>NZ_JACSCH020000021.1:20376-166977 GCF_014451325.2 Streptomyces sp. CB02980 | reverse complement strand
CGGCCTCCGCCGCCGGGTCAAGGGTGGGCGCAGCCCATCGGCGAAGCCGACGCGACGCAGGAGCGCCCTTGACCCGGCGGTGGAGGACGCCACACTCGGAAAGAGGGCGGCCGCACCCGAGCCCCGCAAAGTCGGATCACCCCAGGCTCCGTCCGGCACCCTGGGCCCATGCGAATCGTCGAGCAGCTCTGGAATCGTGGCGAGGTGCCGTACTGCGACGGGCTCTACCGGGCGGACGGCGCCGGCTGGGAGTTGTGCGTCGACGGGCCCGGCGCGTATCACCCCGACGCCGGGCAGCCGATTCCCTTCCGGGTCGGTGAGCCCTTCGACGTGGCCGAGGTCGTCGCGGAGTACGGCATTTGCGAGGTGGACGTCTGGTTCGAGAGTCCCTTGCCCGACGGGTCGGGGTGGGTTCTCGGCGGAGGCGGCGGGATGGGCAACGTCGGTCACCTCGCCCGTCTCGACGGCGACCGCTCCTTGCGGTGGGTCGCCCTCATGGAGAGCTCCAATCCGTTCCTCGGCGTGCGCCACGACGGCACCCTGGCCGTCTTCACCAACGACTGGCGCAATCTGCTCACCCTCGACCTCGCCGACCCCGCCCTCCGCTGACCCCGCCCGCGACGCCGACCCCGCCCTCCGCCGGTCTCAGTCGAACCAGCGGTCCCTCGCCAGTTCCGCCGTCCTCGACGGGTCCTCCAGCAGGGCCGCCACCTCGAAGCGGCGCGGCCACTGGCCCGCCGACCAGGCCAGGCCCGCCGCCACGCCCTCCAGGGTCGAGGCGTGCACCACGCCGTCCGCCGTGCGGCGCCAGTCGAGTTCCGTGTCCGCCGCGCGGAGTTCCTCGTGCTCGATGTACGTCGTGGGGGTCGTCGGGCCCAGGAGGGTCCGGACCGAGTCCGGCACCTCGTGCTCCTCGCCCACCGTCACCACCTCCGCCTCCACCGCCTCGCTCAGCCGCCTCACCTGGAACAGCTCCGCCAGGTCCGCCGCCCGCGCCGGCGACACCGGCAGCAGCGGCACCCCGCCCGTCAGCGGCAGCAGGTCCGGCGCGTCCGCCACCATCGCCTCCGCCGCGTCCACCACGACCACCTCGCCGTCCACCACCGCGCGCAGCTCGTCCGGCAGCGTCACCTGCTCCGGGTCGAGGTCCGCGAGGGCCGTGTACAGCGCGTGGAGTTGGGCGTCCGTGACCTCTCGCGAGGGGTCCGCGAGGCGTGTCAGGAGTTCCGCCGCCCCGCCCGGCTCGTCGAGCAGCGCCGCCACCGACGTGCGGACTCCCAGCGCCCTCAGGACCTGCTCGTCCTCGAAGCCGGTCGCGTCGGCGGAGTCGTACAGACCGATCAGGAGCGGGTCCGTGCCCGCCGCCCGCAGGCCCGCCGGGCGGCGGCCGTCCAGGACCGGGTGGTCGCGGAGCCACCACGCCGTGTACGAGCGGACCGTCTCCGTCGTGCCGTCCGGCAGCAGGATCCGTACGGGCTGGGTGAGGGCGTCGCGGAGAGGGGGCTGCGCCAGGAGGGCCAGCGCCTGCGGCCAGGCGTCGTCGTCGACCAGGTCCAGGTCCCGTACGGCCACGATCTCCGTCGCCACCGGCGGCACCGGCGTCTCCGGCAGCCGGTCCAGGACGTCCTCGCACCACACGTCGACCGCGTCCAGGAGCCCCGCGTCGTCCGGCTCCGGGTAGTCGCCCTCGCGCGGCTCGACCTCGTCCGGGTCGAGGAGGAGGTCGGTGGCGCGGACCAGGGCGAAGGCGGCCAGCACTCCACAGGCGGCGAGGGGCTGTTCGCCCCAGCGGGCGGCCAGTTCGCCGTCGACGTAGGCCAGTTCGTCCTCGCGCATGACGGCGGCGAACGCCGAGCCCGGCATCACCAGCTCGCCCGCCGGGGAGAGTTCGCCGTCCTCGTCGGGCAGCGCCAGTGCGCCCAGCCAGGGCTCGTCGCCCGGGTCGAGTTCCGCGTCCCGGACCAGGGCGAGGACGGTCTCGACGAGTTCGTCCGCGTCCAGGGTGTCCGCGTCCTCGTCCCAGATCTCGCCCGCGTCGAGGGAGGCCGCGACCGCCGCCCGTACCTGTGGGGTCGTCAGGACCGCGCGGGGCGTGGCGGGCAGGGCGCCCAGCTTCTCCAGGAGCGGGTGGGCGGCCTCGGGGTGGGCGACCTTCAGGCCGAGCCGGGTCAGCTCGGCGGGGGTCCTGTCCTGGGGCAGGAGGACCTGGCGGGGGCCGATCGCCGTACGGATACGGGCCCCTTCGGCGGCCTCCGCGAGCGGCACCGGGAGGCCGGACAGGCGGTCCGGGTCGACGCCGGCGAGGGAGTCGTACAGGCGCCACCACCACGTCGGGGGGCGGTCCACGCCGGCGAGGCGGTCGATCGCCTCGGTCAGGGGTACGCGGCCGACGCCGAGGGTCCGGAGTTCCGGGCGGCGCTCCAGGCCGGCGGGGAGCAGGGTCGGGAACACTTCGGCGAGGACCTCGACCGTGTCGGCGCCCGCGCCCTCCGCGACCTCGGCCTCGATCGGGCGGAGTGCGGGGAGTTCCTCGGTGGGGGCGGCGGGCGCCAGGAACGCGACCCTCGGCAGCCGGTCCAGGATCGCCTCGCGCAGGGCCCCGTCGAGGGGGCCCTTGCCGAGCGGGCCGGGGACGAGGTCGAGCGTGGCGGTCGTCACCGGCTGCCACTCGGCGAGGAGTTCGGCGTACGCGTCGGCCGCGCGCTGCACCAGGAAGTCGGTGAGCCGGCCGGGCGCGGGGTGCCGCCGCGCGGTGTCCAGGGGCAGGGAGGCGATGAGGAGCGCGGGGATGCCGAGGGGTTCGTCGGTGGGTGTGGGGGCGTGCACGACCGGGGTCGTACGGGGGTAGCGCGGGGCTCCCTCCGGGTCCACGGGTACGGCCCAGGTGACGGACCAGTGGGGGCGCAGGCGCTCCTCGACCGGTCGGTCCTTGAGGAGTTCGGCGTCGAGGGGCCCGCCGTGGGAGACGGTCCGCCAGCGGTGGGTGCCGGTGGCGGAGTCGACGATCTGTACGTATCCGTCGTCCTCGGAGCGGCGGAGGGTCCGTACCCCTTCCGGGGTCTCCACGACGATCTCCGCGAGCCCCGGAAGGGTGAGGAGGAGGGCGTCGTCGACGGAGGCGAGGAGCCGCTCGGCGAGGTCACGGGCGGCGGTGTCGCGGAGCGGGAGGACGACGACGGTGTCGTAGCCGTCGGGGGCGGTGCCCTCGGCGGGCAGCGGGAGCCGGAGGAGGGGTACGTGGCCGTCGCGGCGGCGCAGTTCGTCGCCGAGGCCGGGGCTGTACCGGGCGGAATCGGCGGCGAGTTCGCGGGCCTCGGCGAGGGACCAGCGGACGCCGCCGTGGCGGCCGAGGACGGCGGGCTCGTCGGTGACGGCGAGGACGGCGGCGAAACCGACGCCGAACCTGCCGACCGCGCCGTGGGTCTGCTGCTCGCGCTTGGCGGAGGCGCGGAGGGTCGACAGGGACTCGACGCCGGTGGCGTCCAGCGGGGCGCCGGTGTTGGCGGCGGCGAGGAGGGCGGGGCCCTCGTGGTCCGCGGGGTGCAGGGTGAGCCTGAGGCGGCCGGGGACGCCGGCGCGGTGGGCGGCGTCGGCGGCGTTCTGGGCGAGTTCCACGACGAGGCGGTCGCGGTAGCCGCCGAGGGCGAGGTCCTCCTCGGCGTTGGCGTCCTCCCGGAACCGGGCGGGGGACGCGCCCCAGGCGTCGAGCACACCCCGCCGCAGCCGGGCGGTGCCGAAGGGATCGGTTCCGTCGGTCGTCGTCCGGACGCTGACGCTCACGTCTGACTCCACTCTGCGGGGCGGTGATGGTGCGGGGACCCGGGCCGGGGGGCCAGGGTGTGAGCCTTTGGACCCGGGGCCCGAAGGTACCGCGCTCGGGGGCGGGGCTTTTGCCGGGGCGCGGTTGGGGGCGGGGGCGTGCGGGGGCGTGTCCTTACGTCCAGGGTGCATCGGGGTGGGCTGGGCTCGCGCGCCGCCGTCGGGGTCGCTCCTCGTTGCGGGCTGTCGTCCCGCCGGGGCCGCGCGTACGCTCCCGGGCGGCGCCCCGTGCCAGGGCCCAGGCTTCCGAGCCCTGACCCGCACCCCTTGTGCATCGAGCCAGTGGTGCGGGTTCAGGCACAAGGGGCGGAGGCGCCGCCAGAGGGCGCCGTCCCGTGTGCCCACCCGTCCCGCCCCAGCGGGACGATTGCCCGCACGGCGGGGCGGCGAGGGTGCGGGCGCAGCCCACACGGCGGGTGGCGGGAGGGCATCGCCCAGCGGGGCGCGGGTCCGGCAGGGGACGGGGTGGGCGAAGCTCGGCGAGGTGCGCCGCCGCGCAGGACCGCCCCACCCGCGCGGCAGGCCGCCGGGGGTGGGTCCGCTGCATCCCGTACGGGTGGGCCCCCCCGGGGGCGCGGCCCCCGGGCGGTCGTGGGGTTCGGGTGGCGGGGCCGCCCGGTTGGGGGCGGTCATACCGGGCCCGGGCAGCGCCGCCCTCGCCAAGCCCCGGGCCGCGTGGCCCCCGGGGTTACGAGTGGCCCAGGTCTTCCGACATCGCGTCCGGTTCCGTCGTCGAGCCGGAGTCCTTTGCCGGGCGGAGGGGGAACGCGTCCGCGCCCATCGAGTCCAGGACCGGCGGCGCGGGCCGCGGCGGCTTCGGCATGATCGCGGCCTCCGAGTGGCCCCCGCAGCCGTACGAGAGGGACACGACCCGCCCGTCGGCCGGGGCGAACTCGTTGGCGCAGATGCCGAACGTCTGCTTCAGGGAGCCCGCCAGCGGCACCAGGAACGCACAGGACTCACAGGTGGCCGGAGCCGCCTGGGCCATCGGGGTGCGGGCGCCGAAGGACTCCTCCCAGCGGTCCGCGGCCAGGTGGAGCCCGTACCGGGAGAGGACCCTGGCCCGGCGCATGCCGAGCTCCTCGGCGACCGCGGCGATCGCGCCCCGCGAAGGGGTACGGGCGACGATCTCGGCGTCCTCGACGTCGAGGTGGTCCGCCAGCTCCTCCGACACCACGGAGTTCGGCGGCGGCGCGTCCTCGCCCGAGTAGCCGGGCTCCAGGCGCAGGTCGTCCGCCTCGGTCGGCAGCAGGTCGCCGGGGCCCATGTCGCCGGGCCGCAGCCGCTCGCTCCATGGCACCCACTCGGGGGCGAGGAGCGCGTCGGAGCCAGGCAGCAGGACGGTTTCGTCAAGCGTGACGTTCTTGGCGCGGGAGGCCCGCGTGACCGTCACCGCCCAGCGCCAGCCCCGGTAGCCGGGCTCCTTGGACTCGAAGTAGTGGGTGACGACCCGGTCACCCTCGGCGACCACTTCGACATGTGCGCCGACGATCCCGGGGGCGGCCGCCTCCTCGGCGGCCTCCCGCGCGAGTTCTACGGCCTCGGCACACAGGCGGTCGGGGATACGCGTGGCTCGCGGGGTACGCGGGGTACCGCTTCGCGTCGTCGCAGCACTCACAGGTCTCGCTTCTCTCCTACGCCGTCTCACGGGTGCGCCGGCCGAGGGGCGGGAGCGAAGCCACGGGCGGCGGGCGGAGCGGACCTGTGGGCCGCATCGACGTCCGCGCACCCGACCTGTCTCGCGTGTCTCGGGCACACCTATCGCCATCCATTCTGCGGGATGCCGAAGAGGCGCGCGGCCGAGAGCTTCCGCCGGTGACGCGCTACGCACGCTACCCCGTTCCCGGGCCTCAGCCCACCTGCCCGCCCCAAGTGGCCCGGATCGCGGACGCCCGGGGAGCGGTCGGAGCGCTGTCCCGGGGGTGAACGGGAGGGTCCGAGAGCGACTCACGCACCGCTCCGACCCCCTCCGATGCGGCCGGCGACATCGTCCGAAGTGGCCCTCCACCGCCGCGCCACGGTTCGTCCGGCGCGCCGGTGGGGCACTATGACGGAGTGGCAGCCGCACGGTCCCCCGCACGATCCGAAGATCATGCCGGGCCGCTCCGCCGAGCGGGCCGGAAGGTCGGCCGCGCCCTGCACCTGCCCTTCACGGGGACCGCGAAGGGCATCCGCAAGGCCACCCACGCCCACGGCGCGGGCGAGTCGGGGCTCGGGAAACTGATCGAGCTGCACGCGGTGAACGGCGCCGGCGACGTCATGATCACCGTCGCCCTCGCCTCCACCGTCTTCTTCTCCGTCCCCACCGACGAGGCCCGCGGCCGCGTCGCCCTGTACCTCGCCGTCACCATGGCCCCCTTCACCCTGCTCGCCCCGGTGATCGGCCCGCTCCTCGACCGCATCCCGCACGGGCGGCGCGCCGCGATGGCCGGCGCGATGCTGACCCGGGCGGTCCTCGCGATCATGATGTCGGCGGCGGTCGCCACCGGCGGCATCGAGATGTACCCGGCGGCGCTCGGGGTCCTGGTGGCCTCGAAGGCGTACGGGGTGGTGCGCAGTGCCGTCGTGCCCCGGCTCCTGCCACCGAACTTCTCGCTGGTGAAGGCGAACTCCCGGGTCACCCTGGCCGGGCTGCTCGCGACCGGTATCGCCGCGCCCATCGGCGCGGGGCTCCAGGTGCTCGGGCCCCGCTATCCGCTGTACGGCGCGTGCGCGCTGTTCCTCCTCGGGACGTTCTGGGCGCTGCGGATGCCGCCCAAGGTGGACTCGGCCAAGGGTGAGCGGCGGGCGCATCTGCTGACGCACGGCGAGCGGAAGCCGAGCCTGCGGACGGTGGGGCCCTCGGTCCTCCATGGTCTGCAGGCGAACGCGGCGCAGCGGATGCTGTCGGGTTTCCTGATCTTCTTCCTCGCGTTCCTGCTGCGCGAACATCCGCTGTCGGGGCAGAGCGCCGCCGTCTCGCTGGGGATCGTGGGCGTGGCGGCGGGCGTGGGCAACGCCTGCGGTACGGCGATGGGCTCGCTCCTGCGGGACCGGGGGCACGGGCCGGAAGTGATCATCGCCACGATGATCAGCGTGGTCTGCGCCACGGCGATCTGTACGGCGATCTTCTTCGGCGGGCTGATGGTGGCCGTCCTGGGCGCGGTCGCGGGCCTCACCCAGGCCCTGTCGAAGCTGTCCCTGGACGCGCTGATCCAGCGGGACGTGCCGGAGGTCGTACGGACGTCTGCGTTCGCACGCTCCGAGACGGCGCTGCAGATGGCGTGGGTGGTGGGCGGCGGGATCGGCATCGCCCTGCCTCTGAACGGAACCCTGGGCATGGCCGTCGCGGCCGGAATCCTGGCCACGGGCGCGCTCCTCGCCGTACGGGGGCTGCTCGCGGAGGCCCGGCGGCGGCCGGGACCGAAGGGGCGGTCGAAGACGCGGGTGGCGTAGGGATCGCGTGCACCGACCGCTCCCGCGCCGCTTCGTCCCCGCTCACCTGCGCGCTCGTTCGCCGCCCTCGTTCCGGTACCGGACAGCGGCACGCCGTACCCCCGCGTGGCGCGGGCGCGGCGGCCCGATAGCCTTCGGCTCATGACCGTTGCGTTCTTCTCCGGCTCGCGCCGCCGGGCCGCCGTCGCCCTCGGGGCCGTCTCCGCCGGGCTCCTCGTTCTCTCCGCCTGCGACAAGCCGACTCCGATCGCGACCGTCACGGTCGGGTCCGACTCGATCCACTCCGAGGCCGCCTGCTACAACGACGGCGACGCCATCAAGGAGTCGCAGATCCAGCAGTGCCTCAACAAGAAGGCCGAGAAGTCCATCACCGTGGCGATGGACGACAAGATCCGCTTCGGGGTCGACCCCGAGATCGCGGACAACGGCTGGACCATCTTCCTCGGCGGCCAGCAGGCCGAGCCCGAGCCGTACAAGAAGACGTACCGGACCATTCCGGCCAGCGCCTTCTTCTCCAGCCAGACCGGCGAGGCCACCGACAACACCCAGGTGACCATCGTCGAGAACACCGGCAAGAAGCTGACCGGTATCTGGCACTTCCAGCTGAAGAAGGAATCCTGATCCTCCGGTGGTCCACCGGATCCTGATCGTGACGGCCGTTGCGGCGGAGGCGGACTCCGTCTCCGCCGGCCTCGGCCCCGGCGCCCCCGAGCTGCTCCCGCTGCCGGGGGGGCTCGTCCTGCGTCGGCACACGAACGCGCCGGACGATCGCGTACTGATCGACGTCCTCGTCGGCGGGGTCGGACCCGCCGCCGTCGCCGCCTCGACCGGGACCGCGCTGGCGTACGCGGCGCTCACCGGCACCGACACCCCCTACGGCCTCGTCGTCTCCGCCGGGATCGCCGGCGGGTTCCAGCCCCTCGCACCCCTCGGGTCCGTCGTCGTCTCGTCGGCCGTCGTCGCCGCCGACCTCGGCGCCCAGACCCCCGACGGGTACCTCACCGTCGACGAGCTCGGCTTCGGGCGGTCCCTCCACCCCGTGCCGGAGGCCCTGACCGGCCGGATCGCCGCCGCCCTGGACGCGGCCGGCCGGCCGCACACCGTCGGGCCCGTGCTCACCGTCTCCACCGTCACCGGCACCGCCGACCGCGCCGCCGAACTGGCCGGACGCCATCCCGGAGCCGCCGCCGAGGCGATGGAGGGCTTCGGCGTCGCCGAGGCCGCCGCCGCGTACGGCGTGCCCGTGGTCGAGATCCGGGCCGTGTCGAACGCCGTCGGCCCCCGTGACCGCGCGGCCTGGCGCATCGGCGAGGCCCTGCACGCGCTCCGGCGCACGTCCGAGCTGCTCAGCAAGACCGTCTTCCTGGAGCTGGAGCCGTCGTGACCAAGCTGAAGATCGCCTACTCGCCCTGCCCGAACGACACCTTCGTCTTCGACGCCTGGGCCCACGGCCGCGTCCCGGACGCCCCGCGGCTCGACGTCACCTTCGCCGACATCGACGTCACCAACGGCTGGGCCGAGAGCGGCACCGACGGCCACGACGTCCTCAAGGTGTCGTACGCCGTGCTGCCCTGGATCCTCGACGAGTACGCGCTGCTGCCCTGCGGCGGCGCCCTCGGCCGCGGCTGCGGGCCGCTCGTCCTCACCCGGGAGGACGCGACCGGCGCGGATCTCGCCGGGAAGACGGTCGCGGTGCCGAGCGAGCGCTCCACCGCGTATCTGCTGTTCCGGCTCTGGGCGGCCGAGAAGGTGCCGGGCGGGGTCGGGAACGTCGTCGTGATGCCGTTCCACGAGATCATGCCCGCCGTGCGCGACGGCAAGGTCGACGCCGGGCTCGTCATCCACGAGGCCCGCTTCACGTACAAGAACTACGGGCTGCACTGCCTCGCCGACATGGGCGAGCACTGGGAGTCCACGACCGGTCTGCCGATCCCGCTCGGCGCGATCGTCGCCCGCCGCTCCCTCGGTGCGGAGACCCTGCGGCGGCTCGCCGACTCGGCCCGTACGTCGGTGCGGATGGCCTGGGACGACCCGGCGGCCTCCCGCCCGTACGTCATGGAGCACGCGCAGGAGATGGACCCGAAGGTCGCCGACCAGCACATCGGGCTCTACGTGAACGAGTTCACGGCCGACCTCGGCGAGCACGGGTACGCGGCGGTCCGCGGGCTGCTCACCCGCGCCGCGGCCGAGGGACTCGTACCGCCCCTCGGCCCGGACGCGCTCGCCTTCCCGTAGCCCGGGACCGCCGGACGGAGTCCGGCAGCCGCCCGAAGCCTGCGAAGCAGTGCGAGGGCGGCCAAAGGAACTCAGACGTCCAGCTGGTCCGCGACCGCGCGCAGCAGGCCCGCGATCTTGGCGCCCTGCGTCTTGTCGGGGTAGCGGCCGCGCTCCAGCATCGGCGTGATGTTCTCCAGGAGCGTCGTCAGGTCCTGCACGATGGACGCCAGTTCGTCGGGCTTACGGCGCTGTGCCGCGGCGACGGAAGGCGTCGGGTCGAGGATCGTGACGGACAGTGCCTGGTCGCCGCGCTGGCCTGCGACGACCCCGAACTCGACCCGCTGCCCCGGCTTCAGTGCGTCGACTCCGGCAGGGAGCACCGACGAGTGGACGAAGACGTCGCCGCCGTCGTCGCGGGAGAGAAAGCCGAAGCCCTTCTCGCTGTTGAACCATTTGACCTTGCCGGTAGGCAAAGCACGCACCCCATTCCACCAGTTAGCCAAACCACTGTCTTCGCAGGTCAGGCTATCTAGCGCTTGCTCGTGCCTGCCGTGTCGCCTGGAAGCCTCCCCGGCTCTGTACCCCCCGTCAAGCCACTCCATCCATGTCTGTCACCAGGAGTGCCCGACATGGCCGGTTGTGTGATCGGGGCGGGAGGAACGCGGAATACGCGCATCGCGCCAGACCCGCTAGCCGGGTGATCGGGCCACCCTAGCCGGATGCGTAGTGAAACCATTCCTGAAGGCTGAGCGGGAGTGAGTCCTGTTGCCAGATCTCGAGCTCGGCCGCGTATCCCGAACGGTGTTGGGCACGCTGGTCGCCCGCTTTCGCTTCGCGTCCGGGCGGCACGCATCGTGTGCGTGGTCCGGGAACGCGGGGGCGGGGTCCCTCACGCCCGAGAGCATCCGGTCGGGCCTGGGCGGTCCGATGCCCCGCAGCATCACTCTGGTGCTGCGGGGGCGGTGCCGTCCGTCGCCGGATCGGGTGTCCTTGGGCGCGTCTTCCGATCGCCACGGCGGCAGCATCGTGGCGAGTGGATCTGCGAGTGGTGCTGGTGAGCGGTTTCTGCCAGTGTTGGGCGCCCCACTTGCTGGTGTAGGCGGGGTCAACAGCAATGACACTGATGCCGGTCCGGTCTGCCATGGAAGCGAGTCGGGCGCGGAGCTTGCCGGTGGGCATGCCGGAGATCAGCTGCCGGAACCGTCGCTTGCGGCCGTGTTTCTCCCTGGTCTTCTCCGCCTGGAAGTTCAGGTCTTCCACCGCGATCGCGGCCACGCCGCACGTCTTGGCCCAGTTCAGCAGCCGGGACAGGGCGTGGCGGACCTGCGCGTCACAGTGATCGGCGGCGCCTGACAGGTCGTAGAAGAAACGGCGTGGGTTTCCGACGGGGTTGCCGTGGGCGTCGAGGCGCCAGGCGGCGAGGTGGTCGGCGTTGGTGTCGACACCGATCACCCCCTGGGCGAGCGCCACCTCCAACGGAACCGTCGGGGTGAGTGAAATCTGCCATGAGGCAGTCAGGTACCAGCGGCCCCGCGTCGGGTCGTGATGGATGCGGTACGCGATCGCCCGGTTCGTCTCCACACGATCGGCCCACTCGCTGCCCCGGTGCGCGAACCGCACCCGTGAGGAGAGGGCGTACCGGCCGTGCGGGGCGTTCGCCAGCCCAGCCAGCGGCGCGGGAAGCTTGATACTGACCTCGCCGTCGGGGGTGACGCGGATGGTCTCGTTGCCGTACCGCTTCCCCGACTCCCCGTCCGCCGAAAGGAAGCAGCGCTCCGCCTCCCACCGCTCCCGCCACTCGGCCTCGGTGAGCTGGGCATCAGCGAGGTGATGGCGGGTATTCAGCAGGCGCCTTCCGCCTCGGACCACCCGCACACGTCCTGCCCGCCAGTCCGCCACAGCAGCGGCATGCCGGGCTTCCAACAGAGCCAGTCGCCGGGACTTCGCATGCCACTCCCGCCGCGACCGGTAGCCACCCGGCGCCCGCTTGCTGCCCTTGGCCCTCACAGGCAGCGACAGCCGGTGCCGGAGCATTCGCATCCCCGCCTCAAGCTCCTGGACATGCGCCGCCTGACAACGCCGCCCGAGCGCCCACTGATCATGAGATGCCTTCGTCACCGCACCCGCCCACCGCGACGACGACTCCGGCGTCAGCACTCGCTTGCGTCCCGCCCACGACCGGGCGGAATGCCCCAGGCCATTCGCGCAACGCGCCTTCAGGTCCCGCGAGGCCAGCGCACCCAGATGCGCGCCCACCAGACGCAGGACCTCTGCATCCCGGTCTGCGAGATCCTTCAACCGGTCCCGCACGGTGACACCGGTGGGACCAGGCACGACGAACGGCGCAGCAGGCACGCGCAGACCCGAAACCGACCCCATCCTGCCTCCCCCGACCCAAAAATGCGTCAGCCGTAGAGGTCAACGAACCATGCCGGAAAAGGTCACGTGTTCCTACTTTGAACACCTAATCGCTACAGTCTTCTCGCCAACCACCAACGCAGCGACGCCCGCATCACACCCTCATACGCATACGCAGCATTACGCGGAAAAGAGCCACCGTTGAACACTTCTGCCGCACAGGCGAACGACAGCGCTCCGGGTGACGGGCTCGTCAAGGCCGGTGTCATCCTCTTCGCCATCGGCGCGGTGGCGACGCTGGTCACCGTGGCTCCGCTGTTCCTGGGTACGGACCCGTTCCCCACGGTCGCGTACACCGTCTCCATGCTCATGGGCGTCGGATTCGCCGTCGCCGCAGCCGGGGTGCTGCGCTCGATCGCGGCTCAGCGGCGGCAGGCGCGGGAGGGTGCGGCCACGCCGGTTCAGGCCGGATAGCGCCCCCGTTCAGGCCAGGTACCCCTGCCACCAGGCGCGGAAGTCCGTCAGGTCGGTGAGGACGACGTCGGCGCCGGCCTCCGCCAGTTCCTCGGGGGCGCAGGGGCCGGTGGCGACGGCCACCGAGAGGGCGCCGGCCGTGGCGGCGCCGCGGACGTCGCCGATGTGGTCGCCGACGTACACCTGGGCGCCGTGGGCGCGCAGCGCCTCGGCCTTGCCCTCGGCCCACAGGCCGCCGACGAGCGCGTCGGGCTCGATGCCGAGGTGCGCGAGGTGCAGCTCGGCGTGCGGGCCGTTCTTCGCGGTGACGACGATGGTGCGGCCGCCCGCTTCGCGTACGGCCTGGAGCGCGTCCCTCGCGCCCGGCATCGGTGCCGAGGGCTCGATCGCGTACGCCGGGTAGAGCGCGCGGTAGCGGGCCACCATCTCGGTGACCTGGTCCGCGGGGACCCAGTGGGCCATCTCGTGCTCCAGGGGCGGGCCGAGGCGGTTGACGACGAGGTCCGCGTCGACGGGGACGCCGGACTCGGCCGAGAACGCCTCCCAGGCGGCCTTGATGCCGGGGCGGGTGTCGATCAGCGTCAGGTCGAGGTCGAAGCCGACGGTGAGCGGGGCGGAAGCCTTGTCCGTGGAGGTCGTCATACCGCCATTCTCGGGGACCCTTCCGGGGGACCTACGGCCCGGGTGTTCGAATATGGCTGCTGCTTACACTGAGCCAAGCCTTACCAAACCCGCACCGCCCGATCCCCGCACCACCCGATGGGTCCTGATGCCAGCCGCTTTCCGTTCCAGACGGGTCCTCGCGACCTCGGCGGCTCTCGTCGCCCTGCTCCTCGCCGTGCTCCTGAGCCTCGCCGTCGGTGCCCGGGCCATCGCCCCTTCCACGGTGTTCGACGCCCTCCTGCACGGCGGTACGAGTCCCGACGCCGAGGTCGTACGGCAGCTCCGGGTGCCGAGGACCCTCATCGGCCTGATGGTCGGCGCGGCGCTCGCGCTCGCCGGTACCGCCCTGCAGGGCATCACCCGCAACCCGATCGCCGACCCCGGCATCCTCGGCATCAGCCAGGGCTCCTCGGTCGGCGTCGTCCTCGCGATCGCCTTCTTCGGGGTGCACTCGCTCACCGGATACGTGTGGTTCGCCTTCGTCGGCGCCGCGCTCGCCGCGGTCGCCGTCCACGCCATCGCGTCCAGCGGGCGCGGCGGGGCGACGCCGGTGAAGCTGGCGCTCGGCGGGGCCGCGATCAACGCGCTGCTGCTCTCCGTCACCACCGGCATCCTCACCACCAAGGCCTCCGCGCTCGACGAGTTCCGGTTCTGGCAGATCGGCTCCCTCGACGGGCGCGACGCCCAGATGGTCGGCCAGATCTGGCCCTTCCTGCTGCTCGGCGCGCTCCTCGTCGTCTCCGTGGCGCGCGGGCTCGACGCGCTCGCGCTCGGCGAGGACGTCGCCAAGGGGCTCGGGCAGCGGGTCGCGACCGTGCGGATCGTCGGCGGGATCGGCGCGACCGTCCTCACCGGCGCGGCGGTCGCCGCCGCCGGGCCGGTCGCGTTCGTCGGCCTCGCCGTCCCGCACATCGCGCGGGCCGTCGTCGGCTCCGACCACCGGTGGGTGCTGCCGATGGCCGCGGTCATCGGACCGGTGATGCTCCTTGTGGCGGACGTCGCCGGGCGGATCGTGTTCCCGCCGGGCGAGGTGCCGGCCGGGGTGATGACGGCGCTGATCGGGGTGCCGTTCCTGGTGACGCTCGTCCGGCGGAAGGCGGTGGCGGCATGAGCGCCCTCTCCCCCGTCCGGCCCGCGAAGGGCACGCTGCGGCCCGCCGGGTACGGGCTCGTGCGCGCCGGCGGCGCCTCGTTCCTGGTGCACCGGCGGTCCGCCTTCGTCACCGTGGGCCTGCTGCTGCTCCTGGCCGCGGCCTCCGTCGCGTACCTCTGCGTCGGTGAGCGGTTCGTCGCCCCCTCCGAGGTCGTACGCATCCTCCTCGGGGAGTCGTCGCCTTCGACGTTCGTCGTGGCGGAGCTGCGGGAGCCGCGGCTCGTCGTCGCCCTCGCCGTCGGCGCGGCGTTCGGGGTCGCGGGCGCGCTGATCCAGACCGTGGCCCGCAACCCGCTGGCCAGCCCCGACATCATCGGCATCAGCCAGGGCGCGGGGGCGGTCACCGTCGCCGCGATGACCTTCGGGCTCAGCTCGTACACCGTGCTGCCGTACCTCTCGATCGCCGGCGGTGTCGTCGCCGCGGCGCTCGTGTACGTGTTCGCGTGGCGCGGCGGGCTGCACGCGACGCGGTTCGTCCTCATCGGCATCGGGTTCGCGATCGCGCTGCGGTCGCTCACCACCCTCTTCATGACCAAGGGCGACTTCCTCGTCGCCCAGCAGGCCCAGATCTGGATGACGGGCTCGCTCAACGGGCGCGGCTGGGACGAGTCCGCGCCGATCCGCTGGACGCTGCTGCTCATGCTGCCCGCCGTGCTGTGGGCGGCCCGCGCGCAGCGGACCGTCTCCCTCGACGACGACACGGCGACGGCGCTCGGCGTACGCCTCGGGCGGGTCCGGCTCGGGCTCGTCGCGGTGGGGGTCGTGCTCGCGTCCGTGGCGACGGGCGTCGCGGGCCCGGTCGACTTCGTGGCGCTGCTCGCGCCGCAGATCGCCCGCCGCATGACCCGTACCGCGCAGATCCCGCTGCTCGCCTCGGCCCTGACCGGCGCCGCGGTCGTCGTCCTCGCCGACCTGCTCGGCCGGCGGATCCTGTCGCCCGTCGAACTTCCGGTGGGCGTCCTCACGGCGGCCGTCGGCGCCCCGTATCTGATCTGGCTCATCGTCCGGAGCCGTACCGCAGCATCCGCAGGAGGCAAGGCGTGAGCAGGCTGACCGCGCGCGAGCTGACGCTCGCCTACGAGGACCGCACCGTCGTCCACGAGCTGGACCTGGCGATCCCCGACGGCAAGGTGACCGTGATCGTCGGTCCCAACGCCTGCGGCAAGTCGACCACCCTCCGGGCGCTCGGCCGGCTCCTCAGGCCGGCGGGCGGCGCGGTCCTCCTCGACGGGGAGGAGCTGGCGAAGCTCCCGACGAAGCGGATCGCCCGCTCGATCGGGCTGCTCCCGCAGACGCCGGTCGCGCCGGAGGCGATCACCGTCGCCGACCTGGTCTCGCGCGGCCGCCAGCCGCACCAGGCCTGGTGGAAGCAGTGGTCGGAGGAGGACGAGCGGGCGGTCGTCGAGGCGATGGACCGCACGGACGTGGCCGCGCTCGCCGACCGGTCCGTGGACGAGCTGTCGGGCGGGCAGCGGCAGCGGGTGTGGATCGCGATGGCCCTCGCCCAGGAGACGGACCTGCTGCTCCTCGACGAGCCCACCACCTACCTGGACATCTCCCATCAGGTGGAGGTCCTCGACCTGGTCCGCCGCCTCAACCGGCTGCGCGGCCGCACGGTCGTCCTCGTCCTCCACGACCTGAACCAGGCGGCCCGGTACGCCGACCATCTGATCGCCATGAAGGCGGGCCGGGTGGTGGCGGAGGGGCCGCCGGGGGAGATCGTGACGGAGGAGCTCGTACGGGACGTCTTCGGGCTTGCGTCGGTGGTGGTCCCGGACCCGGTGACGGGGTCGCCGCTGGTGGTGCCGGGGGCGCCGTGGCATGCGGATGCGGACGTGGACGCGGAGGTTTCTGCGGGGTGAGTCACCGGGCCGGGCGGGGGGCCGGCGGGGGCTCTTGAGGGGTGGGCCGAGCCCATCCCCTCAGTGCCTCCGCCCCTCCGTGCCTCCCGTTCCTCAGTGCCTCCGCCCCTCCGTGCCTTCTTCCTCAGTGCCTCCGGGCGCGCCACAGCAGGAACAGGGCCGACGCGACCGCCGCGCCCCGGAGGACCCAGGGCCAGGTCTCCGAGACCGCCGCGCCCATCGCCTCGCCGCCCGCGGCCACCGGCTCGCCCCAGCGGCCCTCCACGCGGCCCCACAGCCAGGCCGTGCCGGACGCGGCGGCGAGGCCCGGGATCACCAGGACGGCGCCCTTGACCTCGCCGGGGGTCAGCCGGCGGGAGGCGTACGCGATGAGCCATCCGGCGGCCAGGGCGACGAGTGAGCCGAAGAGCGCGCCGCCGAGCAGGAGGAGCGCGGCGAGCAGGACGAAGGGGCTGGCGAGGCGGAGACGGGAGGCCGGGGCCGCCTCGGGCTCCGCGTCCACGTCGGCGTCCGGCTCGGCCTCGGGGGCCGACCGCTTGCGGCGGAGGAGGATACGGGCGAGGCGGCGGCGCTTCCCGGGAGACGGGTCCGGTTCGTCGTCGGCGCCCTCCCGGTCCTCGCCCTCGTCGTCGTCCTCGTCGTCCTCGGCGACGGGTTCCTTGAAGAGGTCCGGTCGCTCGACCCCGCCCACGAAGCCGGGGAGGCCGTCGGCGGCGTCGGCCTGCCACCAGTCCGTGTCGGCACCGGCTCTGGCGAGGCCCAGGGTGTCGGTGGTGCCGGTGGTGGCGGTGACCGTGGCGTCCGGGGCCGGAGTCGGCTTCGGCCCCGCCGGCGGGGCCGCTCCCTCGCGGGACCGGCGGCTGCCCGGCACCCACCCGAGGCGCTTGCCCTCGCGCTTGCCCTCGCGCTTCTCCGTCCGCTCCGCCGCGCGAGGCTTCGGCACGGGCTTGCTCACCGGCTTCCTCACCGGCTTCTTCGCCGCTGTCGGTGCCGTCGTCGACGGCGGCGCCGCGCCCGGGCCCTCCGCCCGTTCCACCACCTCGTCCGGGGTTCCCAGCGCGCCGAGGATGCCCCGTACCGCCGCCGGGCTCTCCTCGCCGTGCGTGGCGCGACGGCGGTCGATCTCGTTGCGGAGGGTGGACACCAGCCGCATCCGGTCGCTCGCCGGCAGCTGGCGCTGCTGGGCCAGATCGCCGACCCGGCTCAGATAGTCGTAGACCAACTGGTCGCTCTCGATCCCCACGATGCCCCTCCACAGCCGGTTCGCCCGGTACGGCCCGACGTTAGCGCCTGCGCAGCGGCTAACGTGGTGCGGATGGGGATCGGTGAGCTCGACCGGGAGGCGCACGTGCCCGAGGTAACTGGCGTCGCCGCGGCGCCCCGCACACTCGCTGAGGCGCTGCGCGCGCGGGGCGACGAGGGGCTCGCCACGCTGTTGCGGGCCCGGCCCGATCTGTTGAGTCCCGTGCCGAACGATCTGACGCAGCTGGCGACGCGCGCCGGGACGCGGGGTTCGGTGGTGCGGGCCCTGGAGCGGCTCGACCGGTTCGCCCTCCAGACGGCCGAAGCGCTCGCGGTGGCTCAGGACCCGGCGCCGTACCCCGTACTCCTGGCTCTGCTCACCGGCGACGAGGGTGATGCGGAGATCGAGGCGGCGCTGCCGGGCGCGGTGGCGCTGCTGCGCGAGCAGGCGCTCGTGTGGGGCGAGGACGACCGGCTGCGGCTGGTGCGGACGGCGCGGGAGCTGCTCGCGCCGTCGGCGCAGCATCCGTCGCCGACGGGTCTCGGGCCGACGGTCGCGGAGGCGACGTCGGGGATGTCGCCGGGCCGGGTGCAGGAGATCATCGCGGCGGCGGGGCTGCCGACGACGCACGATCCGGTGTCGGCGGTGGCGGCGCTGACGGGGCTGTTCACGGACCGGGACCGGATGGGCTCGCTGCTCGACACGGCGTCGCCGGACGCGTTGTCCGTGCTCGACCGGCTGGTGTGGGGTCCGCCGTACGGCGAGGTGACGGCGAAGCCGGCGGCTCCGGTGCAGTGGCTGCGCGACCACGGCCTGCTGCTTCCCGTGTCGGCGCGGACGATGGTGCTGCCGCGTGAGGTGGCGCTGCATCTGCGGGGCGGGCGGGCGCACCGGGCGCCGGAGCCGCTGGCGCCGGTGCCGGGGGTGTTGCGGGAGTACCGCCCACAGGTGGTGGACAGTGCGGCGGCCGGGCAGGCGCAGCTGGCGCTCGCGACGGTCGAGGAGCTGCTGAAGTCCTGGGACCGGGGCGGGCCGCCGGTGCTGCGGGCGGGCGGTCTGTCCGTGCGGGATCTCAAGCGGACTGCGGTGGCGCTCGACGTCTCGGAGGAGACGGCGGCGTTCTGGCTGGAGCTCTGTTACGGGGCGGGGCTGCTCGCGTCGGACGGTGAGGCGGACGAGCGGTACGCGCCGACGCCCGCGTACGACGACTGGCTCGATCTGCCGCCGGCGGAACGCTGGGCGCTGCTCGTCACGCCGTGGCTGACGGCGACCCGTACGCCGGGTCTGGCCGGCGGTCAGGACACGAAGGGCCGGACGCTGTCGGTGCTCGGCCCGGATCTGGACCGGTCGCCCGCGCCGGAGGTCCGGCACCGGGTGCTCGGGCTGCTCGCGACGCTGCCGCCGGGTTCGTCGGCGGAGCCGGAGTCGCTGTTCGCGCGGCTGCGGTGGGAGCGGCCGCTCCGCGGGGCGTCCGCAGCGGAGGAGAGCGGCGACCTGCGGTCGCGGCTGGCCCGCTGGGCGCTGGCGGAGGCGGAGCTCCTCGGCCTTACGGGGCGGGGTGCCCTGTCGGGGCCGGCCCGTGCGCTGCTGAACCTTCCGCTGGCGGAGGCGGCGTCCGCCGGGGCGCTGGGCGGGGGCGTGGAACTGTCGGTGGCGGCGGGGCGGGCGGCGACGCTCCTGGCCCCGCTCCTGCCGGAGGCCGTCGACCACGTACTCCTCCAGGCGGACCTGACGGCGGTGGCGCCGGGGCCGCTGAGCCGGCCGCTGGCCGATGCGCTCGCGGTGCTCGCGGACGTGGAATCGAAGGGTGGAGCGACGGTCTACCGGTTCACGCCCGGGTCCGTACGGCGCGCGCTCGACTCCGGGCAGACCGCCACTGACCTGCACGAGTTCCTCAAGTCGCACTCCCGGACGCCGGTCCCGCAGCCGCTCGCGTATCTGATCGACGACGTGGCGAGACGCCACGGCCATCTGCGGGTCGGGGCGGCGTCGGCGTACGTGCGCTGCGACGACGACACGGTGCTGGGCGAGATCCTGGCGGACCGCCGCTCGTCGTCCCTCGGCCTGCGCCGCCTCGCGCCGACGGTCCTCGCGGCGCAGACGGACCCGACGTCGCTGCTCGACGGGCTGCGGTCGATGGGGTACGCGCCGGCGGCCGAGTCGACGACGGGCGACGTCCTGATCACGCGGGCGGACGCGTACCGCACGGGCGCGCGTACGGCCCCGGTGCCGGTGCCGGACGGCCCGCCGGCCCCCGACACGACGCTGCTCGGCGCGGCGGTCAGGGCGATCCGCGCGGGCGACCGGGCGGCGACGGCGGTCCGCAAGGAACCGGCGGCCCCGACGGCGGCGGGCGCCCTGCCGCGCACATCGGCGGCGGAGACCCTGGCGACGGTCCAGGCGGCGGCGATGACGGGCTCGGCGGTCTGGATCGGTTACGTGAACGCGGAGGGCGGCGCGAGCCAGCGGGTGATCGCCCCGGTGCGGGTGGAGGGCGGCTTCGTGACGGCCTACGACCACACGGCGGACGAGGTCCGCACCTACCCGCTGCACCGGATCACGGGCGTGGCGGAACTGGCGGACGACCAGGTGTAGGGCGTGCCCTCAGGATCGGTCCCGCGAGGCCGGACCGATCCGGAGGACGGGTCTCAGGTCCTCGGGCTGACGAGAGCCGCGGGGTCGACCTCCAGCGGGAACGGCTTCTCGACGAGTGTCGTCCGCCCCGCCTCGGCGACGGTCCGCTCCACGTAGCGGCCGTCCTGCAGCTCGCAGACGACCAGCGTCGGGACGGGCTCCAGTTCAGTGGTCCAGGGCCCGTAGTGCGGATCGTGCGCGACGCTCACCTCGCCACCTCCCTCTCGTGGAACCGGTCGCCTTCAGTGTGGCAGGCCCCACCGGCGACCGCCGGGCGTCAGGCACACTGGATGTTTGGCCCGTGCGAAGGGATGTACGTACGTGAACGGACCGCTCATCGTCCAGAGTGACAAGACGCTGCTTCTGGAGGTCGACCACGAGCTCGCCGATGCCTGTCGGCGGGCCATCGCGCCGTTCGCCGAGCTGGAGCGGGCGCCCGAGCACATTCACACGTACCGGCTGACGCCGCTCGGGCTGTGGAACGCGCGGGCCGCAGGCCACGACGCCGAGCAGGTCGTCGACGCGCTCGTCGAGTACTCGCGCTATCCCGTCCCGCACGCGCTGCTCGTCGACATCGCCGAGACCATGGCCCGCTACGGGCGTCTCACGCTGTCCAAGCATCCGACGCACGGGCTCGTGCTGACCAGCACCGACCGGCCCGTGCTCGAGGAGATCCTGCGGTCGCGGAAGGTGCAGCCGCTCGTCGGCGAGCGGATCGACCCCGACACCGTCGTCGTGCACCCCTCCGAGCGCGGGCAGATCAAGCAGACGCTGCTGAAGCTGGGATGGCCCGCCGAGGACCTCGCCGGGTACGTCGACGGCGAGGCCCACCGGATCGACCTCGCCGAGGACGGATGGGCCCTGCGGCCGTATCAGAAGCAGGCCGTCGAGGGCTTCTGGCACGGTGGGTCCGGCGTCGTCGTCCTGCCCTGCGGTGCCGGAAAGACGCTGGTCGGGGCCGGTGCGATGGCTCAGGCCAAGGCGACCACGCTCATTCTCGTCACCAACACCGTCTCCGCCCGCCAGTGGAAGCACGAGCTGGTCAAGCGGACCTCGCTCACCGAGGACGAGATCGGCGAGTACAGCGGTACGAAGAAGGAGATCCGGCCGGTCACCATCGCCACGTACCAGGTGCTCACCACCAAGCGGAAGGGGATCTACCCCCACCTGGAGCTGTTCGACTCCCGGGACTGGGGTCTGATCGTCTACGACGAGGTGCACCTGCTTCCCGCGCCCGTCTTCAAGTTCACCGCCGATCTGCAGGCCCGCCGCCGTCTCGGGCTCACCGCCACCCTCGTCCGCGAGGACGGCCGCGAGTCCGACGTCTTCTCGCTCATCGGGCCCAAGCGGTTCGACGCGCCCTGGAAGGAGATCGAGGCGCAGGGCTACATCGCGCCGGCCGACTGCGTCGAGGTCCGCGTGAACCTGACCGACTCCGAGCGGCTCGCCTACGCCACCGCCGAGGCCGAGGAGAAGTACCGCTTCTGCGCCACGACCGCGACGAAGCGGAAGGTGACCGAGGCCCTCGTGAAGAAGTTCGAGGGGCAGCAGATCCTCGTCATCGGGCAGTACATCGACCAGCTCGACGAGCTCGGCGAGCACCTGGACGCGCCCGTCATCAAGGGCGAGACCCCGAACGCCCAGCGCGAGAAGCTCTTCGACGCCTTCCGGACCGGCGAGATCAGCGTGCTCGTCGTGTCGAAGGTCGCGAACTTCTCCATCGACCTGCCCGAGGCGACCGTCGCCATCCAGGTGTCCGGCACGTTCGGCTCCCGCCAGGAGGAGGCACAGCGCCTCGGCCGGGTACTCCGGCCGAAGGCCGACGGCCACCAGGCGCACTTCTACTCGGTGGTCGCCCGCGACACCATCGACCAGGACTTCGCCGCCCACCGGCAGCGGTTCCTCGCCGAGCAGGGGTACGCGTACCGGATCGTCGACGCGGACGAGCTGCTCGCGCCGTAGAGCGATCCCGTGGAGCGGTCCCGTGGAGCGGTCGGCTGGGGCCTGCGCGGCCCCGGTCATGATCCGCCGGACGCCCCCTAGTCCATGAGCGCCAGCACGGGGGCCGTCACCGCCAGGGCGTACTCGGCGATCACCAGGCCCTTGCGGGGCGCGATCAGGGCCGCCACTCCCGTGAGGGCTCCCAGGAACAGGGTCCAGAACGCCGCCGTGACGAACCCCTTGGCGGCGCCGTCCCCCTCGACGGCGTCGCCGAGCACCACCACGACGGTGGCGACGAAGCATGCCGCCAGCAGGAGGAATCCACAGCCGGCGACGACGCGCAGGGCGCCGGGGCTCGGGGCGTTGGGGTCGGTGGCGTGGGGGCGGTCGGTGAGGTCGGTCGGCGGCGTCGTCATGGGTCGATCACATCAGGGGCCGTCCCGCCGCGGCAGACGTTCTCGTACTCAGTCGGGGCCGGGGGCGTACTCAGGGCGCGGGTTCCTGATGCCGGCCTCCGGCGGCCCGTAGTCGCCCAGGAGGACGACGCCGGCCGCGGCGCCGCCGAAGGCGCGTATCGCGCGCAGGGCCGTGTCGAGGGGGCGGACCCGCGGGCGGGTCACGCTGGTCACGAGGGTGAAGGTCGTCGCGGTCATGTCTCCATGATGGAATTCGGACATTCATGACACATCGGCCTGGGGGGTGAACCGGGCCGGGGGCGGTGTCCGACGTGAGACGGACCCCGTCCCCTACGGGGTGGAGAGGGGGGAAACCGTTCGCCCCCGGCCCCGCTCAGGAGTTACACTCGCCAGCTTCCCCGCCTCCCTCCGTGGAGAGCCGCCGCCCGGTCGGTAACCGGCGGCCACCTCGACGTGTCCGCGTACTTCTCCCCGGAGGCTCCGCCGTGCCCGTGTCCGACGATCCCCTCGCGCGTGAGCGTGCCCATCTGACCTCCTCCCGCGCCGCCCTGCGCGCGATGCGCGAGGACGTGGAGGCGCTCGACATCAAGGACGTCACCGCGAACTGGGTGAACTCGCTGGTGCTCGGGCGGCAGATCGAGGACCGGATCAAGGCACTCGCGGATCTGTCCCACACCCCGCTGTTCTTCGGGCGGCTCGACTACCTGCACACCACGCAGGAGGGGCAGCGCTTCTACATCGGGCGGCGCCACGTGCACGACGCCGACGGCGACCCGATGGTGATCGACTGGCGTGCGCCGGTCTCACAGCCGTACTACCAGGCATCGAAGAAGGACCCGCAGGACGTCGGGCTGCGCCGGCGCTTCGGCTACACGGGCGGCGAGCTCACCGCGTACGAGGACGAGCACCTCTCCGACCCCGAGGAGCTCGAACAGACCAGCCGGCTGCTCCAGGCCGAGATCGAGCGGCCCCGCGTCGGCCCCATGCGGGACATCGTCGCGACCATCCAGCCCGAGCAGGACGGGATCGTCCGGTCCGATCTCTCCGGGACCGTGTGCGTGCAGGGAGGGCCCGGGACCGGTAAGACCGCCGTCGGTCTGCACCGTGTCGCCTATCTGCTGTACGCGCACCGGGAGCGGCTGGCCCGGACCGGGACGCTGGTCATCGGGCCCAACCGGTCCTTCCTGCACTACATCGAGCAAGTCCTCCCCGCACTGGGCGAGTTGGAGGTCAAGCAGGCCACCGTCGACGATCTCGTCGGCGGGCAGGTCGAGGTGCGGGGCACGGACGAGGCCGCCACCGCCGTCGTCAAGGGCGACGCCCGGATGGCGGAGCTGCTGCGGCGCGCGGTGCGTGCGCACGTGGCGCTGCCCAAGGAGTCCCTCATGGTGGTGCGCGGGTCGCGCCGCTGGCGGGTGCCCGCGTACGAACTGGAGGAGATCGTCCGGGAGTTGCTGGACCGCGACATCCGGTACGGGGCCGCCCGCGAGGCGCTGCCGCAGCGCATCGCGCACTCGGTCCTGGTGCGGATGGAGGAGGCCGGTGAGGCGCCCGACGACCGGGTGCAGAACGCCGTCGCGCGCAACACGGCCGTGAAGGCCGTCGTGAAGGAGTGCTGGCCGCTGGTGGAGCCCGCGAAGCTGGTGCTCCGGCTGCTCGGCGACGCGGAGTTCCTGGCGGAGCACGCCCAGGGGCTGTTCACCGAGGACGAGCAGAAGCTGCTGCTCTGGGCGAAGCCCGCCCGGAGCGTGAAGACGGCGAAGTGGTCGGCGGCGGACGCGGTCCTCATCGACGAGGCGCGGGACCTGGTGGAGCGGACGCACTCGCTCGGCCACGTCGTCCTCGACGAGGCGCAGGACCTGTCCCCGATGCAGTACCGGGCGGTGGGACGGCGCTGCACGACCGGCTCGGCGACCATCCTCGGCGACCTCGCGCAGGGCACGACGCCATGGGCGACCGCGAGCTGGGCGGAGGCCCTCGGACACCTGGGGAAGCCGGAGGCCGTGGTGGAGGAGCTGACCGCCGGTTTCCGTGTGCCGCGTGAGGTCATCGCGTACGCCTCGCGGCTCCTTCCGCACATGTCGCCGGGGCTCGCGGCCGTGGAGTCGGTGCGTGAGAATCCGGGTTCGCTGGACGTGCGGCACACGGACGCGCTCGACCAGGACGTCGTCGCGGCCTGCGTCGAGGCGCTGGGCCACGACGGCTCCATCGGGCTGATCGCCGCCGACGCGCGGATCGCCCCGCTCGCGGAGGCGCTGACGGCCGCCGGGCTCGCGTACCTCTCCCCCGGTGAGGAGACCACGGCCGAGTCCCGGCTGACGCTGGTCCCGGCCTCGCTCGCGAAGGGCCTGGAGTACGACTACGTGGTCCTGGACGAGCCCGCGGCCGTCGTCGACGGCGAGCCGGACGAGCGGACCGGTCTGCGCCGGCTGTACGTGGCGCTGACCCGTGCCGTGTCCGGGCTGACCGTCCTTCACTCCGCCCCGATTCCGGAGCAGTTGGCGCAGGTGTGAGCCGACTCGGCGCGCCGCCCGTCGCCGCCCGTCGCCGCCCGTCGCCGCTCCGGAGGGCGACGCGGACGAACCGGGCGGCGGCCGATGAGTTTCTTCGGGAGCGCCGGTCTATAGGTTGTATTCGCTGCTGAGCGCCAGGGCTGAGCGGCCGTCATGAACCCCACGGGAGACCCCAGATGCGCACCCTGATCAGCTCCGTCTTCGTCTCGCTCGACGGTGTCGTGGAGGCCCCCGGCGGCGAGCCCGGCTACCGGAACTCGGGCTGGACCTTCAAGGACGTGGAGTTCGTTCCGGAGGCGTACGCGCTCAAGGGCCGGGAGCAGGGGGAGGCCGGCGCGATGCTGCTCGGCCGGGCCAGCTACGAGGCCTTCAGCGCCGTGTGGCCCGACATGGAGGACTTCGCCGGCTACAAGGCGATGCCGAAGTACGTCGTGTCCACGACCCTCACCGAGGACGACCTGGTCGACAACTGGGGCGAGACCACGATCCTGCGCTCGCTCGACGAGGTCGCCGCGCTGAAGGAGACCGAGGGCCGCCCGATCATCATGCACGGCAGCGCTTCGCTGGGCCGTGCGCTCTCGGACGCCGGCCTGATCGACCGGTACCACCTGCTCGTCTTCCCGCTGCTGCTCGGCGCGGGGAAGCGGCTGTTCAGCGAGACGGACAAGGACACGCAGAAGCTGAAGCTCGTCGAGTACGAGGCGTACTCCAACGGCATCCAGAAGAACGTCTTCGACGTCGTCCGCTAGGGGGTGGTCGACTCCGCGTACTCCGCGAGCGCCTCGGTGCGGGTGCGGCGGGCGACCGCCGCGAGCACCGGGTTCTTCTCCCGGTAGTAGTGCTCGGTGACCAGGCCCCAGGCCAGGGCCCAGCCGCGTCCCCGCGCCCAGGTCGCGTCGTCGACGCGGGCCGCGTCGCGGAAGAGCGGGCGGGTGTCGGCGGAGAACAGGGTCCAGGCGGGCATCGTGTCGCAGGCCGGGTCGCCCGTACCGACGCCGCCGAAGTCGATGACGGCGCTCAGGCGGCCCTCGCGGCCGAGCAGATTGCCCGGCAGCAGGTCGCCGTGGACCCAGACGGGCGCGCCGTCCCACTGCGGGAGCCGCAGGACGGCCTCCCAGGAGGCGGTGGCAAGGTCCGCGTCGATCAGGCCCTCGGCGCCGAAGTCGCGGATCACGCCCGGCAGATGGCCTTCCTCCCAGCTGGTGACGTGACCGCCCCGGAAGGACGCGGGCCCGCCGCTCGCGTCGACGTCGCGCAGGGCGGCGCCGAAGCGGCCCAGCGCGACGGCCGCGTGGGCGAGGTCGGTGAGCGGGACGTCGTACGTGTCGTCGCCGTCGAGCCAGCGGTAGACCGACCAGGGCCACGGGAACTCCGCGCTCGCCCCGGCCCGCCCCACCGGGACCGGGACGTCCAGCGGCAGGTGCGGGGCGAGCAGGGGCAGCCAGCGCTGTTCCTTCTCGACGTGGCGCGCGGCGTACGGGACCCGGGGCAGCCGTACGACGAGGTCGTCGCCGAGCCGGAACATGACGTTGTCCGTGCCGGCCGACCGTACGGCCCTGACCGGGAGGCCGGCCCACTCGGGGAACCGCCCGGCGACGAGCCGTGCGACGAGCTCGGTGTCGACGGCGGGCGGCTCGTCGGGGTGCGTGGGGGTGGTGGCTGCCATGCCGGGGAGGCTAACGACCGGACCATGCCCGGGGCCAGGCGTTTTCCCGGGCGGGCAGGACTCCGGCCTCCCCGGCGGTGTCGCTCCGGCCTCCCTGACGGCCGTGAGTGCTCCGGCCTCCCCGGCGGGGGGGGGTCGCTCCGGTCGCGCCGCCGGAACCCCTACGCGTCCAGCGCCTCGCGCCACGTCCGTACCGCGTCCGCCGAGACCGGGGCCGCCCAGCCCTGGGGGCGGGCCGCGCCGCCGATGTGGAAGGCGTCGAGGCCCGCCGCGCGCAGTTCGGGGAGGTGGTCGAGGCGGAGGCCGCCGCCGACGAGGATCCGGGCCTCGTAGCCGGGCTCGCCCGCGCGGGCGGCCTCGGCCTTGAGGGTGGCCAGGCCGTCGTCGACGCCGGTGGCGGCGCCTGCCGTCAGGTAGGTGTCGAGGCCGGGCAGGTCGGCGAGGCGCTTGCGCAGTCCGTCGCGGTCGGCGGTGCGGTCGATCGCCCGGTGGAAGGTCCAGCGGCAGCCGTCGAGGACGGCGATGAGGCGCTCGACGGCCACGAGGTCGGGCTCGCCGTCGGGGGTGAGGAAGCCGAGGACGAACTCGTCTGCGCCCGCCTCGCGCAGTTCGAGGGCCCGGGCGACCAGGGCGTCGACGCCCTCGGGACCGCCGGCCGCGAAGCCGTCGGCGAGGCGGAGCATCACGCGCAGCGGGATGTCGACGGCGGCGCGGATGGCGGCGAAGCCGGTCCGGGACGGGGTGAGTCCGTCCGCCGCCATGTCGGTGACGAGTTCGAGCCTGTCGGCTCCACCGGTCTGGGCAGCGACCGCGTCTCCCTCGTCGAGGGCGATCACCTCAAGGACTGCACGGTTGCTCATCGAGCCCATTCCTCCACGAATGCATCTCTACAGGTCTAGTCCAATGACCAGCCTAGCCGTGCGCGTGGCCTCCCGCATCGTGCGTGGCCTCACCGGCTGCGGGGACGGGTGCCTTGCCACCCGCCGTGGACCCGGCCCCGGCCCCGCCCGCCGTCACCGTGAAGGCCGCCGTCCGCACCTTGCCCCCGTGCTGGAAGTCGAGGAACAGGCGGTACGTGCCCGCGCTGGGCGCCGTCGCCGTGAAGGAGACGTCCGGGCCGGGGCCGCCCTCGTTCGGGTGCACGTGGAGGTAGGCGAGGTCGCCGTCGCGCAGGGCGACGAGGTGTCCGTACGCCCCGAGGTACGGCTCCAGGTCGGTGACCGGCTTTCCGGCCTTGGTGACGGTGAGCCGGAGCTCGCCGGCCTTGCCGGGGTTCAGGGTGCCGCCGAGGCGAACCTGGTAGCCGTCGACGGTGGCGGTCGGGGCGACGGCGGGCAGCGGCTTCGGCGCGTACGCCCCCGGTACGGAGAGGTCGGCGCCGAGCGTGATGCCCCGGGCGCCGGGCGCGGCGGGCTTGAAGTCGGCGAAGGCCTTGTAGCCGCCGGCGCGGGGCAGGTCCGCGGTCACCGACCAGGTGCCGTCGGCCGCCTTCACGGGGTGCAGATGGCGGAAGGTGTTGAGGTCGCGCGAGGCGACGATGAAGTGCAGCTCCTTGCCGTGCTCGGTGGTGAACGCGGTGACCTTCCTGCCGGCCGAGTCCTTGACGGAGAACTTCAGGGTGCTCCTGCCCGCGGCGGTGACGGGGGTCTCCATGGCCAGGGTGTAGCCGCCCTCGGAGACCTGGAGGCCGCCGGGGGTGTTCGCGGCGGCGGTGCCGGGGTCGCTCGCGGGGGCGCCCTCCTCGTGCCCGGCGTGGCCGTCCGCCGCCGCACTCTTCGACGGCGCGGGCGCGGCCGCGTGCTCCCCGTGCCCGGCCTTCTTCGGCTCCTCGACGGGGCCGACGCCCGTGCCCAACCCGTATGCGGCCCCGAAGGTCGCGGCGAGTGCGGCGGCATAGGCAGTGATCTTCACTCCGGTGTTCATGGCTGCTCTCCCGTACGTGGGCGGTGGCGGCGTCGGTAGCCGTTCAATGCACTTCACCATACCCCTGGGGGGTATCAAGTCAAGTCGGGGAACTGCTTGCGTCAGATACGGGAGGGGGGTATACATGGAATCGAAGCCGATACCCCCCGAGGGTATCCCGCACCGGAACCGACCGAGGAGAAGCCATGGGCTCCTGCTGCACCCCCGACAACAGCTGCTCGACCACCACGGAGGCCACCGCCGTCGCGGTCGCCGACAGCACCGTCACCGTCTACGCCGTCTCCGGCATGACCTGCGGCCACTGCAAGACCGCGATCACCAAGTCCGTCAGCGCGCTCGACGGCGTCATCTCCGTCGACGTCGACGTCGACGGCGGCCTCGTCACCGTGACCACCGGCGGCGAGCCCGACGACGCGGCGATCACCGCGGCGGTCGACGACGCGGGCTACGAGCTCACCGGCCGCGCCTGACCGACAGCCCCCTCGGCCGCCGGGCTCGAAATCCGCCGCACCGCCTACCAGCGCCTCCACCCCCGGGGCCGGCGAGCGAGCCGAAGGGGCGCGCCGGGGGAACGGACCCGAGCGCGCGGAGCCTCCCGAGGAACGAGGGAGGCGAGCACGGTCGGGTCCGTGAGCCCGGCTCCAGCGCCCCGGTGGGGGTCCCCCCGGCGAAGCGAGGGGGAGAACCGAGCCCCGAAAAAGAGGAGCAGGAACAGTCATGACAACGACGACACCGGGCACCGCCCAGGTCGAGCTCGCCATCGGCGGCATGACCTGCGCCTCGTGTGCGGCCCGCATCGAGAAGAAGCTCAACCGGATGGACGGGGTCGAGGCCACCGTCAACTACGCCACCGAGAAGGCGAAGGTCACCTTCGACGCCGACATCGACGTCGCCGACCTCATCGCCACCGTCGAGGCCACCGGCTACACCGCGGCCGAGCCCGCGCCCCCGCGGTCCGAGACCCCCGGCGCCCCCGACGGCCCCTCCGACGAGGAGAGGGCCGACGAGGAGCTGCGGCCCCTCAAGCAGCGGCTGATCACCGCCGTCGCCCTCGCCGTGCCCGTCATCGCCATGGCGATGGTCCCGGCGCTCCAGATCGAGTACTGGCAGTGGCTGAGCCTCACGCTCGCCGCGCCGGTCGTCGTCTACGCCGCCTGGCCGTTCCACCGCGCCGCCTGGACGAACGCCAGGCACGGCGCCGCCACCATGGACACGCTGATCTCGGTCGGCACGATCGCCGCCTTCCTGTGGTCCCTGTGGGCGCTGTTCTTCGGGACCGCCGGCACGCCGGGGATGACCCACCCGTTCGAGTTCACGATCGCCCGCACCGACGGCGCCGGGAACATCTACCTGGAGGCCGCCGCCGGCGTCACCGCCTTCATCCTCGCCGGCCGCTACTTCGAGGCCCGGTCGAAGCGCAAGGCGGGCGCCGCGCTCAAGGCGCTGATGCAGCTGGGCGCCAAGGAGGTCACCGTCCTGCGCGGCGGCCGCGAGGTCACCGTACCCACCGCCGAACTCCAGGTCGGCGACCGCTTCCTGGTCCGCCCCGGCGAGAAGATCGCCACCGACGGCACCGTCGTCGAGGGCTCATCCGCCGTCGACGCCTCCATGCTCACCGGCGAGTCCGTCCCGGTCGAGGTCTCCGTCGGCGACTCCGTCACCGGCGCCACCCTGAACGCCGGCGGCCGTCTCGTCGTCGAGGCCACCCGCGTCGGCGCCGACACCCAGCTCGCCCGGATGGCCAAGCTCGTCGAGGACGCGCAGAACGGCAAGGCCGCCGCCCAGCGCCTCGCCGACCGGATCTCGGCCGTCTTCGTCCCCATCGTCATCGCGCTCGCGCTCGGCACCCTCGGCTTCTGGCTGGGCACGGGACAGGGACTGACCGCGGCCTTCACCGCCGCCGTCGCCGTCCTGATCATCGCCTGCCCCTGCGCCCTCGGCCTGGCCACCCCGACCGCCCTCATGGTCGGCACCGGCCGCGGCGCGCAGCTCGGCATCCTCATCAAGGGACCCGAGGTCCTGGAGACCACCCGCAAGGTCGACACGATCGTCCTCGACAAGACCGGCACCGTCACCACCGGCCGGATGACCCTCCTCAAGGTCCACACCGCCGGGGGCGGCGGTGGTGTCGGCGAGATGGACGTCCTGCGCCTCGCGGGCGCCCTGGAGCACGCCTCCGAGCACCCGATCGCCCAGGCCGTCGCCACCGGCGCCGCCGCCAAGGTCGGCACCCTGCCCACCCCCGAGGACTTCGCCAACATCCCCGGACTCGGCGTCCAGGGCGTCGTCGACGGCCACGCCGTCCTCGTCGGCCGCGAGAAGCTCCTCGAAGAGTGGGCCATGGCCCTCCCGGCGGATCTCAAGGCCGCCAAGGACACGGCCGAGAAGGCCGGCAGGACCGCGATCGCGGTGGCCTGGGACGGCGAGGCCCGCGCGGTCCTGGAAGTCGCCGACGCCGTCAAGGAGACCAGCCCCGAGGCCATCCGGCGGCTGCGCGCCCTCGGCCTCACCCCGATCCTGCTCACCGGTGACAACAAGGCGGTCGCCGAGGCCGTCGCCGCCGAGGTCGGCATCGACGAGGTCATCGCCGAGGTCATGCCGCAGGACAAGGTCGACGTCGTCAAGAGGCTCCAGGCGGAGGGCCGTTCGGTCGCCATGGTCGGCGACGGCGTCAACGACGCGGCCGCCCTCGCCCAGGCCGACCTCGGTCTGGCCATGGGCACCGGGACGGACGCCGCCATCGAGGCCGGCGACCTGACCCTCGTACGGGGAGACCTGCGGGCCGCGGCCGACGCGATCCGGCTCTCCCGCAAGACGCTCGGCACGATCCGCTCGAACCTCTTCTGGGCCTTCGCCTACAACGTGGCGGCCCTGCCGCTCGCCGCGGCCGGACTGCTCAACCCGATGATCGCGGGCGCGGCCATGGCCTTCTCCTCGGTCTTCGTGGTCGGCAACAGCCTCCGCCTGCGGGGCTTCCAGGCCGCCGACAAGTGATGTGACGCCGACTAGCGAGGTGACGGGGAGACTGCCATGGCCGGTTACGGACAGCACAAGGAAGACATCATCAGACGCCTGCGCCGGATCGAGGGCCAGGTCAGGGGGGTGCAGCGGATGGTCGACGAGGACGTCTACTGCATCGACGTCCTCACCCAGGTCTCCGCGATCAACGCGGCCCTCCAGTCCTGCGCGGTGGCCCTGCTCGACGAGCACCTGAGCTGCTGCGTCACGGAGGCCATCGCACAGGGCGGGGACCAGGCGAAGGTGAAGGTGGGCGAGGCGTCGAAGGCGATCGCCCGGCTGATCCGGACGTGACCGGGTGACATGACGGACTAGGCGGTATCAACCGCCCTTGCGTGAGGGACAGTCGGCGGACAGCGTGAGACTCAGCCGGAGGCAGAGGCCGAGCAGCTGCCGGAGGAGCACCAGCTCCACCGTTCCGGGCAGACCGGAGCCGCAGACCTTCACGCAGGGGCGGTTCCGCGTAGGGATCTTCAGGAGGGTCGACATCCTGCCAGCGTACCCCTGGGGGGTATACCTGAGCGAGGGGACCGGCCCGTACGATGAGCCGCCCGTAGGGGGAGGGGATGCACGTGCGCCGGCTGGGAGAGCTGGAGGCCGAGATCATGGACCGACTGTGGGCCTGGCAGCGGCCCGCCACGGTCCGCGAGATCGTCGACGACATCAACCGCGGCCGACGGGTCGCCTACACGACCGTCATGACCGTCGCGGACATCCTGCACCGCAAGGGCTGGCTCCGCCGCGAGAAGGCCGGCCGGGCCTGGCTGTACGAGCCCGTCCGCAGCCGCGAGGAGTACACCGCCGGTCTGATGCGGGACGCGCTCGGAGACAGCCAGGACCGCCCGGCCGCCCTCCTCCGGTTCGTCGAGGTCATCTCGGACGAGGACATGGACGCCCTCGACGCGGCCCTCCGCGCCGCCCGCGGCGACCACGACCCGCACCTCGGCGGCGGGAGCGGCGCGTGAACGTGAACCATCACGTCCTCGTCCCGCTCGGCCTCGTCGTCCTCACCGGCTTCCTCGTCCCCTGGCTGCTCGTCCGGGCGCGCTGGGCCCAGCAGGCGCCCCGGCTCGCCCTCGGCGTGTGGGCCGCGTGCGGCGCCGCCTTCGCCGCCGCGACCGCCCTGCTGGCGGCCCAGCTGGTCCTGTCGAGCGCCGGCAGCCACCGTCTCGCGGACATGATGTTCGCGTTCCAACCGCCCACGGTCGAGCAGCTCCTGGGCCTCGACGGGCGCGAGCGGTTCGCCTTCACGCTCTCCCTCGCCGTGCTCTCGATGCCCGCCGCCGCGTTCGTCCGCCGGCTGGTCAGGGCCCGCCGGATGCGGGTGCGGCACGCGGGGGTGCTGCGGCTCGTCGGACGGTACGACCCCGCGCTGCGGGCCACCGTCCTCGACGACGAGCGCCCCGCCGTGTACTGCCTGCCGGGCCGCTCGCGCCGGGTCGTCGTCTCCTCGGGCGCGGTGGACGCCCTCACCCCCGCCCAGCTCGCGGCGGCGCTCGCGCACGAGCGGGCCCACATCGCGGGGCGGCACCATCTGCTCGTCGCCGCGGCGGAGGCGTTCGCGGCCGTGTTCTCGCGCCTGCCGCTCGCCCGGCACGGGGAGGGCTCCGTACGGCTGCTGCTCGAAATGGCGGCGGACGACCGGGCGTTGCGCCGGTGCACGCGGGACGCGCTGGCCACGGCGCTGTACGCGCTCGCGTCGGGACGGGCGCCGCGGTCCGCGTTCGCGGCGGGCGGGCCGTCGGCGGCGCTGCGGATGCGGCGCATCCTCACCCCGCACAGCGCCGGGCATCCCGTCCTGCGCGGTCTGATGACCATCGCGGCCGCGGGTCTCGCGATGACGCCCTTGATCGTCGCCTGCTGTTCCTTCCCCGGTTAATCGACTCGCTTCAGTACGTCCGATCAGTACGTCCGACCTGCCGAACCGCGCTATTTACTAAGCGAATTCGTAGATTTCGCATCGGTCACGAACAACTGAATTCCCCGCTATTGTGGGTATGTTGGGGCTCGGGCTCGGCACGTCGAAGGGTACAAAACCGATGCAGCTGGCTGGCGTTCGGACGGCCGCGGCCGGCGATGCGACGACGATATCCAGGCTGCTCGCCGACGTCATTCGGAGCAGCTACGCGGGAATCCTGGACGAAATCCCGATGCGGCGACTGATCTCCGCACAATGCGCACTCCCCCGCATACGCGCGGAAATTGAAATTCCCGGCGGCGCGCCCGGCTGGCTCGGCTGGCTCGTCGCGACCGACACGGAGGGCGCGGTCGTGGGTGTCGCCGCGGGCGGTGTCCCGGTGCCGGGCGAGGGCGAGGTCTACGCCCTCGCGGTGGCGTCCGGCTCCCGTCGCCGGGGTGTGGGTACGGCCCTGCTGGCGGCGGCCACGGACCGGATGCGGAACTTCGGGGCAGGGGACCAGCGGGTGGAGCTCCCCGCGGAGGCGGACCCGGCCCTGCCCTTCTACACCCACCTGGGCTTCGCCGCCCTCTCCGCCAGACGCTGGAGCAGAACGCTGTAGCGACAGCCGCACTCCCGGGCGTGGCAGATCCACGCCATCGCGTGTTCACGCAGCCCGATCCGGTGGATCGGGGTTCCTCCCCCAGGTCAGGATGGGTCCAGCGACGCGGGCCCCGGCGGCACGGGTACCTCGTCCGGACGGCATGGACCGAGCGAGCCCCTGGAGGAGCGATGCACACACCGAGCGGCACTTCCCTGCCCATCGGGCCCGCAGCGTTCGCTCCGGTCCTGCCGTCCCGATACGGCCGGGAGCCGGAGCCCGCCCCCGGGGCCGGCGTCCGGGTCACCTCGGACACCCTGCCCGGGCTCGAATCCGTCTCCCCCGCCGACGAGAACTCCGTCTGGCTGCACGACGCCCTGCTCGGCCCGCACAGCGCGGACATCGTCCGGTACCTCAGCCTCGCCCGCTCCACCGGCGGACCCGTTCTGGACCTCGGCTCCGGCGCCGGGCGGCTCGCCGTCCCGTTCGCCCGGCACGGCTTCGCCGTGGAAGCCGTGGACCGGGACGCCTCGGCCCTCGAGCGCCTCGACGGCTGGGCCCGCCGGATCGGTCCGCAGGTGGCCGGTCTCGTCGTCACCCACCGGACGGACCTCACCGAGCTGCGGCTCGCCGGCAGCTACCGGCTCGCGCTGCTCGCGGGCGCGATGGTCACCGCCGTACCCCCGGCACGGCGGCCCGAGCTGCTGCGGGAGGTGGCGTCCCATCTGCAGACGGGCGGGGCGCTCGCCCTCGACTACACGGCGCACCAGCTGCCGGGGCTGGTCGCGGAGCCGCAGCGGACCTGGGCGTTCCAGGTGCCCCGCTTCGACGGCATCGACGAGTGGGTGGTGGCCCGGCAGGTCTTCGACCTGCCGTCGATGAGCGAGCGGATCACGTACTACGCGGCGAGGACCGGGAAGCTGTCCACCGAGCGGGTCGTGCTGACCACCGACAAGTGGATCGTCGACCCCGAGCGGCTCGCGGCGGAACTGCACTCGGCGGGCCTGCACATCGAGGGCCGGCGGCGGCACCGCATCGACGAGCGGACCGAGTCCGTCCTGCTCGTGTGCCGGACGGACGACTGACCGGCACACGAGCAGGACGGCGGAAGCTGACCGGCGGACGGCGGAACGGCGAAGGCTGAACGGACGGACGGCTGAACGGACGAACGAAGAGCCCTGACGAGGTTGACGAGCAAGAGGTACGATGCCCACAAAAGTTTGAGCCGACCAGATGGCGGGCGGGCGGGCGGAGAAGATGGCAGTCGTGGAAGAGCTGACGGGCCGCGAGGCGGTGATCCAGCGCCTGCGCGACGTCGGGCTTCGGGTCACGGGCCCGCGCCTGGAGGTGCTCACGGTGCTCGCCGCCGGCGGCCATCTCGACGTCGAGGCGATCACCACGACCGCCCGCGAGCGGCTCGGCACGCTGACCAGCCAGGCCGTGTACGAGATGCTGCGGCACTTCCAGGAGACGGGCCTGGTCAGCAAGTTCGACCGGCCCGGCCTGCCCGCGGTCTTCGAGATCTCGGGTCCCGCGCACCAGCACGCGCTGTGCACCGTGTGCGGCCGCGTGGAGAACGTCGCGGCGGCCGCGCCGGAGGCGCCCGAGGGCGCCCTTCCGGAGTGGCGCGTGGACGACGCGGAGGTCGTCTTCAAGGGCCTGTGCCCCGACTGCCGGGCGAGCGCCCCCGCCGCCTGAGCCGCAGCCGGGTGCACGGGAGCGGCAGGCGGTCCGTACGCGGATCGCCGGTCGGGGCGGTGGCCGGCACCGGGCGGGTCGCCGGTCGCCGGACGCGCGCCGGTGGTCAACTCCGTGCGTGTCGTTCGATTTTGTGGCAGGGTCTAGCGGGGCGATTCAACAGGATCCGCGTGGATCCGAGGGGAGTCTGCTGCGCCGTGTCCAGAAACGCCGCCGTGTCCCGCGCGGGCAGCGAGCAGGCTCTCGCCGTCTACCAGGAGCTCCGCACCCGCCCCGGCACCACCTTCGACCAGGCGGCGGACGGCCTCCAGCTCTCCGCCGAGGAGCGGGAGCGATGTCGCGAGGAACTCGCCTCCTTAGGACTCACCACCTCGGACCGCTCCGGCGACCGGACCGTCGTCGACCCCGACGTCGCCCTGCTGCGGCTGCTCCGCCGGGAGCGTGACCGGCTCCAGGAGCGCCTCGCCGCGACCAGCCGCGCGCACACCGCCCTCGAATCCCTCGCCGGACCGTTCCTGCGCGCCGGGGCCACGCCCCGCTCCGAGGTCGAGGTGGAGATCGTCACCGACCCGCAGCGGGTGCTGCGCGAGCTGACCGAACTCACCGAGTCCGTCCGCACCGCCGTCCACGTCATGCACACCGGGTCCGTACGCCGTGAGGACATGGCCGCCGAGCTGGACCGGGACCGCTGCCGGGCCGCCCGCGGGGTACGGGTCCGCGCCATGTACAGCCGGCGGGTCGGCACCGTGCCCGAGATGACGCAGCACCTGGCCGACCGGGCCGCGCTCGGCGTCGAGCTGCGGCTCTCGCCCGTCGTCCCGATGAACATGGTCCTCGCCGACGAGAACTTCGCCCTGCTGCCGACGGACCCGCACGACCTGGACTCGCCCACGATCCTGGCCCGCGGCCCCGGCCTCGTCCGCTCCTACCTCGCCCTGTACGAGTACTGCTGGCAGGCGGCCTCCCGGTACGGCGAGGAGCCCGGCGGGAGCGGCGGTGACGGCGACGGACTGTCCGACCAGCAGCGGGCCGCGCTGCACATGCTGGCCTCGGGCATCAAGGACGAGCAGATCGCGCGGAGTCTCGGGGTGTCGCTCAGGACCGTCAGCCGGCTGCTCTCGGAGGTCATGCAGGAACTGGGCGCGGCGAGCCGCTTCGAGGCCGGGGTGAAGGCGGCGCGGCTCGGCCTGCTCGACGGCGAGGGGTCCGAACAGGGGGCCTAGTACGAGGAGTTCCGGTGCGAGACGGTAGGTGCAGGTACGGGTACGGGCATTGCAGGACGGACTCCCGCCGAGCCGTATGACAAGGTGAGGGCGGGGCGACTCGGAGGATGAGGGGGTCACTTCGCCATGGTCACTGCGGGCGACGGCATCGGGGACGGCACGACCGAGGTCCTGCTTGCCGTGTACCAGGAGCTGCGCCGTCGGGGCGTCTCGGACTTCGAGGAGGTCCGCAGGGAACTCGGGCTCGCGCCGGAGGAGTACGAGCGATGTCGCGGCGAACTCCTCACCCTGGGCCTGATCGTGCCGACGGGCCAGGCGCATGCCACCATCACGGCCGTGCAGGACGGCAGTTGGCGTTCCGAGACGGACACGGTGGCGGCGATCGACCCGGAGATCGCGCTGCTCCGGCTCCTGGAGCGGGAGCGTGAGCGGCTGCGGGAGCACCTGGCGGAGGCGGACGAGGCGTACAGCACGCTGGAGATCCTCGCGGGTTCCTATCTGCGGGCCGAGGCGCTGACGAAGGCGGAGGCGCACGTCGAGGCGCTGACCGACTACCGCAGGATCCAGCAGGCCATCGAGGACATCACCGATGTGATGCAGGAGAGTTCGGCGGCGCTGCACCCGGGGATGCCGGGGCGGCAGAACCCGGACCGGATGCTCGACCGGGACCGGCGGCAGATCGCCAACGGGGTGCGGGTGCGGGCCATCTACGGCCGCCAGGAGGCCACGGACCCGCACATGGAGAAGTTCCTGGGGCAGCGGGCGGAGCTGGGTGTGGAGATCCGCCTGGCCCCCGTCGTCCCGATGAACCTGATCATCGCCGACCAGCAGTTCGCCCTGGTGCCGATCCGGCCCGAGGAGCCGGGCGAGGGCGCGATCCTGGCGCGGGGCAGCGCGCTCGTGCGGCCGTATCTGAGCCTGTACGAGCACTGCTGGCACACGGCGACGCCGTACGGCAACGAGGCGACGGCGGAGGCGGGCGGCGACGGCCTTTCGGAGCAGCAGCGGGCGGCGCTGCACATGCTCGCCTCGGGGATGAAGGACGAGCGGATCGCGCGCACGCTCGGGGTGTCGCTGCGGACGGTCAGCCGGATGATCTCGGAGCTGATGCAGGAGCTGGGCGCGACGAGCCGCTTCGAGGCGGGGGCGCGGGCGGTGCGGCTCGGCTGGCTGGACTGACCGCCGGAATGGGGGAATTGGCGGACGTACGGCTACGGCTACGAGCACGGGCGCGGAATTACGCGCAGGGGCACGTCGTGAACCAGGCGGCGGAAATACCGGGGCCCCGCAATCGTGGCAGCGATTGCGGGGCCCGGCGGCGCAAGAATATGTACGGGTGAATTCCCCAAGGGGTGACGTCAGTTGGTCGGGGTCGGCTTCGGCGGAACGACCGGCCAGCCGTTGTCCTCGGCGACGCCGGCGACGGTCTGCGGGGTGACCGGGTGGTCGATGTCGGAGCCGACGGCGAAGGTGGCGCCGCCCGCGACGGCGGTACAGGCGGCCACCGCGACCAGGAGCTGACGGACGGCCTTGCGGATTCCGGCGTTCTGCGCAACGGACATGATTCCTCCAGGACTTGGAATGTGAATTCCGCCTTCCGGGGGCCCGTGCCGCCGGGCGTTCCCTGAAGACATCTCCATTCTGTCCCGGCCCTCGAATCGAATCCATAGCTCGTCTCTGCGTGGACTCGCCATGGCGTGGATGCGTCAATCCGCCATCCACACAACGGAATTGGCGCATCCGGAGCTCTCCATATCTTTGGTCGAACCAAAAGAGATGCTAGACTTGTGCTACGGCCTTCTCGTTCCTCCAGGAGAGAGGGGCCGTCGGGGCAGGGGCGTGCCGCCGCCCCTGCCCCACCACCCGCTCCCCGCCCGGGAACACCGGCCGGCGCGTCTCCGCCAGCGCCTCCCGGTACACCTCGACGGTGCGCGCGGCCGACGCCCGCCAGCTCATCCCGTGCGCATGCCGCACCGCCGCCTCCCCCATCGTCGCCACCACCTCCGGGTGCACCGCGAGCCAACCCAGCCGGCGCGCGTACTCCGCCGGGTCGTGACCCTGCACCAGCAACCCCGTCACCCCGTCCCACACCGCCGTCGGCAGCCCGCCCACCGCGGCCGCGAGCACCGGAGTCCCACAGGCCTGCGCCTCCAGGGCCACCAGACCGAAGGACTCGCTGCGCGAGGGCACCACCAGGACGTCCGCCGCCCGGTACCAGTCCGCGAGCCGCGCCTGCGGTACGGGCGGGCAGGACCGCAGCACATCCGTCACCCCCAGATCCGCGGCGAGCTGCCACGCCGACCCCTCGCGGGTCGCGCCCGAATGCCCGCCGACCACCGGCACCAGGAGCCGGCGGCGCAGGTCCGGGGACTCCCGCAGCAGCTCGGCGACCGCCCGTACGAGCACGTCCGGACCCTTCAACGGCTGTATGCGGCCCGCGTACAGCGGCACGAACGCCTCGGCCGGCAGCCCGAGCCTGGCCCGCGCCGCCGCCCGCCCGTCCCCCGGGTGGAAGGTCCGCAGATCGACCCCCGGACGCACCACCTCGGTCCGCTCCCCCGCCGCCCCGTACAGCGACCGCAGCGCCTCCGCCTCGTCCGCCGTGTTCGCGATCAGCCGGTCGGCGGCGCCCGCCACCTGGTGCTCGCCCCTGACCCGCAGCTCCGGCTCGGGGGCGTCACCATCCGCCAGCGAGGCGTTCTTCACCCGGGCCAGGGTGTGCGCGGTGTGCACCAGCGGGATCCGCCAGCCCACCGAGGCGATCCGGCCCGCCTGCCCGGAGAGCCAGTAGTGCGAGTGGACCAGGTCGTACCGCCGCTCCTCCTTGAGCAGGGCCAGCGAGAACGGCACCACCAGATCGGGCATGGCCTCCTTGGGCAGCGCCCGGCGCGGCCCCGCGTGCAGATGCCGGACCCGCACCCCGGGGGCGAGCTCGACGAGCGGGGGCAGGCCCTCGCCCCGGCAGCGGGTGAACAGATCGACCTCCACGCCCTGTTCGGCCAGGGCGCGGGAGAGCTCGACCATGTAGACGTTCATGCCGCCGGCGTCCCCCGTCCCGGGCTGGTGGAGCGGGGAGGTGTGGACGCTGAGCATGGCGACGCGCAGGGACACGAGGGGCTCCTGAGGGGAGGGAAGCCACGTGCCCCTGCGCGTCGCTCGCGCGCACGGTCACGCGGCAGGGTGGGGGATCGGACACGGAGGTGCCGGGTTGCTGAGTTGCCGAGGTACTGGACTACTTAGTTGCTTAGTAGTAAGAGGCGGGGTCAGAAGCCGAAGACCGGACCCGACGGCGGTGCCAGCCGGGTCCCCGGGAGGGGCGCCGTCAGGGCGTGCCAGTCGACCGGGCGGCCCGGCGCCGCCTGGAGCGCCGCCGCCAGCCGGTCCGCACCCTCCGGCATCACCGGCCGCGACCACGCCGACAGGGCCGAGGCCACCGCCAACTGGGCGGCGAGCGCCGGGAGATGACGGCAGGAGGTGCTTGGCCGGCAGCGTTCGTGGGCGTTGACGTGACCGAAGTCGGCGGCCGAGCGGACCATCTCGTCCAGGACGGCGACCGCCCGGCGCGGGTCGAAGGCATCGGGGCCGTACGCCTCACGCAGATCGTCGACGCCCCGGTGCAGCCGCCGCTCCAGGATCTCCCAGCCGGTGCCGCCGGGCAGCGCCTGCGGGGCGAGGCCGCCGCACTCCTCCCGTACGGCGGCGAAGAGCCGGGACAGCCAGCTGTTCCAGTTCTCGTCCAGCTCGCGGCGGGCGGTGGCGAGGCGCTCCCGGTGGAAGACGGTGCGGCGGCCCAGCGGGCGGGCCTGGAGGACATGACGGCGCAGGGTGTCGGAGCCGTACTCGGTGAGCAGGTCGAGCGCCCAGACGTTGCCCTCCTGGACGCCCTCCTCGATGACGTACGACTCGTTGACGTTGAAGTCCTGCGGCAGCTTGATGTCCTGCGCGAGGAGCAGCACCGGCAGCAGCACGGCGTGGCAGAAGGCGTGCCCGAAACCGCAGAAGTGGATCGCGCGGCGGGGCAGCGGGCCCTTCACGTCGTAGCCGAAGAGGTGCATCGCGGCCGCCTCGAAGCAGCCGTCGATCCGGTGGTCGGGGAAGCCCTCGACGGGCACCTGGAGGCCCCACTCGGCGGGGTGGCCGACCGCGATGTCCGGCAGCCCGTCCTCGACGAGCGACTCGCAGAGCGCGGCCAGCCGCGGCGGCAGCCCGGCCGTCGCCCAGTAGTCGGCGAGCGTCTCCCGGAACGGCTCCAGGGGTACGTAGAGCCGGCGGCAGCGGCGGGCCACCGCCGGGGTGTCGCAGAGCGCGCAGCGGGCGCCGATGAGGTCGCCGCCGTCGTTCGGCCGCGCGCACTCGTGGCACATGCCGCCGTCGCTGACCGCGCCGCAGTGCGGGCAGGTGCCGGTGGCGTGCGCCCCGTACAGCCAGCGGTCGCACGGCTCGCAGTACGGCAGGAGGCGGGTGCGCGGGGCGATGACGCCCTGCGCGAAGAGCCGCCCGAAGAGGTCCTGCACCCAGCGTCCGTATCCCTTGTCGCGGCGCGGACGCACGATGTGGTCGAACTCCACGCCCGACCGCAGCCAGTCCGCGGTGATCGCGGCCCGGTAGCCCTCCGCGACCTCCTCGGGCTTGCGGTTGTGGCGCAGCGCCCGGACCTCGACGGAGCTGGCGTGGTCGGCGGTCCCGGTGGTGAACCGGACGGCCTCGCCCTCGGCCCGCAGATAGCGGGTGAGGACGTCGGCGGCGACGTACGGCCCGGCGAGGTGGCCGATGTGGAGTTCGCCGTGGGTGGCGGGAGGGGTCGCGGTGATCCAGACAGGGGTGCTCATGGGACCTCCTTGACGCTGTGGTGCGGTGGGCTTCAGCGGTCGCGTGCGGCGGAGCGCTGTCGGCGCAGGGCGGGTCAGCGGGCTCGGGCTCGAAGGGGTGGCGGGGTCAGCGGGGCTCGAAGTGGAAGGAGCGGATGAAGCAGTCGCGGGGCTGCTCGACCGCGTAGACGATGCATTCGAAGAGCGCCTGTGTCGTCAGTTTCTCGTCGGGTGCGATTCCGTCCGGATTCGAGCCGTCCCATTCCGCGAAGCGCGGGTCGGAGGTCGAGAAGTCCGGCGGGAAGAGGGAGAACACCCGGACGCCGGAGGGGCGGAGGCGGCGCGAGAGGATGTCGGCGAATCCGGCCTGGGCGCTCTTCGCCGCCCAGAAGGCCTCGTGGGCGGCGCCGGCGGCCGCGGCGGAGGCGCCCTCGGCGTCGCGGACGGCGACCATGTTGACGATGTCGGGCCGCAGCGAGCCGCGCAGCAGGGGCAGGAAGTGCTTCACCATGAGGACCGTGCCGCCGGCCGTCGACTCGATCGTCTCGACGATCTCGGCGTCGCTGGCCGCCTCCAGGTCCATGCCGTCGAGCCAGCGGGCGCCGTTGTTGACCAACAGGTCGACCCGGTCGGTGCGTTCGCCGACCCGGGCGGCGAACTCCCGGATCTCGGCGGGCCTGCTGAGGTCGCAGCCGAAGGCGTGGATACGGTCACGGGCCGAGCCCATGACTTCGGTGCGGGTGCGTTCGGCGGCCTCGACGGTCCGCGCCGAGACATAGACCTCGGCGCCGAGATGCGCGAATCCGACGGCGAGCGCGCGACCGAAATAGCGGGACGCTCCGGTCACGACGACACGCAGATTCTCGAATTTCATGTGCGCCTGCTCTCCCCACGGAACGGATACCGATACCGATTGCCGGTCCATTTCAGCGTGGCAGAGGAAGCGGACTCCGGGCCTGGTGAGAGGGGTGCGCGTTCACGCCGTTGCGTGGATACGCCACGGCAGCACGAGCCTTTCGAGCAGCTCGGCGCGCTTGTGGTGGACGCGGACGCGGTCGGGCCCGGTGGAGACGGTGACGGTACCGCCCGGGGTACGGACCTCGCCGTCCACGGGCGGAACGACGGTCCCGTCGAGCGCACCGGCGGCGGCCAGGGCGGCGGCGCCGGTGAGCGCGAGCCGGGGGTGCCAGCCGCCGACGGTGAGCGCCCGGACGGCGATCCCGCCGGGTCCTGCGGTGAACGCGGCGATCTTGGGGAGGGCGGAGTGGGGCGGATGACCGAGGAGCCGGGCGGCGTGGGCGCGGAGCCCTTCGAGCCGCTCCCGGAGCTTCTCCTCGGGAAGGTGCCGGACATCGACGAAGACGTACGGATTGCCGTACCGGACGAGCGACACGGGGATGCCGTCGAGGACGTCGACGGGGTGGCCGGTGGGGAAGGTGCCGGGGGCGGTGGGGGCGCGGAGGAAGCTGAGGGTGTACGCGCCCTCGTCCGGCTCGCGCTCGTGCTCGCACAGGACGGTGTCGCCGGTGGTCACGGCGCGGACGGTGACGGGCCCGGGGCGTCCGTCGGCGACGACACAGGCGAGGAGGGAGTGCCCGCAGCCGGCACGGAAGTCGAAACCGCCGTCGGGGAGGGCCTGGACGAATCGGTAGTCGAGCCGGTCGCCGCCTGCGGACCCGTACAGCGCGATCTTGCCGATCCCGGCGTAGGGTGTGCCGGCGAGCGCCTGACGCAACCCGGCCAACTCCCCACCGAGCGCGAGCGCCCCGAGGGGGAGGTGGTCGAGGCGGAGGACGAGGGTGGGGCCGGGGGCGTCGTGAGCGCGGACGAGGAAGGCGGTCGTGGCCTTTGCGGTGCGGGCCCCGCGCGCCGCGCCTGTCGCGGACCCCACGCCGCCGGCACCACCGCCCGTCCCTGTTGCGGGCCGCACGCCGCAGGCGCCACCCCCCGCCCCCGTTGTGGGCCGCACGCCGCCGGCGCCACCGCCCGTCCCCGTTGTGGGCCGCACGCCGCCGGCGCCACCCCCCGCCCCCGTTGTGGGCCGCACGACGCCGGCGCCACCCCCCGCCCCCGTTGTGGGCCGCACGCCGCCGGCGCCACCCCCCGCCCCCGTTGTGGGCCGCACGACGCCGGCGCCACCGCCCGCCCCCGTTGTGGGCAATCGTTCCGCTGGGGCGGAACGGGTGGGCACAACGGACGGCGCCCTTGCGGGTGCCTCCGCTCCTTGTGCCTGAACCCGCACCGGAAGCGGGGCGCCGCCGGTCGGCGCGGCGGGCGCGGGCGCGGGTGCGGGTGCGCCAAGAGCCGGGCCTGCGGGCGCGGGCGCGGGGGTGGCGAGAGGCGGGGATGACGGGGCGGGTTCGGGACGGGGAGGTCCCGGAGGGTCAGGCCGCACAGCCGGTGGGGATGCGCATGCCCTGGACCACCTCCGACCACAGTTCGTGGACCGCCAGGGCCCAGAGCGCCTGGGCGTCGTGGTGCGAGGGGCGTTCCTGGTGGCGGGTCAGGAGTTTCTGCACGCGGTCCGCGCGGACCTTGCCGCCCAGGACCAGGCGGGCCGGTGACAGCAGTTCCCGGACCGTCTCCAGGAGCGGGCTGCCCGGTGCGAGCATCGCCGAGAGCGGCAGGGTGAAGGGTTGTTTGGGGCGGCGCAGGACCGCCGAGGGGAGCAGCTCCGCCCCCGCCTCGTACAGCGCCCGCTTCCCCGTCCGCGCCGCCGTCGGCAGGCCGCGCGCGTGCGTCACCACCGCCGGCTGGCAGAACGGCATCCGCGCCTCGACCGCCCACGCCATCGACAGGTGGTCCACGCGCCGCAGGTGGTACGCGGGCAGCCGCCAGCGCGTCTCGAAGGCCGTCATCGCGGTGAGCCGGTCCTCGCCGACCGCCTCGGCCGAGCGCAGCTCCTGCTCGATGCGATCGGCCGCGGACCCCTGATCGGCGATGTGCGCACGGTAGTTGGCGGTGTACAGGTGCTCGCGGAGCAGCCGCGGCGCCGCCGAGAGCGCGTCCGCGTACGTCCCCGCCCAGTCCGTGCCCGCCGGCGCCGCGAGCGCCGCCCGCATCCGGTCGTACCCGCCGAAGAGTTCGTCGGCGCCGTCGCCGGTGAGCGCGACGGTGAAGCCGCTCTCGCGGACGGCGCGGAACAGCGCGTACGTGGAGAGGGTGATGGGGTCGGCGTTGGGCTGGCCGAGGTGGCGGACGGTCCGGGTGAGGAGGGAGCCGATCTCGTCGGGATCGACGGCGACCTCGTGGTGCACGGTCCGGGTCCGGCGCGCGACGGAACGGGCGTACGCCGCCTCGGAGTCGGGCCAGCGCCCCCGGTAGGTGAGGTGGAAGGTGTGCAGCGGCGGCGCGTCGGTCTCGCGGGCGTGTTCGGCGGCGAGCGCGGTGACGAGCCCGGAGTCGAGCCCGCCGCTGGTGATGGCGCAGACGGGCACCTCGGCCTCGGCGAGCCGCCGCACCTCGTGCCGCAGGACGTCCTGGGTGTCGCCGGCGGGTGTGATCCGGTGCGGCCCCCGGCGGCGGACGACGGGCGCGGCACCGGGCCGTACGAAGGCGGTGGCCCCGGGCGGCAGGACGCTGACGCCGTCGAGCGCGGTGTGCGTGGAGAAGGACGTACGGGTGGCGAGGACCGTGTCGAGGGAGTCCTCGCGCGGGGAGATGCGCACCCCTTCGAAGGCGAGGAGTGCGGGGATCTCGGAGGCGAACCGGGTGGAGCCGTCGTACGGGTCGTGGTGGAGATGGATCGGCTTCATGCCCATGTCGTCGACGGCGAGGACGAGTCGGGTGCTTCCGGGGCGCAGGTCGAGGATCGCGACGGCGAACATGCCGTCGAGGTGTTCGGCGAACGCGGGCCCGTACTCGGCGTAGAGCGCGGGCAGCAGCGTCCCGTCGCAGTGGTCGGGGAACCGGTGGCCGCGGGCGGCGAGGGTGCGGCGCAGTTCGGCGTGGTTGTAGATCTCGCCGTTGAGGACGGCGAGGACGCCGGGGAGGTGCGGCAGCCGGTAGGGCTGCTGCCCGCCGCAGGGGTCGGTGACGGCGAGCCGGTCGCAGCCGAGGGACCAGCCGGGTCCGGTGAGCACGGCGTGCTCGTCGGGTCCGCCGTGGCGCTGGCGGGCCGACACGGCGGCGAGTTGCGCCGGGTCGGGGCGGTCGGCGTGGGCCGCCGCTCCGGCGGCGAAGGAGCCGAGAATCCTGCACACAGCGGTCACCCTCCAAGCACATCACTCACCCGTACAACCCAATGATTTGAATCTACCAAGTTTTTGAATGGCGCGTAAGTGCCATGTCCTGTTCACGCCACGGCTTGGCCTTGCGACGCCCCCGCCGCCCCAACAGGCTGGCCACATGAGGGACATGGAGGACTACGACCACACCGCTCGCGCCGCGCCCGAATCGCTGCTCGTCGTGGCCGCGCACCCCGACGACATCGAGTTCTGCGTCAGCGGCACCGTCATGCAGTGGATCGAGCGCGGCACCCGCGTCACGTACTGCATCGTCACGGACGGCGGCGCCGGCGGATACGACGACATGCTCCCCCGCCAGGCGATGGCGGATCTGCGCCGCGCCGAACAGGTCCACTCCGCCAAGCTCAGCGGCGTCGCGGACGTCCGCTTCCTCGGCTACCCCGACAGCTTCGTGGAGGCCTCCGTGGAACTCCGCCGCGACCTGTGCCGGGTGATAAGGGAGGTGCGGCCGCAGCGCGCGATCATCCCCTCCCCCGAGATCAACTGGGCGCGGGTCGCCGACCTCCACCCCGACCACCGGGCCGTCGGCGACGCCTGTCTGCGCGCGGTCTACCCCGAGGCGCGCAACCCCTTCGCCCACCCCTCGCTGCTGAAGGAGGAGGGCCTGGAGCCGTGGATCGTCCATGAACTGTGGCTGATGACCGGCCCCACCCCGAACCAGTACGTGGACGTCACCCCGGTCTTCGACCGCAAGGTCGAGGCACTGCGCATCCACACCTCCCAGACGGCCCACTTCGACGACCTCGCAGGCCTCCTGCGCACCTGGCTCGGCGAACACGCGACGGCGGGCGGGCTGCCGGCGGGGCGGATGGCGGAGGCGTTCCAGATCGTGCACATCGACTGAGCGCGGGGCGGTGCGGGACGGCGCCGGTCGGCCTTGTGGCCACTCGGGGCGCGTGAGACCGTGACGCTCGAAGTGGGGGCGCGCGCGACCAACACGCATGCGACGAGGTGGAGTTGAGGACATGGCGGCAGAGGTCGGCAGCGTCGCGTGGGCCGCGATCCAGAAGTACGACCTTTCCTGGCCGGAGGTCGACGAGGACGGATACGCGCTGCTCGCGGCCGGCCTGCAGGCATTCGCCGAGCTCGTCGACGACGACACCTGGGCCGCCAACCAGCACATGCAGCGCCTGCTCTCCTCCGGGGAAGGCGAGGCGATGAACGCGCTGAAGGAGCACTGGGATCGGATCAAGGGGCAGGACATGACCCCCATCGCCGGAGCGGCCCGAGTGCTGGCATCGGCAGTGAGCCCGCTGCCGACCGTGATCGCCGAACTCAAGTCGTCCATCGTGTCGGTGGCCGCCCGGATGGCCGCACAAGAGACCTTCGCGTTGGCCCAGGCAGCCGGCAGCCCGGCCGCCCCGGCGGCGGTCGCGCAGGCGAACGCGAAGACGGCGCAGGCGACCGACTCCACGTACCGATCGGTCGTCGAGAACCTCTGGACGTCACTCCAATCCGTACTCAAGGACCCGTCCGTGATCGCCCTGGAGAATGTCCCGGCCGATCTCGCGGGCACGTCCGGGGGTGGTGGCGGGTCCCGCTGGAAGGACGCCTTCGACCAAGCGGGGAGCGGGGCCGAGAAGGGGGTCGGCAGCGGCATCGGTGCCGGCGCCACGGGCGGCGCGGCCCCCGGCCGAGCGATCGGTGGCTTCCTACGCGTGAATCACGAGGAACACCGGCTCGCGGCCGGCAAGATCGCCGAGGTCGGCCTCAAGGTCCGGGGAGAAACCACCGCCAAGCTGAACGCGGCGGTCGGCGACCACGGCACCGTCAAGAGCAGCGGCTCCCTCGCCACCGACCTGGCCCAGGTCGTCGACCTGGTCCTCGACCGGCTCAGCACGGCCACCGCCGCCATCGGCCACCACCTGAGCGGTGCGCTGCCCGACGCGATCCTGCTGGTGTCGAGCAGCCAGCAGGACACGGACGACGGCAACAGGCAGCGCATGGCGCAGCTGGACTGAGGGCGGCGGTCGGGCGTCCCGCGGTCCGGCGCGGGGCCGGGTCTCCCCTCCCCCGTGCGGGAGACCCGGCCCCGACGGCAGCCGAGGGAAGCGGTTCCTCCGGGTGACCGGCGGGTATGTGGCGCGCATGTCAAAGGGCTGGCGTTGGTTCCTCCTTGCCGTGTTCGTCGTCTGGACGGTCTTCGCGCTCCAGTGGACGGACGTCGGCTGCGACTACCCGGAGGCGTACCTCGCGGTGGTGCGCTTCGGGGCCCCGGAGGGCCTGGAGTTCCTGCCGGCCTGCGCGGGTTAGGGCCGCTCTTACGCGCCCACGCATCTCCCGCGCACACTCCCCGGAACGACCCTACGATCGAGGTATGACCTCTCGCCACGGTTCGTCGCTGTCGCTCTGGTCGCGGGACTCGTTCCTGTCCGTCGCCTCGGTCGGATCGACGCTCTCGATCGGCTCGGTCGGGTCGTTCCTGTCCGTCGGCTCCGTCGGTTCCGCGATGTCGGCCGGCTCCGTGGGCTCCTGGGCGAGCGTCGGTTCCCTGCTCTCCGCCCAGTCGTGCTGGTCGGTGCTCTCCTGGCGCTCGCGCCGGGGCGTGCTCGCGGCGGGCGCGGCCCTCGCGGTCACGGTCGCGGTCGCGGGAGCCGTGGCGGTGTCGGCCTCGACGTCGGCGCCGGTTCCGGGCCCGCTCAGGCCGTCGCGTCGATCTTGTCCTTGAGTGCGGTCAGCAGTCCCTGCACGAGTCCGATCGTCGCCTCGTCGACGAGGTTGCCGTCGGCGTCGAAGCGGTCGTTCGACTGGAAGACGTGCACCTCGGGCTTCGCGACGACATCGGCGTCGACGCAGACGAAGATCTGCCGGAGCGCCAGCTGCGCGCGGACCGTGCCGAACGCGCCCGGTCCGGCACCGAGGATCGCGGCGGGCTTGCGGCGCAGGGGCACGCCCTCGGTACGGGTCCAGTCGGTGCTGAGCCAGTCGATCGCGTTCTTGAGGACGCCGGGGATGGAGTAGTTGAACTCCGGGGTGGCGATGAGCACGCCGTCCGCCTCCGTCACCCGGCGGCGGAGCTCCTCGACGGCGGCGGGGCGGCGGTCGGGGGTGTCGATGTCGAAGTCGTACGGCGGGATGTCACGCAGGCCCTCGTAGATCTCGATCTCCAGACCGCCGGGGTTGAACTTCTGGGCGGCGCGCAGCAGTTGGGTGTTGTGCGAGTCGGCGCGGAGCGAGCCGGAGATGGCGAAGATCTTGGACTCGGTCATGGAATGCCCCCTGTGTGTCAGTGAATGGATCCGGCCGGCCGGCTGCTGCCGCGGCCCGACGACCAGAAAGCTAAACCGATCGGTTCAGTCTGTCAACGGAACGGTTCAGTCTTGACACTGAACTGGATGGTGTAGTTCATTCCCTCCATGGCCACCACCAGTACCGACCAGGACTCCGGGCGCGGCCAGACGGCCGCGAGCCCGGCCAGGACCCGGACGCGGACCCCGACTCGGCCCCGGACTCGGACGCGGACCCGTTCTCGGACCCCGACTCGGCCCCGGACTCGGACGCGGACCCGTTCTCGGACCCCGACTCGGCCCCGGACGCGGACCCGGACCGGCCTCCTGCTGGCCGCTCTCGCCGCGCCCGCTGCGATGGGGGTGTCGGGGCCGAGCCTCGCCCTCCCGGAGGCCGCCCGTGAGCTGGCCGTCTCCCCCGCGTCGGCCGCCTGGCTGATGACGGCCTTCGGGCTCGGCATGGCGGCCGGCACCCCGCTGCTCTCCGCCGTCGCCGGGCCGCGGCGCGGCCCCGCCGGGGTCATCGGGGCGGGCGCCGCCCTCGTGGCCCTCGGCGCGGCCCTCGTCCTCCTCGCCCCGGGCCTGCCCCTGGCCGTCGCCGGGCGCGTGCTCGAGGCGGCGGGCGCGGCCGGACTCAACGTCGCGGCCTTCCAGATCGCCGGCCGCGACCGCTCGGGCCGCACCGCCGGCGTGGTCGCGATCGGCAGCGCGGCCGGCGGCACGGTGGGCCTGTTCGCCGGGGCGGCCCTGGCGGGGGTGGTCGGCTGGCGCGGGGCCCTGGTGCTTCCGCTCCTGAGCCTGCTCGTCGTGCTGCCTGCGCGGAGGTCGGCGGGTGGCGGGACGGGCGAAGACCGAGCCCGAGCCCGTGCCGGTACCGGTACCGGTACCGGTACAGAGGGACGCCGGTCCGCCCTCCCCCTCGACATCCTCCGCGCCCCGGCCTTCCGTAGCGCCGCCGGACTCATGCTCGCCGTCGCCACCGTCAACTTCGGTCTCCTGTACGCGGCTCCGCGTCGCGTCGCCGCGCTCACCGGCTGGAGTTCCGTGGAGACCGGGGCCGTCGCCTCGTCGGCCGCGCTCGCCGGGGCCCTGCTGTCCTGGCCGCTGGTCCGCGCGGCCCCGGCGCTCGGGCCCCGCCGCGTCCGCGCCGTCCTCGCCCTCGGGTCGCTCGCCGCGGCCGTCCTCGCGGTGGCCGCGCCCTGGCCGGCGGTCGTCCTGTGCGCCTCGGGGACGAGCGCGCTGGTCACGGCCGGAGCTCAGGGGCTGCTCACGGGTGCCGCGACCGACGGGCTGCCGGCTGCCCGGCACGGCCTCGCCATCGGCCTGTTCAACCTGGCCTTCCTGATCGGCGTCGCGGCCGGACCGGCCCTGGCGGCGCGCTTTACAGACCAAACCGTTCAGTTCATATACTGACGGTCCCGCCACCACAGCTAAGGAACACCCATGGGAGCCGGAGCCGAGATCCAGGACGACGCGACCGACGAGTACGGCATCCCGATCATCCCGGACCCCGCCGACGCCGCCTCGCGCAAGCGTCAGGCGATCATCGACGCCGCCCTCGCCGAGTTCCTCGCCGAGGGTTACTCCGCGGCCTCGATGGACGCGATCACCCGCGGCTCGGGCGTCTCCAAGGCGACGATCTACAAGCACTTCGGCAGCAAGGAGCGGCTGTTCCTCGCCGTCATCGGCGGCGTGCTCCCGAAGACGTACGCGGATCTGGAGCCCTCCAACTCCACCCTCGCCGACGCCCCCGACCTGCGCGCCGCCCTCGTCCGGCTCACCACCGACTGGGCCCGCATCCTGCTGCGCCCCGACATCATGTCGCTGCGCCGGCTGGTGATCGGCGAGATAGACCGCTTCCCGCAGCTCGGGCAGCTCTGGTACCGGGTCAGCTATGACATGAACAACGGCCCGCTCGTCGAGGCCTTCACCGAGCTCAACGCCCGCGGCACCCTCGACGCGCCCGATCCGGCGCTCGCCGTGCAGCAGTTGGTCGCGGCCACGGTGGGGGTGCCGCAGCTCGTCCGTACCTTCTCGCCCGACGCCGAGATCAGCGACGCGGAGCTGACGCGGGTGATCGGCTCGGGAGTGGATCTGTTCCTGGCCCGGTACGCCGGCCGTCCCTGACGCGCCTCCTCGACCACGCCCACACCAGCAGCGCCGCCGCCCAGCCCCCCGTCGTGAGGAGCTGGGTGCGGCTCGTCGGGTCGCCCAGCATGAAGAGCAGCACCCCGCCGATCCCCGCGAGCGCGAGCACGGCGCGTCCGGAGGGGCCGTGCAGGCGCAGGTGGGAGGCGGCGATCAGGGCCCAGACCAGCAGGATCGCGGCGCCGATGGAGTTGAGCAGGAACGGGAAGACCGTACGCGGCCAGAGCAGGCTGAGGACGACCGAGGCGAAGCCGAACGCGGCGGAGGCGAGGACGGCCGCGTACGGGACACCGGCGCCGGTGCTCACCCGGCCGAGGGCGCGGGGTGCGTCACCACGTCCGACCAGGGCGAACAGCATGCGTGAGGAGCCGTAGATGTTGGCGTTCATCGCCGACAGGAGCGCGACGAGGACGACCGCCTTCATCAGGTCGGCGGCGCCGGGGACACCGGTGCTCGCGACCACGGCGGCGTACGGGCCCTCGACCACGCCCGGGGCGTTCCACGGGACGAGGGTGACGATGACGGCCATCGAGCCGAGGTAGCAGACCGCGACCCGCCACATGACGGCCCGAACGCCGTTGCGGACGGCCCGGACCGGGTCGTCGCACTCGGCCGCGGCGATGGTGACCGTCTCCAGGCCGCCGAACGCGAAGACGGCCGCCACCATGCCGACGGCGACGCCGTGCCAGCCGTGCGGCAGGAACCCGCCGTCGCCCGTGAGATGGGCGGTGCCGGGGGACGGATGACCGGGCAGCAGGCCGGCGAGGACGACGGCTCCGAGCACGAGGAAGCCGACGATCGCGGCGATCTTGAGGCCGGCGAACCAGAACTCCAGCTCGCCGAAGTTCCGTACGCCCGCCAGGTTGCTCGCGGTGAAGACGCTTATGAAGACGGCCACCCACACCCAGCCGGGCACGGCCGGCACCCAGCCGCCGACGATGTGCGCGGCCCCGACGGCCTCGGCGGCGACGCTCACGACGAGGAGCGCCCAGTACATCCACCCGGTGAGCAGCCCGGCCCACGGCCCGAAGGCCCGGCGGGCGTGCTCGGCGAACGAGCCGGTGACCGGGTGGGCCGCCGACATCTCGCCGAGCATCCGCATCACCAGGACGGTCAGGGCGCCGGCGCACACGTACGAGACGAGGATGCCGGGCCCGGCGGCGGCGATCCCGAACCCCGAACCGACGAAGAGCCCGGCGCCGATCGCACCGCCCAGCGCGATCATGGCTAGATGCCGCTGCCGCAGACCGGCGCCGAGTACCCGCCCTGTCATGTTTCCCCCCGAATTACGGACGGTCGGCGGAGGAGATTCGCCGCCGATCCCCGGGAAGGGTAAGCCGGTTCCGGACACGGCCCGCCGACCGGACCACCGACCGGACCGCCGATCGGTCAGGCGGGCAGCTCGGTGGACGGGTCCGTCACCGGCCAGGCTATTTCCAGGCGGTTGTCCGGGTGGTCCGGTGCGCCGGTCCAGCGGAGGAACGTGGTGCGGACCGGGCCCGCGAAGGCGAAGCCGTGCTCGGCGATCCAGTTCGCCACGGTGTCGTACGCGGTGAGGACCGCGGGGAAGGCGGTCGCCCCGCCCTCCAGCACCATGCAGGCGTACGTGCACTCCGGGTCGTCCCGTACGGACATCCCCTCGCCCAACTCCCCCGGCTGCGCGCCCGACTCCCAGAACGGCAGGCACGCCTCGACCAGCGTCTCGTTCTCCTCGTCGCAGAGCCCGTGGTACCGGACGAACGCGGGCCCGGTGAAGGTGAGCGGCCCCCGGCCCGCGACCGCGTACATCTCCTCGTACGCGGTGCGCAGGAACGGGTCCAGGCCGTGGTGGTTCACCGTCGCGCCGCGCACGAGGACGCGTTCGGGGGTGCCCTGGCGGAGGGTGACGCGGCGGTTCATCTCGGCTCCTTCGGTCGGTCTCGTCAACAGGCTGTGGACGACGGACCGCTGGACGTCGAGCTTCCGCTCGGCCGCCTCGATCTGGGCGCGCAGTGCCGAGGCCAGCTCGGCGGTGGCAGCGCCACGGTCCTCGGTACCGGCCGCGGCACCGGCCTCGGTGCCGTCCGCGCTTCCCGTACCGCCCGCGCCGCTCGCGAGCAGCTCCCGTACCCGTTCGATCGGCATGTCCAGCTGCCGCAGCGCGCGTACGAGCTGCGCGCTGCGGAGCTGGTCCCGCCGGAAGTAGCGGTAGCCGCTGGCCGGATCGACGAAGGCCGGTGTGAGCACACCGCTCGCGTCGTAGTGCCGCAGCGCCGTCACCGAAAGGCCACTGGCCTGCGCGAACTGCCCGATCGGCAGCAGGTTCGTCCTGTCCACGAGAAGAGACTGTGCCGTCTCCGGTCACCTGAGAGTCAAGCCGCGACTCGACTCGACTCGTGCGCATGCGCCGGCGCTCGCACGCTCACTCGCGCGATCGCTCAGGAGCGCGCCACGAGCCGTACCGCCAGGACGACGATCAGCGTGCTCGACGCGAGCACCGTGGTCAGCCGGCCCCGGGCCCCCGTCAGGGTCCGGCCGAGCAGCGTCCCGCCCAGCGCGAGGAGCAGCTGCCAGCTCGCCGAGGCGACCAGGGCCGCGAGGACGAAGGCCGTCCGGTCGGGGAGGGTCGCGGGCGCCGAGGGGCCCGTCGCCAGGATGAGCGCGGCGAAGTAGATCACCGTCATCGGGTTGAGGATCGTGATCCCCAGGAAGGTGAGGTACGCGCGACCCGGGCCGAGGTCCGTCCCGTCGTCGCGGGAGGCGAGCCCGCCCGTCCGGTACGTGGAGAGGGCCACGTACGCCGCCCGCAGCGCGAGCACCACGAGCACCACGGCCGAGGCCCACCGCAGCGGGGTCATCACGGGCGTCAGCAGGGGAACGAGCGCCGAGCCGCCCGCCACCGCGAGCACGGCGTACACGCCGTCCGCCGTGGCGACCCCGAGCGCCGCGCCCGCGCCCGTACGCCAGCCGGTACGGGCCGTCACGGCCACCAGGTACGCCCCGACCGCGCCGACCGGGATCGCGATGCCGTAGCCGGCGAGCAGGCCGGCCATCACCGCGGCGGTCACGCGACGGCGGGGATCGCGCCTCCGGGGGAGCCGGGCTGCTGCTGTCGGCGGTACGCCGAGCCGTCCTTGGTCCGGGCGAGGAAGCCGCCGATCACGAGATACCGACGCAGGGCGGAGAAGTCCTCGTGGACGGTGAGCAGGGCCTGGTTGACCTCGGGCTCGCGGTAGTCCCGGTCGGGAGCGAAGAGGCTCTCGGTGAGATGCGCGAGGAGGGCCTCACGGCGGGCCGGCCTGCGCGGGATCGCCTTGAGGCGCCCGTCGACGGAGAACAGGTCCGCGACCGGGCGGGCAGGACGGGCCGCGTCGGAAGGACGGGAGGGATGACTGGTCATGGCGGAGAAGCCTGACGGCCACCGGCCCGTCCCGCAAAGGGTTTTCGGCCCTCCCGCCCCTCCCGTACCCGCCCGGTCACTTCAGGATGACGTTCACGGCCTCCTGCACCGTGGGCAGGATCGTCCGGACGCCGCCCCGGTCGAAGATCGGCCGGGCCTTCTCCACGAAGGCGAGGAAGGCGTCCTCGGAGTCCCAGAAGTCGACGACCCGCCATCCCCCGCTCCCGTCGGGCCCGGCGGCGTGCGCGAGGAACCCCTGCGGCGGAAACCAGTCGGTGGCCTCGAGGAGCCGGGTGGTCTCCTCGTACTGCTCCTGCGTGCCGCCGGGGATCTCGACGGTGACGATGACAGCCATGCGCTGCTCCTGTACGTGGGGGATTCGGGCGCGGGTGCGGGGAATCCCGACCAGCACACCAGCGGGCAGGACACCCCGCACGGCAGCGCACCCCGAACGAGCGACGACGCCGGCCCCGGCCCGTCAGCCGGCGGGGAGGATCTCGACGCCCCTCGTCGTGAGCTGCTCGATCACCGGGTCGCGGGGGTCCGCGTCGGTGATCAGTCCGCTGATCCCACCCCACGGCAGGACCCGGAAGCGCGAGGCGGTGCCGACCTTCTCGGAGGACGCGAGCACGTACGTGTCCGCGGCCCGCGCCGCGAGGGCGCGCTTCATCGCGGCCTCCTCCGCGTCGCCGGTGGTCAGTCCCGCGTCGGGGTGCACGCCGGTGACGCCGAGGAAGCAGAGGTCGGCGGAGACGTTCTGCGCGGCCTCGACGGCGGCGGCGCCGCAGGCGACCGCGGAGTGCTTGTAGACGCGGCCGCCGATGAGGAAGACCTCCACCCGCGGGTGGTCGATCAGGGCGGCGGCGATCGTCGGACTGTGGGTGATCACGGTGCAGGCCAGGTCCTGCGGAAGGGCGTGGACGACGGCGAGCGCGGTGGTGCCGCCGTCGAGGATCACCGCGCCGCCCGGCCGTACGAGACCGGCGGCCACCACGGCGACCTTCCGCTTGCCGTCCGGGGCGACGGACTGCCGGGCCCCGTAGTCCGCCACGGCCGGCGACACGGGCAGCGCCCCGCCGTACACCCGCTGGCACAGTCCCTCGCTCGCGAGATCGCGCAGGTCGCGCCGCACGCTGTCCTCGGAGATGCCCAGTTCGGCGGCGACGTCCTTGGCGACGATCTTGCCCTCGCGGGCGAGCAGTTCCAGCAGGTGGTCACGCCGCTCGGCAGCCAGCATCCGTATTCTCTCCTGTTCTTGCACGTTTCTGCATGTATCGTAGCGCGCCATGGACGCCAAGCAGACGCTCGACAAGCCCATGCTCATCCTCATCGCCGGGCCCTACCGCTCCGGCACCGACGGCGACCCGGAGGCCATGGCCGCCAACCTCGCCCGCCTCGAAGCCGCGGCGTGGCCGGTCTTCGCCGCGGGCCATCTCCCCGTGATCGGGGAGTGGATCGCCCTGCCCGTCCTGCACTCGGCCGGCGCGGGCCCCACGGACCCCCTCGCCGAGCAGGTGCTGTACCCGGCCGCCGACCGCCTGCTCGCCCACTGCGACGCCGTACTTCGGCTGCCCGGCGACTCCACCGGCGCCGACCAGGACGTCGCCACCGCCCGCCGCCGCGGCCTGCCGGTCTACTACGACGTGACCGAGATCCCCGGCCGTACGGTGCGGGGTGACGCGTGAGCACCGGCCGCGCGCCGGGGCGGGCCGACGAGCGGCCGGCCGACGGCCGACTGCCCGACGAGCGGCCGGCCGACGGCCGACTGCCCCGCGAGCAGCTGCCCGGCGTCGACGTCCCCGATCACCGGGGCCGGACCCGCCTCGACCGCGCCGGGCGCGACCTCGACCGGAACCCCGGTGTCGTGATCCGCGACGTCGAGCTCACCTCCCGGGGCTGGCACGTCCTGCGGCGGACCACCTTCGACTACCGCCGTCGCGACGGGCGTTGGGTCACCGAGCAGCGCGAGACGTACGACCGGGGGAACGGCGCCGTCGTCCTGCCGTACGACACCGAACGCCGCACCGTCCTGCTCACCCGGCAGTTCCGCTACCCGGCCTACGTCAACGACCATCCCGACGGCATGCTCGTCGAGGCCGCGGCGGGACTGCTCGACGCCGACGACCCGCTGACCGCGGTCCGCCGCGAGAGCGCCGAGGAGCTCGGCGTGACCCTCGGCCCCCTCACCCACGTCCTCGACGCGTACATGAGCCCCGGGTCCGTCACCGAGCGCCTCCACTTCTTCGCCGCCCCCTACACCCCGGCCGACCGCACCGGGAGCGGCGGCGGCCTGGAGGAGGACGGCGAGGACATCGAGGTCCTCGAACTGCCCTTCACCGACGCCCTCGCGATGGTCCGCGACGGCCGGATCGCCGACGGCAAGACCATCCTGCTGCTGCAGTGGGCGGCGTTGGACGGCCCGTTCGCCACCGCCCGGTCCACCTGATCCGGGACGGTCGTGGCCGGGGTCAGTCGACGAGCGCCGCGCCGACCACCTGCTGGATGTGCTTGAGAGGACTGGCCGCCCCCGTCGAGTTCAGCGAGTACGCGACACGGTGCCGGAGGTCCTTGGTGGCGAAGAAGCCGTTGTCCCAGCCCGGCCGGGACCCCGTCTTGCCCCAGACGACCTCCTGGTCGGCGAGCCGGTGGCTCATGAGGCCGCCGACGCTGAAGCAGGCCGGTCCGCCGAAGCAGTTCGTGTTGCCGGCGGCGCTCTTCACCTGCGGCACGTCGAAGACCAGCTTCTGCTGGGCGGGCGGGAGCAGACGGCCCCGGAACAGCGCGGTGAAGAACCGGTCCAGGTCGGCGGCGTCGGAGATCATGCCGCCCTCCGCCCACGGGTAGGGGCTCTGCTCCGTGACGTCGTGCCCGGCGACGTACACCGTCGCGTGGGGCGAGGGGATGCCCAGGTCGTCGGCGGCGGGCAGGCTGGTGTGGCGGAGGTGGAGAGGCCGGATGATCCGCCGCTCCAGCTCGTCGGCGAAGGAACGGCCGGTGACCTTCTCGACGAGCAGACCGAGGACGAGGGAGTTGAGCCCGTTGTACTGCTGCTCGGAGCCGGGCGCGGGCGGCGGCTGGGTCCCGGCCGCCGCCGCGGCGAACGACTCGCGCAACGAGTCCGCGGGCTGCACGGAGTCGAACTGCCATCCCGGCCCGTCCTTCGGCCCCGGAGTCGGGGCGGGCATGGGCAGCCCGCTCGTGTGGTCGAGGAGCTGGCGGACGGTGACCGGGTCGTACGCCTCGGGGAGCAGCTCGGGGACGTACCGCCGCGCGGGTGCGTCGAGTGCGATCCGGCGCTCGGCGACGAGTTGGAGCACGACGGTGTTGGTGAACGTCTTGGTGACACTGCCGATCCGGAAATGCGCGTCGGCGGTGACCGGGCCGACGGCGGCCCCCGTTCCGTCCCGTCTGACGAGCGCGCCCGCGACGACGAGGTCGGGCAGGCGGCCCATGACCTCCTGGAGGGCGGGGTTCAGGGCGGCGGTGCCCTTCGGCGCCGCTGCCGGGGCACTGGTGGTGTGCGTGGCACCGGCGCCCGGCTGAGCGGCACCGGCGGACCCGGCGGTGACGGCCGCGACAGCGGTGACGGCGGTGGCCAGGGCGAGGCTGGTGGCGACGAGGCGAAGGCGCATGGGGTGCTCCGGGGCGGTGGGGACGAGTCGTTCTGACACCCCCGACTCTGCTGCGCACAGGGCTCGTAGCCCATCGGTGATCACCCCGACCGGACCCCGACCGGCCCCTGACCCGTCCCCGGCCGGACCCCTGATCACGATCTCGGGGTAGCTCTCCGGGTCACGGACGCAGGACCGGGAAGTCGGCCCCGGCCCACGGAGCGCGGAGAGAGGCCCTCCGACCGTCCGTCGCATCGCCGTCGGCGACCCACATCCTGGCCTGCGACGTCGAGTTGCCGTCGAGCGACGGCCAGCCGGGGTTCCCGTCGGCGGCGAAGTCGGCCCAGGCGCGCACCATGCGGCGCGACAGCTCGTGGTCGGCAGGGGTGGGCGTACCCCCGACGAGGAAGGCCACGGCCTCGTCGTCCAGGGTGCCGAAGGCGAAGGGGATGTCCGCGCAGTGCCAGGCCCGCACGGTCCCGTCGGGCCCGGTGCGCCGACGGTCGAAGCGCGAGAGGAACGTCCGGCCGCCCGCCCGGGCGTGCGCCTCGGCGAGCCGGTTGCTGTACTCGCCGAACAGCAGGTCGCTGAAGACGGCGAGGTGGACATCGGACACGGGGGCATCGGGCATCGCGGCGCGATAGCCGGCGACGAGACCGTCGGGGAGGCCGAAGTCCTGCGCGAAGAGGGCGAGTTGTTCGTCGGTGGTGACCTTCGCGCAGCTGCCGACGGCGTCGAGCAGCCAGTACTCCTCGGTGGTGTGGCAGACCAGCAGGTCCACTCCCCGGGCCGCGCCGGCGGACATCCCTTCGAGGGGGTCGGTGGGGAGGACGTCGCCGTCGAGGACCGGGGCGTAGAGCGAGGGGTCGTAGTGGCGGGAGCCGGAGGCGGGGTCCCGGCGGTAGTCGTCGACCACCTGGTCGGTGGCGGCGACCAGGGCCTGCGGAGTCATGGAGGTCAGGCCCTCGGGCGTGGCGGGGCAGCCCGCGGCCGCGGCGATCTCGCGGGTGGTCGCCTCGGCGATCTCGGGCGGGTAGCAGGGGCTGGCGGGGCTGTGGGCGATCGCACGGCGGAACAGTCCGCGGGCGCGGTCCATCACCATCAGACAGGCGACGGACGCGGCGCCGGAGGACTGGCCGGCGATCGTGACGTTGCCGGGGTCGCCGCCGAAGACGGCGATGTTCTCGCGGACCCACCGCAGCGCCTCGACCTGGTCGAGCAGACCCCGGTTGTCCGGGTGGCCGCCCGCCGCACCGCCCGGGACGTGGCCGAAGCCCTCGAAGCCGATGCGGTGGTTGAGGGTGACCACGACCAGACCGGCGCGGGCGAGCACGGTGCCGTCGAAGTCGGGCTGCGCCGAGGAGCCGAAGGTGTACGCACCGCCGTGGATCCAGACCAGGACGGGGAGTCGGCCGCCGTCAGGGGCGAGTGCGGGGGTCGAGGCGGGGGCGGGGGCGGGGGCCGAGGCGGGGGTCCAGATGTTGAGGGTGAGGATGTCCTCGTCACCGGGGGACCAGACGGGCGCCCCCGGGAGCTCTGCCGACTGCGGCGCGATCGGACCGAACTTCGTACAGTCCCGCACTCCGCTCCACGCGGGTGCCGGGCGTGGCGCGCGGAACCGGTCGGCGCCGAAGGGCGGGGCGGCGTACGGGATCCCGAGCGCGGCGACGACGTCGGCGGAAGCCCGAAAGCCCTGGGCCAGGCCGTTGTCCGTCTTGAAGATGTCCATGCCGGGAGCCTCGCATCACCCGGCGAGCGAGAGCCAACACCAAGATCGCGACGATTGACGCGGCACCGATGTCAATCGCCCGGAACGCGGCCCACGACAGGCACGCACCGGCGTGACCGGCGTCACATCTCCTTCCTGTCAGCAATCGATGCTCCGTCTCGTTCAAGGGGCGCCCGAACGAGACAGGAGCATCGCCATGAAGCACCGCATCGTCGTACTCGGCGCCGGATACGCCGGGGCCTACGCCGCCGGAAACCTGGCGCGCCGGCTCTCCCCCGCCGACACCGAGATCACCGTCGTCAACGCCGCCCCCGACTTCGTCGAGCGGATGCGGCTCCACCAGCTCGCGAGCGGCCGGGACCTCGCGGTCCGCAAGCTCACCGACGTCTTCGCGGGCACCGGGGTGCGGGTACGCCTGGCCCACGTCACCGGCATCGACCCGGAGCGCAGGACGGTCGCCGTGACCCCGGCAGCCGCCACGACCGGCGAGGACGGCAGCGGCACCGAGACCGAGACCGGCACCGGCACCGGCACCGGCACCGGCACCGGCACCGAAGAGCTCGCGTACGACACCCTTCTCTACGCCCTCGGCAGCTCCGTGGCCCACCACGGCGTCCCCGGCGCGGCCGAGTACGCCTTCGACGTGGCCGGCCGTTCCTCCGCGCTGCGGCTGCGCGAGCGCCTCGCCGCCCTCGGCGCGGGCGGCACCGTGCTGGTCGTCGGCGAGGGGCTGACCGGCATCGAGACCGCCACCGAGCTCGCCGAGTCCCGGCCCGACCTCACGATCGCCCTCGCCGCCCGCGGCGAGCTGGGCGCCTGGCTCTCCCCGAAGGCCCGCCGGCACCTGCGCCAGGCCTTCGACCGCCTCGGCATCACCGTCCACGAGCACACCGAAGTCGAGGCCGTCGAGCCGACCCGGGCGATCGCCGCCGGCGGTACGCCCCTCCCGGCGGACGTGACCGTGTGGTCGGCCGGGTTCGCCGTGCACCCCCTCGCGGCCGCCGCCGGTCTGGAGGTCGCCGAGACCGGCCGGATCGTCGTCGACCGCACCATGCGCTCGGTCTCGCATCCGGACGTCTACGCCGCCGGTGACTCCGCCCACGCGATCGGCGACAACGGCCTGCCGCTGCCGATGTCCTGCGCCTCGGCCGGCTTCACCACCATGCAGGCGACCGCCGCGATCATCGCGCGCCTGACGGGCGGCGAGGTCCCGACCACCGGACTGAAGTACTACGGCAACCACATCAGCCTCGGACGGCGGGACGCCATCTTCCAGATGGTGGGCGGGGACGTCCGGCCGAAGGCCTGGTACCTGGGCGGCCGGACCGCCGCGCGGCTCAAGGCGGGCGTGCTCGCGGGGGCCGGGTGGAACATCGCCCACCCGACCTCCGGCATGCCGAAGCGCAGGCGCCGCCTGACCACCGCGCCGATGCCCGACCGGAGCGGCGCGAGGACCGACGTGAGGACCGGCGCGAGGACCGACGCGAGGACCGACGCGAGGACCGACGCGAGGACCGACGCGAGGACCGACGTGAAGGTCACCCCCTAGGGTGTTCCGCATGGACAGCGCAGCCGTCGATCGGTTCGAGGCCGGCCGTGGCCGGCTGGCCTCGCTCGCGTACCGCCTGCTGGGCTCGGCCGCCGACGCCGAGGACGCCGTACAGGACACCTTCCTGCGCTGGCAGGCCGCGGACCACGAGCGGATCGACGTCCCGGAGGCGTGGCTGACCAAGGTCCTCACCAACCTCTGCCTCGACCGGCTCCGTTCGGCGCACGCGCGCCACGAGCGCGCGGCCGGCGCCTGGCTGCCCGAGCCGCTCCTCGAAGGCGACCCGATGCTCGGCCCCGCCGACACCTTCGAGCAGCGCGAATCGGTGTCGCTGGCCGTACTGACCCTCCTGGAGCGCCTCTCGCCGGTCGAGCGGGCCGTCTACGTCCTGCGCGAGGCCTTCTCGTACGGCCACGCCGAGATCGCCGGGATCCTCGACATCACCGAGTCCGCGAGCCAGCAGCACGTCCACCGGGCCCGGACCCGGGTCGCCGCCGAGCGCCGCCGCGGTGGCGTCCAGGCCGACCCCGCGTCCGCGCGCCGGGTCGTCGAGGAGTTCCTGGCCGCCGCCGTGTCGGGGCGCACCGAACGGCTGGTGGCACTGCTCACCGATGACGTGACGGCGGTCTCGGACGGCGCCGGACTGGCCAGGCGGCTGCTGCGGGTCACGACGCGCGAGCGGGTCGCCGCCTACGCGCGGGCCGGCTTCAGGCCCACGCCGGCGAAGCGGCGACTGGCCGGCGGCACGCCCTCGATGCACATCGCGGTGGTCAACGGCGCCCCGGCGGTGCTCGCCGTGGTCGACGGCCGGGTCGTGGGCGCGGTGGCGTTCGCGGTCGGCGACGGCAGGGTCACGTCCCTGCACGGCATCGCGACCGCGGACCGGCTCGCGCGGCTCAACGAGGCCTGGCGGCAGCACGATCCGGGGGCGCCGGTGATAGCGGCGTGGTGAACCGACCGGCTGGAACGGTGGATCCGCTGACGGGCGGTCCCTCTCGGCCGTTCCGTCCGGGGCGGCAGCCGGCTCCCCCGTACTGCCGCCAAGACGGCGTCTAGACGCCCGCGTTCGGCTTCCACTCCTGGACGAGGAGTCCGAGGATGACCTCGTCGAGGAACTCGCCCATCACCCAGGCCGAGGAGCGCAGCACACCCTCGCGGACGAAGCCGTTGCTCTCGGCGGAGCGGAGCATCGCGGTGTTGTCCGCCAGCGTCTCGATCTGCAGCCGCTGGAGGCTGCGCACGACGAAGCCGTAGTGGCACAGCGTCGCGACCACGTCGGTGCCGTAGCCCTTGCCGCGGGCGGACGGCAGCAGCCCCAACCCGATGTGCGCGGCCCGGTTGTGGCTGTCGATGCCCCACAGGTTGGCGCCACCGATCAGGGTGCCGCCCTCCAACTCGATCACGGAGAACGGGACATGGCCCTCCGCCGTGTCGTCCACGACGAGCCGCGGGTCCTTCGAACCGGGCGTGACCGGCCGCCACGGCCCGGCTTCGGCACGCGAGGAGTTGACCACGTCGTCGTAGAGCTCGGCCCGCAGGATCGGGATGTCTTCCTCGTGTCGAGCCCTGAGCCCGACCTTGCTACCCCTAAGCATGCGAGCTTCCTACCCGACCCGACTCGCCGACGGCAAACCAATAAGAGGCCGGTGATCATGACTGTTACGGTCGTTCCCATGGCCACCACGACACTGCGGATACCCACCCCCGACGGCCAGGCCGACGCCTTCGCCGCCTTCCCCGACGACGGTCGGCAGCACCCGGGCGTGCTGCTCTACATGGATGTGTTCGGGCCGCGGCCGCGGCTGGAGGAGATGGCGCGCGAGCTCGCCGGGCACGGGTACTTCGTGCTTGTGCCCCACGTCTACTACCGGGAGGGGCCGGCGCCCCTCATCGAGCTTCCCGAGCACATCGGGGAGGAGGAGCGGCCCGCGCTCTTCGAGCAGCTCATGCCGTTCTACCTCGCGCACACCACCGAGCGCGTCCTGATCGACGCCGACGCCTACCTCTCCTTCCTCACCGACCGGCCCGAGGTCGGCGACGGGCCCGTCGCCGTCGTCGGGTACTGCCTGGGCGGCGTTCTGGCGATGCGTACCGCCGCGGCCCATCCCGACCGGGTCGCCGCCGTCGCCGGTTTCCACCCCGGCGCCCTGATCACGGACGAGGCCGACAGTCCGCACCTCCTCGCCCCGAAGGTGACCGCCGAGGTGCACTTCGGGATCGCCGAGGGCGACATGACGCCCGAGGAGTTCGGCCGGCTCAACGAGGTGCTGGAAGCCGCCGGCGTCCGCCACGGCAACGAGATCTACCCCGGCACCGAGCACGGCTTCACCATGGCCGACACGAGCGCCTACAGCCCGGACGGGACGCAGCGCCACTGGGACCGTCTGCTGCCCCTCCTCACCCGCACCCTCACGAGCTGACCACGGGCCCCGCGGCCGCCTTCGCGGCTCGACGGGACCCGAGAGCGTCTCGGCGTTCCTACTGCCCCAGCCGGTACCTGATCTTCTTGATCAGTTCGTTCAGATCCGGCTGCCGCAGCAGGCTGTAGTGGTCCGCGTCCAGCTCCACCACCGTCGGCGGGCGCGTCGACCAGCCCTCCGCGTGCTCCAGGAACGAGTAGTCGTCGCCCGCCGCCTTGAAGAGCGTGACCGGGCACGACACTTGACGTTCCGCCAGTTCGCGGAAGGTGTACGTGAACTCGAACGTCTCCTCCACGATCGCCACGATCCGGCCGATCAGATCCGGGTCCAGGGCCGGGAAGTCGGTCGCCACCAGCTTCACGAAGCCCTCCCGGTCGTCCGCCCTCACCGTCGGGTCGATCGTGCCCGCGAACACCGAGTACAGGATCGTCACGAACGCCGGGTTCCCGTAGTTCGCTCCCCCCGTCTCCGACGAGCGGACCTTCGGCGAACCCGGCGCGATCAGGAACAGGTTCTCCACCTGCTCCCCAGCCGCCTCCAGGAGATGCGCCGACTCGAAGGCGACCCTCGCACCGAACGAGTAGCCCCACAGCGTGTACGGGCCCGCCGGCCGGCGGCGCCGTATCGCCTCCACGTCCGCCGCCGCCATCTCGCGGATCGTCGCGTACGGCTCCTCGCCCCGGTTGATGCCGTACGCCTGCACCCCGTAGAACGGGCGGTCGATGCCGATCTCCTCCGCCAGGTGCCGCAGGTTCATCGTGTAGCCGCCGAGACCCGGCCAGCAGTAGACCGGCGGCCGTGCGCCCGCCGCGTGGAGCCGGACCAGACGGGAGGCGGGGGTCGCGGCCGCGCCGTCCAGCCGGTGGGCGAGCTTCTCGATCGTGGGGCGGTCGAAGAGGATCTGCAGCGGGAGCCGTGCGCCGAACTCGCGGTTGATCCTCGTGACCAGCGCGACGGCGACGAGCGAGTTGCCGCCCGACTCGAAGAAGTCGTCCAGGACCGAGACCGCCTCGACGTCCTCGTACTTCAGCGCCGTCGCCCAGATCTCCGCGAGGCGGCCCTCCGTGCGGGTGCGCGGCAGGACGTGGGGGCGACCGTGCAGGCCGGCGTTGACCACGGCCAGGTCGGCCAGCGCCTTCGTGTCCACCTTGCCGTTCGCCGACAGCGGCAGCCGGTCCAGGACGACCACCCGGTTCGGGATCATGTAGTCCGGCAGGTGGTGGGCCAGATCGTCGCGGATCATCTCCGCCGGGCCCTTCATGTGGACGGTGTCCTCGTGCATGCCCTCGCTCAGCCGCTGCTCCTCGCCGACCCGGCCGCCCACGAAGAAGTACGAGGGGCCGGTCGGGCGGCCCGCCGCCGTCAGGATCTCGTCCGCCCGGCGGGCCGCGGGAAGCGGGTGGCCGGACTTCGAGCTGTAGCCGGAGGACATGAACCCGAGTCCGTGGTCGCCGAGTTGGAGCCGCTGGAGGGCCCTGCCCAGGTCGACGTACGCGCGGCCGGAGTGGGGGGTCCGGCTGATCACCGTGATGCCGAGACGGGCCCGCTCGTACACCGCCTGGTTGATCGCGATCACGTGCCTCTTCTCGATCAGCGCGGCGGAGATCTGCCGTAAGTCATCGTTCTCGTACGCGTACTGGGCCTCGGGAAGGCCGGTCACCCCGGTTCCGTGCGCCTGGACGTAGACGTCGATCTCCGGGGGCGTACGCGACTCCTCGTCGTACGGGATCACCTCCCAGGTGCCGTCCTCGCGCGGCCTGATGTCCAGGCCGTGGCCCGGCAGGATCTCCTCGAACAGGCCCACCATGTGGCCCGTCTCGATCTCCAGGACCTCCTGGATGTTGTTCCTGTAGACCGGTTCGATCGCCGCGCGCCGTCCGCGGAAGTCCAGCCTGAGGATCGGGTCGCTCCCGCTCCCGGGCGTTCCCGCCTCCGTCAGGTACAGCTGGTGGCGGACCGGGTGGTAGTAGTACGTGCCCGGTTCCAGGCCCGCGATGCCGCGCACCTCCACGTACAGCTGAGTCGCGTACAGCGCGCCCGGTGACGCGTAGCCGTACTTCGGGAGCAGTCGCTCCTCGCTCGTGAACTGGCCGAACCAGCGCAGGATCTCGCCCAGGTCCGCCGCCGTCAGACTGCCGACCGCCCGCGAACCGATGCCCTCCGGGCGGCGGGCCAGGGCCGCCAGGACGTCCGCGCGGGTGACCTCCCCGCCCTCGTAGAAGCGGTACGTCTTGCGGGCGAAGACCGTGCGGCGCATCCGGTCCGTGGGGGTGCTGCCGGGGAGCACGACGGTGGGGCGGCCGGCCAGGTCGGCGTCGGGTCGGCTGCCGGCGTTCGACAGCTGCGCCTTGACCTGGAGCTTCGACTCCTTGGACTGGTGGTGGGCGCCGTGGTTGCCCTGGTCCATCAGGGCGGCTTCCTTGGGCGACAGCTCGACGCAGGCGACGAGGTTCTGGAAGCCCGTACGGGGCTCGTCCTTGACGATGACCGCCGCGTTCCTCACCCAGTCGTGGTTCTCGATCGCCAGCGCGATCTCGTCCAGCTCGACACGGAAGCCGCGGAGCTTGATCTGGTTGTCGGCGCGACCGGCGAACTGGACGGTGCCGTCCTCGTTCCAGTGGGCCAGGTCACCGGTGCGGTAGAGGCGCTCGCCGCCGTCGGTGGTGAGGAAACGCTCCGCCGTGAGCTCGGGGCGGTCCAGGTACCCCCGCGCCACCTGGACCCCGCCTATGCACAGCTCGCCGTCGCGTATGTGGAAGGTCGTCCCGTACGCCGGTCTGCCGATCGGTATCGCGGTGGGGGCGGCCGGATCGGTGACGGTGGCGCGGTCGACCATGTGCGAGGAGGCGTTGATCGTGCACTCGGTGGGGCCGTAGAGGTTGATCAGCTCGGCGGACGGGAGCTCGGCGAGGAGCTGCGCCGCGAGGTTGCGGGAGAGGATCTCGCCGCCCGAGTACACCCGGCGCAGGGTCGTGCAGGTGGCGAGGCGCTCGGTGTCCACGAGGGCCTGGAGGAGGGTGGGGACGCCCTGGAGCATCGTCGCGCCGTGGGTGCGGACCGTGTCGACGAGGGCCTCGGGGTCGCGGTAGACGCCCGGGGGGCCCACGGCGACGCGGGCGCCGACGGCCGGGGCGAGGATCTCCCACTGCGCCGCGTCGAAGCTCATCGGGGTCTTCTGGAGGACGACCGCGCCCGGGGCGAGGCGGTGTTCCGCCGCCATCCAGCGCATCTGGGCCGCGATCGAGCGGTGCTCGACCATGACGCCCTTCGGCTTGCCCGTGGAGCCCGAGGTGTAGATGACGTACGCGAGGTCCGTCTCCCGGATGTCGTACGGCTCCGGCACCTCACCCGCGGTGCGCCAGGCGTGCTGGACGGCGTCGGCGAGGGTGACGACGGTCGTGCCGGGCGGGGCGAGGTCGGTGACCCGGGCGCGGAGGTGCTCCTGGGTGACGACGATGCGGGCGGCGCTGTCCTCGATCATGTAGCGGACGCGTTCTTCGGGGTACTCCGGGGAGAGGGGGACGTAGGCGGCGCCGGAGCAGACGGTGCCCCAGGTCGCCGTGACCAGTTCGAGGGACGGATCGGTGTGGATACCGACCCGGGTGTCCGCGGCCGCTCCCAGGGAGCGGAGGTACTGGGCGAGGACCAGGGCGCCCTCCGAGAGCTCCCGGAAGGTGAGGGTCTCGTGCTCGTATGCCACGGCGGTGGCGTCGGGGTGGTGCAGGGTCTCGGCGTAGAGGAGACGGTCGAGCGTGCGCATGGTGATCCCTTCTGTGTGCCACCCGCGCCCCGTTGTGGGCCTAGGCTTCCGCGCCTGAACCCGCACCCCATGTGCGGTGCACAGTCGGGTGCGGGCCAGGGCACAAGGGGCGGACGCGCCGCCGGAGCGCGCCGTCCCGTGTGCCCACCCGTCCCGCCCTGCGGGACGATCGCCCACACGGCGCGAGCGGCGCGCGGGATGTGGGCACGCGTGGTGGGTGGTGGGGGTCAGCGGTAGATCAGGAGTTCCTGTTCTGTCGCGCCCCTGAGTTCGTAGCGGGTGCGCACCAGCGGGCGGCCCGCGTAGATGCGGATCAGGGTCGACGCGTCGCCCTTGAAGGTGGCCGGAGGGCGGCCCTCTATCTCGTTGCCCAGGGAGACCCGGGACGTCGTGCCGTCGTCCAGGACTCCCATCAGGCGTGGGGTTTCGCGTGTGCGGCTCGTCACGGTCAGGAGCGGGAGCGCCAGCTCCAGCGCCTTGCCGCAGTACGCGCCCGGTTCGCCGAAGGCCTCCCGGACGTCGCCCGCGTGGACCCATTCGCCGAGCGCCACCGCGTCGAGCCGGCCGTCCTCGCGTCCGGCGATCACCGGGCCCGCCTCCGTCAGGCCGCGTTCCAGTTCGTCGAGGATGCGGCCCAGCGGCCAGTCCTCGCGCTCGGCGACGTCGCAGGCGTTCGCCTCGGGCAGGAACACGCCCTCCTCCAGGCGGTCCTCGACGATCCTGACCAGGGCCGCGCCGCAATGGGCGAGGACCTGCCTCGCCGTCCACCCGGGGCACGCGGTGCGGAGCTCGTACGCCTCCTCGGGTGTCCGGCGCAGGAGCGGCATCAGCAGGTCCCGTTCCGTCCTGAGGAGGCGGTCCGGGAGCCACGGGTCGCGCCCGTCATCGTTCGTACACATCATCAGTAGCGGTAGTGGTCCGGCTTGTACGGGCCCTCCACCGGGACCCCGAGGTACGACGCCTGCTCAGGGCGGAGCGTCGTCAGGCGCACGCCGAGCGCGTCCAGGTGCAGGCGCGCGACCTTCTCGTCCAGGTGCTTGGGGAGGGTGTACACGCCGACGGGGTAGTCGGACGTCTTCGTGAAGAGTTCGATCTGCGCGAGGGTCTGGTCGGCGAAGGAGTTCGACATCACGAAGGACGGGTGGCCGGTCGCGTTGCCGAGGTTCAGCAGACGGCCCTCCGACAGGACGATGACGACCTTGCCGTCCTCGAAGGTCCAGGTGTGGACCTGCGGTTTGACCTCGTCCTTCACGATTCCGGGGATCTTCGCCAGGCCGGCCATGTCGATCTCGTTGTCGAAGTGGCCGATGTTGCCGACGATCGCCTGGTGCTTCATGCGGGCGATGTCGGACGCCATGATGATGTCCTTGTTGCCGGTGGTCGTGATGAAGATGTCGGCCGTCTCCACGACGTCCTCCAGGGTGGCGACCTGGTAGCCGTCCATCGCCGCCTGGAGCGCGCAGATCGGGTCGATCTCGGTGACGATCACCCGGGCGCCCTGGCCGCGCAGCGACTCCGCCGAGCCCTTGCCGACGTCGCCGTAGCCGCAGACCACCGCCGTCTTGCCGCCGATGAGGACGTCCGTCGCGCGGTTGATGCCGTCGATGAGCGAGTGCCGGCAGCCGTACTTGTTGTCGAACTTCGACTTCGTCACGGCGTCGTTCACGTTGATCGCGGGGAAGAGGAGCGCGCCCTCGCGGTGCATCTCGTACAGGCGGTGCACGCCCGTCGTGGTCTCCTCCGTCACACCGCGGATGCCGGTGGCGATGGTCGACCAGTCGAGTGCACTGTTCTCCAACAGGGCGCGCATGACGGCCAGTTCCTCGTTGGCGGCCTCGGGAAGCCTGCCGGTCTTCTGGTACTCGACGCCCAGGTGGACCAGGACCGTGGCGTCACCGCCGTCGTCGAGGATCATGTTCGGCCCGGCGTACGAGGCCCCGCCGTCGGCGTCCGGCCAGGTCAGCGCCTGCTCCGTGCACCACCAGTACTCCTCCAGGGTCTCGCCCTTCCAGGCGAAGACCGGGATGCCGGCGGCGGCGATCGCGGCGGCCGCGTGGTCCTGTGTCGAGTAGATGTTGCAGGACACCCAGCGGACCTCGGCGCCGAGCGCGACGAGGGTCTCGATCAGGACGGCCGTCTGTACGGTCATGTGGAGGGAGCCGGTGATCCGCGCCCCCGCCAGGGGCTGCGTCTCCGCGTGCTCCCGGCGGATGGACATCAGGCCCGGCATCTCGTGCTCGGCGAGCGTGATCTCCTTGCGGCCGAAGGCGGCCAGGGAGATGTCGGCGACCTTGTGGTCCGTGAAAGTGTCAGACATGGACAACGCTCCTCGCGCTCATGATGGTTCGGTGGATTTCCAGGGCCGCCGTCGACTTGTTCAGCGTGATGTAGTGCAGGCCCGGCGCACCCTCGTCGAGCAGCCGCAGGCCCATCCGCGTCGCGTGCTCGACGCCGATGCGGTACGCCGCCGCCGGGTCGTCCTTCGCCGCCTCCAGGCGGTGCGCCAGGTCCTCGGGGAACGCGGCGTCGCTGAGCTCCGCGAAGCGCCGGATCTGGCGTACGTCGGTGGCCGGCATGATCTCCGGGATGATCGGGGTGTCGCAGCCGGCGGCCGCGACCCGGTCCCGCAGCCGCAGATAGTCCTCCGGGTCGAAGAACATCTGCGTGATGGCGTAGTCGGCGCCCGCCCGGCACTTGGCCACGAAGTGCGCCAGGTCGTCGGCCGGACGCGCCGACCTCGGGTGGCCCTCGGGGAAGGCCGCCACGCCGATCCGGAAGTCGCCCAACGACCGCACCAGTTCGACCAGTTCATGGGCGTACGTGAATCCCCGCGGGTGCGGTGTCCACGGACCGCGCGGGTCGCCGGGCGGGTCTCCGCGCAGGACCAGGACGTCCCGTACCCCGGCGTCCGCGTAGGCACCGATGATCGCCCGGAGTTCGGCGACCGAGTGTCCGACGGCCGTCAGATGGGCGACGGGTCGCAGGGTCGTCTCGGTCGCGATCCGCTTGGTCACCTCGATGGTCCGGTCGCGGGACGAGCCGCCGGCGCCGTACGTCACCGAGACGAAGTCAGGGGACAGGGCCTCGACCCGGCGGATCGCCTCCCACAGCGTCCGTTCGCCGCGCTCGCTCTTCGGCGGGAAGAACTCGAACGAGTACGTGGGGCTCATCTGCGGCCTCCCGCGTTGAAGTAGCTCGCCTCCGGGTGGTGGACGACGATCGCGTCCGTCGACTGCTCGGGGTGCAGCTGGTACTCCTCCGACAGCTCCACCCCGATCCGCTCCGGGCGCAGGAGCGCGGCGATCTTCGCCCGGTCCTCCAGGTCGGGGCAGGCCGGGTAGCCGAGCGAGTAGCGGCAGCCCTGGTACTCGGTGCGGAGCATGCCGTCCAGGGACGCGGGCTCCGAGGAGCCCGCGATGCCCCACTCGGCGCGTACCCGCGCGTGCCAGTACTCGGCCAGGGCCTCCGCCAACTGGACGGAGAGGCCGTGGAGTTCGAGGTAGTCCCGGTAGGCGTCGGCGGCGAAGAGCTTCGCCGTCTCCTCGCCGATCCGGGAGCCGACGGTGACCACCTGCATCGCGACGGCGTCGATCTCGCCGGAGTCCTCCGCACGGTGGAAGTCGGCCAGGCAGAGGCGGCGGCCCCGCTGCTGGCGGGGGAAGGAGAAGCGGGTCCGCTCGCCTCCGTCCTCGTCCAGGACGATCAGGTCGTCGCCCTTGGACACACAGGGGAACCAGCCGTAGACGACGGCTGCTTCGAGGAGGTGGTCCGTCTGGAGGCGGTCGAGCCAGGCGCGCAGCCGCGGCCGGCCCTCCGTCTCGACGGTCTCGGTGTCCTTGAGGCCCCACTGGCCCTTGAAGAGGGCGGTCTCGTCGAGCCAGGAGGCGTACTCGGCGAGCTGGATGCCCTTGACGACCCTGGTCCCGAGGAAGGGGGGCTCGGGTACGGAGTTGTCGGCGGCGACGTCGGAGCGGCCGGCCGGCTCGGGCTCCCGGGCCTCGGCCGCGAGCAGCGGGGTCTCGCGTTTCGGCACGCGGCGCTGCTTGAGCGGGGGGAGTACGGCTCCGGGGACGCCGCGCTTGACGCCCATGAGCGCGTCCATGAGACGCAGGCCCTCGAAGGCGTCGCGGGCGTAGCGGACCTCGCCCTGGTAGATCTCGTGGAGGTCCTGTTCGACGTAGGCCCTGGTGAGGGCGGCGCCGCCGAGGATCACGGGGAAGCGCTCGGCCAGACCGCGGCCGTTCAGCTCCTGGAGGTTCTCCTTCATGATCACGGTGGATTTCACGAGGAGGCCGGACATGCCGATGACGTCTGCCCGGTGCTCCTCGGCGGCTTCCAGGATCGCGGAGACGGGCTGCTTGATGCCGATGTTGACGACGTTGTAGCCGTTGTTGGAGAGGATGATGTCGACGAGGTTCTTGCCGATGTCGTGGACGTCGCCGCGGACGGTGGCGAGGACGATGGTGCCCTTTCCGTCGGCGTCCGTCTTCTCCATGTGCGGTTCGAGATGGGCCACCGCGGTCTTCATGACCTCGGCGGACTGGAGCACGAACGGCAGCTGCATCTGGCCCGAGCCGAACAGCTCGCCGACCGTCTTCATGCCGTCGAGCAGGATCTCGTTGACGATCTCCAGCGCCGGACGGGAGGTCAGGGCCTCGTCGAGGTCGGCCTCCAGGCCGTTCTTCTCGCCGTCGATGATCCGCCGCTTGAGGCGCTCTTCGAGGGGCAGGGCGAGGAGTTCCTCGGTCTTGCCGGCCTTCAGGGACTTCGCCGTCGCGCCCTCGAACATCTGCAGAAAGCGCTGGAGCGGGTCATAACCGTCCCGGCGGCGGTCGTGGATCAGGTCGAGCGCGACCTCCACCTGCTCCGGCTCCAGGCGGGCGATCGGCAGGATCTTCGACGCGTGGACGATCGCCGAGTCCAGGCCCGCCTTCACGCACTCGTCGAGGAAGACCGAGTTGAGGACGATCCGCGCGGCCGGGTTCAGGCCGAACGAGATGTTGGACAGACCGAGGGTGGTCTGCACGTCCGGGTGGAGCCGCTTGAGCTCCCTGATCGCCTCGATCGTGTGGATGCCGTCCCTGCGGGACTCCTCCTGACCGGTGCAGATGGTGAACGTGAGGGTGTCGATCAGGATGTCCGACTCCCTGATCCCCCAGTTCACCGTCAGGTCCTCGATGAGCCGCTCGGCGACGGCCACCTTGTGCGCGACGCTGCGGGCCTGGCCCTCCTCGTCGATGGTCAGCGCCATGAGGGCCGCGCCGTGCTCCTTCGCCAGGGTCGTGACCTGCGCGAACCGTGACTCGGGGCCGTCGCCGTCCTCGTAGTTGACGGAGTTGACGACCGCCCGGCCGCCGAGCTTCTCCAGGCCTGCCCGCAGCACCCCGGTCTCCGTCGAGTCGAGGACGATCGGCAGCGTCGAGGCCGTCGCGAACCGGCCGGCCAGCTCCGCCATGTCCGCGGTGCCGTCGCGGCCCACGTAGTCCACGCACAGGTCGAGCATGTGCGCGCCCTCGCGGATCTGGTCCCGCGCCATCTCGACACAGTCGTCCCAGCGGCCGTCGAGCATCGCGTCACGGAACTTCTTCGAGCCGTTGGCGTTGGTGCGCTCGCCGATCGCCATGTACGCGGTGTCCTGGCGGAACGGCACATGGCTGTAGAGCGAGGACGCGCCCGGCTCCGGTTCGGGCCGGCGGTCGAGGACGGCCGCGCCCCGCACCCGCTCCACGATCTCCCGCAGGTGCTCCGGGGTCGTACCGCAGCAGCCGCCGACCAGCGCGGGACCGTAGTCGCGGACGAACGCCTCCTGCGCGTCGGCCAGTTCGGCCGGCGACAGCGGGTAGTGGGCGCCGTCGGAGGTGAGGACGGGCAGGCCGGCGTTGGGCATGACCGAGATCGGGATACGGGCGTGCCGGGACAGGTGCCGCAGGTGCTCGGCCATCTCGGCCGGGCCCGTGGCGCAGTTCAGACCGATCATGTCGATGCCGAGCGGCTCCAGGGCGGTCAGCGCCGCACCGATCTCGGAGCCGAGCAGCATCGTGCCCGTCGTCTCCACGGTGACCTGCACGATGACCGGCAGGTCCACGCCCACCCAGTCCAGGGCCCGGCGGGCGCCGATGACGGCCGCCTTCGTCTGGAGGAGGTCCTGCGAGGTCTCGATGAGCAGGGCGTCCGCGCCGCCCCGGATCAGGCCCTCCGCGTTCTGCCGGAAGGCCTCGCGCAGCGGCTCGTACGTGACGTGGCCCAGGGTCGGCAGCTTCGTACCGGGGCCCATGGAGCCGAGGACCCAGCGGGGGCGCCCGTCGGCGGCGGTGTGCGCGTCCGCCGCGGCGCGGGCGATCCGGGCGCCGGCCTCGGACAGCTCGTACACCTGGTGCTCGATGCCGTACTCGGCGAGCGCGGCCAGGTTCGCCCCGAAGGTGTTGGTCTCGACGCAGTCCACGCCCACCGAGAAGTAGGCGTCGTGGACGGAGGCGACGATGTCGGGGCGCGTGAGGTTGAGGATCTCGTTGCAGCCTTCGAGGTTCTGGAAGTCGTCCATCGTCGGGTCGGCGGCCTGGAGCATCGTGCCCATCGCCCCGTCGGCCACCACGACCCGCTTCGCGAACTCCTCCCGCAGGGAGCTCCGTACGACGGTCACGTGAGCCCCCTCAGATGGGTGACGAGCGTGGCGGTGCACCCGACGCCGTACGTCGTCCTGATCCGGTCCAGGAGCGATTCCCGGTGCAGGCGGTACTCCTGCGTCCCCACGTAGTCGAGGACGGTCGCGGCCACCGCGCAGCCCAGCTGCGCCGCGCACCGCTCCGGGACGCCCCAGAGCCGGCCGGCGAGGAAACCGGACCGGAAGGCGTCCCCGACCCCGGTCGGGTCGACGACCGCCGCGACCTCCACGGCCGGCACGGCGAGCGGCTCGCGGCCCTCGCCCCGGATGCGGACGCCGGCCTCGCCGTGGGTGGTGACCCAGGTGCCGACCCGGCGCAGCACGTCCGCCTCGGTCCAGCCGGCCTTCTCCAGGAGGAGCGCCGTCTCGTACTCGTTGGTGAACAGGAACCGCGCCCCGTCCACCAGCTCCCGCACCTGCCCGCCGTCGAGCCGCGCCAGCTGCTGCGACGGATCGGCGGCGAAGGGAATCCCCAGGTCACGGCAGGTGCGGGTGTGCCGCAGCATGGCCTCGGGGTCGTCCGGGGAGACCAGGACCAGCTCCAGTCGGCCGGTGCGCGCCACGACCTCCCGCAGGTCGATCTCGCGCGCCTCGGCCATCGCCCCCGCGTAGAAGGTGGCGATCTGGTTCTGGGCCCGGTCGGTCGTACAGACGAACCGGGCGGTGTGGAGCGACTCGCTGACGCGCACCGAGTCGGTGTCCACACCGTGGTCCTTCAGCCAGACCCGGTACGGCTCGAAGTCGGCGCCGACCGCGCCCACGAGGGCGGGGCGGAGGCCGAGGACACCGAGTCCGAAGGCGATGTTCGCTGCCACTCCGCCACGCCTGACCTCCAGGTTGTCGGCGAGGAACGACAGGGAGACCCGGTCGAGCCGGTCGGCGAGCAGCTGCTCGCTGAACCAGCCGGGGAAGGTCATCAGATGGTCGGTCGCGATGGATCCCGTGACAGCGATACGCATGGCCCTCAGCCCTCCTGTCCCGGATGAGCCGCCTTCTTCAGGGCCTCCACGCGGTCCGTGCGCTCCCAGGTGAACTCCGGGAGCTCGCGCCCGAAGTGGCCGTAGGCCGCCGTCTTCGCGTAGATCGGCCGCTTGAGGTCCAGGTCGCGGATGATCGCCGCGGGCCGCAGGTCGAAGACCGCGCTGACGGCCTCCTGGATCCGCTCGTCCGGCAGGGTGCCCGTGCCGAAGGTCTCCACGAAGAGACCGACCGGCTCGGCCTTGCCGATGGCGTACGCCACCTGTACCTCGCAGCGGCGGGCGAGGCCGGCCGCGACGACGTTCTTCGCGACCCAGCGCATCGCGTACGCCGCCGACCTGTCGACCTTCGACGGGTCCTTGCCGGAGAAGGCGCCGCCGCCGTGCCGGGCCATCCCGCCGTACGTGTCGATGATGATCTTCCGGCCGGTGAGTCCGGCGTCGCCCATCGGGCCGCCGACCTCGAAGCGCCCGGTCGGGTTGACCAGGAGGCGGTAGCCGTCGGACTCCAGGCTGACGCCCTCCTCGACCAGCTCCTTGAGGACGTGCTCGACGACGTACTCGCGCACGTCCGGGGTGAGCAGGCCCTCGACGGAGATGTCGGCCGCGTGCTGCGAGGAGACGACGACCGTGTCGAGGCGGACCGGGCGGTCCCCGTCGTACTCGATGGTGACCTGGGTCTTCCCGTCCGGGCGCAGGTAGGGCACGGTGCCGTTCTTGCGGACCTCGGTGAGGCGGCGGGAGAGCCGGTGGGCGAGCGCGATCGGCAGCGGCATCAGCTCGGCCGTGTCGTCGCAGGCGTAGCCGAACATCAGGCCCTGGTCGCCGGCTCCCTGCGCCGCCAGTTCGTCCCCGGCGCCTTCCACCCGGGACTCGTACGCCGTGTCCACGCCCTGCGCGATGTCCGGCGACTGGGCGCCGATGGACACCGAGACGCCGCAGGAGGCGCCGTCGAAGCCCTTCGCGGAGGAGTCGTAGCCGATGTCGAGGACGGCCTCGCGCACCAGCTTCGCTATCGGCGCGTACGCCGTCGTGGTCACCTCGCCGGCGATGTGCACGAGACCCGTGGTGATCAGGGTCTCCACCGCGACCCGCGAGGACGGGTCCTCGGCGAGCAGCGCGTCGAGGATGGTGTCGCTGATCCGGTCGGCGATCTTGTCGGGGTGTCCCTCGGTCACCGACTCCGAGGTGAAGAGGCGGCGGCTCATGCCTGGGCCTCCACCGGGGTCTTGAAGAAGTGCTGCTCGATGGCACCGAGGGTGCGGATGGACTCGACCTCGAGGGTCTCCATCTGGATCGCCGTGCCGCTCTCCTGCTCCAGGAGGAAGACGAACTCGACGAAGGACAGCGAGTCGATGAGCCGGTTCTCGATCAGGTCCAGGTCGGACGCGATGTCGTCGCGCTCGGGGTGACGCTCGAGGATCCAGTTCTTCACCGTCTGCAGGCCGTCGGCCATGGTTGCTCTCCTTAAGCTGCTAATGGATGGGTGTGGCGGGCGCGATGATCGGTGCGGCCACCGCCACCGCGTAGTCCACGTCGTGGCTGATGGACACGGTGATCTCGGTGATGCCGGACTCCGCGGCCATCTCGGCGGCCGCCCGGTGCAGTTCCACGAGCGGCCAGCCGCCCTCGGAACGCCGCACCACGATGTCCGGCCAGGGCAGGAACCTGCCCCTGACGCGTAAGGTCTTGAAGGCCGCTTCCTTGGCCGCGATCCGCCCGCACAGGCTCAGTACGTCGAGCCCGGAGGAGGTACGGCAGTCGGCGAGCTCGCCGGGGGTGAGCATCCGCTCGAAGAACCGCTCCCCGTACTGGGCGAGGAGCCTGCGGACACGGTTGACGGACACGATGTCCATGCCGAGGTTCGCCCACCCCAGGCCGCCCGCCGGCGGGGCGGCGGGACGGGCCGGCACGTCAGATCACCGGCCCGGCCGCGCCACTCGCACCGGCCCGCATGCGGGCGTTCGCGTCGAGCACCGCCTCGGTCGCCGCCTGCCAGCCGCCGTGGCGGCGGGTCAGCGCGGACAACCAGCGTTCGAGGCCGAAGGCGACACAGCTGGTGAAGGCCGGTCCGCCGGTCGACTCCAGGGTGATGTCGCAGCGGTCGCCGAAGAAGTTCCGGTGCGTGTTGACCGAGGCGATCGCCAGGTCCTCGTACAGGAACTCGTACTTCACCGGGGTGAGCCGCTGGAGGAGCGCCTTGGACCCGCCCTTGTCGAAGAAGGGGTCGCAGGCGGCCTCCCTGCGCAGCGGCAGGTCGAGCGCCGCGGCGAAGGACCGGATCCGGGTGGTGAAGTCGGCGAGGTGCGTCTCGGCGTGCTCGCGCGCGCCGATGGCGACGATCTCCCTCATGCGGAACCCGAGTTGGCGCCGCATGCCCTCGTAGTGGGTCTCCTTGCGGAAGCACCAGGAGCAGATCGTGACGAGGGTGTCGTCGGCGACCCGGGTGCCCTGGTGGTCGAGGTAGACGGCATAGCAGGACGCCGAGGGCAGTCCGAGGCCGGCCGGTTCGAGGGCGGCGGCGGGCCACTGCCCGTGCTCGCCGTCGAAGGGGGTGGTGAGGCGCCCCTCCAGGTCGAGCGGGGCGGCGAGGACGGCCTGGTGCGGGAAGTTGTCGTAGTAGTCCAGCTTCGCCAGGTCGGCGGCCGGCAGGAGCGGGGGCATGGTCATCGGGCGGGCGCCCGCGGTCACACCCCAGTTCTCGAAGGTGTCGTCGAGGAGCCGCAGCAGGCGGGTCCCCTCCGGTCCGAGCGAGGGAAGGCCCCTCGTGTCCCCGACGGTTCCGGGGGTCGTCACGGTCATGGTCGGTGCACCTCTCGGGTGAGGGCGTCGCTCAGACGACGGGCAGGGTGTCGTCGGAGAAGATCCCGGTCTTCAGGAAGAAGGCGAGCGGCTTGCGGATCGCCTTGCGCTCGTGGGGGCGGCGGCTCTCGTCGGCGACCAGCGCGTTGCGCAGGGCCAGCGGGTCGGGGATGCCGGCGTCGCGGTACACGTGGGGGTTGTAGAGGGAGTTGACGCTGTAGACGACGTACCGCTTGAGGTACGCCTCCACCTCGCGGACCCGCTCGGCACTCACCGCCTGGCACATCCGGCCGTACAGGAGGGACACCAGCTCCCGCCCGAAGGCGATGTGGCGGGACTCGTCCTGGTGGTGGATGCGGTTGACCTCGCGGATGGTGTGGCAGAGCGAAGCGTCCTTCGCCATCCGGGAGTTGTAGTGGTCGACGAGCTCCTCGAAGAAGAGGATGCGGGTGAAGACGAGGAAGTTCTCGACCTCGGGCTCCCAGGCGGCGTCGGCGCGCATGGCGGTGGAGCCGTAGATCTTGTGGCCGTAGCGGCGGCAGAACTCGGAGAAGAACCACATGTGTTCGTTCTCCTCACCGATGAAGTGGTGGAAGAAGTCCGAGGGCACCTCGAAGCCGGGCATGTGGATGCGGCCGACGACCTCGATGAGGAGCTCGCGGATGCCGTGCACGTTGAGGCTGTAGAAGTTGATCGACTCCCACTTCGACAGGCGCTGAAGCGTTTCCTCGTCGAGGGCGTCGTAGTGCCGGGTGCCGTAGACGGTGAGCAGCTCCGGGGTCATCCAGAAGCGGTTCTCCTCCAGCGTCTCGGGCCACTGGAAGGTCTGGTACGGGTTGTAGTAGTCCTCGACGGAGCGCTCGCTGAGCCGCTCGAGGACCTCCATGAACCGGTCGGTGACGGGCAGGGGGGCGGTGGCGCCCATGATGGTTCCTCCAGGCTTCGGGGGTTCAGGGCCGGACTTCGTAGACCGCGTTCACCGGGGTCTCGGTGGCACGCCGCCAGCGGGTGAAGCCGGCCTCCTCCGCGATGGCCCGGAAGGCCTTCTCGCCGGAGTGGTTGCCGAGCGCGTGCGGGCCGCGCTGGGCGACCGCGACGGGCAGGCACATGACGGCGGACAGGGCCATGAACATGCGGGCGGCGGGCGTCTGCGCGTCGATGTCCTGCGGGGAGACGTTCGACTCGACGAGCATCCACGTACCGTCCGCGTCCAGGGACTTGTGGACGTGCTGGGCGGCGGCGACCGGGTCGCCCATGTCGTGCAGGGCGTTGAAGAAGCAGACCAGGTCGTAGCCGGAGCCCGGGTAGTCGTCGGCCGACGCGACCTCGAAGACGACGCGCTCGGAGAGACCGGCCTCCTCGGCGAGCTCCCGGGCGATCGAGATGGCCTCCTCCGAGTAGTCGAAGCCGTGCACGGTGGCGTTCGGGAAGGCCTTCGCGATGAGCAGCGTGGTGTGGCCGACGCCGCAGCCCACGTCGGCGACGGTGCCGCCGCCGGCGAGCTTGCCGGTGACCTGGTCGAGGGCGGGCAGCCAGTCGGCGACGAGCTTGTGCTCGTACGTCGGCTGGAAGAAGGAGCCCATGCCGGTGTCGAGGGCCGCGTCGTGCTCGGCCCAGCCGACACCGTCACCGGTGCGGTACGCCTCCACGAGCAGGTCCTCCGTGGCGTACAGCGCCTTGAGGGCGGTGAAGAACCCGGCGGCGTACGTGACGGCCTTCGGGTCCGCGAGCACCTCGACGTGGTCGGCGGGGAGCGTGTACGTGAGGGAGCTGGGGTGCCGCTCGACGTACCCGGCGGAGAGCTGGGCGTGCAGCCACTCCTCGATGTACCGCTCGTCGGTGCCGGTCGCCTCCGCGAGCGCGGCGGAGGTGAGCGGGCCCCGCTCGGCCAGCGCCCGGTAGAGACCGAGGCGCTGCCCGAGGGAGACGGTCAGACCGCGGACGGCCGCTCCGGCGTCGGTGATGACCCTCTGGTGGAAGTCGTGGGCGCTCACGCGGCCACCTCCTCGTAGCCGTTCGCGCCCGGCAGGTCGCACGAGAACAGGAAGGAGCGGGGCACCCGCGGGACCGAGCGGGCCGGCACCGGGTAGGGCCAGCGTCCGAAGTCGGCGCCGGCCTCGCCGGGCTGCCTGACCTCGCGTACGGCCCAGCCGCAGTCGGCGAGCAGCGCCTCGGGCTCCTCGGTGCCGAAGAGCCACGGGTTGCCGTCCTCGTCCAGGGCCTTCATGAACCCGCGGGCGAGCGGGTTCTCCAGGGCGGCCTTGGAGATGACGTCGCCGAGCAGCACGGAGCCGGGGGCGGCGTGCGCGGAGAGCGTCGATATGAGGGTCCGTACGGCCTGCTCCGGGAGGAAGAACAGCAGGCCCTCCACCACCCACAGGACGGGCTCCTCGCTCTTCCAGCCCGCCTCCTTGAGGGGGCCGGTCCAGTCCTGGGTGAGGTCGACGGGGACGGTGATCCGGTCGCGGCCGGCCGGCTTCGGCTCCTTCGCCAGCATCTCGGCCTTGGCCTCCAGGAGGGCCGGGCGGTCGAGCTCGTAGACGGTGACGCCGTCGGGCCAGGGCAGTCGGAAGAAGCGGGTGTCCATGCCGGCGGCGAGGAAGACGACCTGGCGGATGCCCCGCTCCTCCACCGCCCGGACGATGGCGCGGTCGAGGTAGGTGGTGCGGATGGCGAGGAACGGCACGGTGCCGCCGCCCGCGTAGCGCTCGAGCAGTTCGAAGCCGATCTGGTCGGCGACGGTGCGCGCGTAGGGATCGGCGAACAGCCGGTCCTCGCGCTCGGTCTCCAGGGCGCGCGCGGCGGCGGTCCACTGGGCGGTGCGGGATACGGCCTCCACAGGAGGTCCCCCTTCACTTCGGTGGATGTACGGGGCTTCGGACAGGTCCGGATGTACGGACGGGTCCGGGTGTACGGGGCTTCGGACAGGTCCGGATGTACGGACGGGTCCGGGTGTACGGGGCTTCGGACGGGTCCGGATGTACGGACGGCCGTGTTCAGGAGCCCGACGAAGGACGGTTCGTCAGGCGCTCATGACCGGGACACAGGTCTTGGCCGGTCGCCCACAGGCGACGGGGTCCTCGGCCGCGGGCATCGACGACAGATGGTCGGCCTCGGAGTCGGCGGGGCGCCGGCGGAAGATGCTGTGCAGGATCATGCTGAACACGGCCGTCCCGTCGGAGGCCACCAGGGTGCACCGCGGTTTGACGGTGCCGGTGGCGGGATTGAACGGCGACGGGGTGGAACCGAGGATCTCGACGCGCGCGGTGAGGACGTCGCCCGGGCGGACGGGCCGCAGGTAGCGGACCTCGTCGATGCCGGGCGAGCCCATACAGGCGCTGTAGGCGAGCAGTCCGTCGACGTAGCGGCGCATGAACATCGCCTGGGTGTGGAATCCGCTCGCGATCAGTCCGCGGAACTGCGACTGCTCCGCGCGCTCGGGGTCCGTGTGGAAGGGCTGCGGATCGAAGCGCCTGCCGAACTCCAGCACCTCCTCCGCCGTGACGGTGACGGCGCCCAGCTCGTGGACGTCGCCGGGCCGGAAGTCCTCGAAGTAGCGCATCGTGCGCCCCCCTTGACCTAGGAGTGGTCTTTCCCTGGCACACACCAATCTACGAATCAGTCATTTATTTTGTCAACCCAAAAGAAGCACTCAAGAGATGCTGTTCGAGGGCCCGTTCGACGTCGGCCCACAGGTCTTCCGCGTCCTCGATGCCGACCGACATCCGTACGAGCCCCGGGGCTATCCCGGCGGCCTCCAGGGCGGCCCCGTCGAGCTCCCGGTGGGACGTGGACGCCGGATGGGTCACGAGGGTCTCCACGCCGCCGAGGGAGAGCGCGAGCCGGGCCACCCGTACGCGCTCGATGAAGGCCCGACCGGCCTCCCGGCCCCCCGCGAGCTCGAACGACAGCAGCCCGCCGCCGCCGTCGAGCACCTTGCGGGCGCGCTCGTACGAGGGGTGGCCGGGGAGCCCGGGGTAGTGGACCGCCGAGACCCCGGGGTGGTCGGCGAGCCGCTCGGCGAGGACGGCGGCGTTGGCGCAGTGCTCGCGCATCCGCAGCGGCAGGGTGGGTATCCCGCGCAGGGTCAGCCAGGAGGCGAACGGGTCGGCGCAGGCGCCGAGTTCGACCGTGCGGGGCCAGATCCGGCGGCGCAGCTCGTCGTCGGCGAAGACGGCGGCGCCGCCGAGGACGTCCGAGTGCCCGGAGAGGTACTTGGTGGTGGAGTGGACGACGATGTCGGCGCCGTGCTCCAGGGGGCGGCACAGGACGGGCGAGGCGAGGGAGTTGTCGACGAGGCCGGTGACCCCGAGGGCGCGGGCGGCGGCGAGCAGCCCCGGCAGGTCGGGGACCTGGCCGGTGGGGTTGGCGATGGTCTCCAGGACGAGCAGCCGGGCGGCGGGGTGCGTGGCGGCGGCCTCGAACTCGGCCGGATCATCGCCGGAGATCCGTACGACCTCGATCCCGTACCGCTCGGCCAGGTCGGCGAGGACGGAATGGGTCCCGCCGTACAGGCAGCGCTGGGCCACCACGCGGTCGCCGGGCCGCAGGAGGGCGAGCAGGACCCCGCTGACGGCGCCCATCCCGGAGGCGAAGGCGATGGCCCCTGCGCCGCCCTCGAGCCCGGCGAGGGTCTGCTCCAGGGCCCGTACGGTCGGGTTGCCGCGGCGGCTGTAGACGTACGGCCCGTCGGGTCCTGCCATGGCGTCGGCGAGTTCGGCGGCGGACTCGAAGGCGAAGGCGGAGGACTGCACGAGGGGCACGGAGAGCGGCCGGCTGCCGGGCGGGAGCGGCTCGTTGACGACATGGACGGCGCGGGTGCCGAGTTCCACGGAAGTTCCTTTCCGGATGCTGCGCGGGTCGCGGGAACGGGATGCGCGAAGGGGCCGCCCGACGTCCGGGGGTGGACATCGGGCGGCCCCTTCGGGGCGGGGGTCAGGCGGAGACCTTCTCGCCCTGCGGCGCGGGGGCGGCGGCCGCGACCGTCTTGTCGCTCTTCATGACGAGGAGGGTGATCACACCGCCGACGGCGGCGATGATCGCGGCGCCGATGAAGGCGGACGAGAAGCCGTCCGTCAGCTTCGGCAGGTTGCCGAGCTGGTCGGCGCCCTGGGACATGGCGACGGCGGTCAGCGCGGCGAGACCGAGCGCGGAGCCGACGTTGTAGGTGGTGTTGACGATGCCGGAGGCGAGACCGGCCTGCTCCTGCGGGGCGCCGGACATGGCGGTCATCATCGTCGGGATGTAGGCGAGGGACATGCCGAGCGCGGCGACCAGCGAGGCCGGGAGGACGTCGACGAGGAAGGAGCCGGTGGGCGGGACGGCGGCGAGCCAGACCAGACCCGCGGCGAGGACCAGCAGACCGCCGGCGATGAGCGGCTTGGCACCGACCTTCATCATGAGCCGGGCCGTGATGGCCGTCATGAAGATCATGAGGAGCACGGTCATCGGGAGCAGGGCGGCACCGGACTCGAAGGCCCCGAAGCCCAGGACCTGCTGGAGGTACAGGTTGAGGAAGTACCACATCGGGATCCAGGCGGCGCCGAGCAGCGTCATGGCCAGGTTGGCCGAGCCGAGGCGCGGCACGCGCCAGACGCTGAGCGGCATGAGCGGCTCGCTGATGCTCTTCTGGATCACGAAGAAGAGGATCAGGAGGGCGGCGGCGCCGACCAGCTGGAGGATCGTGCCGGTGGAGCCCCAGCCGACCTCGGGGGCGCGGACCACGGCGAAGACGGCGAGCGCGAGACCGGCGGTGACGGCGACGGCGCCGAGGATGTCGACGGAGCCGCGGCGGGACTCGACGTTCGGGAGGAGCTTGGTGGCGGCGAGGGTCGCGAGGCCGATCGGGATGTAGATGATGAAGACCCACTGCCAGCTCATCCACTCGGTGAAGACACCGCCGAGGAAGACGCCCGCGGTACCGCCGGCCGGAGCGGCGGCGCCGTAGAGCGCCATCGCCTTGCCGAGCTCCTTCGGGTCGTGCATGAAGAGGATCATCAGCAGGGTCATGGCGGAGGGCGCGATGAGCGCACCGCCGACGCCCTGGACGGCACGGCCCGCGATCTCGACCCAGGCGGTCTGCGCGGCGGCGGCCAGGACCGAGCCGGCGATCATGACCACCCAGCCGGCCACGAAGATCTTGCGGGCTCCGACGAGGTCGGAGAGGCGTCCGCCGAGGAGCAGGAGCCCGCCGAAGACGATCACGTAGGCGTTGAAGATCCACTGGAGCTCGCTCTGCGAGAAGCCCAGGTCCTTCTGCATCTCGGGGAGCGCGACCCCGATGATCGACGTGTCCATGATGACCATGAACTGTGCGGCGGCGAGCACGACAAGTGCCCACCAGCGCCGGGGATTGACGGTTGACATTGCCCTGACCCTTCACTCGCTGCGACCCCCGAGCGGTCCCGACCGGGACTCGGGGCATACCCCTAGGGGGTACCTGTGCGCAGCACCGTAGCATACCCATGGGGGGTATGTAAGAGTGAGGGGAAAGCGCTGCCGAGGACGCGGGGGAAGCGAGCCTTCCGGCCCGCACGCCGGGCAGAATGCCCTCATGACCGCCGAGGAACACCCCGAGCTGCTCCAGCGCTGGAACTCCACCCTGCACGCCGCCCGCGCCGGCCGGGAGGGCCCCGACCCCACCCCGTACGGCCGCAACCTGCTGACCCGCTGGGCCGAGCCGCAGCGCCGCTACCACACGGTCGACCACCTCCGGGCGGTCCTCGCCCGCATCGACGAACTCGCCGATCAGGGCGGCGAGGGCGGGGAGTTGGAGCTCGTACGGCTCGCCGCCTGGTTCCACGACGCGGTCTACCGCCCCGACCGCTCCGAGAACGAGGAACGCTCGGCCGTCCTCGCCGAGAAGGCGCTCACCGAGGCCGGACTCACCCCGCACGAGGTCGCGGAGGTCGCCCGCCTGGTCCGCCTGACGATCACTCACGACCCGGCCCCTGGCGACCTGAACGGCGAGACCCTCTGCGACGCGGACCTCGCGATCCTGGCGACAGGTCCCGATACGTACGGGGGGTATACGGCGGCGGTCCGCGAGGAGTACGGCTTCGTCCCCGACGACGCCTTCCGCACGGGCCGCGCCGCCGTCCTCCGCCAACTCCTCGGACTGCCCCGCCTTTTCCGTACGCCCTACGGGGCGGCGGTCTGGGAGGAGAAGGCGCGGGAGAACCTGGAACGCGAACTCGCCGAACTGACGGACATGTCCGGTACGGCATGAGGCGAGGCCAAACCGTAACGCGGAATCCCTCCTGCCGCCGGTAAGATCATTTCGTTTTGATCTGCACGTGAAACAGGCGCCAGGAAAGAAAAGAACATGAAGCTGCGCAGGGCCCTCCCGATCCTCGCCGTACTGCCGGCCCTGCTCGCGGCGACCGCGTGCAGTGGCGAATCCAAGGAATCCCCCGCCGAAAAGCCGAAGGCGAGCGCGACGCAGAGCGCCGACGAAAAGGAGGCCGCCGAGGCGAAGCGTCTCGGGGCATTCGACGGGAAGGCCCTCGAAAAGGTCGCCATCACCGGAATGACCGCCGGATTCGACGCCAAGAAGATAGCCAAGGCGGAGGTCGAGGCCGGCCGCGGCATGCAGGCCGACCAGAAGGCCTGTCAGCCCCTCGCCAGCCTCATCGGCGGGTTCACTCACCTCCCCGCGGTGAGTACGGTCCACCGCTCCCTCCAGCCCGGCGAGGCGACCAACGCGACCGTCGGCTCCATGTGGCTCGCCTCGCACTCGGAGGCCGACGCCACCCGGGTCATGAAGGAACTCCGCACGGCCGTCACCGATTGCCCCAAGGGCTTCAAGACCCTCGGCCTCACCTACGGCAGGGTCGAGAGCCTCCCGGCGCCGAAGCTCGGCGACGAGGCGGTCGGCTACCGGATCACCGGCGACATCGGCAAGCAGAAGGTGCCGATGACGTACACGGTCGTCCGCAGCGGGGGCATCGTCGCCGCGTTCTACGGGGTGAACATGCTGGACCCGAAGAAGGCGGCGATCCCGGAGCCGGTGATCAAGGCCCAGCTGGAGCGGATCGCGGACGCGACGGGCTGACGACGACACGGAAGGGGGGCCTCCCCGGTGCGGGTGCACCGGGGAGGCCCCCCTTCGCGTAAGGCCTGTTCAGGCGGCTCTGATCGCCTGGTCGATCTCCGCGCCGGTGCCGGCGACGACCACGGGGCAGCCGTCCGTCAGGGCATCCGGCAGCAGCCGACCGACCTCGGCGCGCGGCACCACGACCGGCCCTCCCGGAGCGACGAGCACGGCGTCCAGACGTCGCAGCAGGACGGCCAGGAGGTCCATGATCCCGCCGCCCCCGAAGCGGTTGAGGGTGATGCCGGCCGGGGGGTTGAAGTACACGTCCGCCTCCTCGCCGTCCGTCGTCCTCACCGACAGGAAGTCCGCCTCCCGCGCCACCGCGAAGGGGTCGAGGACCTCGTACGCGACGGCCATGTCCAGCGGAGCCGTCTCACCGCCTTCGAAGCGCATCACGAAGATGTCGTAACTCACGCGTCTCTCCAGACGAAGGGTCACGGGGCCGGCGCCCCCGGGGATCCGGGGGCGCCGGCGCACCGGCTAGGGAGTGGTCGGCGGCGTGTGGACGACGGTGATCCGCTTGAGATCGTCCGTCGCGCCGAAGATCCGCTTGGCCTCCAGGTAGACGTCCTCCTCGGCGATGTGCCAGGTGATGGGCGTGTTCGGCGCCGCCTCGACCTGGTACCTCGCCTGCTTGACGAAGTCCTCCTCCACCACCTTCGGCTTGTAGGAGTTCATCATATTGGAGTAGCCGGGCCCCTTGGCCTCAAGGAGAACACCGTCCTTGTAGCCGTCGAGCTTCAGCACCCCCTTGGGGTTCGGCGTGTTCCTGAGGAGATACCCGAACCCTTCGGGAACTCCGGTGATCTGGAACTCGTAGGCAATGGCGCGGGCGCTCTTTCCGCCTTCCTTGGAGATGTTCCAGACGCCGGGACCGCCGGGCTCGACCCAGCACCCCGGATTGTGCGGGACGCTGGAGGCGGAGAATGCGGCCAGGGAGAAGGAGGCCGGGGTGACCTTGTCGACCCTTTCGCAGGCCTTCTGCAGCCGCTGAATGAGCTTCGCACCGATACCGGCGATGGCGCCCTCGGTCAGACCGATGGCCCGCAGCGCCACCCACGCCTCGGTGAAGCGAATGCCGGTCTTGATGGCGGCGTCCATCGCCATCACCGCGGCCTTGGCCCCCTTGAACAGGGCACCGCCGACGAACCAGCTCGCCGCCCAGGCGCAGTCGCCCCAACTGCCGCCCGACACACCCGGGGTGATCAGCTTGGCGCAGCCGATGAAGTCGCCGAGCAGGATGTCGACCGGATCGATGCCCGAGTTGAACTCGGTCATCGTCAGCGTCACCGTGAGCGTCTTCGTCTCCGCCTCGGTCACCTCGGGGCCGAGGTAGAACGTCTCCGCGGCCGGGCAGCTGCCCGTGTCCGTGTACGACTCCCACGACACCATGCACATGTACACGTCGACGTGCGACTTGTACGTGACGTCGGACGTGATCCTGCAGTCCCCGATGTGGATGATCGGGTTGCAGTTGTCCTTCTTGACGTTCTTCGGCTCGCCGATGTACTCGATGTGGTCGAGAACCGCCCACACATCGCTGATGCCGGTGGTGACACCCTGCGAGATCTGCTCGCTGCTGCCGCCCTTCTCGGTGCGGTCCGCAGCGTCCTGGGCCTCCTCCGCCGCGTCCCTGGCGTTGGCCGCGGCCGTCTCGGCCGCCGTCGCGTCCTCCTCCGCCTTGGTGGCGGTGGCACGGGCGCTGGCGGCGTCCTCCTCTGCCTTGGTGGCCACGGCACGGGCGTTGGCGGCGTCCTTCTCCGCCTCGGTCGCCGCGGCGGCCGCCGCGTTGGCGTCGGCCTGCGCGTCCATCGCCGCCGACGACGCCTTCAACGCGTCGTTGCCGGCCGCCATGGCGTAGCCGTCGGCACGACCCGCCGCCGCCTGGGCCTCCTTGGCGTCCTTCGCGGCCTGGGCGGCCGATTCCTGGGCGCGCTGGTAGGCCTTGGCGGCGCGGGAGGCGTCGGCCGCGGCCGCCGCCGAGGCCTGCGCCGCGAGCTTCATGTCCGCGGCGGCCTGTTCGGCCAGGGCCTTCGCCTCGGCGGAGAACCCTTCGGCCTGGTTCGCCGTGGCCGCCGCCGCGGCGGCCTGCTGCTGAGCGATCGTCAGCGACTGCTGGCCGGTCAGCACCGCGAACGCGGCGGAGCTGTCGACCTCCTGGAAGGGGCCGCCGAGCGAGATCGCCTCGTTCGCCGGCTTGTTCACCGCGGCCGCGGAGTCACGGGCCGCGAGCGAGGACTGCACCGCCGCGAGCGCCTTGCCCGCGGTGGTCGCCGCCCAGGCCGCGGTCTGCGCGGCCTCGGAACGGGCGGCTGCCGCCTCGGTCTTGGCGACCTTGGCCGCAGCGGACGCCTTCTCCGACTGCTCCTTGGCGCCCTTGGCATCGGCCGCCGCCGCCTCGGAGGCGTCGATGGCCTCGGCCGCCGCGACGTGCGCCGCGGCGGCGGAACCCGCCGCGACCCAGTAGGACGCCCAGGCGCTGTCGGCCGCCGCCTTCGCGCGGGACGCGGAGCCCTGCGCCTTGGTGGCCGCCTCGCGGGCGTCGGTGGCCGCGGCCGTGGCCGCGTTCGCCGACGCGCGGGCGTTGGTGGCCGCCGTGGTCGCCGTGTTCGCGGCCGACCGGGCGTCGGTCGCGGCGGCGCGCGAGGCCTCGGCGGCCTCCGTACCCTCGTCCGCGTCGGCGTTGGCCTCCAGGGCCGCCGCCTTCGCGTTCAGCGAGTCCCGCCGCTGCTCGGCCTCAAGGGCGTCGTCGCGGGCGGCGACCGCGTCGCGCTCCGACTGCTCGGCGACGGCCCGCTTGGACGAGGCCGTGGATCCCGCCGCCTCGGCCGAGGTGCGGGCGTCGGACGCGATCCGGCCCTGGGCGACGGCGTCGGCCTCGTGGCCCGCCGCCTTGTCCCGCTCGCGCTCGGCGGTGGCCCGGTAGGCCGCCGCGTTGGCGCGTTCCAGCTCGGCCACCGCGCGCGACGCCTGGGCGTCGGCCGCGGCCTTCTTGGCGTCCTGCTCCTCCGCGAGGGCCGTCTCCTTGGCCTTCTTGGCGGTCGCGGCGTTCGCCGCCGCCGACGCCGCGTACGCGTCGGCGCTGTCCGCCGCGGCCTTCGCCTGGGCGGCGGCCTCCTGCGCGGCGATGCGGCGGAACTCGGTGTTCACCGCGTGCGCCTCGGTCTGCGCCAGGGCGAGGAGCGCCTCCGACGTCGAGACCGTGGCGTTCGCCGCGTTCAGCGCCGTCTCCGTCGCCTTCGCCGCGGCCGTGGCAGCGGCGCCGGAGGCGCGCGCCACCTGGACCGACTGCTGGGCGTACATCAGGCCACGGCCGCGCGGCACCTCGGAGGCGTCCGCGATGGCCCAGGCCTGCTGCCGGCCGGTCACCGCGCGCTGCGAGGCGGCGGTGGCCAGGGCGGCCTGCTCCTTGGCCTTGGTGACCAGGGCCTGGACCTTGCCCCGGGCGTTCGCGAGGTCCGTCTTCGCCTTGTCGAAGAGGGCCTGCTTCGGCTTGAGGATGTGGTCCGGGTCGGCTTCGAGCTGGTCGTGCCAGTACTTCTGCCAGCGCAGGATCTGGTCCGCGCGCCACGCCTGACCGATGGCCTCGATCATGGTGGCGGTGGCGGTCCGGGTCGCGGCGGCCGCGTCGGCCTCCGCCTGCATGATGACAGCGCGCGGAGCGGCCTGACCGGCGTACTCCGACTCCCACTCGGCCGAGGCCTGGGAGACGGCCTCGCTCAGGGCGTGGCGCGGGTCCACCGGGTCGGCGTGGTTGCACGTGGCCCAGGCCTGCTTGAGGTTCTCGACCTCGACGCGGAACTCGGGGGTGCCTTCGGTGACCTTCTGGGCGGGGTAGCCGCCGTGCCGCAGATAGGTGGCGATGTCCGTGGAGGTCGTACCGCCGAAGAAGCGGGTGTTGTCGACGCTGGAGTCCCGCAGCATGAAGTCGGCCGCGAAGTCGTGCCAGCTGTCCTTGCCGCGGTTCTGCTCGGTGATCTGGCGGGCCTTGGCGATCGCCTCGGGGCTCGCGTTGGTGTGCGCGTCCCAGCCGATCCGGCCGGCCAGCTTCGCCTGCGTGGCGGCGGTGTAGGCGCTGATGTCGGCGCCGAACTCCGGTGCGTGCAGCGTGATCCCGTCGTCGAACGAGCTCATCGCGTACGGCCGGTTGGCGTCCTCCAGGATCGCCTTCTGGGCCGCGAAGGAGTCCAGGTAGAGGTAACCCGCCTCGCGGTCCTGGTCGTTGGCCTGCCCCAGGGGCATGAACCCGATCCAGCCCCGCTCGCCGATGACGGCTTCCAGACCCGCGTCGCCGCCGGTCAGGCCCTGGATGGCCATGGCCTTCGTCTTGGCGCCGCCCGCGTGCAGGGCGACTCCCGCGAGGCACCTGTTGAGGCGCGGGGTGGAGCGGACGTCGCTGATGACGGCCGCGAGGTCGTTGAGCCTGCGCAGCGCGTCGTCGGCGGCGTTGAAGATGGTCCGCATGCCGTCGGCGACCTTCTCGATCGCCAGCGCGAGCGCGGGCATACGGCCCACGATCACGGCGGACGACGGGATGTCGACGAGCTCCCAGAGGCAGTCCTCGACGTCGTTCCCGGCGAGGCACTCCTTGACCTCGGCGGCGTCGAGCAGATCGAAGAGGATCTGCCCGCCGTTGGCGCCCGCCCATTCGACGACGTTCACGGAGACGGCCGCGAGGCCCTTCCGGTAGTCGTCGACACAGGTCTGACCACAGGCGTCGAGGAGGATCTGCTCCTCGCGCTCACCGAGCGCCGGCCAGTTGGAGGCACCGCCCTCGATGGGCGTGGTGCCCTCCTCCAGGGCGGCCTGGTGCGCGGCCTCGTTCTTCTCGCGCTGCTCCTCCTCGGCCTTCCTCGCGGCCTCTTCCGCGGCGGAGCTGTCGCCCGCCGCGTCGCCGGCCTTCGTCTCGGCGTCCTTGGCCTCCTTCTCCGCCTCGGCCGCCTTGCGCGCGGCCTCCTCGGCGGCCTCGGAGGACCGGCCGGCCTTCTCGTTCGCCTCGGCGGCGTGCTTCTCGGCCGCGGCGGCCTCACGGTCGGCCTCGACGGCCGCGCTGCTCGCGTCGTCCGCGGTGCCGCGGGCGGTGAGGGCGTCGTTCCCGGCCTGCTGGGCATGGCCGGAGGCGGCGTCGGAAGCGGACTTCGCGCCCTTCTGCGCGTCGGAGGCGTCGGCTGCCGACGCCTGGGCGCGGGTGACGGCCTCGACGGCACGGACCGAATCGCTTGCGGCGCGCGCGGCCGCCTCGGCGGCGAGCTTCGCGTCACCGGTGGCCTGCGCGGCTGCCTGCTGCGCGGACTCCGCCGCCGCGGCCGCCTCGGTGGCCTTGGCCTCCGCGGCCGCCGCCTGCTGCTCGGCGAGCGTCTTCGACGACTGGCCGACGAGCACGGCGAGCGCGGCCGAGCTGTCCTTCTCCTTGTACGGCGTGCCGATGGAGATGGCCTCGCTGGAGGCGGCGACCGCGGCGTTGGCGCTGTCGCGCGCGGCGAGCGCGGCCTGGCCGGCGGCGTACGCCCGGCCCACCACGGTCGCTGCCGACTTCACGGCCTCGGCGGCGCTCGTCCCGGCCGCGAGCGACTCCTGCTCGGCCTTCTTGGCGAGCGTGGTGGCGTTCTCCGACGCGGTGGCGGCGTTGTCGGCCCGGGTGGCCGCGTCCTGGGACGCGTCCAGGGCGACGGCCGCGGCGGCGTGCGCGGTGGAGGCCGCGCCGAGGGACGAGTGGTACGCCGACCACGCGCTGCCCGCGTTCGCCTGGGCGCGTTCCGCCGCGCCCTCCGCCGTGGTGGCGGCGCTGCGCGCCGAGACCGCGGCCGCGGTGGCCTGGTCGGCCGCCGTCTGCGCGGCGGTGGCGGCTGCGACGGCCTGGTTCGCCGCCGTACGGGCGGCCGTGGCGGCGGCCCGGGTCTCGTCGGCGGCCGCGGTGCCCGCGGCGGCGGTGGCGGCGGCTTCGAGGGCGGCGGCGCGGGCCGCGGTGGCCTGCTTCGTCCGCAGGGCGGCGACGGCCTTCTCACGCGCGGTCTGCGCGGCCTTCGCCTTCTCGTCGGCGGCCTTGCGCTTCGCCGACGCGTCGGCGGTCGCCGTCCCGGCGGCCGTGTCGGCGTTCTTCGCCGTCGTCTGCTGGGTCGACGCCCGCTGTTCGGCCTGCTCCGCCTTGGTCCGCTCGGTGGCGGCCTTGGTGCGGGAGGCGACGGCGGTGGCCTTCTCCGTCTCCGCCTTGGCGCGCTCGGAGGCGGCGGTGGCGGCGGCGGTCTTGGCCTTGTCGCGCTTCTCCTCGGCCGTCGTACGGGCGGCCTTCGCGGTGGCGGCGCTCTCCGCGGCGGCCGTGGCGTTGGCCTCGGCGCTGTCGGCGGCGGCCTTCGCCTGGGCGGCGGCCTCCTCGGCGGCGACGCGACGGAACTCGGTGCTGATCGCGTGCGACTCGGTCTGCGCCTTGGCGAGCAGCGCGTCGCTGGTGGCGACCGTGGCGTTCGCGGCGTTCATGGCCGTCTCGGTCGCCTTCGCGGCGGCCGCGGCGGCGGCCGCGGAGGCGCGGGTGACCTGGACCGACTGCTGGGCGTACATCAGACCCCGGCCGCGCGGCACATGGGCGGTGTCGGCGACGGCCCACGCCTCCTGCTGCGCGGTGGCGGCCTTCTGCGAGGCGGTGGTGGCCTTGGCGGCCCACGCCTTGGCCGAGGCGACCGCGGCGGCCGCGTCGGTACGCGTCCGGGCGAGGTCGGCCGTGGCCTTGTCGTACATCGCCTGGTCGGGCTTGTCGAAGATGGTCTCGGGGTCCCGGGCGAGCAGGTCCGTCCAGTACTCGCGCCAGGTCAGGATCTGGTCGGCGAACCAGGCGAGACCGATGGCCTCGACCATGTCGTCGGCGGCCTCGCGGGTCGCGAGCGCCGCGTCGGCCTCCGCCTGGATGATCTCGGCGCGCTGGGTGGCCTGACCGGCGTACTCCTGCTCCCACTCGACCATCGCGCTCATGACCGGGTCGTTGAGGACGCGGCGCGGGTCGACCGGGTTCTGGAAGTCGCAGGCGGCCCAGGCCTGCTTGAGGTTCTCGACCTCGACGCGGTACTCCGGGGAGTCCTTGGCGGGCGTCTCGGTCGCGTAGCCGCCGTGCCGCAGGTAGGACGCGATGTCGCTGGAGGTCGTACCCCCGGTATACCGGGTGTTGTTGACCTCGCTGTCCCGCAGCATGAAGTCGACGTAGAAGTCGTGCCAGTCGTCCTTGCCGCGGTTCTCCTCCATGAGGGCCCGGGCGCGCGCGACGGCCTCGGGGCTGGCGTTGCTGTGGCCGTCCCAGCCGAGCTGCCAGGCGAGTTCCTTCTGCGTGACGCCGGTGAAGTAGGTGACGTCCGCGCCGAACGCGGGGGCGTGCCACTCCATGTCGTCGCTGGCCCACGCCGATTCGCGGTAGACCTTGTTGGCGTCGTCGAGGGCGGTCCTGCGGGCGCCGACCAGGTCGGAGTAGACCCCGGCGGCGTCCTCGTCGGCGTCGCGGGCCACGCCCAGGGGGCCGAAACCGATCCAGCCGATGTCCCCGATGGTCTCCCGCAGCCGGGTCTCGGTGCCGGTGAGGCCCTCGATGGCCTTGGCCTTCATCAGCGGGCCGCCGACGTGCAGCGCCACACCGGTGAGGCAGCGGTCGAGCCGGCGGTCCTCGCCGATGCTGTTGCGTCCGAAGCCGGTGTCCTGCTCGGGCTCGGTGTCGGCCGCCGCGACGGGCGAGGCCTGGATGGCGCCGACGAGGACGGCGGAGGCGGTCAGGAGGGCGGTGATCCCGGTCGCCCTGGCCAGGGCGGACCGAATGCGACGCCGGCGTCTGCCGGGGTCTCTGAGCAATGACATGTTCTGCCTTGCGTCTCGCGATCGTCCGGCAGCCGTTAAGCATGGACATGACAGGAGACGCCATCGCCCAGGCCCCACCACTCGGCACGGCAACGGCCGGCGCGCTCCCCACTCCCACGAACCGGCACTGCCGCTTGCCCCGTGACGATGTCACGCACGGTTCCGCACGTGAAGATCAAATAATCTTCACCAACGGGGCACCGAACTCGGTGCCGGACAAAGCGATCGTCCATTGATCAACTCTTTACCTGCGGTAAGGAACCTCCGGCAGGGCCGCGGTGGCCACACGCGAAACGCCCGGCCGGGAGGCTCCCGGCCGGGCGTTCTCGTGAAGAGGGGCGGATCGGCGCGGATCAGCGGATCAGCGCCGACCAGCGGCTCTACACCGGATACATGGTGATCGCGTCTCCGTCGATGGACACGACCACCTGGACCTGGGTCGTGCGGAGTTCGGGCCCGTCACGGTGCTTCCTGCCGAGGATCCCGAGTCCGGGGTCGAAGGTGCACTTGCGGTACCGCGGCTTCGAAGCCGGTTCCCAGTTGTCGCACATGTGCTCCGCCATCTCGAAGATCTTCTTGAGCACGTCGTCCGAGGTGTTGGCCTTCCAGATGCCCTTGTCGTGCTCGGTCTTCTTGCCTCCGTCGAAGTGGTATTCCTTGATCTCCTCGAAGAACCACTTGCCGGCCGCGATCTTCCGGCACATCTTCCCCGGGTTGACCTTGTCCCAGCCGCCCGGGTCCTCCTTCTCCGGCTGCTTCGCGGCTTCGTACTCCGCCCACGCGTCCTCCGCGCCCGGAGGCTGCGAGGACTCGGGGTAGAGGTCGTCCCAGCCGCCGCGGCTGCTGGAGGAGGACGAAGAAGCGCTGAACGACGCCGTGGTGAACGACATCCTGGCGAAGGACGCCGTGCCGGCGAACGAGGCGTTCGAGACCGCGCCCTTCGGCTTCGGCTGCGGAACCAGGCAGGAAGGAAGGTTCTTGGTCTTCTTCAGCAGGGCGTTGTACTTGGACAGCACCTTCTGGGCGAGCCTCGACTTCTCGAAGAAGCCGTAGAGCGCCTTGCCGATCCGGTACAGGGCCTTCGCCACCGCGGGGATCTTCAGGACGGGGACGAGATTCGCCGCCACGTCGACGAGGGCCCACATGCAGGCCTCGAAGTCCCCGCTGGAGAGGCACTCCTTGATGTTGGTGAGGCCGAACAGTTCGAGGAGGATCGCGCCGCCATTGGCCTTGACCCACTCGATGATGTCCCCGGACGCCAGGTCCCTGGCCGCCTTGTACTCGTCGACGCACTCCTGACCGCAGAGCTGCCTCAGCAGTTCCTCGTCGTCGACGCCGAGCTGCGGCCCGTCGTAGAGGGCTCCCGCCTCGACGTGCTTGGCCTGCTGCGCCACGACGCTCTTGCGGTACTCCTCCTCCGCCCGCTTGGCGGCCTCGTCGGCCTCCTTCGCGTGGTTCTGCGCGTTCGACGCCGAGGTCTCGGCCGCGGTGGCGTCGCTCTCGGCCTGGGTGGCCGTGGAACGGGCGGCCGCGGCGTCGTTCTCCGCCGTGGTCGCCGCAGCACGGGCACCGGCGGCGTCCTTCTCCGCCTCCGTGGCCGCACTGTCGGCCGAAGCGGCCTCGCCCATCGCCGCGTTGGCGGCCGAGGTCGCGGCGAGCGCGTCCTTGCCCGCCTGCATGGCGTAACCGTCGGCGCGACCGGCCGCGGCCTGAGCGGCCTTGGCCGCCTTCTCCGCTTCCACCGCCGCGGTCTGGGCGCGCTTGACGGCCTTCGCCGCGCGCTCCGCATCCTTGGCCGCCGCCGCTGCCGCCTGTGCGGCGAGCTTGTCGTCGGCCGCGGCCCGGTCGGCGAGGCGCTGGGCCTCCGCCGCGTACGCGGCCGCCTGGGTCGCCTTGGCCTCCGCGGCCTTCGCCTGCTGCTCCGAGAGGGTCAGCGCGCTCTGGCCGGTGAGGACGGCGAAGCCCGCCGACGCGTCGGTCTCCTGGTACGGAGTGCCGATGGCGATTGCTTCGTTCGCCGGCTTGGCGGTCTGCGTCGCGGTGTCCCGCGCCGCGCTCGCCGCCTGGGCGACGGCGTACGCGTGACCGGCCGTCTCGGCCGCCCACTGCGCGGTCTTGAGAGCCTCGCTGTGTGCGAGCCCCGCCTCCTGCTTGGCGAGGAGCGCCGCCGCGGACGCCTTCCGGGACTCGGCCTCGGCGTTCCGCGCGTTCTGCGCGGCCGCCTCGGAGGCGTCGATCGCCGTGGCCGCGGCCGCATGGGCGGCCGCCGCCGAACCGAGTGCGGTCGAGTACGCCGCCCAGGCGCCGTCGGCCGCGGCCTCGGAACGCTTCGCGGCCCCCTTGGAACGGAGAGCGGCCGAACGGGAGTTGACCGCAGCCGTGCCCGCCTCGTCCGCCGCCGCACGGGCGTTGGTCGCGGCGGTGGTCGCCTCGTTCGCGGCCGTACGCGCCTCGGTGGCCAACTGCCGCGTCTCGGTGGCGGCCTCGGTGCCCACGGCCGCGGCCGCTGCGGATTCGAGCGCCGCGGCCCGCGAGTCGGCGGCCCTCTTCTCGCGCTCGGCGACGAGGGCACGGTTCCGTGCGAGCCTCGCCTCCTCCTCGGCCTCGGCCGCGTCGTCCCGCTTGGTCCCGGCCGCCTCGCCGGCACCGTCCGCCGTGGCACGGGCGGTACTCGCCCTGCCCTGCTCCTCCACGGCGCGGGCCTCGGCCGCACTGGCCTTGTCCCGCTCGCGCTCGGCGGTGGCCCGGTGCGCCGCCGCGTTGGCGCGCTCCAGCTCGGCCTCGGCGCGCTTGGCCTGCGCCGTCGCGGACGCCTGCTTGGCCTCCTGTTCCTCCCTCTCGGCGGTGGCCTTGGCCTCCTGGGCGATCTTCAGATTCGCCTCGGCCTCGGCGGCGTGCCTGTCCGCGCTGTCCGCTGCGGCCTTCGCCTGGGCGGCGGCCTCCTGCGCGGCGATGCGGCGGAACTCGGTGTTCACCGCGTGCGTCTGGGTCTGCGCCAGAGCCAGCAGGGTGTGGGACGTCGAGACCGTGGCGTTCGCCGCGTTCAGCGCCGTCTCCGTCGCCTTCGCCGCGGCCGTGGCGGCCGCGCCGGAGGCGCGGGCGACCTGCACCGACTGCTGGGCGTACATCAGACCCCGGCCGCGCGGCGCCTCAGCGGCGTCCGCGAGAGCCCAGGCGTCCTGCTGGGCGGTCACCGCGCGCTGCGCGGCGGCGGTGGCCAGACCGGCCTGCTCCTGGGCCGTGGTGACGAGCGTCCGGACCTTGCCGCGGGCCTTCTCCAGGTCGGACTTCGCCTGGTCGAAGAGAGCCTGCTTCGGCTTGAGGATGTGGTCCGGGTCGGCCGCGAGCTTGTCGTGCCAGTACTTCTGCCAGCGCAGGATCTGGTCGGCGAGCCACGCCTGGCCGATGGCCTCGATCATGTTGTCGGTGGCGGCCTTCGTCGCCGCGGCGGCGTCGGCCTCCGCCCGCATGATGAGCGTGCGCTGCGTGTTCTGACCTGCGTACTCCGACTCCCACTCGGCCGAGGCCCGGGAGACGACCTCGCTGAGGGCGTTGCGCGGGTCGACCGGGTCACCGTGGTTGCACGTGGCCCAGGCCTGCTTGAGGTTCTCGACCTCGACGCGGAACGCCGCGGTGCCCTCGGTGATCTTCTTGGCGGGGAAGCCGCCGTGCCGCAGATAGGTGGCGATGTCGGCGGAGGTGATGCCGCCCCAGAACTGGGTGTTGGTCGTGTTGGCCGACCGCAGCATGGAGTCCGCCGCGAAGTCGTGCCAGTCGTCCTTGCCCCGGTTCTGCTCGGTGATCTCGCGGGCCTTCGCCAGCGACTCGGCACTCGGGTTGGTGTGCCCGTCCCAGCCGAGACGCGTCGACAGCTTCGGCTGCGAGGCGTGGGTGAACGCCATGACCTCCGCGCCGAACTGCGGTGCGTGCAGCGTGATCCCGTCGTCGAACGAGCTCATCGCGTACGGCCGGTTGGCGTCCTCCAGGACGGCCTTGCGGGCCGCGATGGCGTCCGCGTACTGGTACGCGGCCGCCTTGTCCTGGCTGGTCGCCTGGCCCAGGGCCATGAGCTGGAGCCAGCTGAGGTCGCCGATGACCTCGTGCAGCTGGGCGTTCGTACCGGACAGGCCCTGGATGGCCACGGCCTTCGTCCTGGCGCCGCCCGCGTGCAGGGCGACTCCGGCGAGGCAGCGCTCCAGGCGCGGGGTGCTGCGGGCACCACTGATGACGGTCGTCAGCTCGTTGAGCCGGCGCAGCGCGTCGTCCGCGTCGCGGAAGATCTTCCGCATGCCGTCGGAGACCTTCTCGATCGCCAGCGCGAGCGCGGGCACACGACCCACGATCACGGACGACGAGGGGATGTCGACCAGGGCCCAGAGGCAGTCGTCCACGTCGGACGAGGCCAGGCACTCCTTGACCTTGGCGGCGTCGAGCTGCTCGAAGAGGATCTGCCCGCCGTTGGCGGCGGCCCACTCGACGACGTTCACGGAGACGGCCGCGAGGCCCTTCCGGTAGTCGTCGACACAGGTCTGACCACAGGCGCCGAGAAGGATCTGCTGCTCGCGCTCACCGAGCGCCGGCCAGTTGGAGGCACCGCCCTTGATGGGCGTGACGCCCTCGGCGAGGGCCTCCTCGTGCGCGGCCTCGTTCTTCTCGCGCTGCTCCCGCTCGGCCTTCTTCGCGGCCTCCTCGGCGGCGGAGCTGTCGCCCGCCGCGTCGGACGCCTTGTCCTCGGCGTCCTTGGCGGCCTTCTCCGAGTCGGCGGCCTTCCTCGCGGCCTCCAGGGCCGCCTCGGAGGACCGGCCGGCCTTCTCGTTCGCCTCGGCGGCGTGCTTCTCTGCGTCGGTCGCCTCGCGGGCGGCCTCGGCGGCGATGCCGCTCACCGCACCGGCGGTGGAACGGGCGCTGAGGGCGTCGTTCCCGGACTGCGCGGCGTGACCGGCGGCGGCGTCGGAGGCGGCCTCCGCGCCCTTCTGGGCGTCGGATGCCTGTGTGGCGGACGCCTGGGCCCGGGTCGCGGCCTCGACGGCACGGACCGAATCGCTTGCCGCACGGGCGGCGGCCTCGGCCGCGAGCTTCGCGTCACCGGTGGCCTGGGCGGCGGTCTGCTGTGCGGACGCCGCGGCGGCTGCGGCGGCGGTGGCCTTGGCCGCGGCGGCGGCTGCCTGCTGCTCGGCGGCCGTCTTCGACGACTGTCCGACCAGTACGGCGAACGCGGCCGCGCTGTCCTTCTCCTGGTACGGACTGCCGAGGGCGACGGCCTCGGCGGCGGAGGTGATCGCCGCCTTGGACGCGTCCCGGGCGGCGAGTGCGGCCTGGGCGGCGGCGTAGGCACGGCCGACGACGGTCGCGGCCGACTTCACGGCCTCGGCGGCGCTCGTCCCGGCGGCGTCCGACTCCCGCTGGGCCTTCTTGGCCAGCTCGGTCGCGTTCTCCGAGGCCGTCGCCGCGTGGTCGGCGCGGATCGCGGCGTCCTGCGACGCGTCGAGGGCGGTGGCCGCGGCGGCGTGCGCCGAGGAAGCCTCGCCCAACGAGGCGTAGTAGGCGGACCAGGCCGTGGCGGCACTGGTCTTGGCGCGCTCGGCGGCGCCCTCCGCCGTGGTGGCGGCGCTGCGCGCCGAGACCGCGGCGGTGGTCGCCTGGTCGGCGGCGGTCTGCGCGGCGGCCGCGGCCTGCACGGCCTCGTTCGCGGCCGTACGGGCGGCGGTGGCCGCGGCCCGCGTCTCGGCGGCGGCGGCGCTGCCCGCGGCGGCGGTCGCGGCGGCTTCGAGGGCGGCGGCGCGGGCCGCGGTGGCCTGCTTCGTCCGCAGTGCGGCGACGGCCTTCTCACGCGCGGTCTGCGCGGCCTTCGCCTTCTCGTCGGCGAGCTTCCGCTTCGCCGTGGCATCGGCGGTCGCCGTGCCTGCAGCCGTCCCCGCGCTCGTGGCGGTGGTCTGCTGCGTGGCGGCCTTCTCCTCGGCCGCCTTGGCCTTGGCGCGCTCGGTGGCGGCCTTGGTGCGGGAGGCGACGGCGGTGGCCTTCTCCGCCTCCGCCTTGGCCCGCTCGGAGGCGGCCGTGGCGGCGGCGGTCTTGGCCTTGTCGCGCTTCTCCTCGGCCGCCGTACGGGCGGCCTTCGCGGTGTTCGCGCCCTCCGCGGCGGCCGTGGCGTTGGCCACGGCGCTGTCGGCGGCGGCCTTCGCCTGGGCGGCGGCCTCCTCGGCGGCGACCCGGCGGAACTCGGTGTTGAGCGCCGCCGACTCGGTCTTCGCCTTGGCGAGGAGCGCGTCGCTGGTGGCGACCGTGGCCTTGGCCGCGGCGAGCGCGGTCTCCGTCGCCTTCGCGGCGGCCGTGGCGGCGGCCGCGGAGGCGCGGGCGACCTGCACGGACTGCTGGGCGTACATCAGACCCCGGCCGCGCGGCACATGGGTCGTGTCGGCGACGGCCCACGCCTGCTGCTGCGCCGTGGTCGCCCGCTGGGCGGCGGCGGTGGCCTTGGCCGCCTGTGCCTTCGCCGAGGTGACGAGGGCGGCGACGTTGGCGCGGTAGCGGGCGAGGTCGGCGTCGGCCCTGTCGTACATCGCCTGGTCGGGCTGGCCCGGATAGGTGGGGAAGGGCCAGCCGGCGAGTGCGTCCTGCCAGTTCTTGCGCCAGCGCAGGAGCTGTTCGGCGAGCCAGGCCTGTCCCAGTGCCTCGACGAGGTCGTCGGTGGCCTCGCGGGTGGCCGCGGAGGCCTCGGCCTCCGCGCGGATGATCGTGGCGCGCTGGGCCGCCTGACCGGCGTACTCCAGCTCCCACTCGATCATCGCGGCCATGACGGGCTCGTTGAGCTTGCGCGAGGGGTCGTACGGGTTGGCGTAGTCGCAGGCGGCCCAGGCCTGCTTGAGGTCCTCGACCTCGACGCGGTACTCGGGCGAGTCCTTGACGGGCGCCACGGTCGGGAAGCCGCCGCGCTTCAGGTAGGCCGCGATGTCGGTGGAGGTCCTGGAGCTCCAGCTGACCTGGCTGTCGCTGAGCATGCTCTTCGATGCCCAGTCGTGCCACTCGTCCTTGCCGCGGTTCTCCTCGGCGATGACCTTGGCGCGGGCGAGGGCCTCGGGACTGGCCTTGCTGAGGGTGTCGTCGTCGAGGTGCTTGGCGAGTTCCCGCTGGGTGCCGATGGTGAAGTTCCAGACGGCGTCGCCGAACGTCGGCGCCAACCAGTCCAGCCGATGGTCGCCGGCGTCTTTCTGGGCGTAGACCTGGTTGGCGAGGGACAGGGCCTCGTCGCGGTCCCGGACGGCGTTGGCGTAGACGCCCCCGGCGTCCTCGTCGGCGTCGGCGGCGACGTCCAGGGGGCTGTCGAGCCACCAGTCGAGGTCGTCACCGAGGACCGTGTCGAGCTCGGCCTCGGTTCCGGCCAGGCCCTCGATGGCCTTGGCCTTCAACAGCGGGCCGCCGATGTGCAGGGCCTGCGCGCCCTTGCAGCGGTCGAGGCGTCGTTCGGAGCCGATGCTGTTGCGGTACTGGGTGAGGTCGTCCTGCTCGGGCTCGGTCGCGGCGGCGACGGGCGAGCTGTGGATCATGCCGACCAGGACGGCGGAGGCCGTCATGAAGGCGGTGGTCGCGGTCGCCCTGTTCAGGGCGGCCCGTATGCGACGCCGGCGTCTGCCGACGTCTCTGAGCAATGACATGTTCTGCCTTGCAATCTCGCGATCGTCCGGCAGCACTCTGCACATGGGCGTCTAAACATGGGCATGACACCGACGACACAGGCGCCGACCAGGCAGACTTCCCCCTTGGCCACGACAGTGCCGGCACGCTCGCCCCCCACGAACCGGCGCTGCCGCTTTACTCCGCGACCATGTCATGTCCGACGCCACACGTGAAGATCAAATAACCTTCACGAAAGGCACACAACATGCCAGCACCGGGCAAGGCGACCGCCTGATTGATCATGTTGTTACCGAGCGTAAAGCGCCCCCGGGAGGCATCTGTCCATATGCCGAGATCCCCGGCGAAGCAGGAATGACAGGCACAAACCACAGGTTGACGCATGTCATGCCGTCTTCCTCCGCCGAGCCCACGACACCCGCTCCCGAGCCCGCCGCACCGGCCTCCGAGCCCGCCGCGGCGAGCACCGGATCCGCCACCCGCATGCCGCTGGCCGTCTACATCCTCGGCCTGTCCGTCTTCGCGCTCGGCACGAGCGAGTTCATGCTCTCCGGACTGCTGCCGCCCATCGCGGAGGACATGAACGTCTCCATCCCCCGCGCCGGGCTGCTCATCTCGGCCTTCGCGATCGGCATGGTCGTCGGCGCGCCGCTGCTCGCCGTCGCCACCCTGCGGCTCCCCCGCAAGACCACCCTCATCGCCCTCATCACCGTCTTCGGCCTCGGCCAGATAGCCGGCGCCCTCGCGCCCAACTACGCGATCCTCTTCGCCTCCCGCATCATCAGCGCCCTCGCCTGCGCCGGATTCTGGGCGGTCGGCGCGGCGGTGGCCATCGCGATGGTCCCGGTCGGCTCGCGCGCCCGCGCCATGGCGGTCATGATCGGCGGCCTCTCCATCGCCAACGTCCTCGGCGTCCCGGCCGGCGCGTTCCTCGGCGAACACCTCGGCTGGCGTTCCGCGTTCTGGGCGGTCGGACTCGCGTCCGCGATCGCCCTGGTCGGCGTGGTGACCCGCATCCCCCGCATCCCCCTCCCCGAGACGAAGCCCCGCCTCAAGAACGAGGTCGCCATCTACCGCGACCGCCAGGTCCTCCTCTCGATCGTCGTCACCGCCCTCGCGGCGGGCGGTGTCTTCTGCGCCTTCTCCTACCTGGCCCCGCTGCTCACCGACGTGTCCGGCCTCGACAAGGGCTGGGTCTCGGGCGTCCTCGGACTCTTCGGCATCGGCGCCGTGATCGGTACGACGATCGGCGGCCGGGTCGCCGACGCCCACCTCTTCGGCGTACTGCTCACCGGCATCGCCGCCTCCACGGCCTTCCTGGTCGCCCTGGCCCTCTTCGCGTCCAGCCCGGTCGCCACGATCGTCCTGACCTTCCTCCTCGGCGTCTCCGCCTTCTACACGGCCCCGGCCCTCAACGCCCGCATGTTCAACGTCGCCGGCGCCGCCCCCACCCTCGCGGGCGCCACCACCACCGCCGCCTTCAACCTCGGCAACACGGGCGGCCCCTGGCTCGGCGGCACGGTCATCGACGCGGGCCTCGGCTTCGCCTCGACGGCCTGGGCGGGCGCGGCGATGACCGCCGTCGGCCTGGCGACGGCCGCGGTGGCCCTGAAGCTCCACGGGTCCCCGTCCCGCGTGGTGACCTCCGGCACCCCGCAGACCGAGAAGGCCATGTCGTCCACGTCCCGCTGACACCCCCGGCACCGGCCGAAATCCTTTCGGCACGGCCCCGTCACCGCCGTACGGTGGCACGGTGACGACACAGATGATCATCATCAACGGCGGTTCCAGCGCGGGGAAGTCCGGCATCGTACGGTGCCTCCAGGCCGTACTCCCCGACCCCTGGCTCGCGTTCGGCGTCGACTCGCTCATCGACGCGATGCCCCTCAGGATGCAGAGCTCCGACGACGGCATCGCGTTCGGCGCCGACGGCGGAGTGAACATCGGCACCGAGTTCCGCGCCCTCGAGGGCGCCTGGGCCCAGGGCGTCGTCACCATGGCCCGCGCCGGCGCCCGCGTCATCATCGACGACGTCTTCCTGGGCGGAGCGGCCGCCCAGGACCGCTGGCGGAACGTCGTCGGCGACCTCGACGTGCTCTGGGTCGGCGTCCGGTGCGCAAGCCACGTCGCCGAGGGCCGCGAGGTCGCGCGCGGCGACCGGGTCACCGGAATGGCCGCGCAGCAGGCGGACCTCGTGCACCGGGGCGTCGACTACGACGTGGAGGTCGACACCACCCACACCGAATCGCTGGAGTGCGCCCGCGCCATCGCGTCCCACGTCGCCTGACCCGCGCCGAACGCCGTCAGGAGGGCGCCGGGCGCCCCTTCGGCCGCCGCAGCCCCGCCGCCGTGAGGCGTCGCAGCAGCTCCTTCGACCCGACCTCCAGCGCACCGCCGGCCACGGCGTCCGCGTACCGGTCGGAGGGTATGTCGTAGTGGTCCCGCTCGAAGGCGCGGGGCGGGGCGCCGATCGAGGCGGCGAAGGTGTGCAGCTCCTCGAAGGAGACGTCGCTGACCAGGTGCGACCACATGCGGCCGTGCCCCGGCCAGGTGGGCGGGTCGATGTAGAGGGTCACGTGCGGGAGCTCCTCACTCCGGGCCGCCGTACCGGTCCGGGCCGCCGTCCCGCTCCGGGCCGTCTCATGTGAGACCGCCGACCGGCGCGACCACGACACCCTGCTTCCCGCAGACCCAGTGCGGGTCCGGCCCCAGCTCGGGCTCCACGTCCAGGGCGTGCGGGTCACCGGTGGAGCAGACCGGGCAGAGCGGCCAGCGGCCGTACCGTTCGAGGAGGGCGTCCTGGACGTCCTGGGCGACGAGACCGGCGACGTACGTCAGGCCCTCGGGCCACTGCTCGACCCACCAGCGCCGGTGGGTCACCGCGTCCTCCACCATCGACACCACCTCGGCGGCTGCGACCTCGCGGGCCACCAGGTCGGCCAGTACCAGGGCGCGAGCGGCGTGCAGCGCCTGCTCCACGGGGTCGATGTCGTCCATGCACCCATTGTCACCCGGGACGAGCGCAGCTCGGGGGTGTCCGCGAAGGACCGAAGGTCCCGCCCCGATCCGGGACCGACGGGGTCTTGTCGCACCACCCCTCCGAAAGTATCTTTCAGGTGTGACCAATGAAGTGAAGGAAAGTTTCAAAGGCGACGCGCCCCCCGCCCCCGCCGCGCTCGCGGCCAAGGTGCGGACCCTCGCGCCGTCCATGACCCGCTCGATGCAGCGGGTCGCCGAAGCCGTCGCCGGAGACCCCGCCGGCTGCGCCGCGCTCACGGTCACCGGCCTCGCCGAGCTCACCGGCACCAGTGAGGCGACCGTCGTCCGCACCGCCCGCCTCCTCGGCTACCCCGGCTACCGCGACCTCCGGCTCGCCCTCGCCGGGCTCGCCGCCCAGCAGCAGTCCGGCCGCGCACCCGCCGTCACCGCCGACATCGCCGTCGACGACCCGATCGCCGACGTCGTCGCCAAGCTCGCCTACGACGAGCAGCAGACGCTCGCCGACACCGCCGCCGGACTCGACACCGTCCAGCTCGGCGCCGCCGTCGCCGCCCTGGCCACCGCCCGCCGCATCGACATCTACGGCATCGGCGCCTCCGGCCTCGTCGCCCAGGACCTCGGCCAGAAACTCCTCCGCATCGGCCTCATCGCGCACGCCCACAGCGACCCGCACCTCGCCGTCACCAACGCCGTGCAGCTCCGCTCCGGCGACGTCGCCATCGCCATCACCCACTCCGGCTCGACCGGCGACGTCATAGAACCGCTCCGGGTCGCCTTCGACCACGGGGCGACGACGGTCGCGATCACCGGCCGCCCGGACGGGCCGGTCACGCAGTACGCCGACCACGTCCTCACCACCTCCACCGCCCGCGAGAGCGAACTGCGCCCCGCGGCCATGTCGTCCCGGACCAGCCAACTCCTGGTCGTGGACTGCCTGTTCACCTGTGTCACACAGCGTACGTACGAGACGGCGGCCCCTGCCCTCGCCGCCTCGTACGAAGCCCTGGCCCACCGCCACTCACCCCGCACCCGCTGACGACCACAGCACCGAAAGAGCCGCACGTGTCTGCTACGTACTCCGAACTCCGCGCCCAGCTGGCCACCCTCACCACCGAGGCGTTCCGTCCGGAACTGGCCGAGATCGACCAGCTCCCCACCGCCGAGATCGCCGCGCTCATGAACGGGGAGGACGCCACCGTCCCCACCGCCGTCGCCCGGCAGCTCCCGGCCATCGCCGCCGCCATCGACGCCACCGCCGAGCGCATGGCCCGCGGCGGACGCCTCATCTACATGGGCGCCGGCACCGCGGGCCGCCTCGGCGTCCTCGACGCCAGCGAGTGCCCGCCCACCTTCAACACCGACCCGAGCGAGGTCGTCGGCCTCATCGCGGGCGGCCCCTCCGCCATGGTCAAGGCCGTCGAAGGCGCCGAGGACTCCAAGGAACTCGCCGCCGAGGACCTCACCGCGCTCGGCGTCACCGCGGACGACACCGTCGTCGGCATCTCCGCCTCAGGCCGCACCCCGTACGCCATCGGCGCCGTCGAGCACGCCCGCGCGCGGGGCGCGCTCACCATCGGCCTCTCCTGCAACGAGGACAGCGCGCTCGCCGCCGCCGCCGAGCACGGCATCGAGGTCGTCCCCGGCCCGGAGCTGCTCACCGGCTCGACCCGGCTCAAGGCGGGCACCGCCCAGAAGCTCGTCCTCAACATGATCTCGACCATCACGATGATCCGGCTCGGCAAGACGTACGGAAACCTGATGGTCGACGTCCGCGCCTCCAACGACAAGCTCCAGGCCCGCTCGCGGCGGATCGTCGCCCTGGCCACCGGCGCGCCGGACGAGCAGATCGAGACCGCCCTCGCCGCCGCCGACGGGGAGGTGAAGAACGCGATCCTCATGATCCTCGCCGACATCGACGCCCCCACGGCCGCCGAACGGCTGACGGTCTCCCGGGGCCACCTGCGCGCGGCGCTGCACGCGGCCGGGCCCACGACGTAACCCCCGGGGGGGGCACCACCCGTCGGCCCCCTCCCCCAGAGGCACCCCTCACAGCAAGGCACCACCGCACCATGAGCACAGACGACAAGAACCGCGCCATCGCCGCCGCGATCCTCCCCCTCGTCGGCGGCGCCGAGAACATCAGCTCCGTGGCCCACTGCATGACCCGCCTCCGGCTGGGGCTGCGCGACCGCTCGCTCGTCCAGGACGAGGCCCTCAGGGCACTGCCCGCCGTGATGGGCGTGGTGGAGGACGACACGTACCAGATCGTCCTCGGCCCTGGCACCGTCGCCCGCGTGACCCCGGAGATCGAGGCCCTGGTGGCGGCGGCCCCGCAGCCGACGCACTCGGCGGAGGACCTCGCGGCGCAGGGCGCGGCCCTGAAGGCGGCGCGGAAGGCGAAGAACGCCACCCCGTTCAAGCTCTTCCTCCGCCGGATCGCGAACATCTTCGTCCCGCTGATCCCCGCGCTCATCGGCTGCGGCATCATCGCCGGCCTCAACGGCCTGCTGATCAACCTCGGCCGGCTGCCCGGCGTCACCCCGGCGCTCGCGGCGATGGCGAGCGGCTTCATGGCCCTCATCGCGGTCTTCGTCGGCTACAACACGGCGAAGGAGTTCGGCGGTACGGCGATCCTCGGCGGCGCGGTCGCGGCGATCATCGTCTTCCCGGGCGTCGCCAAGATCGACGCCTTCGGCCAGACCCTCTCCCCCGGTCAGGGCGGTGTGCTCGGCGCGCTCGGCGCGGCGATCCTCGCGGTGTACGTGGAGAAGTGGTGCCGCCGCTGGGTGCCGGAGTCCCTCGACGTCCTGGTCACTCCGACCCTGACGGTCCTGATCTCGGGCCTGGTCACGATCTTCGGCCTGATGTTCGTGGCCGGTGAGATCTCCACCGCCATCGGCGAGTTCGCCGACTGGCTCCTCGCGAACGCGGGCGCCGGAGCGGGCTTCCTCCTCGGCGGCCTGTTCCTGCCGCTGGTGATGCTGGGCCTGCACCAGGCCCTCATCCCGATCCACACCACGCTCATCGAGCAGCAGGGCTACACGGTCCTCCTCCCCATCCTGGCGATGGCGGGCGCGGGCCAGGTCGGCGCGGCGATGGCCGTCTACCTGAAGCTCCCGCGCAACGGCTCGATCCGCCGCACGATCAAGTCCGCGCTCCCGGCCGGCTTCCTGGGCGTCGGCGAGCCGCTCATCTACGGCGTCTCGCTCCCCCTCGGCCGCCCGTTCATCACGGCCTGCGTCGGCGGAGCGTTCGGCGGCGGCTTCGTCGGACTGTTCAGCATGCTGGGCGACACGGTCGGCTCGACGGCGATCGGCCCCTCGGGCTGGGCCCTCTTCCCCCTCCTCGACGGCAGCAAGGGCCTGGGCGAGACGATCGCGATCTACGCGGGCGGCCTGATCGTCGGCTACCTGGCGGGCTTCACGGCGACGTACTTCTGGGGCTTCAGCAAGGAACTCCTGGAGGAGTTCAACGTGGACACGGAGGCGGAGCAGACGGAGGTGACGGTGGCGAAGGGCGGCCCGACGCCGGAGCGGGAGCCGGAGCCGGCGAAGGTCTGAGCGAAGGAAGAAGGGAGCCCGGCCGGAGGAATTCCGACCGGGCTCCCGCACATCGGCGGTGTGCGGGAGAGGCCTACCGGCAGAGGACGTCCCCGTCCGGCCGGACGCCCTCGGTGAGGAAGCGGGTCACGGCCCGATCCCCACAGGCGTTCCCGTTCCCGAGGTAGACCCCGTGCCCGCCGTGGTCGACGGAGACGAGCCGGGCGCGGTCACCGAGCGCGCGCCGCATCGCCATCCCCTTGGAGTACGGGGTGGAGGGATCCCGCAGGTTCTGGATCATGAGGATGTTGGACGGCCCGCGGTCGGTGATGCGGACGGGCTTCTCGACGGCACCGCCCTTCCAGTACGCGCAGGGGGTGACGTTCACGGTCATGCCGGCCGTCAGCGGGTGCCGCACGCGGTCGGCGGCGACCGCCCGCTCGTAGGTCCGCACGGACTGCCGGGGCCAGTCGACGTCGTTGCAGATGACACCCATGGTGATGGCGGCGGCGTCATCGGGCAGGGCGCCCGTGAGCTCGGGCGGCAGCTCGGGCGTGCCCTTCGGGTCGAGGGCGGCGGCGACGAGCCGGCCGAAGGCGGGGAAGGAGGCGTCGGAGTAGAGCGCCTGCTGAAGCGCCTGGAGCAGCATGGTCCCGGTGAGATCCACACCGGAGGTGCCGGTGGGACGAGGCTCGCGATCGAGCCGGGCGGCAAGACCGAGCACGAGGGGCCGGACGTCCTCGGGGCGCTGGGCGAGCCGAAGCCCGGTGTCCCCCCGGTCGGGGTGCGAGGCCCAGGCGGCGAAGTCGGGGAAGCGGTCCTCGGCGCCCTGCGCCATGCCTTCCAGCCAGCCGCGGGCGACGCGCCGGGGGTCGGGGTCGTTGCTGCTGTCGAGGACCCAACGGTCGGTCCGCTCCGGGAACTTCTGGGCGTAGGCGGCGGCGACGTAGGTCCCGTAGGAGACGCTCCAGGCGGAGAGCCTGCGCTCCCCGAGGGCCAGCCGCAGCCGTTCGAGGTCGCGCACCTGGTTGGCGGTGGTGAGGCCGCGCAGCATGGCACCGCCGTTGCGGGCGCAGGCCTCGGCGGTCCGCTTCGACCGGGCCACGTTCTCATCGATCGACCCGTCGGCACCGGGCCAGGACCGCAGGGTGACCATCCACCGATCGGCCTCGGCGAGCCCGCAGCCGGCCTTGGCGGACCCGCCGACCCCGCGAGGGTCGAAGGCGACGAGGTCGTAGGCCCCGTCCGTCTCCCGGCCGAGGGCGGCCCCCTTCTGCCCGAGCCGCTGGACGCCGGAGCTGCCGGGCCCACCGGGAATGACCATGAGGGTCCCGCGCCGGGCGTCGGGGCGGGTACTGGCGATCCGGGACACGGCGAGCCGAATCTGCTGCCCGTCGGGATCGGCGTAGTCGAGGGGTACGGAGAGCGTGGCGCACTGCTGCCCGGGAAGCGGCTTGACGGCGGGGTCGCACACCCCCCAGTCGAGCCCGGCGGCGGAGGCGGGAGCGACGCCGCCGCCGGCGGCGAGTCCGAGCCCGGCGACGATGGCGACGGAGAGACCGAGAAGAGAAGCGTGACGTCCAGGATTCGCTGTCATGCCCACAGCCTGTCGAAGCGGGACCCCCCGTCCCATCCGGCAGGCACGCGACCCGGGGGTAGGGCCAACCCCCGGAGATATGAGGGGCGTTCGGGAGGGAGGGGCGGGAGGGGACACACCAGACGGGTGGGCCCGGGACGCCTGAGCGGAATCCCTTATCCGATGGCGGTCCCGAATCCCCTGGGGAATCATCCCCGCATGACCACCTCCCCCACCGTCACCACCGCCACCACCCCTCCCACCTCTCCCACCCTCGCCTCCGCCGCCGGTACCTGGCTCCTCGGGGACCTCACGGTCAACCGCATCGGGTTCGGCGCCATGCGGCTGCCCCAGCGTGGTGAGGCACTCGTCGAGCACGCCGTGCCCCGCGACCGCGACGAGGCGATCGCCGTGCTGCGCAAGGCCGTCGACCTCGGCGTGAACCACATCGACACCGCCGCCTTCTACTTCTCCCCGCTCCGCTCCGCCAACGAGCTGATCAGCAGCGCCGTCGGCGGGCCCTACCCCGACGACCTCGTCATCGCCACCAAGGTCGGCCCCTGCCGCGACGCCTCCGGCGCCTGGGGCACCCACGCGCGCACCGCCGCCGCCCTGCGCGGCCAGGTCGAGGAGAACCTGCGTCAGCTCGGCCGCGACCACCTCGACGTCGTCAACCTCCGCATCGTCGGCACCGATTCGATCGCCGAACGCTTCGGCGCCCTCGCCGAGCTCCGCGAGGCCGGCCTCATCCGCCACCTCGGCGTCTCCAACATCACCCCTGAGCAGCTCACCGAGGCGCAGGCCATCGCCCCCGTCGTCTGCGTGCAGAACATGTACGGGATCGGGGTCCGCCCCGAGTACGAGGACTTCGTACGTCGCTGCGGCGAGCAGGGCATCGCCTTCGTGCCCTTCTACGCGATCGCCGCCGCCGGCCGTCAGGGCGGAGCCACCGCCCCCGAGAGCCCCGAGGTCCTCGCCGTCGCCGAGGCCCACGGCGCGAGCCCCGCCCAGATCCGGATCGCCTGGACCCTTCACCAGGGCCCGCACCTCCTCGCCATCCCCGGCACCGGCGACCCCGAGCACCTCGCCGCCAACGTCGACGCCGGCGCGATCCGGCTCACCGACGAGGACCTGGCCCTCCTCGCCGGAGTGCACCGCGAGCCCGCCGCCGACGCTTCCTAGACTCCACCTTCATGACGCACACGCCGAGCCCCGCCCCCGCCCTCGCCGCCGACCTCGCCCCCACCGGCACCCTCCGGGCCTCCATCAACCTCGGGAACCCGGTGCTCGCACAGGGCACCCCCGAGGCGCCGTCCGGGATCACCGTCGATCTGGCGCGGGAGATCGGGGCACGGCTCGGACTTCCCGTCGAGCTGCTCTGCTTCGACGCGGCGCGGAAGTCCTTCGAGGCGATGGCCGACGGCCGGGCCGACCTCTGCTTCCTCGCCGTGGATCCGGCGCGGGAGACGGAGGTCGCGTTCACCGCCCCGTACGTCGTCATCGAGGGCGTGTACGCCGTCCCGCGCGACTCCGGCCTCACCACCGTCGAGGACGTCGACGCGCCCGGCGTCCGGATCGGCGTCAAGCAGGGCTCCGCGTACGACCTGTTCCTCTCCCGGTCCCTCGCGCACGCGACGGTCGTGCGCGGTGCGGAGGGCGTCGACACCTTCCGCGGCGAGGGTCTCGAGGTGGGCGCCGGCATCCGCCAGCCGATGACCTCGTACGCACAGGAGCACCCCGAAGTCCGGCTGATCGAGGGCCGGTTCATGGAGATCCGGCAGGCGGTCGGCACAACTGCCGGCCGCGCGCCCGAGACCGTCGCCTTCCTCCGATCCACCGTCGAGGAGCTGAAGGCGAACGGCTTCGTCACGGACTCGCTCCGTCGCGCAGGGCAGGACACGGGACTGCTCGCCCCGCCCGCGGCCTGAAGCCCCGGGAGACGACGACACGGTTCAGCCCACCACGTCCGCCGCCGTCAACGGCTCCCCCGGGATCAGGATCCGGTCCCGGGGCCCGTACGGGGTCAGCTCGTCCCACCACCTCGCCACCGGGTCGAAGCGGGCGTACGCCACGGCGCCGGCCGGCGCGGCATCGCGGGCCCGGAGCACGCGGAGGGCGAAGGCCGGGCCCTGCCCGAGCCGGACCACGCCGTCCACGGCGAGCGCACCCAGCTCCGTGGACATCACCGGGCCGCCGACCACAGGCGCCTGGGCCCGCTGCCGTACCGCCTCCGCGTGGACGTCCAGAACCTCGGCGAGCGGCAGGCCGAAGCAGCGGCGCGCGCCCGCGCCGCGCTCGACGAGCATGCGGTACGGGACGAGGCCGAGCGCGGTCTGCTCCCGCCACATGCGCGCCCAGACTCCGGCGTCGTCGTTGACGCGCCGGAGGACGGGGGCCTGGGTGCGTATCGCCGCTCCCGTCGCGAGGACGCGGGCGACGGCCCGGCGGGTCGGTGCCGGATCGAGCTCCCGGGGGTGGGTGAGGTGGAGGAGCAGCGAGAGGTGGCGGCCGGCCGCGACGACCCGTTCGAGGACGCGGAGGAGTTCGTCGGCGTCGGCGGCGGCGGCGTCCTCGGCTGCGGAGAGGAAGCGCTCCGGGGCGTGGATCACGGCCCTCGTCCGGATGCGGATCGTCCGTACCTGGGGAGTGGCCAGGAGCGGTGAGAGGTACGCGTCGAGGTCCGCCGCCCTCATGGCGAGCGGGTCCTCGCCGTCGAGGACGACGTCCGTGATCTCCGGGTGCCGGGCCAGGCGGGCCGTCATCGCCTCGGGCCCGCCCCGCGCCCGTCCGGGCGCCGGGTTCCCGGCGTACAGGGGCCGGCGGAAGCAGGACGCGCAGTGGGTGGGGCAGGTGCGGCGCCGGTCGGGGACGACGAGCAGGGTGCCCGGGTAGGTGTGCCGGACGGCCTCGGCGTCCCGGCCGGCCGGGTGCGGGTCGAGTCGTTCGCACAGGCCGTCGACGACGAGCCGTAATCGGTCCCGGTCGCCGTCCCGCAGGGTCTGCTCGACGGCGGCGAAGTCCGCGGGGGCGAGCAGGTCGCGGTGGGGCACGAGGAGCCGGTAGAGGGGGTCGTCGGGGGCGCGCGACCAGTCGATGAGCTCGTCGGCGGCGTGGGAACCGACCCTGAACGGCAGCACGCGGCCGACGACGTCGGCGTCGTGCGCGAGGGCGGGCCGCCCGGTGCGGTCGGCGATGAGTCGGGCGAGGCGGTGACCGGTGAAGACGGTCACCCGTTCCCCACCACCGGCACGTCGGTCGTCTGCACGGTCGTCGCCTCCTCGAAGGCCTCACCGATGGCTGGTGCGGCGCACCCCGGACGATGATGGGGAGCGGAGGCCCCGGCCGCCAATGGCACTAGCGGTGGCCGGACTCGGGGACAACGGAGCAGTCCGGCCAATCGCACGCGACACGTACCGGACAGCACAGCGTGACGGAAACGTCCGTTCCCTACCCATACACCCGGGTTCACACCCGAGGGCTTTCGGCCTGGCGTAAGCCCGGGGCACCTGCCAGATTGGCGCCTTTCCTTCGCGCGCCCGGATCGCCGCGCGAACGCCCGAGGGCCCGGCCGTGGCGGCCGGGCCCTCGGGGCGGGAAGGGTGGAGCGAGCGTCAGTACAACCCCTTGAAGCCGTTCCAGCCGCTCGTACCGATCAGCACCCGCCCGCCGTACCCGCCGGTCCCGGTGCCGCTGTACCGCCACAGCCTCCCGGCGGTGTCGCGGGCGACCAGGTCCGCGCGGCCGTCGCCCGAGAGGTCGCCGACGCCGACGAGCGCGTAGCCGCCCCAGCCGCCGCCGACCTTCACACGCGCGGTGACGCCGCCGGTCGCGGTGCCGTAGTACCGCCAGAGCACGCCCGCCGCGTCGATGCCGAGCAGGTCACCGCGGCCGTCGCCGTTGAGGTCACCGGCGCCGGCAAGCCTCTTGTACAGCTTCCAGTCGGCACCGATCCGGACCCGGGACTTCACCCGGTGGTCGGCCGTACCCGCGTGGAAGTACACATCGCCGGTGGACGCCTGACGCACGACCAGATCGGCGAAACCGTCGCCGTTCACGTCCCCCGGGGACGTCAGCACGTCGTACTGTCCCCAGCCCGACCCGACCAGCGTGTACGGCGAGGAGGCGGAGACCACCTTCCCGCACCCGGGCCGGTACGCGCGCAGCTGGTCCCCCACACGGACGTACACATCCGCGCACCGGTCACCGTTCAGATCACCCGTCGGCACGAACACCGACGACGTCGGGAACTTCGCCCCCGTACCGGCGATCCGCGCGGAAAGCGCCCCCGTACCGGTCCCCCGGTACATCGACACGAGCCCGGCCGTGTCCATCACCAGCAGATCACCGAACCCGTCGTCCCCGGCGAGGTCGCGCCGGACGGCCGCGCCACCGGAGACCGAGAGGCTCCCGGAGGACGTGAGGTCGGCGCCCTGCCCGTCGGCGGGCTTCGCCGTCAGCGTCCAGGTGTGGGCCCCGTTGGCGACAAGCCTTCCGGTCGCGTCCTTGCCGTCCCAGACGGGCGCGACGATGCCTCGGGCCTCGCCGCCGGCCACGGTCCGGACGACCTTGCCGGTCGCCTTGTTCCTGAGCGTCAGAGACCACGAGGCGGCCGGCTTGGACAGCCACCAGCGGGGCTTCCAGGGCGCCGACTTGAGGGCGGCGGCGGGGGTGTCGGAGTCGATGGCGGTCAGCCGGCCCGTGGCACCCCCGAGTCCGGAGACATGGACCTTCCGCAGGGAGTCGGCGAACGCGACGGCCCCGCCGAAACGGTCGACCGCCCAGATCCTGCTCTCGTCCTCGACGTCGTAACCGGCGAGGATGCCGAGTTCACGGTCCTCCGGCCGACCGGAGCGCACGTCGGTCACCCCCAGGGTGTACCCGTACTCGGTGTGGGAGGCGTGGGCGAGGAAGCCGTCACCCAGCTTGGGCTCGGTGTGACGAGGAACCCAGACGTCGACCGCGACCTTCTTCTCGCGGTCGTACACCACCGCGTCCGTCGACGTCGAGGAACAGCGCGAGTAGATCCACCTGCCGACGACCTGGAGGTAGGAGGACCGGCAGTCCGTCCCGAGGTCGAGCGTCTCGACGGTCGCGCCCGTCCGCAGGTCGATCGCGGAGACGGTGTCGTCCGTCGCGGACGCCGCCCAGAGCCGGCCTCCCCACAGCGCCTGCCCGGTGCCGGCGGCGGAGTTCCGGAGGATCTGCCCCGTCTCGACGTCCGCGACGATCGAGCGCGCTCCGGAGTCCGTGTTCCCGCGGAAGTGCACGTAGCGGCCGGAGGTGCTGTAGAGCTGGCCCGCCTTGAGCTTGCCCGTGTGGCCGAGCGTGACCGTACGCGTGGTTCCCGCGGCTCCGGGTGTGGTCACACGCGCCTGGACTGCACAGTCGGAGCACGAGGGCTGCCCGCCGGACGCCGGGCGGCTCACCGTGTCCAGGGTGACCAGGCGGCCGTCCCCGGTGTCGTGCCACCACGCCCCCGTGGAGCCCGACGACTTGAGGATCGACGGGCAGTTCGCGGCGGTGCCGGACAGCGCTTCGCAGGTCCAGGCCTGCGTCGGCGTACGCGCGCCGGTGAGGGGCAGGTTGAATCCCCGGAGCGTATGGGGGGTGTCCGTCTGCGTCTCCGTGACGACCCGGCCGTTGGCCGTGGTCAGAGCGGTGTACGAGATGGTCGGAGGAGTGGCCAGGGCCTGGGAGGTGACCGGGACACCGCCGGCTCCCGGGGAAACGCGTCGAACGCCCCAGTGGGCGGAGTCGGTGCCGCCCAGCAGGTACAGGGCGCCGTCCGCACCCGTCCCGACGCCCCCGCCCGACCGGGCGACGATGCCGAGGCCCCGTGTGTCACCCCCGGCGATGGGCGTGGCGACGACGGGGACGGTCGTGAACGTGTACGGGTCGGACGGCTCGTCGTAGTGGCCCACGATCCAGTCGCCGACGACGCCGATCCGCGCTTGGGCATCGGCGCTGTCGTTCGGCAGCTTCACGGTCGTACCCGGGTCGCCATGGTCCGTGCGGGAGACGACGAACGCCTGGTCCGTGCGCGACGCGTCGTACCGGACGATCCAGTCGGCGCTGAGGACCGCACGGGATGCGAACAGGTCGAACGGCCCCTCGGGCACGGGCGTGAGCGCGCCGGTGGCGAAGTCGAGCATCGCGGTGTGCCGGGACGCGGCGTCGGTGTAGGAGATGAGCGCGCCGGCGTCGTCGTGGGCGACGACGTAGGGCGCCTCGACGGCACCCGGCACGGACACGTCCAGGTCGGCGGGGGCATCAGGGCCGTAGCCCAGCAGGTTCACGACCCCGCCGCCGTCGCCGAACCCGGTGGTGATCAGCCGGTCCGCCGCGAGGCCGGGGTGGTGCTGCTCGGATCCGAAGGTCCGGGTGAAGGCGGCACCGCTCACGAAGTCGTGGACGGTCACCTCGTCCCCGAGGTCCGAGACGCAGGCCACGCGGTCGCCGCGGATGATGGGGTCGGACGAGTAGCAGGGGGGAGCGTGGGCGACACGCCCGTCCTTCAGACTCTGCCAGGAGGGGTGCGCGGCCTCTCCGTCGCGCGACAGCTGGACGCCTGTGCCGACCCCCCAGAAGTAGGTGTCAGGCGTTCCGGCGGGGTCCGTGGGCGCGGCGATCGTGGCCTCGTACGGCACGTCGGACGTGGTCCCAGCCGTCGCGGCGGGTGCGGTGGCGGCCGTCAGGCCGGTGATGCCCAGGGTCGCGCTCAGTGCGAGCGCGACGGCTCTTCGGACGGACAAGTACGTGTGTCCCCTCGTGCGGGTGTGAAGCATGCAGACAGCAGCGACACAGGGGGCGGCACGTCAGGCAGGACAGGCAGGACAGGGCGGAGTGGACCGCGCGGGCCGGGGCCGGCGGGACCCCCCCCTGTCGGCAGCCGGATCGTACATTCACGCGAATTGAACGCGCCAGAAACCCACCTGCGCCAGGGCCGGAAAGCCCTCTTCCCGGCCCTGGAGGCCGCCTTCCGGGAGCCCGCGCCCCGGGCGCCACCTCTCCGGACTCCGCCCCGGGCCGCAGCCCGCCCAGCACCCGCAGAACACCTCCGTACACCACTCCTGACCTGGGCTTTTACCCCTCCACCCCGTACCCTGGAGATCGACTCGGAGGGGGATCCCGATGGACCTGAACAACCGTGACATCCGCACCGTCGACGACGTCCTGACCCTGCTCGACGGGCTCTTCGCGCCCGGCGCCGACCGGTGGACGGAGGGTGGCGCCGACTGGTGGGACGGGTTCTACGCCGACCGGGACAAGCCCGTGCCGTTCTTCGTCGCCAAGCCCGACGAGAACCTGGTCTCGTACGTCGAGCGGGGGCTGCTCCCGGCCGGGGGCGGCCGGGCCCTCGACCTCGGGTGCGGGCCCGGGCGGAACAGCCTGTATCTCGCGTCGCTCGGGTACGAGGTGGACGCCGTCGACCTCTCCGCCACCGCGATCCGCTGGGCGGAGGAACGCGCCGCGGAGGCCGGGGCGGAGACGGTGCGGTTCGTGTGCGGCGACGCCTTCGCCGCTGCCCTGGACGGCCCGTACGACCTCGTCTACGACTCCGGCTGCTTCCACCACCTGCCGCCGCACCGCCGCATCAGCTACCTCGCGCTCCTGGACCGCGTCCTCGCACCCGGCGGACACCTCGCACTCACCGCGTTCGCCGCCGGAGAGGGCGGCATGGGCTCCGAACTGCCCGACGCCGAGTTCTACCGGAAGGGCGGGCTGGACGGCGGACTCGCCTATACGGACGCCTCGTTGCGCGGCATCTTCGCCGACCTGACCGACGTCGAGGTCCGTCGTATGCACGACGAGACCGCCGATTCCCCCGCCTTCGGCGAGGCCTTCCTCTGGACAGCGCTCTTCCGGCGCCCGTAACGCGGTGGGGCCCCGGCCTCACATCGACTTCAGGTGCTCCGCGAGCCGGTCGTACTGTTCCCGTACCCCCGCCTCCATGCCCGCCGCCAGCGACTGGTCCCTGATCTCGTTCGACGGCCAGAAGGACGTGCTGGTCAGGGCCGTGCCGCCGTCCGGAGTCGCGTCGAACGTGAGCGTGACCCGGACCGGGTCCCCGTCCGGCATCTGCTCGAAGACCTCCGTGTAGTCGAGCCGCTCGACCGGGACGACGTCCTCGTACCTGCCGGAGAAGACGATCTGCTGCCCCTCCGGGGCGGTCTGGCCCCAGCGCCACGCGCCGCCCACCCGCAGATCGATGTCGACGACCGTCGTGGTCAGCCCGGACACCCCGTACCACTCCCGTACGTGCGCGGGAACCGTCCACGCCTCCCAGACCCTGGCCGGCGGGGCGTCGAAGGTGCGGGTGATGACCAGCTCGCGGTCGGCCGGGGTCGTCAGGAGGGTGACCATGGTCCGTTCCCTTCACGAAGGGGCACTTCCAGGATCTCCCCACCGCCCCCGCCCAGCACTTCCAGCAGTGACCGCCTGGAAACGCCCGAGGGCGGCACCCCCACCAGGGGGTGCCGCCCTCGTTCGCGTTCAGCGATGAACCACCGATCCCGGAGGATCAGAAGTCCATGTCACCGCCCGGCATGCCGCCGCCGGCCGGCGCGGACGCCTTCTCCGGCTTGTCGGCGATGACGGCCTCGGTGGTGAGGAACAGCGCGGCGATCGACGCGGCGTTCTGCAGCGCGGAGCGCGTGACCTTCGCCGGGTCGATGATGCCCTCGGCGATGAGGTCGACGTACTCGTTGGTCGCGGCGTTCAGGCCGTGACCGACGGGCAGGTTGCGGACCTTCTCCGCCACGACGCCGCCCTCGAGGCCGGCGTTGACCGCGATCTGCTTCAGCGGGGCCTCGAGGGCCAGCTTCACGATGTTCGCGCCCGTGGCCTCGTCACCCGAGAGGTCGGCCTCGAGCTTCTCGAAGACCGAGGAAGCCTGGAGCAGGGCCACGCCGCCGCCGGCGACGATGCCCTCCTCGACGGCCGCCTTCGCGTTGCGAACGGCGTCCTCGATGCGGTGCTTGCGCTCCTTGAGCTCGACCTCGGTCGCGGCACCGGCCTTGATGACCGCAACACCGCCGGCGAGCTTCGCCAGGCGCTCCTGCAGCTTCTCGCGGTCGTAGTCCGAGTCGCTGTTCTCGATCTCGGCGCGGATCTGGTTCACGCGACCGGCGACCTGCTCGCTGTCACCGGCACCGTCGACGATGGTGGTCTCGTCCTTGGTGATGACGACCTTGCGGGCGCGGCCCAGCAGGTCGAGGCCCGCGTTCTCCAGCTTCAGGCCGACCTCCTCGGAGATGACCGTGCCGCCGGTGAGGATGGCGATGTCGTTCAGCATGGCCTTGCGACGGTCGCCGAAGCCCGGGGCCTTGACCGCGACGGACTTGAAGGTGCCGCGGATCTTGTTGACGACCAGGGTCGACAGGGCCTCGCCCTCGACGTCCTCGGCGATGATCAGCAGGGGCTTGCCCGACTGCATGACCTTCTCCAGGAGCGGGAGCAGGTCCTTCACCGAAGAGATCTTGGAGTTGACGATCAGGAGGTACGGGTCGTCGAGCGACGACTCCATGCGCTCCATGTCGGTGGCGAAGTACGCCGAGATGTAGCCCTTGTCGAAGCGCATGCCCTCGGTGAGCTCCAGCTCCAGACCGAAGGTCTGGGACTCCTCGACGGTGATGACGCCTTCCTTGCCGACCTTGTCCATCGCCTCGGCGATGAGCTCGCCGATCTGGGTGTCGGCGGCGGAGATGGAGGCCGTGGAAGCGATCTGCTCCTTGGTCTCGACATCCTTCGCCTGCTCGAGCAGGGCGCCCGAGACGGCCTCGACGGCCTTCTCGATACCGCGCTTGAGGGCCATCGGGTTGGCACCGGCGGCCACGTTGCGCAGGCCCTCGCGGACGAGCGCCTGGGCGAGAACGGTGGCGGTGGTCGTACCGTCGCCGGCGACGTCGTCCGTCTTCTTGGCGACTTCCTTGACCAGCTCGGCGCCGATCTTCTCGTACGGGTCCTCGAGCTCGATCTCCTTGGCGATGGAGACACCATCGTTGGTGATCGTGGGGGCGCCCCACTTCTTCTCGAGGACGACGTTGCGACCCTTGGGGCCGAGGGTGACCTTGACGGCGTCAGCGAGCTGGTTCATGCCGCGCTCGAGACCGCGCCGGGCCTCCTCGTCGAACGCGATGATCTTGGCCATGTGAAGTGGTCCTCCCGGACATGGGGTGGATAACGCTCCAGGACCGCGCCGACGCCCGCGACGGACGGCCTCCGCAGCTCCGCGTGGTTCCTTGCCCCACCCGGCCGGCGGCCTCGTCTGCCCGATCCTCGTAGCACTCTCACCTTCCGAGTGCTAACGCCAATGATTAGCACTCGCCCTAGGAGAGTGCAAGCGACTCTCGACGATCGGGATGCGGGGCAAGGGGTTGCGGGAGGGGCGCGAGAGGGGCGCGGAACAGACGCGGAACGGGCTCGGAACTGGTGCGGAACGCGCTCGGAACGGGGCCGGGAACGCGCGAGGGGTCCGCATCCCCTCAGGGATGCGGACCCCTCGACGGCGTTGCGTCGGTGGCCGATCGCGCCGCGCTCAGACGGCGAGCTTGACCATGTCCGCCTGCGGACCCTTCTGGCCCTGCGAGATCTCGAACTCGACTCGCTGTCCCTCTTCGAGGCTGCGGTAGCCATCCATCTGGATCGCGCTGTAGTGGACGAAAACATCCGCACCACCGTCGACCGCGATGAAGCCGTAGCCCTTCTCCGCGTTGAACCACTTGACGGTGCCCTGAGCCATGCCTAACTCCCCTATTACTGGCCCTTGCGCGGGACCCGCACTTCGCGGAACCCGGGTCAGACCCTGCGCCGGAACGCGTCGACCGCGGCTGAATGTATCTGCCCAACTGCCCTCTGCAACAGGTCAATCGAGCGAGAATTCTGGGCGCCACGGAAAGGCGAATTGGGGAGATTCCCTTGAATTAACGGGCAAGTCGGGCCCGGCAAAGCGCGCAGAAGGTACACAACGCGCACACACTTTGGCTGCTTCTTGTCGTGCGGGGACGCATTCTCATATGCGCCTGGCATGAGCAGCGGAGGGGACTTCCCCAACTCTACCGCGCTCAACCATACAGAATTGCCCCTTCCGCTTTATGGCGCGGAAGGGGCAATTAAGAAAGACGGGACAAGCAGCGAGCCCTATGGGGCTCAGTCCTCCGGCACTGTGCTCGACGGTCGGCCCGCCGGCACAGTGCTCGACGGTCAGCCTCCGGCGACGGCCGGGATGATCGAGACGCCGGCGCCGGCCGGGGTGGCCGTCTCCAGGCCCTGCTCGAAGCGCACGTCGTCGTCGTTCACGTAGACGTTGACGAAGCGGCGCAGCTTGCCCTGGTCGTCCAGGACGCGGGCGGCGATGCCCGTGTGGTTCTTCTCCAGGTCGGCGATGACCTCGGCGAGGGTCCCGCCCTCGGCCTGGACCTCGGACCGACCGCCCGTGTAGGTGCGGAGGATGGTGGGGATGCGGACGTTCACGGCCATGTCTTCGTAACCTTTCAGAGGGCCAGGCCGGCGTCGCGGAACGCGTCCAGGCTCGGGCGGATGGTGACGGTCGCCTGAGAGGTGTCGGCCACCGCGTCCAGGGTCTTGAGTCCGTCGCCGGTGTTGAGGACGACGGTGGTGAGGTTCGGGTCGATCAGCCCGTTCTCGACGAGCTTCTTCGCGACGCCGACGGTCACGCCGCCCGCGGTCTCGGCGAAGATGCCCTCGGTCTGCGCGAGGAGCCTGATCGCGTCCACGACCTGCTCGTCGTCGACGTCCTCCACGGCGCCGCCGGTGCGGCGGGCGATGTCGAGGACGTACGGGCCGTCGGCCGGGTTGCCGATCGCGAGCGACTTGGCGATCGTGTTCGGCTTCTGGGGGCGCACGACGTCGTGGCCGGCCTTGAAGGCCACCGACACCGGGGAGCAGCCCTCGGCCTGGGCACCGAAGATCTTGTACGGCCTGTCCTCGACGAGGCCCAGCTTGATGAGCTCCTGGAGACCCTTGTCGATCTTCGTGAGCTGGGAGCCGGAGGCGATCGGGATGACGAGCTGGTCGGGGATGACCCAGCCGAGCTGCTCGCAGATCTCGTACGCCAGCGTCTTGGAGCCCTCGCCGTAGTACGGGCGGAGGTTGACGTTGACGAAGCCCCAGCCCTCGCCCAGCGGGTCGCCGATGAGCTCGGAGCAGAAGCGGTTGACGTCGTCGTAGTTGCCCTCGATGGCGACGAGGTCACCGCCGTAGACACCGGCCATGACGACCTTGCCCTGCTCCAGGTCGTGCGGGATGAACACACAGGAGCGGAAGCCGGCGCGGGCGGCGGCGGCGCCGACGGCGCCGGCCAGGTTGCCCGTGGAGGAGCAGGAGAGGGTGGTGAAGCCGAAGGCGCGGGCGGCCTCGATGGCCTGGGCGACGACCCGGTCCTTGAAGGAGTGGGTCGGGTTGCCGGAGTCGTCCTTGACGAAGAGCTTGCCGGGCGCGACGCCGATCTCGCGGGCGAGGTTGTCGGCCTGGACGAGCTTGGTCCAGCCCGGGTTCAGGTTGGGCTTGTCGGCGACGTCGGCGGGGACGGGCAGTAGCGGGGCGTAGCGCCAGATGTTGGCGGGACCGGCCTCGATCTGCTTGCGCAGCGCCTCGGGGTCACCGGTGGGGAGGTCGTACGCGACTTCGAGCGGCCCGAAACAGAGTTCGCAGGCGAAGATCGGGCCGAGCGGGAAGATTTCACCGCATTCACGACAGGAAAGTCCGGACGCGGGACCGAGGTCGACCGAAGTGGCGGGGGTAACAGTCTGTACAGCCATGGAGGCGAGGCCCTTTCTCCTCATCTTTCCCATGACGAATTTTTCGTCATGAGACGGATTTGGCACCTTCCCTAGCCGGGAGCCTCGCTGGAGGACGAGTAACCGACTGGAGGGTTGCCGGGGCTTCAACGGGCCGTTTCCCTCTGCCCCTCTGGATGAGCGGTATTCGATTGTGAAGCGCGTTGAACTTTCGTTCCTGCGCTCCGGCGCGGGCGGCACCCCGACGTGCATCGGGCATCCGCGTTGTTCAAGACTGTAACCGAAGGCCCGGACGCTTGGACCGGCCGTCCGAACCGCGAGATGGAGATCACGTGCTGGAAGAGGTGGAGCGCTGGCTGGACCGGCGGTCCTGGTCCGTGGCGGACCGGCCGCTGGAGCGGATCCTCGCCGCGAAGCGGAACACGAGGGTCAGCGTCGTCCTGCCGGCGCTGAACGAGGAGGCGACGGTGGGTGACATCGTCGCCGTGATCCGGCGCGAGCTCATGTCGGAGGCGGTGCCGCTCGTCGACGAGCTGGTGGTGATCGACTCGGGCTCCACGGACCGTACGGCGGAGGTGGCGGCGGCGGCCGGGGCGCGGGTGGTCGCGCGGGACGCGATACTCCCCCGGATACCGGCCGTGCCGGGCAAGGGCGAGGTCCTGTGGCGGTCACTGATGGTGACCACCGGGGACGTCGTGTGCTTCATCGACGCGGACCTCCGGGACTTCTCGGCGGACTTCGTGTCGGGGATCGTGGGACCGCTGCTGACCGACCCGGACGTCGACTTCGTGAAGGCGATGTACGACCGCCCCCTCGGCCCCGAGTTCGACGGGCTCGCCTCCGGCAAGACCCCTGGTCAAGGGGGCCGGGTGACGGAACTCGTGGCCCGCCCTCTCCTCAATCTGCACTGGCCGCAGCTGGCCGGTTTCGTCCAGCCGCTGGGCGGCGAGTACGCGGCGCGCCGGTCCCTCCTCGAACGGCTGCCCTTCCCGGTCGGCTACGGGGTGGAGCTCGGCCTGCTCGTGGACGCGCTGCACACGGTGGGCCTGGACGCGCTCGCCCAGGTGGACGTGGGGGTGCGCAAGCACCGGCACCAGGACGGGCAGGCGCTGGGCCGGATGGCGGCGGCGATCTACCGGACGGCGCAGCTGCGCCTCTCGCGGGGGCATCTGGTGCGGCCGCGGCTGACGCAGTTCGAGCGGGGCGAGAAGGGTTTCGAGCCGCGGACGTACCCGGTGGACACCGAGGAGCGGCCGCCGATGGCGGAGATCGTGGAGTACGCACGCCGCCGCGTGGCGTAACGCCCGATGATGATCCGTTTTGCATACATTGCCCTTTCATGCGCTTCAGACAACATCACCTGGGCAGGGTGCTCGCGGCCGTCGTGGCCGTCGGACTGACGGCGGGCTCGCTCGCGTTCACCGCGGCGGGGCCGGCCGCGGCGGACGTGGTCGAGCCGTTCGGCAAGCGGTACGACGAGTCGCTGTACGGCGACTTCGCGACCATCGGCAACACGGTCATGGGCTGTCCGACCGCCCCCGCCGACCTGGCCGCCCGCTGTGCGGCCGCGGCGCGCGGCCAGGGCTCGGACAACAACAACACCTTCGTGATGCGGCGGATCGATGCCGGCGCCCCGGGGAGCGCATACGGCTCCAGCACCGGCCGTGTGCGGATCCCGGCGGGCGCGGAGGTGGCGTACGCCCGGCTCTTCTGGGGTGGCAACGACGGCACGTACAAGGGGCCGAGCGGGGCGCGGCTGAAGCGCTGCGACATCTCCGGCGCCGATGTCGAGCGCTCGCCCGGCGACCCCACGACGACCGCCCCGGTGATCAAGGTCGGCGCGGGCGCCGCGACGCCGGTCTCGATCGACAGCATGGTCGCCGACCCGGCCGACACCGACGGCCCGCACTACTACACGGGCGAGTCGGACGTGACGGCCGCCTTCGCGGGCACGTCGGGGACGGACGCACAGGTGGCCGTCGGCAACATCTGGGCGCCCAACGGCAAGGGCTGCGTGGCGGGTTGGTCGCTGACCGTCGTCCACAGGTTCCCGGGTCCCGACCCGGTCCGCGCGCCCGAGCGGCGGAACGTGTACGTGTACGGCGGGCACGTCCTCCAGCGCTCGACCTCCCCCGCGACCACGATCACCGTGGACGGCTTCCACCGGAGCGGCGGCAAGGCGCGGGCGAGCGTCACCGCGTACGAGGGCGACGGGAACACCCCGGGTGACACCTTCCTCGTCGACGGCAGGAAGGTCACCGAGGCCCACACGGGCAACACCGACAACTTCTTCATCAGCGAGGACGACGGTGCCGTCACCCCCGACCTGGTCGACAACCTGAGCATCGACGCGAAGGCCTTCGACATCCCCGACGGCGCCGTCCCGCAGGGCGCCACCTCGGCCGATCTGACCTTCTCGACGCGCGGCGACACCTACGTGCCCTCCGCGCTGGCCTTCTCCGTGCCGGTCCCCGACCTGGAGATCACCAAGACGGCGAGCCCGCGCACGGTGAAGCCGGGCGACACGCTGACGTACACGATCACCGCGAAGAACGTCAGCGCGCTCGACTACCCGAACGCCGAGTTCAGCGACGACCTCACCGGGAACCTCGACGACGCCGACTACCGGGGCGACGTGCGGACGAACCTGGGCACGGCGACGTACACGGCACCGAGGATCGGGTACGCGGGGACCATCCCGGCCGGGAAGACGGCGACCGTCACCTACTCGGTGAAGATCAGGAACCCGCCGACCGGAGACGGGCGGCTCCGCAACCGCGTGGAGGTCGAGACACCCCGCTCCAACTGCGGAGACGGCAGCGAGGACCCGGCCTGCTCGGCGACCCCGAAGCTCCAGAAGCCGAAGCCGACCCCCAGGCCGACACCGACCCCGGTGGATCCGACCCCGACACCGGTGGACCCCACACCCACCCCCGTGGACCCGACGCCGACCCCGGCCGAGCCCACGCCCACCCCGACCCCCGCCGCGACCACCCCCGCGCCCCCGGCCCCGGGACCGCACGGGAACGCCGGCGGCGGCTCGATGGCCGAGACCGGCGGCGGCGGCTCGATGGCCGAGACCGGCGGCAACGGCGAGCGGCTGTGGCTGCTGGGCGCCCTGGGCCTCGCCCTCGCGGCGACCGGCCTGGTCGCGAAGGCGGCGATGCGCGGCCGGCGCGAGAACTGACGGCCCTCCGGAGGTCCGGCCACCCTCCGTGGCCGGATCCACCCGTCTCGTATACGTACGTTTGAGCGTTTACCGGACGGGCTAGGTTCGCCCCATGGCATCTGTGCTCGTGGCATCCAACCGGGGACCCGTCTCGTACGTGCGCGGCGAGGACGGTGAGCTCGACACCCGCAGGGGCGGCGGCGGCCTGGTCTCCGGGCTGAGCGCCGTCTCCTCGCAGGACAGCCTGTGGGTCTGCGCGGCACTCGGCGAGGGCGACCGGGAGGCCGTCCGGCGCGGCATCGGCGAGCCGGGCGTCCGGATGCTCGACATCGACCCGGAGGTGTACGCCGACGCGTACAACGGCATCGCGAACTCGGTGCTCTGGTTCCTCCACCACCACCTGTACGACACCCCCCGCGAGCCCGTCTTCGACGCGGAGTTCCGGCGCCGCTGGGAGTCGTACCGCGCCTACAACCGCGCCTTCGCCGAGGCCCTGGCCGCCGAGGCCGACGACGGCGCGGCGGTCCTGGTGCAGGACTACCACCTGGCGCTCGTCCCCGGGATGCTGCGGGAGATCCGCCCCGACCTGCGGATCGGGCACTTCACGCACACGCCGTGGGTGTCCTCCGAGTACCTGCGCATGGTGCCGGACGACATCGTCGAGGAGCTCCTGTGGGGCATGCTCGGCGCCGACGAGCTGGGCTTCCACACCTGGGGATGGGCGTCGTTCTTCATCAGCTGCTGCTCGCAGCGCGACGACTCGACCGGCACGTCCCAGGGCGTCTGGCCCAGCGGCGACCCCTGGCACGGGGTCGAGTGGCGCCGCCACGGCGTCGGGAAGGGCCGCACCCGGGTCCGGGCGTACCCCCTGGGCGTCGACGCCGACGAGCTGCGGGCCCTGGCCCACCGCCCCGAGGTGGACGAGGCCCTCGCCCGGCTCCGCGCCGAGGTGGGCGAGCGCAGGACCATCGTCCGCGTCGACCGCACGGAACTGTCGAAGAACATCCTGCGCGGCCTCCTCGCCTACCGGGAGCTGCTCACCGTCCACCCGGAGTGGCGCGACCGGGTGGTCCACCTGGCCTCGGCGTACCCCTCCCGGCAGGACCTGGAGTCGTACCGCGCGTACACGACCTCGGTGACGGAACTGGCCGCCGAGATCAACGCGGAGTTCGGCACGGCCGACTGGCAGCCGGTGATCGTCTCCGTGGAGGACGACTTCACCCGCTCCCTCGCCGCGTACCGGCTGGCGGACGTGGCCCTGGTCAACCCGGTGCGCGACGGCATGAACCTGGTCGCGAAGGAGATACCGGTGGTCTCGGACGCGGGCTGCGCGCTCGTCCTGTCGACGGGCGCGGGCGCGTACAAGGAGCTGCGGGAGGACGTCCTCGCGGTGAACCCCTTCGACGTCTCGGAGACCGCCGAGGCCCTCCACACCGCCCTGACGATGCCCCTGTCCGAACGCGCCGACCGCACGAAGCGGCTCGCGGCGGCGGCGACGTCCCTGCCCCCGCAGCGCTGGTTCCTGAACCAGCTGGAGGCGCTGCGGGAGGAGAGCTAGGAGGCGGCCCGTTCCCTCCCCCACATCGCCAGGGGCGCGAGGGCCTCGTTGAGGCGGATGCCGTCCTTCGTGAGGGCGTACTCGACGCGGGGCGGGACCTCCTCGTAGGAGACCCGGTCCACGATGCCGTCCGCCTCCAGCTCCCGCAGATGCGAGGCCAGGACCTTCTCCGTGATGCCCGGGACGAGCCGCCGCAGCTCGCCGAAGCGGCAGTGCGGCCGCTGGTGCAGCGCCCACAGGATGAGCACCTTCCACTTGCCGCCGATGACCTCCATCGCGGCGTCGATCCCGCAGACGTGGCCGTCCTCGGTTCCGGGCCGGTTCAGCGTCGCCATGTGCCCCACCCTCCTGACCTGTTCGCTCACCTCAGGGTAACCACCCACTTCCAAGTGGGTACTTGAGCAGGTCAGAGCCCTGGAGCAGCCTTGTGGTCATGACAGCGAACCCGCATCGGAAGACCCCCGTCACCCTCCTCGGCCTCGGAGCGATGGGCACCGCCCTGGCCCGTACCTGGCTCGCCGCCGGACATCCGCTCACCGTCTGGAACCGCACCCCGGCCCGCGCGGAGGCGGCGGCCGCCGAGGGCGCGAAGGTCGCGGACAGCGCGGCCGAGGCGGTCGCGGCGAGCACCCTCGTCATCGTCTGCCTCCTCGACGACGCCTCGGTGGAGACGACCCTGGACGGCGTCGACCTGACCGGCAAGGACCTGGTCAACCTGACCACCACGACCCCCGCCCAGGCCCGGGCCCGCGCCGCGTGGACCGAGGAGCGCGGCGCCCGCTACCTGGACGGCGGCATCATGGCCGTCCCGCCGATGGTCGGGGTCCCGGAGGCCGGCGGCTATGTCTTCTACAGCGGCTCGCGGGAGCTGTTCGAGCTCCACCGGGAGTCCCTCGCCGTACCGGTCGGCACCACCTACGTCGGCGAGGACGCGGGCTTCGCGGCCCTGCACGACGTGGCCCTGCTGAGCGCGATGTACGGGATGTTCGCGGGGGTCGCGCACGCCTTCGCCCTGATCCGGCGGGAGGACATCGATCCGGTCGCGTTCGCCCCCGTGCTCGGGGACTGGGTCAGGGCGATGACCGGTCCGATGGTCGACGGGACCGCTCGCCGGCTGGCGAGCGGCGAGTACGACGACGCGGCCTCCAACCTGGCGATGCAGGTGGCCGGCACGCCGACCTTCCTGACCACCGCCGAGGACCAGGGCGTCAGCCCGGAGCTGATCCGGCCCTACTTCGAGCTGATGCGCCGCGGGCTCGCCGCGAGCGGCGCCGGGGAGGAGGCGACCAGCCTGGTGGACCTGCTCGTACGGAAGGGCTGACGGGACCCGACCCGGCTCAGGCCTCCCGTACCGCCTCCGCGAGCGCCCCCAGGAACTCCACCACCCCCGGCGGGCCCGGCACCGCCAGGTCCCCGCGGTCGGCCAGCTCCGGGACCTCCGTCGAGCCGCTGCAGACCAGCAGCCCCGGCGTGCCGTCGGAGCGGAGTTTCTCGACGGCGGCGAAGGCCGGCAGGTCGCCCAGGTCGTCGCCCGCGTAGAGCACGGACCCGGCGCCCACCTCCCGTACGTACTCCGCGAGCGCGACGCCCTTGTCCATGCCCGGCGGCCGCAGCTCCAGGACCATGCGGCCGGGCTCCAGGACGAGGCCGTGATGGGTGGCGAGGTCGCCCAGCGGGCCCTTGAGGGCCTCGAAGGCGCCCTCCGGGTCGAGGGCGCGGCGGGTGTGGACGGCGACGGCGCGGCCCTTCTCCTCGATCCAGACGCCCGGCCAGGCGCCGGCCCGGTCGAGGAAGCCGGGGAGCTCGGCGCGGACGGAGGCGACGCCCGGGTGCGGGGCGGAGGCCCGGACGGTGCCGGAGACGGCGTCCCACCGTTCGGCGCCGTAGTGGCCGAGGACGACGAGGTGCTCCAGGCCGGGGACGCCGGCGAAGCCGCCGTACCGGACGGCGACCCCGGCGGGGCGGCCGGTCACGACGGCCACGGAGGCGACCGCGGGGGCGAGGGCGGCGAGCGCCTCGACGGCGCCGGGGTGGGCGCGGGCCCGTTCGGGGTCGGGGACGATCTCGGCGAGGGTGCCGTCGAAGTCGAGGGCGACGACGGCCTTCGCGGGCCGCGCGAGCAGCGCGGCCAGACCGTCGCGGCCGGCGGATGTGGTCGGGTGCGGAAGGCTGACCATGCTCCCGACCCTACCCACGCACGCCGCCCGCGTCAGGGCCACGAACAAGACGGCGCCCGGCAACCGGCGGTACGGCCTTCGCCGAAGCACGACGCCGCCCCCGGCCGACCTGGGTGCGACGCGATCCCTCAGCACCCTCCCGACGACGACGACCGACCTCAGCCGAGCGCCCCGCCGAAAGGTCCGGCCTCAGCCCCCACCGGCCTGGGCGAAGCCTGCTTCACCGCCGCCATCGTTTCTCCTCGCGCACCCGCCGCAGCCGGTTCACCGTCACCGGGTCGTGGGCGAGGGCCCTGGGGTCGTCCAGGAGGGCGTTGAGCAGCTGGTAGTAGCGGGTCGGGGAGAGCCCGAGGCTCTCGCGGACCGCGCGCTCCTTGGCACCGGGGCCGGGCCAGGAGCGGCGCTCGACGGCAAGAAGGGCCTGCTCGCGCTCACCGAGCCCGCCCTCGTCGCCGCTGTCGGCCGCTTCCCGCTCCTCGGTCATGCGACCAACCTATTACCCGGCGCTCCTCGGCACCGTGGCCGCCCGGTCGCGCGGGCCTCCTACTCGGCGTTCTCCGCCGCCGTCGCCGCCCGTCCGATCGCCCCGAGGACCTCGGCGGGGACCCCGGCCGGAGAGACGGCCCTGCCGATGTTCTGCTTGACGTTCTCGCTGACCTTGGCCCAGGACGTCTTGCCGACCGGCGGGAGCTGGCTCTCCGGGAGCGTCTTGAGGAAGACGCGCAGGTTGGCGTGCTCGGGCTCGGTCTCCATGCGGGTGGAGGCGGTGACGGTGACCGGCAGGAGGTCGTTGTCGCCGGCGAACTTCAGGACGTTCTCGTCGCTGAAGACGAAGTTGAGGAAGTCGCCGATCTCCTTGCGGTGACCGCTCTGCTTGAAGCCCATGATCCAGTCGGCCACGCCCATGGCGGCCTCGGCCTGGCCGTCGGCGCCCGGCAGCGGGACCTGGCCCACCTCGACGCCCTTCTTGGCGGCTTCCTTGAGGAGCGAGGGGTGGCCGTTGAGCATGCCGACCTGGCCGTTCGCGAAGGCGGCGAAGGCGGCCTTGCGGTTGAGCTTGCCGGGGGCGACGGGCCCGGTGAGGCCCTTGCCGACGAGGTTCTTCTTGAGCCAGTCGAAGGTCTTGATGTTGGCGTCGGAGTCGACCGCGTAGTGGTCGGTGCCGTCGGTCCAGCCACCGCCGCCGCTGAGCATCCACATCAGGGCCTCGGCCTGGGCCTCCTCGGGGCCGAGGGGCAGCGCGAAGGGGGTGCGGACACCCTTCTTCTTCAGCTTCTCGGCGGCCTCGGCGAGCTCGTCCCAGGTGGTGGGCGCCTTGGCACCGGCCTCGTCGAAGAGGCCCTTGTTGTAGAACAGCGGCCGGGTGGAGGCGACGAAGGGCAGCCCGTACTGGGTCCGCTTGTGCTCCCCGGCGTCGACGAGCGGCGCGAGGAAGTTGGACTGGACGGGTATGGAGAGCAGTTCGTCGGCGGCGTAGAGCTGGCCGGCGGCCGCGTAGTCGGCGTAGGCGCCGATCTGCGCGATGTCGGGGGCCTTGTCGGCCTTGACCATCTCGGCGACCTTGCGGTCGACGTCGTCCCAGGACTCGACCTGCACCTCGACCTTGACGCCGGGGTGGCCGGCCTCGAAGGCGGCGACGAGGTCGGCCCAGTACTTCTTGGTGGTGTCGCCGCCGGTGAGGTCGTAGTCGGCCGCGACCAGTCTCAGGGTCACGTCGCCGGAGTCGCCTCCGAGGGAGCCACAGCCGGCGACCGTGGCGGTCAGTCCGAGTGCGGCGACGGCCGCGGTCAATCCAAGGAATCGTCGCCGCTCCACGGCTTCATCCACCTTTTGCTCGTCGTTGAGCTGCATCGAGCCGCACGTTTGCTCTGCGCAGGGCCGTAAGTCTCTCGCGTGCGCGGGTATGAGGTCTACACCACTCGGGTATCACTTCCGCAACGTCACCGGGACGATGGGCCCATGACGGGACCCGAATTTGTATCCGTACGCAACAATCCTCGGCAGTGGACTAGACCTTTTGGGTCCCCGAGGGCCAAACTGTCACCCGTGAGACACGTCATCGCCCTGGATGTGGGCGGCACCGGCATGAAGGCCGCCCTCGTCGGGGCGGACGGCACCCTGCTCCACGAGGCCCGCCGCGCCACCGGACGCGACCGCGGCCCCGAGGCCGTCGTGGAGACGATCCTCGGCTTCGCCGCCGAGCTCCGCGCCCTCGGCCAGGAGCGGTACGGCGAGCCCGCGGCGGCCGCCGGAGTCGCCGTCCCCGGCATCGTCGACGCGGAGAACGGCATCGCCGTCTACGCCGCCAACCTCGGCTGGCACGACGTTCCCATGCGCGAACTCCTCAGCGGCAGACTCGACGGCATCCCCGTCGCCCTCGGCCACGACGTCCGCACCGGCGGCCTCGCCGAAGGCCGCATCGGCGCGGGCAACGGCGCCGACCGCTTCCTCTTCGTGCCCCTCGGCACCGGCATCGCCGGCGCCATCGGCATCGGCGACCGCATCGAGGCCGGCGCCCACGGCTACGCCGGCGAGATCGGCCACATCGTCGTCCGACCCGGCGGCACCGTCTGCGGCTGCGGCCAGCGCGGCTGCCTCGAGCGGTACGCCTCCGCCTCCGCCGTCTCCCAGGCCTGGGCCGAGGCGAGCGGCGACCCGAAGGCCGACGCCGCCGACTGCGCCAAGGCCGTCGAGTCCGGCGACGCCGCCGCCCTCCGGGTCTGGCAGGACGCCGTCGACGCCCTCGCGGACGGCCTGGTCACCGCCCTCACCCTGCTGGACCCCCGCACGCTCATCATCGGTGGCGGACTCGCCGAGGCCGGGGAAACCTTGTTCACACCACTTCGGGCCGCGGTGGAGGAGCGAGTCACGTTCCAGAAGCTGCCCGCCATCGTCCCGGCGGCCCTCGGGGACACCGCCGGATGCCTGGGCGCGGGCCTCCTCGCCTGGGACCTGCTCGCCGACCAGCGCCCCCAGCGCCCCACCGACTCGGAGGTTTCCGCCTGATGGCCGATCACAAGGTTCTCGCCGGCGCACACGTCGTGCTGCCCACCGGGATCGTCGAGAACGGACGTGTGATCGTCGAAGGCGAGCGCATTGTCGGGAGCTGCCGAGAAGGCGCCGAGACCCTCGACCTGACCGGGCACTGGCTCGTCCCCGGCTTCGTCGACATGCACAACCACGGCGGCGGCGGCGCGTCCTTCACCTCCGGCACCGTCGACGAGGTCCTCAAGGGCGTCCACACCCACCGGCTGCACGGCACGACCACCGTCGTCGCCTCCTTCGTCACCGGCGAGATGGACTTCCTCACCCAGCGGGCCGGGCTGCTCTCCGAGCTGGCCGAACAGGGCGAGATCGCCGGCCTCCACTTCGAGGGCCCCTTCATCTCCCCCTGCCGCAAGGGCGCCCACGACGAGACGCTGCTCCGCGACCCCGACCCGGCCGACGTCCGCAAGCTGATCGACGCCGCCCGCGGCCAGGCCAAGATGGTCACCCTGGCCACCGAACTGCCCGGCGGCATCGACTCCGTACGCCTGCTCGCCGAGCACGGCGTGATCGCCGCCATCGGCCACACCGACGCCAGCTACGAGCAGACCGTCGAGGCCATCGACGCCGGCGCCACCGTCGCCACCCACCTCTACAACGCGATGCCCGCCCTCGGTCACCGCGCGCCCGGCCCGATCGCCGCCCTCCTGGAGGACGAGCGGATCACCGTCGAGCTCATCAACGACGGCACCCACCTCCACCCCGCCGCCCTGGAGCTCGCCTTCCACCACGCGGGCGCCGAACGCGTCGCCCTCATCACCGACGCCATGGACGCCGCCGGCTTCGGCGACGGCCGCTACATGCTCGGCCCCCTGGAGGTCGAGGTGAAGGACAGCGTCGCCCGCCTCGTCGAGGGCGGCTCCATCGCCGGCTCCACCCTCACCCTGGACCGCGCCTTCAAGCGTGCCGCCACCATCGACGGCCTCCCCGTCGAGTCGGTCGTCCAGGCGATCTCCGCCAACCCGGCCCGGCTGCTCGGCGTGTACGACCGCGTCGGCTCCCTGGAGCCCGGCAAGGACGCCGACATCGTGGTCCTGGACGCCGAGTTCAACCTCAAGGGCGTCATGCGCAAGGGCGAGTGGATCGTCGACCCGAAGGTCTGAGCACGCTTCTGATCAGGAATCACACGGAAGGGCGGTGGGCCGGGGGTCTGGGCCAACCGCCTTTCGTTTGGCATGATCAGTGCCCGTCGGAGCGCGCGTTCCGCAGGACTTCACACGGAGTACGGGGGTTGGTCAGATGATCCTCACGGTCACCCTCAACACGGCGGTGGACCTGACCTATCGGGTCCCCGCCCTCACCCCGCACGCCTCCCACCGGGTCACCCAGGTCATCGAGCGCCCCGGCGGCAAGGGCCTCAACGTCGCCCGGGTACTCGCCGCGCTCGGCCACGAGACCGTCGCCACCGGCTTCGCGGGCGGCGCCACCGGCAACGTGCTCCGCGAGCAGCTGGCCGCGACCCCGGTCCGCGACGAGCTCGTCGAGACCGCGGGCCCCACCCGCCGTACCGTCGCGATCGTCGACACCACGACCGGCGACACCACCCAGCTCAACGAACCGGGCCCCACCGTCACCGCCGCCGAGTGGACCGTCTTCCGCACCCGCTTCACCGCGCTCCTCGACGGCGCCGCGGCGGTCGCCCTCTGCGGCAGCCTCCCGCCGGGCATCCACGTCGGCGCGTACGCGGAACTCGTCCGCCTCGCCCGTACGGCCGGAGTCCCCGTCCTCCTCGACACCAGCGGCGAACCCCTCCGGCGCGGCATCGCCGCCCGCCCGGACCTCGTCAAGCCCAACGCGGACGAACTCGCCCAGCTCACCGGCACCCGCGACCCGCTGCGCGCGACCCGCGAGGCACGGGGCCGCGGCGCCCGGACGGTCGTCTCCTCGCTCGGCCCCGAAGGCCTGCTCGCCGCGACCCCCGAGGGCCTGTGGCGCGCGGCCCCGCCGGCCGCCGTGAAGGGCAACCCGACGGGCGCGGGCGACTCGGCCGTCGCCGGCCTGCTGTCGGGCCTGGTCGACGGCACACCGTGGCCCGACCGCCTGTCCCGCGCGGTCGCCCTCTCGGCGGCGACGGTGCTCTCCCCGGTGGCCGGCGAGTTCGACCGAGCGGCCTACGAGGAGCTGCTGCCCCGCGTGAAGGTCACCGAGGAACCGGACCGGCCGTGACACACGGCCGGCCGAGGACCGACTAGGACTTCTTCGGCGGCCCTACCTCGAGCCAGTCGAGCAGCACGTCGCACTGATTGCCCGTCTCGCACGAGATCTTGATCTCGTTCTCGCCCTTCTGGAGGTCGACCGGCGCCCAGGTGGTCTGCCAGTTCTTCTCCAGGTTCGGGTCCGAGGAGTGGATGAAGTTCTTCAGGCCGAGGGGCGAGGAGTTCGGCTTGCCGTTCACCGTCAGGGTGGCGTTGGCGTCCACGGCGGGGATGGCGTAGCGCACGGTCAGGGCGTACTTCCCCGCCTCCGGCATGTTCGCCTTCCAGGTCACCGAGGAACCGACCTGGTTGAAGCCCGCGACGTACGTGCCGTTCGAGCCCTCGGCGCCCTTGACGTCCGTGGCGAGTCCCGCGCTGCCGCCCAGCTTCAGCGTGGCCGCGTCCTGCTTCGGGAGTTCGGCCGGGGTCTCGTCCGGGCTCGGCTCGGTGCTGGGCTCATCGGACGGCTTCACCGGCGCGGTCGCGGTGGTGCCGCCGGTGCCCGCCTGCTTGTCCTTGTCGTCGTCCTTGCCCGAGTTCGTGATCACCGCGGCCGCGATGCCCACCACGACGACCGCGACGACCGCGACCGCGCCGATGAGGATGCCCCGGGTGTTGGGGCCGCGACCGGAGCCGCCACCGTGGTGGTGCTGCGGCGGGGGGCCCTGCCGGGTCGGCGGGCCGCCGTAGGTCTCCGGGGCGGCGTACTGCGCCTGCGGCTGGCCGTACGGGGCCTGCTGCTGCGGCGGTACGTAGGGCTGCGCGTGCTGCTGACCGCCGTACTGGCGCTCGCCGACCGTTCTGACCTGGTTGTACGAGGTCCGGGGCACGCCGGGCTGAGCCGCGGCGGGGCCGGGATAGCCGTAGCCACCCCCACCGGGGGGCTGGGCGCCCGCGGCCTGACCGTCCTCGTACAGGTAGCCGAACGGGTCGTCGTTCTCGGGCTTGTTCGCGCCGTCGTTACCGGCAGCCATCCGGGTTCCTCTCCATGCTCGCCAGCCGTCGCCGACCGGCCGAGCCTACCCCGAACGGACCAGCCCCCGAAGCGGCCCCGGGCGTGTCAGGAGCCTCAGCCGGCGCGGCGGTGGACCTTGGCGCGGGAGCGTTTCTCCACGTACATCCGCTGGTCGGCGGAGTTCAGGACCTCTTCCACGGTCATCCCGCATTCGGCCCATCCGATGCCGAAACTCGCCCCGACCCGGACCGCCCGGCCGTCCACCCGGATCGGCGGAATGATCGCGTTGCGCAGGCGTACGGCCAGGTCGGCGGCGTCGGCCGCGCCGAGACCGTCGGCGAGGACGACGAACTCGTCACCGCCGAGCCGGGCGACCGTGTCACCGTCGCGGACCCCGGTGGTGAGGCGGCGCGCGACCTCGATGAGCACCGCGTCACCGGTGTGGTGCCCGAAGCGGTCGTTGATCGACTTGAAGCCGTCGAGGTCGCAGAAGAGGACGGCGAGGCCCTTGGTGCCGTCGTCGATGTCACCGCCCGAGGGGGCCACCATGTGGACGTGGTGGTCGTACGGGCCGACGCCCGCCGGCTCGAAACCGAAGCCGTGCTCGTGTTCGTGCTCGTACGGCGACTCGTAGCCGGAGTGACCGGAACCACCCGAGCCGCCGGAGTCATAGCCGGCGTGCGCCGCGGGTTGGCCGGGCTGATCGGCGTGCCCCTGGTCGTACCCCGTCTCGTAGCCCGCCCCGTAGCCGCCGTCCCGCCCCGACTCGTACCCCCCGCCGTACCCCGCGGCCTGGTCGACCGACACGTGGGCCGCCGGGCGCTCGCACAGCCGGGCGGAGAGCCGGGAGCGCAGCTCGGCGCTGTTGGGGAGGCCGGTGAGGGCGTCGTGCGAGGCACGGTGGGCGAGCTGGAGCTCGTGCCGCTTGCGCTCCTCGATGTCCTCGACGTGGGTGAGGAGGAAGCGGGGGCCGTCGGCCGCGTCGGCGACGACCGAGTTGCGGAGGGACACCCATACGTACGTGCCGTCGCGCCGCCCGAGCCGCAGCTCGGCCCGGCCGCCCTCGGCGGAGGTCCGCAGCAGCGTCCCTATGTCCTCGGGGTGGACGAGGTCGGCGAAGGAGTAGCGCCGCATGGCGGCGGCGGGCCGGCCGAGGAGCCGGCACAGGGCGTCGTTGGTGCGCAGGAGCCGGCCGTGCTGGTCGCCGCCCATCTCGGCGATGGCCATGCCGGAGGGGGCGTACTCGAAGGCCTGCCGGAAGGACTCCTCGCTGGCGCGGAGCGCCTGCTGCTCCCGCTCCAGGCGGACGAGGGCGCGCTGCATGTTGGAGCGGAGCCGGGCGTTGCTGATGGCGATCGCCGACTGGGAGGCGTACATCTGGAGCGCCTCCTGGCCCCAGGGGCCCGGATGCCGGCCGTTGCGCGGACGGTCGACGGATATGACGCCGAGGAGCTCACGGCCGGAGCCGGGCGGGGCTCCCCCCGGGCGGGCGGAGCCGATCCTGGGCGAGTACATGGGGGCGTAGAGACGGTCGTGCGGGTGCCACTCGTCCTCGAAGCGGGGTGCGGGGCCGTCGGTGTGCCACTGGGGGACGTCGTCCTCCATCAGCACCCAGCCCTCGGTGTGCGGGATGAACCGCAGGTCGCCCCAGGCGGTCGCCATGGACAGGCGGCGGTCCCAGGAGGCGCGGGAGCCGACCCGGCCGGTGATCAGGGCCTCGGCGGCGGAGCTGCCGGCGAAGGCGGCGACGACGAGGTCACCGTCGGGGCGTACGAGGTTGACGCAGGCAAGCTCGTAGTTGAGACCGGCGACCACACCGTCGGCGACGGTCTGCAGGGTGTCCGCCAGGCTGCGCGCAGTGTTGAGGTCCGCCACGACCTGATGCAGCTGCCGCAGGGTCGAGAGACGGACGTACGGCTCCGACTCGGTCTCCATCGCTCGCTCTCCCCGAGACCTCGACAGCAACTCCAGGGTTCTCATCGGCTTCGTGTTGCACAGTCACCGTTCGTATTGCACTGTCACTGCCACTGAATCACAGCGAGCTGCGCACCCGGTACACAGGGTCAGCAAATACTGGTCGCTGTGACTCAAGTCACAGCAGGTCATGGCGGGTCGCCGCCGGTCGCCGCGGGTCGCGCCCGCCGCGGGTCGCGGGTCCTAGGACCGGCGGGGGTGGCGGCCTGGTCCCCCGGCCCGATGCGGCACCCGAACGGCCGGGATTAGCGTGCGGGTGTGCTGCAGAAGACTCCGACCTCGCCCCCCGTGTCCGATCTGGCCATCCCCCATGCTGAGGGGGTGAGCAACGACGAGTTCCGGGCGGCGATGTCCCGCCTCGCGGCCGGCGTGGTGCTGGTGACCGCGCACGACCCCGACGACGGCCCGCGCGGCGAGGACGTCGGCATGACCGCCACGGCCTTCGTGTCGGTCTCCCTCGACCCGCCCCTGGTCCTGGTCAGCCTGCGCAACGGCTCCCGCATGGACGACCTGCTCACCGACGTACCCGTCTGGGCGGTGTCGCTCCTCGGCGAGAACCAGCGGCACATCGCCGGACGCTTCGCCATGAAGAACCGCGTCAGCGACCGGCTCCTCTTCGCCGACCTGCCGTACACCCGCGGCGAGGAGAGCGGCGCCCCGCTCATGGGCGGCGCACTGGCGACCCTGGAGTGCCGTACGGAGAGCCGGGTCGTGGCCGGCGACCACACGCTCGTGGTGGGCCGGGTCCTGACGGTGGACGCCGGGGCGGCGGGCGGCGGGCCGCTGACGTACTACCAGGGGAAGTACCGGAACCTGTCCTGAGCCCGGGACGTACGGCGGTACGGGGCCGGCTCAGCCCCAGTCGCGGGACTGGCGCGTCCGCTTCGTCTCCGAGCGCTGCTTCTTCTGGCGCAGCCGGCGCTCGTTGATACCGCGGGGGATCTTCGTCGGACGGCGGGGCTTCGGCGGCGGGGCCGTCGCCTCGGCGAGCAGCGCGGCGAGCCGCACCGCCGCCGTCTCGCGGTTGCGCCACTGGGAGCGGTGCTCCGAGGCGCGGACCGTCACGACGCCGTTCACCAGGCGGGTGGCGAGGCGCTCGAGGGCGCGGGCCTTCCACACCTCGGGCAGCGCGTCGGTGGCCGCGAGGTCGAAGCGCAGCTCGACCTGGGAATCGCTGGTGTTCACATGCTGACCGCCCGGGCCCGAGGAACGCGAGAAACGCCACTGGAGCTCGGCCTCGGGGAGCGAGACGGAGCCGCGGATGGGATACGGACCGGACATGCCCTCCATATTCCCCGCAGGGGGCCATCGGAGTCATCCTGTTTTCGCCGGGAGGGCGCCGGGAACCGTCCGGGGGCACCACGCGTTTCTCCAGGCGAAGACACCACGATGAAAGGGACTTTCCATGGCTGTGAGCCTGTCCAAGGGCGGCAACGTCTCTCTGACCAAGGAGGCCCCGGGCCTCGCCGCTGTCACCGTGGGCCTCGGCTGGGACGTCCGCACCACCACCGGCACCGACTTCGACCTCGACGCCTCGGCGATCGGCGTGGACGCCGCAGGCAAGGTCGCCTCCGACGCCCACTTCGTCTTCTTCAACAACAAGGCGACGCCGGACCAGACCATCGTCCACACCGGTGACAACCGCACCGGCGAGGGCGGCGGCGACGACGAGCAGATCAACGTCAACCTCGCGGGCCTCCCGCCGACCGTCGACAAGATCGTCTTCCCGGTCTCCATCTACGACGCGGTCAACCGCTCGCAGAACTTCGGCCAGGTGCGCAACGCCTACATCCGCATCGTGAACCAGGCCGGCGGCGCCGAGCTCGCCCGCTACGACCTCTCCGAGGACGCCGCCGTCGAGACCGCCATGGTCTTCGGCGAGCTGTACCGCAACGGCGCCGAGTGGAAGTTCCGCGCGGTCGGCCAGGGCTACGCCTCGGGCCTCGAGGGCATCGCCCGCGACTTCGGCGTCAACCTCTGACCGACGCCCCCGCAGCACCCTTGAGCCCCGGCCGGGTTTTTCCGCCGGGGCTCTACCCTTGCCGCGTGATCGTCGAAGCCCTCGCCCCCAAGGCCCTGGAGGACGGTGCGGCCCTCCCCGGCCCGCTGCTCACCGAACTCACCGCGCTGTACGCCTCGAACGAGGAGTTCCAGCAGCTGAGCGGCGACTTCCCGGACCCGTCCGACATCCGGCCCGAGCAGGTCGCGGCCGCCCTCGCCGACGAACTCGCCCGGCCCACCGCCGAGGTCCTGCTCGCCCGCTCCGAGGGCCGGCTCGTCGCCGTCGCCGTCACCCTCGGCCGCCACCCCGACCCGGCGGAACCCGAACCGTGGCTCGGACTGCTCATGGTCCACGGGGACGAACGGCGCGCGGGCCACGGACGCCGGCTCGCCGCGTACGTCGAGGAGCGCTTCCGCGCCGAGGGCCGTACGGGCCTGCGGCTCGCCGTCCTGGAGAACAACCCGAAGGCCCTCGCCTTCTGGACCTCCCTCGGCTACGAGGAGACCGACCGCCGCCCGGACCTCGCCCATGGCCGCGCGTGCGTGGTCATGCGGAAGGCCCTGGCCTGACCCCCACCAGGGAGAGCGCGTCGGCCGCCGCCGGGGAGAGCTCTTCCACCGGCCCGGTCAGCGGCCGCCACGCGACGGCCTCCGTACTGCCGTCCGTCTCGGTGACGGCCAGGGGATCACCGGGACGGAGCTCCACCGCGTAGAAGACCGCCACCAGGTGCCAGGTCACACCCTTCCGGGTGGCCGTGTACGTACGGGCGTCGACCAGCCGGGCCCCGGTGAGCACCCGGCCCGTCTCCTCGTACAGCTCGCGCGCCAGTGCCTCCACCGGCTGCTCGCCGGGGTCGATCCCGCCGCCCGGGAGGTGCCAGAGACCGGGCTCGAAGACCGGCGAGGCCTCCGACAGACGAGTCAGGAGCAGCTGCTCCTGCTCGACGACGATCGCGTAGGCCGAGACGCGTTTCCGCACTTGGGTGTTCATCGGTTTCCTTCCGGTTTCATCGGCGGGACCAGTCCCGCCTCGTGCGCGGTGATGGCGGCCTCCACCCGGTTCCTGGCCCCGAGCTTGGCGAGGACCGCGCTGACGTGCGCCTTCACGGTGCCTTCGACCAGATGGAGCCGGGCACCGATCTCCGCGTTGGAGAGCCCGGCGCCGAGCCCCGCGAGCACGTCCCGCTCCCGTGGCGTCAGGTGGCCGAGAGGGCGGTGGGGCCGGGCCGCCCGGTGGGCGCGCAGGCCCGCGATGACGCGGGCGGCCACCCTCGGCGACAGATACGCCCCGCCCGCGCCCACCGCCTGCACCCCGTGAAGGAGCTCCCGGGGGTCGTCCGCCTTCAGCAGGAAGCCGCTGGCCCCTTCTTCGAGCGCGCGTGAGATGAACGCGTCCTCCCCGAAGGTCGTCAGCATGATCACGCCGGCCGTCGGCTGCACGCGGTGGATCCGCACCGCCGCCGCAAGGCCGTCGAGGCCCGGCATCCGGATGTCGAGGAGGACCACGTCGGGGCGGTGACGGCGGGTCAGCTCGACGGCCTCGTGCCCGTCGGCGGCCTCCGCGACCACCTCCGCCCGCTCGTCCCGGGCCAGGATGGCCCGCACCCCGGCCCGGACCATCGCCTCGTCGTCCGCCACCAGGACACGGACCGGACGGCGGGCTGCTGCGCTCTCTTCCACCGGTCGAGCCTACGGCCGGAGGCAGGGGCCGTACCCCTGACGAAGGGAAGGAGGTCGCTGCCGAACGCCCCATGCGCCGCCCCGGCACCCGCTCCTAGCGTCCATCCCGTGATCGCACTCAGAGAACTCACGAAACGGTACGGCGGCACGACCGCCGTGCACGGCCTCACCCTGGACGTCCGGGAAGGGAAGGTGACCGGCTTCCTCGGCCCCAACGGCGCCGGGAAGTCCACCACGATGCGGATGATCCTGGGCCTCGACCACCCCACCCGGGGCTCCGCCCTCATCGACGGCAGGCCCTACGCGGCGCTGCGCCACCCGGTCCGCGAGGTCGGCGCGCTCCTCGACGCCAAGGCCGTGCACCCGACCCGTACGGCCCGCTCCCACCTGGTCGCGCAGGCCCGCAGCAACGGCATCCCGGTACGCCGGGTCGACGAGGTCCTGGACCTGGTGGGCCTCGCCAAGGCGGCGCGCCGCCGGGCCGGTTCGTACTCGCTCGGCATGTTCCAGCGTCTCGGCGTGGCGGGGGCGCTGCTCGGCGACCCCCCGACGCTCGTCCTGGACGAACCCGTCAACGGCCTCGACCCCGACGGCGTGCGCTGGATGCGCCGACTCGTGCGCGGGCAGGCCGCCCAGGGCCGCACGGTCTTCCTCTCCAGTCATCTGATGAGCGAGATGCAGCTGACGGCCGACCACCTCGTCGTCATCGGCCGGGGCAGGCTGCTCGCCGACACCCCGATGGCCGACTTCCTGGCGGGCGGCGCCGGCGCGTCCGTACGGGCCGAGGTGCCCGACCCCGGAGAACGGTCCGTCCTCGTCCGCCACCTCGCGGCCGAGCCCGGAGTGACGGTGGAGGCGGAGACATCGGCGGCCCCCGGGACGGTCGTCGTCCGGGGCCGGAGCGCCGCCCTGGTCGGCGACCTCGCCCACCGGCACGGCATCCGACTGCACCGGCTGAGCGAGGTCGGGGCCTCCCTGGAGGAGGCGTACATGGAACTGACGGCGCGGAGCGTCGAGTACGTGACGGGAGGCGAGAACGGTGAACACGACCCGTACGCGTAACGGAACCACGGACGGCCGTCCGCCGGAGGGCGGCCCGACGGAAGGCCCGCCGGCCAGGGGACGCACGGACGCGAGCCCGGGACGCGCCGGCCTCGCCGGGGCGTTCGGCGCCGAGTGGACCAAGCTGTGGTCGGTCCGCGCCCCGTACATCTGTCTGCTCACGGCCCTCGCGGTCACCGGGGTGTTCACCTACTACTACGGCTCGATCGCCCGCATCGACGCCGACCCCGTCCAGCCTCTCGGCAACGCCCCCGTCTCCTCCGCCGTCCTCGTCCAGTTCGCCGTCGTCGTCCTGGCCATGACCACGGTGACCAGCGAGTACACGACCACCGGTATCCGCGCCTCGCTCCTCTGGGTGCCCGTCCGGCACCGGGTCCTGCTCGCCAAGGCCCTGCTCACCGCCGCGGTCTCGTTCGCCGCCGGCACCGTGAGCGCGGTCCTGGGCATGGCGGTGGCCTGGGCCCCGTTCTCCGGCCACGCCTCCTTCGACGCCGCCACGGCCACCCGTCAGACCCTCGCCGTCGGCGGCTACTACGCCTTCGTCGCCGTCCTCACCGTGGGCGTGTCCTTCGCCACCCGACACGCCGCCGGAGCACTCACCGTGCTCGTCACCCTGCTCTGGGCGCTGCCGACCACCCTCCTGGCGCTGGGCGGCCCCGCCCTGCTCGCCGTCCACGACCTGCTCCCGCACAGCGTGGGAACCCACCTCATGCGCGGCGGCCCCGGCACTCCCCATCCCCCGGGCGTGGCGGTCCTGCTCCTGGCCGCCTGGGCGCTGGCCGCCCATCTGACGGGCCGCTACCTGCTGCTCCGGCGCGACGCGTAGCGTCGGACGGATGACAGCCCCAGCGCCCCGGCGCCTCCTCGGCGACCTGGCCCTCTGGGCCGCCCTGTGCGGCGCCCACGTCGTCTGGTTCCGCGGCGACCCGGCCCCCTCGGTCGCGAGGGACCTGGTGCTCCCGCTCCTCGTGGCGACCGTCGTCGTCCCGCTCGCCCGGCACCGGCCGACGGCGGCGGTCGCCCTGGCCGGCGCCCTGTGCGCCGCGGGCCTGGCGGACGCCACGAGCCCCGCGCACGTCGCCGTCCTGACCCTGGGCACGACGAGCTGCCTCCTCGGGGTGCGGACCGCCGGCACGCGCACCCCGCTGCTGGTCCTCGCGGGCTGCCTGGCCGCCGCCCTCGCCGTCTGCGCCGTCCTGCGGGCGGGGCCGGTGTGGTGGTTCTACACGCTGACGGTGCTGCCGACCGCGCTCCTCCTGCCGTGGCTCGCCGGCCGGTACTGGCGCGGGCGGACCGAGCTGGTGAGCGGCGGCTGGCGGCTCGCGCGCAGCCTGGAGGAGCGGCAGCGGTTCGTGGCGGAGCGGGCCCGGCTGACGGAACGCGCCGACATCGCCGCCGACATGCACGACTCCCTCGGCCACGCCCTCAGCCTGGCCGCACTGCGCGCCGGGGCCCTCGAACTCTCCCCCACCCTGGCCGGACGGGACCGGGAGGACCTGGCCGAGCTGCGCGGGACGATCGCGGACGCCGTCGACCAGCTGCGGGAGACGGTCACGGTGCTGCGCGCGGCGCCGGACGCGCTCCTGCCCTCGGCCGTGGCCCCCGCCGACACCGTCGAGGCGCTCCTCGGCCGGGCGGTCGCGTCCGGCGTCCCCGTCCGGTGGGAGCGCGAGGGACCGCCGCCCGTGCTCTCCCCGCTGATCGAACGCGGGGTGTACCGGGTGGTGCGCGAAGCCCTCACCAACGCCGTCAAGCACGCGCCCGGCAGCACCGTCCGGGTCCGCATCACCCACGACCACGAGCGGGACCACACCCGCGTACGGGTCGTCAACGCCCTCCCGGTGCCGGGCCCGTCGGCCGTCCGGCCGGCCGGCGGCCACGGTCTGGCGGGGCTGCGGGAACGGGTCACCGTCCTCGGCGGCAGCCTGTGGACCGGCCCGTACGAGGACGGCTTCCACGTCAGCGCCACCCTGCCGCACCGCGCGACCCCACCGCACCACGCCGAGGACCCCGACGCCGGGAAGGACGGCACAGGGAAGGACGTCAGGGGACAGGACGCGAGGGGGCAGGACGTCAGAGGACAGGACGGCGGAGGACAGGACGGCAGCGGGCGGAACAGCCGCACGAAGACCGGCGGCGGACCGCACGCCGGCGGCTCCGCGTCCGAAGCGGCCCGGCGGCTCGCCCAGGTGCGGCGCAGCACCCGGCTCAGGCTCGCGGCCGCGTTCGCGATACCCGCCGGAGCGGCGCTCTTCTTCGTGCCGGCCGCCGTGTTCCTCGCGTACCAGCTGAGCACCGGTGTGCTGGCGCCGTCCCGCTACGAGGAGCTGCACGTCGGCGGGACCCGCGCCGAGCTCGCTGAACTGCTCCCGGCGCGCCCCTTCCCGTATCCGCCGGACGACGCGCGTTCGGCGCCCCGGCCACCCGGTACGGAGTGCGTGTTCTACCGGTCGAACGGCAACCTCCTCGCGGAGGTCGACCTCTACCGCCTGTGCTGGTCCGGCCCACGCCTGACCGCCAAGGACGTGCTGGTCCCGTAGGGGGTGTCTGGTCGATCAGGCCGGACACCCCCTAGGGCTGCGCCGGCCTGCCGTCGCCGTACAGCCACACGTCCCACAGCGCGTCCAGATCGCGACCGGCCACGCTCTCCGCGTAGGCGGTGAAGTCGTCCGTGGAGGCGTTGGCGTGACGGTACTTCGCGGGCCAGCCGCGCAGGATCTCGTCGAAGGTCCTGTCCCCGACCGTCTCGCGGAGCTTGTGCAGGACCATCGCGCCCCGCTGGTACACGGGCGGGTCGAAGAGGTTCTCGGCGGCGGGCGGGGCGGCCGGCGGGAAGGCCCAGTTGGCCTCCTGGGCGAAGGCCCGCTCGAAGTGCGTCCGCGCGGGGACGTGCTCGTACTCCTCCGTGTACAGCCACTCGGCGTACGTCGCGAAGCCCTCGTTCAGCCACAGGTCCCGCCAGCTCGCGGGCGACACCGAGTTCCCGAACCACTGGTGGGCCAGCTCGTGGACCAGGGTCGTCCGGTCGAAGGCGGCGGCCGGGAAGACGGGCCGCGTCTGGGTCTCGAGGGCGTAGCCGAGCGTCCCGTCCTCGGTGACGATCGCGCCGGCCGTGGAGAAGGGGTACGGGCCGAAGCGCCGCGCCTGCCGGGCGATGATCTCGGGGATCTCGCCACGCAGCGGGGCGGTCGCGGCGGCGATCGGACGTTCGGCGGCCGTGAGCACGGGGACGGAACCAGGCGCCCCGGTCGCCGCCGCGGTCGCCGTCTCGTACCGGCCGATCGCGACCGTCGCGAGATAGCTCGCCATCGGCTCGGCCGAGTGCCACTCGGTCGTCACCCGGCCGTCCGCCGCCGTCCGGCGGGCCGTCCTGACGCCGTTGGAGAGCCCTTCGAGCCCGGCCGGGACGGTGAGCGTCAGCTCGTACGCGGCCTTGTCGGAGGGGTGGTGGTTGCCCGGGAACCAGGTCATCGAGCCCGTCGGCTCACCCACCGCCACGGCACCGTCGTCGGTGCGCAGCCAGCCCTCCTGGGAGCCGTCCGCGTCCGTGACCGGCTCGGGAACGCCCCCGTACGTGACGGTGGTCCGGAACTCCGCGCCCTCGCGGATCTCGTCGCGCGGCCGGAGCGTCAGCTCGTTCCCGGCCCGGTTGACCGCGGCCGGCGCGTCGTCGACGGAAGCCCGGTCGACGGTGAGCCCGGCGAGGTCGAGGTTGAACGCGCTGAGGTCCTGGGTGGCGCGGGCGGTGATCTCGGCGGTGCCGTCGAGCCGCCCGGTCCCGGGGTCGTACGCGAGGGTGAGGGCGTAGTGGCTGACGTCGTAGCCGCCGTTGCCGAGCTTCGGGAAGTACGGGTCGCGCAGCCCGGCGGCCCCGGGGGTCCCCCGGACTCCGCCGGTGGCCTCCGTACAGCCGCCCACGAGGAGTGCCAGGGCGGTGAGGGCGGCGGCGAGGCCGCCCGCGGCTGCTCCGGTCCGGTGGTGCCGGTCCGTCCGGTTGCGCTGGGTCACGTATCGATCCTAAGCAAGGTCGACACGGAAAAAGGCGATGGCGCCCGGCGGGGGATCCGGGCGCCATCGCCGACTGTGGACCGCTGCCGCGGTTACTTGCCGAGGGCGGCGACGCCGGCCTGGGCGAACTTCTCGTCGAGGTCGCCCGAGGGGGCGCCCGCGACACCGATGCCCGCGATCGGCGCGCCCTTGGCGGTCACCGGGGCGCCACCGGCGAGGAACAGGGTGCCGGGGATGTCCTTCAGGGTCGGGGCCTGGGCGAGGCGGCCGGCGAGGACG
>NZ_JACSCH020000021.1:0-20353 GCF_014451325.2 Streptomyces sp. CB02980 | reverse complement strand
GAGGTCGGGGCGTTCCAGGAGACGGCCGTGTACGCCTTCTTCTCGGCCGACTCGTAGGACTGCGGGCCCGCACCGTCGCCGCGGAGGGTGACGATGGTGTTGCCGTTGCGGTCGACGACGGCGACGGAGACGCGCTGGTTCTCCTTCTCGGCGGCGTCGAGCGTCGCCTGCGCGGCCTTGGTCGCGGCCTCGATCGTCAGGTGGGTCGACTGCTGGAGGTTGTCGTTGCCGGCGTCGGCGCGGACCACGGCGGCGGGGGCGGCGGCCGGGGCGGAGGCGTTCGCGGAGACCGCGCCGAAGGTACCGGCGGCGACGACAGCGGCAGCGGTGGCACCGAAGAGGATCTTCTTCATGAGGAACTCCGTGAGGGTGAGGAGGGGAGGAACTGCGAGGAGAAGTGAGCCGAGCCGAGGTGAACCGTGTGAGTGATCCGTTCCTTCGCTCTGCAACCAATCCTGTGGCCGGAACCCGGGCCGCACGGTCCACGGTCCGGCTGCCCTCCTCACGCACACTGGAGGACGGCCGGGTCAGCCGATCGGCTGATGCCCCCCTGGTCCCCCCGGGTCAGGATGGACAGATATCCCCAGGTCAGGAAGGTGAGAACGTGACACGGCCGACGGAGACCGAGCAGGACCCCGACGCCACCTGGCTGGCGCGGGTCATGCACATCGCCTTCTTCCTCCTCCTCGGCGCCTCGCTCGCCCGCTTCCTGCTGCGCCACCCCTGGGAGGACCGCAGCCCCTGGATCGTCGCCCTCTCCGGCGCCCTCGCCTCCCTCTACCTCCTCGGCCCCGTCGTCGGCACCCGCGCCGCGCCCCGCCGGATCGCCTGGCTGAGCACCGTCGTCGCCGTCTGGATCCTGCTCGTCGTCCTCGCGCCGAGCTTCGCCTGGTGCGCGGTGCCGCTCTTCTACACGGGCCTGCGCACCCTCCCGGCGCGGGCCGCGCTCGGCCTGGTCACGCTGCTCACCGCGTTCGTCGTGTTCGCGCAGGTGCAGCTCGCGCACGGCGGCTGGGACCCGAACCTGATCGTCGCCCCGCCGGCCGTCGCCGCCATCGCCACCGGCGTCTTCGTGTACTCGGACCGGCAGGCGGCCCGCCAGCGGGCGCTCATCGACGACCTCATCCGCACCCGGCGCGAACTCGCCGCGATCGAGCGCCGCGAGGGCACCCTCGCCGAGCGCCAGCGGCTCTCGATGGAGATCCACGACACCCTGGCGCAGGGCCTGTCCAGCCAGCAGATGCTGCTCCAGGCCGCCGACCGCACCTGGGACAGCGACCCGGCCACCGCCCGCCGCCATGTCCGTACGGCCGAGTCCATCGCCGAACGCAACCTCGCCGAGGCCCGCCGCTTCGTGCACGACCTGGCGCCCGCCGACCTCGCCGAGGGCGGCGGCCTCGAAGAGGCCCTGCGCGGCCTGGCGGCCCGCGAGTCGACGGCGTTCCGGGTCGACGGGACCGCCGTCCCGCTCCCCGAACGGGTGCAGTCGGCGCTCCTGCGGATCGCGCAGGGCGCCCTCGCCAACATCCGCGAGCACGCCGGCGCCGACTCCGCCGCGCTGACCCTCACGTACCTCGACGACCAGGTGGTCCTGGACATCGCCGACGACGGCCGCGGCTTCGACCCGGCCGACAGGCCCGGCGGGGTACGGGGCCACGGGCTGCCCGCGATGCGCGTGCGGGCACAGCAGCTGGGCGGCACCCTGACGGTCGAGTCCACCCCGGGCGAGGGCACGGTGCTCTCGGCCGCGATCCCGCTCCCGAGCACCCACACGAACCCGGCCCCGCACCCGCACGCGGACCCGCCCTCGCACCCTTCCCCGCACCCGCCCTCCCAGGAGTCGTGATGTCCGTACGGATCCTCCTCTGCGACGACCACGTCGTCGTCCGCGCCGGCCTGCTCGCCCTGCTCGGCAGCACCCCCGACATCGAGGTCGTCGGCGAGGCCGGCAGCGGCGAGGAGGCCGTCGCGATGGCGGCGAAGCTGAAGCCGGACGTCGTCCTGATGGACCTCCAGCTGGGCGCGGGCATCGACGGCGTGGAGGCGACCCGCCTGATCGCGCCCACCGGCGTCCACGTCCTCGTCCTCACCACGTACGACACGGACGCCGACATCACCCGGGCCATCGAGGCCGGCGCCACCGGCTACCTCCTGAAGGCCGAGCGGCCGGAGGAGCTGTTCGCCGCCATCCACGCGGCCGCCCAGGGCCGCACCGCTCTCTCCCCGCCGGTCGCCAGCCGCGTCATGGACCGGATGCGCGGCGCGGCGGGCCCGAGCCTCACGGACCGGGAGCGGGACATCCTGGGCCAGCTCGGGCGGGGCCTCGGCAACCGCGAGATCGCGCGGGCGCTGTTCATCAGCGAGGCGACGGTGAAGACCCACCTCGGCCGCATCTACGCGAAGCTCGGCGTCGACACGCGCGCGGGCGCCGTCGCGGTGGCGAAGGAACGGCGCCTGCTGCCGTAGGCCGCGCTGCGTGCGCACCCGGGGCCCTCACCACTGCTACTGTGCGTTGCCGTTCGACAGCACGGTGTCATGCCTCAGGCCCGGTCAGTCCAGTGGGAGCGCACGTGAAGCTCGCGATCGTCGGCGGCGGACCCGCCGGCCTCTACCTCTCGATCCTGCTGAAGCGGCAGGACCCCGCCCATGAGATCACCGTGTACGAACGGAACCCCGAGGGTTCCACGTACGGCTGGGGTGTGACGTACTGGGCCGGGCTCCTCGACAAGCTGCGCGCGGGCGACCCCGAGTCCGCGGCAGCCGTCGCCGAGGCCTCCGTGACCTGGACCGACGGGGTCGCGATCGTCCGCGACGAGCGCACCGTCCACCGGGGCGACGCGGGCTTCGGCATCGGGCGGCGGCGGATGCTGGCGCTGCTCGCCGACCGGGCGGAAGAGCTCGGCGTACGCGTCGAGTTCGAGCACGACATCGCGGGCCCGGACGCGCCCGAGCTGAGCGACGCGGACCTGGTGGTCGCCGCCGACGGCGTCAACAGCGTGCTCCGCGAGGCCCGCCCCGAGCACTTCGGCAGCGCGGTCACGAGCGGCCGCAACCAGTACATCTGGCTCGGCACCACCAAGGTCTTCGACTCCTTCAGCTTCGCCTTCAAGGAGACCGAACACGGCTGGATCTGGTGCTACGCCTACGGGTTCAGCGGCGAGCGTTCCACCTGCGTCGTCGAGTGCTCCCGGGAGACGTGGACCGGCCTCGGTCTCGACACGCTCGGCGAGTCCGACAGCCTCCACCTCCTCGAAAAGCTGTTCCACGACCTCCTCGACGGCCACGAGCTGATCGGCCGCGACCGGGCCGACGACCCCGCCCAGTGGCTCACCTTCCGCACCCTCACCAACCGGGTCTGGCACCGCGGCAACCTCGTCCTCCTCGGCGACGCCGCCCACACCACGCACTACTCGATCGGCGCGGGCACGACCCTGGCCCTGGAGGACGCGCTGGCCCTGGCGGACGCGCTGCGCGCGCACACCGACCTGGACACGGCCCTCACCACGTACGGGAAGCGCCGCCGCGCCGAGCTCGTCTCCGCGCAGAGCGCCGCCCGCTACAGCGCCCAGTGGTACGAGAACCTCCCGCGGTACATGCGCCTGGAGCCGGCCCGGATGTTCGCGCTCCTGGGCCAGCGCCACTCGCCGCTGCTCCCGCACATCCCGCCGCAGCTCTACTACCGGATCGACCGGGCCGCCGAACAACTGGAGCCGCTGCGCCGCCTCAAGCGCTGGCTCGGCCCCCGGGTGGCGCGGGCTGTGCACGGCCGCCGCTGAGCGCGTCTCAGACGTCCCGGCGGTGGACCGCGACCAGGGCCACCGCCACCGCGCCGAGCGACCAGGCCGCGTACACCGTCCACGCCCCGCCCGCCGTCCACGGGAACTCCACCGGCACCGGCGAGTCCCCCACCTCCGTCAGCCGCCTCCACGCGCCCTGCGGCAGGGCGTGCAGGAACGTCGCCGACCAGCGGCTGCGCCCGTCGACGAGCGCGGGCAGCAGGAGCAGGACTCCGGTGAGGGTGACGATCGTCGTCGCCGTGTGCCGGAGCAGCGCCCCGAGGCCGAAGCCGACGAGCGCGCACACGGGGGCGAGCAGCGCGGACGCGGCGACGGCCGCCGCCGCGCCCGGGTATCCGATCGACATGCCGACGTCCCGGCCCGACAGCACCGCCTGGGTGGCGGCGAACGACACTCCGGCGACGAGCACCCCGTACACGAGCATCACGGCTGCCAGGACCACCGTCTTCGCCACGATCACGGACCGCCGGTCGGGGACGGCGGCGAAGGTCGTACGGATCTGCCCGGTGCCGTACTCGCCGACGATCACGAGCGCGCCGACGGCCCCGGTCGCCAGCATGAACACCATGGCCCCACCGAGCGTGAAGGCGTCCCGCATCGCCCAGATGGGCACGAAGAGTTCGCGGATGCCCTCCGAATAGTGCGGATAGTTCCGGTAGTCGGCGAAGGACGCGTTGAGGTTGACGCCGAGGACGGCGACCGCGCCGACGCCGAAGGCCCAGGGGGTGGAGCGCAGGGACCACAGCTTCATCCACTCGCCGGCGAGGAGATCACGGAAACGGACGGGCACGGCCTGCGTCGGGTGCGCGATGTTCATCGGGCCCGTCCCGTCCGCCGGTACTCGACGCTGTCTGCGGTCAGTTCCATGAAGGCGTCCTCCAAGGACGAGCCCCGAGAGGCGAGTTCGGCGAGCGGGGTGCCGTGCCGGAAGGCGAGCACGCCGATCCGGTCCGCACCCATCCCGGTCACGACGAGCGGCCCGTCCGCCGCCGCTTCCTGCGGTCGTACGGTGGCCCCGGCGCGCATCAGTACGGCGGCGAGGCCCGGTCCCGCGGCCGGGTCGGCGGTCCGCACGGTCACACCGCGGCCGGTCCCCGCACCCGTGCCGCGCGAGGCGAAGTCCGCCAGGCTCTCGGCGGCGATCAGCCTGCCGCGGCCGATGACGACGAGGTCGTCGGCGGTGTGCTCCATCTCGCTCATCAGATGGCTGGAGACGAACACCGTCCGCCCCTCGGCGGCGAGCCGCCGGAACAGCCCGCGCGCCCACAGCACGCCCTCGGGGTCCAGGCCGTTGACCGGCTCGTCGAAGAGCAGCACCGGAGGGTCCCCGAGGAGGGCGGCGGCGATCCCGAGCCGCTGCTTCATGCCGAGGGAGTAGCCGCCGATCCTGCGGCGGGCCGCCTCGGCGAGACCCACCTCGCCGAGGACCTCGCCGACCCGGCGGCGCGGGATGCCGTTGGTACGGGCGAGCGCGGCGAGGTGCCCCTCGGCGGTCCGCCCGCCGTGCACGTCGTGCGCGTCGAGCAGCGCCCCGACGTGGCGCAGCCCCCGGGGCAGGTCCCGGAACCGCCGCCCGCCGACGGTCACGGTCCCGGACGTCGGCTCGTCGAGCCCGAGGATCAGCCGCAGCGTCGTGGACTTCCCGGCCCCGTTGGGCCCGAGGAACCCGGTCACCCGCCCGGCCCGAACGGTGAAGCCGAGCCGGTCGACGGCGAGCCGGGCGGGGGCGGCGCCGTCCTCACGGCTCGACGACTCGGGGGTGGCGCGGTCTTCACAGCTCGACACCTCGGAGGCGGCGCGGCCGAGGGTGCGGCGGCGGCCGAGGGTGCGGCGGCGGCCGTAGCGTTTGGTCAGTTCATGGGCTTCGATCACGAGGCCCACGCTGCCGGGACCGCACCCCCGCCGGCATCGGCCCGCCGGCCACAACCCGGGCGGTGACGGTGACCCGTGGGCGTACGCCCGTGGGCCGATGTCCGGCCCGCCCCCCGCGCCTACGATCGGCCGCATGCCCACCACGCCCAGCCCGTCTCCCCCAGCCCCCGCCGGCCCGGGCGGACGCGTCCCCACCCTCCTGGCCTGGTGTGCCGCCGTCGCCCATCCCTTCGTCCTCTTCGTGGGCATGCAGGCGGGGCCCTTCCGCTCCACCGAGCTGCGGTTGTTCCTCACCGCCGTCGCCGTGGGGCTCCTGCTCCCGCTCGCGCGCCGCAGGCCCGAGGCGGCACTCGGGGTGCTGCTCGTCGGCCTGTTCGCCGCGTCGACGACCCGGCCGTACGCCGAGCTGACGTACCTTCCGGTGCTCGCCGCCGACGCCTGCGTCGGCCTGCTCGCGGCCCGCCGTCCGCTGCTCCGGGTCGCCCTGCCCGCCGCCGCCGTGACGCTCACCGTGCAGATCGGTTCGGCGCTGTACACGACCTCGGGCCAGGACGTCTTCGTCACCACCGTCGTCGCCCTGGCCCTCGCGCTGCTCACCGCCGGGCTGCTCGGCCACGCCTCCCGCGAGCGGCGCGCGCACGCGGCGGAGCTGCGCGCCCGGACGGCGGCCGAGGCCGTCACCGCCGAGCGGCTGCGGATCGCCCGCGAGCTGCACGACGTGATCGCGCACAGCATCGGCGTCATCGCCATCCAGGCGGGCGTCGGCCGCCGGGTCATCGACACCCAGCCCGCCGAGGCCCGCAACGCCCTCGCCACCATCGAGACCACCAGCCGGGAGACCCTCGCCGGGCTGCGCCGCACCCTGGGCGCGCTGCGGGCCTCGGCGCAGGACACCCGGGGGCACGGAGCCGCACCGCGCGACCCCGCGCCGGGTCTCGCGGACCTGGACCGGCTCGCCGCGTCGACGGCGGACGCGGGCGTACGGGTCGAGGTGCGGCACCTCGGTGACCGGGACCGGTCACTGCCACCGGAGGTCGACCTCGCCGCGTACCGGATCGTCCAGGAGTCGCTGACCAACGTCGTACGCCACGCGGGCACGCCCACCTGCCGGGTGACCGTGGAGCGGGGCGAGGACGCGCTGCTCGTCGAGATCACGGACGACGGCCGGCCGGTGAAGCCCGGCACCGCACCGGTCGCACCGCTCGCACCCGCCGCACCGGCCTCCACCGGCTACGGCATCGTCGGCATGAGCGAGCGCGCCGCGCTCCTCGGGGGCCGTTTCTCGGCGGGCCCGCGCCCCGGCGGCGGCTTCCACGTGACGGCCGTACTGCCCCTGCCCCTGCCCCTGTCCTCGCCCCTACCGCTCGCGGCCCCCGAACCGGCCCGGGAACCCGCCTCCGAACCGGCCTCCGAACCGGCCCAGCAAGGAACCCCCGCCCCATGAGCAGCAGCCCCACCACCCCGATCAACGTCCTCCTCGTCGACGACCAGCCGCTGGTACGGGCGGGTCTGCGCGTGCTGATGACGGACAACCCCGACCTCCTCGTGGTCGGCGAGGCGGGCACGGGCGACGAGGCCGTCCGGCTCGCCCGCGAGCTACGGCCCGACGTGGTCGTGATGGATGTGCGGATGCCCGGCATGGACGGCATCGAGGCCACCCGGATCGTCACGGCCGGCCCCGGCGCACCCCGGGTCCTCGTCCTCACCACCTTCGACGACGACGAGTACGTGTACGGCGCGCTCCGCTCCGGGGCCAGCGGCTTCCTGGTCAAGGACATGGCCCTGGACGACATCCTCGCGGCGATCCGGGTCGTCGCCGCCGGGGACGCCCTGATCGCGCCGGGCGTCACGCGCCGCCTGATCGAGGAGTTCGCCGCCCGCCCGGAGCCCGCCCGGGAAGCCGCCCCGGGGCCCGGCCGCGCCCTCGCGGCCGGGCCCGGCCCGGCAGGCATCCCGCCGCACGCCCTCCCCGGAGTCACCGCCCGGGAGCGCGAGGTGCTCGCCCTCGTCGGCCGGGGTCTGTCCAACGGCGAGATCGCGGAACGGCTCCACATCAGCGCGGCCACCGCCAAGGCGCACGTGGCGCGCCTCTTCACCAAGCTGGACGCCCGCGACCGGGTGCAGCTGGTGATCCTGGCGTACGAGGTGGGCCTGGCGCCGTGACACCATCGGTTCCGTGCTCGACATCGGCTACTCCCTCTCCCGTCGCTTCCCCGACCCGCCGCAGACCGACTACCGCCACGCGGACGTCCACGCCCTGCGTCACGACCTGTTCTGCGGGGACGTGTACCTCGCGGACACCAAGACGGACCGCGAGGTGTCCACAGCCTGGGGATGGGTGCCGGTCCTGGACTTCGCCTGGGCCCTCTGCGACATCGTCGAGCAGGTCGACCAGGACCCGCGCGGCAACCGCGCCTCCCAGCCGCAGTACGCCGAGCTCGACTTCACCGAGTCCTCGGACCGCATGCTCTTCGAGCGCCGCTTCGGCTGGGTGGACGTCGAGGCCGACTGGATGCCGGGCGACGAGCCGCCGATCACCTTCAACCACAAGGTGCTCCGCCGCGAGGCCCGCGACTTCCTGCACGACCTGATCGCCGACCTCACGGACATGCACGAGGGCCTCGCCGACAACCCGGCCATCTGGTCCCTCCAGGCCCGCTTCCCCCGCCTGCCCTGACCTGCCGGACGCACAAGCCCCGGCCCGGGCCCACGCGCCCCGCCCCCCGGGCGCACGGGCCCCGACCTCCCGAGCGCACAAGCCCCGGCCCGGGCCCACGCGCCCCGCCCCCCGGGCGCACGGGCCCCGACCTCCCGAGCGCACAAGCCCCGGCCCTCGGGCACACAGCCCCGAGCCCCGCGCGCACGAACTCCGACCCCCCTCCGGGCGCACAAGCCCCGCCCCCCGGGCCCGCAAACCCTGCCCCCCCCCGGCCCGCAGCCTGCTACTCCTCCACCCGCACCCCCAGCTGCGCCGCGAGCACCGGCGCGAGGTCGAGGAGCTGGGCCGTCGAGATCACCGCGCCCGCGAGCGACTCGACCCCGCGCGCGATCTCCAGTCGCTGGACGCCTCTCAGGTCCACGTCCTTGAGCCGCGCCCCGCTGAAGTCCACGCCCGTGAGCACGCAGTCCACGAACTCCACCCGTTCGAGCTGGGCGCCCCCGAAGTCGGGCTCGCTCAGCACACACCCCTCGAAGACGACGTCCTTCAGCTTCGCCGACCGCAGGTTCAGGTAGTCGCTCTTCCCGCCCCGTACGACCACTCTCTCCAGCACCGCCCCGTGCAGCTGCGCCCCACCGAGCCGCGCGTCCACGAGCTCCACGTCCCGCAGCTGCGCCCCGGCGAGGACCGTCCCCACTCCCCGTACGCCCGTGAGCACCGAGTCGAGGAAGCGGGCCCCCGTCAGCCGCGCCTCGTCGAGCCCGCACTCCCGCAGCGCGCAGTCCAGGAACCGCGCGCCCTCCCCCGACTGGCCCGTGAGGTCGAGCCCGGTCAGTGCGAGGCCGTCGTAGTCCCCGTCCGGTTCGAGCCCTCCCTCGTACGGCTCCAGGGGAGGCAGCCGCAGCTCAGGCCGCCGCGCCCCCGCGACCGCCGCCTTCTTCTTCCGAGTCGTCGCCATGACCCCATGGTGATGTACGCCACTGACAGCGCCCCGATGTCACGAACGCGACCCCGCCGCTCGTCCCCCTTGCGAGACCGGACACGGGGTCGACGAGAGGTCGACCCGATCGAGAGGGAGAGCGACATGCGGAAGCTCACGATCATCGGCGGCGGCTTCGCCGGACTGACCGCGGCCATCACCGCCGCCGAGGCGGGCGTCAAGGTGACCGTCCACGAGGCGCACCGGACCCCCGGTGGCCGGGCTCGCACCGCCGAGGGCCCGTACCTCACCAACGAGGGGCCGCACGCGATCTACGCCGGGGGCCCGCACTGGACCTGGCTCAAGCAGCGTGGCCTCCTCGGTCCGCTGGCCCCGCTGCCGGTCTCCGAGGCCCTCCGGCTCCGCTTCCACCGCGGCGGCGCCCTGCGCCGCACCCCGCCGCTCGGCATGCTGCGCCAGTCCCTCCGCAGCGGCGAACAGGCCCCCGTGGACGTCGACTTCCGCACCTGGGCCACCGGGCTCGCGGGCGAGCGGGCGGCGCACGCCGCCGCCACGTACGCGGCGGTCGCGACCTTCCACCACGACCCGGGCGCGCTCTCCGCCCGCTTCGTGCAGGAGCGGCTCCACCGGGCCACCTCCGTGCCGCCGGAGGCGCATTTCGTGCAGGGCGGCTGGGGTCGGCTGATCGAGCGGATGGTCGCGCGGGCGTGGGAGACGGGCGTGCGGATCGAGACCTCGTCCCGTGTCGACAGCCTCGACGACCTGCCGCTCGGCGAGGGGCCCGTGGTCGTCGCGACCGCCCTGCCGGCCGCCGCCCGGCTGCTCGGCGACCCGTCGCTGACGTGGGAGAGCGGCCGTACGGTCCTGTTCGACCTGGCGCTGCGCACCCGGAAGGGCGACCCGTTCGTGATCTCGGACCTGGAGGCGCCGGGCTGGATCGAGCGCTTCACGGCCCAGGACCCCACCCTCGCCCCGGCCGGGGTGCAGCTGATCCAGGCCCAGCTGCCGATCGGTCCTGGCGAGTCGAAGGCGGACGGCGTGGCCCACGCCGAACGGCTCCTCGACCTCGGCTTCCCGGGCTGGCGCGAGCGGACGGTGTGGCGGCGGGATTCGCTGTGCCAGGGACGTACGGGAGCGGTCGACCGGCCCGGCACGACCTGGCGCGACCGGCCGGCCGTCGACCGGGGCGACGGCGTGTACCTGGTGGGCGACCAGGTGGCGGCGCCCGGAGTGCTCGCGGAGGTGTCGTTCACGAGTGCGGTGGAGGCGGTGTCGCTGGCGCTGCGCGCGGAACGGGGTGTCCTGCGGAAGGGACTTGACCTCAAGCATGCTTGAGGTTGGAGGCTGTTCCTCGTCGGACAACGCCCACCCACGCGACGAACGGGGAACGCCATGCACGCCATCCGCCTCCACGCCTTCGGCCCCGCCGAGAACCTCACGTACGAGGAGACCCCCGACCCCGTACCGGGCACCGGCCAGGTCCGCGTCAAGGTGGCGGCGGCCGGGGTGCACCTCCTCGACACCGCGCTCCGGGAGGGGATGACCGGCCCGTTCCCGGCGCCCGCCGAGCTGCCCACGATCCCGGGGCGCGAGGTCGCCGGCACCGTCGACGCGCTCGGCGAGGGCACCGACCCGGCCTGGCTCGGCAGGCGGGTCGTCGTCCACCTCGGCATGGCCCCCGGCGGATACGCCGAGCTCGCCGTCACCGACGCCGCCCGCCTCCACGCGCTGCCCGACCACCTCGGCGAGGCGGAGGCCGTCGCCATGATCGGCACCGGCCGCACCACCCTGGGCATCCTGCAGTTCACCGAGCTCGGGCCCGACTCGGTGGCCATCGTGCCCGCGGCGGCCGGCGGCATCGGCACCCTGCTCGTCCAGTACGCCAAGAACGCCGGCGCCACCGTCATCGGCCTCGCCGGCGGCCCGGCGAAGGTCGCGCTCGTCGAGGAGAACGGCGCCGACCTGGCCGTCGACTACAAGCGGCCCGACTGGCCGGAGAAGGTCCGCGCGTACCTGGGCGGGCGCACCGCCACCGTCGTCTTCGACTCGGTCGGCGGCGACACGGGCCGCGCGGCCGTCGACCTCCTCGGCAAGGGCGGGCAGCACGTCGTCTTCGGCTGGTCGGGCGCCGGACTCCACGACGGCGAGGCGCTCACCTTCACACCGGAGGAACTGGCCGCGCGCGGCATCACGTCGGAGTCCGTCCTCGGCCCCGTCATGATCCAGAAAGCGGGCGGCGACGTCCGCAACCTCGAACTCGCCGCCCTGGAGGCGGCGACCACGGGCACCCTCCGCCCGGCGGTCCACCGCTTCCCGCTGGCGGACGCGGCGGGCGCGCACCGCGCGCTGGAGACGCGGGGCACGACGGGCAAGGTGGTCCTCATCCCCTAGGAGCCCCGCGTCGATCAGGCAGGTACCAGGACCCCCTGATCCCTCAGACGGCCGCCCCGACCACATCCCAGGAGTGCGCCTTGAACTCCTTCAGGAAGTCGGGGTGGTCCTCCCACATCCGGGCGACGGAGCGCAGCACGTCCCAGTTGTGCTCCAACGCCTGGTCCACCACCTGCCGCAACTCCGGCGCCGACTCCCGCTTCTCCACGAGCCCGTTGACGGCGGAGGCGGCCTGCACGGTGTACCGCGCGGCACGCAGGGCCCGGGAGGTGTCGTCCATCCCGAACCCGTGGTCACTCCCGTTCGCCGGGTCGAAGAGCGGCGTCAACCGTGCCTCGATGAACGCCGTGATCCGCTGAAACCGCTGGGCAATATCCGTATCCATGCCCCCTTCCTACACCCCGCACGACCACCGCCCGTCACCGGATCACCTGGATGTCAGGGAGTGCCATACCGGCCACGCCCTCCCGGGCGAGCACCCGCCCGGCCAGCTCACGTGCCCGGGCCCACCCGGGGGCGTCGGCCAGCGCCTCCACGGTCCACCAGTCCGTCGACCGGTCGCGGGTCATCCCGTCGAAGACCGTGTCGATCAGCCCCATGTCGGCCAGCGACTCCCCGCTCAGAGCCCCTTCCTCGGCCGGCTGCGAAGCCAGCCCGAAGGCGTGCTCGAGGTCCAGGGCGATCTCGTCCGCCCCGACACCGTGCTTCTCGAGCCAGGCCCGCTGATCCGGCGCGGACGCCGCCACCACGCGCAGGGCCGCGCACAGGAAGCCCCGGCGCCAGGCGGTGTCCAGGGGCATGTCAGACGTCCCGGCCGGCCGCGCCCAGCTCGGCCAGCGCCCCGTCCGTCAGCCGGTACACCGTCCACTCGTCCTGCGGGCGGGCGCCGAGGGACTCGTAGAAGTCGATCGACGGCTTGTTCCAGTTCAGTACGGACCACTCCAGGCGCTCGTACCCGCGCTCGACGCAGATCCGGGCCAGTTCGGTGAGCAGTGCCTTGCCGTGGCCGCCGCCGCGCACCTCCGGGCGGACGTACAGGTCCTCCAGGTAGATGCCGTGGACTCCGCGCCAGGTCGAGAAGTTGAGGAACCAGATGGCGAAGCCGACGACCTCGCCGTCCGCGGTCTCTGCGACGTGCGCGAAGGCGGCGGGGTGCTCGCCGAAGAGGGCCTCCTGGAGCTGCTCGGGGGTCGTACGGACCTCGTCGAGGGCCTTCTCGTACTCCGCGAGGTCACGGACGAGGGCGTGGATGACGGGAACGTCGGCAGGCGTGGCTGTACGGATCATGGGGCAAGCCTGCCCCGGGCGGACCGGTCCTGGCCAGGAGGTTTCACGGGACCCGGCGGACGCCTCACCCCCTCGCCACCCGCAGGATCCGCGCCACCTCCACCTGCTCCGCGTCCAGCCCCGGCTCCCCGTCCTCCACGTCCCACAGTCCGTTCTGCAGCACCCGCCCCAGCGTCCACGCCACCGCCCTCCCCCGGTCGCCGACGACCTCGGCGAGGAGGTCGAAGCGCCACAGGACGTCGGCCGGGTCGAAACGGTCCATCAGGGCCGGCAGCAGATCGAAGCCCGGGTCGCCCGCGAGCGGCTTGGGGTCGATCGCCAGCCACGGTTCACGCTCGGCCGCGAGGACGTTGTCGAGGTGCAGGTCCCAGTGGAGCAGCCGGTCGCCCGGTTCCCCCGCCACCTCCCGTACGGCCGCCGCACAGTCCCGCAGCACCGCCGCGTCCTCCGCGCCGAGGCGGCCGACCGCGTCCGGCACATCCGCGAGCATCCCGGCCGCGATGTCCCCGAGCCCCCGCATCCCCTCCGGCGCCGGCAGCGCCGCCAGCCGGGCGAGCAGCCCCGCGACGACGCCCATCGCCTCCCGCGTGTCGGCGACGGAGCTCAGCGGCCGGGCCTCGTCGAGTCGCTCGAGGAGCATCGTCCCCGTACCGGCGTCGTGGTCGAGGAGCCGCACGACACCGCCGCCGTCCCAGACGCGCAGCCCGACCGGCTCCCCCTCGGTCTCGTCGTCGAGGATCTGCATCTTCAGGGCCGCCGGCGTACCGTCCGCGACCCGCTCGACGGGCAGCACCAGCGACGCCATGCCGTACATGGAAGGCCCCGTGACCCGCAGCCCCCACCGGCCGAGGAACTCCTCGGCCTGCTCCGGCAGCGCGGCGACGAACGCCCGCCCCGCCTCTCCGTTGTACTTCACCTGAGACGCGACAAGTTGGTCCGGTACGTGAATCACCCCACGACCCTAGGGGGTGTCTTGTCGATCAGGCCGGATCAGGGAGCGGCGTCTGGTGCCGTGCATCGCAAGGCGGAGGAGGGAGGCATGGCGGTGGGGGCACCTCCCGTGCCCGAAGGGCTACGGGGGACCATGCCGACCGACGACAACGCGGCGAGGTGCGGTGCCAGACGCCGCGAGCCCGGCCTGATCGGCAAGACAGCCCCTAGACACCGGCGTCGCGCAGCGCCTCCGAGAATCGGGCCGGGTCGTACAGGGCGTCCCCGCCCGGCAGCGCCGCCCCGTCCACCAGGACGGTCGGCGTGCCGCCCACCCCGGAGTCCTCGAAGGCCTTCTCGGAGTCCGCCACCCACCGCTGGTACGCGTCCTCCCGTACGGCCCGGTCGAAGGCCGCACTCCGCAGCCCCTCCACCCCCTCCGCGATCCGCAGCAGATGCCCGACGGAGAAACCGTCCCTGGACTCGGAGCCCGGCCGGGAAGCGAAGAGCGCCGCCTGGAACGCGGCGAACCTCCCCGGCCCCGCCTCCACCGACGCCCGCAGCGCGTTCGCGGCCCGCGCCGAGGCCGTACCGCCGGTCCGGTCGTCGAGGAAGGAGGCGACGACGTACTCAACCTTCACCGTGCCCGCCGCGGCCTCCTCCGCGAGGACCGTCCCGCCGCTCGCCTCGAACTTCGCGCAGTAGCCGCACCGGGGATCGACGTACACCGTGACCGTGTGCGGAGCCTTCGCGTCACCGACGACGATCTTCGTACCGTCCACGGCCGCGGGAAGCTTCGCGAGCACGTCCGCGCGCCCCTCCGGAGCCACCGTCACACCGGCGGCCGCCGGCGCCCCGCCCTCCGAACACCCCACCACGGCAAGGCCGATGAGACCTGCCGAGACAGCCGCGGCGACCAGGCGCCGGGTCCTGCGCACGGGCATGGGAGAGTCCTTCCGGAACGACGGAATCCGTGGCGGCCACGCGTGCGCCGCCCACCCTCGAAGCTAGGCCGGGCCCCGACCGGGAACCGCCGCCGAAGGACCCGTATCCACAGGACCAAGGCCCCCGGTAACGTCCCGCCCACGCACCCGGAAGAGGGATACACATGAGTACGGTCAACGGCGGCATCTCGTTCTGGTACGCGCAGGACGGCGCGCCCGATCCCCGCGAACCGCTCCCCGGCGACACCACCGCCGACGTCTGCATCGTCGGCGGCGGCTACACGGGCCTGTGGACCGCCTACTACCTCAAGAAGGCCGTCCCCTTCCTCAACATCACCGTCCTCGAGGCGAAGTTCTGCGGATACGGCGCCTCCGGCCGCAACGGCGGCTGGCTCTACAACGGCATCGCCGGCCGCGACCGCTACGCCAAGCTCCACGGCCACGACGCCGCCGTCCGCCTCCAGCAGGCCATGAACGCCACCGTCACCGAGGTCCTCGACGTCTGCGAGACCGAGAAGATCGAGGCCGACCAGCACCGCGGCGGCGTCCTGGAGGTCGCCCTCTCCCCCGCCCAGCTGGCCCGCCTCAAGGACTTCCACGCGGTCGAGATCGCCTTCGGCGAGACGGACCGGGAGATGTACGGGGCCCGCGGGACCTCCGACCGCATCCGCGTCACCGGCGCCGTCGGCTCCTCCTGGACCCCGCACGGCGCCCGCCTGCACCCCGTGAAACTGGTGAAGGGCCTCGCGGCGGCCGTCGAGGCGCTCGGCGTCACCATCCACGAGTCGACCCCGGTCACCGAGATCAAGCCGAAGCACGCGGTCACCCCGTACGGCACGGTCCGCGCCCCGTACATCCTGCGCTGCACCGAGGGCTTCACGGCCTCCCTCGCCGGCCAGCGCCGCACCTGGCTGCCGATGAACTCCTCGATGATCGCCACCGAGCCGCTCACCGACGCGCAGTGGGAGTCGATCGGCTGGGACGGCCGCGAGACCCTCGGCGACATGGCGCACGCCTACATGTACGCCCAGCGCACCGCCGACGGCCGCATCGCCCTGGGCGGCCGGGGGGTCCCGTACCGCTTCGGCTCGAAGACCGACAACGACGGCCGCACCCAGCCGCAGACGATCGAGGCCCTCCGCGACATCCTGGTCCGCTTCTTCCCCCAGCTGGCGGGGGTACGGGTGGACCACGCCTGGTCCGGCGTCCTCGGCGTCCCGCGCGACTGGTGCGCCACGGTCACCCTGGACCGCTCGACGGGCCTGGGCTGGGCGGGCGGCTACGTCGGCTCGGGCGTCGCGACGGCGAACCTCGCGGCCCGCACCCTGCGCGACCTCATCCAGCAGGACTCGGGCCAGTCGGGCCCGACCGACCTCACGGCCCTGCCCTGGGTGAACCACAAGGTCCGCAAGTGGGAACCCGAGCCGCTGCGCTGGCTGGGAGTGCAGACGATGTACGCGGCCTTCCGGGGCGCGGACCGCCGCGAGGCGACGGGCCACGCGGCGACGACGGACAGGGTGGCGATCCTGGCGAACCGCCTGAGCGGCCGCTGAGAGCGGGGGAGGGAGGCGCGGGAGGAAGGCGAGGGAAGGAACACGCCGCCCCTCCCCTCTCCCTCCCCCACCTTTCACTCCACTCACTCCACTCACTCCACGTCGATGCCGAAGTCCCCGACGAGCTCCTCGAGCCCGCCCCGGTACCCCTTCCCGCCGAGGACGAAGTCCCAGTCGCCGCCGGCGCGCCGCCGGAAGGAGCCGAGGACGAGCGCGGTCTCGCCGGGGCGGCCGTCAGAGACGACGAGCCGATCGAGCTCGGCGCCGGAGTCGTCGCGCAGCCGGATGCCGGCGTCGGTGAACCCGCCGAGGTCGGCGTCCGGATTGACCTCGGGGTCGACGGCGGCGACGAGCACGAGCCGGTCGGCGGACGGCGGCAGGGCGTCGAAACCGACCCGGACGGCGGCCCGGTCGCCGGGCGGGGAGGCGACCATGGCGACGGAACCGTCGGGCGTGGAGGGGTTGTTGAAGAAGACGAACCACTCGTCGCCGAGTACCCGCTGACCGGAGCAGACGAGCGCGCAGACGTCGAGGGCGGCGGACCCGGCCCAGTCCATCCCGAGGAGGTTGAAGTCGGCGTCGGCCTCGGCGGTGGGGGCGGCGACGGGCGCGGCGGAAGCGACGCGCGACGCGGGTGATGCGGTCGATGCGGGTGTCGTCCCGGACCCCAACCGCCCGCGGAGTCCGTGCTGATGCAGCAGATCGACGAGCTCGACGCCGGAGATCAGGGTCAGCGGTTTGCCGTTGGCGAAGGTGTACGAGCCGGGCCCGAACCCGGAGGTGGTGACGAGGACGCCCTTGTTGGCGCCGGCGCTCTGCACGGTGCCGAAGAGGTCGCGTACGGCGGAGGGCGGGACGGTGTTCCGGTACCGCTTCACCTGGACGAGGATGGACCCGCCGCTGATGGGGTCGGGGTCGAGGGCCTCGACGTCGACGCCGCCGTCGTTGGACCGCTGGGTGGTGACGGCCTGCAGCCCCCGGGCCCGGAAGAGCTGGGCGACGAGCCCCTCGAAGGCGATCGGATCCATGGCGAGCAGATCGGGCTCGTCGCCGTCCCCCTGCACGACGACCTCGGCGCCGACCTGCTCGGGAGTCCACAGGGGGGCGACGGCCACGCGTTCGTCGGGCTTGGCGGAGAGCCGTCCGCCGAGGGCGCCGGTCACGCACTCCACGGCCCCGACGAATTCGAGGTTGAGCCGCTCGAAGACGTCCCGCCCGACGGCGACGGAGGCGACGCACACGCGCCCGGCGAGCCCGGTGGCGGGATCGACGCCACCGACGTACCCGTTGAGGGTGACGGCCTCCAGGGCGCCGGAGCGATCGGCGCGGAAGAGCTCGTGCAGGGCGAGGAGAACGCTCTGGGCGAGCACGTCGCGATGGAGGGCACGCCGCTGGGTGACGGGCCGGGGAACGTCCTTCTCCTGATCGGTACTGGGAAGGTATTTGACCCCCTTGGCCTCGGGGACGACGTCGTACCCGGGCAGGTCCCAGTCGAGCACGAGCCGGCGCCGGCCGGGCTCGTAGGCGGCGGACACCTCGCGGGGAAAGCCCTCGGGCCAGGCGGTGGAGGCGAAGAGCACGGCGGAGAAGAACTCGACGACGGTCTCGGGATCCCCACCGCCGAGGGCGACCTCGGTCCCGGCGACCCCACGGTTGTGCACACGTATCTCGTCGAGCCGCACGGCGGCCCATTCGTCGTACGCCCTCCGGTAGGCGGCCAGTTGCTCGACGCGCCGCGCTTCGGCGGCCTGGGCGGCGTACCAGTCCTGCTCGAACCGGGCGCGCGCGTCCCGCTCGGCCTGGGCCCGCCCGGAGGCGGTCCAGGCGGCCTCGGGCTGATAGAACCGCTGATCGGGCATGGGTACGGGCTCCCCGAGCGGCCCGGGCGAGAACGGCTCGACGTCCTCGGCCCTCCGCAGCGTGTCGACGCTGAAGGCGGGCGCTCGGCACCCGGCGGCCAGCAACCCTTCGAGCACCTGTACGCGCGCGTCCAACTCCTGGGTCCGCCGCAGGGCATCGGCCTCACGCTGCTGCCGGTAGGCGGCTTTCTGCTCCCGCTGCATCCGGGCCACGTCCCGCTCGTACGCCCGCTGCACCCGCTCGGCATCCCGCTGCTGCCGCAGCACGGCCTGATGCTGTCCCTCCCGCTGCCGCTGCGCCACCCGCTGCTGCTCGGCCCACACCCCGATCAGCCCCCCGGAACGCCGCCCCATCAGCCCCACCCCTCCCGCAGAACACCCCAGCCACCAGTACGCCCCCGTAAGGACCAAGTGTCCCGGACCACCCGCCCCCACAACACACAAACGCACGACCAGCCCGCCCAGGGCGCCCAGGGCGCCCAGGGCGCCCAGGGCGCCAAGCACCCCCATCACTCCACGAACGCACCCGACCACTTACCGCTACGATCTCCGACGTTGTCGTCGCCGCAGCCCGAGCGGCGGACCGAGAAGGGGCATCTCCATGGCCATCATCGTGACGTTCGACCTGCCCGGCGCCGGGCAGGAGCTCTACGACACGGTCATCGACCGCGTGACCGACGGACGGGGCTTCACGCGGTTCGCCGACCTGCAGAACCCGGGCCTCGTCTCCCACGCGGCGGGACCGGTCGACGGAGGGTTCCGCGTCACGGAGGTCTGGGAGAGCGCGGAGGCCCTCGAAGCCCACGCGAAGGCCTTCGGCCCGATCCTTTCCGACCTCGGCTACGCCGACGTGCAGCCCACGATCATTCCGGCGCACAACGTCGTCGTCCAGTAGACGCCGAAGACCCCCGCGCTCTGCTCTACCGCCTGCGGTTCGCAGCCTCCATGGAGCGATGGAGCACCCGAAGCAGCTCGCCTCGCTCCGCCCAGACGAACTGGGGAAACTCCCACCGCGTCGGCTGTTGGCATTTCGGCGGTCTCGTCGGGGCGGCAGAGTTCGGGTCCTCGGCCCAGCACCGGACCGAGAACCCGCACCGACGTGTACCAGGACCGCCGCAACTACGTGTGGGACAACCGCTCCGACACCGCGACGCTGCGCGACGACCGTGGTCGCACCGTGGGCACCGAGTTTTGGGGACACCGTCACCACCACCGCTGACCCGGCCACCGGTGCCCCGTCTTCCGCGCGTCCACCGCGGAAGGCGGGGCACCGGCATGTGCCGGTGTCTATGGCTCGGTCGTGCATGGCGGGATGGGTGCGTGGCGGGGCTAACGGTTCTCCGGTGGACGTGATCACCCATGCGACTGAGCTGACAGTCAAACCCCAGGTCGGAGCGGGCGTGGTTCATGGCGTCCAGGTGGAGCGCCCAACTGGACGAACGACCTGGACGCCCGGTGCCGCGTCTGCTCGGCTCTGCCTGGGGCGACGGCAGACGGGATGGGAGCTCGGCGTCAAAGATCGCCTCCCGTTCGGCACGCGAACCGTACTGGTCGTCCGTTGGAGCCGCTTCCTTGTTTCCCCGTTCCCCACTTGATCTGGTACGGCTCTGGTGCTCGGCTTGATGCAGATCATGTTTCTGGAAGCGGCCTCAAGAGCTCTCGTAGTTGCAGAGCCCTCTCGAGGTCTTGCCCGAACACGTCGGGCACCTGGTCGGCGAGGGTCCGGTAGATGGTGACGGCGCGGGTGACGGCATTCAGCGCCTCCTCCCGGCGTCCCAAACCCGCCAGACAGCCGGACTGGTTGTTCAGCGAGGCGGCGAGGCCGGGGAGGAAGACGTCAGGCACCTGGTCGGCGAGGGTCTGGTAGGTGTCGACGGCGCGGGTGATGGCGGTCAGCGCTTCCTCCCGGCGCCCCAGATCGGCCAGACAGCCGGACTGGTTGTTCAGCGACATGGCGAGGTCGGGGAGGAAGGCGTCCGGCCGCCGGTCGGCGAGGGTCTGGTAGGTGTCGACGGCGCGGGTGACGGCGGTCAGCGCCTCCTCCCGGCGCCCCAGATCGGCCAGGCGGTTGGACTGGTTGTTCAGCGAGCCGGCGAGGCCGGGGAGGAAACCGTCAGGCAC
>NZ_JACSCH020000020.1 GCF_014451325.2 Streptomyces sp. CB02980 | reverse complement strand
ACGTTCCGATGGGTGTTCGCCACACCCTTCGGCACACCACTCGAACCCGACGTGTACATCACATACGCCAACTGGTCGGGCTGGACGGCCACGTCGAGGGCGGCCACCTCGTCCCCCTCCGGAACCGTCACGTCCTCCGTCAGCCGCAGCACCGGCAGGTCGCCGGCGAAGGCCGCCTCCCGCTCGTCGCGGTCGGTGAGGAGGAGTACGGCCCCGGTGTCGGCGAGGATGAACGCGCGCCGCTCCTCCGGCTGACGCGGGTCCAGCGGCACGTACGCGCCACCCGCCTTGAGCACGGCGAGCATCGCGACGACGTACGCGAGGGAGCGGTCCTGGAAGAGACCGACGCCGTCGCCGGGCCGGACGCCCCGGTCCCGCAGACGGTGCGCCAGGGCCGTGGCGGCCGAGTCCAGGTCGCGGTAGGTGAGTTCGCGTTCCCCGCACACCAGCGCCACGGCGTCCGGCGTCCGTGCGGCCTGGGCGGCGAACAACTCGTGCAGGGCGCCCTCGGGGAGCCGCACGGCGGTGCTGTTGTACGCGTCGATGTCGACGGCGGGGGCCTGGACGGAGTGCTGGTGAGACATCTTCTCGACACCATTCTCGAAGGTTCGGGCGGGTACGGGTCTCGCGGCGTGCCGGACATCCCGTACGGCCACGACTGGGAATCGCGTGTGTGGTGCTGAGGCGGACTAGGCGGCGCCGGGGGCGGCCGGTGGCTGCTCCCACCGGTCCGGCAGGAGCAGGTCCTCCGGGGCCAGGGCGTTCACGTGGTACTTGCCGACCGCGCTGGTCAGCATCCGCAGTTCGAGGGCGAGGGCTTCGACGAGCCGGGTCAGGCCGGCCTCGCGGTCCTCGTCGACGGCGAGCAGTGCGGCGCGGCCGAGGCCGACGGCACGGGCGCCGAGGGCGAGGGCCTTGACGGCTCGGGTGCCCTCCCACATGCGTCCGCTGGCGAGGAGGCAGTGGTCGGTACGGCCGACGTGGCGCAGGCAGTCGGCGAGCGGCAGGCCGACGTGGGTGAGGAAGCCGGTGGGGGCCCAGGCGGTGCCGCCCTCCGCGCCGTCGACGGTGACGGAGTCCGCGCCGGCCGCCCAGGCGGTGGCCGCGGCGTGGGCCACGTCCCGGCCGGGGTGGAGCTTCACCCACACCCGGGCGCGGGGGAAGTTGTTGCGCATGAGGCGGATCTGCTGGCGCAGGATCTCCTCGGTGAAGGTGCCGGGGCTGGCGACCCGGAGCACCTGGCCGCTGCCGGCGCCGAACACCTCGTCGAGGGAGTACTGCTCGGCGACCTGGCCCGCGGTCTCCCGGTCGAGGAGGGTGAGCCCGCCGAGGCCGGGCTTGGCGCCCTGGCCGACCTTGAGCTCGAAGGCGAGGCGGCCGGTGGCGAGCAGGGGTTCCGTGACGGGGTCGCTGTAGACGAGGTTCCACACCTCGGCGTCGGCGTCCTCGGTGGACTGCTGGACGACGACGCCGCCGTGCTCGTCGTCGGCCGCCTCGGCATAGGCGGCGATCCGGCCGAGCAGCGGGGAGGCGCCGGCCTCGCCGGCGCTGCGGTAGCCGTTGACGGGGACGACGTTCTCGCCGATGACCAGGGGGATGCCGAGCGCTCCGGCCTGCCGTCCGGCGGCCTCGCCGAGGTCGTGGCTGGCGACCCTGGTGGACCCGAAGGCCGACACGTACAGCGGCAGCCGGCTGGTGAACCCGCCGATGACGGTGTCGAGTTCGACGTCGCTGTAGAGCGGCTCGCGGGCGAGGTCGATGAGCTTCTTCAGCCGCTCGGGCATGAAGACGGGCGGCACGATCCGGATCCGCTCCAGCACGTCGTCCGGGTCGTACCCGGCCCGTTCCGGGGACGGGGCGGGAACGGCGCCGAGCAGTCCGGTGCCGTAGCCGGCCTCGGCGGGGAAGACGGCCCCGGCGCCGTGCCGGGCGCGCTGCCGGACCTGCTCCTCGGGGAAGCCGTCGGCGACGAGTGCGGTGCTCACGCCGACACCACCCCGGGGAGCTTCGGGTAGGCGCTGGCCTGCCAGGCGGCCTGCCGTCCGGTGACGTAGCGGGTGAAGCGCTCCAGGCCGATGCCGAAGCCGGAGCTGGCGGGGATGCCGCGGCGGGCCAGGTCCAGGTACCAGCCGTACTTGGCGGGGTTCTCGCCGGTCTCCCGCATGCGGGTGACGAGGGTGGCGTAGTCGTGCTCCCGCTCGCTGCCGCTGGCGAGCTCGCCGTACCCCTCGGGGGCGATGAGGTCGAAGTTCCGCAGTACGCCGGGCTGTTCGGCGTTCTCCTTGTCGTAGAAGCCGCGGGAGCCCTTGGGGTAGTCGGTGATGAAGAAGGGGCGGTCCGCGCGGGCGGAGACGATCTCCTCGCCCTGCCAGTCGATCTCGGCGGCCGGGTCCTGGGGATGGCCGAGACCGATCAGCTCGGCGGTGGCCTGCTGGTGGCCGACGCGTCCGAAGGCACCCGCGAAGATCTCGCGCAGGGCGTCGGTGTCCCGGCCCAGCAGGTCGAGTTCGGCCGGCATGTGGGAGACGACCTCGGCGACGACATGGGTGACGAGCTGCTCGGCGAGGTCCATCGCGTCCTCGCGGCGGGCGTCGCGGATCTCGACGTCGATCTGGTGGAACTCGGCGAGGTGGCGGTGCGTGACGGCCGTCTCGAGGGGTTCCAGCCGGACGTTGGGCGCGATGTAGAAGATCTTGTCGAAGGCGAGGAGCGAGGCCTGCTTGTAGAGGATCGCGCTCGTCATCATCTTGTACTTGTGGCCGTAGAAGTCGACGTCCACCTGCTTGGAGCCGCGGATGCCGGGGTCGGTGACCGGGCCGATGATGGGCGGCAGCAGCTCCTGGAAGCCGCGGGCGGTCAGGAAGGCGCGGGTGGCGGTGAGCATGTGGCTCTGCACGCGCAGGGTGGCCCGGGTGAGCGGATCGGTCAGGTGCGCGTCGGGCGAGGACGGGAACGGCAGGAGAGCCTCGTCCACGGCCTCGGCGATGGTGACGGTCATGGTCATACCTCCTGGAGGAGAGGGGCGTCGACGGGGGTGTGGTCGACGTCCTCGGTGCGGATGTCGAGGTGGTCGTATCGGCGCTGCACGAAGGTCAGCGCGTCGTGGAGTCCGGTCGCGGTGAGCCGGGCGCCGCTGCGTCCGGCGACCCGTCCGATGGGCATGGCCCCGATGTTCGACCAGGTCAGCCGGCCCGCCGCGTCGATGTGGCTGCGGGAGCGGCCGGCGTTGTCGGGGTGCAGGCAGTAGGGGACGTCCAGGTAGCCGCGCTCGAAGGCCTTCAGGAGCGCGCTGCCGAGGTCGGTGTGCAGGTCGAGTACGGCGTCCACGAGGGCGCGGGCCTCGGCGTAGACGGGGTTGTCGGCCGCGTCGTCGGTCTCCTCGGCGCCCGCGGTCGCGGCGGCCCGGCGGGCCGCCTCGGTCGCGATGCGCAGGGCCCGGACGTTCTCGGCGACGGTCGGGATGCGGTGGGCCTCGGCGGCGGTCTTCACGATGAGCCGCTGCCCGCCGGCCCGGACCGCGAGCTCGGCGGAGTCCGCCAGGAGGGCGTGGGCTCCGCGCGTGGTCCTCGGGTAGACGCCCATGTAGGTGTAGACGACGACGTGCCAGTCGGTGTCCGGCAGGAGTTCGGCCGCGAGCCGGCGCAGCGCGCGCACCGCCTGCCGGTCCTGCCCGGGGTTGGTCTGCTGGGCGTAGCTGAGCGAGACGGACCGCAGTCCCGCGCGGTGGAAGAACACGCCCTCCAGGGCGCTGATCGCCACGAGCAGTCCCGGCGGGCAGAGCTGGCCGAGCATGCAGCCGCCGAAGCTCTCCAGGTGCGGTTCGGCACCGTCGGCGCGCAGGGTGGCCAACTGCTCGCAGGTCTCCTGCCAGTTGCGGACGGAGTCCTCCAGCGGGGTACGGCCGTAGGGCAGGCAATACGAGACCGGTCCGCCCTCGGTCGCGGTGAGGCCGAGCCGGGCGAGCGCGGCGACGATCCGCTGGGGCCGTGCCGAGCCGTGCCGGACCTGGACGGGGAAGGTCTCGTCCGCGAGTCCGTCCAGGACCCAGTGCGAGGTGCTCGGGCTGTAGGAGGTGATCGGGTAGCCGTTGAGCGGGATGCCGTCGCCCAGGGCGCGGACGGCCGAGGGCTCGTCGCAGACCCGGGTGTAGCTGTCGATGGTGAGGGTGCCGGCGACGGCGTCCGTGGCGGCCTTGGTGGCCGCGAGCCCGGTCCTCATCCGGGCGGGCTCGGAGAAGCCCATGCGGGGCTGGACCACGAGGGCCCCCCTCGCGTGGGCCGCGGCCACGAACCGGCCGAAGGACGTCACCCTGCCACCCCTTCGAGGCGGGCGGCGGAGGCCACCGGGGCGAGGTCGGCGGGGACGCGGTCGGCGGCCGGAGCACCGTCGGCCGAGAGCGGGGCGGCCGGGCCGCGCTCGGCGTCCAGTCGGGCGATGAACGCCTCGAAGGCGCCGAGGCCCGCGTCCTGGCCCTGCTCCGGGCCGTCCTGGAACACCGCGTCGAAGCCCGCCTCACGGAGCCGGCGGCCGTGCCCGGCCCGCTGCTCGGCGCCGAGGACGCCCAGCTTGCCGCCGATGACGGCGGGCAGGCCGGCCAGCTCCCAGCGCGAGCGGATCGCCCGGATGAGCTGGTCGGCGTCCTGGAAGCCGTGGCCGTTGACGGTGCTGACCACGAGCAGGTCGGGCTGGTACTTGCCGCAGGATTCGACGATCTCGTCCTGGGGGACGCACGGGCCCAGGTTGATGACGTGGTGTCCCAGGTCCTCGATCAGCAGCTGGATGAATACGAGGTTCCAGGTGTGCGCATCGGACGGCAGTCCGGTGACAACGACGTCCAGCGGCCCGGATCGCTCTCGGGACGCCCATTCCGCAGTCTGCATCATCACTTCTTCGTCCACATCGTGGGATGACAAGTGGGAGAAGGAGGTCCTGGATCGCTCGGAACATCCCTTCGGCATCGATCGTAGGAACGCGGGACCCCGCCGACCGGCGCCCCGGGCGGCAGCCGGGCGGCAGTTGCCGGTGCCTGTCGCCGCCGCCGTCCCGGCCCGCCCTACAGTCGAAATCCGCCGCTCCGAAGCCCTGTCGGCCGGAGCGGAACGCGGGAGCACGCGCGTCCGAGAACCCTGAGGAGTGGACCCATGTCCCAGATCGCCCCCGCCGCGGAACTGGCCGCGGCCCTGCGCGACGTCATGACCGATGCCGACCGCCACGAGCCCCTGGGCGAGGCCAAGTTCGCCGTACTGGAGGCGGCGGTGCAGTTGATCGACGCCGACCGGCCGGAGCTGGCGGACCAGCCCCGGCTGCGCACGGAACTGCTGCGCGAGGCGCTCGGCTCCGTGCGGGCCGCCGCGGTCGCCACCGGCATCGCCGTCACGCGCGCCAACGAGGTCTCCCGCGTACTCGTATAGGACCCCGCGCGGGGGGCCGGCCGCCGAGCACGAGGCTCGGGCGGGCTGCCGCCCAACTGCCGCCCCGGCTGCCCGAACCGGCGGACACCGTCTCGTAGCGTCGAGGCACCGGTGCGGCACCGGATCCCCGTTCCACGGAACCCACAGAGGTGAAGCCATGGCAACCAATCCGTTCGACGACGCCGACGGCCGTTTCGTCGTCCTGGCCAACGACGAGGGCCAGCACTCGCTGTGGCCCGCCCGGATCCGCCGCCCGGAGGGCTGGCAGCTGGTCCACGAGGAGGGCAGCAAGCAGGAGTGCGCCGAGTACATCGAGGCCAACTGGACGGATCTGCGGCCCCGTTCGGTGGTCGCCGCGATGGGCGGCTGACGACCGTCGCGCACACGCGGGGGCGGCGTCGGTACCGGGTTCCCCGAACCCGTACCGACGCCGCCCCCGTCCGTTTCGGACCTGTGCCGCTCAGTTCTCGCCGACCACGCACCACTCCAGTACGGCCATCGCCGCGGTCATCTTGTGGTGGGCCTGCCGCCACGCGAGGCTGCGCTCCCCGTCGAGGACCTCGTCGGTGACCTCCTGGCCGCGGACGGCGGGCAGGTCGTGCAGGAAGACGGTGTCCGGGCCGCTGTGCCGCTCGAAGAACGCGCGGTCGATGGCGAACCCCTCGAACGCCGCCCGCCAGTCGGGGTCCGCCTTCGGTACGCCCATGGTCTGCCAGCGGCTCGTGTAGACCGCGTCGACGGGCCCGTCGACCTCGGCCGGGTCGGTGATCCGGCGCACCTGGTGGTCGCCGCCGCTCAGTTCGTCGACGAGGTCCATGGTGCTCTTGGGCACCTCGTACCCCTCGGGGCTCAGCAGGGTGATCCGCAGCCCGGGGGTGAGCGCGCCGGCCAGGGCGAGCGCCGCGCCGGAGCTGTTGCCCTCGCCGACGACGAGCACATGGAGTCCGGCGAGCTTCCCGAAGTGCTCGGCGAGCGTGGTCAGGTCGGCGATCGCCTGGGTCGGGTGCTCGTCGAGGCTGAGGGCGTTCACCACGGCGAGGTCCGGGCTGCCGCCGAGGCGGCGCATCTCCGCCACGTCGCCGTTGGTGCGGACGACGAGCGCGTCGAGGTACTGGCCCAGGACGCGGCTGGTGTCCTCCACGGTCTCACCGGTGGTCAGCTGGAGTTCGTCGGGGCCGAACGTGATGACGTCGGCGCCCAGCCGGGTGGCGCCGCTCCAGAACGACGTCCGGGTCCGGGTGGACGACTTGCGGAAGTAGACACCGACCTGGCGTCCGGCCAGCGGCTTGTCGTCGACGCCGCCGGTGCCGAACTCGACGGCACGGGCGACGATACGGGCGAGCTGCTCGGGCTTCAGGTCGGCGAGCGAGATCAGGTTGCGCATGGCGGACGGGCCTTTCTTCGAGGAAGGGGAAGAGGGAGGGAGAAGAGGAGCGGGTGGAGGAGACGGAGGGAGAGCGGGGTCTGTTCAGGAGGGGACGAGGGCCGTCGCCGGTACGAGCGAGGCGGCGCGTTCGGCGGCGAGCTGCCGCACCAGGTTGAGCACCCCGAACCGCGGGGCTCCGTCCTCCTCACCGGGAAGGCGCCGTACGAGGCCGCGCAGCATCAGTGCGTGGACGTCGCGCACCACGGCGGCCGGTGTCGCGGACAGACCGGCGGCGGCCTGGTCGGCGCTCCAGCCGTCGGGAAGGAGGCTCAGGTCGCCGAGCAGCGCCGCGGGCCCGTCGTCGAGCCGGGCCACGGCCGCCGCGAGCAGCGCGGCGAGTCCCTCGCCGCCCGCGTCGCCGCCGGTGTCTCCGGCGGTCACGTCGTCCACGACGTCGAGCGGCGTGGTCCGCGCGATCCGCAGCAGCTCCGCGGGAGAGCGCAGCAGCAGCCAGGAGGCGGCGGCCTCCATCGCCCGCGGCACACCGTCGAGGGCCCGGCTGATCCGTGACACCGTGCGCACCAGCGAGTCGCCGGGCATCAGGTCGGGGCGCATGTGACCCACGTACGACAGCATGAGCTCGACGGCGGGCTCCCCGGCGGTCAGGGAGACGCCGGGTGCTGCGGCCCCGCTCGGGGACTCCCCCGGCTCCGGGTCCGGTACGGGCAGCGGGCCGAGCGGCAGCATCCGGTTGCCCGGGGTGCGGTGCGGCTCGCGCGTGGTGATCAGCACCTTCAGCCGCTCGCAGACGTGCAGCAGTTCGAGGAGCGGGGGCGTGAGGTGGGGGCCGGTGTCATGGCCGTCGAGGACCAGCAGGGTGGCCCGGCCGCGTATCACGGAGGCGAGTTCGTCCAGGCCCCGGCCGCCGAGGGCCAGGGAGCGGGCCCAGCCCGTCAGCGCGGACCGCGGGCTGCGGGTCCCGGCCGGCCCGGCCACCGGCGGCGCGGTCTCGGTCATGTCGACCCAGACGACGGGGGTCCGGTCACGGCCGTGGAGCAACAGGGCGGCCTCCTGGGCCAGTCGGGTCTTGCCCACCCCGGCCAGGCCCACCACGCTGAGGAGCCGCTCGTGCTCGGTGGCCAGCAGACCGGTCAGGACCCGGAGTTCCTCGGCGCGGCCGACGAGTCTGCGCAACGGCTGCGGCGGCGGCGCCAGTTCGGCGCCGTACGCCTCGCGCATCACCGTGCCGGCCTCCGCCCCTTCGACGGCCAGCTCCAGAGCGGCGCGGCGGGCGTCGCTCAGCCGCATGGCGCCGGCGAGCAGCCGCAGCGTCTCCCGGCGCGGGTGCCGCACCCGCCCCTGCTCCAGATCCCGGATGGCCCGCACGCTGACGGTCGACAGGCCGGCCAACTGCTCCTGGGTGATGCCGGCCCACTGCCGTGCCGCCCGCAGCTGCTCGGCGAGCCCGTCCGGCGATGCCTGTTCGGTCATGACCAGTCTCCTTGCTGCATGGGGGTCCTCAGTCGCGAGGGCCGTGAAGGAGTCGGCCTCGTGGGTCATACGGTGGCGGGACCGCTTACCGATCCCGTACCGCCTCGTTCCCGGGGGTCACGGGAACGGGCTAGGATCCGCAATCACCGGCGCCGAGGGCGTGGCCGGGAGACCTGGGGGGGTGCTCGCGGCAATGACCGCTGCCGAGGAGCAATCGCTGAGATTCAACGTGCTGGGCCCCCTTGAGGGCTGGGCCGACGGTTCCCGGCTGAGGCTGGGGGGTCTCATCCAGGAACGCGTGCTGGGTACGCTGCTCCTGGAGCCGGGACGGGTGCTGACGATCGGCCGGCTCGTGGAGTCGGCCTGGGCCGAGGACCCGCCGGCGACCGCCTCGCACCAGGTCCGCAAGGCGGTCGCGGATCTTCGGCGGCGCATCCCCGCGGGCAGCGAGGTCATCGTCACCGACGGCCCCGGATACCGGGTGGTCCTCGCTCCGGAGCAGCTCGACCTGACGGAGTTCGGCAGTCTTGTGAAATCGGCCCGGGACGCCCCGGGCGAGGGCCGGGCGGTGGACGCGGTGGAGGCGCTGCGCCGGGCCCTCGGCCTCTGGCGGGGTCCGATCCTGTCGGGGGCGGGCGGCCCGGTGATCGAGGCGGCGGCCACCGCGCTCGAGGAGCGCAGGCTCGCCGCCGCGGAGCAGCTCTTCGATCTCCGCCTGGGTCTCGGCGAGACGGCGGAACTCGTCGTCGATCTACGGGATCTGGTGCAGGCCCACCCCCTGCACGAGTCGCTGCGCGCCCAGTTGATGCTGGCCCTGTACCGCTCGGGCAGACAGGCCGAGGCCCTGGAGGAGTACAGCCGGGTCCGTGAGCTCCTGGTGGAGGAGCTGGGCGTCGACCCGGGCCCCCGGCTGACCAGGGTGTACGAGGGGATCCTGCGCGACAGCCCGGAGCTGGCCGCCCCCGCTCCCCCGCCCGTCGCGGCCCCGGTCGCCCTGCCGGAGGCGGCGCCCACCGAGGCCCCGTGCACCCTGCCGTACGACCTGGCGGACTTCACCGGCCGCGGCGACGAACTGCGGGAGCTGCTCGACTCGGCCGGCCGGGACTGCGCGCGGCATTCCCGGATCGTGGCCCTGGACGGCATGGGCGGCAGCGGCAAGACCTCCCTCGCCGTGCACGCGGCGCACTCCCTGGCCTCCGAGTTCCCCGACGGCCAGCTCTACATCGACCTGCGCGGCTACACGCCCGGCGAGCAGCCGGTGACCGCAGGCGGAGCGCTCGACAGTCTCTTACGGGCCCTGGGCGTACCGGGTGCGCGCATCCCGGAGGACCTCGCGGGCCGTACGGCGCTGTGGCGGTCGACCGTCACCGGGAAGCGGCTGCTGCTGCTCCTCGACAACGCCGCCGACGCCGACGGCGTACGACCGCTGCTGCCGACCACGCCCGGCTGTCTGGTCCTCGTCACCAGCCGGGCCCGTCTTGTGGACCTCGACTCGGCGCAGTGGATCTCGATCGACGTGATGTCGCCGGCGGAGTGCGCGGCGCTGATGGCGGAGACGCTGGGCGAGCGGCGGTACGCGGCGGAGCCGGAGGCGGCGGCCGAGCTGGCCCGGCTGTGCGGTCACCTCCCCCTGGCGCTGCGGATCGCGACCGCCCGGCTGCGCAACAGGCCGCGCTGGACGCTGCGTTACCTGGCCGATCGGCTGCGCGACGAGACGCGCCGGCTGGACGAGCTGAGCTCGGGGCAGCGCAGCGTCGCCGCCACCCTGCGTCTGTCGTACCAGGCCCTGGAGCAGGACTGCCGGACCGCGTTCCGCAGCCTGGCGCTGCATCCCGGCGGCGAGCTCGACGTGTACGCGGCGGCCGCTCTTCTGGAGACCGATCCGGCCGACGCCGAGGACATCCTCGAACTCCTCCTGGACGTCCATCTGTTGCAGCAGCCGGAGATCGGCCTGTACACCTTCCACGACCTGGTGCGCAGCTTCGCGCAGAGTCTCAGGTCGACGGCCACGGAGGAGGACGACTCCGCGTCGACGCGCCGGCTGCTCGACTACTACCTGGCGACGACGGAGTCGGCCTGCCAGGTCATGTTCCCGGGCCGGCGCCGCATTCCCACCGAGGTGGCGGAGGTGGAGGACACGGACGCGTGGCTCACGCGGCTGCCGCGGTTCGCGGAGAGCGAGCAGGCCGAGCAGTGGTTCGCGCGGGAGCAGGGGTCGCTGCTCGGGGCGGTGGGCCTGGCCGACCGGCTCGGACACGATCGCCACACCGTGTTCCTGAGCCGCAATCTGGCCTTCCAGCTCAGCGCGCGGGGCCAGCTGGAGGAGTTCCGCTCGATGGGGCTCCTGGCGGTGGCCGCCGCGCGCCGGCTCGGGGAACTGCCGCTGCTGGGTGTGAGCCTGTCCAATCTGGGCGTGGCGTGCTGGAAGCTGGGCCGCTTCGCCGAGGGCATCGAGGTCGCCACGGAGGGCCGGGACGTCGCCGAACGACTCGGGGACGTACAGACGTTGGCCCACAGCGAGGGCGCCCTCGGCCAGCTCAACAGTCTGCTCGGCCGGTTCCCGCAGGCGCTGTCCCATCTGGAGAAGTCGATCGCGCACCAGCGGGAGCTGGGCGCAAGCCGGGCGGAGGCGGAGAGCCTCACCCTGCTCAGCACCCTGTACGAGCAGTGGGGGCGGCACGAGGAGGCGGCGTCGGCGGCCCGTCGGGCGATCGCGCTCTGCGACGAACTGGGCCAGCACGAGAACAAGTTGGTGGCCTTCACGGACCTGGCGTTCGCGCACGCCTGCCTCGGCGACGACGAGGCCGCCGACACGTGCCTCGCGCGGGCGCGGGCGCTGTGCACCGAGAACAGCGACCCGGGGCAGGTGGCCCTTGCCCTCGCGCTCCTCGCGGAGGTCGCCCAGCGTCTCGGCAGGGACGAGCAGGCCGTCCGCTACGCGGACCGGGCCATGGAAACCATCGGGCCAAACGTTTCTCCACTGCGCCGGGCCAAGGTCGAGAACACCGTCGGCCGCTATCTGTACAAGCGCAAGGAGTACGTGGCGGCGCTCGGCCTGCACGAGAGCGCCCACGAAGTGGCGCACTCCCTCGACTTCCGCATCGAGATGGCCTACGCCCTGTCCGGCATGGCCCGCGCCCAGGCCGCCCTCGGCCTCTCGGAGGAGGCGGCGCGCAACGAGCGGTCGGCGGAGGAGCTGTTCGGCGAGATGGGCGTCCCGGCGGAACGCCGTCGTAGCTGACGTCACCGACGTCGCTGACGTACCGACGTAGCCGAAGCAGCGACGTACCGACGTAGCGGGTGTTCGGAGCGGGAATCAGGCGGCGAAGACGCTCTGACCGCCGGCGGCGGGCGCACCCTTGCCGATCACGGTGGGGCCCTGGTCGTCGGTGGCACCGGCCTGGACGACCCGGGACCCGATGAAGGTCGGGCCCTGGTCGTCGGTCGCGCCGGCCTGGACGACCCCACCCTTGCCGATCACCGTCGGACCCTGGTCGTCGGTGGCACCTGCCTGGACCACGCCACCCTTGCCGATGACGGTCGGGCCCTGGTCGTCGGTCGCGCCGGCCTGGACCACGCCACCCTTGCCGATCACCGTCGGACCCTGGTCATCGGCCTGGACCTGGACGCCGACCGGCCGGCTCTGCCCGTGACCCGCCTCCACCGTGACCCCGAACCCGAGGGCGAGAGCGGCGGCGACGACGATCCCGGCGAATCCAGTCGACTTGCGTCCCATGGCCATATCCCCTTTACGTGGTTTCTCCGGTTCTGCTTCCCGACACCACGTACTCTCCGGTGACCCGTTCCCGGACCGTTCCCGCGTCGATACCGCCTTCCGGTACGGCACGGGAACGCACCCGGGAACGCCAGGTCAGCCCGGGTACAGCCCTCCTACCGAATCCCGCTCGGCCCGCCCCGGACGACCCCGGCGGCCCCGCTCGGCCCGGCGGCCCCGCTCAGCCCGGGGCCCCCGGCCCCGGCTCGCGCGCGAACACGGTCGCGCCGCCGCCGAGCCGGCAACTGACCACCCGTGGCCCCCGCTCGGTGAGGACCACGGTGGTACACGCCTGCCCGGATCCGATGTCCGCCAGATCGAGCAGCGCGCGCACGGTCGCGCGCAGCGCGGCGACCTCTTCCTCGTCGGGCCCGGCACCGTCGGGCGGGAGCCGGCCGGGGCCGCGCAGCGCCCTGATGTCCACCACGGTGTGCATGCTGTTGTCGCTGACGGTCTCGACGGTGAACTCGGGCCCGTCCCAGGACCCCTCTCCGTCCGTACGGGCATCCGGCAGGCCCGCGCGTTCACCCTCGACCGACCGCTCGATGGCGGACAGCTCCTGAAGGATGTGGCGCAGCCCCTCGGCCACGTCGATCCGGTCCGGGGGATGTTTCATCGAAAGACTCCTCCTGCAGAGAACTACTCCGCCAGAGTCGAGCGCCCCGATACCGTTTCTCTCCCGCTCCGGTCCCGCCGTACGGGCCCGGCCCCGCGAGGGATCAGCCGTTGACCGGCAGCACGTCCGGGGAGAGGGCCCCCGCGTGGGCCGACGCGGAGGTCATCCGGCGCCGGTGATGCCGCCGGCACAGCACCTCGTAACCGATCTCCTCGGCCGGGCGGTTCACGTCGCCGACGACGACCTGCTCGCCCTCGACGACCATCTCGCCGCCCACCGTGCGGGCGTTGTGCGTGGCGCGGGCGCCGCACCAGCACAGCGCCTCGACCTGGAGCTGCTCGATGCGGTCCGCCAGCTCGATGAGCCGCTGCGAGCCGGGGAAGAGCTTGGTCCGGAAGTCGGTGGTGATGCCGAAGGCGAAGACGTCGAGACCGAGGTCGTCGACGACCCGGGCGAGCTGGTCGATCTGTTCCGGGGCGAGGAACTGGGCCTCGTCGACGATCACGTAGTCGGCCTTGCCGCCCTGGGAGAGCTGGGCGACGAGGTACGCGTACAGGTCCATGCCCTGCGGTGCCTCGACCGCCTCCGTCACCAGGCCCAGCCGGGAGGAGAGCTTGCCCTCGCCCGCCCGGTCGTCACGGGTGAAGATCACGCCCTGGAGCCCTCGCGCGTCACGGTTGTGGGCGATCTGGAGTGCCAGGGTGCTCTTCCCGCAGTCCATGGTTCCGGAGAAGAAGACCAGCTCGGGCATGACGGGACGGGGACCTTTCAGGTCGTGGAGGGGGAAGGGTGTCCGGGGGTCCGGAGGGTTCAGGAGCGGACTTCGAGCAGCGGGACGAGCTGCTCCGCAGGGGTCATGGACCCGTGCATGCCGGCCATCGCGGACTCGTGGGGCTCGTTCACGGAGGCGGTGATCGCCACGTCGTCGTGGGCCGCGGCGACGACGTCGCCGATCCGCCCGTACACGCGCTCGTCGACCTCGTCCCCGAACCAGCCGAGCGAGATCGCCTCGTCGCGGCTCGCGACCCAGAACTGCTCGCCGATCACCTCGCGCCAGCAGGTGAGGACGTCCGCCTCGGCGCCGGGCACCGCGTAGACGTGCCGGGCACGTCCCTCGCCGCCGAGGAGGGCGACGCCCGCGCGGAGCTCCCAGTCCTCGTCGAAGTCGATGCGGTGCTGCTCGTCGAAGGGGATGTCGACCATGCCGTGGTCGGCCGTGACGTACAGCGCCGAGCGGGGCGGCAGCTGCTCGGCGAGCCGCTGCACGAGCCGGTCGACGAACATCAGCTGGCCGCGCCAGGCGTCGGATTCGATGCCGAAGCGGTGTCCGGCGCCGTCGAGTTCGCTGTAGTACGTGTAGACCAGCGAGCGGTCGCCGGCGGCGAGCTGCTCGGCGGCGAAGTCCATGCGCTCCTCGCCGGAGAGCCGCCCGTGGAACCTTCCGCCGCTGAGCGCGACCTTGGTGAGCGGGGTCTGCTCGAAGATCGGCGAGGACACCTGGGCGGTGTGGATCCCGGCCTCGTGGGCGAGCTGGAAGACGGTGGGGTACGGCTGCCAGACGTGCGGCGCGGTCCACGGCTTCCAGCGGAGCTGGTTCATCAGCTCGCCGGTGTCGGGGTTGCGCACGGTGTAGCCGGGCAGCCCGTGCGTACCGGGGTAGCGGCCGGTGCCGACGGAGGCGAGCGAGGTCGCCGTGGTGGCGGGGAAGCCGGCGGTGATCGGGCGGCCGGTGCCCCCGCGGGAGGAGCCGAGGAGCGAGGTCAGATAGGGGGCCTCGTCCGGGTGGGCCTTGATCTGCTCCCAGCCGAGTCCGTCGATCAGGAAGACGCAGTTCCGGTCGGCCGGGGAGAGCTCGGCGATCCGGGCGTCGCACCCGGGCACGCCCTGACCGGCGACGAGCGTCGGCAGCACGTCACCGAGGGAGCCGAAGGTGTACTCGGGGACCGGCGCGGTGTGCGGGGCGAGCGGGACCGGGTCGTCGGGCCAGCCGTGGGTCACGGCGGTCGGCTGCACCATCAGCGGGTGGGGGCGGCGGTGGCCGCGATGGCTTCGGACAGGGCCTGGGCGAAGACGAGGGTCTGCCGGACGGTGTCCGGGCCGTCCCCGGCCTCGCTCACCCGGAGGCTGAGGTCGTCGGCGGTGGCGTTGCCCGTGTAGCCGTGGTCGGCGTCGCAGTTGGCGTCGCCGCAGGCGGCGGGCTCCAGGTCGATGCGGGAGACGGCACCCCAGCCGATGGTGAGGACCACCTCGCGGGGCAGCGTGCCCGGGGTGTACGACTCCGGGTTGGCGACGACGCGGCTGACGACGACCGACGAGATCCGGTCGAGCTTCACGGACTCGGTGGACGTCGTGGCGTACGGCGTCGGGGAGCTGGTGTCGGCGGCCTGCTCGTCGGTGTGGCTGACGATGAAGCGGTGCGGCGTCAGGACGAGGACGGTGACGTGGCGCCGGACCTCGTTGGCGTCGAAGGTGGTCTCCTGGTGCACGACGTACGACGCGACGGCCTCGCCGCCGACAGCGGCCTCCACCGCCTCGGCCACGAGGGCCGGGTAGTAGCCGCTGCGCTCGATCGCCGCGCGCAGCCCCTGGGTCGTCGTACCGGTCTTCGCCATGGAATCCATCCTACGGGGCTGTGGGCCCCCCTCAGGCCCTTCAGTAGCTCGGCAGGCTGCGCGGGCCGAGGTCGGTTCGGGGCGGTGGCGGGGCCAGCCGGACGGTGGCGCCGAGGACGGACAGTCCGCGCGGTGCCACGACCACCGGCTCCAGGGAGACGGCGACCACCTCGGGGTGGTCGTCGACCAGGCGGGACACCCGGAGCAGGACCTCTTCGAGGGCCGGGGTGTCGACGGGGGCGGAGCCGCGCCAGCCGAACAGCAGCGGGGCGGTGCGGAGGGAGCGGACCAGTTCGGCGACGTCCCGGTCGGTGGCCGGCACCAGCCGGTGGGCCGTGTCGCCGAGCAGTTCGGACGCGGCGCCCGCGAGGCCGAAGGAGAGGACCGCGCCGACGGCCGGGTCGATGGCGGAGCGGACGACGGTGTCGACCCCACGGGGCACCATCGCCTGGACGACCGGCTGGAGCTCCTCGGGCTTGCCGAGGACCTCGGTCAGCTCGGTGTACGCCGTACGGAGCTGCTCCTCGGACGCCAGATCGAGCCGTACGCCCCCGAGGTCGGGGCGGTGGCGGAGGTGGGGCGCGGTCGTCTTGAGGGCGACCGGGTAGCCGAGCCGGCCGGCGGCCGCGACGGCGGCGTCGGGGGTCGGCGCGGGCAGCGTGGGCAGGACGGCGATGCCGTAGCGGGCGAGCAGCTCCCCCGCCTGCGCGGTGTCGAGGGTCACACCGCGCGGGTCGGCGTCGTCGCCGCCGAGCACCCGCTCGATGAGCGCGGCGGCCCCCGGCTCGTCGATGTCCTCGTACTCGGGCACCCGTCCGGGCTCGGCGGCCTGCCGCCGCCACTGCCCGTACCGGACGGCCTCGGCCAGCGCCCGCACGGCCCGCTCGGCGGCGGGGTAGGAGGGGATGGTGGCGGGCGGGACGGGGACGGGCGCGGAGGCCGGGTCGCCGTCGGCGGCGACGGCCCCGGCGGCGGACGCGGGGGCAGGCGCCCCCGCGGGCGGGGTCGCTCCCGGGGCGGGCGGGGTCGCTCCCGGGGCGCCGGGGGCGGACACGGCGCCACCCGTTCCCCGGCCGGCCGGCCAGGGGCCTGCTGCGCGGGGCGCGGGCCGGAGGCCGGTGGGCCCGGCGCCGGGCTCGGACCCGGGCGCGGACCCGGGGTCGGTGGGCCCCGCCCCGGGGTCGATCCCGGGGCCGGCGGGCCCGGTCCCCGGTTCGGTCGGGAGTCCGGTCGGGCGGGGTCCCGGGGCGGCGGCCGCGCCCCGTCCCGGCGCCGTCGGGCGCGTGCTCGTGGCGACCGCGAGGGCCTCCGCGAGGCCGCCCATCTCGACATGGACGACGACGACCGGCTTCGTGGGGGCCTGGGCGGAGGCGACGGCCTCGCGGAGGGAGGCCGCGAGGACCTCTCCGTCGCCGAACTCGGTGGCGCCGTTCTCGCCGACCCACGGGATCGCGTTCACGACGACCGCGTCGGAGGTCTCGTCCGCGAGCGCCGCCACGAGGGCGTCCCGGAAGTCCGCCGGTTCCGCCGCCGTGGTGAGGTCGAGCGGCCGCAGCGGGCGCAGCCCCTCCGTCAGGCAGGCGTCGTACGTGAGGAGGCCGAGGGACTCGGAGTTGCCGAGGATCGCGACCCGGGGACCGGCGGGCAGCGGCTGGGCGGCGAGCAGCAGTCCGGCGTCCACCAGCTCGGTGACGGTGTCGACGCGGATGACGCCGGCCTGGCGGAGCAGCGCGGAGACCGTTGCGTGCGGGATGCGGGTGACGGGCACGCGGTGGCCGGGCGGCGCGCTGCCGCTGTGCCGGGCGCCCTTGACGACGACGACCGGCTTGACGGCGGCGGTGCGGCGCGCGAGCCGGGTGAACTTCCGGGGGTTGCCGATCGACTCCAGGTAGAGCAGGACGACGTCGGTGCCGGGGTCGTCGTACCAGTGCTGGAGGAAGTCGTTGCCGGAGACGTCGGCGCGGTTGCCGGCCGAGATGAAGGAGGAGAGCCCGGCGCCCCGCCGGTGCAGTCCGGCGAGGAGGGCGATGCCGATGGCGCCGGACTGGGTGAAGAGCCCGATCCGCCCGGCGGCCGGCATCTGCGGGGCGAGGGAGGCGTTGAGCCGGACGTCGGCGGCGGTGTTGATGATCCCGAAGGCGTTCGGCCCGATGATCCTCATGCCGTACGAGCGGGCCTGCCGGACCAGCTGGCGCTGCCGCTCGCGCCCGTCGGCCCCGCTCTCGGCGTATCCGGCGGAGAGCACGACCAGGCCCTGGACTCCGTGCTCGCCGCAGTCGGCGACGACTTCCGGCACCCGTTCGGCGGGGACGGCGACGATCGCGAGGTCGACGGGCTCGCCGATGGCCGCGACGGAGGAGTGGGCGGGGACGCCGTCGAACTCGACGGGCCCGTCCTTCCCGGTGAGCGCGGCGTTGACCGCGTACACGCGTCCGGTGTACCCGGCCCCGAGGAGGTTGCGGAGGACGGTCCGGCCGACGCCGCCGGGTGCGCGCCCGGCGCCGACGACGGCGACGGACCGGGGCGTGAGGAGGCGTTGCACGGAGCGGGCCTCGGCCCGCTGCTCCCGCGCGCGCTGCACGGCGAGGGAGCGGTCGGTGGGTTCGAGGTCGAGGTGGAGCCGCACGGACCCGTCCTCGAAGCTGCGCTTCTGCGTGTAGCCCGCGTCCGTGAACACCTTGATCATCTTGGTGTTGGCGGGGAGCACCTCGGCGGCGAAGCGCCGGATGTCCCGCTCGCGCGCGACGGCCGCGATGTGTTCGAGCAGGGCGGAGGCGACACCGCGCCCCTGGTGGGCGTCCTGGACGAGGAAGGCGACCTCGGCCTCGTCGGCCGGTGCGGAGGCGGGCAGGCCCCGGTCGTTGATGCGGTCGTAGCGCACGGTGGCGATGAACTCGCCGCCCACGGTCGCCGCGAGGCCGACCCGGTCCACGAAGTCGTGGTGGGTGAAGCGGTGCACGTCCTTGGCGGACAGCCGCGGGTAGGGAGCGAAGAAGCGGTAGTACTTCGACTCGTCCGAGACCTGCTCGTAGAAGCTGACGAGGCGGTCGGCGTCGTCGGCCGTGATGGGCCGGATGCGCGCGGTGCCGCCGTCGCGGAGCACCACGTCCGCTTCCCAGTGGTCGGGGTAGTCGTGCTCCGGCAGCTGGTCCGACGCGCTCTGCATGGGGTCAGCCTACGGCCGCGACACGGCGGTGGCACGGGTCGCGACACGGCGACGAAACCGGCCGCGACACGGCGGTGGCACCGCTCGCGCGGCGGGGGTCCGCCGTGCAAGGTAGGGAGCACGCCGCGCACGGCGGGGGAGGGCCGAACGGCGGTCCGATCCGGGCCGAAGGTCGGCACGAGCACGCAGCATCCCGTGAGAGACTGGTCTAGACAACCCGCTTGAGACTTGAAGGGCAACACCATGGCTGAGCGCCGCGTCAACGTCGGCTGGGCCGAGGGCCTGCACGCCCGCCCCGCGTCCATCTTCGTCCGTGCCGCCACGGCTTCCGGCGTTCCGGTGACGATCGCCAAGTCCGACGGCACCCCGGTGAACGCCGCCTCCATGCTCGCGGTGCTCGGCCTGGGCGCGCAGGGCGGCGAGGAGATCGTCCTCGCCTCGGAGGCCGACGGCGCCGAGGCCGCTCTGGACCGTCTGGCGAAGCTGGTCGCCGAGGGTCTGGATGAGCTTCCCGAGACCGTCTGATCCGGGTCGACCCCTCTGCACGACGAAAGGCCGTGACCGCCGGAATTCCGGCGGTGGCGGCCTTTCGCTTTTCCACTGGCCCTCTTTCAGGGCAGCACGGAGCAGCGGCGCCGAATTCCTATTCCATGTATACGATGCGTGCGTTAATTCCGGGAACTCGCCGTGTTGACTGCGTGTTGCGAAACCCTCACACGGCCGCGGTCCGGCCTCTTGAGGCGGTGCAGCGACTGCGCGCGCTCCGCGTGCAGCGCGGTCAGCGTCCGCGCCCGCTCGGCGTCACCGCGGGCCACGGCGTCGACGATCGCGCCGTGCTCGGCCCAGGCGTCCACCGGCCGCTCGGGCTGCTCGACCGCGTACATCCAGGCGATCTTGTGCCGCAGCTGGGTCAGCAGCGCCGTCAGGGCCGGACTCCCGGAGGCCTGCGCGAGGGTCTCGTGGAACCAGCCGCCGAGTGAGCGCAGATCCTCGCCCTGCCCGCGCCTGGCCCGCTCCTGCCCCAGCCTGACCAGACCGCGCAGCACCTTGAGATGGGCCTCCGTGCGCCGCTGGGCGGCGCGGGCCGCCCCCAGCGGTTCGAGCAGCGCCCGCATGTCGAGCAGATCGGCGGCCTCCTGGTCGGTGGGCTCGGCGACATGCGCCCCGGCGTGGCGGCGGGAGACGACGAAGCCCTCGGACTCCAGGGTGCGCAGGGCCTCGCGGACCGGGACGCGGGAGACCCCGTACCGGCGGGCCAGTTGCTCCTCGGTCAGCCGGCTGCCCCGCTCGAAGACGCCGGAGACGATGTCGTCCCGGATCGCCGTGCATACCGAGTGCGCGGGAATGCGCATGTCCGACCTCCGCCTTTGGTCTGCGCGAGTCAATTCCGACGGCGCCTGTTCTGCGCCCGATCTGCGACTCTATTGCAGCGCGCCGGAATTTCCGATGCCCCGGCGGAATATCGATGTGCCGCGACCGACGAAAAGCCCCGGCTCTGTACGAGCCGGGGCTTTTGCGATGCGAGGGGGCGACGAACCGCCGGCCCCGCGCGAGGGCGTCCTGGATCCGTCCTGGATCAGACGTTGACGCCGCGGGCGCGCAGGTACGAGATCGGGTTGATGTCGGAGCCGTACTCGGACGTCGTCCGCGCCTCGAAGTGGAGGTGCGGGCCGGTCGAGTTCCCGGTCGAGCCCGAGACGCCGATCCGCTCACCCGGCTCGACGCTCTGACCGACGTAGACCTCGATGGAGGCGAGGTGACCGTACTGGGTGTACGTGCCGTCGTTCATGCGGATGACGATGTTGTTGCCGTACGCGCCACCCCAGCCGGCCTCGACGACGGTGCCCGAGCCGACAGAGACGACGTTGCTGCCGTAGGCGGCGTGGAAGTCGATGCCGGAGTGGCTGCCGGAGGACCAGAGCGAGCCGCCGGTCTTGTAGCCGGTGGACACGTACGTGCCCTCGACGGGCAGCTGGAAGGAGGCCAGGCGCCGGCGCTCGGCCTCACGGGCCGCGCGCTGCTCGGCCTCGCGGATCTCCTTGGCGCGGGCCTCGGCCTTGCGCTTCGCCTCGGCCTTGGCCTTCGCCTTGGCGGCGACCTCGAAGGCCTCCTGCTCCTGGGCGGCGGCCTGGGCATCGATCCGCTCGGCGAGGGAGTCCTCGGTGATCACCTTGATGAGACCGGTGTCCTCGAGCGAGCGGTTGTCCGTGTCGGCGGCGAGCGCCGGGGAAGCGAGGGTTCCGATGACGCCGGTGGTGGCGAGCGTCGCCGCGCCGGCGAGGCCCACGCCGCGGCGCGCCATCCGGCTCGGAGCACGATGCTTCCCGGTGGCACGGGTGAACGCCATGTAGGGGCTGATCCTTTCCTTCCCTCTCGCCTACCGGGTTAGCTGACGGGTTCGGAGCAGGAAGGTCTCCTACGAGCCCCTCCGTACGAGACGAAGGCGCCCGATTCACCCCAGGGACTACGTGTGGGTCCCCGGCTCCCCAGGCTCGCGCCTGACGGGGACTCGGCGATGTCTGTCCGATGCCGCGGGTGCGGCACGTGCAACTGACGAACAGACGCACCGACGCTATGCGGATCGTCTTTCAATCACCAACCGGACACGCATTTTGTAAGACATGCCACAGGGCATACGGCCACCCTTGACCTCAATACGGACAAAGGGGAGGACCCCGACGAACTATGCCGTCGGGGCCCTCCATTGCCGTGTCGGCGGCGTGAATCAGCCGGTCACGACGGTCACTTCACCGATCCCGAGCGCGCGCACCGGCTCCGCGATCTGCGCCGCGTCGCCGACGAGCACGGTGACGAGCCGGTCCACGGGGAAGGCGCTGACCACGGCCGCGGTCGCCTCGACCGTGCCGGTCTCGGCCAGCCGGGCGTACAACTGGGCCTGGTAGTCGTCCGGGAGGTGCTGCTCGACCTGGTCGGAGAGCGTCCCCGCGACGGAGGCGGCGGTCTCGTACTTGAGCGGCGCGACCCCCACCAGGTTCTGCACGGCCGTCTCCCGCTCGGCGTCGGTGAGACCCTCCGCGGCCAGCGTCCGCAGCACCTTCCACAGGTCGTCAAGAGCCGGACCGGTGTTGGGCGTGTCGATGGAACCGCTGATGGCGAGCATCGAGGCGCCGTTCCCCCGGCCGTCCGAGCGGAGCACCTGCCCGAAGGCGCGCACGCCGTACGTGTAGCCCTTCTCCTCGCGCAGGACCCGGTCGAGCCGCGAGGTCAGGGTGCCACCGAGGCAGTACGTGCCCAGGACCTGGGCCGGCCAGACGCTGTCGTGGCGGTCGGGTCCGACCCGGCCGATCAGCAACTGGGTCTGGACGGCGCCGGGACGGTCCACGATGACGACCCGTCCGGTGTCGTCGGCGGTGATCGGCGGCATCGGGAGCGGCTCGGCCGGCTCGCCGGTCCAGGCGCCCAGGGTCTCGGCGAGGACCTTGTCCAGGTCGACACCGGTGAGGTCGCCGACGACCACGGCGGTGGCCGTGGCCGGCCGGACGTACGCCTCGTAGAAGGCGCGGACCGCGGCGGCGTCGATCGCCTCGACGGTCTCCTCGGTGCCCTGGCGCGGCCGGGACATCCGGGCCTCGGCCGGGAAGAGCTCCTTGGAGAGCTGCTTGGCGGCGCGGCGGGACGGATTGGCCGTCTCGTGCGGGATCTCGTCGAGGCGGTTGCGCACCAGGCGCTCGACCTCGGTCTCGAGGAACGCCGGCGCGATCAGGGCCTCGGAGACGAGACCGAGCGCCTTGGGCAGCCGGGAGACGGGAACCTCCAGGGAGACCCGTACGCCCGGGTGGTCGGCGTGCGCGTCGAGCGTGGCGCCGCAGCGCTCCAGCTCGGCCGCGAACTCCTCGGCGCTCTGCTGGTCCGTGCCCTCGAAGAGCGCGCGGGCCATGATGGTGGCGACGCCGTCGAGACCGGCGGGCTCGGCGTCCAGCGGGGCCGGCAGGAAGATCTCCACCGCCACGACCTGCTGGCCGGGGCGGTGGCTGGTGAGCACCGTCAGGCCGTTGTCCAGGGCGCCACGGTCCGGGGCCGGGAAGGCCCAGGGCCGGGCGACGCCGGGCGTCGGCTGCGGGTGGAAGTCCATGCTCGTCAAAGATGCGGCGGCGTCGGTCACTGGCCCGCTCCCTCTTCCTCGTCGTCGCCGTCGGCGTTCTCGCCCTGTTCGGTCGCCAGGGGCTCGTAGACCAGCACCGCGCGGTTGTCGGGGCGCAGCGTGGCCGCGGCGACGGCCTGCACCTCGTCGGCGGTGATCGCCAGGACGCGGTCCACGGCGGTCAGCGCGAGCTGCGGGTCGCCGAACAGCACGGCGAACCGGCACAGTTCGTCGGCGCGGCCCGCGACGGTGCCGAGCCGGTCGAGCCACTCGCGCTCCAACTGGGCCTGCGCGCGCTCCATCTCCTCGGGCGTGGGGCCGTCGGCGGCGAACCGGGCGAGCTCCTCGTCGACGGCCGCCTCGATCTGCGGGACCTCGACACCGCCGGAGGTCTTGACGTCCAGCCAGCCGAGCGAGGGCGCGCCGGCGAGCCGCAGCATGCCGAAGCCGGCGGCGACGGCCGTGCGGTCGCGGCGGACCAGGCGGTTGTGCAGCCGGGAGGACTCGCCTCCGCCGAGGACCGTCAGGGCCAGGTCGGCGGCGTCGCACGCGCGCGTGCCGTCGTGCGGCAGCCGGTAGGCGGCCATCAGCGCGCGGGCCGGGACCTCCTCCTCGACGACCTCGCGCAGCTGCTCGCCGATGACCTCGGGCAGCTCGCCGGAACGCGGTGCGGGCTTGCCGTCGTGGCCGGGGATGGAGCCGAAGTACTTCTCGACCCAGGCGAGGGTCTGCTCCGGGTCGATGTCGCCGACGACCGAGAGCACGGCGTTGTTCGGGGCGTAGTACGTGCGGAAGAAGTTCCGCGCGTCCTCCAGGGTGGCCGCGTCCAGGTCGGCCATCGACCCGATCGGCGTGTGGTGGTACGGGTGCCCCTCCGGGTAGGCCAGGGCGGTCAGCTTCTCGAAGGCCGTGCCGTACGGCACGTTGTCGTAGCGCTGGCGGCGCTCGTTCTTGACGACGTCCCGCTGGTTCTCCATGGACTCGTCGTCCAGGGCGGCGAGCAGCGAGCCCATGCGGTCGGCCTCCAGCCAGAGCGCGAGCTCCAGCTGGTGCGTGGGCATGGTCTCGAAGTAGTTGGTGCGCTCGAAGCTCGTCGTGCCGTTGAGCGAGCCGCCGGCGCCCTGCACGAGCTCGAAGTGCCCGTTCCCGTGGACCTGCTTCGAGCCCTGGAACATCAGGTGCTCGAAGAGGTGGGCGAGGCCCGTGCGGCCCGGGACCTCGTGCCGCGAGCCGACGTCGTACCAGAGGCAGACCGCGGCGACCGGGGTCAGGTGGTCCTCCGAGAGCACCACACGCAGGCCGTTCGCCAACCGGTGCTCGGTCGCTGTCAGGCCGCCGGAGCCGGCCTCGGCCGTGGCCGTGTGACCCATGGGCATGTACGTCCCTTCGATCGCGATGTGAAAAAGTCCTGCCACTGTATGCAAGCGCGCCGACACCTGGCGAAGTTCCCGTCCCCCGGAGATGTCCCTCTTCCGGGTCGCGGTCGGTGTTGTCGGTGGCACAGTCCACAATGGTCCGCGTCAGATCAACCTTGTTGGTGAAGGAGCCGCAGCCGCGATGGCCCGCCGCAGCACGAAGACACCGCCGCCGGACGACGCGTTCGAGGAGCGAATCCTCGACATCGACGTTGTCGACGAGATGCAGGGCTCCTTCCTCGAGTACGCGTACTCGGTGATCTACTCGCGTGCCCTGCCGGACGCCCGGGACGGCATGAAGCCCGTCCAGCGCCGCATCGTCTACCAGATGGGCGAGATGGGGCTCCGCCCCGACCGCGGCTTCGTCAAGTGCGCCCGCGTCGTCGGCGAGGTGATGGGCAAGCTCCACCCGCACGGCGACGCGTCGATCTACGACGCCATGGTCCGCATGGCGCAGCCCTTCTCCATGCGTCTCCCGCTGGTCGACGGCCACGGCAACTTCGGTTCCCTGGGCAACGACGACCCGCCGGCCGCCATGCGGTACACCGAGTCCCGGATGGCCCCGGCCGCCCTGCTCATGACCGAGTCCATCGACGAGGACACGGTCGACTTCACGCCGAACTACGACGGCCAGGAGCGGGAGCCGGTGGCACTGCCCGCCGCCTACCCGAACCTGCTGGTCAACGGCGCGTCGGGCATCGCGGTCGGCATGGCGACCAACATGCCCCCGCACAACCTCGGCGAGGTCGTCGCGGCCGCCCGCCACCTGATCCGCCACCCGGGCGCCGACCTCGAGACGCTGATGCGTTTCGTGCCCGGCCCCGACCTGCCGACCGGCGGCCGGATCGTCGGCCTCTCCGGCATCAAGGACGCGTACGAGTCGGGTCGCGGCTCGTTCAAGATCCGCGCCACGACGAGCGTGGAGACGGTGACGGCGCGCCGCAAGGGCATCGTCGTGACCGAGCTGCCGTTCACGGTCGGCCCCGAGAAGGTCATCTCCAAGATCAAGGACCTGGTCGGTTCCAAGAAGCTCCAGGGCATCGCGGACGTCAAGGACCTGACCGACCGCAACCACGGCCTGCGCCTGGTCATCGAGATCAAGAACGGCTTCGTGCCCGAGGCCGTCCTGGAGCAGCTCTACAAGCTGACGCCGATGGAGGAGTCCTTCGGCATCAACAACGTGGCGCTGGTGGACGGCCAGCCGCTGACGCTCGGCCTCAAGGAACTCCTCGAGGTCTACCTCGACCACCGCTTCGAGGTCGTCCGGCGCCGCTCCGAGTTCCGCCGCACCAAGAAGAGCGACCGGCTCCACCTGGTGGAGGGCCTGCTCGTCGCCCTGCTCGACATCGACGAGGTCATCCGGCTGATCCGCGAGAGCGAGAACTCGGCACAGGCCAAGGAGCGCCTGATCGAGCGCTTCTCGCTCAGCGAGATCCAGACGCAGTACATCCTGGACACCCCGCTGCGCCGCCTCACCAAGTTCGACCGGATCGAGCTGGAGACCGAGCAGAACCGGCTCAACGGCGAGATCGACGAGCTGACCGGGATCCTCGACTCCGACGCGGAGCTGCGCAAGCTGGTCTCGGCGGAACTGGCCGCGGTCGCCAAGAAGTTCGCCACGGACCGGCGTACGGTCCTGCTCGAGTCGGCGGGCGCGCCCGTCGCGGCCGTCTCCCTGGAGGTCGCGGACGACCCGTGCCGTGTGCTGCTCTCCTCGACCGGACTGCTCGCCCGTACGGCGACGGCGGAGCTGCCCCCGGTCGACCCGGACGCCACCCGCGTCAAGCACGACGTGATCCTGTCGTCGGTGGCCGCCACCCAGCGCGGTGACATCGGCGCGGTGACCTCGGCCGGCCGACTGCTCCGGATCGCGGTGATCGACCTGCCGCAGCTCCCGGCCACGGCGTCCGCGCCGAACCTGGCGGGCGGCGCGCCGCTGTCCGAGTTCCTGTCCCTGGAGGCGGACGAGACAGTGGTCTGCCTGACCACCCTCGACGAGGCCTCGCCGGGGCTCGCCCTGGGCACCCTCCAGGGTGTGGTGAAGCGTGTGGTCCCGGACTATCCGGCGAACAAGGACGAGCTGGAGGTCATCACCCTCAAGGAGGGCGACCGGATCGTCGGCGCGACCGAGCTGCGAACGGGCGAGGAGGACCTGGTCTTCATCACCTCCGACGCCCAGCTCCTGCGCTACCCGGCCGCGCAGGTACGGCCCCAGGGCCGACCGGCCGGCGGTATGGCGGGCGTCAAGCTGACGGACGGCGCCGACGTGATCTCGTTCACGGCGATCGACCCGGCGACGGACGCCGTCGTCTTCACCGTCGCGGGCTCCACTGGCACGCTCGACTCCTCGTCGGGTACGTCGGCGAAGCTGACGCCCTTCGACCAGTACCCGCGCAAGGGCCGCGCGACCGGCGGCGTCCGCTGCCAGCGCTTCCTGAAGGGCGAGGACGTCCTGATCCTGGCCTGGGCGGGCACCACCCCGGCCCGCGCCGCCCAGAAGACCGGCACCCCGGTGGAACTCCCGGACGTCGACCCCCGCCGCGACGGCTCGGGCACCCCGCTCGCCCACCCGGTGGACGTGGTGGCGAGCCCGGCGGTCTAGGGCCTGTCCGGCGGTCTAGGCGTCCGGCGGTCTAGGGCCTGTCCGGCGGATCAGGGCCGGATAGCCGCGGCCCCGGCCCTGATCCGCCCGCCGGGCGCTGGCAGAGACCCCGGAGGCGTCCTGGTCCCAGGACGCCTCCGGGGCGCCCTAGGACGCCGCCTCCGGCTCGTCCTCCGTGCGCTGCACGTACCGCAGGACACCCCACATGCTCGTGTCGTCGGGGGTGTCCTGCGGGCCGTTCTGCTCGCACTCCGCCAGCTCCTTGCCCAGACCGGCCGCGTCGACGCCGGACCCGATCAGGACGAGCCGGGTGAGCCGCTCCTCGCCCTCGGGCCACCGCTCCGGGTAGAAGCGCAGGAACCGGCCGACCGCGTGCACGGCGTAGCGGTTGTCCGGATCGGCGGCGCCGAAGTCGACGAAGCCCTTGATCCGGTAGAGACCCTCGGGCCGCGCGTCGAGGAAGGCCATCAGCCGGCGCGGGTGGAGCGGAGTGGCAGCGGTCAGGGAGACGGTCTCGTACGACGCGTGGGTGTGGGCCCGCGGGTCACCGTCACCGTCGCCCTCCCCGTACAGGATGTCCTCGATCGACATCTGCCCCTCGATCTCCCCCTCGGGAACCACCCGGTCGAAGAGCAGCTCCGGGTCGATCCGCCCGTGGGTGGCGTCGACGACCACGGCCTTCCCGGCAAGACCCCCCACCGTCTCGTGGACGGCGAGCAGCTCGGCCCCGGAGACCCGGTCGGTCTTGTTCACGACCACGAGGTCGGCGATCGGCAGGTGCCGGTCGGTCTCGGGGTGCCGCTCCCGGGTCGCGGAGAACTCGGCCGCGTCGACGACCTGGACGAGCCCGCCGTACACGATCCGCTCGTTCTCGCTGGCGAGGACCATCCGGACCAGTTCCTGCGGCTCGGCGAGGCCGCTCGCCTCGATCACGATCACATCGAGCCGCGACTCGGGGCGGGTGAGGACCTCCAGGTACTCGTCGAGCTCGCTCGCGTCGACGGCACAGCACAGGCAGCCGTTGCCGAGGGAGACGGTGGAGCCGACCTGCCCGGCGATCCTCATCGCGTCGATGCCGATGTCGCCGAAGTCGTTGACCATGACGCCGATACGGGTCCCCCGTGAGCTGCGCAGCAGATGGTTGAGGAGCGTGGTCTTCCCCGCGCCGAGAAACCCGGCCAGGACGACGACGGGGATCTGCTGCGTGGTCAAGGGACGTGCCTCCGGTTCCTTCGGGTCCCACGGCTGTGGGATCCCCAGAATAGGTTTCCGCACGGACACCCGCGCCGACGCCATTTCCGGTCCCGGGGCGTGGCCGCTTACCGTTTCCGGCATGAGCCCCGCACAGACCAGCCCCCCGCGCCCGCGTGCGCGCCGTCGGCGGTTCGGCTGGCCGCAGCGGGTGTTCTCGCAGGTCCTGCTGATGCAGCTGGCCATCGCGACCGGTGTCACGGTCCTCGCCACCGGCCTCTTCCTGGCCCCGCTCAGCGCCCAGCTGGACGACCAGGCGATGCGGCGCGCCCTGGCCATCGCGGGGACCACGGCGTCACCCCGGCTGGCCGCGGACCTCACCGGTACGCGGCCGTCGGCGCGGGGGCCCGTGCAGACGGAGGCCGAGCGGATCCGGACCTCCACGGGCGCCGAGTACGTCGTCGTCATGGACACGCGCGGGGTGCGCTGGTCGCACACCGATCCCGCCGCGATCGGCAGGCGCGTCTCCACCGATCCGACCGACGTCCTCGCCGGGCGCGAGGTGATGGAGATCGACAGCGGCACCCTGGGCCGCTCGGCACGCGGCAAGACGCCGCTGCGGGACGCGGACGGGCGGATCGTCGGCGCGGTCTCGGTCGGCATCGAGTACGACAGCGTCCGCGACCGGCTCCTCGCCGCGATCCCGGGCCTCCTCGCCTACGCGGGCGGGGCACTCGCGGCCGGCGCCCTGGCCGCGTACCTGATCTCCCGGCGCCTTCAGCGGCAGACCCACGACCTGGCCTTCTCCGACATCTCGGCGCTGCTCGCCGAACGCGAGGCCATGCTGCACGGCATCCGCGAAGGGGTCGTGGCCCTGGACCGCAACGGCTCCGTCCGGCTCATGAACGACGAGGCGCAGCGGCTCCTGGGCCTCGGCCCCGAGGCGGCGGGCCGGCCGCTCGACGAGGTCCTGGGCCGGGGCCGTACCGCCGACGTCCTGGCGGGCCGGGTGACGGGCGAGGACCTGCTCACCGTCCGTGGGCACCGGGTGCTCATCGCCAACCGGATGCCGACGGACGACGGCGGCGCCGTGGCGACCCTCCGCGACCGCACCGAGCTGGAGCGGCTCGGGCGCGAGCTGGACTCCACCCGGGGCCTGATCGACGCCCTGCGTGCCCAGGACCACGAGCACGCCAACCGGATGCACACCCTCCTGGGGCTGCTGGAGCTGGAGATGCACGAGGAGGCGGTCGAGTTCGTCACCGAGGTGGTCGGCGTGCACCGGGCCACCGCCGAGCAGGTCACGGAGAAGGTCCACGACCCGCTCCTCGCGGCGCTCCTGGTCGGCAAGGCGACCGTCGCCGCCGAGCGGGGCGCCTCGCTGCGGCTCGCCCCCGACTCGCTGCTGCCGGACCGGCTCGTCGACCCGCGCGAGCTGGTCACCGTCGTCGGCAACCTGGTCGACAACGCCCTGGACGCCGTCGCGGGCACCCCGGGCGCCCGTATCGACGTCTCGTTCCGCACCGAGGGGCGTACGGTCGTGCTGCGGGTCGCGGACAGCGGCCCGGGGGTTCCCGAGGAGCGCCGCGAGCTGATCTTCACCGAGGGCTGGTCGACGAAGGCGCTTCCGTCGCACGGAAAGCGCGGCCTCGGTCTCGCCCTGGTGCGCCGGCTCGCCGAGCGGCGGGGCGGCACCGCGCGGGTGACCGACGGGCTCGACGGGGGCGCGGAGTTCACGGTCGTCCTCCCGGACGCCCTGACCGAGCCGGCGCCGGACCTGGCTGTCCGGGGGCCTGAGCCCGAACCGGACACGACGGTCCGGAGGCCGCAGCCCGAACCGGACACGACGGTCCCTGGGCCGGTTCCGGGGCCCGTCGAGGAGGCCCGATGATCGACGTCCTCGTCGTCGACGACGACGTGCTGGTCGCCCGGATCAACGCCGCCTACGTCGCCAAGGTGCCCGGCTTCCGCGTCGCCGCCACCGCCCACTCGACCGCCGAGGCTCTCGCCGCCCTGGACGAGCAGCCGGTCGACCTGATCCTCCTGGACCACTACCTGCCCGACGAGAACGGGCTGGCTGCCGTACGGGAGCTCCGCGCGCGTGGCCACCAGTGCGACGTGATCATGGTGACGGCGGCCCGGGACGTGGCCACCGTGCAGGCGGCGATGCGGCACGGCGCCCTCCAGTACCTGGTCAAGCCGTTCAACTTCGCCGGGCTGCGCGCCAAGCTGGAGGCGTACGCGACGCTCCGCCGCACCCTGGAGAGCGGCGGCGAGGCGGAGCAGGCCGAGGTGGACCGGATCTTCGGGGTCCTTTCGGCGGGCTCCGTGGCCCCGGACCTGCCGAAGGGCCACTCCCCCACGACGGCCGAGCTGGTCCGCCAGGTGCTGCTCGCCGCCGGCGGGCCGCTGTCGGCCCAGGAGATCGCCGAGCGGGCCGGCGTCAGCCGCCAGACCGCCCAGCGCTACCTCAAGCTCCTCGAACGCACCGGCAGGGTCCGCCTGTCGCTCCGGTACGGCGAGACGGGCCGCCCGGAACACCGCTACGCCTGGGCGACCTCGCCGCCCACCGGCTGAGGCCCACCGCACCCACCGACTGAGGCCCGCCTCGCCCTCCGAGCAGAGGCCCACCGCGCCCTCCACCGGCTGATGCCCGTCCGCCGGTGGAGGCCTGGTTCCGGGGTTCGTCAGGCGGCGCCGGCGCCGGTCAGCGACCGGACCTCGGCCTCGGCGTGCCGCGCCTCGTCGGGCGGCTCGGTCGACGTCACGGTCCCGATCCACCCGGCGAGGAAGCCCAGCGGAATGGAGACCGCTCCCGGGTTCTGCAGCGGGAAGAGGTGGAAGTCGACACCGGGGAACAGCGATTCGGGACTGCCGGAGACCACCGGCGAGACCAGAACGAGCAGCACCGCCGGGATCAGACCGCCGTACACCGACCAGACCGCACCCCGAGTGGTGAACCTCCGCCAGAACAGCGAGTAGAGCAGCACCGGCAGATTGGCGGAGGCCGCGACCGCGAAGGCCAGCCCGACGAGGAAGGCCACGTTGAGGTCGCGGGCGAGCAGCCCCAGGCCGATCGCAGCCGCGCCGATCCCCGCGGCGGCGATCCGGGCCACGGTCACCTCGCTGTACTGCTTCGCGTGCCGGCGGCGCAGCGAGGCGTACAGGTCGTGGGCGACGGACGCCGAGGAGGCGAGGGTGATCCCCGCGACGACGGCGAGGATGGTCGCGAAGGCGACGGCGGCGACGATCGCGAAGAGCACGGTGCCACCGGTGGAGCCCGCGCCGCCGCCGAGGTCGAGGGCGAGCAGCGGTACGGCGGTGTTCCCGGACGCGTTGGACGCGCGGACCTCGTCGGGACCGATCAGGGCGGCCGCGCCGAAGCCCAGCACGATGGTCATCAGGTAGAAGCTGCCGATGAGCCCGATGGACCAGACGACCGATCGGCGGGCGGCCCGGGCGGTCGGCACGGTGTAGAAGCGCGACAGGATGTGGGGCAGTCCCGCCGTGCCGAGCACCAGGGCGAGGCCGAGGCTGATGAAGTCGAGGCGGGCCGTCCAGTCGCCGCCGTAGCGGAGCCCGGGGGCGAGGAAGTCCAGGCCGTGGCCACTGCGTTCGGCCGCCGTGGAGAGCAGGCTGTTCACATCCCCGTGGAACCGCAGCAGGACCAGGACGGTGAGCGCGATCGTGCCCGCCATGAGCAGGACCGCCTTGACGATCTGGATCCAGGTGGTGGCCCGCATGCCGCCGAGCGACACGTAGATCACCATCAGCGCGCCGACGCCGATCACCGTCCAGGAGCGGGCCGCCTCGCTGGTGCCGCCGAGCAGCAGCGCGACCAGGCTTCCGGCTCCCACCATCTGGGCCACGAGGTACAGCACGGAGACGGCCACCGAGGACGTGCCCGCGGCGATCCGCACCGGGCGCTCGGACATCCGCGCGGCGACGACGTCGGCGAGGGTGAACCGCCCGCAGTTGCGGACCAGTTCGGCCACGAGCAGCAGCACGACCAGCCAGGCGACCAGGAACCCGACGGAGTACAGCATGCCGTCGTAGCCGTAGAGGGCGATCAGCCCGGAGATGCCGAGGAACGAGGCCGCCGACATGTAGTCGCCGGCGATGGCGAATCCGTTCTCCAGGGGCGAGAAGAGCCGGCCCCCGGCGTAGAACTCCTCGGCCGAACCACGCCGGTTGCGGCTCACCCAGGTGGTGATCCCCAGGGTGACGGCGATGAAGACGCAGAACAGCACGAGCGCCAGGGTCTGGTGGTTCGCGGTCACGGCTGCGCCACCCCTCGGGTCATCTCCTGGGTGTCCCAGCGCAGGTCGAGCGCGGCCCGGTCCCTGCGAAGCCGCGCGTGGCGCGCGTACGCCCAGGTCAGCAGGAAGGTCGTGAGGAACTGCCCGAGCCCCGCCACCATCGCCACGTTCACCACCCCGACGACCTGCCGCGCCATGAGTCCTGGAGCGGCGGTCGCCGCCACGACGTAGGCGAGGTACCAGAGGAGGAACGCGAGGGCGGCCGGGAAGACGAACCGGCGGTAGCGGCTGCGCACCTCCTGGAAGGCAGGACTCCGCTGCACTTCCAGATAGATCTCCGCCGCGCTGTGGACCCGCTGTCGCGGCACCGCGTCGGGGCGGCCGTCACCGGGAGCCCCGACCCCCGCGCGCTCGTCCCGGCCGGAGGCCGTCGCGTCGTACCAGGGGTCGTCGAAGGGCGCCGCCGAAGCGTCGAGCCCCTCCTGCTTGTCCACCTGCTCCACCGGCCAACTCTCCTTGTCAAGCGAACCGTTTCGGCCGCGTGCCCAAGGATGGACAGAGCGGGAAGATCCCGGACTCTTCTCCTCTCGCTGTTCACCCCATCAGGTGACTCTCCGCCCAGGTGCCCTGACCAGACCGTGCTGATATGCGTACCGCACGGCCTGCGCCCGGTCGCGCACCCCCGTCTTGGCGAAGAGATTGTTGATATGGGTCTTCACGGTGGCCGTGGAGATCCGCAGCCGCCCGGCGATCTCCTGGTTGGAGAGCCCGTCGGCCACGAGCACGAGTACCTCAGTCTCCCGCTCGGTGAGCCCATCGGCTCCCGGGACCACGGGCCCGGCGGTAGCCGCCTGATCCGCCGTCCCCGGTCCGGTCCCACCCGACGGCCCCGCCCGCTCGGGCCCCTCGCCCCGGTCCAACAGCTGCTCCAGCAACCGCCGCTGCACCGTGGGGGAAAGTCCCGCCCGCCCGTCGGTCACGTCCCGCAGGGCCCTGGCGATCTCCTCCCCGCCCGCGTCCTTGGTCAGGTACCCGCGCGCCCCGGCCCGCAGCGCCGGGAAGAGTGATTCGTCGTCGGCGTAGGTGGTGAGCACCACGATCTCCGTCCCGGGGTGCCGCTCACGGATCCGGCGGGTGGCCTCGACACCGTCGCAGCGCGGCATGCGCAGGTCCATCAGGACCACGTCGGGCGCGAGTTCGGCGGTCAGCGCGACCGCTTCCTCCCCGTCCCGGGCGGACCCGACGACCTCGACCCCGGCAAGCAGCCCGAGCAGCATCACGATCCCCTCACGCACCACGGCCTGATCGTCGGCCACCACCACCCGCACCGCCCGAGCTCCCTCCCAGGAATCGACGTCCTCCAGCCGGGGCAGACCCACGGCCCTCTCGTCGGCGTTCATGCCGGCACCCGCAGCCGTACGGCGAATCCCGGCCCGTCCGGCCCCGCGTCCAGACTGCCGCCGAGCAGTTCGGCCCGCTCCCTCATCCCGAGCAGTCCGTACCCGCTGCCGGACGAGCCGAGCCCGTACCCCTCTCCCTCGGCCGCGGGAGGTGGCCCGGAGTCACGTATCTCCAGGGAGATCTCATCGGCCTCATAGGCGAACCGGATCCGGGTCCGGGCGCCGGGGGCGTGCTTGCGCACGTTCGTCAGAGCCTCCTGCGCCACACGCCGCACCGCCTGGGAGGCCTCGGCCGGCAGGTTCCGACGCTCTCCGCTGACATCGACCTCGGCGCGGTCCTCCCGGGCCAGCTCCCGCAGGTATTCCTCGACGGGCAGCATGTCACCGCGCAGTGCCGACAGCGCGTGCCGGGTCTCCGCGAGCCCCTCTCTGGCCATGGAGCGGGCCGAGGTGACGAGCTTGAGGACCTCGCTCCGATCCGCACCCGCCTCGATCTGGAGCCGTGCGACCTCCAGGTGCACCATCTGGGCGGAGAGGCTGTGGGCGAGCACGTCGTGTATCTCGCGGGCGATCCTGGCTCTCTCGGCCAGCGCGGCCGACGCGGCCTCGGCCTCCCGGGCGAGCCGCTCCTGGGCGAGCAGCTGGAAACCGGCGCCGCGGGCATGGGCATCCAGCCGGAGCGAGTAGCCCGCGAGCAGCACGGTCCCGGTCGTGAGGCCAGCCCCCAGGATCCCGGTCTCGTCTGCCTCCACGAAGCCGGGGACGAGCACGGCCACGGTGGCCAGGCCGAAGGGCAGCGGAAGCCGCTCCATCGCCATGATCGAGACGACTATCCACAACACGGTCGCGGGCGTCGGCGCCCCGGCCGCGTAGGCCCCGAGGCCGCCCAGGGCTATCACCCCGAGCAGCCCCAGCGAGGCCGCGGGCCGGTGGTCGAGGGTCGTGTGGTGGTAGCCGAGCGCCGCCGCCACACAGAGCCCGTAGCCGAGGGGCGGCAACGGCGCGTACCAGCCGTCGAACCCTCCCGAGGTGTAGCAGCCGACGAGCACCCAGACGCTCAGGGCCGTGATCATGCTGTAGTCCAGGACGATCCGGCCCCGGGGCACTCCCAGGCGGGTGAGCGCCTCCCGTGAGGGCCAGGAGCTCCAGGAGCCCTCCTGGGCCGTGCCGGTCCTCGTGTCCGTCCGCTCGCGCTTCTCGTTCATGCCTGTCCCCCTCCGTCACATCAATGCTACGGAGAGTCGAAGGCCGTGTGATCGGCCCGTGGGTGGAGCGTGTGGCTCCACCCACGGGTGGAGCGCTCAGGCGTCGATGCGCGAGCGGTCGAGGGTCGCCGCGGAGCCGGTGATGAACTCCTTGCGGGGCGCCACGTCGTTGCCCATGAGCAGGTCGAAGACCTGCTCCGCCGCGTCCAGGTCGCCGATGTTGATCCGGCGCAGGGTGCGGTGACGCGGGTCCATCGTGGTCTCCGCGAGCTGGTCGGCGTCCATCTCGCCCAGACCCTTGTAGCGCTGGATGGAGTCCTTGTAGCGGACGCCCTTGCGCTGGTACTCCAGCAGGGTCTGGCGCAGCTCGTTGTCCGAGTACGTGTAGACGTACTTGTCCTGGCCCTTCTTGGGCTGGACGAGCTCGATCCGGTGCAGCGGGGGCACGGCGGCGAAGACCCGCCCGGCCTCGACCATCGGCCGCATGTAGCGCTGGAAGAGCGTGAGCAGCAGGCAGCGGATGTGGGCGCCGTCGACGTCGGCGTCGACCAGGAGGACGATCTTCCCGTATCGGGCCGCGTCGATGTCGAAGGTGCGGCCCGAGCCCGCTCCTATGACCTGGATGATCGCCCCGCACTCGGCGTTCTTCAGCATGTCCGAGACGGACGACTTCTGGACGTTGAGGATCTTGCCGCGGATCGGCAGCAGGGCCTGGAACTCGCTGTTGCGGGCGAGCTTGGCCGTACCGAGGGCCGAGTCCCCCTCGACGATGAAGAGCTCGCTGCGCTCCACGTCGTCGCTGCGGCAGTCGGCCAGCTTGGCCGGCAGCGAGGAGGACTCGAGCGCGGTCTTCCGGCGCTGCGCGTCCTTGTGCTGGCGGGCCGCGATGCGCGTCCGGGCGGCGGCGACGGCCTTCTCCAGGACGGCACGGGCCTGCGCCTTGTCGTCCCGCTTGGTGGAGGTGAGGAAGGCCTTGAGCTCCTTGGCGACCACGTTCGCCACGATCCGGCGGGCCGCGGACGTACCGAGGACCTCCTTGGTCTGCCCCTCGAACTGCGGCTCGGCGAGGCGGACCGTCACGACGGCCGTGAGCCCCTCCAGGGCGTCGTCCTTGACGACGTCGTCCTCGGCGACGCGCAGCATCTTCGAGGAGCGCAGCACCTCGTTCACCGTCTTGGTGATGGCCTGCTCGAAGCCCGAGACGTGGGTGCCGCCCTTGGGGGTGGCGATGATGTTGACGAAGGACTTGACCGTCGCGTCGTAGCCGGTGCCCCAGCGCAGGGCGACATCGACGGCGAGCTCACGGGTGACCTCGGTCGGGGTCATGTGGCCACGCTCGTCCAGGACCGGGACGGTCTCCTTGAAGGTGCCCTGGCCAGTGAGGCGCTGGATGTCGCAGACGGCCTTGTCCTGCGCGAGGTACTCGCAGAACTCGCTGATGCCGCCGTCGAAGCGGAAGGTCTCCTCGCTCTTGCCGATCCCCGCGAGGTCCCGCTCGTCGCGGACGACGATGGTGAGGCCGGGCACGAGGAAGGCGGTCTGCCGGGCGCGCTGGTGCAGCGTCTCCAGGGAGAGCTTGGCGTCCTTGAGGAAGATCTGCCGGTCCGCCCAGTAGCGCACGCGCGTGCCGGTGCGGTTCTTGGGGACGCGCTTGCCCTTGCGCAGGCCGTTGCCCGGGTCGAAGGGACTGTCGGGGCCCTGCTCCGTGAAGATGCCCGGCACGCCCCGGCGGAAGCTGATCGCGTGCGTGGCGCTGTTCCGGTCGACCTCGACGTCGAGGCGGGCCGACAGGGCGTTGACCACGGAGGCGCCGACGCCGTGCAGACCGCCGGACGCGGCGTACGATCCGCCACCGAACTTTCCGCCGGCGTGCAGCTTGGTCATGACGACCTCGACTCCGGAGAGTCCGGTCTTCGGCTCCACGTCGACCGGGATGCCCCGGCCGTTGTCCTGGACCTCGACGGAGCCGTCGTCGTGGAGGACGACCTCGATGTGGTCGCAGTAGCCCCCGAGGGCCTCGTCGACGGAGTTGTCGATGATCTCCCAGATGCAGTGCATCAGGCCGCGACTGTCGGTGGACCCGATGTACATACCCGGGCGCTTGCGGACCGCTTCGAGCCCTTCGAGTACGAGCAGGTGCCGCGCGGTGTAGTTGGAAGCGTCACGGTCTGCGGTCAGCAGCGCACTGGACGGCACGGACGTTTCGGCGGTCACGCGGTTCGCTCCTCGCTGAATTTGAAATCTGGCCCAGTGGGGTAAGGCCCGGCGTCGGTCACCCGTCAGAGGGTACCGATGCCTGGTAGAGCCGTTGTTACGCCACCCTCCCCGATTCCTCATGCTAGTCCAGCGTCGCATGGATGTTCGATCCCTCGATGGGGTGACGCGAACATCACGTTCCCTTCCGCGCATGAACCATTTAGGCTCCGGGCACGTCCTCATGAACAACCGGCAACCACGCCGGGAGGACTGACCGACACAAGCAACGCGAAATCCGTAGAGCGACGCAATACGGCTCATTCGCCGCCAACCGGCAGCAGACAGCCACCTGCGAAGAAGTTTGAAGGAAAAGCCGCGAGCGGGAACGTTTTCGGCCTGGTTGGATGTTGACCCTGGTACGACAGCTCGTCGAGCTAGAGAAGAGGCGACGTGACTACTGTTCTGACCCCCGCGAGCCCCCTGACGGCCGCTGACCGTTGCGACCGCTGCGGCGCCCAGGCTTACCTGCGTGTCGTCCTGACCAGCGGAGGTGACTTGCTCTTCTGCGCCCACCACGGACGTAAGTTCGAGCCGGAACTCAAGAAGATCGCCGTTGAGATACAGGATGAGACGGACCGCCTGACGGACGTGCCGGCCCGCACGCAGGGCGACGACCACTGACGCCTCGCATCCACGACGAGCCCAGATCCGGCCAATGACCGGACAACGGGCGGCCACCCCCGCATCCCAAGGGGGGTGGCCGCCCGTTCTCGTACCGCCACTGTCCGACGTGGCTCAGAAGTTCTCCGGCAGCACCGCCGAGACACGGGTGTAGACCCCCGGGTTCTCCGCCTGCCCACAGCCGCTGCCCCAGGACACCAGGCCGACGAGAAGCCCCTTCGCCACGAGCGGGCCTCCGCTGTCGCCCTGACACGCGTCTCTGCCGCCGCGCGGGTCGCCCGCGCACAGCATCGTGGTGCGCCGGTACGGGACGCCGAACCCTCCCGGGTACGCCCGCTCGCACGCGCTGTCCGGCAGCACCTGGACCCGCGCCGTCCGCAGGGTGGAGGCATAGGTCCCGCTGCCGGTCGTGTCGCCCCAGCCGTAGACGTCCGCCTCCGTGCCCGGCGCGTACGCCGCGTCTCCCGTGCGGGCGACGCCGATCACGTACGACTGCGGCAGCGCGCTCACCAGCGTCAGTACCGCGACGTCGCCCGAGTTCGTCGTCGGGTCGTAGTCGGGATTGACCCAGGTGTCCGAGATCCGCACCTCCTGCCCGCCCTGCCCAAGCAGCGCGGCGCGGCCCGCGATGACCACGAAGTCGCGCACCTCCCACGGTTCGCCGCCGAGGGCCTCACGCCCCAGGCAGTGGGCCGCCGTGAGCACCTTGGTCGGCGCCACGAGCACGCCCCCGCAGAACTGCCCCGCGCGCGTACCCCCGAACCGGTCACGGCTGGACAGCGCCACGACCCAGGGCGCGTCCGTGATCTGGGCCTGCCGGCCGCCCACCACGACGCTGTCGGCGGCCACGGGTACGGCGGTGGCCAGCTGTCCCGCCGCCGCCGCGATCAGGCCAAGAGCACCCGACAATGCTCGGGTGAGGGAACCACGCATGGAGCCTCCTGACTCTCCGGTGATGTCGCTTCACCCAGAGTCCAGCACACGACCGCGCGGTGCACACCGCACACAGCCGGAGGGCCCGGCTCCCCCTCGGGGAACCGGGCCCTTCCGCGTACCGCTCCTGCCTCGCGTCCGTCACTCTCACGGACTGGCGAGGTACGGATCAGTCGAGGTAGTCGCGCAGCACCTGCGAGCGCGACGGGTGACGCAGCTTCGACATGGTCTTCGACTCGATCTGACGGATCCGCTCGCGGGTCACGCCGTAGACCTTGCCGATCTCGTCCAGCGTCTTCGGCTGGCCGTCGGTGAGACCGAAGCGCATCGAGACGACGCCGGCCTCACGCTCGGAGAGCGTGTCGAGCACGGAGTGCAGCTGCTCCTGGAGCAGCGTGAAGCTCACCGCGTCGGCCGGAACGACCGCCTCGGAGTCCTCGATCAGGTCGCCGAACTCGCTGTCGCCGTCCTCACCCAGCGGGGTGTGGAGGGAGATCGGCTCACGGCCGTACTTCTGGACCTCGATGACCTTCTCAGGGGTCATGTCGAGCTCCTTGGCCAGCTCCTCCGGGGTGGGCTCACGGCCCAGGTCCTGGAGCATCTGACGCTGCACACGCGCGAGCTTGTTGATGACCTCGACCATGTGCACCGGGATACGGATGGTGCGGGCCTGGTCGGCCATGGCGCGGGTGATCGCCTGACGGATCCACCAGGTGGCGTACGTGGAGAACTTGTAGCCCTTGGTGTAGTCGAACTTCTCGACCGCGCGGATCAGACCCAGGTTGCCCTCCTGGATCAGGTCCAGGAAGAGCATTCCGCGGCCGGTGTAGCGCTTGGCCAGCGAGACCACCAGACGGAGGTTGGCCTCCAGGAGGTGGTTCTTGGCCCGGCGGCCGTCCTCGGCGATGATCTCCAGCTCGCGCTTGAGCTTCGGCGCGAGCTTGTCCGAGTTCGCGAGCTTGTCCTCGGCGAACAGGCCGGCCTCGATGCGCTTGGCGAGCTCGACCTCCTGCTCGGCGTTGAGGAGCGGGACCTTGCCGATCTGCTTCAGGTAGTCCTTGACCGGGTCGGCGGTGGCGCCGGCGACGGCGACCTGCTGCGCCGGAGCGTCGTCCTCGTCGTCGTCGGACAGGACGAAGCCCTTGCTCTCGCCCTCGGTCTCCTCCTCCTCGCCCTTACCGGGCGCGACGTCCTCGAGCAGCTCTTCGCCCTCGACGGCTTCGTCGGCGTCCTTCTTGGACGTGGTCTTCTTGGCCGCCGTCTTCTTGGCGACGGTCTTCTTGGCCACCGTCTTCTTGGCGACGGTCTTCTTCGCGGCCGCCTTCTTGGCGGCGGATCCGGCCTCGTCGGCCGGGTCGACGCCCTCTGCCGCGGAGGCCGAGGCGGCCGTGACGGTCGTCTTCGTCACGGTCGTCCTGGCGGTGACGGTCTTGGTGGCGGTGCGCTTGGCCGGGCTCTTCGCGGCGACGCTCTTGCGGGCACGCTTCGGCGACTCCGCTGCACTGACCATCAGCGTCACACCCTCTTCCTCGAGGATCTGATTGAGGCTGCGCAGAACATTCTTCCACTGGGTTGGCGGAATCTGGTCAGCCTCGAAGGCCCGACGCACGTCATCGCCGGCGATCTGCCCATCAGCCTTTCCCCGCTCGATGAGCGCCATCACAGACTCGGACTCGGCGATCTCCGGCGGGAGCGTACGGGATGTGCTGGCCGACACGAACAACCTCTCGGAACGATGGAAACGGCTTCCGGCCCCGCCCTGGATCGGGCTGGAGCCGACGACCGTCGACGGGGAATGTGCCGACGGCGCGGGCTGGACCGGGGAACTGCACAGCGCCTCCATCGGCTGCTGTATTCCTTCCTCGGCTGTCACCTCTTAGGTCATCGCACGGCTCGGAGGAGTGTTACGCCCAATCTTCGTGGCCCGAGTCACACCTCATGTGCGACAAATCAACGCAGAGGAATATATCAGCGTACATTCACGCCGCCGGAATCCTGGCATCGGCCGGGGAGACCCTTCCGGGCTCCCCGGGCGCCGCTCGGACCCGGCGGCGCGCGATGCCCGCACCTCCGCGCTCCCGGCCACGGCCCGCGGGTCAGTGTTCGCGGGGGGCGGGGACGACCCGCTCCACCTCGGGCTGGACCGTGAGCAGGGCCCGCATGGCCGTCTCCGCGCCGAGGGCGTCGCCCGTGGCGAGCGCGTCCACGATCCGCGCGTGGTGCGCGAGGCAGGCCTCACTCGGGCGGTCGCAGCCCGTGACGGGGCCGCCGGACACGTGGAGCGCCGAGCCGACGATGCCGGAGAGGTGCTCCAGCATGCGGTTCCCGGCAAGCTGGATGAGGAGCGAGTGGAACTCGGTGTCGGCGCGGGAGAACGTGATGCCGTCCCCCTGGGCGAACGCGTGGCCCATGATCTCGACCATGTCGGCGAGTCGCTGCTGCACGTCCTCGCGACCGTGCCCGGCGGCGAGGCGGGCGGCCAGGGGCTCGATCGTCCAGCGCAGCTCGTTCAGCTCACGGCGCTGGTCGTCGCGCTGCGGGCCGAAGGCGCGCCATTCGATGATGTCGGGGTCGAGGAGGTTCCAGTCACTGACGGGCCTGACGCGGGTGCCGACGTTCGGGCGGGCGCTGACGAGCCCCTTGGCCTCGAGCACGCGCAGCGACTCGCGGACGACGGTGCGCGAGACCTCGAACCGCTGGCCGATCTCCTCGGGGACGAGCGGGCGGTCGGCCCCGAGATCGCCGGAGACGATCATCTGGCCGAGCTGCTGGACGAGCTGGCCGTGCAACCCGCGCCCCCGGTTGCCGGCGCTCCGGCGGCCGACGCGGCCCAGGTCGGTGTCCACCCCCTCCCAGGAGGGCGGGCCCACACGGCCGGCGGCGGGCGCCTCCGCGAAGGGGTAGCGGTCGAGATCGCCCGGGGCGCCGAGGCCGGAGTCGACGGAGCGGGCGGCGGTCATCATGGTGTGCGCAAGGGTACTCACGCATCCTTTGTCGGCGCTGCTTCCGTGACCCTTGAGGTCTTTGGTGAAAAGCACACGAAAGGGTGATCGGCACCCCCTACACAATTGACGATTAATCGGACATAACAGGCAGTTTTCAGGGGAGTTGACTCCGAACCGGAACCTTTCGGTCCACAAGTGATCACCAACGCGCCTTACGGCGAAGGCCGGTGAACACATAGGCGCAGAGCAACCCGGTCAACATCAACGAGAGAGCCACTCCCGCGGGCTGCCCGAGCACCCGCAGCCCTCCCGCCAGCCAGCGATCCACCGCCGGGGACCACTGCGGACCGGCGAACTCCCGGAGCCGCGAGGGGAGTCCGGCGACCGACCGCACCGAGGGTCCGGTCAGCACCTTCTGGAGCAGCGGGACGAAGGCGACCGGTACCGCGAGAACCGCCGCCACACCGGCCGCCGCCGCCCGGAACACCCCGGCACCGAGGACTCCGGCCCAGGCGCAGCCGACGATCAGCCCCAGCCAACTCGTACAGAGAGTCGGCCAGTTCTTGGGTACGGAGACCAACTCTCCGCCGTAGACGAACCGCAAAACCTCAAGATCCACCACGACGACGGCCGCCCCGAGCACCAGGGCGACGGCCGCCGCGACGGCCAGTTTCGCCAGCAGCAGGCCGGGCCTGCGCGGCACGGCTCCCCGGCCCGTGGTGAGCGCGGGATAGCGGTACTCCTCACCGAAGGAGAAGGCGCCGAGCAGTCCGGCCCCGAGCGCCGCGGGCGGCAGCGGGGAGAGGGCGGGCCAGCCGGCCAGGACCGCGGGCAGCGCGGCGCTCCCGCCCCGCCCGAGGAACAGGGCGAGGGTCACGGAGCCGAGCAGGACGGCCATCACGACGAGCGGGGTGGACGGCACACCCAGGAGGCGATGGATCTCGTACCGCACCGGCCGCAGGGGCGAGCGGGCGGGCCTCCGGGCGCGACCCTGCTCCCTGGCAGCAGGGTCGCGGGGCACGGGGTCACCGGGTCCGGAGGCGCCGGGTCCGGAGGCGCCAGGTCCGGAGGCGCCAAGTCCGGAGGCGCCAAGTCCGGAGGCGCCAGGTCCGGAGGCGCCAGGTCCGGAGGCGGACTCCAGGCGACTCCCTCCCGCCGGAGTGCGCCGAACGGGCAAGGTGTCAGCGGTGTCGCCGGTCTCCGCGGCGAGCCGGTGGATCGGTACGCCGTGACGGAACGCCGTGTCGCCGACGGCCGCGCAGTCGCTCCCGTAGACGGACAGCCGGTTGCCGTCCTCGGCGACGACCTCGACCGGCCGGCGGGCGGCCCTGGCCTCCTGGGTCACGACCGCGGCGAGCCGTGCGGCCTGCGGGGTGCGGACGGCGACACGGGGGCGCAGCCGGGTACGGGCGAACTCGGTGACCTCCTGGTCGGCGACGAGTCGCCCACCGTCGAGCGTGACGACCCGGTCGGCGTTGCGGACCGCGTCCTTGGGGTCCGCCGTGGTGTACAGCACGGTTCCCCCGTCGTCCGCGTGGGCCCGAAGCAGCTCGTACAACCAGGCGCTCTCGGGTACGGAGAGGCCGGCGCCCGGCTCGTCGAGCAGCAGGGTGTGAGGGTCACCCAACAGGGCGGAGGCGAGGCCGAGTCGGCGATCGGCCCCGATCGGCAGGGTGCCGATCCGCCGGCGCTCCAGGCCGTCGAGGCCGACGGCCCGGGTGAGTTCCCCGGCCCGTGAGGCGGGAACCCCCGTGGCGGCGCAGAGCATCCGCAGCTGGCCCCGGAGTGTGCGGGAGGGGTGCCCGGGGATGTCGCCGAGGAGGACGCCGACCTCGCGCGGAGGGTGGGCGATGCGGTGCAGCGGCCGACCCCGGAAGTAGGTGATCCCGCGGCCCGGCTCGAGTTCGAGCATGAGCCGGAGCGCGGTGGTCTTGCCGGAGCCCGCGGCGCCGAGGAGAGCGGTCACGGCACCCGGCCGGGCCTCGAAGGTCAGATCGTCCACGGCGGGCGGGCGATCGCGGCGGGGAGTGCTGGTCAGTCCGATTGCCTGGAGCATCGCTTCTCTCGCGGTAGGTGACACCGCTCCGCGGCAGGGCGGCGCTACCGCAGCAAGATAACGCTACATTTCGGACTTTCGGTGCAGGGTCGGCGCCCAGGAGCGCCGGAAGCACCGGTCTGTCAGACCTCGGGGCGCAACATCGGCGGGTTGAGGAGAGTGGCCCCACCAGCCCTGAAGAGCTGGGCCGGGCGCCCGCCCTGACGAGTCGTGGTCCCACCGGCCGGAACGAGGAAGCCGGGCGTGCCGGTCACCTTCCGGTGGAAGTTGCGCGGATCCAGGGCCACACCCCAGACGGCCTCGTAGACGCGCCGCAGCTCTCCGACCGTGAACTCCGGCGGACAGAAAGCGGTGGCCAGGGAGGAGTACTCGATCTTGGAGCGGGCGCGCTCCACCCCGTCGGCGAGGATCCGGGCATGGTCGAAGGCCAGCGCCACCGGGCCGCCTTCCTTCCCGTCGCCACCGGCGTCACCCGAGCCCCCGGCACCGCCGGCGGCATGGGCCGCTCCGGTCGCCTCCGCGGTCCCGGCGAGCACGTCCTCGCCGAGCAGCTCCTCGACGGGCGCCCAGCGGGCACTGTTCGCGTCGCCACCGGCCCGCGGTGCGGGAAGGTCCGGGGCGAGCGCCAGATGCGCGACGCTGACCACCCGCATGCGGGGGTCACGGTCGGGCGCCCCGTACGTCGCCAGCTGCTCCAGGTGCGCGCCGTTACTCGGTACGGGCGGTGGGGCGGCCGGGTCATGGGCGCAGAGGCCCGTCTCCTCGACCAACTCACGCGCGGCGGCACCGCTGAGGTCCTCGTCCTCGCGCACGAAGCCGCCGGGCAGCGCCCAGCGCCCCTGGTACGGCGCCTCTCCCCGTCGCACGACCAGGGTGCAGAGCGCATGGCGGCGCACGGTGAGCACGACCAGATCGACGGTCACGGCGAAGGGCGGAAAGGCCGACGGGTCGTAGGGAGGCATGCCGCGATCATAGTCGTCTTCCTGACGATAAGCACGCCCCTCAGGAGCATCCGCGCTGACTTCCGCGCCCTGCCGCGAGGCTTCCGTCGTGTCTGTGCCCGGCATCCCGTCACACCCCCAGTTGAAGGCCCTCTGCGGCCTCCTCGACCATACCGAGACCGAGCCTGCCGACCCGCACGGCGAACGGCTCACCCGCGACCACGATCCCCGAGAACCGGATCGCTCCGAGCGGCGCCGACCGCAGGGGATGCGTCGACACGGACCGGCCCGGCGCGTCCGGCCGGATTCCGGCGAGGGCGAGCAGCGCGTGGACGGCTCCGGCGGCCGCGACGGCCGCCGGCCGGCACGCGGCAGGGTGCGGCACCGGCCGCCCACCCGCCGTGCGCTGCTCCCCGGCGTACATCTCGGGCAGCCGGTACGTGAAGGCCTCCGCCGCGTCGAGCAGCCCACGGAGCAGGGAGGCTGCCTCCTTCTCGTGGCCGAGGGCGGCGAGTCCTGCCACGGCGACCGCCGTCTCGTGCACCCGCACCGCACCCGCACGGTGGCCGAAGGGGTTGTGTCCCGGCTCCTTGGCACCCAGGCTGCGCAGCCCCCAGCCGGAGTCCAGGGCAGGGGTGCCGAGCAGTCTCGCCACCTGTTCGGTCTCCGTCCTGTCCAGCAGCCCGTGGGCGAGTCGGCCGCCGCCCAGCAGTCCGGTGTCGAGCAGATGCGCGGCCCAGCCACCCAGCTGGGGCCAGGTCCGGCCGTCCGGTCCGCGGGCGACGGCGGGTCGGCCGCCGGCCCGGTCGTCGAGCCAGAACTCCCGCCGGAAGCGCTCGCGCAGCGTCCCTGCCGCATCGCGCAGTGCGCCTCCCCCGGGCCTGCCGCAGGCGTCGAGCAGGTCCGCTCCGAGCAGCGCCGCGCGATGCGCGTGTGCCTGTGTCTCGGCGCGCCAGGGCCCGGCGGGCCCCGGGTCCGGCACGAGCCCGCTCGCGCCGGCCGTCCGGCGCAGCCAGTCGAGGCAGCGCTCCGCCACGGGCAGCAGCTCTTCGAGGTCCGCCGCCGGCAGCCCCCAGCGGCGGGCCTCGGCGAGCACGACCGGATAGGCGAGGGTGGCCTCGATGCCGGTGCAGCGGGGCGGCAGGTGCGGGCCGGCGTCCCTGAGGGGTCCCGGGATGCGGCCGGACTCGGTTCCGCCGCCGGAGAGTTGGGTGCGCCCGAGGGCGCGCAGGGTGGTGACGGCGAGCCGGGTGCCGAGGGGCAGAGCCATCCGGGCCGCCCAGAGCGCCTCGGCGGTGACGGGTCCGCAGCGCCAGGGGACGCCTGCGGCAAGGTGGACGTCCGCCGGGTGCGCCGGGTCGCGCTGGAGCAGGGCCCGCAGGTCCTCGACGGAGGCGCGCAGCAGCTCCCCGGGACGGGGGTCGTCGCCCTCGGCGAGGGCTTCGGCGAGGACGTGGCCTCCGGGCCGCCCGGCACCGCCCGGGGAACCGGTGGGGCGTCCTGGCGAGCCGTCGCGTACCCGCAACCGGACCGTGAACGTGCCCCCGGGCGCCAGCTCGGCCTCCCAGCGGAGAACGCCCGCCGCCGCCAGGGCGTCCATGGGCGGCGGGTCCGCCGTGACGGTGACGGATCGTCCGCCGTCGCCGGTCCAGCGCAGGCCGGTGCCGTGGACGCTCGCGGTGAGCTCGGGTCCGGGCCGGCCTGACGCCACCGCGCCCAGGTCCGCGAGATCCGACCCCAGAGCGATTTCCACGGGGAGCCTGAGAGGGCGGGCGACGGCGCTGCGCAGGGTGATCCGCTCGCTGCCGTCGGCGCTCCGCGTGCGTTCGACGGTGAGTCCGGGATCGGGTCCCATGTCCCCGGGGACTCGGAGGACTCCGAGGAACACCGCCCGGTCCGCGGCCGCCATGCGGCCCTGGAGGGCGACGGGCTCGCGCCCCGCCACGCGCAGGACGCAGCGGGAGAGGAGCCTTCGCCCCGCCGCGTACACGCCCTCGGGCCCCTCGCCGGTGAGCTGGCCGTGCTCCGCGCAGACCGCGAGGGCGGGCAGGGCCACGCAGAGGAGCGCGTCGTGCACCGAGGGAAGCTCCGCGGGCCGCGCCGCGCGCGCGGCGCCGGTACCGACGCCGGCCCCGGGTTGGCGCCCCGTGGGGCGGCCGGGCACGTGGCCGATCGGGGGTCCGGTGGGGCGGCCGGGGGCCGGGACAGGACTGAGGGCCATGGCGGGTGCGGGGTGCTCTCTGTGCGGACCGGGCGGCCGGCGAAGGGTCGGCGGGACGGTTCGGACGACTCCGCCAGAGAGCTGAACGCGCCGACAGGCGGCCGGGTCACGGTCGTCATCGGCCGCTCCTGGTGCCGCGCTGCCCACCGCGCCTCGGACCTCCGCTCCCCGGCTTGCCAGCGGCGGGCCCGCCGGGCCGGACACCGGCCGAGGAACGGCGCTCCGCTCCACCCGTCTGGCGACCGGCCTTCGTCAAGGTCTGCCGGCTGCTCTGCGGGCGGGCGACGCGCGTCCGGACCTGCGGGGATGCCCCCGAAGCGGCCTGGTCCGAAGCGATCCGGCTGTCCCGCTCGGTCCGCAGACAGGAGCGGAGCGACTCGGGGTCGAGCCCTTCGTTGCACGCCTGGTGCAGCAGCCGGGCGAAGACGTACTCGGGGTCGATGTCGAGCGCGAGTCCGAGGGCGACCCGGGCGGTCGGCTCGTCACCGGTGGACCAGGCCGTCCAACCCGCGAGGGTGAGCGGTGCGGCGGCGTGCTCCTGGTAGGGGGCGACGCAGCGCCGGGCAAGTACGCGCCAGAGGCGCAGGGCGGCGGTGCCCTCCCAGCCCTCCATCCATTCGGCGGCGCGGTCCCGGGTGACCCGGTCCTGGAGACCGAGGATCAGCGCGGCCGCTTCGCCGGTCTCGACCAGGGCGTCGTCGGACGCGTCGCTCTCGGCGGTGCCCGCGACGCTCCCCCTCACGGCCCTCGGGGCGGTCGAGCCGCCGCTCTGGCCGGTCGGCCCGGCCTCCCCCGTCGGGTTGACGAACCGGCGGAGGACCGCCCGTGCGAGGCGCAGCGTCGCCTCGCGCACCTCCGCCCGCCCCTCGCCCTCGGCGGCCTCGAGGATCCGGGGGACGATCGCCGCGGCGCTCGCGTCGAGTGCCGCGCGCTGTTCTTCCTCCCGGGGGCCGCCGGAGGGCTGGAACCGCCGTTCCATGTCCCGCAGCGAACCCCGCACCTGGACTCCGGCGTACGCCGCGGTCGCCGCCATCACCGTCGTACCGCTGAGGGCGAGCGGTGTGCCGTCGGGCGGGCAACAGCGGGCGTCGGGGCAGCAGTAGGAGAAGTAGAGACCGTCGGAGATGCAGAGGGCCTCGTAGACCGGGATGTCGAGGGCGCCGCACGCCGTGCGCAGCCGCTGGGCGAACGGGCGCAGCCGCTCCATGACCCTGCGGCCCGTCTCGCCTGCCGCGGGGTCCTGGCAGAGGAAGACGACGATGCCGTCGGGTCGGGTGCCGCTCCTGCTGCCTCCCTCGACGAGGCATTCGGCGAGGTGATCGGCGGTGGACGCCCATTCGCGGGGCGAGCGGGGAATGCCCAGCCTGACGCGTCCTCCGAAGCGGCCGTGCTCGCCGTGGAGGGCGACCAGGACGACGGAGTCGGTGGGGTGGAAGCCCAGCACGAACGGCAGGGCGTCGGCCAGTTCCGCCGGACCGCGCAGGGTGATCCGGGTACGGGAGAGGTCGCTGGATTCGTGGTGATTCGCGTTCATGGTCAGGACGGTCTCGTGATCTCCCGAAATCCGAAACCCCTGTGGATAACTCCCGGAACGGGGCTTCCGTCGACCTGTCGAGTTGTCCACAGGTTCGGCGCTCATTCGCGCGATGTCCGAGGCATCGGGTTGCATGGAGTCATGACCCACGCAGACCCCCTGGAAGACCGCGCCGCGCTCCGGACCGCCGCCGATGCCGTGCTCGCCCGTCTCGTCTCGGACCCGACCGGCACGGCGAGACTGCGCGAGGACCAGTGGCGGGCCATCGAGGCCCTGGTCGCCGACCGGCGCCGGGCCCTTGTGGTGCAGCGGACGGGCTGGGGCAAGTCGGCCGTGTACTTCGTGGCGACCTCGCTGCTCCGTGAGCGCGGCAGCGGCCCGACCGTGATCGTCTCCCCGCTGCTCGCGCTGATGCGCAACCAGGTGGAGGCGGCCGCTCGGGCGGGTATCCGCGCCCGGACGATCAACTCGTCGAACACGGAGGAGTGGGACACGGTCCAGGAGGAGGTGGCCGCCGGTGAGGTGGATGTGCTCCTGGTGAGCCCCGAGCGGCTCAACAATCCGGATTTTCGTGACCAGGTGCTTCCCCGGCTAGCTGCCGCCACCGGGCTTCTCGTGGTCGACGAGGCGCACTGCATCTCGGACTGGGGGCACGACTTCCGGCCCGACTACCGCCGGCTGCGCACGATGCTGGCGGATTTGTCGTCCGGGGTTCCGGTGCTCGCCACCACGGCCACGGCGAACGCGCGGGTGACGGCGGACGTGGCCGAGCAGCTCGGTACGGGCGCCGGTACGGACGCCCTGGTTCTGCGCGGCGCGCTGGACCGGGAGAGTCTGAGTCTGGGCGTGGTCCGGCTGCCGGACGCGGCCCACCGGCTGGCCTGGCTGGCCGACCACCTCGACGAGCTGCCCGGTTCGGGCATCATCTACACGCTGACGGTCGCCGCGGCGGACGAGGTCACGGCCTATCTGCGCCAGTGCGGCCACACGGTCTCCTCGTACACGGGCCGCACGGAGAACGCCGACCGGCAGCAGGCGGAGGACGATCTCCAGGCCAACCGGGTCAAGGCCCTCGTGGCGACCTCCGCCCTCGGCATGGGCTTCGACAAGCCCGACCTGGGTTTCGTGGTGCACCTCGGGTCGCCGTCCTCCCCGATCGCGTACTACCAGCAGGTCGGCCGTGCCGGGCGAGGTGTGGAGCACGCCGAGGTGCTGCTGCTGCCCGGGCAGGAGGACGAGGCGATCTGGCGCTACTTCGCCTCGGTCGCCTTCCCCCCGGAGGAGCAGGTGCGCCGCACGATCGACGTGCTCGCCCAGGCGGGCAGGCCGATGTCCCTGCCCGCGCTGGAACCCCTGGTGGAGCTGCGCAGGACCCGTCTGGAGACGATGCTCAAGGTCCTCGACGTGGACGGCGCGGTGCGACGGGTGAAGGGCGGGTGGGAGAGCACGGGCCGTGCCTGGGTGTACGACACCGAGAGGTACGCCTGGGTGGCGCGCCAGCGGGCGGCCGAGCAGCAGGCGATGCGCGACTACGCGGCGTCGTCGGGGTGCCGGATGGAGTTCCTGCGCCGTCAGTTGGACGACGAGGAGGCCGCGCCGTGCGGTCGCTGCGACAACTGCGCGGGGAGCCGGTTCGATCCGAAGGTCTCCGACGCGGCGCTTGACGCGGCCAAGGGCGAGCTGGGCCGGCCGGGTGTGGAAGTCGAGCCCCGGAAGATGTGGCCGACCGGACTCGCGGCCGTCGGGGTCGATCTGAAGGGTCGTATCCCGGCGGGCGAGCAGGCCTTCGGCGGCCGGGCCCTGGGTCGGCTCTCGGACATCGGCTGGGGCAACCGGCTCCGTCCGCTGCTGGCCGACAGCGCCGCCGATGGTCCGGTTCCGGACGATGTCGTGCAGGCGGTGGTGCATGTGCTCACCGACTGGGCGAAGGGGCCCGGCGGTTGGGCCTCCGGGGCGCCCGACGCGCCCGCCCGGCCGGCCGGTGTGGTCACGGTCGCCTCCCACCGGCGGCCTCGACTGGTGGGTTCACTCGGACATCGGATCGCCGAGATCGGCAGAATGCCCCTGCTCGGAGCCGTGGAGTACGCGCCCGAGGCGGAGGATGTACGACTGTCCCGGACCAACAGCGCCCAGCGGGTGGTGGGACTGCAGCGCACCCTGACGGTCTCCGCCGAACTGGGCGAGCGGCTGGCCGCGGCGGGCGGGCCGGTACTCCTCGTCGACGATCTGTCCGACAGCGGTTGGACCTTGGCGGTGGCGGCCCGCCTGCTGCGACGGGCCGGAGCGGAAGGGGTGTATCCGCTGGTACTTGCCGTCCAGGGGTGAAACGGGAGGGGAAACGGGGAGTGAACAATGGGCAACTGGGCAGGGATATGAAAGGCATACCGACGCAATCCCGTCAGCGGCCTCAATTGCTCGTTGCCGCTCGCCCACGGGCCAGCAAGAATTGGGAAACCGCCTCGCACGCCCCGCCAGCGGTCCGGACGGGCTGTGCTGTGGTGCGCCCTCACCCGACCTTGCCCGCCTCGCGGGCGCGTATCCGAAGGGAGGACCGTGACCCTCGGATTCGCTCCGCCCACAGCCGCCTCGCTCAGATCGTCGTCCGAGTCCGCCAACCGCCTCGCTCGGATACTCGAACCGGCCGAGTGGGCCGCGGCGGGGATCCCCCTGTTGCGCAGTCCGCGTGAGGTCGTCGGCGGACTGCACTCGCGCCACACACCGACGCCCTCGATGGCGGTCCTCGCGATCCTGGACCACGAGGAACGGATCGCCGCCAGCGCCTCGTTCGTCCGTCGCCCCACTCCGGCGGACGGCTGGGAGTTCCGCAACGCACTGCTCGCACATCTGCGGCGGGTCATTCCGCACGACCTCCGCAGGCGCACCCCCGTACGGACCGCGGTGCTGATGTACTGCCGCGAGGGCGACGAGCGCTGGACCGAGGAGGACGGAGCCTGGATGTGGGGGCTCCGCGACGCCTGCACCCTGCACGGTCTCCGCTGCGGCGCGTACATCACGCTGACCCGGGCGGGCTGGCAGGTGCTCGGTGAAGGCCGCGGCGGCCGTCGTCCGAGCTCCGACTCCCTTCCCCTGCCGCTCGGCGAGGGGTCGGCCGAGCTCGGCCGGCTGACGCCGAGAACCGCGAGCGGCGCGACCGAGCCCCTGCGTCGGGCCGCCGCGCGCTGATCGCGGACGACGTCGGCCCCCGCCGGACCGGGTGCGGTCCGGCGGAAGGGCAGTCGGTCAGACTCCGGCGCCCGCTCCGAGGAGCGCCGTGACGCGCTGCGGGTCACCGCAGACGACGAGCAGGGCTCCGGCGCGGTCCATGGCCGACGGCAGGGCCTTGGCGGCCGCCGCGTCGTCTCCGCCGTTGACGGCGACGATCACCACGGGGCGGGGGGTCGCCCGCTCCACGGCGGCGGCGTGCGCGAAGAACACGTCGTCACCGGTGTCCTGCTGGGCCCAGTAGGCGGCCTCGCCGAAGGACAGCTCGTGCGTGGCCCACGGGTGCGGGTCGCCGGTGGTGAGCACCAGGACCTCGCCCGGCGCCCGGCCGTTCTCCAGGAGCAGGTCCAGGGCCTCTTCGGCGGCGTCGAGTGCGCCGTCGACGGAGGCCGGGATCAGCTGGAGCTGCGGCGTGGATCGCTGATCGGAACGATTCTCCGGGGCGTTCGCCGGAGACGGCCCGGGACCGGGGTGCGGGCGCGGCGCCGCGGGCCTGGCAGGGCCGGGAACGGGGCGTCCGGGACGCGGTGAGGCCGCGGTACGCGGGCCGGGTACGGGACGGGGGGTCGACGCGGGGCGGCCGGCGGCCGCGGTGGCGCGGGGACCCTGGGCGCTCTCGTGAATCTGAGGCTCCTCGGGGATGAGAGGCATGAGTGGATGTCTATCAAACGCCGCTGCGCGAGGCACCGGCGGGTGGGCACAGATGTGCACCCCGGCCGCATGGGAGGCCCTTGAGGAGGGTCCCGCGACCGGAAGTTCAGAAGTCGAAGCCGAGTTGGCCCCCGCTTTCCAGCGCGACCGCCTCGGCGGAGAGGCGGACCTTTTTGAGGTGGCGCCACCTGGGCATCGCGTCCAGGTACGACCAGGAGAGACGGTGGTGCGGGGTGGGCCCCAGCTCTTCGAGCGCCGCTTTGTGGACCGGCGAAGGGTAGCCCGCGTTGGCACCGAAGGCGTACGCCGCGTAGTTCTCGCCATCGATGCCCAGCTCCGCCATCGCGGCATCCCGCCGGACCTTGGCGATCACGGAGGCGGCGGCAACGGCGATGCAGGACTGGTCACCCTTGATCACCGTACGGACCTGCCAGGGGCTGCCGAGGTAGTCGTGCTTGCCATCGAGGATCACCGCGTCGGGCCGCACGGGGAGGCCTTCGAGTGCACGGACGGCCGCGAGCCGCAGCGCGGCGGTCATGCCGAGCTCGTCTATCTCCTGCGGAGAGGCGTCGCCCAGCGCGTACGCCGTGACCCAGTGCTCCAGCTCCGCGGCGAGCGCGGTACGGCGCTTGGGGGTGAGCAGTTTGGAGTCGGTGAGCCCTTCGGGCGCCCGGCGCAGTCCGGTGACGGCGGCGCACACGGTGACGGGGCCGGCCCACGCTCCGCGTCCGACCTCGTCGACGCCGGCAACGATCTTGGCGCCGGTGGTGGCTCGGAGCGATCGCTCTACGGTGTGGGTGGGTGGTTCGTACGGCATGGCGCCTGACAGGTTACGCCGCTTGGTGCCGGGTGCGATACCCGGATTCCCGTCGGGCGCCCGAGGGGCTGTCGCAGCGCACCCCCGGGCCCGTGCGCATCACCCCTCGGAGGCCGCCCGACCCAGGTCAGGCGCGCAGCAGCGGCACCATGATCCGGTCGATCAAATCGGCGATCTCACGGTCCGGCCATTCGCTCGCGCACACCTTTGAGCGATACATCATCATCGCCGGTACGACGTCGACCACCAGGTCGTTATTCGCGTCCGCACGCACCTCACCCCTTGCAATTCCGCGGCGCAGCACATCCCGGAAGAGTCGGGCCGAGGGCTCGACGACGCCGGTGACGATCAGGCCGTGGAACCTCTCGGCGGCCTCGGCGTCGCATTCGTGAAGGACGGCACGCAGGGCGAAGCCGGGCTTGGAGTACATGACGTCCCGGACGCGGCGGCACAGCTCGTACAGCTCCTCGCGCACGCTTCCCAGGTCCGGGGCCTCGTCGAGGGCCGGAAGTCCGGCCTGGAGCGCGTCAGCGACGAGGTCTTCCTTCGAAGGCCATCGCCGGTACACCGCTGCTTTGCCCGTCTGCGCGCCGACCGCGACACCTTCCATCGTCAGACCGTTCCAGCCGACGCTGCCGAGCTGCTCGAGCGCGGCCTCCAGGATGGCCCGTTCGAGTACGGGACCACGGCGTCGCAGCGTCACCCCTGCCGGCCGGGCGGCGGCCGTGGAGCGCGAAGTAACCATCAGGATCTCTCCGTTGAGGCGGTGTCATGTCGTCGGCAGTGCGCAGTGAACGGTTGCGTTCACTGCGGGGGACTCACTACCGTGATGAACAGTGAACGGGTGCGTTCACTAATTCTTCCGTGGGGGATCCATAGTGACAACTTCTCCGGTCGACACACAGACCAAGGACGGACCAGCTCGCGCCGGAGGACGGCCGGGTATCGCCTTGACGGTCATCGCCGCCTGCCAGCTGATGGTCGTCCTCGACGCCACCATCGTGAACATCGCCCTGCCGCACATCCAGGACGCGCTCTCCTTCTCGACCACCGATCTGTCGTGGGTGCTCAGCGCCTACACGCTCACCTTCGGTGGTCTGCTGCTCCTCGGCGGACGGGCCGGAGACATCCTGGGGCGCCGCCGGGTGTTCATGGCCGGCATCCTGCTCTTCACCTTCGCCTCGCTGCTCGGCGGCTTCGCCCAGGAACCCTGGCATCTGCTTGCCGCGCGGGCCCTGCAGGGGGTCGGCGGCGCCATCGCCTCGCCCACCTCGCTCGCGCTGATCACCACGACGTTCCCCGAAGGGCCGGAACGCAACCGGGCGTTCGGCGTGTTCGCCGCCGTGTCCGCCGGTGGCGGCGCCATCGGCCTGCTCGCCGGCGGCGTCCTCACGGAGTGGCTGGACTGGCGCTGGGTCCTCTTCGTCAACGTCCCGATCGGTCTGCTGATCGTCTTCCTGACCCCGCGCTACATCGCAGAGTCCGAGCGTCACCCCGGCCGGTTCGACATCGTGGGAGCCGCGACCTCGACACTCGGTATGGCGGCGCTGGTCTACGGGTTCATCCGCGCGTCCGAGAAGGGCTGGGAGGACGCGCTGACCATCGGTTCCTTCGTCTCGGCGGTCATCCTTCTCGTCGCCTTCGCAGTCGTGGAGTCGCGCGCGAAGGAACCGATCACCCCGCTGCGGATGTTCGCGGACCGTAACCGCTCGGGCACGTACATCATCATGCTCAGCCTGGCGGCTGCCATGTTCGGCATGTTCTTCTTCATCGTGCTCTGGGTCCAGAACGTCCTGGGCTACACCCCGATCCAGTCCGGACTCGCCTTCCTTCCCGTGACCTTCGCGATCGGCGCGGGCGCGGGACTCGCCCAGCGGCTGCTGCCGGTGCTCGGCCCCAAGCCGTTCATGGTGAGCGGTGCGGCGATCACCGGCGCGGGTCTGTTCTGGCTGACGTTCATCAGCTCGGACAGCAGCTACGCGAGCGGTGTCCTCGGCCCGATGATCCTGTTCGGCTTCGGCATGGGCCTCAACTTCGTGACGCTCACGCTCACGGCCGTCTCCGGAGTGGCCCAGCACGAGGCGGGAGCCGCGTCGGGCCTGCTCAACGCCACCCAGCAGGTCGGTGGTTCGCTGGGCCTGTCCATCCTGGTCACGATCTTCGGCACGGCGAGCCGTGAGGAGGGCGAGAAGCAGATGCCCGGTTTCCTCGCGAACTCGACGCCCCAGCAGCAGGCCGAGGCGATGAAGACGCAGGAGCTGCCCCCGCCCTGGGGCCACGAGGTGCTGACCTCGGGCATCTCGTCGGCGTTCACGGCCGCCGTCGCGATGGTGCTGATCGCGCTGGTGACGGCCGTCCTGGTGATCCGGGTCCGCAAGAGCGACCTGGAAGCGCTCAGCGGCCGGGCGGAGGCCGCCGGGCCAGTGGCCTGAGAAGGCGCCGATGGCCCCTGAATCCCTTCCGGGGCTCAGGGGCCATCATGCTGTTTCAGGCCGTCTCGACCGGAACCCACTCCGGCAGGTCCTCGGTCTGCCGCAGCCACTCCGCCGGCGGCACGCCGGTCGCCGCCGCGGCCACCACGCCTCCGGCGATGGCACAGGTCGTGTCGACATCGCCACCGACCTGGGCGGTCGTCCAGAACACCCGCTCGAAGTCACCGAGACCACGGGCCGCCGACCAGAGCGCGAACGGAACCGTGTCGTGTGCGCTCGTCCGCCGGCCGCTGCCGAGGACCGCGGCGACCGTGCCCGCGTCGCCGTAGTCGAGCATGTCGCGGGCCCTGCGCAGGCCCGCCCCGACCGCACTCCGCGGCACCAGGGCGATGACTCCGTCGAGCAGCGCCTCCGGAGTGGGCGGCCCGGCCGGGTCGGCGGCCAGGGCGGCCGCGGCGGCGACGGCCATGGCACCCACCACGGCCTCACGGTGCTGGTGCGTCGTGTAGGCGGAGATCTCGGCCTGGTGCGTCGCCTGCTCCGGGTCGTCCGCGTACCAGGCTCCGAGCGGCGCGATCCGCATCGCGGCGCCGTTGCCCCAGGAGCCCTGCCCCTGGAAGAGCGCGGCGGCAAGCTCCCGCCAGTCGCCCCCCTCCCGGATGAGCCGGAGCATGCGGTTGACCGCGGGGCCGTAGCCCCGGTCGAAGTCGTGGTGCTGAGCGAAGGACATGGCCAGGGCGTCCTGGTCGATCCGTTCGTGGCGGGCGAGGACGGCCAGGACGGAGCAGGCCATCTCGGTGTCGTCGGTCCACTGCCAGGGGCCGTCGGGCAGCTCGCGCCGCTTCAGCAGGGGATAGTTGGCGGGTACGAAGAACTGGGAGCCCAGGGCGTCTCCCACGGACAGCCCGCGCAGGCTGGCCAGGGCGCGGTCGAAGCGCCGGTCGAATGAGGAGTCAGCGGTCATCGGTCTGCCACTCTATCCGGTAGGGCCGTACGGTTCCGGGGTACGCCAGCGTTCGAACGGCCTGTCCAGTCGGTACCGGCCGTCCGCATCGAGCAGGAGCATGCGGGTCTCGGCGTTGCCGGGGTTCGACAGCGACTCGAAGTCCGCGACCGTCCAGTGGAACCAGCGCATGCAGAACAGCCGCATGGTCAGCCCGTGGGTGACGATCAGGACGTTGGGCGGATGGTCGGGCGCCTCGAAGCTGCGGTAGAGGCTCTCCAGGAACGCCCCGACCCTGTCGTACACGTCCGCCCCCGACTCGCCCTGGGCGAAGCGGTAGAAGAAGTGCCCGTACGCGTCCCGATAGGCCTTCTGCAGTCGTACGTCCTCCCGCTCCTGCCAGTTGCCCCAGTCCTGCTCCCGCAGCCGGGGCTCCTCCCGCACCCTGACCTGCTCCGGTGGCAGCCGGAAGGCACGGAGGGTCTCGTGGGTGCGGCGGTACGGCGAGACATAGACGCTCACCGCCTCGTCCCCGAAGAGGTCCCGCAGCCGCTCCCCCGTCTCCTCCGCCTGTCGCCACCCGGTCTCCGTGAGCCGCAGGGCGTGGTCGGGCTCCCGTTCGTACACCGTGTCATCGACATTGCCCTCGGACTCTCCGTGCCGTACGAGAACGATGCGCCGCGGTCGTGCCATACCCCGACCCTAGATCGCCGGTACTGGACGGGCTCAACCGAGGAGGCGTCCGGAGTCCATCCGGCGTATGTGCCCGGTGAAACGGCGGCGCAGCGCACGGTCGTGCGAGACCACCACAAGGGCCCCGGGCCACTGCTCCAGCGCGGCTTCCAGCTCCTCCACGAGCCCCAGGGCCAGGTGATTGCCCGGCTCGTCGAGCAGGAGGAGGTCGGCGGGCCTGGCCAGCAGCCGGGCGAGCGCGAGTCGGCGGAGCTGGCCCGCGGAGAGACCGCCGACCGGCACACTCAGGTCGGCCGGGCGGAACAGTCCGTACGACAGGAGCAGTTCGGCCCGCTCGTCCTCGGCGAGGGCGAGCCCGCGTCCGAAACAGGCCAGCAGCCGCTCCTCCGGGCGCCGGACCGTGACGTCCTGGGCCAGGTACCCGATCCGTCCGGCGCGCCGGACGTCCCCGGCGTCGGGGCCGACCGTCCCTGCCATGAGCCGCAGCAGCGTGGACTTCCCCGCACCGTTGCCGCCATGGACGAGCAGCCGCTCCCCCGCCCGGACGGTGAGCGTCTCCACGGAGAGACGGTCCGCGACCCGCACTCCGGTCAGGGTGACGAGCGCTCCCTCGGCTCCGCCCGCCAAGGGCCGGGCGGAGAAGGAGAGGGGCGGAGGCGGCTGGGGCACGGGCTCCTCGCGGAGTCGTCTCAGTCGCTCCCGGGCGTTGCGGACGCGCCCCGAGACCGAGGCCTGGACACGGCCCGCCGCCCGGTCGAAGGCCATTTTGTTGTTGTCCTTCATCTCCCTCCCGGGTGCGACCCCGTGCGCCGTGGTCGCGGCGTACGCCTCCAGCCGCGCCGTCTCCTCGCACCACTCCTCGTAGGCCTCCTCCCAACGCTGCCGCGCGGCCGCTCGTGCCGCGCGGTAGCCGGCGTATCCGTCTCCGTACCGCACGAGCGCACGCCGGTCGGCGTCCACCTCGACGATCGCGGTGGCGACGCGCTCCAGGAAGGTCCGGTCGTGGGAGACAGCCACGACGGTCCCGCGGTGCGCGAGAAGGGCGCCCTCCAGCCAGTCGAGCGCCTGCGCGTCGAGGTGGTTGGTGGGTTCGTCGAGCAGGAGCACTTCCGGTCCGGCCGCGACCGCGCAGGCGATACCGAGCCGGGCCAGCTCTCCGCCGGAGAGGCTGCCGAGTATCCGCTCCCGACCGGTGCCGGCGAGGCCGAGTCCGTAAAGAGCCTTGTCGACCCGGGCGTCCGCCTCGTATCCGCCCCGCAGTTCGTAGGTGGTGAGGAGCTCGCCGTACGCGTCGAGCTCCGCCTCGTCCGCCGTGTCGAGTCGGGTTTCGAGTGCGCGCAGCCGCCGCTCCATGGCGCGGAGCTCGGCGAGCGCGGCGTCGATCGCGTCACCGACAGTGGCGCCGGGAGGCAGCTCGGGCGTCTGGGCGAGCATCCGCAGACCGCCGTCGGCGACGGTGACGACACTGCCCTCGTCGGGCTGCTCCGCCCCTGCGAGGAGACGCAGCAGAGTCGACTTCCCCGCGCCGTTCTCCCCCACGATCCCGATCCGCTCCCCGGGGCGCACGGAGAGCGAGACCTGATCGAGGAGCAGTCGTTCGCCACGGGACACGACGACGTCGTGCAGTGAGATCTGAGTGGGCAAGGGCGCCTCCAGAAGTAGGCCGTCAAACGCAACATCGGTCGCGTTAAGGCGAGTGTGGCAGACTCGATCCACTAACGCAACGGGAGTAGCAATTGAATGACTCGATCGAGGAGCACCCGACCCCGGCGCCAGGCAGGACGCGCCCCGGCGGCCGCACCGCACGCACCCGGGCGGCCGTCCGCGACGCCGTCCTGACCGGCCTGTCCGAGCACGGCTACCCCGCCCTGACCGTGGAATACGTCGCGGAGCACTCGGGCGTCCACAAGACGACGCTCTACCGCCGCTGGGGCAGCGTCGAGGGCCTCCTCGCCGACGCGCTCGACCTGGCGAACGAGGACTCCTGGACGCCACCGGACACCGGGACCCTCTCCGGAGATCTGCGAGCACTCGCGCACCAGGTCGTCGACGCCTTCGGTGATCCCGCCACAGGCGCGGCCCCCACCGCGTTCATCGGCGCCGCGTTCCAGTCCCCGCGGGCAGCGGAGGCCCTGCACACCTTCTACACCGAGCGTTTCCGGCGCTGCGAGGTCGTCGTCACCCGGGCCGTCGCCCGCGGCGAGGCACCGCGCGGCACCGACGCGGGCGCGGTCGTCCAGGCGGTCTCCGCACCCCTGTTCCTGCGGCTCTTCATCACCCGCGAACCGATCGACGGCACGCTCGCGGACCAGGCTGCGCGCGCGGTTCTGGCGGGGGTCGAAGCGGGCGCGTACGTCCCGGCGTAGCCATTGCTCAGCCTCGACTCACCAGCCCTCACAGGACCTCTCAGGCCATGCGCACAGCCGACCCGGGTCCACTCAGACCACTCGAACAGCCGACCCGGGTCCACTCACACCGCTCGAACAGCCGACCCAGCCCGGTCAGACCGTCCAGGCCGGCTCGAGCTGCACCACGTCCCCGGCCAGTGCCGCCACATCGGCCGCGGTCCTGGCCCGGAGTCCGAGCCGCTCGATCCGCTCCACCCGGTACTTCCCGTGCTCCGCAGCGGACTGCCACAGCGACAGCACCAGGAACTCGCTGCCGGGCGCCTCGCCGAACAGGCCCCGCAGCATGCCGGGGGACCCGGCCATCGCCGGGTTCCACACCTTCTCCTGCATCAGCGCGAAGTGCTCGGCACGGTCCTCATGGACACGGCAGTGCGCCACCCTCGCCACGTCGGCGTCGGAGAACTTCGGCTCGAACCCCGTCTTCACGTCGAAGCGGTGGTCGAACAGCTTGACCTGGATGTCTTTGTACGTGCCCATCTGCGCGGCCGCCAGGCGATCGTGCGAACGCGCCATGAACGAGTCGTAGAAGGCCCGGCTCTCCCAGAAGCCGAAGACATGGGCGACGTCCGGCCGAGCCCGGCTCCACCCGCCGCCCTGTCCCCGGAATCCCGGCTCACCGAGCAGCCCCGCCCATTTCCGCTGTCCCCGCTCGAACCCTCGACGGTCCATCACGGTGCAGCGAATCCACTTGACCAGCACCGCGCCATCGTACGGGCCCGGAGACCGCCCCGGCAGACCCCGTCAGGGTCCCGCCGGGTGCATGCGCTCGAGTCCCGCGCGCTCCTCGTCGTCCAGTTCGATCCCGAAACGGCTCTCCAGTGTCGCGATCAACTCGTGCACGGGTACGGCACGTTCCTCGACGACACCGTCCGTCCGTACCGTCGACAGCGTGTCGCGCACCAGCGCCCTGCGTTCGTCCGCCCCCGGCCACTGGGCCACGACCTGGCCGAGGAAGCGCGACTGCGGGTGGCTGGAGCTGTAGTGGTTCATGACGGTGAAGTCAGCCGGGTAGAGGGTCTGCGGGGAGAAGGCGTACAGATCGGTCCACCCCTGCGGGCGCAGGGACCGCAGCACATGGATGCCCTCGTCCTCCACGACCATCCCGAACGTCCAGCCGCTCTGCTCGACGCGCGCCCCGTCCCGCAGGGGCACCGGCTCCAGCGGCCCCTGCCAGCCGAACCCCACGTCGGCGAGCCATTGTTCGCCCTCGATCACGACGACGAGAAGCGCGTGCGTGACGGGCGGCAGCGCCGCGCCCCGCGAACGGTTCCGCGCCCCACGCCCGGTCACCGTGAAGCCGATCCGTTCGAGCACCGCGGCGAACAGGGAGTTCTGCTCGTAGCAGTAGCCTCCACGGCGTCGCTCGACGAGCTTGGCCTGAAGGCTCTTCAGATCCAGCGGAACAGGTCGCCCCAGGGCGACGTCGAGGTTCTCGAAGGGAACCGCTCGGACGTGCGCCCGATGAAGGGCCGTCAGTGTCCGCAGATCGGGGGTGAGTTCCCCGTCCCGTTCGGCCTCGTATCCGATTCGAGCCAGATATGCATCGAGATCCAGCTCCTCACCACTCCACAAACCGTTCTCCCCCTCAACCCCCGGGTCCACTGTCGTAGCCCCATGACACCATGAGTAATCGGCCCACGACCAAGGGCTTTTGAGCGGGTGGACGGTTCGACGCGAGGCGTGCGCGGGGGCGTACGCGGAGAGGGGAAGCACCATGAGCGGACTCAACAAAGGGGTGGGCCGGGTCGAGGTGACGCTCAGGTGGGACCCTGCCCCGATCGGCGCACCGGCCCACGACCTGGACATCGTCGCCGGTGTCTTCGACGCGGACGATCCCCACGGAGCCCCGGTCCAGCTCGTGCACTTCGGCAGTCGGTCCCCCGACGGCACGATCACGCTCCACCGGGACAGCCGTACGGGCCAGGGATTCGGCTACGACGAGGCCATGACCCTGGAGCTCGACCGCCTGGCACCGCGGTACGCGCGCGTGGTGGTGGGCGTCGCCATACAGCAGGGCGGCGGGCGGCGGTCCTTCGGCGACGTGGCGAACACCGGCGTACGGGTCCGCGAGGGCTACACGGACCTGCTGGTCCACGACTTCGCGGACGTGCCGGACGCCCTCGCGGCGACGGTCGTGGAGTTCACCCGGGACGGCGCCGACGGCTGGACGTACCGCCCGATCAGCCACGGCTTCGACGCCGACCCCCAGGTGTTCGGCACCGTGCTGGGTTCCATACGCGCCTGAGGGTTCCGTACGCGCCGGAAGCCCGACGCTCGCTCCCGGACACGGCAAAGGGGACCGGCACGAGGCCGGTCCCCTTCATGAAGCACCTACTCGATGTCAGCTGCAGCCGCTGGTCGAGCCGCAGCCCTCGCAGATGTAGCAGGAGCCGGCGCGCTGCATCTTCGTCCCGCAGGAGAAGCAGAGCGGGGCGTCGGCGCTGATGCCGAGCTGCATCTCGACGAGCTCCGCCGAGGTGTGCGCCTGCTTCGGGGCCGGGACCTCGATCTTCGGGGCCGGGACCGGAGCCGGGGCCGCGACGGCCTTCAGCTCCTGGGCGCGGGGCGCGGACTGGGCCAGCGCCTCGACGTCGACCTCGTCCTCCTCGGACTGCTCGTACGAGCCGGTGTCCAGGTGGCGCTGACGCTCCTCGGCCGAGTGGATGCCGAGCGCGGAGCGGGTCTCGAAGGGCAGGAAGTCCAGCGCCAGGCGGCGGAAGATGTAGTCGACGATCGACTGCGCCATCCGCACGTCCGGGTCGTCCGTCATGCCGGCCGGCTCGAAGCGCATGTTGGTGAACTTCGAGACGTACGTCTCCAGCGGGACGCCGTACTGCAGACCGACGGAGACGGCGATGGAGAAGGCGTCCATCATGCCGGCGAGCGTCGAACCCTGCTTGGACATCTTGAGGAAGACCTCGCCGAGACCGTCGTCCGGGTAGGAGTTGGCGGTCATGTAACCCTCGGCGCCACCGACGGTGAAGGAGGTGGTGATCCCCGGGCGGCCCTTGGGCAGACGCTTGCGGACCGGGCGGTACTCGACGACCTTCTCGACGGCCTCACGGATCGTCGCCTCGGTCTTCGCGGTGACCTCGACCTTCTCCTCCTCCTTCTTCTTGGCGGAGAGGGGCTGGCCGACCTTGCAGTTGTCGCGGTAGATGGCGAGCGCCTTGACGCCCATCTTCCAGGCCTCGAAGTAGACCTCTTCGACGTCCTCGACCGTGGCCGTCTCCGGCAGGTTCACGGTCTTGGAGAGGGCGCCCGAGATCCACGGCTGGATGGCCGCCATCATGCGGACGTGGCCCATCGCGGAGATGGAGCGCTCGCCCATGGCGCAGTCGAAGACCTCGTAGTGCTCGGTCTTCAGACCGGGGGCGTCGATCACATTGCCGTTCTCGGCGATGTGGGCGACGATCGCCTCGATCTGCTCCTCCTGGTAGCCCAGGCGGCGCAGGGCCTGCGGGACGGTGCCGTTGACGATCTGCATCGAGCCGCCGCCGACGAGCTTCTTGAACTTGACCAGGGCGAGGTCGGGCTCGAGGCCGGTGGTGTCGCAGGACATCGCGAGACCGATGGTGCCGGTCGGGGCGATGACCGAGGCCTGGGCGTTGCGGAAGCCGTTCTTGGCTCCGAGGCGGATCACGTCCTGCCAGGCCTCCGTGGCAGCGGCCCAGATCGGCGAGTCCAGGTCGTCCACGCGGACGGCCTTGGTGTTCTCGTCGGCGTGCTGCTGCATGACGCGCTGGTGCGGCTCGGCGTTGCGGGCGTAGCCGTCGTACGCGCCGACGACCGCGGCGAGCTCGGCGGAGCGCTTGTACGAGGTGCCGGTCATCAGGGAGGTGATGGCACCGGCGAGGGCGCGGCCGCCGTCGGAGTCGTACGCGTGGCCGGTCGCCATCAGCAGGGCACCGAGGTTGGCGTAGCCGATGCCGAGCTGGCGGTAGGCGCGGGTGTTCTCGCCGATCTTCTCGGTGGGGAAGTCGGCGAAGCAGATGGAGATGTCCATCGCGGTGATGACGAGCTCGACGACCTTGGCGAAGCGCTCGATCTCGAAGGACTGCTTGCCCTTGCCGTCGTCCTTGAGGAACTTCATCAGGTTCAGCGAAGCGAGGTTGCAGGACGTGTTGTCCAGGTGCATGTACTCGCTGCACGGGTTCGAGCCGTTGATACGACCGGACTCGGGGCAGGTGTGCCAGTGGTTGATCGTGTCGTCGTACTGGATGCCCGGGTCGGCACAGGCCCACGCGGCCTCGGCCATCTTGCGGAAGAGCGACTTGGCGTCGACCTCCTCGATGACCTCGCCGGTCATCCGGGAGGTGAGGCCGAACTTCCCGCCGGACTCGACGGCCTTCATGAACGTGTCGTTCACGCGGACGGAGTTGTTGGCGTTCTGGTACTGGACGGACGTGATGTCGTCGCCGCCCAGGTCCATGTCGAAGCCCGCGTCACGGAGGGCGCGGATCTTCTCCTCCTCCTTGACCTTGGTCTCGATGAAGTCCTCGATGTCGGGGTGGTCGACGTCGAGGATGACCATCTTGGCCGCGCGGCGGGTCGCGCCGCCCGACTTGATCGTTCCGGCGGACGCGTCGGCGCCACGCATGAACGAGACCGGGCCGGAGGCGTTGCCGCCGGAGGAGAGCAGCTCCTTGGAGGAGCGGATGCGGGAGAGGTTCAGGCCGGCGCCGGAGCCGCCCTTGAAGATCATGCCCTCTTCCTTGTACCAGTCGAGGATGGACTCCATGGAGTCGTCGACGGACAGGATGAAGCAGGCGGAGACCTGCTGGGGCTGGGGCGTGCCGACGTTGAACCAGACCGGCGAGTTGAAGCTGAAGATCTGGTGCAGGAGGGCGTAGGCCAGCTCGTGCTCGAAGATCTCGGCGTCGGCGGGCGAGGAGAAGTAGCCGTACTCCTCGCCGGCCTTCGTGTACGTCTTCACGATCCGGTCGATGAGCTGCTTGAGACCGGTCTCGCGCTGCGGGGTGCCGACGGCCCCGCGGAAGTACTTGCTGGTGACGATGTTGACCGCGTTCACCGACCAGAAGTCGGGGAACTCGACGCCACGCTGCTCGAAGTTGATCGAGCCGTCGCGCCAGTTGGTCATGACGACGTCACGGCGCTCCCACGCCACCTCGTCGTACGGATGCACGCCGGGGGTGGTGTGGATGCGCTCGATACGCAGGCCCTTGCTCGTCGCCTTCGCTCCCTTGGAACGAGAACCACGTGCCGGACCGCTCGCCGTCTCTGTCATGCCGCCTCCCATATACGGGCAAAACACACTTCGGCGCCCAGATAGTCCCAGGGCACCGTCTTCTGTACGTCGTTCTGTACTGCTGCCACGAACGCCACGGGGGTCGCTCGGGGCACGTCTGCCAGGCCGCTCGGCGGCCGGCGCCGGGCACGGGACCCGGACCGCCGGTCAGTCGGCGGCGGTGGCGGGAACGGGGACCTCAGGGGTCGCACCGGTCCCGCGGTTCTCAGCGGGAGGCCGCACGCGGAGTTCCGCGATGGCGGCCTCGAAGTCTTCGAGGCTGTCGAAAGCCTTGTACACGGACGCGAAGCGCAGGTACGCGACGAGGTCGAGCTCCTGCAACGGGCCGAGAATGGCCAGACCCACGTCGTGGGTGGTCAGCTCGGCGCTGCCGGTGGCGCGCACCGCCTCCTCGACCCGCTGGCCGAGCTTGGCGAGGGCGTCCTCGGTGACCGGTCGCCCCTGGCACGCCTTGCGTACGCCGGAGATGACCTTGGTACGACTGAAGGGCTCGGTGACACCGGACCGCTTCACCACCATGAGCGAGCACGTCTCCACCGTCGTGAAACGACGGGAGCAGTCGGGGCACTGGCGACGACGCCGGATCGACGTCCCGTCGTCGGTGGTGCGACTGTCGACGACACGGCTGTCGGGGTGCCTGCAGAAGGGGCAGTGCATTGGTTCCGACCCTCCCTCACGGCACGACTGGTGAACCTCGCCCGACCGTCAAGGCCCTGCGAAGCGACCACCAGCATAGGCGATGTGGGCACCCCCGGCAGACCGGGGACCACTACCCCTGGGTGGCCGATGCCATCCAACCACTAGATCTTGGGTTGGCGGCGATTCCGGGCGTACCGCGTGTCGCGACGCGTCCGCTCCCGCGATTCGACCCCTCCGGGTGCGACACTGAGAGGGTGCACCGCGCGCGACCCAGCGGCGAAGGCTACCGTGACGTCCGAATTGGGGCGGAGGCGCGAGAGTGCTCATACACCTGCATGCGTACACGCGTAAGGCAATCTGCGAATTTTCACTCGAACGTGTGTTTGGCGCAACCTTTCGAAAGCCACTACCGTTGTGCCAGCCAGGGAGACCATTCGAGAGGGGCCGACGACGTGACCACCACCGCAGACAGTGCCACCATCACCGCCCAGGACCGCTCCCAGGGCCGACTCGAGCCGGTGCACGCCATGAATGACACAAGCATGAACGGTGAGGAGCCCGGGCGACCTGCCCGCGCCCTTCCCGGGCGACCTCCAGGCATCCGAGCCGACAGCTCCGGTCTCACCGACCGGCAGCGCAGGGTCATCGAAGTCATCCGCGACTCGGTCCAGCGGCGCGGCTACCCGCCGTCGATGCGCGAGATCGGGCAGGCCGTCGGCCTGTCCAGCACATCCTCGGTGGCGCACCAGCTCATGGCGCTGGAGCGCAAGGGCTTCCTCCGCCGGGACCCGCACCGCCCCCGGGCGTACGAGGTGCGCGGCTCCGACCAGCCGAGCACCCAGCCGACGGACACCACGGGCAAGCCCGCCGCGTCGTACGTGCCCCTGGTAGGCCGGATCGCGGCCGGCGGCCCGATCCTCGCCGAGGAGTCCGTCGAGGACGTCTTCCCTCTCCCCCGGCAGCTTGTCGGTGACGGTGAGCTGTTCGTCCTCAAGGTCGTCGGCGACTCGATGATCGAGGCCGCCATCTGTGACGGCGACTGGGTCACCGTTCGCCGTCAGCCCGTCGCGGAGAACGGCGACATCGTCGCGGCCATGCTGGACGGCGAGGCCACGGTCAAGCGCTTCAAGCGCGAAGACGGTCACGTCTGGCTGCTCCCGCACAACGCGGCGTACCAGCCGATCCCCGGCGACGAGGCGACCATCCTCGGAAAGGTCGTGGCGGTGCTGCGGCGGGTCTGACTCACCTCGCCGGCTCTGACCGGGCCCCGGGACCCACTGCGCCGGTCCCGGGGCCCTGCCGTGTCCTGCCGAGCCCCGGTGCGCCGGAGCTCGGCAGGGTGGAGCCTCAGGCCTCCGCCGCCTTCGACACGGCATCGATGGCCGCCAGCGACTTCCGTACCTGGTTACGGTCGGTCGTGTACCAGAAGTCGGGCAGCGAGGCCTTCAGATAGCTGCCGTACCGGGCCGTCGCCAGTCTGGGGTCGAGAACCGCCACGACGCCGCGATCGCCCGTGGCCCGTACGAGCCGACCGGCACCCTGCGCCATGAGCAGGGCCGCGTGGGTCGCCGCGACCGCCATGAAGCCATTGCCCCCGGCCTCCTCGACGGCCTTCTGCCGGGCGCTCATCAGCGGATCGTCCGGACGCGGGAACGGGATCTTGTCCATGACGACCAGCTGGCAGCTGGCCCCCGGGACGTCCACGCCCTGCCAGAGCGACAGCGTGCCGAAGAGACAGGTCTTCGGGTCGGCCGCGAAGTTCTTGATCAGCTCGCCAAGCGTGTCCTCACCCTGGAGCAGGATCGGCAGCTCCGGAACCCGGATCCGCAGCTCCTCCGCCGCCTGCTGCGCCGCACGCATCGAGGAGAACAGACCGAGGGTCCGCCCGCCGGCCGCCTGCATCAGCTCGGTCAGCTCGTCGAGCATGTCGCCCCGGTCCCCGTCCCGCGCGGGGCGGGAGAGGTGCTTGGCGACGTAGAGAATGCCCTGCTTGGGGTAGTCGAACGGGGAGCCGACGTCGATCCCCTTCCAGACGGGCAGGTCGTCACCCGTGGTGCCCTCCGGAGCGAGACCCAGCGAGGCACCGACGCCGTTGAAGTCGCCGCCCAGCTTGAGCGTCGCCGAGGCAAGGACCACGGACCGCTCCGTGAACAGCTTCTCCCGCAGCAGACCCGAGACGGTGAGCGGCGCGACCCGCACCGAGGCTCCGAAACGGTCGTGCCGCTCGTACCAGACGACGTCGTACTCCGAACCCTGCGTGATCCGCTCCGCCACACCGTGGACGGTCTCCACCGAGGCCATGGCCTGCTTGCGCACCGCGTCCTCGTCCTGCACCGACCGATCCCGGGTGGAGCCCAGGGCCGTGATCACCGCGCGGGCGGCGTCACGCAGCGCCATCAGCGCGTACGCGAGGTCCTCCGGGATCTCCTCCAGCCGCCCCGGCAGGGCCAGCTCCATGACCCGCTCGAAGCCCTCGGCGGCGGTCTGCAGCTGGTCGGCGACCTTCTCGTCGACCAGCTTCGCGGACCGGCGCACGGCACGGTTGACCTGGCCGGGGGTGAGCTCGCCGGTGGCGACCCCGGTGACCCGCGAGACCAGCTCGTGGGCCTCGTCGACGATCAGCACCTCATGCTGCGGGAGCACCGGTGCACCCTCGATGGCGTCGATCGCGAGGAGGGCGTGGTTGGTGACGACGACGTCGGCGAGCTTGGCCCGCTCACGGGCGGACTCGGCGAAGCACTCGGGACCGTACGCGCACTTGCTCGCGCCGAGGCACTCCCGGGAGGAGACCGAGACCTGGGCCCATGCCTTGTCCGAGACACCGGGCGTCAGGTCGTCCCGGTCGCCGGTCTCCGTCTCGTCCGACCAGTCCCGGAGCCGCATCAGGTCCTGGCCCAGCTTGCTGCTGGGCGCGGCCGCCTCGAAGGGGTCGAAGAGGCCGTCCTCCTCGTCCTGCGGGACCCCTTCGTGGAGCCGGTGCAGACAGAGGTAGTTCGACCGGCCCTTGAGCATGGCGAACTGGGGGCGGCGGCGCAGCTGCGGATGCAGCGCATCGACCGTGCGCGGGAGGTCACGCTCGACGAGCTGGCGCTGGAGCGCCAGGGTGGCCGTGGCCACCACCACCCGCTCGCCCTGGGCCAGCGCCGGCACCAGGTAGCCGAGCGACTTGCCCGTGCCGGTGCCGGCCTGGACGAGGAGGTGGGAATTGTCGTCGATGGCCTCGGCCACGGCCTCGGCCATGGTGACCTGGCCGGGCCGCTCCGTGCCGCCGACGGCGGTGACGGCGGCGTGGAGGAGGTCGGGGAGGGATGGCTTCGTCATAGCCCTTCCAGCCTACGGGGCGCCACTGACAGCCAAGGCACGCGCGCGTGTCACGCGAGCGGGTTGGGCACGGTCCCGTGGACGGCCGCGTGGGGCCGCTCGGGGCGGTCCCGGTAGCCGTCCAGGTGCAGACGGTTGCGGTTGAGGCAGAGCCGCTCGATCCGGGGGGTGAGGAGGTCGAAGAGCTCGAACCGTTCCTTCAGCTCGGGGAAGCGCGCCTGGTGACGAAGGATCTCCGTGCGGACGAGAGACCAGAAGTCCTCCTCCGGCACACCGAGTTGTTCGTCGCAGAGCGGTGCCAGATAGCGGAAGACACCGACGAAGAGCCCCGAATGGATGAACTGGACGAGGAAGTCGGGCTCCTCGGTCAGGAGGACGGCGCGCACGTCGTCCGGCAGGGTGTCGTGCTCGGGAAGCGGCCGGGCACTGATGTTCACGTCGTCGACGAAGTCCTTGATCGCCAGGCGTACGGGGACGTCCTCTCCGTCGAAGACGACGATGGCGTTCTCGCCGTGCGGGGAGAAGACCGTGCCGTAGCGGTAGAGGAAGTGCAGCAGCGGAGGCAGCAGCGCGGCGAAGAGATGCTGGAGCCAGACGGCCGGAGCGAGTCCGGAGCGCTCGACGAGTTCGGCGACGAAGGCCCGCCCATGGGGGTCCGTATGGAGCAGGGAGGCAAGGGTGCGGGCTCGCTCCCCCGGGGGCAGCCGCAGCGGTTCGCGCCAGATCGCGCCGAGGAGTTCCTTGTACTGGTACGGGACTTCGGGCAGCCGGTCGTACAGGGGGTGCTCGACGGTGACGGAGGCGACCTCGCCGAGGAGGATCACCCCGCACTCGTCCCGCAGGAACGGGTCGGCGTCGCGGAGGCCGTGGACCCAGGCGGTGACGGCCGGGGCGGCGAGGGTGCGTTCGGTGGGCAGGCCGCGCCAGACAAGGGTGTTGAGCACGGACAGCGGGAGTTTGACGGTGTGCCGGTCGGGGCGGCTGGTGTTGAGGAAGGTACGGACCGACTGCTGCGGCAGCCGGAGGTCGCCGTCCGCGGAGAGCGGGACGACGGTCCCGGCGGCGATGGCCGGGGCGTAGAGCGGAAGCAGGATCTCGTCCCACTGCCAGGGGTGGACGGGCAGCAGGAGGTAGCCGTCGGGCTCGTAGCCGCGGGCGGTCAGTTCGGCGCGGAACGCGGTGTGGACCTCGGGGTCGAGCTCCTGGGCGTAGAGACGGTCGGGGGTGCCGAGCCCGGACACACCGCGGTAGGCGGCGAGGCGGTTGCTGACGGCGATCCACGGCAGCCGGGTGGCGCGGCGGGCCTCGGGTGCCCAATGGGCGGCGTCGGTGGCGGAGAAACCGATGCGGCCCTTGTTGAGGACGAGCCAGGGGTGGCCGGTCTGGTGCCCTTCGAGCTCGGCGTACGAGAGGTCGGCGAGCCGGGCGGCGGAGAGGGCGGTGTGGTCGAGGCGGGCGTCGGCGGCGAGGGTGGCGGAGAGTTCGCGGATGAGATGGCCGAGGGTGGCGCCGTCGAGCTGGAGGAGGCGGCGGGCGCGGACCAGGAAGTCGAGGGCGTCGGTCATGGGCCGGCCGTCGTGGGTGATCGAGTCGGCGGCGACGTACCAGCTGCCGTAGGCACCTCGGCGGGCACGGAAGGTGAGGGTGGTGCCGTCGTCGAGCCGCAGGGTGTGGAGGTCCGGTCGGTCCGCCACCGGTGCGGGTTGGACGATCTCCTCGTAGGCGAACTCGGCGAGGGCCTTGGCGAGGAGCCGGGAGGAGGCCCTGGTCCAGGCGGCGGCGTTCAGCTCGGGCGGCGCGAGCAGTTCAGGGGGCGCGGGCAGTGCGGATGCCGGCGTCGGTTCGGCCCTGGAGGAAGGGGCGGGAGCTGTGGCGGAGTGGGTGGGCTGTGCGGAGTCGTGGGGTGCAGGGGACATCGACACGAGGACTCCTCGGAGTGGGAACCGCTGTGGGGCGAGCGGTGTATAGAAGACAGAGGGTTGTTCACAGAACGTGACGGAGGGCGCGGTCACGCATCATGAGCGCCGCTCGCTTGTCAGGGAGGTCGGCTTCCGCCGCAAAGCGGAAGCCGCCGCTGAGGAAGGCAGAGACGGAGGGGGTGTTACGGATGTCGGGTTCGGCGACGACGCGGGTACAGCGGGGACGGTGGTCGAGGACGAGATCGGCGACGGCGCGCAACAGTGTGCTGCCGACGCCGCGGCCCCGGTCGGTGACGCCTCCGATCAGCAGATGGATACCGGTGTCGTGGGGGCGCGCCGGGTAGTGGCGGGCGAGGGGGTCGAGGTCGGCGCGGTAGATCTCGAAGTAGCTCATGGGCGTGGCGTCGAGCACTCCGAGGCACGGGACGCTGCGGCCGTCGCCCTCGAGTTGGGTACGGATGTGCTCGGCGGTCACGGTCTCGGGTCCCGCGAGCTCCCAGAAGGCCGCGACGGCGGGGTCGTTCATCCATCGGGCGACGAGCGGCAGGTCTCGGTCGAGCCGCACGGGGACGAGCTGGAAGACGCCGGCGGACGTGTGGGCCGGTTTCCAGGTGGCGACGGAGTCCAACAGGTCGCCGTCGAGGAGTTCGGCGTCGATGTGACCGCCTTCGAGGAGGGTGACGAGTTCGTCGAGCCTCAGGTCGAGGGTGTCGTCACCGGGCGGGTCTGCCGGTGGGCGGGTGGGTGACACGGTGTCGCTCTCCTCTCGGCGGTGCGGTGGGGGCGTGGATTCTCCGAAGGCGGGCTCAGGCGCGGAGGGGGTTGGTGACGGTGACATAGACGGACTGGGTGTCGACGGGGCCGACGAGTTCGTCCATGCCGTGCAGGCGGGTGAGGAGGTTGGCCTTGCTGCGGAGGGTCGCGGCTTCCAGGAGGCGGTGCGGCAGGGGTGAGCCGAGGCTGGTGGCGGAGGTGAGGAAGCTGCGGAAGGCCGCGAGCAGGACGCGCTCGTCGGCGAGGTGCTGGGCGCCGAAGGCGCCGATCAGGCCGAGGACGTTGTTGATGCCCAGGTAGTAGGCGAAGCGCTCGTCGGTGACCTGGTCGGAGACGAAGGTGTCGCTTGCGGCGCCGATGCCGGGCAGGCGGTTCTCCAGCTCGCTCCGGTGGGACTCGCGGAAGTAGTAGCCCTGATTGTCGCGGTAGCGCCCGCCGACCGGCCAGCCGTCGGGGTCGAGGAGCACCAGGGTGTTCTGCTGGTGGGCCTCCAGGGCGATGCCGGCGTGTCCGTCGAGCCAGAGGACCGGGCGAACGACCTGGTCGAGGTAGCGGAGGAACCACTCGGCGGCGACGGCCGTGGTGGGACGGCCGGTACGGGCGGCGAGGCGGCCGATGACGTCGGCGAGGCGGGAGCGCATGGTGTCGGTTCCCGGCCAGGGCCGGGGGGCGGTGAGGGAGGCGATGCAGACGGCGTCGTCGCCGGGCCCGAACGGGTTGTGGCGAATCATGAGGTCGAGGCCGGGGACGGGGGCGCCGTCCGGGGTGTCGACGGCGAGCCACGCGGGGTCGCGGACGATGTCGAAGCCCGGGTGGGCGGCCTGCCATTCGTCGACGAGGCCGGTACGGAGCAGCCGGTGGACCTCGACGCCGCGGTGGAGCTCCTTGCGAAGGTTCTCGCGGCGCGAGTTGGTGATGCGCAGGCCGAGGGAGAGCTTGAGCATGGCCCGGGCGCCGGGGCGGTGCACGGTACGGACGGAGGAGGTGGGGTGCCACGGGTTGCCGTGGAGACCGAGGTCGTGGAGGAGGCCGGCGTCGATGAGGGCGCGGATGTCGGTGCGGTGCAGCAGCTCTCGGGCCTGCCAGGGGTGGACGGGCAGGGGCGCGGTTCCGGCGGGGAGCGCGAGCCCTTCGGCGAGGCCGATGGCGAGTTGCTCGGCGCTGACGGGGCGGCCCTGTTCGGTCCAGCCGGAGTCGGAGGCCAGGAGGGAGGAGTCGACGGCGAGCCAGTGGAGGGGGAAGGAGCCGTGCAGTTCGGGTGAGTAGAGCCGGGCCTCGGCGTCGGAGAGGCCTTCGCGGCTCTTGGGCGTGGGGTGGAGGGGGTGGCCGAGCAGCAGGGACTGCTCGGCGGCGAGGAAGAGGTCGGCGTCCGGGTGCGGCTGGGGCGAGCGGCGGCGCTCGGTGAGGAAGTCGGCGGTGCGGCGGGCCGAGTCGGCGACCCTGCCGACGAGTTCGGTGCCCTCGGGGCGGCCGGTCTCCCGGCTGAGCAAGGCGGCCACGGTCACGGCGTCGACGGTGGGGGCCGTGACCGGGAGGCCTTCGAGGGCGGGGGCGCCGAAGCGGTGCCAGCCGGTGGGCGACCAGTAGCGGACGGGGACGAGGAGGGCGGTGCCGCTGGCGTCGAGGGGGATGCGCAGGGTGGTGGAGCCGGGGGTCGGCAGGTTCTTCTCGCGGACCCAGCAGCGGAGGAGGTTCTCGACGGCGGCCGCGTCGGCGGCGCGCTGCGGATCCGGGTCGTCCAGGGGGTCGGCGCCGGCGGCCGTGCGGTGCGGGTCCGGGTCCGGGTCGCACTGCGGGGCGGTGGCGTTGGCCGGGCGGTGCGGGTGGGGGTGCTGGTGCGGCTCGCTCAGCGTGTCGGTTCCCGCGGCCGTGCGGTGCGGTCGGGGGTCGTACGGGCCGATGTGCTGGCGCGGGACCGTGGCATCGGCGGGGCGGGCGGCGGCGGCAGGCTCCACGACAGCGGGCTCCGTGGTGCCGGGGGCCGTGGTGCCGAGGGCCGTGGTGCCGGGGCCCGGGGAGCCGAGGGCCGGGGAGCCGAGGGCCGTAGAGCCGGGGCCCGTGGTGCCGGGGGCCGTAGAGCCGGGGGCCGTGGAGTCGGGTTCGGTGGTGGTGAGGGGGGCGGAGGCGAGGAGGTGGGAGGGGGGATCCATGGGGGTGAGTCCCTCGGTGGCGAGGGACTCGGCTGTCAGTAGGGAGGCATCCAGTGCCGTGGAGGCGAGGGCCTGGGAGGTGAGTTGCTCGACGGCGAGGGGGGCCTCGGTCTCGGGCGCCGGGGAGGGGGGCGTGGCGTTCACGGGGGCTTCCTTGGGGGGGCGGGGCCGGGGGCGGCCCGGGTCAGTGGGACGGCCCGGGGGCGGTCCGGGGGGCCGTGGTCCTGCGGGCGGCGGGCCGCTGGGGGATGTGGGCCCGTTCGGCCGCGGCGAGAGCGTCGGCGAAGCGGTCCAGGACAGCGGCGGCCTGCTCGTCGGTGATCGTGAGCGGGGGCAGGAGCCGGACCACGGCGGAGTGCCGGCCGCCGAGTTCGACGATGAGTCCGCGGGTCAGGCACTCCTGCTGGACGGCGAGGGCCAGGGCGGGGGCGGCGGGCGGTACGGGGTCGTCCGGTCCCGCCGCGTCGGGGTCGACGAGTTCGACGCCGATCATGAGGCCCCGGCCGCGGACGTCGCCGACGCAGGGGTGGGCTGCGGCGAGGCCCCGGAGTTGGCCGAGGATGCGGGCGCCGAGGATGCCGGCCCGCTCGGCGAGTCCGTTCTCGCGGACGTACGCGAGGGTGGCCGTGCCGGCGGCCATGGCGAGCTGGTTGCCGCGGAAGGTGCCCGCGTGGGCGCCGGGTTCCCAGGCGTCGAGCTCGGACCTGTAGACGATGACGGCGAGGGGAAGGGAGCCGCCGATGGCCTTGGAGAGGACCATCACGTCGGGCACGACGCCGCTGTGCTCGACGGCCCAGAAGGCGCCGGTGCGGCCGACGCCGGTCTGCACCTCGTCGACGACGAGCGGGATGGAGCGGTCGGCGGTGATGCGGCGCATCCGGCGCATCCAGTCGTCGGGCGCGGGGATGACCCCACCCTCGCCCTGGACGGCTTCGAGGATCATTCCGGCGGGGGTGGTGACGCCGCTCTTGGGGTCGTCGAGGAGGCTCTCGGTCCAGCGGGCGGCGAGCTGGGCGCCGCGGGCGCCGCCGACGCCGTACGGGCAGCGGTACGAGTGCGGGTACGGCAGCCGGGTGACGCGGACGTCGGTCGCTCCGCCCGAGGCGTCGAGGGCTCCGGACGTCATGCCGTGGTAGGCGCCGGTGAAGGCGAGGAGGCCGCTGCGGCCGGTGGCGGTGCGGACCAGCTTGAGGGCCGCCTCCACGGCGTCCGTTCCGGCCGGTCCGCAGAACTGGATGCGGGCGTTGTCGGCGAGTTCACCCGGCAGGGTGGCGAACAGTTCGGAGGTGAAGGCGTCCTTGACGGGGGTGGCGAGGTCGAGGACATGGAGCGGGGCCCCGGAGTCGAGGACCTTCTTGACGGCTTCCAGGACCACGGGGTGGTTGTGGCCGAGGGCGAGTGTCCCGGCGCCCGACAGGCAGTCCAGGTAGCGACGGCCGTCGGCGCCCTCGATGGTCAGCCCTCGCGCCCGCACGGGGACGATGGGAAGGGAGCGGGCATAGGTGCGGGCGGCGGACTCCCGCAGGGACTGGCGGCGCAGGATGCCTTCGTACCCGCCACCACCACCCTGGTCCGGGGATCCCTGGGCGGAAGCCGATCGGTCCGGGACCCCCTGAGCCGGAGCCGCCCGGTCCGAAGGCCCTCGGTCCGAAGGTCCTCGGTTCGGGGTGTCCCGGATCGTCGGGTTGGGCGTCCCTGTGGCGGCCTCGTCGGGCGGTCCGGTGACGGGCCCGTCGGGCGTCCGGGTCTGCGTCCGCGCGGCCGGTGGGGCGGCCGGAGCTGATTCGGTCACGGCCACGGCTCGGTGTCCTCCCGCTGTAACAGTTGCGTTGCACATCGGGACGTCGTGGAGCCGCCGCAAGGGCCGCCCTGAGCGCCACCGTTGTGTCCCCCGTACGTACCAACGACGCGAACTGCCCAGGATCACGGGCCGGAGGCAAGAACTTGGCGTGTCCCGGATCACGGCACGGCAACGACGGAACGATGGCCGGAACCGCCGACCGGCCGCGTACCGTCCCCTCCGGCACCGGCATAGTGGGGGCCGTCGGCCGCCGCCCGCACGGGCGCGGCCGCTGTCCATGCACAAGTTGACGTAGTCCCAGGGGGATCACGAGATGCGATCGATTCGTCCGCTGCTGACGGCGGCTTCCGCCGTCGCGGCGCTGACGCTCACCGTTACGGCCTGCGGACCGAGCGAGGAGAACGCGGGAGACAAGCCCAGCGCTTCCGCGACCGCCCAGAACCCGGTCGACAAGATCAAGATTCCGGAGGACCTGAAGGATCGCCTGAAGGAGCACGGGATCGACGTCGACAAGTGGCGGGACGGCGAGTGGAGGAACTGGGACCGCGACAAGTGGCTGCGTGAGGCCAAGGACTTCGTCAACCCGATCATCGAGGACCTCTGGGACCCGGACCGGATGCGGGACGCCGAGCGCCCCGACAAGCCGGTCGAGGAGGAGGACATCTCGGGTGACGAGGGCGTGACCGACCCGACGCCGGTCCTGGTGCGGGCGAGGGCCGTGACGGCGAAGTACCACAGCAACGCCGCGGAGTCCGGGAAGGTCTTCTTCGACGGCCCCGAGGGCTCGATGGTCTGCTCGGCCACGGTCGTGCAGGACCCGGCGCACCCCGGCAAGTCCAACATGGTGTGGACGGCCGGCCACTGCGTCCACAAGGGCAAGAAGGGCGGCTGGTACCGCAACATCGCCTTCGTGCCCTCGTACAACGACTCCGCACTGTCGACCGCCGACCTCGAGAAGGCGTCGCGCGAGCAGATCGCTCCGTACGGCGTGTGGTGGGCGGACTGGGTCAAGACCTCCGACCAGTGGATCGCCGAGGGCGCGTCCACGGGCGGTGCGGGCGCTCCCTACGACTTCGCGGTCATCAAGGTGACCCCGGAGAAGGGCGGCACGACCAAGTCCCTGGAGGAGACCGTCGGTTCGGCGCTTCCCGTGGACTTCAACGCGCCGGCGGTGCCGAAGATCGCGGCCATGAAGGCGACCGGTTACCCGGCGGCGCCGCCGTTCGACGGCCAGCGGATGTTCCAGTGCGAGGACAAGCCGGGCCGGCTGTCCCTGAAGGCGGAGCAGCCGACGATGTACCGCATCGGCTGCTCGATGACGGGTGGTTCGTCCGGTGGCGGCTGGGTCGCCCAGGGCAGTGACGGCAAGCCGGCGCTGGTGTCGAACACCTCGATCGGCCCGTCGACGGCCGGCTGGCTCGCGGGTCCGCGCTTCGGTCCCGAGGCCAAGGCCATGTTCGACGAGGTCAGCAAGAAGTACGCAGGGCAGTAGGCGCGCGGGGCGGGAGGCGGGGCCCTCGGGGCCTCGCCTCCCGCCATGCCCGCCCCCAAGGGGCTTCACCCGGACACGGAGAGCCCCTGGTCCGCCCTTCGCTCAACCGTTTGCCCAACCGGCATACTGTGCACCGCAAGTGACGCGTCCATGGCAACGTCAAGGCGAGGAACGCGCCGGAAACGCGGCCGCTCACCGGGCGCGGGAATCATCTCAGGGGGAATTCACCACATGCGCTCCGTACGACTCCTACCCGCCGCCCTCGGCCTGGTCACCGCGCTCGCGCTGACCGCCACGGCCTGCGGCCCCACCGAGACCCCGGCGGCCGACAAGCCGGCCGCCGGAGCGAGCAGTTCCGCGTCGGGCACCGACGACGCGGCCACCGGAGACGGTGGCGCCGACCTCACCAAGGACCTCGCCGACAAGCTGAAGAAGCACGGCGTCGACCTGGACAAGTGGAAGGACGGCGACTGGAAGAACTGGGACACGAACACCTGGCTGCGTGAGGCCGAGGACTTCGTCAACCCGGTCATCGACGGGCTCTGGGACCCGGCGCGGATGCAGTCCGCCAAGAGCCCCGACCCCACGATCACCGCGCAGGCCGGAGGCGGCGGCACCGACCCGACGCCCCGCCCCGTCAGGGCGCAGCGCGAGAAGACCCCGTACCACCGCAACGCGGCCCCGGTCGGGAAGATCTTCTTCGACTCGCCGCAGGGCCACATGGTCTGCTCCGGCACCATCGTGAAGGACCCGCGCCGGCCCGGTAGGTCCAACCTGGTCTGGACGGCCGGCCACTGCGTCCACGCGGGCAAGAAGGGCGGCTGGTACCGCAACATCACCTTCGTCCCGGCCTTCAACGACCTGGGCAAGTCCCCCTCCGCGCTCAACAACGCGCAGGCGCACGAGATCTACCCGTACGGCCAGTACTGGGCCGACTGGGCCGTGACCTCGGGTGAGTGGATCAAGTCCGGTGGCACCAACCAGGCCTGGCCGTACGACTACGCCGTCCTGCACGTGCAGCCGCAGCGGGGCGGCAAGTCCCTGGAGGAGACCGTCGGCGCCGCGCTGCCGGTCGACTTCTCCGCTCCCGCGCCCGCGCAGTCCGGCACGATCGGCGCCTGGGGATACCCGCAGGCCGCCCCGTACAACGGCGTGATCATGCACAAGTGCCTGGACCGGGCGACGCGCATGACCACGGCGCCCGCCACCCCGGTGATGTACCGGATCGGCTGCACGATGACCGCGGGTTCGTCCGGCGGCGGCTGGTTCCGCGTGCTGCCGAACGGGAAGACGGCGCTCGTGTCGAACACCTCGATCGGCCCGGCCGGCAGCAACGGCTGGCTCGCCGGACCGCAGTTGGGCCGGGGCGCGAAGGCGGCCCACGAGATGGTCAGCAAGAAGTACGCACGCTGACCCGTCCCGTCACGACACCCACCGTCACGACAGAAGGCGCCGGTCCCCTCCCTCTCGGGAGGAGGCCGGCGCCTTCATCGTGCGTCAGGTCGGCGCCTTCGTCGTACGTCAGGTCAACGCCTTCGTCGTGCGTCAGGTCAGTGCGCTGCGGGAACGTACGGCGCGAGCATCGCCGCCAGTTCCTCGTGCACCCGGGCCTTGAGCAGGGTGCCCTCCGGGGTGTGCTCCTCGGACTCGACCTCGCCCTCGGCGTGCACCCGCGAGACGAGACCGCCCTGCGTGTACGGCACGAGGGCTTCGAGCTCGACCCGCGGGCGCGGCAGCTCGGAGTCGATGAGCGCGAGCAGCTCCTGCATGCCCTGGCCCGAACGGGCCGAGACCACGATGGAGTGCTTCTCCATCCGCAGCAGTCGCTGGATCACCAGCGGGTCCGCGGCGTCGGCCTTGTTGATGACGACGATCTCCGGCACGTTCACCGCGCCGACGTCCCGGAAGACCTCGCGCACGGCGGCCAGCTGCTCCTCCGGCGCCGGGTGCGAGCCGTCCACCACGTGCAGGATGAGGTCGGAGTCGCCGACCTCCTCCATGGTGGAGCGGAACGCCTCGACCAGGTGGTGCGGCAGGTGCCGGACGAAGCCGACGGTGTCGGCCAGGGTGTAGACCCGGCCGGTGGGCGTCTCGGCCCGGCGGACGGTCGGGTCGAGCGTGGCGAACAGGGAGTTCTCCACGAGCACGCCCGCGCCGGTGAGGCGGTTGAGCAGGGAGGACTTGCCGGCGTTCGTGTATCCGGCGATGGCGACCGACGGCACCTTGTTGCGGCGCCGCTCCTGCCGCTTGATGTCGCGGCCGGTCTTCATCTCCGCGATCTCCCGGCGCATCTTCGCCATCTTCTCGCGGATACGACGCCGGTCGGTCTCGATCTTGGTCTCACCGGGACCACGGGTGGCCATGCCGCCACCGCCGCCGCCACCCATCTGACGGGACAGCGACTGACCCCAGCCACGGAGGCGCGGCAGCATGTACTGCATCTGCGCGAGCGCGACCTGCGCCTTGCCCTCTCGGGACTTGGCGTGCTGGGCGAAGATGTCGAGGATCAGGGCAGTCCGGTCGACCACCTTGACCTTGACGACGTCTTCGAGGGCGATGAGCTGGCCGGGGCTGAGCTCGCCGTCGCAGACGACGGTGTCGGCGCCGGTCTCGACCACGATGTCGCGCAGTTCGCGCGCCTTGCCGGAGCCGATGAAGGTCGCCGGGTCCGGCTTGTCACGGCGCTGGATCACGCCGTCGAGCACGAGGGCGCCCGCCGTCTCGGCGAGGGCCGCGAGTTCCGCGAGGGAGTTCTCCGCGTCCTGGACGGTCCCGGAGGTCCAGACACCGACCAGTACCACGCGCTCCAGGCGCAGCTGGCGGTACTCGACCTCGGTGACGTCCTCGAGCTCGGTGGAGAGGCCCACGACACGGCGCAGGGCCGCGCGCTCGGAGCGGTCGAACTGGTCGCCGTCCCGCTCTCCGTCGATCTCGTGGCTCCAGGCGACGTCCTCTTCCATCAGGGCATCGGCCCGAAGGCTCTCGGTACGGCTCGTCTCCGCGAAGCTCTGCTCGTCCTGGGAAGGGGAAGAAGAGGAGGTCATTTGATCCTTACGTCGATTGCTTCCACAGCGGCACCGGTTTCGGCGCGCCATGGAGCGATGAGTCTTATGCCGTCACAACGCGTGAGGGTCCGGGAAGATTCCCGGACCGTCGGCCGCGTTGCCGACCTGAAGATGGTGACACGCCCCGGCGGGGCCCGTCATCCGGGTTTCGGGGCGGTGCGGTCATCCGGGTTTTCGGGGGGCATCCGGGTTTTCGGGGCGGTCATCCGGGTTTCGGGGCGGTCCGGGCGGCGGCCTCGGCCGGGCGACTGCGCCAGTCCGGGTGGCCGGGCATGGCCGGGGTCTTCGCCTCGTACAGCCAGCCGCGGAAGAAGGCGGTCAGGTCGCGTCCGGCGATCTCACCGGCCAGGGCGACGAAGTCGGCGGTGGTGGCGGTGCCGTCCCGGTGGTCGGCGACCCAGCGCCGCTCCAGACGCCCGAAGGCCTCGGTGCCGATCTCCTGGCGGAGCGCGTACAGGACGAGGGCGCTGCCGTCGTAGACCACGGGCCGGAAGAGGCTGATCTTGTGGCCGGGCGAGGGCGGCTCGGGGGCGGCCGGCGGGCCGCCGTCGGCCCTCCACCCGTCGGAGGCGGCGTAGGCGGCCTTCATGCGCCGCTCCAGGGACTTGCCCGCGGTCTCGTCGGCGTACAGCGCCTCGTACCAGCTGGCGTGCCCCTCGTTGAGCCACAGGTCGGACCAGGTCCGCGGCGAGACGCTGTCGCCGAACCACTGGTGGGCCAGCTCGTGCACCATGACGGAGTCGACGTACCACTCCGGGTAGCCCGGCTCGGTGAAGAGGCGGCGCTCGAAGAGCGACAGGGTCTGGGTCTCCAGCTCGAAACCCGTGGTGGCGTCCGCGATGAGCACCCCGTACGTCTCGAAGGGGTACGGGCCGACCTTCCGCTCCATCCACTCCAGGTGGCCGGGGGTCCTGCGGAGCCAGGGCTCCATCAGCTCCCGGTCGGCGGTGCGCACCACGTCCCGTACGGGCAGGCCGTGCGGGCCTGACCGGTGCACGACGGTGGAGCGGCCGATGGACACCTGGGCGAGCTCGGTGGCCATGGGGTGGCTGGTGCGGTACGTCCACGTCGTCGTGCCGCCCCGGGTGATCCGGCCGGTGGGCAGGCCGTTGGCGACGGCGGTGAGCTCGCTGGGGGCGGTCACGCGGAAGGTGAAGTACGCCTTGTCCGACGGGTGGTCGTTGGACGGGAAGACCCGGTGGGCGGCGTCGGCCTGGTTGGCCATGGCGAGACCGTCGCTGGTACGGACCCAGCCGCCGGTGTCGGCGGGACCGCTCGGGTCGCTGGTGTGCGTGACGGTGATCTCGATCGACTCGCCCTCGTCGATCGGCACCGCGGGTGTGACGACCAGGTCCTCGCCGCTGGTGGCGTACGTGGCGGCCAGACCGTCGACGGTGACGGCGGAGACCGTGCCGTGGGTGAAGTCGAGGTTGAACCGCTCCAGGTCGTCGGTGGCGAGCGCGTCGATCCGGGTCACGGCGGCCAGTGGTGCGGTGTTGACCCCGGGGTAGGTGAGGTCGACGGCGTACGAGAGGACGTCGTAACCGGGATTGCCGAGGTGGGGGAAGAGCGGGTCCCCGATGCCCAGCGGCGCCGGGGCGGGCAGCGCGGCGGCGACGAGCCCGGCCGAGGCGGCGACCAGGACGGCGGAGCGGAGCCACCGCGCGCGGGGCAGGGGCGTTCGGACGAGCGGCATGGGCCAGGCCTTTCCGGAGGACTGGCCCTACGGCTACCAGGGCCGCGCCCGCTCCCCCGGGCGGCGCGCTCGCCCGCCACTCGAAGGGGGACACGACCGGGTCCCATGCCGCGCCGGGCCGACGCCTCGCGGCGCCGCGCCGTCCCCGGCGAATCAGGCCCGGCCCGTCAGGCCCGGCGGGGCTCCGGGGAGCGGTGGCGGGCGCGGCTCACGTCGTACACCCCGGGCACGTCCCGCATGGCCCGCATGAGGGCGGCGAGCCGGGCCACGTCGGGCAGGTGGAGGGTGTACGTGTGGCGGACCCGCTGCTCGCTGGGCGGCTCGACGGTCGCGGAGACGACGGCGGCCCCGGCGACGGCGATGGCCTCGGTGAGGTCGGCGAGGAGACCTGGTCGGCCGAAGGACTCCGCGACGAGGGTGACCCGGCCGTGGGTGGTGTCGCCCCAGCGGACGGCGACGGGATCGCGGCCGAGCCGGCGCATGGTGTCGACGGCCGCGCAGCCGTTCCGGTGGACGGTGACGGATCCGCCGCGGACCCGGAATCCGGTGATCTTGTCCGGCGGTACGGGGGTGCAGCAGCCGGCCGGCCGGACGGAGGCACGGGGCTCGCCCTCCAGGTCGGCGTGGAGTTCCGCGCCGGAGCGGTGGTCGGCGGTGACGCCGGACTGGGGCCGGGGGCCGGTCGTGGCGACGGGCGGCGCGGCGCTCTCCGGATGGGCCTGGAGCCAGCCGGTGATCGCGATCCGGGCCGCGGGGGTACGGGCGTGGTCGAGCCATTCCGGGGACGGCCCGGAGACGGTGTCCTGGGCGAGCAGCAGCTGGACGGTGTCCCCGTCGCCGAGGACGGTGCTGAGGGGCGCGAGGCGCCCGTTGACGCGCGCGCCGAGACAGGCGTGGGCGGCTTCGCCGTGCTGGGCGTAGGCGGCGTCGACGCAGCTGGCTCCGGCCGGGAGGCTGATCGTTCCGGGGGTGCTCCCGTCGGCGCGGAAGACGGTGATCTCGTCGTCCTCGGCGAGGTCGGCGCGGAGCGAGGTCCAGAAGGTGTCCGGGTCGGGGGCGGCCTGCTGCCAGTCGAGGAGCCGGGAGAGCCAGCCGGGGCGGGTGGGGTCGACGCGCTCGCCGTCCTCGGCGGCCGGGGTGTCGACGGTGGCGGGGGCGTCGGGTTTGGCTGGTGCGTCGGGTGCGGCTGGTGCGCCGGACCCTCCCGACGTGGCCGATGTGGCCGATGTGGCGCGGGCGGCAGGCGTGGCGCGGTTGGCCTGTGCGGCGGACGTGGCGTGTGCGGCGGTGTCCCGTGGGGTGGTGGTTCCCGGACGGCCGGTGTGCGCCGGCGCCGAGGAGGCCGCGGCGGCCTGGGCGTCTCCGTCCGGGGTGCCGCCCGGCTGCCCCGTCGTCTCCTGCCCCACGTGCGGGTTGCCCAGGGCGACGACCCCCGCCTCCGCGACCGTGTGCATCCGGTGGGTGCGGATGAGGACCTCGGCCACGGCGCCGTCGGGGGCCGCGACGGCGGTGTGCAGGGACTGGTACAGGTTGAACTTGGGGGCCGCGATGAAGTCCTTGAACTCGGAGATCACCGGGGTGAAACAGGTGTGGAGCTCGCCGAGGACCGCGTAGCAGTCGGCGTCCTCGGAGACCAGGACGAGGAGCCGCCCGAAGTCGCAGCCGCGCAGCTCGCCGCGCTTGAGGCGGCTGCGGTGGACGGAGACGAAGTGCCGGGGGCGGACGAGGACTTCGGCGCCGATGTCCGCCTCGCGGAGGACCGCCGAGACCTGCTCGGCGACGGCGCCGAGCGCGTCGCCCGCGTGCGGGTTCCCGGCGATGAGCGCGCGGGTGTTCTCGTACTCCTCGGGGTGGAGGATGGCGAAGACGAGGTCCTCCAGCTCGGTCTTGAGGGCCTGGACCCCGAGCCGTTCGGCCAGCGGGATGAGCACGTCCCGGGTGACCTTGGCGATCCTCGCCTGCTTCTCGGGCCGCATCACCCCGAGCGTGCGCATGTTGTGGAGCCGGTCGGCGAGCTTGATCGACATCACCCGGACGTCGTTGCCGGTGGCGACGAGCATCTTGCGGAAGGTCTCCGGCTCGGCGGCGGCGCCGTAGTCGATCTTCTCCACCTTGGTGACGCCGTCGACGAGGTAGGCGACCTCGTCACCGAACTCCCGACGCACCTGATCGAGCGTCACATCCGTGTCCTCGACGGTGTCGTGGAGGAGGGACGCGGTCAGGGTGGTGGTCTCCGCGCCGAGTTCGGCGAGGATCAGCGTCACCGCGAGCGGGTGGGTGATGTACGGCTCGCCGCTCTTGCGGAACTGGCCGCGGTGCGAGGACTCCGCGAGGACGTACGCCCGGCGCAGCACCGAGAGGTCGGCCTCGGGATGGTGGGCGCGGTGCGCCTCGGCGACATGACTGATCGCGTCGGGCAGCCGGTCACGGGGGGCCGGTCCTGCGGTGGCGCCGAGCAGCGCGGCGCGGCCGATCCGGCGCAGGTCGATTCGGGCACGTCCGCGTCTGCGGGCGGTCGCATCGGTGACGGCGGCTTCCGCCGGGCTCACAGGGTTGGTGGCCTCTGCGCTCATGGGGCACCTCCGGCAACGTCGACCGGCGGTGGGCGGGCCAGGCGTACCCGGGGGGCCGGTGCTTGATGCTACCGACCCCACCACGTGGCGCAGTCGCCCTCTCGCTCAGCGTGAAACGGATCACCCATTCGAGCGACAAATCAGTCGTTGACTGTTTCGATTCCGTCGCTTCCTTCGATTCCCGCGCCGCTGCGGAGCTCGGCCTCAGCCGAGCCAGGCGGGGTCGACGGTGCCCTCGGCGACGATCACGGCGGGGCCCGTCATGTCGATCTGCCCGTCGGGGTGCTCGGTGATGACCAGCGTCCCGCCGAGCACGTCGACGGTGTACGTGACGGGGGTGCCGCTCTCGGCGGGGTCGGCACCGTCCCGGCGGGCGGTGGCGACGGCGACGGCGCACGCGCCCGTGCCGCAGGAGCGGGTCTCGGCGGCGCCGCGCTCGTGGACCCGCATGGCGACGTGGCGGGGGCCCCGGTCGGCGACGAACTCGATGTTCACCCCGTCCGGGTAGACCTCGGCCGGAGCGTACGGCGGCTCGGTGAACAGGTTGCCCGCGTGGTCGAGGTCCTCGACGAAGGCGACCGCGTGCGGATTTCCCATGTTCACGTTGCGCGCGGGCCAGCTGCGGCCGTCGACGGTGACGGTGACGCCGGCCTCGGGGAGGACCGCGCGCCCCATGGCGACGGTGACGGAGCCGTCCTTGTCGAGGTGGACGCGCTTGATCCCGCCGCGGGTGGCGACGGCGACCTCGCCGGCGGTGACGTGCCCGGCGTGCTCCAGGTAACGGGCGAAGACCCGGACCCCGTTCCCGCACATCTCGGCGACCGAGCCGTCGGCGTTCCGGTAGTCCATGAACCACTCGGCCTCTTCGGCCATGTGCCGGGCCTCGGGGTGGGCGGCGCTGCGCACGACGTGCAGCAGCCCGTCGCCACCGATGCCGGCCCGTCGGTCGCAGAGGCGCGCGACGGCGGCCGCGGGCAGGTCCACGGCGTTCTCCGCGTCGGGGACGATCACGAAGTCGTTCTCGGTGCCGTGGCCCTTGAGGAACCGGAGGGGCGGAAGTGCTGAGGTCTGCGCGCTGGTCACGAGATCAACTGTACGGGGTGGCCCCGACAGGCCGCCCGGTCGTCCACAGGGCGGTCGGTACGAGACGGTCGGCGTCGGCCAGTACGAGAAGGCCGGCGTCGGTCGGTACGCGCGCGGTGGAGCCCGGAGGGTCGTACGGAGCCGTCGGCAGGAGACCGTGGCCCCGCCGTACGGTCAGCGCAGGCGGGCGACGCGCCAGACCGCGAGGGCGACCAGCGCTGCGATCGTCGTCGCGTACAGCGCGAGGTAACGCCAGTTCGGGCGCTCGCCCGAGCCGCGCTGCGGGAGGCCCGGCCAGGTGTAGCCGACCTTGCGGGCGGCCATCATGCCCCAGCCCGCCGCGCAGAAGCTGATCAGCAGGCCCAGCATGGCGAGGACGGCGCCGCCGTCCCCCGAGCCGAAGGCGAGCGGGAACGCGAACATCAGCGAGCCGACGGCCGCGAGACCCACGATCGGGGCGAGCTGCCAGATCCGCAGTCGGCGCTGGGGACGCAGTTCGACCTCGACCTCGTCGGCGTCCACCTCGACGGCGGTTCCCACCGCGTCGTCGGGGCCGTCTGGGGTCAGCCCCGGGGCACCGACCGGCAGGTCGCCGGTCGGACGGCCCGGTGTGTCACCCGTCGGGTCACCGAGCGCCGATTCGTGCTGTTCTCTGTCGCGAGGGCCGGCCTCCATCGCCACGCGCCCTCCCCACTCGGACTCCACTTGGTCGATCGATGCTCGATGATGGCACGCTCCTGACCGCCGAAATGACGGGCAGGGCGTCCCGATGCCATCACGTGATCAGGCTGTAACCGCTCGTTCGACCAACGAGAGCGCCTGCCCCGGGAGTTCCCCCCGGTGATCGGCGGCTCCGCTGAGCCAGTGGACACGCGGGTCACGGCGGAACCACGAGTCCTGGCGGCGGGCGAAGCGCTTGGTGGCGCGCACGGTCTCGGCGCGCGCCTCGTCATCGGTGCACTCCCCCGCGAGCGCGGCGAGGACCTGCTGGTAGCCGAGGGCGCGGGCCGCGGTGCGCCCCTCGCGCAGGCCCTGGGCCTCCAAGGTGCGCACCTCGTCGACGAGGCCGGCCTCCCACATCCGGTCCACGCGCGTGGTGATCCGCTCGTCGAGCTCGGGGCGGCCCACGTCGACACCGATCTGGACGGTGTCGTAGACGGAGTCGGGACCCGGCAGGTTGGCGGTGAAGGGCTTGCCGGTGATCTCGATCACCTCGAGGGCGCGGACGATACGGCGCCCGTTGCTGGGCAGGATCGCGCGGGCCGCCTCGGGGTCCGCTTCGGCGAGCCGGGCGTGCAGGACGCCGGGGCCGCGCTCCTCGAGCTCGGCCTCGAGCCGGGCCCGGACGGCGGGGTCGGTGCCGGGGAACTCGAGGGCGTCGACGGCACCCCGTACGTACAGACCGGAGCCGCCGACGAGGACGGGGGTGCGGCCGGCGGCGAGCAGCCGGTCGATCTCGGCGCGGGCGAGCCGCTGGTACTCGGCGACGCTGGCGGCCTCGGTCACGTCCCAGATGTCGAGGAGGTGGTGCGGAACACCGCCGCGTTCCTCCGGCGTCAGTTTGGCGGTCCCGATGTCCATCCCCCGGTAGAGCTGCATGGAGTCTGCGTTGACGACCTCGCCCCCGAGCTGCTGAGCCAGGAATACACCCAGATCGGACTTTCCGGCCGCTGTGGGGCCGACAACGGCGATGACCCGCGGGGCGGGAGCTGCGCTTCTCACCGCACCAGTCTCGCAAACCTCCCGGCCCGTCCCCGAATGAGCTACGTGACGGGGCTCATCCGGCTTCGTTGCCTGTTGCGAGGTTCCGGCCGTCGATCATCACGGAATCCCTCCCATCCGAGTACGCTATGGAGTGAATATGGGCGTTTTTGCAATGTTTCGCCGTAAGAAGAAGGATGCGGCCGCGGTTTCGTCGGAGGAGACGGAGACCGGGGCCGTCGCTCCGGCGGCGGGCGGCGACACGGAGACGGAGGCCGGGACGGAGGCCGGGACGGACGCCCCGGAGACCGCGACCGCATCCGGGGTCGACACGGCGAAGGCCGCGACCGCGAAGGCGGACGGTGTCGACGCGGACGAGGTGGAGCCCGGAGCGGTCGCCTCGGAGGCCGTGGACGTCGTGGAGATCCCGAAGCAGCAGTCCGCCGAGGCCGCCGCGGACAACGAGGCCGGCGAAGGCGCCCGTAAGTAGGCAGCACACGGAACACGGACTCCTCGGGGTCCTCGGAGGGAAGGTGCCCCATGGGTCTCCTGGATTCGCTGAAGGCAAAGCTCGCCCCGGCCAAGGACAAGGTCGCCGACCTCGCGCAGCAGCACGGGGGCAAGATCGATCACGGCATCGAGAAGGCCGCGAAGCTGGTCGACGAGAAGACCAAGGGCAAGTACAGCGACAAGATCCATTCCGGTACGGACAAGGCCAAGGACGCACTGGACCGGATCGGTCACAAGGACGACGGCACGCCGGGCAGCGGAGGCACTCCCGGGACCGGCCCCACCCCGGGGACCGGCCCCTTCCCCGGCACTGCCGGGTCCGGCCCCACCCCCGGGTCCGGCCCCACCCCCGGCAGTGGCGGCACGACGCCGCCGCCGAGCGCCTGACGTCCGGCGTCACCGACAGTCCCTCCGCACGGCGGACGGCCGCGGAGCACCTCGCTCCGCGGCCGTCCGCCGTTTCCGCAGGTCTGTGTGCCGGGGCCTCAGGACCAGGCGGCCACGAAATACCCCACGCCGTACGGGGCGTCCTCGAAGAGCAGCCGCCCGTCGAGGTCCGCACCCTCCGCGGCGCCCGCGAGGACCTGCCAGGGGGCCCGGCCGGCCGCCTTCAGCTCGTACGCGAGCTCCGGTTCCAGGGCGAGCAGCGCGGCCGCGTCGGCCGTGCCGAGGGCGCGGGCGGCCTCCGCGTCGAAGCCGGCGGCCCGCTCGTCGAGGTAGCCCGGGGCCTTCACGGTCCGGCAGGCGCTGCCGTCGCCCATCACCAGGAGGGCGACCCGCTCGGCCGAGTCGGCGAGGCCGCGGCCGATCCCGGCGCAGACGTCCGGCGTCGCCGTCGGGTCGACGCCCAGGCCCTCGATCGGCGCGTCGGCCCACGCGGCCCGGCCGAGGAGCCAGGCGCCGACGGCGAGGGAGGCGGGCAGGGGGCGGTCGGCGGCGGGCCGGCCCCCGCCGTCGTCGGCCGTTCCCCCGCCCGGAGTGGCAGGTACCCCGCCCGGAGGTACGGAGTCGCCGAGGCGTACGGAGAGATCGACGCCGAAGCCCGCGAAGGAGCCGGTCGAACCCGCCGGGAAGACGCCGTGGGCGCCCTCGTCGGCCGGCCCGACGACGTACAGCCGGTCGGGGCGCGCCGCGGCGAGCAGCCCGACGACATCGGTACAGGCCGCCCGCGCGGCGTCCAGCTCGAGGGCGGCTCCGGTCGCGACCTCGGGCACGAGGAGCGGCGGGCAGGGGCAGACGGCGGCGGCGACAAGCATGATCGGCAGCCTACTGCGCCCCGCCCACGGAGCCGGGCCTCCTGACACGCCGTCCGCCCCGGCGCGCCGCTAGTCGGGCGCCCCGGCCTTCGAGTCGTGGACCAGCTCGGCGATGCCCATCGTGATCTCGGACAGCGTCACCGCGCCCTTGACGATCACCAGGCAGCTGTCGCCGCCCGGCATGCGGTAGACCTCGCGCCACTTCTCCCGCATGGGCTCGCGGTACGTCCTGGTGGCGGCGAGCAGCGCCTCCCGGGCGTCCTCCCGGGTGCCGGTCACCCGGGAGACCACCTCGGTGAAGTAGGAGTCACCCGACCCGTACTGCGCGTAGACGATCCACTTCTCCATGCGTTCCCCCCACGGGTACGAACGGGTGTCAGTGGCTCCCGCAGACCGGGACCTCGGCCGCCGGGAGCGGCTCCGGGACCCCGATCTTCGGCAGCCCGAGCAGCACGCCCGCCGGCTTCGCGGCGGCCGTGGTGGTGCGCTTCTCCCAGGCGTCGCCGGCGCGGGTGCGGCGCACCGCCGCGACGGGGCCCTCGGCGAGCAGGTGGTGCGGGGCGGCGTACGTGATCTCGACGGTCACGACGTCGCCGGGGCGGACGTCCTCGTCCGGCTTGGTGAAGTGGACGAGCCGGTTGTCGGGGGCGCGGCCCGAGAGGCGGTCGGTGGCGCCGTCCTTGCGGCCCTCGCCCTCGGCGACCATGACCTCCAGGGTGCGGCCGACCTGCTTCTTGTTCTCCTCCCAGGAGATCTCCTCCTGGAGGGCGACGAGCCGCAGGTAGCGGGCCTGCACGACCTCCTTGGGGATCTGGTTCTCCATGTCGGCCGCCGGGGTCCCGGGGCGCTTGGAGTACTGGAAGGTGAAGGCGTTCGCGAAGCGGGCCTCGCGCACGGCGTGCATGGTCTGCTCGAAGTCCTCCTCGGTCTCGCCGGGGAAGCCCACGATGATGTCGGTGGAGATGGCGGCGTGCGGGATGGCCTCGCGGACCTTCTCGATGATCCCGAGGAAACGCTCCTGCCGGTACGAGCGGCGCATCGCCCGGAGGATCGAGTCCGAGCCCGACTGCATCGGCATGTGGAGCTGCGGCATCACGTTCGGCGTCTCGGCCATCGCCGCGATCACGTCGTCGGTGAAGTCGCGGGGGTGCGGGGAGGTGAAGCGGACCCGCTCCAGGCCCTCGATCTGTCCGCAGGCGCGCAGCAGCTTGGAGAAGGCCTCGCGGTCGCCGAGGTCGGAGCCGTACGCGTTCACGTTCTGGCCGAGCAGGGTGATCTCGGAGACGCCCTCGGCGACGAGCGCCTCGATCTCGGCGAGGATGTCGCCGGGGCGGCGGTCCTCCTCCTTGCCGCGCAGGGCGGGGACGATGCAGAAGGTGCAGGTGTTGTTGCAGCCGACGGAGATCGAGACCCAGGCGGCGTACGCGGACTCGCGGCGGGTCGGCAGCGTCGAAGGGAAGGCCTCGAGCGACTCGGCGATCTCGATCTGCGCCTCCTCCTGCACGCGGGCGCGCTCCAGGAGGACGGGCAGCTTGCCGATGTTGTGCGTGCCGAAGACCACGTCGACCCAGGGGGCCTTCGAGACGATCGTCTCGCGGTCCTTCTGCGCGAGACAGCCGCCGACGGCGATCTGCATGCCGGGGCGCGTGGTCTTCATCGGGGCGAGCCGGCCGAGGTTGCCGTACAGCTTGTTGTCGGCGTTCTCGCGGACCGCGCAGGTGTTGAAGACGACGACGTCGGCGTCCCCGTCGGAGCCCTTGGGGGCCTTGACGTAACCCGCCTCTTCCAGCAGACCGGAGAGCCGCTCGGAGTCGTGGACGTTCATCTGGCACCCGTAGGTGCGGATCTCATAGGTCTTGGTGCCGTCAACGCTCACTGCGGTGCTCCGGTCGCTGCTGCTCGTCATGCGTCCAAGGGTAGGCGGTCCCCGGAGAGCCTCCGGCCGGACAGGGGAGCCGAGGCCGGGGAGCCGGACCAGGGAGCCGGACCAGGGAGCCGGATCGAGGAGCCTGATCGAGGAGCCGAACCAGGAGGCCGGACCAGGAGGCCGGGCCGCCCGCCGGGAGCCGGGCCGCGCAGCCGTGACCCTGCGGTTTTCCGCAGGGTCGGTCGTACGGAGAACCGCACCGGGTGGGGCGGGAACCCTCATACCAGCGCTGAGCTGCGGTTCCTAGGTTCGAGGGAGAAGAGCGGGGCACCCGCCCCGCACCCTCCCGGCCTGCTTGGAGTCCTGTCATGCACCTCGACCTCACGACCATGGCGATCGCCCGGCAGCCCGCCGACGGCGTCGCCGGCTGGGCCGCCGGCCTCGTCGACACGATGGGCGGCCCCGGAGCCGGCCTCGCCATCGCCCTGGAGAACCTCTTCCCGCCGCTGCCCAGCGAGGTGATCCTGCCGCTGACCGGTTTCGCCGCCGGACAGGGGGTGCTGAGCCTGGCCTCGGCGCTGTTCTGGACGACGCTCGGCTCGGTGGTGGGAGCGGTGGCGCTCTACTGGATCGGGGTGCTCTTCGGCCGGGACCGGATGCACGCGATCTGGCGGAAGCTGCCCCTGGTGAAGCCCTCGGACCTGGTCCGTACCGAGGAGTGGTTCGCCAGGCACGGCACCAAGGCCGTCTTCCTCGGGCGGATGGTGCCGATCTTCCGGAGCCTGATCTCGGTGCCCGCCGGTGTCGAGCGGATGCCGATGCCGCTCTTCATCATGCTCACCACGCTCGGCAGCCTCATCTGGAACAGCGTCCTCGTGGTGGCCGGTTACTGGCTGGGCGACCGGTGGGACGTGGTGGAGACGTACGTGGGTGTCCTGTCGAAGGCGGTGCTCGTCATGGTCGTCGTCGCCGTCGTGGCCTATGTGGCGGTCCGGCTGCGCGGCCGCGGCCGGGCCGCCCAGCACCGGCGCGCGTCGTGACCCGCGACTCCCGCCCCACCGACACGGCACCGCCCGCACAGTCCTGGCGATCTTGCCCGGGCTGTGCGGGCGCATTAGTCTCGGGCCCCGTGCACGGGGACGGGGAGTCGGCGAGTACCGGGAACGACGCGGGTGCGGACGGACCCGTCACCCGTACGACCGTCCCGTCCTGGCCCCGTCGCGGCCTCGGGACCCTCATCGGTTGCGCGACCGCGTTGCTCGGCGCCCTCCACTTCCTCGTCGTCGGTACGGCCCTCGGCCCGTTCCTGCTCTGGCCGCGCACCCGCGCCGGTGCCCTGGAGGTCCTGATGGCCGGCGCCCGGCGCCTGGTCACCGTCGAACGGGTCCGCCGCTCCGCCTTCTTCGGCGACCTCTTCCCCGAGCACTACGAGGCCTCGGACCGGAAGATCCTGCGCTACCTCGCCGTCCGCAGCTATACGGGACTGCTCTGCGCGGTCGTGCTCGCGCTGCTCGTCCTCGGCGCCGTCCTGGCCGGAATCCTGGCGTACGGCGTGGGGCGGGGCACGCTCGACTGGGACGAACTGCTCACCCAGGTCCTGCTCGGCGGCGTGCTGCTCTTCCTCGACGTCCAGGGCCTGTACTCGCTGGCCGCGCTCGACGCCCGTACCGCCCGTGAGTGCTTCGGTCCCTCCGAGCGGGAACTGCTCCGGCGTCGTATCGCCGAACTCGCCGCCAGCCGGGCCGCCGTCGTCGAGGCCGTGGACGCCGAGCGACGGCGCATCGAGCGAGATCTCCACGACGGGGTCCAGCAGCGCCTGGTGGCGCTGGCGATGCTGATCGGGCGGGCCCGCCGCGGCCGCCGTCCCGAACAGGCCGACGCGCTGCTGCTCCAGGCGCACGAGGAGTCCCAGGGCGTGCTGACCGAACTGCGCGAGGTGGCATGGCGGGTGTACCCGTCGGCGCTCGACAGCCTCGGGCTCGAAGAGGCGATCGGCGGAGTCGCCGAGCGGAGCGGCATCCCGCTGCGGACCCGGTTCGAGGTCGCCGCGCCGCTGCCCCGGCCGGTCGAGACGGCCGCCTACTTCGTGGTGTCGGAGTCCGTGACGAACGCGGCCAAGCACTCCTCGGCCTCGGCGATCGCGGTGACCGTGGCCCTGGACGGGGCGCGGCTCACCGTACGGGTCGAGGACGACGGCACGGGCGGCGCGAGCGAGACCGGCAGCGGGCTGACCGGACTGCGCAGCCGGGTGGCCGCCCTCGACGGCGTGCTGCACATCCACAGCCCCCTCGGGGGACCGACCACCATCACCGCGGAGCTGCCGTGCGCGTAATCCTTGCCGAGGACTCGACCCTGCTGCGTGAGGGCCTGGTCAGGCTGCTCGCCGAGGAGGGCCACGAGGTCCTGGCGGCGCTGGGGGACGCGGTGACGCTGCTCAAGGAGGTCGAGGAGCGGCGGCCGGACGTCGTCGTCGTCGACATCCGGATGCCCCCGACCCATACGGACGAGGGGCTGCGGGCGGCCGTCGAGATCCGCGAGCGCCGGCCGGAGGTGGGCGTGCTCGTGCTCTCGCAGCACATCGAGCGCCATTACGCGGCCAAGCTCCTCGCATCCAACGCGGAGCGGGTCGGCTATCTCCTCAAGGACCGGGTGGCCCAGGTCGAGGAGTTCCTCGACGCGCTGGAGCGGATCCACGCCGGCGGCGCCGCCATCGACCCGGAGGTCGTACGGCAGTTGGTCGTCCGGACCACCCACGGGGATCCGCTCGCGCGGCTGACGCCCCGGGAGCGGACGGTCCTGGAGGCGCTCGCGGAGGGGCACACCAACGCGGCCATCGCGCAGAAGCTGCACATCTCGCTGAGTTCGGTGGAGAAGAACCTCAACGCCGTCTTCGACAAGCTGGAGCTGACCCACACGACCGGCTACAGCCGGCGGATCCTCGCGGTGCTCCGCTATCTGGAGTCGTAGCGACACCGGCCGTGGGCGAGGTGCGCTCCGGGTGCCGGGGCGGTCGTCCGCCCCGGCACCCGGCCGGGCTCACCCCCGCCACTCGGCGAGGACTTCCTCCGTGTGCTCGCCGGGGAGGGGTGCGCGGCCCGGAGCCTCTGCGGGGGTGCGGTCGAAGCGGGAGGGCGGGGCGGGCTGGAGGGTGGCGCTGGCGCCGATCGCCACGAAGGCCCCGCGGGCGGCGAGTTGGTGGTGCGCGGCGGCCTCCGCGGCCGTGAGGACCGGGGCCACGCCCGCGTCCACGGCGTCGAAGAGCTTCACCCAGTGCTCGCGGTCCCGGGTCGCGAAACGGGCCGCGATCAGCTCGCGCAGCGCGGGCCAGGCCGCCGGGTCGGAGCGGTCCGGGAGGGCGCCGTCCTCGGGGAGGGTGCCGGTGTCCGTGAGTCCCAGCTGCTCCAGAAGGTTCTGGTAGAGCCGGGGTTCGATGGCGGCGACCGCGAGGTGACGGCCGTCGGCGGCCCGGTAGAGCGAGTAGTGCGGGGCGTCGGTGACGGTGTGGTTGCCGGGGACCTCGCGCCACTGGTGGATGAGTGTGGAGATCAGGGCGGCGCCGTCCGCGAGCGCGGTGTCGACGACCTGGCCGCGGCCCGAGCGCTCCCGCTCGTGGAGCGCGGCGAGCAGCCCCTGCACATGGGCGTTGGCGCCGCCGGCGAAGCTGGAGAGGTACGCGGTCGGCGGCAGCACCGGGTCCCCGGTGGCCGGGTCGACGTCCAGGGCCCCGGTCAGGGCCAGGACCGCCAGGTCGTGGGCGGCGCGGCCGGCCCACTCGCCCTGCTGGCCCCAGCCGCTGACCCGCCCGTACACCAGGCGGGGGTTGCGGGCGTGGGCCGCCTCCGGCCCGATGCCGAGCCGGTCGGCGACGCCGGGGCGGAAGCCCTCGACCAGGATGTCCGCGTGCTCGACGAGCGACAGGGCCTGCTCGACACCCTCGGGGCTCTTGAGGTCGAGGGCGACCGAGCGGCGGCCGCGGGAGAGCGGGTTCTCCGCGGGGCGCGGTCCGTCGGGGCCGGCGGCCCTTCCGGGTGCCCGGTCGACCCGTACGACATCGGCACCGAGCCCCGAGAGGATGGTTCCGACGAACGCCGTCGGTGCCGAGCCCGCGAATTCCAGTACGCGCACTCCGGTCAGCGGTCCCGCCATGGCCAACTCCCTCGTGTCCAACGGTCTGTGATGCTTTCCACGCTATTCCGGCGAGCGAGGGAAGGGACTGCGGACATCCGTAGCGTCCGGAATTCGCCGGCACCCGAGACTGAGGGAATTCCCCTTTCCCGATGTCGAAAGGCATGACGAAATGGCCGTCGTCTACACCGCCGAGGTCACCTCCACCGGAGACGGGCGCAACGGCGCCGTGCGTTCCTCCGACGGGCTGCTCGACCTTCCGCTGTCGAGCCCCAAGGCCGTGGGAGGGTCCGGCACCGCGAGCAACCCCGAGCAGCTCTTCGCCGCCGGCTACGCCGCCTGCTTCCACAGCGCGCTCCGGGTCTCCGCGCGCGAATCCAAGGTCACGCTGACGGACGACACGGTCGTCGCCGAGGTGGCGCTCCACAAGGAGGCGAGCGGATTCCATCTGTCGGTCGTCCTCACCGTCGAACTTCCCGGACTCGAAGCCGACGAGGCCCGTCGCCTGGCCGACGCGGCGCACGGGCGGTGCCCTTACTCGAAGGCGATCCGGGGGAACGTCGAGGTGCGGGTGAACCTCGCCTCGTAGAACGTACGGAGGTGAATCCGTACCGCCGTGAATCCCTACCGAGGTGAATCCGTACCGAGGTGAATCCGTACGGATGTGAAGGGGAAAGCCCCCGTGGTCCTGCCACGGGGGCCTTCCTCGTCTCTCGTCCACGGCCCTGACGTCAGGGCGTCGCCGCCGCGGCCGCCGCGGCCGCCGCCGGCAGTGCCTCGACCACCCGGCTCACCGCCCGGTCGTCGTGCGAGGCCGAGATGAACCAGGCCTCGAACGGCGAAGGAGGCAGATAGACGCCGCGGCGCAGGAGCTCGTGGAAGAAGGGCGTGTAGCGGTACGACTCCGTGGCGCGGACCCCGTCGAAGTCGACGACCTCCTCCTCGGTGAAGAAGACCGAGAACATCGTGCCGGAGTACTGGACCCGGTGCGCCACGCCCTCCTTGGTCAGAGCCGCCGAGACCTCGCGGCCGAGCGTCGCCGAGACCTCGTCGAGCCGCTCGTACACCTCGGAGGTGCTGTGCCGGAGGGTGGCCAGGCCGGCGGCGGTGGCGACCGGGTTCCCCGAGAGCGTGCCCGCCTGGTAGACGGGCCCGGCCGGAGCCAGGTGGGCCATCACGTCGGCCCGGCCGCCGAAGGCCGCCGCCGGGAAGCCGCCGCCCATGACCTTGCCGAAGGTCAGCAGGTCGGGGGCGACGCCGTCCCGGCCGTACCAGCCGGAGCGGCCGGCGCGGAAGCCGGTCATCACCTCGTCGGAGATGAAGAGGGCGCCGTGGCGGGCGGTGATCTCCTTCAGGCCCGCGTTGAAGCCGGGCAGCGGCGGGACCGCGCCCATGTTGCCGGGGGCGGCCTCCGTGATCACGGCGGCGATCTCGTCGCCGATCTCGGCGAAGACCTTCTCGACGGAGGCCAGGTCGTTGTACGGCAGGACGATCGTGTCGCTCGCCTGGGCTCCGGTGACGCCCGGAGTGTCGGGGAGGGCGAAGGTGGCGAGACCGGACCCGGCGGAGGCCAGGAGCGCGTCCACGTGGCCGTGGTAGCAGCCGGCGAACTTCACGATCTTGCCGCGTCCGGTGAAACCGCGGGCGAGGCGGATCGCCGACATCGTCGCCTCGGTGCCGGAGCTGACGAGGCGGACCTGCTCGACCGGGGCGACCCGCTCGACGATCTCCTCGGCGAGCTCGACCTCCCCGGTGGACGGCGCGCCGAAGGAGGTGCCGAGCGACAGGGCCCGGGTGACCGCCTCGACGACGGCCGGGTGCCGGTGGCCCAGGATCATCGGGCCCCAGGAGCAGATCAGGTCGACGTACTCGTTGCCGTCGGCGTCGGTGAGGTAGGGCCCCTGGGCCGAGGCCATGAAGGGCGGGGTGCCGCCGACGGCCCCGAAGGCCCGCACCGGGGAGTTGACGCCGCCGGGGGTGACCCGGCGGGCCCGCTCGAAGAGCGCTCTGCTCGCGTTCCCTGCGCCGCTCATCGCCCGGCCTCCTCGGGAGCGTCGAAGCCGAGGGCCGCGTCGAGGACGACGGCACCCTTCGGGAGGACGCGGACCGGGTTGAGGTCCAGTGCGAAGCCGGCGGGCCAGTCCTGCACCAACTCGCCCACCCTGTGGAGGAGTTCGGCGGCGGCCTCGATGTCCACCGCGGCCCGCCCGCGCGCACCGCCGAGTATCTTCGCGCCGCGCAGCCCGGAGAGGAGGGCGGCCCCCTCGCCGGGGCCGAGCGGCAGGAGCCGGTGGCCGACGTCGTCCAGGACCTCGGTGAAGATCCCGCCGAGACCGGCGGTGAGCACCGGACCCAGGTCGGTGGTGTGGACGCCGACGATCAGCTCGACGCCCTCGCCACCCTCGTCGATCAGCTCCTCGACGAGCACCTGTCCGCCGAGCGCGGCGAGGCGGGCGTGGACCTCGGGCGCGGTGTCAGCGGTGACGCCGATCTCCACTCCCCCGGCCTCCGTCTTGTGGAGCAGGCCCGGTACGACGGCCTTGAGCACCGCCGTACCGCCGACCTCGGTCACGGCGCGCACCGCGTCCTCGGCGCTCTCGGCGATCCGGCCCTTCGGCACCGTGATCCCGGCCTCGGCGAGGAGCCGCTTCAGCTCGGGCTCGGTGGCCTCGGCGCCGGGTCCTGGCACGGTGCCGGGGCGCGGGGCGTCCGGCAGGGTACGGGGGCGGCTGACCTCCCAGAGGGCGGCGGCGGCGCGCAGGGCGCGGGCCGGCGTCGGGTACTCGGGGAGCCCGGCCTCGCGCAGGTCGCGCGGGGCGTCGGGGGCGAGGAAGTCGGCTCCGGTGCGGGCGACGAGAATGGGCTTGCCGCCCTTCTCGGCCGCCCGGGAGAGGGCGTTGACGGCCTTCTCGACATCGGGTCCGGCCATCACGCAGAAGGCGGCGACGATGATGTCGACGGTGTCGTCGGCGATCAGGACGTCGAGGGAGCGGTCGAAGAGCGAGGGGTCGCTGAGGACGGTGGCCGTGATGTCGACGGGGTTGTCGATGGCCCCGAAGGCGGGGACGATCTCGGCGAGCGCCTCCTTGCTGCGCGGCTCCAGGGCGCTGAGCTCCAGGCCGTGGGCCTCGACGGCGTCGGCGGCGAGGATGCCGGAGCCGCCGGAGGTGGTGACCACGGCGACGCGGTTCCCGGTGGGGCGCCGCTCGGACTCGAAGACCCGTGCCACGTCGAGGAGTTCGTCGATGTCGTCGACACGGACGATGCCGAGGCCGCGCAGGGCCGCGTCCAGGACGCGGTCGTCGGTGGCGAGGGCGCCGGTGTGCGAGGCGGCGGCCCGGCCGCCGGCCTCGGTACGGCCCGACTTGAGCAGGGCCACGGGCTTCCCGGAGCCGGCCAGTTCACGGAGGGTCCCGATGTCCGGGGTGTCCTCCAAGTAGCCAAGCAGACCCGTGACTTCGGGAACGGCGGCGAGTTCGCGGAGGACTTCGAGGGCGGTGACGTCGGCGTCGTTGCCGGTGCTGACGACCCAGCCGGGGCGCAGGCCCCGCTCCAGGGCGAGGCTGGCTGCCCCGAAGCCGAGGGCGCCGCTCTGGCTGACAAAGGCGAGCGTGCCGGGCTCGAAGGGCACGGACTCGGCGCCGAAGAGGGGGCTGAAGGTGGCGAGGACGCGGTTCTCGTACCCGACGGCGCCGATGCAGTTCGGGCCGATGATCCGCAGGCCGCCGGCGCGCGCCTTGGCGACGATCTCCTCCTGGAGGCGGGCGCCCTCCTCGCCCGTCTCGGCGAAGCCGGAGGAGGCGATCACGGCGAGCTTGACGCCGGCGGCCACGCAGTCGTCGACGGCGCCGGCGACCCGTTCGGCCGAGACCATGATCAGTGCCAGGTCGACGGGGCCCGGGGCGTCCTTCACGCTCGGGTACGCGGGGACGCCGAGGATCTCCGGGGAGCGCGGGTTGACCGGCAGGATGCGGCCCTTGTAGCCGTAGCGGAGGAGGTAGTCGAGCGGCTTGCGGCCCAGGGCGCCGGGGCGCTCGCTGGCGCCGATGACGGCGATGGATTCGGCTTCCCAGAGAGCCGAGATGTCACTCATGCGATGGCCTCGATCTTCGTCTCGTTCTGTGCGTTCGGGTCGCTCTGTGCGTTCGGGTCGTTCGGGGTGGTGCTCACGGCGCCGCCCTCGGCGTCCGCCGCCGCGAAGAGGCGGGCGAAGGCGGCGATGTGCCGGGCGCCGTCCGGGTCGGCCGCCAGCTCCCGCACCAGCACGGTGGGCTGGTGCAGGGCCTTGTCGACGATGCGCCGCACGCTGCGGTCGATCTCCCGCCGCACCGTGCCGTCGATCCCGTCGATGCCCTCCAACCGGCGGGCGAGCCGGTCGAGTTCGGCCTCGGCGGCCTCCGTGGCGGCGGTCCGCAGCGCGGTGAGGACCGGCTTGGCGCCGGCCAGCCGCAGTCCGGTGCGGAACTGCTCGACCTCCGCGTCGATCAGCTCGTGCGCGGCCTGCACGCTGGCCGCCGAGATCTCGTCCTCCTGGCCCTCCTCCGCGATCCGGCGGAGGTCGACGAAGGTGACGCCGGGCAGTTCCGCCGCGCCGGGCGCGATGTTGTGCGGCAGGGACAGGTCGAGCAGGAACAGCTCGCGGCCGTCCCGGGCGGCGAGCGCCTCCTCGACGTCCCGGGCGGAGACGAGGTGTCCGGTGGCGGCGGTGGCGCCGACGACCACGTCCACCTCGGTGAGCAGCTTGGGCAGGTCCGTCAGGTCGTACCCGACTCCCCCGGTGGTCTCGGCGAGCCGCTGCGCCTTCTCCGGGGTGCGGTTGGCGACGTGCACCCGGTCGAGGCCGGAGCGGCGCAGTGCGGCGACCACGACCCCGGCGAAGGCGCCGGCGCCGATGACCAGGGCGGTCTTGCCGTGCAGGGAGCCGACCCGGCGCTCGAAGAAGCCGAGTCCGGCGGTGGCGAGCGAGCGGCCCGCCTCGTTGAGCCCGGTCTCGTTCCGGGCCCGCTTGCCGACCCGCAGGGCGGTCTGCACGGCCTTGGCCAGGACCCGGCCGGTCCGGTCGAGCCGCTGGGACCGTTCGAGGCCGAGCTTCACCTGGCCGAGGATCTGGTCCTCGCCGACCACGACCGATTCGAGTCCGGAGGCCACGGCGAACAGATGGCGTACGGCTCCGTCGGCGTGGTGGCTGTAGAGGTGCGGGGCGATCTCGTCGTGGTCGACCCCGGTGTGCTCCGCGAACAGCCGTCCGAGGCCGGTCAGTTCGCCGACGCCTGCCGGTTCGCCCGCGTCCCCGAAGCCGGTGGGGCCGCCCCGGGTCTCGGCGTAGATCTCCAGGCGGTTGCAGGTGGAGACGACGACGGCGGCATCGATGCCGTCGACGGAGGTGACGTCGGAGACGAGGTCCTCGGCGGGCCGGTCGGTGCCGGCGAGTCTCTCCAGGAGGTCGAGCGGGGCGCTGGCATGGCTGATGCCGAGGACCAGCATGGTGGAGGACGGGCTCACCGGGTCACCGGTCCAGCGTCTGGGCGAACTCGGAGGCCCAGTAGGTGATGATCTGCGTGGCGCCCGCACGGTGGATGGAGGCGAGGCTCTCGCGGACGACCTGGTCGCGGTCGATCCAGCCCTTGGCGGCGGCCGCCTCGACCATGGAGTACTCGCCGGAGACCTGGTAGGCGGCGACGGGCACCTGCACGTGGTCGGCGATGAGCCGGACGATGTCGAGGTAGGCGAGCGCGGGCTTCACCATCACCAGGTCGGCGCCCTCGGCCACGTCCAGCGACACCTCCAGGAGGGACTCGCGGATGTTGCCGGGGAACTGCTGGTAGCCCTTGCGGTCGCCGCGCAGGGTGGACTCGACGGCGTCCCGGAAGGGGCCGTAGAAGTGGGAGGCGTACTTGGCGGAGTAGCCGAGGATCGCCACGGACTGGTGGCCCGCCCGGTCGAGCGCCTCGCGGATACGGCGGACCTGGCCGTCCATCATGCCGCTGGGCGCGACGATCTGGGCGCCCGCGTCGGCCTGGACGACGGCGGCCTGGGCGTACAGCTCGATGCTGGCGTCGTTGTCGACGTCGCCGTTCGCGTCCAGGACTCCGGTGTGGCCGTGGTCGGTGTACTCGTCGAGGTTGATGTCGCCGATGATCACGGTGGAGTCGCCGACCTCGGCGACGACGTCGCGGAGGGCGACCTGGAGGATGCCGTCCGGGTCGACCGCGCCGGTGCCGGTGGGGTCCTTGTGCTCGGGGATGCCGAAGAGGATGAGTCCGCCGACTCCGTTGGCGACCGCTTCGGCGGCGGCCTTGCGGAGGGTGTCACGGGTGTGCTGGAAGACGCCCGGCATGGAGGGGATCTCCCGCGCCTCGGTGAGGCCCTCGCGGAGGAAGAGGGGCTGGACGAGGTTGGCGGGGCCGACGCGGGTCTCGGCGGCGAACCGGCGCAGCGCGGGCGTGCGGCGCAGCCGGCGGGGGCGGTAGTAAGGGGCGGCGGGGTCGGTGGCCGCGGTGTTGCGGCCGTAGGCGTCGTACGTCATGGGCGTGACTCCTTCGAGGGCGTGGCGGCGTGCGGAGACGGAGCGGCGGGCGAGGACGGGGCGCGGTGCGCGGACCGGACGCGGTGCGAAGCCGGCGCGCAGGGCGGAGACAGGCCGAGGAGGGCGCACAAGGCGGCGGACACGGCATCTCCTAGAGGGCCTCGCCGAGGAACACCTGCTCCAGGTGCTTGGCGACGGGCTCGTCCGGCCGGCTGAACCAATAGCCGTGCCCGCTGCGCTGGAAGAGCTTCAACTCGCCCAGCTGGACGAGGGTTTCGGCGAGCTTGACCGCGAGCCCGGCCGGGTCGACGACGGGCAGGCCGTGCAGTTCGTGGATGCCGAGGTGCCAGAGGATCTCGTTGGGGATGCCCTCGGCGGGGATGATGACCTCGGCCCCGGCCCGCGCGGCACGCTCGGCGGCCGCCGAGTACACCTCGACGAACTGGTCGAAGTCCCCTTCCAGGGACCGGTGTACGGAGTCCCAGCCGCCGGGGACGACCTCGTACGAGCTGAGCGAGGACTCCAGGCGGTACTGCCGGATGTTGGCCCGGATGGGTTCTTCGAGCGGCGGCATGAAGCCGAGGACGCCGAAGCGCTGCCCGGTGAGCGCCGAGAGGAAGAAGGCCGTCTCTCCGTAGCCGAGGGTCGGGATGGAGGCGAGGTGGCGGGCGTCGCGCAGACCGGGGTCCTGGCCGGCGGCGATCACCCAGGCGTCGTAGCCCTCCCGCTCCGCGACGAGCGCGGACTCGGAGAAGTGCCGGCTGAAGAGCACCTGGGCGGAGTGGTGGCCGACGAGCCCGAACGGTGTGGCGTCGGGGTAGGTGTCGGCCGGCAGGGTCTTGATGTCGATGGTGGTGCCGGGTGCGGCGATCGCGTCGAGATGTTCGCGGTACCACTGGTCGAGCAGCGGCAGACGTCCCTCAACGGTGTGCTTGTGAAACCAGATCCGCATGTGCGTCACCTTTCAGTGGTCGTGGTGCGACGTCGAGAAGTGATGCCTTGAGCAGGTAGTCGACGGCCGAGCGGGGGTCGGCGGCGGTGCGCCTCAACGAGGCGAGCCGGGCCGGGAGTTCGGCCGCGCTGTCCAGTCCGGCCGTGCGGGCCTCGCTGCGCGGGATGACCGCCGTCTCGACGACCGACCGGCGCCGTTCGAGGGCCGCGTCGAGCGCCGCCTCGCCCGGGGCGTCGCCCCGCAGGACGGCGGCGAGGGCCCGGCCCGTCTCCACGGCGTCATGGATCCCGCAGTTCATGTTCAGGCCGCCGGCGGTGGACGTCAGATGGGCCGCGTCCCCGGCGAACAGCACCCGGCCGGCCCGGTAGCGGGGCAGCAGGAACCGCGCGAGCCGGTAGGTGTGGGCGTCGGCGATCCGGACGGCCTTCCCTGCGGCGCCCGGCAGGGCCTGCTCGACCCTGGCCCGTACGGCTTCGGGCGCGAGCACGGCGTCGCGGTCCGTCCCGCGCGGGATCCGGAAGATCAGCCGCCAGTGGTCGGGCATGCCCAGGGCGCTGAACGAGGCCCGGGCGTCGCGGACGTAGGACAGCGGGGCGAGCCCGGGAACCAGCTCGTCGAGCGGCGTCCCGGTGACCACGCGGAGCGCGTAGTCCGGGTACTCCTCGGCGGTGCCGGGGAGCCCGGCGAGCTCGCGGAGCCGGCTGCGGCTGCCGTCGGCCGCCAGGACGTACGGGTGACGGGTGACGGTGACCCGCCCCGCCGCGTCCTCGGTGCGCAGCCGCACCCCGCCGCCGGTTCCTCCGCCGCCGACGCCTCCGCCACCGATGTGTTCGGCCCCGGTGACGGTGGTCCCGAACCGCACGTCGGCGAGACCGGTGGCCGTCAGCTCGGCGAGCAGCAGCGGGGTGAGCCGGGCCTGTTCGACATGGAGCCGGTACGGGTGACCGGTGTGCCCGGCGAGCACGGAGTAGTCCAGCTCGGCGTGGACGACGCCGTCCAGGTCGCGCCACTGGACGCGGTCGACGGTACGGCCCTGGCGGCGCAGCGCGGCGGCGACGCCGAGCTCGTCGAGGAGGTCGAGGGTGGAGGGGTGGAAGGTGGACGCGCGGGACTCGGTGGCGAGCGACTCCCGGGACTCCAGGAGCGTCACGCGGACGCCGGTCCGGGCGAGGACGAGCGCGGCGGTCAGTCCCACGGGCCCGGCGCCGACGACGGCGACCGGCCCGTGGGAGGCGGTATCGCCGCTCACGACACGGCCACGGCGGCGTCGCGACCGGCCGCGGCGGCATCGCTACCGGGGGCGTCATCGTGACCGGGGGCGTCATCGTGACCGGCGTCCGGTGCGCCCGCCCTCGTTCCGGTCCGCTCGGCGAGCCGGCGCAGCAGCGGGTGCGCGTCCGGGCCCTCGGCCGGCAGGCCGAGGGTGTCCCGGGCCCACCAGGCGCTCGCCAGATTGGACGTGAGCAGGGTGCGCCCGCTGTCCCGGCCGAGCTCGGCGAGCGCGTCGAAGGTGAACATGCCGGTGCCGGTGAACAACAGCGTCGCGTCCTCGGGGAGTTCGGCCTCACGCACCTGTGCGACGAGCTCCTCGGTGGTCACGTCGTACGGGGAGAAGCGGGCGCCGGCCCGGATCTTGACCACCCGGTCGACGGCGAGCCCGGCCGACTCCCAGTAGGCGTGGGACAGTTCGGTGAGCCAGGGCTCGTACGGCGAGATCAGGACCAGCCGCTCGGCGCCCACCGCACGCGCCGTGTCGAGGATGGCGAGCGCCGCCGACCGTACGGGGGCTCCCACGCGCTCGGAGAGCTCCGCACAGAGGGCCCGGTCGCCGTCCGGCGTCAGAAGGTAGTGCGATCCGGTGCAGGAGACGACGGCCGCGTCGAGACGCAGACCACCGAAATTCCCCAGCACATCGGGGAGTACGTCGTTGTACTTCTCCAGCCGGCCGCGGAGGTCATTTCCGGGAAGGACCGGGAAGCGTGAGGTGTGGACATTGAATGCGGGGCTGACGAGGCTGCCGATCTCGGGTTCGGCCGCGGCGTTTCCCGAAGGAACCACCACACCGAGTCGCGGCGCCGAATGCAGAGCCATGAACGAGTCACTCCCATCCGTCGGTGCCATTGACATCACCGTACGAGCGGAACGGACCGCACATCGATACGGGATTCCGCACCCGTGGCCGGATTCATCACCCGACAGAACAACGGCGCCGCACCGTGAATACGGTGCGGCGCCGCAGCATCCGAGAAGGGAAATGGAAACGGAAACGGAATTCAGTGGGCCCTGGCGGCCTCGGCGACGAATTCGTCGATCTTCGCCCGTCGGGTCAGTCCGCCGTTCACGGCCCAGTTCCCCTCCGGGATCTCGTTCACGACGAGCCAGACGACCGTGTCGGGCGTGGTCGCCTCCTGGACGTGCCGGGTGACCTCGACCGAGAGTGCTTCGTTGCGCTCGGGGGTGAGGAAGCCCTCCAGAGGCGTGACCACGACGAGGACGCCCGGGGTGGTGCCGGCCCCCGTGGCCGCGAAGCCCTTGGCGGCCTCACGGACGTAGACCCAGGTGGCGGCGGCGAAGAAGTCGGTGCGGGGCAGTTCCATGGCCGTCAGCACGGAGTCGGCGACCTGCTGCTGCAGGACCTCCGCGGCGGCCTCGGAGAGGGTGCCCTCGGGAACGGTTATCTCGACAAGCGGCATGGCGAACTCCCCCTAGTGGATACGTACGGGAACAGGAACAGGAACAGGAACAGGAACGGGTACCGGAAGGGACCCGGGATCGGGCACGGGAGGGCGCGGGCGCGTGGTGGGCTCGGCGCGGGCGCGGTCACGCTTGCGGCGGAAGGGTCAGCAGGCCAGCGCCGCCTCGAACCGGTCGATCGCAGCGGCCAGTTGGGCGCGCCGGCGGATGTCGAGCTTGCGGTAGATGCGCGTGATGTGCAGCTCCACGGCCCGGGTCGACACCGTGAACGACTCGGCGATCTGCTTGTTGGTCAGGCCGTCGAGCATCATGGTGGCGATGCGCCGCTCGTGGGCGGTCAGTTCCTCACGGACGGCGACGTCCTCGCGTACGGCGGCCACCTCGCGGACGGCCGGCGGGGCGGGCGCAGCGACGCCCCCGCGTATTCGCTCGTGGGTCCCGGCACCACCGGTGGACCGCTCCAGACCGGCGAGCACCACGTGCCCCATGACCGCGTTCCATTCTCGGACCCGTAACTCTCCGATGACCTGCGCCTGGGCGTACGGGTCGGCGTACAGGACCCGTAAGAGGGTGCCGCGGTCCCTGGCCTCACAGACCAGGAGTTCCCCGGTACCGTCCCGCCAGGGGCCGCCGCCGAGCAGGATGCCGCGCGCGGCCATCCTTTTCCAATAGGTCCGGTGGGCCTCTCCGAAACTCAACCGGTCCGTCTCATTGCCACGGAAAACGAGTTCGACCACAAAAGCCACGTACGACTCCCCCATAAAGGCCGGGTGTTTCCACTCGTGACGCTACCATCCATCACCCGCCCCATGAATGAACACAATGTTGCGGGCGGCGGCCCGGCATTTCCTGGGGGAATGGGGCGGCTAATCGGCCGCCGCTGCCGTCGGTACGGGGGTGGCCTCGGGCGCCGGTTCGGGCGCCGGGCGCGGCTTGCGCCGGAGCAGACCCGTGGCCGCGAGCACCGCGACCGCCCCGAGCCACACGGTCCAGCCGAGGGGCTCGTCGAGGACCACGGCGCCCAGGACGACGGCCACGGCGGTCATCAGATAGGTGACCGTGGAGGCCACGGTGGGCCCGTCCTTGATGATCAGCTCGAAGTTGAGCAGCGCGGCGAAGCCGGTGCAGACCACGCCGAGGATGAGGACGGAGATCACCGAGTCGGTGCGCCAGGTGATGGTCTGGAGACCCAGGAAGGGGAAGGCGACCAGGAGGAGGACGGTGGCCGCGCTGAGCTGTCCGCCCGCGAGCATCAGCGGCGGAATGCCCCTGCCCACGAGGTACTTGCCCATGTACGCGAAGCTGGCGCCGAAGCTGATGGAGCCGAGGACGAAGCAGAGGATGCTCCAACCGGTCCCGGCCGAGGACGAGTTCCAGGGCGAGGCGATGAGCGCGGTGCCGCCGAGGCCGAGCAGCACGCCGCCGGCCTTGAAGCCCGAGACCCGCTTCTCCTGGCCGAGCAGCAGGGCGGCGGCCAGGGTCCAGATCGGCGCGCTGCCGTTGACGACCGCGGCGACGCTGCTCGATCCGTCGATCTCCCCCTCGGCGTAGAGGGTCCACGGGATGGCGTTGCCGAGCAGCGCGGCGACGGTCAGATGGCCCCAGGTGGCGGCCTCCTTGGGGAGCCGGAGCCCCTTGGCGTAACCGATGGCGAGGATGACGACGGCCCCGAGGGCGAGCCGGATCAGCACCATCTGCACGGGTGAGAAGCCGTACCCGGCGATCTTGATCCACAGGAAGACGGAGCCCCAGATGAGGCTCAGGGCGGCCAGCCGCGTGTAGGTGGCTTTGGACATGGGTGTTCCCGCTCTCCGAAGGCAGACAGGGCTCGGCAAGGAGTTGGAAAGGAAAAGTGAGGGGGACGCGCGGAGCTCTCCGCGGTACGGGATCGAGCCTCGCACCGGCGGTCGGACCGGTCCAGCAACGTCTGGTGGACGGTACCGTCCACGAGCCGTGGCGTATCGCGTTCCCGCAGGTCAGCGGCGACGCGCCGGGTGTCGCCCGCGGTGCCCGCTCAGCCGGCGACGGCCGCCCTGGCCGCCGTCCGCAGCGCGTCGAGGACGGCGGCGATCTCGGGGGACGTCTGGCTGCCCTCGCGTACGGCCGCGAAGACCGTTCGTGAGGGCGCCCGCTCGCTGAACGGGCGGATCGTCACCTCGGGCCGCGGGACCGGCTTGGCGAGGCGCGGCACGAGCGCGACCCCGAGACCGAGCCGCACCGCCGCGAGCGTGGCGTCCCAGTCGCCGATGGCGTGGGAGGCCTGCGGGGTGAACCCGGCGGCCGTACACGCGGCGACGCCGATGTCGTGACAGAGGCCGGTCGTGGCGAAGATCCAGGTCTCGTCGGCCAGGTCGGCGAGGAGCAGCCGTTCGCTGCCGAGGAGCCGGTGGCCGGCGGGGAGGGCGATGTCGAAGGGGTCGTCGCAGAGCACGACCCGGTGGAACCGCCCGTCGAAGCGCCCCTCGGAACGGCCTTCGGAACGGCCTTCGGAACGGCTGTCGGAAGGACCGCCGGACAGACCGTCACGCGATCCGCCGAGGCGCCCCTCCTGATCCCCGGAACGCTCCGAACCTCCCGAGCCCGCCGAGCCCCCCGAGCCCGCCGCGGGCCGGGTCGTGTCCGCGGAGATGACGACATCCGTCTCCCCGCGCTGGAGCAGGGAGAAGCTCTCCGGCGGGTCGACCTCGGCCAGCGAGGTCCGCAGCAGCGGCCGGGTCTCCCGCAGCCGGGCCACGGCGGGCAGGATGAGCGCCGAGAGGGTGGTGGAGAAACCGGCGACCGCCACCTCGCCCCGCTCGCCGCTCTGGTGGGCGGCGAGTTCCGCGCGCATCTGCTCGACCTGGGTGAAGACGGCGTCGGCGTGCCGGAGCACGATCCGCGCGGCCCCGGTGAGCCGCAGCCGGCGACCTGACGGCTCGGTGAGCGGGACTCCCAACTCGCGTCCCAGGGCGCTGATCTGCTGCGATACAGCCTGGGGGGTGAGGTGGAGGGCCTGGGCGGCCGCGCTGACGGTGCCGCGCTCGCTGAGTTCCCTCAGCACCCGCAGCTTCCTCAGGTCCGGATCGGTCACGTCACGCGCCCCCTCCCGCTGCCGCCGTTCGATCATCGTACGCAGCCGGCGTCCACGTCGATGACCTCCTTGACCAGTGTCTCCAGGACGTCGAGGTCACGCGCGGTGCGCCCCGCCTCGCGCCGGTCGCCCGGGTAGGTGGGGTCGAGGACCACGGCCCGCGCGCCCAGGTCCTGGAGGAGTCCGAGGTCGTCGGCGATCTGCGCCTGGGTGCCCTCGCCGAGCAGCCGCCCGGGGCCGAGCGGCCGGGAGGTGACGCGGAGTTTGATCCGGGGGCAGACGTCGGGGAAGGGTCGCTCGTGTTCCTCCGCGACCTGGCGGAGCGCGGGCAGCCCGACGCCGAGGAGCCAGTCGCCGGAGACCGAGGTGGGGTGCCAGGCGTCGCCGAGCCGGACGGCCCGGCGGAGCGCGCCGTAGCTGTGGCCGCCGACCCAGACGGGCGGTCCGGGCCGTTGCACGGGCAGCGGTCCGGTGTGCACCTCGCGGAAGGAGACGTGGGCACCGTCGAAGGAGGCCACCTCGGTCGCCCAGCAGGCCTTGATCGCGGCGAGGTACTCGTCGCTGATCGCCCCGCGCTTGCGGTACGGGACGTCGAGGACGGCGAACTCCCGGGCGGCCCAGCCGGCGGCGGCGCCGAAGACGAGCCGGCCGTTGCTGAACCGGTCGATGTTGGCGGCGACGCGGGCGGTGTGCACGGGATGCCGGTACGGGAGGATCGTCACCGTCGTCCCGAGCCCCACGGTCCTGGTGACGCCCGCGAGCCAGGCGAGGGTCGCGAAGGGGTCGTAGAACGGGGCGGGGAAGAGGTGCTGCACGTCCGGGGTGAGCGCGACGTGGTCGGAGACCATCGCGTAGTGGTAGCCCATCGACTCGACCCGCAGCGCCCAGTCGGCGAGGGCGTCGGGGGTGGCCTCGGGCCCGTAGTTGGGCAGATTGACGCCGAATTTCATGGCGTGTTCCTTTCCAGGGCCTCGGCCGCGGTCACGCCCGCGGCTCCGGTCCCGTCCTTGTCACGATGGTCGGTCGCGGCGTCACGCGGCTCGGTCGCAGCGTCACGCCGGTCGGTCGCGGCGTCACGCGGCTCGGCCCCGGCGTCACGCCGGTCCGCCCCGGTGTCACGCCGCTCGGTCCCTGCGTCGCGCCGGTCGATTCCGATGTCACGGTGTCCGGCCCCGGCCTCGCGCCTGGCGAGTGCGCGCACCGCGGTGAGGTGGAAGAGGACTCCCGCGAGAGCGACCCCGGCGGCGGGGAGCGGGAGCCAGCGGGCGTCGAGCCCGTGGGCGAGGGCGAGGCCGCCGAGCGCGGAGCCGACGGCGCCGCCGAGGTAGGTGGCGGAGCTGTTGAGGCCGACGGCGGCGGCGCCGCCCTCCCCCTCCCGCGCGAGCAGTCGATGCTGCTGGGGTACGACGAAGGCCCAGCCGACCGCGCCCCACACGATCAGGGGCAGCAGGACCAGGCCCGGTACGGTTCCGGTCCACGGCAGCAGGGCCAGGGCGGCGCCGAGGGTGCCGAGCAGGGCGACCGCCAGCAGGGCGGGTCTCCCGGTCCGGTCGACGAGGGTCCCCGCGAGGAGGCTGCCGCAGACCCCGCCGATGCCCCAGACCCAGAGGTACGGCACGGCGCTGCCGACGTCGGCGACCCGGTGGAGGACCGGTTCCAGATAGGTGTAGAGCCCGAGGCTGGCGACGGTCTGGGTGAAGGTGACGGCGACGACCACGGCGACCCGGGGCCGGGTCAGGGCGCCGAACCGGGCCCGCAGCGAGGGCGCCGCGGCCCCGCGTACCGGCGGAAGGGCGGTGCCCACCCCGGCCAGGGCGACCACACCGAGGCCGGTGATCAGCCACAGGGCGGTACGCCAGCCCGAGTCGGCGGCCACGAGCAGCCCGAGCGGCACACCGAGCACGGTCCCCGCGCTCATTCCGCCGAGCACCAGGCCGAGGGCCCGCCCGCGCCGCTCGGGCGGCACGAGCGCGACGGCCGCGGTGGCCGCCGCCGGGGTGAAGAGGCCCGCTCCGGCGCCGGCCAGGGCCCGGGTGCCGAGGAGCCCGGCGTACGAACCGGCCAGTGCGGTCCCGGCGTTGGCGACGACGAAGACCACGAGCGCGGTCACCAGGACCGTACGGGTGCCCCAGCGGGCGAGGACGGCCGAGAACAGGGGTGCGGCCAGGGCGTAGCAGAGGGTGAAGGCGGTGACGGACTGCCCGGCGAGGGAGACGGAGACCTGCAGGTCGGCGCCGATGTCCGGGAGGAGCCCCGCCATCGCGTAGGCGTCGGTCCCCATGGCGAAGGAGCCGAGCGCGAGCAGGGCCACCGCGCGCGTGCCGCCCATCACACCCCTTTCTGTTCCGCGTCCGCCCGTGTCGTACGGATCGGCCCTCAGGACGCTACTGACCGTGCGCGCCGATCGGGGCCCACACCACCGAAGTGGGTTCGGAGTCCCGCAGCCTCGCGCCCCCGCCCGTCTCGAATCGGCCGGTCACCGGCCTACGGTGGATCGATCGAGGAACCCCAGGAGGGAGTCCACCGTGCTCGACCTGTCCGTCATCAACGCGATGTTCCCGCCCGATCTCCCGGAACCGGCCGACTGGGAGCGCCGGTTCCGGCCGCGCACCCTGCCGGAGGGCGCCGAGGTGACGCGCTTCGCCCCGAGCCCCACCGGACATCTGCACATCGGCGGCCTCTACACGGCGGCCGTGGCGCGCGCCCTGGCCCACCAGTCGGGTGGTGTGCACGTGCTGCGCGTCGAGGACACCGACCGGTCACGCCAAGTGGCCGGCGCCGCCGAGGAGTTCTCCCGGCTGCTCGCGGCCTTCGGGCTCGCACCCGACGAGGGCGGGGTGACCGGTGCCGGGGAGTGGGGCCCGTACCTGCAGTCGGAGCGCCGGGACGTCTACCTCAGCCATGTGCGCGAACTGCTGCGGCGGGACCGTGCGTACCCCTGCTTCTGCGACAAGGACCGGCTGGCCCGCAGTGCGGAGGAGCAGCGCGCGGGCCGCTCACCGATCGGCTACTACGGCCGGTGGGCGCCGTGCCGCACGCTGGCACCGGAGGAGGCAGCCCGCCGGACGGCGGCCGGCGAGCCGTACGTCGTGCGGTTCCGCTGCCCGTACGAGTTCCCCGGCCGGGTCCGGTTCACGGACCGGATCCGCGCCGCCGTCACCATGCAGGACAACGGCAACGACGTCGTGCTGCTCAAGTCCTCGCAGGAGGAACTCCCCCTGCCGACCTACCACTTCGCGCACGTCGTGGACGACCATCTGATGCGGGTGTCGCTGGTGGTGCGCGGCGAGGAGTGGCTGTCCTCGACGCCGGTCCATCTCCAGCTCCACGCGGCGCTCGGCTTCGACCCGCCCGCGTACGCGCATCTGGCGCCGCTGATGAAGGCCGAGGGGCCCTCGCGGCGCAAGCTCAGCAAGCGCAAGGACCCCGAGGCGTCGGTGGACTACTACCTGGCCGCCGGGTATCCGCCGGCCGCGGTCCAGCACTATCTGCGCGGTCTCGCCAACATCCGGCTCATGGACGTCCCCACGGCCGAGGCGCTCGCCGCGCCCGTCCGGCTCGACGGCATGCGCCCTTCGGGGCCGCTGCTCGATCTGCCCAAACTGCACTCACTGAGCCGGGAGTTCATCGCCTCGCTCACCCCCGACGAGCTGTACGGCCAGCTCCTCGCCTGGGCCGAGGAGTACGACCCGGAGCTCGGGTCCGTCCTCGCCCGGCAGCGGGGACTCGCCCTGGCGGCAGTGGCGGCGGGCCGGCCGGAGGGCGCGCCCGCCCGGAAGGACCTGGACCGCTGGTCCTGCTTCCGCGACCGCTACGGCTTCTTCTTCGCGGAGCTCTTCGGCCCGCCTCCGGCGGCCGACGACGACCGTTACGGCGGCCTGGACCCGGATCTCGTGCGCCGGATCGCCGGCGAGTTCGCCGCCACGTTCGCCGACAAGCTCACCGCCGACTACGCCGCCGAGTCCCCCATCGACTCCGCCATCGAGTCCGTCGCCGACTCCGCCGTCGACTCCGTGCGGGAGGGAAGCGGGGCGGCCGCCACGCCGGAGGAGTGGTACGGCGCGCTCCGCGCGCTGGCGGGGCGGCACGGTTACGCCCCCGACACGGCCTCCTGGCGCCGGGACCCGGAGCGCTGGGCGGGCCCGCCGAGGGAGGTCGCGAACGTGGTGCGGGTCGCCCTCACGGGCGCCACCCGCAGCCCCGATCTGTTCGCGGTGGCCCGCGCGCTGGGCCGGGACGAGGTGCTGCGCCGCCTCACCGCCGTGGCGGGGTGAGGCGGCGCGCGCTCGCACCGGTCCGGGCGCGCGTACCGGCTGTGGTCAGTTCAGCGGCACGCTCCGGAGCCCGGCCCGGACGCCCGCGGCCGCCGGCGCCGGGGTCTTGAGGAGACCCTTGTCGCTGGAGCTCGCGGGCGCGTCGGCGCCGACCGGGGTGGTGGTCATGGGCCGGGCGGCCGCGCAACGCTGCTTCTCGGCCTCCGACATGGGTCCGGTGCGCTGGAGCAGCCGGTCGGGCACGGCCCGCGAGGGCCCGTCGACGACGGCGTGCAGCCGGTAGTCGTCCTTCTTGCTGACGAACCAGCCCTCGACCCGCTCGCGGCTCGGCTGCATCTCGACCCAGCTCACCTCACCGGGCTGGATCTTCTCCACGACCGTGCGCTGGTCGCTGCTGAACCACTGCCAGGGCCGCTGCCAGACCTTCTCGTGGGCGAGGGCGAACTGGGTGGCCATCGGCCGCTCCTTGAGGCGCTTCTCGTCCTCCGTCCGGTCTCCCGAAGTGGGCAGCCTGGCCACCTCGTTGAGCGCGAGGCCCGCTTCGGCATAGGTCTGGGAGATGCTGTCGTGCGCGCGCTCGGAGTACGAGAGGAGCCGGGAGTGCTCCAGCGCGTTGCGGGTGCAGTTGACGAAGGCCTCGCCGACGACCCGCGCCCGGTCGTAGTACCGGAAGGAGGTGCGGGTGTCGGGCCGGAAGGTGCAGGCGTTCTCGCCGTTGCAGGCGGCGGCGGCGTTGTGGAGGGTGCTCTCGCGCTCATTGCCCTTGTACGCCTCCGAGGTCCCGAGCGAGGTCTTGCTCACGGTCTTGTCGACGTCCTGCGGCACCTCGACCGCACGGATGCGGGCGACCATCGGCGAACAGGTCACATGGGTGCGGGAGTCGGTGACGCGTGAGGTGAAGGTGAGCAGCGGCTCGTTCTCGCTCGCGGTGAAGACGTAGGCGCGACCTGTCCAACGCCCCTTGCCCGGGGTGCCCTTCACTCGGTCGGGATCGCCGGCCGTGACGAGCTCCTGCACCGGGCCTCCGGAGCCGACGACGGCATAGGGCTGACCCGCGACGACCTGTTCCCCGGTGCACTCCTTGGAGACGGCGGGGCTGTCCTCGTACCGCACGGTGACCTTGGCGCCGGCGCGGACTCCGCGCAGCCGCTGCTGGAGGGTGTTGCCGTCCTTCTGGAGGGCGACGCCGTGGGAGGCGTCGGTGCGGCCCGAAGCGGCGGGCGAGTAGCGCTGGTTGAGGCCGGTCCAGTGGTCGATTCCGACGGTCGTGGGGCCGTCGCCCTTCATGACGGGGTCGGCGAAGTCGCCGTTGAGGACGGGGACGGTCTGCTCGGCGGCGGCGGCCGAGGCGAGGGAGGAGAGGGGGACGACGGGCAGCAGCAGACCGGCGGCCCCGAGGACGACGAGGGCCGGGAGGGTGGTGCGGTTCATGGTGGAGCTTCTCCCGGGTCAGTTGGCGGCGGGCAGGACGACGACGCGCTTCGGCTCGGCGCCCGGGGGCACCGCCCGCGCGACGGGGACCTCGGCGGCGGAGACCGGTCCGGGGCCGGGAGCGGGAACAGGGGCGGAGCCGGGGCCGGGAGCCGGGGTGGGGGCGGTGTTTCCGGTGGGTCGCGTGCCGCCGCAGACGCCGGCGGCCGCGGCGTACGTCTGGGCGATGAACGTGCTGTTGGTGACCATCGAGGGGCTGTCCACGACGATGCCGATGATCCGTTGCCCGGTGTCGGCGACGAGGCTGCCGGCCACGCGCCGCATGGCGGCGCTCGCACCGAAGACGAGCATGTCGTGCGCCTTGACGGTGGTCTTGTAGGCGGTCTCCTCGGTGTTCTCGACCGTCCACGACTTGGAGTACGTGGCCTTGAAGGCGGCCTGGAAGGCGAGGCGCGCGCTCAGCGAACCCGAGGCCGTGGCGCCGCCGGCGACCGAGGTCTTGGCGGTGTTCGTCGACGTGGGGCCCTTGTCGAGGTCGGGCGTCTTGTTCTCGCTGGAGACCTCGCCGGTGAGGTTGGTACTGACCGTGCCGGTGGCGCCGACCGTGCCCTCGGCGGTGATCTGCCCGGAGATCTCGCCGCCGATGTTGTCGGTGGTGCCGGTCTTCAGGGTGACGGTCCGCTCGACGGCCATGTCGCTCTGGGTGCAGTTGATCACCGCGTTGCCGAGCGACTTCATGGTGGTGACGTACTCACGGCCCAGCTTGCGGTCGATGGCGAAGGTGCAGGCGTTGCGCTTGGTGCCGCAGTACTTCAGGACGTCGGCGACCTCGGCCGGGCGTCCGTCGGCGGTGAGGGCACGCGGTACGGGGGTCTCGCCCGGTCCCTCCTCGGCGGCGCCGGCGGGCGGCGCGAGGGAGGCGGCGGCGAGGCCGAGGAGGACGGAGAGGGCGGGCAGCAGAGCGGCGCGGCGATGGCACGCGGGCATGACGGGGGATCCCTTCGGGACGGAGGGGACGGAGGGGACGGAGGGGAGCAGGGGAGCAGGGGAGCAGGGAGAGGAGGAGCAGAGGGGAACAGGAGCAGGGAGCAGGGGACGTGCGGCAGGGAACGGCTCAGCCGCCGAGGAGGCTGCAGAGCTGGTCGACCGGGAAGGGGGACTGTCCCGGGTCGGTGGACCCCTGCGGCAGCGAGCCGGGGAAGGACTCGCAGGTCGAGGACACGGCCTGGGCCGCGTTGTTCGCCGGCTCGGGCTTGTTCGCGGCGATGGTGTCGGTCATGTCCTTGACGCCCTGCTCCTCGGTGGCGCCCTTGCCGCCGGTCAGTGTGCTCATGCAGGAGGACGAGCCGGGCGGGCACTCCTTGAGCTTCTCCCCGGCCGCCTTGATGTCCTTGTCGGCCTGGCCTGCGGCCTCCTGGGTCTTCTTCTGCTGTTCCTCGATCTCCTTGGCTTCCTTGGCGTTGGCCTCCTTGTCCAGGCAGGCCTGATCCTCGGGCTTGCACTCCTCGGCGTACGCGGTGGGGGCCAGGGGCAGGGCGAGAGCGGCGGCGAGGACGGCCGCGGTCAGCACACGGCGTGCCGACGTCTTCCATTCGGGCATGGGAACTCCCTTGGGACAGGGGTGACTTGGTGTGCTCGGAAGGGGACGCCAGGGGCGGACAGGGGGACTGCCCTCAAGATCACCGAGCGCATCCAGACGCTAACCGTCGGGGCCTCGGCACTCCGGCAGGACACACGGCGCGGCGCGTACCCCGGGGGCCGCTCACCACTTCGGCGGAGCGCATACGGGGCTGCCCCGAGGGGTCGGATCTGGGGCGCCGGCGGGCCCGTCCCCCGACCCGCCGGTCCACCCGTTCGTAGGGATTCGGGGACAGGGAGGAGAGAGCGGGCGGGCGTGTCCGTCGGGGCCTCTCACCCACCCGGCCGCCGCCGTTCGGCGGCCCGCCCCCGGCGCCGCCCGCGTCTCGCTCCAGGCTCGTGGCGGGGGCGAATGCGCCCCCGGAACACCACCCCGAACGGACGTCCGACAAACGGGTGTTTCAGCAGTTCCAGCGCGCCTCGGTGATCATTTTCGGACAGTCTGCTGATGTGCCCGACGGCCCGTCCCGGCCGTCGCACCCGGCCGTGGGCACCCCATGCCCAAGGGCCCGGCACCACGTGTTCGCATGACCCGCGACCGGCCCGTGTACGCCTCCGTCTCCCGGCGGACGGCACCGGCCGGGCGCCGCGCTCCCGTATGTCCCCGTCGAAGGAGAGCAGAGCCATGTCCCGTTCACGACGCAGTCCCTCGCGCACGACACCGCGCGCCCGGCGGTTCGCCGCCGCCGCCCTCGCCGCGGCAGCCCTCACCGCCGTACCCGCCCTCGCCCCCGCGGCGAACGCCAACGAGGGCAACCCGACCGTGCTGGGCTGGGGCGCGGGCCGCACCGGCCAGCTCGGCAACGGCACCCTCGCCGACAGTCTCAGCCCGTCCTCGGTCACCAGTCTCTTCCGCGGAGACGTCGACCAGATGTCGGCGGGCGGCACCTCTTCCGCCGACTCGTTCGCCCTCGCCCGTACCGACAAGACGGTCAAGTCCTGGGGCCACAACTCCTCGGGCCAGCTCGGCAACGGCGGCAACACCAACCAGGCCGTGCCCACCACCGTCCCCCGCCTCAACAACATCAAGGACGTCGCCGCGGGCGGGAAGCACGCCCTCGCCCTCGACACCGGCGGCCAGGTCTACTCCTGGGGCGACAACGCGTACGGCCAGCTCGGCAACAACCGCACCGGCGACAGCCGTACGGTCCCCGACCGCGTCCAGGGCATGCCCAAGGTCAAGCAGATCTCGGCCGGCTGCGACTTCAGCCTCGCGCTCCTGGAGAACGGCAAGGTGTACGCCTGGGGCCGCGGCATCCACGGCCAGCTCGGCAACGGCACCCGCGCCACCAGCTCCGTACCCCGGCAGGTCCTGGGCCTGGAGAACATCGTCGAGATCGACGCGGGCTGCCACCACGCCCTCGCGCTGACCGCCGACGACACGGTCAAGTCCTGGGGCTACAACCTCTACGGCCAGCTCGGCAACTCCTCCACCAAGTCCGCCACGCTCCCCGTCGACGTGGACTGGATCGAGGGCGTCTCCGACATCGAGGCGGGCGCCTTCCACAACTACGTCAAGACGAGCGACAGCCACGTCTGGGGCTGGGGCAACAACCAGTACGGCCAGCTCCTGGAGTCCGACGAGGCCTTCGACTCCAACGTCTCCCGCACCAACCGCACCGCACCCGTCGAGATCCCGCGCCTCGAAGGCGTCCAGCACCTCGCGGCCGGCGCCCGGCACGGCGTCGCCGTCACGGCGGACGAGGTCTTCACCTGGGGCCACAACGGCGAGGGCCAGCTCGGCAACGGCACGACGGTCGCCCGCTACGAGTCGGTGAAGATCCTCGACGAGGGTTCGGCGATCAAGGCGGTGGCCGTCTCCCTGGGCGGCAACACGACGTACGCGTACTGAGGCCGGTGAACGGCATGTCATACCCGTCGTACGTACGGGCCGCGCTCGCCGCGGCCGTCGCACTGACCGCCCTGGCGACCTCGCCGGCACCCGCACAGGCCGAACCGCGTGATCCGTGGGTCCGGTCCTGGGGGCTGAACATCGGCGCCCAGCTCGGCAACGGCACCACGCTCAACCAGGGCACCCCGGGCTCCGTCGTCGGGGTGGCCCGCGGCGACGTCCGCGAGCTCTCCGCCGGAGGCTTCAACAGCAACCTCTCCTTCGCCCTGGCCCTCCTCAACGACGGCACGGTCCTGTCCTGGGGCGGCAACACCTCGGGACAGCTCGGCGACGGCAGCACCACCCAGCGGGGCTTCCCCGCGACGGTCGCCGGACTCTCCGGTGTGTCCTCGATCGCAGCCGCCGGCGGCCCGTTCGCCCTCGCGGTACGCGGCGGACGCGTCCTGGCCTGGGGCACCAACGCCTACGGGCAGCTCGGGAACGGCCTCACCACCCCCGACAAGGACGGCCTCGCGACCCGCCCCGTCGCCGTCCAGAGCCTGAACAGGGTCAAGGACGTCTCGGGCGGCTGCGATCACTCCGTCGCCCTCCGGGAGGACGGCACCGTCTGGACCTGGGGCAGGAACGACGTCGGACAGCTCGGTGACGACACCGACACCGACCGGAACACGCCCCGGAAGGTGCCCGGCCTCGATGACGTGGTGGCCGTCACCACCGGCTGCCGCCACACCCTCGCCCTCACTGCCGGGGGCAGGGTCAAGGCCTGGGGCCACAACGCCAACGGCCAGCTCGGCGACGACAGCACCGAGCACCGCAGGGTGCCCGTCGACGTACAGCATCTGGACGGCGTCACCAAGGTCTTCGCGGGCGCCTATCAGAGCTACGCGGTCCTGGACGACGGCACCGTGCGTGCCTGGGGCTGGAACGGTCAGGGCCAGCTCGGCGACGGCACCACCGTCAGCCGGACGACTCCCGTTCCCCTCCCCGGCCTGAGCGACGTCCAGGAGATGGCAGGCGGCTGGCAGCACACCCTCGCCGTCCTCTCCGACCAGTCCGTTCTCGCCTGGGGCAACAACAGCAACGGCCAGCTGGGCAACGGCACGACCGACTCGTCCCCCACCCCGGTCACGGCCCTGCCGGCCGGCAGCGGCGTCACCCGCGTCGCCGCCTCGGTCGCGAACAAGTCCAGCTACGCCTACTGATCCCCACCGACCCCACGACCCTCATGAAGCGAAAGGCACGCAGATGACCCCACCCCTGCGTCTCACCCTCCTCGCCGCGCTGTCCCTCGCGGCCCTCACCGCCTCCGCCCTCCCCGCCTCCGCCGGCACCGACCCCTGGGTGCGCGCCTGGGGCGAGAACGCCCAGGGCCAGCTGGGCAACGGCAGCGTCCTCGCCCAGCAGACCCCCGCCGCCGTCGTCGGCATCACCCGTGACGACGTGCGCGAGCTCTCCGGAGGAGGCGGCGGCGCCGCGGCAGCCGCCAACGGCTTCACCGTCGCCCTCCTCAACGACGGCACCGTGAAGAGCTGGGGCAACAACGCCACCGGCCAGCTCGGCAACGGCACCCTCGTCGCCCAGTCCTTCCCCGCGACCGTCGCCGGACTCTCCGGCGTGAGCGAGGTCTCCGCGGGCCTCAACCACGCCCTCGCCGTCAAGGGCGGCCGGGTCCTCGCCTGGGGCAGCAACGCCTCCAAGCAGCTGGGCACCGGCCAGGACACCACCAACCCGTACAAGGCCCCGATCCCCGTGCAGAGCCTGGACAAGGTCGAGGACGTCGGCGCGGGCTGCGACTTCAGCGTGGCGCTCCGGCAGGACGGCACGGTCTGGACCTGGGGCAAGGGCGACAACGGGCGCCTGGGCACCGGCAACAACACCACGCGCGAGACCCCGCAGAAGGTGCCCGACCTCGTCGACGTCGAGTCCGTGGCCGTGGGCTGCGACCACGTCCTCGCGCTCACCGCCGACGGCGTGGTCAAGGCCTGGGGCAAGGGTGCCGAGGGCCAGCTCGGCAACGACACCACCGCCGACAGCAACAAGCCGGTGGACGTCGCCTACCTCGACGCCGTGGCCAGGATCTTCGCCACCTCCGCCTCCGGCTTCGCCGTCCTCGACGACGGCAGCCTGGCCGGCTGGGGCAAGAACACCGACCGGCAGCTCGGCGACGGCACGAACGCCAACCGCACCACCCCGGTCGTCCTGGACACGCTCAAGGGCGTCCAGAGCATCGCGGGCGGCGCCGACTTCACCGTGGCCGCGCTGGACGACGGCTCGGTGATCGGCTGGGGTGCCAACGCGGCCGCCCAGCTCGGCGACGGCACGACCACCAACCCCACCGGCACCACGGTGGCGCTGCCGCCCGGCAGTGGCATCACTCACGTCGCCACGACCGTGACGGGCAAGTCCGCCTTCGCCTACTGACCGGCACGGCCGCGCGGACCCCTCGCCGGGCCCGCGCGGCCTCACACGGGCTTCTCGGGCTTCGTACCGGCCTCTCCCGGCTTCGTACCGACCTCTCCGGCTTCGTACCGGACGCTCGGGCTGCGTACCCGCCTCGAGCGGACCTCTCGCCAGGTCCCGCGCGGGGCGCCACCCCGGCCACGCGCGGGCGCCACCCCCAGGCACGCGCGGGGCGCCACCCCGGCCACGCGCGGGGCGCACCCTGGCCACGCGCGGGCGCCACCCCCGGCCACGCGCGGGGCGCCGCCCCCAGGCACGCGCGGGGCGCCACCCCGCCGCCGGCTCCGCCGCCCCCTCACGCGATCGAGCCTGGCCAGACACGCCTGCGGCCTGGCAGGATCGCGAGCATGTTCGCCTCCCTCTCCCGTGCTGCCCGCCGCCGTGTCCTGGCGGGCGCGACCGCGCTGCTCGCGGTGTGCGGGGTGCTGGCGTGGTGGCTGATGCCCTTCGGTTCCCCCACTCCCCGCGGCTCGGTCACCTTCAGCACGGGAGTCTCCACCGGCGTCTACCAGCGGTACGGAGACCTCCTCAAGCAGGACCTTGCACAGGACCTGCCCGAGGTGTCGATAACGCTGAAGGAGAGCGAGGGCTCCCAGCAGAACGTGCAGCGGGTGGCCACCGGCGAGGCCGACTTCACCGTCGCGACGGCGGACGCGGTCGCCCAGTACCAGCGGGAGCGCAAGCCCGGCTGGGAGCGGCTGCGCGGCTGCGCCCGGCTCTACGACGACTACGTGCAGATCGTGGTGCGCAAGGGCTCCCCGCTGCAGAAGGTGCGGGACCTGCGCGGCCTCCGGGTCGGCGTCGGTCAGGACAGGTCCGGCGTACGACTGATCGCCGACCGGGTCCTCGCGGCCGCGGGCCTCACCCCGGACCGGGACATCGTGCCCGTCCCGGCGGGCATCGACACCATGCCCGGACTGATGGAGCGGGGCGAGCTCGACGCCTTCTTCTGGTCGGGCGGCCTGCCCACCCAGCCGGTGCAGACGCTGTCCGAGCGCTTCGAGATCCGGCTGCTGCCGCTCGACTCGGCGCTGATCGACCGGCTCCACGACGTCGGCGACTCGACCCGTCACTACCGGTCAGCGGTGATCCCCGCCGACGCGTACGCCAAGGCGCAGGACGGCCTGCCGATCGAGACCCTCGCGGTGGCGAACCTGCTGGTCACGACCGAGGAGGCCGACGACGACCTGGTCGAGGGCTTCACGCGTACGGTGATCGGGAGCCGGGACCGGATCGGCCGCAAGGTCCACCCGGCCCAGCTGGTGGACCTGCGGACCGCCGTCTACACCGAGCCCCTGACCCTGCACGACGGCGCCCGCCGCTACTACCGCTCGGTGAAGCCCTGAGCCTCCCGGAGAGGGCCCGGCCCTAGCCGCGCCGCGCCCCGGCCGCCCCGCCGCCCCGCCGCGCCGCCGCGCCCCGCCCCGGCCGCCCCGCCGTCTACCGCCCTACCGCTCCGCCGGCGTCCACCGCTCCCCCGGCTGCGCCACCGGGGGGTTCCGGGGCACGGTGACCGTCACGCGCAGCCCGTGGGGCTCGTTCGGCGCGAACGCGATGCCGCCGCCGCCCGCCGTGAGCAGGACGCGGGTGATCGAGAGGCCGAGGCCCGATCCCTTGATGTTCTGGTGCCGGCCCGAGCGCCAGAAGCGGTCGCCGACCCGGCCCAGCTCCTCGTCCGTGAGGCCCGGCCCGTGGTCGGCCACGACGACGGCGACGTTCTCCCCGCCGGGCTGTGCCTTGGCCGTCACGGTGACCTCCTCCCCGGCCGGGGTGAACTTCAGCGCGTTGTCGATCACCGCGTCCAGCGCGCTGGAGAGCGCCACCGGGTCCGCCCAGGCCGTGACCGCCCCGCACTCCCCGGTGAGCACGACGCCCTTGTCGTCGGCGACCGGCCGCCAGGAGGCGACCCGCTCGGCGGCGAGCGCGCCCACGTCGATGAGCCGCAGCTCGGCCGCCGCGTGCTCGGCGAGCGCCAGGTCGAGGAGGTCGTCGAGGACCTGTGAGAGGCGCTTGCCCTCGGTCCGTACGGAGGCGATCTCCTCGTTCCCCTCGGGGAGCTCCATGGCGAGCAGCTCGATCCGCAGGAGCAGCGCGGCCAGCGGGTTGCGCAGCTGGTGGGAGGCGTCGGCGACGAAGGCCCGCTGCTGTTCGAGCGCCTCCTCGACGTTGTCGGCCATCTCGTTGAACGAGAGGGCGAGGCGCCTGAGTTCGGGCGGTCCGCCGGTCGCGGCGACCCGGGAGTTCATCCGGCCGGTGGCGATGTCGTGGGTGACGGAGTCGAGGACGCGGACGGGCCGCAGGACCCAGCCGGTGAGCCGGAAGGCGGCGCCGACGGCGACCAGCATGGCCAGGGACTCGCCCGCGAAGATCAGCAGCCAGCCGCGCAGGATGCGGAGCCGGAGCTGCCCGGTGGGCGAGTCGGTGACGACGACCGCGATGACGTCGCCGTCGCTGACGACGGGGGAGGCGATGATGAGCCGGGCGTGGGCCTGCCAGGGCCACACCTGGGGCGGATCGTGGCTGCGGCGGCCGAGCAGCGACTCGTTGAAGGCGCGGCGGCCCTCCCCCTCGTACGGGACGACCCAGTCCTCGGGCGCGGCGGCCATGGACCGGTTGTTGCGGTAGAAGATGCCGGCCCGGATGCCGTACACGTCGTGGTAGCTGGCGAGTTCGCCGCCGAGGGTGGTGCGCCGCTCGTCGGTGCCGGGGCTGGTCTCGCTGACGAACTGGGCGAGCGCGGCGAAGCGCGCGGCGTCGTCGAGCCGGTCGACGACGACGCGCTGCTGCTCGGAGGCGGCGAGGCTGGCGGCGAGCGGGAAGCCGAGGGCGAGCAGGACGCCGGCCATCAGCACGATGAGCAGCGGAAGGAGGCGGGTGCGCACGGAGGGGCCGTCCGACGGTTAGGCGGCGGGGGCGACCAGGCGGTAGCCGACGCCCCGCACGGTCTCGATCAGGGCGGGCATCCGGAGCTTGGAGCGCAGGGAGGCGACATGCACCTCCAGGGTGCGGCCGGTCCCCTCCCAACTGGTGCGCCAGACCTCGCTGATGATCTGTTCGCGGCGGAAGACGACTCCGGGGCGCTGCGCGAGGAGGGCGAGCAGGTCGAACTCCTTGCGGGTGAGGGGCACGCTCTCGCCGTCGACGCTGACCCGGCGGGTGGGCAGCTCGATGGTGACGGAGCCGAGCCGCAGCCGGGTTCCGTCGGTGGCCGCGCCGCCGCCCGTCGTCTCCTCCGCGCCGGCGTTGCGCCGGCTGACGGCGTGGATCCGGGCGAGGAGCTCGCCGGGGTCGTACGGCTTGACGACGTAGTCGTCGGCGCCGAGGTTGAGCCCGTGGATCCGGGAGCGTACGTCGCCGCGCGCGGTCACCATGATCACCGGGGTGGTGGTGAGCTTCCGGATGCGGCCGCAGACCTGGTAGCCGTCCTGGTCGGGCAGACCGAGGTCCAGCAGGATCACCCCGTACGAGGGACGCTCGCCCTGCGCCGTGGGCAGCACGGCCTGGAGCGCCTCCTCGCCGTTGCGGGCGTGGGTCACCGTGAAGCCGTGCTTCGCGAGGATCGCGGAGAGGGCGGCGGCGACATGATCGTCGTCCTCGACGAGCAGCAGTCGCATACGTACCTCCTCCGTGAAGATGTTCCTGATGGCGGCTCTCTGTGTACCAGGTGGTACCAGGGCATGAACACCGAACATCGGTGCCACAGTCAAGTGTCCCGCTGTGACGGCGGCGTTTCCGTTATGCAGCCGGTACGGCCCGCGGTGTCCCGTTCACACACTGTGTCCGGTTGCGGCCGGATCGTTATCCTCAATTTCCGCTCAGATGTGATGACGGTCATCACATCGGGTCTCTAGTGTCCTCCCCAACCGAGGAGGACGGAGCTAGAGCCCGATGAGCGGAGAGTCTGTGTCCAAGCCCCTGCCCAAGGGTCCCGAGGACACCCCGCACGCCACGGACGACCTGGTCGTACTGTCCGGCGTGAACAAGCACTTCGGCGCACTGCATGTCCTCCAGGACATCGATCTGACGATCAGCCGCGGCGAAGTCGTGGTCGTCATCGGACCCTCCGGGTCCGGGAAGTCGACGCTGTGCCGCACGATCAACCGGCTGGAGAGCGTCGACTCCGGCACCATCACCATCGACGGCAAGCCGCTGCCGGCGGAGGGCAGGGAGCTCGCCCGCCTGCGTTCCGACGTCGGCATGGTCTTCCAGTCGTTCAACCTCTTCGCGCACAAGACGGTGCTCGAGAACGTGATGCTGGGCCAGATCAAGGTCCGGAAGACGGAGAAGAAGGCCGCCGAGGAGAAGGCCCGCACCCTGCTCGACAGGGTCGGGGTCGGCACCCAGGCGGACAAGTACCCGGCGCAGCTGTCCGGCGGCCAGCAGCAGCGCGTGGCGATCGCCCGCGCGCTGGCGATGGGCCCGAAGGTCATGCTGTTCGACGAGCCGACCTCCGCGCTCGACCCCGAGATGATCAACGAGGTCCTCGAGGTCATGCAGCAGCTGGCACGGGACGGCATGACGATGGTCGTCGTGACCCACGAGATGGGCTTCGCGCGCTCCGCCGCCAACCGGGTCGTCTTCATGGCGGACGGTCGCATCGTCGAGCAGGCGACGCCGGAGGAGTTCTTCAGCAACCCGCGCAGTGACCGGGCCAAGGACTTCCTCTCCAAGATCCTTCACCACTGAGCGAGTTCGGGCCTATTCTTCCCAACTCACTTCTAGACCAAGGGACATTCCTCGATGAAGCTTCGTCGCACCCCCGCCGCCGCCGCGGCCGCCATCGTCCTCGCGCTGACCGCCACCGCCTGTGGCGGCGGCTCCGACTCGGGCAGCAACGGTGACAAGATCACCGTCGGCATCAAGTTCGACCAGCCCGGCCTCGGCCTGAAGACCCCGGACGGCACGTACGCCGGCTTCGACGTGGACGTCGCCAAGTACGTCGCCAAGGAGCTCGGCTTCGCCGAGGACAAGATCAACTGGAAGCAGGCGCCGAGCGCCGAGCGCGAGAACCTGATCAAGAACGGTGACGTGAAGTTCGTCGTCGCCAGCTACTCGATCAACGAGAAGCGCCTCAAGGAGGTCGACTTCGCCGGCCCGTACTTCGTGACCCACCAGGACCTGCTGGTGCGCGCCGACGACTCCTCGATCACCAAGGTCGACGACCTCAACTCCAAGAAGCTCTGCTCGGTCACCGGCTCGACCTCCGCGCAGAACGTCAAGGAGAAGCTGGCCCCCAAGGCCGACCTCCAGCAGCTCGGCGGCTACTCCGAGTGCCTCACCGGCCTGGAGAACAAGGCCGTCGACGCGCTGACCACGGATGCCTCCATCCTCGCGGGCTACGCCTCGCAGAAGGAGCACCAGGGCAAGTTCAAGCTGGCCGGTCTCTCCATGAGCGACGAGAACTACGGCATCGGCATCAAGAAGGGCGACTCCGAGCTCAAGGGCAAGATCAACAAGGCCCTCGAGAAGATGGTCTCCGACGGCACCTGGGACAAGCTCGTCAAGCAGCACTTCGGCCCCTCGGGCTACAAGAACGACCCCGCGCCGAAGATCGCCGGCTGATCCACCCCGCTCGGTCCGTGACGGCCGCCCCGCTCAGGGCGGACGTCACGGACCCGCACCGGCCGCTGCCCCCGCACCGGCCTTCACACCGACCGACCACCAGGGGAGAGCGCGGGCATCGTGTTCGACTTTCTTGATTCCGGGCAGTACGACCTGCTCGGCGCCTTCTGGGTGACGGCGCAGCTCGCCCTCTACTCGGCGATCGGCTCACTGATCTGGGGCACCGCCCTGGTCGCGATGCGGGTCAGCCCGGTGCCCGTCATGCGGGCCTTCGGCACCGCGTACGTCAACATCGTCCGGAACACGCCATTGACCGTGGTCATCGTGGCCTGCTCCTTCGGCCTCAACCAGACCCTCGGCATCAAGCTCGGCGGCGGCACCTTCGAGGAGATCGGCTTCCGGCTCGCGATCCTCGGACTCACCGCGTACACCGGCACCTTCGTCTGCGAGGCGCTGCGCTCGGGCATCAACACCGTTCCGCCGGGCCAGGCCGAGGCGGCCCGCGCGCTGGGGCTGAGCTTCACCCAGGTCCTCACGCTGGTGGTGCTCCCGCAGGCCTTCCGCGCCGTGGTGGCCCCGCTCGCGAACGTCCTGATCGCCCTCACCAAGAACACCACGGTGGCCGCGGCGATCAGTGCCGCCGAGGCGGCGTTCCTGATGAAGGCGATGATCGAGAACGAGACCGACGCGCTCTTCGCCGTCTTCGCCATCTTCGCCTTCGGCTTCATCGTCCTCACCCTCCCCACCGGCCTGCTCCTCGGCTGGGTGGCCAAGCGACTGGCGGTGAAGCGATGAGTTCCGTCCTGTACGACACTCCCGGCCCGCACGCCAAGCGGCGGAACGTCCTCTACACGATCGGCTTCCTGGCCGTCCTCGCGCTGGTCGCGTGGTGGGTCCTGGGCGCTCTGGCCGACAAGCACCAGCTGGACGCCGACAAGTGGAAGCCGTTCGTCACGGACTCCCAGGTCTGGACGACGTACCTGCTCCCCGGCCTGACCGAGACCCTCAAGGCCGCCGGGCTCTCCATCCTGATCGCGCTGCCGCTCGGCGCCCTCCTCGGCATCGGCCGGCTCTCCGACCACCGTTGGGTGCGGGTGCCCGTCGGCACGGTCGTGGAGTTCTTCCGCGCCATCCCGGTCCTGCTCCTGATGATGTTCGCGAGCGCGATCTACCGCGAGTTCACCACCATCAGCTCCGACTTCCGCCCCCTGTACGCGGTCGTCACCGCCCTGGTGCTCTACAACGCCTCGGTGATCGCCGAGGTCGTCCGCGCCGGAGTGCTCTCGCTGCCCCGCGGCCAGGGCGACGCGGCCGAGGCGCTCGGCATGCGCAAGGGCCAGACCATGATGTACGTCCTGCTGCCGCAGGCCGTGACCGTCATGCTCCCCGCCCTGGTCAGCCAGCTCGTCGTCATCGTCAAGGACACCGCCATCGGCGGCGCGCTGCTCGGGTTCACGGAGCTGCTCAGCCAGAACCGGCAGATCACGGCCAACTACGGCGCCAACACGATCGCCACGTTCACGGTCATCGCGCTGATCTACATCGTCATCAACGCGATCCTCACCAGCCTCGCCGGACGCCTGGAGAAGCGTCTGCGGCGGGGCAGGAAGTCCGCCGCGGTGACCATCCCGGCCCAGGCCGGAACCACCGACGCCAAGGTAGATGTGAAGAGCGACGCCGTAAGCGGCGGCTGACCCCACAGGGGTCCCTGGGACAACAGGGGTGGGCCGGAGCGGTACTGACTTCAGGTCAGCCGCACCGCGCCCACCCCGTCGCTTGACGCAAGCACCCTCAGTGGGTTGCATACGGTCTGTGATCAAGCACCGGGCTCGTGCCACACTCAGATGTGCTGCCCCCATGACCGTCCGGCCTTCAGGAGCCGCGCCGTGGACCCGGTGATCATCGTGGGCGCGGGGCCGGTCGGCCTCGCGCTCTCCCTCGCGCTCGCCGCGCAGGGCGTGCCCAGCGTCGTCCTCGACGAGGGCTCCGGCAAGGACGAACCACGCCCCGCCCGCAGCGTCGTGCTGCGCGCCGACATGGCCGCCATGGTCGAGCGGCTCGGCTGCACCACCCTGCGTGACGAGGGTGTCCGCTGGGTCGGCTGGCGCGGCATGCGCCGCCGCCAGGTGGTCCGCCACCTCACCCTCGACCTGGGACTCGGCGGTACGGAGGAGTGGTCCGAGGACCCCGCCGCGCCCTCCGCCCCGGCCGCGCCGCTGCACATCCCGCAGCACGCCCTCGCACGCGGGCTGCGTGACGCCATCGCCCACCAGAAGCTGATCCGGCTCGTCACCGAGGCCCGGCTCGACACCATCGAGCAGGACCCCGACGGCGTCGTCGCCCACACCCGGGGCCCGGCGGGCACCTGGTGGCGCGGCAGCCACCTCGTCGGCTGCGACGGCGCCCGCTCGACCGTACGCAAACTGCTCGGCATCCGCTTCCCGGGCCGTACGGCCGTGGAGCGGCACGCGGTCGCCGCGCTCCGCACCGAACTCCCCTGGCCCGGCGAGGCACTGTTGCACCGTCAGCCGCCGTGGCGCGGCGCCGCCGACGAGATCACCGCCCGCCCGCTGCCCGACGGGGTGTGGCGGATCGACTGGCTGCTGCCGCCCCGGGGCGACCTCGTCACCCCCGACGCGCTGGTGGGCCGGATCCGCGAGACCCTGGCCGGCTGGTGCGACGGCGTGACGCCCCCGTACGAACTCATCGACACCGGCGTGCACACCCTCCACCACCGGCTCGCCCGGCGCTGGCGGGTCGACCGTGTCCTCCTCGCCGGGGACGCGGCACACCTGCTCGGCGCGGTCGGCACCCAGGGCCTCGACGAGGGGTTGAGGGACGTCGACAACCTCGCCTGGAAACTCGCCCACACCTGGCACCACGGAGCCTCCGAGCGGCTGCTCGACAGCTACCAGAGCGAGCGGCGCGCGGCGGTCGCCCACCGGCTGCGCGGCGCCGACCAGTCGCTGCCGGTGCTGCGGGGCGGCGGCGGCCTGCGGACGTACCTCCCGGGGGCCACGCGAGGCCACGACGCCCTCCTCACCGACGGCCATGTGGGGCGCGGCCCGCTCGGCGCGCCCCCGGCGTACCCCCACTCCCCCCTCGCGCCTCCGTACACCGAGGGCCGGACCCCGGTCGGCACCCCGGAGGGCGCCCCGGTCGAGGACGTCCGCGTGACCGCCCCGGACGGCACGACCGTACGGCTCCGGGACCGACTGGGTCAGGGCCGCCTCCTGGTCCTCCTGGTCGCCCCCGGCACCGGGGTCTGGGACCGGCGGCACTGGCGCGGCGCCGGGGTGATGCCCCGACTCGAAGAGGCGGTCGCCGCCCTCCCGGCGAAGGCCGAGGTCCTGGTGACGGAGGCCTACCCGGGCGCCCCCGCCCACGCCGTCCTGCTGGTACGGCCCGACGGGCATCTCGTCGCGGCCTTCGCCGGGGTGCACCCCGAGGAGCTGTACGCGGCGGCGGACGCGGCCCGCGGCGGCTCGCCGACCGACGATCCGGAGGACGAGCAGGAGGACGAGCAGGAGACCGGGACGGAGGACGGGACGGACCCCGGAGCCAAGGCCGCGGCGAAGGCGGGAGCGAAGGCCGGGACGAAGGCGGGGACGAAGGCGGGAGCGAAGGCCGCGGCGAAGGTGGGAGCCGCCGGAGCGTCCACGGGGAGTGACCGCACGGCGGACATGCATTGATTCCCATCGGCGCGCATGGTGTACTCCGGAGCGTGACCGACACCGATGTGCGCCTGTGGCGGAGGGTCCATATGGACCTCGTCCGCTATGCGGGCTGCGTGTGTCGCCCGTCCTGCTGACTCGCCCCTTCCCCGCGCGCCCCGCCACCGCCGTACGTCCAGGTACGTCCGTGTGCCGTGCTGCCGCCGCGCGCTCTCAGCGAACCCAGGACGGTCACCCGTGTCTCAACCCGCCCCCGCACGCTCCCTGAGCGTCTCCGCCGACGCCTCCGCCGACTCCCCCGCCGCTCCCGCCGCCCCGCCCCCCGGCGCCCCGACAGCGGCCGATCTGCTCGACTTCGTCCGGCGCACGGCGGCGGACCGGGAACTGGTCGACTCCCTGCCCCTCGACCCCGAGGGCCGTACCTGGGTACGGCTCGAAGGCCCCGGCGGCAGCGAGGCCTGGCTCATCGGCTGGCCGCCCGGCACGGGCACGGGCTGGCACGACCACGCCGAGTCGCTGGGCGCCTTCGCCACCGCGCGCGGCACCCTCACCGAGAACGCGCTGGCGGTCCGACTGCCGGCGAGCGGCTGGAAGACCCTGGAACTGGCCGACGGCCTCGACCGCTCCCGCCGGCTCGGGGAGGGCGGCGGCCGCGCCTTCGGCCGTCACCACGTGCACGAGGTGCTCAACGAGTCCCCCGACACCCACGCCGTCTCGGTGCACGCCTACTATCCGCCGCTCCCGCTGATCCGGCGCTTCAGCCGAACGGGCGCGGTACTCCGTCTCGAGCAGGTCGAACGCCCGGAGGACTGGCAGTGAGCGACAGCGACAACGACCGCGTCGGCATCGACGAGCTCCTGGAGCAGGTCAGGTCCGGCCTCGACCGGATCGAACCGCGGGCCGCCTACGAGGCGTACGAGACGGGTGAGGCGCTCCTGGTGGACACGCGCTACGCGGCCCTGCGCGAACGGGACGGCCTGATCCCGGGCGCGCTGGTGGTGGAACGCAACGAACTGGAATGGCGACTGGACCCGCAGGGCAGCCATCGCGCGCCGGAGGCGACGGGCCACGACCTGCTGGTGGTGGTCCTCTGCAACGAGGGCTACGCCTCCTCCCTCGCGGCCGAGTCCCTGCGCCGTCTGGGCCTGCACCGGGCAACCGACCTGATCGGCGGCTTCCAGGCCTGGAAGTCGGCGGGCCTCCCGGTCCTGCTGCCGACGACATCGGGCTGAGCCCCGGACGGGACGGGACGCTCCTTCTGATCTCCCCCGGGGATCAGAAGGACTCGTCGAGCCCGTCCGTGTCCTCGCCCTCGGCCTCCAGCGCCTGGCGGACCACGCGGAGGGCCATGCCCTCGGGATAGCCCTTGCGGGCGAGCATCCCGGCGAGCCGTCTCAGGCGCCGGTCGCGGTCGAGACCGCGGGTGGCGCGCAGTTTGCGGGCGACGAGCTCCCGCGCGGTGGCCTCCTCCTGGTCGGAGTCGAGCTGCTCCACCGCCTCCTGGATGAGGGCCGGCTCGACGCCCTTGGTCCGCAGCTCGCGGGCGAGGGCCCGGCGGGCGAGGCCCCGGCCGTGGTGGCGCGACTCCACCCAGGCCCCCGCGAAGGCGGCGTCGTCGATGAGCCCGACGTCCTCGAAGCGGGAGAGGACCTCCTCGGCCACCTCGTCGGGGATCTCCCGCTTGCGCAGTGCGTCGGCGAGCTGCTTGCGCGTGCGGGGGTTCCCGGTGAGCAGGCGCAGGCAGATCGCCCGCGCCCGCTCGGCCGGGTCCTGGGGTGACAGCTCCTTCTCGGCCCTCGACGAGTCGGGGCTGTCACCCGGCCATTCGGTGCGACCGGTCACTGGTTCAGCTCTTGACCGCGGTGGCCTTGGTCGCCTTCGCGGTCTTGCTCGCGGGTGCCGGGACGCTCTTGGCGGCGTCGTCCGTGCCGGCGGTGTCCGCGGCGGCGGCCGCGTCCGTCGCCGTCTCGGCCTTGGCGGCCTCGGGCCGGACGCCGACGCCCAGCTTCTCCTTGATCTTCCTCTCGATCTCGTCGGCGAGGTCGGGGTTGTCCTTCAGGAAGTTACGGGCGTTCTCCTTGCCCTGGCCGAGCTGGTCGCCCTCGTACGTGTACCAGGCACCGGCCTTGCGGACGAAGCCGTGCTCCACGCCCATGTCGATCAGACCGCCCTCGCGGCTGATGCCCTGGCCGTAGAGGATGTCGAACTCGGCCTGCTTGAAGGGGGGCGCGACCTTGTTCTTGACGACCTTGACGCGGGTGCGGTTGCCGACCGCGTCCGTGCCGTCCTTGAGGGTCTCGATACGGCGGATGTCGAGGCGCACCGAGGCGTAGAACTTCAGGGCGCGGCCACCGGTCGTGGTCTCCGGCGAGCCGAACATCACGCCGATCTTCTCGCGGAGCTGGTTGATGAAGATCGCGGTGGTCTTGGACTGGTTGAGCGCGCCGGTGATCTTCCGGAGCGCCTGGCTCATCAGACGGGCCTGGAGACCCACGTGCGAGTCACCCATCTCGCCCTCGATCTCCGCACGCGGGACGAGCGCGGCGACGGAGTCGATGACGATCAGGTCGAGGGCGCCGGAGCGGACCAGCATGTCGACGATCTCGAGGGCCTGCTCGCCGCTGTCCGGCTGGGACAGGATGAGGTTGTCGATGTCGACGCCGAGCTTCTTGGCGTACTCGGGGTCGAGGGCGTGCTCGGCGTCCACGAAGGCCACCTGGCCGCCGGCCTTCTGGGCGTTGGCCACCGCGTGCAGGGTCAGGGTCGTCTTGCCGGAGGACTCCGGACCGTAGACCTCCACGACACGGCCGCGCGGCAGGCCGCCGACGCCGAGGGCGATGTCGAGGGCGGTCGATCCGGTCGGGATCACCTCGATCGGCTCCTGGGTGCGGTCGCCCATGCGCATCACGGCACCCTTGCCGAATTGGCGTTCAATCTGTGCGAGCGCGGCGTCGAGCGCCTTCTCGCGGTCGGTTCCTGCCATGGGTTCCACCCGGTTTGCTTGAGTCGATCGCTTCATGTGAAAGACGCTAACCCCTGCCACTGACAATGGGCCCCGACGTCCCCTCCAGCCTGTGGACAACTCGGCGAGAAGCCCGAGATTCCAAGGGCCGGGCTTCCATGAGAATGGATGTTCGATTTCAGTGTCAAGCACACCCGCCGGGCGACACGCCGACGTGTCACGACGGCCCGCCGCCACCGAGTTCTACGCCGGAGGCGCGCTCGGGCCCGCGGGCGCGGGCGGACGGACGGGGGACGGGCGGACGGGCGGACGGGCAGACGGGCAGACGGGCAGACGGGCAGACGGGCAGACGGGCAGACGGGCAGCCTGCACCAGCGGCATCCCGGCCGTCAGCACCGTGGACCAACGCCAGTGGCTCGTCACCGCCGGCCACTGCTACGACGCCGAGGACATCGTCACCACGGCCGGCGGCACGTGGGCTGGATCGACGACGTGTCCGATGTCTTCGCCCGGTTCGCCCTCACCCTCGCCCCCTGACCGCCGGGCGGAACTCCCCTCCCCGCGACGGGGCTTCGGACGTGCGGGCGGGGGGCGATACTGATCGTGGCAGTCGCCTCGCGCCCGACCGGTCCTGGACAGGGCCGGCCGGGTGGGGGGCGGGAACGCATCGTTGTCGATGTTCCGAGGGGAGCCTTCATGACCACGGCGAAAGACCTGTTCATCATCGCCATGGACCCGAGGTCGGACCGTTCCGTGGGCCAGGGAGACCTGTCGCTCGCACTCGCGGGAGCCGAGCTGATCGATCTCCTCGGCGCCGGGGCCGTCACCGTGGACGACGACCGCATCGTGCCGGGCGAGCCGTCGGCGCCGGACGACCGGCTCCTCGGCGAGGCCGCGGCGGAACTCTCCCGCGAGGAGCCGTACGAGCTCGTCGAGGACTGGCTGTGGCGCCGGGGCCGCGACCTCTCGGCCGCGTACCGGACCGCGCTGGAGGGCGCCGGTGAGCTGACGCGGAAGCGGAGCGGCCTGCTGCCCTTCGGGCCGGAACGCGTGGAACCGGCCGACACACCCGCGAGCCGCCGGGCCGCCGACCGCTGGGAGGAGAACGAACCCGTCCTGGCCGCCCTCGCCTCGACCGTGGGCATCGACAGCGGTCGGTCCGACGACGAGTCCGGCCTCGACGACGAGGCGGTGACGACGGTGGTCGCCGTCGTCCACGACGCGGTGATGGAACTCGAAGCCGTACGTCAGAGGCGGACCATCGAGAACACCGCCTTCGCCAACATCTGGCGCGGACCGTGAGCCCGGTCCCGGCCCCAACCCCGGTTTCGGCCCCGGTTCCGCGCCCGGACCCGACTCCGGCCCCGGCCCCAGCCCCGATTCCGGTCCTCGGGCGCGGCCGACGGCAGGGGTGAGAGCCCGCCCCGCCGACCCCGCCGCGTACCTCTCGCCGAGCCGTGACCACCGCTCGTACGCGGAGAAGGGCCGGACGTTGCCGCCCGAACGGCCGACGTCGACAGGGTCCCTGTACGGCAGCAGGGCGTCGACGCCGCCCAGGCCGTCGCGGAAGGCGCGATCCTCCCCCCTCGTCGCCGGTGGCGTCCGGTCCGAAGGTGCGAAAGGCGTTGACGCCCCGGTCGCCCTCTGCGACCCGCAGCACGATCGGTTCGGTCGACGTGAAGGAGGCCACGGGCGCCGGCACCTGCTTCGGCGCGACGGCCACCCGGCCGGGGGGGGGCGCCTCCGTCGACCTTCTATCTCCAACCTGCGTTGTTCCTAGAATGGCCGGATGGAGGACACGCAGGACATCGACGCGATCGCCATGCTGCAGGACCCGGTGCGGCGCCGCCTGTACGAGTACGTGGCGGCACAGGGCCGTGAGGTCGGGCGCAACGAGGCCGCCGAGGCCACCGGGGTGACGCGCACGCTCGCCGCGCACCACCTGGACAAACTGGCCGACACAGGGCTCCTGGAGAGCGGGAGCCGCCGCCTGACGGGCCGCTCGGGGCCGGGAGCCGGGCGCCCCGCCAAGGTCTACACGCGGGCGCGGGCCGAGCGGTCGGTGTCCCTGCCGGCCCGCGACTACCGCACCGCCGCCGAGCTGCTCGCCGAGGCGGCCGAGCAGGCCGGGCTCGACGCCGGACTCTTCGCGGCCGCACGCCGCCGGGGCGAGGAGCTGCGCGGCTCGGCGGCGCCGTGCGGCGACCTGGAGGCGGCCATGAAGACGCTGGCGGCGCGAGGCTACGAACCACACCTGGAAGCCCCCGAGCGCTCCGAACATGCCGAGGATGCCGCAGACGCCGCCGGCACGACCCTCCGTATGCGCAACTGCCCCTTCCACGCCGTCGCCGAACGCTTCCCGCCCCTCGTCTGCGGCATGAACCTCGCGCTCCTGGAGGGCCTCCTGGGCGCGGACGGCGCCGTACGCGCCCGCATGGACGCCCGGCCGGGCGAGTGCTGCGTGGTGGTCGAGCCTTCTAAAAACAACGATCATTGACATAGAAAACCACGCCGTGCTGGGATGAGGCCATGACCGCATCCCCGCACACCGCCGCCCACCTCGCCCAACTCAACGTCGCCACGCTCCTCCACCCCCTCGACGACCCGCGCCTGGCGCCGTTCGTCGAGCTCCTCGACCCGGTCAACGCCGCCGCCGACGGCACACCCGGCTTCGTGTGGCGGCTGGTGGAGGACGGCGCGGCCGACGCCACCGCCCTGCGCCCGGCGGGCGAGGACGTCATCGTCAACCTGTCGGTCTGGGAGACCCAGGACGCCCTGTGGGACTTCGCCTACCGCAGTGGGCACCTGGAGGTGATGCGGCGGCGCCGCGAATGGTTCGCACGGCACGTCGAGTCGCACCTGGTGCTGTGGTGGGTCCCCGCCGGACACGTGCCGAGCGTCGCCGAGGCCCTGGAGCGGCTGGCGGACCTACGGACGAACGGCCCGTCCCCGCGCGCGTTCACCTTCGCCTCCTCCTACAGCGCCACCGAGGCCGCACAGCACGCCGAGGCGACGCCCGTCGAGGAGTCGCGTGTCGGCTGAGACAGCACCTACTCGGCGGTCCGAAGGCCGTCGCCGGTACGACGGTCACTGCCCCGCCCGTCCTCCGAGGGGTTCGGAAGCGCCGTCCACAGGTCCCCGCCCCCGCCGCCCGCCGTGGCCAGCCGCATCAGCGTGAGCGCCTTCGCCGGGAGCGGTTCCGTCCGCAGGGCCTGCAGGTCCGGTGTGGCGGCGAGGCCACGGGTTGCCGTCTCCAGGACCGTTCCGAGGGTCGGCGCGTCGCCTGCCAGCGGGCCGAGCGCGCCGGTGACCAGACTGCCGAGGACCTTGCGGCGGAGCACGGCCGGATCGTCGTTCAGGAGGCGGCCGCTGACGGGCGGGGCCGGGACGCCATGCCGGGCGAGGCGCGCGGGGCTGATGCGGATGTCGGCGAGGTCCCGGTAGACGAGGCGCCGGGTCCGGTCGTCGGCGTCGACGACGGCGAGCAGGTTCTGGCCGTGCGCCTCCAGGGCCACCCCGAGGTCGAGCAGCTCCAGACAGACACCGAGGGCGAGGCGCGCGAACTCGACGACGCGGTCGAGCCGTTCACCCGCCGGGCGGGCCGCGAGCAGCGCGGGCAGGGCAGCCACCGGAACGACGCGCTCCCCGGCCGCCGGGTCCGCGTGCACCTGCGGCGACTCGCGCAGGAGCGCCGCCAGATCGGCCGTTCCCGCCCCCGCGGCGGCGACCGTACGGGCGATGCGCAGCCGGTCGTCCAGCCGGCGGGCGAGCCCCTCGACGAACTCGGACGTCGCGAGGGAGTGGGTGACGGTGTACGCCGAGATGTCCCGCACGGTGGACGTGAGTTGTGTGGTCAGCGAGGTCTTGACGTGCCGGTCGCCGCCCAGGTCGAGCGTCCGCAGTGACAGCAGCGGGTGGGCGTCTGGGCCGGGCCGCAGCGTAAGGCCGGTCAGCACGTGCCGGGCCTGCCACGGGTGCACGGGGATCAGCACGGAGGAGCCGTCGCGCAGTTCGCGCGGCCACTCCCCCGACAACGACACCGCCGCACCCTCGACCGGGGCGAGGCGCAGGGACACCACGGGCCGGTGTTCGGGGGCGTACGCGAGCTGCTCGGCGGCGGAGAAACCGGGCCGGGAGCGGCAGCCCGGATGGTACGGATGCCCGTCGGTCTCGCCCTGCTCCCACTCCCACGGGTGGACGGGCGGGGCCGCTCGCCGAGGGGCCGTACGGGAAAGGGCCAGCGACGCGACACTGTGGTCGAGCTCGGCCGCCAGGCGCCCGCCCCGCGGAACGGCCAGGGCCGCCACCAGGTCAGCCGGATGGTCGTACCGGACGCCGGCAAGGTCGAGTCCTGACACCGACGCGGTCGTCGCCCAGGGATCCGAGTGCGGCCCGCGCAGGCGACGCCCGTCCGCCAGACACAGGGTGACGCCTTCGCGGTCGGACGTCCGCGCGGCGACCCACGGAAGCGGCTCGTGGACGAGCCCGCGCCACAGCCGGGTCAGCACGGCGGCTCTGGCGCCCGGAAGCTCCGCCGCGTACGCGGCCGTGAGCCCCGGGCGTACGACGTCCAGCTCGGCGGCCAGAGTCCGCTCCGCGGCGGTTCGGCACATACGGTTGTTCTATCGCGGTCGAACGCGATCCACACATACTGAAGGCGATGAACACACTCGCGCGGACCGCCGACGCACTGGCGGTGACGCCCCTGCTCAACTGCCTGCTCCGGGAGGCCGCGGACCCGGCGGCTGACACCCCCGCGGACCCACCCGCGGACCCACCCGCGGACCCGTCTGTGGGACTGCCCACGGAGGCACCCGCAGGCCTGTCCACGGAGGCACCCGCGGGCCTGTCCACGCCGGCACCCGCGGGCCCGCCCGCGGAGGTGCCCGCGGGCCCACCCCGAAGTGGCGGCACCACCCCGTACGCCGTCCACCGCCTGCGCGTCAGCGGCCGCTTCCTGCGCGTCCGCCCCGGCCACCGCCCCTCCTCCCCCGAGCTGTGGACGGGCCGCGGCTGGCGGCTCCTCCGTCACGCGGAGCTCGTCGACGTCGCCGTCCAGGAGATGTACGCCTCCACCGGGCGCGCCAACCCCGCCCTGGCCGCCGAGATGGCCGCCAGCCGCACCGCCGTCCAGGCCGTGCTGGCCGCACGCGCCCGCGTGGCGCCGCCCGAGGACCCCTGGCTGCGCTCCGAACAGGCGCTGGTCATGGGCCACCCGTACCACCCGGCCCCCAAGGCGCGCATGGGCGAGGGCCCGGCTGCCGACTGGCTGCGCTACGCGCCCGAGGCGTACGCCCAGTTCCCGCTCGTCCTGCTCGGCGTACGCGAGGACGCGGTGGTCGAGGACGGTGACACCCGGGCCCTGGACACCCTCGGCGAAGCGCCCCCGGGCTACCGCCTGCTGCCGGCCCACCCCTGGCAGCTCGCGCTCTCCGACCGCGCCACGCGCGTGCGTGCCGCCTTCGCCGAAGGCCGCCTCGTCCGCCTGGGCGTCACGCCGAGGGCCGCCCGGCCGACCGCCTCGGTCCGCACTCTGCACCTTCCCGGGGACGCGCGGAGCACCGGAACCGGGGACATGTTCCTCAAGTTCAGTCTCGACGTCCGGATCACCAACGACATCCGCCGGATGCGACGCCACGAGCTGCTCCAGGTCCGCCGTACCGACCCCGTCGTGAGCGCCGCCTTCGCCGCCATGGGCGGCCCGGCGTCCTGGCTCAGCGACCGCGGCTACCGCACGGTGGACGGCCTCTTCGAGACCTGCGCCGTCCTCGTCCGGGACGGCCTCGACCGGCACCTGGCCCTGGGCTCGACCGCCGTGCTGACCGCCGCGCTCGCGGAGGGCTTCCCCGGGAACCCCCTCGACCGGATCGCCGACCCCCGGCCCTGGTGGGCGGCGTATCTGCGGTGCGTCGTGGCGCCCGTCCTGGAGGCGTTCGCCCGCTTCGGCGTCGTCGTGGAGTGCCATCTACAGAACACCCTGATCGCCGTGGACGCCCACGGCACCCCCGTCCAGTCCGTCTTCCGCGACGCGGAGGGCGCCAAGACGATCCCCGAGATGCCCCGTACGGCGGCCTGGCGGAGGCTCGTGTACTGCCTCGTCGTCAACAACCTCTCCGAGATCGCCGGCGCCCTCACCCACCGCTTCCCGGGTTCCGCCCCCGCGCTGTGGGCGATGGCCCGCGCCGAGTTCGAACGGGGCGGCCGGCTGCCCGCGCTCCCCGACGTCAAGGCCCTGCTCGACTCCCCCACCGTCCCCGGCAAGGCCAACCTGCTCTCCCGCTGGCTCCGCGCGGAGGGCACCGCGCCCCACTACCTCCCGGTGCCCAACCCCCTCATGACCGCCTAGGACTCCGTACGGCCCAGGCCCTCGCCCAGGTCCTGGCCCAGGTCCTGGCCCAGGTCCTGGCCCAGGTCCAGGCCCAGGTCCAGGCCCAGGTCCTGGTCCTGGTCCCGCATCGGCTCCCGCATCGGCTCCCGCTCCGGCTCCGGCTCCGACCCCCGCTCCGGCCCCCGACCCCGCCCCCGGCGCGCCCGCACCCCCCGCACCACCCGAGTGATCCCGTACCCCAGCGCCCAGGGCAGCACGGTGATCCCCAGGACGTACACGAGGACGTAACCAAGCACGTCCTCACCGTGGGTGGGCTCGTCCCACGTGTCCGTGGGCAGAATGATCGCGGTCGCCGAGACCGCGACCGGCACCAGCGGCAGCAGCACCGACCACAGTCGCGGCCACCACCCGGGCCGCCGGGCGCACCACACCCCCATTCCCCCCATGACGAAGGGCCCGAACGGCACCCACAGCACCACGGGCACGAACAGCAACGCCCACCACTCGTCCGAGTACCCGAACATCATCGAAGCCCCCCAAGCCCGTCGGCCCGCACGCTGCCGCCCCCCACGAACCGTCCCCCGCCTATCCTTCGACGCATGCCCCTCCCCCTCCGTTCCCCGGGCGGCGGGCGTCTTTCGCCACGGGCCGCCGATGCCGTCGTGGCGGGTGTCGTCCTGCTCGTCGTCGCCGTCTGGACGCTCGTCTCCGCGCAGTACGCGAGCGAGCCCACCGTCCGTACGGTGCTCGGCTGGGTGCTGATCCTGATCGGGTGCGGGGCCCTGTACTTCCGGCGGCGGCAGCCGGTCGCCGTCTCCGTCGTCACGCTGCTCGCCTGCGTCGTCTACTACCCGCTGTCCGCCCAGGACGGCCCGCTGATGATCGCCTTCGCGCTCGCGCTGTACACGGCCGCCGCGGAGGGCCGCTTCGCCGCCGCCGTCGCACTGGCCGCCGTCACCCTCCTCGCGGTCGGGCTCGGCGAGATCCGGCAGCGGCCGGGGCACCGGCAGATCGACGACACCTCGCTCGTCATGCTGGCCGGCTGGCTGATCAGCCTCGTCGCGGTGGGCCGGGCCCAGCGCACCCGGATCGCCTATCTGCACGAGGTGGAGCAGCGGGCGCTGGCCGCCGAGCGGGAGCAGGAGGCCCGGGCGCGGCAGAGCGCCACCGAGGAGCGGCTGAGGATCGCCCGGGAGGTGCACGACGTACTCGGCCACAGCATCTCGCTGATCAACGTCCAGTCGGGTGCCGCGCTCCACCGCCTCGGCAAGGGGCCCGCCCCGGAGGCCGGGCTCGCCACCGCCACCGAGGCCCTGGAGGCGGTGAAGTCCACCAGCAAGGACGCGCTGCGCGAGCTGCGGGCCACCCTCGGGGTGCTGCGCAGCGCCGACGAGCCGACGCCCACGGCCCCGTCGTCCTCGGGTCTCGCGCTCCTCGGCGATCTCGCCGCACGCGCGCGCAGTGCGGGTCTCGATGTCCGTACGGACGTCACGGGCACGCCCGTGCCCCTTCCGCCGCCCGTCGACCTGGCCGCGTACCGGATCGTGCAGGAGTCGCTGACGAACGTCACCCGGTACGCGGGCGCGAGGACCGTCTGTATCACCCTCGACTGGGGCGCGGACGCGGTGCGGCTGCGGATCGCGGACGACGGCGAGGGCGCGCCGGAGGGGCGTCCCCTCGGCAGCGGTATCCGGGGCATGGCCGAGCGGGCCCGTGCGTTCGGCGGCGAACTGACCGCCGAGAACGGGGACGACGGCGGCTTCCTGGTGGACGCGCGACTGCCGCTCTCACAACCCGGCCCGCCCGAACCAAGCACGTCCGAAGCCGGCCCGCGCGAACCGACCACGCCCGAACCCAGCACACCCGAACCCACCGCACCCGGACCCACCGCGTCCGAACCGACCACGCCCGAACCCACCGCGTCCGAACCCACCGCGTCCGACAGCGACGCGTCCGAGAGGGACCCCCGATGATCCGTGTCGTGCTCGCCGACGACCAGACCCTGGTCCGGGCCGGCTTCCGGTCGATCCTCTCCGACGAGGAGGATCTCCAGGTCGTCGGCGAGGCCGGGGACGGGGAGCAGGCGATCGCGCTCGCCCGCGAACTGCGCCCGGACGTGGTCCTGATGGACATCCGCATGCCGGTCCTCGACGGCCTCGAAGCCACCCGCCGCATCACCGCCGACGAGCGGCTCGAAGGGGTACGGGTGGTCATCCTGACCACCTTCGACGCGGACGACCATGTGTACGGGGCGCTCCGCGCGGGCGCGTCGGGCTTCCTGGTGAAGGACACCGAGCCGATGGAACTGCTGCACGCGGTACGGGTCGTGGCGCGCGGTGACGCCCTGATCGCCCCGGCCGTGACCCGCCGTCTGATCGCCGAGTTCGCGGGCCGGGCCGACCGGCAGCCGGACCCGAGCCCCCGGCTCAACGCCCTCACCGAGCGGGAGCGCGAGGTCCTCGGCCTGGTGGGCGCCGGGCTCTCGAACGACGAGATCGCCGGCCGCCTCGTCCTGTCCCCCGCGACCGCGAAGACCCATGTCAGCAGGATCATGACCAAGCTGGCCGTACGGGACCGGGCGCAGCTGGTGATCCTGGCGTACGAGTCGGGGATGATCACGCCGGGCTGGCTTGCCTGACCGAGGGCCGGCGCCCCTTCTGCGGCGTCCCCACCCCTAGGTGGCGGGAACCGCTCGGCACAACTCACGGGGTACGCGCGCGTGGGGAGGCGCAACCGCTGGGGTACGGCCACTGTCCACCCGGGGGTGACGCCAGGTCCCCGACCGTACGCCGACGCTGATCGGGTGAACCAGGACGTACTCGATCTCGCACGGCTGCAGTTCGCCCTCACGGCGGGCGGCCACTTCCTCTTCGTCGCCCTCACCCTGGGGCTCGCGACCGTCGTGGCCGTGCTCCAGACGCGGGCCACGTTCAGCCGGAAGCCGCTGGACGCGCGCATGGTGCGGTTCTGGGGCCAGCTGTACGTGATCAACTACGCGGTCGGCATCGTCACCGGTCTGGTGATGGAGTTCCAGTTCGGCATGGCGTGGAGCGGGCTCACCCACGAGGCGGGCAACATCCTCGGGGCGTCGCTCGCCGTCGAGACGATCGTGGCGTTCTTCGTCGAGTCGACCTTCCTCGGCCTGTGGATCTTCGGCTGGAACCGGCTCAACCGCTGGGCCCACCTGGCGGCGATCTGGATCGTCGTCCTGACCGCCTATGTCTCGGCGTACTGGATCCTCGTCTCCAACGGCTTCCTCAACCACCCCGTGGGGTACGGCTCCGAGAACGGCGAGCTCGTCCTCGACGACCCGGTCGCGGTGCTGACCAACCCCTCCGCGCTGCTCGCCTTCGGCCACATCGTGGCGGGCGCGCTGCTCACGGCGGGGTTCTTCATGGCCGGGGTGAGCGCGTACCACCTGTTCCGGCGTAGCCCGGAGTGGGAGTTCTTCGGCCGCAGCCTGCGGATCGGGGTGTTCCTCTCGGCGCCCGCGCTGATGGTGACCGCCGTCTTCGGCGGGGTGCAGTTCGCCGTCCTCGACGCCTTCCAGCCGATGAAGTCGGCCGTGTTCAGCGGGAAGACCGCGGAGATCGCGCGGGTCCAGGCAGAGCTGACGGAACGTTTCGGGCCCGGTGACTACGTGCCCTCGGAGGCGTGGACCCGGGGCGGCGCGCTGGTGATGCTGATCTGCTTCGCGCTGATGATGTACCTGTCCTTCGCCGGGGTGATCCTGGCCGCCTTCAGGAAGGTCGTCTTCCGCTTCCGCCTGTGGCATCTCGTCCTGATGGCGGCCGTCCCGCTGCCGTACATCGCGATGATCAGCGGCTGGGTGTTCCGGGAGTCCGGGCGGCAGCCCTGGGTGGTCTACGGACTGCTGAAGACGGAGGACGCGGTCTCGGATCTCTCCCCCGGCACCATGCGTCTCTCCCTCACCGTCTTCACCACCGTCTTCGTCCTGCTCGTCGTCCTCAACGCCTGGCTCCTCACCCGCCACGCCCGCCGGGGCCCGGTCGACGCCGGCCTCGGCCACGACGAAAGGCCCACCGTGGACAGGGGCGGGGACAGGGACAGGGACGGGAACGACGGCGACGGCGACGGCGACGGCGGAACACCCGACCCGGCCGACGCCCTCCCGGCCCCCCGCTACTGAACCGTCCGCTCCCCCCATCACCTCACCTCCCCTCTCCCTCCCCCAGGAAAGCCCGAGGAGCCCCCGTGGAGACCCTGGCCATCGCCCTGCTCGCCTTCTTCGCAGCGGGCTGGTTCGTCCTCGCCGGGGCGGACATCGGCACCGGCATGCTCACGCCCTGGCTCGGCCGGAACGACCGCGAGCGGCGGCTGGTCCTCGCCTCGTTCGCCCCGTTCTTCCTGGGCAACGAGGTCTGGCTCGTGGCCACCGTCGGCGTCCTCGTCGGCTGCTTCCCCGCGCTCGAAGGCGAGCTCCTGAGCGGCCAGTTCCCGGTCCTCGTGGCCCTGCTGACCGGCTGGATCGTCCGCGACGCGGGCCTCTGGTCCCGCGGCCACGGTCCGGGTCCGCGCTGGCGCGCCGCCTGCGACGCGGCGGTGACCTGCGGGAGCTGGGCCGTCGCACTGTCCTGGGGGTGGCTGCTCACGGCCCTGCTCACCGGGCGGCCCTACGCGCCGGCGACCGGCGCGACGGCCCTCCTCACCGCGCTCGCCGTGGCCGCGCTGTTCGCCGCGCACGGGCTCGGTTTCGCCACGCTCCGGCTCACGGGACTGCCGTACGAGCGCGCCCGCAGGCTCGTCGGACGCGCCGGGCGCCCCTGGCAGTCCTTCGCGCTCACCGCGGTCCTGATGGGCGGGCTGCCGCTCTGGGCGGGCACCGCGCTGCCGCTGGCCGAGCGGGCGGCGTCCCCCGCCACGCTCGGCCTGCTCGTACCCGCCCTGCTGGTCGTCACGCCGTTGCTCGTGGCCGTCCAGGCGTGGATCTGGCACGCCTTCCGGCACCGGGTCACCGGGCCGTCGTACCTCTGAGGGGCAGGCTCAGGAGTCCCCCGAGGCGCGGGCTCACGAGTCCCCTGAGGCGCAGGTTCAGGAATCCCCCGAGGCGCAGGCTCAGGAATCCTCGGGCGGGGACTGCCCGGCCCCGGGCTCCTCGGCCGAAGGATCCTGAGCGGCCTCCCTCTCCTTCTCCTTCTTGTGGTGAAGGGCCTTCTGCAGCCGCGCGACCACGGCCTCCCCGTACCGCCGGTGACCGTGGACGCGCGGGTCGTCCGTCACGTCGTACCGCTTCACATAGGCACCGAGGAAGGCCTGGAGGGTGGCGACGGCCGGGATGGCGATCAGCGCGCCGACGACGCCGAGCAGCGCCGTCCCCGCGATGACCGAACCGAAGGCGACCGCAGGGTGGATGTCCACCGTCTTCGACGTGAGCTTCGGCTGGAGCAGGTAGTTCTCGAACTGCTGGTAGATCACGACGAAGCCGAGCACCCACAGCGCGTACCAGGGGTTCACGGTGAAGGCGAGCAGCATCGGCAGTGCGCCGGCCAGATAGGTACCGATGGTCGGGATGAACTGCGAGACCAGACCGACCCACACCGCGAGCGCGGGCGCGTACGGCACGCCGAGGATCTCGAAGAGCACGAAGTGCGCGACACCGGAGATGAGGGCCATGAGCCCGCGCGAGTACAGGTAGCCGCCGGTCTTGTCGACCGCGATCTCCCAGGCCCGCAGCACCTCGGTCTGCCGGGCGGGCGGCAGGACGGAGCAGAGCGCGCGCCGCAGCCGGGGCCCGTCGGCCGCGAAGTAGAACGAGAACAGGAAGATCATCAGCAGCCGGAACAGGCCGCCGAGGACGGTGGCGGAGACGTCGAGAACGCCGGACGCACTGTTCTGGACGTACTTCTGCAGCCAGTCGGAGCTCAGGACGCTGTCCTGGACCTCGACCCGCGACAGGTCCGTGTGGAAGTTCTGGTTGATCCAGTTGATCAGCGAGTCGAGGTACTTGGGGAAGTTCTCGACCATGTCCACGATCTGGCCGGCGAGCATCGACCCCAGGAGGACGACGAAGCCGACGCTGAAGATCAGGACGGCGAAGAAGACGAGGAAGGTGGCGAGCCCCCGGCGCATCCCGCGCGCCGCCATGCGCCCGACCGCCGGTTCGATGGCGAGGGCGAGGAAGAAGGCGAGCAGGATGTTGACGAGGAGCCCGACGAGCTGGTGGAAGGCCCAGTTGCCGAGGAGGAAGACGGCGTAGAGCGCGAGGGCCAGGACGATCGCGCGTGGCAGCCACCGCGGCATCCGGGCCTCCTGGGCGGCGGACACGGGCGCGGGGCCGCCGCCGTCGCCTCTGCCGCCCGGCGCCGCGGAGGCGACGGACCCGGCCGATCCGGTCGAGGCGACCGGCCCTGCCGATCCAGTCGATCCAGTCGGTCCGGTCGATCCAGTCGGTCCGGTCGGTACGGTCGATCCAGTCGGCCCGGTCGATCCGCCCGAACCCGTCGATGCGGTCAGGTCGGAGCCGTCGGTGTCATCGGAGCCGTCGGTGTCGTCAGTCGGAGGAGCCACCCCGCCAGTCTCGCGCACCGCACGGACATTCCACCCCGGACCCCCCACATCCCCTTCGGTCACCTGTCGTGACCGAGTCGGTCACTGCTTGTCGGCGGGTACGCCGACAGCCGCGCAGACGGCCCGCCACACGTCCTTCGTCTCCCAGCCGGAATCCAGCGCCTCGTGCACCGTCCGGCCTCCGAGCTCGGCCATCACATGGTCACGCGCGAAGGACTCGGCGTACGACGCACCGAAGTGGTCCGCCATCCGTTCCCAGAAAATCGTCAACCGCATGACCCCAGTATCACGCTCCCAAGAGTGCAGCCCGCTCCGTAGCCCTTGTCACCGCGACTTTCCGCCCTACGGTCGGAGCATGGCCGAAAAACCACTCTCCTCCCCGCCAGCGACCCCCCTGGCCCGCGCCGAGCGTTTCATCTGGCTGACGGCCCGCGTCCTGGAACAGCGCCGGTTCGCCTACCACTTCCTGCGCGGTGGCGCGGATCAGGTGGAGACGGCCCTGTCGGCGTACCTCAACGAGGACGGCGGCTACGGCCACGCACTCGAACCCGATCTCCGCGGGCCGGTCAGCCAGCCCCTGCACACCGCGCACGCGCTGCGGGTGCTGGACTCCATCGGCCGCTGCGGCGGGCTGCGCGTGGAGCGGATCTGCCGCTACCTCACGGACGTCTCCACCCACGAGGGCGCGCTCCCGGCGATCCACCCGTCGCAACGTGCCTACCCGTCCGCACCGTTCGTCCCGGTCGTCGACTCCCCGCCGAGCGCGCTGCTCACGACCGGTCCGGTGGTCGGGGTGCTGCACCGCAACCAGGTCTGGCACGCGTGGCTGTTCCGGGCGACCGAGTTCTGCTGGTCGGCGGTGGAGTCCCTGGAGAAGTCCCATCCGTACGAGGTCCAGGCGGCCGTCGCCTTCCTCGACGGGGCCCCGGACCGCGCGCGTGCGGAGGCGGCCGCCGACCGCCTCGGCCGCATGGTCCGGGAACAGCGGCTCGCCGTACTGGATCCGGACCGGGAGGAGGACTACCCGGTGGCGGACGGGTACGCGCCGGGGGAGCTGCATTTCCCGCACGACTACGCGCGCGTGCCGGACTCCCTGGCGACCCGCTGGTTCACGGAGGAGGAGATGACCCGCTCCCTCGACCGGCTCGCGGCCGACCAGCGGGAGGACGGCGGCTGGCCGATCCGCTGGCACACCTGGGCCCCCGGCACGGCTCTGGAATGCCGCCCGATGGTCACGGTCGAGGCCCTCCGCACGCTCCGCGCCCACGGCCGCCCGCTCGAATGACCACGGGAGGCGGCGCAAGCACGGCCTCCCTCACGCCGAGGCCCTCGACCAGAGGTCGTCGCGGCGCATACCCATGAACCGGAGGTCACCAGCCCAGCGCCCGTACGCCCGCCGTGACGGCGACGGCCGCGCCCACCACGACCAGGAACGGTGCACGCAGGACGAGGGCGACCGCCGCCGCGGCCAGGCCGGCGGCGCGGGCGTCCAGGACGACGGTGCCGCCCGTGCTGAACGTCTGCTGCGCGGTGAGCGCGGCGAGCAGCGCCACGGGGAGCAGGGCGGCGAGCCGCTGGACGAGCGGGCGCTCCAGCGCTCCGGCGGGTACGAGCAGGCCTGCCAGCTTCACCAGGTAGCACCCGGCGGCGGTCAGGGCGATCGCGATCCAGACGTTCATCGGGAGTCCTTCTCTCGTCCGGCGGGGCCCATCCGGCGGCCCTGGAACCAGAGCACCAGGGGCGCGGCGAGGGCCGCCGCGAGGACCGGGACGCCGGCGGGCAGCACGGGCAGCAGCCCGAGGCCGAGCAGGACGGCGATCCCGGCGGTGGTCCGCTCGGTCGCGGACTTCAGCATGGGGGCGAGCAGGGCCAGGAAGACGGCGGGTCCGGCCGCGTCGAGCCCCCAGGCCGCCGTGTCGCCGATCGCCTCGGCGCCGAGCGCCCCGAGGAGGGTGGTGGCGTTCCACAGGACGTACAGCGTGAGTCCGGTGACGGTGAAGCCGATGCGGGCGGCCCGGCGGGTCGGCTGCGCGAGGGAGACGGCCGTGGTCTCGTCGATCACCCAGTGCGCGGCGAACGGCCTGACGGCCTTCGGCACGGCGAGGAGCTGGGAGAGCCGCAGCCCGTAGAAGGCGTTCCGGGTGCCCAGGAAGAAGGCCCCGGCGGCGGCCGTGAAGGGGTTGCCGCCGGCGGCGAGCGCTCCGACCAGGGCGAACTGCGAGGCGCCGGTGAAGACGAGCAGGCTGAGGACACAGGTCTGCAGGACGCTGAGGCCGGAGCCCGCCGAGGTCACGCCGAAGGCGAAGCCGGAGAGCCCGACGGCGACGCCGACCCCGAGGGCGTCGCGGACGACGGCCGCGTCGGGTTTGGTCGGTGTGCCGTCGCGTATGACGGGAGGTGCTGTCTGTTCTGCCACGTCAGGGACGTTACGGCAGCCCCGGCGGCCCGGTCTTGTACGTTCTTGCGCGCTGGTACGCACCCGGCGGCACCCCGACACTGCGGGTGAAATGCCGGTTGAGGTGCGACTGGTCGGTGAAGCCGACGGCCGCGGCCGCCTCCGCCGGCGGCGTCCCCGTGTCGAGCAGCTGCCTGGCCCGGCGTACGCGCGCGTCGGTCAGCCAGGTGTGCGGCGGCATCCCGTACGCGTCCCGGAAGGCCCGGAGGAGGGCGAAGGGGCTGGTGCCGAGGTCCGTGGCGAGCCGCTCCAGGGTCGGCGGCTCGATCATGCGGTCCGCCAGGACGGCACGCGCGCGTGCCGCGTTCCGGGCGCCCGCCGAGCGGGGCGGGAGCGGGGTGACGATCCCGCCGTGGCTGCGCAGCATCCGGGCGGTGACCAGCCGGAGCAGGCTGTCGGCCGCGAGCGCGTTGCCCTCCTCCGCGGCCCGGTGGACGCCGACGACGAGCCGGGCGGCGTACGGGTCGTCCACGACGGGCGTGGTGAAGCCGACCGAGCCGCGCAGAGCGAGGGTGTCGGCGGCGATGGACCGCACGATCTCCGCGTCGGGGTAGATCGTCCGGTACGTCCAGCCCTCAGGTACGCCCGCGTGCCCGGTGTGCGGGGTGTCGGGGTTCACCAGGGCGATCTGGCCGGGGCCCGCGTGGACGAGGTCGTCGCGGTAGTGGAAGGCCTCGACGCCCTCGGTGATCGCGGCGAAGACGAAGGTCTCGTGGGTGTGCCGGGCGAAGGCCTTGTGGATGTAGTGGGCGTGCAGCAGGTCGACCCCGGGCAGCTCGGAGTACTGCCAGTACCGTGCCCGCTCCCCGCTCGCCATGTCTCCATTCTGCGGCAGGGCCGAGAGGGCCGCCGCGGTGCGTGCGGACATCCCGGTCCGGATATCCCCAGGTCCGGGCGGTTGTCAGTGCCGGGGTGCACGATGGGGGACATGGTCAGGTCCGCGCTCGACTCGTTCTCCCCCGCGACCCGCAGCTGGTTCACCGGGGCCTTCACCGCGCCCACGGCGGCGCAGGAGGGCGCCTGGACCGCCATCGGGGCGGGCTCCGACGTGCTCGTCGTCGCCCCGACCGGCTCGGGCAAGACCCTGGCCGCCTTCCTCGCCTCCCTCGACCGGCTTGCCGCCGCACCGCCGCCGGCCGAGCCGAAGAAGCGCTGCCGCGTGCTGTACGTGTCGCCGCTCAAGGCCCTCGCCGTGGACGTCGAGCGGAACCTGCGCTCGCCCCTGACCGGAATCCGGCAGGAGTCGGTGCGGCTCGGGCTTCCCGAGCCGGACATCCGGGTCGGCATCCGCTCCGGCGACACCCCGCCGGCCGAGCGCCGGTCGCTCGCGACCCGGCCGCCGGACATCCTGATCACCACGCCCGAGTCGCTGTTCCTGATGCTGACCTCCGCCGCCCGCGAGGCCCTCGCGGGCGTGGAGACGGTCATCCTGGACGAGGTCCACGCGGTCGCGGGCACGAAGCGCGGCGCGCATCTCGCCCTCTCCCTGGAGCGGCTCGACGAGCTGCTGCCCCGCCCCGCGCGCCGGATCGGACTTTCGGCCACGGTCCGCCCGGTGGACGAGGTGGCCCGGTACCTGTCGCCGGGGCGCGCCGTGGAGATCGTGCAGCCGCGTTCGGGCAAGGAGTTCGACCTCTCCGTCGTCGTCCCCGTCGAGGACATGGGCGAGCTGGGAGGCTCCCCCGCCTCCGAGGGCAAGGACGGCGGCGACAAGCCGTCGATCTGGCCGCACGTCGAGGAGCGGATCGCCGACCTCGTCCAGGCCCACCGGTCCACGATCGTCTTCGCCAACTCCCGCCGGCTCGCCGAGCGGCTGTGCAACCGGCTCAACGAGATCGCGTACGAGCGGGCGACCGGCGAACCCCTCCCCGACGGGGCTCCCCCGGCGGAGATCATGGCCCAGTCCGGCGCGGCCCAGGGCGCCCCGCCGCTGCTCGCCCGTGCCCACCACGGCTCGGTGTCGAAGGAGCAGCGGGCCCAGGTGGAGGAGGACCTGAAGGCGGGCCGGCTGCCCGCCGTGGTGGCCACCTCCAGCCTGGAGCTGGGCATCGACATGGGCGCGGTCGACCTGGTCGTGCAGGTCGAGTCACCGCCCTCGGTGGCCTCCGGGCTCCAGCGCGTGGGCCGCGCCGGGCACCAGGTCGGCGCGGTGTCGACGGGCGTGGTCTTCCCCAAGTACCGGGGCGACCTGGTGCAGGCGGCCGTGGTCACCGAGCGGATGCGCACGGGCGCGATCGAGTCGATGCGGATCCCCGCCAACCCCCTGGACGTCCTGGCCCAGCAGCTGGTGGCCATCGTCGCGCTCGACACCTGGCAGGTGGACGACCTGCTCGCCCTGGTGCGCCGGGCGGCGCCGTTCGCCTCCCTGCCCGAATCGGCGTTCACGGGCGTCCTCGACATGCTCGCCGGCCGCTACCCGTCGGACGCCTTCGCCGAGCTGCGCCCGCGCGTGGTCTGGGACCGGGTCGCCGGCACGGTCACGGGACGGCCGGGCGCGCAGCGGCTCGCCGTCACCTCGGGCGGCACGATCCCCGACCGGGGCCTCTTCGGCGTGTTCCTCGTCGGCTCGGACCCCAAGAAGGGCGGGGGCAGGGTCGGCGAGCTCGACGAGGAGATGGTGTACGAGTCCCGGGTCGGCGACGTGTTCACCCTCGGCACCACCTCCTGGCGGATCCAGGACATCACCCGGGACCGGGTACTCGTCACGCCGGCGCCCGGGGTGCCGGGCAGGCTGCCCTTCTGGAAGGGCGACCAGCTGGGCCGCCCGCTCGAACTGGGCCGGGCGGTGGGCGCGTTCCTCCGCGAGGTCGGCGCCCTCCCGGACGAGGACGCACGGCTGCGACTGCTCGCCGCCGGCCTGGACGCCTGGGCCGCGGAGAACGTCCTGGCGTACCTCAAGGAGCAGCGCGAGGCCTGCGGCCACGTGCCCGACGACCGGACGATCCTGGTCGAGCGCTTCCGGGACGAGCTCGGGGACTGGCGGGTCGTCATCCACTCCCCGTTCGGCGCGCAGGTGCACGCCCCGTGGGCCCTGGCGCTCGGCGCGCGGCTCGCCGAGCGGTACGGCATGGACGCGCAGGTGATGCACGCGGACGACGGCATCGTGCTGCGCCTCCCGGACGCCGACCTGATGGGCCTTGACATGGGCCTGGACCTCCTCGACCACGAACCGGTCGACCCCGGACGGCACCTCGACACGACGTTCGACGCCGACAAGGCGCCCGTCGGCGCGGCCGACGCCCTCTTCGACAAGGGCGAGATCGGTCAGATCGTCACCGACCAGGTGGGCGGCTCCGCGCTGTTCGCGTCCCGGTTCCGCGAGTGCGCCGCGCGCGCCCTGCTGCTGCCCAAGCGCAACCCCGGCAAGCGCACCCCGCTCTGGCAGCAGCGCCAGCGGGCCGCCCAGCTCCTCCAGGTGGCGAGCGAGTTCGGCTCGTTCCCGATCGTCCTGGAGGCCGTCCGCGAGTGCCTCCAGGACGTCTTCGACCTCCCCGGTCTGACGGAGCTGATGGGGGACATCGAGGCCCGCCGGGTCCGCCTGGTCGAGGTCACCACCCCCGAACCGTCCCCGTTCGCCCGCTCGCTCCTCTTCGGCTACGTGGCGCAGTTCCTGTACGAGGGCGACTCCCCGCTCGCCGAGCGGCGGGCGGCCGCGCTCTCCCTGGACTCCCGGCTGCTCGCCGAGCTGCTCGGCCAGGCGGAGCTGCGCGAGCTGCTCGACGCCGATGTCCTGACGGAGCTGGAGCGGGAGCTCCAGTGGCTGACGGACGACCGCAGCGTCAAGGACGTGGAGGGCATCGCCGACCTGCTGCGGGTCCTGGGTCCGCTGACCGACGCCGAGCTGGCCGAGCGCGGCGCCGAGGCGGGCTGGGCGCCCGAGCTCGGGGCGGCGCGCCGGGCGATCCGGGTGCGGATCGGCGGCCGGGAGCACTGGGCGGCCGTCGAGGACGCGGGCAGGCTCCGGGACGCCCTGGGCACGGCCCTCCCGGTCGGGGTACCGGAGGCCTTCACCGAGCCGGTCAAGGACCCGCTGGGCGACCTCCTCGCGCGGTACGCACGGACGCACGGCCCCTTCACCTCCTCCCAGGCCGCCACCCGCTTCGGTCTGGGCGCGGCCGTCACCGACGGCGCCCTCCAGCGGCTCGCCGCCTCGGGCCGCGTCGTCCAGGGCGAGTTCCACCCCTCCGGCATCGGCCAGGAGTGGTGCGACGCCACCGTCCTGCGCCGGCTGCGCCGCCGCTCCCTCGCCGCCCTGCGCCACGAACTGGAGCCGGTGCCCCCGGCGGCGCTCGCCACGTTCCTGCCGCAGTGGCAGCACCTGGGGAGCAACAGCCTGCGCGGCATCGACGGCCTCGCCCGCGCGATCGAGCAGCTCCAGGGCGCACCCGTGCCCGCGTCGGCCCTGGAGAAGCTGATCCTGCCGTCCCGGGTCCGCGACTACTCCCCGGCACTCCTCGACGAGCTGACGACCACCGGCGAGGTCGTCTGGGCGGGAGCCGGGGCGCTGCCCGGCAAGGACGGCTGGGTCTCGCTGTACCTGGCGGACGCGGCACCGCTGCTCCTCCCGCAGCCGCACCCACTGGAGCTGTCCGCGCTGCACGAGTCGGTGCTCACGGCCCTCTCCGGCGGGTACGGCCTGTTCTTCCGGCAGATCGCCGACCAGATCCGGGCCACCACCCACCCGGACGCCACCGACCCGCAGCTGGCGGACGCCCTCTGGGACCTGGCCTGGTCCGGCCGCCTGACCAACGACACCCTGGCCCCGCTGCGCGCGCTCCTCGGCTCGGGCCGCACGGCCGGCTCCACCGCCCACCGGGCGCGCCGCACGGTCCCGCGCGGCCGGTACGGCACGCTGACCGCGGCCGCACGCCCCGCCTCCCGCACCGGCCCGCCCACGGTCTCCGGCCGCTGGTCCCTGCTCCCCCCTCCGGAGCCGGAGCCGACCCACCGGGCGCACGCCCTCGCCCGCACCCTCCTCGACCGGCACGGCGTGGTCACCCGGGGCGCGGTGGCGGCCGAGGGTGTGGAGGGCGGTTTCTCCGCCACGTACCGGATCCTGGCCGCCTTCGAGGACAGCGGGCAGGCCCGGCGCGGCTATGTGGTCGAGGGTCTCGGCGCGGCCCAGTTCGCGATGGACGGGGCGGTGGACCGCCTCCGGGCCGCCTCGACCGCCCGCGACCGCGGCGCGGAGGCCGCGGCGGGCCCCCGCGCGCTGGTCCTCGCGGCGGCCGACCCGGCGAACGCCTACGGGGCGGCCCTGTCCTGGCCCGAGCCCCCGACGGGCGCCGGCCACAAGCCGGGGCGCAAGGCGGGCGCCCTGGTGGTCCTGGTCGACGGCGAGCTCACGCTCTACATGGAGCGCGGCGGCAAGACACTCCTGTCCTGGCCGACGGACCCGGACGACCCGTCCCTGAAGGCCGCGGCGGAAACCCTGGCGACCTCCGCGAAGGCGGGCACCCTGGGCACGGTCACGGTGGAACGGATCAACGGAACGACGTCCCTGACGTCCCCCCTGGCAGCCCCCCTGGAAAAAGCAGGCTTCGTCGCCACCCCAAGAGGCCTCCGCCTCCGCGCATAGGCAACACCCCCACCCAGCACAGCCACCGCCACCGCACAGGCACAGCCACCCGCACCCGCACCCGCACCCGCGCAGGACCCCACCCACCCGGCATCATGGAACCGTGCCCGAAGGAGACACCGTCTGGCAGACCGCCCACCGCCTCCACACCGCCCTGGCAGGCCGGCCACTGACACGCGCGGACCTCCGAGTCCCCCGTTTCGCCACCGCCGACCTGACCGGCCGCACACTCCTCGACGTCACCCCCCGCGGCAAGCACCTCCTCGCCCGCATCGAGGGCGGCCTCACCCTCCACTCCCATCTGCGGATGGACGGCGCCTGGCGCGTGTACGCCACCGGGGCGCGCCCGCACGGCGGCCCGGACCACCAGATCCGCGCGATCCTCGGCAACGCCGAGCACACCGCGTACGGCTACCGTCTCCCGGTCCTGGAGCTGATCCGCACCGCGGACGAGCCGGAAGCGGTGGGCCACCTGGGCCCGGACCTGCTGGGCCCCGACTGGGGCGCGACGGCCGCCGAGGAGGCGACCCGCCGGCTGACGGCGGACCCCGCCCGCGCACTCGGCGAGGCCCTGCTCGACCAGCGGAACCTGGCCGGCATCGGCAACGTGTACAAGTCGGAGCTGGCCTTCCTGGCCGGCGTGACGCCATGGCTCCCGGTCGGCGACCTCGCCGCCGACGTCCCCGCCCGCCTGGTCGCGACCGCCCACCGACTCCTGGACGCGAACAAGGACCGCCCCGACCGCCGCACGACGACCACACGCCGCCCGGGCACCCCGCTGCACGTCTACGGCCGCGTCGGCCACCCCTGCCTCCGCTGCGGCACCCCGATCCGCAAGGCGGAACTCGGCGACCGCGTCACGTTCTGGTGCCCGGGCTGCCAACGCGGCCCCGAGAGCGGGCCCACTCCCGACAATTGACGACCCGTCAGATCCAGCCGTACGGTCCGACCATGACGGACAAGGCGAACACGACGACCGCGACGACCGCGACGACCGCGACGACCGCGACGACCGCGACGACGAGCGAAACGAACACGACGAACAAGTCGCCCCTCCCCGCCTACGACCTCACCCACCGCACCGCCTTCGTCACCGGCGCCGCCAGCGGCATCGGCCGCGCCACCGCCGTCCTCCTCTCCCAGGCCGGCGCCACCGTGCACTGCGCGGACCGCGACGAGCCCGGTCTCAAGGAGACGGTCGCCCTCATCGCCCGCGCGGGCGGCACCGCGCACGCGCACCCCCTGGACGTCACCGACCGCGCCGCCCTCGCCGCCGCCGTCCGCGCGGCCGGCCCCCTCCACGTCATGGCGGCCGTCGCCGGGATCATGCACACGAGCTCGGTCCTGGAGACCCGCGACGAGGACCTGGACCGCGTCCTCGCCGTCAATTTCAAGGGCGTGCTCTACGCCTGCCAGGAGGCGGCCCGCTCGATGATCGCGGCCGGCGTCCCCGGCTCGATCGTCACGATGGCCTCGGGCGCGATGGACACCGCCGGCCCCGGCCTGCTCTGTTACAGCGTCACCAAGGCGGCCGTCGTCCAGCTGACGAAGACGCTGGCGACGGAGGCGGGCCGGCACGGCATCCGGGTCAACGCGGTCGCCCCGGGCTGGGTCCGCACCCCCATGACGGACCGCCACGAGCCGGCCGCCCAGGAACAGGCGGAGGCCGCGATGATCCGTCATTCCCCGCTGGGCCGGGTCGGGGAGGCCGAGGACATCGCGCACGCCGTCCTGCACCTCGCGTCCGACGCCTCCGCGTTCACGACAGGCCAGATCCTGCGCCCCAACGGCGGCGTCGCGATGCCCTGGTGACCCGCCGGGCGAGGGCCCCCGGCCGTCCCGACGAGGCGGCCACGTGCACCGGCAACAGACTCAGCCCCCAGCCGCCCGCGGCCACCGCGCCCTCGACCGTGCCGGCCTCCCCCGGCACCAGGAGCAGGCGCAGCACCGCCCACCACCAGAGCCCCCCGGCCACCAGCCCGATCGCGACCAGCGCGAGCGTCGCCGGCGGCATCCGTCGCCGTACCATGGCCGCCTCCTGCCGTCGACGCTAGACCGGCAGGATCACCCTGCGGGAGGGCGCACCGGAGGCAAACCCGGCGCACACGGCCCAGTCGTACGTTCCCCCCACCATGGCACGAGGCACCGGAACCCGGCATCTCAGACAATTCGCCCCACATCGCGGAAGCAAGAGAAAAGCCCCGGCCGACGCCCCCCGAGGGGCACCGACCGAGGCTCGACCCCGTATCGCTTCGTACGGCGACGACTAGGCGGCGACGACGTCCACCGCTTCCGCGGGCGCCTTGATGGTCACCCGCTCGGTGGGCACACGGCCCACCGACGTCACCGACACCGAATTGAGCATCGGGCGCACCGGCGTCGGCACCGGTTCGCTCGCCGCTGCCGACTCGGCCAGTTCGGCCAGTGACAGCTCGTCGCTCACTTCACGCATGAGCTCGGACATCCGTACGTCCAGCGCGTCGCAGATCGCGGAGAGCAGCTCGGAGGAAGCCTCCTTCTGCCCCCGCTCCACCTCGGAGAGATAGCCGAGCGAGACTCGGGCGGACGAGGAGACTTCGCGCAGAGTACGGCCTTGGCGCTGGCGCTGCCGACGCAGCACGTCACCCAACAGGCGACGGAGCAGAATCATCGGTGGCTCCCTCCTCGGACCGCGTAGCCGCATCCTTCACGCCCCACCGTACCGCCTCGCGCTGCGGCCGTGCGGGGAGCGATGTCGTGTTCACTCAGGGCTGCAAACATCAATTCCCCCCGTTGTGTTCCGTATCCTGTGCCCGCGCATTTCCCGAGAGTTCCTCATGGAGCAGTTCCAGCACGCTCCGTACGCTCTCTCTACGGATGTCCGCGCGGTCGCCGTTCAATCTCAACGAGACCACTTTCCCGGCGCGGGCGCCGGTCGCGGCGGGTCCCGCGACCGCCACGTAGACGGTTCCGACCGGCTGTCCGTCCTGTGGATCGGGTCCGGCCACCCCGGTCGTCGAGATCCCCCAGTCGGCGCCGAGCCGGGCCCGTACACCGGCCGCCATCTGCAGCGCGACCTCGGGATCCACCGCTCCCCGCTCGGCGAGCAGGCCCGCGTCGACACCGAGCAGCTCCTGCTTGAGGTCCGTGGCGTAGGCCGTGACGGACCCCCGGAACGAGGCCGAGGCACCGGACACCCCGGTGAGCTCCGCGGCCACCAGTCCACCCGTGAGCGACTCCGCCGCGGCGAGCGTGTGACCACGCTCCGCGAGCAGCGCCAGCACCCGGGCGGCCTCGGTCATCGCGTCGCCGCCTCCGACCGCGCGGCGGCCCGCTCCGCGGCGAGCCCCTTGCGGCGCAGCACGACCGCCTGGCGGACGTAGTCCAGACCGGTGACGACCGTCAGCACGACGGCCACCGCCATCACCCAGAAGCGCAGGGTGGCGAGCGGGCCGGTGAGCATCAGCACGTACATGCCGACCGCCGTGCCCTGGGCGAGCGTCTTCATCTTGCCGCCGCGGCTGGCCGGGATGACCCCGTGGCGGATCACCCAGAACCGCATGAGGGTGATCCCCAACTCACGGGCCAGGATGACGCCGGTGACCCACCAGGGCAGGTCCCCGAGCGAGGACAGCGAGATGAGTCCGGCCGCCATGATCGCCTTGTCGGCGATCGGGTCGGCGATCTTCCCGAAGTCCGTGACCAGGTTGTACGCACGGGCGAGGTGCCCGTCGAAGACGTCCGTGATCATGGCGACGGCGAACGCCGCCCAGGCCCAGGCCCGCCATGCGGGGTCGTGACCGCCGTCCTGGAAGAGCAGCAGCACGAAGGCCGGCACGAGCACGAGCCGGATCATGGTCAGGATGTTGGCGATGTTCCACAGGCTGGCCTGGTTGACGGCCGCCGTGCCCAGCTTGCCGCGGGGCGCCGGCCTACCGGTCCCGCCCGTCGCGGATGCCGGGACTCCGGTCATCTGCCTGCCTCCTCGAAAAGACACTCGGCCACCAGGTCGACGCCCTCCGTGCCGACGACCTTCGCCATGACCATACGGCCCGGGGCCAGGTCGGGGCTCGTACCGTCGGCAGTGGTGAGGACCACCTGCCCGTCGGTCTCGGGCGCCTGGTGCGCGGCGCGGCCGATCACGCCGTCCTCGTCGTCCACGGACTCGACCAGTACTTCAAGGGTCTCTCCGATCCGCTCCTCCGCGCGCTGTGCGGTGAGCTCCTCGGCGAGCCGGGAGAGGTGGGCGAGGCGGGCGTCGATGACATCCTGGTCGAGCTTGTGCTCGTACGTGGCGGCCTCGGTGCCGTCCTCGTCGGAGTAGCCGAAGACGCCGATGGCGTCGAGCCGGGCGTGGGTGACGAAGCGTTCCAGCTCGGCGAAGTCGGCCTCGGTCTCGCCGGGGAAGCCGACGATGAAGTTGGAGCGGGCACCGGCGGTCGGGGCCTTGGCCCGGATGGTCTCCAGGAGCTCGAGGAACCGGTCGGTGTCGCCGAAGCGGCGCATGGCCCGCAGCACGTCGGGGGCGCTGTGCTGGAAGGACAGGTCGAAGTACGGCACGACCTTGTCGGTCGACGTGAGGACGTCGATCAGGCCGGGGCGCATCTCGGCGGGCTGGAGGTAGCTGACGCGGACGCGCTCGATGCCGTCGACCGCGGCGAGCTCGGGCAGCAGGCTCTCCAGGAGCCGGATGTCGCCAAGGTCCTTGCCGTACGAGGTGTTGTTCTCGGAGACCAGCATGACCTCCTTCACACCCTGCTCGGCGAGCCAGCGCGTCTCGTTCAGCACGTCCGAGGGACGGCGCGAGACGAAGGAGCCGCGGAAGGACGGGATGGCGCAGAAGGAGCAGCGCCGGTCGCAGCCGGAGGCCAGCTTCACGGAGGCGACGGGGCTGGTGTCCAGACGCCGGCGGAGCGGAGCGCGCGGCCCGGAGGCGGGCGCGAGACCGTCCGGCAGGTCGCTCGGCACGTCCTCGGGAGCGGAGGCCGGGACGGCGGCGGGAGCGGACGCGGGAGCGTCCACGACGCCGTGCCCGGGGAGGGCGACCGCGGCGGCCGCCGCCTGGCGCTCCACCGGCGAGAGCGGCAGCAGCTTGCGCCGGTCACGCGGGGTGTGGGCCTCGACACTGCCACCGCTGAGGATGGTCTGGAGGCGGTTGGAGATGTCGGAGTAGTCGTCGAAGCCCAGGACGCCGTCGGCCTCCGGGAGGGCTTCGGCGAGTTCCTTGCCGTACCGCTCGGCCATACAGCCGACGGCGACCACGGCCTGGGTGCGGCCATGGTCCTTCAGATCATTGGCTTCGAGGAGGGCGTCGACGGAGTCCTTCTTGGCGGCTTCGACGAATCCACAGGTGTTGACGACTGCGACATCCGCGTCCTCGGCGTTCTCGACGAGCTCCCAGCCGTCCGCTGCCAAGCGGCCTGCGAGCTCCTCCGAGTCCACCTCGTTACGGGCGCAGCCAAGAGTGACAAGGGCGACGGTACGGCGTTCGGGCATGGACTCAAGACTACTTCGTCCCGGCCGTTCCCCCGTCGCGCAGGGTTCACCTGCGCGACAGGGGCCACATCACGGGCCCGGAGGGGCGGCTCAGCCGGCCTCGGGGTCACCCTTGGTGTACGTCAGCCGCTCGACCTGGCCGGATTCGAACTTGTCGTCGATCTTCTTGCCGTTCACGTAGAGCTCGATCGCTCCGGCGTTGCCGAGAACCAGGTCGATGCGCTCGTCGTCCTGGAAGGTCTTGGACTCACCGTCCAGGAGCAGCCCGTCGAAGAGGAGCTTTCCGTTGGCGTCCTTGGCCGAGATCCAGCTCTTGCCGTCGGTGGCGGTCATCTTCACCGTCACCTTGTCCTGCGGGACCGCGGCGATCGCGCTCTCGGTGGGCTTCGGCGGCGCGGGCTTGACCGGCTTCGGCTTGCCGGCGGACGTGGCCTTCTCCGGCGCGGGCGCCGGGCCGCCGTCGGCGGTGGTGGTGCCCTTGGGCGCCTCGTTGCCGTTGAACATCGTGAAGCCGACGAATCCGACGACGGCGACGATGGCCGCGACCATCGCGGCGGTCCAGTTGGGCCGGCGCGGCTCGGGGCGGATGCGTTCCGCCTCGAACAGCGGGGCGGCGGGGGTGGGTGCGGGGCGACCGCCGTGCTCGGCGTCGTACTGCTCGATCAGCGGGGCCGGATCGAGGCCGACGGCACGCGCGAGCGTGCGGATGTGGCCGCGGGCGTAGACGTCGCCGCCGCAGCGCGAGAAGTCGTCCTCCTCGATCGCGTGCACGATCGGAATCCGGACACGGGTGGAGGCACTGACCTCTTCGACGGTGAGACCGGCGGCGATGCGGGTCTGCTGGAGAGCGCGACCGATCGAGTCCCGGTCGTCTGCCGGGAAGATCCGGTCGTCTTCGGGGGAGTTGCCGATGGACACGAGAGCGCCTTTCGAGCGTGTAGCCACCTGCTGGACGTTCAGTCTATGGGTGGTACGAAAGGGTGGGGCAACCGGGCGGGTGCTGTTTGTACGCCATGAGGCTGGGACATCCTTCTGTCCCTCCGCTCAACTTGACGTACGGCCAGGGGAAACGGTTGCCCTCCATTCCCTTACGAGTGAGTCTCGACCCGGTCTCGATCGCGTACCCGCTCCCCGTCCGCGCACTCCGGCCGCACCCCGCCGCACCTCGCCGTACTCCGACGGGACCCCGCCGTACTCCGACCGGCCGCGCCGAGGGCTACTCCCCCGACTGCCCCCGGATCACGTCCAGCACCCCGTCCAACTCGTCGGGCTTGACCAGCACGTCGCGCGCCTTGGAACCCTCGCTCGGCCCGACGATGTTCCGCGACTCCATGAGGTCCATCAGCCGCCCGGCCTTCGCGAAGCCGACGCGCAGCTTCCGCTGGAGCATCGACGTGGAGCCGAACTGCGTGGAGACGACCAGCTCGGCGGCCTGGCACAGCAGATCGAGGTCGTCGCCGATGTCCTCGTCGATCTCCTTCTTCTGCCGGGTCCCGACGGTGACGTCCTCCCGGAAGACCGGGGTCATCTGGTCCTTGCAGTGCTGCACGACGGCCGCGACCTCGTGCTCGGTGACGAAGGCGCCCTGCATGCGGACGGGCTTGTTGGCACCCATCGGCAGGAACAGTCCGTCACCCTTTCCGATGAGCTTCTCGGCGCCCGGCTGGTCGAGGATGACCCGGCTGTCGGCGAGCGAGGAGGTCGCGAAGGCGAGCCGGGAGGGCACGTTGGCCTTGATGAGGCCGGTGACGACGTCGACCGACGGCCGCTGGGTGGCGAGCACGAGGTGGATGCCGGCGGCGCGCGCGAGCTGCGTGATGCGGACGATCGAGTCCTCGACGTCCCGGGGCGCCACCATCATCAGGTCGGCGAGCTCGTCGACGATGACGAGCAGGTACGGGTACGGGTTGAGCTCCCGCTCGCTGCCCTCGGGCAGCTTGATCTTGCCGTCCCGGATCGCCTGGTTGAAGTCGTCGATGTGCCGGTAGCCGAAGGCCGCCAGATCGTCGTAGCGGAGGTCCATCTCCTTCACCACCCACTGGAGGGCCTCGGCGGCCCGCTTGGGGTTGGTGATGATCGGGGTGATGAGGTGCGGGATGCCCTCGTACGCGGTGAGCTCGACCCGCTTGGGGTCGACGAGGACCATCCGGACGTCCTCGGGGGTCGCCCTTATCATGATCGAAGTGATCAGGCAGTTGATGCAGGAGGACTTTCCGGATCCGGTGGCACCGGCGACCAGGACGTGCGGCATCTTCGCCAGGTTGGCCATCTCGTAGCCGCCCTCGACGTTCTTGCCGAGCGCCACGAGCATCGGGTGGTCGTCCTCGGCCGCGGCGGCGAGCCGCAGGACGTCGCCGAGGTTGACCATCTCCCGGTCGCTGTTGGGGATCTCGATGCCGACCGCGGACTTGCCGGGGATCGGCGAGATGATCCGTACGTCCGGGGAGGCCACGGCGTACGCGATGTTCTTGGTCAGGGCCGTGATCTTCTCGACCTTCACGGCGGGGCCGAGCTCGACCTCGTACCGCGTGACCGTCGGTCCCCGGGTGAAGCCGGTGACGGCGGCGTCGACCTTGAACTCGGTGAAGACGTTGGAGAGCGAGTCCACGACGGCATCGTTGGCGGCGCTGCGCGTCTTGCCCGGCCCGCCCCGCTCCAGGAGGTCGAGCGAGGGCAGGGAGTACGTGATGTCGCCGGACAACTGGAGCTGCTCGGCCCGGGGCGGCAGATCGGTCGGCTCGGGCGCCGACTTGGTCAGATCCGGTACGCCTCCGCCGGGCCGCTGGTCCCCGCCACGGGCCGGCGGCACGGGAGCGGCCGGAGCCGCCGTCTCCGCGGCCTCGGCCGCTGCCTTCGCGGCGGCGTCCACGGCGGCCTTGCGGTCGGCGGTGACGTCCCTGGTGAGGTCGGCGACGATCGGGGAGGGCGGCATGCCGTTGAGCACCGCGCCGTCGAGCGCGGCGGCCGCGGCAGCGGCGACGTCCACCGGGTCCAGCCCGTGGTCGAAGGAGGGCTCCGGGGAGGGGCGGCGGGCCGGCCGGCTGCGCCGGTCGAGCATCTCGGCCTCGGCCCGGTCCACGTCGTAGGGATCCACGGGGCCGCGGCGCCGCACGGGCCGGGCGGTGCGGGGCTGCGGCCGGGCCTGGCGCCACTCCTCGTCGTACTCGTCGTACTCCCCGGAGGGGCTCCCGTGCCCCTCGGGGTGGTCCTCCGCGGGGTCGTGGGCGGGCTCGACGATGCCGAGCCTGGCGCCGAGGGCGCGCAGCCGCTGCGGGATCGCGTTGACCGGGGTGGCGGTGACGACGAGCAGGCCGAAGAGCGTGAGCAGGACCAGCATGGGGACGGCGAGGACCTCGCCCATCATGAAGACGAGCGGCTGGGACGCGGCCCAGCCGATGAGGCCGCCGGCGTCCTGCATGGCCTCGCTCCCGTCGCCGCGGCCGGGTGAGCCGCAGGCGATGTGGACCTGGCCGAGGATGCCGATGACGAGGGCGGAGAGGCCGATGCTGATCCGGCCGTTGGCCTCGGGCTTCTCCGGGAAGAGGATGAGGCGCACGCCGATCGCGCCGAGGAGCAGCGGAACGAGCAGGTCGAGCCGGCCGAAGGAACCGGTGACCAGCATCTCGACGAGGTCGCCGACGGGGCCGCGGAGGTTGGACCAGGTGCCCGCGGCGACGATCAGCGCGAGGCCGAGGAGCAGCAGCGCGAGGCCGTCCTTGCGGTGGGCCGGGTCGAGGCCCTTGGCGCCGCGCCCTATCCCCCGGAACATCGCCCCCACGGCATGCGCGAGGCCGAGCCAGGCGCCGCGGGCGAGCCGGTAGATGCCCCCGGTGGGGGACGGCGCGGGCCGCGGAGCCGCCTTCTTCGCCGCGGTCTTCCGCGCGGGCGCGCGCTTGGCGGGCGCGGCCTTCTTGGCCGGCGCCTTCTTGGCGGGCGGCTTGGCGGGGGACTTCGCGGGTGCCGCTTTCTTCGCGGCGCCCGTCGTACGGCCGGCGCGCGGCTTTGCGGTGCCCGCCGTGCCCTGGGAACCCTTGCCGGACGTACGTGAAGCCATGATGCCGAGGTTACCGGTGTGAAGTCCTGCTGTCCGCCTCACCCGTTCGTGTCGCTCCCACCGCGGCCCGAGGCTGACGCCGTATCACGCGGGACATCGGGCGCCCGGGGCCTCGGTGACGGTGCGTCAGCTCTGGGCAGGCAGCGTCGGCGCGGCGCCGGTGCCCGGCTCCAGCGCGTCCAGGGCCCGGCGCAACCCGGTGAGCTTGCGCTCCAGATGCGCGGCGGTGGCGACGGCGGCCGCGTCGGCGGAGTCGTCGTCGAGCTGCTTGGACAGCGCCTCCGCCTGCTCTTCGACGGCCGCGAGACGGGCCGAGAGCTCGGCGAGCAGACCGGCGGCCTCCTTGCCGTGACCGCCCTCGCCGCCGCCCTCCAACTGCAGCCGCAGCAGCGCGGCCTGCTCGCGCAGCTTGCAGTTCTTCATGTACAGCTCGACGAAGACCGAGACCTTGGCGCGCAGCACCCAGGGGTCGAACGGCTTCGAGATGTAGTCGACCGCCCCGGCCGCGTACCCACGGAACGTGTGGTGGGGGCCGTGGTTGATGGCGGTGAGGAAGATGATCGGGATGTCCCGGGTCCGCTCCCGCCGCTTGATGTGCGCGGCGGTCTCGAAGCCGTCCATACCCGGCATCTGGACGTCGAGCAGGATGACCGCGAAGTCGTCCGTCAACAGCGCCTTGAGCGCTTCCTCCCCGGACGATGCCCGCACCAGCGTCTGATCGAGCGCGGAGAGAATGGCCTCCAGCGCCAGCAGATTCTCCGGCCGGTCATCGACCAGGAGGATCTTGGCCTTCTGCACCATGCCCCGTCCTCCTCGCCCCGGCAGTGTCTCTCCCCGGCTCCCCGAACCGGGGGAAGCGCCGGGCGCCGCCCCAGAAGACGACTCCCTAACGCCGTCCGTCCTTGTGCCGGTCATCGTAGCCGCACCCCGCCCGTCGCCACACCCTGTCACCGCGATGTCACTGTGCACGTACCTGAAACGCGGTGGGAGACCAGAAGGTTCCCCGTATCCCGGCCTCTCACACCCCCGTGGCGCCAGCCCGTCAGCGAAGCCCGGAAGCCGGGCCGCGGCCGGCGCCGGACCCGTGGCGCGGAGGCGATGCCCCCGCACCACGGGCCCCGCCCGGAGTCACTCCCCCCGCATCCACTGCTCCATCACGGACAGCAGGTGATCGGGGTCGACCGGCTTGGTCACATAGTCCGAGGCGCCGGACTCGATCGCCTTCTCCCGGTCGCCCTTCATGGCCTTCGCCGTCAGCGCGATGATCGGCAGCCCCGCGAACTGCGGCATGCGCCGGATCGCGGTCGTCGTCGCGTATCCGTCCATCTCCGGCATCATGATGTCCATCAGGACGATCGTCACATCGTCGTGCTGCTCCAGCACTTCGATGCCCTCCCGCCCGTTCTCCGCGTACAGCACCGCGAGTCCGTGCTGCTCGAGGACGCTGGTGAGCGCGAAGACGTTGCGGATGTCGTCGTCGACGATGAGCACCTTCTCGCCGGAGAAGCCGAAGGTACGGCGCTGCGCGGCCTCCGCCTCCTGCTCCGCCCGGTCGGCGGCGATCTGCTGCCCGGACTGTCCCGGCACCGCCGTCCGCGCCCCGGTCGCCTCCGCTGCCGCCTTCCGCCGGTGCCGGAAGAGCGCCCCCGCCCCGGACCGCGCCTCCGTCCGTACGGGCGGCGGCGGGAAGTGCGGGAACGGGTGGACGGCCCCGGCAGCGCCCTCCTCGGCGCCCTGCTGCGGGTCGTCGGCCGCCCCCTGCCCGTACCCGGCAGGCAGCTCCGTCGGGCTCAGCGGCAGATAGAGCGTGAACGTCGAACCGCGGCCCGGCTCGCTCGCCGCGAAGATCTCGCCGCCGAGCAGCCGCGCGATCTCCCGGCTGATCGAAAGCCCCAGACCCGTACCGCCGTACTTCCGGCTGGTCGTGCCGTCGGCCTGCTTGAACGCCTCGAAGATGACCCGCATCTTGCTCGCGGCGATCCCGATCCCGGTGTCCGTGACGGAGAAGGCGATCAGATCGGCCTCCGGATCGCGCAGCGAACCGGCCTCCAGGAGCTGCTCGCGGATCGACTGCGGCACATCGATCCCGGCCGGCCGGATCACCAGCTCCACCGCCCCCGTGTCGGTGAACTTCACCGCGTTGGAGAGGAGGTTGCGGAGCACCTGGAGCAGCCGCTGCTCGTCGGTGTGGAGGGTGGCCGGCAGCTCGGGCGAGACCCGCACCGAGAAGTCGAGCCCCTTCTCCGCCGTGAGCGGCCGGAAGGTCGCCTCCACGTAGTCGACGAGCTGGACGAGCGCGATCCGGGTCGGCGAGACGTCCATCTTGCCCGCCTCGACCTTCGACAGGTCGAGGATGTCGTTGATCAGCTGGAGCAGGTCGGAACCGGCGCCGTGGATGGTCTCCGCGAACTCGACCTGCTTCGGCGTCAGGTTGGTCTCGGCGTTGTCCGCGAGCAACTTGGCGAGGATCAGCAGCGAGTTGAGCGGGGTGCGCAGCTCGTGCGACATGTTCGCCAGGAACTCGGACTTGTAGCGCATGGAGACGGCGAGCTGTTCGGCCCGCTCCTCCAGGACCTGCCGGGCCTCCTCGATCTCGGTGTTCTTCACCTCGATGTCGCGGTTCTGCCGGGCCAGCAGCTCGGCCTTCTCCTCCAGTTCCAGGTTGGAGCCCTGGAGTTCCTTCTGCCGGTGCTCCAGCTCCGCCGAACGCTCCTTGAGCTGCTCGGTGAGCTCCTGCGACTGCTGGAGCAGCACCTCGGTCTTGGTGTTGACGCTGATCGTGTTGACCGTGGTGGCGATCAGCTCGGCGAGCTGGTTGAGGAAGTCGCGCTGGATCTGCGTGAACGGCTGGAAGGAGGCCAGCTCGATCACACCGAGGACCTTGCCCTCGAAGAGCACCGGAAGCACGATCACATGCGCCGGCGCGGCCTCCCCGAGCCCGGAGGAGATCTTCAGATAGCCGGGCGGAACGTTGACCTGGATGGTCCGCTTCTCCTCGGCCGCCGTCCCGATGAGCGTCTCGCCGGGGCGGAACGAGGTCGGCATGGACCCGGTGGAGTAGCCGTAACTCCCGCGCATCCGCAGCTCGTACGAGCCCTCTCCCTCACCGACGAGTTCGGCGTCGCTGTGGGCGTGGCCGGTCGGCATCGCCACGAAGAAGGCACCGTGCTGGGCCGAGACCACCGGCGTCAGCTCGCTCATGATGAGCGAGGCGACGTCGTCCAGGTCCCGCCGGCCCTGCATGAGGCCGGAGATACGGGCCAGGTTGCCCTTCAGCCAGTCCTGCTCCTCGTTGGCGAGGGTGGTGTCGCGCAGGTTGGCGATCATGGTGTTGATGTTCTCCTGGAGGGCCTGGATCTCGCCCGCCGCGTCGACACCGTCGATCTTCAGGTTCAGATCGCCCCGGGTCACCGCCGTGGCGACGGCGGCGATCGCCCGCACCTGCCGGGTCAGGTTCCCGGCCATCTCGTTCACGGACTCCGTCAGGTCCCGCCAGGTGCCGTCCACGTCACGCACCCGGGCCTGACCGCCCAGCTGACCGTCCGTACCCACCTCGCGGGCCACCCGCGTGACCTCCTCGGCGAAGTTCGACAGCTGGTCGACCATCGTGTTGATGGTGCTCTTCAGCTCCTGGATCTCGCCCCGCGCGTCGATGTCGATCTTCTTGGTGAGATCGCCCTTGGCGATGGCCGTGGTGACGGCCGCGATCTGGCGCACCTGACCGGTGAGGTTGGAGGCCATCGAGTTCACCGACTCGGTCAGGTCCTTCCAGGTGCCCGAGACACCCGGCACCCGGGCCTGCCCGCCCAGCTCGCCTTCCGTACCCACCTCACGTGCCACCCGCGTGACCTCGTCGGCGAACGACGACAGGGTCGTCACCATGGTGTTGACGGTGTCGGCGAGTTCGGCGACCTCGCCGCGCGCCTCGACGGTCACCTTCTTCGTCAGATCGCCGTTGGCGACGGCCGCCGAGACCCGGGAGATGTTCCGCACCTGACTTGTCAGGTTGTTGGCCATCAGGTTGACGTTGTCGCTCAGGTCCTTCCAGGTACCGGTGACGCCCCGGACCCGCGCCTGACCGCCGAGGATGCCCTCCGTACCCACCTCACGGGCCACGCGTGTGACCTCGTCCGCGAAGTTCGACAGCTGGTCGACCATCGTGTTGACGGTCGTCACCAGCTCCAGGATCTCGCCCCGGGCGTCGACGGTGATCTTCTTCGACAGGTCGCCCTTGGCGACCGCCGTCGTGACCTCGGCGATGTTCCGCACCTGGATGGTGAGGTTGTTCGCCATGAAGTTCACGGACTGGGTGAGGTCCTTCCAGGTGCCGGAGACCCCCTGCACCTCGGCCTGACCGCCCAGAATGCCCTCGGTGCCCACCTCACGGGCCACCCGCGTCACCTGCTCGGCGAAGTTCGAGAGCTGGTCCACCATCGTGTTGAGGGTGTTCTTCAGCTCCAGGATCTCGCCCCGCGCGTCCACGTCGATCTTCTGCGACAGGTCACCGCGCGCCACCGCCGTGGCGACCTGCGCGATGTTGCGGACCTGGGTCGTCAGGTTCCCGGCCATGCCGTTCACCGAATCCGTCAGGTCACGCCACACACCTGCCACACCCGGCACCTGCGCCTGCCCGCCGAGGCGCCCGTCGGTGCCCACCTCACGGGCCACCCGGGTCACCTGGTCGGCGAACGCGGAGAGCTGGTCGACCATCGTGTTGATGGTGTTCTTCAGCTCCAGGATCTCGCCCCGCGCGTCCACGTCGATCTTCTGCGACAGGTCACCGCGGGCCACGGCCGTCGTCACCTGCGCGATCTGCCGCACCTGCGACGTCAGGTTGCCGGCCATGAAGTTCACCGAGTCGGTGAGCTCCCGCCAGCGCCCCGACACGCCGTCCACCCGCGCCTGACCACCCAGCCGGCCCTCGGTGCCCACGTCCCGCGCCATCCGCGTCACCTGGTCCGCGAACGACGACAGCTGCGACACCATCGTGTTGACGGTGTTCTTCAGCTCCAGCATCTCGCCGGCCACATCGACCGTGACCTTCTGCGACAGGTCGCCGTTGGCCACCGCCGTCGTCACCTGCGCGATGTCCCGCACCTGACCGGTCAGGTTCCGGAAGGCCGTGTTCACCGAGTCCGTGAGGTCCTTCCACGTGCCCGCCGCGCCCTTCACCTCGGCCTGGCCGCCGAGCAGACCCTCGACACCGACCTCCCGGGCCACCCGGGTCACCTCGGAACCGAAGGCCGACAGCTGGTCCACCATCGTGTTGACGGTGTTCTTCAGCTCCAGCATCTCGCCGGCCACATCGACCGTGACCTTCTGCGACAGGTCGCCGTTGGCCACCGCCGTCGTCACCTGCGCGATGTCACGCACCTGCGTGGTGATGTTCCGGAAGACGGTGTTGACCGAGTCGGTGAGGTCCTTCCACGTCCCCGCCGCCCCCGGCACCTGCGCCTGACCACCGAGCAGACCCTCGGCGCCGACCTCGCCCGACACCCGGGTCACCTCGTCGGCGAAGATCCGCAGCGTCTTCGTCATCTGGTTGATGGTGTCCGCCAGTTGCGCGATCTCACCGCGTGCCGACACCCGCACCTTCTGCGACAGATCACCGTTCGCGACCGCCGTCGTGACCTCGGCGATGCCCCGCACCTGGTTGGTCAGATTGCCCGCCATCGTGTTGACGGAGTCCGTGAGGTCCTTCCACACACCGGCGACCCCGGCCACCTCGGCCTGACCGCCGAGCTCGCCCTCCGTACCCACCTCACGGGCGACCCGCGTCACCTCGGAAGAGAACGACGACAGCTGGTCCACCATCCGGTTGACCGTGTTCTTCAGCTCGAGCATCTCGCCGGCCACGTTCGCCGTGACCTTCTGCGACAGATCACCGTCCGCGACCGCCGTCGTCACCAGCGCGATGTCCCGCACCTGGGCCGTCAGCCGGTTCGCCATCGTGTTGACCGAGTCCGTGAGGTCCTTCCACGAACCGGACACCCCACGCACCTGCGCCTGCCCGCCCAGCTTGCCGTCCGTACCCACCTCGACGGCGACCCTGGTCACCTCGGAGGCGAACACCGACAGCTGGTCGACCAGATTGTTCGCGGTACGGGCGACCTTCAGGAACTCCCCGCGCAGCGGCCGGACCGCCCCGTCGGCACCCTCCGAACGCAGATCCATCCGCTGGTCCAGATCACCCTCGGCCACCGCCGAGAGCACCCGCCCCACCTCGGACACCGGCCGGGCCAGATCGTCGACGAGCGCGTTCGCGGCCTCGATCGCCGCCGCCCACGCCCCCTCACCGGCTCCCGCCTCAAGGCGCTCGGACAGCTTGCCCTCGCGTCCCACCACCCGGCGGACCCGCGACAGCTCCCCCGTCACATGCATCTGCCGGTCCGCGACCTCGTTGAACACGGCGGAGATCTCCGCCATGACCCCGTCGCCGGACACCGTGAGCCGCCTGCGGAGGTTTCCGTCCCGCATGGACACCAGGGCGGCCAGCAGCCGCTCCAGCGCCGCCGCGTCCACCTGTACCGTCCCCCCACGGGAACGCCCGCCCCTCGCGCGCGTACCGCTGCCTCCGCCGCGCCGCGCCGCCGTGCCAGGTTCCACCGTGTCCCTCCCGAAAGGGGTCGACCGTACCGCTCCGGCTTTCGCCGGTAGCCTGCCCAGTGTTTCACCGCCACCGAACCAGGCGATAACAGTTCGGCAGCTTCGCACAGCGTCCCTACCCCCTGGGGACGGATTCAGCGATGACCGGCATCCGCTCGGACAGTGAAGGTAAGTAACCTGGCTTCCGACTGTCCAACCGCCCCGGTCCGCCCGGCGGGGGCGGTGTGGCGCGCGTACGACCACCGGGCAGCGGGAGGGACAGACCGAGCATGGCAGAGCCGGGCGTCGAGACGCGTACGAGGAGTGCTGTGATCACCGCGCGGGCGACTGCCAGCTTCGAGCCCGTCGGGCGGTCCGTCGCGGCCGCCCGCGCCTTCGTCCGGGACACCCTCCAGGGCTGGGGACACCCCGAACTCGTCGACGACGCCGTCGTGCTCACCAGCGAGCTCGTCACCAACGCCGTCATCCACGCCGGCACCTCCGCCGACGTCCTCTGCCTCCGCTCCGACGACAGCATCCGCGTCGAGGTCGCCGACCGCTACCCCGAGCGCGAGATCCCCGTCCAGGGCGGCCGCACCCTCGGCAGCCCCGACCGCGAGAACGGCCGCGGCCTGCTGCTCTGCGCCGCCCTCGCCCACCGCTGGGGCGTCGACTACACCCCCACCCGCAAGCACGTCTGGTTCCACCTCGACCTCGTCCAGCGCCCGGTAGGCACCCGCTCCGCGGGCCCCGTCCTCCCCGACGCGCTCCTCCCGGTCACCGACAGCCGCGCCCGCGTCGCCGTCGTCCAGATCGACCGCGGCGGCGCCATCACCGCCTGGAACGAGGACGCCGGGGAACTCTTCGGTTACGCCTCCGAGCAGGTCACCGGCAAACCCCTGGGCGACCTCGCGGCCTGGCCCCACACCCCGGGCATCGGCACCGGCCTCGCCGAGGCACTCCGCCTCTCCCGCTGGGAGGGCAGCTACGGCATCCGCTGCGCAGACGGCCGCGTCATCCCCGTCTACGCCGCCCACCTCCGCGTCCGCGACGCCCAGGGCGAGCCCTCCACCGTCTGCCTCCTGGTCCGCGAGCACGAGCGGGCGATCCTCCAGACCCCGCAGCGCCCCGCCTCCGAGCCGGGCTCCGAGAGCCGCGCCGCCGACCCCTTCGAGGTCTTCATCGGCTCCCCGGCCCCCGACGACCTCGACGGTCTGCTCCAGCGCACGGTCGAACGCGCCCGCGACATGCTCGACGGCGACGCCGCCTTCCTGCTCCTCGCCACCGACGACGAGACGGAACTCGAGGTACGGGCGACCACCGGTCTCCCGGCCGCCCGCCAGCGCTTCGCCCGCGTCCCGGTCGAGACCGGCGCCAGCCGCTACGGCTCCGCCCGCATGCCCGCCGTGCACGAGGACCTGGCCGCCGTCCCCGGCGCCGTCCCCCTCCTCGAAGGCACCGGCATGCGCTCGGTCGTCACCGTGCCCCTCAAGGTCGAGGGCCGGCTCACCGGCTCGCTCGGTGTGGCCGCGGAGACCGCGAACCGCTACTCGAACGAAGAGGCCCTCCGCCTCCAGTTCGCCGCCGACCGCATCGCCCTGGCCGTCGAATCCGCCCGCCTCGGCGAGCTGGAACGACTCCGCCGCGGCTCCCTCAGCTTCCTCGTCGAGGCCTCCGACCTGCTCGCGGGCACGCTCGACCGGGACCAGACCCTGGCCCTGATGGCCCAGATGACGGTCCCGACCCTCGCCACCTGGTGCGCGGTCTACACGATCGCCGACCAGTCCTCCGACCCGTACCTCTCGTACGTGCTCCACGAGGACGAGGACCGCATCGACGGCCTCAAGGACCTGCTCTCCTCCATCTCCCCGCCCGACCCGGTGCCGACCCCCGGCGCCCGCGTCTGGACCGCACCGGGCGACGCCGCCCACCGCGCGGCCCTCACCGCCTCGGTCCGCGCCCTCGACCACCCCACGAGCCCGCTCTCCTCCGGCATCGACACCACCCTGGCCACCGCGAGCGCGGTCGCCGGCGAGACGGTCGTCCTGCCGCTGGTCGCCCGCAATCGGGTCATCGGCATGCTGACCCTGGGCCGGCCCTCGGAGGACCACTTCCGCCAGGAGATCCTGGAGCTCGCCGAGGACCTCTCCCGCCGGGCCGCCCTGGCCCTTGACAACGCCCGGCTGTACTCGGAGCGCGTGGCGATCAGCCAGTCCCTCCAGCGCAGCCTCCTCCCGCCCGGCCTCCCCCACATCCCGGGTGTCGAGGTCGACGTCATCTACCGCGCGGCAGGCGAGGGCAACGAGGTCGGAGGCGACTTCTACGACCTCTTCCCGATCCGCGACGGCGCCTACGGCTTCGCCATCGGCGACGTCTGCGGTACGGGCCCTGAGGCAGCCGCCGTCACCGGCCTGGCCCGCCACGCCCTCCGTCTGCTGGCCCGCGAGGGCTTCGGCGGCCCGGCCGTCCTGGAACGGCTGAACGCGGCGATCCTCGACGAGGGCGCCCGCAGCCGCTTTCTCACCCTCCTGTACGGCGAGATGCGCCCCCAGGAGGACGGCTCCGCGATCCTCAAGGTCGTCTGCGCCGGCCATCCGCTCCCCCTGCGCCTCCGCCCGGACGGCACGGTCACGTCCGCGGCCGAGCCGCAGCCGCTCCTCGGCGTGATGGACGACCTCGAGCTGTACGAGGAGACCATCACGCTCGACCCGGGCGACGTCCTCCTCTGCGTCACGGACGGCGTGACGGAACGCCGCGAGGGCACCCGCATGCTGGGCGACGACGGCCTCGCCGAAGTCCTCAAGACCTGCACGGGCCTGACGGCCGGTGCGGTCGCCTCCCGAGTGCTCCGCGCGGTGGAACGCTTCGCCCAGGCACCGGCCTCCGACGACATGGCCATCCTGGCCATGCGCCTCCGGGAGCCGGACGACCGTTGACGATGCCGGCGATCCCCTCATGGGGGATCGCCGACTGGTCCGTCTGGCTCCGGGAACGCAAAAAGGCCCCCGCCACAAGGCGGGGGCCTTTTTACTTGGAGCCCTTTAACGGAATCGAACCGTTGACCTTCTCCTTACCATGGAGACGCTCTACCGACTGAGCTAAAAGGGCGGGTGTTCGGCGGCGTCCTACTCTCCCACAGGGTCCCCCCTGCAGTACCATCGGCGCTGAAAGGCTTAGCTTCCGGGTTCGGAATGTAACCGGGCGTTTCCCTAACGCTATGACCACCGAAACTCTATGAAGTTAACCAACCGGATGACAACACGGTCGTTACTTCAGAACTAACACAGTGGACGCGAGCAACTGAGGACAAGCCCTCGGCCTATTAGTACCGGTCAGCTCCA
>NZ_JACSCH020000002.1 GCF_014451325.2 Streptomyces sp. CB02980 | reverse complement strand
CTCCCCCCCGTACCTCCCCCCCCGTACCTCCCCCCCGTACCTCCCCCCCTTACCACCCGCCCCCTTCCTAGGACCTGGACCATGACGCACCTGCCCGACGCCTCCGACGACCCGATGCGCCTTCTCGCCGTCCGGGACAGCCCGCTCTCCCTCGACGAGGTGTACGCGGCCGTGGGCGACGACGCCGCCGGTGGCACCGCCCTCTTCGTCGGCACCGTGCGCGACCACGACGGCGGCAGGCCGGTGGCCTCCCTGGCGTACAGCGCCCACCCCGGCGCCGAGGCCGAGCTGCGCCGGGTGGCCGAGAAGGTCGCCGCCGACTTCCCCGTACGTGCGGTCGTCGCCGTACACCGGACCGGCCACCTGGCCGTCGGCGACGTCGCCGTCATCGCGGCCGTCTCCTGCCCGCACCGCGCGGAGGCGTTCGCCGCCTGCGCGCGCCTGGTCGAGGACCTCAAGCACGAGGTGCCGATCTGGAAGCGGCAGATCTTCGTGGACGGCGACGAGGAGTGGGTCGGCGCGTGCTGAGCGAGCGGGAAGAGCCGGACGACCGGGAGGAGCCGGGCGGTCGGGAAGAGCCGGGCGGCCGGGAGGAGCCGGGCGGTCGGACGCGGCCCGGCTGGGGGAGCGGGTCCAAGGGGGGTGACGGGACCGGGGGTTGGCGGCGGGCCGTCGGCCGGGTCGGACGGGCGCTCTCCCCTCGGGGCGCGCTCGCGCTGCAGAGTGTGGACGGCGCCCTGTCCTTCGCTCTGCGCGCCGCACTCGCCATGGCCGTGCCCGCGCTGCCGTTGGCCCTGGCCGGGCGCGCCGATCACGCCGTCTACACGATGCTCGGTTCCTTCACCACCACCTTCGGCCGCAACCTGCCCTATGCGCGGCGGGCCCGTGTGCTCGCGCTCGTCGCGGTGGCCATGACGGCGTGCGTGGGCTGCGGTTCGGCGCTCGCCGTGTGGGCGCAGCCACGGGACGGGGGAGCGGGCGCCGCCGTGACGGTCGTGGCGACGGCGGTGGTGGCCGGTGCGGCGAAGTTCGCCTGCGACGCGGCCCGGTTGAGCGGCCTCGGCGCGGTCCTGCTGCTCTTCTCGTTCGCCGTCGCGGCCAACGGCTCCACCGATCCCGCCGACATCCTCCTCCAGACGGCCCTCGCCGCGATCGGCGCGGCCGTGGCCTGGATCCTCGCCGTCCTCGGGTGGTTCGCGCACCCGGACCGGCCGCAGCGCCTCGCCGTCGCGGCGGCGCTGCGCGAGCTGGCGGACCTGTGGGAGGCGGCGGGCGCGGGGAACGTCCACGGGCTCGTACGGCACCGGGCGACGGCCGCCGTCCTCCAGGCGTACCGCACGCTCGGCGTCCTGCCCCCGAGCGCCGCTCAGCGGGGCGGCCGGGGAGACACCTGCCTCCGCCTCACCGACCTCGCGTGGGCGCTTCTCGTCGGTTCCGCGCGGCGGGTGCCGGACGACCCCGCCGGCCTGGCGCGGAACCTGCGCCGGCAGGTCCGGCTGCTGGTGAGCCGCCGCCGACGGCTGCCCCGGATACTGCCCGAGCTCGCGGTCCCGTCCCTGATCGCCCAGGGCGCCGCGGTGCCGGGGGTGGTTGCGCCCGGTCCCACCACCCTGCGGGCCACCGAACTGCGGGCCACGGAACTCGTGATGGGGCGGGACGCTCCCCGCGCGGGCGCTCCCCGCACGGGCGCGGCCGGTCGGGTCGCTCCCGGTCGGGTCGCTCCCAGTCGTACGGCGATCCTGCTCGTTCCCGCCCTGCGGATGGTCCTCGGCACCGGCCTCGCCGGTGGGGCCGCCCTGCTGTTCGGGCTCGGCCACGGCTACTGGGCGGCGATCTCCGCCGCCGCCGTTCTCCATTCCGTCAACGTACGGACGGCGGCGCAGCGGGCCGTGCAGCGGACCCTGGGCACGATGGCCGGCCTGCTGCTCGCGCTCGGCGTGCTGGCCGCGCGCCCCGATCCCGTCGTCCTCGTCCTGGTGATCGTGCTCCTGGAGTTCCTCCTGGAGTACGTCGTCGCCCGTAACTACGGTCTCGGCGTCGTCTTCCTCACCCCGCTCGCCCTGCTGCTCACCGATCTGGCCGTCCCTTCACCGGCCGGGGACCTCGTCCAGGACCGGGCGTTGAGCAGTCTGCTCGGGGTCGGGATCGCGCTGGTGTGCGCGCTCGTCGTGGTCCACGACCGGGCGGCCGTACGGGCGCAGCGCGCGCTCACCGCATGCCGGGCGGCATCGGCCCGCGCCGAACGGGCCCTGGACGAGCGGGCCGTGGAGTCGTTTCCGGTCGCCCAGGGGGAACTCGCGGCTGCCGTAGTGGAGTTGCGGGAGGCGGACGACGCCGCCGCGGGCGAGCTCTGGCCGGCGGAGATCGACCCCACCGAACTCGCCGCGGCGGAACACCGCGGCTACCTCCTCCTGGAGCGCTTCGCCCGATGGAAGTGAGGGAGGGTCAACCGGTGGGCACGATCGTCACCTTGACGTGCTTCATGATCGGCTGGTCGCTCTGCGTGCTGTAGTCGACCAGCGCGCACAGCACGTTCATCTCGGGCATGTAGCCGGCCGCGCAGCCCCGGGGGATGTCGTAGGGAACCGCGAGGTAGCCGCTGACGGACCGCCGGCTGCCGTCCTTCGCGGTGCTCGTGATGTCGACGGGCCCCATGTCGGCGATCCCGCGCTCCCGCATGTCGGCCCGGTTCATGAAGACCAGCGTGCGCAGGTTCTTGATGCCGCGGTAGCGGTCGTTGTCGGAGTAGATGGTGGTGTTCCACTGGTCGTGGGACCGCATCGTGCCGAGGGCCAGGGTGCCCGGCTCGGGCACGACGTCGGGCAGCGGGGCGCTGGAGAACTCGGCGCGCCCGGACGGGGTGAGGAAGACCAGTTCGCGGGCCGGCTGCTTGATGCGGAAGCCGAGCGGGAGACGCACCCGCCGGTTGAAGTCCTCGAAGCCGTCGAGGGCCTTGGCCATGGTGTCCCGGATGCGGTCGTAGTCCTCGATGTACCACTCCCAGGGCGTCGCGCTGTCGGGCAGCGCGGCCCGCGCCATGCCGGCGACGATCGCCGGTTCGGAGAGCAGGTGCGGGGAGGCCGGGCGCTTCATGCCGATCGACAGATGGACCATGCTCATCGAGTCCTCGACGGAGGTGCTCTGGACGCCCCTGCGCTGATGGTCCTTCTCGGTGCGGCCGAGGCACGGCAGGATCAGTGCCTGCTTGCCGTGGACGAGGTGACTGCGGTTCAGCTTGGTGCTGACCTGGACGGTGAGGTCGCAGGTGCGCAGTGCCGCGTAGGTGAGCGGGGTGTCGGGGGCGGCGAGCGCGAAGTTGCCGCCCATGCCGACGAAGACCTTGATCTCGCCGCGTCGCATCGCCTCGATGGTGCGGACGGTGTCCATGCCGTGCGCGCGCGGCGGTTCGATCTCGCAGACCTCGGCGAGACGGTCGAGGAACGCGTCGCTGGGGCGGTGGTCGATGCCGCAGGTGCGGTTGCCCTGGACGTTGCTGTGTCCGCGTACGGGGGAGGGGCCGGCGCCCTCGCGTCCCAGGTTGCCGCGGAGCAGCAGCAGGTTGACGATCTCCCGGACGGTGTCGACGCCGTGCTCGTGCTGGGTGAGGCCCAGACACCAGCTGACGATGGAGCGGTCGGCCTCGCCGTACACGCGGGCGGCCTTGAGGACGTCGGCGCGGCTCAGTCCGGACTGCCGCTCGATCTCGTCCCACGGTGTGGCCTCGCACAGCGCGCGGTACTCCTCGAAGCCGCTCGTGTGGCGGTCGATGAACTCCTGGTCGAGGGCCTTGGGGTCGGTCACGGACTGCTCGAGGACCGCCTTGGCCATCCCGCGGATCAGTGCCATGTCGCCGCCAATGCGCGGCTGGAGGTTCAGGGTGCTGGTCTTCGTCGACTTGAAGAGGGCCATGTCCGTGAAGTCGTGCGGCACGATGGTCCGGGTGGCGGCGGCCTCGACGAGCGGGTTGACGTGCACGATCTGCGCGCCGCGGTGGTGGGCCTCGGCGAGCGCGGTCAGCATCCGGGGCGCGTTCGACGCGGCGTTCACCCCGAAGATGAACAGCGCGTCGGCGGTCTCCCAGTCCTTGAGGTCGACGGTGCCCTTGCCCGTACCCAGGGAGGCCTGGAGGGCGCGGCCGCTGGCCTCGTGACACATGTTGGAGCAGTCGGGCAGGTTGTTGGTGCCCAGCTCGCGGGCCATCAGCTGGTAGAGGAAGGTCGCCTCGTTGCCGAGCCGTCCCGATGTGTAGAACGACGCCCGGTCGGGGTTGTCGAGGCCGCGCAGGGCACGGCCGACCACCTCGAACGCGTCCTTCCAGGTGATCGGGACGTAGTGGTCCGACTCCGGGTCGTAGACCATCGGCTCGGTCAGCCGGCCCTCGTTCTCGAGGTCGTAGTCGCTCCACTCGGCGAGCTCGGACACCGAGTGCGCGGCGAAGAACTCGCTGCCGACGCGCTTGCGGGTCATCTCCCAGGTGACGTGCTTGATGCCGTTCTCGCAGATGTCCAGGTGCAGGCCCTTGGTGTCGTCGGGCCACGCGCAGCCGGGGCAGTCGAAACCGGTGTTCTCGTGGTTCATCCGCATGATCGCGCGCGGACCGTCGACGAGGGCCCCCTCGCGGACGAGGAAGCCGGTCACGCTCTTGGCCGCGCCCCAGCCCGCCGCGGGGTGGTGGTAGGGGTGGAACTCCGGGTCGCCCTCGGGGGTGGGCCCCACCCGGTGCTCCACGGGCTCCGGGGCGCCGGGCGCCGGGGATTCCTGCGCGTCCTGGTCGGTGCTCAAGGCTGTTCACCCTTTCACCTGCGGATGTTCGGGGCGTGACCGAACAAGAAGTCACCCCTTCGGGCAGGCTATGCCCGCCGGTTCACGGGTGCCACCCGGCCCCGGAAGGCCGTACGGGCTGCGTACCGGATCATGGGCGCCTACGCTGACGCTGTCGTTTTCATGCCTTTTGTACGTCATTGTCTCTCGGCGGGAGTCCCATGGTCGTCGTCCAACCCGTCGTCGCCCCGTCCTCCCGGGCGGCCGTGTTCCTCGTGGCCACCGTCAGCCCCGGCGGCGAGGCCACGGTGCGGGAGGCACTCCAGGACCTGTCGGGGCTGGTCCGGTCGGTGTCCTTCCGCTACCCCGACTCCGGCCTCACCTGCGTCGCCGGGATCGGCTCCGAGGGCTGGGACCGGCTCGTCGGCGGTCCGCGCCCCCGCGAGCTCCACCCCTTCCCGGCCCTCAGGGGCCCCCGCCACCGGGCCCCGGCCACCCCGGGTGACCTGCTGTTCCACGTACGTGCCCGGCGCATGGACCTCTGCTTCGAACTCGCCCGGCTGATCATGGAGAGCCTGGGCACCGCCGTGACCGTCGTCGACGAGGTGCACGGTTTCGCGTACTTCGACGAGCGCGACCTCCTCGGCTTCGTCGACGGCAGCGAGAACCCGGGCGGCCAGGTGGCGGCAGCGGCGGTCCACATCGGCGACGAGGACCCCGACTTCCGCGGCGGCAGCTACGTCATCGTGCAGAAGTACCTGCACGAGATGCCGGCCTGGGACGCGCTCACCGTCGAACAGCAGGAACACGTCATCGGGCGTGGCAAGGCGTCCAACGTGGAGATGCCCGACGACGTCAAACCGTCGAACTCGCACGTCGCGCTGAACACCATCGTCGACGAGGACGGCGTCACCCGGCAGATCTTCCGCGCGAACATGCCGTTCGGCCGGATCGGCGGCGGCGAGTTCGGCACGTACTTCATCGGCTACGCGCGCACACCCGCCGTCACCGAGCTGATGCTGCGCAACATGTTCCTCGGGGCTCCCCCGGGCAACACGGACCGCATCCTCGACTTCTCCCGTGCCGTGACCGGCGGCCTCTTCTTCGTGCCGAGCGCCGACCTCCTCGACGACCTGCCCGCCGCGCCGCCGGACGCCGCCGTCCGCCAGGGAGACTCCCTGGGCATCGGCGGCCTGAAAGGAGCCTGACTCCCCATGACGACCCCCGACGCCACGACCCCCGGCCCCACGAGCGACCCGTACCAGGGTCCCGACACGAACAACCTGCACCGCGAACTCGCCCCGATCACCCCGGCGGCCTGGGCCGAGATCGAGGAGGAGGCGCGTCGCACGTTCCGCCGCAACGTCGCGGGCCGCCGCGTCGTCGACGTCCCCGACCCCGGAGGTCCGGACCTCGCCGCAGTCGGCACGGGGCACTTCAGCGACATGGGCTCGCCCGCCCCCGGCGTCACCGCGCGGCTGCGCGAGGCGAAGCCGCTGTTCGAACTCAGGGTGCCCTTCACCGTCGACCGGGCCGCCGTCGACGACGTCGAGCGAGGCTCGAAGGACTCCGACTGGCAGCCCGTCAAGGACGCGGCGCGCGCCATGGCGTTCGTCGAGGACCGCACGATCTTCGACGGGTACGGGGCGGCCGGCGTCGACGGCCTGCGCGCCAGGTCCTCCAACCCGGTCGTCCAGCTCCCCGCCGAGCCGCGCGACTACCCCGACGCCGTCAGCCGGGCCCTGACCGCCCTGCGCCTCGCCGGCGTCGACGGACCGTACGCGCTGCTCCTCGGCGCCGACGAGTACCGGGCGGTCAGCGAGACCTCCGACCACGGCTACCCGATCGCGGCCCACCTCGGCCGCATGCTCGACGGCTCGCCGATCTGGGCGCCGGCCCTCAGCGGCGGCTTCGTCCTGTCCACCCGGGGCGGCGACTTCGAGCTGATCCTCGGCCAGGACCTGGCGATCGGCTACACGGGCCACGACGCGAACAGCGTGCAGCTGTACTTCCAGGAGACGCTGACCTTCCGTACGTACACCGACGAGGCCGTGGTCGTCCTGGAGTCACCGGGCGCCTGAGGGCCCGGAGCCGGAGAGCCGGGAGGCCCGATGCCATGAAGAGTCCGCTGCTGTTCTCCGCCGTGCCCCGGCTCGCCGTCTCGGCGCTGGTCGCGGCGGCGGTCGGCGCCGTCGTCGGCGCCACCACCCACGCGCCGCTGGGCGTCCTCTCCGCGATCGCCGTCGGGGAGACGCTCTTCGTCGTCGCCGGGTGGGTCACGCTGTGGCCGATGGACGCCACCACCACCCATCGCAACGTACGCCGCGAGGAGTTCCGGCCCGTCGTCGAGGAGCTCGCCGTCGTCGGGACGGCGGTGGGCGGACTCGTCGGCATCGTCGTCCTGCTCCTGGTCGGCACGTCCGACCTGAGCCACGCCGCCGCGGCGACCGCGCTCGCCGGAGTGTTCATGGCCTGGGCGGCGCTGCACCTGATGTACGCCACCCGGTACGCGTACATCTACTACCTGAAGCCCGGCGGCGGGATCGACTTCAACTCCCGGGAACCGCCCCGCTACAGCGACTTCCTCTACTTCAGCTACAACCTCGGCATGACCTACCAGGTCTCCGACACCAATGTCTCCAGCACGACGATCCGAGCGATCGCGCTCCGTCACTGCCTGCTGTCGTACGTCTTCGGCGCGAGTATCCTGGCCACCACCATCAACCTCGTCACGGGCATCGTCACGGGCTGAGGCAGTTCCGCACGGAGACTCCGCCCCCTGGAGACCACGTCATGACCACGGCCGTCGTCGTCGGTGCCGGGCCCAACGGGCTCGCCGCCGCCGCCCTGCTCGCGCGCGAAGGCCTGGAGGTCACCGTCCTGGAGGCCGCCGAGGAGATCGGCGGCGGCACCCGCAGCTTCGAGGCGATCCTGCCCGGCCTGCTGCACGACCACTGCTCCGCCATCCACCCGATGGCCGTCACCTCGCCCGCCCTCCGCTCGCTCGGCCTGGAGCGCCACGGGCTGCGCTGGCGGCAGCCCGAGATCGACTGCGTGCACCCCCTCGACGACGGCACGGCCGGTGTGCTGCTCCGGTCCGTGGCGGAGACCGCCGCCGGGCTCGGCGTCGACGGCGCCCGCTACCGGGCCCTGGTGGAGCCCTCCGTGCGACGGTGGGACGCGCTCGCCGACGACGTCATGGGCCCGCTGCTCCGGATCCCGGCGCATCCGCTGCCGCTCGCCCGCTTCGGTCTGCCGACCGTCCTGCCCGCCTCGGCCCTCGCGCGGCTCTTCCGCACGCCCCGGGCGCGGGCGCTGTGGGCCGGAGTCGCGGCCCACTCCTTCCGGCCCCTCTCGGACCCGTTCAGCTCGGCCATCGGGCTCGGCATCCTCACCGCGGGGCACGCCGCCGGATGGGCCGTCGCCGAGGGCGGCTCGCACTCCATCGCGCGCGGCATGGCCGCCGTCCTCGCCGAGCACGGCGGTGTGATCCACACGGGTGTACGGATCACCGACCGCGGGCAGCTCCCGCCCGCCGACGTGACCCTCCTCGACCTGGACCCCGGCCAGGTCGGACGCCTCTACGGCGACCGGCTGCCGGCCCGGGTGGCCGCCGCGTACCGGCGCTTCCGGCGCGGCCCCGGCGCCTTCAAGGTCGACCTCGCCGTCGAGGGCGGGGTGCCCTGGACGGACGAACGGGCCCGGCGCGCCGGCACCGTGCACCTCGGCGGCCCGCTCGCCGAAGTGGCCTTCACCGAGAAGGAGGTGACGGAGGGTCGGATGCCCGAGCGCCCCTTCGTGCTCGTCGGGCAGCAGTACCTCGCCGACCCCTCCCGGTCCGTCGGCGACGTCCACCCCGTCTGGACGTACGCCCATGTCCCGTACGGCTACGAGGGCGACGCGACGGAGTCGATCCTGCGGCAGCTCGAACGCTTCGCGCCCGGCGTCCGCGAACGCGTCGTGGGACAACACCTCACCCGCCCGGCCGACTTCGCCGCCGCCAACCCCAACTTCGCCGGCGGCGACATCCTCACCGGAGCCAAGACCGTCCCCCAACTCCTCCTGGGCGCACGCCCCGCGCTCGACCCGTACGCCACCGGACTGCCCGGCGTGTTCCTCTGTTCGGCCGCCACCCCGCCGGGCCCCGGCGCCCACGGCATGTGCGGCGCGGGAGCGGCGGCGTCGGCGCTGCGGCACCTCGGGACGCGGGCCTCGTGGCAGGGCGGCCGGCCGGCTAGTCGCCGAGGGACAGCACGACCGCGGTGGCCGGTCCCTCGGGCGTCACGTACGTGACGGTGTCGCCCGCGCGGTGACCGAGCAGCGCACCGCCGAGGGGGCTGTCGGCGGTGACCATCGTCCGGTCGAGCACGGCGGCGACCTCGCCGATCTGGACGGTCGTCTCCGCGCCGTCCTCGAACCGCACGGTCACGGTGCTGCCCACGCCGACCGCGTCGGTACGCGGTGCGCCCGCGGCGTCCGCCTCGCGCAGCCGACCGTCGATGTCGTCGATACGGCGGTCGAGCCGGTCGAGTTCCGTGGCGCGCTCCAGCTCGTCGGCCTGGTCGGCCCGGTCGCCGCCTCCGCCCCGGAGCGTGACGGCGACGGCCTCGCGTTCGGTGCGGAGGTCGTCGAGCTCCCGTTCCAGTGCCTCGCGGGCGACGGCGCTGATGGGCTCGGGTCCACCGGTCATTCCTGCTCCCGTGGGGCGGCGGCACGGTGACGTGTCGCAGGTCAAAAGCGGCATTTCTGACATTATCAGCTAGATCTTCGGCCGGTGTCGTCACGTCCGCCGGTACGCGATGGGCGGGTCAGTTCTTGCTGGGGCTCGGGCTGCTCGGTGCCGCCGCCGTGACCGGGATGTCGAAGACGTGGTCCGGGGTCACGATGCGGGTGATGGCCTGACCGAAGAGGGTGCTGGGTTCGTTGTTGTCGTGCAGCATGTCCGTGTTGAGGAGCACGACCAGGGTGGCCCGCGGCTCCGGCAGATAGATCGTCAGCGACTCGTACCCGGGCAGGGAGCCGTTGTGGCCGATCCAGCCCTGGATGTTGAAGATGCCGAGCCCGTATCCGGCGCCGGGGATGTCCGTCGGGTAGACCTTGAGGCGCTCCGCCTGGGTCTCCGGAGTGAGCAGCGTGCCGGTGGCGACCACCCGTGCCCAGGTGCGCAGGTCCTGGAGGTTCGAGATCATCGCGCCGGCCGCCCAGCCCCAGGAGGGGTTCCAGTTCGTGGCGTCCTCGACCTGGCCGGAGGCGGTCTGGATGGTGTAGCCGTGGGCGTGCGGCTCCGGGAACGCGGCGTCGGTCGGGAAGACGGTGTGGTCCAGGCCCGCCGGGTCGAGCACGTTCTTCTGGATGAACTCGTGCAGCGGCGTGCCGCTGACCTTCTCCACGACGAGTCCGAGCAGGATCAGGTTGGTGTTGCAGTAGTCGAACTCGGCCCCGGGCTGGAACTGGATCGGGTGCTTGAACGCGTAGTCGAGCAACTCCTGTGGGGTGAAGGGCCGATCGGGGTTCGAGGTGAACGCCTTGTAGAAGCCCTCGTCCGCCGAGTAGTTGAAGAGCCCGCTGCGCATGGACGCGAGGTTGCGCAGGGTGATCCTGTCGCCGTTCGGTACGCCGTCGACGTACTTGGAGATCGGGTCGTCGATGCTCAGCCTGCCCTGGTCGAGGAGTTCGAGCAGCGCGGTCACCGTGAACGTCTTCGTCTCGCTGCCGATCCGCATGTACAGGTCGGGCCGCATCGGCTGCCCGGTGTCCTTGTCGGCGACGCCGAAGGAGCGGATGTACGTGCCCTTGCCGGGTGCCGAGAGGCCGACCGTGACACCGGGGACGCCGGCCTCCTTCATGACGTCCTGGATCGCCTTGTCAAGGCGTTCGGCGACGGCCGGGGTCAGTTCGGGGAAGTCGCCCTGCGCCGACGGTGCCGCCGGGGCCGAGTAGGGGCCCGGAACCGGTGGTTGGGCCGCCGCCGCGTAGCGGCCGGGGGCGGGTGGTTCGGCGGCGAGGGCGGTGCCCGCACCCAGCGGAGCGGCGAAGATTCCGAGAGCCGCGATTCCCGCGCAGACGCGCCTGCGGCATGTGCGTGAGTACCTCACGGCGGGCCTCCTGCCGGCCGGGGACAACACTCCACTCCCAGGCTAGGCCGGGGCGCCCCGCCTCGCACGGTGACTCCGCGGCATGGTCTGTTACGTTGCCGATGGCCGGGCCACGGAGGAGGTGGGCCGGATACGCGAACGAGAGGGAGACCCGCACGATGGCCGTCATCCACGAGACCACCATGCAGCCCACCAAGCTGGAACTGCTCACCGAGTGGCTCCCCACCCGTGAGTGGCACACGGGCGGCGGGGCACGACCGGCGCGGGTCGGCGGGTTCCGGCTCGACGACCCGGCGGGCGAGGTCGGCATCGAGTTCATGGCGGTGACCGACGGCGAGGGCGACGGGGCCACCACGTACCTCGTCCCCCTGACGTACCGCGGAGAGCCGCTGGACGGCGCCGAGCACGCCCTCGTCGGCACGTCCGAGCACGGCGTCCTCGGCAAGCGCTGGATCTACGACGGCACCCACGACCCGGTTCTCGTCGGCCAGTTGTACGCGCTCCTCACCGGGCGCGCCCAGGCGCAGGCCCAGTCCCTGACCGACGTGCCGGACCTCACCGTCGCCGTCTCGCCGGTGACGGTGGAGGGCACGGCGGGCGCGGCCGAGGCGGAGCCCGTACGGGTCGCCGACGGCCCGGACCACACGGACGTGCTGGTGCGGACCCCCGACGCGCCCGCCCCGCTGACCCTGCGCGTACGGCGGGTCCTCGACGCCGGCACGGACCTGGACCCGGGCGTCGACGGCGGAGTCACCGCCGAGTGGCTGCTCCCCGACGGAACCGCCGTCCGAGGCGTGTTCGCCGTCGCGGTCACCGGGCTCGGGTCCTAGGGGGTGTCTTGTCGATCAGGCCGGGCGACAAGACACCCCTAGAGCATCTTCGGCCAGGGCAGGTACCGGCTTCCATGGGAACGTCCATCGACGGAGTGATCGAGGCACGAACGGCAGGCGCGGCCTGGGAGAGGGAGGTGGATCTGTTCGACTTCGACCTCGGGAAGCAGCGGTACGAGCGCGAGTGCCTGTTCGGCTACGGCGGCGGCCTCGGCGTGGACCGGCCCCTGTTCGACGCGCGGGGATGGCCGGAGGACGCCTGCGACGAGGTGCCGAAGCAGTGTGACGAGCTGAACCACAGTCACTCCTACGCGACCTGGGCCGAGATCGCCGCGGTCGACTGGGACGCGCCGGTCTGCGACGCCCCCGACGGACACCGGGTGGGGGAGTGGCGGCCGGGGCCGGACGGCGAACTCGTCCTGAGCGAAGTGCTCTGGACACCGGTCGAGGTGGACGCCGCGGCGGCGGAGCTCTTCGGCGAGGAACTGTTCCCCCATGAATGGCCCCCGGGCGGCGAGGTCCGGCTGAACGGCGCCGTCTACCGTCCGGTGGTCCTCACGCCCGGGATGATCGTTCCGCCGGACGGGGACTGGGCCCCGGTCTGGGCCTCGATGCGGGCCCTGGCGGCCGAGCACGGCGACCAGAACGTCCGGCTGGTGGTCTGGTTCGGCTGAGGGTCCCGGGTCGGCTGCCCCTCGCCCCGGTCCCCTGCCCGACCGGCACGGTCTAGACCCAGTTGACCTCCGCCGCGGTCAGCAGCGGGTCGTCCACCATCTCCCACAGCGGGACGGCGAAGTTGCCCGTGCCGTAGCGGCCGCCGAAGTGGAGGCCCAGGACGCGGTGGTCGGTGAGGTCCAGGACCGGGGAGCCGCTGTTGCCGCCGAGGGTCGAGCAGTCGTGCTTCAGGACCAGGCCGCCCGGGGTGAAATCGGTGGCCGCACCCGGCTGGAGCCGCTTCACGTTGTAGACGTCCATGAAGATCCGGCGCATCGACTCCGGCTCGTTGCGCCGGCCGTCCCAGGCCGGGTAGCCGACCACGTACACCTGGCGGCCCGGGACGCTCGCCGGCGCGTCCGCCGCGACCGCGAGCGGGGTGGGCAGGGCGCCGTCCGCCGAGGGTTCGATCCGCAGCAGCGCCATGTCGACGTCCGGGTGGATGCCGATGATCTCCGTGATCTCGTACGGCACCGAGGCCCCGGGCGGCTCACCCGCGAGCGGCAGCTCCTCCGCCGGGTCGACCCGCGCCGACATCCCGTCGTCGAAGGTCCACCGGCCGTCGCCGTTCGCCGACCGGCTGAACTCCACCGCCACATGACGGTTCGTCATCACCGCGCGCGGGCCGACGAGGAACGCCGTGCCGATCCAGTCCAGGCGCGGATGGCCGGAGACCTCCACTCTGCCGACCCGGGCCAGGGACTCCCGGATCGCGGGCCGTTGGCCGTCGAGGACCGCCCACTCGTCGTGCTGCGGGGCGAAGTCCTGGCGCTGCACGAGGATCGCCGGGCGCCCCTCCATGAGCACGATCGCCTCCACGCCGAAGGACTCGTCGCCGTCGAGCTCGTCCTCCCGGTGCGAGGCCAGCTTCTCCAGACCGCTGACCCCGGCCTCCAGGACGCGCGCCCGCTCCTCGCGGGCGAAGCGGGAGATCTCGGAGGCCGGCGCCGCGTCGGCGGGGAGCTCGTAGGTGGACTCGGTGATCTCCGCCTCCAGTCGGCCGCGCACCCGCGCGGCGACCTCGCGCAGATCCCCGAAGATCTGCTCGGTGGCGGTCGCGACCGGCGACACGCCCTGTGATCCGTTCGGCATGGTCCACTCACCTCGGCTTCCCGTTCCCGTTCGTCCCGTTCGTGGCGTTCGCCGCGCGCCCGGGAGCCGGCCGGCCCGACTGGGCCGCCATGATCTCCTCGTACAACTCCGGCGTGAACTCCTGGAGATGGGCGAGGATGCCGCTCATCTGGGTGCCGACGTTCACGAACCGTGTCCTGGCGCCCTGGAACTCGACCTCGTCCACCTTCCGCGTGCCCCGGTGCAGCCCCACCACCGTCCAGTCGTCGAGACAGACGGGAGAGCCGGACGAGCCTCCGCGGGTGTCGGTGAAGTACAGGATGTCGTGCTCGTCGGCCCGGTAGACCAGGTTGTTGCGCAGCGCGACCCGCTTCGGCAGCCCGCCCGGGTGCTGGATGATGTTGACCGGGACACGCTGCCGCTCGCGGACGAGCAGCGGCCGGGTGGAGACCCGGAGCGTGGGGCGGCGCTCCTGGTCGGAGGAGAGCCGGACGATGGCGTAGTCCAGGCCCGCGTCCCAGGCGGCGAGTTCACCGGCCGTGGCCTCCGGGGCGACCGCCGCGTTCTCGACGAAGTCGAAGCGCGAGCGGGACATGCGCGCCTGGAGCCGCAGGTCCTCGTCGCTCACGTACGGTCGGATGCCCGGCTCGGCCGAACGGGCCATCACCACATGGTGGTTGGTGATCAGCAGGTCCGGGGCGATCATCCAGCCCGTGCCGCCGTGCGGATAGGACGGCAGCAGCGGCGCGCCCGACTCGTACGGCGGGATGCGCAGGAGCGCGACGGAGGCGCCGGCCCGGATCCCGCCGTGCAGGAACTCGTACGGCACGGTGTCGTCCTGGAGGACGATCTCCTCCTTCATCTCCCCGGGCATCATCTCCGCCGGCAGCTCCGCCTCGCCGGTGTTCGCGCGGGCGACGGTGTCGAGAGCGCCCTGGAGGACGGCACGGGGGCCGGGTTCACGGGTCTGCTCGATGGCGTTCACCAGCCAGATCTCCAGCGGCACCAGACCGTCGATGAGCCGCTCGACCTGGTTCATCGCGTTCAGGTCGGCGTGGATCTGTTCCCGGGGGTCGTCCAGGGGTTGGAGCGTGGCCGTGAAATAGCCGGGGACGCCCTTGAGGAGGGGCGTGCGGACGGCCCGGTCCGCGAGCCCGGCCTCCATGGCGGCGTTGCGGACCCGGACGAGTTCCTCCTGGCGGAGGAACGGCTCCTTGCGGAGGGCGGCCCCGGCGGCGGTCGGCGGCGGGCGGGTCCACAAGCCCGTACCGCCATGACGGGGGCGGGGGCCCGCCCAGGGCTCCGACGCTGTTCCGGCGGGAGTGCCGTCGCCCGCGGAACCGTCCTCCGGTACGCCTCCGGCCGTATCGTCCGGCGCCGCCCCGCGCACGTGCGGACCCGCGTCCATCGCGGAGGCGACCCCGAGCAACAGGGCCCCACTGTCGTCCCGGAGCGTGAGCGCCTGCCGGGCGACACTGTCCAGGGTGCCGCGCCGCCGCGCCTCCCGCAGGTCCCACTCGATCCGCTCCAGGTCCAGGCGCGTCGTGTCGTCCGGGTACACGGCGGCCCTTCCGGCCGCCGTCTCCAGGATGCGGGTCAGCGGCCACCGCAGTCCGGGCTCGTCGGTGAGGGTGGTGTCGATCCAGCGGGCGAGCTCGGTCACCACCGCCTCCTCGTCCGCCGGAAGCCCCACCAGCCGCAGGGTGTGCTCCAGGAGCCGGGGATCCTCCGGGCAGGCCGTGGCCGCCGCCGTACGGGCCAGCGACGGCTGCCGGGCCAGGTCGGCGTCGGGCATCCCGCGCAGCGTCCGGGCGAGCCGCTCCCGCGCCGGGACCGCGTCGACGTCGGCGAGGTCGGCGAGGTCGGCGAGCCGCGACCGGGCGACGAGGATGCCCAGGGACTCGAACCGCAGCCCCAGACCCGCCGCGATCTCCTCGGCCTCCTGGAGGTCCCGGTCCGCGTCCGCGAAGTCGCCGGTGTCCTGAGCGAGCCGCGCCGACAGCTGGAGCAGTTCGAGCTGGGTCTCCGCGCAGCCCGCCTCCTCGGCCCGGTCCGCGTCCCGCTCGGCGCCCGCGCGCGCCTCGGCCGTCCGCCCGGAGCGGGCGAGGGTCTCGGCGAGCAGCGCGTGCAGCCGGCTGCACGGCGTCCACGGGCGCCGCTCGGCGAGCCGCTGTGCCGCGGCCTCCACGTACCCCTGGGTGAGCAGGTCCTCGACCTCGCGCGCGGCGATCCGCTCCCAGTCCTCCTGGTCGGCGTCGGTCATGATCTGGTCGGGCACGTGGCCGCCGATCCTGCCGAGGAGGAATGCGGCCGACCGGTGCGGCATCTCCAGGTGCGTCGAACCGCCCAGGTAGGCGGCGACGCCCGGATCCCAGCGTTCCTCCACCGTACGGGGGTTCTCTCCGAGCCGGAGCCGGTGGTAGATCTCCTCGGCGCGGTTCCTGGCCCCCCAGCGGACCTCGTAGTACGCGACGGCACTGCGGTCCACGGCCCGCATCAGATCGGTCCGCGCACCGTCCGAGAGGCGCAGCATGATGGCCCGCAGGTCGGCCCGGTGGCGGATCGCGTCGGGACCGGCCGACTCCATCAGGTCGACGCGCGAGGTGAGCAGTCCGTAGAGCCGCCGGGCCTCCGCGGCGGTGTCCACGTCCAGTTCCGCCGGACCGGCCAGGACCTCCCGGACGATGTCGGGGGTGATGAAGCGGAGTGCGAGTCCCGCCTGGACGAGGGCCCGGACGTCGTCCTCCGCGATGTGCTTGAGGATGCGGTCGTACAGCGTGCCCTGGATGAGCATCTGGTCGACCTGCCGGTCGAAGTAGCGGCGCCGGGACGGGAGACCGCGCAGGAGTCCGCCGATCGCGGGGGAGTCGTTGCCCACGGTGACCGCCGTACGGGCCGCCAGCCTGAGGCTCAGCGGATGGCCGCCGATCCGCTCCGCGAGGTCCTCGGCGAGCGCCTCGTCGGTGACTCCGGAGGACATGAGGAGGTCCACCGAGGCCTGGTGGTCGAGCTCGGTGATCTCCATCGTGCGCGGGGTGAGGACCCGGGCCGGATGGTCGAACGGCGCGCGGCCGGAGACGATGAACCGGAGACGGGAGTAGTCCGCCCGCAGTGCCGCCCAGATGGCCCACATCCGGGAGATGACCGGGGAGCCCCGGTACTGGGCCTCCTCGGCGGAGTCGAGCACGACGACGAACGGCGGCGGTGTCCCGCCCGGCGCCGGCCGGACCGCCTCGGCGACCAGGGACGCGATCCGGCGCGCGAGTTCCTGCTCCCGGGCGCTGGCGCGGGCGTGGAAGTCCGCCGCGTAGTCGCGGGCGAGAGTGGCCCGGGTGCCGGCCAGTTGATGGAGTTCGTCGAGCTCGTTGCGCTCCCCGCGATGGGCCGCCACCGTCTGCTCGCATTCGTCGGCGAGCTTCTCGAATTCGGCGTGCAGGGCGGGATGCTGGACCCCCAGTTGCCGGGCCATCTCTGCGATCAGGGTGGCGGGTTCGTGGACGGAGAGCGTGGGACGCGCGAAGTCGATGTAGGCGAAGGGGAATCCGGTCGGCGAGGCGGCCATGGCGTCGACGAGGAACTTGGCGAGCAGGGTGCTCTTGCCGATGCCGCCGATGCCGTGGAGGAGCACCGGGGGCTCGGCCGGCTCCTCGGGCAGCGCGATGTAGGCGTGCAGGGCGTCGAGTTCGGCGGTGCGGCCGTGGAAGGTGCCCCGGACCAGCCGGTGCATCGGCTGGAGCAGCCGGGTCGTCTCGATGCGGTGCTGTACCTCGTCGACGGAGGGCAGTCCGGCCACGCCGGGCACCCGGCTCAGCCAGAGCACGGCCTGCAGGGTGTGGGACAGCTCCTCGACGTCGTCGTGGTCGGCCTGGGCCCGTGTCTGTGTCTCTGGCCGGGGGTGGGGGTCTGCGGGCGGCAGGGCCGCTCCGGTGCCGGTGAGGAGGGCGAGGGCGGTGCGTTCCGGGCCGGGGCCCTCGGGTCGCAGGCCGATGTTGGTCCGCAGGGCGTCCAGTGCGGCTCCGGGGCTCGCGAGGCCCGTGAGGGCCGCCTCGCGGACCTCGGGCTTGAGCGTCCAGACCGTGGCTCCGGGGGAGGGCAGTGCGGTGCAGTCGTCGACGAGTTCCAGGACGGCCCGCCCGGTGGGCCGCTCCTCGCCGGGGAGACGGAGCAGTGCCGGGTCGAACTCCTGCAGCAGGCAGGCGGCTTCACGGTAGGAGCGGCGCGGATCGGGCAGGGCGGCTGCGGGAGCGGCGAGGCTCGCGCGCAGGGCGTCGCGCAGGAGGTGGGCGGCCCCGTTGGACCGCGGCGTCGTCGGTGGCAGTGTCCGGTGGAGTCGTACGACGTCCTCCACGGCCGTGCACAGCCGGCGCATGTAACTGTCACCGTTCGAAGGGGCTTCCACGGCACGCAGCACCTCGGCCACGGCCATCTCCGTCAGCGCCTGGACGGTGTCCTCCTGGCCCGGGGCGGCCGTGTCGGTGAAGAACTCCTGGAAGAAGGCGCGGAGATCGCCCTCGTCGGCGAGGCGCGTGGTGTCCCGGCACTCGTTCTTGCGGATCTCGTAGGGGAGTTGGCGCATCGTCGTGGCGTACCCGAGCAGCACCAGTCGGGGCACGTTGTCGGCGCGCACCGGGGTGTGCTCGTAGATCGCCCGCGCCAGGACCCCGATGGCGTCCCACACGTCCGAGTGCGGGTCGAGCCGGTCGCAGTCGTCGAGGACCAGCCAGAAGCGGCCCTCGGCGGCGCTGGCGCGGGCGACGATCCGGTGCGCCGCGTCCTCGAAGCACGGCAGTGGATCGTTCAACCGTGTGGGGTTCAACGGAAATCCGTCGGCCTCCGGCCCCGCGACGAAGGCCGCCAGCCGTTCCATCAGACCCGCCGCCGTCGATGTGCGGGACAGCGTCACCCGTACCGGACGGAAGTCCTCGTGCTGGCCGAGATGACGGATGAACTCGTACGTGTAGGAGCGGCCGCTGTCCGGGGGGCCGTCGACGATCAGCACCGTCTGCTCCGGGTCGGCGAGGAAGCCCCGCAGCTTCTCGCGCAGCTCGGACCGGTCCAGGAAGACCGCCGTTCCGTGCTTCAGGAGGTGGCTGTGGAAGGGGTCCTGCGGCGAGCGCCGCAGGCTCTCGTCCTCCCGCAGCCGGGTGAGGAGGTTCCGGGCCTCGGCGCCCTGCTCGAAGGCGTGCGGGGTGTCGATGGCGGCCAGCGCCTCGAGGTTGGTGAGGACGGTGAGGAGCCGGCGCTGGTGGGCGATGTCCTGGCGGGCGGCCGAGATCACCAGCAGGGCGTTCAGGTCGGCGTCCGGGGTGAGCGGCAGGTCATCGACGAAATCGGCGGGGAGGCCGGAGTCCAGCAGCTTCTCGCGTGGGTCGGGGGTGTCGAGGAGGTGATCCCGCACCCAGCTGGAGACGAGTCCCCACTCGGTCTCGGTGAGCGGCATACCGCACCTGCCCGGCGCTCTTGGCGCAGCGCCGGTCGCTCCGGCGCCGGGACGTGACTGATCGGGCCGGACGGCCCGTCCCTCCCATCGTTTCACCGGCCCGAAGGGGTCGCAATCGCTGTGGGGGGAGGGGCAGGGAGGGCGCGGGTCGGGTACGGGTCGGGTGCGGGGCGGGCCCGCGGCTCAGGGGTGCAGCACGATGTCCTCGTACGACTCGAGCCGCCGCCACCGCTCCTCGGGCGCCCGCGTCGCCGGCATCACGTCCACGTCGGGCAGCGGCCCGAACTCCAGCTCGGTGATCTCGGCGACGTCCGAGACGGGCACCTGGTACGTACGGAACGGGCCGAGCGGCGGCGGCGCGCCGGTCGTCGCCCCCGCGAGCGCCCGCTCCGCGTCCCGGCTCAGGTCGGGGCTCTGGTCGAGCACGTACGCGGCCGCCGCGAGCGCCCCGTCCTGGAGGAACGCGGCCACCTTCCAGAAGCGCATCGGCACCTGGATCCCCCGGTACGGCGGGTCGGAGTCGTGGAGCACCGGGCCCGTGAGGACGGTCAGCCTCCGGTCGTGGGCGGCGGCGTGGTCGAGCAGGTAGTTCTCCAGGCCCTGCCATAGCTGCTTGCCCTGGTTGAAGACATCCGCCTGGGGAGCGGCGTTGGTGAAGTGGAAGGTGTCCGCGTTGGCGCGGACGGCCAGGGCCGAGGGCCCCCAGACCGGGTCGAGCCGGCGGACCAGATGGCCGCGGTCGAGGCTGTTGTTCCGGTAGATGTCGTCGCCCGCCTGCTGTTCCTCCGGCAGCCGCGGATCGAACTGCCAGACGTCTTCGCGGGGTACGTCCTCCAGGAGCTCCCGCCCCTCGATGCACACGGCCGTCGAGACCGCCAGGCGCCGGTCGGGCCGGAAGACCACGGTGAAGTGGGTGTACGGCAGGGTCACCGTCCCGATCGACTGCCGGACCGGGAGCGGCAGCGGGACGACCGGTCCGAGGAAGGCCTCGTCGTAGCCGGCGCGGTCGGCGAGCGCCGCGCGGCGGGCGCCGTCCGTGCCCGGAGGGGGCGGGGGATCGGAAGGGTTCATACGATGTAGGTACCGCGTGGAGAGGGGCGCGCTCGGCGCCGGACCACAGGCCACTCGATCAGACGCCCCGGTTCCTCTCCGCTCTTCCGCCTTCCTCCTCTTCCGCCAGGAGGCACCTCATGACCACCGGACTCGCCCTTCACGTCGGACTCAACAGCGTCGACCCCGCCCGCTACGAAGGCTGGGAAGGCACCCTGGTCGCCTGCGAGAACGACGCCCACGACATGGCACGGCTCGCCCGTGCCGCCGGGTTCGAGAGCACGGTCCTGCTCACCCCCGAAGGGACCGTCGCCAACGTCACCGCCGTGCTCGGCGAGGCCGCCGCCCGGCTCGGCCCCGGCGACATCCTGCTCTTCAGCTACTCGGGTCACGGCGGCCAGCTGCCCGACGACGGCTCGACCGGCTCCGACGACGAGCCGGACGCGCTCGACGAGACCCTGGTCCTCTACGACCGGCAGTTCCTCGACGACGAGGTCCAGCACGCCTTCAGCGCCTTCGCCGACGACGTACGGATCGTCTGCTTCTTCGACTGCTGCCACAGCGGCAGCAGCATCGAGATCCCCGGCGGACCGGAGGCCTCCGCCACGGCCCGCTTCATGCCCGAGCCCCAGCAGCGGCAGCTCGCCGACCGCGACCGGGGCTTCTACGCCGAGCTCCGGCGCTCCCTCGCCGAGTCCGGCCCCCGGAACGGAGCGGGGCCCGACGCGCTCCTCGTCTCGGCCTGCCAGGACAACCAGGAAGCCTCCGACGGCGACGTCAACGGCGCCTTCACCGAGGCGCTGCTCCAGGTGTGGGACAGCGGCGCCTTCCGCGGCGGCTACCGCGACTTCCACCGGGCGATCCAGCGCAGACTGCCCCCGACCCAGAGCCCGAACCTCTACCTCACCGGCACCCCGGACCAGGAGTTCGTGGACCAGCGGCCGTTCACGGTCTGAGCGCCGTCGCGAGCTGCGCCCGCGAGCGGACGTCGAGCTTCTGGTAGATCCGGGTCAGCCGCGCCTCGACCGTCTTCACACTCAGATACAGCTTCGCCGCCGCCTCCTGGTTGCTGGCGCCCTGCCCCACCAGACGGGCCAGCCGGAGCTCGGCCTCCGTCAGCGAGGAGAGCGCCGGCAGCGCCTCCTCACCCCCGGAGCCGCCCCCGGGGCCCTCGCCCACGGCGCCCGCCGGGGACTCGCACGCCAGGGCCAGCCACGGCGCCGCTCCGGCCCGCTCGAACACCGAGGCCGCCGTCTGCAGCGCGCTCTGCGCCGCCGACCGGCGCCGTCTGCGGCGCTCCACCCGGGCCAGGGCGATCAGCGCCCGCCCCCGCTCCAGCGGCAGCCCGGCCCGGCCGAAGGCCTCGGCCGTGCGGGTGAGCAGCTGCGCCGCCTCGTCCGTACGCCCCTCCGCCGCGAGCCACAGGGCGTACGCCCGGTCGCAGCCGAGCAGGACCGTGGACCGGCCGAGCCGGGCCGCCACCGGCCGCACCTCGTCGAGGAGCGCCAGGGCCTCGTCACCCGCGTCGTGGGCGAGCAGCGCCTCGGCCAGCTCCTCGTGCCAGCGCAGCATCGACGGGTCCACGGTCGACTGGGCGCGCTCGTCGGCCTGGACCCGTCGCAGGGTCTCCAGGGCGGCGGCGACGTCCCCGTTGATCAGCTGGACCCGGCCGAGCGCGTACCGGCTGCGGGAGAGGAACACCCGGTCGCCCTCCTCCTCGGAGGCCTGGACGCTGCGCCGGGCGTAGCTCGCCGCCCGCGCGAAGCTGCCGCCGGCCGTCTCCGCGAGCGCCAGCGTGTACCAGGCGGGGCCTGGGGAGAGGCCCGCCTCCAGGGTGAGCGCGAGGGACTGCCCGGCGTGCGCGAGGGCGGCCGCGCAGGCGCCCCTGCGGGACTCGACGGCGGCCAGCGTGGAGAACAGCTCGATCGTGTCCTCCACCGAACCGCGCCGCTGGACCAGGGGCAGCAGTGCGTTGAGTTCGTCGCGGGCGTCCGTCAGACGGTCGTCGAACAGTGCGTGACGGATCGTCAGGATCTGTGCGGCGTTACGGATTCCGAGGGGCCGCTCGGCCAACTCCAGTGCGCGGGCCTGCGCGAGCACCGCCTCCGCGTCCGGTGCGCCGAGGGCCCGCTCCATCCGTGCCTGTACGGTCAGCGCCTGCGCCGCCGTACGCGGATCGCCCATGGAGGCGGCGAGCGCGGCCGATTCGACGGCCGCCGTCCGCGAGCGCTGCGGGTCGCCGTCCGCGAGCACGTACTTGACGGCGAGCCGGAGCTGTACGGCGGCCCGCAGGGCGGTGTCGCCCTCCGAGTCCTCCATGGCGTGGACGTACATCTCGTCGAGCCCGGTCAGCCCCTGCCCCGCGGTGTCGAGGACGGCGAGCCGCGCCCTGACCCGGTCGGCGGGCACCGCGTCGCGGGCGAGCAGATCGGTGGCGGCCCGCATGGCGAGGTCGGCGCGGGCCGCACGGGCGGCCTCCTCGGCGGCGTCGACGAGCCGCGCGATCCGCCGCGTCCCGTGCCGTCCGGGCGTCGACTCGGCGGCCAGCAGGGCGAGTTCGGCCGCCAGCGCGCTGTTCCCGCGCCGCCGGGCCAGATCGGCGGCGTTCGCGACCTCGGCCGCGAGGTCCTCGTCCGGGCTGTCGGTGGCCAGCGCCCGGTGCCGTACCGCCTCCACGGGGTCGTCCACGACCTCCGCGAGGGCCGCGTGCCCGGTGCTCCGCTCTGCCCAACAGGCGTCGTGCACCAGGGTGGAGGGCAGCAGCCCCGCGGTGAAGGTCACCGACCCGTCCTCGGCGAGCGACACGAGTCCGGCCCGCTCGGCCGCCGCGAGGTCCGCCTCCGCGTTGGGCCGCCCCGCCCGCCGTACGAGCGTCGACGAGGGACGCAGGGCGAGGGCCGCGAGCAGCAGCGTCTCCCGTACGGCCAGGGGCGCGGCGCCGAGCAGCTGGCGGGCGAGGTCGCGGGCGCGCCCGGAGAGCGTCAGCGCCTCGGCGTGGTGCACGGGGGTCCGCGCGTCGGCCAGCGAGCGGCCCACGGCGAGCGCGAGCCGCGGATTGCCGCCGCTGGCGCGGTGGATGCGGCCGGCCATCCGGGAGGGCAGCCGGTGGTGGATGAGGAGTTCGGCGATCTCGTCGGCGTGCAGCGGCGGCACGAGCAGCACGTCCGCCTCGGACGGCACCCAGAGGTGGGCGGCGTGCGGATCGTCGGGGCGGTGCGGCGCGCGGTAGGGCTCGCCCGCCTCGCCGTACGGCTCCGGTGTCTCGACGGCCACCACCCGCAGCGCGGGCGGTGCGAGGTGGAGGGCGAAGCGGAGCAGGTCCGCGCTGTCCGCGTCGACGTGCTGGACACCGTCGACGACGAGGAGCACGGGGCCCCGGCGGGTCAGGGTGCGGAGGATCTGGGCGATGCCGAGCCGGAGCGCGATGGGGTCCCAGCCGCCGGCGTCGAGCGGCGCCTCGCGGCAGAGCATGGCGACGGCGGTGCGCTGGGGCCCGGGCAGCTCGTCGAAGACCGCGGAGGCCTCGGGCCCGGCGGGTGCCTTGTCGGCCGGGCGGGTCTCACGGCGTCTGCCGCCGCCGGATTCCGGCCGGTGCACGGTCGCCGCCACCGAGGCCACGAGCGCGGCGGCCGACGCCCCGGGTATCTCACGGTCGGACGGCAGGGTCGCCAGCCACAGCACGGTCTCGCCGCGCGCCTCGGCGCGGGTCGCCTCGGCGAGCGCGAGCTCGGTCTTGCCGACACCGGCGGGCCCGGTGAGCAGGGCACGGCCCCGGGTGTGGAGGGCGCGTTCGAGGCGGGCGAGGAGTTCCTCGCGGCCCACCGGCGCCGAGGGTCCCCCCGGACCCGTGGGGCGCAGGGCGAGGTACGGAGCTGTCGTCACTGTCCATCACCTCCGGCGCGCTCGGGCCCCCGGCCCATGAGCCCCGTGGGCAGAGAATACGGAGCCCACCGGTGGAGTCCAGGCCCTGTGTCCGGCATACGGACAGGGTGCCCCGGCGGGACGGCACCCCGAAACGCCAGAACGCGCCCGTGGTATAGACCACGAGCGCGTCGCTGACCAGCAATGATGCTGATGTGGGGGGTGGTTCAGTGGTGGAGCGGTGGCGCCTTAGAAGGTCAGGCTCCACGAGTTGATGTAGCCGGTGTCACCCGTGGCCACATCGCGGACCTGAAGCTTCCAGGTGCCGTTGGCGACCTCGCTCGACGCGTCGACCGTGTACGTGGTCAGGACGTTGTCGGCGCTGTCCGAGGAGGAGGACGCCTTGAGGTTGCGCACCGTGCCGTCGGGGGCGACCAGGTCGATGACCAGGTCCCCGCGCCAGGTGTGCTTGATGTCCACGCCGACCTTGAGGGCGGCGGGAGCGTTGCCGGTGCGGCCGGTGACGGCGATCGAGGACGACACGGTGGCGTTGTCCGAGATCGTCACATCGGTCGCGTTGGTGAAGACGGTGCCGGCCGGCGGGGTGGTGGTGACGGCGTCGACGGTCTTCGCCGTGTCGGCGATGCCGGTGCCGCAGCCGCCGGTGCAGGTGCCGGGCAGCGGGCGGGCGTTGGCCTTGATCGCGGACTCGATCTCGGCCGGGGTGAGGGTGCTCTTGGCCGACTTCAGCAGGGCGGCGAGGCCGGCGATGTGCGGCGCCGCCATCGACGTGCCCTGGTAGGGCTTGTAGTTCTCGGCCGACTGGGTGGTCGCGCCCGAGTTCAGCGTGGAGTAGATGCCGTTCTCGGGGGTGGTGACGGTGCCGGGCGTGTCGGTCGAGCGACGGGTCTCGCCGCCGGGCGCGGCCACGTCCACGATGGCGCCGAAGTTGGAGTAGTACGACCGGTTGCCCTCACGGCTGGTGGACGCCACGTTGATGACGTTCGCGCAGTTCGCGGGGGTGAATCCGGAGGCGTTGGCGTTGCTGTTGCCCGCGGCGACGACGACGGTGGTACCGCGCGAGACGGCGCCGTTGATCGCGGTCTGGTAGACGCTCGGGCAGGTCGCGCTCGCGCCGCCCAGGCTCAGGTTGATGACCTTCGCCGGGGTGGCGTTGGCCGGGACGCCCGGCACGGTGCCGCCGGAGGCCCACGTGATGGCGTCGGCGATGTCGGCGGACGAGCCGCCGCACTTGCCGAGCACCCGCACGGGCTGGATCTTCGCGTTGTACGCGATGCCCGCGATGCCCTTGGTGTTGTTCGTGACGGCGCCGATGGTGCCGGCCACGTGGGTGCCGTGCCAGGAGGAGTTCGAGGCCTTGGAGCCGGTGCCGCACTCGTTGTCGGTGGCGTTCCAGTCGCCCTCGTCCTTGGCGTCCGCGTCACGGCCGTTGCCGTCGCGGGCGTCGGCGGAGGTCGAGATGAAGTCGTAACCGGAGACCACGTTGCCCGCCACGTCCGAGTGGGCCGCGTAGCCGGTGTCGATGACGGCGACGGTGACGCCGGAGCCGGTCGTCTTGTCCCAGGCCGCAGGAACGTTCATGCCGCCGGTGGGCTCGAACAGGTCCCACTGCTTGGTGTAGTCGGTGTCGTTCGGCGTGACCGCCATCGCGTAGGCGCGGATGTCGGGCTCGACCGAGGCGACGGACGGGTCGGCGCGGAACGCGGCCATGACCTCCGTCAGGTCCTGCTTGGTGGCGCTGTCGCCCAGGTCGACCAGGGCGCCGCCGCCGGCGAGACGACGCTCGAAGGAGAGCTTCTCGCCCGTCTTCGCGGCCTTCTCGGCCGTGTCGCTCTTCGCGGCGGTGTTCGAGCCGGCCTCGGCGGCCTTGCTCTTGTAAGTGACGATGACCTTCTCGACCGGGGCGCTGGGGAGCGCCCGCATCGTCTGCGAAGCCGGTGCGGGCTTCGGGGTGGCAGCGCCCGGGGCGGCGGCGATCGCCCCGGTCGTGGCAGCGGCGCCGAGGATCGCGGCGCTCGCGACCACGGATATGACTCTCCGCCTGGAACCGTTCAAGGTGTGGCCCTTTCGAGTACGACGTAGCTGCGGAGCAGTGGCGGCGGCGCGGGACACCGGGGCGAAGTGGGGTCGCGATCCGGCATTCCCTGGGCTGGGGGGCCCGTGCGCCGCCACCGGCGCGACGGCCCGGGTCAAGGCCGTCACCGGCGGATGCCACCCTCCGCATGCACCTGTCAGGGTGCGGTCGGGGGATGATATCTGCCGGTGCGGAGGACAGTAGGGAACGGGGGGGTGAACCCGATACGGGGAAAACCCTTGTCACCCCTCACGGGGCGGCGGGGGTCCGGTGAGGGGAGGTGCGACCGGGGGTGCGGGCACGGGAGTCGGCGCCACGTCACCCACGCGTCGAGCGGCGGGAGTACGCCCGGTCGGCGGGCCGAACAGGCACGTTTCGGCGGGCAGGTACGTACCTGCTCAACGGGAAAGGTACACACCTCTCCGGGTGAGCCCGGAGGTGGCCCCACGACGGGGCGGCCGGGAGCAGCCGGCGGCCGGCGACGAGGTCGGGACGGGCGCGGCCTCAGCCGAGTTCGAGCGTCGTCACCCCGTACACGCGCTCGCGTGCCACCGGGCGGACCGGGCCCGTGTACATCCGGGCCGTCTCGAACGTCGGCTCAAGACCCCGCTCCTCGGCCAGCCGCGCCGCCGCCGGATTCGACTCCGGCATGTCGACCGCGATCCGCGCCGAGCCGAACTCCCGCGCCTCGGCGGCGAGCGCGTCGAGCAGGGCGGCCGCGTCGGCCGGGGTGTCCGCGAACAGCGGCCCCACCCGCGCCTCGTCCTGTGCCGGCCGGACCACCCCGTACCCGGCCGGACGTCCGTCGACGATCCGTACCAGCGCACGATGGCCGGGCGTGGCCAGCCAGGCGGCCAGGAACCGCGGCCGGTCGGCGTGATGGCAGGCGTCGTCGTACGCGGCGAGGGCCGCCGGGTCCACGGACCCGGCGGGCACCACACCGGTCACCGGGGCGTCGGGGACCGGGACCTCGCCCACGTAACGCGCCGTGCGGTACGCCGTCGCGAAGCCGGAGCGCCGGTAGTTGTCCTGCTGCGCCGGCACCCCGTCGAGTCCGACGGACCGGTCGCCCGCGTGCGCGAGCGCGGCCCGCCAGGTGGCCAGACCGTGACCGAGGCCGCGGAGTTCGGGGCGTACGAGATAGAAGCCCAGGAAGGCGTACGCGTCGTCGTAGGTGACGACCGAAATGGCGGATACGGGCTCCCCGTCGACCCGGCCGAGGAAGAACCCCCGGGGATCCTGCGCGAAGAACGAGGCGGCGTCCGAGAGCCCCGGGTTCCACCCCTCCTCGGCCGCCCAGCCGCGCACGAGCGCCCAGTCCCGCTCGGTGGCGGGGGAGACGGACAGCGAGCCGGAGGAGGTGGAGGCCATGGGGGATCCCTTCAACAGCCGGGAGCGGGCGCGTACTCGATCGGGAGACCGGGGAACCGGGACCAGGGGACGGGACCCGGGGAAGCGGGACTTGGGGACGGGGCACGGGGACCTGTACACCTGGGGAACTGGGGAACTGGGTGAAACGCGGACAGAACCCCTGCGGAAACCGGGCAAAGCGCGCCGAGCATAGCGCCCCGCGCGACCGCCCCCGCCCACGGCCGATCGATTCCGGCCGCGGCCCGGCCGCGGCCCTCGGCGGCTCGGCGGCGGCCCGGCCGTGCGCCGCCGTGGGCCCGGATCCCGCCGTCAGTGGACGAGACGGAGGCGCGGCCCCGCGACCGTGAGGCGCACGGTCTGGCCCCATGTCAGCTCCAGCGCGTCCGACTCGACGCCGTCGCCGAACACCACCAGCCGGTCCGACTCGACGGTGAGGCGCAGCCCCTGACCCGGGTCGAGGAGGCCCTCGACCCGGCTCGTTCCGGTGGTCGGGGACGGCCACGCCTCGCGGACGAACCAGGCGAGCCGGGCATCCGCCGGCGCGGGCAGCGCGAGCGCGCTGGAGCGCTGCTCCCACAGCGACCGCAGCCAGCCCGTGGCCCCCGTACCCGTGCCGACGAGCACCCCCGACGAGGCCTGGGCCTCCGGCGGCAGCTTCGTCGCGTCGAGATCCAGGGTGTACCGGGCGGTCTGATGGCCGCGCGGCCCGACGTAGATCTCGTTCAGCGCCAGGAGCCGCTGCGCGTCGTCGGTGACGGCCTCCACCATCGTCAGCTCGTCGACCGTCGCCCCGGCCCCCGCCGCGTACGGCAGCAGGCGCCGTGCCCGGTCCGCCCGGTGGCGGACCAGGACGCCCGGATTGCGCCCCGGGTCGGCGTCGATCCCGATGACGGGCTGCCCGGTGAGGTACTTCGCCGCGTTGGCGACCAGACCGTCCTGCCCCACCACCACGACCACGTCCTCGGGCCCGAACAGGAACCGGTCCAGATCGGCGCGCTCCACCCTGGTCTGCCGCCAGGACAGGGGCACGGCGGCCGCCACCTCGGCCAGCGCCCGGTGGGTGCGCTCGTGCCGCTCGCGCACGGCGTCGACCGAGCGGCCGCGCGCGGAGAGGAAGAACGCGGCCTGGCCGTGCGTACCGTGCCGGGCGAGCAGCTCCTCGTACTCCGTGGTCCGGTGCACGAGCACCGCGCGCGGCGCGAGGCTCACGGCCGGGCCCCGCCCTCGCCGAGCTTGGCGAGCAGCCCCGTCAGGACGTCGGGCGAGAGCGTCAGGTGCTCGATCCGGGGCAGGTTCTCGGCGGCGCGGGACACGGCGAGCGCGTGCAGAGTGGCGGGTTCGACCTCGGCGTGCGCCCGCAGCCACGCGGACTGCGCTCCGGCGCGCGCCTGCCCGACCTCGCGCGCCGCCTCCGCCTCGGCCCGCGCGAGGCGGACCTTCCGTACGGCCTCGGCCTCGGCCCGTACGGCGTCGGCTGCGGCGTTCTCCTCGGCCTCGCGGCGGGCGTTGGTGCCGTGCTGCTCGACGAGCCGCTCCTCCTGGCGGGCCAGCTCGATCTTGCTCGCCAGTTCGTTCTCCGCGATGGCGCGCTCGCGTTCGACGGCGACCGCGCGGCGCTCGTACGTGGCCCGGTCGGCCTCCTGCTGGATCTGCTCGCGGGCGGGGGTGCGCAGGGCGCGCTCGACCTCGGGTTCGGGGCGGATCGCGACCACCCGGACGGCGACGACCTCGATGCCGGTGGACGGAAGGCGGGGCTCGGCCGCGAGTCCGGCCGTGACGCGGTCCCGTACCGCCGCCACGCCGTCGACGAGCGCCTCGGCCAGCGCGGTGCGGGCGAGGACGTCGAGGGCGTGCTGCTGGGCGGTCTCGGTGAGGAGGGTGGCGATCTGCTCCAGCGGAGTGCCGCGCCACGCGCCCGTGTCGGGGTCGATGGAGAAGTCGAGCCGGGTGGCGGCGGCCGCCGGGTCGCCGATCCGGTACGTGACGGTGGACTGGACGCTGACGTCCTGGAAGTCGGCGGTCCTGGCGTGGAAGGCCATGGCCAGTTCGCGGTCGTTGACCGGGACCTCGGAGAGGGCCGCGGTGAGCGGGCGGAACCAGAAGCTCAGTCCCTCGCCGTCGTGCACGAGCTTGCCGCGGCGCTGGTGGCGGATGTGCGCGGTGGGCGCGGAGCGCAGATGGCGCCAGCCGGCCCGCCGGGTGATGTCGGCCATGAAGAATCCCCCTTGTCGTCATGTTGACGATAGTGGGGTTTCCGGGTTGTCGTCAAGATGACGAATTCAAGGTCGTTCGCTGTTGAGGGGAGAGTTGCTCGACGTGTGACGGGCCTCAGCCCGCCGCCGGCGCGTGCGCCGGCTCGGCGCCAGGCCCGGCCAGATCGGGCAGGTCGAGCTGGGGTGCGGTCGGCTGGGGTGTGGTCGGCAGGGGTGTGGCCGGATCGGGTCGGGCCGAACGGCGGGCGGAGAGGTCGTGGGCCGAGCGGGGTGTGGGCACCGACCGGAGGATGGTCCACCGGGCGGGCGTACGCGTGCGCGTGGAGCCCGGGTTCCGGGGCCCGGACGGCGTCGTGGGGTCGGGCGGCGTCGTGGGCCGGCGCGACGTGATGGGGTCGGGCAGCGCCACGGCCTCGGGCGCCGACACCGCCACCACCTCGGGCGCCGGCGTCGCCACGGCCTCGGGCATCGGCACCACCGTCTCGGGCATCGACACCGCCACCGTCTCGGGCACCGACACCGCCACCGTCTCGGGTGTCGGCATCGCCATGGCCTCGGGCATCGCCACTGCCACCACCTCGGGGTGTGCGGCCGGAGCCGCTTCCGGGGAGTCACCCTTGGTCAGCAGCACCACGCCCCGCGCCGCGACCAGGGAGGCGCCGGCCGCGACCAGCCAGCCCCACGCGCCCGCGCGGAACGTCTCGCCGAGCAGTGCCACGCCGATGATCGCGGCGGCCGCCGGGTTGGAGAGGTTGACCACGGCGAGCGGTGCCGCGAGGCCGCCCCGGTAGGCGGCCTGGGAGAGCAGGAGGCCGCCCGTCGCGAAGCCCGAGATCAGCACCGCGAGGAGCGCGGTCTGCCACCAGGCCGGCGTGCCGCCCGGCAGTTCGAGCGCGAACGCGGCCGTCAGCGTCTGGGTGAGCGCGGAGGCGACGCCCGAGGCGATCCCGGAGGCCGTGGCGTGCCCGAGCCCGCGAGGCGCGTGCCCCTTGGCCGGGTGCCGGCCCGAGGCGAGCGCGACGATGAGGAGCGCCGTCGTCGCGGCGACGACCAGGGACTCGCGCAGGCTGAGGGCCTCGCCGGGCTCGGTGGGACCGGTCACCGCGACCAGCCCGACGAGACCGGCCAGGGTCCACAGCGCCCCGCGCCACTCGGTGCGGGTCACCCGGCGCCGCGCCGCGTACGCGCCGAGCGGCAGCGCCGCCACCAGGGTCAGCGCGCCGAGCGGCTGGACCAGCGTCAGCGGCCCGTAGTGCAGGGCGGCCACATGGGCGAGGGCTCCGGCGGCGTTGAGCCCGACCGCCGACCACCACTGCCCGCGGGCGAGCAGGGCGCGCAGCGCCCCGCGTCCGTCCTGGACGGGGGAGGCGGCGGCGAGCCGGGACTGGGCGACGGCGGCGAACGCGTATCCGCCGGCGGAGACGAGCGAGAGGAGCACCGCGACGACGGTGCCGGTGGCGGGGTTCATCGGAGGGCTCCGACCGGCAGAGGCGTCGTACCGACCTGACGCGGCACGGGTGGGGGCGCCGTCCGGCGGCCGGGGGCGCGGACGGCGAGCAGGGCGAGACCGAGCAGCGCGGCGGCGGCGAGCGCGTCGAACCAGTAGTGGTTGGCGGTGCCGACGATGACGAGCAGGGTGAACAGCGGGTGCAGCAGCCACAGGACCCGCAGGCGGGACCGGGTGGCGGCGATCAGTCCGATCGCGACCATCAGGGCCCAGCCGAAGTGCAGCGAGGGCATGGCCGCGAACTGGTTGGCCATCGAGTCGGTCTCCGGCGTCGCTCCGTACACCGAGGGGCCGTAGACCCGTGCGGTGTCGACGAGCCCGCTCGCGGCGAGCATCCGCGGCGGCGCGAGCGGCATCAGGAGGTGCAGGGCGAGCGCGGCGCCGGTGACGAGCGCGAGGACGCGGCGCGACCACACGTAGTGGGCGGGGCGGCGCAGATACAGCCAGACGAGGAAGGCGAGGGTGGCCGGGAAGTGCACGGCCGCGTAGTACGTGTTCGCGGCCCGGATCAGCGGTTCGCCGTGCAGGAGCAGCTGCTGGATCGTTCCCTCGCCCGGCAGGTGGACCGCGCGCTCGGCGTCCCAGACGCGGTCGGCGTTCCGGAAGGCGCGGGACTCGTGGCCGTTGGCGAAGAGCCGGCCGAACTTGTAGACGAGGAAGAGCGCGGTGACGAGCGCGAGCTCGCGCAGGAGGGGCGGTCTGGCGGACTCGCCGCCGTCCCCCTCGCCGCTCCCGTGCTCGTCGAGCCCGGAGGGGACGGGGGTAGGCGTCAGCCCCGATCCGGCAGGACGTGGTCCTCGTATCCCGCGTATCCCGGCAGCCATCGCGCGGCCCTCTAATCACTCAAATCGCCAACAAACGGAGTGAGCCTAGATCCGATTTCATCGAGACGCAAGCGTCTCGATACGTTTGCGTCTCGATTGTGCACCCCCTACTCTCGTATGTGCAGAGACAGAGGTGTCCGGGAGGGATCGATGTCCACGTCCACGTCCGCGTCCACGGCCGCGTCAGCGACCACATCAGCGTCCGCGTCGGGGTCGGCGTCCACGGAAGCCGCCACCGCGGCCGCCCGCCGCAGCAAGATCACGCCGGAGCGCGAGACGGAGCTGTACGACGCCGTGCTCTGCCTCCTGCGTGAGGGCGGATACGACTCGGTGACCATGGAGGGCGTCGCGGCCCGCACCAAGTGCGGCAAGGCCACCCTCTACCGGCAGTGGGGCACGAAGCCGCAGCTCGTCACGGCCGCGCTCGCCCAGCGCCGCTGCACCGTCTTCACCGGCATCGACACCGGCACCCTCGTGGGTGACCTGCGCGAGGCGGGCCGGATCGCCGCCTCCCACCGCGAGCGCGACGCCGAACTCATGGAGGCCGTCGCCCAGGCCTTCATCCAGCACCCCGACCTGCGCGCCGCACTCCGCGAGACCGTCATCGCCCCCGAGGTCGCGGCCATCGACGCGGTCGTGGCGCGCGCGGTCGAGCGGGGCGAGGTCGCCGCCGACAATCCCGCGATCGGCTTCGTCGCCCCCTGCTTCCTGGGCATGCTCCGCATCGAGCGGCTCTTCGAGGACCGCTTCACGGACGTCTCGACCATGCGGACCTTCGTCGACGCCGTCCTCCTTCCGGCACTGCGCGTCGAGGGGTGAGTCGCGGGCCGGTTTGTCAGGCTGGAACCATGCCCGCAGAGCCCACACAGCCCGCAGAGCCCCATCGGCCCGCCCGGTCCGCCCCCCGAGTCCGCGTCCGCCGGATCTACGAGACCCCCTCGCCGGACGACGGCGTACGGGTCCTCGTCGACCGGCTCTGGCCGCGCGGACTCGCCAAGACCGACGCCCACATCGACGAATGGCCGAAAGCGCTCACGCCGTCCACGGAACTCCGCCACTGGTACCACGGAACCGAGGGTGAGTACGAGGAGTTCCGCAGGCGCTACGAGGCCGAACTCGAGGCCCCCGACGCGGCAGCGGCCCTCGACCGCCTGAGGAGCCTCGCGGCGAAGGAGACGATCACCCTCCTGACGGCGGCCAAGGACCCCTCGGTGAGCCACACGTCGGTCCTGCTGCGGGAGCTGGACCCGGGGGCGGGGGCGTAACCCTCAGGCCCGGTCCAGCCGCAGCCGGGGCGCCTCGGAGGCGGCGTCGACGACGACGGCCGGGCGGGCGGATCCGGCCGCACCGGCCTCTCCGCCCGCACTGCCCTCTCCGCCCGCACCGGCTTCTCGGCCCGCACTGGCCCCTCGGCCCGCACCGGCCTCTCCGCCCGCACCGGCTTCTCGGCCCGCACTGGCCCCTCGGCCCGCACCGGCCTCTCCGCCCGCACCGGCCCCTCCGTCCGCGTCCGCTCCTTCGGCCTCTCCGTCTCCGGAGGCGCGGTCGGCCAACTCCCGTGCCCACGCCGCGAGTCCGCCGGCATCGATGCCGTACACGGCCGCGGCCTCCGCGCTCCCCGGCCCGCCCGCGAGGCGGTCGGCGCCGCGGCGCAGCAGCCGTGCCCCGCCCGCCGTGTTGCCGCGGGCGGCGTGCGTCAGGCCCACGGCGAGCTGCGCGAGGCCCTGCCACAGGTCGCGCTCCGACTCGGGGCCGGACTTCCAGGCGTCCTCGAAGACCTCGTGCGCGTGGAAGGGCATCCCGGCGTCCAGCAGCCGCTGCGCCTCGCGCAGGGTCTCCTCGGGAGTGCGGACGACACCCTCGGGCTGCCGGGGCACGCCCTCGGCGCCGTACGGCAGCGGACGGCCGAGCCCGTCGCGGGGACGCGCGCTACGAGCCCGCCCCTCCTCGTCGCGATCCCTGCCACGGTCACTCGCTGTCCGGTTCACCCGTCCATTGTCGCCCCCGGGGCGATCGGGCCCGCTAGGCTCGACGGTCCACCGCACACCGGCCGCGTGGGTCGCGCGGGCCGGTCATGGCAGCAGCTCTTGTGGGGAGAGTGAGTCACCGGTGCCGTCGGATCCTGAACAGCCGTTGCACGCAAGGTCGTTGGAAGCGCTTTCGTGGGTCGGCGCGGAGCGTACGAAACCCGATGCGGACCCGGCGCGAGGGTGCCTCCTCCTCGAACGCGGCCCGGAACTCGCCGCGGCCGCCCACGCGGTCGACGGCCTCGTCGCGGAACCCGCGTACGGCGGGGGCGTCCTCGTCTACCGGGGAGAACCGGGCATGGGCAAGACCGCGCTCCTCGCCGAGATCGGCCGCAACGCCCGGGACCGGTGCACCGTCCTGACAGCCCGAGGCGACGAGACACACACCTCGGTCCCGTTCCATGTCACGCGCCAACTGCTCCGACCCGCCCTGGCGGCCCTGGACGGTCGGGGCGAGGAGACGGTCCACGGTCTGCTCCCCGGCCAGCTCGACCACGTCGACGATTTCGACCGTGTCGCCCCCGCGCTGGGTCTCGCACCGCCGCCTCCGCCCCCGGCCGCACCCGCCGACCCGCAGGGCGTACGGGGCGGGCTCGTCCGGCTTCTGGACGGCCTGGCCGAGCGGCTGAGGGACCGGCCGCCGGTGCTGCTGGTCGACGACGCCCAGTGGGCCGACGCGGAGTCACTGGCCTGGCTCGACGCCTACACCCGGACCCGACAGGACGGGGGCCTCCCCGTTCTGGTCGTTTTCGCGCACCGTCCGCTGTCGCCCGAGCCTCCCGAGCCCGGCGTACCCGCCACCCTCGCGGCGCTGGGCGACCGCGCGGTCCTGACCCTGAGCCTGGAGTCACTCACGCCCGAGGCCACCGCCGTACTGGCCCGTGACGCGCTCGGCCGGCACGCGGACGAACCGTTCTGCCACGAACTGTGGACGGTGACGTCGGGGAACCCGTACGAGACGGTCGAACTGCTCGCGAAGGCCCGCGAGGGGAAGGTCGAGCCCGTGGCCGAATCCGCCGTCCTCCTCCGCGAGCTGGGAGCGGGGGCGCGCGGTGGGGGCCTCGTGGCCCGTCTCGAGGCACTCGGCGCCGGCCCGACGCGTCTGGCGTGGGCGATCGCCGTGCTCGGCACGGACAGCACGCCGCAGCTCCTGGGAGCGCTCACGGGGATGGGGCGGAGCGAGGTGGCGGCGCACACGGACTGCCTCCGTCGAGCGAGGATCGTGACGGCAGCGAGTCCGAAGGGAGTACCGACCACCGCCACACGCACCACCCCCACGCCGACCACCCCGACACCGGCGCCGCCCACCCCGACGAGCCCGCTGGAGTTCACGCATCCCCTGATCGCGACGGCCGTGTACGTATCGGTGCCGGCAGCGACACGGACCGCCCTGCACGGGCGCGCCGCGCGGGCGCTGGCCGAGGCGGGCCACGGTCCGGCCGCCGCCTCCCGACACCTCCTCGACGTGCATCCGGCGGACGACGAGGACGTCGTCCGCCGACTGCGGGCCGCCGCCGTCGAGCACCTGGCCGTCGGGGCCCCCGACGCGGCCCGCCGCAGCCTGGAGCGGGCCCTCGCCGAGCCGCCGGGCCCGGACACGTACGCCACCGTCCTGTACGAACTCGGCTGCGCGTCGCTGCTCACCGCGCCGGCCGCCACGGTCCGGCACCTCCGCTCGGCGCTCGACCTGCCCGGCCTGGACGACGCCCTCCGCGTCGACGCCACCTACCGGCTCGCCCAGGTACTCGCACACAGCAACCAGCTCGGGGAGGCGGCGAGGACCGTCGCGGCCGAGGCGGTCCGCACCCCACCCGGCACCGGCCGACGGCGCCTCCAGGCGGCGCACTTCATGTACGAGGGGTTCCAGGCCGCCGAGGAGGACGGGCCCGGCCGCTCGCGTCGCCTCGCCGAGCTCACCGCGGACTTCACCGGCGCGGACAACGCGGAACGGGCCCTGCTCGCGGTCCGGGCCTTCGACGCGATGCTCAGGGGCGAACCGGCTGCCGAGGTCGTACGACTCTGCGACAGCGCCCTCGTCGACGGCGCACCTGCCCGGGGCCTCGCCTGGACCGACACCACCTGGGGTTTCGAGATCCCGGCGCTCACGGGCATCGCGTACGCGTTCGCCGACCGTCCCGACCGGGCTGAGGCGCTGTTCGCCGAGGCGGTGCGTGCTTTCGAGATCTCCGGCTGGAGCGGCGCCCACCTGGCCTTCGCCCACACCCTCCTGGGCCTGGCCCACCGGCGGCGCGGAGACCTGCCCAGGGCGCAGCACCACCTGGAGGAGGGCCTCCGCCGCGCCGACCGGGTGGGCAGCGGGCTCCCCGTCCACTGGGACACGGCCTGCCTCCTCGTCGACACCCTGCTCGCCCGGGGCCGTACCGCCGAGGCCCGGGACGTCGCCGACCGCTACGCCTTCGGCCCGCCCTGGCCGGGCGCGATCGTGCTGCCCGACGGCCCGAGCGTCCTCGGCCGCCTCCTGCTGGCCGAAGGCCGGCGCGAGGAGGCGGTCCACACGCTGGAGGCGGCGGCCGAGGCGCTGACCGTCCGCGGCCGCCACCACGGCATCTGGGCCCCCTGGCCCTTCGACCTCGCCCGTGCCCTCGCCGCGACGGACCCGGACCGCGCGGCCCGCATCGCCACCGAGGCCCACGCCCACGCCGAACGCCTCGGCACTCCCACCGTTCGCGGCGAAGCGCTCCGCTGCCTGGCCCTCTTCGCCACCCCGGCCGAGTCCCGCCGCCTCCTCACCCGCGCCGTCGCACACCTGGCGGCGTCCCCCTCCCGCTACGAGGAGTCCCGAGCGCGCCTGGACCTCGCCCACGCGACGGGCTCGGCCACCACCCTCGCCGAAGCAACGTCCCTGGCCACCACCTGCGGCGCGGTGACAGCCCGTGCGTCAACCCACCCTCCGGAGTGAGGTAATGTTTTCCCTGCACGCCGACGAGGGGGAAACCCCGAAGAGACGCGCATCGGGACGTGGCGCAGCTTGGTAGCGCACTTGACTGGGGGTCAAGGGGTCGCAGGTTCAAATCCTGTCGTCCCGACTCGAAAGAGTCGCAGGTCAGAGGCCGTTTCAGAGCAATCTGAAACGGCCTCTGACTCGTTTTCGGGGACCGGTTGGGGACCAACTCGCCTTGACCGCGTCAGCGCGCGACCACAATCGCGCTCGGCAGGGACCGGGGCGCGCGGAGCACACTGAGGTGGGCCGAGAGGGCGGCGCCAGCGGCGGTGATCTTGTGCACGTCGGGGTGCAGGTATCGCTGGGTGGTGGTGAGCGAACCGTGGCCCGCGATCTTGCGGAGGACGTGCACCTGGACCCCGGCGTCGGCGAACCAGGTGAGTCCGGTGTGGCGGAGATCGTGGCGGCGCTGGTGCTCGTAGCCGAGCTTCAGGACGACGTCGTCCCAGTGCGTCGCGTCGCGCAGGACCGCGGTGGAGATGCGGCCGCCTCGGGGGCCGGTGAACATGCGGGCGTCCGGATCGGGGCCGGCAGCCAGAATGCGCTGGGCGACGAGGGGGCGAATCTCCTCGATGATGGGCACCTGGCGGGCCCGCTTGCCCTTCGTCCCCTTGTCGACGAGGCCGCCGGGAGCGGGAGTGGTCTGGCGCCGGACGGTCCAGATCCAGTTGGTGGTGTCGATGTCACCGGCCCGGCAGCCGGAGACCTCACCGATGCGCGCAGCGGTACATGCGGCGAAGAGGACGACCTCGCCCCAGCCCCGGTACTCGCCGTGGGAGGCGGCCACGAGTGCGTCGGCCAGCTCGACGAGCGCCTCCCAGCCGGGGAGGGCCAGGGCTCGCGGGTCGAGGAGCTCGTCCTCGGCCTGCTTGTAGAGCTTCTGCCAGCCCGTCACGCGGGCCGGGTTGACCTTGATGATGCCGTCCCGGACCGCCTGCTCCATGACACGGACCAGGACGGCGATGGTGTTCTTGACGGTCGAGCGACCGTGCTCGTCAGCGATCCAGTTCTGCACGGTGCGGTCGATGGCACCGTTGGTGATCATCCGGACCGGCAGATGCCCGAGGGCCGGCACTACGCGTACACGCCATCCTGAGAGGTAGGGGTCGCGCGTCTTCAATTCCAGACCGCGTAGGGCGAGTTCCATGTTCGTTTCGCCGTAGTCGGCGAGCTTCATGGTGGCCACCGATGGGGCGAGGCCGGCCTCCGCTGCCTCGATGATGGTTTGGATCCACGCCTGTGCTTCTTCTTCGCTGTCCTTTCCCTCGGACACGGACTTCCGGCGCTTAGTCGTGGGGTCGAACCAGCGGACGCGGGCGCGGTACGGGTTGGCTCTATTGGGCCTGTATTCGACGTCCGTGGAGAGGCGTACGCCGACAGGAACGGTTTCTATATGGGCCATCAAGCCGCCCGGCGAGGGGTGATGCGGCGGCTGTGCAGCCATTCCTCTATGTCGATCGCGCTGTACATGACGACACGCTCCGAGATGGAGACGAACGGCGGGCCCTGGGGCGGCTGAGCGGTTCGCCATCGACGCAGAGTCGAGGTGTCGACGCGTAGGTGAGTGGCGAGGTCCTTGGTCGAGTACCAGGCACTGGCGAGGAGGGGCGGACGGTTGTCAGTCGGGTCACTTTGGTACTGGAGCGTGGGGTGCGCGGCGGCCTCCATGTCGGCGTTCGGTGCGGCGAAGTCCATAGGGGATGTGGGCTCGTGGGGCAAGGGCGAATGGTCTCCGGGGGACGGAACACTAAACGGATTCGTGTAAGAGTCCAGAGACGGACGGCACAGTTCGCGAAGGGAGAACGAACCGTGGGGCGAGGGTGAGCCCGTCGGTTCGAACTTCTTACCGAGGTCATCCGAAGGTGCTCCGTGGATGGGCGAGGGCAATCAATCGTCCTTGGAGCCCGACCGCAAGGTCCGGCTCGGCTTCCTGCCCGAGGGGGAGGACGACGGGCTGTGGCGCATCAGCGCGTACCGCGACAGATTTGGTCCGCCCGTCTGGGGTGTGTGTTTCAACGACATGGCGCCCACGGAGTTCGTCGCCGCCTTCACCACCGCCCTGGCCAAGGCGTACACAGCTGGCCCGCACACGTACCTGGCCCTTCCCCACCCCGAGAACGAGGAACTCGACGCGTTCCAGCCCATGGTGCCGCTGATCCAGCGCGGCTGGAAGATCCAACACCCATGCTGGGGCGTCCTCGCACTCCAGTCCCCCGACGGTCTGGCCGGCATCGAGTACACCACCGGCGAACTCGACGCCGAGAAGGAACTCACCACCCTGGAGGCGCGCTGGTATCTGTGGGGTGGCCCCAAGACGAGCTATGCCCGCTGGTACGCCACAGCGTCCACGCATACGCCGATCGCGCTCGTCAGGGCCGTCACCGACAGCGTCTCCGACCCGTCGCCCGTACCGCGCTGGAAGGACAGCATGCTGTCCTCGCTGCCCGAGCACGCCCAGCTCACCCCAGCGGTGCCGCCCAGGTCCCCGGCACCCACCCCGCTCGACCTGAAACGAGCCGCTGCCGCTCACCGCGCACCGGCACTCACCACGCGCAGCGTCCCCCGGTGGACCACGGCCACACGCCCGCCGACGAGCCGAGTCCGCTGAGCCACCACTTCCCGACCCGCCCATCCATCAAGGAGCATCACCTTCGTGCACGCCCGTTTCGTCCGCGTCGCCGTTCGATCCCTGGCCGTCGCCATCGCCGCAGGCGCGGTCGGCACTCTGGCCTGGTCACCTGCCCAGGCCGCCCCCGCACCGAGCCCGCTGGGTCCCGGATACACGATCCCGGACTCGGACGGCAACGTCGGCGCCTCGCACATCGGCGCGTACGGCCCGCCCGGTCCAAAGGTCTTCGGCAATGCCGAGACCTACTGCGCGGACCCCGAGCGCAAGGGACCGGCTGACTCCGGTGGGTACAGCGACCCGACGGTGGTCACGTCTTGGACGTCCTCGGTGACTGGCAGGCCGATGCCCCGCGAGAACCTGGCGTACGCCTCGTACGTGATCGGCCGGTACGGGCAGACCCGCGACCACGCCCAGGCCGCCGCGGTCGACGCGGCCGTCTACGAGTGGCTCGCGGGAGGTAGGTACGGGATCCACGGCACTCGGGGCAAGCAGCGCCTCGCCTACCAGGTGGTCTCGCCGACCGCACGCACGCTCGCGATGCGGTACATCGACGAGGCCAAGCGGTACGCCGGCCCGTACGCCCTGCACATCAGCCCGTCGGTCACGAAGACGCATACCGGCCAGAAGGTCAACGTGGCGGTGAAGGTCAACTCCACGCTCACCGGCGCCGCCATCCCCGGCGTCACCGTGCAGCTTGCCGAGTCCGACTCCGGCACGGGCACCGGCACCGGCAAGGTCACTACGGACCAGCAGGGCGCCGGGGCGTGGGAGTTCACCGCAGGGAAGACCGGGAGGGCCACCGTGCGGGGCACCGCCACTGGCTTGCCCGGCTCCCAGCTGAAAATCCTCACCCCGCAGAACCCCGCCGCCCAGCGCATGTTGCTGGCCGGCGCCACCACCACGGCCGAGGACACCGCCACCGTGGAGGTCACCGCAGCGCCCGGCGGCGTGGAGATCCAGAAGAAGGACCCTGAAGGCTCCGTCCTCACCGGGGCGGCCTTCCAGCTGCTCGACTCCGCCGGCAAGGTCGTCGCCGAGGGAGAGACCGACGTGAAGGGCATGCTCGTTCTCGACGGCATCCCGCCCGGCGCCTACCGGCTGCGCGAAATGTCCACGGGCGACACGATCCACGACCTCGCCCCGGACCAGGACGTCACCATCACCGAGGGCCGCACCGCCCACGCCAACCCGCTCGTAGTCATCGACCCCTTCAAGAAGGCCGACTTCCTCCTCCGCAAGACGGACAAGGTCACAGGCAAGACGCTGTCGGGCGCGGTCATCAACATCCGTACGGACGAGGTCGGCACGAACGGCGAGCACCGGCCCGGCAAGCAGCTCCTCGCCCTGACCACAGGCAAGGACGGCACCGCCACTGCGAAGCTTGACGTCACCCTGAAGGCCGGAACCCGCTACTGGGCCACCGAGACGACTGCCCCTAACGGCTACCAACTCGACTCCCAGCCGGTGGTCTTCGTTGCCAAGCCCGGCGAGCACGTCACCGTCACCCTCGCGGACACCGCCAACCCGCCGACCACGCCGTCGCCCACCACACCCCACCACCGCCCACCCAGCAGCCCCCGTCCTTCCCGCCGTCCGACAGCCTCGCCCACACCGGCGCCGAGACCACCCCCTGGCTCCTGACAGGAGCAGGCAGCCTGCTCAGCATCGGCGGTGCCCTCTACCTGACCGCCCGCCGCCGCCGGCGGGCCACGGAGCGCACCGTCGACTGACGACCCTTTGTCTCTTGTGCCGTAAGCGCTGGATCCAACGGGGCGGCCCCTGCTTGCCCAGCTTTGAGGCCGAGCCCAGTGCGGCGAGTGGGGCCGTGAGGATCGTCAGACGTGCTAGGTGACACCCAGCTCGAATGGGCTGCGGAGGGCAGGGGGTCGAATCGGCCGCAAGTCTCCGAGGGCGACAGTAGCGGTGTCTAGCAGTTGGTTGAGGTCGCCTGAGCCAAGGACCTCGACGGAGCACGCCGTGCAGTCGCCGGGACGGACTGTGTGTCCGGCGCCGGCCTCGCCTCGGTCGCGGGCATGCACGAAGGCATCGCTTGGGTAGTCGGCCCGTAGTGCGTGCCATGTGCCGCTGCGCTCGTCACCGAGCAGCCCGGCGGCCACCTCCGGTCGCATCGGGTGGTGGATCCGTCCGTCGACCTCGCGGAGCAGGAATACGCGGTCGACGAAGTCGATCGCGTCCTCCTGAGGGCGATGCTCCGTGTGCCAGGCGAGTGCTTCATCCCGGCTGCCGGGGCCCCAGAGGTAGTCGACTGGATACCGGGTGAGTTCGTAACGGCCGTCGAAGTTCATCCAGTGCGGTTCTTCGCGGCGGCCTCTGCGGTCCCGGAGGAAAGCCCTGATCAGAACGTACTGAGCATCGTCGTCCGAGTGTGGCTGTTGTCGCAGAGCCTCTGGCGATTCCAGTCCTACCCGGCCATCGGGGCCCCAGCTCATCGCCAGGATCTCGCGCGCGAGAGGTGCGGGGAAATGCCGTCCCCCGACGGTGGGCTCCCCCCAAAGCTGATTGACGAACTCGGCGAGATCGGAAAGCGTACGGGCTGCGTCGACGGGAGTGTCGACCTGGTGGCGCGTCGGGTGGGCGACGTGGTTACGCAGGTCGGCCAGCGAGTCCTCGATGCCGATGCTTCGACGGCCCCGAAGCAGGCCCGCGGTACGCGCCCACCGACGCAGGCCGGCGAGCATTCCGTTGAACGGGATGGGTGTGCCGTTCACCATGAGACGCGCCTTGCGTCGTCTCAGCCGCTTAACTAGGTGCGTCACGTCCTCGAACGACGTGACGGTGAAGGAATCGATCTCCTCCGGCTCGGCCAGAGAGAAGGTGACAGTGCCGGCACACGACTCCATGAAGCGGTCGCGCAGGGCTTGTTCGAACGCCAGAAGGGCCGCGTCACTGACCAGCGTGTACATGTCGTAGCAGAGCACACCGTAGGCGTAGACGTTTCGGAGGCGTTCGAAGGACCGGCGAGTCCCTTCGGCCACTCGGTCCGACAGGACCAACTCGGCGATCTGGCTCTGCTGGAACTCGGCGGCATCCTCCGGACGCATGCGGCCTCCGAGACCGAACGGGTTGAAGGCCAACGACATTTCGTCGGCGGCCTGCAGTTCCTGCAGCGGCCGGATCTCCACGAAACACTCCTGACTTCTGGGCAACAGATCAGGATGGCCTGCCTGAGACAAACGTGCCACCCGATTAGTTGAGTTGGGCGAGCCGAGGCGGCCGGCTGTAGGGTCTCGTCCCTTGCGCGTTGGAAGAGCTCAGTGGCCAGCAGGTGGTTCGACTGCCTTACGCCGGTGCCAAGCGCTGCAGTCTCACGTGAGGTGGCATGTCCTCATGAGGGGATTGGGCCAAGATGTTCGAGCTGTATTCCGTTGGTGTGGGGTGTCGCAGGCATCCTCGACTCTGTCGGTATCAGCCGTTGCGGATCGTGGCTCTCCCGCGCTCCGAGACACGTCTCGTTGCCCGGTTCACGCTGAGTGGGCATCCCCCCATGAAGGCCCAGCTTTGGGTTGTCCGCCTACAGAGCTTCCTGAGTATGACCCTCGTCCAGGTTGGGGCTGGATGTCCCAACCTGGACGAGGCAAGACCGTCCGGCAAGGTCCCTCTGATCCTGTCCCGGTTCTGAGCCCCGGAGCCGATCACGCACCGTTGCTTAGGGAAGGTCCTTCGCTGCCTCAGGCAGCGTCATCGCGGGCGGGCGTGCGCACCGCCGAACGGCTTGGCTCACCCGAAACGGAGGGTGGTGCTCACGCACCTGCGGTGGCGTGGAAGCTGGTGATTCGATAGATGAGCTGCTGGTACTGGACCGTGAACCCCATTACCCATTGCTCGCCGAAGTTGTCGATGACGATGACTCTGGGGTCGGTGCGTGCGGTGGGCCGGTGCAAAGCCATGGGCACCGGGAAGGGGCATTCGCCGAAGCGGGACTCGGCGTAGAAGGCGCAGGCTGTCACCATCCGTCCCGCGAGGGCGCCCCTCAAGTGGTACTCGGCCGGTACTTGCCGGAGGAGACCATCCAGTTCGATGATGACGGTGCGGTGCCGTGGCGCCTGAGACGGGGGGCTCGGCTCCTCGATCATCTGGCGACCGCCTCATCCTGCGAGAGGGGGGTGCCGTGGCGCATCCAGGAGCGCATGGCGGCCGCGGTATGCGTCCGGCCAGTTCCATGGGCCCGGTACCCCTTGAAGTTCCAGCTGGTCACCTCCAGGAAGCTGCCCTCGCCGGTGGCGAGGTCCAGGGACAGGTTGAGGAAGACGGGGCGCTTGGCCGCGGCAAAGCCCTTCCAGGTATGGTCCCAGCGGAAGAGCCAACCGAAGCGAGGGTCCTCCCAGATCAGCACTCGGCCGCAGCGGTGCGCTGCTGTGCAGTCGAGGATCCACAGGTCGGCGTGTGCTTCCCGGCCGGTGACTTCCCGTGGAGCCAGCGGGCGGCGCTGGACCTCGGCCCGCTGGCCGCAGCACAGCACGCAGTCCGCTCGACGGTCATGCACGGGAATCTCGGTTGCAACGCCCCAGCTCTTGATCTCTTTGTGCCAGGCGGATTCGGTCACAGCGCACCGGCGTAGCGCAGGAGCTCGGCGTCTTCTTCGTCCAGCCCCAGGGCCTCGGGGACGACCTCGGCGAGGTAGCCAGCGAGCGTGAAGACTCCGGGGAGGCTGTCGATGCCGACCACAAGCCGGTCGTATCGCTTGACCAGAGAGAGGTAGCGATTGGCAGTGGCCCGGTGGTACTTGGCGTCCTGTGCACTGCGCTTAGCGGCACGCTCGGACTGGTCGGCCTCCATGAAGTGACGATCGGCGAGGGGAGGGATGACCTCCATGATGCGGTCGATGTCTTCGATCACCAGTTGCCGGGCCGTCTTCTCCGTCAGCTCCCCGTTCTTATCGATGAGCACCTTTGCCACGACCTTCTCCTCGTCGGCTGCACCGCCGCGCAGACCGGGGAGCGCCACGTCGGTAGGGTCGGCGCCGACGGTGCCGCAGCCGGGGCCCATTTCGGTGTATCCGGGCTCGGCCGGCCCGGGCGGGCCAGTCAGTGAAGCGATAGCGAGCTCCCTGCGGACCTTCTTGAGGGAGGTGGCGCACATGTTCCTGACCATGCGGTTGAACACCGGGCCATACTTGGCGTCGCGTACCTCGAACTTCGAAGAGACGACGCCACACATCATGGCGAGTTGCTCGGGTTCGCTCTTGCGCTTGCGGATGCAGTGCATGGCTTCCTGGTCGAGTACGTCGCGTACCGCGTTGGAGTAGCGGCCGGCGGCGCTGGGGCTGGGCACAGTTGCCTACTTTCCGGTCAGGAGTCGGATGGTGCGAGGGCGCTTCTGCAGGACGCGGTTAGCCCAGGAGACGACGGAGTCGCGGATGGACTCGACGGACTGCCACACGTCGGGGTCGTCGACGTCCAGAAAGTCGTCGGGATCCAGCAGGAGGATTTCCCGGCACTTGTGAGCGAGGTCGAAGTAGCGGATGGTCCAGTCGGCCCGCGGGTCGCGCTCCTCGCTGCCGAGGAGCTCCTGGAGCAGTTCCTCGTCGGGGTCGGGCACAGGGCGCATCTGTTCGCGCACGTATCGGGCGACCTCCCGGTCTCGCAGCATCTCGCGCACGGCGGGTTCGCGCAGGACGCCCAGGACGGCGGCAGGGCTCTTGGTCAGTTCTGCGAGGACGGCCTGGCGGACCTCCTTGCGGTCGAGCTGCGCGGCGATCTCGTTCGGCGAATCCGACGTGCACGCCGTTCCGTCCGCCAGCCCCAGGGCCCTGCAGTACTCCGAGGCGTCCAGCACGGCTGGCCAGCCCGCCCGCTCCGCGCTGGCCAGCCGGCGGAGCAGCAGGCCGACACGGCGTGCTTGCTCCTCCAAATCAGCCACGCAGGCGGTGGTCACGCACTTCCACGGCACCTGCACGGACGTCGTGACCAGACGATCTCGAAGCTCCGGACTGGTCAGCCGCGTGACGCGCACGTACCGCTCAAGGGTGTGGGTGGCGTAGCCCAGTTGGCGCGCCAGCGGATCCAGGACGCTGCTGGCCCCCGTGCCGGACTGGTCGACGATCTCTGCGCAAACGTCGCCAAGGCCGAAGCGCGCCGGGAGCTGCGCCCGGATCGCTTGAAGGTCCTGTTCCGCGCACGCTCTTGCACGTCTGAGCTGCTCGCTGGTGTAGCCGGCATCGGGATTCCCGTCCGGCTGAATCCACACATTTTCCATGAGCGGGGACGCTAGGGGACCAAACCGTCTGAACCTCGTGTGACCCACCCAAACAGCTGGCCACCGAGTGGCCGGGAGACCAAGATCGCAAAAATGTGGGTTAGGGCTGCTACCGCGTGGCGGGCAGTTTGACCCCGAGTGATCGGCGCCCTGAATCTGCCCTCACAGGTCATCCGATCGTCATGGGAGAGGCAGTGGAATCGACCGAGGAAGAGCACGAACGGCAGGCTGGCTACCCGACGTTCGTCGACGGGATCCCGGAGTCCGACTGGCCGCGGCTGCACCTGAGCGAAGGGGATCTTCAAAGGGTTCGGAAGAAGCGGGGAACGCACACACAGCTCGGCTATGCCGTGCAGATCGTCGTTCCCCGCTTCCTGGGTCGGTTCCAGACCGACATGAGCCGGATTCCGAAGGATCTGGTGGAGCACGTCGGCGGGCAACTCGGCATGGCAGATCCGTCGGTCGCAATTCAGCGCTACGGGGAGCACGGTGACACAGTTCGAGCGCACGCGAGGGAGATCGAGCGCGAAGACGGCTGGACCTCGTTCGCCGAAGGCAGGCATCGCCTCGAAGAGCAGATCGAGCACTGGCTGGAGAACGCGCCGGTCGGCCCGAAGGCGTTGAGAGCCAAGATGCTGGGCTGGCTCCTCGAGCAGCGCATCATGCTTCCCGCGCTGTCCACCTTGGACGCTCTCGTTGGGAAGCACCGCAACTCGGCCGAAGAGCACGTCATCGCCAAGCTCTACCGCAGGGTCACACCCGCACAGATCCGTGTCATCGACCAGCTAATGGAGGCGCTCGAAGGCCGGCCCAGCCCACTGAGCTCGTTGCGTGGCCGTATCGACGGCGACACCGTGCCGAGCCTGGAGAGGGCGCTGAAGCGGGCGGAGGACATCGCCAGTCTCGGGTTCGCCGACGTCGATGTCTCCGATATCCCAGAGCGCTGGCTGGCGGCCCTAGCCGACCGTGCGATGACCGCGAGAGTGCTACGTGTCAGGGAGCACTCCACCAAGCATGCAGCGGCCCTGGCGGCGATCAAGCGCCTGGAGAAGAGCGCCCTGGACGATGCGATCGACATCTTGGACAGGCTGATCACCGGCAGGTTCATCAACAAGCCCAAGAGGTGGGCGGAGAAGGAGCTCCTGCGGGCCTTTCCGGAGTTCGCGGCCAGCGGCGCTCTGGTGGCCGATGCAATTCTCGCTGTGCTGAAGTCGGTGGCTGAGCAGGTCGACACCGAAACCGGGGAGATCAGCGACCCCCACACCGATACCGCATCCACCCGAGCGCTGCTGGAGACGTACGCTGACCGACAGGCCCTCGCCGAGGCGGCCAAGCGCCTTCTCACGTATGTGCCGGCACGTGACTCCGACGTCGACGAAGCCCGCCGCACCAAGGCGCTGGAGCAGTACCCGGTACTACGCAAACTCGTGCCCCTCCTCGTCAGCAGGAGGCTTTTTGGAGCGAACCCATCAGGGCGGCGAGCGCTCACCGCGCTCTACGACCTGCCCCGGCTCATGGAAGCCGACCACGCGAGGGACGGCGACATCGACACCGAACTGCTGAAAGGCTCCTGGCAACGCCTGGTGCTGGGGACACAGGGGCCAGAGCCCGGCAGTGTCGATCTGCAGGCGTACGCCATGTGCGTGGTGGAGACCTTCCATCAGCGCCTTTGCGCGCGGGACGTCTACGTCGAGGGCAGCTCACGCTGGGCAAACCCGAAGGCCGCTCTGCTGCCCCGTGAGACCTGGGCCCGCGAACGCCTTTCGCTGCTCGCCGGCCTCGGCCTGCCCGAAGACGCCGACACATACCTCGCCAGGGCGCGCGAGGAACTGCACGCCGTCTTCGGCAGGGTCGATTCACGTGTACCCGACGGCGCCCAAGTGGTCCAGCCGATGGTCGGTTGGTGTTGGCCAAGGTCGCCGCGCCCCGCGCGTCAGAGCTGAGCCGCAAGGTGGACGAGATGCTTCCCACTGTGGAACTGCCCGAAGTCGTCTTGTACATCCTGAATCACACCGGTGGAACGTCCGCGTTCACCACAGCAACGGGTGAGCCCTTCGCGTACACAGAGCTCGACTCGTCCGTTGCCGCCGTGATGGTCGGACACGGATGCAACGTCGGTCTCGCCGCCGTCGCCAGCGACCAGGGCAAGGAGGCACTGACGCCCGAACGTCTGGAGCGCATCAGCCACGGCTTCAGGCCCGAGACGATCGAAGCCTGCAACAAGCTCATGGTGGACGCGGGGAACAGGATCCCCCTCACCAGGCTCAATGGGCAGCGGCTGGCCTCTGTCGACGGCGTCCGCTTCACCATCTCCAATCCGCAGCCACACCTGAGAATCGCACCACAGGGCAGCACGGAGATCAGCTGGATGACCGTGCTCACCGAGCAGGCCATGCAACTCTCCGGGCGGATGGTCAGCGGCAGAGCCAGCGCCGCACTGGAGGCACTGAGCGTACTGGCCGCGCACCGCCCCCCACGCAGGTCCGAAACCCCGCACCTGGCGATCGTCGCGGAGGCGGGAACCCACGAAGACATCGTCTTCGGACTGCTGACCCTCTGCGGCTACGCCTACCAGCCCACCACCGACCAGATCAATGACCACCGGCTGTGGCGCATCGATTCGACGGCCTACCCCCATCTGCGGGATGCGACCAGGCGGAGCATCGACGTCGACCTCATCTCTGAGTACTGGGACGACATCCTGCATCTGATCGCCTCGATCCACCACGGCGCTGTCAGCCCGGACGACGCCCTGAGGATCCTCACCCACCGCGGCAAGCCCAATCCTATGGGGGCGGCCCTCGCCGCCGTCGGACGCATCTGGAAGACCCGCCATCTGCTCAACCTCTACGACAGCCCCGAATACCGTCGCGGCATCGAAGCTCAAAGCCGCCTTCACCAGGCACGTCACAAACTCGCCAAGCGCATCTGTCACGGAATCGACGGACCCTACCCCGAGTACCAGCCAGGCATGGAGAACAACCTCGGCCCGCTCGGTCTCGTGCTCAACGCGGTGGCGCTCTTCAACGCGATCTGGATCCACAAGATCGTCGAGAAGATGCGCGCCCAGGGCAGGGACATCTCGGAGAGTGAGGCGCGTCAGCTCGACCTGCTGCGCTTCGACCACATCAACATGCGCGGCCGATTCCACTTCGAGCTGCGCGCCGAGGGCATTGCGATCCGCGAGCCGGACCCAGAACCCGCTCTGAGCGAAGCCGTCGCCGACGGACTAGACCACCCCGGCGGTTGCTGACGGCGGCAGCGAACAGGTTGAACATGGTGGTCGCGCAAGACTGCTGGCCAGGTTCGTGAAATCCCCTGCCGACCTCCGCCGCGCGCGGCAGGATGTGCGCATGCCATCCAGGATCAAGTTCAGCGGCGCCGAGAAGGATATGACTCTCGACGAGCTTGAGGACGCCATCCAGCACGCGCGCAACGTCGGGGCCAAGGGAGACCGCAATGTGTATGCGGTCCTCAGCACCAGCGGGAAGATCAAAGAAGTGGGCGTGGACATCGGCGACGACGCTGACTAATGCTCCACTGACGTCAAGGCCCCGGCCGCCGTCCCCGGCGGCCGGGGCCTTCGCTGTGGTTGGTGCCGGGGTATCCTTCGCCGGGCCGTCGGAGAGCGTTGGGCAGATTCGCAACAAGGTCGGGCCCCGCTCACTTCCTGTGGAAGCCGGCGCCCGACTTCGAAACGCTGGGTCCCTGCAGATCTCGTTCGAGGTACGAGCCATGCCTCCACCGGCACGTCAACTTTGGTGTCGCCGTCCTGGGAGGACTGTCCCCGAGCTCGCTCCTGCCTGGATGATCATGTCCCTGAGCAGCATAGACAGCCCTTACCCACATTTTTAGGATCTTGGTCTCGGGGCATTGACGCGAAGGCACAGCACCTTGCTCCTGGATGGGGCCGCGAACGCGGTCCGCCCGGGAACGTCTTGATCCGGTCGCATCTTGCAGCTGACAAGGCCGGGCTTGGAGCGTGTAGACGACGGATGCGGGGCCTGAACCGGTGACCGGAGTGCCGGGCCGTGCGAACGGGTCGACATCAGCGCGTCCGGCGAAAGGCACTGGTGTTCACGGAGCGAGGGCTGGGATGCTCTGGTCCGTGGCACGAGCACAGTTCTCTCTATCCGTCGCCTACCTGGCCAAAGGGCTTCGCTACATGCGGGAGGTCCGCCGCGCAATTGAGGCGTACTGGTACGCGACCATGGAGGACCCAGAGGCTGCGGCTCTGGAGGTTCGCAGGGTCGCCTCTGCGGTCAACATCCTCGACGAGGCTGTCTTCCTCCATGCTTTCGGAGACGACTACCGGCGACACCGTGCCCGTGACCCCCTGGGCAAAGTCGTTATGGGGCTCGAGTTGATCCGCAACTGCGAGGAGCACTCGCCGGCGCTCTTCGAAGGCTTGCTGGTACCGGGTGCCCATTTCGGTGTGCCAATGCACATGGCACCCACGCGCATGCGTGTGGTTTACGACTGGGCCCAGTACGTGGATATGCCAGCCGACTACGTGAACATTGATCCGGAGGCCACGGAGAAGCAGAAGCGGGCCCGTGGCGAGGCGCAGGACGCCTACCGGAAGGAGGTCCAAGGTCGTCCGGTCGTGGTCACGTTGTTCGACGCGGTGCGGTTCTTCCAGTCCCTTGACCCTCAATTGATCGCTGAGAATCCACCGATCGTGCGGTGGGCGTTCGCGGAGTCCGCCGAGCTGGAGTCAGCGGTTGAGGTCCCTGTCACGGACCCGCGGCTGGAGTCCCCTCACGCCCATCTGGTGTACCGGCCGATGGGCCTGGACAACTACGAGGTCTTCCTGCTTGACATCGTCTGCCGCAACTCTGACCAGCGATCGGCTCAGTGGCCGGCATGGGACAAGGCGGTGAGGGACCGGAAGACCGGTCTCGTTCGGCAGGCCAAGGACCGGAATCCGCCCGGCGGATGGCGGGAGGTTCGCCACCTGTTGATCGAGAACGGGAAGGTCATCGGGTACAGCGGGATCGGCGACGGTGTTGACCTCCTGGGTGAGCAGTGGGTTGAGCGCACACGGCAGGTAGCCAACGACGTGAACCGTGGCTACCCGTACTTCGTGCGAGCGGGCGACGTCGAAGTCCCGCTGCAACGGACCGGCAATCAGTCCGTGGCCGCCGTCCTTGACGGGCGTGATCTCCTCTCTGAGCTAAGGGAGCCCGTTGAGAAACCGGGGATGGACCTGAGGTGGCTGAAGCTGCTGGAGGACAACCCCGACTTGTACCTGGCCACCCGCCGAGCAGCCCCCGACGCTTGACCTGGGTGGGTCTGACCTGCCATGACGCACTCCCAGTCAGTCTGAAGCCTTGCGTAGCCACGGTGCCGCTTGCCGCTGCGAGTAGCGGGGCAGTGACCCCTCTCATGGGACGCAGGTCCCGGCGGATCGCCCGCAGCGAGGTCGTCACGCTCTCCCAACGCATGGGCCTCGGCCCATCACGTGCGCACGCGCGAGTGGTCTGGGGTGCCTGACGGCCTCGTTCAGTTCTCCAGGCGGCGCTTGGCGAGCCAGTCGACCATGGCGGGGTCGTGGTGGTCGAAGAAGAGCGAGGAGCCGGTGTCGAGGGTGGCGATGGCGGCCATCTGCTCGTCGGTGAGTTCGAAGTCGAAGACGTCGAAGTTCTCGGCCATGCGCTCTGCGCGGACGGACTTGGGGATGGCGACGGCGCCGCGCTGGGTGAGCCAGCGCAGGACGACCTGGGCGACGGACTTGCCGTACTCGGCGCCGATGCCGGCGAGGAGCGGGTTGGTGAACAGGTCGTTCTTGCCTTCGGCGAAGCCGCCCCAGGACTGGATCTGCACGCCGTGCTCGCGCATGAGGTCCTGGTAGTCGGCGCGCTGGAAGAAGGGGTGGGTCTCGATCTGGTTGACCTGCGGGGTGATCTCGTTGTTGATGATCAGGTCGAGCAGGCGGTCCGGGTAGAAGTTGGCGACGCCGATCGCCTTCGCGAGGCCCTCGCGGTTGAGGGCCTCCATGGCGCGCCACTGGCCGTAGACGTCGCCGAAGGGCTGGTGCATCAGGTACAGGTCGACGTGATCCAGGCCCAGCTTGGCCAGGGAGGTGTCGAACGCGCGCCGGGTGTTCTGTTCGGCCGGGGCGTCCTGGACCCAGAGCTTGGTGGTGACGAACAGGTCCTCGCGGGGGATGCCGCTGTTCTTGATCGCGCGGCCCACGGCCTCCTCGTTGCCGTAAGCGGCGGCGGTGTCCAGGAGGCGGTACCCGGCAGCCAGGGCCTCGGTGACGGCCCGCTCGGTGTCCTCCGGCGGGATCTGGTAGACGCCGAAGCCGAGGATGGGCATCTCGACGCCGTTGTTCAGGGTGACGTGCTGCATGGGAGCTCTTTCTTCGTTCGGTACTTCAGGGGAGACAGGGTGTGTCATGGTTCGCGGTCACCTGCCTGTATCGACGATGGGGCAAGAACGCTTGTGGTGGCAGACCGCGATCTTCCGGGCAATGGCCAGCCGTGGTGTGACAGGGCACCCCAACGGTGGCGGCGGCCGTCGGGTCATGCGGCTCGCGCGGCTACGAGGTCGGCGCGGATGTCGGCGGGTTCCGCGTCGAGGGGCAGGGTGTGCGGGTCGAGCACGCCGTCCACGGATCCGGCGTCGTCCGGCTTGAGGGGAGCGAACAGCGTGCTCCAGTCCGTCTGCTCAGGCCCTTCGACTGCGGTGAGTTCGAAGGTCTTGGACAGCGCGGTGTCCTCCAGCAGGGCGCGGATGAGTGTTTCCGCGATCTGGGTGCGGGCCACCCCGCCGTCCGCGGTGCCGCCCTGGTCCAGGACGAGGTGGCGTTGGGTCTCGGTGGCGTGATCGAACCAGCCGGGGCGCACGATCGTGTAGGGCAGCCCGCTGGCGCGTACGAGGCGTTCGGAGCGGCGCTTCCACGGGGAGTTGCCGGGGATGTCGTCGCGGGTGGAGTAGATGGACGTCATCAGGGAGATGCGCGGGCGTTCACCGTCCAGGGCGGCAAGGAGGTTGCGGACGCCGCCGTAGTCGACGCGGCGCCGTGTCTCGGGGTCGCCGCCGGAGCCGTGGGTGAGGACCACCGCCTGCGCACCGCGCACGGCGGCCTTCAGGGAGGCGGTGTCTTCGAGGTCGCCCTGGACCAGCTCGACGCCGGGTAGCAGGGACTCGCCACGCCGCAGGTCACGCACGAGGGCGCGCGGGCTCAGGCCCAGGCGCTGGGCCCAGGTGACGGCGTGGCGGCCGATGCTGCCGGTGGCGCCGACCATGAGGACGTCGGTGAGGGGGGTGCCGGTGGGTGAGGACATGGGAGTGCCTTACGGGGTGTTCAGAGGTTCTTGGCGAAGAAGTCGGTCAGCTTGTCGACGGCGGAGTCGACGTACCGGTCGATCCAGTAGGTCTCGATGTGCTGAGCGCCGTCGATGAGGAAGAGTTCCTTGTCGTCGGTGCCGGTGACCTTCGGGAGCGCGTCGTCGCTCATGTACCGGGTGTCGGCCTCGCTTCCGGCGATCATCAGCAGCGGCACGTCGATCAGGTCGAGGTGGTCGGTGGCGTCGAAGGCCATCAGGTCCAGCAGGCTGCTCATCGTGTACTTGAAGGTCGAGCCGGGGCAGGCGTGGGTCTTCCAGCAGTACTCGTAGCCCTGCCGGTACAGGGCGAACGGCTGGGCCGCGATCTGCTCGTCGGTCAGGTCGGCGTCTCCGGCGCAGCGCACCGTGCCGCCTGCGGCTTCTTCGGCGCGTGCCTGGGACGCCTGCCGCAGCCGGTCCTGGATGGTGTCCACCTGGGAGTCCTGCAGCCCATTGCGGCGTACCAGGCCGGAGTTGAACATGCTGAGTGTGGCGACCGCCCGGAACCGCTTGTCGGACTTGACCGCGTTCAGGGTGTATCCGCCGCCCCCGCAGATGCCGAGCGCGCCCACCCTTTCGGTGTCGACGCCGGGGAAGCCGGCGATGAAGTCGGCCATGCCGTGGACGTCGTCGGTGCGGTGGTAGGGCTTGTCCACGTTGCGGGGCTCGCCTTCGCTGTGCCCCTGGAAGGAGGCGTCCGCGGCGATCGTGATGTATCCCTGTTCGGCGAGCCGCTGCGCGTACCGCCCGGCGACCTGCTCCTTGGTTCCGCCGTTCGGGTGCGCCACCGTGATCGCCGGGAACGCGCCGTTCGGGTCGTAGTCCGCCGGTGTGTAGACGTTCGCGACGATCTTCAGTCCGTGCAGGGTGTAGCTGACCGGGTGGATGTTGACCTTGCCCGGTTCGTTCGCCGTGATCGCGTACTCGTAGACCAGGCCGAACGGGTTGTCCCGGTAGTCCAGCACCGGGCCCGGGGCGGTCACGCTCGGTCGCGTGGCAGTCATCGGATTCTCCTTGTTGATGTCGCGCCTGCGGTGGGGCGCGGTCTGAGTCGTATGTGTTGCTGGGGCGGGGCCGGCCCTCTGGTCAGTCGAGGTTCTTCTCGACCAGGAAGGCGGAGATCTGGCCGGCGATCTCCAGGTTGTTCAGATCCGCGTGGAGGAAGTGGCTGTTGCCCGTGATGCCGGCCTCCGGGAGGAGGACGAGACGGGCGTCGCCGCCGTGCCGGTTGACCGCATCGACCCAGAGGCGGGCCATGGCGACACGGATACGCCAGTTGTCGCGGCCGGCGATGTCGGTCGGTTCGGTGGGGATGTTGTCGCCGTAATAGACGACGATGGGGATCTTCGTCAGACGCTCGAACTCGGCGAGTGGTACGGAGACGGCGGCCATGGTGCCGGCGGAGGAGTCCATCGGGTCAGGGGTCTCGCCTTCGGGGAAGACGAAGCCGCTGCCGGGTTCCAGCGCGACCACGCCCCTGATGCCGGGACTGCGCATGGCGGCCAGCCAGCCGAACCCGCCGGCGTGGGAGTGCGTGACGAGGACTCCCGGCCCGATGCGGTCGAACAGCGCCTCGACGGAGGCGGTCAGGACGTCGGCGTCGATGGGTCCGGTGTCGGGGACCATGGATCGGAAGAACTGCTCCAGTGCCTCGTCGCCGGGCGGGAACTGGCCGCCGGGGTAGCGGTCGGGCCACAGGCCGAAGCGGAACTGGTTGTAGAACCACTGGTCGGTGGTGGCGGTGTCGACCGGCGCGGCCTGGGTGGTCTGGCCGGCGGAAGCCCGGCGGGGCTGGTCGAGGGTGTAGACGGGGAACCCGCGGCGCAGGAAGATCGTCTGGAAGCCTTCGCGGCCGTCGGGGGTGGATCCCCATCCGGAGCCGCACTGCTTGTAGCCGTGCCACAGGACGAGCGGCAGCGGACGCGGGTCCACGGGGATCTGGTAGAAGACACGGGCGTGGTCGCCGTGCAGAGTCTGGCCTGCCGGGTCGGTCGGGCGGCGCGGGTCGAAGGCGCCGGGGGTGGTGCGGGTAGTGCCGCCGACGGCGAAGGATCCCTGACCGGTGAGGGTCAGCGGAGCGAAGCCGTCGTCGGGGGCCGGGGTGGCGTTCATCGTGCTTGTGCGGCCTTCCGGTAGGTCTCGTCGTCGACGTGCTCGCCCCACTCGACGTCCGCGGTGCCGGGTTCGTCGGTTCGTTCCGACAAGGCCAGGTGGGTCATGAAGCGGTCGGGGGTGGCTCCGTGCCAGTGCCACTCGCCGGGCGGGGTGTGGACGGTGTCGCCGGGGCGGAGCACGATCGTGTGACCGTCGCGGGTCTGGACGAGGCCGATGCCTTCGGTGACGTACAGGGTCTGGCCGAGCGCGTGACGGTGCCAGGCGGTACGGGCGCAGGGCGCGAATCGCACGATCCCGGCGGTCAGACGGGAGGAAGGCGCGGCTTCGGCGAGCATGTCCACCCAGACGTCCCCGGTGAAGCGTTCGGCGGGGCCTTGGGAGGTCGGCGTCTTCGGGAGCAGTTCCATGGTCGTGCCTCCTGTCACTTCGAGGCCGGGGGCTCGCTGCTTTGTCCGACGATCTCCTTGAGCTGGACGAGACCGCCCATGCCTGCCGGCCAGCCGGCGTAGAAGGCGGTGTGGGTGAGGGCCTCGACGAGTTCCTCGCGCGTCACGCCGTTGTCCAGGGCGAGCTTGAGATGGCTGTCGAGCTGGCCGGGGCGGGAGGTGGCGGCAAGGATCGCCACGGTGATCAGGCTGCGGTCACGAGGGGAGAGACCGGGCCGCTTCCACACGTCGCCGAAGAGGACGTCGTCGGTGAGTTGCACCATCTTGGGCGCGAGGTCGCCGAGGAGCTGCTCGGCTCGGGTGGGCTGGGCGGACATGCGGCGTTCCCTTCGGTCGTACTGTCGACGGTTCTACAGAACGAGCAGGTCAGCCCGTCGGACCCGTGTGCCCGAACCGATGTATTCGCGGCATTTCTGATGATTCTTGCTTCATGGTGTGGGCGCGGCCACTGGTATGGGGTGCCCTGTCACAGCCTGGCTGCGTGGGGCGTCCCGCATCTCGTCCGCGCGGCGGTCATCGGGCGGCCTGGTCCTGGATGAGGTCGATGGCGGAGTTGAAGCCTTCGGTGGTGCCGCTCGCGCCGGCCAGGAGGTCGAGTTCCACTTCGTCGATCGGCTTGCCGTTGACGGCGGCCGGGGCAGCGTCCGCGAAGTCCTGCTGGTAGTCGCGGGAGGTCGGGTTCGTGGCGTGCGGGGTGACCGACAGGTCTCCGACGACGCCGTCGCTCAGGGTCAGCGAGACGGTGATACGGGAGTTGTTGCCGTACACGCCGTCCGCCGAGTACGTGCCGTCGCGGTAGTCGCGGTCCCGCGCCTCGGAGGAGGCCGCCGGAGCCGACGCCGATGCGGAGGCGGTAGGCGTTGCGGGGGCCGGGGTGTCGCCGTCGTCGCTGGAGCAGGCGGTCAGGCCGGCCGTGATGAGGGCGGCGGCGCTCGCGGCGGCGGCCTTCTTTCCGAGGGTGTTCATGGCGCGGTGCTCGCTTTCGGGTGGCGGGGAAGGGGGTGCCGGTTCAGGGGAGGGGTCAGGCGAAGAGTTCGCCGTCGAAGTCGGCCGAGGCGTCGAGCCGGCCGTCCGCGCCCAGGCGTACCCAGGAGAAGTCGAAGTGTTCGGCCAGTCGGTCCGGGCCGGTGAGGAACAGGGCGGTGGCGAGTCCGTCGGCGGTGGCCGTGTCGTCGGCGACGGTCCAGGTGGCGACGGTGTCGTGGACGGGCTGTCCGGTGCGGGCGTCCAGGAGGTGGTGCAGGCCCGGTCCCCAGCGGCGCCGGTTGGTGGCCGAGGCGCACAGGGAGAGGTCGTACAGGCGTGCGACACCGATCACGCGCGTGGGGTCGTCCGGGTGCTCCAAGCCGACCCTCAGGGGCCGGTCCGACGTGCGGGTGGTGTCGCCGGCGTGGGCGAGGTCGCCGCTGCCGTCGACCACGTAGCCGCGGATCCCGGCCCGGCGCAGGATGCCGGCGACCAGGTCGACCAGCCGGCCCTTGCCCGCGGCTCCAACGTCCAGCACGAGGGGGCGCCGGGTGGTGAGCACCGGCCCGTCGCGTCGTACGTCCCGCGTCCACAGCGGCCTCTCCCTCGACCACGCGTCCGTCGCGTATGCCTCGGGGGTGAGGGCGGGCCGGAAGGTGTATGTCGCGTCGTAGCCGAGCTCTTCGAGGCGGCGGCCGACGAGCGGGTCGACGGCGCCGCCGGTGGCTGCGCCGAGACGGTCGTACAGGTCGAACATGACGGTCGCGTCGTCGGGGAAGACGAACCGGCCGCCGCCCGGCGAGGCGGCGATCCGGCTCACCAGCGAGTCCGGGCGGAACCGCGACCACACCGAGTCGAACCCCTCCACGCAGTCCAGCACGGCCGTGCGGACCTCCTCCGGCAGCGGTTCTCCGGTGAGGACCTGCCACGGCGTTCCGATGCCCTCGAAGGCGAACCGGGCCCTGGGTGCGGCAGCTGGTGCGGCGAGTGTCATGGCGGCAATTCCTCACGAGCGCGCCGGCTGGTCGCGGGCGCCTGTCGGGGGCAGGGGCGGCCGGTCCGGAGGGGGCGGACCAGCCGGCAGAACAACAGTCCCCCGTACGGCGCCCGGGTGCCAGGACGGGCTGTGCCAGGCTGTGACAGGTCCCCCCTCGGCGCTGTCGATCACGGCCGGGACGCAGCACACTGGAAGGCATGGAGTCACCGTCACCGCAGCACGACAGCGGTCCTGAGCTGGGCACCTTCCTGCGAGCCCGACGCACCCAGACCAGCCCGCAAGCGGCCGGCCTTCCCATGGGAACCGGCATGCGCCGCACCCCGGGCCTGCGCCGCGAGGAGCTCGCCACGCTCGCTGGGGTCAGCATCGACTACTACGCCCGGCTGGAGCGCGGCAAGGAGACCCGGCCCAGCCCGGCCGTCATCGACGCCCTCGCCCGCGCGCTGAAGCTGGACGAGGAGGAGCACGAGCACCTGCGGGAGCTGGCCGTCCGAGCCGCGCGCTACGCCTCGGAACCGCCCCAGGCGCCGAGCAGGACCGTGCGGCCGCACATCAGGATCCTTCTGGACACGCTGCGGCCGAGCCCCGCCTACGTCGTCTCACGCAACTTCGACATGCTCGCCTGGAACCCGGGCGGCCTCGCCCTGTACGCCGGACTGGACGACTGGCCCGTCAAGCAGCGCAACCTCGCCCGCTACCTCTTCCTGCACCCTGCGGCCCGCGAGCTGTTCCCGGACTGGGAGAACCTGGTCCGCACCTGCGTCGCACGGTTGCGCGCTGTCGCCGGCGCCGACCCTGACGCACCCGATCTCGTGGCCATCGTCGGCGAACTGCTCCTGAAGAGCCCGGACTTCGCCCGCCTCTGGGAGCGCTACGAGGTCACCGGCCGCAAGAAGACACTCAAGACCTTCCGGCACCCCACCGTCGGCACGCTGGCCCTCATGGGCCAGAGCATGCCGCTGGAAGGCTCTCCCGGTCACCGGCTCAGCGTCTACGTCGCCGAGCCGGCCACTCCCGATCACGACGCCATGCTGCTGCTGGATATGACCGCCCCGGCCCCCTCGGCCAGTAAAACGGCGGCGCCGGCCGAGCCTGCGGAGTCGCGGCGCGAGGAGTAGAGGCGGCGGCAGGGCTCTCCCTGAAGGATCGGAACGGGCGCTGGGGTCCGGATCAGGTGTTGATCCGGACCCCAGCGCCCGTTCTCGTGGTGGGTGGCGGCTCTCCTTAGCTTCGTTCGCCGATGAGGCCGAGGTCGTGCAGCCAGGTGTCGACGGCGGTGTCCGTCGCAGGATCGCCGGCCTCCTCGCCACGGACCGCCAGGCCGATGGCGATGGTGGCTCCGGGACAGGACGTGGCGTAGTCCTTCGGGGCGGTGCCCAGACCGCTCATGGCGTGAGTGGTGAACGGAGCCACGGTCTTGCCGCGGAAGTCGAGCGCCTCCGCGAAGGTCCGCATGATCATGGGCGCGGCGACGTTCCACACAGGGCTGCCCAGCAGCACGGTGCCGTAGCGCTGCCATGACAATGCCGAGGGCAGAGGTCCCGCGATGGCGGGCCGTGCCTCGTCCTCCTGTTCGCGGACGTTGCGCGCCACGGTCGCGTCGTAGTCGTCGGGGTATGGGTCGGCGGCCTCGATGCGATAGACGTCGCAGTCGAGCCTGGCGGCGATCTTGTCTGCCAGGAGTTTGGTGTTGCCGACCGTGAGGAAGGTGCGGCCGCCGTAGGAGTAGTTCTCGCCCGGCCGGGAGAAGTAGGCCAGGAAGACCGGGCCGCCGGCCGGGTGGTCTTTTCTGCGCGACATGGGTTCTTTCCTTCCTGCGCAGGTACAGAGCCAGTTCCGGCCCGGTGCTCGGCGCGGTGCTGTCGGTGCGGTCAGCGGCGGGTGGGACGGAGTAGACCGATGCCCGCGGTGAGGGCCAGGAGGACGGCTCCGAGGACGAGGCTGACGCGCATCCCGGAGTAGAACGAGCCGCCGGCGATCAGCGCGCCGAAGATGGCGACGGCGAGCGCGCCGCCGAACTGGCGGAAGGTGTTGAGCGCGCCGGAGGCCAGTCCGGCCTGTTCGGCCGGGACGCTCTCCAGGGTCAGTCCGGTCATGGCGGGAACGGCCAGCGCGCCGCCGCAGGAGACGGGAATCATGAGGATGATCACCAGCCCCAGGGGCGCGGAGGCGGACAGCGCACACAGCAGAAGCAGGCCGAGGGCCATGAGCGCCTGTCCGCCGATCATGACGGGCTTGGCGCCGAACCTGCGGACCGCGGACGCGGAGACCAGCGAGACGACACCGGTGGCCAGCGTCATGGGCAGGAACGCGAAGCCGGTCTGCAGGGCGGTCAGCCCGCGCTGGTCCTGGAAGTAGAGGGAGAGCAGGAACGTCAGGCCGTAGAAGCCGATGTTGAGGGCGAAGCCCGCCGTCAGGCAGGCGACGACGATGCGGGAGCGGAAGAAGCTCAATGGCAGCATCGGGTGGGCGCTCTTCGCCTGGTCGGCGACGAACACCACCAACGCCACCGCGGCGAGCGCGAAAGCGATGAGGACCTCGGGCCGGCCGAAGCCGTACTCACCGCCCTCGATGAGCCCGTACGTGAGCCCGCCCATGGCCACAACGGCGGTGACCTGCCCGATCCAGTCGAGCGGGATGGAACGACGCGGGGAGCGGGCCACCCGGGCGAGGAGCAGCAGGGCGACGATGCCGACCGGCACGTTGATGAAGAAGATCCAGCGCCAGCTGACCTGGTTCAGCGCCCCGCCCAGGACCGGTCCCGCTGCGGAGCCGACCGAACCGCCGACCGCCCACAGGGCCAGCGCCCGGGTTCGTGCCCCGGCGTCGGGAAACGCCTCACGCAGCATCGCCAGCGTGGCGGGCATCATCACGGCCGCGCCCGCGCCCTGCACGAATCGCGCCGCGACGAGCGTCGGCAGCGACGGTGCGAAACCGCAGGCCGCCGAGGCCACAAGGAACACCGCCAACCCCAGGCCGTACGCCTGGCGGGCGCCGATCCGGTCGGACACCGCGCCCGCGGACAGAAGCAGGGCCGCCAGCATCAGCGTGTAGCCGTCGACTACCCACTGCAGCCCGGCCATGCCGCCGCCGAGGTCGTCCCCGATCGTCGGCAGGGCGACGTTCACGATCAGTGCGTCCAGCGTGATCACGAAGAAGCCGATCACCGACGCCAGCAAGGCGAAGGTGGAGCTGGTGCCCCCACGGCCCGACGGAGGGCCGGACAACAGGGATCGGGTTGCGGCGGTCGTGCCTCTCATCAAGGTCTCCAGGAAGCGGAACAAAGGCTTTTACCTGTGTAGACCCTCCTCCGGCACGCCGCGTGCCGGAAGGCCGGGATGATCCACGGCATGGCGTTCCAGGCTGTGCCAGGTCCCCCCTGAGCCTTGGCCCGCTTCCTCGTAGCGCCGCCCATCGCCCCCGCGTGTTGGACGGTACGGCAGAGCCGCCAGGGATGGCACTCGTTCCCCGGCCCGCCGTCGGACGGCGAGTGGGGAACACCGCGACGTCGCCGCTTCCGAGCGCAACGCCCACTCGCTTGACTTTCTCTTTACCAGATCTATAGCTCCGCCGGAAGGTTTGTGGGGCGCCCCGTGACAGCACGGCCCGCCCTGCCACGGCACGACCCGTCCTTCCCCACACTCGCGGCCTGCCACACGCTGCTCATGAACGTTTCCCCGCCTCCGACACCCGAAGTGGAACAACCCGTCATGAGCCGACTCTCCGGTGATCCCGGCCTCCTGCGCTCGGTGCCGACCGACGGCCTACGCGCCCACGGACGCCCAGGAGCCCGCCCGTGAAGCGAAGGTCCAAAGCGCTCGTGCTGATTTCAGCCGCCCTCGTGACGATGGCCTTGCTGGCCTACCTGAACCTGGACGCGGCACAGGAAGGGGGAGCGCGGACACCCGGACTGTCGGCCCCGGCGAACCCCCTGGGCGACAAGACGTCGGCCCAGGACGTCCCGGACAACGGTCCGGAAGAGAGGGCGTGACGGTGCTCCGCAAGATGCTCTTCTGGGGCGCGGCAGTCGTCTTCCCACTGCCTCTGCTCTTCACTTACGACGCGGTGGCCCTGGTGCCGCAGCAGCTGAAGCTCTACATCTTCCTCGGCCTGATCGCGTACGCCTGGTGGCTGCTCGCGGTGCTGCTCAGCGTTCGCCCGGTCTGGCTTGAACGCCTCATCGGACTCCCGTCGATCTACGGCCTGCACGGCATGCTCGGAGTCCTGGCGCTGGCCACCGCCTACCTCCACCAGGAGTACTCCTACGCGCCCAGCAGCGGCGCCCGTCTCTTGGGCGACTGGGCCTTCTACGGCGCGCTCGCGGTGCTGTGCTACTCCGCGTTCTTCATAAGCGGCTGGCTCGTGGACAGGTCGCGCCTGCTGCTGCGGGCCAAGGGGCTGCTGGAGAAGGTCTTCCGGCATCGCCTGTCCGTCTGGATCCACCGCCTCAACCTGCTCGTGATCGTGATGATCTTCCTTCACGCCCACCTGCTGGTCCGGGTGAACCAGTACCTCGGCTTCATGCTCCTGTTCGACGCGTACACCGTGCTCACCTTCACGGTGTATGCCTGGCGCAAGTGGATATCCCCCGACGCCTTCCTCGCCGGGGTGGTCGTCGGAAACGAACCTCTCGGCACCTCCGCCCGCCGCATCTCGATCCGCCTGGACGAACGCTGCGATGCCGTCAGGCCGGGAGACTTCCTCTTCCTCAGCTTCGAGGCCGTCAGCCGCGAATGGCACCCATTCTCGGTCACCGACAACGGCCAGAACATCCTCACCTTCACGGTGCGCACCCACGGCGACTTCACCAGCCGGCTCGACGGCGTCACGACGGGAACTCGCGTCCGGCTGGAAGGACCCTTCGGCCGCTTCGACTCCATCGCCCAGGGCCAGCCCCCCGAGCGTCCGCTGGTCCTTGTCGGCATGGGCGCCGGCGTCGCGCCCCTGCTGAGCCTGGTCTCGGAGCACCACACCACCCGCCAGATCCGCCTGCTCTGGTCGGTGCGCACTCCCGAAGACGCCTACTACCGCAGCCTTCTCGACGAATACGAAGCCGCCTCCGGCGGACAGCTGACCACTGAGATCAAGACCGGCAGGTTCCGCCGCGAGGACCTGACTCGAGCCCTGTCCACCGAAGAGATCAAGCAGGGCACCTTCTTCGTCGTCGGTCCCGGCCCCGGAGTCCTGGGCCAACGGCGCCTCCTGCGACGCCTGGGCGTCTCCCCGCTCCGCCTCCACGACGAACGACTCACGATGTAGCCGCCGTCATCCCCGCGCCGACAGCTCTCCCTGGCGCGTCCCCGCCCTCTCACCGTACGGAGCACCTTCCATGAGCAACACCTCACGCCGCAGTTTCCTCGCCCTTGCCGTAGCAACCGTGGCGGGAGCCGGCCTCGCGGGCTGCTCCTTCCTGCCCGGCAGCGACGACAACCAAGGCGCACAGGCATCGGAGATGACGAAGACCCTGGACAAATCCCGCGTGCTGGTCGCCTACTTCTCCTTCCCCGAGACCGACGACCCCGCTGGCATGAGCGAGGACGAGGCGAACAGCACCCACATCGTCGACGGCAAGGTCTACGGGAACACCCAGTACGTGGCACAACTCATCGCCGAACGCACGAAGGCCGACCTCTTCCGCATCGAGACGGCCGAGGCCCTTCCCCTGGACCACGCCACCCTCACCGACCTCGCCGACGAACAGCTCAACACCCGCGCCCGGCCCCGGCTCAAGCAGACCGTGCGCAACCTCGCCGACTACGACACCGTGTTCATCGGCTACCCGATCTGGTGGTACGACATGCCGATGCCCCTCTACACCTTCCTCGAAGGACACGACTTCAAGGGCAAGAATGTCATCCCTTTCAGCACCCACGGCGGAAGCCGACTGGCCAGCACCGTGGACTCCATCGTGACCACGCTGCCCGGCGCCACCGTGGTCGGCGACGCCTTCACCATCTCAAGGGACGACATGGACGACGCCACGACTCAGGTCACCGAATGGCTCGCCGCGCTGAAGCGCAGGTAGACGCGTTCCGCCCCGGGCCCGGTGGCCTAACGCAACGCCACTTTCCGGATGACCGAGGGGGATAGGTGACGCTCCAGGGCAGCAGCGATGCTTCCGCGAGTAGGGTGAGTTCACTCATGAAGTGAAACTCGACAACGGTCCACGTCCTCCCGCCAGGCGCCCCCGAAGGGACACTGAGCGTAATGACTCGGCCTGGGTCACTCGATCAGTGGCCACTCTGAAAACGCTCACTGCCCCATGAAAAGCCATGTGGCCAGGGCGGAGGCCAGGCCCACGGCTAGGGTGATTGCCTTGGTCGGGAAGTGGTCCGCCTTGACGTACAGGGTCCCTACCCGGAGTTCAAAGTACGGGTTCGGGTCAGGAGGCGTGGGCGTCTTCACGGGGACATGCCTTTCTGCGCACCAACGTCCCTCGCGCTGATGCGTGCACATACCCAAGCACAAGTTTCGGAGCAACGCCTAGCCGTGCTGGTCAGCAGGCTGGCGGCCCAAGTGGCCTAGGCCAGGTACTGATTTCGGTATGTGGTCTCCCTGGCATGCTGACGGAAATGACAGATTCGCAGTATCGAGAACCTGTCACGACAGCTTGCGGCCCTGCGGATAACGGGCCTGGGGTCTGTGACGTGCTCTCACCTGGTGCGTAACCCCCAGGCCCGTTATCCGGCTCTCGCCCGGCCGGGCGGCCGGGCGGCCGGGTTGGTGGTACCACCCTGAGAAAAGTGCGCGACTCGGAAGACTTGTGCGCCTTTTGATGGTGGTACTACCCCCGCTGATAGTCGCGGCAGGTGCGATCGCACCTGCGATCGCAGACGGTCTCCGGCTGAGGCGGGCACACCGTGACGTCGAGGTGTGGTCAGCCGGCGCCGTTAGCGGGCTATCGCTGGCGGAGGTCGAGGTCCTGTCGTGGCGGCGCGCTGGTCTAGCGCGCTGTGCCCGCATGCTGGGGGATGCGTAAACGACTGACGCAACTGCCTTGAGTCAGTTGCGTCAGTGCCTCACGAATTAACCTTGATAGGCAGGCGTTCGGCGGCCTGACGGCGCGCCAACTTAGCGTACTGACCAGTGCGCCAGGTTGGCGATCGAGGTCGTGTTGACCTGCGGTTCATTGGGTTTCTGTTCAAGAGTTGCGTACGCAGGTGCGTACGCAACCTCGACGTTGCGGTTGCCCTCAGTGCAACCGAATTGCCTTCAGTGCAACTCGTAAAGCTCCCTCCGCTAGTCGACTAGCGGAGGGTCAGAACATGTTCCGACGGGGATCTCATGACTTGGCATGGCGGTGGTCGGCGGGCACGAATCCCCGGCAACTGGCGGAGTCTCTGGGCCAAGGTCCTGAAGCGGGACCGCCTGGTAGCCCCCTGGGCGTCTGGGAGCGTCCCGACGGCCCGCCCGGGGGGTGCACGTATCACCCTGCGATGCGCGCGCGCCAACCCTCCACGAACTTTCCAAGTCGGCCCGCGCATCGCATCCCTGGGCGGATCACCTGCAACGTGTGCGGTGCCAAGTTCCAAGAGAAGTAGAACCACGGCCTACGCGCGGCGGTACCGTGGTTCCGCTTCATGAAGACAAGGGGAGAGGGCGATGGCCAAACCAGCAAGGTACGTGGCGGTGGCGGAGGCTCTCCGCAAGGACATCCAGGAGGGGACCTGCGCGGAGGGCCTGGACCTGGGCACGGCGGGCCTGGCGGCCAGGCATGCCACCAACGCGGCAACTGTGACCAAGGCGCTGGAGGTCTTGACCGGGGAGGGCGTGGTCGTTCGAGACGGAGACGCCTGGGAGGTAGCAGAGGGCCTGTTCCCGCCTGACACATCCGCCGGCCAGAATGCCGCAACACCCTTGGTGGTCACGGAATCCGCGAAGGGCCTGACGGCCAGAATCGCGGCCAAGGCGGAGGCGCCGAAGGGGTCGGAGGTGGCCACCCGGGAGGCTCCCAAGGTCCTGGAGGGTCGCGTGGTCACGGAGCATATCGACCCCAACGCGGAACGGGCCCTGAAGCGGGAGGACGTGGCCCGGGTGTACCAGGAGACCAAGATCCTGGGCCGGACGTGGCTGGACACGGAGACCCGGGCGACGAAGGCCAAGCGGGACATGTCCGCCAAGCTGATGGAACTCCGCCAGATGTTCACGTACAAGGGAGACCTCGACTACAACGGCAAGTCTTCGGAGTACCAGGCCCTGGCCGCCCTCCTGTACCAGGACCTGGGCGCGGACAAAACAGCCCAGCGCGCGATCCTCCACCACGTCGAGGACCGCAAGCGGGAGGTGATCCCACCATCCAAGTGGGACAAGTTCGGCGTGGACCCGCTTTCCCGGGGACAGCGTGCCAGCCTGGAAAAGAAGACCGCCAAGGCCCTGACGGAGGTCTCCGACACCGCCAAGGCCACGGCCGGAGAGGCCCGCAAGGGCAAAGCCACCGGGGCACAGCTCGTGACCCTGGCCCGCCAGATCGAACACGGGGTTGCCGTGTTCTCCGTGGCGTCCCTCCGTGTCATGACCCCGGCCCAGCGAAAGGCGTTCCGGGACCAGATGAAGGCCACCCGGGACCAGGCGGACGCTGCGCTCCGGGAGCTGGACTCCCTGGACGACTAAGCCCAGACCCCACTAAAAGGCCCCATTCCCTCACGAAATGGGCCTTTTCGCGTTTAAGGGGCGAGAAGAGTGCCCTGACGACACGTGGAACATCCGGGCGTAGCGCTGACGCACGCGGCATGGCACTGCTGAAGTCCTGGCAGATCTTCCGCAGATCCCGCATCAGCCCCGACCGCATGACCGTCACCTCCAAAGCCGTCCTCACCCTGGAGAGGCAACGTTGAAAAGGCTCACTCACTCGCGTCATTTCACGGGGCTCAGACCTGTGGTTCTTCAGACAGCCTCACGACGCCAGGCTCCTGTTGGCAGGACGTGGTCATGGGCTGGTCGGCAGGGTCGCCGCCGTCACCTTCTCCTCGTCTGCCCGGGTAGGAACCAGACGGGCGCAGCCGGACGCCGTTCTCGATGACTGAGAGTTGAACGGTGGCGAGGCTGGCTCCTTCGCGGTCGGCCGATGTCCTGGAGTGACAGGTGGTCCTGCTCGTACCAGATCCAACGGGACCGATTGCCACGCCTGGTCCTCGACACATGCACAGTCCCGACATCGCAAACTCACGAATGCAGCTGCGCCGTCCATCGCGCCCCCAGCCGCCACCCTGATGCCAAGTTGCCAGCGCGGTATCGGTTACAGGGCCCGCCTTATGCGGAGTCACCCGATAGATGACGCGCCCGACCTACGAATCTCAGATAGATGGCATAAGTGCCAACCTGGTGCCATCGCGGCTGAGACTGTGCCGCGAAATCCTGGACCCTACAAGCGATGTAGGGTCTCGCGGCTCATGCCATGGGACAGCTCGATGACTTGGTGCTCTGCTAGTTGTCTCACCACGTGGCATGGACGTTTCGTCTCACGAGGGTGGCCATTTCCTGAGCGCAGACGGCGGCCGACTCCGACGGTGGCCGCGCACTCGATCCAACCGACCCTGTGCCAGCCGACGGCTGCGGAGGCTGTGGGGTAGCCAACCCCCGGTGACGACGTCCTTGCGCCGATACGGCAGGGTGCCGATCATCGCTCGGCACCCTGCCCAACGAATCTGGGCGCCCGGGCTGGTGGCACGCTCCGATGGCCAGCTGCCGGTACGACCCGTCTGCGAGAAGGCCCTACTTGAGGAACGGAGCGAGCGCCTTGGCTGTGGCGGAGCACTTGAGATAGGACGCGGCCTTGTGGAAGCTGAAGGCACCGATACCCGCCGAGACGTTCGAATTCACGTCGTCAAAGTGGTTGGTGAGCGGTTGCGGGATGGCGACCAGGTCTCCGGGGTCGGCGATGTTGATCCAGTGGCCCACCGTCTGTGGCCGTACTCCCTTGCCCGACCTGGGGGTGTGGTGGAGGTGTGGGAAGACGATGTCCGGCATGGCCAGCGGCGACCCGATGGTGAGCAGCACGTCGACCTTGTGGGCGTGCCGCCAGAGCGTGTCGTAGGCGACGACCGATCCCAGTGAGTGGGCGATCAGAACCGTGGGGGACTCCTTGGCGATGGCGTCCGCCAGCCGCTGCTGCACCGCCTGGCGTGCGGGGGAGTGCAGGTAGCCGACGAGCTCGGGGAAGTAGGAGGCCACGAACCTGCGCACGAGTTTGGTGTCCAGCCCCTTGCGGTGGGCGACGGCGTCCGCAACCCAGCGGACGGGCGTCAGGGCCCGGCCCTGTGCCTTGTTCAGATCGAGGCCGTGCAGTTCGCCCCATCGGCGGGCGGCGTCAGCAGCCTCGGGCGACAGGTGGTCGAGGTCGTCAGTGGCGCCCTGCGCGGCGGGACCGGTGGGACGCAGCAGGTCCGCGTAGTACACCAGGCGCATGTCCACGGCATCCACGGGGACGGGCAGCTCCCGGTTGAGGGCCTTGTGCCAGACCGCGCCGAGGCGGGCGGCCGCCGCTTCGGGTGTGCGCGCCGGGTCGTATTGGTTGACGCCGTGGATGGCGAGAATGCGGGTCATCGGCTTCCTTCTGCTCGGTGTTCCGGTCGGGTCGGCCGGCTTGATGGGGCGAACACGGAGACCTCGCGCCCGTAGCCGATGGCTAGTACGCCGTCGGCATGGGCGACGGTCTGGACGTAGTCCGGGAGGTCGATGCGGTCGAGCTGAGTGCCGGTCGAGGTCTCCCAGATGCGGACGGTGCCGTCGGAGCTGCCCGAGACCAGGGCGTCCACGTGACCGACCCGGGAGAAGGCGAGGGAGCGCACGGGGCCCGTGTGGGCAACCAGGGTGCGCAGTACCGTGCCGTCCGCCAAGCGGTTCAGGGTGATCCGGCCGCCTTCGTCGCCCGCAGCGGTGACCGGCTCACCGGCGACCGATCCGATCGCCACCGCCTTGACAGGTGTCCCAAGGCGGTGGCTGTGCAGCAGGCGCCTGTTACGCAGGAGCATCGTCCGGCAGGTGCCGTCGTATGTTCCGCTGAAGACCACCGGTCCGCCCGGGGTCTCGGCGACGGCCAGTGCGGACACTCCAGCGTCCCTGCCATGCCCGGGCGGGGCTAGTAGCCGTGGTTCCTCACCCAGGCCCGGAGACCAGACGGCCAACGCTCCGTCGTTCCTACCTGCGACCATCTGGAACCCGACCAGGTCCGGGGCGAGGATGGCCAGCGTGGTGACTGCGCTGGGGCCGGGGGCCGTGCTTTCCCGCGGCTCCGGCGTGCCGTACTCCCACAGGTGCAGCCGGCCCTGCTCTCCGCCCGCGGCGATCCAGGTCAACCCGCTCTGCGTGAGGACGTCGGCGGCCTGGAGGGGCTGCCCGTCCGGATCCGTGAACTCCCGTACCTTCTCGCCGGTGTCCGCGTCGAGGACCCGGATGGCGGCGTCGCGGCAGGAGGTGACGGCGTACAGCCGTCCGTCGATGCGGTGGAGGCCGAGGGTGCGGACCCAGTTCGGATGTTCGCCGGGAAGCCGGCCCGTCCGGCGGTTGCGCAGGTCCCAAGTACGCACGGTCCGGTCCTTCGACACGGTCACCGCCACCGGCCGGGTACCGGACACTCCGGACAGGGCCGGCGCGACGCGGGTGACCCCACTGGTATGGCCGGCGAGGACGTCCCGCAGTGCGCCCGTCTCCGCATCCCAGGAGCGGACTGTGTCGTCCTCCGAGGCGGTCAGCAGCACGAGGCGGTCGTCCACGGTCGTGGTCACGAGATCCGTTACGGAGCTGGCGTGCGCGCGTTCCTCGTGCAGCAGTCCGCCGGAGTAGAGGTCCCAGGTGCGCAGCATGCCGTCCCGGTGGCCCGCGACAGCCCGCCAGCCATGCGCTGACGGGTGGATTTCGATGGAGTCGACCTCGTTACGCACCCCCCGGGGCGCCCGTCCCTCGGTGACGGCCGGGTGGAGCAGGGAGTGGACGAGCAGGCCGCTGTGTGCGTGGAAGGCCGTACAGGCTCCGCTCGCGTGGCCGACGACCGCCACACACTGACCGTCGACGTCACGGGTGGCGAGGGCGGTGATCCGGTCCGCCGCGTCGCCGTTGCGGCGCAGCACGGACCGGTACCGGAGCTCGCCGCCGGGCAGGGCGAAGGCGCTGACGTAGCTGCCCTCGGTGACGGCGAGCGCGAAGCGGCTGTGCCCTTCGCGGCAGACGGCCACGAACCGTACCCGCTGTCCTGCGGTTCGCACCGGCCGGGGAGGTTCCGATTCCGCACGCAGGTCGGCCACATACGGGAAGGTCTCGGTGGCCATGGCGATCAGACCGGAGTCGTCGATGGCGAGCTGCCTGACGGGAGATCCCACGGACACCGAGCCCATCGGACGGCCGGTCGACAGATCCCACCGGGTGACCCGCTCGCCGCCGGTCAGCAGGACCGGCAGGCCGTCGAGAAGGGTGGAGGCGAGGCTGGTGACCGGCGAACCGTGAAGCAGCACGTGCCGCGTCCGGCCGGTGGTGAGGTCCCAGATCCGAACCGTACGGTCCTTACAGCCCGTTGCCGCCACCAGACGGTCGGCGACCTCGGTCACGGTCAGGGCGGTGATGGCCTCAGCGTGGCCGGTCATGGTGGCGCCGGCCGATGGGGAGACGTTGGTGGCGCTCGACCACACGCAGTGCCACGGAAGCACGCGGCCGCCCGGCAGGCGCTCCATGCTTGCCGCCAGCTCCCGGTGGCCGAGGCGCACGGCGTCCAGGGCAAGGATCTGACGTCGCGCTCCTGGATCCACCCGCTGGTGCCAGCTGACAGAGGCGCAGTACACGTCGAGCAGCTCCTGGATGAAGCCCCCGTACACGTCCCGGAAAGGGGAGAGTGCCGAGGTGACGGACCTCGGGTCCGCGTTCACGAGGTACTCGCCGTCGGAGAGGAGTTCGCCGAGCAGGTCGCCGCCCACCCGGGCCGCGTGCTCGGCGGCATGCCGCCGCAGGTAGGGATCGGCGAGGTCCCAGCGCCGACCGGTGCCGTAGCGCGGCAGGCTGGACAGCAGCCGCCGGAAGACGGCCTCTTCGTCCCCGGTCATGACGCCGTCACCGGGCCCGCACCCGGTCCTTCCTCCGGTCGGTCGGCGAGCGACCCGGCCAACGGGCCGGGTCCGCCGCGCGGGTGGAGCCGCAGATGGTCGACCAGCTCCTGGTGGAAGAGCCGGTAGAGCGTCGTCCCGTGCGTCGGGTCCACGTCCTTCCGGAGGTAGAACGCCACATGATCCAGCGCCGAACGGATGTCGGCACGGGTCGGCCACGCCTTCCGGGGGTGGAATTCGGGCGCGACATCGGCGACCGCGTCGGCAGGCATCCCGCTCCCCGCGCTGAAGGCCAGGGCTGCAAGGACCGGGCGTGCCCACGGATGGGTGCGCTCCTCACTCAACTGTGTCTCCAGCAGGGCGGCGAAGGTCAGGGGCAGTCCGCTGAGCGCACGCTCGAGCTCCTCGTCGGTGACCGGGGCCGCGGCCTTGAGGTACCGGACGGACAGCTGGGCCTTGAGGAACTCTCCCCCTTTGGCGTGGCGCTCGATGCGTTCGGCCGCGCCCTTGGCGACCTTGCTCAGCTCCTTCCCGCGGGTGAGGTAGGTGTCCGTATCACCGAGCATCTCGTTGATGTAATCGGTCAGGGCCTGCCTGAGCCCGGCCCGGTCGACGGCGTCCAGATCGACCAGCGACTGGCGGGCGCCACGAGCAGCCTCCGCCAACTGGGGAAGCTTGTCCCAATAGGGGCGCACACCCACCAGGAGCTGGCATGCCCGCCGTCGGCCACCGCCCCGGTCCTCCCGGTTCGCCAGCGGCAGCAGCAGCTCCACACTGATCTGGACGCTCTCGATGGCTTCGTCCAGGGCATCCACCACGATCAGAGGTTCCTCCGCCAGCCCGGCGACCGCATCGACTAGTTTCTGAGCGGTCCAGCCTTCCGGCGGCAGCGGAAGATCGAGCTGGGCGGCGACTGTGTCGACGACCTGGCTCAGGACCATGCCCCGCGCGTGCACCGCGGCCACTCGGGAGCGGGGATGGGGACGGAGCTTCGTCTGGATGCTCTGCATGACCGGCCTGAGTCTCTTGACCAGTTGCGGGTGGGCGCAGCAGACCACGACGCCCAGCAGCGCGGACTTGCCGGCCCCGGGACTCCCGGTGACGACACAGAGCGTCGCACCTTCCTCCGCGCCGCTCTCAAGCCACGCGCGGATCCGTTCCAGCTCCGCTTCACGACCCTTGAAGTGGCAGGTCGACTGAGTCTGCTGCGCGGTGTCGCGCCCGGACGCCCGTGACAGGTAGTGATGCACATCGAGCGACTCGTGCACGTTCCCGACGATGAACTCCTGCAGGTCCCAGTAGTTCTTCAGATTCAGGACCTCTGCGGGGTCCTCGCTGAACCACGGGTTGGGCAGGAACTCGGTCACGATCCCGTACAGGTCGCTGGAGACAACCTCCTGCACGGGATGGCCCGCGTCCGTTGACAGCTGTCGCACCCGTTTGTGCACCGCGTCCTTGAACCACGTGAGACGGACGAAGCGCTCACTCGGGTGGATCTCACTGTGGCCCTGAGTCAGACCTTTGAGGACGTCGCTGACCGCCTGGGAGAATCGGCCGCCCCATGCCTGGTCCTTGGACGGGCAGGCCGCGATGACGAACGCACGGCGGTCGGCGAACGTGATCGCCTTGGTCGGATCGATGCCGGCCCCGCTGTGGCAGACGTCGAGCAGCAGCAATACGTGCCCGGAGCACCTGCGCGCCTGGGTGAGGAACCGTGTGATCCCGAAAACTGTCTCGAAGACGTCCCGGTGATCGGAGGGCAGGGAGTCCGTGGCGACGACGCACAGCTCGTTCGAGCCGGGTTCGACCAAGCCGTGACTGAGGACATGGACGATCGCATCCCCGCCGTCCCTGATGTCGTTCAGCAACTGCTTGAGGCGATCGGCGACGGTCGAAAAATTCGGGTTGTGCAGGTGATCCGGAGGACCGGCCAGCACTCCCGACAAGCGCTCGGCAACGAGCTCACCGAGGTGCTCGGCGAACTTGAGCTCCTCCCAGGTCGATCGTTCCGGTGGGTCTTCCTCGTCCTCTTCCTCACTGCTGGCGCCAGCGTGCGCAAGCTGGAACTCGGACACCGAAAGGACCACGGCAAGGTCGTCGGCCTTCCCCGGTAGATCGTCCCCAGCCACGCTTCGCGCCTTCCGCCTCGCCCGTGATCGCCTCAGAACAGACTAGGAGGCGGACCGGATGCCGGGATGGGATTTCTGGCCACACGGTGGCCAGTTGGTCTGAGATCTGGCCAGGAAAGCTGAGACCCTACAAGCGACGTGCGGATTCCGTTCGCCTGGGGCAGACAGGAAAGATCCACGGAAGACTGGCCAACGGGTGCGGGGCATGTCAACGTAGATGACCTTCCCCGAAACCCACAGGTCAGTGAGGTGAAGGCCCATGACCGCGGCTCCTGTGAGCCCCGGATTCTCCACCACTATCCAGGCCCTGCGGCTGCGCGAATGGCAGCTTGGTCCGGGCCAGCCCACGCTCGTGATGGACCAATTTTCCGCCGACGACTTTCACGTGGTCGTGGACGACCGGGCCGATGTGCACGTCAGCTCCAAGGACGGACGCTTCTACCTCGGCTGGTATCCGCTAGGTCGCCCCGGTACCGACGGTGAGGGTTGGAAGATTGCCGTCACCGGTACCGCGAAGGTGCCTGGCTACAACATTGCCTTCGACACTCAGACGCCGGCCGACGTTGTGGCCGCCGCCGTGGCCCGTGTGCTGGAGACCTCCCGGCCCCTGTGAGGGCGAGCCTCGAGTCCCCTGTACATCAGGCGGTTCGAGAGTCCGCCTGCCCCAACACCCGTGACTCAAGGAGGCTTCCCCCAATTGGAGCGACCGGAGATGACCGTCGGCGACCTCATCGATCGCCTCTCCGCGTGTGATCGCAGCGCGCCTTTGCGGCTGGCGATGAACCCGTTCTTCCCTATGGCCCACCGGGCAGCGCAGATAGTCGAAGCCCTGGACGAGAAGGAGAAGCCCGTCGTCTACCTGGCTGAGTGGAGGGACGAGGATAGCCAGCTTGGTCCTCTTCCGCCCGAGGTGGCCGTCGCCTTCGCGTGGCAGGCGCCCGTGCTGGCGCCCCCGCGCCGCCCCCGCCGATCTGCTTGCCCGGTCGGCGGGCAGTAGAGCCGTACACAGCCCTTTGGAGGCGCACCTGAACCACAACTCCCCGCTCGAACCATCCACCCCGAGCAACGCCCAGTCCCATTACTGGGTCGGCCCCCGCCACCTGGCCGGTGACGACGGACGTCTCTACGACGTCGTCGCGGACACGCTCGCCAGCCTCGGCTGGACGAGTCTCGCGATCGTCCGCGGATGTCAGGAGCCGGACGAGGCACCGGAAGACCGGCAGGTCCTGCGCAGCACCGTCCTTCACATCAGCCCCGACACTCTCCGGTGGGCGCAATGGGCCCTGCCGGACGAGCCGTTCCACTTGGGCGAGCTTCCGGTCGCCTGGCAGGTGTCCGCCCGCGTGGACACCGACAGTCCGCTCGCGCAGTGGTCGGCCTACTTCACGACCGACGTCCCGGGTGAAGTCCTGACAGACTTCCTCGTCGCGCTCGACGCCCGCGAGGAGACCGCCACCGCGTTCGCCGGGCCCGACTTGGTCCTCGACGCCGCCACGGCGCATGGCTGGCTCCGCGACATCGACCAGCCCGACGCAGGGGCGACGGACCCCACCTTCACCTCGCACCTCAGCCTCGGCGAGGTTCCGCCGCTCATCCAGGACGCCGACCCCCGCGCTCTCACTGCTGAGGCCGACGTGGTGGGTCCGGTCGGATGGCAGGCGTGGGCGGAACCCGCTCTTGGGGAGTCCTACCTGTGGGCCGCCTCCTTCAGCGCCAGCGTGCCGCACGACCTCGTCGCGCGCTTCGCCGCCTCGCTCAGCTCCAGTGCCCCGGTCCTACGTGGGGTGCTGCCCGCAAGCACCCAGGACAGGCTCCTTCGCGCCCCTGCCAGCTGAACACCTATGCCTGCCCCTCAGCTCTCGATGGGGAGGCGAGCTACCCGCACGCGTTCCACGAAGCCCGGCCCCTGATTCAGATGCCGGGCTTCGTGGTGCGCCGGGCCTCGCGCCGTCCGAGCCCGTGGGGGAGTCATTGCGAGGTCAACAGGTCGGTGACGGCCTCCGCCGTCATCAGGTTCTCGCGTGTCAGGTGCTCGGCTATCGCCGAGACGCGGGGCCAGGCAACGGTCAGCGCGACCAGTGCCCGCTGCTGTTGGTACGCCCAGTTCCACGGCGGCAACCCTGGGCCGGGCGGTCCGTAGTCGAGTGCACTCCATCCGCTGCCTGGCACGGTCGCGGTGGCCTCGGCCACCTGCTGGGCAAGCTCCTGGTCGCCGAACCCGCCTACTTCGATTGCCCAACGTCTCTCTGGAGTCAGTTCTCCCTTCGACGTGTTCCAGAGGAGTTCTGCTTGTACCCCGGCAGCCAGAACCATCAGCGTGTCCGAGGCTGACGCTATGTTCAGGGGAACGCTCGCGTTGCGGCCGTGTGCACGGAAGGCACCGCACTCGGGACACGGGGGGTCGACGACGACCTCGACGGGCACAGCCGGCACTCCCACAAGGAACCCGGCGACCGCATGCCCCGCCTCGTGTATCGCCGTACTCTCCACGGACTCCTCCGATGAGAAGCCAAGATACGAGGCGAAGCAGCAGCGGTCCTCGGGTATTGGAACGGTAGTGTGGCCTGAGAGGACTGTTCCGTTCATCCGGACGGTGACTGGGTAACTGGGGTAACCGTCAGTGGCATCCATGCAGAGCAGACCTCACAGCAGACGAGTCGGGGCTGTGACCATACTCAATCCCAGTCACGCGCCCGCCCCTTGAGTCAGGACACTGTCCAATAGCGGGCTCATCAGTACCCGCAGCATGTCTTGGCGGGGCACTGATGAACGAAAGACAGAAGTCAGCGCGGTGCGCTCATCTTGGAGTGCGCCTTCCCGAGGTGCCGGTCGACGAGGGCTGGCGAGCCGGAGACGATCAGCAGCACGGCCCCGGTGCGGACCGCGGTCTGCTTGACGACCGTGCTGCGTCCGCCGACGGAGAAGGTCAGGAGCTGGCTCCACTGCTCGTCGCCGAGCTGGGGAGCTGCTGCTTTTCGCGTCGTGATGTCGATGGCGGTGCTGCCGGTGAGCACCTGGTACTCGGGGCAGCCGGTCATGGCCTCGAAGATCCGGCCGATGCTGTCTGACAGCTTGTCGGCAGAGTCGCTGTACAGCTCCTCGGACACTTCCGAGCCGCCGCCGGCGTAGGTGAAGGACGCCTTCGCCTTGTGGGCGAGGGCGAGCGAGCCGCCGGTGGCGGCCATGCCGCCGAGTTCGTCGAGGGCCGGGCAGCCCAGGACAGTGACGTCGTCGTATCGGGTGGGCCGTTCGTTCTTGCGGGTGTAGTCGCTGCCGAGGTCGTCTTCGTCGAGCAGGAGCGGCTCCAGCGCTGCCGACGGCAGAGGTGCCTCGCCGCCGGCCCGCGCGCTGGTGGGAGCGACGGGTGCGGAGGGAGACGCCGTGGGGTTGTGGGAGGCGGTGGAGCAGGCGGGTACGGAGAGGGCAGTGACGGCCGTGAGGCTGAGGATGGAGACGACGCGAACGCGCATGGGGACCCCTGTGTTGTCGGTGACAGGTCGGACAGTGCGGGCCAGCGGGCCCGGTGGGGTCGCAGGGAGAAGGGTCAGTGGCCGAGGTGCCGCAGGCAGCCCTCGAACGTGGCGTGCGTCGCGTCCGCAGGTCCGGCGGCGCGGTTGTACCAGGCGGTGTCGAGGCGAGGCTCGACTTGCTGGTGGCCGGCACGGCAGCGCAGCCAGATCTCGTCGCGAGTGGAGAGGATGAGCCAGTCCCGATACTCCCCGCACCCTGCGCAGGCGACGATCTCATCCTCGATGACGAGGGGTTGAGGCCAGGGCATCATGCGACCCTCGAGCTGATCGTTGCTGGGCACCCGGAGATCCGCCGGTAGGAAGTCGTCCACCGTGGCCGTCGGGCCGGTGGCCAGCCCCACGTCGACTGCAGTCGGCTGGCAGGGGTCGACGGGCGGCACTTGGACGGCCAGCCACGCCGCGATTCCCGCCTGCGCTGTAGCGCGGTGATCTTGTGGTCCGTGCGGCGCCGGCGTATCCGGTGAAACACCCGTGGTCCTCCCTCGTCTCGTCGTGCAATACATCATGACCGTGCCACAAGCCCCTGACCAGGTTCTATTCACAGAGCCGATAGTCATTTCTTGCGGCGCGGAGCTCCCGACGGGCCGCGCTCCGATCCCTTCGTACGGTGCGTCAACGTCCCCTCGGCGTGACCGGCGGGCACCTGGTCGGTGGTGTCGGCGGGCAGGTCCGCGGAGCGGCGAAGCCGCCACACGAGCACGTCGCTGACCGAATCCGCGCTCGTCAGCTCCCGCCGCCCGGCGGCCTCGGCGAGCAAGGAGGCCGGGTCGTGGCCCGCGGCCTCGGCGTCGCTGAGCGTGGCCGCGAGCGCGTACCAGCCGGGCTCGGCGAGGATCTGCTCGGCCAGTTGTGGCAGCGCCTCGCGCAGCAACGCCGTCTGCCGCTGTTGCACGGTACGGGCGAGATGCCGACCGCGTTGGTAGAGCGCGCCGAGGGGCTGGGTGGCAGCGGCCTCGTACGCGGCTCGCAGGTGCACGGCGGCCTGATGTGCGGCGGCGGCCTGTTGGGCGTGGTTCTTCCTCGCGTGCCAGTGAGCGGCGGCGGTGATCAGGAAGAACAGCATGTCGATGGCCATCGCCGTGGTCGCACCGTCTTCCCCGCGACCGAGGGCAGGGCCGCTATGGACGAGCTCGCGGGCGGCCTGCCGCAGGGCGAGGTCGTGCCCGCGTTCGGCCCGGACGTGCGAGCGGGAGGCGCGCTCGAACACGAAGGCTGCTTCACGCAGTTCGCTGCGGGTGTGTGCGGCGGAGGTCTCGGCGAGCGCATCGAGTACTTCGCCGGCCGCCGCGATGTGGGCGGCGACGACCCTGTCGTCTCCGTTCTCAACGATCAGCACTGCCTGCCAGGCGGCCGAGGCTGTTTGCCGGCGGGCCGACGCCGGACCGCTCGCCACCGGATGTGCTGGCGACCCCGCGCTCGCGGGCTCGCGGTCGAAAGGCCCGGCGGACCAGCGCTCACGGACGCGGGGCAGAGACAGGTCCGGTGCGAGCCGCGCACCGGGGAAAAACACTGGCTCACCTGCGGCGTTACGGTCATCAGGGAGCGCGACCTTGTATCCGAGCAGATCCCCGGACGGGGCCATTCGCTTGCGAATCAGCAGGCCGGCAGAGGCCAGCCGGTCGAAGAACTCGGCCTCGCTCGTCGCGCCGGCGACAGCTCGGCGCACGGTCTCGCGCAGTTCCTCCCGCGCGGTGCGCTCGCGCCCCTGACGCTCCGCCTTGTGGCGTTCGGCGCTGGTGGGCCGCTGCGCGGCGGTGCCGTCGCCCTTGTTTAGGCGGCGCAGCCCCAGCTCTACCTCCACGGCTCGGGCGGCAGCCTGGACGCGGGACGCGTCGTTGTTGAGGTCGGGCTTGTGGCCGTCCTCCCGGACGAGGGTGGCGATGATGTGGATGTGGTCGTCGGCGTGCCGTACCGCTGCCCAACGGCATCCCGCCTCGCCCTGTTCGGGGTCGTCGATTCCGGCGGCGGCGACCATGCGGCGGGCGATGGCGCCCCACTCCTCGTCCGAGAGGAGTCGGTCCTCGGCCGCATTGCGGACGGACAGGTGCCACACGTGCTTCGTCGGTCGCTCGGAGGCATCGATGTTCTCCAGAGGCTGGTCCAGGAGCCGCTGGAGTTGCTTGAGGGTGGCGGTGCCGTGGCGCCCAGGGCCGGGGGCGTTGCCGTCCCAGGACGCGACCAGGTGCGGGTCGGTGTGCTCCTCGTACTTGCCCGGCCCGTACAGGTAGTACAGGAGGCCGAGGGTGCGCTGCCCGCGCTTCTGGATCCTGGGGATCATGCCTGGCGTGTGTTCCTAGTTCTGGGCGAGGAGCCGGTCGGTGGCGTGCTGGATGCGCTGGACGGCCCGTTCGGTGGCAATGAGGACCGCGTCGAGCGACGGCGGGTGCACTCCGGCGTTGATTGCGCGGGTGAGCTGGTTGAGGTTGTTGCCCACGTGGCCGAGATGGCGGCGGGCGGCGAAGAACTCGGCGATGACCTCTCGCTCTCCGGCGACCGCGCTGGCGGTTCGGTCGAGGTCGCGAGCGGCGCTGAGGGCGGCGCGGGCGAGGAAGCCGGCGACGGTCAGACCGGCGGCGGCAGCGCCGGCGGTCACACGGGCGAGCTCGTCGTCGCTGAATCGCGTGTTGCGTACGTGGGGACGCTGGCGGCGCTGGTATTTGCGGCGACGGGTACGGGGTTTCGTCGGCGGGACGAGATCGGGCTCGGCATGCTCTGCGCCCCGTACCTGTCCTCCTGGCCGTGATCCGCCCTCGGTCGCGGCCTCTTCGTCAGGCGACCCCCGGCGCCGGACGTTCCCCTGCCCCGGAGGGGTGGGGGAACCCTTGGATACTCCGCTCAAGGCGGAGTATCCAAGGGGATAACTTGCTCGCCCCGAGACCGAGTTGTGGATCGGACCGGGATCTGCGGTGTTGTCGTTCTCGTACGGGTGCGTCATCGGATTCGGTGCCTCGTGGAGCGGATACGGTGCTGAATCGCGGCGGCCAGCTCGACTACGTCGGCGGGTCCCGCGAGGACAAGGACGGGACCGTCGGGCTCGTGCTGGACGAGCCACTGGCCGGTCGGGCCCTGGACTGCGGCGTGCAGGAGTTGCCGGCGGATGAGCACGTCCGCCCAGGCGCTTGCCTCGGCCGTCGTCGCAGCGGAAGAGCGGCTGTGGGGTGCGTCGATGGGTGCCTCCTGAAGTGGGGCGGTGGCCCGGCGCGGCGCCGGGCCACCGGATCGGGATGGGGCTGCGAGCTGCGGTTTCGCTGGGTCAACCGCATTCGAGGCAACGCTCGACGTGGCCGCTCAGGGCTCTGGCCATGCGGGTTTTCGCCGAGAGCGCGTGATGCGCACTGGACCTGGCAGACGGCCTGCCGGCATACCGCTGGGAGTGGGCGTTCAGGAAGCCGATCTCCCGCTCGTACCCCTTGCGGATGACGTCGAAGCGGTGGCAGGTCTTCATCGGGTGGTGCTCCTTGTCGTGGCGCTGCTCTCCTCGCTCCGCAGTTGCTGGAGGACGAGGCTGAGTCGTTCGTTCCGGCCGCCCTGGAGGCCCTCGCGGCGGAGGATCTCGCGCAGCTGGACTCGGGTGAGGGTTTCGTTGCCGTCCCGTGCCAGCAGAGCGGGGACGTGAGGCTGAACCTGCTTCACGAGCTGTTCGACAGCCGCCTCCAGCTCGCGTGAGGGGCGCTGGGCCGGGCGGCTGCGTGCCCGGCCAACGCTGCTGCCTGTGGGCTTGGCCCTGGTGGTCGGCTTTCGCCGACGGGGGACCTTGTGTCCCCGGTCCCCGGGGCCGGTCCCCGACTCGGGGTCGGTCGGTCCCTGGTCTGCGGGGGCGCCGGTCCCCGGCTCGGCAAGGCTCGGTCCCCGGTCTCCGTGGGTGTCGGTCCCCGGCTCGGCGTCGGACGGTCCCCGGTCCCGGAGGTTGTTGGTCCCCGGCTCGGCGCCCGTCGGTCCCCGGTCCCGGTGGTTGTCGGTCCCCGTCGGTCCCGAGTACCCACGGGTGTCGGTCCCCGCTTCGGCGTCGGTCAGTTCCCGGTCCCCGATCCGTTCGACGCCGGCGACCTGGCCGTGGTGTGGCGGGGACCAGGGGGAGGGGAGGGGGACCGTAGCGAGGGTGAGTGCGTGCCGGCGCGCGGCGAGCTGATCGAGGAGTTCGGCCCGCTGTGCTGGATCGGTGCCGACTGCGGATCGGCCGATCGCCTTCGACAGACGCCGTGCGAGTCGCCGACCGTGCCAGCCCTGCTGCCGCTGGGGGGTGAGCTCGGCGAGGCGGGCGGCGAGGGTGACCGCGCGGGCCGTGGCTCGGTCACGGGTGATCTGCGCAGCGTCGCGGTCTCGCGCCGCGATGCCGAGGCGAGACAGCAGCCGCTCGCGCACCTCTCGTCCCAGGCTGGCGACGAGACTGTGGGAAGCGGCGCCGGGCGTGCGCAGGCGCAGTTCGATGCCCATGGCGAGGTGCCAGAGCATCGCGGCCATGATCGGGCCGACGAAGGCCCGGACGGTGCCGCCCACGGGCCCGCTCTCGGCGTACGCGGGAATCACCTGGACCCCGGTGATGACCCAGACCAGGGTGCCCGGAAGACCGGGCGCTCCCTGGGCAGCTAGATTCTGCCGGGCCATCAGGGCAGTTGCGAACAGAGCGAGTTCGGCGGCGGCGAACATGCCAGCGCGTTCGGCGGTGCCGGCCATGTCGAGGTAGTCGGCGGCGAACCGCCAGCTCGTATCCGCGCTGTAGGCGGTGCAGCCGAGGGCCGCTACGGCCGCGACCTTCACCGATGGACTGCCGGCCCGTCGGATCCGGCGCATGGAGCCCCGGCGCCGCATCCTCCAGCCTGCCAGAGCGAGGGCAGCGGCACCGGGAACGCCGATCGCGAGGAGAAGGGGCAGGTCGGGGATGGCGCCGAAGGACAGGTTGGGGCTCATGCGGCCTTTCCGAGCGAGGTGGTCAGGGAGGCGGTGCGGGCCGGGCGGGACACCGGCTTGACGGTCGCGGGTGAGCTGCTCTCGGGCTTGCGCGTCGTTCGCTTCTTCCGCGACTTCGGCACTCCGTGGTAGCGGTCGCGGTCGGCAACGGCGTTGGCGGCCTGAGTCAGTAGGTCGCGGGCATGCTGGTGGCTGACCTGCAGGGCCACGGCAAGGCGGTCTGCGCGCCAGCCTCGGGCGTAGGCGTGATTGACGACGACGTGGCGCTCGGCGGCAGTGAGGTGAACGTCGCGGCCGTTGAAGACGGCGATCACGCGGCTGTAGTCGATCCGCTGATGCAGGCCGTCGTGCCAGGGGCGGCGCTCCGACTCGGTCAGGCCGCCCCAGATGCCTTCCTTGAGGCTGTTCTCGAGGGCGTAGTTGAAGCAGTCGCGCACCACTGGGCACTGGGCGCACAGGGTCTTGGCCTCGTCGATGGCCTCGCGGTCCCGGGGCAGCGGGAAGAAGGTGGCGTCGGCGTCGTCGGGGTCCATGCCGTGACACACGCCGCGCGTGTGCCAGCTGGTGTCGGCGATCCCGCGCAAGGGGGTCGTGGGTGCTTCGTGGGAGGTGATGGTGCGCAAGGTGAGTCTCCGAGGTCACTCGCGCCGGCCGGCGGGAGGCGGGGCCGAGGGTGGCCCGCCTCGAAGATGCGCTGCGTCATCTGCCCGACCGCGGCGTATCGCTCGGGCAGCATGAGCACCGTGGTCAAGGATCTGCCGTAGACGCCGTGGGCTGCCTCGAAGGGGATCCTGCCGAGGAAGCGGATGTGCGGCCAGCGGCTCGTCCTCGACCATTTGCCGGCGACCAGGTGATCAAAGCGCGCGGCGGCGGGGGAGAAGAAGCGGTCAAAGTGCTGGTCCCGGTCGTACTGGTTGCCCACGTACCCGAGCACGATGTCCTGGCGCTTCGCGGCCAGTGCGGCCGGATCCGCCTGCTCAAGGAGGCGGTCCTCGACCGGGAAGAGTAGACGGTGTGCGCCTGGCGTCGGTTCGAGGGCCGCCTCGCATACCGCGGTACGCGGGGAATGGCGCCACATGCTTTCGGGTCGGAGCTTGCGGTCCTTGTCCCAGATCACGGTCGGAGTCCCGCGACGCACGGTGTACCGCATGATGAGCTCGGCCTGGCGATGCAGGTCGCAGGTGTGGTCCTCGGCGTCGCACGCGGTGGTGTTGCGGCCGTCGACGGCCCAGCGCCACTCCAGGAACAGGACGTCGATGTCCGGCCGGGCGCTGTCGAAGGCGTAGGCGCCGCCGAGGTCGTCGCCGGCTTCGAGCAGGTCGCGGTTGGCCTGCAGGAAGACGATCTCGTGCCCGCGGTCGAGGAGGGCGTCGATCAGAGGGCGGCGGTGGCTGCGGCCCCCGTCCGGTGTGTCGGTGATCCCGTTGCCGAGGAAGCCCCAGAAGCTGTATCCGATCTTCACTTGGTGATCCACCACCCTTCGAGCAGGAGGGCGTCCAGCCCGGAGTTGGCCAGGCAGTCCAGGGCCATGGCCGGCGTCCCGCAGATCGGCTTGCCCTTGACGTTGAGCGAGGTGTTGATCAGCAAGGGCACCCCGGTGCGGCGGGCGAAGGCGCTCAGCACGTCGTGCATGAACGGGTTCTGAGACCGGGTGACGGTCTGGAGGCGTGAGGTGCCGTTGGCGTGGACGATGGCTGGCACGCGTTCGCGCGCCTTGTCGGTCACGCCGGACGCCATCGACATGTACGGCGCCTCCTGGCCCAGGGTGAAGAACTCGGCGGCGCGCTCGGCCAGGACCATGGGGGCGAAGGGGCGGAACGGCTCCCGGAACTTGACGGTCGCGTTGAGCCGCTCAACGACCCCGGGCTCCAGCGGAGAAGCGAGGATCGAGCGGTTTCCCAGTGCTCGGGGCCCGGCCTCCACTCGGCCCTGGAAGAGTCCGACGATCGTGCCGTGGGCGAGCTGGTCGGCGAGGAACTCGGCGGTCTCGACACCCAGCGTCTTCTGCTGAAGCCCGGGCCAGGGCGTGAGGTCGAGGGCCTGGTACTGGTACGACGGGCCGAGGTAGCAGGCCCGGGCGACACCGGACACCGGCCGTCGGCTCCGGCTGTCGGTGTGCACGGCGATGGCGGCCCCGATCGCGGTCCCGGCGTCGCCGGGGGCCGGCGGGACGAAGACCTCGTCGAAGACACCGGCTTCGATGATCCGGCCGATGCTCACGCAGTTCGTGGCCACTCCGCCACCAACGCACAGACGGCGCGATCCGGTGATCATCCGCGCCCGGCGGGCCATGTGCACCATCACCTGCTCGGTGCGCTCCTGGAGGGCCGCAGCCAGGTCCCGGTGGACGTCCAGGAGCGGCTCGCTCGGGTGACGTTCGGGGCAGGTCTCGTCGACGAAACGACGGGACGTCCTCGGGTAGTCGGACGTCAGCACTCGCGCGGGGAAGTAGGCCGGGTCCAGGAGGAAGCCGGTCGGCGTGGTGCGGACGGCCGACGCGAAGAGGTGCCGGAATCGCTCGGGATCGCCGAGGGCAGCGAGCGCCATGACGGTGCCCTCCTCGTCACCGCGGCGCCACCCCAGATGCTCGGTGACCGCGCCGTACACGTACCCCAGTGAGGCGGGATCGTTGATCGCTTCTACAGTGCGAGTGGAAGGGCGGAGCGCGTCGAGCCCGCGCGCGATGGTCGTGGTCTGCCGCTCGCCGAGGCTGTCCACGACGAGGACAGCGGACTCATCCCACCCAGACGCAGCGAAGGCCGCCAGCTGGTGGGCTTGGTGATGCAGGACGGGCGAGACGCGGGCGGCGGGGAACCGCCGTCCGAGGGTGCGCGTGCGCAGCTGGGTGCGCATGGCCACCTTGGCGAAGCCGCGAGCCCGCGGAAGCGCGCGGTCGCGCGTCGTTGCGGACAGTGCCAGGCGCAGCGCTGCCGGGGACTCGACGAGGTAGCGGGCGGGCTGGAAGTTGTACGCGATGGCGTCCACGTCGGCGGCGGAGAGCCCGGCCTCGCTCAGCAGCCACTCGACGGCGTGGCGCGGGTACTCCTTGGTGTGCTTCTGCTGGGAGAGCCGCTCCTCCTCGACGAAGCCGATCAGCTTCCCGTCCACCAGCAGAGCGGCGGAGGAGTCGTGCGTGTACGAGCACAGCCCGAGGATCACTGAGGGCACACGGGTGACGGCGGCCATCACCTCGTCCCTGCCTTCTCACGCGCCGGGGAAGTCCCGGTCCGGCGGCTCAGCTCGCCGTACCAAGCGGCGAGCGCCTGACCGAGAGGTCCCTCGATCTTGTTGGCCAGCCGTCCCGCGTCGTCACGGCGGCTGTCCTTCCAGAGCCGATAGCTGCGCAGCGCTCGGCCATCGTGTCCCAGCCCGGGTGGCCGGTCACGTCCCGGGCCCGGACCTGGTCGAGGAGGCCGTCGAAGCCGTCCCACGGCGTGGTGAGGTCCGGCATCATCGCGCTCGCGGTGACCGAGGCCAGTCCGTCGGCCTGGTCGAGGTGGTTCTCGTAGATATGCAGGGAGCCGACGTGGTGGTGGAACTCGCCCAGCTCGGCGCCGAGCCAGCCGGCGACCAGCTCGTGCAGCGTGGTGTAGAAGAACAGGTCGTACGGCATGCCGATCCACACGTCCTGACCCCGCATCGTGGTCGACATGTGCAGGCGGCCGGCGCGCAGGTAGAAGCGGAAGCCGAGAGTGCAGGGCACGTCCTTGTGGCCGGCGGCGTCCTGGGCCGGGTCGTAGAGCTGGATCAGGGCCCGGCGGGAGTCGGGGTCCTCCTTGAGGATCTCGACGACGCGGCGCAGCTGGTCGACCGTGCCCGCCCATCTCCGCATCCGCGGCCCGTACGCGCCGCGCAGGACACCGTCGTCGGCGTACTGCCGCAGGCGCGAGTTGTAGTCGAAGATCCACGGGGCATCCGAACCGGAGAGGTGCCACACGGTCTCCGCCACCGCGAACGCGGGGTTGATGACGCGCGCCGGCGGCGCGTACAACAGGCGGGCCCGCGGCTGCGTCAGGCGCATGTGGACGTCGAGCACCTCGCGGGTCGCCATGCCCCGGGGGCTGATTTGATCGCCGGACTTGGCCAGGGCGACGGCACCGACGAAGAGCTCGGCGATGCTGTCGGCGGTCAGGTGTGTCATCGGGCATGAACTCCTTCGCTCTGCGGCAGACCGGAATGGGTGCCGTGGGCCTCGTCGCGGACAGGGGTGTGGCGCATGGCGTGGCCGGCGCGGCGCAGGACGAGCCGTGCGACCTGAGCGGCGCTGTCGCCGCGCCACCGGCACACACCGTCCTTCGCCGTCTGAGCGGCCGGATGGTGAGGATCAGGGATTTCGGAAAGTGCCTCGGCGACGTCGGCGGAGCTGCTGCAGCGCCTCGCGAGACCGTGCTCCGCGAGTCCGAGCGTGCGTTCGCCGGGCGAGCCGATTTCGAGGACCGGCACGTCGAGCAGGGCGGCCTCGATGCCGCACGTCGAATAGGCGCTCGCCAAGGCGTCGGCGGCGGCGAGAAGGCTCCGTGCGCCGACCCTCGGATCGGCCAAGGCCACGAGAGGCTTGCCGTCCCGCCGGAGGAGCGAGGCGAAGACGTCGACGCTCTGCGCGGGATGCGGGGCGATGACGAGCCCCCAATCGCCATCGGCCCTCCACAGCCCGTCCAGGAGAAGGTCGGCCTGGGCCGCGAGCCGAGCGGGGCCGAAGGGCTGGCAGGCCCACACCGCGATGTGAGTGGGGCTCTTGCGTGTGCCAGAGGCCAGCAGGTGCTCCAGGTAGCGCCGGTGCGCCTCGCGGTCGAGTCCGGCGAGCGCGTCGAAGCGGGGCTGTCCGAGGACGTGGACCTCGGCATGCGGATGGCGTGCCCAGGCTTTCGCGAGGGGGACATCCCGCTGGCCCATGACGACGATGTCGCGGCTGTGCAGTGCCGGCCACGCGACCGACTCCGCTGTCCACGCGCCGTGCTGGACGTGGACTGTGTTGATGCCGTGGCGGCCTGCGGTGTGCACGGCGAGTGCGCCCAGGGGGCTGGTGTCGTTGCTGACCAGCATCGTGTGCGGCTGGACCGTGGAGAGGACCCCGTCCAACCACGTTTCCGTTCGGATGACCGACCGCCATGACGGCTGGGTGCATCCCCCGCTCGTCTCCAGGACTACCGACACGAGCCGCACTAGTCGCGCCAGGTGAACGCTGTGCTCCTCCACCCGGACGACGTGATCTTCGTCCGGCAGGCGGAGCTGGTCCACGTTGCCGGAGACGTTGAGGAGTGCGGCCGGGGGCGAGCAGAGGCTCACGCCCTCGGCTTCGGGGACCGGGCATCGGTCCGCCGGATCGGTGGCCAGGTCGATCACGAGACTCGTCCGGCCGGCGTGTGCCAGCTCGTCGAGGACGGGGAGCAGGGTGCCGGCGTGACGGGAGGACCACGACAACGCGACGACGTCGGTCTGCGGAAGTTCCGAAGGAGGTGGACTCGGCGCCGCAGTGGCCAACGAGACAGGAGGAAGGCCGCGTAACTGCGCGGAACGCAGCGGGTTGTACGGCGCTGCGGCTCCCAGTACGTAGGCGACGCCGGACCATGTGACGGTGTAGGACCGGTACTCCCGGGAGCTGTTCGACCGTAATCCGACGAAGCCCTCGTACGGCGCCAGCCCCAGCGGTCCCGGTGCCTTCGCGAAGGGCTCCCAGGTGCTGAGAGCCAGCAGCTTGCGTACGAGCTGTGTCACCAGGCGCCGCGTCGGCACGTGCTGCGCGTACAACCATCCAGCACCGCCTGGTGTACTCGCGAGGTCGGCGCCGTACGCCTCAAGCTCCGTCATCACGTGGTCGACCAGTGTCTCCACGCGGTGCGCGTCGAGCGGCAGGGCCTCCAGATCACCCGTGGTGATCCCATCGGCCCGCATGCTTTCGAGGGCACCCTCGCCGACCAGCGCCCAGAGCGGCCGGCCACGGAACTCGGTGTGGACGATGCCGAGAGCGCTCCCTCCAGGAGTCTTCACAGCAGGCTCCCTTCGAGGAACGGGGCCCTGTTGCCGGCGGTTGCGAGGAACCGCCGAAGGTCCTCCGGGGAGTCGGCGACCTCGGGGGTGGGGGTGCTCGGACGGCCGTAGCCCCAGCCCGCGTGCACGAACGCGACACCGGCGCGGTGGGCAGCTTCCTGGTCGACCGCCATGTCGCCCACGTACATCGCGTCAGCCGGGTCGGCGCCGAGGTCGATCAGAGCGAGCAGGATCGGATCCGGCGCCGGCTTGCCGCGGCCGACCCCATTCGGCGTCCGCACGGTGGCGAACGGGACGCCGAGCTGGGCCAAGAGCGGGGCCGCGCGGTCCAAGGGCTTGGACGTGACGATCCCGAGCAGCCAGCCCGCGGTGGCGAAGGAGTGGAGAACCTCCGCGACGCCCTCGAACTGCCGGGCGAGGTGAGAGGCGGCCGTGGAAGCCTCTGCGTACGTCCGGTGAATCAGCTCGGCGTCCGCGAGTCCGAGCTGCTCCATGATGTCGCCGAAGGGCCGGCCCAGGTGGCGCTCGTACGCCTCGAGGGGCACGTCGAGGCCGTGAGCTTCCTGGACACTGCGCCAGGCGCTCTCCATGACGGGGCGCGTGTCGACGAGCCCACCGTCCAGGTCGAGCAGCAGCACGCGCGGTGCTTCGGAGCCGGGGTTCGACCACCTCCTGCTGGCGTGGCGTGAGGTCGGGGGCGTAGGCCGTGATGGCATGACGAAGATCTCCAGGGGAGTGGGTCAGTGAGAGACGGTGGCCTCGTGGCGCCGCACGAAGGCGATCACCCGCTTACCGCTGCCGTCGTCCTTGGGACAGGCGGTCCAGGCGGCGGCCGTCGCGGCAACCAGGCACAGGCCGCGGCCACTGGTCGCGTAGAGGGAGGCAAGCCTCGGGACCGGGGACTCCGGGGAGTTGTCCTCCACCTCGATCCCCACGACGCCGGCCTGGACGGCAAGAGTCAGCGTGATCTCATCGGCCCGCTCACCCTCCACGCCCGGCCGAACCTTGGCGTTCTCTGCCGGAGCTCGACCGTGGCGCTCGGCGTTGGTGGTGAGTTCGCTGACGATCAGCACGGCGTCGTCCATGAGGTCCTCGACACCCCACGCCGTCAGCGTCTGGCGGGTGAACGATCGGGCCCTGCCCGGTGCCCGGTCATTGGCGAGCAGGGTCAAACTCTGCTGATGCTCGGGGGCGTTGATGACGCTTCCGAGGCTCTCGATGGGCTCCATGCTCGCCTTCTCACAGCTCGTGCTGAAGTCCGCGAAGGACTCGACCGGCGGTGGTGTCGGAGGTGTCGAAATGGCGGAAGTTCTCGACGAGCACGGCAGCCGCAGGAAGGTGGCCGGCGCTCGTTTCCTCGGATGCGAAGCAGCGGGAACCGAGGCTGCCCGGAGCGGTCCTGGCATCGACACGCGTCGAGTGGCTGGGAATCACCGGTTTCCTCTCGGGCAGCGGCAGTTGGTGGTTTCGTTGACCACGAGCGAACCGTGAATCCCGTGGAGGCGGTATCTCCGGACGGTGTCGGAGGCCGTCAAACCCGTCAAAGATCGTTTTGGTGAACCGAGGTAGACGATGGCGCGCGAGCGGAACGTGAAGCTGGCCGACGCGATCGCGGAAACGGGCTGGTCGCAGCCCAAGGTCGCGGCCGCCTTCGTGAGGGTGGCGGCCGAGGTCGGAGCGCGGGAACTCCTCGGAACGAGCCGTTCGCACATCGCCATGTGGGTGGCAGGGACGCACCCTTCGGGCAGAGCGCCCGCTATCTTGTGCGAGACGCTGTCCCGGCGACTTCAACGCCCCGTCACGCCAGCCGAGATCGGACTTTCGACGCCCGGCGAGAGCACGGCACAGGCATCCGAATGGCACGTGGATACGCTGAGCTCGCTGGTGGACCTTGGGAGGAGCGACGTGGACCTGGAACGCCGCCAACTGCTCGCAGGCGCTGCCTACTCCGTAGGCGGGCTGGCCCTGCCCGGGCAGCAATGGTGGGACGAGGCCCCTCAGCGGGCCAGGTCTCGCCACAGCGCCACGGGTCGCAGAGTCGGGCTCGCCGAGGTCGGCAACGTCCATGAGATGACGGAGTTCTTCTCCCGGCGGGACCAGCGACACGGAGGGATGGACGGCCGTACGGCTCTTCACCAGTACCTCGTGGACGACGTTGCGAGGTACGTCGGCGGGGCCTTCACCAGCGAGGAGACGCGTCGCGACCTCCTCGCCGCCGCCTCCGAGGCGGTGTACGTCGCCGGCTGGATGAGCTTCGACGCCTCCCACCACGAGGCCGCACGACGCTACTTCAGCCTGGCGCTCAAGCTGGCGGCCGAAGCTGACGACGCCCCGCTGGCGGGACACATCCTGAGAGCGATGGCGCACCAGGCGACGGACCTCGGACACCCGCGAGCGGCCGTGGACCTCGCCACCGCTTCCGTGGAACGCAAGCGGTACACCCTGGCAACGCCCCGCGAGCGGGCTCTGCTCTGCGTGGTGCAGGCCCGAAGCCTGGCCGCGAACGGGCAGAGGCAAGAAGCGATCGCCGCGCTCCTCCGGGCTGAGGACGACCTCGCTGCTGCGGCACCCGGTGACGGAGACCCGCATCGGGTCTGGTTCTTCCAGCGAGCTTCCTTGGCCCACGAGACCGCCCGCACTCTGTGGACGCTGGGCGACCTCGAAGGGGCGCTCAGGGAGTTCGACAACAGCGTCCTGACCAGGAAGGCGGACACCTTCAGCCGAACCCACGCCGTGACGCTGGGCTACATGGGAACGGTGCAGGCCCGAAAGGGCAATGTCGAAGCCGCCTGCACCACGTGGGCACAGGCCCTGGACGCCATGGAAGGGGTTCAGTCGGGTCGGGCCCGCGATGCCGCTGTGAACATGCGCCGGGTGCTCTCCCCCTTCCGTCACCGCGGAATCAGTGCCGTGACGGAGATCGACGAGCGCGCCAAGGCCGTACTCGAACGAGTAGCCTGACGGCGTCATCGCGGCGAACCGAGGCATCGTACGAGTGCCCGAATCGCCCTGCTGCGAGCCGAGAAGAGGGAGTCCGTGTCCACAGGGTCCATCGAGGTTCCGGTGATCGCCGACGTGGTCGGAGGTCACACCGGGAAACTCGACGACTTCAAGGGGGGAGTGGAGTCGATCATCCGACTCCGTCCAGAGTTCCCGGTGGAGACGCTGCAGGGGATCGAGGAGTTCTCGCATCTCCAGGTCACCTGGTTCTTCAACCTGGGCTCGCCCGAGGACGTCGCGCTGCATGCTCGCAGCCCACGCGACAACCCGGCGTGGCCGGCGACAGGCACCTTCGTGCACCACAATCACCGGCGCCCAGCGAGGCTCGGCGTCTCGTTCCCGCGGCTGCTCCGCGTGGACGGACGAGACCTGCACGTCACCGATCTGGACGCGGACGAGGGCACGCTCGTGATCGACCTGGTGGCGGTCTTCAAGGAGTTCCTCCCGCGCGGCCCCGTCACACAGCCTTCGTGGCCCGGCGAGATGTTGACGGACTACTGGCAGGACGCCGCTGAACGCTAACGAGGTACCGGAGCCCGGCCGGACGCCTGCTCTGGCCAGCCGGGTCTTCATAGCGGTCGGTGCCGGCACGAGCCCGTTCTGGGAGGCGTTCACGACGCGGCACCCCCTGCGGCTGGTGCTGGCGCGGAACCGCTCGTCGCCGTGGACTGACCGCCCCGGACGAGGAGGATCTGCGCTCCCGCGGCGGCGAGTCGACTCCGACGGTCAGCCGCTATGTCCCTGGGCCCCAGATGGGAAGGCGCGGGGATCACGATGCCGTACGGCCGCGTGACCACGAGTGCGTCGAGCATCCCGACGAAGGCCGAGGATGTCGAAGGGCAACGCTCCATGTACACGGCGGCCAGCGTCAGTTCGTGCCGACGGCAGTAGTCGCTGATCGTCGTCGCCAGTGCCTTCTGTCGGCGGGCGGGTACTCCCACGAGCCGGAGGAATCCGAACACGAGCGGCCCCGTGACGTTCCGCTGCTCCGTGAGGAGTTCCATGATCATGACCTTCCATCGGGCTCGGCTGAAGTGACACTCCGAGCCTGGCCGTGACGCGGCGATCGGGGAATCCACGCTTGTCCCACTTCTGTCCCACAACTGCCCCTCCCGCCGTGGCCCGCGTGCTTCGATGGCAACGGAAGGGAGAGGCAAGTGGCGACGGTTCACGAATGGACCGGGCTGGAGGCGCTTGCCCTCCGCAAAGCCCTCCGGTTGAGCGTGCGCGCCTACTCCGAGCACCTGGGCGTTGCGGTCAACACGATCAGCAACTGGGAGAAGCACCGGGCTACGCGGCGCCCCAACACGGAGAGCCAGGCCATCCTCGACACTGCGCTGGCCCAGGCGGATGCCACGACTCATGTCCGATTCGAGACGGAGCTCGCGAAACTCGGCGAGGGAAGCGCCCCCGCCGCGAGCGTCGCGCGAGTCACCATTCCCCGCCCGCGGGCATGGGAGTACGAGTCGTGGTCCGAGGACATCGAGCGCACCGTCGTCGCTCTGTCGCACCAGAACTTCACTTTCGCCACGGACCTGCTTCACCGGTGGACGTCTCGCTACAGCACGTCAGACCTGGATGAACGCGGCTTGTACCTCCTGGCCCGGGCTTCTGCTCTCCAGGGCGATCTGAAACGGGACCAAGGCGCCGTCGTCGGGCCGCTCTCGGCCCAGCGCTCGTATGCCGGTGCCCGCTCGCTCTACACACAACTGCAGATTCCACGCCGGGTGGCGCAGCTCGACCTCTCGCTCGCGGTCGTCACCGAGATGGCCGGCGATCTGGAGCCTGCGGCTCGTCAGTATGAGGACCTCGTCGGCGACGAACGCCTCGCAGCTCGCGACCGGGCCCGTGCCCGTCTGTGGGTGGGAACGGCGCTGAGCAAGGACGGGCACCACGACTACGCGGCCCGCGTGATGGAAACGGCGATCCGCGAGTTCGAAGACCTCTCCGAGCAGGAGGATTGGTCGGTCGCCCAGCAGAAGCTCGCACTCGCCCACCGTGGGGCAGGCAACCTCGACGCCGCGCTGCGGCTCATCGACGTCGCCCGCAGCACGGGCGTGACGGAATCCCCCATGCAGCGGGTACGTCTGGACACCGCGTACGGCCACATCCTGCTATCGGACCCGGCCACCCTGGATGATGGGTTACACGTCCTCGATGACGCCGCCAAGCGGGCGGCCCAGTACGGGCTCACCCACCAGCTACGTAGCATCACGGACATCCGGAGGACGGCCGACGGGGCATCCAGCCCCACACGACGGTGATCAGGGAGACGAGCGCGTGACCGACAACCAGCCGGCCATCAACGAAGAGCAGATCCACAACGCCAAACTGGTCTGGGACTTCCACCAGATGCGACACGACGTTCGCCCCGTCGACGTCGCGATCGGCCTCGGGAGCCACGACCTCGGCGTCGCCGCCTTCACAGCTGAGCTCTACCGCGCCGGCCTCTTCCCCACCGTGGTGTTCACCGGCGGCAACAGCCCCACCACCGCCAAGGTCTTCCCCCGCGGAGAAGCCGTCCACTTCCGCGAGCACGCCCTGACGCTCGGTGTCCCGGACAACGCGATTCTGGTGGAGCCGAACGCCGGCAACACCGGCCAGAACATCGACTTCTCCCGAACGATGCTCGCCTCCGCTGGCATCCACCCGAAGTCCGTGCTCCTCGTCTCCAAGCCGTACATGGAGCGCCGCTCCTACGCCACGGCCCGCAAGCTCTGGCCCGAGGTCGAGCTGACCTGCGCCTCGGAGCCCATGGAATTCGACGACTACCTCAAGAGCATCGGCGACGAGAAGCTCGTCATCGACATGCTCGTCGGCGACCTCCAGCGCATCATCGAGTACCCGACGCTCGGTTTCGCGATCGAGCAGCATGTCCCGGAGGACGTACATGCCGCGTACGAGTCCCTCGTCCACGCCGGCTTCACCAGCCGACTCATCGGCGCTTGAGAAACCCCCACCGGGCGGGCTGTGCGCGATTCACCAGCCCAACTTCTTCCCCCGGCTGAGCACTCTCGCCAAAATCTTCGCGGCGGACTACTGGATCGTCCTGGACGACGTCCAGTTCGCCCGCCGCGACTACCAGCACCGCGCTCGCCTGGGCAGCAGGTCCGACCTCGCACAGCGTCAGTGGCTCTCGCTCCCCACTCACCTCCCTCGCGGCCGGTCGGCCCTGGTGAGGGAAGCCGTGCTGGCCGACCCGGAGCGGTCCCGTCGGCGGGTCATGCTCCTGCTCGCGCAGCAGTACGGGGACTGCACTGACTGGCCGCTCTTCCGCCACGAGTTGGAGTCCGTACTGCTCCAGTTCAGGCGGGCCGGCCGGACGGCCGATGTAGCCGAAGAGTCCACTCGGATCCTGCTCCGCCTCCTGGGGTGGAAGGGCCGAATCCTGCACAGCAGCCGGCTCCCCGCTCGGACTGAGCGGTCGCACCGCCTCGCCGACCTGGCCGCAGCCACTGGTGCGCGCGGATACCTATGCGGCACCGGAGGCATGCGCTACCTCGAGTTGGCGCCGTTCGCGGCTCAGGACGTGTCCGTCATCCCTTTTCGAACGCCGGAGGCCGGAATCTGGCAGGGCGGCCGCGAGGTGAGCGCCGTCTGCCCTCTCATGGCCTACGGCATTCGGACCGTCTCAGGGGAGCTGCATGCCGTTGCATCCCGGCCCGGACCCTCCACTCGCTCCGTGTAGAGGGCCGAGCGGACGCAGCCCGCGTCCGTCTCTCGGCGGGAGTATGGGGACCAGGCTTGGGGACCAGTGCGTACTACACCGATCTCCGGCAGCATGTTCCCATTCCCGCTCGGCTTGATGAACGTGGCGGCCACGGCGGGCTCGCCGCGCCGATCTTCCTGGAGGAGTTTCGGAGTCACGAGCCCTGGCTCAAGTAGGCAGTCAGGCTTCACGTTCCTCGCACTGAGTGTGCTCGGTCCCTTCCAGGACTGGCTGCTGCGGAGGCTCGCTGACGGGCGATCCGCCGATGGGCCGGGCGCCGCCGCGGGCTGTAAGCACGGGCCCATTCGTTGTGCACCCGGCGCAGGGTGAGGAAGATGAGCAGGGCGAAGGAGGCGAACGCGGCTCCTGTGCGGGCGGAGGCGAACGCCTACTAGCGGTTCGGGATCTGCTCGTGATTGCCAAGTGCCGAGGTGTCCGCCGATTCCTTGTGCGGCCGTTGCCGAACAGGGTGATCAGGAAGGATGCCAGGGCCAGCCCCGCCCCGCCGGCGACTTGCTCGCCACGGATTCGGCTGCCGGATGCCGCGACCATTAGCTCATCCACCTCGCTACGGAGTAATCGGGCCGTAGTCTGGCAGCCGCAGTCGTGGAGAGCAGCGGAGGAGGAAGCCAATGGCGTTTGCGGACAACGCTGGTGGGGGCGACGGTACATCAGCGCTTCTCTGGTCCGCTCCCATGGGTTCGCTGCCGGCGCCGCCGATCAACACTAGGGCTCAGGTGCTGCCTATCGGCGGACTGGAGTGGCCGGACGTCGAGCGCCTCTTCCTCAGGCTGCTACATACAGTCCGTCCGGTCCAGTTCGCCAAGCTCTTCGGAGTTCCTGGCCAGTCTCAAGCCGGTATCGACGCCTACGCTCGGCTGCCGCTCGACCTATCGCGTGGCGAATCAGGCGGGCGGGACTACGTCACCCTGCAATCTCGGCGGATCAAGGTGCTGACCGCAGCCAAGATCAAGCAGGCTGTCGACGATCTGCTCGATGGGGAGTGGGCGGACAAGACAGCGACGTTCTACTTCGCCACATCGTTCGACCTGCAGGACGCCAAGCTGGACGCTGCGATCCGTCAGCAAACCGAACGGCTGGCAAAGCTGAAGATCACCTTTGCTCCGTGGGGTGTGCAGGAAGTCTCGAGGCTACTCAAAGGGCACCCTCGTATTGTCGACGACTTCTTCGGTCGACCTTGGGTCGAGCGCTTCTGCGGACCAGGCGCAGCCCATGCCCTTGCCGACAACCTGCCTCGCCAGGACAGCAGAGAACTGCGCTCGGGACTTCGGCATCTCTACCGCGCTGTCTTCTCCGCTCAAGGCGGGGCTCACCCGGCTGAGACGGCGGGGTCCGATGGCGAGTTCGTCATCCTGGATGTCGATCCCAACCACCAGCGGGCCGACCTCAGCGATATTGAACAGTCCGAGTCGGGCACTGACGAGCGGCGACCTGAGCGAGAGTCGGCCGACAGTCACGCCTACATCGCCTCGCGTTTGGGCACTCGCCGACAGTCTTTCAGGTCAGCACGCAACCTTCTCAAGCGCAGTAGCCCCGCAGCGCCGACCAACGCTGGGACCATTGCGGCCGACGAGTGGCTGGCCAGCGGTACGTACCGGTTGCTTGTTGGCCGTCCGGGAGTGGGAAAGTCCAGTCTTCTACGCTTCATGGCAACGGATCTGCTCTCGCCCCAACCGCAGTCGATCACCCTGCAGCGGGAGCACGCGGGCGACCTCCCGATTTGGCTGCCGTTCGGGTACCTGTGTCGCCACCTCGAAGAATCGACGGAGAACTCGTTCATCTCGGCGGTCGAAGCCTGGCTAGCCTCGCAGAGCGCCCCCCAGCTCTGGCCTCTGGTCCAACGCGCACTGCGGGATGACCGCTTGCTCCTGCTCATCGACGGCGTCGACGAGTGGACCGATGTCGACGCAGCCGAACGCGCCCTGGGCGTCCTGGAGGCTTTTCTTGGACATACCGAGGCGTCGGCGATCCTCTCTACTCGCTCCTACGCTGTTGACCGGCTCAACTGGCAGCTTCACTGGACGCAGGCTGAGATCTCCCCGCTGACGGACCGGCAGCGCCGGACAATCGCAGCCGGGACCCTTCGATCCGTCGCACAGAGGGAAGCCGCAACTGCATTCCCGTCGACGTGGAGCGCCGGTGTCGAATCGTTCCTTGATCAAGTGGAGGCCGCCCCGGAACTGTCCGAGCTTTCTAGGTCGCCACTGTTCCTTACGCTGCTGGCTGCGACGTGGCAGGGTGAGGCCCTGCCGCGTCAGCGGTTCGAGATCTACGCTCGGCTTGTCGAACTGCTCGTGGCAAAGCACCCTCAGATGCGGAAGCGCGCATCCCATGCGCGACGCGCTGTCCTGGCCGCCTCCGTGGCGACGACACTTTTCGCCGCCGTGGCCTACCGCCTTCGTGTCAAGGACCCCACCGGCGCCGTCACGCAGTGGGAGATGCGAGAGCTCATCATCGAGTCGATGACTGACGACGACGTTCTCGGCTATCAGCGGGCTGACGCCCGCCGGATCGCGGACGAAGTTCTCGCCATGGCGGAGAACGAGTTCGGGCTCATCGTGTCGCACGGTGCTGGTTTCTACGGCTTCCTGCACCGAGTAGTGCTCGACCACCTTGCCGGCCAGTACCTTGCGATGCTGCCTGTGGAAGAGCAGATCGCGGCTATTCAGCGGCTCGTGCACGATCCGGCGTGGCGGGATGTGCTCCTGGCGCTGCTGACTGCACAGCTCAGCTCTCAGACAACCATGTCGCTGCTTTCCGCGGCCCTCGACACGGATGGCCGACGATGGGCGGACGTCGACGGATACGAGCTGCTCGCCGAGGCCCTCGCGGCAGGTATCAGGCTCACACCGAGAGCGCGGAGCGACTACATCAGCAGTCTTGTGGAGCGCGTGGAGACTCATCCGTCGCTGCGACATCGAGCGAACCTCATCACTGAGCTCACTGGCATGCTTGTCGGCCAGGCAGCTCGCACCCAACTGCTGCCGATCATGAAGCGTTGGCTCACAGCGCCCCGCCCGGACCCTTCGCCGACCATGTGGGCGCTGCGTGATCTCGACATCGCCGACGAGGTGGCACTCGAGTACCTGCTGTGGGGCATTCGACACCCAGAAGACAACGTGAAGGTCAACGCTGCAATGGCCATCGCACATCGATTCGGTGGCCGGCCTCGCGTGTTGGGCCGACTGTTGGCCTTCGCCGAGACCGGACCTTCCTCGGCGATCCAGGCCGCTGCCATCCTCGCTCTTGGCAACGGCTGGCCTGACGCACCCCAAACCACACAGCGGATCGACTGGGCGCGGCGTCAGCCATCGAGGTCGCTAAGGCTCGTTGGTCTACACCTGTTGCAACAGGGCAGCACCTCACGTGACACCGCACTCTTCCGACCGGAGGAACGTGACTGGCTGCTGTCCTTGCTTCGCCGGGAGGACCACTTCTCCGGTCCCTGGCCCGTAGTGGATCTCGTTACTATCGCTGCTACGGGTGATTCAGAAGTAGCTGATTTCGCGCTGGAGACCTTGACAACGAACGGGCGAAATGGCGGGGACCGTAGCCTTGCGTGGATGCTGGCCTGTAATACCTTCGCCTACGACCGTCGATTCAAGGACTGGGTGATCACAGAGCTCGAAACCCCGGATAATCATGGCCTGATCTTGTACAACGTCGGTCTGATCCCAGATAGTTGGAGTGCCGATGCCGCATTTGCTCAGGCTCTAAGCTCCTATGTGGAAACCGAGCTGCGGCAGTCGATGGCTCAAGGGGTGGCCGGTCTCGCTACCGCCCTGTCAGCCGCTGACGCCCGGACGGTGTTGCTGCGTGGTCTTGACGCCTCCCGCCCGTACGCCGCAGCCAGGACGTTGGTCGAGCGATACGCGGACGATCAGCACGTCCAAGCGGTCCTCGCCAGCCGGCTTCACGGAGACTTCGCCCAAGCCGCGCCATTTGCTGGCGTCGCCGTCGACGTGCTTGGTCATCAGAAAGGCTTTGCCGTCCTAGTGTCCCTGCTGCGGCAGACTGACGAAGATCCTTGGTCAGAGCGGCGCGTTGTCGTTGCTCAGGCCGTAGCCGAAGCCTGGCGACAGCTTGAGAACGCCGTCCGCGAGCCTGATCTTTCAGCTGAAGCCGCGCGAGAGACGCTGGCCAGCTACGATCCCGCCGAACTGGCTGCACTGTGCGCGGCGGTGAAGCCCCATCCGCTGATGTGGCACGTCCCAGTCGTCATCAATGCCTGGCCCGAACAGCCAGCTGTCCAAAGGTTTGCCGAGGATCTCATCCGCGACACGAGACCCATTACGGCTGGCATTCCGGACTCCATTCCCGCCGCTATCCTCAGGGCATACTGCGGCAGGTCCGAAGAAGCCTCGCTTCGAATCGTCGACAAGACTCTCAATTTGCTCAAGCATATCGAGCCGGAGCTCCGTGAAGTCCTCGCGTTCGAACTTTCGAGCAGCTCGCTCACTGCAGCCGACCTCATCGACGTTGTGGGCGAATGGAAGGATGAACCGGATACCGAAATTCGCCGGAGTGTCTTCATCGGACTAATTCAATCGGTCAAGCGTTACCAGCAGTCCCGTAATGACCTTTCCAATTCTGATGCGTCTACGCCCGAAATGGAATGGGCGCGCGATCAGGTCAAGAGCGCCCTATGTGCCTACGGCCCTGAACTCGAAGAGCGTCGGCAGCTAGCGTGGATCGGAATGCTCCTGCTAGGCGACCTAACACTGATTGACGGCATCAGTGAAACTATCGGTAGGTCAGGTGTGCCCGGAGTCAAACTCGGCACCTTGTACAACGGTGACGTGGACCAGATCCTTGTCGACCTCGTCGCCGAAAAATGGGAAGACTTGCGCGCTCACTTCGGTAACGGGGTCTTCGAGCGGCTGAACGGGAGGTCCGACAGTTCCCGAACGGCCAGTGAGCAGCGGCTCCATGTCATGTCAGCGCTCGCAACCGTCGCATCCCGACATCCCGACATCGCTGAGATGCTCCGTCGAGAGGCTGGCAATGACGTCACACTGCGCGGAGATGGGCGCTTCCTCTTGTGGGCCAAGGAGGAGAACAGGGGGATGAAGAAGTCCTCCGCGCGCTCGTGACGAAGCTCGGCCGAGCGACGCATCACGGGCAGGATCCAGTCCTCGACTCCATCCTCGATCGAAGCAGCTGGAATGTATCCGACGAGGTACTCAAACGTATTCTCGTTGGGGAGTCCATCGATGCCCGGCCACGATTCATCGATGCGAGCGGCCATCTAGCCGTCTACACCCAACTCTTTCCAACTGACGCCCTGTCCGTTGCCGCATACCGAGACCTTGAATCGTGGTTCGGGGAAGACCCTGAAACGCGCCAGCCCCGCGTCTGGGGTGAAACCTTGGCTATCGCATTTGGTGCAGCCGAAGCGAAAGATCTGCCGACCCTTGCAGTGCGCGCTCACTCACGAATCCGTATGGGTATGTCGGACCTCCATCTTCCCATTTTTGCCAAGCCGTTGCTGCGGCGACTGCGAGTGGATACGGACGCCGTTGATGCCTTCAAGGACGCTCTTGGTGCGCCCATGAGTATTTCTGAGGACAGCCCCATTATGGCAGCCTCCTGGGACCCGATTTCCGACGCGCACCCGGCAGCGCAATTGTTGCAGCGGACATATCTGTTCGCTGTCGTGCTGCGCCAAGCGGGCGTCCTTCCGCAGGCGCATGCGGCAGCAGCTACGCATGCTCTTGGAGCTGCGTCACCGGACACTGTCGTATACAACCCCTTCACCGGCCACGAGGGGCCACTCTGCCTCGCCGTACTCGACCTTGCTCCGCACTGACATCGTGATCGGGGCCAGCGTCTGACTGGGCGAATGGAGGGATGCCTCGACAGCGCGACGGCCTTGTCCTGGGCCTCGTGAGTAAAGAACTTCGCCATGCTTGGGATGATGTGTTGATGAGTCATGATGACAAGGTCCGAAGGTTGGGCACGAAGTTTGAGAAGGCGTGCTACCCGACGTTCGGTCCCATGCTGTTGGGGATGAGAGTCCAGGGCTTTCGCGGCGTGGCGGACCTGACGCTGGAGTTCAAGTCCCCTGTAACGGCCATCTCGGGGCTGAACGGCACCGGGAAGAGCACGGTTGCGCAGCTCGCGGCAGCTGCGTTTCGTCAGCCGGCCAGCCACCCTTGGAACCGCTACTACGTCGCCTACTTCTTCCCTGTTTCTGTCGCAGATCCCGAACCTTTCACTACTGGTGCCCAGGTGCAGTACCTCTACGCTGCTGACAGCGGGTCGGGCGTACAACAGGTCACTGTGACGAGGGCCGTGAAGGAGTGGTCCGGTTACAAGCGGCAGCCCGAGCGGGCCACCTATTACCGTGGCTTCACCCAGTTCATTCCGAAGGTTGAGAAGCGAGACCTGTCCATCTACGGCGGGTCCAGTCTGGAGCTGGGAAAGGCGAATCCGCTCGACCCGACGGCTGCCAGCCACGTCGGGCGGATCTTGAGTGTTCCCTACGAGCACCTGGGCTTCACCGAAGTGCTGAACACTCAGAAGACGGCAACGCTCGCGATGGCGGGGCGCGGCGGCCGACGCTACTCCGAGAACCACATGGGGACCGGGGAAGGGCGAGTGCTCTACATGGTGAACACTATGGAGACGGCGCCGCCCAAGAGCCTCATCATCCTTGAGGAGCCCGAGACCTCCTTGCACGGCGACGCTCAAGTCCGCCTCGCCAAGTACTTCGTCGAGGTGGCCTTGAGGCGTGGGCACCAGATCATCATCACTACACACAGCTCCGCGATCCTCGGACAGCTAGGCCGAGATTCAGTCGCCTACCTTCGACGCACGCCAACAGGAGATGTGACAGCCACGCACGGGCTCAGCACGTATCAGATCGACTCGCACCTCCAGCGGGAAGGTCGCACCCCCGGCGGTATCACGGTTTGCGTGGAGGATGCGTTCGCGCGTCATCTCGCCACCGAGATCTTCCGAACCGCTGACCCAGACCTTCTCGCTGGCTGTTCATTCCTCACCATCGGAGGAGGCCAGGAGATTCCAAAGGCGGTCAAGCTGTTGCGCGAAGCGAAGGTGCGCGCTGTTGGACTCAGCGATGGAGACATGCCCCACGACGGCACAGACGGCGTTCGGACGCTACCTGGTACCGACCCTCCAGAGAAGGAAGTATTTGCTCACCCCGCAGTCAAGAGCCATTTCGCCGACGTGCCGTACTCGATCGACCTGGACGAAGTCCTTGCAGGCGTAGCCGATCACCATGACTACGCCAAGACTGTGGCGTCGCGCCTCATGCTGGATGAGATTGCAGTGGTGAGTGTTGCGTGCCGGACATACGCGTCTGCGCATCGCCAGGGTGATTTTGATGCAGTCGTTAGCTTCGTCCGCAAGGAGGTCGGCGATAGACGGTAGTCGGCGCAGCCATCGAGAGGATCACAGAGTGCAGGTACCTGAGCCGATGAACTGACGAGAGTCCGTGTAGGCGTCGTAGACGGCGACAGACCAGCGTGTGTACTCCCAGCTCTTGTTGCTGTGGAACTCGAGCGTGAGCTTGCGGCAGACGGCCTCTTCGACCGTGCCTCTGAGGTTGGACTGGGAGGCGTGGCTGGTGAATCGGCTGTTGGGGTCGTCGGTCCAGACGTAGGCTGCGTGTTCGACGGGGTCGAAGCCGAGGCTGATGCCGTCGTTGAGGGTGATGGGGTCGTCTTTCGTCTCGGTGGTGTTGGTGTTCCAGGTGGCGACGATGGCCTTGACCGTGGCGTCGGCGACGCGGATCTCCGGCATGTCGCTGCTGGGGATCTCGGCCGTGGCCATGCCGGACTCGTCTCCGTGCCACTCGCCGGCTATCTCTGAGATGCAGCCGTCAGTGGCCTCCCCGTAGCCGAGGGCCGTTGCATCGAGATCGGATGTCTTCCAGTAGATGGCGAAGCGGCCGTAGGACCAGGTGGCCGGATCATTCTTGAGACGATGCGCGAGGGCGGAGCAGGCCGCCATCTCACCGGCCCTGCGAAACACCTCTTGGTAGTTCTCGGGCAACTGCGGGACGGGGCCACCGGTCACTATCATGGTCTGTGCCCGCTGGTTGAACGTAATGGTCGGCTTCATGAAGTCCATGTCCTTCGTAGCCAGCATGGACGTCATCCGGTCCCGGATCGTCTTCTCGGCGTCCCGCTCTTCGGGGCTGCTGGCAGTGGTGCTCGCTCTCCACTCGTCCGGGTGTGGTTGGGTCTCGTCGCCGGCTCTCGTGTAGGCGGGATTGGCCACCCCGGCGAGTGGATCCTTGGGGATCCTGATGGTCCGCGGATCGACCGCAGGCGCGAACGTGGTTTCGGCAGGCGTGCCAGAAGCCGTGGTTCCAGAAGCGCCGATCGGAGCGGATATCTCGGTGGAGGGTGTCGAAGGGGTGGTGCGGTCGGACGTAAGGGTCACATCCGTACGGTCGTCACTGTTGTACAAGGCGACGATGCCACCCGAGACGGCGGTGACGGCGATTGCGGTGACGGCGGCGGCGGTGATGAGTGCGCGCTTGCGCCTTGGGGGCGTGGGCAGGCTCCAGGCGGGGTCCTCCACGCTGGGGAGGTTCCACGCGGTGGTGAGGCGGTCACTGATCTGCGTCGGCTCAGGTTCGGCGGCTGCGCCGAGGACCTGGGTCGCCTGACCGGCGAGGAGCCGCGCACATTCCTCCGCTGCCGCGTCGGCGCTGATTCGCTCGGCGGGGTTCTTCGCGAGCGCCTTCGTCAGGGGCTCGCGCAGTTCGTCGGGGAGGCCGTCGAGATCGGGTTCCTCGGACATGACGCGATAGGCGACCACGTCGGGAGCTCCGGTCCCGAAGGGCGGGCGCCCCGTGGCGGCGTAGGCAACGAGCGTGCCCCAGGCGAACATGTCGCCCTCGGGGCCGGCGGTACCCGTGCGGTAGTGCTCGGGGCTGATCCAACCGGGGGTACCGGTCATGACACCGGTCCGGGTCACGGAGGTGCCGTCGGCGGCGTGTGCGATACCGAAGTCCAGGACTCGAGGACCGGCCGGGGTGAGGATGACGTTTTGCGGCTTCACATCCCGGTGGACGACGCCGGTGGAGTGGATTGCAGCGAGGGCCTGGGCGGTGCCGGTGGCGAAGGCGTACAGGGTGGCGCCGGTGAGCGCTCCGTGGGCGGCGAGATGCTGGTCGAGGGTGAGCCCGGGCGCGTAGGCGGTTGCCAGCCAGGGGGTCTCGGCATCCGGGTCTGCTGCGAGGAGAGGGATGAGGCACGGTCCGTGCACGCGAGAGGAGAGCTGGACCTCTCGGCGGAAGCGGGCCCGGAATTCATGGTCCTCGGCCTGTGCGGGGTGGATCACCTTCACAGCGACACGGAGGCCGGCTGGATCGAGACCGGCGTGGACGGTGCCCATGCCGCCCGAGCCGAGACGGCCGATGATCCGGTAGGGACCGACCCGCTTCGGGTCACCGGAGCGGGCAGGCTGCACCCGCCCGTCTACGCGAGCGATGCTCACAGGGTGTTCGTTCCTCTTCTGCGATGAAGCGCCATGAGGCTGACACACACCCATGAATGGAGTCCCAGCCCAGGAACGGGATGGTATCGGCAGACTGCATGCATGAGCGGGGCAGTTCGCTGCTTTTGTCGCTCGGAAGGATCGCGGAGGGGGATGAGGTCGAGCCCGTACGTGAGTTGGGGACTAGTTGGGGACCACACGGCATGCGCGATGGTGCACGACGGGCCGTCACGCTGGAGGTCAAGGGGGCGCAGGTTCAAATCCTGTTGCCCCGACCATGCGGAAACGCAGGGTCGGAGGCCGTTCTCTCATCCATGAGAGGGCGGCCTTTCGTGCGTTCCGGGCCATGGTGGTCGCAGTGTGGTCGCACGCCCGAGCCGGGGCTGGTTCGCCGCGGCACTGGCGTCGGGTGGTGCGGGGGAACGGAGCTTGTGGAGGGTTCGCGGAGCCGGTGGATGTAGTCGCGCGGTGGTCGCAGCCACGCCGGCCGGCCCGTACGACCGACCGTCTGCTCGGCTCCGCTGAGTACGTGGTCGATGGTGCCGACGGCTTGGTGCGCGGCTTGCTGGGTGAGGTGGCTGTAGAAGTTCGCGGTGGTCGGCAGTGGAATGCCGCAGCGCCTTGGACACCACGGTCAGCGGGACGCCGGCGGAGATGGTGATCGTGGCGGCGAAGTGCCGCAGGTCGTGGACCGTGCCCCGGGGGACGCCAGCTTCCTCAGACAGCCGGTGGAGGCGGTCTAGCACCAGACGCGGTCCGAGCGGGCGGCTGTCGGGTCGGCCTGCCCACGCCGCCGTCCGACCGCCGCTTTCTATGGCGTCATGCCAGCCTTAGCATGTTGAGTCACATCGAGCGGCCTGTCACCCCACCACCGCACAGCCGGCCGCATCAAAGCAACGCAAGCCGCAATTATCAAATCCGAGCTGAATTTGGTATCAGCGCCGAGCTGGCGCAGCAGGTCATCGACCTGTGCGTCCGCTTCCTCGGACCAGTGGATTGAGCATTCTGTCAACTCATCACCGGAGAGAGGGGATGAGATGTTCAGCTCGCACTCCACATCAGGAAACTTCGCTGCCAATACCGAGCTCTCCACGAGCTCCGTAAGTGACATCTTGAGCGCCGCAGCCTCGGAGGATACATCCACGGCTAGAGATATCGGCCAGTAGACGGTGCGTCGAACGAACGGGGAAAGAGTCCAGGCTGCAGTCGAGGCCATAGCGGCACCCCTATTTCAGGCGGCCAATGAAGCAGGAATTGTACGCCTGCTTGGAGTATTTTGTCAACGTACATATCTCCTAAGGATGCGATCCGACATCAATCCGAGACACATTAGGCTTGGGAAGCCAGGCCCCTGCCCCTCGGCCAGCATGGGAAGGTGAAGCGGAGGATCGAAGTTTCTGAGCTCCAAACTATCCCCTATGGCAAGTCCGCCGTTCCGCTTCCCTGGCACCCTCGCAGCATTAAAGGGCGCCATCCCCCGCAGATCATCCTCAAGCAGGTCGTCAATCCACCACAATCCGTCGAAGCCAGTTGCATTTATAACCCGATCATAGTGGAGTGGATCATCCTCGCCCGTTGAGTAGACGCTCACTCCGCCAAAGGATCCCCAAACCTTTATGTCTGCGACATCGAAACATTTTGTATAGAGATTTTCCGCCAAGCCAATCTCCTGCTTAGCCTCGAGAGAGAAGACTCCAGCGCTGGTGTGCTCGTTAAACTTCCTCCTTCCGTCGCTGCTGAATTTTATCCACTCCTGCGGATCGGAGTAGTGCCTATTCTCGTCATAGCTCTCTCCACGCGAATATACAACGCCATCCGGAGTCAGGATATCTACCATGAACGGGTTCTGTTTGGGGTCTGCAGATATGCGGGATTCAGATACTTGGAGCAAAGCCATGGCGACGGATGCCGCGGCTCCGCCCGCTCCGATCACTCCAAATCTGAGACTCCTGCCATCGACTACGTCCTCAAGGTACTTCCAAAAATTCCTGGCGTCTGTAGCGATGGGTGGGTGGTTCTCTGGGTCGTAACCCTTTAGCGTCTTAGGCCCGCCAGGGCCCGTGACAACCAATCCATCTCCAGGCACTGTCTCTTCTATGCCGAATTTGTCTACAACGACCACCTCCCACCGGTTCCCCACTTTCGATGCGGCCTTCACGCGTCGCTCATCTGGCGTGCAACCCGACTGCATAGCCACCCATTCGAGGTAGCCAGCCCACTCGGACAGGAGCGGAACTATTTCTCCTCGATCTACCCACGTCGCATAGTAATTCTTCTTCTCGAATTTCATCGTGCGGCGGGCGATCAAGTAGGCCGGCCAGCTGAACCTAAGCATCTCCTCGTCGACTTGAGCATTCTTCTGCGCATCTCCCCATTTTGACGCGTAGGGGAACCCGACATCCTTTAGGGGTGAGCTGGCGAGCCTCTGGCGCCCGTTGGTGTATTCCCCTTCCGTCCCTGTCCAATTTGCCGCCACACCGCTGTGATCAAATATCCTCACGCGGGGAACGTGAAGCCCGCAGGTTCTAAGCGCAGATACTTTCGCCCCCAGAGCTATTCCTTTGGGGCCTGCGCCCACCACGATCAGGCATGGGTCGTCCATCAAATCTCCAAGTGCTATCAACGATGGAGGCACCCCGAGCATCTCAACTCGCTGACAGGGCGAGTGGGTCGCACCTCCATCGTCACACCTGGTCCACTTCTCGGCGCGCCAAGCAGGGGCGTGCCCGCGGCGGTGGCTTGAGGGTGCCGAACGTGGGGACGAGGTCGTTGCGTACGTAGTCGGGATAACGGGCATCCGAGGTTGGCTCAGCACATGGGCGGCGACTGTTGGCGCGGTCCGCGTCGATTCCCTGGCCTCACCCTCCAAGGAACCGGCGCAGTGCACTTCGGCCGAGTCCTGACTGGCGAATCCGTTCCGGCGCACGTCCGGCGACGGTCTGGGGTGGGGACATCCACGGCGAACTTCCAGGTTCCGTGCCGTCGGTGAGCAGGTGCGGACAGCGAGCATCGGCCTGGTGACGGTGGGGGTCCCTGCAGCCACAATGGCGATTGACAAGGCTGCAGCCGGGGCTGGTACGAATGGCACACGCCTCCAGGCGGCGGAGAAGTTCGACGTCGGCCTGCGACGGCACGCCTCGACCACTCCTGTCGGACGTCTTGTGAGCAGCGCGGTTCCCTTGTCCGAGGGCCAGGGGCCCTGGGACAGGAGGTCGCCAGCGGCTCTTCGTCTGCTGGCGGTACACGGTTGCGCTGTTGCTGGTCAGGAAGGACGCCGCTGGGACGGCCAGTCGTTGGAGCGCAGCACGGCAGCTATCGGGCTCTGCCAGTGCCGGGCAGAGGAGTCTTAGGTCTTGGGTTCCTGGGAGCCTGTGTTGTCGGCTGCTTTCGGCGGGCGTGCGGCGCTGATGGGGAAGAACCCGCGGCGGCCCTCGGCCGAGCCAGTGAAGCGATAGGCGGTGACGTGGGGCAGGACGTCATCCGGGGGGTCACCGTTCTCGATGATGACGGCCTGGCCTGGGAATGTGGCCATGTCGCGGTAGAAGTGGTCGACGACGTGTCCGGTGATGTCGACGTCCTCACCTACGGGCTCTCGGTAGGTGACGACCGGGGAGTCGAGTACGACGAAGCCGGGGTGTGGGAGGTCGTGTTCGTGGCAGTAGCGGGCGAGCGCGGTGGTGAACGCCGAGTGCAGCACGGAGCGCACACCCTTGCCTCGTCCGGCGCGGGGCCGGCTTCCGGCGCGGATGTCGGCGGTGTACTGGTCGTACTCGGCGAAGTCGACAGCGGGCACCTTCCAGGTGTCGAGGGTGTCTCTGAGAAAACTGTCGAAGGCGTTCACGACGCGCGTGGGGATGTGGTCGGCCGGTCGGCTTGTCGCGACTGCGCCCTCGCCGTCGAGGGTGGAGCGTCGGTGTTCGAGTTCGCTGATGCGGGAGTGCAGCTCCAGTTCCCGCTCCACTGTGGATCGGGCAGCAAGAAGCTCGTCCATGTGTGCTCGCAGGGGTGCGAGCTGGCTCTCGGCTGTGTCGATCTGTGCGTCGAGGTCGGCAGCCTGAGCCCGGAGGGATTCGTGGCGTCTGCGCAGGGTGGCCAGCTGCGTGTCCAGCTCGGTGATGGTAGGCAGAAGGTCGGTGAGCAGGTTGGTGGTCTTGCCTGTCTCCGCCTGGACGGCCTGTTGGAGCTGGGTGGTCTCCTCGGCGCTGTGGCCGGGGTGTTGGTGCTCGGTTTCGGCACCGCAGAAGACGCAGGTTCCCAAGCGGAAGAACCCTAGGAGGCTGCCGACTTCACTGACCGTCTCCAACCGCTCCAGGTCGGAGCGGTACTGCTGCTCGAGGAGCCTGAATCGGGTGAGGAGGTCAGTGACCTCAGCCAGGCGGTTGTCCAGTGCCGCCAGTTCCTGGGATGTATGCATGCGGCTGGTGACGGCGTTCATGTGCCGGTCGGCGATGAACCTCAGGGACTGGGACTGCGCGTCGATGGTGGTCTGGATTCGGGTCAACCGCTCGCGCAGCTGCGTCTCGTTCTCCTGGGTGGTGAGCTTGCCCGTGAGTTCGAGGACGATCTGGTCCAGAAGGGTGATCTGTCCTTTGTGGACCCGGCGCTGGCCCTGGTTCGGGCCGGTGTCGATGACAGGGTCGTCTTGGCCGGTGAGGAGAAACTTCATCACCGAGGTGGCGGGAGTCTTGGTCGAGTTGGCGTGAGAGGTCAGGACCGGCGAGAGCGGGTCGACCATGCGGGTTTCCGTGACAACCGACAGGTGCGCGAGGTCGGCAAGCATCAGGTCGCGCGTTCCGCCCGCTTCGTTCTTGCGGATGCATACGTCGCCCAGGCCGAGCTCGCCCAGCAGGAACATGGACAGGCTGCGGGTGCTGCGTGCGGTGTGGGTGGCTGTCAGCTGACGGTCCGCGGGACGTGTCACCAGGTCTCTGAGGTCGGCGAAATGCGCCTGTACGGCGTTGCTGTCGGGCCGGCGCACGAGAGTGAGGGGGCTGCCGTCCGGCATGCGTAGGCCGAGGAGGATCTGACTGTAGCCCTCGGCTTCGGGGATGAGAGTCAGGTTGCTATTGCCGAGCATGTAAGCGATGGAATCGACGATGAACGACTTGCCAGTGTCGGAGGCTCCATAGATGACAGTCATGTCGTCGTCGAAGACGACTTGCGCGGGGGGCCTTGCTGATCCGGCATAGGTGAGGTGGAGCAGTCTCAGATCAGTCACGGTGGACCTCGGGCGGCAGAGGTGTGTCGGCGGGGCGGTTGATGAGGTCGCGAGTGAAGGCGTCCACTTCGATGTGGGGCGCGTACTCGTGCACGACCCACTCGGCGCGGTCGCGCAGGCGGTCGACATAGGGTGTTTCGAGGATGTCGATGAATGCCGGTCCCCGCTCAGTGGCCCGGTACATCAGGCCCTGCTGGTGTGCTTCGATCCCAGCCAGCCCGGCACGGATAAGTACGAGCAGGCCCTGCTCGAGGACCCGACGCTTCATGCCCAGCTCCCCGGTTCGCGCGGGTAGGTCGGGGTGCAGGCTTGGCGGGCCGTCGAATTCCGCGCTGTGCAGAAGGGCGTAGTCGAGCACGACCAGCTGGGCGAGGTCCATGGGTTCGGGGTGACTCTCGGCCAGCAGAGCCAGGGCACGCACACCGACCTCCAGCGGGCTGTTGAGCGGGTTCATGCCTTACCTCCTTGGCGCCAGGTGAGCCGATCGTCGTTCGCCAGGTGGTGACATACCCCTTTACGGTCGAGAGGTCTCACTTGCTTGGCGAGGATCGTCTCGGTGAGCGCCACGTGGCCGGCTGTGACGAGAACGGCTTGGAGTCGCTCAAGGGCGCTGGGGTGCCGGCCGCGGGCTACCTCGACGACGATGGCGTGGATGTCGTCGAGAACGGCTTCGAAGTGGCCCTCGGGAGTGGCGTCGCGGGCGAAGACGCGCAGGGACTCGGCGCTGTAGAAGGCTTCACGCTGACGGTTGAGGTGATCGCGGGCGTCCTCGTTCTCGGCGACACGCTCCAGCGTGTCGGTTTCTTCGCCCCATTCCTCGCGGTAAGCGTCGAGGAGTTTCTGGATGTACCGCGCCTCGAGGGGAGTGTGCTCGGCCGGAGGGTTCATGATCTGCGGGCGAGGGGGCAGCGGCTGGGTGAACCGGTCGGCCCAGTGCCGGGTGGTCTTGTGGAGGTCGAGCATCTCGTCCATGTTGACCGGTTCGAACATGGAGAAGTCGGTGCTCTGCGCCAGACTGACAACGCTCTCGCGCTCGGCAGAGCTGAGCGAGGTGATGACGGGGTCCTTGGTGGAGGAGAGTTCGGCGAGGAACTTCGCCCGCGTGTCAGAGGGTCTGGCGAACTGCTTCACCAGGCTGCGGCCGATGATTGGCGCGGCGAAGATGTACCGGCTCGGCAGTGTGTATCGCTTCTGTACGACTGAGGCGAAGAGCTTCCTGATCTCCGGTGCGGCCTTCGACCAGGTGAGAGCGTCGCCGTAGTGCTTGCACTGGTAGTTGTGCCACTCCCCTTCCATGGCCTGCGGTGTGAGGTATGCGGCGACGTCCACTCCGTGATCCCCGGTACCGCCGTGCCGTTCCACGCGCACGTAGCGGGTGTTGAGGGCTGGTACCCATTCCTCGACGAACTCTTCGAACTCGTTTGGGCCGTAGTCGAAGACCTGCTTCTTGGGGCTCGGCAGGGTCGGGAAGTGCAGCCCGGCTCCTGACAGCCTGAGCTTGACAGGCTTGTCACGATTCGCCGCGGCGTCGCCATCGTCCAGCACGCTTTCCCCCCGGTCGGCCACGTCCCGTAGTGATCAACACGGAACGGCGAGGCAAGGAATACCACTGGGCGCCTGTTCAAAGAAGAGTGGCCGCACGCTCTCCAGCCAGATTCGGCCATGCACGCGGTGCATGTGCTTACCCGGCCAGTCTGGAGTCGGCCGCCGACCGAACGGCAGCAGGGGGCGTTGATCGTGAACTGCGTGATCGACGTGTCGCAGAAGCAGTGAGCCCCGACGGGGTCGGCGCGCACGCGCATACGGATCCGCCTTCTGGTGGCACGCTCACGTCGTACGCGCTCGAGGCGAAACGTCAGAACGGCATCGGTCTCATGGGGACCAGTTGGGGACCACACGGTGGGCGCGATAGCGCACGACGAACGCTCACATACACCACCTGCACCCGGATTAAGTCTGCTATATCCAGAAAATACCCTTGACCCTCACTCCTGGGGGTCAAGGGGTCGCAGGTTCAAATCCTGTCGTCCCGACTAGAGTTCTACTCATAGTCGTAGGTCAGAGCCCTGTCTCACTTCGGTGAGGCAGGGCTCTTGATCGTTTTCTGGGCCAGTCGTGTCACATCTCGTCACAGATCCTGTCGATCATGCTGCTCCGGCCAGCAGCTCGCCCAGCTTGTCAGAGCCGGCCTTGAGGCTCTGCGGGTCGGGGTGAACGTAGACCCGCTTGGTGAAGGACAGGTCGCTGTGACCCGCCCACGCGGAGACGACGGTGTCAGGGACCCCGTTGTTGGCCATCCACGAGAGGCACGCGTGGCGGGCGTCGTACAGGCGCACCTTACGCACGCCGGCCTCAGCCATCAGCCGATGAGCCTCGCGACGTAGCTTGTCCGTCTTGAAGGGGCGGCCAAGATGGTCCACGACCACGTAGCCGCTGGCTTCGTACGCTTCCCCCCGCGGCGAGCCTCTCCTCGGCCTGGCAGGCATGAAGGGTCACGAGCGCCGCTTGCAGCGGCTTAGGCAGGGGCAGAACCCTCCTACCGTTTCGGGTCTAGGGATCCTTCTCTACGACCTTGTTTCGTGACCCTTTCGGCAGGCTGCGGTCGTAGACGATAGTGCGGGTGTTCCCCACCGCGATCGTGCCCGACCCGGTAAGGTCAGCGTCCTCCTCCCAGCGGGTGCCACGCACCTCGGCGGGACGCTCGGCAATAAGGGTCAGGAGCATCACGCCAAACAGACGGTCACCCTTGATCGCCTCGATGAACGCCTTGAACCCCGCCTCGTCCCAGGGCCGACGCTTCGCATCCGCCTGAGCCGCTTTTCTCACCGCTTCGCGTGAGACACGAACATGCTCTGCAACATTCCGGGCGACCCAACCACGACGAACCGCAAGGTTCAAGGCCGAGCGCAGTCGGCCAAGCGTGAGTCGCACAGAACGAAGACTCAGGCCCGTTCCTGCTTTCCCACCTCGCTGACGACCGGCGGACTCCTTGTGGGCCTGGTCCTGTTGCCTGATACGGGCAGCTCGTTGTAGCGGATGCTCGTCCTGCAAGCTCTGAGACTCAGCGTCTTGCGCCTGCCCGTTGGTCGTGGGATCCGGCTCTGTTGTCACAACGTGTTGGATCACCGGTCGTTCATCCGGGAAGGCCCCAGGCATCCGCTCCGGGCCGGCCTTCTCAGGAGGCTTGGGACCCGCAACGACGACAGGTGCTGTCTCCGGCTCTGGCTCAACGAGTTCATTAGTAGGCGTCTGGACGGCTTCGTGATTGGTGATGATCTGCGCGGTGTCCTGGACGTCGTCAGGCAAGCCTGCGACGGAGACTGCTCCAGTGTCGACCTGGTACCCCAGCGTCAATGCGCCATCAGGATGCAGTGCAACCGTTGAGTGCTCGTGCTCCCGGTCCTTCTGCAGAAAGACGATGCCCTCGTCTTCGACTGCAGGGAGTGTCCCGCCAAACAGCTCGATCCTCGCACCCTTAGTGGTGATGCGGGAGACGCCGGCTTCGGGGAAGGTGTCGAGACTCAAGAATGCCTTATCTGAGCTGACTTGGAAGTGCTGGCCCTCGCCGTAAGCGGGATCGGTGGCCTCTTGGGCCTTTGTCCTTAACGCCTTGGCGACTGCTTCCTGGTCAAATGATTGTCGTCCTCGTTCTGCCATATGAGGACGGATTATACGAAGCCAGGGCGAGGAAAGATGTAGGACAGATTACCAATTCACTCAATCCTGAAGTGATGAATCCAGAGGAGCGTAAATGCGATAGCCAGTAGGGTGAACAGTTCGATCAAGAGAATGAATTGACGGATCCGACGGAGCCATGCGCTGAGCGTTGAGGAATCCCTAATCAACAGGAAAGATGCGGCGAACGCGACAGGGACTAGGATGAGGGTCGCGTTCTTCGCTGTGAGTCCATCATCAATCAGAGATGTTGACTCCTTTGCGGGGTTGTGAGGCGGAGCCATATCTACAGGCGATAGCCCACGATTGAGCAACAAGAAAATGCCGAGCGCGGTAAGAAACATTGTGAGCCAGAGCATCCCAGAATGAAGCCGTGTCAGGCGTAGTGGACACTTAATATACACACGTTCAGGACGGCCCCTAGTTGAGTCTTGAAGCAAAAACACCTCAAAGGTGCTTTCCTCCTCGTCAACATTTCCGATGAACGGCTTATTGTCTTCGGTTAGAACCTCCGGACGGCCCATACGGACGGCAGTATCGTTGACTCGGATACTGACATGATTGGTTTCGGCATCGGCAAATGAAACCATCTGCCAAGCATCCTTACGGCGTTGACTCCGCAAGGAGGGCTTTCGATTGAGCCGCCTTTCTGGCTCGAAGTAGATGGCTCGTTTTTCCTCCACCGTCACAATGAATGGCCTGTTGACTGGGACAGTACATTTAGCGAAGGTCATCCAACGGTGCCCATAAGCGAAGTATGCACTTAGGAACTTGTCTTCGGCGGCAGGAGCTTCACTCCGTTCAGCTAGTGCATTACTCACGGCTTCGTACGCGCCGGATACCGCCTCGCTCACATACCTCATGAGTCGCGTAATATCTAGGATGTTTGGTACTTCCTGGCCATGTCGGTTTTCCATCTCTTGCAAAAAATACGGCAATGCAATGAGAGGATTCTCCGCACCGCTCGCGTAGTCGTGAACAACGTAATGCCTAGCCGCCTTCTTAATTTCTCTAACACAGGCCGTCCATGTGTAGTATTTCACGGGAATTTTCGCATCTGAAAGATACCGGAAGGTCGCGTCTTCTGTATTGAAGTTCGCGTCTTCTGTATTCGGATTATTTCCGCTTCTCAGGATTTGTTCATAAGGATAGTCCGGATGGTAGAAGAGGAAGGTGAGAAAGTCGAGAAGGTGCTTTGGCTCATCCTCGGGGAGCATTCGACCTGCATCTCGGGCCAAGCGAATAACGTATTTTGCTACAATTCTCGCACTTTCATCCTTCGAGAGACGGTAGACGTGGTGTCCGTCAACCGTGATATGGAGATCAAAAACCGGAACCTTGGGCAGCTCCGTAATCGGGAGCAGTAGTTCAATGTCCTTCTTTTGGCGCCCTTGCGGGCTAGATAGGTACCCCCGAAGTTCAACCGCCCCATTTGTCTGTTCCCCCATAATCTCCTCAAACGACCTAACGTGAATTTCTCGATGCCTTTCTGACCAAAAGGCGCTTGAAAGCTCCACCCGCTCGACCGCGCGCAGTCGCCAAGCGCGCATATTGGCAAGAAGCGCTACGGCGCCACCATCAAAAAGCCCGCCAATGTCATCCATTTGAAAATAACCCAACTCTTGTGACGGCGTGATGGCCGGTATCAGTACCCCTCTAGTCCTTCTTTCAAATTAGGTTTAACCCAGTCGTCGCAGAGGATTCACTCCTGCGGCTGAATTTTCACCTCTTGACTTTCTCCCGCTATTGTGTCTCAATTCATAGTGGTATGGAAAATGAAGAAGGGAGTCAAAATTTCTTTCAGCGTCGCAGGGCGGCCAGAGAGGCTCGCTATGAAGAAGCGCGAGACGAGCTGAACAAGGAGCAGGAAGTCCGAGTGGAAACAAGTAATCCAATGACGGTATCTGAATATAAGTAGCGATCGGCGAAGATACTCAAATCGAGAACACGAAGACAAAAGAATGAAGACAAGAAGTACTTGCAGCGCCACAATGGGGCCTGATGGCAGGAAGCTAGATTTACCCCCAATTTAATCCCCATTTCAAGCTCCAGCCTTGCAACGCACGAAGGCCTACTGATAGCCAACAGCCACATTCAGCACGTTGACACCATCCTTAAACCAGGATGATGCTTGAAGGCACACTCGCCTGAGAGTCGCGTGCCATGGCAAGACACTCTGAACCCCGCTACGTACGCGCGACCTACGTTGCTCCGACGATGGTCGCGGAGCTGAAGGCGCACAAGCTCACTGCCGACGCACTCACGGCGTGGGGCCTCGCCCACCTACTCGCCGACACCCAGCTCATCGTGACAGAGCTGGTCCGTGGCGCAGTCTTGGGTCTCACGCTCCGTGAGCAGTCCCCTGCCGAGATACGTCTCAGACTCGGAACGGTTGGCCACAACCTCGTGATTGAGGTTGAGGACCCCCTCATCGAGTGGATACCCGAGGTCTACTCAAACAACGACGTCAACCTTGTCGAGAAGATCAGTGACCTCTGGGGCGTCCGGCGATCCACGATGGGCAAGGCCATCTGGGCTCTGCTCTGGGATGACGATCAAGAACCGCCCCTCTATCTCTCGGGCGAACCCTGGCCGGCGTCTGGTGAACCGTGGCGACAACAAGAACCAGGATCGGGCTAACGCGCCATGTAGCTCCATTGAGCGGACGCTACGCGCCAAATGATCAAGTAGCAGAGCGGCGCCCCGCGCCGGCTTCCTGGAGGCTCAGGTGCCCTCACAGGGGCACCCCTGCACTGCCCCACCCGTGTCACTGATTTGTCACGCATCCCAACGCCTACGCCGACGCGTAGGCGCTCTGACCTGGACGTTTGCCGGACTGTGTGGACTGGACGGACGGGAAGGACTAGGCGTCAGCTTCTGGGGGTCAAGGGGTCGCAGGTTCAAATCCTGTCGTCCCGACTCGAAAGAGTCGCAGGTCAGAGGCCGTTTCAGAGCAATCTGAAACGGCCTCTGACTCGTCTTCGGGGACCGGTTGGGGGCCAACTCGCCTTGACCGCGTCAGCGCGCGACCACAATCGCGCTCGGCAGGGACCGAGGGGCGCGCAGCGCGCTGAGGTGTGCCGAGAGGGCGGCGCCTGCGGCGGTGATCTTGTGCACGTGGGGGCGCGGGGGCTTCCGTGGAGCTTGCCCTTGCTTGTCGCCGAGACGTGGCAGGCAATGAGTACGTCCCGGGTCGGTCCCAGCGGAACCTCAGGCGTGAAGAGGGAACCGAGTATGACGTGGCGAAGCCCATCGCGAGTCGAGGACATGTCGGCAGGCTATGCGCAGGCACTGACAATCCGCCGGTCAATCCGCCCTCTCCACCCTGCAGTGACCAGAGATGCCAGAGCGTGCCTCGCCGCCAGGACGGTGATCCTGGGGACCAGTTGGGGACGACACGCTACGCGGAAGACCGGCTGATTGACGAGCTGTTGTCCCGGGCTCAGGCCGAGGGTCTGCAGCTGACCGGCGAGGGTGGGCTGTTGCAGCAGCCAACGAAGCGGCTGCCCGCCCTGGACGGGAAGATCACCGACCGCCTCGGCTATGACAAGCCCAACCCGGTCGGGAAGAACGACGGCAACTCCCGCCACGGCGCTCGGGCAGCACGCCGACCCGATCGTCTTCCTGTCCGACGGGCGCGTCACCGCCTGTGGCCCCCAGCACCTCCTCGCCGCCAGTCCGGTCCCTTGCCGCCCTGGCCGCCGCCCAGACGCTCGCCCCCCAGCAGAACAACTGCGGTCTAGGAGAGGGCACTGCCGGCGGCGGGCAGGATCTGTTCGGCCCAGATGACCTTGCCGTCCGGTGTGTACCGGGTACCCCAGTGCTCGCTGAGCTGGGCCACCAGGAACAGTCCGCGGCCTCCCTCGTCCGTGGTGGCGGCGTACCGCAGATGTGGGGCGGTACTGCTGCCGTCCCACACCTCGCAGGTCAGCGTGCGATCGCGCAACAGACGAACGCGAACTGGCGCGGCGGCGTACCTTATGGCATTGGTGATGAGCTCGCTGAGGATCAGTTCTGTGGTGAAGGCGAGTTCCTCCAGGCCCCACTCCTCGAGTTGCTCGGCCGCGAGGCCGCGCACGGCGCCGACCTCGCTCGGGTCGAACGGTACGTCCCACTCTGCGACCTGGCTGGGGCCCAGGGTCCGTGTCCGGGCGATGAGCAGCGCGATGTCGTCGGCCGGCCGGACGGGGAGCAGGGCGTCGAGTACGGCGCGGCGGCTGGCTTGCGGGTCTCGGTCGGGGTGGCTCAGCGCCGTGCGCAGCCTTTCCAAGCCCTCTGAAATGTCCCGGCTTCGCTCCTCGACCAGCCCGTCGGTGTACAGGACGAGCTGACTGCCTTCCGCCATGTGCAGTTCCATGCTCTCGAACGGCATGCCTCCCAGCCCCAGCGGGGGACCGGCCGGCAGTTCCGAGATCGTCGTCGTGCCGTCCGGGGCGACCACGAGCGGTGGCATGTGCCCTGCCCGCGCCATGGTGCAGTTCTGCGAGACCGGGTCGTAGACGGCGTACAGGCAGGTCGCGCCCAGGACACCGCCGTCCGAGGGCGTGCTGTCGCCTTCCTGGTCCATGCGCTGGACGAGGTTGTCGAGACGGGCGAGGAGTTCGTCGGGCGGCAGGTCCAAGGAGGAGAAGTTGTGCACGGCCGTGCGAAGCCGCCCCATGGTGGCCGCGGCGTGCAGGCCGTGCCCGACGACGTCTCCGACGACGAGCCCGACGCGGCTGCCCGGCAGTGGGATCACGTCGAACCAGTCCCCGCCCACTCCGGACTGGGCGGGCTGGTAGAAGTGCGCGACGTCCACCGCGCTCTGCTCGGGCAGATCCCGCGGCAGCAGGCTGCGCTGGAGCGTCACGGCGAGATGGTGTTCGCGGGTGTAGCGGCGGGCGTTGTCCATGGTGACCGCGGCGCGGCCGACGAGCTCCTCGGCCAGGGACAGGTCGTCCTCGTCGAACGGTTCCGGCTTCTGAGACCGCCAGAAGTTGACCACCCCGAGCACGACGCCCCTGGCCTTCAGCGGAGCCGCGATGAGCGAGTGGATCCCGTAGCCGACGATCGCCGACGCCCGCGGCGCGTCCTGGGCGTGCCAGCCCGGCGCGTCATGGAGATCGGGCACGATTTCGGCTGTGCCCGTGCCGTATCCGCGGGCCTGCGGCGTGGACGGCAGGAATTCGATCAGGCTGCCGAGCGGATACAGCGGGTGATCGGAGCGAATGCCGCTGACCGCCGTGCGCCGCATGTCGGCGCCCGGGCCAGGCTCGTCGCCCTTCAATACCCGGTCGGCCAGGTCGACCGTGACGAAGTCGGCGAACTGGGGAACGGCGACATCGGCCAGTTCCTTCGCGGTACGGACCACGTCGAGGGTGGTGCCGATGTCACCCCCCGCGTCGTACAGCAGCTTGAGCCGCTTGCGGGCCGTCTCCGCCCGGCTGCTCAGGAGCTGCATCTCGGTGGAGTCGCGGATGGTGACTGCCGAGCCCTGCGGGAGCGTGGGCCGCTGATTGACCACGAGCAACCGGTCCCCGGCCTCCAGCACCTCGTCGGTGGCCACCCGGCCGGACAGCAGCAGCTCCGCCATTCGGCGATCCATGCCGACCTCGTCGACGGGGCGTCCTTCGGCGTCGTCCGGCAGGCCGAGCAGCCGTCCGGCCTCGTCGTTCGCCAGGAGTAGCCGTCCGTCGCCGTCCGTGATCAGCACTCCTTCGCGGACGGAGTGGAGCACTGCGTCGTGGTGCTCGTACATGCGGGTCATCTCCTGCGTGCCGAGCCCGTGGGTCTGGCGGCGCAGTCTTCGGCTGATCAGCGCCGTGCCGACGGTGGCCAGAGCCAGACCGATGGCGATGGCCAGGAGGATGACGGGAAGCTGACGGTCGGCGATGCCGGTCACGCTCTCCACCGTCAGACCTGCCGAGACCAGGCCGACGACCTCACCCTCGGGCGAGGTGACCGGGACGATCGCCTGGATCTCCTTGCCGAGGGGTCCCTCCACGCTCTCGGTGTGCACCTGGCCGGCGACTGAGGGCTCGATCGTGCCGACGAACCGCTCGCCGATGCGGTCGGGCTGGGGGTGGCTGTAGCGGATGCCGTTCGTGTCCATCACCACGATGAAGTCCACGCCTGCGTCCTTGCGTGTCTCCTCGGCGAGCGGCTGCAGGATCGCGGACGGGTCCGGCGACCTCAGCGCTTCCTGCAGGCCCAGGGAGTTCGCGAAGGTCTGAGCCACGGAGACCGACCGGTTGCGCGCTTCACGGTCGATGTCGTAATGCGACTGCAGCACCAGGGCCAGCAGGGCCCCGGCGGCGAGCAGCACCACGATCGCCACCTGAAGGACGAATACCTGTCCGGCGACGCTTCCGAGTCTTCTGCCTAGGTTCGACCGCACCGGTACGCCGGGCACGAGAGACGAGACGGGCTCACAACCCCAGTTGTAACACCTCTCCGCGGCCAGGGCTCCCGGCGTTCACGGTAAGCATCGGGGCCACGACACAAGGTTGCCACCGCTGCAGTTCAGGGGGGTGGGCGCGGCTCGCGAGCCACGGTCGGGAGGCGTCGACAGCTGGACGCGTGCGGTCATGCCCGCGCGCCAGAAGCGCTGCAGGGCCCGGAAGGCGATGAACAGCGGGACGACCGAGACGAGCGAACCGATGACCACGCGCGGAGCCGGTACGGCGACACCGTGAGTGGCGTTCCAGCCGATCAGGCCGACGGTGACGGGCTGGAGGTGGTCGTCGCCGCCTCCGGCCCGCGAGGCCACGCCACTGCCACCGCCCTCGACAGGAGCACGCAGGTACAAGCCGAAGCGCTTGCTCACCTGGAGAGTGCTTCTGTCCGTGCAGCCAACAGGACCCCCATAGGAGTTCCATCCTTGCAGGTCAGAAGCACTCTCCGCCTTCTTGATCAAGGCGTGGAGTGTCAGGCCGGGTGGCTGAGAACGGTCAGCCGGCGTTGCCGATCAGTTTCCAGGGCTCGTGGTCGGCGTCGGCCCCGGTGCCCGGGGCGCTGCCCTTCGTCTCCCACTTGGCCTTCCAGACCTTGCCGTTGTACTTGACCGTGGTCTGCTCGATCGGCTGGCCGGCCGGGGAGTAGATCTTGGTCGCATCCCAGTTCCCGGCACTACAGCCACCGGCCGGCGGGATCGCCGTACCGAGTCCCTTGAGGTTGTCGTTCACCGGCGCGTACGCCGTACCGCCGATCGACAGGCTCGTGTTCACCGGACCGGTGATCGGGAGGAAGTAGATGATCGGCAAGTCGAGCGATTTCCCGGCCGGGATGATCTGGCAGTAGTCCAGTGTCGTGCTGACCCGGTGGAACGTCGTCCCGGGCGCCAGCTTCCACTGGCCACCCTGGGCGCCGGTCTGCCAGTTGGCGTCCTTGACCAGCGGCGACGTCGAGGCCGGAATGTCGAACGACAGCTTGGTGTCCTTGCCACCGCCGAGCGTGCGCCCGGTGTTGTTGGTGATCCGGACGGTCGGCTGCAATGGCCACAGGTTCGCCGTGGCGGTCGGGTAGTTGACCATCTCGACGATCAGGTTGGCGGTCACCGTCGGCGCGACACCGCTGCTGCCGGTGCGCAGATTGTTGTCATAGGCGCCGATATTGCCCAGCTTCTCGTTCAGTCGGGTGGTCAGCGTGTACCCCATCCCGCACGGGGTGTCCGGCTGGACGTCCGCCGGGCAGGAGTAGTCGCCGCCGAGCTCCCAGATCATCACGCCGCCCGCACCGGTCGACTTGACCAGATCGGTGACCGCGTCGATGCCCTGCTCGTCCTCGGTCGACAGGAACACCTTCTTCTCGGCGTTCCACAGCCACGACGTCTTCGTGGTGTCGTCCCAGTACCGGGTGTACCGGCCCGTGCGCCGGTCGGTGACGTCGGTCTCCGGCTTCAGCCCGACGCTGCGTGCGTAGACCGGCGTGATGTTCTTCTCCAGGTTCTCGGTGTGCCACAGCGGGTTCGTCCCGGAGCCGAGCTCGCTGCCGTTGTTGGTCTCGTCGTGCCAGATGTTGTCGATGCCGAAGGCACCGTCACCACACGGTCGCTTGATGCCCGTTCCCGGCTCGCAGCCGCTCGGCTTCCGCGACGTGCCCCATAGGCCGTTCGTACCGCCGGTGACGTTCTGCCAGCCGCGCGTGTAGTAGGGCACACCGATGTTGACGCGCCCGGCCTGCATCGCGCCACGCATGTACTTCATGGCCCAATCGGTGTTGAAGTACCCGATCTTCCCGTACTCCGGAGTGGCGTACTGATCGGCCAGTTCCGGGTCCTTGCCGTCGTCGAACAGCGCCGCGTTCGGACCCACGACGTCGTTCCAGGTGCCGTGGTAGTCGTAGGCCATCAGGTTGGTGAAGTCCTGGTGGTCCAGCGCGGTCTGGTTCGCCATCCCGCGGGCCAGGTAGCCGGAGGCCGACGACGCCGAGGTGAGCAGGTAGTACCTGTCGTCCGCGACCGAAGCCCGGTTCAGCGAGTCCCGCAGCGTCTTCATCAACGCGGCGTACGTGGTGGGCAGACCCTTGCGACGCGGGTTCGACACCGCCCAGTCGGTCGGATTGCCGGTGTCCTCGAGGACCGTGGGGTACTCGAAGTCGATGTCGACGCCGTCGAACCCGTAGGTCCGCAGGAAGTCCACGACCGAGCGCGAGAACGTGTCGATGCCGCCCTGGTTGACCGAGCCGTCGGCGTTGGTGGTCATCGCGTAGAAGCCACCGGAACCGGCCCAGCCACCGACCGAGATCAGCGTCTTCACCCGCGGGTGCAGGCGTTTGTACTTCGTCAGCAGGTTGAAGTGCCCCTTGTAGGGCAGCGAGGGATCCATCTCGGCGCCGACCTCGCCGGGCCACTCCTTCTGGGTGGCGTTGGAGTCGACCTTGATCTGGTTGTTCTCCACCGACGCGAACGCGTAGTTGAGGTGGGTCACCTTCGACCACGGGATGTTCTTCACCAGGTAGTGCGGCGTGCCGTCGGCGCCCGTGCGGCCACCGTTGAAGTAGCCCACGACCCGGCGGTCCCGGCCCTGGCCGAGCCATTCCCGGCCGTCACTCTGATAGACCTTGCAGTACGGCGTCGCCACGCCCGGCGTGGCCGCCAGACCGTCCGGCCGGCAGTCGCCGGACGCACCCGGCCGCGAACCGCCGTCGTCGCCACCGGGGTGCGACTCCATCGGGTCACCGGCACCACCGTTGACACCGAGATCACCGGCACCGCCGTCGCTGCGGCTGCCGTCGCCGTAGCTCGGCACCAGCCAGCCGTCGATGTCGCCGGCGCCACTCGCCACGGCCGCCCTGACGGCGGTCTTCGCCGTCGTACCGGAGCGGATCATGGCGAAGTCCTCGATCCCGTCGCCGTCCAGGTCGGCGAAGGTCCCGACGGTGCCCTGGAACGGGTCGTCGGCGCGGATCACGCCCAGCGACTTCCAGCCCTTGGTGACGCTCCACGGAGCGCCGGTGTTCTGCCAGGCCCGGACCTCACCGGTGGTGTACTCGACCCGGACCGTGTCGGCCTTGCCGTCACCGGTGATGTCGGCGAAGGCGACCTGTGCGCCACGCGCCTCCCCCGGAGTGCCGAAGCCCTCGACCTTCTCCCAGCCGCCCGGAGTCGGCATTCCCCTGCCCTTGTTCTGCCAGGCGGTCGGGAAGCTCATCCGGTCCAGCGTGATCAGGTCGTCGCGGCCGTCACCGTCGAGGTCGGTGAAGTACAGGTCCGGCTCGTAGACGAGGTTGTTCGCGACGATCGTCGGGCTGTCCCAACTGATCTTGCCGCCGCTGCTGGTGTTCCTCGACATCCGCATCGCGGGGATGCCGGTCGGCGAGTCGGGCGGCATCAGGATCCGGATGTAGTCGTCCTTGCCGTCACCGTCGAGGTCGGCGAAGTAGACGCGGTCCGGGTCGTTCCCGCGGTCGGCCGGGCTGATGTCGCCCAGCGAGACCGCGGCCTTGCGCGGGTCGTCGTTGCGCCAGCCGGTGACCTTGCCGTCCGTACCGACCACCGCGTAGTCGGACCTGCCGTCGCCGTTCAGGTCGGGGAACGCGATCTTCGAGCCGGCCGGGGCGGCGTCCCGGATCTTGCCGAGCGGCTCCCAGCCGTACGAGCGGCCGCTGACCATGCGCTGCAGGACCGCGATCCGAGCGCCTTCGGCGAAGGCGTCCGCGATCTTCCGGTGGCCGGCGTCGGTCGGATAGATCTCGTTGGTGATGTCCTGCGGGGTGACCTCGCCCAGGTCGACCAGCACCAGCCGTGCACCGCCCTTGATCTTGGCGTAGGCGATCGTGCGGAGCTCGCTGTTGTAGGCGTCGATCCGGGCCTGGTAGGTCGGGTTCGTCGACGGCGGCAGGGTCCCGAGCAGGACCGTGGTCGTCGGCGAGGCCCGGTAGATCTCGTCCAGGAAGTCCCGCATCTTCCCGGCCGTCGCCGCACCGTCGGCACCGCCGGCCAGGTCGGCCGTGCCCGCGACCAGGGTCATCATGTTCGGCCGCAGTGTCCGCAGCGCGGGGATCGACTCGGCCTTGACGGCGTCGATGCCCTTGCCGTCGAACCCCATGTGGTCGGGGTCGCCCCGCTTGCCGTTCTTCAGCTCACCGACGAAATCCGTGCGCTTGAAGACGAGCTCGGCCACGGTGCCACCGACCACCGCAATGGTCGTCAGGCCGCCCAGGATGGCCTTCAGGTAGTCCCGGAAGCCACCGTCGTCGGTGCTGTGTACACCGGCCGTGATCCCGTCACCGGTCGGCATCACCCGGAGCTCTTCGATCGCGCCGGGCGACGGGCTGGGAAGGGGCGGCGGGCTGGTGCCGCCCGCGGTGAGCCGGCCGGACTGGGTCGGCCGGTGGTCGGAGTTGCCCTCGGGCCGGACCGTGACCGTCAGCGCGTGGTCGAAGTGGGTGGTGACGAAGTAGTCCAGCTCACCACCTTCCTGGTGGGTCCCCTGCCCCGAGCCGTGGATCCGCATGGTCGGCGGGAAGCTCGTCCGCTCCTCGAGGACCTCCGGTTCGACGTTGAAGTCGCCACCGACCGTCGCGTTGTAGGTGACGCCACGCTGGTTGCCCAGCCTCTCGATCTCGTCGTCGATGGCGTCCAGCAGCGTCCCGGAGTCGCCGCCACCGCCGGACAGGCCGTGCACGGTGAAGTACCACTCGTTGCCGAACCGCGCACCGAGCGCGTTCCGGCCGGCGTCGATCGGGTTGCCGACGACGGTCAACTCGTCGGGCGCCTCGGTCAGGACGAGCGCGTTGTTGACCCGGCCGCCGATCCGGCGCGGGTTGGTCGCGTCGTCGGCGGTCTGCAGGAAGTAGACCTCACGGGTCGGGATGGTGCTGCGGTAACCGCTGTCCACGGTCCAGGTCCGGTGCAGCACGGTGAACTGATGCGTGGCGTTCTGGCTGTCGGTCGTGGTGAAGGTCTGGTCGGGCTGGGCGACGCTGTTTTCAGGCGGGTGCGGGCCGACCTCCTGAAGCATCAGGATCGGCACCTGCAACGCCAGCCGCTGGACCGTGGTCCATTTGCTGCCGCTCTTCGCCTTGTTGTCGGCCCCCTGCATGTTCCAGGTGATCAGGGGCGTGGTGGCCGGAGGGAACTCGGTGGCGGCGGCCGGCACGACAAGCGACGCCGTCAACCCGGCCATCACCACCACTGCGGAGATTAATCGGCGGAACAAAAGTCCCCCTTCTCATTCAACAGATCGGGAACGACGGAATCGTTGGAAGCTACACGGTTCTCGACTGCAATCCTCCATCGGCCATGAGGATCCGTCAGCTCGCCCACGCCCTGGTGGCGAGTTCTCGTCGTGACTGCGGAGTCCGGGGACGGCTGGGCGCACGGCTGTCGCCTCGGGTGGGCGCCGGGTTCCACGGCTGCGGTGGGCGGAGCCGCAGGAGGCGGGGCTCCCAGAGCCGGGCCGGGCCACACTCTGGTCGGCGTGGCCCGGTCGTGCACCTCCCGCATCACGCCGTCCTCGTACTCCCGTACCCCGTCCACCCGGCGTGCCCCGGCGCTCCGGTCGCCGCTCACCTGCAGGATCCCCGAGGGGCTGAGGTAGCTCGGCGCGGTCGGCGGGGCCGATGACGCGCATGCGGAGTCTTTCGGCCAACCCTGCCTTCGATCATGGGATTTGACGCGTCGGCCTGTTAGCTTCGGCAGCAGTCTGACGGGGTCGGGGGGACTCATGGGACGGGAACAGGGCACGGGTGCGTACGCGCACTCCCGCGCGGCGAGCGCGACGTGCGGAACGGGCAGGAAGCGCCGGTGAGTACGCCGAGCCCGAGCCCGACCGGTACGGCATCGCCGAGCCCCAGCCCCAGCCCGAGCCCGCAGCCCACCACGACACCGACACCCGGCACGACGCATCTGCCGTCGCCGGGGCAGCCGTCAGGCACACCCAGTCCGCAGCCGACGCCGTCGCCGAGCCCGAACGCGTCGCCGACCCCGCCGGTTCCCGGTCCGCCGCCCCAGCAGCCTCCGTCGACCCCGCCCGCCGTGACCAACCCGTGGACGGGCCCCGGCGGCTTCGACGTTCAGCCGCTCCATCTGTACCAGGTGTCGGCGGCTCTCTCCGTCGAGCAGCAGTCGTTCCACAGGGCGCTCGTGCAGTTCCTCGACGTGCACGCGGGCTACTCCAAGGTCGGCGGATCCGGCACCGTCACGGCCGAGTTCGCCACCCAGTACGCCGCGGTCGTCGCCCTGCTCATGGAGGCACACGGAAAGGCCGTGGTCGCCATCGGCGGCGCGGCGGTCGGTTTCACCACCACGGCCAACAACTTCCGGCAGGCGGACGCGGCCACCCACCCGCTCAATCCGCCCTTCGCACCGCAGCCGCCGCCGCAGGTCATCTCCGCGCCGCCGGCATACACGGCTCCGCCGCCGTTCGGTGTCCGCGACGGCAACGCCGTCGACGAATTCGCCGACGTCTTCGACGGCGGCGACATCCCCGGCTCCCTGATGCGCACCGTGATCGAGGAGGCTCTGGGTACCGGCCGGGCGCTGGAGATCCTGCCGCTCCCGAACTACCTCAGGGTCAACCAGCTCTCGCAGGCATGGCTGCCGTACCAGACGGGCGTCGGCATCATCCAGGGGCAGCTCACCGCCACCATCGATGTCATCACGGACCACGCCAACGGGGACTGGCACGGGGCGATGCTGCAGTTCGTGTCGTCGGTGTGGGGCACGACGGCCTGGGGCAAGAACACGGCCGGCTACGAGTGGGGGCACAAGCCGCCGACCGGCGCGGGCACGAGCCTCCCGGTCTTCGGCGTCCTCAGCACCACGGCCCAGATCCTGGCCCAGGCCATCCGCACGTACGCGGAGGCCGCGGAGAAGGTCCGCACCGAACTGCGCGAGATCCTGTACAAGGCGATCAAGGACGCCTTGGCTCTCCTGGAGGCCACCGACCTCAAGGACTTCATCGGGAACTTCTTCGAGCGCCTCAAGAAGCTGTGGAAGGGCCTCGGCGCCGCAGTGCTCCTCAGCATCGACACGGACGCCGTCAACAAGGCCGTCGACACCTACGAGACGACGCTGCGGGCCCAGACGCAGAAGGTGAAGGGCCTGCTCGAACCGCTGCAGGAGGCCTCGCGCGCGGTGCCGACCTTCCAGTCGGAGTCGGCGAGGGCGGAGGCGTTCGGGGCGCGGTCGCTCTTCGAGTTCGACCGGTCGATCGTCCCGCTCAACGAGCAGTCGCGGGACCCGAGCAACAGGTTCGGCATCGACCTCGCGTCCATGGAATGGGAGCGCAACGATTTCCAGCCCCCGCCTCCCGAGGCGCTCAGGGCCGGCAAGGAAGCCCACACGATCGACAAGCACATCGGACTCACCCCGGAGCAGCTGATGCACCGGCTGCGCGACCAGGGCGGCGCCGACGCGTCGACATTCCGCGATCTGCGGTCCGCCCAGCAGTACGTGCAGACCGGGGTGAACGACCCCGCGAAGAAGACCGAGTTGGAGACCTGGATGCGCAACCAGGAGCGGAAGGTAGCCGACGGTACGTTCAGACCGGGATCCGTCAAGGCCTGGGACTTTCCGGTCACGGACGCGAACGGGCAGCCGGTGGCCGTGGGGAGCTCCGTGAGTCAGTCGGACTTCGCCGCGTCGGGCTTCTCGGCCCGGCCCAAGGACGTGCACACGGTGCACGTGGTCCTCGCCTACTCGCCCGAGTCGAAGTCCTTCTACGTGCTCACCGCCTATCCGAAGGCCCCTTAGCATGCGTCAGGTGAACGAACCGACCGACGCCGTCCTCACCAGCGGGGTGCTCGCCCGCCTCGTCGACCTCGCCGCGGCCTCGCGGAACCCGGGGGCCGCCCCCTTGGAGGACGAACTCCAACGTTTCGCCCGCCTGATGCAGGACTCGCACACGATCGCCTGGGTCATGCCCTTCGACGCGGTGGCCTCACTCCTGGAGGCCCTGGCGGACGAATACGGCACGGAGCGGTTCGCGGCGAGGCCGACAGTGTTCCTTGATCGGCTCGCCCGGGCGGCCGGCGACGAACACGCCGACGCCTTCCTGCGTACCCTGGCGGCACTCCTCCGCGACCCCTGGTTCGGCGACTGCCCGGGCTTTGACGAACTCCCGCTCTCGCAGTGGGAGGCACTCGCCCGGTTCGACGTCGTGAACGAGTTCGCGTCACAGCTGCCCACCGGTGAGTACGGCAGCGACCCTGAGGCGGAGGCACGCGACCTGGTCGCCATGGATCACCCAGACTGTCACGGCAGAATCGCCGATCTCGCCGGACAGCTCCAACGAGTCCTCTACATGTTCCGCTCGTCCGCCGAGCTCGACGCGGCCTTCGCGCCCGTCATGCCGTCGGTGACGACCGCGCGGCTGCGGCTGCTGCTCGACGCCGTCCACGCCCACTTCGCCGAGCAGCACTGACCCACCACTCCATCGCCCCGAAATGAGCCGCCGCCATGCCCATCGATCCGAACCTCGCCGTCGCGGACGAGGACCTGAAGCGTCTCGCGGACGATCTGGACGCCATGCGGACGTACATCGACGGGCAGGTGCGGCGGATGGACGCGATCGTCGACCGGGCCGAGGCGCGGTGGCGCAGCGAGGCGGCGACGGCGTACCGGAAGCTGCACCGCGAGGCCGGGGCGGACGCCGTTCGGGTCCGGGAGATCCTGGGAGTGCTGGCGCAGGCGGTCCGGATGAGCCGGGACGGGTTCACGCGCCAGGAGCTGGACACTCTGCGGCAGTTCCGGGCCGAGGTGAAGAAGGTCGACATCGACGCGGAGGTACGGGAGCTGTCCGGCGAGGCGCCGGGTGTCGGAGCGGCGCCGACCAGCAGGATCAACGACATCTGATCGCACATCTGATCGCACATCTGAACGTTCGTAAGGCAGGGGGAACATGAGCGACGACGGCTCGATCACCGTCGACCTGGTCGCGCTGCGCGAGATAGGCGGCGACCTCGAGGACATCGTGAAGACGCTCAACGAGCGACTGAGCGCGCTCTACGACCGCACGGTGCCGGTCGTCCTGGCCTGGCAGGGCGAGGCCCGCGAGGCCTTCGTGGACGAACTCGACCGCTGGGACCGGCAGATAGAGGATCTGCAGGCCGCGCAGAAGTGGCTGCACGCCGTGGTCACCACCGGGCACGCCAACTACTCCGCCGCCCAGCGGGCCACCCTGCGCGGCTGGGGCGGGGCCTGACATGACCCCCGACATGACGAAATCCTCGGGGCCCGCGCCGGCCCGCGCCGACCGCGCCGCGACCTTTCCGGACCGGGTGACCGCCCAGTGGGCCACCCAGCAGGTGATCACGCTGAACGAGCAGGTCATCCACCGCTGGCTCGCCCAGTCCACGCGGCAGCGGCTCGTGATCGAGGCCGCCTGGCCCTCGCGGCCCGATCCGGTGGGCACGCTGCTCACCACCGGGATGGCGCTCGCCGGCCAGGAGCCGATCCCGGTGCACGCCGCCAGGGTCGTGCTCCGCCGGACCGGATCCGGCGAGCCCGGAGGGTACCCCTTCACCGTGCACTCCTCCCTGCCCGTCGACCTGTAGAGGCCACCGTGTCCCTGAACCCTGCCGAGCACGACCGCAAGTACGGCGAGCTCGACCAGGTCGTCCGAGCTCACCTGGGCCTCGGTCCGCACGCTCCCGAGGCGGTGGCCGGCTATCTGCGGCAGACCTGGCGCACCCGGCCCTGGGCGATCGCCGTCGCGGCCGAGCAACTGCGCGTCTACGCCGACAATCCGCCGGGGCGGCTGCGGATGCGGCTCGGCGAGTACTACCGGCTGCCCGACGTGGGGCTACCGCCCGAGGAGACCCGGGACTGGCTCACGGGCCTCGCCGACCGGCTCGACGGCAGCCTGGCGAACGGACAGGCGCCACCGCCTGCCGCGCCCGCGACGCCCTGGGAGTGGCGGGCCCGCTTCCCCGAGCTGGCGCAACTGCTCGGCGGCTGGTTCTCGCAGGACATGCCGGACGAGTTCGGCGACCACGAGGCCGCGCTCGCCGACTACCTGGCGGGCACCGATACGGGGCTCGTCGCCCAGCTGACGGGGGAGTTGCACGACCTCCTCGCCCTCGGCCTCGACGAGGACGGCCTGGCCCTGGCGCTGGTGACACTCGGTGCGGAGGTCGAGCCCCCGGTACCGTTCACCCCCGGCGCCTGGCTCGCCACGCTCGCCGTACGGCTGCGTGCCTGAGCTGGTCCGTGATCGGGCCCGCAGTGGTGTCGTTGCGGTCTCCTGGCCGCGTGTCCGAGCAGATGGGCCGTGCTCGTCGGCGATCCAGTTCTCGGACACGGTCTCAGCCGCGGGAGCAGGGATCTCACGGCGATCCAACTCGCAGGGTGCAACGTTCGCGCCCATACTTGAACTCAGAGTCTGATGTAGACCACTGGCAACCGGGGGTGGTCGGGTCCATGCGCTCGCAGTAGCGAAGAGGCGGGGCTTCTGAAGTCCAGCGATGCCGAACGGCTGTCACGCACGGCAAGCCGGTAGCGACATCGCGGAGTACCACCGCTCCCGAACCCCCGAAGCGACGCTCCCGGCACGGGCCGGCGACGACAACTTCCTCTGCGGGTCGCTCGATCACGAAGGTCATGTAGTAATGAACGTACCCAACACCGAAGAGCTGCGTGTCGTAGCCGACATCCCGGTGGGAGCGAAGCCGGTTGGTGTGGCCGTGAGTGTCCACGACCGCGTCTTCGTGACCAACAGCGGTGCCAACACCGTGTCCGTGATCGATTCTTCGACCAACACGGTGACCGACACCATCATCGTCGGATTGCGTCCGGAGAGCGTCGCAACCGATCCTCAATTCGGCGCCTGCGTGGCCAACGGCGGCGACAACACCGTGTCAATGATCGACAGACTCAACGCCGTCATCGGCACTGTCGGCGTCGAAGGCCTGCTCATCCCACTACCCCACATGGTGGGGGTGGCGATCGATCACCATCTGAGTCGCGCGTACGTGACCAACCGTGGTCTCGGCAGGGTGTCGCTGATCAACATCAGCGGCGCGCTGCCCCCATTCGCCCCCGACTTCATCGATGTTCCCGGTGCACTTGGTGTGGCGGTTGATTCCGTGAGTCACCTCGCCTTCGTCACGCGACCCGACTTCAACAGCGTGTCGGTGATCGACCCTGCGACCGACGGGATCGTGGCGACCATCCCCGTACGACAGCAGCCCACCGGCATAGTGGCCGATGCCCAGAGGCGTCGTGTCCTTGTCGCCAATTCAGGCTTCCACACAGTGTCTGTGATCGATACCGCTACGGGTGGCGTCGCTGATATCGACGTGGCAGCAGGACCCGTTGGTGTAACGGTCGACTCTCGAGGCGACGCCTACGTCACTCACGTCGAAGGTACGGTGACGGTGATCGATGCCACGTCCAACAGCGTGAGCGCCACCATCCCGGTGGGCTCCCGACCGGAGGGCCTGGCCTTCGAGCCCCACAGCGATCGCGTCTATGTCGCCAACAGCGGCGACGACACCGTTTCGGCAATTGATCTCGCCGCCGGCTAGACGTCACCCCATCCGTGACATCGTGGTGCCATGACCATCGTGGTTCGCCCGGCTTCGGTCTTCGAGGATGTCCGCACCCTGGTCGGGCCGAAGTCACCCGGGGCCAACGTCTGCTGGTGCCTGAGCTACCGGATCCCGTCCAAGCTCAACAACGAGCTCCGTGGGCCGGCCCGCGGGGAGTACGTCGCCGGGCTGTGCCGGTCGGTCCCCGCCCCGGGGGTGCTCGCGTACGACGGTGACGAGCCGGTCGGATGGGCCGCCGTGGCGCCGCGCTCGGACACCGCCTTCGCGCGCAGCCGTAAGATCCCGCACGTCGACGAGCTGCCGGTCTGGTCGCTGTGGTGCATCCGCGTACGCCCCGGTCATCGCAAGAGGGGCATCTCGCACGCCCTCATCGCCGACGCGGTCGAGTTCGCCCGCAGCCACGGCGCACCGGCGATCGAGGCGTACCCGATCGACAGCGGTGACGCGAAGGTCGACATGACGATGGCGTACGCCGGGATCCGGAAGAACCTCGAACGCGCCGGGTTCACCCACGCCGCCGACACCACATCGGTGCTTGCCGGTCACCCCCGGGTCCTGATGCGACTCGACCTGCGCTGACAGACCGGCCCCGCGGGCCCTCAGCCGACGTGGACGCGGGGGCGGCGGTCGCGGTCGGGTTCCGCCTCGCGCAGGACCTCTCGGGTGACCGGGGCGACCTCGCCCTGGCCGAGGAGGAAGAAGCGGAGGAAGTTGGCGAAGGGGTTGCCCTCGGTCCACTCGAAGTAGATGTGGGGGCTGACGCCCGTCATGTCGCGGGAGTGGAGGAGCAGGGCCGCCAGCGCGTTGGGGACTGAGGAGGACTCCACGGTGAGGACGCGGAAGCGGCCGTGCAGGACCTCGCCCCGCACCGTCAGGCCCGCCTCGAACTCCGAGGGGTCGGTGACCGTCACCTCGACGAAGACGAAGTCCTCGGTGGTCGGCAGGTCGTTGTCGGCGCGGATCTGCTCGATCTTGTCGCGGTACTCGGCGACGTCCCGGTTGTCGGGCTCGTTGGCGATGAAGCGCGGAGTGCGGCGGGAGATGTCCTGGATGAAGCGCTGGGCCATCTCGTCGAGGTCGACGTGGGTGACGCGGAGCTCGAAGGCGCGGCCGAGGCGGGAGAGGAGGGAGATGAGGATGATGCCGGCGATGAAGCAGGCGCCGATCTTCACACCGTCGGGGCGCTCGATGACGTTGACGACGGTGGTGTAGAGGAACACGGCGGAGATGACCCCGAAGCCGATGGTCCAGCCCCGCTGGCCGGCCTTGCGGGCCGCGATGGTCACCGCGATGGCGGCCGAGCAGATCAGGACCAGGACACCGGTGGCGTACGCACCACCCTGAGCGTCGACGTCCGCGTCGAAGATCCACGTCACGAGGAACGCGACCAGGGTGAAGACGATGACCATGGGGCGGACGGCGCGGGCCCAGTGCGGGGCCATGCCGTACTTCGGCAGGTAGCGCGGCATCAGATTGAGCAGGCCGGCCATCGCCGAGGCGCCCGCGAACCACAGGATCAGGATGGTCGACACGTCGTAGACGGTGCCGAACGCGTTGCCGAGGTACTCGTGCGCGAGGTAGGCGAGGGCGCGGCCGTTGGCCTTGCCGCCGGACTCGAACTCCTCGTGCGGGATGAGGACGGTGGTGATGAAGCTCGTGCAGATCAGGAAGACGCTCATGATGAGCGCGGCCGTCGTCAGCAGCTTCTTCGTACCCCGGATGCGTCCGGCGGGCTTCTCCTCCGTGTCGCCCGGCTCGCCCTGGACGTGCGGCATGACCGCCACACCCGTCTCGAAGCCGGACAGGCCCAGCGCGAGCTTCGGGAAGACGAGCAGGGCGACGCCGATCATGGCGAAGACGTTGCCGTGCTCGGTGGTCAGTGCGGCAGTCCAGTCCGTGACCACGTGGCCCTCGGTCAGGACGTGCCACAGGCCCGTCACGACGACGACCGCGTTGAGCGCGAGGTAGACGCCCACGAGGACGACGGCGACGCCGATGGCCTCCAGGAAGCCCTTGAGGAACACCGCGCCGAGCAGCGCGATCAGGACCATGGTGATCAGGACCTGCTTGTCGTGCAGGGCCTCTTCCAGGTGCGGGTTCTCCACCAGGTGGGTGGAGGCGTCGGCCGCCGACAGGGTGATCGTGATGAGGAAGTCGGTCGCGGCGAAGCCGAGGAGGGTGAGGACGAACAGCTTGCCCTTCCAGAAGGACAGGAGCCGCGACAGCATCGCGATCGAGCCCTCGCCGTGCGGGCTCTCCTCCGCCACCCGCCGGTACACGGGGAGCGCGCCGGCCAGGGTGACGATCACCAGGACGATGGTGGCGATGGGGGAGAGCAGGCCGGCGGCCAGGGCGGCGATGCCGGGCTGGTAGCCGAGGGTGGAGAAGTAGTCCACACCCGTCAGGCACATGACCCGCCACCAGCGCTGCCCCTTGTGTCCGGCGTCCGGCGCCGACTCCTTGGGCCGGGAGGGCTTGCCCTTCCCCATGTCGGAGAGGCCCTCCAGCATCCACGCGCGCAGTCGCCCGGTGCGCGCGTCCGGTGTGGTGGCCATGGGGGTACTCCTGAGCTGCTGCTGGATGAGGGGATTCGCCGTCGTGCGGACGGGCCGGGCCAGCGTAAGCAACGCGTCAACGGCCGATCAGGCCGGGCGCGTCAGGAAAGCGTCAAGATGCACCGGTCAGGCTCATCCTCGGCGCTGACCGATCGAGCGCGCGGGCGGTCAGCGCGACCGGGAGACGCCGACGTGTGCCTCCGCGGGAGCGCGTCGGCCTTGATGGCAGGGCGTCGCTGGAGCGGTCATGGGCGGTAGACGAGCTCGATCAGGACGGCCGCGATGAGGAGCCAGGCTCCTGCGCCGAGCAGCCACAGGGTGTCGTACGCGACTCCGAGGGCGCAGACGGGCAGAGCCGTGGCGGCGAGCGACAGCGACATGCGTCGCATGCGGCTGTCGGCGGGCGTCCGCGCGCTGTTCCGGCTCATGGCACGACCGTAGCCCCGTGGACGCCCGTGGTTGCCGAGCGCTCGCGTCAAGAAGGTGTGAAGAGAGCGCCGCCGGGCGCCAAGAACCCGCCAGGAACGAGGGGGAGCGTGCTGACCGGGACACACCCTGAGCGGACCTGAGCACGAAGGAGAACACCCGCATGTCCGCTCCGACCACCGAGAACGGTGCCACGCCCGTCGTCGAGGAACCCCCGGACACCGGTGCGCGGCACAAGCTGACGACCGTCACCGGACTCGCCGCGCTCTCGCTCGACGCGATGGCCTCGGTGGCGTACGGCCCCGAGGCCGTCGTTCTGGTCCTCGCGGCAGCCGGCGGATACGGGATCGGCTTCACCCTTCCGGTCACGCTGGCCATCGCGGGCCTGCTGGCCGTCCTCGTGGCCTCGTACCGGCAGGTCATCGCCGCGTTCCCCGACGGCGGCGGATCCTACGCGGTGGCCAAGGCGCACCTCGGTCGTCGCACCAGCCTGGTCGCGGCGGGTTCGCTCGTCCTCGACTACGTCCTGAACGTCGCCGTGGCCGTGACGGCCGGCGTCGCCGCCCTGACCTCGGCCCTCCCCGAGCTGTACGGCGACCGGCTGTGGATCTGTCTGGCGGTCCTCGTGCTGATCACGGGCGTGAACCTGCGCGGGATCGTCGACTCGGCCCGTGTGTTCATCGCCCCGACCGCCGTCTTCATCGGCGCGATCCTGGTGCTGATCGTCGTCGGCCTGTTCCGCGACGCCCCCGTCTCCACGGCCGCGTCCGACGGGCACGCCTCCGTCCTCACCGACAACGCCACCACCGTCGGCGCGCTGCTCCTGCTGAAGGCCTTCGCCTCCGGCTGCTCGGCCCTCACCGGCGTCGAGGCGATCGCCAATGCCGTGCCGTCGTTCCGCGCCCCGGCGGCCCGCCGGGCGATGCGCGCGGAGGTCGCGCTCGGCGCGCTGCTCGGTGTGATGCTGATCGGCCTGTCGGTCCTGATCTCCCGCTTCGGGCTCCAGCCGGTCGAGGGCGTCACCGTCCTCGCCCAGCTCGCCGACGCCTCCCTCGGACACAACTGGGCTTTCTACGTCGTGCAGTTCGCCACCATGGTGCTGCTGGCGCTCTCCGCGAACACCTCCTTCGGCGGCCTTCCCGTCCTGCTGAAGCTCCTGGCCCGCGACAACTGTCTGCCGCACGTCTTCGGCCTGAAGGCCGACCGCCAGGTCCACCGCCACGGTGTCGTCTGGCTCGCCGTCGTCTCCGCCGCGCTGCTCGTCTTCTCCGCGGGCGACACGAACACGCTCGTCCCGCTCTTCGCGATCGGCGTCTTCGTCGGCTTCACGATCGCCCAGACCGGCATGGTCCTGCACTGGCGCCGCGAGCGCGGCCCCAAGTGGGCCGCGAAGGCCGTGCTGAACGGTCTCGGCGCGGTTCTCACCGGTGTCTCCGCGGTCGTCGTCACCGCCACCAAGTTCCACGACGGGGCCTGGCTGATCGTCATCGCCCTGCCGGTCCTCGTCCTCGCCTTCGAGGCCGTGCACCGGGCGTACGGGCGGATCGGCGAGCGTCTCGGCGTCGGCCGGATCCCCGAACCGCCGCACCGCGAACGCTCTCTCGTCCTGGTCCCCGTCTCCTCGCTGACCCGCCTCACCAGCGAGGCCCTTACGGCCGCGGTCTCCCTCGGCGACGAGGTCCGCGCGGTCACCGTCTGCCACCCGGACCCCGAGGACGTGGCCGCCACCGAGGCCCTGGAACGCGACTGGGCGCTGTGGAACCCCGGCGTCCCGCTGGTCCGGCTCCCCTCCGAGCGCCGTTCGCTCGGCCGGCCCATCACCGCGTACGTACGCGACCTGGCGGCGACCGAACCGGGCACCCGGGTCACCGTCCTCGTCCCCGAGGCCGAACCCGAGCACCTGTGGCAGCGGGCCCTGCAGAACCAGCGGGGCGCGGTCGTCGCCCACGCCGTCCGCCGCGACACGAACGCCGTCGTCTGCCGGCTCCGCTTCCGCTGCTGAGCATGCCGGGGACAGCGGGGGCCGGATCCTGCGAGGTGGATCATGAGGATTCCGCTTCGGGACACGGCTGCCGTCGCCGCCGGAGTCCTGGACACCTGGTGGACGTACTCGTGGGCCAGCCGGAAGCCCGCGGTCCAGGCGAGGAGGCGGCTCGGGCGGTTGTCGCGGGAGCAGCTCCAGCCGGCGCGGCGGCCGCGGGCCGCGATGTCGGCGGTCAGTCCGGCGACGCAGGCCAGGGCCAGGTGCTGACGGCGCTCGTCGGGCGCGGTGGACGTAGAACATCCCCTCCCAGGGGGCGAGTTGCTCGAAGGCGGTACCGAGCACGGGGACGAAACGGCCCGGCGGGATCGACGAGGAACTCACCGCCCGCATCCGTGACCTGCGGGCGACACAGAGGCGCCTGCGCCGACTCGCCGCCGGAGAGTTGGCACCGGTGCCTGCGGAGGTCGCCGCCCACCTGACGCAACTGGCCGACTGGGGATTCACCCCGCGCTGGGTGGACCTCCAGCGAGACCTGTGGATCCTCGTCTTCGCCACCCATCCGGACCATGCGGGCGCGCTCTTTCGCGACCAGTCCGAGTCCCTCGCCGACCCGGCGCTACGGCAGCTCTTCCTCGACTACGACCGCGCTCACGACCTCGACGCCGGGGATCCACGCGTCGACGCACTCGCCCACCGCATCGTCGACGCGACGCGGCGACGCTACGGCCCCGGCGAACCGCCCGAGGTGGACTCGGCCTCCGAGATCCCCGCCCTCATCCAGGCGGCGGTCAACGCCTCTTCCCCGGCCTGGCGCCGACTCGACACACTGATTCGCGATCGACCGGAGGCGTGACCGGCCCCGGGACTCCGGTTGGTGTGTTCGACGACCTGCCCCTGTCCGCCCTCGCTGCGGCCGCACTCGCGGGGTGGTGTGGAAGGTGGGATCGGGGGCAGGCGGGTGATGAGCGCATGGGACCGCTCCTCGTGCTCGCGGACTTGCCGTCCCCCCTTTCCGGCAAGCCCGTGAGCAGGCGAACGGCCCGCACCTGGCAGGGGTGCGGGCCATTCGGCCTTCCGCGGCCTGCGGACCGCTCCGGCGTACGTGCACCTCGGCCCGTGACGACGTATGAGCGGCGTACCTGCACCTCGCCCGTGACGCAGGGTGCGGTGCCATGTGGTCCAGGTGGCCCCCGTGGCCGTGCGAGCGCCTGTCCGGCGGGTCACCATCGACGTGACCGGGGAAGCGGGGGACGCGGGAGAGACGGAGGCCGTCATGGCAGCAGGTTGGGAGCCCCGGCCCACGGACGGCGCCGGTGCCGACGGGTTCGGCGGGGCCGAATGGCGGCCCGTTCTGGACGTGCCCCCGCCGGGGCAGCAGCGTCGGTGGACGGTGTTGCTGCGCTGGCTGCTGCTCCTCCCGCAGTTCATCGTCGTCGCCCTGCTGTCCTTCGCCGCCTTCTTCGTCACGATCGCGGGTTGGTTCAGCGCCCTGGTCCTGGGCCGGCTGCCCGACCCGATCGCGTCCTTCCTCGGCTCGGTCCTCGCCTACCAGACCCGCGTCTCGGCGAGTGCGGCCCTCCTCGTCGACCGGTACCCCCCGTTCGCCTTCGACGCGCCCGACTACCCGGTGCGCATCGAGCTGCGCGCCACCCCGCTCAACCGGCTCGCTGTCCTGTTCCGGCTGATCCTGATGATCCCGGCGGCCATCGTCAGCAGCCTCGCGCAGTCCGGCTGGTTCGCCATCAGCTGGGTGTTCTGGCTGATCGGCATCATCCTGGGCCGCCTCCCCGAACCGGTCTTCGGAGCCACGGCGGCCGTCGTCCGGTACCGGATGCGGCTGGCCGCCTACGCGATGATGCTGACGCCCGTGTACCCCAAGGGGCTCCTGGGCGACGCCCCCGAAGCCGCCGCACAGCCCGCGTACTCCGCGACCCGTCCGCTCCGGCTGAGCACCGCCGCGCAGGTACTGGTCTGGCTCTTCCTGCTCCTCGGGCTCGCCGGTCATCTGACCTCGGGCACGATCGACTACGACGACACCGGCGACGACTACCCGGGCGCGGCCGCCGGTCGAGTCGCGGGGTGACCGCCCCGGCGGGCTTGCGTATGTACTGGACGCCGCCGCGCGGGGAACACGGCTGACGCGTTCCCCGTGGTGCGGTGGGGGAAGAATGCCTCGTCTTACGGTGGTTCGATGCGATTCGTTCCCAGATGGGCTCTGTTGTCCTCGGGGTGTGCCCCGCTGCTGCTGGTCGGTGGCTGGATCGTCGCGGCGCTGCTCGAAGGACCCGCCTACGATCCCGTCACGCAGACCATCAGCGTCCTCGCGGCCTACGGGGCCGAGGGGTCCTGGGTCATGACCGGGGCGTTCCTCGCGCTGGGCGTCTGCCACCTCGTCACCGCATGGGGGCTGCGGCCCGCTGCTCCCGCCGGGCGGGTGGCGCTCGCCGGTGGCGGTGTGGCGGCCTTCGTGGTCGCGCTGGTGCCCGCGCCGAGCAGTGGGGGGTCCCTGAAGCACGGAGCGGCCGTCGTGGCCGGCTTCACGCTGCTCGCGGTGTGGCCGGTGCTGGCCGCCGTACGCCGTGGCGGCGTGCCGTGGGGGCTGCGGCTGACGCCCTCCGTCGCCGTGACCGTACTGATGGCCCTCGGTGCGGTCTGGTTCCTCGTCGAGATGGACCGGCAGGGGTCCGCCGGTGTCGCCGAGCGGCTCGTGACCTGCATCCAGTCCACCTGGCCCCTGGTGGTGGTCGCCTCCTGCCTCCGCTACGCCGGTGACTTGAGCGGCAAGGGAGGTAAGGGAGGCAAGAGTGGTGAGAGTGGTGTCAGTGACGAGAGTGATGAGAGCGACGAGACGTCTGCGCCGCCTCGATGACCGTGGCGTGGGGAAGCGAGGCGCGCCGCGTCGTCGACTCTGCTCGCTTGTATGTTCGATTTGGCGTTATGGTGGGTCCGTGACCGACGCACGACCCGCCCTGCCCGGACTCCAGGGTTCCTTGTTCGACCAGGGCGACGAGATCCGCTACGGCCCGCTGGACGGTCTCCGGCGGACACCGCTCGACGGTGGCGCCTGGGTCGACCACCTCCCCGGCTGGCTGCACGGCGCCGACGCGCTGTTCGAGGAGCTCGTCGGCCGGGTGCCCTGGCGGGCCGAGGAACGGCCGATGTACGACAACGTCGTCGCCGTACCCCGGCTCCTGGCCCACTACGGCGAAGGAGCACCCCTCCCGCACCCGGCCCTCGCCGAGGCCCGGGAGACGCTCGGTGCCCACTACGCCGCCGAGCTCCGGGAACCCTTCGTCTCGGCCGGTCTCTGTCTCTACCGCGACGGCCGCGACAGCGTCGCCTGGCACGGCGACCGCACCGGCCGTTCCGCCCATCACGACACGATGGTCGCCATCCTCTCCCTGGGCGACCCCCGCGACCTCGCCTTCCGCCCGCGGGCCGGCGGCCCCACGTATCTCCGCCTTCCGCTCGGCCACGGCGACCTCGTCGTGATGGGCGGCTCCTGCCAGCGCACCTGGGAACACGCCGTCCCCAAGACGAGCCGCGCCGTCGGACCCCGCATCAGCGTGCAGTTCCGCCCCCGCGGAGTCCGCTGAGACCCGAGCCCGTGTCCGGACCTGCGCCCGGACGGTGTCTGGACCTGCGCCTGGACCGGGGGCTGGACCGGCGGCTGGACCTCGGTTCGGGGCTAGACCTCGGCCCCGGTCTCCGTCTTCGCCCGGTGCGGGCGGAGTGCGATGGCGCACCAGACGGCCGCCACGATCAGGGCCGCCGCCGCCATCGCGCCGGCCGGCGGTGCCTCCGGGCGCCAGCCGAGGGAGATCCGGGTGCCCAGATACGTCAGCCCGGCCGCGATCCGGCCGGGGGCGTAGACCGGGACCTTCGCGGCGGTGGCTCGCAGGACGGCCGCCACGGCGAGGCCGATCGCGGCCCAGGCGACCAGGTACGGCCACAGCGCGCCGGGCGCGGCGGGCGGGAGGCCGTACTCCTCGGGGCCGATCCGGAACAGGGAGGTGAGCCAACCCGCCGCCACCGCGGCGGCGCTGACGCCCACCACCCAGAGCGCGTGGCGCCAGAAGGGGCCCGGTCGTACCGTCTCCTCCTCGTCGAACGAGTCGGATCCGGAGGGGGAGTCGGGTGCGAAGAGGTCGGTCACGGTCGGTAGGACGCCGCGCGGCGGTACGGGGTTGCCCCTCGGCGCCCCGAAGATCGTCGGCCCGTCAGCCGGCCCAGCGCCCGGTCAGATACGTCAGGGCGAACAGCGTCGACAGGGGTGCGGCGAGGCAGAAGTAGGCGGTCCTGAAGCGTGGTGAGCGAAGGGTCCACGCGGCCAGCGTGATCCACAGGGGCCACCACAGGAGGGTCGCCCGGGGGATGGACTGGTACCAGTAGGACGTCCCCAGGGCCCACAGGCTGAGGCCGACGTAGGCGGCTTCGGGCCAGCGGCGGCGGCGTACCAGGAGGGCCACCAGCGCGAGGCCGACGACCATGGCGAGGAGTTCGGCCTGGAACATGAAGGCGTAGCCGGTCGTCTGGACCTGGTCGAACGCGGACTGCCAGGTGTTGCTCCAGGCGTCCCACGGTGCGTGGAACTGGCGGTACCACCCCCGCTCCTGGGCGTGTTTCCAGGCCATCCAGTCGCCGGTGTGGGCGTGCAGATACCAGGCGTACAGGGCCGCGGGAAGGGCCGGCAGGGCGAGCCAGGGCAGCGGCCGCCAGTCGGACCGGGCACGGGCCGTCAGGACGAAGTGCAGGGCGAGGGCCGCGGCGAGGAACAGACCGCTGATGCGGACGGTCGTCGCCAGTGCGGCCAGCGCGGCGGCCAGGGGCCAGTTGCGGCGGTGGGCGGCGAGCCAGGCCGGCAGGGCGAGGGAGAGGAAGAGCGACTCGCTGTACCCGGTGGCGAGGAAGACCGCACACGGCGAGAGCAGCAGGAGCTGAGCCGTCCGTCGGCCGGCGTTCGCGTCGGGCAGATACAGGCGTGCGATCCGTACGAGTGCCAGAACCGCGATCCCGCCGGCGACGAACGAGATCAGCAGCCCGGCCGCGGTCCAGCTCGGTACGACGGTGTGGAGGGCCCGCAGGGCGAGGGGGAATCCCGGGAAGAACGCCTCGCGGTTGTCCCACTCGGCGTCCCACGGGCCGCTTCCCGCCGGGAAGTAGCCGTCGCGCGCCACGTTCAGGAAGTGTCCCCAGTCCCAGCGTTCGAAGGGCGCGAGGACGGGGCCCGCGTCGCGTGCGCCGGCGTCGGCCGGGAAGAGCCATCGTGCGCCGTAGGCGGTGATCCACAGGGCCGTGCGGGTGAGCAGATACAGCCACAGCACGTCCCGGTCCTCGGCGCTGAGCGGCAGCGTCAGCAGCCGCCGGCGGCGGTCGGTGCGGGGGAGGGGGAGGGGGAGGAGCGGGGGAAGCGGCGTCGTCTTTTCCCGCGACCTCGGGGATATCGCAGACATAGGGGACTTTCGTCGGGGTGGGAGGGCACGGCGGATCGCGCGACGGCGGCGCGTCACGGGGCGAGGGGGCCATGCGGCGGAGGTCAGGTCGGGCGGGGGCTGGGGTGGTCAGGGGCCGCCCGGGGAGGTCAAGTGGCCCGCCGGGGTGGGCAGGGGCGCGGTTCGGTGGTCCGGCCGGTTCGAAGGTCCCGGCGGTTCGGTGGTCCGGCCGGTTCAACGGTCCCGGCGGTTCGGTGGTCCGGCCGGTTCAGGGATTCGGCCCGCGCTGTGCTCAGGGCGGCGACGTCGTCACCCGTCCCGACGGCTCCGTCGTCGTCGCCGACGGATCGCCGTCGGGGCCCTCCTGGGTGGGCGAGCCCGGTGCTGTCGAGCTGCTCAGCGGCGGGCCGGTGGTCTCCCCGGGGGACGGCGCGTCGGCCGAGGGGCTGACCGCCGGTACGACCGGAGTCGGCGCGTCCGACAGGAGAGCCGCCGCGGTCACCCCGCCACCGGCGAGGATCAGGCACGCGGCCCCTGCGGCCACGGCGACGCGGCGCCGGTGCGCGCGCCTGGCGCGTTCGGCGATGCGCGCGACCGATACGGCGCGGGCGCGGGCCTGCCCGGAGGCGGCGGCCTGCCGGAACATGTCGCGAAGAGGGTCCCGGGGGTCCTGGGCGTCCTGGGGGTCAAGCACCGGGGTCCTCCTCAACGTTCCGGGGCTGCAGTCGATCGGCGAGGGCGACCCGGCCACGGACCAGGTGCGTCTTGACGGTGCTGGCGGACTGGCCCGTCTCGCCGGCGATCTGTTCGACGCTCAGGTCGCACAGGTAGTGCAGGGTCACCGTGCGGCGCTGCTGGGCGGGCAGGTCGCGCAGCGCGTCGATGAGCACCACGTACTCGGGGCCGGGTCCCTCGACGGGCGGTGGAGCGCCCGCGCGGTCCCAGGCGTCCGACGTGCGCCTGCGGAAACGCCAACGACTCACCGCCAGGCGCCAGGCGACCGTACGGATCCACGCCTCCGGCTGCCCGTCGCGGTCGAGCTGCCGTCGCCGGCTCCATCCCTTGACGAACGCCTCCTGTACGACGTCCTGAGCCTCGTGCAGATCGCCCAGCATCACGTACAGCTGCCCTGTGAGTCGCGCGACCGCCTGCTCGTAGAACGCCTCGAACTCCTCAACGGTCAACACTCACTCCCGGATCTTTCGCTTCACCACGCATACGCCTGGCGCCAGGCGTCCGGTTGACACGGTTCGCGCATCCACAGAGTGATGGTGGTCACAGAACCGGGGCGGTCGCACGACGTGCGGCGGACGGCGCGAAGGCGTGTCCACGACGGTCCGGTCCGCGTCGACAGCCCGGTGGGACCTCCCGGGGGCTTCGGCTCGGCCAAGGGGGCGAAAGGAATCCGGACGCCGATGTCGAGAACCCGCGGTCGGCTCCGTCCCGGGGGTGGAAGTGACCACAATGGGTCGCACCGGCACCGAGGAGACGATCCGCCATGGCCAAGTACCTGCTGCTGAAGCACTACCGAGGCGCTCCCGCCGCCGTCAACGACGTCCCCATGGACCAGTGGACGCCGGAGGAGATCTCGGCGCACGTGACGTACATGGACGACTTCGCGGACCGCCTCAAGGAGACCGGCGAGTACGTCGACAGCCATGCGCTCTCCCCGGAGGGCACCTTCGTCCGGTACGACGGTGAGGGGCGGCCGCCGGTCACCGACGGCCCGTTCGCCGAGACGAAGGACGTCATCGCCGGCTGGATGGAGATCGACGTCGACAGCTACGAGCGGGCGGTCGAACTGGCCGGCGAACTGTCCGCGGCGCCGGGCGCGGGCGGCAAGCCGATCCACGAGTGGCTCGAACTGCGCCCGTTCCTGTCCACGGCGCCCACCATCACGGAGTGATGAGCCCTTCCGTGGACGACGCCCTGCTCAGGAGCCTCACGCCGGGCGTGCTCGGCATCCTCGTCCGCCGCGGAGCCGACTTCGCGGCGGCCGAGGACGCCGTACAGGACGCCCTGGTCGAGGCGGTCCGTTGCTGGCCGGAGGACCCGCCCCGGGACCCGAAGGGCTGGCTCGTCACCGTCGCCTGGCGGAAGTTCCTCGACGCGACCCGGGCGGACACCGCCCGGCGCCGGCGCGAGGACCTCGTCGAGGAGGAGCCGCAGCCCGGGCCCGCGCCCGCGGTCGACGACACGCTCCGGCTCTACTTCCTCTGCGCCCACCCCTCGCTGACGCCGTCCTCCGCGGTCGCGCTCACGCTGCGCGCCGTCGGCGGGCTCACGACCCGCCAGATCGCCCAGGCCTATCTGGTGCCCGAGGCAACCATGGCGCAGCGCATCAGCCGCGCCAAGCGCACCGTCTCGGGAGTGCGGTTCGACCGGCCGGGCGATGTGGCCACCGTGCTGCGCGTCCTCTACCTGGTCTTCAACGAGGGCTACTCCGGCGACGTCGACCTCGCCGCCGAGGCCATCCGGCTCACCCGGCAGCTCGCGGCCGTCATCGACCACCCCGAAGTGGCCGGGCTGCTCGCCCTCATGCTGCTCCACCACGCGCGGCGGGCCGGCCGTACCGCACCCGACGGCAGCCTGGTGCCGCTCGCCGAGCAGGACCGGGGCCGCTGGGACACCGCGCTGATCGCCGAGGGCGTCGAGATCCTGCAGGCGGCCCTGGCCCGCGACCGGCTCGGCGAGTACCAGGCCCAGGCCGCCGTCGCCGCGCTCCACGCCGACGCGCCCACCGCGGAGGAGACCGACTGGGTGCAGATCGTCGAGTGGTACGACGAGCTCGCACGGCTCACCGACAGCCCCGTCGTCCGGCTCAACCGCGCCGTGGCCGTCGGCGAGGCCGACGGGCCGCGGGCCGGGCTCGCGGCGCTCGCGGATCTGACCTCCTCCGTGGGCTCGTCCACCCGTGGCCATGGCCACCCCCTGCCGCGCGCCACCGCGGCGGCGGCGTACCTCCACGAGCGGGCCGGGGACCTGGGGACGGCGGCACGGCTCTACGCCGACGCGGCCCGGGTGGCCCCCAACCTCGCGGAACGCGACTACCTGACCCGCCAGGCCGCGCGCCTCAACACCCGCCTGCGCGGCTGAGGACGGCCGGGCCGGATGCGGAGCCGGTCAGTTGAGGGCGTCGTCCATGGAGCTCTGCCAGTACGTCACGCGCAGCGAGCTGTCGACGTACACGCCCTTGCCGGCGAGCCGGGGCCTGGCGGTCGTGCCGTTGGTGAAGCCGACCGTGAGGCTCGTCGTCGTGTAGCCGTCCTGTCCGCTGCCGTCGGCGGCGGACAGGATCACGCCCGCGTACCCGGACTCACCCGGAGCGAGGGTCACGACCGCCTGCGGGTGGGTCTCCTCGATGACCGGCGGGACGGACTGGGCCTCGCCGAAGCGGGCGACCGGGTAGCCGAGGAGGTCGCAGAGGCCGGAGCCGGTGTTGGTGACGGTGAACAGCATGTGGTTGAGCGGGCGGGCGACCGGGGTGGCGGTGGTCTTGGTGTTGCCCGCGCCGCACTGCTTGTTCCGCGAGGGCCCGCTCGTGTCGTCGCCGCCGCCGGACGTCGAGGCGTTGGCCCCGCTGTTGCCGCCGGTGCCGTTGCTTCCGGCGGAGCCGCTGCTTCCGGCGGAGGTGGTGCCGCCGGACTTCCCGCCGGTTGCGGTGCCCGTTCCGGCGCCCGTGGTCGTACCGCCGCTCTTCGATCCGCCGCTCTTCGATCCGCCGGTCGAGCCGGCCGTCGAGCCACTCGTGGAGCCCGCCGTGCTGCCGGACGAACCGTCCTCGGGCTTCGTCGTCGTGTCGCCCGTGGGGGTCTTGGTCGGGGTCTCGGCCTGCTGCGTGGCCGAGGCGGTGGGTGCGACGGACGTCGTGGCGGCACCTTCGTCCTTCGCGGCGCCGCTGCCGCAGGCGGTGAGCGAGAGCGCGGCGACCGCGAGCGTCGTGGCGGCGAGAAGACGGGTGCGGGTGGTGCGTCCGGACATGGGAGTCCCCCTCAAGGATGGGGTCGGAAATCGGTCGTTGTGCGGCGTCGGCCACCGGTTCCCCGTGGCGGCCTTGCTTCGCCGACCACAGCTTGTGACAAGATCCGTTCCAGCTGCCGCTCCTGGCGGGTGGTACGGGACGCTGGAATGAAATCAAGGCGCTGACCTGCACTGATGTCCCTGTCTTGGGACGCGGGGACGAACGCCGGAAGAGGGTGGAACGGTGGCGGGGGACGAGTTCGCGGCACTGTTGGGGCAGCTCAAGGAACGCTCGGGGCTCAGCTACGGCACGCTGGGCAAGCGTCTGCACATGAGCGCCTCGACCTTGCACCGGTACGTCAACGGCGACGCCGTACCGGTGGATTACGCGCCCGTGGAGCGGCTCGCGCGGCTGTGCCGAGCGACCCCCGACGAACTCGTCGAGCTGCACCGGCTGTGGGTGCGGGCGGACGTCTCGCGCGGGCGGAAGGCCGCGGCCGTCCCGGTGGACCCGGCTGCCGCCCGGGCCTCGGCCCCGGCTGCCGCGACGGAGCCGAGGGCCGAGCCGTCGGCCGAGGCGCGGTCCGAGCCGTCGGCCGAGGCCTCGTCGACGGAGTCGGCGTCGGCGTCGGCGGACGAAGCAGCCGTGCCCGGGGCGCCGCCCGCGGTGGCGGCCCCGTCCCCTCCGAAGCGCCGGCGGCTCCGGCGTACCGCCGTGGTCGTCGGCACCGCCGTGGTCGCCGCCGCCGTGGCGGTCGTGCTCGTCATGAACCTCTCGGGCGGGGACGGACCGGAGAAGGGGCGGTGGGCGGGCGACGCGACCGCGCCCTCCGGAGCGCCGGGGCGGTCCGGGCCCTCCGAGGGCAAGGCGACGGGGACGGCGTTCGCGCCGACCGTCGTCACCGCGCCCCACACCTGGGAAGGGCCCTGCAGCCAGCACTATCTGATCGACCGGGAGCCCGAGCAGGTTCCGCCGCCGCCCACGGAGCAGGACGCGCCGGGATGGATCGCCGCGCTCGACGCGGTGCCGGGCGCGGACCAGTTGCTCCGGCTGACCGTGCAGGGCACCGGGAGGCAGACGGTCGTCCTGGAGGCCCTCCACGTCCGGGTCGTGAGCAAGAAGGCGCCCCTGTCCTGGAACGACTACGTGATGGGTGTCGGCTGCGGCGGCAACGTGTCGACGAAGGCCTTCGCCGTCGATCTCGACGCCGGCCGGCCCACCGCCGTTCCCGTGGGCGGGCAGCGGACGTTCTCGTACAAGACGAGCGAGTCCGACCCCGTGATCTTCAACGTGGCCGCGCGCGCCCAGGCGCACGACGTCAGCTGGTACCTGGAACTCGTCTGGTCCAGCGGCGAGGAGCACGGCACGCTCCGCGTCGACGACAACGGCCGCCCGTTCCGTACCAGCGGCAACCTCGCCCGGCCCGCGTACGCCTACCCCTTGGGCTGGACCGAGTGGATCGACAACAACGTCGATACCGAGGGGCGCTAGGAACCGACCCGACACCCGCGGTCGGGCCGCCCCGACGTCTTCCACCTCACGGCCTGCGCGACGGCCACGGCCTCGCCAAGCCCCCTGTCTCGGCACGCCGCTCGCCGACCGGTCGGCGGGCGACGCTCCGCACGACGACCTCGGCACGGCGTGGTTGACCCGGCCGGCGTTCGCTCCCTCGCTCCTCACGGCGCCGGTGCCGCGCGCGGTGTGGGCGGCCGACCGGCTCGGGGACCGCCTCGGTGGCGGCGCGGTGTGAGGGCCGGGCAACAATGGCGTGACGTCGCCCGCACGCAACGGCACTTTCGACGAAGAAGAAGGCGAGAGACACCCATGAACGTCAGCGCACACATGGAAGCCGTCTACGCGGAGGTCCGCCGACGCAACCCCGGCGAGGCGGAGTTCCACCAGGCGGCCGCCGAGGTCCTCGACTCCCTCGCGCCCGCTCTTGAGCGGCACCCCGAGTACGCCGAGACCGCGATCCTGGAGCGACTGTGCGAGCCCGAGCGGCAGTTGCTCTTCCGGGTGCCGTGGGTCGACGACCAGGGCACCGTGCGGGTGAACCGGGGTTTCCGGGTGGAGTTCAACAGCGCCCTCGGCCCGTACAAGGGCGGGCTGCGCTTCCACCCGAGCGTCAACCTCGGCATCGTGAAGTTCCTCGGTTTCGAGCAGATCTTCAAGAACGCGCTGACGGGCATGGCGATCGGCGGCGGCAAGGGCGGCGCCGACTTCGACCCCAAGGGCCGCTCGGACGGCGAGGTCATGCGCTTCTGTCAGTCCTTCATGACCGAGCTCTACCGTCACCTCGGTGAGCACACGGACGTGCCGGCCGGGGACATCGGTGTCGGGGCGCGCGAGATCGGCTTCCTCTTCGGCCAGTACAAGCGGATCACCAACCGTTACGAGTCCGGCGTCCTCACCGGCAAGCCGGTGGGCTGGGGCGGCTCCCACGTCCGTACCGAGGCCACGGGCTACGGCGCGGTCTACTTCGCGGAGGAGATGCTCGCCACCCGCGGCCAGGGCTTCGACGGACGGCGGGTCGTGGTCTCCGGCTCCGGCAACGTGGCCGTGTACGCCGCGGAGAAGGTGCACGCCCTGGGCGGTCGCGTGGTGGCCTGCAGCGACTCGTCCGGGTACCTCGTCGACGAGGACGGCATCGACCTCGACCTGCTCAAGGACATCAAGGAGGTGCGGCGGGCCCGGATCTCCGCCTATGCCGAGGCGAAGCCGACCGCGCGCTTCTCCGCCCGGGGCACGGTGTACGACGTCCCGTGCGACATCGCCCTGCCGTGCGCGACCCAGAACGAGCTGGGCCTCGACGACGCCGTGGCCCTGGTCAAGCACGGGGTCCTCGCGGTCGCCGAGGGCGCGAACATGCCGTGCACGCCCGAGGCGGTGAAGGTGTTCCGGGAGGCCGGCGTCCTCTTCGGCCCCGGCAAGGCGGCCAACGCCGGCGGTGTGGCGACCTCGGCGCTGGAGATGCAGCAGAACGCGGCCCGCGACAGCTGGACCTTCGAGCAGACCGAGACCCGGCTCGCCGCGGTCATGCGCGGTGTCCACGCCGAGTGCCGTGCCACGGCCGAGGCGTACGGCGGCAACGCCGAGGACTATGTCCTCGGCGCCAATGTGGCCGGATTCCTGCGGGTGGCGCGGGCGATGACCGCGCAGGGCGTGATCTGAGGCCGCTGCCCGCACGGACACCCCCGCTCCGCGTGCCACCCGGCGCGCGGCGCGGAGCCGTCCGCCGCATGCCGGTCATACGGGCATGATCCGCAAAAGCGTATCAGCGCGGCCCTTCCGGGACCGGATGTTCACGCACTCTCCGCGCCCGAATGTGTTCATACGGTAGTCATGGGGGCCGGGAGGAACACATTGATCTTCAGTCGCAGCCGCCGCCGGAAGTCTGTCCCCAGCACCGGCACCTGCCCCTACGCGTCCGGGGACCCCGCGCCCGCAGCCACCGCCCACGAGGCCCGTGGCCGGCTGCCGCAGCTCGTGGACCGACACGAGGCGGAGCGGTTCATCCGTCAGTTCCACGACGAGCAGCCGGGTGCCGGAGAGGACGTACGGGGCCGGATGCGTGAGGTGCTGGCCGAGATCGACCGCACCGGGACCTACACGCACTCCCCGGCCGAACTCGCCTTCGGTGCCCGCGTCGCATGGCGCAACGCGGCCCGCTGCATCGGCAGGCTCTACTGGCGCAGCCTCGTGGTGCGCGACCTGCGGCACCTCACCTCCGCCGACGACATCGCCGCCGCGTCCTTCGAGCACCTCAGGCTCGCCGGCAACGGCGGCAGGATCCGGCCCGTGATCACCGTCTTCGCCCCCGACCGGCCGGGCCGCCCCGGCCCCCGGATCGTCAACGACCAGCTCGTGCGCTACGCCGGACACCGCACGCCGGAGGGAGCGAGGCACGGCGACCCGCGCGGCGCGTCCCTGACCGCCCAGGCCCGCGACCTGGGCTGGAAACGAGACGAAGAACCCTTCCAGGTACTGCCGTTGATGGTGCGGGAGCATCCCGCCGCCCGGCCCGAGTGGTACGAGCTGCCGGACGACGCCGTCCGCGAGGTGCCGCTGAGCCACCCCGACCACCCGTGGTTCGCCGGCCTCGGCCTGCGCTGGTACGCCGTGCCCGCGATCAGCGACATGACGCTGGAGATCGGCGGCGTACGGTATCCGGCGGCGCCGTTCAACGGCTGGTACATGGGCACCGAGATAGGCGCCCGGAACCTCGCTGACACCGAGCGGTACGACCTCCTCCCGATGGTGGCGGACCGGCTCGGGTTCGACCGGTCGAGCGAACGCACCCTGTGGCGGGACCGGGCGCTCGTCGAGCTCAACGTGGCGGTGCTGCACTCCTTCCAGGAGGCCGGGGTGACGATGGCCGACCACCACACCGAGTCCCAGCGGTTCCTGCGGCACATCGCCCAGGAGAGCCGCCACGGGAGGGAGACGCCCGCCGACTGGAGCTGGATCGTGCCCCCGGTCTCCGGCTCCGCCACCCCGGTCTTCCACCGGTACTACGACGCGGTCGACCCGTCCCTGCGGCCGGCCTTCCTGGCCCGTCAGCCGCCTGCCCCGGGGACCCAGTAGTCGTGCACGGGACCGGCGCCGCCCCAGGACGGATCAAGCCGCCCCCGGGTCGATCAGCGCCGCCCCAGGACCTCGGAGACCCGGGTGAAGCCCTCCGCGCCATGGCCCAGGCCCACCGTCCGGCGGGCCAGGCCCTCGGCGGCGCGCATCAGGCTCGCGTCGATGCCGTGCGCCTCGGAGGCGTGCACGATGTGGGCCATCGTCGACACCGCCGAGGTGAGCGGGTTGTCCTCGCCGGAGTAGCTGGCGCTCTCCACGTCCTCGGCCAGCTTCTGGAACAGCGGCGGCAGGATCGCCCCGATGCCCTGGGCGAACGGCGCCAGCTCGGTCGGGGAGATCCCCTCGGCGCGCGCCACCGCCAGGGCGTGGGCGTAGCCCGCCATCGAGGTCCAGAAGATGTCGAGCAGTGCGATGTCGTACGCCGCCGCCCGGCTGATCTCCTCCCCGAGGTGGGTGTGGGTGCCGCCCAGGGCGTCGAGCACCGCCCGGTGCTCGACACGGAGCGCCTCCGGGCCGCTGTACAGGAACACCCCGGCCGGAGTGCCGATGGAGGTGGTCGGGGTCATGATGGCGCCGTCGAGGTAGCCGATGCCGTGCTCGTCGGCCCAGCGCCCGGTGTCCCGGGCCCGGTCGGGGGTGTCGGCGCTGAGGTTCACGACGGTCCGCCCCTTCAGCGCGGCCGTCACGGCCTCCTGCCGCAGTACGGAGTCGGTGGCGTCGTAGTTGACCAGGCAGACCACGGTCAGCGGGCTCGCGGCGGCCGCCTCCTCGGCGGTCGCGGCCGCGACGGCCCCGGCGGCCACGAGCTCCCGGTCCTTGCCCGGCGTCCGGTTCCATACGGTGGTTCGTACGCCGGCCGCCAGGAACGCGGCGGCCAGCGCCCGGCCCATCGGTCCGAGACCGACGACCGTGACGGCGGTGTCGCGGGAAGAAGACATGGGTGAACTCCCTTGTAGACATGTGGAGACAGTGAAGAGAAGGACATCCCGGAAGAAGGAGAAGGACGCGGATGGCACGCGCCAGGGCCCAGGACTCGAACATGTGCGGAGTGAGTGCCGCGATCGTGGTCATCGAGGGCAAGTGGAAGACGTACCTGCTGTGGCTGCTCGAGTCCGGCCCGCACCGCCCCGGCGAACTGCGCCGGAAGATCCCCGAGATCAGCGAGAAGGTGCTGACCCAGGCCTTGCGCGAGCTGGAGGAGGACGGCCTCGTGCACCGCGAGGTGCACGACGTCCTGCCGCCGAAGACCGTCTACTCGTTGACCGGCTTCGGACATGAACTCTGCGGGGCGCTCGCCCCGTTGTCCGACTGGGGCCACCGTCGCCTGGAAAGGCTCGCGACCACGCCCGTCGCTTCCTGAGGCCCTGCTCTCTCCTTCCTCCGGGCCGCTCTCAGCTTCGCCCGGCGCCCGCACCCCCGACAAGTACGTACAAAAAAGTGGGTATGCGGGGGAGCACGCGAAAGGGGGCCTTCCCGAAAGGAAGGCCCCCTGAAAGGTCACGCGTCAGCCGTTCCGCTCCCCGAACGCGTCCAGGATCTGCTCGGCGGCCAGCGTCGCCGTCAGCTCGCCCGCGCGCACCCGCTGCTCCAGGGCGGGCGCGAGGTCCTGGACCGCCGGGTCCGTGTGGAGGCGGCGGAGGAGCTCGTCCTGGACCATGGTCCAGGTCCAGTCGACCTGCTGGTCGTGACGCTTGGCCGTGAGCCGGCCGGTCGAGTCCAGCAGGGCGCGGTGCTGTTCGAGCCGCCCCCAGACCTCGTCGAGGCCCGCCGACTCCCGGGCACTGCAACTGAGCACCGGCGGCGTCCAGAAGGAGTCCGCGCCGTGCATCAGCCGCAGCGCGCCCGCGAGTTCACGGGCCGCGGCGCGCGCGTCCCGCTCGTGCGGGCCGTCCGCCTTGTTGACGGTGACCACGTCGGCGAGTTCCAGGACGCCCTTCTTGATGCCCTGGAGCTGGTCGCCCGTGCGGGCCAGGGTGAGCAGCAGGAACGAGTCGACCATGTTGGCGACGGCGGTCTCGGACTGGCCGACGCCCACGGTCTCGACGAGCACCACGTCGTAGCCCGCGGCCTCCATCACGACCATGGACTCCCGGGTCGCCTTGGCGACCCCGCCGAGGGTGCCGGCGCTGGGGGAGGGCCGTACGAAGGCCGCCGGGTCGACGGCCAGCCGCTCCATCCGCGTCTTGTCGCCGAGGATGGAGCCGCCGGTACGGGTCGACGACGGGTCGACGGCGAGCACCGCGACCCGGTGGCCGAGCCCGGTCAGCATCGTGCCGAACGCGTCGATGAACGTCGACTTGCCGACACCGGGCACTCCGCTGATCCCGATCCGCACCGCGTTCCCGCTGTGCGGAAGGAGTTCCGTCAGGAGGTCCTGGGCGAGTGCCCGGTGCTGCGGGCGGGTCGACTCGACGAGGGTGATCGCGCGGGCGACCAGCGCCCGCTTCCCCTCCCGTACGCCCCGGACATACGTGTCGAGATCGATCACCGCTCGTGTCCGAGGTCGGCCGCCAGACGCGTCACCAGGTCGTGGGCCGCGTCGGGGATCACGGTGCCGGGCGGGAACACGGCGGCCGCGCCCATCTCCAGGAGCGTCGCCACGTCCTGCGGAGGAATCACCCCGCCGACCACGATCATGATGTCCTCGCGGCCCTCCGCCGCCAGTTCCTCCCGCAGCGCCGGTACGAGCGTGAGGTGTCCGGCGGCGAGCGACGAGACCCCGACGATGTGCACGTCCGCCTCGACGGCCTGACGTGCCACCTCGGCCGGGGTCTGGAACAGCGGGCCGACGTCCACGTCGAAGCCCAGGTCGGCGAAGGCGGTGGCGATGACCTTCTGGCCGCGGTCGTGGCCGTCCTGGCCCATCTTGGCGACCAGGATGCGCGGCCGACGGCCCTCGGCCTCGCCGAAGGCGTCCACCAGGGCCCGGGTGCGGTCCACGGAGGGGGACGCGCCGGCTTCGTTGCGGTACACACCGGAGATCGTACGGATCTGGCCGGCGTGCCGTCCGTAGACCTTCTCCAGGGCGTCGGAGATCTCGCCGACGGTCGCCATCGCGCGGGCCGCGTTCACCGCGAGTTCGAGGAGGTTGCCCTCGCCGCCCGCGGCCCGGGTGAGTGCGGCGAGCGCGTCCTGGCAGGCCTGCTCGTCGCGCTCCTCGCGCAGCCGCTTCAGCTTGGCGATCTGCTGGGCGCGCACGGAGGAGTTGTCGACCTTCAGGACGTCGATCTGCTCGTCGGTCGCGACCCGGTACTTGTTGACGCCGATCACCGGCTGCCGTCCGGAGTCGATCCGGGCCTGGGTACGGGCCGCGGCCTCCTCCACGCGCAGCTTGGGGATGCCCGCGTCGATGGCCTTCGCCATGCCGCCGGCCTGCTCGACCTCCTGGATGTGCTTCCAGGCGCGCCGCGCGAGGTCGTGGGTGAGCTTCTCGACGTACGCGCTGCCGCCCCACGGGTCGATGGTCCGGCAGGTGCCCGACTCCTGCTGGATCAGCAGCTGGGTGTTGCGGGCGATCCGGGCGGAGAAGTCGGTCGGCAGGGCGAGCGCCTCGTCGAGGGCGTTGGTGTGCAGCGACTGGGTGTGGCCCTGGGTGGCCGCCATCGCCTCGACGCAGGTGCGCGTGACGTTGTTGAACACGTCCTGCGCGGTGAGCGACCAGCCCGAGGTCTGCGAATGGGTCCGCAGGGAAAGGGACTTGGCGTTCTGCGGGTCGAACTGCTTGACCAGCTTGGCCCACAGGAGCCGCGCCGCCCGCAGCTTCGCGATCTCCATGAAGAAGTTCATGCCGATCGCCCAGAAGAACGACAGGCGCGGCGCGAACGCGTCCACGTCGAGCCCGGCCTCACGGCCCGCGCGGATGTACTCCACACCGTCGGCGAGCGTGTACGCCAGCTCCAGGTCGGCCGTCGCACCCGCTTCCTGGATGTGATAGCCGGAGATGGAGATGGAGTTGTAGCGCGGCATCCGCTGCGAGGTGTACGCGAAGATGTCGGAGATGATCCGCATCGACGGCCCGGGCGGATAGATGTACGTGTTGCGGACCATGAACTCCTTGAGGATGTCGTTCTGGATGGTCCCGGCCAGCTTCTCGGGCGGTACGCCCTGCTCCTCGGCCGCCACGATGTACAGCGCGAGGACCGGCAGCACGGCGCCGTTCATCGTCATCGACACCGTCATCCTGTCCAGCGGGATGCCGTCGAACAGCTGGCGCATGTCGTAGATCGAGTCGATGGCCACGCCGGCCATGCCGACGTCACCGGTGACGCGCGGATGGTCGCTGTCGTAGCCGCGGTGGGTCGGCAGGTCGAAGGCGACCGACAGGCCCTTCTGGCCGGCCGCGAGGTTGCGCCGGTAGAAGGCGTTCGACTCCTCGGCCGTGGAGAAGCCCGCGTACTGCCGGATCGTCCAGGGCTGGTTGACGTACATCGTCGGGTACGGGCCGCGCAGGTACGGGGCCATGCCCGGACGGGTGTCCAGGAAGTCCAGGCCCTCCAGGTCCTGCCCGGTGTACAGCGGCTTGACGCCGATGCCCTCCGGGGTCTCCCAGAGCAGGTCGTCCCCGCCCGTGGCCTTCTTGACGGCCGCGCGCCACGCGTCGGGACCGCCGTCGGCGGTCGGCGCCCCGAGCTCGATCCCGGAGAAATCGGGGATGGACATCAGGACACTCCCATGCGGTCGAGGGCGGTGGAGAGCAGGGCGACGGCGTCACAGCCCGCGAAGAGGTACGAGTCGACACCGGGGTGGTCCGCCGGGCGACCGGCGAGGAGGACGTGCTCGGCGCCCGCCGCGCGCAGCTCCGCGGCCACGGTCCCGGCCTGTTCCGCGTACAGCGCGTCGCTGGAGCAGAGGCAGACCTCGCGGGCGCCGCTCTCCTCGAACGTGCCCTCGGTGACCGGCTCGATGCCGCCCGCCTGGAAGAGGTTCGCGGCGAAGGAGAGGCGGGCCGAGTGCGCGACCGCCGGGCCGAGCGCGGCCAGATAGACCCGGGGCCGGGCGCCGGTGGCCGCGAGGTGCGCGTCCGAGCGGGCGCGCAGTGCCTCGTACGCCTCGTCGCGGCGGACCCGGGGAAGGCCGCCGGTCGGCTGTGCGGGAGCGGGCGCCCGCTCGACGGGCTTCTCCGTGAGGTGGGGGAACTCGCTGACGCCGGTGATGGGTTCGCGGCGGGTGGCGAGCTTCCTGCTGCGCGCGGACCAGGTCTCGGCGAGGCGCTCGCCGACCGTCCCGGACCGCAGCGCGGCCTCCTGGCCGCCCGCCCGCTCGATGACCTGGAAGAACTCCCAGGCGGCGTGCGCGAGTTCGTCGGTGAGCCGCTCCACGTACCAGGAGCCGCCCGCCGGGTCGACGACCCGGGAGAGGTGCGACTCCTCGATGAGGACGGTGGAGGTGTTGCGGGCGATGCGCCGCGCGAACGCGTCCGGCAGGCCGAGGGCGTCGTCGAAGGGGAGCACGGTGACGCTGTCGGCGCCGCCCACTCCGGCGGCGAGCGTGGCCACCGTGGTGCGCAGCATGTTCACCCACGGGTCGCGGCGCGTCATCATCACCGTCGAGGTCACGACGTGCTGGCGCTGCGCGCCCGCGTCCGGGGCGCCGCACACCTCGGCCACCCGGGCCCAGAGCCGGCGCGCCGCGCGGAGCTTGGCGATGGTCAGGAACTGGTCGGCGGTCGCCGCGTACCGGAACTCCAGCTGTGCGCACGCTTCGGCGACGCTCAGTCCGGCCCCGGTCAGACCCCGCAGATAGGCCACGCCGGTCGCGAGGGAGCAGCCGAGCTCCTGCGCGGCCGAGCCGCCGGCCTCGTGGTACGGGAGGGCGTCCACGGTCAGGGCCCGCAGCCCCGGGTACCGGTCGGCGCAGCGGCGCGCGAGTCCGGTCACGGACGCGAGGTCGTACGCCGGGCGGCCGGTGCGGGCCTCGTGGCCGAGCGGGTCCGCGCCGAGGTTGCCGCGGGCCGCGTCGTCGGCGACGCCCCGCTCCTCGTAGAGACCGAGCAGGATCTCGGCGGCCGCCGCGGTCTCGTCGCCCGCGTCGAGGACGACCGGCGCCAGGTCGAGGTAGACGCCGTCGAGGACCTTGGCGAGCGAGGAGACCGGGATGCCGGTGCCGCCGGCGCCGAGCCAGAGGGAGGTGACGCCGTTCTCCAGGTCCGCGAGGACCGCGTCGTTGTCGGCGGCGAGGTGCCGCTGGCGCACGTCCCAGCCGCCCAGGGTGTTGCCCTCGGCGCGGCCACCGCGCACGAAGGGCGCGAAGCCGGGGAGTCCGGCGTCGGGCGCGGTCTCGCGCGCCGTGTAGAGCGGACGGACGTCGAGGCCGTCCTCCAGAAGGGTGGAGAGGGCGTCCTCGGCGGCGTCGCCGGACACCTCTTTGCCGGACTTGCGCAGGACGCCTGCCACAAGGTGTTGCCACTGTTCGTGTGGCGCGTCGGGAAATTCGGACGCCAGGGTGAGCCCGTCGTCAGGCAGGACCGTCATGCTCGGATGCTAGGGGAGATCGACAAAGCAGCAGGAGGGCGTACGACTGTGACCTTCTTCTCGTTGTCAGTGGCGGCTGCGACGCTGTGGCGTATGGACAGGGACGAGGAGCTGCTGAGAGGCCGGGTCTACGGCCAGGACCACGACGACCCCAGGCCGGGCCCGAGGCCCGGCCGCGTCTACGCCGAGCTGGTCGGCGGCCCGCTCGACGGGCTGCTGCTCGACGTCACCGACCGGACGCCGGAGCAGCGGGCGGCCGGTGTGGCCCTGGAGACGGAGCTGGGGCGGTACGGCGCCGGGGGCCGGTCGCTGTACGACCCGCGCCCCGGCGATCCGAGCCGCCTCGACTGGTCCGGCGACACGCCGTGACGGGCGTGTCGCCGGGCCGTCGAGGGGTTCAGCGGGGCCGGCACCGGCCTCCCGCCGGCCTCGGCGCGTGAGGCCGGCCTCGGCGCATGAGGCCGGCCTCAGCGTGTGACATCGGCCTCAGCGCATGACGGAGGAGAAGTTGTCCAGCTGGATCCAGGTCACCTTGTTGGTCGCCTGGGGGCCGTAGACGTTGACGGCGCCTGCCGTGTTGGCCTCGATGCGGACCGCGTTGATGCCCAGGCTGTTGTTGCGGGGGCAGACGCCGCGGGTCAGCTTGGGCGGGCGGATGGTGGCGGGCAGCGTGCCGAGACGGCCGTCGGCGGTGAACGCGCAGGTGACCGTGCCGCGCAGCTGGAGGAACTCCGTCCCGGCGAGCCGGATCACGCGGGCCTCGGCCGGCGCGCCGGGCTCGTTCACCACAGCGGGGTCCACGGTGATCGCCGTCCAGTCGACGACGATCTGGCAGCCGTCCACGGGGTCCGCGGCGGCGGCCGGCGTGGCCGTGAGCAGCGGCCCCGCGACGGCGACGGCGGGGGCGGCGAGGGCCGCGGCGAGCAGGGAGCGGCGGCTGGTGGTGGGCTGGGTCATGCTCGATCCTCCGGATCGGGTGGGGCGTGCGGGCGGGGTGACGGGGCTGTTCACGAGGCTGTTCGCGGAGCTGTCCACGAGGCTGCTCATCGCCAGGCGACGGAGACGCCGTCGAAGTCGATCCAGGTGATGGCGTTGTCGCTGGTGGGGCCGTAGACGCGGAGGGCGCCGGTGACGTCCGTCTCGATCCGGCACACACAGCGGCCGGTGTTGTTGTTGCGGGGCACGTTCTGGCGCGTGAGGTGCGTCGCGCGCAGCCGGTGCGGCAGGGTCGCGATCCTGCTGTCCGCGGTCAGGCCGGGGGAGCAGGTGACGGTGCCGCGCAGCTGGAGGTAGGTGGTGCCGGCGAGGGCGATCAGCCGTCCGCGCGGGCGCTCGGCGCCGGGGGAGACACCGGCTTCGAGCGCGAGGTCCTCCCAGTCGGCGAGCACCTTGATGCCGTCCACCGCGGGCTTGGTGGGGTACCAGCCGATGGTGACGTCACGGGAGCCGGTGGTGCCGGGGACGGTGTTGCTGAAGCCGAAGAGCAGCCGGGTCTCGCCGGTCACGGGGTCGACCTCGGTGGCGATGCCCTCGGGCTCGCGCCGGGTGAGTCCGTCGGCGTTGGTGACCACCTGCCGGTCGATGCGCTCGCCGGTCGTCCACGAGTACGAGGTGATGAAGGCGATCCCCGGGAACGAGTCGGGTATCTCGGGGAAGTTCTTCTTGTCGTACGGCGCCCACTGGTAGGCGTAGAGGACGTCGCCCAGTGCCGTGTACCCCTGGGAGACGAGGGTCTTCTGCAGCGGGTAGGGGGTCGGCACGTCGGGGGTGACGTCCTCGCCGGCCGGCATGACGAAGGTGGTGCCCACCGGAACCCACGAGCCGGCGGCCGCCGCGGCGGGGTCGTAACGGGTGAAGTGCCGCTTTCCGTCCTTGTGGTACATGACGCACAGCTGGTTGTTCACCGGGTCGAGCGACGGGCCGGTGCTCGACGTGCTGCCGGGCGGGGTGAACTTCCGGCTCTGCGGTATCAGGGCCCCGTCGAGGACATCGCCGTCGACGAAGCGGAACCGGGTGACGGCCTTGCCGAAGGCGGCGTCGTCCGCGGAGAGCTGCAGCGGGCCGACCTCGGTCCAGAGGTAGGTGTCGGCGCCCACCGGCTCGGCGCCCATGGAGAGCCCGTGACCGAAGCCCTTCAGCTGCATCGAGCCGGTGACCGCGCCGGTCCTGCGGTTGATGCGGTTGAGGTAGAGGTTGCCCTGCGGGGCCGTGGCCGAGCTCTCGACCTGGAGCACGAAGACGTGCCCGTTGACGGTGTCGGTGGCGATCGCCTGCGGTGCGGGCCCCTTCACCAGGTCGACCGTCTGAATGAGTCTGCCGGTGACGCCGGACAGATCGACGCCGTTGGCGTCCGTTGTTCCCATGGTCTCTCCCCCTGGGGCGTGCGGTGGATCCGGAATGCGAAAGGGAGATCATCACATGAGGTGTCAGCCGCCCCGCGCGGTGCCGGATTTCGCCGTTCCGTAGCGGGCTCGGCATGAGTTAGCTTAGGCTTACCTAAGTAACGGTCCTGAGCGGCAGTCTCTGGTCTGTCTCCGTCACCTGTCCCGGGAGAACTCGGATGCGTCCCTTCACCACCCGCGTCACGCGGCCCACCCCTGCCGAGCGCGTGCGATCGATCCTGGCCGCCGCGCACTCGATGACGGTCGTGTCCGACGGACTCCACCAGGAGGTGCACCTTCTGGACGGGACCGGCCCCATGGGTCACATCCACCTCCACGACCCGTCCGGGGAGAGCCACACCGGGCAGGCCGCGCGGGTCCCCGTGCGCCTGGAGTTCACCGACATCGCCCCCACCCCCGTGCGCGAACGGCTCCGGGCGCGCGTCACCCTGACGGGACTCCTCGCCGCCCCGTACGAGCCGGAGGCGACGGCGAGCATCTGCATGGAGTTCGGCCAGGCGCTCCTGGAGGACCCCGACGGCCGCAGCTACATCACCCTGGAGGAGCTCCACGCGACGGACATCGACCCGATGGCCTCCTGCGAGGCGTCCATGCTGACCCATCTCGTCGACGGTCACAGCGAGCTCGTCCCCCTGCTGCTGCGCCTCGTCCGGCCGCGCCCCGCACGGGACATGGTCCGCGCCCTCCCCGTCGCGCTCGACCGGTACGGCATCACCCTGCGGCTCGAACACCCCGCCGGTCACCAGGACGTCCGGCTGCCCTTCCCCACCCCCGTCACCGACATCGACCAGGCCGGCCCGCGGATCCACGCCCTGCTCGCCGCGGCCCGCCGCTCCTCCCACCCGAACAGCCTCCTGACCTGACCTGACCTGACCCGACCTGATCGGCCCGGCGGGCCCGATCCCGCCCGTCACACCCCTCCTGGCCTGCCCGAACGCCCGCCCGCGCCGGTCGAGATGCCGGAGGGGCGAGGCAGGCGAACAATGGACGGGTAGACCCGCGCACGGTCGGTGCGGGGGACCGCTCGGGGACTTCCCAAACGGACACGGCCTTGCCATGAACGCAGGAAGCCCGGCCGCTACCCGGCCGACACCTCCCAGGGGTGCGCTGTACCGACTGGGACACTGGTGCGCCCGCCACTTCATCGTCGTCATCGCGCTGTGGCTGGCGGCGATGGTGGGACTCCAGATCACCGACAGGGCGGTCGGAGGACAGTACTCCGACGACTTCGACCTCCCCGGGGTGCAGTCGACGGAGGGCCTCGACGCCCTCCAGGCGCACGACCCCGCGGCCGCCGGCTACACGTCGCAGATCGTCCTGAACAGGACCTCCGGGCCGCTCACGGACGAGGCGTCCGTCATCAACTCGACCGTCGCCGCCCTGGAGAAACTGCCCGACGTCATCGGCGCCCAGAACCCCCTGCCGCCGCCGGGCACCACCCCGCCCGCCCTGCCGGCCGGGGTCCCCAACACCGGCCCGCTGTCCACCGACGGCAAGACCGCCTACATCACCGTGCGCTTCAGCGTGCCGCCCTCCACCCTCGGCACCGACTACCTGCCCGGGGTCGACACCGCCGTCCAACCGCTCCGCGACGCGGGCGTGGACGTCGAGTACGGCGGCCCGCTCGGCGAACTCGCCCGGCCCGCGGCCGACGACCGCACCAGCGAGGCGATCGGCTTCGCCGTCGCGATCGTGGTCCTCCTCATCGGCTTCGGCAGCGTCATCGGGGCCGTCCTGCCGCTGATCACCGCGCTCCTCGGGGCGATCTGCGGCCTCGCGCTCCTCGGCCTGATGGCGGCGGCCTTCACCTTCGGCACGGTCTCGCCCACGCTGGCCACCATGATCGGCCTGGGCGTCGGCATCGACTACGCGCTCTTCCTCATCACCCGCCACCGCCAGAACCTCATGAACGGGCACGATCCGGCCGAATCCGCGGGCCTCGCGACCACCACCAGCGGCCGCGCCGTCCTGGTCTCCGGCTGTACGGTCATCATCGCCCTCTCGGGCCTGTGGGTCTCCGGCGTCAGTTTCATCGGCAAACTGGGCCTCGCGGCCGCCTTCACGGTCGTCACCGCGGTCCTGGCCGCGCTCACCCTGGTCCCGGCCATGCTGGGGCTCGTCGGCAAGCGCATCGACCGCTACCACGTGCGCAAGCCCGTGGCGGAGACCGACGCCGAGCCCGGAGCGCCGGCGCACGGCACCTGGCACCGGTACGCGCAGCGGGTGGAGAAGCGCCCCTGGTGGTTCCTGACCGGCGGCGTCCTGGTGCTGCTCGTCCTGGCCTTCCCGCTGCTCTTCATCCAGCTCGGCCACATCGGCGACGGCGCCGACCCCAAGTCCTTCACGGACCGGCGGGCGTACGACCTGATCTCCACCGCCTTCGGGCCGGGCGCGAACGGGCCTCTGACCGTGGTCGTGGACCAGACGGCCGTACCCTCCGCGGACCGCGCGGACCTCGCCGACAAGCTCAAGCAGTCACTGACCGGAGTCCCCGACGCGGCCTACATCACCCCGCTCCAGGCCACCCCGGACGGGGACGTCCTGGTCGGCACCGCCTACTCGGTGGCCTCCCCGCAGGACGAGAAGACCACCCAGCTGACCAACCATCTCGTCGACGACGTACTGCCGCAGGCCGCGGCCGGCACCGAGGCGAAGACCTACATCACCGGCACGACGGCCGCCCAGGTGGACTTCCTCGACCTCGTCTCCAGCCGGCTCCCGCTGATCATCGCCGTGGTGGTGGGGCTCGCCTTCCTCGTCATCCTCATCGTCTTCCGCGGACTCCTCGTCGCGGTGAAGGCCGCCGTCCTCAACGTGCTCTCCATCGCGGCCTCGTACGGCGTGGTCGTGGCCGTCTTCCAGTGGGGCTGGGGCGGGCCCGCGCTCGGTGTCTCCGGCAAGGTGCCCATCGAGAGTTACGTCCCGATGATGATGTTCGCCATCGTCTTCGGCCTGAGCATGGACTACGAGATCTTCCTGCTGTCCCGTGTCCGCGAGGCGTGGCTGCGCACCGGCGATCCGAAGGCCAGTGTGGCCCATGCCCTTGAGATCACCGCCAGGGTGATCACCTGTGCCGCACTGATCATGGTGAGTGTCTTCGCGGCCTTCATCGTCTCGGACAACATCGTGGTCAAGATGCTCGGCCTCGGTCTGGCGGCCAGCGTCCTCATCGACGCCACCGTGGTGCGCCTGCTGCTGGTACCGGCGGTGATGACCCTGCTCGGCAAGCACGCCTGGTGGACCCCGGGCTGGCTGGACCGGATCCTGCCGCACCTGGACACCGAGGGCGAGGGAGAGGTGGAACCGGCGGCGGCCGGCGCGAAGAAGGGCTGAGGCTCAGCCCCGTGACAGTTCGCCGAGCAGCTTCCAGGTGCGTACGCGGTCGTCCTCCCCGTTCAGCTCCGTCGCCGTGAACACCACCTCGGTCGCCCCCGCCTCGCGGTAGCGCCGTACCTCCGCGGCGACCGTCTCCTCGTCGCCGATCACGGCGATCTCGGCAGCCCGGGCGGCGCCGGACGCCTCGATCGCGCGCCGGTACGACGGAATCCGCTCGTACAGCGCGAGCGCCTCGGCCGCCTTCTCCCGTACGGCTTCCACCTCGGCGTTCGCGGTGACCACGCCCGGGACGAGGGCCACGATCCGGGGCGCGGGGCGGCCGGCCGCCGCGGCGGCGGCGCTGACGGTGGGGACGATGTGCTCGGCGAGCGCGCGCGGCCCCGCCAGGAACGGCAGGACCCCGTCGGCGAGTTCACCGCTGACGCGCAGCGCCTGCGGACCCATCGCGGCCACCAGGACCGGCACGGTCGGCCGGGCGCCCGGCACCGCGGCCGAGTACGGCGTCGTCGCGGTGAGCAGTTCGCCGTGGAAGTCGGCACTGCCCGTTTCGAGCAGCGGGCGGAGCGCCGTCAGGAACTCCCTGAGCAGACCGATGGGCCGCCGGTACGGAATGCCGAAACCGGTCTCGGTCAGGTGCTGGGTGCCGAGGGCGAGCCCGAGGTGATAGCGGCCGCCGGTGGCCGCCTGGGCGGTCTGCGCCTGGCTGGAGACGAGCAGCGGATGGCGGCCGAAGACGGGGATGGCGGAGGTCCCGACCTGGAGGCCGGGTACCTCGCGCCCCACGATCGCGGCCAGGGAGGGCGAGTCGTACGCGAAGGTCTGGCCGAACCACGCCGAGTGCAGGCCCGCGTCGCGCGCCTCCCGCGCGAGCCGCACCGTGCTGTCGATCGTGCGCTGGACGGAGGTCGAACCGAGCGTTACTCCGAGAGTCATGCCATCGCCAACCGGCCCGCCCGCGAACGGGATTCCCGCCGGTGTGTGAACAGTGTGTTGCACGGTCGGGGAGCGGGTCGGCGAGGAGCCGGGGCGGGGGAGGCGAGGGGCGGCCGGGGGCGCCCCGGGATGATGGGGCGATGACGACTCTCGCCGAGGTGGACGCGCTCGCCGGCCGCGCGCACGCCGGACAGACCGACAAGACCGGTGTCCCGTACGTCGAGCACGTCCGGGCGGTCGCCGCCGGCCTGGAACCGCTCGGCCCGCACCTGGCCATGGCCGGGCTGCTGCACGACGTCATCGAGGACACCGCGTGGACGGCGGAGCGGCTCCGCGCCGCCGGGATCCCGGACCGCGTCGTCGCCGTCGTCGAGGCCGTGACCAACACGCCCGGCACGGCGTACGAGGAGAAGATCCGCCGGATCACCGAGGACCCCGACGCCACCCTCGTGAAGATCGCCGACAACGCCCACAACAGCCGCTCGGACCGGGCCGCCGCCCTGCCGCCCGAACAGCGGGAACGGCTCGCCGCCAAGTACCGCGCGGCCCGGGAGACCCTGTGGGCGGCCGCCGCCCCCGAGTACATCGCGACCATCCTGCGCATCGTCAACCCCGAACTCCTGGCAGAGCTCGCCTCCCGCTGTGACGCGGGTCACGGGAACCCGCTCCGGGGGCCGGACAGACGAGAGACGTGAACAACGACATGCGCGCACGCGTCCGGGACGGAGACCCCTCGGCCTTCGCCGAGCTCTTCGACTCCTACGCCCGGAGCGTCTACAACCACGCCTTCCGGCTGACCGGCGACTGGTCGGTCGCCGAGGACGTGATGGCGGCGACCTTCCTGGAGGCCTGGCGGCTCCGGCAGAAGGTGGACCCGGACGGGGGATCACTCCGGCCCTGGCTGCTCGGCGTCGCCACCAACGTCTCCCGCAACCACTGCCGCGGCAACCGCCGCTACCGGGCGGCCGCCGACGCGTACGCCGCCGCCGGACGGGCCGAGGCCTCGGTACCCGACCACGCCTCCGAGGTCGCGGGCCGCATCGACGACCGGCGCCGCATCGCGGCCACCCTGCGGGCGCTCGGCACCCTCCGCCGCACCGAACGCGAAGTCCTCGTCCTCTGCCTCTGGGAGGGCCTCGCCTACACCGAGGTCGCCCAGGCCCTGCGCGTCCCCGTCGGCACCGTCCGCTCCCGGCTCTCCCGCGCCCGCGCCAAGCTCCGTACCGGCGCCGAGGAGGAACTCGCCAGAGAAAGAAGCGAACGCGTCCCGGAAAACCGGGAACCCGCCTCCCGCACCCGACAGACAACAGGTGATCGCGTGAACGCGGTCCGGCCCGCGCAGGAAGGAATCCGATGAACCCCGACCCGTCCAGGAACCGTACGGCGAACCGGCACGAGACCGGAGGCCTCCCGGCGATCGAGGAACACGACCTTCCTCAGGGCCGCCACCAGTTCCACAAGGAGCGCCTGATGAGCCAGATCCACGAAGACCGCAGCGCCGCCGCCGCGCGTACCCCGCGCAACCCGTTCCTGCGGAAGGCGATCCTGCTTCCCGCCGCCACCGCACTCGCCGGGGCGCTCGCCGTCGGCGTCCTCGTCCTCACCCCCGGCGATGCCCAGAACCCCCTCGACCGCGCCACCGGCCCCGCCCTCACCACCACCATCGGCGCCGTGGACGCCAAGGGCGCGCCCCGGCTCCTCGACCGCATCTCGCTCGCCGCGGCCGGGGCCGAGGTCCCGAATGGCCGCGCCGGCCAGTACATCTACATCGAGACGCGGTCCGCGAACACCCATGTGAAGACCGTCAACGGCGAGAGCAGCCTCGTCAGCGACCCCCTGCACACCCGGCAGTCCTGGCGGTCGCCCGACGGCCTCAAGGGCTGGCTGATCGAGCCCGGCAACACCGGCCCCGAGGGCATCACCCTGGAAGGCCGCGACGAGAAGGGCGACGTGCCGAAGCCGCACCTCGGCGCGCCCTCGCACGACTACCTCGCGAGCCTCCCCACCGACCCCGACGCGCTGCTCCGGAAGATCTACGAGGAGACCGAGGGACAGGGCAGCGGCAAGGACCAGCAGGCCTTCACCACCATCGGGGACCTGCTCGTCGAGAGCTGGCCCACCCCGAAGCTGACGGCGGCCCTCTACCGGGCCGCCGCGAAGATCCCCGGCGTCGTCATGGTGGACGGCGCCACCGACGCCGCCGGCCGCAAGGGCGTCGCCGTCGCGCGGCTCGACGAGGCCAGCGGACAGCGCACCGAGTGGATCTTCGACAGCAAGACCTTCACCTTCCTGGGCGAGCGCACGGTCCAGGTCGAGGGTGACGGCGGCGAGGGCGGCCTGATCAAGCCCGGGACCGTCGTCTTCACCCACGCGATCATGGTGCGGGCCTTCGTGAACGACATCAAGGTCGTGCCGTAGCGGCTCAGCTCGGCAGGCCCGAAATCCAACCGCCCAGCTCCGTCGGGCGGTTGGTGATGATCCCGTCCACGCCGAGTGCCGTCAGGGCCGCCCAGCGGGCGGGGGTGTCCACCGTCCAGACGTTCACCGCCACACCCGCCGTCCGCAACTCGCCGACCACCTCCGGACGGGTCGCGAGCGCCGCGTCCGACACGTTGTACGCGGAGAGGCCCAGCTCCTTCGCGAGCGCCACCGGATCGGCGTCGAGGGTGCTGCGCAGCAGACCGATCGGCAGCTCGGGCGCCAGATCGCGCACGTGCTGCAGCGACGGGATGTCGAAGCTCTGGACGAACACCCGGTCCGTCATGCCCTGGTCCCGGACGTCCCGCACGATCCGGGCCACCTCGGCGTGACTGTGCCGGCCCTTGATCTCCAGGAGCAGCTTCCCGCCGCGCACCCGGAGGTCCGCCAGCTGGGCGGCGAGGGTCGGCACGCGGGTACCGGTGTAGGCGGGTGCGAACCAGGAGCCCGCGTCCAGCGCGTTCACCTGGGCGGCGGTCAGGGAGCGGATCGCGCCCGTGCCGTCGGTCGTCCGGTCGACGGTCGTGTCGTGCAGGATGTACGGCACGCCGTCCTTGCTGGGCTGGACGTCGTTCTCGATCCAGACGGACCCGCCCCGGCGGGCCACCTCGTCGGAGACCAGGGTGTTCTCGGGGGCGGCCGACGGGGCGCCCCGGTGGGCGATCACGGTCGGCGGCGCGGCGGCGCGGCGCATCCAGGGGCCCGCCGGTGCCCCCGCCCGCACCTCCGCCGGACGCGGCTCGGACCGCGAGGGCGGGGCCGTGACGACGAACGCGGTCGCGAGCCCCGCCACGGCGGTGGCCACCGCGAGCAGGGTGGCGACCCCGCGTCGACGGGACCGGGGGGCGGGCGGCTGAACGTCTCTCATGACCGCCCACCCTAAGGGGTGAGGGGCCGGCCGGGCCGAATCGCGGCGCGGTGCTCGCGTCGCGTCGCGTCGCGAGAACCGGAGACAGGGAGGAGTTCCGGAGATTCCCTCGGGGGCGTCCATCGGAACCGACGGCGACCTTCACCCGGCCCTCACCGATCGTCGACCGGGCCGCCCGGTCGATGGCGATATGACCGAATCATCACCAACTGTGCCCCGGTCAACGTGCCGTTGCCGGAAATGCGAACACGTTTGCGCTTCGCGCAAGCGTTCTGGAACTCTCCGTTCGACTTACTGACCCAGGAGCAACGGAGACAACCTCACATGCCCACAAGGCGCATACGTCGCGCGTGGCTCACGGCCGCCGCCACGGCCTCGCTCGCTTTCACCGGCCTCGCGGCGCCGGCCCAGGCGGAGGACCTTCCGCCCACCGTCCCGCAGAGCTGGATCCAGGAGCCCCGTACGACCGAGGCGACCGCCTCGCCGTTCACCACCCGAGCCTGGACCGAGCCCGGCGGCGCGGCCTCACCCGGTGACTTCACCATGTCGCCCGGCGCGCTGAACGCCGAGACCACCACCCGGGTGAACCGCCTGGACGCGGTGCTGCCCAAGTCCGGCGTCCAGAACCTGCTGGTCGGCGCCAACCGCACCGTCCAGCCCTGGTGCTCCCGGGACCCGTTCGGCACGGCCCCGGACCCCGACATCAAGTACTGCCTGCAGAACGACGACTCCGTCTCGCAGGAATGGGTCCCCCAGGGCATGACCGGCGTCTCCGACGCCAAGGTCAACGAGCTGTGGGGCGACGCCGGCAACATCCAGCTCTTCGCCTCCTACGACGGCTGGGACCCGGGCCGCGAGAACGACCCGCTCCCGACGGCCGGCGACTGCACCACGGCCGAGCTGGAGGCGAACGACGCCTGCAACCAGAAGGGCGTCCGCATCACCTTCGTCCAGAGCCGGACCAACCCGGCCACGGGCAGCCCCGAGGTCAAGTACCGGCACGTCCTGCTGGGCTGGACCTATGTGAACTCGGCCGACCACGTCTCCTTCGACGGTCTGCACGCCGCCGAGTACCCGATCCAGAAGGGCGTCCACGCCGGCGGGATCGTCTGGTACGGCAACTACCTCTACGTCGCGGACACCCGCAACGGCCTGCGCGTCTTCGACATGCGCTCCATCATGGACCTCGACCCGGACGGCGACCCCAAGACGCACGACGCGATGGGGTCCGACACGGACGGCGTGAAGACCACCGCCAACGTCGAGGACAAGACGAAGGTCGGCCGGCACGACAACGTCTGGTACAGCTTCGGCTACCGCTACGTGATGCCCCAGGTGGCCGCCTGGAAGTTCAAGGCGACGCAGAGCAACCCGCAGGGCTCGTACGCCTGTGTCTCCACCGGAGCACCGAAGGCCTCCTACATCTCGCTGGACCGCAGCACCGTCCCGGACCGGCTCATCATGGGTGAGTACTGCCGTCCCGAGAGCGGCTACCCGTCCACCGGCCGCATCGCCTCCTACCCGGTCGCGGCCCTGGAGGGCCGCTCGGCCGACGTCGCCGCCGAGGGCTGGGCGAACTACCTGCCGCTGGCCAACGGCGGCGCGCAGGGCGCGGCGGTGCACAAGGGCACCCTCTACGTGAACGAGTCGAAGGGCACCGACGAGCCCGGCAACCTCTGGCGCTACACGTGGGACGGCGGCCGGCTCGTCCAGAACGGGCAGGCCGTCAAGACCGCCCGGGGCGCCGAGGACCTCTATGTCGAGCGCGGCACCGGCCGGCTGTGGTCCCTCTCCGAACACCGCCCGGGACAGGCGTCGGACTGCGGGGCGAACCGTGACACCGGCGACCCGGCCGGCACGGACTACTGCCAGCGGGTGCTCTACGGGCACAAGCTGAGCTGGCTCGACGGCCAGCCGTAGCACAGAGAGGAAGGCCGTGCCGGTCGCCCGGCCCGGCCTTCCTCTCATGAACGCGGATCAGCCGCCGTCGGGAGCCTGCAGCTCACCCGTCCGCGCCACCTTCGCGTACCAGCGGGCGCTGGACTTCGGGGTCCGCTCCAGGGTGTCGTAGTCCACCCGGACCGCACCGAAACGCTTCGCGTAGCCGTACGCCCATTCGAAGTTGTCGAGCAGCGACCAGAGGAAGTACCCGCGGACGTCCACCCCGTCCGTGAGCGCCCGGTGCACCGCCTCCAGGTGCGCGTGCACATAGGCGGCGCGCTCCGGGTCGTGCACCGAGCCGTCCGGCGACACCACGTCCTCGTACGCCGCCCCGTTCTCGCTGATGACCAGCGGGAGTCGGGGGTACGCCTCCGACACCCGGGTCAGCAGGTCGTACAGCGCGCTCGCGTCGACCGGCCAGCCCATCGCCGTCCGCTCGCCCGGCGCCCGGTGGAAGGCGACCGAGTGCGAGCCCGGCCACGGCGAGTGGTCGCTGTTGCCGTGACCGTCGTCCTGCGGCTTCTCCGCACCCTCCGGGACGTGCGAGACGACCGTCGGCGTGTAGTAGTTGATCGCCAGCAGGTCCAGCGGCTGCCGGGCCGTCGCGGTGTCACCGTCCCGGACGAAGGACCAGTCGGTGACCTGCGCCGTGTCGAGGAGCAGGTCCTCGGGGTAGGCGCCCTCCAGCATCGGCCCCAGCCAGATCCGGTTGCCCACGGCGTCGATCCGGCGGGCCGCGTCCAGGTCCTCGGCGGAACCGGTGAGCGGCCGCACCTCGTGGAGGTTGAGCGAGACCGCGATCTGCCGGTCCGCGGGCAGCGAGGACCGGAGGGCCTGGACCGCGAGACCGTGCCCGAGGTTCAGATGGTGGGCGGCGCGCAGCGAGGCCACCGGGTCCGTGCGGCCCGGGGCGTGCACTCCGGAGCCGTATCCCAGAAAGGCGCTGCACCAGGGCTCGTTGAGGGTGGTCCAGCGGGTCACCCGGTCGCCGAGGGCGTCGGCGACGATCCCCGCGTACTCGGCGAACCGCTCGGCGGTGGACCGCTCGGGCCAGCCGCCCGCGTCCTCCAGCTCCTGCGGCAGGTCCCAGTGGTAGAGCGTGAGCGCCGGCTCGATCCCGGCGGCGAGCAGCTCGTCGACGAGGGCCCGGTAGAAGTCCAGGCCCTTCTGGACGGCCGGCCCGCGCCCGGTGGGCTGCACCCGGGACCAGGAGACGGAGAACCGGTAGGCGTTCAGGCCGAGTTCGGACATGATCCCGACGTCCTCGCGGAACCGGTGGTAGTGGTCCACGGCCACGTCACCGGTGTGCCCCTCGAAGACCTTGCCGGGGGTGTGCGAGAAGGTGTCCCAGATGGACGGAGTACGGCCGTCCTCGGCCGCCGCTCCCTCGATCTGGTACGCGGCGGTGGCCGCGCCCCAGAGGAAGTCGGACGGGAACGAGCGGGTGGCGGTGAGCGGCCGGGTTTCGGACGCGGTCATAGGAGAGGGCTCCCAACGCGGGTACGGGGTCGGTACGTTCGAGACGTTCGAGACGTTCGGTAGAGAGGGGCGGGGCGGCCGGTCAGCTCTTGACGGCGCCCGCGGTGATGCCGCCCACGATGTGCTTGCCCAGGAAGGCGAAGACCAGGAGGAGCGGCACGGTGGAGATGAGGGCGCCGGTCAGCACGACGGCGTGGTCCACCGTGTGGTTGCCCGCGCCGAGCCCGGCGAGTGCCACCTGAAGGGTGGGGTTGCCGTCCGGGGTGAGCGCGATGAAGGGCCAGAAGAAGTCGTTCCAGGCCTGGACGAAGACCAGCATGCCGAGCACGGCCATGGCGGGCCTCGCCACCGGGAAGACCACGTGCCAGATGATCCGGAGGCTGTGCGCGCCGTCCATCCGGGCCGCCTCCACCAGCTCCATCGGCAGCGCCTCCACCAGGAACTGGCGCATGAAGAACACGCCGAACGCGGCGACGAGCGAGGGCAGGACGACCGACTGGAGCTGGTCGAACCAGCCGAGGTCGGTGATGATCTGGTACAGCGGGATGACACTGAGCTGCGGCGGGATCGTCATGGTGGCGACCACCAGGGAGAGCAGCATGCCCCGGCCCCGGAACGGCAGCTTGGCGAAGGCGAAACCGGCGAGCGTGGAGAACAGCACGGTGGACAGGGCCACCAGGCTCGCCACGATCGTGGTGTTGACCAGCGCCTCGCCCATGTCGACCTGGTTCCAGGCGAAGCTGAGGTTGTCCAGGAGGCGGTTGCCGGGCAGCAGCGGCGCCGGCGCCTCCACGACCCGCTCGCCGCTGTGCGAGGCGGCGACCACGTTCCAGTACAGCGGGAAGAGCGAGACGAACGCGGCCACGACGAGCAGCACATAGGTGAGCGGTCCCGCGTGATGCTGCCGGCCGGCGGTCTGCCCGAAGCGGCGCCCGGGGCGGGCCGCCGCCGGGGCGGCGGCCGGGACTCCGGACTCGGCCGGACTCCTGTCGAGCGTGTGCGTCATGAGATCAGCCCCCCAGCTTCTTGCGGTTGTGGCGGGAGACGAGCGCCTGGACGCCGCCGACGAGCAGCAGGAGCAGCAGCATGACCCACGCGATCGCCGAAGCCTGGCCCAGTGCGCCGGTCACCCAGCCCTTCTCGTACATCAGCAGGCTCAGCGTCTGGAACTGGTTGCCGCTGCCACCGCTGATTCCGACGCTGCCGCCGAAGAGCATCGGCTCGCCGAACAGCTGGGTGGCGCCGATGGTGGAGACGATGATGGTGAAGAGGATGGTCGGCCGGATCGACGGGATCGTGACGCTGATGAACTGGCGCCAGCGCGAGGCCCCGTCGAGCGAGGCCGCCTCGTACAGGTCCTGCGGCACGGCCTGCATGGCGGCCAGGTAGATCAGCGCGTTGTAGCCGGTCCAGCGCCAGGTGACGATCACCGAGATGGCGATCTGCGCCGGCCACTTGGACGACTCCCAGTTCACCGGGTCGATGCCGATCCAGCCCAGGACGCCGTTGATCATGCCGTAGTCGGTGTTGAACAGCTGGGCGAAGACCAGGGTCGCCGCCGCGATCGAGGTGGCGTACGGGGCGAGGATCGCGACCCGGAAGAAGCCCCGGCCGCGGAGCTTGTAGTTGAGCAGATGTGCCAGGCCCAGCGCCATGAGCAGCTGGGGAACGGTCGCGATCACCCCGATGGTGAAGGTGTTGAACAGCGCGTTCCAGAAGAACTCGCTGGTCGCGAGGTCGGTGTAGTTCTCCAGACCCTTCCACGTCGGGTCCCCGCCGAGCTCGACCCGGTGCAGCGAGAGCCAGCCGGTGTAGATCAGCGGGAACAGGCCGAAGGCGGCGAAGGTGAGGAAGAAGGGGGCGACGAAGACGTACGGGATCGCCTTGATGTCCCAGCGGTAGAGCCTGCTGCGCAGGCCGCCGGGGGAGCGGCGGCCGCGCGGGCCGGGGGAGGCGGGCGGTGCGGCGGGCGGCGGGGAGCCGTCCGGCCTCGCCCGAACGGAGGTGGCCACGGGGGCGTCCTTCCAGGGTCGATGCGTGCGGTGGTGCGGACGGTGCCGGTCCGCCGCACGCGGGCGGCGGACCGGCGGGTGTCCCCGCTACTGGTCGATCTTGTCGTCGACCAGCTTCTTGACGTTCTCCCAGGCCTTCGCCGGGTCGGTGCCGCGCTGCTCGATGTCGAGGATGCCGTTGTCGGTGAGGAAGGTCTTGACCTGGCCGTCGTAGCGGCTGATCGCGGCCGGCGTGATCCCCGACGCCGCGCTGGAGAAGATCTTGCCGACGGGGGTGTCACCGAAGTACGGCAGCTTCGCCTCCTGGACGGCGGTGGAGGTGAGCGTGTCCCTGGACGAGGGGATGTTGCCGTTGACCGCGAAGACCTTGGCGTGCTGCGCCGGGGCGGTCAGCCAGGCGGCCAGCTCGGCGGCCTCCTTGGTGTGCTTGCCCGCCTTGGGCACGGCGAGGAAGGCGCCGCCCCAGTTGCCGGCGACCGGCGGCGCGGCGATGTCCCACTTGCCCTGGTTGGCGGGGCCCGCCTGGTCCTTGATGATGCCGGTCATCCAGCTGGGGCAGGCGACCGTGGCGAACTTCGAGTTCTTGAAGGCGGCGTTCCAGGTGCCCTTCTCGTCGAACTGGCGCAGCTTGGCGGTCAGTCCGCCCTGGGCGGCCTTGACCGCGGTGTCCCAGGCGTTCTTCACGCCGGGGCTGTTCTCCCAGTCGAGTTCGCCGCTGGTGTTGGCGTACTGCACCGGGTCGCTGGAGACGACGGCGTTGAAGAGGCCGCTCGCCGAGTCGTGGAAGGCGGTGCCGGCGGGCGCGGCGGCCTTGTACTTCTCGCCGGTCGCGAGGAACTTGGCCCAGTCGCCGGACCACAGCTTGCCCACGGCGTCGCGCTCGGTGGGCAGCTTGGCCTTGGCGAAGAGCTCCTTGTTGTAGCAGATCGCCATGGGGCCGATGTCGGTGCCGAGGCCGATGACCTTGCCGTCGCCGGTCGTCGCCTGCTTGACCTTCCAGTCGAGGAAGGCGTCCAGCTTCGCGCCGCCCTCCTTGCTCAGGTCGACCCACTTGTTCGCCATCGTCGTACCGGTCGCCTCGGCGATGTAGCCGACCTCGACGGCCTGGATGTCGGCGACGCCGCTGTTCTGGGTGAGGCGCAGCTTCAGCGTGTCCCAGTACTTCTGACCGTCGGAGACGTTCGACTCCTCGATCTTGATGTTCGGGTGGAGCCGCTCGTACTCGGCGTAGAGCTTCGCGCCGGTCTTGTCGTCGTAGCCGAAGGAACCGAAGGTCCCGACCCGCAGTGTGATCTTCTCGTTGCTCTGGCCGCCCCCGCCGCCCTTGCCGCCGTTGTCGTCGTCGCTGCCGCAACCGGTGAGCAGGGTCGTGCCGGTCACGACGACGGCGACCGCCGCGATCGCCGCACGGCGTCCGCGTCTGCTGCTGGAAGTGCGCATTCCACTCTCCTCGTCCAAGGTGGTGCTCGTTGTGCGCCAGGAGGTCCGGCCGGCTGATCGCGGCTCGGCGGCGCCTGCCAGGACCTGATGCAAGGCTGTGCGCATCCCGGATGGGAGCGCTCCCACGTCGTTGCCGGAAGGTTGCTCTCTGGCGGGTGTGGGTGTCAAGACATGAACGCGGATTCGTTACCGGAAGGTTTTCCGGGGGTTTCGCGGGCCCGGGCCGGGGCGGTCGCGTCATCTCCTGAACGCACCTCGTGGCGCGGAGGTGTGGGCTTGGACTACGGTGGGAGCGCTCCCATTCCCTGTGTTCGTTTCCGGCGGGACCGTGGTGAGCAGCGCGTTGTCCTACGAGGGGAGTTCGGGAGTTGTGAGCGGACGGCAGAGCGGCAGACCCACCCTGGAGCAGGTCGCGGCCAGGGCCGGGGTCGGCCGGGGCACGGTCTCCCGGGTGATCAACGGCTCCCCCCGGGTGAGCGAGCAGACCAGAACGGCCGTCGCCAGAGCAGTCGCCGAACTCGGTTACGTACCCAACCAGGCCGCCCGCGCGCTCGCCGGCAGCCGGACGGACGCGATCGCGCTCGTCATCCCCGAGGTCGAGGCCCGGCTCTTCGCGGAGCCGTACTTCCTCGACCTGATTCGCGGAGTCAGCGCCGAACTCGCCGAGGCCGACAAGCAGTTGCTGCTCACTCTGGTCCGCAGCGAGCAGGAACGGCAGCGCTTCGAGCAGTACCTGGCCGCCCAGCGCGTCGACGGCGTCCTGCTCGCCTCCGTCCACGGCGACGACCCGCTCCCCGACCGGATCAGGGAACTGGGCCTGCCGGTCGTGATGAACGGACGCCGTGCCGAGGCCGAGCCCGTGCCGTACGTCGACTCCGACAACATCGGGGCAGGCCGGGCGGCCGTCGCCCACCTAGTGGGGCGCGGGCGGAGCAGGATCGCGACCGTCACCGGTCCGCTCGACATGTACGTGGCCCGCGCCCGGCTCGGCGGCTACCGTGCGGGGCTCGCGGAGGCCGGACTCGCCCCCGACGAAGAGCTGGTCTCGGCGGGCGACTTCACCGAGGAGGGCGGCCGGCGGGCGATGCGGCTGCTGCTCGACCGCAGCCCGGACCTGGACGCCGTCTTCGCCGCCTCGGACGTCATGGCGGCCGGGGCGCGGGGCGCGCTGCGCGAGGCGGGCCGCCGGGTCCCCGAGGACGTGGCCCTGGTCGGTGTCGACGACTCGCCGGTGGCACGGCTGATGGACCCGCCGCTGACGAGCGTGCGGCAGCCCATCGAGGAGATGGGCCGCACGATGGCCCGGATGCTGATCCAGGAGATCCAGGGGATCGCCGAGGCACCGGAGGAGCCCCGCCGACGGGTGCTGCCGACGGAGCTGATCGTGCGGGAGTCGTGCTGAGCCGGTCCGGGGGCGTACGCGGCGGGCCGGGCGTTCGGGCGGATCTCTATCCCGGCGGCCGGGTGTCGGGGAGACCTCGAACCCGGTGGGCCGGGCGTCGGGCAGGCCTCGACCCCGGCGGGCCGGGTGTCGGCCGGGCGTCGGGTGGACCGGGACCGGTCGGGCGGGGTGGTCGGGCGGGGCGCACGAAGGCTCCCGCGGCCGGCCGGGACCCTGGGGTCCGGCCGGCCGCGGGGCCTGTGCGGGGTGTTACAGCGCCGGGTGGGCGTTCTTCAGGAGCTCCTGGAACTGGGCCGAGAACCACTGGCCCGAGATCGGGGCGTCCGGCAGTGCGCCCGACATGCTGTTCCCGTTACGGGCGTTGCCCGTGTACGTCGGGTCGCACATCCGGTCGAAGCCCTTGCCCTCGTTGTTCGGGATCTCCTTGCTGGCGCCGTCGGACTCGCCCGGCGGCTTGACCCAGACGTACGCGTCGATGCCCGCGGCGGGCGCCGCCTGGGGCCGTTCGCCGAGGCCCGCGCCGGACTGGTTGCACCAGTTGCCGAGGTGGATGCGACGGTCGTACTTGCCGCCGTTGACGTACGTGTCGACGGTGCTCGTCGGGCCCGCGGCGGTGGGCCGGGCGGTGCCGCCCCAGCCGTTGCGGGAGGTGTCGATCAGCATGCCGAGGTTGCTGTCGAAGCCGAGCGAGACGAGCTTGGTGCGCATCGCCTGGGCGTAGGACAGCTCGTCGGTGTAACGGTTCCAGTCGACCCACTTCGACTGGCGCACGGAGACGCCGTTGACGCTGTCGTTGATGGTGAAGTGGTCCTCCTTCAGGGCGCTGTAGTTGGCGGTGTTCACGATGAAGCCGTGGACGTTGGCGACCGTGGAGCCCTCGGCCGTGGCGGCCTGCTTGAACAGCTCGGCGGAGGCGCCGAAGTTGTCGTCCCAGCCCAGCCAGCCGTGGTGGCCGGCGTCCACGTAGTTGTAGACGTTGCCGATCGCGCCCAGCTTCCTCAGCGCGTAGCCGACGCCGGTGATGTAGTTGCCGTTGGCCTTCATGACGTCACAGTTGGCCGTGGCGGTCGGGCGTCCCGAGACGTTGGTGACCAGGTTGGGCAGCGAGTCGATCTCGACCGTGGTGACGATCCGCAGGCCCGCGTACTTCGAGTCGGCGAGGATCGCGGCGATCGGGTCGATGTACTCGGTCTTGTAGCGGCCGATCTCGGTCGGGCCGAGCTCGCCGTTGGAGGCGAGTGCGGCACAGTCGCGGCCCGGCAGGTTGTAGACGACCAGCTGGACGACGAGCTCTCCGGTGCCCTTCTGCCGCAGGGCCTCGTCGAGGTGGGCACGGAGGCCCATGGAGGTGGCGGAGCCGTTGACCGCGGCGATCCGGTCGAGCCAGACAGCGGTGGGCTGGTTGGAGACCTTGGTGCCGCCCGGCTCGGCCGCCGCCTTCGCGGACCACTCGGGGTTCACGTACACCTTGGCGCCGGCGTACGGGTTGTCGGCCTTGGTGCCGGCCGGCGGCGTCGTCGGCGGGGTGGTCGGGGGAGTGGTGGGCGGGGTGGTCGGGGGCGTCGTGGGCTCGGTGGCGCCGTTGCAGACGACTCCGTTGAGCTTGAAGGTCGCGGGCACGGCGTTGGTGCCGCTGTACGAGCCGTTGAAGCCGAAGGAGGTGGAACCGCCGGTGGCCAGGGTCCCGTTGTAGGAGACGTTCTTGGCGGTGACGGCGGCGCCGGACTGGGTGATGGTGGCGTTCCAGCCCTGGGTGACCTGCTGGTTGCCGGCGTAGGTCCACTCCAGGGTCCAGGAGGCCGTCGGGTCACCGGTGTTGGTGACGGTCACGTTGGTGCCGAAGCCGGTGCTCCACTGGTTGGTGATCTGGTAGTCGACCTTGCAGCCGGGGGTGGCGGCGCCGGCGGTGGCGGTGCCGAGGACGGTGGCGGTGGCGCCGGTGGCCGTGATGAGGCCGAGGGCCGCCAGGAGGGCGGTGCGACTGGTGCGGCTCATGCGGGTGGGGATTCCTTTCAGGGGGTGAGGCCGCGCAGGTGATCGCGCAGTCCGATGCCGAATGCGGTGGGGGTGCCGTCGTACGAACTGATCAGCGCGGGGCCGGAGTTGCAGTTCCAGGTGTTCCAGGTCCAGCCCAGGTACGAGAGGCCGCGGTCGTCGAACCACTTCATGACGCGGTCGATGAACGCGTGTCCGCAGGTGTTCTCACCGATCTCGCCCGCGAGGAGGGGAACCTCGGCGGCTACCGGGGCGAGGGTGTTGTTCCAGCACGTCTCGTCGGCGCAGGTGTTGAAGTTGTAGACGTGCCAGGCGGCGGCCAGATTGCCCGCCGGGTCCGTGGGGCGGTACGTGAGCCACTGGCTCAGGTCGTTGGAGTACGCGACGCCCGGGACGAGGACGAGGTTCTTCGACCCCGTGGCCCGCACGGCGTCCAGCAGGTCCTGCATGCCGGCGACCTCGTAGCCGATGCCGGGGCAGGTGCCGCCGTCACGCCAGCAGGACCAGGCCTGGGTCGCGGTGGAGGTCGCCCGGTCCGGATAGGGCTCGTTGAACAGGTCGAAGACGACCCGCTTGTCGTTCTTGAAGGTGTTCGCCACCGAGGTCCAGAACGCCGGTGTGTACTGGGCGTCGGGCATCGGCTTCTGGCAGGAGGCGTGGATGTCGGCGCAGCCCGCGGAGTTGCCCGTGTACTGGCCGTACGTCCAGTGGAGTTCGACCACCGGGGTCATACCGTGTGCGATGACCTTGGTGACCAGGTCCTTCACGGCGTTGATGTAGTTCGTGCCCCGGTACTCGGGCTTGATGTTGTCCAGGCCGAGCCAGCACTCCTCGTTGAGCGGAATGCGGACCGTGTCGGCCTTCCAGTCGGCGATGGCCTTGACGGAGGCGTCGTCGACGGGACCGTCCCAGATGCCGTAGCCCTGGACGCACATGAACTCGCCGCCGGAGCGGTTGACGCCGAGCAGGCGTCGGGTCGCGCCGTTCTGATCGATGAACCTGTTGCCGGACACGCTGAGTTCGGGCGCGCCGGTGACCGGTGTCGGCGTGGTCGGGGGAGTGGTGGGCGGGGTGGTGGGTGGCGTGGTCGGGGGAGTCGTGGGCGGTGTCGTCGGATCGGTGGGTGTGGGTGTGGGTGTGGGTGTGGGCGTGGGCGTCGGGGTCGTGCCCGAGTCGCACGGTGCGCCGTTGAGCGTGAACGCGGTGGGCGCCGTGTTGGCACCCGACCAGGACGCGATGAAGCCGCCCGTGGCCTTCGCGCCCGTACCGAGCGCGGCGTTCCAACTCTCGTTCACCACCGTGACGTCGGTCCCTGACTGGGACCACTTGCCGCCCCAGCCCTGGCTGACGACCTGGCCGGCCGGGAAGGCGAAGCCGAGGGTCCAGCCGTTCAGCGCGGCACTGTCGTTGGTGACGGTGACGGCACCCTGGTAGCCGCCGGCCCACTGGCCGACGACCGAGTACTCCACCGTGCAAGCGGGTGCGGCCGCGGCTCCTGAGGCCGTACCCATGAGGGCGAACGTGGTGCTCGTCATCGTGAGCGCCACTCCGGAGAGCAGCGCGGAGAGACGTGGGAGATGTCGCATGAGCGAGTCCTCGCAGCGAGGGCACACCCCTGACGGTGTGCCGGCCGGACGGATTCGCTCCCACTGGTCGGGCAGACCGTAGCGTCAACTACCGCCAAGCAAAAGAGGTGTTGGGTAAATTCCCCCGCCAATTGCCTTCGACTCTTCACGCACCTTGACGCCGATGCGTCCCAACTGCACAGTGGGAGCGCTCCCACTGGTTCAGAGCTTGTTTCCATGCACCTTCGCTCTTCGCTCCCCCGACCTCCCGAGCCGCGAGGAGAACCACCCGCATGCCACGCCTCCGACCAAGAACGCGACCCCGCCGACAGCTGACCGCGCTGGCCGCGGCGCTCTCCCTCCCCCTCGGCCTCACGGCCGTCGGCGCCACCACGGCCCAGGCCGCCGACGTGCAGTGCAGCGTCGACTACACGAAGAACGACTGGGGTTCGGGCTTCACCGCCGAGCTCACCCTCACCAACCGGGCCACCACCGCGCTCAACGGCTGGACCCTCACCTACGCCTACGCCGGTGACCAGAAGCTCACCAACGGCTGGAACGGCGTCTGGTCCCAGTCCGGCAAGAACGTCACGGTGACCAACGCCTCCTGGAACGGCACCGTCGCCGCCGGGGCCGCCACCACCACCGGCGCCCAGTTCACCTACACCGGTGCCAACGCCGCCCCCACCTCCTTCGCGGTCAACGGCACCCCCTGCACGGGCGCCCACCAGCCGCCCGTCGCCGTCCTCACCAGCCCCGCACCGGGCGCCGTCTTCACCTCGGGCGACGCGGTGCCGCTCGCCGCCACCGCCGCCGCGGCCGACAGCGCCACCGTGAGCAGGGTGGAGTTCTACAGCGACACCGCGCTCCTCGGCACCGACACCACCGCGCCCTTCACCTTCAGCGCGGCCGGGCTCGCCACCGGGGCCCACTCCCTCTACGTCAAGGCCTACGACAGCCTCGGCGCCTCCGCCGAGTCCGCGCCCGTCGGCATCACCGTCGCCGCCGGCCCCGCGCTCGTCGCCGCCCCGAGCCGGCTCGGGGTACGCCAGGGCGCCACCGGCACCTTCGACCTGAAGCTCTCCACCGCCCCCACGGCCAATGTCACGGTGAGCGTCGCACGCACCTCCGGCAACACCAGCCTCACCGCGACCCCGGCCTCGCTCACCTTCACCCCGGCGAACTGGAACACCGCCCAGAAGGTGACCGTCGCCGCCGCGGCCACCGGCACCGGCTCCGCCGTCTTCACCGCGACCGCACCCGGCCACGCCAAGGCCGAGGTGACCGTCGCCCAGCTGGCCGCGAACTCCACGTACGACGCCCGCTTCCTCGACCTCCACGGGAAGATCACCGACCCGGCCAACGGCTACTTCTCGCCCGAGGGCATCCCGTACCACTCCGTCGAGACGCTGATCGTCGAGGCCCCCGACCACGGGCACGAGACGACCTCGGAGGCGTACAGCTACCTCATCTGGCTCCAGGCCATGTACGGCAAGGTCACCGGCGATTGGACCGAGTTCAACGGCGCCTGGGAGACCATGGAGAAATTCATGATCCCCACCCACGCCGACACGCCCACCACCGGCTCCTACAACGCCTCCAAGCCGGCCACGTACGCCCCCGAGTGGGACCTGCCCTCCCAGTACCCGGCGCGCCTCGACTCCGGTGTGACCTCGGGCTCCGACCCGATCGCCGCCGAACTCAAGAGCACCTACGGCACCGACGACATCTACGGCATGCACTGGATCCAGGACGTCGACAACGTCTACGGCTACGGCAACGAGCCCGGGAAGTGCTCCGCAGGTCCGACGGCCACCGGCCCCTCGTACATCAACACCTTCCAGCGCGGGCCCCAGGAGTCCGTCTGGGAGACCGTCACCCATCCCACCTGCGACAACTTCACCTACGGCGGGCGGAACGGCTACCTGGACCTGTTCACCGGGGACGCCTCCTACGCCAAGCAGTGGAAGTTCACCAACGCCCCCGACGCCGACGCCCGCGCCGTACAGGCCGCCTACTGGGCCGACCTGTGGGCCAAGGAGCAGGGCAAGGGCGGCCAGGTCTCCGCGACCGTCGGCAAGGCCGCCAAGATGGGCGACTACCTGCGGTACGCCATGTTCGACAAGTACTTCAAGAAGGCCGGGAACTGCGTCGGCCCCACCACCTGCCCCGCCGGCACCGGCAAGGACAGCGCGCACTACCTGCTGTCCTGGTACTACGCCTGGGGCGGCGCCACCGACACCTCCGCCGGCTGGTCCTGGCGCATCGGCTCCAGCCACGCCCACGGCGGCTACCAGAACCCGCTCGCCGCCTACGCGCTCAGCGAGTACGCCCCGCTCAAGCCCAAGTCGACGACGGGCGCCGCCGACTGGGCGACCAGCCTCGACCGGCAACTGGAGTTCTACCGCTGGCTCCAGTCCGACGAGGGCGCCATCGCGGGCGGCGCCACCAACAGCTGGCAGGGCCGCTACGCCACCCCGCCGGCCGGCACCCCCACCTTCCACGGCCTCTTCTACGACGAGAAGCCCGTCTACCACGACCCGGCGTCCAACCAGTGGTTCGGCTTCCAGGCCTGGTCCATGGAGCGGGTCGCCGAGTACTACCAGCAGACCGGTGACGCCCAGGCGAAGACCGTCCTCGACAAGTGGGTCTCCTGGGCGCTGTCCAAGACCACGATCAACCCGGACGGCACCTACCGCGTCCCCTCCACCCTCCAGTGGTCCGGCGCACCCGACACGTGGAACGGGGCGAGCCCCGGCGCCAACGCCGGCCTGCACGTCACCGTCGCCGACTACACCGACGACGTCGGCGTGGCCGCCGCCTATGCCAAGACCCTCACCTACTACGCGGCCAAGTCCGGCCACGCCGAGGCCAAGCGCGTCGCCAAGGCCCTCCTCGACGGCATGTGGGACCACCACCAGGACCCGCTGGGCATCGCCGTCCCCGAGACCCGCGCCGACTACAACCGCTTCGACGACCCCGTGTACGTACCGAACGGCTGGACCGGCACCATGCCGAACGGCGACACGGTGAACACCTCCTCCACCTTCGCCTCGATCCGCACCTTCTACCAGGACGACCCGGCCTGGCCGAAGATCGAGGCCTATCTGGCGGGCGGCGCCGCGCCCGTCTTCACGTACCACCGGTTCTGGGCCCAGGCGGACATCGCCCTGGCCATGGGCTCGTACGCGGAGCTGCTCGAATAGCAGCCGCCCCGCACGGAGCGGCTCCGCGTACGACGAGGCCGGGCGGACCCCGAGAAGGGGACCGCCCGGTCTTCCGCCGTTCCGCCGGCACCTCCCGACGCCCTGTCACTGTCGTCCCCGACGTGGCAGACGGTCGCTTCTCGTCGCCCCGGCGGTGCTGCCGGTCCTGGGCCGGGGTCCATTGACGCGCGTGATCTCCCCTCCTACGTTCTCGTTCGGACATACGACCGTCGGTCGATATCTCGAACATCTTGAACGAGAGGGAATCGCGTGTCCCACGCCGAACGCACCACCCGCACCGCTCGTTTCACCCTCGACCCCGACTTCGCCGTCGGACCCGTCGACCCCCGACTCTTCGGCTCCTTCGTCGAGCACCTCGGCCGCTGCGTCTACACCGGCATCCACGAGCCCGGCCACCCCGCCGCCGACGAGGACGGGCTGCGCACCGACGTCCTGGAGCTCGTCCGCGAGCTGGGCGTCACCGCGATCCGCTACCCCGGCGGCAACTTCGTCTCCGGATACCGCTGGGAGGACGGCGTCGGGCCCGTCGGGGAGCGCCCGCGCCGGCTCGACGTCGCCTGGCGGTCCACCGAGACCAACCGCTTCGGCCTGCGCGAGTTCATCGCCTTCCTGAGGAAGGTCGGGCCGCGGGCCGAGCCGATGATGGCGCTCAACCTCGGCACCCGGGGCATCACCGAGGCCATGGACCTCGTCGAGTACGCCAACCACCCGGGCGGCACCGAGCTCTCCGACCGCCGGATCGCCCACGGCGACAAGGACCCCTTCGGCATCCGCCTCTGGTGTCTGGGCAACGAGATGGACGGCACATGGCAGACCGGGCAGAAGACCGCGGAGGAGTACGGCCGGCTCGCCGCGCAGACCGCGCGCGCCCTGCGCCAGATCGACCCGGGGCTCGAACTCGTCGCCTGCGGCAGCTCCGCGCGCGGACTTCCGACCTTCGCCTCCTGGGAGGCCACCGTCCTCGCCGAGACGTACGAGGTCGTCGACCACGTCTCGCTGCACGCCTACTACGAGGAGACCGACGGCGACCGCGACTCCTTCCTCGCCTCGGCCGTCGAGATGGAGGCCTTCATCGAGGAGGTCGTCGCCACCTGCGACCACGTCGGGGCCCGGCTGAAGTCGGCGAGGAGACTCACCCTCTCCTTCGACGAGTGGAACGTCTGGTACCAGCGCCGGCCCAACCCCCACCCGGTGGAGGACTGGCAGGAGGCCCCGCGCCTTCTGGAGGACGTCTACACGGTCACCGACGCCGTCGTGTTCGGCAGCCTCCTCGTCACCCTGCTCCGGCACGCCGACCGAGTCGCGATCGCCTGTCTCGCCCAGCTCGTCAACGTGATCGCACCGATCATGACCGAGCCCGGCGGCCGCGCCTGGCGCCAGACCACGTTCTTCCCCTTCGCCCAGGCCTCCCGGTACGGCCGGGGGACCGTTCTCGACGTGCGCGTCGACTCACCGACGTACCCCACGGAGCGGTACGGCGACGTCCCGCTGCTGCACGCCACGGCCGTACGCGACGAGGACGGCGGTGTCACCGTCTTCGCGGTCAACCGTGGCCGGAACGCACCGCTGACACTCGAGGTCGCCCTGCGCGGGTTCGAGCCGGGCCGGGTCGTCGAGCACAGTGCGCTCGCGGACGCGGACCCGGAGGCGTCCAACACGCTCGACGATCCGGAGCGGGTGGCGCCGCACGCGGTGGCGGGTGCGACGCTCGTGGACGGGACGCTGCGGGCCGTCCTGGAGCCGATGTCGTGGAACGTGATCCGGCTGCGCTGACGGCCGCGTCGTGGAAGGCTCTGACAGGCCCTTGGTTGAATCCTTTCAGCCTCCCGCTCGCGACCCCCTCGGCGAAGCGCTTCGAAAGATCCTGTCCGAAGCGTTGACGTGACTGACGGGCGAACCTACTTTGTCCCAGCAAGCGCTTTCCTGAAACGTTCAAATCACACGCGCGGGAGGACGAACTGTGCGTACTCACAGCACTGTCGACCGTCGGAATCTGCTGAAGTTCGCAGGCGGGTCACTGGCGGCTCTCGGCCTGACCGCCGCGGGATGCGGCGCCGGCTCCGGATCCGGGGACGGCACCGTCACCCTCCGATACGCCTGGTGGGGCTCCGACGACCGGGCCAAGCGGATCAACCAGACGATCGCCCTCTTCGAGAAGAAGCACCCGAAGATCAAGGTCAAGACCGACTTCCAGCCGTACGCCGACTTCTGGAAGAAGTTCAACACCCAGGCCTCGGGCGGCAACGCCCCCGACGTCTTCCAGAACGCCATCGGCTTCCTGCGCAAGTACGACGCGAAGAACGTCCTGCTCGACCTGCGCGAGCAGGCCGAGCGGGGCAACCTCCGACTCGACGGGTTCCGGGCCGGCCTGGAGACGTTCGGCGAGGTCGACGGCAAGCTCCTCGGCGTACCCGTCGGAAGCAACTCGATGGCCCTGGTCGTCGACCAGACCGTCTTCGGCAAGGCGGGCGTCACCCCCAAGGCCGGATGGACCTGGGACGAGTACCACGCCGCCCTCGCCAGGATCCGCGACACCCAGGGCCGCGCCGGAGACGCCGGCCCCTACGGAATCATGTACCTGTACGACCTCTACCTGCGCCAGCAGGGCAAGGCCTTCTTCACCACCGCCGGACTCGGCTTCACCGAGGCGGATCTGACGGACTGGTGGACCACGGCGCACCAGGGCGTGAAGTCCGGCATCTACGCCGACCCGAAGCGCACCATCCAGGCCAAGCCGAAGTCCGCGGTCACCGCCGAACTCGCCGCCTGCGAGTTCACCTGGGACAACTTCACCGTCCGCTACGCCTCCGAGGGCAAGAGCCGGTACGGTCTCGCCCCCATCCCGACCACCGACGGCCGCAAGACCGGCCAGTACCTCGGCTCGCTCATGCTCAGCGGCTCCCGGCGCACCAAGCACCCCGAGGAAGTCGCCCGGTTCATCGACTTCATGGTCCACGACCCCGAGGTCGGGAAGATCATGGGTTACGACCGAGGCGTCCCGGCCACCACGGCCCAGTACCAGGCGTACGTGCCGAGCGACCCGGTCGGCAGGCAGATCGCCGCGTACGAGAAGCAGCTGGTGGAGTCCCGCGTCCTGGAGCCCATCACCCCGCACCCGGCGGGTGCCGACGTCACCGAGGCCGCCTTCCTGCGGCTCGGCGAGGAGATGTCGCTGGGCACGAGGCCCGTGCCGGACGCGGTGAAGCAGTTCTTCACCGAGGCGAAGACGGCGCTCTCCTCCTGATGGACGCCGCCGTGACCTCCGTACCGAACGCCGGGCCGAACCCCGCACCGCATCCCGCGCCGGGGACCCCGCCGGAACCGGCGACCGCACCCGCGGACGCCGGCTCCGGCGGCGGGGGGCGGAAGGGCGCCGCCGGACCGCGCGGCCGGGGCCGCCGCGAGAACCTCGCCGGCTATCTCTTCATGTCCCCCTGGATCGCCGGCTTCCTCCTGCTCACCGCGGGGCCCATGGTCGCCTCGCTCTACTTCGCCTTCACCGACTACAACCTCTTCGACGCCCCGCGGTGGATCGGCCTCGACAACTTCACCGAGATGTTCGGAGACCCGCGCTGGCGCACCTCCGTCGAGGTGACCAGCTGGTACGTGGTGATCGGCACCCCGCTCAAACTGGCCGCGGCACTCGGCGTGGCGCTGCTGCTCAACCAGAGCCGCCGCGGGCAGGGCTTCTACCGGGCCGCGTTCTACGCACCCTCACTCGTCGGCGCCAGCGTCTCCATCGCCATCGTCTGGCGGGCGCTGTTCTCCGACGGGGCCGCGATCGACCGCGGCCAGCAGTTCCTCGGCATGGAGGCCGGCGGCTGGATCGGCGACCCCGACCGCATCATCTACAGCCTGATCGCCCTCACGGTCTGGCAGTTCGGCGCCCCCATGGTCATCTTCCTCGCCGGACTCAAACAGGTGCCGCGGGAGCTGTACGAGGCGGCGGAGGTCGACGGCGCGGGCCCCTTGCGCAGGTTCTGGAGCATCACCCTGCCGATGATCTCCCCGGTGCTCTTCTTCAACGTGCTCCTGGAGACCATCCACTCCTTCCAGATCTTCGGATCCGCCTACATCATCGGCAGCCAGGGCAACGCCTGCGGACCGGCCGACGGCACCCTCGTCTACACCTGCTACCTCTACATCCAGGGCTTCGAGAACAGCCGGATGGGCCTCGCCTCGGCGATGGCATGGATGCTGCTGCTCGCCGTCGCCCTGGTCACGGCGTTCCTTTTCTGGTCCCAGCGGCGCTGGGTGCACTACGAGGAGGGGGCCCGATGAGCCTCGTACGCACCCGGACCGGCGCGCGGGCGGGAGCGGGCCGCTCGGCGGGCTCGTTCGCCTGGCACCTCGGTGCCCTCGCCGTCCTCGCGGTCATCCTCTACCCCGTGGTGTGGGTCATCGGCGGCTCCTTCAAGCCGAACGACGAGATCGTCGGCAGCCTGTCCCTCTTCCCCACCGACCCCCTCACCGACAACTACCGGCGGCTCGCCGACGGCATCGCCGACATCCCCATCACCACCTTCTTCGGCAACTCGCTCTTCCTGGCCGTCGGTTCGGTCATCGGCGTGGTCCTCTCCAGCTCGCTCGCGGCCTACGCCTTCGCCAAGGTCCGCTTCGCCGGGCGCGGACTGCTCTTCACCGCGATGATCGGCACGCTGCTCCTGCCGTACCACGTGCTGCTCATCCCGCAGTACGTGCTGTTCCAGAAGCTCGAACTCATCAACACCTACACGCCGTTGCTGCTCGGGAAGTACCTGGCCACGGACGCCTTCTTCGTCTTCCTGATGCTCCAGTTCATGCGCGGACTGCCGAAGGAACTCGACGAGGCGGCGCGGCTCGACGGCTGCGGGCACCTGCGGACGTACTGGTCGATCGTGCTGCCGCTGTGCCGGCCCGCGCTCATCACCAGCGCGATCTTCACGTTCATCAACGCGTGGAACGACTTCATGGGGCCGCTGATCTATCTCAACGAACCCGAGAAGTACACGGTCTCGCTCGGCCTCAAGATGTTCGTCGACCAGGACGGGGTCGCCAACTACGGCGGCATGATCGCGATGTCGCTTGTGGCGCTGCTGCCCGTCGTCGCGTTCTTCCTCGCCTTCCAGCGGTACCTCATCGACGGCATGGCCACGTCCGGGCTCAAGGGCTGAGGGGCGGTGCCGAGATGAGAGCCAGGTTCCTGGCGCGGTTCGCCGTCTTCGCCGAGTGTCTGCTCGTCGGGGTGTGGATCGCCGTCGCCGCGCTGCCCCTCGTCACCCTCCCCGCGGCGCTCGCCGCCGGCGCCGCGCACCTGCGCCGCTGGACCGCGGACGAGGAGACCGGGCTGCGGTCCTTCGTCGCCGACCTGCGCGGGGCCCTGCGGGGCGGGGGGTGGTCGGCGGGCCTCGGCTACGGGGCGGTGCTCGCCCTGGTGGGCGCCGACCTCCTGTTCGTACGGGCGCTGCCCGTGCCCGGCGGTCGGGCCGCGGGAGCCCTCGCCATCCTCGCGGCGCTCTGGCTGACCGTCAGCCTGCTGAGGGCGGTCACGGCCTGGCGCCCGGACCGGCGCTGGCGCGACCTGCTCGGCCCCGCGGCCCGCCGCGCGCTGCGCGACCCGGCGGGCTCCCTCCTCGTCGTCTGCGGCCTGGCGGTGATCGTCGCGTCGGCCTGGTTCTCCGCCCCCCTGGCCCTCCCGGCCCTGGGCGTCCTCGTCGCCTCGGCCCTGGCGGCGGAACGCCGCCGGCCGTCTCCGGCCGCGGCCTGATCCGTCGGTCCGAACCGGGGCCCGGTCCCGCACCCCGCCCCTCCCCGCACCCCGCCCCTCCCCGCACCCCACCCCTCCCCGCCTCCTCCCGCTTCCGTCGGCATGCCCTCCTCGGCATGCCCATGAAAGGAGCTCCCTTTGTCCTCCGTACCTCGTCGCTCCCTCCTCAAGGCCGCCGCCGCGGCCGGGGCCGCCGTGCAGTTCAGCTGGGCGCTCGGGCGTGGGGACGCCCGGGCCGCCGCGGCCGCCGAGGCTCCGGCGGACGAACGGCCCGCGAGCGTCAGCTGGCTGGAGCCCGGTGGGCTCGGTGCCGCCGCCGGGTCGACCTTCGGCGTCGCCTGGCCCAAGGGCGTCCACCCCGGCGACCAGGCCTTCGCGCTCACCACCGCCGACGGTGCCGACGTGCCCGTGCAGACCTGGACCACCGCCCGCTGGCCCGACGGCTCCCTCAAGTGGACCGCGCACGCCGTCGGTCCCGAGGCCGCCGGGGCCGAGCGGTTCACCCTCGCGCCCGGCACCCCCGCGACCGCCGCGAAGACCGTCTCCGTCACCGAGACCGGGCGCCGGATCACCATCGACACCGGCACCGTCCGGGCCGTCGTCTCCAAGGACGGCGGGAAGCTCGTCGAGTCCGTCACCCGCGACGGTGTGAAGATCGCCACCGACGGGCGGCTCGTCCTGCTGCGGCAGAGCGACCTCGACGACGGCGACCACGGCGACGCCAAGTGGGACCGGTTCGACGGCGAGATCTCCGATGCCGTCGTCGAACAGCGTGGCCCCGTCCGGGCCGTGGTCCGCATCGACGGCAAACACCGCAAGGGAAGCCGCAGTTGGCTGCCCTTCTCCGTACGCCTCTACTTCTACGCGGGCTCCGAGTCGTTCCGTATGGTCCACACCATCACCTATGACGGCGACCAGCGGAAGGACTTCATCCGCGGCCTCGGCGTCCGCTTCACCGTCCCCCTGCGGGACGCCGTGTACGACCGCCACGTCCGGATCGCCGGCGAGGGCGCCGGGTTCCTCACCGAGGCCGTCCAGGGCATCACCGGACTGCGCCGTGACCCCGGGGCCGCCGTCCGCACCGCCCAGGTCAAGGGCGAGAGGCTGCCCGACCCCGCCACCTGGGACCAGCGCGTCACCACCCGTATGCAGTACGTCCCGACCTGGGGCGACTACACCCTCGCCCAGCTCTCCGCCGACGGCTTCACCCTCCGCAAGCGCACCCGGCCCGGCCACGGCTGGATCCCCGCCGGCGGCGGCCGTCGCGCGAGCGGCTTCGGCTACGTCGGAGGCGTGACCGGCGGACTCTCCTTCGGCCTGCGGGACTTCTGGCAGAAGCACCCCGCCCAGCTCGACATCCGCGGCGCCGCCGGTGACGCGGCCGAGGTCACCCTCTGGCTCTGGTCGCCCGAGGCCCAGCCCATGGACCTGCGCTTCTACCACGACGGCATGGGCCAGGACACCTTCCCCGAGCAGCTCGAAGGCCTCAACATCACCTACGAGGACCACGAGCCCGGCTTCGGCACCCCGTACGGCATCGCCCGCACCAGCGAGCTGATGTTCTGGGCCAACGCCGCCACCCCCACCGCCGCGAAGCTGGTCGACCAGGCCGCCGCCGTCCGCACCCCGCCGCAGCTCGCCGTCAGCCCCGAAGACCTCGTCCGTGCCCGGGTGTTCGGCGGACTGTTCTCGCCCGTCGACCGCTCCACCCCCGCCAGGGCGACCATCGAGGACCACCTCGACTACCTCTTCACCTACTACAAGGACCAGGTGGAGCAGCGCCGTTGGTACGGCTTCTGGGACTACGGCGACATCATGCACACCTACGACGAGGACCGGCACCAGTGGCGGTACGACGTCGGCGGCTACGCCTGGGACAACTCCGAGCTCTCGCCCGACCTGTGGCTCTGGTACGCCTATCTCCGCTCCGGCCGCGCCGACATCTTCCGCTTCGCCGAGGCCATGACCCGGCACACCGGCGAGGTCGACGTCTACCACCTCGGTACGTGGGCCGGCCTCGGCACCCGGCACGGCGTCCAGCACTTCGCCGACAGCGCGAAGCAGCAGCGCATCTCCACCGCCGTCTACCGCCGCCCCTACTACTTCCTCACCGCCGACGAACGCGTCGGCGACCTCATGCACGACCTGGTCGACTCCGACGAGACCTTCCTCGCCCTCGACCCCATCCGCAAGATCCGTACCGAGCCCTACACCCCCGACCGGCACGCCCTCTCCATCGGTTTCGGCACCGACTGGAGCGGTCTCGCCGCCGCCTGGCTCACCGAATGGGAACGCGGCGGACCCAAGGCCGCCAAGGCAGAGGCCCGGCTCCGCTCCACCATGGAGACCATCGCCGCCCAGCCCAACGGCTTCGTCCAGGGCACCGGCCTGTACGACCTCGACACCGGCCGCTTCGCCATCGCCGACAAGCCGGTCGTCGGCGTCTCCCACCTCTCCGCGATGTTCGGCCTGGTCGAGATGTGCGCCGAGCTCATCGAGCTCGTCGACCAGCCGAGGTTCAAGGAGGCCTGGCTCGACTACTGCCGCTACTTCAACGCCTCCAAGACCGAGCAGGCCGCCCGCTACGGCCAGAACTTCGGCACCCTCCTCCTCTTCCAGGGCCACTCGCGCCAGGACGCCTACGCGGCGGCCCAGTCGAACGACACCAGGCTCGCCCAGCGCGCCTGGGCCAAATTCGACAAGAGCGACGGCTACACCGCCGCCATGGTCTGGGACAAGACGCCCGTCCAGGGGCCGGCCGCCCTCGAACCGGGCTACGAGCACCTGTGGATCAGCACCAACACCACGGCCCTGTACGGACTGGCCGCCATCCAGAACCTCGCCCTCGTCGGCGACCACCTGCCCACGTGACCATCGGAGGCCACCCGATGAGGAAGACGGCCCTGCCCGCCGCCGCGGCGTCCCTGCTCGCACCCTCGCTCTGACGACGGAGAAGCGGGCGGCGCGGCTGCTCCGCCAAGCCGGGCCCGAGTGGCCTCGCCATCCTTGGACGTCCTGGCCGAAACGCACCTACTATGCCGGTGATCACCGCCGCCGTGACGTTCCACGGCGGCGTCACCGCATCCCGGGGGGGATTTCATGGACGCCTACAACGTGCCGGTCGGACCGGCTGCCGTGCGGGGCCCGCGCTTCAGATTCCGCAACCCGATCGGACCGGCGCTCGTCGTCCAGTCGCTGATCGCCACCCAGGCCCTCGCCGACGTCTACATCATCGCGTCCGGCGGCGAGGACTCGCCCTGGCTCGCCGAGGACATGGTCCCGTTCCCTGCCGTGCTCCAGGTGTCGTGCTGGATCGCGTTCATCGTCTGGTTCTTCCGCGTCCGCAGCAACGCCGAGGTCCTCGCCCCGGGCAGCCACAAGTACCCGGTGGGCTTCGCCATCGGCGCCTGGGCCATCCCGCTCGCGATGTGGTGGCTGCCGCGCCGCATCACCCTCGACATCCACCGGGCCGGCGGCCCGCCCCGCGACGCCTGGCTGATCAACGCCTGGTGGTTCGTCTGGCTCCTCGACGGCCCGCTCTCGGTCGCCTTCCACTTCCTGGTCCTCGACCACTTCGACTACCGCAACCCGGTCGACCAGAGCCTCAACATCCTCTGCGCGATCCTGGCGATCGCGGTCATCCGCCGGGTCACCGCCGCCCAGCCGGCCGGTCCCCTGCCGTACTTCAACATGACCTGAGCCCCGGCCCCCCGCCGGGGGACCGGGGAACACGGTCAGCCGAGCGGGGTGAAGGCGAGGGAGAAGGCGGCCGGGGCCGCGTCGAGCCGGTGCTCCGGCAGCACCCCCGGTCCGCAGGACTGCGAGCCGATGCCGTGCTGGGCGTGGTCCAGGTGCAGCCACAGCGTGTCGCCCGGCACCAGCTCGCCGCGGTGGGCGGCCGCGTCCAGCCGCTCGGTGGTCCAGCGGCGGGCCGTGAACGCGAACACCGGGTCGCCCTCCACCCGTAGACCCGCCGTCGGGGAGGTCAGCTCCACCCACCGCGTGTCGATCCGGGCCCCGTTCTCCTGCGGCCGCAGGTACGGGGTGTGGAGTGCGCCCACGGTCGCCTCCCAGCGGCCGAGCCGCGCCGCCTCCCGGGTGTCGGGGTACGCCTCGCCCGGCCCCGCGCCGTACCAGATCGCCCGGTCCAGCACGGCCGGCAGCCCGAGCCGGACCCCGAGCCGGGGGAGCGGCACCCGCCAGTCGCCCTCGGGGACCACCTCGACGTCGAGCCGCAGCGCGGTGCCGTCCGAGGTCCAGCGGTACGTGGTGCGGAGGCCGACGTCCGACGCGGCGGGTGCGACCCGCGACCGCACGGTCAACCCCCCGTCGTCCGCGACGACTTCGTCCGTACGGTGCCGCATCCGGTGCAGTCCGAGCGCGCGCCAGGCCGGGCCGTGGCGGTCCTCGGGCTGCCAGGGCGCGCCCTCGTCGTTGTCGGTCGGCGCCCGCCAGACGTCGAGGCGCGGGGCGGCGGTGACGGGCAGGGAGCCCAGGGCCAGGAGGAGACCGCTCCGGGAGTCGAAGACGCCGGGACCGAGAGTGGTCCGGTCGGCCGTGCGCGCCGGGTGGACGGTCGGCAGAGGCACGCGGCGGGCCGGCGCGCCGGCCGGGATCTGTCCCCAGGCGATCTCGTGCCCGGCGGGCGCCCACGCCGTGTCGTGCGCGAGCAACGCCCGTACCGTCCAGAGGGTTTCCGCCCCGGCGGGGTGTGCGGGCGGTGCGGGAAGCGCGATCCGCGCGCTCGCTCCGGCGGCGAGCGCGGGCACCTCCAGGGGGCCGGTGGCGAGGCTCTCCCCGTCGGCCAGGAAGGCCCAGGTGAAGGCGAGATGCGCGAGGTCGGAGACGTCATGGCCGTTGGTCACCAGGACCGTGCCGGCTCCTCCGTCGGCGATGCGGACCGGCTCGACGACCTTCTTGTACTCCAGGAGTCCCGGCGACGGCGTCCGGTCGGGGAAGAGCAGTCCGTCACAGACGAAGTTGCCGTCGTGCAGCTCCTCCCCGAAGTCGCCGCCGTAGCCGTACCCGTGGACCGGATGGACGAGACCGTGGTCGATCCACTCCCAGACGAAGCCGCCCTGGCAGCGCTCGTACGTCTCGAAGAGCCGCTGGTAGTCGGCGAGTCCGCCGGGACCGTTGCCCATCGCGTGCGCGTACTCGCAGAGGATGAACGGGAGTCGGCGACGGGCCTCGGGCCCCTCGTCGGCCCGGCGGCCGATCTCGTCGACCTCGGCGTGCGGCGGGTACATCCGGGAGTAGACGTCGGTGTCCGCACAGGAGTGGTCACCCTCGTAGTGGACCAGGCGGGACGGGTCCCGGTCGCGGATCCAGCGCGCCATCGCGGTCAGACCGGCCCCGGTGCCGCACTCGTTGCCCAGCGACCACATCACCACCGAGGGGTGGTTCTTGTCCCGCTCGACCAGCCGGGCCGCCCGGTCGAGCAGCGCCGGGGTCCAGCGCGGGTCGTCGACCGGGTTGCCCTCCCAGGCCAGCTCCGCGAAGCCATGGGTCTCCAGGTCGCCCTCGTCGATCACCCAGAGCCCGTACGTGTCGCAGAGGTCGAGGAAGGCGGGGTGGGGCGGGTAGTGGGAGGTGCGGACGGCGTTGATGTTGTGCCGCTTCATCAGCTCGACGTCCTGGCGCATGGTCGCGAGGTCCAGGCTGCGGCCGCGCTCCGGGTGGAACTCGTGCCGGTTCACGCCACGGAAGAGCACCCGGCGCCCGTTCACCGTCAGGACGCCGTTCTCGACGGCCACCGTCCGGAAACCGATGCGCAGCGGCACCCGCTCCCCGCCGGCCGCGAGCTCGGCCTCGTACAGGCGGGGGACCTCGGCGCTCCACGGCTCGACCGGCACCGTGGCCGCCTCGCCGGTGGCGAGGTCGAGGCCGAGCTCGGGCACGGTCACCCGGCCCGGCACGTCGCACTCCACCCGCAGGGTTCCGGCGCCGGTGACGTGGTCGTACGAGGCATGGGTGAAGAAGTCGCCGGGCGCGCCCTCCGGCCGGTGCAGCAGGGTCACGTCACGGAAGACGCCCGGCAGCCACCACTGGTCCTGGTCCTCCAGGTAGGAGCCGGAGGACCACTGGTGGACGCGGAGGGCGAGGACGTTGTCCCGGGGCTCGAGGAGGTGGCCGACCGCGAACTCGTGGGCGAGGCGCGAGCCCTTGAACTCGCCCAGCTCCACGCCGTTCAGCCAGACCCGGGCGCAGGACTCGACCCCGTCGAGACGGAGCACCGCGCCGCCGGCCACCGGCCAGTCGGCGGGCAGGTCGAAGCGGCGCAGATGGTCGCCGGTCGGGTTCTCGGTGGGGACGCGGGGCGCGTCGACGGGGAAGGGATAGCGGACGTTGGTGTAGACGGGGCCGCCGTACTCGCCGCCCGCGGGGTCGCCGTACCGGCCGCCCGCCGGCCCGCCGTACGCCTTGCCCTGGAGCACCCAGTGGCCCGGCACCGCCACGGTCCCCCAGGCGCCCGCGTCGAAGTCCGGCGCGGCGAAGGACTCGTCCTCGGCGTCGGCGGTGGGGGAGAGCCGGAAGGCCCAGTCCCCGTTCAGGGACAGGACGGCGGCGTCGGAGCGGGCGTACCAGGCACGCGGCGGGAGCGTGCCGCGACCCGGGGTGACGTCTTCGTACCAGGGCAGGGCGGACATGGTTCTCCTGTCGGAGACAGTGCGGGAGACAGTGCGGGAGAGAGCGTGTGAGAGGGCGCGGGAGAGAGCGTGTGAGAGGGCGGGGGAGGAAGGAGAGGGGAAACGGAGAACGAGGAGATCAGCGGCGCAGAAAGCGCCTTCCGTCCGCTGTCCATCCCATCGCGCGCGACGCCCCGGCACAACCCCGCTCGGCCACCCGACGCTTGGACTCTTCGCGGCCCGCCTGGACAGCTCGACGAGCGGCCGCTTAGGGTCGGGGTCCGAATCATCGACGGGCGCCGTTCGCCCGGAACACCGGGAACAGCCGAGGAGCGCGCACGTGATCACCCTCGCCGATGTCGCCCGCCACGCCGGGGTGTCGGCCAGCACCGTCAGCTACGTGCTCAGCGGCAAGCGCTCCATATCCGCCCCCACCCGCGAGCGGATCCAGCACAGCATCGACACCCTCGGCTACCGGCCGCACGCCGGCGCCCGCGCGCTCGCCAGCAGCCGTACCGGCATCCTCGCCCTGATGATGCCGCTCCGTACCGGTCTCTACGTGCCGGTCATGATGGAGATCGCGATGGCCGTCACCACCACGGCCCGCTCCCACGGCTACGACGTCCTGCTGCTCACCGGCGAGGAGGGCCCCGAGGCCGTCCGTCGCGTCGAGGGCAGCGCGATCGCCGACGCCATGATCGTCATGGACGTCGGACTCGACGACCCCCGGCTCCCCTGCCTCCAGGAGGCCGAGCGGCCCGCCGTCCTCATCGGCCTCCCCACCGAATCCGCGGAATCCGCCGACGCCGCCGGACTCGACTGCGTCGACCTCGACTTCGAGGCCGCCGGAGCGCGCTGCGTCGAGCACCTCGCCGGACTCGGCCATACCGGCATCGCCGTCCTCGGTGAACCGCCCGCCGTCTACGAGCGGGGTACGGGCTTCGCCGCCCGCACCCTCACCGGACTGCGCGCCGCCGCCGGGACCCATGGCGTCGGCCTGCTCCACCGGCCCGTCGACGGCACCTACGCGGCCGTCACCGCCGCCGTCACCCGCGTCTTCGAGGAACGCCCCGGCACCACGGCTTTCGTCGTCCAGAACGAGGCCGCCGTCGAGCCGCTGCTCGCGCTCCTGCGCCACCAGGGCCGCGCCGTGCCCGAGGACGTCTCCGTGGTCGCCATCTGCCCCGACCAGGTCGCCGTCCACGCCTCCGTACCGCTCACCGCCGTCTCCGTACCCGCCCCGGAGATGGGCCGCCTCGCCGTCGAACGGCTCGTCGGGCGCCTCGCCGGGGAGACGCCCCGGGGTACGGAGCTCATCCCGCCGCTGCTCACCGCGCGCGCGAGCACCGGCCCCGCCCTCACCGGCCCCACTGCCGGGGCCGCCCTGCCCGGACCCCACGGGTCCGGCTCCGCCCCCACCGAGGACCGTCGTGGTCGCGGCGGACACTGAGGCCGAGGAGAGCGCGGCCGAGTTCCGGGCGTTCTTCGAGCGCCACTACGCCGAACTCGCCCGTCTCGCCCACCTGTTGACGGGCGAGACCGACGCCGCCGACGACCTCGCCGCCGACGCCATGCTCGCGCTCTGGCACCGCTGGGACCGGGTGCGCGCCGCCGACCACCCCGCCGCCTACGCCCGCGGCGTCGTCACCAACCTCGTCCGCACCCGGATCCGCGGCACCGTCCGAGAGCGGCGCCGTATCGCCGCCTTCTGGGACCGGCGCCCCGACCACACCGAGGACCCGGACGTGCCCGCCGTCGTCGACGTGCGGACGGCGCTGCGCGCCCTGCCGTTCCGCAAGCGCGCCTGCGTCGTGCTCCGGCACGCCTTCGACCTCTCCGAACGCGACACCGCTCACGCGCTCGGCGTCTCCGTCGGTACGGTCAAGAGCCAGACCGCCAAGGGCATGGCCGAGCTCCAGAGGCTGCTCGGCCCCCAGGCCGCCACCGAACTCGCCGCGGGGAGGCGCTGATGGACGAGACACGGCTCCGCCACGAGCTGAGGGAGGCGGCGCTCGCGCACCGGCCCGACCACGCCCGCATGCTCGCCCGGGTGGAACGCGGCATGGCCGCACCCGCCCCTGCGGCCCAGCCGCCCCGGCCCGCGACCCGCTGGACCGGACGCCGCTGGACGGCCGTCGTGGCCGTCGCCGCGGCCGTCGTGGGAGTCGTCGGCCTCGGTGGTCTCGCCGCGACCACGCTGCACGACCGGCCCGCCGCGCCCGCCACCACGCTCCCCGCGCCCGGCCCGAGCGCACGGGCCACCGCCGCGATCGACCCCGGCAGCAACCGCTGGTGGGCGCAGAGCGATCTGGGCCTGACGACGGCCACCCCGGTCAGCGGCCTCACCGTCGAGCTGAGGATCGTCCGCAGCCCCGGCGTCGTGAGCACGGGCCACTGGCGCACCCGCCCCGCCGAGGACTTCACCGTGACGGTGACCGAGGAGGGCCGGGAGCTGGTCTACCGCTGGACACTCAAGCCGGGCCGGACGGTCCCGCCGGGCCCCCATGTCTTCGCCGGCCAGTACAACCACGCCGAAGGGGTACGGGACGCCTCGGCCGACACGTACACCGTCGTCCTGACGGGGGCCGACGGCGGCCGGTCGACCCTGCGCGGCGACTTCGGGACGCCCCGCCCGAAGTGACGACAGGGTCGGAATGACGACCAGGCCGGAATGACGACCATGGCGGAATGACGACCAGGCCGGAATGACGACCATGGCGGAATGACGACCAGGCCGGAATGACGGGCCGCCCGGGACGACGACCGGGCGGCCGGGTTCAGGCGCCCGTCGTGGAGCCTGGGCGGACGATCATCAGGACGACGACGACCGCCCAGAGGACGTTGAACATCCCGGTCACCATGGACAGCCGGGACGCGATGGGCCGCGCCTCCTCCTCCGTGGCCGCGCCCTCGGCGAGGGCGAGCAGGCGCCGCTGGCCCGGCAGGACGGCGAGGCCGAGCAGGGCCGCGGCGGCGACGGTCAGCACGAGCGAGACGATCAGCCACGCGTCGGTCAGTACACCGAGCTGGGCGCCGGTGGCGATGCCGAACACCGGCACGACGACACCGGCGACGGCGTACCCGGTGCAGACCCGGTGGAGGAGCACGGCCGCCCCCGTCCCCTCGGACCGGCCGTCCCCCTCCTTCCCGCCGCCGCAGGCCCGGAGCGCGAAGCGCGGGAACATCGAGGCGGCCACGGTGATCGACCCGACCGTGACGATCGCCACCAGGACGTGGACGGACAGCAGGAATTCGGTCACGGCGCATGCCTCCGGGCAAGAGCGGGATGTTCTGGCTGCCAATAGGTTGGCTACCAATACATACACTGCCTACGGCTCCCTTGTGTAGGCTGCCTACCCATGAAGGCGGATGCGGTGCGAGGGCACCTGGACGGACTGCTGCTCGCGGTGCTCGAACCGGGACCGCTGCACGGGTACGCGATCATCGCCGCGGTCCAGCAGCGCAGCGGAGGCGTGCTCGAACTGCGCACGGGCACCATCTATCCGGCCCTGAACCGGCTGGAGCGCACCGGCCTGCTGAGCAGCAGCTGGCAGTCCTCCGGGGAGCGGCGCCGCCGGTGCTACGAGCTGACGGACGAGGGCCGGCGCACGCTCGCCGGCGAACGCACGGCCTGGAACGAGTTCACCGCGGCGATCGGTTCGGTCCTCAACCCCACCACACCGCACGGGCTCGCCACATGACCGCCGCAGGTGTGGGCGCCGACACCGATGCCGCCGACACCGATGCCGCCGACGCCGATCCCGCCGGCACCGACACCGATGCCGCCGATCCCGTCGGCGACCCGCTCGCCGCGTACGTCGCCGACCTCACCGCCGCCCTGCACGGGCCCGCCCGGACCAAGGACCGGATGATCGAGGAGATCCGCGGCGGACTCGAGGACACGGCGGACGCGCAGATCGAGCGGGGCGTCCCACGGCGCGAGGCGATCGGTGCGGCGGTCCGGGAGTTCGGGACCGTCGACGAGCTCGTCCCGAGCTGTCAGCGGGAGCTGACCCTCGCCCAGGCCCGGCACACCGCCCGGGTCGTGGCGCTCACCGCACCCTTCCTGATCGCCTGCTGGTACCTCACCGGCGTGACCGCCCGGGAACCCGCGGGATCGGTTCTCCACACCTCACGACTTCTGGCCGCGCACCTGTCCGGAGTCTCGATCGCCGCCACCCTGCTCGCCGCCGCGGCTCTGGCGACCACCGGAACCCTCGCCCGCCGGCTGTCCCCACCGGCCCGGCTGCCGGCAGTGGTCGCCTGGACCGGCACGACCGCCGGAGCCGCCATGGCGGTGACGACGCTCGCCCTCGTCACCGCCGCCGCGCTCGCGACGAACTGGCCGCTGCTCGCCTTCGCCGGCGCGCTCGCGGCCGCCTCCCACGCCGTCGTGGCGACCTCGGCCCGCGCCTGCCGCCGCTGCGCGCGGCTGCCGGTCCTGGGGGCGCCGGAGCCCGGCTGATGCCGGACGTCGCGCGAGGGCACCCGGGGGGACCTCCCCGGGGCGTCTGCGTGGGGCGTTTGAGAAGGCCGTCCGCTCCGTCACGATGAGGGGATGAGCAACGGTTTCGCCACACGCGTCCTGGACGTCACCACCGGAGGATCGGAGAGGGTGTACGACCTGACCGGGGAGTGCGTCGCCTTCCTTGCCGAGGTGGCACAGGGGCGGGGAGGCCTCCTCAACGTCTTCACGCCCCACGCGACGACGGGCGTGGCGCTGATCGAGACGGGCGCGGGCAGCGACCACGACCTGCTGACGGCCCTGCACCACCTGCTCCCCGCCGACGAACGCTGGCAGCACCGCCACGGAAGCCGGGGCCACGGCCGTGACCACGTCCTGCCGGCCCTCGTCGCCCCGCACGCGACGCTCCCCGTGATCGACGGCGAACTGGCGCTCGGCACCTGGCAGTCGGTGTGCCTGGTGGACACGAACAAGGACAACCCCGACCGCCGGGTCCGCCTGTCGTTCCTCGGGTAGCGGACACGGCGGGTCGTCCCGGAAGCGGGCGAGGGCTCAGCAGGAGCGGCCGGCGCCCGCGTGGCGGTCGACGAGGGCCGGCACGGCCCGCGGGTGGTCGACCCGGGTGCGCAGGACGGGGGTCCAGCCCGCGTCGGCCCGCAACAGCTCCTCGGGGAACCGGGCGTTGTGGACGGCGAGGAGGTCGACCGGCTTGCCGTTCACGTAGTTGCCCACGGTGGTGACGGGCGCGTCCTTCCACTTCTTGAGGATCCTGCCCGCCGGTACGTCCCCGGCGAGCGTGAACGCGTTCTTCTCCGCGAAGAGCTGGGACTCCTGCCCGATGCCGAGGCTGTACGCGTACGCCGAACTCGGCACCACGAAGTGGTTGTTGTACGCGTCGACCTGCCCGAACCGGACCCGCGGCGCCCGCTCGATCACGTTCTTGAAGAGGTTGTGGTGCAGGGTGACCCGCAGCCTGCCCCGGTCCGTGGCGCCCGCGCTGTCGCTGTTGCCGATCATCAGGGTCTTGTCGTGGTCGGCGAAGACGTTCCACGAGATCGTGACGAGGTCCGCGCCCCGCACGACGTCCAGCTCGCCGTCGTGCTGCTGGTAGACCTCGCCGTAGTACGAGGGCAGCGAACTGTCCGGGTGGGCCCCGTCGGTGAAGGTGTTGTGATCGATCCAGACATGGGTAGAGCCGTACACGACCAGGCTGTCGTACTCGGAGTTCCACGCCCCGGTCGCGCCGTCCGTCGGGTCCCACTGCGGGAAGCAGTCGAGCGGGCTCTCCATCGTCAGATTGCGGACCACGACGTTGTCGACGCCCTGCACCTGGAGGCTGCCGCCGGTGATCCCGGCGTGCCTGCCGACACCGACGATCGTGGTGTTCGCGGGCACCTTGACCTTGATGGCCTTGCCCTGGGCGGTCGCGGACGCCGCCCGCAGGTCCTCCTGGGGGCCGCTGACCACGTTCTCGTAGCCCCAGACGGCGGGGTCGTAGTCGGCGAGATAGCGGGCGAAGTCGTAGCCCGGGGCCTCGAAGGCGGCGCAGCCGGCGGCGGTGGCGTTCAGTGTGCCCACGACCTTGACGATCCGGGGCTCGGTGCCGGGCACGGCCAGCGCGTCCCGGAACTCCTCCCAGCTGGTGACGGTGAAGACCCGGGAGGCGACGGCGGCCGCCCCTCCGGTGGTGCCGGTTCCCTCGGACGCCCAGCCGTCACCGGCCGGCAGCGTGGCGCGGGCGGGGTCGGCCCCGGGGCGCGGGGCGGCGTGGGCACCGGCCGCGGGTGCGGTCACCGTCAGGGTGAGGGCGGTCGCGGCCACCACTCCCAGTCGCGTGCGTCGGTTCACGATCGGCTCTCCTCGAACTCGGAAGCGGCAGGGGCGGGTTCGGGCCAGGTGATGAGCCCGGCGGGAATGTGGTCGTCCACGCGGCGCGTCTCGCGCGGGGCGAGGACATGGGTGCGGAGCAGCTCGGCGGTGACCAGCCGGGCCACCTCGATCGCCCCCGGTGGGTTGAAGTGGGTGTTGTCCTGCTCGGCCGCGGTCCAGTTGAAGTACGTCTTGGTGGCCTCGGGACCGAGCCGCTGCCACAGGGCGATCGACAGCGCCTCGACGTCGAGGAGGGGGACGTCCGACTCGCGGGCGGTCTCCCGCATCGCCGCCGGGTACGCGCCGAGCGTCCGCAGCGCGGTGCCGTCCACGTCGAACCTGCGCCGTTCGACGGAGGTGGCGAACACCGGAAGGGCGCCCCGGGACCGCGCGCCCTCGACGAAGACCCGCAGGTTGTCCTGGTAGGTGGTCCACGGTTCGGTGTAGCGGGTGGGATCGGCGGCCTTCTGGTCGTTGTGGCCGAACTGGATCAGGAGCAGGTCGCCGGGGCACAGCGCGGCCAGGATCGCCTCGAGCCGTCCCTCGTCGAGGAAGCTCTTGGTGCTGCGCCCGTTGACGGCGTGGTTGGCGACCCGAACGCCCCGGTGCAGGAAGAGGGGGAGGGCCATGCCCCAGCCGGTCTCGGGCGCGGCGTCGGCGTACTTCTGGGCGGCGGTGGAGTCGCCGGCGATGAAGAGGGTGCGCATGCGGGGGTGTCCTTGGGAACGGGCCGGGGGAGCCCCGGCCAGGGCGAGCGCGAGGCCCGCCCCGGCCGTGACCACCGCGCGGCGGCCGACGCTCACGGGTTCTGCTGCTTCCACTCGGCCTGCGCCGTGTTCAGCTGCTCGGCCAGGTGGTCGAGGAACTCCTTGGCGGTGGAGGTACCGAGCAGGACCTTCTGGAAGCCCGGCTCGTTCTCGGCCTTGGAGACCGTGTTCCAGTCCGGCAGGTAGTACGGCAGCTCCACGATCGTGGCCTTGCCGCTGAAGAGGACCTCGGCGCCGAGCTTCGTCGGCTCCGCCTCCTGGAGCCAGGGGTCCTGGGCGGCCTCCGTGTTGGCCGGGATGGCGCCGGCCGACTTGTTCCACTTGCTGTTGGAGGCGTGCGAGGCCGCGAACTCGATGAACTTCCAGGCCGCGGCCTTGTTCTTGCCGGAGGAGAAGAGCCCGAGCCCGTCGACCGGGTTGGAGACCTGCACCCGGGTGCCGTCGTCGAGGGTCGGGTTGGGGATGCCCCGGAACTTCTCCGTACCGAGGGCCTTCACGTGGTCCTGGTACGAGCCGAGGTTGTGGTTCAGCATGCCGATCTGGCCGCTGTCCCACTGCGCGACCATCTTGGTGAAGTCGTTGTTGACGTCGGCGGCCGGGGTGGTCTTCTTGAACAGGCCGGCGTACTTCTCGAGCGCGGCCACGTTCTTGGGGTCGTTGACGGTCGTCTTGTCGCCGTTCCAGAAGCTCGTGATGCCGCTCTGGCCGTACATGGCGTCCAGGGCCTGGGCGATCGAGCCCGCGCCGCCGCGGATCGTGTAGCCGAAGCGGTTCTTGTCGGTGGCCGTCAGCTTCTCGGCCGCCGTGTAGAACTTCGACCAGGTGGTGGGCTCCTGCAGGCCGGCCGCCTTGAACAGATCGGTGCGGTAGTACAGCACGCCGTTGCTCGCGGAGGTGGGGACGGTGAACAGCTTGTCCCGTCCGCCCGCCGACTTCACGCTCGCGACCATGCCGGCGTTCAGCCTGCCCTTGAGCGCGCTGCCCTCGATCCGTGCGTCCAGCGGCTCCAGGGCGTTCTGCGCGGCGATCCCGGCGAGCATCGCCGCGCCGACGCCGCCGACGTCCGGCAGGCCGTCGCCCTGGATCGCGGTGTCGTACTTCGACTGGACCTCCTTGGAGGCGATCCCGACGTACTCGACGTCGATGTCGGGGTTCGCCTTCTCGAAGTCCGCGATGATCTCCTTCCAGACGTCGGTGCGGACACCGCCGTTGTTGTCCCAGAAGGTGATCTTTCCCTTGCCCGATCCCTCGGCGCCCTTGCCGCCGCCCCCGCCGCTGCCGTCGTCACCGCAGGCGGTGGCGGTCAGGGCGAGGACGCCGGTCAGGGCGAGGGCGAGGGCGGCTCTGCGCCGTCCGCCGGGGAAGATGGTCATCGTCGGCTCTCTTCTCTCGGGGTGTTGCGGGGAGTACGGGGATGGGGTGTGGGGGAGTTCGGGGCGGGGCGCCGGTGGGGTGCCCCGGGTGATGCCGCTCAGGCGGCGGTGACGCGGAAGTCGGAGAACACGGCCGTCCCGGCGTGTCCCGTGCCTTCCGGCGCCCCGGCGAAGAGGCCGAGCAGTGCGCCGACCCAGCGCCAGGGCGTGGCGGCGAACTCCGGCCCGACCCGGATCGGACCGCCGTCGGAGCCGCCGTCGGAGCCGCCACCGGACCCGGACCCGGAGCCGGAGCCGGAGCCGGAGCCGGACCCGGAGCCGGAACCTGACCCGGGATCGGCGCCGGGAGCGGTGTAGTACGAGAAACGGCAGCGCGCGTCCGCCGTGACCTCGATGCGGAGCAGGACCCGGTTCCCGGTCAGCGGCCGGGAGCGGGCCGCGTCCCGTTCGCGGTCCGTGTTCGCCGGGGCGAACCGGTGGACGAGCCGGGCCGTGCCGTCCGGTGCCCGCTCCAGACCGATCCACGCGTACGCGTCCCCCAGGACGACGAGCCCCGCGCGGGCCCCGGGCGCCACCGAGTCGAGCCGGAGCCCGACCTCGACGACCACGGCCCCGGCGGGCAGCCGCTGGGTGAGGACGTGCGGCACGCTTCGGAGATCGGCCGACCGGTCCGACCGCACACAGTCGAGCCGCAGCCCGTCGCCCGTGTGCTGACTGGCCCAGCCCTCACCCGGGTTGGCGGTCCACTGCCACTGCCGGCCGAACCGGCCGCCGGGAAACGTGTCGTTCACGGCCGGCCGTGCGGGCGGCTGCTCCGGCAGGTCCGGCTTGCGGTGCACCCGGACCGGGGCGCCCTCGTCGCCGAGCACGGGCCAGCCGTCCGCGTCCCAGCGCATCGGCTGGAGATGGACGAGCCGGCCGTGCGCGCCCGACTGCTGGAAGTGCAGGAACCAGTCTTCGCCCGGCCCGGTGCGCACCCAGCCGCCCTGATGCGGGCCGTTGACGTCGGTGTCGCCCTGCGCGAGGACGATCCGCTCCTCGTACGGGCCGAAGAACGACCGCGACCGGAAGGCGCCCTGCCAGCCGGTGGCCACGCCCCCGGCCGGGGCGAAGATCCAGAACCAGCCGTCGTGCCGGTACAGCTTCGGGCCCTCCAGGGTGAACCAGCCGGGGAGCCGGTCGGCGTCCACGAGGACCCGGCCCTCGTCGAGGAGCCTCGTCCCGTCCGGGCTCATCCGGTGCCCGGTGAGCCGGTTGTTGAAGCCGGCGCGGGACTTCGCCCAGGCGTGCACGAGAAACGCCTCGCCCGACTCCTCGTCCCACAGCGGGCAGGCGTCGATCAGACCCCGGCCCGCCTTCACCAGGTGCGGGGCCGTCCACGGGCCGCGTACGGAAGGGGCGTTGACCTGGTGGATCCCGTGGTCGGGGTCGCCCCAGAAGATCCAGAACCGGCCGTCGTGATACCGGAACGAGGGCGCCCAGACCCCACGGTCGTGCCGGGGCTCCGTGAACGCGGCGGCCGGTTCGAGCCGCTCCAGGGCGTGTCCGACGAGCGTCCAGTTGACCAGGTCCCGGGAGTGCAGGAGCGGCAGCCCGGGGGCGCGGCCGAAGCTGGACGCCGTCAGGTGGTAGTCCTCGCCGACCCGGACCACGTCGGGGTCGGACCAGTCGGCGGCCAGCACGGGGTTGCGGTACGTACCGTCGCCGAGGTCCCCCGTCGGAAGGGCGGCACCGGCCCCCGTCACGACGTCACCGCCTTGCGCACCAGAGCCGCGGCCCCGTCCCGGTCGAGGCGGCCGTCGGCGACGACGGTCACCACCCGCCGTACGAAGGTCTCTCCGGCGGCCACCGGAAGCCGCTCGTCGTGGGCGAGCGAGGAACCGACGCCCGGGTACTCGGCCGCCCGGACGAACCACGGGTCCTCACGGGTCCGGGCGGTCGCCCCGGCGAACACCAGGGTCCAGCCCTCGCCCGCGAGGGCCACCCAGTTCGCGCGGGCCCCGTGCACCGCCGCCTCGCCGTCCGCGCCCGAACCTTCGGCGCCCACCCCGGACCCGAACACCACCGGAGCCGTCGCCTCCTTCGGCGCGCGCCAGAAGAAGCCGCCGTACGCGGCGCCCGGCCGGCCGTTCGTCGCGGGGCTGCCGATCGACAGGTCCCGCCCGGACACGTTGGTGAGGGAGAAGGTGAGGTCGAGCGCCCAGGCCGTCTCGGCGAGCGTGGTGGCCGCCACCGTCCGGTGCTCGCGGAGCAGCCGCTCGCCCCCGGCCGTCCAGGTCAGCTCCTCCACGAAGCCGTCCGGGTCGCACAGCTTGAACCCGTCGTGCCGCTGCACCCCGTGGTTGTCGAGCTCGACCGACCCGCGGTCGCGGACGAAGGTGCGGCCGCCCCAGAAGTTGTGGCCGGCGGCGTCGGGCACGGCGACGCCCACGCCGAGGTGGTGCGGATGGTCCTCGGGCACCGTCTCGGTCACCGGCCGGCCGCCGAGGGTCGTGACCGGGTGGAAGTACGGCCGGGGGGAGTGGTCGGGGGCCAGTTCGGGCCGGGTCGTGTACCGGGCGACGGCGCGGCCCGCGCAGCGCAGGACCGTCGGGGGCTCGGGGCTCATCGGGCCTCCGCCCGGGTCGACGGGGCCCAGGAGGCGCCGAGTTCGGAGAACAGCCTGAGCCCGTCGGCACTGGCGTCCACCAGGGCGTCGACGCCGTCGACGACCCGGCGCGGCGCGCTCTCGCCGGGCTCGGTGTGCCAGTGCGCGGCGGGTATCGCCAGCGGGTCGGGGGCCGTCCGTACCGCCTCGACGACCCGCATGAACGCGCCGGTCGCCGCCGGCGGCACCCACAGCGGCTCGCCGTCGGTGACGTGCGCGACGAGGTTCTCCAGGAGGTCGGTACGGGCGTACTCGGTCTCCACCGGTCCGTGCCCGGCGCGCTGCACGAGCACCCGGTCCTGCCGGTACCAGAAGGTGATCCGGCCCTGGGTGCCGTGGACGATGACGTACGGCTCCGAGGACCGCTCGGCGCAGAGCGTCGCCGCGACGGTGACCTGGGTGCCGGCCGAGGTGACGATCCGTACCGCAGAGGTGTCGTCGGACTCGATGGCGTGGGCGTGCAGCAGCTCGGTCTCGATGTGCTCGACGTCCTCGGCGCGGGTGGAGCCGGACAGGGCGAGCGCCGTGGCGACGGCGTGCGCGAGGGGGTTGGTGAGTGCCCCGTCGACGACGTCGGCGCCGCCGAGCCGGCGGTGGCCCGCCCAGGGGGCGCGTCGGAAGTAGGCCTCGTCACGGACCCAGGCCCCGGCCGCGCCGACGCCGAGGAGTTCGCCGATCGCACCCTCCGCGACCATCCGGCGGATCGCGGGCACCGCGTGCGACCCCAGCGACTGGAACCCGATCTGGCAGGCCACTCCGGCCGCCTCGACGCCGTCGGCCATCCGGCGGTACTCCGCGTACGACGGGGCCGGCGGCTTCTCCAGGAGGATGTGCGCCCCGTGCCGGGCGGCGGCGAGCGTCATGTCGGTGTGGGTCTGGATGGGGGTGCTGAGCACGGCGATCCGGGCGCCGGTGGAGGCGAGCAGCGCCTCGAAGTCGGCGGACTGCTCCGGGTGCCCGATGCCGTCGAGCTCGGCGGCGTCGAGCGGGCGCAGCTCGCAGACCCCGGCGAGGCGGACGAGTCCGCGCTCTTCGAGCCGGCGGATGTTCAGGAGGTGGCTGCGGCCGTGGCCGCGGGCTCCGGCGAGGACGACCGGCAGGGGTGTGTGTGCGGTGTTCATGTCTTCCCTGTGCACGGGGTTGCTGGTCATCCCTTCACCGCCCCGGCGCTGAATCCGGTGACCAGCCACTTCTGGATGAAGCCGAAGACGATGACGACGGGTACGGCGGCGATGACGCCGCCCGCGGCGAGCGCCCCGAGGTCGACGCTGTCGGCGCCCATGAGGGTGTTGAGGCCGACGGGGATCGTCTGCTTGTCCTGGCTGCTGAGGAACATCAGGGCGAAGAGGAAGTGGTTCCAGGCGTGCACGAAGGCGAAGGAGCCGACGGCGACCAGGCCGGGCCTGAGCAGTGGGAGGACGACGATCCGGAAGGCGGAGAAACGGTTGCAGCCGTCCACCCAGGCGGCCTCCTCCAGGGAGTACGGGACGTTCCTGATGAAGCCGCTGATAAGGATCATCGACAGCGGGAGCTGGAAGACGGTCTCGGCGATGATCACACTCCCCAGGGAGTTGATCATCTTCAGCTCGGCGAAGATCTGGAACAGCGGGACGAGGAGCAGGGCGCCCGGCACGAACTGCGAGCAGAGCAGGGCCAGCATGAAGCCCTTCTTGATCCTGAAGTCGAAGCGGGCCAGCGCGTAGCCGCCGGCGAGGGCGACCACGGTGGTGCTGATGAGCACCGCGACCCCGATGAGCAGGCTGTTCTGGAAGAAGACGCCGAAGCTCCGCTCGTTCCAGACCTTCTCGAAGTGCGCGGTCGTCATCGGCCAGGGCAGCAGTGAGGTGGAGCCGGCCGGGCGTACGGCGAAGAGCAGGATCCAGTAGAAGGGGACGAGGGTGAAGAGGAGGTAGATCCCGAGGGGCAGATAGATCTGCCAGCGGGGCACCTCGTCCCACGCCCTCCGCCTGGCGCGGGCTGCGGCGGGCGGCGTCCGGTCGGGGGGCGGCGGGACCTGCGCGGTCCCCGGGGAGGGAGCGGCCGTCAGGGTGGACTCGGCTGTCATGTGACGTCGCCTCCGAACTTGCTCAGGCGCAGATAGACCATCGAGCAGAAGAGAAGGATCACGAACGCCACCGTGGTGAGGGCGGAGGCGTATCCGAAGTTGTGGGCGTCGACGCTGGTGTGGGCGATGTACAGCGGCAGCGTGGTCGTCTCGCCCGCGGGGCCGCCGCCGGTCAGCGTGTACAGCAGGTCGACGTTGTTGAACTCCCAGACCGCGCGCAGCAGCGTGGAGAGGACGATCGCGTCCCGGATGTGCGGCAGGGTGATGTGGACGAACTGCCGTACCCGGCCAGCCCCGTCGACCTCGGCCGCCTCGTACAGGTCCTTCGGCACGGACTGCAGGTCGGCCAGGATGAGGATGGCGAAGAACGGCACCCCGCGCCAGAGATCGGCGACGATGGCCGCCGGGAACACGGTCGAGGTGTCGGAGAGCCAGGACGTGCCGTACGTGCCGAGGCCCATGTCGGCGAGGTAACGGCTGATCCCGGTCTGGGAGTTGTAGAGCAGCACCCAGATCGCGGAGGTGAGTACGCCCGAGACGGCCCATGGGGAGAAGACCAGGGCCCGGCCCAGGGCGCGGCCCACGAAGGTCTGGTTCACGATGAGCGCGAGCGCGAGACCGAAGAGGAGCTGGAGCGTCACCTCGACGACGACCCACTTGAGGCTGAAGGTCAGCGTTCCCCAGAACCGTGGGTCGTCCGTGAGGATCCGGGTGAAGTTGTCGAGTCCCGCGAAGCCGTTCCGCCAGGGCTTCGTGGGGTTGTAGTGCTGGAGGCTGTAGTAGAAGACGCTGATCACCGGGTAGGCGATGAAGCCCAGCATCAGCAGGCCGGCGGGGGCGATCAGCAGGTACGGCAGTCGTCGGGGGGTCGCTCCCGTGCGACGGCGGCTCCGTGCCGTGACGGCTTGGGGCGGTGGGGTCACAGCTGAGGCCATGACGGCGGCTCCGTTCTCGGTGAAGCGCTTCGCGAACGACGTTCGAGATTTCGGACAGGATGGGGTGGGTGGAGCTGATGGCGCTGCTGGGCAGGGTGGGGCTGTTCGGAGGGACGGGCTGGCGAACCGGCGCTGCTGTGCGGCGGGTTATCAGCCCGCGTACGGATCGGGGGTGATGCCCGGACGCGCCAGGAACGCGAAGTCGCAGCCGGTGTCGGCCTGGGAGATCTGCTCCATGTAGAGCGCGCCGTAGCCGCGCTCGTACCGGGCCGGCGGCGGTGTCCAGGCGGCCCGGCGGACGTCCAGCTCCTCGTCCGTGACGTGCAGGTGGAGGGAGCGTGCGGCGACGTCGAGGGTGATCGTATCGCCCGTACGGACGAGGGCAAGGGGTCCGCCGACATGGGACTCGGGTGCCACATGCAGCACACACGCCCCGTAACTCGTCCCGCTCATCCGGGCGTCGGAGATCCGCACCATGTCCCGCACTCCCTGTTCGAGCAGGTACCGGGGGATGGGCAGCATGCCGTACTCCGGCATCCCCGGACCGCCCTTCGGGCCCGCGCCGCGCAGCACCAGCACATGCTCGGGCGTGATGCCGAGCGCCGGGTCGTCGATGGTCCGCTGCATCGACCGGTAGTCGTCGAAGACGACCGCGGGACCGGTGTGCTCGAGCAACCGCGGCTCGGCCGCGATGTGCTTGATGACGGCGCCGTCGGGGCAGAGGTTCCCCCGCAGCACCGCGACCCCGCCCTCGGCGGCCAGCGGCCTCGAACGGTCCCGGATCACCTCCTCGTCGTGGACGAGCGCGCCGTCGAGCTGCTCCCGCAGCGTGGCGTGCGAGACCGTCGGGCGATCCAGGTGCAGGACGTCGGTGAGCCGGGAGAGGAAGCCCGGCATTCCGCCCGCGAAGTGGAAGTCCTCCATCAGGAACCGACCGCCCGGCCGCAGGTCCGCGAGCACCGGCACCGTCCGCGCGATCCGGTCGAAGTCGTCGAGCGTCAGCTTCACCCCCGAGCGCCCCGCCATCGCGATCAGATGGATCACCGCGTTGGTCGAGCCGCCGAGCGCCAGGACGGCGGCGACCGCGTCCTCGTACGCCTCCCGCGTCAGGATCCGCGACAGCCGCAGGTCCTGCCGTACGAGTTCCACGATCCGCAGCCCCGAGGCCGCCGCCATCCGGTCGTGCCCCGAGTCGACCGCCGGCACCGATGAGGCACCCGGCACGGTCACGCCGAGGGTCTCCGCGGCGGCGGTCAGCGTGGACGCCGTCCCCATCGTCATGCAGTGTCCGGGGGAGCGGGCGAGACCGCTCTCCAGCTCCGCCATCTCGCAGTCGCCGATCCGTCCCGCCCGCTTCTCGTCCCAGTACTTCCACATGTCCGTACCGGAGCCGAGCGTCTCGCCCCGCCAGTGCCCCGGCAGCATCGGCCCCGCCGGAACGAACACCGTCGGCAGGTCGACCGAGGCCGCACCCATGAGGAGCGCCGGGGTCGTCTTGTCGCAGCCGCCCATCAGCACCGCCCCGTCCACCGGGTACGAGCGCAGCAGCTCCTCCGTCTCCAGGGCGAGGAGGTTGCGGTAGAGCATCGGGGTCGGCTTCTGGAACGTCTCCGAGAGGGTGGAGACCGGGAACTCCAGCGGGAAGCCGCCGGCCTGCCACACCCCGCGCTTCACGGCCTGCGCGCGGTCGCGGAGGTGGACGTGGCAGGGGTTGATGTCGGACCAGGTGTTGAGGATCGCGATCACCGGCTTCCCGAGGTGCTCCTCGGGCAGATAGCCGAGCTGCCGGGTGCGGGCGCGGTGGCTGAAGGAGCGGAGGCCGTCGGTGCCGTACCACTGGTGGCTGCGCAGCTCCTCGGGGCGCCGGCCCCCTTCGGCGGGGCGCCGGCCTTCGCCGACGGGGTTCCGTCCTTCGTCGACGCTGCGCCGGCCCGTGTCGGCGGGCCCTTCGCCGCTCATACCGGCCACCCGGCCGCGATCGTGGCGACCTCGGCCCGCTCGCTCCCGGGGAGTTCACGGCTCGGCGGGCGGACCGCCCGGCGGCAGAGGCCGAGGGAGGCGAGGGCCTCCTTGACCACCGTCACGTTGTCGGCACTGCCGTTGGCCGCGCGCAGCTCCTCGAAGCGGCGGATCCGCTCCCAGACCTTCATCGCGGTCGGGTAGTCGCCGGACCGGAGTGCGTCCAGCATCTCCAGGGAGAGCGCGGGGGAGACGTTGACCAGGCCGGAGGTGAATCCGGTGGCGCCGCCGGCGAAGTAGGCGGGGGCGTACGGCTCGGCCAGGCCCGCCACCCAGACGAAGCGGTCGAGGCCCGCGTCCCGGGCGAAGCCGGCGAACCGGGCCGCGTCGGGGACCGCGTACTTCACCCCCACGACGTTGGGGCAGGCGGCGCCGAGCTCGGCGAGCCGGGCCCCGCCGAGCAGCGGGTTGCGGATGTAGGGGACGACCCCGAGCTCGGGGACGGCCTCGGCGATGGCCCGGTGGTAGTCGACCCAGCCGCTCTCGGAGACGTACGGGTGGACCGGCTGATGGACCATCACCAGGTGGGCGCCCGTGGCGCGGGCGTGCCGGGCGGCCTCGACCGCCGTCGGCACGTCGTGGCCGACGCCGACGAGGATCGCGGCACGGTCGCCGGCCTCGTCGACGGTGATCTCGGTGAGCAGGCGGCGCTCCTCGGAAGTGAGCGCGTAGAACTCGCCGGTGTTGCCGTTGGGGGTGAGGGTGCGGACCCCGCCGTCGAGGAGCCGGCGCAGCAGCGCGCGGTGGGTGACGGTGTCCACGGAGCCGTCCTCGGCGAACGGGGTGACCGGGATGGCCACGACGTCGGCGAGGGCGGCCCTCATCGTCTCGAATTCCATGCTCACTCGCTGTTCGGGGGGGACTGGTTCTCGGGGTACTGGGGGAAGGCGCGCTCGACGAAGGACGCGATGTGGTCGTGGACCGCGCGGCCCACCCCGCCGACGTCGCCGGCGGCCGCGAGCCGCAGGATCTCCTCGTGCTCGGCGGCCTCCCGCTCCCAGGAGGGGATGGCCGCCCAGGCGACGGTGGAGACCAGGGCGGCCTGGTCGCGGACCTCGTCGAGCATCCGGCCGAGCAGCGGGTTGCCGCAGGGCAGGTAGAGCGCCCGGTGGAACGCCCGGTTGGCCAGGGACCGTTCGGCCGGGTCCTCGGCCCCGGCCGCCCGGCGCAGGGCCTCCCGCGCCTCGTCGAGCGGGGCGCCGGACGCCACGGCGCGGCGGACCGCCTCGGGTTCCAGGAGGAGGCGTACGTCGTAGACGGCGCGGGCCATGTCGGCGTCGACCATCCGGACCGTGACGCCCTTGTACTGGTTCATCACCACGAGCCCGCTGCCCGCGAGGGTCTTGAGCGCTTCGCGGACCGGGGTCTTCGACACCCCGAAACGCGCGGCGAGTTCGGCCTCGACAAGTGCCTGGCCGGGTCTGAGCCCTCCGGTAAGGATGTCGTGCTTGATCGCTTCGAGCACGTACTGGGTGCGGGAGGGGATGGGGCTGGGGGCGAAGGCCATGGAGCACTCTCAGATCTCATGTATCGCGTCTCATATATGACGTACGAAGTGCAACGGGCATGAAACTAAGGGGGTGTTCGTGTTTCGTCAATGCTTCGCGCAAGCGCTTTCTGCGCGTGGCGACCGGCTGGACGGCCTGACGCTGCCTGTCGCCCCGGCAAGCGCGGGAGACCGGCAGCGGAACGGAACTCCCCTGCGCGGTCCGGGTCCTGGGCTCGGGCGGGTGTGATCGCGACGGCGTAGGGTCGGGGCCATGACGACGCATCCCGCGACACGAGAGCCCGAACAGCGCAAGAAGGACGTCCTCGCCCGGCTGGCGGAGGAGGTGGACATCTGGGTGGCCTCGGCGAGCGCCGACGCGCTGCCGTACCTCGTGCCGCTGGCCTTCCACTGGGACGGCACGGACGTCTGGCTGTGCACCCGGCTGACGAATCCCACCGGCCGCAACCTCGCCGCCGGCGGACGGACCCGGCTGGCGCTCGGGCACACCCGGGACGTCGTCCTGATCGACGGCGACGTGACGACCCTCGGCGGCGACGACGTACCGACGGAGGCGATCGAGGGCTTCGCCGCGAAGTGCGGCTGGGACCCGCGGAACTCGGGGCCCGCGTACGGCTGGTTCCGGGTCCGCCCCACCGCGGTGGAGGCCTGGCTTGAGGAGCCGGAACTGGCCGGGCGCCACCTGATGCGGGACGGCGTCTGGGCGGTCTGAGCGGTCGGGGACCGCGTCCCCGAGGACGAGAGGCGGACGCGCCGGGGGCCGGCGCCGCCGAGGAGCCGATCGTCAGTTCCTGAACCCGGCCGGGGACGGAGGGGGGCCCGAGCTGTCCCGTACGGTCAGCGCCGGCGTGAGCAGTTCGACCCGCGCCGTGTCCGCCCCCTCGCGGCGGGAGAGGCCCGCGACGAGCCGTTCCACCGCCCTGCGGCCCAGCTCCTGCGCGGGGATCGCCACCGAGCTGAGCGGCACCGAGGCCTGGGCGGCGATCTGGTCGGCGCAGACCGCGACCACCGACACGTCCTCGGGCACGGCCCGGCCGGTCCGCCGCAGCAGCGCGAGCAGCGGCTCGACCGCCGTCTCGTTCTGCACGACGAACGCGCTGACCCCGGGCCGCTCGTCGAAGATCCTGGTGAGTGCCCCCGCCACGGCGTCGTGGCCGCCTTCGCACGGCCGGTGCAGCAGCCGGACCCCTCGCTCGGCCGCCCGGTCGCGCAGCCCGCGCAGGGTGCGCTCGGCGAAGCCCGTGTGGCGCGCGTAGACGCCGGGCGACTCGCCGATGACCGCGATCTCCCGGTGCCCGAGGTCTGCCAGGTGCTCCACGCACAGCGCCCCGGCCGCCGCGAAGTCCAGATCGACGCAGTGCAGCCCCGCGGGGTCGGCCGGCAGCCCGACCAGGACGGCCGGCGGGCCCGCCACGCGCAGCACCGGCAGCCGCTCGTCGTCGAGCTGGACGTCCATCAGGATCATCGCGTCGGCGAGCCCGCTGCCGGTCACGCGGCGGAGCGCCGAGGGGCCCTCCTCGCCGGTGAGGAGCAGCACGTCGTAGCCGTGCGCGCGGGCGGCGGTGGCGACGGCGACCGCGATCTCCAGCATCACCGGCACATACATGTCGGTGCGCAGCGGGACCATCAGGGCGATGATCCGCGAACGGCTGCTGGCGAGCGCGCGGGCGCCCGCGTGGGGCTGGTAGCCGAGCTGCTCGATGCTGGCCCGCACCCGCCGCCGGGTGGGGTCCGAGATGGGGCGCCTGCCGCTGAGGACGTAGCTCACCGTGCTGGCCGACACTCCGGCGTGCCGGGCGACCTCGGCAAGCGTGACCATCCGTTCTCCCCGCGGGCCGTGACTGAGGTGAGGCGATGCGAATCGCTTCGACGATGTCACTCGAACGATCGCTTCGACGGCTCAGCGAGACCGTAACCCGGGTGTGTTGACGTGTCCAGAGAAGTGGGTCAAGAAGATCGAAGCGCTTCGACGGACGAGCTGTCGGAGTCGAAGCGCCGGAGTTCCCCCGGGTGCCGGGAACCGAGCGGGGACATTCCGCCGTCCGCCCCGTGCCGGGCGAGCAGGTCCAGGACGAGCCGGCCGCGCCGTACCCGCTCCCGCGCCGTGGCGAGGGCGAGCTCCCGCAGGTGGGCCCCGTACGGGTAGATCCCGGCCGCCCGGCTCAGCCCGAACTTCAGGTACAGGGGCGCGCCCCGCCGGATCAACTCGGCCGCCTCGTACATCCGGACGTAGCCGCCGAGGTCGTCCGGGGCCTCGACGTACAGGTCCATCGGCGCCCGGCTGACCCGCCGAATCTCGGTGAGATGGGCGAGCGTCAGGTCGGACGGCACATTGAGGGAATCGGCCCCGAGCCGCTCGTGGACCGCGTACGAGGCGGGGTTGACCGGCCCGATGAGCGCGGACACCTTGAACGTGGTGTCGGCGGGCAGCGTCCCCGCCTCGCGCATCCGGTGCAGCGTCCACAACACGCCCTCGTCGGCCACGAGCAGACACCGCACGCCCGACGAGGTGGCACGCAGGGCGTCTTCGACGCATCCGGCGAGCCCGTCGTGGCCGCGGGCGCGCAGGCCCGCGCCGCCCGAGTCGGTACGGGTGGCGGCCCCGGTGTCCCACGTTCCGCGCGGCCCGGTGAACAGGCAGAGCTCCACGGCGCGTTCGGCGCAGGCGGAGACCATCTCCGCGATCTCGGCGTCCGTGAGCATCCAGACACCACTGCCCTGGCTGACCCGGTGGACGGGGACGCCGAGCCGCTCGCTCTCCGCGAGGACGACGGCGAGCGCCTCGGGACTCTCGACGGAGGGGACCTCGGTGCGCCAGCGCCCCCCGTCGGGGAAGGAGTGCGGGGAGGCGTCGGCGGGGTCGGTCGGCGGTACGGGGTGGCCGATACGGCGGAGGGCGTCGCCGCCGGGGAGCCGGGGGGCCGGTCGCGTGGTCATCGGAATCCTCTGCTGGGGAGCGCGGACGCGGAACGGGGGTGGCTGCGGGACCGGTTCAGGGGCGGAGGAGGACCTTGCCCGTGTCCGGGGCGCCGCCGCCCACCAGGGCGAGGGCCTCGCCGAACCGGTCGAGGGGGAATTCGTGGGTGATCAGCGGGGCCGGGTCGAGAAGACCCAGCGAGAGCGCGCGGACGGCGTCGGACCAGGCCGCGGAGGAGGCGCCGAAGACGCTGCGGATCTCCAGCTGGCTGACGGACAGATGGACCGGGTCGATCCCTGCGGCCCCCGCCGTGAACATGCCGGTGAGGACGACCCGGCCGCCCCGGCGGGCGAGCAGACAGGAGGAGGCGGCGGTGGTGGGCGCGCCCGCGGTCTCCACGACGAGGTCGAAGCGGCCGGACAGGCCGTCCGCCTCGGCCGGGGTGAGGGCGCGGTCGGCGCCGAAGGCCGGGGCCTGAGCCGCCCGGTCCGTACGCGGGTCCACGACGGCCAGTTCGGCGGGGGAGGAGGCGGCGAGCCACTGGACGGCGAGCAGCCCGAGCGTCCCGGCGCCGACGACGGCGATCTGTTCACCGGGGCGCGGCCGGCCGGCCCGTACCGCGGCGGCGACGACGGCCGCCGGTTCGAGCAGTGCGGCGGCCCGGAGGTCCACCCCGTCCGGCAGCGGGTGCAGGAGCCGGGCGGGGACGAGGAGGTGGTCGGCGAAGGCACCCGGCTCGGTGAAGCCGGTCTCGGCGTATCCGGCGGTGCAGAGGCTGGTCTCCCCGTACCGGCAGCGCTCGCAGCGGCCGCAGGCCCGGAAGCCCTCGGCCACGCACGGCCGGCCCAGGAGCGCGGGATCGACTCCGGCGCCGACGGCGTCCACGGTGCCGGACCACTCGTGGCCGGGGACGATCGGGTAGCGGACGTAGCCCGGGGCACGGTGGCCCTCGTACAGCTCGCGGTCGCTCAGGCAGATCCCGGCGGCGGCGACCCGCACCCGGACCTCGCCGGGGCCGGGTGCGGGGACGTCCCGCTCGATCAGCCGGTGCACGCCGGGCCGTTCGACGAGGACGGCGCGGCTCACGGCGGGCGCGGGGCGGTTCGCGGCGGACGCGGGGCGGCTCTCGGCGGGGTCGGGACGGCCCGCGGCATCTGCGCCCGCATCGGCATCGGCCCGGCTCACTTCGGCTGCCTCTTCTCCCAGCCCTCGGCCCACAGGTCGAACCGGGCGCGCTGCTGAGGGAACTCGGCGGCGGCGTCCGCGTCGAACTCCACCCCGAGACCCGGCTCGTGGGAGACGGCGAAGCAGCCGGTCTCCGGGTCGACCTCGGGCGCGCCGCGCACGACCTTCTTGATCTCCGCGTCCGCGAAGTCGTTGAAGTGCTCCAGGACCTTGAAGTTGGGGGTGCAGGCCGCGAGTTGGAGGGAGGCCGCGGTGAGGACCGAGCCGCCCACGTTGTGCGGGGCGACGAGCACGTAGTGGGTCTCGGCGGTCGCGGCGAGCTTCCTGGCCTCCAGGATGCCGCCGATGTGACCGACGTCGGGCTGCACGATGTCGACGGCCTGTGACTCGAAGAGCTCCCTGAACTCGATCCGGTCGTGGATCCGTTCACCGGTCGCGATCGGCAGGTCCACCTTCTCGGCGACCTTCGACAGGGCCTTGAGGTTCTCCGGCGGCACCGGCTCCTCCAGCCATGCGGGCCGGAACGGGGCGAGTTCGCGCGCGAGCCGGACCGCGGTCGAGGGGGAGAAGCGGCCGTGCATCTCCACCATCAGCTCGGTGTCCGGGCCGACGGCGTCCCGTACCGCCTCGATGAGCGCGACGGCCTCCCGTGAACGCTCGGCGTCCAGCTCGTAGTGACCGGTCCCGAACGGGTCGATCTTCAGCGCCCGGTAGCCGCGCGCCACGACCTCGCGCGCCGCCGCGTGGTACGCCTCCGGGGTGCGCTCGGTGGTGTACCAGCCGTTCGCGTACGCCTTCACCCGGTCCGTCACCTTCCCGCCGAGCAACTGCCAGACGGGTACGCCGAGAGCCTTGCCCTTGATGTCCCAGCAGGCCATCTCGACGACGGCGATCCCGGACATGACGATCTCGCCGGCCCGCCCGAAGTCCCCGTACTTCATACGCCGTACGAGATCCTCGACCGCGAACGGGTCGGAACCGGCGATGTGGTTGTGCTCGGCCTCGCGGAGGTAGCCGACGAGCGCGTCGGTGTGCCCGAGCATCCGGGTCTCGCCGACACCGGTCAGCCCCTCGTCGGTGTGGACGAGCACATAGGTGAGATTGCGCCAGGGCGTGCCGACGACGTGTGTGGTGATTCCCGTGATGCGCACGGTGGTTGCTCCTCGGGGTTGTGGAAGTGGGCGCCTGCTTGTTCGAGATATCGAATATCGTTCGGTGGGTCGGCGTGACGGTAGGCAGCGGCCCGCCGGGGTGTCAACGGGAGCGTGCCCACGCGCCCTGTTCGCGGCGGGATCCCCGACGACCCGTTGCCCGGCGTGGGGCGCGCCGCTAGTCTCTGTTCGCGATTTCGGTCGTAGTACGGAATATCGAACGGGCAGAGGCGAGGTGGGGGACCCATGGGACGACTCGTTCCGGCGGTGACCAGGGCATTCGACGTACTGGAGCTCTTCCTGGAGGGCGACGGCACCCTGTCCGCCCCCGAGATCACCCGCAGGCTCCAGCTGCCGCGCACGACCACGCACGAGCTGGTCACCACCCTGACCGCCCGCAACTACCTCGTGCCGGTGCCGGGACAGCCCGGCCGCTACCGGCTCGGCGTCCGCACGTACCAGCTCGGCAGCCGGTACGCCGAGCAGCTCGACCTCGCGGCCGAAGGCCACCAGGTCGCGCGCGAGGTCGCCGACACCTGCGGCGAGACGGTGCATGTGGCCGTCCTGGAGGACATGGACGTCATCTATATCGCGAAGGTCGACTCGACCCACGCGGTACGGATGGTCTCCGCGGCCGGACGCCGGCTGCCCGCCCACTGCACGGCCGTCGGCAAGATGCTGCTCGCGTCCCTCCCGGAGGCCGACCTGGAGGAGCGCCTCGACGGGTACGACCTGGCGGGCATGACGCCCCGCAGCATCACCGACCCGGACGCGCTGCGCGCCGCGCTCGCCGAGATCCGGATCCTCGGCGTCGCGGGCGAACAGCAGGAGTCCAACCCCGACGTGAGCTGTGTGGCCGCGCCGGTACGGGACCGCTCCGGCCGGGTCGTCGCGGCGCTGTCCGTCTCGGTGCCGGTGCACCGCTGGAGCGAGGACCGCGAGAACGAACTCACGGCGCTGGCCGTGAAGGGCGCGAGCCGGCTGGCGGAGCGGCTGGGGTACCGGACCGTGCACTGAACCCCGGCCCGTCCTGCCGCAGTCGGGGCTCCACCGTGCCGGCTCCAGGAAGCCCGGGCCCGGCTTCGGGAGGCCCGCGCCCGGCTTCGGGGCTGCGCCGCCCGGCGTCAGGACTCCGTCCCCCGGCGTCAGGGCTCCGCGCCGGAGGACCCGGAGCGCCCGCCGTCCCGTCGATCCCGGGGCTGGCGCATCCGGCTGACCGGGCCGAAGACGTCCCGGTCGTCGAGGAAGCCCTCAAGGGCGAAGGCGGCCGCACCCCGGGTGACCGCGTTGTGCGGCACCGCGCTGCGTCGCAGGGTCGCCGCCCGGTGCGGCAACGCCAGCGCGTGCCGGGTGACGGCCTCGTACGTGGCGGTCAGCAGACGCTCTCCCAGCAGGTCGACGACCTGGTTGCCGAGGACGAGGGCCCGGGGGTTGAGCAGATTGACCAGATTGGCCACCGCCGCCCCCAGGTAGCGGCCGGTCCGGTCGATGACCTCGACGGCCGCCGGGTCCCCCTCCGCCGCCGCGCGCGCCAGGGCGGCGACCGTGGCCGCGTCGTCCGGCCCGGTCGCACGCTCGTCGCCGGGGGCGAGCTCGCGCCAGGTCTGGACGATGCCCCGCGTGCTGACGTACGCCTCCACGCAACCCCGGTTGCCGCAGGTGCAGAGTCGGCCGTCGATCGCGAGACAGGTGTGGCCCCACTCGCCGGCGCTGTTGGTGAACCCCCGGTAGAGCTGCCCGTCGATCGCGATCCCGGCGCCCACCCCGGCCCGCAGGGTCAGCACCACCAGGTCGTCCACCTCCCGGCCGGCGCCGAACCACAACTCGGCGACCGTGCTGGCCCGCAGGGGGTTGTCGAGCCGCAGGGGCAGCCCGAGGCGTTCGTCGAGCAGCGCCCGGAGCGGCACCTCGTGCCAGGACCAGTAGGGGGAGAAGGAGGAGACTCCGCCCTCGCGTTCCACCATGCCGGGCACGCTGACGCCGGCCCCGAGCACGCGCGCGCGGGGTACGCCGGAGACGCGCAGCAACTCCTCGACGCAGGCGGCGAGCGCGTCGACCACATCGGCGGGCCGGACATCGCCCGGGGGCAGGGGCCGCTCGACGGAGTGACGGACCTCCAGGGCGAGGTCGAAGAGCTCGGCGTGCACCGAGGTCTCGGCGATGTCGATGCCGATCAGCGCGCCCCGGTCGGCGTTGACGGCGAGCCGAGCGCGGGGTCGGCCACCGCTGGAGTCCTCGTGGCCCGCCTCGACGAGGACGCCGGCCTCCAGGAGCTCGGAGGTCAGATTGGCCACGGTGGCGAAGGACAGGCCGGTCGCGGCGGCGAGGTCCTGACGGCTCATCGCACCGGCCCCCGCGTAGAAGCGCCGCAGGACCTCGAAGCGGTTGAGACGGCGAATGTCCTGGGACGTCCGCTTGATCATGTGTGCTGTCCTCCGCTCGCGGGGTCCGTGCGTCCGTACGGCCCGTACGCGGCATCTTATTCAAAGGGTTGGAAGAAGCGTGGGGCGGGATATTTACAACCGTTAGACGAACCCGTAGCTTTTCTCCTGTCGCACCACTGGCACGACACCGAGGAGGCCAGATGCAGCACCTGAGGGCCCAGCCCTGCTCCCCCCTGCCCGGACGCCTGACGGAGGGGCCCGTCTGGGACGCCCGGCGCCAGGAACTGCTCTGGGTGGACATACCCGACGGCCTCGTCCACCGGGCCGCCCTGACGCACGAGGACGCGAAGCCGGACCTGGTCGGCGTCTCGACGCTCCGTTTCGACCGCCCCGTCGGCGCGGTCCAGCCCTGTGCCTCGGGAGCCCTGCTCGCGGCGGCAGGCACGTCCGTCCTCCGTCTCGAGGAGGACCGCCCGATCGCGGAGGCCGTCGAACTGGCCGCCCCGGTCCTGCCCGAGGACGGCCTGCCCCGCCGCATGAACGACGCCGCCGTCGACCCGGCGGGCCGGCTCCTCGCCGGAACGATGGCGTACGACGAGAGCCCCGGCGCGGGCGCGCTCTACCGCCTCGACGACGACGGCCTCACCACGCTCCTGGAGTCGGTCACCATCTCGAACGGCCTCGGCTGGAGCCCGGACGGCACGCTCCTCTACTACGCGGACAGCCCGACCGGCCGGGTCGACGTCTTCGCGTACGACGTGGCCACGGGCACCCTGAGCGACCGCAGGCCGTTCGCGGTCCTCGACCGAGGGGTGCCGGACGGACTCACGGTGGATGCCGAGGGACGGGTGTGGGTGGCGGTGTGGGGTGGCGGCGAAGTGCTCGCCTTCACGCCGGAAGGCACCCTCCACGCGCGCGTGGAGGTGCCCGCCTCCCACGTGACGAGCTGCGCCTTCGCCGGGCCGGACCTCGACGTCCTGGTCATCACGACGGCCACGGAGGGCCTCCCCGAGCCCCGCCGCCGGGCGGAGCCGGACGCGGGGCGGCTGTTCGTCTGCCGTCCGGGCGGGAGGGGATTGCCGAGCGTTCCGTACGCCGACCGCTGACCGGCCGCCGCCGGGGGAGCGGGAGGCGGCTTGAGGTGTGTCGGGGGAGGGCCCGCCCACAGGACGCCGACGGGCCCGACGGGTCCGGCGGGTCCGCGGACGTCCGCCCGACGGGTCTGCGGACGCCCGCCCGACGGCGGTGATCTGTGCCGACCGCCGGGCCAGATGGGCATGCAGCCGTGTGCCCGCCCCACTGCGGATGATCCGTGCCGACCGACGGGCCGCGCTGGTTGGGGTGCCCGTGAGAACGCCGGCCTCGCTCGCTCGCTCGCGCGGGCGGGCGCGCGGAGCGCCGTTGCCGTGGCCTGCCGCCGCATCTCCGCAGACCTGACCGCTCGTTCCGCCGATTCGCCCGGTGACGTCATGCCGGACGGCCTGCGGCGCGCCCGCCGTGAGCCGACTGCCGACCGCGACCGTCACACGGCTGCGGGCCCGGCCATTGCTCGGCCTCCGGCCGACTCCTGCGCCGTCTGCGCGGCCTTGCGCCGTCTCGGCCCGCCGCATCGCCTCCGCCTCCTCCGCCGCCTTCTCCTCGGTCTGCCGCCTCGCCGCCGTCGCCGGCCTGCGCCGCCCACCGTCGAGGAGCGGGGCTGTCAGCCGCGTCAGCCACACCCCCGTATCTCCCTCGGCCCCGACCCGATCGCGCGGCGGGCCGTCGGCTGCCGAGGCCTGCCCGTCGCCCGCCCCGTACCCCCCGACCCCACCCACCCCCGAGGAAGCACCCAGCCATGACCACCCCGCCCGCAGCCACCACACCTCCGCCCGAGCGGCCCAGCGCACCCGGGGGCGCCACCCCGTCCGAGGAGGGCGCCCCGCCCGAAGCGCGTACCCGGGCACAGGCGTCCGCCCACGAACTCCGCGCCGCCCTCGAATCCGCGCCCGTCATCGCCATCCTCCGCTCCACCTCCGCCGCCCGGTTCGCCGAAGTCACCGACACCCTGCTCGCGTCCGGCATCCGCGCCGCCGAGTTCACGCTCACCACCCCCGGCGCCCTCGACGCCCTGAGCGAGTACGCCGCCGACGCCCCGCCCGCGCTCGCGCTCGGCGCCGGGACCGTGACCACGCCCGCCGAGGCGCAGGCCGCCGTCGAGGCCGGGGCGACGTACCTCATCACCCCCACCACCTCCACAGAGGTCATCGCGGAGGCGGCCCGCCTCGGCGTCCCGGTGCTCCCCGGCGCCTGCACCCCCACCGAGATCCTCACCGCCTGGCGGGCGGGGGCCACGATGGTGAAGCTCTTCCCCGCCGCCACCGGCGGACCCGAGTACCTCCGCGCCGTCCGGGCCCCGCTGCCGTACGTCCCCCTCGTCCCGACCGGCGGCATCGGCGTCACCGAAGCCCCCGCCTATCTGGCTGCGGGCGCCACCGCCCTCGGTATGGGCGGTCCCCTCGTCGGCGACGCCTGCGAGGGCGGCTCCCTCGCCGCCCTCGGTGAGCGCGCCGCCGTCCTGCTCGACGGAATACGCCGATGAGCGCCGCGCGTCCGCCCGCCCTCGTCACCCTCGGCGAGGCCATGGCCGTGGTCGCCGCGACCCGCCCCGGACCACTCGCCCCGGGCGCGCCCCTCCGGCTGGGCTGGGCCGGTGCCGAGGCCACGGTCGCGATCGGCGTCAGCCGGCTCGGCCACGCGGCCGCCTGGACCGGCCGGGTCGGCGAGGACGCCGCGGGCACGATGGTCCTCGCCGGACTCCGCGCCGAGGGCGTCGACGTCGCCGCCGCCCGTACGGACCCGGCCGCGCCCACCGGTCTGATGCTCCGCGAGCGCCGCACCGCCGACCGGCTCCGTGTCAGCTACTACCGAGCCGGCCTCGCGGGCTCCCGGCTCGCCCCCGAGGACCTCGACGAGGTGCAGCTCACCGGAGCCCGGGTCCTCCATGTCACGGGTATCACCCCGGCGTTGAGCGCATCCGCCCGCGCCGCCGTCGAGCACGCGGTGACCCTCGCCCGCGCCGCCGGGGTCACGGTCTCGTTCGACGTCAACCACCGCGAACGCCTCTGGAGCCGCGCCGAGGCCGCCGAGGCCCTCGCCCGGCTTCTCGCGCACGCCGACATCGTCTTCGCCGGTCCCGAGGAGGCCGCCCTCTTCGTGCCCGAGGAGTCGCCGGAGCGGATGGCCCGCGCCCTCACCCGGCTCGGGCCCGGCCAGGCCGTGCTCAAACTCGGCGCGCGGGGAGCCCTCGTGGCCACGGACGACGGCGGTCTTCTCGCCCGCCCCGCCGTGCCCGTCACCGCTGTCGACCCCGTCGGCGCCGGCGATGCCTTCGTCGCCGGCTACCTCGCCGCCGTCCTCGACGGCGCACCGGTGGAGGAGCGCCTGCACCTCGCCACCCTCTGCGGGGCCTTCGCGGTCTCCGTCCCCGGCGACTGGGAGGGCCTCCCGCGCCGCGCCGAACTCGGCCTTCTCGCGGCCCAGGACATCAGCCGCTGAGCCCCGCCTCCCCGGCTCCCTCCGCACATCCACGCAGGCGCTGACGCTGACTCAGGCGCAGGCGCAGGCACGGACGTAGACACAGACATACACAGACACAGACACAGACACAGACACAGACACAGACACACCAGGGACCCACACCCATGAACCGATTCTCCGGCCGGACCGCCGTCGTCACCGGCGCCGCCTCCGGCATCGGCGCGGCCAGCGCCGCTCGGCTCGCCGCCGAGGGCGCCGCCGTGCTCGTCTCCGACATCGCCGACGAGGCCGGCGAGGCCGTCGCCGCCGCGATCCGCGCCGACGGCGGCCGAGCGGCCTACGTACGCTGCGACGTCTCCTCCGAGGCGGACTGGACCGCCCTCCGCGCCGAGGCCCACGCCCGCTTCGGCCCCGTGGGCATCCTCCACAGCAATGCCTTCACCCACACCCCGGCCGCCGCCCACGACCTCCCCGTCGCCACCTGGGACCGGGAGATGGCGGTCAACCTGCGGGCCCTCTACCTCGCCACCCGCACCTTCCTCGACGACCTGCGCGCCGAGCGCGGCAGTCTCGTCGCCACCTCCAGCGTGCACGCCGACTTCGGTCTGCCCGGCTATCCCGCGTACGCCGCCGCCAAGGGCGGCATGTGCGCCCTCGTACGGCAGTTCGCCGTCGAGTACGGCCCCGACGTCCGCTTCAACTGCGTACTGCCCGGCCCGATCCTCACCGACGTCTGGAACGACGTCGACGAGGAGGGCCGCAGGCTCTCCGCCGGCGCCACCGCGCTCGCCCGGCTCGGCAGGCCCGAGGAGGTCGCCGCGGCCGTCGCGTTCCTCGCCTCCGCCGACGCCGCCTACATCACCGGAACCAACCTGGTCGTCGACGGCGGCTGGACCGTGAAGAAGGAATCCAAGTGAAGATCACCTCCCTGCGCACCTACCTCGTCGCCCCCCGCTGGTGCTTCCTGCGCATCGACACCGACGAGGGCATCACCGGCTGGGGCGAGCCCGTGGTCGAGGGCCGCGCCCACACCGTCGCCGCCGCCGTCGACGAGCTCGCCGACCACCTCGTCGGCCAGGACCCGATGAGGATCGAGGACCACTGGCAGGTGCTCACCAAGGGCGGCTTCTACCGCGGCGGTCCCGTCCTCTCCAGCGCCGTCGCGGGCATCGACCAGGCCCTCTGGGACATCACCGGCAAGGCCCTCGGCGTCCCCGTCTGGCAGCTCCTCGGCGGCAACGTCCGCGACCGCGTCCGTGTGTACAGCTGGATCGGCGGCGACCGGCCCGACGAGGTCGCCTCCGAGGCCGTCGCCCGGAAGAACGAGGGCTTCACCGCGATCAAGATGAACGCCTCCGCCCAGCTGCGCCTCATCGACACCCCGGCCGCCGTCCACGGCATCGTCGACCGGGTCGCCTCGATCCGGGAGGCCGTCGGCGACGAGTTCGACATCGCCATCGACTTCCACGGCCGGCTCACCGCCTCCATGGCCCGCCGCGTCCTTCCGCTCCTGGAGCCGTACCTCCCCCTCTTCGTGGAGGAACCGGTCGTCCCCGAGATGAGCGACCACATCGGCGACATCGTCCGCTCCACCTCCATCCCCATCGCGACCGGCGAACGCCTCTACTCCCGCTGGGACTTCAAGAAGGTGCTCGGCCAGGGCATCGCGGTCGCCCAGCCGGACCTCTCGCACGCCGGCGGCATCTCGGAGGTGCGCAGGATCGCCGCGATGGCGGAGGCGTACGACGTCTCCCTCGCCCCGCACTGCCCGCTGGGCCCGATCGCCCTCGCCTCCTGCCTGCAGGTCGGCTTCGCCGCGCCGAACCTCCTGATCCAGGAACAGAGCCTCGGCATCCACTACAACACCGGTTCCGACCTGCTCGACTATCTGGTCGACCCCTCCGTCTTCCGGTACGAGGACGGGCATGTGGGCCTGCCCACGGGGCCCGGTCTCGGGATCGAGGTCGACGCGAAGGCCGTCGAGCGCGCCGCCGAGGTCGGCCACCGCTGGCGCAACCCGGCCTGGCGGCGCGACGACGGCTCCCTCGCCGAGTGGTAGCCGGAACGAGCGGAACGAGCGGAACGAGCGGAACGAGCGGGAGGGGCGGGCCCGTGAACGAGCCCGCCCCTCCTTGCGCACGGTCGGGTCAGCGGTGCGCCAGCCAGTTCGCCGCCGGAAGCAGCTTGCTGTCGTAGTCGAACAGCGCCTGGTTCTCCCAGCCGTTGCCGGACGAGGGGTCGGCCGGGTCCCAGCCGTTGCCCGTGACGGCCGTCCAGGTCGGCTCCCAGTAGAAGACGCCGAGACCGCGGCCGTTCGGGACCGCCTCGACGACGTTCATGACGTCCCGCAGCCAGGCCGACTGGCCGGCCGCGCTCGCCGGGTAGCCGGAGACCAGCTCCGAGGACAGGTCGATGATGTTCTCGTGGGCGTCCTCGCTGTCGAGGCGGAACGGATACGCGGTCTCGGCGACCATCACCTTCTTGCCGTAACGGGCCGAGATGTCGTCGAGGTTGGCCTGGAGCGAGGACAGGGCGCCGTGCCAGTAGCCGTAGAAGGAGAACGCGATCACGTCGTAACCGAGGCCCTGAGCCTTGGCGTTGTCGAACCATGCGCGGTACAGCGCGTTGTCGCCGCCGTTCGCGAGGTGCAGCGCGATCTGGGTGCCGGACGAGACCGCCTTGGACGCGGAGATGCCGGAGCCGAGCAGCCCCGCCAGCTGCGACCAGTTGCTCGTCGAGCCCTCCGGCCACAGCATGCCGGTGTTGATCTCGTTGCCGATCTGCACCATGTCGGCCGTGGTGCCCTGCGCCTTCAGGGCGTTGAGGACGTCGTACGTGTGGTTGTAGACGTCCGTCTTCAGCTGCGCGTACGAGTGTCCCTGCCAGGCGGCGGGCTTCGTCTGGGCGCCCGGGTCGGCCCAGATGTCGGAATAGTGGAAGTCCACGAGCAGCTTCATGCCCTGGGCCTTGATCCGCTGGGCGGTGGCGAGGACCCGGGCCTTGTTGTTGTAGCCGTCGGCCGGGTTCACCCACACCTTGAGGCGGCCGTAGTCGGCGCCCGCGTTCCTGAGGAGCGCGACCGCGTCACCCGTGGTGCCGGAACTCGACTTGTAGGTCCCGCCGAGATCCTCGCTCTTCCTGAGGGAGGACACGTCGACGCCCCTGATCGTGAGACCGGTCGTGCCGGAGGTGAACGTCAGGTCGTCCACGTTCAGCCAATTCCCGCCTTTGGCATCGGAGTTGATGCTGATGGTGCAGGCGCCGCCCGTCACGGTGACGGGAGTGACGATCCGTATCCAGGTGGACGTCACCGGCAGGTCGGTGCGCTGCTCGGCCGAGCCGCAGTTCCGCAGGGCGAGGTAGGCGGAGTTCTGGCCGCCGCCCGAACGGACCCAGGCGCTGAGCGTGTACGTGCCGTTGGCGAGTCCGGAGAGGTACTGGTACGTCTCGACCTTGTACGTGGACGCCGACCAGTGGCTCAGGCGGTATCCGCCGCCGTGGCCCCCGGCCTCGGTGAACGAGGCAGCGTTCTGGCCGGCGGCCGAGTAGGTCGACCAGCCGGCCGGGGTCGCGGTTCCGGTGGCGTCGCTCTCGAACCCGGCGTTCGTGAGGGTGGCGGCGGCCTCGGCCTGCTGTGCGGCGGGCAGCGGAGCCAGGAGTAGGGCGCCCAGTGCGGCGGCGACGGCCGCGGCGCGCAGGCGGATGCGGCTTCTGACAGGGGTGGGGTGCAACGTCGAGTCCCTTCGACGGTGGCCGATGTGAAGTGTGGTGCGGGCGGTTCCTTACGGGTGGTGCGGTTCACCCGGGGGCGGCGCAGCGGGCGCAGCCGCCCCCGGGTGAGATCAGGGCCCCGGCCGGGGCCGGGGCGGGGGAGGGGCGGGGAGGGGAAGGGGGCGGTCAGGCGTCGAGACGTACGACCCGCACGGCACCGGCCGGGACGATGACCTTCCCGTCGACCGGCGTGCCTCCCGAGGCGCCGCCGAGCAGCTCGGTCCCGGAGCCGTCGAGCGGCACCTCGGCGTCCTCGGCGGAGTGGTTGAGGGCGAACAGGTACTGCCCGCCGTCTCCTGCGCGGCGCACGACCTCCACGTCACGCGGCAGCGCACCGCGCGCCGCGACCCCCGCGTCCTCGCACGCCGCGGCGACGATCGCGTCGAGCGACGCCGCGTCCAGCCGGGTGGAGACGTACCAGGCGGTGCCCCGTCCGAGCCGGTGCCGGGTCACCGCGGGGCCGCCGGCGGCCGGCCCGTCGGCGTACGTCCACACGGTCTCGGCGCCGCGCGGCCGGACGAACTCCGTCCACACGTCGCCGGTGAGCGAGGCGCCGTCGGGTCCGGTGATCCGTACGCGCCGGTCGTCCAGGAGCGGCGACCACTCGTCCACGGTGAGGCCGAGGACGTCCCGCAGGGCGCCCGGGTAGGCGCCGGGGTGCACGGCGTCGTGCTCGTCGACGATCCCGGAGAAGTACGAGACCACGAGCGTGCCGCCGTTCTCGACGTACTCCCGGAGGTTCTGTCCGGCGGCCTCGCTCATGAGGTAGAGCGCGGGGACGACGACCAGCGGGTGGGCGGAGAGGTCGGCCTCGGGGTGGGCGAAGTCGACGGTGAGATGCCGGTCGTAGAGGGTCTCGTAGAAGCTGTCGGCGCGCTCGCGGGCGTCGTGGGCGGCGTTCGGCCGCCACTCCAGGTTCTGCGCCCACCAGGAGTGCCAGTCCCAGAGCATGGCGACGTCCGGGACGGTCCGGCTGCCACGTACCTCCTCCAGGGCCTCCAGGTCGGCGCCGAGGGCGACGACCTCGCGCCAGATCCGGGTGTCGGTGCCGCCGTGCGGGACCATCGCGGAGTGGAACTTCTCGGCGCCGCGCCGGGACTGGCGCCACTGGAAGAACATGGCGCCCTCGGAGCCGCGGGCCACATGGGCGAGGGAGTTGCGGGCCATCTCGCCGGGGCGTTTGGCAGGGTTGCGGGGCTGCCAGTTCACGCCGGACGTGGAGTGTTCGAGGAGCAGCCAGGGGGCGCCGCCGGCGACGGAGCGGGTGAGGTCGGCGGCCATGGCCAGGTTGACGTGGGTGCGGCGGCCGTCGGTGATCAGATAGTGGTCGTTGGTGACGAGGTCGACCTCGCGGCCCCAGGCCCAGTAGTCGATGGAGTCGCACTGGCTGAGCGCGGTCATGAAGTTGGTGGTGACGGGGACACCGGGCGCGAGCTCGTGCAGGATGTCCCGTTCCGTCCGGAAGTTCTCCCGGATGGTGGCGTCGGCGAAGCGCCGGTAGTCGAGCTGTTGGGCGGGGTTGCCGACGGTGGGGGTCACCCGGGGCGGGTCGATCTCCTCGTACGAGGAGTAGCGCTGCCCCCAGAACGCGGTGCCCCAGGCCTCGTTCACGGCCTCCACCGAGCCGTACGTGACGTCGAGCCAGCGGCGGAAGTGGGCGGCGCAGCTGTCGCAGTAGCAGGCGCTGACGGGGACGCCGTACTCGTTGTGGACGTGCCAGAGCGCCAGCGCCGGGTGGCTGCCGTAGCGGCGGGCCAGCTCGGTGGTGATGCCCGCGGCGGCCGTCCGATAGGCGGCGGAACTGTGACAGATCGCCCCGCGTGAGCCGTACGAGTAGCGCACGCCCTCGGCGGTGACGGGCAGCGCCTCGGGGTGCGCCCGGTAGAACCAGGCGGGCGGTGCCACGGTCGGTGTGCCCAGGTCGACGCGGACGCCGTGCTCGTGGAGCAGGTCGAGGAGCCGGTCGAGCCAGCCGAAGTCGTACCGGCCCGGCTCCGGTTCGAGGAGGGCCCAGGAGAAGATCCCGACGCTCACCATGGTGACGCCGGCCTCCCGCATGAGCCGGACGTCCTCCTGCCAGACGCTTTCCGGCCACTGTTCGGGGTTGTAGTCCCCGCCGAACGCGAGCCGGTGCAGGCCCTTGGGAGTGGTCTGCGGCATGGGTCTCTCCTGAAGCCTCGAGCGATGAAAGCTTTGGTTCGTTGTGAACGTGCACACAGTCGATCTCGATGTGGCAACGCAACATAACCGCACACGAACAACCATTGACAAGTGTCTGGAACGTTTCTCTACTGTGAACGCTCACAGATGCATGGTCGGCCTCCCCGCCCTAGGGAGAGGCCCTTTCGGTCAGGGAGAAGTACCCCATGCCCCACACGATGCGCCGCAGCCTCGCCGCCGCCACCGCCGTCCTGCTCGGCGCCACCGCGCTCACCGCCTGTGGATCCTCCGACTCCGGGGACGGGGCATCGGCCGACTCCGGCCCCGTCTCGCTCACCTACTGGGCCTGGGCCCCCGGTATGGACAAGGTCGTGGCCCTCTGGAACGCCGAACACCCCGACATCAAGGTCACGGTGCAGAAGCAGGCCTCCGGCGACGACCTCGTCACCAAGATCATCACCGCCGCCAAGGCGCACAAGGCCCCCGACCTGGTCCAGGCCGAATACCAGGCCCTGCCGACCCTCGTCTCCAACGACGCCCTCGCCGACATCGCCCCCGACGTCGCCGGCGTCCAGGACAAGTTCGCCCCCGGCGTCTGGCAGCAGACCACCTTCGGCGGCGAGGCCGTCTACGCCCTGCCGCAGGACTCCGGGCCGCTGATGTTCTTCTACCGCCAGGACCTGTTCAAGAAGTACGGCCTCTCCGTCCCCACCACCTGGGAGGAGTTCGCCGCCACCGCGCGCGATCTGAAGCAGAAGGCCCCGAAGCAGTCGCTGACCACCTTCTCCGCCAACGACGCGGGCCTCTTCGCCGGACTCGCCCAGCAGGCCGGCGCCACGTGGTGGACCTTCGAGGGCGACACCTGGAAGGTCGGCATCGACGACGCCGCCACCAGGAAGGTCTCCGACTTCTGGGGCGGCCTGGTCGCCGAGGGCGCCATCGACAACCAGCCGATGTACACCCCCTCCTGGAACAAGGCCATGAACACCGGCGAGCAGCTCGCCTGGGTCTCCGCCGTCTGGGCACCCGGCACCCTGACCACCGCCGCTCCCGACACCAAGGGCAAGTGGGCCATGGCCCCCCTCCCGCAGTGGACCGAGGGCGGCTCGTCCACCGGCAGCTGGGGCGGCTCCTCCACCGCCGTCACCACCGACTCGAAGCACAAGAAGGCCGCCGCGCAGTTCGCCACCTGGCTGAACACCGACCCGGTCGCCCTCGCCGCCCTCGTCAAGGAGAGCGGCATCTACCCGGCGGCCACCGCCGCCCAGACCAGCGGCGCCCTCGCCAAGGCCCCCGACTACTTCGCCAACCAGCCCGACTTCTACACCCGCGCCGCCGAGATAGCGAAGACCACCGCACCGGCCGCCTGGGGCCCCAACGTGAACGTCGCCTACACCGCCTTCAAGGACGAGTTCGGCAAGGCGGCCAAGGCCAGGTCCGGCTTCGACACCGCCCTGACCGCCGTCCAGTCCGCCACCGTGACGGACCTGAAGAAGCAGGGCTTCGAGGTCGCCAAGTGACGCAGCCCCCCAAGGGCGCGCGCCGGTCGTACGGGGTCAAGGCGGCCCCGTACGGCTTCCTCCTCCCCGCAGCCCTCCTCTTCGCCCTCTTCTTCGCCCTCCCCATCGGCTACGCCCTCTGGCTCAGCCTCCACAAGGTCGAGATCAAGGGTCTCGGCCTCGGCAAGGGCGCCAAGTCCGAGGTCTGGGCAGGCCTGGAGAACTACACCTCGGCCCTCACCGACTCCGAACTCGCCGCCAGCGCCCTGCGCGTCCTCGGCTACGGCGCCATCGTCGTCCCCGTGATGCTCGGCCTCGCCCTCTTCTTCGCGCTCCTGCTCGACTCCGAGCGCGTCCGGGCCCGCTCCTTCGCCCGGCTCGCGATCTTCCTGCCGTACGCCGTCCCCGGTGTCATCGCCGCCGTCCTCTGGGGCTTCCTGTACCTCCCGGACGTCAGCCCCTTCCACTTCGCCCTCGACAAGCTCGGCCTGCCCCAGCCCGACCTCATGGACGGCGGACCGCTCTACCTGGCGATGTCGAACATCGCGATCTGGGGCGGCACCGGCTTCAACATGATCGTCATCTACACCGCGCTGCGCTCGCTGCCCGCCGAGGTGTACGAGGCGGCCAAGCTCGACGGCTGCTCGGAGCTCCAGATCGCCCTGCGCATCAAGATCCCGATGGTCGTGCCCTCGCTGGTGCTCACCTTCTTCTTCTCGATCATCGCCACCCTCCAGGTCTTCAACGAGCCCATGACGCTCAAACCGCTCACCAACGGCATCCCCTCCACCTGGAGCCCCCTCATGAAGGTCTACAACGACGCCTTCACCGGCGGGAACATCCACGCCGCCTCGGCCACCGCCGTCGTCCTCGCCCTCGCCACCTTCGTCCTCTCCTTCGCCCTCCTCAGGATCTCCAACCGCCGCACCACGCAAGGAGCCGGCCGATGACCGGGCTCGCCTCCCCGCCGCTCCACAAGGACGCCACTGCCGCAGGCCATGCCGCGGGCACCACCCCGGGCGCCTCCCAGGGCACTCCCCGCCCCCGCCGCACCGCGCTGCTCCCCACGGCCGCCCTGGTCCTCGGGGCGCTCTACTGCCTGCTGCCCGTCGCGTGGGTCGTCGTCGCCGCCACCAAGCCCGACAACGAGCTCTTCTCCACCTTCACCTTCCTGCCCGGCGGCGGCCTCGCCGACAACGTCACCGACCTCAGCGCGTACCGCGACGGCATCTATTGGCGCTGGATGCTCAACTCCGTGTTCTACGCGGGCCTCGGCGCCGTCCTGTCCACCGTGGTCTCCGCACTCGCCGGCTACGCCCTCGCGATCTACCGCTTCCGCGGCCGCGAGGCCTTCTTCAACGTGATGCTCACCGGCGTCCTCATGCCCCCGGTCATCCTCGCCATCCCCCAGTACCTGCTGATGGCCGAGGCCGACCTGACGGACAGCTACGCCTCGGTGCTGCTGCCGCTGATCCTCTCCCCGTACGGCGTCTACCTCGGCCGTATCTACGCCGAGGCCGCCATCCCCACGGAGCTCGTCGAGGCAGGCCGCATGGACGGCGCGGGCGAGTGGCGGATCTTCCGGCGGATCGCCGTCCCCATGATGGCCCCGGGCCTGGTGACGATCTTCCTCTTCCAGTTCGTCGCCATCTGGAACAACTTCCTGCTGCCCTTCATCATGCTCGGCGACGACGAGAAGTTCCCCATGACCGTCGGCCTGTTCACCCTGCTCAAGCAGGGCGCCTCCCAACCCTCCCTGTACACCCTGGTGATCACCGGCGCGCTCCTCGCGATCGCCCCGCTCATCGCCCTGTTCCTCGTCATCCAACGCTTCTGGAGCCTTGACCTGCTGTCCGGCGCCGTAAAGTCCTGAGCACAGGGGATCGAGGGGAAACACACAGCATGAGCACAGCAGCGAGCAGGCGCCGCCCGGCGACCATCCACGACGTGGCCCGCGAGGCCGGGGTGTCGCGCGGCACCGTCTCCCGTGTCCTCAACGGCGGCCACTACGTCAGCCCGACGGCCAAGGCCGCCGTGGACGCCGCGATCCGCAGAACGGGCTACGTCGTCAACCGGCACGCCCGCTCGCTGATCACCGGCAAGTCCGACTCGGTCGCCTTCCTCCTGACCGAACCCCAGGAGCGGTTCTTCGAGGACCCCAACTTCAACGTGCTGCTCCGCGCCTGCACCCAGGCGCTCGCGGCCCAGGACATCCCGCTCCTCCTGATGATCGCGGGCACCGAGGACGAGCGCCGCCGCAACCTCCGCTACATCGAGGCAGGTCACGTCGACGGCGTCCTCCTCGTCTCCAGCCACTCCGGCGACCCCGTGGTGGCCCGGCTGCACGAGGCCGGTGTCCCCGTCGTCGCCTGCGGCAAGCCCCTCGGCCAGACCGCCAGGATCGGCTACGTCGCCGCCGACGACCGGGAAGGCGCCCGTGACATGGTCCGCCACCTGTACGCCTCCGGGCGGCGCCGGATCGCCACCGTCACCGGCCCGCTCGACACCCCGGGCGGGGTGGAGCGCCTCGCCGGATACCGCGAGACGCTCGCCGAGTTCGGGCTGCCCGCCGACGAGACGCTGATCGCCACCGGCGACTACAGCCGGGCCAGCGGCGAGGACGCCGCCCGCGCCCTCCTGGAGCGCGCCCCGGACATCGACGCCGTGTTCGTCGCCTCCGACCTGATGGCACAGGGCGTCCTCGACGCCCTCTCCCGCGCGGACCGGAAGGTCCCCGAGGACATCGCCGTCGGCGGCTTCGACGACTCCCCGGCGGCCCTGTCCTCCCGCCCCTCGCTGACCACCATCCGCCAGCCCTGGGACCGGATCAGCACCGAGATGGTACGGACGCTCCTCGCCCGGATCGCGGGCGAGGACCCGGCGACGGTGATCCTGCCGACGCAGCTGATCCAGAGGGAATCGGCCTAGGGCCCGTCCGGCGGATCATGGCCGGGGCCGCGATCCGCCGGACAGGCCCTAGCCGACGGCCTGACGCGGAGTCACCAGGATCACTTCCAGCGTCCGGGGGCCGTGGACGCCCTCGACCCGGTCGAGTTCGATGTCGCTCGTCGCGGACGGCCCCGAGATCCAGGTCAGCGGGCGGGCCGGGTCGAGCCGGGGGAGCGCCTGCGGCACGGAGGCCACCACCTGCTCGGGGGCCCCGACCACGCACACGTGCAGATCGGGCACGAGGGTGAGGGCGCGACGGCCCTGTCCCGGACCGCCGTCGAGGACGATCGTGCCGGTCTCGGCGACGGCGAGCGCGCACCCCGTCACCACCGCGTCGATGCCGTCGAGTTCGTACGGGGTGAGCCGGGGCGTGTCGCTCCGCCGCTCGGCGCCGGTCGCGGCGAGCCACTCCTCGGGCAGTCCGGGCGGTACGACGACACTCCGGGCGCCGCGCTCCGCGAGGAGCCGGGCGATGAGCTCCGGCAGGCCGTCCGGCGCGGAGCGGTGGACGTGGGCGCGGTAGTCGGCGAGGTTCTCGTGGAGCAGGTCGAGAAGCACGTCGGGGTCTTCGGCGCTGTGGCTCGTGCGGTAGTCGCGGGTGACGTCCGGGGCCTCGGGGGCGTCGGCGACGGCGGCGCGGATGCGGGCGAGCACGCGCGCGCGTGAGTCGGTGGTCATCGGCGGTTCTTCTTCCACCAGTCGCGGAACGGTTCGGCGGGCAGTTCGGGCAGGTTCCGGTGCTCGGACCACTGGCGGGCGCCCGGCCCCGGCAGCCGTTTCGGATGCAACGCGCGCGTGGCGGAGGCGATCCGCTCGCCCGCCGCGAAGGCGGCCGGGTGGTCGAGCACCCACGAGGAGGCCTTGATCGCCGCCCGCTCGAGGCGGTGTCCCTTCCCGCCCTCGGCCGCGACCCGCTCGCGCAGATGCACCAGGACCTCGGGGATGTCGATGGCCACCGGACACACCTCGTAGCAGGCCCCGCAGAGGGAGGAGGCGTACGGCAGGGAGGCGTCGACCTCGCTCACCGTGCCCCGGAGCTGAGGGGTGAGGATCGCGCCGATCGGCCCGGGGTAGACGGAGCCGTACGCGTGACCGCCGGCCCGCTCGTACACCGGGCAGACGTTGAGACAGGCCGAGCAGCGGATGCAGCGCAGCGCCTGCCGCCCGACCTCGTCGGCGAGCGCGTCCGTGCGTCCGTTGTCGAGGAGCACCAGATGGAAGTCGGACGGCCCGTCGTCGTCGCTCGTGCCGGTCCACATGCTCGTGTACGGGTTCATGCGCTCGGCGGTCGACGAGCGCGGCAGCGTCTGGAGGAACACCTCGAGGTCCTGCCAGGTCGGCACCACCTTCTCCACGCCGACGACGGAGATCAGGGTCTCGGGAAGCGTCAGGCACATCCGGCCGTTGCCCTCGGACTCGACGACGACGAGGGTGCCGGTCTCGGCGACCATGAAGTTCGCCCCGGAGATCCCGACCCTGGCCCGCAGGAACTTCTCCCGCAGGTGCAGCCGGGCCGCCTCCGCGAGCTCGGCCGGGGTGTCACTCAGCCCCTCCGGTGCGGGCCGCCCCCAACTCCCCATCTTCTCCCGGAAGATGTCACGGATCTCGCCCCGGTTGCGGTGGATGGCGGGGACCAGGATGTGCGAGGGCCGGTCGTCGCCGAGCTGCACGATCAGCTCCGCGAGATCCGTCTCGTACGCGGCGATCCCCTCGGCCTCCAGGTGCTCGTTGAGCCCGATCTCCTGGGTGGCCATCGACTTGACCTTGACGACCTCCGTCTCGCCCGTCGCCCTGACGAGGCCGGTGACGATCCGGTTGGCCTCGGCAGCGTCGGCGGCCCAGTGCACGGTGCCGCCCGCCGCCGTCACCGCGTCCTCCAACCGGAGCAGGTGCTCGTCGAGGTGACGGAGCGTCCGGTCCTTGATCTCCTTGCCGGCCTGCCTGAGCTCCGCCCAGTCGTCGAGTTCCGCCACGGCCCGCGCCCGCTTGTCGCGGATGGTGTGGGTCGCGTGCCGCAGGTTGGCGCGGAGCGTCGCGTCCCCGACCGCGGCCCGCGCCGCCTCCGGGAAGGCCGGCATACCCACGAAGGTCCCGCCGAACGTCTCGCTCACCGCCAGGGCTCCTCTTCCGTGCTCGCCAGGATGTCCGCCAGGTGCACCGCGCGCAGCGGCGCCCCCTGCCGGCTCAGCATGCCGCCCACGTGCAGCAGACAGGAGTTGTCCGCGCCGCACAGGACCTCGGCGCCCGTGGACAGCGCGTTCGCGATCTTGTCGGCGCCCATCGCCGCCGACACGTCCGGGTTCTTCACCGCGAACGTGCCACCGAAGCCGCAGCACTCCTCCGCGCCCGGCAGCTCCACCAGCTCCAGCCCCTTCACCGCCTCCAGAAGCCGGCGCGGCCGCTCCCCGAGCCCGAGGAGACGCAGACCGTGACAGGACGGGTGGTACGTCACCCGGTGGGGGAAGTACGCGCCGACGTCCGTCACCCCGAGCACGTCCACCAGGAACTCCGTCAGTTCGTACACGCGGGGAGCCAGGCCCGCCGCCTCCGCGCCGAACGACGCGTAGTGGTGGCGCACCATCGCCGCGCACGAGCCCGACGGGGTGACCACGTACGCGTACCCGTCGAAGGCCCCGACCGTGCGCCGTACCAGCGGTGCGGTCTCGGCGCGGTACCCGGTGTTGAACTGCGGCTGTCCGCAGCAGGTCTGCGCGGCCGGGAAGTCGACCTCCACGCCGAGGCGTTCGAGGACGCGGACGGTGGCCACGCCCGTCGCGGGGAAGACGGCGTCGTTGACGCAGGTGACGAAGAGGGCGACACGCATCACGGGGTCCTCGGGCTCCTCTGCCTTCACGCGCTGCTCTGCCTTCACGGGTTCCTCGGGGTTCACATGGTCCTCGGGGACGGTTCGATTCGGTCGGCGGCCGTGTCCCAGGCGGCCCGGCCGGCGCGGTCCTCGCGCGGTTCGTAGTGTCGCAGGGGCTGGGTGCGTGCGACGAGCCGACGCATCGCGGCGAGGTCGCCGACGAGCCCGGCGGCCCGCGCCTGGACGAGGACGTTCCCGAGGGCGGTGGCCTCCACGGGTCCCGCGACCACGGGCAGTCCGGTGGCATCGGCCGTCCACTGGCAGAGCAGCGGGTTACGGGCTCCGCCGCCCACCAGATGGACCCGCGCGACCTCCCGGCCCGCCAGCTCGGCGGCCTGCCGCAGCGTACGGCGGTGGGCGAGCGCGAGGCTCTCCAGGACGCACCGGACCACCGCCCCCCGGCTGCGGGGCGCGGGCTGTCCGGTGCGGCGGCAGTACGCCCGTATCCGCTCCGGCATGTCACCGGGAGCGAAGAACTCCGGCGCGTCCGGATCGACGAGCGCCGCGAACGGCTCCGCGGCCGCCGCCTCCGCGAGCAGCTCGTCCAGACCGACGGGCGGTCCGTGCGCCGCCCAGGTCCGCCTGCACTCCTCCAGGAGCCACAGCCCCATGACGTTCCGCAGGAAACGGACGGTGCCGTCGACCCCGCGTTCGTTGGTGAAGTCGGCCGCCCGGGACTCCTCGGTCAGGACCGGGGCGTCGAGCTCGAGGCCGGCGAGGGACCAGGTCCCGCAGGAGACGTAGGCGAAGTCCGGAGCCGTGGCGGGGACGGCGACGACGGCCGACGCGGTGTCGTGCGAGGCGACCGTCGTCACCGGTGTGCCGACGGGGAGACCGGTGAACTCGGCCACGTAAGGGAGGATTTCACCCGCCGGATCGCCGGGTGAGCGCAGCGGCGGCAGCAGACCGGGCGTGATGCCGATGCCGTCGAGCAGCTCCTTGGACCACGTGCCCGCGCGGGCGTCGAAGAGCCCCGTGGTGGAGGCGTTCGTCTGCTCGGCGCCGACCGACCCGGTCAGCCAGTGGACCAGCAGATCGGGCATCAGCAACAGCGTCCGGGCCGCCGCGAGTTGCGCGCTTCCGGCGGCCGAGGCCAGCTGGAAGACGGTGTTGAACGGCAGATGCTGGAGACCGGTGATCCGGTACAGCTCCGCCGCCCCGACCCGCGCCAGAACACCCGCCGCAGCCCCCTCCGTACGCCGGTCGCGGTAGTGGTGGGGCGCTCCGAGCAGCGCGCCGTCCGCGTCGAGGAGCCCGTAGTCCACCGCCCAGGTGTCGACGCCGACGGAGGCGACCGGACCGGACCGGGCGGCCGCGCGCAGTCCCTCCAGGACGCCCTGGAAGAGTCCGAGGACGTTCCAGCGCAGCCCGTCGGGCAGCAGGACCGGGGTGTTGGGGAAGCGATGGGCCTCGGTGAGTACGAGCCGGCCCGCGCCGACCTCGCCGAGCATCACCCGGCTACTGGTCGCCCCGAGGTCGGCGGCGGCGAAGACACGCCCGGTCGAGGGGGAGGACGGGACGCTCACCGGAGGAAGGCCGCCGCCACGCCCGCGTCCACCGGCACGTGCAGTCCGGTGGTGTGGGTGAGGTCGCCGCCGGTCAGGGCGAAGACCGCGTTGGCCACGTGCTCGGGCAGCACCTCGCGCTTGAGCAGCGTGCGGCCCGCGTAGAACGCGCCGAGCTCCTCCTCCGCGATGCCGTAGGTGGCGGCCCGCTGCGCGCCCCAGCCGCCCGCGAAGATGCCCGAGCCGCGCACGACCCCGTCGGGGTTGACGCCGTTGACGCGGATCCCGTGCTCGCCCAGTTCGGCGGCCAGCAGGCGTACTTGATGGGCCTGGTCGGCCTTCGTGGCGGAGTAGGCGATGTTGTTCGGGCCCGCGAACACCGCGTTCTTGGAGGCGATGTACACGATGTCGCCGCCCAGGCCCTGCGCGATCATGACCCGAGCGGCCTCCCGCGCGACCAGGAACGAGCCCCGGGCCATGATCGTGTGCTGGACGTCCCAGTCCCGCGCCGTGGTGTCCAGAAGCGGCTTGGAGATGGAGATGCCGGCGTTGTTGACGACCAGGTCGACCCCGCCGAACGCGAGCAGCGCCGTCCGGAACGCGGCCCCGATCGCCTCCTCCGACGTGACGTCCATGGCGACGGCCACCGCCCTGTCGGGACCGCCGAGTTCCTCCGCGACCGCCCCGGCGCTCGCCGCGTCGAGATCGGCGACCACCACGCAGGCCCCCTCGGCGGCGAGCCGGTGCGCGATCGCGCGGCCGATGCCGCTGCCCGACCCCGTCACGAGCGCCACACGGGTCGCGAGCGGCTTCGGCCCGGGCATCCGCCGCAGCTTGGCCTCCTCGAGCTCCCAGTACTCGATCCGGAACTTCTCCGGCTCCTCGATCGGCGCATACGACGAGACGGCCTCGGCGCCCCGCATCACGTGGATCGCGTTGACATAGAACTCGCCCGCCACGCGCGCGGTCTGCTCGTCCCGGCCGAAGGAGAACATCCCGACCCCGGGCACGAGCACGATCGCCGGGTCGGCGCCCCGCATCGCCGGGGAGTCCTCGGTGGCGTGCCGGGCGTAGTAGGCGGCGTACTCCTCGCGGTACGCCGTGTGCAGCTCCCGCAGTCGCGCGACCGCCCGGTCGAGCGGCGCGTCGGCCGGCAGGTCCAGGACGAGCGGCCGGACCTTCGTCCGCAGGAAGTGGTCGGGGCAGGAGGTTCCCAGGGCCGCGAGCCGCGGGTGCTCCGCGCGCGCCAGGAAGTCGAGCACCGTGTCCGCGTCGGTGAAGTGCCCGACCTGCGGGTTGTCCTGGGAGGCCAGCCCCCGGACGTACGGGGCGAGGGCGGCGGCGCGCTCCCGCCGCTCGGCCTCGGGGAGCGGGCCGAAGCCCTCGACCACCGGCCCGAACGGCTCCGGTCCGCCCCGCTCGGCGAGGAAGGCCTCGGCGGTACGGACGATGTGCAGGGAACGCCGCTCGCACTCCTCCGAGGTGTCGCCCCACGCGGTGATGCCGTGACCGCCGAGGACGCAGCCGATCGCCCGCGGATGGGCCTCCTTGACCGCCGCGATGTCCAGGCCCAGCTGGAAACCGGGTCGGCGCCACGGCACCCAGACCACCGCGTCGCCGAAGCACTCGGCCGTCAGTCTCTCGCCGTCGGCCGCGCAGGCGAGCGCGATGCCCGCGTCGGGGTGGAGGTGGTCGACATGGGCCGCGTCCACCAGACCGTGCATGGCGGTGTCGATCGACGGGGCCGCGCCGCCCTTCCCGTACAGGCAGTGGTCGAGGGCGGCGACCATCTCGTCCTCGCGCCCGACCCCCGGGTACGCCTCGGCGAGGGCGCGCAGCCGGTCGAGGCGGAGCACCGCGAGCCCGTCCTCGGTGAGCGTGCCCAGGTCGCCGCCGGAGCCCTTGACCCACAGGAGGGTGGTCGGGGTCCCGGTCACGGGGTCGGTGACGGCGCCCTTGGCGGAGGCGTTGCCGCCCGCGTAGTTGGTGGTGCGCGGATCGGAGCCGAGCCGGTGGGCGCGGGCGAGGAGGTCGGCGACTTGGGGAGGGCTGGTCGAGGCCATGAGGAACGTCCTTCGGGGCGGGGCGGGGGAAGGTGGGGTGGGGCGGGGCGGGGGAAGGTGGGGCGGGGCTTTGGGCGTGGCGGGGCTGCGGGACGGTCGGAGAGTCGCGCGAGGGGCCGGCGCGTCGGTCACCCGCTCAAGGGCCGGGCTACGCGCCCCAGCCGGCCTGTTCGCCGCCCACGCGTTCGGCGGCGATCCGTTCCTGCCGTCCGGAGCGGAGGTAGGCGCCGACCGGATCCGGGTCGAGCCCCCGCTCCTCGCGCAGCCCGCGCAGCAGGGGCCGTACGTCGGTGGCGTAGGCGTCCATCAGGACGGAGTTGGCGGCCAGCACGTCACCGTCCCGCTGGGCGGCGTCGAGGGCGTCGGCGTCGACGAGCAGCGCCTTGGCGGTGGCCTCCTGCACGTTCATGACCGACCGGATGACGGCGGGGACCTTCGCCTCGATGTTGTGGCACTGGTCGAGCATGAAGGCGATGTCCGCCGCCGGCGCCAGGCCGCCGTTGCGGACGACCTCGTGCATGATCCGGAAGAGCTGGAAGGGGTCGGCGGCCCCGGCCATCAGGTCGTCGTCGGCGTAGAAGCGCGAGTTGAAGTCGAACCCTCCGAGGCGTCCCTCCCGCAGCAGCAGGGCGACGATGAACTCGATGTTGGTGCCCGGAGCGTGGTGGCCGGTGTCCACGACGACCCGCGCCCGTGGGCCGAGCGCGAGGCAGTGGGCGTACGCGGTTCCCCAGTCCGGCACGTCGGTGGCGTAGAAGGCGGGCTCGAAGAGCTTGTACTCCAGGAGCAGCCGCTGTCCCTCGCCGAGCCGCCCGTACACCTCGGCGAGGCACTCCGCGAGCCGCTCCTGCCGGGCGGAGATGTCGTCCTGGCCGGGGTAGTTGGTGCCGTCCGCGAACCAGAGCTTCAGGTCCGCCGAACCGGTCGCGTCCATGATGTCGACGCAGGCGAGGAGGTGGTCCACGGCCCTGCGGCGTACGGCCGGGTCGGGATGGCAGACGCTCCCCAGCCGGTAGGCGTCGTCCTGGAAGGTGTTGGAGTTGATCGCGCCGAGTTCGACCCCGCGCTCCTTCGCGTACGCGGCGAGACCGGCCCAGTCGTCGACCCGGTCCCAGGGGATGTGCAGGGACACCTTGGGGGTGATGCCGGTGTACGCGTGGACCTGCGCCGCGTCGTCGAGCTTCTCGTACGGGGTGCGGGGCACGCCCGGCTGCGTGAACACCTTGAAGCGGGTCCCGGAGTTGCCGTAGCCCCAGGAGGGCGTTTCGATCCGCTGGGCGGCGAGTGCGGCCTTCACGGCAGCGATGTCGGGCATGTCCACCTCGATCTAATGAATCGATTCAGTCCATCGGCGAAGCTAGTCACCGAGCAGGAAGCGGTCAAGGCTCTTGACGCTGCTCCGATCGGCGCCCTAGCGTCCGAGCACGGCGCAGTGAAACATTTCAGTCGATCAGGGGGAGCCGATGGCGGCGATGCGGCGGGTCTGTTTCCTGCTCAAGGTCAGGGCCGAGCGGGTGGACGAGTACCGGGCGCGCCACGCGGACGTCTGGGCCGACATGCGCACGGCGCTCTCCGCGGCCGGCTGGCACAACTACTCCCTCTTCCTCCGCGAGGACGGGCTGCTCGTCGGCTACCTGGAGACACCGGACTTCGACCGGGCGCGCGCCGCGATGGAGTCGACCGGGGTCAACGCCCGCTGGCAGGCGGAGATGGCGGAGTTCTTCGAGGAGCTCGAAGGGCAGGCACCCGACGCCGCCATGCGCCCGCTGACGGAGGTGTTCCACCTCGCGTGAGGCGGTGGGAGCCGGGATGCGGGAGGACTTCGCGGCGACGATCCGGCCCGGAGGGGCCGCATAGGATGAAAACCGGGGCGGGACCTCGCCCGGACGGGGCGGTAGGGGCAGGACGGACCAGGTGGGACGGATGACGGACACCGCGCGGACGGTCGGGAACGTCGGCATCAAGGACGTGGCACGCGAGGCGGGAGTCTCCGTCGGCACCGTCTCGAACGTGATCAACCAGCCGGACCGGGTCTCGCCCGCGACGCTCGAACACGTACGGCGGGTCATCGCCCGCCTCGGTTACGTGCGCAGTGAGTCCGCCCGCCAGCTGCGGGCCGGCCGCAGCCGGATCATGGCGCTGCTCGTCCTCGACATGGGCAACCCCTTCTTCGTCGACATCGCCCGGGGCGCCGAGCGCACCGCGCGGGCGGCCGGTCTGGGCGTCATGGTCTGCAACAGCGACCAGAACGCCCGGGACGAGGCCGACTACCTCTCCCTCTTCGCCGAGCAGCGCGTCCGGGGCGTCCTGGTCACCCCCGCCGACCCCAGCGGCGCGAACCTGCGCGATTTCCGCCGCCACGGCATCGCGTCCGTGCTCGTCGACCGGGTGGCGGGCGACGACACCGGCTGCTCCGTCTCCGTCGACGACGTCGTCGGCGGCTCGCTGGCGATCCGGCACCTCACCGCGACGGGACACCGCTCCTTCGCGTACGTCAGCGGCCCCTCCCACCTCCAGCAGATCCGCGACCGGCGCGAGGGCGCGCTGCTCGCGCTCGCCGAGGCCGGACTGCCCGCGTCGGCCCTCCGGGAACTCCCCGCCGAGCGGCTCGACGTGGCCTCGGGACGCGACGCGGGGGCCCGCCTGCTCGGCCTCGCCGACCGCCCGACGGCCGTCTTCTGCGCCAACGACCTGCTGGCGCTCGGGGTGCTCCAGTCGCTGTACGCGGCGGGGGTCCGGGTCCCGGAGGACATGGCCATCGTCGGCTACGACGACATCGAGTTCGCCGCGGCCGCGACCGTACCCCTGACGTCGGTGCGCCAGCCGGCGCTGACGCTCGGGGCCAAGGCCGCCGAGCTGCTCCTGGACGAGACCGGCGAGCGGGCGGCCGACCACCGGCACGAACACGTGGTGCTCCAGCCGGAACTGGTCGTCCGCCGCTCGACACTCGCCGGGCACTGACCTCCCCGGAGTGCGGGCGTCAGCGGACGCCGAGCAGGTGCTCCAGGGCCAGCTGGTCGAGGTGCTCGAAGGCCATGGAGCGGGCGGCCGCCGCGTCCGGGTCGAAGGTCTCGTACGCCGTGGGGTCGGCGAGCAGCCCCGCGAGGCCGTCGGCGGCCGTGGGGACGGCGAGTTCGGGCAGGCGGGAGGCGGCCAGGGCCTGCTGGACGTCCGGGTCGGCGCGGAAGGCCGCCGTGCGCTCCTTGAGGATCAGGTAGTTGCGCATGCAGTTCTTCGCGGACTCCCACACCCCGTCGGAGCCGTCCGTCCGCACCGGCTTGAAGTCGAAGTGGCGCGGGCCCTCGTACCCGGCCGTCTCGAGCAGGTCCACCAGCCAGAACGCCTGGCGCAGGTCGCCCGCCCCGAAGCGGAAGTCCTGGTCGTACTTGATGCCGGACTGACCGTTCAGGTCGATGTGGAAGAGCTTGCCCGCCCAGAGCGCCTGCGCGATGCCGTGCGGGAAGTTGAGTCCGGCCATCTGCTCGTGGCCCGTCTCCGGGTTCACGCCCACGAGTTCGGGGCGCTCCAGGCGCTCGATGAAGGCCAGGGCGTGCCCGATGGTGGGGAGCAGGATGTCGCCGCGCGGCTCGTTCGGCTTGGGCTCGATGGCGAAGCGCAGGTCGTAGCCCTGCTCGGTGACGTACTGGCCGAGCAGGTCGAAGGCCTCCTTCATGCGGTCGAGCGCGACCTGGACGTCCTTCGCGGCGCCGGACTCGGCGCCCTCGCGGCCGCCCCAGGCGACGTAGGTGGTGGCTCCGAGCTCGACGGCCAGGTCGATGTTGCGGAGGGTCTTGCGCAGGGCGAAGCGGCGCACGTCCCGGTCGTTGGCGGTGAAGCCGCCGTCCTTGAAGACGGGGTGGGTGAAGAGGTTCGTCGTGGCCATCGGCACCGCGAGTCCGGTGCGGTCGAGGGCGGCCCGGAAGCGCTTGACGATCGCGTCGCGCTCGGTGTCCGGGGCGCCGAAGGGGATCAGGTCGTCGTCGTGGAAGGTGACGCCGTACGCGCCGAGGGCGGCGAGCCGCTCGACCGTCTCGACGGGGTCGAGGGCCGGGCGGGTGGCATCGCCGAACGGGTCGCGGCCCTGCCAGCCGACGGTCCACAGGCCGAAGGTGAAGCGGTCCTCGGGGGTGGGGGAGAAGAGCTCCGGCATGGTGTGTCCCTCTCTTGCTCTCGGGATTTGTTTTCTGAGATAACTAATACGGGACGGACACACCGGGGCGCCAGTCCCCGCCACGAATCGGCCCCGGTGACGACCTACGGTGACGCACTACAGGAAGAGGTGAGGACGTGCCCACGAGGCGCTCCGTCGTGATCGGCGTGGACAGTTCCACGCAGTCCACCAAGGCCGCGGCCGTCGATGCCGACACCGGCGAGCTCCTCGCCGTCGGCCGCGCCCCGCACACCGTCACCGGCTCCGCCGGCGCGCGCGAGAGCGACCCCGAGGAGTGGTGGACCGCCCTTGTCGCAGCGGTCCGCGCGGCGGTACGGGACGCGGGCGTCCCGGCCGCAGCCGTCACCGGCATCGCCGTCGCCGGACAGCAGCACGGTCTCGTCACCCTCGGCGCCGACGGCCGCCCCCTGCGGCCCGCACTGCTCTGGAACGACACCCGCTCCGCCCCGCAGGCCGCCGCCCTCGCCGCCCGCCTGGGCGGCCCCGCCGCCTGGCTGAACCGCACGGGGTCGGTGCCCGTCGCCTCCATGACCGCCGCGAAGTGGCAGTGGCTGCGCGAGCACGAACCCCGCCACGCGGAGGCCGTCACGGGGGTCCGCCTCCCGCACGACCACCTCACGGAGCGGCTCACCGGAATCGCGGTGACCGACCCGGGGGACGCTTCGGGGACGTGCTGGTACGGGAGGGGTGAGGGCGCCCAAGACGGCGGGGACGGGAAGGGAGCCGCGGACGAGGTCACCGGTGCGGGCGGCTCCGGTGCGTACGACCCCGAGATCCTGGACCTCATCGGTCTCGACCCGGCCCTGCTGCCCGCCGTCGCCCCCGGCGGCGCCACCCGCGTGGGCACCCTGACCGCGGCCGCCGCCGAGGCCCTCGGGCTGCCCCGTACCGTCGTCGTCGCCGCCGGGACCGGCGACAACATGGCCGCCGCGGTCGGCCTCGGCCTCGGCGGTGCCGGTCTCCTCGACCACCCGGTCGTCAGCCTCGGCACCTCGGGCACGGTCTTCGCCGCGACCCGCGCGCGCCCGGCGGACCCGGGCCTCGCGGGGTTCGCCGCCACCGACGGGACATACCTCCCCCTCGGCTGCACCCTCAACTGCACGCTCGCCGTGGACCGGTTCGCCACGCTCCTGGGCCTGGACCGCGAGGACGCGTCACCGGGCGGAGACGGAGGCGGCGGAGTCGTCGTCCTGCCGTACCTCGACGGCGAACGCACCCCCGACCTGCCCCACGCGGCCGGCCTGGTCACCGGCCTGCGGCACGGCACGGACCCGCGGTCGATCCTCGGCGCCGCCTACGAGGGCGCGGCCTTCACGGTGCTGCGCGCCCTCGACCACCTCCTCGCCGCCTGCGGCCTCGACCCGGCCGACCCCGGCGTACGGGACCGGCCGCTGCGCCTCATCGGCGGCGGGGCGCGCGGCCGGGCCTGGACCGAGACCGTCCGCCGGCTCTCCGGCCGCCCCCTGGTCGTCCCGGCCGCCGAAGAACTCGTCGCCCTCGGCGCCGCGGCCCTCGCCGCGGCCGCGGTGACGGGTGCGGACCCGGTGGCCCTGACGACGGCCTGGGGCACGGGCACGGGCGAGATCCTGCCCGCGGTCGGCCGCGACGAGGAGACCTGGAACCGCATCGCGGGGGTCCTGTCGGCCGCGACGCCGGCGTTGCTGTCATCGACCGTCGAAGAGGTGGGCCAAGGTGGTCGGGGTGAGACGGATGTCGTCGAAGTCGACGCGGCATCCCTCGCCGACGGGTGACTGGACCTCGATACCCGCCCGTACGGGACCGGGGCCGTCCAGGGCGAACTGCCGTACCAGGCGCCAGAACTCGCCGTCGTCCGAGACGTGGAAGGCGAAGCCCTCGCCGATCCGGCTGACGCGCAGCCACAGCGCTTCTCCCGCGACCGGGCCCGCGAGCGCGTCGTCGGACCGGCCGCGGGTCACGACGGAGTAGACGCTGGGAGTTCCGTCGGGCGCCTGCTCGAAGTTGAGCTTGGCCCAGTGGTCGTCGTCGGAGCGGATGAACAGGGCCCCCGCGTCCCATGCCGACCGGAAGCCGACGCGAAGGCGCGCCGAGAGCTGCCAGTCGCCGTCCGGGGGAGTGGTCAGGGCCACGGCGGCGTCACGCCGGGCCGCCCCGCCGACCGGGTCCGTGAAGGCGTCCGTGCGCGGGGCGGCCGTGACGGTGAGGACGCCGCCGGCGAGGGACCACGAGGCGGGGGCGGTCACCCAGTCGAGGCCGAGGGGGAGTGAGGTGTCGACGTTCATGACCTCATGATCGTGAGCCGGCCGGAAGCGTGCCACGGACTTCGCCGAGGATCCAAGAAGTGGCACGAGAGTCCAACTCGGCGCCTCCGCCGGGAAGAGAGCGAGTGCCCCGAACTGCCGCCCGTGGGCGTCCTGTTGAGGCCGACCCCCGGCCGACCGGTCGGCGGTGACGGCGTCCGGCGTCCGGCCTGGCGGTGACGGCGTCCGGCGTCCGGCCTGGCGGTGACGGCGTCCGGCGTCCGGCCTGGCGGTGACGGCGCCCGGCGTCCGGCCTGGCGGTGACGGCGCCCGGCGTCCGGCCTGGCGGTGACGGCGCCCGGCGCCCGGCGCCCGGCCCTTGGTCTGGCGGCGATGATGTCCGTCGCCGGCCCCCGCCCCCGGCCGACCCGCTCCTCTCCCTCAGGCTCCGCCGCCCGCCCCCGCCGTGACGCGCCGCTGGTGCACCCGCAGGTGCAGCGTCGCCAGGTCCAGGAGCGGGGTCGCCACGCCCAGGGCACGCGCGCGGGTGGTGAGGTCGCCGAAGAGGTGCTCGACCTCGGTCGGGCGGCCCGCCGTCAGGTCGCGGTAGAGGGACGGCACCATCGGCGACCCCGACGCGGCCACCACGGCGAGCGTCGCCGCCCGCTCCGCCTCCGGTACGGGGTGTCCGGCCGAGGCGGCGACCGCGGACGCCTCGTCGAGCAGCGCCGGGGCGAGGGCGGGACCGCCGGGCGCGTCGTGGACGTCGCCGACCGTGCCCCGCATCAGGCTGGTCACGGCGCCGAAGGTCGTGATGAACACCCACTTGTGCCACATCGCCGTGACCACGTGCTCCGGTTCCGGCGAGGCGATGCCCGCCTCTTCGAGCACCGCCCGGAACTTCGCCGCGCGCGCGGAGCGCGTGCCGTCCTGCTCGCCGAGGGTCAGATGGGCCAGCGGGGCGAGGCGCCGGATGTCACCGCTCTCGTCGAGCGTGGTCACCACCTTGGCCACGCCGCCGAGGACGACCGAGGTCCCGAAGCGGGCGTTGAGGGCGTCGATGTGCGCGAGACCGTTGAGGAGCGGCACGACGGCCGTGTCGGGTCCGACGGCCGGCGCTATGTCCTCGACCGCCTGATCGAGACCGGTGGACTTCACCGACAGGAGCACGAGGTCGTACGGGGTGTCGAGCGCGTCGGCCGTCACGAGGCGGGGCGCGAGGACCCACTCCTCGTCCCGGCCCACCACCCGAAGCCCGCGCTCGCGCAGCGCCGCCGCCCGGGCCGGGCGGACCAGGAAGGTGACGTCCTGTCCGGCGCGGGCGAGCAGGGCGCCGAAGTAGCCACCGGTGGCACCGGCGCCGACGACCAGGATCTTCATCGTTGTGGACCTCTCGTGGGGCGCCCCGAGGGCGCGGAAGTGAGCGGGGGGCGGAGCAGGGGCCGGAGCAGCCGGTGGGGCCGGGCGAGCGCGGCCGTCACCGGGTCGTCGTCCGGAGTGACAGGTGCGAGCCCCGGGCCCGGGGCGACCACGACGTCCGCGACGGGCACGGCCGTGCCGCAGCCCGTACAGCCCCCGTCCGCGTCGAGCGGGGCCTCGTCCCCGGCGTGCAGGAAGACGCGGCGCGGGCCGCCGTCCGCCGGGTGGAACTGCTCGCCCCAGGCGGTGAGCGCGCGGACCGCAGGCCAGAGGGCGACCCCCTTGGGCGTGAGCCCGTACACCTCGCGGCGGCCCGTGCCCGTCTCGGGGCGGCGCTCCAGGACGCCGGCCTCGGTGAGGGTGGTGAGCCGGTCGGTGAGCACGGCGCGGGGCACGCCCAGGTGCGCGGCGAACTCCCCGAACCTGCGGACCCCGTAGAAGGCGTCCCGCAGGATCAGCAGCGTCCAGCGCTCGCCGACGACCTCCATGGAGCGGGCGAGCGCACAGGTCTGACCGCGGTAGTCGCGCGGAAGCGTCATGGCCATGACCCTAGCGCAGAAGAGTTCGGTCATTGAACTGTTTGGGGCAGGAGGTGCAGATCTCCGGCGGCGGAGCCGTTTTCGGGTGAACGAACGGGGCGGCTAGGCTCGCGCTCACCATGAACCAGCCCACGGAACCCAAGGCCGACAAGTCGGGCGTGCGCCGGCACAACCTGAGTCTCGTCCTGCGGACCGTCCACGACGCGGGCGAGACCACCCGGGCGGCGGTCGCCGCCCGCGTCGGACTCACCAGGCCCGCCGTCTCCTCCCTCGTCGAGCAGCTCCTCGAACTGGGCTTCCTCGTCGAATCGGGCAAGACGTTCAGCGGGCAGGCGGGACGGCCGGGCACCGTCCTGAAACCCGCGGACACCGGTCCCGCCGGACTCGGCGTCGAGATCAACGTCGACTACGTGACGGTCTGCGTCGTCGACCTCACCGGCACCGACCGCGTCCGCCGCACCGAGCGCCTCGACAACCGGACCGCCGGTGCCCCCGGCGTGCTGGCCCGCGCCGCCCGTATCGCCGCCGACGTCCTCGACACGGCCGCCGGGCGAGGCCTCGCCCCGGCGGGCGCGGGACTCGCCCTGCCGGGCCTCGTCTCCGGCGGAGCCGTCCGGCAGGCACCCAACCTCGGCTGGTACGAGGTCGACGCCGAGCGCCTCTTCGGCGAGGCCCTCACCGCGCTGCGCCCCGGCACCGCGGGCCTCCCCCTGACCTCCGACAACGAGGCCAACATGGCGGCCCTCGCCGAGCTGTGGTTCGGCACGCTCGGCGACCTCCGCACCTTTCTGCACCTGACGGGCGAGATCGGCGTGGGCGGCGCGATCGTCGTCCACGGCGAACTCCTGCGCGGCGCCCACGGCTTCGCCGGCGAGATCGGCCACCTGGTCGTCGACGCCGAGGGCCCGCGCTGCCGCTGCGGCTCACGAGGGTGCCTGGAGCAGTACGCGGGCCAGGCCGCGCTCCTCGGAGCGGCGGGTGCCGCCGGCGTCCCCGAACTGGCGGACCGCGCCGGGGCGGGGGACCCACAGGCCCTCGCCGCGCTCGCCGAGGCGGGCAGGATGCTCGGGCGCGCCCTGTCGGGCGCGGTGAACCTCCTCGACCCCGAGGCGGTCGTCCTCGGCGGCATCTACCCGCAGCTGATGCCGTGGCTCGTCCCCGCCCTGGCCGAAGAGCTCTCCGGTCGCGCCGTCTCCGGCCTGTGGACCCCGGACGCGGGCCGCCTCCGTGCCGCCTCCGCCGCCACCGACGCCTCCCGGGGAGCGGCGGCCCTGGTCCTCCACGACGTCCTGGCCGACCCCCTGGCGTACGCCACGGTGACGGGGATGGGAACGGGAACGGGAACGGGGACCTGATGGAGGGCCCGTCCGCGGGGACGGGAGCGGGGACCTGATGGAGGGCCGTCCGTGGGGTCACAACCCCGCGGAGGGCCCCGGTACTTCGACGAACGGCCGGGTCAGGTGGGCCGTCGCGAGGACCGCCCCGCTGTCGGCGGCGCGCGCGAGCAGCTCCTCCCGGGAGGCCCGGGCGGTCGCGGGGTCGCGCTCGTGGGCGTAGGCCACGGCCGGCGCGGCGAGCTGCACGGCGTGTACGAGGAGATCGCCGGTGACCAGGACGTCCCGGCCGTCGGGCCGTTCGACCAGGACGGACTGGTGGCCGGGGGTGTGCCCGGGGGTGGGCAACAGCGTGACACCCGGGCGCAGTCGGTGCCTGCCGTCGACCTCGTGCAGCTGCCCTGCGGTGCGGAGCGGTTCCACCACCCAGTCCCACACCGGGTCGAGGCGGTCGAGAGCGGCCGTCTCCGCGCGCTGGACGATGTACCTGGCGTCCGGGAAGAACGGCCGGCCGGCGGCGTCGGCGGCCCAGCCGGTGTGGTCCTCGTGCAGATGCGTCAGAACGACGGTGTGGACGTCCGCCCGCTCGATGCCGGCCCGCGCGAGGACGTCCGGCAGCCGGCCGGGCACGGGGCACCAGGGCGCCCCGGGACCCTCGGCCGGTCCCACGCCCGCGTCGATCAGCGTCCAGCCCGAACCGTCCGGGTCGGCGACGGCGAAGCAGCGGAAGTCCAGCCGCCACGCGCCGTCGGGCCCGACCGCACCGGGGTCGAGGGCCGCGGCGGCCGCCCAGTCCGCCGCGACCGCCCCGGGGAAGGCGTCCCGCGCCGACCTGAAGAACAGCCCGGAGGCGTCCAGGAGTGCCGTCACCGGGCCCATTCGCGTCACTTCGGCGCTGCTCGACATGGCACCGACCCTGCCATCGCCGGGACCCGCGCGTACAGGAGACCGCTCACTCTCATCCCGCTCTCACGCCGGCCTTATCCCGCCATCACGCGCCGCCCCTAGCTTCACGCCCATGTTCTTCACCTACCTCCGGCGCGAACTGCGCCGCCGCAGAAAGGCGGCGCTCGTCGTCGCCTCCGGGCTCGCGCTCGGGATCGCGTTGGTCATCGTCGTCAACTCCGTGTCCTCCGGCATGAACCAGGCCCAGGGCAAGGTCCTCGAGTCCCTGTACGGCCTCGGTACGGATCTGACGGTGACCAAGGCACAGGAACGGCCCGCGGACGGTGCGCAGCCGCAGCGCCCCCGGTTCGAGTTCCAGGGCAAGGACGAGGGCGAGGAGCAGAGCAGCGACCGGCTGATGGTCCAGGGCTTCCAGACCCTCGCGGACTCCACCGTCGCCACGGTCGCCGGACAGCCCGGTGTCGACCGTGCGGTGGGCGGACTCAGCCTCGTCAACCTGAAGATCAACGGGGAGTTCGCGCGGGGCCGGATCCAGCGCGGCCAGACCCAGCCGGGGCAGCCGGGGCAGCCGGGCGCCGAGACCGGCGGTGGCAACGGTGGCGGCTCCGGTGGCGGCTCCGGCCCCGGTGACACCGTCACCGGCGGCGGCGCGGCCTTCGACGTCGACTCCTTCACGCTCTACGGCACCGACGTCACGGCCCCCGACCTCGGCCCCCTCACCACCTCCACCGTCTCCCAGGGCCGTACCTTCAAGACCTCCGAGACGGACGCCAAGGTGGCTGTCGTCGACAGCGCCTACGCCCAGGAGAAGGACCTCGCCGTCGGTGACGAACTGACCGTGAAGAACGTCAAGTTCGAGATCATCGGCATCGCGACCGCCGACCGCGGGCAGGCCGCCGCCCAGGTCTATCTGCCACTGAAGCAGGCGCAGACGCTGTCGGCCTCCGCGGCCAAGATCACCACGATCTACGTGAAGGCGACCGACTCGACGCGGATCGACGCGGTCAAGACCGCCATCCAGAAGAACGTCACCGGCACCACCGTCACCACCTCCGCCGACCTGGCCCAGACGGTCTCCGGCTCGCTCGACACCGCCGCCAACCTCGCCTCGAACGTGGGCAAGTGGCTCTCGTACGCCGTGCTGCTCGCCGCCGTCCTCGTCGCGGGTCTCCTCACCTCCTCCGCGGTCACCCGCCGGGTCCGTGAGTTCGGCACGCTCAAGGCGCTCGGCTGGAAGAGCGGCCGCGTCACCCGTCAGGTGGTCGGCGAGGCCCTCGTCAACGGCTTCATCGGCGGCGTCCTCGGCATCGCGATCGGCCTGGCCGGCGCGTACGCGGTCACCGCCGTCAGCCCGACGCTGACCGCCGAACTCGGCTCCACCGGCGGCATGTTCGGCGGCGGTGGTGGTGGCCGTGGCGGCATGGCCTTCGGCGGCGGCCCCGCCGCCACGGCCGCCGGAAAGACCGTCGACATCGCCCTCACCGCCCCGGTCAGCGTCACCACGGTGGGTCTCGCCGTCCTCCTCGCCCTCGGCGGCGGCCTCGTCGCGGGAGCCTTCGGCGCCTGGCGCGCCTCGCGGCTGCGCCCCGCCGACGCGTTGCGCCGCGTCGAGTAGCAGCGCCCGAACCCACCTACGTTCCAAAGGAGTTGGACCATGTACGAACTCATCGGCGTCACCAAGCAGTACCGGCGGGGGCAGGAGAGAGTCGACGCGCTCGCCGGGGTCGACCTCACGCTCGCCCAGGGCGACCGGCTGGTCATCCAAGGGCCCACGGGCGGCGGCAAGTCGACGCTTCTCCAGATGCTCGGCGGTCTCGACCGCCCCACCTCGGGCCAGGTCCTGCTCGACGGAACCGACCTCGCCGCGCTCCCCGAGCGCAAGCTGACCGCGGTCCGCGGCCAGAACATCGGCTTCGTCTTCCAGAGCTTCAACCTCATCCCCACGCTCACCGCCCAGGAGAACGTGGAGACCGCGCTCGTCCCGCTCGGCGTCAAGCCCGCCGAGCGGCGGAGCCGGGCCGCCGAGGCCCTGGAGTCGGTCGGGCTCGGCGAACGCAGCGGGCACCTCCCGTCCGAGCTCTCCGGCGGTCAGCAGCAACGGGTGGCGATCGCCCGCGCGCTCGTGAAGCGCCCGAAGGTGCTGCTCGCCGACGAACCCACCGGAAACCTCGACGAGTCGATGCGCGACGAGATCGTCGAGCTGCTCGAAGGGCTGTGGAAGGAACACGGGTTGACCTTCGTCATGGTCACCCACGACAGTGCGATCGCCCGCCGGGCGCCCCGCCTCGCCACGATCCGCAAGGGCCGGATCACGATCAGGGAGAACCCCCAAGCGGCGGTGCCGGAGCGGGTGTCGGGCCTGGTGTCGCCGGACCCGCTGCCAGATCCGGCGTCGGACCCGGCGTCGGACCCGGTCGAGGCCTGACCGACCGCCCCGACCGCCCCGACCGATCCGACCGCCCGACCGGCCTGACTCCTGGGCCGACCGGCCGACTCATGGGCCGCTACACGGGCACGCCGTGGCCCCGTAGGCAGCCCAGCGGGTCGATGCCCGAACCGCAGTACGGCGTGGTCCGCACCTCGAAGTGCAGATGCGGACCCGTCACCCGTCCGGTCGCCCCCGACCGCGCGATGTGCTGCCGGTACGTCGTGGCACGGCTGGTCCAGCGCCATTCGCCGGCCGCGTTCCGGAACCCACGTTCCTCTTCATTCCTGACGGGGGTCGGCCGGGCTGCCGCTCCGGGTGCAGAAGGCGACGGTCAAGTCCTTGACCAGGGCCTGGCGTTCGTAGTCGTCGAGGTCGACGAGTCCTCGCGCGGTCAGCCGGGTCACGGTGTCGTCCACGGCGTCGATCACGCCGGTGAGGACGGAGTCCCGGTGCTTGGCGTCCAGGACGGCGATCTGCCGGCGGTGCATGGCGGGGGCGACCTCGGGGGCGTACTCGATCCGGGTCGGCTGTGCGGAGAAGACGGCGACGCCGACCGGCCGGCACTCGGCGGCGAGCATGCGCGTGAGCGCGTCGCCGACCGCCTCGGCGTCGCGCAGGGTCGGTGTGTCGCCCCGGAAGGCGTCTGCGGGCAGCTGCGAGAGCACCCGTGCGACGGCGGCCTCCACCTGCGCGCGCAGATAGCCGAGATGGTCGTCGACGGAGAACAGCGCGCGCGCCGTGTCCCGTACCGACCACACGACCAGGACCACGACACGCAGCGCCGAACCCTCGGCGTCGACGACGGCGATCGGTTCACTGCGCCAGTGCCGCAGGCGTACGTCGATCCGGCGGCGGAGCACGACGGGGCTGATCCAGACGAGCCCGGTGCGGCGGACGCTGCCCCGGTAGCGGCCGAAGAGCGAGAGCACCCAGGCGGAGCCGGTCCGCCCACGGGTCAGGCCGCCGAACGAGACGACGGCGACGACGACGCAGCTCGCGACGGCGGCCCATTCCCGGGGGAGCAGTTCGACGTCGCCGAGCGGTCGGGCCCGTCCGAGGGTGGTGGCCATGCCGGTGAGCGCCGTGAGCCCGGTCAGGACGGCCACCCAGCCGGGGACGGCCGGTCCGGGGCGTTCCTCGATGCCGGGGTCGACGGGTGGGGGGCGGCGGGGAAGTGGGGTGGAGGCCGCCTCCGAAGCCCTGGAGGGAGCTGACGGCGCCGAGGCCTCCGAGCGGCCTGCGGGGTCGGGCCCGGGTCCGGGTCCGGGTTCGGTCCGACCCTTCGTCGGAACCGTGGTCCTCGGCAGGGCCGTGGTCCGTTGCCGGGTGGGGGCCGACCTGAAGAGGTCGTCCATCGGTATGCCGTCCGCGGGTCGGCGCGCACGGACGGGCAGGGGCCGCTTCTGGTACTCGGTCATGAGGCCCTTCCGGCCGTTCCTGAGGTGACGGCACGTCGGATGATCTTCAGGAGCCATCGTCACAGGGGTGTATGTCCGGAATGCCGCGACGAACGTCCTGAATGTCAGGGGCTTAGGTCCCTTGGTCAAGGCTTCACCGGGGGCCGTTGTCAGTGGGTGCCCCTACCGTTTTCACCATGACGACGACGACCTATCTGGAGCTGTCGCAGGACGACGGCGGCGCCCACAAGTTCTACGAAGTGACCGTCGAGGACCTCGCGGTGTCGGTCCGTTACGGCCGGATCGGGACCGCGGGCCAGACGCAGAGCTCCACGTTCCCCACGGCGGCGAAGGCGCAGGCGGCCGCGGCGAAGAAGATAGGGGAGAAGGCCCGCAAGGGATACGCCCCGGCGGTCCGGGGGCAGCGGGCGGCCCGCGCCGTGACGCGTCGCGCGGTGACCTCCGCGCCGTCCACCGCGCGCGCCGTCGCCCCGGTCCTGTGGCGCTTCCGGACCGGGTCGGCCGCCTTCGGCATCCACGTCGACGAGGAGCGCTGCTGGGTCGGCAACCAGGCGGGGGACGTCTTCACCCTCGACCGCTCGGGCGAGGTGCAGGCCCGGTTCAGCCTGCCGGACGGCGTCAAGTGCCTGGTCGCCGACGACTTCTGGATCTACGCGGGCTGTGACGACGGCAAGGTGTACGACCTGTCGTCGAAGCTGCCCTTCGCCGCGTACGACATCGCCACCGACGTCGACATCTTCTGGCTCGACATCCACGAGGGCGTCCTGCACGTCGCCGACCGCTCGGGCCGGCTCACCGTCATCGACCACGAGGACGAGCACCAGTGGGCGCGCGGCGGCCAGGGCGAGCACGCCTGGATGGTCCGCGCCGACGGGGACGCCGTCTACTACGGGGACACGCGGGGCGTCGCCGCCCACGCGCCGGACGGCGGCGGCGAGCTGTGGCACACGGCCACCGAGGGCGGGGTGCTCTTCGGCTGGCAGGAGGACACCGCGGTCTACGCGGGCACGGCCCGCAAGAAGGTCCAGCGGCTCGCCAAGAAGGACGGGCGCGTCGAGGCGGTCTACGGCTGCGACAGCCCCGTGTACTCCTGCGCCACCTCGCCCGGCGGCCGGTTCGTCTTCGCGGCCGACTCGGCCTCCTCCGTCTACTGCTTCGCGGAGGACGGCACCAGGCTGTGGAAGCTCGGTACGGGAGGGGGCTCGGCGCTCTCCATGCAGTACCGCGACGAGCGCCTCTACCTGGTCACCACGGACGGTTCGCTGGTGTGCGTGGACGCGAGCGAGGCGGCGATCCAGGCCGCCCAGGGCGGTACGGTGCCGGTCGCGCGGGACATCAAGCTCGCCGCGGCCATGCCGGTGTACGAGCCGGCGACGACCGTCAGCGCCGTCACCACGGTCAGTGTCGCGCCGGCCGGATCGGTGGTCGTGGAGTGTGTGAGCGAGTCGGGCAGGACGCGGGTCCGGGTCGTCTCCGAGGGCTACGACTCCGCGTGGAACGTGCAGTTCCCGCGCGCGATCCGGGAGCCCGGCGCGCGGTACGTGGTCGATGCCCTGCACACGGCCGCGGGAGGCTTCTACCGGGTCCGCGGTGACATCCGGCGGCTGCAGTGACGGCGGGCCACGGGGGCGGCGGCACGTTCGACGCGGCCACGGGGGACGGCCCGCCGGTGCCCGCTGCGGACATCGAGCAGCGGTCGAGGGAGGTCAGGGCCGCCCTCGACGGGCTGCTCCAGATCAGACGGCTGACCCACCGCCCGGACGGCGGTGAGCCGAAGGCCGTCCCGGCGGACTGGGAGCGCCGGCAGCCGGTCCGTGCGGTGGCCCTCGCCCTGGAGTCGGGCGGCCTCACGCCCTCGGCCGTGGACGCCTCCGGGGCGCGGATCACCACGGGCTACCGCGTCCGGCCGGGGGACCGGCCGGGAACGGCCGTGGTCGAGTGGCTGGGCCCGGCAGGCTCGGGAGCGGCTCAGGAGGAGGCGACGGCCCTCGGCGCCTGCGTACCCGCCCTGACGCGACTCGGCTGGGAGGCCCTGCTGTACAAGGGGCCGCGCGGGCGCCGCTTCCTGGAGGCGGAGCCGATGGCGGGCTGAACCTCGAAGGGCACGGCCGTCCCCGGTGGGCTCAGGCGATCGAGGCCGAGACGATCGCCGAGACGGCGATGTTGCAGGAGGCGGTCACCCAGACCGCCGGGTGCGGCTCGGGGTCGACCAGGGTGGCGCCCAGCTTGCCCGGCGTGACCAGGTCCACGACCAGGAACGCCACGGCCATCATCACCAGGCCGAGCAGGCCGAACGCGGCCGTGGACACGAGGCCCTTGCCGAAGTTCTCGTACGTCGTCCAGATCGAGGTGAAGACGATGCCGCCGATGCCCAGGAGCGCCGAGCTCAGCAGGATCGCGGCATTGCGGTTGCGGTCCTCCCAGATCTGCCGACGGAGCTTTCCGGGGGTCAGCAGATCCACGAGGACTATGCCGAGGATCAGCAGGACCACGCCGAGGGCGCCGTAGGCGCCGGCCCGGCCGAGGCCGTTGACGATGTCGCTCATGGTGTGCCGGTCTCCGGGAGAAATCACGATCACGGGGGATCGGTGGTCAAGGACCGGCAAAATGTAGCGCACGCGTCAACAGCACTCGCCGCCCGCCCGGGAATCGGGCGGACGGCGAGGGTCGGGCGAGCGGCCGGGGTGGGGAGGCGCGGATGCCGTCAGGCCCCCGGTGGCAGGTTCTTGGCGCGGGCGCGCACCTGGAACGCCGTGACGATCTCGACCGCGCCGACGGCGAGCAGCATGGACGGTTCCCGTCCTTCCGTGGAGGGGCGGGTCAGAGCGGGGTGGCGTAGCCGCTGAGGAAGAGCGCCTCGGCCAGCGCCATGTGCTCGATCTCGGAGGGGTCCACGCTCTCGTTGGGCGCGTGGATGAGACAGCCGGGCTCCTCGACGCCGATCAGGGCGATCTCGGCGGTGGGGAAGTGGGCGGCGAGCACGTTGCAGAGCGGGATCGAACCGCCCTGCCCCGACTGGACCATGTCCTTCCCGTACGCCTCGCGGAGCGCCGTCGCCAGGGCCCGGTAGGCGGGGCCGTCGGTCCTCGCCCGGAACGGCTGGCCGCCGCTCTCCGGCTCCACCTCCACCCGGGCGCCCCACGGGGCGGCCGAGGTCAGATGGGCGGCGAGGGCGCGCTGGGCGTCGTCGGCGTCGACTCCCGGCGGGATCCGCAGGCTGACCCGGGCGCTCACCTTCGCCTGCACGGCGGCCGAGGAACCCACCACCGGCGGGCAGTCGATGCCGAGCACGGTGACGGCGGGCCGCGCCCAGAGTTCGTCGGCGACCGAACCCGTACCGACGAGGGACACCCCGTCGAGGACGCCGACATCGGCGCGGAACTGTTCGGCCGGGTAGTCCACCCCGTCCCAGTCGCCGTCGCCGCTCAGCCCCTTGACCATGGTGTTGCCGTGTTCGTCGCGGAGGCTGTCGAGGATCCGGATCAGCGCGGCCAGGGCGTCGGGCGCGGGGCCGCCGAACATGCCGGAGTGCATCGCTCCCTTGAGGGTGGAGACGGTGACGACGACGTTGGCGAGCCCGCGCAGCGAGGTGGTCGTGGTGGGCAGGCCGCGCGCGAAGTTGCCGGTGTCGCAGATCAGCAGGGTGTCGGCGGCGAAGAGTTCGGGCTGCAGAGGAACGAGTTGCTCCAGGCCGCCGGTGCCCTGCTCCTCCGAACCCTCCGCCACGAACTTGATGTTCACGGGGAAGCCCCGGCCGTCCGGCCCGCCGAGCGCGCGGAGGGCCGTGAGGTGCATGGCGATGTTGCCCTTGCAGTCGGCCGCGCCGCGGCCGTACCAGCGCCCGTCGCGCTCGGTGAGTTCGAAGGGCGGGGTCTCCCATGCCGCGTCGTCCAGCGGCGGCTGTACGTCGTAGTGGCAGTACAGGAGCACGGTGGGCGCCCCCTCGGGGCCCGGCGCGTGCCCCACGACCGCGTCCGTGCCGTCCGGGGTCGTCACCCGTCGCATGTCCTGGAGTCCCGCCTCCGCGAAGGCCCGTACGAGGAAGTCGGCGGCCTTCGCGCACTCCTCCGGCGGGAACTGGCGAGGGTCGGCGACCGACCGCATCGCCACGAGCTCGGTGAGGTCCCTCTTAGCCCGGGGCATCAGGGCCCGGACCTTCTCCCGCAGGGCTGCGGTCCCGGTGGACTCGGCGGTCATGCGTACCCACTTCCCTCGGGCCGTGGCGGGTCGCGGCTCGCGGGGCCCGGCACGGCGACGGCCCTCTCACCCAAGCATTCGTGGACAAGTGCCGCAAAAGGTGACTCGTACGGAGTATTCGCCCGGGGTCCCGGGCGGCGGGTGCCGGGCAGGGCGACGACAGTGGACCGCGTACGAGTCCGCCCTTTCCTCCTCCCGCACCTGGAGAACCACATGGGCCACCCCAACCGACGCGACCTCGGGCTCCTCGTGCTGCGGGTCGGCACCGGAGCCGTACTCGCCGCGCACGGCACCCAGAAGCTCTTCGGCTGGTTCGGCGGCGGCGGCATCGAGGGCACCACCAAGGCCATGGAGGCCATGGGCTTCCATCCGGGCCGGGAGAGCGCCATCGCCGCCGGTCTCGGCGAGGCGGGCGGCGGCGCCCTGCTCGCCCTCGGCCTCGCCACCCCGGCCGCCGGAGCCGCGGCCGCCGGGGCGATGACCGGCGCCGTCGCCGTCCACGCCCCGGCCGGATTCTTCGCCCAGGGCGGCGGCTACGAGTACCCGGCGTTCCTGGGCTTCGTCGCCGCGGCGATCGGGGTCACCGGCGCCGGCCGGTACTCCCTCGACCATGCCACGGACCATGTCCTCGACCGTCCCTGGGTGGTGATCACCGCCTTCCTCGGCACCGCGATCGCCGCCGCGGCCGTGGTCAACCGGCGGGCCGACGACCAGGCCGCCGCCGAGGCCGCGGCGGAGGAGGCGGGACCGGAATCCGCGTGAAGCCGGTTGAAGCCGGGGGCCCGCACGCGTCCGCCGCGCGGGAGGGTTAGGCTCGCCGCAGAGGAAGGGACGGTCGCCGCGCATGAAGATCGATCTGACGGACACCAACTCCAGCAAGATCAACAAGGCGATCCTGGAAGGCCGCAGGGCCGTCGGCACACCCGCCGCCGGTGTCGTGCTCACCCTCGTCGTCGTCACCGACGAGGAGAACGCCTACGACGCGGTCAAGGCCGCCAACGACGCCTCCCGGGAACACCCCTCCCGCATCCTGGTGGTCATCAAGCGCCACGCCCGCTCGCCCCACGGGCGCCACGAGACCCGCCTCGACGCCGAGGTCCGGCTCGGCACCGACGCCGGTTCGGGCGAGACGGTACTGCTCCGGCTCCACGGCGAACTCGGCGACCGCGCCGACTCGGTGGTCCTGCCGCTGCTCCTGCCCGACGCGCCCGTCGTCGTCTGGTGGCCCGTCGACGCCCCCGAGGTGCCGTCCCTCGACCCGCTGGGCTCACTCGCCCAGCGCCGCATCACCGACATGTACGCGGTCGAGGACCCCCTCGCCGCGCTGGAGAAGCGGGCCGCCTCGTACGCCCCCGGCGACACCGACCTCGCCTGGACCCGGCTCACCCCGTGGCGCTCGATGCTGGCCGCCGCACTCGACCAGGCACCGCTGACCGTGACCTCGGCCGCCGTCGAGAGCGAGGCGGAGAACCCGAGCGCCGAACTCCTCGCCCGCTGGTTCGAGGTCCGGCTGGGCGTCCCCGTCGACCGGGTCGTCACCGACGGGCCCGTCGTCACGGCCGTCCGCATGGGCACCGCGGACGGCGAGATCCGCATCGACCGGCCCGAGGGGCCGGTGGCGCGGCTCTCCATTCCCGGTCAGCCCAGCCGGGTCCTTGCCCTCAAGGTCCGGACGACGGCCGAGCTGATCGCCGAGGAACTGCGCCGCCTCGACCCGGACGACGCCTATGCGACGTCCCTGCGCGGCCGCGGTGGAGCGGCGAGACCGACGGCCGGTCTGCGGTCCCGGGACTGACCTGCGGGACCGGGGCGCGACCTTGTGCCACCTGTGGGACCTGCGCCAGATCTCGCGAGACCCGAGCCCGAGCTCGTGGGACCCGAGCCCGAGCTCGTGGGACCCGAGCCCGAGCTCGTGGGACCCGAACCCGAGTTCGTGGGACCCGAACCCGAGTTCGTAGGACCCGAGCCCGCGGGACCCGCGCCCGACCTGGGCCGGCGCCCCCGCCTCGGCGCCGGCCCCGACGCGCGGCCTCAGGGCTTCTCGAACACCATGACGAAGTCGGCCATCTCCCGGACGCGGGGAACGTCCGGGTCCGGGAGTGCGAGGAGCCGCTCCTGGGCCTCCGCCACCAGGCGGGTGGCGTCGCCCGTGACCGACCAGGCGCCGGTGAAGAGGCCGCCCGACAGGGAGCGGGCCATCGCGCGGGGCGACACCCGGAAGGTCGTGGGGCGTTCGGACGCCGCGCCCCGGTAGACGAGCCCCCGCGCCTCGGCGATCGGCGCGAGGGTCCACGGCCCGTCCTGACGGGTCCGGAGCGGGTCGAGCCGGTCCTCCAACTCGCCCACCACGACCCCGATGTCGTCCGTGGGACGGGTGCCCCCGGCCGGGATCACCAGGTAGCGGCCGCCCGGGCGCAGGACCCGGGCGACCTCGTCGAAGACCGTGCCGTGGTCGGGCCCGGTGTGCAGCAGCCAGGTGGACACCGCCTGGCTCACCGAGGCGGTCCGTACCGGAAGCCGGCAGGCGTCCGCCACCGCCACCCGCGGACCGAGCCGTTCCAGGGCGCGGACCAGCATCCCGGTCGAGAGGTCGAGCCCGTACACCACATGGCCGCGCGCGGTCAGTTCGGCTGCCACGATGCCCGTGCCCACGCCGATGTCGAGCACCGGGCGGCCGGGGTCGAGCAGCGGCGCGAGCTGCTCGGCGAAGCCGGCGGCCCGGGTCGTGCCGCCGCGCGAGGCGTCGTAGCCGGGGGCGATCGCGTCGAACTCCGCCGTACCGGAGGCCGAGGTCATCCGTCTGTCTCCGTTCGTCTCTCCGTCGTCGGGACGACGGGTCAGGCCTCGGGCGTGAAGGCCACGGGCAGGGTCGCCATGCCGCGCAGGATGCCCTCGCGCCGGCTCAGATCCGCGTCCGGGTCGGCGAGTCGCAGGTCGGGGAAGCGGCGCAGCAGCGTACCGATGGCGATCCTCGCCTCCGCGCGGGCCAGCGGCGCACCCAGGCAGAAATGCACACCATGGCCGAAAGCGAGCTGTTGCGGAACCTCGCGGCGTGCCACGTCGAGGATGTCGGGACGGTCGTAACGGGCCGGGTCGCGGTTGGCGGCGGCGAGTCCGATGATGATCATCTCGCCCGGCGGGACGGTGACCCCGCCGATCTCGTACGCGTCGGTGGTGAAGCGGGCGACGCCACGGCTCACCGGGCCCTCGTAGCGCAGGAGTTCGTCGATCGCCCCCGGCAGCAGCGAGGGGTCGTCGCGGAGCGCGGCGAACTGGTCCGGGTGACGCAGCAGGGCGTGGACGCCGTTGGCGATGAGGCTCGCCGTCGTCTCGTGTCCGGCGAGCGTGAGCAGGATCGTCATCGCCGTCAGCTCGCGGTCGCTGATCCGCTCCTCCGCCTGCGCGGCGCACAGCGCGCTCAGTAGATCGTCCTTCGGATCCGCCTTCCGCTGCGCGATCAATGGCTCGAAGAACTCCGTGAGTTCGGCCCGTGCGCGAGCGCCCTTGGCGAGTCGCTCCGGGGTGTTGGGCGGCATGATCAGACCGACCGCGAGACGGGCGAAGTCGGGCTGCCCCTCGGCCGGGATGCCGATGAGTTCGCTGAGGACGGCCATGGGCAGCGGCAGTGCGAACTCGGAGACCAGATCGGCGGTTCCGCGTGCCGCGAAGGCGTCGAGGAAGGCATCGGTGTGCGCCTGGACACGGGGCGCGAGCTGCTCCACCCGACGGGCCGTGAAGGCCTTCGAGACGAGGTTGCGCAGCCGGGTGTGGTCCTCGCCGTTGGCGACGAGCATGCTCGCCATCAGGACGTTGGTGCGCTCCTGGTGGGCCATCTCCTCCTCAAGTCCGTTCACCCCGACGGGACTACTGCTGAGCCGAGGGTCGGTGAGCGCGGCGACGGCCTCGTCGTAACCGGTGACCATCCAGACTTCAAGAGTGGGATTCAGCCGCACGCGCTGGACGACACCGTGCTCACGGATGCGCTCGAAGAGCGGGTAGGGGTTGGGCTGTTGGGCAACGTTTACCGGGACATCGTGAATGATTGACTGCTCTTGACCGGTCATCTTCCGTAACTCCCCGAAGCTTTGTGAAAGATCTCTGGCAGGTAGTCATACCAGCCACCCCAGTTGCGTGGTAGCGTCACCGGCGCTCGGCTCGGATTGATGTTCGGAGAAGGACCGGCGAACTGTCGGTGACAAGATCAGCGAGGCGTTCAACCCACCGGTGACCGGCGTCTCGTACAGCTCGACTCGGTAGCAGCCAGGGCCTCAACCAGGCCCCATGCGCAGGGGGAGACGTTTCGTGGAGCAAGCGGCAGCCGTGGACCCGATTCTGGATCTGGCCCGTCCGTCGATCCTGCGGAACCCGTACCCCTCGTACGTCCGGATGCGGGAGGCCTCTCCCGTCCTGTGGCACGAACTGCTCGGTTCCTGGGTCCTGACCCGGCACGCCGACTGCCTCGCCGTGCTCACCGACAGCAACCGTTTCGCCTCCGACTGGCGGCGCGCCGGGGAGGAGATCCCCGCCCCGCTGCTCAGCGTGCAGACCCTCGACCCGCCGGAGCACACCGCCATCAGGCACCTGTTGCTCGACGGCTTCCGGGCACAGGACCGGCAGGCGCTCCACGACGACCTGGAGGGGCAGATCGCCGATCTGCTCGCGGAGTTGGCCCGCCGACCCTCCTTCGATCTGGTCGGGGAGCTCGCCGAGCCGGTGGCGCTCCGCTTCGTGACCGCCTTCCTCGGCGTCGAGGCCCCCGGGCTCGACTGGTTCGTGCCCATGTCCCGTACCGTCGTCGACGGCATGGACGCCGGCCTCTGGCCCGAGAAGCACGAGCCGGCCGTCGCGGCCCGCGCCCGGCTCGCGGAGTACGCGGGCGGCTGGCTCGCGGACCCGCCCAAGGAAGGCCTCATCGCGTACGTCGCCGAGCACGCGGCGGACAGCGGCGTGGCAGAAACGGTTCTGCGCAACAGTCTGCGCGCCGTCCTCCACGCCGGCTACGAATCCGCCTCCCGGCTCCTCGGCAACGCGGCGGCCGCCCTCCTCACCACCCCCGGCGCGCTCGAAGCGTTCCGGGCGACCCCGGCCACGGCCGTGGACGAACTCATCCGGTACGACGCACCGGTCCAGGCGGACGCCCGGGTCTGCGTCACCGACACCGAACTGGGTGGCGTCACGATGAAGGCGGGTGATCCGGTCACGCTCTTCCTGGGCGCGGCCAACCACGACCCGCTCCGTTTCGCCCACCCCACAGAGCTGCGACTCGACCGCGCCCCGAACCCTCACCTCGGGTTCGGCCGCGGGGCCCATGCCTGTCTGGGCGCGTCCATGGCGATCCGGCTCACCGGATCGGTCCTCGGCGCCCTGGCCAGGGACTATCCGCAGGCACGGGCAGTCGCGGAACCAGAACACCGGCGCAATCTGACCCTTCGCGGTCTCGACCGCTTCGAGGTCACCCTGCGTCCAGACACGGGGGAGGAGGTACGACCATGAAGTACTGGCACTGAAACCAGTGAGCGTGCGGCCCGTCCATGAGGCGGGCACCACGCCCGTGCACGACATCCGTGCACTTCGCCGGAGCCCGAGTCCGCTGCACGGCTCGGGCTCCGGCCCCTGCGCGCGGCGCGCGCTCGACGAGGCGCCGCGCAACCGACGAGCCGAGGAGTCGGGCCGAGCGGTGGGTCACCGGCCGTGTCCCGGCGCCACACTCGCGTCGTCGACGAGCAGGCACAGCGCGCCGTCGACGGGACACCGCAGGGCGACCGACAGGCGGCGCAGGTGGCCGTCCGGGCCGAGCGTGTAGGCGGCGGCCACCTGGAAAAGGTCGTGCCCGGCGGGACACGTCACCATGTCCATGTCCGTCCCCGGGGACAAAGCCGCGGGCGGCCGAAGCTCCAGGACCACCGGGTCCGCACCGCCGCACTCCTCCTCCTCCTCCTCCTCCTGGACGTCGAGCGGCAGGCAGCAGCCCTCGCAGAAGCACTCGTCCGACGTCACCTCGAACCGGTCCCAGGCGCAGTACCGGCAGACGAGGGGCCCGGTCACGATCCGCCGCTCGGCCCCGCCGGACTCCGTACCGGACTCGGCCCCGCCGGACTCCGTACCGGACTCGGCCCCGCCGGACTCGATACCGGCCTCGGCTTCTCCGGCCTCGATGCCGGCCTCGGCCTCTCCGGACTCGATACCGGGCTCTGCCCCGCCGACCTCGGCCCCGGACCCGCCGCCGAGCAGCCGCAGCAGGCCGCCGCTCGCGGCCGCCTCGTCGCCGACCGGTCCGTCACTCCATATCCGCGTGCTCTCCACGACAGTGATCCTTTCACCGCCGGGGCGGGCAGGCTCGACCGACCGCGCGTCAGCCCCGCAGCCTCCCCGGCAGCCAGCGGAGTTGGGCCGCCTGCTGGAAGGTGCCGCCGCCCTCGTGGTCGTTGAAGTCGTAGACCTCGATCGCCTTCTCGTCCCCGGCGTACGCGTTGAAGGCCGCGAACACCGTCGACGGCGGGCACGTCAGGTCCTCCAGGGCCGTCGAGAACAGGGCCGGGGCCGAGGCGCGGGCCGCGAAGTGGACCCCGTCGAAGTAGGAGAGGGTGTCCTGGACCAGGCGTACCCGGCCGCGATGCGTCTTGAGGTAGTTGCCTATCTCGCGGTACGGCGTGCGGTCCGTGACCGTCGTCGCACGCGGGAAGTCGCACAGGAACGGCACGTCCGCCGCCACCGCCACCAGGTCCCGTACGAGCCCCGCCACGGCGAGCGTGATCCCGCCGCCCTGGCTGACGCCCGTCACCGCCGTGCGGCTCGCGTCCACCAGGGGATGTGAGCGGGCGGCCTCGACGGCGCGGACCGCGTCGGTGAAGAGGCGCCGGTAGTAGTAGGTGTACGGATCCTCGACGCCGCGCGTCATGAAGCCGGGGAACGAGGGCGCGCTGCCCACCGGGTCGGGGGTGTCGCCGGTGGCCCAGCCGCTGCCCTGGCCGCGGGTGTCCATCACGAAGTGCGCGAACCCGGCGGAGGCCCAGAGCAGATGGGTGTGCGGAAGGCCGCGCCCGCCGCCGTACCCGATGAACTCCACGACGACGGGCAGCGGTTGGGAGGTGCCGGCGGGCAGGACGAACCAGCCCTTGACCGGCTGTCCGTCGAATCCGGCGAAGGTGACGTCGAACGTCTCGACCGTGGAGAGCCCCGTCGGAACCGGCTCGAAGCGCGCGTCCAGCGCGTGCGTACGGGCCTCACCGAGGGTCTTCGCCCAGAAGGCGTCGAAGTCCTCGGGCTCCACGGATGCGCTCCGGTAGGTACGGAGTTGGTCGAGGGGCAGGTCGAACTGCGTCATGAACACCGCCTGGTGAGTCGCCTGGTGAGGGAGGGGCACATTCGAAATCTCGACCGGTTCACCCCGGCCTGACCCACCCTAATCCGGGACCACCCGGATTCATATACGTGAATGTCGACAGGGTCTGCCGGACACTCCGCGCCGTCGGCGTCACGAGAAGGGCTCCGGGCCGGTCGCCATGGCATCCTCGGACGAACCGCCCACAGCGTGTCCAGTTGTGGGCCTTCGTCGTCCTGCGCGGAGGGACACCATGCTCATCAGCCACGTCGTACGTCACCATGTGCTGCACGTGACGCTCCACCGCGACCTGGACGTCACCAACCGGGCCGCCGCCGCCCTCCAGATCCAGGCCCTGGTCCAGGCGAACCGCCCGATCCGGGTGACCGTCGCCGTCCCGACCGCCGACCCCACGCCGGCCACCCTCAGCGCCCTGGCCCGCGCCCACCGCATGTGCGCGAGCCTGGACATCCCGCTGACCCTGAGCGGCGCGAGCGCCCGCACCCGCAGACTCCTGGACGTGACGGCCGAGTAGCCGGCCTCGTGGCCGGTGTCAGAGCCCCCGGCGCCGGGGCGCTGCCGAGGGGCGCCAGGCACGCAGCCGCAGGCTGTTGCCCACCACCAGGACCGAGCTCGCCGACATCGCGGCCGCCGCCACCATCGGGTTGAGCACGCCGAGCATCGCCAGGGGCACGGTCACGACGTTGTAGCCGAAGGCCCAGACGAGGTTGACGCGGATCGTGGCCAGGGTGCGCCGCGCGAGCCGTACGGCATCGGGCAGGGCCTCGATTCCCGTGCGCACCAGGGTGACGTCCGCGGCACCGATGGCGGCGTCGGTGCCGCTGCCGAGGCCGATGCCCAGGTCCGCCCCGGCGAGCGCGGCGGCGTCGTTCACGCCGTCGCCCACGACCGCGACCCGATGTCCCCGTTCCCGCAGAACGCGTACCAGGGCGGCCTTCTCCTCGGGGGTGCAGCGGGCGTGGACCTCCTGGATGCCCAGGTCGGCGGCCACGGCCAGGGCCGGAGCCTTCGCGTCCCCGGTGGCCAGGACGGGACGTACGCCGAGACGGCGGAGGGCGTCCACGGCTCGGTAGCTCCCGGGGCGCACCACGTCCCCGATCTCGACAAGAGCGGCCGCCTCGCCGTCGACGCGCACGAGGACCGGCGTACGGGCGGTGGCCTCGGCCGCCGTCAGCGCGTCGGCGAGGACGGCCGGCAGTTCGCCCGTCGGCGACCCGACTTCGACCAGCCTGCCGTCGACGACGCCGCGGGCCCCTCTTCCCGGCAGGGCGCGGAAGTCGACGACGCCGGGAAGTTCCGCATCGGCCCGCACCCGCGCGTAGTCGACGACGGCCCGGCCCAGCGGATGTTCCGAACCCTGCTCCATGGCCCCGGCGTACCGCACGACGTCCCCCTCGCCGAGACCGCCGGCACCGGGGACGGCGGTGAAGCGGGCGACGGTCATCCGGCCGGAGGTCAGCGTGCCGGTCTTGTCGAGCACCACGGTGTCGACATGCCGGAGCCCTTCCAGCGCCGCGGGGCCGCCGACCAGGATCCCGAGCTGGGCTCCCCGCCCCGTCGCGGCCATGAGAGCCGTCGGCGTGGCCAGGCCCAGCGCGCACGGACACGCCACGACCAGGACGGCCACGCAGGCCGTGACCGCCGACTGCGCGTCCCGGCCGGTCCCGAGCCAGAAGCCGAGGGTACCGACGGCCAGGGCCAGGACGACGGGGACGAAGACGCCGGCCACCCGGTCGGCCAGCCGCTGGGCGCGGGCCTTCCCGGCCTGTGCCTCCTCCACCAGCCGGGCGATGCGGGCGAGGCGGGTGTCCGCACCGACCGCCGTGGCGCGCACGAGCAACAGCCCGGCGATGTTGACCGAGCCTCCGACCACCTCGGAGCCCGGTTCGACCTCGACCGGCTCGCTCTCCCCGGTCACCAGGGACAGGTCCACCGCCGAACCGCCCTCGACCACTTCGCCGTCGGTGGCGACCCGCTCGCCCGGCCGCACGAGGAAGGTCTGCCCGGCACGCAACCGCTCAAGGGGTACGAGGCGTTCGCCACCGTCCTTCTCCCGTACCGCCACGTCCTTGACGCTCAGCCCGGCGAGCGAGCGAAGGGCCGCCCCCGTACCCCGTCGGGCCCGGGCTTCGAGGAAGCGGCCCGCCCACACGAACAGCGGTACACCGACGGTCGCTTCGAGATAGACGTGCGCCATGCCGTCCGCGGCTGCCCCGGGGGCCAGGGTGAAGGGCATCCGCATACCGGGCTCTCCCGCCCCGCCGAGGAACAGCGCGTACGCCGACCAGCCGAACGAGGCGACCACGCCCAGCGAGACCAGCGTGTCCATGGTCGACGCGGAGTGACGCAGCCCGCGCAACGCCCGTACGTGGAACGGCCACGCTCCCCACGCTGCCACCGGGGCGGCCAGCGCGAAGCACAGCCACTGCCAGTTGCGGAACTGCAGCGCGGGCGCCATGGACAGGACGAGCACGGGCAGCGCGAGGACCGCCGTGATCACGAGCCGTCGGCGCTCCGCCTCCTCCCCGTTGCGGACGGGGGCGGGCCGCCGGTCGGCCGGAGGCTCCGGAAGCGCCGCCGTGTAGCCGGCCTTCTCGACCGTGGCGAACAGCTCCTCGACCGGGAGACCTGAGGGATGGCGCACCCGCGCCCGTCCGGTCGCCAGATTGACCGAGGCGGTGACTCCCTCCAGGCGGGAGAGCTTCTTCTCGACCCGGTTGACGCACGCCGCGCACGTCATGCCGCCGACCAGGAGGTCCGTCGTGACCGAGTCCGCGGAGGCCGGCTCCGCCCGGGCGGCGGCCGGTCCGCGCGTCACGAGTGACCCCCGTGGTGGGGGTTCTCCGTGGCGGGCGCCGGGCCCGTCGTCGAAGACGGGTCCGGCGTGGGGCCGATCGGCCCCACCGCCGCTCCCAGCGCGTACGACCCCGTGAAGACCAGGGCCAGCAGCAGGAGGAAGCCCCCCAGAACGACGGGAGGAGAACCGAACCGCCCCGTGGCTCCCGCGGGGGACGAGGATGCGCGTGACTTTTCCATCGGTCGCCTCTCCAGAGCGCGTCGTACGGCACCGGAGGGATCGGGCCGTGTTTCCGGAGGAGTCGGACGGCCGAGCGTTCCGGTTCCCGCGAGAGGGGACAGGTCCGGGACGGGTCCGGGACGGGTCCGGGTCCGGGGCGGGGCGAGTCCGGGTACGGGTACGGGTGCGGGGCGGGTCCGGGTACGGGGGGGGCGGGGCGAATCGCGGCGCGATGCCGTGACTCCGCCCTCGCCCCCGCCCTCGCCCCCGTCGGCTGCGCGACGCGAACGGTCAGGCGAGCGCGGGCGCCCGCGTGAACCGCCTGCGTGCCGGAACGTCGCCACTCGGGGCGAGCACCGGCGACGGCAGCGGTTCCTCGGCGCCGCGCACCAGGGCGACCAGGGAGGTCCGGGCCCGTGCGACCCGCGAGCGGACCGTGCCGACGGGACAGCCGATGGCTTCGGCGGCCTCGGCGTAGGGCAGGCCGAGGAGCTGGGTGAGGACGAAGGCGTCCCTCCGCTCGGGCGGGATGGCGGCCAGGAGCTCGGCGAGCGCGACGCCGTCCTCGAAACCGGGAAGCCCCCGGGGCTGGGTGTGTTCGGCCTCCGCCTGCCAGTCGTCGCGGTCGGACAGGCGAGGGCGGGCGGCCGCGTGGCGCAGGCTGTCGACCACCGTCCGACGGGCTATCGACAGCAGCCACGTGCGGGCCGAGGAGCGCCCCTGGAAGCGGGGCAGTGCGGCGAGCGCGCGGAGGAACACCTCCTGGGTGAGGTCGTCGGCCGCCTGGCGGTCGGCACTGAGGTAGGTCACGTAGCGCCGGACGTCGCGGTGCAGAGCGCGTACGAAGAGATCGGCCTTGGCCGGGTCGCCGTCCCGGGCGGCCAGCGCGAGCCGGGTCGTCGCCGCGTCCGTGTCGGCGTCCGGTGCGTGCGCCGAGCGGGAGGTGCTCGTCGGGCGCTGAGGGAGGGTTTCGTGGGCAGGAGTCATCGCCACAAGTCCTTACGAGGCAAAGGGAGTCCGACCGGGCGCGCGGATGAGGTCGGCGCCGTGGCCGGTGACTGGTACGGCCGGCCGCGACCGGGTGGAAGCGGCATGACCGATGCCCGAGGGACGGAACGGAGCCGTCGAGCTCGGGGAGCCGGCTGTCAGAGGACAGCGAGTGCCTGGGGAGGACCTCGGGAGATGAGCGAATGAGCGAGGAGGAGCCGGCGTGGCGCCCGCTCGTCACCGGCTCGCACCGGCCGGAGCCGGGGCCGGTTCCGTACGACGGGGACGAAGAAGGCGAGCAGCGGACGCAGGGGGCGGAAGAGCCGCAGGGACGCGGCGAGCAGCAGGCGGAACGCCGCCCGCTCGCCGAACGCCATCCACAATCCGCTCAGGAGCGCGGCCAGGAGGTGGGCCGACAGCATCCCCAAGGACGACGACACATCTGTCATGTCGTGGCCGGCCGGAGCCTCGGACACCATGCCGGCGGACGCGGTCACGTCCCCGTGCCCCATGGCCGCGTGCGCCATGTGCGCGTGCGCCGCGTGCACGTCGTCCATCGGCATCGGCATCGGCATCGCCGTCCGCATCGGCGTGGTCGCCGGTGCGGTCGTCGTCGGCACGGCCGTCGTCTGGGACCACGAGAAGGCCGTGTGGAGCACGCTCTGCACGGCCATGCTCGCCGCGGTGACGGCGAGGAGGCCGCGCTCGCGGCCGGCGAGGACCCAGGTGACCGCCACGGTGGCGGCGAAGGCGAGGGAGAGGGTCCAGGCGGGCACGCCCCGGCCCGACATCAGGATGTGGCCGGTGGCGGCGAGCAGCACGCAGACGGCCGCGAACATCGCGGCCCGCACCCCTCGCGAACATCGGCCTGGTGTCATGGCGCGCCCATCCTTGCACCCTCCCCGGAGGAATGAGGGCGGGAACGGCCGTCCCGCGGCCGCCCCCACGACCTGTCGGGACATGAGTACGCGACTGTGACGGGTCCCACAAGTTCGCCTCGGGAACTTCCGGCACGGCCGCCACGACTCCTCGAAGGCGAGGGCGTTCGGCCCGATCGCCGAACGGGGGAGGGACACGCGGTGACGAGCGCGGGTACGGCGGCGGAGGCACCTGCCGATACCGGAGAAGGGCCGGCCCGCGGGCTGACCGCGCTCCTTACGACGGCCATGGCCTTCTCGATGATGCAGCTGTTCCTGCTCGGTGCGCTGGGTCCGCGTCTCGTCGACCGACTCGGTGTCACGGAGACCGTGTTGGGTCTGACCACCACGGTGGGCTTCGGCACGGCGGCCGTCCTCTCGCCCGTCGGAGGTCGGCTCGTCGACCGCGTCGGCCCCCGCCGGGCCCTCGTGGCCCTGCTGGCCCTCTCGGCGGTGGCGTTGGGCCTGATCGGCTCCGCGCCCGGCCCGGGTCTGCTGCTCGTGGCCGTCGCGCTCGGCGGGTTGCCCCAGGCGCTCGCCAACCCGGCGACGAACAAGGCGATCCTGGCGTCCGTACCGGCACCGAAGCGGGGCGCGGTCACCGGCACCAAGCAGTCCGGTGTCCAACTGGGGGCCTTCGTCGCCGGGTTGCCGCTCGCCGTGGCCGCCGGCGTGATCGGCTGGCGGGGTGCCGTCTGGGTGGCCGCCGGTGCCGCGCTCATCGCGGCCCTGTGGGCCTGGAGAGCGCTGCCGGCCGACGCGCCACCGCCGCCGACCGGGGCCGCCGGCGGTCCGGCACCGTCCCGCCCCGGTGGTCCCGTGCCGTGGCTGGCCGCCTTCTCGCTCTTCCTCGGTGCGGGCATCGCCTCCGTCAACACCTACCTCGCCCTCTTCGGAGCCCAACGCCTCGGCATGGGGCCGACGGTGGCGGGCGCGCTGGTCGCCGTCCTCGGCGTCGCCGGGATCGGCGGTCGGGTCGGCTGGTCCCGGGCCGCCACGCCAGGCCGGGCTCCATGGCTGCCCGCCCTGCTCGCGGGTGGGGCGGTGGGGGCGGCCCTGCTCCTGACCGCCGCCGTCCACGTCGAGCTGCTGGTGTGGGCGGCGGCCGTGGCGGTCGGCGTGTTCGCCGTGTCCGGCAACGCGGTCTCGATGGTCCTGGTGATGCAGCGCTCCGCGCCCGGCCGGGCCGGGCAGGACTCCGCCCTGGTCGCCGCCGGCTTCTTCGCCGGATTCGCCGTGGGCCCGCCCCTGTTCGGGCTCCTCGCGGAGCGCGGGCGGTACGGGGAGGGCTGGATGCTGGTCGCCGTGGAGTTCGCCGTCGCGGGGTCGGTCGCGCTCGCCTGGGCGGTACGGGACGGCCGTACGCGCGCGGAGGGTCCGCGGTGACCGCCACGGGACGGCCGTCCACGCGCGGACGGTCCGCGGTGACCGGCACGGACTGGGCCGAGGAGGCCCTCGGTCTCCTCCTGGGGCGGGTGGGGGAGACCGCGGAGCAGGTGGATGACCGCTTCCCTCTGTACGCCGAGCCGGCCGACGGCCGATGGACGACCACAGGGCGCGGATCATGGACGGGCGGCTTCTGGGCGGGACTGCTGTGGCTCCGGGCCGGCCGCACCGGGAGCGACCAGGACCGTACGGCGGCCGCCGCCGTCACCGGCCGGCTCGCCCCCTGGGTCGAGGCGGACACGGCGACCCGCGGCCTCATCCTCTGGTACGGCACGGCCCCGGCCACCGGGGACGCGATGGCGCAAGCCCTTCGGGAGCGGGCGGCGAAGGCCGCCGTCGACGCCTTCGACCCGGAACTCGGCCTCGTCCCGTGGGGCTCGGCCCTCGGCGGTGCGCGGTTGCGGGCCCGTGCGGACGGTGTCCCCGGTCTCGTACCCCTGCTGGCCTCGGCCGGACCCGAGGGGCGGGCGGCGGCCGCCGGGCACCTCCACCGCCATCTTGACCTGTGCCTGCCCCGCGACGGCACCGGGCGGCCCGCCCCGGCATGGCGCCGGGACCGGACGCACGGCTGGCTGGCCGAAGCCGATCCCGCGCCCGGCTGGACCCGGGGTGAGGCGTGGCTCCTCCTGGCCGTCGCGGACGCCCTGCTGCTCGCGGACGCCGTCTCCTGGCGCGCGGACCGGCTGACCCGGGCGGCCGAACTCCTCCTCGCCGGCTGCGCGATGCTCGCCGGCCCCCTGGTCCCGCCGACGGACGCCCGTCATGCGGACGGCCCGCTCGACACCTCCGCGGCCGCCATCACCGCGGTCGCCCTCCTGAAGCTCGCGCTCGTCCCCGGAGCCGCGTGGTCGACCGTGTGCGCGGCCCGGGCGGAGGCCGTTCTGTACCGGCTCGCGCACGACCACCTCACCCGGCCGGGCGGGCCCCGCCCGGCGGGGATGCTCCTCGACGGCTGCTACGACGCGCACAGCGGCACGGCCGTCCGCCACGAACTCGTCTGGGGAGACTTCTTCCTGACCCTCGGCCTTGCGGCGCTCCTCGGCCGGGTCGACCTCAGGCGGGTGTGACGGCAGAGTCCCGACGGCCCCGCAGGACGCGCCGGGCGACGGAGGAGACGTGCTGCTCGTCCGGCCCGTCGAGGATCCGGGCCGTCCGCCCGGTACGGAACAGCGCCGGCAGGGGCGTGTCCGGGCCGAGCCCGGCAGCGCCGAACACCTGGACGGCCCGGTCCGCGACGTCCTGGAGGGTGCGGGCCGCCGCCGTCTTCGCCAGGCCGACCTCCACATGGGCGTCGCGTCCGTCCGCGACCAGCGCCATCGCCTCGTGCACGAGCGGGCGAGCCGTCCTGAGTGCCAACAGGGCTTCGAAGACGTGCTGTTGGACGAGCTGACGGTCTGCGAGCGGGCCCCGGGTGCCCTGACGTCCGCCGGCGCGGTCGCAGAGGAGGTCGAAGGCCCTCTGGGCCTGGCCGAGCCATCGCAACGCCCGGAGGGTGCGCCCCAGTTGGAGACGCTCACCCGCGACCGCCAAGGCCTGCCCCAGGTCGCCGACGAGATGGTCCTCGGCGACCTCGACCCCGTCGAAGTCGATCTCGTACTGCCCGGTCGCGCCCAGGATCGGCAGCTCGCGCACGACCCGGAAGCCGGGTGAGCCGGTCGGCACGAGGAGGAGGGAGAGCCCGGTGCGGTCTCCGGCCGATCCGCTCGTCCGGGCGAGCACGGTCACCAGGTCCGCGTGCCCCGCGTTCGACACGAACCACTTGCGGCCGGTCACGCGCCAGCCGCCCCCCGGCAGCCGCTCCGCCCGGGTAGCCGTCAGCGCCGGCTCCGTCCCGGGCGTGTCCGGCTCGGTCATCGCGTAACAGGTGCGGAGACCGCCGGAGACCAGGCCCGGGACGTACGCCGAGCGCACCGGGGCCGTACCGTGCCGGGCCAGCATGGTCACGTCGAGGAGCGAGGCCGACCCGAGCGCCACGGGGCCGTGGTCGCTGGCGCCCTCCACCTCGGCGATCGACGCGTACGCGCCCAAGGGAAGGCCGCCGCCGCCCAGTTCGGCCGGGAGGGGGAGCGCCCACAGGCCGTCCTTCCGGGCCTCCTCGCGCAGCCGCTCGCGCAGATCCCCGGCGGGCCGCCCGCCGGCGTCGAGCAGGTGCTCCACGGGGAACACGTGGTCACGGACGAACGCGGAGACCCGCTTCCGCAGCAGATCGACATCCGGTACGTCATGATCCGTCACTGTTTCCTCCGTCTCGGGAACTCGGCAGAACACGCGTCCGACTGCCTGCCCGTGGAAGAGGTCGGGCCCACCGCCCCCCGAGTTCCCGTGACCGTGACAGTCCCCGCGCGACGGCCATCGCCGCCGCGCCAGGAGAGGAGAGGCATGGCGTCATCGCCGACCGCGCACACCGCGGTCCGCCGCCCGCTCGACACAGCCCGTCCGCTCGACGCACTGCGGTGCGACATCGGCGGCCCCGAGCCCCTGACCCGGGTCGTCTCCGGCCACCTGAGCCGCCTCGGGGCGACGGTGCGGGACGGCGGCCCGGGGGACATCGCTCTGGGCGGCGGGGAGTTCGCGCCCGTCATGGCCCGTACCGCCTGGGGGTCCGCCGGCTCCGGGATCGAGGACGAGGCCACCGCCCAGGCCGTCACCGGTGTCATGGCCGTCCACGGCCGCCGTCACGGGGCCCCGCGCGGCCTCGCCGTCGACTACCTGGCCACCGCCACCGGCGTGCTCACCGTCCAGGGCCTGCTCGCGGGGCTCGTCGGGCAGGCCCGGGGCGGCCCGCCGCCCCGCGTGCGGACGACGACGGCCGACACAGCCGGGCTGCTCACCGTCTCCCAGTACCTCGCGGCGGCCGGGGCCGACGAGCCGGAAGCCGTCGAACCCGCCCCGGGAGGACCGCCGTTCACCTCCGCCGAGGGCGTCCTGTTCGAACTGGAGACGCTCGACCCGGGAGCCTGGGCGGCGTTCTGGCGCGCCCTGGAGGCTCCCGCCGACGCGATACGGGCGGGCTGGCGGCCCTTCCAGTTCCGGTACGCCACCGCCTGCGCGCCGTTCCCCATCGACCTGCACGAGGTGACCCGCCGGCACCCGTGGGCACGGATCCGGCAGGCCGCCGCGCGGTCCGAAGCCGAGGTGTGCCGCCTGCGTACGCTCGCCGAGCGCGCCGCCGAGGACGACGGCGCCGACCCCTGGTCCCTGCGCGCGCTCGGCCCGGGCCGCCCGGCGACCGCCGCGGCCGGCACGACCGTCACGGCGGACCGGCCGCTGGCCGGACTGACCGTCCTGGAGGCGGGCCGCCGCATCCAGGCACCGCTCGCCGCCCACCTGCTCGGCCTGCTCGGCGCCCGTGTGATCCGGATCGAGCCCCCGGGCGGCGACCCGCTCCGGGGCATGCCGCCGGCCTGTGACGGGATCTCCGCCCGCTGGCTCGCGCTCAACCGGGGCAAGGAGGCTGTCGAGATCGACATCAAGGCGCCCGGGGACCGGACGCGACTGCGTGAACTCGTCGCCGAGGCCGACGTGTTCCTGCACAACTGGGCACCGGGCAAAGCGGCGGACCTTGAGCTCGACGCCGAGCACCTCACCACCGTGAACCCGTCCCTCGTGTACGCGTACACCGGCGGCTGGGCCGACCGGATCGACGACGCCCCCATGGGAACCGACTTCATGGTGCAGGCCCGGACCGGCGTGGGGGAGGCCGCCCACCCGGCCGGCGAACCGCCCGTGCCCTCCCTCATGACGCTCCTGGACGTCCTGGGCGGCCTGCACGGTGCCGAGGCCGTCCTCGCGGGCCTGCTCCTGCGCGAGCGCACGGGTCACGGCGTACGGGTCGAGTCCTCACTGCTCGGCGCGGCCGACACCCTCCTCGCCCCCGTCCTGCGACGGGCCGCCGGCGGCGCCGATCCCCGTCGTCCCGCCGGGTTCCGGCACCCGCTCCGGACCTCCGACGGCTGGATCGCGCCGAGCGACGCCGGCGCGGCCGCCGCCGCGGCGTACGACGTCACGGGCATGTGCACCGAGGACGCCCTGGACCAGCTGCGCGGCCACGGCCTGACCGCCACCGCCGTCACCACCGACCTGTCCGCCCTTCACCACGACCCGCGCCTGTCCGGCCCGATCGGCCGGGACGCGCACGGCGCCCCCGCCGTTCCCGACCCCTGGAGCCTCGCGTGACCGTCACCCTGACCGACCTGCTCCCCGCCGACCTCCGCCGATCGTGGGTGGTGGACGGCAGCTGCCCCGACCTCGACGTCTACAGCCTCTACCGGGCCAGACAGATCGCCGATCTGCACCGCACCGCCGTGATCGACGCCAAGGGCAAGCTCTGTTACACGGCCCTCGACCGCAAGGTCCGATCCCTTGCCGAGGGCCTTCGAGGGCTGGGCATCGGCGCCGGTGACGTCGTGGGCGTCCAGTTGCCCAACCACCGCAACGCCGTCATCGCGGATCTGGCGCTCGCCGCTCTGGGCGCGATCGCCCTTCCCTTCCCGGTCGGGCGCGGGGCGGTGGAGGCCGAATGCCTGCTGCGCCGCGCGGAGGCCGTCGCGGTCATCGCCGCCGTGGATCACCGGGGACAGACCCACGCCGCCGACCTCCAGACCCTCGCTCCGGCACTGCCGGCCCTGCGCCACGTCATCGCCGACGGCCGTGGCCCGGTACCTGACGGAACGATTCCGCTGTCCCCGCTGCTGCGTACCGACCCCGCCCGCTTCGTCCCGGCCCGCCCCGACCCCGACAGCGCGGCCCGCATCCTCGTCTCGTCCGGCTCGGAGGCCGAGCCGAAGATGGTGGCGTACTCCCACAACGCCCTGGCCGGAGGACGCGGCAACTTCCTCGCCTCCCTCATGCCCGACGACACCCCGCCCCGTTGCCTCTTCCTGGTTCCGCTGGCCTCGGCCTTCGGCTCCAACGGCACGGCCGTCGCCCTCGCCCGCCACGGCGGCACGCTCGTCCTGCTCGACCACTTCACCCCCGAGGCCGCCCTCGCCGCCGTACGGGACCACCGGCCGACCCACATCCTCGGCGTCCCCACCATGATCCGCATGATGCTGGAGGCCCTGGAGCGGACGGACGAGCCCCTGCCCGCCCCGACCGCGCTCGTCCTCGGCGGCGCGCCCCTCGACGAGGCGACCGCCAAGGCGGCGGCCGACGCCTTCGGCTGCCCCGTCGTCAACCTGTACGGATCGGCCGACGGCGTCAACTGCCACACCGGGCTCCAGCACACCGTGCCGCCCACCGACCGCTCCGGCGTCGTCGCCGGCCGCCCCGACCCCCGGGTCGCCGAGATCCGCATCACCGACCCCGACACCCACGAGCCGCTGCCCGAAGGGCGGATCGGCGAGATCGTCTCCCGCGGCCCCATGACCCCGCTCTGCTACGTGGGCTCACCCGAGCTCGACGCCCGCTACCGCACACCCGAGGGCTGGGTCAGGACCGGCGACCTCGGGTTCCTCGACGCCGACGGCGTCCTGCACGTCGCCGGCCGCCTCAAGGACGTGGTGATACGCGGCGGCGCCAACATCAGCCCCGCCGAGGTCGAGCGCGAACTCGTCTCCCACCCCCGGGTCCGGGACGCGGTCTGCGTGGGCGTGCCCGACCCGCTCATGGGCGAGCGGCTCGCCGCCTGCCTGGTCGCCAAGGGCCCGACGGCCCCGTCCCTCGCCGAGCTCGGGGCGTACCTGGCCGAGCGCGGACTCGACCGGCACAAGCACCCCGAGCACCTCCTCGTCCTGCCCGAACTGCCGCTCACCGCCGCCGGAAAGCCCGACCGTGCCGCGCTGCGGACCCGGATCGCGGAGGGCCGGAAGTCCGTTCTCGTCCAGGCGTGACGACATGGGTCTGCCCGGCGGATCCGGCGTGACGACACGGGCCTGCCCGGCGGATCAGGTGTGACGACGAGGGCGTGTCCGGCAGATCAGGCGTGACGACGAGGGCGAGTCGGGCGGATCAGGCGCGGCCCCGGCCCTGATCCGCCGGACAGGCCGAAGGGGGAGGGGCGCGGTGCGACCCTCCCCCTTCGGCCTGCCGTGCGGTCAGGAGCCGCTCATGGCCTTCTTCAACTCGGCCGCCGCGTTGCGGTACACCGCCAGCAGATCCAGGTCCTCGCCCGGGTAGTTCACGATCGTGACCTGCTTCGCGCCCGAGTCCGGCAGCACGGTGCCGGTCGACATGTGCGCGTTGTCGAGGACGAAGGCGGCCTTCTTCGCCGAGAGGGAGGCCAGCTGCGCGGGGGTGACCGGCTCGGGGCCGTAGGCGCCCACCGGGGTGGCGCCCGCGAGACCGGCCGCCCAGGCCGTGAAGACCTGGGAGACGACCGTCGGGCTCTTGCCGTCCGGCCAGGCGGCCTTGAGCTCGCCGTTCAGCTTCGTGACCTCTGCGTCGAGACGGGACTTCCACCGCGAGGCGGTGTCCTTCGTGCCGAACAGGCCGCCGAGGCGCTCGACTTCGGCTCCGGCCTTGGCCGGGTCGTTGTCGAGGTTCACCTCGACGAGCTTCGCCTTCGAGCCGGCCGCCTCCTTGATCTTCGCCGCGTACGGCTCGAACGGCGCGTACAGCACGAAGTCCGCCTTCGCGACGGCCGCCAGGTCGGAGGGCTTCGGGTCGTAGTCCGGGGCGTGGTGCACGGACTGCGGCACGATCACCGTGACGTCCTCGGCCCCGGCGGCCTTGGCGAAGGCGCCCTCCCAGGTGGTCGTCGCGACGACCACCGGCCTGTCTCCCGCCCCCTTGGTGTCGGTGCCGGAGGCCGGCTTGTCCTCCCCGCACCCCGCGAGCAGCGGCAGCGCCGCGCTCAGTGCGACGAGGGAAGCGAGACGGGCGGTACGGACGCGGGTGCGCGCCATGAGCTGTTTCTCCGTTCGGGGATGAGATGCACGGCGAGGACGACAACCCCCGCCGTCAGGACGAGGACCGGGCCCGGAGGCCAGTCCAGCCACAGGGCCAGCAGGAAGCCCGTGACGTTGACCGCGACGCCGATGCCGACCGCCCACAGCGTGATCGACCCCAGCGAGCGGCCCAGACGGCGGGCCGCGAGCGCGGGCAGCAGGGTCAGCGCGTCGACCAGGAGCGCCCCGGTCAGCTTGATCGCGCCGGCGACCGCGACCGCGACCAGCACCAGAAGAGCCGTGGTGAGGAAACGGACCGGTACCCCCGAGCACTGGGCGAGCTCGCGGTCGTACAGCAGCAGCGCCACCTCTCGGCGCCGCCACCAGAACAGTGCGGGCACGACCACGGCCAGCGCGCCGAGAACCACGAGGTCCGTCGTGCCGACCGAGAGGATCGACCCCCACAGCAGGGCGAAGGCCCCCGACGCGTTGACGCCGGAGACGGCGAGGAGCAGCAGCGCGGCGGCGATCGCGAGGCTCATCAGCAGACCCATCGCCCCCGAGAGCCCCGCCGGCGTCCGGGCCAGCGGCGCGACACCCGCCCCCGACAACGCGCACGCCACCAGCGCGCAGACCATCGGATCGATCCCGGTCAGCAGCCCGACCGCGATGCCGAGCAGTGCCACGTGCATCATCGCGAACCGCACCGGCATGATGTCGAGGCCCACGATGACGACGCCGATCACCGGCAGGCCGACGGCCGCGAGGAGCAGGGCCACCCCCGCCCGCTGGACCGGCACGAGCTGGAGCATGGCGCCGAGGTCGGCCGCCGCGAGCGCGCTCACCGCACCTCCCGCAGCCGCCCCGCGGCCATCTCGAGGACCCGGTCGCACCGGTCCGCCAGCGCCCGGTCGTGGGTCACGACCACGAGCGTGACCGGCAGCTCGGTCAGCACGTCGGCCGCCTCCTCCTGCCCCTCGAAGTCGAGGGCGGCGGTCGGCTCGTCGGCGAGCAGCACCTGGGCGCCCGCCGCGACACAGCCGATCGCCCGCGCCAGGTACATGCGCTGCAACTGCCCGCCGGACAAGGTGCCCACGGGACGCGAGGTCAGTGCCCCGACCCCGAGCCGTCCGGCCGCGCGCGCCGCATCGCCGGGCGCCCCGCTGCTCGCGAGCAGCTCGTCGCCCCGCAGCGGGAACCGTCCGGCGGCGGGCTTCTGCGGGATCCAGGCGCACGACCGGCGCCGCCACGCCCACTCGGCGGCCGAGCGCGCGCCGCGCCCGCCGACCTCGATGGAGCCGCTCGTCTGCCGGTGCATCCCGAGGACCGCACGCAGCAGCGTCGTCTTCCCGGACCCGTTCGTCCCCGTCAGGGCGACCCGCTCGCCGGCGGCGATCTCCAGGTCCACCCCCACCACGGCCTCGGCGCGGCCGTGCCGGCAGACGACCCCGCGCATGCGTATGTCCAGTCCGCCCATCCCGTGCCTCTCGCCGCTTCCGTGCCGGTGCGGTGGAGGAGTCGTACGGCGGAGCCGCCGAGTTCCCGGACCGTCCGGGGAACCGCAGCGGCGCACGGCCCGACCTCCTCCCCGTCATCCCTTCCGAAGCGGGATCGTGCTGCTCTCCGCCGCCGGGCTCGCTCACCACCAGCCGACGGACACCGCTCGTCGCCCCCCATCCTGCGGGGGGACGGGATCGAGGGCCTCGGGCTCGAACAGGACCTCACCGGCCTGGCGGACCGAGTACGGCTCGCCTCCGCCGGCCACACGGGGGCGGGCGTCGGCAGGGTGGGAACAGGCCACGCTATATCCCGCATTGATCGTTTGCCTATCCCCTTCCTCTTTCATCGAGCCTGAGGGGCGCGGAGCCCTTCGATCGACCGCCAGTGATCCAAGGGACAGGAGCCGACGCATGCGTCCGCGATGGAGTGACGACGACCGGCCTCATGACGAGGTCGCGCCACAGGGCGCGGACGGCGACGCCTACGTCGACCCGCCGGCCCGGGGTACGGAGACCGGACCGGCGCCGGAAGGGCGGCTGCTGCTCGCCGCCGATGACCACGTGCTCCGGGCGCTCACGGCGGCCGCGGAGCGGGCCGGATGCCGCGACGTCCGGGTCCGCCGGACGGGCGCGGGCGATGCAGAGGCGCGCGGCGGCCTCGCGGAGTGGGCGGAGAAGGAGACGCTCACGGCCGCCGACGCCGTGCTTCACGTCGCGCGTTCGGCAGCCGAGTTGGCGGCCACGGCCGACCAGTGCGCCGACGCCGGTGCGTGGCTGGGGCAGGTGCTGGTCCACGGGGACGAACTGTGGACCGGCCCGCTCGGTCCCGCGGACCGCACCGCGGCGGCCTCGGCCTGGCGGCGACTGCGCGGTTCTCGGGCGCAGGGCCGGCCGGACGGGCCGGTGGGCGCCGCGCCGGACGGCTTCGGCGCCGCGTCGATGGGCGGTGCGCCGGACGGCACCGCCGGCGCCGTGCTCGCCGACGGGCGGGCGGAATGGATCGCCGACCGGCTCCTGGGCGCCTGGCTGGGCCGCGGCGCCGCGGGGGCGGCGGGCGCCGTGGAAGGGACCGGAGGCGCGGGAAGCGTCGGAGACGCGGCAGCGGGTGGAGCGGGAAGCGGCGCAGCTGCGGGAGAGGCAGAGGCAGAGGCAGAGGGAGAGGCCGGAGCCGCGGGAGCTGCACGGGTCGGGGGCGTCGCAGGCGGCTGCGGGCACACCGGAGAGCCGTACCTCGTGCGTACCGACGTGCGGACGTCGTCCAGCGGTCGGCACCCCGTGGTGCCCCTGCCCCGGCCCGGCCGATCGGTCACCCGGGCGGGTACCGAGACGGGGGCGCGGGTCGCGTTCCTCGGGCGGATCGGGGGCGCGGCCGTCGAGCCCGCACGGCTGCTGGAGCGGATCGACGCCGTGGCGGACGCCCGGACCGGGCTTCTCGGGCCGGTCCCGGAGGCCACGCCGGGGCCGACCGGCCTGTGGGGGTGCGCGGTCGAGGTGCCCGACCCGTTCGGGCCGCTGCCCGCCGACGCGCCGGGTGTCACCGTGTGGGGTCACGGGCGGGACGCCCGGAGCGCCCGCCTCGCCGCCCTGCTCGACGCGTTCGCCGTGTACGGGACCCTCGCCGCCGCTCCGGACGCCCGGGGCGGTCGCGAGGTCTGGGGCCTGGACCTCGTCACCGACCGGCTGCGTCGGGTCCCCGCGGCCGAGGCGTACCCGGCCCCGGCGCACGGCACGCCGTACCGGCTGCCGACGGGCGCGGCGGCCGGGCTCACCTGGGTGGCCGCGGTGGAGGCCGCGCTGACCGGGCACTGCGAGGCGCTGGTGGTCCACCGGCTCGCCCAGCCGGGCGTACGCGTCCCCCGGCTCGCGCTTCCGGACCACGGGGGCCACGCCGCCCTCCGCGCGCTGCGTGCGGCGGGTGAGCCCGTCGCCCATGACCTGTCCGCGCTGCTCTCCGTGCCTGCCTGCGCGATCCGGCTCGGCGGCGACACCGTCGTCGCCGTCGCCGCCACGCGGAGCGAGGCCCTCGCGGCCGCCGCGGAACGCGCCCTGATCGCCCGGGAAAGGGGTGTCCCGCCCACCGGCGCCGGTCCCGTCGTCCCGACCGTCCCCTCCGTCACGCCGGACCGGGAGGCGGCCGGAAGGCCGCTCCCGGTGGAGGACGGTGAGTCCGGGCGGGCGGGGCTCGTCGAGGTGCTCCGGGCCCGGGGGCGCACCCCCGTCGCGGTGCTGCTCGACCACGATCCGCAGGCCGTCCGCCTGTTGCCGTATCTCGTCCATGTGGCGCTGCTGGACGGCTGACGCCCCCTCATGCCCGGTTCGTGCCCGATGCCGGGCACGGGCTCGCGGGGGGAAACATTCCCGGCGGCAGGTGCCGCTTCCGCGCGGCCCGTGTAATGATCTCGTGATCCGACGCCTGGCGTCAGGTCACTGTGCGACGGGGGTCGCGTAGCCGCGAGTGCAGAAGGCAGGATCCATGGGGGGGTCGATTCGGTTCAGCGTGCTCGGAGCCGTGTCCGTGCACAGGGGCGAGACGCCGATCACCATTGGTTCTCCGCAGCAGCAGGCCCTGCTCGTGGCGCTGCTGTTGCGCTCCGGCCGGGTCGCCTCCACGCACGAACTGATCGTTTCGGTCTGGGGCGAGGAGCCCCCGAGCTCCGCGCTGGCGAGCCTGCGCACCTACGTGTGGCGGCTGCGGCAGCTCCTGGAGGAGGACTCCGCCGAACCTCGGCTGCTGCTCTCCCAGCCCGACGGCTACCGCATGGTGGCGCCGCCGCTCTCGGTGGACCTGCACCGTGCCGAGCAGCTCGCCGTCGACGCCGGCCGGGCCCGGGCCGGGGGCGACGGCGAGGCCTGTGGGCGGCTGCTGGCCGAGGCGCTCGGCCTCTGGCAGGGCGCGCCGCTGGCCGGAGTGCCCGGCCCGTACGCCGAGCAGCAGCGGGCCCGCTTCACCGAGCTGCGGATCGGGCTGGAAGAGGAACGTTTCGCTCACGAGTTGCAGGCGGGCCGGTACGGCGCGGTCATTCCCGACCTCACCGTGTTCACGCAGGAACACCCGCTCCAGGAGCGGCCGTACGGCTTTCTCATGCGCGCCCTGTACGCCTCCGGGCGGCAGGCGGACGCGCTGGCGGTCTACGCGCGAGCCCGGCGCGTCCTCGCCGAGGAACTCGGCGTCGACCCCGGTCCCGAACTGACCGCGCTGCACGAACGGGTCCTCGCGGGCGACCCGCTCCTCGACGTCTCGGTCCGCGGCACCGCGCCGGCCGCAGCCGCTCCCGAGGCCCCCCGCGACCCGCGGAGTCCCGAGGATCCGCAGCCCTCCCCGGCGCTTCGAACCGCCGAACCCGACACCGGCCCCACACCCGCACCCGCCCCCGAGTCCGCCGCACCGGTCCTTGACCGCCCTGCCCAACTTCCCGCCGACGCATTCGACTTCACCGGCCGCGCCGAACAGGTCGAGGAGCTGAGCCGGGTCCTCACCGCCCCGGATCGGACCTCGCTTCCGGTCGCGTCCATCAGCGGCATGGGCGGCCTCGGCAAGACCACCCTCGCCCTGCGGGTCGCCCACCGGATCAAGCACGAGTTCCCCGACGGGCAGCTCTATGTCGATCTGCGCGGCAGCGGTCTCGAGCCCGCCGACCCGTCGGCCGTCCTCGGCAGCATGCTCGCCGCGATGGGCGTGCCGCCGCACGCGCTGCCGGCCATGACCGACGACCGCGCCCGGCTCCTGCGCACCCTGCTCGACGGGCGGCGCATGTTATTGCTCCTCGACAACGCCAGGGACCCCGCCCAGGTGGTCCCACTGCTGCCCGGATCGGCCGGCTGCGCCGTGATCGTCACCAGCCGGACCCGGCTCGTCGGGATCCCCAGCGCGGTCACCGCCGTGGCCCTGGAGGCCTTCGCGACCGACGAGGCGATCGAGCTGCTCACCGCGATCGTCGGCGCCGCACGCGTGGCGGCGGAGCCCGCCGCCGCGACCGATCTGGTGACCGCGTGCGGACATCTCCCGCTCGCCGTCCGGATCGTGGCCGCCCGGCTCGCCGCCCGGCCTCGCTGGCAGATCGAGACCATGACCCGTCGGCTCGCCGACGAGCGCCGCCGCATCGGCGAGCTGCGCGCCGGCGACCTGGCTGTCGCGGCCACGTTCGAACTCGGCTATCGCCAGCTCCCGCAGGAGCAGGCGTGCGCCTTCCAGCACCTCGCCCCGGTCGCCCGGCCCAGCATCGGCCTTGAGGTGGCCGCCGCGGCCCTCGGTCTCGACGCGTACGACGCCGAGGAGATCCTCGAGTCCCTGGTCGACGCGGCCATGCTGGAGGCCCCGCAGCCCGGCCGGTACCGCTACCACGACCTCGTCTGGGCCTTCGCGCTCCAGCTCGGCGTGTCGCCGGGCGACGGCGGTGCCGAGGCCGGCATCCCCGTGCTGCCGCCGCTCCTCGACCACCTGCTGGCCGCCGGGCGCGCCGCCTTCCAGTGCATGGTGCCCGGCGACCCGGACGGGATCTTCCTCACCCCCGGCTCCCTCGCCCCCGGCTCCGCGCCCGCGCCGCATTTCGCCGGGCTCGCCGAGGCCCGCGCCTGGGTGACCGCTGAGTTCGAATGCCTCACCAACGCGGTGATGCTGGCCGCCCGCAGCCCCGCCGGGGCGGCCCCGCGGATCCTGCGCGTCGCCGCGGACCTGCTCATCGCCCTCACGCCGTTCGGCAAGGACATCCCGTACGGGCAGCTCGCCGCCGCCGCGCAGGCGCTGGCCGAGACCGCCGCGCTGCGCGGCGACGACCATGTCGCCGGGCGGGCCCGCTTCGTCTGCGGGAACGCCGCCCTGCAGAGCGCCCGGCTCGCCGAGGCCGAGCTGTTCACCCGGCTCGCGGCGGAGGCCTGCGAGCGGGTCGGCGACCGGGTGATTCTCCGTCAGACACTCAACGACCGCGGCCTGATAGCACAGTTCCAGCACCGCTACGAGGACGCGGTGCACTGCTACGACCAGGCGATCGATCTGGCGGAGAAGCTCGGACACCGCTCGGGTGAACTGGTGACGCGGCTCAACGCGGCACAGGCCCGGCTGCGCGGCGGCCGCGCCGAGGAGGCGCTCGTCGCGTGCGCCGAGGCGCTGGCCGCGCTGCGTGAGGTCGAGGACCACCACGGCGCCGCCTACGCGCTCTATGTGCAGGGCATGGCCCTGCACGAACTGGGGCGGTACGACGAGGCGGTCGCGAGCCATGCCCAGTGCCTGCGCCTCTGCGAGGCCTGGCAGTTCCGCGGACAGGAGTCGCAGACCCGCTTCCGGCTGGCCGAGACCCTACGGATCACGGGCCGCCGGGAGGAGGCCGTCAGGGAGGCGAGCCGTGCGCTGGTGCTGTGCGAGCAGCGCGGCGCGGAGCGCGACCAGGGGCTCGCCCTCCTGGTGCTCGGCCGTACCCTCGCCGACCTCGGCGACTTCGGGGTCGCGGCGGCCAGGGCCCGGCAGGCCCACACGCTGTTCACCCGGCTCGGGCTGCCCGACGCCGACCACGCGGCGGCCCTCCTCACGGCCCTCGGCGAACCACTGTGAAGCTGCCCCCACCCCTCCGGCAGGAACGATATATCCGCAGCTCAGAGCGCATATCCAGGATTTATCCAGCATAGATCGGCAGTTGGCAGAGTCTCACTCGGCAGCACGAACGACGAGCGAACGGAAGACCGAGACATGCGAGCGATCACCTCCACTCCCCGCACCGCCCACACCCTGCGCACCGCCTGCGTCGCGGTCACCGCGCTGCTCGGCCTCTCGGTTCTGGCCGTCGCCGAACAGCAGCTCACGGCCCCCGCGCCGAGCACCGTCGTGGCCGACGGCCCGATCGTCACCGACCCCCAGGAGGAGTGGAACAGCCGCGGCTGACCACGTCGGCGCGTCCGTCGCAGACGACGGGGACGGACGGCGAAACGAACGAGCATGCATGGGGGAGTCATGACGGGTGGTAGTCCGGCGGCGTTGGCGGAACGAGACGTCGCCACCCTGGTCCGTGCCGCGCGGACCCGCAACGGGGTCAGTCAGCGGCACCTCGCCGAGAAGTCCGGGATCGGTCTGCGGACGCTCCGTGAGATCGAACGGGGCCGGGTCCGCGCCCCGAGATCCGGATCGCTGCGCAGAATCGCCGAAGCCCTGGACGAACCCGCGCTGCTCGCGCAGGTCGGCGCCACGGCCGGCGCCGAAGGGGAGGTCCCCGAGGACGCCCCGCTGGTCCTGAAGATCCTCGGCCGGCTCTCCGCCACGCGCGGCGCCGCCGAACTGCTCACCGGAACGCCGAAGCAGCGGACCCTGCTCGGACTGCTCGCGCTCCAGGCCCATCAGGTGGTCGAACGCGACGAGATCATCGAGGTCCTCTGGGAGGACGGCGAACTGCCGGACACATTCGGCCAGTTGATCCACACCTACATCTCACGCATCCGGCTGATGCTGGAGGCGCACACCCTCCCCGGCACCGGCCGGACCGCGGTTCTGCGGCGCGGCGGCGGCTACGAGCTCCGGATCGAGGGAGACAGCCGACTCGACGTCCTGGAGTTCGGCAGGCTGACGCACGAGGCCGCGCGGGCTCGCGCCGGCGACGACCCGCTGCACGAACAGGCCCTGCTAGCCGAGGCGTTGCAGCTCTGGCGCGGGCCGCTCCTGGAAGGCGCCCCACCACGGCTGGCACGCCATGCCGCTGCCGTCGAGCACGCCCGCCTGCGCGTGGCCTCCGCGCTGCGCCTCGCCGATCTCGCCCTCGCCCGTGGGCAGTACGAGGAGGTGCTCGCCCAGCTCGGGCCGATCGCCCGGCACGAGGTGCTGCACGAGGGCTTGCACGCCCGGCTGCTCGCCGCGCTCGCCGGTTCCGGCCGCCGGGCGGAGGCGCTGGAGCTGTTCGCCGCGGTCGACCGCAGGCTCCGCGTCGAGAGCGGCATCGAGCCCGGTGCCCAACTCCGCGAGGCCCAGATGGCCGTGCTGGGGGAGGACACCCCGGCCGCGACGGCGAGGACGGCGCAGCCCGCCGGCCGGGCCGACGCGCCGAGCTCCGTCCACCTGCCGCAGAGCGTCGGGGACTTCGTGGGCCGGGCCGAGCACTTCCAGGTCCGGCAGTACCTGACCGGGCAGGGGCCGCTGGCCGCGTTCGGCGCGGCGCCGGTCGCCGTGCTCCACGGACCCGTCGGCGTCGGCAAGTCCGCCCTGACCGTCCAGATCGCCGCGGCCGTCTCCCGCCACTTCCCCGACGGCGTCCTGCATGCCCGGCTGCGCACCGGCACGCCCGACGAGGTCCGCACCGTGCTGCGCGACTTCGCCCGGGCGCTGGGTGTGCCGACGGCCGGGCTGCCTGCCGGGCTGACCGAACTCGCGGCGCTCTACCAGGAGTCCGTCGCCGGCCGCCGGGTGCTGGTGGTCGTCGACGAAGCGCCCGGGGAACGCGCCGTCCGCCCGTTGCTGCCGTCCGGCCCCGGCGGCGCCGCGCTGCTGGCCGGCCGGACCCCGCTGTCCGGTCTGGAGGGCGCCCAGCACTTCCGCGTCGAGCGCTTCACCGCCGACCAGTCCGTCTCCCTGCTCGCCCGGATCGCCGGTGAGCGGCGGGTGCTGGCCGAACGGACGGCGGCCGAGACCGTTGCCGAGCTGTGCGACGGGATCCCGCTGGCCGTGCGGATCGCGGGCATGCGGCTCGCCGCCCGCCCGCACTGGACCCTCGCCCGGCTGGCGGACCGGCTGGCCGACGAGGAGCGGCGGCTGTCGGAGCTGGTCGCCGGAGACCTGTCCGTACGGGAACGGCTGACCTCCGCGTACGAGGGCCTGGACCCCGTGCTCCGCGACGCCGTGCGCGCCCTCGCCCGGTCCGCGGACCGGGCGTTCACCCCCGCCGGTGCGGCCGCCGTGCTGCGCTGCGGCGGACGCCAGGCGGAGGACCTCCTGGAGCGGCTTGTCGACCACCACCTGCTCGACCCCCCGGCGGGTGCCGGCGAGGAGTACGCGTTTCCGCCCCTTGTACGCCTCCACGCCTGGGAGCAATGAACGGCGTGAGGGGACGGTCGTCGATGCCCACCGTCCCCGTCCCCTCACGCGTCCTTCACGGCGGCGGAGCGCTCACGCGTCGCGGGTGCGGAGCGTCAGCCAGCCGCCGACCGCCGCAGCGGCCGCCCACACCGCCATGACCAGCACCCCGGTCATGGGGCTGTAGGGCGCGGCGACGGCGGGGTCGAGCCGCAGCCCGTACTGGCCGGCCCGGTCGGGCAGGTACCAGGCCAGCTCCTTCAGGCCGGGGATCTCGGCCAGCACGGGGGAGACCAGGAACAGCACCGGGATCAGGACGCCCATGGAGAGCATCAGACTGCGCAGCATCGCCGTGAACCCCATGCACATGACCGCGAGCAGCGGGAAGTACAGGGCCCCCACCACGATCGCCCGCACCGTCCCCGGATCGCCGAACGCCGTGCCGTGCTCGCCGAGCAGTTGCTGCGAGAGGAAGAACGTGCACAGCGAGGCGACCACGCCGGCCACCAGGGCCAGCACCGCCCCGACGGTCAGCTTGGCCGCGTACATCAGACCGCGCCGGGGCACCGCCGCCAGCGAGACCCGGATCGCGCCGTGCTGGTACTCGTTGCCGACCACCAGAACGGCGAAGGCGATCACGACGACATGGGCGAAGAGGATGCCGTAGTAACCGAGCTGCACCGGGTCGAAGCCCGGGCCGTCCGCCTCCTCGGGGCCGACCGACCCCGACACGCCGGCGCCGATGGCGACGAGCAGGGCCGCGGCCAGCGGCAGCGACCACAGGACCGGACGCACCGAGCGGATCTTCGTCCACTCCGAGCGGAGCACCGCGTTGACAGACATCGTCAGACCACCTCTCCGAGGGGTCGCCCCCCGTACTCCACCGAATCGGCGGTCATGCGCATGAAAGCCTCTTCCAACGAGTCCTCGACCTGGACCAGTTCCAGGACGGCGGCCCTCTCGTGAGCCGCGATCCGGCCGACATCGGCGGCCTCCGCCGCGTGCACCTCCAGCGCGCCGCCGTCGCCCGCTACCACCCGCAGCCCCTTGCGCACCAGGGCCTCGCGCAGCCGCTCCGGCTCGTCGGCCCGTACCCGCACCCGGGAGCGGCCGTGCTCCGCGGCGAACTCGGCCATGGACACGTCCGCCAGCAGGCGGCCCCGGCCGATCACGACCAGCCGGTCCGCAAGCAGCGCCGTCTCCGTCATCAGATGACTGGAGATCAGCACCGCCCGGCCCCGGGCCGCCAGTCCCTTGAGGAAGTGCCGCAGCCAGCGGATGCCCTCCGGGTCCAGGCCGTTGACCGGCTCGTCGAGGATCAGCACCTCGGGGTCGCCGAGCAGAGCCGCGGCGATGCCCAGCCGCTGACGCATCCCCAGCGAGAACCCGCCGACCCGCCGACGGGCCGCGGACTCCAGGCCGACCTGCTCCAACACCTCGTCGACCCGCGCCCGCGGCATGCGGCCGGTGTGGGCGATGCAGAGCAGATGGTCGCGAGCGGTCCGTCCCGGATGCGCCGCGCCGGCGTCCAGCAGCGCGCCGACGTGGCGCAGCGGCTCGACCAGCCGGCCGTACGGCCGCCCCGCGATGAGCACCTCGCCCGCCGTGGGCCGGTCCAGCCCCAGGATCATCCGCAGGGTGGTCGACTTCCCCGCACCGTTCGGGCCGAGGAAGCCGGTGACCGAACCGGCCCGCACCTGGAAGGTGAGGCCCTGCACCACCGTTCTGTCGCCGTAGGCCTTCGCCAGACCCCGTACTTCCACGGCGGGTGCGTCGCCCGCACCGTGCGCCGTTCCGTTGTCCCTGTTCATGTCCTCAAGCCAATCGTCCGGCGGACCCGGACGGATCCCCCGGCGGCGGGAGTCACCTCCCCCCGGGGAGGGAGTTGATCCCCATGAGACGTCTGCCGTCGACGCTCCACGACGCCCTGCGCCAGGGCCGTACGTACGCCCGCGGGCTCCATCTGCTGCTCGGCGGGGCCGTGGGACCGGTCTGCGTGCTGGTGTGGCCCGGCATCACCGACAACCTGGGCCGTACCCTCGCGGCCTGCGCCCTCGTGCCGGTGGTCCCCCTGCTGCTGCTCGGCCTGGTGCCGGGGACGCGGCGCGCGGAGGGCATCCAGGCGCGGCTGCTGCTCGTGCCGGACGACGAGAACGACATCGGCCGTGCCCCGGCCCGGAGCCTCTCCGACCGTCGGCGCACCAGCGTCTGGCTGGTGCTGCGCTGCTGGTGGGGACTGCTCGTCGCCACGGTCGTCGCCCAGCTGCTGTCCGTCACGGGAACGCTGGCGTCCGCGCCCGCCGTCGAGGGAGCCCGGACGATCCTCGGCGTCACCATCCCCGGCGGCCACCGGCATATCTGGTACCTGGGCCTGGTGCCGCCGCTGCTGCTCGCCGCGTTCGTGCTGGTCGTATGGGCCGGGCACGTACAACTCGCCCTCGCGCGCCGGCTGCTGGGCCCCTCGACGGCCGAGCGGCTCGCGGAGGCGGAGCGCCTGGCGGACGAGCTGCTGGCCCGCAACCGGCTCGCGGGCGAACTCCACGACTCCATCGGCCACGCCCTCACGGTCACCGTGCTTCAGGCGAGCGCGGCCCGCGAACTCATCGACACCGACCGGGACTTCGCGATCCGGGCGCTGACCGCCATCGAGGACACCGGCCGCCGCGCCATGGACGACCTGGAGCGCACCCTCGGCTATCTGAAGGAGGACGAGACGGCCGCCCGCACCGTCCGGCCCACGCTCGCGGACGTCGGGCAGCTCCTGGAGGCCAGCCGCGCGGCGGGCGTCACGGTGCGCTCGCGTACCGTCGCCGAGGTCGACGCAGTCCCGGGCGTGGTCTCCCGCGAGGCGTACCGCATCCTTCAGGAGGCGCTCACCAACGCCATGAAGCACGCGCCCGGTTCACCCGTGGACGTCGACCTGGACGTCACCGGCGAACAGGTGCGGCTCACCGTCGCGAACGCGCTGGTGGAGGAGGCCCCGCGGGCTCCCGGCACCGGCAAGGGGCTGCGAAGTCTGCGGGAGCGCGCCGCGCTGCTGGGCGGCCGGGCCACCGCCGGAGCCGCATCGGGGCGCTGGACCGTCAGCGCCCGTCTTCCCCTACGCTTGGGATCGTGATCATGGACATCTCCGTACTCCTCGTCGACGACGAGGAGCTCGTCCGGGCCGGCATGTCGGCCATCCTCGGCAACGCCGAGGGCATCACCGTGGTCGGCGAGGCCTCCGACGGCTGCGAGGTGGTGCCGCTCGTCCGGAGGCTGCGCCCGGACGTGGTCGTCATGGACGTACGGATGCCCACCGTCGACGGCATCACCGCGACCCGCGATCTCATGGCCGCCGTCGCCGACCCGCCGAGAGTCCTGGTGATCACCACGTTCGAGCGGGACGACTACGTCTACGAGGCGCTCAGGGAAGGGGCGTCGGGGTTCCTGCTCAAGCGGTCCCGGCCCGCCGAGATCGTCCAGGCCGTCCGTACCGTGGCGACCGGGGACTCGGTGCTCTTTCCCGCCGCGATCCGCTCGCTGGTAGAGGGGCGTCAGGCCCGTGAGCCGGGCGACGCGCTGGCCCGCGCCCAGCTCACGGAGCGGGAGGCGGACGTGCTGCGGCTGATGGCGCGGGGGATGTCCAACGCGGAGATCGCCGCGCAGCTGTTCCTGGGGGTGCAGACGGTCAAGACCCATGTCAGCGGCACCCTGGCGAAGCTGGGGGCGCGCGACCGGACGCAGGCGGTGGTCCTGGCGTACGAGTCGGGGTTCGTCGGCGCGGGCTGAGAAGGCTCCGGGGCTCACGGGGCCGACGGCATCCGTCAGCCGACGAGGTCCTTCAGGCGGGAGACCACCGTCGCCTCGGACTCGCCCTCCTGCGGCACCGGCACGACCTGGAGATGGGTGACCCCGGCCTCGCGGTAGGCGTCCAGGCGATCCCTCACATAGCTCTCCGTGCCGCAGATCGTGGTGGCTTCGAGCAGTGCGGCGGGCACGGCGGCCGCGGCCCCGGCCTTGTCGCCGACCCGGAACAGCCGCTGGATCGTCTCGGCCTCACGGGCATAGCCGTACCGGCTGATCAGGTCGTAGTAGTAGTTGTGGCCGGGCGCGCCCATGCCCCCGACGAACAGTGCGAGCTGGCCGCGGGCCAGCTCCCGGGCCCGCTCGGCGTCCGGGCCGATCGCGAGCAGCCCGCCCGCCGAGATCTGGAGCGGGCCCAGCTCGGGCGCGCGGGTCGCGGCGCCCTCCTTGAGCGCCGGCCCCCACACCCGGTCGCACCACTCGGGGACGAAGAACAGCGGCAGCCAGCCGTCGGCGGTCTCCGCGACCATCCGGACGTTCTTCGGGCCGAGCGCGGCCACCCACACCGGGACGGACGGGCGGACCGGCGGCGTCAGCAGCCGCATCGGCCTGCCGAGGCCGGTGCCCTGCCCCTCGGGCAGCGGCAGCGTGATCGTGGACCCCTGGTGGCGCACCGGCTCGTCCCGCCGCCAGAAGGCGCGCATGACCTCGATGGTCTCGCGGGTCCGGGCCACCGGCGCGCTGTACGGCACCCCGTGCAGACCCTCGACGACCTGCGGGCCCGAGGAGCCGAGGCCGAGGTGGCAGCGTCCGCCGGACAGGGCGTCGACGCCGGCCGCGGTCATCGCCAGCAGGGCGGGCGTCCGGCTGAACACCGAGAGGATGCCGGAACCGATCTCGATCCGCTCGGTGCGGGCGGCGAGGAAGCCCATGAAGCTGGGTGCGTCGTAGCCGTACGCCTCCGGCACCCAGACCAGGTCCAGGCCGGCCCGCTCCAGTTCGGCCACCTGGCCGGCCGCGGCGACGATGTCGGTGTCGTACTTCAGCTGCATGGAGATCTTCATGGCGGGGGCTCCGGGGGTGCGTCGGCGGGGTGACGGGACGTCGGGGGCGGGATTCGGCAGCACGCGTCAGGCGCGCGGTGCGTCGAGGCGGGGGAGGGCGCCCTCGGCGATCAGCTCCCGGACCCGGAACTTCTGGATCTTCCCCGAGGCGGTCAGCGGCAGCCCGTCCGCGAGGTACCACCGGGCCGGGATCTTGTGCGGGGACAGCTGCTCGCGGCAGAGGGCGACGCACTCCTCGGCGTCCGGGCCCTCCGGGCGGTCGGCGGCGGGCAGCAGCACCGCGGCGACGATCTCGCCCCACCGGTCGTCCGGCACCCCCACCACCAGGGCGTCGCGGACGCCCGGCAGCGTGCTGAGGAAGGACTCGACAGGCCCGGGCGCGATGTTCTCGCCGCCCCGGATGATCAGGTCGCTCAGCCGGCCCTCGATCCGGACCGCGCCGGTCGCGTCCATCGAACCGAGGTCCCCGGTGTGCAGCCAGCCGTCCGCGTCCACCTTCCGCGCGGTGGCCTCCGCGTCGCCGTAGTACGCGAGGAGCTGCTGGTAGCCGCGGGCGCAGATCTCGCCGGGGACGCCGAGCGGCTGCACCCGGCCGGTGTCCGGGTCCACGATCTTGCACGCGACGTGCGGCAGCGGCCGGCCGACGGTGCTGGTCTTGTCCTCGGCGGTGTCGTCCGGGCGGGTCAGGGTGACCACGGAGGCCAGCTCGGTCTGCCCGTACAGGTTGAACACCGTGGTCGAGAACAGTTCCTCGGTCTCGGTGATGAGCTGCGGGCGCACCGGCGCCGCGCCGGTGAGGACGGAGGAGAGCCGGACCGGCGTGCCGTCGGCGGAGCGTGCCACGTCGTTCAGGGCGGTCAGCACCGTCGGCACACTGGTGAGCACCGCGCCGGGGGAGCGGCGCAGCACCTCGAAGAGGACCTTGGGGTCGAAGCGCTCCAGGAGCGTGAAGACGCCGCCGCTCCACAGCGGCCCCAGGCAGGAGATGACACAGCCGGCGGTGTGGAACATCGGCAGCGGGGAGACCACGGTCGCGCCGTCGTGGACGCCGAGCCCCTCGAAGGTCAGCCGGGCCACGTTGACCACGGACCGGTGCGAGAGCAGCACCGCCTTCGGGTCGCCGGTGGTGCCGGAGGTGAACTGTATCTGCGCCGGGACGGCGGCGATCTCCTCCTGCGAGGGCAGCGGCGCGGCACCCCGCAGCGACTCCCACGCGGCGAGCGGCACGACGTGCCGCAGACCCGGCAGGTCCGGCGTCACCGCCCGTACCGTCCCGGCCATGTCGTAGCCCCGGACGGCGTCCGCGTGGATCAGCATCTCGGCCTCGGAGGCGCGCAGGGCGTGGGCCAGCTCGCCGGCCCGCAACGCCGGGTTGAGCGTCACCAGCGTCACCCCGGCCATCGCCGCCGCGTACGCGACGATCGGCCACTCCGGGACGTTCGGCGCCCACAGGGCGACCCGCGCGCCGAGTCCGACGCGCTCCCGCAGCCCGCCGGCCACGCTCTCGGCCTCGGCCAGCAGTTCGGCGTACGTCCAGCGGCGCGGGGCGCCGCCGTCGTCCGGGACCGACTCCAGGGCCGGGGCGTCCGGCCGGCCCGCGGCGACCTCGCGCAGCAGGGAGCCGACGGTGTGGTCCGAGAGCGGCGCCCCGGTGTCCGCGGGGCGGAGCGACTCGACGAGGGGGGTCTTGATGTGCGGCACGTCGGCGTGCGGGGTGGCGGTGCGCGGGGCGGCCGGTGCGGCGCTGACCTGCATGGTGAGTCTCCTCGGCGGTGGGCTGCCGGTCCGTCCGGCGCTGGTCCCATCCCACCGCGCGGGCCCCAGCCGCCGGATCCCCCGGCGGCTGGAAGCCGTTCCCTCCCGGGAGGGAACCGGACGAGGGAGGCAGGAGCCGTGCAGATCCCGTCCAGGACCGGCCGTCCGGCCGCCGGTAGCGTGCGCCCGGCTTGTGCCCGCCCTCGACCGGAGGCCGCGGGAGCGAAAGGAGTCGCAGGTGGAAGTGACGGCGGGCTGGCCGGCCCTGGACGGCATAAGGGTCCTCGATCTCTCGCGGCTGCTGCCCGGCGGATTCGCGACGGTGCTGATGGCCGACCTCGGCGCCGACGTGGTCAAGGTGGAGAGCCCGGACGGCGGCGACTACGGCAGGCTCGTCGAGCCGGAGACGTTCGCGGCGCTCAACCGCAACAAGCGCTCCCTCGTCCTGGACCTGCGCGATCCGGCCGGGCGGGACACCCTGCTGCGTCTGGTGGAGCGCAGCGACGCCGTGGTGGAGAGTCACCGGCCCGGCGTCCTCGACGCCATGGGCCTCGGGTACGCGCGGCTGCGCGAGGCCAACCCGCGGGTGGTGCTGTGCTCGATCACCGGCTTCGGACAGCACGGCCCCTACGCCTCCCGGCCCGGCCACGACCTCAACTTCCTCGCCCTGTCCGGCTTCTTCGCCGTGCCGCACCGCCCCGGCGAGCGCGTCGACCGGGTGGGCCTGAGGATCGCCGACCTCGCCGGAGCGATGTACGCGGCGCTGTCCACCGCGGTCGCCGTCGCCTCCGCCCGCGCCACCGGCCACGGCCAGCACCTCGACGTGTCGCTGCACGAGGCGGCCGCCGCCTGGGCCGGACCGCTCGCGCTGCCTCTGCGCACACTGCCCGACCCCGCCGACAGCCCCCTGGTCACCGGCGACAACGACGTGTTCACCGCCGCCGACGGCGGCCGGATCGCGCTCGCGACCTTCGAGGACAAGTTCTGGCTGACCTTCCGCACGGCCTTCGCCGGGGAGTTCCCCGAGCTCGACGACGACGCGTACGACCGCCGCGCGGCGCGCACCCGGGCCCGTGGGCCGGTCCGGGAGCTGCTCACCGGCGTCTTCGCCCGCCGCGACCTGGCCTGGTGGTGCGCCGCGCTCGCCGGACTGGATCTGCCCTGGGCGCCGGTGTACGAGACCACCGACGCGTTCCTTGCCGACGCGCACGTCGAAGCCCGCGACCTGGTGGGGACCCTGCCGGGGTCGCCGACCGAGGAGCCGCGCCGGCAGGTCCGCTTTCCCGTCCTGTTCGGTGCCGGACTCGACTCGCTGCGCGGCGCCGCCCCCGGCCACGGCGAGCACACCGCCGAGATCCTCGCGGAGCTGGATCGATGAGCGGGCGCGGCGCGTTCGCGGAGAGCGCCGAGCACCGGGCGCTGCGGGAGGCCGTCGCCGCGTTCGCGCGCGGCCGGGGCGACGGCGGTCCCGACCCGCGCTCCCCGCAGGAGCTCTGGGCGGAGGCGGGACGGCTCGGATACCTCGGGGTCAACCTGCCGGAGCAGTACGGCGGCGGGGGCTGCGGCATCACCGAACTCTCGCTCGTCATGGAGGAACTCGGCGCGGCCGGCAACCCGTTGCTCATGCTGGTGGTGTCGCCCGCCATCTGCGGCACGGTCATCAGCCGCTTCGGCACCCCGGAACAGAAGCGCCGGCTGCTGCCCGGACTGGCCGACGGCTCCTCCCGGATGGCCTTCGGCATCACGGAGCCGGACGCCGGATCCAACTCCCACCGGCTGACCACCTTCGCCCGCCGGGACGGCACGGACTGGCTGCTCACCGGCCGAAAGGTCTTCGTCTCCGGGGTCGACGAGGCCGACGCCACCCTGGTCGTGGGCCGGACGGCGGACGCCCGCACCGGCCGCCTCAAGCCCTGCCTCTTCGTCGTCCCGCGCGACACCCCCGGCTTCGCCCACCGCGAGATTCCGATGGAACTCAGCGCCCCCGAGCGCCAGTTCGAGCTCGTCCTGGACGACGTACGGCTGCCCGCGGACGCGCTGGTCGGCGAGGAGGACGCGGGGCTCCAGCAGCTCTTCGCCGGGCTCAACCCCGAACGCATCATGATCGCCGCGTTCGCCGCCGGTCTGGGCCGGTACGCCCTGGACAAGGCCGTGGACTACGCCCGCACCCGGCAGGTGTGGTCGGCCCCGATCGGCGCCCACCAGGCCGTCGCCCACCCGCTCGCCCGGATCCACGTCGAGCTGGAACTCGCCCGGCTGATGACCCGCAAGGCCGCCGAACTCTACGACGCGGGCGACGACATGGCCGCGGGCGAGGCCGCCAACATGGCCAAGTACGCCGCCGCCGAGGTGTGCGCCCACGCCGTCGACCAGGCGATCCACACCCTGGGCGGCAACGGCCTGACGACCGAGTACGGGCTCGCCTCGCTGCTGACGCTCTCCCGGGTGGCGCGGATCGCCCCGGTGAGCCGGGAGATGATCCTCAACTTCGTCTCGCACTACACCCTGGGGCTGCCGAAGTCCTACTGACCCCGTCCCTGCGTACGACCGTGGCCCCGCCGGAGAACCGGCGGGGCCACGGTCATGAGGGGCCGGACGCGGCGGGGGAACCGCGAGCGGCGGGGGCCGTACGGCGGGGGCGCCGTTCGGCCCCCGGAGCCGTACAGCCCCGGATCAGTGGGCCAGGGAGAGGCCGACGCCCTGCTCGACGGCCCGCGCGTACACGGCGGCGGCCAGCGCGATGTCCTGGACGCCCATGCCGAACGGGTTGATCACCACCCGGTCGTCCCCGGCGACCGTCCGCGCGTAGTCGCCGGCGAACAGCTCCGGCAGGGAGGCGTCCACCGACCGGCCGCCCGCCGGGGCGTCGGTCCCCGGGCCGGCGACGCGGCCGGCTCGGGCCAGCCTGCCCAGCAACCGGTGGTCGTCCTCGACGACCAGCTCCCAGTCGTCGACGAACAGGTGGTCGCAGCCCAGCAGCAGGCTCTCGGCCGCGTCGTCGAGGGACACGTTGACGAAGGTCCCGCCCGCCGGCACCCAGTCCAGCTCCACGTACGGCTCGGTGGTCGTCGTCACCGCGAACGTCACCTGGGCCCGCTCGACGGCGGAGCGGGCGTCCGCGGTCACCGTGACGGCGACCGCCGGGTCCGCCGCGCGCCAGCGGGCGGCCAGCTCCTCGGCCCGGTCCGCGTCCTGGTCGTGCACGAACAGCTCCTCGACGCCGGGGCAGGCGCTCGCCAGCAGCTCCCGGTGGACCTCGGCCTGCCGGCCGCAGCCGAGGAAGGCCACCCGTCGGACCGCCGCCAGGTCGCGTACGGCGCGCAGCGCGGCGATCGAGACGCCGGCCGTGCGCAGGGCGCTGATCCGGCCGCCCTCCATGATGCAGACCGGCCGCGCGGTCTCCGGGTCGTCGAGCACGACCAGCCCGGCGGCACGCGGCCGGCCGAGGAGCCGGTTGCCCAGCGAGGCGTTGATGATCTTGCAGCCGTAGGCGCCGTCCGCCCAGCCGGGCAGGATGAGGCTGCGCGCCGACGCCCCGGACGGGGTGGTCCAGCGCAGCGCGGCCTCGGGGGTGAGCCCCGCCTCCTTGCGCCGGTAGGCGAGCAGCGTGTCGTGCGCCAGGTCGGCGACGGGCAGCCCGTCGCAGAGCCGGGCCACGTCGGCGCTGTCCAGATAGGTGAGCGTCGTGTCGTCGTGCGGGGTCATCGGTGCGTTCCCTTCCGAGGGTTCGGCAGCTTCCGCGGGTTCGGCGGGGTGGGCGTGGGCGGTTCCCCCGCACGCACCCGGTCCAGCAGGTCCAGGGCCGCGCGGATCTCCCCGGTGCAGCCGGGACCGCCGTCGGCCGGGGCGTCGCGGAGCTGCGGGTACTTCTCCCCGCTGTCCGGGCAGACGCAGGCGATCTCCCGTAGCGACGGGTCGAGGAGCGCCCGGGAGACGGCGGCGAGCACCGCGGCCCCGCCGCTGCCGCCGAGCGAGATCCCGGTCCGCCGTGCGACCAGCGCGCAGGCCGCGGCGGCCGCCTGGTCCGTCAGCCGCACCACGTGGTCCACGTGGTGCGGCTCGACGAAGCCCGACACCTGTCCGGAGCCGAAGCCCATCAGCTTGAACGGCCGGTCGGCGGGGGTCCCGCCGAGCGCCGAGGACCCGACGGCGTCCACCGCGACGACCCGGGTGTCCGGGGCGTGGTCGCGGAAGAACTGCGCGATCCCCGCCAGGGTGCCCCCGGTCGACACGGCCACGGCGACCGCGTCGAACCGGCCGTCCGGTGCGGCCTTCATCAGTTCCGCGGCGGTCTGCCACTCGTGCACCCCGGGGTTGGCGGGGCTCTCGTACTGGTTGGTCCACACGGCGTCGGAGCCGGCCGCCACGATCTCCCGCACGGCCTGGAGCCGGGCCCCGAGGGTCCGGCCGCCCGGCACCTCGCGTACGGTCACCACGTCGGCGCCGTACGCGCGCATCCGCGCGACGCTGGCGGGCGGTGTGCTCGGCTCGACCACCAGCGTGCAGCGGTAGCCGCGCTGCGCGCAGAGCCCGGCGAGCGCCACACCCAGGTTGCCGGAGGTCGACTCGACCACCCGCATCCCCGGACGCAGCGCACCGCTCGACTCCAGGGCGTTCAGCAGGGCCTCCGCCGTACGGGCCTTGATCGACCCGAAGGGGTTCTCGGCCTCCAGTTTCAGCCAGATCCGCACGGTCCGGTCGCCGACCGGGACGACGACCGGCCGCAGGGGCGTGTCGCCGATGGCCGCCAAGGGCGCCGCGAGAGCTGTGGTTTCGGTCATGGTGCTCAGTCCTTGAGGCTGTCGACACGGGCCGTCGGCTGTTGCCGCACGGTCGGGACGGTCCGCTGGGGACCGATGTCGGCGAGGTCGTAACCGTGCGGGTAGCCCGGGTACGTCCGCGCGGTCGGCCGGGTCATCAGCCGCGCCATCAGCCGCGGCGCGACGCGCTCGGCCCCTGCGTGGCCGCGCAGCCCGGCGCGGTGGACGGCCCGCACCCACCGGGGCGGGGTGGGCAGGTCGAGGGCGTCCAGGGCCGGCGCGTCCAGCCGGCACGGCAGCGTGGCTGCGACCAGGTCGCTGACCGGGCGCCGGTACCAGGACGCGTACAGGTTCAGGATGTTGGTGCCGACGCGGTGGTTGCTCGCGGCCCGCTGGAAGCGGGCCTGCTCGTACTCGCTGTTGAACTGCTCGAACGAGGCGTAGTCGGTGGGGAGTTCACGGATGTTCATCCGCTCGCCGACACTGGTGAAGAAGTAGAAGGCGGCCAGCCGCTCCGTCTCGGAGGTGCGCCGCCAGGCCCAGCGGTCGATCCAGCGGATCGGCTCGAAGATGAAGGTCGACAGGACGTACAGCATGTCCTCGTTGGCGATGTCGAACCTGCGGTGCGCCTGGTTGATCTGCCGGATCGTCTGGCGCCCGCGCGTGGAGTCGTAGCCGCCGCGCACCAGTTCGCCGAGCAGGATCCGGGTGTCGTCGTATCGTTTCTGCGCGTGCAGGGCGAACTCGCCGCTGCCGTCCAGGACGTCGGAGATGGTGGGCACGCAACAGGTGCGCCAGATCGCCACCTCGAGCCCACGGCCGTAGTCCCAGGGGAACTCGCGGTCGGAGGAAATGCGATGGATCTCCTGGTGGTCCGCCTTCGGGTCGAGGGTCTCCAGATGTCTGAGTGTCGCGTAACGGTCTCGCATGCGTACCCCGTTCACAATGGGTCACAGTGGGGGAATTCGGTCGAGGGCGTGTGCCTACAGCGGGGTGGACCCCGCGGCGCTGGTGACCTCGGGCCGAGTGGGGTCGAACCGCAGCGTCTCGAAGCGCCACTGGAGCTGGCCGGTGAGCCAGCTCCGCAGCCCCGCGACGTGGCGCTCCAGGCGGTCCGCAGGGAGGAGCCCGCGCTGCGCGGGCGTCAGGCGCTCCGCGAAGGAGGAACTGAGCTCGGTGAAACGGTCGAAGCGGCCCTGGACCATCTCCCCGACGGCGTCCGCGGCGGTCTGCAGGTCCGTGCCGTGCGCGTGCCGGTGGACCAGGACCAGGTTGTGCGGGTCGCCGAGCAGCGCCTCCTTCTCGCAGCTGAACAGGTCGTTGGTCCACAGGTCCGCGTCGGAGAGCGCCGCGTTCATCTCGGCGAACGCCGGCAGCGTGTATATCTCCTCCGGCACCTCGAAGTGCGTGGTGACCTCGATGAGGTCGAGGTACGGCATGAGCGCGCGGCCGCGGTGGGCGATGTACTCGTCCAGGCCGGGGACGCGGCCCGTGAGCCGGTTCTCCGACTCCCACACGCAGGTGTCGAAGAAGGCCCCGATGTGCGCGGCGAGCCGCCGGCGCCAGGCCGGCGAGGTCAGCGGGGCGGTGCGGCGCCACAGGTCCGCGTAGGCGGGGCGGAACACCTGGGTGAGGGAGTGCGCCGCCGGGCCGGGGTCGTCGTCGACGGAACCGTCCTCGGTGAACCAGCCGAGCACCTCGTCGCAGACCTCGCGCAGGCGCTCCGGCTCCGTGCCGAGGGAGGTCTCGTCGAACTGGTCGTCCAGGACCAGCATGCAGCTGATCCAGTCGGTCACGAGCTGGAGCTCCTCGGCGCCGGAGTGCGGGTACGCCCTGCCCATCAGGGTGCCGAGCAGGGAGCGTTCGTGGTGGCGGCGGGCGGCCTCGTCGGGGGCGAGGCCGAAGCGGGACACGAAGGCCCGGGCTCCGGCCTCCGCCCGGTCGGCGAACGGACTGAGCTCCGGAGGGAACTCCACATGGATGTGCGGCATGCGCAGGGACACGGTGTCACCCGTCGTTTCGAGTCGCGGTGCAGGGATCAGGGGCGCGGAGGGGGTGTGGGGGGTGTGTGTGTGGGGGGGGGTGAGGGAACAGCGGGGGCCTCCGTCCGGCGGCATCCGCCGGGCGGGCTCAGCCGGGCAGCTGGAGGGACTTGACCTCCTGGAACTCCTGGATGCCGTGGCGGCCGAGCTCCCGGCCGATGCCGGACTGCTTGTAACCCCCGAACGGCGCCGCGGCGTTGAACTTCGCGCCGTTGACGTCGACCTGGCCCACCCGTAGCCGGCGGGCCACGGCGACGGCGCGGTCCCGGTCGCCGGACCAGACGGTCGCGGCGAGGCCGTAGTCGGAGTGGTTCGCGAGGGACACCGCCTCGTCGTCGTCCTCGAACGCCATGACCGCGAGAACGGGTCCGAAGACCTCCTCACGGGCCAGCGGCGAGGACGGGCTGACGTCCGTCCAGACGCTCGGCGCCACGTAGTGGCCGGTCGGGGGCAGCGCGGCCGCGGCGTCCTGGCCGGCGACCTGACGGGCGCCCGAGCGGGCGGCCTGCGCCAGATGGCCGAGGACCCGCTCCCGCTGCCCGGCGGAGGCGAGCGGTCCCAGCAGGGTCGCCGGGTCCTCGGGGTCGCCCGGCAGATAGCCGGCGACGACCGCGCGGGCGATGTCCAGCGCGTCGTCCAGCCGCGCCCGCGGCACCAGCAGCCGGGTGCGGGCGGTGCAGGTCTGTCCCGCGTTGTGCAGGGCGCTGCGGACCCCGTCCTCGACCGCGGCGGCCAGGTCGGCGTCCGGCAGGACCAGCGTGGCGGACTTGCCACCAAGCTCCAGGCAGGTCTTCTTGACCGTACGGGCCGCCACCGCGCCGACCTCCCGGCCGGCCTCCAGCGACCCCGTGAAGGACACCAGGTCGACGCCGTCGTCGACGGTCAGCGCGGCGCCCGCCGTCGCGCCCCGGCCGGGCACCAGGTTGAAGACGCCCGGCGGCAGCCCGATCCCGTCGATGAGCTCCGCGAGGAGGTACGAGGAGAGCGGGGCGAGTTCACTCGGCTTGAGCACCAGAGTGCAGCCCGCCGCGACGGCCGCACCGATCTTGGCGACCGCCTGGTGCAGCGGGTAGTTCCACGGCGTGATGGCGCCGACCACGCCGACCGGCTCGCGCACCACGAGGGAGTGCCCGATCCGCTCCTCGGCCGTGGCCGCGGCGAGCTCCGCCGTGAAACCGTCGAGCACCCGCACCGGCAGCCCCGCCTGGACGCGCCGGGAGAACGTGATCGGCGACCCCATTTCCCGTGTGACGGTCTCCGCCAGCTCGTCCTGGTGCTTCACCAGGGCCTCGCGCAGCGCCGTCAGGGCCGCCGCGCGCTCCTCGACGCCGGTCGCCGCCCAGCCGGGCAGCGCCCGGCGGGCCGCGTCCACCGCGCGCCAGACGTCCTCGCTGCCGCAGTCCGGGACCTCGCCGACGATCCGCAGGGTCGCCGGGTTCTCCACGGCGATCGTGCCGGTGGCGCGCGGGGCGGTCCACCGGCCGCCGACGTAGACCTGGTGCAGGGGGAGGGAATTCATGGCGTGACGGGTCTCTTTCGGCAGGGTCGAATGATGTGAATTCCTCCGGCGAACGGGCGGGAGGGAGGAAATTGACGACGTGACGGCGGACCAATGTACGGAGCCCAGCCGCCCGCGGACTGGATGAATTCTGTATGTCGAACTGCCGCCCGAATCGGGTGGTGACGACCCGTGAAAAGGCGTTAAAGTGCGGTGCTTGAAATGCCGGGACGGGTGAGTTCCCGGCCGTTCGGGAAGACCAGGGAAGCAGGTCGTCAGTGATACCGAGCCCGGTACGTGCCCGGAATACCGCAAGCCCCGACGGGCGCTGGCTGCGCCGGCCCCGCCCGGTGCCCGCGCCGAGGATCCGCCTGGTGTGCCTGCCGCACGCGGGCGGCACCGCCGGCGCGTTCTACGGCTGGGCCGAAGCCCTGCCGGACGACGTGGAACTCGTCACGGTGCAGTACCCCGGGCGGCAGGACCGCTTCGGCGAGGCGTGCGTCAGCGCCATGGGTCCGCTCGCCGACAGCGTCGCGCGGGAGCTGCTGCCGCTGTTCGACCGGCCGGTCGCACTGCTCGGCCACAGCATGGGCGCGGCCCTCGCGTACGAGGTCACCCTGCGTCTGGAGACGCTGTACCGGGCCCGGCCGCGGCACCTGTTCGTCTCGGGACACGGCTCGCCGCTGAGCCCCCGCGGCGGCCGGGATCTCCATCTGCGGGACGACGACGCCATGGTCGAGGGTCTGCTCGCGCTCGGCGGCATGGACCCGGCGGTGGTCGCCGAGCCGGAACTGCTGGCCCTGCTGCTGCCGTCGTTCCGCGCCGACCTGACCCTGATCGAGACCTACCGGCCCGCCGCGGCGCGGCCGGTGACCGTGCCGGTGACGGCGTACGTGGGGAACGCCGACCCGGGCGTGCCCGTCGCGCACGCCGCCGCCTGGTCGGACGCGACGTCCGGTGAATTCTCCCTGCAGGTCTTTTCAGGAGACCATTTCTCCCTCGTGCAGGGGAGCGAGATCGTCACGGACGTCGCCCGCGTTCTTTCCGGCCCGAACTGATCCCCCCGCATACCCCTCTCCTGAACCCCCGGCTTCCCCCCTTCCCCGACTTCCCCGCGCACCCGACCGCCGGCCGCCGCGGGAATTCTCTCCGGCGCCGTATCGGCGCCGCCCGCACGAAGCCATCCCGACCCGACGTATTTCCTGTTCCAAGGAGCCTTTCGACATGCTGCCCGACGACGACGTGGCCACCAAGGTCCGCGCACTCATGGTCGACGCCCTCGATCTCCGCCTCGACCCCCAGGACATCGGTCCTCAGGTCTCGCTCTACTCGCCGATGATCCAGCTCGACTCGCTCAACCTGCTCCAGCTCCTGCTCGCCGTCGAGACCGAGTTCGGCGGCCACGTCGAGGACGAGGACGTCATGGAGGCCGACCTGGAGACCGTCGGCGACCTGATCGAGCTCGTCCGCCGGCACGTCGCCGGCCTGCAGACGGAGACCCCGGCATGAAGGCCGTGCGCAACCAGTACCTGCTCGACGAGGACGACGTCCCGACCCACTGGTACAACATCCTCGCCGACCTCGACGTGCCGGCCTCCGACGTCCGCCGGGCGCGGCCTGCCGCACGGCCGGACGACGAAGCGGCCGGCGCCGCGCAGACCGCCGACCGCGGGTCCACCGGGGCCAACATCCCGCTCTCCATGTACCGCGGCAGCGTCGGCACCGAGCGCCATGTGAAGATCCCCGACCCGGTGCGCGCGCAGTACCAGCGCTGGCGCCCCACGCCGCTGATCCGCGCCCACCGCCTCGAGCAGGCGCTCGACACCCCCGCGCACATCTACTACAAGTACGAGGGCGCCAACGCCTCCGGCAGTCACAAGCTCAACTCGGCGCTCGCGCAGGCCTACTACTACAAGAAGGCCGGCGTCCAGGAGGTCACCACCGGCACCGGCGCCGGCCAGTGGGGCACCGCGCTGTCGATGGCCTGCCACGCCCTCGACCTCGCCTGCACCGTCTTCATGGTCAACTGCAGCTACCGGCAGAAGCCCTACCGCCGGGTCCTGATGGAGCTCAACGGCGCCCGCGTCATCCCCAGCCCGAGCGGCACCACCGAGGCGGGCCGCGCCCTGCTCGCCGCCTCGCCCGACGGCGACGGAAGCGTCGCCATCGCCAACGCCGAGGCCCTCGAACACGCCAGGACCGTGACCCGCGGCGCCTTCTCCGTCGGCAGCGGCGAGAACCACGTCCTGCTGCATCAGACGGTCATCGGCGAAGAGGCCCTGCTCCAGATGGAGCTGGCCGGGGAGTTCCCCGACGTGGTCATCGGCGCGATGGGCGCGGGCAGCAACTTCGCCGGTCTCGCCTTCCCCTTCCACCGGGAGAAGATCCGCACCGGAGCCGCGACCCGGCTGGTCGCGGTGGAGCCCGAGGCGTGCCCCAAGATGACCCGGGGCCGCTACGCGTGGGACTACAACGACTTCTCCGGCACCACCCCCATGACGAAGATGTACACCCTCGGCCACACCTTCGTCGCACCCGGCGTGCACGCCGGCGGACTGCGCTACCACGGCGCCGCGCCGCTGGTGAGCGCCCTCTACGACCGTGGCCTGATGGAGGCCGTGGCCTACGGGCAGAAGGACGTGTTCGAGGCCGGGGCGTTCTTCGCCCGCACCGAGAACCTCATCCCCGCCCCCGAGTCCGCGCACGCCGTCAAGTGCGCCATCGACGAGGCCGTACGCGCCCGCGAGGAGAACCAGCCGCGCGTCATCCTCTTCAACGTCAGCGGCCACGGACTGCTCGACCTGTCCGCGTACGACCAGTACCTGGCGGGAACTCTGGAGGACCACGTGGTCTCCGACAGCCACATCGCCGCCTCGCTGGCCGGGCTGCCCGCCCTCGACCCGGTCGGCGGCCGCCCGTGAACCTCAGCCCCACCGAGGAACAGACCGCCCTCGTCGACCGGTTCCGCCGGCTCGGCCGGGACCTCGGCGCCGACCTCCCGGCCCGGGAACGCACCGGGACGCTCCAGCCCGGCGACTGGCAACGCTGCGCCGACGCCGGAGTCCTCGGCCTCCCCGTGCCCCGCGCCTACGGCGGCCTCGGTCTGAACCCGCTGACCTGCGCCCTCGCCCTGGAGGGACTGGGCGAGGGCTGCCGCGACAACGGCCTCATGATCGCGCTCGGCGCACACATCTGGGCCGCCGAGATCCCGCTGCTGCTCTTCGGCAGCGAGGAGCAGAAGAACCGCTATCTGCCCGGACTCTGCGACGGCCGGCTGATCGGCGCCCACGCCATCACCGAGGCCGGATCCGGCTCCGACGCCCTCTCCCTCACCGCCACCGCCCGCCGCGACGGCGACCACTACGTCCTCGACGGCGCCAAGCGCTTCGTCACCAACGCGCCCCTCGCCGACGTCTTCCTCGTGTACGCCACCGTCAACCCGGCCCTCGGGTTCACCGGCGTCACCGCCTTCCTCGTCGAACGCGACCACGCGGGACTGACCGTCGAGACCCGCTACGAGAAGGCCGGACTGCGCACCGCGCCCTGGGGCGAGATCACCCTCAGCGGCTGCCGCATCCCGCTCTCCGCGCGGCTCGGCGCGGAGAAGCAGGGCTCCCGGATCCTCGCCGCCACCATGACCTGGGAACGCTCGCTGATCCTGGCCCCGCTGCTCGGCGCCATGGGACGCCAGATCGACGACTGTGTCCAGTACGCGCGCACCCGCGAGCAGTTCGGCCGGAACATCGGCAAGTTCCAGTCCGTGTCCCACCGCATCGTCGAGATGCGGATCCGGCTCGACGAGGCCCGGCTGCTCACCCACCGGGCCGCCTGGGACCTCGAGCGGGACGTCGCCTCGCACTACGCCGAGGCGGCCCAGCTCCGCACCAGCGAGTCCGCCGTCGAGACCTTCCTCGACGCCCTCCACGTGTACGGCGGCCTCGGCTACACCACCGACACCGACGTCGAACGGAATCTGCGCGACGCGCTCGGCACCCGGATCTCCTCCGGCACCTCCGACATGCAACGGCTGGTGATCGCCGAGAAGCTCGGCCTCACCACCCGCGCCCGCGCCGCGTCTCCCCGCCCCGCAGGAGCCCGCCATGCGCACGCTGAATGACCTGCTGACCCACACCGCGGCTGCCCGGCCCACGGCCGAGGCGGTCCGCCACCGGGGCCGCTCCACCGACTACGCCGGCCTGGACCGGGCGGCCACCGCGTTCGCCGCGACCCTGCGCGAGCAGGGCGTCCGCCCCGGCGACCGGGTGGGCCTGTGGTTCGGCAAGTCGACCGAGACCCTCGTGACCCTCCACGCGATCCTCAAGTGCGGGGCCGCGTACGTCCCGGTCGACCCGGCCACGCCCGTCGCCCGCGCCGCGTACATCCTCGGCGACTGCGCCGTCCGCTGCCTGGTCACCGACGCGCCCCGGCTCGCCCTGCTCCAGGAGCACGGCGTTCCCGCCGCGCTGCGCACGGCCGTCCTCGTCGGCGACGAGCCCGTCCTGCCCGGCGACCCGGCGCTCCGGTCGACGAGCTGGGCGCAGGCCGTGGACCGGCCGGCGCCCGACGGGTTCACGCCCGCCGACGTCGGCCCCGACGACCTCGCCTACATCCTCTACACCTCCGGATCCACCGGCACGCCCAAGGGCGTCATGCTGTCCCACCGCAACGCGCTGGCGTTCGTCGACTGGACCGTGACCGAGTTCGGGCTGACCGCCGAGGACCGGCTGTCCTCCCACGCCCCCGTCCACTTCGACCTCTCCGTCTTCGACGTCTTCGCCGCCGTGAGCGCCGGCGCCTGCCTCGTCCTCGTGCCCGAGCACCAGCGGGCCCTCGGCCCGGCGCTCAACCGGCTGGTCGCCGAGGAGGGCGTCACCGTCTGGTACTCGGTGCCCGGCGCCCTCATCCGGATGCTCGACGCCAAGAACCGTGCCCTGCTGGAGAGTTCACGGCTGCGGACCGTGCTCTTCGCGGGCGAGCCGTTCGCGCTCAAGCATCTGCGGCGGCTGCGCGCGGCGCTGCCAGAAGCGGCCCTGCACAACCTGTACGGCCCGACCGAGACCAATGTCTGCACCCACCACCGGGTCACCGACGGCGACCTCGCCCCCGACCGCACCGCATCCCCGCCCATCGGCCGCCCCTGCCCGTACGCCGACGCCCGGCTCCTCGGCCCGGACGGCCGGCCGGTCCCCGACGTCCCCGGCGCCGAGGGCGAACTCTGCGTCACCGGCGACTCGGTGATGCTCGGCTACTGGGGCCGCACCCCGCCCGTCGAGGCCGCCGGGGGAGCGGCCCGGACCCACCGCACCGGCGACCTCGTCCGGTCGCTGGAGGGCGGCGCCTACCTCTACCTCGGCCGCCGCGACCACATGATCAAGATCCGGGGGCACCGGGTCGAACCGGAGGAGATCGAGGCCGTCCTGATGCGGCTGCCCGACGTCCACGAGGCGGTCTGCGTCGCCGTCCCGGACGCCGACGGCAACCACGAACTCCAGGCCCATGTGGTGCCCGCCGACGGCGCGGCCCCCGAACCTGCCGACCTGCGCGCCCACTGCATGGCGACCCTCCCGCGCTACATGGTCCCCGCCGCCTTCCACCTCGCCGGCTCCTTCCCCCGCACCTCGACCGGCAAGACCGACCGTCGGGCCCTGGCCGCCCTTCCCCTCCAGGAGGCGGCGTGACCGCCCGCGTGCTCACCCTGCGCCGGCCGAGCCGGCTCCTCGGCCGCGACAAGGGCGTCAACATCGTGCTGCCCGGCGGCTACAGCGAGGACGGCCCTGCCCACCCCGTCCTGTACCTGCTGCACGGCTACGGCGGCAGCAAGGACACCTGGCTCGTCAACACCCGTCTCGTCGACCTGGTCAGGGACAGCAGGACCATCGTCGTCCTGCCGCAGAGCGGTCGCCGCTGGTTCGTCAACGACCACGCCGGAATGCGGTACGAGGACCACCTCGTCCACGAGCTCGTGCCGGCGGTCGACGCGCGGTTCCACACCCGCGCCGACCGCTCCGGGCGCGCCGTCGGCGGCTTCTCCATGGGCGGGGCCGCCGCACTCTTCCTGGGTCTGCGGCACCCCGATGTCTTCGGAGCGGTCGCCTCGCACGCCGGGGCCTTCGAGGCGCCGCTGCGGACCGGGGACCCGTACGCCACGTTCCGCTCGGACCCCGCGTTCGCCATGCCCACGGTGGAGAGCCACGAGCGGGTCTGGGGCCCGCCCGGCAGCGAGACCCGGCGGCGCTACGACCCGTACCGCCTGATCGGACAGGACAGCCTCACCCCGCCGCCCGCCCTCTACCTGGACATCGGCACCGAGGACCACGACCGGATGCGGGCCATGAACCGCCGGGTCCGCGACGCGCTGCGCGAGCGCGGCCACGAGGTCGCGTACCACGAGCGGCCCGGCGGCCACGACTGGCGGTTCGTCGACGGCGCCCTGCCCGCCTCGCTGGAATTCGTCGCCCGCCACACAGAGGAGCGGACGCATGAACGCATCTGAACCCTCCCTCCTGGTCACCCGCCCCCTCCCGGGCGTCGTCGCTGCCGCCCTGAACCGGCCCGCCCGCAGGAACGCCCTGAACGAGGACCTGTTCGCCCGCCTCACGGACCTCTGCGCCGGACTGCGTGCCGACCCCTCCGTACGGGTGCTCGTCCTGACCGGCGCCGGGGACACCTTCTGCGCCGGGTACGACATCGACGAGGTCGGCCGGATCGCCGCCCTGCCCCCGCTCGACCTGCTCGACCTGCTGCACCGGCAGGCCGAGGCGATCACCGGACTGACGGCTCTGCCGCAGACCGTGATCGCCGCCGTCGACGGCTCCGCCGTCGGCGCCGGGCTCTCCCTGGCGCTCGCCGCCGACATCCGGCTCGCCGCCCCCGGCGCCCGCTTCCGGGCCTCCTTCGTGAAGATGGGGCTCTCCGGCGGCGACATGGGCGCCTCCTGGCTGCTGCCCCGGCTGACCAGCCTCGGCTTCGCCTCCGACATGATGCTCACCGGCCGGTTCGTGGCCGCCGACGAGGCCCTCGCCCGCGGCCTGGTGAGCCGGGTGACCGCCCCCGGCGAACTGGCCGCCGCCGCGCTCCGCTGCGCTGCCGAGATCGCCGCGAACAGCCCGGTCTCGCTGGCCCTCACCAAGCAGGTGCTCCAGGCCAACACCGGCGCGCCTTCGCTGGCGGCCGCCCTCGAACGGGAGGCCCCCGTCCAGGTCGTCGCCGCCCACTCGCCGGACGTCCGCGAGGCGGTGGCCGCCTTCCGGGCCCGCCGCGCCCCCGACTTCGCCGCGGCCCGGCCCACCGACCCCCAGCACGCCGGGGACGCCGTCCCGTCGGCGAACCCCTCCTGAAAGGAACCACACATGACCACCGAGAACGGCTGGCAGCCCCGGATCCTGCGCCCCGCCGACGTGGGCGCCGACGCCACCCCGCAGGGCCTGGAGGAGTACCTGCGGGCCACCGACGTCGGCCGGCTCCTGGCCGAGGAGCGCGCCGTCTACTTCCGTGGCTTCGGGATCACCGCCGACAGCTACGACGGCGCCGCCGACCTGCTGCTGGCGAACCGGCTCGCGTACGTCCACGGCAACTCGCCGCGCACCAAGGTCGGCCGCAACCTCTACACCTCCACCGAGTACCCGGCCGAATTCGAGATCTCCATGCACAACGAGATGTCGTACGCGCACACCTGGCCCTCGCGGATCCTGTTCTACTGCGACGTGGCGGCGGCCACCGGCGGTGCGACCCCGCTCGTCGACGGCCGGCTCTGGCTGGAGTCCATCGACCCGGAGATTCGAGCGGCCTTCGCCCCCGGCGTCCGCTACACCCAGAACCTCCACGACGGCATGGGCTTCGGCAAGAGCTGGCAGGCCACTTTCGAGACCGAGGACCGGTCCGAGGTCGAGGCGTTCCTCGACGGCGCCGAGGCCGAGTGGAGCTGGCAGTCCGACGGCACCCTCCGTGTCACCCAGCTCCGCCGGGCGACGCTGGAGCACCCGGTCACCGGCACGGAGGTCTGGTTCAACCAGGCCGACCAGTGGCACACCGCCGGACTCGGCGACGACGCCGCCGCGCTCGCCGAACTCATCCCCGAGGACGAGCTCCCGCAGAACGCGTTCTTCGCCGACGGCAGCCCCATCCCGGCCGAGTTCATCACCCACGTCCAGGAGATCGGCATGAAGACCGCCGTGGACGTCGCCTGGGAGGTCGGCGACCTGTTGCTCGTCGACAACGTCGCGGTCGCGCACGGCCGCCGCGCGTTCACCGGGCAGCGCCGGATCCTGGTCGCCATGGCCTGATCCGCGCCCGCTCCCGTACACGCCTCGAAGGGCCGGCCCGAGTGGGCCGGCCCTTCGAGGCGTTCACGGTGAGGGCGGGAACCGTCAGGACGCCCATCGGTCGAGGGCGGCCAGGAACGCCGGCACGTCGTCCGCGATCCGGCCGGTCGCCGCGAACCGCCGCGACGGCAGCTCTTCGACGACGCGCCGCAGTGTCTCCTCCGTCTCCCGGACGACCGGCGCGAAGTCGAGCCGCAGCAGCTTCGCCACCGCGCCCAGCGTGCTGCGCGGGCCCGCGCCCAGGACCTGCCCGGCGCGGCCCCCGGAGGAGACCGGGGCGTCGCCGCCCCGGTCCACGAAGACCACCAGGTCCACCGGCAGCGGCCGGGCCGGGACGGGCCCGGCCTCGGGGCGCACCGGAAACAGGTACTCCCGCCCCCGGTGGTCCGCAGGCAGTTCCGAGGCGTGCCCCTCGACCGGCGTCCCGGTGACCCGCTCGATCAGAGCCCGGTCGTCCGGATGCGCCCGGCACTCCCAGGCGCCGCTCAGGAACAGCGGGACGACGGCCCGGTCCCCGGTCACGAACACCAGATCCTCCGCGACCACCCGCCAGCCGTGGGCGAAGGCCGCCAGACCGAGGGTGGACTTGCCCGACCCGGACGCCCCGGCGAGCAGCACGGTGAACCCGTCGCCGCGGGTGACGGCCACGCCGTGGATCAGCGCCATCCCGCCGCTCAGCATCAGCGGGGCGATCAGCGCCATCCGCGTCAGCTTGCGCCGGAACGCCTCGTGGCTCGCGGACACCTCCACGAGGGCGCCGGGCGCGCCGCCGGGGAGGGGAGCGCCGTCGGCGCGCGGCGTCCCGTCGGCTGCGCCGTGGGCATGGGCATGGGAAGGGTCGGGCGACGCCGTCAGCAGTCCGGCCGTACCCGATGCCTCCCGGGCCGGCCAGTGGATCCGGCGGACGTGCCCGCTCTCGCTGTACGCGGCCCAGGGCCCGCCCGGCGCCGGTGGCGGCTCGCCGGACGGCGGGCGGTACGCGTCCACCGCCCGCACCCGCAGCCGGACCGCCCCCGGGTCGGGGAGCGGTCCGGCGCCGCGGGCCAGCGCCCCCGCGAAGACGTCGAGTCCCTCGACCGGGTCGACCCCGTCCCAGAACGACCCTCCCGCGCCCGGCGGCACGGCGAACTCCCAGTCCGCCACGACCCGTTCGGAGACCAGCCGCCCGGAGACGGCCGGGCTCGGACGGCCGGGCGCGGCCGGGCCCGCGGCGGACGCACCCGGGGCGGCCCGGCCCGGGGCCGCCGGGCCAGGGGCGCTCAGGTCACTTGTCACGGTAGGCGGCCTGCCTCGCCATCGTGTGGAGCTCGGCGGCCCAGTCCGGGTCCAGCGCCCCGCGCACCGCGGCTCGCGCGGTCTCGATGCGCTCCGCGACCACCGCCTCCACCCGGTCGCGCACCCCGGTCCGGATGAGTACCTCGTGCAGCCGCTCGGGGTCGGCCCCGGTGAGGTCGTCGCCGACCAGCTCCCGTACCTCCGCCTCGTGGCGCAGCGCGATCGACATCAGCAGCGTCATCTTGTGCTGCTTGAAGTCGAGCTGGGCGGGCTTGCCGATCACCTCTGAGCTGCCGAACGCGTCCAGCAGATCGTCCCGGAGCTGGAACGCCTCGCCGAGCGCGAGACCGTACCGCTCGAACGCGGGCTGCAGCTCCTGCGCGCCGGCCAGCTCCGCGCCCATGGCCAGCGGCCGGTAGACCGTGTAGCGGCCGGACTTGAACAGCGCTATCCAGCTCGACAGTTCGGGGTCCGGCACGAATCGGGCGGCGGCCCGTACGTCCAGGAACTGGCCGATCATCAGCTCCGTGCACAGCTCGCCCCAGATCCGCCGGGCGTGCGGCGGACAGTCGACGAGCAGCCGCTCCGCGTACACCAGCGCGAGATCGCCGGCGAGGACGGCGACGCTCTCGCCGTACCGGCGGGGCTCGCCGCGCCAGTCCCGCTCCGTGTGCAGCGTCGAGTGCAGGACGTGCGCGGTCGGCTCGTTGCGGCGCAGCCCCGAGTCGTCCATGACGTCGTCGTGCAGCAGCGCGAAGGTGTGCAGCAGCTCCAGGGCGGCCGCCACGTCGACGACGACCTGCGCTTCCGGGTCGCCGCCGCCGGCGAGATAGCCGGCGATGCAGAACGCGGGACGCAGGCGCTTGCCCCCGCTGCCCACCATGCGGCTCACGCAGTCGATCAGTTCGGCTGAATCCGGGTTGAGCGCCGCCCAGGAACGGCGCTCCTCGGCGAGGAATTCATGAATACGTCGCTCCACCCGCGCCAAGACGCGGTCGCGTGTTTCGCGGGCGGCGACACCAGTGAATTCTTGACTCACCGGGAAGGTAGTGGACATGCGGATCTCCTGATACCGGGTAGACCTCAACATGCTCTTTCTCGCACACCCAAGAGCCCGCGAAAAGAGGCAGCTTGGCGTATAGGCGCTGTCCAGAGGGGTCGGCGCGCCGCGGACTATGGTCCTGCGCAGTGTGCAGACGCTGTCTGCGGAGAAATCACTGACCTGTTTGTTCTTGCGGTGTGTCAGGAATTACCTGTCGCACACCTGTAGGTGGATGGCGAGGAATCATGGACCAGTCTCAGTCTTTTGCCGACGGCGAGCAGCAGCTTCCGCTGACCGGGGCTCAGGCAGGGGTGTGGTTCGCGCAGGCCGTCGAACCCGACAGCCCGATCTTCCGCGCGGCGGAGTACCTGGAGATTCACGGCGCCCTGGACACCGCGGTCTTCGAGCGGGCGCTGCGGCGGATGACCGCCGAGGCGGACGCCCTGCACATCCGGTTCGTCGACACCGAGGACGGCCCCCGCCAGGTGATCGGGGCCGAGCCCTCCTGGACCCTGCGGACCGTCGACGTCTCCGGCGAGGCCGACCCCCGTCGCGCCGCCGAGGAGTGGATGGGCCGCGATCTGCGCCGCCGCATCGACCTGACCGGCTCGCCGCTGTTCACGTACGCGCTGTTCAAGGCCGCCGAAGACTGCTGGTTCTGGTACCACGCCTACCACCACATCCTGCTCGACGGCGTCGGCGCCGCCCTCCTGGTCCGCCGCGTCGCCGACGTCTACACCGCGCTCGCCGCCGGCGCCGACCCCGGCCCCACTCCCTTCGGCTCGGTCCGCACGCTCCTTGCCGAGGACGCCGCGTACCGCGACTCCGGGGACCTCGCCGACGACCGGGAGTTCTGGCGCGGCCGTTACGCGGACCAGCCCGAGCCGGTCGCCCTCTCCACCCGCCCGCTGAAGCCGTCCGCCGACTTTGTCCGGCGCAGCGCGCACCTGCCCGAGGACGTCCGGCAGGACCTGGTCCGCGCGGCGGAGCAGGCCGGCACCGCCCGGTCCCGCGTCGTCATCGCCGCCACGGTCGCCTACATGCACCGTATGACCGGCCTCACCGACATCGTGCTCGGACTGCCGGTCACCGCCCGCCCGGGCCCCAAGTCCCGCACCGCGCCCGGCATGGCCGCCAACGTGGTCCCGCTGCGGGTCGCCGTCGACGACGCCACGACCGTCGGCGAACTCCTGGAGCGCACCCGGGTCGCGCTGCGCGGCCTCGTCGCCCACCAGCGCTACCGCGGCGAGGAGCTGCGCCGCGACCTCGGCCTGCCCAACGACCACCGCCGCTTCTTCGGCCCGCTGCTCAACGTCGTCCCGTTCGACTACGACCTGAGCTTCGCCGGACTGCCCGCCGACGCGCACAACATGTCGCTGCGGCTCATCGAGGACCTCGCCGTCTCCGTCTACGACCGGGGCAACGGCGGCGGCATCCGCGTCGACTTCGACGCCCACCCGGAGCTGTACGCCCCCGCCGAGCTGGCCGCCCACCAGGACCGCTACCTGCGCTTCGTCGGCCGGATCGCCCGCGCGCTCGACGAGCCCGGGACGCCGCTCGGCCGGATCGGGCTGCTCGGCGACGAGGAGCGGGACGCGGCCGTCGCCCGCCTCACCACCGCGACCGTGCCCGCCGCCGAAGGTCCCACGCTCGCCGCCCTGTTCGAGCGCCAGGTCCTCGCCTCGCCCGACGCGCCCGCCCTCGCCTTCGAGGACACCGTCCTCGACTACGCCGAGCTGAACCGGCGCGCCAACCGGCTCGCCCGGCTGCTGGCCGCCCGCGGCGTCGGACCCGAGGACCGGGTGGCCCTGCTGCTGCCGCGCTCCGCCGAGTTCGTCGTCGCGATCCTCGCCGCGGTCAAGGCCGGAGCGGCGTACGTCCCCGTGGACCCGGGCTACCCCGAGGCCCGCATCGCGCACATCCTCGGCGACGCGGCCCCCGTCCACGTCCTCGTCGACGCCTCCACCGCCGCCGTCGCCGAGGCCGCCGGGCGCACCCCGCTCGCCCTCGACGGCCCCGACATCGTCTCCGAGCTGGCGTCGCTGTCCGGCGCCGACCTCACGGACGCCGACCGCACCGCCCCGCTGACCGCCGCGCACGCCGCGTACGTCATCTACACCTCCGGCTCCACCGGCCGCCCCAAGGGCGTCGTGGTCACCCACGCCGGCCTGCCGGGCCTCGCCGACACCTTCGTCCGGCGGCTGGACGTCCGCCCGGGCAGCAGGGTCCTCCAGTTCGCCTCCATGGGCTTCGACGCGATGGTGCCCGAGCTGTGCATGGGCCTGCTCGCCGGCGCGGCCTTCGTCCTCGCCCCCGCCGAGCGGCTGCTGCCCGGCGACCCGCTGGCCGCGTTCGCCCGCGAGGCCGGGATCACCCACGCGATCCTGCCGCCGTCGTCGCTGGCCGTCATGGACCCCGCCACCGACCTGCCCCCGGGCATGACCATCCTCATCGCCGGCGAGGCCGCCGGTGAGGAACTGGTCTCCCGCTGGGCGCCCGGCCGACTCTTCGTCAACGGCTACGGACCCACCGAGACCACCGTCTGCGCCACCATGAGCGAGGCCCTCGACGGCTCCCGCACGCCCCCCATCGGCGACCCCATCGCCGAGACCCGGGTGTACGTCCTCGACAGCGCCCTGCTGCCCGTGCCGCCCGGCGTCACCGGCGAGCTGTACGTCGCCGGCCCCAGCCTCGCCCGCGGCTACCTCGGCCGCTCCGCGCTCACCGCCGAGCGGTTCGTCGCCCACCCCTTCGGGCTGCCCGGCGAGCGCATGTACCGCACCGGCGACCTCGTACGCCAACTCCTCGACGGCTCGCTGGAGTTCGTCGGACGCGCCGACGAGCAGGTCAAGATCCGCGGCTACCGCGTCGAGCCCGGCGAGGCCGAGGCCGCGCTGCTGCGCCTGCCCGCCGTGGCCCAGGCCGCCGTGACCGTACGCCGGTCCGCCGACGGAACCCCCGCCCTCGCCGGGTACGTCGTCCCCACGACCCAGGCCGCCGCACTCGACCCGGCCGCCGTCCGCGACGCCCTCGCCGAGGTCCTGCCCGGCTACCTCGTCCCCGCGACCGTCACCGTCGTCGACGCCATCCCCGTCACCCCCAACGGCAAGGTCGACCACAAGGCCCTGCCCGAGCCGGGCCCGGCCGCCGCCGGTGCGGGCCGGGAGCCGCGCACCCCGCTCGAACACGCCCTCGCCACCCTGTTCGCCGACGCCCTCGGCCGCGACGGCGTCCTCGCCGACGACGACTTCTTCGCGCTGGGCGGCCACTCCCTCATGGCCGCCCGGCTCGCCCGCCGGATCTCCGCCGAACTCGGCCGGGACTGCGGTGTCGAGGCCCTCTTCGCCGCGCCCACCGTCCGCCGACTGGCCGGCCGCCTCGAAGGAGCGACCGCCGAGCGCCCCGCTCTCACCCCCGCGCCCCGCGACGGCGACCTCGCCCTCTCCTACGCCCAGCAGCGCCTGTGGTTCCTCGACCAGCTCGAAGGGCCCAGCTCCGCGTACAACATCCCGCTCGTCCTCACCCTCGACGGCACGCTCGACCGGCCCGCCCTCGCCGCCGCGCTCGGTGACCTCACCGACCGCCACGAGATCCTGCGCACCGTCTACCGCGAGACCGGCGGCGTCGCCGCCCAGCACATCCTGCCCCCCGGGGGCGCACCCGCGCTCACCGTCCGCACGGCGAACGACGACACCCTGGACGCCGAGCTGTCCGCCGCCGTCGCCCACCGCTTCGAGCTCGCCGGAGAACCCCCGCTGCGGGCCACCCTGTTCTCCCTCGCCCCCGACCGGCACGTCCTGCTGCTCCTGCTCCACCACATAGCCGCCGACGCCGGCTCCCTCGCCCCACTGCTCGGCGACCTCGCCGACGCCTACACGGCCCGCCGCGCCGGACACGCCCCCGCACAGGCCCCGCTCGCCGTCCAGTACGCCGACTACGCCGCCTGGCAGCGGCGCGCCCTCGGCGACGAGAGCGACCCCGACAGCGCCGCCGCCCGCCAGATCGCCTTCTGGAAGCGGCAGCTCGACGGCCTGCCCGACCATCTCGACCTGCCCGCCGACCACCCCCGCCGCGCCGGCTCGGCAGCCCCCGCGGACCTGGTCGCCCTCGACCTCGACGCGGCCACCCACCGCCGCCTCGCCGAGCTCGCCCGTGCCACCGGCGCCAGCACCTTCATGGTCGTCCAGGCCCTCGTCGCCACCCTGCTGACCCGGCACGGCGCCGGGACCGACATCGCCCTCGGCACGCCCGTCACCGGCCGCCCCGAGGACTCCCTGGACGCCCTCGTCGGCTTCTTCACCAACACCCTCGTGCTGCGCACCGACACCTCAGGCGACCCCACCTTCGCCGAACTCCTCGCCCGCGTCCGCACGAGCAACCTCGACGCCTACGCCCACCAGGAGCTTCCCTTCGAGCGGCTGGTCGAGGTGCTCAACCCGGCCCGCTCCACCTCCCACCACCCGCTGTTCCAGGTCATGATCTCCATGGACAGCTCGGAGCGGTCACTGCCCGCCACCGAAGGGCTCGCGCTCGGACTGGTCGACGTGCCCACCGGCGCCGCCAAGTTCGACCTGTCGTTCAACATCCGCGAGCACCGCGCACCCGGCGGCGACGAGGCCGGCCTGCTCGTCGCCCTGGAGTTCCGCACCGACCTCTTCGACCGCACCACCGCCGAAGCGTTCCTGGCCCGCTTCGCCAGGCTCGCCGAAGCCGCCACGGCCGCCCCCGGCACCCGCATCGGCAGCGCCCCGCTCCTCTCGGACGAGGAGATCCACCGGCTCCTCGTCGCATGGAACGACACCGCCGCGCCGGAGACCATGACCGACGCCGTCGCCCGCGTCCGCGCCGTCGCCGCCGAGCACCCCGAGGCCGTCGCCGTCACCGACGACCATGGCGACGTCACGTACGCCGAACTCATGGACCGCGTCGACCGGCTCGCCGCCCGGCTGCGCGCCCGCGGCGCCCGGGAGAACACCGTCGTCGCCGTCCTCGCCGACCGGGGCGCCGCCGCGGTCACCGCCTTCCTCGGCATCCAGGCCGCGTCCGCCGCCTACCTCCCGCTGGACACCCGCGCCCCGTACGAGCGGTCCGCCTCCCTGCTCGCCGACGCCTCCGCCGTCTGGCTGCTCACCGGGCCCGGCCACGAGGAGACCGCCGCCGCCGTCGTCGCCGGAACCGGCGCGAGGGCCATGCCGGTCGACGACCCGGCCGACCCCGCTCCGGCCGCCGACGCCACCGCACCGGCCGGTGACCAGCTCGCGTACGTCATCTTCACCTCCGGCTCGACCGGCCGCCCCAAGGGCGCGATGGTGCACCACCGGGGCATGAACAACCACCTGCTCGCCAAGGTCGACGACCTCACCCTGACCGACGCCGACACCGTCGTCCTGAACGCACCCCTCACCTTCGACGTCTCCGTCTGGCAGATGATCGCCCCGCTGCTCACCGGCGGCCGCGTCCTCGCCGTGAACCAGCTCCTCGCCGCCGACCCGCTGGGCCTGTTCCGGCTCGTCGGCCACGACGAGGTCACCGTCCTCGAGGTCGTCCCCTCCCTGCTGCGTGCCGCCCTGGACATCTGGGACGAGGGCGCCGAGGTCCCTGCCCTGCCCGCCCTGCGCCGGCTCGTCGTCACCGGCGAGGAACTTCCCGCCGACCTGTGCCGCCGCTGGTTCGCCCGCTTCCCCGGCATCCCGATGATGAACGCGTACGGGCCCACCGAGTGCTCCGACGACGTCACCCACGCCGTCCTCACCCCCGACACCCTCGACGAGCGGCGGACCACCGCCCCCATCGGCCATGCCGTGCGCAACACCACCCTCTACGTCCTCAGCGACGAGAAGCAGCTCGTCCCGCCCGGCACCCCCGGCGACCTGTACGTGGCCGGCGTCGGCGTCGGCCACGGCTACCTCGGCGACCCCGAACGCACCGCCGCCGCGTTCGTCCCCGACCCGTTCGCCGACGACGGCAGCCTCATGTACCGCACCGGTGACCTCGTCCGCCACCGCCCCGACGGGCAGCTGGAGTTCATCGGCCGACGCGACTCCCAGGTCAAGATCCGCGGCCAGCGCATCGAACTCGGCGAGGTCGAGGCCCATCTGCGGGCCCTGCCCGGCGTCACCGACGCCGCCGCCGCGGTCGTCCCCGGCCCCGGCGGACACCGCCACCTCGTCGGCTACGTCGTCGGCGCCGACGACGTCCGCGGCCTGCGCGAGGCCCTCGCCGCCGCACTGCCCGAACACCTCGTCCCCGCCGTCCTCGTCGCCCTGCCCGTAATGCCGCTCACCCCGAACGGCAAGACCGACCGGAAGGCCCTGCCCGCCCCCGACTTCACCACCGTCGAACGCCGCACCCCGCGCACCCCGCAGGAGGAGATCCTGTGCGGCGTCTTCGCCGACATGCTCGGCCTCGACCGGGTCGGCCTCGACGACGACTTCTTCGCCCTCGGCGGCCACTCCCTCCTCGCCACCCGCCTCGTCGCCCGGATCCGCACCGCCCTCGACGCGGACCTGGAGGTCGCCGCGCTCTTCGAGACGCCGACCGTCGCCGGCCTGGCCGCCCGGCTCACCGACGCAGGACCCGCCCGCGACGCCGTCGCCCGCCGCGAACGCCCCGACAGGCTGCCGCTGTCGTACGCCCAGCGCGGCCTGTGGTTCCTCAACCGGATGGACCCGGCCGACGGCACCTACAACATCCCCCTGGTGCTGCGGCTCTCCGGCCCGCTCGACCACGACGCCCTGCGCCGCGCCCTCGCCGACGTCGCCGGCCGGCACGAGAGCCTGCGCACCGTCTTCCCCGAGACCGACGGCGTCCCCCGCCAGCTCGTCCTCGACCCCGAGCAGGCCCGCCCCGTCCTCGACGTCGTCGAAGCCGCCGGACGCGACGCCGACGCCCTCGTCGCCGACGCGGTCGGCCGCGGCTTCGACATCACCCGCGAGGCCCCGCTGCGCGCCCGGCTCGTCGTCGTCGGACCCGAGACGCACGTCCTCGTCGTCGTCGTCCACCACATCGCCGGTGACGGCTGGTCCACCGCGCCGCTCGCCCGCGACCTCAGCCTCGCCTACGCCGCCGCCCTCGAAGGCCGTGCCCCCGACTGGTCCCCGCTGCCCGTCCAGTACGCCGACCACACCCTGTGGCAGCGCGAGCGGCTCGGCGAGGAGAGCGACCCGGACAGCGTCGTCTCCGCCCAGATCGCCTACTGGAAGGACGCCCTCGCAGGCATCCCCGAGGAGCTCGCGCTTCCGACCGACCGGCCCCGGCCCGCGCTGCCCAGCCACCGCGGCGGCCTCGTGCCCTTCCACCTCGGCCCCGAGACCCACCGCGCGCTGCTGAGCCTCGCCCGCACCCACGGCGTCACCCCGTTCATGGTGCTGCACGCCGCACTCGCCGCCCTCCTCACCCGCCTCGGCGCCGGCACCGACATCCCGATCGGCGGCTCGGTCGTCGGCCGGGGCGACGAGGTCCTCGACGACGTGGTCGGCTTCTTCGTCAACTCCCTGGTGCTGCGCACCGACACCTCCGGTGACCCCACCTTCGCCGAACTCCTGGAGCGCACCCGCACCGCCGACATCGCCGCCTTCGCCCACCAGGACCTGCCGTTCGAACGGCTCGTGGAGGCGCTCAACCCGCGCCGCTCGCTCAACCGCCACCCGCTGTTCCAGATCAAGCTCGTCCTGCAGAACCTCGACCGCCCCGAGGTCGACTTCCCCGGCCTGCGCGCCGACGTCGCCCAGATCGACCCCGACATGGCCAAGTTCGACCTGCTCCTCTCCGTCGCCGAACGGTACGACGAGCACGGCGAACCGCAGGGCGTCGAGGCCGCCGCCGGCTACTCCGCCGACCTGTTCGACCGGCCCACCGTCGAGGCGCTCGCCGGCCGGTTCGTCCGGCTCCTCGAATCCGCCCTCAGCGACCCGCACCGGCCGCTCGCCCGGCTCGCCGTCATGGACGGCAGCGAACGGCACGACCTGCTCGTCACCCGCAACGCCACCGACCACGACACCCCGGACGCCACCCTCCCGCAGCTCTTCGAAGCCCAGGCCGCCCGCACGCCGGATGCCCCCGCGGTCCTCTGCGGCGCCGAACGGCTCAGCTACGCCGGGCTCGACGCCCGCGCCAACCGCCTCGCCCACCTGCTCCTGGAACACGGCGCCGGCCAGGACACCCTGGTCGCCCTCGCCCTGCCCCGCTCAACCACCGCCGTCGCGGCGATGCTCGCCGTCGGCAAGGCCGGCGCCGCCTACCTGCCGCTCGACCCCGAACACCCCGGCGAGCGCGTCACCCGGCTCCTCGCCGACGCCCGCCCCGCCCTCGTGCTCACCACCGCCGCCACCCTGGACGCCGCCCCGCACCTGGACGGCGCCGGCGCCCGCGTCCTCGTCCTGGACGCCCCCGACATCGCCGACGCGCTCGCCCGCGCCCGCACCGACGCCCCGGCCGAAGCCGACCGGACCGCGCCCGTCACCCCCCTCGACGCCGCGTACGTCGTCTACACCTCCGGCTCCACCGGCGCGCCCAAGGGCGTCGTCGTCGAGCAGCGGGCCCTGGTGGACTACGTGGTGCGCTGCGCCGCCGAGTACCCCGGCCTGAGCGGACGCACCCTCCTCCACTCGCCGCTCTCCTTCGACCTCGGCCTCACCACCCTGTACGGCACCCTCCTCGCCGGCGGCTGCCTCCATGTCGCCGACCTCGACGAGACCCTCGACGTCCCCGGCGGCCTGACCTTCCTCAAGGCCACCCCCAGCCACCTGCCGATCCTCGACACCCTGCCCGACGAACTCTCCCCGACCGCCGAGCTGATGACCGGCGGCGAAGCCCTGCACGCCGAACAGCTCGCCGCGTGGCGCGCCCGGCACCCGCAGGTCGCCGTCGTCAACCACTACGGCCCCACCGAGACCACCGTCGGTGTCCTCGACCACCGTGTCCCGGCAGGCGCCCCGCTTGCCGCCGGACCGGTCCCGCTCGGCCGCCCCATGTGGAACACCCGCGTCTACGTCCTCGACGCGGCCCTGCTGCCCGTGCCCGACGGCGTCACCGGCGAGCTGTACATCGCCGGAACCGGCCTGGCGCGCGGCTACCTCGGCCGCCCCGCCGGCACCGCCGAGCGGTTCGTCGCCGACCCCTACGGCCCGCCCGGCGCGCGCATGTACCGCACCGGCGACCGGGTCCGCTGGAACGCCGCCGGCGTCCTCGAGTACGTCGGCCGGGCCGACCACCAGGTCAAGGTCCGCGGCTTCCGGATCGAACTCGGCGAGGTCGAGGCAGCCCTGCTGTCCGCCCCCGGCGTCCGCCAGGCACTCCCGCTGGTCCGCGAGGACCAGCGGGACGACAAGCGGCTCATCGGCTACGTCGTCGCCGCCCCCGGCGAGCGGCTCGTGCCCGACCGCGTCCGCGCCCATGTCGCCGGGGTGCTCCCCGAGTACATGACGCCCACCGCCGTCGTCGTCCTCGACGCGCTCCCGCTCACGGCCAACGGCAAGGTGGACCGGGCCGCGCTGCCCGCCCCCGAGGCCGCCGGCGGGCCGGTGACCCGCGCCCCGCGCACCCCGGAGGAGGAGATCCTCGCCGGCCTGTTCGCCGACGTCCTCGGCGTCGCACGCGTCGGCGTCGACGACGACTTCTTCGCCCTCGGCGGCCACTCCCTGCTCGCCATGCGGCTGCTCAGCCGGATCGCCTCCACCCTCGGGGTCCGCGTCGGCGTCAAGGCGCTGTTCGACGCCCCGACCGTCGCCGGCGTCGCCGCCCGGCTCACCACCCCCGGCGAGACGCGCCCCGCGCTCGTCCCCGCCGACCGCGGCGACCGCGTCCCGCTGTCCTTCGCCCAGACCCGGCTGTGGTTCCTCAACCGGCTCGAAGGCCCCAACGCCACCTACAACGTGCCCCTCGTGCTCCGTCTCGACGGCACGCTCGACCGTGCCGCCCTGCGCGCCGCGCTCCGCGACGTCAGCGACCGCCACGAGAGCCTGCGCACCGTCTTCCCGGAGACCGACGGCGTCCCCCGCCAGCACGTCCTCGGCCCGGTCGAGGGCGCCGTCGTCCTCGACGAACGCGCCGTCCCGGCCGACGAGCTGGAGCAGGCGATCACCGACACCGTCCTCGGCGGCTTCGACCTGACCGTCCAGCCGCCGCTGCGGGCCCGCCTGCTCACCGCCGACGGCTCCGACAGCTCCGGCGCCTGCGTGCTCGTCCTCGTCACCCACCACATCGCCAGCGACGGCTGGTCCCTCACCCCGCTGCTCGCCGACCTGTCCCGGGCCTACACCGTCCGTGCCCGCGGCGCCGCACCGGCCTGGGAGCCGCTGCCGGTCCAGTACGCCGACTACACCCTGTGGCAGCGGACCGTCATGGGCGACGAGACCGACCCGGACAGTCAGCTCACCCGGCAGCTCGACCACTGGAAGGCCGCCCTCGACGGCCTCCCCGAGGAACTCGACATGCCCGCCGACCGGCCCCGGCCCGAGGTCGCCACCTACCGCGGCGACAACGTGCCGCTGGAGCTCGACGCCGAGACCCACGCCGCGCTCGCCGCGCTCGCCCGCGCTCACGGCGTCAGCCTCTTCATGGTCCTCCAGGCCGGTCTGGCCGCCCTTCTGACCCGGCTCGGCGCCGGCGGCGACATACCGATCGGCACGCCCATCGCCGGACGCACCGACGACGCCCTCGACGAGCTGGTCGGCTTCTTCGTCAACACCCTGGTCCTGCGCACCGACACCTCCGGCGACCCGACCTTCCGTGAACTGCTCGCCCGGGTCCGCGAGACCGACCTCGCCGCGTACACCCACCAGGACCTGCCGTTCGAGCGGCTGGTGGAGGAGCTCAACCCGGTACGGTCCCTGGCCCGCCACCCGCTCTTCCAGATCATGCTCATCCTGCACAACACCGACCGGCCCGAGATCGACCTGCCCGGACTGCGGATCGAGGTCGAGGGCGCCGACGCCCCGGTCGCCAAGTTCGACCTGTCCGTCAGCCTCTGGGAGCGGCACACCGCCGACGGCGCCGCCGACGGCATCCTCGGCCGGATCGAGTACGCCCTCGACCTGTTCGACCGCTCCACCGCGGAAACGGTCGCCACCCGGCTCCAGCGGCTCCTCACCGCCGCCGCGCACGCCCCCGAGTTGCCGGTCAGTGGCCTCGCGGTCCTCGACGACGCGGAACTCCACGACCTCCTCGTCGTCCGCAACGCCACCGGCCACCCGCGCCCCGAGGCCTCGCTGCCCGAGCTGTTCCGCCGGCAGGTCGCCCACACCCCCGAGGCGACCGCCCTCGTCCGCGGCGACCTCTCCCTCACCTACTCCGAACTCGACGCGCGCTCCGACCGGCTCGCCCGCGCCCTGCTCGGCCGGGGCGTCCGCCCCGAGGACCGGATCGCGCTGCTCCTCGCCGACCGGGCCGCCCACGTCGTGGCGACCCTCGCCGTCGCCAAGGCCGGCGGCGTGTACGTACCGCTCGACCTGCGCAGCCCCGAGGTCCGCACCCGCCGGATCCTCGACGGCACCGCGACCGTCCTCGTCCTCGCCGAGACGGCCACCGTCGCCCGCGTCCCGGACGGCTCCGCGCCCGTCCTGCTTCTCGACGACGCGCTCCCGCCGGCCGACGCGCCCGACTCCGAACTGCCCGCGATCCACCCGGACCGGCTCGCGTACGTCATGTACACCTCCGGCTCCACCGGTGAGCCGAAGGGTGTCGCCGTCACCCACCGCAACGTCGCCGGGCTCGTCCGCGACCGCTACTGGGGCCACGGCGCCGACGACCGGGTGCTCATGCACTCCCCGCCGTCCTTCGACGCCTCCACGTACGAACTGTGGGGCCCCCTCCTCAGCGGCGCCCTGATCGTCGCCTCCGACGGCGACGCCACCGACATCGCCTCCCTGGCCGCCACCATGACCCGGCACCGCGTCACCGTCGGCCTGTTCAGCGAGGGCGTGTTCCGGCTCCTCGCCGAGAACCACGCCGACGCCTTCCGCGACCTGCGCGACATCTACGTCGGCGGCGACACCGCCTCGGCGACCGCCGTCCGCAAGGTTCTGGAGCAGACCGCCGGAGCCCGCCTCACCAACAGCTACGGCCCCACCGAGACCACCCTGTGCGTCGTCCACCACGCCCTCACCGACGAGGACGTCGCCCGCAACGCCTTCCCCATCGGCCGCCCGCTCGACAACACCCGCGTCTATGTCCTCGACACGGCCCTGCGGCCCGTCCCCGACGGCGTCACCGGCGAACTGTACGTCGCCGGCGAGGGCCTGGCCCGCGGCTACACCGGCCGTCCCGGCCTCACCGCCGAACGCTTCGTCGCCGACCCGTACGGCCCGCCCGGATCGCGCATGTACCGCACCGGCGACCGGGTCCGCTGGCGGGCCGACGGTGCCCTGGAGTTCGCCGGCCGCGCCGACGCCCAGGTCAAGGTCCGCGGCTTCCGCATCGAGCTCGGCGAGGTCGAGGCCGCCGTCGCCGCCCACCCGGCCGTCGCCCAGACCGTCGTCGTGGTCCGCGAGGACCGGCCCGGCGACAAGCGCCTGGTCGCCTACGCCGTCCCGGCCGCCGGCCACCCGCTCGACGCCGACGCGCTGCGTGCCCACGTCGCGGCCCTGCTGCCCGACTACATGACGCCCGCCGCGTTCGTCGAACTCACCGAACTGCCCCTGACCCGTACCGGAAAGCTGGACCGCAGGGCCCTGCCCGTACCCCGGTACGAGGGCGGCGGCGGCCGCGCCCCGCGCAACGAGCGCGAGCAACTGCTGTGCACGCTCTTCGCCGACCTGCTCGGCGTCACCGAGGTGGCCGTCGACGACAACTTCTTCGCCATGGGCGGCGACAGCATCGTCTCCATCCAGCTCGTCAGCCGGGCCCGCGAGGCCGGACTCGTCCTCACACCGCGCGACATCTTCCAGCACCAGACCGTCGAGGCCCTCGCCCTCGCCGCGACCGCCCCGGGCGCCGACACCGCCGGCGCCCCCGACGACGGCACCGGAGCCGTGCCCGCCACCCCCATCATGGAATGGCTGCGCGGCCTCGGCGGCCCCGTCGCGGGCTTCAACCAGTCCGTCCTGCTCCGCACCCCCGCGGGCCTCGGCGAACGGGCCCTGGTCGCCGCCGTCCAGGCCGTCCTCGACGGACACGACCTGCTCCGCGCCCGCCTCGACCGGACCGGGGACGGCCCCTGGACCCTGGACGTCCCGCCCGCCGGCAAGACCGACGCCGCCGACCGCGTCACCCGGGTCGAGATCACCGCCGTCCCCGACGGCGCCCTCGCCCCGCTCCTCACCGACCACGCCGAGACCGCCCGCCGGTCCCTCGACCCCGACCGGGGCGACATGCTCCGCGCCGTCTGGTTCGACGCCGGACCCGACCGCGCCGGACGACTCCTGCTCCTCGCCCACCACCTCGTCGTCGACGGCGTCTCCTGGCGCATTCTCGTCCCCGAGCTCATGACCTGCTGGGCCGACGCCGAAGCAGGCCGCGAGACCGTGATCGCACCCGCCCGCACCTCCTTCCGCACCTGGGCCCGCCGCCTCGCCGACCGTGCCCTCACCGGCACCGTCGAGGCCGAACTCCCGCTGTGGGAAAGGATGACCGCGGAAGCCGACCCGCTCCTCTCCGACCGCCCCCTGGAACCCGCCGCCGACACCCATGCCACCACCCGCCGTCGCGCCCGCACCCTCCCCGCCGACCGCACCGAGCCCCTACTCACCGCGGTACCCGCGGCGACCGGCGCCGGCCCCGACGAGATCCTGCTCACCGCCCTCGCCCTCGCCCTCGCCGAATGGCGACGCGGTCGCAGGCGCGGCGCACCGGGCGCCGGGCCCGTGCTCCTCGACGTGGAGGGCCACGGCCGCACCGACGACGACGGCGCCGAACTCTCCCGCACCGTCGGCTGGTTCACGGCCATGCACCCGCTGCGCCTCGACCCCGGTGTCAAGTGGCACGAGGTCCGCGGCGGAGCCCCGGCCGCAGGCGAGGCCCTGCGCCGGGTGAGCGGCCAGATCCGCGCGATTCCCGCGAAGGGCGCCGGATACGGCCTGCTCCGCCACCTCAACCCGCGCACCGCGGACCTCCTCGCGGGCGGCGCCACACCGCAGATCGGCTTCAACTACCTGGGCCGCGTCCGCACCGACCACTCCGCCGGCCCCGCCGACTGGGGCGCCGCGCCCGAGGACGTACGCATCGCCCCGACCGACCCCGACCTGCCGTTCGCCCACAGCCTGGAGGTCAACGCGGTCACCCACGACCGGTCCTCCGGACCCGAACTGACCGTGACCTGGACCTGGCCCGGCGGCCTCTTCGACGAGGCCGACGTCGACGCCCTCACCGGCCTCTGGTTCGAGGCCCTCGACGCCCTCACGCGGTACAGCACCGCACACGCCGCCCCCGCCGGCGGCGCCCCCCGCAGTCTGACGACATCCGACCTCTCCCTGGCAGACCTGGACCAGGGCGAGATCGACGAGCTCGAGGCCGACCTGGCCGACCTGGAGGATCTGACGTGACGCACACCAGCCGACCGGCCCGCAAGCCGTCCGGACTCGAGGGCGTCCTGCCCCTGTCCCCCCTGCAGGAAGGCCTCCTGTTCCACTCCCTGCTCGACGACGGCGAAGGCCCCGACGTCTACGCCGTCCAGCTCGCCGTCGACCTGGAGGGACCGCTCGACGCGGCCCGGCTCAAGGAGGCGATGGCCGCCCTGCTGCGGCGCCACGCCAACCTGCGGGCCGGATTCCGCTCCGTACGCTCCGGAAAGCCGGTGCAGTTCATCCTCCGCGAGGTCGAACTGCCCTGGCGCGAGGCCGACCTCACCCACCTGCCCGCGGACGAGCGGGAGGCCGAACTCGGCCGGCTCGCCGACGAGGACCGCGCCGAGCGCTTCGACCTGGCCGCGCCGCCGCTGATCCGCTGCCTCCTGATCCGCCGCGAGGACGCGCTGCACCGGCTGGTCGTGACCAACCACCACATCCTGCTCGACGGCTGGTCCATGCCGGTCGTGCTGCGCGAACTGTTCACCGTGTACGAGAAGGGCGCACAGGCCCTGCCGCCGGTCACCCCGTACAAGAACTACCTCCAGTGGCTGGCCGCGCAGGACCGCACCGAGACCGAGCAGGTCTGGCGACGCACCCTCGCCGGCGTCGAGGAGGCCACCCGCCTCGCCCCGGCCGGCGCCGGCCGAGAGGCACGCATGCCGGAGCGCGTCGAGGCCCTGCTCCCCGCCGACCTCGGCGACGGCATCGCGGAACTCGCCGCCACCGGCGCCGTCACCCTCAACACCGTCGTCCAGCTCGCCTGGGCCGTCGTCCTCGGCCGCCTCACCGGCCGCGACGACGTCGTGTTCGGCACCACCGTGGCCGGCCGCCCGGCCGAGGTGCCCGGCGTCGAGTCCATGGTCGGCCTCTTCATCAACACCGTCCCGGTCCGCGTCGCCCTCGACCATGACGAACCGTGGTCCAAGGCCCTCGCCCGCGTGCAGAACGAACAGGCCGACCTCGGCCCGCACCAGCACCTCGGCCTCGCCGAGATCCAGGCGCTGGCCGGCGGCGGCGAACTCTTCGACACCACCGTCCTCGTGGAGAACTACCCCGTGGACCCGGCCGCCGAGGGCGCCCGGCTCGATTCCGGGCTGCGCCTCGTCGGCGCCAAGGGCCGTGACGCCACCCACTACCCGCTCACCCTCGTCGTCTCCCGGACGGCGGCCGGCGTGCAGATGCGCCTCGACTACCGCCCCGACCTCTTCGACCACACGGCGGCCGAACGGATCGTGCGACGACTGGAGCGTGTGCTGCGCGCGGCGGTCATGGACGCGGACCGGCCCGTGGGTGCGGTCGACGTCCTCGACGCCGTAGAGCGTGACCGGCTGGTGAGCGGTGTGAACGCGACGACCTCTGTGGTGCCGGTGGATGTGCTGCCGGTGTGGTTCGCGGAGTGTGCGGCGCGGGCGCCGGAGGCGCCGGCGGTGGTGTGCGGTGAGGTGCGTCTGTCGTACGGGGAGTTGTGGTCCCGTGCGGTGGGTGTGGCGAACGAGTTGACCGCTGCGGGTGTGGGTCGTGGTGCGGTGGTGGCGTTGGCGGTGCCGCGTTCGGTGGACACGGTGGTGGCGATGCTGGGCGTGGGTCTCGCGGGTGGGGCGTTCCTGCCGGTGGACCTGGACTTCCCGGCCGACCGTATCGCCTACATCCTCTCCGACGCCGAGCCCGCGGCGATCCTGTCCACCAGTGACACCGCGGACCGTCTGCCCTCCGAAACGACTGTGCCGCTGGTGCTGCTCGACTCCGTCGAGCCTGCCGCCGAGCTGGTGGGGGAGTGCCGGGTGTCGGCGGAGGACGCGGCGTATGTGCTGTACACGTCGGGTTCGACGGGCCGCCCCAAGGGCGTGGTCGTACCGCACGGCGCGCTGCGGAACTTCCTGTGGTCGATGGGCTCGCAGGTCGGGCTGTCGGCGGGGGAGAAGTGGCTGGCGGTGACGACGTTCGGCTTCGACATCTCGCTGCTCGAGGTGTTCCTGCCGCTGGTCTCGGGCGCGGTCGTGGTGATCGCGGACCGTGATGTGGTGCGTGATCCACAGCGCTTGGGCGCTCTGGTGCGCTCCGAGGGTGTGTCGGTGATGCAGGCGACGCCCAGTCTGTGGCGCGCGCTGGCCGAGACGGACCCGGAGGCCGCGGAGGGTCTGAAGATCCTGGTCGGTGGCGAGGCCGTGGACGCCGCTTTGGCGGGTGTACTGGCGCAGGCCGGCGTATCGGTGTGGAACATGTACGGTCCGACCGAGACGACGATCTGGTCGACGACTGCCCTTCTGACGGGTGACGGTGGTACGCCGATCGGCGCGCCGATCGCCAACACCCAGGTCTACGTCCTCGACAGCCGGCTCCGCCTCGTGCCGCCCGGCGTCTCCGGCGAGCTCTACATCGCGGGCGACGGTGTGGCCCGTGGCTACCTGGGGCGGCCCGGCCTCACCTCGGAGCGGTTCGTCACCGATCCGTTCGGTGAGCCTGGCGCGCGCATGTACCGGACGGGTGACCTGGTCCGTTGGACGGAGTCGGGTGTTCTGGAGTTCGTCGGCCGCGCCGACGACCAGGTGAAGGTGCGGGGCTACCGCATCGAGCTCGGCGAGGTCGAATCGGCACTGTCGAAGGTGGACGGTGTCGCCCGTGCCGTGGCCATGGTCCGTGAGGACTCCCCGAACGACCGCCGGCTCGTCGGCTACGTCGTCCCCGCCGAGGGAGTCTCCCTCGAACCGGAGTCGGTCCGTCGTCGAACCGCCGCGCTCCTCCCCGAGTACATGGTCCCCTCCGGTGTGGTCGTCCTGGAGTCCGTGCCGTTGACGCCGAACGGGAAGACGGACCGCAAGGCACTGCCCGCGCCCATCGCCTCGGGCGTCGTCCGCCGTGAGGCGCGTTCGGCTCAGGAGGACATCCTCTGCGGGCTGTTCGCCGAGATCCTGGGCCTGGCCCGGGTCGGGATCGACGACAGCTTCTTCGACCTCGGCGGGCACTCCCTGCTCGCGACCCGGCTCGTCTCCCGGATCCGCACCGTCCTGGGTGTCGAACTCCCCGTCCGCGCACTGTTCGAGACCCCGACCGTCGCCGCCCTCGCCCGTCACCTCGACGGCGGCGGCGCGGCGGCCGCCCGAACCGCGCTCGTCCCGCAGCGGCGGCCGGCCGAGATCCCGCTGTCGTACGCGCAGCGGCGGCTGTGGTTCATCAACCAGCTCGACACCGACAGCCCGCTCTACAACATCTCCCTCGGCCTGCGCCTGCACGGCCCGCTGGACGCCGTCGCGCTGGAGGCCGCGCTCGCCGACGTGGTGACCCGCCACGAGTCCCTGCGTACGGTCTTCCCCGCACCCGACGGCACGCCCACGCAGGTCGTGCTCGACGCCGAGACCGTCACGGGCCGCATCCTGCGGACCGCCGACGTCACGGAGGACGAGGTGGCCGCGCAGGTCGCCGCGACCGTCCGGCACGGTTTCGACCTGGCCGAGCAGACCCCACTGCGGGCCACGCTGCTCACCGTCGGTCCGGACGAGCACGTCCTCGTGCTGGTGCTGCACCACAGCGCCGGCGACGCCTGGTCCATGCGGCCGCTCGCCCGAGACCTGGGCGATGCCTACACCGCCCGGTGCGAGGGCGCCGAGCCGCAGTGGTCCCCGCTGCCCGTCCAGTACGCCGACTACGCGCTGTGGCAGCGTGAGGTACTGGGCGACGAGGCCGACCCGGACAGCGAGATCGCCCGGCAGCTCGCCCACTGGACGCAGACCCTGGCCGGCCTGCCCGACGAGCTGACCCTGCCCACCGACCGCCCGCGCCCCGACGCCTCCTCGCACCGGGGCGAGCGGATCCGCTTCGCCCTGGACGCCGCGCTGCACCGGCAGCTCCTGACCCTCGCCCGGGAGTCCGGCACCAGCCTGTTCATGGTCCTCCAGGCGGCCCTGGCGAGCCTGCTGACCCGCCTCGGCGCGGGTACGGACATCCCGATCGGCACCCCGATCGCGGGCCGCACCGACGACGCCGCGGAGGAGCTGGTCGGCTTCTTCATCAACGAGCTCGTGCTGCGCACGGACACCTCGGGGAACCCGTCCTTCCGTGACCTGCTGGCCCGGGTCCGGGAGACCGACCTCGCCGCCTACGCCCACCAGGACGTGCCGTTCGAGCGCCTCGTCGAGGCCCTGAACCCGCCCCGCTCCCTCGGCCGCCACCCCCTGTTCCAGATCGTGCTGGCCCTGCAGAACACCGCGCACCCCACCCTGGAGCTGCCGGGTCTGACCGTCGGAGCCGAGCCGGGCAGCGGCGGCGTGGCCCGCTTCGACCTGTCCTTCGGCCTCAACGAGCGCCTCACCGCCGACGGCGCGCCCGCCGGCCTCGACGCCCTCGCCGAGTTCGCCACGGACCTGTTCGACCGCGCGACGGTCGAGGCGATGGCGGACCGGTTCGTCACCGTCCTGAAGGCCGTGGTCGCGGACGCCGACCGGCGGATCGAGGACCTCGACATCCTCGACGCCGCCGAGCGCGAGCTGCTGCTGTACGGCTGGAACGACACCGCCCGCCCCCTGCCGGACCTGCTCGTGCCGCAGATGATCGAGGCCCAGGCCGCCCGCACCCCGGACGCAGCGGCCGTGACCGGCGGCGACGTCACCCTGACGTACGCGGAGCTGAACGAGCGCGCGAACCGGCTGGCGCATCTGCTGATCGGGCGGGGCGCGGGTCCCGAGTCGATCGTGGCGATCGCGGTGCCGCGGTCGGCGGAGATGGTCGTCGCCGTCCTCGCCGTACTGAAGTCCGGCGCTGCCTACCTGCCGGTCGACACCGAGTACCCCGCCGACCGCATCGCCTACATGCTGGCCGACGCCGCGCCCGCCCTGGTCGTCACCACCCGGGACGTCGTGCCGCACCTGCCCAAGGCCGCCACCAAGCCACTCCTGGCCCTCGACGCCCCGGCGACCGCCGCCGAACTCGCCGGGCAGCGTGCGGACGACCCCGCCGACGCGGACCGCACAGGACCGCTGCTGGCCGACCACGCCGCGTACGTGATCTACACCTCCGGCTCCACCGGCACCCCGAAGGGCGTCGTCGTCCGTCACGCGGGCCTCGCCGACTACGTCGCGGGCGCCGCCGCCGACTACCGGGGCGTCGCGGGAGCGGTGCTGCTGCACTCCTCGGTCTCCTTCGACACCACGGTGACCTCGCTGCACGTCCCGCTCACCGTCGGCGGACGCATCCGGCTCACCGACTTCCTCGAAGGAGCCGTCGAGCAGGACTTCAGCCTGCTGAAGGTGACGCCCAGCCACCTCGGCCCGCTCACCGACTCCGTCGAGCCGGCCGAGGTCGACGCCGAACTCCTCGTCGCCGGCGAGGCCCTCACCTCGGCCGCCGTCGCCCCCTGGCGCCGTCGGCACCAGGACGGCGCGGTCTTCAACGTCTACGGCCCCACCGAGACCACCGTCAGCGCCGTCCAGTTCCGCATCGCCCCCGGCGAGGAACTGCCGGACGGAGCCGTCCCGATCGGCCGTCCGTTGCGCAACACCCAGGCGTACGTGCTCGACCGGCGGCTCAACCCGGTCCCGGCCGGCGTCCCCGGCGAGCTGTACCTCGCCGGCGACGGCGTGGCCCGCGGCTATCTGAACCGCTCCGCGCTCACCGCCGAACGCTTCGTCGCCGACCCGTTCGGCCCCGTCGGCACACGGATGTACCGCACCGGCGACGTGGTCCGCCACCGCCACGACGGCGCCCTGGAGTTCGTCGGCCGCGCCGACGACCAGGTCAAGGTCCGCGGCCACCGCATCGAGCTCGGCGAGGTCGAGTCCGCGCTCTCCGCGGTCCCCGGCGTCGCCCGCGCCGTCGCCGCCGTACGCGAGGACACCCCCGGCAACCGTCGTCTGGTCGGTTACCTCGTCCCCGTCGAGGGCGCGGCCCCGGACGCCGAGGCGGTCCGCCGCCATGTCGCCGCCGTGCTGCCCGAGTACATGGTCCCCTCGGCGGTCGTCATCCTCGACGCGGTGCCGCTGACCCCGAACGGCAAGACCGACCGCACGGCCCTGCCCGCGCCGCAGCAGACCGCGGCGGTACGGGGCCGGGAACCGCGCACCCCGCAGGAAGCGATCCTGTGCGGTCTGTTCGCCGAGGTCCTCGGCGTCGGCCGGGTCGGCATCCACGACGGCTTCTTCGCGCTCGGCGGCCACTCGCTGCTCGCGACCCGGCTGCTCAGCCGCATCCGCTCGGTCCTCGGCGTCCAGCTCGGCATCCGGGCCCTCTTCGAGGCCCCGACCGTCGCCGGTCTTACCGAGCGCCTCGACGGCGCCGGCTCGGCCCGCCCGGCCCCCGCCCCGGCCGAGCGGCCCGACGCGGTCCCGCTGTCGTTCGCCCAGCGCCGCCTGTGGTTCATCAACCAGATGGACCCGACGAGCCCGCTCTACAACATCCCCATGGTCCTGCGCCTGTCCGGAGGCCTCGACCGGGCGTCCCTCGACGCGGCGCTCGCAGACGTGACACAGCGCCACGAGAGTCTGCGGACGGTCTTCCCGGCCACCGACGGCGAACCCCGTCAGGCCGTCCTCCACGGCGAGGCGCAGCCCGTCGGCCTCACCGTCCTGGACGCCTCCGAGGAGAGCTCCGCCGACGCCTCCGACCCGCAGAACAGGATCGCCGAACTCCTCGGCCGCGGCTTCGACCTGACCCGGGAGGTCCCACTGCGGGCCACCCTGCTCGCCACCGGCCCGGACGAGCACGTCCTCGTCCTCGTCCTGCACCACATCGCCGGTGACGCCTGGTCCCTCGCCCCACTCGCCACGGACCTCTCCACGGCCTACACGGCCCGCCTCCGGGGTGACGCCCCGCAGTGGACGCCGCTCCCCGTCCAGTACGCCGACTACACGCTGTGGCAGCGCGAGCTGCTCGGCGACGAGGCCGACCCGGACAGCGAGATCGCCCGCCAGCTCGCCCACTGGACCGACGTGCTCGCCGGTCTGCCGGAGGAGCTCGCCCTGCCCACCGACCGGCCCCGGCCGCTGACCGGCGCCCAGCGCGGCGCGAAGCTGCGCTTCGCCTTCGACGCCCAGTTGCACCGCCGGCTGCTGGCCCTCGCCGGCTCCACGGGCACCAGCCTCTTCATGGTCCTCCAGGCCGGACTGGCGTCCGTCCTCAGCCGGCTCGGCGCGGGCGACGACATACCGATCGGCGCCCCGATCGCCGGCCGCACCGACGACACCCTCGACGACCTCGTCGGCTTCTTCCTGAACACCCTGGTCCTGCGCACCGACACCTCCGGCGCCCCGTCCTTCCGCGAACTGCTCGCCCGCGTCCGGGACACCGACCTCGCCGCGTACGCCAACCAGGACCTGCCGTTCGAGCGGATCGTCGAGGCGCTCAACCCGCAGCGCTCGCTGACCCGTCACCCGCTCTTCCAGGTGACGCTGACCGTGCAGAACTCCCGCGACGCCGCGCTCGAACTGCCCGGCCTGACCGTGTCCGCCGAGGCCGGCGCTTCCTCCTGGGCGCGGTTCGACCTCTCCCTCGGCCTCGGCGAACGGCACACCGCGAACGGCGTCCCGAACGGCCTCGAAGGCGTCGCCGACTACTCCGCCGACCTCTTCGACCGCGACACCGTCGACACCGTCGTCGACCGACTGGAGCGCCTGCTGCGTGCCGTCGTCGCCGACCCCGACCGCTCCATCGGCGACATCGACATCCTCGACGCCGCCGAGCGTGGGCGGTTGGTGAGCGGGTGGAATGCGACGGGTGCTGTGGTGCCGGTGGGTGTGGTGCCGGTGTGGTTCGCGGAGTGTGTGGCGCGGGTGCCGGAGGCGCCGGCGGTGGTGTGTGGTGAGGTGCGGTTGTCGTACGGGGAGTTGTGGTCGCGTGCGGTGGGTGTGGCGAATGAGCTGACGGCTGTGGGTGTGGGTCGTGGTTCGGTGGTGGCGTTGGCGGTGCCGCGTTCGGTGGATGCGGTGGTGGCGATGCTGGGTGTGGGTCTTGCGGGTGGGGCGTTCCTGCCGGTGGATCTGGACTTCCCGGCCGATCGCATCGCCTACATCCTCTCCGACGCCGCTCCCTCGGTGATCCTGTCGAACCATGAGGCTGCTGACCGGCTGCCGGAAGGGTCCGCCGCCCCCGTACTGCTCCTGGACGGCATCGAGCCTGCCACGGAGTTGGTGGGGAAGTGTGAGGTGTCGGCGGGCGACGCGGCCTATGTGCTGTACACGTCGGGGTCGACGGGTCGGCCGAAGGGTGTGGTCGTGCCGCATGGCGCGCTGCGGAACTTCCTGTGGTCGATGGGTTCGCAGGTGGAGCTGTCGGCGGGGGAGAAGTGGCTGGCGGTGACGACGTTCGGCTTCGACATCTCGTTGCTCGAGGTCTTCCTGCCGCTGGTGTCCGGTGCCGTCGTGGTGATCGCGGACCGTGATGTGGTGCGTGATCCGGCGCGGTTGGGCGCTCTGGTGCGGTCCGAGGACATCGCGGTGATGCAGGCGACGCCGAGCCTGTGGCGTGCGCTGACGGAGACGGACCCGGAGGTTGCGCAGGGTCTGAAGATCCTTGTCGGTGGCGAGGCCGTGGACGCCGCCCTCGCCGATGTGCTGGCGCAGGCGGGTGCGTCGGTGTGGAACATGTACGGGCCGACGGAGACGACGATCTGGTCGACCAGCGCGCTGCTGTCGGGTGACGGTGGTACGCCGATCGGCGCGCCGATCGCCAATACGCAGGTCTACGTCCTCGATGGTCGTCTGCGTCTGGTTCCGCCGGGCGTGTCCGGCGAGCTGTACATCGCCGGTGAGGGAGTCGCCCGCGGCTACCTCGGTCGTCCGGGGCTGACCTCGGAGCGGTTCGTCACGGATCCGTTCGGTGAGCCGGGTTCGCGGATGTACCGGACGGGTGACCTGGTGCGGTGGACGGATTCGGGTGTTCTGGAGTTCGTCGGCCGTGTCGACGATCAGGTGAAGGTGCGGGGCTACCGCATCGAGCTCGGCGAGGTCGAGTCCGCACTGTCGAAGGTGGACGGTGTCGCCCGTGCCGTGGCCATGGTCCGTGAGGACTCCCCGAACGACCGCCGGCTCGTCGGCTACGTCGTCCCCGCCGAGGGAACGGCACTGGAAACGGAAGCGGTCCGCCGTGCGGTGGCCCGCCTGCTGCCGGAGTACATGGTCCCGTCGGCGGTCGTGGTCCTCGACGCGGTGCCGTTGACGCCGAACGGGAAGACGGACCGCAAGGCACTGCCCGCGCCCATCGCCTCGGGTGTCGTCCGGCGTGAGGCGCGTACGGCCCAGGAGGACATCCTCTGCGGGCTGTTCGCGGAGATCCTGGGCCTGGCCCGGGTCGGGATCGACGAGAGTTTCTTCGACCTCGGCGGGCACTCCCTGCTCGCGACCCGGCTCGTCTCCCGGATCCGCACCGTCCTCGGTGTCGAACTCCCCGTCCGCGCACTGTTCGAGACCCCGACCGTCGCCGCCCTCGCCCCGTACCTGGAGCGAGGAGGGGAGACCAGGCCCGCGCTCGTCCCGTGGCAGCGGCCGGCCGAGATCCCGCTCTCCTACGCGCAGCGCCGCCTCTGGGCGCTGAGCCGGCTCGGTGCGACGGCCGGCACGTACAACATCCCGATGGTCACCCGGCTCCGCGGCCCGCTGGACGCGGTCGCGCTGGAGACCGCGCTCGCCGACGTGGTGACCCGCCACGAGTCGCTGCGCACCGTCTTCCCCGCGACGTCCGACGGCACGCCCTCGCAGGTCGTGCTCGACCCGGCCGAGGCGCGTCCCTATCTGCACGTCGTCCAGGTCGAGGAGTGCGCCGTCGAGGCGGCCGTAACCGCCGCGCAGCGCACCGACTTCGCCCTGGACACCGATCTGCCGCTGCGCGCCCAGCTGTTGGAGCTCGGACCCGAGGACCACGTCCTCGTGCTGGTGCTGCACCACATCGCCGGCGACGCCTCCTCGATGGGGCCCCTGGTCCGGGACCTGGCCGCCGCGTACACCGCGCGCGCCGAGGGCGGCGCGCCGCAGTGGGCGCCGCTCCCGGTCCAGTACGCGGACTACGCGCTGTGGCAGCGCGAGGTACTGGGCGACGAGGCCGACCCGGACAGCGAGATCGCCCGCCGGCTCGCCCATTGGAAGCAGACCCTCGCGGGCCTGCCCGAAGTGCTGGCGTTGCCCACCGACCGGCCCCGCCCGGAGGAGGCAGGCCACGAGGGCGGACTCGTGCCGCTCACGCTCGACGGCGAGCTGCACGCCGGGCTGCTCGACCTCGCCCGCTCCAGCCGGACCACGGTCTTCATGGTCCTCCAGGCGGCGCTGGCGAGCCTGCTGACCCGCCTCGGCGCGGGTACGGACGTCCCGCTCGGCACGCCGGTCGCGGGGCGCGGCGACGAGGCGCTCGACGACCTGGTCGGATTCTTCGTCAACACGCTGGTGCTGCGCACGGACACGTCCGGCAACCCGTCCTTCCGCGAGCTGCTGGCCCGGGTCCGGGAGACCGACCTCGCCGCCTACGCCCACCAGGACGTGCCGTTCGAGCGGGTCGTGGACGCGGTCGCGCTGCGCCGGTCGACCGCGCACCACCCGCTGTTCCAGGTCATGCTCTCCCTGGACAACGTCTCGCGGGCCGATGTGCGCCTCGCCGGACTGACCGTCGACGCCGTCGGCGAGCCGGCCGGCGACGGGGCCGGGCGCGCCAAGTTCGACCTGTCGGTGCGGCTCTCCGAGCAGCGCTCCGACGAGGACGGACCGGCCGGTCTGCACGGCACCGTCGCCTACGCGGCGGACCTGTTCGACCGTGCGACGGTCGAGGCGATGGCGCAGCGTCTCGTCACCGTCCTGAAGGCCGTGGTCGCGGACGCCGACCGGCGGATCGAGGACCTCGACATCCTCGACGCCGCCGAGCGCGAGCTGCTGCTGTACGGCTGGAACGACACCGCCCGCCCGCTCCCGGACCTCCTCGTCCCGGAGCTGATCGAGGCCCAGGTCGCCCGCACCCCCGACGCGCCCGCCCTGTCCGCGGGCGACGTGACCCTCACGTACGCGGAGCTGAACGAGCGGGCGAACCGGCTGGCGCATCTGCTGATCGGGCGCGGCGCGGGTCCCGAGTCGATCGTGGCGATCGCGGTGCCGCGGTCGCCGGAGATGATCGTCGCCGTGCTCGCCGTGCTGAAGTCCGGCGCTGCCTACCTGCCGGTCGACACCGAATACCCGGCCGACCGCATCGCGTACTTCTTCGAGGACGCCCGGCCCTGCCTGGTCGTCACCAGCACCGACGCCGAGGAGCGCGTGCCGTCCGCGGTCGCCGCCGGGCGGATCGTCGTCGATGCGCCGGACACCGTCGCCGCACTCGCCGCCCAGCAGGCGCGGAACCCGGTCGACGCCGACCGGACCGCCTCGCTGACGGCCCGCACGCCCGCGTACGTGATCTACACCTCCGGCTCCACCGGTCGCCCCAAGGGCGTCGTCGTCGAGCACGGCGGCATCCCCAACATCGTCCTGGCCCGGACCGGTCCGTACGCGATGGGCCCGGGAAGCAGGGCGCTGCAGTTCGCGTCGCTCAGCTTCGACGCCGCGATGTCGGAGATCTGCACTCCGCTGTCCGCCGGCGCGTGCCTGGTGCTCGGCCCGGCCGACATGCTGCTCCAGGTCGCCGAACTGCCCGCGCTGCTGCGCGAGCAGGGCGTGACCCACGCGACGCTGCCGCCCGCGGTGCTCGCCCAGCTCTCGCCCGCGAGCCTGCGCACCGTCCGCACCCTTGTGACGGCCGGCGAGGCCGCCCCGGCCGGTCTGGTCGCCACCTGGGCGCCCGGGCGGCGCATGTTCAACGCGTACGGCCCCACCGAGACCACGGTCTCCTGCACCATGGCCGGACCGCTCGCCCCCGAGGCCGGGGTGCCGCCGATCGGCGGCCCGCTGCCCAACACCCGCGTCCACGTCCTCGACCACCGGCTGCGGCCGGTCCCGGTCGGCGTCCCCGGCGAGCTCTACGTCGCCGGGATCGGCGTGGCCCGTGGCTACCTCCGCCGGCCCGGCCTGAGCGCCGAGCGGTTCGTCGCCGACCCGTTCGGGCCGCCCGGCAGCCGGATGTACCGCACCGGCGACGTGGTCAGCCGGATGCGCGACGGCCGGCTGCGGTTCGTCGGCCGGGCCGACGGCCAGGTGAAGCTGCGCGGCTTCCGGATCGAACTCGGAGAGGTGGAGTCCGCCCTGACGGGCGCGCCGGGCGTCGACCGCGCCGTCGCGACCGTCCGGGAGGACCGTCCGGGCGTTCGGCAGCTCGTCGGCTACCTCGTCGCGGAGGCGGGTGCCGGACTCGACCTCGGAGCGGTACGGACGTACCTGCGGGCCGCCCTGCCGGCGCACCTGCTGCCGTCCGTCCTCATGGAGATCGACCGGGTCCCGCTGACCGTCAACGGCAAGACCGACAAGGCCGCGCTGCCCGCCCCCGAGCAGCCCGGGACCGCCCCGGCCGCCCCGGCGGCGGAACGGTCCCCGGAGCCGTCCGCCGACGACGACCCGCAGGCTCTGCTCTGCCGGATCGTCGGCGAGGTCCTCGGCCTGGCCGGAGTCGGCGCCGACGACAACTTCTTCGCCCTGGGCGGCGACAGCATCAACGCCATCCAGGTCGCCGGCCGGGCCCGCCAGGCCGGGCTCGTCCTCACACCGCGGGACATCTTCCGCCACCAGACCGTCGCGGAGCTGGTGTCCGCGATCCGCCCCGCCGCCGCGGAGGCCGCGCCCGTCGCCGACGACGGCGTCGGCGCCGTCCCCGGCACCCCGGTGGTCCGCTGGCTGCACCAGCTCGGCGGCCCGTTCCAGGGCCTCAACCAGTCCGTGCTGCTCCGGGTTCCCGGGGGCCTCGGACAGGACGAGCTGACCGGGGCCGTCCAGGCCGTCGTCGACCACCACGACGTGCTGCGCGCACGGCTCACCGGTGCCGCACTCGGCCTGCCGTGGAACCTGGAGACCGCGCCGCGCGGCACGGTCGACGCCCGTTCCTGCGTCAGCCGCGTCGACGTCCGGGACGCCGCGGCCGATGCCGGCGACGTCGCCGCCGCGGTCTCCGCGCACGGCGAGGAGGCCCGGCGCCGGCTCGACCCGGAGAACGGCGTCCTGCTCCAGGTCGTCTGGTTCGACGCCGGCCCGGACGAGCAGGGCCTCCTCCTCGTCCTCCTGCACCACCTCGTGGTCGACGGCGTGTCGTGGCGGATCCTGCTGCCGGACCTCGCCGCCGCCTGGCAGGCCGCCCGCGACGGCCGCGACCCGCGGCCCGCCCCGGTCGGCTCGACCTTCCGCCGCTGGGCGCAGGCCCTCGTCATGGAGGCGCAGAACCCGGCCCGGATCGCCGAACTCCCGCTGTGGCGGCAGCAGACGCAGGGCCGCGACCCGCTCCTCGGCGCGCGCCCTCTCGACCCCGCCGTCGACACCCGGGAGACCGCCGAGCATCTGACGGCCGCCCTCCCCGCGGACCTGACGACGGCGCTGCTGACCGACGTTCCGGCCCGGTTCCGCACCCAGATCAACGACGTGCTGCTCACCGGCCTGACCCTCGCGGTCGCCCGCTGGCGCCGCCGCTGGACCCAGGACGCGTCCCACGCGGTCCTCGTCGACATGGAGGGCCACGGCCGCGAGGAACTCGACGAGACCCTCGACCTGTCCCGTACGGTCGGCTGGTTCACCAGCCGCTTCCCCGTCCGGCTCGATCCCGGCCCGCTCGACCTGGACGAGGCGCTGGACGGCGGCGCCGCGACCGTCGCCGCGCTGGGGCAGATCAAGGAGCAACTGCGCGCCCTGCCCGACAACGGACTCGGCTACGGCCTGCTCCGCTACCTCAACGCGGACACCGCGCTCGCCCTGGCGGGCGCCGCCGCCCCGCAGATCGGCTTCAACTACCTCGGCCGGGTCGGCAGCGGCGGCGACACCCTCGGCGAGGCCGGACCCGCCGGCTGGTCCAGCGCGTCCGACCTGCGGATCCCGCTGCTCCCCGCCGACCCGGGCATGCCGTTCGGCCACTCCGTCGAGATCAACGCGGTCACCCGGGACGGCGACGGCGGGCCCCGGCTCCACGTCACGTACTCCTGGCCCGCCGGACTCTTCGACCGCGCCGAGATGGAGGAGCTCGCCGAGCTGTGGTTCACCGCCCTGCGCGCCCTCGCCGACCCCGGCCAGTCCGAGCGCGGTGACGGGCTCACCCCCGGCGACCTGCCGACGTCCGGGCTGACCCAGCCCGAGATCGACGACTTCGCCGCCGCACCCGGCGGACTGGAGGACGCATTCGCGCTCACCCCGCTCCAGGAGGGCCTGTTCTTCCACGCCCTCCAGGCGGACGACAGCGGCACGGACGTCTACACCGTCCAACTCGTCCTCGACCTCGAAGGCCCGCTGGACCCGGCCGCCCTGCGCACCGCCGGACAGACCGTCCTCGACCGGCACCCCAACCTGCGGGCGGGCTTCCACCACCGCGCGGACGGAGCGGCCGTCCAGGTCGTGCCGCGCACCGCCGCCCTGCCCTGGGACGAGGCCGACCTCGGCGCACTGCCCGACGACACCGCGCAGCGCGAACTCGCGGCGCTCACCGAGGCCGCCCGCGGCCACCGGTTCGACCTGAGCCGGCCGCCGCTGGTCCGCTTCCTGCTGATCCGCCTCGGCGCCGAACGGCACCGGCTGGTCATCACCAAGCACCACATCCTGCTCGACGGCTGGTCCATGCCGCTGTTCCTGCGCGAACTGGTCACCCTGTACGAGAACGGCGGCGACGCGGCCACGCTGCCCGTCCCCGCCCCGTTCCGCTCGTACGTCGACTGGCTCGCCGCGCAGGACCGCACGGTGAGCGAACGGGCCTGGCGCGACACCCTCGCCGGGATCGAGGAGCCCACCCTGCTCGCCCCCGGCCGGGAACCGGCCGGACCCGCGCTGCCCGAGCAGCTCGTGCACGACCTGTCGCCGGAGCTCACCGCGACCCTCCAGGCGCACGCGGCCCGGGCCGGCGTCACCATGAACACCGTGGTCCAGACGGCCTGGGCACTCGTCCTCGGCCGTCACCTCGGACGCGACGACGTCCTGTTCGGCACCACGGTCTCCGGCCGGCCGCCGGAGCTCCCCGGCGCCGAGAACATGATCGGCCTGTTCATCAACACCCTGCCGGTACGGGTCCGGTTCGACCGCTCCGAACGCTGGAGCGCCGCCCTGGCCCGCGTCCAGGACGAACAGGCCGCCCTGCGCACCCACCAGTACCTCGGCCTCGCCGACGTGCACCGGATCGCGGGCGTCCGGCCGCTGTTCGACACCGCCCTCGTGTACGAGAACTACCCGCTGCCCGAGGACACCGAGCGCTCCCCCTCCCGGCTGCGCGCCACCGCGGTCCAGGGCCGTGACGCGGCCCACTACCCGCTGCTGCTGGTCGCGTCGCTGCGCTCGCAGGGCCTGCGGTTCCGTCTCGACCACCGGCCCGAGGTGCTCGGCGCGACGACCGCCCCCACCCTGCTGGAGCGGCTGACCCGTGTCCTGGAGTCGGTGGCCGCCGACCCGGAGCAGCCGGTGGGGCGCGTCTCGGTGCTGTCCCGCGAGGAGCGCCGCGCGCTCGCCGAAGGCGGCACGCCGACCCCGCTCGCCGCCGGCGCGCACGGCGGCCCCGGCGACACGATCCATGGCCGGGTCGCCGCCCTCGCCGCCCGCACCCCGGACGCCGTCGCGGTGTCCCTGGGAGACGAGCGGCTCACATGGCGGGAACTGGACGAGCGGGCCAACCGGATGGCCCGGCTGCTGCACGAGCTGGGCACCGGCCCGGAGGACCGGGTCGGCATCCTGCTCGACCGGTCGCCGCTGCTGGTCGTCGCCTTCCTCGCCGTCCTCAAGGCGGGCGCGGTCTGCGTCCCGGTGGCGGCCGCCCACCCCGCGCAGCGGCAGCGGACCGTCCTCGACCGGGCCGGCGTGCGCGTGCTGCTCACCGACGCGGCCCGCGCCGCCGACCGGGCCGGTGCCCCGGACGACGGCGTCACGACCGTCGCCGTGGACACCGACCCGCGCCCGGCCCGCCAGGACCCCACCGACCCCGGCACGCCCGTCGAGCCGGACCGGCTGGCGTACGTGTTGTTCACCTCCGGCTCCACCGGCGTGCCCAAGGGCGTGGCGGTCACCCACCGCGACGTCGTCGAGCTCGCCGACGAGCCCTGCTGGGCCCCGGGCGCGCGGGAGCGGATGCTGTTCCACTCGTCGCACGCCTGGGACGCAGCCCTGCTGGAGCTGTGGGGGCCGCTGCTGAACCACGGCACGGTCATCGTCGCCCCGCCCGGTGAGACCGACCTGAGGGACCTGGCCCGGCTCCTGGTGGCCGAGCGCGTCACCGGACTCTGGCTGACGGCCGGTCTGTTCCGCTGGCTGGCCGAGGAGGAGCCGGACTGCTTCGCCGGAGTCCGCGAGGTGCGCACCGGCGGCGACGTCGTCCCCGCCGACGCCGTCCGCAAGGTCCTTGCCGCCTGCCCCGGCACCGTCGTCAGCAATGGCTACGGGCCCACCGAGACCACCGTGTTCGCCACCCACCACATCATGGGGGCGGGCGACCCGGTCCCGGACAACGTGCCGATCGGCGTCCCGCTGCACGGGATGGCGGCCTATGTGCTCTCCCCGGAGCTGGAGCCGGTCCCCGCCGGGGCCGTCGGCGAGCTGTACCTCGCGGGCTCCGGGCTCGCCCGCGGCTACGAGAACGACCCGGCACTCACCGCCCGTTCGTTCGTGGCCGACCCGTTCGGAGATCCAGGGACGCGGATGTACCGCTCCGGCGACCTGGCCCGCCGCCGCCCGGACGGCGCCCTGGAGTTCGTCGGCCGGGCCGACGACCAGGTGAAGCTGCGCGGTTTCCGGATCGAGCTCAGCGAGGTCGACGGCGCGCTCGCGGCCCTGCCCGGCGTGGCCCACGCGGTCTCCCTGGTCCGCGAGGACCGGCCCGGCGACAAGCGCCTCGTCGCCTACGCGGTGCCCGTGCCCGGCGAACCCGCCCCGGGCGCGGCGGAGATGCGTGCCCGGCTCGCCGAGACGCTGCCGGACTACCTCGTCCCGGCCGCGGTCGTCCTGCTCGACGCGCTGCCGCTCACTGCGAACGGCAAGCTGGACCGGGCGGCACTGCCCGCCCCCGCCGACGCTGCCGGGGGCACCGGACGCGGCCCGCGCACCCCCCGCGAGGAGCTGCTGTGCGGCCTGTTCGCCGACGTCCTCGGCGTCGACGCGGCCTGCATCGACGACGACTTCTTCGCCCTCGGCGGCAACTCGCTGCTCGCGGCAGGACTCGTCAGCCGGATCCGCGCCGTCCTCGGCGTCGAACTCGGCATCCAGGCGCTGTTCCTGGCGCCCACGGTCGCCGGACTCGTCGCCGCCCTCGACGACGAGGACGCGGACGCCGCCGGAGCGCTGGACGTCCTGCTGCCGCTGCGCACCCGCGGTGACCTTCCGCCGGTGTTCTGCTTCCACGCCGCCGGCGGCCTGAGCTGGCGGTACGCGGCCCTGCTGCGGCACCTGCCGGCCGGCCACCCGGTGTACGGCCTCCAGGCCCGCGCATTCGCCGAGCCCGGCCACCGCCCGGCGAGCCTGGAGGAGGCCGCCTCCGACTACGTGGAGCGGATCCGCTCCGTCCAGCCGTCCGGCCCCTACCACCTGGTGGGCTGGTCGCTCGGCGGCCTGGTCGCCCAGGCGGCCGCGGTCCTCCTGGAGGAGGCCGGAGAGGAGGTCGCGACCGTCGCGGTCCTGGACTCCTACCCGGCGCGGCCCGGCGACCCGGTGGTCGTGCCCCCGGCGGCGCAGGTCCTCGGCGCCCTCCTCGACGCGGCCGGCGTAGGCCCCGACCGCGGCGAGGAGGAGCTCACCCCCGAGGCGGGCGCCGCGCTGCTGCGGGCCCGCGGCGGACCGCTCGCGGCGCTGCTCGCCGACCGGGTCGGCGCCCTCGTGGACGCGTACCGCACCGGCGTCGAGCTGCGCGCGGGCTTCGCCCCGCGCCGGTTCACGGGCGACCTGCTGCTGTTCGTCGCGAACGGCGGTTCCGGAGGGAGCGGCTCCCGGCACGGTTCCGGGCAGGACCCCGCGGGCGCCGTCGGCGAGAAGGCGGACCGCTGGCGCCCGTACGTCGGCGGCGCGATCGCCGTCCACCCGGTCGACTGCCGCCACGAGGACATGCTGCGGCCCGAGCCGCTGACCGTCGTCGGCGGCGTGCTCGCCGCCCATCTGAACGCCCGCACCACACGGAAGGACAGCTGATGAAGAAGGAGTTGTACGCACTGGGGGAGACACCGCCCCTGGGCGAGGTGCCCCGTCGCATGCACGCCGGCGTGATCCGGCGCGAGCGGTACGGCCCGCCCGAGCAGTCGATCCAGGTCGAGACCGTGGACGTGCCGCCGGTCGGCCGCGGGCAGGTCCTCATCTGGGTGATGGCCGCCGGGATCAACTACAACGGCGTCTGGGCCGGACTGGGCACCCCCGCCGATGTCATCGCCGACCGTCAACGGGCCGGCGATCCGCTCGACTTCCACATCGCCGGATCCGAGGGCGCCGGAGTGGTCTGGGCCGTCGGCGAGGGGGTCAAGCAGCTCAAGGTCGGCGACCACGTCATCGTCGGCGGCGTCGCCTGGGACGAGTCGGCCCCCGACATCCGCCTCGGCACCGACCCGACCGCCTCCCGCTCCCAGCGGGCGTGGGGCTACGAGTCGAACCACGGCTCCTTCGCGCAGTTCACCGTGGCCGACGAGTACCAGTGCCACAAGAAGCCCCCGCACCTCACCTGGGAGGAGGCCGGCTGTTTCCTCGGCGGCGGCTCCACCTCGTACCGCATGCTCATGGGATGGCACCCGCACACGGTCCGGCCGGGCGATCCCGTCCTCGTCTGGGGCGGCGCCGGCGGTCTCGGATCCATGGCCATACAGATCGTGAAATACTTCGGCGGAATTCCGGTCGCCGTGGTTTCGGACGACGATAAATTCGACTACTGTAAGCGCCTGGGAGCGCACGGCGTCATCAATCGGAATGATTTCGACCACTGGGGTCGGCTGCCTGATTCGAGCGACACCGTCGCCTACCGGGAATGGCTCTCCGGGGTCCGCTCCTTCGGCCGGGCCTTCTGGGACGCGCTCGGCGAGCGCAGAGACCCCGCCATCGTCCTGGAGCACCCGGGCCGGGCCACCCTGCCGACCTCGGTCTACGTCTGCGACCGGGCCGGCATGGTCGTCACCTGTGCCGGCACCAGCGGCTACAACGGCGACATCGACCTGCGGTTCCTCTGGATGTTCCAGAAGCGGCTCCAGGGCTCGCACGCCGCGAACGTACGCCAGACCGCGGCGATCATCGAGCTCGTCGCGGCCGGCCACATCGACCCCTGCCTCAGCCTCGCCCTGCCGTTCGCCGAGATCGGCCGGGCGCACCAGATGGTCTACGAGAACAAGCAGCCGCCCGGCAATGTGGCGGTCCTCGTGAACGCGCCTGAGCCGGGCCTCACGGATATGCGCTGAAATCTTTTCGGAAAGGTTGCCGATCTCTCTCCTGTTGGTTAGAAAGAACGGCGACGGAATCAAGAAACCACCTCGGGAAATGGAAAAGGGAAAAGAAATGACGAACCCGTTCGAGAACGCCGAAGGCCGCTACCTCGTCCTCGTCAACGACGAGGGCCAGCACTCCCTGTGGCCGGACTTCGCCGAGGTCCCGGCCGGCTGGGAGGTCGCCTTCCCGGAGAACGACCGCCAGGCCTGCCTCGACCACATCGAGGCCAACTGGACGGACATGCGCCCCAAGAGCCTCGTCCGCGCGATGGCGGCCTGACCCGGTGACCGGCCCCGACGCCGTCACGGTGCTCTGGGGCCCCGTCGCCTCCGGCGAACGGCGCGCGGCGCACACCACGCTGCTGCGCGCCGCCGCGGAGCTGACCGGCAGCCCGCTCCACCGGATCGGGCTCGCCCACGAACCCGGCGGCCGCCCGCGGCTCACCGGACCCGCCGCCCGGCTCCACGTGAGCGTGAGCCACAGCCCGGGAGCCCGAGCCGTGGCGCTCGCCGGGACCCCGGTCGGCGTCGACATCGAGACCGTACGGCCGCTGCCCGCCCTCGCACTGGCCCGGCGCTGGCTCGCCCCCGCCGACGCCGACTGGCTCGGCCGCCTCCCCGCGGCGGACCGGGTCCCCGCCTTCTACTGGCTCTGGACCCAGAAGGAGGCCGTGGGCAAGGCCCGCGGTCACGGACTCGCCCACGGCGGGCTCACCCAGCCGCTGCCCCACCCCCCGCACTGGCCCCCGCCCTCCGCCGCAGAAAGGACGCCCGCCCTGAGCGCCCTGCCCGGCGGGACCGGGGCCGCCTGCACGGTCCTGCCGACCGGCGCCGGCCCGTACGGCTCACATGTCCTCGCGGTCGCCGGCCTCGGTGCCCCGGGCGCCCCGGTCGACCTGCGCCACTGCGACACATGACCCACCGCACCCCACCCACCACCCTCACGAGAGGAGGCCCGGAATGACGCACCCCACCGACGACATCGACCGGGGTTCCTGGACCGGGCGGCTGACCCGCCGCTGTCTGCGGCACCGGCGCAGCGTGCTCGTGGCGGTCCTCGCCGCGCTCCTCGGGACCGCGACCAGCGCCGTCGTCCCCCTCGTCACGATGGTGATCGTCGACGACGTCGTCCTGCGCCCCGCCCGCTCCGCCGCCCTGTGGGCCGGAGCGCTGGTCGCCGTCGCCGCGCTCGGCTACCTCGCCGCGTACCTGCGCCGCCTGTACGCCGGACGGCTCGCCGCCGACGTCCAGCACGACCTGCGGGTCGACCTGTTCCGCTCGCTCTCCCGCCTGGACGGCGTACGTCGCGACGAACTGAGCACCGGTCAGCTCCTGGGCCGGGCCTCCGGAGACCTCAACATGGTCTTCGGCCTCGTCTCCACCCTGCCCACCGCGATCTCCAGCGCGGCCCTGCTGGTGGTCTCCCTGGTCCTCATCGCCACGCTCTCCCCGCTGCTCGCCCTGGTCGCGCTCGCCCTGGTCCCCGCACTCTGGTTCATCGGCCGACGCAGCCGCACCTGGCTCTACCCCGCGACCTGGTACGCCCAGAACCAGGCCGCCGCCGTCGCCGGAGTCGTCGCCAGCTCCACCGCCGGCATCCGTGTCGTCAAGGGATTCGGCCAGGAACAGCGGGAGATGGACCGGCTGGCCCGCGCCGCCCGGCGGCTCTTCGCCGGCCGCATGCGCGCCGTACGGCTCAACGCCCGCTACGGGCCCGCGCTCCAGTGCGTTCCGTCCCTCGGACAGGTCGGAGCCCTCGCGGTCGGCGGCTGGCTGGCGGCCCGCGGCGAACTCAGCCTCGGCGCCCTCCTCGCCTTCTCCGCCTACCTCGCCCAGCTCGTCGGCCCCGTCAAGACCCTCGCCGCACTGCTCACCATGGGCCAGCAGGCCGGCGCCGGGATCGAGCGGGTCCTCGAAGTGATCGACACCCGCCCGCTGCTGACCGAGGGCGCGGGCCGACTGCCCGAAGACGCCCCCCTCGGCGTCGAGTTCGACCACGTCACCTTCGCGTACGCCCCCGGCCGGCCCGTGCTCACCGACCTCTCCCTCCGCATCGAGCCCGGCGAGACCCTGGCCGTCGTCGGCGCCCCCGGATCGGGCAAGTCCACCCTCGCCCTGCTGCTCTCCCGGTTCCACGACGTCTCCGAGGGCGCGGTGCGGATCGGCGGCGCCGACGTCCGCGACCTGACCTTCGACTCCCTGCGCGGCGCGGTCGCCGGCGTCCCCGAGGACACCGCCCTCCTCGCCGGAACCGTCCGCGAGACCGTCGCCTACGGCCGGCCGGACGCCACCGACGCGGAGATCCACGCCGCGGCCCGCACCGCGCAGGCGCACGCCTTCGTCACCGCCCTGCCCGACGGCTACGCCACGGTGCTCGGCGAACGCGGCGCCCTGTCCGGCGGACAGCGCCAGCGCATCGCCCTCGCCCGGGCGCTCGCCGCCGCGCCCCGCGTCCTCGTCCTCGACGACGCCACCTCCGCCGTCGACGCCCGCGTCGAGCAGGGCATCCACGACGCGCTGCGCGCCCAGGCCGACGGCCGCACCACCCTGATCGTCGCCCGCCGCCGCTCGACCCTCGCGCTCGCCGACCGGATCGCCGTCCTCGACCACGGCCGGATCATCGACCTCGGCACCCACCGCGAACTCACCGCCCGCTGCCCGCTCTACCGCACGATCCTCCAGCACCATCCCGCCGAGCCTCCGGCCGACGCAGCCGCCGCCACAGCCGCCGCCGAGCCTCCGGCCCCCGCAGGGGACCGGCGGCCCCCCGCCCCGAACACCCCGAAACCCGCCCCCGCCCCGCTCTCCGCAGCCGCGCGCATGCAGGCCCGGGTCGCGGCACTGCCGCCGGCCCTCGATCTCCCCCGCGTCGACGAGGCGGAGGCCGCCCGCGACCCCCGGACCGACGGCACCGGCGAGTTCGGGCTGCGCCACCTGCTGCGCGGCTACCGCCTGCCGCTCGCCCTCGGCCTCGCCCTGGTCGTCGCCGACACGCTCGCCGGACTCACCCTGCCCCTCGTGCTGCGGCACGGCATCGAGGGCGGCGCCCAGCACCTCGCCCTCACCGCCGTCGCCACGGCCTCCCTCGCCGCACTGGCCCTCGTCCTCGCCCAGTACGCCGTCCAGTGGGCCGCGGTCCGGGTCACCGGACGCACGGGGGAGCGGCTGCTGTACGGGCTGCGGATCCGGGTCTTCGCGCACCTGCACCGCCTGGGGCTCGACCACTTCGAGAACGAGGCGTCCGGCCGCACCCTCACCCGGATGACCACCGACGTCGACTCGCTCTCCTCCTTCCTCCAGACCGGCCTGCTCAGCGTCCTCGTCAGCGCCCTCACCCTGCTCGGCGTGCTCGTCGCGCTCGGCGCCGCCGACGCCGGAATGCTCCTCGTCGTCCTCGCGGTTTTGCCGCCGATCGCCCTCGCCACCGTCGTCTTCCGCCGGGCCTCCGCCCGCAGCTACGCCGACGCCCGGGAACGGCTCGCCGTCGTCAACGGCGCACTCCAGGAAGGCGCGGCCGGCATGCACACCGTCCAGGCGTTCCGCCGCGAGGAGTCCGTCGTCACCGCCTTCGCCCGGCACAGCGACGCCTACCGGCGCGCCCGGGTCCGCGGCCAGTTCCTGTCCGCCCGCTACTTCCCGTTCATCCAGTTCCTCGCCGCCTGCGTCACCGCCGTGGTCCTCGCCGTCGGCGCACAGCGGGTGGCCGCGGGCGCCATGACGGTCGGCGCCCTCGTCGCGTACCTCCTCTACCTGGACCTGTTCTTCGTCCCGGTGCAGCAGCTCTCCCAGCTCTTCGACGGCTACCAGCAGGCACGGGTGTCCCTGCTGCGGATCCGGGACCTGCTCCGGCTGCGCAGCACCACCCCGGCCGCCGCCGACGCGCTCCCCGTCCGCTCCCTGCGCGGCGAACTCGTCTTCGACGACGTCGACTTCCACTACCGAGATGGCCGCCCGGCACTGACCGGGATCCGGCTGCGCATCCCGCAGGGCCAGACCGTCGCCTTCGTCGGCACGACCGGCGCCGGCAAGTCGACCCTCGTCAAGCTCGCCGCCCGGTTCCACGACCCGACCCGCGGGGCCGTCCGCATCGGCGGGACCGACCTGCGCGACCTGGACCTCACCGGCTACCGGAAACGGCTCGGCGTCGTTCCCCAGGAGCCGTACCTCTTCGCCGGAACCGTCCGGGAAGCCATCGCCTACGGCCGGCCCGACGCCACCGACGCCGAGACGGCCGACGCGGCCCGTCGGGTCGGCGCCCACGACACCCTCAGCGCCCTCGACGGCGGCTACGACCACCGCGTGACCGAAGGCGGACGCAACCTCTCCGCCGGTCAGCGGCAACTGATCTCGCTGGCCCGCGCCGAACTCGTCCGCCCCGACGTCCTCCTGCTCGACGAGGCCACCGCCGCCCTCGACCTCGCCACCGAGGCGCTGGTCAACCGGGCGACCGAACGCCTCGTCAGCGGCCGCACCGCCCTGATCGTCGCCCACCGCCTCAGCGTCGCCTCCCGAGCCGACCGCATCGTCGTCGTCGACGACGGCCGGATCCGGGAGGACGGCGCCCACGACGAACTCCTCGCCCTGGACGGGATCTACGCCGCACTGTGGCGCGCCTCGCTGGGGCGCCCGCCCGCGGCCACCGTCCCGCGGCCCGCAACCCTCACCCACGACTCCTACGAACGGAACGCTTCATGAGCGCCACCATCCAGCCGGCCGGCCCGGACGCCCCGGCCGACGACCGGCCCCCGCGCGTCGTCCTCGCCCAGCCGCGCGGCTTCTGCGCCGGGGTGCGCCGTGCCATCGGCATCGTGGAACGCGCCCTCGACCTCCACGGCGCCCCGGTGTACGTGCGCAAGGAGATCGTGCACAACCACCACGTCGTGGCCGAGCTGGAGAAGCGCGGTGCCCGCTTCGTCGACAGCGAGGAGGACGTGCCCGAGGGCGCCGTCTGCGTCTTCTCCGCCCACGGCGTCTCGCCCGCCGTACGCGACGGCGCGGCGGAGCGCCACCTCGAAGTCATCGACGCCACCTGCCCGCTGGTCTCCAAGGTCCACCAGGCGGCCGTCCGCTACGCCCGCGACGGCCGGACCATCCTGCTGGTCGGCCACGCCGAACACGAAGAGGTCGAGGGCGTCCGCGGCGAGGCCCCCGAGCGCACCATCGTCGTCGAGAACGAGGACGACGTCGCCGCCCTGGACCTGCCGGACGACGCGCCGGTGGCCTACCTGACCCAGACCACCCTGTCCTTCGACGAGACCCGGCGGGTCGTCGACGCGCTGCGCGCCCGCTTCACCGACCTCGCCGGCCCCGCCGACGGCGACATCTGCTACGCCAGCCAGAACCGCCAGAACGCCGTCAAGGCCCTCGCCCGCCGCAACGACCTCGTCCTGGTCGTCGGCTCCCGCAACTCCAGCAACTCGATCCGCATGGTCGAGGTCGCCCGGGAGCACGGCAGCGCCGCGTACCTCGTCCCGGACGCCGGCCATCTCGACGAGACCTGGCTCGCCGGGGCGTCGAGCATCGGCGTCAGCTCCGGCGCCAGCGCTCCGGAGATCCTCGTCCGCGGACTCGTCGACCGGCTCGCCGCACTCGGCTGGCACGACGTCGAACTGGACGACGGCATCGCCGAGGACGTCGTCTTCTCCATGCCCGCCCGGCTCGCCGACCCCGTCACCGGCCGAGTACCCCGGACCCCCCTGGCCGATGAGGCCCTGTGACCAGAACAGGATCTGTCATGACGTCGATCGCATCGGTCCACGGACCCGAAGACCTGCGCGCGCTCACCCTCCCGCAGACCGAGGAGCTCGCCGCGGACATCCGGCGCCTCCTGGTCGAGGAGGTCACCCGCACCGGCGGCCACCTCGGCCCCAGCCTCGGCGTCGTCGAGCTCACCCTCGCCCTGCACCGGGTCTTCGAGTCCCCGCGCGATCAGATCCTGTGGGACACCGGGCACCAGACCTACCCCCACAAGATCATCACCGGTCGGGCGGCCGCCTTCGGCACCCTGCGCCAACCCGGCGGACTCTCCGGCTACCCCTCCCGCGCCGAGTCCGCGCACGACCTCATCGAGAACTCCCACGCCTCCACCGTCCTGTCCTACGCCGACGGCCTCGCCAAGGCCCACCGGCTGACCGGCGCCACCGACCGCGCCGTCGTCGCCGTCATCGGCGACGGCGCCCTCACCGGCGGCATGGCCTGGGAGGCCCTGAACAACCTCGCCGACGGCGCCGACCGCCCGGTGGTCGTCGTCCTCAACGACAACACCCGCTCCTACGCCCCCACCGTCGGCGGCCTCCCCGCCCACCTGGCGCAGCTGCGCACCGAGGACCGCCCCCCGCACTCCGTCTTCGAGAACCTCGGCCTCGCGTACGTCGGACCCGTCGACGGACACGACATCGCGGCCCTCGAAGAGGCCCTGCGCCACGCCGCCGGACTCGGCCGGCCCGTCGTCGTCCACTGCCTGACCGAGAAGGGCCGCGGCCACGCCCCCGCCGAACAGGACGAGGCCGACCGCTTCCACGCCGTACGCCCCCGCCCCGCCGCCCGGACCGCGCCGCGCCCCGCCCCGGAACCCGCCTGGACCGACGTGTTCGGCGAGGAGCTCGCCGAACTCGGCGCCCGGTGCCCCGACGTGGTCGCCCTCACCGCGGCCATGCTCGCCCCCACCGGCCTCACCGCCTTCGCCGAGCGCTTCCCCGACCGCACCTTCGACGTCGGCATCGCCGAACAGCACGCCGTCACCTCCGCCGCGGGCCTCGCCCTCGGCGGACTCCACCCCGTCGTGGCGGTGTACGCGACCTTCCTCAACCGGGCCTTCGACCAGTTGCTGCTCGACGTCGCCCTGCACCGCGCCCCGGTCACCTTCGTCCTCGACCGGGCCGGCGTCACCGGCGACGACGGCGCCTCCCACAACGGCATGTGGGACCTGTCGCTGTTCCAGATGATCCCCGGCCTGCGCGTGGCCGCCCCGCGCGACGCCGCCACTCTGCGCCGCGCCCTGCGCGAGGCCCTCGCGGTCCAGGACGGGCCCACCGCGCTGCGTTTCCCCAAGGGCTCCGCGGGCCACGACATCCCCGCCGTCGCCACCCTCGACGGCATGGACGTCCTGCGCCGCGCGGACTCGGATGCCCGGGACGTCCTGCTCGTCTCCGTCGGCGCGATGGCCGGGGTCTGCCTGGAGGCGGCCGACCGCCTCGCAGAGCACGGCTTCGGCGTCACCGTCGTCGACCCGCGCTGGATCGCCCCCGTCCCCGCCGCCCTCGTGGAGCTCGGCCTCGGGCACTCGATGGTCGCCACGGTCGAGGACGGCGGCCGCAGCGGCGGCGCCGGGGCCGCGATCGCCCAGGCCCTCGCCGACGCGGGCGCCCGCACCCCCGTCCGTACCTTCGGACTGCCCCAGCGCTTCCTGGACCACGGCCGTCGCGAGGACATCCTCGCCGCCCACGGCCTGACCGGCCGCCACATCGCCCGCGCCGTCGTCGAGGCCCTCGCCGGCCGCGACGACTCCGTCTCGATCGGCGACCTGGCAGCGCAGCCCGTCGGCGCCGATCAGTGAACAGCCCGGCCCTCACCCGTACCAGAGCAGGAGACACCCCATGACTGTCGCGCTCGGCATCCCGTCCATGCCCGCCCCGGTACTCGGCGCCCGCCGCCCCACCCGCCAGCTCCAGGTCGGCAAGGTCGGCGTGGGCAGCCGGTCCCCGATCTCGGTGCAGTCCATGACGACCACCCTCACCTCGGACGTCAACGCCACCCTCCAGCAGATCGCCGAACTCACCGCCGCGGGCTGCGACATCGTGCGGGTGGCCTGCCCCTCCCAGGACGACGCGGACGCGCTGGCCGCGATCGCCGCCAAGTCGCCGATCCCGGTGATCGCGGACATCCACTTCCAGCCGCGTTACGTCTTCGCCGCCATCGAGGCGGGCTGCGCCGCGGTGCGCGTCAACCCCGGCAACATCAAGAAGTTCGACGACCGGGTCAAGGACATCGCCCGGGCCGCCAGGGACCACGGCACCCCCATCCGCATCGGCGTCAACGCCGGCTCCCTGGACGCCCGGCTGCTGAAGAAGTACGGCAAGGCCACCCCCGAGGCCCTGGTGGAGTCGGCGCTGTGGGAGGCGAGCCTCTTCGCCGAGCACGACTTCCACGACCTGAAGATCTCCGTGAAGCACAACGACCCCGTCGTCATGGTCCGCGCCTACGAACTCCTCGCCGAGGCCTGCGACTACCCCCTGCATCTCGGCGTCACCGAGGCCGGTCCGGCCTTCCAGGGCACCGTCAAGTCCGCCGTCGCCTTCGGTGCGCTGCTGCGCCAGGGCATCGGCGACACGGTCCGGGTCTCGCTCTCCGCGCCTCCGGTCGAGGAGGTCAAGGTCGCCACCCAGATCCTCCAGTCGCTCAACCTGCGCCCGCGGAAGCTGGACATCGTCTCCTGTCCGTCCTGCGGCCGCGCCCAGGTCGACGTCTACAAGCTCGCCGCCGAGGTGAGCGCCGGCCTGGAGGGCATGGAGGTCCCGCTGCGCGTCGCCGTGATGGGCTGCGTCGTCAACGGCCCCGGAGAGGCCCGCGAGGCCGACCTCGGCGTCGCCTCCGGCAACGGCAAGGGCCAGATCTTCGTCAAGGGCGAAGTCGTCCGCACCGTACCGGAGTCGAAGATCGTCGAGACTCTGATCGAGGAGGCGCTGCGGCTCGCCGACGCCTTCGACACCACTGCCCTCGGCACGGGCATGCCCGAGGTGATGGCCGTGGGCTGACGCCGTGCACAGGGGCCCAGCCGCCGTCGCCCAGCTGGGACACGACCGCGGACAGCACCCCCGAGGACCATGAAGGGCCCTTCGACGTCAGGTGCGACTCCACGGAGGCGGGCCGCTCGCGCCGACGACAGCGAACAGCTCCCGGCACGGCCGGGCGGCGGCGGGGACGCCGAAGGGCCCACGGCTCCCGAGCCGCGGGCCCTCCTCCGGTGCCAGAAGCGGTGGTGCGTCGGCTACGGGGCGGCCGGCAGGTCCGGCGTCGGTGATCGGCGGCCGGTTCGTCGTGAAGCGCCGCGCGGTCAGGTGCTCTTGCTAGCCGAGTTTGCGGTATACGTCTCCGTCGAAGACGGTGTCGTAGATGTTCCAGCCGCCGCTGATCTTGTTTCCTCCGGCGCCGGCTGTCCAGTGGGCTGTGCCTTGCTGCCATCCGTCGTGGCGGTACCAGTGCAGGTCTCCGTTGGGCTTGATGGCGTAGATTCTGCCTTCGATGCCGCCGAAGACGGTGTTGTAGATGTTCCAGCCGCCGCTGATCTTGTTTCCTCCGGCGCCGGCTGTCCAGTGGGCTGTGCCTTGCTGCCATCCGTCGTGGCGGTACCAGTGCAGATCCCCGTTGGGCTTGATGGCGTAGATCACGCCCTCGCTGCCGCCGAAGACGGTGTCGTAGATGTTCCAGCCGCCGCTGATCTTGTTTCCTCCGGCGCCGGCTATCCAATGGGCTGTGCCCTGCTGCCATCCGTCGTGGCGGTACCAGTGCAGATCCCCGTTGGGCTTGATGCCGTAGATCACGCCCCCGCTGCCGCCGAAGACGGTGTCGTAGATGTTCCAGCCACCGCTGATCCTGATTCCTCCGGCGCCCGCTGTCCAATGGGCAGTGCCGTGCTGCCATCCGTCGTGGCGGTACCAGCGCAGATCCCCGTCGGGCTTGATGCCGTAGAGCGAACAGCCCACGGGGCGGGCGACCATGAGGGGTTGCTGTTGGGCAGGCGCGACGGTGTACTCGATCTTGTAGGTGCCTTCGGGGGAATCCGGGCTATGCGCCCACTCGGTGGCTCCCAGCTGAAAATCCTGTGCGGGATGAAGAGTGGTCTCGAGTCTCGGGAGAACATCGTTGGCTGACAGGGAGTCATGCTCGTACCCGCTGGCTGAGATGCTTATCGTCCCGTTGGGGGCGATTCGAACATTCGGGAAGACAAGCCCGAGCTGATAGTCCGTGTTGTCTTTCACCTCGTCGTGATCCCAGGTCTGCTGCTGACCATTGACGATGAACTTCATATGCCATTCTGCGGACGACCCTGGCTCATCGGTGGTGTTGACGCTGGAGTCGATCACGCCGATCTTGTTGAGTGTCACTGTTGCATGGGTTACTGCCATGGCTAACCACTCCCTGCGATCAGAAACCGCATGGCGATTGCACGCGTGCATTCCGAGCCGGGCGGTCGGTGGTAGCGCGTGACAGCCGGCGCGAAGAATTCCGTACCGCATGGCGCCGCCCCACCAGGCACCTGGCACTCGTGTTGCCACTGGGTCCTTCCCCCACCACCACCATGCGCTTGCCGGAAGCCTCCTGCAACGGCAGCCGCGGCTGATACCGAGGAGGACTCGTCGAGGTGCACCAGCTCTGCCACCGGCCACAGTTCCGGCTGACCTGCCGGACCTGCCGGACCTGCCGGGACGACGGGCGGCCCTTCGTCGGCGACTCTGAGACCGGGCCTTCCCGGCGGGCGATCGAATCCGACCTGTCGATCTTCGCGATCGGGTGACGTGCCACGTGGGCGGTCGCCGTCGAGCCGGGCGGCGAGATCAGGTACGGCGCACCGGGATCGCCGAACTTGTCGGCGACCTCCTCACGGGCCGGCCGCAGGGCATGCCGCTGATGCTCGCAAGGAACGCCCGGACCCCGGCGCCCAGTTGCGCTGCACCGACGCCGACGGCCTTCGGCCGGCCGCGTTCGCCACCGATACCGCCGGCGTCCCGATCGCCGTACTCGAACCGCGGCACCGCCGACGGCCCCGCGCCGAGGACCGCATCCGGGCCGCCGCGCCACACCCGTGCATTCCCGAGGAAGTCGCGCTCAACCCAAGGCCATTACCCACCTGAACGTGCTGCCCGAGGAGAACTCCTCCGTGCTGCGCCAGGCCCTCGACAGCAGGTGTGCCGGCGCGGGTGGCGTACTTCGCCCGCCATTCTCGGCATGTCTGCCGAGTGGGGGATCGGGTAAGGACGGCAGGTCCCCTTGTCGACTCGGCACCGCGATGGCCTTGGTGCCGCGATGGACGGCGGCGACTGTGAAGGCGGTGCGACCGAAGCAGGCACCGGAACGGGCCGGGGACGGGCTGTCCGGCAGGACCGGGACGGCGAGGGTGACGCCGAGGCCTGCTTGATGGCCACGATCAGCTCGGCGGATGGGCAGCCGGAGTCCGGAGAGTGCTCTGCGGCAGCAGGTTGCGCGCGGCGAGACGGTGCTGATCGACTGGGTCATCTCCGCGTCGGTCACGGTGGCGTGGGTGGCAGGTGCGTCGTGGTTCCACCGCGCTACTACGAGATCTCGGCTCGCGCATTTCGGGGGTACGACGATAATTGAAGGAGAGTCCCCTGCCGCTTGGTCGGCGCTCGGGCGCTCTCTGCGGGGGCAGGTCATACGAGTGACTGCATAGCGTCGCCCCTGACTTCCATGGCATCCGATGTTCTCACGCACGAGCGATGTCGCCACGCCGGAACGGCGCCGGGCAGAGATGCCATCCGAAGGGCTTCACCGGCTCGTTGCCTCTGGCCATCGACAGGCGCGGACGCGGTTCGGAAAGGTTATGTGATGTCAGATCGCATCCTGTATTACAGCGCGTCCAAGGGGCGTGGGGTCATCGGTACTGTCGACAGCAACAATGTTCTGAAGGATGTCACGGTCATCCCGGCTGGTTCGTTCGCCAAGGACTGGACGCAGATTACGGCGCTGAGTGGTGACCGGATTCTGTATTACAGCGCGTCCAAGGGGCGTGGGCTGATCGGCACCATCGACAGCAGCAATGTTCTGAAGGATGTCACGGTCATCCCGGCTGGTTCGTTCGCCAAGGACTGGACGCAGATTACGGCGCTGAGTGGTGACCGGATTCTGTATTACAGCGCGTCCAAGGGGCGTGGGCTCATCGGCACCATCAACAGCAACAACGTCCTCCAGGATGTCACCGTCATCCCCGACGGATCTTTCGCCAAGGACTGGGAGGAGATCATCTTCCTGCGTCCGCCGGGTAGGCCGTCATACCCGTGGGCCTTCCTGCTGGTCCAGTTCAGTGATGCCACGACCCCGACGCCCTTCACTCGTGAGCGCTTCGAAGAGATGTGCACGACCGCGGGCGCGGGCAAGTTCAACCTGGTCGACTTCTACCGGGACATGTCCCACGGGAATCTCGACCTCAGCACCTCACGCGTGCTCGGCTGGCACCGGCTCTCCCAGAAGGAATCCGACTACGTCGGGTCAGGAGGCAACCCGCAGGGACGCAGGGACCTGATCACCTGGGCGCGCCAGGCCGTGCTCAACGCGGGCGAGAATCTGGCGCCCTATGCGAACCGGATCTTTGTCGTCACCCATCCCCCCACGGACCTCTTCGGCATCCCGGAGGGCGCGGTTTCCGGCGACGGCAGGGATTCGCAGGGGATGACGTCGCTGGCCCCGAGTCTCGTCGGACACGAGATGGGGCATGTCCACGGTCTCGACCACTCCTGGGGCGGAGGTTACGAGTACGGGGACCACTGGGACGTCATGAGCAACCGCACCCCCTATATGGCGCCGCATCCCGTCTATGCGGAGCTGGACAGCGCCGGGCGGCCGATCTGGCGGATCGGTCCCGGTCTGAACGCCGCCTCCATGTGGGGCAAGGGCTGGCTCGACATGACGCGCGTCTGGCAGGCGGGAGCCACGGAGTCCGACGTGCTCGTCGACCTGCGACCGCTCCACCGGCATGACCTTCCTGGCCACCTCTGCGCGCGCGTCGGCCCGTACTTCTTCGAGTTCCGTGTCAAGGAACGCTGGGACGCGGCGATTCCGGAGCCTTGCGTTCTGGTGCACGAGCTCACCTACAGCAGGTCGTTCCTCCTCACCGCGACCGAGAGCGGCGGTCGGCAGGACCTCCGGGAGGGCGACGAGTTCCTCCGCGGGGACCCCGACGATCCGACGGGGTCGGCTCCTCTGATTCGGGTGAAGGTGCTGGACATCGACGCCGCCGCGCGGACGGTGCGGCTCAGTGTGACGCAGCGGCCGGATCTCCGGTTCATGGCCGGACCCGAGACACGGCTCTTCGGGGCGGAAGGCGTGGACGGTGGGCTGATCGTCATCGGTGGGAAGGTCGTGGACGTACCACCCGGCTCACCGCTCTCCGCCACGATCGAGGAGATCGCTCAGCAGCTCCAGGAGACAGGGGTGGCCCCCTCCGCGGACGGCGACGGCTATCTGCACCGGGACCTCCTGCGCGCGATTGCCTCCTTGACGGACCTCGTCTCACGGATGGAATCGCCCTGTGTGCCCCATGACCTGGTGCGGACCGACGAGGTCCCGGCGTCCTCGTCCGCCGCCGCGCACGCGGGCAGCGACTGAGGACGGCGAGCCGACGTCCTGAAGGGGAGCACGCACGCGTTCCGTCTCCGTCGCCACGTTCCGACCGGCGTTCACCGCCTACGCCGACGTCGAGCTCACGAAGGCTCGCGCCGGCGCAGGTCGGTTCGTCATCAACACTCTCGGGCCGTCGGTCGAAGCCGACGCTGCATTACGGCAGGCACTCCTGACCGGCGTGCAGCGTGGCTTGAACACCACCCGGGCGGCCGCCGGCCTCTATGCGCGCCGAAACACCGTCGAGCGGCGGGTCTCGCGCGCCAAACCTGATTATGCGTCAGGCAGGTCGCATTCGGTCAGCAGCGGTCCTCAGGTCGTTCGAGACGGAGGTCGGCTGGGCGGTGCGACGACCGCGCGACCACCTGCGGAACGCCTGACGGCGGACTCCTTTCGGGTCCGATCGATCTTCCTGGGCTTCTTGGTGTGCAACGCCCCTGTCGGTACAGTGAGCAACGCCCTTGACCTGCAAAAAGCGGGCAGGGAGCCGTCTTCCGGGAGTCCAGAATGCTGCGCACCATGTTCAAGTCCAAGATCTGACTACTTGGCGTCGCCGCAGGCCAGGGGCATCATGTGCCCCCCTCAGGTCAGCAAACGGTCAGCATGCGTCCCAGCCGTGTCCCCGCTTGCTGACCTTCGACCCGCAGCAGGCGCCTGAGCACGATTCTTGGGCTGGATCGGATGGTTCGCGACATGGCCCGACAGGACCGTTCATCTCTCACGCAATCACGCACCAGCTTGTCAGCGCCGGACAGTTCCCATGCCTTGCAGTCGTTGTACGGCTCCTGATCCCTGCGCCGGCTCCGGCGCGGGGATCACGGATTCCGGGGCCCGCCGGGTGGGGCTGCCCGGCTCTCGGCGGTGCCGGGTGGACCCGGCGAGGGCTCGCCCGCCGTGAGGTGCTCCAGGACCTCCGCCAGTTCCTGGCAGGCGCGGCGCACCGACCGGCGGGTCGCACGCTGCTCGGTGATGACGGAGGAGAGAAGCAGGGCGGTCAGGGCGGCGGAACCGTTGAACGCCTGCAGCTTGGCCATGATCTCGACGTCCGTCAGGCGGAGGAACGCGCCCCGCCCGGAGGTCGCCTCGAAGGTGGTGAGCACGGAGGCGAAGAGCGCGCACAGCATGCTTCCGGCGAGCTGGAAGCGGAGTGCTGCCCAGATCAGCAGGGGGAAGACGAGGAAGAGCATGCTCATCGGGCTGAGCACGGCGATGGGCATGAGGACCAGGGTCGTCAGCCCCAGAAAGGCCGCCTCCTTCCAGCGCCGTACCCGGAACCGTCCGGCCGGCCCCGCGAGGACGAGCAGGAGCGGGGCGACCAGCAGCACCCCCATCGTGTCGCCCACCCACCAGGCCAGCCAGACGGGCCAGAACTCGCTCTTGTCCAGGGAGCCCTTCGCCACCTGTAGTCCGACCCCCGCGGTCGCGCTGATCAGCATGGCGCCGAACCCGCCGAGGAAGACCAGGGAGAGTCCGTCCCGTAGCCGCGCCATGTCGCGCCGGAAGCCGGCCCGTCTCAGCAGCAGGAAGGCGCAGAGCGGCGCGACGGTGTTGCTCACCACGGTGACCACTGTGGTGGGCCCCGGAGCGGTGAGGGAGGTGATGACGAGGAAGGAGCCGAGGGCGATCCCAGGCCAGACCCGCGCGCCGAGCAGCAGCAGGGCGGCGACGGCGACGCCGGTGGGAGGCCAGATGGGGGTGGCCACCACGTCTTCGACGACGAGGCGCCCCATCAGGCCGAGTCGTCCGGCCGCGTAGTAGCAAACCGTCACGGCCAGCGACATCAGAGCCGCCTCCGTAGAGGGCCGGAACTGCCGAGTGTCCAACACGTCAGCCATCAGACACCGGCCGGGCCGCCACGACCGGGCAAGGACCCCTGCGTGTCGGGCGCCGCCGTACGGCACGGGCCGGGCCGGTCCGAGGACCGACCCGGCCCGAGGAGAGCCCCCTCCCCTCACTCCTCGGCCGCCGACCGCGCCGGACCGCCGTCATGGCCGACGACCAGGACGGCCGCGTCGTCCTCGTGTCCCACCGTGGCCGCCAGCTTCATGACGGCGGTGGCGAGCGCGTCGACGTCCAGCCCGGCGACGGCGGTGATCCCGGCGAGCCGCGTCACCCGGTCCAGACCCTCGTCGACGTGGAGCGAGGGCCCCTCCACCACCCCGTCGGTCAGGAGGACGAAGACACCGTCGGCGGTGAGCCGGTGGCGCGTGGCCGGGTAGTCGACGCCGCGCAGCACACCGAGCGGAGGCCCGCCCTCGCTGTCGTCGATACCGGAGCGGCCATCGGTGGTGGCCCAGATGTAGGGGATGTGACCGGCCCGGGCGCACTCCAGGGTGCCGGCAGCGGGGTCGAGCCGCAGGAAGGTGCAGGTGGCGAAGAGGTCGGCGCCCAGAGAGATCAGCAGGTCGTTGGTGCGACCGAGCAGCTCTCCCGGGTCTCCGGTGACGGAGGCCAGCGCGCGCAGTGCCACGCGGACCTGTCCCATGAAGGCGGCGGCCTCGATGTTGTGCCCCTGCACGTCACCGATGGACATGCCGATCTGCCCGCCGGGCAGGGAAAAGGCGTCGTACCAGTCACCGCCGACATTGAGCCCGTGATTGGCGGGCTCATAGCGGACGGCCAGCCGGGCGCCGGGAAAACTGGGCAGGTCCGAGGGCAGCATGTCGCGCTGCAGGGCCACGGCGAGCTCGACACGGGAACGCTGCGTCTCGGCCAACTCCCGCGCCCTGGCGGTCAGCGACCCGAGCCGGACCAGAAGGTCCTCGCTGTTGTCGGCCGGCCGTCTGCGGAACATCGATCACTCCGACGTCACGACAATCCTCGCATCACTCCGTCCCGTCTCCAGCACGCGGGACCACAGGGGACCACCTCGGTACGAACAGGTCCTTCCCCACTCTGCCCGGAGGGGACGGCGTCCGCATCTCATCGGCGGAGAACGCGGCGGCGTCCGCATCTCATCGGCGGAGAACGCGGCGGATCCCCAGCGGGGCCACCCCACACCGCCGGAAACGAACAGCGGTTCGGCGAGATCGAAGGCATCGCCCCGCCCCTGACCTCTGTCCGGACCGAGCACGCCGACGCCGCGAGACTCGCCCGGAGGTCACCCGCCGCACCCGCCGCCCGGTGCCTGCCTGACCTCGCGGCAAGGCACCGACGGCCCCAAGGACGCCGGGCACGACCACGAACCACACCCTCGTCCCCCGGGCGCGCCGGCCGGTCTCGCGGGCGCCGCTCAGCAACCTTCCGGTAGGGGATGCCTGGCAGGTACGTCCGCCACTCGGCGGGCGAGAGCGCTTCTCCGGCGCGGCGGCACACCTCGGTGACCGCCCGCGCCGGGTCGATGTCGTACGTCTGGACGGGGACGCGCGCCCCCGCCGCGTGCGGGGTGCGGCCGTCCGCGCCGAACGCGAGCGACAGGACTCGGCCTAGGCGGACAGGCATTGTGGCCCGCACTTGATCATGACGGCGGTCCGGCACTCAGCCGGGGCGCCCGAAGCCGACGAGATTCCGCGAGCGTCCACAAGGGGCTGCGCTGCGGTTAGAGAATCCCGCCATGGCAAGCAAATCCCAAGCGCGATCTACGGACAGCGCGAAGCTCCGACTGACCTCACCCCTCCGTGAGAAGCTCAAGGCAGTGGTCTTCGACGCGAACGCCTACGGTCATGCCCGGACCGATCTCGACCACCTTGAGCGCTTGGCTCAGCGACTGGCAGGCATACGCGTCGAGACCTGGGTACCCGAGCCCGTCGCGTGGGAGTGGGCTGAGCACCTGGCCAGCGACTGGCAGGTCCTGAAGAACGCGGCGTCCACCGAGCGCAAGCGACTACAGGACGCCGGCCTCAATGCCCCGCGGCGACTGGCTACGCCGACCGGGACGAAGTGATCGCGGCGGCGCTTGCCAACCTGGAGGCTCCGGGCAATGTCCGTGCGCGTCGGCACCGTCTCGCAGGTGGCCCCCGTCCCAACCAACCTGGCCGGAGGCGCTGGCCGCGGTCCTCGACACCGACCGGCGCGCCCCGCAGCACGAGCCGGCCCCGGTCTGGGGCTCCGCACACCCCCGTCGCTACCTCGGGGCCAGTGCGTCCCGCGCCGTGGCCGGCTCGAGGACGTCGCGGCCCTGGTGGCATTCCTTGTGGGCCGGTCCGCCTCTCTCGTCACGGGGCAGTCCGTCCACGTCGACGACGGCTGGCTGCTGCACTGAACACCGTCAACAAGCAAGGAGACGAACCGAAATGATCGAACGAGTCCGCGCCGTCCTCATCACCCCCGACGACACGATGCTGGTCATCCGCCGCACCCGGCCCGGCATCCCCGAGTACTGGGTCCTTCCCGGCGGCGGCGTCGAACCCGGCGACGCGACCCGGGAGGCCGCCCTCCACCGTGAGATCCACGAGGAGATCGCGGGGAAGCCCAACATCGTCCGCCTCCTCCACACGATGGAGTCCGACGACGAGCGCCAACTCTTCTACCTCGCCCGCATCGCGACCTGGTCCTTCGACGCCCGCACCGGCCCCGAGTTCAGTGCCGAAGGCCGTGGCGAGTACGCGCTGGAGGAGGTCCCGCTGACTCTGGAGGGGCTCGACGGCATCGACCTCAAGCCCGAGGAGATTACCAACGTGTTGAGGGGAGCCATCGGCGCCGGGAGCCTTGGAGCCGGGGTACCGGTCTGAGCCTGCAAGCAGATCGACATCCCGTCGGGGCCGGCTCCGAGGAGGGTCGGCCCGGACGGCGATCCCCGGTCCTACCGGGGCTTCTCGTCCTGCCCCGGCAGCAACCGCAGGGCGAAGACGGAGCCGTCGGCGTGGACGGCGACGGGGCCTCCCCAGCTCTTGTCGAAGGTGAGCCGGGGGCGGGTGTCGCGGCCGGCGTGGACGACGGCGCGGTACTCCTCGACGTCGCCCCTGGCGAGGAGACGGAAGAGTGCCTGGTCCACGCCGGAGAACGCCTCGACGCGAGGACCGTTCAGGCGGAAGACGTGGTCGGTGCCGACGTACTCGGTCCCCAGGAGCGTGTGGGCAGCGTCCTGCACACTCGTGCTGGCCGCGTGTTCGAGGCCGGTGAAGCGTTTGTGACCCTGCCGCTCGGTGAGGTGGCGGGCGGTGGCGTGGCCGGAGCCCGTAAAGGCCATGAGGCCCGCCGCGGTGGTATGCGCCAGGGACTCCTGGAACCAGGCGAAGTCCTTCGGCTGCACGTGGCAGCCCCGCACTGGATCGGGAGCCACCAGGCCCTTGGCCGGCGGGTGGATGTCCGGCATCACGTTCGCCTGCGTCGGAGACGCGTTCAGGTTCGGCTCCCGGCCCTCTGTCGGGGACAACCGGCCGCCGCTGCCCGGCGCCTCAAGGGCCTGGACGGCCATCGTGCCTCCGTCCGTCGGGATCTCCGTGCTGAACAGCAGGGCCGGGGTCTCGTTCCACGCGTGAAGCGGCGTCGCGCGGAGGGCGGACGGCGTCCGGCGCGGTTGGTTGACGGCGCGGCCGTGGAGGGGGCGGCATGAGGGACGTACAGGATGCTCCGTACGGTGACGGCGGCTGGGCCGTGCCCGGCTACGTCGCCGTCCGCACGCTCGGCGAAGGTGCCGGGGGCCGCGTCGTACTGGCGCGGCACGAGGCGACGCGCGTACCCGTGGCGATCAAGTACCTGAGCGAGCGGCTCCACTCCGACCAGGAGTTCCTGGCCCGCTTCCGCGCCGAAGCACGGCTGCTCGGCGAACTGCGGCACCCGTGCGTGGTGCGGCTGTACGAGTATGTGGAGGCCCGCCTGGGCGCCGCCATCGTCATGGAGGCGGTGGACGGGGTAAGCCTCCGCGAACTGCTGCGCGCGCACCGGGCCACCGGCCCGGAGGCGGCTCTGGTCCTGCTCAAGGGCTCGCTCCTCGGGCTCGGCGCGGCCCACACGGCCGGGGTGGTACACCGCGACTACAAGCCGGAGAACGTGCTGGTCCGCAGCGACGGTTCGAGCACGCTCGCCGACTTCGGCATCGCCGTACGCACCGGCCGCGAGACGGAGGCCGCCGGCACGCCCGCCTACATGGCTCCCGAGCAGTGGGACGGCGAGCCCGCTGGGCCCGCGAGCGACGTGTACGCCGCGGCAGCCGTGTTCTTCGAGTGCCTCACCGGCCGGCGGCCGTTCCGCGGCGACGACGTGACGGCCCTGCGGCTCCAGCACCTGCGAGCGCCCGTCGCCGTGGACGACGTACCCGAGGCGGTACGCGACCTGGTGCGCAGGGGCATGGCGAAGGACCCGGCGGAGCGGCCCGGCATCGACGCGTTCCTCGCCGACCTCGAACGCACCGCCACCGACGCGTACGGCGCGGACTGGGAGGAGCGGGGACGCCGCAGAGTCGCCGAACTCACCACCCTGCTCGCCTTGTTGTTCCCGTTCGCGACGACGTCGGCCGTCTTCGAAGCCACACCGGCGCTGACCGTACTCGGGCGGCTCAAGCCCCACATCTGGAAGGCGGCCGTCGGGGTGGCCGGGCTCGCGGTGGTCGCCGGAGGGGTGACGGTCGTGACAGCCCGTACGCCCGACACAACGACGACGACCGCCACTTCCGTACCGTCCTCGACTTTCGCCTCCGGCTCGCCTTCCGGTCCTTCCGCATCCCTCGCCCCCTCGCCGAGTGCGACCACGCCCACACCGACCGGATCACCGTCCCGCACCGCCTCGGCCGACCCCTCGCCGAGCGCCTCCCCGACCGACAACTCCACGGGCACCACTCCCCCCGTGACCACCACCCCTCCCTCAGGCGGCAAACCCGGACCAGCCCCCTCGACCCCCGCTCCGCCCCCGACGGCGAGTTCCCCCGTACCGCCGACACCGGGCACGATCACCATCGCCATCGCCTCCTTGCGCCGGGGACCGAACAGCACGCTGATCGCCGACGTGACCGTCCGTACCACGGGCACCGGGACGCTGACGCTCACCGCGGATTTCTACGCCAACACGCCCGCCGAACCCCACGGTTCGCAGAGCCGGCGGCTGTCGGGAGGCACGGAGTACTCCGTCACCTTCACGGGCGACTTCTCGAACCACCCGTGCAGAGGCACCTGGAACATCGCCGTCAGCAGCAGCCCGCAGTCCGCGAGCGGACGTCAGACGGCCTCGGCGGACGCGCCGCCGTGCTGAGCGACAGCGACCACCGAGGAGAACAGAACGCGATGACGACACCCGCGGCATCTGCGACATCGGCGACGCCCGCTACCGTCGCCGGGCGTGCCCTGTCGGACTGGTCACGTGACGGGCGGTTCGGCACCTGGCACGCCCTGCTGCCCGGCCCCGCCGGCGATCCGCCGCTCGGCGTGCTGCGGATCGACCGCGCCCTGCTCGCTCCCGAGGGTGCACGGTCACGCCTTGCGACCGCGGTGGTCGCCGTGGCGAAGCTCCGGCTGCCGGGTGTGCCGGCCACGGTCGACCTGGTGGAGGAAGCCGGGGACGTGTGGCTGATCGTCGCCCGCCCGCCGTCTCCCACGGTCGCCGATGTACTGACCGCCAACCGTGCACAGGCGGATGCGGGCAGCGCGGCGAGCATCCTCAACGAGACCGCGCAGACACTGCTCGCCCTGCACGTGGCGGGGCTCGCCCACGGATCGCTCACGTCGTACTCGCCCCGGACGGCACCGCCCTGCTCGCCGAGGTGGCGCTGAGCATGGCACTGTCCGGCACGCCGACGGCCTCCGCGTGTCACGACGACATCACCGCGTGGGCGGCTCTCGCCCGTATGCTCGGCAACGCCTGGACCGCGGTCGGCACCGAGGCAGCGGACCTGTTCGCCCGCTGCTCTGGCACCGCCGAGTCCGACGGCCTCGGAGCCGCCCGCGCGACCCTCGTCTCGGGGCGCGCGGCACTTCCCGCGGACTTCCTGCGCCGGACCGCGCTGCGCGCGGCGGCAGCCGCCGCCTTGACGGACCTCACCGTGTCGCAACCGGGCCGCAGGTGACGGGCGGTGGGGCGGCGGGCTCCGAGCCCGTCGGCCCGAAGGCGGCGGGCCGGGGAGCGATGGGTGCCGACGCGAGCGACCGAGGAGAGGCGCCCGCGCCGGAGGCGACGGGCCGCACGGCTGTGAACCGCGAGGCGCCCGGCCCGGTGACGCCCGGCTCCGAGGCCCCTGGCCCGGAGGCGAAGCACGGCGAGACGGGGGACCGTGAGCCGGGGGACCGCGCCGCGACCAGCCCCGCCACGACCGGCATCGAGGCGACCAGCCTTGACACGACCGATCCCGCCGCTACCGGCACCGAGGGGACCGACCTTGAGGCCACCGCCCTCGGCCGCCGTGGTCGGGCTTCGCGGTCCGCCGCTGCCACCGACGAGCAGGCGACCGTCCTCAGCAAGAGGAATCGCCGTCCCGGATCGTTTCCTGCCCCGGCGCCCGCCGGAGTCGGCGACCGCGACATTCTGCTGCGCTTCGGCCCCGGAGTTCCCCGCGGCGGGCAGGAAAGCCTCCGCGCCGTGTGGCCGGTTGCCGCGCCCGTCCCCAGACGCCGTCGCCTTCGCCGACGGCGAGCCGGTCGGCTCGGGGCGGCCGCGGTGCTGACCGCGCTCGCCGTCGTGCTGTGGCTGCTGCTGCGCCCGACGTCCGGCCCGACTGTCGCCACGGTCGAAGTCAAAGCACCCACGCAGCGGTTGAGCTGCGGCCAGACAGCCGACCTGATCGGCATCATGACCACCGACGGCAGTGGCGGGCCGATCACCTACCGCTGGCTGCGCAGCGACGGGCAGGAGTCAGGTGAGCTGACCCACACAGTCCGCCGCGGCGACCACAAGGTCACCGTCCATCTCCAATGGACGGTCCGCGGCCCTGGCCTGTTCCGGGGTACCGCCCGGCTCCAGGTCCTGGGCCCCGCAGGCTCACCGATCGAGGGCGAGGGCACCTTCAGCTACTCCTGCGTGTGAGGCGAGGGACGGTCGCCCAATTCACGTACGCGAGCCGTCCGCCGGTGCGGACAGCGGCCCGAAGGGCTGATCATCCGCAACGTCAGCCGGACGTGGCGGGAGCCGGCGGCTGGGTCGAGGTCGGGAGCGTGCAGAACTCGGCCGAGACGACGTTCTTGCCGCCGCCGACCCAGTCGCCGTTGCAGTTCAGGGCGATCACCTGCCCGCCGTCCTTGGTGCCGAAGGCTTGGGTCGAGGGGCCGTGGATGCCGCCGGAGTGTCCCCAGACCTTGATTCCGCAGCTCGTTTCGTACTCGATGAGGGTCGGAGGAGTTGGTGACCGTCTCGCCCGCCGCCCGGGCCCAGGACGGCGGGCAGGCCGAGGTCGGCCCGACCACCCGCCGCCCCGACGGGCCGCCCCGGAGGGCTCCTGCCGTCGGACCGTCCGGCCGGGCGTACCTGCCCCGGAGGGCAGGCGGATTTCCATGGCTTGGCGCGGCAGGAAAGGTGCGCGCCTGGCCGTGTGGATGTCCGGGCCCCGCTTCAATTTGCATGCTCGTGAGAAGGGGGGACTTCAGGGCTGGATGGGTAGACGAGTTCGAGTGTTGGTACCCGATGGAGAAGGATCTGCGCGGCCATGACGAGAAGCTCGGCTGGCTCCATGGGGTCGCGCACGGCGCGGACACACTGGGCCGCTTCGGTTGCCACTCCGAGGTTGGCCGGCGCGGATGCCGGACATCGCAGCCGCGCGACTGACGGCTCCTGCCGGTCACGTATTCGACCAGTTGGAGGACGACCGCCTGGGCGGGGCGGTCGCCCGCATCCTCACTCGACCCGACATGGGCGAACGCGACGTGACTACGCGATCGCCGCCCGCCTCGGAGCCGAGCGCTGAGTCGGCACCGGACGCACACCACCGCGAGGCGGTCAGGAGCCGTCTCGCCGAGGTCCTCGATCTCATCGCCAAACGGTGAGCATGGCCTGCAGTCTGGGCCGGGCGGCAGCCGCGAGTGCTGTGGCCAACGGTGTGAGGCCGGGGCGGGCGCACGCCCGGCCAGGACCGCCCCCGGTCCTCAGCCCGGGACGGCCTCGGCCCAGCCGCGGTTGACGGTCTCTCTCGCCTTCTCTGTCTGTGCCTCTGTCGGAAACGTCGGCGTGCCCTCGACCGTCGGCAGTTTCTCCGCGGCGGCCTTGTCGAGTGTGCCGTCCTTCTCCATGGCGTCCATGAGGACGGGGCGCGCATAGGCGCCGAGCCGGATGTTCTGGCCTTCCGGGCTGAAGACGTACTCCTGCCACAGACGTGCCGCCGCGGGGTGCGGGGCGTCCTTGTTCACCGCGTGCGCGTAGTACTGGGCGAAGCTGCCGTCGAAGGGGATGGCGGTCCGCCAGTCGACGTCCACGCCCTTCTCGCGGAATTCGTCGGCGTATCCGAGGTTGAGGAAGTCCCAGTCGATGCTGATCGGGGTCCGGCCGTTCGCGATCGTGGCCGGGGTAGATTCGACGGGGATGAAGTTGCCGTTCTTGCTGAGCTCGGCGAAGAAGTCGATACCGGGCTGGATGTCGTCGAAGGAACCCCCGTTTGCCAGGGCCGCCGCATACACGCCGGCGAAGGCGGAACCGGATCTGGTGGGGTCGCCGTTGAGCGTGACCTGACCCTTGTACTCGGGCTTGCGCAGATCAGCGAAGGTCGAGGGACAGGTCTTGACGCGTTTGGCGTCACAGCCGATCGAGATGTAGCCGCCGTAGTTGTTGTACCAGCGGGCCTTCGGGTCCTTCTGTTCCTTGGGGATCTGGTCGTACAGGGCGACCTCGTACGGAGCGAGCAGACCCTGCCGGGCCGCGGACTGCGCGAACGAGCCCCCCACGTCGATCACGTCGGGGGCGCGGCCTTCGCCCCTGCGCTCCTTCAGAGCGTTGATCTCGTCCTGGCTGGTACCTTCCGGGTTCTCCACCAAGACCTTGATCCCGTACTTCTTCTCGAAGCCGTCGATCAGTGCGCCGTAGTTGGCCCAGTCGCTCGGGAGCGCGATCGTGTTGAGCGAGCCCTCTCTCTCCGCCGCTGCGGTGAGTGCTGCCATGCCCCCGGCGTCTGCGGCGGAGGTGGCCACCGCGGGTGCTCTGGGCCCGGCGGTGGGCTTGTCTCCGCAGGCGCCGAGGGGCGCCGCCGCGAGGGCCAGACAGGCGGCGACGGAGGCTGTCCGGAGACGGGGTACGGGCACAAAGGCTCCATAACGGGCGGTCGCGTACTGATCGAGACCAGCGTACGTTCGGTGGCCTCGGCAGCGCAGTCCCAGCCGGTGGTGCCCAGCTGCCTTCCCTGCGGCTGCCGTACCGGCGCGTTCTCAGAACGCCTCGTCGTCCCACTCGGCCAGGAGCGCATCCCCCAGATCCATCACGGGCGGTGCGGCCCCGTCGTGGAGGGCCTGCTCGCTCCAAATGATCTTGCCTCGAGCGGTGTAGCGGGTGCCCCAGCGCTCGGCGAACTGCGCGACGAGGAACAGGCCGCGGCCGCCCTCGTCGGTGGCCTCGGCCCGGCGCAGGTGCGGGGAGGTGCTGGAACCGTCGGAGACCTCGCAGATCAGGCTGCGGTCGTACAGCAGCCTCACCCGGATGGGCTCGGTGCCGTAGCGGATGGCGTTGGTCACCAGTTCGCTGAGGATGAGTTCCGTGGTGAAGGCGATGTCCTCGAGGCCCCAGTCCGCCAGTCGGCGGGCGCAGGCGTTGCGCACCGGGGACACCGCCGCGGGGTCGGGGGATACGTCCCACTCGGCGATCCGCGTGGGGTCCAGTCGGCGGGTGCGCGCCACCAGCAGCGCGACGTCGTCGCTGGGCCTGGTGGGCAGCATCGCGTCGATCACCACGGTGCAGGTTTCCTCCGGGGTGCGCCCGGGCCCGGCCAGAGCGGCGCGTAGCGCTGCCAGGCCCGCGTCCGGATCGCGGTCGCGGCTCTCGATCAGCCCGTCGGTGAACAGTGCCAGCCGGGAGCCTTCGGGCAGGGTGACCGTCATGGTCTCCATGGGCAGGCCCTCGCCCAGGCCCAGCGGCGGGGAGACCGGCACCTCGGGGAAGGACACGGTGCCGTCGGGACGGACCAGAGCGGGGCCCGGATGGCCGGCGGTGGCGGCCGCTACCTGCCCCGAGACGGGATCGTAGATGGCGCACAGGCAGGTGGCTCCGGTGATCCCCTGCCATTCCTGCTCGTCGGCGTCGATGTGGGTGACCAGCTCGTCCAGGTGGCTCAGGAGCTCGTCCGGAGGCAGGTCGAGGGTGGAGAAGTTGTACACGGCGGTGCGCAGGCGGCCCATGGTGGCGGCGGCGTGCAGACCGTGGCCGACGACGTCGCCGACCACCAGGGCCACCCGGGCGCCCGGCAGCGGGATGACGTCGAACCAGTCACCGCCCACCCCGGCCTGGGCGGCCAGATAGCGGTGCGCGACCTCGACGGCGGACTGCTCCGGCACGCCGCGGGGCAGCAGGCTGCGCTGCAGGGTGACGGCCATGGTGTGCTCGCGGGTGTAGCGGCGGGCATTGTCGACGGACAGGGCCGCCCGGGCGGTCAGCTCCTCGGCGAAGGACACGTCCTCCTCGTCGAACGGCGGGGAGTCCTGCCCCCGCCAGTAGCCGGCCATCCCCAGCACCACACCCCGGGCCCGCAGGGGTACGGCGATCAGGGAGTGGATGCCGCGCTCCAGGATCCGCACGGCGTTGGCCGGGTCCTGGGCCCGCCAGCCGCGGGTGGCGCGCAGGTCCGCCTCCAGGACCCCGTGGCCGCCGGCCAGCCCGGCGGCCATGGGACTGGTGGGAACGAACCGGATCAGCTTGCCGACGGGGTAGAGGGGGTGGGCGCCCTGAAGGCCGACGGCGGCGGTGCGGCGCATCTCGGTGCTCGCTTCGGGCGGCTCCTCGCCGCGCAGCACCGGTTCCAGGAGGTCGACCGTGACCACGTCGGCGAACCGCGGGACCGCCACCTCCGCCAGTTCCTCCGAGGTGCGCTCCACGTTCAGCGTCGTTCCGACCTGCACCCCCGCGTCGTAGAGCAACTTCAGCCGCTCGCGGGCCACCTCGGCCCTGCCCGTGAGTGCCCGCAGCTCGGTGGTGTCCCGCAGCGTGACGACGGTCCCGGCCTGCCCGTAGGGGGCGGTGGGCCGGACGTTCACCGCCAGCAGCCGATCGGCCGCCATGTGCAGCTCGTCGGTCGCGGAACGGCCCGATGCGATCGGCTCGGCGATCCCCTCCTCCAGACCCAGGTCCGTAATGGGGCGTCCTTCCGCGTCCGCCGGCAGATCCAGCAGCCGCCGCGCCTCGTCATTGGCCAGCAGCAGCCGTCCGCCGTCGCCGACGATCAGTACGCCCTCCCGCACCGCGTGCAGCACCGCGTCGTGGTGCTCGTACATCCTCGTCATCTCGGCCGGTCCCAGGCCATGCGTCCGGCGCAGCAGCCGACGGCTCACCAGAGCCGTCCCGCCCGCGGAGAGGGCGAGCACCGAGGCTGCGCTGCCGAGGACGACCGGCAGCTGCCGGTTCACCATGCTCTGGACGTTCTGGACCGTGACCGGGGAGGAGACGATGGCGATGACGGAGCCGGAGGGGTCCTTGACGGGGACCACCGAGACCACGGACCGCCCCAGGGACCCCTCGAACGTCTCGGTGAAGGACTTGCCGGCCGCAGCCTTGGAGAAGGGGCCGACGACGTGTTTCCCGATCTGTTCCGGGTCGCTGTGGGTGAGGGTGACCCCGTCGAGCGTGTACACGTTGATGCCGTCGACCCCGGCGATCTTCCGGGCCGCCTCGGCGCTCGGCTGTAGCACCGCGCTCGGATGGGGGCTGCGCAGGGCCGCGACGATTCCCGGAGACTCGGCGAACGTTCCGGCGGCGGCGAGCGTACGGTGCCGGGCGTCCAGCATGCCTGCGCTCCGGGCCTGCACCACGAGCGCCACCACCGCGGCGGCGACGAGAAGGACTACGACGGCCAGCTGCAGAAGGAACACCTCGCCGGCCACGCTGCGCACGCTCAGCAGGGAGGACAGACGCTGCGGCCGCCGCGCCCTTCCCTTGGGGGACGGGGGGTGCTCCTGACGCTCCTGGTGGTGTCCTGAGGGAGGAGGCCGAGGGGGAGAGGAAGAGCTCGTGGTCCAGCCGAGCAGCCAACGCCGGAAATGTTCAAGTAGGTTGCTCATACTCCATTTTCTAACCTCTATGGGTCGTAGGCAGCGGGGAGCGACGGTCGCCGAGCAGGAGCGATCACCGATTCCGGCAGCGACCGGACGCCCACGGGGACCGGTGAACCGGAGTGGCGGCCATACGTCCGGGTGAGGCAGGCTGTACTCATGAGAGCGCCTTTGCGCTCGCCCCCGGGACCGGGAGCTGACGGCCACCACCAGGTCCTTTTCGTCCTCGCGGAGTGCCTGCCCTTCGCGGTCGCCCTGCTGGTGCTCCTCGTCGAGCTCACGCCGGCGCACGTCGTGTACACCGGACCCCTGCTGGTGGCGACACCCGCTCTGGCAGCGGTGACGATGGGTCCCAAGGGCACGCTCGCGGCGACGGGAGTGGCCGTCGGCGTCAGCGTGACCACCGCCACCTACAACCATGCCTGGGGCGGTCAGCAGGTCTACACGAACTTCCTCGCCCTGTTCCTGGTCTCGGTGGCGAGCTTCATGATGAGCCGCACCGCGCGCACGCGCCGAGAGAAAGAGCTCAACCAGGTCCGCCGGATCGCCACGGCCGCCCAGGAGGTCCTGCTGCGGCCCGTGCCGGCCCAGCTGGGCCCCGTCAGGGCGGCCAGCATGTACCTGGCGGCTGAGACGGGCGCGCAGATCGGCGGCGATCTGTACGACGCGGTCCAGACCCGGTACGGGGTCCGGGTGATCGTCGGGGATGTCCGGGGCAAGGGACTGCCCGCCGTACGGGCCGCCGCGGTCGTGCTGAGCGCATTCCGGGAGTCCGTGCACTACGAGGACGACCTGGTGGAGGTCGTCAACCACTGCGAAGCGGCCCTGCGGCGGGACGCCGCGGGCGCGGGCGTGGCCGGCAGTGACGACGCCCTTCTCGAGGGATTCGTCACCGCGCTCGTCGCCCAGATCCCGGACAACCCCCACGTTGAGGTGATCAACCGGGGCCATCCGCCGCCGCTGCTGCTGCGCAACGGCACGGTCCGGCCCTTGATGCCCACCGCCCCCTTGCCGCCGTTGGGTCTCGAGGAATTCATCAGCGGTCCTCCCGGGCGGATGGACAGCTATCCGTTCGCACCGGGGGACCGGCTGCTGTTGTGCACCGACGGCGTCATCGAGGCCCGCGACCGGGACAGCACCTTCTTCGACTTGCCCGAGGCCATGGTGACCATGCGGGAACACACCCGGCAGGCGTTCCTGGAGGGCCTGCGCCAGGCATTGGTCCGCCACACTCAGGGCCGCCTGGCGGACGATGTGGCGGTCATCCTTCTCGACCGGCGCGAAGACGAGGGGCTCGGGTCGACCGGAGGCCCGGCCCAGGGTCCGCGGTAGGCCCCGTCGTCACGTCAAGCCCGCCCTGTGGCAGGTGGGCCGGAACCGGCTGCCGCGCCGATGACCGTTTCGGCCGCGGCGGAATGGGCCGCCGGCACGGCAGCCTGACTGACTTCTCGGTCTGATCAGGCGGCCTGCCGCAGTCGGACGCAGCATCGTCCGGGGCTGGGTGCCAGGCATGCCTCGAGTCCTGCCTCGTCCAGACCGCTGAGGACACCGCGCAGCAGGTGGAGGTTCATGCCGCAGACCGTCTGGGTGTGTTCCTGGGCCAGCGCGTGGAAGGGGCAGTTGGCCAGAACGATGGCATCGTCCTCGCGGCGTGGCTCGAAGCCGTACCGCTCCAGCAGCTCGAAGACGTCCGTCTTGTTCTTTTCGCCCAGTTGCGTGCCGAGTTCTTCGGCCTTGCGGTGCAACACCTGGCGCACTGGCTCACCGGTCGCGTCGGATTCCTCCACGGCTTGGGCGAGCAGCCGGCCGGCCAGCTCGTAGCGGCGGTCCGGCAGGTTGACGGCGACCTGCTTCGTCGAGCGGCGGTAGAGCTTGGCCGGCCTTCCGGCGCCCGGTCCGGAGCGTCCGCTGCGGCGCTCGTAGATGACGTCGAGCAGTGATTCGTCGGCGAGCCGGTCCAGGTGGAACGCGGCGGTCTTCCGGGCCAGTCCGAGGGCGGCGGCTGCCTCGTCCCGGCTGACGGGGCTCGACTGGCGCACGACGTGGTCATACAGCCTCCTGCGGGTCGGCTCGTCGAGGGCGGCGATGGCGGAGACGTCGGGGTCGCGCACTTCCTTCGGGGTGTCCACGAACACCAGTGTAAAACCCACGGCCATTGACTAAAGAACGAGAGGGGGCTTCTATAGGAAATGAGCCTTGCCGATAGAAGGAGAGGGACATGTCCTCCGTAACCACAAGCACCAGCGCCACCTCCCGGCGGCGGGCGGCGCTGGCCGACCCCGGCTACCAGGCGTTCGTGATCCTGCGTATCGGCTTCACGGTGGCGCCAATCGTGTTCGGGCTGGACAAGTTCACCAACCTGCTCGTGGACTGGCCCATCTACCTCGCGCCGTGGATCGACGACATCGTTCCCGGCAGCGCCCAGGCGGCCATGTACGCGGTGGGTGCGATCGAGATCGTGGCCGGTGTCACCGTGGCGCTGGCTCCCCGATTCGGGGGCTGGCTGGTGGCCGGCTGGCTGGCCGGCATCATCGTCAACCTGCTGACCATCCCGGGCCACTACGACGTCGCCCTGCGCGACTTCGGACTGCTCCTCGGCGCCGTCGCGCTCGCCCGGCTCGCCCAGCGCTACCACACCGAGCAGCAGCGGTGAACAGGTGCGGAGCGCACTGAATCCACCCGGCGGGTGGAGCCTCACGGAACCACCCGCCCGCGCCGGGCCTCCTCGGATCGCCTGGAATCCTTCTCAGCCGGGTGCGAGAGCGATGGAGCAGGCCCGATGAGTGGTGAAGCCGTGTGAACGTCTCCCAGAGCCGATCACCATCGCCCGGTGGTATCGCGGAGCGATGGCTACGTTCCGCTGCGCGACTACGCAGTGATCGGCGATGGCCGCGCCGCGGCGCTGGTCGCCCGCGACGGGTCGGTGGACTGGCTCGGACTGCCGGATCTGGACTTGCCCTCGGTGTTCGGTGCCGTGCTCGACGCCGACCGGGGCGGCCGGTTCCTCCTCGAACCGGCGGTGCACTACCGCAGCGAACGCCGCTATCTGCCCGGCACGAACGTCCTGGAGACGACTTTCGTCACCCCGCAGGGCACTGCGGGGGTCACCGACGCGCTGACCTTGCACGACGAGGGCGCGCTCGCCCCGATGTGCGAGCTGCAACGGCGTATCGACGGCGAATCGGGGGCGGTGCCGATGCGGTGGAGGGTGCGGCCTCGATTCGGCTACGGGGCCCGTGCGACGCGGTTGGCCCGGCGCGCGGGTGCGCCGGCGGCGACAGCCGGTCCGGGTGCTGATGGTGCCGGCGGTGGCTGCCGCGCATGGTGCGGACTCAGCGCCCGGCAGGTCCGCGCGTACCTCTCCGCCGCCGAACCCCCACACCGCGGACATCACCCGCGCCTTCTGGGGCGGCCTGCCATGGCGGAGGACTGTCCACCGCCCGACTGCTCCCCGAGCACGGCAGCCGACATCGTCCGGGTCGGCTGGGACGACATGACGCCGCTCGACGCCGCCGGGGCCCAAGGCGCCGACGACGTCGTCCGGGGCTGCGCGAGCAGGGCGCGGCGTCGAGGGAGGACCGGCGCTCCGCCCAATGACACCCCAGGGTTCAGTGGGGCGTGTCACAGACAATCCGGCGGCGATGTGCGAGCTTCAACTCAGTTACTAGTCAGTTCAGTTACTGAAGAGCCGAGGTGGGGGCAGGACACCTCGGAACGGTCTGCCCGCCACGTGGAGAGGATCGAGTGAGCTCTTTGGAAGCCGCAACACTGGACCAGGTCGTCGACACCGCCCGCTACCCCCTGTCGGAACTCGACAGCGCCGAGGGCCGCGCAGTGGTGTCCCGTGCCCGGCGTGAACTGTCCGCCCTCGGCTGCACCGTGCTGCCCGACTTCATCCGTCCGTCACTGCGCGACACGCTGAGCCGCGAGTGCTCGACCATCGCGTCCCGGGCGCACTTCGACACCGAAACGGTCAACGTCTACAACATTGCGGTGGACGCGGAACTGCCGGACGATCATCCGGGCCGGAAGACCTTCGAGCGCGGCAACGCCTTCGTCGCCCGGGACCGCATCCCCGACGACGCCGTCATCAGCCGGCTCTACTCCGACGAACTGTTCCACCGCTTCGTCGCACTGTGCTTCGGACTTCCGGAGCTCTACGAACTCGCGGACCCGCTCTCCGGGCTCGTCCTCAACGTCGTGGCGCCGGACAGGGAACACCCCTGGCACTTCGACACCAACGAGTACACGGTCAGCATGCTCACCCAACAGGCCGAGTTCGGCGGCGACTTCGAATACTGCCCGGGCATCCGGTCCGCGCACGACGAGAGATTCGACGACGTCCGGGCCGTGCTCGAAGGCCGGGGCGGGGCACTCGTCCGCAGCCTCCCCCTGCAACCGGGTGACCTGCAGCTGTTCAAGGGCCGCTACTCGCTGCACCGGGTCAGCCCCGTCCGGGGCGGCGTCGCACGCCACTCTGCGATCTTCGCCTACAGCGAGCGCCCCGGCGTCGTCGGCAGCGTGGCCCGCACCCGGCAGCTCTTCGGCCGCGTACTGCCCGAGCATCTGGCGGCCGAGGGCCGGGCCGTCCGGGGCGACGCGCTGCTGGACTGACCGACCCACCGACCGGCACAGCCGCCGCCCCCCGCTCTGCGATCGACGAGGAGTAAGCCCTGTGCGTTTCGACGCGACCGGGAAAGTCACGCTCGACCACATCTACACACAGCCCGATCCCCGGGCCTACTTCCGCCTGCTGCGCCCCCTCGGCTACTGCGTTCCACAGCAGGCGAAGCCCTACTTCGCGAAACTCGTGAAGGAGTACCGGGAGGCCCTGCACGTCACCGTGCCCCACATCGTGGACATCGGCTGCTCGTACGGAATCAACGCCGCACTGCTCAAGTACGACGTGACCATGGACGAGCTCTACGCCCGCTACGACGACGAGGGCCTCGACGGGAAGAGCCGCGAAGCCCTGCTCGTCCGCGACCGGAAGCTGTCCCGCTCGCACCAGCCCGCCCAGCGCATCCGTTTCACCGGCCTCGACACCTCCCATCACGCACTGTCCTACGCGCACGAGGCCGGGTTCCTCGACGACGCGGTGCACGCCGACCTGGAGGCGAACGAGCCCACGCCGCGACAGCGCGCCCAGCTCGCCGGGGCGGACCTGGTGATCTCGACCGGCTGCCTCGGCTACGTCACCGAGCGGACACTCGTACGGATCGTCGAGGCGCAGGGCCCCCGGCGGCCCTGGATGGCGCACTTCGTGCTGCGAATGTTCCCCTTCGACCCCGTGGAGCAGGCACTGGGAGGACTGGGCTACCGCACGATCCGCGTCGACGAGGTGTTCAAACAGCGCCGTTTCGCCTCCCCGCAGGAACAGGCGCTCGTGCTCGAGAGCATGTCGGCCGCCGGAGTGGATGCGAGGGGCCTCGAAACGGAAGGCTGGCTCTACGCACAGCTCTATCTTTCCCGCCCGCACGACACCCCAGGTATCGACGATCCGAATCGAGAGCAGAATTGAAGACCAGTCAGGATGCTGTGGTGAACGCGACCTTCGCCCGGGAGGCCGACCTGCCGCGGGTGCCGCTGCCCACCCTGGAAGCCAGCTGCGAGAAATTCCTCGCCTGGTGCGCGCCGCTGCTGACGCCGGACGAGCGGGCGGCGACCGAGGCGGAGGTGGCCGCCTTCCTCCGACCCGGTGGCCCCGGCCGGGTCCTGCACGCGGCGCTGGAGGAGTACGACGCCACGGAGGGTGTGCACAGCTGGCTCGACACCTTCTGGCCCTACCGCTACCTGGGCCGCCGGGACCGGATCGCTCTGAACGCCAACTTCTTCTTCTTGTTCAGGGACACGGGCCGCCCTCAGGTGGAGCGGGCGGCCGGGCTCATCGCGGGGGCCCTCGACCACAAGCGGCAGCTCGACGACGGGCTCATCGCGCCAGTGGTGCAGCGCGGAGCACACCAGTCGATGGTGCAGAACAAGTTCCTGTTCTCCACCACCAGAATCCCCGGCGCACAGCAGGACACCGTCCGCGCCCCGTACACCGACGCCTGGCCTGGTCCGTCCGACGCCCCTCACATCGTGGTGTTCTTCCGTGGCCGGATTTTCCGGCTCGACGTCATCGGTCCCGACGGCGTCCCGCACGCCCTGGACGAACTCGAGGCGGGGCTGCGCGCGGTGATGAAGGCGGGCGACGAGCGAGCCGGCGAGGACACGTCGGTGGGTCACCTGACCACCATGGCTCGTGCCGAATGGGCCGCAGCCCGGGCCTCTCTCGTCGCCGTCCACCCAGGTAACGCCGACGCGCTCGACACCGTCGAGACCGCACTGTTCTGCGTCTGTCTGGAGGACTTCGCACCGGAGAGCACTCAGGACGCCTGCGACCAGTTGCTGTACGGCGACCGCGGCAACCGGTGGTTCGACAAGGCCGTGTCGTTCGTCGTCTTCGCCGACGGGCGCGCCGGCATCAACGTCGAGCACTGCGAGCTGGACGGCACCACCATCCTCAGCTTCACCGACGCCCTGCTCACGAGCCCCGCCGAGGAGTTCTCACGCCGGTCCGGGGCCCGCTCTCAGGGACAGCCCGTACTGGAGCCGGTCGTGTTCGCGCTCGACGACGCGCTGCGCACGCAGGTGCGCGCCGCCGCCGACGCATTCGCCGCGTACGGGCGGAACACCGCGACCAGCACCGTGTCCTTCGAGGACTTCGGCAGCAGTGCGGCCAAGGCGCTGGGGGTTTCGCCGGACGCGTTCGTCCAGGTCGCCTATCAGCTGGCCCACCAGCGGGCGAAGGGCCGGCTCGGTGCGACGTACGAATCGATCGCGACGCGGCAGTACCAGCACGGGCGGACGGAGGCGATGCGCGTCGTCACCCCCGAGATGCTCGCGTTCGTCGCCGCGATGGACGACCCGTCGACGGACACCAACCTTCGGCACGTCGCTTTCCGTGCCGCCGCCGACGCCCATGTGGCGCGTGCGAAGGAGAGCCAGGCCGGCCAGGTGCCCGAGCAGCACCTGTGGGAGCTGGAGCTGATCCAGCGCCGCCGGGGGGCGGAGCTCGGGGTGGACGAGCAGCCCTCCGTGTACCGAACGCCGGGCTGGCTGACGATGCGGGACGACTACCTGAGCACCAGCTCCGCGCCGTCGGCCAACATCCAGTTCTTCGGCTTCGGCTCCACGAGCAGCCGGTGCATCGGTGTCGCGTACGTGCTGTTGCCCGAGCGCTTCAACATCTACCTGAGCACCCCGTTGCCGGTCGCCGACCAGATGCACGCCTTCGCCGGCCACCTCCGCGAGGCGGTTGCCGAACTGCGCGAACTGCTGACGTCCGTGCGGTCCGAGGACTGACCGGCGCACGGAACGGACCGTCGGCCGTGCCCTCCGGGGGGAAGGGCACGGCCGACACCGACGTTGGCCTACTCAGCGATCGCATCGCGTATCCCTATGGGTGGTCGGGTCGTCACGGGGCTCCAGGCGGCCAAGTCCCGTAAGCCATCGAGACAGCCGCACCTGGAGCCCCGAAGCCCTCCGATCTTACGAATGACCGGCTCAGACCCACGTCTTGGAAGGAGTACAGCCCACAGGGGGAGCAGAAGGGGCTTGGGTCAGCTGACCATGGCGGTGCGCGGCTCGATTCCCGGTCGACTGCCTCCGTTCCTGACTGCCGGAATGACGATGATCACGGACGCTTTCTGGAGGGTGGTGGCCATCGAGCCGGCCGCCCGCTCGGCCGACGCGGTCGGGCGGCTGTGGATCGTGGACGGCACCCTGATTCCGGTCCGCGACCGCAAGGCCGGAGCGTCCTCACGCAACTACCGGTTCTCGGCGAACGTGTAGGACATCATCGACGCCGAGACCAAACCGGTGATGGCCGCGGCCCGGCCCGTTCCCGGCAACTCCGCGGACGCGAGGGCATGGCGGGACTCCGCCCTGGCCCAGCACTGGGAAGGCGTGACCGTGCCGGCCGTCGGCGCGTACATCCATTCCGGCCTCCTCGTCCCGCACCGCAAACGCTCCGGACGAGCCCTGCTGTCCGGCGAGGAAGAAGGCAACGCCGAACACCGACGGGTGCGGGTCAGCGGCGAGTGCGCCTTCGCCCACATGAAGCACTACAAGATCCTCCGAGGCTGCCGGCAGCGCGACACCGGCCTCGAACCGGGTCGCCGGAGCGGCCGGCCGAGCTCTACTTCCGGCGCGCCGACCAGGACGAGGTCAACCCGGCCCGAGTGGATCGAGCGCCTGGACAAGGCGCTCATTGCTGCGGGAGTCCGTCATCGGGGCGAACCCTTCGCCAGTGTCGGCACGGCCACACCCAAGCCGACACCTCCCCAAACAGCGAGGAGGCCGTCGAGTGCCACTGGGCGGTGCCGCTGGGCCTTGATGAGCAATATGCCGTGTCCGGTACCCAGCAGGACGAAGCCTTCTTCAGGCACTCGCTGTTGCCTGGTATGGAGAACGTGCCGAGCGCAAAGACGCGCCTGCTCGTGCGACTGGCGTGGCGTCAGAAAAGTCAGCAACGGGTCAGTGTGAGTCCTGAAACACCGGACAACAGCCGACCGCACATGCGAAGCGATGTAGCCTCCCAAGACCGCCTTTGACCTGCAGGAAGCAGGCAGGGAGCAGACATTTCGGGAGTTTCTTCATGTTCCGGACAATGTTCAAGTCCAAGATCCACCGGGCCACCGTGACCCAGGCCGACCTGCACTACGTCGGTTCGGTCACCGTCGACGCCGACCTGATGGAGGCGGCCGACCTCCTGCCCGGTGAGCTCGTGCACATCGTCGACATCGACAACGGCGCCCGACTCGAGACCTACGTCATCGAGGGCGAGCGCGGTTCCGGTGTCATCGGGATCAACGGTGCCGCCGCCCACCTCGTACACCCCGGCGACCTCGTGATCCTCATCAGTTACGCGCAGATCGAGAACGCCGAGGCCCGGACGTTCGTGCCGCGCGTCGTGCACGTCGACGGTGACAACCGCATCGTGGAGCTGGGGACCGACGCCTCCGCGCCCGTCCCCGGGAGCGACACGGTGCGCGGCCCGCATGCCGTGCCCGCGCCCGCCGCCGCGCCCGTCACCGTGCGCATCTGACCGATCCACGCCGAGGGAGCGTCGCCGCATGGCCGAGCCGGAGATTCGAGACGACCGGGCGAACGGACGCCTGGAGGCCTTCGAGGATGGCACCTACGTCGGTGTCGTCGTCTACTTCGTGCTCACCGCCGAGCCCCACGCCCTCGTCGCCGTGCACACGGTCGTCGAGGACGGCCACGAGGGCAAGGGCGTCGCCGGGGCGCTCGTGCGCGAGTTCTACGCGATCGCCGCAGGTGAGGGCGTACCCGTCGTGCCGCTCTGCCCGTACGCCGCCGCCTGGGCCGAGCGTCACCCGGACGAGGCGCCGGTCGCCCCGTCCGAGGTGGTCCGTGCGGCGAAGCTCCAGCTGAAGTCCACCCCGAGCCTGTGGTGACCACGACCGGCACAACGCTGGCCCTGCTGCACACCTCACCGGTCCACGTCCCCGTCTTCGACGGGCTCCGCGACCGGCACCACCCCGGGCTCGTCCTGCGCCACGTCGTCGACGAGGAGCTGCTGGTGCGCGCCCGGGAGGCGGGGCCCGAGGCGGTCGCCGGGGCGGTGGCGGCCGCGCTCGCGGCGGCCGTCGCGAGCGCGGCCGAGGCCGTGCTCCGCACCTGTTCCACGATCGGCGGGATCGCCGAGCGGCAGGCGGGCGACCTGGTGCCGTGCCCGTGCGGCACGGCACCAGACGCCGCTCCCTGATCCGGCCTGATCGACAAGACACCCCCTGGGCGCTGTTCGAGGCGGGGGACCGGGACGGCTACCTCGCCGCCGCGGCCGACGCGGCGTCCGGTCCGCGCGGCACCGCCGACTGACCCGAAGGACGGGATCCGGCGGGCGCCGCGGCGTCCGCCGGGCCACCCTGGGGAGTGAGGAACCCGTCGACCGAGAGGTCCGTGATGACCCACCCGTACCCCGATCCGCTGCCCCCCTCGCCCATTCCGCCGCCGGTTCCGTCACCGCCGCCGGTCCCCCCGCCGAACCCGGTCCCGGTCCCGCCGGACCCCGATCCGAGCCCGGCGCCGCAGCCCGGCGGACCGGTACCGGAACCCGAGCCTCAGCCCCAGCCGGGCCCCGCCGGTCGCCGTCCGGCGTCAACGGGAAGGTGACATACGGGCCTTGGGCTTTGGCGTATCCCTTGTCACGGAGCGTGCGCCACCCCTAACTTGGACGGCTGTTGCTGTGTTCAAGGGGGGCCCATGGCCGTACGCGGACGTCACCGCCGCCACCAGCCGAGCCGGATCAACCGTGCCTCGCTCACCGTCACCGCGGGAGGCGCCGGAATGGCGCTGCCCTTCATCGGGGCAGGCACCGTTCAGGCCGCCTCGCTCGATGTCTGGGAGAAGGTCGCGTCCTGCGAGTCGACCTCCCACTGGCACATCAACACGGGCAACGGCTACTTCGGCGGTCTGCAGTTCAGCCAGTCCACCTGGGAGGCCTACGGCGGCACGCACTACGCGCCGCGCGCCGACCTCGCCTCCAAGGACCAGCAGATCGCGATCGCCGAGCGGGTCCTGAAGGGCCAGGGGCCCGGCGCCTGGCCGTCCTGCGGCCCCGGCTCGGGCCTCGCCCGGGGCGGAGACGCCCCGGACATCACCCCCCGTGCGGCGACCACGAAGGCGTCCCGCGGCGGGAACACGCCCAGCACCGCCTCCCTGCCCGGCCAGCGCGCCTTATCCGAGCGGCCGGCCAGGAACGTCGGCCCGACCGCCGTCCCCACCGTCCGCGAGATGTACACGGTGACGCCCGGCGACTCCCTGTCGAAGATCGCCCGCGACGAGCGGGTCCAGGGTGGCTGGAAGCGCCTGTACGACACGAACCGGCCCGTCGTCGGCGACGACCCCGACCTCATCCACCCCGGCCAGCGCCTGACCCTGCGCATCGCCGCCCCGAAGAAGCCCCCGACGAAGGCCCCCTCGGTCACGACGCCCCCGCCGAGGCTCTCGGGACCCGGCACCGCGCCCCGGACCCGGCCCGCCACACCGCCGACCACGAAGCCGATCGCGAAGCCGACCGCGAAGCCGGTCGCCCAGCGGCCCGTGGCGAAGCCGGTGACCAAGCCCGTCACCAAACCCGCGTCCAAGCCGGCCGTGAAGCAGGTGTCCAAGCCCGCCACGAAGCCCGTGGCGAAGCAGACGTCCAAGCCCGCCACGAAGCCCGTGGCGAAGCAGACGTCCAAGCCCGCCGCGAAGCCCGCGTCCACGCCCAGGACGAAGCCCGCTCCCCGGCCCGCCTCCACGCCGCGGCCGCCCGCCGCGGCGGAGGACCGCTACTCCGCCCCCGTCTCCGCCGACATCGGCACCCGCTACGGCAAGCCCGGTTCCTCCTGGTCCAGCGGCTACCACACCGGCGTCGACTTCCCCGTGCCCACCGGCACCTCCGTCAAGGCCGTGGCGGGGGGACGGATCGTCTCCGCCGGGTGGGGAGGCGCGTACGGCTACCAGATCGTCCTCCGCCACGACGACGGCCGCTACAGCCAGTACGCCCACCTCTCCGCGCTCGCCGTCCGCGAAGGCCAGCGGGTCACCGCCGGCCAGCGCATCGGCCGCTCAGGATCGACCGGCAACAGCTCGGGACCGCACCTGCACTTCGAGGTACGGACGGGTCCCGGGTACGGCTCCGACATCGACCCCCTGGCCTACCTCAGGGCGCGCGGGGTCTCCCTCTGACCCCGCCGCTGGTCCGGAGTCCGGTGCACGCCCCCGACCCGACGCCGGGAGTGACTCGGCCGGCACCGTCATCCGGTCCAGCGTGAGCTGGATCAGGCCGCCCGCGGCCACCGCGCCGCTGATCAGCGCGGCGACGGTGCCCGCCGTGCCGTAGCGGAAGCTCTCGCCGAACAGGGTCAGGCCCACGGCCGCGGCGACCACCGGGTTGACCACCGTGACGGTGGCCAGCGGGGCCGCGAGCCCCGCGCCCCGGTACGAGGCCTGCGACAGGAGCAGCCCGGTCACGGCGAGCGCCGAGAGCACGAGGAGCGCGGTCCATTCGGCGAGCGGCGCGCCGGGCGTCCACTCCTCCGCCACCGACTTCGTGAAGACCGAGGCGATACCGAAGGCGACACCCGCGGCGGCGGCCAGGACGACGCTGCGCAGCACCGACCTGCCCACCAGGTGCGCGGCCGCGAACAGCGCGGCCACCACCCCGAAGGTGCAGCCCGCGAGCAGCCACCGGTCGCCGTCGGCCAGGGACCGCGCCTCGGCACCGCTCGTGAGGCTGAGCAGCCCGGCCAGACCCACCGTGGCCATCACGGCGCCGCGCCAGGCCCGCGATCCGGCCTTGCGGCCGACGAACAGCGCGGCCATGGGCAGCGCGAACACGATCGTGAGCGCACCCAGCGGCTGGACCAGGCTGAGCGGTCCGTACGCGAGGGCCGCGACGTGCAGGGTCGCGCCGACGCCGTTGAGCAGGACGGACCCCCACCAGGCCGGGCTGCGCAGCGGCGCGTAGCGCGGACCTGCGGCGGAGGCCGCGACCCGCTCCTGCACGATCGCCGCGGCCGCGTAGGCGACCGCCGAGACCAGGGCCAGGAGGACGGACAGCAGGAGGGGACTCATACCTTCCACGATCTCTCTTCCCGGCCGATCGCGTCGTCGTACCAGGGGACGTCTTCGCGGGTACACCTGTCGCAGTACGTGGGCCCGACGTACGCCTGGAGATGTACACCCGTGCAGGTCAGAACGGGTGCAAAGCGACTTTTTCGAGCAGTGTCGAAGAGCCGCGCGGAGCGGTTACGGTGGTCGGAATTCGTGCCCGGAAGACCTCGGCACGCGACCGTGACCGGAATCGGGGGGAGCTCGGGTGGATCTTGTGGAGAGCGGGTCGGTGGGCGGATTCTTCGCCCTGCGCACCAGTGCGCCGGAGACCGGCGGAGCGCACCGCCCGCTCGCGCGCCTGTACGCGGGCGACGACGGCCCCCTCCACGCGCGCGTGGACCGGGTCGCCGACCGGCTCGGCGCCCCCGAGCGGCGCGTCGGGGCATCCGTCGCCCACCTCGGGCTCGCCGCCCGGCTCTGGTCCACCGCCCTCGGGCCCGCCGCCCTGCACGGCCGCTTCCCCGCCCTCGACCCCGCAGAGCTGTACTGGGACGGGGCCCTCACCTCACCCGACGACCTGTGGTGGGCCGGTTCCGACACCCGCCCCGCGACCGTCGACGAGATCCGCGCGGCCGTCCAGGAGGCCCACCTCGTGCCGCTCCACGCGGCACTCCGCCGCGACGGGCACATCTCCCCGCGCCTGCTCTGGGGCAACGCGGGCTCCGCCCTGGCCGGCGCCCTGCGCGAGCTGACCCGCTGGGCGCACGCCCACGGCCGCCCCGAGGCCGCCGCACGGGCCGCCGACCTGGTCTCCGGACTCCTCGACCACCCTGACCTCGCCGGTACGGTCCGCGGCCCCCGGCTGCGCCGCGTCAGCTGCTGTCTCTACTACCGCTGCCCCGGCGCGGGCCTGTGCGGCGACTGTGTCTTCGACCACGCCCCCCGAACGGGTTTGGAGGGGCGGCCCCCCGCTCCGTAAAGTTGCCGGGGTTGCCGTCTTGCGAGCCCACGGACGGTGACAGCCCACGAACGGTGACGTACGAGCGAACGAGGAACCCGAAGGCCATGACGGTGACCGAAGAAAACCAGGACTACGGGCCGGGTATCGACCCCGATCGCCTGGCCGTCTGCCTCGGCGTCCTCGACGAGCTCGACAAGCTCGACGTCGACCACCCGGACGCCATCCGCGTCCGGCGCGCCACCGCCGGGATCTACCGGACCGTGAAGCAGCGCCGCCGCCAGGAGCGCCGGGCGTTCAAGACCGCCAACGACAAGGCGGTCACCGAGGCCACGGCCACCGGCTCCGCGCAGCGCATCGACGACGAGACCGAGGGCATCCTGCCCTCCTCCGTCACCGAGGAAGGCCGGATCGCGGGGATACTCCAGCGTCCGCGCTCCTGCTACATCTGCAAGACGCGGTTCGTCGAGGTCGACTACTTCTACCACCAGCTCTGCCAGCAGTGCGCCGCCGAGAACCGGGCCAGGCGCGAGGCCCGCGCCGACCTCACCGGCAAGCGCGCCCTGCTCACCGGCGGCCGGGCCAAGATCGGCATGTACATCGCGCTCCGGCTGCTGCGCGACGGCGCCCACACCACCATCACCACCCGCTTCCCCAAGGACGCCATCCGCCGCTTCAAGGCGATGGACGACTCGGCGGACTGGATGCACCGCCTCGAGGTCGTCGGCATCGACCTGCGCGACCCGGCCCAGGCCGTGGCGCTCGCCGACCAGATGACCGAGGCCGGGCCGCTGGACATCCTCATCAACAACGCGACGCAGACCGTGCGCCGGCTGCCGTCCGCGTACGCCGCCCTGGTCGAGGGCGAGAACGCCGCGCTGCCGGCCGGCGAGCTGCCCGCCCACCACGTGATCGGCGCCTTCAACTCCGGCGCTGTCGGCGAGCTCGTCGGATCGTCCGAGCTTCCCGCCGGCGTGCGCGACCTGGAGGCCCAGCAGGTCGCCGACCTCGCGCTCGTCGCGGGCAACGCGACCATCGCCAAGCACCTCGACGGCACCGCCATCGACGCGGGCGGCCTGGTGCCGGACGTCGTCGACTCCAACACCTGGGTGCAGAGCATCGAGCAGATCTCCCCGGTGGAGCTCCTCGAGACCCAGCTGTGCAACTACACGGCGCCGTTCATCCTCATCAGCAAGCTGCGCCCGGTGATGGCCGAGGCGGCGAAGAAGGCCGCCAGCGGACGTTCGTACGTCGTGAACGTCTCCGCCATGGAGGGCGTCTTCAGCCGCGGCTACAAGGGCGCGGGCCACCCGAACACCAACGCCGCCAAGGCCGCGATGAACATGGTGACGAGGACCAGCGGCGAGGAGATGTTCAAGACCGACGGCATCCTCATGACCTCGGTCGACACCGGCTGGATCACCGACGAGCGTCCGCACTTCGACAAGCTGCGCCTCGCCGAGGCCGGCTTCCACGCCCCGCTCGACCTGGTCGACGGCGCGGCCCGTGTCTACGACCCGATCGTGCGCGGCGAGGACGGCGTGGACCTCTACGGCTGCTTCCTGAAGGACTACGCCCCCGCGAACTGGTAGAAACCGTCCGCGGCAGGCCGCACAAGCGATTCCCGCTGTTTCGGCAAGAGCGCCTCACCGGCCAGGTGGGGCGCTCTTTCGGCTTGGTTCACCCGATTGCGTCACACTTCGGAGCCCGGTAGAGCGCAGGCGCGCTCATTTGGTTACTGTGATGTCCACGGTCGGCCACCGAGGAGACACACCGTCCTCACGGCCTTCCAGGGACAGGCCTGCCACCAAGGCCGCGGTCCCGCCCGACAACGGCGCCACCGCGACCGACCGGCATCTGTCCTACAGGTACGCGACACAGAGGAGTGCGCGGTGACACCAGAACTGACGAAGCAGGAACCGCGACCGGCCGAACCCAACGACCGGACGCGCAGGAACGGCGAGCTGGGGAGCCTCGACGTGTGGGCCCACGCGGCCCCGATCCGGCTCGCGGGATACGAGGACGACCTCGCCGAGCCCCACATCCTGCCCAGCATCGACTGATCCCCCGCTTCACCCCCGGTGTCCCCGGCCGTTCGCGGCCCGGGGGCACCGGTGCGTTCAACGGGGCCCGCGCGCCGGTTCCCGCAGCCGGGTCGGCGGCAGGTACTCGCGTACGAGCCTCCGGTGCCACCAGGCCCCGGTCGCGCGCAGCTCGCGCCAGGTCGTGTACCGGTACCGGTAGAGCCGGGCGCGGACGAACGTCGGTGGCGCGTCGGGGAACGGGTTGTGGGCGAGCAGCCGCAGGGTGTCCCGGTCGCCGTCGAGCAGCCGCTCGACGAACGGGCCGAACCAGTCGCGCGCGTACCCCGGGCTGAGGGCCGCGAACCACATCAGCCAGTCGAGCCGCAGATGGTACGGGGCGAACTGCCGGGGCAGCCGGCGCGGATCACCGGGCTTGCCCTTGAAACCGTACTCCCGCCACACCGTGCCCGCGTGCGGCACCGGGTCGTCGGTGCCCTCGACGACGATCTCGTCCCGGATCCGCCCGACCGTGCCGAACGCTCCGTACGTGTTGACCAGGTGGTACGGGTCGTACGAGCGGTTCATCGCCTGGTTCCGGGAGAGCAGGTTGCGCACCGGTCGGTAGCTCCGTACCAGGACGAACGCGGTGACCGCGACGACCAGGACCACGTACCAGAGCGGCGGATCGGGCCGGGGGTGCTCGCCGGTCACCGGGGAGGCGTCCACGACGGAGAGGGCGAGCACGATGGTGATCCAGTTCAGCCAGGCGAAGTTGCCGGAGAGCACCAGCCACAACTGGGTCGCGATCATGAGACCGGCCGCGATCGTGGCCACCGGCTGCGGGGTGAACAGCAGGAACGGCACGACGAGCTGGACGACGTGGTTGGCCGCCACCTCCACCCGGTGCAGCGGGCGCGGGAGGTGGTGGAAGAACCAGCTCAGCGGACCGGGCATCGGCTGGGTCTCGTGATGGTGGTAGAGGCAGGTCAGATTGCGCCAGCACGGGTCGCCGCGGATCTTGATGAGCCCGGCGCCGAACTCGACCCGGAAGAGCAGCCAGCGCAGCAGGAACAGCACGAGGACGGGCGGCCCCGTGTCGTCGTTGCCGAGGAAGACCGCCAGGAACCCGGTCTCCAGGAGCAGCGACTCCCAGCCGAAGGCGTACCAGGTCTGCCCCACGTTCACGATCGACAGGTACAGCGCCCAGAGGACCAGCCACAGCAGCATCGACACCGGCAGCGGCGCCGCGTCCCCGGCGCCCGCGAGCAGCGCGAGGGCGAGCGCGGCGCCGGACCAGGCGACGGCCGCGAAGAGGCGGTCGGAGTAGCGCCAGTGGAAGAGCGACGGGGTGTGCCGCGGCCGGGTCCTGCGCACGTACTCCGGTACGGGGAGCATGCCGCGCTCCCCGATCAGCGCCCGGAACTGCAGGGCCGCCGACAGGAACGCCACGCAGTACAGCCCGGCGAGGCCCCGCTGGAAGACGATCCGGCTCAGCCAGTGGTCGGGTGCGGTGAACCACTCCATCGCTTCCAGTATCGGCCCGGGATCACGTCCTGACGAGGCGCCGCAGCGTCCGGCCCAGCTGACGCGCGTAGGCCCGCTGGAGGAGCGGGATCACGGGGCCGCCGAGCCGGGTGTACCAGGCGGCGGGGCGGCTGAACGCGGTGACCGCGAACCGGACCGTGCCGTCGGGGTCGTGGTGGACCATGAAGGACTCCTCGCCGCACTCCGGATGCCCGGTGAGGGTTCCGTAGGCGAAACCGATCCGCTGTTCCTCGTACGCCGTCCAGATCACCGAGCAGGGGGCTCCGAGCCGCAGCGGGCCGAGGCCCGCCGATATCTCGACGGTCACGCCGGGGGCGGCACGGTCGGAGTCGGCGAGGAGGCGTGCCCCGGTGGCGCGGTGCATCCGCCAGGTGGTGACGGCGGCTCCGGCGGCCTCGAAGGCGGCCCGGCCGTGGCCGACGACCGCGCTGTGCCGCAGGTGGTGGTAGCCCTCGGGGAGGGCGGCCGGGGTGCGGGTGGCGGCGACCTCGCGGTAGCTGAGGGTCGGGCGGGGGCGGTCGGGCCGGGACAGGCTGCTCATGAGGCGGGTCATGCCGGAAGCTCCGTTCGCGGGTGGGCTGTGGGATGGGTGAGGTTCGTGGGAGTCGCGAGGTGGTCCGGCGTCGGGTGCGACGCCGGATGGTCCGAGCGGAGGCGCCGGTGGGCGAGCAGCGCGCAGACCGCGAAGCCCAGGGCGTTGCCCAGACCGTGGGTCGCGGCCGTCCAGGTCAGATCGAGGTGCGGAAGGCCGGTCGCCTCGCCCAGTGCCCAGCTCAGCGCGAGCAGCATGGTGACGAAGAGGACCAGGGCCGATACGGCGAGCAGCCCCCGGGTGAGGCGGTCGGCCGCCAGGGTGCGGCGTTCGCGCAGGGTCAGGACCGCGACCGCCGTCATGCCGGCCGTCAGGACGACGGCGCCGAGCAGCTCGGCCCAGTCGTCGACGAAGTAGCCGAGCAGCACGAGCAGGGTGCCCGCCGGGACGCTGAGCGCGGCGAAACGGGCGGTGGGGCCGTCGGAGACGCGGCAGAGGAGACCGGCGACGAGGGCGGCGGCGAAGCCCGCGAAGTGGAAGTGCGGGACGGTCAGCGCCAGGATGTCCAGGTCGAAGCCGAAGAGCGGGTACGAGGCCCGCTCCGCGACCAGGGCGAGGCCGGCGACGGATGGCGCGACCAGGGCGGTGAGGACCGCGACCTCGCCGGGCGCGAGGGAGCGGGTCAGGATCAGCCGGGCCGGGGCCTGGAGCGCGAGGGCCAGCGTGGCGAGGGCGTAGACGGCGGCGAGCGCGGTCGAGAGCCCGGAGCGGGGCAGCCACAGGGCGAGCGCGCCGGGGACGGCGAACAGCGGCCAGGCGCGCCGGAGCGCCTCCCGGCCCGGTGGTCGGGGGCCGTCGAGGAGCGCGAGCCCCGTCGGGATCGCCCAGAACATGCCGATCGTGACGACCGTGCCCACCAGGACCGACAGTGCGGTCATTGCGCATCCCCCCACTTGAACGTGTTCAACTGGCGTGTCCGAGCGTAGAGGCTTTCTTGAACGTGTTCAAGTGCGGGTGGTGACACGGTCGGCGGCCCTCCGCTTGCGGGGCCCCGCGCACTGCGACAGACATGAAGGACTGGCCGGAACCGGGCGCCGTGGCCCGGGGGAGAGAAAGCGGGAGAACCAGGTGCGCTCACCCCTCTGCCGGACGCGGCGAACCCCCACCGCTCCGGGCGCGACCCACCCGACCGCACTCGACCCGACCGCTCCCCGCGCGACCGACCGGACCGCCCCCCGAGCCGCCCCGGCGGCGGATCACCGCGCGCCCCGCCCCACGGCTCCCCGCGCGACCCCCCGCGCCGCCGTCGCCCGCTCCGCGCTCGCGGCGCTCGCCGCCTCGCTCCTCCTCGCGGGGTGCAGCTCCGTCTGGGAGGGGTCCCGGGGCGGCGCCCAGCCCGCCGCGGCCGGTTCGACGCAGGACGTCCTCCTCCAGCCGCTCGCCGCCCAGGGTCCCGACCCCTTCACCGAGTCCTCGGCCCGTGCCACCGCACGGGGGTCCTCCCCGGCCCGGGGCCCGGACAGCGGCGGCCCGCAGGTCCGCGAGGTCACCGGCTCCACCCCCGGCCTCTACGGCGGCACGCGCGCGGAGGGCAGCTGCGACGTCGAGCGGCAGGTCGCGTCCCTCTCCGCCGACCAGGACAGGACCCGCGCCTTCGCCGAGGCCGCCGGAATCCCCGACGCCAACCTCCCGGACTGGCTGCGCGGGCTGACCCCGGTCGTCCTGCGCTCGGACACCCGGGTCACCAACCACGGCTACCGCGAGGGCAAGGCCAAAGCCTTCCAGTCCGTCCTCCAGACCGGTACGGCGGTCCTCGTCGACCAGTACGGCTCCCCGCGCGTCCGCTGCGCCTGCGGCAACCCGCTCCGCACCCCGGCCGCGGTCCGGGACGGCATCCACCAGGGCGAACCCTGGGACGGCTTCGACCCCGACCGTGTGATCGTCGTCCGGCCGACCACCACCGTGGTCACCAGCCTGGTCATCGTCAACAACGCCGACCGCAGCTGGATCGAGCGGGCCACCGGCAGCGACGGGGCCGAGGACCGCAAGCCCGCCGTGGAACCCGACTGCGACCCGGACGCGTGCGCCCTCGCCGACGCGACGCCCGACGGCGCCACACCCGACCGCCGTACGTCCCCCGGCCCCGCCACCCCGGACGATCCCTCCCGGCCCGTCCCGCCCGCTCCGGTCCCCCCGGCCCCGGAGAACCCGCTGCCCGACGCCTCCGGGACCGGTGGCACCGACCCGGGCCCGGTCGACCCCGACCCGTACCCCGTGCCCGACGCTGATCCGTACCAGGACCCGAACACCGACCCGCGCGTGCAGCCGGACCCCGCCGACCCGTACGCGGAGCCCCCGGGCGAGCAGACCGTCCCGGACGGCGAACTTCCGCCGGAGGAGCTCTTCCCCGCCCGACCCGTCCCGGATCAGCCCGAGACCTTCGAGGGATGAAACGGATCTTCATGGTGCGCACGGGCGGGGCTGCGCCTAGCGTGGCCCCATGAACGCGGGCAACGGGGGAGGGGATGCGGTCGAGCGGCTCAGCCGCGCCCTGGAGGGAACGGGCGGCGGGACGGCACGGATCCTGGCCGCATTCGGTACGGCCTTCCGGATGGGCGGTTTCGACTGGGATCTCGTCAACGGCACGATGATCATGGACGAGGCCGCCCTCGACGTCTTCGACATGGACCGCGCGGACTACGACGACCGCCCCGACTCGCTCGGCTCGCGGGTGCTGCCGGACGAGGCCCGTCGCCTCGACACCCTGGTCGCGCAGGCGCTCAAGGACGGCAGCGCGGAGTACGGCGCGTACTTCCGCATCCGCCGCCGCGACGGCGGGCACCAGTGGACCCACACCCAGGGAATCGTCCACCGCGACGACAGCGGCCGCCCGGTCCGCATCGTCGGTGTCGTCCGGGACGCCACCCATGAACTCACCGAGTCCGCCGCCCGGCTCGGCCTCGACGAGGGGCGGCGCCGGCGCGCCGGGGTCGTCGAGGGCACCACGGCCGCCCTCGCCTACGCGCGGACCGTGCAGGACGTCATCGACCTGCTCAACGACTCCCACGCGCTGGAACACTTCGGCGCCGCGAGCCTCGTCATGGGCCTCCTCGACGCCGGCCGCATCCAACTGGTCGCCGAGGGCCCCGACGGCGCCTTCGTGCCGGGCACCCGGTTCACCCGGGTGGACGAGCCGTACCCGATGAGCGAGGTGATCCGCACCCTGCGGCCGCGGTTCATCGAGTCGCCCCGGGACTTCGCCGACTCCTTCCCGGTGCTCTGGCCGCACATCAGCGGACTCGGCATCACCGCCGCCGTCTATCTGCCGCTCATCGCGCAGGCCCGGCCCATCGGCGCGCTCGGACTCCTCTACAGCGACAAGACCGGCTTCAGCGAGGACGAGCGGACCCTGCTCGTCGCCCTCGGCAGCAGCATCGCCCAGAGCCTCCAGCGGGCCATGCTGTACGAGCAGGAGCACGACCTCGCCGAGGGGCTCCAGCAGGCGATGCTGCCCCGCCGGATCCCCGACGTGCCGGGCGCCCAGACGGCCGTCCGCTACCGTTCGGCCCGCCTCGGCCGGGACATCGGCGGCGACTGGTACGACATCATCGCGCTCCCCGGCGGGCGGGTCGGCGCCGTCATCGGGGACGTACAGGGTCACGACACCCACGCGGCGGCCGTCATGGGCCAGCTGCGGATCGTGCTGCGCGCGTACGCCGCCGAAGGGCACACCCCCGCCACGGTGATGGCCCGCGCCTCCGTCTTCCTCCACGAACTCGACACCGAACGCTTCGCCACCTGCACGTACGCCGAGGTCGACCTCGGCACGGGAGTCGTCCAGGTGGTGCGCGCCGGCCATGTCGACCCGCTGATCCGGGAGATGGACGGGCGCTGCCGCAGGATCCCGGTAGAGGGCGGACTGCCGCTCGGGCTCTCCGCCGAGTTCGGCCGGCTCGACTACCCGGTGACCACGCTGGAACTGGACCCCGGGCAGACGCTGATGCTCTACACCGACGGTCTGGTCGAGAAGCCGGGATCCGATCTCGACGAGGGCCTCCAGTGGCTCTCCGCCCTCGTCCGGCGCGGGCCCGCCGACCTCCAGGAGCTCGCCGACCACCTGTGCGACGTGGTCGCCGACCGGGGCGGCGAGGACGACGTCGCGATCCTGCTCCTGCGCCGCCAGACCGCGACCGCCGCTCACGGCGCCGGCCGGTTCCAGCAGCACGTGGCCCAGAACGACCCCGAGGCGCTGAGCTCGGCCCGGCACATGATCAGGGCCGCCGTCCAGGCCTGGGGCGCCGAGGAACGGGCCGACGAGATCGAGCTGGTCGCCGACGAGCTGATGACCAACGCGCTGATGCACACCGACGGCGGGGCCATCGTGACCCTGCGGATCCTCGGCGGGGCCGAACGGCGGCTCCGGGTGGAGGTCGAGGACCGCTCCAGCGCGCTGCCCCGGCGCCGTGAGGCGGGGGAGGCGGGCGTCTCCGGGCGCGGACTGCTGCTCGTCGACCAGATCTCCGACGTCTGGGGAGTGGAGTCGCGGGGGAGCGGCAAGTGCGTGTGGTGCGAATTCACCGTGCAGAACTGAGCCCGTCACAGAAAGGTGCGACTGTTAACAGAAGAGCACGACAGTTAACAGTGCGTGCATCGATCATCCTTGACCGTAACTGTCGGTACGCGATTGACTTCGTGCTCCCGGCTCTCCGCGCCGCATGTACGTGAGGACACCCGTGAGCAGTGAGCTACTGGCACCGCTGGACCTGGCCTTCTGGCACCTGGAATCCACCGCGCACCCCCTGCACCTCGGGGCGCTCGCCCACTTCGGCCCCACCCCCACGGACAGCGGCCAGGAGCCGCCGGACGTCCTCGGCCTGCTCGCCCGCCGCGCCGCCGCCGTCCCCCGGCTCCGGATGCGCGTCCGCGACGTCCTGCTCCCCGTCGGCGGCGCCGCCTGGAGCGCCGACCCCGACTTCGACGTACGCCGGCACGTCCACGAGATCGCCCTCCCCGGCGCCGACTTCCCCGCCGAGGCCACCCGCCTCGCCGCCGAACTCATGGAACGGCCCGTCGCCCGCGGCCTGCCGCCCTGGGAGATGTACCTGCTCAGCGGCGCACCCGACGGCTCCTTCGCCGTCCTCGTGAAGCTCCACCACGCCCTCGCCGACGGCATGCGCGCGGTCGCCATCGGCGCCGGCATCTTCGACGAGATCGCCGTGGGCCGCCGTACCGCCGGCCGCGCCCGCCCCGTACCCCCACGCTCCTGGCTCCCCGGACCAGGACGGCTCCTCGGCATGGCCCGCGACCGGCTCGGCGACCTCGGCCGGGCCGTCGAGGTCGGAGCCTCCGTCGTCCGCGCGAGCCGCCTCGACGGACGGCCCACCGCCGCACTCGCCGCCGAGTCCAGCGGCACCCGCCGGATCGCCACCGCCTCGCTGCCCCTCGAGCGGGTCCACCGGATTCGCCGCACCACCGGCGGCACCGCCAACGACGTCCTCCTCGCCCTCGTCGCGGGGGCCCTCCGCCGCTGGTTCGACGGGCGCGGGCCGTCCCTCCCCGGAGCCGACCTCCGGGCCCTCGTCCCCGTCTCCCGGCGCCGGCCCGGCACCCCGCCCGGCCCCGGCAACAGCCTCTCCGGCTACCTCCTCGACCTGCCCGTCACCGAGGCCGACCCGGCGGCCAGGCTGGCCGCGGTCCGGAGCGCCATGGACCGCAACAAGGCCGCGGGCCCCCTCAGGGGCGCCGGGGCCGTCGCCCTCCTCGCCGACCAACTGCCGCCGCTCGCCCACCGCTTCGGCGCCCCGTTCGCCTCCGGCGCCGCCCGGCTCCTCTTCGACCTCCTGGTCACCCAGGTGCCGCTGCCCCGCTCGGCGCTCTCCCTCGGCGGGGCGCCGCTGCGCGCGCTCTTCCCGATGGCCCCGCTGGCCCGCGGCCAGTCCCTCGCCGTCGCCATGTCCCCGTACGGCGGCCAGGTCCACATCGGTCTGGTCGCCGACGGCGAGGCCGTCCCCGACCTCGACGCGCTGGCCGACGCCCTGACGGCCGAACTCGACCTCCTGGACCCGCCGGAGACGCCGTAGCCCTGCGGTCTACGCGGTACAGGTCGTGCCGGGGCGAACCTTCGTGAGGCGGATCAGGTACTCCTCGACCTTCTTGTCGACGCAGGGGTTGCGGCCGTACCCGGTGTGGCCGGGGGCTTCGAAGGACAGCAGCATGCCGCCGGGGAACTGGCCCGCCAGGCTCACCGCCTCGGCGTACGGCGTCGCCGGGTCGCCGGCCGTGCCGACGACCAGGACCGGCGGGACACCCGCGGCCTTCACCCGGTGCGGGCGCTGGGGACCGGCAGGCCAGTCCTTGCAGACCAGCTCGCCCGTCACCCCGGTCGTGCCGTAGACGCCCGCCGCCTTCTCGGCGGGGCCGAGGGCGTCCCAGTAGGCCTGGGCGTCGCGCGGGTGGGGGACGTCGAGGCAGTTGATCGCGATGAGGGCGGCCTCGCTGTTGTCCTCGGGGACGGTGTCGGCGGGCCCGGTCTGCGCGGCGCCGGAGTCGGCGCCGGACTCCGCATCGGGCTCCGTCGACTCCTCCTCTCCCGCCGCCAGGGCCGCCAGCTTCGTACCGTCGCCGCCGTCCGCCGCCGCCAGGGCCTCGGACAGGGCCGCCCACTGGACCTCCGGTGTGTACATGGACAGGCTCAGCGCGGAGACCAGGGCTGCGGCGTCGAGACCGTACTCGGAATCGTCGACCGGCAGCGGCTCGCGCCGCGTCCGCTCGACGAGCCGGCCGATCAGCCCGCGTATCTCCTCGGGCGTCGCGCCGGGGCAGCCGTCACCGACCACGTCGGCGCAGGAGGCGGCGTACTCCTCGACCGCGTCCCGGAAACCGGTGGCCTGACCGAGCGCCCGCTGCCGCCAGTCGAGCGACGGATCCACCGCCCCGTCCAGGACCATCGCCCGTACGCGGCGCGGGAACTGCTCGGCGTACGAGGTGCCCAGGCTCGTGCCGTACGACCAGCCGACGTACGTCAGCCGCCGGTCGCCGAGCGCGGCCCGCAGGACGTCCAGGTCGCGGGCGGCATCGTCCGTGCCGACGTGCGCGAGCAGCGGCCCGCCGGCCCTCCGGCAGCCGTCGGCGGTGGCCCGCGCGTCCGCGAGGGCGTCGGCGCGCTCGGCGTCCGTACGGGGGTTGAGGGGAGGGACGGACGTGTCGTCGCCCGGGGAGGTGTCCGTGGATCCCGCAGGGGCGCAGGTCAGCGCCGGCTTGCTCTCCCCGACGCCGCGCGGGTCGAAGGACACGACGTCGAACCGCTCGCGCACACCGCGGCCCAACTCGTCGGCGCCGCCGTCCTTGATGAGCCGCACGCCGCGCTCGCCAGGACCCCCGGGGTTGAGAACGACGGACCCGACGCGCTTCCCGGGGACCGCGGTGGCCGCCTTCGCGACCGGCAGGACGAAGGTCTTGCCGTCGCCGGGACGCGCGTAGTCCATCGGAACGGTGAGCGAGGCGCACAGGTGGTCGCCGCACGGCTTCCAGGCGAGCTTCTGGCCGTAGAAGCGCCGCAGGCCGGGACGGTCCGCCGGATCGGCGGGCCCGGCCGACGACCTCGGCCGGCTCCCGTCCGGGCCGGACCCGGCCGTACAGGCGCCCAGGGAGGCGACGCCGAGTACGGCGAGGGCGAGAACGAGTGCCTGGCGGCGGCGGGTGGGGGCGGTGATCACGAGGTACTCCCATGGGTGGTCGGTCCAGGGAAGGATCGCGCGCGGATGCTGAGGATTTGCTGAGGCGGGGGGGAGGGGGGAGGGGGCGAGGACGGGAGCCGTCCGCGTGGTCATCCGGAGGCCGCGACCGGGACCGGACGCACCGGACCGACCCTCAGTCCGGTGTCGGCAGCCTCAGGACGAACCTCGCCCCGCCACCGTCCGTCGGCCCCGCCGTGAGCGTGCCGCCGTGGACGTGGGCGACCCAGGACGCGATCGACAGACCGAGGCCGGTCGATCCGGATCCGCTGCGGAAGCGTTCGAACAGGGCGCCGGCGACACCCGGCGGCAGGCCGGGCCCCGCGTCCTCGACCGTCAGGGTGCCGTCCCGGGTCACCGTGATCCGTACCTCCGCCGGAACGCCGGGCGCGTGGCCGTGCGCGAGCGCGTTGCCCAGCAGGTTGCCGACGGCCCGGCGGACCAGATCGGGATCGGCGACCACGACCGTGTCCTCGGTCTCGACCCGGACCTGATGGCCCTCCGCGGGCGCCTCGGCGGCCTCCTGGACGACCGCCTCCACCAACTGGTCGAGGCGCAGCGGCTGGCGCGCCACCGTGGCCGTGCCGGACATGAGGCGGGCCCGCGTCAGCAGCCCGTCGACCAGCCGGCCCATGCCCTCCGCCAGGCGCAGCGTGCGCCGGTGCACATCGGTGCTGTCCGTGTCGCCGCGCAGCGCCGTCTCCGCGAGCGTCCGCAGCGAGGCCGCCGGGGTCCGCAGATCGTGCGCCGCGTCCGCCAGGAACGCCTCCTGCCGGCCGAGCGCGGTGAGCGCCGGCCGGACCGCCCGCCCCGAAAGGGCATGCCCGACGGCCGCCGAGAGGAGTACGAGGATCGCGCAGCCGCCCGTCACCACCCACACCAGCCGCCGGTGGTCGTCGCCCTGTGCCGACGCGTCGGTCAGGGTCACCAGGACGCCCTGCGGCCCGTCGTCCTCGGCCGCCTCCGGTGGGTAGAAGGGCAGCGCGAAGACCCGTACCGGCTCTCCGTTCGTCGTACGCCGGTCGAAGCCCCGTGCCTCGCCGGCCCGCGCCGCCGCACGCCCGGCCTCCATGACCACCCCGGGACCGGCCGTCAGGCACGGCGCCGCCGGCGCGTGCTGGACGGTCAGATCGCCGGAGCGGGTCCCGCCGTCGCCGGTCCCGCCGGTCCCGGCCTCGGCCTCGGCGGTCACGAGGAGGACGGTCAGCGGTGGGCAGTCGGTGTTCACCGTGTCCGCGAGGACGTCCGTGACCGGCCGCCCGTTCTCGTCGGTCTCCAGCAGACCCAGGGCCCAGCTGGTGTCCGCCTCCATCGAGTGGTCGAGCTGCTCCCGCCAGCGCGTGCTGTCGCTGCGCACGGCCAGTACGGCCATCGCGATCAGACCAACGGCGCTGGTCAGCGCGAACAGCAGACTGATCCGACGGCGCAGCCGCCGGACCCGCTCCGTCGGCGTGAGCGTGCCAGACGACGCCGCCGAACGGCGGAAGGGAACCCGCCTCACCGCGTGCCGTCGGGCGGCGCGAGCCGGTAGCCGACCCCGCGCACGGTGTGGATCAGCGGCGGGTCCCCCAGCTTGCGGCGGAGCTGGGAGACGAGCACCTCAAGGACGTTGGACTGCGGGTCGGCCATCTCGTCCCAGCAGCTCTCGATCAGCTCGGCACGCGAGACCGCCTGGTCGGCGCGGGCCGCGAGGGCCTCGAGGACCGCGAACTCCCTGGTGGTGAGCGTGAGAACCACCCCGGCCCGGCGGACCAGCCGACGGGCGGTGTCGATCTCCAGGTCGCCGGCGCGATGCACCGGAGGACGTACGACGGCGGAGCGCCGGCACAGGCTGCGCACCCGGGCGACCAGCTCGGGCACGGCGAACGGCTTGACCAGGTAGTCGTCGCCGCCGCTCGCGAAGCCCTCCACACGGTCCGCCACCGTGTCGCGCGCGGTCAGGAAGAGGACGGGCACGGCACGGCCGTCGCGCCGCAGCCCCTCGACATAGGCGGCGGCGTCCCCGGACGGCAGCATCCGGTCGAAGACCGCGCAGTCGTACGCGGTCACGAACAGGGCCTCGTCGGCCCGGGGCAGATCGGCGGCCTCGTCGACGGCGAGCCCGGCGGCCCGCAGAGCGGCGGCCACCCCGAACCGGAGGTCTTCGTCGTCCTCGACGAGCAGTACGCGCACGTCACCCACCCTAGGCGGTGCGCCGCGCGTCCCGTCCGGCCCCCCGTGGACACGCCCCGGAGGGTGTCCGGCGAGCGGCCCCGCCACCCGTGCGGCAGGGTGGAACCATGCCCGAACTGCCCGAGGTGGAAGCGCTCCGCGCGTTCCTCGACACGCACCTGGTGGGCAAGGAGATCGCCCGCGTGCTGCCCGTCGCGATCAGCGTCCTCAAGACGTACGACCCGCCCCTGAGCGCCGTCGAGGGCGCCGAGGTCACCGCGGTCGGACGGCACGGGAAGTTCCTCGACCTCACCGCCGCGGGACCGGCCGGCGAGCTGCACCTCCTGTTCCATCTCGCCCGCGCGGGCTGGCTCCGCTGGCAGGACCCGCTGCCCTCGGGACCGCCCAAGCCGGGCAAGGGCCCGCTGGCGCTGCGGACCGCGCTCACCGGCGGCGACGGCTTCGACCTCACCGAGGCGGGCACCACCAAGCGCCTCGCCGTGTACGTGGTGCACGACCCGCAGGAGGTCCCGGGCGTCGCGCGGCTCGGACCCGACCCGCTCGCCGAGGAGTTCGGCCCCGATGAGTTCGCCGCGCTGCTCTCCGGCGAACGGCGCCAGATCAAGGGCGCCCTGCGCGACCAGAGCCTCATCGCCGGCATCGGCAACGCGTACAGCGACGAGATCCTCCACGCCGCGAAGATGTCCCCCTTCAAACCCACCCAGAACCTCGGCCCGGACGAGACCGCCGCCCTCTACACGGCGATGCGGACCACCCTCCACGAGGCCGTCGACCGCTCCCACGGTCTCGCCGCCGGGAAGCTCAAGGCCGAGAAGAGGAGCGGCATGCGCGTCCACGGCCGCACCGGCGAAGCCTGCCCCGTGTGCGGCGACACCATCCGCGAGGTCTCCTTCAGCGACTCCTCCCTCCAGTACTGCCCCACCTGCCAGACCGGCGGGAAGCCCCTCGCCGACCGCCGCCTGTCCAAGCTCCTCAAGTAGCCCGACGCCGCGGAGGCGCTCGCGGCCGCCCGTTACACTCCGCCGCATGCTGCGCGTACTGGCCGTCGACGACGAGGAACCCGCCCTCGGGGAGCTGCTCTATCTGCTGCGCGCCGACCCCCGTGTGCGCTCCGCCGAGGGCGCGGGTGACGCCACCGCCGCCCTCCGCAGGATCGGGCGTGCCCTGGAGACCGGGCCGGACGGCGACGACGCCGTCGACGTCGTCTTCCTCGACATCCACATGCCCGGCCTCACCGGACTCGACGTGGCCCGCCTGCTCGCCGGCTTCGCCCGCCCGCCGCTCGTCGTCTTCGTCACCGCCCACGAGGGCTTCGCGCTCCAGGCCTTCGACCTGAAGGCGGTCGACTACGTCCTGAAGCCCGTCCGCCGCGAGCGCCTCGCCGAGGCCGTCCGCCGCGTCCACGACCTCGTGCACGCCACCGCCGCCCCGGCCCCGGCGGGGCCCACCGCGCCCGCCGTGCCCGAGCAGATCCCCGTCGAGCTCGGCGGGATCACCCGGTTCGTCTCCGTCGACGACATCGTGTACGTCGAGGCCCACGGCGACTACGCCCGCCTCCACACCGACCACGGCAGCCACCTCGTCCGCATCCCGCTCTCCACCCTCGAGGAGCGGTGGGCGGCCCGCGGCTTCGTCCGCATCCACCGCAGCCATCTCGTGGCGCTCGCCCGGATCGACGAGCTCCGCCTCGACGGCGGCGCCACCTCCGTACGGGTCGGCGACACCGACCTGGCGGTCAGCCGGCGGCACGCCCGCCCCCTGCGCGACCTGCTGATGCGCCGCGCCGCGGGCTGAGCCGACCTGCGCCGCCCCTACCGCGGGTGCTCCCACCTGCGTAGACTCCACGCGACCCGGGCCCCGAGGGCCGCTCCTTCCGACCGAAGCGGACGACGATGTCCGAGCAGCACCCTCCCCCGTCCTCCGGCCGGGGGGACCCCCAGCGCCGACCCCGCCGCGAGACCGTCACGTACGCCTCCGCCCACGGCGCCGGGACGACCGTGCCGGGCCCCGCCCGGCGCCACCCCGTCCATCCGCCGGCGCGCTCCGAGATCGACGAGCAGACCACCCTCGGCCACACCTACGTCCGCTCCCTGATGCGCAGCCAGCTGCGCGCCGCGCTCACCGCCCTGGGCGCGCTCGCGCTGCTCGTCGGCTCGCTGCCGCTGCTCCTCGCCCTGCCCGCCCCCGAGTCCTTCGTCTGGCTCGCCCTCGGCGTCGGGGTGTACCCCGTCGTCTGGGGAATAGCCCACTGGTACGTACGGCGCGCCGAACGCAACGAGCGCGACTTCACCGGCCTCGTCGAACGCTGAAGCGCCGCGTGAACCAGACCTACGCCGTCGCCGCCGTCACCGCCGTCGTCCTCGCCACCGTCCTCATCGGCGCCCTCGGCCTGCGGATCTCCCGGACGACCTCCGACTTCTACGTGGCCTCGCGCACCGTCCGGCCCGGCCTCAACGCCGCCGCCATCAGCGGCGAGTACCTCTCCGCCGCCTCCTTCCTCGGCATCGCCGGGCTCGTCCTCGTCCAGGGCCCCGCGATGCTCTGGTACCCGGTCGGCTACACCGCCGGCTACCTCGTGCTGCTGGTCCTCGTCGCCGCCCCGCTGCGCCGCTCCGGGGCGTACACCCTCTCCGACTTCGCCGAGGCCCGCCTCGAATCCCCGCAGGTGCGCCGTCTCGCCAGCCTCTTCGTCGTCGGCATCGGCTGGCTGTACCTGCTGCCCCAACTCCAGGGCGCCGGGCTCACCCTGGAGATCCTCACCGGCGCCCCCGACTGGGTCGGCGGGCTGCTCGTCGCCCTCGTGGTCACCGGCACCGTCGCCGCGGGCGGCATGCGCAGCATCACCTTCGTGCAGGCCTTCCAGTACTGGCTGAAGCTGACCGCCCTGCTCGTCCCCGTCCTCTTCCTGCTCGCCGCCTGGTACGCCGACGGGGCACCCAGGGCCCGCTTCGACGCCCCCGCCGTGCTGCGCGGCCACACCGTCGTCAAGGTCGCCGACACGGTACGGATCGGTCTCGACGACCCGCTCACCGTCACGGTCACCGGCAGCGTCGACTCGGTCCCGTACGAGAAGCGGACCGTGACCCTCGCCCCCGGCACCCATCACGTCACCGGCGGCACGACCCTCGCCTTCGCGCCGGGAGCGGCACTGCCCGAGAGGGTCGCCGGCGGTGCGGACCCTTCCCCTGCCTCCGGCCGGGGGGACTCCCGTCTCGCTCCGCTCGGCTGGTCGCAGCCGCTGGCCGGGGGCCGCGACGGACACCAGCTGTACGCCACGTACGGACTGATCCTCGCGACCTTCCTCGGCACCATGGGCCTGCCGCACGTCGCCGTCCGCTTCTACACCAGCCCGCACGGCCGGGCCGCCCGCCGCACCACCCTCGTCGTGCTCGGACTCGTCGGCGCCTTCTACCTGCTGCCGCCGCTCTACGGCGCCCTCGGCCGGATCTACGCCCCCGAGCTCGCCCTCACCGGCTCCGCCGACGCCGCCGTGCTCGTGCTGCCCGACCGCATCCTGGGCGGGCTGCTCGGCGACCTCCTGGGCGCGCTCCTCGCAGGCGGCGCCTTCGCCGCCTTCCTCTCCACAGCCTCGGGGCTGACCATGTCCGTCGCCGGAGTCCTCACCCAGGACGTCCTGCCGTCCCGGGGCGTACGGCACTTCCGTCTCGCGACCCTGCTCGCCACCGCCGTACCGCTGGCCGTGGGGGTGTTCGCCTCGAAGGTGCCGGTCGCCGACGCCGTCGGCCTCGCGTTCGCCGTCTCCGCCTCCTCCTTCTGCCCGCTGCTCGTCCTCGGCATCTGGTGGCGGCGCCTCACCCCGCCCGGTGCGACGGCCGGGCTGCTGCTGGGCGGCGGCTCCGCGCTCGCGGCCGTGATGGCGACCCGGGCCGGGCTCGCCCCCGAGGGCTGGCCGCACACCCTGATGGCCTGGCCTGCGGTCTGGTCGGTGCCGCTCGGCTTCCTCACCATGGTTCTGGTCTCCCTGGCCACGCCCCGCCGCATCCCGCCCGGCACTCCGGCGCTCCTCGCCCGCCTCCATCTGCCGGAGGAGATCACCGGTACCGTCCCCGCCGCCGCCCAGGAGGTCCGCCGATGAGCGGCATCGCCCTCGCCGCCGCGGCCGCCGCCGGCGCCGTGCTGCTCGCCGCGGGCTTCGTCCTCGGGCGGTTCGCCGCCCGGCGCGGTGGCCGCGCCGCCGATCCCGACCTCGGCACACCCGTCGAACGGGCCACCTTCCACACCCTGCACACCGCCTCCCTCGCCGCCCCGCCGCTCCGCGCCGGGCTCACCGAGGAGACCGCGCGCAGGGCGGCCGGCACCCTCCGCTCGCTGCTCGGCACCGAGGCGCTCTGTCTCACCGACCGGGGCGCCGTCCTCGCCTGGGACGGACCGGGCGAGGACCATCACCGGGCGCACGTGCCGGAACAGGCGGCCGAGACCCTGGAGACCGGCCGCAGCCGGTCCGTGCACACGGACTGCGCCGACCCCGCCTGCCCGCTGCGCTGGGCGGTCATCGCCCCGCTCACCGGGGAGGACGGGGTGCTCGGCGCGCTCGTCGCCTACGGCTCGCGGGAGTCGGCCGTCCTGGTGCGGGCCGCGACCGAGGTGGCCCGCTGGGCCTCCGTACAGCTGGAGCTCGCCGAACTCGACCGCTCGCGCACCCGCATCGTGGAGGCCGAGATCCGTGCGCTGCGCGCGCAGATCTCCCCGCACTTCATCTTCAACTCCCTCGCCGCCATCGCCTCGTTCGTCCGCACCGACCCGGAGCAGGCGCGCGAACTCCTCCTCGAATTCGCCGACTTCACCCGCTACTCCTTCCGCAAGCACGGAGAGTTCGCCCAGCTCGCCGACGAACTGCGGTCCATCGAGCAGTACTTGGCGCTCGCCGGGGCACGCTTCGGGGACCGGCTGAAGGTGACGCTGCAGATCGCCCCCGAGGTACTGCCGGTCACCCTGCCCTTCCTGTGCCTCCAGCCCCTCGTGGAGAACGCCGTGAAGCACGGCCTCGAGGACCGGGAGCGGGGCTGCCGGGTCACGATCGCCGCCCGCGACGCGGGCGCGGAGGCCGTGGTGACCGTCGAGGACGACGGCATCGGCATGGACCCGGAGCTGCTGCGCGCGGTCCTGCGCGGAGAGCACCCCGCCGGCTCCGGCATCGGCCTCTCCAATGTGGACGAGCGGCTGCGCCAGGTGTACGGCGCGGAGTACGGACTCGTCATCGAGACGGGGGTCGGCGCGGGGATGAAGGTGACGGTGCGCATCCCCAAGTACCGCCCCGGCGTGCACCGTTCGCCGGCCTGACCGCGTAGGGAACGGGCAGGGGGACGGGTCAGCGCAGGTGCAGCGAGAGATGGGCGAGCGGCAGGCCCAGCTTCCAGGCGGGCAGCCAGACCTGCTCCTCCTCGTCGACCGTGCAGCCGGACTCCTCGTCCGTCCGGCCGTCGAGGTCGGCGGCGCGGACCCAGGTGTCGCGCAGGCCGCGCCACGCCGTCTCCGCGAGCGCCAGGTCGGGGCCGTCGCCGCCGGCCGCGCGGCGCGCCGCGAGCCGCTCCTCGACCCAGGGGGGCCAGGGCCGGTCGTACGCCGTGTGCCGCAGCCATTCCTCGACGCGGCCCGCGGGCCGGCCGCCCACCGGTCCGTCCGGTTCCTCCGAGAGGTGGACGGTGAGGGCGAGCGCCTGGAGGCCCGCCCGGTACTCCAGTGAGCCGGGTGCCACGAGGGCGGCGGCCCGCAGCACCTCGTCGGCCAGGTACTCGGCGCACAGCCAGGCCATCGGGACGGCGAGTTCGCCGCCACTCGTGCCGCCGGCGCCGTTCGTGCTCTCGGGGCGCAACGCTCCCACCTTCTCCCGGACATCGGGGACCCGGACGTGTGGGACCCGGGGAGAGCTTCCTCCGTGGAGGGCGCCCGCGTGTCCCGCTTTGCTCAACTCGCCCGTGTGGTTTCGGATACGTTTCCCGGCCGGATCGGTGCCGGTGGGATTACTGATGTTCCGGGAGGTGTACGGGGCGGGGGAGGCGTCTTCGGCGGCAGAGGCAGCGGCGGCAGCAGAGTCAGCGCGGCGGCAGAGTCAGCGGCGGCAGCGGCTCCGCCGGCCGCCGGGGTGGCGGCCGGGGAGTGGGTGCTCAGCCGAGGAGCGCGTACACCGCGGTCGCGTGGGCCGCGGTCTCCTCCGTGCCCTCGGCCGTCATGGTGATGTCGGCGAAGGCCATCCGCTTTCCCGCCTTGGTGAGCCGGGCCCGCACCAGGACGTCGGCGCCGACGACCGCCCGCTGGAAGCTGATCGACTGCTGGACGGTGGTCATGGGCACGAAGCCGCCCCGGGCCGCGGCGACCGCGATCACCGTCGCCGTGTCGGCGGCGGCCATCAGGGCCTGCCCGGACAGGCCCCCGCCCTCCCGGGCGAGCCGCTCCGACCACGGGAGCCGGAGCACGGCCTCCTGGCCGTCGACCGATTCGACGGTGAGTCCCAGATCGAGCACCCAGGGCGCGAAGTTGTCGGCGAGGATCTTTTCGGCGGCGGCGAGTGTCAGCGTCACGGCGTCATTGTGGGGCCGTGACGCGGGGCCGGGCAACGGCCGCGCGGTGCGGCCGGTAGCCGGGCAGCGACCGGCCCAGCTGCCGCAGCGCGTAGTGGGAGCGGGACTTGACGGTGCCGGCCGGGATGCCGAGGTCGACGGCGGCCTCGTTGACGGTCAGGCCGTGGAAGTAGATCCGGACCAGGACGGCGCGGTGCTCGGGGCTCAGTTCGCGGACGGCCGCCCGTACGTCGAGCGCGGCCTCGGCCGAGGCGGTGGCGTCGTCGGGGTCGGGGGTCACCGCGAGGACGCCGTCCCCGATCTCGGCGGGCCGGGCGAGGCGTGAGCGCCGGGCGTCGATGGCGAGGCGGCGGGCCACGGTGAAGAGCCAGGGGCGCATCGAATCGTAGGGGCCGTCGAAGGCCTCGGGATGCAGCCAGGCCCGTACCAGGGTCTCCTGGACGAGGTCCTCGGCCCGCTGGCGGTCCCCGTAGGTGAGGCCGAGCAGGAAGGAGAGGAGCGCGGGGCCGTGGTCCCGCTGCAGCTCCTCGAGGGTCCGTTCGTCGGTGGTCGCCGTAGTCATGCTCCCCGCCTCTCCTGCGGCTCGTCGTCCGGGGCGTATCGGAACCCATTCGGACGGCGAGGGACAGGGAACGCACATCGGTCTGCGACGAACGGTCGGACCGAGCGGCGAATGGTAAGGCGAGCGGTCGTGAAGTGGTCGACCGGAGTCGCTGCGTCCGTTTCAGCGGGGTTCCTGTCGTTCTGCGGCCTTGACCCTTGACTGCGGCTTTCTCGCGAGATGAATTCATGTGAACAGATGTTCATCCCACGAATCGGGCGGAGTGCCGACATGACCTCACGCACCAGACCCGCGGGCGTGGTGGCGCTCGCCGCCGTCCTGCTCGCGGCGGCGACCGGCTGCACCGACGAGAGCGGCCCGGCCGGGGGAGCCCCCAGCCCCGAGGCCACGGGCGGGCGACCGGGATCCGCGCGGCCCGCCGCCCCGTCCGCCGCACCCGGAGGGGCGTCCGCGCCCGTCGGATTCACCCTCGTCGCCTCCGGAGACGTCCTCCCGCACGACTCGATCATCCGCCGCGCGGCCCAGGACGCGGGCGGGAACGGCTACGACTTCACGCCGATGCTCTCCGGGGTGAAGCCCGTCGTCTCCCGGGCCGACCTGGCCATCTGTCACATGGAGACCGTGTTCGGGCAGGACGGCGGGCCCTACACCGGCTACCCCGCCTTCAAGTCGCCGCCCGAGGTCGCCGCCGCGCTCAAGGCCACCGGCTACGACTCCTGCTCCACCGCCTCCAACCACACCCTCGACGACGGAGCGGCGGGCCTCGGCCGCACCCTCGACGCCCTGGACCGCGCAGGTGTCCGCCACGCCGGCTCGGCCCGTACGGCCGAGGAGGCGGCGAAGCCCACGCTGCTCAAGGCGGGCGGTGCCACCGTGGCCCAGCTCGCCTACACGTACGACACCAACGGCTATCCGATGCCCGAGGGGCAGCCGTGGGCCGTGCAGACGCTCGACGAGCAGAAGGTGATCGCCGACGCCCGCGCCGCCCGCGCGGCCGGCGCCGACGTGGTCGTGGTCAGCGTCCACTGGGGCAGCGAGTGGCAGACCGAACCCGACGAGCGGCAGCTCACGCTCGGCCGGGCGCTCACCGCCTCCCAGAGCGGCGGCCGCCCCGACATCGACCTGATCCTCGGAACGCACGCCCATGTCCCGCAGGCGTACGAGAAGGTCAACGGCACCTGGATCATCTACGGGATGGGCGACCAGATCGCCGGGGACATGATCAACCACGAGGGCGCCTACGACCCCCGTGGCAACCAGGGCAGCATCGGCCGCTTCACCTTCGGCCCGCCCAGGATCCCCGGCGGGCGCTGGGAGGTCACCAAGGCCGAGTTCGTACCCCAGTGGTTCGACACCGGACGCGGCCGAGTGGTCAACCTCGGCGCCGCCGACGGCTCCGACCCGCGCCACACCGAGATCCGGAACACCATCCGGCAGGTGGTGCTCAGCCGCGGCGGGGCCGAGGACGGCCTGATGATGGGCAGGTAGCCCGCCACCGACCGGCACCGGCCGTCCAGGGCACGAAGCGGCCGGTCACGGCAGCGGCCGGCCGGTCACGGCAGCGGCCTGCCCGTCACGGCACCCTTCACGCGCTCGGCGGACATGCGGATCTCCGCGACCAGGTCCTGGGCGATCTCCACGGTGGTCCCCACCTTCGAGGCTATCGGCTCATCGGGTGCTTTCGGCGGGGCGGTCGGTGTTGATGAGCCGCGCGGGTCCTCATCCGTATGAACCATTGGTCATGAAAAAGGATCAGATGCCCAAGGGGCGCCGTGCGGTGCTGCGGCTCGCCGCCGCCCTCGGGGCCACCGCCACCGTCGGAGTCGTCGCGGCGGACCGGCTCGCGGCGCCCGAACCGGCCGGCGGGACCGCCGCGCCCCCGGCTCCACCGGGCCGGGGAGCGGGACCCGCCGCCGGCCCGCAGGCGCAGGCCGCCCGGCTGCGCCCCACCGCGTACCGCCTCCAGCCGATGACCGCGTACGCGCCCCCCGCGTTCCGGCGGGCCGTGCCGCCGGTCCGGCAGCGGCCCTTCCTCAGCATGTCCGAGGTCGGCCGCTCGATGGTGCTCAGCTTCGACGACGGCCCGGACCCCCGCTACACCCCGGGCATCCTGGAGACCCTGCGCCGCTACGACTGCCGGGCCATGTTCTTCGTCTGCGGCGAGATGGCGGTCGAGAACCCGGACCTGCTGCGGGAGATGGCCGCGGACGGGCACGTCGTCGGCAACCACTCCTGGTCGCATCCGCTCATCCCCGAACTCCGGCCCTCCCGCATCCGCGACGAGCTCGGCTCCACCAGCGAGGTCGTGGAACGGACCCTGGGGACGGCCCCGCTCTGGTACCGCGCACCCTACGGGGCCTGGAACCGGCACTCCTTCGAGATCGGGGCCGAGCTCGGCATGGAGCCGCTCGCATGGACCGTCGACACCCTGGACTGGAAGGAGCCCGGCGCCGACACCATCGTCCGCCGCGTCCTCGACGGCGCCGCGCCCGGCGTCGTCGTCCTCTCCCACGACGCCGGCGGCGACCGCGCCCAGAGCGTGACCGCGCTCCGCCGCTATCTGCCCGAACTCCTCGACGCGGGCTACCACATCACCGTCCCCCGGCGCTGACCGCTCCGGTAGGGACGGCACGGCCGGGACCGCGGGCTCGGGTGCGGGTGCGGTCGCGGTACGGGCTCCCGTACAGGCTCCCGTACGGGAAAGGGCCCCGGCACCAGGTGCCGGGGCCCTTCGCCGTGTCCCGCTAGCGGGAGCCGACCATCCGCGCGTACACGACGACGTTCCCGTCGTAGCCACGCGCGCGCGTGTAGCCGCCGCCGCAGGTGATGACCCGCAGCTCGGGCTCACCCGTGTCGGCGTACACCTGCACGCCCGGGAAGTCGTCCTTCGCGTACACCTCCAGCCCGTAGATCTCGAAGACCGCGATCCGGCCGTCGTACCGCTCCACCTCGATGTGCTGGCCCTTCTCCAGGGAGCCCAGGCCGTAGAAGACCGCGGGTCCCTGGGCGTTGTCGACATGGCCGACGACCACCGCGGTGCCGCGCTGCCCGGGAGAGATGCCGTTCTGGTACCAGCCGGCGAGATTGGCGTCCTGGGGCGGCGGGGCCGCCACCCAGCCGTCCGGGTCCAGGCCCACGTCCATGATCGGGGCCGCCACCTGGATCGCCGGGATCTTGATCCGGGAGGCGGGGGCGAAGGGCAGCGGCTCCAGACCCTCGGTCGCCCCGTCCTGCGGCGCGACGGGGCGTGCCACCGGACGGGCCGCCGCGGCGGGCTGCGGAGGCCCGTCGGCGAGGTCCACTCCGTTGCGCATCATCGCGATCCCGGACAGCATGGCGAGGGCCAGGACGCCCCAGGGGCGGCGTCTCCTGCGCTGGAAGACGCGGAAGTCCTTCGGGGGCATGGTTCTCCCTTCGTGGCGTCGTCAGAACGGTAAAGGCGACCTGACGGACCGTCGCGCCGGACGATGCGAACGGGTGGGGGCCGCCGCCGGACGGGTGTCGGAGCGCGGGTACGGGGGCGTGCCGACGTCCCTCCTGCCCCGCGCTCGCGCCGGGGCAGTGTGGAGCGCACCCCCGGCGCCCGGCTGCCGACAGGTGGGTGACATGGGGCTGACCCATCCGAGTAATCGTCAGATAAGCCGCCCACGCGGCCCTGACCTGCGGATCTTCCTCCTCCGACGGCCCGATTCCGGGCGTGTCGCCTCACCGGGGTGGACCAGTGCCGAAATGCGCTGCTCGCTGCGGCTTGTGATGGTTCGTCATGGAAGGCGTACTCGTCGACACTCCCGGAGCACCGCTTTGGGGCGTCTTCCACTGGAGGTTCAACCATGCGTGCTGCACGCACTCTGGCGGTGACCGCCACCGCGATCGCGGCGGTCGGCCTTGCGGCCCCCCTTGCCGCCGCCACCTACGGTCCGAGCAACGTCGTCAGCGGTGGCTCGAACAACACCCCGAGCAACGTCACCGTCAGCCCCTTCGAGGTCCACCCCGGGTCGACGCTCACGATCACCGCCAGGGGCTGCAACCGTGGCGGCACGGTCACGTCCAACGCTTTCCCGGACGCCACCCTCTCGGGTGGCAACGGCGTCTCCACCGCCGTCGCCCGCGTCTACAACAACGCCACTCCCGGCAACTACAACCTGGCTGTCCGGTGCAACGGCGGCTCCAACGTGGTCACGGAGCCGTTCCGGGTCCTCCCGGGCCGCGGTGCCCAGGGCGGCATCGGCGGCTCGCTGGCCCCCAGCTCCACGGAGATGGCCGTCGGCGGCAGCCTGGTCGCCGCCGCCGCCCTCGGCGGCGGGCTCTTCATCGCCCGTCGTCGCCGTATGACCGGTGCGGGGGTCTGACCGGTCGAACCTCCCGGTCGGCCCGCCCGCCCGTCGCCCCCGAGTCCCTGCCGGGACCCGGGGGCGACGGGCGTCCGCGGACGCCGGGCACCGCACCGGTCACGACGGCCGCTCAGTGACGACGGGCCGAGCCGGAGCGGCGCCGCACCACGTACACGCCGCCGACGGTCGCGGCCAGCACGAGCGCACCTCCGGCGGCCAGTTGGAGCGGCTCGAAGCCGCCCACCGAACCGCCCAGGCCGCCCTGCACGCCACGCGGGGGAGTGAGGATGGTGGAGCCGATGGTCGGGGTGGCGGTGGGCGTGCCGCTGATCGTCAGGGTCCTTGTCTCCGAGATCCCGCCGGTGCAGTTGAACGACACCGTGTACACGGCGCCGCGTCGGGAGTCCGCGTCCACGGTGGCGATGGCCGCCGAACCCGGTGCGATGGTGACGGTGTCGAAGATGCCGGCCGAGGCCGTCGCCGTACTGGCGCAGCCGGGGGCGCTCAGCGTCACCCGGCCGCCCGGGGCGACGACCGAGGGCGACACGACGAAATCGCCCGGTGCCTTGGCCCGTGCCGCTCGCGGGTTCGGTGCGGGAGCACCGTCCGCCGCGACGGCGGTGGGGGCGGCCAGGGCGAGGGCGGCCGCCCCCAGCAGGGCAGTGGACGCGGCACGTATCGCGCGCATGGTGAATCCTCCGGGTCCCGAGGGGCAGCCGCGGAAAGGGGGTTTCCGCGAAAGACCGTGCGTACACCTCGATGTCCGAAACGCTAGAAGCGCACTACCACAGCCGCGATCCCAGACGTGCGAATGGGGCACACATGTCCCCCGAGTGGCTCACCCGGCCGTGTCGCCTCACGGTGTGAGCTGCGGGAACAGATCGGTGAACGGCGCGGCGGTGGCCGAGATGCCCCGGCCGAACGGCGCGTCGAAGTCCCAGATCAGGAACAGCAGGAAGGCGATCAGCACGCTGAAGAGTCCGGCGAGCAGCAGTTCGCGCCCGGTCCTGCGGATCTGCAGGGTGAAGATCAGCCCGACCGTCACCAGGGCGCCGATGATCAGGCCGAACCACACCACCCCCGGCATGGTCGCCCCCGCGTTCTGCCCGCGGGCTCCCCGGGCGTCGTCGGCCACCGCCACCTGGTCGACGAGGGGCTGGTACGCCTGTCCCTCGAAGTCGTCGGCCGGCTGGTAGTCGGTGACGCTGCGCCGCACCTTCTCCATGAGGGCGGTGCCCTCCTCGCTCAGCTCGCCGTTCTCCGCCATGTACGTCCACTCGTCGTCGACCACATAGCCGACGTACGCGTCGACGTCGGCGCGGATGCGCTCGCGGACCGCCTGCGGGTACACCTCCACGCGGGCCGAGATCTCGTGCATCGCCTGCGCCTCCTGCCGCACGGTCTCCTGGGCGGCGCCGCGGGCCTCCCAGACGCCGGCGATGGCGAGACCGAGGACGATCGCGTAGATCACGCCGATCATCATCGTCATGTACTCGATGACGTCCGGGGTCTCGCTCGGGTCGTCGTCCTCGGGAATCCGGCGGTTGTTGATGACGACGATCGTGAGGACGACAGCGCACGCGGCGGCCATCGCAAGCGTGAGAACAAGCCATTCAGACATGGATTCCTCTTGCGGGATTCAGAGGGGCAGAGGGGCCGTTGGGACGGCGGGTCACTTGGACCGGGGGCGCAGGATCGCCGTCGCGAGCACCGCGGGCGCGGTGATCATGAGGGTCGCGGTGACGACCGAGGTGCCGCTCTTCGGCTGGGGTCGGGCGACGCGGCGGTAGTGGGGCAGCGCCACGGGGCCGGGCGCCGGAGGCCGGGGACGCAGGGTGGGCGGAGGCGTCGGGCTCGGGCTCGGCGGAGGCGGAGGCGGGGCCGGCGGCGCGGGCGCGGGCTCCGGCGGCCTCGTGGTCGGAGGCGCAGGGGGCTTCGGGCGCGGTGCGGGCCTGGTGGCCGGTGGCTTCGGCACGGGCCGGGGCGGAAGAGAGGTGGGCGGCGGAGGCGGCTCCGGCTTCGGTGACGGCGAGGGCGTCGGGGAGGGGGAGGGGGACGGCGGTTCGGGCGTCGGGGTCGGCGTCGGGGTCGGCGTGGGGGAAGGCGTGGGCGTCGGCTCGGGCGTGGGGGACGGGCACGGCGGGGGCGGCTCGGTGGGGCAGGGCTTCGGGTGGTGGTGGTGGTGATGGCCGTGCCCCTTTCCCTTTCCCTTGCCCTTCCCTGAGCTGCCGTGGCCGTGGCCGTGGCCGTCGCCGTCGCCATCGCCGTGGCCGTCGCCGGCGATCGCCACCGCGACGTGGGAACCGCCCGGGCCGGTCGAGGCGTAGGCGCAGGCGTCCGCGGCGGCGGGCACGGGAGCGGCGAGAAGCCACACCAGTGCGAGGGCCGCCAGCGGCCGCGCGAGGAGTGATCCGTACTGAGACACGCCGTCGAGCTTGATCACAGGCGCGGCGCGCCGGGGCGGAATCGCGCGGGATTCGCCGGATGGAGCGGATCTCCGGACAGACTGGTTTGACGTTTCGCCTCGTTCGAAGTCGGCCGGGGCGACTCGGCGGGGCTCAATGCCCGTGTATCGCCGGGCAGCTGGATTCCGGAAGACGGCGGACCGGGTCCGTTCCGGCCTCGGATCGATAACTGTCCGGTTGTCGCCCTGTCGGACGGGAAGGAGAAGGGGGCATCCTGCACCGGCGACCAGACCCCTCCGGCGGCAACAACCGAGGTACGGGCGGGGCCTGGGCGTCCAGCGCGGGGAGCCGCACTCGGCCGAAGAGCCGACGCACACTCATATGCACGTGAATTTGCACAGCCTGAAGGCGTGAACTCTTCGTTCCCGAGAGCACGTGCCAATGGCGTGTGACCAAGAACGGACCGCGAATTTCCGTTTCTACTCGCTCTCTCGGCGGGCGATCAGTAGCCTCACCTCGAACACCGGCCGCGAACACATGGCCGCATCCCCCATGGCGACTTGTTGGAGACATTGATGGAGCGTCCCGCCTGGGCTCCGCCTGGTATCGACATCTCGGTGCCGAGCGTGTCCCGTATGTACGACTTCTATCTGGGCGGCTCGCACAATTTCGAAGTGGACCGGGAAGCGGCGCGCAAGGCCATGGAGTTCATGCCTGGCCTGCCCAAGATCATGCAGGCGAACCGTGCCTTCATGCGGCGCGCCGTCCGCCACGCCGTTGACAACGACGTCACCCAGTTCCTGGACATCGGCTCCGGCATACCCACCTTCGGCAACGTGCACGAGGTCGCCCGGTCCGCCGACCCCGCGGCCCGCGTCGTCTACGTCGACCACGACCCGGTCGCCGTGGCCCACAGCCGCGCCGTCCTGGAGGGCGACGAGGGCGCCGCGGTCGTCGCCGCGGACCTGCGCAAGCCGGCCGACATCCTCTACAGCCCCGAGGTGTCCCGACTCCTCGACCTGGAGCGGCCGGTGGCGCTGCTCCTCGTCGCCGTCCTGCACTTCCTGGAGGACGAGGACCGGCCGTACGAGGCCGTCACCGAACTGCTCGACTCCCTCGCGCCCGGCAGCCTCCTCGTGCTCACCCACGCCTCGTACGAGGGCATCCCGCTCTCCGAGGAGCAGGCCGGCGGCACCGTCGGGGTCTACCGGAACATCCGCAGCCCGCTGGTGATGCGTTCCGGCGCCGAGATCACCCGCTTCTTCGAGGGCACCGAACTGATCGAGCCCGGCCTCGTCCCGATGCCCCACTGGCGTCCGGACAGTCCGGCCGAGGAGGAGGATCCCTACGCCTTCTCCGGTTTCGCAGGGGTGGGGCGCAAGGCGTGAAGGTCCCGTCTCAGCCGTCCGGCAGCGTTGCCGAAGCCGACGGCCCGGAGGACAGACTCAGGCGGTTCGTCACCATCTGGAGCCGCGCCATCTTCCCGGTGACCGCCACCTCGCTGACCCGTGCCGAGTTCGAGGTCCATCTGCTGCCGCTGGCCCGCACCCTGTACGACGCGCTGCACGCCCGGCCGTTCGACACGGCCCCGGCCCAGCGCACCGGCGCGGCGCTCGTCGCCGCCCACTGCACCGACCCGGACGCCCTCGGCCGCAGCCTCGGGGTCGTGGACTCGTACCTGGTGCTCTACTGCGGTACGGAGTCGGACCTGCCGGCCGAGGAGCTCCGGGCCCGGTGCTCCCGGCTGCAGCACGCGATGGCCGCCGGCTACGCCCAGGCCCTGCGCGAGCGCACCCGGGCCGAGCAGGAGGCCATCGCACGCTCCGCGCTCTCCGCCCGCAGCGCCGCCGAGATCGCCCTGCACGCCACCGAGAGCCGCTTCCGGGCGGTCTTCGACGGGGCGGCGATCGGCATCGGCATCGCCGACCTCGACGGCAACGTCCTGGAGGTCAACGAGACCCTCACCCGGATGTTCGGCGGCATGGAGGGGCCGCTGCGCAGCCGGAACGTCAGCGAGTGGGTCCACCCGGAGGACGGCCCGCACGTCTGGAAGCTGTACGACGAGCTGGTCCGCGGCGACCGTGAGCACTACCGGGTCGAGAAGCCGTACTACCGCGGTGACGGAACGGTTCTCTGGACCAACCTCACCGTCTCGCTCCTCCGCGACGCCGAGGGCAACCCCCAGTACCAGCTGGCCCTCATGGAGGACACCACCGAGCGGCGCCTGCTCCATCTGCGCCTGCGGTACGAGGCCACCCACGACGCGCTGACGGGGCTTCCCAACCGGACCCTGTTCTTCGAGCGTCTGGAGAAGGCCCTCGCGCCCGGCGAGAACGCCCGCTTCGGCCTCTGCTACCTGGACCTCGACGGCTTCAAGGTCATCAACGACAGCCTCGGCCACTCCACCGGCGACCGGCTCCTCGTCGAGGTCGCCGACCGGCTGCAGAGCTGCGTCACCGGGTCCGGCGAGATGGTGGCCCGGCTCGGCGGCGACGAGTTCGTCGCCCTCACCACCCGTGCCGCCGGCGAACAGGACGTCACCGAACTCGCCGACCGCATCCTCGCCGCCCTCTCCACCCCCCTCCGCATCGACGGCCGCGAACTGACCGTCCGGGGAAGCCTCGGCGTCGTCGAGGGCCCGGCAGGCGAACGCACCCCGGCCGAGGTACTGCGGAGCGCCGACATCACCATGTACCGGGCCAAGTCCGCCGGCGGCAACCGCTTCGAGCTCGCCGACCCGGAGGCCGACGCCCGCGCCATCACCCGGCACGGCCTCACCACGGCCCTGCCGACCGCGCTGGAACGCGGCGAGTTCTTCATCGAGTACCAGCCGCTCGTCCACCTCGACGACGGCAGCGTGCACGGCGCCGAGGCGCTCGTACGGTGGTGCCACCCGCAGCACGGAGTGCTCGGCCCCGACCGGTTCATCCCGCTCGCCGAGGACACCGGGCTCATCGTGCCGCTCGGCCGCTGGGTGCTCCAGGAGGCCGTGCGCCAGGCCCGCTTCTGGCAGGCCCGGCATGCCGACGGCGGGCCGCTGCGGATCAACGTCAACCTCTCCCCGACACAGCTCCACCACCCGCGCCTGGTCGCCGACACCGTCGACGTCCTGGAACGGTCCGGGCTCGAACCGGGCGCGCTCTGCCTGGAGGTGACCGAGTCGGCGCTCATCGGCGCCGACGAGGACCTGCTCAAGCCGCTGCGGCAGCTCGCCGAGATGGGCGTGGACATCGCGCTCGACGACTTCGGCACCGGCTACTCGAACCTGGCCAATCTGCGCCGGCTGCCGGTGAGCGTCCTCAAGCTCGACCGCTCCTTCACCCGGGGCATGCAGCAGCATCCGGTGGACCCGGTCGACCTCAAGATCGTCGAGGGGATCGTCTCCCTGGCGCACAGCCTGGAACTCGCCGTCACCGTCGAGGGCGTGGAGACCGGGGCCCAGGCCCGCCAGCTCCGCGACCTCGGCTGCGACACGGCCCAGGGCTGGTACTACGCCCGCCCCGGCGCCCCGGACCGCATCCACTCGCTGCTCCTGGCGGACGCGGTCTGAGACCCGGACGTACGAAACCGGCCTCCCCGCGTGGAGCGGGGAGGCCGGGAAGAGGTACGGGGGAGGAAAGCGGAGAGGCTATTTCAAGGAGTGGGTAGAAGGAAGCCTCTCCATGGCCTCGCCCCGAAAAGACCGTAGCACTCAGGCGGGCAGCAGGTCGCGCAGATTTTCCGGGGTGAACACCCGCGAGCCGGGGGCGAGCCCGTCCGGCCGCTCCAGACCGATGTACGTGACCGGGCCGTCGGGCACGGTCCGGCCGTCCCACAGCGTCGTCTCCGCCCCCGACTCCGCCATCAGGGACACGAGATGGCGCATCGTCAGATGGGTGCGTCCGAGCAGGGCGCGCATCACGACCGTGATCGTCACCCGGTGCCCCTCGACCTGGTTCGCCGACGGCGCCCCCCGCAGGTACAGGTGCAGCCAGTGCGCGTGCCAGCGGCCCTCGTCGTCCCGGCGGAAGGCGAGCGGCAGCGCCACCTTGCCGGGACCCCGCAGATCCGACTTCATCCGCACCGTACGCGGCTCGAACGGCCGGCCCTGCTGCTCGGACTCGCGCAGCATGAAGCCGAAGAAGCCCTCCGCCACCTCGTCGAAGCCCTCACCCGAGAAGACGTGCACCTGCGGCACGATGAACGTGCCCCGGACCGCGCCGAGCCGCAGATCGATGAACTCCGAAGCCCCGTCCGGGGCTTCGGTGATGTCACCCGAGTGACGGCCCTCGACGTCGGTCAGGGCCGTGTACGACAGCCAGGTCACGGTCCGGTAGTCCGCGTCCAGGACGAGCGCCGACAGATCGAGGTCGGTCGTGCGCCGCGCCTCCCGCCAGTACGTGAAGAAGCGCAGCAGCTCTCCCCCGACCGGCGAGACCGAGCCGCGCGGCAGCACGCCGAGCCCCGCCGAGGCCGCCCGGCCGCTCAACGGCAGGGCCACGTCCAGGACGTCCGGGTCGATCAACAGGTGCCCAGAAGAGGGGAGTCGGCGCCGGGTCTCGGCGTCGAGCACCGCGACGAGCCGCTCGCGGTCGGTGTCCTCAAGCGGCGGACGCGTGTCGTCGGCGACCCAGGCCGAGCCCTCCCGGTTCACGAACACCCTGCGCGCACCGCCGTCCGCGCCCGCGCGGTTCTGGACGTGCTCGCGCACGGACAGGACGACCCGGCCCGACACCTCCGGAGCGGCCCGCTCGACGGCCGCGAGGACCGCCTCCCGCTCCTTGCCGTCCGCCGCGACGCGCAGCAGCCGGTCCAGGGCGCGGAACAGCCGCCCCGGCGCGTGCGCGGCCAGCAGCTCCGCCGCGCCCGCGACATCGCCCCGCGCGAGCAGCTCCTCCACGCGGCTGTCGAACGACGGCGCCCTCCGCTCGCCCCGGGCGACGGCGAACACCGCGGCGGCGTGCGGCCAGTGCGGGTACTCGTGGGGGTGCAGGCGCTCCCCGAGGCGCTTCCACGCCTCCCGGTGCGCGGACACGTCCGACAGCTTCGCCGGGGACGCGGCCACGACCGCGTCAAGCCCCGCGAGCAGGGCGCGGCGGTGCGGACGGGAGAGCGCGCGGAAACGGGTGGGCTCGCGCAGGGTGACATCGCCGTCCGCGAGGGCGCAGGCCAGCCGCAGGACGTCGGTCACGGTGTCGAGCAGCGGCGTGGCGCCCACCCGCAGCCGGGCGTGGTTGACGACGGCGCGGTTCTCCCGGACCGTGATCGTCTCGGGCTGGGGGCCGTCCGCGCACTGCTCGGCGAGCAGGGCCAGATCACGCAGATGCTCCTCGCCGAGCGGGGTCGTGCTGCCGGCCAGGGCCAGATAGAGGGAGGTGACCTCGGTCTCCGCGTCCGCGCCGAGGTGCAGCACCGTCAGCCGGTCGCCGGCCGAAGCGATCAGCTCGTCGTGGACGGCGAGCATCTCCTCGTACGTGTGCTGGTAGCGGCCGTACGACGGGAGGGTCAGCAGGTCGAGAACGCCGGCGCTCAGCTGCTCGACGGTACGGGCGCGGGTGTCGTCGTCGGCGAGCGCCTCGGCCACGCACCACCTCCAGAAGTCGAGCGTGTCCGGCACGTTGTCCGGGAAGTCGACGAAGTACACGTTGTGCCGGACGTGGTCGCCGACGAGTTCACGGACGGTCACGAGGGTGCGGACGGCGGTCTCGACGACCGTCGGCCCGGCCAGCCCCGACAGGCGCTCGACCAGTTCGCCCGACAGCTTGAACCCGGCGGTCATCAGGGCCGCGTCGAACCTGCGCGTGGCGGCGGCCCCGTCCCCGGCCGGACCGGTGGGGGAGGGGAGACGGTGGGTGTGCCGGACGACCAGGTGTTCGAGAGCGTGGACCATGGAGGCATGCTCGCAGCCGCCGGCGGTCCGTCGCACGCGGATTTACCGGGGCGGGGGAGGAGCGACGGGGGCGCGGGTGGAGGGCCGGGGGTCGGGGTGCGGGAGGCGCGGCGGGGGTCGGCCGGCGGCCCCTCAGACGGTACTCACAGCCCGGTCCGGGCCGCCCCGCCGCGAGGCCAGCAGCATCCGCTGGAGCTCCCGCGCCGCCCTCGGCGGTGCGACGTCGCTGCGGTGCGCCAGGGCGATGGTCCGCCGCAGGCCCGGCCGGGCCAGGGCGGTCACGCGGAGGTCCCGGCCCGCCCGCGCCGCCACCATCGCGGGGACGACCGCGAGCCCGAGCCCGGCCCGTACGAACCCGAGGACCGCGTCCAGCTCACCGCCCTCGACCGTGAACGTCGGCTCGAAGCCCTCCGCCCGGCAGGCCGCCACGGTCAGTTCCCGCAGGTCGTAGCCGTGCCGGAACATCACGAGCGGCTGGTCCCGCAGGTCGGTGATCCGCACCGGGCGGCGCGGCGCCGGAGCCGACGCCGAGGAGACGACCACCAGGTCCTCCCGGAGCAGCTCCACCGTCGTCAGGGCCGGTGACGGACTCGGCAGCGGCAGCACCACCAGCGCCAGGTCGAGGGCCCCGCGGGCCAGCTCCCGTACGAGATCGTGCGAGCCGCCCTCCTCGATGAGGAGCTCGATCCCCGGGTGCAGGTCGTGGAAGGCGCGCAGCACGTCCGGCAGCAGCCCGGTGCACAGGCTCGGCGTCGCGCCGAGCCGCACCCGGCCCCGCTTCAGCTGGGCCAGCTCCTGCACCTCGATACGGGCCGTCTCCGTGTCGGCGAGGATCCGGCGCGCGAGCGGCAGCAGGGCCTCGCCCGCGTCGGTGAGTGCGATGTTCCCCCGGGCTCGGCTGAACAGCTCGGCGCCCAACTCCTGTTCCAGGGCCTTGATCTGCTGGGAGAGCGAGGGCTGCGAGACATGGACGCGCTCGGCGGCCCGGGTGAAGTGACGGGTCTCGGCCACGGCGACGAAGTAGAGGAGCTGCTGGAACTGCATGGTCACCAGGGTAGGCGACATTCATAGGGCAAGCCTATCGAGATCAGCCGGACCATGTCTTGGACCTCTCGGGCACTTCGGCCCTAGCGTCATGAGCATGGCTCTGGCACCCACGAGGGACCGGACGACGGGCCGCCCGCCGTCCCCCACACCGTCACGCGGATTCCTGTCATCGACCCTCGGCAAGAAGACGGTCATGGCAGTCAGCGGGCTGCTCATGCTCGGCTATCTCGTCGCCCATGTCGCCGGCAACCTGAAGGTCTTCTTCGGCCCCGAGGAGTTCAACGCCTACGGCCACTGGCTGCGGGTCATGGGCGCCCCGGTGCTGCACCACCACTGGGCCCTCTGGCTCGTCCGGATCGTGCTCCTCGCCGCCGTCGTCGCCCACGCCGTCTCCGCGTACCAGCTGAGCCGCCGTGACGTGAAGGCTCGCCCCACCGCGTACGTCCACCGCCGCAAGCGCTCCTCGTACGCCACCCGCACCATGCGCTGGGGCGGGATCATCCTCGCCCTCTTCATCGTCTGGCACGTCCTCGACCTGACCACCGGCACCGTCCACCCCGGCGGCTTCGAGGAGGGCAAGCCCTACCAGAACGTCGTCGACACCTTCTCCACCTGGTACGGCAACGTCGTCTACATCGTCGCCATGCTCGCCGTCGGCCTCCACGTCCGGCACGGCTTCTGGAGCGCCGCCCAGACCCTCGGCGTCGGCAGCGCCCGCCGCGAGCGCCTTCTGCGAGGCCTCGCCGACACCCTCGCGCTCGTCCTGACCGCGGGTTTCATCTCCGTCCCCGTCGGCGTCATGACCGGAGTGGTGAGCTGATCCATGACCTCCACCGAATTCGCGGCCTACGCCACCGGTGAGCCGATCACCGACGCCAAGGCCCCCACAGGACCCGTCGCCGAACGCTGGGACACCCGCCGCTTCCAGGCCAAGCTGGTCAACCCCGCCAACCGGCGCAAGCACCGCATCATCGTGGTCGGTACCGGTCTGGCCGGCGGCTCGGCCGGCGCCACCCTCGCCGAACAGGGCTACCACGTCGTCCAGTTCTGCTTCCAGGACTCCCCGCGCCGGGCCCACTCCATCGCCGCCCAGGGCGGCATCAACGCGGCCAAGAACTACCGCAACGACGGCGACTCGGTCCACCGTCTCTTCTACGACACCGTCAAGGGCGGCGACTTCCGCGCCCGCGAGTCCAACGTCCACCGGCTCGCCCAGATCTCCGTCGAGATCATCGACCAGTGCGTCGCCCAGGGCGTCCCCTTCGCCCGCGAGTACGGCGGACTCCTCGACACCCGCTCCTTCGGCGGCGTCCAGGTCTCCCGCACCTTCTACGCCCGCGGCCAGACCGGCCAGCAGCTCCTGCTCGGCGCCTACCAGGCGCTGTCCCGGCAGATCGCCGCCGGAAACGTCGAGATGCACGCCCGTACGGAGATGCTCGACCTGGTCGTCGTCGACGGGCGCGCCCGCGGCATCGTCGCCCGCGACCTGATCACCGGCGAGATCTCCACCCACTACGCGGACGCGGTGGTCCTCGCCAGCGGCGGCTACGGCAACGTCTTCTACCTGTCGACGAACGCCATGAACTCCAACGCCACCGCCGTCTGGCGGGCCCACCGGCGCGGCGCGTACTTCGCCAACCCCTGCTTCACCCAGATCCACCCCACCTGCATCCCGCGCACCGGCGACCATCAGTCCAAGCTGACCCTGATGAGCGAGTCGCTCCGCAACGACGGCCGCATCTGGGTCCCCAAGGCCAAGGGCGACACCCGTGCCGCGGCCGACATCCCCGAGGACGAGCGCGACTACTACCTGGAGCGGATCTACCCCTCCTTCGGCAACCTCGTCCCGCGTGACATCGCCTCCCGCGCCGCGAAGAACGTCTGCGACGAGGGCCGCGGCGTCGGCCCCGGCGGGCAGGGCGTCTACCTCGACTTCGCCGACGCGATCCGCCGCATGGGCCGGGCCGCCGTCGAGGAGAAGTACGGCAACCTCTTCGACATGTACGCGCGGATCACCGCTGAGAACCCGTACGAGGTCCCCATGCGGATCTACCCCGCCGTCCACTACACGATGGGCGGACTCTGGGTCGACTACGACCTCCAGACCACCGTCCCCGGGCTCTTCGCCATCGGCGAGGCCAACTTCTCCGACCACGGGGCCAACCGGCTCGGCGCCTCCGCCCTCATGCAGGGCCTCGCCGACGGCTACTTCGTCCTCCCGGCCACCATCAACGACTACCTCGCCCGGCACCCCCACACGGAGCCCGTCACCGACGACCACCCGGCCGTGAAGGAGGTGCTCGCCGAGACCGAGGACCGGCTGAACCTGCTCCTCGCCGTCGACGGCGACCGCACCCCCGACTCCTTCCACCGCGAACTCGGCGAACTCATGTGGGAGTACTGCGGGATGGCCCGTACGGAAGCGGGCCTGCGGACCGCGCTGGCACGCATCCCGGAGATCCGCGAGGAGTTCTGGAGCCGGATCAAGGTCCCCGGCACGGGCCAGGAGTTCAACCAGTCCCTCGAGAAGGCCAACCGCGTCGTCGACTACCTGGAACTCGCCGAGCTCATGTGCCTCGACGCGCTCCACCGCGCCGAGTCCTGCGGCGGCCACTTCCGCGAGGAGTCCCAGACGCCCGACGGCGAAGCCGCCCGCCATGACGAGGAGTTCGCGTACGCGGCGGCCTGGGAGTTCGGCGGCACCGGCACGGCCCCCGTCCTCCACAAGGAGGACCTCACCTTCGAGTACGTCCACCCCACCCAGCGGAGCTACGCATGAGGCTCACCCTGCGCGTCTGGCGCCAGCAGAACGCCGGCGCCCCCGGCGCGATGTCCACCTACGACGTGGACGGAATCTCCGCCGACATGTCGTTCCTGGAGATGCTCGACACCCTCAACGAGGACCTCATCCTGCGCGGCGAGGACCCGGTGGCCTTCGACCACGACTGCCGCGAGGGGATCTGCGGCGCGTGCAGCCTCGTCATCAACGGCGACGCGCACGGACCGGAGCGGACCACGACCTGCCAGCTCCACATGCGGTCGTTCGACGACGGCGACACCATCGACGTCGAGCCCTGGCGGGCCTCCGCCTTCCCCGTCGTCAAGGACCTGGTCGTCGACCGCTCCGCCTTCGACCGGGTCATCCAGGCCGGCGGCTACATCTCCGCACCCACCGGCTCGGCCCCCGAGGCCCACGCGACCCCCGTCCCCAAGGCGGACGCGGACTCCGCCTTCGAGCACGCCGAGTGCATCGGCTGCGGCGCCTGCGTGGCGGCCTGCCCCAACGGCTCGGCCATGCTCTTCACCTCCGCCAAGGTCAACCACCTGAACGTGCTGCCCCAGGGCTCCCCGGAACGCGAGACCCGGGTCCTCGACATGGTGGCCCAGATGGACGCCGAGGGCTTCGGCGGCTGCACCCTGACGGGCGAGTGCGCGACGGCCTGCCCGAAGGGCATCCCGCTGCCGTCGATCGCGGCGATGAACCGGGAATGGCTGCGGGCGCAGCGGAAGGTGAAGGGCTAGGAGGCGGGGTCACAGGGGCGCGGCGTAGGGGTCGACGGAGACCCAGCCCTGCTCCGTCAGGACGAAGACCAGGCCCCCGGCGACCAGGAGGTTCCACGCCTCTCCTCCGGCGCGCGCCGAACCCGGAGGAAGCGTGAAGCGGCTCGCCACCGTATGCCGGGTCAGGTCCACGACGGCACCGCGGGCCCCGCAGAGCACGTAGGCCCGCTGGCCGGTCACGACGGGCGCGGGGTCGTCCGTGTCACACCGCATGCCCAGCGGAAGCTGCCAGACGGGGCCGCCCAGCAGCTCGGGGTCGATCTCGGCGAAGTCGTCGTCGGGCCGCTGGGAGTCGGCGCGGGCGAACACATGGCCGTCGGAGACGGTCAGGGAACGCAGTGAGACGTTCGCCAGCCGGTTGCCGAACCCGGTGTCGGGCCCGCGAGCCGGGGAGTTGAGGAGGAAGCCGGGCTCCTCGCCCTCCGGAGAGGAGATGCGGCACAGGAAGGTGCCGCGCGGGCCCTTGAGCATCACCACGGAGAACTGGACCGGATCGCAGGGCTCGGTGAGGCGCGTCGTGTAGAGCGGCCTGCCGTCCGTCGCGGCGAACGAGGAGACTCGCTCGCCGCTGAAGGCGTCGGCCCCCGCCGCGTCCTTCGCCGAGACCACGTGCACGGCGAAGGCGTCGACCCGGAGGAGACTCCCGCCGAACAGGGCGTGAGGGACGGAGCGTTCCCACCTCCGGTGTCCGGTCCGGGCGTCCACGGCGAGCAGGGTGCCGTCGACCAGGGACGCGTAGGCACGGGTGGCGTCGCCGGTGAGATGGAGCGGCTTCTCCTTCGTTCGGAGCGTCCAGCGAGCGGAACCGTCGGTGAGCCGTAAGCCCTTCAGTGCCCGTGGTGCCGGGACGACGACCACGCCGTCCACCACGGCGGGCGACTCCCCGCCGTTCACCTCCGCCCGTACGGACCAGAGCTCCCGCCCGGTCGCCGCGTCCAGCCGGACGACCCGTCTCGGCCCGGTCCCCCCGGTGGCGGAGAGACAGACGAGCGAGGCGTCGGCGAAGACGCACTGACCGAGATCGGCCCCCGCCGTCCAGGGCCGCCAGCCCTTCGGCCGGCGCTCGGGCGCGTCGGCGTAGGCGTGCGGAGCGGCTCCGTCGCCACCGGCCACGGGGCGGTACACCGTCGGGGCCGTGAGCGCGGCGGCCGACGGCACGTCCGGTTCGGCCGCGCTCCTCGTGGGGGCGGACGGGGTCCGCGCACCGCTGCCCGCGCCGGCTCCGGCACCACCCTCCGGCCACGCCATGTACGCGCCCGTCCCCACCGTCAGGGCCACCGCCGTGGCGAGGGCCACCAGCAGCGGCCTCCGAGGGGCTCGTGAGCGGTCCGTGGGGGCGGTGGTCGCGGCCGGTTGACGCGAGGGCGCGGCGGGAGCCGCCGGGCGGCGGCCCCACTCGTTCTCCGGCACCGTGCGGAACGCCGTCAGCAGGTCGTCGGGGCCCGGACGTTCCGCCGGTTCCTTCGCCAGGCACCACTGGACGATCTCGCGGACGGTCCCGGAGAGTTCCGCCACCTCCGGCGGCTCGTGGACCACGTTGTACGCCGTCATGTACGGGCTTCCGCCGTCGAACGGGCCCCTGCCCGTCGTCGCGTAGCAGAGGACCGCGCCCAGGGAGAAGACGTCCGTCGCCGGGGTCACCCGGTGCGGGGCGGAGAGCTGTTCCGGGGACATGTACGGAGGTGTGCCGAGGATGCGGCCGGTGATCGTCATGGTGCGGTGATCGGGCGCGCGGGAGATGCCGAAGTCGATGACCCGGGGGCCGTCGTCCGTGAGCAGGACGTTGTCGGGCTTGAGGTCACGGTGGATCACCCGCACCTGGTGCAGCTCGCGGAGCGCCTCGACCAGGCCCACCGCGAGGAGGCGCAACTCCGCTCCGGTGAGCGGTCCTTCGGACTCGACCCGGTCGCGGAGGGTGCGCCCGGGGACGAAGGCCGTCGCCATCCAGGGCCGCTCCGCGTCGGGGTCGGCGGCGACCACGGGGGCGGTGAACGCGCCGCTGACCCGGCGCGCCGCCCGAATCTCCTGGCGGAAGCGGGTACGGAACTCCGAGTCGGCGGCGAACTGTTCGTGCACGATCTTCAACGCGACGGGCCGCCCCGAGTCGGCCTGTGCCAGGTAGACGGTTCCCATCCCGCCGGCACCCAGCCGGTCGTGGAGCTCGTACCCACCGATCCGGCGTGGGTCGTTGTCCCGCAATGCCACGTCGTCCCCGTCCCCCGGTCTCGTGTGCGAGAGAGCGTACCGGGCGGCGGAGTCCGGATCAGGACAGTCTCGGGGCGTGGGCTCCGCCACACGGCGCACCCCGAAGCGAAAGATCATTCACGAAATGATCACTTTCTCCGTAAGATCTTCGCTTCGGGGTGCTGTCGACCGCGCGAACAGCAAGATCAACTCCGTTCAACCCTGTACATTTCATGGCAAGTTGTCCACATCGCAGCCAACCGGCTTCCGGCGATTTCCGCCCCGCGCCCACCCCCGGGTACTGATGAGCACTGCCGGGGGCATATGACCAAACCCCCGGTCGCACAGACCATTTGGGGGTTTCATGTCCAGCATCACCCGCCGCCGGGTACTCGGCGTCGCGGCCGGGGCCGCGGGGGCCGCCGCGGGCCTCGCCCTGGCCGGTTCCGCCGTCGCCGACGGTCCCCGAGCCGCCGCTCCCGCGGCCGGCCCGGCCCCGGCGTCCTTCGACGAGGTCTACCAGGGCCGCCGCATCCAGGGCGGGCCCGCGCACGGCGGAGGCCACCACGGGGGACACCACGGAGGGGGCTACTCCGTGACGATCGACGGCGAGGAACTGCACGTCATGCAGAACGCCGACGGCACCTGGATCAGCGTGATCAACCACTACGAGCCCGTCGCCACGCCCAAGTCGCTGGCCCGCGCGGCCGTCCGCGAACTCCAGGGCGCCCCGCTCGTACCCCTCACCCTCGGCTGATCGATCCAGGAGCGGCACCCGTCATGACCGTACGCAAGAACCAGGCCTCCCTCACCGCCGACGAGAAGCGGCGCTTCGTCAACGCCGTCCTGGAGCTCAAGCGCTCCGGGCGGTACGACACCTTCGTCACCACACACAACGCCTTCATCATGAGCGACACCGACAACGGCGACCGCGTCGGCCACCGCTCGCCGTCGTTCCTGCCCTGGCACCGGCGCTTCCTCATAGAGTTCGAGCAGGCGCTGCAGTCCGTCGACCCGACCGTCAACCTCCCCTACTGGGACTGGACGGCCGACCGCACCTCCCGCTCCTCGCTGTGGGCGCCCGACTTCCTCGGCGGCACCGGGCGCGCCCGCGACGGCCAGGTGCTCGACGGCCCGTTCGCCCGCAGCGGCAACCGCTGGACGGTCACCGTCCGCGTCGACGGCCGCGACTACCTGCGGCGCGACCTCGGCGCGGGCGGCCGCCAGCTCCCCACCCGCGCCGAGGTCGACTCCGTCCTCGCCATGGAGACGTACGACACGGCCCCGTGGAACAGCTCGTCGGACGGCTTCCGCAACCACCTCGAAGGGTGGCGCGGGGTGAACCTCCACAACCGCGTCCACGTCTGGGTCGGCGGCCAGATGGGCACCGGGGTCTCCCCGAACGACCCCGTGTTCTGGCTGCACCACGCCTTCATCGACAAGCTGTGGGCCGACTGGCAGGCCCGCCACCCCAGGTCCCCGTACCTGCCGGCCGCGGGCACCGCGAACGTCGTCGACCTCGGCGACACCATGCGCCCGTGGAACGACGTGACCCCGGCGGACATGCTGGACCACACCCGCCACTACACGTTCGACACGGCGGCCTGACCCCGCAGGACCGGGCCTCGGCTCCGTGGGCCTGGCCCCGTCGGACGGACCTCAGCCACGTCCGGCGGGCCCCAGGGCCCGGAGCAGATACGGCGCGGTGCGGCTCTCCGCCGCCCGCGCCACCCGGTCCGGAGGGCCCGCGGCCACGATCCGGCCGCCCTCGTCGCCGCCGCCCGGACCGAGGTCGACCACCCAGTCCGCGGTGGCGACCACGTCCATGTCGTGCTCGACGACGATCACCGAGTGACCGGCGTCCACGAGGCCGTGGAGCTGCCGCATCAGGACCTCGACGTCCGCCGGGTGCAGGCCCGTCGTCGGCTCGTCCAGGACGTACAGCGTGGGGGAGCGGTGCGGCCGCTGGAGCTCGGACGCGAGCTTGATGCGCTGCGCCTCGCCCCCGGACAGCTCCGTCGCGGGCTGCCCGAGCCGCAGATAGCCGAGGCCCACGTCGAGCAGGGTGCGCAGGCTCCGTGCGGCGGCGGGCGTGTCCTCGAAGAACACGGCGGCGGACTCGACGGTGAGATCGAGGACCTCGGCGATGGTGAGGCCCCGCAGCCGCACCTGGAGGGTCTCGGGGTTGTAGCGGGCGCCGTGGCAGTCGGGGCAGGGCGCGTACGTGCTGGGCAGGAAGAGCAGCTCGACGGAGACGAAACCCTCGCCCTGGCAGGTCTCGCACCGGCCACCGGGAACGTTGAAGGAGAAGCGGCCCGCCCTGTAGCCGCGCCCCCGCGCCTCCTCGGTCTCCGTGAACAGCTTGCGCACCACGTCGAACAGGCCCGTGTACGTGGCCAGGTTGGAGCGCGGGGTGCGCCCGATCGGCCGCTGATCAACCGTCACCAGACGGCCGACACCGGAGAGTTCCTCGGTGAGCGCGCCCACGAGCGTCGACTTCCCCGAGCCCGAGACACCGGTGACCGCCGTCAGCACGCCGACGGGGAAGGCCGCGTCGACCGACCGCAGATTGTGCCGGGACACCGGCCCCGTCCGCAGCCACCCGGCCGGTGCGCGCACCTCCCGCGCGGGTCCGGGCTCCCGGTCGAAGAGGAAACGGCGGGTCGCGGACGCCTCGACGTCCACGAGTTCGCCCGGCGGCCCGCTGTGGAGGACCCGCCCCCCGTGCACCCCGGCGAGCGGCCCGACGTCCACGAGCCAGTCGGCGTGCCGGACCACGTCGAGATGGTGCTCGACGACGAAGACGGAGTTCCCGGCGGCCTTGAGCCGGTCGAGCACCACGAGCAGCGCCTCCGTGTCGGCAGGGTGCAGGCCGGCGGAGGGCTCGTCCAGGACGTACACCACACCGAAGAGCCCCGAGCGCAGCTGGGTGGCGAGCCGCAGCCGCTGGAGCTCGCCGTTGGAGAGGGTGGGGGTGGCCCGGTCCAGACTGAGATAGCCGAGGCCCAGCTCGGTCACGGTCGCGATCCGGGCGACGAGGTCCCCGGTCAGGACGCGCGCGGTCTCCCCGTCCTCCGCCGCCGTGGTGGAGAGGAGTCCGGCCAGCGCCGTCAGCGGCAGCGACGCCAGGTCGGCGATGGTCCGGCCGGCGAACGTCACCGCGAGCGCCTCCGGCCGCAGCCGCCCGCCGCCGCAGACCGGGCAGGGAGCGCTGGTGAGGAAGCGCTCGGCCTTCGCCCGCAGCGTCGGGCTCTTCGAGTCCGAGAAGGTCCGCAGGACGTAGCGCCGGGCACTCATGTACGTGCCCTGGTAGGGGCGTTGGATGCGGTCGGCGTCCCGTACCGGATGGACCGTGACGACCGGCTGCTCGTCCGTGAAGAGGATCCACTCCCGGTCCTTCGCGTCGAGCTCGCGCCATGGCCGGTCGACGTCGTAGCCGAGCGTGTCGAGGACGTCCCGCAGGTTCTTCCCCTGCCAGGCACCCGGCCAGGCGGCGATGGCACCCTGACGGATCGACAGCTCGGGCTCGGGCACGAGGAGTTCCTCGCTCGTGTCGTGGAGGAGGCCGAGACCGTGACACGAAGGGCATGCGCCCGCCGCCGTGTTGGGGGAGAAGGCGTCGGAGTCGAGTCGCTCCGCGCCCTCCGGATAGCGGCCCGCCCGGGAGAACAGCATGCGGAGGGAGTTGGAGAGGGTGGTGACCGTACCGACGGAGGAGCGGGCGTTCGGGGAGGACCGGCGCTGCTCCAGGGAGACCGCCGGCGGGAGCCCCGTGATCTCACCGACCGCGGGCGCCCCCACCTGATGGATCAGCCGCCGCGCGTACGGCGCCACCGACTCGAAGTAGCGCCGCTGGGCCTCCGCGTAGATCGTGCCGAAGGCCAGGGACGACTTGCCGGATCCGGAGACACCGGTGAAGACGACGAGCGCGTCGCGGGGGATGTCGACGTCGACTCCGGCGAGGTTGTGCTCACGGGCGCCGCGGACACGGACGTACGGATCATGGTGGCTTTCGGGCATAACGTGATTTTATCCCTGGGGCCGCTTCCGGCCTGGTCAGGGTGTCGGGCAGCAGCGCGGCGACGTCGGACGGAGCCGCCGCACGGAGCCGCCGCACGGAGCTGCCGGGCGGCGGCGCCCCACGGAGCTGCCCGGGCGGCGGCGCCCCGCGGAGGCGCCGCGAGCGCCGGGGACGTCAGACCGCGAGCGACCGCTGCGCCCCCGGGGCGAGGCCGACCGCCTTCGCGAGCCTCCGGTACGACTCGCTCAGCGCCGCCCTGTCGTACGTGCTCGTGGTGACCAGGACCTCCTGCGCCCCGGTCTCCTTCACCGCCGCCTCCAGCGCCTCGGCCACCTGCTCCTCCGTGCCGTGCACATGGCCACTCAGACCCGACTCGTAGAAACCGCGCTGCTTCTCCGTCATCGTGAGCGCCTCGATCGCCTCGGGCGCGACGAGCGGCGGGAACACGCCCCGCGTCCGGGAGTGGGCGAGCGACCAGGCCTCCGGCATCAGCAGCCGGCGGGCCTCCGCCTCCGTCCCCGCCACCGCGACCGTCCCGGCGACCACCACGTACGGCTCGGCGGACCACGAGGAGGGACGGAACGCGGAGCGGTACGTCTCGACGGCGGCGAGCAGCCGGTCCCGGCCCCGGAGGTCGCCGATGACCAGCGGCAGTCCGGCCGCGGCCGCGATCGACGCGCCCTCGCCGGTCGCCAGGACGAAGGGCGGCACCCGCAGCCCCTCGGCGGGCCGGGCGTGCACCTGCGGGTGGGCGGTCTGCTCGCCGGTGAACCAGCCGAGCAGCTCGCCGAGCTGCTCCCCGAAGCGGTCGGCGTCGTCCTTGTCCCGCCCGAGCGCTCGGCGGATGCCGTCGGTGAAGCCGACCGAGCGGCCGACACCCATGTCGATCCGGCCGGGGAAGAGGGCCTCCAGGACGCCGAACTGCTCGGCCACGACCAGGGGTTGGTGGTTGGGGAGCATCACCCCGCCCGTACCGACCCGGATGCCCGTCGTGGCGGCGGCCACGGCGGCCGCGAGGATCGTGGGCGCGGAACCGGCGACCCCGGGCACGCTGTGGTGCTCCGACACCCAGAAGCGGTGGTAGCCGAGGGCCTCCACCTCCCGGGCGAGGCGCACGGTGTCGCGCAGCGCCTGGGGGGCGTCCTCGCCCTCCCGGGTGCGGGAGCGGTCGAGGACGGAGAAGCGGATGTCGCCGGGAAAGGTGCTCACAAGGGGTTCAACGTTCGGGACGGGGAGGGATTCCCGTATCGCGCCCTTGATCCACAGCGGCGGGGTGCCGCCCGCGTCCACCTTCTAGGCTGGGCCGCGTGACAGCCGACAACCACCGGCCCCTGGCCGTCTTCGACCTGGACAACACGCTCGCCGCGACCGCCCACCGTCAGCGCTTCCTGGAGCGGCGCCCCAAGGACTGGGACGCCTTCTTCGCGGCGGCGCCCGACGATCCGCCGCTGGACGAGGGGATCGCGCTGTGCCGCGAGGCGGCCGAGGAGTGCGACGTCGTCTACCTGACCGGACGCCCGGAGCGCTGCCGCAGGGACACCCTGGCCTGGCTGGCCGCGCAGGGGCTCCCGGAGGGGCCGATCCACATGCGCCGCAACCGGGACTTCCGCCCGGCCCGGGTGACCAAGGTGGAGATCCTGCGGCGGCTGGGCGCCGGCCGCACGATCAGGATGCTCGTCGACGACGACATGCTGGTCTGCGACGCGGCCGAGGAGGCCGGCTTCCCCGTCGTACGCGCCCGGTGGGCGACCCCGTCGGAGGAACTGAGGGACGCACAGGAGAAGGAGGGCCGGACCTGATGGGCGCGGAGCGGTTCACCGCGGCACCGGCGGTGGCGCGGCTGGAGGCCTACGACCGGTCCGAGATCCTCGGGGACGCCGCTGACCCGTTCGGGGTGGATGCGTGGGGTCTGGTCTGGCTGCCCAAGGAGCACCACTTCGGGATCAGGGCGGACGGCCGGCTCCTCGCCCACGCGGGGCTCCTCGTGCTGCCCCTGTCGGTCGGCGGGAGCCGGATGGACGTGGTGGGCCTCGGCGGGGTCGCCGTCGCCCCGGACCAGCGGGGCCGCGGGCTCGCCGCGCAGGTGGTGGGCGGAGCCCTTGAGCATGCGCGAACGCTGGGGCCCGAGTTCGCGCTGCTGTTCTGCCGACCGGACGTCTCCGGCCTCTACGTGCGGCTCGGCTGGAACGAGGTGGCCGGCGAGGTGGAGGTGGAGCAGCCCGACGGCCCGGCGACGATGCCCCTGCGGACGATGTGGTTCCCGCTCCGGAAGGGAAGCCGGTGGCCCGAGGGGCCGGTCCGGCTGCATTCCCGGCCGATGTGACGCGGATGTGACGCCGCTGCGACGCGGGAGCGTGGTCCGGCTCGACTCGCGGCCGTCTCCGGTTCCGTGCAGTGTGGATGGAGTCGGAACGCGAAGGAGAGGCCGCCATGGGAGATCACGTCTACCGCGTCACGGAGATCGTCGGGTCGTCCTCGGAGGGCGTCGACACCGCCATCCGGAACGGGATCACCCGCGCCTGCGAAACGCTGCGCTCGGTCGACTGGTTCGAGGTCACCGAGATCCGCGGTCACGTCGAGGACGGGCAGGTCGCCCACTTCCAGGTGGGCATGAAGGTCGGCTTCCGCCTGGACGAGCCCACCTAGGGCCTGCCCTTCGCCGCGGTCGAACCCCCGGTCCGAAGCTCCCGACGATGCCTCAGTGGCGTCGCTCGGGGGCTTTGTCGTGCTTCTTCTCCGGCGCACAGCGGATCAAAGGCCACTGATGGGGAGTTACCTGAGGTAACGGAACGCATGGTGCGCTCGCGGTGCGGAACGGGATGGTCAAGGACTTGACCATCCCGTTGGTCCAGACCAGAATCCAGGCCACATACCCGCGCGAACACCCCGTTCGGTCCCCCCATGTCGGGTCAGCCCCCCATGCCGCACGACCCTGTGCTGAACCGCAGAAGGTGACCTACGTGAAGAACCGCCATTTGGCCTGCCCCCTGGCAGCCGCCACAGCGCTCGCCCTCGCCGGCTGCGGGATGCTCCCGGGCGGCGGCGGGACGAAGACCGTCAACATCTGGCTCATGCGGGAAAGCGTCAGCGAGGACTTCCTCAACCGCTTCACCGAGGCGTACGAGGAGGAGCACGACGGCGTCGAACTCCAGGTCACCATCCAGGACTGGACCGGCATCGGGAAGAAGGTCACCGAGGCCATCCAAGGCCCCGGCGGACCCGACGTCATCGAGGTCGGCAACACCCAGGTCGCCCAGTACGCCGACACCGAGAAGCTCTTCGACCTCACCCTGGAGTCGGTCCGCGACCTCGGCAGCGAGGACTGGCTGCCCGGTCTCGCCGAGCCCGGCAGCATCGGCGGATCCCAGTACGGCATCCCCTGGTACGCGGCGAACCGCATCGTCATCTACAACAAGGACCTGTTCGCCGACGCCGGCATCGACAAGCCGCCGGCCAACCGCGCCCAGTGGCTCGCCGACACCGAGAAGCTCAACAGCAAGGGCTCCCAGGGCATCTACCTCGCCGGCCAGGACTGGTACACCCTCGCCGGATTCATCTGGGACGAGGGCGGCGAACTCGCCACCGACAGGGGCGGCGAGTGGACCGGCGCCCTCGAGAGCGCGGCGGCCCGGCGCGGCATGGCCTACTACAAGGAACTCCAGTCCCTCGGCTCCGGCCCCAAGGACGCGGACGAGCAGAACCCGCCGCAGGCCGACGTCTTCGCCAAGGGGGACGTGGCCCAGCTCATCGCCGCGCCCAGCGCCGTCGCCGCGATCCTCAAGGCCAACCCGGCCCTCAAGGACAAGCTCGGCTACTTCCCGATACCCGGCGCCAAGGAGGGCCAGCCCTGCGCGGTCTTCACCGGCGGATCCGACCTCATCATCCCGGAGAACGCACCCCAGCGCGGCGCCGCCCTCGACGTCGTCAAGGCGCTCGCCGGCGAGAAGTGGCAGACCGACCTCGCCCGCACCATGGGCTACGTGCCCAACAAGAAGGGCCTCGCCTCCGTCGTCGCCGGCCAGGAGGCCACCGCCGTCATGGCCAGGGGCGCCGCGCGCGGCCGCGCCACCCCCAACTCCGCGCAGTGGGCCAACGTCGAGGCCGACAACCCCATCAAGCCCTACATGACGGCCGTCCTCCAGGGCGAGGACCCGCTGAAGGCCGCCAAGCTGGCCTCGGCCGAGATCACGGACACCCTCGCCGAATAGCATTCAGCGCCTCCACACCCGCGGGCCTCCGGACGGTCATGTCGAATCCAGCCGGTCACGGAAGAAGTAAGGAGCCGGGCCACCGCTCACACGGTCCGGCGCCGCCCCTTCCCCTTCCGTACGCCGGAGGAGCCCGACATGGCCGCACCGACCCCCACGCTCGCCGTCCCCGCCCAGCCGCTCGGCGTCCCCGCCCAGCCCCAGCCGCTCGTCGGGCAGCCCGAACCCCGGGCCCTCGTCGAGCAGGCGGCGCCGCCGACCCCGGCCGAGGAGCCCACCCCCCGCTACCTCGTCGGACTCGCCCGCGACCAGGAGGACGTCCGCGCCGCCCAGCGGCTGCGCCACCAGGTCTTCGCCGGCGAACTCGGCGCCCAGCTCGACGGGCCGGAGCCCGGCCTCGACATCGACGCCTTCGACGCGTACTGCGACCACCTCCTCGTACGGGAGGAGACCACCGGCGAGATCGTCGGCACCTACCGCATCCTGCCGCCCGACCGGGCCGCCGTCGCCGGGCGCCTCTACTCCGAGAGCGAGTTCGACCTCACCCGGCTCGCCCCGATCCGGCACGACCTGGTCGAGGTCGGGCGCTCCTGCGTCCACCCCGCCCACCGCAACGGCGCCGTCATCGCCCTCATCTGGGCCGGGCTCGCCCGCTACATGACGAACACCGGCCACAACTGGCTCGCCGGCTGCTGCTCCCTCCCCCTCGCCGACGGCGGCACCCTCGCCGCCGCCACCTGGGACACGGTCAAGGCCAAGCACCTCGCCCAGGAGGAGTACTGGGTCACCCCGCACAAGCTCTGGAGCCCCGAGGGCATCACCCGACCCGAGGGCCGCACCGAGCTGCCGCCGCTGCTCCGGGGCTACCTCCGGCTCGGCGCCTGGGTCTGCGGCGCCCCCGCGCACGACCCCGACTTCGGCGTCGCCGACCTCTACGTCCTGCTCTCGCTGCGCCGGACCAACCCGCGCTACCTCAACCACTTCCTCTCGCTCGCCCCGGCACGGTGAACGGGACCACGGCCCTCTCGCCGTGGCTCCCCACGGCGCCCTGCACCCCGGGCCACTGCGCCGCCCATCCCGAGTCCGCCCACCGTCGGAGCGGCGCCGACGCGGACCCGGCCGGGGTCGTCCGGGCCGTGGTCCGGCTGATCGCCGGACTCGGCACCGTCCTCCTCGGCCTCCTCCTCGCCCCGCCGGCCGGCCTCCTGCCGGCCGCCACCCGGCTCGCCCTCGTGCGGTACTGGATGCGGGTGGTGGTCCGCGCCTTCGGCGTCCACGTCCGGTACGAGGGACCGGCCGCCCCGGCCGGCGGCCCGCTCCTCGTCGTCGCCAACCACGTCTCCTGGCTCGACATACCGCTGATCGCCGCCGTCCTGCCCGGCCGCACGGTCGCCAAGTCGGAGGTGCGACGCTGGCCCGTCCTCGGCACGCTCGCCGCGCTCGGCGGCACCCTCTTCATCGACCGGGAAGGGATCATGGCCCTGCCCGGCACGGTACGGACCATGTCCGGCGTGCTCGCGGGCGGCGGCCGTGTGGTCGTCTTCCCCGAGGGCTCGACCTGGTGCGGACGGGAACGCGGCCGGTTCCGCCCGGCCGCGTTCCAGGCCGCCCTCGACGCCGGTTGCGCCGTGCAGCCGATACGGCTCGACTACCGGCCCACGGACGCCGCCGCGTACGTCGGGGCCGACCCGCTCGGCTCCTCACTGTGGCGGGTCGTCTCCGCACGCCGGCTCACCGCCGTCGTCCGGCTCCGGGAGCCCCTCCCCGGAGCCCTGTACCCGGACCGCCGTGCCCTGGCGGCCGCCGCTCAGCGGGCCGTCGCCAGCGACAGCGCGAACCTGCCCTCGCTGTCGGTCCACCAGCGGTCGAGCTCGAGGTCCGCCTCCGCGAGCTCGGCCCGGACGCCCGCCTGACGGAACTTCGCGGACACCTCCGTCCGCATCTCCTCGCCCGCCGCGAACGGCACCACGAGATCCAGTTCCGGGATCTTCACGGTCAGCGCGCGGCGGGCCCGCAGCCGCATCTCGATCCACTCCCGCTCGTGGTCCCACACCGCCACGTGGTCGAAGGCGTCCGGGTCGAAGTCCGCGCTCAGCTCCCGGTCGATCACCACGAGCACGTTCTTGTTGAAGGCGGCCGTCACCCCGGCCGAGTCGTCGTACGCGGCGACGAGCGTCGACTCGTCCTTCACCAGGTCCGTGCCGAGCAGCAGCGCGTCGCCCGGCGTGAGCATCGCCCGTACGGAGCGGAGGAAGGTCCGCCGCTCGCCGGGCAGCAGATTGCCGATGGTGCCGCCGAGGAAGGCCACCAGGCGCGGCCCCGGCGTCCCGGGCAGCGCGAGCCCCCGGGTGAAGTCGGCGACCAGGGCGTGCACGTGCAGCCCCGGCCGCTCGGCGAGCAGCGATTCCGCGGCCCCGGTCAGCGCCGACTCGCTCACGTCCACCGGCACATAGCCGTCCAGGCCGGGCAGCAGCGCGTCGATCAGGAACCGGGTCTTCTCCGAGGAGCCGGAGCCCAGCTCCACCAGGGTCCTGGCCCCGGTCGCGGCGGCGATCTCCGGCGCCCGCGCCTTCAGGATCTCCCGCTCGGCCCGGGTCGGGTAGTACTCGGGCAGCCGGGTGATCTCCTCGAAGAGCTCGCTGCCCCGGGCGTCGTAGAACCACTTGGGCGGCAGCTCCTTGGGGGAGCGGTTGAGCCCGTGGAGGACGTCGGCGCGCAGATCGGCGCCGGCGGCGTCCGGGGCGAGGGTACGGGTCAGCTGGAACGGGCTCACGCGGAGGGCTCCTTGAGCGGGGTGAGGGTGACGTCGGCGCGGGTGGCGGTCACGAGCGTGTGCCCGGGGACCTCCCGCCAGCGCGGATCGTCGTCGTACGGTTCGGAGGCCACGACCACCCGGTCGGGACCCGTCAGATAGCAGAGGCTGTTCTCCCAGGCGGTCGCGGCGATCAGCGACCCGTCGGTGAGCAGCAGGGTGAGACCGGAGCCGGGGGCCGCCTCGGCGACCTCCCGCACCGTGTCGGCCAGGGCGGGGCCCGGCGCGTCGCCGGACCGCAGCCGGTGCAGGACGAGTGCCCAGAGCAGCGCCGAGTCGGTCCGCGCCTCGAGCCCGAGCAGCTCGCCGGCCGGGAGGGTCGCGGCGAGCGGCGCGAGCGAGCCCGGCCAGCCCCGGACGGCGCCGTTGTGGCTGAACAGCCAGGGCCCGGCGGCGAACGGCGCCGCGGCGGCCTCCCCGTCGGCGCCCGGCAGGGTCGCCCCGCGGACCGCGGCGAGCAGCGCACGGGAGCGCACCACCCGGGCCAGGTCCGCGAAGGAGAGGTCGCCCCAGATGGGGCCGGAGCGCCGGTACCGGGCCGGCACCGGATCGCCTTCGGCGTACCAGCCCACCCCGAACCCGTCGGCGTTCACCACACCGCTGGTCTGTGTACGGGGCTCCCAGGACTGGCGCAGCAGGGCGTGTTCCGGCCGGACGAGCAGCTCTCCCAGCGCCACCGGCTCGCCCACGTAGGCGATGTGACGGCACATCAGTCGAGCTCCGCGCTGCGGGCCGTACGGAAGCCGGAGAAGATCTGGCGGCGCACCGGCAGGTCCCAGTTGCGGAAGGTGCCCCGGCAGGCGACCGGGTCGACGGCGAAGGAGCCGCCGCGCAGCACCTTGTGGTCGGGGCCGAAGAACACCTCCGAGTACTCCTTGTACGGGAACACGGTGAAGCCCGGGTACGGCAGGAAGTCGCTCGCCGTCCACTCCCACACGTCACCGATCAACTGCCGTACGCCGAGCGGCGACGCGCCCTCCGGATAGCTGCCCGCGGCGGCCGGCCGCAGGTGCCGCTGCCCGAGGTTGGCGTGCTCGGGACCCGGATCGGCGTCACCCCACGGATAGCGGCGCGAGCGCCCGGAGTCCGGGTCGTACCGGGCCGCCTTCTCCCACTCGGCCTCGGTCGGCAGTCGCCGGCCCGCCCAGCGCGCGTAGGCGTCCGCCTCGTACCAGCTCACGTGCAGGACCGGCTCGTCCTCCGGCACCGGCTCGGTCACCCCGAACCGGCGGCGCAGCCACTGGGCACCGTCCCGGCGCCAGAACAGCGGGGCCGCGATGCCGTGCTCCCTGATCTGCGCCCAGCCCTCGGGCCGCCACCAGCGCTGGTCCGTGTACCCGCCGTCGGCCATGAAGGCCAGATAGGCGCCGTTGGTGACCGGCACGGTGTCGATGTGGAAGGCGGGCACGACCCGGATGTGCGCCGGACGCTCGTTGTCCAGCGCCCACGGCTCCTCCGAGGTCCCCATGGTGAACGGACCACCGGGGACGAGGACTTCGGTGGGAAGCGGGCCGCTCCGCAGGGGCGGCGGCGGGGGAGCGGTCAGCGCCGCGGGGCCCTTCCGCAGCTGATGGGTGATCAGCATCGTCTCGTCGTGCTGCTGTTCGTGCTGGGCGACGAGACCGAAGGCGAAGGCGGCGCGGAGCAGCGGACGCTCGTCGAACTCGGCGCGCTCCAGCACGTCGAGGACGCGCAGCCGTACGTCCGCCGCGTAGCTCCGGGCCTCGCCCGGCGCGAGCAGCGGCAGCGAGGGGCGGGCGGACCTCGGGTGCTCGAAGGCGTCGTAGAGCGAGTCGATCTCGGGCCGCAGCGCCTCCTGCCCGCCGACGGCCCGCCACAGCCACAACTCCTCCTGGTTGCCGATGTGTGCCAGGTCCCAGACCAGCGGAGACATCAAGGGGGAGTGCTGGGCGGTGAGTTCACCGTCCTCGACACAGGAGGTGAGCAGCTCCGAACGGGCCCGCGCGGCGGTCAGGGCGTCCAGGGCGTGCCGGCGCAGGGCATCGGGGCCCAGCTCGGTCCGGGTCTCCGTCATGACGTCAGCACCTCCAGGTCGTCGGCCGGGCAGCTCCCGGGGATCACGTACCGCTCGTGGAAGGCGGCGACGGCCTGCCGCACCTCCTTGCTCGCCCCGATCCGGGGCAGCGCATCGAGGGCCGCGGCGAACACGGCGAGGGCGGTGGCGTGCAGCTCGGGGTCGGTCAGGCCGTCACGGGCCGCCGCCAGCCAGAGCGGGTTGCGCGGGGCGGGGGCGTAGCCGGCCCGCTCCGCGAGGGGCTTCACCGCCCGGTACACGGTCTCCGCCGCCGCCGGGTCGTCGAACACCGCCGTCGTCACGGCCACCGGCACCATCCACCCGTCCGGGCCCGGCTGCGCGTCGACCATCCGCAGCTCCAGATGGCCGCGCGGCCGCACCGGCGGGAAGAGCGTCGTCATGTGGTATCGCAGGTCGTCGGCGTCGGCCGGCCGGGGCAGGCCCGAGCGCAGCCAGTCGCGGAAGGTCATCCCCTCCGGCACGGCCCACGGCCCCTCGTCGGCCCGTACGCACATCACCGGGGTGTCCAGGACGTGGGCCGCGTACTCGGCGCGCGGCTCCCCGTCCGGCAGGGGGGCGAGGGTCCGCCGGGGGTCGAGGTCCGCCCACAGCGCCTGCCGCGTCGAGCGCCAGCCGGTGCGACGTCCCTCGTGCAGCGGGGAGTTGGCGAAGGCCGCCACCAGTACCGCACCGAGGAGATGGGCGAGCTGCCAGCGCCGGTGGTAGCCGAGCGGCCCCGGCTCCTCAAGGCCCGCGTCCAGGCAGATCTGCACCGACGCCGAGTCGCACATCATCGCCCGGCCGGCGGGGCCGGTGCGGTCCAGCGCGGCCTCCATGGCGTCGTACCGCGGCTCGTGGAGCACCCGGCCGCGCGGCGAGTGCCAGGGGTCCACCCCGTAGCCGCTGAGGGTGAGGCCGAGCGGTCCGAGCGCCGACCGTACCGCCCGGAGATCGGCGGCGAGGGAGTCGAGACATTCCATGAGCGAACCGGCCGGACGCGAGCTGAGCTCCAGCTGCCCGCCGGGTTCGAAGGTCAGGGACGACACCAGCGGCAGGGACCGTACGGTGTCGAGGGCCGCCGCGAGCCTCGGCGGGCGGACGGGGAGCCGGGGGTCACGCAGCTCGTGCACGAGCCATTCCAGCTCCACCCCCACGGTGCGGGGCGGGCCGGTCTTGAAGCAGATACATCGAAGCAGTTCCTCCGCCTCCGCCTCGGCGAGAGGGGGTTCGCCGCTCCGTATGCCGCTGGACGACATCCGTACACCTCCTGGTCGTCAGGCCGGTCGTCGGGACCGGCCCCGGGAAGTTCTGCTTCCACCTAAAGCCACCACCGAGCGGCGTGCAAGAGCGCCCCGAACCCGCCGAACGCGCCTCCTGCGCCCCCACCCGGCCGGAAACCGCCGGGGACAGGTCCTGTCGGGACCCGGCCGGATCCTGGGAAATTCCGTTGTCCCGGCCGGGACGAAACGATCATCCTGAGGCCATGAGTGCACGACTGCGCGCGATCGCGCGGCAGACCGAGGAGATCGTTGCCGCGGGCCACTACCAGGCCCCCGACGGCCGCACCGTCTCCGTCGCCGAGGACCTCGCCGCCGCCCTGGCCGGAACGCGACTCCACGGCCCCGAGCCCGTCACCGTCACCCCCGACACCGACCGGACGCCCACCCTCGACGTCACCGGCGAGAGCAGCCTGGCCGCCGCCCGGCGGATGACCGCCGCCGACGCGACCCGCCCCGTGGCCGTCCTGAACTTCGCCTCCGCCCGCAACCCCGGCGGCGGCTACCTCAACGGCGCCCAGGCCCAGGAGGAGGCGCTCTGCCGCTCCTCCGCCCTCCACGCCACCCTGCTCCGCGCCCCCGACTACTACGCTCACCATCGCGAGGACCGCGACGTCCTCTACACCGACCGGGTCATCCACTCGCCCCGCGTACCGGTCTTCCGCGACGACCGCGGCGCCCTCCTCGCCGAGCCCTTCACCGTCGGCTTCCTCACCTCGCCCGCGCCCAACGCCGGCGTCGTCCGCCGCCGCACCCCCGACCTCGTCGACCGCCTGCCGGGCGCCCTCGCGTCCCGCGCCGAGCGGGTCCTGGAGACGGCCGCCGCGGCCGGCTACCGGCGGCTCGTGCTCGGCGCCTGGGGCTGCGGCGTCTTCCAGAACGACCCCGAACAGGTCGCCGGCGCCTTCACGGCGCTGCTCACCGGGGGCGGCCGCTTCGCCGGCCACTTCGAGGAGATCGTCTTCGCCGTCCTGGACCGCGCCCCGGGCACACCGACCCTGGCCGCCTTCGCCCGGGTCGTCGGGGCCGCCGCCTGACATGCGGGGCCCGCACCCCCGTGCGAGGCTGAGGGGATACGGACCACCGTCCGACACCCGTCACGGGAGGCACGATCGTGGGCAAGAAACAGACCCGGACGAACCGGGGAGCCCGTACCGGCGGCCATGAGCACCGCACCGAGGCGACCACGAAGGAACAGACCTCGGCGGCTCCCAAGAGCGAGACGTCGATGCCCCTGGTGGAGCACGCCTCGCACCGCAAGGAACGGAAGTTCGGCCACAACTGAGGGTGGCCACCAGCGAGTTCGGCCCCGCATGAGTTCGGCCGCGACCGAGCCGAGCCGGTCGGGCCGAACGGGCCGAGCGAGCACGGAGCGAGGCGGGGAGCCGACGGGGGTACGAGGCCGGGGCCCGGCGCCGTCACGGCACCGGGCCCCGGCCCGTGTCCCTCCTGCCCGATGTCGGCTACTCCCCGTCGCCGACCCTGATCTCGACGCTCTCCTCCGGCGCCCGCGGCGCCGGAGCCACTCCCACGCCCAGCCGTTCCTGGGCGGCCGGGTTCATCGTGGAGAGCAGCTGCCGGGCCAGACCCAGACCGGTCCCGCCCATGGTCAGCGCCTTGGCGAACACGTCCGCCATGCCGTCGGCGCCGTTGAGCAGCACCATCTGGTCCACGTTCCCGAACGCCGAGGCGCCCGCGGAGACGATCTCCGGCCACTTCTCGGCCAGCTGCTGCGCGACCACGGCCTCCTGGTTCTCCGCGAGCGCCGCCGCACGGGCCTTGATCGACTCGGCCTCCGCCAGGCCCTTCGCCCTGGTCGCCTCCGCGATCGCGAGCCCCTTGGCGTGCTGCGCCGCCGCCTCCGCCTCACCGGTGAGCCGGGTCGCCGTCGCCTTGGCCGCGCTCGCCAGCTCGGTCTCCTTCGCATCGGCCTCGGCCGCCGAGATCCGGGCGTCACGCTCGGCCGCGGCCAGCGTCCGGGTCTCGTACGCCATCGCGTCGGCCGGCTTGCGGACCTCCGCCTGGAGCTGCTGCTCCTTACGGTGTCCCTCCAGCTCCGCGACCCGGGTCTCCTGGACGACGACCTCCTGGCGCGAGGCCGCCTCCGCCAGCGGACCGGCCTGCCGGGCCGTCGCGGACGCCTGGTCCCGCTCGGCCTGGTAGCCCGCCTGGAGGATCTCGCTGTCGCGGGTCGCCTCCGACATCCGTGCCGCGGCCTGCTGCTCGGCCTCGGTCGCCCGCCGGTTGGCCTCCGCCTGCGCGATCCGCGCGTCCCGCTGGACGGCGGCCGCGTGTGGGGCGGCCAGGTTCTTGATGTATCCGGTCGGGTCCTCGATCTCGTGGATCTGCAGGGAGTCGACGATCAGACCGAGCTTCTCCATCTCCGTGCCACAGGCCGAACGCGCCTGCCCGGTCAGCTTCTCCCGGTCACGGATCATGTCCTCCACGGTCAACCCGCCGACGATGGCGCGGAGATGACCGGCGAAGACGATGTGCACCCGCTCGCTCATCAGCTTCTGCTGGTCGAGGAAGCGGCGTGCGGCGTTGGCGATCGACACGAAGTCGTCACCGACCTTGAAGATCACCACACCCTGGACCTTCAGCGGAATGCCCTGGTGGGTGACGCACTCGACGGACAGCTGGGTCTCGTTGAGGTCGAGCGAGAGCTTGCGCACCGCCTGCACACCCGGCAGGACGAGCGTGCCGCGCCCGGTGACGATGCGGAACCCCATACCCGCGCCGAGGCCCTCGTTCTTGTGGTTGGAACCGGAGATGATCAGCGCCTCGTTGGGTTCCGCGACGCGCCACATCATCTTGAAGACGATGACGAGAACGGCGAAGGCGCCGACGACGGCGCCCGCGAGAATGCCGATGCCCATGGACATGGTCCCCCTTCACCGGAGCCGGTGCGGATCCGGTGAAGGGAGTGTGCGCCTGTGACCGGCGCCGCTCAACGGTTGCGTCAACTGTCGTACGCGGCTGTGACATAGACGGTGCGTGGAGGGAGATGTTCCATGACCATCACCACCGTTCCGACGTCGATCCGTTCCTTCGGGGAGGCCGGATGGGCGAGGAAGTGCTCGGCACCGCCCCGGATCCGGACGATCACCTCACCGACGAGACCGGGCCCGACGGTGCCGGTCACCCGGCCGAGCAGTCCCACCATCGAGGAGTCCATCGACGCGTCGTCCATGGCTGAACGGTACGTCAGATCCAGTCGTCCAGCGCGGACATGAACCCGTCGAAGTCGTCCCGGTGGATCGTGTGACCCGCCTTCTCCACCGTACGGACGGTGAATCCCCGGTCCGTCAGCATCCGGGCGTGCTCCGGCCGCACCAACGCGCTCGGATCGGCGAGGGTGACGAGGGAGGGCACCACGGGCCGGACCGGCCACATGTCGGCGCCCACGAACGCCGTGAGGCCGTGCGCCGTCCGCTCGTCCCAGTCCCGCACCGACGCCATCTCCACGTCGACGTCCTCGTCCGGCCAGTGCGGGTTGAACCCCTTGATCTGCTCCCGGGTCATCGACCTGCCCCGGACGAAGAGCTCGGCCCGGTAGCCGCAGGGGCCGGCCGCCAGGTGCCAGGCCGGGTCGGAGTACACCGCCCGGGCCGGCGCCAGGCGCTCCACCGCCCGGCCGAGCACGAGCCCGCCGAGCGAGTGGCCGATCGCCAACTCCGCCCCGGAGGGCAGGGATTCGACCAGGTCGTCGGCGTGGTCCACCGGACGGTACGCCTCCGGGCCCGCGGCCCGCCCGCTCGCCCCGTGCCCCCGCAGGTCCACCGCGATCACCCGGTAGCCGCGCTCCGCGAGCGCCGGGCCGACCCGCCGCCAGGTCCGGTGGTCGGCCATGAGGCCATGGACGAGCAGGGCGATCCGGTCGCCCGAACCCCAAGTGGTGGTGTGCAGACGCACGGTGCGGCCTCTCTGACGGTGCCGGGCGGGCGCCGACCGGGGTCAGCGCACGCTGCGGATGGGGCGCACGGCGAGCGCGCCGAGTACCGACAGTACGGCGGCGATCAAGAACAGCGCCGTGTACCCGCCACTGAGCGAGACGACGAGCGAGGCCACGAAGGGGGCGACGATCTGCGGCCCCGCGTTGGCGACGTTGAGGACACCCATGTCACGGGCGGCGTCCTCGGCCTTCGGCAGCACCATGGTCACCAGTGCGGTGTCGACGGCCATGTAGCAGCCGAAGCCGAGGCCGTTGACCGCGGAGAACGCCAGCATGGCGGTCCAGCTCGTCGAGACGGCCGGGATGAGCAGGGCGACGGCGGCCAGCGCGGCGGAGGCGCCCACGAAGAGCTTGCGCCGGTCGAAGCGGTCCGACAGCCAGCCGCCCAGCACGGTGGAGACCACCATCGCGACCGCGTTGAGCGGCATGAGGATCGCCACCGCCTCCTCGGGGCTCAGCCCGGCGGGCAGCTCGGTGTGGTCCTTGAGGATGTACAGCTGGAACCCGGCCACCGCGAAATAGCCCAGGACCAGCAGGGCGCGGCCGATGAAGGCCCAGCGGAAGTCATGGTCCTTGAGCGCGCTGCCGAAGGCCGCGAGCTGCTCCTTCACCGGCAGCGGGGCCTTCGCGGGCATGCGCTGCTCCCGCGCGCAGCTCGTGAACAGCACGGAGGTGGCCGCGACGATCGCCCCGAAGACGAGATAGCCGGTGCGGTAGTCCTCGGAGAAGGCGGCGCCGACCAGGGCGCCGATCGTCGAGCCGACGGGGAGGCCGAGGCCGACGGCCGCCGAGGCCTTGCCCCGGGCGGCCATGGGGATCCGGTCGGGCACCACGGAGGTCAGGGCCGCCTGGTAGATGTTCATGACGGCCTGGCCGAGACACCAGGCGATGGTCACGAGCAGGATCGTGTGGACGCTGCCGAGGAGCAGCATCACGGGCAGCACGAGCAGACCGCCGGCGAGGATCCACGGGTTGCGGCGGCCCGAGCGGTCCGACAGCGCGCCCGCCACCGGATTGAAGACGGTGGCGAAGATCGCGGATATGCCGGAGACGAGACCGAAGTTGGCCACCTTGTCGGCCGGGTCGATCTCCTCGATCTGGAGCGCGAGGAGCAGCCCGGGGACGCCGATGTACAGGGCGTACATCGCGGTGTTCCCGGCGAGGAGCAGGGTCAGCAGCCCGCGGGTCGGCCGGCCGGCCGCGGCGGAGCCGGGACCCGGATCGCCGGTGCCCGAGGTGGTGGAGCCGGGGGAGGAAAGGGCCACGGTGCCCTCCTGGGGAGATCGCCCGACGAGGGGCGAGAAGCGGATCGAACGAGTTAGTTACACGTGTCAGTGACACGTGTGAGCATTGTGTAGCACCCGTTTCCGGCCATCCGCCAGACCCTGGGCCGGATTGTTCTGGAAAGATGCCGAAGCGATGAGTCAGCCAACCGAACACACCCCCGAACGCCCCACCGGGCGCGCGGTCCCGACCAGCGCCGATGTCGCCCGTCTCGCGGGCGTCTCCCGGGCCACCGTCTCGTACGTCCTGAACAACACCTCCGCGGTCCGCATCAGCGAGCCCACCCGCCGCCGGGTGCGCGAAGCGGCCGAGGAACTGGGGTACGTGCCGCACGCGGCCGCCCGCAGCCTGCGGGCCGGCCACAGCCGGATGGTGCTGCTGCCGACCTCCCACGTGCCGGTCGGACCGCTGTACAGCCAGTTCTTCAACGAGTTCCAGTGGGCCCTGCGGCGCCTCGACTACACGGTGGTCCAGTACGGCAGCGTCGGCCTGGAGGCCGAGGAGGCCGCCCGCGCCTGGGCCGAGCTCCGGCCGGTGGCCGTGGTCTCGCTCGGCGAGGTCCAGCTGACCGGGCAGGGCGTCGAGATCCTCAAGAGGTCCGGGGCACGGGCCGTGATCACCCTCGGCACCCAGGGCGTCGAGGGCACCCACGCCCTCGTCATGGACCAGGGACGGGTGGGCGAGGTGGCCACCGCCCACCTCGTGGAGAGCGGCCGCCGCCGGATCGGCGTCGTCATCCCCGAGGAGCCGGGCCTCGCCATGTTCTCGGGCCCCCGCCTCGACGGCGCGCGGCGCGCGGTCCACGGCACCGACGCCACCGTCGTACCCCTGCCGCTGCGGTACGACGAGGAGTCGGCGAACGAGCTCGCGGCGCGCTGGCGGGAGCTCGGCCTCGACGCCGTCTTCGCCTACAACGACGAGTACGCGATGCTCCTGATGCGGGCGCTCCAGGACGCCGGCCTGGCCGTGCCGGAGGAGGTAGCCGTCGTCGGCGCGGACGATCTGCTGCTCGGCCGGCTCCTGCGGCCCCGGCTCAGCACCGTGCGGATCGACATGGTGCTCGGACGCGAACTCGCGGAGCTGGTCGACCGGGCCGTCCGGGAACCGAAGGTCCCGCCCCGCACCCGCGCGCTCCTCGCCTCACAGGTCGTCCGGCGCGAGTCCAGCTGACCGGCCGCCCGGCGGGCGGGCGGCCGAGCGCTTAGCGTCGATTCATGAGCACAGTTCCGCAGCGTTTCGAGATCCTGCTGGTGCCCGCGCACGTCGAGGACCGGGGTGGCGCCGCCGTGACGGACAGCGCCGTGCGCACCGCCGTCGTGGAGGCCACCGGGCGGCACGGCGAGTCGGGTTATCCGATCTACGAGGGCCATGGCATCAGGGCCGACATCGACCCCGAGACGCGCACCGTGGAGGCGCTGCTCGTCGACGGACGCGAGCTCGACTACGGCCTCACGGCCCTCGCCCGCCCGGCGGGACGCGACTGACCTGGGGCGTCCTGTCCCGAAGGGGCCCGTTGACAGGGCGCCCCGACGGGCAGAGACTCTGCGCGCGCCACGACGTGAGTGTTCAGGGCGAAAGTCCTGTCACCAGGCGAACAGAGTCGTTCCGAAGGTCACGTGGGAGAGAACCGATGAGCATCCGCGACGTCTACATCGTCGACGCCGTCCGCACCCCGATCGGGAAGTTCGGGGGCGCCCTCGCCCCGGTACGTCCCGACGACCTCGCCGGGCATGTCGTCCGGGCCCTTGTGGACCGTACTCCCGCGCTCGACCCGGCGCGCGTCGACGACGTCTACTTCGGCGACGCGAACGGCGCCGGCGAGGACAACCGCGACGTCGCGCGGATGGCCGTGCTGCTCGCCGGGCTGCCCGTCTCCGTGCCCGGCGTCACCGTCAACCGCCTCTGCGGCTCCGGTCTCGAGGCCGTCATCCAGGCGGCCCGCGCCATCGCCCTCGGCGACGCCTCCGTGGCGATCGCCGGCGGTGTCGAGTCGATGTCCCGCGCCCCCTGGGTCCTGCAGAAGCCCGAGCGGGCCTTCCCGGCGGGCCACCAGCAGCTGCACTCCACCACCCTCGGCTGGCGCATGACGAACCCGCGCATGCCCGCCGAGTGGACGGTCCCGCTCGGCGAGGGCGCGGAGCTGATCGCCGACAAGCACGGCATCACGCGCGAGCAGCAGGACGCCTTCGCGCTCGCCAGCCACCGCAAGGCGGCCGAGGCCTGGGCGAAGGGTCTGTACGACGACGAGGTGGTCCCCTACCCGGGGGTGGAGCTCGCCCGCGACGAGTGCATCCGCGACTCCACGTCCATGGCGGCCCTCGCCAAGCTGAAGCCCTCCTTCCGCCCCGAGGGGGGCACGGTCACGGCGGGCAACTCCTCCCCGCTCAACGACGGCGCCGCCGCGCTGCTGCTCGTCGACGAGGACGGGCTGCGCGAGACCGGCCGGGAGCCGCTCGCCCGGATCCGTACGTCCGCGGTCACCGGCATCGAGCCCCAGCTCTTCGGTCTCGGCCCGGTCGAGGCGGTCCGGCGGGCCCTGGAGAAGTCGGGTCGATCCTTCTCCGACCTGCGGACCTTCGAGCTGAACGAGGCCTTCGCGGCCCAGTCGCTCGGCTGCCTCGCGGAATGGCCGGAACTCGACCCCGAGATCGTGAACCCTCGCGGTGGAGCCGTCGCCATCGGTCACCCGCTGGGTGCCTCGGGCGCCCGCCTCGCCGGATCGGTCGCCCACCAGCTGGCGGCGGCCGGCTCGGGCACCGGCCTCGCCGCCCTCTGCATCGGCGTCGGCCAGGGCCTCGCCCTGGTCCTGGAGCGCTGAGCGCCCGGACAGCACGCGAGAGGGGTACGGGAGCGACTCCCGTACCCCCCTCGCGGTGGATCACTTCTGCTTGGCGTCCTCGACGGACTTGCGGACCTCGTCCATGTCCAGCTTCCGTGCCTGGCCGATGACGTCCTCGAGCGCGGCTTCCGGCAGGGCACCGGGCTGCGCGAAGATCGCCACGTTGTCGCGGACGATCATCAGCGTCGGGATCGAGCGGATCTCGAACGCCGCCGCCAGCTCCGGCTGCGCCTCGGTGTCCACCTTGGCGAACACCAGGTCCTCGTGGCGCTTGGAGGCCGCGTCGTAGACCGGGGCGAACTGACGGCAGGGACCGCACCAGGAAGCCCAGAAGTCGATCAGGACGAAATCGTTCCCACTCACGACCTCGTCGAAGTTGTCCTTGGTGAGCTCCACGGTGCTCATTGTTCCTACCTTTCGGGGATCTCCTGGCGGTGTCCTCACGGTCCCCTGGGGACTCGCCCGGCACAACGGCGTATCGAGCCGCGCTATTCCGCGCCGCTGAGCCAGACTGTCAGCCATGACACGAACGGTGGACAGCGAGCACGAGCACGAGTACGACGTGGTGGTCCTGGGGGCCGGCCCCGTGGGCGAGAACGTCGTCGACCGGGTGCGGGCCGCCGGCCTCAGTGCCGCGATCGTCGAGAGCGAGCTGATCGGCGGCGAGTGCTCGTACTGGGCCTGTATGCCCAGCAAGGCCCTCCTGCGTCCGGTGATCGCCCGCTCCGACGCCCGGAAGGTGGCGGGCCTGCGCGAGTCGGTCTACGGCCCGCTCGACGCCCTTGAGGTCTTCGCCCACCGGGACGAGGTCGTCGGCGACTGGACGGACGACGGCCAGGTGGACTGGCTCGACTCGATCGGCGTACGGATCTTCCGGGGCCACGGCCGTCTCCTCGGGCCCCGCCGGGTCGAGGTCGCGGGCCCCGAGGGCGAGCGTCACGTCCTCACCGCCCGCCACGCGGTCGCCGTCTGCACCGGCAGCCGCGCCGTCCTCCCCGATCTGCCCGGCCTGTCCGGGGCGCGCCCCTGGACCAGCCGCGAGGCGACCAGCTCCGACCGGGTGCCGGGACGGCTCATCGTGGTCGGCGGGGGAGTCGTCGGCGTTGAGATGGCGACCGCCTGGCACGCCTTCGGGTCGAAGGTGACGATGCTCGTACGGGGCGGGGGACTGCTGCCCAGGATGGAGCCCTTCGTCGGCGAGCACGTGGCCGCGGCCCTCACCGCGCGCGGCGCGGACATCCGTACCGGCGTCTCGGTCACCGCGGTCGTACGCGACGGCGGCACGGGACCGGTCACCGTGGTCCTGGAGGGCGGCGACCACGTCGAGGGCGACCAGGTGCTGTTCGCGACCGGCCGGGCCCCGCGCACCGAGCACATCGGCCTGGAGCACGTCGGCCTGAAGCCGGGCTCCTGGCTCGACGTCGACGACAGCCTCAAGGTCACCGGCACCGACTGGCTGTACGCCGTCGGGGACGTCAACCACCGCGCGCTCCTGACCCACCAGGGCAAGTACCAGGCCCGGATCGCCGGCGCCGCGATCGCAGCCCGCGCGAAGGGCACGGAAGCCCTGGACGAGTCGAGTTGGGGCGCGCACGCGGCCACCGCCGACCACGCCGCCGTACCGCAGGTGGTGTTCAGCGACCCCGAGGCGGCCGCCGTCGGGCTCTCGCTCGCCGAGGCGGAGCGGGCCGGCCACCGGGTCCGGGCCGTGGACCTCGACATGAGCCACGTCGCCGGGGCCGGGCTCTACGCCCAGGGCTACCAGGGGCACGCCCGGATGGTCGTCGACCTCGACCGCGAGGTGATCCTCGGCGCGTCCTTCGTCGGCCCGGGCATCGGCGAGCTCGTCCACTCGGCGACGGTCGCGGTCGTCGGCGAGGTCCCGATCGCCCGCCTGTGGCACGCCGTACCGTCGTACCCGACGCTGAGCGAGGCGTGGCTGCGCCTCCTTGAGGCCTACCGGGGCTGACGAGCCGTCAAGACGTGGCACCGCCCGGGACGTTGCCGGTGACGTTCGGTTCGCTGTCGGTACCGTCCGGGACGTCGCCGGTGCCGGAGGGATACGGGGTGATCAGCGCGCGTACCGCCGACCGGGCCACCTCCAGGGCGGGCCGCGGATCACGGCCGGACTCCTGGCTCAGGACGACCCGGGTGCTCAACCCGTCGAGCAGGGCCAGGAGTTCGGAGGCGCGCGCCCCGGCGTCGAGCGGGGCGAAGCGACGCCGCGCGACGCCCGCCGCCAGGAGCGCCTCCAGGTCCTCGTGCCACCCCCGGTCCAGCTCTTCCTGGGCCTCGCCGAGCGCGCTGTTGCCGGGGGTGCGGGCCCACAGTTCGATCCACAGGGTCCAGCGCGGATCGCGCGGCCCGCGCGGCAGATAGAGCCGCAGGAACCGGTCGAGCTTGCGCTCGGCCGTGATCCGCCGGGAGAGCAGCGCGCGGCGCTCCTCGGCCAGCGCGGCCTCGCTCCATCGGAGGGCCGCGAGCAGCAGCAGGTCCTTGCTGCCGAAGTAGTACAGGATGTGGCCGCCGCTCGTGCCGAGCCGCTCCGCGAGCGCCGACATCGTGAGCGAGGAGAGGCCGTCCTCGGCGATCGCCGTCATGGCCTCCTCCAGCATCCGTTCCTGGGTGACGTGCCCGTCCCGCCGTCGTGCCGCCCCTGCCACCGCCGCTGTCCCCGTTCCGTCGATCCACCGGTGCCTCTGCTGGATCGACCTTAATCGCAACCTCGAAGGTCTTGACGCGGCCGGAACCCATCGCACATCTTGAATGCCATTCAATAACTTAGAACGTCATTCAAGGCAGCGTTCGAGACGGCGTTCAGTCAGCGTTCACGGCAGCGTCCAGGACGACGCTCAGGATCAGGAGGTGCGGTGTGCTCGGACACGAGACGGCGCCCGGAACCACGGCGACCACGGCCCGCGACGAGGTGTTCCAGGTCGAGGAGCACGGGATCGACCCCATCCCCGACGCCGAACGGCACGGCAGCGCCAAGGACGTCTTCTGGCTCTGGTTCGGCTCGAACCTCACCTTCACCTACGTCATCAACGGCGCCCTCGCCGTCGCCTTCGGGCTCTCCTTCTGGCAGGCCACCGCCGTCGTCGTGATCGGCGGCCTCTCCTTCCTCGCCATCGGCGCCGCCGGCCTCAGCGGCGTCCGCACCGGCACCGCCACCCTCGTCATCTCCCGCGCCGCCTTCGGCCTGCGCGGCAACTGGCCGGCCGGTCTGCTCAACTGGATCGTCAGCATCGGCTACACCATCGTGAACACCGTGGTGGGCACCCTCGCCCTCGAAGCCTTCTTCGCCGACCTCGGCTGGAGCGGCGGCTCCACCACCCGCGCCCTCGCCCTCGGCGTCACCCTCGCGCTGACCTTCGCCGTCGCCCTCTGGGGCCACGCCACCGTCCAGTTCGCCGAACGCTGGATGGCGTACGTCCTCGCCGTCGGGTTCGCCGCCCTGCTCGTCCTCGTCCTGCCGGGCGCCGACACCTCCGCCCCCTCCGCCGCACCCGGCGCCGCCGGCTGGAGCCTCGCCTTCGTCGTGATGCTCGCCGGCCCCTTCTCGTACCTCCCCATGCCCGCCGACTACACCCGCTACCTGCCCCGCACGACCTCCCTCAAGGCCGTGACCTGGAGCGGAGCCCTCGGCGGCTTCGTCTCCTCCGTCGCCCTGGGGGTGGCCGGGGTGGCCGCCGCGACCCAGGTGGACATGACCGACGCCGTCGCCGGGACCGAGAGCCTGCTTCCCGGCTGGTTCCAGCCGCTCTTCCTCGCCCTGGTCCTCGGCGGGTCCGTCACCAACTCGATCATCACGCTCTACTCGTCGAGCCTGAACCTCCAGGTCCTCGGCATCCCCTGGACCCGGGCCCGCGCCATCGTCATCAGCGCCGCCGTGACGGCCGCCGGCTCCCTCGGCGCCCTCTTCCTCACCGACTTCACCACCTCGCTCCTCTCCTTCCTCTCCCTCCTGATCATCGTCTTCGCCCCCTGGGGCGGGGTCTTCCTCGCCGACATGGTGCTCCGCCGCTGCACGTACGACTCCGCCGGACTGCACGCGAGCACCGGCGGCGCCTACTGGTACCGCTCCGGCTGGCACCCGCCCGGCCTGATCGCGCTCCTCGCGGGCCTGCTCTTCTCGGCGCTGACCTGCGACTCCGAGCTGTGGACCGGCCCGCTCGTCGCCCCCCTCGGCGGCGCGAACCTCACGCTGCTCGGCGCGGGAGTCTCGGCGCTCGTGTACGTGCTCCTCGCGCGCCGGACGGTCGCACCGGTACATCCCTGAGCCCGGGCGCCCCGGAACCGACTGAACACCCCTCGTACGTACGTCACGGAGTCACCCCGCATGAACGGCACCACCACCCCGTCCTCCGCCCCCGCTCCGACCGCCGCCTCTTCCCCCGGCCTCTTCCCCGCCGACCTCCTCCTCACCGGCGCGCGGATCCACACCGTGGACCCCGCGCTCCCCGAGGCCGAGGCCCTCGCCGTCCGTGACGGCAGGATCGTCTGGATCGGCTCCGACGCGGAGGCCCGCGCCTGGGCCGGGCCCGGCACCCGGGTTCTCGACGCCGGCGGACGGCTCGTCCTGCCCGGCTTCGTCGACGCCCACAACCATGTCCGCCTCGGCTCCGACGACGCCTGCGTCCAGCTCGCCGGCGCCCGCACCCTCGACGCGATCCACGACCGCATCCGCGCCTGGCACGCCGCGCACCCCGGCGCAGAGTGGATCGAGGCCGAGGCCTTCGACTACTCCGCCGTCCCCGACGGGCGCATGCCCACCGCCGCCGACCTCGACCCGGCCACCGGCGACACCCCCGCCCTCGTCCTCAGCTACGACGTCCACACCGCCTGGCTCAACACCGCCGCCCTCCGCAGGCTCGGCGTCGACCGCGACCACACCGACCTCCCCTTCGGGCGGGCCGTCACCGACCCGGCGACCGGCGAACCCACCGGATTCGTCAAGGACTTCGCCGTCAAGGGGCTCTCCCGGGACGGTCACCGCGCCCTCCGCGAGCTCGGCGTCCCGTGGGCCGCGCCGGACCGGCAGTACGGCCGGCTCGCCAAGAGCCTCGACGACGCCATCGGCTTCGGCATCACCACCGTCGTCGAACCCCAGAACTCCCTCGACGACCTCGCCCTCTTCCAGCGTGCCCGCGCCGAGGGCCGCCTGCGCTCCCGGATCGTCGCCGCGCTCTTCCACCCGCGCGGCACGACCGACACCGACCTGGACGAGTTCCAGGCCGTGGCCGAGGAGTTCGCGGACGACCGGCTGCGGGTCGGACCGCTCAAGCTGTACATCGACGACGTCGTGGAACCCCGTACGGCCGCCCTCCTGGAGCCGTACGCGGGCTGCGCCCACCACCGCGGCGACACCTTCTACCCGCCCGAGGAGTTCGCCGAGCTCCTCACCCGGCTCGACGCGCGCGGCTTCCAGTGCTTCGTCCACGCCACCGGCGACCGGGGCATCCGGACCGTGCTCGACTCCGTCGAGCGGGCCCGCGCCGCCAACGGGCCACGCGACGCCCGTCACCAGATCGTCCACGTCGAGTGCCTCGACCCGGCCGACACCCCGCGCTTCGCCGAACTCGGCGTCGTCGCCTGCATGCAGCCCCGGCACGCCGCCCCGGACATCGCGGGACCGGGCCAGGACTGGGCCGAGAACGTCGGCCCCGACCGCTGGCACAAGGCCTGGCCGCTGCGCAGCCTGAGCGAGGCGGGCGCCGTCCTCGCCCTCTCCAGCGACTGGAACGTCGCCGAGATGGACCCCATGGTCGGCATCCACGCCGCCGTGACCCGCCGCCCGCCCGGTGGCGGGGAGGCGTGGACGGCGGGGGAGACGATCGACGTCGAGACCGCGGTCGAGGGCTACACGATGGGCTCGGCGTACGCCAACTTCCTGGAGCACGAGCGGGGTTCGCTGACCGTCGGCAAGCTCGCCGACTTCGTCGTGCTCTCCCGCGACATCCTGCGCATCGCCCCGGAGGAGATCCCGGGCACGGTGGCGGAGACGGTCGTGGTGGGCGGCGAGGTGGTCGTGGAGCGCTGAGCGGGGAGCGCGCCGGCCGGCACGACCCGGGCGGGCGGGGCCCGTCCCGGGTCGGGATCGCAGGGCGGTGGTGCCGGTCAGTGGCCGCCGCCCGCGGCCTTCACCGCCATCCGGCGCTCGAAGGTCCGGCCCGCGTCCCGTGACGCGTACACCCCGTCCCCGGTCGCGACGAACAGACGGCGGGCGTCCACGACCGTGAGCGCCTGCGGGGCCCCGCCCGGCACGGTGGAGACCCGGGTCCAGCCGGCGCCCCCGCCCGTACCGCGGAAGAGGACGCCGTCGGGATCGACGCCGAAGAGGGCGTCGGGGGCGCCCCACGAGAGGTACGCGAGGACCCGGCCCGCACCGGGCGCGAAGGTCCTGCCGCCGTCCGTACTGCGGGCCACCCCGGACTCGGTGGAGGCGAGGACCGTCGCCGGATCGGCGGGGGAGACGGCGATGTCGAGGGCGCGCAGCGCAGCGCGGTCGTCCCAGGTGACGCCGTCGGCGCTGACCCGGAGGAGCCCGTTCGCGCTGTCGTAGCCGTAGACGGTGGAGTCGCGCGCGGTGTCGAGGGCGTGGAAGTCGACCTTTCCGGCGAGCGACTTCTCCCGCCAGGTGCGCCCGGAGTCCGTCGAGGCGACGAGACCGAGGTCGGCGGGGCCGTCGGCACCCGGGGCCGGGTGACCGCTCGCGAGGAAGTCGCCGTCGGCCGTGACGGTGAAGCCCATGAAGTCGTCCCGGCGGTCGCCGACGGGGATCGGGGAGCCGTCGGCGTCGGGTGTGTAGACGCCCTGGTGGGTGGCGACGTAGAGGCTGTCGCCGCGCAGGCCGATCCCATGGATGTGGCTGAGGGCCGCGGCGGAGCCGGCACCGGGGGCCCTGCCGCCGGACGACTCGCCGTCTGACTCGCCGGACGTCGAACACGCGGCGAGGGCGAGGGCCAGGGACAGGGTGAGGGCGGCTGCGGTGGCCGCCGGGCGGGTGAAGTGCTTCGTCATCGTTCTTTCGCCTGGGAGCAGGGGTACGGCGGTGGGGCGGCCCGCCCCGAGGAGGGACGGGCCGCCCGTGGCGCGCGGACGTATCCGTGTGCCGTGTGCCGGGTGTACGGGAAGGGGGAGCCGGACCGGATCAGAGCCGGTCGAGGACCTTCTTCAGGGCGGCGACCTCGTCGGACTGGGTCCGTACGACGTCGTCGGCGAGCGCCTTGGCGGTGGGGTTCGCGCCGTTCTTCTGCTCGTCCTTCGCCATGGCGACGGCGCCGTCGTGGTGGGCGATCATGAGCTCGGCGAACTTGCGGTCGAAGGCCTTGCCCTTGACGGCGGAGAGGTCCTTCATGTCCTGCTCGGACATCATCCCGGCCATGCCGTGGCCGCCCCCGCCGCCGTGACCGGCGGACTCGGGCTTGCCCCAGCCCTTGAGCCAGGCCCGCATCTTCTGGATCTCGGGGTCCTGGGCCTGCTCGATCGCGGTGACCAGCTTCCTGACCTCGGGGTCCTCGGCGCGGCCCTCGGCGAGCTTCGCCATCTCCAGGGCCTGCTCGTGGTGGGGGATCATCATCTGGGCGAACATGACGTCCGCGTCGTTGAAGGCGCCGGGTGCGGCGGTCACGTCGGCGGAACCGGAACCGGAACCGGAACCGGAACCGGAGGCAGACGGGGTGGCCGGCGCGGAACCGGACGCGGAAGCGGAGGCGGACGCCGTGGCGGACGCTCCGCCGTGGTCCATTCCGCTCTTGCCGTCGTCCGTGCCGCAGGCGGTGAGCAGCAGCCCGGTCGCGGTGGCGGCGCCGACAAGGGCGAACGTCCTGGCGGTGCGATGGGTGAAGGAACGCATGGGTGATACCTCGTGTGCTGGTCGTACAGACGGACATGGGCAGGCCGAAGGCGTTCACGGGCAGCGCGAGGCGCCCGCGGTGGCGGTACGGCCTAGATCCGCAGGACGGACAGCTGGGCGAGGTCGGGAGGTAGGGGCGGGGGTGCGTGGGGCCCCAGCGCGGGCGTCAGCCGCGCGAGCAGCAGGGTGAGCCAGTCGGGGCGGCGGCCGAGCGCGGCCCTGACGAGCCCCGCGAACAGCCAGCCGGCGAGGACGGCCACGCACAGGGTGGTCATGTCCATCCCCGAACCCGGCTCGTGCCCCGCGTCGGTGTCGGTGTCGGCGCCCTCGTCACCGTGCGGGGCGACGGAGTGGTGGGCGGACGCCGAGCCGGTCCCCATGCCGCCGGCGGACCCCTCGGGGTGGCCGACGGCGTGCATCAGGAACACCCCGAGCGCGAGCACGACGACGAGCAGAAGGTGCGCCAGGGCACCTTCTGCTCGTCTGCGGCGTTCCGCTCGGTGTGTACGCATGGCCAGGACCTCCTGGCCGCCGAATATACCGGACGGGGGTATCAGGAGCGCGTCAGGCCGGCGGTGTCTCGCCCGCCATCGCGGCGGCCATCCGCAGGTGCGGCGCGGCCTCGTCTGCGCGCCCCAGGCGCTCCAGGGTGCGGCCCAGCATCAGTCGGGCGTAGTGCTCGACCGGGTCGCGCTCCAGGATCGCCCGCAGCTCGGTCTCGGCCCGGGAGAGCTGGGCGGAGTGGTAGTAGGCGCGGGCGAGAAGGAGCCGCTGGGCCGTCTGCTCCGGGTGCTCCGCGACCAGCCCGGTGAGGATGCGGACGGCCGTTCCGTACTCCTTCGCGTCGAAGAAGAGCCGGGCGCGGTCCCAGCGCTCGCCGGCCGTTCCGAACTCGTAGTACGTGTCGCTCACTTGCTCGCCCTTTCCCGAGGCCCGGATCTGCCACCCTGTGGGGTGGTCGACCACGTCAACACACCGAGATGGTTGAACATTCCACAATGGTTGCCGTCTCCGGACAGGAACAGGTTGAGCATGAGCAATCTTGATCGTCAGGCCGCGCTGACCGTGTGCGGCGGCCGCGGATTCGTCGTCGCCGAGCCGGTACGGGAACTCCTCAGCCCCCGTCACGTCCAGCTCGGTGAGTCGACCGAGGTCCGCCGACTGCTCCCGAACCTGGGCCGGCGGATGGTCGGGGCCTGGGCGTTCGTCGACCACTACGGCCCCGACGACATCGCCGACGAACCGGGCATGCAGGTCCCGCCGCACCCGCACATGGGACTCCAGACCGTCAGCTGGCTCCACGAGGGCGAGGTCCTGCACCGGGACTCCACCGGCGGCCTCCAGACCATCCGACCGCGCGAGCTGGGCCTGATGACCTCGGGCCGGGCCATCTCCCACTCCGAGGAGAGCCCGCGGCAGCACGCCCGCTTCCTCCACGGCGCGCAGCTCTGGGTGGCCCTCCCCGACGCCCACCGTCATGTGGAGCCGCACTTCCAGCACCACGCCGACCTCCCCCGGATCACGAGCCCGGGCCTCACGGCCACCGTGATCCTCGGCGAGCTCGACGGCGCCGCCTCGCCCGGCACGACGTACACCCCGATCATCGGCGCCGACCTCGCGCTCACCTCCGGCACGGAGACCCGCCTCCCCCTGGACCCCGACTTCGAGTACGCGGTCCTCGCCATGTCCGGCGAGGTCCACGTCGACGGCGTCCCGGTCCTGCCCGGCTCCATGCTCTACCTCGGCTGCGGCCGCACCGAGCTCCCCCTCCGCGCGGCCTCCGACGCCGGACTGATGCTCCTCGGCGGCGAACCGTTCGAGGAGGAGATCGTCATGTGGTGGAACTTCGTGGGCCGCACGGATGAGGAGATCCGCGAGGCGCGCGAGGACTGGACGACGGGCGCCCGCTTCGGCGACGTCAAGGGCTACGACGGCGACCCCCTGCCGGCCCCGGAGGTCCCGGCCGCTCACCTGAAGGCCCGGGGGCGCGTGCGCTGAGCCGGGTCTTCTCCCATCGGGTCGACGGGGGGCGAGGGGGCAGGTGGTGGGCTGGAGCGAGGCCGCTGAGCGCCTGCTCGACCTCCGGGCGGCGGACGCGCGGGGACGAACCGCCGCCGAGTTCCTCGCAGCCGCTCCGGAGGACGGCCGCCGGCTTCTCGCACGGGGGTCCCCGACCGTCCGGAGGGCCCCACCTGGGGGGTGTGGCGGGCGGACGGCGACCTCGCGGCGCTTGACGAGGCCGTCCTGGACGCCGTCTTCACCCAGTCCTCCGTCGGGCTGCACGTCCTCGACCCCGAGTTCCGCCTGGTCCGGGTCAACGCGTACGCGCTCGGCGTGCGCGGTCTCTTCGAGGACGACCTCGTCGGGCGGCCGGCGGCCGAGACCTACGGCCGGGCGGCATCCCCCTCCACGAGGACGTCCTCAGGGACGTGCTGCGCACCGGCAGGCCGGCGCTGGACGTGCTGAAACGCTCCCACCCACCGGCCGACCCCCTGCGCGAGCACATCTTCTCGGCCTCCGCCTACCGCCTCCACGACCGGACCGGGGAACCCTTGGGGCTTGTGGTGACCGCGACGGACGTCACCGAGCGGGAGCGGGCACGGAAGAGACTCGACCTGCTTCACACCGTGCGTGAACGGATCGGCACGAGCCTGGACCTGGGCCGGACAGCCACGGATCTGGTCGACGCGACCGTTCCGGCGTTCGCCGACCCGGCCCTGGTCGCACTCACCGACGCCCTCCTCGCGCGGCTCCACGACACCACGCTGCGGCTCACCCATGAGGCGAGCCCGAGGGCCGGAGTCGAGGACACCACGGCGAGCTGTACGTACGGGGTGCACGATCCGGTCAGCGGACGGATCGACGCGGCAGGCGCCGGCGCCTCCCTGTTCGCCGTCGTCCGGCCCGACGATTCGGTGGACATCGACCCGCTGGGCCGGACTCCGCTGCTGGGCGCCGAGGGGCCCCCGTTCGCCTACGCCACGCAGGTGATGCCGGAAGGGAGCATCCTGTGTCTCGTGTCGGCGGCCACGGCGGAGGGCCAGGGGCCGACGACGGAGCAGCTGGTGGCTGCTCTGGGCCACCCGGGTCGCGGACCGGAGAAGACGGCGGACGCCGTGGAGCAGTTGCTTGCCAGGGACCGCGTGCTCCTCGTCGCGAGGACGCTCCTCCTGCCCGAGAGCGATCTGGACGAATGGCCCGTCCTTCCGGACCCCTCGTCCGTCGGCACGTCGAGGAGTGCCTCACCCGGTGGGGCGTGGCCGTCGACGCCTTCGCGGTGTCGGTCGTCGTCAGTGAGCTCGTGACGAACGCCATCCGCTACGGAGCGGCACCGATCACCCTGCGACTGATCAGGGGCGAGCGCACACTGATCTGTGAGGTGACCGACGGCGCCCCGACCGCCCCTCATCTACGCCATGCCAAGGCCGTGGACGAAGGCGGGCGGGGCCTTCAGATCTGTGGCTCCCTGGCCGACAGCTGGGGTGTCAGATACGTCGGCGGGGGCAAGGCACTGTGGGCCGAGTTCGCCATCGAGGGGTGGGGACGGGCCTGGCAAGACACTTCCTAGGCGCTCCCTCCGCAGCCGGGCCACCTCGGCCGACCCCGCGTCCCGGGCGGGACCGAGACGCGCGCGGGGGTCGGTGAGCCACCTCCCCGGGAGGCGATGAGGTCCGCTCGGTTCTACACCTGCTCCGCCGTGGTGGCGGTGTCGTCGAGGAAGCCGCCCGACTGGTGCTGCCACAGCTTCGCGTAGGCACCCTCCGCGGCGAGCAGCTCGTGATGCGTGCCCTGCTCGACGATGCGTCCGCTGTCGAGGACGACGAGCCGGTCCATGGTGGCGACGGTGCTGAGCCGATGCGCCACCACGAGCGCCGTCCGCCCGTCCATGAGGCGCCAGAGCGCGTCCTGTACGAGGATCTCGCTCTCGGAGTCCAGGGCGCTGGTCGCCTCGTCGAGCAGCAGGATCGGCGCGTCGCGAAGAATCGCCCGCGCGAGGGCGACCCGCTGGCGCTGGCCGCCGGACAGCTTCACTCCGCGCTCTCCCACCATCGTGTCGAAGCCCTCGGGCAGCGTGTCGACGAACTCCGTGACGTGCGCCGCCTCGGCCGCACGGCGGATCTCGGCGTCCGTGGCATCCGGCCGGGCGAAGGCGATGTTCTCCCGCAGCGTGCGGTGGAACATCGCCGGGTCCTGCGGCACATAGGCGATCAGGCTGCGCAGCTCGGCCTGCCGCAGCCGGCTGATGTCCTGTCCGCCGATCGTGATCCGGCCGCCGTCGATGTCCGTCATCCGGAGCAGCAACCGGGTGAGCGTGGTCTTGCCTCCGCCGGACCGGCCGACGAAGCCCACCTTCGCACCGCTGGGTACGGCCAGTTCGAGGCCCTCGAAGAGCGGCTTCGCCCCCGCGTGGGCGAAGGTCACCTGCTCGAAGTGCACATCGGCGCCGTCGGAGAGGAGCGGTTCCGGCCTCTCCGGGTCCCGCACGGTCGGCGGGGTCAGCAGCAGTTCGGTGAACTGTGCGGCTTCCGTCATCGAGCTTTCCAGACGGCGGTAGATCTGGTTGAACTCGAACATGATGCGTGTGGCGTTGGAGTAGTAGGTGAAGGCGACGACGACGGCCTCCACTCCGTGTTCCCCCGCGCCGAGAGAGAGCGCGAGCACCAGGCCGAGGACGTTGGTCAGCACGGACATCGGTGCGATCAGCGTGTCGATGCGCAGGTTGCCGTAGTCCCACGAACGCAACGTGAGGCGGCGCGATTCGGCCACCCGGGAGCGGTGTTCGGCTGCCTCGCGTTCCTCTGCGGCGAACGACCGGACCGTGTCCATGTTCATCAGGCTGTCGGAGACGTGGCCCGACACCCGGGCGATCGCCTCCTCGCGTCGGTCGACGAGTGCCTGGCGGCGACGGATCAGGGGCCGTACGCACAGCGACGTGACCGCGATCATCGTCAGGAGACCGACCACGAGCAGGGGTTCGTACATCCACAGCACCACCGACGCGAACACCAGGGGCACGAACTTGCCCATCACCGAGAAGGTGAGCGTGTCGACGAACTCCTCGAACCGCGAGGCGAAGCTGAGGACCCGCTTGGTCAGCGAGCCGGCGAAGTTGTCGTGGAAGAAGGCGGCGTCCTTGGCGAACAGCGCGTCCATCCCGATCACGTACAGGTGCTCGATGCCGAGCGCGTCCAGCCGGTTCAGACAGTGCAGCCCGACGCGCCACAGCGCCTCGGCGAAGAGCAGCACACCGGCGAACCCGAGGACGTACGGCAGCATCGGGCCGATGCCATCCCCGATGCCACCTCCGGCGCCACCTCCGGAGTCCCCCGCGATGCGGCCGACGAGCTTGGCGACGATCAGCGGCACGATGTAGAAGATTCCGATGTTGCCCAGTGCCGGGAGCAGCATCGCGGGCACGGTCCACCACTTGAGGCGGGTCAGCTCCCGTGTGTAGAAGCGAAGCGCGAGGAGTACCGAGCCCCTGCCCGGCGAACTCTTGCGCGATTCGGGTGTTCCCATCCAATCCTGCCTTTCGGATCAAAGTGGACAGGATGGGCAGTTTTCCGTGTGGGGACGTATGCCGTCCAAGGGTTTTCTCGGCGTGCCTCCGGCAGAACCCCCTCGCGCCCCAGAGGTGTAACCGGCAGGAATTCCCCGACCGTTTGACAGGTCATCATGTGAGAAGCGAATGATCCCGGGCGCAGCGCCGACTCGCGCATCGACGCAGGCGTGGTCAGGCGGGGTGATGTGGTGCTCCACCGGGCGGAGGAACGCAACGCTTCCACCCGCCTGGCCCGACGGGCCTGCGCCGACGACGGTCAGGGGCTGACGTCCGGAGGCCATCGGCTGCTCATCGGGAGATGAGCCGCTCAGGAGGCCCGGCGCTCAGGAGCTGCTTCGCTCGGTGGAGCCGGCCCTCAGGAGCTGCTTCGCTTCATGTCGTCGCGCGCCTTCTGCGCGCTCTCGTGCACCCGCTCGATCGCCGCTCGGGCCTCGGCCGCCATCTGGTCGGCCTTGCCCTCCGCCTCCAGGCGCTCGTTTCCGGTGGCCCTCCCCGCCGCCTCCTTGACGGTTCCCTTGCCCTTCTGCACGGTGCTCTTGCGCATGATCGGGTTCCTTCCGTCGATTCCCGCGCCGGGTCCGCTTCCCTTCCAAGGGCCACTGCCCTTGATGCCGGGGTTCATGCGGCGTGCCCCGTGCGTGGCTGTGGGCGTCGACGGCTCGGCGGGGTCGCGTTCCGGCCCGCGCCGAGCGCGTTCAGTCCGCTCTCCGCCGCGCCGCCGCGCTCCTTCGGCGGGCCACCGCCCCCAGCAGCAGCCGCATCAGGCACACCGCGGTGACCACCCACACCGCGGCGAAGAGCCACAGCGGGGCGGACGACGAGGACGCGGCCGCGAGGAGGAACAGGGCCACGCACGCGATGCCGAGGACGGCGGTGAACCAGCCGAGGCGATGTCGCAGGACCCCGCCCCGGGTGCCTCCCGTGCCTGCCGTACCCGCGACGGTGTGTCCGAGCGAACGCAGCCTGCGATCGAGGGAGGCGTCGCCGCGAAGGCCCGCTTCGATCCCCTCGAGGATCTTCCGTTCCTGATCGGTGAGCCTGGGAAGCCTGGGATTGGGATCGTGCATGACGAACTCCCGTCGAGCGTCGAGCGCGGTCACGTCCAGGTGGTGCGCAGACGGTCCTGGTGCGCCGCGAGCCATGTGCCGAAGTCCTGGAGGGCGGGGTCGAGGCCCCGGACGGCGTCGATGTCCCGGGCCTCCGTGAAGTGCTGCTCGCAGTCCGTGTAGTACTGGAACATGTTCCCCGACTCGTCCGCGCCCGGGAATCCCTGCGCACGCCATTCGTCCGGAGTGAGGGGGCGGTAGCGCACCGGTTCGCCGAGGGCCTCGGTCAGGGCCGCGGCCATGTCGGCGACCTTGAGATGTTCGCCGGCGATGCTGACCGTCGCCGCGATGAGATCCGTACCGCGTGCGAAGACGGCCAGTGCCGTCCTGCCGACGTCGTCCACGGCCATCCCGGAGAGCCTGGCGTCGCCCATCGGGTACGTCAGCCACAGGGCACCGTCCGCGCCGCGCTGCGGGGCGAAGGAACCGAACAGGTTCTCCCAGAAGAAGGTGGTGCGGAGGAACGTCGTCGGCACGCCCGCGTCGAGGAAGTAGTGGTCCGCCTCCGCCTTGCCGTCGAAATGCGGCACCTTGTAGTGCTCCTGGAGCGTCGGCATCCGCTCGTCGTCGAGCGGCACGCACTCACGGGTGTCCTCGAGCGTCGACCAGACCGCGTGCTGCACCCCCGCGTGCGAGGCGGCCCCGGCCAGGGCTTCGGCCTGGGCCTTCTCCCGCTCGGCGGACATGTGCTCCCAGAAGTTCGTCATCAGAAAGGCGCCGTACGCGTGCTCGAAAGCGGGGCCGAGGCTCGACGGGTCGTCCATGTCGCCCCGTACGACCTCGGCGCCCAGCCGCTTCAGCTCGGCGGCGGGTTCTCCGTCGGGGTGCCTCGTGACGGCGCGGACCGCGAAGGCTCCGTCCCGGTCCGCCAGAACCGCCCGCGCGAGGCCCCCGCCCTGCTGTCCGGTCGCGCCGAACACCGTGATGATCTTCTTGGCGGTCATGACTGGAATCGCCTCACAGCTGCGTGCGGAACCCGTGGAGCCCGAAGGCTCCCTCCTGGGCGTGTTCCCGGGAACGGCGCCCGCATGCGAGGGCCGCGCGGACACCTCAGTCCCGCCGACGAGGACTCGGTCTCGGACCCGGTCTCAGTCTCGGATTCGGTCTACGGCCGTCGAGCATGGGGCTCATCGGCAGCTGCCCCAGCGGCGGCCGGGCCTTCCCCGCCGCCGCACAGTACTCGCCGCCGCCCCTACGTACCCGCGAGCGGAGCCGGTGACTCCTTCGGTGCGCGTCCCAGTGCGCGGATCGCGGGTATGGAGAGCATGACCCCGATGAGTGCGATGCCCATGACCGAGGAGAACAGCAGCACCCGGTCCGCGCCGTACGCGTCCGCCGCCGGGCCGGCCAGGGCCCGGCCCAGGGGGATGACCATGATGGAGCCGGCCACGTCGTAGGCCGAGACGCGGCTCAGAACGGCGAGCGGGATGTGGGACTGCACGCTCGTCGCCCACATGACGCCCCAGAACGCGAACCCGCAGCCGGCCACGACGCCGGTGAGCGCCGTCACCGTGAAGGACCAACCCAGGGCCGGGGCCAGGGGGTTGAGGGTGAAGAAGAACATCGCGCAGGCCCCCGCGACGAGCGGGCGCGTCGGGCGGACCCGCATGCCGAGCAGGCCGCCGACGATCGTGCCGGCGCCGTCGGCCGAGGCGATCCAGCCGTAGCCGCTCGCACCGTGCTGTTCGGTGAGCAGTGCCGCGCCGAGCGGCAGCGCCGGGCCGAAGACGAACAGGCCGTACACCGCCCACACCGCGATGACCCCCCACAGCCACGAGCGCGACCTGAACTCGTGCCAGCCCGTGGCCAGTCGGTGCCACATCGGGTCGTCGCTCTCGTCCTTGGCGGTGCTGAGCCTGCGCAGCGGCGCCAGGCCGAGCGCGCTCATCGCGTACGCCGCCGCGATGACCACGAACGAACCCGCCACGTTCCAGTAGGCCACGAGAAGGCCTGCCACGCCCGGCCCGAGCAGGGTGCAGATCGCCTCGGAGATCCGCAGCAGCGCGTTGGCCCGCTGGATGTCCTCGGCGACCTGGGGGACCAGACTCGCCAGACCCGGCTGGAACATCGCGGTCGCGGCGCCGCTGAGCGCGAGGAGCGCCATGATGTGCCACAGCTGTACGTCCGAGCCGATCAGCAGCACCGCGAGAGCCAGCATGGCGACCATGCGCACCACGTCCGCGCCGACCATCATCACCTGCGGAGTGAACCGGTCGGCGAGCACGCCGCCGAACAGCACGAGCAGCACGATCGGCGCCATCCACGCGGCCAGCGCGTATCCCACGCCGCCCGCCCCGTACCCCGCGCCGAGCACGGCGGTCGTGAGCGACACCATCAGCATGCCGTCGGCGAGCAGCGAGGTGCTGCGCGCGGTGAAGAACAGCCGGAAGCGACTCGATCGCCACGGGCTGGGAGGGGAGCCCTGCTCCCGCTGCGCGGTTGCCTCATCCATCGTCATGTCACATCCCGGTCCCGGCCGGTTCCTTCCCTGAGAATCTGCTGCCGGAGCCAGGCGCTGGTCCGGTCCGCCTCCGCCGGCGGGTCGTCGACGATCACGTACCGGCGGGGGGCCAGTACTCCGGGGCGGCCGGGGAGCGCGTCCATCAGCGCGGTGTGGGCCTGCACCGGTGTCAGTCGGGTGTCGCCGGCGGCGATGTACGCCGTCAGGGCCCCGTCCTGTGGCGTGCTGCCGTCGGCCGTGGCGTCAGGTGTCGTCCCGTCCGGACCCATGCCATCCGGCGTGCTGCCGTCCGGGGCCGCGGCATCCACGGTCACGTGTACGTCCAGGCCTGCCAGGGCCTCGCTCAGCGCCTGTGCCACGAGCGGCGGCGACGTCCAGGACCCGTCGACCCGGCACCACCGCGGCCCGCGCTCGACCGGACGGACACCCGTCACCTCGGTCAGTGACGCGAGCGGTACGTCGTCCGTGGCGGCCGCCTCCAGGAGCCGTACGAGACCGGTCAGGAAGGCCTCGGCCTCGTCCCGCTTGAACAGCGCGGGATCCACCCAGGTGCTCAGGTGGAGCAGCGGTTCCGTCGCGTGGACGAAGGTCAGGACGCGGGTCGGCAGCACCTGGTCCGGGCCCCAACTCAACTCCAGGTCAAGGCCGGTGGCTGCGTCCGCCGTCGCGGCCGCAGCATCCTCCCCGGTCGCGGACGTGACCGTCGCGACCGTCGAGGGCAGCGTGCTGACGTCGTTGAAGACGACATCGCGCGCGAACCGGCTGCCCCGTTCGTGGGTCGTCCTCCCGATCATCTCCCAGAGGGCCACCGCGTCGAACTGACTGTGCCGGTACGCGTTGAGCGCCGCCCCCCAGGCCTTCTTCAGCAGCGCGTCGAAGGTCGGTACCCGGACGTCGAGGGAGAGCAGCGCGTCCTGGGACAGCGTGTTCACCGAGCGGGCGAGCCGGGGGTGGTAGCGGTTGGAGGTCGGGACGGCGGCCACGCACGCGTGCTGGTCCGTGCGGTGGGCGACGAGCGCGCACCACGCCGTCAGCAGCACCGTGGACGGCATGCCTCCGGTGCGCTCGGCCACGAGCGCCAGGGCCCGCGCGGCCCGCCGCGACCGGAGGGTGAGCTGCGGCGTCCGTACCTCGGTCCCCTCGGCGCCCGGCTCGGCGAACATGGCCTGGGGTCCGGTGCGGATGATCCGCTCCCAGTACCGCAGCGAGGCCTCGGACTTGCGGAGACCGGCCGGACTCGCCTCCTCGACGGCGAGGCCGAGCGGAGTGAGGGAGGCCGGCGGCGGGAGGGTCTCACCGGCGAGGAGGCTCAGCCACTCCTCCTTGAGAACCGCGAGGGCGCTGACGTCGGTCACGGCATGGCTCGCCGCCATGGCCACGAAGACGGGTGCGCCGGACCGGGCGACGAGGGAGACACGGAGGGGGAAGTCCCGGTCCAGACGGAAGCGTTCGGCGCGGGCCAGGCGCGCCAACGACTCGGCGTACCCGGCGGGGTCGTCGGGCAGGTCCTCGTGATCGAGGACGGTGACCGCGAACGTCCCCTCGGCAGACACCACTTGCTCGCGGGGTGCGCTCCCGGAGGCGTGCGGAAACGTCGTACGCAGTGCCTCGTGCCGTATCGCGAGCGACCGGAGGGCCTCGATCGCGGACTCCGTCCGGGTCCCCTCGGGAACGGGCCACACATCGTGGATGTTGATGTGCTCCGGCTCGTCCCGCAGCATGCAGCGGATCATGTTGGCCTGTCCCATGGTGACGGGGCCCCGGCGCTCCTCGCCCCCGGTGTACGCCACCGTGAGGGTGTGGGCGCTCCTCGGGGGGACCGCCCGGCTCGCGTGGTTCAGGGCCTCCCATGCGTCGGTCAGCAGGGCGAACTCCTCCATGTCCTGCCGTGCCTCGTCGAGGAGCTGCTCGTGAAGAGGGGCCAGGACGTCGGCGGCGGTGGCGTAGCGGCCGCCCAGGGCGCGGTAGGAGCGGTCGAGGACATCGAGCCGTTCGGCGTTCTCCGACCGGTCCACTCGGGTGCTGTCCCTGACGAACCCGGCGACCACGGAGGCCCGGACGTGGCCCTCGGCGTCGAGCAGTGCGACACCGGCCTCCTTCATCGCGGTGTACACCGATGCGAAGTGCGGCGTGGAGAGGAGGTACTTGGCGAACCGGCGTTGGTAGGCGAGGAATCCGTCATCCGAACGACGTTCGTTCGTATGGAAGTTGATGATGTGTCGGTTGTGCAGGACACCCGGCAGGCGGGCGTCCTGGACGAGGTGGATGAGGAAGTAGTCGCTGCCGATGGTGTCGGTGGCGGGCGGTAGCGGCACCCGGCCGTACACCTCGCGGTCGAAGGCGATGTTGCACATGTCCACGCGCGTCGGGCTGACGCTCATGAGCGTCGTCAGGTCGCCGGTGTACGCGGCCGTTCCGGCGCCCCGGAACGACTCCGCGATCAGGTTCCTGCGCCAGATCTCCGGGTAGCCGGAGGGGATCGACAGGCCGATGACGTCCTCGTAGATCCCCGGGTCGAGCCGGCGGATCTCCTCGACGTCCACGGACATCTCACCGACGAAGGAGCCGCCGACCATCGCCACCGGCCGGTCCGCGCAGGCGGGGTCGAGCCTGCTCCGGGAGACCAGGCCGGCCACGTCGGCGGCCCGCTGCCCCAGGGCCATGAGCTCGTGGTGGAGCGGGAAGACCGGTTCGCCGTCCAGGTACTGGTAGCGGCTGTCCGAGTCGCGGCGGTGGACCGACGTGCAGCCCAGGGCCTCCGCGAGGAGGAAGGCGCGGTTGGTGCAGGCGCCGTAGGAGACGCGGTCCGGCAGCATCAGGCCGAGCACGCGGTCCGGTGCGGGGACGTCGGAGCGGGCGATCACCTCCCGCAGGAAGGTCCGCTGCTCGTCCTCGTCGAGGTGGTGCACGACCACCCCGGGGGTCGTGGGCAGCGAGGCGATCACCTCGCGGTGCTCGGCGACGGTCGCCGCGTCGGAGGAGTCCAGGACCAGCAGCCGTACCTCGACGCCGAACGCACGGGCGCCGTACGCGGCCTCCTCGGCCACGGCCCGGATGGTCGCGGCACAGGCCCGGTCGGTGGGCAGGGTCAGACAGACACGGCGCACGCCGGCTCCCCGCCCTGGTCGGGGACGGAGGCGGCGCCCTTGTGCGCGGCCGGGGCCGGGCTCGGGGCCGGGGTCGCACCGGTGTCGATGCTGGTGCCGCTGCCTTCACCCGCGCCCGCGCCCGTACCCTCGTTCCCGTCGGCCGTCGAGGCTTCCCCCGCGTCCTTCCACGAGGTGAGTCCCAGCAGACGGCTGCCGAGGTCGTTCAGGGTGGCCGTCGGGTACCGCCGGGACTCGTGGAGTACGGGGTCGCCGACGAGGGTCCGGTTCCAGCGCGGGGTCCGCAGGTGTCGCCAGGAGTCGACGCGGGACCGCCTGAGCCGCTCGTGCTCTTCGAGCGCCGGCATCATCGACAGGTACTGGACCGCCCGTACCTGGTCCTCGGACACGTTGCGCGCCACACCGTGGGCGAGCAGGCCGTTCCAGATCAGCAGGTCGCCCGGGTGCAGATCGGGGCGTACGACGGGGTACTCCGTCCGGTCCACGGCGGGTCGCAGCGGGTCGCGGTCGGCCGGCTGGGCGACCTTCCACTCCTCGAACCGCCGGAACAGCTCCGGGTTGCACTGGAAGCCGCCCGACTCCGGCCGGGTCTCGTTGAGCGCGATGATCCCCTGCACCCGCTGCGGAGGGACCCCGAGCGTGGTGTCGATGTCCCAGTGCAGCTCGATGTCGAAGCCGCGGTCCGTGGGCTCGATGAGGGCGCGGTCGCGGTTCCCGATGTTGGGCGGGTTGAGGTTGAGCCGGTCCTGGGTGACCCACAGCTCCTCGCAGTCCCAGACGTCCACGAAGGCGTCGTAGACGCGCTGGGCCTGGCGGTTGTCCCAGAGGAGCTGGTGGTGGTAAGCCTCCACGAAGCCGTAGACGTGCAGCTGCTGGTCCAGCTCGGAGCGGAACGGCCGGTCCTCGTACCAGCTCTCCGGCCGGTCGGGGTCGAGGCCCTGGAAGTCCCAGGTGAAGTCGAGCAGGCGCTTCGCCGCCTCCGCCGGGATCGCCTCGCGGACGATGACGTAGCCGTACGTCTGCCAGTGCGCGAAGTCCTCCTCGGAGAGCACGCGCAGCGGGCGTGCCTTCTTCAGCTCCCGCAGCGTGGTCTGGGCGAGGTAGGACTCGCCGTCCGCGCTGAAGTACGGCAGGTCCGAGGCCGCCCGGTGGAGGTGGGGGCGGCGGCGGGGGCGATCGGGTGCGGGCGTCGTCATCTGGTCCCTCCAGGGCGGGAGTCGGGGCACGCGTTCCCCGGCCGGTGGACAGCACGGAGAAACCCTCGGCGCGGAGCCGGGGGCGAGTGGCATGGACGGACGGAAGGGCGGACGTCGGGGTGGACGGAACGGACGCACGGCGGCGCCCGGCGCGGGGTGTGGAGGTCACGCCGTTCAGAACAATTGGTTTAGACCATACCCGTTGTCAAGTGACGTCTCAATATGCGGAGTTGCATGTGACAGCCTATCGGCTTTGGTCTAGACAACCTGCGCGAGGCTGACCTAGTGTCCCCTTGCGCGGTCCGGTCCCGCAGGGATGTCAGCCGGCTTCATCGCTGCTGCGCTGCGCGGTCGACGGCGACCACATCCATGGGCGTTCACCCGCATCTCGGTTCGCCCACGCCCAGAGGGAGCGGTTTCCATGAGCACACCCAGCGCCACGGCCCTGCCGGACGGCGGCCTGAAGAGCCCGGGCGCGGGCCTGATCACGCTGGACCCGGTCCGGACCGCGCTCCTGCACGGACTCGACGAACTGCTCACCGGCCTCGCCGCACGGCTCTCGGCGCCCGAGGTCGTCGGCCCGCCGCTGCTCTCCGTGGAGGGCCTGACGCGCCTCGACTTCTTCCGCAACTTCCCCCATCTCGGCGTCTCCGCGGGGCGCTTCGCCCCGGACGCGCTCGACGGACTCGCGGCCGGTGAGACGCCTGGGGAGCTGCCCCTGCGGCCGACCGGCTATCTGCTGCCGTCCGCGACCTGCTACGGCCTGCTGCTCTCCCTGGAGGGCCGGGACGTCGGCGAGGAAGGCCTCCGCCTCTCCGCCGCGGGCCGCTGCTTCCGCAACGAGACCCACTACGACGGCCTGCGCCGCCTGTGGGGCTTCCACATGCGCGAGGTCCTGTACCTCGGCACCAAGCAGGGCTCCGTCGAACACCTGGAGAGGGGAGCCGAGTTCATCCTCGAAGCGGCCGCCCTCCTCGGCCTGGAACTGAACAGGGCCGTGGCCGACGACCCCTTCTACGACAAGGGCGGCTCCCGGGCCAGACTGATGGCGCTCGACCCGGTCAAGCACGAGTTCTGCGCCCCCGACGGCACGGCCATCGCCTCCGTGAACCGGCACCGCAACTTCTTCGGCGAACGGCTGGACATCCGCGCGGGCTCGGAGGGCCCGGCGTACAGCGCCTGCGTCGCCTTCGGAATCGAGCGCTGGATCCACGCGATGATCCTCGCCCACGGCACCCCCGAGCAGGCCCTGGACCGGCTCCGCGACGCCCGCGTCTGAAGCGAGGCCGCGGCGCCTCGGTGCGCCGGGCGCCCGACGCATCCCGCAATTCGCATCCCTCTCCCGTTTCCCCCCGACAGCTGTAAGCAAGGAGCGACCTCTCCCCATGGAACGCATCGCCGAGTGGCTTCACGAGAAGAACCCCGGCCTCGACGGCCCCATAGCCCACGACGAGGACCTCATCGAGGCGCGTCTCATCGACTCGATGGACTTCCTGGAGTTCATCGACCTCCTGGAGGAGCTCTCCGGGAACACCATCGACCTCCAGGAAGTCACCATCGACGACTTCCGCACCCTCGGCCGCGTCCGGGAGCGCTTCCTGAGCGCCGCCGCCGGCTGAGCGTCTCCGATGACGGGCGGTCCGGAGCCGGACCGGGCCACGGCGCTGGCCATCGTGGCGACGACCCCGGAGGTGCTGGCCCGCCCTGATCTGGACGAGGGCCTGCTGGCCCCGTGGGAACGGCGTCGCCTCGCAGGGATACGGCTGCCGGGCCGCCGGGACGACGTACTCGCGGCGCGCCTCCTCGTGCGGCTGTGCGTCGCCCGTGTCACCGGCCTTCCGCCGGACACGCCGGCCCTCGCCCAGCTGTGCCCAGGGTGCGGCGGGCAGGGCCACGGGCGCCCGTACCTGCGCGGCCGCCCCGGGCTGGGCGTCAGCCTCAGTCACGCCGACGGGCTTGTCGCCGCCGCCGTGGGCCCGGGCGCGATCGGCATCGACGTGGAGCCCTCGACGCGCCGCCCCGGCCCCGTACACGTACTCCGCCGTCTCCTCCCCGACGCGGACTTCGCGGAGGCCGCGGCCCAACCGGATTCGGGCCCGGCGCTGCTGCGCCTGTGGGTCCGGGCGGAAGCCCGACTGAAGGCCGGCCGGACGGGCCCGACCGGTCACTCCGACCAAGGCGACATCCGGCTCCTCGAATGGACGGACCGACCGCGCGCGGCCGTCGCCGCTGTGGCCTCCTGCGCGACACGGATCACGATCGCCTCCGCCTGACGATCCGCCCCGCCCCTACCCCACGGCGTCCCTCCGTGTCCCTCCGGAAGGTTCCGGGTGCTCCGGCGCGTGTCCTCGTCGCTACCTTCCAAGCGGCCAGGAACCACGTTCGTCACGCACCCCAGCAGGAGGTCACGTTGACCGCGCAGCGCCCCACCCGCAGAAGCATCCTGAAGTCCGCCGGCGGGCTCACGGCCGCGATGGCCCTGGGCGCCGGAGGCGTCCTCGCGGGGGCGTCGTCGGCCTCGGCGGCCGGTGACGGCTTCGGCCTGCGCATCGTCGACCGCAACGAGAGCGACCACCGGATGTGGTACTACCGCTTCGCGACCGACGCGATCGGCTGGAACCCCGGCGTGAACGTACTGCTGCCCGACGACTACCACTGGAGCGGCCGCACCTACCCCGTCCTCTACCTGTTCCACGGCGGCGGTACGGACCAGGACTTCATCACCTTCGACCGCGAAGGCATCCGCGCCTGGACCGCAGGCAAGCCGATCATCGTGGTCATGCCCGACGGCGGCCACGCGGGCTGGTACTCCAACCCCGTCAGCTCCAACGCCGGCCCCAGGAACTGGGAGCACTTCCACATCGCCCAGCTGCTCCCCTGGGTGGAGGCGAACTTCCGTACCTTCGCGGAGTACGACGGCCGCGCGGTGTCCGGATTCTCCATGGGAGGCTTCGGCGCGCTGAAGTACGCCGCCAAGTACTACGGTCACTTCGCCTCGGTCAGCGCCCACTCCGGCCCGGCCAGCCTGCGCCGGGACGGCGGCCTCGTGGGCCACTGGGCCAACGCCTCGGCCGCGGCCCTCGACCTCAACGGCGGAACGATCTACGGCGCCCCGCTCTGGGATGAGGCCCGGGTCAGCGCCGACAACCCCGTGCAGCGGATCGAGAGCTACCGCCACAAGCGCGTGTTCCTCGTGGCCGGCACCAGCCCGGACCCGATCAATTGGTTCGACACCGCGAACGAGACCCAAGTCCTGGCCGGGCAGCGCGAGTTCCGATCCCTCCTCGGCAACGCGGGGATTCCCCACGAGTGGTACGAACTGCCCGGCGGCCACTTCATCCGCCACGACATGATGCAGCGCGACATCGACGGCATCATCGGCCGGCTCCGCAAGGCCTGACCAAGGAGCCCCCCGGCGCGCGGGCCTCATGGGCCCCCGCGCCCGGGGGCCCTCGGCCCGCGGCCCTCTCGCGCCGTCTCATCAGCCGCCGCCACGACCGATCCACCCATGCACCCACCCACCCCGAGCCGACCAGGGGAGGAGCGTCCAGTGCTTCCCGGATTGCCCCCAACGTCTCCACCGCCCCGACTGTCCCCACTCTCCCGTCGCGCGCTGACCTGTGTGCTCGCGCTGATCGCCACGCTGCTGCCGGGACTGATGACCGCGAACCCGGCAGCCGCCCGGGCCGCCACCTCCGCGGCCGCGTGCCCGACCACCGGTGACGTCACGCAGCCCTACCACAGCGGTCACAACGGTGTGGATATCGGCGATGTCATCGGCACGCCGATCTACGCCGTGGGCGACGGTGAGGTGACCATCTCCGGCTACTCCGGCGACTACGGTCAGTGGATCCGCATCCAGCACGCCGACGGGCGGATCTCCGAGTACGGGCACATGTACCAGCGGGACGTCTCCGTCGGCGAACGCGTCGTGGCCGGCCAGCGGATCGCCCTGATGGGCTCCGAGGGCAACTCGTCCGGCTCCCATCTGCACCTGCGGATCTGGGGGGACCCGTCCGCCTCGTACGGCATCGACCCCGAGCTCTACCTCGCCGAGGGCGGCATCACCCTGCCCTGCACCCCGGGCGGCGGAGGTCAGCCGCCCAGGCCTCCGCTCGTCCACCCGGCCGAGTCGGGGCGGGTGGTGTCGGCGCGGTCGGCGGACGGGCGTCTGGAGGTGTTCGCGGCGGCCGCCGACGGGGTGCACCATGCCTGGCAGATGCAGGCGAACGGTGAGTGGTCGGCCTGGGAGTCCTTGGGCGGTCCGGGCGACGCGGAGCTTGCCATCGCGCCGAACGTGGACGGTCGGCTGGAGATGTTCGCGATCAACGGGAGCACTTTCCAGCATCGCTATCAGCTGTCTCCGTCGGGTGGTTGGTCGAACTGGGAGACGTTCGGGGGCGGCGGTCGCGACATCGCGGCGGGTGTGAACGCGGACGGCCGGATCGAGGTCTACGCATCGGGGCCTGTGGGGCTCTTCCACCGCTATCAAGCGGCACCGAACGGTGGTTGGTCGGAGTGGGAGGCCACGGGCGGCGGTCCGGCCGACAGTCGGGTGGAGATGGAGAAGGCCCCGGACGGGCGCCTTGAGGTCTTCGCCATGAACGGCACCAGCTTCCAGCACCAGTACCAGACCGCGCCGAATGGTGGCTGGTCGCAGTGGGAGACCTTCGGCGGTGGTGGTCGTGACCTGACGGTCGACCACAACGCCGACGGTCGGCTTGAGGTCTTCGCCTCGGGACCCGTCGGGGTGTTCCACAAGTACCAGACCGGTCCCACGAGTTGGTCGGAGTGGGAGCCGACTGGCGGTCCCACCAACGCGCAGCTCAGTAGTGAGCGCGCACCCGACGGGCGCGTCGAGGTGTTCGCGATGAACGGCGAGACCGCCATGCACGCCTGGCAGACCGGGGTCAACGCGCCCTACAGCGAGTGGGTCACCTTCGGCACCGGCGGCTCCGAGGTGACCGCGACGACGAACGCGGACGGCCGGATCGAGGTCTTCGGCACCAGCCACGCCGGCACCTACCACCGGTGGCAGACCGGGCCCTCGACCTGGTCCGAATGGGCCTGGGTCAGCACCACCGCGGGCCCCGTCCTCAACTGACCCACCACGACATCCGAAGGAGGCAGTGGGTGACCAGCGTCCAGAGCTCCTCGCCACCGAGACCACCGGGACCACCGCGACCCACGTCCGCCCGGCGCGGTGTTCCGCACCGGATCGTCCTGTCGCTGCTGACGTCGCTGCTCGTCGCCGGAGGTGTCCTCGTCGGAGCCTCGCCGGCACAGGCCGCACCCAGTGACCTCTGCGCCCAGACCGGCTACGCCGCCGGCTTCCGGGGCGACGGCCTGGTGACCGCCGTCGCCGTCGCCCTCGCGGAGTCCAGCTGCAACCCGTCGGCGACCAACGTCCAGAACAACACGCCTCCCTCCAGGGACCGCGGCCTGTGGCAGATCAACGACTACTGGCATCCCGAGGTGGACGACGCCTGCGCGTACGACGCCCAGTGCAACGCGAACGCCGCCTTCGAGATCTCCAACGGCGGTACGTACTGGCAGCCCTGGTCCACCTACAACCAGGGCCACCACTGGCGGCACATGGACGAGGCGCAGGCCGCCGTGGACCGTCTCGGGCACCACGAACCGGGGCCCGGCCCGCTGGTGTACCCGGCCGAGTCGGGGCGGGTGGTGTCGGCGCGGGGCGCGGACGGCCGTCTCGAGGTGTTCGCGGCCGGTGCGGACGGCGTGCACCACGCCTGGCAGCTCCAGCCGAACGGTGAGTGGTCGGCCTGGGAGTCCTTGGGCGGTCCGGGCGACGCGGAGCTCGCCATCGCGCCCAACGTGGACGGTCGGCTGGAGATGTTCGCGATCAACGGCGGCACTTTCCAGCATCGCTATCAGCTGTCTCCGTCGGGTGGTTGGTCGAACTGGGAGACGTTCGGCGGCGGCGGTCGCGACATCGCGGCGGGTGTGAACGCCGACGGGCGGATCGAGGTCTACGCCTCCGGTCCGGTCGGACTGTTCCACCGCTATCAGGCAGTCCCGAACGGTGGTTGGTCGGAGTGGGAGGCCACCGGTGGTGGTCCGGCCGACAGCCGGGTGGAGATGGAGAAGGCCCCGGACGGGCGCCTTGAGGTCTTCGCCATGAACGGCACCAGCTTCCAGCACCAGTACCAGACCGCGCCGAATGGTGGCTGGTCGCAGTGGGAGACCTTCGGCGGTGGTGGTCGTGACCTGACGGTCGACCACAACGCCGACGGTCGGCTTGAGGTCTTCGGCTCGGGACCCGTCGGGGTGTTCCACAAGTACCAGACCGGTCCCGCGAGTTGGTCGGAGTGGGAGCCGACCGGCGGTCCCACCAACGCCCAGCTCAGTAGTGAGCGCACGCCCGACGGGCGCGTCGAGGTGTTCGCGATGAACGGCGAGACCGCCATGCACGCCTGGCAGACCGGGGTCAACGCGCCCTACAGCGAGTGGGTCACCTTCGGCACCGGCGGCTCCGAGGTGACCGCGACGACGAACGCGGACGGCCGGATCGAGGTCTTCGGCACCAGCCACGCCGGCACCTACCACCGGTGGCAGACCGGATTCACCACCTGGTCCGAATGGGGCTGGGTGAACAACACCGCAGGTCCCGTACTGAACTGATCCACCGTCCGACCGCCGCCCCATCCCCGACCCGTGGTCGGCCGTGCCCCCGCGGCACGGCCGGCCTCGCGGTCCTCAGGAGAGACGAGCATGCTTCCGATCAGCCGACGGAACCTGTTGCGCGGCGCCGCCGCAGCGGGCACGCTCCCGCTCCTGCTCCCCGGCCGCGCCGCGAGCGCCGCGATCGGCCCCACCGGCGCCCCTGGGTCCGCCTCGACCCCGACCGCTGGCGTCCCGCCCGCTTCATGGCTCGGCCTCGCCGCGCCCTTCACCCACGTCCACGACCCGTCCACCCCCACCCGAGCGCGCTATCTCAACGACCACACCGTCATCAAGGCCCGGGGCCGCTGGCACCTGTTCAGCATCGTCGGGGACAGCGCGGCGCCAGGTGAATCCCCGGACAGCGCGCGGGAGATCTCCTTCACCCATGCCTCCGCGCCGACTCCGTACGGGCCGTGGACCAGCCATGCCGACGCGCTCACCGTCGACCCCTCCTACTTCGGCGAGGAGCACCTCTGGGCGCCACACGTCGTCGAGGCCGACGGCACCTTCTGGATGTTCTACGCCGCCGGTGGCGCGAGCGGTGCCGCCGTCAACCTCGCCACCTCCACCGACCTGTTCACCTGGACCCGTGAGCCGTCCGGCCCCCTCTTCCGGGGACTCGCCGCCCGCGACCCGATGGTGGTGCGGATCGGTGGCGAGTGGGTCATGTACTACACCGAGCTGTCCGGCCCGGGCGGCCACCACGTCGTGGCCCACCGGCGCTCCGCCGACCTGGTCCACTGGAGCGCGCCGGGCGTCGCGTTCACCGACGCGAGCACGGACGCGACCGTCTCGGTCACCGAGTCGCCGTTCGTCGTCGAACGGGACGGCTGGTACTACCTGTTCATCGGGCCCCGGAACGGCTACGAGGGCACCGACGTACTGGCGTCGCGCGACCCCTTCCACTTCGATCCGACCGGCTACGCGGGCCACGTCGCCGGCCACGCCGTCGAGGTCTTCGCCGACGGGGAGGACTGGTACGCGAGCGCCGCCGGATGGTTCCGGCAGGGGCTGTACGTGGCTCCGCTGGCCTGGCGGGACACGCCGCCGCCGTGGCAGAGCCCGGACAATCCCGTCGCCGGTCTCGACGCCGACGGGCGACTGACCGTCTTCGCGCTCGATGCCGGGGACCACTCCATGCTGCGGCGCGTCCAGCTCGACCCGAGCACCGACACCTGGTCGGAGTGGGAGACGTTCGGCGGCCCGGCCGGGGCCGTCCCCACGCTCGGCCGTGACGCCGACGGCCGTCTCGAGGTCTTCTCGCTCGCTCCGGGCGGGGCCGGCCTGCACCACCGGGCGCAGCGGCCGGACGGCGACTGGCACGACTGGGAGGAGTTCGGCGGTCCTGCGGGCGCGGCCCCCGCCGTCGCCCGTCACGCCGACGGCCGCCTGGAGGTGTTCGCCCTGAGCCCTGGGGGCGCCTCCGTCGCACGGCGGGCTCAGTCGTCCCCGGGGTCGCGGCTCTGGGGGCCGTGGGACGCCGGGTTCGGCGGCCCGGCCGGTGCTCCGCCGGTCGTCGCCGCCAACGACGACGGCCGCCTGGAGGTGTTCGTCCTCGCGCCGGGCGGGGCGGCGCTCCACCACCGGTGGCAGACGTCGGCCAACGGCGCCTGGGCCGAGTGGAACCTTTTCGGCACCGCGGCGGGCGCCGCGCCCCGGGTGGCCCGAGACGGCAGCGGAAGGCTCGCCGTCGTCGCGATCGGCCCGTCGGGCCTGGGGGCCTTCCACCGGCGCCAGTCCGTGCCCAGCGGCGGCTGGGACGCCTGGCAGTCGTTGTTCGGCTGGACGGAGGCGGCCCCGATGCTCGCGCCGAGTGCCGACGGGCGCCTCGAGGCCTTCGCGCTGTCCCCCGGAGGTGCGCGCATCGGCCACCGATGGCACCGGACGCCCGGTGGAGCCTGGGATCCCGGTGACGAGTTCGGCGAGCCCGGCGTCCTGCTCGCCGGTACGCCGACGGCCGCGGCCGACGCCACCGGACGGCTGCACGTCTTCGCCGTCACGGCGGACGGCCGGATCCGTACCCGCGTACAGGACCGGCCCAGCGGCGGCTGGCGTCCGTGGACCGCGTTCGGCGACGACCGACGGGTCGCCCCGCTCCGGCCGATCCGCGCACACTCGCGGACACCCGTGTCACCCTCTCCACGGGCGACCGCGGCCTGATCGAGGGCGCCCACCATTCTCCCGCTTGCGCACGGTTCGGCCCGGTCACGGAAGTGGCCGATGCCATACGGTGAAGAGCCGCGCACTACCGGTAGCGTTCTGCGTGCAGGACAGCTGTCGACGCGCGGGACGGGGGATCGGTGAGCGGCATAGTCGTCCATCTGCCGCAGGGGAGCGGCGGCGTCGTCGACGGAGAGCCGTACGGCGAGGCGGTGACCCTCAGGCTCGGACCGGGGGAGCGGGCGCGCTTCGGGCGGGGCTCGTCGAGGACACCCGTCGAGCTCCGCCTCGCCGACGAGGCCATCTCCCGCCTCGCCGGCGAGATCCGCGTCACGGACGACCACTGGCAGTTGAGCAACCACAGCGCGACCCACAGCTATCTCGTGGAGAACCCGGAAGGCGCGGGCGAGTACCTGAGGGTCCCGCCCCGTCGGGTCGGCGCGCCCATCCCCTTCGAGTTCTCCCGGGTGGTGCTCCCCACTCGCCGTGACACCACGGTCTCCTTCCAGGTGTTCGCGCCCGACCACGTCTATCTGGACCCGCACGGCATGGGCGGCTCCTGGGAGAGCCGTACGGTCACGGCGTACTCGCTCGACGAGACGGCCACGTACTTCCTGGTGCTCGCCGCGCTCTGCGAACCCTGGTTACGGGACCAGTCCCCGGTGGCGGTGCCGACGACCCCGCAGGTCGTCGAGCGGCTCAGGGGACACCCCGGCTGCGCCAAGCTGACGCCCCGTGCGGTGAGTTCGCACATCGACTATCTCGCCGAGGAGAAGCTGAGGGTCGGCGGCGGGCCGGTCTCCGACCCGGGCGGCGCGGGCCGCGCGGACCGCCGGCACGGCAAACGCGAGGCCGTGGTCGGTGTCGCGCTGAGGTTCGGGATCGTACGGGAGGAGCATCTCGCGCTGTTGCCGCCCCGGGCCGAACCGGCCGCACGGGGACGGTAGAGGGCGTGACGCAGGTGCGGAGCCGCGGTATGTCATGGGGGAGCGGCCTCACCGAACTCCTGCCTCCCGGACACCGGTTGGGTACGTGGGAGGTCGTCGAGCCGATCGGGGCCGGCGGCTGGGCGACCGTCTACGCGGGCCGCCCGGCGGCGGACGGGGAAGGCCCTCCCGGGCGGTCCGAGGTCGCCCTCAAAGTGATGCCGACCGCCGGACTCGCACCGCGCCAGGCCGCCCGTGTGGCCGAAGCCGCCCGGCGTGAGGTCGAACTCGGACGCGGGGCAGGGCATCCGAGGCTCGTCCGGCTCCTCGACTCCCTCGTCCTCGCCTCACCCGGACATCCGACCCTGGACGGCGCGATCGTCCTGGTCATGGAGCGCGCGCGGTGCAGTCTGCGGGACCTCATCGACGCCGGGACGACCGAAGGCGGGACGACCGAGGCCGAGGGCGGGCGTCTGATCGCCGGCGTCTGCGAGGGCCTCGCCCACCTCCACGAGGCGGGCTGGGTCCACGCCGACCTCAAACCGGAGAACGTCCTCATCGGCGAGGACGGTTCGGTGAAGCTCTCGGACTTCGGCCTCGCCACCGAACTCACCGGAACGCACGGGTACGCGCCGCCGATGGGCACCCTGGACTACCTCCCGCCCGAGCGGTGGAAGGCCCCGCTGGGGGAGCTCGGTGTGGAGGTCCGGCCCAGCGCCGACATCTGGGCCCTGGGCATCGTGATCCACGAGGTCTTCGCCTCGGGCGCAGCACCGTTCACCGGCGCCACGCCGATGGCGCGGGGTGCCGCCGTACAGGAGTACGCGGAGGGGCGTGCGCCGCTGCGGATGGACCAGGCGGTACCGGAGTTCTGGCGGTCCCTGGCCGCCGACTGCCTCGCCCCCACCCACGCCGAGCGGGCCGCGCACACGGCCGAGAGCCTGAGCCGGCGGATCGCCGCCCACGAGGCCGGAAGATCCGCCGTGCCCGTGCCCGTGCCCGTGCCCGAGCCCGTGCCCCGTACCGTTCGTCGAGGGCGCCGGGCCCGGGCGGCCGCGTTCCTCGCCGTCACGGTGTGCGGGGCACTGGGCGCGGCGATCTGGACGTACGCGGGCCGGGACGGCGGGCCGGGACCGGGGCGCCCGGAGGTGTCTCCGGCCCCTGTCCGGGTGTTCAACGCCGAGCGCGGCTGCCAGGACCGCGTCGACCGGGACCCCCGGTGCAGTCTGGGCCTGGCGATCGACCCCCGGCGGCCGTACACCGCAGAGAACGTCGTCCCGACCCGGGTCTGGCACGGCGACGTCCTCGAAGCCGACTGCGAGCTCCCCGACGGCGAGCTGATCATCGACGAGGAGGACCGGGAGTCGACCCGCTGGTTCCGTGTCCACCTGCCGCGTGGGGTTGCACGAGAGGCCTGGCTGCCCGCCGTACGCACGAAGGACCACCCGGCGCTGCCGCGCTGCCCGCACGCTGCGTCGTGAGGTCAGGCGCTCGCCCGGCGCCGCACGCTCGCGCCGTCGCGGTGAGTCGGCGCGCGCCCGTTGTGACCTCGCCGCACCGCCGATCGGCGGAGTTCCCGGCGCCCGGCCTGTGATCCTGACGACAGGAGGCCGTCGCGGGTGGTAGGTCGGTGGGATGCAGCCAGGCACATCACCGACGGTCACGGTCAGCCCCTTCCTCCGTACGGCCGCCGCGTACGCGTGGCGGCTGCTCGTCGTCGGCGTGCTCGTCTACAGCCTGTTCGCGGTGCTCGGACGCTTCCACGAGATCGGCGTGGCCCTCTTCCTCGGGCTCGTGATCACCGCCCTCCTCCGTCCCCTCGCCGATGTGGTCGCCCGGGGGCTGCCCCGGCCCTTCGCCGTGGCGCTCACCCTCCTCGGCAGCATCGCGCTCGTCCTGGGCGTGCTCGCGCTGGTCGGGGAGGCGGTGGCGGGGGAGCGGACGACCCTCGTGCGCGAGTTCCGGGTGGGGGTCGGCCGGATCGAGGACTGGCTGGAACGGCCGCCGTTCCGGCTGAACCCGGGGGCGTTGAGCGACCTCCAGGCCAAGATCGGGGATTACCTCTCCAGCCATCGCTCGACCCTGGTCAGTACGGCGTTGAGCGGTGCCCATCATGTGGTGGCCGTGCTGACGACGCTGGCCCTCGCGGTGTTCTCCGCGGTGTTCTTCATCCACTCCGGCGACCGCCAGTGGGCCTGGTTCCAGAAGCAGCTGCCCGGGTCGGTCCGGGAGCGGGTGGCGGTCGGCGGGCGCGCCGCCTGGCGGACCTTCACCGGCTACACCCACGGGATCGTTCTCGTGGCGGCGGTGAACGCGGTGCTCGTCGGGATCGCCCTGTGGCTCCTCGGCGTCCCCCTCGCGGTGCCGCTGGCCCTCCTGGAGTTCGTCGCCGCGTTCGTGCCGCTGATCGGCTCGCCCATCGCCCTGGCGATCGCCGCCGTCGTGGCGCTGGCCTCGCAGGGTCCCCTGGTGGCCGCGATCGTGATCGGTCTGATCGTGGTGATCGGCCAGATCGAGGGCCACGTCCTGCATCCGCTCGTCATGAGCTGGGCCGTACGGCTCCACCCGCTGGTGGTCGCGATCTCGGTCATCGCGGGTTCGATCGCCGCGGGCATCGTGGGCGCCGTGGTGGCCGTCCCTCTGGTCTCGGTGGTCTGGTCGGTGCACACGGCGCTACGGGATGCCCGCGCGGCGACGACGGAGGCTGGGGCGACACCGACGGAGGGTGGCGCGGAGACGGCGGAGGACTGAAGTCCGGTGCTCGGTCGGTGTCCGAAACAGCGTGCCTGATAATCGACTCCGCGGCAGCGGGGGATGACGCACGGCTGTGCGGCACCCGACACGGGGTCGGACCGCTGCCGCGTCGAGGCGTGGGGGCCGCATGGGATCGCTGGTTGCGTCGGAGGCCGTCGGGGCACGTGAGGACAGGTTCGCCTGGTTCTGCCAGACGGTGTCCACCGAGGTCATGCCCGTCATGCTCAGCACCCGGCATGCGGCCGACTTCCGGGCGAGCGTCACGGACCTGGACCTCGGTGCGGTACGGCTGTCCGCCCTGGCCTGCTCACCGGTGGTCTCGCGACGCACGCCGGTTCATGTCCGTCGCGGCGATCCCGAGCACCTTCAACTGGCCCTCGTCACACGGGGTGCGGTCAGGATCTCCCAGCGGGGCAATGACTCGGTGATCGCGGGGGGCCTCGTCCTCACGGACACCTCGCGGCCGAGTGAGGGGGCGTGCCTGGGCGAGCAGGTCGAGTCGGTGGTCCTGCAGATTCCGCGGCAGGCACTGGCGTTGCGCGCGGACCGGGTGGACCGGCTCCTCGCGCGGGACCTGGCCGCGGATGCGGGGTCCGGGGCGGTCTTCGCCGACTTCCTGAGGACGCTGATCGGACGCGGCCCGCTCTGCAGCCCGGAGGAGCTGCGCGGAATGGGGGCCGTCGCCCTCGACCTGGCTGTCGTGTTTCTCGCGCGGCAGCTCGGTGACGCCCGTGAGGCGCCCGCCGAGGCCCGCGCGCGGGAGACGGTGCGGCGGATCGACCGCTTCATCGAGAACAATCTCGGCGACCCCGGCCTGACGCCCCGGATGATCGCCGATCGGCACAACATGTCCCTGCGGCGGCTCTACACCCTCTTCGACGACCAGCCCCTGACCGTCTCGGCGCGCATCCGCCAGAGCCGGCTGGCGCGCGCCCACGCCGACCTCGCCTGCGGGGCCACGAGAGGTCTCTCCGTTCAGGCGATCGCGGGGCGCTGGGGCTTCTCCAGCGCCAGCGGTTTCAGCCGGGCGTTCCGCGAGGCCTACGGGATCACTCCGACCGAACATCGTGTGTCGTCCCAGGTCACCCCGCGGCACGGATAGCACAGGAACCCTGCACGTCACGCACACCATCGCGGGCTGCCCGGGCATAAGTTCACCGCTGGAGACACCACCCCGGCGTGAACGGAGTCACGGAACATGAACGTACGCACCAAGGTCGCCACCGTCGCAGCGGCCGCCGCCCTGACCTTCGCCGGAGTGCTGGGCTCCGCCGGGCAGTCGTTCGCCGCGTCGAACGGACAGCAGATCCACTTCCACGACAGCAGTGGCCTCGTCTACTCCATCCGCGTCCAGGGCTACAACCAGAACGGTGATGCGGCCTCCGGCTGCTTCAGCACCCCGGGCAAGGACACCTGGGTCGGGGGATGGTGGTGGAAGGGCGAGGTCGATGTCACCTTCTACAAGGGGAGTTCCTGCTCGTTCGCCACGTACTTCGGGGAGACGAACGCGTGGGTGCCCACCTCGCAGAGCGGCGACTGGACGACCGTCTCCTCCTGACCCGGGAGGGCTTCAGGCCTGCCCGTGACGCCGGGTCGACCGGAAGTCCCGCACCGAGGAGTTCACGTTCCGGTTGTGGTGCGGGGTCTTGCGCGGGACTTCCGGCCTCTCTACTCTCCGGGCCAATGGTTAGGAATATTTCCTAACCATTGGCCATGGAGGGAAAGGGAGTTGTCATGCGTCGACGAAGCGTCTCGCTTCTCGGGCTCGCGGGTCTGCTGGCGTTGCCCCTGACGGTGCTGCCGCAGGCACAGGCCGCCGACAGCCTGGTGTCCACCGGAAAGGCGGTGACGGCCTCGTCCGTCGAGACCTCGGCCTTCGGGCCCGGTCTCGCGGTGGACGGCAGCGCGGCCACTCGCTGGGCGAGCCTCGAAGGGGTCGATCCGCAGTGGATCCGCATCGACCTCGGGGCCGGTCACACGATCTCCCGCGTCAAGCTCAACTGGGAGGACGCGTACGGGAAGACGTACAAGATCCAGACCTCGGCCGACGGCTCGACCTGGTCCGACGTCTACTCCACCACCGCCGGTGACGGCGCGACCGACGACCTGACGGTCTCCGGCAGCGGCCGCTACGTCCGCATGTACGGGACCGGCCGCGGCACCGCGTACGGCTACTCCCTCTGGGAGTTCGAGGTGTACGGCGCGCCCACCGGCACCGGGGGCGGCGGCGGCACGGCCGTCCCCTTCGGCAGCCACCTCAAGCCCTACGCCGCCGGCACGCTGAAGCCCTCCGGCTCCCAGGCCACCCTCGACCAGAAGGTCGTCGACTACTACAACAGGTGGAAGTCCGCCTTCGTCCGGCAGAACTGCGGCAACGGCTGGTACCAGATCATCTCGCCCGACGCCGACCACCCGTACGTCGCCGAGGCGCAGGGCTACGGCATGGTCGTCGCCGCGACCATGGCCGGCGCCGACCCCGACGCGAAGAAGATCTTCGACGGCCTCGTCAAGTGGAAGATCGACCACCCGTCCGCCGTCAACCCGAACCTGCTCGCCGCCGAACAGGACGTCGACTGTCGCAGCGTCAACGGCGGTGACGGCGCCACCGACGGCGACATGGACGTGGCCTACGGTCTGCTCCTCGCCGACAAGCAGTGGGGCAGCACCGGCACGTACAACTACAAGGACCTCGCCCTCAAGCACATCGCCGCGATCAAGAAGGACGAGCTCAACCCGACGACCAAGCTCCTGAAGCTCGGCGACTGGAGCAGCTCCGGCGACCAGTACTACTACATATCCCGTACCTCCGACTGGATGGTCGACCACTTCCGCGCCTTCCGTACGGCCTCCGGCGACACGACCTGGGACGCCGTGCGCACCGCGCACCAGACCCAGATCTCCCGTCTCCAGTCGACCTACGCCTCCGGCACCGGACTCCTCCCCGACTTCGTCGTCGACACCAACACCACCCCCAGGCCCGCCCCGGGCCAGGTCCTCGAGGACCCCAACGACGGCGCGTACTGGTGGAACGCCTGCCGTACCCCGTGGCGCATCGCGGACGACGCGGTGACCAGCGGCGACGCCACGTCGCTCGCGGCCGCGCGGAAGGTCAACAGCTGGATCAAGACGAAGACCGGCGGCGACCCGAACAAGATCGCCATCGGCTACAAGCTCAACGGCACCCAGATCTCGGCGGGCAGCGAGGCCGCCTTCTTCGCCCCGTTCGCGGTGGCGGCGATGACCGACTCCGGCAGCCAGGCCTGGCTGGACGCCCTGTGGAACAAGATGCTGGCCACCCCGATCGACACCAGCAGCTACTTCTCCGCGAGCATCCAGCTCCAGGTCATGATCACGGCCTCAGGCAACCACTGGGTCCCGTAGCGGTACGGACAGCGCCTTGAGGCAGTCCGTCAGGGCCGCCGTGGTGGCACCGAGCGGGAACCGCGCGGCGAGCTGCCCGTCCGGGCGCACGACGAAGCCGGTGTCGCCGTCGGGGAGGTAGATCCGCGCGAACTCCCCGGCGGCGTCCCGGTATGCCGGAGCGCCGAGGGCGGGGGAGGCGTCCGGATCGGCTTCCCGGGGGAGCAGGGCGACGACGTCGAGCGGCAGCCGCTCGGCGGCGGCGGCCCTCGCCGCCGCCACCGCCCGCGCCAGCCCGGTGACATCGGCCCCGTACAGCACGGCCACGTGTCCCGGGCGGTCGCGCAGGACGTCGAGCAGTCGCAGCGGGTAGACGGCGACCGGTGTGTTCAGACCGCCGCAGTCCGGGGCCAGATCGCCGGGCTGCGGCGCGCCGACCGGCCCGTACGGGGCGCCGGCGAGCGGGCCGTCCCGGTAGCCGACGAGCAGTTGGGCCTCGCGGAGCAGCAGGGTCGTCAGGTCGTCCGGGTCGCTCTCGATGCCCCGGGTGGCGTGCCGCACGGTACGGCCGACGACCTCCTCGCCCACCGGGCGGCGCTCGGCGTCGTAGCTGCCGAGCAGCGCGGGCCCGGCCTCGCCCTTCACCACGAGGGCGAGCTTCCAGGCCAGATTGGCGGCGTCCTGGATGCCGGTGTTCATGCCCTGGGCGCCGGTGGGCGGGTGGATGTGCGCGGCGTCGCCCGCGACGAAGACCCGCCCCTCGCCGTAACGGCCGACGATGCGGTGGCTGATGCGGAACACCGACGACCAGCGCAGATCGGAGAGCCGGGCCGGCCCCGGGGCCAGCCGGTCGACGACGGCCTGGAGACGGGACAGCTCGGGGCCGCGACCGCCCTGGAGACCGTGGGCGAGTCCGTCCGACGGGGAGCCGCTCCGGGGCGGTTGCGCCGCCGGCGCCGCATCGGCCGGTTCGGCCGGCTCGGGCGGCACCTTCATCGACATCCGGTAGCGGCCGGCGCCGGGCAGCGGAATGCAGACGAGGACGTCGTTGAGGGACCCGTCGGCGGCACGGTGCTCGCAGCGGAGCGCGTACCCCTCTGGCAGGTCCCAGTCGGACTCGGCCACGACGTCGCCGAGCATGTACGCCTCCGGGAACGCGCCGCCCTCGTACGACAGGCCCAGTGTCTTGCGGACGACGCTGTGGGCACCGTCGCAGCCGATCAGATAGGGGACCCGCAGCTCCTCGGTGAGCCCCGACGCGCTGCGCAGCAGTGCGGTGACCCCGTCCGGGTCCTGGACGAAAGAGACGATTTCGGTCCCGCGCTCGATGGACGTCCCCAGGCCGGCGACGTACTCCTCCAGGAGCCGCTCGGTCTCGTACTGCGGCAGCGCGGCGAAGCCGTACGGCACGTCGGGGGGCAGCTCCAGCGCGATCCGCGCCGCCACCGCGCCGTTGACGTACGTCAGTTGGCCGCGCATCGGGACGGCGGCCTCCAGGACGGCACGGATCAGGCCCATCCGGTCCCACAGCTCCAGGGTGCGCGGCTGGATCCCGACGGCCTTGGCGTACGGGAGTCTGGCCGGCAGCCGGTCGACGAGCCGGCAGCGCACCCCGTGCCTGCGGAGCTCGGCGGCGGCGCTCAGGCCGACCGGACCCGCGCCCACGATGAGTACGTCGGTGGTGGTGCCGGTGTGCGCCACGGGTGCCCTCCAGTGCCGGCCGGCTTCTCGCCAGGTCCCGTTCTCCATGGTCACCCGCGGCCGCTCGTTCGGCGAGCGCGGTGGCTCCGCCCGTGGACGGCGTTCCTGGTCTGCGCCGCCGCCGCGCTCGGCCTCTGGGGTGTCGCGGCGGTGTGGCATCCGCGCCAGGGGCCCGATCCGGGGCACGGGCCCGGCATCTGACGGCCCCGGGAGCAGCGATAGCGTGCCGGACGGGCATCCCTCCGGGGGCGTACGAAAGAACGAGGATTTCATGGCACAGGAACAGATCCGGCCGTCCGTCGTCTCCCATCCGGTGGGCCATGTCGTCGGGGGCCGCGAAGCGGTGCGCGACGACGAGTGGGGCGACGTCGAGTCGGTCATCCGCCTGGACGCGGAGGCCTTCGGCCCCGAGGCGCTCGCCGGCCTGGACGCGTTCTCGCACCTGGAGGTCGTCTACCACTTCGACCGCGTACGACCGGACGCCGTCGAGACGGGTGCCCGTCACCCGCGCGGCAACACGGAGTGGCCGCTGGTCGGGATCTTCGCCCAGCGCGGCAGGAACCGCCCCAACCGCCTCGGACTCTCCCGTTGCGTGCTGGTGCGCACGGACGGCCTGGACGTCCATGTGCGCGGCCTCGACGCGGTCGACGGCACGCCGGTCCTCGACATCAAGCCGTACATGGCCGAGTTCGCCCCGCAGGGCCCGACCGCCCAGCCGGCCTGGGCGGACGAGATCATGCGGAACTACTACTGAGCGGCTGAGGCCGGGGCCGGGCCGAGTCGGCGGCTGGGTGCGCCCGGGCCGCCGACCGGTTCGAGGACCCCCTGCCAGGTACGGCGGTAGCCCTCGCGGAGAGGGCCTTCCGCGAGCCGACTACGTGTGTGCGGCGGGGCCGACCATGGTCCGGCCGGACACGCGCACGGCGGGCCTCAGCTCTCCACGATGCCGCGGACGACGCCCAGGTCCAGGAGGTCCCGTGGGCGCAGGCGGAGTCGGTCCGCCGTCGCGGCGGATTCCTCCGGCGGGCGCTTGAGGATCGACGCGGCCGCCTCGGGGGCGATCACCGAGAAGTAGCTGTCGGGGGTGGCCCAGAGGTTGTCGGGGGCCGCGAGGGCGAGGGCGCCGCCCGAGCCGCCCTCGCCTATGAGGAGCGAGGTGACGGGGACGCGCGCGGTCGCGACGGCGGCGAACAGGTCGGCGATCGCCGGGCCCGCGCCGGCGCGTTCCGCCTCCGGGTCGTTGGCCGCCCCGGGAGTGTCGACGAGGGTGAGGACCGGGATCCCGAGCCGGTCGGCGAGCCGTACGAGCCGGGCGGCCGTACGGAAACCGGCCGGGCGGGTCGCGGTCCCGCACTGCGCCGCGTACGCCACCGTACGGCCGTCGGGGAGCCGCCCGAAGCCGCACCGCATCCCCGGGTCGACACCCCCGGCGCGGTCCCCCGAGATCTCCTCTCGGACGGAGAAGTGCGCGTCGAGGTACGCGGCCGCCCGGGGCCGCTCCGGGTGCCGGGCCCGGGCCACCGCCTCCCGGCCGCTCGCGGCGGGCGGCATGTCCGGGTCGCCGAGCGCGCGCGGCGGCGCCGCCGGCCCTTCGGCGGGACGGGTGAGCAGGGAGAGCCAGCGCCCGAGGGTGTCACCGAGCGCGTCGGGCGCCACGATCGCGTCGATGTGGCCGTGCTCGAACTGCGCCTCCGCGGTGTACGCGGCGGGGTCCGCGTCCGGCGGGCGGACCCGGGAACCGGCGAAGCCGACCTGCGCGCCGGGCAGCCCGAGCACCACATCCGATCCGGCGCCGAGCGTGGCCCAGCCGCCGCCCGTCGTCGGGTCCCGCAGGACGGCGATCTGCGGCAGACCGGCTGCGCGGGTGAGGGCCGACTCGCCCGCCAGGAGCTGGAGTTGGAGCAGCGCCCGCATGCCCTCGTGCATCCGGCTGCCGCCGGTCGCCGGCAGTACGACCACGGGCAGCCGTCGCGCGCGGGCCTGCGCGTGGGCCGCGGCGGCGCGCGCACCCGTCCGCTCTCCGAGGGATCCGCCGAGGAACCCGAACTCGAAGGAGATCAGGACCGCCCGCACCCCGCCGATCCCACCCGTGCCGCAGATCACCGACTCGGTCTCGCCGGTACGGGCGGCGGCGCGCGCGTGCGCGGCGGAGTAGCCGGGCCATCCCAGCGGTCCGTCGCCCGTCAAAGGCCCCTCCGCGAAGGGGAATTCGGTGAAGTCGTCGCCGGCGACGAGGGCGATCGCCTCGCGTGCCGTCGTCGGGTCGCTCATCCGGACCTCGCAGCTCGTCGACGGAGTGTGGGGGAGGGCCCGTCCGCCCCGCGGTGGCCGCCGGGGACCGGACCCGCCGGTGCACCGCCACCGTAGCGTCCGGCGGTCCGACGGCTCCGGCCCGCCCCCGTCCCTGCGCCTTCACCGGGCCGCGTCCCTGTAGCCCCCCGCCTCTGCGGTCCCCTTGGGATCTCAGGCCAGGATGCCGCTCCCGTGCGGCGCGTACAGGTCGAGGAGCCGGACCCTGGTCACGTGGAGGCGGTGGGCCAGGATCGCGCCCACCCAGAACATGACCGAGGCTCCGAACTCCGCGTCCGAGCGGCACATCGAGCGCACGGCCGGGGCGTCGAACTCCTGCGCCCGGACGGGGGTCATCGCCTCCGCCCCCGACTGGCACAGATACGGCGGGAACAGCCACGACAGGCCCACCAGCTCGCCGTGGTGCAGGGTCTCGATCACCGGCGCCCCGCGCCCCGGCACCCTCGCGTCGAGCGTCACCGCGCCCGTCTTCACGATCCAGAACCGGTCGGCGTGCTGCTGCTCCTCGAACAGCCGGTGACCGGACTCGAAGTACACGTCCTCGGCGAAGGCCATCAGGCGTTCCCGGTGCTCCGGCGGCAACGTGCTGACCTTGGGTGCGGCACTGCTCATGGCGGACCCTCCTCACGCACTCGGCTCCCACCCCCAGTGTCCGCCAGCCCGCCCCCACGCGCGCGTACGCGGGGCGCACGCCTGCCGAGCCCCGCCCGTACGCCCTCGCGCGCGTGCTCAGGCCGGAGCCCACGCGCGTGCCCCGGCCGGAGCACATGCGCGTGCCCAGGCCTGACGTGCGGGCCCACCGCCCCTCCCGTAGCGTGACGACGGGGGTACGGGGCGGGAGCAGGGGCGGGATCCCATTCCTCGCGCAGATCGGTACGGAACCCATGGCAGACACGCCCGCGATCGTCCTCGTCCACGGCTTCTGGGGCGGCGCCGCCCACTGGGCCAAGGTGATCACCGAACTCCACCGCCGCGGACACGGCCGGCTCCACGCCGTCGAGAACCCGCTCACCTCGCTCGCCGACGACGCCGAGCGCACCCGGAAGATGGTCCGGCAGGTCGACGGGCCCGTCCTGCTCGTCGGCCACTCCTACGGCGGCGCCGTCATCACCGAGGCGGGCGACCTGCCGAACGTGACCGGCCTCGTCTACATCGCGGCCTTCGCCCCGGACGCCGGCGAGAGCCCCGGACAGATCAGCCAGGAGAACCCGCCCGCCGCCTTCGAGAACATCGCCCCCGACTCCGACGGCTACCTCTGGATCAAGCAGGACAAGTTCCACGAGAGCTTCGCCCAGGACCTGACCCCGGAGGAGGCCCTGGTGATGGCCGTCACGCAGAAGGCTCCGCTCGGCTCCACCTTCGGCGACAACGTCACCGCACCGGCCTGGCGGGCCAAGCCGACGTATTACCAGGTCTCCACCGAGGACCGCATGATCCACCCCGACAACGAGCGCCGCATGGCCGCGCGCATGAACCCGCGCAAGACCGTCGAGCTCGACGCGAGCCACGCCTCGCTCGCCTCCCGGCCGGTCGAGGTCTGCGACCTGATCGAGCTGGCCGTCCGCGAGACCGCCTCCTGACCACTGCCTGACCGCCGTCCGACGGCTCAGGCTCCACGTGACCCCCCGGCCCGGGCGGGGGGTCACGTCTCGGCGTGCCCGCTCACCCTCCGTGCACCCCCTCCGGCGTGCGCGGGCCGGGTGGAGGGCGGAGCATGAACGTGAGAAGGAGCGGCAAGCGGGGGCGTGAGCCAGGAGGGTGACATGCCCGTCCCGGAAGGTGGCGTCCCGGAGGGAGGCGACGAGCTCGTCGTGCTCCGCGGGGTCGACAAGTACTTCGGCACCCTGCACGTCCTCCAGTCCATCGACCTCACGATCCACCGCGGCGAGGTCGTGGTCGTCATCGGGCCGTCGGGATCGGGGAAGTCGACGCTCTGCCGCGCGATCAACCGCCTGGAGACCATCGACGAGGGCCGGATCGTCGTCGACGGACGCCCCTTGCCGGCCGAAGGGCGCGAACTCGCGGCCCTGCGCGCCGACGTCGGGATGGTCTTCCAGTCCTTCAACCTCTTCGCGCACAAGACGGTGCTCGACAACGTCACCCTGGGCCAGATCAAGGTCCGCAAGAAGGACCGGAAGGCGGCCGAGCAGCGCGCCCGCGCCCTCCTCGACCGGGTCGGGGTCGCCTCGCAGGCGGAGAAGTACCCGGCCCAGCTCTCCGGCGGCCAGCAACAGCGCGTGGCGATCGCCCGCGCCCTCGCCATGGATCCGAAGGTGATGCTCTTCGACGAACCGACCTCCGCGCTCGACCCCGAGATGATCAACGAGGTCCTGGAGGTCATGCAGCAACTCGCCCGGGACGGCATGACGATGGTGGTCGTCACCCATGAGATGGGCTTCGCCCGATCCGCGGCCAACCGCGTGGTCTTCATGGCCGACGGCAGGATCGTCGAGGAGACGACCCCGGACGAGTTCTTCAACAATCCGCGCAGCGACCGCGCCAAGGACTTCCTGTCCAAGATCCTCCACCACTGACACCGCAGCACCGCACGACACGGCAGGGTCGCCGCCCGACCAGCAGCCCCCAGGGGTGATCCTCATGAACGCGACCAGGACCGGCAGGGCGACCGTCAGGACCGGCAGGGCCACCGTGGCCGTCGCCGCGGCCGTCGTCCTCTCCTTCACCTCCGCAGGATTCGCGAACGGCGCGACCGGCGCCGTCCCACGCGACCACGGCGGCGACGAGATCACCGTCGGCATCAAGTACGACCAGCCCGGCATCGGCCTGAAGACCCCGGACGGCACCTACACCGGCTTCGACGTCGACGTCGCCACGTACGTCGCGAAGGAACTCGGCCACGACCCGTCCGACATCGTGTGGAAGGAGGCCAAGAGCGCCGACCGGGAGACGATGCTCCAGCGCGGCGACGTGGACTTCATCGCGGCCTCCTACTCGATCAACGACAAGCGGGCGGAGAAGGTCGACTTCGCCGGCCCCTACCTCCTCGCCCACCAGGACGTGCTGATCCGGGCCGACGACGACTCGATCAAGCAGCCGTCCGACCTCAACAACAAGAAGCTCTGCTCGGTCACCGGCTCGACCTCCGCGCAGAACGTCAAGGACAAGATCGCCCCCGACGCCCAGCTCCAGGAGTTCGGCGGCTACTCGGAGTGCCTGACCGGACTCGAGAACGGTGTCATCGACGCCGTCACGACCGACGACTCGATCCTCGCCGGATACGCCTCGCAGAGCGAGTTCAAGGACAAGTTCAAGCTCGGCGGCTTCAAGATGAGCAACGAGAACTACGGCATCGGCGTCCAGAAGGGCAGCGACCTCAAGGGCAAGATCAACACCGCCCTGGAGAAGATGGTCGCCGACGGTTCCTGGGACGCGGCGGTGAAGAAGAACTTCGGCCCCGCGAACTACCAGAACGAACCCGCCCCCGAGATCGGCGTCATCGTGAAGTGAGCGGGCCGTCGTGTTCGACTTCCTCCAGGGGTACGACCTGCTCGGAGCCTTCTGGGTGACGGTGCAGCTCACCGTCTACTCGGCGATCGGCTCCCTCGTCTGGGGGACGCTGCTGGCGGCGATGCGCGTCAGCCCCGTCCCCCTCATGCGGGGCTTCGGCACCGTCTACGTCAACATCGTCCGCAACATCCCCCTCACCGTCATCATCGTCTTCACCTCGCTCGGCCTCTTCCAGACCCTCGGCGTCAACATGGGCGCCGACCGGTTCACCACGATCAACTTCCGGCTCGCCGTCCTCGGCCTCATCGCCTACACCAGCGCCTTCGTCTGCGAGGCGCTGCGCTCCGGCATCAACACCGTCCCCCTCGGCCAGGTCGAGGCCGCCCGCGCCATCGGACTCAGCTTCCCCCAGATCCTGCGCATCATCGTGCTCCCGCAGGCCTTCCGCTCCGTCGTCGGCCCCCTCGCCAACGTCCTCATCGCCCTCACCAAGAACACCACCGTGGCCGCCGCCATCGGCGTGGCCGAAGCCGCCCTGCTGATGCGGGAGATGATCGAGAACGAAGCCCAGCTCATCCTCATCTCCGCGATCTTCGCCGTCGGCTTCATCTGCCTGACCCTGCCCACCGGCCTCTTCCTCGGCTGGGTGGCCAAGAAGGTGGCGGTGAAACGGTGAAGACCAAGCCCACCGTCCTCTACGACGTCCCCGGCCCCCGCGCCCGGCGCCGCAACCTCCTCTGGACGGTGCTGTTCCTGCTCGCGCTCGCCGCCGTCGTGTGGTGGGTCGTGGCGAGCCTCGCCGACAAGAACCAGCTCGAATGGTCCAAGTGGGCCCCCTTCTTCACCGACGCCCGCGTCTGGGAGACGTACATCCTCCCCGCGCTCAAGAACACCGTGATCGCCGCCGGACTCGCCATGGTGATCGCCCTGCCCCTCGGCGCCCTCCTCGGCATCTCCCGCCTCTCCGACCACCGGGCCGTTCGCGGCGCGGCGGGCACGGTCGTCGAGTTCTTCCGCGCGATCCCCGTCCTGATCCTCATGCTCTTCGCCAACGCGGCCTTGTCCGAGTTCACCGACATCAGCCCGGAGACCCGTCCGCTGTACGCCGTCGTCACCGGCCTCGTCCTCTACAACGCCTCCGTGCTCGCCGAGGTCGTCCGGGCCGGCATCCTCGCCCTCCCCGCGGGCCAGACCGACGCGGCGAAGGCCATCGGCATGCGCAAGGGCCAGACCATGACGTACGTGCTCCTCCCGCAGTCGGTCACGGCCATGCTGCCCGCGCTCGTCAGCCAGCTCGTCGTCATCGTCAAGGACACCGCGCTCGGCGGCGCGATGCTCGGCTTCTCCGAACTCCTCGCCTCCGTCCGCCCGATGAGCGCCAACTACGGAGCGAACACGATCGCCTGCTTCACCGTCGTCGCCGTGCTCTTCGTCGTCCTCAACTTCGCGCTCACCACCTTCGCCTCCTGGCTCGAAGGGCGGCTGCGGCGCGGCAAGAGGTCCACGGGCGCGGTCGTCGGAGCGGACGCGGTGGAGGAACTGGCCACACCGGGCGAACACGCGGGCCCGACCGACGGGACCAAGTGATCCTCGGGGCGGGGCCGCGCAGGGCCGGGCAGCGTAGGACGGGGGCACGCGTGCGCGTGTGCGCGTGCGCCCGCGCGCGTGCCCCCGAGTCAGGCCCGGGGGAAGGCGAGCACCGCCACCGGCGCGGAGGTCGGACTCGGCGAGCCGCCGGCCGGTTCGACGGTGACCCCCACCCCGGACGCCTGGTTCACGGGACCGTCGAGGAGGGTCGCCTCGGCGGTGGCTCCCGGGTCCATCAGCCCCGCGGACCGCATGGTGCCCCCGTCGTCGTACCAGAGCTGATAGACCTTGCCGGCCGGTGGCGGCGCCATGCCCGAGGCTGCGAACACCGCCCGGTCGAGCGAGGCCGAGACGACGACCGTGCCCACGGCGCCGCCTTCGAGCCGGCTGGTGGAGACCCGGGCGTCCGGGGCCGCGAGGACCTCGGCGACGGCGTCGTTCGCCGCCTGTGCGCGGGCCGTCTCCTTCCGGGCGTCCTCGGCCAGCCCGTGCTGCCAGGCTGCGACCCCGCCGAGTCCGACGGCCCCGGCGAGACAGGCCGCCAGTGCCCACTGCGACCACCGGCGCAGGCCGCGCGGGGTCCGCGCCGCCCTCGGCGTCGCCGGCGGCTCCTGGCGTACGGTCGCGATCCGCTCCAGGACGCCCGTCCGCAGCGTGGCGGTCGGCGTCACCGCGACGGCGAGACCCAGCCGGACGGCGGTCTCGGAGAACTCCCGGACCTCCTCGGTGCACGACGGACACACCGCCAGGTGACGCCGTACGGCCTCCTGCTCCTCGGGGTCCAGTGCGTCGAGCGCGTACGCGCCGGTCATCGTGTGCGGATCCACGGCGTTCACACGCCCACCCCCAGACAGTCCCGGAGCCGGATGAGTCCGTCGCGCATCCGCGCCTTGACGGTGCCCAGCGGCACGGCCAGCAGTTCCGCGACCTCGCGATAGGTGAGGCCCCGGTAGTACGCCAGGTTCACCGACTGGCGCTGCAGCTCGGTGAGGCCCCGCAGGCAGCGCCGGACCTGTTCCCGCTCCAGCCGGTCCTCCACCTGCTCCACCACCTCGTCGTAGGCGGCCGTGTGTTCCAGCAGGGCCACCCGCTTCTCCCGGTTCGACGCCGCCTGCTCGGACCGCACCCGGTCGACCGCCCTGCGGTGCGCCAGCGTCATGACCCAGGCCAGGACCGACCCCCGGGCGGGCTCGTAGCGGGCCGCGGTCCGCCACACCTCGACCAGCACCTCCTGGGCGACCTCCTCCGACTGGGCGGGGTCCCGCAGCACGGTGCGGACGAGGCCGAGCACCGGCCCGGACACCGCCTCGAAGACGGCCGTGAAGGCCTGCTGGTCGCCGAGTGCCACGCGCTCCATCAGCTCGGGAAGGTCCGGAGCCGCGGGTCGGACGTCGCCGATCCACACGTTCTCTCTCACCGGCGGTCTCCTCCAGGAATCACTCGAGTACAGGAGGTGTTCGGAGCCGGCGGCCCGGTGGACGGGTCGCGCCGGAGACTTTTCCGCACAGCTCAGCGGGCCGAGGCACGGCAGCCGATCCTCATCACTCATTCGGGTGAGGGGAGCCATCCGGACGCAGCCGCGCACCGAATGACTGGTGACGGGCCCCCGACCGGTGGACCCGAAGCACCAGGAGTGATCATGAACACCCAGACCTTCCGTCGCGCCTCCGTCGCCGTGACCGCCGCCGTGCTGCTGCCGCTGGGCCTGACCGCCTGTTCGGCCGAGGCGAGCGGTGACGGAGCGGCGGCCCCCGCCGCGGCCTCGACGAAGGCGACCGCCATGACGGCCGACGGCCCCTTCGGCCCCGGGTGCGCGTCGGTGCCGAAGGACGGCGCCGGTTCCTTCGACGGCATGGCCAAGGCCCCGGTCGCCACGGCCGCCTCGAACAACCCCGAGCTGTCGACGCTGGTGACCGCCGTCAAGCAGGCGGGTCTCGTCGACACGCTGAACAACGCCGAGAACATCACGGTGTTCGCGCCGACCAACGCCGCCTTCGCCAAGATCCCGAAGGCCGATCTGGACAAGGTGCTCGCCGACAAGGCGATGCTGACGGACATCCTCACGTACCACGTCGTGGGCCAGAAGCTGACCCCGAAGCAGCTGGAGAACGGCTCCTTCGAGACCCTCCAGAAGGGCAGGCTGACCACCCAGGGCTCCGGCGAGTCCTTCACGGTCAACGAGTCCGCGAAGGTGGTCTGCGGCAACGTCCCCACCGCCAACGCCACCGTCTACGTCATCGACACGGTGCTGATGCCTAAGTAGCGGAGGCGTTCTTCCCCGGGTCACCGCCCTCCGGCCTCGTCGCCTCCCGGCTGAGCCTGCCGGGCCACCATGCGACGGGGCCGAGGTCCCGTACGAGCGCGGGCACGAGCAGCGAGCGGACGACGAGTGTGTCCAGGAGGACGCCGAACGCGACGATGAAGGCGATCTGCACCAGGAAGGCGAGCGGAATGACGCCCAGCGCCGCGAACGTGGCGGCCAGCACCACACCGGCGGACGTGATGACTCCGCCGGTCGCGGTCAGTCCGCGCAGGACGCCCTCGCGGACCCCGTGCCGCAGCGACTCCTCCCGCACCCGGGACATCAGGAAGATGTTGTAGTCCACGCCGAGCGCGACCAGGAACACGAACCCGTAGAGCGGGACCGAGGAGTCCGTGCCGCTGAAGCCGAAGACGTACCGGAAGACCAGGGCCGAGACCCCGAGGGTGGCGAAGAAGTTCAGGGCCACCGTGGCCACGAGCAGCAGCGGCATCAGGACGGAGCGGAGGAGGCCCACGAGGATGGCCAGGATGACGGCGAGCACCACCGGCACGATCAGCATCCGGTCGCGCTCGGCGGTCCGCCGGGTGTCGTACCGCTGCGCCGTGTAGCCGCCGACGAGGGCGTCCGCCCCCGGCACCGCGTGCACGGACGCCCGGAGCCGGGCGACCGCCGCCCCGGCCGCGTCGCTGTCGGCGGCATCGGTCAGGGTGACGTCGATCCGGACCCGCCCGTCGACGACCAGCGGTGCTCCGGCGCCCGGCCGGCCGGAGGCGGTGACGGCCGCGGCCGAGTCCACTCCCTCGACCCGCTCGGCCGCCGAGGTCACCCGGGCCGCCGCGCCCGCGTCGGCGATCACGATCGCCGGGTTGCCCGCGCCGCCGGGAAAGTGCCGGCCGAGCGCCTCCTGCGCGGCGACGGAGGGGGCGTCGTCGACGAAGATCTCGTCGAGCGGAACCCCCTTGGACTCCAGGACCGGCGCGAACGCGGCGCAGGCGAGCAGCCCGGCGAGCGTCGCCGCCCACACCTTGCGGGGAGCACGGTCCACCAGCGCGGCCACGCGGCGCCAGATCCCGTGGCCGCCGCCCTCGGACTCGGCCGCGCGTGGCCGGGAGGGCCAGTACGCGGCGCGGCCGAGCAGGACCAGGACGGCGGGCAGGAAGGTCAGCGTGCTCAGCACGGCGCAGACGATGCCGATGGCGCCCACCGGGCCGAGGGCCCGGTTGTTCGTCAGATCGCTGAACAGCAGGGCGAGCAGGGCGAGCGCCACGGTGGCCGCGCTGGCCGTGATGGGACCGGCGGACCGGCGCAGCGCCGCACGCATGGCCGGGACACGCTCGCCGTCGCGGCGGGCGAGTTCCTCGCGGTAGCGGGCGGCGAGGAGCAGGGCGTAGTCGGTGGCGGCGCCGATGACCAGGATCGACAGGATGCCCTGGACCTGTCCGTCGACCCGGACGAGGTCGTGGTCGGCGAGCACGTACACCACGGCGCAGGCCAGGGCGAGCGCGAGCACCGCGCCGACGATGATGATCAGGGGCAGCAGCACGCTGCGGTACACGAGCAGCAGGATGAGCAGCACCGTGACCAGGGCGACCGCGAGCAGCAGTCCGTCGATGCCGGCGAAGGCGTCCGACAGATCGGCCTGTGTGGCGGCGGGACCGGCGAGCCACACGGTCGTCCCGGGCACGGCGGAGGCCGCCCGGTCGATCTCCGCGAGGGTGGGTGCGAGCTCCGCGCCGAGGTCGGGGCGGAGCTGTACGACTCCCCGCAGTGCCTCCCCGTCCTCGGAGGGGAGCGCAGGGGTCGGGGTGCCGACGACCCCCGGCCGCCCCGTGAGCGTGGCCAGCGCGCGCGTGGCCGCGGACCGTGTCTCCGGGCCGAGCGGCGCGCCGCCGGGTGCGGTCCAGACGACGAGCGCGGGGAGCGTCTCGTCCTGGCGGAAGGCCCGCTGGGCCTCGATCACCCGGGTGGACTCGGCGCTGCGGGGGAGGAAGGCGGCCTGGTCGTTGGTGGCCACCTCACCGAGCTTTCCCGCGTACGGGCCGAGCCCGCCGCCGACGGCGAGCCAGAGGACGAGCAGGACGAGGGGCAGCAGACGGGCGGCCCATCGTGCGGGGCGGGGCATGCGGACTCCAGGGCAGGGGTCTCTCGACACGGAGGAAGTCTCTCAAGGAAAAAGAATCTCAATGATTGAGAGAGATTGAAGCACGGAGAGGCCGGGGGAGGGGGCAGGGGGGGCCGGGGCTCGCCGGGAGGGGCAGCAGCCGTACCCGACCAGGGCTCGCTGAGGAGGCCGCGAGCCGTACGGCACCAGGGCCGGCAGGCCCGCGAGCCGTACGGCACCAGGGTGCGCCCGTGTCCCGGACGGCTCGGTCAGCGGCGCGGGACGTGCAGGCCGCCGAGTTCCTCGTTCAACGCGTCCAGGAAGCGCACGGCCACGGCCAGCTCCTCCGCGTCGAACCGCAGTCGGGCCCGCTCCGCCGCCTGCGCCAAGGGCATGAAGTAACTGCGTGCGGCGGCCTTCGCCCCCTCCACGTAATGCACGTGGACGACCCTGCGATCGGCGCTCTCCCGGGAGCGGCGGATGTGCCCGGCCCGTTCGAGCCGGTCGAGGCAGGCCGTGACCGCCCCCGAGGTCAACCCCAGGTGTTCCCTCAGACGCCCCGGCGTCAGCGGCTCCGGGCTGTCCAGGACGACCGAGAGGGCCTGCACGTCCGTGGGATGCAGTCCTTGCGCGAGCGCGAAACCATGGACCAGTCGATTGATCTCACCGTTCGTCCGCCGCAGCGCGCGGGCGAAGCCCTGCGCATCACCCGGCACGCGCGCGGGCGCGGTCCCACCGGTCTCGGGTTCCTCTGTACTGGCCACACGATCAGCCTATAGAAACCGGCCGGTGCATCCGCGGCGGCCGCCCCTTCGGAAGAGAGACAGGAGGAAGCCGAGCCCCCGGCCGGTGGGGGAGCGCGGCGAACCTCCCGGACAGCGGAACGGAGCAGATCCATGAGCGACGCGTCAGGGCACGAGACCCCGGGACCGCTGTGCCTGGTCACCGGCGCCAGCGGCTACATCGGCGGCCGTCTCGTCCCCGAACTCCTGGAGGCCGGATTCCGGGTGCGGTGTCTGGCCCGTACCCCCGCGAAACTGCGCGACCACCCCTGGGCCGGCGAGGTGGAGATCGTCCGCGGCGACGTCACCGACGCCGAGACCCTCGCTCCCGCCTTCCGCGACGTCGACGTGGCGTACTACCTGGTGCACGCGCTGGGCGCCGGGCGCGGCTTCGAGCGCACCGACCGCACGGCGGCCCTGAACTTCGCCCGACAGGCCCGCGCCGCCGGTGTCGGCCGCATCGTCTACCTCGGCGGCCTCACCCCACGCGGCGTGCCCGACCGGGAGCTCTCGCCGCATCTGCGCTCCCGCGCCGAGGTGGGCCGGATCCTCCTGGAATCCGGGGTTCCCACCACGGTGCTCCGCGCCGCCGTCATCATCGGCTCCGGCTCGGCCTCGTTCGAGATGCTCCGCTACCTCACCGAACGCCTGCCCGTGATGGTCACCCCGAGCTGGGTCCGCACCAGGATCCAGCCGATCGCCGTCCGCGACGTCCTGCGCTATCTGGTCGGCAGCGCGCGGATGCCCGCGGAGGTCAGCCGGACCTTCGACATCGGCGGCCCCGACGTCCTCACGTACCTCGGCATGATGCGCCGTTACGCCGCCGTCGCCGGACTTCCCCGGCGGCTCGTCTTCCCCGTGCCGGTCCTCACCCCCCGGCTGTCCAGCCACTGGATCGGCCTTGTCACCCCGGTGCCCCGGTCCATCGCCCGCCCGCTCGCGGAGTCGCTCCGCTACGAGGTCGTCTGCGACGAGCACGACATCGCCGACCGGGTGCCGGACCCGCCCGACGCCCCGCTCGCCTTCGACCGGGCTCTCGCCCTCGCCCTCCAGCGGGTCCGCGAGGCGAGGACGACGACCCGCTGGTCCTCCGCTTCGGTGCCCGGTGCGCCGAGCGATCCCCTGCCCACCGACCCCGACTGGGCGGGCGGCAGCCTCTACACCGACGAGCGCGAACTCACCGTCGGTGCGTCACCACAGGCGCTGTGGCGGGTCGTCGAGGGCGTCGGCGGGGAGAACGGCTGGTACTCCTTCCCCCTCGCCTGGGCCGTCCGCGGCTGGCTCGACCGGCTCGTCGGCGGCGTCGGTCTGCGCCGGGGCCGGCGCGACGCCCTGCACCTGAGAGCCGGCGACTCACTGGACTTCTGGCGGGTGGAGGAGATCGAACGGGGCCAGCTGCTGCGGCTGCGCGCCGAGATGAGGCTCCCCGGCCTCGCCTGGCTGGAGATGTACGCCGAGCGCGACGGAAGCGGGGCGACCCGCTACCGGCAGCGGGCCCTGTTCCACCCCCACGGCCTGGCCGGCCACGCCTACTGGTGGAGCGTCGCGCCGTTCCACGCCGTGGTCTTCGGCGGCATGGCCCGCAACATCGCGCTGACGGCGGAGGCGAGCGAGGCGGCGGGGACCGCCGGCCCGTCGTCCGGGTCCGGCTCGCCACCTGCGTCCGGCCCGTCACCCGCATCCGGCTCGTCACCTGCATCCGGGTCGTCACCCGTGCCCGGCTCGTCGTCCCCATCCGCCCAGGCACCCGCATCCGGATCGCCCCCGCAGGGCGAATGACCTCCGCACGTCAGTACAGCGACCCACCGGTCAGGCGCCTCGCCGAGCCGGTCGGTGACCCCATGCCAGGAGCGGTGCCATGAACGTCTCGGTCGTCCTGTTCACCTCGGACCTCCGCGTCCACGACCATCCGCCGCTGCGGGCCGCGCTGGGCCGGGGGAACGAGGTCGTCCCCCTGTTCGTACGGGATCCGGCCGTGGCCCGCGCGGGCCACGCGGCGCCGAACCGGGACGCGTTCCTCGCGGACTGCCTCACCGCCCTCGACACCGGACTGCGCGAGCGCGGCGGCCGGCTCGTGGTGCGCTCGGGCGACCCGGTCGCCGAGGTGTGCGCCGTCGTCCGGGCGGCCGACGCCGACGACGTCCACATGGCGGCCGGCTGCAGCGGCTTCGCCCGGCACCGCGAGGACCGGCTCCGCCGCGCCCTTGAGGCGGACGGGAGGCGCCTGTACGTCCACGACGCCGTCGTCACCGCGCTGCCCACGGGCGCCGTGACACCGGACGGCTCGGACCACTACGCGGTCTTCACCCCCTACTTCCGCCGCTGGTCGCGCGAGCGGCTGCGCGAGCCGCTCGCGGCACCGCGGGTGGTCCGGACGCCCCGCGGCATCCGCTCCGAGGAACTTCCGGCCCGCGCGGACGTCCCGACCGTCTCCGAGGGCCTCGCCACCGGCGGTGAGCAGGAGGGCAGGAAGCGGCTCTCCGCCTGGCTGGCACGGGGCGTCGACACGTACGAGGAAGGCCACGACGACCTCGCGGGCGACGCGACGTCCCGCCTCTCGCCGTACCTCCACTTCGGCGCCGTCTCGGCGACCGAGGCGGTCCACCGGGCCCGGTCGCGCGGCGGGTCGGGCGCCGAGGCGTTCGTACGCCAGCTCTGCTGGCGCGACTTCCACCACCAGGTCCTCGCCGCGCGCCCCGACGCCGCCGCCGACGACTACCGCACGCGTCACGACCACTGGCGGCACGGGAAGGACGCGGACGCCGACCTCCGGGCCTGGCGTGAGGGCCGCACCGGCTACCCCGTCGTCGACGCCGCGATGCGACAGCTCGCCCACGAGGGCTGGATGCACAACCGGGGGCGGCTGCTCACCGCCTCGTTCCTGGCCAAAACCCTTTACATCGACTGGCGCGAGGGAGCGCGGCACTTCCTGGACCTGCTGGTCGACGGCGATGTCGCCAACAACCAGCTCAACTGGCAGTGGATGGCCGGCACGGGCACCGACAGCCGCCCCAACCGGGTGCTCAACCCGGTGATCCAGGGCAAGCGGTACGACCCGGACGGCGCGTACGTACGGCGATGGGTGCCGGAACTCGCCGGGCTGGAAGGCCCCGCGGTCCACGAGCCGTGGAAGCTGCCCGGGCTCGAACGGGCCCGGTACGACTACCCGGACCCGGTGGTCGAACTCGCCGACGGCCTCGCCCGCTTCCGGCACGCCCGGGGCCGGGACTAGGGCCTGTCCGGCGGTGTCCTGCCGATCAGGCCGGGTCGACCCCGATCCGCCGGACAGGCTCTAGAGGGCTCGCCCCGGGCGCCGGGGCCTTGGGAACGTGCCGGACGGCGTCCGCTCACGAGCCTCCCGAAGCGGCGGTGGCCCCCTCGCCGTCCCGTGCGGCGGCGCACAGACCCCGCAGCAGCGACAGGGCCTCCCGCAGACCCGTGGGACGCAGCATCCCCGGCCCGGGCGTCCGGCCCGCCCAGCCGGGACCCGCGAGGAGGACCGCCGTCCGGGACCGGGCGCCCCTGACGCCCCACGAGGTGTCGGCGACGTGGCGGGCCAGGGGGTGGTCCGCCGTCGAACGCGCCTGGGCCCACAGCGCGACCGCGGCGGGCCCCGTCCTCCGTACCGCCTGGTCGAGCGCCTCCGGTGGCACGGCCGCCCCGAACATCAGGGTGGGGACCCCGAGTTCGGCCAGTCCCGCGGCGAGCGCCTCCAGCGGGAGGGTGTGCTGCTCGTGCGGCACGCAGGCGAGCAGGACCGGCGGAGTGCCCGCCTCCGGGGTCCTGGCACGGCCCGCCGAGCCGACCCTGCGCAGCGCCGTCGAGACGTGCCAGGACAACAGGTGCTCCACCTCGACGTAGCGGTCCTCCGAGGTCTCCCACTTGCGGCCCACGGCGTGCAGTGCGGGCGCCAGTACCTCCTCCCACGCGGTGACCAGACCGTGCCGCGCGATCGCGGACCCCAGCAGCTCGTCCATGGCCCCCGAGTCCAGCCTGACGGCCGCGCGGCCCAGACCCCGCAGCTCCCGTCGAACGTCGCCGAGGGCCGGTCCCGGTCCGCGGGCGGCGGGCCGGGCAGGTGCCTCCCCGGGGGCGGCCGCGGCCGGTGCGGCTCCGGACCGGGCGGCCCGGGCCGCCTCCGCGGGAGGAACGCCGGAGGCCGTCAGCCGGCACATCTCCTGGAGGACGGCGATGTCGTCCGGGCTCCACCGCCGGTGCCGGCCGCTCTCATGGGCGGCGGGACCGATGCCGTAGCGCCGGTCCCAGGAGCGCAGGGTGGTGGGCGCGACACCCAGGCGGCGCGCGACCGCGCCGCTGGTGAGACCCGGCGAGGGTTCGGTCATGAGGCCCACGATACGACGCACGACCGTTGCGAATGGTGCGGTCGCCGTGCCGGGACGGAGCCTTGGGGTGCCCCGTGAGGGGACCCCGCCCGCCGACCGGTCTCCGCCGGTCCCGGCCTGAGGAGCAGTCGCCATGACCGCACCGAGCGTCGACGCCCGGCCCCCGCTCCGGAGCGAGCCGCGGCCCCTGTCCGACCGCGAGGTCGCCGACGGGTTCGTCAGCGGCGACGAGACCTGTCTGGCCGTCGCCCACGCCCGGTGGCACGGCCTCGTGCACGCCCTCGCCGCCCGCACCCTCGGCGACGCCAGGGAGGCGGAGGACGTCGGCCAGCAGGTCTTCCTCGCGGCCTGGCGGGGCCGGGCCGGGTACCGGCCGGAGCGCGGTCCGTTCCCCGGCTGGCTGGTCGGCATCACCCGGCGGAAGATCGCCGACGCCCTCGCGGCGCGCACCCGGCGCCGGGACCTGGTGGTCGCGGTGGGCGAGCGGCTGTCCCCCGACGGGGTGTCCGTCCCGGACCACGACCGGGTCGTCGACCGGCTCGTGGTCACCGGCGAGCTGGCGAAGCTGCCCGCCGCGCAACGCGAGGTGCTCGCCATGGCCTTCTACGGTGACCTCACGCAGGTCCAGATCGCCGAGCGCACGGGAATGCCGCTCGGCACCGTGAAGAGCCACGCGCGGCGCGGCCTCGACCGGATGCGCCGTTCGCTGAGCGCGGCGCCGGGACTCCCACCGCTGTCCACCTTCCAGGTGAATCGGCCCATCCCGAGCGCCGCCGATGCCGAATGAGGAGCATGACCCTCTCCGAGCCCCCGGGCGAGCCCACCCGCACGGACCGACTCCTCGCGTCCGTCGGCGGCCTGATCGCCGGATACGTCTCCCTCGCCGTCGCGGACCTCGCCGCCTTCTGGGTACGGCCCGAGGCGAGTCCCGTGACCGCCGTCGGCGGCGTCGTCGTCGACCAGACACCCGCGGCCGTCAAGGAGTGGGCGATCCGTGAGTTCGGCGAGAGCGACAAGGCCGTTCTCCAGCTCGGCATCCTGATCATCCTGGGGATCCTCGCCGTCGGGATCGGGCTCCTCGCACTGCGCCACCGGCTGCTCGGCTCGGCGGCGGTCGGTGCCTTCGGCGTCCTCGGCGCCCTGGCGGCCGTCACGCGGCCCGATTCGGACTCCGCGCTCGACGCCGTGCCCTCCCTGGTGGGCGCCGCCGTCGGCGCGGCCCTGCTGTACGCCCTGACCGGCATCCTCACCCGGAGAGCCGGGACGGGATCGGCGGCCGCCCGCGCCGACCGCCGGACGTTCCTGGTCGTCGCCGCCTCCGCCGGCCTCGCGGCGACCGGCGCCGCCGCCCTCGCCAGAGCGGCCGGCAGCCCCTTCGAGGAGAACGCCGCCGCCTCCCGCGCGGCCCTGCGCCTGCCACGACCGGCGTCCCCCGCGCCGGCCGTGCCCGCCGGAGCCCAGCTCCGGGTCCCCGGCATCAGCCCCTTCGTCACCCCGAACCGCGACTTCTACCGCGTCGACACCGCACTCGTCGTCCCCCGGGTCAACGCCGACCACTGGCGGCTGCGCGTCCACGGCACGGGCGTCCGCGAGGAGCTCACCGTCACCCTGCGGGAGCTCATGACCCGGCGGATCGTGGAGCGGGACATCACCCTCGCCTGCGTCTCGAACGAGGTCGGCGGCCCGTACGTCGGCAACGCCCGCTGGCTCGGCGTGTCCCTCGCCGACCTCCTGCGCGAGGCAGGCGTCCGGCCGCCGTCCGAAGGCGGCCCCGCCGACCAGCTGGTGGCCCGCTCCGTCGACGGCATGACCATCGGCACCCCGGTCGAGCAGGTCATGGACGGCCGCGACGCCCTCCTCGCCTTCGGCATGAACGGCGAACCCCTGCCCTTCACCCACGGCTTCCCCGTCCGCATGGTCGTCCCCGGCCTCTACGGGTACGTCTCCGCCTGCAAGTGGATCGAGTCGATCGAACTCACCACCTTCGCCGCCTACGACGCCTACTGGGTCCCGCGCGGCTGGGCCGCCCAGGCCCCCGTCAAGACCCAGTCCCGCATCGACACCCCCCGCGCCTTCGCCCGGCCCGCCGCCGGCACCGTCATGGTCGCCGGGGTCGCCTGGGCCCAGCACCGGGGCATCCGCCGGGTCCAGGTACGGATCGACGACGGCCCCTGGCACGAGGCCCGGCTCGCCGCCGAGGACAGCAGCGACACCTGGCGGCAGTGGCTGTACCCGTGGCAGGCGACCCCGGGCCGGCACACCCTCACCGTCCGCGCCACCGACGGCACCGGCGCCACCCAGCCCGAAGAGCGCACCGGCACCATGCCCGACGGCGCCCAGGGCCTGCACTCCGTCGTCGTGACGGTCGAGTAGGGACAGCCGTCCCGCCCGAAGTGAAGGAGCCGTGACGGTGGAAGGGGGTAGCCGTGACGGTCGGGGTGCGGCATCGTGACGGTCGGGAGGGTGGCGACGCTCCGGTCCGGGCAGCGTAACGAACCGGTGCCGACCACCCGTTCGTCGCTCTCATGAGGGAGACTGCTCCCGTGCGTGGACATCTGCCGGACGAGAACCCCGGTTTCGTGGGACGCCGCACGGAACTGGAGCGGATATCCGCCGCGTTGGCGGAGCACCGCCTCGTCACCGTGACCGGCGTCGGGGGAGTCGGGAAGACCCGGCTCGCGCTGCGCGCCGCGCACCGCGCCGCCGACCGGTACCCCGACGGTGCCTGGTGGACCGACCTCACCCCGCTCGACGGTGACCGGCTCCTCGTCGCCCTCGTCGCCGACTCGGTCGACCTCTCCGACCACACCCCCGGCATGGCGACCACCGGACTCTGCCGCCGGCTCGCCGACGACCGGCTGCTGCTCGTCCTCGACTCCTGCGAACACCTCGCCGAACCCTGCGCACGGCTCGTCGCCGAACTCCTCGCCGCCGCCCCGGGACTCACCGTCCTGGCCACCGGCCGGCGCCCCCTCGGCGTCGAGGGGGAGCGGGTCGTCGCCCTCGACCCGCTGCCGCCCGCCGGGGGCGACGCCCTGGAGCTGCTCCGCCGGGCTGCGGGCGAGGAGTTCACCGCCGCGGGCCCGGCCGGCGAGATCTGCGTACGCCTCGAAGGCATCCCGCTCGCCCTGGAACTGGCCGCCGCCCAGATCCGCCTCCAGGGCGCCGAAGCCGTCCGGGACCAGCTCGGCACCCGCTTCGACGCCCCGCCCTCCGCCCGCTTCGACCTGCTCGCGCACACCGAGCGGGTATGGCCGAGCCGCCATCAGACCCTGCGGGCCGCCATCGGCTGGAGCCACGAGCTGAGTGCTCCGCTCGAACGCCTCCTCTGGGCCCGGCTCTCCGTCTTCCGCGGCCCCTTCGACCTGGCGTCGGCGACCGCCGTGTGCATCGGCGGCCCGCTGAACCGGGCGACCCTGCCGGGGGCCCTCGACGGGCTCGTCCGCGCCTCCGTGGTCCGCCCGCCGGACGCGGGCGGCCGACTGCGGATGCTCGACACGATCCGCGCGTACGGGGCGACCTGGCTGGATCGGACCGGCGAGACCGGGACGGTCGCCGACCGGCACGCCGCCCACTTCCGGGGGCTCGCGCGCCGGGGCGAGACCGAATGGCACGGCGCGCGCCAGCTCCGCTGGTACCGGACCGTCGACGCCCACCACACCGACCTGCGCACCGCCCTCGACCGGCTGCTGCGGACCGACCCCGACGCCGCCCTCGACCTCATCGGCTCGGTCGCCTTCGCCTGGTCCTGCCGTGGCCGTCTCCGCGAGGCCCGCGACGGCCTCGAACAGGCCCTGCTGCTGAGCGGCGCGCGCGGCCGCACCCGGGCCCGCGCGCTGTGGGCGCTGGGCGTCACCCTCGTACTCCAGGGGGAGTCCGGTCCCGCGCAGGAGGTGAGCGAGCGCTGCGCCCGGGAGGCCCGGTACACGGAGTACACGGAGGACGCCGAGCGCGCCGGCCACCCCGGTGACCTGACCCTCGACGCCGCCGCCCTGGCCGGCCTCCTCGCTCTGACCACGGGCCGTCCGATGGCCGCTCACGTCGTCGTGGGCCATGTCCTCGACGCCGCCCGGGGCGGCCCCGCCGACTCCGCCGCCCGGCTCCGCTGCCACCTCGTCCGCGTGTTCGCGCTGACGGGCCTCGGCCGGCTCGGCGAGGCCCGCGACCGGGCGCTGGCCCTGCGGACCCTGTGCGTGGAGCTGGACGAGCACTGGACCCGGACGGCCCTGGAGTACCAGCTCGCCCTCACGGGTCTCCTGGAGGGCGACCCGGCGACGGCGGCCGGGCACGCGCGCGCGATGCTCGAAGGCACGCGAGGACTCGGCGCGAGCCTGGGGGTGGCGCTCGGGCTCGACGTCCTGGCCACGGCGCTCGCGGCAGCCGGTGACGGCGAGCGGGCGGCCGACGTCTCGGGCACGGGAGAGGCGTACTGGCGCTCCACGGGCCAGCCACGTCGCGGCCTGCCGGGCCTGCGGGCGCTGCACGAGAAGTACACGGACACCGCCCGCGCGACGATCGGCGAACCGGCCTACGAGGAGATCTTCGTACGCGCCCTCACCGGGCTTCCCCAGGACGGCCTGGACCGAGCCCTGCGAGGCCCCCGCCAGACCTGAGGCGGCACTACAGGGACAGCCCGTCCGAGCCCCGTCCGAGACCCCTCCGCGCCGAGGTGCCGGGCCCCGGGCCGCGGCGCACCATGAGGGCATGGACGGATCCCTGAGTGGTCTGAGCGACATCAGCACACCGGGACGCGTGGCCGGGCCCGACGAGGGACTCTCCCTGCAGGAGCTGGCCCTCGCCGCCCGCAATCACGGGCTGCCCCTGGAAGCGCTGCGGTACGACGTCACGCCGCCCGGGCTGCACTACGTCCTCGTCCACTACGACATCCCCGACACCGCCGCCGACGGCTGGCGGCTCACCGTCGGCGGCCGCGTGCTGCGGACCCTCGACCTCGACGTGGACGAGCTCCGCTCCCGGCCCTCCGTCACCCGCCGGGTCACCCTGGAGTGCGCAGGGAACGGACGGGCCCGGCTGTCGCCCCGGCCGGTCAGCCAGCCCTGGCTCGTCGAGGCCGTCGGAACCGCGGACTGGACCGGTGTCCCCCTCGCCGCGCTCCTCGCCGAGGCGGGTGTCGCGGAGGACGCCGTCGAGGCGGTCTTCACCGGCGCCGACCACGGGGTGGAGCGGGGCGTCGAGCAGGACTACCGGCGGAGTCTCCCCCTGACGACGGCCGCCGACCCGGACCGGGACGTCCTCGTCGCGTACGCCATGAACGGGGCGCCCCTGCCCCCGCAGCACGGCAGCCCGCTCCGGCTCGTCGTCCCCGGCTGGTACGGCATGGCCCAGGTGAAGTGGCTCCACGACATCACGCTCACCGACACCCCGTACACCGGCTTCCAGCAGGCCGTGGCCTATCGCGTACGGCAGGCGCCCGAGGAGCCGGGGGCGCCCGTCACCCTCATCGCGCCCCGGGCCCTGATGGTGCCGCCCGGATTCCCCGACTTCATGTCCAGGACCCGCGTGGTCCGCCCCGGCCCCGTCCCGCTCACCGGCCGCGCCTGGTCGGGCCACGGGCCGATCACCCGCGTCGAGGTGAGCGAGGACGGCGGGGCGGCCTGGACCGAGGCGGAACTCGTACCGGATCCCGCGCATCCCTGGGCCTGGTCCGCCTGGCGCACCACCTGGACGGCGACCCCGGGCCTGCGCCATCTGACCGTGCGGGCCACCGACGCCGGGGGCAACGTCCAGCCGGTCGTCGAGCCCTGGAACCGCGGCGGATTCGCCAACAACCTCGTCCAGCGGGTCGAGGTCCTCTGCACCCCGGACGCGACGCCGGACACGACCGGGGTCTGACGACGCCGGACACGACCGGGGTCTGACGACGCCGGCCACGACCGGGGCCTGACGACGCCCGACACGACCGGGGCCTGACGGCGGACGCGACCCCGCACGCGACGCCGGCCCCGGCCCCGGACGCGACCGGGGTCTGACGGCGTCGGGCCACGCGGCGCGAGGGGCCCGCGACCCGTCTCCGCGTGGCCCCTCGTGCCGGCCGGTACCGAGCGAGGCGGCGGGGCCGGGGCGGGACGACGCGCCGCCGCCCCGGTGCGTAAAGTCGACTCCCGCAGCCCCTGAACCCGACGAGGAGACTCCCGTGACCGACCCGGCGTCCACCGCCCTCCAGCAGCAGATCGCCCGGGACCTCCAGGTGGCCGAGACCTTCGACCCGCGGGCCGAGATCGAGCGCCGCGTGGCCTTCCTGACCGAGCGCCTCACCTCCACCGGTCTGCGCTCCCTCGTCCTCGGCATCAGCGGCGGCGTCGACTCCACCACCGCCGGACGCCTCTGCCAGCTCGCCGTGGAGCGGGCCCGCGCCGCCGGCCACGAGGCCACCTTCTACGCGATGCGGCTGCCGTACGGCGTGCAGGCCGACGAGAAGGACGCGCAGACCGCGCTCGGCTTCATCCGCGCCGACGAGGTCCTCACCGTCGACGTCAAGGCCGCGAGCGACGCGGCCCTGGAGGCCGCCCTCGCCGGTGGTGTCGCCTTCCGCGACGCCCACCACCAGGACTTCGTGCAGGGCAACATCAAGGCCCGGCAGCGGATGATCGCCCAGTACGCGGTCGCCGGAGCCAACGACGGCCTCGTCGTCGGCACCGACCACGCGGCCGAGGCCGTCTCCGGCTTCTTCACCAAGTTCGGCGACGGCGCCGCCGACCTCGTCCCGCTCACCGGACTGACCAAGCGCCGCGTCCGCGCGGTCGCGGCCGAGCTCGGTGCCCCGGCCGAGCTGGTCTGGAAGACCCCCACGGCCGACCTGGAGACGCTGGACCCGGGCAAGCCCGACGAGGACGCCCTCGGTGTCACGTACGACGACATCGACGACTTCCTGGAGGGCAAGCCGGTCGCCGAGGCCGCCTCCGCCACGATCGTGCGCCGCTACGAGCTCACCGAGCACAAGCGGCAGCTGCCGATCGCCCCCTGAGCGACCCGCGCGCCGGCCTGAGCGCCGGGCTGAGCGGCGGGCGGCGGACACTCGGCGGATCCTGGAAGGGGTGCCCGGATCGGGCCCCCGGAAAGGAGCACGCCATGTTCGGCGAAACCCCGGCATTCAGCGGTTTCTCGGTCGACGACCTGGGCGCAGCCCGGCGCTTCTACGGCGAGACCCTCGGTCTGGAGGTGGGCGAGGAGGGGGAGGGCGACATGCGGGTGCTCTTCCTCACCCTGGCGGGCGGGGCCCGGGTCTTCGTCTATCCGAAGGACAACCACACCCCCGCCACCTTCACGATCCTCAACTTCGCGGTCGACGACATCGACCGGGCCGTGGACGATCTGACGGGGCGCGGAGTGACCCTGGAGCGCTACGAGGGCTTCGAGGCCGACGCGAAGGGCATCGTGCGGGTCGACGGCGGACCGGCCATCGCGTGGTTCACGGACCCGGCGGGCAACGTCCTGTCGGTGCTCCAGGAGAACCGCTGACCGGAGTCACCCGGGCGTCGGCGTAGCCGTCCGGCACCGTCCCCGCCTCCGTCCCCGCCCCCGCTCCTGCCCCCGAACGGACCGGCCCGCGTGCGCGGCGGCCCCGTACCGCCTCGAATGGGAGGGTGATCGCGCCGCCCGACGACTGCCTCGCCCGCAACGAGTGGATCTGCGGCGCCTATCTCTCCACCCGGAGCGAGATCCTCACCGACGCCGTCGTCCAGCACGTCCAGCTGACGGCCGTCTCCGTCGCCCTCGGCCTGGTGCTCGCCCTTCCCCTCGCGATCGCCGCCCGTCGGTGGCGCTGGGCGGCCGGGCCGATCCTCGGGGTCACCACACTCCTGTACACGGTTCCGGCTCTCGCGATGTTCTCGCTGCTCCTGCCCGTGTACGGGCTGTCCGCCGCCCTGGTCGTGGCCGGCCTCGTCCTGTACTCCCTCACGCTCCTCGTCCGGAACATCCTGGCCGGGCTCCGCGCCGTTCCCGAGGAGACCCGCCAGGCCGCCCGCGGCCTCGGATACGGACCGGTCCGGCTGCTGCTCGCCGTCGAGCTGCCGCTCGCCGTGCCCGCCGCCATGGCCGGGCTCCGGATCGCGACCGTCTCGGCCGTCTCCCTCGTCACGATCGGCGCGATCGTCGGCCACGGGGGACTCGGCAACCTCATCTACTCGGGCATGAACACCTTCTTCAAGGCCCAGGTGCTCACCGCCTCCGTGCTCTGCGTCGTGATCGCGGTCGCCGCCGACCTGCTCCTCCTCGGCGCGCAACGGCTGCTCACCCCCTGGACCCGCGGGCAGGCCGCATGACGGCCCCCCGGGACCGGCGGGCAGGCCGTACGACCGACTCCCCGCCCCGCAGGCAGGCCGTATGACCGCCTTCCCGACCCGCAGGCGGGTCGCGTGACCACCCTCGCCGACGCCTGGTCCTGGCTCACCACCTCCGCGCACTGGTCCGGCGAGAACGGCATCTGGCACCGGCTCGCCGAGCACCTCCTCCTCACCGTCGTCTGCCTCGCCATCAGCTGTGCGATCGCCCTGCCCGTCGCGCTCGTCCTCGGGCACCTCGGCAAGGGCGGCGCGCTCGCCGTGAACCTCTCCAACGTCGGCCGGGCCGTTCCCACCTTCGCCGTCCTCGTCCTGCTCCTCCTCAGCCCGATCGGCTCGTACGGCCAGTGGCCGACGATCATCGCGCTCGTCCTGTTCGCCGTGCCCCCGCTGCTGACCAACGCGTACGTGGGGATGCGCGGCGTCGACCGCGACGTCGTACGGGCCGCCCGCGGCATGGGCATGACGGGCCGCCAGACCCTGACCCTGGTCGAAGTGCCGCTCGCGCTGCCGCTGATCCTGACCGGCGTGCGGATCGCCGCCGTCCAGCTCGTCGCCACCGCCACCGTGGCCGCGCTGGCCGGCGGCGGCGGGCTCGGCCGGATCATCACGGCCGGGTTCAACCTCGCCTCCACCCCGCAGGTCGTCGCCGGTGCGTGCCTCGTCGCCGTCCTCGCGCTGCTCGTGGAAGGGGTCTTCGAGGCAGTCCGGCGCCTCGCCCCCGCCGGCGTACGGAACGGCCCGTGAGCGGACCGATCCGGCCGCCCCGGGCCGCCGCCCCCGGTCTCCTCCTGGCGGCCTGCGCTCTCCTCGGCGGCTGCGCGACGGGACCCGCCCTGGAGGCCCAGGGCGAGGTCACGGCACCACCGGGCGACAGCCGCCGGCTGACCGTCGGCTCGGCCGGCTTCACCGAGAGCGACCTGCTGGCCCAGATGTACGCCCTGCTCCTCGAGGACGCCGGGTACGGTACGAAGATCCTCTCCGTCACCAACCGCGAGCTGTACGAACCGGCCCTGGAGCGCGGTCGGATCGACGTCGTGGCGGAGTACGCGGCGACCTTCGCCGACTGGCTGAACGCCAAGGTCAACGGGGCCGACGCAGCGACCGTCGGCTCGCCCGACCTGGACGCCACTATGAAGGCCCTCCGTGGGCTGGCCGCACCCCGCGGGCTCACCGTCCTCGACGCGGGCCGGGCCGTCGACCAGAACGCCTTCGCCGTCACCGCCGAGTTCGCCGCCGCACACCGGCTGAAGACCCTCAGCGACCTCGGCGCCACCGGCCTCCCGATCCGTCTCGCGGCGGGTGACGAATGCGTCCGGCGGCCGTACTGCGCCCCCGGTCTGAGGAAGGTCTACGGCATCGACATCACCGCCGTCGACCCCAAGGGCGTCGGCACCACCCCGTCCAAACAGGCCGTCCAGAACGGCCAGGACCAGCTGGTGCTCACCACGACCACCGATGCCACACTCGACGAGTTCGGGCTCGTCCTGCTCGTGGACGACAAGCACCTGCAGAACGCCGACCACGTCGTCCCCGTCGTCAACCGCGCCCGTGCCGGCGGCGAGCGCGTCACCCGGGCGCTCTCCCGTCTCAACACGGTCCTGACCACGGCCGATCTGGCGCGGCTCAACGAACAGGTGGACAGCTGGCGGCGCCTCCCGGAGGACGTGGCGCGGAACTACCTCGTGGCGAAGGGGCTCGTCCCGCGCTGAGTTCGGGGGCCCGTCTCCGTCAGCCCGCTGAACTGCGTCTCTTGTCATGACCCTTGCGAGGCGGTTCGGGACCCTGCTATTCATCCGTTAGGAAAGTTTCCTTCCAGTCCAACGGCGCTTTCGCCCGCATCCCTCGGCCTTCCCCAAGGCCTCGTTCGTCGTTCCGTGGAGACCCCCATGACTTCGGCACGATCCGCTCGACTCCGCACCCGCATCGGCCATCGGCCCGGCGTCCGACGCCTCGGCGTCGCCGGAACCGCCCTCGGCGCGCTGCTCCTCGGCCTCGCCGTCACCCCGCCCACCGCGACCGCCGCCCCCGTCACCTACGAGGCGGAGACGGCCACCGTCTCCCAGGGCGCCGTCGAGTCCAACCACACCGGATTCACCGGCAACGGATTCGTCAACTACGACAACGCCACCGGCAGTTACGTCCAATGGAACGTCAACGCCGACCAGGCGGGGCCCGCGACCCTCACCCTGCGCTACGCCAACGGCACCACCACCAACCGCCCCATGGACATCGCCGTCAACGGCGCCGTCGCCGCCTCCGGCAAGTCCTTCGCCGGCACCGGCGCCTGGACCACCTGGGCGACCACCACCGTCACCACCACCCTCAAGGCCGGCGCCAACACCATCCGCGCCACCGCCACCACCGCCAACGGCGGCCCCAACGTCGACCACATCAAGGTCGACGGCACCACCACCCAGCCGCCCACCGGCACCACCCCCGCCGCCGTCAACGGCCAGCTCAAGGTCTGCGGCACCAAGCTCTGCAACACCTACGACAAGCCGATCCAGCTGCGCGGCATGTCCAGCCACGGCACCCAGTGGTACAGCCAGTGTCTGACCGGGGGCTCGCTCGACGCCCTCGCCAAGGACTGGAACGCCGATGTCCTGCGCGTCTCCACATACGTCCAGGAGGAGGGCTACGAGACCGACCCGCGCAAGTACACCGACCTCGCCCACTCCCTCATCGAGCAGGCCACCGCGCGCGGCATGTACGTGATCGTCGACTGGCACATGCTCGACCCGGGCGACCCGCACTACAACCTCGCCCGTGCCAAGACCTTCTTCACCGAGATCGCCCAGCGCCACGGCTCCAAGACCAACCTGCTGTACGAGATCGCCAACGAGCCCAACGGCGTCGCCTGGTCCCGCATCAAGAGCTACGCCGAGCAGCTCATCCCGGTCATCCGCGCCAAGGACGCCGAGACCCCGATCCTCGTCGGCACGCGCGCGTGGTCCTCGTTCGGCGTCTCCGACGGCGCGAACGAGTCCGAGGTCGTGTCCAACCCCGTGAACGCGACCAACATCATGTACACCTTCCACTTCTACGCGTTCTCGCACCGCGACGAGTACCTGAACACCCTCTCCCGCGCCGCCGACAAGCTGCCCGTCTTCGTCACCGAGTTCGGCACCCAGAACTACGCCGGTGAGGGCAGCAACGACTTCGCGATGTCGCAGCGGTTCCTCGACCTCATGGCCTCCAAGAAGATCAGCTGGGTCAACTGGAACTTCTCCGACGACGAGCGCAGCGGCGCCGTCTTCAAGACCGGCACCTGCGACTCCGGCGGCCCCTGGGCGGGCACCGGCTCGCTTAAGCCCGCCGGCGTCTGGATCCGCGACCGCATCAGGACGGCGGACGACTTCCCGACCTCCTGACGCCCCTCCTCCGGTACGCCCCCGCCATGTGATCCACTGTCCTGGCGGGGGCGTACCGAACAGGAGCAGGAACAGCGTGACCACCTACCGGCAGCCGGGACTCGTCCTCACCGACCACCGCTTCCCCGTCCCCCTCGACCACGCCCGCCCCGACGGCGAGCGGATCGAGGTCTTCGGCCGTGAGGTCGTCGCGAGCGGCAACGCCGGCCCCGGCCGCGAGCAGCTCCCCTGGCTGGTCTACCTGGAGGGCGGTCCCGGCTTCGGCGCCCGCCGGTTCATCGGTCCGCAGGCCTGGCTCGGCCGGGCGGTCCAGGAGTTCCGCGTCCTCCTCCTCGACCAGCGGGGCACCGGCCGCTCGACCCCCGCCAACCGCCAGACCCTGCCGCTCCGCGGCACCCCCGCCGAGCAGGCCGACTACCTCGCCCACTTCCGCGCCGACTCGATCGTCAGGGACTGCGAGCTCATCCGGCGCCGGCTCACCGGCGGCGCCCCCTGGACCGTCCTCGGCCAGAGCTTCGGCGGCTTCTGCGCCACCCACTACCTCTCGACCGCGCCCCAGGGCCTGGAACGGGTCATGATCACCGGCGGTCTGCCCTCCCTGTACGCCACCGCCGACGAGGTCTACCGCGCCGCCTACCCCCGTATCCGGAGCAAGAACGAGGCCCACTACGCCCGCTATCCGCAGGACGCCGAACGGGCCCGCGCCGTCGTCACCCACCTCCTCGACCACGAGGTCTCCCTGCCCGGCGGCGGCCGGCTCACCCCCGAGGCCTTCCAGTCCCTCGGCATCCTCCTCGGCTCCGGCGAGGGCACCCACCAGCTGCATCTGCTCCTGGAGGGCGCGTTCGTCCCCACTCCCGGCGGGCCCGCCCTCGCCGACGCCTTCCTGGAGCAGGTCCAGGCCCATCTGTCGTACGCCGGACACCCGCTGTACGCCGTGCTCCACGAGGCCATCTACGCCCAGGGGAAGGGCCCCACCGACTGGGCGGCCGAGCGGGTCCGCGCCGAGTACCCCGAGTTCGACGCCCGCGCCGCGCTCGCCGAGGGACGGCCGCCGCTCTTCACCGGCGAGACCGTCCACCCCTGGCACTTCACCACCGACCCCGCCCTGCGCCCGCTCCGCGAGACGGCGGAACTCCTCGCCGCCCGCACCGACTGGACCCCGCTGTACGACCCCGAGCGCCTCGCCGCCAACCAGGTCCCGGTCGCCGCGGCCGTCTACCACGACGACATGTACGTGGACACCGGCCACTCCCTCGACACCGCGCGCACGATCCGCGGCCTGCGCACCTGGGTGACGGACGAGTTCGAGCACGACGGGGTACGGGCCGGGGGACCGCGCGTCCTGGACCGGCTGCTCGCGCTCTCCCGCGACGAGATCTGACCGCCGGGGGACGGGTGACGTGCGGCCGGCGGCGCGCAAAAGTCCAAGGGGTGGGCCGCCCCTGCTCATGGAGTGCACCGGACGGATGCCGGTAGAACTCGGTCCGGGCCCCGTGCGGGGGCCTTCCGAGGAGAGGACCCGGACATGAGCACCCACGTCAGCGCGGAGATCGCCGGCCAGCCCGACTGCTGGCGCCGCGCCGCCGAGATCGCCGACCGCGACGCCGACCTGCTGCCGGCCCGCGGCGAGCGGGTGGCGGTGGTCGGCTGCGGCACCTCGTACTTCATCGCCCGCGCCTACGCGGCGCTGCGCGAGTCCCTCGGCGCGGGCGAGACCGACGCGTTCCCCGCCTCCGACTCCACGCCGCTCGGGCGCGGTTACGACCGCATCGTGGCCCTCACCCGCTCCGGCACCACCACGGAGGTCGTCCAGCTCCTCGCCGGCGCGGCGGGGCGCATCCCGGCCCTCGTCCTCACCGGAGTGCCCGACAGCCCCGCCGGACAGCTCGCCGACCGGGTCATCGACCTCGGGTTCGCCGACGAACGCTCCGTCGTCCAGACCCGGTTCGCGACCACGGCACTCCAACTCCTGCGCGCGGGGCTCGGAGTGGACCTGGGGCCGGCCGTCGCCGACGCCGAACTCGTCCTCTACGAGCGGCTGCCCGCCGCGTGGGAGCGGCGCGGCCAGTTCACCTTCCTCGGCACCGGATGGACCGTCGGACTCGCCGACGAGGCCGCCCTCAAACTGCGCGAGGTGGCCCGCGTCTGGACGGAGTCGTACGCGGCGATGGAGTACCGCCACGGCCCGATCAGCATCAGCGACCGGTCCAGTCTCGTGTGGTGCCTCGGCCCCGCCCCCTCGGGGCTGAAGGACGAAGTGGAGTCCACCGGCGCCCTGTTCGCGGCCGACGCGATCGACCCGGTCGCCGCGCTCGTCCGCGCCCAGCGGCTCGCGGTCGCGCTCGCGGTGCGCCGCGGACTCAACCCCGACCGGCCCAGGAACGTCTCGCGTTCGGTGATCCTCTCCGGAGCGTTCCGCCCGACCGCGTCGGAGGCCGCCCGTATCCTGCGGTCATGACCGGAACCGATGTCACGGACCTCGCGGAGATGCCCGGCGACTGGCAGCGCGCCCTCGCCGTCGTCGCCCACCCCGACGACCTGGAGTACGGCTGCGCGGCGGCCGTCGCCGCCTGGACGGACGCCGGGAAGGAGGTGGCCTACGTCCTCGCGACCCGCGGTGAGGCCGGTATCGACACGATCGCCCCGGACACCTGCGGCCCGCTGCGCGAGCGGGAGCAGCGGGACAGCGCCGCGGTCGTCGGCGTGGACACGGTGGAGTTCCTCGATCACCGCGACGGTGTGATCGAGTACGGGCTCGGGCTGCGCCGCGACATCGCGGCGGCGATCCGCAGGCACCGCCCGGAGCTCGTCATCACCCTCAACCACCGTGACACCTGGGGCGGGAGCCCCGGCGCCCCCTGGAACACCCCCGACCACGTGGCCGTGGGCCGGGCCACGCTCGACGCGGCGGGGGACGCGGGCAACCGCTGGATCTTCCCCGAGCTCGCCGACCAGGGACTGGAGCCCTGGAACGGGGTGCGCTGGGTGGCGGTCGCGGCGTCCAGCACCCCGACCCACGCGGTGGACGCGGCCCCGGGCCTGGACCGTGCGATCCGCTCGCTGCTCTGTCACCGCGCCTACATCGAGGTCCTGACGGACGAGGACCCGGAGCAGTACGTCCGGTCCTTCCTCACCGCGGCGACGAGCCAGGCGTCCGCCCGCTTCGGCGGACGCCCGGCGGTGGCCTTCGAGCTCTTCGGGCGCTGACGGAACGGAGCCGGGGGGCGTGGCTCGGGGGCCGGGCGTCAGGGACGACGGGTCAGCACGCGGGTGGTGCTGCCGTCGTCCTCGGTGATGTCCCGGACGTGCTCGAACCCGATCCTGCCGAGCAGCTTCAGCGAAGCGGTGTTGGGCTCGGCCACGGTGGCGTGCACCGCGGCCAGGCCGAGCGTGCCGAACCCGTAGCCCACGAGGGCCTCGGCCACCTCCGTACCGAGCCCCGAACCCCAGGCCGCCGGCGCCAGCGCGTACACGATCTCGTGCCCGCCGACGTCCTCGGACGGCTTGATCTCGGCATGCCCGACCAGCACCCCGTCCCGGCGCACGGCCCAGACGGCGAACAGCTCCTGGGCGTAGACCTTCGTGAAGATCCGTCCGAACAGGGCCCGGTCGTCCTCCTCGGACACCGGGCCGTCACCCATCCACGCCGACACCCTCGGATCCTGGAAGAGGGCCATGAAGGCCTCCTCGTCCGAGGGGACGTACGGCTCGAACAGAAGGCGCTCGGTGCGCAGCGAAGGGAGCATGAACCCGGACGCTACGTACCGTGCACCGCCCGGGCAATCGACTTTCGCCGGCGGGGGAGCGGTGCTGTCCGGTCAGCCCATCGGAGCCGGCTTCAGGACCGCGAAGGCCGCGCCGAAGGGGTCGGCGAGCCAGGCGATGCGGCCGACGTCGGGGATGTCGGCCGCGGGCATCAGGACCGAACCGCCGTTGCCCTGGGCCGCCGTGACGATCGCGTCCGCGTCCTCGACGTCGAAGTACACGATCCAGCGTGGGCCCTCGATCGTGTCCTGGAGTTCGGCCGCGCCGCCGAAGGAGGCGTCCTGCTGGTCGCCGTCGGCGGTCGAGACGACCCGGTACTCCATGCCGGGCGCGTCCATCTCCGCCGACCGCCAGCCGAACAGCGTCCGGTAGAAGGCCAGGGTGCCCTCCGGGTCCGACGTGTGCAGCTCCACCCAGACGAGGGTGTTCGTCGACGACGTGCGGTCGAGACCCTTGGTCGTGCCGGGCTGCCAGATCGCGAACCGTGCGCCGCCCGGGTCGGTGAGGGCGGCCATCCGGCCCGCCTCCATGACGTCGAGCGGCGCGAGGCGTACGGCTCCGCCCGCCGACTCGGCGTCCTTCGCCGTGGCGTCCGCGTCCGGGGTCTGGAAGTACACGGTCCAGGCGCTGGACGCGCCCTCCTCGGTGAGCGGTCCGAGCGCGGCCACCGTCCTGCCGTCCTGCTGGAAGAAGCCGTATCCGCCGGCCTCGGGACCCGCCGAGCGGAACTCCCAGCCGAAGACGGCGGTGTAGAAGGCCGCCGCCGCCTCCGTGTCCGGGCTGCCGAGGTCGATCCAACAGGGAGAGCCCTTGGTGAACTGCGTACCGAGCATGGGAGGTGTCCCGTCCTTCCGTGAACCGTCGTCCGTTTGCCGTTTCCGGCCACCGTGACCGATCCTCGCCCCTCTGCCCATGCGGCGCAGCCTCAACCGCCGCGGTTCATCCGACCGGCCGACCGGCCGCCTTCTCCTCCAGGTCGCCGAAGACCAGCTCGCTGTTGAGCGCGGCCGCGGCCCGGTAGCCCCGGCTCACCGCGTTGACCACCTGTTCCTGCGGACCCGTCACGTTCCCGGCCGCCCACACGCCCGGCACGCTCGTCCGCCCCACCTCGTCCACCACCACGAACTCCCCGAACGGGGTCTCGCGCAGCTCCGCGCCCAGCTGCCGCAGCACCCCGTCGCGGGCCGCCAGGCGGGTGGCCGCCGCGAAGACCACCGAGCGGGCCACGGTCCGCCCGTCGGCGAGCCGCACCCCGGTCAGCCGGTCGTCCTCCACCGCGAACCCGACCACCTCACCCCGCTCGACCCGGACGCCCGCCGCGTCCAGGAGCGTCGCCTCGTGCTCCGACGGCTCGGCCGAGGTGTGCAGGAACAGGGTCACGTCCTTCGACCAGTGCGCCACCATCAGCGCCTGGTGCGCCGGCATCGTGGGGTGCGCGATCACCCCGAAGGCCTCGTCACGGACCTCCCAGCCGTGGCAGTACGGGCAGTGCAGCACGTCCCGTCCCCACCGCTCGGCCAGTCCTTCGATCACCGGGAGCTCGTCGACGAGCCCCGTGGTGACGACGAGCCGCCGCGCGCCGACCGTCTCCCCGTCGGCCAGGGTGAGGACGAACCCGCCGTTCCCGTCCGGTGTCGCGCCCGTCACCTCACCGGTCCTCAGCTCGACCCCGTACCCGGCGATCTCGGCCCGGCCGGCCGCGAGGTAGTCGGCCGGGCTCATGCCGTCCCGGGACAGGACGCCCTGCATGTGCGCGGTGGGCGCGTTCCGCGGCTCGCCGGCGTCGACGACCAGCGTCCGGCGCCGCGACCGGCCCAGGACCAGGGCGGCGCTGAGTCCCGCCGCGCCCCCGCCGACCACCACTGCCTCGTACGTGTCGTTCTCCAGATGTGCGTTCATGGGCCGAGCGTCACCCGGGTCCACGAGATGAGCAAGCGAGCTTGCCGTTTCTGCAAAACTGGACGTATGACCGAAGACGATCGCATCGACGCCGTGCTCACCGAGGTCGGCCCCCGCCTCCGCCGGGTCCGCCGCGACCGCGGGGTGACCCTGGCCGAGCTCTCCGCGGACACCGGAATCTCCGTGAGCACCCTCTCCCGGCTGGAGTCCGGGCAGCGCAGGCCCAGCCTCGAACTGCTCCTGCCGCTCGCCCGCGCCCATCAGGTCGCGCTCGACGAACTGGTCGGCGCCCCGGCGACGGGCGACCCCCGGATCCGGTCCAGACCGATCGTGCGGTACGGCCGCACGATGTACCCGCTGACCCGGCAGCCCGGCGGCCTCCAGGCGTACAAGGTCGTCCAGGAGAAGCCGCAGCAGGAGGAGCCGGAGCCGCGCGTCCACGAGGGCTACGAATGGCTGTACGTGCTCTCCGGGAGGCTCCGGCTCGTCCTCGGGGAGCACGACGTCGTCCTCGGCCCCGGCGAGGCGGCCGAGTTCGACACCCGCGTCCCGCACTGGTTCGGCCCGACGCCCGACGGCCCGGTGGAGTTCCTGAGCCTGTACGGGCCGCAGGGGGAGCGGATGCACGTCCGCGCCCGCCCGAAGAAGTCCGGCTGAGTGGTTCCCCTCGGATCAAGCGACCGCTTAGTATGCGACCGACCGCTCGGTACGGAGGAGGCTTCCGGATGCAGGCATGGCGTGTGTACGAGAACGGGGAACCGCGCGCGGTGATGCGCCGCGAGGAGGTGGCACCGCCCACGCCAGGCGACGGCCAGGTCCTCCTCAAGGTCCGCGCCGCGAACGTCAACTTCCCCGACGCGCTGCTCTGCCGCGGCCACTACCAGATCCGCCCCCCGCTGCCCTTCACGCCCGGCGTGGAGGTCTGCGCCGAGACCGAGGACGGCCGCAGGGTCATCACCACCGCCGCCCTTCCGCACGGCGGCTTCGCCGACCACGTCCTCGCCGACGCCGCCGGGCTGCTCCCCGCCCCCGAGTCGCTCGACGACGCCGAGGCCGCCGCGCTTCACATCGGCTACCAGACCGGCTGGTTCGGCCTGCACCGCCGCGCCGCCCTCCAGGAGGGCGAGACCCTCCTGGTGCACGCGGCGGCCGGCGGTGTCGGCAGCGCCGCCGTCCAGCTCGGCAAGGCCGCCGGCGCCACCGTCATCGGGGTCGTCGGCGGACCGGAGAAGGCCGCCGTCGCCCGCGCGCTCGGCTGCGACGTGGTGATCGACCGGCGCTCCGAGGACGTCGTCGCCGCCGTCAAGGCCGCGACCGGCGGCCGCGGCGCCGACGTGATCTACGACCCCGTCGGCGGCGAGGCCTACCAGCAGTCCGCGAAGTGCGTCGCCTTCGAGGGCCGGATCGTGATCGTCGGCTTCGCGAGCGGTACGGTCCCGGCGCCCGCCCTCAACCACGCCCTGGTGAAGAACTACTCGGTCCTCGGCCTCCACTGGGGCCTCTACGCGGCGAAGGACCCGGCCTCGATCGGCCGCTGCCACGAGACCCTCACGGCCTACGCGGCCAAGGGCCTCATCAAGCCCCTCATCGGCGAACGCGTCCCCTTCGCGGGCGCGGCGGACGCCGTCCAGCGCGTCGCCGACGGCACCACCACCGGCCGCCTGGTCGTCCTCCCGGAAGGAGCCCACGCATGACCGACGCCGAGGAACTCCTCGTCCGCACCAGGAAGCTGCTGGACGAGCACCCGCCCGCCACCACCGACCGCACCGACTTCCTGCGCGCCCGCTTCGACGCCGGCCTCGCCTGGGTGCACTACCCCGTCGGACTCGGCGGACTCGACGCCCCCCGCGCGCTCCAGGCCGTCGTCGACGCCGAACTCGCCGCCGCCGGAGCCCCCGACAACGACCCGCGCAAGATCGGCATCGGCCTCGGCATGGCGGCCCCCACCGTCCTCGCCCACGGCACCGACGAGGTCAAGCGGCGCTTCCTCCGTCCGCTGTGGGCCGGCGAGGAGGTCTGGTGCCAGCTGTTCAGCGAGCCCGGTGCCGGATCCGACCTCGCCGCGCTCGCCACCAGGGCGGTCCGCGACGGCGAGGACTGGGTGGTGGACGGGCAGAAGGTGTGGACCTCCAGCGCCCACACGGCACGCTGGGCCATCCTCATCGCCCGCACCGACCCGGACGCACCCAAGCACCGGGGCATCACCTACTTCGTCTGCGACATGACCGACCCCGGCGTCGAGGTCCGGCCGCTGCGCCAGATCACCGGCGAGGCCGAGTTCAACGAGGTCTTCCTCACCGGCGTCCGCATCCCCGACGCCCACCGCCTCGGCGACGTCGGTGACGGCTGGCGGGTCGCCCAGACCACCCTCATGAACGAGCGGGTCTCCATCGGCGGAGCCCGTATCCCCCGCGAGGGCGGCATGATCGGGAAGGTCGCCACGACCTGGCGCGAGCGCCCCGAGCTGCGCACCCACGACCTGCACCGGCGCCTCCTCGACCACTGGGTCGACGCCGAGGTCGCCCGGCTCGCCGGGGAGCGGCTCCGCCAGCAGCTCGTCGCGGGCCGCCCCGGCCCCGAGGGCAGCGCCATGAAGCTCGCGTTCGCCCGCCTCAACCAGGCCATCAGCGGCCTGGAGGTCGAACTGCTCGGCGACGAGGGCCTGTTGTACGGGGAGTGGGAGATGCGCCGCCCCGACCTCGTCGACTTCACCGGCCGCGACGCCGGGTACCGCTATCTGCGGTCCAAGGGCAACTCGATCGAGGGCGGCACCAGCGAGGTGCTGCTCAACATCGTCGCCGAGCGGGTCCTGGGCCTGCCGCCCGAGCCCCGCAACGACAAGGACGTCGCCTGGAAGGACCTCGCCCGATGACGGAATCGTCAGAACCGACGGAACAGCCGCTCGACCTCCTCTACTCCGAGACCGAGGACGACCTGCGGGCCGCCGTCCGCGCCCTGCTCGCCGACCGGGCCGGCCACCAGACCCTCCTCGGCCGGATCGAGACGGACAGCCCCTACGTCCCCGGCCTGTGGAAGTCCCTCGCGGGCGACATCGGCGTCGCCGGACTCCTCGTCCCGGAGAAGCTCGGCGGCCAGGGCGCGAGCCACCGCGAGGCCGCCGTCGTCCTGGAGGAGCTGGGCCGCGCGGTGACCCCGCTGCCCTACCTCACGAGCGCGGTGGTGGCCACCGAGACCCTGCTCGCCCTGGAGGGCGAGAGCGACGCGGCGGCCGGACTCCTCGCGGAGCTGGCGGGCGGCCGCACGGTCGCGGCCCTCGCCGTGCCGCTGTCGACGGCGCCCGACGCCGAGCTCCCGCTCGACGGGCCGGTCGCGGCCGTCGCCGACGCCGGCGCCGCCGACGTGTTCCTCGTCCTGCGGGCCGACGGTCTGTACGCCGTACCCGCCGACGAGGCGACCGTCGAGCCGCAGACCCCGCTCGACCTCACGCGCCCCCTGGGCACGGTCACCCCCGGCGCCGGGAGCGGCGCCCGGCTCGCCGGCCCCGACGCGGCCCGCGCGGCCGTCCGGCGCGGGCTGCTCGCCGGGGCCGGACTCCTCGCCTCGGAGCAGCTCGGCCTCGCCGAGTGGTGCCTGGAGGAGACCGTCCGGTACACCCGCGAGCGCCACCAGTTCAACCGGCCGGTCGGCTCCTTCCAGGCCCTCAAGCACCGCATGGCCCAGCTCTGGCTGGACCTGGTCGGGGCCCGCGCGGCGGCCCGCGCCGCCGCCGACGCCCTCGCCACCGGCAGCGCGGACGCCCCGCTGATCGTGGCCGTGGCGCAGGCGTACTGCTCCAAGGTCGCCGTCAGGGCGGCCGAGGAGTGCGTACAGCTGCACGGCGGCATCGGGATGACCTGGGAGCACCCGGCGCACCTGGCGCTCAAGCGGGCCAAGTCGGACCAGATCGCGCTCGGTTCCACGGGCCGGCACCAGGACGCGATCGCCGCCCTGGTCGGCCTGGCGGCGCCGTCCTAGCCGACACGGTGCCGCCCTCCCGGCCGGCCTGATGGCCCCTTGTAAGGGGCCGCCGCGTCCACACCCCTTTACATACTGTTTAATTGCAAGCCGTTCGCAATAACAGTTGATCTCCAAAAGGGGTGTGGACACGATGACCGCCCGATTCCTCCGCGGCACGGCCGCCGCGACGCTCGCGGGGGCCACGGCCCTCACCGCGGCGGCCTGCACGAACCCCGGTTCCACCACCGGGGCCTCCGGCGGACCCAAGGATTCCGCGGTCGTCGGCATCGCCTACGAGCCCGAGACCCTCAGCCCCCTCCTCGGCTACGGCAAGGACGGCAACTCCAAGATCTTCGACGGGCTCCTCGCCTTCGACGCCGACATGAAGCTGAAGCCGGCGCTCGCCACCAAGCTGCCGGACATCGCCGACGGCGGGCTCACCTACACGTACGCCCTCCGCGACGGGGTCACCTTCAGCGACGGCGCCCCGTTCACGGCCAAGGACGTCGTCTTCACCTACCGGACGATCCTCGACCCGAAGACGAACAACGCCTCGCGCACCGAGCTCGACGCCCTCAAGAGCGTCGAGGCGGTCGGCGACGACACCGTCGTCTTCCACCTGAAGTACCCCTACGCGCCCTTCGCCGAGCGCACCGTCCACGCCATCGCCCCCGAGCACGTCGCGGCGAAGCAGGACGTCAACACCGGCGCCTTCACCACCAAGCCGATCGGCACCGGCCCGTACGTCCTCACCGGCTGGTCCAAGGGCGAGAAGCTCAGCTTCAAGGCCAACCCGACCTACTGGAACGGCGCGCCCGCGGTGAAGAAGTTCACCATGGCGATCATCAAGGACGACGACGTCCGCGCCACCCGGCTCCGCGCCGGCGACCTCGACGGCGCCGTCCTGCCGCCGAACCTCGCCGCCGGATTCAAGGGCGACAAGGCGAAGAGGACCTGGCAGGCGAAGACGTACGACTACCGCACGGTCACCCTGCCCACCCACAACAAGGTCGCCGGCGACACCGACGTCCGCCGTGCCCTCGACATCGCCGTCGACCGCCAGGTCATGGTCGACAAGATCCTCGAAGGAGCCGGAAAGCCCGCCTACGGGCCCGTCCCCACCGACAGCCCCTGGTTCGCGAAGGGCACCGAGCGCCGCCACGACCTCGCCGGCGCGCAGAAGATCCTCGACGAGGCGGGCTGGAAGCCCGGCGCCGACGGCATCCGCGTCAAGAACGGCGTTCGCGCCGCCTTCCCGCTCTGGTACCTCTCCGGCGACAAGCTCCGCCAGGACCACGCCCTCGCGTACGTCTCCGACGCCAAGAAGGCCGGCATCGACATCGCCGCCCAGGCCGGCACCTGGGAGGTCATCGAGCCCCGGATGAAGACCGACGCCGTCCTCGCGGGCGGCGGTGCGCCCGGCGACCCCGACTTCGACCAGTACCTGCTCCTGAAGTCGAGCCTCGCCGGCGACGGCTTCAACAACATGGCCTGGTACGACAACGAGGCCGTCGACCGCGCCCTCGACGAGGGCCGCCGCACGAACGACCTCACCAAGCGCCGCGCCGCGTACGACACCGTCCAGCGCGAACTGGTGAAGAACCCCGGCTACACCTTCCTCACCCACATCGACCACCTCTACGTCGTCAACGACGACTGGGACGGGCCGAGCACCCAGACCGAGCCGCACGACCACGGTCTCGCCTCCGGCCCGTGGTGGAACGTCGAGAGCTGGAAGCCGAAGAACGCCGGAGCGACGAAGAAGTGAAGCGCCGCCTCCCCTGGGGGCCCATGGCGCGGATGACGGGACGGCGCGCCCTGGCCGCCGTCCCCGTCCTCCTCGCCGTCACCTTCGCGGTGTTCGCCGTCGCCGAAGCCTCCCCGTTCGACCCCGTCAAGGCCTACGCCGGCACCGCCGGACTCACCGCCTCGCAGGAGAACCTCGACCAGCTCCGCGCCAACCTCGGCGTCGACCGGCCCCTCCTCACCCGCTGGTGGGAGTGGCTCACCTCCGCCCTCACCGGCGACCTCGGCGACTCCGCCGTCATGCGCAGGCCCGTGGCCGAGGTCATCGGCGAACGCCTCGGCTGGTCCGTCCTCCTCGCCGTCACCGCGTTCCTCGTGGCCATCGCCCTCGGCACCCTCCTCGGCGTCCTCGCCGGGCGCCGCCGCGGCGGCCTGATCGACCGGGCCGTCAGCTCCGTCGCGTACACCCTGGAAGCCGCACCGGCCTTCTGGCTCGGCCTCCTCGCCATCTGGTTCTTCGCGCTCAAGCTCGGCGCGCTGCCCGCAGGCGGACTCACCGACACCGCGAGCGACACCGTCACCGCCGACCAGGTCGCCCGCCACCTGGTGCTGCCCGCGCTCGTCCTCGGCATCTCCCAGCTGCCCTGGTTCTTCCTGTACGTCCGCCAGGGCGTCGGCGACGCCCTGGACGAGGACCCCGTACGCGGCGCCCGCGCCCGCGGCCTGCGCGAACGCACCGTCCTCACCGGCCACGCCCTCCGCTCCGGAATGCTGCCCATGCTCACCCTCATCGGCTCCCGCGTGCCCGAGCTGATCACCGGAGCCCTGCTCGTGGAGACCGTCTTCAGCTGGCCCGGCATCGCCGCCGCCACCGTCCAGGCCGCGACCTCCGTGGACTTCCCGCTGCTCGCCGCGCTCACGGTCCTGGCCACGGCCGCCGTCCTCCTCGGCAATCTGCTCTCCGACCTCCTCTACGGACTCGCCGACCCGAGGGTGGGCTTCGATGGCTGACCCGCGCACCCACCGCCTGCGGCTCTGGAGCTCCGCCCTCGTCGTGGGCGTCGTCCTCCTCGCGGTCCTGGTCGTGCCGCCGCTCGTCCAGCTCGACGAACAGGCCGTCGACCTCTCGCGGAAGCTCCTCCCGCCGTCCTGGGAGCACCCCTTCGGCACCGACGACCTCGGCCGCGACCTGCTCCTGCGCTGCGTCTACGGCCTGCGGATCTCGCTGCTCGTCGGCCTGGTCGCCGCGCTCGTGGCCACCGTCGTCGGCACCGCCGTCGGCGCGGCCGCCGGGGCGCTCGGCGGCTGGACCGACCGCACCCTCATGCGGCTCGTCGACGCCTTCTCCTCCGTGCCGCACCTGCTGCTCGGCATCTTCGTGGTCGCCCTCTTCCGGCCCGGCGTCTGGCCGGTGATCGCCTCCGTGGCCGTCACCCACTGGCTCTCCACCGCCCGGATCGTGCGCTCCGAGGTCCTCTCCCTGCGCACCCGGCCCTTCGTCGAAGCCGCGATATCCGGCGGCGCCACACGGTGGCGCGTCGGCGTCCGCCATCTGCTCCCCGCCGTCCTGCCGCAGGCGGGCCTCGCGGCCGTACTGATGGTCCCGCACGCCATGTGGCACGAGTCCGCGCTGTCGTTCCTCGGCCTCGGCCTCCCGAGCCACCGGGCGAGCCTCGGCAACCTCGTCCAGAACGCCCGCTCCTCGCTCCTCGCCGGACACGGCTGGCCCACCCTCTTCCCCGGCCTGCTGCTCATCGTCCCGACCCTCGCCCTCGCCGGCCTCGCCGGCGTCTGGCGCGACCGCCTCAACCCGCGCCGCCGATCGGAGCTCATGCTGTGACCGCCGAGAACGTGCTCCGCGCCCTCGACGCCGTCTCCGCCGGGCGGGCGGAGGACGCGGTCCTCAGCGTCCGCGATCTGAGCGTCCGGTTCCGGCTGCGCGGCGGGCGGACCGTCGAAGCCGTCAGCGACGCCGGCTTCGACCTCGGCGCGGGGGAGTGCCTCGCCCTCGTCGGCGAGAGCGGCTGCGGCAAGTCCGTGCTGGCCTCCGCCCTCCTCGGGCTGCTCCCCGGCAATGCCGAGACGTCCGGTACGGCCCTGCTCGCGGGCTCCGAGGGCGCCGAAGCGACCGACCTGCTCACGGCCGACGAGAGGACCCTCGCCCGCACCGTGCGGGGCCGCCGCGTCGGGCTCGTACCGCAGAGCCCCGCCGCCCACCTCACCCCCGTCCGCACCGTACGGTCCCAGCTGGAGGAGACCGTCCGCGCGCTCACCGGCACCTCCCGCCGGGCCCGCCGCAAGGCCGCCGAGGACGCCGCGGAGCGGGCCGCGTTCCCGGCCGGGCACCTCGACCGGTACCCCCACGAGCTGTCCGGCGGCCTCGCCCAGCGCGCCGCCACCGCCCTCGCTCTCATCGGCGACGCACGGCTGCTGCTCGCCGACGAACCGACCACCGGCCTCGACCGCGACCTCGTCGACCGCACCGTCGACGAACTGCGCCGCCACGCCGACGACGGCCGCGCCCTGCTCCTCATCACCCACGACCTGGCCGCCGCCGCGCGCATCGCCGACCGCGTCGCCGTCATGTACGCGGGCCGCATCGTCGAGATCGCCCCCGCCCACCGCTTCTTCGGCCCCACCGGCCCCCGCCATCCCTACGCCCGGGGTCTGCTCGACGCGCTGCCCGACCGGGCGTTCACCCCGATCCCCGGCATGCCGCCGGAGCTCTCCGCCCTGCCGGAGGGCTGCGCCTTCGCCCCGCGCTGCCCGCTGGCCACCGAACTCTGCTCCACCCGACCGGAGTTCACGGCCAACCTGGCCTGTCACCACCCGGAGCACCCGCGTGCTTGAACTCGACACCGTCACCGCCGGATACGACCGCCGCGCCCCCGTCTTCCGGGGCGCCTCGCTCACCGTCGCCCCCGGCGAGTCCGTCGGACTCCTCGGCCCCAGCGGCTGCGGCAAGTCGACCCTCGCCCGGGTCGCGGCCCTCCTCCACCGCCCGGACGCGGGCCGGCTGGTCCTCGACGGCACCGAGGTCACGGCCTGGCGCCATCGCGCGCCGCGCGAACTCCGCACCGCCGTCGGCGTCGTGTTCCAGCAGCCCCGCACCGCCGCCGACCCCCGGCTCACCCTCGCCGACCTCCTCGTCGAACCCCTCCGGGCCACCGGCCGGCGAGCCGAGACGGAGGCCCGCCTCGCCGAACTCGCCCCGGCCGTCGGCCTCACCCCCGACCTGCTCGGCCGCCGCCCGCACGAGGTCAGCGACGGCCAGCTCCAACGCGCCTGCCTGGGCCGGGCCCTGGCGCTGCGCCCCCGCTGGCTGGTCTGCGACGAGATGACCGCGATGCTCGACGCCTCCACCACGGCCGCCCTGGTCGCCGCCGTGGAGACCTACCGGGAGGAGACCGGCGCGGGCCTCCTCGCCGTCGGCCACGACCGGGTCCTGCTGCACCGCTGGTGCGACCGCACGGTGGAGTGGAAGGACTGCCTGCCCGCCGAGGAGAGCCCGTGACCGTGGAGTCCCCGTGGACGCCGGCCGCCGAGGACGACCCCCTGGACGGTCTGCGCGCCGCCCTCACCGCCGCCCCCTGCGGCTACGAGCCGCGTTCGGGGTACCAGGACGCCTGCTGGATTCTCCACCCCGTGCACGACGAGGGCGTACGGCTCCGCTGGGACCAGGTCCTGGCCCGGGAGGGCCGACGGCTCGCCGACTGGCCGGGCACCCTGTCGCACCTGGTCTTCGAGGGCGTGACGGGCGCGGACGACCTGGACGGGCCCGATCCGGCGGAGCTGGACCGCGCCACCCTCGCCCGGCTCGTCGGGCATCTGGCCAGGAGCGGGCCGTCGGGGCCCGACACCCCGTGCGGCGCGGCCCAGGCCCCCGTGGCGCACCGTCCGGGTGAGGAGTCGGCCGCCCGGCGGGGCCGGCTCGGTGACGCGCTCGCCCACCACGACACCATGCCCGAGTTCCGGTTCCCCGCCACCTGGTGGGCGGCCGACGGGAGTTGGCTCGTCCTCAGCGACGTGGACCTGAGCGCGACCGAGGTCTTCGGGACCACCGCGCTGATCGAGGGGCTGCTCGCCGATCCGGAGCTCGACGCCGTCCGCCGGCCGGGCATCGCCGAGACCCTCGGCGGCTGACACCGGCCGAATCTCACCCGTATGGCCGCCCCGCCATACGCCCGGACGGACCGCCCATTCCGTCACACTGTCCGCCGAACGCCGCAATTCCGGTGCGGCGACGGAGGGACGTGAACGCGATGGCCGTTTCCATTTCTGTCGTGGTGCTGCTGCTGGTGCTGGCCGTGATCTTCCTGCGCAACGGTGGACTCAAGGTCACCCATGCGCTCGTCTGTGCCCTGCTGGGCTTCTTCCTCGCCGGCACCAGCATGGCGCCGACCATCCACAACGGGGTCGCGGCCACCGCCAACGTGGTCTCCAGCCTCAAACCGTGATCGTTGCCCGATCATGAACTGCCTGTGAAACACGGGGCAGTTGCATGTACATCTCACGGACTCGGGCCTAGCGTCGGCCGCCGGCGCGACAGTTTGTCAGCAACCCGAGGAGCCGCATTGGCCACGCACCCGCCCCGAAGACGAGCCCGCGCGCTCACGCTGATCGCGCTCGCCGCCGCCGTCATGGTGGGGTCCGCCCCCGTCGCCCAGGCCCAGGAGATCCCCCTCGGCCTCGGCCACCGCCTGGTGGAGCACTACGAGGGCGCCCCCGCCACCGCACAGCCCGTACCGGGCAGGGGAACCGACCAGCACCCGTACCTCGCCCCCAACGGGCGCAGCGGCATGCACGCCGACGGCGCGGGCAGCGGCACCCACCCCTACCCGGGGCCGCTCGGCCGCGACCCGCGCGTGGACAGCGAGAAGATCGCCCCCGTGGGCGGCGAGTGCGCCACCGTCACCTTCGACTCCGGCGGCCGGCTCGTCACCGTGTGCGGCACCTTCAGCGGCTTCCTGCTGAAGCTGCTCGACCCGCGCACCCTGGACACCCTCGCCGAGTACAAGCTGCCGCAGCGCTCCTCGACCGTCGAGGCCATCACCCGCCTCGATTTCGAGAAGATCTTCAAGGACACCTCCGGCGGCGCCTACTTCTACCTCGACAACCAGGACCGCGTCGTCCTCGCCGACTCCCGGCAGCACATCCAGCGCATAGCGCACCGTCAGAAGGCGGACGGTGCCTGGGAGTTCGTCGTCGAGAACGACTGGGACCTCACCTCCCTCGTCCCGCACGACTGCGTCACCTGGACCAACCTCTTCCCCAGCGGCGTCTGCGACCCCGTCACCTCCGTCATGCCGGACTGGGACGGCCGCATCTGGTGGGTCACCCGCCTCGGCCGCGTCGGCACCGTCGACCCGGCGACGGGCGCACTGCGCGCGATCCGCCTCGACGGCGAGGAGATCCAGAACTCCTTCTCCGTCGCCGAGGACGGCGTCTCCCTCGTCACCGACCACGCCCTGTACAGCTTCGACGCCGACGCGGACGGCGTCCCGCGCGTGCGCTGGCGCGAGACGTACGACCGGGGGACCGGCACCAAGCCCGGCTCGGTGAACCAGGGTTCGGGCACCACCCCCGACCTCTTCGGCCTGCACGACGAGTACGTCGCCATCACCGACAACGCCGACGACCGGATGAACGTCCTCGTCTACCGGCGGGGATCCGGCGTCCCCGCCGCCGAGCGCCTCGTCTGCAAGGTGCCGGTCTTCCGCTCGGGGGCGTCCACCACCGACAACTCCCTGATCAGCTGGGGCAACAGCCTCGTCGTCGAGAACAACTACGGCTACGAGAACCCGAGTACGCTCCTCCTCGGCCGCAGCGTCGTCGGCGGCGCGACCCGGATCGACGTCCGCGCCGACGGCAGCGGCTGCGACACCGTCTGGGAGAGCGACGTCCGCTCGCCCTCGACCGTGCCCAAGCTCTCCACCGCCAACGGACTGCTCTACTTCTACGAGAAGCGTCCCAACTCCTGGGGCATCGACGCCTGGTACCTCACGGCCGTCGACTTCCGCACCGGAGCCCGGGTCTTCAGCCGCTTCACCGGCACCGGCCTCGCGTACGACAACAACTGGGCCCCGATCACCCTCGGCCCCGACGGCACCGCGTACATCGGTGTCTTCAACGGCATCGTCGCGGTCCGCGACAGCGCCTGACGCGCAAGGAGCCGCCCCCGGGACCGAAGTCCGGCGGCGGCTCCGCTCTTCCCGTACCGGTCAGACCATCTCGGGCATCTCGCCGACGGTGGTCCTGACATCGATCACGGCGAACGCGGCACCCTGCGTGTCCAGGATCGCCGCGAATCGGCCGAAGGGGCTGTCCATCGGCCCGAACAGCTTCTTCCCGCCGAGGCGTTCGGCCGCCTCGGCGGCCTTGTCGCAGTTGTCGACGGCGAAGTAGATCTGGATGTACGAGGGGATCTCCGGCGGGAAGTCCTCCGCCGTCATCACCATGCGTCCGAGCACCGGGTCGGCGCCGAGGTCGAAGACCCGGTAGTCCATGTGCTCGTCCTTCATCTTCTTCGAGTGGTAGCCGAAGACGGCGGTGTAGAAGGGGTCGGCCTTCGCCGGCTCGCGGGTGAAGACCTCGGCCCAGACGTACGCGCCGCTCTCACCCTCCAGCTCGAATCCCTCGTGCTGCCCCGCCTGCCAGATGCCGAACGCGGCGCCCGTCGGGTCCTGCGCGATGCACATCGACCCGAAGTCCCCGACCTGCATCGGCTCCATCAGGACGGTGCCGCCCGCGGCCTTGATCTTCTCCGCCGTGGCGGCGGCGTCGGGCGAGGCGAAGTACAGACACCAGGCCGACTTCGTCTCACCGTCCTGCCCCGGCATCGGCGGGACGACCGCCGCGACCGCCTTCCCGTTCTTGTACGCCTGCGTGTAGTTGCCATATTCCGTGGAGGACTCGCCGAAGGTCCAGCCGAGCACGTCGCCGTAGAACGTCTTGGCAACCTCGACGTCCTTGAACATCGCGTCGGCCCAGACAGGCGTGCCCTCAGGTCGTACGGCCATGACGGTGACTCCCACTTCCGATTCGATGATGTGTTCCTGTGAGCCACGCTAGTCACGCTCGCCCCCGCTCGCTCGGTGACACGACGCGACCGTTGCGAATGCTGCGACCATCGGGGCCATGAGGACACAGGGGGACCACGCGATGATCGAGGTACCGGCGGGCCGGGTCACTCTCTCGGACCGGCGTACGGAGCGGAGCTGGGCGGTCGACGTCGGCGCGTTCGTCCTGGGCGCCGTCCCCGTCACGCGGGGACTGTACGAGCAGGTCATGGGCGCGTGGCCGAGCACCGCGCACGGCGACCGGCTCCCGGTCGAAGGGGTGTCCTGGGGCGATGCCGTCCGCTTCTGCGACGCACTGTCCGTACGCGAGGGGCTCCGCCCCGCCTACCGCGTCCCCACGGACGACGCCGACGCCGACGCCGACGCACCGGACTGGGACCGGACCGCCGACGGCTACCGCCTCCCCACCGAGGCCGAATGGGAACACGCCTGCCGCGCCGGGACCACGGAGGCCCGCTACGGTCCGCTCGACGAGATCGCCTGGCACCGCGGCAACTCCGGCGAAAGCCTCCACGAGGTCGGCGGCCGGCGGCCCAACGACTGGGGTCTCCACGACATGCTCGGCAACGTCTGGGAGTGGTGCTGGGACGTGTACGACCCCGAGGTCTACGGCAGCTACCGGGTGCTGCGCGGCGGTGGCTGGTTCGACGAGCACTGGAGCTGCCGCGCCTCGGTCCGCCGCCGCAGCCACCCGACCCTGCGGATCGACGACGTGGGCTTCCGGCTCGCCCGCACCCTCCCGGGCTGACCGAGCCGGAGCGGGTCAGCCCGGCAGCCGGCCGAGCGTGTAGCGGTGGAACGGTCCGTCCGGCAGCGGCAGCTCAGGACGCCACATCCGCAGCACCTGGGCGGACGGCAGGAACAGCGCCTCCGGCAGGCGGTCGGGGTCCGTCCACTCCCAGCGCTCGATCTTGTCCGGCTCCGCCACGGCGGGCACGCCCCGGAAGCCCCGCACCGCCGTCGCGGCGGTCATCCGGGTCATCCGGGCGGAGGTGATCGAGTCCAGGACCAGCCCGATGACCTCCACGTCCGCGGCGTCCGCGACGAGCGTCGTCTCCTCGGCCAGCTCGCGGACCGCCGCGTCCTCCACGGACTCGCCCGGCTCGACCTGCCCGCCCGGCAGCTCCCACACCCCGGAGCGATGCAGCCCCAGCAGCACCCGGCCGGCCTCGTCGGTCACCACGACCCCCGCGCCGAGCGAGGCCTGGGCGGGCGGCGGCTGGACATTGCGCTGGGCGGCTGCGGCCCCTTCGGCGATACTCATGGCACCCCTTCTACCAGCAGCGTTCCCCGCGCCACAACGGCGTCACGGACCCGGCGGAGACGGGCCCGTCAGGCCGGGGGCACGGGCGGAACCACCGCGACCGGGCAGTGCGCGTGGTGCAGTACGGCATGGGCGACCGAGCCGATCAGCAGCGAGCCGAACCGATGCCGGTGGTGCCGGCCCACGACCACCAGACCGGCGTCCCGCGAGCCCTCCACCAGGAGGCCCGCCGCATCCGCCGGCACCACCGTCGGGACCAGCTCGACCTTCGGCCAGCGGGCGACGAAGGGCCGCAGCCGTTCCTCCTGCTCCCGCTCCGCCTCCCGTACGAACGCCTCCGCGTCGTCCGCGAGGGGCAGCGGCGGGGGCACCTGGAGCGCCGGGGCGGGGGCCACGACGAGACTGGCCGGCTGAGGCGGCAGCCGGAAGGCCGTCACGGCCTCCAGCGGTACGCCCCGGTGGTGCGCCGCCTCGAACGCGAAGGTCACCACCTCGTCCGGAGTCTCCTCCGGGTGCAGCCCGAGCAGCACCCGGCCCGCCTCCGCCCCGCCCTCCAGGGCGGCCGCACGCGCCTCGTGCGGGACGACGACGAGCGGACAGGGCGCCGTCGCGGCGAGCGTACGGCTGGTCGAGCCGAGCAGCAGGCTCGCGAAGCCGCCGCGCCCGCGGGAGCCGGTCACCAGGAGCCGCGCGCCCCGTGCCGCCGCCGGCAGGGCGTCGGTCACGGAGCCGTCGAGCGACTCGTACTGCACGGGCATGCCGTGCCCGCGCTCCTCGACGACCGTCCGTACGGCCGCCATGACCGCGTCCGGAAGCTCGGGGGACGGACCGAGGGAGGCGATGCGGGCGGCGCCGAGCTGGAGGGCGTCCGAGCGCACATGGGCCACGACCAGCGGCGCTCCCAGGTGCTCGGCGGCGCTCAGGGCCCATGCGAGGCCCCGGAGACTGTGCTCGGACCCGTCCACGCCGACGACGACCGGCGGCTCGGACGCGGTGTTCGTGTCACTCATGAGGGAATGACTCCCGCGGCCGGGCGTGCGCCACACCGGTCGGGGCCGGTCACGTCCGGCCCGGTGGGGAAACGGCACCGGACCGGTCCCGACGGCGAAACCATCGGGACCGGTCCGGCGGTGAACGATCAAGTGCCCTGTCGGGCGGTGAAGCGATCAGGCGCCCTGCTGGTGGCGCGCCGCGCGCTCCGCGTCGCGCTCCTTGATGCGGACGGTCTCCTTGCGGACGTCCGCCTGGGTGGCGCGCTCCTTCTGCAGCCACTCGGGGAGCTCCTGCCGGAGCTCCTCGATCTGCTCGGTGGTGAGCGGGTCGGTGATGCCGCCGCGGGCGAGACCGGCGATGGAGATGCCGAGCCGCTGCGCGACCACGGGGCGGGGGTGCGGACCGTTCTTCCGGAGCTCCTGGAGCCAGGCCGGGGGATTGGCCTGGAGCTCGTTCAGCTCGGTGCGCGAGACGACACCCTCCTGGAACTCTGCGGGGGTGGCCTCGAGGTACACACCCAGCTTCTTCGCCGCGGTGGCGGGCTTCATCGTCTGGGTGCTCTGGTGCGACGTCATGGTGTCAAGGGTATCGAGCGTGCGGGCGACTTCCGACCACGGCAGCTACCGGTAACCTGGCGGGGTGACAGGCTCGGACGCTTCCCCCGCGGATTCCCCCTCTTCTCCCTCCTCCTCCCCTTCCTCCTTCAGGCTCGCCTACGTGCCCGGAGTGACGCCCTCGAAGTGGGTGCGGGTCTGGAACGAGCGCCTGCCCGACGTACCCCTGACGCTGCTCGCCCTGACGCCCGCCGAGGCCTTCGGCGCCCTCAGGGAGGGCGCGGCCGACGCCGGTCTGGTCCGGCTTCCCGTCGACCGGGACGATCTGAGCGCCATTCCGCTCTACACGGAGACGACGGTCGTCGTCATCCCCAAGGACCACCTGCTCGCGGCGGCGGAGGAGGTCACGGTCGAGGACCTCGCCGAGGAGCTCGTCCTGCACCCGCTCGACGACACCCTCGGCTGGGAGCAGCCGCCCGGCCTCCCGGCGAACGAGCGCCCCGCGACGACCGACGACGCGATCGAGCTGGTCGCGGCGGGCGTCGGCGTGCTCGCCGTGCCGCAGTCGATCGCCCGGCTGCACCACCGCAAGGACCTCACCTACCGGACGCTGACCGAGGTCCCGCAGTCACGGGTGGCCCTGTCGTGGCACGCCGCGGACGAGGCCCCCGACCTGGTGGAGGAGTTCATCGGCATCGTGCGCGGCCGCACGGTGAACAGCACCCGGGGCCGCCGCGCCGAGGCCCAGAAGGGCCAGAAGCAGCCGAAGGACCAGAAGGAGCGGAAGTCCGGTGCCAAGCCCGCCCGGTCCGGGAAGCCGGGTGCCGGTTCGCGTACGGCGGGCAAGTCCACGGCCCGCAAGCCCGGCGGCGCCGGAGGCTCCGGCCGGGGCAGGACCGGCGGGAAGCCCCGCAAGCGGTCCTGAGCCCCTTCTGCCGGTGGTCCCGAGCCGCCCGTCCGTACGGCGGACGCGGCCCGCTCCGACGGGCGGGTGCTCGGCATACTGACCCCTCCTGATCATCGAGATCACGCAGGAGGAGCTTTGGCCGCCAGTTTCAGGACCGTCGTCGAGGTGGGACCGGACCATCTCGCGCAGGCCCGGTCCATCGACCGGGTGTTCCAGGAGGCGATCGCGCCGGCGACCGTCAACTTCGACTTCGAGGCGATACGGGAGGCCGCCGCGGCCGTCCCGGACAGCACCGTGGTGAAGATGGTGCGGGGCTGGGGGCTCCAGGAGTACGCCCCCGTCCTGGTCATGGTCCTCTCCCTCAAGGAGGCCGTCCGGCAGGCGCTTCCGCCGGAGTGCGCGGAGGCCGGGTTCTGGGCCACCGTCGAGCGGGAGCTCGTCCAGGCCTTCACCGGCCTCGCCGCGCAGGAGGGACAGCCCGGTCTCTCCTTCTACGAGGAGTCGGGGGAGCGGACCCGGTTCTACCGGGACCTGTTCTTCGCCCTGCAGGACGAGGAGACCGGGGAGCACATGTACGCCCTGGCCTTCTGCGTCGACGTGACCGTCGAGCTGCCGAAGGCGCGGGCCGTCGCCCTGGAGCTGACGGACATCGTGCCGTTCGCCGTCCGGCTCAACGCGATCGTGGTCCGTCAGGCCCTGCACCTCGTGGCCTGACGTCCCACGTCGCGGTGGATCGCCGGCCCGCCGTCCCGGGCCGGACCCTCGGATCCTCCATTCCCACAGACCCCAGACCCCAGGTCCCCAGGCCTTCAGACTTTGAGGCGCAGGCGGCCGCCCCGCGCCGCCGCGAGGAGCTCCGGCACCGTGGCGAGTTTGACCCGCGGGCGACCCGCGTCCCGCCCCTTCGCCCGCTCGGTCCGGTCGATGGCCGCGAGACCGCGCGCGTCGACGAGATGGCGGCTGCGCCTCCGCGCCAGCCGGCGGAACTCCTGTGCCGTGCCCGTCGGCTTCGGCAGTGCGCCGGCGACCGCGTCCGCCAGCAGCGTCCCGACGGTCTCCGCCGCGCAGGCCCGGTTGGCCCCGATGCCGCCGGTGGGCCCGCGCTTGATCCAGCCGACGACATAGCAGCCGGGCAGCCCGGCCACCCGCCCCGCCTCGTGCGACACCGTGCCGGTCGCCTCGTCGAAGGGCAGCCCCGCCAGCGGGACCCCCCGGTAGCCGATCGCCCGGACGAGGAGACCCGCCTCGATCTCCGTACCGGACGGCGATCCGTCCTCCGTGACCCGGACCGCGCGGACGGCGTCGGTGCCGACGGCCTCGACGGGGGCGGAGTGGAAGCGGAGCACGATCCGGCGCCGGTCCGGTGCCGGGGTCCGCGTCCAGTCCACCGTCTCCCGCGTCACGTCCCGCAGCAGCGCGGCCTTCTCCCCGTCCGCCGCCGCGTCCACGCTCGCGCCGGTGCGCGGGTCCCGGTCGTCGACGACCAGGTCCACGCCCGGGAGGTGCTTCAGGGCGAGCAGTTCGGGGCTGGTGTACGCCGCGTCCTCGGGGCCCCGGCGGCCGAGCAGCACCACCTCGCGCACGCGGGTGCCGCGCAGGGCGGCGAGTGCGTGGTCGGCGATGTCCGTGCCGGCGAGGGTGTCGGGGTCCGTGAGGAGGACCCGGGCGACGTCGAGCCCCACGTTGCCGTTGCCGACGACCACGACCCGCTCGGCGGTGAGCCGGACGGCGTCCGCGCCGGTCTCGGGATGCGCGTTGTACCAGGAGACGACGGAGGTGGCCGAGACACTGCCCGGCAGGTCCTCGCCGGGGATGCCGAGCCGCCGGTCGGAGGGCGCGCCCACCGCGTAGACCACCGCGTCGTGGTGCGCGGCGAGTTCCTCGGCGGTGACCTCCTTGCCGATCTCCACCCCGAGCCGCATTCGGACCCGGGGGTGGGTGTGGAAGCGGGCGAAGGTCTCCCCGGCCCCCTTGGTCGCCGGGTGGTCCGGCGCCACGCCGTACCGCAGGAGCCCGCCGGCCACCGGAAGCCGGTCGATCAGGGTGACCTCGGCGCTGGTGTGCAGAAGGAGGTCCTCGGCGGCGTACATGCCCGCGGGGCCGGTGCCGACGACCGCGATCCGCAGCGGGGCGAAGTCGGCTGGCAGGGAGCGGGGGAACGTGGGCTCGCCCCACGGGTGGAAGTTGGGCGAGGCGAGGGCCGGTTCGGGCGTCCGGTCCGCGTAGTACCCGGCGTTGACGGCCTCGTACTCCCGCAGCCGTCCGGTGAGCCGGTCCGCAGGGAAGATCGCGTCGACGGGGCAGGCGTCGGCGCAGGCCCCGCAGTCGATGCAGGCCCTCGGGTCGATGTACAGCATCTCCGTGGTGCCGAAGTCCGGCTCCTCGGGCGTCGGATGGATGCAGTTGACCGGGCAGACGGCGACGCAGGTGGCGTCGTTGCAGCAGGTCTGGGTGATCGCGTAGGTCATGTCGTCGGCTCTGCTCTGCTCGGCTCGGGAGGGGTCAGACGAGGTGGGCGCGCTGGTAGAAGAAGAGCGCGGGCCGGGTCAGCATCCCGACGTCGGCGAGGAACTCCATCAGTCCGGAGCAACTGGCGCGCAGTTGTGCCTTGTAGTGCTCGTTGGCGGCCGCCTCGCGGCGGGCCCGCTCGGGGTCGAGTCCGGCCCGCACGTACACCTCCGGGTTCACCAGGCTGGTGATGATGTAGTACGCGGCGATGGCGACGACGAGCGCCTGGAAGTGCCGGCGGGCCCTGCTCGCGCGGGCGAGGGCTCGGCGCGTCTCGTCCCGGGCGAACTTCATGTGCCGGGACTCCTCGACGACATGGATGTTGCTGATGGTGCGGACGAAGGGCACGACCCGCTCGTCGCGCATCCAGTCGCGCTGCATGACGTCGAGGACCTCCTCGGCGACGAGGATTCCGGCGTACGCGGCCTCGCCGAAGCCGACGGTCTTCATGAAGCGTCCGAGTTCGAGGACGGCCCGCCTGGGCCGGTACGCGGGCGCGCCGAGCTTCTGGGAGCCCCGGGCGAACATGATCGAGTGCCGGCACTCGTCGGCGATCTCGGTGAGGGCCCACTGGAACCGGGGGTCGGTGTGGTCCATGCGGTAGATGTCGCGGAGCACCATCTGCTGGAGGATCATCTCGAACCAGATGCCGGTGCTGGCGACCGAGGCGGTCTCCTGCCGGGTCAGCTCCTTGCGCTGGTCCTCGGTCATCTCGTTCCAGTAGGCCGTGCCGTAGAGGGAGTTCCACTCGGGGCTCTGGCCGTGGAAGTCCTTGTCGAGGGGCGTGTCCCAGTCGACCTCGACGGCGGGGTCGTACGACAGCTTCGCGGCCGACCGGAGCAGCCGCTCGGCCGTGGAGCTGTCGTACCGACCCTCGTTCTCCGGGCGAACGGTGCTGTGTGCCATGGTGCGGCTCCTTGGATCGCGCGATCGGCGGCTCGGGCTCTTATTAGACTGAGCGTCTAGCAAGCTTGTTAGACGGAACGTATAGCAAGGCTCCCGGGCAGGCCTACCCCCCGGTACGGACTTTTTCCCGCGGGCATGCGAACGGGGCCGGAACCCAGTGGGTTCCGGCCCCGTCGAGGGGTCACACTCAGTCAGAAGGCCTGGCTCAGAAGGTCAGGTTCCAGGCGTCGATCTTGCCCGTGTCCTGGCTCGCGTTGTCGTTCACCCGGAGCTTCCAGACCCCGTTCGCGACCTCCGCCGAGGCGTTGACCGTGAACGTCTGGACGATGTTGTCCGTGCCGCTGCCGGTCCGGTTGTGGACCGTGTAGACGGTGCCGTCCGGAGCCACCAGGTCGACCTTCAGGTCGCCGATGTAGGTGTGCTTGACGTCCACGCCCACCTTGAGCGTGGCCGGGGCGTTGCCCGTCACACCGCTGACCGTGATCGGGCTCTCGACCGTCGCGTTGTCGGCGATCGTCACGTCGGTGAGGTTCTCGAAGTACGCGCCGGGCGGCGGGGTGGTGCCCCCGACGGCCTTCAGGGCGTCGACAGCGCCCTCGCCGAAGAAGCCGTTCTTGGTCGTGGTGCCCTTGCAGCGGGTGTCCGAGGGGCACGCGCGGTCCGTGGCCTGGACGCCCAGCTGGTCCCGGATCTGCGCCGGGGTGAACGTCGGGTTGGTGCTCGCGATCAGCGCCGCGACACCCGCGACGTGCGGGGAGGCCATCGAGGTGCCGCTCATGTTGCCGTACTTGCCGCCCGGCAGCGTCGAGTACACCTGGGTGGAACCGTCACCGCCCGGCGCGGCGATGTCGATCACGCCGTTGCCGAAGTTCGAGTACGAGGCCTTGGCGCCGCCGCTGGCCTGCGAGGCGACCGTCACGACGCCCGGCAGCTCCGTCGGGATGTCGATGCAGGCGTTGGTGATGGTGCGGGTGACCGGGGTCGAGTCGTTGGGGCTCTCGGAGTCGGTCGTCTTGTTCGCCAGGTCGTAGTTGGAGTTGCCGGCGGCGGCCACCTGGAGCGAACCCTTGCCCTCGGCGTACACCTGCGCCCGGCGGACACCCTCGATGATGGCGGCCTGGTCCAGGTTGTCCGGGCAGTTGAACTGCCACGGGTCCGTGTAGTAGCTGTTGTTGGTGACCTTGAAGCCGTGGTCACCGGCCCACATGAAGCCGCAGATCGTGTTCTCCGCGAAGAACAGGCTGCTGGTCGGCTCCGCGATGCGGACGGAGGAGACCTTCACGCCCGGCGCGACGCCGATGACGCCCTTGCCGTTCTTGGCGGCCGCGATCGTGCCCGCGACGTGCGTGCCGTGGGTGCCGACGTCACGCCAGGCACCCGCGCGCGTGTCCGCCTTGCCGTAGGCGCAGGAGGCCGAGTCGGCGGCGTTGAAGTTGGGCGCGATGTCCTGGTGCTGGTCGTCGACGCCGGTGTCGAGGACACCGACCTTCACCGTCGCCGAGCCGGTGGTGACCGCCCAGGCCTGCTCGGCCTTGATCTGCGTCATGTCCCAGCGGTTCGACTCCGTGAGCGTGGTCGTCGACTGCGACGGGTTGGCCGGGAGCGCCGGGTTGTAGGCGTCGGCCGGGACGTCCGAGGTGCGGGTCGCCCCGACCTGCTGGACTCCGCCGACGGTGCGCATCGCCGAGGCGAACGACGCGGACGTCGAGTGCGCCACGATCACGCCGATCGCGTCATAGGCGGCGAAGACCGAACCGCCGTTGCTCGTGACCGCGCCGCTGACCGCCGAGGTGCCGCCGGGGGCGGTGATCACCAGGTACGCGCGGGTGCCCGCGGCCCAGGCGGCCGGAGCCGCTGCCGGTGTCGTCGTGGCGGTGCTCTGCGTCGCCCCCGCCGAACGGGCCGCGACGGGCTCCGTGTCGGTCGGTGCTGCCTGGGCGAATCCCGCGGGAGCGGCGAGCGCCACGGTCGTACCGAGCGCCGCGGCGGCCATGGCCGACGTTCTCAACCGGCTGGATATGAGGGAAAACAATGCGTCCTCCGATGACCCGGTGGCGCGGGTGGCGCCCGCCGGGCCCTGTGATGTGTGGGGTGGACGCAAGATCCCAGAGTCGCGAGGCGGAAGGAAGCGTTCAGTCCGAGAAGCCCGTTCGTGTTACGCACTGTTGACCGATCGAGGGGACTTACTGGACAGCTGTCCATGTATAGTGGACATCTGTCCAGGAAATCCGGGCAGGTGAACGCGGAGGAGACGACGGTGGAGACGACGGCGAACGTGCTGGTGGGCCTGGTGGCCGCCCTGCACACGTACATCCTGGTTCTGGAGATGTTCCTGTGGGAGAAGAAGCCGGGGCGCGGCCTCTCCGGCTTCGACGCCGAGATGGCCCGCGCCACCGCGCCGCTCGCCGCGAACCAGGGCCTCTACAACGGCTTCCTCGCCGCCGGACTCGTCTGGGGCCTGATCGCCGACGACCCGACCGGCTTCCGGGTCCAGGTCTTCTTCCTCGGCTGCGTCGTCATCGCCGGTCTGTACGGCGGTGTCACCGCCAACCGCCGCATCCTGGTCGCCCAGGCGCTCCCGGGAGCGCTCGCCCTCGGCGCCGTCCTGCTGAGCCGGTGACCCGGGCGTGACCGCGACAGCGGGAGACCCCCGGGCGGCCAGGACCCGGGCCAAGCTGCGCCGGGCCCTCTTCGACGAGTGCGCCGAGCGCCCGCTGGCCGATGTCGCCATCGCCACGCTCGTACGCCGGGCCGGTGTCGGCCGTGCCACCTTCTACGTCCACTACGGCGATCTGGAGGCGCTCGCCGTCGACGCCTGCGCCGACGTGGTCCGCGACGCGGTGGACGCCCTGCACGCCTGGCGGGGCACCCCCGACCCGGCGTCCCCGCCGCCCGCGCTGCTCGCCTTCCTCGCCGAACTCGCCCCGCACGCGGGCCTCTACCGCGCCCTGCTGCGGCCGGGCGGCGGCGGACCGCTCGGCCTCGTGCTCCACGCGGACCTGCGGGCCCGCAGCCTCCACGAGCGCAGCCTGGCCGGGGCCCCCGAACCGGAACTGATCGCCTCGGCCGTGGCCGCGACCTTCGCCGGTGTGCTCGCCGACTGGCTGCACGGCCTCGTGGAGGGCGACTCCGACCGGATCGCCCACCAGATCTGGCGCCTGCTCGTCACCCTGCACCGCACGCCGCTGGGGTAGAACGGGCCGGCCGCGGGGAAGACGCCGGCTCAGATGGGGTGGTGGCGTCCCCAGAGCCGGTTGGCGACCGGGGACGCGATCCCGACCGCCGCCATGACCGCGACGGCGACCCAGTACCGCGTCCCCTGCCCCAGGGTCAGCACCGTGATGATGCCGATCCCGGTGCCGAAGCTCAGGCTCAGCGAGGGCCACCAGGCCGTGCGGCGCAGCAGCCCGGGTGCGGAGTAGATCGTCACGATGAACCCGACGAACCAGGCGAACTCGTACCAGCCACCGCCCTCGGGCAGCCCCCAGCTGTTCCCGCCTCGGGCGCGGCTGTGCATTTCGAGACCCAGATGGACTCCGCCCGCCACGCCCCAGCAGAACGCGCTCGCCCCCACGGAGCCGATCGCGGCCCGCCACCCCTCGCTGATCATGTGCCGGATGCTACAGCCCGGACTCGTTCAGACGTTCGGACGCCGGGCTACTTCAGGTACGGCCCCGCCAGGCCGATCCTTCCGGGACCGTTCAGGACGTACACCCGCAGGTTGCCCTTGCCCGGTGCGCCGACCGAGAGCGTGCCGTTGGAGACGGTCTTCACGTCGCCGGTGACCGCGTCGGTGTACGTGCCGTTCGGGATGCCCGTGTACGTGGCGCCGCCCGAGACGGTGACCAGGGCGAAGCTGTCCGTACTCCCGCTGGTGTAGCGGCGCTTGAACGCCATGCCCCCCGAGATGCCCTCCGTGGAGTACTGGCCCGTCTGGAGCGCGGGGATCGCCCGGCGGATCTGGTTCAGCCGCTGCACGTGCTTCACCAGGGGCTGTTCGAGCGTCGTGGCGACCGCTCCGGAGGCCGCGGAGACCTGGGAGAAGTCCGAGGCCGTGACGGAGCCGGCGACATGGTCGCCGAAGTACGCGCGGCCGGTGGTGGCCAGCGGGCAGGAAGGCCCGCAGTCGATCTTCCTGCCCTTCTGGAACTCGATCTCGGATCCGTAGTACAGCGTCGGGATGCCGCGGAAGGTCCACATCAGGGACATGTTCTCGGCCCAGGCGTCGGTGCCGCCGGTGTACCGCTCGCTCGACTTGTTGGGGCCGTAGTCGTGGCTGTCGACATAGACGACGTTGTAGGTGGCGTCGTTGTAACTGTCGTCCGAGTCCTTGCCGTTGGAGAACGCGTTGTACGCGTCACCGAAGTTCATGTGCATGCGCATGTCGATGACGTTCATGCCCGAGAAGCGGCTGTGGTCGGGGGTGTGGTAGCTGTTCCCGTTCAGGAAGGCGTTGGTGGAGGTGGGCTGGCTGCCCGTGCCCTGCTGCTGCTCGTAGTCGTACATCTCCAGCGCGGCCTTCGTGTCGTCCGCGTCGTACTCCTTGCGCTCCTTCCAGGTGAAGAACTGCGCCGAGTGGTTCACCGAGCCGCGGTTCCACTTGTCGTTCACGAAGGCGGCGACCTCACCGAAGACGAAGAAGTTCTTCGCGGCCTCGGCGCCGTGGCTCCGTGTCACCCGCTCCTGGATGGCGGGCAGGAAGCGGCGGTTCCAGGTGGTGCGCGGGATGTGCACGGCCGTGTCGACGCGGAAGCCGTCGACGCCCATGTCGATGTACTTGTTGTACGCGCCGATCAGATGATTCTGGACAACCGGGTTCTCGGTGTTGAAGTCGGCCAGGTCCTCGTGCAGCCAGCACGAACGGGAGTCCTCGCCCTCCCAGTTGCCTATCCAGCACTGGTGGAAGAGCGCCTTCGGGAACATCCCCGACGTCGGGCTCGGCCACTGGCAGTTGTAGACCGTGTAGCCCTCGGCACTCTTGCCGCCGGTGGGCCTGCCCCAGTTGAGGCAGGTGTTGCCGGTCGGCTCGGCCGTCGACCACAGGTCACCGTTGTAGTACGACTTGCCGGTCTTCGCGTCGATCGTCAGGCCGTCGTACTCGAAGCCGGGCTGCTTCTCGTCGTAGTACCAGCTCCACTGGCTGTCCCGCACGCCGTACACGGTGGGCGTGAACAGACCCTTGGCGCCCCAGCGCGACGAGTGGTTGTAGACGACGTCCTGGTAGATCTTCATGCCCTTGGCGTGGGCGGCGTCGATCAGGTCCTGGTAGGAGGCGCCGGCCGACTCCAGACGGGGGTCGACCTTGTAGAAGTCGTAGCCGTGGTACCCGTGGTAGTCGTAGTCGGACCGGTTGAGGACCACCGGGGTCACCCAGATCGCCGAGAAGCCGAGGCCCTTGACGTAGTCCAGCTTCTGGATGAGGCCCTTGAAGTCGCCCCGGAACATGGGGTCGTCGTTGGCCGCGTTGCCCGACTTGACGTGCTGGCTGCCGCCGCGGTTGTTCGACGGATCGCCGTCGTTGAAGCGGGCCGTGAGCACGAAGTAGATCGGGTCCTTGCGCGGGTCGGTGCCGAGCGGCTTCCCGGTGGCGGGGTCGGCCGGCCTGTCCCCGGTGGTGGCCGTCGCGGGCGCCGACGCGGCGGACACGTTCCCCGCCGCGTCCACGGCCTTCACCGTGTAGGTGTACGCGGTCCGTTCGGCGAGGCCCGTGTCGGAGAACACGGTGGAGCCGACATCGGTGACGACCGTCCCGCCGCTGCCGCCGGCCCGCGTGACCTGGTACTTCGTCACGCCCTTGTCGTCGGTGGCGGGGTCCCAGGCGAGCAGGACCGAGATGCCGTCCGCGGCGGCGGTGACCTTCGTGGGGACGGTCGGGGCCTGGGTGTCGGGGACCTCGGCGGCGCACGGGTCGGCCGCGTTCGCCGTCACCGCGTTGTTCCGTACGGTGCTGACGCCCGTGCCGATCGTGTAGTCGGCACCGCCGTTGTTGTCCCAGGTGCCGTTGCCGTTGTTGAAGGCGGCCTTGAGGGCGGTGGCCGTGCCGAGGTCGACCTCCCGCTTCCACCAGCCGGCGCAGGCGGACTGCATGCCGACCCCGGGGACCGTGGTCCAGGCGCCACCGGCAGGCTGGTAGTGGATGTTGGCGGTCGACCAGCCCAGTGCCTCGGTCGAGTAGTACACGGTGGCCTTCGCGCCCGGCGTCGGGGTCGGCTCGGGCTCGGTTCCGGCGCAGGGGTCGGAGTGGGCGATCACCCCGTCCTTGACGGTGACGGCACCGGTGCCGAGGGCGTAGTTCCTGCCGCCGTTGTTGTCCCAGGTGCCGCTGCCGTTGTTGAAGGTCGCCTGGAGGCCGGTGGCCGTACCGAGGGCGACGGTCTTCTTCACCCAGTCCGTGCAGGCCGCCTCCATGGCCATGCCGGGGACGGTGGTCCAGGAGCCGCCGTCCGGGGCCCAATGGAGGTTGTACAGCGCCCAGTTCCTGGTCTTCGTCCAGTAGAAGACCGTCGCGGTGTTCTCGGCGGTGGCGGCGACCGGGGCCGTGCGCGGTCCGGCGCCGGGGGAGGGCTCGCCGGACGGCGCGGCCACCAGGCCGAGGACGCCGGCGGCGACCGCCAGGGCGGCCGTCGGCCTGAGGGGCAGGCGTCTGTGCGTACGTGTCAGTCCGCGGGTGCGTGTCATCCGGATCTCCAGGCAGGACCGCGCGTCACCGGGCAGAGCTCTGGCCCGGACGGGGGTCGAAGCCCTCTGGAAACGCTGTCGGAAACTTGCAGAAACATCTTGCGTGGCCGGAACGTATCGCCACCCGTCTGTCTCGTAAAGGTTTCTGACGGAAGAACAGGGTGCGGAAGTGTGGAAGTCTGGGCGCCTCTGTTGATCGCGCCCGTGCCGGTACGGGCGAGGGAGGAAGGACCCCGATGAAGCTCCCCGGACCCCTGTACGTGGTCAACGAGGGGCTGGCGTTCCTCCTGGAGGTCGCAGCCCTCGCCGTCCTCGCGTGGTGGGGATGGGAGAGCGCGGAGTCGATCGCTCCGCGCCTCCTGCTCGCTGTCGCGGCGCCCACGGCGGCCGCCGTCCTGTGGGGGCTCTTCGCCGCCCCGAAGGCCCGATTCCGGGTGCCGTTGGCGGCTGTTCTGGCCGTGAAGGCCCTGGTGTTCGGTGCCGCGGCGGCGGCCCTCCTTGCCCTGGAGCGCCCCGGCTGGGCGACCGCCTTCGCCGTTGTCGTCGTGGTCAACACGGCCCTCGCGACGCTCGATCGCCGGGCGCGCGCGGCGCTCTGACGGGGAGTCACGGACGGTCCGTCAGGGGTGCGGCCGGCGTCGCCCCGTCAGGATGACGGCCAGGGCCGGCCCGTCAGGGGCGCGGCCAGGGGCGTCCCTCCAGTCGCTCGATGTCTCGGTTGAAGCGTTCGAGGAACGCCGCGAAGCGGGCCACGTCCTCCGGCGACCAGTTCTCCATGACCCGGTCGAGCCCCTCGATGTTCGAGTTCCGGTCGGCCTCCAGGCGCCGTTCGCCCTCCTCCGTGATGCGGAACTTGCGGGCGATCCCGCCGTCCGGGTCGGGGATGCGCTCCACGACCCCGGCGCGCAGCATCGCCGCGGTCTGCCGGTTGAGCGTGGAGGCGTCGAGCCCGAAGGCCTCGCTGAGCTGCCCGATGGACATCGGCCCGTGCATGCGGATGCGGCTCAGCAGGACGTATGCGCTGCGGTCCAGATGGCCGCCGGCGGCCCGGGAGCGGGGCGCGTACAGATGGGCGTGCCGACCGAGCAGCATGGTCTCGAACTCGACCAGGTGAAGGGGTTTGTCCTCGGGCTTGTCCATGAGGCCATTGTCTCTCGCCGTGATCGAATGTGCATCATGCATGACTTGTGTAGGACACCATTAATGTGCACTATGCATATTGAGCCATGGTGGACGACCGCCGTGGACGATCGAGGGAGAACACGTGGACGGCACCAAGCCCGACGCCCGACCCGGAGGCGTCGTCGGCGTCCTCGCGCTCGCGGGCATCGTGGCCGCACTCATGCAGACCCTGGTGGTGCCGCTCATCGGCGACCTCCCCAAGCTGCTCGACACCAGCGCGTCCAACGCCTCCTGGGTGATCACCGCCACTCTGCTCGCGGGTGCCGTCGCCACCCCGGTGGCCGGCCGGCTCGGCGACACCCTCGGCAAGCGCCGGGTCCTCCTCGTCTCCGTGATCCCGCTGATCGTCGGCTCGGTGGTCTGCGCGCTCGCCTCCTCCGTCGTCCCGATGATCGTCGGACGCGGTCTCCAGGGCCTCGGCATGGGTGTCGTCCCGCTCGGCATCAGCCTGCTGCGCGACATCCTCCCGCCCGAGAGGCTGGGCGGCTCCATCGCCCTGATGAGCGCCTCCATGGGCGTCGGCGGCGCCCTCGGCCTGCCGTTCTCCGCGGCCGTCGCCGAGAACGCCAGCTGGCGTGTCCTCTTCTGGGTCGCCGCCGCACTCAGCGTCGTGGTCGGCCTCCTGATCTGGCGCGTCGCCCCCGCGGGACGCCGCGCCGCCGCACCCGGCCGTTTCGACGTACCCGGAGCGCTCGGCCTCGGCGTCGGGCTCGTCGCCCTGCTGCTCGCCGTCTCCAAGGGCGCGACCTGGGGCTGGGGCAGCGGCACCACCCTCGGCCTCTTCGCCGTCGCCGTGGTCGTCCTGCTCGCCTGGGGCCGGTGGGAGCTGCGGACCCGTGATCCCCTCGTCGACCTGCGGGTCACCGCCCGCCCGGTCGTCCTGATGACCAACCTGGCGTCGATCCTGGTCGGATTCGCGATGTACGCGCAGTCCCTGGTCGTTCCGCAGCTCTTCCAGTTGCCCGAGGCGACCGGTTACGGTCTGGGCCAGTCGATGATGGCCATGGGCCTCTGGATGGCCCCGGCGGGCCTGATGATGATGGTCCTCGCACCCCTCGGCGCCAAGCTCTCGGCCGCCCGCGGCCCCAAGGTCACGCTCTCCGTCGGCGCCCTCGTCATCGCCGCCGGATACGGATCCTCACCGGCCCTGATGGGCACCACGGTCGGCCTGCTCGTCGTGACCCTCATCTGCAACACCGGTGTGGGACTCGCCTACGGGGCCATGCCGGCGCTCATCATGGGCGCCGTCCCGCAGGAGGAGACCGCCTCCGCCAACAGCTTCAACACCCTGATGCGGTCCATCGGCACCTCCGTCTCCGCCGCCGTGATCGCTGTCGTCCTCGCCCAGCTGACCACCACCCTGGGTGGCCACGCGCTGCCGTCCGAGGACGGCTTCCGCGTCGCCATGCTCATCGGCTGCGGTGTCGGCCTGGTGGCCGCGGTCGTCGCCGCGCTCATCCCGAGCAGGCCCGCCGCCGCGCCGGCCGGCGACCCGGCGGGTACGGAACCGGGGGCCGCGCCGCGCGCCGCCACCGAGGCCGCCGCCTGAGCCACCCGACCGGACAGCGGGCGGTGCGGGCCCGGGAAGCGACCCGGGCCCGCACCGCCCACCGGTCTCGGCGGACCACCGGTCAGCCCTTGTCGTCCCCCGCCGCCTCCAGGCCGAAGAGCGCGCCCTCCGGGTCGCGGACCACCACCACCCGGCGCCCGTCGGCCTCCTCGGGACCGCGCACCCCGCCCCAGTCGCCGCCGGGCACGACGGTCCCGCCGTAGGCCACCACCGCCACCGCGGCCGCCTCCGGATCCGGCACCCGGAACCGCACCAGCCAGCGCGGACGCAGCTGCGGCCGCGGCGAGCCGGACTCGACCGGCCCGCTGTTCAGCCGGGCCACCGCCTCGCCGTCCCGGCGCAGCACCACCTTGTCCTGCTCGTACGAGACCTCGAAACCGGCGGGTGCCTCGTCCGCCCAGCGCAGTACCTCCCCGTAGAACACCGCCGCCTCGAACGCGTCCCGGGTGTGCAGTTCCAGCCAGGCCGGCGCCGAGTGCATGCCGATGTGCAGACGGTTCTCCGTCCGCCCCTCCCAGACACCGAACGCCGCACCCTCACGGTCGGCGGCGAGCGCCGCCCGACCGTGCGGCGGGTAGCCGACCGGCCCCACGCCGACCGTGCCGCCACGCTCCCGGATCCGCGCCACCGCCTGGTCCACGTCGTCCACCGTGAAGAACGCCGTCCAGGCCACCCGCACGGACAGCTCGGCCGCCACCGCGGCGATCACGGCGACGGGCTGGTCGCCGAGCCGGCCCACCGCGTACTCCCGGCCTCCGCCGTCGTCCCGCCGGAACGTCCAGCCCAGCACGGCACCGTAGAAGCGCTCCGCCGCGTCGAGATCCCGCGCGGTCAGACTCAGCCAGCACGGCGCTCCCACCACCTCTCCGGTCGTCGGCCCCGACACCGGCACCACCTCCTGTTCCGTCCTGCTCCCTGCGTGCGTCGTGCGCCCCTTCCCCGGTCCACTGCCCCGCATGCGCGCACTCACCCGAGTGCCGCCGAACATCACACGCCCGGGTGCGCCGACCGCAGACAGCGGGGGATACCGTCCGGTCATGAGCAGCCCGCAGCCCTCACTCCGTGAGACCCCCGGGAACGGAACGGCCCCGTCCGCCCCATCGCTCCTGCTGCGTCCCTGGACGTACGAGGACACCGCGCCGCTCGTACGCCATCACCGTGACCCGCAGCTGCGCGCCTGGCTCGCCACCCACCTGGACACCACCCGGCAGGCACGCGCGTGGGTGGACGCCCAGAACGCGGGCTGGGCCGCCGGGACCCGGGCGGCCTTCGCGATCGTCGAGGACACGGCGGCGGGCGGCACGGCGCCGCTCGGCCACATCGCCGTCACCGGTGAGGGCACGGCAGCCGTACGCGTCGGCTACTGGACCGCGCCGCGGGCACGCGGGCGCGGGATCGCCTCCCGGGCGCTGACCCGCGTCGTCCGCTGGGTCACGGACGAGGACAGCCCCTTCGCCGGACGCACCCCGGAACTCGTGCACGCCGTCGGCAACGAGGGATCGTGCCGGACCGCCCTCGCCTGCGGCTTTCCCCTCACCGCAACGCTTCCCGCCTCCCCGCCCGCCCGGCCCGCCGCCCAGCACCTCCACACGGCGGCCGTCCCCCGGACCCCGCCCGGGGCTCAGCGCGCCGCGCGGGCCGCGTAGGCGCGTACGTCCGCGTCGGCGTCGTCCGACGCCCCGGCGAGTGCCGTACGCGCCTCGGGATCGGCCCGGTGGACGAGGAGCGAGAGGACGGCGGCCTTCCGGACGTCCGCGTTCGCGTCGGCGAGCGCCTTCGCGAGCACGGGGACGGCCGGGTCGGCCGGGGCGGCCCGCAGCGCGGTCGCGGCGCCCGAGCGGACCTGCCAGGCCGGATCGCCGAGAGCGGCTTCGACGCGTGCGGCGTAGTCGGCCGGGCAGCCGGTTCCGGCCAGGGCGGCGAGCGCCGCGCCCCGGACCAGCGGGTCGGGGTCGTCGAGCAGCGGCCCGAGCGGCTCCGGGGCCGGATTCCGCACGGCTGCCAGACCCCGGGCCACCGCGACCCGGACCTCACGGGCCGGATCGGCGGCCGCCGCCGTCAGTTCCGCGACGGCGTCCACCGAGACCAGGGCCCGGACCGCCTGAACGCGTACCTCGACGGTCGCGTCGGCGAGCGCCCCGCCGTACAGGCCGGCGTCCCCGAGCCGCAGGGCCCGCAGGACCTCCAGCGCGGCGGACCGCACGGCCGTGTCCGGCACGGCGAGCGCCTCCCGCAGACCGGCGCCGAGTTCCGGCTCGGCGGGCAGCACCTCGACCAGCTCGCGCAGGGCGGCCGAGGCGGCCGCCCGGACGAGCGGCGAGTCGTCCCGCAGCCGGGCGGCGAGCACGGGGCCCGTACCGGTCGGCGCGGTCTCACCGAGAGCCGTGACGGCGGCAGCCCGTACGGCCGGATCCCGGTCGTCCAGGTAGGGGCCGAGCGCGTCGAGATCGGGCGACTCCTCGACGAGGGAGAGGAGCTGAAGCAGCCGGGGGTGAGGTGACGCGACCGCCGGGACCTCGACCGGGGCCGGGGCGTCCGTGTGCGTACGGGCCGCCGGAGCCGTGTCCCGGGGACCGGCCGTGGCGACCGGGACCAGCTCCACCTCGCCGAGGTGCCGCTCGGGACCACCCGGCGGCGCGAACTCGGGCACCGGCACCAGGTACGGCTCCACCGGCCGCGCCGTGAACTCCATCGCCCCCGAGCGGGACTTGCGCAGATCGAGGTGGTGCAGCCAGCCGGCGTCGTCCCGCTCCGGGTGGTCGAGCCGCTCGTGGTAGAGACCCCAGCGCGACTCGGTGCGGGCGAGCGAGGCCCGCGCGGCCATCTCGGCGCAGTCCCGGATGAACGACACCTCCGCGCACCGCATCAGCTCATGGGCCGTACGCGCCCCCATCCCGGCGATCTCCTCCGACATCCGGTCGAACGCCTCGACGGCCAGGGAGAGTTTCGCGCCCGTCTTCGGCGGCGCCACGTAGTCGTTGACGAACCGCCGCAGCTTGTACTCGACCTGGGGCTGCGGCGGACCCTCCGGATGACGCAGCGGCCGGTAGACGAGCTCATGCGCGGCCGTGAGCTGATCGCGGTCCAACTCACCCTCGTACGCCGCGTACCGGGAGGCGTCCTCACCCGCCAGATCACCGAAGACGAACGCGCCGATCATGTAGTTGTGCGGTACGGAGGCCAGGTCGCCGGCCGCGTACAGGCGCGGCACGGTCGTCCGGGCGTGGGAGTCCACCCGTACCCCCGACGCCGAATGACCGCCGCACAGGCCGATCTCCGAGATGTGCATCTCGATGTCGTGGGTCCGGTAGTCGTGCCCGCGGCCCTCGTGGAAGGTGCCGCGGGTGGGCCGCTCCGTGGTGTGCAGGATCGACTCGACGGCGCCGATGGTCTCCTCGGGGAGATGGCTCAGCTTCAGGTACACCGGGGCCCGGTCCGAGGCGAGTTCGGCCGCGAACTCGGCCATCATCTGCCCCGACCAGTAGTCGGACTCCACGAACCGCTCGCCGTGCCGGTTCACCTGGTAGCCGCCGAAGGGATTGGCGACGTAGGCGCAGGCGGGGCCGTTGTAGTCCTTGATCAGGGGGTTGATCTGGAAGCACTCGATCCCGGTCAGCGCCGCACCCGCGTGGTACGCCATGGCGTACCCGTCACCGGCGTTCGTCGGGTTCTCGTACGTGCCGTACAGATAGCCGGAGGCGGGCAGGCCGAGGCGACCGCAGGGGCCGGTGGCGAGGATCACGGCTCCCGCCCGGACGACCACGAACTCGCCCGTGCGGGTGTTGAACCCGGCCGCTCCGACCGCCCGGCCGTCCTCGGGGTGGGTGAGGACACGCACCGGCATGACCCGGTTCTCGATCCGGATCCGCTCCCGCATCTCGCGCCGCCGCAACTGCCGGTAGAGGACCTTCTTGACGTCCTTGCCCTCGGGCATCGGCAGCACGTACGAACCGGACCGGTGCACCTGCCGGACCGCGTACTCGCCGTGCTCGTCCTTCTCGAACTTCACCCCGTACGACTCGAGGCGCTGGACCATGCCGAAGCCCCGGGTCGCCGTCTGCCGGACCGTCGACTGGTCCACCAGACCGTCGTTGGCGCGGGTGATCTCGGCGACGTAGTCGTCGGGCTCGGCGCGGCCCGGCACGACCGCGTTGTTGACGCCGTCCATGCCCATGGCGAGGGCGCCGGAGTGCCGGACGTGCGCCTTCTCCAGGAGCAGGACGTTCGCCCCGCGCTCGGCGGCGGTCAGCGCGGCCATCGTGCCGGCGGTGCCGCCGCCGATGACGAGCACGTCGCAGGACAGCTCGGTCGCGTCGGCGAGATCGGGCACGGTCAGGGGGATGACGGGGCTGTCTGTACTGGCCACGGGGCGCCTTTCGAGGATTCGGGGGTGCGCGGGGGCGCGGGTTCGCGGGCGCGCGCGTCAGAGGGAGTCGAGGACGCGGCGGCGCAGCGCGGCCGTGTCCGGCGCCCGCCGGGCGTCACGTGCACGCGGATGCGGCACGTCCAGGACGTCGCCGGTCGCGAACAGGGCGACCCGGTCGCCGAGATGGATCGCCTCGTCGACGTCATGGGTGACGAAGACGACGGTCGCGCCCGTGCCGCGCAGGATCTCCACCAGGAGGTCCTGCATCCCGGCGCGGGTGTGGGCGTCGAGCGCGCCGAACGGCTCGTCCATCAGGACGGCCCGGGGGCGGGCCGCGAGGGCGCGGGCCAGTTGGACGCGCTGCCGCTGCCCGCCGGACAGCTGGTGCGGGAGCTTGCGCGCGTGCCCGCCGAGACCGACCCGCTCCAGCCACTCCTCGGCCGAACGGCGCCGCTCGGCACGGGGCACCCGCCGGATGGCGAGGGGCAGTTCGACATTGGCGCGGACCGAACGCCAGGGCAGCAGCGCGTCGTGCTGGAAGACCAGGGCACGGTCCGCGCCCGGCCGGCGGATCGGCTCCCCGTCCTGGGTGACCCGCCCCTCCAGCGGCGGCAGCAGACCGGCGAGCGTGCGCAGGAGGGTGGTCTTGCCGCAGCCCGACGGGCCGACCACGGTCAGCAGTTCGCCGGGGGCGATCCGCAGGTCCACGGGGCCGGGGACGGCGACCCCGTCGGGGTGGCCGAGACGGACGCCGTGCAGGGAGAGTTCCGCACCGGCGGAGGCCGACGGTGCCGTCGGTGCGGACGGCTTCGCGGACACGGCGGACGGGCTCACGGTGCTCATGGAACCGGCTCCTTCTCGGGGCGACGGACGGCGGAATCGGACGCGGCAGCGGGAGCGAGGGGTGCGGACGTGCTCGCCGCACGGGCGGGGCCGCCCGCCGGGACCCGGGCGGTCGGGCGCGGCAGCCACGCCGTGACCCGGCGGCCCAGCGTCTCGACCGCGGTGGAGGTGAGCCAGCCCAGCGCGCCGATCGTGGCCATGCCGACGAAGACCCCCGGGTAGTCGACGACCGTGTAGTCCTGCCAGGTGCGGTAGCCCACCCCGTACTCGCCGGAGATCATCTCCGCCGAGATCACGCAGATCCACGAGACGCCGATGCCCACCGACAGACCGCCGAAGATCCCCGGCAGGGCGCCCGGCAGGACCACCGAGAACAGCACCCGCGCCCGGCTCCCGCCGAGGGTGAGCACCGCCTCCTCCCACACCGGGTTCAGGGCCCGTACGGCGTGCCGGGTCGACACGAGGACGGGGAAGAGGGCCGCGGCGCAGGTGATGAAGACGATGCCCTGCTCGTTGGTGGGGAGCAGCAGGATCGCGACCGGCACCAGGGCGATGGCCGGGATCGGCCGCACCACCTCGACCAGCGGGCCCAGGATGTCGGCGGCCCACCGGGACCGGGCGACGGCCGTCCCGGCCGCCACCCCGAGGACGGCGGCGAGGAGGAATCCGACCGCGATCCGGCGCAGACTGTGGCCGAGATCCTGCCAGTACGCCTCGGTGCCGATCCGGTCCCCGAGGGCGGAGGCGACCTCGACGACCGTGGGGAACTGTTCGAACCGCAGCCACAGATCCACGTCGTAGGAGGTCAGCAGCTGCCAGAGCCCGAGGGCCGCGAGCGGGGAGGCCACCCGGACCAGCCGGCGACCGGCGCTCGTGGCGCCGGTCCTGCGGCTTCCCGCGCTCATGACGCGAGCCTCACGGCGTCCGCGTAGGGGACGATGCGTGCGCCGGCGTGCCCGGAGACGTACCGCTCGGCGCCCGAGCGGGTGACGAAGGCCCGCCACGCGGCGCCGTCCGCGACCCACACCGCCCGGTCCGCGAACCACAGCGTCCCCGTCACCGCGTCCGGCACGTAGGCGGCTCGCACGGAGGCACCCTTGACCGCCCTGAGGAGTGCGGTGGGGCTGTCGAAGGTACGGATCGTGCTCTGGCCCTTCAGCCACAGCTCGGACTTCGGCCCTGACGCCTTCGGATACGCGAGGTCCGGCACCGCCCGGCGCAGCGGTGCCGGGTCGACGAACGCGTCCACGTCGACGTCCTTCACCAGACCGGCCTCCTTGAGGACCGGCACGTCCTCCTTGAGCGCGGCGATCAGCTCCGGGCGCAGCGCCGGGTCGAAGGTCGCGATGCCCTGGGCGCCGTTGTAGAGGTAGACCACCTCGGCGGGCAGCCCGGTCTCCTTCGCGACCGATTCTGCGGCGGCGACCGGCTGCTTCCGCAGATGGTCCGTGGCGCGGTTCTGCGCCCGCAGGAAGGCGTCGAGGACGGCGGGACGCCGCTGGGCGAACTCCTCGCGGACGGTGACCCCGTGGAAGGTCGGCAGGTTCAGCTCGGCGCCGTCGTACAGCGCCGTCGCCTTGCCCTGGAAGGCGAGCAGACCCGGCCAGGCGACGAACTGGGACAGGGCGTCGACGCTTCCGGCCGCCAGGGCCGAAGCCCCCACGCTCGGCTGCTGGTTGAGCTTGCGGATGTCCTTCGCGGGGTCGACCCCGGCCCGCCGCAGCGCCCGTACGAGCGTCCCGTCGGCGGCCGAACCGACACTGGTGGACACCTTGCGGCCCTTCAGGTCCGCGAGCGAACCGAGCGGTGAACCGGGCGCGGTGACCACGGTGTTGAGGCCGCCACGCAGGTTGTAACCGGTGACCGCGACAAGCCGCGTCGGCTCCTTGAGCTCCTTCCCGCGAGCAGCGTTGATCAGCAGCGGGAAGTCGCCCATCGAGCCGATGTCGATCTTCCCCGCCGTCATCTGCGCCGTGATCGGCGCGCCGGTCGCGTAGTCCTGCCAGACCACCCGATAGGTGAGACCGTCCTTCTGCCCACGGCTCGCGAGCTCCTCCTCGAAATATCCGAGGGACCGCAGCAGAGTGCCGGCGGTGACGGTGTTGATGGTCTTCGACTGGTAGCCGACGGTCACCGTGACCGTCTTCCCGTCGGACGAGCCTCCGGCCTCGGCCCCGCCGCAGGCGGTGGCGAGGGGCAGGAGAAGAGCGAGGGGGAGGGCGAGCCGGGCGGCTCCCCGGTGGTGGAGCAGCGGAAGTCTTCCTCGGGACATGGGTGTTCGGCCTTTCACCGGAGCAGATAGGGCATGTTGACGGTGACCGCGCCCGTGGGGCAGCGGGCGGCGCAGGGGCCGCAGTACCAGCACTCGTCCACGTGCATGTACGCCTTGCCGTCCTCCTCGCGGATCGCGAGCGAGTCCAGCGGACACATGTCGACACAGAGCGTGCATCCGTCGATGCACTTCGACTCGTCGATGGTCACGGGCACGTCGGCACGCTGGGGGACCAGAGGCATGGCTGTCTCCAGGAAAGGGGTCGGCGGGAAGGGGAGGAGCGGGAGAGGCAGAAGGAGCCGGGGGGAGCGGGAGAGGCAGAAGGAGCCGGGGGAGGGGCGGCGATCAGAGGGAGCGGCGCAGGATGCCGCCCATGGTGATGCGGTCGCCGCGGAACCGGATGAACTCCAGATCCACCGGCCGCCCGTCGGGCAGACAGGTCAGCCGCTCCAGCATCAGGACGGCGGCCCCGCGCGGGGCCTGGAGCACGGCGGCGGAGTGCGCGTCGGCGTTGACGGCCTCCAGGGTGATCTCCGCGTGCCCGAGCGGGCCGCCGGTCAGCTGCTCAAGGAGCCGGAACACATCCGTGTTCTCCAGGTCGCAGCCGAGGAGTTCGCCGCCGATGTCCATCGGGAGGTACGACAGGTCGAGGGAGAGGGGCAGCCCGTTGAGCCGGCGGAGCCGCTCGATGCAGAGCACGTCGGAGTGCTCCGGCAGCCCGAGGCGGTGGGCCACCGGCCCCGGCGCGCCGACCGGCCCCACCGTGCGGACCTCGTTGGTGACCTGCCCGTGCTCGCGCAGGGTCTCGGCGAGCCCCTGGAGCCGGTCCAGGCCGTGCGGGTACTTCTCGCACACCACCACCGTGCCGACCCCCGGCTGCCGTTCGACGATCTGCTCGCCGCGCAGCAGGTCGAGCGCCTGCCGGACGGTGTTCCGGCTGGCCCGGTAGTCGGCCGCGATCACGTCCTCCAGCGGAAGGATCCCGCCGGGGAAGCCACCCGCCAGGATCTGATGGCGCAGCAGGTCGGCGAGCTGCCGCGCCCGGTCCGCACGCAGCCGCAGACGGCGGGCGGCGGCGACGGGACGGGCGGCGGAAGCGGGTTCGGCGGGCATGGCAAGGAACGTAGCGGCGGGCCGTGCCGGATGGTGTTGCGGCAGTATTGCGCCACCTGACATCCTGTACGCACCGCTCTGACCTGCGACGATTCGGGGCGAGGGCGGACATCCGCCACCCCGCCGCCCATCACGTGGACGCCCGGCCGCCCACCATGCGGGAAGGGTCAGCAGGACCCGGCCTCGACCTGGACGTGCAGGGCGACGGAGAGACGGTGGTGGAGCGCGCCGAGCACCGGCTCGCCCGGGGCGAACAAGCCGGTCGCGAGCTTCCAGTACCGGGTGATCACGGGCCCTTCGCTCCGGGCGAGCAGCGGGAGCAGCCCGCGCCGGAAGCCGGGGGAGTCCACCGTCCCGCGCGCGTGGGCGTAGGCGGCGACGAAACAGTCGAGGGCGCCGCCCTCCCGCAGGGCGCGCCCGGCCGCCGACTCCGCAGAGGCGAGGGCGTACGCCTCCGCCAGACCCTCGTACAGCACGGCCGGCCGGTACTCCCCGTCCGGCAGCGGCGGCGCCGGCCGCGATCCGGGCAGGTGGACTCGCGGATCGGACACCAGCGCGTGCAGCCGGGCGAAGTCGAGGACCTGCCCGGGGCTCGGCTCCTCCGGAAGCCTCGGCACCACCGAGTCGAGCACCGTGGACACCACCCGCGCCGGCAGCCGTACGGGCAGGATCCGACGCCAGAACCGGGCCGGCGCCGCCGTGTCGGGCGGCACCGGCACCGCACCGATCAGCCGCAGCCGCTCGGCCCGTTCCCCGGGCGGGCAGTCCTGGAGCAGCCGCAACGAGGCCTCGCGCCAGCGCAGCGCGGCCAGTCGGGACCCCAGCTCCCGCAACTGACCCGAGACGACCTCCTCCAGGGCCTCGTCACGTTCGAGGACCCGCTCGACCTCCGGGACGGACAGGTCGAGGCCGCGCAGGGACCGGATCAGCAGGAGCCGGTCGAGCGCCCCCGCCCCGTACCGACGATGCCCGCCGGAGCTGCGCCCCGCCTCGGGCAGCAGGCCCCGGTCGGAGTAGTACCGCACGGTCTTCACGCTGACGCCGGCCCGCCGGGCGAGCTCCCCGATGCTCCACAGCACTTCGGACACCACGAAGTGAGCCTCCCTGGAGGGCCCCTCGGCAGGTGCCCTTCGACATGGTCGGCTCCAGTGTGATGCACGGCCCTTTCTGAGTGCCCTCCTCGGCTTGAATCTCCCCCAGGGGGAGTTCCTAGCGTGGCGGCGAGGCAACCGCCGAGAAGCCGCGAGGAGACGATCATGACCGTGTACGTGCTGGTGTCGGGCCCCTTCACCGGTGGCTGGGTCTGGGAGGAGACCGCGTCCCGGCTCCGGGCGGCGGGCTCGGAGGCGTATCCGGTGACCCTCCCGGGAATCGGGGACCGACGGGCCGACACCGGAACGGGCATCGACCTGGAGACGCACATCCAGGACCTGGTGCGGCTGATCGACGGCATCCGGACGCCCCGGGTCGTGCTCGTCGGGCACGGCTACGGGCTCCACCCCGTGTTCGGCGCCGCCGACCGGCGTCCCGAGCGCGTCGCCCGGATCGTCTCCCTCGACACGGGCCTGCCCGAGGACGGCGAGACCGCCGCGCGCTCCGTGCCCGACCCCGGGGCACGGGCACGACTGGCCGACGGGGCCGGGAGCGACCGGGCCGGGGCGGACGGGTCCGGGACCGGCGGGGACCGCGGGTGGCTCGCGCCGCCGGCGCCGGGCACCTGGTCCCGCTGGGGCAGCACCGAGGGCGTCCCGGCCGGGGCGCTCGAACGGCTCGACCGCCTCGCCACACCGCAGCCGGTCCGCACGCTCACCCAGCCGCTCCGGCTGACCGGTGCGGCCGCCGGCCTGCCGACCACCGGCGTGCTGTGCACCGCCAACGGCGCGGGCGTCGACCTGGTGCAGATGCTGGTGGACTCGGGGCCGCCCCGGTTCCGGGCGCTCGCCGACGACAGGATCCGGTTCATCGACCTCGGCACCGGCCACTGGCCGATGCTCTCCGCCCCCGAGGAGCTGGCCGAGGTACTGGGCCGGGCGGCGGCCGGGGAGGGACACCGGGTGACCGCGTCCGAGCGGACGCACGAGCAGCCGACGCACCTACTGCCCTTCCTCCTCGACGTACCCGAGGTGCCCCGCGAGCGGCGGGGACGGGTCGATCTCCACCTGCCGGGCGGACCCGGGTCGCCGACCGAGGGCGACCCGCACCGTCCCGACGCCGATCGGCCGCGGCCGGCCGTCGTCTTCGTCCACGGCGGTCCGGTCGCCCCCGACCAGCGGCCCACCCCGCGGGACACCCCGTTCCTCCTCGGGTACGCCCGCTACGCGGCCGGCCTCGGCGCGATCGGCGTGACCCTGGATCATCGGCTGCACGGACTCGCCGACTTCCCCCTCGCGGCCGAGGACCTCGCCGAAGCCGTCGCGCTCGTCCGCGCCGACCCGCGCGTGGACGGGGACCGGATCGCGCTCTGGTTCTTCTCCGCGGGCGGGCTCCTCGCGGCGGACTGGCTGGCCGCGCCCCCGCCGTGGCTGCGCTGCCTGGCGGCGAGCTACCCCGCCCTGGCACCGCTCCCCGGCTGGGGCGCCGTGGAGTCCCGCTTCCGGCCCGCCGACGTCATGGGTACGGCGGACGGCCCGCCGATCGTCCTGACACGGGCCGGACAGGAGCACCCGGCCTTCGCGGCGACGGTCGAGGAGTTCCTGACCGCCGCGGGGAAGAACGGTGCGGACGTCGAGATCGTCGACGTCCCGCACGGCCACCACGGCTTCGAACTGGTCGACCCCACCGAGGAGTCCCGCGCGTGCGTGGAGCGGGCGATGCGCTCCGTGCTCGCGCATCTGCGGGACTGACCGGCGACCGGCCAGGGCACCGCCCCGATCAGCGCGGCGGCGACCGACCCGGGCACCGCCCCACTCAGCGCGCGTACACGAGACGGCCGCCCACGTACGTGCGCTCCACCCGGGCCCCGGCGATCTCCTCCGGCGGCCCGGCCAGGATGTCGCGGTCCAGGACCACGAGGTCGGCGAGGTTCCCGGGGCGCAGGCTGCCCGCGTCGTCGTGGCCGTTCGCATGGGCGGAGCCGGCGGTGTACGCGGCGAGGGCCGTGGGCAGATCGAGGCGCTGCTCCGGCAGGAAGACGCGGTCGTCGGTGGTGCCGGGCTCCCGGCGGTTGACGGCGACATGGATGCCCGCGAGCGGGTCGGGGCTGCTCACCGGCCAGTCGCTGCCCGCGACGAGGGTGGCTCCGGCCCGCACCAGATCGCCGAACGGGTACTGCCAGGCGGTGCGTTCGGGCCCCAGGAACGGGATGGTGAGTTCGTCCATCTGCGGCTCGTGGGCCGCCCAGAGCGGCTGGATGTTGGCGAGGGCGCCGAGCGAGGCGAACCGGGGGAGGTCGTCCGGGTGGACGACCTGGAGATGGGCGAGGTGGTGGCGGTTGCCGCGGCGCCCGTTGGCGGCGACCGCGGCCTCCAGCGCGTCGAGGGCCTCGCGGACGGCCCGGTCGCCGAGGGCGTGGAAGTGGACCTGGAAGTCGAGGGCGTCGAGCTCCGCCACGTATCCGCGCAGCGCCCCGGGGTCGACGAAACTGAGTCCGCTGTTGGCGGTGGCGCAGCCGCAGCCGTCCAGGTAGGGGGAGGTCATGGCGGCGGTGAAGTTCTCCGCGATGCCGTCCTGCATGATCTTCACCGAGGTCGCCCGGAAGCGGCCGTGGCTCAACTCCTCGCGCAGCGCGACCAGTTCGGCGATCTGCTCGGACCCGCGCTGCCGGTCCCACCAGAGTGCCCCGGTCACGCGGGCGGTGAGCGAGCCGTCGCGGGCGGCGGTCGCGTAGGCGTCCGAGGGGTCGGCCCGGCCGCTGAACGCACCGAGGAGCGCGTCCTGCCAGCCGGTGATGCCGAGGGAGTGCAGCAGCTCCTGGGCGCGCAGGAGCCCCGCGAGGCGGTCCGCCGGAGTGCCGGCCGGCACGAGGCGGGACACCAGAGTCGTGGCGCCCTCCTGGAGCATGCCGCCGGGCGTACCGTCCGGCTCGCGCTCGATGCGCCCGTCCGCGGGGTCCGGGGTGTCGGCGGTGACCCCGGCGAGTGCGAGGGCCTTCGTGTTGGCCCAGGCGCCGTGGTGGTCCCGGTTGGACAGCAGCACCGGACGGTCCGGGACGACGGAGTCGAGCAGCTGCCGGGTGGGCAGTCCGCCCGCGAAGCTCTCCATCGACCAGCCGCCGCCGGTGATCCACGCGTGCCCCGGGTGCGCGTCGGCGTACGCCCGGACCCGGCCGAGGTACTCCGGGACGCCGACGGTGCCCGTCAGATCGCACTCGGCCAGTTCCGAACCGCCGAACACCGCGTGGACATGGGCGTCCTGGAACCCCGGGAGCAGCAGCTTCCCGGTCAGGTCGACGATCTCGGTCCGGGGGCCGACGAGCTCCCGCACCTCGTCGTGGCCGACGGCGACGACGCGGTCGCCGAGGACCGCGAGCGAACTCGCCCGGGTGCGGGCCGGGTCGGCCGTGAAGACGGGTCCGCCGGTGAAGACCAGATCGGCCGAGGTCATGGGGGTACTCCTGGGGACGTGCGACGACGGGTGCCGGCACCATGCAATCCGTACCGCCGTTTACACGTCAATGGTGTTGACATAAGGTCCGGGCATGGTCGAACGCGTGGTTCCCGAAGGCCGCCGACAGCGCCGCCGCCCTACCAGACAGGGTGCCGTCCTCTCGGAACGCCTCATCGTCGAGACCGCCCTGCGGCTGGTCGAGCAGCACGGCGCGGCGGCACTCTCCGTGCGGAGGCTCGGCGCCGCCCTCGGTGCCGACCCCACCGCCCTCTACCGGTACTTCCGCAACACCGACGCCCTGCTCCTCGCCCTCGCCGACGAGCTCATCGGCCGGGCCCAGGAGGGCTGGACGGCCACCGGTGACTGGCGCGCGGACCTCCGCGCGATAGGGCTCCGCCTCCACGCCCGATACCAGGCCCATCCGCAGGCCGCGCTCCTCGCGGCGCACCGGACCACGGGGCGCACCCACGAGACCCGGGTGGTCGAGAGGATCCTCGGGGTGCTGCGTACGGCCGGCTTCCCGGACGACCTCGCGGTCCGGATCTACCACGCCTTCGTCGATCAGGCCCTCGCCTTCGCCGCCCAGGACGCGGCGGCACTCGCCCTGCCGCCCGCCGCGCGGGAGAAGGAGGCGGAGGTCTGGCACGCGGTCTACGGCAGGCTGCCGCCCGACACCCACCCGGGCATCGCGGCCACGTATCCCCTGCTGGCCGCCGACATGCGCGACAGCGGCTACCCGTTCGCCCTTGAACTCCTGCTCGCCGGGGCGGCGGCGCTTCACCCCCGCGCGCAGGCCGCGCCCGTCGGCGAGTAGGCCCGCGGGCCCTGCCATGCGGCCCGGCCTTCGGCCCTGCCATGCGGCCCGGCCTTCGGCCCTGCCATGCGGCCCTGCCATGCGGCCCGGCCTTCGGCCCTGCCATGCGGCCCGGCCTTCGGCCCGGCATTCGGTCGGCGTTCGGTCCGGCATTCGGCATCGTCGGTCGGCATCGGCGAAAATAGTAGCCATGTACATAGTAGCCATGTACTGTATCCAGTGTGAGTTCAGCAACCAATGGCGCCTCGGCCGGATTTCTCGTCTGGCGCCTGTCGATGAAGTGGCGCGTGGCCGTCGACCGGGCGGTCGCACCGCTGGGCCTGACCCATGCCCAGTACGTGGTGATGGCGTCGTTGTACGGCATGTCGCGCTCCGGGCTGCGGCCCAGTCAGCGCGGGCTCGCCGACCGGACGGGGATGGAGCCGTTGTACGTCTCCAAGCTCGCCCGAGCCCTGGAGGCGTCCGGACTCGTGGATCGCACCCGCGACCCGAACGACCCGCGCGCCATGCAGCTGTCGCTCACCGAGCAGGGGCTCGACGTCACTCGCCGGGCGATCACGGTCGTCCAGGGCCTCCTGGACCAGTTGCTCGCGCCGCTCGGGGGCCGGACCGCCCCGCGTACCCGGGAGTTCACCCGCGAGCTGGCGATCCTGCTCGATGCACCTCTTGATCCGCTCACCGAGAACGACGAGGAGCCATCATGACCACCACCACCGCCCCCCGCGCCAACGGCCGGGTCCTGGCCCTGGCGCACCACGCGGCACGAGCCCGCCTGGAGGGCGTCCTGACCCGTCACGGCATCACGTTCCACCAGAGTGTCACCCTCCGGGCCGTCGTGGCCGCGGGCGAGTCCCTCGGCCGCGACGAGCTCGTCGGCGACGTCACCGGTTCCCTGAAGATCGACGCGTCGGTCGTGTCCGGCGTGATCGAGGAGCTGACGGCCGCGAAGCTGCTGGAGACGGACCCGGCGGGGCCGACCCGGGTGCGACTCACGGACACCGGACGGGAGTTGTACGAGATCACCTCGGCCGAATCCGCCGAGGTCTCCGCCCGACTGTACGCCGGCATCACGGACGAGGACCTGGTGATCACGGGCCGAGTGCTGACCCTGATCACGGAGCGCGCCAACGCCGAGTCGGCCGCCGGCGCCTGAGACTCCGCACGGCCACGGCCTGCCCGGCCCGCCGCCGGGTGCTCGGCCGTGCGGAGCTGAAGACCGAGCGCCACCACGTCCCCGTCGCGGACGCAGTGGGCAGGAGCAGGGCGGCCGGGCGGCCGAAGCCGGGGCGAGACGTCGACTCCGGCTTCTGGACCGAGACATGGGCCGTGCGGACGTCCGGGCGGCAGGGGCATCGACCGGGAGGCTATCCCGGCATCCCGCCGGTTCGCCGGTTCGCGTCCAGGGCCTCGCCGAGACTCAGGACGGGGCATCCCAGCCGTACCGTCAGTGTGCGTCGCTGCAGTTCCGTCAGAGGGGTGACGAAAACCGTCGCGTCGGCACGGGCCTCCTCGCACGCCGCGGCCACCTCGCGGACCTTGCCGGAACGCAGCAGGGTCCGCGACGAGAACGGCAGGGTCATCTTGGCAACCCCGCCGTCCGAGACCCCGCGCCGCTGGACTAACCGGCCCACGATCCGCGCCCCGCGCGCGGCCAGTTCCCAGGCGGCCGAGTCCATGAGCGCGCCGAAGTCCTTCTCCTTCGCGGAGAAGTAGCCGACGAGCACGACACGAGCACCGTCGACCGACGGCGGGCTCGACGACGACGACGGCGGCGGCTTGACCGGGGCCGATCCCGGGGTACTGCGGGCCGGACGCCGGCCGCGTCCTCGGGGCCGGTGCCGGTTCTCGTGCTGGCGCATGGCTCGGAGGCTAGAGGAGCGACCACCGGCGGCGACACGCCTTTTCACGTGCCCGATACGGGCAGGGCCGGGCCGAGGTGACGTCCGCCATGGCCGGAGGGCGCCGGTTCTGATCAACTCTCCCCATGCGCCGCACTCGCCCCAACCGCCTTACCCGACTCAGAGGCTTGACCCTCCCCGCCGTCGCCGGGCTTCTCCTGCTCACCGCCTGCGGAACCGAGCAGCGCGGGGCCGAGGCCTCCGGCACCCCCTCACCACCCGCGTGCGGGCCTGGATCGGACCCCTCGGCGCGCGCCGGCGTACCCACGGCATCCGTCGCACCGGACCAGGACGGAGTCAGCATCATCGGGACCGGCGGAGGGGCCGACTCCGGCAGCTCCGCCCGTCCCTGCGCGGCGTACTCCCTCACCAACCGGGAGACCCGGCCCTTCATGTACGTCGTCACGGTCGGCTTCCAGTCGGAATCGGGCCAGGCGCTGAGCAACGTCGAGGACACCGTCGAGACCGTCGCCCCCGGCCGCACGGTCCGGCGTACCGTCACCGCCTCCGACCTTCCCCCGGACGCCGTCGGCAGGGCGAACGCGAAGATCGTGAAGGTGCGCGGCTTCCCGGCCGCCGAGGCACCGAGCGAGGGCGGGACCTGCCCGCCCGCCGGCGTTCGCGTGTATGCCGACGACGGCGACGCCGCCATGGGGCTGCGGGTCGTCGGCCTTCACCTGGAGAACTGCGGCACCCGGCCGTACCGGCTCAACGGCTACCCCCGTATCGAGATCCGCGACGAGGACCATGACCGCGTCGGAAGCGTGGCGATCGTCCAGGGCGGCGAAGCCATCGCCGGAGGCACCGGCGCGGACGGGCCGCCGCGGCAGCTCGAACTGCGGCCGGGCGAGCGGGCCCACGCCGGACTTGTCTGGCGCAACACCGTCGAAGGGGGAGTCGACGGCCCCGTGAACGCCCCCTACGCGCGCGTGTGGGCGAAGCCCGGCGCCGCCCCGGTGACCGTGATCCCCGAGCTCGACCTCGGCACGACGGGGAAGCTCGGCGTCGGTCCCTGGAAGAAGGACGGGGAGTAGAGACGGGGACCGGAGGGGAGGCGGGCCGGTCTCGCGAACTGGCCGGACCCCCTCCGCGCGTCACGGGTGGGAGAACACTCCCACCATCCGGGTGTCGGGGTTGCTGCTCATCCCGACGATCGCGCCCCCGTCGGCGCGGTTGGCACGCGCGTGCGTGCCCGCGTACCCCTCGTCGGTGAGGAAGATGCCGAGCGCCGCGATCCAGTCGTCGACGTCGCCGGTCGCGGGGTCGTACACCGGCTCCGGGCGCGGTACGACCCGCTCCTGCGCCACGTAACCGCCCCGCTCGACGGCGACGCGCACCGCCTTGTCCCACTCCGCTTCCGTGCACTCCCAGCCGACGAAGGTGTCAAGACCGCCGTACCCGGCGCCCGGCTTGAGGATGAGCTGCTCCCGCCGCTCCCGGCAGAGGTCGACGAGGCCGGCGGGAACGGAGGCGTGGAGCGTACGGCTCCACGGCAGGACCCGGTCGACGAGGGCCCGCTCCTCGGCGTCGAAGGCGCCGCGCCGGCGCGGGTCGGTGAGCAGCGCGAGGACGCTCTTGTGCGAGTAGAAGCCGCTCTCCAGCGACGTGAACAGGATGGTCCGGCCCGCCTGGTGGGCGCGGAAGAACGGTTCCGCCACGTCGGGGCCCGCCGGGTCGTCGAGCAGTTGACTCGCCGCGAAGTTCCGCAGGACCAGGTCCAGCGGGGTGCCGTCCAGGGTGAGTTTGCCGTCGGACCGGGTGCGTACCTCGTCGATCTCCCCGATCCGCACGTCGATGCCCTGCTCGGCCATCGCCTCGACCGTGGCCCGCATCAGCCTCCCGTACGGGCCGGTGCCGCCGCGCCCCTCGATCAGCCCGACCACCGGGTCCCCGCCCCCGGACAGCGCCGGCTTGGCGCGGTCGCGCAGGACGGCGGCCGTCCGCGCGGCGATGTCCACGTGGGCGAGCCGGTGCACGCGCGCGAAGTCCGCGAATGCGGGCACCCGCAGCAGCCCCTGGTTGAACACGGCCATGTCCACACCGCCGACCTCGCTGCCGAGGTTGAACTCCAGGAGCTTGTACGCGCTGCCGTCGTGATAGGCGTCGGCGCGGCCGAACTTGACCGGGACACCGGAGCCGCCCCGGCGGAGCAGCGCGGCGAGCGGGGGGTCGATCCCGACCTCCGCCGCGTACCGGTCGACGTCCCCGTCGAAGAGCCGGAGCGGCAGTGACACGAGCAGCTCGAAGAGCCCCTCCAGGTCCCGCGCGAAGGCGGCCGTCTCCGGGGCCCGTACGAACCAGGGCCGGGGCAGCAGATGCGCGCGCCACGCCTCCTCGAAGGCCGGCGGCAGCTCGGCCCGCGCCACGGCTTCGGCCAGCCCGCGGTTCCCGCGCAGGCACTCGTCCACGTATGTCCGGCTCAGATCGGTCATCTGCGTCGCTCGCTTCCCTGAAGGAATCGGGTACGTGATCGGAAAGGCGAGCAGACTACCGCGCGGCACACGGCGGACCACGCACGGCACCGCGCACCACGCACGGCACCGCGCACCACGCACCACGCACCACGTACGGCACTGCGCACCGCGCATGGCGGACCGCACCCGCCTCGCCCGCGTTAGCGGAACGTGAGTGAGACGTGAGTGGTGGGAGGGAGAGTGGTGGCGGACCGGGGCGGGCCGTGGGGGCCTGCCCCGGTCCGCTCCCCGCACCGCGTCGAACAGCGTCCCCCGCGCCCGTTCAGCTGGTGACCGCCACCACCGTGGCCGTCGTGACCACGAGCATCGCGGCCTGCATGTCCCGGATCGCCCGGCGCACGCTCTCCGCGGCCCACTGGCCGGCCGTCAGCTCCTCCAGGCGGGCCGCGACCTCCTTGCGGGGTATGTCGGGGAACGCGAGGCGGTGGAGCTTGGCGCCGTGGATCAGGGCGAGGAGGCCCGTGGTGCGGGCGCTGTGGGTCGGGCCGGTGGCGAGGACCGTGTGAAGCCTGGCCCTCAGCTCGCGTTCGACGGAGCCGTCCGCCTCCGGGTAGCGGGCGACGGGGAAGAGGCCCATCACCCGCTGTCGCTCCTCACGCACCAGGCCGCGCTCACGGAGGCTCTCGATGGTGGCCTTCACGGCCTTGGTGTGGTCCTTCGTCAGCCACTCGGTGACCTTCGGGGCCTTGCCCTTCTTCGTGCACCACGCGCCGACCTGCCGCAGCCGCTCGTCGAGCAAAGGCACATCGGTGGGCGTCGCGTCCGTCACCCGCAGCCGCCCGTCGTCGACCGACAGCCGCCCCGCCAGCACGAGATCGAGCAGGATGCCGCCTGAGACCGCCCACGCGGCGGTCTGCCGCTCCTTCGCGACCCCGGACACATCGTCCAGGGACAGCAGCATGATCTCCTCCGCGAGCGTGACCGCCACCCCGTACCCCTTACCTTCCGCATGCGACCGTCCGCATGCGCGCGTGTGCGGCGCCACGAGACGGTCGATCGTCCCCCGGCACCCTTCCCCCCTGAGGACGAGCGGAGCACCGGCGCGGTTCCCGCCGACGGGCCGCCGCCCGCTGTGACCTGCGTCGTTCCGTGTACATGGCGAAATTCGGGTCGCGCTTTGGTCTGGACCGCAGCGGGTCGGCGCGTCAAGCTCTCGCTATGGACTTGGAGCTGAGGCACCTCAAGACGATCCGGGCCATCGCCGACGCGGGGAGCCTCACACGCGCCGCGACCGCGCTCGGGCTCGCCCAGCCGGCGCTCAGTGCTCAGCTCAAGCGGATCGAACGGGCCCTGGGCGGTGCCCTGTTCGAGCGGGGACGGGAGGGCGTACGGGCCACGGCGCTCGGTGACCTGGTGCTCGAACGCGCACGGGTGGTGCTGCCCGCCGTCTGCGAGCTGCAGGAGGAGGCGGTGCGCTTCGCCCGGGGCGGGGCGGCGGGCTACCGACTCGGCGGCACCCACGGGCCGCTGCTCGGCGGCCTGGTCGACCGGATCGCGCGCGACGACCCCGGCGCCTCCGTCACCACGTACATCTCGTGGTCGGAGCGCGAGATCGCCGGCGGGGTCGCGGACGGCCGCCTCGACTTCGCCCTCGTCGGGGTCTGCGGCGAGAGCGGTCCGCCCGAGGCGGGACGACTGGCCTGGACGGAGGTCGCCCGCGACCCGGTGTACGTGATGCTGGCAGCCGACCATCCGCTGGCGCCCCGCGCCGAGATCGACCTGGCCGAACTGGCGGCGGAGGCCTGGACCGACGTACCGGGTGACGGCTGCTTCGGCGACTGCTTCGCGGCCGCCTGTGTACGGGCCGGCTTCACCCCGGCCTGTGTGTACGAGACGGACACCGCCTCCTGTGTCCATCTGGTGCAGGTCGGCCGGGCCGTCGGACTGTGCCGGGCCACCTTCCCCGTCACCCCGGGCCTCGTCACCCGTCCCCTCGCCGGCGCCCCGCTCATGTGGCGGCACCTGCTCGGCTGGCACCCCGAGGGGCGCGCGGCCTCCCGGTCCGCCACCGTCCTCGGCCACACCCGGGCCGCCCACGCCGAGGCACTGGCGACCAGCGCGGGCCGGGCGCACACGGGAGTGGCACCCCCGGCATAACACCATGGCAGGGGCCAACCGACAACTGCCGTCTCCTCGTTGAGATCCCTACGGTTCCAGCAGATCCCCCACCGCGATCCGGCATCCGGGATCCGAGATCCCCGAACCGCGATCCGAGAACCGAGGAGACTCCCCATGCTCCGACGACACGCCCGCGCGGCGTGTACCGCCCTCGTCGCCGCCGGAATGGCGCTGGCCGGGCTCCAGGCCGGTTCCGCCGCCGCGGCCCCGGACGCCCGGGACCCGCACCGCGCCCCGACCGTCAGGACCGCCGCCCAGGCGCTCGGCGCCGGCTCCGCCCGGCCCGAGCTGCTCGACGCCATGCGGCGCGACCTGGGACTCACCCACTCCCAGGCCCTGACCCGCCTCGCCAACGAGGCCGAGGCAGGCGCCACCGCCGCCCGGCTCCGGCTGGGCCTCGGCGGTGCCTTCGCCGGTGCGTGGGTGGACGGCGCCGAGGCCGGCACCCTGACCGTGGCCACCACCCGCGCCGCCGACACCACCGCGATACGGGCCACCGGTGCCCGGGCCCGGCTCGTGACGCACAGTCTGACCGCCCTGGAACGCGCCAAGCAGCGTCTCGACCGGTCCGCGGGCACCGACGCGCCCGTCCGCTACGTCGACGTCCGCGCCAACGTCCTGGTCGTCGAGGAGACCAGGGCGGGTGCCGGGGCGCGGCTCGTGAAGGCCACCGGCGTGCCGCGCGAGCTGGTGCGCGTCGTCCGCACCGGCCAGGCGCCCCGCCCGCTGTACGACATCCGGGGCGGCGACGCGTACTACATGGGCGGCGGCGGCCGCTGCTCGGTCGGCTTCGCGGTGACGCGGGGCACCACCCAGGGCTTCGCCACCGCCGGTCACTGCGGCCGGGCGGGCACCACCACCAGCGGGTTCAACCAGGTGGCGCAGGGCAGTTTCCAGGGCTCGGTCTTCCCGGGCAACGACATGGCCTGGGTCGCCGCCAACACCAACTGGACCTCCACCCCGTACGTCAAGGGCTCCGGGGGCGCGAACGTCCAGGTGACCGGCTCGGTGCTGCAGCCCGTCGGCTCCTCCGTGTGCCGCTCCGGCTCGACCACCGGCTGGCACTGCGGCACCGTGCAGCAGCACAACACGAGCGTCACCTACCCCGAGGGCACCATCTCCGGGGTGACCCGTACGACTGTCTGCGCCGAGCCCGGAGACTCCGGAGGCTCGTACATCTCCGGCAGCCAGGCCCAGGGCGTCACGTCCGGCGGTTCCGGGAACTGCTCCAGTGGCGGCACCACCTTCTTCCAGCCACTGAATCCGCTGCTCCAGAACTACGGGCTCACGCTGAAGACCACCGGCACGGACCCGGGCCCCGGTCCCGGCGAGCCGGAGCCGGGCGGCACCTGGGCGGCCGGAAAGGTCTACGCGGCCGGGGACGTCGTCACGTACGGCGGCGCGAGCTACCGCTGCCTCCAGGGCCACCAGGCCCAGGCGGGCTGGCAGCCGCCGAACGTCCCGGCGCTGTGGCAGCGCCTGTGACCCTGGCCGAATAGTGACCGGGGGTGCCGCGTACCCGAGGGGGGTGTCGCGGCACCTCCTCGCGTACGCCGTAGGATCACCGCGATCTTGATCGACGACCTGGTCGACGATCTCGGTCGACTACAGGGTGCCGTCGTCGGAACGGCACGTGCGCCTCGCGGGGGAGTCGGCACATGAGCAGGTTTCGGGCAGTCGTGGCTTCGGTCGTTCTCGCCTCGTCCGTGGCGGGGACGCTGACGGGCTGCGGCTCCGCCGAGCCCTCGGGCACCAAGGGGTCGCCGGAGCGGCCCTCGGACGCGAAGGCGTCGGCGGGACAGACCTCTGGCGGCGGTTCGACCACCGGGGGCGGCTCGACCTCCGGCGGCGGAGAGGCCGGTACCTCCCCGGCCGCCGAGAAGCTCGCCGCCGATCCCGGCACCCGCTACACGGCCATCGCCGTCCCGCAGCTGGAGGGCCTCGTCTGCGACGAGGGCGACGGCGGCTTCCACTACGGCAGCGGCCTCGACATGCGCATCACCGGCGACGACGACCTCAAGGAGATCAAGGGCGACAGCAACGACGTCGCCGACGAGGTGTCCTGCTTCGGCAGCCCGCGGAACATCCTCCGCAAGGGCACGATGTCGGCCTCGGCGCCCATGTTCACGGCCAGGACCCATCTGTACGAGAAGCTGCCGGACCCCGCCGCCGCGCTGAACCGGATCTTCGCCGCGTCCACGGACAACGCGACGAGCGACGGCCGCGACTTCATCGGCGAGGCCGAGACCGTCACGGACAGCGCCCTCGTCGTCACGTGCCGGCAGAACGTCACCGACACCTTCCCCATGACCACCTGCTTCTGGGCGAACTACGGGGCGGCGGGGGTCGTCGACTTCTTCCCGGCGGACGACCAGTACGTCCCCGTCGAATCGGCCGTCCCGTGGACCCGGGCCTTCGTCGCCGGCGCGCTGCGGAAGTAGCCGGCCCGGCCCTGGCCGGGCCGCCCGTCAGGCCTCGGCCAGGCCCCCGCGCGCGATGACCTCCGCGTACCAGCGGGCGCTGTCCTTCAGCGTCCGCCGCTGCGTCGCGAAGTCCACGTGCACGATGCCGAACCGCTTGCTGTAGCCGTACGCCCACTCGAAGTTGTCCAGGAGCGACCACAGGAAGTACCCCCGGACGTCCGCCCCGTCCGCGAGCGCGCGGTGCACCGCCGCCAGATGCGCGTGGAGGTACGCCACCCGCTCCGGGTCCTTCACGTTGCCCGAGGGATCGGCGTAGTCGTCGTACGCCGCACCGTTCTCGGTGATCACCAGCGGTACGTCCGGCAGCTCGTCCCGCAGCCGGATCAGCAGCTCGTACAGCCCGTTCGCGTCCACCGGCCAGTCCATCGCCGTACGCGGCCCCGGGGCCGGCTCGAACCGGACGTGCCGCTCCGCGCCCGCCCACGGCGAGGGCGACTCCGAGCTGCCCGCCCCGACGACCGAGGGGGAGTAGTAGTTGATGCCGAGCGAGTCGATCGGCGCGGCCGCCGCCGCCAGATCGCCGTCCTGGACGAACGACCAGTCCGTGACCGACGCGGTGTCGCGGACCAGGTCCTCCGGGAGCCGGCCGTGGAAGACGGGGTCGAGGAAGACGCGGTTGCCGACCGCGTCGATCCGGCGCGCCGCGTCCAGATCCTCCGGCGCCTGCGAACAGGACCGAACAGCGTGGAGGTTGAGAGTCAGCGACACCTCGGACGCGCCGGGCAGCGCCCCGCGCAAGGTGCGCGCCGCGAGCCCGTGCGCCAGGTTCAGGTGGTGGGCGGCGCGGAGTGAGGCGAGGGCGCTGGTGCGGCCCGGGGCGTGCACGCCGTTGCCGTAGCCGAGGAAGGCGGCGCACCAGGGCTCGTTGAGCGTGGTCCAGGTCGCCACCCGGTCGCCGAGGGCGTCCGCCATGATGGCCGCGTACTCGGCGAACCGGTACGAGGTGTCCCGCTGCGGCCAGCCGCCGGCGTCCTCCAACTCCTGGGGGAGGTCCCAGTGGTAGAGCGTCGCCACCGGGCGGATCCCGGCGTCGAGGAGGCGGTCGACGAGCCGCCGGTAGAAGTCCAGGCCCTTGCGCACGGCGGGGCCGCGCCCGGTGGGCTGCACCCGGGGCCAGGCGATCGAGAAGCGGTAGTCGGTCACGCCGAGCCGCCGCATCAACGCGACGTCCTCGTCGACCCGGTGGTAGTGGTCGGCGGCGATGTCACCGGTGTCGCCGTTGCGCACCTTGCCGGGCGTACGGCTGAAGGTGTCCCAGATGGAAGGCGTGCGGCCGTCCTCTCCCGCCGCCCCCTCGATCTGGTAGGCGGCCGTGGCGGTGCCCCAGCGGAAGCCCTCGGGGAAGCGGAGGACGGTCGTCGTGTCGGTACGGGCGTCGAGCGCGGTCATGGGATGGGAACTCCCTGGAGTGAGAGGTCTGGGGGATGGGGAAGCGGTGCCGTCGCGACGGTGCGGCGTAGGGCGGCGCGGGCGGAGGGGTCAGCCCTTGACCGCGCCCTGCATGATGCCGCCGACGATCTGCCGGCCCAGCAGGCCGAAGACCAGGAGCACCGGCAGGGTGCCGAGCAGCGTGCCCGCCATGATCACGGACTGGTCGTGGACGTATCCGCCGCCGAGCTGGCGCAGGGCGACCTGGACCGTGGGCTCGGAGGAGGTGAGGGCGACGACCGGCCAGAAGAAGTCGTTCCAGGCGGCCATGAACGTCAGCAGGCCCAGGACGGCCATGCCGGGCCGGGCGATCGGCACCACGATCGACCAGAAGATGCGGGCGGTGGACGCGCCGTCGACCCGCGCCGCCTCGATCAGCTCGTCCGGCAGCGTCTGCACCAGGTACTGGCGCATGAAGAACACCCCGAACGCGGACACCAGGCCCGGCAGGATCACCGCCTGGAGCTGGTTCACCCAGCCCAGCTCGGCGATCAGCATGAACAGCGGGATCACACCCAGCTGCGGCGGGATCATCATGGTGCCGATCGTGATCGCCAGGAGTGCGCCGCGGCCCCGGAAGCGGAGCTTGGCGAAGGCGAAACCGGCGAGCGTGCAGCACAGCACGGTGCCGAGGGTGATCGAACCGGACACGATGAGGGAGTTGAGCAGGGCCTTGCCGATGTCCGCCTCTTCGAGGACCGCCTCGAAGTTGCGGATCAGGTTCGGGCCCGGCAGCAGTGTCGGCGACACCTTCGCCAGGTCGGCGTTGGAGCGGCTCGCCGCGACGATCGTCCAGTAGAAGGGGAACGCGGAGAACAGCACGGCGACGACGAGGATCCCGTACGCGAGCGGGCCCGCGTGCAGGGTGCGGCCGGCCCGGGAGGGGCCTCGCGGCACGGTGGAACCGGGCGTGCGGCCGGCTCGGGAGGGGTCTCGCGTCACGGTGGAACCGGGCGCGGTCATCGGCCGGCCTCCTTGCGGGAACGGCGGCGCGCGATCAGGGCGTTGGCCCCGACGAGCACCACGATGAGCAGGAACATCACCCAGGCGATGGCGGCGGCCCGGCCCAGATGGAAGAAGCCCCAGCCCTGCTCGTACATGTACAGGCCGAGCGTCTGGTACTGGTGCGAGATGCCGCCCGAGATGGACCCTTCGAGCAGCAGCGGCTCGCCGAACAGCTGGGTCGCGCCGATCGTCGAGACGATGACGGTGAACAGGATCGTGGGACGTAGCCCCGGCAGCGTGACGTGGAAGAACTGGCGCCACCGCGAGGCCCCGTCCATCGCGGCGGCCTCGTACAACTCATGGGGGATCGACTGCATGCCGGCCAGGTAGATCAGCGCGTTGTAGCCGGTCCAGCGCCAGATGACGACCGTCGACACGGCGACCTGCGAGGCGACCGTGCCGTTCTGCCAGTCGACGGGGTCGATGCCGACCAGGCCGAGCGCGTAGTTGATCAGACCGAAGTCCCGCCCGAAGAGCTGGGCGAAGACGAGGGTGGCGGCGGCCACCGACGTCGCGTACGGCAGCAGGACCGCGGTCCGCAGGAAGGTGCGGCCGCGCATCTTGTAGTTCAGCAGATGCGCGAGCCCGAGGGCCATGACGAGCTGCGGCACGGTGGAGAGCACACCGATGGTGAACGTGTTGCGCAGCGAGAGCCAGAAGTACTCGTCGCCGAACAGCGCGGTGTAGTTGCCGAGGCCGCGCCACTCCATGTCGCCGGGTGTCTGGAGCTCCACCCGGTAGAGCGAGACGAAGGCCGTGTAGAGCAGCGGGAAGAGACCGAAGGCGACGAACAGGGTGAAGAACGGGGCGAGGTAGGCGTACGGCGAGAACGACTGCCAGGCCCGCCGGGCGGACCCCCGCCGCGCGGGCGGCGGGACCGGCTTCGGCGGGGCCGGCGTCTCGGATGCGGTGAGGGTCACGGCGCGGCCCTTCGGAGGAGTGGAGGAGACGTGGAGAGGAGGGATCCGGCGGCGGAGGTCAGCCGACGGTGTTCGCGACGCCCTTCTTCGCGTTCGACCAGGCCTTCTCCGGCGAGGTCCCCTTCCGCTCGACCTCGCTCAGCGCGTTCGTGATCTGCTGCGCGATGTTCTGGTCGTGCACGCCGAGCACCTGCACCGGGGCCGCCTTCGCCGCGTCACCGAAGATCTGCCCGATGGGGGCGCCGGAGAAGAACGGGTCCGTCGCGCCGGCGACCTTCTCGATCGCGCCCGTGGCGGAGGGGAAGTTGCCCTGCTTCTGGAAGACCTTCGTCTGCTGCTCGGGGGCCGTGAGCCACTTCGCCAGCTCGTACGCCTCCTTCTTGTGCTTCGCCGCCTTCGGCACCGCCAGGTAGGCGCCGCCCCAGTTGCCGGCGCCGCCGGGGAGCGTGGCGACGTCCCACTTGCCCTTGCCGGCCTCACCGGCCTGGCCCTTGATGTAGCCGAGCATCCAGGCGGGGCACGGGATGGTGGCGAAGGAACCGGCCGCGAAGGCCTGGTTCCACTGCGGGGACCACTGGTCGAGCTTGGCGCTCAGCCCGTCCTGGGCCGCCTGGACCGAGTGGTCCCAGGCGGTGCGCAGTGCGGGGTTCTCCTCCCAGATCAGCTTTCCGGAGGCGTCGTAGTACCGCTCCTTCTCCTGCCCGATCATGATCGAGTAGAGGCTGCCGACGCTGTCGAGCCAGGCGCTCTTGCCGGGCGCCTTCGCCTTGTACTGCTTCCCGAGGGCCAGGTAGCCGTCCCAGGTGGACCACTTCTTGGCGAGCTCCGCGCGGTCGGTGGGGAGTCCGGCCTGCTTGAAGAGGTCGGTGCGGTAGCACATCGCCTCGGGGCCGATGTCGGTGCCGAGGCCGAGGACCTCGCCGCCCTTGCCGCCCGCAGCGGCCCACTTCGCCGGGGCGAACTGGTCCTTGAGGGAGTCCGCGCCGTACTTCCTGAGGTCCTCGAACCGGTCGGCCTGCTGCTGGGTGACGGAGGCGATCCGGCCCACCTCGATGCCCTGCACGTCGGCGAGGCCGGCGCCGCCGGCGAGCCGGGTCTGGAGGGACTTCCAGTAGTCGGCCTCGTCCTCGGTGTCCGTCTGCTTGATGGTGACACCGGGGTGGAGCTTCTCGTACTCGGCGTAGAGCCCGGCCTCCTTGTAGCCGAAGGAGCCGAACAGGTCGACGGTGATGGTGACCTCGCCTCCCGCGCCATCGGTGGACGTGTCGTCGGACGTACCTCCGCAGGCGGCGAGCAGGGCCCCGGTGAGTGCGACCGCCCCCAGACGGACGACGGCTCTCCTGGCGGTGGTCGTGACGGCGGCTCGGGCGATGGGCATGGGAAGCCTCCCTTGGCTCCGGAACGAACGAGAGCGACTGAGAGCGCTCTCAAGCATGCGGGGGGAGCGTGCCTGGGGTGGAGCCCATCCGTCAAGGCTCGAAGGCGTAACGGACGGGAAGGGCCGTCAAGTCCGGCCTGTGTTCAATCTCTTGACACACGTGTTTCGGCGGTTTTACGTTTCCGGCGTCTTGAGAGCGCTCTCTCGCATCCCTCTCCATCTCTCTCCATCCCTCTGCATTCCTCCGCATCTCTCGCGGCGTTCGCCCGGCGTCCGCTGCGAGCTCGACCCCTCTCCTCGCGCATCCCGCCCCGCGCATCCCCTCCGTGCCCCACTCGTCGCGAACGACATGAGGTGCCGTACATGCCAGCCCCCCGCACAAGGCCGGCCGCCGCGCTGGTCCTGGTCTCCGCCCTCGCCGTCCTGGGACTCGGCCCCGCCGCCGCCCCCGCGGCAGCGGCGACCGTCCCCACGGGCGCCGGAAGCTACTCCGACACCCGTCCCGCCGGAACCTCCGGCCCCACCACCAACACCGGCGCCCCGGTCACCCCCAAGGTCACCGCCGCCGCCCAGGGCAAGCCGGTCCCCACCAACGACTGGTGGTCCTCCCTCGCCTTCCAGCGCTACGGGGACAACCCGTACTCCACTCCCATGTACGGCCATCCGCTCACCTATCAGGCCGTCGCCGGCGGCCTCGAACTCGGCTACCCGACCACCCCCGCCATCGTCGGCGACGGGCGTCAGTACGAGTTCGCCCACAAGGCCGACCTCACCCTGGGCCTCACGGGGCTCAACTCGCCCGACACCAAGGCCGACGCCTGGTCCGACTGGACCGTCACCCCCTACTGGTCCGACGGCGCCCGCACCCTGCGCACCACCATCGGCCACGGCATGCCCTTCGTGTACGCCAAGGGCACCGGCGGCGACGCCCGGATCACCACCGCCGGCGCGCCCGCCGTCTTCGCCGACCAGGGCAACGTGCTCGGCATCACCGTCGCGGGCCACCACTACGCCCTCTTCGCGCCCAGCGGCACCGACTGGACCGTCTCCGGCTCCAGCATCACCGCCGGGCTCGGCGGCAAGGACTACTTCTCCGTCGCCGTCCTGCCCTCCCCGGACGCGCTCGCCACCTACCGCAAGTACGCCTACAGCTTCGTCACCGGATCCACCGTGAACTGGAGCTACGACGCCGGCGCCGTCCGCGCCACCTACGCCCTCACCACCGAGGCGAAGGAGGGCACCGAGCGCGGCACCCTCCAGGCGCTCTACCGCCACCAGTGGCTGAACACCACCGACCCGCTCACCCCGTACACCTACGTCTCGCCCCGCGGCACCATGAAGGTCCGGGAGTCGGCCTCCTTCACCACCAGTCAGAAGGCGGCCGCCACCCTGCCCGGACTGCCGGGCGGCAGCGGCGTCGACACCGCCCGTCTGCGCAACTATCTGAACGAGGTCGCGAACTCCGCCGACCCGTTCTCCGGGGCCGTCGACACCTACTGGACCGGCAAGGCCCTCGGCAAGCTCGCCCAACTGGTCCCGCTCGCCGACCAGATCGGCGAGACCGCGCTCCGCGACAAGCTCCTCGGCCAGATCAAGGGCCGGCTCCAGGACTGGTTCACGGCCGGTGGCGCCAACGAGTTCTCGTACGACACGGCCTGGAAGACCCTCACCGGCTACCCGGCCTCGTACGGCAGCGACACCGAACTCAACGACCACCACTTCCACTACGGCTACTACGTGTACGCCGCCGCGATCGTCGCCCAGTACGACGCGGGCTGGGCGGCGGACTCCGCCTGGGGCGCGATGGTGAAGACCCTGGTCCGCGACACCGCGAACCCCAGCCGCACCGACACCGCCTTCCCGTTCCTCCGCGGCTTCGACGTCTACGCCGGACACAGCTGGGCCAGCGGACACCAGGGCTTCGCCGCCGGCAACAACCAGGAGTCCTCCTCCGAGTCGACCAACCTCAGCGCCGCCCTCGTCCTCTGGGGCTCGGCCACCGGCAACACCCAACTCCGCGACCTCGGAACGTACTTGCTCACCACCGAGGGCGAGGCCATCGCCCAGTACTGGTTCGACGCCGACCAGCAGGTCTTCCCCGGCGCCTTCCAGCACGACACCGCAGGCATGGTCTGGGGCAGCGGAGCCGCCTACGCCACCTGGTGGACCGCCAACCCCGAGGAGATCCACGGCATCAACGTCCTCCCGGTGACCGGCGGTTCGCTCCACCTCGGTGGCCACAAGGACGCCGTCCGCCGCAACATCGCCGAGATGGAACGGGAGAACCCCGGCCCCGCCGTCGAATGGCGCGACATCCTCTGGGAGTTCCAGTCCTTCGCCGACCCGGCCGCGGCCAAGGCCAAGTGGGACGCGGGCAACGCCGGTTACACCCCGGAGGCGGGCGAGTCCAGGGCCCACACCTACCACTGGCTCACCGCACTCGACACACTCGGCGCCCCCGACGCGACGGTCACCGGATCCCTCCCCACCTCCGCCGTCTTCAGCAAGGGCGGCACTCGGACGTACGTCGCCCACAACCACGGTGCCACCGCCCGTACCGTCACCTTCTCCGACGGCAAGTCCCTCTCCGTCCCCGCACGTTCCACCGCCACCGGCACGGGGACGGGCGGCACCGATCCCGACCCGGACCCGGAGCCGTCCACGGGCAACACCTTCCAGCTCCGCACGGGCGGCGCGCTCACCACGGCCACCGGCGCCACGGCGGGCAGCGACACCGTCCTCTCCGCGCAGGGCGGCAACCACGACGGCACCCCCAGCCGGCCCGTCGTCTACGAGGCCAGGGGAGTGAACGGCACGCTGAAGGCGGGCGGTTCCACCGCCTTCCGCCTCCAGGTCGACGCCGGCACGGCCGTCGGCCTCGGCCAGCAGGCCCGGATCAGCTACGACCTCACCGGTGACGGCACCTTCGAACGGACGGAGACGTACCACTACTTCGCCACCGACCCGGTGACCGGCTGGGAGGAGTACGCCCAGTCCCGCGGCCTCAAGTCCGCCACCGGAACACTCGGCAACCTGACGGGCGGCACGGTGCGCCTGGAGGTCTGGAGCGCGATCGGCAACGGCGACTCGCGCGTCCAGACGGGCACGGACCGGTCGGTGGTGGTCATCCCGTACGACTGACCGTCCGAGCCCCTCGGGGAACGGAGCGGCGGGCCGGGTTCCTCCTCACCCGGCCCGCCGTCCCGTGTGCTCTCCCGCCCTCCCCGTCCGCCGACTCAGGCCGAGTCGCGGAGCACGAGCGACGTCGGAGTGATGACGGACGCGGGGGTCGCGGGGCCGGTCCCGTCGAGCAGCCGCATCAGCAGCTTCACCATCAGCCGGCCCATGTCCTCGATGTCCTGGTGCACGGTGGTCAGGGGCGGGGACGTCCTGCGCACCACCGAGGCCATGTCGTCGAATCCGACGACCGCCACGTCCTCCGGCACCCGCACACCACGCTCGCGCAGCGTCAGCAACGCACCCGACGCCATCAGGTCGTTGGCCACGAACACGGCGTCGAGGTCGGGCCGCCGGTCGAGCAGGTCCGCCATCGCGCGAGCGCCGCTCTCCTCGGTGAAGTCGCCCCGGGACAGCAGGGTGGGATCGGCGTCGACCAGAACGTCGCGATAGCCGTGGAGCCGGTCGAGCGCGGACGTCTGATCGTCCGGCCCGGAGATGTGGGCGATGTTCCGGCGGCCGAGATCCACCAGATGCCGCACCGCCTCACGGGCGCCCCCGCGGTTGTCGCAGTCGACGAACGGCACGGTCGGACTCGTACCGGGAGCCGGCCGCCCGCCGTACACCACCGGGATACGGGTCCGGTCGATGACCGCCGGCAGGGCGTCGTCGTTGTGCAGCGAGAAGGCCAGCGCGCCGTCGACGTGCCCGCCCCCGAGATAGCGGGCGATCCGGTCGTGATCCCCCGGACCCTCCACCCACAGCAGCACCAGCTGGGCGTCGTGCGCGGTCAGCTCCCGGCTGATGCCCCGTACCTGCTGCTCGAAGAACGGGTCCGAGAAGATCCGGAACTCGGGCTCCGCGATGATCACCGCCACGGCGCCGTTGCGCCGGGTGACCAGGGTGCGGGCCGCGTGATTCGGCACGTAACCGAGCTCGTCGACCGCCCTGCGCACCTTCTCGACCAGCGGAGGCCGTACGCCGGCGCCCCCGTTGACGACCCGCGAGGCCGTGGCGCGGGACACGCCGGCGCGAGCGGCGACGGCTTCCAGCGTGGGGCGGGGCCCCGTGGTCTGCTCGGGCAAGGCGTGCGCTCCTCGGCTGCGTGGGTGGGGCTGGGGCGTGTGGCGTGCGGTGTGCGGTGACGCGCGGTGTGCGTTGTCGTGTGGTGTGCGTTGTCGTGCGGATCAGGATATCTGTAGCCCCCACCCTCTGAGAGCGCTCCCAGAGGGAACGTCTCTCACCTCCCCGGCGAAACCCCGTTGCCGCCCCTCCGGCGGGCTGACTAGCGTCAGGGCCCTACGACGTGTAGCTCAGCAGCAGAGCGCCGGGCTCGGGACCCGGAGGGCGCGGGGGCGGAACCCGCCACGTCGGCTTATGGACACACACGCTGACAAGCAGCTTCCGATCGCGTCGCGCTCCTACGCGGAGGGGCGGCTGGCCCGTGCCTTCGTCACCGCGCTCCGCCACACGGACCCCGCCACGCGGGCGCGTGCCGAGGAGAAGGCCGGCGGCTGGCACAGCGTGCTCGCGGGCATGGCCGACGGCACGCTGCGGATCGGCTCGCGGACACCGGTGCGCGGACTGCCCGCCTGGGTGACCCCCGAGGTGCTGCACGGGGGCTTCGCCACGGGCGCGGCCCGCGCCGGCGGCCCTCTCCTGCCGTACGAGGCCGAGGCGGCCCGGAAGGCCGGCGTACCGGAGGACAGGGAAGCCCTCTTCGCCCACTGCCTCACCGAGGAGGGCCTCGCGGAGCTGTGGACCCTCCTCGACAGCACCTGCTATGAGGTGATCGTCCCCGAGGAGGCCGCGCTGCTCACCGTGGCCTGGCTCGTACGGGCCGGGGAACCCGACGCGGCCCTCGAACTCGTACGGGAGATCGGCGCGTTCGCGGCCACGCTGCGGTTCACCCCGCGCCCGACCGCCTCCCCGGCGCCCGACACCGACGCCGTACACCGCCGTACGGTCGCGGAGGCCGGAGCCACGCTGGCCGCCCGCGGCCCCCATCTCGCCGTCGAGACCCAGCGCGAGGCGCACGGCGTCTGGCGGCCCTTCGAGGACGAGCTGCTCGGGCACTGGCTGGAGACGGCCGGCCCCGACCACCGGGTCCTCGACCGCGCACCCGGCACCGGATGGCACGAGCGCGGCGCCGCCCTCCTCGACCGCTACCGGGCCCTGGCCCGGGAGCACACCCTGTGCGGCCGACACCGCGACCCCAAGGGCAACCCCGGCATCCTGCGCGGGGCCTTGGAGGAGACGACGGCCGGGCGCCCGCTCGACGCGCGGCGACTCGGGCTGCTGCGGCACGCCGTCACTTCGATGGTCCGCAAGAGGGGCCTGCCCGGCTCGGAACGGCACACGGCGGTGCGGAGCGCCCAGGCGGCCCAGGCCGCCCTGCCCTCCCACCAGGACATCGCACACCTCGTCGCCCACCGGATGTCCGGGCTCCCGCAGCAGACCGGCGCGGTCGACGTGACCTCACTCGTCGCCCCGGTGACCGAGGCCGAGCAGCGGGGGGCGCGCCTGCCCGCCGGGACCGCCGTGCCGCCCGCGATCCGCCGCGTGGTCGGGACGGCGCGGAGCGCGCCGCTCCCCACCCTGGTGGAGCTCGGCGTGGTGCCCTCCGCCGAGGTGATGGCCGAGCTGGTTCCCCAGCTCGTCGCCGCCGAGACCGCCGCGGCCTACCGGGACGCGCCGCTGCGCGCGCTGACGGCCGCGAACTACCGGGCGTTCCGGAACCGCCGCTCGCTCCTGATGCTCAACCTGGAGCGGCAGATCAAGCCCGAGGAACTGCCCTGGGTCCGCGCGGTGTCGGCACAGCGGGCCTCGGACACGCGCGTGCGTGCCTCCGCGCACACGACGCTGCGCCGGCTCGCGGAGGTCGCCGTGGGCGGCTTCCCCGGCACCCTGCTGCCCAACCCGCTCGTCCGTGAACTCGCCGTCCTCGCCCGCCGGACCGACCTGGACGCCCCGCTGGTCGAAGAACTGGCCGCGGACATCTTCATGGGCACCTTCAGCCCGAAGTTCCAGGCCGCAGCGGTGGTGGCCGGGGAGCTTCTCGGCGGCGGATCGCTGTACGAGCGGTACTACGGCATCGACTACGCGGCCGTACGTGCCCTCGCCGACGGCGGTCCCGGACGCGGGGCGACCCGGCACAAGGCCGCGGTGGACGCACCGGAGTTCGCCGCACTGTGCCGGGAGCGGGCCGGCGCGGGAGTCTTCGGGAGCGTCGCGGAGAACGGCACGGTCATCGAGCAAGCCCAGATCCTGACGACCCACAACCTCGCCACCCTGGTCCACCGCGTCGGCATCGCGCCCGCCACCGGCTGGGCGGACCTGGCCCGGCGTTGCTTCGTCACGGTGTGCCGTCTGACGGGACGGGCACACCACGAGCAGCGCCCGCTCGGCACGGTCAAGGACGGGGCGTACGCCTGGCGGCAGATGCTGTTCCACCTGTCCCTGTGCGACGAGGGAGAGGCGGCCGCGGTCCTGGCCTGGACGCGTGAGGAGGCGGCGGGCCACCCCGCGCACGTGGCCGCCCGGCTGGCACCGGCCCTGGTGGGGCTGCGGTTGGTCGCCGACGGCGGGTCCTTCGCCGCCGACGGTACGGCGGACGCGGGACGAGCCCGCAGACTGACCGGCTGGACCACCACGGGCAGCCACTGGCTGTGCGGCGGGCCGTCGGAGCCGGGCGATCGGTGACCCCGGGCTCCGGCGGGAGCCCGTTCGGTGGTGAGCCCGGCCGGACGAGGACGTGCGGAGGCGTGCCCCGTCTCGACGGCGTCTCGGCGGTGAACACCCGCTGTTTCGGGCGTGTCAGTGGTGCGTGCGACGATCCAGACATGATCGCCTCGCTCGAAGCCCTGGTGCCCGCCAAGGGCAGCACGCACATCTCGACCACGTACGCCGAATGGGTCGCCGCCCATGATCCGGACGCCGCCGCGGCGGCCCGTGACCTCAACGAGGCCATGGGGGCCGAGCTCAACCGGTGCTGGACGAAGCCCGGCGCGTTCGTCGACGCCATGGCGTGGCGGGCGCGGCAGTTGCCCACCGCGCACCTGCCGTGGTTCTGGGACACCGTCGGGCATCGGCTGATCGGTTACGGGAGCCGCCCCGGCGGTCGGGCCTATGTGGCCGCGCGGGCCGCCGAGGCCGAGCACGGGCTGGCCGTGGATCCGGCCTACCGCCGGGTCAACGGGCTGTTGTTCGCCCGGGGCGGGGCCATGCCCGCCAAGGAGTTCGGGGCCCATCAGAAGTTCCTCGCCGAGTCGCTCGAACCCGTCGAGGCGTACGCCGCGCTCGGGGCGTTCCTGACCGCCTGGGCCGGCTCGAAGGCCGATCTCCCGGCCGACCTCGTGCGCCGCGTCCGGGCCTCCGCCAAGGCCGCCGGGCACGGGGACGAGGAGGTCGCGCGCGTGGTGGGCGAGATTCTGTCGGTCACCCGGAAGAAGTCCGTGCCGGACGCCCTGCTCGTCGGCGCCGAGCCGGTCCTGACGGCTCACCCGCCGACGGACGAGATCGCCGCCGGACTCCTCGACGTCTTCCCCGAGAGCGTCACCGACGGCGGGGCCTGGCTGCGGGTCCTCATCGGCTGCGGCGCCACGGAGGTGATGGAGGCCGGACGGATCGTGCCCGAGGGCGGACTGCACCGCTGGGTCGGCCACTTCGTCCACATGTACCAGTACACGCGCGCGTCCGGCGGCGGAGTCACGCGCCAGCAACTGCCGCCCGAGTTCCTCGACCTCGTGGGCAGGCTCGGGCCGCGGCTGCGGGCCGCGGGCGAGGCCGTGACCGTGCACACCACCCGCCACCACTACCAGGGCTTCGACGCCGACGTCCTGGACGCCTGCCTGGCCGCCGGGGTCACCGTGGTCGACCCCGGCCCGGAGACCCGGATGCGCTTCTGGGGCGAGCGGTCCCGGCGGGATCTCTCCGCCCTCGCCGCCGACCCCGTCTTCGGCCCGCGCCTCGAAGGCACCGTGCACGCCGGCCTGAAGCCCCACTGGTACGGCGCCCCCGCCCGCAAGCCCGGATCGGCCGTGACGCTGCTCCCCGGCAACGAGGGCATCGCCCACGAGGTGGCCGTGCGGGTCGGCAGGCTCGTCGACGCCGTCGGGGGCGGCGGCATGGCGGGCGCCGAGGAGTCCGTCGCCGAGTTGGAGACCCTCCTCGACCGGCCCACGGTGACGGCGCTCGGCGGGATCGGCGACGCCCTCGCGGACGCGTCCGCCGGCGGTGCGCTGCGGCGCTCGCTCGCGGCCGGTCTGCCGGAGGAACTCGCCTGGCCCGCGCTGGAGGCCGTGTACGAGGAGTTCGCGGCGGACGCCGTCGCAGCGGCCGACGCCGCCGGAGCGGCCGACGCCGCCGGAGCGGCCGACGCCGCCGGAGCGACCGACGCCGCCGGCACGGCCGCGGAGCCGGACGCGGACGGTGCGGCCGCCACGGACACCGCGGCGGACACGCGACTGGCCGTCGACGGGCTCGGTGCCGCCGGACTTCCCGGCGTGGCCGGGGTGACCAGCACCTGGCCCGTGCTGACCGTCTTCGGGCGCGACCGCGCCGTCGCCGTCGCCCCGGACGGAGTGCGCGGCTCCTGCCGGTTCACGGTGCCGGCGGACTCGACCATGTTCGCCGTCCACTACGTCGGCGGTTCGTTCCTCGTCAGCTGGAGCCTCAAGCCGAGCCCGTACTACTGCGACACCGCCGTCTGGGCCGACCGCCCCGATGAGCCGTTCACCCCGGAGGAGCTGGGCGGCCTTGTGCCCTTCGGCGGCAGCCTGGACGGGGCGTACGGCTTCCAGTTCGAGACCGCCGACGGAGGCGGGCGGCACGGCGGACTCCGGGTGACCCGGCCCGGCGGCACGGAGGGGATCGACCGGGAGGAGCTGCAGCTCGGCGACGGCACCCGGATCTGGACCAACGCCGTCTACGGGCGACGGCCGTGGGAGACCGTCGACCCGGTCACCGGCGAGCGGCAGGGCGCGACCCCGCTGCCCGACTTCCCGGGCCGCCCCGCGAGCACCGACGCGGCCCCGGAGCCGTCCGAGGCGGACAAGACCCTTGCCCGCGAGGCACTGCAACTCGCGCCCCTGCCCGCCGGCATGACCGGCTCCCCGCTGGGCAGCCGGGACGGACTCGTCGGCACCCGGGTGCTGTTCCGCACCCGCTACCGCGACAACGCGCCGGACCACTACCTCCTGGAGAGCATCGACGGCCGCAAGGCCCGCTTCGACATCGACCGGCCCGGACAGGAGCCCTGGGGACTCATGGCGGCGCCTGAGGGCGCCGTGGAGGACGTCGTCCTCGCCGAGGCGCAGACCCGCACGGGCGTGCGCGCGTACGCCGCCGACGGCGTCCTGTTGTGGGAGCTGGACGGCCACCACTCGCCCGCCCACCCGCGCGTGAATCCGCCGCGCCGCGCCACCGTCTCCCACGGTGTGGCCCTGCCGCCCGCCTTCTGGTACCTGCTGCGAACCCGGGACGCGGCCGGTTCCAAGGCGCTGCGGACCGCGGAACGGGCGACGGCCGACACCCTCCTGGCCGCCGCTCTCGACGGCACGGAGGAGCTGCGCGCCGCCGTGGCACGGGAGTTGCCCGAGGTCACCGCCCCGGTCCTGGTCGAGGCCGTCGTCGCGGTGGCCGAGCGTGCCGCCCGCGTGGAGGAGCGACGACGTGCCCTGCACCGGCGCGTCACCCTGCTCGCCGAGGCACCGCCCGTCCTGCCGAGCCGCGCGGTGCCGGACACCGAGCTGATGCCCGCGCTGTGCGGCCTCGTCGTGGACGGGCAGGACGACACCTGGCGGCGGAGCCGGGACGTCGCCCAGGCCGCGACCCTGAGCGCGCTCGCCGCCGACGGCGCCTGCCTGGCCGGGACGATCGTGGAGGAGGTCCGGCGGCTCTCCCCGCCCGCCCTGCCGCACGACTGGTCGCAGCTGCTCGGCGCGATCGACTCCGTCGCCTGGCGCACGGCGGTCGCACCGACCCCGGACCCGGAGCGGGCCGCCCTGCGCGCGCTCCTGGAGACCTGGGCCGACCAGCCGTTCGCCCGTGAGGGCGGCCGGTGGTGGGTGGGCCGCACGCCCGGGGCCGGAACCCTGGACGGACTGAGGGAGGGCGGGACCGTCGTGGCGTCCGCCGCGCGGTGGGACGCCGGGAAGGCCTGCTGGTTCGTCGCCCCCGCCACCGGCCCGACGGAAGACGACCCCGTGCCGGCGGCGGTCCCCGACGCCCGGCTCGTCCGGGTGGACCGGGACGACGCGGCCCGGCTGCGGGCCCTCCTCGCGGCGATCGACGCCCACGGCCCGCTCCCCGTGCCGGAGTCGGCCGCAGCTCGGTTCGCCGAACTGACGGGCGTACGCCGGCCCGTGGCCCGGCTCGTGGTCGCCGGTCTCGTCGGCCGCGCCGACCGGGACGAGGACCGTTCCCTCGCCCGTAAGGCGCCGTACAAGGCCAGTCCGATGACGGCCGAGGCCTACGAGCAGCTCCGCGCGCGCCTCGGCGGCGCAGGCCGGAGGGCCGTTCTCGCGGCCGCGCTGCCCGAGGACCCGGCCGAGCTGTGGCGGCCCGGCGGCGTCGACGCGGCCGTGGAGCGGATGGCGGGCGTGTGGCGGGAGCGGATCGGCGGGCTGTCCGCCGTGCACGACGAGGCGGCCGACACCCTGGAGGCCGACCTCGGCCTCTCCGAGGTGTGGGCACGACGCCTCGCGGGCGGCTACGAGGCCGCAGAGGACACGACCGTGCCCGCGGTCGGCTGGGACCTCGCGGCACCCCGGTACGGCCTGGGCGTGGAGGTGAGGGCCCTGCCGCCGGCGGGACCCGAGCTGCCCTACGGCACCCCCGTCGGCCTGTCGATCGAGCGGATCGCGAGCGCACTGGTCTGGGCGTGGACCGACCGGCCCGTCGGCGACCCGGCGATGGTCGGCGCGACGGCCCTGTACGAGCGGCTGCGGGCCGAGCTGTCCCGTCCGGAGCTTCTCGTCGAGCTGCCCGGCGGACGGGTCCAGGACACCTCGGCGCGGATCGCCGAGCGGTTCGGGCCCGCGACGCTGCCCGTGTCGATGGACCGTCGTAAGGAGGAGGGCGAGATGCCGTCCATGACGGCGTACGACTCCGGCCCCCTGGTGGTGTGCGCACCCGGCGGCAACGCCTTCCTGCGGCCCGCCGAGGTCGCCGACCCGGAGGCGTGGCGCCGGGTCCGCGAGATCACCGACCTCGCGGAGGAACTGGACCGGGTGGCACCGCTGCTCGCCGGCGGCGGACTCGAACGGATGATGCGGCGGGCCGGCTCCGGAGCCGTACCGGACGGGGCGTACGAGGCGGATCCCCGGCAGTCCTGCCCGGAGCTGGTCGCGCGCGTGGCCGACGAGCTCGGCGCCGGGACGGACGCGGCCGCCCTGTACCTCCAGCTCGCGACGCTGGCCGAACCCACCGACCGGAACGTACGCAGGTGGAACGGCTGGACGACCAAGCGGCACGCGGAGGTGCGGGCGGAACTCCTCGCCACCGGCGCGGTCCTCGATGCCAAGCGGGCACGGGCGGGCCGGACCCTGTTCCTGCCCGGCGAGTGGACCGAGCTGAAGTCCCCGCACCTCCCCCTGGAGAAGGTGAAGCTGGCGAGCCACCGGGTGCGCCCGCTGTGGAGCAACCAACTCCGCTCCCCGTTCGTACGGTTGCTGCCGACGGCCCCACTGCACGAGATGTTCGCGGAGGCGTGGGAGCGAGAGCGGGAGCAGCGGGCCTGACCCGGGAGGCAGGGGCCCGGCTCAGTCGTCGTCGAGTCCCGGCGGGGCGCGCGGGACGGCGTACCGCTCGGCGGAACGCCCCCGCCGTCACGTGCGGGTCGCCCCGCGGAGCGCCGTACGGGCGGCCCGGTACGCCGTCGCCGCGTCGGGGGCCGGCGCGGCAGCCGGCTGCCAGCTGCCGTAACGCTCCACGTACGGGTGCCAGAGACCGTCGGGGCCGTACCGCAGCTGGACCCGTGCGGGCGCGTCGGTGAGGTGGTTGTGGTGGCGCTCCACGGGGGCGGTGGGGGAGGGGCGGAGCGGCTGGACGGCATGCTCGGCGGCGGCCAGGACGTCGGGGTCGGCAGGCAGCGGCGCGAGGCAGGTGGCGACGGCGGGCCGCCCGCCGCACCGGTGGGCCGTGACGAGAAGTCTCATCCGGCCTGCGGAACAGCCGAGTCGGAGCGCGGCGCGTTCCAGATGGGTGTCTCCGTGCTGGGCGACGAAGCGGACGATGTCCGCGGTGACGTCGTCGACGCCATCGGCTGAGGCGCCGTCAGTGGAGGCACCGTCAGCGCCGGCACCCTCAGTGGAGGCGCCCTCAGCGGCGGCACCGTCAGCGGCGGCGCCTCCCGTTGCGGCGCCTCCCCTTGCGTTGCCTTCCGTGAGCGCGCCTCCCGGGCCGTCCAGCAGAGCCGCCGCGCGGAGCGCCGCGTCGGCGACGAGAGCGCGCAGCGCGTCGAGCCCGGGCAGCGGCGCCGGTGGCGGCTCGGTGACGCCGTCCAGTACGGATGTGGGCTCGGTCGAGGTCACGACGGGTCTCCCAGGCTGACGAGGTCGACGAGTTCCCGGTCGGAGAGCCGGGCGATTCCGGCGTCCCCCGTCCCCAACACGGCCTCCTGCAACGCCCGTTTGTGGGACAGGAGTTGGTCGATCCGGTCCTCGATCGTGCCGCGGGTGACGAGGCGGTGAACGGTGACGGTCCGCCGTTGCCCGATCCGGTGCGCCCGGTCGGACGCCTGGTCCTCCACGGCGGCGTTCCAGCTGCGGTCGAAGTGCACGACGTGACTGGCCCGGGTCAGCGTGAGGCCGGTGCCGCCCGCCTTGAGGGACAGCACGAACAGCGGTGAGCGGCCCGCCTGGAAGGCGTCGACGAGCTCCTGTCGCCGCCGGGTGTCCAGGCCGCCGTGGAGGAACAGCGGGCGATGGCCGAGGTGCGTGAGGTGCTCGGTGAGCAGCCGGCCCATCGTCACGTAGCTGGTGAAGACGAGCGCCGCCTCCCCGCGCGCGGTGATCGCCTCGACGAGCTCCCCGAGCGCTTCCAGCTTGGCCGACCGCGCGGTGAACTCCCCGGCCCCGGAGGGGCCGGGATGGTCCTCGCCCCAGTAGTGCGCGGGATGGTTGGTGATCTGTTTCAGGGCGGTGATCAGCTTGAACACCAGACCGGAGCGGGCGAGGGAGGGGGAGTGGGCGAGCTGCTCCATCGTCTCGCGGACGACGGCCTCGTAGAGGGCGACCTGCTCCGCCGTGAGTTCGACGATCCGCCGTGTCTCCACCTTCGCTGGCAGTTCGGGGGCGACCCCCGGGTCGGTCTTCCGCCGGCGCAGGAGGAACGGCGCGATCAGCCGGGCCAGGGCACGCGCGGCCGGGCCGTCCGGGTCGCGCTCGGCGGCGGCCGCGTACCGGGACCGGAAGGTCTTCAGCGGGCCGAAGAGGCCGGGATTGGCCCAGTCGAGCAGGGTCCACAGCTCGGAGAGGTTGTTCTCGACCGGGGTGCCGCTCAGCGCCAGCCGGGTGGTGGACGTGAGCGCGTGCAGGCGGCGGGCGGTGGAGGAGGCGTGGTTCTTGGCGTGCTGCGCCTCGTCCGCGATCACCATGTCCCAGCCGCGGGTGGTCAGGTCGTCGTCGCGGCGCAGTACTCCGTACGTCGTGAGGACGACGGTCCGCTCCCCGGCGACGTCCAGGCTGCGCCGGGTGCCGTGGTAGACGGTGACGTCGAGCTGCGGGGCGAACCGGCGGAACTCCCGCTCCCAGTTGGTCACGAGCGACGACGGGCACACCACCAGGACCGGGCCGCGCCGCCCGTTCTCGTACCGGTGCAGGGTGTACGCGATGGCCGTCAGGGTCTTGCCGAGTCCCATGTCGTCGGCGAGGACCGCGCCGAACCCGGTGCCGCCGGTGTGCGCGAGCCAGGCCAGCGCCCTCTCCTGATAGGCGCGGAGAGTCGCCGCGAGCCCGGCGGGCGCGGGCACCGGGGGCGCGTGCTCGCCCCGGCGCAGGATGTCGACGACGGCGGCGAGGCCGCCGCCCGCCCGGCACGGCACCGTCCGGCCGTCGACGTGCACGGTGCCGGTGAGGGCCGCGGTGAGCGCGTCGATACCGGCGAGCGGGCCGATCTCCCGGCGGCGTACGCGCGCGAGGGTGAGGGGATCGAGCAGCACCCAGCGGCCCCGGACCCGGACGAGGGGCCGGGCGGCCTCCGCGAGCGCGTCCATCTCGGCCTCGCTCAGCACGTCGTCACCGAGGGCGAACCGCCAGCGGAAGTCGAGCAGCGCCTGGAGACTGAAGCGGGGCGCGCCGCCCGTGGGGCGGGAGCCGAGGGCCTCGCCCGTGGTGACGGCGTCCTCCGTCCCGACCACCGTGTGGGCGGAGAGCAGATCGCGCAGTCCGGCCGGCCAGCGCAGCAGCACGCCCTCGGCCGCCAGGTCCGTCTCGGCTTCGAGGAGCCGCGTGATGCCCGTGGCGTCCGCCACCAGCCGCTCGGGCGAGGTGAGCAGCCCGGCCAGGAGCCCGCACCGCCGGGCCGCGCGCCGGAGCCGGAGGCGTACGCGCTCCCGCAGGTGGTACGGCTCGACTCCCGCCACCGGCTCACGCGCGGTCCGGAGACGACTCGCGGGAACCTCCTGGTCCGGGTCCTCGGGGTCGACGGCGACGAGCAGGCGACCGGTCAGCCGTCCGGCGGCGGCCTCCTCCTCGGACGGTGCGGTGAACTCGACGACCAGACCGGGCGGCGGCCCGGAGTGCGTTCGGTCCTCGACGGCGTCCAGCCAAGGCCGGACAAGCGCGGCCTCCGCCTCGGGAAGCGGACCGCCGGCCGACGCGAGGAACGGGCCGGTGCCGAACAGGACCGACGCCGGGGGACGCAGCATCGTGTCGGCCAGCGCGTCGAGGAACGCCGGAACGGCGTCGAGCGCTGCCAGGAACCGTCCCCCGTCGGCGACGGCATGGGCCCGCGGCGACATACGGCGGGCGAGCTCCTCCACGGCCCGCGCGAGCGCGACCGGCAGCGGTCCCATCCGCCACCGGTCCGCTCCGTCCGGGGTGAGCGCCGGATGGACGAGCCCGGCGGCGACGGCCCGGAGCCCGAGCCGGGTCGCCTGCGCCCACTGCACCGCTGTCGGATGCCATCCGGCGTCCCGGTTCCGGCGCAGCAGTACGGGTACCGCCTGGGCGAGCGGAACCCGCCACCCGACCACGGGCACGGGGGCGGTCGCCGGGGGCACGAGGAGCGAACAGCGCGCCGACGACAGCGGCGCCGGGAGGTCGACGTCCGGCAGCGGAGCCCCGTCGGCCCGGTGGAGCAGCAGCGCGGCGGGTGCGCTGCCACCGGGCAGGAAGGAGACGGCGCACCCGGCCGCGAGGGCTTCCGCGAGGACGTCACCGACCGCGATCCGTAACACCGGAGCCGGAGCCGGAGCCGGAGCCGGACTCGGAGCCGTCGCCGGGCCCGGACTCGGACCCGAGCCCCAGCCCGAACCCGGCATCACAGTCCCAGCCGGAACACTCGGCCCGCCATCGGTGGACCGCGGCCCCGGCACGGACGGTCGCCCCGGCGCCCGCGCCGGGGGAGTGGACGTGGCGTCGTGCGCGACCAGTTCCTCCATCAGCGCCGAGGCGGCCGCGCGGCGCGCGTCCGCCCGCGTCTTCGCCCGGCGGGTGACGGACACCTCCGCCCCCGTGCGGACGAGGGTGCAGGTGTAGGTGCAGCTTGCGCTCTTCGGCGCCGTCGCGAACGTGGACTCCGGCTTGGAGATGACCTCCAACTGGGTGTACTTGTTCAGGTACTTCACCGGATCCTGGCCCGCCGGCACCGGCTGGATCCGCACCGACCGGGACGCGCCGGCGCCGTCGGAGGCCCGTTCCTCCTCCGGCTCCGGAAGCCCGGTCAGCTCCGCCAGGAGGGCGACCGCGCCGAGGTGGACGGCCTGCCGGCGGTCGCGTGCGGTGCGTTCCGCGCCGTCGACCGCGCGGCCGTCGCCGCCCCCGCCCTCCCAGCTCCAGCCGCAGGAGAACCCTCCGTCGGACGCGACGACCGTGTGCCGGAGTTCAGCGCCCCGCTCGTCCGCGTGCCAGCGCAGCAGCGTGGCCGCCGAGTTCTGCATCCGCGCCGCGAGCCCCAGGGCCCGTACGCGCGACTCCCGCCACGCCGGGCCCCGCGCACCGAACAGCAGCAGATGGACGTCACGGTGCCGCAGCCGGGCCGAACCCGCCCTGCGGACGATCTCGGCCGCCACCTCCTCGCCCGGCTCGTCCTCCGTCGTCACGCGGGTGCCGAGCAGCGACTCGAAGGCCTCCGTCCCCATGCCCGGCACCGTCAGCCGCCCGCCGCCCGTCTCCCCCGCCGTCTCCCCCGCCGTCTCCCCGACCCCGGCGAGTCGGCGGAGCATCGCGTCGGCGGCGGACCTACGGGCGAGGGCCGCGGTCCGCGCGCTCCGCGCCGGGCCCGTCACCTGGGCGTCGCCGGGGCCGAGTCGTACGGCCGCCGTGTGCAGGACATGTCCGTCGGGAAGGTGCTCGGCGGACTCGTCGTACGTCAGCGGTGGCCAGAACTCGAGCTGCGCGTGCGCCGTGAGGATCTGCTGCGGCACCTCCGGTGTGCCGTGCAGGCCCTCGACCGCGAGGCGGCGCGCGGTCCGCCACGCCGGGTCGTCGTCGGTCACCAGGAGGAGCATCCGCAGGTCTCGCTGTGTCAGTTGCCCCGATCGTGCCAGGCTCTCGGCCTCGGACACGACGTCGGGGTCCGACCGGCCCGTCACGACAGCCCTCTTGGCCCGCTCGTGCCATGCGGCTCGTACCCGGGTCTCCACGGGAGCCGACTGCCGGACGTCGTCGGCCGACGGGGAACGACCAGCCAAGAGGAGATCCTCCGTACACATAACGTGATGAGACGTGCGCACTCAGTATACGGAGAAGTGGGGTTCGCGATCTTCCAACGGCGGCCGGACCGACCGCGGTTGCCCGGGAACGCGGAACCGCCCCGTACGCAGGGGCGTACGGGGCGGTCGGTGCGCGGTCCGCGCGGGGCCGTTCGGCCGGTCAGCCCGGGATCGGCGCCCCGACCGGGGCCGGAGCGTCGGCGGCGGACGTCCGGCCGGCGAGGACCTTCTGGGCGAGGACGCCGAAGACCACGCCGAACACCGCCCACAGCACGGCCTGGACGGCCAGCGAGGCCAGCCTGAACTCCCAGAGCAGCGCGGCGGGGAAGCCCGCCTTGACCGCGTCGTCGTTCGCGGGGAGCAGCACGAAGGCGACACCGGTCACGACGACGAACCCGGCCGCGGCGATCAGGGTCGCGTTCCAGTTGCCCAGTCGCGGTGCAAGGCGCCGCCCCGCGATCACCGCGGCGAGCCCGAGCAGCACACTGAGCAGGATCATCAGGAAGAACAGGGTGGTGCGCTTCCCGATCGTGTCGGGATTGCCGACGGCCGGCGGGGTCGCCGGATACTTCAGGAACGGCACCAGATAGACGGTGGTGAACGCCGCCGCCGCGGTGAGCGCCGCCGTCGCCCGAGGGCTGAACCGGCCGATGCGGCCGAGCGCGAAGGAGAAGGCGAGCGCGGCGATGCCGCCGAGCGCCACCCCGTACACGAGGACACCGGTGGCCAGGCCGAAGGTCGACTGGACGGGACGGCTGACCGCCTCCTCCTCTTCCTCCGGGGCTTCCGCGGCGGCCGTGCCACCGTGGCCGGCGTGGGCCTCGGGAGCGGCGTGCGCCTCCTGGGCGGCCTGGGCCTCCTCGACGGCGATCGCGCCGTCCACGGGAGGCTCACCCACCACGTAGGCGACGGCGAAGGCGAGGAGACCGGCGATCAGGCCCGCGAGCATGCCACGGACCAGCAGGGATCTCACAGTTGAGGCGTGCATGTGCGTATCGCCTCTCAGTGGCAGGGGAAGCCGAGCAGATGACGACCGTCGTGCACCCACTCGTGCACGTCGGAGCCCGCGATCAGGGACGTGGCACCCTGCTCTGCGCCCACGAAGTACAACGCGATCAGCGCGAGAAGGCCGACGAAGAACGCCCAGGGCAGCACGGCCCGGACGGGCAGCGGGGCCGGAACGGCCACGGAAGGGGCGGATGCGGCAGCGGAGACGAGAGCCTCGGCCATGATGGAACCTCCTGCGGGAACTCGCGTCCCGGACGGTGGTGCAGGACGACGGTCCACGGGTCTGACTCACCGTGTCACCGCCTCCGGGATCGGAAGGGCGGCGCGCGGCTCACAGTGGCGCGACCGTCCCGGATTCTCACCGGACTTCCGTCTCGCCGTCGTCACGCTGTTCAAATGTCGCCCGACCGTACCGCGCACCGGGTGCGCCGCCAAGGGCGTGAGGCCTGAATCACGTTCGTGCGCCCCCCGGGGGTGGTGAGCCCGGCTCGGCGCGGTCGGCACGGCGGCCCGGCGCTACCCTGGGCGCCGCCCCAGGACCCGACCGAGAAGGAAGCCGATGACCGTCCGGCTGACGCTGATCTCCCCCGCCACGAGCGGCTCATCGCGCGACGTCGGGTTCGACGACGACAGCCCCCTCGACCCCGAGGGGATCGCCCGGGCCGAGTCCGTCGCCGCCGCCGTCGGCCCGTCCTCGCGCGCGTACTCCTCGCCCTCGGCACGCTGCCGCCGGACCGCGGAGGCCCTCGGTCTCGCGGCGGAGCCGGTGACCGCACTCGCCGGCTGCGCCATGGGGCGGTGGCGGGGGCAGACCCTCGCGGCCGTCGCCGCCGCCGAGGAGGCGGCGCTCGGCGTCTGGCTGTCCGACCCGACGGCGGCACCCCACGGCGGGGAGTCCTCGCGCGAGTTGCGGATACGGGTCGGGGCCTGGCTCGACGGACTGCGGGCCGGCTCGGGGCGCGTCACGGTCGTCGCCGAGCCGGACGTGATCCGCGCCGCCCTCGTCCACGCCCTCGGGGCACCGGACGAGGCGGCCCGGCGGCTGGACGTACGCCCCCTGACCGCCGTGCACCTGAGCGGGCGCGCCGAGCGCTGGAACCTGCGCGTCGGCGACCCGCTCGGGCCCGCGTAGCCCCCTCGCCGGAACTCCTTCCGGTCAGGCGGCGGGACGCCTCCACTCACGCAGCAGCAGATAGCCCAGGTACGCGCCGCCGACCGCCATCGTGTACAGGCCGACGGGCAGGTTGTCGAAGAGCGGCAACTGCTGGGCGGTCAGGTCCGCCAGGACCAGCAGCAGGGCCCCGAGCAGGGTGGACATGACCAGGTGCGGTCCGCCGCCGCGGGTGACCCGCTTGGCGATCTGCGGCGCGGTCAGGGAGATGAACGCGATCGGTCCCGCCACACTGACGGCTCCGGCGGAGAGGACGATCGACAGCGCGACCGCCCAGGTCGCGGTCCGGCCCGGGCGGGCCCCCAGACCGGTGGAGAGGTCGTCGCCCATCTCGCCGATGCTCAGGGGCCGGGCGAGGAGCGCCGCGAACGGCAGGGAGACGAGCAGCACCGTCCAGATGGTCGCCGCGTCGTCCCAGGAGCGGGCGGAGAGGCTGCCGTTGATGTAGGCGGTCAGGGCGCTGGCCTTGTCGCGCTCGACGGCGTACACCACGTACTGGGTCAGCGCGGTCGCCATCGCGGCCACGCCGATACCGGCCACCACGAGCCGTCCCGGGCTGCGGAACCCGGTGCCGGTGGCGAGGAACACGACCGTCATCGCGAGGATCGCGCCGAGCAGCGCGCCGACGGCCACCGGCATGACGTCGGGCAGGAACAGGGCGGCGGCCGCCGCTCCCGCTCCGGCTCCGGCGCCGAGCCCGATGACGTCGGGACTGCCCAGCGGATTGCGGGTGACGGACTGGAACAGGGCCCCGGACAGGCCGAAGGCCGCGCCGGTGGCGATGGCCACCACGAGCCGCGGTCCGCGCAGCCGGTTCAGGACGAAGGCGTTCTTGCCGGTGGCCTCGCCCGCCAGGGCCGACGGCAGATCGGACAGGTCGATGCCGAGCCTGCCCATCGACAGCGTGGCCACGGCGGCGGCACAGAGCAGCAGCAGGGAGACCGCGGCGGCGATCACGGTGGTACGGCGCACGGGTACGGCGACCCAGGGGCCGATCCGCAGGACACCGCGGCCCGCGGGCCGTGCCGCGCGCTGCTTCGTCACCTCCGTGCTGTCCGGAGCGTCGGTCCGGTCGGCGGTCTTCATCCCGCTCCCCTCATACGGCGAACGGCGAAGAGCAGGGCGGGCGCACCGACGAAGGCGGTGACGACCCCGACCATGAGTTCCTGCGGGCGCAGCAGGATCCGGCCGATGACATCGGCGAACAGCAGCAGCGTCGGCCCCGCGAGGGAGGTGAAGAGGATCTGGGCCCGGAAGTCCGCGCCCACGAGCGCCCGGACGACGTGCGGGACGGCGAGGCCGACGAAGGCGATGGGCCCGACGGCAGCCGTCGCGGCCGCGGCGAGCAGCGTCGCCGCGAGCAGTCCGGCGCCCTTGACCCGGGCGGGGCTGATGCCGAGGGAGGCGGCCTTGTCGTCGCCCATGGCCATGGCGTTGAGCCCCGGCGCGAGCAGCAGGGCGAGCAGGAGGCCGACCGCGGCGAACGGCAGGACCGCCCAGAAGGCGTCGAAGCCGCGACCGCCGAGCGCGCCCACCACCCAGTAGCGGTACGTGTCGAAGACCTGCGGCCTGGACAGGGCGACGGCCTGGATGAAGGCGGCGAGGACGGCGGAGAGGACGGCGCCGGCGAGCACCAGCCGGACCGGTCCGCCGCCGCCGCCGGCGGTGCCGACGACATGGACGGCGACACCGGTCAGGAGGGCGCCGGCGAGGGCCCACCAGATCGTCTCCCGCTGCCCGGAGGCACCGAGGAACGCGGTCGCGGCGACGATGCTGGCGGACGCGCCCGCGTTGATGCCGAGAAGTCCCGGCTCGGCGAGCGGATTGCGCGTGATGCCCTGCATCAGGGTGCCGGCGACGGCGAGGCAGAGGCCCGCGAGCACACCGAGGACGGTGCGGGGGTAGCGGCTCTCGATGACGGTACGGGTGTACTCGTCGCCGCCGCCGGTGACGACCCGCAGGACGTCACCGGCGGACGTCGGCCTGCTGCCGAACATCACGCTGGCGAGCAGGGCCAGGGCGAGCAGGGCCAGGCACAGGACGGCGGCCATGACATGCCGGCCAAGGCCCCGCCGTACGACGGCGGGGCCTTGAGCGGTCTGGGAAAGAGTGGTCACGCTGGGGACCCGTGGTTACTTCCCGGCCTTGGCGACGGCCTTGTCGATCATCGGGAGGTAGCGCTCGATGCTGTACGGCACCGTCAGCGGGTTGATCATCGAGGAGGCGGTGACGAAGGGCGTGTCGTGGCTGTAGACGAGCGCGTTCTTCTTCACGGCGGGGATGGCCGCGTACAGCGGCTGGGCCTCGACGGTCTTGCGGGACTTCTCGTCCATGTAGAACGTGAAGGCGATGTCGCTCTTCGCCAGCTTGTTGGCGTTCTCCAGGCCGATGAGGGCGGAGTCGGTGCCCTCGGTCTCCGGGAAGGTGTTCACGATCGGGTCGACCTTGAGGCCCAGCTTGGAGACCATCGCGACGCGCTGCTCCTCGGGCTTGAAGACGCCGAGGGTGCCGGGGCCGGTGTTGTAGATGTACGAGAACGTGACGTTCTTGTAGTGGGGGCGGGAGGCGGCCGCGTCGGCGAGCTGCGACTCGATCTTCGACTCGAGCTCCTTGGCCTTCTCCGGCTGACCGAGCGCCTTGGCGATGATCTCGATCTGCTGGTCCCAGTTCGTGCTCCACGCCTTCTCGGGGTAGGCGACGGTGGGCGCGATGTCCTTCAGGATGTCGTACTGCTTCTGCGTCAGACCGGACCACGGGGCGAGGATGACGTCGGGCTCGAGCTCGGTGATGGCCTCGATGTCGAGCTCCTCGCCGCCCTTGAACTGCTTGGGCAGCGTGGCGCCGGACTTCTTCACCGCGTCGTGGATCCAGGGGAGGTAGCCGCTCTTGTCGCTGCCCCAGGGGTACTCCTCGATGCCGACCGGGACGTTGCCGAGGGCGATGGCGGTCTCCGCCGAGCCCTGACCGAGGGTCACCACGCGCTTGGGCTTGTCCTTGATGACGGCCGAACCGAGGGCGCTCTTGATGGTCACGGGGAAGGCGCCCGCCGGGGCCTTGCCCGCCGGCCCTGCCGCGTCGTCCTTCTTGTCGTCCGAGCCGCACCCGGTCACCATCAGGCCGAGCGAGAGCGCGGCGGCGCCCGCCACGAGAACGCGACGGCGAAGGGGGGTGAACACAGAAGGCATGGTGGATCCTTGTCTCCGGGCAGGGGGATGTACGACGCCCGGACTGACGGCCCCACAGACGGATGTCCGCGGGGCAACGATCAGCTCGGCGCTTGTTAGGTGAGCCTAACCTATTCCCGCCTGGGCTTGGGTGCCAGGGGGTTCGATCCCGATGTGATCAACACGGCACCCGGCCGGAGTCGCTACGGCGCGACGGCCTTCCGCAGGGTCCGCAGGCACAGGGAGAGGGCCGTGTGCTTGGGGGTGCCCTGGTCGCGCGCCTGCATCCAGGCGGCGTAGAGCAGTGCCCACATGACGTCCTGGAGCCAGCTGACGTCGACCTCGGGGTCGAGCGTCCCGTCCTTCTGTCCCCGCCGGATGAGGGCGAGCAGGGCCAGGTCGGTCGCGGACTCCTCCTCGATGCCGGACCACGCGACGAACTGCGGTACGTCGTACAACAGCAGCAAACGGTCGCCGAGTTCGAAGTACTCCAGACAGAGCCGCTCCAAGGCCTCGGGCGCCGGCCCGTCGTCGAGCCGCGCGCGGTCGGCCGCCGCGGCGACCCGGTCCCGCACGTCCGTGCCGATCGCGGCGAGCAGGTCGGAGCGCTCGGGGAAGTAACGGTGGACGGTGGTCCGCCCCACCCCGGCCGCCTCGGCGACATCGCCGAGCGAGGCGCTGTGGTCGGCCGTGAGCACGGAGACGGCGGCGTCGAGGATCGCACGCCGGGTGCGGGCGCGGGTGGCGCTCTCGCGGGTGGCCGCGCCGTGCGCGGGAGTGTCGTCGGACCCCATGCGCACACGGTAACCCCTCGTGCCGTTTGGGAAACCCTTTGACCTTTCTGGAACAGAGGTGTTCCATTGTGGGTATGTCATCCTCCGTTGCGCCTCGCCTGAGCGTCCTGTGGTCCTTCGCCCGCCCGCACCGGCGCACCCTGGTCAAGGGACTCGCCCTCGCCCTGGTCGCCTCCGCCCTGGGCCTCGCCACGCCCATGGTCACCAAGCACGTGCTCGACGCACTGGGCAGCGCGTCCTCCCTCACGGGACCCGTGGCGGCGCTCGTCGTGCTGCTCGTCGTCGGCGCCGGGGTGTCCTACTGGCAGTGGACCCTGCTCGGGGCGCTGGGGGAGCGGGTGGTCCTCGACGCCCGCGAGTCGATCGTGCGGCGCTTCCTGCGCGCCACCGTGCCCGGCGTCACCCGCAGCCCCACCGGTGAACTCGTCACCCGTGTCACCTCCGACACCGTGCTGCTCCGCGAGGCCGCCGCCTCCTCCTTCGTCGGCCTGATCAACGGGGCGGTGATGCTGGTGGGCAGCCTCGTCCTCATGGGCTTCCTCGACCTGGTGCTGCTCGCCACCACGATCGTCGCCGTCGCCCTGGTCGGCGTGGTCTTCGGGCTCCTCATGCCCGGCATCGCCCGGTCGCAGAAGCAGGCCCAGGAGCACGTGGGACGGCTCGGCGGCGTCCTCGAAGGCACGCTGCGGGCGATCCGTACCGTCAAGGTCAACCGCGCCGAGGAGCGCATGACCGAGCGGATCCTCACCGACGCGCGCGCCTCGGCCGAGTACGGGATCCGGGCCGTCCGCCGCGAGGCGCTGGCCTGGACGACCGCCTGGTCGGGCGTCAACCTGGCCATCATCGCGATCCTCGCCGTCGGCGCCTGGCGCGTCGGCGAGGGCCGGCTCGAGGTGTCCGGCCTGATCGCCTTCCTCCTCTACACCTTCGCCCTCATGGACCCGATCACCGAACTCAGCCAGAACGTGACCGCCCTCCAGTCCGGCATCGCCGCCGCCGAACGCATCCGGCAGGCCGACGCCCTGCCGTCCGAGGAGACCTCACCGTCCGCGGGGGCCGACGCCGGCGCACGTGTCCGGGAACCCCGGGAGCTCCAGGAACCCCACGAACTCCGGGACGACGTGCCCGTCCTGGAGCTGCGGAACGTCACCGCGGCCTACGGCCCGGACGCCGAGGCGGCCGTACGGGACATCGACCTCGTCATCCCCCGGCGCGGCCACACCGCCGTCGTCGGTCCCTCGGGAGCGGGCAAGACCACCCTGCTCTCCCTGGTCCTGCGGTTCCTGGAGCCGACCGGCGGCGAACTGCTCCTCGACGGGCGGCCGTACCGCGACCACGCCCATGCCGACATCCGGGCCCGCCTCGCCTACGTCGAGCAGGACACCCCCGTCGTCCCCGGCACCATCCGCGACAACCTGCTGCTCGCCCGACCCGACGCCACCACGGAGGACCTGCGGCGCGTCCTGCACGACGTACGGCTCACGGAGAAGGTCGACGCCCTGGAGGAGGGACTGGACACGCCCCTCGCCACCGCGAACGTGTCGGGCGGGGAGCGGCAGCGCATCGCCCTGGCACGGGCGCTGCTCGCCACCCCCGACGTGCTGCTCCTCGACGAGGCCACCGCCCAGCTCGACGGTCTGACCGAGGCGGCCGTGCAGGAGTGCGTCCGCTCCCGTGCGGACACCGGAGCCGTGGTGACGATCGCGCACCGTCTGTCGACGGTGATCGACGCGGACACCATCGTCGTCATGGAGGCGGGCCGGGTCAGGGCGCAGGGCCGGCACGAGGAACTGCTCGTGTCGGACACCCTCTACCGCGACCTGGTCGAGTCCCTGCGGATCGCCGCCGTCACCGGCGCCCCCGTGAACTGAGCGCCCCCGCCTGAGGTGATGCGAATGCTGCGATGAGACAAGTCTAGTTAGGGAAGGCTTACCTGACTCAAATATGGTGTGGTGGAGTCGAGCGACGGCGGCCCCCCGATGGGCCCGTCGCCTCCAACCCCACGGGAGTGAGAAGCCGTTGACCACAGCCACGCCCCGCCCGGGCATCCGGTCGGAGTCCGTCGCCGTCGTCCGCCCCGCCGGGCGGTCGGACGCCGCCGCCGTGCACCGGCTGTCCGTGCCGTTCGTGCGCGAGGGGGCGCTGCGGGACCGTCCCGTGAGCCGGTACGCCCGTGACGCGGCGGACTTCCTCGTCGCCGAGACCGCGGACGGAGGCCTGGCGGGATGTGTCGCACTGCACCGTCGGCAGGACGCGCGCGGCAGGGCGGCCGCCGTGCTCTACAACTTCTGTGTGGCGGCCGGGAATCAGGGGCGCGGCATCGGCTCCGCGCTCCTGCGGGCCGTGCTCGCCGAGGCGGCGACCCAGGGTGTGTCCCGGGTCTTCACTGCGACCGCCGGCAGCGGGCTGCTCTTCCTGCGCCACGGATTCGTCGTGGGCGGCGAGGATGAGGCGCCCCCGGAGTGGCGCGCCCGCCTCGACCCGGCGCGGGGCTCCCGAGTCCTGGTGCGCGCCCTGAACTGAGCGTGGGTGGGGCCGGTACGGACGCGGTCCGCACCGGCACGGTGCGACGCGCACGAGCGGCTGCACGAGCTGACGGACCTGGCCCCCGGGTACGCGATCCGGACGGCCGTCACGCTGGGTCTGTTCGACCTGGTCGACGCCGGGGTGCGTGAGCGCCCGGAGCGCCTGTGCCCCCTCGCCCGGAAGGGCGAGGGGGCACAGGTCGTCGTGGTGGATCCCGGCGGTGGTCAGGACCCGGTGCGCGGAGCCGGCGTACCGTATCCGCGCCCGCGCGCCACACCGGCCGGGGGCCGTTCGAGGTGGCCGTGTACGCGGCGCAGCAGGGAGCCGAGCTGTTCGCGTTCCGCCGCGTCGAGCGGGGCCAGGATCTCGTCGTCGGCGGAGGCGATCTCCGCGCTGAGGCCGGCGAGGTACGTCCGGCCCTCCGCGGTGAGCTCCACGACGACTCGGCGCCGGTCCGTCCGGTCGCGGACGCAGTCCACCTGCCCGATGCGGGCGAGGTCGTTGACGATCTTCACCAGGTCACTGGCGTTCATGTCGAGCCGCGACGCCAGGGCCGTCTTCATCTGGGGGCCGAGGTCCGCGAGCAGGGTCATCACGGTGAGATGCCACAGCCGCAGCCCACGGGCCTCCAGTCGCTCCGTGAGCTTCCGGCGCGCGACCTTGCCGAGCGCGTACATGAGGTACGCGTTGAGGTTCAGGACACTGGGGGGAGTCATGCTCATGGAGGGCGGGGGGACGGCGGCGGGAGTGTCGCCGCGGTCCGTTCCGCCGGCGGCCGCCTCGGCGACGGCGCGCAGCAGGGCCGGTTCGCCACCGCTGCGGCCCGCGGCCGCGTCGAGCGTCAGGTCGGTGTTGGCGAGGGAGCTGAAGACCTTCGCCCAGTCGGTCGGCATGTTCGATATGCCGATGACGGCGAACGTCGCCCCCGAGGCGTCGCACGCCACACCGTTGACGATCGGCTGTTCCATCGCTGTGCCTCACTGTCCGAGCGGTCGGTCACCAACCGCCGGGCCTCACCGATAGGTTGGGTTAACCTACCCAGATCTGACACGGGGGCCGCCATGCTGCTCGGGCGGGACCGACGACCCCCGTCGACGTGCTCGGAGCCCATGCCCGTCAGGGACGGGCGACGAGGTAGCCGCCCATGGACGTGAAGTACTCGGTCGCCGGGAGCTCGCGGCCGTCCTCCGTCCGGACGCGGGTGATCGCCAGGCCGTGGTTGCGGCCCGTGCGCGCGTCGGCGCCGGCGACGATCACGACACCCTCGCCCTCGCGGTAGAAGATGCGGCCCGGTGTGCCGCCGTACCGTCCCTCGGAGACGACAGCGGAGAGGACTTCGAGCCGCTTGCCCCGGTGGAAGGTGAAGGCGCTCGGGTAGGGCGCGGACTGGGCGCGGACCAGCCGCTCCAGAACGTCGGCGGGCCAGTTCCAGTCGATCCGGATGTCCTCCTCGGCCCGCTTGTGGAAGAAGCTGGCCCGGGAGCGGTCCTGCTGGGTGAACTCGGCCTGTCCGGAGGCGATCTGGTCGAGTGCGCCGATCGTGACCGGGGCGATGAGGTCGACCGTCTTGTGGAAGAGGTCGGTCGTCGTGTCCTTCGGCCCGACGGGGACCGCGTGCTGCTGGACGATGTCGCCGGCGTCGAGCACCTCGTCCATCATGTGGGCGGTGACGCCGACTTCGGACTCGCCGTTGATGAGGGCCCAGATGAGCGGCGAGAAGCCGGCGTACTTGGGCAGCAGCGAGTCGTGGATGTTCAGCGTGCCGTGGCGGGGCAGGTTGTAGATGTGCGGCGGGATCCACGTACGCCAGTTGTTGGCGACGATGATGTCCGGGTCCGCCTCCTTGAGGCGCGCGAACAGCTCCTCGTCGTCGGGCCGGTTGCGGATCACGACCGGGACGCCGTGCTCCTCCGCCAGGTCGGCGACCGAGTCGCTCCAGATCTTCTCGTAGGCGTGCTCGCTCTTGGGGTGCGTCACGACGAGCACCACGTCGTGTTCGGAGTCCAGGAGCGCTTGGAGGGTGCGGTGGCCCCAGGTCTGATAGCCGAACATGACGACCCGCATATGGGGTTCCTCCTCAGAAGAGCGATTGACCGTCAGCAAGTAAAGCAAGGCTTACCTAACAGTGCAACTGGCTTGATTTGTGCGGTCGTTCATGGGGTGACCTTCACCCCTTGTCCGTTTCGCCCGGTCGACAGTCGCGCTTAATCAGGTTAGCTTTACCTAAGTTACGCAGGGCCGCCGGTGACACCGGTGTGCTCGATGCCCCCGTTCCCCAGCTTCTTTCCCGCACGATGGGAGTGACATGTCGCAGGGTTCTCCTGGTGACGCACCTCTGGTCCACGACCTCATCGGTATCGGCTTCGGGCCGTCCAATGTGGCCATGGCGATAGCGCTCAGCGAGCACAACGCACGCGTCGGAAGAGCGGAAGCGGTCACCGCCCACTTCTTCGAGCGCCAGCCGCAGTTCGGCTGGCACCGCGGCATGCTGATCGACGACGCGACCATGCAGGTGTCCTTCCTCAAGGACCTGGTGACGCTGCGCAATCCGACCAGCGAGTACAGCTTCCTCTGCTACCTGCAGAGCAAGGGCCGGCTGATCGACTTCGTCAACCACAAGAACCTCTTCCCCCTGCGCGTCGAGTTCCACGACTACTTCGAGTGGGCCGCGTCCAAGGTCGACGACATGGTCTCCTACGGCCACGAGATCGTCTCGGTGGAGCCGGTCGAGCGGGACGGTGTCGTCGAGTACCTCGACGTGACCGCCCGCGCCGGGGACGAGCTCGTCGTCCACCGCGCCCGAAACCTCGTCCTCGGCACGGGACTTCGCCCGAAGATGCCGGAGGGCGTCGAGCGCAGCGACCGCGTCTGGCACAACTCCGACCTGCTCCGCAAGGTCGAGGGCCTGGAGGGCACGAACCCCCGGCGGATCGTCGTCGTCGGTGCCGGCCAGAGCGCCGCCGAGAACGTGGCCTATCTGCACCGCCGCTTCCCCGAGGCCGAGATCTGCGCCGTCTTCTCGCGGTACGGCTACAGCCCCGCCGACGACAGCGCCTTCGCCAACCGGATCTTCGACCCCGACGCCGTCGACGAGTACTTCACGGCTCCCGACGACATCAAGCGCAAGCTGATGGACTATCACGGGAACACCAACTACTCCGTGGTGGACATCGACCTCATCGACGACCTGTACCGGCAGGCGTACCAGGAGAAGGTCCTCGGCACCGAGCGACTGCGCTTCATCAACATCTCCCGGCTCACCGGCGTCGAGGACGGCCCGGACAAGGTCCGCGCCTTCGTCACCTCCCTCGTCACCGGCGAGGAGACCGTGCTCGAGGCCGACGTCGTCGTCTACGCCACGGGGTACACGCCCGCCGAGCCCCTCGGCCTCCTCGGCCCGGTCGGCGACCGCTGCCACCGCGACGACCAGGGCCGGGTCCGCGTCGAGCGGGACTACCGGCTGGCCACCGACCCCGAACTGCGCTGCGGCATCTACCTCCAGGGCGGCACGGAGCACACCCACGGCATCACCTCGTCGCTGCTCTCCAACACCGCGATCAGGGTCGGCGAGATCCTCGACTCGGTCCTCGACCGGGCCCCCGCTCCGGCCGACCCCTCCGCCTCCGTCCCCGCCCCGCCCTCCGCCGACGAGGTCAGGTCCGTGGTCGACGGCGTGGGCACGGCGCGCTAGCGTCCCCCGCTCCACCCCCCACGCGCCAATCGCCACTCCCGTCGCGCGGTTTCCCGTGCCCCGGCGGGCGTGGCAGCACTGTGAATCCCCGAAAGGAACGTCCGTGTCCGCTGGTGCACGTCCCGCTCTGGCGCGGTTCGCCAGATCCGCTCCCCGCGTAGCCGTTCTCGCCGTGGCGGCCCTCGCCCTCTCCGCCTGTGGCGGCGGGGCCGAGAAGTCCGACTCGCCGTCCCCTTCCACCACTTCGGCCGCCGCCGACGGGGGAGCCAAGCCCGCCGCGTTCCCCGTCACGGTCGAGCACAAGTACGGCTCCACGACCATCGACAAGGAGCCGAAGACGATCGTCACCCTCGGCCTCTCCGACCAGGACGCGGTGCTCGCGCTCGGCGTCACGCCGGCCGGCTCGGTCGACTGGTTCAAGGAGAAGCCGTACGGCAAGTGGCCCTGGACCAAGGAGAAGTGGGGCACGAACACCCCGCAGATCGTCGGTGAGCGCGACGAGTACAACATCGAGAAGATCGCGGCCCTCAAGCCCGACCTCGTGATCGCCCAGTACTCGGGGATGAAGAAGGAGCAGTACGACACGCTCTCCAAGTTCACCAAGGTCGTCGCCCAGCCCAAGGACCACCCGGACTACGGCGCCCCCTGGCAGCTGATGACCCAGCAGATCGGCAAGTCGCTGGGCAAGGACGCCGAGGCCGCCAAGCTGATCTCGGACATCGACGCCCGCTTCAAGGCCGCCCGCGAGAAGCACCCCGAGTGGGCCACCAAGACGCTCGCCGTCGCCGACAGCTTCGAGGCCGGCAAGTACTCGGCGTTCACGAAGATCGACCCCAAGTCGATCTTCTTCCAGGAGCTGGGCTTCAAGCTCAAGCCGGAGATCGACACGCTGTCCAAGCCGGGATTCAACGTCGCCGAGCTCAGCGCGGAGAAGCTCAACGTCCTCGACGTCGACCGGCTCGTCTGGGTCACCTCCAGCACCGAGGCCAACGACCGGATCAAGGCCGAGCCGCTCTACAAGAAGCTGAAGGTCAACCAGGAGAAGCGCGACCTGTTCGTGCCGTACCAGGACCCGGACATCGGCGCCGCGTTCTCCTTCAACACCGTTCTGTCGATCCCGTACGCCATCGACCAGATCGAGCCGCTCCTCGCGGCTGTCAAGTGACGCACGCCAGCTGACGTGCCACCAGCCAGCAGCTGACCCGACCGACGGCGTGGCGGAACTCTCGCCACGCCGTCGGCGCTTGTGCCGTCACCGTCTGCCACGCACCTCCAGGGAAAGGCCACTTCGTACGATGTTTGACGTCGAGCCGTCGGACCGGAACACCCCCTCCGGCCTCCCCGTCACCGGCGGGCAATCCGGCATCTGGCTGGCCCAGCAGATCGAACCGGACAGCTCCGCCTACAACATCGTCTTCGCGCTGCACCTCCGCGGCGCCATCGACCTCGACCGCCTGACCGCCGCCGTCCGCCAGGCCGTCGAAGAGGCCGAGTGCCTGCACGTACGGGTCACCCCCGGAGACGACGGGCCGCGCCAGACGCCCCGTACCCGCACCCTCCCCGTCGACCTCACCGTCGTGGACCTGCGCGAGGCCGCCGACCCCGACGAGGCCGCCGCCGCGTGGGTGGACGCCGACCGGGACCGGCCCGTCAACCTCGCGCTCGACCCGCTCTTCGCCCACGCACTGCTGCGGCTCGCCGACGACCGCGTCCTGTGGTGCCAGCGCTACCACCACATCGTGATGGACGGGATGGGCGTCGCGCTCGTCACCCGGCGGGCCGGCGAGCTCTACACCGCGGGCGACAAGGCGTCCGAGCCCCGCGACTGGTCGCTCTCCCGGCTCGTCGCCGCCGACCGCGCGTACCGCGCCTCCGACCGGCACGCCGCCGACCGCGCCTGGTGGCTGGAGCGGATGGCGGGCCGGACCGAGCCCGTACGGCTCGTCGACCGCGCCGCCACCCTCATGACCCGACGCCTGCGGCGGACCGCCGAGCTGTCCCCCGAGACCGTCGAGCGGCTGAACGCCGCCGCCCGGACCGCGGGCGTACGACCGTCCCGGATCCTGCTCGCGGCCGTCGCCGCCCATCTGCACCGCGCCGGCGGCGAACAGGACCTCGTCCTCGGCCTGCCGGTCGCCGCCCGCGAGGACGAGGTCTCCGCGGCCGTCCCCGGCATGGTGTCCAACATCGTCCCGCTGCGCCTCGCCGTCCACCCCGGCACGACCGGCGCCGCCCTCGTCGCCCAGGTGCGCGAGACCGTCGCCGACGCCGTCGCCCACGGGCGCTACCGCGCCGAGGACCTGGCCAGGGAACTCGGCCTCGTCGACGGCGTGCCGGAGCTCGTCGGACCGACCGTCAACATCCTGCCCCGCTCCGAGGACCTCCGCTTCGCCGGCCACCGGGCCGAACTCCGCCCGGAATGGCTCGGCCCGGTCAGCGACCTGGCGTTCAGCTTCGCCGAGGGCGCGGACGGCCGCGGATACACCGTCCACCTCGACGTGGACGCCGACGTCTGCGACGCGGCCACCCTCGCCGACCACGAGCGCCGCTTCCTCGCCCTCATCGACGCCTTCGCCGCCGACCTGGACCGCCCCGTCGGCCGCATCGAACTCACCTCGGAGGCCGAACGCGCGCGCCTCCTCGACGAGTTCGGCGTCGCACCCCGCGAGGTCCCGGAGCTCTCCTGGCCCGCCGCGTTCGAGCGACAGGTCCGCCGGAGCCCCGAGGCCGTCGCGCTCGTCTGCGAGGACCGGGAGCTGACGTACGCCGCACTCGACGAAGCCGCCGACCGGCTCGCCCGGCTGCTCCGCTCCCGGGGCGTCGGCGCCGAGGACGTGGTGGGCGTGGCCCTGCCCCGCTCACCGGAGCTTGTGGTGGCCCTGCTCGCCGTGATGAAGGCCGGCGCCGCCTATCTGCCGCTGGACGCGGACCACCCGCAGGACCGCATCGCCTACATGCTGTCCGACGCCGGTGCCCGCACCGTCGTCACCGTGCGCGACCTCGCCGGCGACCTCCCGGAGACGGCGGGCGTCGGTCATCTGCTGCTCGACGACCCGGCCACCGAGGCCGCCCTCGCCGCCGCGACCGACCCCGGCCCGGGACCGGCCGTCGCCCTCGACCAGGCCGCGTACGTCATCTACACCTCGGGCTCCACGGGCCGCCCCAAGGGCGTCGTCGTCTCGCACGACGGCGTCGGCAGCCTCATCGCCACCGCCACCGACCGGATCGGCATCACCGCCGAGAGCCGGGTCGTCCAGTTCGCCTCCGTCGGCTTCGACGTGACGGTCTGGGACCTGATCATGTCGCTGTGCGTCGGCGGCCGGATCATCGTGGTCCCCGCCGAGCGCCGTGTCGCGGGCCCCGCGCTCACCGAGTACATCGCCCGCCACCGTGCCACCCACATGATCCTGCCGCCCTCGCTGGTCTCCGCGCTCCCGCAGGAGTGCGAACTCCCGCAGGGCGCCGTCCTCGTCGTCGGCACCGAGGCGGTCCCCAGCGAGCTGATCGCCCGCTGGGGCGGCCGGCTCCGGGTCGTCGTCGCGTACGGACTCACCGAGGCCACCGTCAACTCCACGCTCTGGCTCGCCGACCCCGACCGCCCGGGACCCGCGCCGATCGGCCGGCCGGACCCCAACACGCGCGCGTACGTCCTCGACACGGCGCTCCGGCCCGTCCCCGTCGGCGCGGAGGGCGAGCTGTACGTCTCCGGGCGCGGCCTCGCACGCGGCTACCTGGGCCGCCACGGGCTGACCTCGGAGCGGTTCGTCGCCGATCCGTACGGGCCTCCCGGCACCCGCATGTACCGCACGGGCGACCGGGTCCGCTGGGGCGCCGACGGCAACCTGGAGTTCCTCGGCCGCGCCGACGGCCAGATCAAGATCCGCGGTCACCGCGTGGAGCCGGGCGAGATCGAGAGCGCCTTCATGGCCTGCGAGGGCATCGCCCAGGCCGCCGTCCTGGCCCGCGAGGACCACCGCGGAGTGAAGCGGCTGGTCGCGTACCTGGTCCCGGAGGCAGCGGCGGACGGGCGCGGCGAGGCGGCCGTGACCGCCGCACGCGCCCGCGTGACCGACGCCCTGCCCGACTACATGGTGCCCTCCGGCGTCGTCGTCCTCGACGGACCGCTGCCGCTGACCCCCAACGGCAAGCTCGACGCCAAGGCCCTGCCCGAGCCCCGCTGGACCTCCCTGACCGGCACCGACACCCCGGGCACCCCCGCCGAGACCGCGCTCGCCGCGCTGTTCGCCGACGTCCTCGGCCTGCCCACGGTCGGCGTCCACGACAGCTTCTTCGAACTCGGCGGCGACAGCATCGTCGCCATCCAGCTGGTGAACCGCGCCCGAGAGGCCGGGCTCGCGATCACCCCGCGCGACGTGTTCCGCAGCCGGACCGTGGCCGCCCTCGCCCGCACCGCCGGAGAGACCGGCGCCGCACCGGCGCGGCCGCAGGTGGAGCTCGACACGGACGCGCTGCCGGTCTCCCCGCTCCAGGAAGGTTTCTTCTTCCACGCGGAGTTCGACCACCGGGCCGCCGACCTCTACTTCGTCCAGGAAGTCCTCGACCTCGCCGGGCCCGTCGACCCCGACCGGCTCCGCCGTGCGCTCCAGCTGCTCCTCGACCGGCACCCGCTGCTGCGGGCCTCGTTCCGGCAGCTCCCCGGCGGCGAGGTCGTCCAGCGGCTCGCCGACCACGTGACCCTCCCGTGGCGCGAGGCAGACACCGCCGAGACCGGCCTCGACGACATCCTCCGCGCCGACCGCGCCGAACGGTTCGCCCTCGACCGGCCGCCGCTCCTGCGCGCCACCCTCGTCAAGGACGGCCGGCGCCACCGGCTCCTCCTGACCCTCCACCACATCGTCGCCGACGGCTGGTCGGTCTCCGTCCTGCTGCGGGAACTGACCGACGCCTACCGGGGCGCCGCACTGCCGGAGCCCGCGGCCCCGGAGCCGTACCTCTCCTGGCTCGCCGGCCGCGACCGCGACGCCGCACGCGAGGCGTGGCGGCAGGCACTCGCCGGCCTCGAAGGACCGACGCGGCTCCCCGCGCTCACCGCCCCGGGGGACGAGGCCGAAGGCCCCGCCCGCCCCGAGCACGTCGACACCCGCCTGCCCCATGACCTCACCGAAGCGCTGACCACGTACGCCAGGACCCGCGGACTCACCCTGAGCAGCGTCTTCCACGGCGTGTGGGGACTGCTGCTCGGCGCCCTCACCGGCGGCCGGGACGTCGTCTTCGGCACCACCGTCTCCGGGCGGACCACCGAGGTCGCGGGCCTGGACTCCGCCGTCGGCCTGTTCATCAACACCGTCCCCGCCCGGGTGACCCTCCGCCCCGACGAGACGCTGACCGAGCTGCTCCGACGCGTCCAGGACGAGCACGCGGCCCTCCTCGACCACCAGCACCTCGGGCTCGCCGACATCCAGCGGATCGCGGGCGGCGGCGAACTCTTCGACACCCTCGTGGTGTTCGAGAACCACCCCGGCGCCGAGGGAGGACCGGGCGCCCCGGAGCCCCTCGTCACCGGTGCCGAGGTGTTCGACGCCGTGCACTACCCGCTCGCGCTCGTCGTCGAGCCCACCGCCGACGGCCTGCTGCTGCGGTTCAAGCACCACGCCGCCCGGCTCGACCAGGTGGCCGTGGCCGTCCTCGCCAACCGGTTCACCGCCCTGCTGCGGACCGTGGTGGCCGAGCCCGACCGTCTCGTCGCCCGGACCGACCTGCTGTCCGGCCGCGAGCGCGCGCACCTCACCGACCTCAACGCCACCGCCCGTCCCGTCGCCGAAGCGACGCTCACCTCGCTCTTCGCCGACCGGGCGGCCCGTACTCCGCACGCCCCGGCCGTCGTCTTCGACGACACCACCCTCAGCTACGCCGAACTCGACCGCCGGGCCGAGGCCCTGGCCCGGCGACTCCGGGAGCGGGGCGCGGGCCCCGAGCGGTACGTGGCCGTGGCCGTCCCGCGCTCGGCCGAGCTGATGGTCGCGCTGCTCGGCGTCCTCAAGGCGGGCGCCGCCTATCTGCCCGTCGACCTCGACTACCCCGCCGACCGGGTGGCGTTCATGCTCGCCGACTCGGGCGCGCGGCTCGTCGTGACCACGGAGGAGGCCGCCGGGCGGCTGCCCGCCGTACCGGACCTCGACCACGTCGTCGTCGGCGCGGCGTCCTCGGGGGAGGAGCCGCACGCCCCCGAGGCCGCGCCCGGACGGGCCGCCGCGCCGGGCCGGGCCGCCGCCCCCGACCACCCCGCCTACCTCATCTACACCTCCGGCTCCACCGGCCGCCCCAAGGGCGTCGCCGTCACCCACCGCGCCATCGTCAACCGGCTCGCCTGGATGCAGGGCGCGTACGGGCTCACCGCCGACGACCGGGTCCTCCAGAAGACCCCGTCCAGCTTCGACGTGTCGGTGTGGGAGTTCTTCTGGGCGCTGACCGAGGGCGCGACCGTCGTCCTCGCCCGCCCGGACGGCCACCGCGACCCGGAGTACCTGGCCCGTCTCATCGCCGAACGGGCCGTCACCACCACGCACTTCGTACCGTCGATGCTGGCCGCGTTCGTCCAGGTCATGGAGTCGACCCCGGACGCTCCGGACTGGGCGGCGAGCCTGCGCCGGGTGTTCTGCAGCGGTGAGGCCCTTACCGGAGCCGACGCCCGCCGCTGGTGGGAGCTGACCTCACGCGCCGGGCGCACGCCCGTACCGCTGCACAATCTGTACGGCCCCACGGAGGCGGCCGTCGACGTCACCTTCTTCCCCTACGAGGGAGGCACCGAGGCGGCCGTCCCCATCGGCCGGCCCGTCTGGAACACCCGGCTCCACGTGCTGGACCCGTTCCTGCGCCCCGTGCCCGACGGAGTGCCCGGCGAGCTCTACCTCGCCGGCGTCCAGCTGGCCCGCGCCTACCACGACCGCCCCGGCCTCACCGCCGAACGGTTCGTCGCCGACCCGTTCGGGTCGCCGGGGGAGCGGATGTACCGCACCGGCGACCTTGTGCGCCGCCGCGCCGACGGCGCCGTCGAGTACCTCGGCCGCACCGACCGCCAGGTCAAGATCCGCGGCAACCGCGTCGAGCTGGGCGAGATCGAGACCGCCCTGGCCGCGCTCACCGGCGTGGCCCGCGCGGCCGTGGTCGTCCGCGAAGGCGCCCTCGTCGGCTACGCCGTCCCCGCCACCGGCGCCACTCCCGCCTCCGAGGCCCTGCACGCGGCCCTCACCGAGGCGCTGCCCGCCGCGATGGTGCCGAGCGCCGTCGTCGTCCTCGCCGAACTCCCGCTGACGCCCAGCGGCAAGCTCGACCAGAACGCCCTGCCCGCACCCGAGACCGCGCCCCGGACCGCCGGCCGCGCGCCGCGCGACGAGCGCGAGCGCGCCCTGTGCGCGATCTTCGACGAGGTCCTCGGCGTCCCCGGAACCGGCATCGACGACGACTTCTTCGTCCTCGGCGGCGACAGCCTCAGCTCCATCGCCGTCGCCACGCGGGCGCGTGAGCAGGGCCTGACCCTCAGCCCCCGCGACGTGTTCGAGCACCGCACCCCCGCCGCCCTCGCCGCGGCCGCAGCCACCCACGGGGACGCCGAGGCGCCCCCGACCGCCGACTCCACCGAGGTACCCGTGCACTCCGACGGCGTGACCGTCTCCGCCTCCGACGCCGGGCAGGCAGCCGCCGCCCTCCAGGCCGTCCTCGCCCTCCAGCAGCAGTCCGGCGCCGCCGTCGACCCCGCACTGCGGGCCCTCCTCGACCAGCTGACCGCCGCCGCGCCGCCCCCGGCCCCGGAACCCCCGGCCCCCGCGCCGCTCGCCGGACCGGAGCTCACCCCGGAGGAGACCGCCCGCGTCCACGCCGCCGCCGGGCTGCCCGTCGCGGACATCTGGCCGCTCTCCCCGCTCCAGGAGGGCATGTACTTCCACGCCACCTACGACGCGGGCGACGCGCTCGACGTCTACCAGTCCCAGGAGACCCTGGACCTCGACGGCCGGATCGACGCCGACCGGCTGCGCGCCGCCTGCCGCACCCTCCTCGACCGCAACACCGGCCTCCGCGCCGGATTCACCAGCGACGGCCTGCCCAGCCCCGTCCAGTTCATCGTGGACGGCGCCGAGATCCCGCTCGTCGAGGCCGACCTCTCGGGGCTGCCCGCCGACGAGCAGCGGACCCGGACCGAGGAACTCCTCGCCGCCGACCGCAGGCGCCGCTTCGACCTCTCCGCCGCGCCCCTCTGCCGACTGCTCCTCATCCGCCTCGGCGACGGCCGGGACAAGCTCGTCGTCACCCACCACCTCATCCTCTGGGACGGCTGGTCCGCCTGGCTGTTCCTGGAGGAGCTGTTCACGCTGTACGAGCGGGCCGGTGACCCCACGGGCCTCCCGCTGCCCGGCTCGTACCGCGACCACCTCGCCTGGCTGGACGCCCAGGACACCTCCGTCGCCCTCGACGCCTGGCGCGGGGCCCTCGCGGGCTTCGACGAGCCGACGCTGCTCGCCCCGTCCGGGCGCGACACCGGGCCCGTCATCCCGGTGGACTTCGACGCCCACCTCACCCAGGAGGCCGGCGACCGGCTCCGTACCGTCGCCCGCCGGCACGGACTCACCCTGAACACCGTCCTCAACGCGGCCTGGGCCCTGGTGCTCTCGGCCATGACCGGCCGCGCCGACGTCGCCTTCGGCACGGCCGTCGCCGGACGCCCGGCGGACGTCCCCAACGTGGCCGGCATCATCGGCATGTTCCTGAACACGATCCCCGCCCGGGTCGCCTTCACCCCGGACGAGCCCCTGCTCGACGTGCTGCGCCGCATGCAGTCCGAGCGCGCCGCCGTCATGCCGTACGAGTACGTGGGCCTGGGCACGCTCCAGCAGGAGTCCGGCCACCGCCGCCTCTTCGACACCCTCTTCGTGCTCCGCTCGGCCGACGGAGAGGACCGCGCCGCGGCCCTCCGCGAACGCCACGGCATCACCGACGTGTCGAACGTGGACGGCACCCACTTCCCGCTCACGCTGATCGTCACCCCCGGCGCACGCCTGAAGGTCACCCTGGCCGCCCGGCCCGACCTCTTCGACGCCGACGCCGCGGGCACGATCCTCGCCCGGTTCACCACGGTCCTCGACCGCCTCGGCGAGGCCCTCGCGGGGCCCGCCGTCGCCTCCGCGCGCACCGTCGGCGTGGACCTGCTGCTCCCGGAGGAGAGCGCCGCCCTGCGCACCGCCCGGGAGTCGGGGCGCGAGCCGGTGCCGGACGAGACCGTCGCCGACATGCTCACCGCCCAGGTCGCCCGTACTCCCGACGCGGTCGCGCTGGTCTTCGGCGAGCGCGCCCTCACGTACGCCGCACTCGACGAGCAGGTCAACCGGCTGGCCCGGCTGCTGCTCGCCCGGGGCGCCGGGCCCGAGAAGGTCGTGGCGCTCGCGCTGCCCCGGTCCATCGAGATGGTCGCCGCGCTGTTCGCGGTCCTGCGGACCGGCGCCGCCTACCTGCCGCTCGACCTCGATCACCCCGCCGACCGGCTGCGGCTGATGGCCGAGGACACCGGGCCGCTCTGCCTGGTGTCCACCACCGCCGTCGCCCCGACGCTGCGGCGCGAGGACGGTCCCGTCGCCCTCGAAGTCCTCCTCGACGACGAGGCCGTGCTCGGCGAGCTCGCCGCGCTGTCCGGGGACGGGATCACCGACGCCGAGCGCCCCGCGTTCGCCCACGGGGTGCCCGACCGCCTGGAGTCCCCGGCGTACGTCATCTACACCTCCGGCTCCACCGGCCGCCCCAAGGGTGTCGTCACCCCCTACCGGGGCCTGACGAACATGCAGCTCAACCACCAGAAGGAGATCTTCGACCCGGCCATCGCCTCCGCCGGCGGCCGACGCCTGCGCATCGCGCACACCGTGTCCTTCGCCTTCGACATGTCGTGGGAGGAGCTGCTCTGGCTCGTCGAGGGCCACGAGGTGCACGTCTGCGACGAGGAACTCCGCCGCGACGCCGAAGCACTGGTCGCCTACTGCGACGAGCACCGCGTCGACGTCGTCAACGTGACGCCCACCTACGCCCAGCTCCTCATCGAGGAGGGCCTCCTCGACCAGGACGAGGCCGAGGGCAAGCACCGGCCGGCGCTCGTCCTGCTCGGCGGCGAGGCCGTCTCCGACACCGTGTGGACGCAGCTGCGCCGCACCGAGGGCACGTACGGGTACAACCTCTACGGCCCCACCGAGTACACGATCAACACCCTCGGCGGCTCCACCACCGAGAGCGCCACCCCGACCGTCGGCCGGCCCATCCGCAACACCCGCGCCCATGTCCTCGACACGATGCTGCGGCCCGTCCCGCCGGGCTGCCCCGGCGAGCTGTACATCGCCGGCACCGGCCTCGCCCGCGGCTACCACGACCGGGCCGCGCTGAACGCCGAGCGGTTCGTGGCCGACCCCTTCGGGGAGCCCGGCGAGCGCATGTACCGCACGGGCGACCTCGTCCGGCAGCGCCCCGACGGACTGCTCGACTTCCTCGGCCGCACCGACGACCAGGTCAAGATCCGCGGCTACCGCATCGAGCTCGGCGAGATCTCCACGGCCCTGTCCGCCCATCCCGAGGTCGCCCACGCGGCCGTCGTCGTCCACGAGACCGCCGGAACGAAGCGCCTCGTCGGCTACTTCGTACGGGAGGACGGCACGGTCGCAACGGAGGACGGCACGCTCGTACGCGAGGACACCACCTCCGGCGGCGAGGACGTCGACGACCTCGTCCAGCGGCTCCGCGAGCACCTCAAGTCCCGCCTCCCCGACTACATGGTCCCGTCGGCCCTGGTCCCCGTCGCCACCCTGCCGCTGACCGTCAACGGCAAGCTCGACGTCAAGGCCCTGCCCGCCCCCGACCTCACCGGCACGGGCCGGAGCCGCGCCCCGCGCACCCCGCGGGAGGAGACCCTGTGCGGGCTCTTCGCAGAGGTCCTCGGCCTGGCCGCGGGCAGCGTCGGAATCGACAGCGACTTCTTCGACCTCGGCGGACACTCGCTCCTCGCCACCCGGCTCGTCAGCCGGGCCCGTACCGCCCTCGACGCCGAGCTGGCGATCCGCGACCTGTTCGAGGCGCCGACCGTCGCCGAACTCGTCGAGCGGGCGGCCGCCTCGCGCGGCGCCGCCCGCCCGGCGCTCGTCGCGGCCGAGCGCCCCGACGAACTGCCGCTCTCGCACGCCCAGCAGCGCCTGTGGGTCATCCAGCAGATCGAGTGCACCTCCGCCGCGTACAACTTCCCCCTGGTCATGCGAGTGCGCGGCACCTTCGACCGCGCGGCGTGGAGCGCCGCCCTCACCGATGTGACCGACCGTCACGAGGCCCTGCGGACGCTCTTCGCCGAGCGCGAGAGCGACGGCCAGGCGTACCAGCGGATCCTGCCCGCCGGTACGGCCGCCCCGGTCGTGGAGCATCTGCGCGCCACCGAGGACGAGGTGCCCGGCATCGTGGACGCCGCCGTGCGGCGGCCGTTCGACCTCGCCTCCGAGCTGCCGATCCGTGCCACCGTCGTGGAGGTGGCGCCCGACGAGCACGTCGTCGTCCTGCTGCTCCACCACATCACCACCGACGAGTGGTCCGACCGCCCCTTCCTGCGGGACCTCACGACCGCCTACACCGCCCGCCTCGCGGCCGCCGCGCCGGACTGGGAGCCGCTGCCCGTCCAGTACGCCGACTACGCCCTCTGGCAGCAGAAGCTCCTGGGCGACCCGGCCGACCCCGAAAGCCTCGCCGCCCGGCAGCTGGAGCACTGGCGCACAACCCTGGCCGGCGCCCCCGAGGAACTGGAACTCCCCACCGACCGGCCGCGGCCCGCGCGCCCGGCCTTCACCGGCGCCGAACTCGACATCACCTTCGACCGCACCGTCCACGAGGGCCTGCGGCGGCTCGCCCGCGACACCGGCGCCAGCATGTTCATGGTCGCCCACGCGGCGGTGGCCGCCCTGCTCCACCGCCTCGGCGCCGGCACCGACATCCCCCTCGGCGCGCCGATCGCGGGCCGCGGCGACGAGGCCCTGGACGAGCTCGTCGGCTTCTTCGTCAACACCCTGGTGCTCCGCACCGACCTCGGCGGAGACCCGTCCTTCACCGAACTCCTCGGCCGGGTCCGGGAGGCCGACCTCGCCGCGTTCTCCCACGCGGACGTGCCCTTCGAGTCGGTCGTGGAGAAGCTCAACCCGACCCGCTCGCTCTCCCGGAACCCGCTGTTCCAGGTGATGGTCGGATACCACGCCCGTACGGACGAGGCCCTGCGACTGCCGGGACTCGAGGCCGGCTACCTGCCGCACCGGATCGGCACCGCCAAGTTCGACCTCGTGTTCAGCTTCACCGAGCACACCTCGGCGGACGGCGCCGCCGACTCCCTCGGCTGCCGCCTGGAGTTCGCCACCGAACTCTTCGACCAGCAGACCGCCGAGAGCATCGGCGACCGCCTCGGCAGGCTGGTCGCGACCCTGGTCGCGGCCCCCGACCGGCCGCTTTCCGAGGCCGGGATCCTCACCGACGAGGAGCACCGCCTCGTCCTCGAAGGCTTCAACGGCCTGCCCCGCGAGGTCGACGAGGAGACCCTGCCGGCGCTCTTCGCCCGGTGGGTGGCCGAGCGCCCCGACGCCGTCGCCGTCGTCGAGCGCTCCCGCTCGGTGACGTACGCGCAGCTCGACGCCCGCGCCAACCGGCTCGCCCGGCTGCTCGCCGACCGCGGTGTCGGCGCCGAGAGCGTCGTCGGCGTGGCCGTCCCCCGCTCGGTCGACATGATCGCCACGGTCGTCGCCGCCCTGAAGCTCGGGGCCGCGTTCCTGCCGCTCGACCTCGTCCACCCCGGCGACCGCCTCAGCTACATGATCGAGAACTCCGGGGCCGCAGTCGTGGTCGGCACCGAGCCCGTCGCCGGGAAGATCCCCGGCGTCGACGGAGTCCCGGTGCTGCTGCTCGACGCCCCGGACGTCGCCGCCGAGCTCGACGCCCTGCCCGCGACCCCGCCCGCCGGTGGTCCGGCGGGCCTCGACCAGGCCGCGTACGTGATCTACACCTCCGGCTCCACCGGCCGCCCCAAGGGCGTCGTCGTCCCGCACGAGGGCATCGCCAGCCTGGTCGCCACGGCGGTCGACCGGATGGGCCTGGAACACGACAGCCGGGTCCTCCAGTTCGCCTCCATCGGCTTCGACGTCTTCGCGTTCGAACTGGCCATGGCCCTCTGCCACGGCGGACGGCTCGTCCTCATCACCGACGAGGCCCGGGTCGCAGGACCCGCCCTCACCGACTTCCTCGAAGACCAGCGGATCACCCACATGATCCTGCCGCCGTCGCTGGTGTCGGCCCTGCCGCCCGGCTGCCGACTGCCCGAAGGGTCGACCGTCCTGGTCGGCACCGAGACCGTGCCGCCGGACCTCTTCGAGCGCTTCGGCGCCACCGCGAACCTGATCTGCGCGTACGGGCTCACCGAGGCGACCGTCAACTCCACCCTGTGGCCCGCCAACGAGCACGGCGGCCGCGCCGGCGGCCGGGTGCCCATCGGCCGCCCGGACCCCAACACCCGCTGCTACGTCCTCGACGAGCACCTCCGGCCCGTCCCGCCGGGAGTGATCGGCGAGCTGTACGTGGCCGGGCGCGGTCTCGCCCGGGGCTACCTCGGGCAGGCCGGGCTCAGCTCGGAACGGTTCGTCGCCGACCCGTACGGCGCCCCCGGCAGCCGTATGTACCGCACCGGCGACCGGGCCCGCTGGCGGGCCGACGGCAACCTGGACTTCCTCGGCCGGGTCGACACCCAGGTCAAGATCCGGGGCTTCCGCATCGAGCTGGGCGAGATCGAGGCCGCCCTCGCCGGGCACCCGTCGGTCGCCCAGGCCGCCGTCCTGCCCGACCGCGACGGCGACATCGTCCGGCTCGTCGGCTACGCCGTACCCGAACCGGGCGCGGACCTCGCGCTGGACGCGCAGGAACTCCGCGCCCACGTCGCCGCGGTCCTGCCCGAGTACATGGTCCCCGCCCTCGTCGTCCCGCTCGACGGCCCGCTGCCGCTCACCCCGAACGGCAAGCTGGACCACAAGGCGCTGCCCGCTCCGGACTGGTCGGCGATGACCGGTGACGCCGCTCCCGCGACCGAGACGCAGGCGCGGATCGCGGAGCTGTTCTGCGAGATCCTCAAGCTGGACGCCGTCGGCGTGCACGACAGCTTCTTCGCCCTCGGCGGCCACTCCATGGCCTCCATGCGTCTCCTGGGCCGCATCCGCGCCGAGTTCGGCGTCGAGCTGAGCATCCGCGACGTCTTCGACGCACTCACCGTCGCCGGCATCGCGGGCAAGCTGGAGGGCGCGAGCGCGGCACGTCCCGCCCTGCGCCCGGCCGAGCCCGGGGCCGCCGACGGCACGGAGCCGCCGGTGGCGCCCGTACAGCGGTGGCAGTGGCAGGCCTACCGGCGCAACCCCGGCTTCGACCACGCACTCGTCCTGCGTTCGCCCGGCGGCCTGGACACCGACGCGCTCGCCGCGGCGCTCGCCGACGTGACCGCCCGCCACGAACCGCTCCGCACCGCCTTCACCGACCGCGACGGAACCCTGGCCCGCCGGGCCGTCGAGGCGCCGGACCTGGCCGTGGAGCGGTGCGCGGACCTCGACGTACGGCTCGGCGAACTCGCGGCCGCCGCACCGGACCTGGAGCGGGAGGCCCCGCTGCGGGCCCGGCTCCTCACCGGCGCCGACGGCGCCCAGGCGGTGCTGCTCACCCTGCACTACCTGGCCGTCGACGAGTGGTCGGTGGTCCCGCTGTTCCGCGACCTCACCACCGCCTACGGGGCGCGGACGGCCGGGCGCACGCCCGACTGGCAGCCGCTGCCCGTGAGTTACGGCGACTACGCCCGCTGGGCCCGCGACGTCCTCGGCGATCCGGCCGACCCCGAAAGCCGGGGCGGACGCCAACTGGCGTACTGGCGACGGACGCTCGCCGACGCGCCGCGCGAGCTGGCCCTGCCGACGGAGGCCCGGGCCGCCGTGCCCGCACAGCGGGGGAGCCGGACCGCCGGAGTCGTCGAGTTCACGCTCGACGATCGGCTGCACGCGGACGTGGACCGGCTCGCGCAGGCCACCGGCACCAGCATGTTCATGGTGCTGCACGCGGCCCTCGCCGCCCTGCTCACCAGCCACGGGGCGGGCACCGACCTGCCCATCGGCACGATGGTCGCCGGGCGCGGCGACGACCAGCTCGCCGACCTCGTCGGCTGCTTCTTCAACACGGTCGTGCTGCGCACCGACACGGCGGGCGACCCCTCCTTCGCGGAGCTCCTGACCCGCGTGCGGGAGACCACGCTGAGTGCCCTCGACCGCCAGGACGTGCCCTTCGACGAGGTCGTCCGCACCGCCGGCCTGCGGCCGGAGGGCCCCCAGGTGATGGTGATCCACCACGAGCAGGCAGACCTGGAGCGCCTCCAGGGGGGTGTCGGCGACCTGATCGCCGTGCCGACCGGATCCACCCGCGCGGAGCTGACCCTCAGCTTCTACGAGCCCCGCGGCGAAGGGCCCGTGCACTGCGGCCTGATCCACGCGACGGAGCGGCTCGGGGCGGAGAAGGCGCGACGGCTCGCCGAGGAACTCCAGACCCTGCTGCGCACCGTGACAGACGACTCCGAACAGCCCCTGTCCCAGCTGTTCGGCGTGACACACAAGAGGAGTGAGAACGCATGAGCACCAACCCGTTCGAGGACCCGCAGGGCCGCTTCCTGGTTCTGGTCAACGACGAGAACCAGCACTCGCTGTGGCCCTCCTTCGCCGAGGTCCCCGCCGGGTGGCGGACCGTCTTCGGCGAGGACACCCGCGAGGGGTGCCTGGCCTACGTGGAGACCCACTGGACCGATCTGCGCCCGGCGAGCCTCATCGCCGTCCAGGACTGACCCGGCGCCACCGGCCCTGACACCGACCGCCGCCCGCGGGGGAGTTCCCCTCGCGGGCGGCGGTGTGCGTGGGCCCGGGGCCGCCCGTAGCACCCCCGGACGACGGGGACCGGGCACGGCGCGGGGAGCACGAAGGGGGCAGCACGAAGGGGGGCAGCACGAAGGGGGCGGTACGACTCTCGTCGTACCGCCCCCTTCGGCCGGTCGTCTCAGACGACCGCTGAGGCCTGGGCGTCGGGGTCCGGAGCCGGCCGCGGCACCTGCTCCCCGGGCTCCTGGCGGCTGGCCGACCACGCGGCCCACAGGACGGCGTACCGGCCGCCCGCCGCCACCAGTTCCTCGTGCGTGCCGGTCTCCACGACGCGGCCCTGGTCGAGGACGACCACCCGGTCGGCGGCCGCGGCCTGCGGCAGCCGGTGCGCGACGAGCAGCCCCGTGCGGCCCTCCAGGGCCCGCGCCGCCGCCTCCTCCAGGACGCGCGCGCCGGCGCTGCCCGCGTCGGCGGTGGCCTCGTCGAGGATCGCGATCGGCGGGTCCGCAAGGACCAGCCGGGCCAGGGCCAGGTGCTGCGCCTGCGTCACCGTCAGCCGGTGGCCGCCCTCCCCGACGACCGTGGCGAGGCCCTCGGGCAGCGCCTCGGCCCACTCCAGCGCGTCGACGCGGTCGAGCGCCGCGCGAAGCTGCTCGTCGTCGGCCTCGGGCCGGGCGAGGCGCAGGTCGTCGGCGAGGGTTCCGGCGAAGACGTGCACCTCCTGGCTGATGAGCGCCACCGAGCGGCGCACCCCGGCCGGGCCCAGGTCCCCGGTGTCGACTCCGCCGAGGGCGATCGAGCCCCCGGTGGGGCTGTGGACGCCGGCGATGAGCTTGGCCAGGGTGGTCTTGCCGGCGCCGCTCGCGCCCACCAGGGCCACCCGCTCCCCGCTCCGTACCCGCAGGTCGACCTCGTGCAGGACCGGTGCGCCGGAGCCGTACGCGTGACTGAGCCCGGACACCTCGACCGAGCCGTCGGCGAGGGCGTGCGCCTCGCTCTCGGCGCGCTCCGCCGGAAGGTTCGAGACGCCGACGAGGCGGGCGAAGCTCGCGCCCGCCGACTGGGCGTCGTCCAGGAGGTACAGGGTCGCGTTGATCGGGTTGAAGAGGCTGTGGAAGTACAGCGCGGCCGCCGTGGCCGTACCGATGCTGACCGAGCCGTTGTCGACCAGGACGAACCCGGTCGCGAGCATCGCGGCGAGGCCGATGAACTCGGCGAGGTTGAGGCGGGAGAAGAACCCGGTGACGATGTGGATGCCCCGCAGGCCCAGGTCGCGGGCGGCCGCGGACCGCTTCTCCAGCAGGTCGGTGTGGGTGTCGTCGAGGCGGAACGCCCGTACGGTCCGGACGCCGCCGACGCTGTCGAGCAGCTGGTGCTGCAGGGCCCCGGTGGCGACGCGGTGCTCGCCGTACACGGGCGCGGCCCGGCGCATGTACCAGCGCACCGAGACCACCTGGACCGGGGACGCGAGGAGCGCCGCGATCAGGAAGCGCCAGTCGAGTACGGCGAGTCCGACGAAGGTGAGCAGGATCGTCAGGGCGGAGCGGCTGAACTCCGGCAGGGCCTGACGCACCGACTTGCCGATCACCGACACGTCGCTGGTGACCCGGGAGACCAGGTCGCCCGAGCCGGCCGCCTCGACCCGGTCGAGCGGCAGCCGCAGCGCCCGCTCGATGAACTGCTCGCGCAGCGCGGCCAGGACGGTCTCGCCCAGCCGGGCCACGAGGGTGCTGCCGACGGCCGCCGCCGCGCCCCGCGCGACGGCGACGACGACGAGCAGGACCAGGGGGAGGGTGAGTGCCGCCGCGCCCTTCTTGTCGACCACGAGGTCCACGATGTGTCCGAGCAGGGGAGCGGTGAGCAGTCCGACCGCGGTGCCGACGACGAGGACGGCGATCGCCGCCACGGCGAGGAGGCGGTGGCCGTGCAGCATGGTGCGGAGCGCCGCGACGGACTCGGCGCCGGTGGCGGTCGGCAGGAGCACGCGGTCCGGGCTGGTTCCGCTCATGGTCTGTTCCGTCTCTCTCGTCCGTCCTTCGTCCCGCTGCGGCCGGCTGTCGGTCCGTGTCTCGTCGGCGAGTGTCATGCGAGCACCGCCGCACGGTACGCCGCGTCGGCCGCGAGGAGATCGGTGTGGCGCCCGGTCGCCTGTACGGCGCCGTCCTCCAGGACGATCACGCGGTCGGTCACGGCGAGGAGAGCGGGGCTGGTGGTGACCAGGATCGTGGTGCGGTCGCGGCGGACCTCACGCAGCCGGGCGGCGATGTGGGACTCGGTGACGGTGTCCACCGCGGTCGTCGGGTCGTGCAGCACGAGGACGGGCCGGTCGGCGGCGAGCGCGCGGGCGAGGGCGACGCGCTGGCGCTGACCGCCGGAGAGCGAGCGGCCGCGTTCGGCGAGGAGGGTGTCCCCGCCGTCCGGGAGGAGCCGGGCGACGTCGTCGGCGGCCGATGCCGTGAGCGCCCGCTCGACGGCCGAGGTGTCGTCGGCGGCCCCGGCCCGGACGTTGTCGAGCAGCGTGCTCTCGAACAGGTCGGCGTCGTGGTGGGCGACCAGGACGACCCGGCGCAGCGCGTCGGGGTCGAGCGAGGTCAGCGGCGTGCCGTCGAGCTCGACGGCGCCCTCGGAGGGGTCCGCCTCGCGGGCCAGGCAGACGAGGAGGTCGTTGGCGGCGGCAGCGTCCCGGGCGACGATCCCGGTCAGGCTGCCCGCCGGGAGTTCGAGGTCGACGCCCCGGAGCGCGCCGAGCGTCACCCCGCGCAGGGCCACGTGTCCGGCCGTTCCGTCGGCGGGCACGTCGTGTCCGGTCCCGACGGCCTCGGGCGAGGCGAGTACTTCGGCGATCCGTTTGGCCGAGGCGCGGCCCTGGGCGAGCTCGGCGTTCACGTAGCCGAGCAGCTGGAAGGGGCCGAGGAGGAACTGCGCGAGACCGACGGCGGCGACCAGGTCGCCGACGCTGATGCTGCCGTCCATGGCGAGGTACGCGCCGACCACGCCGATGACGGCGATGAAGACGCCGGTCAGGGCGAGGACGGCGCCCTCGTGTCCGGCCCGGCTGCGCGCGGCGCGCAGGGCGGCGGACAGCGAGTCCTGGCTCGTGGTGCGGTAGCGGGCCACGGCCGCCGACTCGGCGCCCATGCCCTTGAGGACGCGGAGTCCGGAGACGAGGTCGGCGGCGACGCCCGAGGCGTGGGCGGCCCGCTCCTGCTCGGCCTCGCTGCGCTGTTCGAGCGGCCGGCTGATGCGGTGCCCGAGCCACAGCAGCGGCGGGATGCCGAGGAGGACGAGCAGGCCGAGGGGGACGGAGATCCTGAGGAGTGCGACGGCGCTGATCACGAGGGCGGCGACCGCCGACACCCCGTACGCGATGACGGTGGCCACCGAGCCCACGCGGCGGGCGTCGTTGGTGGCGATGCTGGTCAGCGCGCCGGGAAGGCGGTTCGCGTCGGCGCCGCCGCGGGGGTCGAGCACCCGGGTGGCCAGGTCGAGCCGGAGCCGGTGCGCGGCGAGTTCGCCGCTGCCCTCGGTGATCCGCGCGCTGATGCGGTAACAGGTCGACAGGACCAGGAAGAGCACGGCGAGGACGATGAGCAGGCGCAGCAGCGCCGAGGAGGAGCCGGTGGCGACCGCCGTGTCGATGGTGGCGCCGATGACCACCGGCACCAGGGCCTCGCAGCCCTGGTGGGTCATACCGAGCAGAGATGCCGTGATCACTCGGCGGCGTTGTCCTCTGATCGCCTGGCGGAGGACAAGTCCCCCCGTCGGTCCGCCCGTTGGCATGAGACTCCTTCACGGAGGTAGATGGTTGGTTAGGTAAGCCTACTCTGAGTTCGGCCGGGGTCGGGGCGGGTCACGGGGAGGTCCGGGGGCCCCGGGCGAGGTGTCGGACGCGTCCTGTTCCGCGCGTTGACCTCAAGACACGGTTCGGTTAGCCTCACCTAAGTCGTGATCCTTCGGTCTCGCGCCGCCAGGTTCCCGCCGTACATCTGTACCGCCGCCAGGGGGAGTTGTCGTTGTCCGTCGAATCCCGGGTGGTGCAGGGACAGCAGCCCCAGGAGCAACCCGCGGAGAAGACCACGGGTCCCGGCGCGCGCGGGTCGGGCCGCACCGGGGCCGCGTTCCGGGGACTGGGACTGGTCGCCGGCCTCGCCGCCCTCGTCCTGGTCGGACTGCTCAGCGTCTGGGTGGGCACCCGGGGCATCCCCTTCACCGCCACCTGGGACGCCCTGTGGAACCCCGACGGGTCGGAGACGTCGGTCATCATCCATGACTACCGCATCCCCCGTACCCTCCTCGGCATCCTCGTCGGCCTCGCCCTCGGCCTGGCCGGCGCCCTGATGCAGGCCCTGACACGCAATCCGCTCGCCGACCCCGGCATGCTCGGCGTCAACCTCGGCGCCTCCGCCGGCGTCGTCGTGGCCATCGCCTTCTTCGGCGTCGCGGCCCCGCTCGGCTACGTGTGGTTCGCCCTCGCCGGCGCCGCCGCCGCGTCCGTCGGCGTCTATCTGCTCGGCTCCTCCGGCCGGAAGCTCGCCTCGCCCGAGCGGCTCGTCGTCGCAGGCGCCGCCGTGACCGCCGTGCTGTACGCCTTCAACTGGGCGGTCCTGCTGCTCAACCCGAGGGCCTTCGACCAGTTCCGCTTCTGGACCGTCGGCTCCCTCGCCGGCCGCTACTACGACATCGTCGTGATGGCCCTGCCCTTCATCGGCATCGGCCTCGTCCTCGCCCTCGTCCTCGCCCCCTCGCTCAACGCCCTGGCCATGGGCGACCAGATGGGCCGGGCCCTCGGCGTGAACGTCGGCCGGACCCGTGCCCTGGGCGCCGTCGCCGTGATGCTCCTGTGCGGAGCCGCCACCGCCGCCGCCGGACCGATCGGCTTCGTGGGTCTCGCCGTACCGCACATCGCCCGGTTCGTCGTCGGACCCGACCAGCGTTGGGTGTTCGCGTACTCGATGCTGATCGCCCCCGTCCTGCTCCTGGGCTCGGACGTCCTCGGCCGGGTGCTCGGCGCCCCCGGCGAACTCCAGGTCGGCATCGTCACCGCGTTCATCGGCGCCCCCCTGTTCATCGCCCTGTGCCGCCGCCGGAAGCTGGTCATGCTGTGACTGCCGTACGGGAGGCGAAGCCCTCCGCGCCCGACCCGACGCCCCGCAAGGGGCCCGGCGCGGCGACCGTGCCGCAGCTGCCCCGTGTCATCACCGGCCGGGTCGTCCGTACCCGCTCAGGACGCGTCTCCCTGCGCGTCCAGGGCCGTACCGTCGCCGCCACCGCGGCCCTCCTCGTCGCCCTCCTCCTCGTCGCCGGCATCACCCTGACCACCGGCGACTTCGACCTCTCCGTCGGCGAGGTCGTCCAGGCGCTCACCGGAAACGGGACCGGGATCGCCGACTTCGTCGTCAACACCCTCCGCATGCCGCGCCTCGTGACCGCGCTGTGCGTCGGCGCGGCCCTCGCCGTCAGCGGCGCCATCCTGCAGAGCATCACGGGCAACCCCCTGGGCAGCCCCGACATCATCGGCTTCACCAACGGCTCCGCCGTCGGCGCACTCGTCGTCATCGTCATGCTGCACGGCAGCATGACCGAGATCGCGCTCGGCGCCCTCGCCGGCGGCCTCGCCACCGCCCTCGCCGTCCATCTCCTCATGATCGGCCGCGGCATCCAGGGCTTCCGCCTCGTCGTCGTCGGCATCGGCGTCAGCGCCCTGCTCCTCGCCGTCAACTCCTACCTGATCACCCGCGCCACCTTCCAGGAGGCCCTGGAGGCCCAGTCCTGGCTGATCGGCAGCCTGGGCAACCGGCTCTGGATCCACGCCCAGGCCATCGGCATCGCCGTCGCCGTGCTGCTGCCCCTCGCCTTCTTCCTCTCCCGCCGCCTCTCCATGGTCGAGATGGGCGACACCACCGCCAAGGCCCTCGGCGTCAACGTCCCCCGCACCCGCACCGTCCTGCTCGTGATCAGCGTCGCCCTGGCCGCGTTCGCCACCGCCGTGACCGGACCCATCTGGTTCGTCGCCCTGGCCGCGCCCCAGGTGGCCCGCAAGATCACCGGCTCCTCCGGGCCCGCCCTGCTGCCGTCCGCCCTCATGGGCGCCGTCATGCTCGCCCTGAGCGACCTCGCCGTGCAGCGCCTCTTCGCCCCCGCGCTCCTCCCGGTGGGCACGGCGACCGGCTGCGTCGGCGGGCTCTACCTCATCTGGCTACTGGTCACCGAGTCGCGAAAGAGCCGCGCATGACAGCAACGAACCGTCCGGCCTCCCGCCTGCGCGCCGAGAACCTGACCCTCTCCTACGACCAGCGGACGGTGGCGACCGACCTCGACGTCGAGATTCCCGACCGCTCCTTCACGGTCGTCATCGGACCCAACGCCTGCGGCAAGTCCACCCTCCTCACCGCCCTCGCCCGGATGCTCAAGCCGCGCGCCGGACAGGTCTACCTGGACGGCGCCGCCATCGCCTCGTACCGCTCCCGCGAGGTCGCCCGCCGGCTCGGACTGCTCCCGCAGTCCTCCACCGCACCCGGCGGCATCACGGTGGGCGACCTCGTGGCCCGGGGCCGCTACCCCCACCAGGGCCTCCTGAAGCAGTGGTCCGCCGACGACGAGGCGGCCGTGGTCGAGGCGATGCGGCAGACCGGCGTGCTCGAACTCGCCGACCGCCCCGTCGACGACCTCTCCGGCGGCCAGCGCCAGCGCGTCTGGCTCTCCATGGTCCTGGCGCAGCAGACCGAGATCCTGCTCCTCGACGAGCCGACCACCTTCCTCGACATCGCCCACCAGGTCGAGGTCCTCGACCTGTGCGCCGAACTCCACGCCCGCCGCGGCCACACGATCGTGGCCGTCCTGCACGACCTCAACCAGGCCTGCCGGTACGCCACCCACCTCATCGTGATGCGCCCGGGCGGCATCGTCGCGGCCGAGGGCGACCCGTCGACCGTCATGACCGCCGAGCTGGTCGAGGACGTCTTCGGCCTGCCCTGCCGGATCATCCCCGACCCCGAGACCGGCACACCGCTCATGGTGCCCGCCGCACCCAAGGGGTATGCCCGGGCCGAGGAGACGGGCACGACCGATGCCGACGCGGACGCCGAAGGGAAGGCGAGCGGGAACGGGCCGGCCACGGCCGACACCGTGATGGCCAAGACCTCCTGACGACAGCGACAGCGACCGGGAACGGACTGCCCATGCTCTGTACGAGGCTGACGAACGCGCGCATTCTCACCATGGACCCGGACCACCCCGTCGCCCACGACCTCGGCATCTGGCGCGGGCGGATCGTGGGCCTGGACGAGGCCGTGACCTCGCTCCCCGCCCGCGAGGTCGTCGACCTCCAGGACGCCACCGTGCTGCCCGGCTTCATCGACAGCCACGTCCACCTGGCATGGGCGGGACTGAAAGCCGACACCCCGAGCATCGCCCCCTGCGAGCGGATCGAGGACGTCCTCGCCGTCATCGGGGAGGCCGCCTCCCGGAAGGCCGAGCCCGGCGCCTGGGTCGACGTCGCCGGCTACGACCAGCGGGCCCTGGGACGCCATCTCACCGCCGCCGAGATCGACCGGGTCAGCCAGGGCCGCAAGATCTTCCTCATGCACGACTCCGGACACGCCTGCGTCGTCAACAGCGCGGTCCTCGACCTCCTTCCGGCCGACGTGCCGCACCAGGACGGCTTCCTCGCCGAGAGCGCCATGACCGCCGTACGGCGACTCCGGCTGCCGTACTCACAGGAGGAGATCGCCGACGCCGTCGAGCGCGCCGGCCGCACCTGCCTCGCCGAGGGAATCACCGCCTGCGCCGAGGCCGGCATCGGCGGCGGCCTCCTCGGACACAGCCCCGTCGAACTCGGCGCGTACCAACTCCTCAGGGACCAGGGCCGACTGCCCCTCCGCGTCCAGCTCATGGCCGCGGGCGACACCCTCCGCCCGCGCGCCGCGCACCGGGACGACGGCATCCCGCGCGCCCTCGACCTCGGGCTGCGCACCGGCTTCGGCGACGACTGGCTCTCCCTCGGAGCCCTCAAGATCTACACCGACGGCGGCATGATGGCCCGTACCGCGGCGCTCACCGACCCGTACGAGGGCATGTCCCACACCGGACAGTTCCAGGACGAGCCCGAGCGGATCGCGGACCTCATCGTCGACGGCCACCTCGCCGGATGGCAGCTCGCCGTCCACGCCATCGGCGACCGCGCCGCCGACCTCGCCCTGGACGCCCTGGAACGCGCGCAGCGGCTCCGGCCCCGCCCGGCCGCCCGGCACCGCGTGGAGCACGCGGGCCTGATCCGCCCGGACCAGCTGCCGCGCTTCGCCCGGCTCGGCGTCAGCGCCGTGATCCAGCCCAACTTCCTCCGCTACTTCGGCGACGACTACGCGGACGTCATGGGGGAGCGGCGGGCGCCCTGGATGTACCGGGGCCGGGGCTTCCTCGACCACGGCGTCACCCTCGTCGGCAGCTCCGACCGGCCGGTCACGGACGGCTCGCCGCTCCGCGCGATCCAGTTCATGGTCGAACGCGCCTCCACCTCCGGCCGGGCGATCGGCCCGGACGAGGGCATCACCGTCGACGAGGCCCTGCACGCCTACACGGCGGCCGGCGCGTACGCCTGCCACTGGGACGACAGCGCGGGCAGCCTCACGCCCGGCAAGCGCGCCGACCTGGTGGTCCTCGGGGACGATCCACGGGCCGTCGAGACCTCGCGGATCGGGGACATCGAGGTCGTGGCGACGTACGTCGACGGGCGGACCGAGCCGGGGAAGGAGTGACCCCCGAAACGGCCGGCCGGTGAGGCGAACTCGTCGGCCGGCCGTTTCGGGGGGACATGAGCCGCTCCCGAGCTAGCGCGGGTCCAGGATCCCCGGCAACGCCGCCACCAGTTCCTCGACCTGACGTGCCGACACGGTCAGCGCCGGAGCCAGGCGTACGGTCCCGGGGCCGGCGGCATTGACGAGGAACCCGGCCTCCTGCGCCGCCTCCTGGACCCGCACGGCGACCGGCTCGGTCAGGACGACGCCGAGCAGCAGCCCCGCGCCCCGGACCTCGGCCACCAGGGGGTGCTTCAGTGCCTCCACCCCCGTCCGCAGGAGCTCACCCATCCGTACGGTGTGCTCCAGGAGGCCCTCCGCCGCGATGGTCTCGAGGACGGCCGAACCCGCCGCACAGGCCACCGGATTGCCGCCGAAGGTCGACCCGTGGTGGCCGGGGCCGAGCAGCTCGCCGGCCGCTCCGAACGCCACCGTGGCACCGATCGGAAGACCGCCCCCCAGCCCCTTGGCCAGCGTCACCACGTCCGGGTCCACCCCCGGCTCGGCCTGGTGCGCGAACCAGTGACCGGTCCGGCCGATCCCGGTCTGCACCTCGTCGAGGACGAGCAGGCTGCCCGCGGCGCGGGTGATCGCCCGGGCGGCCCGCAGATACCCGTCGGGCGCGGGGATCACGCCCGCCTCGCCCTGCACGGGTTCGACGAAGACCGCCGCCGTGTCCTCCGAGACCGCCGCGCGCAGGGCGTCGACGTCGCCGAACGGCACGTGCGTCACGTCCCCGGGCAGCGGGAGGAACGGCTCGCGCTTCGCCGGCTGGCCCGTGACCGCCAGGGCGCCCATGGTGCGGCCGTGGAAGCCGCCCTCCATCGCGACGACCCGCGGGCGCCCGGTCCGCCGGGCGGCCTTGAAGGCCGCCTCGACGGCCTCCGCGCCGGAGTTGGAGAAGAAGACCCGGCCGCCCGGCCTGCCGAAGAGCCCGAGGAGCCGTTCCGCGAGCGCCACCGGGGGCTCGGCGACGAACAGGTTCGAGACATGCCCGAGCCGTGCGACCTGGTCGGTGACGGCCGCGACCACGGCGGGGTGGGCGTGCCCGAGGGTGTTGACCGCGATCCCGCCGGTGAAGTCCGTGTACGCACGGCCGGCCTCGTCCCAGACGGTGCAGCCCTCGCCACGGACCAGGGCCAGCGGGGGAGTGCCGTAGTTGTTCATCATCACGGCACGCCAGCGGTTCCTGAGGGGAACGGTCACGGTCATGCGGGGGTCTCCTCCTCGTGCGGCGCGGCGGCCGGGGCGGCGCCCCGCGTGCTCTCCCCCGCCTCGTCGGGCAGGACCGTGGTGCCGGGGTTCTCCTCCGTGAGGACGCCCCGGAGGACGGCGTGCGGCGTACGCCCGTCGAGGACGTGCACCCGTCCGACTCCCGACCGGACCGCCCGCAGACAGCCCTCCATCTTGGGCAGCATCCCGCCCGCGAGCCCGGGGAGCAGCGTCTCCAGTTCTTCGGCCGTCAGCAGGGGGATCACCTCGGTGCTCCGCGGCCAGTCCGCGTACAGGCCGGGGACGTCGGTGAGCATCACGAGCCGGTCGGCGCCGAGGGCGACGGCCAGGGCCGAGGCCGCGAGATCGGCGTTCACGTTGTAGATCTGCCCGTCGGCACCGCGCGCGACGGGGGACACGACCGGGATACGGCCGCCGGCGAGGAGGTTCCGAACGGTGTCCGGGGCGACGTCCACGATGTCGCCGACGAGACCGATGTCGACGGGCCGGCCGTCCACCCAGGCCGGTCGGCGTACGGCGGTCAGGGTGTGGGCGTCCTCGCCCGACATGCCGACGGCGAAGGGCCCGTGGGCGTTGATGGCGCCGACCAGGTCCCGCTGGACCTGCCCGGTCAGCACCATGCGGACCACGTCCATGGCCTCCGGGGTGGTCACCCGCATGCCCGCCTCGAACCGGACCTCCAGGGCGAGGCGGTCGAGCATCGAGCTGATCTGGGGACCGCCGCCGTGCACCACGACCGGGTGCAGGCCCGCCTGCCACAGTTCGACGACGTCCTGGGCGAACGACCGCCGGAGCGCGGGGTCCTCCAGGGTGCTGCCACCGCACTTGACGACGACGGTCCGGCCCTGGAGCTCCTCGGACCACGGAACGTCCGTGGCCGGGAGGCCGACGGTGCCCACACCTGCTCGGGCGCTCACACTCCTGGCGGCGCCCACGCGCTGCACGACGTCCGCCCGCTGTACGGCGTCCAGGCCTCCCACGGCGGGCTGCTCGCCGAGCGTCCTCATTCTCGTACTCCCTCGGCTCATGAGCTGTAGGCGCTGTTCTCGTGCACGTACTCGGCGGTCAGGTCGTTGGTCCAGATCTCCGCGGACGCCTCTCCGGCGCGCAGGTCGACCGTCACGGTGATCCGGCGGCCGGACATGTCGACCTTCTCCCGGGGCTCCCCGGCCGCGCCGTCCCGGCAGACCCACACGCCGTTGATGGCCACGTCCAGGTGGTCGGGGTCGAACTCCGCGTCGGTGGTGCCGATCGCCGACAGCACCCGGCCCCAGTTCGGGTCCTCGCCGTGCAGGGCGCACTTGAGGAGGTTGTTCCTGGCGATCGAGCGGCCCACGGTCACGGCGTCGTCCTCGGACGCGGCGCCGACGACGGCCACCTCGATCTCCTTCGACGCGCCCTCGGCGTCCGCGACGAGCTGGCGGGCGAGGTCGAGGCAGACGGCGTGCACCGCCTCGGCGAGGTCTCCGTCCTCCGGGGTCATCCCGGAGGCGCCCGAGGCGAGCAGCAGCACGGTGTCGTTGGTGGACATGCAGCCGTCGGAGTCCACCCGGTCGAAGGTGGTCCGTACGGCCGCGCGCAGCGCGGAGTCGAGCGACGGGTCGGCCGCCACGGCGTCGGTGGTGAGGACCACGAGCATGGTGGCGAGACCGGGCGCGAGCATGCCGGCGCCCTTCGCCATGCCGCCGACGGTCCAGCCGTCCCGGGCCACGACGGCGGTCTTGTGCACGGAGTCGGTGGTCTTGATCGCGACGGCCGCGTCCTCGCCGCCGTCGGAGGTGAGCTGTTCCGCCGCGCGGGCGATGCCGGCGGTGACCCGCTCCATGGGCAGGGGTACACCGATGAGTCCGGTGGAGCAGACGGCTACGTTGCCCGGGGTCGCCCCGATCGCCACGGCGGTCCGCTCGGCCATCGTCCGCGCGTCGTGGGCGCCGGAGGGGCCCGTACACGCGTTGGCGCCGCCGGAGTTGAGGACGACCGCGGAGACCCGGCCGTCGGCGAGGGCCCGCCGCGACCAGCGGACCGGTGCGGCCTGGATCCGGTTGGAGGTGAAGACTCCCGCGGCGGCCGGTACGGGGCCCTGGTTCACCACCAGGGCGAGATCGGGATCGCCGGACGCCTTGATGCCGGCGGCCACCCCGCTGGCGAGGAATCCTCGGGCGGCGGTCACGGTCACGGAGCCACTCCATTCATGGGCAGGCCGAGCCCTTCGGGCAGGCCGAGGGCGACGTTCATGCTCTGCACCGCGCCACCGGCGGTGCCCTTCGTCAGGTTGTCGATCGCGCTCACGCAGATGAGGCGGCGGGCGGCCGGATCGAGCGCCACCTGCACCTGCACCGTGTTGGATCCGAGCACCGAGGCCGTGGACGGCCACTGGCCCTGCGGTAGCAGCCGGACGAACGGTTCGGTCGCGTACGCGGCCTCGAAGACCTCACGGACCTCGTCGAGACCCCCGTCGGCCACGTCCGGGCGCAGCCGGGCGGAGCAGGTGGCGAGGATGCCGCGGGGCATCGGGGCGAGGGTGGGGGTGAAGGACACGGTCACCGGCTCGCCCGCCACGAGGGACAGGTTCTGGGTGAGCTCGGGGGTGTGCCGGTGACCGCCGCCGACGCCGTACGGGGTCATGGACCCCATCACCTCGGAGCCGAGCAGATGCGGCTTGGCCGCGCGGCCGGCCCCCGAGGTCCCGCTGGCCGCCACGACGACGACCTCGGGTTCCACGAGGCGGGCGGCGTGTGCGGGGTAGAGCGCGAGGGTGACGGCGGTCGGGTAGCACCCCGGGACGGCGATCCGCGTGGCCCCCTTCAGGTCGTCCCGGGCGCCGGGCATCTCGGGGAGCCCGTACGGCCAGGTGCCCGCGTGCTCGGAGCCGTAGAAACGTTTCCACTCGACCGGGTCGCGCAGGCGGAAGTCCGCCCCGCAGTCGACGACCAGGGTGTCGCCGCCCAACTCCCGGGCGAGCGCGCCCGACTGCCCGTGCGGCAGTGCCAGGAACACGACGTCGTGTCCGGCGAGTGCCTCCGCCGACGTCTCCGTGAGCACCCGGTCGGCGAGCGAGGTCAGCTGGGGCTGCACCTGGCCGAGGGTGCGTCCGGCACTGCTGTGCGCGGTCAGGATGCCGACTTCGACTTCGGGATGAGAGGCGAGCAGGCGGAGGATCTCCCCGCCGGCATAGCCACTGGCGCCGGCCACCGCGACCCGTGTGGTCATGTTCTTCCGTCTCTCCTGACGCGTGGGGGACGTCGGTACACCGGCGGGGTGACACCCCAGGTCGGCACACCGAAACTTAACTTAGCCTAACCTAAGTAGTCCTGTCGGCGGAATCGCGGATGTGTGGCGCCGCATCAGGTGAGAGGTTTTCAACGGCTCTGCCTTGGAGCCGAGTTGGAGGGGCTGTGGGAAGGGAGCAGCCCCGTCGTCAGGCCGGCGACCCCCACGCCGTCGTCAGCCCGTCCAGCCAGGCCGGCGGGAGTTCGGCCGCGTCCCATTCCTCGTGCAGGGCCGACGGCGTCTCGGCCAGGCGCTCCAGCACGGCCACGCTGGTGGGGGAGTGGACGAGGGAGTAGCGGCCGTGGATCGCGATCGGGCTGCCCGGGCCGTACTCCGCGTACAGCCGCTCCAGGTGCGCGTGGTGGGCGGACGCGAACTGCGTCAGCCGCCCCGGATATCCGGCCCGTTGCCGCGGGCTCATCGTGCGCAGCACGGCGCCCAGCACCTGCTCGGTGACCTCCGGGTCGAGGTCGGAGACATCGGCGAACGAGAGGTAGAGCGGTGTGACGGCCACCTTGGCCCGCTCCATCTCCGCCCGTCCGACGGGGGAACGCTCGTCGGGGGAGTCGGCCGACGGGCCGGTGGTGACCGCGCGGATCAGCGCCCGCTCGGCGACGGCGCCGAGGTCGTCGGTGACGGCCAGGGCGCCGTCGGACCAGCCCGACGCGTAGGCCTCCCCCTTCTCCTGCGGAGCGCTGCTCCGGGCTTCGGTGATCTCCGTGTGCGCGAGGGCGAGCGCGCCGGCCTCGACGAGCCCGATGAGTTCCTCCGCGTCGCCGGTGTAGACCCCCGCCCGGGCGAGAAGCTGGAGGAGGGTGGTCTTCGCGTTGAGCACGCTGGCCACGTCCAGCTGCTGCTGCCGTCCCTCGTCGGCGGTGTTCATGGGAGGGTCCTCCTCGTCGTACGGGCGGCGCGGTGCGGGCGCGCGGAACGCTCTGTTCGAGCCTACGCAACGCCCGTTCCTCGGGGGCGCGCATCCCCCCTCCTCCCGCGCGCGTCGCCGACGACCCCGTGGTTCACGAGCCGTCACGACCCGTCTCACCGGCCCCGTGTGGCGGGGTCAGTCCCGGTATACGCGCAACTGCGCCACCTCGTACGACATCTCCGACACCCCGGGGTCCGGCGCGGGGTGGTAGCGGCCCGCGCAGACCGACAGGTTCACGATGAGGTGCGCCCGCCAGGAACGCCCCACCCCGCGGCGGTCGTCGAAGACCCGCGCGCCGTTCACCCACCACACCACGTTGCGGGCGCCGAACTCGACCCGTAGGTCGACCCAGGCCCCCGGACGGATCGCCGCGTTCCGGTAGTACAGGTGGCGTCCCCTGATCCGGTTCGACAGTTCCAGGAGGTCGGGATTGTCGGGGTGGTACTCGAAGACGTCGATCTCCTGCCCGCCGTCGAGCCAGGTCCAGACGGCCGGCCACGCACCCGTCTCCACGGGCAGACGCACCCGCGCCTCCAGGACGTCGTCGGCCTGCACCAGGAAGGCCTCCGCGCTGCCCTCCGTCGTGAGCAGTCCCGCGTCCCAGTTGCCGTCGGGCCGACGGGTCGCCCGGAAGGCCCCGGTCCTGCTGTAGGAGGGATCCTCCACGAGATGGTCGAGCTTGTTGTCGCCCGGATTGGTCGGCCCGCCGCCGGGATAGGCCCAGGAGTGGCCGGCGACCCACTGCTCGGCCGAGGAGAAGTCGGCGTCGAGCACGACCGTCCCCGGTGTGCGCGCGGGTCCTCGGGGGCCCGTCCCCGGGCGGCCGTAGGAGCCGCGGCGTCTGAACAGCCGGTCGAAGAGGTCGGACAGCACGGCACACCCCTCTCGCGTGGGCGCGGTCGGCCCGCGAACGATCTGCCCCGCCCAGCTCAGTCCATGCGGGGAATAAGGCCTATTGGCGATAAGTCGTCACAAGAGCCGGTGTGCCGTGTGACACCGGAATCCGCTCTGAATGTCCCACTGGGACAATAATAGGTGTACGGTGCAGGTATGAGTACGGAGCGAGGAAGCCGCATCCCGCGGCGCGGCTCGAAGGGGACGCGGACCCGTGAGGCGCTCAGCGAGGCCGCACTGTGGCTCGTCCTCGAACGGGGACCGGCCGGAGTCTCCGTCGAGGACGTCACCGACGCCGTCGGCGTCTCCCGGCGAACCTTCAGCCGGTACTTCGGCTCCAAGGAGGAGGCCGTCCTCGACGGCTTCCGTGCCGACTGTGAACGCATCAACGCGGCGCTCGCCGCGCGCCCGGCGAGCGAGACCCCGCTGACCGCCTACCGGGCGGCTGTGCGGAGCTGGCTCGCGGACCCGGTCTCCCCGGCCTGGCACCGCCGCGACGGGGTACGCGAGGTCCTCCGCCTCGCCGAGGCAGAGGCCCCTCTCCGCGCCGTCCTCCGTCGCGTCCTCCTGGAAGGCGAGGCGGCGTCGGTCCGGCTGGTCGCGGCCCGCATCGGCACCGACCCGGAACACGATCTGCGGCCCGCCGTCGCCGTCGGGTCGGGCGCCGCCACGCTCCTGGCCGCCACCCGCGCCTGGGTGCTCGGCGGCCCCCGGGAGGCCCTTCCCGCCCTCGTGGAGGAGGCCTTCGGCCTGCTGGCGACGGAACCGCCGCCGGTGGAAACCCGTACAACCGTCTGAGGAACCACCATGACGCACCCCCGCACTCCCGACGCCCACACCTCCCACGCCCGGACCGCCGACTCCCAGGAGTTCGCCGGCAGGGCCGCCCTCGTCACCGGCGGCGCCTCCGGCATCGGACTCGCCGTCGCCCGCCACCTCGCGTACGCCGGTGCCGCCGTGGCGGTCGCCGACTTCGACGCCGACCGCGCGGCCGCCGCCGTCACCGAGCTGACCGAGCGCGGTGCCAAGGCAGTCGCCGTACGGATGGACGTCACCGACGACAGCTCCGTCCGGCAGGGCGTCGAGGCCACGGTCGCCGCCTTCGGCGGCCTCCACCTGGCGGTCAACAACGCGGGCGTCGCCGGTGCGCGGGTCCCGATCGCCGAGACCCCGGCCGAGGAGTGGCGGCGCGTCGTCTCCACCAACCTGGACGGCGTGTTCCACTCGCTCCGCCACGAACTCCCCGCGATCCTCGCCTCCGGCGGCGGCGCGGTCGTGAACATGTCCTCCATCCTCGGGACCAACGGCTCCGCCGGCAGCGCCGCCTACGTCGCGGCCAAGCACGGCGTCGTCGGTCTCACCAAGACGGCCGCACTCGAGTACGCCTCCCAGGGGGTACGTATCAACGCCGTCGGCCCCGGCTACATCGACACACCGCTCCTCTCCGGCATCGGGCAGGAGGCGTACGACGCCCTGGTCGCCCTCCACCCGGCGGGCCGGCTCGGCCGCGCCGAGGAGGTCGCCGAGCTCGTCGCCTTCCTGCTCTCGGAGCGTGCGTCCTTCGTCCACGGCAGCTACCACCTTGTCGACGGCGCCTACGCCGCCCGCTGAGTCACGCGGCCGCGGGTGAAGGAAAAGGAACTCGAAAGGAAAACGTCATGAAGGCACTGCAGTACCGCACGGTGGGTGCCCCGCCGGAGGTCGTCACCGTCCCCGACCCGGAACCCGGCCCCGGTCAGGTGCTCCTGAAGGTCACCGCCGCCGGTGTCTGTCACTCCGACATCGCGGTCATGAGCTGGTCCGCCGACCAGCTGCCCTTCCCGCTGCCGCTGACCCTCGGCCACGAAGGCGTGGGCACGGTGGCGGCCCTCGGTGCCGGCGCCGAGGGCTTCGCCGTCGGTGACGCCGTCGCCGTCTACGGTCCCTGGGGCTGCGGCAGCTGCTCCAGGTGCGCCCAGGGCAAGGAGAACTACTGTCTGCGGGCCGCCGAACTCGGCATCAGGCCGCCGGGACTCGGCGCCCCCGGCGCCATCGCCGAGTACATGATCGTCGACAGCCCCCGTCACCTCGTCCCGCTCGGCGGCCTCGACCCCGTCCAGGCCGTACCGCTCACGGACGCCGGCCTCACTCCGTACCACGCGGTCAAGCGCTCCCTCCCCAAGCTGGTTCCCGGGAGCACCGCCGTCGTCATCGGTACGGGTGGGCTCGGCCACGTCGCCATCCAGCTGCTGCGCGCCATGACCGCGGCCAGGGTCGTGGCCCTGGACGTCACGGAGGACAAGCTGGCCCTGGCTCGCGCCGTGGGCGCGCACGAGACGGTGCTGTCGGATGCCGCGTCGGCCGCCGCGGTCCGCGAACTGACGGGCGGACGCGGCGCCGAGGTGGTCCTCGACTTCGTGGGCGTCCAGCCGACCGTGACGGCCGCCGGTGCGATGGTCGCGGTCGAGGGCGACGTCACCATCGTCGGTCTCGGCGGCGGCACCCTGCCCGTCGGATTCGGCGCCCTCCCGTACGAGGTGTCGGTCACGTCCCCGTACTGGGGAACCCGGGCCGAGCTGATCGAGGTGCTCGACCTGGCCCGTGCCGGCGGGGTCGACGTCCACACCGAGACGTACAGCCTGGACGAGGCTCCGAAGGCCTACGAGCGGCTGCACGAGGGGCGCGTCGACGGGCGAGCGGTCATCCTCCCGAACGGCTGAGCCGAGCCGAGCCGAGCCGAGCCGGGTCGAGCCGCGTCGAGCCGCGTCGGGCCGGGTCGAGCCGCGTCGAGCCGCGTCGGGCCGGGGACCCTCGTTTCGGATACGCTGTATCCGAAACGGTCGATCGAGGTGCGCGTACCCGTTCGCGCACCCGGGGGCGGCGAGGAGCATCGGACATGCCGGAATCGAACGACACAGGCAAGGCGGCGGGCGCGGTCGACACCGCCGTCACCGTCATCGGCGCGGGGCCCGTGGGCCTCGCGCTCACACTCGACCTGGCCCGCCGAGGGGTCCCGGTACGCGTGGTCGAGCGCGACGAGAGGCGCTTCGAGGGCTCACGGGCCAAGGGCATCCAGCCCCGCACGCTCGAAGTCCTCGACGATCTGGGCCTGGCCGACGCCGCCCGCGCGGCAGGCGGTGCCTACCCGCCGATGGGTCTCCATGTCGGTCCGTTCACCAAGGCCTGGCAGATGCACGCCACCGCCCCGGCGGGCATCGGCACCCCCTACCCCGACGTCCTCCTGCTCCCTCAGTACGCCACCACTGCCCTCCTCCACGACGCCGTCGAACGCCTCGGAGTGCGCGTCGACTTCGGCGCCCGCGCCGTGGAGATCACCCAGGACGACGAGGCGTGCACGGTACGCCTGGAGGACGGCCGCGTACTCGGAAGCCGGTACGTGGTCGGGGCCGACGGCGGCTCCAGCATCGTCCGCAAGGCCGCGGGCATCACCTTCGAGGGCACCACGGACGAGACCGACCGGATGATCCTCGTCGACGCCACCGTCGACGGACTGTCCCACGACCACTGGCACATCTGGCCCCGGCTGCGCGGGCGCAGCATCGCGGCATGCCCTCTGCCGGGCGCCGGCGGCCGCTTCCAGATCATGATCAAGATCCGTCCCGACGACCCCGTCGACCTCACCGGCACGGCCCTCGCCACCCTCCTGCGCCGCCGTGCGGGCGCCTCCCTCACCCTGCGCGACATCACCTGGTCCTCGGTCTTCCGCCCCAACATCCGCCTCGCCGAGCGCTACCGCAGCGGCCGGCTCCTGCTGTGCGGCGACGCCGCGCACGTCCACACGCCCGCCGGCGCGCAGGGCCTCAACACCGGTGTCCAGGACGTCCACAACCTCGGCTGGAAACTCCAGCAGGTCCTCGCCGGCGCCGACGACGCACTCCTGGACAGTTACGAGCTGGAGCGGCGCCCCGTCGCCGCGCAGGTGCTCGGCCGCTCGACCGAGCTGTACGAGGGCCTGCGCCGCACCCGTCCCAGCGGGCTCACCCGAGGCCCCGACGAACACCAGCTCGGCATCTCGTACTTCGGCGGCCCGCTGGCCCCGGCCGACGCACCCCGCACGGCGAACCTGCGCTGCGGCGACCGGGCGCCGGACGCGGCGCTGCCGGAGGCGACGAAGAGGACCGGGGCGACGGCGGCGACGGGCACGACGGCGGCGACCGGGTCGGCGAGCCGCCTCTTCGACCTCTACCGGGGCCCGCACTTCACCGCCCTCGCGTTCGGCGCCGGTGCCGCCACCGCGCTTGACCGCCTTCCCTGGCCGCCCGGCGGTGTCCCGCTGCGCCGCCACACCGTGCTGACGCACACCACACCGCGTACGACGGACGAAGCGGCCCTGCTCTCGGCGTACGGAATCACCGAGGACACGGTCGTGCTGATCCGCCCGGACGGCTACATCGGCGACATCCGCCACACGACCGAAGCGACCGGCAACGGCAACGGACCGGCGATCGCCCGCCTGACTCCCGGCTGAGTCGGTGCTACGGAGGGGCGGGCGCCCGGCGGCCCCGCCCCGCCCCGCCCGGCCCGTGCACGCACGACCGGTACCGTGGCACCGCACCACAGATGGCCGCCGGGAGCCGTGACGCGCAGGGCGGCGACGACCCGGCACAGCGAGAGAGGGCCCAGCGCATGGCCGCCACCCCGCCACCCCCCGGCAGCCCGGCCTGGTGGGCCGCACGCCCGGACCCCACGGCCCCGGCCGCTGCCGCCGAGCCGAGGCGCGGCCGTCCCTCGCTCGACACCGCGCACATCGTCGGCACGGCGCTGCGGCTCGTCGACGAGCACGGCACGCAGGCGTTCTCCCTGCGCATGCTCGCCGAGGCCCTGAACTCCGGTACGGCCACGCTCTACCGTCACTTCGACGGCAAGGACGAGATCATGGCCTACGTCGTGGACCGCGTCCTCGGCGAGGTGAACCTGGGCGCCCTGACCACGTCCTCCGACTGGCGCGAGGCCCTCACGGTGACGGCCCACGGGTTCCACGACGCCCTGCGCCGCCACCCGAACACCCTGCCGCTGCTCATGGCGTACGTCCCCGTCGGTCCCCACGGACTCGCCCAGCGCGAACGCGTCCTGGCGGCACTGCTGGAGCACGGCCTGCCGGCCGCCCTGGCCGCCCGCGCCTTCACGGCCGTCGCGCACTACGTCGTCGGCTTCACCGCCCAGCAGTACGGCCCTGCGGCCGCCCCCGACCACAGCACCGAGGTCGCGGCCTTCTACGGCGGACTCGACCCGGAGTCCTACCCCGCCCTCCTCCAGGCCGCCCGGTCCCTCACGTCCGTAGCGGTGGACGAGGAGTTCGAGTTCGGCCTCACCCTCCTCGTCCGGGGTCTTGCACACCTTGCTCCGTGAGGCCGGCCGCGAGGCTCACGAGACCATGATCGTCCAGGCGCCGGCCAGCGAGGCCACGTACCGAACGACGCCGATCGGGGGCGCAACGATCACCTGCCGGACTCGTTGGGCACGCCATGCATCACGTCACGCACCGCACGAGGCGCCGACTCCGCGTCCCGGTCACCGGCCTCGCCACCCTCGCCCTCCTCCTCGGGATCACCGGCGCGCAGAGCATCCACGCGAGCCCCGTCGACCAGGACTGTCCGGCGGCGGAGATCTTCGCGACCGACAACACCGCGGTCATCACGGACCCGGACGATCCCCGGCTCACGACCCGCCTGACCCGTTTCGACCACGAGGTACGCGCGATCATCCGCGCCCACGGCGCCCGCCCGACGGCCTCGACGCTGCTCGACGGCGTCTTCTGGTCCGAGGCCGGGCAGCAGGCCACGTACGAGCGGTCGCGCGAGTTCGACGTGAACAGGGTCGGCCGCGACGGGCTCAACCACATCGCGGGCGTCATCGCCAAGGAGTACGACCAGGAGGCCGTGCTCACCTTCCGGTGCCTGCCCAGGACGTCGCCGGAGACCGACGCGGTCGAGATCGAGGTGCCCGGCGTCAGCGCGAGCCGGCTGAGTGAGGCGCTCGTCGGGGACCCCGAGGCCCGGGAGAAGCTCGGCGGCGGCTCGGTCACCCTCGACGGGCGGCTCGTCCTGGTCGCCGAGATCGCTGATCTGGACCGTGCGCGAAAGTTCGCGGTCTCGCTCGGCGCCGACTGGAACGAGGCTCGACTGAACTACGGAGACCGGGAGTTCGTGAATTCGTGAACTGTTCGGGCGGCTGGCGCGCGACGCGCGGCCGGTCCGGGTCCGGGGCGTTCACCCCGAACCCGGACCGGTGCCGGTACCGCCGGCGACGGGGTCGGTGCACCGGGCCGCTGCCCGACCCCGCTGCCTACCCGGCGTAGGTCTCGAACTCGGCGACGCGGGGGGTGCCGGTCGAGCCGACGATCTCGAAGGTGATCTTCTTGAGCGCGGTGCGGGGGACGGCGATGGCCCCGGCCCCGCTGCCGGAGGCGAGGACGGCTCCGGTGTCACCGTTGAGGACGCGCCAGGACCCGATGGCGCCGGCGGAACCGGCCGCCTCACGAATGGTGATCGCGGACACGGTGGTGGCCGAGCCCCACTTGACGGACACCGAACCGGTGGAGCCGGCGGGCGACCAGTAGGTGGCGAGGTCGCCGTCCCGGACGTTGCCGTAGCTCGTACCGTCGGCCTTGGAGGAACCGTCGGCGCCGGCCCCGATGCTGAGGTTGGTCCCCGTGGGATCGGTCGGTCCGGGCGTGGGAGTGGTGGGAGCCGGAGTGGGCGACGTGGAGGTCGGCGTCGGAGTGGGCGTGGGGCTCGGAGTCTGCGGAGAGCAGCTGCCGTTCGACACGAGAAGTCCCTTACCCGCACCGGCCGTTCGGCTGACGACGTCCGGCACGCAGGCGGCGGAGTCGAGGGTGTGGGCGTACGGGATGGCGACCGTGGTGTTGGACTGCGGGTCCGGTCCCGCGGGGTTGTTCTCGGCGCTGCGCGCGGACCAGGTCACGTTGTCGAAGATGTTGCCGCCGACCTGCCAGTACCCGGCCGCGTCGGTGTAGAAGGTGCCCAGGACGTCCTTGGAGTCCTCGAAGTAGTTGTTGTCGACCTTGGCGCGGGCGCCGGCGCGGGAGTTGATGCCGGACTCGTTGATCCGCAGGTAGTGGTTGTTGTACATGTGGGCGGTGCCGCCGCGCAGCAGGGGGGCGCGCGAGTCGATGTTCTCGTAGAGGTTGTGGTGGTACGTGATGAAGCTGTTCGAGAGCTCGGTCTCGCTGGAACCGACGAGGCCTCCGCGGCCGGAGTTGCGCAGGATGCTGTAGGACAGGGTCACGTACTGGGTGTTGTCCTTCATGTCGAAGAGACCGTCGTAGCCCTCCGCCTCGCCGCCCGACGCCTCCAGGGTGGTGTGGTCGACCCAGACGTTGCGGACGTCGCTCTCCATGCCGATGGCGTCGCCGCCGTTGGAGAGGGGCGAGCCCGACTTCTTGACGTTCCGGACGGTCACGTTCTGGATGATGATGTTGCTGGACTCGCGTATGTGGATGCCGAGTTGGTCGAAGACGGCGCCGGAGCCGACCCCGACGAGGGTGACGTTGCTGATCTGCTTGAGTTCGATCACGCCGGCGGCGGTGTTGCAACTGCTGCCGGACACCTTGGTGGTGTTGGCGTGGTTGATCGTCCCCTCGACCTCGATGGTGATCGGGGTGCTGCTGTCGGCCCGTGCGCACAGGGCCGCGTGGATCGCGGTCCCCGTGGTGGCCCGCACGGTCTGGCCACCGGCACCGCCGGTGGTGCCGCCGTTCTGGGTCGCGTAGCCGGTGGCGCCGGCGGTCGCCGCCGATGCCTGCGGCATCGACAACACCACGCCGGTCGCGGCCGCGAGGGCCAGGGTGGCCGCTGCCGCATGGAGCCGAAGTGCGACTGGTCGTCTCATGCTCGCCGTCCTTCTCGTCTTCGAACGCTGGGGGTTGGTTCCTGGATGCGGTGCTGTGCGGAACGTCGTTCGGTGCAGCGGAAACCGCGCATGGGCAAGCCGTTGGAGGGGTCGACCACGCATAGAAAGAAAGCGCTTTCTTCAGCGGACGATAGGGCGCCCCCCGGAGCGTGGCAAGGCTCCGCGCAAGACCTCCGTGGAACGTGGACTCTCCGGCTCAGGTGTCGACTCGCTGTAGCCGTGCGGCCGTACCGGCCGCAGTCGTCACCTTGTCAGTGCGGAAACGATCAAGTAACGTCCTTCGACGTGAACACCGGACCGGCGATTCGACGCCATACACAGACGGGCCATCCGGTGGACGACTGATCGCTCCGTGGGTGCGTCGAAAGCACCCCCACGGTTCGGCACGCGGACCCCCCAGTGCTCAGGCACTGCGACGAGTCCATTTCGTGTCGAATCAACAGCGAGGTCATCCACATGGCAGTCACGTTCAACCACACCATCATCGCCGCCAAGGACCGCCACGAGTCGGCGCGGTTCTTCAGGGAGTTGTTGGAACTCCCCGAAGCACCGTCCTGGGGCCCCTTCGTCAACGTCCAGCTCGCCGACGGCGTGCTCATCCAGTTCGCCGAGCCCCCGGTGGACATCCAGATGCAGCACTACGCCTTCCTCGTCGACGACGAACTGTTCGAGCGGGCGTACCGGCGACTCTGCGACCAGGGCGTCGAGCACTGGGCCGACCCCCAGATGAAGCGGTCCGGCGAGACGAACACCGAGCACGGTGGCCGCGGGGTCTACTTCAAGGACCCGGGCGGTCACGCGTTCGAGCTGATCACGCGGCCCTACCTGTAGAACGAGGCGAGTCCGGCCGGGCCCCTGCGTGGTGCCCGGCCGGCCATCGGACCTACCTCAGGCCAGGAACTCGCCGTCCCGGGCCACCACGACACCGCCGTGAACCACCATGTCGCGGCGAGGCATGTCCACGACCACCTGCGGCAGGCACTCACCCCGGACCAGTACGAAGTCGGCCGGGGCGCCGGCCTTGAAGTCCGCGTGCGCCAGGCCCATCACGTCCGCGCCCCCGTGCGCCGCGACGTCGTAACAGTCCCTCAGTTCGTCGTCGAGGCGAACATCCGTCACCCAGCCGAGGATGTGCGCCCGGTGCATCATGTCGGCGTTGCCGAACGGGCTCCACGAGTCACGCACACCGTCCGACCCGAGCCCGACCCGCACCCCGTGTTCCCGCAGGCGCGCGATCGGCAGGACCAGCGAGTCGGACGGCGCGACCGTGGTCAGAGCGATGTCCTGGTCCCCCAAGTCAGCAGCTATCGAGCCGAGTTCACGGTCCGTCAGGCCCGGCAGACAGAACACGTGGCTCACCGTCACCTTCCCCGCGAGGGACAGCGCCCGCGTGCGGTCCACGATGCCGCGCATCGCCTTCATGCCCTTCTCCCCGCGATCGTGCAGGTGGATGTCCACGCCCACACCATGGCGGTCCGCGATGCCGAACACGACGTCCAGCTGATCGTCGAGGGCGTTGTCGAACCCGATCGGGTCGATGCCGCCGATCATGTCGATGAGACCCTCGCGCGCCGCCTTCTCGAGGAGCGCGGCCGTTCCCGGTGTCCGGATCACCCCGTGCTGCGGGAAGGCCACGATCTGGACGTCGAGGGCGTGACGCAGCCGCTCACGCGCCTCCGCGACGCCCTCCACTCCCGCAAGGCCGTACGCCGGTGCCACGTCCGCGTGGGCACGCATGCCGCGCGTGCCCCGGGACACGGCGTGCGTCATCAACCCGTACGCCCGCTCGACCACCGGGCGCCGCTGGCTGCGGAACAGCTCCACGTCCTGCGCCACGTAGTCGGCGATCGCGCTCGCCGGCCGCCGCGACACCCACGAGCCGCCCCAGGTCGTCTTGTCGGGGTGGATGTGCGCGTCCACGAGCGACGGCAGTGCGATCCGGCCGCCCCCGTCGACCACCTTCGCGCCGTGCGGAGCCGGACGGTCCGAAACACGGCCGTCGACGACCACGAGGTCCCTGGCCTTCGCCGCGCCGAACGGGCGGACGTTGCGGAAGACGACCGTCCTGGCCCTGCGCCCCGAGGCGCTGGAAGCCGCCGCTTCGGCGGCGACCGGGGCCGCTGCCGTCGCGGGCCCGGCCGTGGCGGCAGCGGTGGCCGTGGCGCCCGCCAGTGCCGCGGCTCCCGCCAGCATCGTGCGACGGGACAGCGCGCCGGGGGAGGCGGGAGCGGACGAGTGCGAGGACGAGGGTGACTGCATGGGGGCTCCTTGTGGGGATGGGGCGGCGAGGTTCTCGTGGTGAGGGCAGGCGGCACGGATCGCGCCGCATGCCCGATGAGTCCGATGGGTCCGATGAGCGGCGATGCCGGCTGAGGGGGACGGGGAAGGCCTCGGGCCGTCTCAGGCCGCCATGACTCCCGCTCGTACCACTGCCACCGGCCGCTTCAGCACCGTCAGGTCCGTCAGCGGGTCGCCCGACAGCAGGAGGGCGTCGCCCGTGTACCCGCGGGTGAGGCGGCCCGCCGTGCGGGTGAGGCCCAGGAGACGGGCCGCGCCCGTCGTCGCCGTGCGGATCGCGTCGAGGGGGGAGAGTCCCGCGGAGTGCATCAGTTCGACCTCACCGCCGATCGGGTCCACCACCCCGCCCGACGAGTCGGTGCCCGCGGCCAGCGGGACCCCGAGTTCGTGCGCGGCGAGGACCGCGCGCTTCAGGATCGGGAGGTACGTGCGTCCGCGCTCGGCGAGGATCGGGTCCGAGGACTCCGCAAGGCCGGCGATGGCGGTGAGGGTGGGCGTGAAGTACGTTCCCCGGCGCCGCATCTCGTGCAGCGTGCGCTCACCGACGAACGCGCCGTGCTCCAGGGAGCGGATGCCCGCCGTGACGGCGTCGTGGCAGCCCTGCTCGCTGTAGCTGTGGCAGAGGACGCCCTTGCCTCGCCGCCCGGCCGCCGCCACGATCGCGGCGAGCTGTTCGCGTGAGTAGACCTGCGCCAGCGGGTCCTGTTCCGGGAGCCCGGCGCGTTCGTTGACCCGGGTCTTGATCACGTCCGCGCCACGGGCGAGGTTCACCTCCACCACACGCCGCAGCCCCTCCGCCGAACGCACCCCGTCCTTGAGGCGGGCGAGCGGGGTCAGGTCGGGGTCGGCGAGCACGGTGTCGCCGAGGTTCGGGGTGACGAACACACCGGCGGCCTTCAGCCGGGGCGCGAGCGCGGGGCTGTGCCGGGCGAGTTCGCGGACGGCGATGTCCTGGTAGAAGGAGGTCGATCCGCTGCGCGCGCTCGTCGCGCCCTTGCGCACGGCGTCGCGCGCCTCGGCGGCGGTACTGAGGTGGATGTGCGCGTCGACCAGGCCCGGCAGGATCCAGCGGCCGTGTGCGTCGAGCACCTCGACGCCCTGCGGCACGGCGACGGCGCCCCGGCGGCCGGCGGCCCGGACGGTGCCGTCCGCGATGACGACGACGGCGTTCTCGGTGACCTCGCCGGTGGCCGGGTCCAGGAGGGTGCCGCCCTGGATCACGAGGTGTCCCACGCGCGCGGTGGTGCCGGGGGCACGGCGACCGGAGGAGGCGGCGCGGTCGCCGACGGCGGCGGTCGCCCCGCCCGCCGCGGCCATGGTGCCGGCGAGAGCGGCCGCTCCGGCGAGGATGCCGCGGCGGGTCAGCCTGCTGGAAGGCGGTGGGGTGGCTTCGACGCACATGGGTGCTCCTTGGGGGAGTGGGCCGACGGCTTCCCCGTTTTGTATACCAAGCGCAAGGTGGCAGACAAGAGCGATGATCCAGGGAATCGGAAACACCCGTTCCGGGACGGTTATGACCCGGTTGAGGCCGACGTCGTCGCATTCGAGGGTGCGTGATCGGTCATCTTGGTATACGAATGGTGCGACGCCCGGCCACCCTCATCCTCAGGCCTCGCCGAAGAGAGACCGCAGCGCCACCGCCCGGCTGTCCCGCACGTGCAGCAGCGTGCTCGCCGCGGCCGCCTCCGCGTCCCCCATGGCGATGTGCCGGTACATTTCGGCGTGCTGGGCCCGCATGTGCGCGGGCTCCTCGCGCAGGCCGAACACGAGCCGCAACTGCCAGCTCAGCTGCTCCATCGTGCGGGCAAGCAGCGGGTTGCCCGCCATGGCCACCATGCTCTCGTGGAACGCCGTGTGGGCGGCCACCTCGCGTGTCGCCTCGTCCGCGGCGGCCGCGGACTCCGCCTGGTGCAGCGCCGCTTCGAGGGTGGCGAGTCCCTCGGTGTCGCCCGCCGCGCGCGCCCGCGCCGCGAGCCGGGATGCCTGGATCGTGAGCGGCTCCCACACCTCGTACAGGTGCTCCACGTCGGCGCGTTCCAGGCGCCGGACGCGTACACCGCTGTGCGGAAGCAGCTCCAGCAGGCCCTCGGTGACCAGGGCGCGCAGTGCCTCGCGCACCGGCACGCGCGACATCCCGAGCTCCTCCGCGACCTCGCGCTCGACGAGGCGGGCGCCCTGGGCGTACCGCCGGTCCACGATCCGTTCAAGGACCGCCTCACGCGCGCGCGTGCTCAGCGGGGGCGAGGCAGGGGCAGGGGCTGGGGCCGAGGTGGCGGCGGGGGTGGGGGCTGAGCCCGTTCCCGGTCCGGTGCTCGTGCTCGCGGTCCCGTCGCCCGTGGCCGTCGAGTCGGTCCGTCGTCCGTCCGTCACTCGCCCCGACCTCTTCCCTGCTCCGCCGTGCTGTCCGTCCCCCGTTCGGGGTGCCCGGGGCGAGGATACGTCGGCCCGCCGACGGCCACCGGTCAAGCCGTCGGGGTCTGTTGGTCCACACTCTTCGGCCCCGGCTGTGGTAATGCCTTACAGAGACATCGTCAGGTTTGTGTTGAAATACCGCTTTGCCGGTGAAAGGTGCCATCTGTGTCGCAGGAAGATCAGGGGCCGGACGGTCGCCGAACAGGCGCCGAACGGGGCGGGCGGGAAGGGCTGCCGGTGACGGCGGACCTTCCGGGCCGCCCCGACCACCACCATCGCGCCCGTACCGACCGGATCGTGTTCGGTGTCACCGCCGTCCTCACCGTGGCGTTCGTCGTCTGGGGCGCCACGGCCACGGACAGCCTGGAGAACGCGTCGAGCGACCTCCTCGACGGGCTCATCCGCAACGGCGGCTGGGCGTTCATGCTGGCCGCGTCCGGCTTCGTCGTCTTCGCGCTCTGGCTGGCCATCAGCCGCTACGGCCGGATCACGCTGGGCCAGGAGAGCGAGGGCCCGGAGTTCCGGACGGTGTCATGGATCGCCATGATGTTCAGCGCCGGTATGGGGATCGGCCTGATGTTCTACGGGGTGAGCGAGCCGCTCGCCCACTACGGCACCCCGCCGCCCGGCACCCACCCCGTGGACTCGGCCGAGCGCATGCAGACCGCCATGGCCACCACGCTCTTCCACTGGACGCTTCACCCGTGGGCGATCTACGCGGTCGTCGGTCTCGCCATCGCGTACTCCACGTTCCGGCGGCGCCGCCGGCAGACCATCAGCGCCGTGTTCGTCCCGCTGATCGGTGAGAAGGCGGCGTACGGCGGGCCCGGGCGGGTCATCGACATCCTGGCCATCTTCGCCACGCTGTTCGGCTCCGCCGCCTCGCTCGGTCTGGGCGCGCTCCAGATCGGCAGCGGCTTCGAGGAGCTGGGCTGGATGGAGAAGACCGGCACCGGGCTGCTCGTCGCCATCATCGCCGTACTGACCGTGGCCTTCGTCTTCTCCGCCGTGTCCGGTGTGGAGAAGGGCATCCAGTGGCTCTCCAACATCAACATGGTGCTCGCCGGGGTGCTCGCCCTGTTCGTGTTCATCGCGGGCCCCACCATCATCGTGCTCGATCTGCTGCCCACCTCGATCGCCGCCTACATCGACGACCTGCCGCAGCTCGCCGGCCGCACGGAGGCGACCAGCGGTGCGGAGATCCATGACTGGCTGGGCAGTTGGACCGTCTTCTACTGGGCCTGGTGGATCTCCTGGACGCCCTTCGTCGGCATGTTCATCGCCCGGATCAGCCGGGGCCGCACCATCCGCCAGTTCGTCGGCGGCGTCATCCTGGTGCCCAGCACCGTCAGCCTGGTGTGGTTCGCCGTCTTCGGCGGCACGGCGATGAAGCTCAGGGAACAGGGCGATCTGGCGGGCGAGTCGACCCCGGAGGGGCAACTCTTCGGTGTGCTCCAGGAGTTCCCGCTCACCGGCACCATGAGCCTGCTCGTGATGGTCCTCGTCGGGATCTTCTTCGTGTCGGGCGCGGACGCCGCCTCGATCGTCATGGGCACGCTCTCCCAGCGCGGCGCCTTCGAACCCACCCGCCCCGTCGTGGTGTTCTGGGGCGTCGTGACCGGCGCGGTCGCCGCCATCATGCTCCTCATCGGCGACGGCCAGGGCGACGCCCTCGCGGGCCTGCAGAACCTCACGATCCTGGTGGCGGCACCGTTCGTCCTGGTGATGATCGGCATGTGCGTGGCCCTGATGCGGGACCTCCGCAAGGACCCGCTGATCGTCCGCGGCGAGGTGGGCGTGGAGGTCGTCGAACTCGCCGTGATCGCCGGCCACGAGCAGTACGACGGCGACTTCGAGCTGAGGATCGGCCCCGGCACCCAGGACACCGACGGGCCCTGAATCACGCGCGGACCGGCCCCACGCGGACCGGCCCCACGCGGACCGGCCCCACGCGGACCGGCCCCACGCGCACCGGCCCCACGCGAGCCGGCCACACCCGACCGGTCACGCCCTGCCCGCCGCCTTCTGGGTGCGGCGGGACAGGGAGTCCACGACCACGGCGGCCAGCAGGACCGAACCCGTGATCATGAACTGGACGGCGTTGCTCACGCCCATGATGTTCATGCCCGACTGGATGGAGCCGATCACCAGCGCACCGAGCAGCGCCGACCAGACGGTGCCGCGGCCGCCGAAGAGGCTCGTACCGCCGATGACGGCCGCGGCGATCACGTTCATCAGGAGGTTGCCGCCGCCGGAGGTCTGGCTCGCGGACTGGATCTGCCCGGCGAGGAAGATGCCGCCGACCGCCGCCATGGTCCCGGCGATCGAGAAGACGGACATCCGGACGAACGGCACGCTGATGCCCGCCCTGCGCGCGCCCTCGATGTTGCCGCCCACCGCGAAGATCCGGCGGCCGTACGTGGTGCGCCGGAGCACGAAGTCCAGCAGCACCAGCACGATCAGGAAGATCAGCAGGGCCAGCGGCAGACCCTGGTACTGGTTGAGGATGTACGCCGTGGCGAACGCGAGGGCCGCGATCACGACGGTCCGCAGGACGATCTCGGCGATCGGACGGAACGGCACCCGGGCCCTCCGGCGGCGCCCGGCGTCCAGGAGCGAGGCCGTCAGGAACAGCCCGACTCCGACGGCGGCCGTCACATAGGCGGCCGCCGGGCTGTGGTAGATCGTCGAGTACAGCTTGGACACGATGCTCTCGCTCGGGATGTTGACCGTGCCGCTGCTGCCGAGCACCTGGAGCATGAGTCCGTTCCAGGCGAGGTTTCCCGCCAGGGTCACCACGAACGCCGGTACGCCGACTTTCGCAAAGAAGAACCCCTGGATGAGCCCGACGGCGGCGCCGCCCGCGATGGCGACGAGCAGCGCGAGCCACTCGTTCATGCCGTTCAGGACGTTGAGCACGGCGAAGATCGCGGCGCACAGACCGCTGACCGAGCCGACGGAGAGGTCGATCTCGCCGAGCAGCAGGACGAAGACGATCCCGACCGCGATCATGCCCGTGCCGACGATCTGCTGGCTGAGGTCGGACAGGTTCTGGGCCGAGAGGAACGTGCTGTTCAGGCTGCCGAAGACCGTCCAGATGATGATCACGGCGAGCACGACGGGCAGCGAACCCAGTTCGCCGCTGCGCATCTTGCGCCGGAACTCGCCGAGGTACCCCTTGATGCCCTCCTCGCGGACGAGGAGACGGGTGTCGACGGCGGGCACGGCACCCGGTGCCGGTTCCTGGCCGGCGTCGTCGGCGCCGGAGGGGCCGCGGCCTCGGTCGCGTCTCATCGCTCCTCCTCCTGCTCCCGCTTACGGGCCTGGCGGCGGGTGACCGCGCTGTCGGTGGCCCCCGTGATCGCGGAGATGATCTCCTCGGTGGTCGTCGAGCGCTTGTCGAAGAAGCCGTTGTTCCGGCCGAGGCGCATCACCGCGATCCGGTCGGCGACCGCCATCACGTCCACCATGTTGTGGCTGATCAGGATGGTGCCGAGGCCCTGCTCGCGGAGCCGCTCGACCAGGTCGAGGACCTCGGCCGTCTGCTCCACGCCCAGGGCGGCGGTGGGCTCGTCCAGGATGACGACCTTCGGCGCGCCGATCAGCGAGCGGGCGATCGCCACCGTCTGGCGCTGACCGCCGGAGAGGGAGGCGACGGGGATGCGGACACTCGGGATGCGGATGGACAGGGTGTCGAGCAGCTCGCGCGCACGCTGGTCCATGCGGACCTCGTCGAGCACGCCGAAGCGCCGCAGCTCCCGGCCGAGGAACAGGTTGGCGACCACGTCGAGGTTGTCGCACAGCGCCAGGTCCTGGTAGACGGTGGCGATTCCGAGGTTCTGGGCGTCGTGCGGCCGGTTGATGCTGACCGGCTTCCCCTCCCAGGTGATGACGCCCTCGTCGGGCGGGTTCACCCCGGCGATCGACTTGACGGCGGTCGACTTGCCGGCGCCGTTGTCGCCGACCAGCGCGACCACCTCACCGGGGTGCACGTCCAGGTCGAAGTCCTTCAGCGCCTGGACCGCGCCGAACCGCTTGGAGATCCCCCGCAGTGAGAGCACGGGTGGCTCCGGCAAAGGAACCGCCTCCTCCGCTCGCCCGCTCGCGCGGGACCGGGCCCCGCCGGGACGCAGTCGCCCGGGCGGGACGTCCCGGGCCGAAGCGCCCGGGACGGAAACGCCGTACCGCTACTGGAGGCCGGCCTCCTTGCAGGCAGCGGCGTACGTCGGCGTGCAGATCTCCTGAACCGTGTACAGGCCGTCCTTCACGACGGTGTCCTTGATGTTGGTCTTGTCGACCACGACCGGCGTGAGCAGGTTGGCCGGGACCTTCTGGCCACTGCCGCTGGTGACGGTGGTGGGTACCAGATCGGACGGCAGCGGCTTGCCCTCGGCGAAGTCGACCGCCATCGTGGCCGCGATGTCGGCCTCCGGCTTGTACGGCTTCATGACGGTGATCGTCTGGGTGCCGAGCAGGATCCGCTGGATCGCGTCGAGCTGGGCGTCCTGGCCGGTCAGCGGCACGTTGATGCCCGCCGACTTCAGCGCGGTGGCGATACCGGCCGCCAGTCCGTCGTTGGCCGAGTAGACACCGACGATGTTGTCCTTGCCCAGGGCGCTGATCGCGCCGGACATCTGCTGGTTGGCGTTGTTCGGGTCCCAGTTCGGCGTGTCGTACTCCTTGCCGATCTTGACCTTGCCGTCCAGGACCGAGTGCGCGCCGGCCTTGAACTCCGCCGCGTTCGGGTCGGTCGGCGACCCGTTGTGCATCACGATCTGGCCGCTCGCGGCCTTGTCGCCGAGCGCGTCCAGGAGGGCCTTGCCCTGCAGCTCACCCACCTTGCGGTTGTCGTACGAGACGTACGAGTCGACCGGGCCCTGCGCGAGGCGGTCGTACGCGACGACCTTCACGCCCGCGTCATGGGCCTTCTGCACGGAGGACTGGATCGACTTGGCGTCCACGGCGTCCAGGATCAGGACCTTGTCGCCCTTGGCGAGCGCGGTGTTCACCTGTTGCTGCTGGGTGGTGGCGCTCTCGGCGGCGTTGTAGTAGTCGATCTGGGCGTCGGGCGCCAGTTCCCTGATCTTGGCCTCGATGTACGGCCGGTCGAACTTCTCGTACCGCGTGGTCTTGCTCTCCGGCAGCAGCAGGCCGATCCTCACGTCCTGCCGTGCCGACTCCGCGCCCGGCTGGACGGCCCCGCTGGTCGCCACGGCGCCCAGGCAGAGGGCGGTGGCTCCGGCCAGGGCTATCGCGCCCCGCAATGTACGGGTCATGGGAGGCTCCTTCCGTACTCCGCCTTCCCGCCGCCTGATGAGTGCGGGACGCAGGAGGCACATGTCGCCTATACATCGACATTAGCGTCAAGCTGGGGACCGGCAAGCGGGTGAACCGGCTCCGGCCGGACCCCCGTACCACCCCGGGCACGGGACCGCAGGTCGGGCCGGTGCGCGCCGCCTCCGGACGCGGACGTGCAGGTCGGGGCCGGTCCGTGCGCCCCGCCTCGGGCCCGGTCCGTGCGCCGCCCTCCCCGGTGCGGCACCCTGGCGGCATGCCGAATCCACGTACGCTCAGCTCCCAGGATCCGGTGGCCGTCGCCGTCACCGCGGCCATCGTCACCGGCGACCTCGACGCCCTGCGCGGGCTGCTCGCCGAGCACCCCGGCCTGGCCGGCGCCCGGGTCGTCGAGGACCGGGAGGGCTGCGGGCCCGGCGGCCGGAGCCTGCTGCACCTCGCCACCGACTGGCCAGGACACCGGCCGCGCGGCCCGGAGACCGTCGCCGTCCTGGTCGAGGCCGGGGCCGACCCGGCCGCCCGCTTCACCGGAGCCCACCGGGAGACCCCCCTGCACTGGGCGGCGAGCAACGACGACGTCCCGATGATCGACGCGCTCGTCGCCGCCGGAGCCGACATCGAGGCCGACGGAGCGGTCATCGCCGGCGGTACGCCGCTGGCCGACGCCCGCGCCTTCGGACAGTGGCGCGCGGCCCGTCGGCTGCTCGCACTCGGCGCCCGCCCCACCTTCCAGGACGCCGCGACCCTCGGCCTCCTCGACCTCGTGGAGTTCCGCCTCGCCGCCGACCCCGCCCCCTCGCCCGAGGAGATCGACCAGGCGTTCTGGGGTGCCTGCCAGGGCGGCCGGCTCGCCGTCGCCGTACGGCTCCTGGAATCCGGTGCGGACATCGACCGGATCGGCTGGGACGACCTCACCCCGCTCGACATCGCCCGCGCCGAGAAGGCGGACGAGGTCGTCGGCTGGCTGACGGACCGGGGGGCGCGGACGGCTGCGGAGCGCCGGGCGGCCGACGGCGGGTGAGCCCGTTCGTCTCCCGAACCGTGGGCCTCGGTCCACGGCTCGGTTCACCTCTCAGTACACGTCTCGCACGTACCGCTTGTCGGCGGCCAGTTGCTTGACGTACACCCCCGCCGACTCCTCGTCGAGCCCGCCGTGCGTCACGGCGATGTCGCGCAGCGCACGGTCGACGTCCTTCGCCATCCGGGCCGCGTCACCGCAGACGTAGAAGTGCGCGCCGGACTGGAGCCATGACCACAGCTGCGGCCCCTGCTCGCGCATCCGGTCCTGGACGTAGACCTTGGCGCGCTGGTCGCGGGAGAAGGCCGTGTCGAGGCGGTCGAGGGTGCCGTCGGCGAGGAGGGCAGCGAGCTCCTCCTCGTAGTAGAAGTCCGTGGCGCGGTGCTGCTCGCCGAAGAAGAGCCAGTTCGGGGCCCGGTGGCCGAGCGCCCGGCGCTCGTCGAGGAAGCCGAGGAACGGCGCCACACCCGTGCCCGGTCCCACCATCACCATCGGGGTCGAGGGGTCGGCGGGAGGCCGGAAGTGCGGGGCGCGCTGGACGTGCACGGGGACGGGGGCGCCGGGTTCGGCGTCGGCGAGGAACGGCGAGCAGACGCCCTTGCGGGGGTGCCCGCGACGGTTCTCGTAGCGGACCACGGAGACGGTCAGGGACACCTGATGGGGGTCGGTGAGCGGACTCGAGGAGATCGAGTACAGGCGCGGCCTGAGGCGGCCCAGGAGCTCGGCCCACTCCTGCGCGGAGGCGCGCACGGGGTGCTCGGCGAGGATGTCCACGGCCTGCCGGCCCCATGTCCACTGGGCGAGCCCGTCCTTGTTGTCGGGACGGAGGAGTCGCTTGAGATCGCGGTCGCCGGTCCGCTCGGTGACGAAGCCGAGGAGCGCGGGCGTGGCTCGGGTGATGTCGAGGTGGCGGTGGAGGGCCTCGCCGAAGGGCACCGGGCCCTGGCCGGGCAGGTCCACGGGGGAGTCCGCGTCGAGACCGGTGACGGCCAGCCATTCGGCCACGAGCTCCGGGCAGTTGACCGGATGGACGCCGAGCGCGTCGCCACTCTCGTAGCCGAGCGGCGCCCCGTTCTCGCTGGTGTCGAAGGTGAACCGCCGGACCTCCTTGCCCGCGCCCGGCAGGCTGAGCAGCCGGTTGCCGACGAGCCGGGCGGGGGTGGCGACCGGGCCGGAGCGACGGGCCGTGGCCGGTGCGGGAGAAGACGCGGAGACGGCCGCCGGGGCGTAGGCGGGTGCCGTGGACAGTGCCTTCGGCTCGTCGGACAGCCCGGCCAGGACCTGGTCGAGCCAGGCGAGGGCAGAGGTCTCGTAGTCCGGTTCGCAGTCGGTACGGGGTGCCAGACGGACGCCCCCGAGCTCGTCCAGGCGCTGGTCCAGACGCCGCCCGTGCCCGCAGAAGTCGCCGTACGAGGAGTCCCCGAGGGCGAGTACGGCATAGCGGCGGCCGTCGAGGCGCGGGGTGTCGGGCGCGGCCAGCGCGTCCCAGAAGCCGGAGCCGTTGTCCGGCGCGTCCCCGTCGCCGAACGTGCTGGTGATCAGCAGCAGGTCGGCGGCGGGCGGCAGCGCCGTGAGGTCGGTCTGGTCCATGCCCGCGAGCGCGGCCCGGTGCCCCGCGGACAGGAGCCGCTCGGCTGCGGCGGCCGCGAAGTCCTCGGCGTTGCCGGTCTGGGAGGCCCACAGCACGACGACCTCGCGTCCCGCCGCGCCCGCGCCACCGGCGGGAGCGGCCTGCGGCGCGCGGGAGTACAGGCCGGCCAGCACCCCGTTCACCCACTGCGCGTGATCCTCCCGGAAGGGTGCGCCGGGCGGCAGGACGGGCACCCCTGGTGCGCCCGACTCCAGACCGGCGAGGAAACCGACGAGGTACTGCCGTTCTTCGGCGGAGAGGACGGGGGGCGGGGTGGGGTCGAGGCCGAAGGCGGCCGCGGGACCGGGCGGCGGGCCGCCGCTCGGGATGACCACCTTCGGGACCACGGGGACCACGGGGACCACCGGGGCCTGCGCGGCCGACGCCGGGACCGCGGAGTTCGTCCGCGCCGGGACCGCGGCCTTCGCCAGCGCCACCGCGCAGACCTTCAGCTCGGGCTGGAAGGAGAGCGGGTCGACGGCGTCGTTGGTCACGGCGTTGACACACAGGTCAGCGCCGAAGAGGTCGTTCCAGTGGAACGGCGCGAAGCAACTCCCCGGCGCCACCCGGTCGGTGACCACGGCGGGCAGCACGGCCTTCCCGCGCCGCGAGGCGATCTCCACGGGGTCGCCCTGCGCGATGCCGAGCCGCGCGGCGTCCTCTGGGTGCAGTTCGACGAACGGCGCCGGGTTGAGCCTGTTGAGCTTGGGAACCCTTCCGGTCTTGGTGAGGGTGTGCCACTGGTGCTGCAGACGCCCGGTGTTGAGAACGAACGGATAGGTGTCGTCGGGCATTTCGGCGGGGTCGATGTGCGGCCGGGCGTGGAAGACGGCCCGGCCGCTCGCGGTCGGGAAGACGGGTCCCTTCCCTCGCCCGTCGCCGTTCCCCTCCACGTACCGGATCGGGTTCCGTGCCGGACCTCCGCTCGCGGCCGGCCACTGGACGGGGGTGCCACGCAGTCGCTCGTACGACACTCCGCTCAGGTCGTAGCCGGTCCTGGGGTTCCCGGCGCGCCTGATCTCCTCGAAGATCTCCTCGGCGCTGTCGTACGAGAACGCCTTCTCGTACCCCATCGCGCACGCGATACGGGCGATGATGCGCCAGTCGGCGAGCGCTTCTCCGGGCGGGTCGACGGCCGGCCGGGTGAGGGTGAGGCTGCGCTCGCTGTTGATCAGTACGCCCTCGGTCTCGGTCCACAGGGCGGCGGGCAGGACGACGTCCGCGTACGCGTTGGTCTCGGTGTCGGCGAACGCGTCCTGGGTGATGACGAGTTCGGCGGCGCGCAGGCCCTCGACGACGGTGCCGCGGTTGCCTACGGAGGCGACCGGGTTGGTGCAGATGATCCAGCAGGCCTTGATCTCGCCGTCCGCCATGCGCCGGAAGAGGTCGACGGTGCCCTGCCCGGAGCCGTCCTCGCGGAGCGTGCCGGGCGGGAGGTCCCAGAGTTCCTCGGTGAAGGCCCGGTCCTCGGCGACCAGGACCGAGCGCTGGCCGGGGAGCCCGGGGCCCATGTAGCCCATCTCGCGGCCGCCCATCGCGTTGGGCTGGCCGGTCAGGGAGAAGGGGCCCGAGCCGGGGCGGCAGATCGCTCCGGTCGCCAGATGCAGGTTGACCAGGGCGTTGGTGTTCCAGGTGCCGTGGGTGGACTGGTTGAGGCCCATGGTCCAGCAGCTGGTCCATTCGCCCGCCGTGCCGATCCACTCGGCGGCGGTACGGATGTCGGCCTCGGGTATCCCGGTGACACGGGCGACGGCGGCGGGCGGATAGTCGGCGAGGAACGGGGGCATCGCCTCCCAGCCCTCGGTGTGCGCGGCGACGAAACCGGGGTCGGTGTGGCCGTTCTCGTGCAGCAGGTGCAGAAGCCCGTTGAGCAGCGCGAGGTCGGTGCCGGGCTTGATCCGCAGGAAGAGGTCGGCCTTGTCGGCGGTGGCGGTGCGGCGGGGGTCGACGACGATCAGCTTCGCCCCGGCCTTGACCCGCTCCATCATGCGGAGGAACAGGATGGGGTGGCAGTCGGCCATGTTGGAGCCGATGACGAGGAAGACATCGGCCCGGTCGAGGTCGTCGTACGAGCCGGGCGGGCCGTCGGCGCCGAGGGACAGTTTGTAGCCGGTGCCCGCGCTCGCCATGCAGAGCCGCGAGTTGGACTCGATCTGGTTGGTGCCGATGAAGCCCTTGGCGAGCTTGTTGGCGAGGTACTGGGCCTCCAGGCTCATCTGGCCGGAGACGTAGAGCGCGAAGGCGTCGGGCCCGTGCTCGTCCACGATCGCGCGCAGCCGGCGGGCGGTCTCGGTGAGGGCCCGGTCGGTGTCGGCCGGGACGGGATCGCCACCGCGCTCCTCCCGTACGAGCGCGGTGGCCAGGCGTCCGGGGGCGGCGAGCAGATCGGCGGTGGTGGCGCCCTTGGTGCACAGGCGTCCCCGGTTCGCGGGGTGGTCCTTGTCGCCCGTCGCCTTGAGGACGGTACGGCGCCCGTCGGGCCCGGTGCCGATGTCGAGGAGCATGCCGCACCCCACGCCGCAGTACGAGCAGACGGTCCGCACCTGGTCGGGCGGACCGGCCGTACCGGCCCGGGGGGTCGGCGTGTCCTGTCGGGTCACCGGGGCGCCTCTCTGTGGAACCGTTCGAGCCCCGACCGTACGAAATGACCGTTACACCTGTGTCAACCCGGCGGATCTTGGTCCGTAACACCGGTCACACAGCGGCGCCGGGCGCGGTGTGAGAACCGCGGGTACGCGCGCGTGGTGCGGTGCGGTGCCGGTGCAGAGCGGGCGCCGGCGCCGAGCCGGTGCCGGGGCCGAGCCGGTGCCGGGGCCGAGCCGGACCGTCGAGCGAGGCCGCGACGTCACGAAGCGGCGGAGCCTCCGGCGACGTCGGTGGCCCGCAGCAGGCGCAGGAAGGCCTTCAGGCCGGTGATGATCTCCTCGTTGTCGGTGAGGCGGTTCACCGTCGACTCGAACTCCCGCGCCAGCGCGGCGATCCTCCGGTCGGTCTCGTCGGCCCGCTGATGCGAGGAGAGCGCGACGGCATCCACCGTACGGCGCAGCTCGGCAAGGGCCCGGTACTGCTCCTCCGCCTTGCTGTCGAGGACCGAGGCCCCGCTCTCCAGGGCGGCGACCCGCCCGGTCAGCGCCACCACGTCGTCACGCGGGAACGTCACGTCCCTGAGCAGGACGCCGAGCCTCCGCCGCAGCTGGCCGAAGTACGCCCCGGCCGGTCTGAAGAACGTACTGAGCAGGAAGAACCCTGCGAACCAGTAGCCCGCCTCGCGGCCGGTCGCCGCGGCCACGGCGAGCGCCACGCCGGCCGTCACCACGTGCCCGGCGACCGCGGCCCGCAGCATCACGCGCGCGATGCGCCGTGCCTCGGTGTCCCGCTCCTCGGAGACGACGATGCCCTTCTCCCGGCTGAGCGCGATCTCGGCGAGGACCGCGTGCGCGCGGAAGTACAGGTTCCACGGAGCGGTGAGGAGCAGCAGGAGCCAGAGCAGTCCGAGGGCACCCGCTCCCACGGCGAGCACCGTGCCGGGCGGCACCCCCACCGCGTACGCCAGAACCAGCGCGCCGACCGCGAGACCCGCAGCCACGAACACACCCACGACCTTGTTCATGCCGCCCCCTCCGAGCCCGTTCACACCCTGGCGCCATGGTCCCGCCCGGCCCCGCTCCGGGCCATGAGTACCGCTACTCAGATCGGTCGCCGTGCTCGAAGGGCCGCGGCCGTGAGGCTCCGCCGGTGGGCGGCGGAGCCTCGGTCCGGGCGGCGCGGTCCGGGGATCAGCCGATCGCGAGCGGGTCCCCCGGGGCGAGCGCGGCCGCGATCCGCTCGGCGACCACCTCGGCCTGGTTGCCGTCGGGCGTGGTCGCCGTCTTGGTCGCCGAGACCGCGATGGCGAGACGCTTGGAGGGAAGGTACGCCTGGATGGCCGCGTAACCCGAGAACGACGGGTTCTGCAGGATCCAGCCGTTGACCACGATGACGCCGAGACCGAAGTGCGCCGCCTCGGTCTGCTTCAGACAGATCGTCGCGGGACAGGTCGCCGTCCCGCCGCCGAGTCCGACCGTGCCCGGGTTGAGCAGAGTGCGGTACGAGCGGGGCGAGAGGAGCTCGCCGCTGCCGATGGCCTGCGCCGAGCGCGCCAGGTCACAGATGTCGGTGGTGATCACAGCCCCGGGCGCGGTGGTCCACGACGGGTTCCAGAACGTGGACTCCTCGTAGAGGCCGCGGTCCGAGGTGAAGGCGTGCAGGACGGGGCGCGGGATCTCGGGCGTGAAGTTGTTCTGCGTGTTCCTGAGCTCCAGCGGCCCCGTGACCTTCTCCCTCACCAGGCGGTCGATCCGTACCCCGGTGATCTTCTCGAGCGCCTCGATCAGGTAGACGTAGTTGGCGTGGGAGTAGCTCCAGCTCGTGCCCGGCTCGTACCAGAAGGAGTGGCGGAGCGGATACGCGACCAGCTGCTCGGGGGTCCACGCCCGGAAGGGGTGGGCCTCCAGTTCCTTCAGGAACTCCGGGTCGGTGACGTAGTCGTGGAGGCCCGTGGTGTTGGACGCCAGCATGCGCAGGGTGATCCGGTTCGCCTTGGGCAGGTCGGGCAGCCAGCGCTCCACGGTGTCGTCGAGCCGGACCCGCCGCTCCTCGACCAGCTTGAGGAGGGCCGTCGAGATGTGGGCGAAGGCCACGGAGCCGGCGCGGAAGTGCATGCCCGGCTCGGCCGGGACGCCGGTCATGGACTCGCCGAGCGCGTCCGTGAGGACCTCGCGCCCGTCGACCGTGACCCGCACCTGCACGGCGTTCAGCCGGAGGTCCTTCTTGGCCTTGCGGGTGATGTCCAGGACCTTGCGGGCCTTCCCGTCGAGGTGGCCCTCGGTCCGCACGCAGTCGGACCCGCCGCGGCCGCCGGGACCCCCGGCGAGCGCGGGTGCCACGGCCGTCGTCTGGACGGTGAGGGCGAGGAGGGCTGCGCAGAGCAGAGCTCTGCGGGATCGCGCACGCGTGCGCGTGCGCGGGGACAGGGGGGTGTGCGTCATGCCCCGCACTATGTCCGGGCGGGTGGGCGACCCGGTGCGAACACTCCGCAGACCGCGCGAGACCCGCCCGTGTGGGGCAGACGGCGGCGCCGTCCGGCCGCGTCACGGGACGGCCGGCACAGGCTGCCCACGTCCGGCTTCGCGTCAGGAGCCGGACGCGCCGCGCGGTGGTGGCGGGTCCTCCGCCCGTACGGCCCGGACGACCACCACGACCACGCAGAACGCGATGAGCGTCTCGGCCCAGAAGAACGCCAGGTAGTCGAGGAGGCTGCCGATGGGAGGCGCCCCCGGGGCGGTGTTCCGGAAGGCGGCCAGGGCGAACAGCGTGGCCGCCATCCAGCCGAGCGCCGGCCAGGTCAGCCCCATGCGCCGCCGCACGAGGTGCCGGCCGCCCATGAGGACGGCGACGGCGAGCGCCCACATCGCCAGCATCATGAACACGGAGAAGACGAGCACGCTGCGGGAGCGGGCCACCTCCGCCGAGAACACGGCCGCACCCTTGATCTCCGAGGTGTCGACGGCGAGGGAGAACAGGGCGTCCCGGTTGGTGAGCGTCATGTGTACGGGGACGCTCTCGCCGCCCTGTACGGCGCCGAACTCCATGTCCGTCTCGTACGCGTCGAACGGATAGTCCGTGATCGGGCCGCCGGTCAGCGTGACGGGCACGTCGACGGTCGCGATCCGGCTGTGGGCCGGGAACGTGAGGTCCCCGCGTACGGACGACGAGGTCTGGAGCGTCAGGTTCTCGGCGGGAGAGATGCCGCCCGCCTCCGCGAGCTCGCCGCGGGGAGTGACGAGGACCCGCAGGACCAGCTCCTGGCCGCCGGCGTCGACGCGCTGCACGGAGGCGTCGATGTCGATCCGGTCGGGAGCCTGGCCTCCGGCGGTGTAGCGGGTGTCCAGGTCCTGGCGCTCGCCGAACTGGAGCCAGAGCCCGCAGAGAGCGGCCGCCGCGACGGCCAGGAGTACGAGTCCCACGCTCAGCGGCCCGCCGGGGGACCGTGGTTGACGTCGCTTGACGGACACGCACGTGCTCCAGAGGGAAGAGGGAAGAGGGGAGAGGGAAGAGGGGAGGAAGGAAGAGGGCGAGGGAAGAGGTGGCGAAGGGGGCGGGCGGTCAGGCGGCGGGCTTGCCCGGCTGGTCGTGGGTCGCGCAGTGGATGCCGCCGCCACCGGACGCGATGGTGTCGATCTGCACCTGCACGACGTCCCGCTTGGGGAACTGCTCCTGGAGGATGCCCCGGGCGCGGTCGTCGGCCGCCCGGTCACCGAACCTGGGCATGAAGACCGAGCCGTTGGCGACGTAGAAGTTGGCGTACGTCGACACGAAGTCGTCGCCCTCGCCGGTGATCCGGTCGAGGTCGGGCTGCGGCAGGTCGATGATCTCGAAGCGCCGGCCCCGCGCGTCGGTCGCCTTCTCCAGGACCGAGCGGGCCTGGTCGGCCGAGCGGGACCAGGAGTCCGGGGGAGAGCCGGGGAACGCCTGGTCCAGGAGGACCACGCCGGGGGCGGTGAACCGGACGAGGCTGTCCACGTGCGCGTCGGTGATGTCCTCGCCGCGGACGCCCGCCAGCCAGACGACCTTCTCGACGCCGAGCGTCTCGATCAGCTCGTCCTCGATCTCGTCCCGGGTCTTCCCCCGGTTGCGGTTGTCGTTGACGATCGAGCTCTCGGTGACGAGGAGGGTGCCCTCGCCGTCGGTTTCGAAGGAGCCGCCCTCGGCGACGAGGGGAGCCACCTCGCGGGGGATGCCGTACTTGCGGAGCAGCAGTCGGCCCACCTGGGAGTCGTTGGTGTGCTCCTGCTTGTTGCCCCAGCCGTTGAAGTTGAAGTCCACCCCGATGAGCTCGTCGCCGTCCTCCACGAAGACCGGCACGGTGTCACGGGCCCACAGGTCGTCGACCGGCATCGCGATGACCTCGACCTCCGAGCCGCACGCGCGCTGGGCCGCGGCGACCTGGGCCGGCCGGGCCATCATGACGACGGCCTCGTACCCGGCGACGGCACGGGCGATACGGGCGATGTCCTCGCGCACGTAGGGCAGGTCGTCCCCCCAGACGGAGGCGAGCGCGGGCCACGACATGAACGTGCGGGTGTGGCTGTCCCACTCGGCGCCGAAGCGGCGCGCGCCGCCCTCGGAGGCGGGGCGGGCCGAGCCGGTCACCGGGCGGGTGGAGGCGCCGGTGGCACCGGCCGACGTGGAGTCACCGGGGCCGCAGGCCGCGGCGCCGAAGGCGAGGGCACCACTGATGCCGGCGAAGGCGCGCAGGGTCGTGCGGCGGGTGGGAGAGGGGTGGGACACGCTGTGCTCCGATCATGGGCTGGCGAGACTATCCAGCGGCGGCGGACGGATCGTGACGAAACGCGCGCGGCGCGGCGGATTCGCGGGCCTGGGCTTCACACGGGTGACCGGCGTGCGGAGACGGTCGGAGTACCCGGACGTGAGTGGGGGTGGGCCGTGGCGTCACTCTGGCACTGACTGGATTTTCAGTCAAGCGTATGCCGACCAGGGCGTGCCCGGGTCTATCCTGGCGGCGCCGCATGCGGGGCCCCGGTCGCGCAGCTCTTGGTCCCTGCGGGCTGAAAATTCGGTCAATGATGCGATCGGCCGGCGAGAGACAGTGCCTCCCCGGCCCGCGGACCACGGCCGGACGGCCGGAAGAAGGGAGCGGATAGGGTTCGGGGCATGTCGTCTCGCAGTACTCAGATCCTGGAAGCGGCCGCCCGGGTGATCGCCCGGCGCGGAGTGCGCGGCCTGCGCGTGGAGGAGCTCGCCGCGGAGGCCGGGGTCTCCACCGGCCTGATCTACTACCACTTCAAGGACCGGACCGGGATCCTGCGGCACACGCTCGAGTTCATCAACGACCGCGCCGAGCGGTACACCACGCAGCGCGACCCCGCTGAGGAGCCCCTCAGCGCCCGCGAGGAGCTCGACGAGGTCCTCCTCCTGGAACTCCAGGACACGCCGGAGGTGCGGGAGAACAGCTCGGCCTGGGGCGAGCTGCGGGCGAGTGCCGTCTTCGACCCGGTCCTGCGCGAGGACCTCGCGCGGGCGACCCTGATCTGGGTGCAGGAAGTGGCCGCGCTCCTGGGTCAGGTGCAGCCGATGGCGCCCGCGGCCACGCTCGCCGCCGCCGCGGAACGGCTCACCGCCCTCCTGGAGGGCCTGAGCATGCGCTGGCTGAGCGGCGGCATCGCGATCGACCACGCGCGCACGCTGCTGCGGGAAGCCGTCGATGTGGAGCTGGCCTCGCTGAACCGGCCGTAGGGGGATTTTCGGTCAGGCCGGGCTCGCGGCGTCTGGCTCCGCTCCCCCGAGCTCTTCGAGCAGGGGCGCCCCCGGCCGCGTCGTCGTCGGTCGGCATGCCCTCCCGTAGCCCTTCGGGCGCGGGAGGTGCCCCCACCGCCGCCGGCCGCCGGGTCGCGGGGCTGTGCGCCCTGGTGAATCCCCTACGCCCGTTGAGGGGAACACCGAGTCGCGAGGGTGGACATATCGGGACACGATGACACTTCATGGCCCCTTCTCCCAGGAGGCGGGAATGGCTGAGCTCATCGTCATCGGATACGACGACCCCCGGGTGGCCGGGCAGGCGTACGACACGGTGCAGGAGCTGCAACGCGACTACGTCGTGCATCTCAACGGACTCGCGATCGTCTCCGTCGACGCCGACGGCAGCACCCACGTCGACACCGACAGCCGCGTCGTCGGTGTCTCCGCCACCTCCGGTGCCGTGTGGGGAGCCATCTTCGGCCTGCTCTTCCTGCTCCCCGGTGTGGGACTCCTGACCGGAGCCGCCCTCGGCGGCCTCGTCGGGAAGATCAGCAAGTCCGGCGTCGACGACCGGTTCCGCCAGCAGGTGGAGGACCTCCTCAAGCCCGGTTCGGCCGCCGTCGTGATCATGGCCTCGAAGGTCACCGACGACAAGTTCACCGTGGCCATGCGGCCCCACGGCGGAACCGTCCTCAAGACCTCGCTCAGCGACGAGGACGAGAAGGAACTGGCCGAGCAGCTCGCCGGCCCCCAGTAGCCGGCCGCCCCACCGCGGTACCGCCGGAATTCGTCAGGAAGGCTTCCTCATGGACCCCGCGCTCAGCAGCGACGTACTCGCGAAGCTGCGACAGCCCCGCCCGTACCCCGCCCTGTCCCTCGTGATGCCCACCCACCGCCGTGAGCCGGACAACACCCAGGACCCCGTACGGCTCCGCAACCTCGTGGCCGCGGCGGAGAAGGCGATCCAGGACGACCCGGCGGTGACCCGCGAACGGCGTGCCGACGTCGTGGACCAGCTGAGCCGTGCGGTGGCCGAGGCCGACCTCGCGCATGCCGAGGACGGCCTGGTCATCTTCGTGGCCCCGGGGGAGCACTACGTGTGGAAGGTGGCCCGCTCGGTTCCCGAGCGCGTCGTCATCGCCGACACCTTCCTCACCCGGAACCTCGTCGCCGCCCAGGCCGCCGAGCAGCCCTCCTGGGCGCTCGCGGTCTCGGCCGACCGCGTCTCGCTGTGGAGCGGCAGCCCCGAGCGGGTCACCGAGCACACCGGGGACGGCTTCCCGCTCACCCGCAGCCTCGAAGACCCGGACGCGGAGCGCAAGGAGCGCATCGGCGACCTGCCCAGCACCTTCCAGGACGAGGCCACCCGCCAGTTCCTGCGCGAGGCGCACACGGCCCTGCGCGCGGTCCTCGCCTCGGCGCCGCGCCCGCTGTACGTGATCGGTGAACCCGCCGCCCTCGCGCTCCTCGAGGACACCGGACCGCTCCAGCCGGGCGCGACACCCGTCCACCACGGAGGGCTCGCGAAGGGTCCGGCCACCGCGGTCCAGGAGGCCGTCGAGCCCGCCCGCATCGCCCGCGAGAACGCCGCGGCGACCACCGTCCTGGCCGAGCTCGACGCCGCGCGGGGACGCCGCGAGTTCGCCGGCGGCATCGACGAGGTGTGGCAGGCCGTGAAGGAGGGCCGGATCCGGCTGCTCGCCGTCGAGGACCACTACCGGACCGTCGTACGCGACGAGGGCGGCCATCTGGAACCCGCCGAGCCCTCCGAGCCCGGGTCACGGGACGACATGGTCGACGAGATCGTCGAGCGGGCCCTCGACACCGGCGCCGAGGTCCAGTTCGTCCGCGACGACACCCTGCTCGACATGGGCCGCATCGCCGGCGTCCTGCGCTACTGACGACGAACCCACCGAGACCGCACACCGACCGTACGACGAACGCTCACGAGAAGAGGACGCATCCTGTGAACCCCACATCGGCGCGCGCGAGACGGGCGGTCCGCGCACGGGCGGTGAGCGCGGCCGCGGCCGTCGTCGTCACGGCCCTCGGCGCGGCCGGCCTCGTGTCCTGCGACACCGGGAACGACGACACCGGCGGCCCCGCCTTCAGCGAACGCCCCACGGCCCCCGACACGGCCGGCTTCTCGGGCGAACTGCCCTCCTCCGTCGCCTCGTCGGGCGCGGCGGCGGTCGAATCCGCCCGCGCGTCCGCCTCCTCGGCGGCGGCCTCGGCCTCCGCACGGGAGGCCGAGCGCAAGGCGTCCATCGGCGCGGAGATCGAGCGCAGGCGCCAGGAGGCCGAGGACGAGCTGAAGGACGTGAAGGCCCCGGGCAACGCGCTGAACGAGGTCGCGATGACCGGCAAGCCCCGTGCGGACACCGGCGGCGTACTGACGGTCGTCCTGAACATCACCAACACGACGGACGAGGAAGCCTCCTACGCCGTGCAGGTCGACTTCCTCGACCCCTCGGGCAAGGTCGTCGAGACGCAGTTCGTCGGCGTGGAGGATCTCGAACCGGGCGAACGCCAACAGCCGTTGGTGATCAGCCGGCAGCCCCCCGAGCCGGTGCTGACCCCGAGGCTCACCAAGGCACAGCGGTACTGACGCCAGGACTGACACAGGAGGAGAGCCGTATGTCCGAACTCATCGTCCTCGGCTACGACGATCGCGCCGTCGCGAACAGGGTCTTCGCGGAGGTGCAGAAGCTCGGGGACAGCCACGCGATCGAACTGACCGGACTCGCCGTCGTCTCGGTGGACGCGGACGGCAAGACCCATGTGGACACCCCGGCGAGGAGGAAGGGGGAGGCCGCCCTCTCGGCCACCGCCGGCGCCCTCTGGGGCATGGTCTTCGGCATGATCATCCTCACGCCGGGGATCGGCGTGGTGGGCGCCGCCGTCGGCGGACTCATCGGCAAGCTGAACCAGATGGGCGTCGACAACAAGTTCCGCGACAAGGTCCAGTCGCTGCTGACGCCCGGTTCGTCCGCCGTCGTGGTCATGGCGTCGGCGGTCGCCGAGGACAAGTTCGCCGCGGCCGTGGAGCAGTTCGGCGGAACCGTGCTCAAGACCTCGCTGTCGGAGGAGAGCGAGCGGGAGCTCGCCGAGCAGCTGGCGGGCCCCGACTCGACCGGCTGACCTGCCCGTGACGCGCCGAACCGGCCATCCCTTCCACGGGGGTGGCCGGTTCGTTCGCGCGTGGTCAGAACTCGACGGCGTCCCGGATCAGCGGGCACGTCATGCAGTGGCCGCCGCCGCGCCCCCGGCCGAGTTCGGCGCCCACGATGGTGATGACCTCGACGCCCGCCTTGCGCAGCAGCGTGTTGGTCTGGGTGTTGCGGTCGTACGTGAAGACGACGCCGGGTTCGAGGGCGACGGCGTTGTTGCCGCTGTCCCACTGCTGCCGCTCGGAGGCGTACACGTCGCCGCCGGTCTCGATGACCTGGAGCTTCGGCAGACCGAGGCCCTTGGCGACCACGTCCACGAACGGGGTGCCGCCCTCGTCGGTGATGTCCACGCCGGGCGCCTTGTCGCCGGGCCGCAGCGTGAAGGTGTGGACCGAGTCCATGATCTTCGGGTAGAGCGTGACGATGTCCCGGTCGGCGAAGGTGAAGACGGTGTCCAGGTGCATCGCGGCGCGCAGTTTCGGCATGCCCGCGACGATGACCCGGTCGGCCGCGCCTCTCTCGAACAGCGAGGCGGCGACCTGGGTGATGGCCTGCCGGGAGGTGCGTTCGCTCATGCCCATGAGGACCACGCCGTTGCCGACGGGCATGATGTCGCCGCCCTCGAAGGTGGCCTGTCCCCAGTCCTGCTCGGGGTCGCCCCACCAGACGGTGGCGTCCTTGTAGTCGGGGTGGAAGGTGTAGATCGCCTTCATGAGCAGGGTCTCGCCGTGCCGCGCCGGCCAGTACAGCGGGTTGAGGGTCACGCCGCCGTACAGCCAGCAGGTGGTGTCGCGGGTGTAGAGCGTGTTCGGCAGCGGCGGCATCAGGTACTCGCGTACCCCGGTGGCCTCGCGGGCCAGGGAGACGTATCCGGAACGGAACGCGTCGGGCAGGTCGGCCGTCGACAGGCCGCCGATCAGGTACTCGGCCAGATCACGGGACGCGACGGAGTCCAGGAAGGCGCGGGTGTCGTCGATGAGGCCCAGGCCGACCTCGTTGGCGATGATCTTCCGGTCGAGGAGCCAGGCGCGCGCCTCGGGGATCGCCATCGTCTCGGTGAGCAGATGGTGCAGCTCCACGACCTCGACGCCCCGCTGGGTCAGCTTGTTGACGAAGTCGGCGTGGTCGCGCTGGGCGTTCTCCACCCACATCACGTCGTCGAACAGCAGGTCGTCCGAGTTGGTCGGGGTCAGCCGGCGGTGGGCGAGCCCCGGGGAGCAGACAAGGACCTTGCGGAGCCGTCCGACCTCGGAGTACACGCCGAGCGCGGGCTTGGCGGAAGCGTCGTTGCTGGTCATGCGGGGCCTTTCGGGTACGGGGTGACGAGGGGACCGGGTCGGAGGACGACGCGGCGGGCTCAGAGGCTGATCCAGCCGGCCGCGAGGGCCACGACGCCCATGACGGCGCCGGCGATCGAGACGACGAGGATCACCAGCTCGCGCGGGGAGAAGAGCTGTCTGCCCTGCTCGCGCCGGGCCTTGACGAACAGGAAGGTCGCGGGCGCGTAGATGATGAAGGAGACCAGGACGAACTTGAGCCCGGCCGCGAACAGCAGGAACGCCGTGTACACCGTGGCGAGGGCGGCCATGACCAGCTCGGCCCGGGTGCTCCGGCCCGCCACCTTCTCCCGCTCGGGTCTCACCGCGATCTTCACCGCGAACGCGGCGGCGAGCAGGAACGGGATCAGGCTGAGCGCGCTGGTCAGGTCGAGGGCGAAGTTGAAGGCGTCGTCGGAGAACGCCGTGACGACGAGGACGACCTGGCTGAGGGCCGTGGTCATCAGCAGGGCGGGCACGGGCACGTCGTCGCCGCTGGAGCGCCCCAGGAAGCGCGGCATGTCCTCGTCCTTGGCCGCCACGAAGAGCACCTCGGCGGCCATCAGGGTCCAGGCGAGATAGGCGCCGAGGACGGAGATGATGAGGCCGACGCTGACGAAGACCTTGCCCCAGGTGCCGACGGCCGCCTCCAGGACCCCCGCCATGGAGGGCTGCCGCAGCTCGGCGATCTCGCTCATCGGCATGATGCCGTACGACACGATGGTCACCGAGGCGAAGACGGCGAAGACGCTGAGGAAGCCGAGGATCGTCGCCCGGCCCACGTCCTCGCGGCGCTTGGCGTGCCGGGAGTAGACGCTGGCGCCCTCGACCCCGAGGAAGACGAAGACGGTGGCGAGCATGGTGCCGCGGACCTGGTTGAAGAGCGAGCCGGCGTAGTCGGCGCCACCCCAGTTGTCGGCGAAGACGGACGCGTCGAAGAAGAAGAGGGCCAGGATGACGAAGACGATGATGGGCACGACCTTGGCCGCCGTCACGATCCGGTTGATCGCGGCGGCCTCCTTCACCCCGCGCCGGATGAGCAGGAAGAACGCCCACAGCCCGGCCGAGGACAGGATGATCGCGAGGGCGGTGTCGCCGTCGCCGAGCGCCGGCCAGATCGCGCCGATCGTCGACATGATGAGTACCCAGTACGTCACGTTGCCGACGCAGGCGCTCGCCCAGTAGCCGAACGCCGAGAAGAAGCCCAGGTACTCGCCGAAACCGGCCTTCGCGTACGCGTAGACACCGGCGTCCAGGTCCGGGCGGCGCACCGCGAGCGCCTGGAAGACGAAGGCGAGCATCAGCATGCCGAAGCCGGCGATCGCCCAGGCGATCAGTGCGCCCGCGACACCCGTCTCCTGCGCGAACCGCCGGGGCAGCGAGAAGACGCCGGCGCCGACCATGGAGCCGACGACCATCGCGGTCAGGGTGACGAGCGTCAGTTTGGCCGCCGGAGGGGACCCGGCGGCGGTGGCGTCTGTTCCGGTATCAGCGTTCGACATGACCTACCTCGCGTAGTCGAAGATCGCGGAGGGGGCGTACGACAGGGTGTGGACGCCGAGGGCGGCGCTCACGAACGCCCCGCAGGATTTCCACGGCACGAGGGCCGGGGTGACCGTGCCGCTGTCCGCGGCCGGCCGGGAGAGGTCGGTCGGGGCGGGCCCCCGCTTCTCTCCGTTCGTCTTCGGCGGGTTCGCCGGCCTGCATGCCCACCCCTTGGAGCGACGAGAGATGACTGGAAGTCGAATCTAGCCGGAGAGGACTGGTTTGTCTCAAGAGAGATCGATTTGCGCCCGTTGTGAACGGGTGCACGGAAGTCTCCGTCGGGGACGGGCCGAACGTTGACGCGATTCTCGAACGGGAAGTGGACGGAACGGCGGTTCGAGCCATGGGCTCTCGGCCACATGGCCCGAATGTCGCAGATCACCGGGTTAAACCTCGAAAAGAGCAAGATCCCCGTTTCGAGGTAATGCCCTCGAACCGATGAGGTGTACGGGGGTCACCGGCCGTTACTGTTCCCCGGGATCTGGACGGATTCCCAGAGCTTCATCCTTCTTTCTCCCCTTTCACCGCTTTTCCCTGTCTTCACCGGCTTCACTGCGTTCTCGATTTCCTCCTCCCTCACTGACCGGGGCACCCGTGTGCCGGTCACCACCCCCCTGCGAAGGAGAGCCCGCCCCATGACCGTTGACACGAGCCCGGAAGCACAGCAGGACACCCCGAAGCAGTCCAGCCTCAGTACCGCCGCTGCCCGGAACCTCGCCACCACGACCAAGTCCGCCCCGCAGATGCAGGAGATCAGCTCCCGCTGGCTGCTGCGGATGCTCCCCTGGGTCGAGACCAAGGGCGGTGCCTACCGGGTCAACCGCCGGCTGAGCTACACCGTCGGGGACGGGCGCATCGAGTTCGTCCAGGACGGGGCGCACGTCCGGGTGATCCCCCGTGAGCTGGGCGAACTCGCCCTGCTGCGCGGCTTCGAGGACGAGGAGGTGCTGAACGCGCTGGCCGGCCGGTGCGTCCAGCGCGACTTCGGTGCCGGCGAGGTCCTGGTCACGCGCGGCACCCCCGCCGAGGAGATCCACCTCGTCGCCCACGGACGCATCAACCAGACCTCCCTCGGCAAGTACGACGACGAGGTGGCCGTCGCGGTGCTCGCCGACGGCGACCGCTTCGGCGAGAACGCCCTGCTGGACGCCGACGCCCGATGGGACTACACCGCCACCGCCGAGACCGCCGGCACGCTGCTCACCCTCTCCCGCGCCGAGTTCGCCGCGGTACTCGCCTCGTCGTCGGCCCTCCAGGCCCACATCGAGGAGTTCAGCTCACTCCCGCTGCAGCGCCAGAACAAGCACGGTGAGGCCGAGATCGCGATGTCGGCCGGTCACACCGGCGAGGTCGCGCTGCCGGGCGCCTTCGTCGACTACGAGCTCAAGCCGCGCGAGTACGAACTCTCCGTCGCCCAAACCGTCCTGCGGGTCCACACCAGGGTCGCCGACCTCTACAACGGGCCGATGAACCAGACCGAGGAGCAGCTCAGGCTCACCATCGAGGCGCTGCGCGAGCGCCAGGAGCACGAGCTGATCAACAACCGGGAGTTCGGCCTCCTCCACAACGCCGACTTCAAGCAGCGGATCCAGACCCACTCCGGCCCGCCCACCCCGGACGACCTCGACGAGCTCCTCTGTCGCCGCCGCGGCACCAAGCTCTTCCTCGCCCACCCCCGGGCGATCGCCGCGATCGGCCGCGAGTGGAACGCCCGCGGCCTCAACCCGGGCACCGTGGACCTCGACGGTCAGCAGGTCCTGAGCTGGCGCGGAGTCCCGCTGCTGCCCTGCAACAAGATCCCGATCACCAAGGAGAACACCAGCTCGATCCTGGCCATGCGCCTCGGCGAGGACAACCAGGGCGTCATCGGCCTCCGCCAGACCGGACTTCCGGAGGAGTACGAGCCCGGCCTCTCGGTGCGCTTCATGGGCATCAGCGAGCAGGCGATCATGTCGTACCTCGTCACCACGTACTACTCCGCCGCCATCCTCGTGCCGAACGCGCTGGGCGTGCTGGAGAACGTGGAGATCGCCCGCAGGCACTAGGGCCTGTCCCACGGATCATGGCCGGGGCCGCGGCCTATCCGACCCTGATCCGCCGGACACCCCCTGGGGCCTGTCCCGCGGCCGCCACGACGGCCGCGACGGGTCCGGATCGTCCCGGGCCGGCCGGCCGACCGTGCCCGGGACCCCGGACAGCCCATCACCCTCACCAAGGAGTCACGGATGCCCGAACCCGGGCCTTCCCCTCTGCAGTCGAGCCTGCCCACCGCCGCCGCCCACTTCGGGATCCATGTCCTCGGACGGGCGGCCGCTCCCACCGAAACGGCCGGGGCAGCCGCTCTCACGGCCGTGGCCGCCGCCGCGACCGGTGCCGGCACCGCGCCCGTGGTCGCTTCCGCGCCCGGCACCGCGCCCGTGGTCGCCGACGCGTCCGTCGTCGCTCCAGCCGTGGTGGCCGCTCCCGCGTCGCCGGCCGGCGCCGCCGTGACCGCGCCGCCGGTACCCGCGCCGGGGTTCGCCCTGCCCGGGCCCACCGGCCTCGGCACGGCAGCACTGTCGCTGGCCCGGCGCGCGGCGGTCCCCGAGCTGCCGGAACCCCCGGCGCCCGCGGCACCGGTGGAGGGCCGGCCGATCCCGGGCCTCTACTTCCACCCCGTACCCGAACCCGACTCCGTACGGGTGGACGAGGTCAGCCGCAGGATCAAGGCCTGGGCGCTCGACGAGGTGCAGCTCTACCCCGAGGACTGGGAGGGCGAGTTCGACGGATTCTCCGTCGGGCGCTACATGGTCGCCTGCCACCCCGACGCCCCGACCGTCGAGCACCTGATGCTCGCCACGCGCCTGATGGTCGCCGAGAACGCCGTCGACGACTGCTACTGCGAGGACCACGGCGGCTCGCCCATCGGCCTCGGCGGACGGCTCCTCCTCGCGCACACCGCGCTGGACCCGCTCCACACGACGACCGAGTACCAGCCGCTGTGGGCGGAGTCGCTCCACGCGGACGCCCCGCGGCGCGCCTACCGCTCCGCCATGGAGTACTTCGTCAACCAGTCGACCCCCTCGCAGGCCGACCGGTTCCGGCACGACATGGCCCGGCTGCACATGGGCTACCTCGCCGAGGCCGCCTGGGCCGAGACGGACCACATGCCGGAGGTGTGGGAGTACCTGGCGATGCGCCAGTTCAACAACTTCCGCCCCTGCCCCACCATCACCGACACCGTCGGCGGCTACGAACTCCCCGCGGACCTGCACGCCCAGCCGGCCATGCAGCGCGTCCTCGCGCTCGCCGGGAACGCGACCACCATCGTGAACGACCTGTACTCGTACATGAAGGAACTCGACAGCCCCGGCAACCACCTGAACCTGCCCGTGGTGATCGCCGACCGCGAAGGCGTCTCCGACCGCGAGGGCTATCTGAAGGCCGTCGAGGTCCACAACGACCTGATGCGCGACTTCGAGGCCGAGGCCGCCGCCCTCGCCGCGGCCTGCCCCGTCCCGGCCGTCCAGCGCTTCCTGCGGGGCGTGGCCGTGTGGGTCGACGGCAACCACTACTGGCACCAGACCAACACCTATCGCTACAGCCTGCCCGATTTCTGGTAAGAAATGGATTATCTGTGACCAGCACCGAGTACACCACCGTCACCGGCACCTCCGCGTTCGTCCCGTCCCCGGCGACGCCGTACCAGGGTGACATCGCCCGTTACTGGAACGACGAGGCCAGGCCCGTCAACCTGCGCCTGGGCGACGTCGACGGGCTCTACCACCACCACTACGGCATCGGCGCCGTCGACCACGCCGCCCTCGGGGACAGCGAGGACAGCGAGTACGAGAAGAAGCTGATCACCGAACTGCACCGGCTGGAGTCCGCGCAGGCCGAGGTCCTCCTCGACAACCTCGGCGCCATCGGGCGTGACGACACGCTCGTGGACGCCGGCTGTGGCCGCGGCGGTTCGAGCGTCATGGCCCACCAGCGCTTCGGCTGCAAGGTCGAGGGCGTCACCCTCTCCTCCACGCAGGCCGATTTCGGCAACAAGCGCGCGAAGGAGCTCGGCATCGACGACCACGTCCATGCCCAGGTCTGCAACATGCTGGACACCCCGTTCGAGAAGGGCAGCATCGCCGCCTCGTGGAACAACGAGTCGAGCATGTACGTCGACCTCGACGACCTCTTCGCCGAGCACTCCCGCTTCCTCGAGGTCGGCGGCCGCTACGTGACCATCACCGGCTGCTGGAACCCGCGGTACGGCCAGCCCTCGAAGTGGGTCTCCCAGATCAACGCGCACTTCGAGTGCAACATCCACTCCCGCCGCGAGTACCTGCGCGCGATGGCCGACAACCGTCTCGTGCCGCAGGCCGTCATCGACCTGACGCCGGACACCCTGCCCTACTGGGAGCTGCGCGCCACGTCGTCCCTGGTCACCGGCATCGAGGAGGCGTTCATCAACTCCTACAGGGACGGCTCGTTCCAGTACGTCCTGATCGCTGCCGACCGGGTCTGAGCCGGCTGATCCGGTGGGTACCGAAGGGCCCGGTCCGTCGCGCGACGGACCGGGCCCTTCCGGGCGTTCCCGCTCAGCCCCGCGCCGCGGCGACCTCGTCGAGCAGCCGCGCGCGGTCGATGGCGTCGCTGCCGGTGGCCGGCACGGTGCACGCGTAGGCGCCCGCCACCGCGCCGTAGAGCGCGCACCGGTCGAGGTCCTCGCCGGTCAGGCGGCCGAAGAGGAAGCCGGCGGCGAAGGCGTCGCCCGCGCCGTTGGAGTCGACCACCGGCTCGCGGGGCGTGACGGCGGGTACGTGGACCAGCCCGGCGGCGGTCAACAGGGAGGCGCCCTCGGCCCCGGCGGTGGCGATCACGACCTCCGCCCGGCCCCGCTCCAGGATGCGGCGCATGGTCCGCTCCCTGTCCGTGAGGGCCGCGGCCGAGACGAAGACGATGTCCGCGCCGTAGGCGAAGGGCTCGTGATACGGGTTCTCGCCGTCCCAGTCGTGCAGATCCGTGGAGAGGGTGAGGCCCGCCTCGCGCAGCAGCGGAAGGGCGAACGCGCAGGGGTACGTGATCGAGACATGGGCGTGCCGGCTCGCCGAGGCCAGGGGGCGGAGCAGCTCATCGGGCAGCCGGTCGGACTCCCGGGAGCGGCTGTCGTCGTAGAGCGAGAGCCGGCGGCCGTCGGGGCCGACGAGGTTGACGGCCCGCTTCGTCCCGCCGGGCAGGGGCACCTCGGTGAACCCGATGCCCCGGTCGCGGTGGAAGGCCCGGACGAGGTCGCCCGAGGGGTCGTCGCCGATCAGGTCGATGTGGTGCGTCCGCAGGCCCAGTGAGCTCAGGCCGAGGGCCACGAAGTCGCCGGTCTGCCCGGCGCGGGTCTCGATTCCCGGCCGGATCATGTAGCTGTCGGCGTACGGGAGGGGGAGCTCGGGCACGTACACGATCGTGTCGACGCCCGACCCGCCCAGGACGAGGACGTCGTACCGACTGCTCATCACAGTTCCTCTCGTGCGCGTGGGGCGGCTCAACTGCCCGTGATCACAGGCGAGTCAAGCAGTCCGTGACGCCGGTCGGCAAGATCTTGCAGGCGGTTGCGGGAAGAGATTGCGGCGATTCGGCCCCCATCACCCTCCGGCTCGAATGGCCGATCGTGGTCTGGACCTGACAAGTGGACTGTCGATACGGTGACGTGCGCGCTCGCCTGAGAGCGCTCTCAGTGTCTGCCCCCCACTAGGAGGCTCCTGTGAAACGTACGTCCGCCCTGCGCGCCGCCGCCGCGGCCCTGCTGCTCACCGTCGGACTCGGCGCCGCCCAGGCGATGCCCGCGAGCGCCGTCCCCACTACCACGCCCACCTCCTCGGCGGGACTCCTCGACGCCATGCGCCAGGACCTCGGGCTCACCGCGCGGCAGGCCGAGGAACGGCTGGCGGCCGAACGCACCGCGGCCCGCGTCGAGTCCGAGGCCAGGAAGGCCGCCGGTGGCTCGTACGGCGGCTCCTGGTTCGACGCGGGCTCCGGACGGCTCGTGGTCGCCCTCACCGACCGCGACGAGGAGGCCGAGGTCAAGGCGCTGGGTGCCGACACCCGGATAGTCCGGCACAGCGCCGGCGCGCTCGACCGGGCCAAGGCGCGGCTCGACGCCCGCTCCGCCCCGAGCGGTGTCGCCGGCTGGCACGTCGACCCCCGCTCCAACAGCGTCGTCGTCACCGTCGTCCGCGCCGACCGGAACGCCCCCGCCGTACGGGCCTTCGTCGAGCGGGCCCGCGGGGCCGGGCCCGTGACCGTCGCCGAAACGGCGACCGCGCCCCGTACGTACGCCGCCGGAACCGTCGGCGGCGACCCGTACTACACCGGCAACGTCCGCTGTTCCATCGGCTTCTCCGTGCACGGCGGCTTCGTCACCGCCGGGCACTGCGGCGGGGCCGGAGCGGCGGTGCGGGGCTGGGACGGATCCGCGATGGGTACCTTCCAGGGCTCCTCGTTCCCCGGGAACGACTACGCGTACGTGAGCATCCACAGCGGCTGGTGGACGGTGCCCGTGGTGCTCGGCTGGGGCGCGATACCGGACCGGCTCGTCAAGGGCTCGGCCGAGGCGCCGGTCGGCGCGTCGATCTGCCGCTCCGGCTCCACGACCAAGTGGCACTGTGGCAGCGTCCTGGCCAAGAACGAGACCGTGAACTACAGCCAGGGCGCGGTGCACCAGATGACGAAGACCAGTGTGTGCGCGGAGGGCGGTGACTCCGGAGGTGCGTTCATCAGCGGCGACCAGGCCCAGGGCGTCACGTCCGGCGGCTGGGGCAACTGCTCGACCGGCGGAGAGACCTGGTTCCAGCCCGTGAACGAGATCCTCAGCCGCTACGGCCTCACGCTGCACACGGCCTGACGGGCTGACGGGGACCGGCAACACCCGTGCCCGCGAGGGTGGTTGACGAATGGTCTGGACCAACCTACGGTCTGCTGGAGCGCGCGCCACACCTAGGACCACCCCCACGTCCCCAGGAGCACGCATGCCAGCGCCCCGGATCGCTCGTCTCCTCGGAGCAGGTCTCGCCACCCTGCTCGCAGCCGCCGCCCTCGCGGCCCCCGCCGCCGTGGCCGCCCCGTCCGCCGCCGTGGTCTCGCCGTCCGCCGCGGCGGCCGACACCTGCGCCCTCAAGCAGAAGCCCGCGGGCAAGGTGCTCCAGGGCTACTGGGAGAACTGGGACGGCGCGGCCAACGGCGTCCACCCGCCCTTCGGCTGGGCGCCCATCGACGACCCGCGCTTCGCCGCCCACGGCTACAACGTCATCAACGCCGCCTTCCCCGTGATCCGTTCGGACGGAACGGTGCTGTGGGCGGACGGCATGGACAGCACCGTCCGGGTCTCCACCCCGGCGCAGATGTGCAACGCCAAGGCGGCGGGGGCGACGCTCCTCATGTCCATCGGCGGAGCCGCCGCGGGGATCGACCTCAACTCCCGTGCCGTCGCCGACCGGTTCATCGCGACCATCGTGCCCATCCTGAAGACGTACAACTTCGACGGGATCGACATCGACATCGAGACCGGTCTCGTCGGCAGCGGCAGCATCGGCACCCTGTCGGCGTCGCAGGCCAACCTGGTGCACATCATCGACGGCGTCCTCGCCCGCATGCCCGCCGGGTTCGGACTGACGATGGCGCCGGAGACCGCGTACGTCACCGGTGGCAGCGTCGCCTACGGCTCGATCTGGGGCGCGTACCTGCCCATCGTCAAGAAGTACGCCGACAACGGGCGCCTGTGGTGGCTCAACATGCAGTACTACAACGGCAGCATGTACGGATGCTCGGGCGACTCCTACTCGGCGGGCACCGTCGCCGGGTTCGTCGCGCAGACCGACTGTCTGAACCGCGGCCTCGTGATCCAGGGCACCACCATCCGGGTGCCGTACGACAAGCAGGTCCCCGGCCTCCCCGCCCAGCCGGGCGCGGGCGGTGGCCACATGTCGCCGTCGCTCGTGGCGCAGGCGTGGAACCACTACGGCGGGGCGCTCAAGGGCCTGATGACCTGGTCGGCGAACTGGGACGGGTCGAAGGGCTGGACGTTCGGCGACAAGGTGAAGGCCCTCCAGGGCCGCTAGGGGGTGTCTTGCCGATCAGGCCGGGTCCGGCCCGAGCGGTGCGTGCCGTGCTCCGGACCGGTGATCCAGAACCTGGGATCACTGGTCCGGAGCACGGCAGTTGTGCTTTGCTGGCCGTATGACCCTGCTCGTGACGCGCCGACACGTGGACTACGTGCGCGTCACGACCACGTCCTGTTCCGGCTGACCCCGAGGCCCTCGTCCCGGCAGCCGGCCGTCGCCCGCGCGACCACCGTGCCCCCGTCGCACCCCTGAGCGTCACCCTCCGACCGGCCCTTCGGGCCCCGTCGGCACGGGCGGGCGCGAGCGGCCTCGGTGCAAGCCCCGCACGCGACGCGCAGACGACATCAGGAGGACCCATGACCACCCGCAACGTCCCCGTTCCCACGCCCGAGGCCGGCGTCGACGCCGACTCCGGAGCGAAGGCCTTCACCGCCGATTGGGAGGAGTGGCACCGCGACAAGGACGCCCGGCTCGCCGCCGAACACGGCTTCCTCGCCATCACCGGCCTGCACTGGCTCACCGACGAGCCGCAGCGCGTCACCGACGCCCCCGGGCTCTGGTCGACCGGACCCGACAGCGTCACCGTCGAACTCGACGAGGGGACCGAACTCGTCGTCGACGGCACGGTCGTCCGTGGACGGTACGACTTCGGCGTCATCCCGGAGCGCGGCGGCGTCGACGCCGTCTGGGGAGACACCGTGATCGAGGTCGCCAAGCGCGGCGGCCACCACATCGTCCGGCCGAGGCGCCCCGGCCACCCGCTGCGGGTAGCGTTCGCCGGGACACCCGCGTACGCGCCCGATCCGCGCTGGGTCGTCACCGGCCGGTACGTCCCCTTCGCCGAGCCGCGACCGACCACCGTCGGCGCCTCCGTCGAGGGGCTGCGGCACGTCTACGACGCTCCGGGCAGGATCACCTTCCGGCTCGACGGCCGGGAACTGAGCCTGACCGCCTTCAACGGATACACCCCCGGCGGCTTCACGGTGCTCTTCACCGACGCGACCTCGGGCGTCACCACGTACGCGGCCAACCGCAGCCTGCGGATCGACGCGCCCGGCCCCGACGGCGACGTCGTGCTCGACTTCAACCGCGCCACCAATCTCCCCTGCGCGTACACCGACTTCGCGACCTGCCCGCTGCCGCCGGCCGAGAACCGGCTGCCCCTCGCGGTCGAGGCCGGGGAGAGGATCCCGCACGAGCGCGGCCCGGTCACCCCGTAGCCGCTCGGCCCGGCATCTCCGGCCCCGCCAGTGTGCTGAGGGCCGCCGCCGCGAGCGCGGTGACGGCCGGCGGCAGGGCCGTACGCACGTCGGGCGCGAAGAGAGGGGAGTGGTTCGGCGGGAGCCGGCCCGCCGAGGCCGCCCACTGGCGGGGGCTCGCGGTGCCGGCCATCCAGTAGACGAGGGGGACGTCCTTCTCGCCGTGGAGCGCGTCGCCCGCGCCGCCGTACAGCGGGAAGTCCTCCGAGGCCAGCGACGGCGGCCAGTCGGCGACCCGGGCGGAACCGAAGAGCCCGGTGTGGGCGGCGCGGACCGTCCGGGTCGCGGCCGGATCGCCCCACAGGGCCGGAGTGCGGGAGACGACCGTGATCTCGGGCTCGCGCGGGCAGGCGGAGGCGGCGCACTCGGCCCGGACGATGCGCTCCACCGCCGCGAGCGCCCGGTCCAGGGACGCGTCCGTGAGCGCCCGCAGGCCGATGCCCAACTCCGCCGTGTCCGGCACCACGTTCACCGCCGTGCCCGCCCGCAGGGTGCCGACGGTCAGCGTGAGCTGGTCGGCGGGCGCGCTCTCGCGGGAGACGATCGTCTGCAGCCGGGTGATCACGGCCGCCGCCGCCACCACCGGGTCCACGGCCAGGTGCGGCGTCCCCGCGTGACCCCCGCGCCCGTGCACGACGACGTCGAGCGCCGTGCTCGCCGCGGTCATCGGAGCGTGCGGGGTGCCGTGCGCGACCATGCCCGCGGGCAGCGGCGCCGCGTGCTGGGCGAGGACGACGTCCGGCCTGCCGAACCGCTCGTACAGACCGTCCTCCAGCATCGCGCGCGCACCCGTCAGGGTCTCCTCGGCCGGCTGGCCGAGGACCACGAGGGTGCCCCGCCAGTGCGCGGCCCCGCGGGCCAGGACGTCCGCCGCCCCGGCCGCGGCGGCGAGGTGGAGGTCATGGCCGCAGGCGTGCATCGCGCCGTTCCCGCTGGCGTACGGCAGCCCGGTCCGCTCCTCCAGGGGGAGGGCGTCGAGTTCGGCCCGCAGGTACACCCGGGGGCCCTCGCCGTTGCGCAGGACGCCGACCACGCCGTGGCCGCCGACGCCCCGGGTGACGTCGAGGCCCAGGGCCGTGAGCCGGTCCGCGAAGAGCCCGGCCGTGCGGCGCTCCTCGCCGGACAGCTCCGGGGTCCGGTGGACGTCCAGGTAGAGGGTGAGAGCGGGACGCAGCGCCTCGCCGGCCGAGGCGAGGACGGGGCCGAGGGGCTCGGGTGGGCTCGCCGCGGCTGGGCCGGGGGGTTGGGGCTGGTTCACGGGGCTCTCCAGAGGGAGGGAGGGGTGCCGCTGGCGTCGCGTGCCAGCGATGTGCGTGCGGGAGGCATGCCGATCGGTGAGCGGGTGGCGGTGGAATGGGAGACGTACCCACCCCCGGGCGGTCCCGTTCGGGACCGTGGTCAAGAGGAGGCGCCATGAACAAGGACCTGAGCACGCTCGCCGACGAGATCCTCGAGCTCGAGGCCGAGACGTTCGAGATCTCCGACTACTCGGACGCCAGCGAGGTCGTCCTCGCCGGTTCCACCAGCACCAGCTCGACCTCGACCTGCAGCTCCACCACCAGCACCACCTCCTGCTCGGCCTGATCCACGTCCCACCGGCCGGATCGCGGCCGGAGGCGCGCCCGGTGTCCGTTCCTCGGACACCGGGCGCCTTCCGTTGCGCCGCTGCCGGGCCCTTCGGCTACGGGAACGGGTGCGGGACCCGGCGGATCTCGGCGTCGGTCAGGTCCGTCGCCCGGTGGCCGCCCCGGCGCAGGGCCGTCCGTAGCCGGGGCAGCAGCGGCGCCCGCTGCCGGTTCCAGCCGAAGTCGATCGGCAGCAGACCCGGTACGAGGGTGCTCACCGTGCACAGCCCCATCCGCTCCTGCTCGGGGGTGGTCTGGTCGACGACGATCACGTCGTGTCCGGCCCCCGCGAGCATGTCGGTCACGGCCCGGACGTCGTCCCGGAGATCGTCCGTACGGGGCCGGCCGGACGACTCCCAGTCCCGGTAGACCTCGTCGAAGGGGCGTACCGCCAGGGGCTCCAGATAGCCCCGGGCGTGCACCGCCATCCGCGGCAGCCCGTACAGCTGCGCGTGGTCCTTCAGATGGCGGACGAGGTCGAAGTCCTCGGCCATCGCCTCCAGTTCGGACCTCCGCTCCTGCGTCTGGCGGGAGAGGTGCGGGATGTAGGTGAGCACCTCCGACAGCGCGCCCTCCACCGCGGACCGGGGGTCGAGCGAGGCCGCCGCCGCGAACGAGAGGGTGCCGGGGCCGCCGTCCCGGCGTACGGCCACCGCGGTGACCACGGGGACCGGCAGGTCGATGCGGTTGTCCAGGACGTGGACGTCGTACCCCTGGAGCGCCGCACGTTCCGCCATGGCCGCGGACGTCCGGCCGCCGACGGTGGCCAGATCGATCTCGGTGAGCCTGGCGTCGCCGTACCAGGCGTTCAGGAAGGCGTCCCGCTCGACGAGTTCCAGCAGCCCGCCGAGGACCGCCTCTTCGAGGCTGCCGCCGATGGCGCAGCCGTTGGAGCACTCGAAGACGAAGTTGTCGGCGGCGAGACCCGCGCTGTAGTACACGAGCCGGGAGGGGACGAGGACCGGACGCGCGTCGCGGAGCGACCAGCCCCACTCCCAGGGGATCGCGCGGTCCGGGTCGAACGGGTCGACCAGCGGATCGTCGCGGTAGGTGCGCGGATCGTAGAAGCCGCAGGAGGCGGGGTCGACGGCGTCGTCCCGGAGTTCGTTCCAGGATCCGGTCACGGGGGTGTGCCCGCCGCGCCGGTGGGTTCCCGCGTACCGTTCGAGGCCCTCCAGGAAGGCCAGGGTGCGACTGGTGGCGAAGGTGTTCTCCTGGCCGCTCCATGTGACGTCGTTGAGACCGGCGTAACCACGGACGAAGACGCTCCCGGCGACCGGCGCCGTCGTCGGCGAGGTGACGCTGATCCACGTGCCGCCGCCGAGTGCGCCGCAGACCGGGTTGGCGAGCGCCTCGCGCGGCAGGGGGTACGAGGACGCGGCACGCAGCCGGTACGTGCCCGGGTCCGGTTTCCGCCGCTCGGCGAAGGCCATCGGGCGGGGCCCGGCCGGGGCGGGGTCGGGGGCGCAGTCGGGGCAGAGCGGATCGGCGAGGAGCGGGTACGTGCGGACCGCGAGCGTCGTCAGGTCGATACGGGACACCTGCGGGAGCGCCCGGTCGGCGGGGTCCGACGAGGCGGGCTCGGCGCCGGGGCGGCCGTCGAGCACCGCCTGGTGGAGGGCCGCGACCGCGTCGTACACATGGTCGGTGAGCAGCGGCCACACCCCGGCCGGGCGCGGCCCGTCCGGACCGCCGGTCTCCAGCGCGTCGCGCTCGCTGCGGCTGCGCAACCGCTGCCAGCGCAGGGCGAGACAGCGGCCGCAGGCGGACGCGGTGCCGTCGCCGCCCCAGGGGCCGACGAGCACCGCGGAGGCGGTGAGGTGGACGCGGGCGGCGGCGCGCTCGGCCGCCCACGGATCCGGGGCTCCCCGGCCGCCGAGCGGTGCGCCGGCGTCCGTGACCCCGACCGGGACGACGGGCACGTCCCGTCCGAGACGCGCGGCGAGCGCGGCCCGGAGGCCGGCCCGCGCCGCGTCCAGCGGCAGGGGCGGCGCGGTCCCGCCCGTGGTGCTCCCGGCGGCGCTCACGACGACCTGGTCCAGCGGAAGGTCTTCACCGCGACCGCGCCGAAGACCAGGGCGAACACGAGCAGTCCGAGGCATCCCACCCACACGTCGGAGGAGTCGCCGCGGCCGGCGAGCGCGTGGGACACGGCGTCGTTGAGATAGCGCAGCGGCATGGCGAGCGAGACGTTCTGCAGCCAGGACGGCATCGAGTCGAGCGGGAAGAAGGACCCGGACAGGAACGCCATGGGCAGCATCAGGAAGTTGGCGACGGCCGCGACCGACTCGGGCGTGTCGGCGAAGGACCCGATGATCACCCCGAGCAGCAGGAAGGTGGTGATGCCCAGGATCAGGACCGGGATCAACAGCGGCCAGCCGGGGGCCGGTTCGAGGCCGAACACCGGCAGCATCGCGACCCCGACGAAGAGCAGCGACTGGACGGCGCCGACGACCAGCGCGATCGCGTAGCGGGAGCCGATCACGGCCGAGAGCGGCGCCGGGGACATCCGGATCAGCCGCAGGATGTCGTCGGTCCGCCACTGCATGAGGGTGAAGGCGATGCCGAACACGGCGGCGTTCGCCACACCCCAGGACAGCACGCCGGACGCGGTGTACGAGAGGTAGGACAGGCCGCTCTCCTCGACGGCCTGGCCGCGGAAGATCAGCCCGAAGACGACGAGGAAGAGAAGGGGGAAGGCGAACGTGAAGAAGAGGGTGGTCTTGTCACGGACCTGGGCCCGGTAGCCCGCCCCGGTCAGTGCGGCGTAGGCGCTCATGGTCAGGACTCCGTGGTCTCGGCGTGCGGGTGGGCGGACCGTCCGGCACCGGCGAGGCGGGCGGTCAGGTCGAGGTAGACGTCTTCCAGGCTGGCGGAGCGGGTCTGGACGCCGTCGAGTCCGACGAGCTTGTCCACGGCGGAGAGGACACGACCGGACGCGTGAGTCTCCAGGACGAGCGAGCCGCCCTCGACGCTGACCCGTTCGACGCCCTCGATCGCCGCGGCCCGTCCCTCGTCGAGACGGCCCAGGGGAAGCAGCAGACGGCTCGGAGCCCGCGAGGCGCCGACCAGGTTGTGCGGGGAGTCGGTCACGGCGATCCGGCCGTCCACCAGGATGGCGATCCGGTCGCAGAGCGCCTCCGCCTCGTCGAGGTGGTGGGTGGTGTGCACGATGGTGCGCCCCTCCGCCTTCAGGCCGCGGAGCACCTCCCACAGGGCGCGGCGCGCCTGCGGGTCGAGGGCGGCGGTCGGCTCGTCGAGGAAGATCAGCTCGGGACCGTGGACGAGCGCGGAGGCGATCGCAAGCCGCTGCCGCTGACCACCCGAGAGGTTCTCGACCTGGATGCCCCGCTGTTCGGTGAGGCCCACGGAGTCGAGGGTGGCGTCGACGGCGCTCCGGGGCGCCCCGTAGAGCGCGGCGACGGTCCGCAGATGCTCGTGGGCGGTCTGCCGGACGAAGAACGCCGAGCTCTGGGTCTGCACGCCGAGCCGGGGGAGCAGTGCGGTGTTGCGGGGCCAGGGCGACTCGCCGAAGACGGCGACCGTGCCCGCGTCGGCCCGGCGCAGTCCCTCCATGATCTCGATCAGGGTGGACTTGCCCGCACCGTTGGGGCCGAGGAGGCCGAAGAACTCGCCCCGGTGGATCTCCAGGGAGACGTCGTCCACGGCCTGGCGGTCCCCGTACCGCTTGGAGACTCCCCGGACCTGGACGGCGGCGGTCGGCGAACCGCCTGCGGCGGATGTGGTTGACATGGCCTGTACCTCACTCATGTGGTGCGTGGTTCCTTCGGGTCAGCCGAGCAGGTGGAGGACGAACGTGATCGTGGCCGCCGCGGCGAGCAGGACCAGGACGGTCGATCCGAGCGCGTACGCCGTGTAGATCCGCCGGGCCCGTGCCGAATAGCCGGCCAGGGCCTCGGCCCCCGCGGCCCCGCGGCGACGCAACGCCAGATAGGTCCGGGTCTCGGGGGCGAGGTGAGCGGCTCCGATGGCGTGTCCGAGCATCCGGTACCCGTCGAGCGGCGGCAGCGGTACGAGGTTGCTCAGTGCCTGGATCGTGCCGAGCACCAGGAGTCCGGCCAGTGGGGAACGCTCCGGCGCGTCGGCGGGGAGCAGGAACCACCAGACGCCGAAGGGCAGCAGGAGCAGCATGTTGAGGTAGGCGCCCGCCCCGGCGATGACCAGCTTGGCCCACCGGCCCGGCAGGAAGAGGTAGTTGTCCACCGTGCAGTAGAGGAGGGCGGCCGGGAACCGCCAGCGGAGGCCGATCTCGGCGACGTGCCCGCCGTAGTGCTGGGCGGCGACCCCGTGCGCCAGCTCGTGGAGCGTGATGCTCGCCCAGAGGAAGAGGGCGACGCCCATCAGCGCGAACGGCTGCCGGACCAGTTCGGAGGTGCCGTCCAGCAGCGCCCCCGACCGCCACACGAGCGCGCCGATGAGGACGAGGACGGCTGCGAGAAGCGGGAGTTGCACGGCCCGGTGGAGGAGGGGACGCAGCAGGCGGTGGAGTCGGGCGGTGGTCGCGGCGGCGTCCGCGACCATCGGACGGGTGCCGTGCCAGAGGGAGTTGGGGCGTCGAGGCGCGGGGGTCGGGGCGGCCGGATCGGGCGCCCCGACGAGGAGGCCCCGGGTGCCGAGGAGGCCGAGGAGCCGGTTCCAGTGCTCCTCGCCGAGCCGGCGGCCGAACTGTTCCGCGTACACGGGTGCCAGGTCGTCCAGGTTTCGCGTGCCGTCGAGACGCGACATGAGGAAGTGCTCCTTGATCCCGACCTCGAACGCGGCCCCGCTGACGGGGTGTTTGACGAGGTGCACGGTCCGGGGGCCGCGCAGCAGGGGCGGGCTGAGGAGCACACCCGGCCGGAGGGCGGGGCGATAGGCACGCGCGGCGGTGGCGGTCACGCGTCCGCCGCCGCGACGCGCGGGTCCCTCAGGACCTGGCCGAGGACGAAGGACAGATAGGCCTCGTCGCGGATCGTCACATGCAGCCGGTTGTTGGTCATGTGCATGTACGGGGAGAGGAGCCGGGGGAGGACCGACGGCAGATGGGTGAGCGGCGCCGTCGGGACGGCATCCGCCGGCTCCGCGCGCACCTGCCCGGTGTCCTCACGGGCGGGACCTTCCCGGAGCGGGAACAGGAGCTCACCCCGGCCCGTCAACTCCTCGATACGAGAACGCAGTTCCAGGCAGTGCTCGGCCCAGCCCCGCAGGAAGGAGGGGAGCCGCTCCAGCTCGCCGCTCGCGATCGCGGCCCGGACGGCGGCGAACCGGCGGCCCAGGACGGGCGCCATCTCGGCGTAGTTCCGCTCGTACTCCTCCGAGCCGATGAACCCGGTCCCGGGGAAGGCGCGGTGCCAGAACTCGTAGTAGCCGTCCAGGTAGTCGGCGAGCCGGTCCTCCTCCGGCAGGAAGCAGCTCGCCATCACCATCATCAGCTGCGCCGAGGTGCCGAGCAGCACGGTGCGGAGGTGGAGGTTCATGGTGCGGAAGGCGCCGACGACCAGCTCGCTGGAGTGGCGGAAGTGCCACTCGGCGAGCTCGACACCTGCGGGGCCGCCGTACTTGGCGTATTCGGGGGCGTACGGCTCCTCGCTGAAGGTGTTGTTCGGCCGCAGCCTCATCCGGCCGTCGTCGCCCATGTATCGCCCCCGGTCCGCCCCGGGGAACTCTATGTCGAACAGGTCGTTGTAGAAGTCCTTGAGGAAGCCGGAGTCGACCTCGTACAGCGCGGGACGGGCCTTGAGGAAGGCGCTGAGCGCCTCCTCGGCCCGCCGTCTCACCTCGGGCGCCGCGGCCGGGCTCGCGGGGCGCAGCCGCAGCCGCACGTGCGGGCCCTCCAGCCAGTAGTTGATGAAGAAGTGACCCGCGAGCAACCCCTCCTCGGTGAGCCGGGCGACGAGCGGCCGGACGCAGTCCACCAGCATCGGCCGTGGGCTGGCGGCGTAGAAGACGTGCAGGGCGATCCACTCGCCCGGTTCCTGGGCCGGGGCGCCGGAAGCACCCGCGCCGGGGCCGGGCGTGAGGTGGGGCGCGGCGACGGGTGCGGCTGTGGGTGTGGGGTGCGGGGAGATCAGTTCCGGCATGTCGGGCCGTCCTCGGTGCGGTGGCGGGAAGTGAAGGTCTCCACGGCCAGTTCGGCCACGTGCCGGCCCTGGGGGGACGTCAGATGCAGCGCGTCCTCGGCCGGGAGCATCTCGCGCAGCGCCACCCCGGTGCCCGGCTCCCGGTCCACCAGGGCGTCGAACGAGGTCAGCGACAGGGGACTCGCGAAGTCCACGTACACGGGCTTGGCGCCCAGGGCCCTGCGGCCCTCGCGGAGCACCGTGGCGAAGACCTGGTCGGGCAGGCCGTGCCGGTGCTGCCAGCGCCGCCACTCCAGGTACCACGACGCCTCGTCCGTGCCGGGGCGGCGGACCGGCAGCACGGCGGCGTCCGCCGTCCAGTCGCGACGGCTCAGCACGATGTCGCCGTGGACCACCCGCGGCCTGCGCGTGACGCCGTCGACGGCCGGACCCTCGGGAACACCGCCCCACACATCGGTCGGGGTCATGGAGCTCGGCGAGAGCAGCAGCAGGGTGCGGGGGATCTCCGGCAGGGCCACCGGAACGAGGTACCCGAGGTAGACCGGCACGACCTCGCGGTCGAGCCGGCGCGAGCGCAGGACGAGACGGTCGGTCCGCTCGTCGTGCTCCAACGAGAGGTCGCTCAGGTCGAGTCGGGCCTCTTCCGGAACCGTGGACGTCTCGCCGGGGCAGACGATCTGGTAGTCCGTCAGCCGGCCGTGCAGATTGAGGTTGCTGGTGACGGGACCACCGGTCAGCTCGGCGAACACCGCCCCCCGAGGCCGACGGTCGCGCAGCTCGGCACGCAGCCGATCCGAGAGTCCGGCCCCGCCGGGCGGCCCGGACGCGGCCACCCCGTCAAAGGCGTGGGTGAAACGGCTGAAGGGGAAGGCGAGTCCGCCGTACGAGCGGTTGAGGACCACGCGGGGCCGCGCCTCGCCGTCCGGGGTGGGCAGGACCACCTGGAGGTGATGGCTCTGGGGGACGAAGTCGCCGACGAGCGGCTCCAGTTCTTCCGCCACGGCGGCGAGCAGCCGGGCGGGAAGCCGCAGTTCGTCGTCCTTGCCGTTCCGCTCCCACGACTCCCACAACTCGCGCATTCCCGCGATGAAGTGGCGGCGGGCGTCGTCGAGGCCGCGCAGCGCGGGCTGGCCGAGCCAGTTCTCCTCGGGTACGTACTCCCCGTTCGCGTCGAACGTCGTGCGCTTCGCGGCGAAGGAGACGTACTGGTCGAAGAAGTCCTCGTGGAAGTCGTGCACGAGGCCGAGCAGGTCGTCGCAGCGGCCGCCGCGCCCGTAGCGGGCCAGGAAGAAGCCGTGCAGGGTGATGCGGTGGGGCAGCGTGAGGTCGAACATCGGCAGGACGCCCTCGATCGCCCGCAGGGCCTCCCCCGTCGCACCCGACAGAAGTCCCGTTCCGCAGGGCAGGTCGGTGCCCGCGCCGACGTCCTCGTAGAGAAGTGTGCGCGGCAGCGTGGGCTCCTCGGCTCCCAGCTCGCGCTGGACGTCGAGGAGTTGTTCGCGGAGGGTCCGCAGGAGCACGCGCCGTTCGGCGAGACCGGCGGCGGGGTACGCGGCCAGGCAGGCGGCCGGTCCGTGCAGGGCGTCGGCCACCGAATCGGCCCACGGGGCCGACAGGTCGCGCAGGGCGAGCCGGAACGACTCCAGCGGGTCGGGGCTGTGCACGTCGGTGCGCAGGCACGGGACCTGGACCATGCCGAGCTGGAGCAGCGCCGCGGCGTACCGCTCGCACTCGGCGGGGTCGGCGCCGTGCTCGGTCCCGAGCCACTCGACCAGGTCGCGGTGGCGCAGCCCCGCGCGCTCGTCGAGGAAGGCGAGCAGACGCTCCAGGGTGCCGCTGCCCCGGAGGTAGAACAGCCGGTCGCGGACGGAGTCGAAGGTGACGGACGCGTCGTCGTCGCCGCTCGTCACCCACTGCCGTACGTAACGGATCCGGTCCTCGTCGCGGCCCCAGCCCGGGGACAGCGCGACGGGGAGGTCCTGGCGGCGCACGGGGTCGGCGAGGATCAGCTCGGCGAGCCGCCCCAGGGCGACCACATTGAGCCGTACGTGACCGGTCCAGGCCTCCGGCCCGCCGATGCGGAGGTCCGCGCCCACGTCCGCGCCGGCGTCGAAGACCCCGGTCGCGACCGGGGTGAGCGTGCTGAACGGGCTGGTCTTGCACGCCGTGCGGTAGAGGTACGCGAGCGCCGACCGCTCGATCTTGCGCATCCGCTTGCCCGGGTCGGCACGGGTGTCGCCCAGGTAGGCGTCGAGCCGGCTGTCGAGCACCGGTGAGGCCAGGAGCAGGCCGCGACGCAGCGGCTCCCGGGAGAGCGCGGTCTGCAACTCACCGCGGGCGGTGCGCAGTTCCTCCGCGAGGAGGGCCGGTCCCGCGCCGAGGAGTTCGCCGTGCGCGACCCGGTCGTCCAGCCAGGCGGAGACCCGCGCTCCGGCCGGCTCGTCGAGTCCGGTCACGAGCCGCACGGCCGCCGCCGGGTCGGCGGGCAGCCGGTTGTTGAAGATCTGGCGGCGCAGGGAGAGGAGCGCCCGGCGGGCGTCGTCGCCGACGGCGTCGGCCGCCTCGACCAGGGCATGGAGCTCCTGGCTCAGGGCGGCGCCGCCGTCGGCGAGACGCTCCTCGCGGGTCAGGGCCTCGTCGGCCCAGGCACGGGTCCGCGGGCAGCGCAGCCGGTGCACGGTCTCCACGGGCAGTCCGGCGGCGCGGAGCAGGAAGCGCCGGCCCACCTCCCAGGTGGCCGGACGGGGGAGCGGGGTGTCGGTGCCGGTGTTCGTGTCGGCGCTGTCGCCGGTCCCGGTGCTGGTCAGCAGTGTCATCGCGGGTCCCCCTCAGGCGATCTCGTGGCGGAAGTCGGCGGGCTCCGGGCGTTCGTTGCCGAGCGGCATGATCAGCAGGGGCGCCTCCGCGGTGCCCTCGAGACCGAGCCTCTCGACGAACGACACGTTGTCGAAGCCCAGTGCCACACCCGCTCCGAGCGACAGGGCGGACGCCGCCAGGTAGAACGTCTGGGCCACGGCGCCCGCCGTGCCGACGGCAAGCCGGTAGCCGCGGTCCCCGACCGCGTCCAGGACGGCCTTCGTCCGCACCGTCGGCACGAGGACGACGCCGGCCTGCTCCAGGTTGTAGTTGGCCAGGAAGTAGTTCTCCTGGAGGAACGCTCCCTGCGGGCCGGGGACGACGAGCGCGAGATCGCCCGCCTCGGGGTCGTAGACGTACGCGCCGGGCACGATGTCCCGGACGTGGTTGACGAAGGCGTACAGCCGGACCTGCCGGAGCGCGCCGTCCGGATCGGCCTCCCCGCCCAGGGAGGCCGCCGCGCAGGCCGCCAGCACGGACGACAGCTGGCCGGGCGTGACGGGGTCGGCCGCGTCGAAGCGGCCGAAGCTGCTGCGCCGGCTCCGCAGGACGCGGCGCACCGGCACCTCGGGGAAGGCGGGCGCGGGCAGCGGGACCCGGGTGGCGCCCGCGGGGACGGACCGGGCGGCCGCCGGGGCGAGCGCGCCGGGCGCGGGCCGGTCGGCGGCGCCGGCCACGGCCGCCGCGTGCATCGCGAGGACCGTGGGGAACTCGATGACGGTACGGGAGCGCTCGACGTCGCGGTGCCGTACCCCCGGATCGGGGCCGTCGACGCCGGCGACCCGGGCATACGGCCGTACCGCCGGGTCGGGTCCCGCGCCCACCGCCGTACGCGGCACGGTGCCGTCGCCGTCCCAGCGCAGGGGCACCACGGCGAACACGCCCTCCTCCTCGCCGACCGTGCCGAGCAGGCCGTTCAGCCGGGGCTCGTCGAACCACAGGACGGGCGCGGTCCGCAGCCCGTGGGCGGCGGCCCAGATGCGCCAGGTCTGCACGAGCGTCCCGACGTCGGTGCAGACCACGTGGTAGCCGAAGCTGTTGTACTTGAAGGCCGTCTGCCAGTACTTCACGCCGAGGATCAGGTACTGGTCGGTCTCGAGGGCCTCGGCGGGGGCGTCCCGCCCCAGCGCCTCGCGCACCCGCGCCGTCACGTCCCCCGTCAACAGCCGCTGCACGGCGTGCCGCTGGACGTCGTAGTAGTGGATGCCGGGCGTGAGCGGGCCCGAAGGACCCGAGGCCCAGTAGACGCCGACCGGGTAGAGACCGCCGCCGCCCGCCGTGCCGCGGGACCAGTTGGCGTGGGTGTAGAACGGCAGCCCGGACAGGTCGCTGTTGGCCTGGATTCCGAGCCGGCGGCCGGTCAGCCCGTACGAGTCCTTGAGCATCGCGGACAGCAGGGGGAGGGTGAAGCCGCCGGGCGACCCGGGCGATCCGGCCGACCCGGGTGATCCGGCCGGACGGGGCGATCCGGCCGGTCCGGCGGCCGCGGGCCTGCCGCAGGACCGCGGGAGAAGACCGGCCCACGCGGGCGCGTCGGCCAGGTCGTCCCCGTCTGGCAGGGCGTAGGACTCCACACCGGGGTAGAACTTTCCCCTGCGCGGCCCGTCGGGCCAGTCGGGGACGAAGTCGGCGGGTTCCATCGGAACGCGGCCGCGGTACAGGACGGCATCGGCGTACTCATGGGCGTACCCCATGGGGTCGGCCTCCTTTCGGACGGCGTACGGGACGGGCGCCGCTACGGGAAGGGATGGGGCGCGGGGTGGAGTCCGGCGGTGCCCAGGGCCGCGCGCATCCGGGGCATGTGGCGGGCCCGCTGCCGGGACCAGCCGAAGTCGATGGGCAGGAGTCCGGGCACCAGGACCTTGACGGTGTGCAGACCGAGCGCGCGCTGCTCCGGCAGGGTCTGGTCGACCACCACCACGTCGAAGCCGGCGGCGGTCACCGCGCCCACGACCCGCAGCAGGTCCTCGCGCAGGTCCGTGGCGACGGTGGCGCCGTCGGCGTCCGGCCACGCGAGGTCGGCGACCGCGAGGGGCGGTTGGCGGTCTGGCTGTCGCAGCAGGAAGTCGGCGTGCCGACCCATCTCCGGAACGCCGTAGACCAGCGGATGGTCGTGGAGCGTGGTGACCCGGTCGAAGTCGGCGGCCATCGCCCGCAGCCGCGCCTCGTCGCGCCGGGTCCGGCCGACGAGGTTGACGGAGTCGGTGGCGATCTCGCAGAGCGCCGAGTCCAGGGCCGACTCGGGGTCGAGTCCCGCGCCCGCGCCGAAGCACATGCGGCCCACGCCCCCGTCGAACCGCTCGGCGCACGCGGTGACCACCGGGACCGGGAGGTCCGCTCGGGTGTCGAAGAACCGCGCCCGGTAGCCGTACATGGCCAGCCGGTCGACCATGTGCCGGGTGCTCGCCCGGGCACTGGTCGACGGGTCGATCTCGCGCAGCGGCACCTGCCCGTACCAGGCGCGCAGGAAGGCGTCCCGCTCGATGACCTCCATCAGGCCGAAGTAGACGGCCTCCTCCGTACTGCCCCCGGACGCACACCCGTTGGAGCTCTCCTGCACGAACCGGTTCTCCAGGCCCGGCGCGTGGTAGTACGCCAGGATCTCCGGCACGGCGCGCGGCGCCGCGTCGCGCAGCGACCAGCCCCACACCCAGGGGATCTCCCGGTCCGGGGCGAAGGGCCGCACCCGGGGGTTGTCCCGGTGGAACTCGTCCGCGTACAGCCCGGTCTCGCGCGGGTCCACCGCCACCGGGCCGAGGTCGTCGAACGACGCACGCAGACGCGCCGTCCGGGTCCGGGCGCGCATCCCCGCGTAGCGCTCAAGACCTTCGAGGACCCCGATGCGCTGGCTGCGCGCGTAGCTGTCGGCGTGGCCGCCCCAGAACGTCTCGCGCAGATACTCCCCGGAGCGGGACGAGAAGCAGCCGACGGTGGCCGAGGTGGTGGTCGAGGCGACGTCGCAGACGACGGACGGGCCGATGGCGCCCCAGTGGGGGTTGGCGAACGCGTCCACGGGCAGCCGGTAGTCCTCGATCCGGCGGACCCGGAAGACACCCGGCCGGTACTTGGGTGCCGGACGCAGCGTCAGCGTGGCGGCCCCGGCGGTGTCCTCCTCGGGAGTCCCGCAGGAGGGGCACTCCGGGTCGGGCACGAGCGGATGGCTCCGCACGGTCAGGGTGTCGAGGTCGATCAGATGGACACGGGGGTAAGGGCCGGGCGCCGGCCCCTGTTCCGCGAGCCCCGCGACCAGGGCGGCGACGGCGGTGGCGGCGAAGGGGACGCCGTACGGCCAGCCGCCCGCGGACCGGGTCTCCGACCCGAGCTCGAGACCCTCACGCAGGGGGACGGAACGAACTCCCTGCCAGCGACGCCGGAGACAGGTCGCGCAGCCGGCGCGGTGCGTGCGGTCGGTTCCTCCGGGCACCGAGGGCCACGGACCGACGATGACCTGACGTCCGTAGAGGTGCACGGGGAGCGGGCGGCCGGCGACGCTGGAGTTACGGAGGGGGCCCTGCCCGTCGGTGGTGCCGGCGTACGCGTCCCGTACGCCGAGGGGGGCGACCGCCACGGCCGGTACGGGGCCGCCCGAAACGGCTCCGATCTCGTCGAGCGCCGCACGCAGGGCGACGGCGAACCGGGACGAGGAACCGGCGCGGGCGCCCGCGTCGGGGGCGACGGAGGAACCGGCGGCACTGGAGGAACCGGCGGCACCGGAGGTATCGGCGTGCGGCGCGGGCGCGGTCCGGCCTTCCGGCGGCGCCACGGTCTCAGCGCGCATCGGGGGCCGCCCGGGTGAGCAGGACACGCACGGTGTGGATGCCCGCCGTCGGCAGGTCGGTGGCGTGCGTCGGGACGACGAACGCGTCCCGGCCCGCGGCGGCGAGGCGCTCCAGGACGTGGGGCCACTCCACGGGGTCGCCCGGCGCCCGCGCGGACTCGTCGCCGGTGACCGGTACGAGGGCCGCGGCCAGGTCCCGCAGCAGCGGATCGCCCTCGTCCGTGCTCCGCCCCTCCCCGGCGAGCTGGACCTCTCCGAGGAGGTCCCGTACCGCGTCGACGGCGGCCGAGGTCAGGTCCAGGGCGGCGCCTACCGCCCAGCGGCCGGGGTCCGGGTCACCGGCAGCCGTCCTCGCCAGGACGACCGACGCGCCGGAGTGCGCCCGCTCGCCGAGGTCGAGGAGCTCGACGGTGAGGCCGAGCAGGGTGGCCGACCGGAGGAGGAACGTCGTCTCCGGGTCCGCGCCGAAGACCTCGGGTGCGATCGGGGTGGTGTCACCGGAGCCCGTCACGGCCCGGCGCAGGGCGTCGTGGGCGAGGGCCGACAGCAGCCCGGCGGCCGCCGCCGCCGGAAGGTCCGACCCCGCCCCGGCTCCCGCCCTGGTCGGCTCGAAGCGACGGTCGGCGTTGTCCGGGCCGAAGGGACGCACGGCGCCTGAGGGCACCCGTACGACCTCCTTGGTGAGGAGCGAGGTGGCCGCGGTCCAGCTCGTCGCACCACCCGAGCCGCCCGTGCCCGACGCGACGGTCAGGGTGTCGGGGCCCACCGACGGCAGGGCGTCGAGTGGCTCCGCGAAGGCGGCGGCCGGGACCACGTGCTCGGCGTAGACCACCGCCGCCGCGTTGAGCGCCCGCAGTCGGGCACCGGCGGTGTGGTGCACGTCGAAGGCCGTGATCGTACGGGTGCCCCGCGTGCCCAGACCGAGGACGACCGAGCCCACCTTGAGGGGCGTCTGCGTCAGCGGCTCGTCGGCGTACGACGTGAAGACCCCCGTGAAGGGGCGGACGAGCGCCGAGCGCCGCTCCAGCTCGGCGAGCGGTCCCTGGGCGGCGTCGTCGTCGGGGGCCGTGGCGACCGTCGGCAGGAACACGGGACGCGCCGGCGCCGACGTCACGTCGACCGGTTCGGGCAGGCCCACGGCGGACGAGCAGAACGGACAGTGCGGGTGGGCGAGCAGCGGCTCCGACGCGACGTCGAGGCTGGCCATGGACTGGACGAGCACCCGGTCCCGGGTCTCGGCCGGCAGGGCCCCGGTGACCAGGCGGAACACCTCGTACCCGAGCAGGTTCCCGAGCATCGCCGCGAGCGGCCCGGCCGGCTGGATGCTCGGCGTACCGGTGCCGAGGGCGAGACCGCTCCACAGCTCGGCGGCGTCCGACGCGGCGGCACCGCCGGCCGCGCCGAGCCGGAGCGCGGCGCAGGACCAGCACGACGCCGACTCCGCGGTCGTCGCCGGGCCGACGACGGCCGAGCCGCCGAACGTCCAGGCGGGCAGCAGCGTACGACCCCGCGGCACACCCTCCCGCAGCAGCGGCAGCACAAGCCCCGGGACGTCGGACCCGGCGGCGGCCACCACCACGTCGTACCCCTCGTACGCGGACCAGGCCTTCCGGCCACGGACCGTGTCCCGCCCCGGCAGCAGCGGCAGTTCGACGGGGCAGCCCTCCTCGGCGAGGGCGGCGACCTCCTCGCGGACGGCCGCGAACTCCTCCGGTGTCACACCGGCGGTGCCCTCGGCCAGGGAGCGGTCGACTCCGACGGCGGCGCAGCCGTTCCGGACGAGGGAGAGCACGCACCAGCGGGCCACCGGACCGTCGCCGAGGACCGCCACCCGGGTCTCCCGGAAGCGCGCGAAGCGGCTCGTGGCGGCGTCGGCGTAGTGGTCGATGTACGCGATCTGCGGGGCGAAGCGGGCCGCCGCCTCCGGAGCGGGCGCGGGCTCGGCGGCCGTCTCGTCCGGCGCCGGTACGGGGCGGGCGAAGCCGCGCCCGTACAGCGCCTGGACCAGCTCACCCACCATGGCCTTCTGCGTGTCGCCGAATCCCGCGCATATCTCCTCGACCGCTCTGCTGCCGTCCAGATACGGCATGAGGAGCGTGGCGAAGCGGTAGCCGGACTTGGCGGTGAGCTGGAAACCGCCGTCGGCGTTGTGGAAGATCACGCCGTTGGGGGTCTGGGTGAACAGGACATCGCGACGGACTCGGGGCCGGGTTCCGGCGATCTCCGCGTACGACGTAAGGGTCATGCGTGCGTCACACCTCTCGTTACGGGGTGGCGAGATGGAGCCCGGGGTGATGGGCCGACTGCTCTGGGGGTGCGGGGTGCGGGTGCGGGGTGCGGGGTGCGGAGTGCGGGCGTGCGGGTCGGGCTGGGACGGTCGGGTGTGCGGGGTGGGTGGTCGGGTGCGCGGGGTGGGTCGGGCGTGCCGGGTGCGGCGAACGGGGGATGTGCCCCCGTCGTCACCTCAGAGCGGCCGGCCTGGTCCCGTCCAGCTGCGGGAACTCCCCGTGCCGGGGCGGGCGCAGCAGCGCGGGGGCGTGGTCGACGGAGGAGCCGGCCGCACGGCGGGCGTGCGCCCGCAGCAGATCGTGCGTCCAGAAGGCCCCGGGCTGACCCTCCTCCAGGAGACCGGCGTCGAGGAGACGCTCGATGACCTGCTCCGCCGTGTCCTCGGGAAGGCCGAGGAGACCGGCTGCCCCGGAGGTGGTGAGCGGGTCGTGGGGTGACGCGGCGAGGCGCAGATGAGCCTCGGCGAGCACCGGAGGGAGCCGCTTGAGGGCCTCGTCGAGCCGCTGCGGCACCGACATGCGGGGATCGTCGGCGAGGCTGAGCCGGCCGACGGGGTCGTGCCGGAGCCAGTCTGCGTAGTCGGCGAGGCGCAGCCGGGGCCGGGTGAGCAGCCGGGCCGCGGCGATCCGGAGGGCGAGCGGATGGTGGCCGCAGGCGGTCGCGAGGGGGAGCGCCGCGGTGGGCTCGGCGGCGATCCGCTCCCGGCCGAGGACGGCGGTGAGCAGCGCCTGCGACTGCTCCGGATCGAGGGCGCCGAGCCGGTGCACGGTCCCGCCGTGGGTGGCGACGAGCGCGGCGAGCCCCATCCGGCTGGTGACGATCGCCGCGCCGCAGGCGTACGCGGTCAGCAGCGGGCGGACCTGGTCGGGGTGGACGACGTCGTCCAGGACGAGAAGGGAACGGCCCCGGCCCGTTCCGGGCCCTGCGGGCAGCGCCCGGCGGAGCTCGTCGGCGGCCTCCTCCGCCGGGCGGGGGCTGCCGTCCGGACGGGTCAGCGGCACCAGGAGGCAACCGTCCGGGAAGTGACGGCTCACCAGGTGGGCGACGTGCAGGGCGAGGGCGGTCTTGCCGATGCCGGGCGCTCCGGAGAGGACGGCGAACGGCGCCCGCTCGGAGTCACCGCCGGGTCTCTCGGTCGTCAACTGGCTTACCAGGGAATGGACTTCGTGCTCCCGTCCGGTGAATCCGGGGACGGAGGGAATGGGCGGGAGTGGGAGTGGGAGTGGGTGCGGGGCGGCGAGGGCGTCCCGCCCCGCGGAAGCCGGAGAGTCCTGAGGGTCCTGAACGCCAGGGGCCGCGGTCCGTTCCGTCGCATGCCCGGCGAGCGCGGCCCGTCTTCGCGCCACCTCGACGCGGCCGAGGTCCTCACCCCGCAGGATCGCCAGTTCCAGGCCCTGGAGTTCGGCCCGCGGATCGACGCCGAGCCGTTCGCGCAGATGGCCCTTGATCCTGCGGTACTCCGCGAGCGCCTCGGTCTGCCGGCCCGTCCGGTACAGGGCCTCGATCAGCTGCTCGGCGAAGCGCTCGTGGGCCGGGTATACGCGCGTAACCTCCCAAAGATCAACGAGTGCTTCGCGACATCGGCCGTCTTCCAGTTCGATGTCACAGACCCGTTCCAGCACCCTCAGCCGCTCCTCCGTGAGACGGGGTACCTCGTCCCGGTGCAGCAGGTCGGAGGGGACGTTGGAGAGCAGGCCCCCCTGCCACAGGGCGAGGGCGCTGCGCAGCGTGTACAGCTCGGAGTCGTTCCCGGACGCGGCGGCCTGCTCGACGAGCCGGCGGAAGTGGAGCAGGTCGAGCGTCTCGGCGTCGGCGTCGATGCGGTAGCCGCCGGCCACCGCGACGACGGCCTGGTGCTCGATGCCGTACTTGGCGAACAGCCGCCGCAGGCGCAGAACGCAGCTCTGCAGGGCGGTCTTGGCCGTCGTGGGGTGCTCCTCGCCCCAGACGATGTCGCGCAGACGGTCGGCGGAGACGATCGAACCCGGCCGGATGAGCAGCGCGGCGAGCAGCGCCGTCGGTTTGGAGGGCGGGAGCATCACGAGGTCCCGCCCGTCGGTGACGCTCAGGGGCCCGAGTAACTGGAATCGCACCGTTGTTGTCCGCCTTCCTCGTCCGCTGGTGCCAGGTGGGTCCCTAGAGGCGGCCGGAGTCGTGCGGCCGGGGGCGGGGAGTCGGGGGCCGGGCGGGTGCAGCGGGCATGGCGAACCACCGGGGAAGGCAGAGGGAGGCACGGGGGGAGGTGCGACGCGCTGGACTGCTGCGGCCGCCGGGGCGGCCTGGGTGGGGGCGAGAGCGTGGGTGACCCCGGTCGGCGTCAGGGTCAGGAGGAAGGTACAGCGGCGGTGCCGGAGAGGGGACGGGGCGGGAGCCCTTCCGGACATCTGCCGGTGCGTGGTTGACGGTTCGCGGCGGGGCGTGCAGCGGCGCGGGAGTGCGCGGGCCAGGGAGGGCGGTGATGAGGTCATGACACTCTCCGTCCGGTATGCGGACGACCGTCAGGAACGAGCCGCCGCCCCCGGGAGATCGTCGACGGGGCATGTCCGAGGCGAAGAATGGCCACTTTCCGACCGTCCGACATCGGCCCCGGTGGCCGTGAACGGCGGCGGCCCCGGGAGTTCCCGGGCCCGGCGTCTCACCGCCCCCGTCCGGCTGCCCGGCCCGCGGCCCGTGACCAGCGTGAACGACGCATCTCGACGGAACGTCCCCCACGCGAACGGTGGATGAGCCGGGACCGGTCTCTGTCGAAGGTCCCGTCACGTCACCGGCCGCAAGGCGAGCCTGGTGACTTCCGGCCAACGCGACGAGAACGCTCCGAAACGCGGACGGCCGCCGCGTCGACCGGCCGGCTTCGCCCGCGGCACCGGAGCCGTGCAGCGGTGTGTGATCAGCGTCACGCGCGCCCTCCGTGATGTTTCCGGACCGGCTTCCGCTTGATCATCCGGCGAATCACGCCGCTTCGAAGGGGAAGGGCGATCACGTATGGACCGCGAAGACCTGACGCTGTCCGCGGCCGACATGGGGCGTCACGCAGCCGAGTTCGTGGGGCGTGCCACCGCCAGGGCGAAGCTTCCGCTGGACTACACCGCGGCGAGCCTGCGCGTCGTCGACCGGCTCATCGACGGACTCCGGCAGGGCGGCGCCGGACGGGAGGGCGTGGAGGGGCCCCTGATCGGCATCGGCGCCTACGTCGGCGAGGTGCTGGTGCGCGAGGCGGGCGCGGTCTGGGTCGACATCCCCCCGGAGCACCTGCTCCGCTCCGTCTTCGCCCACCCCGTCGGGTCGCGGATGCCGGACGGCCGGGTGTGGAACCCGCTCGGCCGGACCGTGAACCGCTTCGAGATCGGACCGCAGGAATCCCTCCAGACCTACTTCCTCACCCTGCACGGGCGGCGGCCGCCCCGTACCCGCAGACGGCCGGTCCAGGCGCCGGACGGCCTGGCGGCGGGCATGTGCTGACGGTCTGACAGGATGACTGCCTTCCGGTACACCGCGGCAACCGGAGGTCCGTGAACGTACCGGTGGTGAAGAGGATCGTGTGGACGAGGGGACGGGGCAGGCGCCCACCACGGCACGCGATTCCGAACTCGGCCCGGCCGTCGCACGGGCGCAGGAGGGCGACGAGGAGGCCTTCGCGTACGCGTACCGGACCGTCTACCCGGGGCTCCTCGGCTATCTGAGGGGCATCGTCGGCGAGGACGCCGAGGACGTGGCCTCCGAGGCCTGGCTGGAGATCGCCCGTGACCTCGGCCGGTTCCGCGGCGACGGCGTGGGCTTCCGCGGCTGGACCGCGACCATAGCCCGGCACCGGGCACTCGATCATCTGCGGCGGGTGCGGTCCCGTCCCCGGCCGGCCCTGCTCGAACAGGACGTGCTCGCACTGCCCGCCGCCGCCGACACGGCGGGGGACGCCCTGGAGGCCCTCTCCACGGAGCAGGCCCTCGCGCTGGTCATGGGCCTGCCGCGGGAACAGGCCGAAGCCGTGCTGCTCCGGGTCGTCGTCGGCCTCGACGGGCCGACGGCCGCCCGGGTTCTGGGCAAACGCCCCGGTGCGGTACGGTCCGCCGCACACCGTGGACTGAAGCGGCTGGCGCGGGAACTCAGGGGAACAGGGAGGTGATGGGATGCCCGACGAGCATCGGTACGAAGGCCTGGAGCGGTCTCTGCGGTCCGCGCTGCGCGGCGACCGGCAGGCGACGGACGCGGCCACCACGGGCGGGGTCGCGACGGGCGGCGTCGCCGCGGGCGGGACGGCCGGGGAAGCGGTCGGCGGGGCGGAAGCGGGCGCCCGAGCCGCCTTCCGTGCCGCGCGTGACGCCGGCCTGCACGTCCCCGGCCGCACGCGCCGGACCCGCCGCCGCGACGTCTGGACTCCCGTCGCCGCGCGGCGACTTCGCCGGCGCTCCCTGAGGACGGCCCTTGCCGCGGCCCTCGCCAGCGTGACGCTGGGCGGAGTGGCCATCGCCGCCGCGGACCTGCCGAGCCCCTTCGCGGACGAGCCGACGCCCGTCCGGACGACGCCCGTTCCCACGCTCGGCGGGACCACCGCCCCGGCGGCCGGCACGACGACCCCGCCAGGTGCGGCGACGTCCGCATCCCTGTCCCTGAGCCCGGCCACGCGGCCGGCGACGCACCCGGGCCAGGGACAGGGCAGGGAGCACGGGGAGAGGAACGGGTCGGACAACGGCCTGAAGAACGGCACGAAGAAGGGGCCGGGGAACGGGCGCGCGTCCGGACACGCGAACGGACACGCGAACGGCCATGGGAGCGGCCACGGGAGCGGTCCGGGGACCGGCCCGAAGCCCGCATCGAGCAGAGCATCGAGCCACGCACCGACCGACGCACCGACCGACGCTCCGAAGAAGGGGCCGAGGAACGACCCGGGCCGCGACAGGCCCTGACGTTCCGACGCCCCCTCGCCCGGGGGCACACCGTCGGGCGCGGGCCTCGTCGACCGGGTGACGTCCACTCCATTGCCGCAGTTCGCGCCCCTGGGGCGGCGGTCGGCGGAGATACGGTCCGCTGCATGGAAGGTGACCGGGGCGCGGAACGCGAACGTGGTGTCGAAGGCGACCGTGGCGTGGAGAGTGACGCCGACCTGCGGGGCGACCGTCAGGGCTGGCTGCGGTGTCTGCTCGCCGGAGCCGTGTTCGTCGTGTGCATGGCCGGCACCACACTGCCGACCCCGCTCTATCCCCTCTACCAGGAGAAGTTCGGGTTCTCCGAGCTGACGGTGACCGTCGTCTACGCCGTGTACGCCTTCGGGGTCATCGGCGTACTCCTCCTGGCGGGCAACGCCTCGGACACCGTCGGCAGACGCCCGACCCTGCTCTGCGGCCTCGGGTTCGCGGCGGCGAGCGCCGTGTGCTTCCTGCTTGCCGACGCCCTCGGCTGGCTGTACGCGGGCCGGCTCCTCTCCGGTCTGTCGGCCGGTCTCTTCACCGGAGCCGCCACCGCGTACGTCATGGAGCTCGCCCCGCGCGGCGGCGGGTCACGGGCGACGCTCGTGGCGACGGCCGCCAACATGGGAGGGCTCGGTTGCGGGCCGCTGCTCGCCGGACTCCTCGCGGAGTACGCCCCCGACCCCCTGGTCCTGCCGTTCGCCGTGCACCTCGGTCTGGTGGCGGTCTCCGTCGGCGTCCTGCTGTGGCTCCCCGAGACCGTACGGGAACCGCGCGGACCGGCCGCCGTACGACCGCAGCGGCCCGCGCTGCCGCCACAGGTGCGGGCCGTGTTCGTGCCGGCGGCGATCGCCTCGTTCGTGGGCTTCGCCCTCTTCGGGGTGTTCACCTCGGTGAGCCCCGCGTTCCTCGCCCGGTACCTGCACGTCGACAATCACGCCGTGAGCGGCCTGATCGTGGCGCTCGCCTTCTTCGCCTCCACCGCCGGGCAACTCGCCGTCGACCGCGTCGGGGTGGCGCGCTCGCTGCCCCTGGGCTGCGTGGTGCTCTTCGGCGGTCTCGTCCTCCTCGGGGCGGCGCTGTACACGGACCTTCTGGCGCTGGTCGTCCTGTCGGCCGTGGTCGGCGGCGTGGGCCAGGGCCTCGCGTTCCGCGCCGCCCTGGCCTCCGTCGCCGCCGCGGCGCCGCCGGACCGGCGCGCGGCGGTGATCTCGACGCTGTTCGTGGTCGCGTACACCGGCATCTCGATCCCGGTGATCGGCGTGGGACTGCTGGCCGATCCGCTGGGCCTGGAGGGGGCGGGGCTGGTCTTCATCGCCTGCATGCTGGTGCTCGTCGCCTCCGCCGCCGCGTATCTGATCCGGCGACCGGTGCCGGCGAAGGGACCGTGACCGGCCGTGTCGGAAGGCGACGAAGACGTCCCTTGCCTCAGACGGCGACGAAGACGTCCCCCGCGGTGTCGCGGAGGACGAATCCGTTGTCGAGCCGGACGCGGACCCGCACCGGGATCTCCGCCTCCTGGTACGCGATCCACGCCGGTTCCAGGGCCGCGACCTGCTCCTCCAGCTGCGCCCTGCTCCCCGGCGGCATCTGGTGGCCGAAGTCGTCGAGGAGCGACTTGAGCCGGGCGTACTCGCGGACCTCCTTGCTCTCCCGGCGGTCGTCGTGCACCTCTTCGACGGTTCCCTCGGTGCCCGCCGCCAGGGCCAGGAAGCCCACGACGGCGGCCGGCTCCGTCGGGGATTCCTCGGCAAGGGCGACCTGACCCGTCAGGGCGAGTTCCACCGCCAGCTGTACGCGCCGGCCCACTTTCAGCGTCATCGGTCCTTCGTCTCTCCGCTCGGCCGGGCCACGACCACGTACGTCCGCGGAACGGCCCGGGGGTTGCCATTGTCCCGGGCCGTTCCGGTGCGGACGGACAGGGGCTCGCCGCCCCGCCGCCCCGGCGCGACTCCGCCGGGTTCAGCAGGCGGGAGGCGTCGTGCCGCCCACCGCGATGCGCAGGTCCGCGCCCTGGGCGCCCACCGAGCACACCGTGACGGCCGCGTCGGCGTCCTCGTCCACCAGCGTCCGGCCCGCGGCCAGCGGTGCGTCGTCGGTGGTCGACGTGCCCGGGGTGGCGTCCACGAGCCGGTTCCTCACGGTGCCGCCCGTGGTCACGATACGGACGATCACGCCGTTGACCAGCGGATCGGTCGCGACGTAGTCGTCGTAGGGCGGGGTGGCCCGCCGGTACTCCAGGGACAGGAAGCCGCCGTCGGGGCGGGCCACCCGGAACTCCTGCGTGCCGCTCTCCCCCAGCACGCCCAGCCGGTAGCTCCCGGTGGCGGTGACGCGCGGCACCTGGGAGTCCGGCACCCAGCCGGCGAACTGCCGGTAGTCGACCGGGTAGAGGTGCATGCCGCCGCCGCCCATGGTGTCGGTCGGGTCGTCGCCCCCGGAGACCGTGCACGCGCCGCTCACGGTCGTGACGCTGCCCGCGGCCGGGCAGGCCTTGAGCGTGTCGGAGTGCTGGAAGCCGGAGGAGTGGCCGAACTCATGGGTCCACATCCACGTCTTGTGGCCCACACCGTTGGAGAGGATCCAGTTGCCGGGCATGGCGGCGAGCCCCTCCCAGGCACACGCCGAGTGGCGGGAGATGTCGACGAAGAGGTAGTCGTACGCGTCCGGCTCGACGCCCCGCGCCCGCGCGGCCGTCCGGGCGGCGCTCAGGATCGCCGCCGACTCGCAGCCGGCCGGTCGCGCCCCGAGATCCACGCCGGTCAGCATGTCTCCCGTGAGGGAGAGCGACCCGCCGGACACCTCCTGGAGATACGTCCTGAGGGACGGTGCACCGGCCCCGAGGGTCGCCTGCTCGACGGGCGCGGGATCGACCGGCGCGGCGTCGTTCCAGTGGGTGGCCATCACCAGCGCCCGCTTCTGACCGGTCACCGGACGGGTCGGCCAGCCCGTCGCGAAGGCGGCCGCGTTCCAGAGGCGCATGGAGGTGTATTCGCCGGCGGCGGGGGTGCAGGCGCCGGCCTGGACGGTGTCGTTGCTGCTGAAGGTGCGCAGGCAGTCGCCGAGTGCGGCGTCGGTGCGGTACTTGTTCTTGATCAGGACGTATCCGTTGCCCTGGTCGACGGCCTTCCAGAGGCGCATGGAGGTGTATTCGCCGGCGGCGGGGGTGCAGGCGCCGGCCTGGACGGTGTCGTTGCCGCTGAAGGTGCGCAGGCAGTCGCCGAGTGCGGCGTCGGTGCGGTACTTGTTCTTGATCAGGACGTATCCGTTGCCCTGGTCGACGGCCTCCCACTGACGCATGGAGGCGTACTCGCCGGCGGCGGGGGTGCAGGCACCGACCTGGACGGTGTCGTTGCCGCCGAACGTGCGGAGACAGTCGCCGAGTCCCGCGTCCGCGCGGTACTTGCTCTTCAGCGGTTGTGCTTGCTGCGCCTGTACTGACTGTCGCGTCTCCTGCGTCCCTTGCGTCCCTTGCGTCGGCGCCGCGGTCGCCGGCGTGTACGAGAACGCGGATACCAGCGCCAGAAGGGCGGCCGGGGCGGCCCAGGATCTCACCGAGGACAAGGGGGCGAACCGTCGTGTCATCTCTCCTCCAGAGGCGTGCTGTCGATGTCGTGTCGCAGACGTGCTGTCGGATGTGCGGCGCCCTCAGGCCGTGAGCACCTCGCCGTCCGGGAACGTGATCCGGATCCGGTCGTCGTCCCCCTGCTCGCAGTGGATCGCCGCGCGCAGGGCCTCGGGGTGCACGGCGTCCCGGGTGAGGACCACCAGCGTCACCTGCACGCGCGCGCGTGCGGGGTGCCCGGGGGTGACCGGACCGGAGGCGAGGAGGTACGGCGTCGCCGAGTGCGGACCGAACGCGTTGGCCTCGACCTCCCGGGCGATCTCGCCCTCCTCGTCCCAGCCGTGGAGGCCCACCACCGCGCTCGTGAGCCCCGCCTCCGTCCGCGCCAGCGCCCAGCCCGGACCCCTGAGGACCTGCGGCGGGTCCGGGTCCGCGACCGCGTACCCGCCCTCGCGCACCCGGACCCCCTCGGGGGGACGCACCCGGTGCACGCGGATCTCCCAGGGGCCGTGCAGGAGACTCGTCGACTCGACGGGGAACTCCTCCTCGTACCCGGGGAGTCGTGCCGTGTGGCGGGACGAGGCCCGGCGGCCCTCGCAGGACACCGGGACGATGCGGCTCCGCCGGGACGGTGTGCCGTCCGTCGCGAGCAGCGCCAGATGGCCGTCCACGGTGCGCGCCCAGGCGTGGGCGGCCGACTCCGGTGCCGTGGCCGTCGAGTACGCGAACTTCGCGTAGTGCGGGTCGTCCTCGCCGGGACCGTCGGGCGGATTGTGGTCGCTGCCGTGGTTGACGAGCCGGACGATGCCGTCGTGCGGGGTGCCGTGGAGCAGCCAGCCGGGGGCGGGCAGCGCCGTGTACCGCGTGCCCTCCTCCACGGGCAGGGGCTGCTCGCGCTCCGTCCACACGGGATGGTCCGCGGGCAGCAGCAGACCGAGGAAGGCCTTGCTCGCCCAGTACGGGGAGGCCGGTCCCGAGTACGGCTGGGTCGTCGGCAGATGGGTGCCGTACCACCCCAGGGGCAGCAGACCCCGCTCGTCCGGCACACCGCGCTCCACGAAGTGCCGCGCCGTGCCCGACGCGAGGCGCCGGGTGAGACCGGGGGCCAGCGGAGTGCAGTCGGCGAGGGCGCCGAGCCACACCGGCGCCGTCGCGGCGAACCGGTACGTCAGGGAGCGCCCCTGGTGGACGGGCGCCCCGTCGGCCCCGAAGAACTCCGGGTACGTGGACAGGAACAGGGCCAGCCGCTCCCGGTAGACCGCGCCCCTGCCGCCGTCCCCGTCCGGCCCGGCCATCCGGGCCCACAACAGCGGGTACAGGTGCATGGCCCAGCCGATGTAGTAGTCGAAGTTGCGGCCGTCGCCGTCGCTGTACCAGCCGTCGCCGACGTACCAGTCCTCGATCCGCTCCAGGCCGCCCTCGATGTCCTCCCGGCGGTACGGCGCGCCGACGGAGGCGAGGAACTGCTCCGACACCACCTGGAAGAGACGCCAGTTGTTGTCCCAGGTGCGGGCCCCCACGAAGCCCGAGAGCCACTCGACCACCCGCTCCTGGACCGCGGTGTCGAGCGTGTCCCAGATCCACGGGCGCGTCTCGTGCAGACCGATGGCGACGGAGGCCGCCTCCACCATCTGCTGCGAGCAGTCGGTGAGCACCGGCCAGGCTTTGGGCCCGTCACGCAGAGTGCCCGCTGTCAGACCCCGCGTATACCTTTCGATGAGGTGCGGGTCGACCTTTCCGTCCGCGCCGGCGATCCGGAAGGAGGCGAGCAGGAATGAGCGTGCGTACCCTTCGAGGCCGTCCGAGACGACGCCCGACCAGCTGGTGCGCCCCGGCAGGCGGTACTGCGCGAACCCGGGAGTGGCGTACGGGACGAGGGCCTCCAACTGCCGGTCGGCGAGCGCCTCCCAGTGGGCCCGCGTCCAGCCGGTACGGGGGGACAGGACGCGGTCGGTCGGTGGCAGGCGCAGATGCGGGGCGGGCGGGGACACGGACGGGGGTGCGGGCGGGGACGGCGGCACGAGGGCTCCTTTCGGGGGCCGGACGGTCACTGGACCAGTTCGGCCGTGTGGCTGTGGCCCCGTGATCCGCCGACCCGGACCGTGAGCACGGTGCGGCCGCCCGGTGTGACGGTCACCGTGTCGTCGGCGCGGACCACGCGGCGGACGCGGAAGGGGAGTTCGACGGTGAGCTCCGTTCCCGTACGCCCGGGGTCGGCGACCGCCACCGACACATGACGCCCGGCGCGGCGTACCAGCACGGTGCCGGGGCCCGAGGAGGAGAGGCCGCCCGCGGTTCCGGCCTGCCAGAAGTGCGCGGCGAGCAGCCCGTGCCGGTGGGCCTCGACGGCCTGCGCGGTGGCGTTGTTGGCGACCACGACGACGGGGCGGGAGAGCGACCAGACGCCGGTCGCGACGGCGCTCGCGCCGGGGAGCAGGACGTAGGAGTAGGACGCGGACGAGGGGGAGGGGCCGTGGTCGAACCAGAGGGTGAGGTAGCGACGGGTGACGGGGGTGCTGCTGCCGCCGGTGTCCGCGCCGGTGTTGAGCGCACGCCAGGTGCCGGTGCGTTCTTCTCGGAGCGCGTTCAGCGAACCCGCCGCGGCGACCTCACCACGGGGCGGGCGAGGGAACACGAAGCCGCCGAAGCCCTCCAGATGGGCCCAGCGGGCGCCCGAGAGGTCGGCCCGCCGGCCCTGTTCGTCGGGCTGCCGGCGGCCGTCGACGGTGAAGCGCTGCCGTCCGTCGGCGTGGAGGTTCCGGTTCTCGACGACGGTCTCGACGGTCCGGCCGTCGCTCGCCGTGATGTCCGCGCCCAGCGCCACGACGGCGTCGTCGAGGAAGAACCACGCCTTCCGGGCCCGCAGCGTGCTGTCCTGGGCCGCCAGTTCCATGGCCGCCGCGCCGAACCGGCCGTCGAGCGCGGCACCGCCCGCCACGGCGTTCGTGGGGCGGTACGTGCTGGTGCCGGGGCTCGTCCCGAGATCCGCGCGGACGCGGGTGTCCACGGTCGTACCGGGAAGGCGGTACGGGTCGACGGTCGGCCAGAAGCCGTCACCGAAGGTCGAAGGGTCGTCGCCGTCGTAGAGACAGGTCATGCCGTCACCGGTGTACCAGCCGTGCAGGTTCTCGCCGTTGCCCGCCTCGTACGCGGCGATGCGCCGCGACGACAGGGACAGCGCGCAGGCCCAGCCCGGCCGCCGGTGCACGACCCGGTCCATGTCGGCGAGGACCACGTGCCCCGCCGGCCGCGCGGCCGGTCGCACCGCGGGGTCGTCGAGGACGGCCTTGGCACGCGCGAGCGCCGGAATGCCCACGAGCCCCTTGTAGGGAGTCGCCTCGTTGCGGAGGATCCAGCCCTTCGCGAGGGACCGCCAGCGCTCGGCGTGGCCGGCCGGCGCGCCCGCGGCGAGCTGGAGGACGCGGCTGACGGTGGCCGCCCCGTCGTGGTGGTCCCGGGACCGCTCGCGCGACACCGCCCGGCCACGGACGGCGTCCATCATCACCCCGTCGAAGACCACCGGGGCGAACGACCGCTCCACCGCCTCGTACAGCACGGTCACCGCGGGGTCGGACACCGCCCACTCCGAACCGGCGAGCAGCGCGATGAGCTGTCCCGCACCGCCGAGGAGGACACTGCCGTACGTCCCCGTGTAGGCGACGCTGCCGTGCTGGACGAACGACCCGTCCTCGTAGAAGCCGTCCCCGGACGTGACGTACCGGAAGAGACTGTTGCGCCCGCCGTCCCGCACGTCGGAGAGGCCGTCACGGGCGAGGACCAGTGCGGCGGGGTCCCGGGCGAGGAGGCCCCGCAGCGCCACGATGACGGCCTTGTCGGCCCGGTTGGCGCCGGTCTCGGCCAGGGACGGGATGTTCGTACGGCGGTCGGGGTTCGCGCAGAACCGGGCCACGGCGGCGACATACGCGGCGAGGTCGGCCGGCGACAGACGGGCGCGCAGCAGCACACAGGTGTCCATCAGCGCGCGGGGCGCACCGATCTCCCAGAACCACCAGTTGCCGGTCTCGGCGCGCCCCGGGTGGTAGCCGACGGTGCCCAGGAACCGCAGCGCCTCCAGGAGGGTGTCGAGTACGTCACCGCGGCCGGTCAGCGTGGTGCCGGGGGTCGCCCAGGCGGTCGCGATCGTGCGCAGTCGCGGATAGCTCTGGCCGAACATGCCGGGGTCGGAGGCGGGGGAGAGGTCGGCCCAGAGCGCCTTCCGGCCCGGCGTGGTGTCGAGCCGCTCCCACCAGGTGGCGGCCTCGGTCTCCAGGGCGGCGAGCGCGGCGGCGAAGTCCGGGTCCGCGGGGTCGAAGGCGCCGCCGGTGAGCTCCTGTTCGGCCCGGGCGAGGAGGGAGTCGTACGGATCGGTGGTGTCCCCTGCACCCGTGGGCCCGGGGCCGGCCCCCTCCGTGGGCGGCGGCGCCGCCGCGGCGGTTCCGGGAAGGAAGGAGAGGACCGGTGTGGCACCGGCGAGGGCGAGCATCTGTCGTCTGGGGAGAGCCATGACCGGTGCGCCTCCTGCTGATCGGGAAGGGGAAGGGGGAGGGGAAGGGAGCGGGGAGGGGAAGGGGGTGCGTCAGTCGGTGAGGGCCGAGGGGTCGACGGCCGGCTGCGGCAGGCCGAGCGCCGCCAGCTCCGCGAGGCCCTGCGCGTCGACGGGAAAGGCCCAGCGGTTCACGAGGAAGTCGGTGAGGTCGCGGCCGGCCACCCGGCTGGCGTAGAGGGCGAGGTGGCGGTACCGCTTCGCGGTCTCCGTGTAGTCCGACGCGGGGTTCTCCTCGCGGACCAGCCGGTGCATCCGGGGCCAGAAGTCGGCGCCGAAGGCGAGCTCCAGCTGGCGCAGCGGGACGAGCTTCTCGTACGCCCCGAAGGACTTCTCGTAGACGAGGCCGGGTCCGCCGAGCTTGGGCAGGGCCGACTGGAAGGGGGTGAGGCCAGTCTTGGAGTCCGGGAGGAGGAGGTTGGAGGTCTGCCCGAGCGCGCGCTGGACGGCGAGGGAGTAGATGTTCACCGTGACCTCGGTGAGGCCGGTCGGCTTGTACGCCATCTGCTGGTGGGTGTGGCCGAGTTCGTGGTACAGCCCCCATCCGCGGGTGCGCAGGCCCTGGACGGTGGTGGCCCGGTCCAGGTAGGCGCGCGGGAAGCCGTTGTAGCCGTGGGTGGCGAAGGCGCCGACCCCGGCGGGGACCACCGACACCTCGGTGAAGTGGAAGCGGCCGGACTTGGGGCGGTGCAGCGGCGAGGAGCCGTCGAGGCCGCTGATGTCCTGCTCGGCCTGGATGATCTCTTCGAGGAGTGACAACAGAGCCGCGTGGTCCTCGCCCCGGTGGAGGAGGGCGCCGTCGCGGGTCAGCGTGACGAGGGTGCGCGGACCGTGGAGTTCGACCACCGGCACGTCGGTGAGGGTGTCGAGCCGGTGCTGGAACTCCGCCTCCGTGGTGCGACCGAGGGTGAAGACGGGCATCGGGCGGCAGCCCTCCCTGAACCGCACGCCGGCCCGCTCGCCTTCTCCCTCCAGAGTGAAGTACACCGGTCCGCCGTGCGGATCGGTCACGGTGTTGCTGCCGGGCTTGAGCGCGTACGGGCGGGGCTCCTTGACCGTGCCGTAGTAGTCCCAGTGGCCGATCCACAGCGTCGGCACCAGACCGTCGAAGGGGAGGACGGTGAACCGCAGCGGGGTGTTCGCGGGGGCGTACCGGCCGGTGGGCTGGAACTCGCTCGCCCGCAGGGCGGACGCGAGGCGCAGCCGCTCGGCCTCGGCGGAGGGGCGCGCCGTGAGGGCGACCGTCGGGCCGCCGTGTCCGGCGGCCCGGGCCGTACCCGAACCGACGGCGAGCACGGCACCGGCCGCGGTCATCGTGGCGAGGACCGAACGACGGGACGGGGCGGACCTGTGCGCGGAGGAAGCGGAGGGAAGCGAGGAGAACGGGGGGATCTGCATCGGTGTCATCTCCTGGGGGCGAGGAGGTGCAGAAGGCGGGGTGTGCATCCCGGAGGCAGCCCTGAGCTCGGCTCGGAACGAGGCGAGCTGCACGGCGCGAGGCTCGGGAGCTGCGCGCCAGCATGTAAGCGTTTGCTGTCCGTCCGCAAGGGGTCAGGGCGTGTTTCTGTTCGTTACTGCGTCAACAGACCCTCGTACACGCGGAATCGCTCAGGATCGGCGGCGTTTCGCGGCGCGTGGCGGCGCCACCGAGTCGCGCACGACGATATGGGTCCCGAGCCGCAGGGTGCCGGTCGTCGGCGCGCGCCAGTCGTCCTCGTCGCCCCCGTCGACGGCCACGCGCACGGCCTGCCGCCCCAGTTCCTCCAGCGGTACGTGCACGGTGGTGAGGCGCGGTCGCAGTTCCTGGGCCACGGGCACGTCGTCGTACCCGACGAGCGAGACGTCCTGCGGCACGCCGATCCCCGCCTCTTCGAGCGCCTGGGCGGCGCCTGCGGCGACGATGTCGTTCGCGGCGAAGACGGCCGTGAACCGCAGTCCTTCCCGCAGGAGTTCGTTCATCCGGCGGTAGCCGAAGGCCCGGCTGAACGCGCCCGGCTGCACCAGGTCCGGGTCGTGCGCCACCCCGCGCAGCTCCAGGGCACGCCGGTGCCCGGCGATGCGGTCCCGCGTGGTGGAGAGGCCGGGAGGGCCGCCGAGATAGAGGATCCGCTCGTGTCCCTGGGTGAGCAGATGGTCGGTGATCGCGAAGGCGCCGCCCTCGTTGTCGTACTCCACGCCGACCGTGGGCACGTCCTCGCCGAGGGAGGGCCGGCCGCACAGGACCAGCTTGGAGCCGCCGGCGTCCAGATCGTGGGCGCGGCGGGCGAGTTCCGCCCGGTAGGTGCGGTCGGCGACGCTGCCGCCGACGAGGATCACGGCATCGGCGCGCCGCTCGTGCATGAGCTCGATGAAGGCGAGTTCGCGCTGCGGGTCGCCCTGGGTCGTACAGACCAGGCAGAGCCGGTCGCCCGCCGCCGCCTCGCGCTCCACACCGCGCGCGATGTAGGCGTAGAAGGGATCGACGACATCGCTGATGATGATGCCCACGGTGCGGCCCGAGACGCCGGCGAGGGCGCGCGCGTGCGCGTTGACCACATAGCCGAGGCCCCGCATGGCGGCCTCCACGCGCTCGCGTGTCGCGGCCGCGACGGGGTAGTTGCGGTTCATCACCCGGGACACGGTCGCCGTGGACACCCCCGCGAGGCGCGCCACGTCCACGACCGTCGCGCGGCGCTGTCCGGCCGCCGTCGATTCCTGCCGGGACATCCGGTCCTCCCCCTGGAGCGTCTGGTCGTCACTGCGCGGGCCGCTCTCCGGCCTTCGCCGGGAGGCGCGGGCCCGTGGCTCCCGGTTCCCGCCCCGCCCGGTGCCTCCGGGCGGACGGCTCCGCCCCGCGTCCGGCCCCCAGCCTAGGCCCTGTCCGGCGGCGCGGAGAGAGGCCTGGTCGCTGGTGCCGTCCGGACGCCTGGGGACCTGGGCGGCGGCGCCGTCGGGATGCCTGGAGGTCCGGGCGGCGGCACCGTCGGGGAGCCCGGAGGCCCGGTCGGAGGCGCCGTCGGGGAGCCCGGAGGCCCGGTCGGAGGCGCCGTCGGGCTGTCCGGTCATGCGATCCGCTCCAGGTCCGACAGGAGCACGGCGTGCTGGAGGGGCACCCCGCGCGCGTAGCGGCCGAGTTCGTCGACGGCGAGCGCCCCGAGCCGTCCCGCCTCGTTGCCCTGGGCGCCGGCCAGGTGCGGGGTGATGAACACGTTGGGCAGCTCCCACAGCGGGTGGTGGTCGGGGAGCGGCTCCGGGTCGGTCACGTCGAGTACGGCGTCGATCCGGCCGCTGACCAGGTGCGGGACGAGCGCCTCGGTGTCCACGAGCGGTCCGCGCGCGGTGTTCACGAGCAGGGCGCCGGGCCGCAGGAGCGCCAGGCGCCGCGCGTCGAGGAGGTGGTGGGTGTCGGGGGTGGCCGGCGCGTGCAGGGTCACGACGTCGCTGGTGGCGACGAGGGTGTCCAGGTCGGTACTTGTCGCCCCCAGCTCCCGTGCCTCGACGGCGCTCACGTACGGGTCGTGCAGGAGCACCTCGGCGTCGAGGGCGCGCAGCAGCTCGACGACGCGGCGTCCGATCCGGGAGGCGCCGACGACGCCGACGGTGATGCCGTGGGTGCCGAGCCAGTGCAGCCGCTCCAGGTCGGCCGTCGTCCGGTGCGACCTGCGGGTGCGGAAGAGCTCGGCGAGCGGGAAGGCCCGCTTGGCGCCGAGGATGATCGCCGCGAGGGTGAACTCGGCGACCGGGACGGCGTTGGCGGCCGCCGCCGAGGAGACGGCGATGCCGCGGGCGTAGGCGGTGCTGCTGAGAAAGGTCTTCACGGTGCCCGCCGAGTGGATCACCGCGCCGAGCCGCGGGGCGCGGTCCAGGACGCCCGCGTCGACCGGAGGGCAGCCCCAACCGGTCAGGAGCACCTCGCAGTCGGCGAGCGCGGTCGCCGCCGCGGGGCTGTCGAACTCCTCCACGGGGAAGGGAAGTCGCAGGTCGGCGGCCTCTTCGAGGCGCGCTCGCACGGCGGGTGGGAAGACGTCGTCGAGCAGGGCGGGGTCCATGGCGAGGAGCGTCCGCGGGCGGCGGGGGAGTGTGGGCGCCCGGCCGTTCGCGCCGGTCCGCGCCGACGGTTCGTCAGAGGTTCGCACCATGCCTCCGGATAGTAAGCGTGTACTACAGATGACTGCGCACGCTAAGGACAGATGCCATCGACCGTCAAGCAATCCCCCCTTGCCGGGAGGGATTTGGCCGACGAGCAGCCGGAATGGCCAGGAAACAGGGCTGGTTGGCCCGGTCCGGGCGGCGGAGGAATCGCGAACGGTTCCCCACTCGCTCTTGACGCCTGGGTTAACCGCTTACTACGTTGCCGCCGCAGAACGTCACATCGACTTCCCTGCGTCACCAGCCGAACAGGACTCCTCCATGGCTGACACAGCACCCCCGCTGCCCCTGAAGGGCCGGCGGCAGGACGCCGGGGCGACGGCAACGCCCGTCGCCCTCCGCGGAAAAGCGACCCTCTGGCAGCGGATCAAGCGCGACAAAGTGATGCTGCTGCTCTGCCTGCCGGGACTGCTCTACTTCCTCGTCTTCCACTACGTACCGCTGCTCGGCTACATCACCGCGTTCCAGGACTACCAGCCGTACCTCGGGTACGCGGACAGCGCCTGGGTGGGACTGGGCAACTTCGCGACGGCCTTCGCCGAACCGGCCTTCTGGTCCGCCGTCCGCAACACCCTGACCATCGCCCTCGTCGAGCTGGTCTTCTTCTTCCCGCTGCCGATCGCCCTCGCCCTGCTGCTCAACAGCGTCGTCAGCGACAAGCTCCGCCGCTTCGTCCAGAGCGTGGTCTATCTGCCGCACTTCATCGGCTGGGTCATCATCGTCTCGATCTTCCAGCAGGTCCTCGGCGGCGCCGGCGTCCTGCCCGAACTGCTCGACTCGGCCGGCCTGCCCCGCTACGACATGATGAGCGACCCGGACGCCTTCCCGTGGCTGCTCACCCTCCAGCTGGTCTGGAAGGACGCGGGCTGGGGCACGATCATCATCCTCGCCGCGCTGCTCACCATCGACCGCCAGCAGTACGAGGCGGCCGCCATCGACGGCGCAGGCCGACTCAGGCGCCTGTGGCACGTCACCCTGCCGGGCATCGCCCCCGTCGTCATCCTGCTCCTCATCCTCAACCTCGGTCAGATCCTCTCGGTCGGCTTCGAGCAGATCCTGCTCCAGCGGGACGCCGTCGGCCCGGAAGCGGGCGAAGTCCTCGACACCTACGTCTACTTCCATGGCATCAAGGACGGCGACTGGGGTGTCTCGGCGGCCGTCGGCCTCGTCAAGGCGGTGGTCGGCACCGTGCTCGTCCTCGGCGCCAACAAGCTCGCCCACCACTTCGGCCATGAAGGGATCTACCGTGGCGCCGATCGCTGAGACCTCCCGCGACACCCGGACCCCTCGCCTCACCGAGACCCGTCGTGTCACCGGGGCCGCACCGCGAGCCGCCACGAGCAAGACCCGTGCCGCCTCCGGCCGACCCCCGTGGATGGAGCGCCCGACCCGGACCGGCCTGGCCGCCAAGGGCCTCGCCCTCACCCTCGTGGTCGCCGCCGTCGCCTACCCCCTCCTGGGCGTGATCGGCACCAGCCTCGCCTCCCAGAGCGACATCATCAGGTCCGCGGGCCTCGTCCTCTGGCCCGACCACCCCACCCTGGACGCGTACCGCACGATCTTCACCGGCGGTGTCGTCACCCGCGCCCTGCTCGTCAGCATCGGCGTCACGCTCGTCGGCACCGGCTGCGCCCTGCTGCTCACCATCGGCATGGCGTACGGGCTGTCCCGGCGCGATGTCGTCGGCTCACGGGTCATCCTGATGACCGCGCTCTTCACGATGCTCTTCAACCCGGGCGTCATCCCGAACTTCCTGCTCGTCAACGAACTCGGCCTCTACGACACCTTCGCCGCCCTCGTCATGCCGACCATGGTCAGCGCCTTCAACCTGGTCGTCCTCCGCTCCTTCTTCATGAACCTCCCCGAGGAGCTGTACGACGCGGCGAAGGTGGACGGCGCCGGCGATCTGCGGATCCTCCTCCAGGTCGTGCTGCCGCTGTCGAAGGCCGTCATCGCCGTCGTCAGCCTCTTCTACGCGGTGACGTACTGGAACGCCTTCTTCAACGCCATGCTCTACCTCGGCGACAGCGAGAAGTGGCCCCTGCCGATGGTGCTCCGCACCTTCGTCCTCCAGGGCCAGAGCCTCGACAGCGCCGTCGCAGGCGAGGCCGTCGCCCCCCAGCAGTCGGTCCAGATGGCCGTGCTCGTCGTGGCCGTCCTCCCCATCCTCTGCGTCTACCCCTTCCTCCAGCGCTACTTCACCAAGGGCGTGCTCACCGGCGCCATCAAGGGCTGAGCCCACCGCGAGCCCCACCGCGAGCCCCACCGCGAGCCCCACCGCGAGCCCCACCGCGACGCCCTCGGCGCGGCCCTCCCACCCCGCGACCCGCCCCCCGCCCTTCCTCCCAGGAGTCCCCATGTCCCGGTCCTCCAGGTCCACCCCCTCCACCCCGCTCGACCGCAGAACACTCCTCCGCCTCGGGTCCGGCGTCGGCCTGGGCGTCGCCGCCGCGCCCCTGATCACGGCATGCGGCGGCAGCGGCGCCGCGACCGAGAAGGCATCGGTCAAGAGCGGCTCCCTCCTGCCGAACACCGTCCTGCGCGACCTCGGCATCACCCCCGACCACCCCGGCACCGCCCAGGGCGTCCCCCACGGATTCACCCGCTACCCGGCCAAGCCCGTCCGCTCCGTCCCGGGCACTCCCCTCCAGGGGGCCAGGACCATCACCGCCTCCCTGGAGACGTTCAAGCCGCCGGCCCCCGGACGCGAGCGGAACGCCGCCTGGCAGGAGATCGAGAAGCGGCTCGGCACCCGGGTCGACATCCAGGCCGTCGCCGCCGACGACTGGCCCACCAGGTTCTCCACCATGGTCGCGAGCGACACCCTCACCGACCTCTTCATGTACCCGGAGACGGGCGGCGTCGACCACAAGGCCGCCTTCCTCGCCGCCAAGTGCGCCGACCTCACCCCGTACCTCTCCGGCGACCGGATCAAGGACTACCCGAACCTGGCGGCCATCCCGAAGGGCGCCTGGCAGGGCTCCATCTACGGCGGCAAGCTGTACGGCATCCCGATCGCGCGCGCCGGCACCGGCGGCGCCGGGTACTACCGCCACGACCTGTTCGCCGCGGCCGGGGTCACCAGCCTCGACCAGATCACCGACATGGACCGCTTCGTCGAGCTCTGCAAGGAGCTGACCCGCCCCAAGGAGAAGCAGTACGCCGTCTCCGCCGGCGTCACCACCCTGATCGCCATGTCGTACGGAGCCCCCTACTACTGGCGCATGGACGCCACGACCGGGAAGTTCACCCTCGACCTGGAGACGGAGGAGTACCGGGCCGCGATCGAGATGGCGGCCACGCTGTACAAGGCCGGCTGCTACTACCCGGGCACCGTGCAGATGTCGGGCGCCCAGAAGGCCCAGTACACCGACCTGTTCAAGAACGGCCGCGCCGCCTACGTCTTCGACGGCTGGCCCGCCTACCTCACGCCCAGCACCGGATACCTCGACGCGATGGCCGCCATCGACCCCTCGTACGACGTCCGCCCGATGACGCCGATCGGCAAGAACGCCGTCGCCTGGAACAACAACGCACGGCTCAGCGAGTCCTTCGTCAGGAAGGCCGACGCGAACCGCGTCAAGGAGATCCTCCGGCTCGCCGACTGGGTCGCCGCACCGTTCGGCACCGAGGAGTACACCCTCCTCGCCTACGGGGTCGAGGGCACCGACCACCGGCGTGACGGCAAGGGCGCGCCCATCCTCACCGAGCAGGGCAGCCAGGACGTCGCCGTCCCCTGGCAGCTGATGGCCTCCGCCACGCCCGCGCTCTACTCCGCCACCAACGCGCGGGGCGTCAAGCACCTGCACGACGCGTACGCGCGGCTCATCCCCAGGATGACCCCCGACCCCACGGGCGGCTACTCCTCGCCGACCTGGGACTCCAAGTCCTCCGGCACCCTCAACACCCTCAAGGGCGACTGGATCAAGGACATCGTCACCGGCCGCAAGCCCATGAGCAGCTACGACGGCCTCGTCAAGGAGTACCTCGCCAAGGGCGGCCAGCAGGCCCGCCGCGAGTTCGAGGAAGCAGCCCAGAAGGGAGCGAAGCAGTGACCCGCACCGGCATCCTGCGCGCAGCCGTCGCCACCGTGGCGACCGTGGCCGCGACGGCCGCGCTCGCGACCGCCGTCCCCGCACAAGCCCTCTCCCCGCACGCCCGCTCCTTCGACCCGAAGCCCGGCGCGCCCGGGGCGGGGGACCCGCTGTTCCCGACACTCGGCAACGGCGGCTACGACGTGCGGCACTACGACCTCTCCTTCGACTTCACCCCGGTCACGTACGACTTCACCGGCACCATGAAGATCAGCGCCAGGGCCACCCAGGACCTGTCCTCGTTCAACCTCGACGTCGACTCGCTCGCCATCGACGCCGTCACGGTCGACGGCAAGGACGCGGCCTGGTCCGTCGCACCCGGCAGCAGCGGCCAGGAGCTCACCGTCACCCCCGAGGGCGGCCTGCGCGACCACCGCCGCTTCGACGTCACCGTCAGCTACCACGGCAACGGCAGGACCAAGCCCGTCGGCGCCCCCGGCTGGCGCTACATCAGTGACGGGGGCTTCGCCTCCGCCGCCCAGGCCTCCCGCGCCGACACGTTCGCCCCCGTCAACGACACCACCATGGACAAGGCGAAGTGGACCTTCCACCTCACCGCCCCCGACGGCTACACGGCCGGCGCCAACGGCACCGCCACCGGCAGCCGCCCGGCCGGCCCCGGAAGGACCACCTGGGACTTCCGGCTCGACGCCCCGATGGCCCCCGAACTCCTCGGCATCTCCGTCGCCCGGCAGACCGTCCTCACCGGCCGGGGCCCGCACGGCATCACGCTGCGCCACTACGTCCCCGAGGACCAGGTCGACACGTACCGGCCGGTCGTCGAGCGCACCGCCGGGCAGATCGCCTGGCTGGAGAACACCCTCGGCGTCCGCTACCCCTTCGACACCTACGGGATGCAGATCGTCCGCGACGGCTACGGCGACGCCCTCGAGAACCAGACCCTGTCCCTCTTCGGCCCGAACTGGTTCAAGAACGCCGCCACCTCCACGACGTACACCAACGTCATGATCCACGAGCTGACCCACCAGTGGTTCGGGGACTCGGTCACCCCCACCACCTGGCAGAGCGCCTGGCTCAACGAGGGTCCCGCCGTCTACTACGCGGCCCTCTGGGCCGACCAGCAGGGCACCGCCTCCCTGCAGGACAAGATGAAGGCGGCGTACGCCAGGCTCGACGCGGTCCGGAAGACCGACGGCCCGCCCGGGCTCCCCACCGCGCTCGGGGGGTTCAACATCTACGACGGTGCCGCCGTCGTCCTGTACGCCCTCCACCAGCGGGTCGGGCAGGAGGAGTTCGACGCGATCGTCACGTCCTGGCTGAGGAAGCACCGCGACGGCAACGCCGACTCGCAGGACTTCATCGACAACGCCGTCCGTGTCACCCACGACGACTCCCTGCGGCCCTTCCTGGAGGACTGGCTCTTCAGCACGGAGAACCCGCCCATGCCGGGCCACCCGGACTGGGTGTGAGCGCGATGCGACGGATCCGCGTCCTGACCGCGCTCACCGCGCTCACCGCCCTCGCCGCCGGACTCCTCACGGCCGCGCCGGCCCTGGCGCAGCCCGCGCCCAAGGTCCTGCACGCCGCCCCGGACGGCTCGGGAACGACCTGCAGCACCGGCCGCCCCTGCTCCCTCACCGGCGCGCGTGACGCGGCACGCGGAGTCACCGGTCGCGACGTACGCGTCGAACTCGCCGACGGCACCTATGGGTTGACCGGGCCGCTGACCCTGGGGGAGGAGGACTCCGGCCGCGACGGCGGCACCGTCACCTGGACCGCCGCCGCGGGCGCCACTCCCGTCCTCTCCGGCGGGCGTACCCTGACCGGCTGGACCGCGAACGCCGACGGCACCTGGACCGCGCACGTCCCCGACGGCGTCACCCCGCGCCAGCTCTTCGTCGACGGCGTCAGGGCCGTCCGGGCGCGTGGCGGCTCCTGCCCGGCCGCCGTCTGCGACGCGACGAAGACGGGCATGACGGGCGCCGTCGCCACCGGCATCGCGGGCTGGGCCCGCCCCACGGACGCCGAGGCGGTCATCGCCGTCCGCTGGCGCAACTACCACTGCCGCATCACCGGCGTCGACGGCGACCTGCTGACCTTCGCCCGGCCCTGCTGGTCGAACTCCGCCTCCGGCACGGACCGCACGGGTCCCGCCTGGGACACGACGACCGTCGACTCCACGCGCTTCACGAAGGTGGCGTACTTCGAGAACGCGGTCGAACTCCTCGACGAAACAGGTGAGTTCGTCTGGAACGCAGAGCTTCGCACCGTCACCTACCTGCCGCGCGGGGGCGAGGACATGCGGCGCGCGCGGGCCGTCACCCCCGCCACCGAGCGGCTCCTCGTCCTCGACGGCGCCCACGACCTGCGCGTCGAGCGGCTCGCCCTGCGGTACGCGGCCTGGGACCAGCCGAACACCGACGAGGGGTACGCCGGCACCCAGGCCGGGCTCACCCTCACCGGAGCCACCGGACCCGTCGATCACGCGGGCCGCCACTACACCAAGCCGACTGCGGCCCTGACCGTACGAGGTGGCCGTGACGTCGTCGTCGACCGCGTCGACTTCAGCCGCCTCGGCGGCGCCGGCCTCGTCCTCGAGGACGGCACCAAGGACACGACGGTCACCCGCTCAGGCTTCACCGACCTCTCCTCCGGCGCCGTCTACCTCGGCGACACGGAACCCCTGCCGGACCGCGAGCGGGCGGGGGAGCGGAACACCCTCTCGTACAACACGATCCGGCGCACGGGCGTCGAGTACACCGACTCCGTCGGCATCTGGGCGGGGTACGAGGCCCGGCTCACCGTCGACCACAACACCCTGGCGGACCTTCCGTACTCCGGCATCTCGGTCGGCTGGGGCTGGAACCAGCCGGAGGCCCGTACGTCCGTGCTCCGCGACAACCGGATCACCGCCAACCGCATCACCGGCGTCATGCGCGTGGCGTACGACCAGCACGACGGCGGCGCCGTCTACACCCAGGGCGCCCAGCCCGGCACGATCGTCTCCGGCAACTACATCGACCGCAGCGCCTACGGCAACACCGAGCGCGACGGCAACGGCGTCTACCTCGACGAACAGTCCAGCCACATCCGGGTGGAGGGCAATGTCATCACCCGCGTCGGCTACAAGTGGGTCTCCAACTGGGCCGACTACGGCATCGACAACCACGCCACTGGCAACTGGACCGACACCGCGGCGCCGGCCCTCACCGGCACCGGTTCGACGACGACCGGCAACCACACCTCGCTCGACCGGCTTCCCGCCGAGGCCCTCGCGGTGGCCCGCGCGGCCGGCGCGGACGGCCGGGGCCACGTCGAACAGCTCCGGCCCGACCTCGCGCGCACGGCCACGGTGACCCAGTCCTCGACCGACGGCACGGCCACCGCCGCGCACGCCGTCGACGGCGACACCACCACCGACACCCGCACCCTCTCCGAGCCGGGCGCCTGGTGGCAGGCCGACCTCGGGGCCGTACGCCATGTCGGCCAGGTCGAGCTGTGGAACAACACCTCCATGACGACCGCCGACGTCGACGTCCAGCTCGCCGCCTCGCCCGATTTCGGCGACGCGACGACGATCCCCCTCACCGGGAAGGCGCTGCGGCCCACCCTGGTGAACACCGACACGGAAGCCCGCTACCTGAGGATCGTGCACCGTGGCACGGGCCGCGTGGCCCTTTCCCACGTCCTCATCCATCCGTGACGCTTCACCCATGACGCCTCACCCGTGTCCCCAGGGAAGGAACGACCGACCATGACCGACCTCCGCCTCGGTGTCCTCGGCTACGGACTGCGCGGCTCACTCGCCCGTACGGCCCACCGCCCCGGCGCCGGCTCACGGGTCACCGCCCTCGCGGACCACGACGCCCGGGCCAGGGCGGAGGCGGCCACGGCCTTCCCCGGCGCCCGGCTCCACACCGACCACCGCGAGATCGTCGAGGACCCCGACATCGACGCCGTCCTCGTCCTCACCCCCGACCACACCCACGCCGACCTGGCCCGCGAGGTGCTGAAGGCGGGCAAGCCCGTCTTCGTCGAGAAGCCCCTCGCCACCGACATCGAGAGCTGCGACGCGATCCTGCGCACCGCGTACGAGACGGGCACCCGCCTCTACATCGGGCACAACATGCGCCACATGCCGGTGGTCCGGCTGATGAGGGACATCGTCGAGCGCGGTGAGATCGGCACCGTGAAGACGATCTGGGTCCGCCACTTCGTCGGCTACGGCGGCGACTGGTACTTCAAGGACTGGCATGCCGAACAGCGCTACACGAACGGGCTGTTGCTCCAGAAGGCGGCCCACGACATCGACGTCCTGCACTGGCTCGCCGGCGGGTACGCCGAGCAGGTGCAGGCGCTCGGCGACCTGATGGTCTACGGCGCCAACCCGCACCGCCGCGCACCCGGGGAACCCAAGCACGAGGACTGGTACACCAAGGACGGCCACTGGCCGCCGCACACCCAGCGCGGGCTCAACCCGGTGATCGACGTCGAGGACGTGTCCCTGGTCAACATGCGCCTGGACAACGGCGTCCTCGCCGCCTACCAGCAATGCCACTTCACCCCCGACTACTGGCGCAACTACACCGTCATCGGCGACGCCGGCCGACTGGAGAACTTCGGCGACGGCCCCGGCGGAGCGGTCCGGGTGTGGAACTCCCGCCGCTCGGGCTACCGCGCGGAACCGGACGCCGAGTACCCCGTACCGGCGGCGGAGGACGACGCGGGACACGGCGGTGCGGACCCCCTGCTCGTCGACGAGTTCGTCCGCTTCGCCCGCGAGGGCGGCCGCACGGACACGTCACCGGTGGCGGCCCGCATGTCCGTGGCGGCGGGTGTGCGAGCGACGGAATCCCTGCGCACCGGCGGTGCACCCCGAGCGGTGCCGCCCCTCGACCCGGAGCTCGTCGCGTACTTCGCCCGCGGCCAGACCCGATGAGGCGGGCCCGGTGCCGCACCGCCGGGCGGGCGGCTGACCGAAGGACCGCATGCTGCTCGAACGCGATGCGAGGTCGTGTCAGCTGTCCTGTCCCTGGAGGCTCGGCACGGGACGGCCGAAGGCCAGGTCGAAGAGCCGCCGCCAGTCCACGCGCGGGGCGGGGACGACGACGCCGGGGCGGTCGCGCGGCACCAGGACCCGCAGGGCGCCCGGGCGCAGCGTGCAGACCACCGGGGTGGTCATGCGCAGGGCCTCACCGTCGACCGCGACGGGGATCTCGTTCGTACCCGAGGCGTCCGTACCCGAGGCGTCTGCGCCGGGGGTACTGGCCGAGCCGCTCGTACCCGAGTCGTCCCTGCCGGTGTCGCCCGTCGTGGAAGAGGTCACCTCCACCCGGCGGGCGGTCGTGACGGTCAGTCCGGTGGACTGGGAACCGCGTACGGCGAGGTCGGCCGCCTCCGCAGCGCCCTCCACCCGGATTCCCAGCACGCCCAGCTCGCCGTCGTCCAGGCTGGGCCGGCGGCCGCCGCCGCTCAGCACGTCGGGCGAGGTGTACGCGTTGTTGCTGATCAGGAGGGCCTGCTGGGACGTCAGCGTCGTGTCGTCGATCCGCGCGTCGAGCCGGCGCACCCCTTCGCCGACCAGCAGGTCGGGCATGAGGGTCAGGGCCGTGCCCGCCTTGTCGTCACGGTATTCGGGGCGCTGCACGACATCGGCGTAGACACCGAAGGACACGGTGTTGACGAAGGGCCTCCCGCCGACCTCGCCGAGGTCGATCCGGAGCTCCTCGCCGTCCGTGAGCGCGTCGAGGCAGCGGGCCGGGTCGGAACGGTCGAGGCCGAGGTCCATCGCGAAGTGGTTGCGGGTCCCGGCCGAGATGACGAGGAACGGCAGGTCGTGTTCGGCGGCGACCGCCGCGACCAGTGCCTGGGTGCCGTCGCCGCCGGCGACACCGAGCAGGTCCGCGCCCCCGGCCACCGCCTCGCGGGCCAGTGCGGCCACGTCGGCCGGGGCGGCGGGATCGAGCACGGTCACCCGGGCGCCCAGCGCCTCCGCCCGGTCGACCAGGCCGAAGCGGCCGACCTTCCCGCCCCCCGACTTCGGATTCATGATGAGGAAGGCCCGCTGGGGCCGGGGGGCCGGGAACGAGCGGGTCTTCCGCCGGGGTCGGGCCCTGCGCAGCGCGGCCCGCGCGCAGGCCAGTGCGAGGGCCCAGCACAGGACCAGCACCAGCGCCGTGCGCCACAGCCCGTCGTGGGCGAAGAGCACCAGGACTCCGACCGGTGCGGCGACCGCGACGAGCGCCCCGATCAGGCGGACCGCGCCGCGGTGCGCCAGGAACCACCACACGCCCGCGGCGCAGACGACGAGCCCCAGCAGGCCGGCCAGGACGACCACGAGGCCGCCGTCGCCGATCGCGAGCACGAGGACGACCAGTGAACCGACCGCCGCGAGCACGGCGATCCGGGCCAGGAGCCGCGCCGCGGTACCCCCGTGGGATCCCGTCGTCCGCGTCCCGCCCCTGCCGTCCTGGCTCATCCCGTGTCCCACCTCTCGGCCCGGTCCGTGACCCCCAGCGTTCACGCTCCGGGACGGACGGGCATCCCTGCCGGGCCGTGCGGGTGAGACCGCGGCCGGCTCAGGACGCCGCGGGACGCGGGGCGCGCCGCCGTTCGGCGAGGAGGTACGCGATGCCCGGCAGCGTCAGCAGGGCGCTGCCCCACAGGGGCAGCAGGAACAGCGTCTCCTCACCGGCCAGCTTCTGCGTCAGGAAGAGCACCGGCAGTCCGACCACCAGCGCCACGATCCAGCCCTTGCCGAAGCCGAGGGACCCCCGGCGCAGTTCGAGGACCACGGTGGCGGTGCCGATGCTCAGCCAGAAGGCCAGCCGCCCGGCGTCGATGTCCACGACCGTCGTCCAGTGGACGAGGTGCGACATCAGCAGCAGCCCGCCCACGACGAACGGCACCATCGCCGCCATCCGCAGCACGCGCCGGTGCAGCGGCATCCGCGCCCTGGCCCAGGACGCCGCGAAGGCCTTGACGTCCCGGCCGACGACGTCCTGCGGAGTGCGGCCGGCCGCCGCGGCGTCCTCCAGGTGGGCCGTGAGCTCGGCGAGCATCTCGCGCACGGACGCGTCGTCGATGCCCCGGTACTCCCAGTTGCTGCGGCAGACCGCGAGTACGTGCTCGTTGGTCATGGTGTCGTTCCCCCGTGGGTCGCTCGTGTGAGAATCCGGTCGGCCTGGGCGGTGAACCCCTGCCATACGGTCCGGCCGTGCTCCAGCTCGGCCCGGCCGGCCTCGGACAGCCGGTAGTACTTGCGCGGCGCACCGCCACTGGGCGACGGGGCGCGGAACGGCTCGACGAGCCCGGCGCGCTCCATCCTGGCCAGCAGCGGATAGATGCTGCCCTCGCCGACGAGTTCGAGCCCGCTCTCCGTGAGCGCCTCGATGAACTCGTAGCCGTACCGCGGACGTTCGGCGATCAGTGAGAGCAGGCACAGGTCGAGCACACCGCGCAGAAGCTGGCTGCGCCGCTGGTCACCGGCTGTCGGCAGCTCCTTTGTCATGCGGTGCATGGTAGTCGGCCACTGTCTTGCGCCACAAGGCAGTGACAAGTCGTGCCGCCCTGATCGGCCAGGAGGGGGAGGCAGGTGCATGATGTGCACCAACAGCGGACGAGTTTCTGTCTGGAGGCCGAAAGAGTGAACGAAGGCAACGGGAGACGGCGCGTTGTCCGCCGTGCCTCGGCCGGAAAGGGCGCCTCGGTCCTCCGCTCGGCGGGGGCCCGCAGACGACTCGGCCGGAGCGACGGCGACGTCCCCCTCGACCGCGTCACCACGCGCGAGCGGCTCGCCTGGCTGAACTCCGCGGGCTCCAGGATCGGCACCACCCTCGACCTGGAGCGCACCGCTCAGGAACTGGCCGAGTTCACCGTGCCGACCTTGGCGGACGGGGCCGCCGTCGACATCCTGGAGAGCGTCCTGCGGGGCGAGGAGGGCTCACGCTGGACGGGGACGGGTGTCCCGCTCCTGCGGGCCACCGCGCTGAGCGTCGTCGACGAGCTGGCCTCCCTGGAGCCCACCCCGGTCGGCGAGACCTTCGTCCGGACCGAGGAGGCCCACGAGACGCTCCTCCACCGGTACTGCCTGCGGCAGGGCAGGCCGGTTCTCGTGAGCCGCATGCGCGACGACGACTTCACCAGGGTCGCGCCGACGGAGAGCGCGGCGGCGAAGATGCGCGCCGCGGGAGTCCACAGCTATCTGGCGGTGCCGCTGATCGCCCGAGGTCTGCTGCTCGGCAGCGCCGACTTCGTACGCGGTCCGGGAACGCCCCCGTTCTCCGACACGGACCTCGCGCTGGCCGAGCAGCTGGCCTCCCAGGCCGCCGTCTACATCGACAACGCCCGGCTGTACGGACGCGAGCGCGAGCACGTCGTCTCCTTGCAGCGCAGCCTGCTGCCCCGCGCGACCCCGGTGACGCCGGGGCTGCGCGTCCACGCCGAGTACACGCCCTCGACGGCCCACCACGGCGTGGGCGGCGACTGGTACGACGTGATGGCCCTGCCCGGCGGGCGTACGGCCCTGATGGTGGGCGACGTCATGGGCCACGGACTGCCCGCCGCCGCCACCATGGGCCGCCTGCGGGCGGTCGCCCGTACCCTGATGACCCTCGACATGGCGCCGGAGCGGGTCCTCGCCCGGCTCGACCTCGCCACCCGTGACCTGGAGGACGAGCAGGTCGCCACCTTCCTCTGCGCGGTCCACGACCCGGCGGACTCCACCTACACCCTGGCCAGCGCCGGTCATCTGCCCCCGCTGCTCGTCGACGGCGACGGCTCCGCCGCGTTCGTGGACGTACCGATCGGCGCGCCGCTCGGCGCGGGAGTGATCCCGTACGACCCCATCCGTCTGGAGGTCCCGGCGGGCGGCCATCTGGTCATGTACACGGACGGCCTCGTCAAGTCACGGCACGCGGACCTCGATCACCAGCTGGAGCGGCTGCGGTCGGCGGCCCGTGGCCTCACCCCCGAGGCACTCGAACGCGGCGGCCTCACGGACTGCGCCCCCACCGACGCCAGCCGCTTCGACGAGGCCGTGCTGCTCGTCGCGACGACCGCGCCGGGTACCCCGGACGAGCTGTGCGAGTGGCAGCTGCCGCAGGAGGGGCGGGCCGCGTCCGTCGCCCGCGGTCTGGTCACGGACCAGCTCGACGCATGGGACCTGGCGGAGCTCGCCGACGTCTGCGAACTCGTCGTCTCGGAGCTCGTGGGCAACGCCCTGCGCTACGGCAACGGCCCCGGCCGGCTCCGGCTCCTGCGCGGCGAACGCCTCGTCGTGGAGGTCTCGGACACGGGACCCGACCTGCCCCAGATCCAGCACGCGGACCTCAGCGACGAGGGCGGCCGGGGTCTCCAGCTCATCAACATGCTGTGCCGCCGATGGGGGTCGTGCCGCACCGTCTCCGGCAAGGTGGTGTGGGCGGAGCAGAACCTGCCCACGTGAGACGAGCGGGAAGGGCCCCTCTCCCGCCACGGGAGAGGGGCCCTTCCACGGTCTACAGCTCCTTCACCCGGATGTTGCGGTAGGAGATGACGTCCGTCGTGCCGTGGACCTGGAGCCCGATGTAGCCGGAGGCGTAGCGCCGACCGTCCGTGCCCGGGTCGTCGCCACGCGGCGGCTGGAAGACCTGGCCACCGGTGTTGTCGAACTCGTTGATCAGCCTGCCGTTGCGGAAGACCGAGTAGTGCTGGCCCTCCACCCGGATCTCGTAGTCGTTCCAGGTGCCCTTGGGCGTCACCCCGGCACCGGCGAGGCCGACGCGGTCGAAGCCGTAGAGCGAGCCCGTCTTGTACATGTCGCCGTCGGGCCGGTCCAGGACCTGGATCTCATGGCCGTACTTGATGGCGACCCACTCCGGACGGCTCTCCTCGGGGTTGTCGTGGACGTACGGGAAGCGGACGAAGACCCCGCCGTTGGCGTTGCCGGCGCCGGGGGCGTCGTCGCGCCACTGGAGCTTGAGCGAGAAGTCGCCGTACTGCCGCTGCGGGAACCACAGCATGCCCATGCCCGGCACCGTGGTGCTGCTGGTCATGGCCCCGTCCGCGCTCAGCCCGAACTTTCCGCCGCCGACGTGCTGCCACTTCGAGAAGCTCGCGGCGGTGCCGTCGAACAGGTCGCGGTACCCCTCGGTCTGGCCCGGCCTGCCGATGCCCGACTGCTTGGCCGCGCGGTAGATCTTCTTGTGCTCGCGCGTGTCGATGACGCCGTCGGCCAGCAGCCGGTCGATCACCGTGTCGACGTGCTTGAGGAACAGCGCGTGCGAGGACCAGTCCTTCTCGTCCTCGATGAGTTCGTTGACCGTGCAGCGGCTGTTCGTCATCCGGTTCGGGACACCGGTGTCGACGGTCCCGACGATGACCGTCAGCCGCTCGTCGAACTCCGGGCAGCTGGGCGCGGGCACCCCGCCGCCCTCGGCGACGGTGAAGGACGTGCTCCGGGCCGTGGAGGTGTTGCCGGCCTTGTCCGTCGCCCGGTACAGCACCGTGTGGTGGCCGACGCGGTCGACGATCACCGGGGTGGTGTACGCGAGGTACGGGCCGCCGTCGAGCGAGTACTCGATCCGCTCGACGCCCGAGTCCGCGTCGAACGCGGACAGCGTGACCGTGGCGCTGGTGATGTACGCGCCGTCGGAGTCGCGCACGCCCGCGACCGAGGCGGCGGCCTCGGGGGCGGTGGTGTCGGGATCGGGCTGGGTGACGACCGTGAAGGCGACCGACTTCACCGCGGCGGTGTTCCCCGCCTTGTCGCTCGCCCGGTAGCGGACGGTGTGCTCGCCCGCCTGGTGCACCATCACCGGAGCGGTGTACGGCTGCCAGGCGCCGTCGCCGATCGCGTACTCGACGGTGTTGACGCCCGACCCGGTGTCGGACGCGGTCACCGTCACCGTGGCCATGTCGAGATAGCGGCCCTGGCCGTCCCGCTCGCCCGACACGGTCGCCGAGGTCTCCGGCGCCGTCGTGTCGTCGGTGGGCCGGGCGACGACCGAGAACGCGGCGGTCTTCTCGGCGGCCGTGTTGCCCGCCTTGTCGCTCGCCCGGTAGCGGATCACGTGCGCGCCGACCCGGTCGACGACGACCGGGACCGTGTACGGCTGCCACGGGCCGTCCGCGCCGACCGCGTACTCGACCTTGTCGACGCCCGAACCGGCGTCCGTCGCGCCGAGCGTGACCGTCGCCTGGCCGACGTAGGCGCCGTCGGCGTTGCGGTCGCCGTCGACCTTCGCGGTCGTCTCCGGCGCGGTGGTGTCCTCGCCGCCGCCCTCGGTGACCGTGAGGATGCCCTGCATCTGGCCGTGCCCGGGGATCGTGCACTTGAAGAGGTACCGGCCCGGGGTCAGCGTCACCTCGGCCGTGTGCCGGCCGCCGTTCGCGTCGCTCGGGTTGGCCAGGATGTTGAGCGGGACGTCGTTGTTGTACTCCGGGTCGGAGACGTCGAACGTCAGGGTGTGCGGCATGCCGGTCGTGTTGCCGGTCGCCGCGCTGTTCTCGAAGACGATCGTCGTCGCGCCGGCCACCGCCGTGGTCGGGAACTCCAGATAGCGGTCGATCGGATCGCCCGCCTTCCAGGTCAGCACCTGCGCCGCGGAGGTCCGACCTCCGTCGTCGCCGCGTCGCGCGTCGTCCGCCCTGCCGTAGGCGGCCGCCGAGGTCAGGCCGACGACCATCGCCAGGGCGGCCAGCAGGGCCGCCCACAGGCTCGCGCCCCGGTGTCTCGTGATCACTGCGCCGCCCTCCTTGCCAGCTGGTCCGCGGCCGGGGTGGGCCCGCCGCCCTTGTAGGTCACGCGCCACAGCGCGGAGTCGGGGTGCGAGGTGAAGAAGCCACGCCCGTAGTCGAGGACGTACAGCGAACCGTCCGGGGCGAACTTCCAGTCCATCAGGTTGCGGATGCCGCCCTGCCCGACCGGGATGATCTTCTTCAGGGACTCGGCGTGCACCGGGAGGCCGCCCTTGCCGACGGTCTTCGGATCGGTGAGCACGGCGTGCCGCGGCTGGTCCCCGTCGTAGAAGTCGCCGACGAACCACTTGCCGTCCCAGTACGACGGCCACTTGACCGCCGAGTCGCTCGCCGCGTCGTAGCGGTAGAGCGGACCGTTCATGGTCGCCTGCCCGCCGCCCTTGAGCCACGGCAGCAGCAGCTTCTGCTCCTCCTGTTTGTAGCTCGGGATCCCGGCGGCGTCCCTGGGGTAGTCCACGCCGCCGCCCTGGGGCGAGTACCAGATCGTGTTCCCCGTCACCGGCGGCAGGTTCACCAAACCGTCGTTGTTCGGAGACTCGTTCTTCGGCGCGTCGCAGTCGTACCAGCCGAGCGGCTTGGCCGGGTCGAGCAGACCGCGGTCCCGGTAGGGCTGCTTGTTGCCCATGCAGTACGGCCAGCCGTGGTTGCCCGCCTTGGTGATCGCGGCGAAGGTGTCGTACTTGGCCGGACCCCAGGTCGTGGACGGCGCGCCCGCGTCGGGGCCGACCCAGCCCGCGTAGAGGATGTCGGTCGTCCTGTCGACGGAGATGCGCGCGGGGTTGCGCACGCCCATCACGTAGATCTCGCCGCGGGTCTTGCCGCCGCCCTCGTCGCTCTCCTCGCCGGTGAAGAGATTGCCGGCGGGGAGGGTGTACGTGCCGTCGGGCTCGGGATGGATCCGGAGGATCTTCCCGTTGAGATTGTGGGTGTTGCCGGCGGTGCGGCGGGCGTCCGCGAAGGAGACGCCCCTGAAGTTCGGGGCGGGGTTGTTGCCCGAGTAACCGCCGCTGGAACCTGACGAGTTGGTGTCTCCGGTGGCGATGTACAGATTGCCCTTGGAGTCCCAGGCCATGCCGCCGCCCGCGTGGCAGCAGCTGTGGATCTGCACCGGCCAGCTCAGCAGCACCTTCTCGCTCGCCAGGTCGAGCCTGTTCGTCGCGAGATCGAGCGTGAAGCGGGAGACCCGCCGCTCGCCCATGTGCTCCACGCGGTCGATCCGGGAGTGCGGTGTGTAGTGGAGGTAGACCCAGCCGTTGGTCGTGAAGCCGGGGTCGAGCTCGATGCCGAGCAGCCCCTCCTCGTTCTTGATCAGCTCGTCGCCGCCGCCCTTGTTGCCGAAGACGGTGAGCGCGCCGGCCCTGGTGACCTGCTTGGTCTTCGGGTCGTAGACGTGGATCTCGCCGTTGCCCTTGCCGATGTCCGGGTTGTTCCAGTCGGTGACCACCGGCACGCTCGAGTCGGCGCCGCCGCGGCCGATGTACAGGATGCGGCCGTCGGGAGCGGCGACGAGACCGTGCGGCTCGCCGATCTGGTCGTTCTGGCCGGGCTGGTTGGGCTTGGTGACGCGCTCTGCGGTGTAGTTGGCGTCGATGGTCGCCTTGCAGTCCGCCCGGGAGATCCGCGCGGTCCAGGCGATCGCGCCCCGCAGATGGTCGCGGAAGTCCGCCTCGGCGTAGCTGTCGACGGTGCCGCCCATGGCGGTGTAGAAGGACCGGCCGCCGTCGTAGTCACGGCACCAGGACACCGGGTGGTCCCAGCCGTTGGGCTTGGCCGCGGGCTGGTACGAGGACTCCCGGACGCGCGCCACGGTGTGCACGGTGCCGGACGGGTTGCGGTCCCAGTTGAACCACTTGTCGGGCCGCTTCCACTCCAGCGGAAGGGACTTCGTGGCCGGGTGCTGCCGGTCGCCGACCTCCACCACCGCGCGCTGCGTGCCGCTCGGGGCACCGGTGGGCCGGGCGCCGATCAGGCCGGTGAACCAGCCGGAGTAGGGCTCGGTGCGGGCGGCCTCGTGGACGCCGACGAAGCCGCCGCCCGCCTCCATGTAGGCCTCCAGGCCCGCTTCCTGCTCGGGGTCGAGCACATCGCCGCCCCCGGTCAGGAAGACCACCGCGTTGTACTTTCCCAGCCGCTTGGCGTCGGTGAAGACGGCTGGGTCGTCGGTGGCCTCCGTGCGGTAGCGGCCGGCGGCCGGGCCGGTGAGGCCGATGCTCTCGACGGCCGCGATGCCCGCGTCGACCGTCGGCGACTCGGCCGTCGCGGACCCGTGGAAGACGAGGACCCGTACGTGCGCGCCGCCCGGTGGCGACGGCAGGGATAACGTTGTCGCCGCCTTGGCCGACGGCGGGTCCGGATCCGGCTTGGCGGCGGCGGGGTTGCCGCCGAGCAGGGAGGCGGTCAGGGCGCCTGCCCCAAGTGCCGCCACGGCAAAGCCTGTTCTCGATCTCGACCGGTGATGTGGTGTGCGCTTCATGGGTCACCCATCCCTCTGAGGTCACAACGACAGCCGCTGAAGCTAGACCTCTTTGCGCGGTTCGCCAAGGGCTATGGCCGCAACCGGACGAACTTTGTCCTGGGTGTGGATAAACCACTGCCACCCCGCTACGGTGTGGGCCGTCCCCAGGAGCCCCCGCTGGCCCCGCACCCAGTCAATCTCCTCTGAAGACCGGAGAGTTCGACATGGACAGACGCAGCTTCAACCGTCGCCTGCTCGCGGGCGGGGCGGTCGCCGCGACCGGCGTGACATCGTTGTCCCTCGCCTCCGCCTCCAGTGCCACACCCGACGCGGCCGCCACGGCCGCCTCGCTGAGGACTGCCCCGGCCGGCGGCCAGATACGCCATCTCAAGCTGTACGCCGAGAAGTTGGCCGACGGACGCATGGGCTACGGCCTGGAGAAGGGCAAGGCCACCGTGCCCGGCCCGCTCATCGAGCTCAACGAGGGCGACACCCTCCACATCGAGTTCGAGAACCTGATGGACGTCCCGGTGAGCCTCCACGCGCACGGTGTGGACTACGACATCGACAACGACGGCACGAGGATGAGCGGGAGCCATGTCGAGGCGGGCGCCACCCGCACGTACACCTGGCGCACCCACGCCCCCGGCCGCCGCCCCGACGGCACCTGGCGGCCCGGCAGCGCCGGGTACTGGCACTACCACGACCACGTCGTGGGCACGGACCACGGGACCGGCGGCATCCGCAAGGGCCTCTACGGCGGCCTGGTGGTGCGCCGCAAGGGCGACATCCTGCCGGACAGACAGTTCACCATCGTCTTCAACGACATGACGATCAACAACCGGCCGGCCGCCGATCCGCCGAACTTCCTCGCCACCGTGGGCGACCGGGTGGAGATCGTCATGATCACGCACGGTGAGTACTACCACACGTTCCACATGCACGGTCATCGCTGGGCCGACAACCGCACCGGTCTCCTCTCCGGTCCCGAGGACGTGAGCCGGGTCGTCGACAACAAGATCACCGGACCCGCGGACTCGTTCGGATTCCAGATCATCGCGGGCGAGCACGTCGGGGCCGGCGCCTGGATGTACCACTGCCACGTCCAGAGCCATTCGGACATGGGCATGGCCGGCCTCTTCCTGGTGGCCAAGCCGGACGGCACCGTACCGGGCCACGGAGACCACGGAACGCACGGTGCGGCGACGGCGAAGGAGGAACCGGCCACCCGGACCTCCGGCGGGAGCCACCACCACTGAACCCCCGGCGCGGGCCCGGCCGGGGTCGTCGCGGCCGGGCCGCGGCCGCCGCACCGGCCGCGTGACCCACATCACTTTCGCCGTCCGCCACCTTTTCGTTATCCGCGCCCGGCTCCAGGCTCTCCCCTGCGCAATCATCTCCAACGAACGGGACGGTCGGCGTGCGGCAGAGCACAGGAATCGAGCGGGACACGGAGCTGGTCCTCGCGGCGCGGAACGGTGACCCGTGGGCGCGGGACCAGCTGATCACCGCCCACCTGCCCCTGATCCACACCACCGTGGCACTCGCCATGAACGGCCGCCACGGTGTCGAGCACGTCGAGCACGTCGTACGGGAGACGATGCTGCGCGCCCTGGACGGGCTCCCCACCCTGACCGACCCCGGGGTCTTCCGGCCCTGGCTGGTCGCCATCGCCGTGGACGGGATCCGGCGGCACCGGCACCAGCAGCCGGCCGGGTACGGCTACGGCGACGGCGCGGCCGCCGAGCAGTCGTCCGCGCACGGGCAGGCGTACGAGATCACCGAGGCGGCCCGCTGGCTCGACCCGGAGGACGGCGAACAGCTGGCCCTGTGGTGGCTGGAGTGCGCGGGCGAGCTGACCCGGTACGAGACGGCCGCCGCGCTGCGGTGGCCGGCCGAGGAGGCACCGGCCCGGATCGAGGCCGTACGGGCCCGGCTCGACGCCGCACGCGTCGTCGTCGCCGCACTGGCCGGGAACCCGGCCTGCCCCTTCCTGGGCCGAGAGGCGGCCGAATGGGACGGCCGGCCCTCCGCCCCGTGGCGCGACCACCTGGCCCACCACACGATCGGCTGCGGGCACTGCGCCCCGCGCTGGCACGCGCTGGTGCCGGCGGAGGTCCTGCTCGCGACCACCTCGCCCGTCCTGACGGCCCGGACGGACGAGGCCCCGCGGGGACCGATGACGCCGACCTCCGCGTTCGCGGCCGCAGCCGGCGGGCCCGGCACCGCCCCGGGCCCCTACGCGGCCACCGACGGCGACCCGTACGGTGCCTCCGAAGGCACCGACCTGTCCGACACGGCCCACCTCGGCGGGTACGGACACGACCACACGGCGGATCTGACGGAGCCGTACATCCTGGCCGGCTCCGCAGGGCACACCCGTCCCCCCATACCCCGGTCCGCACCCGCCTCCTCCGCCTCCCCGGCGCCCGGCCGGCACGGCACGCGCGCGGCCCTTCGGCGCCGTCGCCAGACGCAGGAGCGGAGCCGGCGCCGCGCCGTCATCGCGGCCGGTGTCGTGGTCATGGCGGTCACGGGCGGGGCGTTCTCGCTGTCCGGAGGCCGCGGCGGGGACGACGAGATCCTCGAGGCGAACCGCGTGACGGCCCCCGAGCTCGACCTGCCCCTCGACCAGGACCCGTCCACCCACTCCGGCACCCCGTCGTCGGCGGCGACGACCCCCACCACCTCGCCGTCCGCCTCCAAGTCCGCCACCGGACGCCCACCCGCCTCGGCATCGCCCAGCGCGAAGCCCACCACCGCATCGCCCCTCCCGGTCCGCACCGCCAAGCCGGCCCCGGTGAAGACGACCCCGCCGCGCACCGCGGAACCGACCCCGGACGCGCCGCCGACCAGGCCCGGCTCGGGCTCCGGCACCGGCACGGGCTCGGGCTCGGGTGACGAGGCCGGGAACGGGACGGGCGCGGGCCCGCAGAACGACAACGGGCAGAGCTCGGAGGCAGACCAGGTCATCGCCCTGGTCAACGCGGAGCGCGCCAAGGCGGGCTGCGGCCCGCTGAGCGCGAACGCGACCCTGACCAGGGCGGCGCAGGGCCACTCCGACGACATGGCGGCCCGCGACTTCTTCGACCACACCAACCCCGACGGCGCGGGTCCGGGGGAGCGGGTGACGGCCGCCGGATACCCGTGGTCGACCTACGGCGAGAACATCGCCATGGGCCAGAGCAGCCCCGAGCAGGTCATGGAGTCGTGGATGAACAGCCCGGGCCACCGCGCGAACATCCTCAACTGCGACTTCAAGGAGATCGGCGTCGGCATCCACTCGCAGGGCGGCCCGTACTGGACCCAGGTCTTCGGCGCCCGCTGACCCGGCAGAAGGCGGCGGCCCCGGACCCGCCGGGGAGCCCGTGACGGGAGGGGGGTGCGGCTCGCGTCGACGCGAGCCGCACCCCCCTCCCGTGACCGTCAGGGCGTGACGGGGACGTTCGTCAGGCCGCTGCCGGCGTTCGTCACCGTGTTGGAGGCGTGCACGACGTTCGGGTCGGCGGCGCACTTCGACGCCGAGGTGATCCTGATGGCGTACGCACCCACGCCACCGAGGTCGGAACGGTTGCCGCGCCACACGTTGCCGCAGCCGTTCGGGAACGACGGCGTCGTCGACGGGTTGTGGGTCTCATAGCCGTTCGCGAACGTGCCGGGTGAGGAGAACGTCCCGGTGTTGTTCTCGATCAGATAGCCGACGCCCTTGGCGTCCACCCACGAGTCGGCCGAGTTGGAGCCGCTGATCCCCGTCCCGTCGAAGGTGTTCCCGCGGATCACGCCGTCGGACGTGCCCTCCTTGACGTCGATGTGCTCGGCGGCGACCGACGGGCCGATCCTGTTGTTCAGCACCTGGACGCGGTCCGAGCGGTCCACGCCGCCCTGGTTGCCGTGGCAGGCCCAGTTGGAGCCGGCCGAGCCGATGTAGACCGCCTCGCCGTACCCGGCCTGGACCAGACCGGTGTGGGTGATCGTCGAGTTCTTGATGACGCCGTCGGCCGAGGAGCGCCGGAAGTGCACCGCCTCCTCGTCGACGTGGTGCACGGAGAGACCGTCGAGCGTCACATGGGGGGAGTCGTCGAGGACCACGCCCTTCTTCGACTCCTTCACCGTGAAGCCGGTCAGCTGCCAGTACGGCGCGCCGTACAGCCAGAGCCCGTAGCCGGAGTCCCAGCCGGCGGTCGGAGCGGGGCAGGACGGGGCCGTACCCGACGGGCCGTCGTTGACGAGGACGGCGCTCGACGGACCGGTGAGGGTGATCGGCGCGGCGGCCGTCCCCGCCTTCCGCGTCACGAACGAGCCCCGGTACTCACCGGCGGCCAGCCTGATGGTCTGCCCGGGCTGCGCGTTCGCCAGCGCGCTCTGCAACTGTCCTGCCGTGGACACGTCGACGACCGGACCGCCACCGCCGGCCGGCCCGGTGGTCGCACCGACGGAGCCGCTCGCGGCGGACAGGTTCCCCGCCGCGTCCCGCGCCCTCACCGTGTAGCCGTACGAGGTCGAGGCCGCGAGCCCGGTGTCCGTGTACGAGGTCGACGCGGGGCTCCCGACCTTCGTACCGCCCCGGAAGACGTCGTAACCGGTGACCCCGACATCGTCCGTGGCGGCGTCCCAGGCCAGCGAGACACTGCTCGCGCTCGTGCCCGTCGTGCGGAGCCCCGCCGGGACGCTCGGCACCGTCGTGTCCTGGCCGCCGCCCGGGGTGGGGGAACCGTACACCTCGAACTCCCAGAGGGAGTAGCCGTACGCCGTGCCGCGCGCGGTCCCGAGCATCCGGACGTACCGCCCGGTGCCGGTCACCGTGAGGTCGTCCACGCCACCGTCGCCGGTGCTCGTGGAGTGGACGTCGGTCCAGTCGGTGCCGTCGTTCGAGGTCTGGATCCGGTACGCCTTCCCGTACGCGGCCTCCCAGTCGAGCTTCACCCGGGAGATGTCGTGCGAGGCGCCGAGGTCGATGCGGATCCACTGCGGGTCCACGCCCTCCGTGCTGGCCCACCGGGTCCCGGTGTCGCCGTCCACCGCGAGGGAGGCCTCGAAACCGGCCGACTCGACGGAGGAGGCCGTCGTCGGCCGGCCCCGCGAGATCAGGGTCGGCGAGGGCGTGCCCCCGCTCTGCGTGGTGGCGGAGACCGTGCCGCTCGCGCCGGAGGTGTTCCCGGCGGCGTCACGGGCCTTGACGGTGTAGCTGTACGCGGTGGAGGCCGTGAGGCCGGTGTCGGTGTACGTGGTCGAGGTCGCCGTCCCCACGAGCGAGCCGCCCCGGTACACGTCGTAGCCGGTCACGCCCATGTTGTCGGTGGACGCGTGCCACGCAAGCGAGACGCTGTTCGCCGTGACGCCGGTGGTCCGCGGCGAACCCGGGACGCTCGGCGCCTCGGTGTCGCCGCCGGGGCCCGAGCTCGTGGACTTCAGGAAGAGCGAACCGGAGGTGTCCGTCCTCGTGGCGTTCACACCGGCGTGCGGGGCCCTGCTGTAGTCCAGGTTCTCCCTGCCCGCCCAGTCCGGGACGGGCGCGCCGTTCTCCGCCAGGTGCTGGTACGCCGTCGGGTCGGCGGCCGCGCTGCCCAGCTGGTACAGACGCCGACGGTCGGAGTAGTACGGCTGGTACGCACCGCCGGCCGTGGTCTGCTTGCTGAGGTCGTTGCCGTAGAAGACGTTCTGCGGCCCGGTGGCACCGGACCACTTCACGGCCTTGGGGCCCGCGCCCCACCAGATCGGCCACCAGGTCGAGTCGTCGGGGCTACCGCCGCCCTCCTCGCCGCAGTTCGCGCGGCAGTTCTTCGAGGAGTTCTCGAAGGGGACCGCGACCCTGTTGTTCTCGAAGAGGTTGCGCCGCTCCCAGCCGCCGTGCAGGTTCAGGTCGCTGTCGAAGTCGTTGCCGACGACGACGTTGTTCGAGGCGGACCACTGGAAGGTGAAGTGGCGCAGGTTCCGGCTGGTGTTGTACGCGTACAGCGAGTCCCAGACGCGGGAGCCGCGGAAGTAGCCGTTGCCGCCCTTGCCCTTGTTCCAGGAGCCGTCGAAGGAGGACTCCTGCACCTGGATGTTCTTGGCGCTCTCCGTCACGACGGCGTGGGAGCCGGTCATCCGGGTGCCGACGCGCCGGATCCAGACGTTGGCCGCCCACTTCAGGACGATGCCGTGCTGGGCGTACTCCGGGGCGATGTTGCCGAAGTCGGTCTTGGCGTCGGCCGGGTCGACGTCGTACGTGCCGCCGCCGAGCCTGGGCATTCCGTCGAGCTCCTGGGTGATGCTCAGGTCCTCGATCCCGACGCCCTGGACGACCTTGAGCGGTGTGACACGGCTCGGGTAGACGGTCCCGCCGATCGCGGCCGAGCCGTCGGAGGTCGAGTTGAGCGGCAGATCGTACTCGAGGGGCTTGTCGAGGGTGAGGTTCCTGCCCGTGCTGTCCACCGCGGCGATCTGGAAGATCTGCTGCCGCATATGCAGGTTCACGTACGTGGACGAGTCGGTGACCGTCTGCTGCTGGTAGAACTTCGCCGTGTTGGCCGCGCCGACCCAGAGGTGGGCGCCGACCTTGAAGCGCGACATGTCCGCGTCGGCGGCGAGCCTGATCTGCGTCGTGCCGATCGCCGAACCCTCGCGCAGCGGGACCCCGCTCGCCCAGTGCTGGTTGACGCTGCCCTCGAAGATGTCCTTGCGGTTGGCCGGGGCGGAGGCGTGGTCGCTCGTGTACTTCGGTGAGACCTCGCGGGTCTGCACCCGGAGCAGGCCGCGACCGGGCCAGGTCCAGCCGCCCTTCCCGGCCCCGTGGGTCATTCCGTCCTCGTCCCAGTCGCTGCCGTCCGGGGTGAGGGTGTCGTACCGGGTGTCGGCGTCCGGCCGGAACGCGAGCGTGGTCTGTCCCATGCCCGCACCGCGGAGCACCATGTAGTCGGCGTCCAGGGAGAGTTGGCGTGTCACGACGATCCGGCCGGCCGGCAGGGTGATCGAGGAGAGCCTGGTGTAGCCGGCCGACGGGGTGCAGCCGGTCCTGATGGCGTCGACGGCCTGCTGGAGGCCGGTCGTGACGTCGCTGCCGTCGGCCCGCACGCCGTACCGGGAGGCGAGCTCCTGCGCCGTGAGGTGACAGGCGGCGTCGGGGTGGGCCTCGGCGGTGCCGGGGAGTGCGGCGCCGCCCCGGTATCCCGCCCTGCTCCAGTCGGGCAGGCCCGCGAGGGGTGCCCGTCGGTTCGCGCTGGTCAGGTCGGGTAGGGCGGCGGCCGTGGTGGTGGCCGTGGTGGTGGCCCGGCCGTCGTCGGGGGCGGCGGCAGCGGTGCCGCCGGTCAGGCCGGTGATGCCGGTCAGCGTGGTGGCGACGACCACGGCGACCGCCAGGGGGCGGCGCCGTCGAAGGGTGCGGTCTCGGTGTGCGGGGCGTGCCTGATGTGCGTATGACATCCGACGTCCTCCGGGTGAGTGCTGCGCGAAGGCAGCGGTGGGGGCTCACATCGATGCTCGGCCAAAGGTTAGGAAATGTTCCTAACCATTGCGCGGGAGAGTAGAGACGGCCGAGGGGGCGACGCAAGACCCTGCGCACGATCCGCAGACATGACTTCCGTTCAGATATGTGGTCGCCCAGGGTGCTTGAGGCCAGCGTGGGCGGTGTCGGACCGTTCTCGCCGCGTCCGGCAGGCCGCTACGGCCCGGTCGCACAGCGCCCGTACCGTAGGCCCGTGGGCGGCCCTGCGCCGCCCCGAGGAATCGACGACCAGGAGCCCCGCACCGTGATCGCCCGCGAACCCCGTCCCCTCCGCAGCGTGCGTCGGCGCCGCCGCCGTCTGACGGCCCTCACCCTGGTCGGCCTCCTCGCCGTCGGTGCGGCCGGATGCACCTCGTCCGGTGACGGGGGAGACGGCGACTCCGCCCCCTCCTCCCCGCCGCCCTCCTCCGCCCGCACGGTCGTCCCGCCCGAGCCCCACGTCGGATTCGACTACCAGATCGGCGGGCCCTACGCACCGCCCCCCGGGGTGGGCGCCGTCTCCCGCGACCGTACGGCGAAGCCGGCGAAGGGGCTGTACAACATCTGCTACGTCAACGCCTTCCAGGCCCAGCCGGACGCCACCGACTGGTGGGAGGAGAACCACCCCGACCTCCTGCTCCGGAGCGCCGCGGGAGCTCCGATCGTCGACCAGGACTGGGACGAGGCCCTCTTCGACGTCTCCACACCGGCCAAGCGCGAGCGGCTCGCCGCGATCGTCGGCGAGTGGATCGACGGTTGCGCCGACGCCGGCTACCAGGCCGTCGAGGCGGACAACCTCGACTCGTACGAACGGTCCCAGGGCCGCCTCACGCCCGCAGACGACCTCGCCTTCGCCCGGCTGCTCGTCGACCGCGCCCACGCGGCCGGACTCGCGATCGGGCAGAAGAACGCCCCCGATCTCGCGCAGCGGGGCCGGAAGCTCGGCTTCGACTTCGCGGTCGCCGAGGAGTGCGGTCAGTACGAGGAATGCGGCCCCTACGCGAGCGCCTTCGCCAACCGGGTGCTCGTCATCGAGTACGAGCGGAAGGGCCTCGCCCGGGCCTGCGCGCGCTGGGGCGGGACGCTCTCCGTCGTCCTGCGCGACACCGACGTCCGCCCCGCGGGCGAGGCCGGGTACGTCCGCGAGACCTGCTGACGGGGGGACGGCCGGCGACGTGGGCAAGGCTCCGCCGCGGGCCCCCCGAGCGGTCAGGGACGAGGTGCGGCCGGCACGTAGTACGGGCGGTTGTGGGCGGCCACCGGGGGCGACTGGTACGTCCAGGCGCCGGTGGCCGGTGCCTCGTCGCCGACGAGGGCGAGGACATCGCGGCCGAGGTCGCTCTCCGGGGCGTGCACCGTCAGCCGTGCGCGTCCCGCGTGCGCGGGCGCGGCCAGGTCGTACCAGCGGTACGGCTGGTAGACGTTCATCGGGCCGGCGAGGAGACGCCCCTCGAGGTCGGTGCCGTAACCCGTGATCGGGGCGGAGTTGGCGACGGCGGGGGCGAGGCCGTCGAGTTCCGCGGTGAGGCCGACCAGGGGACCCAGATCCTGCTCCAGGGTGTCGTCCGCGCCGACGGTGGCCGCCGTGCACCGTACGTTCCAGGTCTCGCCCGCGGGCCCGTTGAGCGACGGCAGATCCACCTCGAACCGGCCCGGGTACTTGGGTTCGGCGTAGAGCCGGCGCCCCGCCCTGATCGCGAACGGGTTGTCGCAGACGACGTGGACGCGTGCGATGCCGAGCAGCTTCGTCTGGTCCCAGCCCTGGGCGTACTGGGCGTAGCTCAGCCGCGGCAGTCGCCCCTCCGCGCCGGTCGGGAACGCGACGACGCTGAACTCGATCTCCTGCGTGACACCGCCGCCGAAGGCGTACTGCGCGAAGTACAGCTGGTAGTTGAGGGAGACCAGGGCGCGCCCGTCCTCGAACTCGGCCGCGGTCAGATCCGGGTGGTGCTTCGCGAGCAGCTCCCGGACCGGCCCGGGAGCGACCAGCCAGTCGAGGCCGATCTGGTGCAACGCCCCGTAGTGGAAGGGGAGCCGGAAGGGCTCGGTCACGGGAGGAAGGGGCAGCGGGGGCAGGGGTGCGGTCATTCCGGGACTCCTCGGTTCGGTGCGGTCTCGTCGGCGGTGGCGGTCTCGTCGGCGGTGGCGGTGGCGGTGGCGGAGGTCGGGGACAGGGGCAGGGGCAGGGAAAGGGGCACCGGACGGTCGCGGGACGCCAGGTCCGCCTCGACGCGTTCCGCGCTGCGCAGGGCGAGCGCGGCCATGGTCAGCGTCGGGTTGGAGGTGGCCACCGAGGGCATGCTGCCGCAGCCGACCGCGTACAGGCCGGGGTGGTCCCAGCAGCGCTGCCAGGCGTCGACCACCGACGTGGCGGGGGAGTCGCCCATGATGTGGGTGCCGGCGGCGTGGCCCGCCCCGCGATAGCCGTACGTACGGCCGCCGTGCTCGAAGCGGCCGGGCCATGCCGCCGCCGGCGTGTAGTCGGTGTGGTCCTCGGCGCCGAGGAGTCCGAAGATCTGATCCGACACCGCCCGGGCCGCCGCCATCCCCGCCTTCACGTGCTCGTCGAGGTCGTAGGTGACGAGGGGGCGCGGCAGCCCCAGCGGATCGCGCTCGGTCGGGTGGAGCGTGACCCGGTTCGCGGGGTCGGCGCTCTGCTCCATCTCGAACTGGAGGGTGAACTGGCGGCGGATCCGGTCACCGACCGCCTTCCGCAGGTCGGCCCCGAACAGGCCGCGTTCGGCGAGGAAGTGCCGCACGTCGGTGTCGACGGGGCCCTTCGCCCAGACCCAGCCCCAGGTCCCGAACTCGACGCGGAAGGGCGCCCGGAGCCGGCGCGCCGGGCCCGCCCGGAAGCCCTCGAAGCCGGAGACCGAGCCGGGACCCCGGTACGGTCCGGCGTCCTCGGGCAGCAGGCCCCAGGTCAGCAGGACGGGGTGGTCCATCAGGTTGCGGCCGACCTGGCCGCTGCGGTCGGCGAGCCCGGAGAGAAGCAGCAGCCGGGCGTTCTCCACCGCGTGCGCGGCGAGCACCACGACATCGGCGTGCGCGACGGAGACCCTCCCGTCGTACGCGTGGTACTCCACGCCGGTGGCCCGCCCGGTCGCGTCGACGAGGACGCGGCTCACCACGGACCGGTCCCGGAGGGTGACACCGGCGCTCCAGCGGCCCTGGGTCTTGAGCGGGGTGTACTTCGCGTACGAGGGGCAGTGCGGGATGCAGCTCGCGTTGCCCACGCAGCGGCTCTCCGGGTCCGGCCGCCCGTGGCGGCCGCGCGGGACGTACCCGCGACCGGCGTCGTACCGGGGGTCCGGGACGCCGTTGCGTGCGTGCGGGGTGCCGACCACCCGCAGTTCGACCTCGCGCCCGGCCACCGGGTCCTTCACGCGCCGCCCGTCGAGGCGGGCCGCGAGGATGCCGTCGAGGCGCGCGGCCGGCAGCGGCCGCATGGGAAACACATGGCCGTCGGGGAGGGGCAGCCCGACGTGCTCGCGCTGCTCGTCGGCATCGCCGGCCACCCCCAGCTCCTCCTCGGCCGCCCGGTAGTAGGGCTCGAGCTCCGTGTAGCCGAGCGGCCACCGCCGCCCGTACCCGAAGACCTCGGTGTCGAAGTCCTCCGGGAGCATGCGCGGCGCGAGTCCGGTCCAGACGTTGCCGGTGCCGCCGTTGGCCCGGACGTATCCGCTGGCGTACGGCAGCGGCCCGTCCTGCCGGAGATGCCCGGCCGTCCGGTACCCGGGGGTCCCGTCCGCGCCGACGATGTCCGTCACCTCGGGCGAGGGCGCTTCCGGACGGGGTCCGAGGGGCGCACCGGGAACCATGCCCGATGCCGCGAGATACGTGGTCAGCGGATCGTCTGCGGATCCGTCTCGGGGATCCGCCGCGCCCGCCTCCAGGACCAGGACCCGTCGCCCGTGGCGTCCGAGCCGGTGGGCGACGAGCGAGCCCGCGACACCGGAGCCGACCACGATCACGTCGTACCGCGTCACGGACCGCTCCCCTCGACCGCGTCACCCCGGCCGTGGCCTTCGGGACGGACGGGTGCCTCGGCCCAACTCCCGTACCCGCCGGGGGCGGTGGCGGGCGCCTTGAGACCTGCGGCCTTCCACACCAGGCCCTCGGCGTAGGCGCGCGGGGACACCAGGAACGGCTGCGGTCCCGGCCAACTTCCCGTGTACCAGAGGTATGCGACCGCCTCCGCCGCCTTCCGCAGCTCACGGTCCCCGGCGTCGTCCGGTTCCTCCGGCAGCTCGCGCAGCAGCCGCGCGTACCGCTGCGCTCCGAGCCGCTCCGCGGCGACCGCCCGGTACACCTCGGCCATCCCGGTGGCTTCGAGGTCCGCTCCGTCGAAACCGGTCAGCCGTGCGGACAAGGTGGTGAAGTGCTGTGACTCGTCTGTAGGGTGCACGCGGGCATGGGTGCCCCATCACTTCCCGGGCCATGCGCCGCACCCCGGGAAGGGCTTGATCACGACCCTGGGCGTACGGATCACTCCTCGTCGCCGCTGCCGGGATCGTAGTCGTCCAGTTCGGCGCGCAGCGAGGCCGTGCCGGTCGTGGAGCCCTCTCGGAGGAGGGCGAGAAAGCTGCTCAGGGGGTGGTGCTGTGGGCGGGCGTCGTAGTCGATGCCCTCGGGGTCCCGGTACTCGTCCAGCCGGGCGAACGGCACGATGACGTAGGGACGTCGGGACCAGGGGTGGCTGTCGGCGGGGTCGGGATCCAGGCGCCACCGGGTGCCGCGGGTCCGGTTGTGGACCTCGCCGACGTACCAGCAGGCGACCTGGACCAACGGGGTGTGCTCGTGGGCGAACAGGTCGTCGACGGAGGTGACGTGCTCACGGATGAGGGCCTCCACGCGGTCGAGGGAGCGTTCGCCGAAGTCCCATCCGCCGCCGTGGCGGCGGCTCCAGTCGGCGAAGCCCTCCCGCTGCTCGTCCAGCCACGCGCTCAGACGGGGGTTGTCGGCGTGCGCCGTGTCGATGCGCTCGGCGACGGCGTGCTCGTCGTCGGCGGCCCCCTCGCCCCCGTCGGCCCCTTCGTTCTCGTATTCCCGGATTTCATCGCTCACAGCAGCTAAGCCTAGCCCTCCGTGTGACGGCAAGAATCTGGAATCTGCACGGAGTTGACACATGCCACGCCGCCTGAACCGCATTGCGTCGGCAAAGGGAACCCCTAGTATCGGAGCGCTTGTGCAGCGCCTACTTGAGCATCGGGGGCCCTGGCGCCGCACAACCCTGAATCGACCCGTGGGGCTCCCGGGGGAAGCACTGTGAAGCCAGCACGAATAACGCGCCGCTGGCGTGCGCTCAGGAACAGCCTGCTAGCACTCGCCTGTGCCACCGTCATCACGATCACCGGCCAGCCCGTCGGGGGTGTGGCCGAGGCCGCGCCGGCGCCGCCGAAGCTGAAGCCGGGCAAGCGCTGCGACGAGATGTACGGGGTGAAGAACGTGCCCACGGGCGGCCTGCCCCAGGGCGACGCCTCTCGTGCGGTGGACCGTTGGGACACGTACGACTACACTAACCCCGGCCTCCAGTTCGACGGCCTCAATCCCACCCGGGCCGAGCTCGACGCGGCGGGCACCGACTACAAGAAGTACGAGCACAGCGACCCGAGGCGCATCTACGCCCGGTTCAACGCGCAGCGGCGGTGGACGTCCTTCGGCGACTACCTCTCGAAGGTCTACATCCCGAACCAGGGCTACGACGCCCGCGGCAAGGCCTTCATGGCCAAGGTCGTGCGCGAGATGGGCCTGACGGGCCCGGACTGGATCTGCGAGAAGGAGTTCAACTTCGTCGACCCCGACACCGGCGACCGTCATGTGCGCCGGCTGGACGCCTACAACAAGCGCAGCCGGGAGATCGTGGAGGTCAAGTCCAACGGCAGCCCCGACGGCCGCGAGAAGCCCGCGGACCGGGCCTGGGCCAAGCACCAGGGCTGGCGCTCGTACAAGTACACCTACGTCTTCGCCGAGAACCAGACACGCGACGCCAAGAACTTCATGAAGGAGCTCAAGGACACCGCGGGCAAGGACGCGCTCGGCCGCGACCGGGTCCGTACCTACGACTACCAGTCCCACCACAAGGGCGTGCCGCCCAAGGGCACCGAGAACGGTCCGTACCGCGCGAACAGTACGACGATGTCGCCGGGCAACGGCGCCTCCACCGGGTCGCGCGGCTCCGGCAACCAGGTGATCAACCAGTCCCCGGCGAACCCGCGGACCCTCAAGGACCAGCTCGACCGGCTCGGCAAGACCGGCGAGCGCGCCCTGATGAACCGCGGCCTCGGAGGCATCGACTTCACCACCCTCGACCTGCGCTACATCGGCAAGGGCAAGGGCGGCAAGGGCCTGGACTACGCGTTCTCGGCCAAGTCGGTCGAGGACGAGTACGCGGCCGGCTGGGGTGGCCAGGAGAAGGGCAACCTGATCTCCGACGCCTTCTTCACCTGGCTCGCCCTCGACCCGTCCACGTTCTGGGTGAACCTCAACCCGGACGAGCCGAACCGCATCATCGACGCGGGCTTCGGCAAGACCGACGCGGGCCGGGTCCTCCTGGAGGCCGACCTGGAGCTGAAGCACGACATCTTCAAGGCCATGGACCCGGAGACGGAGGCGGGCCGCAGCTTCATGAACGCCCTGCCCCAGCGCAACGGCTTCCCCTGCTGGGCCGGCTTCCGCTACTGGATCGAGCCGGAGACCGCGGTCGTGCGCGAGCAGGACGGCGGAATCCACATCCTCGACACCCCGCTCAAGCTGTCCACGGTGCCGCAGGAGACCACCACGCAGCCGCCCGGCGGGAAGGGCTGCGACCTCACCGAGGCGGAGACGCAGCAGTCCGACCGCGTGCTCGACCGCTACATCACCCCCCTCGTCGCGGAGAAGGTCAACAACGGCGACTACTACGCCGACCTGCGCCGCGTCTACACGGCCAGGGTGGCCGCCGAGTGGGTGCGCCAGAACGCCGCCGACATGCCCGCCGAGTACCGCGGGATCATCAACAGCAACGACGTGAGCCGCTGGCCGCTGCGCGCCCCGCACCAGAACTGGACCGGCAAGCAGGTCTGGGACCGCTACTACAAGGCCTTCACCGAGGGCACGTTCAAGTACAAGTGGTCCAACGGCGAGGAGGTCTACGTCTACACCGTGGGCGGGGTCGACTTCTCCAAGCAGCCCAAGAGCAACATGAACCCGGTGCGCTTCCGCACCGAGCAGCGCTACAAGCCCCGCACGGTCGGCTACGCGGTCGACACGATCGCCGACGACCCGAACAAGGACGGCTATCTGATGTTCGGCGGCAACAGCGCCGGACAGTCCGAGACCGGCACGCCCGGTCCCACCCCCACCCCCACCCCGACCGGTACGGCGAGTCCGACCGCGACCCCGTCCCCGACGGGTACGGGCAAGCCGACGCCGACCCCGTCGGATCCGGGACCGACGGCAAGCCAGTCGCCCGGGGCCACCACCCCGCCCGGTCCGAAGGACCCTGACGGCGGGCTCGCCGACACCGGCAGCAGCACTCCCGTCGGTCTGATCGTCGGCATCGCGGCCGTCGCGATCGGCGCGGGCGGCGCGCTCGTCTGGTGGCGCCGCCGCCGGGCGCACACCGGAAGCTGACCGGTACCGCACCCGTACGGAGGACGGGCCCTTCCCACATGCGGGAAGGGCCCGTTCGCGTCGCGCGTCGGCAAAACCTGAGAATTGTTCACTTTCCATTGACAGGGTGGACCCGGGGAACCGAAAGTGCCGTGAGCAACCCGCACGCCGCCGATCGAAGCGAGTCCTCATGACAGCGCCCGTACCCGAGTTCCCGGCCGGATTCCTCTGGGGAGTCTCCGCCTCCGCCTTCCAGATCGAGGGCTCGCTCACGGCCGACGGCCGCGGCCCCTCCAGCTGGGACGCCTTCACCGGAGAAGAGGGACGCGTCAAGGACGGCTCGCGCGCGGACGTGGCCACCGACCACTACCGGCGCTACCGCGAGGACGTCGCGCTGATGGCCGAACTCGGCGTCGGCGCCTACCGGTTCTCGGTCTCCTGGTCCCGCGTCCTGCCCGAAGGACACGGCCGCGTCAACGAGAAGGGGCTGGACTTCTACGACCGGCTCGTCGACGAGCTGTGCGCCTCGGGCATCGCCCCGGTGCCGACGCTCTTCCACTGGGACACCCCGCTCGCCCTGGAGAAGGACGGCGGCTGGCTCGACCGGGACACCGCCGAGCGGTTCGCGGCGTACGCCTCGGTGGTCGCGGAGCGGCTCGCCGACCGCGTACCCAGGTGGATCACCATCAACGAACCCGCCGAGGTCACCCTCCTCGGCTACGGCCTCGGCGAGCACGCCCCGGGCAGGCGCATGGTCTTCGACGCCCTGCCCGCGGCCCACCACCAACTCCTGGCCCACGGCCTCGGCGTGCAGGCCCTGCGCGCCGCGGGCGCCCGCGAGATCGGCATCGCCGCCTCCCACAGCCCCGTCTGGACCGCCGGCGACAGCGACGACGACCGGGCCGCCGCCGAGCTGTACGACACCCTCACGAACCGCCTCTTCGCCGACCCCATCCTGACCGGCACCTACCCGGCGGGCCTGGACTCGCTCCTCCCAGGCCCGGTCGCGGAGGACCTCAAGGTGATCTCCGCACCCCTCGACTGGTACGGGATCAACTACTACAACCCGATGCTCGTCGGCGCCCCGCAGCCGAACGCCGCAGCACCCACCACCGCATCCGCCGCCGCGGCGTCCGCCGGCTCCTCCTTCGGCGGCATCGAGATTCCGCCGGACCTCCCCTTCGCCATCCGGCAGATCGAAGGACGCGAGATCACCGACTTCGGCTGGCCGGTGGTCCCGGACGGACTGCGTGAACTCCTCGCCACCATGCGCGAGCGTTACGGCGACCGGCTGCCGCCCCTCTGCATCACCGAGAACGGCTGCTCGTACGGCGACGGGCCGGACCCCGAGACGGGGCGCGTCGACGACGCCCGCCGGATCGCGTACCACGACGGCCACGTCCGCGCGCTGCACGAGGCGATGGCCGAGGGCGCCGACGTCCGCGGCTACTTCATCTGGTCGATCCTCGACAACTTCGAGTGGGCGGAGGGGTACCGGCAGCGCTTCGGGCTCGTCCACGTCGACTACGAGACGCTGGCGCGGACGCCCAAGGAGTCGTTCGCCTGGTACCGCGACCTGATCAAGAGCGGCAGATGACCGCCGAGGGGACGGCGGCGGAGGGAACCGCCGCCGAGCCGGCCCCCGAGACCGGTACCCCGGCCGGCGGGCGGTGGGTCGGCGCGCTCTCCCTCGCCAACCTCGGGGTCTGGGTCGGCTGGTTCGGCCCGCTCCAACTGCTGCTGGCGCGCCAGGCCGAGCACCTCACCCCCGACCACAAGGCGTCCACCCTCGCCCTGGTGACGGGAGTCGGAGCTGCGGTGTCGATGGTCGCCAACCCGGTCTTCGGTGCGCTCTCCGACCGGACGACGGCGTCCGTGGGACGGCGGATCCCCTGGGTGGCCGGCGGAGTGGCGGGCGGCGCGGCCGGACTGCTCGTCCTCGCCGCGGCGCAGAGCGTCGCGACCGTGATCGCCGGCTGGTGCCTGGTCCAACTCGCCCTCAACGCGGCCTTCGCCGCGCTCACCGCGGCCGTCCCCGACCAGGTCCCGCAGCGGCAGCGCGGTCTGGTGGGCGGCTGGCTCGGGGTCTCCCAGGTCCTCGGCATCCTGGTGGGTACGGCGCTTGCCACGGTCGCGGGCGGGGTGGTCGGCGGATATCTGGCCTGCGCGGTCTTCACGGTGCTCGCGGCCGTTCCGTACGCCGTGATGCGGCGCGACACCGCGCTCTCCCCGGCCGCCCGGCCGGCCTTCCGGTGGCGGACGTTCCTCGGCGGCTTCTGGATCGACCCGCGCCGCCATCCCGACTTCGGGTGGGCCTGGCTCACCCGGTTCCTGATGAACCTCTCGTACTCCATCAGCACGATGTACCTGCTCTACTACCTGACCGACGCCGTGCGCTACGACGGCGACGCGGACAACGGCGTCCTCATCCTCACGGCGCTCAACGCGCTCACCCTGCTGTCCACGGTGGTGATCAGCGGCATCCGGTCGGACCGCAGCGGCCGGCGGAAGTCCTACGTGATCAGGTCCGGACTCGTCATCTCCGCGGCCACCCTGCTGCTCGCCGTCTGGCAGACCTGGACGGGCGCCGTCGTCGCCTCGCTCGTCCTCGGCCTCGGGTTCGGCGTGTACACGGCCGTGGACTTCGCCCTGCTCACGGACGTGCTGCCGACGGCGGAGGACCGGGGCAAGGACCTGGGCGTCATCAACATCGCCAACGCGCTGCCACAGGTCCTCGCCCCCGTGATCGCGGCCCCGGTCGTCACCCACTTCGGTGGCTACACGGCCCTGTACGCCCTCGCGGGCGCCCTGGCCCTCGCGGGGTCGGTCCTGGTACGCCGCATCCGCTCGGTCGCGTAGACGACGACAGGCCGCCAGGGCGGGCGCGCCGTCCAGCGGCTCCCCCCCCGGGGGTCACGGTGTCACGATCGGGAACTCCGGATCGGGGGCTTCGAGGACCGAGAGCAGCCGGGGGAGGAGCGTGCGGTCCCCTGTCATGGAGATGCCGTCGGTGCCCCTTCCCGCGAGCAGGGAGACGAGCTGGGGCTTGGTCATCGTCAGGGTCAGGTCCGCGTCGGCGGCGGGCCGGGTGTCCTGGGTCCAGGTCAGCAGGCCGTTGGCGAGGCGCAGATGCCAGTGGTCGGCGCCGATGTGCCAGTCCATGGCGATCCGCAGCGACCAGGCCTTCGGGCCGTCGACGCGGACGGCGAGGCTGTCGATGATCTGGCCGACGGTCAGGGCCAGGTACATGTCGGGGCCGAGCGCGGCGGAGGCGTGCGGGGTGATCCCGTGGAGGAGTTCCTGCGCGCCGGTGAGGTAGAAGTTCCGCCAGACGGCGTTCTCGACGGCCTGCCCCAGGCGGGTGTAGAGCGCGGCGAGTTGACGCTTGGCCCGGCTGTCCCGGGGGTCGTTGAAGACGGCGTGGTCGAGCAGGGTGACGGCGAAGCGCAGCTCGCCCCGCTCGGCGTAGTGCCGGGCACGGGCGCGGACCGCGGCCTGACCGCCGAGGGACTCCACCCAGAACCGGGCCTCCTCGACGGGTGGGTGCTCCCAGAGGTGGGCCGGGTTGCCGTCGAACCAGCCCATGTACCGCTGGTACACCGCCTTGACGTTGTGACTCAGCGAGCCGTAGTAGCCGCGATCGGCCCAGACGCCCTCCAGCTGCGGCGGGAGCCGGAAGGTCTCCGCGATCTCGGGGCCGGTGAGGCCCCGGTTGATCAGCCTGACGGTCTGGTCGTGCAGGTAGCCGTACAGGTCCCGCTGGTGGGTGAGGAGGCCGACGATGGCCTCGTTGCCCCAGGTGGGCCAGTGGTGCGAGGCGAAGGCGACGTCGGCGGCGCCGTCGTAGAGGCCGATCGACTCGGTGAGGTAGCCGGCCCAGGCGTGGGCGTCGCGCACCTGGGCGCCGCGCAGGGTGAGGATGTTGTGCATGGTGTGGGTGGCGTTCTCCGCCATGCACACCGCGCGCAGGTCGGGGAAGAGGAAGTTCATCTCCTCCTGGGACTCGGTGCCCGGTGTCATCTGGAACCGGATCCGCACCCCGTCGAGCACGACCTCCTCACCCGTGGCGCCGATGAAGCGGGTGGGCGCGATGAGCCCGACGGTGCCGAGTGAGACCGTGAGCCCGAGCCCGCAGCCGACCTGCGCGCTCGCGTTCTTGGGGAGCGTGGAGCCGTACATGTAGGCGGCGCGGCGGGCCATCGCGGTGCCGACGTACACGTTCTCGCTGACCGCGTGCTCCATGAAACCCTTCGGGGCGAGGACGGGCACGTCCCCGGCGCCGTCCGGCAGCACGCCGCGGCAGCCGCCGAAGTGGTCCACATGCGGATGGGTGTAGATCATCGCCCGGACGGTGCGGTCCCCGCGGTGGGCGCGATAGAGCCCCAGCGCCGCGGCGGCGGTCTCCGCGGAGATGAGCGGGTCGATGACGATGATGCCGGTGTCGCCCTCGACGATCGTCATGTTCGACAGGTCCAGGCCCCTGACCTGGTAGATGCGGTCGGTGACCCGGTACAGGCCCTGGTGTGACAGGAGCCGGGCCTGCCGCCAGAGGCTGGGGTCGACGGTGGCGGGGGCACCATGGCCGTCGTGGCGGCCGTGGCCCTCGCGCCTGTCTCCCGCCTCGGTGAGGAAGCGGTAGGCGTCGGGGTCCCAGGCCGTCTTCCCGGCGGCGGTGGTGATCGGCCCGCCGGTGAACGCGGCGATGAATCCGCGTTCCGCGTCGGCGAAGTCGGCCACGTCGTCGTACGGGAGCCCGTCGGTTCGCGTCGGGGTCCGCACGGGCGTCCGGGTGGGGGTCCCCGTGCCCTGGGGCAGGTGCCCGGCCAGCGCCTGGGCGGTCTGCGGGTTCAGGGAGACGGACGCGGCCGCGGCGCCCATCGCTGCGGCGGCCGCGACGAAGCCGCGCCGGTTCATCGGAGTCATGGCAGGGCACGCCCTTCTCGGTGGGGCTCGGTGGGAGGCCCCACTATTGCAGTCTGACTGCAATACGCGTCAAGGGGTGTGCGGCCCCACTCCCAGGAGCGCCCGCAGCATGCGGTCGATCGCCGCACGGGCCGCCGCCTCGTCGAGCCCCCGGCGGGAGCGCAGGTGGTCCCAGACCGCCCACGACGAGGAGGCCTCAAGGGCGTCGAGCAGCCCCCCGGCCTCCTCGGCGGCCGGCAACCGGCCCAGCTCCGGCGCGAACACCTCCGCGAGGTCCGCCCGGAACCAGTCGTCCCCCTCCGCCATCACCCCGCGCAGGCCCGGCGAGTCCGGCTCCAGACCGAGGCCGATCTTCCGGATCGGCGACATCACCTCGTACATCCGCCCGCGCTGTGCCAGGAGAGCCCCGACCTTGCGTGCCGTCCGCCACGCGGGCGGCACCGGTTCCGCGTGGGCCCGCCACCGCTCGGCCTGCCGCCGGGCCGCCGCCACGTACAGCGCCTCGCGGTCGGCGAAGTGCACGAAGACGGTCCGCTCGGACACCCCCGCCCGCTCCGCGATCGCCTTCCGGGTCGGTTCCCGGCCGCTCTCCGAGATCAGCACGAGCAGCGCGTCGAGCAGCGCCGCGTACGTCCGTTCCGGGTCCCGCCGGCGTCGCCCCCGCGCGGCGGCGTCCGCACGTCCTGGGCCCTTCGCGGCCTCTGTGTCGTTCACCGGCCCATGGTGGCAGAAGGGCGATGCCGGCCGGACGGGTACAGGCGGGCGGTGAGGAAGGCGAGGATCTCGTCGCGGGCCCGGACGGTGGGGTGGCCCGCCTCGTCCACGAGATGGGCGGTCACGACGCTGTGCGGGGTGCCGACCAGGTCGGCGAAGAAGGGCGGCGGGGCCGGGTTCGCGGCGCTGTCCGGGAGGACGCGTCCGTCGAACCTGTCGCCGAGGAGGGCGCGATAGGCGGCGAAGCGCTGCCCCGTGCACCAGCGGTCGCCCTCGAAGCGGTAGGCGAGGACACTGAGTCCGTCGCGGGCGAGCCGGTCACGTACCGCGCGCGCGTCCGCCGGGTCGAGTTCGAGTCCGCCGGGGTCGTCGAGCGGCAGCGACGGGTGGTTGACCACGGGGGCGACGACCGCCGGCTCCAGGGCCATGGTGAGGGCGAAGTTCCCGGTGAAGCACAGGCCGATCGCTCCCGCCCCGGGCCCGCCGCACGCCTCGTGGGCCTGGCGCGCGAGGCCGCGCAGCCACAGCGTCACCGGGCTGGTGCCGCCGCCGGCGAACGCACGGAACTCCGCGCTGACACAGGCACGGCGGACGACCTCCCGGCCGCCCTCGACCGTGGGGAACGCGCCGTCCGTCCCGAAGAGGGAGGGCACATGAACGGTGAAGCCGGCGTCCCGCACCCAGCGGGCGAGCCGCAGGACGTCGGGGCTGATGCCCGGCATCTCGGGCAGCACGACGACGGCGGGCCCGGCGCCGGCCACGTACACCGTCTTCGTCACCCCGTCCACGGCCACGCTCCGGCGGGTGAAGTCGGCGATCGGATCGTCGGTCTTTGTCTCGGTCTCGGTCATGGGCACAGCGTGTCCCGTTGTCCGCCGGTCGGCTGAGGGGCGGGATCGCCAGGAGCGGGGGTAATCTCGCCACGCGGGCCGCCACGCGGGCCGCCGGGTGTGACGCGTGGTGTGACGCCGGGCGTGACGCGGACGGAGCGGACGCGGACTCTGACGCGGACGGGGGCACGGATACGATGGCGGAGGCGACGCGGCGGGCGGCGGCGGAACGTGGCGGCACCGGCTCCGGCTCCGGCAACGGCACCGGCGCCATCCCTGGCCCCGGCTCTGGCCCCGACGACCCCGGCCCCGGTGCGCTGCGGATCGGTGTCCTCGCCTATCCGGGCTGCTTCGCGTCCGAAGTCTTCGGGGTCCCCGACCTGTTGACGATGGCCGCGCACGTCGCCGGACCGGACGCGCCCGGCTACCGGGTGTCGATCGTCTCCCCCCGCCGCAGGGTCACCGCCTCGGGCGGCGCGAGCCTGGACGTGCGTCCGCTGCGCGAGGTCGACGTCCTCGTCGTCCCCGGTTTCGAACTGGCCGCGGTCACGGAGCTCGACGCACGCCTCGCCGGGCTCGCCCCCGAGGTCGCGGCGATCCGGGCGCGGGCCGCGGCCGGCACCGCGGTCGTCTCCCTCTGCGTCGGCGCGTTCCTGCTCGCCGACGCCGGGCTGCTCGACGGGCGCCGGGCCACCACGTCCTGGCTGTACGCCGGTGAACTGGCCCGGCGCTGCCCGGAGGCCGACATCCGGCCCGAGCACCTGGTCGTCACCGACGGGGGCGTCACGACGACGGCCGCCTTCAGCGCCATGTACGACTTCGCGCTGGACCTGATCCGCCGGCACAGCGGCGCCCGGGTGGCCCGGACGACCGCGCGGGTCGCGCTCGTCGACGACGCGCGGACCTCCCAGACCCCGTACGTCGACCCGCGGCTCCTCCCGCAGCCCGGCAGCGCGTTCTCCCAGCGGGTCATGAGGCGGCTCGACCAGAACCTCGCCGAGCGGTACGACCTCGCCGCGCTCGCGGACGCCTTCCGGGTCAGCACCCGCACCCTGCTGCGCCGCTTCGCCGAGGAGACCGGACGCAGCCCGCTGGCGCATCTGCAGGCCTCCCGGGTGCGGCGCGCCCGCCACCTCCTGGAGACCACCGACCGCACCGTCGCCGCCGTCGCCGCGGCCGTCGGCTACCAGGACCCGGGCACCTTCGCCGCGCTCTTCGCCCGCCACACAGGGCACCGCCCGAGCGCTTACCGGGCCGCCTTCCGTCGTGCCGCATCGTCCGACGCGGACCTCGGACCGCCGGCCTCGGACCGCCGATCGCCGGCCTCGGCCTCGGACCTCAGACCTCGGGAAGGGACGGATCGGGCGTCCAGGGGGCCGGTGCGGTGATGGCCCAGCGTTCGTGGTCGCGCCAGCCCCCGTCGATGTAGAGGTAGGCGGGGGAGAGGCCCTCGTGGCGGAAGCCCAGCCGCTGGACCACGGCCAGGGAGGCCTTGTTGCCCGGCTGGATGTTGGCCTCCAGGCGGTGGAGCCGCAGCTCCGTGAACGCGTACTCCAGGGTGGCGGTGAGCCCCTCGGTCATGTAGCCGTGCCCCGCGGACGGGGCGAAGGCCGCATAGCCGAGGGACGCGCCCTGGTAGCGGCCCCGGATGATCGAGTTGATGTTGACCATGCCGGCGGCCGCGCCGGTCTCCTTGACACGGATCAGCAGGCCCCGGTTGGTGCCGTCGTCGAAACGGCGCATCCAGGTCCGGAACTCCTCCGCCGTGGTGGGCAGTTGCATCCAGGGCCCGTGCAGCTCGGCGCTGGCGCGTACGAGCGAGATGAACTCGTCCTGGTCGGAGAGCGTGAGCGGGTGCAGTTCGACCCGTGACGGAGTGATGAGCATGGGCCAACGTTATCTCCGGCCCCCGGCGGTCAGTGGATCCTGTGCTCCGTCCAGAACGGGCCGAGGTCCTTCGGGGTCGCCGCCTGGGCCGCGCGCTTGAAGTCCTCGGTGGTGGCGACGCCCAGCCAGTGGGCCCGTACGTAGCCGCGCAGCATGCCCGCCATCGCCGGGCCGCCCAGTTCGCGCTCCAGGTCGTGCAGGGCGCAGGAGCCGCGCCGGTAGACGACACGGCCGTACTCCGAGCGGCGGCCGTCCGCGTAGTAGGCCATGGACCGGGTGAGGGCGGCCGTGTCGCCGGGCCACATGCCCTCGTCGTCCCAGCAGGTCGTGGTGTCGAGGCGGTAGTAGAGCTCGTTCGCGTACTGGGCGAAGGACTCGTCCAGCCAGGGCGAGGCGAACTGGTCGTTGCCGACGATGCCGTAGAACCACTGGTGGGCGATCTCGTGGACGACGGCGGACCCCTCCGGTTCGGTCCACAGCAGGACGAGACCGGGGAACTCCATGCTGCCGAAGTCGTCGAGGTTGTCGCTCATGACGAGGTCGAGCTCGCCGTACGGGTAGCGCCCGAAGCGCTTGCCGAACTCGTCGACCGAGCCGACGGCGTCCCGGAGGTCGGTGGCGACGCCCTCGGGGGACGTGGTGGCGGTCCAGTACGCGTTCAGCCGGACCCCTCCGGGCGTGGTCACCGTCTTCGAGGCGAAGGGACCCGCCGCCCACGCGAAGTCCCGTACCCCGCGTGCGACGCTGGTGCTGACCGTGCGGCCGGGTGCGCCCGCGCGCCGGACGGTGGTGCCCGTCGCGGGGACGACGAGCGTGCTCGGGTGGTCGAGGACGACCCGGAAGTCACCCGCGAGGGTGTGGAAGCTCTCGCCGAAGCCGACGTCCGGGTCGAGGTGCCGGCCCTGTGCGTCGCGCACCGACAGCAGCGGCAGCGCGTTGCCGAGATAGCGGTACGCGCCGTCCTTGCCGAAGCGGTGGACGCGGTCCGGGACGGTGATCGCGACGTCGAAGGAGACGCTCGCGCGTGCCCCGTACGGCAGGGGCGCCGGCAGGTCGATCCGCAGCGCGGTGCAGCCCACGGTGAGCGGCCGCGGCGTGCCGCCGGCGACCCCGCTCACCCGGACCGGGGAAGGACTGTCCGGGGTCCCGCAGCCGTCCGTGCCGTTGCCCCACAGTCGTAGGTCGACCGAACGCAGCGGAGTGCGGGCGGCGTTGCGGAAGGACACCGTCTGGTGGCCGCTCCAGCGCGAGCCGTCGCCGTCGGCGCGCAGTGCCACCTCGTACGAGGGGCGGTCGGGTGTCGCCGCGCGCACCGTGGCTGTCGAGTCCGTGGGGTCCGCCGGGGCCTGGGCCACGGCCGACTGCGGGACGAGTGACAGGGCGGCTGCGAGGGCGAGCGCCGGCGCCCGCCACATCCTGAGCGAGGTCATGACAAGCACGCTAGAACGTGAGTACGCCCGGATGGGCGGGTTCCGGGGTGAGGCCGCGAAGGCGCGCCGCCGCCACCGTTTGGCGCAACCTTTAATGTCACGTGCTGTGCGGACACGCCGTGTCGAGGTGACCTTCCGCTGTCGCGCTTCCCGTCGCGGTCGATGTTTCGCAATGGAATGGCCAAGTCCCTTCGATAGCTCGGTAAACACCACGGGCGACCGGCGTCGATTCGCGACCGCAACGGCTTGACACGACTTGTGGTCTATGGCTGGCTGGGGACCGGTCGTGCGCGGGAACCCTTCGAGAGAACGGTCTTCGGGCGTGATGTTCTGCCCGGCGCTCTGGGTGCCGGGTCAACGGGGAGTGCCATCATGTGGCACACACAGGGATATCGGGGGATATCTATGTTCACGCGTAGCCGGCCCGGCTCGGCGCCTTCCGCACGCCGCCGTTTGTAGCGGCTCTCACCGAGCTCTCGCGGCTCGCCGAAGGCGGCCCGCGCCGCCACAGTCTCCACAGGCTGCAAGCACTCAGTGCGCAGCACTTCTGCCCTGCTCCGCCCCGCCCTGCCCGCGTCGTCGTGCGGCAGGGGCGGCAGGAGGCGTGCGCCTTCTTGGAACCGAATGATGGAGTGACTCGTGAAGAGTTTTGCCGGGCGCTTACCCGTGTCCGCCGCGCAGCACGAAGTGTGGATCGCCCACCAGATGGACACCGGAGGCGCCCTCCACAACTGCGGGGGACACGTCGAGATCCGGGGGCGGCTGGACGAGGGACACCTGGCCGAGGCGGTCCGGAGGGCCGTCGGCGAATCCGATGCCTTACGCGTTCGGTTCGTTGCTGATGAGAAGGGCCACCCGTGGCAGTGGCCGACCGATGTCGATGCCCCGCTCGACCTCAGGGATTTCAGCGGGGAGCGCGATCCCCTGGGTGCCGCGGAGGAGTGGGCGCGGTCGGACCTGGCCACTCCGGTCGACCTCACGAAGGACGTGTTGTTCACTCACACGCTGCTCCGTCTGGCCCCGGACCACTTCCTCTTCCATCTCCGTTACCACCACATCGTGTTGGACGGATACGGCCAGGTCCTCCACTGGCGCAGGCTCGCGCAGATCTACACCGCGCTCGAGCAGGGCGCGCCGGTCCGCGAGAGGACCGCCGGCACACTCCGTGATCTCCTCGACGAGGAAGCCGAGTACCGGGATTCGGAGGCCCAGGACAGTGACCGCGCCCACTGGCTGGGCGGCGTGGCCGAGTGGCCCGAGCGCATCAGCCTGAGCGACCGAGGGACCGGAACGTCCCGGCCGGCCGAGCGGTTCCAGCCCCCCGTGCGGGTCGAGCGGATCGACGAGATGGCTGCCACGTACGGGACACCGTGGGCGGTCGTCGTACTGGCGGCGACGGCCGCGTATCTGCACCGGATCACCCGGCAGGACGAGATCGTCGTCGGACTTCCGGTACGGGCCCGGACCACGCGCACCGCGCTGACCACGCCCGGCATGCTCGCCAACGTCCTTCCGCTGCGGCTGTCCCTACGGTCCGACATGCCGTTCCGTGAGCTCGTCCAGCACGTCGCGGCACGGGCCGGCGAGGTGCTCGCGCACCAGCGGTTCCGCGGCGAGGTCCTCCAGCGGGAGCTCAGGCGGACCGGTGCGGCCGAGGAGTCCTCGGGTGTCGTCGTCAACGTGGTGTCGTTCGACGGACGACTGCGCTTCGGCGAACTCCAGGGCGCTGTACGTCAGTTGTCCTCGGGGCCCGTGCACGACCTCTCGATCGAGTTCTTCGGTGGCGCCGACGGCGCGGACCTCCACATGTCGTTCGACCCCAACCCGGAACTGCACGACGCCGCTACCGTGACCGCGCACCGCGAACGGTTCGCCGCCTTCCTGGCGACCCTCGTACGGGCGGACGCGCAGGTGTCCGTGGGGGAGATCGAGGTGCTGACCGCCTCCGAGCGCTCCCTGGTGGAGTCGGAAGTCGACGCCCACGCACGGGACTTCGATCTGACCCGGCCCCTCCACGAGCTGATCGAGGACCAGGCCGACCGTACGCCGGACGCCGTCGCCGCGGAGACCGAGGACGGCTCGCTGACCTACCGCGAGCTCGTCGGCCGGGCCCGGAGCCTCGCCGCCCGTCTCCGCTCCGACGGGGTGGCGGCGGGCCAGGTGGTGGGCGTGTACGACGAGCGTTCGCTCGACCTGGTGGTGGAGCTGCTCGCGGTGCTGATGTCCGGGGCGGCCTACCTGCCCCTGGACCCCGAACTCCCCGTCTCCCGGGTGGCGTTCCAGATCGAGGACTCCGGAGCCCGGATCGTCCTGACCCGATCGGACCTCGCCGAGAGGCTCGCCGGTGCCGGTGCCGGTGCCGGTGCGGATGCGGGCGCTCTTGCCGGTGTCGAGGTCGTCGCCGTCGACACGCTGCTGCCCACGCTGCCCGAGTCCGGCGCGCTCCTGCGCACGGCAACACCCGAGGACACCGCGTACGTCATCTACACCTCGGGGTCGACCGGCCGGCCCAAGGGCGTCGCCGTACCGCACCGCGGTGTGGTCAACCGGCTCCTATGGATGCAGGAGGAGTACGGCCTCGGCGCGGACGACCGCGTCCTGCAGAAGACGCCCTTCACCTTCGACGTCTCGGTCTGGGAGTTCTTCTGGCCCCTGCTCACGGGCGCCGTGCTCCATCTGGCCGCCCCCGGCGCCCAGCGTGACCCGCGGGCGCTCGCCGACGTCATCCGCAGGCACCGGGTCACCACGGTGCACTTCGTCCCCTCGATGCTCGACCTCTTCCTCGCGGAACCCACGAGCCGGGACATGCCGGCCCTGAACCGTGTCGTCTGCAGCGGCGAGGCCCTGCGCCCGGAGACCGTGGGCCGGTTCTTCGAGCGGTACGGCACCGGCCCCGAACTGCACAACCTGTACGGGCCGACCGAGGCGTCCATCGACGTCACCCACTGGCGGTGCGCCCCGGAGGACGCCCACGGGCCGGTGCCCATCGGGCGGGCGGTCGCCAACACCAGCCTGTACGTACTGGACCGGGAGGGGCGCCCGCTGCCCCACGGCATCGCCGGCGAGCTGCACATCGGCGGCGTCCAGGTCGCCTCGGGATACCTCAACCGCCCGGAGCTCACCGCGGCGAGCTTCGTCGACAACCCCTTCGGCCCCGGCAGGCTGTACCGGACCGGAGACCTCGCCGTGCTCCGTGAGGACGGGGTCGTCCTCTACCGGGGGCGCCTCGACCATCAGGTGAAGGTGCACGGATTCCGCATCGAGCCCGGCGAGATCGAGTCCGCGCTGCTCGGCCACCCGGCCGTCGAGCAGGCGGTGGTCACGGCGCCCCTCGGCGACGACGGCCAGCGCCGGCTCATCGCCCACGTCGTGCCCGACGGCGCCGCGCCGGAACCGGCCGAGCTCCTGGAGTGGCTGCGGGAGCGCCTGCCCGCCTACATGGCCCCGGCGCACTTCGTCACCCTCGACGCCCTGCCCCTGCTGTCCAACGGCAAACTGGACCGCAAGGCGCTGCCGATGCCGGACACCCGGCCGGTCCGCACCGTGACGCCGCCGGAGACCGCCGAGGAGAGCCTGCTCCACCAGGCGTGGCGCACGGTCCTGGGCATCGACGAGATCGGCGTGGACGACTCGTTCTTCGTGCTCGGCGGCGACTCCATGCACGCCATCCGGGTCCGGGCGGAGGTCGAGCGGGCCGGCCGTACCTTCGAGGTCGCCGACCTGCTCCAGGGGCCCTCGATCCGCGAACTTGCCCGTATCGTCAGGCCGTTGGATGAACATGAGTCCTCCGCCGACCGCGTACCGTTCGGGCTGCTGTCCGCGGCGGACCGGCTGCTGCTGCCGGACGGGCTCGACGACGCCTACCCGCTCAGTGCCATGCAGGCGGGCATGCTCTACCACGCGGCCTACGCCGAGGACTCCTCGGTGTACCGGGTGGTGACCAGTGCACGCGTGGCGACCCGCCTCGACCCGGACGCCCTGCGGGCCGCGATCGACGACACCGCCGCCCGGCACCCGTCCCTGCGCTGCTCCTTCGACCTGGCCCGCTTTTCCGAGCCCCTGCAACTGGTGCACGGCCACGTCGAGATCCCGCTGGAGACCGGCCTTGACCTCGGCGGCCTGGACGACGAGGCCCGGTCGCGGGCCGTGACGGACTGGGTCGAGGAGGCCAAGTCCACCCGCTTCGATCCGGAGATCGCGCCCCTGCTGAAGTTCGTGGCGCATCCCTGCGGACCCGAGGCGTTCGAGCTGTCGGTGATCGAGCACCACGTCGTCCTCGACGGGTGGAGCGACATGCGCATGCTCGAAGAGGTGGTCGACCACTACCGGGCGCGCCTCGCCGGCGAGGAACTCCGCCTGCCACCCGTCCGCTCCGCCTACCGGGACTTCGTCGCCGCGGAGCGCCGCGCCCTGGCGGACGAACGGGCACGCGACTACTGGACCGGACTGCTGCGCGGCGCCGAGCCCACCCGGCTGGTGTCCCGCACCACAGGACAGGAACACCCCGACGGAGCACGACCGGCCGCGAACCACCGGTACGACGTACCGGTCGACGACGAGGTGGCCGCGGCGCTGCGGTCCCTCGCCGGACGCGAGGGACTGCCGCTCAAGTCGCTCCTCGCCACCGCGCACGTCGCCGTGCTGCGGCTGGTCGGCGGGGACGACGAGGTGCTCACCGGCGTCGTCGCCAACGCCCGGCTGGAGGAGGAGGGCGGCGACGAGACGATCGGTGTCTTCCTGAACACGCTCCCGCTGCGCCTCGACGTGTCCACCGCCACGCTCCTGGACACCGCGCGACGGGTCTTCGACCACGAGCGCCGGTCCGCGGCCCACCGCCGCTACCCCTTCGCGCAGATGCAGCACGACGTGGGCGAGGGCCTCCAGCTGGACAGCTACGTCAACTTCATGGACTTCCACCGCGACCGGCACCGGTCGGCGGACGGTCTCATGACCGTCACCGTGGGCGTCGCCGAGACCAACTACCCGCTGGCCGTGAACTTCCTGATCGACCCCGAGCTCGGCCGGCTCCAGCTCTGGCTCGACTGCGACCTCGCCGTCCTGCCCGAGGAGTTCTGCGCCCGCCTCGCCGGCTACTACGAGCGTGCCCTGGCGGCCGTGGCCCGGCAGCCGGCGGAACGGATCACCTCCGTCGACCTCATGGCTCCGGCCGAGCACGCCCAGCTGGCCGCGTGGAACGACACCGCCGTCACGTACGACCCCGACGACACCGTGCACGGACAGTTCGAGCGCCAGGTGTCGGCGCACCCGGACGCGATCGCGGTCGCCCATCGCTTCGACGAGCTCAGCTACGCGGAGCTGGACTCCCGTGCGAACCGCCTCGCACACCATCTGCGCGGTCAGGGCGTCGGACGGGGAGACCTGGTCGGCGTGAGCCTGCGCCGCGGTCCCGACCTCGTCGTCGCCCTCCTCGCGGTGCTCAAGAGCGGTGCCGCGTACGTGCCGATGGACCCGTCGTTCCCCGGCGGACGGCTCGCGGACATCGCCGCCGACTCCGGCATCGGCTGTCTGGTCAAGGGGCCGGGCACACCCGACGGGATCACCGCACCGCGTGTGGTGGACATCGCCGCGGACGCGAAGACGATCGAGCGGGCGCCGGCCACACCGCCGGATATCGAGGTCTCCGGCGACGACACGGCGTACGTGATCTACACCTCCGGCTCGACCGGCAAGCCCAAGGGCACCGCCCTCCGGCATCGCAACGCCGTCAACTTCTTCGCCGGCATGGACGAGCGGGTCGGCTGCGACGGCCAGGACGTCGTCCTCGCCGTCACCAGCGTCTCCTTCGACATCTCGGTCCTCGAACTGCTCTGGCCGCTCACCCACGGTGCCAAGGTGGTCGTCGCGGGAGAGCGGGTCATCACCCGTCTCGTACCTCAGTCGGAGACGAGGGAGCGGCCCCTCGGATTCAGTCTCTTCTTCTTCGCCGCGTCCGCGGGAGCCTCCCACCGCGAGGGCTACCAGCTGGTCCTCGACGCCGCCAGGTACGCCGACACCCACGGATTCGAGGCCGTGTGGACGCCCGAGCGGCACTTCCACGAGTTCGGCGGCCTCTACCCCAACCCCTCGGTGATGTCGGCCGCGCTTGCCACCATCACCGACCGCATCGCCCTGCGCTGCGGCAGCGTCGTCTCCCCGCTGCACGACGCGGTACGCATCGCCGAGGAGTGGGCGCTCGTCGACAACCTCTCGGACGGCCGGGTCGGCCTCGCGTTCGCCGCCGGCTGGAACTCCAACGACTTCGTCCTGCGGCCCGAGAACTTCCCGGTACGCAAGGAGCTGATGTCCGAACAGCTCGCGGAGTTCCGCAAGCTGTGGCGCGGCGAGCCGGTGCGGCGGATCGGCGGCAGCGGCGAACCCGTCGACGTACGGATCTTCCCCGCACCCGTCCAGGCGGAGCCACCGGTCTGGCTCACCTCGGTCGGCACCGTGCAGACCTTCGAGAAGGCCGGCGCCTCCGGCGCGAACCTGCTCACCCACCTGTTCGGCCAGAGCCCCGACGACCTGGCGGAGAAGATCAAGGCGTACCGGCAGGCCCGCGAGGCCGCCGGGCACACCGGGCCCGGACAGGTCACCGTCATGGTGCACACCTTCATGTCGGACGACACGGAGCGGGCCAGGGAGCAGGCACGCGAGCCCTTCCGCGAGTATCTCCGCAGCTCCACCGAGCTGTGGCGCACCCTCTTCGCCTCCACCGGCAAGGACCTCCCGGAGATGGGTGCCGAGGAGCAGATCGACGCGGTCATCGACATGGCGATCAACCGGTACTTCGAGACCTCCGGCCTGTTCGGATCCCCGGACACCTGCGTCGAACTCGTCCGCGCGCTGGCCGCCGCCGGTGTCGACGAGATCGCGTGCCTGGTCGACTTCGGTGTCGAGGCGGAGGCCGTCCTCGAGAGCCTCACCTGGGTCGACCGCCTCCGCGACACCCATGACACCGAGGTCGCCGAGGGCGCCCACTCCTTCGCCGAACTCTGCGAACGCCACGGGGTCACCCTCGTCCAGGGCACCCCCTCGCTCCTCACCGCGGTGGCCGCCGAACCCGCCGCCCTGGAGGCACTGCGGGGCCTGCGCGCCCTGCTGATCGGCGGCGAGGCCTTCCCCTCGGGCCTCGCGCGGCGACTGCTCGAAGCCCTGCCCGAGGTACGGATCCACAACATGTACGGCCCCACCGAGACCACGATCTGGTCGACGGTGCACGAACTGGACGCGCGCCGTGACGCGACGGCCGACAGCATCTCCATCGGCCGTCCGATCGCCAACACCGAGGTGCGCGTGGTCGACGACCGCGGCCGGCCCCTCCCCGTCGGCGTCTCCGGCGAACTCTGGATCGGCGGGGACGGCGTCGCCGCGGGATACATCGGGCGGCCGGAGCTGACCGCCGAGCGGTTCGTCACCGGCGTGGACGGCACCGGCCGGTTCTACCGGACCGGTGACCGGGTGCGCCGCCGCGCCGACGGCAGCCTGGAGTTCCTGGGCCGGGTCGACCGGCAGGTGAAGATCCTCGGTCACCGTGTCGAGCCCGACGAGGTGGAGAGCGTCCTCTCGCGCCACCCACGGCTCGACGCGGTCGCCGTCACCGCCGTCGACGGAGCCAACGGCACGGAACTCGTGGCCTACGTGTCTCCCGCCGACTCCCTGTCCGACGCCTCGGTGCAGGACGCGCACGTCCGCAGCTGGGGCGAGGTCTGGGAGAGCGCCTACACCGCGTCCGACGGCTCCCCGGAGGACGGCGGCGAGTTCGCGGGCTGGCTCAGCAGCTACACCGGCGACCCCATCCCCGTCCCCGAGATGCGGGAGTGGCTGGGGCACACCGTCGACCGGATCCGTGCGCTGCGCCCCACCGCGCTCGCCGACATCGGCGTCGGCGTCGGGCTCGTCCTGCGGAACCTGGTCGACCAGGTCGGCGAGTACCACGGCGTGGACCTCTCGCCCGCCGCGCTCACCGCGGCGGCCGCCTCCCTGGGACGACCGCTCCCCGCGCACGTACACCTGGAGCAGTCGGGTCCCGAGTACCTGGCGCGCCTCGCGCCGGGAAGCCTGGACACGGTGGTGATCAACTCGGTGGCGCAGTACTTCCCCGGGACCGACTACCTGCGCACCGTGCTCACCGACGCGGTGCGCGCCGTACGGCCCGGCGGCGCGGTCTTCGTCGGCGACGTCCGCTCGGTCGAGATGCTGCCCGAGTTCCACACCGCCGTGACGCTGCACCGGGCCGGACCGCTCCAGACGGTCGAGGAGATCCGGTCCGCGGTCTCCCGCCGGCTCCAGGAGGAACGGGAACTCTGCCTGTCCCCGGCCTTCTTCCACCGGCTCGCCGCCGACCTCGACGGCGTCGGCGAGGTCCGGGTCGAGCTGAAGCGGGGGGCGGCGGACAACGAGCTCTCCCTCTTCCGTTACGACGTGACCCTGCTGACCGGCGACCGGCCGGCGACCGCCGCGCCCGGGCGCCGTCTCCCCTGGGACGCGCTCGACAGCGGTCTCGACGGCGTACGCCGCCGACTGGCCGGCAGCGCCGAGGGCCTGGTGGTGACGGGCATCCCCAACCGGAGGCTGCTGCGCACCGCGGCCGCGGTCCGCGCGCTTGAGGAGACCGACGGCGCGGCCACCGGCTGGGACCTGGAACGGCTCCTGTGGGACCTGGACGACGAGGCCGGAGCCCGTCCGGAGGAGCTGTTCGACCTGGCCGCCGAGCAAGGACGCCAGGTCCGGGTCCTGGTGCCACCGGACGGCCGACTGGACACGTTCGACGCGGTCTTCGGTACGCCGACACCCGCCCACGACGACGCTGAGGACACGGCATGAGCGCGACCCGACCCCTCGCCAACGACCCGCTCACCTCGGCCTGGGCGGCGGGACTGCGCTCCTCCCTCCGCGCCTACGCGAGGACGCACCTCCCCGACGCCATGGTCCCGGCGCACTTCGTGGTGCTGCCGGAACTGCCGAAGCTGCCCAACGGCAAGGTGGACCGCGGGAGCCTGCCCCCGCTGACGGCCGAGGAGACCCCCGAGACCGCCTTCGTCGCGCCCCGCACCCCGGTGGAGACACAGCTCGCCCGGATCTGGCAGGACCTCCTCGGCCTGCCGAAGGTCGGGGTGGAGACCAGCTTCTTCGACCTGGGCGGCGACTCCCTGACGGTCCTCCAGATGACCGCCCAGGTACGGGAGGTCTACGACGTGCGCCTCGACCTCCGCAGGATGTTCGAGGACCCCACCGTCGCCCAGCTGGCGCGGATGGTCAGCTCCCAGGCCGACCCCACGGTGACCGGGGCCGGCAACCCCCGGGGCGTCACGAGCGAGGCCATGTCGGCCGACGCCGTACTGCCGGCCGACATCGTGCCCGAGGACGGGGCCGCACCGGCGTCGACGGGTCCGTACCGCACGGTCCTGCTCACCGGCGGCACCGGATACACCGGGGCCTTCCTGCTCCGCGAACTGCTCGACCGCTCGGCCGTCACGGTGCACGTCCTGGTCCGCGCCGACGGGCCGGACCAGGCGGGCGAGCGGGTGCTCGGGAACCTCGCCGAGTACGGGCTGCTGCGGGACGGGGACGAGGAGCGCGTCGTCGGCGTCCCGGGCGACACCGGGCGCCCCTACCTCGGGCTGACGAAGGCGGCCTACCACGAGCTGGCCGCCGAGGCGGAACTGATCATCCACAACGCGGCGATCTCCAGCTGGATCGTCCCCTACGCCAAGATCAAGCCGGTCAACGTCTTCGGCGCCCTGGAAGTGCTGCGGCTCGCCTGCCGCACGCGGATCAAGGCCGTGCACTTCGTCTCCACGATCGGTGTGTACCCGGGCCACGAAGGGGAGCGCAGCTGGGCGGAGACCCGGCTCACCGAGGCCGACCACGTCGTCGGCGGCTACCGCCAGTCCAAGTGGGTCGCGGACAGCCTGATGCTCCAGGCCCGCGATCGCGGTGTGCCGGCCCATGTGTACCGCCTCGGCGCCATCACGGGATCGCAGACCACCGGAGCCTGCTCGTCCGACACCTTCATCAACCACCTGATCAAGGGCTGCGTCCAGCTGGGCGCCTATCTGGACTACGACCTGCTCCTCGACCTCGTGCCGGTGGACTTCTGCGCGGCCACGGTGGTGCACACCGCGCTCTCCGGAGGCCGCGCGGAACCCGTCCTCAACGTCCCCAGCGCCGGATCCGTCGGCATGAACGAGATCTTCGAGCTGATCGTCGCCTACGGCTATCCGCTGCGCCGCCTCGACTACCGGAGCTGGTACCGCGAACTCGCCGCCGCCGTGGAACGCGGCGAGGAGAACGAACTCGCCCTGTACCTCCCGCTGTTCGGCGCCGACCAGCCGGCCGAGGAGGTCGGCTACGGGGGCAGCAGGCCGGAGTTCCGCACCGACAACCTGCGCGCCGCGCTCAACGGTTCGGACATCGCGTGCAAGCCGGTCGGCCGCGAACTGTTCGACCTCTACCTCGACTACTTCGTCTCGTCGGGCTTCCTGCCCGCCCCTCCCGGTGGCACCGCCCGCCCCCAGACCCAGTGGAGTTCGTGATGACCGCTCCCGCCGTACCCGCCTTCCCGATGCCCCGTCGGCACCCGCTCGACCCGCCGCCCCAGTACGGCGAACTCAGCGCCGAGCAGCCGGTCTTCCAGGTGCGGACACCGCGCGGCGAGGACGTCTGGGTGGTGACCCGCCACGCGGACGCACGCGCCGTGCTCACCGACACCCGGTTCAGCTCCGACCCGAAGACACCCGGATACCCCTCCTACATCTCGGGCGACACCCCGCTCCCGCCCGGCTTCTTCCTCAACCAGGACGCACCGGACCACACCCGGCTGCGCCGCCTGGTCACCCGCGAGTTCCTGATCACCCAGATGGAGGCGAAGCGGCCGAGGATGCAGGCCATCCTCGACAAGCTCCTCGACGACCTGGTGCGCCAGGGGAACTCCGCCGACCTCGTCACACAGCTGGCCCTCCCGATGGCCGCCACCGTGATGTGCGAGCTCCTCGACGTCCCGTACGAGGACCACCGGATCTTCGTCACCCTCACGGACACCATCCTCGACCGCAGCAGCACCCCCGAGCAGGCCGAAGGCGCCGCCCGCGAGCTCATGGCGTACTTCGACGAGGTGGTCACGGCCCGGGAGCAGAAGCCGACCGACGACATGCTCGGCCGTCTCGTGGCACAGGAGGAGGCGGGACGGATCAGCCACGACGAGTTCGTCGGCCTGGCCGCCCTCCTCATGCTCTCCGGCTACGACACCATGGCCCAGATGATCGGCCTGGGCACGGCCACCCTCCTGGAGCACCCCGACCAGCTGGACGCCCTCAAGGCCGACCCGTCGCTGTACCCGCAGGCCATCGAGGAACTGCTCCGCTACCTCTCCATCAACCACGCGGGCCTGCCCCGCGCCGCCACCGAGGACCTCACCGTCGGCGGACAGGAGATACGGGCGGGGGAGGGCGTCCTGGTGATGATCAACGCCGCCAATCGCGACGCGACGGTCTTCGACGAGCCCGACACCTTCGACATCCACCGCAAGGACCCGCAGGCCCACGTCGCGTTCGGCCACGGCTTCCACAAGTGCATCGGGCTGACGCTCGCCCGCGTCGAGCTGAGCACCGTGTTCGCCGGCATCTTCGGCCGCCTGCCCACGCTCAAGCCCGGCCGCCCGCTCGAGGACCTGCCGTTCCGGCACGACATGGTGCTGTACGGAGTCCGCGGACTGCCCGTCACCTGGTGACGCCTCCCGGTGCATCCAGGCCATGCCACTCACCTCACGAAGGAATCGAAGGACGCATGATGGCGGTTGAAACGGTCTTCCTCCTGCCCGGCCAAGGGGGTTACACCCCGGGGCTGTTCGCCGGCGACGACTCGCCCGAGGTCGCGGAGGTCCTCGACACGGCCGACCGGATCGCGGCCGAGTTCGGACGCGGCGGGGTCTCCCACCTGCTCAGGCAGCCCGACGCGCCCCCCGCGGCGGACCTGGTGCGCGCGGACTCCTTCGCCCTGCAACTCGCCGTGTTCGCCGCGGCCGTCGGCAGCTTCCGCATCGCGGAGCGACAGGACACACCGGACGTCGTGGTCGGGCACAGCATGGGGGAGATCGCCGCGCTGACGGTCACCGGAGCGTTTACCCCGGCCGACGGGGCACGCCTGGTGTGCCATCGCTCGGAGGCCCTCCTGGCGCACTGCCCGTCGGACGGCGGCATGGTGGCGCTGGAACTGCCGGCCGCCCGCGCGGCCCACCTGGTGGGCGCCGTAGCCGATCGGGGACTGGCCGTCGCCGTCTCCAACGCGCCGCGTCAGACGGTGGTGTCGGGGCCCGACGAGGCGGTGGAGGTCGTCGCGCGGCTCGCCGGCGCGCTGGGCGTCCAGGCCACCCGGCTGAACGCTCCGTTCCCCTTCCACAGCCCGATGCTCGCGATCGCCGCGCACGCCTTCGGCGAAGCCATCACCGGCATCCGGCAGCACCCCCTGCGCGCCGCGGTGTACTCCCCGGTGGCCGGCGGCTACGTCCAGGACGACTCCGACCTCAAGGCCCTGCTCGTCCGGCAGCTCACCACCTCGGTGGGGTTCATGGCCGCCGTGCGCGAGCTGCACGCCGACGGCGCGCGGCGGTTCGTCGAGTGCGGCCGGGCGGGTCTTTCGGGACTCGTCCGGCGCAGCGTGCCGGAGGTCGACACGACCAGCACGGTCCGGACCTCCCGGAGCACCGTCACCGCCGCCCCGGTGGGCACGCTCACGGACTCCGCGCCGGCCGGACCGGCTCCGGTGGTCGAATCCGCTCCGGCGGCCGACCCCGCGCCGCTGGTGCTCGACGAGTTGCGGGAGCTGTACGCGTCGGCGCTCGGTTATCCGGTGGAGGTGATCACGGGGGATGCGGATC
>NZ_JACSCH020000019.1:54012-178113 GCF_014451325.2 Streptomyces sp. CB02980 | reverse complement strand
CATGCACGAGACCCGCAACGCCGCAGCCGCCGCTCCGCAAACGCCCGCCCCCCAGCCCGCCCAGCGCGGATCAGGCCGTGATCAGCCCGCGGGTTCCGCCCCGTTCCGGGCCCTGGCCCGCTAGACCGTCGCGCGTGACGCGCACAACGGACGGACCAGGAGCGGGAGTTCATCGGGCCGCACCTGCCGATCGGCGAGTACGGCCCGTACCGCCGGCGAAAGCTCCGCCTGAAGACCGCCCACGGGGGACGCCCACAGGGCCGATGACGCCGTGGTTGTTCGTCAGGGATTTCCGGGCGAGCGCCGGGCGAGATCATGTGAAGACACCGCCTGGGAGGGGGCGTCGGAGTCGGTCGCGCGCGTCTTGTCCGCGACTCCGGACCGGGCGGCTCCGTCCACTGCCACGCAGATGCCGAAGACACGGGCGTGGCTGGTCCAGCCGTTGACACGGCCGCGGTTGTTGCTGATCTGCACGCGCTTCCTGGCGGGATCCACGGACGACACCAGATGCAGGTACACCGTCCCGGCGACACGGGCGAGGACGATGTCCCCGACCTCCACCTTCGACGGGTCGACCGGAGCGACGACGACCTGCTGCCGACTGCGTATCAGCGGGACCATCGAGGAGCCGCTGGGCCGGAATGTCACGGTGGCCCCGCCGGAAACCCTGCCTGCCACTGCATCCAGTGCACCCATGCGGGGATCGTGGCAGATCGGCCCCGCATCACCCCACCGATTTACCTTCCGCGCGGACGTCCGGGGCCGCCGCCCATGACCCCGGACGCCGGTCGATCGGTGACTCGGTCGGCCGGCCAATCAGCCGGTCAGCCGACCGGTCAGCCGGCCAATCGGTCGGTCCGCGCCTCCGTCGGGGCCGTACCTGCGAAATGGCGGGCCGTGGGTACGAGCGCCGCGGCGGCCGGTACCAGGAAGCAGGCGGCGGCGCACGCGGCGAGGACCGGGGTGACGCCGAAGTGGTCGATGGCGGGTGCGATCAGGGCCAGGCCGATGGGTGCGAGGCCGTAGGACACCAGGAAGTCCAGTGACGAGACGCGGGCCAGCTTGTCCGGCGCGACCTCGCGCTGTGTGGCGGTGAACCAGGGCACGTTGAACAGCTCGATGCCGATCCCGGCGACGGCGTACGCCGCGACGACCACGGCCGGGTGCACCGGCAGCATCAGACTCAGCGGCGCGACACCGTACGCGCCGAGACCGGCGAACGCGGCCCAGCCCTGGGAGCGGGGCCGCAGGCGGGCGATGACGAGGGCCCCGCCGAGGGCGCCCACGGTGTACGCGGTCATCGCCGCGGCAAGAACCCACTCGGTGCCGTAGCGGTCCCGGCTGATCAGCGGCAACGCGACGCTGGTGGCCGAGTAGCCGAGCGCGATGACGGCGACGAGGGCGGCGAGACCGGCGAGGAACCACGGGTGGCGGCGTGCCTCCCGTATGCCCTCAAGGAATTCGGCGCGGAACCCGGCACGCGGGGACGGGCCCGTGACGGATTCCGAGGTCGCCTCCGCGGTCGTCCTCGCCGTCTTCTCCGTGGCCGCATCCGCCTCCGCCGAGCCCTGCTGAGCACTCGCCTTCGCGCCCGGACCCGCCTCCGTCGCCGCTGCGACGACGCCTCCCTTGCCCGGGGCGAGCGCGGCGACCAGCCACAGCGCCCCGATGCCGAGCAGCAGCGTACGGACGTCGAGGAAGGCCGCGAGCAGCGCGGTCAGGGTGGGTCCGGCCAGTGTGGAGCCGCGTACGGCCATGGTCATGGCGGCGTTGGCCTGCTGGCGTCGCCCGGGTTCGACGGTGTCCGCCGTGAGTGCCTGGAACGCCGGTCGGCAGGCGCCCTGCCCGGCGCCGGCGAGAGCCGCGGCGAACGTCATCAGCACGAGCGACCGGCCGAGGCCGGCGGCGAGCAGGGGCGCGGCGGCCGCCGCCGCCAACGCGGACCAGAGGACGACCGCGCGGCGGGAGTGCCGGTCGGCCAGCACGCCGCCGACGGTGACGGCGGCGAGGAAGCCGACAGTGCGGGCGGCGAGGACGAGACCGAGCCCCGCGGCGCCGAGGTCGCGGTGCAGTACGGCGAGCCCGAGGACGAAGGGCAGGGCCCAGGTCGCGAGGCCGGACGCGGTGGTGCCCGCCCACAGACGCAGGAACGCGGGGTCCAGCAGGACCGAACGCGGGGGCGGGGCAGGTGACTTGGCCGCGGTGGGCGCGGGTGTGGTGACCACGGTGTGGTGCTCCTCGGGGGTGGGGGAGCGGTTCGGCGAACCGCCCCCGGGTTCGTTAATGAAAATGATTGCCATTACAGTACCCTTCGAACGCGGCACTCCTGCCCGGTGCACGACAACACCCATGCCCGTCCCTCCCAGACCGGAGAACCCATGCGCCACCCCGTCCGTCTCGGCATCGCCCTGACCCTCGCCCTCGCCACCGCGGGCTGCTCCACCGCAGGCGGCGGTGGGTCCGCAGCGGGCGCCAAGCCCGCCGCGAGTCCCACCTCGAAGAAGGCCGCCACCGGCGTCACCAGCTGCGGCCGCCAGGTGTCGCCCGCCGGGCCGCCGCAGCGGGCCGTCGCCCTGGACCAGAGCTCGACCGAGACCCTGCTCGAACTCGGGCTCCAGGACCGGATGGCCGGCACGGCCAACCTCAAGACCAAGATCCCCGCTCCGTACGCGGCCGCGTACGCGAAGATCCCGGTCATCGCCCCGAAGATCGCCACCGGGGAGCAACTGCGCGCCGCCACCCCCGACTTCGTCGTCGCGGGCTCCGCCGACCTGTACACCAAGGACCGTGCCGGTACCCGCGAGGAGCTGGACGTCCTGAAGGTCCCCACCTTCGTCAGCGCCGTCGACTGCCCGCAGCACAACCCGCCCGGCCGGACCCCCTTCGAGCTGCTCTTCTCCGACTACGAGAACCTGGGCAGGCTCTTCGGCGCCGAGGAACGCGCCGGCAAGCTCGCGGCGGACCAGCGCGCCGCGGTCGCCAGGGCGGGCGCGAACGCCTCGAAGGCGCGGCGGGGCGCGGACCGGCCGACGGTCGTCTACCTCTACTCCGTCTTCAACGGCATGCCCTACGTGGCGGGCAAGACCGGCCTGCCCAGTGAGATGAGCCGGATCGTCGGCGCCGAGAACGCCTTCGACGACGTCCAGGAGGACTGGCCCGAGGTCTCCTGGGAGGAAGTCGCCCGGCGCGACCCGGACTTCATCGTGATCGGCGACCTGTCCGAGCGGGGCCGCCCCGGCGACAGCGCCGCCGAGAAGCGGGCCACGATGACGGCGCACCCGGTGATCTCACGGCTCGCCGCCGTCCGCGACGACAAGATCCTCGAAGTGCCGGGCATCGAACTCGACCCCTCGGTCCGCTCCGTACACGCCCTCGGACTGCTCGCCCAGGGCATGAAGGACCTCGGACATGCCCGCTGAGCCGCCCGCCAGGGTGAGCGCGGCCGACCTCCTGCTGCCGACGGCCCGCGAAAGCGGCCGTACGGCGGAGACCGCCGGCTCCGGGCATCTGATCCCGGTTCCGCCGGCACCGGGCGGCGGAACCGGCAGGCCCGGCAAGGCCACAGAGCCCCGCCCCGGAGGCTCTCGCCCCGAAGGCTCTCGCCCCGGGGGCCCCCGATCCGGAGGCCCCCGCCCCCTCCTCCTGCTGCTCCTCTCCACGGCCACCCTGGTGGGCTCGATCGCCGCAGCCGTCCGCATCGGCACCGCCGACACCGGCTGGACCGACCTGGCCCGTGCCCTCGCCACCCACCTCGGCCTGGACGTCGAGCCCCTGCCCCTGCTGGTGGACTCGCTCATCTGGGACCTGCGGCTGCCGCGCGTCCTGATGGCCGCGCTCGTCGGCGCCTCGCTCGCCGTGTGCGGCACGGTGCTCCAGGCGGTCACCCGTAACGCGCTCGCCGACCCCTACCTGCTCGGCGTCTCCTCCGGCGCGTCGACCGGAGCCGTCGCCGTCGTCGTCCTCGGCATCGGCGCGAGCACGCTCGGGGTCACCGGCGGCGCGCTCGTCGGCGCGTTGCTCTCCTTCGCGCTGCTGCTCCTCCTGCTGAGGCGGACCGGCCTCGACTCCGTCCGTATCGTCCTCACCGGCGTGGTCGTCGGGCAGCTGCTCACCGCGCTGACCTCGCTGATCCTGATGGCCTCGGCGGACGCGGACACGACGCGGGCCGTCACGCACTGGCTGTTGGGGTCGATGGCACCGGCCCGCTGGAACACCGTCGTGGTCTGCGCGATCGTCACCCCGCTGGGCCTGACCGTGGCGTGGCTGTGTTCGAGTGCCCTCGACGGGCTCGCCTTCGGCACCGACACCGCCGCCTCCCTCGGCATCGGCGTACGGCACACCAGGATGCTGCTGCTCGTGGTGACGGCCGCGCTGACCGCGGTCGCCGTGGCCACCGTCGGCGCCATCGGCTTCGTCGGGCTGATCGTGCCCCACGGGGTGCGGTTCCTCGTCGGACCGCTGCACCGGGCGCTGTTGCCGTACGCGGCACTCGCCGGCGCGGTGTTCCTCGTGTGGACGGACGCGCTCGCACGCATCGCCTTCGCACCCCGCGAGGTCCCCGTCGGCGTCATCACCGCGCTCCTCGGCGTACCCCTCTTCCTCCTCGTCCTGCGCAGAAGGGGTGAACTGTGAGGATCACCGCCGAGAGCCTGAGCTGGTCGGTGGCAGGTACACCGGTGGTACGTGAGGTCAGCGCGAGCATCGCCTCCGGCGAGACCGTCGGCCTGCTCGGCCCGAACGGCTCCGGCAAGTCCTCCCTGCTGCGCTGCCTGGCCGGGCTCCGAGCCCCCGACGAGGGCTCGGTCCAGTACGACGGCACATCGGTGGGGGAGTGGAGCGCGCGGAAGATCGCCCGCCATGTCGCCTTCGTCGCCCAGGACTCGGGCGCCGACAGCGATCTCCGGGTCGCCGACGTCGTCGGCCTCGGTCGCACCCCGTTCCGGGACCGCTGGCGCGGAGCGGACGCCACCGACCGGGCGGTGATCGCCGCCGCCCTGGAGGTCGTGGGCCTCACCGCGCTCGCCGGACGCTCCTGGAAGGCCCTGTCGGGCGGCGAGCGCCAGCGCGCCCACATCGCCCGCGCGCTGGCCCAGCAGCCGTACGCACTGCTGCTCGACGAACCCACCAACCACCTCGACGTCAAACACCAGCTCGAACTGATGGAGCTGCTGACCGGCACCGACCGGACCGTCCTGGTCGCCCTGCACGACCTGTCGCTCGCGGCCCGGTACTGCGACCGGCTCCTGCTCCTCCACCACGGCCGGCTGATCGCGGCCGGCACTCCCGAGGCCGTCCTGACGGCCGATCGCCTCGCCGAGGTGTTCGAGGTCGACGCCGAACTCACCACCGACGCCCTGGGGCACCCGGCCGTCAGCTACCGCCGCCCCCTCGGCGCACCCGTCCCGACTCCCCGACCCGCCCTCTGAAAGGACCCGACCTTGACCACGTCCACCTCCACCCACACCGAGTCCCAGTCCGACGTCACGCTCCCCGCCACGCTCCCTGCCCCCGCGCCTGGCCCTGCCCCCGCCTCGCTGTCGCTCTCCGTCGACAAGCTCATCGCGGCGGCCCTGGCCGGCGAACACGGCCCGCTCCCCGCCGAACTCCTCGCGACCAGCGTGTTCTGGATCCACCACGGAACCCGTCTGGCCGGCGGTGACACCACCTACCTCAACCAGTACGTCCTGGTCCGCGTCGGCGGCACCTTCGGCGGCTGCGCGTTCGAGGCCGGCGAACTCACCCCGACGATCTGCCGCGACTACTCCGGCACGCCGCTCGACGTCCTGCTGCGCGACGCCCCGCGCCCCCTGCGGATCGCCGCCCTCGACGCCTACCTCGCCCACACGCGACCGCACCGCGTCGCCGCCGAAGAAGGGGACGCCGAGCCGGTCGGCCTCCCGAGCGGCACGCCGGAGACCCGCGCGACCGCCCGCGACGCGGCCATCGCCGGTCTGCTCGACATCGAGGAGGGCGCGAAGGTGGGCCTCATCGGTGTGGTCAACCCGCTGGTCGCTGCGATCCGCGAGCGCGGCGGCGAACCCCTGCCCTGCGACTTCAACCTCAAGGCGACCCAGTGGGGCGACCCCGTCACCGACGACATGCACGAGGTGCTCGACCGCGCCGACGCGGTCGTCGCCACGGGAATGACCCTGAGCAACGGCTCGTTCGACACGATCCTGGAGCGCTGCCGCCACCGTGGCATCCCGCTGATCGTGTACGCGCAGAGCGGCAGCGCCGTCGCCCGTGCCTTCCTCGGCTCGGGAGTGACCGCCCTGTCGGCGGAGCCGTTCCCCTTCTCCCAGTTCAGCGCCGAGGAGACCGTCCTGTACCGCTACCGCACGGTGGACGGCGCATGACCCCCGCCACGCACCGGGCCCGCGCCCCACGGACAACCCACCCGGCCGCGCCGCTCGACGCCGAGACCGGAGCCGGTACCGCCCAAGCCACGGGTACCGCCCGGGCCACGGGTACCGACCCAGCCACCGGCGCTTCCCCGGCCGCTGTCGCCCTCGCCACCGCCATCGGTACCGCCACCGCCACCGGTACCGGCCATGCCCCCTGCCACCACGGCGAACTCCTCCAGGGCGTCTTCCTCGACGCCGAAGGACGCAGGTGCGCGGGCCTCGTCACCCTCCCCCTGGCCGGCCCCGGCAGCCGGGCCGACTTCGTCCGTCGGCCCGGCACACCGCCCGAGGCGCTCACGGTCGTCCCCGCCGACCGCGGGAAAGCCGCACGCGCCGCGGGCCTCGCGGTGACGGAGTGCGCGCGACAGGCCGGACTGCCGCCCAGCGGCGGGCAGTTGCGGCTCACCGGCGACGTACCGGTGGGCCTGGGCATGGGCAGTTCCACCAGCGACGTGATCGCGGCGGTCCGCGCGGTCGCCGACTCGTACGGGCTCCGCCTCGCCCCCGACGCCGTCGCCCGGCTCGCCGTCCGCGCGGAACGGGCCAGTGATCCGCTGATGCTCGACGCCCGCCCGGTCCTCTTCGCCCAGCGGGAGGGCAGGACCCTGGAAGTCCTGGGTCCGACCCTCCCGCCCCTGGTCGTCGTGGGCTGCGTCCTCGGTGGGGGAGCGCCCGTCGACACCCTCGCCCTGCCCGTACGGGAGACCACCGACGCCGACGTCCAGGAGTACGAGCGGCTGCGCACCCTCCTGCGCCGTGCGATCGCCACGGGGGACGTGCGACTCCTGGGGCAGGTCGCCACGGCCAGCGCGCGCCGTGGCCAACAAACGCTGAATCACCCGGAGTTCGAGACGCTGACCGCGATCGCCCGGCGATCCGGAGCAGCGGGGGTGCAGATCGCGCACAGCGGCGCCGTGGCAGGCGTCCTGTTCGACCCGGCCGCACCCGGGGACCTGCGTCATCGCGTACGCGCCTGCCGCCACGCCCTCAACAGCCACGGCATCCCCACCACCCGCACGTTCACCACCAAGGAGCTCCTCGATGGACCAGCACATCGCCGAGGCGATCGGCCGGCCCGACCTGATACGTCTCGACGACCGTCTCGTCTGCCTGCGCTTTGAGACGATGAAGGTGGTCTCCGCGCTCGCCGCCGTACGCCACCTCCTCGACACCGGAGTCGTACGCCGTGGGGACACACTGCTCGACAGTTCCAGCGGGATCTACGCGTACGCCCTCGCCCTGGCCTGTCACCGGCACGGCATGCACTGCCACGTCGTCGGCTCCACGACCGTCGACAAGACGCTGCGCACCCAGCTCGCCGTACTCGGGGCCACGCTCGAACAGATGGAACCCTGCGACGACCTCAAGCTCGACCAGAAGCGACGCGTCGAGCGGATCCACGAGATCCTCGCCGCACACCCCGAGTACCACTGGATGCGGCAATACCACGACGACATCCACTACCTCGGCTACCGCGCCATCGCCGACCGCATCCGCGAGGAGACGGGCACGGACCGGCTCACCGTCGTCGGCGGAGTGGGCTCGGGCGCCTCCACGGGCGCCCTCGCCCGCTACCTGCGCGACGCCTCGGACAACGCCCGGAACAGCTGTCCGCCCGGCTGTCAGGCCGGCGCCGCCCCGACCGACGTCGAACTCGTCGGCGTCCAGCCCTACGGCAGCCTCACCTTCGGCGCCCAGCACACCTCCGACCCCGAGATCATCATCGCGGGCATCGGGAGCTCCATTCCCTTCGGAAACGTGTCCCACGAGCTGTACGACACCCTCCACTGGATCTCCTTCGACGCCGCCCTGTCCGGCGCCGTCGACCTCCTGCGCCGCCACGCCGTCTTCGCGGGGCTGTCGACCGGCGCGGCCTATCTCGCCGCCCGCCACGAACACGACCGCGCCCTCGAACGCACCGTCCTCTTCATCGCCCCCGACACCGGCCACCGCTACACCGACACCGTCTACACGCGCCATCGCGAAGCGACACCCCTCGCCCACCTCACTCCCCGGGACATCGCCGACCAGACCGAACTCGCCCTTCCCTGGTCCCGGATGCCGTGGAACCGCACTCCGACCTCACCACTCACCGCGTAACACCCCGGCCCCGACCCAGGCCAGGAGCCCGCCCCCGTACGCCACTATGGGATGTTTGCTGTGTTGTTCACCCGGTAGTGACGGAAAGCAGGGAATGGTGCGGAACGGTGGCGGTTACGGCGAGGACACCTCGGAGCAGGGCGACGGCTGGCTCCGGATTCTGCTGTACGTGGCGTTTCTCCTGCTCCTGGGCTCCGCCCTCACCCGCTTCCTGATCCGGCACACCGGCGAGAACCTCGCCCCCTGGGTCATCGCCCTCTCCGCCACCCTGGCGGTCCTCTACGTCGTCGAACCGCTCCTGGGCCCCAGCCCGACGAAGCGCCGCTACGTCTGGCTCGGGGCGGTCGTCGCCGTCTGGATGGCGCTGGTCTGGCTTGCGCCGAGCTTCGGCTGGTGCGCGGTCCCGCTCTTCTTCATCGGCCTGCGCACCCTGCGTCCACCGGCCGCGATCGCTCTCATCGCGCTGATCACCGCGGCCTCGGTGACCGCCCACCTACGGTTGGCCGGTCGGCTGGACGTCGACGTGTTCCTCGCACCACCGGCGATCGCCGCGATCGCCGTCGCGGTCTTCGTCCAGATGGACCGTCAGGCGCGGCGCCAGCGCGAGCTGATCGACGACCTGATCCGCACCCGGCGCGAACTCGCCGCGATCGAGCGCCGCGAGGGCACCCTCGCCGAACGCCAGCGCCTGTCCATGGAGATCCACGACACCCTGGCGCAGGGCCTGTCCAGCCAGCAGATGCTGCTCCAGGCCGCCGACCGCGTCTGGGACACCGATCCGGCGACCGCGCGCACCCATGTGCGTACCGCCACCGCGATCGCCGAGCACAACCTCGCCGAGGCCCGCCGCTTCGTCCACGACCTGGCGCCGGCCGACCTTGCCGACGGCAACGGCCTCGACCAGGCCCTCCTGAAGCTCGCGCGGCGAGAGACCTCCCACCGCCTCACCGTCCACTGCCACATCGACGGCACTCCCATCGCGCCCCTGCCCGAACGCGTCCAGTCCGCGCTGCTCCGCATCGCCCAGGGCGCCCTCGCGAACGTCCGAGAACACTCCGGGGCGACGACCGCGGCGCTCACCCTGACGTACCTCGACGACCAAGTCGTCCTGGACGTCGCCGACGACGGCCACGGCTTCGACCCCGCGGCTGAACCCGCCGCCGAACCCGCCGCCGCGCGGGACGGGGGAGGGGAGCGGGAGGGGAGGGCAGGGGACGGTGAGCCGGCAGGCTCGCGCGGCCACGGCCTCCCCGCCATCAGGACCCGCACCCGTCAACTCGGCGGCACACTCACCATCGAATCCCTTCCGGGCGAGGGCACGGTCCTCTCAGCGGCGATCCCCGTCCGCCCGGCGACGGCCTGACCCGGCACGCGTCACACCCCACGGGCGCACTCCGCCGGACGCCGATGCCGCTGATCCCGGAGCGAGGTACGCGGTCGCGTCGTCAGATGCCGCAGCTGGACGCCGACCAGAAGCGGCCGGCCCGGTGGTCGAGGTGGGTGTGGTCGCCGTGTCCGGGGTAGCCCGGGCCGAGGATCCCGTTGAAGCCGTGGTTACGGGCCTGCTGGGCCAGCAGGCACAGCGAGTGGGGTCCGGCGCCGAGGTCGGCCGCGTCGCCGTAGAGATGGCGGCTCGAGGCGGCGCCGCCGACCGCGTCGTTGCAGGCCTGGCTGCGGAAGCCGCTCGTGACGCGGATGCTCTGGTCGCCGAGGGCGTGCCGCAGGGCCTCCAGCTTCCACATCGTGCGCAGGGCGTTGGACTTGGCGGTGGCCGCGCTCACGGCGCCGCCGGCCCAGGTGGTGTTGCAGTCGTTGAGCTCGGCGTAGGAGAAGTGGACGGGGGTGCAGTCGTCGTCCTGGAGTGCGTAGATCTTGCTGAACGTCGCGGGGCCGGCGACACCGTCGGCGGCCAGCCCGTAGGCGGCCTGGAAGCGCTTGACCGCGGCCGCCGTTCCGGGGCCGTAGGCGCCGTCGATCGCCAGCACTCCGCCGTAGCCGGGGTACCCGGCCACCCGAATCTGCAGCGCCGTGACATCGGCGCCGGAGGCGCCCTGGGAGAGGGTGCGCGACCAGGTGTAGCAGCCGTCGGCCTGGGCGGTGCCGGCGGTGGCGACCACCCCGCCCAAAGAGACAGTCATGATCATGACAAGAGATAGCAGGAGGCGGAGCGGCAGGGAACGCAGGGGGCGTCGGGACATCGATCCTCCATGGCCTCACGAATCCGAGGTGACCCAGGGCTGAGAGTCCCCCCGAGACTGACGGCCCGGTCGACGCGCGTCAACCACGCCGGAGCAGGCGTCATTTGTCGAGCCAATGGTGCCCGGATGAACGCGATGGCGCCCCTGTCGCCAGGGTCACCGCCACCGCCGGCGGCGGACGTCGCAGGACGTTCGAGCCGTTCCCGGTGGCGGGCGCCCGTCCTCCACCGGCGAGGCCGGTGACGGCGGGGCGGCAGCGGACGTCAGGGCATGAACCCCCGGAGCGTCGCCTGCCACCTCTCGCACCACAGCACGCCCTGCACCGCCCCCAGGGCACGCGACCGACAGGAGTCGTCCGAGATCCCCGGCAGCGCCTTCTCGACACCGGGCAGAAGGTCCTGGGCGAACGCGCTCCCCGGGCGGAAGTCGAGGTATCTGCTCCTGCGGGTGGCGGGTTCCACGCCGAACATCTCCGCATGGCGGTCCCTGACGGTCTCGTCCGTCGACTCCAGCAGCTCCCGCGTGTGGCCGGCGGTCACCTTCCGAAGTCCGCAGGCCGTCGCCAGGTCGTCGCCCTGGTGTTCGTGGGCGAGGCAGCCGGCGCGCAGGGTCTCCGCGAGCAGTACGGCCGGGTCGGCGGCCAGCGCCTCCCGTACGTACCCGTCGACGTGCTTCACCGCCCCGGCGACGACGAACGGCTCCACATGGAGCAGCAGATCCTGGAGCGCGAACAGGCCGCCCGCGCCGCCCGCCCGCACGCGCCGGGCACGCTCGTCCAGGATCCCGGCCATCAGCTCCCGCAACGGCTCCGATGCGGCCACCTGCCTGGTCACCTTCGGGAACGGCGTCAGACAGTGCCGTGTCACGGTGTATCCCAGGCTTCCCCGTACGGCTCCGGTCAGCTCGCCGCGGATCGGCTCCCGGAAGCCGGGGTCGGCCAGCACGGACTCGACACCGGCAGTCCCTCGCCGCTGTATCCACTGCAGGGCGTAGACGCCCTGCTCGCCCGCCGGCTCACCGAGCGGCACCCCCACCCGCTTCATCAGGGCGAGCAGCCCGAGATCGAACCCGACGCCCCAGAAGTCGCCTCCCAACGACCTGGTCTTCAGCCCGACCAGCGGCTCGCGGGTCTCACCCGCCGCACGCATCAGGGAGGCAACCGATGCAACGACCGGTTCCAGTCCGGCGACGGGCTGCCGCAGGCCCGCGTACCGCCCGAAGAACTGCGTCAGCCAGGCGTTCGCCCGCTCCGCCGACTCGGCGGAGACGGGCTCGGCCGTCCCGGTGAACCGCTCCAGCAGTCCGACCCGCGCCATCAGCGCGAGCCACGCTTCCGCGGCCGCCGTTCTCGCCGCGGCGGAAGAACCCCCGGGCTCCGGAAAGTGGGTCCTCAGACGGTCGGCGGTGTCGGTGTGCTCCGCAAGATCCCGCTCCAGCGGCGCGGCCCACGCCTCCCAGACGGACGCCGTCGCCCTCTCGAATCCGCCGTTGCGCAGCAGTAGATGAAAGATCTCCGCCTGTGTGTCGTCGACGGTCGGCGGGCCGCCCACTCCCTGCGCGAGCTCGACGGCGAACGAGGACGGGACGTCCCGCTGCCGATGGTGGGTGACCCCGTCCCGGACGACCGGCGTCGGGATCGTGCTCTCGGCCCGACACCACTCCAGGACGAGCCGGCGATAGCGCTCGTACGCGTCGCTCTCGGACGAGCGCGCGGCGAGGTCCGTGCGGTACTGCTTGAGCAGCCTCTCGTCGACGACACCGAGCTCGCGGAACTCCGAGACGAGCTCCCACAGGGCGGCCTCGTCGATGCCCCCCAGCCGCTGCTCGGCCGTCCGCGCTTCGACGTACAGCGGCCTGGCCATGGCGACACTGCCCTCCGCGGCCACGATCCGCGCCCCTTCGTCCAGGGCGTGGGGCAGGAGCTCGGGGTGAGTCACGGTCAGCTTCTGCAGACGTGCCCGGAGTTGTGTCGCGACCCGGCCCGGCTTCGTACCCGCGGTCTTCGCACAGGTACGCAACGGGGCCAGCAATCCCATCGCCTCCCGTGCGAGCCCGGGATGCGCACGGCAGACCCGGGTCAGGAGGTCAAGAGGCCGGATCGGCGCCCTGCCCACCGGCGTGGCCTCACCCGCGTCCGGCTCCAGACCCAGCGCCCGCGCCACCGCGTCCTGCGCCCCGACGGCCCGTGCCACAACAAGGCGTACGAAGCACTCGTCGCCCTCCAGCCACGGCGAGCCGTAGCGCCGCGCGGTCAACGACTCCTCGTCCTGACCGACAAGGGGACCCGCGAGGACCGCGCCCGCGTCCAGCAACCGACGTGCGCCGGCGGGCTGCCGGGGCTCGAGGCCGCCGGCCTCCGGCGCGCCGGCCGTGGCGTACTCCGCGCACGCCACGAGAAAGCCCTGATAGCCGGCGTCGGCGTCGGCCGCCACACTCCCGGACGCACCTCCCGAAGCCGCCTCCCGCTCGTCGTAGAGGGTCGCCATCGCTCTGATCCCCTCGGACCACACGGGCCGGGGCACCGCGTCGTACGCCCCTGCCCCCTGCCGCTCCCGCGCCTCGGCGAACCGGAAGCCGTACAGGCTCACCGGCGCCGCGGGGCCCTGATGGCGCAGGTCGGCCACCATGCCGTACCTCCGTCCGCCGTGCCCGAAGGCGAAGCGCGCACGCTCCCCGTCGATCCGCCCGCCGAAGGACCGCACCACCCGCTCGACGTGCGCACCGGACGCGAACAGGGCGCCATGGAAGGCGGAGATCCCCTCTCGCAGGCCCCGACTCCCGGGTGCGGGGGAGCAGTCCGGCCGTACGTACACCGCACGGTCCACCTGCTCGATCCCCTGCTCGCCGCCCAGCGAGACGAGCAGCCTTCGCCACTGCTCCAGGAGGCCGGTGCCGCGCGGATCGAGGAGCACCGGATGAGGCATCACGACGACCGCGTCGCCGAGCTCGCGCTCCTCCCCGTCGAGCCCCGCCACCACGAGCGCACCGCCCGGCCGCGGCACCACGCCCGTGAGCACCCCGGCCCGCTCCACGTCTGCCTCGGTCCCGCCGCACGGCGCGACCACCGCGTACCGCAACGCGCGCCGCCAGTACGGGTCGGGCCACACCTCCCGTATCAACGCGGCGGGCACCGGCAGGGATTGCGTCATCCACTGCTCGACGCTCGTGAGCACACCGGCGGCATGGTCACCGATCCACTCCGCCAGCGCGGTCAGCTCCCGCACCACCGGCTCGGCGCCGAGCGCCGCAGGCACCTTCTTCAGCTCGCGCCCCGCCACGGTCCGGCAGCGCAGCACCGGCTTCGGCCCGGCCCAGGGATCGAGTGTCACCTCGTGCCCTCCGACAGCCCTCCACACACCGTTCGAACTCATCGTCTGTACCCCCGTCGTGCATCGCCGCCCCAGGAGTTCGAGCAGCTGACCACAACGTACCGGGAGCCACTGACAACACCCTCCGACGAGGTGCGCCGACCGTCGGACGGCGTGACCGGCAACCAAGACGCGGCATCACATCGGCGGCGCGCAGCCCCGGCGCCTGAGCGGCTCCAACCGGGCTCACCGGGCATTGTCAGACCCTCGCGAGAGGATCTCCTCATGACGACGATTCCCGCCGATGAGGCGCTGTCCGGCCTGTCCGACCTGCCCACCGTGTCCGACCGCGCCGCGTACGAGGCCGCCCTCCAGCGCCTCCGCGAGGCCTCGCAGTCCTATTACGGGGACGGCGACAGCGCGATGGACGACACCTCGTACGACCGGCTTCGGCTCGCCGTCCTGGCCTGGGAGGAGGAGAACCCGGCAGAGGTTTCCCCGGACAGCCCCACCGGCCTGGTGGCGGACGGTGCCGCCCCGGCCGGCGACGTCGCGCACACCACTCGACTGCTGAGCCTGGACAATGTCTTCGACGCCGAGGGGCTGGTGGCCTGGGGCGCCTCCGTCGAGCGTCGCCTCGGCCGCGCCCCGGCCGGTGGTTTCACCGTCGAGCCGAAGATCGACGGAGCGGCCGTGGCCGCCCGTTACCGCGACGGCCGCCTGGTGCAGGTCATCACCCGCGGCGACGGCAGGCACGGCGAGGACGTCAGCCATGTGATCGGTCAGATCGACGGCCTGCCCGAGCAGCTCGCCGAGCCGGTCACCGTCGAGGTCCGGGGCGAGGTCGCCTTCACCCAGGAGCAGTTCGAGACGGCGAACGAGGTCCGCACCGCCCATGGCGCGCAGGTCTTCGTCAACCCCCGCAACGGCACGGCGGGCACGCTGAGGGCGAAGGGCCGCCCGTACCGGCTCCGGATGACGTTCTGGGCGTACGGGGTGGTGGAGCTGGACGGCGTGTCGTTCCTGCCGGCGGGAGCGACCCACGCCGAGGCGCTGGCAGCGGTGGCCGATGCCGGGGTGCAGACGACCGCGGCCTCCCCGGCAGGCCTGCTCGTCGTCTCCGATCTGGCCGCCGCCCAGGCACAGGCCGATGCCGTCGCCGCGATACGTACGGAGCTGCCCGTAGGAATCGACGGCCTGGTCATCAAGCTGAACGACACGGCCGAGCAGGAGGCGGCCGGACTCGGCTCCCGTTTCCCGCACTGGGCCATCGCGGTCAAGCTGCCTGCGATCGAGCGGCAGACGGTGCTGGAGGACGTCGTGTGGGAGGTCGGCCGCACCGGCGTCCTGGCCCCCACCGCGATCCTCACCGCGGTCGAGATCGACGGATCGACGGTCACCCGGGCCACCCTGCACAACCCGGCGGACATCCGCCGCCGCGACCTCCACATCGGCGACACGGTGACGGTGTACAAGGCGGGCGACATCATCCCGCGCGTCCAGGCGGCGGTCGTCCCGCTCCGCCCGGCCGGAGCGACGCCGGTGCCCCTGCCCGAGGCGTGCCCCCGCTGCGGTGGCGAGATCAACACGGCACAGGAGCGGTGGCGCTGCGCGAAGGGCACGGCGTGCGCGCTCCCGGCCCTGATCGAGTACGCCGCCGGGCGCGAGATGCTCGACATCGACGGCCTCGGCAAGACGTACGTGGCGGCTCTGGTGGATTCGGGCGACGTCCGCGACGTGGCGGACCTCTTCACACTGACCGTGGAGCAGCTGACGGCCGCGTCCGGCAGCGCGAAGCGGGGGGCCAAGCTCGCCGAGCAGATCGAGGCCGCGAAGGGCCGCCCCCTCAACCGTGTCTTCTGCGCCTTGGGAGTGCTCGGCACCGGGCGCAGCATGTCCCGCCGTATCGCCCGGCACTTCGGCACCATGGACGCGATCCGGCAGGCCGACGCCACCGAGATGCAGGACGTCGAGGGGATCGGCCCGGAGAAGGCCCCGGTCGTCGTCGAGCAGGTGGCAGCGCTGGCCTCCGTCATCGACAAGCTGACAGCGGCGGGCGTCAACATGACCGAGCCCGAGGCTCCGTCGGCGGCCCAGAGCGGCGGTCCGCTGGAGGGCAAGGTCGTCGTGGTCACCGGAAAGATGGCCGGCCCGCTGGACGGATTCGGCCGCTCCGAGATGAACGCCCTGATCGAGAAGGCCGGCGGTCGCGCGGGAAGCAGCGTCAGCGCGAAGACGTCCATCCTCGTGGCAGCCCCGTCGGCGAACGGCAAGCCGAGCTCGAAGGCGGTCAAGGCCGCCGAACTCGGCGTGGAAGTCCTCACCCCGGAGGCCTTCGCGGAGCGGGTTGCCGACTACCTGGCCTGATGGGCCGATGAGCTGATGAGGGCGGGGGCGCGGCGGTTCGCCGCGCCCCCGGGTCGCAGCAGGGCGACGATGAAGCCCCCTGCCGAAGACGAGGAGCCCGCTTACCGAGGCGCCACCCTCTGCCGTCGCGCGCGGGACTGCTCCGTGGCCGGCGCCTCGATCGGGAGCGCGACAACCGATGAGTCCGTGCGCCGCACCCGGTCTACCCCGCACACCCAAGCGCCCAAGGAGCGGCAGATGACCGAATCGACGACATTCGACCTCGGGCCACAGACCCGCGTCGTGGCCCGTCTCGCGGCGGCCGTCCCCGACACGAGGCTCGCCGACCCGACGCCCTGCCCCGACTACGCGGTCGGGAACCTCCTGGGCCACCTCACCGGACTTGCCGTGGCCTTCCGCGACGCGGCCCGCAAGGACCTGGGGCCCACGACGGACACAGCCCCCGACACGGCTGTGCCCTCCCTCCCCGCCGACTGGCGCGAGGTGCTGCCGCAGGTCCTGGACGAACTGGCCGAGGCCTGGAGGGAGCCGTCCGCCTGGACGGGCATGACCCGTGCGGGCAGCGTGGACCTGCCCGGCGAGATCGCGGCGGCGGTCGCCGTCGACGAACTGGTGATCCACGGCTGGGACCTGGCCCGGGCCACCGGCCAGGCGTACACCCCCGACGACACCGCGCTGGGGGCCTCGCACGCGTTCCTGCTGGCGGCCGCGGAGGACGAGACCCGAGGAGGAGGCATTTTCGGAGCCGTGGTGCCCGTCGCGGACGACGCGCCGCTCCTGGACCGGGCGGTGGGCCTCAGCGGCCGAGACCCGAGCTGGACGCCACCGGCGGCCGGCGCCCGGTGAGGGAGTCGGCCGGCGCTGCGCGGAACACCCCTGGCGTACGAGGGCTGTTCATCCAGGCCCCGAGGCCCCACCATGCTCCTGACTACTCGTGCGTAACACGTCGTAGGGGGAAGTGTGTTGAAGCCCGGTTCCCGGATCGCCGCCAGGATCGCCGTTCCGATACTGGCCACCGTCGTGTCCTTGCTCGTGCCCACCGCCGCGGTCCGAGCCCAGGCGCCCGTCCGGAGTGCGGCCGCGGTCGCCCACACGCCGGTCGTGTTCGTCCACGGCTACAACGCGGACCCCGGCGTATGGGGCGGCCTGCGTGAGGACTTCAAGGCCGACGGATACGCGGACGGCGAGCTGTTCTCCTTCGGCTACGACACGCACCGGTCCGTGAACGAGGTACTGTCCGGCGAACTCGCGGCGTACATCGAGAGCGTGAAGCGCCAGACCGGTGCGAGCCGGGTCGACCTCGTCGCGCACTCCTTCGGCAGCCTCGTCACCCGCTGGTACGCGAAGTACGACCCCGCCGGCCAGGCCTCGGTCGCCCACTGGGTCTCCCTCGCCGGTCCCAACCACGGCACGAGCACCGCATGGGCCTGCGCGCTGTGGGACCAGGCCTGCCGCGACATGACTCCGGGCTCGTACGTCCAGAAGGGCCTCGCGTCGGGCGACGAGACGCCCGGGACCGTGCGCTACGCCACCTGGTGGTCCAACTGCGACGAGGTCATCAACCCCGACAGCAGTGTTCCCCTGACCGGGGCGACCAACAACGCCGCGGGCTGCCTGGCCCACAACGACCTCCTCGGTGACGACACCGTCTCCCAGGGCGTCCGCGCGTTCCTCCGTTCCTGAGGGGTGTCCAGCCCGTGGCCGGGCTCGCGGCTGAACCGGCCGTGGTCCCGGCTCGCGGGCGGACGGCGACGGGCGCCGCGGCGCTCCGCGTGCTGCGCGACTGGCCCATGACGCGGGACGGTTCTCGACCCTCACGTGGCGGATCCGGGGCGCGCTCGGGGACGCGCGGACGCGCGAGATGCGGCGTGTGGCCCGCCGCGTGGTGGTGCTCACGTTCTACACGGACGAGCCCGGATGGCAGGACCGGTTCTGGCTCACCCGCGACTACCTGCCCGAGTTCGCCGCCGTCCTCGAGGGCTTTCCGTCGCTCGCGGGGATGGCAGACGCGATCGGCGCCCGCGCCGAGCCGGTGCCGATCCCGTGGGACTGCGCCGATGGCCTGTTCGAGGCGTTCTGGCGCCGACCGGGCGCGTACCTGGAGGATCACGTGCGCCGTGCGATGTCGGTGTGGACGAGGGTGGGCCGGAGGCCGAGCAGAGGGCAGTGCGGCGCCTCGGCGAAGACCTCGACTCCGGCAGGTGGGCGGAGCGAATCAGCGACCTCACCGGCCTCGACGCGGCAGATCTCGGCCTCCGCCTGCTCATGACGTGAACCGCGTCCCGGCACCGGCATCAGTGCCATGGCGGCCCCGGCCTCAGGCCTGGAGAATCCTGCGCTTCTGTTCCTCGAACTCACTGTCGGTGAGTACGCCCTGGTCCCTGAGCTCGCCGAGTTGCTTCAGCTGATCGATCTTGCTCGTCATGTCGGAGCCCGCCGGGGCGGGCGCGGGTGCGGCCGCAGGGGGCGGTGGCGGTGGCGGAGCTGCGTACTGCTGTTCCTGCTGTGCCGCCCACCGCCCCTGCTGGCGGCGGCTCACCCGGTTCGATACGGCGGTTGCGGTTCCGGCGACGACGGCCGTACGCGCGACACCGCGGAGGAGGCCTGGCATGGACGTTCCCTTCTTTCCTCGACTGACGTCAGCCGACGCTCAGCGGGCGTCGTCCGTGCTCTCGAGCGCGGCCAGGAGGGCGGGTACCGGGATCCGTCCGGAGGCGACCACCTGGGCACCACCGCGGGCCAGGGCCGCCGCGAAGGGCGCCGCCCAGCGGTTCTCGTAGACGAGGACGCCGGCGGAACTGCCCGGCTGCAGGGCGCTCGCGGCTTCTTCGAGGTCGTCCTGACCGAGGAGCCCGGAGGACACGCCCTCGAAGACGGCCAGGTCGAGCTCGCCGTCACCGGTGAGGTCGGCGATCTCCAGGCCGCTCACGGAGCCGTCCTCCTCCTTCCTGACGAACGTCAGGTCGAGGATGCGAATGAGGCCACGATCCACGAGATCGACCAGGAGGGGCAGGCCCTCGCCGGTCATTCGGTTGCCTGGGAACTCCACGATCAGGTAGTCGATCGGTCCCAGTTCTTCGGCTTCGTCGTTCACGGCGCCCAACCCCTGGTGTCGTGGCTCTCTCGGTGGATCCATTCCACCACCGGGCGGGTCCTCGCGCATGTCGGTACGAAGGCGCCTCGCCTCGACCGGAACCGACATCCGAGGCCACCGCGAAAACCCGTTGGCGGACCACGGCGAGCGTTGCTAGCCTCGCGGCGGCCGTGCGAGAGCAAGAGGAGGTGGTACCCGTGAACGCAGTATCGACATGGGTGCTCCCCTCCGGGGTCGCGGTCGGGCGATAGGTCGTCCGGGAGCGCCGTTCAAGAGCCCTCCCGAAAGGCACGACCGTGCAATTCACTTCTGAACAACGCCTCGACGACGGCGTCCTCGAGCGCGAATTCACCCTCGGGGAGATCCCCGGCACCCTGTGGACGCCTGGATCCGCACCGGCCCCGCTGGTCCTGATGTCCCACAACAACGGCCTGCCCAAGGCGGACCCCCGGCTGGTGGCCCGGGCCCGGTACACCGCGTCGCGCGGCTACGCGGTGGCCACCATCGACGCCGCCGGGTGCGGCGACCGTCCCCGTTCCGCCGCCGACGAGCAGGTCCGTGCCGAGCTCCGGCGGGCGACGCAGGCCGGTGAACCGGTCGACGAGATCTTCGAGTCCTTCATCGGCCCGCTGGTCGAGAACGCGGTCCCGGAATGGCAGACGACTCTGGACGCCGTCCTCGAGCTGCCCGAGATCGGCGGCCGGGTCGGGTACTCCGGGGGGTGGACCGCCCTCGGCATCCGGCTGGCCGTGGCCGAGCCGCGCATCGCGGCCGCCGGCTTCTTCGCCGGGGGGTTCGTGCCCCGAGCCCAGCGCGAGGAGGCCCGGCAGGTCACCATTCCGTTGTTGTTCCTGTTGCAGTGGGACGACGAAGGAAACCCCCGGCAACGGGCCCTGGACCTCTTCGACGCCTTCGGCAGCGAGGAGAAGACGCTGCACGCCAATCTCGGAGGGCACACCGGGACCCCGTGGTTCGAGCTGGAGGACGGGTGCCGGTTCCTGGACCGGCACCTGAAGTGACGCCAAGCCCCCCGGCGGGCAGCGGACGGTAGGCGGCGCCGGCCGGACTGCCGCCGTCGAGGACGGGTCCCGGCCCTCTCGACGGCGGCGGTTGCCTTCCGTACCCCCTGAGCACCATCCGTAGCGCTTCGTACGGGACACCCGCCGCACGTCGGCCGAGTCAGCCGCAGTCGTACGTGAACGTCGCCGCCGACGAGTGGGCACTGGGGGAGGTGATCACGAGCCGTGCCACGGCCTGGTGGGTGCCGGGCCCGTGGAAGGTCCACAGAAGATGGAGACTCGCTTCCTTCTGTCCGCGGGCCAGCTTCTCGCTCAGGGCCCCGGACCGGGTTCCGTCGCTGCGTTCCCAGCGGTATGTGAGGGTGCCGGGCCGCCCGTCCGTGCGTACCAGGCCCACCACGTCGGCCGTGCCGTCGCAGCCCAGCCTGGATTCCGGGGCGCTGACGGTGACGTTCCGCACCGCGACGCCCGGCCCGTACTGCCGCCAGGCGAGGAAGATCAGGACGGCGACCAGCACGACGGCGGCGAACGCGTAGCGCCACGGCCCTCGGGAGCGGGCGGGCCGTGGCGCGGGGACGCCGGGGAGCGTGCCGTGCCAGATCTCGACCACCGTGGGACTGTTCTCGGCCCGCCGGAGGGCCGCCGCGGTCACGCCCGGCCCGAACCGCAGCACTTCGCCCTCCACCCGGTCGGGTGTCGCTTCCGGCGTCGGACGCTCGAACCAGTGGCTGCCGAGCTCGGTGGCGCTGTAGTCGTCGTCGTTCATGAGATCGTGCACCGCCGGATGAAGATCTGCTGCAGGGAACCGCCGTTCGAGGCGGCGGGGTACGTGGTCGCGCGCAGCCCCCAGTAGCATCCGGCACCCCGGACGTCATGGGTGAGCGCGAGGGTGTACCGGGTCGCTCCTTCGCGCCGGTAGGTCTCGGAGCCGTCGGGCGCGCCGGGCGCTCCGTTCTCGTCGCCGGTGAACCACTCCACGTGGATCGTCACCGGCCCCGTTCCGTCCGTCGTGACCTCGACGGTGCCCGAGGCAGTGGTCGGCCCCGTCTGGCGCAGGCTCGTGACGGAGACCGCGGTCACGGCGACGGGAGGGGGAGCGGGAGTCGTGGTCGTGGTCGGGGGAGTGACGGTCGGGGACGTGGGTGTGGGAGCGGTGGGCGATGCCGAGCCGGACGTGGGCGTCGGGGGAGAGGTCGTGGTCGGCGCCGTCGTCGTGTCGTCGGTGGAAGGCCCGTCGGAGGTGGCGCTCGGCCCGGTGCTCCCGGACGAGGAGGGCGTCGGCGTCGTTGCCGACGGCGAGAGTTCCGGGCCGTCCGGGGACGACGGCGCCGCCGACGGCGCCGGTGGTGCTGTGTCGGGCCCGGGCGGGGACGCGCCCGGCCCGGTGCTCGTCGTCGCGAAGGCCTGGGCGGCCTTGTCACCGTTCGTCTCCTCGACGCCGGCCCGCGCGGCGAGGGCGAGCAGCAGCGCCAGGACGAGCGCGGCCGCACCCGCCGGCACCCCGCGCGGGAGACGCCACCGGGGGCGCGGCGGCGGGGCCGGCAGCGTCGTGGTGGCGAACACGGTCGTGCCCTCCGACGCGCCGCCGCCGGAGGAAGGGAACAGCAGGGGCAGGAGCGCGGCCAACGCCGCCAGCCGTCCCCGGCCGCGCTCTTCCCAGTCCGGTCCGTAGGCGGCCGTGGCGACCGCTTCCAGCTCGGTCACGAACGCGGCCGCGTTCTCCGGCCGCTCGTGCGGAGACTTGGCCAGACCTCGCCGGATCAGCGGGCGCAGCGGCTCCGGCGCCTGACCGTCGGGAACGGGCGAATCGATGTGGTGCAGAGCGAGCTCCGCGAAGTTGTCGCCGGAGAACGGCTTACGGCCGGTCAGACACTCGAAGAAGGTCGCCGTCGCCGCGTAGACGTCGGCCGCCGGTGAAGCGGGAGCGCCGTTCCACTGCTCGGGCGCCATGTAGGCGGGCGTTCCGGCGACACCCGGTGTGGCGCCCCGGCCGGCCGCGATCCCGAAGTCGACGAGCTTGGACGACCCGTCGGCGGCGACCAGAACGTTCTCGGGCTTGTAGTCGCGGTGCACGACTCCCGCACGGTGAGCGGCGGCGAGGCCCAGGAGCGAGCCCTTGAGCACGACGAGAGCGGCCTCGGGGCCCGTCGACCCCTCCCGCGCGATGAGGGCACGCAACGCGACGCCGTCGACGAGCTCCATCACGATGGCCGCGCCTCGCGGCGCCTCGACGTACTCGTAGAGCCCGACGACATACGGACTGTCCAGGGCCCCGAGCAGCCGGGCCTCGGACCGGAACCCCCGCACGAACGCCTCGTCCGAACGGAACCGCTCACTCAGGTACTTCACGGCGACCGGCAGACCGGTCGCATCGTGCGTGGCGAGCACCACGCGCCCGCTGCCACCGGCACCCAGCTCCCGGGCTTCGGTGTACCCCGGCACCACCCATGCGCCCATGCCCGTCCCCCTGACGCCGTGGCCGACTTTCCCCCTGACAGGGACAGATTCTCGCCACGGCCGGTTCCCCGGGGAAGGGGGCGACCGTGCTCACTGCTGAACCCGGCCTACGGAAGGGACCCGTGGGAAGCCGGAGGCCCGGGGGAGAGGGGAGTACGAACCGGGGCGGGGACGACCGGGGCAGATCGACTGACACACACGCAGGGACGTACTAGAGCGTCGTATCTCTCATGGGACATGGCCCGGCACCCGGCTCAGGTTCCGGGGAGGATACGGCGCGTTTCGTAGGCCCACATCGCGATCTCGACCCGGTTGCGGGCGCCGAGTTTGGCCATCAGGCTGGCCAGATGCGTCTTCACCGTACTGAGGCTGATGTGCAGCGCGTCGGCGATCTCGGTGTTGGTCAGCCCGCGGGCGACGGCGAGGAGCACCTGCTCCTCGCGGGCGGTGACGGGTGAGACCGGCTGGGCCGCGGGCCGGCCGGCGGGCAGATCCGCGAATGCCTGGAGCAGACGGACGGTGACGCTGGGCGCGATGAGCGCCTCACCGTCGGACGCCGACCGTACGGCCTGGGCCAGAAGGTCCGGTCCCGTGTCCTTGAGGAGGAATCCGCGGGCGCCGGCACGCAGTGAGCCGTAGACGTACTCGTCGAGGTCGAACGTGGTGATGACGACCACGGCCAGCGGGTCGGCGACGCCCGGGCCGGCGACCAGCCGGGTGGCCTCGAGCCCGTCGAGTACGGGCATGCGGATGTCGAACAGGCAGACGTCGGGGCGTAGTTCGCGGGCCAGACGTACCGCTTCCCGCCCGTCGGCGGCCTCGCCGACCACCTCGATGCCGGGCTGGGCGTTCAGTATGATCCGCAACCCGGTGCGGATGATCGTCTGGTCGTCAGCGACGAGGACGCGAATGGACACGGCTCTCGCTCCTCGCTCTCGGCAGTTCGGCTTCGACATGCCAGCCCCGGTCGGTACCCGGGCCGGCTCGTAGTGTGCCGCCGAGCAGGGTCGCGCGCTCGCGCAGTCCGGTAAGTCCGTATCCGTCGCGACCACGGCCGGTGCGCCGGCCGTTGTCGCGCACGCTCACCCGTACCGTGTGCCGTTCCGCGGCGACCCGGACGACGAGCTCGGTCGCGTCGACCGCATGGCGCAGGGCGTTGGTCACCGACTCCTGCACGATCCGGTAGACGGCCGCGTCCACGGCCGGGGGCAGCGCGTCCAGTTCGCCGTCGAGCCCCAGGTCGACCCTGAGGCGACCACCCGGGGTGCGCACCAGGCGCTCCAGATCCGCGACTCCGGCAGGGGGCGCCAGCTCGGCGCCGACCCCGCGGTCGCGCAGCGTGGCGACCATGGCGCGCATCTCCTCCAGCGTGCGCGCCCCTTCCTCCTCGACCCCCTCCAGCGCCTCGACGGCGGCGGACGGGGCGGTGCCCGCGAGCACCCGGCCCGCCTGGGCGATGATCACCATGGCCGACACGTGGTGGGCCACCGTGTCGTGCAGTTCCCGGGCGAGCTGCTCGCGCTCGCGGGAGCGCACTTGGTCCAACTGCCGCTCGCGAGCGGTCACCCGGAACCGCACGGCAGCCCCGATCACGCCGGGCAGCAGCAGGAAGGCGAAGCCCACGACATTTTCGACGACCGGGGTCTCGTCCGTGACGGAACACAGCGCGCCGGCCGCGAGGATCACCGCGCCGCCCAGCACGATCTCGCGTCCCGATCCCCACCGGGGCAGCGCGTACACCAGCACGAGCACGACCGCGCCGGTGTACAGCCCGACGGGCTCGCGCGGTGCGGCGACGAGCGAGGCCACCTGAAGCAGGATCACCGAGCCGAACGCCAGCGTCACCATCGCCAGCGGGCGGGTCCGGCGCCACAGGGGCAGCAGGCACAGCCATACGGTGAACACCACCGCCACCGGCCGCCACACGACGTTCTCGCGCAGGGTGGCCTCCAGCGCCACACCGGCAAGGCACGCGGCGAGCAGCGCCCAGTCCCGCCGGACCCGGGCGGGCGCGTCGGGCGGCCGGGGTTCGGTCCACAGGGTTCGCAGGTCGTCTCGGAGCACGGTTCTCAGCTTAGGGACCGCAGCGTGCCGCGCATCGGCCGAAAGGACGGGGCGTCACTCCGCCCCGGGGCCGACGGATCCGCGGCCCGCGGGCCGATGCCGCGGAGCGCCGTGGCGACGAGCCTCGGGATCGGCGGCCGTACAAGGACGGCCGACGAGGTGGTTGGAGGACCCGATGCTCTCGAAGGCCCTGTTGCACCTGGGCGCAAGCGCCGCCCGCCATCCCTGGCGGGTGATCGCGGCATGGCTGATCGCCACCACGCTCGCCGTCCTCGCCGCCGTCGCCTTCGGCGGACGGACCGCGGACTCGATGACCGCTCCGGGACTGGACTCCCAACGGGCCGCGGAACTGATCGAGCGGGCCGGCACCGGCCAGGAGGGGATGACCGCCCAAGTGGTCGTCACCCCCGTCGACGACGGTGCGACGTTCTCCGACGACGGCGCGCGCACCGCTCTCGCGCGGCTGCGGGCCGAGGTGCAGCGGCTGCCGCACGTGCTCGGCACGAGCGACCCGGCGGGGGCACTCGGCACAGGCGGGGACACCGCCGTGCGCGGCGGCCTCGTCTCGGCCGACGGGCGGATCGCGGTCGTCCGGGTGCAGTACCCCGACCAGAGCCGGCTGTCGGCCGAAGACCTCGACGCCCTCGTCGATCTCGGCGACCGGCTGCGCGCGGAGCTGCCCCTGCGCATCGAGATGGGCGGGAGCCTCTTCTACGCCTTCTCCGACTCCGACGGCGGCGCGAGCGAGCTGATCGGCCTCCTCGCCGCGGCCGCGATCCTGTTCCTGGCGTTCGGTTCGCTCGTCGCCGCCGCGCTGCCGATCGGCATGGCGGTCTTCGGACTGACCGTCGGGGTCGCCACGATGACGGTACTGGCGGGGGTGACGGACGTCCCGACCTTCGCACCGGTCCTGGGCAGCATGGTCGGGCTCGGAGTGGGCATCGACTACGCGCTGTTCGTGCTCGCCAGGCACCGGGAGTACCTCGCGCGCGGGCTCGATCCCCACGAGGCGGCCGGACGAGCGGTGGCCACTGCGGGAAGACCCGTGGTCTTCGCCGGCGGCACCGTCGTCGTATCGATCCTCGGCCTGGCGGTCGCGAACGTACCGTTCATGACGGTGGGCGGGCTCGCCGTCTCGATCGTCGTCCTGACCATGGTGCTCGCGTCGGTGACACTGCTGCCGGCCTTCCTCGGCGCCGCCGGCCCACGCCTGGCCCGAACCGGCCGGATCGGCCGGGCTCTGCAGACCAGGAAGCCGGGCCGACTCGCACGGCGGCGGGACACGGTGGCGGGCGCCGCTCCCGCCGCCGGTTGGCGGCGCTGGATCGGGCACGTCAGCCGGCACCCGGTGCCGTACGCGATCGGCGCGGCGGGGCTGCTGCTGACGGCGACGCTGCCCGTGCTCGGCCTGCGCGTCGGCCTGCCCGACGACGGCTCACTGCCCCACAGCCGTACCGAGCGCCGGGCCTACGACCTCGTCGCCGAGGGGTTCGGCCCGGGCACCAACGGTCCCCTCGTCATCGCCGCGGACCCCACCGGTGATCCGGGAGTGCTGGACCGACTCGTCGCAACGGTCGCGGCGGATCCGGGCATCGCATCCGTCGCGCCGACGCACATCGATCGGGCCACCGGCATCGCGACCCTCGTGGTGTTCCCGACCACCAGCCCTCAGGACAAGGCCACGGCCGACACCATCGCCCGGCTGCGCGCCGAGGTGCTGCCCGCGGCGATCGGGCACGGCCCGGCCAGGGCGCACGTCGGCGGGGCCGCCGCGAGCCTGTCCGATGTGGGCCGACGCACCAGCGAACGTCTGCCGGTGTTCGTCGCCGCCGTGCTGGCGATGTCGTTCCTGCTGCTGATGCTGGTCTTCCGCTCGGTCGTCGTACCGCTCAAGGCGGTGCTGCTGAATCTGCTGAGCATCGGCGCGGCCTACGGCATCATGGTCGCGGTCTTCCAGTGGGGCTGGGGAGGCGCGCTCATCGGGCTGGAAGCGACGGTTCCGATCGTGTCGTTCATCCCGATGTTCCTCTTCGCCATCCTGTTCGGCCTGTCGATGGACTACGAGGTGTTCCTCCTCTCCCGCGTACGCGAGGAGTACCTGCGCACCGGCGACAACGGCACGGCGATCGTCGAGGGCGTCTCGCGCACCGCCCGGATCATCACCTCGGCCGCCCTCATCATGGTGGCGGTCTTCCTGTCCTTCGCCGTCGCCGAGGACCCCTCCACCAAAATGTTCGGGCTCGGCCTGGCCACCGCGATCTTCATCGACGCCACGGTCGTACGCATGGTGCTGGTACCGGCGACCATGACACTCCTCGGCCGGACCAACTGGTGGCTGCCGAAGTGGCTGGACCGAATGCTTCCCCGCGGCCCGGTCGGCACCGACGACACCGACGCTGAATCCACGGGTGAGGCCCCGCGTCCACGGCTGGTTGACCGTTGACTCGACTCCTGCCCGCCCTTGGCGTCCGGCACCTCAGCGCGTCACCCAGGGGGTGTTTGCGCAGGTGGGCTCGGTTTCCGCGGGACGAGTACGCCCTGTCCCCGGCGACCGCGTCCGGCCGGATGCGGGGTCGGCCGACGGGCCGCAGTCGCTCGGGGCACGGGCCGTGTACCTCGCCGCGTTCCCACTGGACCCCACGGGCGTCGCAGCGCTGACGGCCGCCGCGCGCCAGGGTCCCGGCTCACTCATCCGGCACCTCATCGGCGGCTTCGGCTCATTCGCCCGCCCGGGGCAGCCGCCCCGCCCGGAGCACCCGTACGCCCCCCGCCGTCCCGGTGACCCCGCCGACGGCGAGCGGGCCGTGCGGCCGCACGCCCCCGCTCCCCCGCCGTAACCGTGGGCGTCCACCGCCCGCAGCGGCTACGGACCGGATGCGCCACCACCCCGTCCCACGAGGGGACCGGACCCGTGACGAGGGTCCGGCGCCCATCCTCGTGACGTGCGCCTGTTCGCGCGGCGAACGTCTGCTCCGAGTGGAGTCCTTGAGTGGTGGGCCTCCCGCAGCCGACGCAAGCTGGCGTGCGCCGACCTCGCCGGACAGCGCGGCGGGCGGCCACGCCCACGCGCCCCGGCCCCGAGCGGCGGGGGACGTCCGAGAAATGGGATCACATGGCGGAACAGAACATCGGTCCGGACGACCCGCCCTCCGTTCGCGGGACCGTCAGGACCGTACGGCGCCGGACGGCGCGACGCATCACCCCGTCGGGGACTCCCCGCCGCGCGCGTACCAGGACGGCGCTCGTCGCGGCCGGCCTGGCCGTGCTCGGCGGGCTCAGCCCCACCCCTGGCAGCGCCCTGTCACCCCCTGCCGAGGGGCCCCGGCCGGGACACCCGGCACGGTTCGTGCCCGGTCCGTGCCCCGAGACGCCGGAGCCGATCCCCGGGCGGTGCGGGTTCCTGGAGGTGCCGGAGAACCGCACCCGCAAGAAGACCCGGACCATCCGGACGACCGTCGCGATCATCCCGGCCGCCTCGGCGAAGCCCGCCGCGGACCCGGTGGTGTTCATGGAAGGCGGCCCCGGTGGCGATGCGATCGGGGCCATCCCCTTCCTGATCGCCTCCCAGGTGAACCGGGACCGCGACCTGATCGTCATGACCCAGCGCGGCGCTCTCCACTCGCAGCCGAACCTCGCCTGCCCGGAGATGGACCGGTTCAACGCGACCGCCGTCGGACTGCCCTACGACGCGCCGTCCACCGGACGAGGGCTGGTCCGCGCGGCGAAGGAGTGCCGGGACCGCCTGACGGCCGAGGGCAACGACCTCACGGCCTACAACACCACCGAGAACGCCGCGGACTTCGCCGCCCTCCGCACGGCCCTGGGCATCAAGAAGTGGAACGTCTACGGCTACTCGTACGGCACCGACCTGGGCCTCACCTACCTGCGCCGGCACCCCCAGGGCATCCGCACGCTGGCGATCGACTCGGTCGTGCCGCCCCAGACCGTGAGCCTGCCGTGGGCCTGGGACAGCGCCCAGGAGGGGATCAACGCGATCTTCGCGGCATGTGAGGCCCAGCCCGCCTGCAAGTCCCGCTACCCGCGCCTCTCCCGCACGCTCACGGAGCAGGTCCGGCGGCTGGAGGCGAACCCCCTGACGCTGACCGTACCGCCGCCCGGCGGCGGAACCCCGGTGAAGGTCGTCCTCGACGGGGGCACACTGGTGAACCTGCTGGTCACCAACGGCCAACTCGTCCCGTCCGTCGACGTCCCCGCCGCGCTCTACGAACTCGCCGCCGGCCATCCGGAACGCCTCGCGCGGGCCCAGGCCGCCGGCGCGACGCCCGCCATCGGCGAGTTCGCCCACGGGCTGACGCACTCGGTGGCCTGCGCCGAGTGGGCGCCGGGCTTCTCGAAGCGCGACCTGCTGGAGGCGGGCCGACGAGCCTTCCCCGGCTTCCCGGACTCCGTGCTCGCCCACGCACCGCAGCTGCCCTTCGAGCACGACCTGTGCCGCGCCTGGAACGTACCGGACCGCACCGCGGTCCAGCGGGTCGCCACCCACAGCAAGGTGCCCGCGCTCATCATCACCGGGACCTTCGACGCGAAGACCGGCGCCAGCTGGGGGCCGTTCGCCGGCCGCACACTGCCCCGCTCGACCGCCGTGGTGGTCCCCGGGATCACCCACTGGGTGGTGCCGCAGGAGCCCTGCGCCGCGTCGGTCCTGGTCTCCTTCCTGGCCCGGCCGACCGCGCCCGACACGCGTTGCGTGGCGGGTGTCGTGCCCAAGCCGTTCACCATCATCCCCTGACCTGGAGACGCACGATGTCCCCTCGCACGACCCCCCGTCGGCGCCTCGCCCGACGGCTCCCGGCGACGCTGGCAGGAGCCACGGCCGGTGTTCTCGTCGTCGGCCTGGCCGCGATGCCCGCGCACGCCGAGTCCGGCACCGACGGCCCGACCGGCCCGACCGGTCCGATCGGCACGGTCGCCCGTACGGTGGGCGACGCCCGCTTCGAACCGGGCCCCTGCCCCAGGACGGCGGACCCGATCCCCGACCTCGCGCGGGCCCGCTGCGGCACGCTCACCGTGCCCGAGAACCGCTCCCGGCCCAAGGGGCCCAACAAGCCCAAGGGACCCAAGGAAGCCAGCAAGCCCATGGGGCCCAAGGGACCCAAGGAGCCCAAGGGGCCCAACGAGTCCAAGGGGCCCTGGGCCCACGAGGGCCGCAGGATCACCCTCGCCGTCGCGATCATGCCCGCGGAGTCCCGCACCCCGGCGCCCGACCCGATCGTGTGGTTCGCCGGCGGACCCGGCGACGACGCGGTCTCCGAGATCCCGATGGCGCTCGCCGGCGACCTGAACCGCGACCGTGACGTGATCTTCATGTCCCAGCGCGGCACCTACTCGGCCGACCCGGTGCTCACCTGTCCGAACATCGACGAGTTCAACGCCCGCGCCCTCGGTCTCGTCTCCAACGCGCCGTCCACCGGCCGCCTGCACGTCGAGGCGACCCGGGCATGCCGGGACCGCGTGGACGGCACGGGGGCCGACCGCGGCACCTACAACGACATCGAGAGCTCGGCCGACTACGACGCCCTGCGCAAGACGCTGGGCGTCAAGCAGTGGAACGTCTTCGGCATCTCCTACGGCACCCATCTGGCGCTCAATTACATGCGCCTGCACCCGAAGGGCATCCGGTCGGTCGGCATCGACGGCGTCCTGCCGCCGTCCCTGGGCGGCGGGGCCGTGACCTGGAAGGCCGCACGAGAGGGATTCGACGGTCTGTTCAAGGCCTGCGCGGAGCAGCCCGCCTGCAACACCCGCTACCCGAACCTGAAGGCCACCTTCCTCCGCCTCGTCAGTGAGCTGGAGGCCGACCCGATCACCACCACCGTCACGGTCCCGGTGCACCCGGAGCCGGTGAAGGTCGTGCTGGACGGGGGCAACCTGGTCACCTGGCTCACCTCGGCCACCCACGTGGCGGCCGGAGTGCCCCGCTCCATCGACGAACTCGCCCACGGCAACCCGCAGCGGATCGCCGAGCAGCTCGCGGGCGGCAAGTACAGCCCGCAGGCCATCGGAAGGGTCGCCCACGGGCTGGTCTACGGCGTCTTCTGCAGCCAGTGGACCCCGTACGAGAGCCGCGCCGACATCATCCGGGGCGGACGCCGCGCGTTCCCGTCGTTCCCCCGATCGATGCTGGCCAACGCCCCGCAACTCGCCTGGCTCCACGACGACTGCCGTGCCTGGGACGTCCCCCCGGCGCCTCCCTGGATCCGGGACGTGACCCGCAGCGACATCCCGACCCTCGCCCTGTCCGGCGGCTTCGACGCCCAGACCGCACCCAGCAACGGGGCCTACGTGGCCCGCACGCTGAGCCGGTCCCACGCCGTCACGGTCCCCTACGTGGCCCACGTGGTCTTCGCCGACTCGCCGTGCGCGCAGACGATCACCACCTCGTTCTTCGCCGACCCGGCCGCGCCGGACACCCGTTGTCTGGCGGGCCTCCAGCCGCCGCAGTTCGAGATCGCGCCCTAGGCACGCTCGGCACCGCACCGGAGACACACCCGGCCGCCCGGCCCCCTGCTCGCATCGGAGCAGGGGGCCGGGCGCATCGGTGCGAAGCCGTCCGCGGCGTGTGGCCCCGAGCGGTGAACACGGCACCTCGCCCCCCGTATCCGCCCGGCATCGTCCGAGAGCCGCATTGGCCCGACCGGGTCCTCCGGACGGGCGCCCGCCGGTGTCGTCCCCCGGTCGGCCGCCGCCCCGGTGAGGATCGGTTCATGGGCGTCGTCCTGCCGGTCCTCTTCTCGCTGTTCGCCGCGTTCAGCAACGCGCTGGCCACGGTGCTCCAGCGGCGTGCGGCGCTCACCGTCCCGCAGTCCGACTCCTTCCGGCCCGGACTGATCCTCGACCTGCTGCACCGCCCCCTGTGGCTGGCCGGCATCCTCGCCGTCATCGCCGCGGGTGTCGGACAGGCGGCGGCCCTCGCGACCGGGCCGCTGGCCCTCGTGCAGCCGCTCTTCGTACTGGAACTTCCTCTCGCCCTGCTGATCGCCACCCTCCTGACGCGCGAGCGACTGCCCGCCCGGCTCTGGGCTGCCGTGGCAGGGGTCGTGCTGGGCCTCGGAGTGGCGCTCGCGGCCGCCTCGCCCACCGGCAACCGCACCCATGTGGCACTGGACCGCTGGGTGCCGGTCCTGGTGGTCTGCGCCGTCGCGGTGGTGGCGCTCGCCGCCGTCGGACTGCGCAGACCGCCCGGGCGCGCGAGGGCCGGCTGTCTCGGCGCCGCGACGGCGATCTGCTACGCGCTCACCGCCGCCCTCATGAAGACGTCCATGCACATCCTCGGCGACGGCGGCATCGGCGCCTTCCTGACGGCCTGGCAGACCTATGCCTTCGGTGCGGCGGGGATCGCGGCCCTCCTGCTGCTCGAACACGCCATGCAGGGCGGTCCGCTCGTCGCCTCGCAGCCGGCCCTGACCCTCGGCGACGCGACCGTGAGCCTGAGCCTCGGCGTCCTGCTGTACGAGGAGCATGTGCGGGCGGGCTGGTGGCTGCTGCCGCAGCTCGCGGGGATCGCCCTGATCGTCCTCGGGGTGTTCACGCTGGCTCGCAGCGGCGTCGGCACGACCTGACCACGTACTCCGGCGGTGTGTCGGGACGGACGGCCGTGTCACTCGGGACGGCGGTGTGTCACTCCGGACGGTTGAAGCGTCGCGCGGCCCAGAGCAGGGCGAGGAGGCCGGTGGCGAGGAGGAGGCCGGCTTCGAGGGGGAGCGGCGGCTGTCGGCCTGCCCATTCGATGCCGGTGGCGGCCTGCTGGTCGGGTACGAGGTGGGTGATGCAGCGCCGGAGCAGGTCCACCGCGTAGGCGAGCGGGTTGGCGGCGGCGAGAGTGTGGGCCCAGCCCGGCAGAGTGTGCAGGGGGAAGAAGCCGCCGGAGAGGAACAGCAGCGGCATCATGATCAGGCCGAGGAGCGTGTGGAACGTCTCCGCCCTGCGGAGGGTGACGGCCAGGGCCAGAGCCAGAGCGGTGATGGTGAACGAGGCGAGGATCATCCCGGCGAGGAGCAGGACGAGGAGGAGCGGGTCGTACGGCAGACCGACCGTGCCGGCGAGGCCGAGCAGTACGGCGCCCTGCGCCGTGGCGGTCATGGTGCCGCCGGCGCAGTGTCCCAGGAGGAGGGTGGCCCGGCTGACGGGGGCCATGAGGAGCTCCCGCAGGTAGCCGCTCTGCCGGTCGGTGATCAGACGGATGCCGACCATGATGGCCGGTGTCTGCACCGTCATCATCAGCATGCCGGGGAAGAGATAGGTCTGGTAGCCGACGCCCAGGGAGGAACGGGGGATGAGGGCGGCCAGTCCGCCTCCCAGGATGAGGAGGTAGAGCATCGGGTGGAGCAGCATCAGTGCGGTGTGGGTGCGCTGGCCCGCCAGGCGCAGCAGGTCGCGGTGGACCAAGGCGTGGATCGCGCGCAGTTCGTGCCGGAGCCGGGCCGGCCACCCGCTGCCGTGGATGCCCGAGGTGCCGGAGACGCCAGGGGCACCCGGAGCACCTGGGCCGTCCGGAGTGTGGGGAGTCTCCGGGGCCTTCACGGTGAGGTCGGTCATCGGCTGCCGCCGGTTTCCGACGTGCTCGCGCACGGCGTGGTCGCGCACGGAGCGATGGGGCCGGCCGGTGCCTGGCCGGGTTTGGCGGTGTCGAGGCTGCGGCCGGTGTGGTGGAAGAACACGTCGTCAAGCGTGGGCGGGGCTGCGGAAGCGGCGTGTACGGCGATGCCGTGGCGTTGCAGTGCCGCGCACAGGCGCGGAATCCAGGTGCTGCCGTCCGGCACTCGCAGGGAGACCCCGCCGCCGTCCGCGGTGAGGGCGCGGTCCGGCGGCACGATGCCGCACACGACCCGTCGTGCCGCGGTGTCATCACTGGTACGCAGCACGACCAGGTCGTCGCCGATCGCGGCCTTCAGCGCGAGGGGCGTGCCCTGCGCCACCACGCGGCCGCGATCGATGATGGCGATGCGATCGCAGTTCTCCGCCTCCTCCAGGTAGTGGGTGGTGACGAAGAGCGTGCTGCCGTGCCGGTCGCGCAGCGCACGCAGATGCTCCCAGACCTGGACGCGGGCGTGCGGGTCGAGCCCGGTGGTCGGCTCGTCCAGGAACAGCACCCGGGGGGAGTGCAGCAGGGCCCGGGCGATCTCCAGGCGGCGCCGCATGCCGCCCGACAGGGTGCGTACCGGGGAGCGCCGCCGGTCGGTCAGCCCGGCCGTCTCCAGTACCTCCGCGGCGCGCGAGCGGGCATGGCGGCGGGCCAGCCCGTAGAGCCGTGCGTGGATGTGGAGGTTCTGCTCGGCTGTCAGGTCCGCATCCAGAGCGCTGTGCTGGAAGAGCATGCCGACCCGTCGCCGTACCTCGTGGGGCCGGCTGAGCACATCGGCGCCGGCGACGGTGGCCTGACCGGCGGTGGGGCGGGCCAGGGCACACAGCACGGCGATGGTCGTGGACTTCCCCGCGCCGTTGGGCCCCAGGAAGGCGAAGGTCTCGCCCTGCGCCACGTCCAGGTCCAGGCCGCGCACCGCGTGGGTGGTCGACCCCTGCGGGCCCGGGTAGCTCTTGACCAGGCCGCGCATGCTGATCGCGTACACGGGCTCGGGAACGTGGTGCGCGACGGGCGGGTTGGTGCCGGCGGCCGTCATGCGGGCTGTGGGGGCGAGGTCGTCGACACCGGCGGGCAGGTGCGTCTGGTCGGGTCGGTCCTCGTCACCGGCGGGTGGCTGCATGCGGTCGCGTCCTCATCTACGGGTTCGCCGTCCGTGGCCACCCGTGACCACTCGGGCGCGCGGAAAGGGGAGCATCCGGCCGGCGGCTTCCCGGGTGGGCCGCCGGCCGGATGGTGGGTGCCTGTCCTACGCGCAGCTGATGCCGATACAGACCGTGTTGAGCAGGGTCAGCAGGCCGACGCACTCACACGTCGCGGCGAACGGCGCTCCGTCGACACCGACGGGGTCGGTCTCCGGAAGGGCGTGGAGGCGGGCAAGCAGTTCGATGTCGTTGCTCTCCATGGGTTTCTCCTTCGTTCGGTGAACTGGCGGCAGACTTCCTGCCGCTCAGACCGGCAACCGGACCATCCAGTGCCGGGGGTCGGCGTGACGGATCCGCAGGAGGAAGGCCAGAATTCCGGCAGATCCGTCGCTCCAGCTGGTCGATACGTCCCCGTACTCGTTGGGGAAGACCACCTGGGCACGGCGGTGGGCGCTCTCGCTGACGATGAGGCGGGCCAGGTCCTCGGCCATGGCGCGGTAGACGGGGTCACCCGTGGCGTCGGCCATGTCGAGGAGGAAGTCACCGTTGCCCGCCAGGCCGTGGCACTGGGCAAGGGCGGCGCGGGAAGCGCGCTCGATGACGGCGTGCGTACTGCGGCGGGCGAGGTCGCCGAACCTGTCGTCCCCGGTGGCCTGCCACAGCCTGACGAGGAAGCTGCCGATGCCCGCCGCGCCGTGGCACCAGTACGGGGCCGTGGGCAGGTCCGCGGCCTGGGCGGGCCATTGGGCCGCTTCGCCGGTCAGCACGGCGTCGGCCAGCAGGTGCTCGCCGGCCTCCACCGCGAGGTCCAGGTGCTCCGGGCGCCGTGAGACGGTCGCGGCGGCGAGGAGGAAGCAGCCGATGCCGGCCGTTCCGTGGGCGAAGCCGAGGTAGCGTTTGCCGCCCTCCGAGGAGGCGGCTTCCGCGGGCACCGGCCAGCCCACTCCGGACGGATCACGCCGCGCCGCGGCGACCAGCCGGTCGGCCGCGTCGACGACGAGTTCGGCGAAGCGCGGATCGCCGGTGCGGTGCCACAGATGGACCGCGGCCAGTCCGCTGCCCGCGCTGCCGTGGGTGATGTCGTGATGGGGCGTCGCCTGTTGCGGGGCGAGTGCCAGAGCCGACGCGTGGTCCATGAGCTCGTGGTCGTCCACGGCACGCCCGGCGTCGTACAGCGCCCAGGCGGTTCCGCGTCCGCCGAAGTGCAGGCCGGGGCGTGGGAAGCGGAGATCGGTGCGGCGTGCGATCCAGTGGCCCGCGGTGGCGATCAGCTCGGGCAGGCGGTCGTCGCCGGTGAGCTCCCCGTACCGCGTCAGTACGGCCAGGACACCGGCCGCGCCCTGCTGCACGGTGCAGGGGTCGGACTCCCCGGCCAGGGTGGACACGGGCCACAGTCGGCGCTCGTCCGTGGGAACCATCGAATCGATGAGATGCTCCACGATCCCGGCCACGGCGCGGTCGACAGTCCCGGTCGCCGTATGGTCCACCATCCCGGCCACCGCGTCGTGCGGAGCCTCACTCCGCCTGCCGTCACGGTTGTCGTCATTGCGGTCGTCACTGCGGTCGTTCCGCGGCGTGCGTCGGGCGGAGGGGTTCCGTGGCCGCGAGGGCTCCGCCTTCCGGAGGGCCTCGCGCGCCCTGGTCGGGTCCCACCGCTCGGCAGGGTCGTCCTTCATCAGGCCGAGGACCATCTCCGCGAGGCCGTCCGGCAGCCGGAGCGGTCCCGTGCAGGCGGTCAGCCACGCGGCGAGCCGCTGCTCCGTGGCCCTGGTGGCAGGCTCCTCGGGCAGCAGGTTCGGCACCTTCCCGGCCAGGACGAAGCACGCGGCGGCACCGAGGCTGTAGTAGTCGCCCGTCGGGCTGACGGGGGCGTCGGCCAGTCGTTCGGGGGCGCTGAAGCCGGGGGTTCCCACGCGGGTGGGCAGGGCGGCCTCGTCGTCCAGGACGGCGAGTTCGAGGTCGATGAGGCGCAGCTCACCGTCCGGACGGACCATGACGTTGCCGGGGGTGAAGTCCCGCAGGACGCAGCCTCGCGCGTGCGCCGCCGCTACCAGGTCCACCAGGCGCCCGACCTGGGCCGGCGCGTCGGCGCGGTAGCGTTCCGCTCCGACGTCACGGAAGTGCTCGGCGACCCAGGTGCGCAGGGTGACGCCCGGCACCTCGTCCTGGGCCAGGAAGAGGTGCCCGCCGTGCTCGAACAACGCCAGCGGTTCCGGAGCCAGCCCCGTGCCCTTGAGCTTCTCCAGTGTCCGGGCCTCGGCGCGCAGCCAGTCGCGGACGTCGCAGCCTGAGGCGTCGGCTTCCACGTGCGGCCGGGCCTCCTTGATCACCACGGGGGCGCCCGTACGGACGTCGCTGCCCCGGTAGACGCCGCCCTTGTTGGTGTGCCGGATCGCCTCTCGTACAGCGAAACGACCGCCGAGCAGCACCGGAGCACTCGCCGCTGCCGCACCGTCCGCCCCGTCGGACCCCTCCGCCGCGCGCGGTACGACGGGAACTGTGGCGGGGAAGGGGCAGACGGCCCAAGAGGGCGGCGAGTACTGGCCGGTGCGCTTGTCCTCCACGGGATTGCCGTCGGGGTCCTCGATGAACCACACCAGCAGGCCGTCGTCCGAGAGCCGCCTCCGGCCGACGAACGAGCCGTATCGGTAGTGCACCAGCGAGTGCACGGCGTACGGCTGGTCGGACAGGATCCGAGGACCGGCCAGCCCCGCCGTGGCCCCGTGCAGCTCGTGGGCGAGCCGGGCCGCCTCGGCGTCGGAGCGAGGGTAGACGGTGATGAACTTGCCCGAGCTTCCCCGCGGCGTGGCACGGGAGTTGAGCGCACTCACCTGGTCCAGCGACCGGGCGAACTTGAACGCGGACTTCTCCCGCAGCAACACATCCAGGGCCTTCTCGAGGACGGCCGGCGCGGAGGCGGCCGTCGCCGACAGGTGCAGCTTCCACCCCTGCTCGCGCCGTGTAGCCGACCCGGGCGTGACACGGCACCACATCTCGTCCGATTCGGCCGCCCAACGTGCGCCCGTACCCGTGGCGTGCAGCGCCTTGTTGAGAAGGCCTTCCAGTTCGACTTCGGTAGCCTGGCTCGTCATCAGTGTCCTTCTCGACGGTGAGGTCCGCTGACCGGAAGGTGCCCGGCGGCATCACCGGACCAACACGCCCCCGCCCGTATTCACTTGATCCAGCGAGCGCTCAGCGCGACGGCGCGGCCCACGGGTGCGCCCAGCGCAGAAAGAGGCTCACGAGTCCCCGACGGGGACGCCTCCCACGTGAAGCGACTGCGACGCAGCCCCGTGGAGCTGGTAACTCCGCTACGGCAGGATGGAGTCGACGTACCCGCCGTCCACGCGCAGCGCGCCGCCGGTCGTGGCGGACGCGTGCTCGGAGGCGAGGTACACCACCATGTTGGCGATCTCCTCGGGTTCGATGAGCCGCTGCAGCAGGGACTGCGGACGGTACTCGCGCATGAAGACACGCTGCGCTTCGTCCCACGGCAGGGCACGGTCCACCAGCTCGTACACGAACTGCTCCACGCCGCCCGTGTGGGTGGGGCCGGCGATGACGGAATTGACGGTGACACCGGTCCCCGCCGCCTGCTTGGCGAAGCCGCGCGTGACCGCCAGGAGGGCCGTCTTGGACATGCCGTAGTGGATCATCTCGGCGGGGATCACCACCGCCGAGTCGCTCGCGATGTTCTGGATCCGCCCCCAGCCGCGCTCGCTCATGCCGGGAAGGTACTGCCGGATGAGCCTCACCGCGGCCAGGACGTTCACCTCGAAGTAGCGCCGCCACTCGTCGTCGCTGATCTTCAGCGGGTCGGCTTCGCCGAAGATGCCGAGGCTGTTCACCAGGATGTCCACGTGCGGCAGCGCCTCGGCGGCCAGCATCGCGCCCTGCTCGGTGGCGACGTCGGCGACCACCGGAACCAGATCCGCGTCGGGGGCCTCGGCCCGCATGCTCGCGATGGCCTGCTCGACGCGTTCCTCGGTCCGCCCATTGACGCCGACGCGGGCTCCGGCCCGAGCCAGCCCGGTGGCGATGGCGGCGCCGATCCCCTGGGTGGAGCCGGTGACCAGCGCGGTACGTCGGGTCAGATCGATGAGCATGGGGGACGGGCTCCTTACAGAACGCGATGCGTGCGTCGGTCACCACTACCCGTCCCCTGTACCCGCCAGGTGTCAGAGAGCACCGGGAATCCCTGCATCACCCTACGTACGGCCCACTCGGCGCGGCGGGGCCCGCCGGCCGGGCCGTCAGGGCTCAGTAGCGGAGCAGCCCCGCGTCGATCCGCTCCCAGGCCGCCCGCAGCTCGGCGAGTCGCGCCGGCTCGAACGGCGCCCGGTCCGCCTGCTCGCGGGAGTCCTCGGACAGGTGGAAGAGCTGGTCGCGGCCGGACTTGCCCCGGTAGTACTTCCAGTCGCCGCGGCGCAGTGCCCGTTCGCCCCGCACCCGCCAGAAGAGATCCCGCTCGGGTACGTCGGCGCCGCGGAGCAGATGCCCGGCGAGGCTGGTGCCGTCGAGGGGGTACGCGGGATGGGGGCGGGCCCCGGCCAGGTCGAGCAGGGTCGCCGTCCAGTCGGGCGTGAACACCGGCAGGTCGCTGACCTGGCCGCTGTCGATCCCGGCGGGCCAGCGCAGGATCGAGGGGACGCGGATGCCGCCCTCCTGGAGCGAGCCCTTGTTGCCGGCGAGCGGCCAGTTGTAGGAGAAGCGCTCGCCGCCGTTGTCGCTGGCGAAGAAGACGAGCGTGTCCTGCTCCTGGCCGGAGCGCTTCAGCGCCTTGAGGACCTGCCCGATCGAGCGGTCGAGGTCCTCGACCATCTCCTTGTACTTCTCGACGGAGCCGCCGTCCTGGTGCCAGAGGGCGGAGCGGTCGCCGGCCTTGATGCGGCGGACGATCTCGTCGCTCGCCTCCTTGTCGCCGTCGGCTATCCAAGGCCAGTGCGGGGTGGTGAAGTTCAGGTTGAGCAGCCAGGGCCTGTCGTGGTCGCGGCTGACGTACTCGCCGGCCCGCTCGGTGAGGATCCGGGTGTAGTAGCGCAGGTCCTTGTACTCGGCGTCGCCCAGGATGAAGAGGATGTTGGGTCGTCGTGAGTGGCGGCGCGGGTGCGCGGCTCGGAACGGCCGCTCCCGCGCGTCGCCCGCGGGTGCTGCTTGTGCGGCGGACGCGGTGGCTCCGAGGGCGGCGGCAGCTGCGGCACCGGCGGCGACCCCGCCGAGGGCGCGGCGGGACAGGGGCGTGGACATAGAGGTCTCCAGGAGGGCGTGCGGGCATGCCTCCGGGGCTCGGTGGACGGGGTGAGCGGAGGAAGCGTGGGCGCGGGGTGTGTGGGAAGGCGCGACCGGTCAGGGGCAGCGACAGACAGCGCTCGCGACACGGACGAGGTCCACGTGTCGGCGCTGGACGCGGGTGACCGAGGGGTCACGCAGGGGCTGCATGGGGCAGGAGTCTTGTCGAGCCGGACGGGGCCGTCAACGGCGTACGGGCAGGTCGACGCGCGTAGTTCGCATGATCGAAACGCCGGCGGATCCGCCCCGGCCGGACTGGCTCGGCGCGCCAGGACTTCCGGCCGGCGGCTGTATGGCTGGTGCCCTGTGACGCACTGGTGCCCTGCGCCGTAGTCCCTGCGCAGGAGTTGGGTCGCGTCGCGTCGCGGCCCAGGCCCAGGCCCAGGCCCAGGAGTGTGGTGGGACGCGGGCGGCGTCGCGTCGGGCCGAGCGGTCGCACCGCTCTCGCCCGACGCCGCCGCCCTGTGGGGGCGTGTCGTACGGGTCAGCCGACGGGCGCCGTCGCGTCGTCGCCGGCCTCGGTGACGGCCGGGTGGACGGTCTCGGCCGGCGGGTTGGCCGTGCGCCGGACCCACAGCCAGTACAGGGCCGCGGTGACCACGAGCCCGACGATCCACGAGATGTCGGCGCCGTCGAGCCTCTTGGTGATCGCACCGGTGTACAGCTTGGTGGCCAGGAACGGGATCTGGACGGCGACGCCCACGACGTAGCAGGTCAGAGCGGTGACGTTCCATCGGCCGTAGCGGCCGTCCGGGTCGTACAGGGCGGGGATGTCGACGCGTTCGCGGGAGATCAGGTAGTAGTCGACGAGGTTGATCGCGCTCCACGGGGTGAACACCATCAGGATCAGGAGCACGAAGTTCTTGAAGTTGTTCAGGAAGTCGTCGCTGGCGGCCAGCGCGATGACCATCGACACCGCGGTGAAGCCGACGATGTAGGCGGCACGGGCGGCGGCCGAGATGCGCGAACGGCCGTCGAACGCGGTGACGGTGGTCAGCATCGACATGAAGCCGCCGTACGCGTTGAGACAGTTGACCGTCAGCTTGCCGACCACGATCACCAGGTAGATGAGGACGGCGAGGACCGCGGGCCCGGCAAGGTCGCCGAGGAAGCCCACCTGGTCGCTGAGGAAGGTCTTGCCCGCGACGGCGGCGGTGAGCGCTCCCAGCGTCATGGCCCACTGGGAGCCGATGACCGAGCCGGCGAACGTGGACCAGAACGTCGCGCGCATGCTGGTGTCGCGCGGCAGGTAGCGCGAGTAGTCGGCGACGTACGGGCCGAAGGTCAGCTGCCAGCCGGCGCCGAGCCCTACGGCGAGGAGGAAGGTCGCCGTCTCGAAGCCCTTGTTCCCGACGTGCGCGCCGACGTCGTACTGCGTGAACAGCCGCACCAGAAGGTAGCCGAGGCCGAGTACGCCGACGACGGTGGCGATGCGGCCTGCGATGTGGATGAGGCGGTAGCCGGTGACCGCGACCACGGCGGTCAGCGCGCCGAAGATGAGGATCCCGGCGTCCGTGTTGTCGATGTGCAGCATCTCGGACAGCGCCTGGCCGGCCAGGACACTGCCGGTCGCGGCGAAGCCGAGGTACATGAGAATCACCAACAGCAGGGGCAGGACCGCCCCGTGGACGCCGAACTGCGCCCGGCTGGAGATCATCTGCGGGACGCCGAGCCGCGGTCCCTGCGCGGAGTGCAGCGCCATCACGATGCCACCGAGCAGGTTTCCGATCAGCAGCGCGGGTATCGCCCACAGCGCGTCGGCGCCGAAGACGACGGACAGCGCGCCGTCGACGATCGCGGTGATCTGCATGTTGGCGCCGAACCACAGCGTGAACTGGCTACGCGGCGTGCCGTGCCGCTCGGCGTCGGGAATGACCTCGATGGTGCGAGTCTCCATCGAGAGTCGCTCCCCGGGGGTGTGCTGGACCGGCATGGTGGAGACCTCTCCCGCAGCGATTCCGGTGTGTCCGGACGAAGCGCAGCCGTTGACACGTGCTGCGTGCGCCGAATCTCGCATAGGACTGAACAGGTATCAAGATCCTGAATGGAGAATTTCAAAAAGGTTGCCTCGCTCTCGGACCGGCCGCCTGGGCTCGGTTGGGGCTGCGGCTGCGCCGGCCCGTGCTCGCCCCCCTCGACGCCGACTCGGCCGCCGTTTTTGCCGGACCGGCAAAAGTGGCGGCATGAGAGCGGCCGGATGGGCATGGTGGGTTCGTGACCGAGAACATCGCAGCGGGATCGCCCGCGTCCGACGCTCCCACGCCCCCCGTCGACGGATACGTAGGAGACCCCGCAGTGCAGGCGGAGTGGGACAACCGGTACGCCGACCGGCAACAACTCTGGAGCGGCCGGCCGAACGGTGCGCTCGTGGCAGAGCTCGCCGGGCTCACCCCCGGGCGCGTTCTCGACGTCGGCTGCGGTGAGGGCGCGGACGCCGTCTGGCTCGCGCACCACGGATGGGACGTGACCGCGATCGAGGTCTCGGGCGTGGCCCTCGAGCGGGCTGCCGGGCACGCACGAGACGCAGGCGTCGCCGTTCGCTGGGTCCACGCCACACTGACGGACGCGGCGCTCCCGCCGGCCTCCTTCGACCTGGTCTCCGCGCAGTACCCGGCGCTGCTGCGCACTCCGGACGCCGCCGCCGAGCGAGCGTTGATCGCGGCCGTCGCGGTCGGCGGTGTGCTGCTGCTCGTCCACCACGCCGGAATGGACACCCGGCAGCCGGACGAAAGCGGCTTCGACCCGGCCGACTACGTCTGGCCCTCGACGGTCACGGCCCTCCTCGGCGACGACTGGGTGGTGGAGGTGGACGAGCAGCGCGCCCGCGTGGCACCCGACGGCGGAGCAGGCACGCACCACGCGGATGACCTGGTGCTGCGCGCCCGCCGACTGCGCTGATCGTGCAACAGCCGCTCGGAGACGACGACTTCCTCGCCCCCGCCGGCGTGGACGGCGACGGAGGGCCCTCACACATGTGCTGAGCGGTTGTGGGTCGCCCGGATGCTCCGCGAATGGGCGGATCCGCAGGTGATCCACAACCCGTCGCGATCTCCCCACCAGGGAGGAACGTGGCCACCCCGGTCCGCACCGGGGCTCGATGTCGAACTAGTCTTCGCGCCATGGCTTTGCGACCTGACGAGTTCTACGACCACGCGCTCGCCGCTGCCGATGCCGAGCGTCGGCTCCCACTCGCGCGCATGACAGGGTGGAGTATCAGCCCGTTCGAAGCGGACGGATTGCGCGTCTCGCCCCTGCGCCCTCCCGTTCTGCCCGAGCCTCCGCGACACGGCGAGGACCCGTCGAACTGTGACGCGTGCCGTGACCGAGGCGAAGGGATCTGGTTCAACGACAGCTGGCGGCTCACGCGGATCCCGGGAGTCGGTGTGCCGCTGGTACTCATGCTGCATCCGCTGGAGCACTACGACATGGACGACCTGCCCGACGAGTTGGCGGCCGAGCTGGGGGTCCTGTCCACCCACATCGTCCGCCATGTGCAGGCCCTGCCCCACATCTCGCGAGCCCACGTCTACCGCATCGGGGACGGCGGCGCGCACCTGCACATCTGGTTCTTCGCCCGGCCCGAGGGGCAGACCCAGCTGTACGGGTCATGGATGCCGGTCTGGGACGATCTGCTGCCGGAGTACCCGGCAGATGTCGCGGAGGCAGACGCGGCGGTCGTGGCAGACGCGTTGGTTGCCTCCGTCGGCGGGCGCCGCTCGGCTGCCGACGAATCGACGCACGACTGATCCACCGACGGACACCGAAACACCGGCGGACGCCGACAAACACCGGCGGAGGCCAAGGCACGACATCGGCGCTGACCGCGCCGATGTACGGCCATGTTCACGCATCCGGGCCGCAGTTCGGCGACGGAGGGTTGCCGGTCCTCGCACACGTGCGAGGACACGAGGACCGGCCCGGGGGATACCCCTCCTGAGGGTTCCCGCCGGACCGGCACCCGATGAGCGTGACGTCAGCAGGCGGAGACCCACAGGTGCGACCCGACCCGGTCGTTGACGAGCTCGCCCTGGCCGTGACCGGGACTGAAGAACTTCAGGCCGGACGCGCCGAGGTCGGGAATCGAGTGCCCCTGGTGGAGGCAGACCCACGAGCCGTTCCAGTCGGTGTCACGGTAGAGCTTCACGTCCTCGGCGACGCCGGGGTAGCCGTTGTTCCAGACGTCCGAGACCTTGTCGCGGCAGCCGGCCCAGTTGGCGTTCTCCCCGTTCCAACGGCAGTGGAAGCCGCCCGCGTGGGGGTGCTCCCAGGCGTAGAGGAAGCCGTCAGGTCCGGGAACCGCCGCAGGGGCGACGGCGGCCGGTGCCGTGGCGGCCCCGGGTACGACGGCGACGGCCTCGGGCACGGCGCCGCGGGCGTCGGCGACCGGGGCGGTCAGCAGGGTGAGGGCTGCGACGGTGAGTGCCGTCGTGAGGGCGCGAGAGATGCGCATGGTGTGCTCCTTCTCGGTTCGGTGAATCGGTGGGTTGGTGAATCGGTGGGTGGATGGGATGGACGGGGTGGTGCCGGACCGCAGTTCGTGCCGCGGTCGGCGGGCCGCCGCGTGCGTGGGGCACGTGGCGGAGCAGAGGGGCAGGCGGGTCAGGCCTGCGGGACGTCGCTGAGGATCCGGCGGGCACGGGGGAGCGCGGCGGCCCTCAGCCGGTCCCGCGTCTCGACGTCCGCGCGGTACTCCTCGGCGAGGAGCCTGTCGTGGTGGGCGTCGAGACGCCGGGCCGTGCGGGACAGCGCCGACTCCACGGCGCACCGCACCTCCGCCAGGGCGAGGCCGATCTCGCGGCCCTTGGGAAGGGGGCGTACGGGGGAGAGCGCGGCGGCACGGGCGGCTGCCGGCGTGGCGAAGGCGTACCCGATACGCCCCATGCACCGCCGCCACACGCCGAGGCTCCTCTGATAGCCGGTGTCGGCCACGACCCGGCTCCGGAGGATCTGTTGCAGGGTGCCCACCCGGGTCGATGACCGGAACCAGGCGCCGAGGTCTCCGTAGAGCCGCCGTTGGGACTCCGCGACACAGCCGCGATCGCTGCGGCGCATGGTTCCGCCGCCCGGGAGGCGTACGGTCAGCCCGTCCGGGGAGGGTCCGTTGGCGGCGACCAGCGCCGTGGCCTTGCGGTCCGCCGGCAGAGCGGCGAAGTAGGCGCGGTTCGGATCGTTCTTCACGAGGGCTCCCCGCTGCCGGCGCAGCTCGGCACCGTAGCCGTGCCGCCGGGCCCAGGCCTCGTCGTCGACGACGTACGGGAAGAGCGTGGAGTCCGGCTCGTCGCCGAGTGGGAACACGCGGTACGTGAATCCGTGCCGGCTCATGCAGTCGCTCAGCAGCCGTTGCTCGGCGTCGTGCAGCAGCCGGTCGTCCGAAGTGGTCACCGTCGCGCCGATGGGGCGCAGCGGGGGCGGCCGTTCGCCCGTCGGCGGCCCGTCGGGGGCCCACTGCACGGTGACGGAGAGCGCGATCGTGGTGCAGGTGACCGCCACGGCGGCGGCAAGCAGGGAGCGGCGGGCATGGCTGTTCCGGGACATGGGGATCTCCTGCGGTGGATTGGGGTGCGGTCCCGTGACGGTCCGCGGTGCGGGTGCGCCGCCTGCCCTGGTGCCGCGTTCCGTGGATTCGCCGTAGCGGTGGGCAGGGGGCACCAGGGGACAGCAGGGGGTCGGGACGTCCGGCCGAGGCGCGCCGCTGTCGAGCGGTGCGGCGGCCGGACAACCGAAGTCTGTGCCGTTCGGCGAGCGCGCCGCAAGCGTGTCCCGGGTGCTTCGGCGAAGTCGGGATGTCGCGGGATCCACACCTCTCTGACCTGCGGGGACGTCGCTGTCCCGGGACACGGGCGAGCCCGGGACAGGGACGGCGGGCGGGCGGTACGGCCATCGGGGTACGGCGTCGGCCGTACCCCGGGTCGTCCGGCCGACCGCGCAACGCGACGACCGCCGCGTCGTTCTCGTGGTGTGCTCCGCGCCTCCAGGGCGTGGGGAGGAGAGCGTCGTCGACGGCGTCGTCCGCGAGCGCGCGACGACCGGAGCGGAAGGAGCCGATCCGTGCACCAACGGACCAAGCCAGGAGGCGGACCGTTCCGTCGGGCGGGTGCGGGGCGCCGCCGGGCCACCGGGGCGATCGGCCGGGGGCCTGTTCTTCCCCGCCGAGGCTTCGCCGTGGCCATGGCGGCCCTGGGCGCGGCCGCCTGTCTCGCCTTGTTCCCCGCCGGAGCCACGACACCCGATTCGATCCGGGCCCCGGCGGCCGTACCGGACTCGGTCCGAGGCCGGGTGATGGCACCGGAGTCGGCTCCGAGCCGGGTGTCTGTACCGGAGTCGGTCGGGGCCACTGCGGTGATATCGGCAGCGGCGTCGAACCGGCTCCGGATGGCGGCGCCCCCCGAGCCGGCGCGGGGCCGGACGGCGGCGGCACTGCGGTTTCTCCCGGTCGGTGCCGCCACTCCCGCCCCGACCGCACCCGTTCTCGACCGGGAGTTCGCCGACCCGGACGTCGTGGCGGTCGGCGGGGTGTTCCACGCCTACGCCACCAACGTCGCCGGCCGGAACGTCCAGCACGCGACCTCCACCGACCTGGTCCATTGGACGGTCGACGAGCAGGACGTCCTGCCGGTGCTGGGCGACTGGGTCAGGCCCGACCCCCCGCACGACGTCTGGGCCCCGGAGGTCTTCGACAACGGCGACGGATTCACCCTCCAGTACACGGCACGCGACCGCGTCGGCGGGCGCCAGTGCATCGGCGCCGCCCTGGCGTCCTCGCCCGACGGCCCCTTCCGTCCGGCCGGCGACGGCGCCCTGGTCTGCCCGACGGAGGCGGGCGGCGCGATCGACGCGTCGAGCTACACCGAGAACGGCACCCGCCACCTGCTCTGGAAGAGCGACGGGAACTGCTGCCGACTGGACACCTGGCTCCACATCCAGCCCGTCTCGTGGGACGGCACCCGCGTCACGGGGGAACCGGTCAGGCTCCTCAGGCAGGACCGCGGGTGGGAGGGCGGCCTCGTCGAGGCGCCCACGCTCGTCAAGCGGGACGGCCGCTACGTCCTCCTGTACTCGGCCGGCGACTACCGGACCGCCGCGTACGCGACGGGCTGGGCGATCGCCGACACCCTCACCGGCCCTTACGTGAAGGGGGACGAGCCCCTCCTGACCACGACGTCCTTCTCGGGGGTGATCGGCGGACCGGGCGGCCAGGACGTCGTGACCGGCCCCGGCGGCCGGGACCGGATCCTCTTCCACGGGCGGGGCGCCGACCCCTCACGACGCGCGCTGTACGTGGCGGACCTCGGCTTCGCGGACGGCCGCCCGGTCGTCCGGGGCAGCAAGACGCTCTACGAGGCGGAGCTCGCCCGCGTGCACCGGGCGACGGTCCGCGAGGCGAAGGACGCGTGGGGCGACCGGGCCGTCGGGCACATCGACGAAGCCGACAGCTTCGTGGAGTTCCGGGTCTACGCGGCCTCGTCGGGACCGCACACCCTGACCGTCCGCTACGGCAACGGCTCGCTGGACGCGGCGGGTGCGCCGGCCGCCGCGACGCACGGCCTGACGGTCAACGGCGCGGCCGCGGGCGCCGTCGACTACCCGTACACGGGCTGGGACGCGTGGCAGCCGCGCGAGGTCCCGGTGGAGTTGCACGAGGGGTGGAACACTCTGCGCCTTTCGAAGGGGGAGCGCTACGCGGAGCTGGATGCCGTGCAGGTGGCGTAGAGCCGCCAACGCACCTTTGCGCGGACCCACTTCTCTCGCTCAGACCACTTCTCTCGCGCGGACCCACTTCTCTCGCTCAGACCACTTCTCTCGCTCGGACCCACTTCTCTCGCTCAGGCCCACCTCTGTCGGACGGTTCGGTCGCAGGACAGCACCCGTAGGCCTTCCGGGCTGTCGTCCAGGCAGCGCCGGGTCGCGGTGCTGCGGACCTCGAACGACGAGTCGCTCCCGGCGCTGACGGTCCAGCGCTGGGAGGCGGCCGGGCCGCAGGGTCCGGTGCGCAGGCCGTCGGCGCCGTGATCCAGGCACTCGCCGGTCGCGTGGTTCCGCAGCTGCGTGCCGCCGTCCGCCGTGGTGTGGACGGTCCAGCGTTGGTACGGCATGCCGTTGCACGGGAAGGAACGAGTGCCCTTGTCGAGACTGTCGTCGAGACAGGCTCCCGTGGCGCGGCTCACGAAGATCCTGTCGTGCTCCCGCGTGGCCGAAGTGCCGTGCGTCGCCACGGGCGGAGCGTCGTCACCGGGTGCCGGAGCGGAAGGCCGTACGAGTACGACGCCGCCGGCGCCGAGCACCAGCCCGAGTACGGTCCCGGCAAGGGCCCACGCGGTACGCCCGTTCCGGAGGGAGGGACGAGGCTTCGGGGCGCCCTCGGAGGGGGCGTCTCCTGCCGGGTCGCCGCCGGTCACGGGCGGCGGCGGTACCGCGTCCCGCTGACCGGCCCGGTCGGCCTGCACCGGTCTGCGCTGGCCCCGGTCGGCCGCTTCCCACAGGTGCCGGAAGTCGGCCGGGTCGCCGTCCAGCGCCCTGCACAGGTCGTGGACGGTGGACCACGGCGGGACGGTGCTGCCGCAGAAGTACCGGGACAGCGACGAATCGCTGATGCGCACACTCTCTTCGAGGGCGCGGAGCGTGCGACCGGAACGCCGCTGGAGGTCGCGCAGCGCCCGGCCCAGCACCAGGGCCGGTTCCATGTCGTCCGACCGGTCCGCAGCCATGAGGGCGTCCTTCTGTTCGAGCCACACACGAGGATGCGGTCAACCGGCCGCGCAGGCGGGGAACATGCTGTTTCAGCAGTTCAGAACCGTAGAACGCGGCCGATCTTGGTGGCAACCGGATCCACTCTCCCGGAGGAGTCCGGCCGCTGCGGTTGACCGGGGAGGCGGGCCGGATCGTCGTGGACGGCGGCGGCCCCCGCTTCGGTCAGGTAGGTCCGCGGAGTGCCGCCGGACAGCAGCCCGATGCCCGCGCCGTCCGCACGGCGCGCGGCCTTCATGTCCCAGACGTGTCGCCGATGAGCACGGCCCGGTCGGGCGCCACGTCCACCAGGGTGGGCGCGTGCTCGATCGGATCGGGGGCGGGTCTGCCCGCCTCGGCGTCGTCCGCGGTGGCGGTTTCGGCGACCACGTCGTCCGCGTCGACGGCCCGCCGCGAAGAAGGTGGCGTACAAGGTGTCGTGGCCGGTGCTGAGCCGATCGTCGCGCGACCGGTCCCGGCCCTCACCGAGCACGTGCTCCAGGAGCCGGTCTCGCGGCTGACCGATGCCGCGGCGCACGGCGTGGGCCGGTACCTCGTGTCGCCCTGAGGCAGGCCTCCCACCAGGCGAGGAGGTGAAGAGGGTTGGAGTAGACAAGGGTTCCGTCGACGTCGTCTCCGCACGGGATGCTCTTCGCCGCGTCCTCCTCGCGGGTGTGCGCGGACGCCTGCTCGAAGCCGCTCGGCCGGGGGAGCTCGGCATTGAGCCGCCACCCCCCAGTGTCGCGCCCGCCCCCGGTATCGGGGACGGGCGGCAGGCAGCGTGGACGGCGCGGGGGGAGGCCGGCCGGAACTCGCCCGGTGGTCAGCTCAGGCGGGGGCCGTCGGAGTCGCCGGGCGGCATCGGCCAGGCCTCCTGAGCTCCCGAAGACGTACTTGTCGGACCGGGCGCGCCCATCGTCCCCGGAGCCTCTCGGACCGGCGCGTCGGACGGCGTCAGCCCGCCGCCGCGGGGCGGACCGTCGGCGGTGTCCGAGGGCCGGACACGGCCGCGCCAGCCGCCGGTCTCGTGACCGTGGTCCTCGATGAAGCCCTTGAACCGCTTGAGGTCACCCTTGACCCGCCGGTCCAGGATGCCGAGCGCGTCGGCCGCCTTCTCGGCCATGCCGTCGGGTTCCACGTCCATGGCGAGACTCACCCGGGTGTGACCGTCGTCGAGCCCTTGGAACGTGACGACGCCCTTCTGCTTCACGTCGCCTCCGACGGTGCGCCACGAGATGCGCTCGTCGGCCAGCTGGTCGACGATCTCAGTGTCGAACTCGCGCCGGACGCCCGCGATCTTGGTCTGCCAGTGACAGTGTCGGTCGTCGACCTGCGTGACGTCCTCGACGCCCTCCATGAAGCTGGGGAACTCCTCGAACTGCGTCCACTGGTTGTAGGCGTTCCGCACGGGAACGTCCACGTCGATCGTCTGCTTCACCATGCTCATGTCGTGCCTCCTGCCTGTATCGCGAACAATTCGGTGTCTTTCCGCGCGTACCCGGCGAGGCCGAGCCCAATCACGGGCGCCCGATCCGGTGAAGATCCCGCTCCGGTTCCCGTCCGCCCTCCCGTCCCCCTTCGGGGCCGTCACCCCTCGGACGCCTCGACCGCTCCGCCGGGCAGCCGGTGGACGAGCGTGAAGCGATGCTTCACCCGGGCGTGTTCGATCCCCGCGGCGTCGCTCATGCGCGCCGTCACGTCGTAGGTGCCGCAGTGGGTGCGCCCGAGAGGCAGCCGTTCCGGCGGCAGACGGATCTCGTACGGGCCTCCGGCACGGAAGCTGCCCAACGCGCTTCGCCTGGCCACGGGATCCTCGCCCTCCCGGACCCTGATGGTTTCGAAGATCAGGCCGTCGGTGTCCGCCCCCAGCCGGAAGGTCAGCGCGATGCTGACCACCGCGCCCTCCGGCAGTTCGTACGGGATGTCGTCACCCGGGTCTTCGAGGGGCACGGTGAACTTCCCCAGCTCGTCGGAGACGAGCGTCAACTCCATCAGTTCGACGGTTCGCGCGGCGAGTCCACTCCCGTCCTCGGGAGAGGGGTACGACACGGGGGAACGGGAGGCACGGGTGGCGGGCGGCATGGGAATCAACTCCGCGAGGTGGGTGCGAGGCCCTGCCGGTTCCGGCCGCCGACGACCATGGCGCGTCAGGCGAGCCCGACACGGGCACGGTCCGGGACGACGGTGAAGAGGCGAAGGGTGCCCGTCCGGAGGAACAGGTGGTGCAGTTGGCGGGGGATCGGTCCGATCAGGAGAAGGTTGGGGTGGGAGAAGTGCGCGGAGAGCAGTTCGTGCAGGAAGGACGAGTCCCCGAAGGTGACCCGCGCGAGGTCGAGAACGGTGTGGGCCGCCCGTTCGTGCCGTGCGTCGGTGAGGGCCTCATGCAGGCAGGACACGGTGCTGACGCCGAATGAGCCGGTCAGTGTCAGAAGGACGGTGCCGGACTCGGACGAGGCTTCCCGGACGACACGTCCGCCGTTCCCCACCCGGTGGGGCGGGGGATCCGCCGGCGGACGGGCCGTGGCAGGCGCGGGGCGTCGGTTCCTGGTCATGGTGAGGGCATCCAGCCCGGGCGTCGGTACGGCGACGGAAGTCAGGACTAGGCGGAGACCGTGCCGCAGATGGGCAGCGCGCCGACATCGACGGCGGCCATCTTGCCTGCGGCGTCCACGAGTGTCTCGGCCCAGTGGACACGGGTCGCGTCCGGGGTCATGAGTTCACGTGCGGTGGTCATGGTCGGTCACCCTCGTACGGGTCGCGGAAGGCGCTTCTCACGGCGCATGCCCGCTGCTCGATCCCACAACCGTCGGAATCGCGGTTCTTTGCACGCGGGGCCGCAGGTCCCCGGGTGCGACCTGCGACCGGTGCGGTGGATACGACGCGTACGACGGATGCATGACACCGTGCAGAACGGGCAACCGCCGGGGGAACGGAGGCTGCGCGCCGACCATGGCCCGTGGCCCCCGGCGGCATTCGGAGGTGGCGTCATGGTTCCCCTGCTTCTCGTCCTGTTGGTGATTCTGATCCTGTTCGGCGCGGGCTTCGCGCTCGACGTGCTGTGGTGGGTCGCCATAGCCGTGCTCGTGCTGTGGCTGCTGGGGTTCCTGATGCGGAGCGGCAGCGGTCGCTGGTACCGGTGGTGACCCGGAGCCGAGGTGGGCGTCAGGTCCCGGCGTAGACCTGGCGGCCCGACGTGAGTCGAGGGCCTCGCGTGCGGACCCTCGACTCGGGAAGCCGGCCTGACAGGGGAAGCGGGGGAGCTCGGTGAGGCGGGTGGTGGTCATGGTGAGGCCGGTGCGGTCAGGGCCCCCAGGAACTGGCGGACGTCGCGCCCGGACGTTCGAAGGCCCTGGAGATCACCGGTGTGCGTCGCGCTGGACGAGATCGCCCAAGGCTGAACCGGCCGCCGAGTCCACGAACGTCGTCGACCTCATCGAGGCCCTCGCAGCCTGAAGTGCCCAGCGGGTCCTCCAAGGCGAGCCGGCAGAGGCGCAGTCGGCGACGATTTCCTCTTCGCCGGGAAACGCCGCCCATCGATCGCCCGGAGCTGCGGCACGTGGTCGTGGACCACCGCGTCCAGCCTTCGGGGCACGCGGTGCTGATGGATCACGCGGAACATCAAGGCCGGGTCGAAGGTCGGTCGGCCGCAGTCGAAGCCATCGGTGACCGCGGCAGCCCGTCCGCTCGGCCCGCGCGCCGCGCTCCGCTCACGGACGTCGCACCTGGAGCGCCACGCGCCGCGGAACGGTGATCGGGACCGGCGTCCGAGCAGGGGGCACGCGTAGAATGCGGAGCGGACACGAGCGTGTGCCCGGACGTCCACCTGTGGCGGAACGGAGGCCGTCGTGACCGGTTCCGCGATGCCCACAGGACCACCGTACGGCGCTCTGGTGGATCCCGGATTCGCCGCTCTGATCGCCGAGAACCGGTGGTTGCGCGCCCAGCTCGCGCACCGCCGTCTGTTCGATCTCGCCGCCGGCGTGCTCGCCGCCCAGATGCGGATGTCCACCTCCGACGCGGCCGAGCACCTGACCGCTCTCGCACAAGCCACCGGTCTTTCGGTCGGGGACCTGGCCGCGGACGTGGTGAACGCCGTCGCAGGGAGCGACGGTCCCGCCGACGCCGTCCCGACGCAGTACGGAGGAACTGCCGCCGACCAGCTCGCAGAGGCCCGCCGCGCCCGGCGTACCGCCTCGGAGGCGGAGGCCGCCTCCACTGCTTCCGAGGCGGCGCGCACCCTGCTGCGGGACGGGCTCTCCCCGTACGGTGCGGACAGCCTCTGGCTCTGGCAGCGGGTGGACCACGGCTGTCTTCGTCTCGCCGGGTACGCGGGGATCGGCGCAGCCGAAGCCGCGGCGTGGCAGTGGATTCCTCCAGGGGCTCCGGGGCCGTTCCGTGCCGTCCTCGCGGAGGGCGTGCCTGTCTGGTTGGAAGAGGGGCCGGCCCGCGGGGAGATCCTGCCAGGGCCCTCGGCACGCGCGGCACGCGCGCTGCTGCCGCTCTTCCGCCGCGGCAAGCAGGTCGGTCTGGCCCTGGTCGGCTGGCCTGGCCCCACGGCCTTCGACGGAACGCTGCGGCAGGCCCTCACCGGTCTCCTGGGAGTGGGGGGCACAGTGCTGGACACCGCCGACTCGGCGCGGCCCGCCGTGTCGGTACCCGTACTCGTCGACATCCTCGACTCCCTCACCCATCCGGCGGCGCTGCTACGCGTCCACAGCACCACCGGGACGCCGGCCGCCGACCATCTGAACGACGAGGCGGTCGCCGCGCTGGGGAGCCCGCACCGGGAGGAGGGCGCCCCTCTCGTCAGGTTCTTCCCGTTGGTCCACGTGGAGCTCGCCAGGATGGTGCGGCGGGCCGTCAGCACCCGACGCGCCCAGCGGGCCGCGCGGCTGCCGACGCCCGCCCGCGCCGGGGAGCACGCCCCGCTGCTCGACGTGCGCGTGCTGCCGGTCGGCGAGGAGCGTGTCGTCGTCCTGTGGCACAACCTGACGGATCCCGGCCTCGCGACGGCACGCGCGACGGCCCGGTTGCAGAGCGTGGCCACCTTCCAGGACAGCCTCGCCGGTGGCGAGACCTCGTGGTCCGAGCAGGCCTACGGGGTGTTCGGCCTGGACCGGGACGAGCCGCCGGTCCCTCTGGAGGCCATGCGGGGGCGGCTGCACCGGGACGACGGTGCGGCCCTCACCGACCTCCTGAAGACCCTGACCGAGCACCAGACGGGCGGGCAGGCCGTCCTGAGGATCATCCTGCCCAGCGGGGCCGTGCGCCACGTCCGCGTCGCGGCGGAGCCGCTGATCGGCGAAGGGACGGTCACCGGCATCGTCGGGGTGTACCAGGACGTGTCGGACAGCCGGCGTACCGAGGCCGCGTTGACGGCGACCTTCGACCAGCTCACCGCGCTGCATCAGCAGGCGGAGACGCGCCATCAGCTGGCGCTCCAGCTCCAGCGGGCGATCGTCCCCGAAGTCCCCGCCTCCCTGGAACTGCCCGGAGACCTCACAGTGGCCGTGCGGTACCGGCCGGCCACGGAGGAGTACCGGGTCGGCGGCGACTGGTACGACGTGCTGGCGCTGCCGAGCGGCAAGATCCTGGTGGCCGTGGGTGACATCGCGGGGCACGGGATCGACTCGGTCACCGGGATGGTGGCGCTGCGCAACGCCCAACGGGCGCTCGCCTTCACCGGTGACTCGCCCCGGCGCCTGATGGGGTGGCTCAACGAAGTGACCCTGCGGACCGGGGGCGGCACGACGGCGACGGCGGTGTGCGCCCTGTACGACCCGGAGGACGGGGGCCTGCTCTGGTCGAGCGCGGGACACCTGCCGATGCTGCTGCTGCGGGACGGCCGGGCGCGGCTGCTCGACCCGCCGCATGACGTTCTGCTGGGTGCGGTGCCCGCGTTCTCCTACCGGGAGCAGCGGATCGGCCTGCGCCCCGGGGACACGCTGCTGCTGTACACCGACGGGCTGATCGAGCGACGTCACGCCGGACTGGACGAGGGTCTCGCGCGGCTCGCCGCGGAGGCGGAGCGGCTCGCGGGCCGTGAGCCCGGCCGGCTCGTGGACGAACTGCTCAGCACGGCGACCGGGGACACCGACGACGATACGAGCCTGGTGGCCGTGCGGGTGGGGGGCGTCCGTCGGTCCTGAGGCGAACCCCCGGCGCGGTGACCCTCGTCTCGTGGTGGAGCCGTCAGCCGTTGAGCCAGGAGCGGATCTTGGCGGTGAGTTCGTCCTCGTCGACGGGCTTGGACACGTAGTCGTCGGCGCCGGCTTCCATGGCGTCGGCGCGGTCGCCCGCCATGGCCTTCGCGGTCACCACGATGACAGGGAGCCTCTCGCGACCCGGGAGCCTCCTGATCGCCTGGATGGCGGTGTAGCCGTCCATTCCGGCCATCATGACGTCCATCAGCACCAGCCGGACCTCGGCGTGGGCGGCGAGCGCGTCGAGACCGGCACGACCGCCGTCGGCGGTCAGCACGCGCAGGCCGTGCGCTTCGAGGACCTCTGTCAGGGCGAAGACGTTGCGGGAGTCGTCGTCGACGATCAGTACGGTCTCACCGTCCGTCGCCTTCCCGGTGCCGGTCTCGTCGATCAGGACGGCGAGGGAGGGGGAGCCCGAAGCCCGCCGCGGGCTGCCGTCGGAAGCCGTCCGCGGTGCGGCGTCGTGAGTCGACCGGGGCACGGGCAGATACAACGTGAAGGCGCTGCCGTGGTCGGGGACGCTTTCCGCCTCGATGGTCCCGCCGAGGAGTCCTGCCACCTCGCGGCTGATCGACAGCCCGAGGCCGGTGCCTCCGTAACGCCGTGCGGCCGTGCCGTCGCCCTGCTGGAAGGCCTCGAAGACGAGCCTCAGCTGCTCGACGGGGATGCCGACGCCGGTGTCGGTCACCCGGAAGGCGAGGACGAGCCGACCGTCGCGCAGATCGGCCGGCGTCTCGTCGGGACCCGCCCGTTCGACGGTGAGCGCCACCCGGCCCTCGTCGGTGAACTTGAGGGCGTTGGAGAGCAGGTTGCGCAGGATCTGGCGGAGCCGGGCCTCGTCGCTGTTCAGTTCGTCGGGTACGTCGTCCGCCACGGTGACGGTGAACTCCAGCTGCCGCTCGTCGGCCACCGGCCCGAACGTGGCCTCCAAGTGCTCCGTGAGCACATGGAGGGGGAACGGCTCGTGCCTGATGTCCATCTTGCCGGCCTCGACCTTCGACAGGTCGAGGATGTCGTTGATCAGCTGGAGCAGGTCGGAGCCGGCGGAGTGGATGACCTCGGCGTAGTCGATCTGCTTCTCCGTCAGGTTCCCCTGGGTGTTCTGGGTGAGCAGTCTGGCCAGGATCAGCAGGCTGTTCAGCGGTGTGCGCAGCTCGTGACTCATGTTGGCGAGGAACTCGGACTTGTACATGGAGTTGCGGGAGAGTTGCTGAGCCCTCACCTCCAGCTCCTGACGTGCCTGCTCGATGACCAGGTTCTTGGATTCGATGTCCTTGTTGCGCTGGGCGAGGAGGGCGGCCTGCTCCTGCAACTCCGCGTTGGAGCGCTGGAGTTCCTGCTGCCTTGTCTGCAGTTCCTTCGACCGGGAGCGCAGCTCGTCCGCGAGCTGCCGGTACTGGCCGAGGAGTTCGTCGGTGCGGAGATCGGCGACCAGTGAGCTGAGGACCGCTCCGGCGCTGTCCACGAAGCGGTCGAGGAACTCCCGGCGCGGGCCGGTGAAGGGGTGGAGCGAGGCGAACTCGACGGCTCCCAGGACCTGTTCCTCGACGACGATCGGCAGGACGATCAGTGCGATCGGCTCTCCGGATCCCGATCCGGAGGAGATGGTGGCGTAACCGTCGGGCACGTCCTCGACGAGGAGCGCGTGGCGGTCGCGGGCGGCCTGCCCGACCAAGGACTGGCCGAGATGGAAGCGGCGCGGCTCGGTGCCGGGGGCGTCCGGGGACCCGTAGGCGGCGGTCATGGTGAGCACGACGCCCTCTTCCTCGTCCGCGGCCAGGAAGAAGGCGCCGTACTGGGCGCCGACCAGCGGGGGCAGTTCAGCCATGATCAGTTCGGCGATCTGGGGCAGGCTCCGGGTGCCCTGCAGGAGCCCGGTGATCCGGGCGAGGTTGGTCTGGAGCCAGTCCTGTTCCTCGTTGGCCCGGGTCGTGGCACGCAGCGACTCGACCATCGCGTTGATGTTGTCGCGCAGGTCCCCGACCTCGCCCGGCGCCTCGGCCGTGATCGAACGCGTCAGGTCTCCCTCGGCGACGGCGCTGGTGACCTCGGCGATGGCGCGGACCTGGCGGGTCAGGTTCCCGGCGAGTTCGTTGACGTTCTCGGTGAGCCGTTTCCACGTGCCGGAGACACCTTCGACCTCGGCCTGGCCGCCCAGTTTGCCCTGGGTGCCGACCTCGCGGGCGACCCGAGTCACCTCGGCGGCGAAGGACGACAGCTGGTCGACCATCGTGTTGATGGTGGTCTTGAGTTCGAGGATCTCGCCGCGGGCCGAGACGTCGATCCGGCTGGTCAGGTCTCCCTGGGCGACGGCGGTGGTGACCTGGGCGATGTTGCGCACCTGGTTGGTGAGGTTGTCGGCCATGGAGTTGACGTTGTCGGTGAGGTCCTTCCAGGTGCCGGACACCCCGCGCACCGTGGCCTGACCGCCGAGCTTTCCCTCGGTGCCCACCTCGCGGGCCACCCGGGTGACCTCCTCGGCGAAGGAGGAGAGCCGGTCGACCATCGTGTTGATGGTCTCCTTCAGCTCCAGGATCTCGCCGCGCGCGTCCACCCGGATCTTGCGCGTGAGGTCGCCGCCGGCGACGGCGGTGGCGATCTGGGCGATGGACCGCACCTGTGAGGTCAGGTTGTCGGCCATCGTGTTGACACCGGACGTCAGCTCCCGCCACACCCCGCGCGCGCCGGGTTCGCGGATCCGGCCGCCGAGCAGCCCCCGCCCGCCGACCTCGCCGGCGACGCGGGTGACCTCGGAGGTGACGAGCGACAGTTGGCCGACCATGTCGTTGTAGACCGCGGCGATCTCGGCGAGGATGCCGCCCCCGGTGTCGGGCAGCCGGACGGAGAGGTCTCCGTCCCGTACGGCGGTGAGTCCCGTGAGCAGTTGCCGCAGGCCGTCCTCGCCCAGCTCCACGTGAGTCGGCACCGGGCTGGGGGGCGGTCTGCGCTCTGCCATGGGGACCTCGCACAGGACGACGATCGTGGCGCGGGCAGGGGCGCGAGTGCGGCGTACACCGTGGATGTCCCCGGCCACCCCTCCACTGTAGGGCGGTCACTCACTCCGGGCTCGGCGCTGGTGGCGCCACCTGCTCGCACCAGAACGTCCTGTCTCCAGCTAAGGTACAAAAGGAGCAAAAGGTCTGATAGGGCTGGTGGGCTCATGCGGGACGAACAGCCGGTGGCCGGAGTGGGCGCGTCCCCGCCCGACCGGTTCACGGTCGAGGTCCGACCCGTGCCGGGCGCGGACACCGACGTCCTGCTGATCGCGGGGGAACTCGATCGCGACACGATGGCCCCGCTGAGTGCGGCCCTGGAGGAACACGTCGGAGCCGGGAGGGTCGTCGTCGACTGCTCCGCCCTGGCGTTCTGCGACTCGTCGGGGCTCAACGCCCTGCTGAAGGCGCGTCTACGGGCACTGGAGGACGGTGGGCGGGTGGAGCTCGTGGGGCTGCGGCCGCCGGTGGACCGGATGTTCGAGATCACCGGGGTCCGGGCGGTCTTCCAGGTGTACGAGACGCTGGGCGAGGCGCTCGCCGAGAGCGCCCCCTGAGGCGGCGGGAACCATGGTCGAGTCCCTTGACGGTCGACGGAGTCACGTCCGCAGGCTCGAGCTGCACGGGAAGCTGGGCGTGGTCTCGCGCTGCCGGGACTTCACCGCCGAGGCGCTGACCGACTGGGGCTGGATTCCGGCGGAGACCGACGAGGCGGGTGAGCGGGTGGGTGATGTCCTCCTCCTCGTGTCGGAGGTGGTCGGCAACGCGTGTCTGCACGCGGGCGGACCCGAGGAACTCGTCCTGCGGCACGAGCACGGGCGGCTGCGGGTGGAGGTCGTCGACGCCAGCCCCGAGCATCCTCGTATGCGGGTCGGGCGGTCGCCCTCGCAGCCCGGCGGGCACGGGCTGATGGTGCTGGACCGGCTGGCCGGCGACTGGGGCAGCGAGGACAAGGCGTCCGGGGCGGTGGGCAAGGTCGTGTGGCTGGAGGTCAGCCTGCCGTCCCGTCCGCCGTGGGACCGTCGTCGAGCAGCCCCTTCCTGAGCTCGGTGAGGATGCGGGCGAGCAGGCGCGAGACGTGCATCTGGGACAGGCCGACCCGGCGGCCGATCTCCCTCTGGGTGAGTTCCTCGCCGAAGCGCAGCTCAAGGATGCGCCGGTCGCGCTCGTCGAGGCGGGCGAGCAGGGGGCGCAGGGCCGTCAGGGACTCGATCAGTTCATAGGAGGGCTCCGAGGCCGCCAGCCGCCGCGCCGTCGCGCCGGGCGGGGCGTCGCTGTCATCCGAGTGGCCGTCCAGGGAGCGGGCGGCGTAGCCGTGCGCCGCGAGCTGGCCCTCCGCGACGTCCTCCTCCGAGACGTGCAGCCGTGCGGCCAGCTCGGCCCGGGTGGGGCGACGGCCGAGGTCCTGTTCCAGGGTGTCGGCCGCCTTCGCCAGGTCGATGCGGAGCTCCTGGAGTCGGCGCGGAACCCGTACGGCCCAACTGGTGTCCCGGAAGAAGCGCTTCATCTCGCCGACGATCGTGGGGAGGGCGAAGGCGGAGAAGTCGACCGCACGGTCGGGGTCGAAGCGGTTGATCGCCTTGATCAGGCCGATCGTGCCGACCTGCACGATGTCCTCCGTGGGCTCCGCGCGGCTCCTGAAGCGACGGGCGGCGTACTTGACCATGCTGAGGTTGAGCTCCACCAGGGTGTTGCGGACGTACGCGTACTCCGGCGTGCCCTCGTCGAGTTCGCGCAGCCGCCGGAAGAGGGCGACGGACAGGGTGCGCGCGTCATCCGTCGAGACGTCGGTCGGGCGGTCGGGCGTGGGGAGCCCGGCCGTCGCGGCACGGCGCAACGTCGCGCCCGCGGTCCCAGGGCGCCCCGTGACAGGGCTCGGACCGGCGCCGACGGGGCGTGCGGCGGCCGTGCCGACAGTGCACGCGGCGGCGGAAGGGGCTCTGACGGTGGACATGAGGAGAGTCCTTCGACGGTGGCGGTGGGCCTGCCGTCGCGACCGCGAAAGGAGCGACGGGGGTCCGTCGGGTGTCCTGGGAGAAGGATGCCCGTTCTATGTGGTTTGAAGCGATTTCTCGGGGAAGGCGCGACATACGAGGGCCGGCTGGTTCGCCAGGAGGTGCGGCGAGGGACGAGGCCCGGCGCCCATGCGGGCGTCACAGCCGAAGTCTCACGGCCTCGGCCGCTGCGGCCCTCGCCGTGCGCCGGTCGCCCGACCCGCGCACGACCGAATGGAGCGGGACGCCCAGCAGGGAGCCGACGTGTCACTGGACGGCAAGAACGTACTCATCCTCACGACGAACTACGGCACGGAGCAGGACGAGTTGACGAAGCCGGCGGCCGCCCTGCGCGAGGCCGGCGCTCACGTCACGATCGCAGCGCAGAAGAACGAGGCGGTCCAGACCCTCGTATCGGACCGCAGACAGGGTGCGCTGGTCCCGTCGGACACGACTCTGGCGAAGGCGACGGCGGACGGATTCGCCGCGGTGGTCGTACCCGGGGGCACCCTGAACGCCGACCGGTTGCGGACCGACAGGGACGCGCGGCGTCTCCTCTCGGCCTTCGCCGAGGCGGGCAAACCCGTCGCCGCCATCTGCCATGGACCCTGGCTGCTCGTGGAGAGCGGGCTGGCCGGGGCCCGCGAACTCACTTCGTACCCGTCGCTCCGCTCCGACCTGGAGAACGCGGGCGCCACATGGCTGGACCAGGAGGTCGTCGTGGACACCTCCGGGCGCCATCCCCTCATCACTTCCCGCAGGCCCGGGGACCTCGACGCCTTCGCTTCGGCGATCGTCGACGCCCTTGACACCGGCGAACAGCGGGAATGACACCCCACAGAAGGGCATCGACCATGCGCAAGAGCGACATGCAGAAGGGCAAGGGCAAGATCAAGGAAGCCGCGGGCAAGGTGACGGGCAACGAGCGGATGGAGACCGAAGGCCAGGCCGACCAGGCTGCGGGCATGGCCCGCAAGGCCGGCGAAAAGGTACGCGAAGCCGGTGAGCAGGCCCGCGAGGCGGGTGAGAAGGCCGGCGACGCGATGAAGCGGCGCTCCTCCTAGCCTGTGCGAGAACGGCTGCGGAATCGTTCACGGGCCCCGGCAGCAGACTCTCTGCCGGGGCCCTGCCGTGCCTGACCCCCGCCGGAGGAGTCGACACCGGCAGGGGCGACTGCAAGATGGTTGTGGAGACCAAGGAGAGGCGTGCGGTTGGTCATGATGGCGGTGTCTCCGTGCGGGGCGTTCGTGGCGGCGCCCTTGCCCCGCCGTGGAGACGGCTCTGGGCATGAGGTCGCCTTCGGACGGGTCGTGCTGCGCGGCAGCGGAGGACGGCGGAGTCCGGCTGGGAGCGGCTGTTTGAAGACCGGGCTTTCATCAGTGGGCTCAGGGCGGGGTGTCGGGCGGGCGGGCCTCGCGCAGCCGGTCCAGGCGGCGGATGGCCGGTGTCGCGCTGACGCCGTGGGCGAGGACGGACAAGGCCACCGTGGCCGTCGTGAGCGCCCACAGGTCTCGGGCCCGCCCGTCGAATCCGTGGTGGCCGAGCGCGTAGGAGAGGTAGAAGAGGGAGCCGATGCCACGCAGCCCGAAGATCGCGGTGACCACCCGCTCCCGGGGGCCGGTGACGAAGCCGAGCTGTGCGATCCACCCCGTGACCGGCCGGATGATCACGAGCAGTGCCGCAGCGAGCATGACCATCTGCCAGGTCAGCGCCGCGTGCGCGCCGGTGACCAGATAGTGGCCGAGGAGGAAGAGCAACCCGGCGGTCAGGAGACGTTCGATCTGCTCGGTGAACCCGTGCAGCACCTTGTGGTAGCCGTGGCCGCGTTCCGCGGCCCGTACGGCGCAGGCGGTGACGAAGACGGCGACGAAGCCGTAACCGCGGGCGAGTTCGGCCAGACCGTAGGAGAGGAAGGTCGCTGCGAGGGCGACGAACCCCTCCATGTGCTCGGACAGCCTGAGTGACGACGCCCCGGCCCGGAAGAACATCCATCCCAGCAGTCGGCCGAGGGCGAGACCGACCGCGACGCCGATCGCGGCCTTCGCGAGGAGGTCGACGCCGAACCACCGCGCCCAGTCCACCTGTGCCCACGTACCTCCGGCAGTCGCGAGTGCGAGGGCGGCGAGGACGAAGGGGAAGGCGAGTCCGTCGTTCAGGCCCGCCTCGGCGGTGAGCGTGAAGCGGACCTCGTCCTCGTCGTTCTCGTCGTCCGTCGGTTCCCCCACCCGTACCTCAGCTGCCAGCACGGGGTCGGTCGGCGCGAGAAGGGCGCCGACCAGCAGCGCGGTGGCCCAGGGCCAGTCGAGGAGCAGCCAGGTGAGGGCGGCCGTCGCGACGACCGTGAGGGGCAGGGTGATGCCGATCAACCGCCGGGGTCCGGCCCAGGCACGGAACCCGAAGGGCCGGTTCAGGGCGAGGCCGGCGCCCATGAGGGAGACGATCACACAGAGCTCGGTGATGTGCTCGACCCAGACCCGGTTCGCCACCGGGTCCAGCTCCGGCAGGCGGAGCGGCAGCAGCCCGGAGAACGCACCGGCCGCCAGGAACACCATGGGCATCGACAGAGGTCTGCGGCGTACGAGCCGGGGCAGGACGGCTGCGGCGAGCGCTCCGAGTCCCAGGACCGCGTAGAAAACGCCGGAGAGATCGGTGCCCGCGGAGGCGGCGCCGGTGGGGGACAAGCTCTACGCCCTTTCAGTCACGGACCTGCCCCTGCCCTCGGAGTACGACATCCCGTACGAAGTCATCCCGTAAAAGTCATCTCGTACGGATCCATCCCGTACGGACGAGGGCGATTCCGGCCCAGGGCCGCCCTGTGCCCAGGTCGTTCCGCGACCCGAGCGGCGGTGGGACGGGTCAGTCGGTCGGTTCGTCGGGGACGGGGTGTTCGGGATGGATGGTGCCGTGCCGGGGACGGCCCTTGAGGCCTGTGCCGGCTTCGTCGGTCTCCGGCAGACGGGTGTCACGGCCATCGGCGTCGGCGGTGCGCCGGCTGACGCCGTCCGTGCGAGGAGATCCGTCGGAATCGTCGAGGCCGTCGTCCGGCACGGGAACGGCCGGCGGATCCTCACCGGCTGTGGCCTGCTGGTCCTCAGGGTCATGGGGAATCGGTATGTCCGACCGCTTCGGGGGACGAGGGTCGCGCATCTTGATCACCTCTCCGTTCATCGGCCGGCCGCAGAGGGCCCTGCCGTGCGTGTGGGGTGGGTTCCCCGTCCGGCCGGGCGATGTGTCGTGATCGCATCCGTCGGATCGGCGATCACCGGATCGGGCACGGAGTCCACCCGCACGTCGCGCTGCCTGTGCCAGGTCAACTCCCCCATGGTCCTCTCCTCACGCTCGGCAGGTCGGTACGTCGCGGCTTCCCGGACCATCCGGACGTATGCGCGGCCCTCGACAGGCGTCGCTTGCGATCGACCCCGGCCGGCTTCGTGCGGCCCGCGCGTCACCCCTCGACGCCGGTGGCCTCGTGCGTGGCGCCCACGGGCTTCGACTCCGGGGAACCGCGCTGGCGGAGGTACACCGAGAGGATGGCCATCGCGGCCACCGCCAGGAGTTCCGACTGCCAGTTCTGCAGCGACCGGTTCCAGAAGTCCGCCGAGGCAAGGTAGGAGTGCCAGGTGATGGGCGTCTGGAGCTGCCGCAGGCGCAGCTCGTTGAAGGCGGCGACGCCCGAGATCGACTGCGCCAGCCAGGACAGGAGGAAGAAGGCGGCCATCGCGAGACCGAGGGACCGGGAGTAGAGGGCTTGCCTCCAGTCCTTCGTACCGGCCCATCGGGGGGAGTCCGCTCGCGCGTGGTCGCCCATGCGCTGTTCGCGGTCGCTCTCCGTGCCCGACTTGTGCAGGGGTTTGGACTCCGGGGAGCCTCGTTGCAGGAGGTACACCGTCCCGAAGATGTAGAGGAAGAACTGCAGGAACTCCGACTGCCAGTTCTCGGTGACGTCGACGGCGAAGTCCGAGGACATCAGGTAGTCGCCGAAGTCGACCTGCTGAAGTCCTTCGACGGCGAGCTGTTCGTTGAACTCCGCGCGCCCGGCGACGGCTTGGAAACAGAGGACCACCAGGAACGCGGCCCCGAAACACAGGGTGAGGCCGTTCGACCGCCAGACGCCACGGCGGGCACGCTCGGGCTTCACCGGTGCATCAGCCCGATCGCGGTGAAGTAGCCGAGGCCCCCGAGGACGGTCAGCACGCACACCGCGAACACGGTTCGCACCCTCACGCCCCCTTCAGGACGCAGTGGTACGGCTCGTCGCCCGCTTCGGGCACGCATCCTGCTGCGGTGACACGCCATCCCTCGTCGAACTGCGACAGGAAGAGCGTCTCGTCGCGCAGGTGGAGCAGCGCCTGGCGGCCGTAGACGTCCACGCCTCGTACGCCTCCGCCCGAGGGCAGTCCCCGCGCCGGCAGTGCCATCTCACACGGCTGCTTCTCGTCCTCCTGGAGCTGCTGACGGCTTTCGGGGGCGAGCAGTGCGCACGCCTCGTGAAAGTCGCCGGAGGCGAGGGACGCCTCGAAGGCCAGGCCGGCCCTTGTCGCCCCGTCCTGACGCGCCTGCGGCGCCCCGCAGGCACAGGCGACCAACGCGAGCGTCAGCGCTCCGAACAGCCGTGGAACGGTCATTCTCCTCCTTCGCCGGTGCGCGACACCTGGATGCCGCCCTCCAGGTACGCCCCTGTACGGGGCCGGGACAAGAGGCGCACCGCCGTATGGCCACACATCTCACCTGTTCGAGGCGCTCCGGCGAGACGAAGCCGGGTCCGCCGGGAGCGGGTCCGGGCTGCGCTCTCTCCACGCGACGACGCCCGTGGCCGCCCTCAAGGGGGCGGCCACGGGCGTCGCGTGAGAGCGAACCGCCGAGGAATGCCGACGGATGCCCGGCGCTACCAGCGGTACCAGCGGCTGCCACCGCCCCTGGGCCGGGCCACGAAGCCGATCAGCCACAGGACCAGGACGGCGATGGCGACCCACCAGAGAACCTTCAGCGCGAACCCCGCGCCGAAGAGGAGCAGGACCAGGAGTAGAACGAGAAGCAGGGGAACCATGGATATCAACCTCCGATGGTCCGCGTGCCCCCGCTTCCGCCGCGCACACGTCCGCATGCATGAAGTCGTCGGACAGCCCACGTCCGCCTGGCCATCCGGGCCAGGGAACATCACGGGGAGAGATAGGAATGCGGCGCGGGGGTAGTGGACGCTGCATGAACGCCACTGAAACCACCCCTCTGCGTGCCGTCGCCCTCGTCTGCACGCTGTCCCCCTCCCCGGCCCGCTCCAGCTCGCAGTTGCTGGCCGAGCAGACCATGGAGGCTCTGCGCGAGCACGGGGTGAGCGGCAAGGTGATCCGTGTCGCCGACCACGACGTGCGTACCGGCGTGGCGACCGACATGGGTGACGGGGACGCCTGGCCCGAGATCCGGGACACGATCCTCGCCTGCGACATCCTGGTCCTGTCGACGCCGATCTGGCTCGGTCACCCCGCGAGCACCGCCCAGCGGGTGATGGAACGTCTGAACGCCGAGATGTCCGAGACCGACGAGGAAGGCCGGATGCTCACCTACGGCAAGGCCGCCGCCGTCTGCGTCGTCGGCAACGAGGACGGGGCCCACAAGGTGAGCGCCGACCTGTTCCAGGGCCTCAACGACGTCGGCTTCTCCCTCGCCCCGAACGCGGTCACCTACTGGGTCGGCGAGGCCATGCACAAGACGGACTACCAGGACCTCGACGAGACCCCGGAGGCCACCGCGGACGCGACGGCGACCCTGGCCGCCAACACCGCCCACCTCGCCCGCCGCCTCAAGTCCGCCCCCTACCCGGCCTCGTCCTGACCGAGGCCGGAACCGGACCGCCCCCACCTCTGCCGGTCGAGGCTCAGCCCACCCGGATCCGCGGCCCTGGACACGCGCGCCGGGGCGAGGGTTCAGTGACCCAGCGACTTCTTGAGCTCGGACTTGTTCATCGACGAGCGTCCGTGGATGTTGCGGCGCTTGGCCTCCTCGTACAGCTGGTCGTACGTGGGGCCTTCCGAACCGCTGGAGGACCGCTGCCCGCCTCGTCTCGACGACGACATGTCCTGCGTCGACGACTTGCTCGCGGTCTTCGACTCTCCGGAACGCGCCCGCTCCTTGTTCACCGTCCGCGCGGCGATCTCCTTGGCACGCTTGGTGCTCTCCCCACGGTCCTCCGCGCTCTCCTTGATGTGCTCGTACTGCCGCTCCCGCTTCGGACTCGATCCACGAGGCATGACGATTCCCTTTCGTTTTCCGCCGGACGGATGACGCGCGACGCGTACGCGGATGAATACGCGGTCGTGTCCCGCTCTGCCGCTGCCCACAGGGACGGGCGTCAATCACTCGACCCTGGCATCGGGTTCGCCGTACGGCAGGTGGGGATGCCCGAACAGGTGAGGTGCGGGGGCATTCGGCGGTGCGGTACCCGCCCCCTCGTCAGGGGAGGCGTTCACATCAGACGCCCGCATCCGGTTGGGCAGCCATGCGTAGCCGGGGGCCAGGAGCGCGAGCGTGCCGGCGCTCCCTGGTGCGGAAGTTCTGGACGTGGGCATGGTGCGCGTGTACCCGGCATCTCCCGGGAAGCGCCTTCACGGACCGATGCCACGCGTGCGTGGACGCGTTTCTGGCCGTACGGGGGCGCTCACATACGCTGCGCGCGGTGGAGCGGGGCGCGCAGCGCGCGCGGGCCCAGGGCGGCTCGGGCCGCGTTCGCCCCCGGTGCGCCGTGGACCCCGCCGCCGGGGTGAGCGGCCGCGGAGGCGAGGTAGAGGTTCCTCACCGGTGTCTCGGGGCGGCCGGTACCGGGTGTGGGGCGGAAGACCGCCTGCTGGTGCAGGGCCGTTGTGCCGTTGTTGACGGCGCCGCCGTGCAGGTTCTCGTCCATGGCCTGGAGGGTCGGCGGAGCCAGGATGCGGCGCGCGCCGATCAGGCCACGGAACCCGGGTGCGAGGCGTTCCACTTGGGTTTCGATGCGGGCGGCCATCGCTTCCTGTTCGCGGGGGTCCCACCTGCCGGTGATGTCGTCGGGGCCCGCGTCGGCGGTGACGTGTTGCGGAAGGTGGGTGTAGGCCCACGCCGATTCCGTTCCGGCGGGAGAGCGGCTGTGATCCGCGGTGGTCATCTGGCCGAAGAGGACGAACGGCTCGTCGGGTACCCGTCCCATGGCGATCTGCGCGGCGAACCGGGTCAGGCCGTCCATGCCGTCGGCGAGGTGGACCGTCCCGGCGCCGATCGCTCCCGGAGCCGTCCACGGCACGGGTCCCGTCAGCGCCCAGTCGACCTTGAAGGTCGCGAAGTCCCACTGGAAGCGCTCCAGGTCCCGGAGGAGGCGCGACGGAACGTGCTCCTCGCCGACGAGGCCCCGGTAGAGGGCCGGCGCCGACGTGTCGGCCAGTACGGCTCGCCGCGCGCCGACCGTCTCCCCGCCCACGGTCCCTACGCCCACCGCCGTGTTGCCGCGGACGACGACGGACGTGACCCGCTCCCCGCACCGCAGGACTCCGCCGCGGCGCCGGAGACGGCTCACGAGTGCTGCCGTGAGGGCTCCGGCCCCACCGACGGGCACCGGGAACCCGCGGCTCTGGCCGAGCATCGACATGAGCCAGCCGAACCCGCCGCTGCCCGCAGCCTCGGGAGCCAGGTCGGCGTGGAGGGCGTTGCCGGCCAGCAGTAGCCGGCCGCCCTCTCCCACGAACTCCTCCTCGCCCAGCCGTCGTACGGGCAGGGCCAGACTCCGAGCCAGCCGCAGCCCTCCTGGGCCGCGGAGCTTCGCTGCCAGCCGGAGCCCCGCGCGGATCGGCGGGAAGGGCGTGAACAGGGCTTGTACGAGGTCCGGCTCCAGGCGCCTCCACGTCCGGTACAGGGACTCCCACGAGGCGCCGTCGGTGCCCGCGAACCGTTCGAGCCCGGCACAGGTGTCCTCCACGCGGCGTTCGAGCACGGCGCATCTCCCGTCCGCCAGGGGGTGTGCCAGCACGCGGGGGGCGTGGCTCCAGCGCAGGCCCTCGGCGGCGAGGTCGAGCCGTGCCAGTACGGGGGAGGCGGCGGCGAGCGGGTAGAAGGCGCTGAAGAGGTCCGAGACGTAGTCCGGATGCACCCCGCGGTCGCTGCGTACGGCCCCGCCCGGTTCTTCCTGGGCCTCGAGGACCTCCACGCTCCATCCTGCGTCGACGAGCAGGTTCGCGGCCACCAGCCCGTTGGGTCCGGCGCCGATCACCACCGCGTCAGGCACGTCGCATCTCCTCGGACTCCTGCTCCACCAGGGTGGCCAGGCGGGCCAGCATGCCCCGGTGCCTGAGCTGCAGGGCCGCTTCGCTGACCGGGTTGTGCAAGGCCCCTCCCAGGCCGCGCAACGGGTGCTCGTCACAGACGACGAGGGTTTCCTCACCCCACGGCCTGAGCTGGAGGAAGATCCTCGCCGTGCCGAGGGACTTGAACGAGGCCTCCAGCTCCAGTTCCCTCCCGGTCTCCTCGTAACGGACGGTCGTGACGCCCTCCGTGGCCCAGGGGCCCAGCCGGATCGTGTAGCGCAGCCGGGAGCCCGGTGAGGGCCAGGAGTCGTCGAGCGGGGTGGACCGGGACGGACCCGCCACCCACTCTCCGTAAAGGGTCGGATCGGCGAGTACGGCCCATACGGCACCGGGGGTGCGTCGGATGAGCTGATGACGGACGGCCACGGCGATCCTCCTCGCATCGGCGGGTGCGCGGCCCCGAACGTGCCAGGACCGCACGGCCCCGAGCGTGGGCCCGCGCGGGGCCGACGTGCGGCGGCGGCGTTTCGCCGCCCTGCCACGGCGGCCGAGGCCTCGACGGGGCGTGCCCCTTCATCGACGGTGTGGTGTCACGGTTGTGATGCGACTACCCCGTTCGCCGTGTCCCACGCGATCCGGATCCGGCCGTGCCCGCGCGATGCCGATCCCGGCGGCAGAGCGCCCGGAGTGAGACGCGGCCGAGAGCCCGGAGCTGTCACGCCCTCGGTCCGTGGCGACCGCTCGGCAGGCGCACCCGGGGAACAGGAGAACCGGACCACAGGACTGAATCGAGCCCGGGCGTCTCGGGGCCGCACGCGGCCGAGTGAGGCCTGTGCGGGTGTCGTTGTGGCGGCGGCCGGTGCCGTTACCAAGGCCCGTCCTCGGGCGGCGCCGGCCGCTCGCTGCCCTCGTCCACGGCCGTGTCGACGTGCATCGCGGCCTCCTCGGCGGGCGCGGTTCCGTCGTCCAGACCCACGTCCCGGGCGACGGCGTGATCATCGCGGCCGGGCGGTGTGTCGACCGGCGCGAGCCGTCCGGCGCGGGTGGCGCCCGCTTGTTCGTCGACGGGTTCTCCATCGCCTCCCGAGAGGTCTCCGATGCCGTCGTCCTCCGGCGGCTCGTCCGGAGAGTCGGGCATCTCCTGTGCGAGCCGTTCGTCGAGTGATTGGCCCTCCTGCTGTTCCCGTTGGGTGGTGCCGTGCCGGGTGACGCCCCGAGGGCGCTCGGGCGGGGAGTAGCCGGGAACCGCCATGTCGTCGATCGGATCCGTCATGAGCGCGTTGTCGGGGTCGAGATCACCGGAGGGGCCGGCGTCGTCGGAGGGGGTGGGCTGATACACGTCGTCACCGCGGGCCTCGTTCGGGCCCGGCTGGTCACTGCCGGTGGTCGGGTGGGACTCATTGCGGGCCATGGCTCATTCCTTTCGGTGTAGTGGGCGGGCGAGTGGCCGGTCAGTCGGTGGCGAGGACGATCGCGTACACGAGGAAGAACAGGGCGCACAGGACGACCAGCGACCAGATGGCCACCAGCGGGCCTGTCGCCCAGCCCCGCCGCGGTGGGCGGTACGGGCCCGTGCCCGTGCTCGTACCCGACTCGGCCGGCGGTGTCGCGCCCGGTCGGGTGGTGCCCTCGGTGATCTCGTGGGGGTCGGGGTCGGGGTTGCTGGGGCTGGTCATGACACTCATCTCCCGGGGGTGGCGGAACGGGCGAACAGACGCGCGGTCGACCGTGTCGACAGCGTCCAGCCGTAACGCTCCATGCCCCGCGACTTGCCGCCGCCGAGGTACCCGAAACGTCGCCGGGCCTCGTGGCCGCGGCGGAGCAGCGCTCAGCCGTGCAGCGCGGGCAGCACCTTCTCGCGGTAGGCCGTGAAGAAGTCCTCCTGCCCTTGCCCAATCTGGCCTACGTACACCTCGCCGAATCCGGCGTCCACGTACGCACGCACGGCATCGACGTGCTCCTCGACGTCCGAGCCGCACGGTACGGAGTCGGCCACCTGCCGGCGGGTGACGAGCTCAGTGGCCTGCTCGAAGTGGGCGGGTGTGGGGAGGATCTGGTTCAGTTCGCCGGGCAGCCGCTCGGTCGGCCACATACGGAGCGCCGTGTCGACGGCCACGTCCCGGTCCTGGTCCCAGCAGACCTTCAGGCCTCCGACGACGGGCTTGCCGGCCCCACCGGCCTCGCGGAACGACGCGAGGGCGCCCTCGTCGGGGCCCATGGTGACGAAGCCGTCCCCGATACGCCCCGCGAGTGCGGCGGCCTTGGGGCCGAAGCCCGAGACCAGAATCGCGGGCGGGGCCTCCGGAACGGTGTAGAGGCGGGCGTTGTCGACGGTGTAGTACCGGCCCCGATGGCTGATGTCGCGGCCGGTGAACAGCTCCCGCATCACGTTCACCGCCTCTTCCAGCATGTCCGCCCGCTCGTCGAACGCGGGCCATCGGTCACCGAGCACGTGCTCGTTGAGAGCCTCACCGGTGCCCACGCCCAGAGTGAACCGACCGCCCAGCAGGACACTGGAGGTCGCCGCCGCCTGGGCGGTCACCGCCGGGTGCAGCCGCACGGTGGGGCAGGTCACGAGCGTGGTGACGGGCAGCTGCACCGTCTGGGACAGGGCACCGATCATCGACCACACGAAGGGGCTGCTGCCCTGGGCGTTGGTCCATGGGTGGAAGTGGTCGGAGATGGCGAGGCGGGTGAATCCCGCGTCCGCCGCCAGGCGTGCCTGGCGCAACAGCTGGTCCGGGGTGAACTCCTCGCAGGACAGGAAGTAGCCGAAGGACGTCATGCGCGCGTTCCCTTCACGTCGGCCCCCTTGATCCGGCTACCCGGGCAGGCCGTCTCAATGCGCTTGTGCGGGCTGTACTCGGCTCTGGACGCACACATCCGGCACTTCGACGTGGTCGTGGCGTCCTGTGCCTGTGCCTGTGCCTGTGCCTGGACTGGCGTGGCAGACATGAGGCCCCCTGGTTCCTCCTCGGCGCCGAGGGTAGGCGGTAAGTGTGACTGTGGTGAGGAGGAAGGAAAGGCCATGAGTGCCACGGAGAAGGCCAAGGCCAAGGCCGAGCAGATCGTTGGCAAGGCCGTTCAGAAGACGGCTCATATGCGGGGGAAGAAGAGCACGGAAGCAAAAGGGGCTGCTCTCGGGGTGCGCGGAAAGGCCCGGGAGCGGAAGGAGAAGGGAAAGGACTTCTTCAAGAGGTGACCCTCGTCGGCATGCATGGATACCGGCCTTCGGGGCAGGCGCAGTCATGCGTCTCGCTCCGAGACGTGGGGAAACAAGTGCGGGAAGGTGACGGATATGGCCGGGGGCAAGAAAGCCAAGAACGTGGCGAAGACCGCCAAGGGCAAGGTCAAGGAGACCACCGGTAAGGCCGTCGGCAACGAAAGCCTGGAGTTGAAGGGCCGTGCCGAGCAGGTCGAAGGCGACGCGAAGCAGGCGGCAGAGAAGGTCAAGGACACGTTCAAGCACTGATATGTCAGCCGGTGCGTCTGTGCGACGCCTGTGTGCTGAGATCGAAGGAAGAAGCGGCCCGCGGAGGCCGCTTCTCCCTTGGACGGTCGAGTGGGTCAGCGCCCGCGTCGGCGCCGGCCCGCCGTCTCGCGCTCGTCCTCCTCCGCCCCGTCGGCCTCGTCGTCGTAGCCCTCGTCGTCGTCCTCTTCGTACTCCTCGTCCGGCTCGCCCTCTTCGTATTCCTCGTCGCTTTCCTCCTCCGGCTCGTATTCCGCTTCGGCCTCGTCGCTCTCGTACTCCTCTTCGGGGCGGCTTTCCTCTTCGTCTTCCTCCTCGCCTTCCTCGCCTTCCTCGCCTTCCTCGTCGGATTCGTTCTCCTCCTCCAGCGCCTCCTCGTGTGAACGGACGACCTCGCCGTCGCGAATCTCACCGCGCCAGCCCTCGGGCTCGTCATCGGTGAGGGTGACGTGCCGGCGGAAGTGCTTCAGGTCCAGCCGGAGACGGCGCCCCTGGGCACGCCAGAGGTTGCCCGTCTTCTCGAAGAGGCCGGAGGGGTAGTACTCGACGGTGAGCAGGATCCGAGTGAGCGTGGGGCCCAGCTCGTGGAAGCTGACGCAGCCGCGCGTGGAGCCCTTGGCGCCCTCGGAGGTCCAGATGATGCAGTCGTCGGGGACCTGTTCCTGGACCGTCGCCTTCCAGCTGCGCGTCGAGGGGCCTACCTTGACCTTCCAGTCGCTGCTCGTCTCGTCGCCCTGCGAGACGTTACGGACGCCCTTGGTGAATCCGCTGAAATCCTCGTACTGGGTCCAGTGGTTGTAGACCCTGCGGAGAGGTGCACCCACGTCGATGGTCTCGACGATGCTGGTGATCTTTTGGGTGCCGCTCTTGCGCTTGCCCTGGCCCGAGCCGAACAGATTCGACGCCGCGTCGGTGACTTTGTCTTTCAGTCCTCCCAGTGATTGGCTCACCACGGCTTTGACGGGGGAGTCGCCCTTCAGCAATCGCCCGCCGATGTCGGCCAGTTTGCCGCCGTTGTCCGCCACGTCGTACAGCTGGTCGGTGACGTCCCCCAATTTGTCCGTGGCCTTCTCGGCCAGTTGACCGGTCTGTGCCGTGAGGAATTCACCCAGTTCACCGAGCAGCCTGTCCAGACCGGATCCGGACTTCTCGGTGCCGTCGCGGTCTTGGTCTTGGTCGCGGCCTTGGTCTCGGTCTCGGTCGCGGTTTCGGCCTTCGGATGCCATGACCTACCTCCGCGTCGAGGGCTTGCGTGCCGGCGTCTTCTTGGCCGACGTCTTCTTGGCCGCCGGCTTGCGTGCTGCCGCCTTCTTCGCGGCCGGCTTGCGTGCTGCGGTCGTCTTCTTCGCCGGCCCGGCGGCGGTCTTCTTGGCGGTTGTGGACTTCTTGGCGGGAGCGGCCTTCTTGGCGGGAGCGGCCTTCTTCGCCGGGGCCCTCTTGGCCGGGGCGGTCTTCTTCGCCGCGCTCCGGCTCGTCGCCGACCGCTTCCGGGGGGTGCCCTCCGTCGTCGTTCTCGACGACGCCGCCTTCTTGGCCGGGCTCGCCTTCTTGGCAGGTGATGTCGTACTGCGTCGTTGGGGGGCCTTGCGGGTACGGGAGGATCCGGTGGTTTCTGATCGTGAGCGGGACGACGGGCGGGAGGCGCGGCGCCTGCGTGGCTGCTCCTCCGGCTCGGCCTCGGGTTCTTCCTCCTCCTCGGGTTCCTCGGCCTCCTCCTCGGGTTCCTCCTCCTCGGGTTCTTCCTCCCCCGTGTCCTCGTCCTCACCGGCCTCGTCGTACTCGGGCTCGGATTCTTCCTCGGACTCCCATTCGTCGTCCTCGTCGTCGTACCTCTCGTCCGTGTCCTCGGGTTCCTCTTCGTCCTCCTGGTCCCCGCCGCTGCCGCTGCCGATGGCGAGTGTCCGCTCGTGGAGGGAGTCGGCGAGGTCGGCCAACTTGCGGTTGGCCGCTGCGGTGAAGGCCTGGCGACCGGCGTCCAGGGCCTCACCTCTCAACTGCTCGCCCATCTCGGCGAACTGGGGTACGTCCTTGAGCTTGCTCAGTCCCTGCGTCAAGAGTTGTCCCGGCTCGAGACCGAAGCGTCGGCCGGCGAGGTACGTCGCCACGGTGAACGCGAGGCGAGCTTTCTTCGTCCGTCCCAGTACGTAACCGCCTGCCACTGCGGCTGCCAGGGCGATCTTGGTCGTGTCCTCCATGACCCCTGTCCCTTCACCGGGCGCTGCGGCCGTTCCGCTGCTCGATGCGGAACGCCCTGGATCAAGTGGCGCGTCCGCTGCAGAACGCGTCCGGACGCCCCGCCGGGGCGGTGGGGGCACGCCTGCTCTCCCGGACATGGCATATATCCCTATAAAGTGACATTCTAGCCTTAAGCTGTTATGCGTCTTGCGGAAGTGTCATGGACTCAGTGGATCCGGATCGCCCGCGGCGGGGTGCCTCGCACCCCGCCGGTGAGAGACGCTCGCCTGCTCGGCGGAAACCGCCGTCCAGCAGACAGAAGGCCCCCGACGCGGGCTCGGCCATGGCCGCGGCCACCGAGCAACTCGCGAAACTGCTCGGCAGAATTCCCGAGTCCGTCTCCTCGCTCAAGCCCACCGACGACGGGTGGGAGGCGCAGGTGGAAGTGCTGGAACTGGAGCGGATCCCCGACACGACGAGCGTGCTGGCCAGCTACAAGGTCTCCCTGGACGGGGACGGCACGCTGATCTCCTTCGAACGAACCCGCCGTTACAACCGAGGAATGATCGATCGGCCGTTCTGAGTCCGTTCGGCCGTGGAAGGAGGCGCCATGACCATGGTGCCGCAGAGCGGCAGTGCCGCCCTCAGCAGGGGCGGTGGCGGCTCCACAGGCAGCCTCTACGACGTCCTGGAACTCATCCTGGACCGCGGTCTGGTGATCGATGTCTTCGTGCGCGTGTCACTGGTCGGGATCGAGATTCTCAAGATAGACGCCCGGATCGTGGTGGCCAGCGTGGACACCTACCTCCGCTTCGCCGAGGCGTGCAACAGGCTCGATCTCGAAGCCGGCCGCAAGGCTCCGGCGCAGCTGCCCGAAGTGGTCGGCGGCATGGTGGAGGGCGGGGCCCGCGGCAAGTCCAAGGGCGCGCTCACCGGTGCGGTCGAGGCCGTGACGGACTCCCTGACCGGGAAGTCCCGTGACGACGAGGAGCCGGACGAGGAGGAGGAAGAGGAGGAACCCGCGCCCCGACGTCGACGGCCCGCCGCCCGACGCTCGTCACGACGCGAGAAGGAGTGACCGATGGCCCTGTACGTCTATGCGATCACCGCGGAGAACCACCCCCTCGACATCGACGACCTGTCGGGTGTCGGCTCCGAGCCGGCCTCCGTGCGCGGCATTGTCTCCGGGCCTCTGTGTGCCGTGGTCAGCGACATTTCCGAGAAGATCCGGCCCAAGCGGCGTGACCTGTCGATTCATCAGGAGGTGCAGGAGCACCTGATGCGCGGCGGCCCCGTCCTGCCCCTGCAGTTCGGCTACACGGCCGCCGACGAGTCGACCGTAGAACAGGTGCTGCTGAAGAACGCCGACGGCTATCTCGCCAACCTGGAAAGGCTCGGCGGGTGTGCCGAGTACCACGTGAGAGCGTCGCAGGACGAGGAGGAGCTCCTGCGGCAGATCCTGCGCGAGACCCCCGAGGCGCGCGAACTCAACGAGCGCATGCGCACCGGGGACCCGGATCCCCAGCTCCCGATGGCCCTCGGCCAACTGATCGCGGCGCAGGTGCAGGAACGGCAGGATGCCCTGGCCTCCGGACTTGTCGAGACTCTGGTGCCGTTCGCTCGGGAACACACCGTCCGGCAGGCGTCCGGAGCGGACTTCCTCAACTTCTCACTCCTGGTCCCCGACGACCGGCAGGAAGAGTTCCGGACGGCGGAGGCGAACCTCGCCCGCCAGATCGGGGACGGTGTCGAGTTCCGGCTGAGTGGCCCGCTGCCGCCGTACAGCTTCGTGGAGTGACCCGGAAGGAGGGAAACGATGGGACTGCTGACATCCCTGCTCACGCTTCCCCTCGCGCCGGTGCGCGGAGTGACCTGGGTCGCCCAGAGAGTCCTGGACAGGGCCGAGGAGGAGTACTACGACCCGGCTCCCATCTGGAGAGAGCTCGCGGAACTCGAGGACCGGCTGGTGCGGGGGGAGATCGACGAGGAGACGTTCGAGTACCGCGAGGACGAGCTGCTCGACCGGCTCGAGGAGATCACCGCCCACCGCACGCAGACGCCATGACGGGGAATCGAGGACCACTGCCGTGTCTGACCCCCTGCCCGACCGCTTCGGGAGCGCACCTTCCAGAGCCGCGCCGGTGCCGTACGGGCCGAGTTCCTCCGCGAACCTGGCGGACATCCTCGAACGCGTCCTGGACAAGGGCATCGTCATCGCCGGAGACATCCGCATCAACCTGCTCGACATCGAACTGCTGACGATCAAGCTGCGGATCCTGGTCGCCTCCGTGGACAAGGCGAAGGAGATGGGCATCGACTGGTGGGAGCACGATCCCTCGCTCTCCTCGAAGCACAGCGGGGGGCCGCTGGCGGAGGAGAACCGCCGACTCCGCGCGGAGTTGGAGGAGCTGAAGCGCGGCGCGGCCATCGGCGACGACTCCCGGCACCCGGAGTCGCTCCGGCGCCGTGAGCGGGACGGCGAACCGGAGCTGGATGAACTCGAGGCGGATGAGCCGGACATGGGCCAGGACCTCGACCTGGACGAGGACGAAGGGTCGACTCCCCGCCGAGGGGCGGCACGACGAAGGCGCAGCACATGACCGACGCCGAGGACCTCACCTACGTCTACGCGGTGGTACCCGACACTGGGCGAGTACGGACAGCCGTCGAAGGCGTCCGTGGAGTGTCGGGAGCGGCCGTGTCCCTCCTCGGTGAAGACGCGCCCGCCGAGGGCGAAGCCCCCTCGTCCCCCGTCGCGTTCGTCATCAGCCGGGTGGCATCGCGCGAGTTCGACGAACGGACGCTGAAGGCCCGCTTCGAGGACCTGGAATGGCTGGAGGACATCGCCCGCGCCCACCACGAGGTGGTGCAGGCGATCTCCCGTCAGGACACCGTCCTCCCGCTGCGGCTCGCGACCCTCTACCAGGACGACGAACGCGCCCAGGAGGCGCTGGCCGCTCAGCGGCAGGCCTTCGCCGAGAGGATCGCCCTGCTCCGTGACCGGAGCGAATGGGGCGTCAAGCTGTACATCGGCGCCGCCGGGCGCCCGAAGGACCGTGGCGCCGACGGCGCCGGGACCACCGGCACGCTCAGTCCGGGCAAGGCCTACCTCCAGCGCCGTCGGGCCCAGCACAGCGTCAGGGAGGACCACTACCGAAACGCCCAGGAGGCCGCGCAGCGTATCGACGCACTCGTCACCCGGTTCCGTACGCACCGTGTACGCCATCCCGCCCAACGCGGCGCACTGGCGGGGCCCGAGGAGAACGTCCTCAACGACGCCTACCTCGTCCCGGACGAACGGATCGAGAGCTTCCGCGCCGCGCTCGCCGCAGTGGCGGCAGACCTCGACGGCGTACGCGTCGAGGTGACCGGCCCGTGGGCCCCGTACTCCTTCGCCATGCCGCCGACGCCGTCCGAGCCTCCCCGGGAGGATGCCGCACGGGACGGACCGGCGCGATGAGCATCGCCCACCCCAGCGAGCCTCTCCCCGGCCGCCAGGTCGCCCTCATCGACCTGCTCGACAGATTGCTGAGCGGCGGTGTGGTGCTCTCCGGGGACATCGTGATCTCGATCGCCGACATCGATCTGGTCCGTGTCTCTCTCCGTGCTCTGATCGTGTCCGTCGGCTCCGATGCGGATCCGCTCGGGCCGTCCGCCCGGAGGCAGGCGTGACCGGGTCCGGCCCGGCGCCCGGAGAGCGCAACGGCGTTCCGGACCCGTCTCCGCCCCTGGACGGCATCGGCGGTGCCCTGGGCGACGCGTTCCGCCTCGTGCAGGCGCCGCCCGCCCCCGCCGACACACCCAGCCGCGCCGCGCGCAGAATCCGTACCGACCACGAGTCGGTCGAGGAGGACCTCCTCAAACTCGTCCTCACCGTCGTGGAACTCCTGCGCCAGCTCATCGAGAGACAGGCGCTGCGGCGCGTCGACGCCGGCGACCTCACCGACGACCAGGAGGAAGAGCTGGGCGCCACCTTGATGGCGCTGCACGACGCGCTGAGTGACCTCTGCGCCGAGCACGGCTACACGCTCCAGGACCTCAACCTCGACCTCGGCCCCCTCGGGCCTCTCCTCCCACCGGCCGACGGAGGGCCGGAGTGACCGGATCCGCGACGTGCTTCCGTCCGGTGCGCTCCCGCTCCGAGGCCGTGGTCCCCGGGTCGGTACGGCACCGGCGTACCGACCCGCGGCGGCCGGGCGGACCGGCGACTCTCCCGTTCCGTGCGCCCGCGCGCGACGATGGAAGCGTGAACCTGTCCGAGAAGTCGGGTCCGGGCCTGCGCGAGCGGGTCGGCACCAGCCTGTTCAGCCACGTCGCCGGACCCTCGGGAGCGCAGAACCGGGCCCGTATCCACGGCGCCCCCGGCCCGCGCTGGTTCGGCCCCGAGCGGGCCATCCGCACCGTCCACGGGGACGCGTCCATGTTCATCGGCGGCCTGAGCGCGCTCCTCCTGCAGTCCTTGCACCCGCTCGCGATGGCCGCGGTCGCCGGGCACTCCGGCTTCCGGGGCGACCCCTGGGGACGCCTCCAGCGGACCAGCACCTTCCTCGCCTTCACGACCTACGGCACCGCCGAGGACGCCCAGCGCGCCGTGGACCACGTCCGTGAGGTGCACGAGCGGATCAGGGGTACCACCCCCGCCGGCGAGCCCTACCACGCTGCCGACCCGCACTTGCTGTGCTGGGTGCACGTGGCGGAGGTGGACAGCTTCCTGCGCGCACACCAGCGCTTCGGGGCCGGCCCGCTGGACGGCGCCGGCTGCGACGCGTACATCGCCGACGCGGCTCGGGTCGCCCACGCCCTCGGCGTCCCCGATCCGCCGCGCGACCGCACCGCCCTCGCGGCCCGGCTGGCGCGCTACCGTCCCGAACTGCGCGCCACGTCGCAGGCCCGGGACGCGGCCCGTTTCGTACTCCGCGAACCTCCGCTGCCGTGGGTCGCCCGCGGCCCCTACGCCGTACTCGCCTCGAACGCGGTCCGGCTGCTGCCGCCGTGGGCCCGCACGCTGCTGGGCCTCCACACAGCGCCGTACCTGCCGGAAGAGCTGGTACGACTGTCCGGACGGGCGCTGACGGGGACGATCCGGTGGGCGATGGCGGCTCTTCCACCCCGCGAGGAGCCCGCCGCGCCACGCTGACGCTCCCCGAAGGGTTCACCTCCATGAACACGGGACCACGTGCGGTCGTGCGGTCGCCCGGCCCCGGTCGCCCGGTCGGCCTGCCGGGGAGTGCCGGACTCCCGCGGCGGCTCCAGAGTGGCCCCATGAAGCAGATCGCAGTAGGAGTGAACGGGTCCAGCGGGAGCCTGGCGGCGGTCGACTGGGCAGCCGAAGAGGCCGCGTCGCGCGGGGCCGGGCTTCAGTTGGTGAACGCGTCGCTGTGGCCGGAGCACCAGGTCGCCGCCGTGCGGGAGTCACGGGACGTCCGTACGGAGCAGGCGAGGGCTCTGTTGGCGGAGGCGAGCGAGCGCGCCCGCACGAGCCACCCGGATGTCGTCACCGCCACCGAGGAGACCGAGGACGCCCCCTCCCGGCTTCTGCTGGCCCGTTCAGCCGATGCCGAACTGCTGGTTCTGGGCTCGCACCGCGCGGGCAACGGCTCCGGATACGTCTCCGGCCATGTGGCCCAGGAGGTCCTGGCCGCGGCGGAACGCCCGGCGGTGCTGGTACGAGAAGGCAACAGTCCGGGCGGCGACGAGCGGGTCGTCCTCGGTCTGGACGTGCGACACCCCGCGGACGAGCTTCTGGGCTTCGCCTTCGACTTCGCGGCCCGCCGGGAGGTCCCCCTGCACATCGTGTCGGCCTGGCACTCCACCCTGCCGCACCACCGCGACGGCGCGGGTGGATCCGAAGCGGCCGCGAGCCTGCGAACGGCGCTGTCGGCCGCCACGGAACGCCACAGGACGCAGTTCGCGCAGGTCGACGTCACCGAGGAGGTCGTCCACGACAGGCCCGGCAGCAGTCTTCTCGATGCCGCCTCCGGCGCCGGACTGCTGGTGGTGGGCCGCCGGATGCGGCGGGCCGTGGCGGGCACGCACATCGGCGCCGTGACCCAGGCAGCGCTCCATCACGTCGCCTGCCCCGTGGCTGTCGTATCCCACGCCTGAGCCGCCGACGGGGCCGGGCCCGACCGATCCTTCCCCGGCACCGCGGTTCTTCGAGCCCTGGCGCGACCTGAACCGGGCCTTCCTCCGCCGGGTGCGCCACCCCTGACAGTTCACCGGCAAGGTCCACTCCGCCATGCACGGCGCTCTCCGCGGCCGTGGCGAAAGGAAGATCCGACGTGGCCACACCCCCCAGCTCCGGCGGGCCCACCCCCGACGACCACGTCATCGTCATCTCCGGCGCCACCGGCGACCTCGCCCGCCGCAAACTCCTGCCGGGCCTGTACCACCTGGCCAGAGCAGGACTGCTCCCCGACCGCCACCGGATCATCGGATCAGCCCCCGCCGCGGTCGCCCTCAGCGACGACGCGTTCCGCGAACACGCGCACGAGGCGGTCGCCGAGTTCGGCCGGACCAAGCCCGAGGGCCGGGAATGGCGGGATTTCGAGAGCCGGCTGACGTTCGGCGCCGCCGACCCCGAAGACCCCGGCCCGCTCATCGCCGCCGTACAAGAGGCCCAGCGGGAGATCGGCGGCAGTCCACGACTCCTCCACCACCTCGCCGTACCGCCGCAGGCATGCGCCTCGGTCGTGCAGATGCTCGGTGCCGCCGGGCTCGCCCAGGACGCCCGCGTGATCGTGGAGAAGCCGTTCGGCACGGACCTCGCCTCCGCCCGTGCCCTCAACCAGGCCATCCACACCGTCTTCGACGAATCCCGCGTCTTCCGCATCGATCACTTCCTGGGCAAGGAGTCCGTCGACAACATCCTCGCCCTGCGCTTCGCCAACGGACTCCTCGAACCGGTCTGGAACCGCGACCACATCAGCCACGTGCAGATCGACGTCCCCGAACACATCGACATCCAGGGCCGGGCCCACTTCTTCGAAGGCACCGGCACCTTCCGCGACATGATCGTCACGCACCTGTTCCAGCTCCTCGGGTTCATCGCCATGGAACCGCCGGCCACCCTGGACGCGAACTCCCTGCGCGCGGAGAAGGACAAGGTCTTCCAGAGCCTCCGCCCCCTCGACCCGGCCCGGGTGGTCCGCGGACAGTACGACGGCTACCGCGACGAAGCGGGAGTCGACCCGGCCTCCGACACCGAGACCCTCGCAGCCCTGCGCCTCGAGATCGACAACTGGCGCTGGGCAGGCGTCCCCTTCTACCTCCGCTCCGGCAAAGCCCTCGCCGAGAGCCGCCACGTCATCACCCTCGGCTTCCGCGAACCGCCCATGCGCATGTTCCCGCTGGCTGCCCAGGAATCCGCCGACGGCCGCCACAACGAACTGGTCATCGACTTCGACGACCCCGGAACCATCACCGCACGCTTCCTCGCCAAACAGCCCGGCCCCGACATGCGCCTGGCCCAAGCCGAAATGGTCTTCGACTACGCCGGTTCCTTCACCCAGGACCACGCACTGGAGGGCTACGAGCGCCTCATCCTGGACGCGATGCTCGGTGACCAGTCCCTCTTCACCGACGCCGCGGGCATCGAACGTCTCTGGGAGGTGGCCGCCCCCCTGCTGCAGTCCCCACCGCCGGTCGAGCCGTACGCCCCGGGATCCTGGGGACCGGAGAGCCTGCAGCAGCTCATCCGACCCCACCGCTGGTACCTGCCGGAAGGCGGCTGACTGACGGCGCGACGGCAGCTGACGGCGCAAAGGCAGCCACGCGATTGTCGACACCATGCCGCCGCGTGCCGGCGCGAAGCCCCCGCGCAGTGAGCCGGCTCGGCTCTTCGGCAGCGAGCATCGCCACGGTGGGATGCGAAACTGAGCCCATGTTCGTTCAGCTCCTCGCGGCCACGGGTGTGCTCGCGGTTCTGACCCTGGTCCCCGGCCCGGACATGGCGGTGGTGACGAAGCGAGCCATCGCGTCCGGCTGGCGGGACGGCCTGCGCACGGTCGGCGGCATCACGGCGGGGCTGCTCATCTGGGGCACACTCACCGTCGTCGGACTGGCCGCCGTTCTCGCGGCGTCCGCAACGGCCTACACGGTCGTCAAGCTCGTCGGCGCGGCCTATCTGGGCTTCCTCGGGGTCCAGGCCCTGTGGCAGAGCCGGCGCGGTCGCGCCGTGGCCGCGGCGGCCGATGCTCCCTCCCCGGTCGGCGATCCGTGGCGCACCGGGCTGGTCAGCAATGTCCTCAACCCGAAGATCGCCGTCTTCTACACGGGACTGCTGCCCGCCCTCGCGCCGTCCGGGGTCTCACCACGTCTCGGGATGACCCTGCTGGTCCTCATCCACGCGGCCCTCACGCTCAGTTGGCTCGGCAGCTACGTGATGGTGCTGGCCAGGGCGCGATCCCTCTTCGAGAAGCCCCCGGTACGACGTGCCCTGGACCGCATCACCGGCGTCGTCCTGATCGGTTTCGGGATCAAGGTCGCCACCTCTCAGCCCTGAGCCCGCGGGTTCACACCTTGCGGTACTGCTGGGCCTTGCCGCGATCCCTCACGCTGACGCCTCGTGCCTGCAACTCCTCGCGGGCCCCGTCGGCAGCACCCGTCCGGTCGTCGGCGATCGCCCGCTGGCGTTTCCTCAGCAACGCGTGGGTGCGCTCGTCGAGGTCCGGCGCGTTGTCGACCCAGACGGTGTAGGTGGACTCGTGCGGGTCGACGGTGCCGCGCCAGGGGTAGCCGTGCTGCTCGAACGCGGACCGCAGGCGTTCCGCCAGGCCGCTGTCGACCCGGGTACGGACGTGCTCCCCACCGTCGGCGCCACGCAGCACCAGATCGCGGCCGTCGGTGAACGCCTCGGCGAGCTGCGCCCGTTCGACGTGGCGACCCCCGCCGCCGTCATGGACGACGATGCTGTCGGCACCCACCTCGACCACGGGATTCTCCGCGCGCCAGACGCCCGCCACCCATGCCCCGGCCAACGCGCCGACGAGCGTCAGTGCCGGCACAGCCCATACGAGCGGCAGTGCGGCCACCAGCTTGAGCGGGCCCGGTGCACCGTCGAAGAGGCGGATCATCCAGTCGGCGATCGGGCCCACGGCGAACGCCGCACCGACGCCGAGCACGGCCCCGATCAGGATGACGGCCCACAGCCATGCCTCGGGCAGTCGCACGGTGACCGGGGGTTCCTGCTTGACCATCGTCGCTCTCACTCTCTCGGTCTCCGTCCCCTCACGAGGGTCCGGCCCGGTAGCTCTCCTGCTCAGCATCACAGGCCGGTACCGGGCCGGACATCGGCCGAGAGTCTCCGAGTCGGCCGGACGAGTAAGACTTTGGTCTCGACCTTCGGCCGACCCGCGGAGAGCGACGGCTACCCCTGGCGGTCTCGCTCCTTCACTCCTTGACGAACGCGAGGAGGTCGGGGTTCACGGTGTCGGGATGCGTGGTCAGCATCCCGTGGGGGAGGCCCTCGTAGCTCTTCAGCCTGCCGTTGCGCAGCAGCTTCGCCGAGAGAGGCGCCGAGTCGTCGTAGGGGACGATCTGGTCGTCGGTGCCGTGGGCGACCAGAACAGGCACCGTGATCTGCTTCAGGTCCTCGGTGAAGTCCGTTTCGGAGAACGCCTTGATGCAGTGGTAGTGGGCGTTGGCAGCGCCGTTCATGCCCTGTCGCCACCAGTTGTCGATCACACCCTGGGACACCTCGGCGCCGGGGCGGTTGTAGCCGTAGAACGGCCCTGCCGGAACGTCGATGTAGAACTGGGCGCGGTTGGCGGTGAGCGAGGCCCGGAAGCCGTCGAAGACCTCGATCGGCAAGCCGCCCGGGTTGGCGTCGGACTTGACCATGATGGGCGGGACCGCCCCGACGAGCACGGCCTTCGCCACCCGTCCCGGCTTGGCGCGGGCGACGTACCTGGCGACTTCTCCGCCCCCGGTCGAATGGCCGATGTGGACGGCATCGCGCAGGTCCAGTGCGTCGGTCACCGCTGCCACGTCGGCCGCGTAGGTGTCCATTTCGTGGCCGGTCGCGCTCTGGCCGGAACGGCCGTGCCCGCGCCTGTCGTGGGCGATGACGCGGTAGCCGTGCTCCAGGAAGAAGAGCATCTGGTTGTCCCAGTCGTCACCGCTCAGAGGCCAGCCGTGATGGAACACGATCGGCTGTGCGCCGCGTGGCCCCCAGTCCTTGTAGAAGATGCTGGTGCCGTCTTGTGCAGTGACCGTTCCCACGGTTTTCCTCCGCCCGGATGTACCGATGAGATGACCCGTGCGGGTCTGCCCACGGGCCTCCTGCACGAACATACCGGTATGCGTCATATCTCTCATTTGGGGCAGTGCGGCGAAGGTGGGCTCCGCGCTGGGCCCCGGTGAGCGTCGTTAATCGGCCGTACTGAACGACCGGTCGGTAAACCTGACGCGTCCTTGCGCAGGCCGGCAGCCGCCAGGGGGCCGGGGCGAGCGGGTACGGGGTCGCGGCGGAGTCGTCCAGGGCGGGCCCTGACCTGCTGAACGTTCATTCGATCAACGGTATGCGGGCCCATCTGTCCGGATAGCGACCGCGAAGATGCGGTCGCTCTGCGTGTCAGACACACTCCGAAGCGCAAGTGAGGTGGTGATCGAAAGGTAGATGACGCCTCAACCCTTCGAATTGAAAGCGAGTTCCCGTCATGCTTCATCGTTTCGCTGCGGTCTCCGCGTCCGCTCTCCTCTGTCTCGTCGGCACCACCGCTGTCGCGGAAGCCCGGACCGACAGCCTGTACACCCCCTCCGCCGTCGTGCTGAGCATCAGCAAGGGCGCCGACGCGAGTGCGGCCACCGTCCTGCGTGCGGTCACGCTCAGCTGCGCGCCGACCGCCGATGGAACGCACCCGGCACCCGAGGCCGCCTGCGCCGAGCTCAAGGCCGGCTCCCAGGGCGGCGCCTTCGAGGGGCTGCTGGCCTTACCGGCCCCGGACCGGATGTGCCCGCAGCACTTCGACCCGGTCACCGTCACCGTGGACGGCGTGTGGGAGGGGGCCCGAACCTCGTGGCAGTACACGTTCGGCAACGCCTGCACCATGGGTGTCAGCCTGAACGGAGGGGCGGCCTTCGCGTTCTGACGGCTCGGCCGGGTGGGTCCTGTGGTCGTGGCGTACCCGTGCCGCGACCACGGATGTCCGGAGGAATCCCCTCGGGGTGTCTCCGTTCCCGGACGCGGGGAGCAATCGGCAGGGGCGCGAGGGCGCGTAGCGGACAAGGGGTTGTGACCCTAATTCGGCTCTATGAGGGGTTTGAAGCCGGATCGAGATGATCTGGGGTAGGTCGTCGCTATGCTCCCGAGCGGAGAACGCCGGCTCAGAAGGCGAAGAACCCCGTCATCAGGTGAGGCCATGACCAGTGCAGTCGCCCCCCGTTTCGTGACCGTTCAGGGCCGAGTGCTCCGGGAGGACGGCACGCCTGTGGCGGAGGCCGTGGTCCTGGTGTCGGCGAGACGGCTGCGTTCGACGGAGCCGTTGGGCGAGACGCGGACCGGCGACGGGGGTGCGTACCGGTTGGAGTGCCGGCTGCCGGACACCGCCGCGGAGCTGGTGATCGCCGCGACCCTGGACGGGCGGACGACGCGGACCGTACGGTCCTTCGCCGAGGCGGGAGAGACGGTCGACCTGCGGCTGCCCGGCAGCGGGCCGAACCGTTACGAGGCCCTGCTGAGCGCAGTCGGCGCGCACCTCGACGGCGTGGGCCTCGCGGAGGTCGACGAGGACCCGGAGGACGGGCACGAGCTTGCCTATCTCTCCCGCGCCACCGGCCACAGCGCGCAGGAGATCGCGCATGCCGCGCAAGCCGCGCGGCACGAGCGGAGCACCGGGCTTCCGGCCGAGCGGTACTTCGGGCTGTTCACCCGCGGACTGCCCGCCGACCTGGCCGCCCTCGCCCAGCGCAGCGTCTCGGAAGCCTCGGCCGCGCTGGCCGCCGCGGCTGAGGGAGGGATGATCTCCGCGGCGGACGGAGCAGCGGAGTTCATGACGGCCTTGCGGGTCCGGGAACTCCAGGCCGCCGAGGCCGCCGAGGGGGTCCACGCGGCCACGCCGGACGGCGCGGCACCCACGGCGCCGGGCGGGGCGAACGGCGTGGTGCCCTCCCCGCTCGCGCGGATCTTCGCCTTGGCGGTACCCGAACCGGAGGCCCGAGCCCGGCTGTACAGCGCCCACCTGGACCGCACCGGTACGCCCGCGAGCCTGGCCGGCGAACTCGACGGTCACGCCGAACGGCTGGACCTGGCTCTGGAGCTCGGGCGGCTCACCGGTGACAACCCGCCGCTGGTCAAGGCGCTTCTGGCGCGATTCGACACGGGGGAGTTCACCCATCGTCGGGACCTCGTCCGCCTGGACGGCCGTTGGGCCGATCTGGTCGCCGAGGCGGGCGGAGTCCCGGAGGCCGTGCCCGGGCCGGTGCGGGAGACCGGGCCGGTGCCGGAGACCGGCCCAGGCTCCGTGCAGCCCCCCGGCCCCACCTCCGTACGGCGCCCTCGCGACCACCGGATCGCCGAGACGGCGCAGAACGCGAGCGAGGGAGGCGGGGGCCAGGGGCGTGACGCCGTACAGGAGTACGCCGAAGGCATCCGCACCCGGGTGGCCACGGCGTATCCCACCGCCCACCTCGCCTTCCGGCTCGTCGCGCACCCGGAGCACGCCGAGGCCCCCGCCACCCGCTTCCTGGCCGCGAACCCCGACTTCGACCTCACGGCCACCCCCGTCGACGCCACCACGGTCCCGGACCCCGAGGAGCGTCGCGAACTGGCCGTGCTGCAACGGACGTTCAAGATCGCCCCCCGCTTCGAGGCGATGCAGGCCCTGCGGGACAGCGGCTTCCACTCGTCCTACGCCGTCGCGGGAATCGGAGCCTCGGACTTCGTCCGCAAGGTGTCGGGCGACGTCGACGAGGCCGAGGCCCGCGCCATCCACGCCCGGGCCACCCAGGTGCACGCCGAGGCGGTCAACCTCGTCGCAGATCTGCGGACCGCGGGCCAGTTCGACGTGCCCTGGCTCCCCGCGATCCAGCCGCAGACCGCGCAGATCCCCGACTGGGAGGACCTGTTCGGCTCGGCCGACTACGCGCCGGTCGAGGAGAGCCGCTCGGTGTACAGCCAGGCGGCGTACCTCGTGGACCTGCTGTACTACCTGCGCAGGCTCGGTGGAGGCGAGCAGACCGGGGAGTCCCGCTGCGGCCCGGTGGCCGAAGTGCTCCACGGCCGGCGGCGGGACCTGTGGGACGTCGAACTCAGCAAGGAGAACACCGAGTTCACCCTCCCGTACGTGGACCTCGTCAACGAGGTGCTCGAATCCGCCGTCTCCCCGGGGACGGCGGTCCCGGCCGCCGAACGCCAGAGCCGAGGCGGCCCGGACGAACTGCGCGTGCAGCCCCAGCACGTCAACACCGGTGCGTACGACACGCTGCGCACCGCCGTCCACCCGTGGCAGCTGCCCTTCGACCTCTGGGGCGAGCAGACCACCACCTACCTCGGCCACCTGGGAGTCACCCGCGAGGCCCTCGTCCTCGACCTCTGCTACGACACCACCCACCCCACCGACTTCGACCGGCTCCTGACGGCGGCCCGGCTCGGCCTCTCCAAGGTGTCGCAGCAGATCATCGCCGGTGAGACGCTCACCCCACCGCGTACCCTCGCGGAGTTCTACGGGCGGCCCGCCGCGACCACCGACGCGGCGCTGACGGACGCCATGACCCACGTCCGCGCGCTCCTGGACACCGCCGGACTGCGCTTCACGGAGCTCGCGGCCGTGCTGGAGACCCGCTTCGTCGACCCGGGCGGGGTGGTGCGGTTCGTCCCCGACGCCAGGTTCCCGAACGACACCGACAAGATGACCCTCTCCGGCCTCGACGCCTCCCTGCTGGAACGGCTCCACCGCTTCGTCCGCCTCCAGCACGCCCTGGGCGTGGAGCCGCGGGAGCTCGACCGCCTGATCCAGGGATCCAACAACGACGGCCGTCTCGACGCGCTCACCCTGCGGTCCGTCGCCGCCGTCCGCGCCATGAGCGACCGGCTGGACCTGCCGGTGGACCGGGTCCTCGGTTTCTGCCGGCCGCTGGACACCCACCGGTACCCCTCCGACGAGCAGCCGCCGCTGTACGACCGGCTGTTCCTGGACCCGGCGGTGGTCAGCCCGCAGCCCGGCGTCCCGAGCCCCTTCGAGCTGGACGCGGACCGCAGCGAGCTGAAGGTCGTCGGCAGCCTGGAGACCCCCGCCGTATCGGCCGCCCTGCTCGCCGCGCTCCAGGTCACCGACGCCGAGCTGGCCGAGCTGGTGACCGGGCCTGACACCCCCCTTCGTAGCAAGTCCCTCAACCTGGTCAACCTGACGGTCCTCAGCTGCGTGGTGACCCTGGCCCGAACCCTTTCGCTTCCCATCGTCGACCTGCTGAGGCTGGCGCCCCGCAGCGGCGCCAACCCCTGGTCCCACCTGGTCGCCTCGGCCTCCGTGTCCGTGTCCGCCGAGACGGAACCCGCGGCCGGCGACCGGATGCGGCCCCCGGGGACGGAGGCCGCGGCCGGACTGCCGCTGCTGCCCGCCGCCTCCGAGATGGGTGTTCTCGGGCGCTTCGTCGACCTCATGGAGACCTTCGCCGGAGCCGGCTTCCGCGCCGTCGACATCGAGGCCGTCCTCGACGCACGCAGGCCCCCGCTCGACGGGCCCGTCCCGGACGACGCCGCACTCGTCTCCGCGCTCTCCTCCCTGCGCACCGCTCTCCAGGCCGTCCAGCAGCAGACCCGGGGAACCGCCGACGACAGGGGGGAACTGACCCGCAGGAACCTGGCCCTCATGGGCTGGGACGCCACCCTGGTCCAGGAAGCGGTGGCCGCCCTGGCGGGCACAGCCGTGTACACGGCCCCTCTGGCCGCCCTGCCCGCCGGGGTGTCGCTGCCCGTCGACCTGCCGGTGCGCTTCGAGCCGGGACAGCCGGGAGAACCGGGACAGGGCGGGCGGCTGTCGTTCACCGGCCCGATGAACGACGTCCAGCACCGACTCCTGCTCGCCCTGGCCCCCACCGGCCCGGAGGGCACCGCATTCCGGACTGCCGTCGAGGCGCTGTACCAGGGGCCGCGCCGGTTCGTCACCGCCCGGATGAAGGCCCTGCGGATCCCCGTGTTCGCAGCCCCTCTCGCCGCCTTGCCCACCGGGTACGCCGTCCCCCCGGCACTGTCCGGGAAGGTCTTCCACGACGTGACCGCCCAGGCTCTGCGGTCGCGCGGCTACCTCGGCGAGGCCGAGGTGAGCCTGCTGAAGCAGGCGCCGGGGGCGGACGCCGTCCTCGTGGCCGCGGTCGACGGTCTCGTCACCGCCCAGGAAGCGGCTCCCGAGTCAGCCAACACCTTCCTCGTCGCGGCCGACGCCGGCGCCCTGTTCGACGCGCCCGACACCCTCCCCGCCGACCGCTTCCACCTCGTACTGGAGCGGCTGGCCCCGCATCTGCGCCGTACCCTCAGCAAGGACGCCGTCGTCCAGCAGATCGGCCGGGCGGCCGGACTCGACCCGGCTCTCGCCGACGCGCTCCTCGGCACGTGGCTGCCGGGCGCCGCAGGAAAGCCGGTGTTCGAGGAATTCCTCGACACGGCGTTCACCGGCAGCGATCCCGCGGTCGTGATCAGCCGGACCGGATTCGGTCCCCAGTTCACCGCACTCGAACTCGTCCACCGGGTCGCCCTCGTCCTGAAGACCCTCCGGTTCACCGCCGACGAGCTTCCCTTCGTCTTCCGGTACGCGGCCGTCGGCCAGTGGCTCGACCTCGGCTCGCTGCCCGCGGCCCCGCCCACCCCGCCCACACACGTACCCGTGCTGCGGCTGTCCGCGCTGATCGCCCTGGCCCGGCTCCGCGACGCCCTGCCCGGCGGAATCGCCACCCTGGCGGCGGTCTTCCGACTCGCCACCACCCCCGGAAGCTACGACAGCCAGATCATCCGGGAGCTGTGCCGCCTGACCGGCTGGGCCTTCCTCGACGTCAGCATGGTCGCCCGCAACTACCAGATCAACATCGCCGACCGCTTCGTCAGCCTCGCCAACCTCGACAGACTCCGGCGCGGCGTCGCGATGTACCGCCGACTCGGCGTCTCCGCCGAGCGCGCCAACCTGTGGCTGCGCGCCGAGTTCACCCCCGAGGCCGCCCAGGCCGCCTGGGGCGCCGCCCGGGCCCGGCACACCGCCACCGACTGGCTCGCGGTCGCCGGCCCCATGCAGGACGCCCTGCGCGAGCGCGGGCGCGCCGCCCTGGTGGCCTACCTCGTGGCGCATCCGGCCCTCGACGGCACCACCCCGCGGTGGCGGGACGCGAACGGGCTGCACGACCACTTCCTGCTCGACGTGGAGATGGGCGCCGGTCAGCAGACCACCCGCATCGCCCAGGCCGCGTACAGCATCCAGCTCTTCGTCCAGCGCTGCCTGCTGAACCTGGAACCGCAGGTCACCACCTCCGACTCCGACCTGTGGGAGCAGTGGGAGTGGATGAAGCGCTACCGGCTGTGGGAGGCCAACCAGAAGATCTTCCTGTACCCGGAGAACTACTTCGAGCCGGAGCTGCGGGCCGACAAGTCACCGTTCTTCGGTCAGCTGGAGACGGACCTGACGCAGAAGGACCTGAACGACGAGACGGCGCGGGGGGCGCTGCTGAACTACGTCGAGGAGCTGGCCGCCGTCGCCCGGCTCCAGCCCAGTGGTGTGTACGTCGACTTCGACCCGAACGGCGACCCCATCGACTTCAGCGGTGAGACGGTCTACCTGCTCGCCCGAACCGAGTCGGCACCCCGAACGCACTACTTCCGCACATGGGTGAACCGGCTCTACTGGACCCCGTGGCAGAAGGTCAACCTCGACATCGACGGCGAAGCCCTGTCGCTCGGGATGTGGGACAGGCAGCTGTACGCGTTCTGGCCGACCTTCATCCCCGCCGGCCAGCCCCAAGAGATCAAGACCTTGCCCGACGGCACCGAGAAGAACAAGTTCGTGCCCAGTCCCAGGTACTGGCAGATCCAGCTCAACTGGAGCGAGTTCCGGGGCGGGCAGTGGACGACGAAGCGGGTGTCGAGCGAGACGCTCAGCACCAATCCCGTCCTGCCGGAGGGGTGGGAGCCCGACACACGTCAGCTGCCCTTCTTCGATCCGGCGGAGAAGGAACCGTACATGTTCGTCCCAGGGTCGGACTTCTACAGCAGGGAACCGGTCGTCTGGTGCAATTACGGGCGCTTGTTCCATGTGTCCGACACGAGCAGGTTCGAGTCCTACCGCTCGACGATCTGGGGGAGGTTCAGGCTGAGCAGGCGCCGCGGCACCATGCTCGCCGAGCCGTTCGGCTTCTCCGCCGTCCGAGCCCGGGCCACCACGTACCCGCCGAACGACCCGGAAGGCCAGACGGCCTTCGAAGGGGACTATCAGTACCAGATCTTCACCCCGCCCCCCGGCCAGAAGATCCTCAACAACTGCTGGGTCGAGGACCAGTCCGGCGGGGAGTTCAACAGGAGGTTCTTCACGCGCGATGCCCCGGACGTTCTGATGAAGACTCCGCTTTCCCTGCCCTACCGCGTGGTCACGCCCCACCAGGACTACCCGGAGGTATGGCAGCGGAACGTCCTCTTCTTCACGGACAGCGAGCGCTCCTACCTGGTCAATCCGTGGTGGCGGGGCGGCGAGTACTACCGCTACGAGTTCACGCCCAACTACCACCCCTTCACCGAGGTCTTCAAAGCACAACTGAGCCTTTTCGGCGTCGAAGGCCTGTACGACCGCGACCTTCAGCTTCACCCCGCGCGATTCACGGCGACGGGCACCACCGAGAGCTTCGAGGATCGCTACTCACCCAGCCACTACCGGGTGATCGGGCCGGACTACCCACCCGAATCGGTCGATTTCGAGGCCGAGAAGCCCTACGCCGTCTACAACTGGGAGCTCTTCTTCCACGCCCCCCTGCTCATGGCCGGCCGCCTCTCCACCAACCAGCGCTTCTCCGAGGCCCAGCGGTGGTTCCACCGGATCTTCGACCCGACCGACCGGTCCACCGAGACGAGCCCCGCGCGCTACTGGCGTACCAAGCCCTTCTTCGAGACCTCCACCGCCCCCGATGCCCCGGACAGCTACCAGAACCAGCGCATCGAGGAGATCCTGCGGCGCCTCGCCGAAGGCAACACGAAGGAGGCCGCCAAGGTGGACGCCTGGCTGCGGCAGCCCTTCCAGCCGGACATCGTGGCGCGGCTGCGGACCACCGCGTACCAGAAGGCCGTGGTGATGAAGTACCTGGACAACCTCATCGCCTGGGGGGACCAGTTGTTCCGTGAGGACACCCTGGAGTCGATCAACGAGGCCACCCAGCTGTACGTCCTGGCCGCCGAACTCCTCGGCCGACGGCCGGAGGAGGTGACGCGGCAGGAGCCCGCGCCCGTGCTCAGCTTCCGGGAGCTGAACGAACAGCCTCCCGCGCCGGCGGTCGCCGCCACGGAGAATCTGATCCCCGCCCCGCGTCACGCGCCGCAGTCCATCGCGCCCGGAGTCAACGTGCGCTGGCTCGACTACTTCGGCATCCCGCGCAACGAGAAGCTCCTCGGGTACTGGGACACCGTCGACGACCGGCTGAACAAGATCCGCCATGGGCAGAACATCGAAGGGGTCACCCGGCAGACGTCCTTGTTCGGGGCGGAGATCGACCCTGGCCTGCTCGCCCGAGCGGCATCGTCCGGCCTCGACCTGTCGACCGTTCTGTCGGACATGAACGCCCCCGTACCGCACTACCGGTTCGCCACCATGCTCGCCAAGGCGAAGGAGTTCGCCCAGCAGGTGCAGAGCTTCGGCGGGGCGCTGCTCGCGGCGCTGGAGAAGCGCGACGCGGAGGAGCTGGCGCGGCTGCGGTCCACCCACGAGTACACCGCCCTCGACGCGGCGCTCGACGTCCGCAAGAAGCAGCTGGAGGAGGCCAGGCGAGCCATCACGGCGCTGGAGGCGTCGCAGGCCATCGCCAAGGACAAGGAGCTCTACTACGCCGGCAAGGCCAAGAACCGGATGAACGCCAAGGAGAAGACGGCCGCCGACCTGAGCGCGCAGTCCGTCGAGCTCCAGAAGGTCTCCGCCACCATCAACACCCTGGCGAGCTATCTGTCGCTGATCCCGGAACTGAAGATCGGCGCCCCCACCTCGGTGGGCGTCACCTTCGGCGGCAACAACCTCTCCGACGCGATGATCGGCATGGCCCACGGCATCATCGGCTACCTGAGCGCCGACGCCTCACAGGCCCAGCAGTCCGCCACGGTCGGCGGATACGACCACCGCCTGGAGGAGTGGAAGTTCCAGAAGAAGCAGGCCGACAAGGAGGCCAAGCAGTTCGCCGCCCAGATCAAGGTCGCCGACGCCCACCGGATCGCCGCGCAGAAGGAGGTGGACAGCCACGTACGCCTGATGACCAACTCCCGTGACGCCGACGTGCTGCTGCGCGGCAAGTACACCAACCAGGAGCTGTACGACTGGATGGTCGGCCAGCTCGGCACCAGCTACTTCCAGGCGTACCAGCTCGCCTACGACGTGGCCAAGCGCGCCGAGCGGGCCCTGCGCCACGAACTGGGCACCGACGAGACCGACTTCGTCTCCTTCGGCCACTGGGACAGCCTGCACAAGGGGCTCCTCGCGGGCGAGCGTCTGCTCACCGACCTGCACCGGATGGACGCGGCCTACTACGAGGCCAACGCCCGCGAACTGGAGCTGACCAAGCGGATCTCGCTCGCCCAGCTGGACCCCGGGGCGCTGCAGAGCCTGAAGGAGACCGGCAGGGCGTACGTCTCGCTCCCCGAGGCGCTGTTCGATCTGGACACGCCGGGCCACTACATGCGCCGCCTGAAGCAGGTCAGCTTCACCGTGCCCTGCGTCGTGGGGCCGTACACGGGGGTGAACCTCACCGCCACCCTGCTCAAGAGCAGTGTGCGGCTCGAATCCAGGCTGAACGGCGGCAAGCACGGCCGCCAGCCCGGAGACATCCGCTTCCGGGACCACATCGGCCCCGTGCAGTCGGTGGTGACCAGCACCGGACAGGACGACGCCGGACTCTTCGACGGCACGCTGCGCGACGAGAGGTTCCTGCCGTTCGAAGGCGCGGGAGCCATCGGGGAGTGGCAGCTGTCGCTGCCGGACTCCTTCCGCCAGTTCGACTACGCGACGATCAGCGACGTCGTCATGCAGCTGCGCTACACCGCGAGGGACGGCGGGGCCACCCTGGCCGCGGCGGCCGTCGCGGAGCTGCACAAGGCGCTCGGATCGTGGCTGCACACGGCAGGCGGCACGGGCCTGTACCGGCACTTCAGCGCACGCCGGGAGTTCCCCGACCAGTGGAGCCGCTTCCTCGCCACCCCCGCCGGCACCCCGGCCACGCTCTCCTTCACCCTCTCCAGGAGGCACTTCCCGTACCTCTTCCACGACCGGACCACCGCACTCAAGCGGCCCGAGCTGATCCTGATCCTCTCCACGGACCTCGCGCCCGGCGGCTCCAGGCGCTTCCGGGACTGCTACCCGGGGGGTGGACGACTGACCGTCGGGCTGAGCGGGCCGGGCGGCGCGCACGGCGACCTCACACTGGCACCGGATCCGGCCCTGGCCGGGCAGCCGCGGGCCGGCGCGGACGGCGTGCACGGGACGGTGACCGAGACCGACCAGGAGTGGCGGGTCACCGTACCCGTCGCCGGGATCGCGGCGCTCGCCCCCGAACTCCTCCACGAAGGCCGCCTCAATCCGGACGCCTTCGCGGATCTGCTGCTCGTGTGGCAGTACGCGGTGGAGCCCGCCACGGATCCGGCGGGCACCCCGTGAGCGCGGAGCCGCACGGGCGGGCGGGGCGCTTCACGGAGCCGGGCCGGTGGGCCCGGCGCTTCGCGGCCGCTCCCACGGACACCGCGCGGCGGGCGGCGCCGGGCCGCTGGTCGCCGGCGGGGGAGATGCCGTTCGCCGGCTTCTGGGCGCAACCGGCGGACGCCGCCGTCCAGCTGACCGACGGGCGGGTGCTCCTCGCGGGCGGAGAGGACGGGCGCCGGGTTCCCACCGACGTGACCGCGCTCTTCGATCCGGCCACGGGGACCTGGTCCCCCTCCGGGGCCTTGTCGACCGGCCGCCGACTGCACAGCACCACTCCGCTGGCCGACGGCCGGGTCCTGGTGGCCGGCGGGATCGGCGAGCCGCCGGGACCGGTCCCCGCCACCGGCCTCGGTTCGTGCGAGGTGTACGACCCGGCCACCGGCGCCTGGGCCGCCACGGGGCCGCTGCGCGAGCCGCGCTTCTCCCACTCCGCGACGCTCCTGCCCGACGGCCGGGTCCTGGTCGCCGGCGGCGCCGCCGTCCGCTCGGCGGACTCCCACCGCACGCTGCGGTCGGCCGAGGCGTACGACCCGGGCACCGGCACCTGGACCTCGGTCCGGCCGATGACCGACGCCCGCTTCGGACACCCCGCCGTCCGCTTCGACGACGGCCGGATCCTGATGGTCGGCGGGATCCTCGCCGTGGGCCGCGGCAGCCACGCCGCCCTCTCCCACTGCGAGCTGTACGACCCGACGGCAGACCGCTGGACCCCCACCGCCGGCCTCGCCACCGTCCGCAAGAGCCACCAGGCGACCCTGCTCCCGGGAAACGCGGTCCTGGTCACCGGCGGCGACATGCAGGGGTTCAAGGACGACGACTGGACCTACGACCCCTACAGCCAGTGGACCACCGAACGGTACGACCCCGCGTCGGACCGCTGGACCGCCGACGGGCAGCTGCCCTGGGGCCGCAGCCACCACCGGGCCGTCCGACTCGGCTCCGGCGACGTTCTCGTCATCGGTGGCACGGACGACGCCTCGATGGCCGTCGGCTACCCGAACGCCACGCTCTACGACGCCGCGACCCGTACGTGGTCCGCGGAGTTCTCCATGCTGCGGGGCCGCTGGGCCCCCGCCGCGATCGGCCTCGCCGACGGCCGGGTGCTCGTCATGGGAGGCCTGGACGAGTCGGGCCCGGCGGCCCCGCTGCCCGGTGAGGACCAGGTCACCGCCACCGCGGAGATCTACGCGCCGTAACGGGCCGTAGAGGAGGGAAGGACACCGATGCGTACCCTGCTCGCCGACGGCGGCGAACACCCCGGCCAGGCAGGCCCCCCGTCCGTCGCCCGAAGGCAGCCGTCGGGCCTGGAGACGCCGTGGGGCCGAGGGACGCCGTCGGGCCGCGAGGCGCCTTCCGGCCGGTGGGCGCCGGCCGGAGAACCGCCCCTCCGGCTCGTGATGATGCACGGCCAGCAGGACGGACCGGTACGACTGCCGGACGGGCGCGTGCTGTTCGCCGGCGGCGCCGGGCCCCACCTGCGCACCCTGGACGCCACCGCCCTCTTCCACCCGGCCGACACCCGCTGGACCGGCACGGCCCCGCTCCGCCGGGCCCGGCGCATGCACACCCTCACCCCGCTCGCCGACGGCCGGGTCCTCGCGGCCGGAGGCATCACCGGACCGCAGGCCTATCCGCCGCCGGCGCTGGCCACCGCCGAGATCTACGACCCCGCCCACGAGACCTGGACCCCCACCGGTGAACTCCACGAAGCCCGCCACAGCCACACGGCGGTCCGTCTGCCCGACGGGCGGGTCCTCGTCGCGGGCGGCCAGCGGCCCCGGGACACCCGCGCCCAGCGAACCCTCGCCTCCGCCGAGCTCTACGACCCGGACACCGGCGCCTGGACCCCCACCCGGGAGATGGGAGACGCCCGCTGGCACCACCAGGCCGTCCTGCTGACCGACGGACGGGTCCTCGTCGCGGGCGGCCTCACCGACATCGGCCGCAGCCGGTCCCGGACCCTCGGCCTGTGCGAGCTGTACGACCCGACGGCCGGGACCTGGACCCCCACCGGCGCGCTCCGCGACGCCCGCTGTGCCCACCAGGCCCTGGTCCTCCTCGACGGCACGGTGCTGACGGTGGGGGGCTTCGGGCCCAGCGCCGCGGGCGACGACGGACGCTACGACCCGTACGGTCTGGCCGGCGTGGAGCGCTACGACCCCGCGGCCGAGGTGTGGAGCCCGGAGCCGTCACTGCCGTGGGGCCGCGGTCACCACCGCGCCGTGCTCCTCGGCACGGGCGAGGTGCTCGTCTGCGGCGGCGCCGACCACGCCTGCCAGGACGTCGGCTACGCCGGCGCACTGCGCTACGACCCGGGCATGCGGAGCTGGTCCGTGGCCGGGCCGATGGACACCGGCCGCTGGGCCTTCGGCGCGGTCCTCCTCGACGACGGCCGGGTCCTCGCGGCCGGGGGAGTGGCGCGCATGGGTGCCGCGGCCCCGGCGCTCGGCGCCGACGTCCCCGCGGCCACGGCGGAGGTGTTCACCCCGTGACGGACGACCGACGCAACCCGGGCCGCTGGTCGGCCGCCGGGCCACTCCCCTGGGAACGCATCCTCTCCGGGGCGGCGAGCGGCGCCGTACGGCTGGCCGACGGGCGCGTCCTGATCGCCGGTGGGGCGGACGCGGCGCTCACCGCCCAGGACGGAACCGCGCTCTTCGACCCTCGCGACGGCGCCTGGTCGCAGGGACGGCCGCTGGCCACCGCACGGCGGATGCACTCCACCACCCTGCTGGCCGACGGCCGGGTCCTGGTGACCGGCGGCTTCACCGGTCCCGACGCCTTTCCGGTCCGGCCGCTGGCCACCGCCGAGATCTACGATCCGGCCTCCGGCGACTGGAGCCCGGCCGGTGAACTCCACGAGGCGCGCTGCGGACACTCGGCGACCCTGCTGCCGGACGGCCGGGTGCTGGTGGCCGGCGGCACGGTCCGGCGCTCGGCCGGCTCGGAGCGGACGTTGTACTCGGCGGAGCTGTTCGACCCGCTGGCCCCGGGGTGGACGAAGGCCGGGGGCATGACCGACGCCCGGTCCTACCACCCCGCGGCGGCGCTGCCGGACGGCCGCGTCCTGGTCGCCGGAGGCTGGGTGGCCACCCGTCGCGACTGGCGCGGCGGATCGGCGCTGGCGTACGGCGAGTGCTACGACCCGGCGACGGACGCGTGGACGCCCACCGGCAGCCTGTCCGCTCCGCGCAGCGGTCACGAGCTGACCGTACTCGCCGACGGGTCCGTCCTGGCCACGGGAGGAGGCGAGGACGACGGCGGGGCCGACGGCCGGCTCGATCCGTACAGCCGGGCGACGGCGGAGCGCTGGTACCCGGCGACGGGCGGTCGGTGGACCCGGGAGAGCGACATGCCGTGCGGCCGGACCCAGCACCGAGCCGTACGGCTGCGGACGGGGGAGGTCCTGGTGATGGGCGGAGGCAACCACCTCCTGGGCGACGCGGGATACCGCAGCTCCGCGCGGTACGACCCGGAGACGCGGCACTGGACGGCGGTGCCCGGAATGACGGTCGGCCGCACCGACTTCGCGGCTGTCGTCCTGTCCGACGGAAGGGTCCTGGTGGCCGGCGGCACGGTCCGCTCCGGACCCGCCACGCCCACGGGCGCACCGCATCTGCTGACCTCGACGAGTGAACTGTGCGTCCTGTGACGGGGCACGGCGCCGTTCGGGCGATGCGGCGGACGATCAACGGACCGGGCCATTCCGGTCGTGTTACCAAGAGGGCCGTGAACAGGCGGCTTCGAGTCGGAGGCGACCGGGCGTGGTGACTGGCGAACGAGAAGGATCCGGTTCCGGAGCGCGGCAGTTCGTCGTCGCCGCACCGCAGGTGACACTCCCGAAGGGCGGCGGAGCGATCCGCGGCATCGGGGAGACGTTCACCGCCCACCCCGCGACCGGCACAGGATCGGTCTCCGTGCCCGTCGCCACGAGCCCGGGCCGCTCGGGATTCGGCCCGAGCCTCGCCCTGACCTACGACTCCGGAGCGGGCAACGGCCCCTTCGGCTTCGGCTGGAGCCTGTCGGTTCCGTCGGTCACGCGCAAGACGGACAAGGGACTGCCGCGCTACCTGGACGCCGTCGACTCCGACGTGTTCGTGCTGTCCGGCGAGGAGGACCTCGTCCCCGTCCACCGGCAGGACCACACCGGCGACTGGGTCGCGACCCACCCCGGCCACACACGGGACCCCGAGGGCGCCTGGGTGCGCGATCCCGCCGGTGGACTCGTCGTCCACGAGGACGAGATCGACGGCCACCGGGTCCGCCGCTACCGGCCGCGCGTCGAGGGGGCCTGCGCCCGGATCGAGCGCTGGACGGCCGTCGCCGCACCGGGGGGACCTCCTGCCGCACCGGGGGAGTCCCCCGGTGCGCCCGGGGGAGTGCCTGCCGGGCCCGGGGGAGCTCCCGCCGCCTCCCGCGGAACCCCGGTCGGTGACGTGCACTGGCGCTCGGTGTCGAAGGACAACGTCCTCACCGTGTACGGGCTCGACCCGGAGCACCGCATCGCCGACCCGGGCGACCCGGGCCGCGTCTTCAGCTGGCTGATCTCCGAGACCCGTGACGACAAGGGGGACGTCGTCCTCTACCGCTACAAGGCGGAGGACGGCACCGGCGTCGACCTCGGCACGCCTCAGGAGCGCAACAGGGGAGCCCGCGACGATCTCCGCAGGACCGCCAACCGCTATCTGAAGCGCGTCCTCTACGGCAACCGAAGGCCCGCCCTGGACGAGACCGGTGGGCGTCCCCACTTCCTGGACGCCCGGGTCCTCGCGGGTGGCTGGATGTTCGAGGCCGTACTCGACTACGGCGATCACGACACGGACGCACCCGGGTCCCGGGACGACGAGGCCGTCGACGCCACCGGTGCCCCGCGCCACCCGTGGCCGTTCCGCCCCGACGCCTTCTCGTCGTACCGGTCCGGCTTCGAGGTGCGGACCGGCCGGCTCTGCCGCCGGGTGCTGATGTTCCATCACTTCCCCGGTACGGAGGCGACCGGAGTCGGCGTCGACTGCCTCGTACGGTCGACCGAACTCGCCCACGGCGGCGAGGCCGATCCGGCGGCGGCCGACGGGCCCGTGTACGCGTTCCTGCGCGCCGTGACGCAGCACGGCCACCGCCGCGACGGCACCGGGTACGTCCGCCGGAGCATGCCGCCGGTGGAGTTCACGTACTCCGAGCCGACGGTGCGGGACACGGTCGAGACCGTCGACCCCCGGTCCATGGAGAACCTCCCCGTCGGCATGGACGGGGCCACCTACCGCTGGACCGACCTGCACGGCGAGGGCATCCCCGGCGCACTCGTCGAGCAGTCGGGCGCCTGGTTCTACAAGCGCAACATCAGCCCGCTGCCGGAGACCGCCCCGGGATTCGGCACGGGCTCCCGCATCGCCTCCGGGGACGGCACAGCCGCCCGCGTCCGGTTCGCGCCGGTCGAACACGTCGGCACGATGCCCGCACTCCCGCCCGGCAGCGGCGCCGAGTTCGTGGACCTCGCCGGGGACGGACTCGTGGACGTCGTCGTCACGAACGGCGCCGCCCCCGGTCTGTACGAGCACGACGAGGCCGAGGGCTGGCAGCCCTTCAGGCCGTTCGCCTCGCTCCCGAGCGTGCCGCTGGACGCCCCGAACGCCCGGATCGCCGACCTGGACGGAGACGGCCACGCCGACGTCCTGGTCACCGAGGACTCCTCCCTCGTCTGGTACCGCTCGCTCGCGGAGGAGGGGTTCGAGGCCGCACGGCAGATCGCCGTCGCCGCCGACGAGGAGCGGGGCCCCCGAGCCGTCTTCTCCGACGGCACGCACGCCCTCCATCTCGCCGACCTCTCCGGCGACGGGCTCCCCGACCTCGTCCGCGTCCGCAACGGCGAGGTCTGCTACTGGCCCAACCTCGGCCACGGGCGCTTCGGCGCGAAGGTGACGATGGAGAACGCGCCGTGGTTCGACCACCCGGACGCGTTCGACCAGCAGCGCGTCCGGCTGGCCGACATCGACGGCTCCGGCACCACCGACCTCCTCTACCTCCACCGCGACGGCGTGCGGCTCTACTTCAACCAGTCGGGAAACGCCTGGAGTCCGCCCCGCGTCCTGCACGCCTTCCCGCGGATCGACAGCGCCACGAGCGTCGCCACAGCCGACCTCCTGGGCGACGGGACGACCTGCCTCGTCCGGTCCTCACCGCTCGCCTCGGACGCCGGCCGGCCCATGCGGTTCGTCAACCTCATGGGAGGCACCAAGCCCCATCTGCTGGTGGGCGTGACGAACAACCTCGGCGCGGAGACCCGGCTGAGCTACGCGCCGTCGACGAAGTTCTACCTCCAGGACAAGCACGAAGGCCGGCCGTGGATCGCCCAGCTGGCCTTCCCCGTCCACGTGGTCGAACGCGTGGAGACGTACGACCACGTGAGCCGCAACCGCTTCACCACGCGCTACCGCTACCACCACGGCCGGTACGACGGCGTGGAGCGCGAGTTCTGCGGATTCGGCATGGTCGAGCAGTGGGACACCGAGGAGCTGGAAGCAGTCGGCGGCCCGGGCACGGGCGGCGACGCGAGCAACGCCGCCCCGGCGTCGTACGTGCCGCCGGCGCACACCAGGTCGTGGTTCCACACCGGCGACCGACTGGGCCGGGAACGCGTCTCCCGGCACCACGAGCAGGAGTACCACCGCGAGCCGGGGCTGACGCCGGCCGCAGCCCGGGAACTCCTGCTGGACGACACTCCGCTGCCCCCCGGCCTGGCCGACGAGGAGGAACGGCAGGCGTGCCACGCGCTGAAGGGATCGCTGCTGCGGCGTGAGGTCTACTCCGACGACGCCGGACCGGAGTCGACACCGGCCGAGCGGGCGCGGGCCCGCACCCCGTACACGGTCACCGAGCAGAACTTCACCGTGCGGCGCCTCCAGGGGCGCGGTGCACACGAGTACGCCGTGTTCGACGTCCGGCCGCGCGAGACGCTCACCCACCACTACGAGCGGGATGTCGCGGACCCGCGCACCCAGCACACGATCACCCTCGAAGTCGATCCGTACGGCACCGTCCTCAAGGAAGCCGCCATCGGCTACGGCCGCTCCACCCACCTGGTGACGGTGGATCCGGCCGGCGGCGAGCACCGCGTCCCGAACCCCGCCCTGGACGCCCTCCACCCGGCGGACCGGGAGCGGCAGACCACGTCCCTTCTCACGTACACGGAGCGCCGCGTCACCCAGGCGATCGACACGGCAGATGCGTGGCGCCACCCCGTGACGTGCGAGACACGCACCTTCGAACTGACCGGATACGCCCCCACAGGGCCGCGCGGCCGTTTCCTCTCCGAGGATCTCGTGGAGCGCGACCCCGACATCCCCGGGCGGCTGCGCCACCGGTACGCGCGGGAGGTGGCGTACGAGGAGCCGCCCGCCCCCGAGCCCTGCCGCCGACCGATCGAGCACGTCCGCGCCCACTACCGGAGCGACGACCTCTCGCGGATCCTCCCGCTGGGACAGCTGGAGCCCCGCGCCACCACCGGCGAGACGTACACGCTCGCCCTCACCCCCGGCCTCCTCGCCGAGGTCTTCCGTCGGCCCCGCCCCGACGGCTCCATGGAGAACCTGCTGCCGGACCCGGTGGAGGTCCTCGCCGGGACGGCGGGCGACCGGGGCGGCTACCTGTCAGGCCGGACCCTCAAGGCGGACGGACGCTTCCCCGCCACCGACCCCGACGACCACTGGTGGCTGCCGTCCGGCCGGTCGTACTTCTCCGCCGGCTCGGAGGACCCGCCGGCCACCGAGCTGGCGCAGGCCCGGCAGCACCACTTCGTCGTCCGGCGCCATCGCGACCCCTTCGGCCAGGACACCGTGGTCGACCTCGACGGCGACGACCTGCTGACCGTCGAGGTACGCGACCCGCTCGGCAACCGCACCACGGTGGAGGCCCACGACTACCGGGTCCTCCAGCCACGCCTCGTCGCCGACGCCAACCGCAACCGGACCGAGGTGGCCTTCGACGCCCTGGGCATGGTCACCGGTACCGCCGTCATGGGGAAGGCCGCGCCCGCCCCCGCCGAAGGCGACACCCTGGACGGATTCCCCACCGACCCCGCCCCGGCGCGCGTCGACGCCCTCCTGACGGCCGCCGATCCCGATGCGGCAGCGGCGGACCTGCTCGCCGGCGCCACCAGCCGCGTCGTGTACGACCTCGACCGGTTCCGCCGACTGCGCCGCCCCGCCGTGGTGGTGACCCTGACCCGCGAGACCCACCACCACGACCCCCTCCCGCCGCACGGCCTCAGGATCCGGACCGGGTACGGATACTCGGACGGCTTCGGCCGCGAGATCCAGCGCAAGACGCGGGCCGAACCCGGACCCCTGACCGAGGGCGGCCCGATCATCACCCCCCGCTGGGTCTGCAGCGGCTGGGTCGTCCACAACAACAAGGGCAAGCCGGTCCGCCAGTACGAGCCGTTCTTCAGCGCTTCACCCGAATTCGAGTTCGGCGTGACGGTCGGCGTCAGCCCCGTGCTCTTCCACGATCCTGTCGGACGTGTCGTCGCCACGCTGCACCCCCACCACACGTACGAGAAGGTCGTCTTCGGCCCCTGGGAAAGCACCGCCTACGACGCCAACGACACCTGCGCGCCCCGGGGTGCCCAGACGGGCGACCCGCGCACCGACCCCGACGTCCGCGGCCTGCTCGCGCGCCACTTCGCGGCTTTGCGCCCCGCGGGACCCTCCCCGGTCGGTGGGTCCCCCTCCGCCACGCCCCTCTCCCTGACGCCTCCCTCCGTCGGATCCCCCGGCTGGGAGACCTGGCACGCCCAGCGGATCGGCGGCGCGCTCGGACCGCACGAGCAGACCGCGGCCCTCCGCGCCGCCGCGCACGCGGACACCCCCACCACCACCCACCTCGACGCGCTGGGCAGGCCCTTCCTGACGGTCGAACGCAACCGCGTCGTCTGCCCCGGCCACGACCTCGACGGCACCGAGGACACCGTCGTCACCCGCACGGAGCTCGACATCGAGGGCAACCAGCGCCGGGTGCGCGACGCCGTGACCCAGGCCGGTGATCCGCTGGGGCGTGTCGTCGTCCGGTACGCCCACGACATGCTCGGCAACCGGATCCACCAGCACAGCATGGAGGCCGGGGCCCGCTGGACCCTGCCGGACGCCCTCGGCAACCCGATCCGTGAATGGGACAGCAGGGGTCACACCTTCGCCGGCACCCACGACGCCCTGCGCCGTCGCGTCGCCAGAACGGTGCGCGGCACCGTCACCGACGGGGACGCCGCCTCCGACCCGCGCACCGTGGACCGCGAGGTGTGGATCGAACGGATCGAGTACGGCGAGCCCGCCCCGGACGCGCCACCCGCCGACGAGGAGCGCGCACAGCGGCTCAACCTGCGCACCCGCGTCCTGCGGCACTTCGACGGCGCCGGTGCCGCCGTCAACGCGCGGCTCGACGCGACCGGCACACCGCTGGAGGCGTACGACTTCAAGGGCAACGCGCTCCACCACACCCGTACGCTGACCGCCGACCACCAGGCCGTACCCGACTGGTCGGCGGTCCCGCGGATGGCGGAGGAGTCCTTCGAGAACAGCGTCCGCTACGACGCGCTGAACCGGACCGTCCAGGCGACTCTGCCGCACAGCGACCGCACCCCCGACCGGCTCCATGTCGTCCAGCCGGTCTTCAACGAGGCCGGCCTGCTCGACCGCGTCGACGTCTGGCTGGAACACCCCACGGAACCCCCCGGACTGCTGGACCCGGGCAGCGAGCCGCCCTCCCCGGTCGGCATCGCCGACATCGACTACGACGCCCACGGCAGGCGCACCCGTGTCGCCCACAAGAACGGCGCCACCACCCGCTACCGCCACGACCCGCTGACCTTCCGGCTAGTCCACCTCGTCACGGGCCGGGGCCCGTCGTTCGCCGAGGACTGCGACAACCCGGACAACCCCCCACCACCCGGGGGGAGCTGCGGGCTGCAGAACCTGCACTACACCTACGACCCGTCCGGAAACGTCACCCACGTCCACGACGACGCCCAGCAGACCGTGTTCTTCCGCAATCAGCGCGTGGAGCCGAGCAACGACTACGTCCACGACGCGCTCTACCGTCTGATCCAGGCCACCGGCCGCGAACACCTCGGCCAGCAGGCCGACGGGGCCCGCAGAGCCCCCACCGCGCCCGACGCGTCCAACGCCTTCCACACCCGACTCGACCACCCCAACACGCAACAGACGATGGGGACATACGTCGAGCGTCACGTCCACGACCTCGTCGGCAACATCCTGCGGGTGCAGCACCGCGGCAGCGACCCCGCCCACGCGGGCTGGACACGCGGCTACACGTACGCCGAGACCAGCCTCCTGGAGGACGGCACGGCGGGATCCCCCGCGAAGACCGGCAACCGGCTCAGCAGTACGACGCTGAACCCCGGCGGTGCCCACCCGCCGCTCGTCGAGCCGTACGCCCACGACCGGCACGGCAACATGACCCGCATGCCGCACCTGGGCGGCGGCGACCCCGGCCCCAACCTGCACTGGGATCACACGGACCGGCTGCGACGGACGGACCTCGGCGGAGGCGGGACCGTCTTCTGCGTGTACGACGCCGAGGGCCGACGGGTGCGCAAGGTGTGGGAGAAGGCACCGGGCCTGATCGAGGAACGGATCTACCTCGGGGACTTCGAGCTCTTCCGGCGGCACCGCGGACCGATCGGTACGGACACCGCGGTGTTCGAACGGGAGACCGTGCACACCGGGGCGGACGCGGGGGCGGGCTCCGGCGCCGGCGAGGAACGCTTCGTCCTCACCGAGCTGCGCACCCGGGACACCCAAGGCTCCGACCCGGCACCGTCCCGGCTGATCCGGTACCAGGCGGGGAACCACCTCGGCTCCGCCAGCCTCGAACTGGACGAGCGGGCGCAGATCATCTCGTACGAGGAGTACGCGCCCTACGGCAGCACGACCTACCAGGCGGTGCGAAGCCGTACGGAGACGCCCAAGCGCCACCGCTACACGGGCATGGAGCGGGACGAGGAGACGGGACTCGCCCAGCACGGAGCCCGCCACTACGCCTGCTGGCTCGGCAGATGGACCGGAGCCGATCCCTCCGGACTCGTCGACGGACCGAACCTGTACCGGTACGCGCGGGGCAACCCGGTCACCCTGACCGACCGGGACGGACACGAACCGGCCGAGGCACTCACGGCCGAGATGCTGGCACAGGCGGCGTCGGCGCTCGAACGGGCGGCCGCACGGTGGGGGAGCGGGGCTCTGCTGAGCGGGGGGACGGGCGCGGCAGCCTCACCGGCCGCCGCGCCCGCCCACCTGGCCTCCGGCGGGGTGCTCGCGGCCGCACAAGCGGTCGCGGGCCTGGCGATGGCGCTCGCGGTGCGCATGCACATGCAACGCTCGGGGGCGATCGCGCGGTACGGCAATCCCCTCGGCGTGCCGACGCAAGGGGCGGCGTTCCCCGCTCTGACCCTGGCCCAGCAACTGGTGCACTCGCCCTTCCCCATCCCGCAACCGGCCCCGCAGCGCAAACAGGGGGAGCCGAGGCTGGGACGCGTGTACGTGACGTACACGAAGACGAACACGAAGACCGGGCGCGTCTACTCGGGCCGCACCAGCGCGGTCATCGATCTCAACCGTCCCTGGTACCCCCAGGCGGAGGCGGCGATGAAGCAGCGTGACCGGAACCATCACGTGGACGAGCGCGATGAGCCGGACGACCCGGAGTTCACTCCCGCGCAGCTCGACAAGTACGCGGTCGGATACGCGGTGAACTACTGGGAGCGCTACCGGGACACGGCCTACCTCGCCATCCGGGGAAGGGAGCAGCAGCTCATGGACCACGCCGGTGCGGAGCGCGCGGCCCAGCTCGGGATCACGGGCTTCAGCGGCGGAGCCTGGACGGACACCGACCCGGGGCCCCGGCTGACGGAGAACAAGGAGCGAGGCGTCCGCAAGGACAGCGCCGTGGGCGAGATCTTCCACTTCGTCGCGGACGTGGAATTCGGCGAACTGGCACCGTTCACGGGGACGCCGATCGACCAGTTGGGCCGGGACGCGGTGAGGCAGCGATGACACATCCGGGAACCTACCTACGGGTCCCGCTGCCCGACGGTTCGTACGGTTACGGCAGGGTGCTCTCCGACGCGTACACGGGGTTCTACGACTACCGGACCACACAGCCGTCCGCCGACCTGGACGACATCGACACCAGACCGCTCCTCTTCGCGCAGGCGGTCCGGTTGCGGGACGGCGACCGGTGGGAACCGATCGGGAGCCGCCCGCTGGAAGGGGAAGCAGCCCGCCCCGTCGTCCGGTTCACGCAGGACCGCGCCGACTTCCGCAAGTGCACGACCTACGACTCGGAGGGGGCGGTGCGACCGGCCACCCCCGAGGAGTGCGTCGGCCTGGAACGCGCCGCGGTCTGGGACGCGCACCACATCGAGCGGCGTCTCCTGGACACGTTCCTGGGCCTCCCCAACCAGGACGAGGTGGAGGCCCGGGTGCGGCTGTCCTAGCCGAGGCGTGTGCCCCGCCCCGTACGCCGGCCGGAGAGGTCGGCGTACGGGACGGGGCCGTTCGCGGGACGCGGTCGCGCCGCGGGGCTACGGCTTCTGCTGTGCGTGCAGGGCGGTCACCTCCTCGGAGCTGAGGGCCTTGTCGAAGGCGCGGACCTGGTCGACCGAGCCCTTCCAGAAGTCGACGTTCCCGCCGCTCCACCTGGCCCGGCCCACGGTCAGCGGCCCGGTGCTGACGTCCGCCGGTCCGGGGGTGGCCGTCGCCACGAGGGCACCGTCGACGTACAGCCTGATCTCGTTCTTCGCGGCGTCACGGACGCCGACCAGGTGGTACCAGCGGCCCGTCTCGGGGGTGGTGACGTAGCGGGCGCGGTTGCCGCCGGGTGTGCTGAAGGCGAAGGCGCCCTGCCCGTACTGCAGGTAGAAGGGGTTCTCCTGGCGCCGGCCGTCCTGGCTGACCACGGTCGCGTAGTTGCCGGGCAGGGAGTCGAGCGTCGCCCAGGCCGACACCGAGTAGCCGGCGGTGGTGTCGACCACGGGGCCCTCGGTCTCCGCGTACTGGCCCTGGCCGTCGAACTTCAGGGCGCTGCCGCTCACGCCGGGGGCCCAGGTGGTGCCCTCGGAGAGCTTCAGGTCCTCGGCGTTCGGGCCCGCGTCCCGTGCCGTGGTCCCGGTGCCCTCGTCGAGGGCCCAGGATCCGCCGCCCTTGAGCCGATCGCGCTCGCCCGCCGCGGCGCCGGCCGCGATGACCTTCCGGTTGATCTCACGGACGCGCACCGGGTCGACCTTGATCTCCCTGCGGTCGTACGTGTACAGGCCGTTGAGCTCGTTCTCCAGGTCGGAGATCTGGGTGTAGATGGAGCCGGAGAGCTCGGCGCCGGCGGCCTCCAGGTAGTACTTCTCCGTGTTCTCGACGTACTTGCGGGTGAGTGCCTCCTTGTCGGCGACGCCGCTGTAGATCACGGTCGGGGCACCGGGCCACATGTGGCCGGGGGCGCGGAGGGTGAAGCCGCCGTGTTCGCCGTCCATGGCCGCGCGCTCGGCGTCGGGGAAGGCGGGGTCGGTGTTGTTGTAGTCGTGATGGTCGATGATGTCGCCCTTGCCCGAATCCCCCTTGGAGTTGCAGCAGTTGACGCCGCTGTGGGCGTTGACGACACGGGACGGGTCAGCGGCCTTGACGGACTCGGCGATACGTCCGGTCTCCTCGCGGTTCCACTCGCCCCAGCCCTCGTTGAAGACGATCCAGCCGATGACGGAGGGGGAATTGTGGTGCTGGCGCATCATCTCGCGACCCTGGTCGACGAAGGCCTTGTGGCCCGTCTCGTCGGTGAGGTCGCCCGAGACGAAGTCCTGCCAGACCAGCAGGCCGAGCCGGTCCGCGTGGTAGAACCAGCGCGGCGATTCCACCTTGATGTGCTTGCGCACGGCGTTGAAGCCGAGCTTCTTGTGCGCTTCGAGGTCGAAGGCGAGGGCCTTGTCGCTGGGCTGGGTGTAGAGGCCGTCGGGCCAGAATCCCTGGTCGAGGGTGGCGAGGGAGTAGACGGGCTTGCCGTTGAGCACCAGCTTCTGGAAGCCGCCGACCTTCTCGATCGCGATCTTCCGCATGCCGAAGTAGCTCTCGACGGTGTCGGTCGACCGTCCCTGGATCAGCTTCACGTCGAGGTCGTAGAGGTACGGGTCGTCCGGGCTCCAGAGCCGCTGGTTCGCCACGGGCAGGCGGAGCTGCGCGTTGGCCGGCCCGCTGACCCGGCCGACGACCTTGCCGCGGGCGTCCCGGGCGACGGCTTCGACGCGAGCGCCGGACGTGGCGTCGTCGGACGCGACGGTCACGGCAAGGCTGCCGGTGTCGATGTCGGGGGTGGTGACGACCTCGTCGATGGAGACGGGGGCGACCGGTTCCATCCAGACGGTCTGCCAGATCCCCGACGACTGGGTGTAGAAGATGCCGCCCGGGTTGGTGGACTGCTTGCCGGTGGGCTGGTTCCGGCCACCGGTGTCGGTGACCGCGACGACGACCTCCTGCGGTCCGGTTCCCCTGATCGCGTCGGTGACGTCGGCGCTGAAGGCGTTGTAGCCGCCGGTGTGCTCGCCGACCTGCCGGCCGTTGACCCAGACGCGGGCCTGGTAGTCGACGGCACCGAAGTTGAGCTTCAGACGGTTGTCCTTGCCGCCGGTGCCGACCTTCCAGTCCTTCGGCACGTTCACGAGCCTGCGGTAGAACATGTGGTCCTCGTGCCGTTCGACGCCGGAGAGCTGCGACTCGACCGGGAACGGCACGATGATCTTCTCGTCGAGGTCCTTGCCGAAGGCCGGCTGCTCGCCGGCGTCGGCGCCGGCGAACTGCCAGGGACCGTTGAGGTTCTTCCACTTGCCGCGGACCTGCTGCGGGCGCGGGTACTCGGGCAGCGGGTTCCTCACGTCCAGCCGGTCGCCCCACTCGGTGGTGAGCTGGTGGGTGGAGGTGTTCGTCGCGGAGCGGAGGATCCGCGGAACGGTCTCCCCGCCGTTCTTCAGGCCGCCCTTCCCGTCGTAGTCGACCCTGACCTGCTGGTTCTTCTGGATCGGTTCGGAGAGGGTGACGAGGACGGAGTCGCGGTCGTCCGGAGCGACCGTGACCGAGCGGACCGGCATGGGCGTGGTGTCGGCCTCGACCGTGAGGTGGTCCTTCACGGCGGCGAGATCCGTGACCTGGTCGTCGAACCTCGCACGCAGTCGGCGGCCGCTCCCGTCCACGGTCAGCTCGACCGGATATACCTCGAAGTCGGCGGGCGGGGTGAACGCCGACTCCGGTACGAGCTGCCTGGCCATCGTCGGAGTCGACCAGCGCAGGAACATGTTGGCGCCGCCGACGTCCTGGAACATCTCCAGGCGGAAGTCGTGCTTCTCACCGGCGGTGAGCCGGATCGAGGCGCTGGTCTGTTCCCTGTCCCAGTCGGGGATCCAGTGGTCGATGACCGGCTTCCCGTCGATGAAGAGACGGAAGCCGTTGTCGCCGATGCCGTAGAACGTGTAGTCGCCGGTGGCGGGCGCCTCGATCCGGCCCGTCCAGCGGGCCGTGGTGTGCTCGGTCCGCCCGGTGAGGTTCTGGAAGGTGCCCGTCAGCCCGGAGAAGTCGACCCGCGGGTCGAGGGACGTGCCGCCGAGCGTGGCGAAGTCCCGCGCGCCCGGCGCGGACATGCTGAAGTACTCGCCCTTCAGGCCGTGAACCTCGATGGCGGCGTTCTCGGTGGCGGCGTTCTCGACTTCGGCGTTCTCGGCCGGGGCGGCGCTCGTGCCGCGGTGCTGTTCCGCGGCCGACGCGGTGGGGAGCAGGGCGCTCGTGGGCAGCACCAGGGCCGCCGCTGTCAGGAGGGCCCACATTCTGGTGCGGGGGCGGGGGTGTCGTCGTGTCATCGAATCTTTCCTCGGGGCAGAGGGGAGTCGGAGCCGGACCGGGGGAGGGCATGACGGCTGAACCGCCGTGCGGAGTCGCGGGTTGGCGGGGTGAGGTGGGGGCGTGGTGACGAGGCGGTGCGGGTGACGTCTCGGCGGCGGAATGGGCCCGTACGGCCGGCGCACGGTCGCTCGGGCGGCGTCGGGCCGACGGCGGCCGAGCCCGACACGGTGCGGGCACGGACTGGCCGGCGCTTGCGGCCGGCCGTCATTCCAACGTTGGAAATCGGCGTGCAGCGGAATGACAGCACGCCATCCGGCGCCTGTCCAGACCCCTCGCAACCTTCTGCCGGCCGTGCCTCACCACACAGGTGGCGCAGTGCGGTTGCTGCGTGAGAGCGCGTTCAGGAAACGTCGTGCCGGACTCTTGCCGTGTGCTCCACGGCGCAGTTATAACGTTGTAAAGCCGCAGACGCCGCCCAGCCACCCGAAGGGCGTCGAGGCCGAGTTTCCGCAGTTCAGGCTCATATCGGCCAGGTGGGCACGACCTTCCTGACGGGCCGACAACGTTTCCCATCCCCGCGCGACCGCACGCCACTCGGCGGTGCTGTCCCCCGCCAAGGAGTGTCTCGACATGACCCTTCCGAAGAGATCCCGCGCGCTCTCCGTCGCCTGTCTCGTGGTCGCCACCACCACGCTGGCGCTGGGCGGCTGCGCCAAGTCCGAGACCTCCGACCAGGCCGGCGGCGACAGCAGCCAGGGGGCACAGGTCGTCCAGACCCCCACGGCGTCGGCGGCCACCGGCTCCGGCTGCTCCCTGACCACGTACGGCGCTCCGAAGCTGGACCTCAAGAACGCGGTCGTCGGCTTCTCCCAGTCGGAGAAGGAGGCCAATCCGTTCCGTATCGCCGAGACGCGGTCCATCAAGGACGAGGCCGCGAAGATCGGTGTGAAGAAGCTGCTCACCACGAACGCGCAGTCACAGCTCTCCAAGCAGATCAGCGACATCCAGGACATGCTGGCCCAGGGCGCGCAGTTCCTGATCGTCGCGCCGCTCAACTCCGACGGCCTGGAGCCGGCCCTTCAGGCGGCGGCCGCGAAGAAGGTGCCGGTCCTCACGATCGACCGCAAGGTCAACGCGACGGCCTGCAAGGACTACCTGGCCTTCCTCGGCTCGGACTTCGTCGAGCAGGGCAAGCGCGCCGCCGACGCGATGATCAAGGCGACGGGCGGAAAGGGGAAGGTCGCCATCCTCCTCGGCTCCTCCGGCAACAGCGTGACGACCGACCGCACCAAGGGCTTCGTCGACCAGGTCAAGGCCCAGGCCCCGGGGATCGAGATCGTCGCCCAGCAGACCGGCGAGTTCGCCCGCGACAAGGGCCAGCAGGTCATGGAGCAGCTCATCCAGTCGAAGCCCGACATCACGGCGGTCTACGCGGAGAACGACGAGATGGCCCTGGGCGCCGTGACCGCGCTCAAGGCCGCGGGCAAGGCCCCCGGCAAGGACGTCAAGGTCGTCTCCATCGACGGCACGCGCAACGCCGTCCAGGCTCTCGCCAACGGCGAACTCAACGCCGTCATCGAGTCCAACCCGCGTTTCGGACCTCTCGCGTTCGCCACGGCCCAGAAGTTCTACGCCGGAGAGGGCATCCCCGAGGACGTCATCATCGCGGACCGCGCCTACGACGCGTCCAACGCCAAGGCGTCCCTCGGCGGAGCGTACTGACGCCGCGACTCCGACGCCTCGGGCCGCCGGGCACGCGGGAACAGCCGCCGCGCCCGCTGGAGCGGTGACCGGAGGCCGAGCGGGGAACCCCGGGCGCACCGCAGGGTCACCACGGGACCTCCCCGCCCGTGGTGACCGGCCCCTCCCGCATGACACCCCACCCACCACTCACCCACACGAACCATCTCCGGAAGGCCACGCTCATGGCACCCCCCGAAGCGGCACCGTCCGCGACGAACGGCACCGCGCCGTCCGTCGCGCCGACGGTGCTGGAGGCGCGCGGCGTCGGGAAGCGATTCCCCGGCGTCGTGGCCCTCGACGACGTGTCGTTCACACTCCGCGCCGGCGAGACCCATGCGCTCGTCGGCGAGAACGGCGCGGGCAAGTCCACCCTGATCAAGGTGCTCACGGGCGTGCACCGGCCGGACAGCGGCGAGTTGCTGCTCTCGGGCCGCCCCGTCCACTTCTCGCGCCCGTTCGAGGCGCAGCAGGCCGGCATCTCCACGATCTACCAGGAGGTGAACCTGGTTCCGCTGATGAGCGTGGCGCGCAACATCTTCCTCGGCCGTGAGCCCCGGACCCGTCTCCGGTTGATCGACTTCTCCCGGATGCACGCCGAGGCCGCGGCCCTCCTCGACGGGTTCGGCGTCAGCGTCGACCCCCGTCGTCCGCTGCACACCCTGGGCATCGGTGCGCAGCAGATGGTGGCGCTCGCCCGCGCGGTGTCGGTCCAGGCCCATGTGGTCGTCATGGACGAGCCCACCTCCTCCCTGGAGCCGCGCGAGGTCGAGACGCTGTTCCGGGTGATCGGCGATCTGCGCCGGCAGAACATCGCCGTCGTCTACGTGAGTCACCGCATGGACGAGCTCTACCGCATCTGCGACCGGGTCACGGTGCTCCGCGACGGACGGCACATCCACACCGGCGACCTGGCCGCCCTCGACCGGATGCAGCTGGTCTCCATGATGCTGGGCCGGGAGCTGTCCGAGGTCCGTCGGCACGGCACGACGAGCTTCGCGGGCGAGGGGCACGACATCGCGCGCAAGCCCGTCCTCACGGCGACCGGAATGGTCAGGAAGCACCAGCTGGACGACATCTCGCTGGAACTCCACCCGGGGGAGGTGCTGGGCCTCGGCGGTCTGCTGGGCTCCGGCCGCAGCGAGACGGCGAAGGCGCTCGCCGGCGCCCAGCCGCTGGACACCGGGCGGATCGCCGTCGACGGCGCGCCGCTCGACCGGATGTCCTCGGCGAGCGCCATCCGCGCCGGGATCAGCCTGCTGCCGGAGGACCGCAAGGCCGATGGCATCGTGCCCGGCCTCTCGGTGCGCGAGAACATCGTGCTCGCGGCGCTGCCCCGGCTCTCGCGCGCGGGCATCGTCTCCCGCGTGCAGCAGGACCGTGTCGTCGACATCTTCGTGAAGCGGCTGCGGATCAAGGCCTCCAGCCCCGAGCAGAAGGTCGGCGAACTGTCCGGCGGGAACCAGCAGAAGGTGCTCCTGGCCCGGTGGCTGTGCCTCGAACCCAAGGTACTGCTGCTCGACGAGCCCACGCGAGGCATCGACGTCGGTGCCAAGGCCGAGGTCCAGGCCCTCATCGACGAGCTCGCCCAGGAGGGCCTCGCCGTCCTCCTGATCTCGTCCGACATCGAGGAGCTGGTCGAGGGCTCCGACCGGATCGTCGTCCTGAGGAACGGCGCCACGGCCGGTGAACTGACCGGGGACCAGGTGTCGGAGAGCGAGCTGCTCGCCGTCCTGGCGGACCACTCTCCAGCGACAGCGACAGCGACGACAGCACCAGCGACGGATGCAGCAACCGCGACGGAGACCGTGTCCGCGACCGTGGCCGCGTCCACGCCCGCAGGCAGGGCCAAGGACGCCGAGGAGGACCCCCGATGACCACCCAGATGACCGCGGCGCCGCCGGTCGGCGGCTCCGTACGGCGCAGTGCCCCGGCGTGGTTCCAGGAGTACGGCGTGTACGCGGCGGTGGCCGCGCTCCTGCTGTTCAACGCCCTCTTCACCGAGCACTTCCTCACCGTCGACAACCTCCGCACCCAGCTGATCCAGGTCGCTCCGATCGTCATCGTTGCCCTCGGTATGGCCCTGGTGATCGGGACCGAAGGAGTCGACCTCTCCGTGGGGTCGGCCATGGCGCTGGCAGCGGCACTTCTGCCGCTGTACCTGGGCTACGGCCTCGTGCCCGCCCTGCTGATCGCGCTCCTCGCCGGCGCCGTCGTCGGGGCGGTGAACGGCGCCCTCGTATCCGTCGTCGGACTGCAGCCCATCGTCGCCACCCTGGCCCTGTTCGTCGGCGGCCGCGGCATCGCGCTCGTGATGGCGGACGGCCAGCTCAAGCAGATCGTCAACCCCGACCTGCTGTCGCTGGGCACCGGCAGCCTCCTCGGCATCCCGCTGGTCGTCCTGATCGCGGCCGTACTGGCGCTCGCGGTGGCCTTCCTCGTGCACCGGACCACCTTCGGGCGCCAGGTCGTCGCGATCGGTGGCAACCGGTCCGCGGCCGCCCTCTCCGGACTGCCCGTCAGGCGGGTGCTGACCGGGGTGTACGTCCTGTGCGGGGTGCTCGCCGCCCTCGCGGGCATCCTGGCCACCGCACGCCTCACCGCGAGCGACCCGTCATCCCTGGGCACCCTCATGGAGCTGTCCGCGATCACCGCGGTGGTCGTCGGCGGAACCCCGCTGAGCGGCGGATCCATCCGGGTGCTCGGCACCGTCGCGGGTGCGCTGCTGATGCAGTTGCTGCGCGCCACGCTCGTCAAGCACGACCTGCCCGACTCCACCGCCCAGATAGCCCAGGCGGCCATCATCATCGCCGCCGTCTACGTCGCACGGGAGCGCCGATCCCGATGAACCCCACCTCCTCGCTCGCCGCACCGGGGACGGGCACCACGCCCTCCGCACCCACCGGGAGCGGTGCCGCCGCCGACCGCGGGCGGGCCGACGTCTCCGGCCGGGAACGGCTCGCCGCGCTCGTGCAGCGCCAGGGCGTCCTCGCCGTCCTGCTCCTCGTCGTCGTGATCGCCTCCTTCGTCTACCCCACGTTCGCCACGCTTGACAACGCGCGGGGGGTGACGGTGCAGGCGTCGTTCCTGGCCGTCGTCGCGCTCGGCATGACCCTGGTGATCATCACCGGTGGCATCGACCTGTCCGTCGGCTCGGTCTTCGCACTGGGCGGAGTGCTCGCCGCCTGGGCCTCCCCGTACGGCATCCTGCCCGCCCTCCTCGTACCACTCGTGGCCTGCGGGGCGATCGGCCTGGTCAACGGTCTGCTGATCGCCCGGGCCGGCATGGCGCCCTTCATCGTCACGCTCGCCTCCCTCCTCGGGGCCCGCGGGCTGCTGCTCGCCCTCACCGACGAAGGCGCCACCACGTATCTGGTCCCCAAGGGCTCGGCGTTCGCGGAGCTCGGCCAGGGCAGCATCGGAGGCTTCGGCCATCCGATCCTCATCGCACTCGTGCTCTTCGCCGCCGGCGGGCTGGTCCTCCAGCGCACGTCGTTCGGCCAGACGCTGTTCGCCGTCGGCGGCAGCAGCGACGCGGCCACCCTGATGGGCCTGCCCGTGGCCCGTGCGAAGGTGACGGTGTACCTGCTGAGCGGACTCCTCGCGGGGCTCGCCGGGGCCGTCAACGCGGCCCGGCTCTCCTCCGGTGTCACGATCATCGGCGCCGGCATGGAGCTCGACGCGATCGCCGCCGTCGTCATCGGCGGAACCCTGCTGGTGGGCGGAGCCGGTTCGGTGAGCGGCACCCTCTGGGGGGTGTTGCTGCTCGCCGTCATCCAGAACCTCATCAACCAGATCGGCACGCTCAACTCCTCGTACCAGTCGGTGGTGAGCGGTGGATTCCTGATCCTCGTCGTGGTCGCGCAGCGCTACCTGTCGCGGAGCCGAAGTACGGTCTGACGGGGGACGGATCATGCTCGAACCAGAGCCGTTCCAGAGCCGTGCCAGAGCCGATCCAGAACCGACCCAGAGCCGAATCAGAGGAGTGCCGTGGGCGTCAGCCTCAAGGACGTCGCGCAGCGGGCAGGCGTGTCGATCAAGACCGTGTCCAACGTCGTGAACAACTACCCCCACGTCACGCCTCAGATGCGTGCCAAGGTGCAACAGGCCATCGACGAGCTCGGGTACCGGCCGAACCTCACCGCCCGGCATCTGCGCAAGGGGCGTACCGGCATCATCGCCTTTGCCGTGCCCGAGCTCGGCAACCCGTACTTCGCGGAGCTGGCCGGCGCCATCATCGACGCCGCCGCCCAGCACGACTACACCGTCCTCGTCGACCACACCGCGGGGCTGCGCGAGCGGGAACTGCTGGTCTGCCAGGAGTTCCGCTCCCATGTCATCGACGGGCTGATCCTGAGCCCCATCCATCTGGAGACGGCCGATCTGGTCGCCCGGCAGGAGACCTCGCCCCTGGTGCTTCTCGGCGAGCGCGAGTACGCGGCGCCGTACGACCAGATCGCCATCGACAACGTGGCGGCGGCACGCGAGGCGGTCCGCCACCTCGTGGGCCTGGGCCGCCGCCGCATCGCGTTCCTCGGCTCCCGCACCGATCGCGAGCGCCGGCCCGCGCACCTGCGGCTGCGCGGCTGGCGGGAGGAGCTCGTCGCCTCGGGACTTGAGCCGGCCGAGACGCTGGTCGTCGCCACGGACGGCTACGGCCGCTCCGACGGCGCGACGGCCATGTCGGAGCTCCTGGACAGAGGGGAACGGCCCGACGCGGTCTTCGCGTACAACGACCTCATCGCCCTCGGCGCCATGCGGACCCTCACCGAACGCGGCCTCCGTGTCCCCGACGACATTGCCGTGGTCGGCTTCGACGACATCGAGGAAAGCCGCTTCGGCGCGATCAGCCTCACCACCGTCGCCCCCGACAAGCACGCCATCGCCCGCCTCGCCGTGGACCGCCTGGTCGAGCGGCTCAGCGGCCGGTCGGACTCCGAGCCGCGCAGGATCAGCCCCGGCTACGAGCTCGTCGTACGGGAGTCCACCGGGGGCGGCCGCACGGACCGCCGACCCGGCCCCGACCCCGGCCCGGACCCAGACCCCGACCCCGCCCCCGACCCGCGACCCGGCGACGACAGCCCGTCCGAACCGGCCGCCTGACCGTCCGACCATCCGCTCGCCCTGAGGACTCGCCATGCTCCGACCCACCGTCCGCCACCGGCCGTTCGGCACTGCCCCGAGCGGAGAGGAGGTCGGCCTCTGGCGGCTGGAGTCCACCTCCGGCGTGTACGCCGAGATCCTCACGTACGGGGGCGTCCTGCACTCCCTCGGCGTGCCCGACACCGAAGGCGGCACGGCCGATGTGGTCCTGTCGCTGACCTCGGTGGACCAGTACGCCGAGAAGGGCCCGTACCTCGGTGCGCTGATCGGCCGTTACGCCAACCGCATCGCCCACGGCCGCTTCACCCTCGACGGCACCACGCACCACGTCCCCCCGAACGACCGCGGCCACGCCCTGCACGGCGGTCCCGAAGGGTTCGACACCAGGGTGTGGGACGCCCGCCCCCTCACGGACGGCGACACGGCCGCACTCCGTCTGTCGCTGCACAGCCCCGACGGCGACATGGGGTTCCCCGGCGCTCTCGACGTCGCCGTCACGTACTCCCTCGACTCCGTCGGCACGCTGTCCATCGACTGCACGGCGACCACCGACCGCCCGACCGTGGTCAGCCTCACCAACCACGCCTACTTCAACCTGGCGGGCGCCGGGGACGTCCTGGACCACACGCTCCAGGTCGACTCCGCGGCCTATCTGCCGGTCGACGACGACGGCATTCCGCTCGGCCCCCTCCAGGACGTGACGGGCACGCCCTTCGATCTGACGTCCCCCCGGCTGCTCGGGGACTGCGTCCGGTCGGCGGACGAACAGATCAGCCGGGCCGGCGGGTACGACCACTGCTGGGCGCTGTCGGGACGAGAGCCGGGTCCGCTGATGTACGCCGCCCGGCTGACCGCTCCGGGGGAGACCCGCGTCATGGAGGTGTGGACGACGGCACCGGGTGTGCAGGTCTACACAGCCAACCACCTGGACGGATCCCTCACCGACGGGACGGGGCGCGCCCACGAACGCCATGGCGCGGTCTGCCTGGAGACGCAGCACTACCCCGACGCCCCCAACCGGCCCGAGTACCCCAGCGCGGTGGTGCGCCCCGGCACGACCGCACACCGGCGTACGGAGTTCCGCTTCCCGCACCTCGACGGCGGGGCGGAGCGGGGCCCGCAGCGGCCGAGCTGAGGCCGGAGGAAGAGCTCGCCCCGAGCGCCTCGGGAACCGCGTGATTGATTCCGATGCCGGGGGGTAGCAGCGGAACTCAGACGGTTTGATCCGTTCCCGACAGGAAGGGTGCCCATGCCTTTCTCGACTGTCACCGCCTCCGACCTGGCCGCCTCCGGCTCACCCGCCCTGCTGTTGATCCTGATCGGGGTAGTGGTCGCCGTCCTGCTGATCGCCGCCTTCTGGTGGGGTTCCCGGCGCGCGGCCCGCAGACGGGCGTCCGCCGGTGTCGCCCAGCCGCCGGCGGCCGAGGCGAGGCGGGACTCCTGGACCGCGCCGGACGAGCGGCCGGACCGATGAGGATGCCCCGCAGCCGGACCGATGAGGATCCCCGAAGGAGGACCACGTGAAGGAAAGGGCGAACGAGGACGAGCGGCGGGACCGCCGCACCGCCCCCACCACTCCGGCGGGGGCCGAGGGTGAGAGCGGTGACAAGGAGGCGCGCGAGGACGCCGAGGCGGCCGTGACGCGCCGCGCCGGTGACACCGACCGGGCGGGCGCCGGCGGCCACCGGGCCAAGCGTCAGCGCCCGGGCCTCGGCCGCGAGGAACAGACCCGGGAGCAGGAGGCGTGACGCCCGACCTCCCCGGGTCCCCCAGATCGCGTCACCCGGGTGCGCCACCGCGGACGCGGTGGGCCGTGTCGCGCAGCCACAGGGCGCTGCGCTTGGGCGTACGGGTCTGGGTGGCGTAGTCGACGCGGACGAGACCGAAGCGCTTGTCATAGCCGTACGCCCACTCGAAGTTGTCCAGGAGCGACCAGGCGAAGTAGCCGCGGACGTCGGCGCCCCGGCTGCGGGCCTCGGCCACGGCGGCGAGGTGGGACGCGAGGTAGGCGGTGCGGTCGGCGTCCTCGACGAAGCCGTGGGCGTCGGGAACGTCCTCGTACGCGGCGCCGTTCTCGGTGACCACCATCGGCGTGCCGGGATAGTCCCGGGAGATGCGCAGCAGCAGGTCGGCGAGGTCGTGCGGCATCACCTCCCAGCCGAGGCCGGTGACCGGCAGGCCGCCGTGCGGCAGGTTCCGGGTGACGGGGATGCCGCGTGCGTCGGTGGAGGCGCCGTTCTCGTCGACCCCCGACGTGCGCATCGAGCGGTAGTAGTTGACCCCCAGGGTGTCGACGGGGCTGCTGATGATCTCCAGATCGCCCTCCCTGACGGGGATCTCGACGGAGCGGGCGGCCAGGTCGTCGACGAGGTCCTGCGGGTACCGGCCACGCAGGATCGGGTCGAGGTAGAAGCGGAATCCGAGGGCGTCGGCCCGGCGCGCGGCCTCGCGGTCGGCCGCCGAGTCGGTGGCGGGCCGGCTGGTGCCGAGGAGGTGGGTGACGGCCAGGTCGAGGGGCCGTCGGGCGGCGGAGCGCAGGCGCTGGACCGCGAGTCCGTGGGCGAGGTGAAGATGGTGCACGGCGCGCACCCCGTCGGCGAAGGAGCGGCCTCCGGGCGCGTGGACGCCTTCGACGTGGCCGAGGACGGCCGAGCAGAACGGCTCGTTGAGGGTGGTCCAGTGGGCGACGCGGTCGCCGAGGCGCTCGTGGACGAGTTCCGCGTAGTCGGCGAAGCGGTGGGCGGTGTCACGGGCGGGCCAGCCGCCGGCGTCCTGGAGCTCCTGGGGCAGGTCCCAGTGGTACAGGGTGAGCCAGGGGGTGATGCCGTGCGCGAGGAGCTCGTCGACGAGACGGTCGTAGAAGCCGATCCCCGCCGGGTTGGCCGGTCCTCGTCCGTGCGGCTGGACGCGGGACCAGGAGACGGAGAAGCGGTACGTGTCGAGGCCGAGGGCGGCGAGCAGGGCCACGTCCTCGGGCATGCGGTGGTAGTGGTCGCAGGCCAGGTCTCCGGTGTCGCCGTTGTCGACGGCCCCGGGGACGCGGCAGAAGGTGTCCCAGATGGACGGGGTGCGGCCGTCCTCGGCGGTGGCCCCCTCGATCTGGAAGGCGGAGGTGGCGGCACCGAAGCGGAAGTGCGGGGGGAGGAGGTCGATGAGCGCGTCGTGGTGGGCGGTGGCGGACGGGGCGGGGGCGGTCACGGGATCCTCCTGGTGCCGAGAGGCGGACGGGAAAGCGGCCCGGGCGCCCTCGCGGGCGTCCGGGCCGGGTACGGGAGACGGATCAGGGCAGGCGGTGGTCCGCGTTCAGCACGACACCGCGTTCGGGGCGGTACAGGTCGAAGCCCCGCGTGTCGCACTGCAGGCCGCCGACGATGCAGTGGTCGACGAGGGCCTTGAGGGTGCGCTCCTCCCACGCGTTGAAGAAGTCGTAGTGGAAGGAGTAGCCGCGACCACTGGCCAGGCGGACCTGGCTCATGTCGCCGTTGACGGGCCACGCCATCTTGAACTCGATCATCGGCAGGGCGACCGGGTGGGAGGCCGGGCACATGTTGTCGTTGGTGCCGGGCTTGACCACCGGGTACGCCATGTGGCTCTTGTGGTCGGGGGTGTCGAGGTACAGGCCGTCCCAGCAGCTGGGGGCCTGCATGCGCAGGTTGAGCTGCACGTCGGGCCGGCTCGGACAGCTCGCCGGGATGTCGGTGTTGAAGAAGCTGTCACCGCATTCCCAGCCCTCGACGAAGCCCTTGTGGCTGCGGAACTCCTGGGCGGTCTGCATCGGGTTGCCGACGACGAACCGCAGTCCCTTGGGGAAGGGCCGGACGCTCCGGTAGTCGGTGACGCCCGCCTTGTAGTAGATGACCTGCGGGCCGACGGGCAGGATCTTCTGGTCGCCGTTGTACAGCGAGGGCATCCAGTACGCGGAGGCGTCCGCGGGCGCCTTGCAGGTGGTGCTGCCTCCGTAGAGCGAGCCGGTGGTGCTGGCGGCGTCGGTGGAGGTGTTGCCCATGAACGTGTGGTCGTGGGACTTGCCGAACTGGCCCGGATAGACGATCGGGTCGTCCGGCGCGGTGTGGGTGACGGAGCAGCCGGCCTGGAACTCGTGATGATAGGCCGGGGGCGGGGTGGCCGTGGACGGGGTCACACCGGTGACCTGGGGCACGGCCGGGATGTAGCCGTCGCCGTCGGCGTCGTCCCCCGAGGGGAGCGCGGAGGCCGCCATGACGTGGCCGTTGGCGGCGCCCGCCGCGTGCGCCCCGTGGGCGACGGCGGACGGGGCGGTGGTCTCCCCGTGGGCGGTGGCCGCGGTGTAGGTGTTCACCGTCAGGGCGGAGACGCCCAGGGCTGCGCTGAGCAGTAGGGCGGACAGGGTCCGGCCGCGGATTCTCATCGTGATCTCCTCGTTCTCCTCAGGGGGTCAGCTGTAGATGCCGAACTCGTGGAGCGAGTAGCCCCAGCCGGTGCCGCGTGCGGTGAGCTGGAGCCGGACGTACCGTGCGGTGGCACCGGTCTCGATGGTGTCGATGTCGCCGTTGCCGGTGGTGGTGGCGTGGATGGTCCGCCAGGTGCCGCCGTCGTCGGAGACCTGGACCTCGTAGGCGCGGGCGTAGGCCGGGTCCCAGACGAGCTGGAGCCGGTTGAAGGACCGGACCGAGCCGAGGTCGACCCGGATCCACTGCGGGTCGCTCCAGTCGCTGGCCCAGCGGGTGGCGGCGTTGCCGTCGGTCGCGTTGGTCGCCGGGCAGGGGCAGTCGCCGTAGGAGGCCTGCGCGGAGGAGGCGGTGGTGGGCCGGTTCAGGGCGATGTCGGTGCCGGCCACCGGCGGGGCGACGACCTTGACGGACTTGGTCTCGATGCCGGCGTTGCCGCGACCGTCCTCGGCCTGGACGTACACCTTCCACACGCCGAGCTTCTCGGGCGCGGTGACCGCGAAGGCGCCGTTGCCGAGGGAGCGGTACTGCGCGTCGATCAGGCGCTTGTCACCGTTGGCGTAGTTGCCGCTCAGGTAGATCTTGGTGGTGACGGGGTCGCCGTCGGGGTCGCGGACGTCGGCGCGCACCGTGAACTCGCCACCGGCAGGCGCGGATCCGGCGGGCGTGACCGTCATGCCGCTGATGACCGGCGGGGTGTTGTCGCCCGCGACGGAGCCGGTGTACGCCTTCTTGAGGGCGTAGTACGAGAGGCGCTTCAGGCCGTCGGGGAGGAGGTTGAACCAGATGCCGCCGAAGTCGTGCTCGGTGCCGTAGTGGAAGACGGTCGCGCCGAGCGCGACGCCCTGGTGGCCGGTGACGCAGTTCCAGGCCTTGGTGTACCCGTCGGCCTTCTGGACGTCGGTGGGTTCGTCGGGGACGCCGTTGGCGTCCTTGGGGGTCTCCCACTCGCCGGCCGGCCCGGTCTCGGTGATGATGTACGGCTTGGTGTAGCCGCCCTCCACCCAGTCCTCACGGACCCCGCAGATGTCGCCGTAGGCGTTCATCGAGTAGAGGTCCAGGTCGGGCGCGTTGCGCTTGTAGTAGGGCCAGGCACCGGTCCACGCGTCCGTGGAGGTCACGGGGTGGTCGGGGTCGATGGAGTGGATCCTCTTGGCGACGTCGTTCACGAAGGTCGTGTACGCGTTGCGCTGGGCCTCCAGCTCGGTGCCGCCGTAACAGTTCTGCAGACCGAGGACGGACTCGTTGCCGACGTTCCACATGAGGGTGGCGGGGTGGGACTTGTAGGTGTCGACCCACTTCGCGAACTCGGTGAGCATGGTGCTCTTGTACGCGCTGTCCGTCACGTAGTCGACGCAGCCGCCGGAGCCCGGGCCGCCGCCCGGCTGGAGCCAGAAGCCGTTGATCACCTTGACGCCGTTGGCGGCCGCCGCGTCGAGCAGCGGCTTGGTGCCGGCGTCGGTACCCCAGGTGCGGACGGTGTTGACGCCCATGGACTTCACGTCCGGCATGTAGCGGGGGCCATCGGCCATCGCGGGGCCCCACGTGACGCCCTTGACCGTGTACGGCTGCCCGCCCACCGTCAGCCGCCAGTTGCCCTGGGTGCCGCTCACGCGGACGGCGCCGCCGGGCTCGGGCTGCGTGGATCCGCCGCCGTACACCTGGAACTCCCACAGCGAGTATCCGTAGCCGGTGCCCCGGGTGATCCCCTGGAGGCGTACGTAGCGGCCCTTGCCGGTCACCGCGAGCTCGTCGGTGCCCCCGTCGCCCGCGGTCACGGACTTGACGGTGCGCCAGTCGGTCCCGTTGTCGGAGAGCTGGATGTCGTACGCCTTGCCGTAGGCGCCCTCCCAGTTCAGGACGACGCGGCTGATGTCCGCACTGCTGCCCAGGTCGACCTGGATCCACTGGGCGTCGCTCCACTGGCTCGCCCAGCGGGTTCCGGTGAGGTCGCCGTCGACCGCGGCGGAGGCGGCCCAGGCGGCGCCCTCGTTCGAGGAGGCGGTGGCGGTCTTCCCCTGGGAGAGGAGGGTCTCCGCGGCGGTGGCGGGCGCCGCGGTCAGCAGCGTGGCGGAGGAGAGGGCGGTGGTGAGCAGGGCACCGACGGAGACGAGCGAGGCCGTCGTGCGCCTGCGCGCGCCGGCGCGCCTTCGTGTCGTGGGGGAGTGGTTCGCGGTCATGGCGGCTCCTGGACGGAGGGGGGAGGGGGATCGCCTTCCGGGCGGCGCG
>NZ_JACSCH020000019.1:51304-53995 GCF_014451325.2 Streptomyces sp. CB02980 | reverse complement strand
GGGGACTGGGCGCCGCCCGGAAGGGGTGAGGGGCCGGGACGCACCGGTCGGGGCGCGTCCCGGCGGGGCCGTCAGGGGAAGGAGACGACGGTGGACGGCACGGTGGAGGTGCCGGCGGGGATGGTGGACGCCCCGGTGTCGTTGATGACGTGGTTGTAGTGGCCCATACCGCCGAGGGACACGACCAGGAGGCTGTGGAACTTCACGCCCGGCTTGACGGGCGCCTTGAAGCCGTGGTCCTGGACGATGGTCGGGTCCACGTTGTAGTTGCAGTAGCTGCCGAGGCCCCAGGCCTCATGGGTGTTCACGGAGTCGTCGACCCGGTAGGCGGCGTACCCCTTGGTCGAGCCGTTCTGGATGGCGGCCTGGTTGGGGGCGTCGTACGCCTTCTCGTTCTGGTAGAAGATCGTGCGGCCGCGCTCGCCGTACCACTCGACGTCGTACTTGTTGAAGTGCTCGACGAACAGACCGGTGGCGAGCACGTCGTCACCGTTGACCCGGACGCCGTAGTCTGCGCGGTTGGTCTCCCAGCCCCAGCCCTCGCCGTGGTCGGCGCGCCACACCCAGGTGTGGTCGATGATGGCGTCGTCGCTGTTCACGACCACGCTGGTGGTGGCCTTGCCCGCGCCGGCGCCGCCGATGCGGATGTACACGTCCTGCACGGTGGTGGGGTTGGCGGCGTGGTCGGCGGCGGAGTTCTGCGGCCCGAGCTCCAGCAGGGTCGGGGAGTTGACCGGGCCGGCGTCGATCAGGAAGCCGGCGAGGCGGACGCCGTCGACGTCGGCGACCTTCATCGCGGTGACGCCGTTGTCCGGGATGATCGTGGCGAGGCCGAGGCCGAGCACGATGGTGTTCGCCCGGTTCACGTTGATCGTCTGGTCGACGTGGTAGACGCCCGGGGTGAACAGCAGGTGCAGGCCCTGGGCCAGTGCCTGGTTGATGGTGGCGGCGGTGGCGCCCGGCTTGACCACGTAGAACTGGCTCAGCGGGATCGACTCGCCCTGCGGGGCGCCGTTGGCCCAGCTGGTGCCGCGGGCGTTGACGCGCTTGGCGGGGGCGAAGACCTTGTACTCGTTGCCGTCGAGGTAGAGGTACGGCTTCTCGCGGGAGATCGGCGTGGTGTCGAGCGTGGTGTAGCGGGGCTCGGGGAAGGAGGTCGCCGGGGCGCCCTCGACGCCCGAGAAGGTCTGGTTCCAGACACTGTTGGACCAGCCGCCGATGGAGCTGTCCCGGGTGTACCACTGCTGCTGGGAGTAGTTGCCGATCTGGCCGTCGATCTTGGAGTCGGCGATGTAGCCGCCGCTGGCCCAGCCGTAGCCGTTCGGTGCCAGGTTGAGGCCGCCCTTGACGTGCATGCGGCGGAACGAGGAGGCCTGCGAGACGGCCCACCGGTCGGTGCCGTTGACCGGGTTGAGGGTCAGACCCTCCGCACCGCGCCAGAAGTTCTGGGTGGCGTTGCCGTTGAACCAGCCCGCGTCGACGGTGACATCACCGTTGATGGTGGTGTCGCCGGGGCGCAGACCGAGGCCGGCGATCTGGGTGTAGAAGCCGATCTGGGCGTTGAGGCCGTTGTAGGTGCCGGGCTTGAAGAGGAAGGCGTGCCGGCCGCTGCCGAACTGCGCCGACTCCTGCTCCTGGAAGACCTGGTCGAGCTTGGCCTGGATGCCGGGTGTGGACGGGTCGACGACGTGCACGTTCGGGCCGAGGTCACCGCCGCCGGGGAGCGTCGGGCCGGTGCCGCCGGTGGTGCCGAAGACCTGGAACTCCCAGAGGGAGAAGCCGTATCCGGTGGCCCGGGTGAGGCCGTTCATGCGGATGTAGCGGCCGGTGCCGGAGAGCGTGACGTTGTCGCTGCCTCCGTCGCCCGCGCTGACGGTGGTGACGGTCCGCCAGTCGGTGCCGTTCTCGGAGGCCTGGATGTCGTAGCTCTTGCCGTAGGCCGCTTCCCAGGTGAGGACGGCGTGGCTGAGCGTGGCGCTGCTGCCGAGGTCGACCTGGATCCACTGGGCGTCCTGCCAGGCGCTGGCCCAGCGGGTTCCGGTGAGGTCGCCGTCGACGGCGGCGGAGGCGGAGAAGGCGCCGCCCTCGGTGGAGGAGGCGGTGGCGGTCTTCCCCTGGGAGAGCAGGGTGGGGGCCGCTTGTGCCGTCGTGGCGGGGGCGAGGGCGAGCAGGCTGCCGGCCAGGGAGGTGACAAGTGCGCCGACGGTGGCCCGGCGGACGCGTGAGGCGGGTCGCCGGAAGACCGGCGCGGACCCGACGGAAGACATGGGGTCTCCTCTGGATACATGGGGGAAACGTGGGAGAGCGCTCTCCCGAAACCTTGCCCGCCGGGCGAGTTGACGGTCAAGGCGTATGACATGACTTTTCTTTTGGCTTTCATTAAGTGTCGACGCCAACCGGTTCCGGCCAGGTTCGGACCGTCCTCCCACCGGACACGCGGCACCGTTAAGGTGCGCAGGTGGGGAATCGAGGACCGACTCTGGAAGACGTCGCACGCGAGGCGGGGGTATCGCGCGCGACGGTGTCCCGCGTCGTCAACGGCGTGCGCAACGTGGCTCCCGACATCCAGCGGAGCGTGAGCGAAGCCATCGCCCGCATCGGCTACACGCCCAACCAGGCCGCCCGTTCCCTGGTCACACGGCGCACCGGGACCGTAGCCCTGGTGCTCTCCGCCACGGGCAGGTCCTTCAC
>NZ_JACSCH020000019.1:31790-51294 GCF_014451325.2 Streptomyces sp. CB02980 | reverse complement strand
CCGGGTGTTCTCCGACCCGTTCTTCGGGCGCGTGGTGGACGGGGTCCTGCCGGTCCTGCGCCGCCGCGCGATCCAGCCCGTGCTGCTCGTCGCCGAGTCCGAGCAGGCCAGGACCCAACTCGTCGAGTACCTGCGGCAGGGCGGCGCGGACGGAGCCCTGGTCGTGCCGCTGGACGAGAACGACCCGCTCCCGTCGATGCTGGTGGCGGCGGGCCTTCCCACGGTGCTGTTCGGCCGCCCCCGCGACGGGGAGCGGTGCGGCTACGTCGACCTCGACAACACCGCCGGAGCGCGACTGGCGGCCGAGCACCTCTGGGCCACCGGCCGGCGGCGCCCGGCCACCATCGCCGCCCCGGTCTCCGCCCCCACGGCGGACGAACGCCTCGACGGCTTCCGGGAGGCGCTCGCGGCGCACGGGGTGACGTCGGTGCCCGTCGTACGGGGCCGGTTCACGGTGGACAGCGGCAGGCGCGCCATGGCCAGGCTCCTGAAGGACCACCCGGAGATCGACGCCGTGTTCGCCGCCAACGACCTGATGGCCCAGGGCGCCTGCCAGTACCTGCGTGAGCAGGGGGTCTCCGTCCCCGGCGCGGTGGCCGTGGTGGGCTTCGACGACTCGGTGGCAGCGCGGGCGGCACGGCCTCAGCTGACCACCGTGCGTCAGCCGGTGGAGCGCATGGCGGCCGCGATGGCCACACTGCTTGTCGAGCAGCTCGACGACGCCCGGTCCGAGACGGTCGCGAAGGTGTTCGAACCGGTGCTGGTCGTACGCGAGTCCACCTGACGTCCCGGTGACGGCGGTGATGGCGGTGACGGCGGTGACGGTGGGGCTCGCGCTGAGCACGGAGACCGTCCCCGCCGATCGGCCGCGGCACGTCACGCCTCCAGGGCGTCGAGTACGGAGAGCTGCTCCATGACACGGTCGGCGGACCAGGTGTCGAGCCAGGCCGCGAAATCTCCGCCGTAGGCGCGGGGAACGGATTCCACGCGCATGACGAGGGTGAGATACACCCGGTAGAGCGCGAGGCGGACGCGGGCGCCGGTGTCGAGGGTCAGGGCGGGGGCCACGGAGCGGTAGCCGGCCAGGAGGTCGGCATCGTCCTCGGCCGCGCCGAGCGGGTCGAGTCCGACGAGTTCGGCCAACGGATCGCCGAAGAAGGCGCGTTCGCCTTCGATCAGCCCGCTCAGGTGCCACGGGCCCTTCCCGGTCCGGGCGACGACGACGTTGCCCTCCCAGGCGTCGAAGTGGACGAGAGCGGGCCGGCGGACCTCGGCGAGCCGGTGGCCGAACCGTACGGGCAGCCCTGCGAGGAGCCCGGTGGGGGCGGGCAGGGCGACGTCGAACCGGCTCGCGTCGGCGAGGACGGCGTGCAGCATCGCGGTGAACGCGGCCGGCCAGTCGGGGGCCGAGAGCCCCGCGGCGGGCTGCGGATATCCGTACGCCGGACCGGTGACGGTGGCGATCCGGGCCAGGCTCTCTCCCAGCCGACGGCGCAGCGCCGCGCGATCGGCCGGGGTGAGCCGGTCGCCCGCGGCGTCCCAGGTGGTGCCGTCGACGTAGGAGAGGAGCAGCCACTCGGCGGGAGTGCCGGGACCGGCGGGCTCATGGTGCAGGACGGTGGGAACCCGGGCGCCCGTCCTGGCGGCGAGACGGTGGAAGAGCGCCTCGGTGCCGAGGAGACCCCGCTCGTGGGTGAGGGCGGGGGCGCTCGCCGGAGGCGCGGTCTTGAGCACCAGGTGCCGCCCGTCGGAGAGTTCGAGGAGCCGGGCGGAGTTGTAGAGACCACCGCTGAGGGCGGTGCCCCGGACGACCGTCGCCGGACCGAGGAGGTGACGGAGCAATTCGGCGGCGGACTCGTCGGCGTTGTCGGACCCCGGCGGAGGGGACGGCAGGGCGCTGGCGGCCATGGGCACTCCTTCAGGAGAAGCCGGCGAAGGGGAGGGGGACAGGCGGAGACGGAAGGGGAGGGGGACGGCGGCGCGGCGCCGGTCCCTTCTCCGGGAAGGACGGCGGTGCGGTGCCCGCCGGGACTCCGGAAGGCCGCCCCGGTGGTGCCGGGGCGGCCTTCCGGAGGATCGCGACGGGGCCGTCGGTCAGCCCGCGTTCGCCTCGCGGTGGGCGCGGACGATGTCCGCGTAGCGGCGTCCGCTCGTCTTCACGGTCCTGCGCTGGGTGGCGTAGTCGACGTGGACGAGGCCGAAGCGCTTGTCGTAGCCGTAGGCCCACTCGAAGTTGTCCAGGAGCGACCAGGCGTAGTACCCGACGAGCGGGGCGCCCTTGCGCAGGGCGCTCGCGCAGGCCGCGAGGTGCTGCTCCAGGTAGCGGGTGCGCTCGGGGTCGTGGACCTCTCCGTCGGGGCCGACGGTGTCGGGGAAGGCCGAGCCGTTCTCGGTGACGTACAGCTTCCGTACGCCGTAGTCCTCGGTGAGCCGCAGCAGGAAGGCCTCCAGGCCGCCGGCGTCGATCTGCCAGTCCATGCCGGTGCGCGGCACGTCGGGGAGGCGCACCTCGCGGGCGTACGGGGCGGCTCCCGTCGGGTCGTCGGCGACGGTGACCGGGAAGTAGTAGTTGAGGCCGTGCCAGTCGAGCGGGGCGGCGATGGTCTCCAGGTCCCCGGGCTTCTCGGGCAGTTCGACCCCGTACAGCTCGCGCATGTCGGCGGGGAAGCCGCGGCCGTACACCGGGTCGAGCCACCAGCGGTTGGTGTGGCCGTCCGCGCGGGCGGCGGCGGCGATGTCCTCGGGCCGGGTGGAGGCGGGCGCGACGGTGGAGTGGTTGGTGACCAGGCCGACCTGGGCGCCGGGTGCGGCGGCGCGGATGGCCTGGGTGGCGAGGCCGTGGGCGAGGAGGAGGTGGTACGAGGCGCGGACGGCGGAGGTGAGGTCGGTGAGGCCCGGGGCCATCCGCCCCTCCAGGTGGCCGATCCAGCCGGAGCAGAGCGGTTCGTTGAGGGTGGCCCACTGGGTGACCCGGTCGCCGAGTCGTTCGGCGACGACGGAGGCGTAGGCGGCGAGGTGTTCGGCCGTGGCCCGCTCGGTCCAGCCCCCGCGGCTGTCGGCCACCCGGTCCTGGAGGGCCTGCGGCAGGTCCCAGTGGTAGAGGGTGACGGAGGGGGTGATGCCGGCATCGAGGAGTCCGTCGACGAGCCGGTCGTAGAAGTCGAGTCCGGGCGCGTTGACGGGCCCGTCGCCGTCCGGGAGGACACGTGGCCAGGCCACGGAGAGCCGGTAGGCGTCGGTGCCGAGGCCCTTCATCAGGGCGATGTCCTCGGGCCAGCGGTGGTAGTGGTCGCAGGCGGTGTCGCCGTGGTCCCCGTTGTCGATCGCGCCGGGTACGCGGGAGAAGGTGTCCCAGATGGACGGACCCCTGCCGTCCTCGGCGACGGCGCCCTCGATCTGGTAGGCGGAGGTCGCGGTGCCCCAGGCGAAGTCCGGCGGGAAGGCCTCCAGGTCGAGCGTGGTGCGGGAGTCGGTGGATTCGGACACGGGGAACCTCTTCGTGATGGGTGTGGAGAGGGACGTCGCTGTGATGGGTGCGGAGAGGGACGTCACTTGACCGCTCCTGCGGTGAGGCCGGCGACGAGATAGCGCTGGAGGAGCAGGAAGCCGACGACGACGGGGACGCTGACCACCAGGGAGGCGGCCATCACCTGGTTCCAGTAGACGTCGTTCTGCGTGGCGTACCCCTGGAGACCGACGGCGAGGGTACGGGTGGTGTCGTTGGTCATGACGGACGCGAAGAGGACCTCGCCCCAGGCGGTCATGAAGGCGTAGACGGCGACGGCGATGATGCCGGGGGACGCGGCCGGGACGATGACGCGGAACAGCGCGCTGATCGGTCCGCAGCCGTCGACCTTGGCGGCCTCGTCGAGCTCGCGCGGGATCGAGTCGAAGTAGCCGGTCAGCATCCAGATGGAGAACGGCAGCGAGAAGGTCAGATAGGTGAGGATCAGGCCTTCCCGGGAGCCGAAGAGGGCGATGCCGGTGGCGTTGCCGATGTTGACGTAGATGAGGAAGAGCGGCAGCAGGAAGAGGATGCCGGGGAACATCTGCGTGGACAGCACCGTGACCGTGAAGACCCGCTTGCCGCGGAAGGTGTAGCGGCTGACGGCGTACGCGGCGAAGATCGCGACCATCACGGAGAACACCGTGGCCGCCCCCGCGACGACGATCGAGTTCATGAAGTAGTCGGCGAGCGGGACGGTCTCCCAGATGTCGAAGTACGGGCGGAGCGTGAGCCCGGAGGGGATCCACTCGAACTTCCCCGAGACGTCCTCCAGCGGTTTCAGGGAGCTGGAGACCATGACGTACACCGGCAGCACCACGAAGGCGGTGAGCAGGGTGAGGAAGATCCGCCGCGTCCACAGGAACGAGCGGGGCGCCGCCATGGGGGAGCGCGGAGCAGCGCGCCGGGATGCGTGCTCAGACATCTGAGGTCTTCCTTCCGCGGCTGGTGAGCAGGAGGTAGACGCCCGTGACGACGAGGAGGAAGAGCAGCAGGAGCACGGACATGGCCGAGCCGGTGCCGAAGTTCCAGGTCTGGAAGGACGACTGGTAGATGTGGAGCGAGATCAGGTCGGCGGATTCGGGCGCCGCCTTGCCGAAGAGCACGAACGGTGTGTTGAAGTCGTTGAACGTCCAGAGGAACAGGACGAGCACGAGGACCTGGTTGACGGAGCGCAGCGACGGCAGGGTGATGTGCCGGATCTGCTTCCAGACGCCGGCGCCGTCGAGCGCCGCCGCTTCGTACATGTCCCGGGGGATGTTCTGCAGTCCGGCCATGACGGTGAGGAAGGCGAAGGGCCAGCCCTTCCACACCGAGACGACGAGCAGCGTGTAGAAGGCGTTGTCGCCGATGAGCCAGAAGGCGGGGCTGTCGCCGATGCCGAGCTGGTCGTGGAGGACGTGGTTGATGAGGCCGTTGTCCCGCTGGAACATGAACGCCCAGGTGATGACGGCGGCGTACACGGGCAGGGCGTACGGGACGAGGAACAGGGTCCGCAGGAAACCGCGGCCCCGGAAGTTCTCCTGGAGGAAGATCGCGGCGGCCGTTCCGAGGAGCCAGCACAGCCCCACGGAGAGGACGGTGAACAGACACGTCGTCAGGAAGGACTTCAGGAGCGCCTGCCCGACGGGGGCGTCGAAGTCGATCGCGACGGTGTAGTTGTCCAGACCCGACCAGGGAGCCTCGCCCCAGTTCCGGATGTAGAACTGGGTCAGCTCCTTGAAGCTCATGGTGATGCCCATGAGCATCGGCACGAGGTGGACGAGGAGTTCGAGGAGCAGGGCGGGCAGGAGCAGCAGGTAGGGCAGTGCGATGCGGCGACGCCCGGAGCGGCGTGGTGCGCGTGCCTCTCCGGGTGTGGCCTTGCGCACCGCCGGCTCGGTCGGGTGAGCGACGGCGGTTTCGGTCATGGTGGGGCGGCCTACTTCTTGGGCATCTGCTGCTGGGCCTTTTCGAGCTTGGCCTTCACGGACTCCGTGGTGACCGGGCGGCCGGCGGCGGCGTCGGCGAACAGCTCCTTGACCGCGGTGCCCACGACCGTCTCGAACTGGGACTCCTCGGGCACCTGCGGCAGGGCCGCGGCGCTGGTGGCGAGGGTGTCACGGATGACGGTGAGCGACGGGTCGGCGAAGGCGGGGTCCTTCTGGGCGCTCTTGACCGGCGGGACGGAGCCGTACGCCTTGTTGAGGACGATCTGCTCCTCGTCGCTCGTCATGTACTTCACGAACTTCAGCGCGCCGTCGAGGTTCTTGGTGTTCTTGAAGACGGCCAGGTTGATGCCGGCGACCATCGAGTTGGTCTGGGCGCCCTGACCGGGCTTGCCCGACGGGACCGGGGCGGGGGCCACGCCCCACTCCTCCGGGCCCATGCCCTGCGAGGAGAAGGTCTGGGACGGGGTCTGCCACAGGACCATGCCGGTCTTGTTCTTGGCGAAGTCGCTGAGGGACTGGTTCTGGGCGTACTCGGCGTTGCCGGGGGCGACGATCTTCTGCACGGCCATCAGGTCGACGTACTGCTTGACGGCGGCGACGGCCCCGGCGGAGGTGAAGTCGGGCTTGCCGTCGGCGGTGAAGAAGTCGGCGCCGTGCTGCTTGCCGAGGACGAAGACCTGGTGGATGTTGTTGGAGAGGTTGGAGCCCTCGACGCCGATGCCCGCCTTGCCGTCCTTGCTGAGCTTCTTGCCGGCCGCGATCACCTCGTCCCAGGTGGCCGGCGGCTTGGCTATGCCCGCGTCCTTGAACATCTGCTTGTTGTAGTAGAGCGCGTAGGCCATGGAGTAGAGCGGGACGGCGGCCGGCTCCTTGCCGGGGACGCCGGTGGAGCCGAGCGCGGAGTCGACGAAGCGGTCCTTGCCGCCGATGGCCTCCAGGTTCTTCGCGTCCCACGGCAGGAGGGCGCCGGTGGACTGGAGCGAGGCGCTCCAGGTGTTGCCGATGTTGAGGATGTCGGGGCCCTGGCCGGAGGTGGTCGCGGTGAGGATCCGGTTGAGGAGGTCGGACCACGGGATCACCTCCAGCTTGACCTTGATCCCGGTCTCCTTCTCGAACTGGTCGAGCTCGGGCTGCAGGACCTTCTTGTCGACCTCCAGGCTGGCGCCCTGGTTGGAGGCCCAGTAGGTGAGGGTCTTCGGCGACGACTCGCTCCCCTCACCCCCGCCGCAGGCGGTGGCGGTGAAGGCGAGGGAGAGGGTGACGACACCGGTGACAGCGGCTCTGACTCTGCGCATGGCTCCTGGGCCCTTTCGGGGACGAGGGGATCGCCGATGTGGCGGGCGGCTGGAGGCCTCGCCGTGACATCGGCTTAATTTAGGATGTGAGTTAAACCCCATGAGAAGGTCGCGTCAAGGCTTGTACTGCGGGTATGTTGCAACGAACGACTTCAGAGACGGGGACCAAAGTGCACGCGAGAACTGGCCGCACGGTGCGTGACCTGCGGCGCGAGAACCGCACCGCCGTTCTGCGCAGGCTGTACTTCGACGGCCCGATGAGCCGCCTCATGCTCGGCCCGGCGACCGGTCTCAGCTCGGGCTCCGTCAGCAACGTGGTCGCCGAACTCGTCGCCGACGGCCTCGTCGAGGAGGCCGGCAGCGTCGACTCCGCCGGCGGGCGCCCCCGTACCCTCGTCAGGATCACTCCCACCAGCGGCTTCATGATCGGCGTCGACATCGGCGAAACCCGGGTCAGGATCGAGCTGTTCGATCTCACTCTCACCGAACTCGCCCGCACTGAACGCCCGTTGGCCTGCTCCGGGCCCCGCACGGCCCGCTACGACGTCGATCTCGTCGTCGACCGTCTCCGCGAGGGCATCGCCGAGGTGCTGCGCATCGCGGACGTACCCGCCGACCGTCTCATCGGTGTCGGCGTCGGCGTCCCCGGCATCGTCGCCCGTACCACCGAGGACGGTGCCGTCGTGCACGGCCAGACCGTCGGCTGGGACGCCGTACCCTTCGAACGCCTCCTCCGCGCCGCCGTCGACCTGCCCGAGTCCGTCCCGTACTGGATCGACAACGGCGCCAAGACCCTGGGCCAGGCCGAGATGTGGTTCGGTGCCGGCCGGGGGGCGCGCAGCGCGGTGGTCGTCCTCTTCGGCTCGGGCGTCGGCGCGTGTGTGGTCACGGACCCGATGGGGCCGGGCCGGGCGATCGAGTGGGGTCATCTGACGGTACGGGTGCGGGGGCGCCGCTGCCGCTGCGGAGCCCAGGGCTGCCTGGAGGCGTACGCCGGGGCCGAAGCCCTCCTGGAGCGGTGGCGGGAGGCCGGTGGGGTGCCGCCGGCGGGCGCGGACGAGGAGACGGCGCTGACGGCGATGCTGGCGGCGGCGTATCCGGCGGAACCGGGGACGGATCCCGATGCCCCGGAGCCCGACGCCACGGAGCCCGATGCCACGGCGCTCGCCGTCCTGGCGGAGACGGCCGAGTACCTGGGCGCCGGATTCGCCGACCTCATCAACCTCTTCCAGCCCGAGCGCATCCTGGTCGGCGGCTGGGCCGGCCTCCAGCTCGGCACCCGCTTCCTGGAGACCGTGTCCGGCTACGCGCGGGAGTACGCGCTCACCTACCCGGCCAGCCGTACCCGCATCGGTCTCGGCACCCTCGGCCCGGAGGCGGTCACCGTCGGCGCGGCCCTGCTGCCACTGGTCGACTTCTTCGCCCAGGGAGGCAGACGCCCCGAGAGCAAGCCCACCACCCCCGCTCCCGCCTGGCAGTCGGCCCTCCAGGACCGCGTCTCTCCCTGAGGTGCCTGGTTCCCGGCCAGGGACCCAGGGGCCTCCGGCGGTGTGGCTTCAAGAGTGGTCAAAGACGTTCTGAGCGTTGAGCAATGGAAGACCGGGCGGCCTCACGGGGTCGTACGTTCCTCGTGTGACTCCTTCTTCCTCTGAACCTCACATATCCCAGGGCCCTTCCGGGGCCACTTCCTCCTCGCGCCGCACGCTGCTGCGCACCGCCCTCACCGGGGCGGCGCTGACCGCAGGGTCCTGGGCATCGGACCTTCCGGCGGCGTCGGCGACGCCTCGGGCGAACGAGAAGCCGCGGCCCACGACACCCGCGGCGGCGTTACGCGAACTGAACGCGGGCAACCGGCGCTGGCGCACCCACCACGAGCGACACCCTCACGAGTCGCTCGCCGTCCGGAGGGAAATGGTCTCCGGACAGCATCCGTTCGCCGTCGTACTCGGTTGCATCGACTCCCGCGTCGCGCCCGAGCTCGTCTTCGACCAAGGTCTGGGCGATCTGCTCACCGTGCGTTCCGCGGGAGAGGTCCTGGACGAGGCGGTGCTCGGCAGCGTGGCGTACGGGGTGCTGGAGCTGGACATCCCGCTCGTCGTGGTGCTCGGACACCAGTCGTGCGGCGCCGTGTCCGCAGCCGTCCACGCGGAGCAGACCGGTGAGCGGCTTCCCGCCCACATCCAGTACATCGCCGACCAGATCAAACCCGCGATCGACCACTCGCAGGAGGGCGCCGCCCGCATCGACGCGACCGTCTCGGCGCAGGTGCGGCGTGTGCGGTCGCAGCTCGCCGCAGAGCCCGACCTCGCTTCGAGGATCAGGGCCGGACGGCTGGCGATCGTCGGCGCGCGATACGAACTGACCAGCCAACTGGTCCGCCCGGTCGACTGATTGCTCCCCCTGCCCACCCGCCGGCCGGTGCACGTACCGGGCGGCGGGTGCGCAGGCCGGCTCGGGGCTGTAGCCCTGCCTCATGGGGGTCAAGAGGCGCCGTGCGCGCTTCCACGCCAAAAAGAGGGGGGTCCGCGATGCGGTTAATGGCTGGGCGTCACCCTGTCTCGACGTGCGCGGGCACCTAGCATTCGACCATCCCCGCTCACAACGGCGGGGTGGTCGGACAGAGTTCATACGCATGATAGTTCAACCATTGCCGGTTGGACTACCCCGCTGCGTACTTCCGGCCTTCTCGATTCCTCGCACCAGGTCTCCACCGCAGTAGGTCCGTGACGGCCGCCGCCCTTGAGCGTGGCGCGCCGCACCCCCAGCCCGTGGCGCGGACGCACCCGTGCGTCCGCACCCCTCGGGAACCGAAGCACCGGATGGGAGAAACATGAGAGTTCCCCTGCTCGTGACCGGGGCGGTCGCCGCCCTGTTCGCCTCGGCCCTGCCCGCCAAGGCCGGCCCGGGGTCGATCGTCGACCCGCCGCCGGACAGGATCGTCATCGACATCGCCACGGTGAACGGATCCGGCTGCCCCCTGGGCACCGCCGCCATCGCCGTGTCCGAGGACAACACCGCCTTCACCGTCACCTACAGCGAGTACCTGGCGCAGGTGGGCGGCGGTTCGTCCCCCACGGCGGCCCGCAGGAACTGTCAGCTGAACCTTCTGGTGCACGTCCCGCAGGGCTTCACGTACGCCATCGCCAGTGCCGACTACCGGGGCTACGCCTCGCTCCAACGCGGTGCGACCAGCACGGAGAAGGCCTCGTACTACTTCCAGGGCTCGCCGACCACGGCCTCCCGTACGCACACCTTCCGGGGCCCGTACGAGGACAACTGGCAGGCGACCGACGACACCGACTGGGCACAACTGGTGTGGGCACCCTGCGGCGTACAGCGCAACTTCAACATCAACACCGAACTCCGGGTGAACGCCGGCACGTCGAGCCCGGGCGCCACCAGCTACATGACCATGGACTCCACGGACGGTGACATCAGCACCGTCTACCACCTGGCGTGGAAGGAGTGCCCGGCCGGCTGACGCGCGCGGCGGCCGCGGCGCCCCGACGCGCCCGGCCGCCGACCGGCTCCGGCCCGCCGACCGGCTCCGGCGGCTTCGGCCGCCGCAACGAGGCCCTCACATGCGGCAACCCGCTCCGACGTCCGTCTCGTTGAGGATCTCCACCCACCGCGTAGTACTTGAGGATGATCCGGTGCCCATACGGAGACGGACATTGCGACCGATGGGGAACCTGGGCCCGAGACAGACGTCTTGATCCTCGCGTCGGCTTGATCGTCGAGTCGACCCGAGGAGGTTCTGATGGCAGGTCAGGTGACGGAGAGGCCCGCGATGGCGTCGGCGCCGGAGTACCAAGGGGCGCTGGGGTCGCTGTCGGTGAACGCCTCCCTGCCCGAGGTACTCGCCCGGGGCGTCCGGGAACTCCGCGCGGCCGAGGAGGCAGGAGACCGGCGGGAGGCGGCGCGCTGCGGTCTCGCCGTGGCCGAGGCATGCCGCAGGCTCGGGCGGATCGAGGAGGCCGACCGGGCGTGGAAGGCGAGCTACCGGGCGGCGCGTTCGGCCGGTCACGAGGGGGCCATGGCGTGGGCGCTGTGGAGCGGCGGCACACTGGCCCGCCAGCGCGGTGCGCTCAGGCTGGCGTACCGGCTGCTGGGGCTCGCGGCCGAGACCGGCGAGCGGGGCGGGGACGTCGTCGTGCGGGGTTACTCGCTGGCGGGGCTCGCAGAGACCGGGCGCATCCAGGGCGACTACGAGGCGGTGGGGCGGCTGCACGAACAACTGCTGGCCGAGGCCCGCCGTCGCGGCGAGGCCCGCCACACGGTCTGGGCCCTGGAGGGCATAGCGCAGATGCACCGCAACACCGGTTCCTACGACAAGGCCCTGGCACTCTTCGAGGAGGCGGCCGAGACGGCGTCGCGCGCCGAGGACCGACGCGGGTGGGCATGGGCCCTGCGGGGCATCGCAGACGTGGTGTCCGTACGGGACGGGGACGTGGAACGCGCCCTGTCCCTGCTGTCGCAGGCGGAGGAGGCATGCCGGGAGATGCGTCTGGCCAGCGCGCTCGCCTACAACCACAAGATGCGTGGCAACGTGCTGTACCGGGCGGGCCGCTACGAGCAGGCCCGTGAGCTGTACGAGCAGGCTCTGGAGGAGTTCCGCGAGATGGAGGAGCCGCGGGGGACGGCACTGTCGAGGCTGGGGTTCGTCAAGGCCGACGCCCGCCTGGGCCGCGACGCCGCGCACACCGCCGCGGAACTGACCGGACTCCGCACGACGCTGGACCGCATCGGGCTGCGGCACGCCCGGGACATGGTGGACAAGGCCGCGGCCGAACTGGGTGTCGGCCCGCTGCCCGACCACAACGGAGACGGACCAGGGGAAGCAGGCCCGGTACTGCCGGCAGTCGGGGTGGAAGCCCTGCAGAAGGTCGACGTGGAGGGGCTGCGGTGAGCGCCCTCCCGACATCCGCCCGAGCCGTCTGCACGCGGACCGATGCGCCGGCCGCCACGGCCGTGACCGTGGTGAGTGCCTCTCGTGTTCACGAGCCCTCGGCGACCGCCCTCCTGGACCGGTGCCGTGACCGGGTCCGGCCCGCGCTGGTGGAGGCGGTGGGCCGACTGCACCCCTGGACCGGCGAGATGGCGGCGTACGCCCTGGGCTGGGCCGATACGGCCGGAACCCCGGACCCCGGCGGATCCGAGGGCAAGGGGGTGCGGCAGGCGCTCGCCCTGCTCGGGGCCGAGGCGGTCGGCGCGGACGGCGCCGACGCCGTACCGGGCGCCGTCGCCGTCGAACTCGTGCACACCTTCTCCCTGCTCCACGACGACATCATGGACGCAGACGCGCTGCGCCGGCAGCGCCCGGCGGTGTGGAAGTCCTACGGGACCGGCCCGGCCGTCCTGGCCGGCGACGCGCTCCTCGCCCAGGCCGTGACGAGCCTGGCGGAGGCCCCGGGCCCCTGCACGGCTGCCGCGGTCCGGCACCTCTGCGGGACGCTGACCACGCTGGTGTCCGGCCAGGCGGAGGACCTGCGCTTCGAGGACCGTCCTTGGTCCGGACCCGGCGCGGTCGAGCCGGCACAGTACCGGTCCATGGCCGAGGACAAGACAGGCGCCCTGCTGGGCTGCGCGCTCGCGCTCGGCGCCATCCTCGGCGGCGCCGCCGACAGGACCGTGACCGCGCTCGACCGCGCCGGACGCCATCTCGGCCTGGCGTTCCAGGCGGTGGACGACGTCCTCGGCATCTGGGGCGACCCGAGAGTGACCGGGAAACCCGTCCACGCCGACCTCCGGCAGGGCAAGAAGACCTACCCGGTCCTCATCGCGCTGGCCGGTGGAGGCAAGGCCGCACACGAACTCGAGGCGCTGCTGGCGTCCGGCCGGCGGATCGACGGAGAGACCGCCGAACACGTCGCGGCGCTCGTGGAGCAGGCCGGCGGGCGGACCGAGACCCGAGAGGAAGCACGCCGGCACCTCGACGCCGCCCGCCACGCACTGCGGGAGGCGCCGCTGAAGCACTCCGCAGCACAGGAACTGGACGTGCTGTTCACCCACTTGCTCGACCGCACCTGGTGACGTGACGGTGGGAACACGGGCGTGACTGACGGTCGCCGACGCGCCTGCGGGGGACGTGCGCCGCAGGCGGGGGCACGCGCGCCGCAGTCGGCGGCGCGTGGGCGCGCGGCCCCGCTCAGGAGGAGCCGCGGACCCCGCGAGGAATCGCCAGATCCGTCAGGAGCGCCTCACCCGGGCGCAGGCCGGTCCACGTGCCGTACCAGGTCAGGACGGCGATCGCGGACGTCGGGAACTTGGTCCGAACACGCTCCAGGATGTCCTCGTCCGTCCCCACTGCCCCGTCCGCCCCGTCCGCGAGCAGCAGGATCAGGTCCTCGAGGCCAGGATTGTGCCCGACCAGGAGCAACGTCCCGACCTCGTCGGACACGCTGTGGAGAACATCGAGCAGTTCCGGGCCGTCCGCGCCGTACAGCCGCGGGTCGTGGCGGGTCGGCACGGCGCTGTCCAGCTCCGCGGCTGCCAGTTCCCAGGTGTGGCGGGCGCGCCGGGCCGGGGAGCACAGGACCAGGTCGGGCAGCCCACCGGCCTCGGCCAGGAAACGCCCGACGGCCGGGGCGTCACGCAGCCCGCGCGGGCCGAGGGGGCGGTCCTGGTCGGCGACTCCCTTCGGCCAGGCGCTCTTGGCGTGTCGCAGGACCAGCAGTCGGCGAGGCCGGCCATTGGCGGAGCGGACGTGCTCAGGGGGCTCGGTCGAGGGCTGCACGTCCTTGAGCCTACGGGGTGGGTCGTCCCACGGCCATGGACGCTACGGGTGGGCCCGCACGTGGTCGTTGTGGGCGCCGTCCCGGTTCACAGGCGGATGACGACGAGCGCCGTGTCATCGGTATTGCCGTTGGTGTCCAGGAGGTCCGCGAGGAGGGCGTCGGCCAGGACCTCGGGTTTGGCTCGCCCACGCCGCCGCAGGGATGCGGCGAGGCGTGCGAGGCCGACGTCGATGTCCTCCGTGCGCCGCTCGATCAGGCCGTCGGTGTACATCACCAGCGTCGCGCCTTCACTGAAGGCGGCGGTCGCCTGGGGGCGGGAGACGTGTTCCGGGCGGGCGCCGAGCGGAGGGTCGGTCGCCTGGTCGAGGAAGGTCACGTCGCCGCCGGGGGTGAGCAGTGCGGGCGGAGGATGGCCGGCGCTGCTGTACGTGAGGGTGTGCGTGCTCCAGTCGATGAAGGTCGTGGCCACGGTGGACGACTCGGCGCCCTCGACGGAGCGGGCGTAGAGCCCGAGGACTTCGAGAGCTTGGGCCGGGCCGTCGGCGACGAGCGTTGCCGCGCTCAGGGCGCTGCGCAGTTGTCCCATGACGCCGGCGGCGGTGAGGCCGTGGCCCACCACGTCTCCCACGGCCACCGCCATCCGGTCCCCGGGGAGGCCGACCAGGTCGTACCAGTCCCCGCACACGTTGAGGCCGCCGACCGCGGGGCGATAGCGCACGGCCGCCCGATGATGTCCGACGGGGCCGGGGGAGGGGAGCATCGCCGCTTGGAGGGCCAGTGCCACCTTGCGCTCCCGGGCGTGCGCCTTGCGAAGGCGCTCATTGACCTCCTGCAGTTCCCGGGAGCGTGTGTAGAGCTCGGCCTCCAGTCTGGCTGCCTGGGTGGTACCTGCCAGACCGCCACGGGCACGGATGAGCGGAGTGACCTCCTCCACCCGGTGCACGATCAGCACCACCTGATCGTCGGCGCCCAGCACGGGCGCGTTGACCGGGCTCCAGAAATGTTCCTGCCAGTGGCCGGGCCGCTGGGAATCCTCGATGTCGTAGCGGAGCAGCGCCATGGTGTCGCGCTCGCCGGTGGCGACCACGCGCAGCATCGACGCCTCGGTCTCCCGCATGCCGGCGGCGGCCGGGTCGCCGGGGTTCTCGGGAAACGCGTCGAAGATGTAGCGGCCGACCAGCTCTTCGCGGGAACGCCCGGCGAGACGTGCGAAGTCCTCGTTGACGTCGACGTACACCAGGTCGGGCGTGAGCAGCGCGACCATGCCGGGCAGGGCCTGGAACACGGCTGCGTAGTCGACCTGCTGTTGGTTCATTCCCTGCCCGTTCCGCCGCCGACCGCCATCGTGTGCTCTTCCACGATAGGAGGGAGCGCGTCGCGGCGGCCGAAGCACTGTGCTTCGCAGCAGCGGACTGTCACCCGGTCAGCCCCATGGGGGTCCGTACGGCAAGGGGGTCGCCGGGAGCCGTCGGCGGACCGTGCGTCACTCGGGTCGCGGCCTTCCCGTCAGGACCGTTGCGCGGAAGGACGCCACCACCGGCCGGAGATCGACCCGGTGCCAGGCCGCCCACAGCTGGACGGATCCGTCGTACCAGGGGAGTTCCCGTACGACGACGCCCTCGGTCGAGCCGCGCACCATGCTCCGCTGGACGAGCGCGAGGCCGAGGCCGGAGGCGACCAGGCCCAGTGCGGTGAGGGCATCGGCGGCGTCGAGGCGGATGTCCGGAGTGAAGCCTGACGCCGTGCACGAGGCGACGAACGCGTCCCGCCATCCGGGGGCGTGGGAGTCGCCCACCGCGATCCACGGCTGACCGTCCAGGTCGTCGGGCGTCACCTCCTCCCGACCCGCTAGGGGATGGTCCGCGGGCAGCGTGAGCAACAGCGGGTCCCGCAGCAGGGGCGCGGCGTCCAGGTCCGGATCGTCCTCCGGAGGAGGCGTGCGTACGAGTGCGATGTCGAGGCTCCGCTGGCGCAGCCCCTCGAACTGGTCGGCCGACTCCTGGTCGTACAACGCCACGTGGATGCCCGGGCGCTCCTCACGGAGCGTTCGCAGGGCCGTGGGCAGGACGCCCGTGTGCATGGCGTCGGCGACGTACCCGATGCACAGCCCGCCCTCCTCGCCCCGGCCGAGTCGTCGGCCGAGGTTCTCCAGCCGGTCCGCGTGCCGCAGCAGGGCGCGGGCCTCGGTCAGGAAGACGTGGCCGTCCGAGGTGAGCCGGATGCGTTGCTGGCTGCGCTCGAAGAGGGTGAGGCCCAGGTTCTTCTCAAGCTGGGCGATCTGCCGGCTGAGAGGCGACTGGGAGATGTGGAGCCGTTCGGCGGCCCGCCCGACGTGTTCCGTCTCGGCGACGGTCACGAAATAGCGGAGTTGTCGCAGGTCAAGCATGTGGGACCTCAAAGGACTGAAGTGAGCCCGAGTGAGTCTTGGACAGTCTCATGTGGGGATCCTAACCTCGGAAGCACAAGGCCGACGGATCGGCCATTCATCAATGATTCGTCGCATGACAAGGCAAAAGGATCTTTCATGACCCTCTCGTCCCTCCTCCCCGACGCCCTCGGCTTCGGCACCGCTCCCCTCGGCAACATGTTCCGCGCCATCCCCGACGACGAGGCCGCGGCCACCGTCGAAGCCGCCTGGACCCAGGGCATCCGCTACTTCGACACCGCCCCCTTCTACGGCGCGGGCCTCTCCGAGATCCGCCTGGGCGACGTCCTCGCCGAGCACCCCCGTGACGAGTTCGTCCTCAGCACGAAGGTGGGCCGTCTCGTCCTCGACGAGATCGAGGACCCGGCCGCCCGCGACCTGGGCGAGAAGGGCGGCCTCTTCGAGCACGGACGCCCCAACACGATGGTCAACGACTACAGCGCCGAAGCCACGCTGCGTTCCATCGAGGACAGCCTGAAGCGACTCAGGACCGACCGCCTCGACATCGTGTGGGTGCACGACGTCGCGCAGGACTTCTACGGGGACGAGTGGCTGGCCGCCTACGAGACCGCCCGCACCGGCGCCTTCCGCGTCCTCCAGCGGCTCCGCGACGAGGGCGTCATCAAGGCCTGGGGCCTGGGCGTCAACCGCGTCGAACCCCTGGAGCTCACCCTCGACCTTGACGAGCCGAAGCCCGACGCGTTCCTCCTCGCCGGCCGCTACACGCTGCTCGACCACGACCGCGCCCTGCAGCGCCTGCTCCCCGCCGCCGCGGAACAGGGAGTCGACATCGTCGTCGGCGGCCCCTACAGCTCGGGGATCCTCGCCGGGGGCACCCACTTCGAGTACCAGAAGGCACCGGCGGCCATCATCGACAAGGTCGAGCGCATCAAGGCCGTCGCCGGTCGCCACGGCGTCGGCATCAAGGCGGCCGCCCTGCAGTTCTCCCTCGCCCACCCGGCCACCGCCGCCGCGATCCCGGGCGCCACGAAGCCCAGCCGGATCGCGGAGGACGTCGCCGCGCTGGAGGAGACGATCCCCTCCGCGTTCTGGAACGAGCTCCGCGCCGAAGGGCTCATCGCGGAGGACGCCCCCGCGCCTGTACCCACCGCCTGACCTTCATTTCCCCACGCCCGACCTGCACCCCCCGTCGCCCGACAGACCTCTCTCTGACATCCCCTGATCTCTCCCCCCCACAGCACCCAAGGAGAACCCGTGGCCACCACGACCGCGACCATCGACATCCCCGCGTCCCCGGACAGCGTCTGGCAGCTCATGGGCGGCTTCGACTCGCTCCCGGAATGGCTGCCCTACATCCCCACCAGCCGCCTGGGGGAGGGAGGCCGCGTCCGCTCCCTCACCAACGTGGACGGGGGCGTGATCGTCGAACGCCTCGAGACCTTCGACGACAAGGCCCGCAGCTACAGCTACTCCATCCTCCAGGCCCCGTTCCCCGTCACCGGCTACCTCTCCACGCTCAGCGTCCACGCGGGACCGGACCCGGCCACGGCCCGTGTGGAGTGGACCGGCACCTTCACGCCGGACGGCGTAGGCGACGACGAGGCCATCGCGCTCTTCCACGGCATCTACCGGGACGGCCTGGCCGCGCTGCACGGGACGGTCACCTCACGCCACTCCCAGCGGACCTCGTGACGGCCCACGGCCCAGGACCGACGGACAAGGACCGACGGCCGACGGCCCAGGACGGACTGCCCACCCGGTCAGCTGTCCGGGAGGACCAGCCAGACCTCGGAGAAGGCGAGGCCGTGGTCGTGGGTCACCACCCCGCACGGGCAGCCCAACGACATCCGGCCCTCACCACAGGTCACCGTCCACGGGCCGGTCACACCCCCGCACGCAGGGCACCCGAAGGTCTCGGCCGTCCACACGTCGGCAGCGGGCCTGCCGTGGTGACGGAAGCGCCCCGCGTACCGGACCTGCCAGGGGGCGACCGGGGGAGTGACCGGGACCGTGCCGGGCCGGCTCCCGGAGGCCAGCAGGGTGAACAGCTCGACCAGACCGGGGAGTAGAGCCTCGCCGGCGTCCGTCGGAGGCACGGACGGGCCGTCCGCCGCCCCGATCGAGGCTCCGTACCTGGGGGCCGCCGCCGCACGCGGTGGGTCCGGCGTGCCGTGCCACGGCAGGAACGCGCGGGCGACGGAGGCCAGGAGGGCCGCCGCACGAGGGCTGACCACGCCCGCGTCGAGATGGTGAAGGGAAGTGCGCAGGATGCGCTGGAGCCGCCGGTCCCGATCCGTGTGCGTTGTCCGTGCGGACGCCGCATGCCGCGACGGGAGCGGAGCCGCGAGGCGCTTCAGCACCGCCCCTGCCGCATCGCAGTCCGGCGCCGCCGGGCGCCACTCCCCGGCGGCCAGGAGCCGGCCCGCTCGCCCGGCCTCACGCGCGAGGGCACGCGTGGGCAGTGCCGGCGAGCCGAAGTCCGCCCCGGGCGTCTCCTGCCTGCTCGTCATGACCCTGTCCTCCACCGCGTTCGTTCCCTCTCTGAGCACTCCGGAGCGAGCGCCCGCCGCCCGCTGGGCGGCCGGCCGACGGGTCGGCGTCCTCGGCGGTGCGGTCAGCCGAGGATCGAAGCGTCCGACTCGGCCGCCTCGGCGGCAGGCACCGTGACCTTCACCGGCTTGCCGAGCTCGGTGAGCGTCAGCGTGTTGACGGAGGAGGCGGCGCCTTCGATCGTCATGGACAGGCGTACCTGCACGGCCCGCTTCCGGTCGTCGATCCACACGTCGACGATCACGGGAATCCGGCCGCCCATGAGGTCGCGGAGCCGGTCCGTCTTCGCCCGCACCTCCTTGCCCATCTGCAGGGTGAGCGCCTCGTGGGTGAGGAGACCTCGGTGCCGCGTCACGGCGGAGCCGTTCAGCTTCTCCTCGCCGACCTGCTGGAACATCTCGCCCATGGCGGCCTGCCGCAGCGTGTACCCGGGGTCGTTGGCGGGTGCCCTCAGGATGTGGCGGGCCTCGACCTCGTCGCGGTCGACGTAGGACCACGACATGGTCTCGTCGCCGGCGCTGCCGCGTATGTAGACGCGTCCGTCCGCGAAGACCTCCTCGAACCGGGCTGCCGTCGCCATCCCGATGCTGACGGTGCCACGGTCCTTGGCGAAGTCGTGCGCGCCCTGGCCCGAGATGACGTACGCCGGGACCGCGCCCTCGCCGAGCTCCGTCTTGACCGCCGTGCGGGCCGTGGTGCGGCCTGTGGCATCGATGGCCGCTCGTACAGTCCGGGTGGAGGCGACGGTGGCCGCGACCGTGGGAGTCGCCGTGGGCGTGGCGCGGGCCGCGCGCGAGGGCGTCACCTCGGCGGCATCGCCGCCGGACCCCGCGGCCCCGCATCCGGCGGTCAGGAGCACACTGCAGACGACGACGGTCGACGAAAGGGCACGGCGCATGGCGGTGGAACTCCTGGTCACATGAGGTGAGGTACGGCAGTGCCCCCTGGTCATGTGACACGCCTACTGCACTGACCAGCGTATATACAGAGTTCACCGGCCCTGTCGCGGGGGCGGACGCCCGCCATGGCCGCTCGGGGGACCACACGGCCGCCGGCCGCGGCGCGTGCCTCCGAGCTCGGCGGCCGGGTGCCGGGTGCCG
>NZ_JACSCH020000019.1:0-31780 GCF_014451325.2 Streptomyces sp. CB02980 | reverse complement strand
CGGGTGTCGGGTGCCGGGTGTCGGGCCCGATCCGGCCGGCGTGTCCATGGGCACCGGCCTCGACGCCGTCGTCGATGCCGATCACCCCGCCGTTGGTGGTGCCGAGCGCCACCAACAGGAACCGGTGTCGAGCGGCCGGTTCTGCTCGCTGGGGAAGGAACCCTTTCGTGAAGGCCCCGTAGCCACAAGGCAGCCGACGCCCACCGCATCCGCGTCCCGCCGCTGTCAGGGAGGCGGGCGATCGTGCGGCGGGACGGCCGAACGAACCGACGCTGATCGATCGGAGCGTCTGCATCCTTCGGCCTACCGCGGTCTCGGCCCTGTGGAGGACGATCTTGCGGCACCGCCGCGAGAGGCTTGATCCGTGCGAACAACCATCGGATACACCCTCGAAAGCATCGGCTACGTCGTAGGAGCCCAGGGGCTTGTCAGCTTCGCTTCACAGACCTTCTTCGGCACGGAGTGGGGCTGGCTGCACAAGGTCGTCGACCTTCCGTCCGCCGCTTACCTCGGCATCCTCGTCGTGGGGCTGGCGCTCGTCGTCAGCGGCGTGAAGACGCGGAAGACGGCAGAGCGGAGGAAGGTCGCCTGACCGACGTGCATACACCCGCGACTCCCCGTTCCGTGCCGTAGCGGTAGAAGCCCGCAGGCCGCCCGCCGCGCGACGCCTTGGCCGGCCGACGGCGCGTACGCAGCCCAACTGACCGGCTTCAACGCCAAGGCCGACGAGGAAGGCTCCCTCGTCGCGTATCCGAACGGAGTGCATCAGGGCTACAACGCCCTCCCTCGTCTGCTGTGGCAGCGAGGACGACACGCAGACGAGCGCGCAGTGCTCGAACACGTCCTGTCGGCGGATTTCGTCGGCGCGCCGCAACTGCGGAGTCAGCTGGACCGTACCGAGGTGATCGCCGTCTGGGGGCCCGACTCCGTGAGCGTCGACCTGCAGGTCGCGGAACCTTGCGAGCGCGCAGCACTGCCGAAAGAGCTCGTGCCCGTAGACGCACACGTCCATGACACGTCCGGCGCCTACGTCGGCGAGATCCTCGTGTGGACGGACCAGGGAGCCACGCTCGCAGCCCTGGAGTTCGCCTGGGTCACCGACGAGATGCCCACGTCGCTCCCGGCCATCGTGGACGGCCGGCTCAGCCGTCCGGCCTGACGGCCGTTCCCATTCACCGTCACCGCCCGGCCGGCCTCAGTGCCGCCAGACGACTATGGCGTGACCGTCGCGGGCTGCGCCGCCGAAGAAGTCCTTCTGCCCTCTCGCCCGCCGGGCCGGGGAGCGGGGAGCCGGTAGAGGCGGAGACGGGACTACAGGCGATCCGCGCGGGCAGGAGGCGAGGCGATGGTCCTCGTGATGCGCGAGAGGTACGGGTAGTCGGTGTAGCCGTTCTCGCCGCCCGTGTACATCAGGCCTTCCTCGCGGACGGGGTTGACGGAGGCGCCGGTCCGCAGACGTTCGACGAGGTCGGGGTTGGCCAGGAAGGGGCGGCCCAGGGAGATGAGGTCGGCTCCGGCGGCGAGGAGCCGTTCGGCGGCGTGGCGCCCGCCGTCGGCGGGCAGGGGCCGGCCCCAGCCGAGCACCGGGTTGGCGATGAGGGTTCGCGGCCAGGCCTTGCGGATGTCGTGGAAGAGCGGTTGGTCCGGGTCGGCGAACACGACGTGCAGGTAGGCCGGGCCGATGGCGTTCAGGGCGGCGACGAGGGCGGAGTAGATGTCCTCGGTGTCACCCTCCTCGATGCCGTTGACGGTCAGGCCGGGGGCGATCCTCACGCCCACCCGGTCGGGGCCGATCGCGTCGGCGACGGCCTGGACCACCTCGACGACGAAGCGGATGCGGTGGGCGACCGGTCCGCCGTACGCGTCGGTGCGGTGGTTGGTTCCCTTGGCGAGGAACTGGTGCAGCAGATAGCCGTTGGCGGCGTGCACCTCGACACCGGCGAAGCCCGCGTCGACGGCCTTGCGCGCCGCGGCGGCGAAATCGGCGACGGTGGAGCGGATGTCCTCGACGGTCATCTCGCGCGGGACGACGGCCGTTCGGGGGCCGCTCGCCGTGTGGATCGGCTCGGGCAGGGGGATCGGCGAGGGTGCGACGGGCGTGAGCCCGCTGTTGTCGGGGTGGCCGACCCGGCCGCCGTGCTGCAGCTGCAGGAACATCCGGCCGCCGGCGGCGTGTACGGCGTCGGTGACCTGCCGCCACCCGGCCACGTGGGCGTCGTCGTGGATGGCGGTGATGTTCGGGTAGGTCTGTCCGACGGCGTTCGGCGTGGAGGCCTCGGCGATGATCAGGCCGGCCGAGGCCCGCTGGGAGTAGTAGGTGGCCATGAGGGGGAGCGGGACGCCGTCGGCCGTGGCGCGGTTGCGGGTCATCGGCGCCATGACCAGGCGGTTGGGGAGTTCCAGCGGGCCGAGGAGGGCGGAGTCGAAGAGGCGGGATTCAACCGGTGCGTTCGTCATGCCCGTACGGTAGAAGTTGACACTGGTGTCAGGGGCAAGGCCGTGACCGGCGAACGGGGTGGGGAATGCGGATCGGTGAACTCGCTCGGCGCAGCGGGGTGAGCGACAGATCCCTGCGCTACTACGAGGCGCAGGGCCTGCTGGCGTCCGAGCGCACGCCCGGAGGGCAGCGCGACTTCGGCGAATGGGCGGTCGACCGGGTCATCCGCATCCAGGCGTTGTACGCCGCGGGGCTCACCAGCAAGAAGATCGCGCGGCTGCTGCCCTGCATGCGGGACACGGACGGCGCGCCGAGCGAGATCGCGACACCGAGGCTGCTCGAGGAGCTGCACGCGGAACGCGAACGCATCGATCGCACGATCGCGGACCTGATCCGCTCCCGGGACGTCCTCGACGAGGTCATTTCCGCCGCGGCCTCCTCCCACCCGGCCGGCCTTCACCTGGAGGCATCGAACGCCGCCGTGTGATGCGCACACCGCTGCTGCCCTCGGCGTACCTCACTGTCACCGGTGAGGGCGCCCCGGCCTCGGACTCCCACGACTGCTCAAGGCCGTAGCCCGATGTGCCTGAGAGCGACCGCGCTGAGGTCGGCGATGGCTTCCCGGTCCCCCTGACGCCAGGCGTCGGCCCATCCGCCCGGCGGGACCGGCAGTTTGGCCAGCCGGCCGGGGGGACCGGTGAGCGCGCGCAAGGCGAGCAGGTCGGCACCTCCGGGGGCCTCGGCGAGGCGGCGCAGAGTGCTGCTGCGCCGGATCCAGAGGAGGCGCGGCGGGAGCCAGAGCAGCAGGACGAAGAACACCGGAATGACGATGAGAGCCGTCGTGATCACGTTGGCGACCTGGCTGACGGTCTCCTGGAGCGACACTCCCGCGTCGGCGAAGCCGGAACCGGCGTCGGCCGCGGCCTGGAGCGGCTTCTTCAGGACGCCACCGATGAGCGGCACACCCGACGCCGCGTCTCCCGCATTGCCGAGCCCCTCGGCGAGGCGGTCACCGGAACTCTCCACCCTGCGCCCCGGTTCGGCCAGCAGCATGATCGTCTCGCGGACGACAAGGGCCGCCCACACCGCGACGGCGATCAGGGCCACGGCGATCAGGTCCACGAGCACCTGGAGGTTCCGACGTGCGGGTGTCTGGGCGTAGAGGCGCAATGGATGACTCCCGTTCGAGTGGTGGCGTCGAGGAGGTCCGGCCGCCCGGGCCACGACGCGGCCGGCCGGTCGTCGGATGCAACTCTTCCACGGCGCCTGACGGACAAACATGCGACACACGAGGCACTCCGACCCACCATCGGGAAGCCGGCCCGCACGGCATGCCAGACCTCGACGTCGTTCTCCGCCGGGAAGCGCTGCTGCCCTGGCTGCCCGCGCTTTGAGGTTCCGCCGGGAGGGGGGCCTCCAGTGTCTCGGGGCACCCAGGGCACCCAGGGCACCCAGGGCACCCAGGGCACGGCCCGGCGCTGAGCAGCGCATTCACAAGTCGTTGATCGGATGTCGATCTGTGTCGGGCACGGTGATCCGAGACCGGAACGGACCACAGCAATTCCTCGAACAGGTGATGGACATGCTCAAGATTGGCCTGGGATCCCCCCAGTACGGATTGTTCACCGACCCCGCCGTGATCTCGGAGTTCGCCGCCACGGTCGAAGCGATCGGCTTCGACAGCCTGTGGGTGGGCGACCGGGCCCTCGTCCCGACCGAGCCCCGTGACCGGTACCCCGGCGGCGGTCCCGTACCGGAGGAGCACCGCACGTTCCTGGACCCCATCGTCACCCTGTCCTTCCTGGCGCACGCCACCCGACGGCTGCGACTCGGGACCAGCACGCTGAACGCGCCCTTCTACTCACCGCTCCTGCTCGCCCGTTCGCTGACGTCCGTCGACATCCTCAGCGGGGGGCGACTCGACATCGGCTTCGGGCTCGGCTGGTCGTCCGACGAGTACGAGGCCATCGGTGTGCCGTGGCGGGGGCGCGGGGCTCGGCTGGAGGAGATCCTGGACGTCCTGGATCATGTCTGGTCCGGTTCGTCGGACGAGCACAACGGGGCTTTGTGGCGTATACCGAGTGCGCACATCGGGACGTTCCCCGTGCAGCGTCCCCGCCCGCCGGTGCTCCTGGGCGGTTTCACCCCGGCCACGCTGGAACGTATCGGCCGTCGCGCGGACGGCTGGGCGGGAGCAGCGATGCCGGTGCCGCAACTGGCGCACGTCATCGGCCAGATCAGGCAGATCGCGGAGGCGAACGGACGTGACCCCGAGGCCCTGCGCACCGTCGTCCGGGTGAACCCCGCGGTGACCTCCGAGGCAGCCCCGAGCGACGCCGTTCCGCACCGGGGGACGGTCGTACAGGTGTCGGACTACCTGCTCGCCGCCCATGCGGCCGGGGCCGACGAGGTCCTCGTCGACCTCCAGCAGACCGCGCGGAACGCGGAAGAGCTGACGGACCTCGCACATCGCTTCCACGACCGACTGAGCAAGGGCTAGGACGGGCGAGGGGCGTGCCGACGCGGTCGAATCGAAGCCGGATGTCCACGACATGGTGGCGGTAGTGGTGCTTCGGAGCTTCCGCCGGGACGTAGATCTCGACCAGTTCACGCAGGGCGAGCCGGCCGGCGCGCCCCCGCCGGGGCGATGGGCAGGTGGCCACCCATGGTGGTCCCTCGTTCCTCGGCTCGGTCAGGCGGCGAGGCGGTTGATCTCGGCGGTCCGCAGGATGTGGGGCTCGGCGCCGTGGAGGCGGGTGGTGGCGAGCATCGCGCGGCCCACCTGCTCGGTGCTGGTCACGTAGCGCGGGGCCACGCGGCGGATGACCGGGTAGAGCCATGAGGTGAGGCGGTACATCACGCGGTACCAGCGCGTGCCCGATGTCTCGCCGTGGATGGGCTGGATCCATCCCGGCCGGAAGGCGTAGGCGTGCATGTCCATGGCCAGGAGGGCGTTCTCCGTGCGCCCTTTCACGCGGGCCCATGCCGAGCGCCCCTGTTCGGTGCTGTCGGTGCCTTCGCCGGAGACGTAGACGAACGTCAGGTCGGGGTTGTCGACGGCGACGACGCGGGCGGCGGCGAGCGTGTAGGAGTAGGTGATGGTCTCGTACTCGGCGGCGTCGCGTCCGGCCGCGGAGACGCCCAGGCAGTAGAAGCACGCGTCGGCCCCGGCCAGGTCGTCTGCGATCGGGGCGAGATCGGTGAAGTCGGAGTGGAGGACCTCGCGGAGCTTGGGGGCGGTGCGACCGAGCGGGCGGCGGGCGACGGCGAGGACCTCGGTCACTTCGGGGTCCTCCAGACAGGCGCGCAACACACCTTGGCCGACCATGCCGGACGCCCCGAACAGGATCACCTTCAACGCATGGCCTCTCTCGGGTGGTTCGTGCGGGGACGGCGCGGCTGCGACCGCGGGCGCCACGGCAGGCACGTAGGTCCACGACGAGTAGACGGCATCGCGGCCGGCCGGGCGAGCGGCCACGCCGGGTCGTGAGAGGGGTCGCGGGGCAGGTGCGGAGCGGTGGTCTTCGGAGGGGCCGGCGCCGTTCTCGCCCGCTGCTCTGAATTCGTAGGGTTCCGGGGTGGGGGAGCGGTGTGCGTGAGCACGTGGGCCGGCCTGTGTGGACGGCTTTGATGCTCACGAGTCGCTCCCAGGGGGCGGCGAAGGGGGCGGCGAAGGGATCGACGAAGGGTTCGGCGAAGGGGGCGACAGACCAGGGCGGGGCCTCTGCCGCACTGGCGGCGGCCTACGCTGGGGGTGGGCCGACCGGATTCGGCGACCGCGACCGCACCTGTTGCTCCTCGGGCGGCCCGGTGCACTGTATCCGCCATATAGGCATTAGGTTAGGCTGACCTTGCCTGACGTGCGGACCGGGGCGTGCGGGTTCGGCTTCCGGCGCCGCAGGTGGGACCCAGAGGACGGATCGGACAGAGGCGGGGCGCAGGTGAGAAACGGTGACCGGGCTTGTGCCCGTCGTGCGCCCGGCGAAGCGGGACGCCCCGTGCGAGTGATGCGGGACGCGGGTTCCGACGCGGTGCCCGGGACGAGGCGCCGTGGATAAGATCGCGCTCACGGCCGGAGCCCTCTATGTCATCGTCCTGCTTCGTGCGGGAGGGACGTTCGCCGTCGGGTGGCTCGCCGGCGCCGGTGCCCGGCGCAGCAGGTTCGCCGGGCGGATCTCTTCGGCGAAGTTCGGGCGCGCCGAGCGGGCGATCCAGCGGTGGGGCGCGCCGGTGGTGGCCGTCTCCTTCCTGACCGTCGGCTTCCAGACCGCCGCAAACTTCCTCGCCGGCAGCATGCGCATGCCGTTGCCGCGCTACCTCCCCGCCCTGTTCGTGGGCGGAGCGGCCTGGGCGCTGGTCTACGCGACCGCGGGGCTTGGGGTGCTCGAAGTGCTGGGAAGGCTTTTCGCCGAGCGGACGGCCCTCGGGGTGTCCGCCGTGGCAGTCCTCCTCCTCGCGGTGTGCGGGGTGGTGGTGTACCGCAGAAGAAGGGCTGTCCCGTCCTCCGCTGACACCGTGGCCGAGGGATCGTGAGCCCTTCCCGCGAGGGCAGGGGCGCCTCGACGGGGGAGACGTACACCCGGCAGTCGGCTCCTCTTCCGAGTCGTCCTCCTGAGAGTGCAACAGCAGGCTGACTGCCCGCCGGTCCGCGGGTGGGTACCGGGTGAGCCCCGGCTTGTCCCGCGCCGGCGCGGGATCGGCCCGGCTACCGCGCATCAGCCGCCGGCTGTCGGTGCCCGCTCCCCGGCTGGGCGGAACCGGGTGCGGAGGCTGCTGGAGACCGCTGCCGGCACGCCGATGGCGTGCCGGCAGAAGGCTGTCGTCGCTCTTGTCGGCAGCTCGCCGCCGGATAGGTGGCGAGCCGCCGGTGAGCCAGGGTCAGGGCGCCTCTTTCAGGCGGGTGAGGGTGAAGATCAAGGACTCGACGTGCTCGGGTGAGCCCTCGCTCCCGTCCGAGAAGTCCGCGAACTCAAGGACCACGTCATCCTTGTCCCTGCGAGCCTTCACCTTCTCGCCGAGGCCGACCGCCCAGCCGCCCTGCATGGAGTACTCCCGGGACAGAGCCTCCTTGGCGGGCTCCGGAACCGACGGGATGCGGTACGGCTCCGCGCCCGCACTGTCGACGCCGTCCATGGTGACCATGAGGCGGGAGACGTCGTACTCCCACCGGCCCGAGAGTCCCAACCGGGTCTCCGACCACTGTCCGTCGCCGGTGATGGTCAAGATCCCTTCGATGCCCGTGTTGGTCGTGAACCTCCAGGAACCCTCGGCGAACGCGGTGACCGCCTTCTCCACCGGACTCCCGCACCCCGACACCGCGGAAGCGGCGATCCCCGCCAGCAGGTACCGCAGCGCTGCCCGACGGCCCACTAAGCCGACCAGATCACGCTTCCTCATACGATCCTCCCCCTCCCGGCCCCCGTTCGGGACGCCAGGCTCATCTGATACCAGAAGGGGCAAGACTGCGCCGCTCTGCCGGCGCTGACAAGACCAAGACGTGCGGGCCGCCCTCCGCTTGCCGCCCGAGGCGATGCCCGCCCTCGGCTCCTTCCTCCCTTGAGGCCGTCCGCCCAGGCAGGGGAACGCCTGCGGCGGGCGCCGCGCGCTGGGGTCCTTTATGAAAGTGCTGGTCACAGCCACTCGTTGATGGCTGTGACCAGCACGGTCGCCTCGTAGCGGACCGCGAGTTCGTCGTACCTGGTGACAACGGCGCGGTGGCGCTTGCGGCGGTTCATCCCGCACTCGACCGCGTGGCGCTTGCGATGGTCGGCCGGGTCGAAACGCGACGGGCGGCCGCCACGGCACCTAGCTTTCTGCGGGTGCGCGCTTGGTCGGCCTTGTCCGGGAGGGTGCAGCGGATCCCGCGGCGGCGCAGGTAGATGCCATCGATCAACTGCCGCCGAGGCCAGACAGACGGCCGCCCCGCCCTGGTGCCCTTCGGCAACAACGGCTCCAGCCCCGCCCACTGCTCGTCCGTGAGATCTCCCATGAACCGAGATCATTCATCGCTCAAGATCCACTTTTGATACGCGGCCTAGTAGGCCGCGGCCGTCTTCGGGCTCGGGCCGTAGGCGTTCTGGTGCTGCTCGCCTTCGGTGGCGAGGAAGACGATCAAGATGATGCCGCCGACCACCGGTATCAGGCCGAGGAGGACCGACCAGCCTGAGCGGCCGGTGTCGTGCAGGCGGCGGACGGTGACGCCCAGGTGCGGCAGGAGCACGGCCAAGAAGTAGATCGGGTAGAGCAGTGGGAAGGTGCCGATCGCGAGGTCGACTGTCGCGACGATGATCACCGCGATGATGTTGAACAGGAAGAACATCCAGTGTTCCTTGCGGCGTGCACGTCCACTGAACAGCACGTACTTCTTGAGAACTTCGAGGTACCAGTTCATTTTTCCCCCATTGATCATGTATGGCGAGCGGGAGCCTGTCCCTGTGGAGCGCGCTGTGAGATCGCGTTCTCGGCGGCAAGTACCCGAGATCGTCGACTGTCGCCCGAGTTCCGCAGTGAGGCACTCCTGCAGGCGCGGTACAGCGCTGCGAAGTGTACGTAGGAATCGAACGCAGGAGTGCAGTAACCGGCCAGGTGGGGAAGGGAGTTCGCGGTCTCCGGGGTTGGGTGAGGCCCATTGCTTAGCACGCTCTTGGCAGGGTCGGGCAGGCCGCCTGTGGGGCAGCGGTCGGTGTCTGCCGACATACCGATCGTGTGGGCTGCTGGCGCAGGATCGCGTGGTTCATGCGTTCGGCCTGGCGGATACCGAAGGCCTCCCCATCGACGTGGCTGCCGCCCGCGACACCTCGAATGTCCCCGACCTCCTCCACCACGCCCTGGCAGCCGCACCACGGAGCGCAGCCCCACTGAAGCTGCGCGACCGGTGCCAAGAACTCGACGAGGAGCGCTGAACCCCAGCGCGCACAACGGCAGGAATTCGACGATGCCTTGGCCGTGGTCGACCGCTGGCGGTAGCAGGGCGGCGCCGCATTCACCGGGGGAACTCCGCCCTCCAGCTGGGCCGCCTCAAAGGCTCGATCTGCTCGGTCCTGAACGCCAGTCGAAACACACGGTGCGTCCCATGCGCACCCAGCCTTCTGGAGGTCTTGTTCTGGGGTGGAGGCGTCGGGCAGTACCTGGTCAGCTTCAGGCGGTGACCGTGAGGAGGTCGACGACGAAGACGAGTGTGGAGCCGGCCGGGATCAGCGGTGAGGGTGACTGCTTGCCGTAACCGAGGCGCGGGGGAATGATGATCTCGCGCCGTCCGCCGACTTTCATTCCCCTGATGCCTCGGTCCCAGCCCTTGATGACTCTGCCGCCGCCCACGGCGAACTTGAATGGCTGGCCGCGGTCCCAGGAGGCGTCGAACTCCTTTCCGGACGCGAAGGTGACTCCGACGTAGTGAACCTGGACGACTCTGCCGGGCTTCGCCTCGGTCCCGTCCCCGACGATGAGGTCCCGGATGGTCAGCTCGGTGGGAGGGTCACCCTCGGGAAGGTTGATCTCGGGCTTCGTCGGTTCACTCATCGCGGCCTCGCTACTCTCCGCCGGAGGCCCGGGTAGGGACCGACCGGGCGCGTGGTCGCTCCACGCGGCGGATGGTCACGTTACCGAGATTGCCGTTCCCGTGGAGTACGGCGAATCCCGCCGCGCAGGGCTCTGAGCCGGAATTCCGTTCGATGGTCCACTTCCGCCCCAGCCACTCGTACCCGAACCAGCCGGGTAGCGGACGAACAGCGCCCCTCGACCGCTGCGCCGGACATGTGGCTCTCGCGCAGGGTGTCGGCCTCGGCCGGGAGGGCCGGGAAGTGGGCGTTCGCGTTCCTTGCGTCCGCGCCGTACCCGGCGTCCGCGTGTGCGGACGACGGGCTCATGGACTCAGCGATGCCTGAGAGGACGAGGACTCGGGAGCGGCCCGGGGCGGTTTCGTCACAGGCGACCATCACGTCGACCTGCCCGAGTGGGGAGTGCGCCAGGGAGATACTCAGGGTGCGCGGGATCTGGAGGCGGTGGCGCTGCCCGTCAGGTGCAGCGCGCCGAACTCCTGCCGGCCCCGGCGCGTGATGGCGCGGGTCGCCGCTGCCCTCGGTGACGCGGAACCGGTCCAGTTCGCCGAGCGGCACCCGGTGAGCCTGTCGGGGTGTCGGCGGAGGCCTCCGGGGTGGCGGCCGTCGAAGCCGCTGATGGCCGACTGGCGGGCTGGCCGGCTGTCACCCCAGCGGGGTGAGATCCGCCCACATGGCCACGGCGTCGGGCGAAAGCGGTACGACCTCTTCCCCCTGCGCACTGTCGTCCTCGTCCCACCACACGCCCTGGCCGGACGCCAGGACATGCCCGTCCTCGCCGGTCTGCCAACGGCCGCGCAGGACGTAGAACACCCCGCCATGTCCCGACGGCGGCACGACCCGACCGGCGACCCGCTCCACCCGAGCGGTCCAGTACCCGCGCCGCACCATGATGTTCAGAACCCGGCAGCCACCATCGGGGAGTTCGGCGGAGAGCGCGAGGTCACCGGAGAACGCAACCGGCTCACCCTCGCGTGCCGGCAGCCGCTCGAACACCCCGGGACAGGTCAGCAGGACACCGTCGCCCGCCAGCAGGGTGAGTGTCCGGTCGACCCCGCCGAATGCCGAGAACGGCCCGGCCCGGTCGATATCAGCGACACTCGCACGCCACCCGAAATCCTCGGCGCCTACGGGCCGGGAGGCGATTTCCCTGGTCGCGCCGCCGCCGTTGCGCCACCGGCCCGGGGTCAGTGTCTCGACATCGAAGTGGTGCATGGGCGGGCTCCTGAGCTGCGTGCGGTACGGATACGGATACCTCTGAGTGGCGACACGGCCCGACGGCGGCACCTGCGCTGAAGGGCTACCGCAGTGTCCCCGTGGGGCGAGCCGTCTGCGCCGGGGCCCGTCGACGCAGTGTATGCGGACCTGCCGGCGACGCCGGCGCCCGAGCCGGTGCTGCCGAGCGGGGCACAAGGGCAGGTTCACGGACGTCGGCGACGTCACGCCGAGTCCGACCCGCCGGGGGCCGTGCTCGGGTGGGCACCGGCAAGGCCGGCCTTCTCCATCCGATGAAGGCGCGGAAGGCGTCGATCGCTCCGGTGCTGGGTGCTGGGTGCTGGGTGCTGGGTGCCGGGTGTCAGAGATGGCCGTCGAGGAACTCCCGGACCTCGGTGGTTGTCGAAGGCCCCGTGCCGTGCGCCACCGGCTCGCCGTCCTTCACCAGGACGTAGGAGGCGGCTCCGGTGATCCCGAACCGCGCGGTTGCCGCCGGACAGCGTGTGATGTCGGTCCGGACGGCCGTGAGGCGGCCCGCGTACTCGTCGGCGATGCCACCGACGACGAGGTCCATCGCCCGGCAGGGCTCGATGGCCTTGGGCCATGTCCCGGTGAAGTACGCGAGGACCGGGACCGCGCTCATTCTGAGGATGAAGTCGAACTCCGCGTCCTCACGGGGCTGGTGAACCCGCTTCGCCATGGAAGCTCCTGACCTCGTGTTCCGTCTTTCCACCCCCATCATCCCCCGCGAGATACGGCGGGCCGACCAGGACACCGGGCCCCTCCACGCCGCGCCACCCCCCGGCCGGACTCCGCGGCTTCGGTTCGCGGCCTTTCGGTCCAGCCTCCCCCCCGAGCTTCACACGGTGCCTCGCGCTGGCGCGGAGCCCCGAGCGGGCGCGGAGCCCCGCCCCGACCTCGCGCGCCGCATGGACGACTTCCCCCACACCCTGACCGCCGGCATCGGCGATGCGGCCGTCCGGCACCTGGTCTTCGATCCGGCTCTCAAGCACTTCGACGAGGCGTACCGGCCCGGTGACGGCATTGTCGAGGACCCGCAGCTGCGGGCAGGCTGGATGCTGCGCGAGGCGGACGAGTGGCCGGGTGGCCCGAACGAGGCGCGCCGCGTGCCGCAACCTCGCCGACCGTCTGCCGGCCGCTCTCGTTCCGGTGCTCGGAACGCCCTGGCCAGGACCGGCCTTGAAGGTCAGGCGGTGGGGCGGCGCCGGGCTTGCAGCAGCCGGACACCCTTGACGACGTACGTGGCGGCGATGAGTGCGAAGCCGACGAGGGCGAGCCGGAACCAGGACTCCGCCACCGCAAGACCCAGCATCAAGCCGCCGAAAGCGAGCAGGTTGCCGACGCCGTCCAGCAGGCCCCAACGCGCTGCGGAGCGCACCGCCGGATCAGGTCCGCTCATTCGGCGGACGACAGGAACAAGGCCGAGAACCTGTAGGACGGCCAGGCCAAGAACGATCCATACGAACCAGTCGGGTATGTCCACGCGCGCACTGTGCCGTCCGCCCCCTAAGACTCCTGAACTTCGAGGTGAACGAAAGGCGAAGTCCGGGTGTCTTCACGAGGTCTCGACCGCGCTGCGATCGGCTCAGGCCTGGCGCCGGCACCGCCGCAAGGCGGCCGATGTCCCTCTGACGGCAGCCGGCCGCATGCCCGGACCTCGGGACACCGGCAGGCACTGGCCCGTGCCTGCCGGCACGCGGCCGGGTACCACCGGAGGGAGGCGTCGGCCGGTCGCACGCCGCCGTCAGCGTGCCACGTGGGGTGGACCGATGTTCGATCAGTTGGAGATCAGGATGTTGCCGCCGGCTTCGGCGCGAGCCAGTACGACGCCGAGGTGGCTCGTGCCGAGGCGGACCACTGGTGACGGGTCCCTTCGTAGCCACCTGCCCCGGCTCACTCTCGCCGCCGCACCCGGCGCTGTCGTCGTGGCCAAGGCCGAGGCGGTCCGCTGCGTCGCTGACCGGAACTGGCCGCGGTGCGGCAGCGGTACGCGACCTGCCTCGACCGGCCGGCACGGCGGGAAGGGCCGGCCCAGGTCTTCGACCTCGGCGGCGCCGCCCTCCGCCCGACGGGGGGAGACGGTGGCGCCGGCGTCCACGAAATATCGACAGCCTGGCCTTTCCACCGGGTCCCTGCCCTCGCGCAGAAACTTCAGCTGACGGCCTCCGCCGATGCGAAGGGCACGGGGACATGACCCTGCTCCCACACATTGCGGGCCTCCTCCGGGGCGGCCGGTTTGTGCTCGGCCTCGGGGACGGTTGCGACCTTCCCCTGCCGCACCAGGCGGACAGCCGCTACCGTGGTCCTTATGGCGCGGGAAATCAGGATCGAGATCAGCGACGAGGCGTACGAGGCGCTGGAGCGTGTCGCAGCCGAGAAGCACGTGCCCGCCGAGGACTACGCGGGCCGGGTCCTGGACGCCGACCTGACGCGCGCACGGTTCGTCGAAGGCGCCCGGTCCTTTGTCGCCCAGCACGGCCAGGCCTTCGCGAAGCACTTCGGCCGCCCGGCCGGCGCCGACGCGGCGTGAGCCCGGCCTCCGCGTGATTCTCACCGTCGATCTCTCCTGGCTGCTCGAAATCGCCCAGCAGGAGATCCCCGGCGATCCGGAGATCTCCGACTGGGGCTCACTCGAAGCCGCCCGCGCCCGCCACGCCTTCCGCGTCATGGACGTCCCGGTCTACGAGCGCCCGCACCACCGCGCGGCCGCGCTGTTGGAACAGCTCGTCCGCGTTCCGGCCCTGGAGCACTCCAATGAGCTGTACGGAGTGGTCGTCGCGGCCGCCTACCTTCACGCCTGCGGGTACCCGGTCGACGTGACGGCGGAACAGGCGATCGACCTCGTCGAGCGAGTAGCCGAAGGCCGGATCGACGTCCGGCAGGTTGCCGCCGTCCTCAAGGAATGGGTTCGCTGACCCAGGGCTCCAGCGGCGCGCGAGGGCTGCCTGGGCGCGGAACCAACAGGGCTCCTGTGCCCGCGGGTTGAGACGTCGAGCACCCCTCGACGGCACGGGAGCCCCTCGGTGCGCCGGGGGTTCGGGCGGCCAGGGGATGATCGCTTCATGACTGAGATCGTTCTGATGTCCGACCCGAAGGTCGCAGCCGTGCCTGTCCGGGAGTGTGGTGAGCGGCTCGTGGACGTGCGAAGCGGCAGTGCCCTGCTGGTCGACGAACGCAAGCGGCAGGACTCCGCCGGTGCCTTCGCCCATCTGCGGGAAGGCGTGTTCGACCGACTGCTCAAAGCGCAGGCGCAGCTGCCTGAGGGAATGCGGTTGCTGTTCGTCGAGGGGTATCGCCCGCCGGCCCTTCAACGTCAATACTTCGACGAGTACGCGGCCCAACTGCGAGCCGAGCATCCGGAATGGGCTGCTGAGCGAGTCCGGTCGGCAGCCAGCCGCTATGTGTCCCCGCCCGAGATCGCACCGCACAGCGCCGGAGCAGCTGTCGACCTGACGCTCGCTGACGACGAGGGGCGAGAGATCGACATGGGCACCCGTATGAACGCCTCTCCGGAGGAGAGCGCGGGCGCTTGTTACACGCAGGCCGACAACATCAGCGACGAGGCTCGCTGTCATCGGGACATTCTGAGTACCGCGCTGTCCGCTGCCGGCCTGGTCAACTACCCCACAGAGTGGTGGCACTGGTCATACGGAGACCGCTACTGGGCTTTGCAGACAGGAGTCGCGGTCGCCCCCTACGGGCCCAGGGAAATCGACTGACCGCAGACCTCACGAAGGCCCCGAGCCATGGGTGGTCGTCCTGATACAGGCCGGGGACCTCGGCCTGCACCTGAGGACTGCCGGAAGAGGAGAACACGCCGGGCGTGAAAGGCGGAGCGTTCTCCGCCCCGGGGAGGGAACCCGGCTGCTGGGTTGCCGGACTCCCTCCCCTCCGCGTGGCCGTCAGGCCAGCACGACCGGGAGGTCGAACAGGTCGTTCTGCGTGACCACCGGCTTGTTCCGCAGCTTCTCGGGTGCGACGGCGAGGCGCAGCCCCGGGAAACGCGCGTACAGGGCGGGCAGGGCCACCGACGCCTCCAGGCGGGAGAGGGCGGCGCCCGGGCAGACGTGCGGGCCGTGACCGAAGGAGATGTGGCGGTTCGGCGTACGGGTCACGTCGAACGAGCCCGCCGTCGGGCCGTGCTGCTCCTCGTCCCGGCCGATCGCGCCGAACGAGACGATCAGGGCCTCGCCCTTGGGCAGGACCCGGTCGCCCACCTCGATGTCCTCGGTGGCGAAGCGGATCAGCACGTGCGAGGTCGGCGTCGACCAGCGCAGGGTCTCCTCGATCACGTTCGCCCACGGCACCTCCCCGGAGAGGACCAGGGCACGCTGCTCGGGGTGGGTCTCCAGGGCCACGACGGCGTTCACGATGAGGCTGATCGTCGTCTCGTGCCCGGCCGCCACCATCAGCTGGAGGGTGTTGGTGATCTCCTCCGTGGTGAGCCGGTCGCCGCCCTCCGACGCCTCGATCAGCGCGCTCGTCAGGTCGTCACCGGGCTTCTCGACCTTGCCCGCCACGATCCCGGCGAACAGGGTGCCCAGGTCCGCCATCATCTGCGGCACCTCCTCGGGCGGCGTCTGCGTCGAGAAGAACTTCTCGAACAGGGCCTTCATCCGCGGATGGTCGGCCGGGTCGACGCCCATGAGGTCGCTGACCACGTTCATCGGCAGCGGGTAGGCGAACTCCGCCTTGAGGTCGACGGTCTCACCCGCCGGACGCTCCGCCAGCCGGTCCAGCATGCCCGTGGTCAGGGCCTCGATGCCCTCACGCAGCCGCTCCACCCGGCGCGCGGTCAGCGCCTGCGCGACCAGCGTGCGCAGCCGCCGGTGCTCGTCGCCGTCGACCGTCAGCATCGACTTGCCGGGGTTCGCGAGGCCGATCAGCGGCCAGTCCATCGGTATCTCGCCGCGCTGCCAGGCCCCCCAGACGTCGATGTCCTTGACCAGGCGGGCGTCGGTGAGCAGCCGCCGGGCCTCCGCGTGGTGGGTGACGGCCCAGCAGGCGACCCCGCCGGGCAGGACGACACGGGCCAACGGGCCCGCGGCCCGCAGCCGGGCGCTCTCGCCGTCGAGGTCGGCGACGAACGGGTCCAGGGCGATGGCGTCGGGGGCGGACGCGGCGTGGGCGTGCGGGCAGGTCATCCGAGGGCTCCAAGTGCGGGGGTCGGGGTGTAGGTCACGGGGAGCGCGGACAATCCGCGCAGCCAGGGCGAGGGACGGCGGGCGAGGTCGGCCGCGGGGACCGCGAGGTCGACGTCCGGCAGCCGGTCGAGCAGCACCTCGATCCCCGTACGGGCGATGGTCTCGGCGACCTCCTGCGCGGGGAAGGGGCAGCGGTGCTCGCCGTGGCCGAAGGAGAGGTAGGCGTTGTTGCCACCGGTGAGCCGGCCCGCGTCGGCGCGCACGTGCGGGTCGGAGTTGGCGGCGGCCAGGCCGAGGAGCAGCAGATCGCCGCGGCCGATCCGGCGTCCGCCGAGGTGGGTGTCGCGCGAGGCCCAGCGGCCGGCGACGTTCTGGGTGGGGGTGTCCTCCCACAGGACCTCGTTCATCGCCTCGCCGACGCTGTGCCGGCCGCCGGAGAGCGAGGCGGCGAACCGGTCGTCGGTGAGCATCAGCCGCAGCGAGTTGCCGATCCAGTCGGCGGTGGGCTGATGGCCGGCGGCCAGCATCACCATGAGGTCCTGGGCGACCTCCTCGACCGTGAAGCCGGCGGTGTTGCCCAGCATCCGGGAGGCCACGTCGTCGCCCGGCTCCTCCGCCTTCGCGGCGAGCAGGGCGAACATGGACTCCGCCAGGTGGCGCTGGCCCTCCAGCGCGCCCTCCTGGCCGTTGATCATGTCGTTCAGGGCGGTGACGAGCCCCGGCCCCTGCTCTTCGGAGAAGCCGTAGACGCTGGCGAGGACGCGTACCGGCAGCAGCATCGCGTACTCGGCGATGATGTCGCAGGCCCCCTTGCCGCACAGCGCGTCGATCAGCTCGTCGGCGAAGCGCTCGGCCCGCTCCTTCAGCACGAACGGGTCGATCCCCTCCAGCGCCGTGGAGATGACGTTCGCACGCTCGCGGTGCCGCTCGCCGACGGTGTAGAGGATGGACGGCTGCTTGCGGCCGATCATCGGCAGCAGCGGCCAGTCCGCCGGTATGGCGTCCCACTGGTTCCACAGCTCGGAGTCGCGGGAGAAGAGGACCGGGTCGCTGGTGACCTGGTGGAGCTCGCGGTAGCCGAGGACCAGCCAGGCCGGAACGTCGCCGTCCAGCACGACGGGGGCGACGGCCCCGTGCTCGCGCCGGATCTGCCGGTACAGCTCGGTGGGGTCGGTCTGGAAGCGCGGCCCGCTCAGGAGGACGGGCGGGTGCTCGGGGAGGGTCACGGGGTGGGCTCCGGGATCGGCTGCGGGACCGGCCGCGTGGCCGGGGCGACGACGGTCCGCAGGTGCTCGACGAGCGAGATGAGGACCTGCTTGCTGGACTCGCGCGACCGGGCGTCGCAGAAGACCAGCGGAACCTCGTCGGCGAGGTCGAGGGCCCCGCGGATCTGGGCGGGGGTGTGGGCGGGACCGCCGAAGTCGTTGCAGGCGACGACGAAGGGCGTCCCGTGGTGCTCCAGGCGGTCGATGGCGTACCAGGAGTCGGCGAGCCGACGGGTGTCGACGAGCACCACCGCGCCGAGCGTCCCGGAGAACAGCCGGTCCCACAGGAACCAGAACCGCTCCTGGCCGGGCGCCCCGAACAGGTACAGGACGTTGTGGGTGTCGAGCGAGATCCGGCCGAAGTCGAAGGCCACCGTGGTGGCGGACTTGGCGGCGACCCCGGCGGTGTCGTCGACGTCCTCGCCCGCCTGCGTCATCGTCTCCTCGGTGTTCAGCGGACGGATCTCGCTGACCGAGCGGACGAGGGTGGTCTTGCCGACTCCGAATCCGCCGACGACGACGATCTTCAGTCCGTTGTCGGCGGTGCTGTGCAGGGTCTGGCGCTGTTCAGAGGTTACGGAGTCCAACGAGCACCTGCTCCAGGATGTCGTGATCGGGAAGGCGGTACGCCGCCCGGGGATGCCGGGCGCTGATCCGGCCGGTGTCGTGCAGGTCGGCCAGGAGGATCCGGGTGATCGACACCGGCAGCCCGAGCCCGGCCGCGACCTCCACCACCGCGGTGGGGTACCGGCACATGCGCAGGATCGCGGCGTGCTCCGACTGCATGCCGGGCACCGGGTCGCTCTCGGAGACCACCAGGGTCACCAGGTCGAAGGCGTCGGACCCGGCGCGGCTGCGGCCGCCGGTCAGGGTGTAGAGCCGGTCGGGGGAGTCGTCCCGGCCCGGCCTGCCGCGGCTCATCCCCGGGGCCTCGCGACCAGGTGCTCGCCCAACTGCTCCACCAGCTCGGACATGTTGTGGCCCACGAGGCCGGCGTCGGCGTCCTCGTCGGCGACGACCGCGAGGTGGGCGCCCTCGCCGGCCTCCACGATGAAGAGGATGCCGCCGTAGAACTCGGCGATCGCGGAGCGGACCCCGCCGGTGCCGTCGCCGAACTCCACGGAGGCACCGTGCGACAGGCTCTGGATGCCGGCGGCGATCGCGGCGAGCTGGTCGGCCTGGTCGACGGAGAGCTCGGGGGTGCGGCAGAGCTTGAGGCCGTCACGGGAGAGCACCAGGGCGTGCCGGGTGCCCGGGGTGCGTTCCAGCAGGCCCTCGAGGAGCCAGGTGAGCTTCTCGTCGGTGGTGGAGCCGGTCATTACGAGGTGCCTTCCGGGTACGGGGGGTTCGAGGTCGGCGACGGCGTCCGCGGGGCGGACGTCGGGTCGACCGGATCGGTGGGTACGGCGGGGGAGCCGTGACGATCGGCGGCGGAAGCGGAGGCGGTGGGGGAGCCGGGACGCTCGTCGCCGGAAGCGGAAGCGGAGGCGGTGGGGGAGCCGGGTCGCTCGTCGCCGGTGGACGCGGCGGGGGCGGACGTGGTCTCCGGCACGGGGCCGCCCTCGGGCTCGCCGTCCGGCCGGGCGGTGGTGCCGCGGACCGCGCGGCGGAACGTGCCGAACCGGTTCGCCGCACCGGCGGCCGCGCCGCTGCGCGGCCCTTCGGCGGACGTCTTCCCGGCGGCCTGCGGCCCCTCGGGGTGGGCGGCTGCCATGGCCCGGCCGCGGCGGCGCTGGGGCAGGCCGCTCTCGCCGAACCGCGGGTGCTCGCCGGTGCTCTCGGCCGCGCTGTCGTGCACGGTCTCGGGCTCGGGGACCGCGTCGGGGGCGTCGGCCGCGGCGCTGGTCGTGGCGCTGGTCGTGGCGGGCGCGGACAGGCCGCGGCCCGAGACCGGCGGCAGCGTGTCGGCGGGCATGGCCGCCGGCTCCGCGGGTGCGTGGCTGATCAGCTCCTGCGGCAGCATCAGCAGGGCACCGGTGCCGCCGCGTGCGGAGGGGCGGAACGACACCGTGAGGCCGTGCTTGCGTGCCAGGCGGCCGACGACCGCGAGGCCGAGGCGGGTGCCGGAGAGGCCGGCCAGGTCCTGCGGTGCGGAGCCGACGGCGGCCTCCGCGCGGCGCTGCTGCACGTCGCTCATCACGAGGCCGCTGTCCTCGACGGCGATGATGACGCCGGCCGGGACCTCCTCGACGTAGACATGTACCTCGGCGGTGGGCGGCGAGAAGTTCGCTGCGTTGTCCATGAGTTCGGCGAGGGCGTGCATGACACCCTCGGCCGCGTGCCCGGCGACGGCCGCGTCGCTGCTGGAGTGCAGGCGCACCCGCTGGTAGCCGCTGATCCGGCCCATGGCGCCGCGGAGTATCGACTCCATGACGATGGGGCGGGCCCAGCGCCGCCCGGACCTGGCTCCGCTGAGCACGGCGACGGAGTCGGCGAGTCGGCCCGCCTGCGCGGTGCGGTGGTCGAGGTGGAGCAGGTCGGTCAGGACGTCCTCGTCGGCGTGCCGGTGCTCCATCTCCCGGAGGTCGGCGAGCATGCTCGTCGCGAGGGCCTGCATGCGGCCGGCGGCGTTGGCCGCGGCGGCCATGGCGGCGGACCGGCCGGACTCGGCACGGCGCAGCCGGGTTTCGAGCAGCGCGGTCTCGGCGGAGTGTTCCCGAACCAGTACGGCGGTCTCGGCCGCGTGTTCCCGAACCAGTACGGCGGTCTCGGCGGCGTGGGACCGGGCGATTTCCTCGGCCTGGGCCGCGTGGGCCGCACGGGCGGCGGCGGTATCCGCCTCCTGGCGGTCCCTGAGGGTGGCCGTCTCGCGCTCGGCGGCGGCCGTGGACCGGGCGACGTACGCGTCTTTGGAGGCGACTTCGGCGGCGAGGGTCTCGGCCCGCCGGGCGAGTACGCGCGAGGTCCGCCCGTACCAGGTCACGGCGAAGGCCGCGGCCGAGAGCAGCAGGACGCCGCAGGCGGCGAACCAGCCGAGCGGGGCGCGAACTCCGCCCGGTGCCGCGGCGACGGCGGACAGGGCGAGCGCACCGCCTGCGGCGGCGGTCAGCAGCGAGGCGGTCAGGGCAGGACGGAAGGGGGTGGGTGACGCCGACATCAACCAGACTCTCGGGAGCGGGCACGCGGGGAAGGGAGTCGCAACGACGGCACTATAGATGTGTTGTTGATCAGTTCGGAACTCGTGTGATCGGATCGGCATCCATCGAAGGGCATACTTTTCCGGTATTGCACCCAAGAACGTCCGAACTTGTTTGCCCGGCAGGAAGTACCATGAGGCAAGCGCTTCCTGACAACCCCTCGGTTCCACGCTCCGCGCGGGCGTGACCGATGGTTCATCGGTCGCGTCCCGGATGTGCGCGTGGGCCGCCGTCGTCGCCGCGGTCGACTGGCCGATCAGCGGCCACCCCAGCTCTTTCAGTCCATCAGTCGGGGCCGTGTGCCGGGGGTCAGCGCGACCCAGATGGCCTCGCTCTCCCGAATGACATAGATCTCGTCCACCCGCGCGTCCCAGTCGCGCGGTACCACGAAGTAGCGGCCGTCGTGTTCCGTGAGCAGCCGCAGATTCGAGTACCGGTAAGGGTGCAGACGGTCGTTCGAGAGCTTCTCCTCCCTCACCGAATCCGTCGGCAGGCTCAGTGGTTTGGCGCTGAGCACGAGGACTCCCGTCCAGCTGGTGACGGCCGCAGCGTGTGCCTGAGCGTCCTGCCTGCCCTGCTGCCAGGCCACGTTGGTCACCGTCCAGAAGAGGAAGACGCCGGCGGCGAACACCGGCACGGCTTGGCGGCGGAACCCTTGAGGACGGTGCCCCTCGGCATCCCGGCACTGGCTCAGAAGAAGCCCGACGGCGATGGTCAGCGGTCCGGCCCAGCCGTACGGCTGGATCTCATGCCAGAGAGCGAGCAGCACGATCCCGATGACCACGAAGAGCGGGTACCAGCGCGCCGCGGCAGCCTCGATCCGCGTCACACGACGGGGTCGGCGACTCCACGGGGCACAGACCAGCAGGAACACGCACCCGGCCGCCACCATGATGTCCAGGTTCAGCAGATTCAGGCTCTCCAGGGCGACCTGGCTGAACCCCAGGTTCATCGATCCCCAGCGGAGATTGAAGTAGTCGTAGTACGTGCTGGTGTAGATCGCACCGATGTAGAACATCAGCGCGGCGATGAAGGTCCCCTGGGCGACGACGAGCTTGACGAGGGCGGACGGCCCGTCGAGATCGCCCCCGGCCTGACGCCACGGCTTCCCGGCACGGGGCGGGTGCTGCTCCGTCTCGTGTGCGGAAGGCTCGCTCACGGGGTCTCGGGAGCCGGCTCTGGAGGCAGCTCGGGGTTCCCCGGTGAGTTCCCCTCGGGCGTCGGCGGGGCGACCGACTGGGACGGCTCGAAGGGTGGTTCGGTCGTTTCGGGAGCGGTCTCCGCCGGCGGCGGAGGCGGGGGAGGGACGTAGCCCCCGGGCGACGTGTTCGGCGGATCCCGCGGCGCCTCCGGCGAAGGATCGTCCGTCTCCTGCAACGGAGGATCATCTGTGTCCTCAGCCGGAGGCGCCTCGGTTTCCCCGGCCGGAGGAGCGCCGGTGTCCCCGGCCGGCGAGGTCGTGGGCGCGGGGTCCGGTTCATCGGGATCGCAGGCGGCAAGCCCTGTCATACCCAGCAGCATCAACAAAGCGAGCACCGCGGCGCGCGTGCCACGGACGATCCGGTATCGCATGCGACCTCCTTGATCGTCAGCGAGAGTAGGGGCTGACAGGGCGGAGGGCTGGGACCCACGCCTCCGGGTCCCATCCCTCCGCCCGATCGGACGCCATGTCAGCCGCCCACCTGGCCGGACGACGGCTCGGCACACGATCCGACACGGATGTTCCTCGGACGGACACTCCACTCGCCCCGCGCACGGTCGCCGCGATGCGATGGGCGTCGTCGTCAGGCTGAGGTCGGGCAGAGCGCCCCGACCGAGGCCCAGACGCACTGCTCTCGCCGCGTCGGCAGGGACGGCCCCCGCGGATCGCTGCTCCTTTCCCCCACCTGGACCCGCTCACTGCGCCGCGCCGTGATCGCCGTCCTACGCTCGAGACATGCGACGCCGCCAGATGCACATGTCCCGCGGGGCCCAGGACGCCCTGCTCAAGGCTCTGCAGCAGCTCCGGGCAGAGCTGAAGGCTCCTACGGAGTTTCCCGCCCATGTGCTCCAGGCGGCGGAGACTGCCAAAGCCGAGGTCCGGCTGCCCGACAAGGACGCCACCCACCTGCCGTTGTTCACGATCGACCCGCCGACCTCGAAGGATCTCGACCAGGCCATGTTCCTGGAGCGGCGGCCCGGTGGCGGGTACCGCGTGCATTACGCCATCGCCGACGTGGCCGCTTTCGTCAAGGCGGGTAGCCCGCTGGACGCTGAGGCGCACGACCGGATCGAGACGATGTACCTCCCCGACCTCAAGGTGCACCTGCACCCGCCCTCCATCTCCGAGGGACCGGCCAGTCTGCTTCCGGACCAGATCGTCCCCGCCCTGTTGTGGCAGCACGACCTGGACGCCGACGGCAACGTGACCGACTCGACCGTGAGCCGGGCCAAGGTCCGCAGCAAGTCGAAGCTCAACTACCAGGGTGTCCAACAGGACATCGATGCGGGCACGGCCGAGGAGTCCGTCGCCCTGCTGCGCGAGATCGGCAAGCTGCGGGAAGCTGTCGAGGCCGCGCGCGGCGGGGTCGCGGTCAACCTGCCGGACCAGGAGGTCACCCTGGTGGACGGATCGTTCCGGGTGAACTACGTGGCGGCACTGCCCGTGGAGGGCTGGAACGAGCAGATCTCCCTCATGACCGGAATGGCTGCGGCCCGGATCATGCTGGACAGCGGTACCGGGATTCTGCGAACCCAGAAGGAGCAGTCCGACCCACAGGTGGTCGGGCGCGTGCACGCCATCGCAAAGTGCCTGGGCATCGACTGGAAGCCCGGAGTCAAATACGCCGCGCTGGTCAACTCCCTCGATCCGGCTGACCACAAGCACATGGCCTTCCTCAGCGAGGCCATCGCCATGCTGCTCAAGGCGGAGTACACCGTCTTCCGCGACCACCACATCCCCGAGCACACGGTCCACGCGGCCATCGCGGCCCCGTACACCTACAGCACGGCTCCGTTGCGGCGCCTGATCGACCGGTACACCGGTGAACTGTGCGTGGCCGCGTGCGCCGGCCAGGCCCCGCCGAACTGGGTGCTCGACGCCCTGTACTGCCTGCCGTGCGACATGGCGCGGGGGAAGAGCAAGGTGGCGGACCGGCGCGCGGTGGACTTGGTGGAGGCCGCGATGCTGATGAACCGGGTGGGCGAGGTCTTCGGCGGCATGGTCATCAACACCGACGCGGAGGACGACAAGCCGAAGGAGGGCACGGTGCACCTGGCGGATCCCGCCGTGATGGGCAGGATCACGTCCGGCGCCAAGCTCGACCTGGGCGCGAGCGTCCAGGCCAGACTCACGCGGGCCGACCCCCTCTTCTCCGGCAGGAACAAGATCCTCTTCAATACGGTGTAGCGGCCGCGCCCGGTCGGCTCCGGCGGGCCGGGCCGCCCGCGCGGCCCACAGCGCCGCGACGAGGGCCGCCGGGACGTCGGCGTAGGAGCCAGGGCCGGTCGCCGGCCGGTGCCGCCCGCCGGGCAAGGGAACATGACATCCCTGGTCGCTTCGGCACATGGGCCGGTGCTCACGCTCGCTCATGCGTCTCACTCCGACGTCAAGGGTGTCGGATTCAGTTCTTCCGCCGGTAGGCGCCGGGTGCCATTCCGTGTGTGCGTTTGAACGCACTGGCGAAGGCGAACTCGGATGTGTAGCCCACCTGGGCGGCGAGGGATCTCAGCGGTGCGTCCGATGTCCGCAGCAGGCGCGCCGCCGCGGTCATCCGCCACCAGGTCAGGTAGCCGATGGGCGGTTGACCGATCAGTAGGGCGAAGCGCCTGGCGAACGGAGCCCGGGAGAGCCCGGATTCCGCCGCGAGTTTCGCCACCGTCCACGGCGACGCCGGATCCCGGTGGATGGCGTGGAGAGCGGCGGTGACCGGGGGGTCGTTGAGCGCGGCGGCCCATCCGGTGGGGTTGACCTGGGAGGACTGTTCGTTGAACCAGATGCGCAGGATGAAGAGCAGCAGCGCGTCCAGCAGTACGGGGACGGCGGCGTCCGTGCCCAGGCGCGGGTTCTCCAGCTCCGCGGCCAGGAGGCTCACGGCTGCGCTCAGTTCCGGATGGCGTCCCGCCCTTGCCGGCAGGTGGATCAGATCCGGGAGGGTCAGCAACAGCGGGTGCGTGCGCGACGGGTCGAGCTGGTAGGCCCCGCAGAGCACTACGGTCACCGGACCGCCGTCTCCGCTCCGGTCGACGGTGTCGGAGACGTGGGTGCCGGCGACGTGGATGGCGGACAGCGGGACTTCGTCGGGGCCGCAGGCAGCAGCAGTCACTGGTGTTCCGGGGCTGTCGGCCAGGGTGTGCCCTCTGCCGTGGGGAAGGAACACCACGTCTCCCGTGCCCAGTTGGAAGGGCTCGGCGTCCGGGGGCAGCAGCCAGCAGGAACCCCGCAGGATCACCTGGAAGCCCGCCGACCCGGGAACGGAGGCGAACTCCTGTCCCCACGGGGCATGCCACCGCACATGCGCCGACCGGGGCCGGCCCGTTCGCGTCACGGCGACCACATCGCTGAGTACATCCATGCGACGAGCGTACGGCTGCGAGACGTACGCGTATGAACGGGGCGCTCTCGCGCATGGATCGTCCTCGTGCGGGGTCGTAGATTCGCGGCATGACGATGATGAAGACCGCACGGATCCATGAATTCGGCGACGCGTCCGTGATCCGCTACGACACTGTTCCGCGCCCTCGACCCGCCGTCGGTGACGTGCTCGTCCGCGTAGCCGCGACCTCGTTCAATCCCACCGAGGCCGCGTTGCGCGGCGGAATGCTGCAGGCATTCCTGCCCGTGGACCTGCCCTACACGCTCGGCTGGGACGTCGCCGGCACCGTGGCCGAGATCGGCGCAGGAGTGCGGGGCTTCGCCGTCGGCGACCGGGTCGTCGGGCGGCTCGACGGCGGAGGAGCCGCGCAGTACGTACGAGCGCCCGCCGCTGCGCTGGTCGCGGTGCCCGACACCGTCCCGCTCGCGCACGCTGCGGCTATTCCCATTGCCGGTCTGACGGCGTGGCAGGCGGTGTTCGAGCACGGGAAGGTGGCCGCCGGCCAGCGGGTGCTGGTCAACGGCGCAGGCGGCGGCGTCGGAGGATTCGTGACGCAGCTCGCGAAGCACGCCGGAGCCGGGGTGATCGCCACGGCCGCCGCTCGAAGCGCCGAGGCGGTCCGACGCCAGGGGGCGGACCAAGTGATCGACTACACCGCAGGGCCGCTGAACGCCTCGCTCGACGGCCCCGTGGACCTGCTGCTCAACCTGGTCCCGCTGAGTCCCGCGGACGCCGCAGCCCTGGTGCCGCTGGTGCGGCCGGGCGGGCGCATCGTCTCGATCGCGACGCCGGTCGAGCCACCTGCCGCTGCTGGGGTGACAGCGATGCACATGGTCGCCCGGAACGACGTCACGCACCTGGAAGCGCTGGTGGGCCTCGTCGAGGCGGGCACGGTCGCCATCGACATCAGCGAGTCACGCCCGCTGACCGACCTCGCAGACGTCCACCGCCTCAGTGAGGCCGGCCGGATCCGAGGCAAGGTCATCATCGTTCCTTGAGGCCGAGTGGCCCTCCCCTCGCGCATGGGTCGAGGAGGTCGATTCTCCTCACGATCGGGACTTCGGCAGCGTGGGGCCCCCGGATCGGCGCGACACCGAACGGATGAGATCCGACAGGGAGGTCGGCGGCTCCGCCGTGGAGATCAGCCATGGAGATCAGTCATGGAGAAGCGGGGCGGAGGAGACCGGCACCCCTTCCGCCCCGCGGGCCACGGGGCTCAATGCGCGGCGGCGCCGCTCTCGGCGTGACGGGCGGCGATCTCGTACGGCGATTCGTCTTCGGAGTCGGAGTGGGAGGCGGGAAAGACGCCCCTGGCAGCCTCTCGCCGCGCTTGTTCCATCAGCCGGCGGAACTCCTCCTCGGTCATCTCCTTCACCTCCCGGCCCCTTCGCCCGCTGTTGTCCCCACTCTGTATTCGTTGCTCCCGCCGCAGCGGATGGGATTACGCGAGAGTCTCTGCGACTGCCGACCGGCCGACCGTCCCCATCGGCGAGGTCTACGCCTTCACGTTCGGCTGCCGGACCCGCTCACAGCCGTCGGCGCGCCCTCTCCCGTCAACACACCGACGACCGACTGGCCACCAGTCATGCCAAACACCGTTGCACTACTAGGCCTTGGTGCTGATGGAGATGATGCCGAGGGGCTCGGTCGTCGGCTGGTCGGAGCCGCCTGCCGGTTCGACGGTGATGCCGACGGCGACCGCGTTGCCCAGAGGGCCGTCGAGGACGCGCGTGGCTCGGTCGCCGGTGTCGTCCAGGAGGCCCGCCGGGCGCAGGTCGCCGGCCTCTCCGGCGTACCAGAGTTCGTACACCGTGCCGCTCGGCAGCGCCGGGAGGTCGCGGGCGGTGAATGCGGCCTTGGCCTGCGCGCGGGAGACGACGACCGCTGCCTCGGCTCCGTCGGCGAGGGCACCGGTGTGCACGGTGGCGTCGGGGGCGGTGAGGACGTCCGCGAAGGCTCCGCCTGCGATGCGGGCCTGTTCTTGGGCCTGGGCTGCCTGGGCGCGCGCCTCGTCGGCCTCCTGGTGCTCCCGGACGGCGACGGCACCGAGCGCGGCCGCCACCGCGACGCTCGCAGCGAGCGCGAGACGCAACCCGTTCCGGCGGAGGGATCCGCCATGGGGACGGGTGGTGTGATGCCGTCGGTCCTGCGGAGTGCGGGACACCTGCTCCATGACACGCACCCGCAGCTGCTCGGGTACGGGGGCGGTCTCGGCGGAGGCGAGCCGGGCGGCGGTCCTCTCGAACACGGTGACGTCCTGGCGGCAGACCTCGCAGCCGGCGAGATGATGCTCGTAGGCGGCTTCCTCCGCGGGTGGCAGAGCGTGCAGAACGTACGCGGCGGCACTGAGGTGCGGATCCTCCGGCGTTGTCATGATCCGGCCTCCAGACAGGCGCGCAGCTGATCGAGGCCTTTGCGCATGCGGGACTTCACCGTTCCCTCAGGGGTGGACAGCGAGCGCGCCACCTCGAGGTAGGTCATCCCCTGGTAGTAGGCGAGTACCAGCGGCACTCGCTGGAGGCGGGCCAGGGCCGCCAGGCAGCGGTGGACACGGCGCCGCTCGTCGAGGCTCTCCACGGTCTCGGCGACCTGGTCGAAGTCCCGGTCCGCCGACAGCATCCCGGCACGCACCTCGCGGTCCCTGCTCGCCTGGACGGAACGCACCCGGTCCACGGCGCGCCGGTGGGCGAGGGTGAGCACCCACGCTTTCGCCGTTCCGAGGTCGGGCCGGAAACGGTCCGCTGTCCGCCACACTTCGATCATGACGTCCTGCGTCACCTCCTCGGCCTGGCCGACGTCTCGCAGGATCCGGCAGGCCAGCCCCATCACCGGCTGGGCCAGCGCGTCGTAGACGCCGGCGAACGCGTCCCGGTCACCGTTCGCCGCCCGGAGCAGGAGCGTGTCGAGGTGGGCGTTCGGTTCGCGTGAGTGAGGCAATGGTCTTCCCCCATCGTGCCTCTGGTGGTCGGTCGCCCGGGTGTGCGGCGCCGGGTCGCCCTGCTCGGAGTGCCCGACGTGTCCGACTCTGCCGCCTGTGGCGGGATCGTGCCGAGTGGCCGCGCCAGCCGGGTGAGTCCGGCTCGGGGCCCGGAGGCCTTCACGGCGGCCTCCGGCGGTCGTGTGCCGGGGTGCGGACCTGCAGTGCGACATGCACGGTCTTGCCGCCGATGCGGGGGACCACCCTGATGGAGTCCCCGAGGTGGCGCATGATCTCCAGGCCGAACCCTCGCTGGTCGACGCCCGCGGGCGGGTGGACGTCGGGCATCTCCTCGCTGTGGTCGGTGACCGCGATGTCCAAGGATCCGCCGTCCTCGGTGAGCGTCAGGAGACAAGGGCCGCGGGTGTGGCGGACGGCGTTGGTGACAAGCTCGGACACGACCAGGACGGCGTCAGCCGTTCGGGCGCATTCGGCCGCTTCCAGCCATCGGACCGCGATGCGACGGGCGACGGCCGGACTCCGCAGGCCCCAGGGCAGGGGCACGACAAGGCGCGTCGCGCTGGACGCTGAGGGTGATGCGGTGATGGTCATGACCGCTCCCTGGAGACGGGGACTTCCTGTGTGAGGGATTCGTAGCCGTCCCCAGCGCGGATGACGGATCGACGGCGACAGGCTCTGATGCACACGTTTTCCGGCGCTCCGTCATCTGCCGGTGGCCCGGCTCCGAATCCCTGATGACCCCGCACGGCGAGTCGCCTGTTCGAACCCCACGGCACCACTCGACGTGCTCACGGAAGTCGATCAATCGAGGGAGGTGTGTCTGATGACCGCGTCCATGCGCGCCCGTCGTCTGGTGGCGAGCGCCTCGGCGGCGGGACTGCTGGCCGGCGGCGCTGCGCTCGGCATGTCCGGCACCGCGACCGCGGCACCCGCGCCCACATCCGTGTCGACCGTTGTGGCTGGTGACCACCACGACCACCACGACCGGTGCGAGTGGAAGAAGGGGCACTGGGAGAAGAAGTGGGTGAAGGGCCACTGGGAGAAGAAGTGGACCCACCACAAGACGTGGCACCCCGGCCATCACGACAAGCACGGTGACTGGCACAAGGGCCATTGGAGCCACGACCGCCAGTACAAGTGGGTCTACGTCCCCGCCCACTGGGATCACCACTGGGTGAAGGGCCACTGGGACTGCCACCACCGGTGACCACCGGTGAACGGTTGATCCCGCACCCCTGCCGCTGAGGGCCAGGCCCCGTGCCTGGCCCTCACTGCGGCCTGTCGGCGGAACGAGACCTGCCACCGCTTCGGCGCCGAGCGCCGGCCCACACCGACGATGGGGCTCGTTGCTCACGCCAGGAGCGGGCGTTGGAGTCGGGTACCTCTTGAGTCAACCTTTCGGCGGCACTCCATTGCGTAGTGGTGACGGACATTGTGGAGCGGTCTACGCGCGTCGTCATCGGAATCGGACTATGAGAAAGCACCAGACCCTCCTGGTGTAGTTGGAGAAGCTTCCACAATCTCTGAGCAGGGTGCTCCATGAGTCCCGAGCCAGGAGAGAATGCCGGACGCACTGTCCAAAGAAATAAAGAGGAACGATCCGTGCGACCAAGACTCTCTGGCGCGACCGCCTCCGTGGCCGTACTCGGACTGCTGAGCTCCTTCGTTACTGCCTGCGGCTCGTCCGGGAGCGGCGAAGGAATGACATTGCGCTTGGTGGCGGCCGAGTACGGCACCAGCCCGGAGACCAGCTCCAAGGTGTACTGGGACAGACTGACCGCTGATTTCGTCGCCGCCCACCCCGGTAAGAAGGTCGAGGTGGCTCTCTACCCGTGGGCCGACGTCGACCGCGAGGTCACCCGCCTCGTCAAGGAGGGCAATGCCCCGGACGTGGCGCTGATGGGCGCGTACTCCGACTTCGCAGCGCAAGGCCGGCTTTACGCCGCGAGCGAGTTGCTGTCGGTGAGGGTGGAGTCGAACTTCCTGCCACCGCTCGTAGAGGCGGGTTCGGTCGACAACACGCTCTACGGCTTGCCCTTCGTGGCGAGCAGTCGGCTTCTCTTCTACAACGAGGAACTGTTCGAAAAGGCCGGAGCGAAGCCGCCGAAGACCTGGAACGATCTGGAAGAGGCGGCCAAGGCGCTGAAGAAGGAGGGTGTGCTCTGTCCGTACGCTCTGCCACTCGGTCCCGAGGAGGCCCACGCCGAAGCCCTGATCTGGGAACTGAGCAACGGCGGAGGGTACGCCGGTGACTCCGGCGGATACGACATCGCGTCCGATCAGAACACGCAGACGTTCCGCTGGATCAAGAAGAACCTCGTCGAGCCCGGATTGACCGGCCCGGTCCCGCCGGCCAACCTCAACCGGAAGGATGCCTTCGCCGCCTTTCTGCGAGGTGAAGTCGGCATGCTCAACGGCTATCCCTCGCTTCTCCACGAGGCAAGGGCGAAGGGCATGAAGGTCGGCACACTGAGAATGCCGGTGTCGGACACGCTGGAAGACAATCGGCCCACGGCGTCGGCGGGTGTCGCCGACTGGATGATGGCTTTCAAGCGTGAGGGAAATCGTGAACTGGTAGGGAGCTTCCTGGAATTCGTCTATGAGGACAAGAACCTCAGCGCGTTCGCCAGCCGCTACCATCTGCTGCCCTCTACGGTGACCGCGAGCCAGGCATCGAAGGACGCGGCGGACCCCAGCAACGAGCAGTTCCTCGACGCCCTGAGCGGTGCCGAGCTCTACCCGGTCAACGAGCCGTCCTGGCTGCAGGTGAGCAACACCATCAAGCGGAACATCGGCCGCGCCGTCGCGCCGTCCGCCGATCCGAAGGCCGTTCTGGACGGCATCGCCGACGAGGTTCAGGACATCGCGGACCAGTCGTGAGCGGGACACGCCCGGCACTGTCGTGGGCATGCGCCGGACGTGCCGTGTACGCAGCGGCGAAGTAACGTGAAAGAAGGCGGGAGTCCCGCAATTCATGCCATGGATACAGGCTGCTCGGGACGCGCCGACGCACACCGTCCGGCGCAGGCCCGTCGACTGGCGGCGCCAGAGCTGGAAACGCGGAGCGTTACGGAACGGCCCTTGTCCGTCCCGTGTCTCACATGATTCCGGCGGAGCGCCCACAGTCGGGGGTCGGGGCAGCTTCAGGCGTTGGTCACACCTTCCCAAGCAGGCCGCACAGGAGGTAACGGATCATGTCCGTCTCCGCCCCCTTCCCCGTGGCGTTCAACGGAGCGTTCGACCGGTTCGTTCTCACGATGGGCAACCGGATCATTGTCACTACCCAGAATGGTGGTGTGTTCGGTCACGACATCACCGGCAACACGGTCGGTCCCGGTTTCGCGTTCGGTGGTTCCAAGGTTGCGTTCAACGGAGCGGTTGACCGGTTCGTTGTCACGATGGGCAACCGGGTTATCGTCACTACCCAGAATGGTGGTGTGTTCGGTCACGACATCACCGGCAACACGGTCGGTCCCGGTTTCGCGTTCGGTGG
>NZ_JACSCH020000018.1 GCF_014451325.2 Streptomyces sp. CB02980 | reverse complement strand
CTCATGCCGAAGACGGCGATGAGCACACCGATGGTGAGGAAGATCTTCTGCCAGAAGGCATTCATCTTCTTCAGGATTCCGGCGTTGACCACTGCATTGTCGAAGGACAGCGAGATCTCGAGGACACACAGGATCGCGACGATCCCGAACGCCTCCCACCCCCCGTAGAGCACCGCTGCGACCAGGCCGAGCGCCGTGATGGCGAACGACCAGCCGAAGGTTTTCAGAACCACTGTTTGCCCCATCGTGAATTACACGGCTTTACGAAACGTTGACCCCGAAGTCTAGAGCGATGCCCCTCAGCCCGGACGCGTACCCCTGGCCGACCGCACGGAACTTCCATTCGCCGTTGTACCGGTAGAGCTCACCGAAGATCATCGCGGTCTCGGTGGAGGCGTCCTCGGAGAGGTCGTACCGGGCGAGTTCCTGGCCGTCCATCTGGTTCACGACGCGGATGAACGCGTTGCTGACCTGACCGAAGCTCTGGCTCCGATTGTCGGCGTCATGGATCGACACCGGGAAGACGATCTTGTCGCAGTGGGCCGGCACCTTGGAGAGGTCCACGATCAGGGACTCGTCGTCCCCGTCGCCCTCTCCGGTGAGGTTGTCGCCGGTGTGCTCGACCGAGCCCTCGGGGCTGCGCAGCTGGTTGTAGAACACGAAGTACTCGTCCCCGAGCACCCGTCCGGCCTGGCACAGCAGCGCGCTGGCGTCGAGGTCGAAGGGGGCTCCGGTGGTGGAGCGCGCGTCCCAGCCGAGCCCGACGAGGACCTGGGTGAGGTTGGGTGCGGCCTTGGAGAGGGAGACATTGCCTCCCTTGGCGAGCGTGACGCCCATGATTCGTTTCCTCCCCGGTGGTGATGAGGCACGTCCGGCGCCGCACGGGATGTGTGCGGCGCCGGACGGTTCGAACGGTTCGGCTCAGACTTGGACGCCGAAGTCCTGCGCGATACCGCGCAGGCCCGAGGCGTAGCCCTGGCCGACGGCGCGGAACTTCCACTCGTCGCCGTTGCGGTACAGCTCGCCGAAGACCATGGCGGTCTCGGTCGAGGCGTCCTCGGAGAGGTCGTACCGGGCGATCTCGGCGCCGCCGGCCTGGTTCACGACGCGGATGAACGCGTTGCGCACCTGGCCGAAGGACTGCTGGCGGTTCTCGGCGTCGTAGATCGACACCGGGAAGACGATCTTGGTGACGTCGGCCGGCACCGTGGCCAGGCTGACCTTGACCTGCTCGTCGTCGCCCTCGCCCTCGCCGGTGAGGTTGTCACCGGTGTGCTCGACGGAGCCGTCGGCGCTCTTCAGGTTGTTGAAGAACACGAAGTCCTGGTCGTTGCGGACCTTGCCCTCCGCGCTCACCAGGATGGCGCTGGCGTCGAGGTCGAAGTCCGTACCGGTGGTGGTCCGGACGTCCCAGCCCAGACCGACGGTCACGGCGGTGAGGCCAGGGGCCTCCTTGGTCAGCGAGACGTTGCCGCCCTTGCTGAGGCTGACTCCCACGAGTCCCTCCATGTGGTTTCAGGGGCAGCGCCCCCAGTCGTGCGTTGGCATCGGATCAACGAGTGGATCCTAGTGACGGGTTCCCGCTCGAAACAGTCGATTCGCCCGGTGAATCCAGGTGTCGGGTCCCGGAGGGCTTCCGGGTCGCGCCGCGGGCAGTCCCCGGCAGCATCCCCGGCCGAGGTCAGATCGCGTCGAGGGCCTTGACGTACTCGCCGAGGTCGCGCGCGTCCGGCAGGGCGTTCACGACGGTCCAGCGGACGACACCCTCCTTGTCGATGATGAAGGTGCCGCGCACCGCGCAGCCCTTCTCCTCGTCGAACACACCGTAGGCACGGGAGGCCTCGCCGTGCTTCCAGAAGTCGGAGAGCAGCGGGTACTCCAGGGACTCCTGCTCGGCGAAGACGCGCAGGGTGTGGATGGAGTCGTTGGAGACGGCGAGGAGCTGGGTGTCGTCGTTGACGAACGTCGGGAGGTTGTCGCGCAGCTCGCCGAGCTCACCCGCGCAGACGCCGGTGAAGGCGAAGGGGTAGAAGAGCAGCACCACGTTCTTCTCGCCGCGGAAGTCGGAGAGCCGGACGGTGCGCCCGTGGTTGTCCTTGAGCGCGAAATCCGGGGCCTCGGTGCCGACCTCGATCGCCATCGCTACGCATCCCTTCGGCGGGGCCCTGACCTTGGGCCGAATCGGTGAACCCCACCCTACGGCCTGTCCGTGCGAGCCCCCGCGAGGCCCGGCTGTCCGGCGGGCCCGCGCGCACGAAAGCCCCCGCCGGGGGACCGGCGGGGGCTTCTCGCAGCGTGGTGATCAGCGCTTGGGGGCGGTCAGGCGGGTGCCCGTCCAGTCCTTGGCGACACTGATGCTCTTGGTCTGGGAGAGACCAGCTGTCTGCGCGGCATCGTTGATGTCGCTCGGCTCGATGTAGCCGTCGCGGCCGGTCTTCGGCGTCAGCAGCCAGATGGTGCCGCCGTCCTCCAGAAGACCGATGGCGTCCACCAGGGCGTCGGTGAGATCGCCGTCCTCGTCGCGGAACCAGAGCACAACGGCGTCAGCGACGTCGTCGTAGTCCTCGTCCACGAGCTCGGCCCCGATGATGGACTCGATGCCTTCACGGAGATCGTGGTCGACGTCGTCGTCGTAGCCGATCTCCTGGACCACCTGTCCGGGCTCGAACCCCAGCCTGACGGCCGGGTTGGTCCGCTCCTCCGCGTGGTCCGCGGTCGCGCTCACGGCTTGCCTCCTGCTCATTCGGTAAATGCTTTGGCCGCGCGTGATGCGCGCGGCGCTGGCCGTAGTCCACACGTGCCGGGGTGGATCGCGCAAGTACCCGGCCGTGGAGACCGCCGAAACGGTGACGTTTGGGGCCGTCTCGCCGCAACTTCCGGCACCGTAGGGACCCCGCTCCGTGATCAGGCACACATGATTCATCCCGGTTTAAGGACTTCTGAGGTTTCAGTCTGCCGAACGCCCGGACGAAACGCATGCGCGGGTTGAGCGTAAGGTTGCGATTTGACCGCACTCAGACGCGTGGAGGACACCGCTGGGGGTTACCCCTCGGTAAATGTGACGTCTGGCGCACACGGGGTACACGATGGACATCCCGACCACTTCGTGGCCTCGTGGGCACCACCGAACAGCGAAGGAAGAGCGTGGCTCCCGGATCCGATCGCAACCCGATCATCATTGGCGGCCTTCCCAGCCAGGTCCCGGATTTCGACCCGGAAGAGACCCAGGAATGGCTCGACTCCCTCGACGCGGCCGTGGACGAGCGGGGCCGTGAGCGGGCCCGCTATCTCATGCTCCGACTGATCGAGCGGGCTCGCGAGAAGCGCGTGGCCGTGCCCGAGATGCGCAGCTCGGACTACGTCAACACGATCGCGACCAGGGACGAGCCCTTCTTCCCGGGCAACGAGGAGATCGAGCGCAAGGTCCTCAACGCCACCCGGTGGAACGCGGCCGTCATGGTCTCGCGCGCCCAGCGTCCGGGGATCGGCGTCGGCGGCCACATCGCGACCTTCGCCTCCTCGGCCTCGCTGTACGACGTCGGCTTCAACCACTTCTTCCGCGGCAAGGACGAGGGCGACGGCGGCGACCAGATCTTCTTCCAGGGGCACGCGTCGCCCGGCATCTACGCCCGCGCGTACCTCCTGGACCGGTTGAACGACACGCAGCTCGACGGCTTCCGCCAGGAGAAGTCGAAGTTCCCGAACGGGCTCTCGTCGTACCCGCACCCGCGGCTGATGCCGGACTTCTGGGAGTTCCCCACGGTGTCGATGGGCCTCGGCCCGCTCGGCGCGATCTACCAGGCCCGGATGAACCGGTACATGGAGGCGCGCGGGATCGCCGACACCTCCGCGTCGCACGTCTGGGCGTTCCTCGGCGACGGCGAGATGGACGAGGTCGAGTCGCTCGGCCAGCTGTCCATCGCCGCCCGTGAGGGCCTGGACAACCTCACCTTCGTCGTCAATTGCAACCTCCAGCGCCTCGACGGCCCGGTCCGCGGCAACGGCAAGATCATCCAGGAGCTGGAGTCGATCTTCCGGGGCAACGGCTGGAACGTCATCAAGCTGATCTGGGACCGCTCCTGGGACCCGCTGCTCGCGCAGGACCGCGACGGCATCCTGGTCAACAAGCTGAACACCACCCCGGACGGCCAGTTCCAGACGTACGCCACGGAGACCGGCGGCTACATCCGCGACCACTTCTTCGGCGACGACCACCGGCTGCGGGCGATGGTCGAGGGCATGAGCGACCAGCAGGTGCTGCACCTGGGCCGCGGCGGTCACGACCACAAGAAGATCTACGCGGCCTACGCGGCGGCGAAGGCGCACGCCGGCCAGCCGACGGTGATCCTCGCCCAGACCGTCAAGGGCTGGACGCTGGGCCCGAACTTCGAGGGCCGCAACGCGACCCACCAGATGAAGAAGCTGACGGTCGACGACCTGAAGCGCTTCCGCGACCGGCTGCACATCCCGGTGACCGACCGGCAGTTGGAGGACGGCCTGCCGCCGTACTACCACCCGGGCCGGAACTCCGAGGAGATCCAGTACATGCACGACCGCCGCAAGGCGCTGGGCGGGTACGTCCCCACCCGGGTCGTGCGGGCGAAGCCGCTGGTCCTCCCCGACGACAAGACCTACGCGGCCGCCAGGAAGGGCTCCGGGCAGCAGTCGATCGCCACCACGATGGCCTTCGTCCGCATCCTGAAGGACCTCATGCGGGACAAGGAGATCGGCAAGCGCTTCGTGCTGATCGCCCCCGACGAGTACCGCACCTTCGGCATGGACGCGTTCTTCCCGAGCGCCAAGATCTACAACCCGCTGGGCCAGCAGTACGAGGCGGTGGACCGCGAACTCCTGCTCGCCTACAAGGAGTCGCCGACCGGCCAGATGCTGCACGACGGCATCTCCGAGGCCGGCTGCACGGCCTCGCTGATCGCCGCCGGTTCGGCGTACGCCACGCACGGCGAGCCGCTGATCCCGGTGTACGTCTTCTACTCGATGTTCGGTTTCCAGCGGACCGGCGACCAGTTCTGGCAGATGGCCGACCAGCTGGCCCGTGGCTTCGTGCTCGGTGCCACCGCCGGCCGGACGACCCTGACCGGCGAGGGCCTCCAGCACGCGGACGGCCACTCCCACCTGCTCGCCTCGACCAACCCGGCCTGTATCGCCTACGACCCGGCGTACGGCTTCGAGATCGCGCACATCGTCAAGGACGGTCTGCGCCGCATGTACGGCTCCGAGGCCGAGGACGTCTTCTACTACCTGACCGTCTACAACGAGCCGATCCAGCACCCGGCCGAGCCGGCGGACGTGGACGTCGAGGGCATCCTCCAGGGCATCCACCGCTTCAAGCCGGCCGAGGCGGGCACCATCCCGGCGCAGATCATGGCCTCCGGTGTCGCCGTGCCGTGGGCGATCGAGGCGCAGCGGATCCTCGCCGAGGAGTGGAACGTCCGGGCCGACGTCTGGTCCGCGACCTCCTGGACCGAGCTGCGCCGCGAGGCCGTGGCCGTCGAGGAGCACAATCTGCTCCACCCGGACGAGGAGCAGCGCGTCCCGTATGTGACGCGCAAGCTCCGGGGCTCCGAGGGGCCGTTCGTGGCGGTCTCGGACTGGATGCGGGCGGTGCCGGACCAGATCTCCCGCTGGGTGCCGGGTCCCTACGGCTCGCTGGGCGCGGACGGCTTCGGCTTCGCGGACACGCGCGGCGCGGCCCGTCGCTACTTCCACATCGACGCCCCGTCGATCGTGCTGGCCGTGCTGACCGAGCTGGCCCGTGAGGGCAAGATCGAGCGCTCGGCCCTGAAGCAGGCGGTGGACCGCTACCAGCTGCTCGACGTGGCGGCCGCCGACCCGGGCGCCGCGGGCGGCGACGCCTGATCCGGCAGCCCTCGGGGAGCCCCCGGGCGGTTCTCCGGTAGCACAGCGCACCTGGTGAGGGGCGGTGGGACCTCGGTCTCGCCGCCCTTCGGCGTTCTCTACGATTCCCCGCATGAGGGATCGCTGGGAAGAACGCACACAGGCTCCGCTGCTCGTGCTGGCCGTGGCGTTCGGCGTCGCCTACGCCGTGCCGATCGTGGCTCCCGGCGCCACGCCCTGGGTGCACCGGCTGTGCACCCATGTCGAGTGGGCGGTCTGGGCGGCCTTCGCCCTCGACTATCTGGTCCGGCTGGCCCTCGCTCCGGCCCGCTGGGCCTTCGTCCGCTCCCACCCCCTCGATCTGCTCGCGGTCCTGCTGCCGATGGTCCAGCCGCTGCGGCTGCTGCGGGTCGTCTCCACCCTCCTCCTCGTGGGCCGGCGGGCCCGGATGGCCCCTCAGATAACGCTCACCACCTATGTGGCGGGCGCGGTCGTCGGGCTGATGATGTTCGGCTCGCTGGCCGTGCTGCACGTCGAGCGGGACGCCCCCAACGGCAACATCAAGACGCTCGGGGACGCGGTCTGGTGGTCGTTCACCACGATGACCACGGTCGGCTACGGCGACCACGCCCCCACCACGGGTCTCGGCCGGGTCCTCGCGGTGGGCCTGATGCTCTCGGGCATCGCCCTGCTCGGTGTCGTCACCGCCAACATCGCGGCCTGGTTCATCTCCCGCTTCGACCGCGACGACGCGGTGGAGCGCCGCCATACCGAGCTGCTTGAGGCACTGACCCGGGAGGTCCGCGAACTGCGCGCGGAGGTCGCCCGGCTGTCGGTACCGGCAGGAGCTGTACCGGCAGGAGCTCCCGGGCCGGAGCCCCAGGACGTCCCCGCGCCTACCGCTCCCAGATCTTGAACGCTCTGACCTCGTAGGGCGTCTGCGGCACCCAGGTCCCGCGCCCCGGGTAGGTCTCGAACTCCCCCGCCTCCGCACACTCGGCGGACTGATACGTCGTCACCGGCCGTCCCGTGCGGTTGGCGAGGGACTGGGCCGAGGTGCCCGGCGGCAGCGCGACACAGCTCTCGATGTCGGTCGTCGCCAGCTCGTGACTCTGCGCCCTGCCCTTGAAGTCGGGCTTGGGCCAGAGGCAGAGCCGCCCCGGCCCGCAGGCCCCCAAGGCGGTCCCGGACGGTACGGCCGCCGCCGGAACCGCGAGGAAGGCGGTCAGGACGGCCGCGACGACCAGTGCGGTCTTCGTATACACGTACATGCTGATGAACCCCCGTTTGGTCACTCTCCGTAACCAAAAGCATGGCGGAGGTCACCCCAAGACGGAAGAGGGGCCGCCCCCGTTCACGCGAACGGGTGACGGCCCCTCACGGGAACCCCGAAGGACGTCAGCCCACGGGGACCCCGCGGGACGCCGGACCGGACCTCAGATGTGACCGCCCATGCCGCCCGCCTCCGCGTTCTCGCCGCGCTTGGTGAGCGTGGCGACGAGGGCCGCGACGACGGCGACGACACCGGCGACGGTGAAGGCCAGGCCCATGCCGTCGAGGAAGGTGTCGTGGATGACACCGGTGATCCGCTGGAGGAGATCGGGGGTCATCCCCGGCGCCTGGGCCAGCTCCGGCGGGGCCATGCCGAACTCGGCGGCCTGCTCCAGCTGCGGGTTGACCGGGGCCGGGATGCCGGCGTCCTTCCAGTTGCCCTCGAAGGCGCCGGCGACCTTGGAGGACATGACGGCGCCGAGCACCGCCGTACCGAGCGCGCCACCGACCTGCATGGCGGCCTGCTGGAGACCGCCGGCCACGCCGGAGAGCTCCAGGGGCGCGTTGCCGACGATGACCTCGGTGGCACCGACCATGACCGGGGCGAGCCCGAGGCCGAGCAGGGCGAACCAGAGGGACATGACGAAGGTGCCGGTGCCGGCGGAGAGCGTGATCATGCCGAACATCGCGACGGCCGTGCAGACCATGCCGCCGACCAGCGGCACCCGCGGGCCGAACTTGGTGATCAGCGCGCCCGCGAGCGGCGAGGAGACGATCATCATCGCGGTCAGCGGAAGCAGGTGCAGACCGCTGTCGACCGGGCTGAGCCCCTTCACGCCCTGGAGGTAGAAGGTCACGAAGAACAGGCCGCCCATGAAGGCGAAGGCCATCAGGACCATCAGCACCACACCGGCCGAGAGCGGCACGGAGCGGAACATGGCCAGCGGGATGAGCGGCTCCTTGACCTTGGTCTCCCAGAAGGCGAAGACCGCGAAGAGCAGCACCGCGCCGAGCAGGCCGCCCCAGGTCTTTCCGCTCGACCAGCCCCAGGACTCACCCGCCTTGATGAGGCTCCAGACGAGGGAGGCCATGGCGCCGGAGAGCAGCAGGATGCCGAGGACGTCGAAGGAGCGCGGCGCGTTCTCCGCGCGGTGGTCCTTGAGGATGACCAGGCCGAGGACGAGCGCGACGATGCCGACCGGCACGTTGATGAAGAAGACGGACTGCCAGCTGACGTGCTCGACGAGCAGGCCGCCGACGATCGGGCCGCCCGCGGTGGACGCGCCGATGACCATGCCCCAGATGCCGATGGCCATGTTCAGCTTCTCGGCGGGGAAGGTGGCCCGCAGCAGGCCGAGCGCGGCCGGCATGAGCAGGGCGCCGAAGAGGCCCTGGAGGACACGGAAGGCGATCACGGCCCCGATGGAGTCGGAGAGGCCGATGGCGCCGGAGGCGAGGGCGAAGCCGGCGATGCCGATGAGGAAGGTCTGCCGGTGGCCGAAGCGGTCACCGAGCTTGCCGGCGGTGATCAGGGCGACGGCCAGCGCGAGCAGATAGCCGTTGGTGATCCACTGGACCTGGGCGAGGGAGGCGCCGAGGTCGGTCTTGATGGCGGGGTTGGCGATGGCGACGATCGTGCCGTCGAGCGCGACCATCATCACGCCGACCGCGACTCCGAACAGCGTCAACCACGGATGGCCACGCAGTCCCTTCGCCGGGGCCGGTACGGGCTCCCGGGCGTCCCCCTGACCCTGCGGGGCCTTTTCCACGGTGATCTGACTAGTCATGCGAAGGAGGCTAGTGACAGTCACTGACAATTGACAAAGCGATTCACGCGCCGGTAACTGTCACGTAGCTCACAGGTACGCTGAGCTGGACGAAATGCGCGAAAAGAGGACCCTGACGTGACCTTGCCCGGTCTGCGCGAGCGGAAGAAGCAACGTACGCGCGAGGCGCTGATCAAGGTGGCCCTCGAACTCTTCACCGCGCACGGCTACGAGCGGACGACCGTCGACGAGATCGTCGACACCGTCGAGGTCTCCCAGCGCACCTTCTTCCGCTACTTCTCCTCCAAGGAGGAGGTCGCCTTCGCCGTCCAGCAGATGGTGGAGGAGCGTTTCGTCGAGGCCCTCAGGCGGCGGCCCCCCGGCGAGGGCCCCTTCGACGCGATGCGCAACGCCGTGCTGTCCGGCTGGGACACCATCGGCGACGCCATCACCGAGGTCGTACCGCTGGAGCTGTATCTGCGCACCTTCCAGATGATCGAGTCGACACCCGCGCTGCTCGCCGTCCATCTGCGCCGCTCCACCGAGATGGAGGAGACCCTCGCCCGGATCATCGCCGAGCGGGAGGGCCTCGACGTCGACGCGGACCCGCGCCCGCGGATCGCGGTGGCGGCGTTCAGCGGTGTGATGCGCGTGACAGGGCAGATGTGGGGACGGGGCACGGACCAGAGCCTGGAGGCCATCCGCGCCCTCACCGAGCGGTATCTGGACCATCTGGCACCGGCCCTCGCACCCCGCTGGCGCGACCGGACGTAGCGCTGCGCGGTCGGCGGCGGTCGGGTCGTTCACCCACGACCCGTAGGGTGGCCGCCCGTGACCCCCGTCGAAGCCGACTCCCCCACGCTCGTCGTCCTGCGCACCCTGCTCGCGCTCGCCGTCGTGTTCGTGCTGCTCACGACCACGGGCTGGACGACGATCAAGCACCGTCCGGTGCCCGGTCCGTCCCGCGAGGCCGCGCTCGCCGCCTGGGCGCGCGACCGGATCGACCACCGCCCCCTGCCCGGACCGAACACCTCCGCCGGGGGCATAGCCGCGTTCTTCGCCCGGCTCGGCCACGCGCGCGCGGCCGGGCTCGCCGAACGGCATCCGCTCGTCGTCGGCAACCTCGACGGCGCCCCGGTCTCCCTGCGCTACCGCGCCAACCGGATCACCCTCGGCCGTGCGCTCACCGTCGAACAGGGCAGGATCCACGACACCCGGCTCTCCGCCGAGGGACGGCACGAGGCGCAGCGCCGCCTCGACCGCTTCGTCTCGCTGATGCGGCCCGACCGGCAGATCCTCGCCTTCGACCCGACCGGTACGGGGCGGACCGCCGAGGTCCTCGGGGACCTTGCGCGGGCCCGGCACGTCTCGGTGATCGTGCCCGGCGTCGACACCAACCTCCTCACCTTCCAGAAGACCCACGGCCGGTACGGGGCTCCCGCCGGCATGGCCCAGTCCCTGTACCGCGCCGAGCGGCAGGCCTCCCCCGGCGCCAGGGTCGCCGTGATCGCCTGGGCCGACTACACCGCGCCGGCCGGGGTCGGCGTCGACGCCATGACCGGTCGCCTCGCCGAGGGAGGCGCCGCACGGCTCGTCCGGCTGACCGAGGCACTGCCCGGCGACGCGCGCGTGGCGCTGTTCTGCCACAGCTACGGCTCCGTGCTCTGCGGGGTCGCCGCGCCCCGGCTGCCCGCCCGGGTGACGGACCTGGCCGTGGCCGGCAGCCCCGGGATGCGGGTGGAGCGGGCGGCGGAGCTCGGCACCCCCGCGCGCGTGTGGGCGATGCGGGACGCCGACGACTGGATCGCGAGCGTGCCGCACCTGGAGGTGGGCGGGGTCGGGCACGGAGCCGACCCGGTGGCCCCGGAGTTCGGCGCCCGGCTGCTCTCGGCGCGCGGCGCCGTCGGCCACAGCGGCTATTTCGAGCCGGGGACCGAGAGCCTCGGCAACTTCGCCGCGATAGGCGTCGGCTCCTACGGGGAGCTGGTCTGCGCACGTGCCGACAGCGCTTGCCACGGGGGAATATCCGGTACGGAAGGGCGCTGACGCGCGTAGATCACGTAATTTCCGGACCTTTCGCGGGGGCGACGCACGGGCACGCGCCGCTTACGATGAGGCGTATGGGTGATGTGCTGGCCGGAATTCATGCCACCTGGGAGTTCGAGAGCGACGCCCTCGTCATCCGCTTCGACCGGGGGAACCGTGCGCCAAGGCTCTTCGGCGTGCTGCGCGAACGACGTGTACCGCACGAGGCGCTGGCGTCCGTGACGCTCTCGCCCGGCAAGCGGGGCACGACCGTGCTGCACGCCGTGCCGAGACCGGGCGCAGATCCGCTGATGGAGGCGGCCGCGGGGCAGCTCTCGGAGAACTGCGACCCGTACCGCCTGGTGCTGCCGGCGGACCGGGAGACGCTCGCCGAGTACTACCGGGACGAGCTGCGGGCCGTGATCGGGCCCGGGACGGCGGGGGCGGCGTACTCCGACGACCCCCCGGACGGGGGCGACGTGACGCCCGCCGACCGTTTCCTCGTGGCGCCTCCGCAGGGTCCGCAGTCCTTCAAGGCCTACGACGGGAAGGCGAGCTTCGACGGGCAGTCGGAGGTCTCGTTCCGCTGGTCCTGGACGGGAGCGTCCTCCGAGAAGTGGAAGGCGGGTGACCAGTTCTTCCACGTACGGGATCTCTGCGGGGTCGAGTGGCGCTCGCCGGACGTCCTGGACGGGCATCTGCGGCTGGTTCCCCGGGGTGGCGAACCCCGCGCGCCCCAGCCGGACCGTGACCCCGCCTCCGTCGTGTTCGGCCTCGGGTACGGGCCGGTGCACCTGTCCCTCCCCTTCGCGGCGGCGGTCCTCGCGGCGATCAGGACCTCGGACCGCGTCCCGGCCCGTACGGCCGCCGCTCCCGGGGCCGTCGCTGAAAGGATTCGGCACCTGAGTGAACTGCACCAGGCGGGACTGGTGACGGACGAGGAGTTCTCGGCGAAGAAGGCGGAACTCCTCGCGGAGCTGTAGCCCGAGCCGGAGCAGCCGGAGCTGGGGCTGTGGCCGGAGCTACGGCCGGAGCTGCCGCCCAAGCTGTAGCAGGAGCCGCAGCCGGAGCCGCACCCCCGATGTCATACCCCGGTATCAGGACAGAGCCCGGTCCCCGGTATGACGTCGGGGACCGGGCCTCCTGCCTACCCTGAGCTGGTCATGGCTACCGAACCGCGGCACGAGCCGCCCACCCCCACCCTGCGGCAGCTCAGCACCCGGACACGCGAGATGTTCCAGGGGCTCGGGACCGCGCTCACCACACCCACCACCCCGGGGGCGCCCCTCCTCGCCGACGCCTCCTCGCGGTGGGTGCGCCTGCTGCCGTACGCCGTCGCCCTCGCGTTCGTCGCCTCGCTGCTCCCCACCACGGTCCACCTCCTCGCCGGGGACTACGGCGTCAACGGCGCGCTCGCCGGGGCCATCGGCACCGCCCAGACCGCGCCGCTGCTGCTCGCCGTCGCCCGTCCGCTCCAGGCCTGGTGGATCATCTTCGCCGCCGATGTGCTCGGCGCGGTCGTGCTGCTCGCCGCCGACGGACCGCGCGCCGAGCTCTGGCCCTGGACCCCGCCGATCGTCGTCGGCTACTGCGCGCTGATGATCGCGCTCGGCCTGCGCGAGACCCGCCGGGCGCTGTTCGGGGTGTGGCTGGCGACCGGCGTCGCCGGGTACGTCCTGGAGGTCTTCCGGCCCGCCGGGTACACCAGCGTCCACACCCTGCTCGTCGTCCTCAGCGGGGTGCTGCTCCTCCTCACCTCGGCGGTACGCGCGCGTGGCGACGCCCAGCGGCGGCTCGTCGAGCAGGAGACCATCAGCGAGGCCGAGCGCTCCCGCCGCACGCTCCTGGAGGAGCGGGCCAGGATCGCGCGCGAGCTGCACGACGTGGTGGCCCATCACATGTCGGTGATCACCGTGCAGGCCGACTCCGCCCCGTACCGCATCCCGGACCTCCCGGACGCGGCGCGCGAGGAGTTCACCTCGATCGCGTCGAGCGCGCGCGAGTCGCTGGCCGAGATGCGACGGTTGCTGTCCGTGCTGCGCAGTGACGGCAGCGAGGGCGAGCGGGCCCCGCAGCCGGGCCTCGACCGGGTCCAGCAGCTCGTCGAGGCGACCGTACGGGCCGGGGTGCCGGCCGAGCTGCGGCTCGCCGCCGACCTCGGCGACGTACCGCAGGCGGTGGACCTGTCCGCGTACCGGATCGTGCAGGAGGCCCTCGCGAACATCGTCCGGCACGCACCGGGGGCGTCGACCCGGGTGTCGATCCGGGCGGACGGCGGATGGCTGACGGTCCTGGTCGTCAACGGGCCCTCGACGGAGGCGGGTTCCGCGGTCGAACGCGGCGCCTCCGGCACCGGGCACGGGCTCGTCGGCATGCGGGAACGCGTACGGTTGACGGGCGGCTCGCTGGACACCGGGCCGCTGCCGGACGGCGGCTTCCGGGTCGCCGCACGGCTGCCGCTGACCCCGGACCCGGCCCCCGCCGTGGCGGCACCCCCGGCCCGGGACCCGGCGCCTGTCACGTCTCCGACCCCGCCCACGACCGCCAAGGACTCCGAGTGACCATCCGCGTGATCATCGTCGACGACCAGGCCATGGTGCGGGCCGGATTCGCCGCGCTGCTCGCCGCACAGCCCGACATCGACGTCGTGGGCGAGGCCCCGGACGGGCGGCAGGGCGTCGACGTGGCACGCTCGACACACCCGGACGTGGTCCTCATGGACGTCCGGATGCCGGAGCTGGACGGGCTCGCCGCCGCGCGGGAGATCCTCCACCCGCCGACCGGGGTCACCCACCGGCCGAAGGTCCTCATGCTGACCACCTTCGACGTGGACGACTACGTGTACGAGGCGCTGCGCGCCGGCGCGTCCGGCTTCCTCCTGAAGGACGCGCCGCCGGCGGACCTGATCGCGGCGGTGCGGGTGGTGGCGGCGGGCGAGGCCCTGCTCGCCCCGTCCGTGACCCGCCGGCTCATCGCCGACTTCGCCGCCTCCCGGCCCGCGCCGCGCAAGGACACCACGGCGCTGCGTCTGAACGGGCTCACCCCGCGCGAGACCGAGGTCCTCGAACTCATCGCCCGTGGCCTGTCCAACCAGGAGATCGCGGACCACCTCGTCCTCGCCGAGCAGACGGTGAAGACCCACATCGGCCGGGTCCTCGCCAAGCTGGACCTGCGCGACCGGGCGCAGGCGGTGGTCTTCGCGTACGAGTCGGGGCTCGTGACCCCGGGCACGTCCTGACGTCCGGGCAGCCGGGGCTCGTGACCCCGGGCACGTCCTGACGTCCCGGTAGCTGTCCCCCGGGGGAAAACCCCACCCCCCACCTGGTGTTGCCTGCTCCTCCTCCCCCTACCCCGGTATCAGACGGGAGTTGGCTCCCCGGTGTGACGTGCCGTCACCCGTCGTCTTCCTACCTTCCTCTCGCCAGCGAACGAGCGAGTACCGGAGAGGGAGGGCGACCCCATGCGCCGTATTTCGAGGACCCTGATCACCGCGGCCCTGGTGACCGCCGTGATCGGCGGGACGGCCGGCTGGGCGTCCGGTGACAGTCAGGAGGCCGTCACCGGGGCGCCGGTCGGTACGGCGGAGTGGCGGGCCGCCGGGCTGCCGGACCCGGAGCGGATGGACCCGGCCGGGGTGGCGCGGTTCTTCGCCGGCCTGAGCCCCGTACGGCAGCGGGAGCTGGCCCGGACGCACCCGACGGTCGTCGGGAACCTCGACGGGGCGCCGCTGGAGCTGCGGTACGAGGCCAACGCCCGCACCACGCGCGGGGCGTTCGGCGGGGCGCGGGTGCTGGCCCACGACACGCGCGGCCGGGGCCAGGTCGCCCTGGTGTACGGGGATCTGGCGCGGGCCGAGCACGTCGCGGTGATCGTGCCCGGCTCGGACGTCGACGCGGGCCACGTGCGGCCGCTCACCGAGATGGCGGCCTCGCTGCGGCGGGCCACCGGCGGGGACACGGCGGTCGTCGCCTGGGCCGGGTACACCACCCCGGTCGGCGTCGGTCTGGACGCGGCCACCGGCCGGCTCGCCGAGGCCGGGGCGGGCCGGCTCACCCGCTTCACGGACGGTCTCGCGGCCGTCGGGGCGCCCGAGCCGTCCCTGTTCTGCCACAGCTACGGCTCCGTGGTCTGCGGCCTCGCCGCCCGCGATCTGAAGGCCAAGGACCTGGTGGTCTTCGGCTCCCCCGGGATGCGCGCCGGGAACGTGAACGAGCTCGGCACCGCCGCCCGCGTCTGGGCGGCGAAGGATCCCACCGACTGGATCGACCGGATCCCGAACGTCGAGGTCGGGGACCTCGGGCACGGCGCCGACCCCACCGAACCGGCGTTCGGCGCCCGCCGGATCGCGGCGGACGACGCGGCCGGCCACGGCGGCTACTTCGCGCCGGGCACCTCCTCCCTCCGCACCTTCGCCGCGATCGCCGACGGCTCCGCCGGCACCGCCGACGGCATCCGCACCACCGACGGCTCCGTCCGCAGCACCGACGGCATCCGCACCGCCGCCGACGCCCGCGCCGAGGGAGACGTCCGATGAGCGCCCTCGCGACCATGGCCCGCCGCACGACCCGGAAGATCGAGTCGGGCACCCCCGCCCACCGCGACCGGGCGATCGACGGGCTGCGCGCCCTGGCCCTGCTGGCCGTGCCCACCGGGCACTGGCTGCTCGGCGGCTTCACGCTCTCCTCCGACGGGGCCATCCACAACGCCAGCCCGCTGGGTACGTTCGCGGGGCTCGCGCCGGTCAGCTGGGTCCTCCAGATGCTGGGGATCTTCTTCCTGGTCGGCGGCTACGCCTCCGTCCTCTCGTACCGGCGCAGGAAGGGCTCCACGCGCGCGTGGCTCGGTGGCCGGCTCGCTCGGCTCGGCCGCCCGGTCCTCGGTGTCACCGCCGTCTGGGCGGTGCTGCTGCCCGTGCTGCACTTCGGGTTCGACGTGCCCGTGGACACCCTGCGGACCGCGTCCACGCTGGTGATCCAGCCGCTGTGGTTCGTCGGGGTGTACACGGTGGTCACCGCGCTCACCCCGCTGTGCGTCCGGGTGGCCCGCCGCCTCGGGGTGTGGGCCGCGGCCCCGCTGCTCGGCTCGGTGGCCGTCGTCGACTTCCTGCGGTACGGCCCGTACGCCGACGCCGTACCGTCCTGGCTCAGCCTCCTCAACATCCTGCCCGGCTGGCTCTTCGCGTATCAGCTCGGCGTCTCCTGGGGCGAGGGCCGGGTCACCCGGCGGCACGCCTGGGGGCTGCTGATCGGCGGGGCCGCGCTCTTCGCCGCCCTGCTGCTCGCCTTCGGCTACCCGGCCTCGATGGTCGGCGTCCCCGGCGAGGCCCGCACCAACTCCCACCCCCCGTCGCTGCTCGTCCTCGCCCTGGCCGCCACGCAGAGCGGCGCCGCGATCCTGCTCAGGGACCGGCTCGGCAGGCTCCTGAAGCGGCCCGCGCTGTGGGCGCCGGTCGTGGTCGTCAACCTCTCGGCGATGACGATCCTGTGCTGGCACCAGACGGCGATGCTCAGCGCGGCGATCCCCGCCTCGTATCTCGGGGAGGTCCCGGGTCTGGTCGGCGGGCCGGACTCGGTCGGCTGGATCCTGGCACGGCTGGCGTGGATGCCGGTCTTCGCCGGACTGCTCGTCCTGATCGGGCGGTACGCGCGCGGGTTCGAGTCGCCGTGGGCGAGGACCGGCCCGGGCCGGCGCACCCTCGCGGGGCTGCTGGCGGCGGGGTTCGCGGCCTTCGCCCTGGGGCTCGTGTGACGCGCGGTCCCTCAGACCTCGCGCGACACCGCCGTGAAGCGCATGTCCGGGTAGCGGTCGCCCGCCACCAGACCGGCGATCGGCTCGAGTTCGGCGAGTTCGGCCCCGGTGAGGGTGATGCGGGTGGCGGCGGCGTTCTCCTCCAGGCGGGAGCGCTTGCGGGTGCCGGGGATCGGGACGACCGTCAGGCCGTGCACGGAGGCCCGCTGCTGCACCCAGGCGAGGGCGATCTGCGCGGGGGTGGCGCCGTGCGCGGCGGCGATCTTGCGGACCGGGTCGAGCAGGGCGGCGTTCCGTTCCGCGTTCTCGCCGGTGAACCGGGGCTGGTGCCGGCGGAAGTCGTCGCCCGCCAGGTCCTTGGTGGCGTCGGCGAAGGATCCGGTGAGGAAGCCTCGGCCGAGCGGCGAGTACGGCACGACGGTGACGCCGAGTTCGGCGGCGGCGCCGACGGCGCTGCGCTCCACGTCCCGGGAGAAGAGCGACCACTCCGACTGGAGGGCGGCGATCGGGTGGACGGCGTGGGCCTCGCGCAGTTCGGGCCCGGTGACCTCGCTGAGGCCGAGGTACTTGACCTTGCCCTCCCGGACGAGTTCGGCCATCGCGCCGACGGACTCGGCGAGCGGGACCTCCGGGTCGCGGCGGTGCATGTAGTAGAGGTCGATGGCCTCGATGCCGAGGCGGCTCAGGCTGCCCTCGACGGCGGTCCTGATGTACGCGGGGTCGTTGCGGATCCCCCGGTAGGAGGGGTCGTCGGCGCGCCGTTCGAGGGCGAACTTGGTGGCGAGGGTGACCTCGTCGCGGTGGGCGGCGAGGAACGGGGCGAGGAACCGCTCGTTGGCGCCGTTGCCGTAGGCGTCGGCGGTGTCGATCAGGGTGACGCCGGCCTCCAGGGCCGCGTCGAGGGTGTCGCGGGCGGCGGCCTCGTCGGTGTCGCCGTAGAACTCGCTGATGCCCATGGCGCCGAAGCCCTGGACGCCGATCCCGGGTCCGTCCTGGCCGCCGAGCCGTATGGTGTCGATCCTGGTCACGTTGGTCATGAAGATGTGCCTCCGCATGCGGTCCCGTAATGACTGATCTTGATGTCGAGCACGGCGAGCGTGTCCTGGAGTTCGGTGATCCGGGAGAGCACGTCACGTCGGGTGGTCTCCAGGAGTTCCCGCCGTTCGTCGCGGGTGTGGTCTCCCTCGCGGACGAGCTCCGCGTACCGGACCATGTCGGCGACCGGCATCCCGGTCAGCCGCAGCTTGCCGACGAAGGCGAGCCAGCCCAGGTCCCGCTCCGTGAAGCGGCGCTGGCCGGTGTGCGAGCGGTCGACGTGCGACATGAGTCCGATCCGCTCGTACCAGCGCAGGGTGTGGGCGGTGAGCCCGGTCAGGGCCGCGACCTCGCTGATCGTGTAGTACGCCCGGGGGATCCGGGTACCGCTGGTGCCTGTGCTCGTATTCGTGTCTGTCGTCGTGCTCATGCTCGCCATCACGCTCATGACCCCCACGCTAAAACGTTGGAGTGCACTCCAAGCAAGTAGGCTCGGCCCCATGCAGAGCAGCGTGCCGAGCCTGGCGTCGATCGAGAACTGGCCCGTCCCCACCGCGGCGGCCGCCGTGGTCCGCGCGGACGGCACCACGGCCGGGTCGTACGGCCCCACCGGGCAGCGCTTCCCGCTCGCCTCCGTCACCAAGCCGCTCGCGGCGTACGCCGTCCTCGTCGCGTACGAGGAGGGGGCGATCGACCTCGACGAGCCGGCCGGTCCCGAGGGCGCGACCGTACGCCATCTCCTCGCCCACACCTCGGGGCTCGCGTTCGACGAGAACCGGGTCATGGCCGCGCCGGGCACCCGCCGGATCTACTCCAACACCGGTTTCGAGGCCCTCGGCGACCATCTCGCCAAGGCGACCGACATCCCCTTCGCCGAGTACCTGCACCAGGCGGTCCTGGAGCCGCTGGGCATGACGTCGACGACGCTGGAGGGCTCGCCGGCCAAGGACGGCGTCTCGACCGTCGACGACCTGGTGCGGTTCGCCGCCGAGGTGCAGGCGCCGCGGCTGCTCGACCCGCGCACCGTCCTGGACGCGATGAGCGTCGCGTACCCCGGTCTGACCGGCATCCTCCCCGGTTACGGGCACCAGCGGCCGAACGACTGGGGCCTCGGCTTCGAGATCCGCGACGGCAAGTCCCCGCACTGGACGGGCGCCACGTCCTCACCCCGTGCCTTCGGGCACTTCGGGCAGTCCGGCACGTTCCTGTGGATCGACCCGGACGCGCGTGCCGCGTGCGTGGCGCTGACCGACCGGCCCTTCGGGGCGTGGGCGGTCGAGGCCTGGCCGCCGTTCACCGACGCGGTCCTCGCCGACCTGCGGACGGCCTGAGCCGCGGCTACCCGTCGCAGCGGGCGGTGGGCAGGATCCCGTCCGGGCCGCTGAGCGACACCTCGACCAGGCCGGCCGGGTGCTCCGCGTAGGCGGTCGTGCAGACCAGCTGGCGGACGGCCGCCTCCGACAGCTTCTTGACGGGGAAGGGCGTCCGGACCCAGATCAGCCGACGCGCCGGGGTCCCCTTCGAGTCCTGCAGCACGGTCACCCCCTTCGCCGCGGGCAGGACGGTGGTGATGCCCGCCGCCCTCTCGTTCTCCCTGGGGCCGGCGAGGAGCATGGCGAGGATCTTGTCGGTGACGATCCCGCCGCGGTTCAGGTCGTCGCGGGATATCTCGTAGCCGGGACCGAACACGTCGGTCGGGACGTGTTCTGCCGAGTCGCCCGACGGGGGGGCGGTGTCCGGAAAGGGCAGGCCGAGATCTCGGGCCACCGGCATCGACCGGCCGTCGGGGCCGACGAAGTAGAGCACGATCCGTTCCTCGGGCAGCGGCGGCCCGACATGGAGCGTCGCCGCCCCGCCCGCCTCGACGACGTCGGTCTTCTGTATGCCGCAGCCGGCCAGCGCGGGCGGCGCCAGCAGGGCGAGCAGGGCGACGGCGGCCGCACTACGGCGCTTCGCGGCTCCACCGGCTCCACCCGCCCGGCGGCGGTGTACGGGAGTGGCTTCCGGGCCGTTCACAGCGGCATCCGCACGGTGAAGACGGCCCCGCCCTCGGGGTCGTTGGCGGCCGTGACCGTGCCTCCGTGGAGCCGTACGTTCTCCAGGGTGATCGCGAGGCCGAGGCCGCTGCCCGCCGAGCGGGTACGGGCCCGGTCCGCCTTGTAGAAGCGGTCGAACACGTGCGGCAGGACGTCCGGGTGGATACCGGGGCCCCGGTCGGCGACCTCCGTCACCAGCTGCTCCCCCTCCGCCCAGAGCCGGACCGTCACCGGCGCCCCGCCGTGCCGCAGCGCGTTCCCGACGAGGTTGGCGACGACCACGTCGAAGCGGCGCGGGTCGAGCCGGGCCCTGATCCCCTCCGTGAGGTACGGGACGACCTGCGCCGGATCGGTCCAGTACCGGTGCTGGAGGGTCTTGCGGACGCAGTCGGCTGCGTCGACCTCGTCGGTGTGCAGCTCGGCGGCGCGGGCGTCGAAGCGGGAGATCTCCATGAGGTCTTCGACGAGAACGGCGAGCTTCCCGGTTTCGGCGCTGATCAGACGGACGGCGCGGGCGGTGTCGCTGTCGAGGCTCCCGGCGTCCTCGTCGAGGACCTCCGTGACGGCGAGCATCCCGGCGAGCGGGGTGCGGAGTTCGTGCGAGACGTCGGAGGCGAAGCGGCGGGCGCGGGCCTCGGCGTTGCGGAGTTCCGTGACGGAACGTTCCAGCTCGGCGGCGGACTCGTTGAACGTCCGGGCGAGGTCGGCGAGTTCGTCGCTGCCCTTGGCGTGGATACGGGTGTCGAGCCGGCCGCGGCCCATGCTGTGGGCCGCGTGGCGCAGCTCCCGTACGGGCCGGAGCACGCCGCGCGCGGCGATCAGGGCGGGGATCAGGGCGACCGCGAGCGCGGGCAGGGCGCCGTCGCGGGCGGCCGCGACCATCGCCTCGACGTTCGCCTCCTCCTCGTCGAGTTCCATGACGGCGTAGAACACGAGACCGGTGCGCTGCGGGGGGCCGTCGGGCGAGCGGGCCAGGAAGACGGCGGGAACGGCGATCGTGAGGTACGGGGTGCCGTTCTTGACCACCCGCTGGAAACTGCCGTGCGGGACGGCCTCGTCGTCGGCGGCGCGGGCCCTCAGCTCCGGGGTGATGACGGAGGAGGTGGGCCGGTCGGTGGAGGAGAGGCGGAGGGTGCCGTACTCGGCGTACACGCGCCAGGCGCGGGGCTTGCCCTGGCGGGCGACGAGCATGAGCGAGTCCCGCAGGCTCTCCGCGTTGACGGGCAGTTCGGTGCCGAGGGCGTCGATCTGCTCGCGGAAGGCGGAGACGGCGGTGTCCTGGGTCTGCTCCAGGATGGCGTTGCGGGCGGCCCGGTAGGTGAGCGCGGCGGTGGTGCCGCAGCCGACGGCGGCGACGAGCAGGAAGGCGAGGACGAGCCGGGTGCGGAGCCCGAAGGGGTGCGGCCGCAGCCGCGGGCTCCGGCCCCCGCGCCGGGACGCGCGCCCGCGCCCCGTCGTTCCGTGACCGTCATGACCGGCGTGGCCGCCGGGCCCCTCGTCCCCGGTGTCCTCGTCCGGGGTGACGCAGGCCTTCACTGCGGTCCCAGCGGACCGAAGCGGTAGCCGAAGCCGCGCAGGGTCTGGATGTAGCGGGGGTCGCCCGGGGTGTCCTCGATCTTGTTCCGCAGCCGGCGGACGCAGGCGTCGACCAGCCGGGCGTCCCCGTGGTAGCTGTGCTCCCAGACGTGTTCGAGGAGCTGCTGCCGGCTGAAGACCTGCTCGGGCGCGGCCGTGAGATGGAGCAGCAGCTTCAGCTCGGAGGGGGCGAGGGCGATCCGCTCGCCCGCCTTGGCGACGGTGAGACCGGCCCGGTCGATGGCCAGCTCCCCGTGGAACTCGACGGCGGCCCGGCCGCCGGCCGGCTCCTCGATGCGGCGCAGCACGGCCCGTATCCGCGCCTCGATGACCTCGGTACGGGCGGGCTTGACGATGTAGTCGTCGGCGCCGGCCTCCAGACCGATGACGACGTCGAAGTCGTCGCCGCGGGCGGTCAGCATGATGATCGGCAGCTGGCTGCTCTCGCGGACCCGGCGGCAGACCTGCACGCCGTTGATGCCGGGCAGCATGAGGTCGAGCAGCAGCAGATCCGGCCGGAACTCCACGAGCGCGTCGAGCCCGGCCTCCCCGGTGGCGGCGGTGCGCACCTCGTGCCCGCGGCGCCGGAGCCCGAGCTCGACGCCTTCGCGGACGGAGGGGTCGTCTTCTATCAGGAGCACGCGGGGCATCTGTGAAGTATCCAAGGTCGAAGGGACCCTCCTGCCGGAGGGGTGGCTCAGGTGCGGTGGGCGAGGCCGCGCAGTCGGCCGGTCCCGGCACCGATGAGGGCCTGGACCTCGGTCAGCCGGAGGGGCTTGGCGAGGACGGCGAAGACGGTGAGGACGGTCAGCGCGCCGGCGGTCCCGGAGGGTAGGGCCCCGGCGGGACCGGTGAGGTCGGTGATGAGGAGCCCGTAACCGGCGGCGGGTACGGCGGCGGACAGCAGCCGCGCGAGCGCGGAGACCGAGCCGCCGGAGGCCGGACCGCCCGCGGAGGCCGGACCGCCCGTGCCCACGGAGGCCGGACCGCCCGCGCCTCCGGACGCCGGGCCGCTCCGCTTGAGCCGCCTCCTCAGTACGTACGCCGTGAGGCCCCAGCCCGCCCAGAGCGCGAGCGTGTACCCGGCGGCCATGCCGGCGACGGCCCACCGGGTGGGCAGGTAGTGGTAGGCGGCGAACGACAGCGCCGCGTTGAGCCCGGCGATCACCAGGTTGAGCAGGAACGGGGTACGGGTGTCCCGCAGCGCGTAGAAGGCGCGGTTGCACACGTACTGCCCGGAGAGGGCGACGAGTCCGGGCGCGAAGGCCATCAGGATCCAGGACATCGCGCGGATGTCGTCGCCGGTGGTCGCCCCGTACCGGAAGACGACCGTCATCAGCGGGACGGCGAGCGCGAGGAGCGCGCAGGCCGCCGGGACGACGGCTGCCTGGCTGGTCCGCAGGGCGTACGAGACGTCCCGGCGGACCCCCGCGAGGTCGCCGTCGGCGGCGGCGGCACTCATCCGGGGCAGCAGCGCGGTGACGAGGGAGACCGTGATGATGCCGTGCGGGACGGACCACAGCAGATAGGCGTTGTTGTACGCGGCGAGGCCGCCGCCGCTGACGGTGCCGCCCGCCGAGGTGGCGAGCAGGGTGGTCACCCAGTACGCGCCCTGGTTGGTGAGGACGAGCAGGACCAGCCAGCCGGCCGAGCGCAGCGGTGTGGCGAGCCCGCTGCCGCGCCAGTCGAAGCGGGGCCGCCAGCGGAAGCGGGCGGCGCGCAGCGAGGGCACGAGGGCGAGCGCCTGGAGCACGATGCCGGCGGTGGTGCCCCAGCCGAGCAGGGCCGTCTCCCCGGGGGTGAGGGCGCCGCCGTCGCTGACCACGAGGAACAGGGCGAAGACGGAGACGACGACCACGTTGTTGAGGACGGGGGTCCACATCATGGCGCCGAAGCGGCCCCGCGCGTTGAGGACCTGGCCGAGCAGGGTGAACAGGCCGAGGAAGAAGATCTGCGGCAGGCACGCGCGCGCGAAGGCGAGGGTCATCTCCCGCTGCTCGCCTACGTAGTCGGTGTACGTGTCGACGATCAGGGGCGCGGCGAAGACCGCGCCGGCCGTGAGGGCGACGAGGGCGAGCACGCAGAGGGTGAGCAGCCGGTCGGTGTAGGCGGCTCCGCCGTCCTCGTGCTCCTTGGCGGCCTTGACCAGCTCGGGGACGAAGACGGCGTTGAGGGCGCCGCCGAGGAGGAGCGTGTAGATGATGGTGGGGACGGTGTTGCCGACCGCGTAGCCGTCGGCGACGGCGGCCGCGCCGAGCGCCGCGGCGACGACGGAGGCGCGGACGAAGCCGGTGGCACGGGAGACGAGCGAGCCGGCGGCCATGAGCGCGCCGCTGCGCAGCGCGGACGGCTTGGCCTTCGCCCGGCCCCTGCCGGGCCTTTCGGCGGTGAGCGTGGCCGTCATCGGCGGGCCAGATACGCCTGGAAGGCGCGGAACAGCGCGTGGTTGGTCGTGCCCTGCATCGGTGTCTCCCACTCCCCCAGCGTCTCGACGACCTGTCCGCCCGTACCGAGCTTCCAGCGGAGCAGCCCGTGGGACCGGTCGCCCGGGTCGAGGGTGGAGGGTACCCCGCGCAGGTCGTAGACGGCGGCGCCGAGGGCGTGGGCGTCGAGCATCATGCGCCACTGGAGGGCGTTGGAGGGCCGGACCTCGCGGCGGTGGTCGGCGGAGGCGCCGGTCTGGTACCAGACGCGTCCGCCGACGGTGACCATGGTGTGGGCGGCCAGGATCTCGCCCTCGTGGCGGGCGAGGTAGAGCTTCATCCGGCCGGGGTGTTCGGCGTTGAGGACGGCGTACTGGCGCTCGTAGTAGGCGAGGGCGCGGCCGAGCCGGAAGCCGTCGCGCTCCTCGGTGATGCGGAGCAGCCGGTAGAACTCGGGGAGGTCGGCGGCGGATCCGACGGTGATCTCGACTCCGGACTTGCGGGCCTTGCGGACGTTGCGCCGCCATTCCTGGTTGAGGCCGGTCCACAGGTCGTCGGGGGTGCGCCCGGTGAGCGGCACCTGGAAGACGTGCCGGGGCTGGGCGTCGGCGCCGTCCTCCGACTCCCCGCCGCAGCGGCGCCAGCCGCGGGCGCGGAGCCGTTCGGCGACGGCGGTCCCCAGTGGGTCGACCTCGTCGGCGAGGACGTCGGAGAGCCGGCGGCCGGGCCCGGTGGCGGCCTTGACGGTGGCGGCGTTCCACCGCCGGTAGGCGGGCCCGGGGCCTATGCGTACGGCGAAGGCGCCGCAGGAGCGGAGATGACCGAGGAGCGGGGCGAGCCAGCCGTCGATGTCGGCGTCGGCCCAGTCGGCGACGGGGCCTTCGGGGAGGTAGGCGAAGTACTTGCGGGTGCCGGGGAAGGGCCGCAGGAGGACGAGGGCGACGCCGGTCAGTCCGCCGGACTCCGGGCCCCAGCCGATCAGTTGGTGCTGCCAGCCGTCCTTCACCTGGGCCCAGGCCGGGACCTGGAGGAAGCTGGGCCCGTCCGCACCGGAGCGGGACGCGAGGAAGGCGCGGTAGACCTCGGGGGTCACGGGGCCGAGCCGCAGGGCGCTGCGCTCGGTGGGTGCGGCCGTCACGAGCAGGGCTGACACAACGGGAGCCTCCTTGTTCCGCCCCTCGGTGGTGGGGCGCACAGCAGGCTCACAGCCGAATTCGACGGAGTCGCGCGTCGTATGTGACCGGACGATGACCGTTTTGCCGCAGCCCTTGTCATACGGGCGCCGGGCCCCCGTGCGGCGCGGGGAGCGACCTACAGTCCGAAACATCCCACTCACTCCTCATCACTGCGGAGGTCTCCCGTGCTGCGAATACGCACACCCCGTCCCGTTCTCGCGGCAGTCGCGCTGACCGTCTCCCTGACGGCCTGTACGGCTCAGGCGGCGAGCGGTCCCGGGGGGACCGGGACCCCCGCGGCGGACGCGTCGAAGGCCCCGCCCGCGAAGGTGACGGTCGTGGACCCGGCGGCCGGCGTCCCGGTGACGGTGACCGCGACGGGCGGCACGATCTCCGAGGTGAAGGTCGTGGACGCGGACGGCGGTTCGCTCGCGGGGCGCGCGGCCGCGGGCGGCACCCGCTGGGTCTCGGACCGCAAGGCGGCGCCGGGCACCACGTACACGGTGGAGGTCACCTCGCGCACGGCCGACGGCAAGGAGTCGACCACCCGGTCCTCCTTCGAGACGGCCGAGGCGGACAAGGTCAACAAGCTGACCCTCGCCCCCGGCAAGAACACCACCGTCGGCATCGGCCACCCCGTCTCGATCGTCTTCGACCTGCCGGTGACGAAGAAGGCGGACGTGGAGAAGCAGTTGAAGGTGACCACCTCGAACGCGACCGAGGGTTCCTGGGGCTGGGTCAAGGACTACTCGGGCCGGGACAGGGCGGACTGGCGCCCCCGTACGTACTGGAAGCCCGGTACGAAGGTCACCCTGGAAGCGAATCTGAACGGCACGGACTCGGGCGGCGGTTGGTTCGTACGGGACTACCGCACCGGCTTCACGATCGGGGCGGCGCAGATCGTGAAGGTCGACCTGGACCGCCACAAGCTGACCCTGAGCAAGGAGGGGCGCACGGTCCGGACGATCCCGGTCTCCGGCGGCACCCCGGGCGGCGACAAGCGGTCCTGGCGGGGCACGGCCGTGCTGATGGCGAAGGAGGGCACCATCAACATGAACTCGGAGACGGTCGGCCTCGGGGACGCGTACGACAAGGACGTGGACTACTCGATGCGCCTGACCTGGTCGGGCATGTACGCGCACGCGGCCCCGTGGAACGCGGCGTACTTCGGCAACGCCAACAAGAGCTCGGGCTGCATCGGCATGAGCGACGCGAACGCCGCGTCCTTCTACGGCGCGGTGAACGTCGGCGACCCCTTCGAGATCACCGGCAAGGACACCAAGGGCACGGTCGCCGAGGGCAACGGCTACGGCGCGTGGAACCTGAGCTGGGAGCAGTGGAAGAAGAAGAGCGCCCTGGCCTGAAGGAGCGGCCCCCGGTGGTTCAGCCGAGGGCCTTGCGCCAGTCCCGCATCTCCCAGATCAGGACCTCCGCATCGGTCGTGGCGACGAGAGTGTGTCCCCGGGCGTCGGTGATGCGGGCGGCGTCGCCGGGCGACAGCGGCTCGCCGCCGGGCTTCTCGCCGGACTCCCCGCCGGGCTTCTCCCCGTCGAGCCCGACCGTGCCCCGTACGACATGGACGTACACGAAGTCGGCGGCCGGTACGGCGACCCGCTCGCCCGCCGCGGGGCGGCGGACGTGCAGCCGCGCGTCCGCCTCCGGGAGGTCGTACGGCTCCCCGAGCCCGCGCATCACCTCGTACGCGGGCTCCCCGCCCGGCGACAGCGGTGCGAGCCACATCTGCACGAAGACGAGCGGCACGTCGGCGTCGTTCCGTTCGACGTGCCGGACTCCCCCGGCGGAGCTCAGCCGCTGGAGGTCGCCGGGGCGGACGACGGTGGTGTGGCCGGCCGTGTCGTGGTGGGTGAGCTCCCCCTCGACGACCCAGGTGACGATCTCGGTGTGGCTGTGCGGATGCTCGTCGAAGCCGGCGCCGGGTGCCAGCCGCTCCTCGTTGCAGGCGAGCAGGGCGCCGAAGCGGAGGTTGTCGGGGTCGTAGTGCGGCCCGAAGGACAGGGCGTGCCGGGTCTCGATCCCGGCGGCCGGGTCGCCGCCGGGGTACCGCTGCCCCGCGCGCTGGATGCGTATCACGGGTCCTACGGTAGTGCGGCCGCCCGGGGCCGTACCCGGGTCGCGTCGCGAGGCGCTCCCGGGGGTTCCGGCGGGGCCTGGCCGCCGACGCCGCCGGAGACGAACCCGCCCCGACCCCGCACACTGCCGTCCCGATAAGGCAGTCTTGTCCCCGTGCCAGAACCCACGAACGCCCCTCACCCGCACGCCGCGACCCTGAAGCGCCTCGAACAGTCCTCCGGGCGGCTCGCCGCCAACGCCATTGCCCGCATGGACGAGACGCTGCCGTGGTACCGGGCGATGCCGCCCGAGAACCGGTCGTGGATCGGTCTGGTCGCCCAGGCCGGTATCGCCGCGTTCACCGAGTGGTTCCGGCACCCGGAGACCCCGCAGGCCATCTCGACGGACGTCTTCGGCACCGCGCCCCGCGAGCTGACCCGCGCGATCACCCTGCGCCAGACCGTCGAGATGGTGCGGACCACCATCGAGGTCATGGAGACGGCGATCGAGGAGGTCGCCGCCCCCGGCGACGAGTCCATCCTCCGCGAGGCGCTCCTCGTCTACGCCCGGGAGATCGCCTTCGCGACCGCCCAGGTGTACGCGCAGGCCGCCGAGGCCCGGGGCGCCTGGGACGCGCGTCTGGAATCGCTCGTGGTGAACGCGGTCCTCTCCGGCGAGGCCGACGAGGGCGCGGTCTCGCGTGCCGCGGCGCTCGGCTGGAACTCCCCGGACCATGTGTGCGTGATCCTCGGCACGGCCCCCGACGGCGACAGCGAGCTGACCGTGGAGGCGATCCGCCGCGCGGCCCGGCACGCCAAGCTCCAGGTCCTCACCGGCGTCCTCGGCAACCGTCTGGTCGTCATCGCCGGCGGCAACGACAATCCGCTGGCCGTGGCGAAGGCCCTGATCGGTCCGTACGCGGCGGGCCCGGTCGTCGCGGGCCCCGTCGTCCCCGACCTGCTGGCCGCCACGCGCTCCGCGCAGGCCGCCGCGGCGGGCCTGAAAGCCTGCTCGGCCTGGCAGGACGCTCCCCGCCCGGTCCTCGCGGACGATCTCCTGCCGGAGCGCGCCATCGCCTCCGACCCTTCGGCGCGCGAGCAGCTGGTGGAGGAGATCTACAGACCGCTGGAAGAAGCGGGATCGGCGCTGCTTGAAACTCTCAGTGTCTATCTGGAGCAGGCCAGCAGCCTGGAGGGCGCGGCCCGCATGCTGTTCGTGCACCCCAACACCGTGCGCTACCGGCTTCGACGTGTGACCGACGTCACCGGCTGGTCACCCTCTGATGTCCGTTCCGCGTTCACTCTGCGGATCGCGCTCATTCTCGGACGCTTGGCCGACGGAGATCCGCAGTCCTAGACTTTTGTCGAACACCAACAATTCCCCCGACGGTTCTTCGTCCCTGTCCCCACGGGCGCTCGGAGCCGTCCGCAAGAGAGAGTGTGAGGGTGCTCGTACTCGTCGCTCCCGGCCAAGGCGCCCAGACGCCCGGCTTCCTGACCCCCTGGCTCGAACTCCCCGGCGCCGCCGACCGCATCGCGGCCTGGTCGGACGCCATCGGGCTCGACCTCGCCCACTACGGCACGAAGGCGGACGCGGACGAGATCCGTGACACCGCCGTGGCCCAGCCGCTCCTCGTCGCCGCCGGCCTGCTGTCCGCCGCCGCCCTCGGTGACGTGCCCCCCGGTGTCGTCGCCGGTCACAGCGTCGGCGAGTTCACCGCCGCCGCGTTCGCGGGCGTCCTCGACGACACCGCCGCGCTGCGTCTCGTACGGACCCGTGGGCTCGCGATGGCCGAGGCCGCCGCGATCACCGAGACCGGCATGTCCGCGCTGCTCGGCGGCGACCCCGACGTGACCGTCCCGCACCTGGAGAAGCTCGGCCTGACCGCGGCCAACGTGAACGGCGCGGGCCAGATCGTGGCCGCCGGCACCATGGAGCAGCTGGCCGCCCTGGAGGCGGACAAGCCCGAGGGTGTCCGCCGGGTCGTCGCGCTCAAGGTCGCCGGTGCCTTCCACACGCACCACATGGCCCCGGCCGTGGCGAAGCTGGAGGCGGCGGCGAAGGAGCTGTCCCCGGCCGCCCCGACCACCCGCTACGTCTCGAACAAGGACGGGCAGGTCGTCACCGACGGCGCCGAGGTGGTGGCCCGCCTGGTCGGCCAGGTCGCGAACCCGGTCCGCTGGGACCTGTGCATGGAGACCTTCCAGGCGCTCGGCGCGACCGCGCTGATCGAGGTGTGCCCCGGCGGCACCCTGACCGGCATCGCCAAGCGCGCCCTGCCGGGCGTGTCCACGGTCGCCCTCAAGACTCCCGACGACCTCGACGCGGCCCGTACGCTCATCGCTGAGCACGCGGCCGTCTGACAAGGAGTGTCGAGAAGCATGTCGAAGATCAAGCCCAGCAAGGGCGCCCCGTACGCACGGATCCTCGGTGTCGGCGGCTACCGCCCCACCCGGGTCGTGCCGAACGAGGTGATCCTCGAGACGATCGACTCGTCCGACGAGTGGATCCGCTCGCGCTCCGGGATCGCCACCCGCCACTGGGCCTCTCCCGAGGAGACCGTCGCCGCCATGTCGGTGGAGGCCTCGGGCAAGGCCATCGCCGACGCCGGGATCAACCCCGAGCAGATCGGCGCCGTGGTCGTCTCCACGGTCTCGCACTTCAAGCAGACCCCGGCCGTCGCCACCGAGATCGCCGACAAGATCGGCGCCGGCAAGCCGGCCGCGTTCGACATCTCCGCAGGCTGCGCGGGCTTCGGCTACGGCCTGACGCTCGCCAAGGGCATGATCGTCGAGGGTTCCGCGGAGTACGTGCTCGTCATCGGTGTCGAGCGGCTCAGCGACCTGACGGATCTGGAGGACCGCGCGACGGCCTTCCTGTTCGGCGACGGCGCCGGCGCCGTGGTCGTCGGTCCCTCGGACGAGCCGCACATCGGCCCCACCGTCTGGGGTTCCGAGGGCGACAAGTCCGAGACGATCAAGCAGACCGTGCCGTGGAACGAGTTCCACGTCGGCGACGTCTCGAAGCTGCCGCTCAACGAGCAGGGCGAGATCAAGTTCCCCGCCATCACGCAGGAGGGTCAGGCGGTCTTCCGCTGGGCCGTCTTCGAGATGGCGAAGGTCGCCCAGCAGGCCCTGGACGCCGCCGGCATCTCGGCGGACGATCTGGACGTCTTCATCCCGCACCAGGCGAACATGCGGATCATCGACTCGATGGTGAAGACGCTGAAGCTGCCTGAGCACGTCACGGTCGCCCGTGACGTCGAGACCACCGGCAACACGTCCGCGGCCTCGATTCCGCTCGCCATGGAACGACTCCTGGCGACCGGCAAGGCGAAGAGCGGCGACACGGCGCTCATCATCGGCTTCGGGGCGGGTCTCGTCTTCGCCGCGTCGGTCGTTACCCTCCCCTAGGCACTCCGGTTCTTCCGGAAGCCTTTTCACAAGTAATCACAAGAAGGAGCGCCACCATGGCCGCCACCCAGGACCAGATCGTCGAAGGCCTCGCCGAGATCGTCAACGAGATCGCCGGCATCCCGGTCGAGGACGTCCAGCTGGACAAGTCCTTCACCGACGACCTGGACGTCGACTCGCTCTCCATGGTCGAGGTCGTCGTCGCCGCCGAAGAGCGCTTCGACGTCAAGATCCCGGACGAGGACGTCAAGAACCTCAAGACGGTTGGCGACGCTGCCGACTACATCCTGAAGAACCAGGCCTGATTCGGCCCTCGCTGACTCGGTCCGCCACCCGGCGGTGGCGCCGTATTCCGACCATCACACACATGGAGAACGAATTCCTGTGAGCTCGACCAATCGCACCGTGGTCGTCACCGGTATCGGCGCAACCACACCGCTGGGTGGCGACTCCGCGTCGACCTGGGAAGGTCTTCTCGCGGGGCGCTCCGGCGTCAGGCCCCTGGAGGGCGAGCGCTTCGCCGAACTGCCCGTGCAGATCGCCGCGACCGCCGCCGTCGACCCCGGTGACGTCCTGCCCCGCCCGCTCGCCCGCAAGCTGGACCGCTCGGCGCAGTTCGCGCTGATCGCGGCCCGTGAGGCCTGGGCCGACGCGGGCTACACCGCCCCCGCCGGCGAGGACGCGTCCATCGCGCCCGAGCGGCTCGGGTCGGTCATCGCCTCCGGCATCGGCGGCGTAACGACTCTGCTCGACCAGTACGACGTGCTGAAGGAGAAGGGCGTTCGCCGCGTCTCCCCGCACACCGTGCCCATGCTCATGCCGAACAGCCCCTCCGCGAACGTGGGCCTGGAGGTGAACGCCCGGGCCGGCGTCCACACCCCGGTCTCCGCGTGTGCGTCGGGTGCCGAGGCGATCGGCTACGCCGTCGAGATGATCCGTACCGGCCGTGCCGACGTGGTCGTCGCCGGCGGTACCGAGGCCGCGATCCACCCGCTGCCGATCGCCGCCTTCGCCAACATGATGGCGATGTCCAAGAACAACGACGAGCCGACGAAGGCCTCGCGTCCCTACGACACCGGCCGTGACGGCTTCGTGCTCGGCGAGGGCGCGGGCGTCGTGATCCTGGAGTCCGAGGAGCACGCGAAGGCCCGTGGCGCCCGCGTCTACTGCGAGGTCCTCGGCCAGGGCCTGTCGGCCGACAGCCACCACATCGCGCAGCCCGAGCCGACCGGCCGGGGCATCGCCGCCGCGATGCAGAACCTGCTCGACGCGACGGACCTCAAGCCGTCCGAGGTCGTCCACCTCAACGCGCACGCCACGTCGACGCCGCAGGGTGACGTCGCCGAGATCAAGGCGCTGCGGAAGGTCCTGGGCGACGACCTGGACCACGTCGCGATCTCCGCGACGAAGTCGATGACCGGCCACCTCCTCGGCGGCGCCGGCGGCATCGAGACCGTCGCGACGGTCCTGGCCCTCCACCACCGCCTGGCCCCGCCGACGATCAACATCGACGAGCTGGACCCGGCGGTCGACGCGGACATCGTCCGCGACGAGCCCCGCGAACTCCCGCAGGGCACGATCGCCGCGATCAACAACTCGTTCGGCTTCGGCGGCCACAACGTGGTCCTGGCGTTCCGCACGGTCTGACCTCGCGTCCGACGCACGAAGGAGGCCCACCCCCTGACCCGGGGGTGGGCCTCCTTCGTGTGCCGCGGCCTCAGCGCAGGGCGAAGGCCGACGGTTCCGCCTCCATCAGGAGGTGGTTGACGACGATGTGCCGGCCGTCGGGGGCGACGATGAGTTCCGGTTCGATGGAGAGTCGCGCCTCGCGGTCCTCCGGGGCGATCACCGTGCCCGCCTTGCCCGTGGCGGGGTCGAGGAGCACGATCCTCGCTCCGACGTACTCCTCCAGGACCGCGACCCGGCCGTCCCGCTCGGTCGCCACCGCCTCGGCCTGGTGCTGGGAGGCGTACTCCCAGACCTTCCGGCCGTCCGTGAGGGAGAACGCGACGACCCGGTCGGGCACGATGCTGTCCCGCTCGGCCGTGGTGATCAGGCGGCCGTCGCGGACGACGATCCGGGCGGTGCGCCCGTCGCCCACCTCCCCGGGGGCGGCCAGCAGTCCTTCGGGGCCGGAGAGCGGGATCGACACCGTCGGCGCGCCCTTGTCGTCGAAGCCCAGGAAGGCACGGGTGCCGCGCTTGTCATCCTCGTGGACGGCCAGGACGACCGGGGAGACGGAGACCACCGCCGCCACGGCACGGGACTCCACGGGGAGCTCCCTCAGCCACTGCCGTGCGCCGGTACGGGTGTCCAGGGCGACGAGCCGTGCCCCCTTGCCGCACTGTTCGACGACGAGGGTCCGGCCGGCGTCCGCGTCCACCGCGAGCACCCCGCACCCCTTCCCGAGCGGCCGCTGCCAGCGCTGTTCGCCGGTCTCGGAGGACCGGCCCCGTACGGCGCCGTCCTCGGCGGTCACGGCGGTGCCGCCGCCGACGGCGGCGCCCCTGGGGAGGAGGCCCTCGCCGGTGAGGGTCCTGCGCCACATGACCTTGCCGTCGGAGACGCGGACGGCGAGGAGTTCGGCGCAGGCCTTCTCGTGCCGGCCGTGGGCGATCAGGCCGATGCCCTGTTCTGCGTCGGAGGACATTCCGCAGAGGGCCTCCCGGGTCGGCGCGGAAACGTTCCAGCGGACCGCTCCGGTCGCGGAGTCGTACGCGAAGAGCCCGTCGAGCCGTCCCTGCGCGACGGCGTCGCCGAGGGCCCAGGCACCGACCCCCTCGTCGTACTTCGCGCCGACGGGCGGGACGGACCACGCGATCCCCGCCTTCCGCGGGGCCGCCGACGCGGAGGCGGTCGCGGCGGGTTTCCCGGAGGCCCGGCCCTCCTCGTCGTCATCGTCGTCGTCGCCCGCCACCACCAGACCCCAGGTCCCGGCCGCCGCGAGCGCCAGCAGCCAGACGACTCCGGCCACCAGCGCCGGGGACCGGCCGGACGCCGTACCCCCGTCGGCCTTGGCGAGGTTCGGACCCGGCACCCCGTCCTGCGGTTCCGCGGCCGTACGGCTCCGCCGGCTCGCCACCAGCCCCGTCACCCCCGCCGCCACCAGGGCCAGCGCGCACCCCAGCGCCGTCCAGCCCCTCGGCCAGGTACCGGCGACGACCCCGGCCCCCAGAAACGCCGCGGCGGCGCCGAACGCGGCGCCCGACAGCAGAACGGCGGCCGTGGCCGGCGCCGTACCTTCTCGCGTCACTTCTCTCCCACCCGGCGCGCCCCCTGCGCACCCGGGCGGGAATCTACCGCTCGCCGGTGACGGTCGGTCAGACGACCTGGTGCAGCCAGCGGACGGGGGCTCCCTCGCCCGCGTACCGGAAGGGCTCCAGTTCGTCGTCCCAGGGCTTGCCGAGGAGCCGGGCGATCTCGGCCTCCAGCTGGGTCTCGCCCTGCGCGGAGCGCGCGAGCGCCGCCCGCAGCCGGTCCTCGGGGATCAGGATGTCCCCGTGCATGCCGGTGACGGCGTGGAAGATGCCCAGGTCGGGGGTGGCGCTGTAGCGCTCGCCCTCGGCGGTGGGACAGGGCTCCGCGGTGACCTCGAAGCGGAGCATCTGCCAGCCGCGCAGCGCGGAGGCGAGTTCGGAGGCGGTGCCGGTACGGCCCTGCCAGGAGAACTCGGCTCTCCAGGTGCCGGGGGAAGCCGGCTGACGGATCCAGTCGAGCTGGACCCTCGCACCGAGGACACCCGCGACCGCCCATTCGACGTGCGGGCACAGCGCGCGCGGTGCGGAGTGAACGTACAGGACTCCACGTGTCGTCACCGGGACCTCCAGTGTGGGACGAGGTTCGCCTTTCCCAGCGGCCTCAGTAAACAGCATCAGGAGCAAAACGTCACAAACCCTCAAAAAGGGGACAGTATGTGACGTGATGTAATTTACCGGAGCCGGTCGGCAAAGGTGCCTCTGGTTCGACGGGGGAAAAGCTACCGTGCCGCACCGTCATCGGTGTGACGTACGGTCGGTCCGGGGGCGGGTGAACACGAAGCTTTCACCCGCCAGGACGCCGAAGGAGGGGCCGGGGATGCGCGGCCGACGCAGAATTCGTACCGCTGTCGCCACCGCGACGGCGGCGCTGCTGTGCGCGGGAGCGCTGTCCGGCTGCACCGCCGGGGAGCCCGCGGCGAAGCCCCCGGAGGCGAGAGCCACACCGAAGGCGGCACCGAAGGCGGCACCGAGACCCACCCCGAAGCCGACCTCGCTGTGGAACGCCTCCCCCGCCTCCGTCGCCGCCGTCGGCGACTCCGTCACCCGCGCCTTCGACGCCTGCGCGGTCCTCGCGGACTGCCCCGAGTCGTCCTGGGCGACGGGCACGGACACCGCCGTGAACAGCCTCGCGCTGCGCCTGCTCGGCCCGGAGAAGGCCGCCACCCGCAGCTGGAACCTGGCGCGGACCGGGGCGCGGATGGCGGAGCTTCCGGAGCAGATGGCCGTGGCCGCCGCCGAACGGCCCGAGCTGGTCACGGTGATGATGGGCGCGAACGACGCCTGCCGGGCCACCCCGGACCTGATGACCCCGGTCGCCGACTTCCGGACGCACTTCGAGACGGCGCTCGCCCGGCTGCGGAAGGACGCGCCGAAGGCGCAGGTGTACGTGGCGAGCGTGCCGTCCCTGATGCATCTGTGGTCCACGGGGCGGGTCAGCCCGATGGGTCTTGAGGTGTGGAAGCTGGGGATCTGCGGCGCGATGCTGGCGGACGCGGAGGACCTGAGCGCCGCGGCGGAGCGGCGGCGCGCCGAGGTGCAGGACCGGGTGGTGGCGTACAACCGGGTGCTCTCGGAGGTGTGCGCGAAGGACGAGCGCTGCCGGTACGACGGCGGGGCGGTCTTCGGGTTCCGCTTCGACAGCGGGCAGTTGAGCCCCTGGGACTTCTTCCATCCGAGCCGGGACGGGCAGGCGCGGCTCGCGGAGCTCGCGTACCGGCGGATCACGAAGGAGTGAGGACCCCGGGGCGGTTGTCAGGTGCCGCCCCGGGGCCGGTCGTGAGGACCCCCGCCGTCAGATCTCGACCGTGGTGGTCAGGCGGGCGTCCGTGAGGGAGTGCGCCGCCAGGACCTCGTAGGTTCCGGCGACGAGGGTCCAGTCGTTCTTCTCCTCGTCCCAGATCTCGAAGGCGCGGCGGGGCAGCTCGATCGCGGTCTCGACGGTCTCGCCGGGGCCCGCCTCGACGTTCGCGAAGCCGGCCAGCCAGCGGGCGGGGCGCTCCACGGAGTCGTCCACGGGTGCCAGGTAGACCTGGACGACCTCGCGGCCGGCGCGGTCGCCGGTGTTGGTGAGCCGGACGGTCACGGTGTCGGGGCCGGCCGTCAGGGAGTCGTACGACCAGGTCGTGTAGCCGAGGCCGTGACCGAAGGCGTACGCGGGCACGGCGCCGGCCTTGTCCCAGGCGCGGTAGCCGATGAACACGCCCTCGGCGTAGTCGAGTTCACCCTCGGTGGGGGTGGTCTCGGTGACGGGGACGCCGGCGAGGGCGACGGGCCAGGTGGTGGGGAGGCGGCCGCCGGGCTCCTCGGCGCCGGTGAGGACGTCGGCGAGGGCGGCGCCGCCCTCCTGGCCGGGGAACCAGCTGAGCAGGACCGCGGCCACCTCCTCGCGCCAGGGCAGTTCGACCGGGGAGCCGGCGTTGACCACGACGACGGTGTTCGGGTTGACGGCGGCGACGGCCCGTACGAGGTCGTCCTGGCGGCCGGGGAGGGCGAGGTCCTTGCGGTCGAAGCCCTCGGACTCGACGCGCTCGGTGGTGGCGACGACCACGACGGCGGTGTCGGCGGCGCGGGCCGCCTCGACGGCCTCGGCGATCAGTTCGTCGGGGTCACGACGCGGACCGAGGTGGACGAAGGAGAACATGACGGCCGGCAGCGGGGCCGCGAACTCCTTGTCGAGGGTGTGGAGCAAGGACACCTCGACGGTCTCGCCCGCGGTGAGCGCGACCTTGGCGCGCTCGACCGGGGAGCCGAAGAAGGCCTCGAAGGGGTCGGTCTCGGGGCCCATGACCTGCACGCCCTCGTAGACGGTCTCGCCGCCGACGGTGAGGGTGTAGGCGCCGAGGCCGCGGGTGCCGAAGGAGTGCTCGCCGGACTCGCGCGGGGTGAAGGTGCCGACGACCTCGATGGAGGCGAGGGCCTCGTGGGTGACGCCGGCCGGGAGGTCGTCGCCGATCCACTGGACCTGGCCGTTGGGCAGGGAGCCCTCGCCGAGCACGGCGCCGGAGGCGTCGCGGCAGCGGGCGCGGAGGGTGAACCCCTGATCGGCGGGGGTGAGTTCGTCGCTGGGGTCGGCGCCGACGGTGAAGGTGAGCGCGCCCCCTTCGGGACCGGCCGCGAGGGCGGCCGTGAGGCCGGCCAGCGGGGAGACGACGTGCTCGGGGAAGACCTGGGCGGAGCCGCCGCCGAGGACGCGGGCGTCGCGGGCGGCGGCGCCGGAGAGGGCGACGGTCGTCCCGGCCGCGAGGGGCAGCGCGCCGCTCTCGTTGCGGACGAGGACGAAGCCGCGGCGGGCGATCTCGCGGGCGAGCGCGTCGCCGTCGAGGGCGGCCGGAGGTTCGGTGACGACCGGCGGGGCGCCTTCGAGGGCGCCGACCCGGGCGGCGAGCCGCAGGACGTTGCGTACGGCCGCGTCGACCGTGGGCTCCTCGACCTCGCCGGCGCGGACGGCGGCGGCGAGCGCCTCGCCGTAGACGGTCTGCGGGCCGGGCATGGCGACGTCGAGGCCGCCCTCGATGTCGCCGGTGGTGGAACGGGCGGCCATCCAGTCGGAGACGTTGTAGCCGTCGAAGCCCCACTCGCCGCGCAGGACCTCGTTCACGAGGTGGCGGTGCTCGGTCATGGTCACGCCGTTGACCCGGTTGTAGGCGGTCATGATGCCCCAGGGGTGGGCGTTCCTGACGATGGCCTCGAAGGGGGCGAGGTAGAGCTCGCGGAGGGGGCGCGGGGCGATCCGGTTGTCGACGGTGAAGCGGTCGGTCTCGGCGTCGTTGGCGACGAAGTGCTTGACGGTGGTGCCGACACCGCCGTCCTGGACGCCCTGGACGTAGCCGGTGCCGACGGCGCCGGTGAGGAAGGGGTCCTCGCTGTAGGCCTCGAAGTGGCGGCCGCCGAGCGGGGTGCGGTGCAGGTTCACCGTGGGCGCGAGCAGGACGTGGACGCCCTTGCGGCGGGCCTCCTGGGCGAGGAGGCGGCCGGCGCGGCGGGCGAGGGCGGGGTCCCAGGCGGCGGCGAGCGCGGTCGGGGACGGCAGGGCGACGGACGGGTCGTCGGCGGTCCAGCGGACGCCGCGGACACCGATGGGGCCGTCGGACATGACCAGGGACTTCAGTCCGATCTCCGGCAGGGCGGGCAGCGACCACATGTCCTGGCCGCCGAGCAGCCGGGTCTTGGTGTCCAGGTCGAGCGTGGCGAGCGCCGCCTCGACGGCCTCTTCCCGTGCGGCGTTCGCCGCCGCCCGTGCCGTGTCCGCGCTGGTCTCCGTCATGGCCGTACCTCCTCATTGACGTACCGATGACCCCGATGGCGCCATCGTGCACCCACTTACCTGTAGATCGGTAGGTGATGTTACCTCTTCGTTATTCTATGGACGAGGTACCGTCCTGTCGGAACGACGAGCTGAGAGGGGCCACGGCGATGGTGCGGGCCAGGAGCGAGGAGCGGCGGGCGGACATCCTGCGCGCGGCCCTCGAAGTGATCGCCGAGCGCGGCTACCGGGGCGCCACCCTCGGCTCCGTCGCCGAGCGCGTCGGGCTCACCCAGCAGGGGCTCCTGCACTACTTCCCGACGAAGGAGGCGCTGCTCGTCGCCGTCCTGGAGGAGCGCGACCGCTGGGACACCAGCGGCGGCCGGGACCGTGAGGGCTGGCGGCTCGACCTGCTCGAATCGCTCGTCGAGTACAACGCGATGCGGCCCGGCATCGTGCAGACCTTCTCCGCGCTGCTCGGCGAGAGCGTGACGGACGAGCACCCGGCGCGGCAGTTCTTCACCGAGCGGTACGCACTGGTGCGGGCGAACATGGCGCAGGTGCTGCGCCTGGAGTTCGGCGACCGGCTGCCGAGCGGGCTGAGCCCGGAGCGCGCGGCGCCGCTCCTGACGGCGGTGATGGACGGACTCCAGTACCAGTGGCTCCTGGACCCGACGGCGGTGGACATGCCCGCCGCCTTCCGCGACTTCCTGCACCTTCTCCACGGCGGCGAGGCCCGGCCGTAGCCACGCACCGCCGGCCCTGCACGGACGAGTTCGGGTGCGGGGCCGACGGGATTCGAACCCGCGGGGTCCGGCCGCCAGGTCCGGCGACCGGCCGCTCGCCCCGGGCGTCGGGGACCTCCGCCGCCCGGCTTCGCAATCGGCCGTGCTCTGCCACGGCCCCACACCCTGCGGCGCCGCGCGCGGCACCGCTGTGCCGGAGTCTAGGCCGTGTCCGCCGGGACACCCCCTAGCGGATGACGGCCGACAGGTCCTCGCCGAGCAGGGCCGGGTCCCCCGTGAGGGCGGTGTGGACGGCCTGCAGGATGGGGAGTTCCGTCACCGCGGTCGCCAGGGCGACGTCCTTGGCGGCGAGGGCGACCGGGAAGTGCGAGCCGGTGGCGGTGGCGCGGGCCACGGCACCGGAGAGGGGTCCCTGGGCGAGAGTCCGCAGGGCGAGTTCGCGGGGCAGGCCGAGCGCTCCGGCGAGCGCGAGAACCTCGGCGATCAGCGCGACACCGCCGATGGCGGCGTCGATGAGGACGAGTTTGAGGGCGGCCCCGTCGCCTGATCCCCCGCACGGCGTGACCGTGCCCAGACGGTCGAGGACGGCGGCGACCGGAGTGCTGTCGCCTCCCGCGAGGATCAGCAGCTCGCCCGCGGCGGCCCGGTCCACGCTGCCCATGACGGGCGCGTCGATCAGGGTGACCCCGTCGGGGAGCCGGGCGGCCAGGACGCGGACGGCGTCGGGGCCGATGGTCGAGGTGTCGATCCAGTGCGTGCCGGGGCGCAGCGCCGGAACGATGGCGTCGGCGACGGCGAGGGCGGCGACCGGGTCCGCCAGCATGGTGATGACGACGTCGGCCTCGCGGACGGCCTCGGCGGCGCTCGCGGCGCGCACGGCGCCGTCCGCGACCAGCGCGTCGGCCTTGGCGGCCGTGCGGTTCCAGACGGTCAACGGGTGCCCTGCGTCGAGGAGTCGGCGGGCCATCGGGAGGCCCATGGAACCGAGACCGATGAAGGCGATCTTCTGTCGCGTGCTGTCCGTGGCGTCCGTGCCGTCCGTGGAGTTCATGCTGTCCGTGGAGTTCATGAGGACGACGCTAGGCATGGCCCTCCCATGCGACAAGCGAATGTCTAGCATGGCAGCCATGCCGAATGGTCATGTCCTGTACGAGGTCTTCCTCGCCGTCGCCCGCGAGGGGTCCTTCACCGCCGCCGCCCGCGCCCTCGGATACACCCAGTCCGCCGTCTCGCGCCAGGTCCAGGCCCTGGAGGACGAGACGGGCTCGGTGCTGTTCGAGCGGCTGCCGCGCGGGGTGCGCCCGACCGAGGCGGGCCGGGTGCTGCTGCCGCACGCCGAGGCCGTACGGGACCGGCTGCTCGCGGCCCGGGCCGATCTCGAGGCGCTGCGCACCCTGGAGGGCGGGCTGCTCCGGCTCGGTTCGTTCTCCAGCGCCAACGCGGCGCTCGTCCCCCGTACGCAAGCCGTGTTCCGCACCCGGCATTCGGGGGTGGCGGTCACCCGCACCGAAGGCCCGTCCGTGAAGCATCTGGGGCAGCTCGCCGCCGGGGAGCAGGACCTCGCGGTGGTCGCCCCGGCCCTGGCCACTCCCCCGCCGGAGGGTGTGACGTTCCACCACCTCCTGGACGAGCCGATGCTGGTGGCCCTGGAGCGGGGCCATCCGCACGCGGGCCGACGGGCGGTGCGACTGGCCGAGCTGGCCGACGAGGAGTGGATCGTCGGCGCCGAGCGATGGGAGGACACCCTCTTCCGCCCGGCCGTCGCCGCCGGGTTCCGGCCGCGTACCGGACTCCTCGCACACGACTGGATCGCCAAGCTCGGCGCGGTCGCCGCCGGTCTCGGCACCACTCTCGTCCCGGCGCTCGCGGCGGCCTCCGTCCCCCGGGAGGTCGCGCTCGTCACGATCCACCCGGACGACGTCCCGTACCGCCGGGTCTGTGCGGCGACCCCGCCGATGCCGACCGCCGCGGCGACCGCCTTCCTGGGGCTGCTGCGGGAGACGGCGGAGGCGATGCGCCGGTCCAGGGGGTTCCCGGACGGCGGGCGGGCGGGATGATGGGGGCATGATCGTCGCAGCCACCCAGTTCGCCCCGGTCGCCGGGGACATCGCCGCCAATGTGCGGACCGTCGCCGACATGGTCCGCGCCGCCGGGGCCGAGGGCGCCCGTGTGGTCGTCTTCGCCGAGCTCTGCCTCAGCGGGTACGAGCCGACCCTGATCCGGGACACCCCCGACCTGGTCCTCACCGAGGACGACCCCCGTCTGGAACCCGTACGGGAGGCCTGCCGCGCGGTGTCGGCGGCGGCCGTCGTCAACGGGCCCGTGCGCACGGCGGATGGCCGGACCGCGGTCACGACGCTGGTCATCGGCCCGGAGGGCGGGCTCCTCGCCCGGTACGACAAGCAGCACCTGTACGGGATCGAGCAGGAGGTCTTCGCGCCGGGCACGACCGACGGGCGGTTCGCGCTCGACGGGGTCCGGTTCGCGACGGCCACCTGCTACGACAACCGCTTCCCCGAGCTGGCCGAGCGCGCCGCCGCCGACAGGTGCGCGGTGTATCTGGCGAGTTCGGTGCTCTCCGCGGACAACGACTCGTTCGAGACGGTGTATCCGGTACGGGCCCGGGACTTCGGCCTGTACGTGGTGCTGGGCAATGTCATCGGGGCCAACGAGGACGGCGTGGGCGGCGGCGCGGCCGGGGCCTGGGGCCCGGACGGCGAGCGGATCGCCGACGCGGGCCCGGAGAAGCCGGGGTTCGTGCTCGCCGAGGTCGGCTGAGGGAACGGCGGCGCCGTCACGGAACCCCCGGTCCGTGACGGCGCCGCCTCCCCGCCCCGTGACGGGGCGCTCGTGGCCCGGTCGCTACGGGGCGCTCAGGCCCAGCGTGTACGCGCCGGAGCCGCTGTACGCGTGGACGATGTAGCGGTAGTAGCCCGCGGTGCCGTAGTAGCTGGTGTCCTCGTCGGCCGTCGCGGTGCCGCCGACGGCGACGTCCACCCAGCCCCCGCCGTTCCACTTCTGCAGGTAGAGGTCGTAGTCCTTGCCGGCCGGGCCGCGCAGGCAGCCCACGTGGGTGCCGGAGGTCGCCGAGTAGTAGTACGAGCCGTCGGGCTGGACCGCGGTCTGGCCGGAGGTCAGGCTGCCCTGGTAGCTGTACTCGGAGTCGGCGCAGCCGGTGGGCGGGGTCGTGGTGCCGACCGACAGCTGGTAGGTGACGGTGTGGGTGGCGGAGCCCGTACCGGTGACGGTGATCGGGTAGGTGCCGTTGGCCGTGCCCGCCGCGACCTGGACGGTCATCGTCGACGAGTTGCCCGAGGTCACCGACGCCGGGCTGAAGGAGACCGTGACACCGCTCGGGGCGCCGCTCGCGGAGAGCTGGACGGTCTGCGCGCTGCCGCCGGTGGTGCTGGTGTTCACCGTGGAGGTGACGGAGGCACCGGCCTGGACCGAGCCCGAGGACGGGTTCAGGGCGAGCGAGAAGTCCGGGGTGGTGGTGCCGCCGCAGTCGGTCTCACCGGACTGGGCGGGGACGCCGATCGCGTTCCAGGCCGCCTTCACCGCGTTGCACTCGACGCTGCCGTAGGTGTTCTTGGCGCTGGTCAGGGTCGCCTTGCGGGCGGCGAGGTGGTTCCAGGAGGAGGTCTTCATGAGCAGGGCGCCCATGAAGACCTTGCCGGCCTTCTGGATGCCGATGCCGGTCACGGAGGACGGACCGCCGGAACATATGGGGCTGTTGGGCTTGCCGCCGCCCGGGTTGGAGCCCTCGGCGAGCAGGTAGAACCAGTGGTTCTGCGGTCCGGCCGCCGCGTGCACCTCGGTGCCCGAGTTCAACTGGGGGTAGCAGTTGGGGTCGTTGCCGACGAGCGAGGGGTTGTACATGTTCCGGATCGGCTTGCCGTCGCCGAAGAAGTTGACCTTCTCGCCGACCGTGTAGTCCGGGGTGTCGTTGGGGTTGTTGGCGTAGTGCTCGGTGAGCGCGCCGAAGATGTCGCCGGTGGACTCGTTGAGCCCGCCGTTCTCGTTGGAGGAGCCGGCGCTGCCCGGGGTCCGGTCGAAGATCTCGTGGCCGTACTCGTGCGCCACGACGTCGATGCCGGTGAGCTGGTTGGAGCCGGTCTGGGCCCGCCCGTAGGTCGTCTTCGTGCCGTCGTAGTACGCGTTGACCTCGGAGAGTCCGGCGCGGGCCGGGACCATGCCGCCCTGGCCGTTCTGGCCGTTGTAGCCGAACCACTCCTTGAGCATGGAGTGTTCCTTCTGCGCCGCGTACATGATGTCGACGCAGGCGGTCACCAGGTCGTTGGCGCCGTTGTTGCCCCAGGGCGAGGAGCCCGTGTACGCGCTGCCGTTCTGCCCGCCGCACTTGAAGCCGCCGCGGCTGGTGTCGGTCATGGAGCTCGCGGCGGTGTCGATGGTGACGTTGCCGTTGTGGTAGCCGCGGCCGTCGGCGTGCAGGATCTTGTCGGTGGCCCGGGCGACGGATCCGGTACGGGCGTCGACGTAGGTGTCGAGGGAGCTGGGGGCGTCCTGCGCGGTCCGGCCGATGACCAGGGTGTGCCAGGTCAGCACGGCCTTGCCGCCCTTGAGGAGCACGGTCAGCTCGGGGGCGCTCGCGCTCTCCACCGAGGCCAGCTGCCTGCGGGCGGTGGCGAGGGCCGCGCCGGCGGTCACCTTCGCCTTGGTGGAGACCTTGATGGCGGGCGCCGGGGCGCCGGTGACCTCGCGGACCTTGCCGGAGCTGTCGGAGACGACGACCGCGTCGCCGCCGACGACCGGGAGGCCGCGGTAGGTGCGCTCGTACGAGGCGTAGTACAGGCCGTTCGTCCAGGGGGTGACGGACGTCCGGACGAGGTCCTCCTCGGCGCCGTGCCGGAGTTCGTCGAGGCCGCTGGCCGCGGCGCCGTCGGCGGCGGCGAGCGCGAGGGACTTGCCGTGGCCCGGGGGTACGGGCTGCGCCTGCGGGGCCGCGGTGGCGGTGCCGGCGAGGGCGGTCGCGAGGCTCGCCGAGAGCGCCAGGGCGGCCACGGCCGCCGTGATTCTGCTGGGGTGCAACGTCTGCTCCGATCGGGGTGGGATCGTGGTGGGGGAGACGGATCGTCGCGCCGAGTATGGGCGTGGACATGACTGGTTCGGGACATCTCATCCGGCATAAGACGCGGGTTATGGTGCGGCCGCGCGGCGCTGCGTACGCTGCTGAAATGCAGCTGGAGTTGAGACATCTGGAGGCCGTCTGCCGGATAGCGGAAGCGGGCAGTCTGGGACGCGCGGCCGGGCGGCTCGGGGTCTCCCAGCCGGCGCTCTCCGCGCAGCTCAGGCGCATCGAGCGGGTCGCGGGCGGGGAGCTCTTCCTGCGCGGCCGGAACGGCGTGGAGCCCACCCCGCTGGGCGAGTTCGTCCTCTCCAAGGCGCGGCTCGTGCTCGGCGAGATGGACGCGCTCGCCGCCGGGGCGCGGGCCGTCGCCCCCGGCACCCCGCTGCGGCTCGGCTGCATCCTGCTCGTCCTGGTCGACGGGCTGCTCGGGCAACTGGAGCGGGTGATGGCCGGTCAGGACATCTCGGTGACCGTGGAGCACTCGGCGACCACCCTGACCCGGCAGCTCGGCGCGGGACGGTACGACGCCGTGCTGTACGGGGAGGTCAACGAGCACGAGGTCGCCCTGCCCGAGGGCACCACGGCCAGGACCCTGGTCCCCAAGGAACCCTTCTGCGTGCGCCTCTCGGCCGCGCACCCGCTGGCCGGGAAGAAGCGGATCGCGCTGGCCGAGCTGGCCGGCGAGTCCTGGATGACGCTGGTGGAGGACGACGACGGCGGGCCGGAGGCGCTGGTCGCCGCCTGTGCGAAGGCCGGGTTCACGCCCTCGCTGCGGCACCGGGTCGCCGACCGGAAGATGCACTACGACCTGATCGCCTCGGGCCGGGCGATCTCCATGAGCCAGCCGACGGCCCCGTACGCGGAGGGCACGGTCCTGCGCCCCCTGGAGGGCGACCCGGTCCTGGGCCGGATCCGGCTGGCCTGGAACAGGGCGGCGGTCCCCGCCCGGCAGGCGGAGCTGCTGTACCGGGCGGCGGTCCACGCCTATCTGGCGAACGTCGGCAACAACGCCTTCTACCGGGAGTGGTGGGACGCCCGGCCGGAACTGCACCCGGTCCTCGACGTCTGAGACGACGCCGGGGACCGGGTGCGTACGCCTAGTCGTACGAGAGGTCGCCGGCGGAGTAGCGGCACGTGGTGCCGTCCGGGCCGGTGCCGATCTCCTTGGGCTCCTTGCCGGTGTTGTTGCCGGTGAAGCGGGTGCACGGCTTGATCTTCTTCTTGGTGTCGCCGTGGATCCGGACGTTCCGCAGGGACGCGGTGTCGCCGTAGTTGGCGTTGACCCCGACGATCGACTTGCCGGGCGTGGTGATGTCGACGTCGTTGACCAGGATCGTCCGCTTGTACTGCTTCTTGCAGTTGCCGCAGGACCGGACGAGCTTGCCGAAGTCGGAGACCTGGAACCTGGTCACGACCAGCTTGCCCGCGCCGTTGAACTGGAAGACCTTGTCGGACGCGCTCTTCGCGCCGCCGCCGTACACCGTGTACACCGAGGACGCCGAGGTGCCCTTGAAGGTGGCGGCGTCCTCGCCGACGTTCTCCCACCAGACGTTCTGCAGGGTGCAGCTGCCGAGGCAGTGGACCCCGTCGGCGGCCGGGGAGCCGATGACCACGTTCTTGAGGACCGCGCCGTCCTCGAGGACGAAGAGCGGCTGCTGGCTCTCGTCCTGGCCGTCCGAGCCGAGCTCACCGGTGCCGTGGAAGCGCTGGAGCCCGCCGTCGTAGGTGCCGGAGACCTCGATGGACGCGGGGACCGGCTTGCCGCCCTTGGCCTGCGGCCAGGCGGGCAGGGCGCTCGCGGCGCCCGCCGGGGCGAGCAGGGTCGTGGTGACGATCGCCGCCCCGGTGACTCCGAGGGCGCTCAGGCCGCCGATGATCGCCCGCCGCCGGCCTGTCTTCCGCTTGTGTGACGCTGACGTCATGATGCTTCTTCCTTCAGTGGGGGAGGTGGTGCACCCCCTGGTCGCCGCCGGAGGAAGGAAGGTTGCCGCCCGGGTGGTCGTCTTCCCGGGAGATCTCGTCCCGGTCGTCGCCACCGGTCTCGCCGCCCAGCTCGCGGGCCATCAGGGTGGCCCCGGCGACCGCTCCCGGCATCAGGAAGACGGCGACGAAGGGCACGAGGAAGGCGAGGGTCAGCGGAACGCCGAAGCCGAGGACGGCCATCCGGCGGCCACGAAGCATCCGGAGCCGTTCCTTGAGCTCGACGCCGCGGCGCTGGAACGCGACGGACGTCAGCTCCTCGGCGAGGAAGAAGCCGGAGACGCAGAAGCCGATGACGGGGACGACGGTCTGGCCGATCACCGGGATGAAGCCGCAGGCGAAGAGCAGGACGCCGTAGAACACGACCCGCAGCAGGATCCGCAGGCTGTCACGGGCCGAGATCCACAGCTCGCGCCAGAGCGGAAGCCCGGACTCGGGGACCTCGCCGCCCTCGCTGCGGTCGACCGCCTCGGAGAGCGACTCGTAGAACGGCTGGCCGACGAGCAGGGTCACGGCGGTGAAGGTGATGACCGCGAGGAAGAGGCCGAAGGCGACGACGAGGGCGGTCAGGGTGCCGCGGAATATCCCGAGCCACGGCGAGCTCCAGTCGTCGGCGAAGGGGGTCACCCAGGTGGCCAGGTCGTCGGCGCCGTAGCCGAGACCGACGAGCGCGCCCGCGTAGAGGACGAGGGTCACGAGTCCGGGCAGCAGCCCGAAACCGAACCACCGTCCGTGCCGGCCCACCCACTTCTGGCCCTTTACCAGGTAACCGAAACCCACCCCGAGATCGCGCATGAGGGTCACCTTATCGGTGGGGTACGGGTCAGCCGCCGGGCGCCCGGCCCGACGTACGGAAGGAGTCGAGCGCCGCGGTGAGATGGGCACGGCCCTCCGCGGCGCGGCCGACCGGGGCCGACGCCCATACGTCGTACAGGGTCCCGGCCTGCTCCCAGCAGAGGTCGACGGTGTGCCGGGGCCCCTCGGCGGCGGTGAAGCCGTCCCAGGTGAACTCCCAGCGGGCGGCGGGCAGTCCCTTGTGCCGGGTCTCCCCCACCGCGCCGTCCCGGTACCCGGGGTTGGTGCGCGGGCCGCTCGCGTCGGCGGTACGCATCGCTCCGATGGCCCCGCCGGCGGGGATGGGCCGGATCCTGATCCCGACCCAGACGGCCCCGTCGCCCGTCGTGTAGAACACCCGCTCGCCGTCGGTCGAGCGGGTGGCCCCGGCCGGCACGGCCAGGGTGAAGCCGCGCTCGTCGGCTACGGCCGTGTACCCGGCGGGCAGCGGCCCGAGGGCGGGGGCCACGGAGGTCGGGCCCGGCGTACGGGCCGGCCCCGCGTCCGGTCCGCGGTCGTCGCGGACGGCGAGCAGCACGGCGACCGTCGCGGCGGCGACGCAGGCGGCGACTACGGCCGCCACGAGCGGCAGCGCGAGGGCAACCCGCCGACGCGGGGCCTCGCCGGGGACGCCGGCCCGGTCCCGTAGGGCCGGAGGGTCGAGCGCGGGGGTGTCGAGCGCAGGTGTGTCGAGCGCGGGGGTGTCCAGCGCGGGGGTGTCCAGCGCCGGATGGGCGAGTGCCCGGGAGGCCGACGCGGAGGTGTCCAGTGCCGGGGTGTCCAGCGCAGGGGTGTCCAGCGCAGGGGTGTCGCCGGTCAGGCAGGCCGTGAGCTGTCGGCGGGCCTCCTCGGCGGTCAGACGCCGCTCCGGGTCGCGCTCCAGCAGGCCGTGGACGACCGGCAGGAGGGGGCCGAGGCGCTCGGGTGGCCGGATCTCCCCGTACACGACCGCATGGAGCACGGCCCCGATCGAGTCCCGGCGGAACGGCGACGTGCCCGTCGCCGCCGCGCAGAGCAGCGCGCCGAGCGACCAGAGATCGGCGGCGGGTCCCGCGTCGCCGCCCTGCATGCGCTCCGGCGCGGTGTACTCGGGGGTGCCGACGAAGACTCCGGTGCCGCTGAGCGTGGTGGCGCCGGGGAGGCTCGCGATGCCGAAGTCGGTGAGGACCGCCCGGCCGGTGCCCTTCTCCAGGAGGACGTTGGCGGGCTTCACGTCCCGGTGCAGCACGTCGTGGGCGTGGGCGGCGGACAGGGCGTCGAGCAGGGCGAGACCGAGGCGGGCGGTCTCCCGTACGGTCAGCGCCCCGTCGGGCGCGGCGAGGCGGTCGGCGAGCGAGCCGCCGTCGACCAGCTCCATGACGAGGGCGGGCCGGCCGTCGTGGTCGACGACGTCGTGGACGACGATCACATGGGGGTGGCGGATCCGGGCGACGACACGGGCCTCGCGGAGGGCGCCCGCCGGGTCGGCGCCTGCGTCGAGGGTGAGGGTCTTGACCGCGACCGGGCGTCCGAGGAGCTCGTCGGTGGCCCGCCGGACGACGCCGGTGCCGCCCTGACCGAGCCGCTCGCCCAGGCGGTAGCGCCCGCCGATCAGTCCGTGGTCGGCGCGCTCCGACCCGTCGTACGACGCCATCCGACTCCCCCTGTCCCCCGGACAGGGCCCATGATGCCGCAGCGGCCGGGTACGCAGCGAGGACCGCACCCGATGGCGGTCGGGAGGCGGTCCTCGGACAGCGGTCGACCAGTCGTCGATCAGTCGTCGATCAATGGTCGTCAGTGGTCGATCAGTGGTCGATCGAGTGGTCGGTCAAGTCGTCGACCGGTGGGCTCAGACGGCGAGCTCGACCGTGATGTTGCCGCGGGTCGCCTTGGAGTACGGGCAGACCTGGTGCGCCTTCTCGATCAGGCTCTTCGCCGTCTCGGCGTCCACGTTCGGGATGGCCGCCGAGATCTTGACGATGATGCCGAAGCCGTCGTCGTTCTTGCCGATGCCGACCTCGGCGGTGACCGTCGAGCCGGAGATGTCGGCCTTCTCGTTACGGGCGACGACACCGAGCGCGCCCTGGAAGCAGGCGCTGTAGCCCGCCGCGAAGAGCTGCTCGGGGTTGGTGCCCGCGCCGGAGCCGCCCATCGTCTTGGGCGGGTTCACGACGAAGTCGAGCTTGCCGTCGTCGGTGGCGACACGGCCGTCACGCCCGCCCTCGGCGGTGGCGACGGCGGTGTAGAGGACGTCGGAGTGCTGGATCGGCATGCGAGGTACTTCCTTCATGGGTTCGCCGCGACTCGCGCCCACGATCGCGGCGGCTGAGGGAAGACTAACCGGTCACCGAGACGATCATCTTTCCGGTGTTGTCACCGCGGAGCAGTCCGAGGAAGGCGTCCACGCCGTTCTCGATGCCCTCGACGAAGGTCTCGCGGTGCTTCAGCTCGCCCGCCGCGAGCCAGCCGCCGACCTCCTGGACGAACTGCTGCTGGAGGCCGTAGTGGTCGCCGACGAGGACGCCCTGGAGACGGAGCCGCTTGCCGATGATCATCGCCATGTTGCGCGGTCCGGCGACCGGCTCGGTGTCGTTGTACTGGGCGATCATGCCGCAGATGGTGGCGCGGCCGTGCACGTTGAGCGAGGAGATCGCGGCTTCGAGGTGGTCGCCGCCGACGTTGTCGAAGTAGACGTCGATGCCGTCCGGTGCGGCCTCGCGGAGCTGGTCCTTGACCGGGCCGTTCTTGTAGTTGAACGCGGCGTCGAAGCCGAGCTCCTCGACGAGGAACTTGACCTTCTCGTCGGAGCCGGCCGAGCCGATCACGCGGGAGGCGCCCTTGAGGCGCGCCATCTGGCCGACCTGGCTGCCGACGGCACCGGCGGCGCCGGAGACGAAGACCGCGTCGCCCTCCTTGAAGGAGGCGACGTCGAAGAGGCCGGCGTAGGCGGTGAGGCCGGTCATGCCGAGGACGCCGAGGTAGGCGGAGAGGGGGGCGAGCGCGGGGTCGACCTTGGTGGCGTGCTGGGCCGGGACGTCGGCGTACTCGCGCCAGCCGAGGCCGTGCAGGACGTGGTCGCCGACGGCGAAGCCCTCGGCGTTCGAGGCGATGACCTCGCCGACCGCGCCGCCGTCCATGGGGTGGTCGAGCTTGAACGGCGGGATGTACGACTTCACGTCGTTCATCCGGCCGCGCATGTACGGGTCGACCGAGAAGTGCAGGTTCTTGACCAGGATCCGGCCCTCGGCGGGCTCGGTGACGGGGGTCTCACGGAGCGCGAAGTCCGCGGGGGTCGGCCAGCCGTGCGGACGGGCGACGAGATGCCACTCACGGCTGGACGCGGGAAGAACGGACATGAGCACGGCCTCCAGAGAACGTACGAAAAGCTTCAGATCACAAAAGATTCACTACCTGAAACAACCATGCACCTAGATATTTTATGTTGTCAAGTATCTGGGTAGGATGGAGGGCATGGCCACCCCACGCACGGACCCCGTGACCCTCGAAGTCGTCGAACTGATCGGCACGGTCGTCGCGCGCTACTACGAGGAGTACGAGCAGGCCGCCGCGCAGCACATGCTGACCGGCGCGCAGGCCCGTGTCCTCGGCCTGCTCTCGCTTGATCCGCTGCCGATGCGCCGCATCGCCCAGAAGCTGAAGTGCGAGCCGTCCAACATCACCGGGATCGTGGACCGACTGGAGGCCCGTGGCCTGGTGGAACGCCGGCCCGACCCGGCGGACCGCCGCGTCAAACTGGCCGTCCCCACGGAGGAGGGCCGCGCGACGGCCCACCGGCTGCGCGAGTCCCTGGACTTCGCGCGCGAGCCGCTCGGCGAGCTGACCGAGGCCGAGCGGACCCTGCTGCGGGACCTGCTGAAGCGGATGCTCGGCGTCCAGCCGGACGTCTAGAGCCGCGCGGAAAGCCTCGCGACTGGGGCCTGGCGCGCCCGTGGGCCGGCGCTCGGGCCTCGCCTCTCAGACGGGGACGGACTCCCGGTCGGAGCCGTCGAAGGGCGGATAGTTCTCGGCACCCATGCGCTCGGCCGCGTCGATGTAGCCGGCGAGCGCGTCGCGGGACCGGGCCAGCCGCTCCATCTGGTCGTCGATCCGCCCCATCCGCGACCGCATGGCGGCCACCAGCTCGGGGCAGCCGGCCAGCTCCGGGACCTCGCCGACCGCGCACGGCAGCAGGTACGCGATGTCCTCCGAGGACAGCCCCGCGCCGAGCAGATGCCGGATCTGCCGCACCCGCAGCACGGCGCTCTCGTCGTACTCCCGGTATCCGTTGGAGCCGCGGTCGGCCTCCAGGAGGCCCTGGGCCTCGTAGTAGCGCAACTGATGGGTGTGGACACCCGTCCGACGGCTTAACTCCCCGATCCGCACAGCGACCTCACCCTCGCCCGCTCACGCGCGCGCTTGACCTTCACACCGGTATCAACGTTCACGATGCTGCCATGACCGACAGAACAGCCGCACCTGTGAACGCATCCGCCACCGCCCCCGTGACCGTCATCGGACTCGGCCTGATGGGCCAGGCGCTCGCCGGCGCCTTCCTCGGGGCCGGACACCCCACCACCGTGTGGAACCGTACGAGTTCCAAGGCCGCCGCCCTGGTGGCCGAGGGCGCGCACCTGGCGCCCTCGATCGGCGCCGCGCTCGACGCGAGCCCCCTGACGATCGTCTGCCTCACCGACTACGACGCCGTGCACGAGCTGCTCGACGCGGACGACGTGAAGCTCGACGGCACGACCCTGGTCAACCTGACCTCGGGCGACTCGACGCAGGCCCGCGAAGCCGCCCGCTGGGCCGAACGGCGCGGCGCCCGCTACCTGGACGGCGCCGTCATGGCCGTCCCGCCGGTGATCGGCACCGCCGAGGCGGTCATCCTGCACAGCGGCCCCAAGGCGGACTTCGACGCCCACGGCCCCACCCTCGAAGCGCTCGGCACCGTCACCCATCTCGGCGAGGACCACGGGCTCGCGTCCCTGTACGACGTGGCCGGCCTGGCCATGATGTGGAGCGTCCTGAACGCCTGGCTCCAGGGCACGGCCATGCTGAGGAAGGCGGGCGTCGACGCGGCCACGTACGCGCCGTTCGCCCGGCAGATCGCCGCCGGGGTCGCCGACTGGCTCCCGGGGTACGCCGAGCAGATCGACGCCGGCTCCTTCCCGGCCGAGGTGTCGGCCCTGGAGACCGACGCGCGGGCGATGGAGCACCTGATCGGGGAGAGCGAGGCACTGGGCGTCAACGCCGAACTCCCGAAGCTGTTCAAGGCGATGGCCGACCGCGCGATCGCCGCAGGCCACGGCGGCGAGCAGTACCCGGTCCTGATCGAGGAGTTCGGCAGGCCCGAGGCGGACTGACGCCGGCTCACACCGGCCGACGGGCCTCCGACGGGCAGCCGCGGGTCAGACGCACCACCAGAGGAACGGGGTGCACTCCTCGGTCGGGCTCGGGGTCGGGGTCGGCGTGGGGGTGGGAGTGGCGGTCGTGGCCGTGCTCGACGGGGTCGGACCGGTGGCGGTGGGCGTGCCGGACGGAGGCGTCTGGGGCTTCGTGGCCGACGAGGTCGCGGTGGGGGTCGCGGGCCGGGTCACCGGATCGGTGGGCGTCGACGACTGCTCCGGGGCGCCCCCGTCCCCGCTCCCCGTGCCGGGGCCCGTCCCCGCTCCCGTACCCGAGCCCGAGCCCGTACCCGTACCGGAGCCCGTACCCGATCCTGAACCCGCGCCCGGGCCGGTGCTCGTGTCCGCGCTCACCTGGCGGGGGCGGGTCGGTGCGGACGTGACCGGCGACGGGTTGCCGCCGTCCGGGACGGCGGTGGTCTCGACGGGCTCCGGGGCCAGCGGGGACTCGGTGACGTCGAGTTCCTCCACCGCCGTGGCTGCGCCCGCCCGATCCGGTTCCTCCATGGCGAGCCGGGCCATGCTCAGCGACGCGGCCGCGAGCACCAGGCCGAGGGTTCCCACCAGGACCGTACGGCCCCGGCGGCTCCGCCCGCGGCGGCCGCCCTTGCGCGCGGCGGCGCGGCCCCGGTCGGCGGACCGGCCCCGTGCGGCACCGCGGGCGGCGCGGCGGCCACCGGGGGCCGGGCGGGGCGGTTCGAGGACGTCGAGTTCGTAGACGTGATCGGTCGCCGGCGCGTACGCGTGCCCGGCACCGGTCTCGTGCCCGGGGCCGGTCTCGTGCCCCGCGCCGTACGCGTGCCCGGCGCCGTACTCGGACCCGGCTCCGTACTCGGGCCCGGCCCCGGCGGGCCGCACCGGCTGGGCCGACGGGAACGCCTGGACGGGCTCGGCCGGCCGGCCGGGTATGTGGGGGGTCTCGTACCGCAGTTCCTCGACGGGAGTCCCGCACCCGGCACAGGCGAGGGCCCCGTTGAGATGCCGCCGGCACGCTTGGCAGTAGTCCATGGGGCCCGCAGGCTATGCGGCCGGGTACGGCCACAGGTAGGCGCGGAAGTGAGGATTCTGTGAGGAAACCGCAGGTCGTCGGCGGTGCGTCGTGATTCTCCCGCTTCGGTACGTCCTGCCGGGCCCGCCGGAGCGGGCCCCGGGCGGCTCAGCCCAGCGCGCGCCGCGCCCCGAACGGCCGGACGATTCCAGGAGGAACGCGTAACGCGAACCCACCTCGCCCGTGCCAGCACCGCACTCCGGAGGATCCGCCGTGACCGTCAGCCTTGAGCAGCTGCGTCGTTGCCATGTCGCCGTCGACCTGGGTGCCGCCCGCACCCGGGTCTTCGTCAAGGGCGCCGGACTCGTCGTCGACGAGCCGAGCGTCGCCGCCGTCAACACCCGCACCGGAGCGCTGATCGCCGTCGGCGCGCTGGCCGAGAAGATGACCGGCCGCACCCCCGACTACATCCGGGTCGTCCGCCCCGTCTCGGGCGGCACGGTCGTCGACATCGAGATGGCGCAGCGCATGCTCCGTCACCTCCTCGGCGAGAAGCTGCGCCGTCAGCTCCGCCGCAAGCCCCGGCTGCGCGCCGCCGCCTGCACCCCGCACGACAGCGACCCGCTCGCCCAGCGCGCCGCCGTGGAGACCCTCGTCGGTCTCGGGGCCCGCCGCGTCGAGCTGGTCGACACGCTGATCGCGGCGGCCGTCGGCTGCGGCCTGCCGGTCGAGCAGCCGACCGCCACCATGATCCTGGTGTGCGGGGCGGCGACCACGCAGGTCGCGGTGCTCTCGCTCGGTTCGATCGTCACGGCGGAGCGCATGCCGGTGGGCGGCAACGCCATCGACCACGCCGTCATCCAGCACCTGCGCCACCACCACGAGCTGATGCTGCCGAGCCAGTCGGTCCGCCCGCTGCAACTCGCCCTCAGCGGCAACGGCCTGACGCCCCACGGTCCGGCCTGGACCGAGATCCACGGCCGCGACGTCGCCACGGGCCTGGCCCGCTCGGTGACCGTCGACACCGCCGCCGTGCGGGAGGCCATCCACACCCCGCTGACGGCGGTCCTCGACGGCATCGGAAAGGTGCTGCGGGACTGCCCGCCGGACCTGGTGGCCGACCTCGCGGACCGCGGAATCATGATGGTCGGCGGCAGCGCCCTGCTGCCGGGGCTCGACCAGATGCTGCGCGAGGCGACCGGCATGCCGGTCCACATCGCCGAACGGCCCGACGTCTGCGCGGTCCTGGGACTCGGCGCGATGCTGGAGGGCAAGGTCCAGCCGATGGTCCTCGATCCCCTGTCGGAGCGGAACCCGCTGACCGACGAGGACTGAGTACCGAGAGGGCTGAGCACCGAGAGGCTGAGCACCAAGAGGACTGAGTGCCGATCGGACACATCCCGCGAAACCGAATGATTCGTACGACAATGAGACCATGACGATCATGGACGAGGAGAGGGACGGGGACACGGACGAGGATGCGCCCCGCCTGCCCATGCTGCTCGAAGCCGTCCTCAGTGTCGGCACGGACCTCGAACTCCGCACCACCCTCCAGCACGTCGTGGACTCCGCCGCCGAGCTCACCGGGGCCCGCTACGGCGCGCTCGGGGTCGTCGACCCCGAGCGCCGCCGCGTCACCGAGCTCTTCACCGCCGGCATGACGGACGAGGAGCGGCGGCGCGTCGGGGGCCTCCCCGACGGCCACACCGGGCTGCTCGGTGTCCTGGTCCAGGACCGGCGGCCGCTGCGGATCGACGACCTGACGGCCGATCCGCGCTCCTCCGGCGTACCCGAGGGGCACCCGGAGATGCACTCCTTCCTCGGCGTCCCCATCCGGGTCCACACCGAGGTCTTCGGCAATCTGTACCTCACCGAGAAGCGCGAGGGCGGCTTCACCGAGGAGGACCTCTCCCTGCTCCGGGTCCTCGCCTCGCAGGCCGGCATCGCCATCGGCAACGCCCGGCTGTACGAGACCGCCCGGCAGCGCGAGCGCTGGATCGAGGGCGCGGCGGCGGTGACCACGGCCCTGCTGACCGGCGCGTCCGCCGAGAACGCGCTGACGACCGTCGCCGAGCAGGCCCGTATCCTCGCCGGCGCCTCGGCCGGAGTCGTCCTCCAGCCCACCCCTGAGGGCGGGATGGAGATCGTCGCCGCCTCGACGACGGACGACCCGGGCGATCTGGTGGGGACGGCGATCGCGCCCGGCTCCCCCGTGCTCGTCCAGCTCCTCGGCGGGGAACCCGTGTTCATCGAGGACTCGGCGACGGACCCCCGGATGACCACCCCTGTCCGGTCCCGCTTCGGGCCGTCGATGATGCTGCCGCTGCAGAGCGGCGGGAAGCTCATCGGCACGCTCGCCCTCCCCCGGCGGCGCGGCGACCGGCCGTACACGGCCGTCGACCGGCTCCTCGCCTCGCAGTTCGCCTCGCAGGCGGCGCTCGCGCTGGTCCTCGCCGACGCGCGCCACGACAGGGAGCGGCTCGCGGTGTACGAGGACCGGGACCGGATCGCCCGCGATCTGCACGACCTGGTCGTCCAGCGTCTGTTCGCCACGGAGATGATGCTGGAGTCCACCCGGCGGCGGGCGGTCGACTCCGCCGAGGACAACGCACTGCTCGGGCGGGCGGTGGACGAGCTGGACTCCACGATCCAGGAGGTCCGTACGACCATCTTCGCGCTCCAGCAGCCCCCGGCGGACGCCCCGACGTCCTTCCGCGGGAAGGTGCTGCGGGAGACCGGCGGGGCGGCGGTCCTGCTCGGCTTCCAGCCGTCCGTGCACTTCGCCGGAGCCGTCGACACCCTCATCGACGAGGAGACGGCCGGCAGACTCCTGGCCACCCTGCGCGGGGCGCTCGCGGCGGCGCACCGGCGGTCGGGGATCGGCGCGCTGACCGTGGAGGTGTCGGTCGGGGACGAGGGGGCCGGGCTGCGGGTCACGGACGACGGCACTCCGCCGACGACGGTGACCTGGCCGTAGGTCCCGGTACGGGGATGCCCGTCCAGGGATGCCCGACCGAGGACACCCGTACGGAGACACCCGCATGGAGACACTCGTCCGGAGCAGTCCCGCGCGCCGCCCACCCCGCCCCGATCTTGACTGGAGGCGTGGACACCGAGACCAAGCCCCCGAACGCGGCGGCCTACCGCAACCTGGTGACGGCCACCATCGGCTTCACGCTCACCTTCTGGGCGTGGGACCTGATCGCGCCCCTCGCCAGCTGGTACGGCGACCGGCTCGAACTCAGCTCCTTCGAGCAGTCGCTGCTCGTCGCGGTCCCCGTCCTCGTCGGCTCGCTCGGCCGCATCCCGGCCGGCGCGCTGACCGACCGGTACGGCGCGAAGCTGATGTTCCCCCTGGTCTCGGCGCTGACGATCATCCCCGTCCTGCTGCTCGTCGTGGTCAAGGACAACTACGGCCTGCTGCTGGTCGTCGCCTTCCTCCTCGGCCTCGGCGGCACGACGTTCGCGATCGGCATCCCGCTGGTCAACTCCTGGTTCCCGCCCGAGAAGCGCGGTCTGGCGCTCGGCGTGTTCGGCATGGGCATGGGCGGTGTGGCGCTCTCCGGCTACTTCACCCCGCGCATCGCGAAGCACGGCGAGAACCTGCCGTTCATCGTGGTGGCGATCGCGCTCGCGGCGTACGCGGTGGTCGCGGCGTTCCTCATCACCGACCGGCCCGACCGGCCCGTGCCCACCGCCTCCCTGGCGACCCGGCTCGGCGCGGCGGGGCGGCTGCGGGTGACGTGGGAGCTGTCGGCGCTGTACGCGATCGGCTTCGGCGGCATCGTGGCGTTCGGCGTCTATCTGCCGACGTATCTGAAGACCTGGTACGAGCTCGATCCGACGGACGCGGGTACCAAGGCGGCCGGTTTCGCGCTGGTGACCGTCGTCTTCCGGCCGATCGGCGGCTGGCTCTCGGACCGGATCCATCCGGCGCTCGTCACGGCCGTCGCGCTCGCCGTGGTGGCGCTCCTCGCGATCGTCCAGGCCTTCGACCCGCCGCTGAACCCTGGTGGCACGATCGCCCTGCTGATCATGGCGGCGGGTCTGGGCACGGCGAGCGGTTCGGTGTTCGCGCTGGTCTCGCAGGTGACCCCGCAGGCGAAGGTCGGCAGTGTGACGGGGATCGTCGGTGCGATGGGCGGGTTGGGCGGATTCCTGCCGCCGCTGGTGATGGGCGCGATCTACAGCGCGAAGGGGTCGTACTCGATCGGCTTCATGCTGCTGTCGGATCTGGCGTTGGCGGGGTGCGTGTACGCGTGGGGCCGCATGCGCGGAATCCGCCCGGAGGGCGAGAACCCGACGCCGACCCCGTCCCAGATCCCAGCGACCCACCCCTGAGACCACCTCCGCGCGGGCCCCGCGCGGGCCGAGCCGCCGCCCTCCCCCGCGCGGGCTGCGCCGCCGCGCCCCCTGCCGATGCGGGCCGGGCCGCCGCCCACCCCCGCGTGGGCTGCGCCCGCCACCGCACCCCACCCGCCGTGTGGGCAATCGTCCCGCAGGGCGGCGCCCGCCCGCACGAGCCACGCCTTCGCCACTCACCCCCCCGTGTGGGCAATCGTCCCGCAGGGCGGGACGGGTGGGCACACGGGACGGCGCCCTCCGGCGGCGCCTCCGCCCCTCGTGCCTGGACCCGCACCACCAAGCACGGTGCACAAGGGTGCGGGTCAAGGCGCAGGCAGCCTGGGCCCGGCACGGGGCGCCGTTCCGTTGTGCCCACCCGTTCCGCCCCAGCGGAACAGTTGCCCACAACGGGGGGCGGCGGAGGCGCCGCAGCCCACAGCGCGGGCGGCGGGCGGGGGCGCGCGCCCGGCGGGTGGGCACCGCCCCTGGGGTCCCCCCGGACGGAGTCTGGGGGAGGAACAGATGCCCACAACGTGGGCGGCGGCGGAGGCGCCGCAGGCGGGGCGCGGACCGGAGGCGCCGCGGCGGGGTGGGGGAGGGATTCGGTCTCGTCGGGGTATCGCTCACCGCGGGGGCGGCGCGGCGGCAGAATGCGGGGTGGTAGACCCCCGACCCCGAGGAGTACCACCGGTGCCCGCGCTCTTTCCCGCATTGATCGGTCCGTCCGACCGGCCCGCCCTCCGCTGCGGCCCCCACACCCTCACCTACGAGGACCTGGCGCGGGCCGCCGGTGCCCTGGCGGCCCGGATCGGGGGTGCCGGGCGGGTCGCCGTCTGGGCCACGCCGACCGCGCACACGGCCGTCGCGGTCGTCGGGGCCCTGCTCGCCGGCGTGCCCGCCGTGCCGCTCAATCCGCGGACGGGCGAGCGCGAGCTGGCGCACATCCTCGACGACAGCAAGCCCACGGCCGTGCTCACCGGCGCCGAGGACGTGCTGCCCGCCGGCCTCGCCGGGCTCCCCCGGATCGTCGTGGACCTGACGGCGAGCGGCCCGCCGGTCGCGGAGGCGGCCGACGCCGAGTCCCCCGCCCTGATCGTCTACACCTCGGGCACCACCGGCCCGCCGAAGGGTGTCCTGCTGTCCCGGCGGGCGATCGCCGCCTCGCTCGACGCGCTCGCCGAGGCCTGGTCGTGGACGGCAGACGACGTCCTCGTGCACGCCCTGCCGCTGTTCCATGTGCACGGGCTGATCCTCGGGATCCTGGGGCCGCTGCGCCGGGGCGGCGAGGTCCGGCACCTGGGTGCGTTCTCGGTGGAGGGCGTGACGCGGGAGCTGGGCGGCGCAGGCGGCGGCACGATGCTGTTCGGCGTACCGACCATGTACCACCGGCTCGCGGACGCGCTCGCCGAGGACACCGGGCTGGTCCGGGCGCTGGCCGGGGCGCGGCTCCTCGTCTCCGGGTCCGCGGCGCTCCCGGTCCACGACCACGAGCGGATCGCGGCGGCGACGGGCCGGACGGTCGTGGAGCGGTACGGGATGACGGAGACGCTCATGAACACCGGCGTCCGGCCGGGCAGCGAACCGCGCCCCGGGACCGTCGGCCCCCCGCTCGCGGGCGTGGACCTGCGGCTCGTCGACGAGGACGGCTCCGTACTGAAGGAGCTCGACGGGGAGACGGTCGGCGAGGTGCAGGTGCGCGGCCCGAACCTGTTCTCCGGCTACCTCAACCGGCCCGACGCGACGGCCGCGGCCTTCGACGGCGACTGGTTCCGCACCGGCGACATGGCGGTCCTTGAGGCGGACGGCGCGGTGCGGATCGTCGGCCGCAAGGCGACCGACCTGATCAAGAGCGGCGGCTACAAGATCGGGGCGGGCGAGATCGAGAACGCGCTCCTCGACCACCCCGGGGTGCGCGAGGCGGCCGTCACCGGCGAGCCCGACCCGGACCTGGGCGAGCGGATCGTGGCCTGGGTGGTGCCGGAGGACAAGGAGAAGCCCCCGACGGCGGAGGAGCTGGCCGACCACGTCGCGAGTCTGCTCGCCCCGCACAAGCGGCCCCGGGTGGTGCGCCATCTCGACGCCCTCCCCCGCAACGACATGGGCAAGGTCCTCAAGAAGGCTTTGAAGGCCGGTAGTTGAGCGGACGGAGCCGGGCCCCCTCCCGCAGTGAGCAGGAGGGGGCCCGGACATCCGCGGCTGACAGGTGGCTACGTGGCTACTTCACGCCCACCGCGCGGATCAGTTCCTGCGTGACCGAGCCGCCCCGGTCGTCGCTCGCCCCGGCCCGCAGCGAGACGGAGGCCGCGCCGGACGGGACGCGCAGCTCGCCGTCCCAGGCGGCGCCGTGCCGCGACTTCTTGAGGGCGACCTTCGTCCAGGTCTTGCCCTCGTCGTAGGAGACCTCCAGGGTGCCGCCGGTGATGGTGCCGGTGCCGGCCGCGCCCTCCACGTACTCGGCGAAGATCCCGACGGGAAGCTTGCGTCCGGCGCGGACGTCACCGTTGATGTCGGTGTCCACGTCGAAGCCGAGGTTGAGCATCGGCAGGTACGTGACCTTGTCACCGGGGGTCTCGGCGGAGCGGAAGGTCCACTCGCTGTGGCCCTTGCCGGCGAGCCGCCAGCGCGTCGGGTCGAGCGCGGTGTCGGTGACGACCTTGTAGGTCGACTCCTCCGCCGGCGCGTCCCAGGCGTAGGCGCCGGAGCTCATCTTGCGGTCGACGCGGGTGCCGTTGACGTACACCTCGGTGTATTGGGTCATCGAGTCGTCGTTCCACACGTTGCCGAAGCCGGTGTGGTCGGTGCCGGAGTCGCCCCAGCCGGGGGTGTTGAAGCGCAGGTCGTTGCCGGTGCGCTGCTGGCCCCACCCGAGGCCGGTGCCCAGCCACGGGTGCCAGACGGGGCCGAACCAGTCGAGGTCCACCCGGCTGCCGCCCCGGTAGGACGGCGTGCCGCCGCGCTGTTCGAGGGAGTCGCCGAGGTCGACGGACTCGTGCCAGCGCTGGCCGGTGCCGGTGGAGACGTACTCGGTGCGCTCGGCCGGGAAGGAGATCCACTCCTTGAAGCCGAAGCCGATCGGGAAGGTGTCGGTGATCGAGTAGCGGAACTCGCCGCCCAGTTCCTTGCGCTTGGTGGGCGCGTAGAAGGTGGAGCGGATGGTGGCGAGTTCGTCCTCGTCGGGCCGGAAGACGAGGTCCTTGCCGATGGCACCGGGGTGGCCCTCGGAGAGGTCGTACGTGAAGGGGGTGAAGCGGGTGCCGGTCAGGTCGACGCGCTTGCCGCGGGCCGCGGCGGTGGCGAGCCGCTGGGCGTCGGCGGTGTTGACGGTGGCGACGGCGAGCGGGCGGTCCTCGTAGTCGGCGGTGCCGAAGAACTTCATCAGGCGGCCGGGCTGGTCGTCGGTGACGAACAGGGCCTTGGCGCCCGCGTCCTGGGCGTTCTGGGCGAGCTGCTTCGGGTCGGCGCCCGCGGTCAGCCGGACGAGGACGGCCTTGCCGGTGACGTTCTTGCCGGTGTACTCGGCGGGGGTTCCGGTGCCCGCGTCGACGACGCCGAGACGGTGGCCGCCCTCCAGGAGGGTGCTGCCGCCCTGCGGGGTGGCCTCGGAGAGACGGGTGCCGTCGACGCTCGCCTCCAGCATGGGCTTGCCGAGGCGCCAGACGGTCCGGTACTCGAAGGTGCCGGTGGCGGGCTTGGCGGTGGGCGCCGCGAAGATCGAGTCGTACATCGGCGGGACCTGGACGGCTCCGCCGTAGGAGGCGCCGTTGGCGTCGCGGTCGAACTCCATCAGGAGCTGCCGGGTCTCGGTGCGCTTCTCGACCTCGGCGCGGATCTCGCGGAGCTGCCGCCCGTCGAGGGTGATCTCGCGGTCACGGTCGAGGGTGATCTCCGGCGCGGTGAGGAAGCCGAGGCCGAGGGAGTCCTTGCCGTGGGAGCCGCGGACGTCGAGGAAGGTGTCGACGGTGTACGTGCCGGGCTTGAGGCGCAGTTCGAGGGTGCCGGACTCGCCGACCGTGGCCGGGAAGGGGTCGACGCCCTGGGTGAGCCGCTGCACGCCCAGGTAGGCGGGGGTGGGGGCGCCGTCGCGGTCCTTGACGTGGACGGTGAGGGTGTAGCGCTCCTCCTCCTTCACCAGGCCGAGCGCGGTGTGCGCGACGACGGTGCCGGCGGCGGTGGCGGTGACCCGGCCGGAGGACTGGCCGACGGGGGCCTTGGCACCGTCACCGGTGACGGTGGTGCTCGCGGTCCCGTGGGCGGGGACGGTGAGGGCGGTGTCGGCGAGGGCGGCGACACCGGCCGGCATGCCCTCGACGGCCAGGTTCAGCTCGACCGGGGCGTCGGAGGAGTTGGTGTAGGTGACGGTCTTCGTGACCGGCTTGTTCGACTCGTACGGCCAGGCGACGAAGCCGAGGTCGGCGGAGCCGGTCGCGGTGACGTTCGCGGCGATCGCGGCGGCCACGTCGACCCGGCCGGAGCCGAGTGCGTACGAGGAGGCGTCGAGCGTCTTCGACGAGGACATCAACGCGCTCTTGAGCTGGGCGCCGGTCCAGTCGGGGTGCCGCTCGGCGAGCAGGGCGGCGACACCGGCGACGTGCGGGGTCGCCATCGACGTACCGCTCATGGAGGTGTAGAGGCCGCTGCCGGAGACGAGCTGGGAGCGGGCGGCGAGGATGCCCACGCCGGGCGCCGACAGGTCGGGCTTGAGGGCCTGGTCGCCGTAGCGGGGGCCCTGGCTCGTGAAGTAGGCGGCCTCGTCGGCGGAGTCGACGGCGCCGATGGTGAGGGCGGAGTCGGCGGCGCCGGGCGAGCCGATGGAGCCGGGGGCGCCGGAGTTGCCGGCGGCGATGACAAAAAGGGCGCCGGTCTCGGCGGTGAGGGTGTTGACGGCCTGGGCCATCGGGTCGGTGCCGTCGCTGGCTTCGCGGGAGCCGAGGCTCATCGAGACGATCTTCGCGTCGATGTCCTTGGCGGCCCACTCCATGCCGGCGATGATCTCCGACTCGGAGCCGGAGCCCTCGTCGCTGAGGACCTTGCCGACGGCGAGGGTGGCGCCGGGGGCGACGCCCTTCTCCTTGCCGTCGGAGCCGGCGCCGCTGCCGCCGACGGTGGAGGCGACGTGGGTGCCGTGGCCGTTGCGGTCGGCGACCTCCTGGCCGGCGATGAACGACTTGGACTCGGTGACCCGGCCCGCGAGGTCGGGGTGGGCGAGGTCGGCGCCGGTGTCGAGGACGGCGACCTTCACGCCCTTGCCGGTGAGCCCGGCCTCCCAGGCCTTCGGGGTGCCGATCTGCGCGTTGGACTCGGCCATGGCGGCCTTGACCCGGCCGTCGAGCCAGACCTTGGCGGGGGCGGCGGTCCGCGCGGCCGGGGCGGCGGTGAAGCCCTGCCAGAAGGCGGCGGGGTCGGTGGCGGTGACGGCGGCGCCCCCGATGCTGGGCAGCGGGCGGACGGTCTCGGCACCGCGCGGGGTCGCCGCGGCGGTACGGGCGCCCTTGCCGCCGTAGGTGACGATCAGCGGCAGGTCGCCGGTGATGCCCTGCTCGACGAGGCCGGTGACGTCGAAGAGGCGCGGGTCGAGCGCGCCGGAGGCCAGGTAGGGGCGGGCCTCGTCGGGGACGACGGTGACCCGGCCATTGGCGATCTGGCTGCGTATCGCGCCGGTGGCGCCCTTGGCCCGGTCGACGGTGACGGTCTGCTGCCCGCCGCCGAGGTCGGTGAGGGTGACGCGGTCGCCGGTGACGAGGGTGACGGTGGTGCTCGCCGCCGCGCCCTTGAAGGTGTCCGGTACGGCTGAGGCGGTGGTCCCGGCGGCGGCGGTCTGCCCGGCCGAGAGCATCACGAGGGAGATGCCCGCGGCGATCAGCGCGGCCCTCCCTCTGTCGAAGGGCGTGGTCCTCGACGTCATCGTTCGAACTCCTCGTGGACCCGGGGTAGGGGGTGTTTCCGGGTGCCGCGAGGAGTCTTGGCCAGGTGGACGGGAGTTGACTCCGTTCGGTCCTGGCGGTTATGTGCCGTGGCGGCCAACCGCCAGAACAGGACGTGCCGTTCGGGGAGAATTGCTCACGGAGTCGGGTCGAGCGCGTCGTACCGGCGGAAACCGCGCCCGTACAGGGCGAGGACACCGACCGCGACGACACAGGCGATTCCGCCGCCCGTGACGGCGACCGCGGGCGAGGTCAGATCGGCCACGGAGCCCGCGAGGAAGTCCCCGAGCCGGGGCCCGCCGGCGACCACCACGATGAACACGCCCTGGAGCCGGCCGCGCATCTCGTCCGGCGCCGCGACCTGCATCATCGTGTTGCGGAAGATCATCGAGACGGTGTCGGAGTAGCCGGCGAGGGCGAGCAGGAGCAGCGCCGGCCAGAGGTTCCGGGTGAGCCCGAAGACGGCGATGGCGGTCCCCCAGCAGGCGACGGCGATCAGGATCGCCTGCCCGTGGTGCCGGATGCGTCCCTGCCAGCCGGAGAACACCCCGCCGAGCAGCGCCCCGAACGCGGGCGCGGCGACGAGGAGTCCGGCGGTCTTCGCGTCGCCGCCGAACCAGAGCACGGCGACGGCGGGGAACAGGGCGCGGGGGTGGGCGAGGATCATCGCGCAGAAGTCCGAGAAGAACGTCATACGGAGGTTGGGACGGGTCGCGAGGAACCGCAGCCCGTCGAGTACGGAGGCCCGCTTACCGCCCCCCTTCCGGTCCGGGAGCATCGACGGCAGCCGCCACATCGCGTACAGGCTCGCGGCGAAGGCGACGGCGTCGACGAGGTACGCGGTCTGGTACCCGGCGAACCCGACGATCAGCCCGCCGAGGCTCGGCCCGACGAGCATGCCGAAGGTCGTGACCATCGAGTTCAGCGCGTTGGCGGCGCGCAGCTGCTCGGGCGGCAGGAGCCGGGGGATCATCGAGGAACGGGCGGGCGAGTTGAGCGCGGCACAGACGGCCTGCAGGGCGACGATCCCGTAGAGGAACCAGACCCGGTGGAACCCGGCGAACGCGGCGGTGGCGAGCGCGACCGAGAGCGCGGCGGAACCGCAGGCGCTGTAGAGCCCGAGCTTGCGGCGGTCGACGGTGTCGGCGATGGCGCCGCCGTAGAGCCCGAAGACGACGAGCGGGACGAGCGAGAACAGCCCGACGAGCCCGACGGAGAAGGGCGACCGGGTGATGTCGTACACCTGGAGGGAGACGGCGAGCGATGTCATCCCCTGCCCGACCCAGGAGACGGTGCTGCCGAACCAGAGGCGGCGGTAGTGGACGGAGGTCCGCAGCGGGGTGAGATCGGCGAAGAGCCGACGGCGCTCGGGGGCGGGGGCCTGGGACTCGGAGGACTGGGAGGGCTGGGAGGGCTGGGAGGGCTGGGAGGGCTGGGAATCGGAGGGCTGCGACCGCGGCCGGGTGGCGGTCACGCGATGTCGTAACGGAGCTCGGGACGCTCCCAGTGGACGTGACCGGTGGGCGGGACGGTCCCGGTCCGGACGGCGCCGGTGCGCAGATAGAACTCCTCGGCGGGCGGATGCGCGACGACCCGCACGGACGTGAGCCCGGCGGCCCTGGCCTGCCCGGCCATGTGCTCCATGAGCAGCCGCCCGATGCCGAGCCCCTGCGCGCTGTCGGCGACGAAGGCGAGGTCGAGCTCGGCGTCGTCGACGAGCAGCGCGTAGAACCCGAGCACCCGGTCGCTCGCGTCGACGGCGACGAACACGGGATGGTGCTCGATGTACGCACCCCCGACCTGGTACCCCTCGACCATCGTGGCGTAGTCCCCCCGATAGGCCCGGGAGCTCCTGACCAGCCGGGTGAGCCGCTTGGAATCGTCGGCGACGGCACGCCGGACAGTGAACTCGGACATGGGGCGAGTATAGGGGTGGGAGGGGCAGTTGATCCTTACGTTTTGGTCAAGCGTTCAAGCGTCGGATCCGGGGCCTGCGCGGGCAGCCCCGCCTCCGTCACCGCCTGTTCGTGGGGCAGGGTCGTGCCGTGGGTGAAGGTCCTCGTGTAGGACTGCGGGCCCAGGGTCGCGCGGGCCGTCGTCTCCGTGGCGTCGACGTCCGATCGTTCCGCCGGGGGCAGGGGCGCGCCCGTCGAGGCCCGGAGGGCCGATGCCGTGCCGAGCAGGAGGGCGGCCCCCTTCGCCCGGCCCGCGCCCGCGTGGGCCGAGGCCAGGCCCTCCAGGGCGAGCGCGACCGCGCGCGGGTCACCGGAGGTCAGGGCGGTGCCGTAGCCCTCCTCCTGGAGTCTCAGCGCGCCCGCCGCGTCGCCGCGCGCCAGTGCCGAGAAGCCCAGCTCGGCCAGGATCAGCGCGTTGGCCGAGTCGAGGCCGACCGCCCGGTGCCAGTCGAGGACCTCCCTCATGTGCGCCTCGGCCTCGTCGACCAGGCCCTCGCGTCGGGCACCCAGGCCGAGGCCGAGCACCGCGTTGATCTCGCCCGCCCGGAACCCGACCTCGACCGCCCGCTCCCGCGCCGCCGCGTGGTACGCCCGCGCCTCGGCCAGATCGCCTCTCAGCAGGGCCGTACGCCCGATCCCGGCCAGCAGGTCCGGCACCTCGGTCGTCAGGCCGAGGCCCTCCGCCGCCGCCAGGCCCGCCCGCTTGAGCCGGTCCGCGCGCTCGTACTCCCCGTGGATCTCGGCGACCGTCGCCAGCGGGTACACCGACCACAGCCGGCAGCACGCGTCGCCGACCTCCGCGAACAGCGCGTCCGACCCGGCCGCGTCCTCCTCCGCGCCCGCCACGTCGCCGCCGAGCAGCCGCTGCACCGAGCGATCCGCGAGCGCCGCCGCCTCGACCCAGCGGTCCCCGTGGGCCCGGGCCCCGTCGAGCGCCTCCCCCGTCAGTCGGCCGCCCTCGCTCTGGCTGCCCGTCCCGCAGAGCGCGTGCGCGAGGAACCAGCGCGCCCACGCGTGGTCCGAGGGGCGGAGCGGCTCGGCCTCGTCGTGGGCCGTGAGGGCCTTCGCGATCCGCTGCCGCCGGTCCGTGCCGTCGCCGCCCATGATCGCCAGACCCGTGCGCCAGACCTCCACGCGGGCGCGGAGCGAGGCCTGTTCGGGCCGCGCCGCGCCCTCCTGGTCCGGGAGCACCGCCCGCAGCGCCGCCGTCGCCGAGCGGAGCGCCTCGCCGAGGCGGCCCCGCATGACCCAGTACCAGGCGAGCGCGTCGACGAGCCGGAGCGCCGCCTCGGCGTTCCGCCCGGTGCCGGGCGCGGCGAGCGCCCGGTCCAGGGCGGCCCGCAGGTTCGACGTCTCGGCGTCGAGGTGGGCGAGCCGGCGGCGCTGGCCGGGGCCGCGCAGGGCGGGCTCGGCGTCCTCGGCCAGCAGCAGGTAGTGGGTCAGGTGCCGGTCCCGTACGGCCTCCGTCTCGCCCGCGCCCTCAAGCCGTTCGAGGCAGTACGCGGCGACGGACTCCAGGAGCCGGTAGCGCGGTCCGTCCGGACCGTCGACCGCCACGACGAGCGAGCGGTCGACGAGGCGGGCGAGCAGTCCGAGGACGTCCCCGGCGGACACCTCTTCGGAACCTCCCGATTCCGCACCTCCCGATTCCGTGCCTCCGGATGCCGCGTCTCCCGATTCCGCGCCTCCGGATGCCGCGTCTCCCGATGCCACGTCTCCGGATGCCGCGTCTCCCGACGTCGCCCCGTCCGCGCACACCTCCTCCGCCGCCCCCAGCGTGCAGCCCTCCGCGTGAACGGCCAGGCGCCGCAGCACCGTTCGCTCCTGCTCGCCGAGCAGCTCCCAGCTCCAGTCGATGACCGCCCGCAGGGTCTGCTGCCGGGCCGGCGCGCCGCGCAGCCCCGCGTCGAGGAGGCGGAAGCGGTCGTCGAGCCGCGCCAGGAGCCCGTGCACCCCGAGGGCCCGGACGCGGGTGGCGGCCAGTTCCAGGGCGAGGGGGATGCCGTCGAGGCGACGGCAGATGGCCCGTACCGCCTCCTGGGTGGCGGGGTCGAGGGCCGCGCCGGACCCGAACCCGGGTGCCGAGGCCGCCGCCCGCGCCGTGAACAGTTCCACCGCGCCGTCCCCGTCGAGCGGCTCCACCGCCCACAGCGTCTCGCCCGCGAGGGCGAGCGGCTCCTGGCTGGTCGTCAGGACGACCAGACCGGGCGCGGTGCGCAGCAGCAGCTCGGCGAGCGAGGCCGCCTCGTCGACGACGTGTTCGCAGTTGTCGAGGACGAGCAGCGTGCGCCTGCCGCGCAGGACCTCGGCCAGCCGTTCGGCCGTGGTGAGCGCCCTCTCCCCCTCGGGCCGCAGCCCCCACACCCCGTCGTCGCGGAGTTCGAGCGCGGCGGCGACGACCTCGGCGAGCTCCCCGCGTGCGCCGGCGAACTCGACGAGCCACACCCCGTCCGCGAACTCCTCGCGCGCCCGCCCGGCCGCCTCCACGGCGAGCCGGGTCTTCCCGACCCCGCCGGGCCCGGTGAGCGTGACGAGCCGCCGCTCGGTGAGCAGCTCCCGCACCTCGGCCACGGCCGCGTCGCGTCCGACGATCCCGGTGAGCGGCTTGAACAGATTGCCCCGCACGGGACTCCCGCTCGCGGTCGGCCGTGGCGTCGCACGGACCGCGGCGGACGGCGCGGCCGCCGGCGCCGAGAGCGAGGCGTCCTGTCGCAGCATCGCCGCGTGGAGCGCGGCCAGTTCGGGGCTCGGGTCGAGGCCGAGCTCGTCGGCGAGGAGGGTGCGCAGCTCCTCGTACCCGGCGAGCGCCTCGCTCTGCCGCCCCGCCCGGTAGAGGGCCCGCAGCTGCACCGCCCGTAGCCGCTCGCGCAGCGGATGCAGGGCGAGGAGCTCCGCCAACTCCCCGGCCAGTACGTCCTGTTCGCCGGAGTCCAGGCGCGCCTCTGCCAGTGTCTCTCGGACGACGAGCCGTTCCTCCTCCAGCCGGTCGGCCGCGGCCCGCGCGAACGGCTCCTCCGCGAACTCGGCGAACGCCGGGCCCCGCCACAGGCCGAGCGCCTCGCCGAGCAGCACGGCCCTGTCGCGCGGGTCCGCCGTCTCCCGCGCCCGGGCGGCGAGCCGCGCGAACTCATGGGCGTCCAGGGCTCCTTCGGGTACAGCGAGGAGATAGCCGGGCGCCTGCGTGACGACGAGCTCGCGCCCGCCGGGCTCGGCCTCCTCGAAGGCACGGCGCAGCTGGGAGACCTTGGCCTGGAGGGCCCGCAGCGGGTTGCCGGGCGGCTCGTCGCCCCACAGGTCGTCGACGAGCCGGAACGCGGAGACCGGTCGGCCCGCGTCGACAAGGAGCGCGGCGAGCAGGGCCCGCACCTTGAGCTCGGGGACCCGGACGGGTGTGCCGTCCTCGGTCCGTACGGCCGTCTCCCCCAGCACCGCGAATCGCATACGGCCACCGTAACCCGGCGTCGATCACCCGCCCGAGCCGGTCCGAGCAGGCCCCCGCGGCCCCCCTTCGTCCAGGACGGGCCCGGCCCGAACAGGCCCGCTCCGCACCCGAACCCGGCCCGCTCCCCACCCGAACCCGGCCCGAACAGAACCCGAGCCGTTCCCGAACAGCCGGCCGCCAGAGTCATCCCTGTCAGCAGGAAGCGACACACGGAACACCAAGGAGCAGGACATGAGCAGCAACAAGCCCCTCGCCGGCAAGACCGCCCTCGTCACCGGCGGCAGCCGCGGCATCGGCCGGGCGATCGCCCTCCGCCTCGGCGCGGACGGCGCCCGGGTCGGCGTCCACTACGCCAGCAACGAGACGGCCGCGAAGGAGACGGTCGCCGCGATCGAGGCGGCCGGCGGCTCCGCCTTCGCCGTCCGCACCGAACTGGGCGTCCCCGGCGACGCCGACGCCCTCTGGGCGGCCTTCGACGCGGAGACCGAGGGCGACCACGGTCTCGACATCCTGGTCAACAACGCCGGGATCGCCGGGCCCGGCCTGATCCACGAGGTCGAGGAGGCCGACTACGACCGGGTGTTCGCGGTCAACGCCAAGGCGCCGTTCTTCATCATCCAGAAGGGCCTCGACCGGCTCCGCGACGGCGGCAGGATCATCAACATCTCCTCCGGAGTCACCAAGGTCGCCTTCCCCGGCATGACCTCGTACGCCGCCGCCAAGGGCGCCGTCGAGGTGCTGACCCTGACCCTGGCCCAGACCCTCGGCTCCCGGGACATCACGGTCAACGCGGTCTCGCCGGGCACGATCGAGACCGACATCCACCCGTGGATGGCCGACCCCGCCGCCAAGGCGCACGCCGCCGGGTTCTCGGTCTTCAACCGGGTCGGGCAGCCGGGCGACGTGGCCGATGTCGTCGGCTTCCTCGCCTCCGACGACGCCCGCTGGGTCACCGGCCAGAACATCGACGCGAGCGGCGGCTCCGGCCTCGGCCTCTGACGGCCCCGGTGCCGGCCACCCAAGGGCGGGCCCGCGACCACTCCAGGCCCGCCCCGCCCCCCGAACGCGCCCACGCCCCTCCCCACCCATGTGAAGGAACCCCAGGTCATGGCAGCTCACACGCTCCTCGTCCTCGCCCACCCCCGTACCGACTCGCTCACCGCCCAGGTCGCCGCCAGGCTGCACGCCCGCCTCAAGGACGAGGGCGGCACCGTCGACGTACTCGACCTGTACGCCGAGGGGTTCGACCCGGTGCTCCGCCCGGAGGACGAGCCGGACTGGGAGAACCGCGAGAAGGCCTATTCCCCCGAGGTCCACGCCCACATGGACCGCATCCTGGCCGCCGACGACATCGTGGTCGTCTTCCCGGTCTGGTGGTTCACCCCGCCGGCCATCCTCAAGGGCTGGATCGACCGGGTCTGGAACTACGGCTTCGCGTACGGCCGGAGCCGCCCCCGGCTGGCCGGGAAGAGGCTGCTCTGGCTGGCCCTGATGGGCGGGACGCCCGAGGAGATCGAGCGGCTCGGCATGACCGACGCGCTCGGTCTGATGCTGGTGACCGGCATCTCCGAGTTCTGCGGACTCCCGGACGCCGCCCTCCGGGTCCTGCACGGCACCGAACTCTCGGGGATCCCTGCGGAGTTGCGGGCGGCCCGGGTCACCGAACTGCTGGACGAGGCCGATCGGACCCTGGCGGAGGAACTTCTCGGCGCGACCGCCACCACCGCCGCGACCGCGATCGCGACCGCCACCACCGAGCACACCGCCACCGCCACCGCCACCGAGCACACCGTGAACGAGGAGCCGGCACGATGACCACGACCCTCGCGGAGAACACCGCGACACCGCCCCGGGCCGGAGCCCGCCAGTGGTTCGGCCTCGCCGTCCTCCTCCTCCCCGTCACCCTGATGACCGCCGACCTCGGTGTGCTGTGGCTCGCCACCCCGTACCTCTCGGCCGATCTCCGGCCCAGCGGCGCCCAGTTGCTCTGGATCACCGACATCTACGGCTTCCTCACCGCCGCCACCCTCGTGATCATGGGAACGCTCGGTGACCGGCTCGGCCGCCGCAAGCTCCTGATGGCCGGATCGGCCGGCTTCCTGCTCGCCTCCGTCCTCGCCGCGTACGCCCCGAACGCCGGGACGCTGATCGCGGCCCGCGCCCTCCTCGGCATCGCCGGGGCGGCGGTCCTCCCCTCCACGCTCGCCCTGATCAGCCACATGTTCGCGGACGCCCGGCAGCGGGCCACCGCCATCGCGATGTGGGTGACCGCCCTCTCGGTCGGGCTCGCGATCGGACCGGTGATCGGCGGCGTACTGCTCGACTCCTGGTGGTGGGGCTCGGTCTTCCTGATGGGCCTGCCGGTCATGCTGATCGCGCTGGTCACGGCGCCGCTGCTGCTCCCCGAGTACCGCGACCCGAACCCCGGGCGTCTCGACCCGGCGAGCGTGCTGCTCTTCCTCCTCGCGGTCCTGCCGCTGGTGTACGGCGTCAAGTCCCTCGCCGCGCACGGCCCGACGGCCGAGGCGGGCATCGCCTTCGCCCTGGGACTGACCTTCACGACCCTCTTCGTCCGCCGCCAGCACCGTCTGGAGTCCCCGCTCCTCGACCTGCGGCTGTTCAAGAACCGGGCCTTCACCGGCGCCCTGCTCACGCTGCTCCTGGGCATGACCGCGCTCAACGGCGTCGAGTACCTGGTCCCGCAGTACCTCCAGGCGGTCGCCGGACTGCCGCCGCTCGACGCCGGACTGTGGCTGCTGCCCGGAGCGGCGGGGCTGATCGCCGGCTCGCAGCTGACCCCCTTCGTGGCGCGGAGGATCCGCCCGGCGTACGTCCTCGCCGGCGGGCTCCTGATCTCGCTGGCCGGGTACGCGGTGATCGCCCTGGCCGAAGGGGTGACCGTGGCCGCCCTCGGCCTCGCGGTCATCATGTTCGGCGCGGCCCCGATCAGCGTCCTGGGAACGGCCCTCGCGGTCGGCACCGCCCCGGCCGAGAAGGCGGGCGCGGCGGCCGCGACCGGCCAGACGGCCTACGACCTGGGGCTCGCCCTGGGCATCGCGGTCACCGGCAGTGTGGCGGTCGCCGTCTACCGGGGCGGCATCCCGGCGGACGCGCCCGCCGCGGCCCACGAGAGCGTGGGCGCGGCCCTTGCCCTGCCGGACGAGGGGCTGCGGGAGCAGGCCCGGGAGGCCTTCACGACGGCCCTCCACTCGGCCTCGGCCCTGAGCGCGGTGTTCGCCCTGGTGACGGCGGCCGTGGTCCTGACCCTGCTCCGCAAGGTCCCCCGCTCCTGACCGATCCCCCGGCGCCTGCCACGAGCCGCTCGCCGCGCCTACCGCGCGGCGAGCGGCTCGCGTGGTGCCTCCGACGCCGCCTCGTACCCCTCAAGTGCCGCCAGCCAGGCCCCCGGCAGCCGCTCGGCGCCCGCGAGCGCGGTGTCGGTGAGGAAGGTGACGTGGAGGCGGCGCCGGTGGACGGTCCAGGCGACGAAAAGGGGCTGGCCCGGGACCATGACCGGCAGTGCGTACACCCCGGTGGCGGGGGCGCCGTCGAAGCCCAGGGGGCGCCGTACCCTCAGGTCGGCGACGCTCAGCGGCGTGCTGCGGGCGTCGACGCTCCGCGCGAGCGCCAGCCTTCCGACCCGGTACGGAAGTTTCCGCAGGATCACCCGGTGCGCGTCCGCGAGGCGGCCGAGCCGTGCGGGGTCGAGGGCCCGGCCGATGAGGTCGAGCCGCCGGGCCGGGTCGGGCTCGCCGCAGGGGAGGTCGATCCCGGCGACGGCCACCCTGTTGCCGAGGAGGGGGCGGGGGTCGCCGGGGTCGCGGACGCCGATGCCGAGGTTGGTGCGGAGCCCCCGGCCGTGCCCCGGGCCGCCGGGGTGCCAGTCGTGCGGGTGCCAGGCGCGCAGTGCCTCGGCCGTCAGGGCCAGGCACAACTGCGGGACGGTGGCCCCGACCCGTCGCCCGAGGGCGTGGAGCCTGGCCGTGTCGATGTCGGCGAACCCGGCGGCGTACGCCTGGGAGGGCGGGGTGCCGAGGGCGGACCACCAGGTGTTCCGGCGCGGCGGCCGGAACTCGGGCAGTACGGCCGCCCAGGCCACGGGCCGGGGCGGCCGGAAGGCGAGAGCCCGGGGGCGCGGCAACTCCTCGGGGCCGAGGAGGAGTTCCAGGGTGGCGACGGCGGCGGCCCCGTCCTGGAAGGCGTGATGGGCCCGGTAGCAGAGCCCGTATCCGCCGCCCGCCCGGTGGACGAGCCAGAGCCCCCACAAGGGGCGGTCCCGCGGCAGGGGTTGCCGCAGCAACTCGGCGGCGACCGCCGACAGGTCCGTGGAGCCGGTTAGCTCGTACAGGTGACGGTCGGGTTCGAACCGGTGGTCCGGCTCCCAGCGCGGGCGCCCGGCGCTCCCCGCCAGCCGGTGGCGGAGCTCCGGGAGCCGGTCGAGGCGGCGTCTCAGATGGTCCGACAGACGGGCCCGGGAGGGTGGTTCGCCGTCGAGGACGACCAGGCCGCCGAGGTGCAGCGCGGAGTCCGCCGTGTGCAGCGCCGCCACGTCGAGGGAGAGCCGGTCGAGCACCGAGAGGGGCAGGGAGCCGGAAGATCGAACTGGATCTGAAGATCGCACAGGGCGCTACGATACGTCATCATGCAATCGCAATGCGTGACGGATGGCATGCTCCCCGACTTCCTCGACGACGGCACCGTGACGGCCTGGACCGCCTCCGGAGCCCCGCTGATCGACCTGCTGCGCCGGGCGCACACACCGGGCCGGCTCACCGGCTTCCGCCGGGGCGGCCGCGCGGCGGTCCTCATCACCGAGCCGAGGCATGTGCACCAGGTCCTCGGGGTCGGCGGCGACCGTTTCGTCAAACGCTCGCACCGGGCGAAACCCCTGCTCGGGGACGGGATGCTGTCCGCCACGGGCGAGGCCTGGCGGTCCCAACGGCGGCTGCTCCAGGCGATGTTCACCGGTCGTGGCATCCAGCGCTGGGAGCACCACATCACCGGTGCGACGGCCTCCGTCGTCGACCGCTGGGCCGACCGGGCCCGTCGGGGCGAGCCGACGGACATCGCCGAGGACGTGCAGTTCTTCACCGTCGACACGATCTGGCGCTCGCTGACCGACCATCCCCTCGACCACGAGACGTACGTCGACCTGGCGGCCGTGCAGGACATCGTGGCCGCGCTCCCCGCCGACGTGGGCGGTGCCGCCGCCCTCCCGCCGGAGGTGGGGGCCGCGCTCGCCGCCCTGGACGACCGGGTGCTGCGGGCCCTGGCCGAGGCGCGGACCCGGCACCGCGGGGGCGCCGGAGGACCGAGCGTGCTGCACCGGCTGCTCGACGCCGCCGAGACGGACCCGGCGTACACGGACCGGCTGATCCGGGACGAGCTCGTGACGCTGCTCGTCGCCGGGTACGAGAGCAGCGCGCGCACGCTGACCTGGGCTTTCGTACTGCTCGACCGGCATCCCGCGCTCATGGAGCGGGCGGCGGGCGACGCGGCCGCCGGTGGTTCGGCGGCCGTCGAGGCGGTGCTCTCCGAGACTCTGCGGCTCTACCCGACGGGCTGGCTGCTGCCCCGCCACAGCCCGGCCGACGAGTTCGTCGACGGCTGGCGCATCCCCGCCGGTACGGACCTCCTCGTCTGCCCGTACCTCACCCATCGCGACCCGGACGTCTGGCCGGAGCCCGAGACGTTCGCCCCGGACCGCTTCCCCGCCCGGGCGCCGCTGCCGCCGGGCGCGTACCTCCCGTTCGGCATCGGCCCGCGCGCCTGCCTGGGCACCCGGTTCGCGATGCGGGAGATGGAGTCGCTGCTCGGCGCGCTGCTCGCGCGGTTCACCGTCGAGACGACCGCACCGGCCGGGGAGGCCGTCTTCGGCATCAACCTGCGCCCGGCGGGCCCGCTGCACGCGCGCGTCCGCGAGCGTTCGTGAACGCGCAGCCGTCCGAGCGGGTCGACTACGTCGATCCCGGCGACCGGGTCGTCGCCCAGGGCGGCCGGGCGGAGGGCCAGCCGGCCGGACTCCTCCGCCGGTACGCGGCCACCGTCTGCACCGACCGCGCCGGCCGGGTCCTCCTCTACCGGCGGACCACCACGGCCCCGGCCTACCCGGACCACTACGACGTCCTGGTGGGCGGTGCGGTGCGGACCGGCGAGGAGTACCACGAGGCTGCCCTCCGGGAGCTCCGGGAGGAGCTGGGCTGGTCGACGGTGGCCGGCCTCACCGAGGCGTACCGGATCCGCGTCGACGATCCGCACGGCGACTGCTTCCTCGCCGTCCACCGCTGGGTGGCGGACCGCGCGCCCCGCCCCGATCCCCGGGAGATCGCCTGGTGCGGCTTCGTCGCACCGCTCGCGGTCATGACGGGCGGCTACACCCCGCTGGTCCCGGCGGGCGCGGAGGCCGTACGGCGGCTCTTCCCCCTCTGACCGCGGCCCCCGTCGCGCGCTGCCCCCTCCCACGCCGCCCGGTCCGACCGCCGCCCCGCCCGGAGCCGCCCCGCCCGACGGCCGCCCCTCCCTCTCACCGACACCGACGAAGGACACCCCCACCATGACGTACTGCGCGCCGCCCCTGACCGGTGCCTCGCTCGCCGTCCCGGGCCCCGCGCCCGGCCCCCCGCCGGGCGTTCCGTCCGTGACCGGCCGGCTCGACCGGGCCCGGGCCCGGCTCGCCACCCGCCTGGTGGCGGCCGCCGGGGCGGACGGGCTGCTCCGCGCGCCCTGCGACAGCCGGATCCTGGAGTCCGCCCTCGCGCTGCGGCTGCTCACGGTGACCGGAGTCGATCCGGACGCCCAGGAACGGCTCATGCGGCGGCTGAAGACCGCCGTGGACGAGGGCGCCCCCGACCCCGTGCAGGAGGCCGCGGCCCGCGCGGCGCTCGGCGAGTACGTGGACGGGCCGGCCGCGCTGACCAGGCTGCTCGGCGGCTTCGACCACTTCACCGCAGGGCGCAAGAGACTGATGTTCCAGACGGTGCTCGCGGAGCTCGGCGCCCATCCGTTCCCCGCCCTCCCCTCCCCCGGACGCGTCTTCGAGGCGCGTGGCCAACAGCGCTGGCTGGTCACGGAGATGGCCGCCCTGAAGGTCCTGTACGCCTTCGGCACCGGCGTGCCCCGGCTCGTCACCGAGGACGACTGGCGCGCGCTCGCGCCCTGCTCGCTGCCCGGCCCGCCCCCGTACGGCAACCATCTCGCCCGGATCCTCGCCCTGCTCGCACTCCGGCACCGGCCCCGGTACGCGGCGGCCGTGGGTGCGCGGGCGGCGGAGCTGCGCGGGCTGCTCCGCGAGGACGGCGGGCTGCCGTTCATCACCGGCATGGACGTGTTCGCGACGGCGACCGGCGGCCTCGCCCTGGCCGGGGCGGGGGCCCCCAGGTACACCCTGCGGGCCCTCGCGGCGGCTCTGACGGAACGCCAGAATCCCGACGGTGGCTGGGGTTTCGACCGCGGGGTCGCCCAGAGCGACGTCGACGACACCTCGTACTGCGTGGATTTCCTGCGTGCGACGGCCCCGGAGCGCGGCGACGAGGTGGCGGCCGGCGAGCGGTATCTGCTGGCCCGGCGGGGCGAGGACGACGGTTTCCCGACCTTCGAGTCCGGCACGGCCTCCGAGGTGGCGATAACGGCGGCGGCGGTGAACGCGCTCGCCCCGAATCCGGCCCACCGGCCCGTCGTGGAGGCCGCCGTCCGGTTCATGGCGGCCCGGCAGGAGACCGCGGGGCCCTTCGAGCGCAGCTGGAGTCTCAACGAGAGCAACGCCCTGTTCCGTACGGTCCTCGCGTACGACGCGTTCCACGCCGTGGCTCCCGGCCACCCGGCGGGGACCGAGGTCGCGCGGGCCCGGTCGCGGGCGGTGGCCCGGCTGGTCGACACCCAGAACCAGGACGGCGGCTGGGGTCATGTGCCGTCCGATCCGAGCGATCCGATCAGCACCGCGTACGCGCTGATCGCCGTGGCCCGGACGCCGGCCGTGCCGTCCGCCGTGGGCGCGACGGAGCGCGCGGTGCGCCATCTGCTCGAACGGCAGCGCCCCGACGGGAGCTTCGTCTCCCGTCCGGACCAGGCCGGGCCGAGGCCGCTCGCCTATCACGTACCGCTCCTGACGGACGTGTGCGTACTGCTCGGCCTGAACCACGCGCGCGCGGCCGCCTCGCGCATCCCCCGCCTCGCCCCCACTCCGACCTGCAAGGAAGCCCGATGACCTTCGACGAACTGAAGAACCTGCTGGTCTCGCTGGGTCTCGACCCGGAGGACGTCACTCCGGAGGCGAGCCGCGAGGAGGCCGGTCTCGACTCGCTCCTGCTGACCGAGCTGGCGTTGGTCCTGCGCAAGGAGCGGGGTGTCCCGGTGCCGGAGGAGGAGCTGTACGCGGCGCCCACCGTCGCCGCGATCGAGCGCCTGGTCGCCGTCCACGCGGGGACGGTCTGATGCGCGGCGGCGGACCGGGCCCCGGCCGCGGGGCGGCCGTCACGGGGGTCGGGCTGTTCACGCCGGCGGGCGCGGACCGGGCGACGACCTGGGAGACCGTACGTGTGGGGAAGCCCACCTCCGTACGGGAGGAGCGGGACGGTCTCACCTACCTGGCCTGCCGGGCGCCCGAGCCTCCCGGGGGTCTCGGGCGGGCGGCGGTGGCGCGGCGGCCCGACCGCAGTGCGGCGCTCGCGCTGTGCGCGGCGCGGGAGGCGCTCGCCGACGCCGGTCTCGACCCGGGCGGCTGGGACGGGGCGCGGGTCGGGGTGGTCGCCGGGATCGGGGCCGGCGGGGTCCTCACGTACGAGGCGCAGCGGGAGGCGCTCCGGACGGAGGGTCCCGGGGACATGTCGGCGTTCGCGGTGCCGGGCGCGCTGCCGAACGCGGTGGCGGCTCAGCTGGCGGTGGAGTTCGGCGTCCGGGGCCCGTCGCTGGCGGTGACCACCGCGTGTGCGGCGGGGGCGTCGGCGATCGGTGTGGCGCTCGACCTGCTGGCCCTGGGGCGCTGCGACCTCGTCCTGGTGGGCGGGGCGGAGGCCTCCTTGAGCCCGTTCTACATCGCGGGCTTCGACCGGCTCCGGGCGCTGTCCCGCCGCTTCGACGACCCGGCGGGCGGGCTCCGGCCGTTCGACGTGGACCGGTCGGGCTTCGTGATGGCGGAGGGCGCGGGGTTCCTGGTCCTGGAGCGGCCGGCGGACGCGGCGGCGCGGGGGGCCCGGTCCAGGGCGCTGATCAGCGGTTACGGGGCGACGTCCGACGCGCACCATGTGGTGGCGCCCCGGCCGGACGGTTCGGGTCTGACGGCCGCGGTGCGGGGCGCGCTCGCCGAGGCGGGGGCTTCGCCCGGGGACGTCGACCTGGTCAACGCGCACGGGACGGGGACGCCGCGCGGGGACGCGGTGGAGGCGGCGGTCCTGGCGGAGCTGCTGCCGCACCGGCCGCCGGTGACGTCGACGAAGGGCGTGACCGGGCATCTGCTGGGTGCGGCGGGCGCCGTGGAGGCGGTGCTCACGGTGCTGTCGATCGAGGAGGGCACGGTGCCTCCGACGGCCAATTTCGCGGAGCCGGGCGAGGGCATCGACCTCGACGTCCCGACGACGGCGCGCACGGCCCGGCTGCGGCTCGCCGTGTCCACGTCGGTGGGGTTCGGCGGCCACAACGCGGCGCTTGTGATCACCGCGCCGTGAGAGCCGTCCAGGGCCTGTCCGACCCCGATCCGCCGGACAGGCCCTAGCGGCAGACGTTCAGGTCGTCCGGGTCGACGCTGTCGAGCCGGACGGCCAGGGCATCGAGGCGTTCCCGCAGGTCGCGGATGTCGGCGAGGTCGAGGCCCGTCGCGGTGGCGATCCGGCGCGGCACGTCGCGGGCCTTCTCCTTCAGCGCGGTCCCCTCGGCGGTGGGCCGCACGGTGACGGACCGCTCGTCCTCGGGGCTGCGGCGCCGCTCGACGTATCCGGCCGTCTCCAGGCGCTTGAGCAGCGGGGACAGGGTTCCGGAGTCGAGCCGAAGGCGCTCCCCGATCCCCTTCACGGGCAGCTCGCCGTGCTCCCAGAGCACCAGCATGGCGAGGTACTGGGGGTAGGTGAGCCCCAGCTCCTTGAGCGCCTCGCGGTAGACGCCGTTGAACGCGCGGGTCGCCGCGTGCAGCGAGAAGCAGATCTGGTGGTCGAGCCGGAGGAAGTCCTCGTCCGGGACGGTGTCGAGCGTCTCCATGGCTCCAGGATACGCGAGGACACCTCACACGCGATTGAGTTGTGCACAACTGAATCGTGCGCTATTAATAGAGAGCCACCGCAGCACACCCCGAGGACAGGAACGGACACCATGGACGCGATCTACACCGCTGTCGCCACCGCCAACGGCCGCGAGGGCCGCGCCGTCAGCTCCGACGGCCACATCGACCTTCCCCTCGCCCACCCCCAGGCCCTCGGCGGCAACGGTCAGGGCACCAACCCCGAGCAGCTCTTCGCCGCCGGGTACGCGGCCTGCTTCGCCAGCGCCATGAACCTGGTCGCCCGCCAGGAGAAGATCGACATCTCCGACGCCTCGATCACCGCCGAGGTCTCCATAGGCAAGGACGCCGCGGACGGCGGCTTCGGCCTCGCGGTCGTGATGCGCGCCGAGTTCCCGGACCACCTCCAGGGCGAGGCGGGCAAGTCCCTCCTGGAGAAGACCCACGCGTTCTGCCCGTACTCCAAGGCGACCCGCGGCAACATCAAGGTCGACCTCGTCGTCGAGTAGTTTTCTGTCGGTTCACGTACGCCCCCGTTGGTCATCGACCACCGGGGGCGTTCGCTTGTGAGCTCTTCCGTTCGGGCACGGGGGATTCGTCTGCCGTACGACGGGCAGTCATGGAACGGCCCCCGGCCGGTGGTTCGCGGGCGCTCTCCTTGGGGCGCCCATCGGCCGGTCCACCCGGCCACCGCACGCGCACCCCCACCCGTGCCCGTCTCGACCCGGAGGAGAACTCCCCCATGGCCGACCTCGACCGTCGCCGGTTCCTTCAACTCGCCGGCGGCACCGCCGCGCTGACCATGCTCTCGGAGAGCATCGCGCGCGCCGCCGCCATTCCGGCGCAAGGCTCCACCGGCACGATCCAGGACATCGAGCACATCGTCGTCCTGATGCAGGAGAACCGTTCCTTCGACCACTATTTCGGGTCGATGAAGGGCGTACGCGGCTTCGGCGACCCCCGCCCGGTCACCCTGCCCAGCGGAAAGTCGGTCTGGAACCAGTCGGACGGCAGCAAGGTCACGCTGCCCTTCCGTCCGGAGAGCGCGAAGCTCGGCATGGAGTTCCTCCAGGGCCTCAACCACGACTGGGCGGGCGGCCACAGCGCCTTCAACAAGGGCAAGTACGACAACTGGGTACCGGCCAAGACCAAGGCCACGATGGCGTACCTCACCCGCGAGGACATCCCGTTCCACTACGCGCTCGCCGACGCCTTCACCATCTGCGACGCGTACCACTGTTCGTTCATCGGCTCGACCGACCCGAACCGCTACTACCTGTGGACCGGCCACACCGGCAACGACGGCACCGGCGGCGGCCCGGTCCTCAACAACGCCGAGGCGGGCTACGGCTGGAAGACCTACCCGGAGCGCCTGGAGGCGGCCGGGGTGTCCTGGAAGATCTACCAGGACACCGGCGACGGGCTGAACGCGGCCGGTTCCTGGGGCTGGATCAACGACGCCTACCGCGGCAACTACGGCGACAACTCGCTCCTGTACTTCAACACGTACCGCAACGCCCAGCCCGGCGACCCGCTGTTCGAGAAGGCCCGTACGGGCACGAACGCCAAGGCCGGCGAGGGCTTCTTCGACCGGCTTCGCGCCGACGTGCAGGGCGGCCGGCTGCCCGAGATCTCCTGGATAGCCGCCCCGGAGGCCTTCTCCGAGCACTCCAACTGGCCGGCGAACTACGGCGCCTGGTACATCTCGCAGGTCCTCGACGCACTGACCTCGAACCCGGACGTGTGGGCCCGCACGGCCCTGTTCATCACGTACGACGAGAACGACGGCTTCTTCGACCACGTCGTCCCGCCGTACGTCCCGGGCTCCGCCGCGCAGGGTCTCTCCACCGTCGCGACCGGGCTCGACCACTTCGCGGGCAAGACCGGCTACGTGGCCGGCCCCTACGGTCTCGGCCCGCGCGTCCCGATGCTCGTGGTCTCGCCCTGGTCCAAGGGCGGCTACACCTGCTCCGAGACCTTCGACCACACCTCGGTCATCCGCTTCATGGAGCAGCGCTTCGGGGTGCAGGAGCCCCAGATCTCGCCCTGGCGGCGGGCCGTCTGCGGCGACCTGACCTCCGCCTTCGACTTCTCGCGGACGGACACCTCGGCGGCCGCGCTGCCGCCGACGTCCGGCTACTTCCCGCCGGACAAGAACCGTCACCCCGACTTCCTCGCCACCGCCCCGGCGACCGGGACCATGCCCCGCCAGGAGCGCGGCGCCAAGCCCACCCGCCCGCTGAAGTACGCCCCGTTCGTGGACGGCGCCGCCGACACCGCGGCGGGCAAGTTCCGTCTCAGCTTCGGCGGCGGGCCCTCGGCGGGCGCCCAGTTCTACGTGACCTCGGCCAACCGCACCGACGCGCCCTGGACCTACACGACCGAGGCCGGCAAGTCGATCGCGGACACCTGGAACACGACGTACTCGAAGGGCGTCACCGACCTCACGGTCCACGGCCCCAACGGCTTCGTCCGCCGCTTCCGCTCCCCCGGCAAGACGGCCGTCCCCGAGGTCACGGCGCGCCACAACGCCACCACGGGCTCGCTGGACCTGACGTTCACCAACGCGGGCACGACCGCGACGGTGACCCTCGTCAACGCCTACGGCGGCGCCCAGAAGACGCTCTCCGTCGCGAAGGGCGCCACGGTCACCCACAGCGTCGCCGTCTCCGCGGCCCACCACTGGTACGACGTCACCGTCACGTCCTCCGCGAGCACGGACTACGTCCGCCGCCTCGCGGGCCACGTGGAGACGGGCACTGCGAGCGTCTCGGACCCGGCCGTCCTCACGTACTGACCACCCCGGCGGAACGCCCCGAGGGCCCGTACGCGTCCATGCGGCGCGTACGGGCCCTCGGGCTTCGGTGGCCGGGATCGGCGGTGACGGTGGTCGGCGGCGCAGGCGGACGTCAGCGGCTCAGGCGGACGTCACGGCTCAGGCGGACGTCAGCCGAAGCGCCCCTCCACGTAGTCCGCGGTCCGCCGGTCGCGGGGGCTGGAGAACATGGCGTCCGTCGGGCCGTGTTCGACGATCACGCCCGGGGTCGCCTGTTCGGCGAGGAAGAAGGCGCACTGGTCGGAGACCCGGGCCGCCTGCTGCATGTTGTGCGTGACGATCACGATCGTCACCTCGTCCGCAAGGTCGCGGATGGTCTCCTCGATGCGCCGCGTCGACGTCGGGTCGAGCGCCGAGCACGGCTCGTCCATCAGCAGGATGCGCGGCCGGACCGCCAGCGAGCGGGCGATGCACAGACGCTGCTGCTGTCCGCCGGAGAGCGCGCCGCCCGGCTGGCGCAGCCGGTCGCGGACCTCCTTCCACAGACCCGCCCGGGTCAGGCACTCCTCCACGAGGTCGTCCCGGTCGGCCGCCGCCACCCGGGTCCCGGTCAGCTTCAGACCGGCCGTGACGTTGTCGTACACCGACATCGCGGGGAACGGGTTCGGCTTCTGGAAGACCATGCCGATGTTGCGTCGGGCCTCGGTGAGACGGCGCCCCCGGGCGTAGATGTCGTCGCCGTCCAGGAGCACCTCGCCGGCGAGCTCGGCGCCCGGGATCAGCTCGTGCATCCGGTTCAGGATGCGCAGGAAGGTCGACTTGCCGCAGCCGGAGGGCCCGATGAGCGCGGTGACCCGGCCGGCCGGCATGGTCAGCGAGACCCGGTTGAGGACCTTGCGGGTGCCGAACCAGGCGGAGAGGGAACGTGCGTCCAGATGGGAAGCCACGACTGTCCTTACAGGAGGTTGGGAAGGAGGAGCGCCACCTGGTCGCCGACCGTGAGGCCGAGCGCGACCAGGACCGGGAAGCCGACCAGCCAGACGTGGACGCGGGGCACCCGCGACCGTGCCCAGACGAGACCGGCCGCGGCGAGCAGCACGGCCTGCGACCACAGGACCAGCGGGAGCCACGACGAGGGCTGTCCCGCGAGCGGGAGTTCGTCGGCGGGGACGCGGCCGAAGCGGAAGGCGGGGACGGCGCCCGGCTGCGGCGGGGTGATCAGGTCGGCGTCGACCTGGAGGACCCCGTCGGGCCGGTACGGGGAACCGGTCGCGGTCATCAGGGTGAGCCGGCCCGTCCCTGCCCGGAGGGCCGGCGGCCGCGGATCGCCCGCGCGCCGGACGCCGCTGACCCGGTAGCTGTGCTCGCCCTGACCGGTGGTGACCTTGATGGTCTCGCCGGGCTGGAGGGTCGCCAGATGCCGGAACGGTCCCCCGTATCCCGCCCGGCGGCCCATGACGATGCTGAGGCCCGCCTGTCCGGGCAGCACCGTGTCACGGCGGTGCCCGGGGCCGGCGGACAGCACCTCCGCGGAGCTGCCCTCCCGGATCACCTCCTTCACGCCGAGCTGCGGAATCGTCAGCAGGGCGATGGGCATGCCCGGTTCGGTGGTCGCGCCGATCGGCGTGGTGGCGTTGGCCAGCGACGAGCGGACGTCGGCGTAGCCGACGCGGAGGTCCCGTTCGTGGCGGAGGTGGCCGAGCGGGCCGACCTCGGCGACGAAGCCGAGGAGCAGCGCGCCGAGGATGGCCAGGGTGCCGCCGAAGGCCCACAGCGGGCTGGTGCGGGGCGCGCGCCCGGCCGGGGCCGGGGAGGCGCCCGGCTTCCCCGGCCCGGTGGGCGCGGGACGCACGTCCACCGGGCCGGGGGTGGCGGGACGCACGTCCACCGGGGTGGGGGTGGCTGTCATCGCGTGTGCTCCGTACGTCAGTGGGGGCCGAAGGTGATCAGTCCGCGGCGGCGCGCCCACCGGACGGCGAGGGCGCCGGCGACCAGCAGGGCGGCGCTGAGCAGGCCGAGCAGGAGGGGGTCGGAGCCGGTGTCGGCGAGACCGCCGCCGCCGTTGCCGCCGCCCGTGCCGCCGGAGCCGGAGGCACCGCCGGAGCCCGTCGAACCGCCGGAGCCGGAGCCGCCGCCCGCGGCGGAGGTGCCGGGATCGGTGCTCGACGCGGACGCGCTCGGCGGGATGCTCGTGGAGATGCCGACGCTGTCACCACCGGTGGCGGTGGCGGTCGCCGAGGGGGAGCCCGTGGGCGAGTCGGAGGGCGAGGCCGTGTCCGTCGGAGTGGCGGTCGGGGTGGGGCTCTGGGTGTCCGTCGCCGTGGGCGTCGGGGTGGCGGTCCCGGTCGGGGTGGCCGTGCCGGTGGGGGTGGCCGTACCGGTCGGGGTGCCCGTGGGGTTCGGGCCGCCCGGGTCGGTGTCCTGGTAGACGGTGTCGGAGGTGAACCAGAGGGAGCCGGTGAAGTCCCCGTACGTCTCGGAGCCGAACGCCTTGCGGCAGACGACCGTCAGGTCGTACCGGCCTTCGAGGGTGGTGAACCCGGCCTCGTTGGCGTAGTCCCGCATGGTCATGGTCAGCGGCACGATGAAGCCGGTGCCGCCGGGGTCCTGCGGGTAGGTGGTGAGCGGCGCGTTGCCGACGACGTTCTTGCCCTCGGCGGGGAAGCCCTTGCCGGTGACCTTCACGAGGACGTTGGTGGCGGGCGCCGGGCAGGCGCCCGAGGTGGTCAGGGAGATGCTGCTGTCGTCGGTGCCCTGGCCCGGGGTCACGGCGGCGGTGCCCACCGGGGCGGCCGTGGCCGTGGGCACGGTGAGGACGCCGACACCGGCGAGGGCCGTCGCCGCGGCGAGGGCCACACCGGCCGCCGTCCGCCTGGGGAGGCGTGTGAACTGCACGATGAGCTCCTTGTACGGGTTCTCGGGGGTGTTCTTCGGACTCGGGTCCGTCCCGGCGTCCGCCGCGCCCCGGCCGCCCCGGCCGTGCCGGTCCGCGCGCTGTCGGCGCCACCGCCACAGGACGACCGCGACGAGGAGGAGCAGCAGGGCGAGCGCCGTCCACGGCATCGTCCACAGCGGGACCGAGCGGGTCAGCGAGGGCAGTCGGGGGTCGACGCCGTCCCGGGTGGCGACCGGCTGTACGGAGACGACGGCCGAGGCGCGCAGCAGCGGGGTCACCCCTTCGGCCTCGGCGGTGACGGTCAGGGCGTTGCCCGGGAGGAGTTCGCCGAGGTCGCGGACGCCCTTGGCGATGACCGAGGAGCCGAACACGCCGTTGACGCGGACGGCCTGGCGGGCGCCGAGGCGCACGTTGCCGGTGTTGCGCACGGTGTAGGTGACGGTGGCCGAGCCGGCCGCGAACGGGTTGAGGGTGCCGTGGTATTCGGCGCGGAGGTTCTCCACGGTGAGCTCGGGCTTGATCGCGCCCGCCACCCGGACGTAGACGCGGGCGCCGACGCGCTGGTCGAGCCGGACCTGGTTGCCCTTGGTGTCCTTGCCGGTGCCGGAGAGCGAGGCGACGATGCCTCCGGTGTGGTCGCCGGGGGTGACGTCGCGGGGCACGGTGAAGGTGAAGGGGACGATGACGTTGCCCTTGGGCGGCACGGTCACCTTGTTCTTCGCGAGCTTGATCCAACTGCCGGTGTCGGTGGGCTTCTCGGCCGCCGGGAGCAGGTCGAAGCCGCCGTCGACGGTGTTGACGGCGTCGCTCGCGTAGACGGCGAGCGTCAGCGGCTCCGAGCCGTAGTTCCAGAGGGCGATCCGGTCGCGGATCGCGGCTCCGCCGGTGACCCCGTACGAGAAGTGGGGCCGCTGGTCGGGCTTCTCGGGTCCGGCGGGCTGGACGCCGAAGACGGCCTTCTTGTCCGTGCCGCCGTCGGCGGCGCGGGCCGGGCCGGCCGCGAAGGACACGGCCGTGAGGAGGAGGCAGATCAACAGGCCGACGGAGCCTGTCCGTCGGACGGAGCGGGACACGGTCATGGCGGTTCTCCAGAAGTCAGGGGCGGGGCGGAACCCCGGCGCGCGGTCGGTGGTGCGCGGCGCGCGGCGCGGCTCCGCCCCGGAGCTCACGCCTGGATCAGATGGCGGTGAGGGTGAGGGTGGTGGTGTACGTGCCGGCCTGGGTGGAGGTCGGGACGTTGAGGGCGAGGTCGGCGCCGATGTGGGCGGTGCCGAGGCCGGTGCCGTTGGCCAGCGTGCGGGCGGACCGCAGACCGGCGGTGCCCGAGTCGGCGGGGGCCGCGCCGGAGGCCGCGGGGACGGTGGAGCCGGCGGTGACGGTCTGCGCGGGCGCCTTGTCGACGACCTTCGGGGACCAGCCGAGGTTCTGGCCGTTGATGGTGTGGGTGGCGCCGTCGGTGAAGTCGCCGACCTGGCCGCTGACGGTCCAGCCGGGGTTGCCGGCACGGGTGTCGGTCAGGGTGACCGGGCTGAGGGCGCCGGCCGTGGTGAGCAGGTCGCCGTCGTTGTTCAGGACCGGCGAGGGGAGCGTGACCTGCGGGTTGTCGACGCTGATGACGAGCGCGCCGGCGTTGACCGTGGTGGTGATGGTCTCCGAGGCCGTGACTCCGGTGAAGGCGCCGACGGTGTACGGGATGGCGTGGGAGTCGCTGCCGGTGTACCGGGCCGGGTCGGCCGGGACGAAGACGGCGGTGAAGGAGTGCGGGCCGGCCGGCAGGCTGGAGGTGGTCAGGACGGCGGTGCCGTTGCCGACCGGGACCGTGCCGAGCGGGGTGGCGGCGCCACCGACGGTGTCGATGAACTTCAGCGAGCCCGCCGCGCCGGCCGGGGAGACCGTGCCGGTCAGGGTGACGGGGCTGTACTGCGGGGTGCTCGCCGCCGGGGAGACCGCGAGGGCGGTGCTGGTCTGCGTCGCCGCGGCCGGCTTGACCTCGTAGGAGACGGCCGTCGAGGTGGAGCCGTTGTACGAGGCGTTGGACGGGGTGAACACGGCGGTGAGCGCGTGCGTGCCGGCCGGCAGGTTGCTCGTGGTCAGCGTCGCGGTGCCGCCGTTGACGGTGACCGGGGTGCCGAGGACGGCGGAGCCGTTCTTGAACTGCACGGTGCCGGCGGCGCCGGAGGGGCTGACGGTGGCGGTCAGGGTGACCGCGGTGCCCGCCTGGACCGGTCCGCCCGGGGTGACCGCGAGCGAGGTGGTGGTGTCCGTCTTCACGGCCGGGTCGTTCGTCTGGTACGTGGTGTTGGACGTGAACCACATGGCGCCGGTGAAGTCGCCGAGGCTCGTGCCGTTGAACGCGGTCCGGCAGATGACGGTGAAGTCGTACTTCCCCTGGAGGGTGGTGAAGCCCGCCTGGGAGGCGTAGTCGCGCATGGTCATGGTCAGCGGGATGACCATGCCGCCGTTGCCGGCCTGGGGGTAGGTGGTGATCGGCGAGTTGCCGACCACGTTGAGGCCGCCGGCCGGGAAGCCGGAACCCTCCACCTTGACCAGGATGTTGGTGGCGTTCGCCGGGCAGGCGCCCGAGGTGGTGAAGGAGACGCCGCTGGTGTCGGCACCGGTGGCGGGGGTGATGTCGAGGGTGCCGATGGGCGCGGCGTACGCGGAACCCGCGGTGGCGAGGCCCGCCGCGAAGGCGGTGGTGACGGCCGCGACACCGAGGGCGAGGGCCCGGGAGAATCTGTTCTTCAGCACGAGAAGCTCCTGATCAGGGGGTCTGCTTGGTGGTGTCGCCACAGTTCGGGTTGGTCGCGAAGCCGTAGGTGTTGATCACGGAGGTCTGCTTGCAGACGCCGGAGTTCGGGCCCACGAAGACGTCGCTCCACGGCGAGACGCCGACCTTGCTGGTCGGGATGACGTTGTAGACGTCGCGCTTCACGCCGAAGCCGCTGTTCAGGACCGTCGGCGAGAGGCCGTCGACGGTGCCGAGGATGGCGCGGCCGCGCAGGTCGGCGATGGTCTGCGAGGACTGCGACTGGTACTGCGCGATCGAGAACGGCACGATCGACTTGTCGTCGAGGACGCGGCCGTCGTGCTCCTGGACCGGGGCGGTGCCCTTCTTGTCCTTGATGCAGGGGTAGATGCCGGCGACGACGTCCGCCTCGGTGATGCCCATCTGCGACTGCCAGAAGGAACGCGTGCCGGAACCGGCCTGCGGCAGGTAGACGGTCATGTCGTAGTTCGGCCCGGCGCCCACGTAGGCGGGGTCGCAGTGGTAGATGGCCTTGAGGTCGGCCAGCGTCAGCTTGCGCGGGATCGCGGAGCCCGGGGTGATGGCGTAGCTGACCGCGTCGACCGCGAACGGCACGTAGGTGAGGCCGGGGTTGGCGGCGCCCAGGCTCAGCGAGGAGGACCGGGCGAAGTCGAGGCACCCGTTGCCCGCCTGGAGCGAGTTCAGCAGCGCGGAGCGGCCGGCGCCCGAGCCGTTGGGACGGGCGATGGTGCAGTTGGGGTTGGTCGCCGCGGACTTGGTGGTGATGTTCGCGGACCCCGTGGCGTCGTAGGAGCCGATGACCTTCTGCCCGTTTACCGTGACGACGTCGGCGAGGCCGTTCATGACGTCCTGGGTGGTGTCGGAGCCGACGCCGGAGAGCTGGCGGAACTGCGGGGGGCCGGCCGGGTCGGCGGTGGCGAGGCCACCACCGATGGTGACGACCGCGAGCGCCGCCACGGCGAACGCGAGGCCGGTCTTCTTCTTGTTCACTGGGGGTTCTCCTCAGCTAGGCTGCGCTCCGGTGGTGCCCGGTGCGCGTGTGCAGGACTTCCGTTGGCGCGGACGAATCAGACGTACTCGGGCATCACCTCCCCACGCGGTGGCGTGCGGCCGCGACCAGACGCGGCAGGTACCTCGGCAGCATCGGACCGGCGAAGGCCGCGAGTGCGCCGACGATCAGGCAGACGAGCAGCACGTTCCGCACGGCGCCGACCGTCCAGGCGGGCGTCGGTGCGCCGACGGCCGTGACGGTCTGCGGCGCCGGGGTGGGCTTCGCGCTCGCGGGTGGTGTGGTGGGCGCGCCGGGGCTCGCGGAGGATCCCGTACCGCCGCCCGTCGCGGCGCCGCCGGGGCCCGCGGCTCCGGCCGACCCGCCGGTGGACCCGGTCCCGCCCGTCCCTCCGGACCCGCTGGATCCGCCGGACCCGTTGGATCCGCCGGTGGATCCGCCCGTGTCGCCGCCGGACGTGGTGCCGGAGGAGCCGGACGTGGCACCTGTGCTGGGCGGGGTGGACGGCTTCGGGGTGGTCGGCGCGGGCGTCGGTGTCGCCGTCTGCGGCGTCCTGCCCGCCTCCGTCGTCACCTGGTGCGCGGCCTTCCGGGTCTGCTCGCGGAGGGCCTGCGGGAGCGGCGCGTAGCCGTGCGGCAGGTTGCCCGAGGCGACGCCCGGGGTCTGCCCGGCGCCGGCCGCGTACGTCAGGAGGGTGCCGTAGTCACGGCCCTCGGCGACGGTGAGGTCGGCCGGCACGGTCGCGGCGTAGGTGAGGACCGTGAGCGGGTAGGCGGCCGGGTCCTTCGTGCTCGGGTCCGGCAGGCTGACCCCCTCGCGGCCCGGCTTGCGGGCGTTCGCGGCGGCCGTCAGGGACGCGGTGTCCGGGGCCGTGAACTGCCCCGCCGCGTTGAGGAGTTCCGCGCGCATCAGGCCGTACCGCTCGGCGGTCGCGGTGTCCGTCACCGCGAGCACGGCCCGCTGGCCGGCCGGCTGCGGCGGGTCCTTCTTGTACGCGGGCGGGGTGGCGGTCGCGTCCCAGGACGTCCGGGCCAGGGTGTCGCCGCGGCCGGCGGCGCGCGCCGCGGCGTGCATGTCGGTGGCGTACGGGTGCTTGTCCTGGATGCAGAGCGGGAAGTCCGGCCGCTCCTCGAAGGCCTGGCAGTACGGGTCGCTCTTGGGGAAGGAGTCGAGCGGCAGGGTCACGTTCCGGTAGTGCGGGTTGACCTTCATGCCGGCGTTCCCGGGGTCGCCGTGGGTGCCCTCGTCGTCGGGGGTGCCCTTCAGGAACTCGGCGGCGGCCGGGTCCTGCGCGACCCACTCCCACAGCTGCCGGGTGGTGTCGGCGAGGGGCTGCGGGACGAGGGCGTCGCCCAGCTTGCCGCCGAAGTCGAGGTCGGCGTACTCCGGGTTGTGGCGGAGGAACTCCGGGTCGCGGCCGAGGTTCTCGGGGTTCCCCGCGACGCTGTCGGCGAAGCGCGAGACGCCGTCGCGGTACGACTCCGTGAGGAGTTTGGCGACCAGGCGCGGGGTGAGCCGCAGGGTCGTCATCCGGGTGCCGTTGCGCCGCTTGACCTCGTCGGGGGCCCGGAAGGACGCCTGGCTCTCGACGGAGTAGCCGATGGTGATGCCGGAGAGGGCGACCGGGGCGTAGACGGGCTTGCGGCCGGCCGGTGACGGGGCGGCGGCACGGCCGACGAAGACCATGCCGGGCGTGCCCGACATCAGCTTGACGCGGGCGGTCTCGTCGGGGACCTGGGCGTAGCCGTAGATGGCCTGGGCGCCGGTCCGGCAGAGGGCGGGCTGCCAGCGGGTGACGGCCTCGGCGGCCATCTCGCTGCCCAGGGTGCCGCGTTCCTCGGCCCCGATCGGGCAGTAGCTGCCGATGGGCTCGAAGCCGAGCGGAACGGTGACGCGGTGCTTCCAGTTGGCCGGGCTGAGCGGGGAGGACTGCAGCTGGCCGCTGGACTGGGCGGTGTACGGGGTGCCGTCGACCTCGGAGGTGCCGCGGGGCACGACGACCAGCCAGCAGCCGCGGCCGGTGACCGTGCCCTGCTCCTCGATCGCGGCGCCGCAGCCGAGGCCGGGGGCCTCGACACCGGTCTGGGCCTCGAAGTAGACCTCGCCGACGCCACGGGCGTCGGTGCGGGCGTACGGGATCTCGTTGGTGCTGTTGAGGTCGAAGAACTCGTTCCAGTTGCCGGGGCTGACGTCGTCGCCGGTGACCGAGCGGAACGGCGCGTACGAGATGCCGCTCGGGGTCGGCGGGGGCAGCGGCTGGTTCTCGGAGTCCTTGAGGTGGGCGCCGTAGTTGAGCTGCCGGCCGTTGGTGTAGGCGCCGGCGGCCTGGTTGCCGGCGCCCGCGCCGAGCGCGGAGGAGCCGCCGAACTGGCACTGGTCGGTCGCGGGTCCGCGCTCGTCGCCCCAGCACTGCATGATCTGCAGGTAGTCGGCGGCGTAGGCGGTGTCGGAGACGGTGGGCGCGCCGCCGGTCCACGACACCTTGACGACCTGGTTGACGAGGTTGCGGGTCTGACTGACGGTGATCTTGAGGTCGGCGAACTCGCCGGTGCCGGAGACCGTGACGGGCGACCCGTCCCCGGTGGCGGCGTACGCGGGCGGGGCGGCCGGGTCGAGGCCGGTGCCGACGGTCGCGACGACGGGGACCAGTACCAGGCAGAGGGTGCCGAGGAAGGTCCGCAGCCGGCCGGGGCGCGCGGGGCGGCCGCCGGTCGTCCGGCGGCCCCCGCGCGGTGGACGTGTGCCGGTCATCGGGGGTCCTCCCCCGCGCGGCGGGCGGCGAGGCGACGGTGCAGCAGCGGCGGGCCCACCGTGATGCCGCACAGCATCAGGGCGCCGATCACCATGAGGGTGGTCTGGACTCCGCCGCCCACGCTCGCGGCCGTGGTCACGGGGACGCCGTACAGCTCGCCGCCGCCACCCGCCGCGCCGCCGGCGCCGCCCCCGGTGCCGCCCGTGTCACCCGCGCCGACGGGCTGGCCGGTGTCGGGGTCGAGGGCGCCTCCCGTGGCCGCGCCGGAGCCGCCGGTCGCACCGGCTCCGCCCGCGCCCGCCGTGCCGCCGGCACCACCCGTGGCGCCGCCGGTCGCGCCGCCCGTCGCCGTACCGCCGGAGCCCGCGCCGGTGGCTCCGCCGGAGCCGCCCGTCGCCCCGGTCCCGCCGGTGCCGCCCGTACCTCCGGACCCGCCGGTGCCGCCGCCGCTCCCGCCGGTCGCTCCCCCGGTGCCGCCGGTCGCACCACCGGTCGACCCGCCGGTCCCGCCGGAGGAACTGCCCGTGGGGGTGGGGGTCTTGTTGCCGCCGGTGCCGGTGTCGCACTGGCTTGCGCCCTTGAGGTCACAGGCCGGCGGCATCGGGGCGGTCTTGGCGAGGGTGTTGGTGCCGTCGCTGGAGAACGTCGGGTTCTTGCACTTCCTGATGTCGATGCTCTCGGCGACCACGCCGGGGATCCGGCGGACCTGGGTCAGACCGGCCTGGACCAGGTTGACGGGCAGCGGCGAGTAGCCGAGCCGGTCCACCGACTGCTGTCCCTGGCACAGGAAGTAGTAGGCGAAGGCGCCGAGGGACTTGCCCTTCTGCGGGTTGAAGTTCGACTCCACCGCCGTCGGGACGATCATGTAGCTGTAGCTGGAGAGCGGGTAGGTCCGCGGGTCCCTGCTGTCGTAGACCTCGTCGAGGCGCTGGGTGAGGTCGGGGTTGATGCGCGCCTCGGTCAGCGAGACCGCCACGTTCTGGGCGGTGGGCTCGGTGTAGTAGCCCTTGGCGTTGAGGATCTTGGCCACCGGGAAGCCGGTGGTGGACACCGCGTACGAGTACTCGACGTAGGTGATCGTGCCCTGGTTGCCCTCCTGGGCGACGTAGCCGGAGACGCCGTTGGACCCGGACTGGCCGACGAAGCCCTTGCCGCCGACGACGGGGAAGTTGGAGGTCGGCCCGCAGGGGGTGCGACGGCCGGCCTGGCCGCAGTACGCGTCCCACAGGGCGGGGTGCTTCCTGCTCAGCCAGGTGGTCAGCTGGGCCGTCGTGCCCGAGCCGTCGGAGCGGACCACGGGCACGATCCGACGGGCGGGGAGGCTCGCCGCGAGACCGGGGTTGTCGGCCTTCAGGGCCGGGTCGTTCCACATGGTGAGAGAGCCGGTGAAGATCTTGGCGACGTTCTCGCCGGAGAGCCGGAGGTTGGTCACCCGGCGGTTGCCGATCCGCAGGTTGTACATGAAGGCCGTGCCGCCCGCGACGATCGGCATGTAGCTGAACTTCCGCGAGGGCGGCGGGTCGGCGACGCCCGAGTCGTTGATGCCGTACGGGATCTCCGAGACGGCGAAGTCGACGGTGCCGTTGCGGAACTGGTTGCGTCCGTCGGAGGAGCCGGTGCCGTTGTAGTTGACCGTCATCCCGTACTGCTTGACGTTGGCCCGCCACTGGTCGAGGGCGTTCTGGCTCCAGGTGGAGCCCGCGCCGGAGACCGGTACGTAACTCTCGGCGGCGGCGGGCAGAGCGGCGGGCACCACGAGCGCGAGGGCGGTGACGAGCACGGCCAGGGTGCGCCGCAGCACGCTCGCGGGGAATGCCGGTGGGCGTCCGGACATCGAGGGTCTCCTGATCGGTGGCGGGTCGTACGGTCGAGCGGGCGGTTCGGGACGTGCGTCGCTACGGGCGGGCGTCGTTCGGGGCGGGCGTCGTTACGGGCGGGCGTCGTTCGGGGTGCTCGGGCGCGGTCGTGCCGCGCCGGGTCGGGTCGGCGGCGGTGGTGGTGGTCAGCCGATCGCGGGCGGGGCGCCGGGGGTCTCGGGCTCCGGGCCTTCCGGGCTCCGTGGGCCCGGTACCGCGGCCGACGGGCCGGTGCGGCCCCCCATCCGCTCCAGGTCCCGCAGCGAGGCCGCCGTCCTGCGCCGCTGCTGACGCCGGCTCAGCTGGCCGGGGCCGCGACCGCCGATGACGCGGGCGACCAGGAAGAGCAGCAGGACCAGGGCCATCAGGAGGGCGGCGCAGCCGAAGCCGCGGGCGATCATGTTCTTCTCCGGCGAGGCCACCAGCGTGAAGGTGGCCAGCGGCAGCGAGGTCTGCGGCCCCTCGAAGGGGTTGAGGTTGAGGCCGGTCGCGGCGCCCGAGGTCAGCAGCACCGGGGAGGTCTCGCCGATGCCTCGGGCGGTGCCGAGGATCACGGCGGTGGTCAGCCCCGAGCGTGCGGTGGGCAGCGTCACCGTCCACACCGTGCGCCACTGCCCGGCCCCCAGCGCGTACGAGGCCTCCTTGAGCGAGCCGGGCACGAGCCGGATGACCACGTCCGCGGCCCGGATGATGATCGGCAGCATCATCACCGAGAGGGCGAGGGCGGCGGCGAAACCGGACTTGTCCAGGCCCAGGGCGAGGATCGCGGTGGCGTAGACGAACAGGCCGGCCACGATGGACGGCAGGGCGGTCATCGCCTCCACGATGGTGCGCACGAACGTGGCGTACCGGCCGGGCACCTCGTTGAGGAAGACCGAGCAGGCGAGCCCGAGCGGCACCGTGATCAGCAGCGAGATGCCGATCTGCTGGAGCGTGCCGACGATGGCGTGCAGCATGCCGCCGTCGGTGATCGGCTGGAGGGGTCCGGTGCCGGACATGTCCTCGGTGAAGAAGTTCAGGTGGGGCAGGGCCTCCCGGCCGCGCCACAGGGCGTACCCCACGATGAAGAGCAGCGCCGCGAGCAGCAGGGCGGCGAGGGCGTGGACGATCGTCTGGGCGAGCCGGGCGCGGATCGTGGCGCCGTTCTCGTCGAGGGAGATCAGCACCGCGTACAGCGCCATGAAGGCGAGGTAGGCGAAGACGGTGAAGCCGAGCGGGGCGTCGAAGGGCAGCACCCGGCCGAAGAGCACCGATGTCAGGGCCACGGCGGCGGCGCCCGCGCCGATCAGCGCGAAGACGTCGCGGGCGTGCAGGGCGGACGTGGTGCGGCGGCTCTCGGCGGGCGCGCCGGGGCCGTCGGGGACGACGTCGGGCGTGACCGTGGCGGTCGGCCGGAGCTCTTCGGTGGTCAGGGTCATGCCTCGGCTCCTGCTCCGGACCGGCTGCGGGCGACCACGGAGGATGCGATGAAGTTGACGACGAGGGTCATCAGGAAGAGGGAGAGGCCGGCGGCCATCAGCGCGGACATGCCGAACGGGCTGGCGGCTCCGTAGCGCAGGGCGATCAGCGCGGAGACGGAGTTGGCGCCGTTCTCCAGGATGTGCGGCTGGAAGAGGAAGACCGGCGAGATGATCATGACGACGGCGATGGTCTCGCCGAGTGCCCGGCCGAGCCCCAGCATCGTGCCGCCGATGATGCCGCCCTTGCCGAAGGGCAGGACGACGGTGCGGATGACTCCCCACTGGCTGGCGCCGAGCGCGAAGGCACCCTCGCGTTCGCCGGGCGGGGCCTGCGCGAAGGCCTCGCGCATCACCGAGCAGGCGATCGGGGTGACCATCAGCGCCACGACGATCCCGGCGATGAAGGTGGAGGAGGTGTAGACGGTGGCGGAGGCGAGCGGGTCGTTCGGGTCGACGCCGTCCACCGCGAAGACCGGGATCCAGCCGAAGTAGGTGGAGATCCAGCGGGCCAGGCCGGTGATGTGGGGCTGGAGGAAGAAGAAGCCCCAGAGGCCGTAGACCACGCTGGGCACGGCGGCCATCAGGTCGACGAGGCTGACCAGGGTCCTGCGCAGCCGGCGGGGCGCGTACTCGGTGATGTAGAGCGAGGTGCCGAGGGCGAGCGGCAGGGCGAAGGTGATCGCGGTCAGGCCGATGAGGATGGTGCCGGGCAGGACGGCGGCGATGCCGAAGTGCCGGGAGTCGGGCTCCCAGGCCGGGGTGGTCACGAACGAACCGCCGGCCCCGCCGAGGGCCTCGCTCGCGCGGACGCCGAGGAAGACGCCGACCAGGGTCATGGTGACCAGGACGAGCGCTCCGGCGCCGCGGGCGCCGACGCGGAAGAACCGGTCGGCGGGGTCCTTGGACGCGGACGTGGCGCGCGGCACCTCGGTGTCCGCGGCGGCGGTCGTGGTGGTGGTGACGGTACTCAAGAGGCGTTCCCCTGGACGGCGTCGGGCAGCCGCAGGCCGCGCAGCCTGCGCGTGTACGTCACGCCCGCGGCCACCTGCCCCTCGATGACGGCGGCGAGGAAGAGCTGGAGGCTGTCACGGCATTCGCGCTGGCGCCGGAACTCGCGGGCGGCGACCGCCACGCAGCGTTCGTCCATGGCGAGTTGCCAGGTCCAGGTGCCGTTGGAGGTGGCGGCCATGGTGATGAGGGGGACCGCGCGGTCCAGCCCGTCGCGCAGCCGTACGACGGCGGCGTGGCAGGCGGTGTGGCCCCGGTGGAGCTCCGGGCCGCGCCCGAGGTCGTGGTTGTTGGCGCCGACGAGCCGCCAGCTCACCGCTTCCGCGGTACCCGCGCCCGGCGACCAGGCGTGCGGCGCCTGGCGTCTTTCGACGTCCACCCATGAGACAAACAGAAACCGTGGCCGAGACACGGAACCGCCCCCTTCGCCCGGAACTCGGCGTGGCCGACAATCGACCACGCAACCGTGGCTGCGGGCATGACAATCACGGCGCTGGGCGCTGACCACTCCACAGACCGGTGAAGCAGCGACGCATAAAACATGAACGAGAGGTAGAAGCCCTTGGGAGGAATCGGCGAGACACCGGCCGATCGGTCCCGGATGTACGGCTTCACGGAGAACGGCGGCACGAGGGGGAAGCACTGCCTCCGGCCCGTCCGGAGCAGCGGCGTCCGGCCGCACGGGATGACATCCGGCCAGGCGGGAGACGTTCCGGGGGGATGAGATCCGGCCGGGCGGGGACGTTCGGGGTGGGGGTGTGAGACGGCTCACGGTCCGACGGGAGGTGGCCCGTTCCGCGCCATCCGGGTGATTCACCGGGCGTGTCGCGGAGTCGATGTCCCGGGTCCGCCCTCGGGAGGTCGCAGACTGGGGGAGCGGCACCGGCCGTGCGCGGCGGGCTCGCACCGCCGAACCGTCCGCCCGGTGGGATCACGGGTCGGAACGATTCTGCGGGCACCACGAAGTGGTGGGGCGGGTGGGACTCGAACCCACGGCCGACGGATTATGAGTCCTTTGGGGATCTTGGCGGCCCTTGCCTTTTGTTGCTCAGGATTGACGTTTTGACTGGTCAGGCGGGGTGGACTGGGACCGTTCATCCTGACCCTTGTCAGTCCTTTCCTGTCCTTGTGTCCAGTCGCTGTCCAATCTCCGTCCCATCCCTGGCCACGCACAGGGCTGCCGAAGCGTCGCGCCAGCTCACTGGACTGATACGGACTCGTGCGCGGCGGATTCCGATTCCAACGCGCAGAGGCTCCGCCCCCCGTACTGGGGGCGGAGCCTCTTGGCCGTTTCGTCGGACCAACGTCTGACGCTCAGGGTATCGGGCTTGCCCTCCTGCACCAACCGGACATGCCACGCTCGGCGGTCAACCCCTCATCAGCTCCGCCACTGGCACGTCGGCCGCGGCGGCGAACCCAATCCCGTTCCCGGCCGCGCCATCCACCAAGGGGAAGATGGGTTTCAGGTCGCCGGGCGGTCGCCTAAGGGCTGTCCCGTAAATGATCTACGAGTCGTCTCGGGCATGGTTGGCCGCAGTGTGACCCGCTGATCTATCCGGCGAGGGCGAGGTTGTGCAACCTTGCGATGCCGAGCATGGCGTGGTGGACGCCGTCCCCCTTCAAGCGGCAGTCGCGGAGGATCTTCCAGGTCTTCATGCGGGCGAAGACGTGCTCGACCCGGGCCCGGACCTGCTTGTGGGACTTGTTGTGCTCCTCTTTCCAGTCCGGGAGTTCACTCTGGCCGCGCTTGCGGCGGTGCGGGATGACGAGTCCGGTGCCCGGGTAGCCGCCGTCGGCAATCGTGGTTGTTCCGCTGACGGCGGCCTTGGCTCCGGACTCCTCCCATGCCTTGCAGTCGTTGCGGTTTCCGGCGAGCGGCCGGCCGACCACGACGACCAGGCGAGTGTCTGCATCGATGACGACCTGGTGGTTGGTGAAGTACCGGTAGTTCTTCGACCGCTCGGCGACGGTGTGGTCCCGGGTGGGGACCAGGGTGCCGTCCACGATGAGCACGGTGTCCTTCGCGAACCGCTTGCGGGGCTGGAGCGCGAGCATCGGTCCCAGGTGGTCGATGATCCGGTCCGCTGCCGACTTCGAGATCCCGAACAGTGGGGCAAGCTGCCGCATGGTCAGGTTGGTTCGCCAGTACGCGGTTACCAGCAGGGTCCGGTCTTCCAGCGGAAGGCTCCACGGCCGGCCCTTGCGGGCCGTGTCCGCACCTGCGCGACGCAGCACCGTCACCAGCTTCCCGAAGGCACGCGGGCTCAGCCCGGAGAACGGGGCTATCCAAGACGGCACCGACGCCGTGATCACACCAGCCACATCGAGATCATCTCGCCCATGCGACCATTTTTGTTCAGGCCCGTGGTCGAGAATCCTGCCATGAGCGAAGGTGACCGCCACGAGGCATCCACACGTACGTTCCTTGCATACGCAGCCGAAGTGGCTCGCTTGCTGGACCTTGAGGCTGCGGCCGACGTGCCTGAAGACCGACGTGCGCGGCACTTGGCCGGAGCTGCACGAAGGCCACTGCTGGAACGCGCCACCCTGTCTGAGGAGTTCTTCGATCCGCTGATGGCTGCTGCTGTCTACGACCCGGACCCAAGCTTCTGCCGCTGGTTCGTCGAGCCCGCGCTCTACGCATTTGGGCGCCGCAGGGTCATGACGGCATTGCTCGGCTATCTCCGCACGGGCACGACCGCAGAGATAGCCGGTGCCCGGCGGGCCTGGTACTGCGCGCATCTGCCACTACGCGCTGACCGATCACCGGCCTACGCGCCCAGCGGAAGTCGCGATCCGGCCCTGGATGAAGTGGACGACGTGGTGGGCCGGTGGCTGAAGTCGTCCAGCACCCAGCAGCGTGATCTCAATGCCTCAGGGAGCCACGACCAAGCCTGAGACCCTCGTGGCCAGAGGGCCGTGGCGCAATTCCTCGGGGTTACGGGACAGCCCTTAAAGGGTGTTGCAGAAGGCTCGGTTCCGGGCATTTTCCCCGTATGGGTGGGGTGTTGCGGGCTGAGTCGGTGTGGGTCGAGACGTTCACGGGCTTGCGGATCGAGCGGTTCGCGAGGCTGGTGAAAGTGGTGAAGGAGCGGGGCGGGAATGGTCCCGGTGGGGGCCGTCCGTGGTGCCTGCCGCTGGCCGACCGGGTCCTGCTGGTGGCCGTCTACTACCGCACCAACCTCACCATGCGGCAGCTCGCCCCGCTCTTCGGGATCTCCCCGGCCACCGTCTGCCGGGTCATCCACCGCCTGCGTCCGTTGCTGGCCCTGGAGCCGGCCCCGCGGCCGGTCGCTGACGTGGACCGGCTGTGGATCGTGGACGGAACCTTGATCCCGGTCCGTGACCGGACGGTGGGAGCCTCCTCCCGCAACTACCGGTTCTCGGCGAACGTGCAGGTCATCATCGACGCAGACAGCCGCCTGGTCGTCGCCTCGGCCCGGCCGGCGCCGGGCAACAAGGCCGACGCCCACGTGTGGCGGGAGTCAGGCCTGCCGGCTACGGCGGCCGGGACGACGGTGATCGCGGACGGCGCCTACCTCGGCACCGGCCTGATCGTGCCGCACCGGAAGAGAGCCGGACGTCCCCTCCTGCGAGGCCAGGAAGAAGACAACGCCGAACACCGGCGCGTCCGTGCCCGCGTCGAGCACACCTTCGCCCGGATGAAGAACTGGAAGATCCTTCGCGACTGCCGCCAGAAAGGAGACGGCCTCCACCACGCGGTCCAGGCCGTCGCCACCATGCACAACCTCGCCATGACTCGGTGAAACACCAGGTCAGACGCCACTTCGACCTGCCGAAGCCGGACCTTCTGCAACACCCTTTAGGCGCGGAGTTGACGGCACCTCGATGCTCAGACGTTCGCGGGCGGCTCTGGGGAAGTGTGCGAATGCGCGGCCGAGCTGTGGTTGACGCGGAGCGACGACTTCGTCGTCCTGCGGGAGTCGGACAAGGTCACGCAGCACAACCTGGGCGCGAACGCAGCCTGGAGGTCGCGATAGGGGAGGCCTCGGATGAGCCGCAGTGCGCCGGCTCGGCAGCCGACGCAGTCTTTGCCACCCTCGTGTCCAAGTCGGTCATGGTGCCGTGTAAGCCCTCCGCAGAAGATGCCGGAGGCGCCGCCCCGGCTGGGCTTGCCGCGGGGGTGACCCCTTCGAAGCGATGGCGCCGGCAACTTCGCCAGCCGGATCAAGACCAGCGGCTGGCAGGCATACGACAAGATCACTGCTGGCGGCGATTTCACTGGTGATGAGGCGCCGATGTCTCGCCACCGATGGGGCCGGTGCCCTGTGGGTCTATTCCCACCCGCTCCCACCGCGGGGCGTACAGCACAACCCGTGCCACCGCTCCCGTACGCCGCGCGGTGCACAGGCGGCAGCCGAACATCGGCGGCTCGGCGACCGCGGCGCGGATCCGCCACGCCGCCGTTGGCACCCGGCTCCCCTCGGCCGGCAGTGTGGCGTCCTCTTTCGCGGCCAGACGCCCCAGGGCAGTACGCGCGCTACCCACGCCGCTGTCGGCAGGGAACTACATTCCGCGACGCTGGGCCCATCGGCGTCCGGCACAGTTCGACGTGGGCGCGTCCGTCGATGCGTGATCGTGACTACAGACCGATACGAGCACTCGTACGATCGTGTTTACGATTCCGGCATGATCACGTTGTCCGTCGACCCCACCTCGCAGAGCTTCGCCGATGGCCAGGCGCTGGGGGCGCTACTCGTCACCGCCGCGGCCATGGTCGTCATCTGGTTCGCTACCCGGACCTGGCGACGGGGTCCAGTGCCGGCAGGCGCGGTCGAAGCCGAGCGAGCCTTCTCGGCTGCCCTGCGCCGACGCAACATCGTCGTCGGCGTACTGCTTGTCGTTGCCGCCGCGGGTCTGGTGCGGGCATGTAGCTACGAGGGACAGCCGCCCACCGCCAACGCAGCCCCCGTCGCCCAGGAGCGCGTCATCGCCGCCGCCCCGCGCATCGGCGCGTACCGGCTGCTCACCGGCGAGGAAGCAGCCCAGTACGAGCAGCCAGCTTCCGGAAAGGAGCCCCGGGGCAAGCACTGGTTCTACGACGGGCCCGGCCAAAAGCCGATCGGCGCCATCCTTCAGATCAACGCCGTCGAATGGGACGCGGGACTGGCCGAGGAGAAGCGCTCGGACACAATGACGCAAGAGCTGCGCAACTTCTTCGCCGGGGCGAAGGCGACCGAGGTCACCACCTTCGAAGCAGGCCCCTGGGGCGGCCAGCTGAGCTGTGGCTTTATCGAGTCGAACGAAGGGGTGCGTCCGATCGTGTGTGCATGGACCGACGGCGGCACATCCGGCAGCGTGGTGCTGGCGGACGAAAAGAGTCTTCCCGATGCTGCCACGGTCGCCCTGCAGTTCCGCACCGCCTCCGAGAAGCGAACCTGACGCACCCCGCGGTCCTGGGGCCCCGGCGCCCGCTTCGGACGCCGAGGGCCCGGGCAGTCCGACACGCCACGGTGATGGCGTCATCCGACCACCGCTGTTGGACCGCCTGCGCCACCGGTCGAGGAATACCGCCTCAACCCGCTGCCGTGGTCCACGGCCGCTCGCCATGCCCGCCTCCGGGGCCGGGCCGATCTCGCGTTCGATCGCCTCCGACAGACCGAGCTCGGCCCCCGGGAGCCACGCGCCGAAGGTCCCGTTCGGGTCGTCGGACATCGTCGCCAGCTCCAGCTCCTGGCCATCCGCGTCCTTCTGCGGCCGGGGCGAGGCGAGGATGAGTGGTGTGGCGGTGAGGTAGAGCCGGAAGTCCGCCGGGATGCGGGCGTTGCCGTGGATCGCCGCCCATGGGGGCGAACGTCGCTATCTGTCCCGCGGACACGTCCGTGAGCGGTGTCGCGTCGGCCTGCCACGCCTCGACGGGAGTCATCCCGTTCAGCGCGGACGGGCGGTGGCGGGTGTTCCACCAGGTCACCCAGTCCAGCAGCAGACCCACGAACGCCTCATACGTCAGGGGCGGGGCGCCGGGGTCGGGGACCCTGCCGCCGGTGAGCTTCTGGCGCCCGGTGTAGCGGGGGAGAGACGAGGAACATCTCCTCCACCGCGTCGTCGTGGTCGGCCGGCCGTTGCCCGGCAACCGCAACGACTGGAAGGCGTGGGCACTGTCCGTAGCCAAGGATGCTGTCGGCCGCACCACCGTGATCGCCGACGGCGGCTACCGGGGCACCGGCCTGGTCATCCCGCACCGCCGTGAGCGCGGGCAGAGCGAACTGCCGGCCTGGAAGGAAGAGCACAACGCTTCCCACCGCCAGGTCCGCGCTCGTGTCGAGCACGCTTTCGCCCGCATGAAGGCCTGGAAGATCCTCCGTGATTGCAGGTTGAAGGGCGACGGCGTCCATTCCGCGATGAGCGGAATCGCCCACCTGCACAACCTCGCACTCGGACGGTAGACGAGCCAAGCGGGCAGCAGTCGATCACGGACCCACCGCCTCGAAGATCTTTACGGGACAGCCTTTAGTACCAGACAGTGAGGATTTCAGCCTGCCGCGCCTCGGCAGAGTTGTTGGGGAGGTAGAGCACAGTCCACGGAGCAGTCTTGGATTGGGCAACGTCGCCCGCTGCGTCGCCCACCACGGTGTCGTCGTCCTTCATACAGCGCCAGTTGACTCTCTTCCCGGCGATCAAGGAGGTTCCCCCACCGGCCCAGGAGCAGCGGAGGGTCGAACCGTCGGCTGGAGCTTTGATCTCCAACGCCCAAGGGAGGGTACTGGGCTTGGTTGACGTCTGGGATCTGTTCGCGAATGTCGCTTCCTTGATCATCAGCGTGTCGGGGTCCCATGGCGATCGCAGGCACGCAACCTTGCGGGCGTGAGACCAACAGGGATCCACAAGGCCAGCACCCTCCGCGTTGCATTGCCAAGCTGCAGGGTCGGTAGACGACAGCGACGCCTCCATACAGTGGCCCTTCTCCAATTCGAGAGATGTCTCGAAGGGCGGGCGCAGTTCTCCTTGATCTGTAAAGGGAAGTACATTCCTCTCAGCGGTGAGGCGCGGTTTAGGCGGGTCTCCACCGTCCCCGTCGGTCCCCGTGATCATTGTCGCCAGAACTGCGCTGATCACGCCCCCGATTACGGTCGCAACCCAGATCCAGGCGTGTTGCCACCACGGGCGCCTAGCCTCGCCGCGATCTCCGCGCAGTGAACCGGCCTCAGCTCGCTCGCCACGGTCATCATGGTCGTCGTGTGGATCCATCTGCGTCATGGGGCCTCCGGGTGCAGGCTCTCATCACGAGGAACGGCAGCTCAGTCGACACATCGTTCGCCCCCGCAATGGACGCAAGGTCACCCACGGTTGGACCAGCGGATACGGCCCCTTCCGCACCCCTTGAGGTCGGGCTTACCTTCGGCCGGATCTCTCCGTCGGGGGGTGACTCTTCACAGCCTCTCTTCGCAATCCATGAGGCAAGTCTTCCTGATGTCTGCGCCCTCCAGTGCGAATCCGGCTGATTCCCAGGCTGGCTCCCCACTTCGCGTTTTGCCCTCGCGCCCTGGAACTCGCGCTGCTCTCAGATGGGTATCCGCAGGGGCGCGACGCGAGATGCGGCCGCGCCCCTTGGTCGGCGCCTGGTCAGGGTGTGATCTTCGGCCGAGGCTTCTTGGCGGAGGCACGGTTGCTCGGGCGGCGCTTCGCGGCCGGGCGGAGGGCGGCGCTGTCGGTGGTGGCCTGTTCGGTCTGGGGTTCCTGGTCGTCGGAGGTGGGGGCCGTGTCGGCGGGCTGCTGCGGGTCGGGCGCCGTGGGGGTGCGGTCGTCGTCGCCCGGTTCTGTCGGGGTTTCGGAGGTGTCGGCCACGTCTACGTTGACCGCCGGGGCGGGGTCGGGCGTCGGCTCGTCGTCGGGTTCGGCGGGCGGCTGGGTGTGGGCCTCGGGGCCGCAGTCTCGGAGGGACGTTCCGACGGGGGTAGCGGCCTCTTCCTTTGTCTCGTTGAGGGCTTCGGCGAAGAGGTCGTCCCAGGGGCGGTGGCCGACGTAGTGGGGCTTGAGGGTGAAGGCGGGGAGGAGGTGGTTCTCGACGGTGTCCAGGATGAGGTCGGCGGGGTCGACGTCGTCGTCTTCGGTGAGGAGGGTGATGGCCCTGTTGTAGCGGTGGCCGGCGGCCAGGCGGAGGGCGAGCTGCGCCTGGTGCGCGTCCTGTTCGGCGGGGGTGGCGTCGGTCGGGATGGAGGGCGCGGGGGCGCCGGTGATCCAGATCTGCGCGGTGGTGCCGCCGAAGACGGGGCGGAAGCTGAGGCCGCGGCCGTCGTCGTGGATGAGGTGTGCCGCGCCGTCGGCGGGGGCCTCGGGGTCGACCGCCCAGGTGCCGGTGGTGGGGTCGGCGAGGGTGAGCCGCTGGGCGAGGGTGAGGGCCGCTTCCTGGACTGCGGTGTTGGTGATGAGCATGGGTTCTCCAAGAGGTCTGGTGGTACGGCCGCGGCCCCGCCCTTGAGGGGCGGGGCCGGCGGGGCGGGGGTCAGGCGGGGCGGACTTCGTCGCCGTCGTCGAGGAGCATGGAGAGCGTGGAGCCGCTGTCCCAGGCGATGCTGAGCTGGGCGAGGTTGGGGTCGTATCGGGTGACGGTGCCCGTCTCGCCGGGCCGGAGGTCGGTGTGCGGGTCGTCGGTGTGGACGAGGGCGATGCGGTCGCCCTTGGCGTACGTCATGGGCTCTCCTCTTGGGGTGTGGTGGCGTGGCGGTCGGCCCTGCTGGTGGCGGGGCCGACCGCGGGTGTTACGCGTCGTGGTCGCACATCTCGTGGGCGCAGTTGCCGCACTCGTGGCAGTGGCCGCAGGCGCATGCCTCGCATTCGGGAACTGGGCAGATGATGTTGTGGTCGGTGCAGTACGGGTAGGTGATGCCGAACGGCATGTCGTCCATGGGCAGGGGCCCCTCCTGATGCTTTTATTCTATATGCATTCAGGGAGGGGTCAAGATCTATTCTTTCGATTTCCGCAGGTCATGCCACCTCTCCGAGCAAGGTTTCGACCTTGCGGATCGCGGCGAGCATGACCGCCTGGGCGTGCGCGCGGTCCCGGCGGTCGATCGACTCGCGCGCCTCCTGCACCGCCTTGGCCACCAGGTTGCCATCAAGAAGGGTGTCACCGCAGGCGATGAGGACGTGCGGACCGAGGTCCCACAGCAGCGCGTTGACGGCAGCTCCAGCGGCAGCGAGAGGGTCGATGTCTGTGAGGCACCACCCGAAGTCGTGCGGGTTGATGCCCCTCTCGCGCATGACCTGGGCGGCGGCGCGGTAGAGGCCGCCGGTGCCTCCGGCCGGCTCGTCGAACTTCATGCCCGGCTCCAGCGGGGCATCGAGGAGGAGCACGCGCGCCATCATCTCGGCCACGCCGGGAGGCGTGTGGACCTCGGCGAGCGCATCGGAGCTGCCCTTGGAGCGGAGGACCGCCAGGAGCGCGCCCATGATGTCGGCCTCCGAGCGGACCTCGGCGTCGGCGCTGCTGGTGCGGTGGAGCAGGCCGCGGGTGAGCGCGGCTTCGGTGACGGCGCGCACGGCCTTGATTCGCCTGGCGGGGGGCTCCTCGTCGTCGAGCCAGCGGTGCAGCGGGGCGGCACGGTCGATGAGGTCGGGGCGACTGATCCACCAGCGGGCCCAGCACTCGCGGAAGGCGGTCATCAGGTCCTGGTCGCTGAGGCTGAGCCACCAGTCGGCGCCGAGGTAGGCGTCGGGGCCGCGCAGCGGCCACAGGGCGAGGGTGGCGACAGTTCCGATCGGGATGGCGATGTCCTCGCCGCCCTGGTTGTGGTGCCAGGCGTAGCTGACGGCCTCCGCCACCTCGAAGGCGTGCGCGTGAGGGTCACGCGTCGAGGGGCGGTGGTGGCGCGACTTGGGCTTGGACGGGGCGACGCTGCGCAGGGTACGGATCGTCGCCGGCGTGGCGGTGGGTGCGGGCGGGAGATCGGTGAGGTAGCGACGAGCGGGGGCCGCGGGGACGGGCGGAGCGGGCGGCTCCTCCGGCTCGGCGGCAAAGAGGTCGAGCTGATTCATGGCGTTCTCCGGGATCAGATGGTGCGCGGGCGGGTCTCGCCGCGCCAACCCCTGGAAGCGGGGTTGGCGCGGCAAGACGTGTTCAGTCGGCGTGCCTCAGTACGGCTCGCGTGAGTGCGTCGGCCTCCTCCCGGCGTCCGTCCTCGAGGAGGAGGGCGTGAAGCAGGTAGGTCTGCAGCTCCTCGGCGTCGACCTGGGAGAGGAGGTCGGTGAGGCTGAGGTGTTCCATGTCGCGGGGGCGGTGCTTGTATCCGGCGGCGATCGTGAGGACGATGCCGGCGACCAGGCGCTCGGTCCGCCGGGGGCCGAGGCTGAGCGTTGTCCCCACGTTGTGGATGGCCTCAAGGTTGCCGAGCAGGGCGGTGGGCGGGACGGCGAGGTGGGCTCGCTGCACCGCTTCGCGCTCCTCCTTCACGTGCGCGTCCCACAACGCTTCGGCCTCCGCCTCGCGTCCGGCGAATGCGAGCGCGGTGGAGTGGACGGCGGCCGGGAAGCGGGGGCCGGGCAGGGCTGCGGCGAGGTACTCGTCGGGGGTGCGCCCGGCGCGGGCGACGGCGGGGTCGCGGGCTTCGGCCTGGAACTGGCGCAGGATGCGCCGGACGGCGCTCTCGGCAACGCGCTGGTCGACGCCGAAGCGCGTGATCGTCGGCTGGGCGAGGAGGCGTATCGAGGTTGCGTGCATCGGGTGCTCCGGTTCTATTCGGCGGTCCGCTTGGGGGCGGGGTAGTGGGACAGGGCCTCGTCGAGCTCGGCGGCGATGTGGTCCATGAGGGTGCGGATCTGCGTGCGGTCGCCGCCGAGGTAGAGGGCGAGGTCGAAGACGTTGGGGGCGGCGAAGTAGTCGAGGAGCTGGCGGTACTGCTCCTGGGTCAGGGGGACGAGGGCGTCGGGGCGGAGGGCCCAGGCGGCGACGGCGGCGTTGTCGATGAGGGCGGAGGCCGCGCGGAGGGCGGCGGCGGCGGGTGCGCGGGTGAGCAGGATCAGGACCATCTCCCCGAGGTGGTGCTCGGGGGTGATGAAGGCCGGGGTGGTCGGGGGCTTGGGCACGTGGGTCTCCTGTTGGTGGTGAGGAACGCCGACCCCATGCTGTTTTTCTATGTGCATTGAGGGCATGGGGCGGCGTTCACGAATGAGTGCGGGGGTCAGTGGTGCAGGTCGACGACGAGGGCGGTGCCGTTGCCGGGGTCCGCACCGGCGGCCGCGACCGCCTCGCGCACGCATTGGGCGGCAGCACCCTTCGCGCCTTCCGCGCTGTCGAGGATCGGGCCCAGCCGGTGCGACCGCTCCAGCGGGCCGTACACGCCGTCGGTGCACAGGAGGAGACGGGGTGCGCGGCGGCTCTCGAGGAACCGCTGGCTGATCGTCCCGGCGACAATGCTGGAGGCGGGCCAGCCCCGCAGTCCGCGCCCCCCGACGGGCAGGCCGTGGCGGTGCAGCTGAACGGCACGCACGTGGTCCGCGGTCAGAGGGATGGCGGCGCCGAAGCGCGACACCTGGTAGGCGCGGGCGTCGCCGCACCAGGCGATGTGGACGTAGGAGTGCCGGGGGTCCAGGACGGCGACGACGGCGGTTGCGGTCGCCCCGCGCGTCTGGGGATCGGCGTTGGCGGCGATCCGCGCAGCGAGGAGCGCCTGATAGGGGTTGCCGGTCTCGGCGGCCCCCTGGGCAATGCGCGGGGCGTATCGCCAGACGAAGTGGTGGACGTCCGGCGTGGCGCCGATGCCGTCCAGGACGACGAAGGCCGATCTTCCGGCCTCCCTGTCGTGCCGGATCGCGTGGGCGTCGCACTGATAGGTCCGCTCGCCGCGCGTCTGGGCCGCACTGGCGGTGAACGGCGCCGTGTATACGAGTCCGTGCATCAGGTCGGCAACGCGCTGGACGACGCTTGCGCTCTCGGCGGGAAGCGGGGCGAGATTGCCGTCGCGGTCGGCGGGCCCGGTGAAGGCGACCGGGCCGCGCAGGACGGGGGGAAGGCTTCCGCCGGTGAGGCTCATCCAGATCTGGCGGGCGGGGTTGTTGACGGATCCCGCGGCCAGGCCGGCATGGGCGGTCGCCTGTCGGCCGAGGGGGTAGGGGCGGGCGTGCTCGACGTAGAGGTCGATGCCCCAGCGTCGGGAGTCTCGGCGCGGGTGGGTGTGGAGCGGCTGGGTTCGGCCGCCGGGCCACAGGACTATGGCGGAGGTGGTCATGCCGGGGATCCGATCCGTCGGGGGGCGGGCCCGTGGGGGTGGGCGGGCAGGATGATGGTGAAGTCGCGGGCGTCTTCGAGCGGGAAGACGAAGTAGTAGCCGTGCGGGTGGGTGCGCAGGTCGGCGAGCCGGATGAGCTGCGCCATGTCGGCGGCGACCTTGCCCCAGGCGGGGTCCGGGCGCTTCGTCAGGTCGAACCGCTTGATCTCCTCGCCGTCGTCGCCGCAGAGCTTCCACAGGTCGTACACCCACGGCCCGCCACCCCTGGTTGCCACGATGCCCCTGGTGCGGGGCTCGATCGCGGTCGCGTTGACCGCGAGACGGCGCAGAATGGCGCGGGCGAGGGTGCGGGTGGCGGCGCAGACCTGCCGGTCCTCGTCGCCGCAGGGGTCTTTCACAGGCACGTACACGGTCGTCCTTTTGGGTGTGAGTCCGCCCGGCGGCCGGGTGTGGTTGCACCGGCCGCCGGGCGGGGTTCGGGTGGGGCTTCCCCCCCTTTCTGCTTCTATTCTATATGCATTAGGGGGGTTGGCAACATTTTCGGCGGATTTCCTCTTCTGACCTGCGGCTAATTTCCCTGCCCAGAGGGCAGGTTGGGCTGCTCCAGGGCCCGGATGTGCAGGACGAGCCTCGCCCCCGCGACGACGTGGCCGAGCCTCATGTCCGGCCCGATGACTCGCGTGTGGTCGTCGTCATCCAGCACGCCCTGGTCGACGAGGCCGTCCGTGGCAGCCTTGAAGCTTGGGTACCAGTTGGCCGGGTCCCGGCGCCCGCGGGTGTGAGGGTGCAGAACGCCGACGATGTGGGCCCGGTCCAGGTGCGGAACGTGGCGCGAGGCGAAGGCGGCGGCCCGCCTCAGGACCCGGGTGATCTCCGCCCGCTGGTGGTGGTGGGGCCGCTGGTTGGAGTTGAGCAGGACCAGCCGGGGCGGCAGCGCGACCCTGAACCTGCGCCCGGGAAGGCCCTCGAACCAGTCGACCTCGCCGGTGGCTGGCTGCGGAGTCGCGTCCCCCGCGGGCGCGGTGTCCCCCGGCTGCGCATCATCCGGGACGTAGCCGCTGCGTCGTCGGCTGCCCGCCCTGGTGAGCGGTGAGGCGTGCAGACTGGAAGCCACGATGGAGCGTTGGCGGGCGCCGGTCTCGGCGTCGGCCACCACGGCGCGCATGCCTCCGGGCTGGTACTGGACGATTCGCAGGCGGGCGGAGTCCTCCGGGTGGCAGGCCACAAAGACGCGCCCCTTAACGATGTGGCTGGCGTTCATGCTCGGCTCCCGTAGTCCGGCCGGATGCGGACGATCCTGAGCACCCCGGCTCGCGCCAAGCGCAATGCGAGGGAGGTCAGGCGACCCACCGGGTGGACTTCGAAGCCCGCGCAGATCGCGGGCGTGTCGCTGCCGAGGGTCGCGTGGCAGACGATGTGCCCTCCGTCGGCGACGGCCTGGTCGACCATGTCCTTCACGCGGCCCTCGTTCAGGTTCATGAGGTTGCCCGGCCGGAAGATGCAGGTCGTGCACCGCTCCAGGCAGATCCGCACGCTCCACGTCGCCGGGTCGGCGACGTCGTGACGGAGGCCGTCTTCGGTGTAGGCGGCCCCACTCATGCCTGCCCCGTCCCCTGCTCGCTCTCGTGCTGGAGCACGTTGCGTCCCTCCCTTTGGTCTTGTCGGTCTCGTGCTCGGGTGCCGCCCCGGGTTTCTCCGGGGCGGCGTAGTCGGCTGATCAGGCGGCGGACCCGCCGAGCGCCAACGCCAGGTGGCTGACGGCGACGGGCTGCGCCGGCGGGACGTAGGCGATGACCTCGACGGGGATGTCCGCGTACGCGCCGAAGGTGCGGCGGATGACGTTGCCCCGGGTCGTGGGCGTGAAGTCGGTGTGGGAGTCGGGGCAGTCGCTTCCGATCAGGTGGGCCCACCTCTCGTAGGCACCGTGAACGGGGTGGTGGAGGTGAAGGCGTACGCCCATGCCGAGCTCGCGGCCACCGTCGAAGATGACCTCGAACGAGATGCTGGGCACGGGCAGGTCGCCGTTGAGTTGGGCGATGAGCGCGACGGCGGCCACGGGGCCAAGGAGGTCGCGCATCTGACGGTCACGAAGCATGGGCTCTTCTCTCAGTCCGAGGTGGGAAGTTCGAGCTGCTCGGCGTCCGATTCGGACGCCGAGCAGCGCGGGCACTGCTGCTCGACGGCTCGCCGGTGGGCACGCACTCCGGCCGCCGTGCCGCACGCCTTGCGATGGACGGGCGGGGGCAGTTCGGTGGGGTCGGCGTCGGGAAGGCTGTAGATGATCTCCCCGTTGCTCCAGATCCGCCCGCCGCAGATGCCGGAGAACTCGGTCTTGGCCGGTCGGACCTGTCGGATGCATGCGGCACGGAAGGGGCAGCCGCCGCAGACGTAGAGCACGGGCGTGCACAGCTTGATGAGGTCGCTGGCGGTCTTGAAGCGGTCGTCGGCCACGGCGAAGTCTTCGTCGCCCCAGCAGGGCGCGTGCTCGGTGACGTGGATGCCGGGCAGTGTGCGGGTTCCGGTCACAGCACAGCCTCCAGCTGGCGCCCGATCCACGCGGCCACGTTGACGGAGACCGCGTTTCCGGCCTGCATGGTCCTCTCGGCCTGGGTGCCGTAGACGATGTAGTCGGCGGGGAAACGCTGCCCTTCGAGCTGCTCGCGGGGCTTGAGCATCCGGAAGTAGCAGTCCTCGACGGCAGGGGCGCTGCGCACGAGGGCGGCCGAGTCGCGGGTGGACAGGGTGTGGACCGGCTCGGCGGCCGTCTTCACTGCACTCTTCCGGTAGGGGATGACGAGCGTGTTCCGGGCCTGCTCGGGCACGCGGCCGGCGTGGGTGACCAGGCCGTGGTGGTTGCCCTGAGCGGTGACACTGGCAAGCGGGTCACGTACGGCGCTGGCGGTGGAGTTCCGGCGGAATTCCACGATGAACGGGTCCACGACGAGGGCTTCGCTCTCGCGGGTCGTGCGGGTACGAAGCGGGGCGTCGAGCGGCGCTGCGTCGGTGTTCCACGAGCCGCCGGTGGGGACGAGGAGGGCGTCCCCCTGCTTGGCCGTACGGGTAGGGAGGGGGCGCTCGTCCACGGCGTACGCCCGGTCACCTCCGTCCTTGCCGTGGGTGAGGGTGATGGAGCTGGGGCGGTGGGGGAACTTGAGCAGTCCCGTCGTGATCCGATCCATGGTGGTGGCGGCGAGAGGCCGCTTGCGGTCGCCGATCCGGGTGCCGAGGTCGCCCCAGTTGATGATGTCGCTGGCGGGTCGCACATACGGTTCGACCACAGCGTGGCGGCAGCGGGTGTTCGGGCACCGGTAGATGTAGTCCCGCCGGAACTTGCCGATCTGGGCGCCTTCGACGTGCCAGGCCTGCACTGCGGCCACGTCCTCGCCGCACTCAAGGCAGAACGCGAGCGGACGGGGCGCGAGGTCCGGCTTCCGCATCGTCTTAAGGGTGAAGGTGACGTACATACGGTCGCGCCACTGCGGCGCACGGAGGTTGGTCTCGTCGCCGACATGGGCGCTGCTGACGCACGTGATCTGGTAGTCGTAGCCGAGCGTCACCATGGCCTGGATCCACGTGGGGAAGAGGACCCAGTCCAGGCCGAACTCGACCACGTTCTCCACGACGACGACCTTGAACTTCTTCGCCTCGGCAGCGCGTACGACGCACCAGCCGGTGACCCGGGTCCGCTCGAAGGCGTCCTTCGTCAGCGACTCCCAGTCGTCCTTGTCCTCGACCATGGTGAGGAGGTCCATCTGGGCGGTCTGGCGCGGGCGCCCGCCCGCGGGGCTGATCTCGGTGCAGATGACAGAGGCCCACAGGATGTCGGCGGTGGGCAGGTGGCGCATGGGGAAGCCGCTGATGTCCATGCACGCGTGGTCGGCCTTGACGTGGTTGGCGGCGTGGGTCTCGATCGCGAGGGACCAGTGGTTGATGCCGAGGAGGAGTTCGTGTCCGGCTTCGACGAGGCCGGTACTGCTGCCGCCCGCGCCGCACAGCAGGTCAATGACGGTTGCCATGGTGGGAGTTCTCCAAGAGGTGGTGCCAGTACCCGGCCCCGCTGGTGGCGGGGCCGGGTAGGGCGAGGGTCAGTGAGTGCGCAGGCCGCCGTAGGTCTTGGCGCGGCGCAGGAAGGCGATCCAGTTCCGCCACGTGGGGACGCCCATGGGCGCCTCGGCCATCTCCACGCCGGGGTGGGCGTCGTAGCAGGCCAGCGCGGCGGTGATCTCGGCGACCGTGATGAGGAACGCCCCGCTGTACTCGAGCTTGTACTCGGGGATTCCCGCCGGCTCCGGATCGGCGGCGTTCTCGACGGCGCGGTACGCGGCGATGTAGGCGGCCGCGCGCTCTCGCGTCTCCGGGTCGCTCTCGGCCCCGTTGGCGAGGTTGCCCGTGAGCTGGAAGTCGGCGAGGGCGGGGAAGGCGGGGGCGAGCGCCTCGTAGGTCATCCCGAATTGCTCCACCGCGTCCAGGACCCTCGACATGTCGAGACTGGTGAGGCGGTGGTAGTTCTCCGGGCCGGAGAGGGACTTTCCGTCCGGGCCCTGGATGTAGATGTCGTATCCCATGTCTGTCTCCGTGAGGGACGCTGTCCGGCCCGGCGAGGGGCCGGACAGCGGGGTGATCAACGGTGTGCGGCGTGGCGGTGGTGTAACCCGCCGCAGGTCATGCAGCGCGGAATGCGGCTGCGGGCGTCGCGGCGGATCTCGTCTATGGCGAGCGCGGCCAGACCGGCGGCGAGCGCGGCGCCGAGCGTGAGCAGCCCGTAGAGGACGGCGTCTTCCATCAGGCCAGCGCCTGCCCCTCGTCCGCGACGAAGACCGTGATCACTTCGCCGTCGGCGTCCCAGACGGACACGGGCCAGGTGGTGTCGTCCGACTTGTAGACGAGGCGCCAACCCCCCTCGCGCTCGGCGCCGTGGGTGATGCGGCTGTACTCCTTGACGGCCTCTTCGCGGCTGGAGAACTGATCACGGCCCTGCATGGAGAGTGCGCGGTGCTTGCTGCTCACGCCCACGGTCCGGACGGAGAACAGGTCGATGACAGGCAGCGCGAGGTGGTGCTCGGAGACGAACGCCGAGATCGCGGTGAGCATGGGGACGACGTTGTTGCCGTGCTCGGCCTGAGCGCCGTCAGGGGTCGAGTTGTAGATCAGCTCGTCGACCGTGGGGGTGGCCGCGTGAGCCCGGCGGACGTGGAAGCCCTGGAGCTCGGCCGGGTCCAGGGGAAGGTCTCCGACGGAGGAGATCCACAGGTGGGACTCGTCGGTGAGCTCGGCGGTGATTCCGAACTCTCCCCCGGTGATCTCGACGTCGGTGGGCAGCGGGAGGCGCCGCAGGCCGGTGATCAACGGCTCGTAGGCGTCCCACAGCCGCCGCCACAGCTGGTCCGTGATGTTGCGGTGGCGGGGCGGGGGCGCGATCAAGGGGTACTCGTTCACGTCTCTCCAAGAGGTCGTTGGCCTACAGTACAGAGTTGGGATCTATTTCGAAATGGATTGATGCTGAGGGTTTACGACGAGGTGGACTGCCTGGCCTCCTCGCGCACCTGGCGCTCCACGGCGGTGAGCGTGGCGAGTTCGTCGGCGCGGGCGCGCGCGACCTCCGCGATCGCCTGAGCCGCGCCGGCGAGTCGGCGGGCCTGCATCAGCGCGTGGTGATTGACGCGCGGGTCGAGGGGGGTTCGCGCTCCCCCCATGTCGGCCAGGAGGTCATCGACGAGGACATCGCGGGCGCGCGCCGTGCAGTTGCAGCCGCCGGAGCACTGGGCCTCCTCCGCCGCGTCGCCGAGGTCGGCGATGAGGATGAGGATGTCGCCGACGAACTCGGGGTCCTCTCGGTAGAAGTCCGCCAGAGTGCGCAGGTGGGCGCGGGCGGAGACGCTGTCATCGAGGACCAGGATCCCGCGGGCTTCCGCGAGGAGCGTGGGCAGCTGGAGCATGTCGTCCTTTCGGTCTCGGAGGGGCACTCCCCCTCCTTCTGCTTCTATTTTATATGCAATAGCCGGGATGTCTACATTTTGGGTGGAATTTTCCCCGGCTGCCTTCGCTCGCGCTTGAGGTCCTTGAAGCTGCGCACGGCGGCGCGTGCCTCCTCGCGGGCCTTCTCCGCCTTCTCGGCCTGCGCGTCGGCCTGTTCGCGTCGACTGGCGGCCCCTTCATTCCAGTCATCCCAGAACTGGCCAGCCGCGCGGCGCTCTTCCTCCTTGGCCCTCTCGCGCTCCCGAGCCCGCCCTGCGCGCGGGTTGGTGCCGCAGCCGCGACAGGAGGCAGCGGGGCGCCCCCTGTGCCTCTCGCAGCCCTCTTGGGGTGCACCGCGCTCATGCGCCGGGCTGTCAGCAGCAGGCAAAGCAGGCTCCCCTACGGCGTCAGCCGTGGGGGTAGGGGGGAAAGGAAGGACAGAGGAAGAACCAGGAAAGGAAGGGGTTCCCTCCGTGGAACCCACTGGGTTTCCCCCGGGGAACTCATCGGGTTCCACGAGGGGAACCCTGACCTCTTGGGCATCAGGGTTCCCCTCGTGGAACCCTGGATCCACCTGGGCAGATTCGTTTCCCTGACGGCGCGCGGCCTCTCTCTTCTCCACGTCTTGGTAGGTCATGGCCGGCTTGTCGGGCGCCGGGCGCGACACCCCGGAGCGCGCCAAACGCGGATTCTTCGGCGCTGCCTTCCGCGAGGCGGCAGCCTCCTTGAGCTCTGGCGTGCTCGGCGTCGACGGCACGCCGAGAGGGAAGACCCGGTAGACGGCGGCACGGCCCACCTTCCCGGTCTCCACGCGCTCGACGAGCCCCTTGGCGATGAGCTCGGTCACGATGGTGATGGCGCGCTTGTCGGTCACGCCGACCCACGCAGCCAGGCGCGTCAGACCGGGGCGCGACAGGCGCGTCTCGTCGTCGGCGGAGTCCGCGATCTTCATGAGGGCGAGCTTCTGCCCTTGGGTGACCACCTCGGGTGGCAGGTAGGACGCAGCGATCATCAGCTGGATGGACACGGCACGGCTTTCCTCGGACGGTGCAGGCAGGACGGGGTGCCCCGCCCGGTCAGTGCCGGGCGGGGCTCAAGTGGCTGTGCTCGTACGTCAGGCGGGTCCGACGTTGATGACCCTGGACGTCTTCCGTCCCGTCTTCCGGCGGGGCACAGGCAGTCCGGCCGCGGTGAGGTTCTTGATCATGCCGTTGGCGTCCGGAACCATCGGCACCGGCAGGCCCGCGATCTCGTGCAGGTCGACCATGGCCTCCATGTCGTCTTCCTCGGCATCGTTGCCGCCGCGCCAGGACAGCCGATTGGGCCCGTAGATCCCCTCCGGGGAGCGGTCGAGTTTCTTGCGGGCGAGCTTCTTGACCCGGTCGCCCTCTGTGGTGAGTTCGTGGCCCTTCACGTAGTCGATCAGGGCCTGTTCGCGGTCGGCGTCGTTGTGGATGAGCGCCGTCTGAACAGGGGCGCCCGGCTCGACGTCCGGCCAGCACAGGGACCGGAAGGGGCAGTAGTCGCAGATGGCGTCCAGCCCCGGCCCGTTGAAGTCGCGCGGCATCTGCTCCGGGTCGGACGTCTCGCGCACGCGCTCCACCCACCATCCGGCCTCAGCCGCCCGCTGGGGGTCGAAGTCGACCTCCTGAACATGCTCGGCGCCGTTGTCCCGGTTGATGAAACGGAAGCGGATGCGACCGATGTTCAGCGGTCCCAGACGAGCGAGGTACCGCTGCCCGGGAACGTCCTCAAAGCCCACCTCGGCGAGCGCACCGGCGTACAGGAACACCTGCCGCAGCTCAGCGGCCGTGGCGCCGTAGCGGCGGACGTGGTCCCACAGATAGGTCGACTTGGTCTTGACGTCCTCCACAGTGAGCACGTCGGCTGCGACCGCTGGCCGATGGCGGGCGGGCAACTGCGCAGCCGTCGCCGCATCAAGCTGCACGACGTCGATGTGCCCCCGGATGCGGCTGTCCTGGATACTGCGCTCGACGAGCCACCCATACTCGGTGCGCGCCGACTCCAGGAGGCCCTGGTGGATGTAGGTACCGAGGATCGCGGCCCGCTTGTCGGACTCGTCGGTCCGGGCTATGCCGTGAAGGATGTACGCGGCCCTACGACCGCACACGGTGTCGGATGCTCCGAGCTGCGTCTGAAGTGAGCGGGGCCGGCGAGCGTCGACATCGTGCGCCGCGCCCCACAGGGAGGGCGCGCCCGTACCGGGCAGGGTTGCAACGGACATGAAGGGGTCTCCAGGGGACAGATCGAGGCGGGTCACTGCTCGGCGTCCGCGTCCTGCTCGGCCGCTTTGTGGCGGGCAGCGGCGCGGAGCTTGTCGGCGTCGGAGGGGGGTTTGTCACCCATGTCGGCGCGCGGACTGTCCAGCTCGGCCGCCCGCCGCTCGGCAGCGGCGCGGATCGTGAGGATCTCCTCGCGGGAAAGGCGGTTCGCCGGGTCCGGGACCGACCGCCACAGGGCCTGGAGTGCGTCCCTGTCCTCCAGCTCCTCGATACGGCTCAGCCAGGGCTGGACGAGATCACCGGCGAGGGCCGGCATGACCCGGGGCTGAGACTCGACGGAGCATCCGAGCTTGCCGAAGACCAGGTCCTCGATGCTGAACTCCTGCAAGGTGACAGGCTTTCCACGCTGCACCTGGACTCGGAGAGATCGGACCTTGATGACCTGCGGGTCGGCGTCACGCTTCATGCGGATCCAGCAGGTGGCGTCGAAGCCGAGATCCTTCTGCGCGGCGACCTTCCACTCCGTCTGGTTCCGGATCGGCTGCCCGTTGTCGTCCGTCGCGCTGACCTGCTTGCCGCGCGCCAGGACGATGGCGATGCCGGGCAGGGTGCGCAGCAGGTAGACGACGCGCTGCCACCTTTCGAGGGCGTCGTTCCACAGGTTGCGACCAATGTCGAATGCGGCGTCCGGGTCGTCCTGGAGCAGCTTGCGGTTCTTGGTGGTCCTCCGGCCGCGCTCGTACGTCCAGTTCGTCAGCATCCGCCACAGGGCGGAGGCCGAGTCGATGACGAGGACGACCGGCTTCTCCTGGGCGGCCGCCGCGCGGCGGGCCTCGGCATGGACGGCTTCGATCTGTTCGAGGATGTCGCGGTAGGTACCGTCATGCTCGATGACCAGGTAGTCGGCGCCCTCGATGGCCGCGTACTCGTCCGCGCTGCCTTCGTCGAGGTCGATCCAGTACATCTGGCCGATACGGTCACTGCTGGAGAACTGGGCGGCCGAGTAGGTCTTGCCGGCGCCCTCCTCCCCCTCGATGAGGAGAAGCGGCCACGGGACGATCCCAGTCGGCTTGCGGGTCTTGATGCCGGGCGCCTTGGGGGCGCCCGTTGGTGCGGTCACGATCTGGCTCCAAGAGGTCGTGTGGGTCAGTCCGCGCGCAGGGTGCGGACCTCGAAAAGCGGTGACCACTCCGGGTGGTCGTCCAGAAGAAGCCGGACGTACCGGGAGCGGTAGCTGTTGTTCAGCGCGAACTCGTCGCCGTGGGTGGCCGCGCCGTACTGGTAGCGCAGGAGCTCGAAGAGCATCCCGATGCCGATACGGCTGAACCCCTTGGCCACGCAGTCGGCGGTGAGCCGTTCCAGCGCCCGGGCCACCCAGGGGTTGAAGGCATGGAACGCCTCGAACCGCTCCTGAATCGTCAGGCCGGAGGTACCGGAGGGCCGGCGAACGGGCTGGATGCCGAACAACGGCGGCTGCTCGATCGGCATTGACTCCCCCTCAGAGATAGGCCAACCACTCTGGAGTGTTGGAATCTATCTTTGGACGGGTGAATTGTCGATCGCCAACAACGTCGACCACCCGGTGGCGGCCCCCTGATTCCGTGCACGATCCTCCCTCAACGCGCGAAAGCGCACCCCCCTGGATGCGCTTCCATTCTATATGCGATTAGGGGTGAATTCAAATCAAATCACCCTGGATAGACCCTAGTTGCCGGGCTTCGCCGCCGCCCTACCTCGCGGAACGATCATGGATCCGGGCCCGTCGTACGACCCCGCACGCAGGGCCTCCAGGACACCCTCGCCCATCGACCAATCCGCCGTGCGGGCGGCAGCCTTGAGCGTGGGCGCCTCGGCCGCCACGGGCTCCAGGAGCCAGATCGGAGAGCCCGAGAGGGTGTAGTCGGCGGGACGGAGCCGGCCTGAGTCCAGGGCGTCGCGCAGGAGCGGGCGCGACACCCCGAACAGCGCGCTCAGCTCCGCCTGGCCCACGAGTGGGGGAAGCTCACCCACCTCGCTCACCCAGCGGCCAGGGTCCTGCTGCGCAACCAGCCGCGCGAGCACTGCCTCGTTCAGACGTCGCGGGCGCGGCGTCGTCTCGCCGAATCCCTTGGCGAACCGCAGCAGCCAGTACGGGGAGCCACTGATGATCTTGGCGTGCCGATAGTCGAGCGTGTGGTCCCGGCTGATCCACTGGCTGACCTGGAGCCGCTTCACGTCGTACAGCTCGGCGAACTCCGCCCCGCCGACCAGGTACGGCTTCCTCGCCGCCAGCCCCTGTCCCTCTACCACTTCGCCGCCTCCCGCTCCACCAACGTATGCACATAGATTGTAACCAGTGAGCGCGGAAACTCGGCGCTGCCCAGGACGGCGGTAGAGTGGGTGTCTCCAAGAGGTCGAAGGCCCCCGTCGTATGACGGGGGCCTTCTTCCTTGCGCAAGCACCGAGGGTTCGGAGCCCGCAGATCAGGCTCGCGGCAGAGGCGCCGGGGCCGTCTCGTACTGCGGGGGACGGGCGTACCCCAGCAGCCATCCGAAGCGCGGCGACAGGTGGGTCTCGGCCAGGCGGAAGACCCCGTAGTAGAGGAAGGCCGCGAGCGGCGTGAGGACCTCGGTGAGCGCGGAGGCGTTGAGGTCGAGGCCGTAGCGCAGGGCGAAGGCGACGATCGCGCCGACGATGGCCGGAACGCCCGTGCGCAGGAGGGATACGTACAGGTTCACAGGGAGCTGTCTCCTTGGTCGGATCGGTGGGGTCAGACGAAGAGCCGACGCCAGGTCTCGGGGCCGGGCAGCCCGTCGGCGTCCGCGCCGCTCCAGCCCTGGGCTCGTTGGAAGGCCGCGACGTTCAGGCGGTCCGCCTCGCCCCAGTCGCGGCTGGGGCCGACCCGGTAGTGCTCGCCGTAGCCCCGGCGGACGAGCTGCTGACCGAGCAGGAGGATCGACCCGTTCGACTTGCCGGGGCCGAAGGCTGCCCGCCCGGGGAAGCGGGGCGGGCCCGGCTTGGGAGTCTCCGTGCCGGCCTCGGGCCACTTCGGCATCGGGCCGGGGTCCGTGTGCGTGTTCTCCGGCGTCTGGCTGTGCCCGTAGTGTCCGCCGCGGGTCGCCCAGACGTCCTCGTTGCGGTTCGCGGACCACGAGGGGGAGCCCATCGGCCACCCGTCGGGAACACCCCAACTCCGGGCCCAGGACAGGATCTTGGCCAGCCCCTTCGCCGGGGTGTCCCGGACGGTCGCGTACGACTTCCCGTTGACGCGGCAGTGCGGGAAGAAGAGCGTCTCGATCTGGAGGCACACCTTCCCCGTGCGGTTCGTCCGTGTGCCGTCGGCGAGGTCCACGACCGACTTCGACCGGCTGTTGGCCGGGTAGAACTGGGCGATCCGGCCCGTGAAGGGGTCCCAGAGCAAGTGGGGGGCCGAGCTGCGCCCGGCGCCGGTGAAGTACGCCACGAGCCGGTCGAAGGGGACAAGGTCGGCTGGCTTGGTGGCGCTGGCGTTCTTGTCCCAGGTGATGTGCCAGATCACGCGGGGGGCGTACTGAGTGTCGGTCGGTGCCGTGTCGCCGAGCGGGTGCCGCTCGGCACCGGGCAGCCAGAGGTCGGGCATGTGGCGCGTCCTGCTTCTCCCCCGCGCCAGAATGAGTTGTAGGTGGTGCCGTTTGTCCTACGGGCTACCGCGGGCGGCAAGCATCAGCTGCAGCACGGTCAGCAGCACCGGGGCGATGAACGCCGAGACGACGAGGCGCCGGTTTGTGGTCGCCTGCTCCCGGTCCTGGCTACGCTCCCTCTTCACTTCCTCAAGCTCTCGTTCGAGGGAGTCGATCCGCTGAACGAGGTTGCGTTGGTCGGCTCGGTAGACGTCCACGGTGACCACCTCGTTGAGCCGGTTCGCCAGCGCGGCGATGTCGCCGCGCAGATCATCGCGGAGCTGTGCGAGGTCGTCGCGCTGGTCCTCCCGCAGCTGGACGACGGCGCGATGCAGCTCCCACAGCGTGGGCTCCGCACCCGGCGGGATGCTCACCGCGAACTCCTTGCGATCGGTGGCCCCGCGCCACATCCCGATCATAAAGGGGAACCCGAGAAGCTCCGGCTCGCTCCGGTCGGCGTCAGTCCAGCGGGAAGCGAATGCTGCTCAGGTTCACGTGCGCCGCCCCGGTCGCCAGCGCCGTGGCCGCAGCAGCGGTGACGTTGGTCAGGGTGACGATCCCCGTGGCCGGGGCGAGGTTCAGGAACAACGCGGCCCCGGTCGAGACGAGGACCTGGAACTGCTGCGTGTAGCTGACCTTAGGCCGCGCTGCGGCAGGAAGGACCATCACGATCTCACCCGCTCCGACAGCGTCCTTGGACGTTCGCTTGAGTACTCCGCGCAGCCCTACGGTCCTGTCAGGGAAGACCTTCCAGGCAACGCGGTCCCAGGTCCCTCCGTACTGGGCCCACCCAGATCCGAGCGTCGGCTCTCTCCAGACCTCGTTGTACCGGCTGATCCATCCGTCGGGGTCGACCGCGAGCATGCCACCGATGAAGACCGGAGCGGCACCGCCCAGGTTCTCCGCCTTGATCTCGTTCCCCGCGATGACGAGGTGGGATCGGACTGCGTCACCGATGGCGACGGACTTCGCTTCGATGATCGCCTTGGTGGCCACCAACTCGAGATAGGAGGTGTCAGGCTCCGACCACATGGTGATCGCTGAACTCGGCCAAGTCGGCTCAGATGCCATGGCCTTCACGGCGCTGCCCGTCGTGCTCGTCGCGCGCAGCACAGCCGACTGCAGTCTCAGCGTGGACCTGTTGCTGTCGGCGTCGTACAAGGAGTACACGGCCGCCGGTTCAACCTCGGCCGCCGAGCCCGACGGCAGCTGGACCCGCCCGGACGCGGGCGTGGTGTCGGTGGCCGGCACGGACGTGATCTCCACACGGCTGCCTGAGTCGGCGGTGCGCAGAGTGGCGCCGTTGATCTCCGCGCCGACGACCTTGATCCCCGTGATCGTCTTGCCGTTGAGCGCATCGGCCTTGATCATGTCGGCCGTGATGACGCCCGCCGTGAGGAGAGCGACCCGGATGCTGTTGACATCCATCTGGTCGGCGGTAAGGGATCGGAGCTTCACCTCCCGCGCCGTGATGCTCTGTGCCACAACCTTCTCCGCGGTGACGGAGTCTGCGGCCAGCTCGGAGGTTCCGATGGAGCCCGCCAGGACCATGCCGGCCGTGACGACTGTGCGGACTTCGCCGTTGTCGAACGACAGGCGTCCCTGGCTGGCCTGGACGGCTTCGGCCCACACCTCGGCACGCACCGTGTTGGCCGGTGCCTGAGCCTGGCCGCCCATCCGCGTCCAGGTGGTGCCGGGTGCAGCAGTCCGCTCAACGGCATCGACACCGAGCGTGGCGCCGCCCGCATCACACCAGCGCAAGAAGAGCCGGGCACCGGCGCCGGACCAGTCCGTGCTGGTCTGGTAGTCCACCGCGAGGAAGAACCTGTCACCCGGCGAGGCAGGCAGAACCGTGAGTCGCTGACTACGGGTCGTCGGCGACTCGGCAGTCACGGTCGCTGTCAGGCATCGGGCCGAGTTGTTTCCGGGTCCCGTCAGGTGCCAGTCCGGGCTGTCGGCGATCAGCTTCTCGGAGTACGCACCCTCGAATCCGCCGTCTGGCAGGAGATTGCCGGTTCCGATGGCGAGGCGGTCGGCGTCGACGGCGCCGACCGCGATCTTGGCGCGGCTGACTGCAGCGTCCGCGAGCGCCAGCTCACCCACGATGCCGTCAAGCACAGCTTCGGCGACGACCGGCAAACGCCCCAGTGGCCCCGCCATCGGGGAGGGCAGCGACACGGTGCCGGAGGTGTTGCGCGCCACGAGACAGACGTACTGGGGCGTCTCGGCCTGGACGGTGAAAGTGCCGCCCTGCGGGGACTCGATGGTCGCGCGCAGAGTCGACGCGTCCGGCGTGAACTGCACTTCAGCGGAGTGGATCTCCAGCCGGGCCCAGTCCAGGGGCGTGGCACTTCCGTCGAGAAGCCGGCCGTCCCAGCCCACGGTGACGCCCCCGATCGAGGGCGCCATCGTGGGCGCGACCGGCTGCGGGGGCGGCGGTCCGTTGGTGACGGTCAGGCCGGTCGTGCCGTCCGGCTGCTGGCCGATGATCGCGCGCAGGGAGCCGTCTCCGTCGTAGACGCTGATCGCGCCGTCCTCGATGGAGGAGTAGGCGAGCTGGGCGGTCCGGCTCGTGCTGTCGAGCCGCCGCTCGACGCCGGCAAGGCGAGCGGCGAGGACGGCTATGGGGTTGGTCATGTTCACGCTCCGTAGGTGAATCTGTCGGCCCGCGCCAGCTGGACTGTGATCTGCTCCGGCCCGGCGTCGGACGGCGGCTTGAGGAGCCAGCCGGTGATCCGAGCCCAGCCGTCGTACTGCGTCCACTCGTCGTTCAGTCGAACCCGGACGTCGTCGCCGATCTGGAAGGAGCCGATGCGCGCCGCAGGGTGGTCCCGGAGCACAACCTCGGTGACCTCGCCGATGACCGACCGGTTCACGCGCTCGGTGCGGGCACGCGCGGCCAGGCGGTCGGTCGCCTTCTCGTCAGGGAGCTCGAGCACGTGCTCCAAGCGCAGCCGCCCGTTCCGGGCCGCGTCCACGGCGCGACGCCGGGAACGTCCCTCGCCCGCGCCAAGGCCGATGATCACCTGGGCATAGCTGTCGGCGTCGTACTGCACCGGCACCGAGGAGGCGATGTTGATGCCGGACGTGAAGCTGATGTCCTGCCGCCTGGTGCCCAGTCGCGGCCAGCCGATGCGGATGCGCTGGGTCGGAGAGTTGCCCGACCACGCGACCGCCTCGGTCCACTCTGGGCCGCCGGCGACGGCGACCATGTCGTCGACGACGTTCGCGAGGGGTGGCGCCTCCCACCACGGGGTGGAGTACGGGTCGGCGGGGGTCCCGACCGTAGCCCGGGACGTCGTCCCATCCACTACGACGCGGACGTTCCCGTCGGGCTGGGCCTGGCAGTACGCCCACGTGTCCCGGATTACGCGGCAGGGGTCAGCGTGCACCCACGGGCCACGGCCTCCCAGGTTGCCGTGCGTGTCAGTCCGCTTGGTGAGGTACGAACCGAAGCCGCTGGCCTCCAGACGGAGCTTCTGGCCTTCGGGTTCCGCTCTCCAGATCAGCCCGCCCCACAGCAGCGTCCGGTCGCGCTCCACGTAGATCGCTGTCGTCCCGGGGTCCACCTGGGAAGGCATGAGGCCGGCCAGCTTGGGTGCGAGGACGCCGGTGAAGGAGCCCGGCCCGCACAGCTCGGGGCCGAACTCCACCTCCGACAGCGGTAGATCCACGCTCAGGGTCTGACCGGTGAGAGCGTGCGTGGTGAGGAAGCGGTACGCCATCAGATGACGCCCTCGTTGAACTCGACGTCGCAGATGAGCGACGTGGCACCGTCGACGGTCAGGTTGCCAGTCTCCGCCTTCGACATATAGGTCTGCACATACAGGACCTGGTTCGTGCCGCGCATGGCGGCCGAGACCCCCAGGCTGTCCGCAAGGATGACCGTTGTCCGCCGGACGTTCTTGCCCTGGTCGTCGTCGATGACCGTGTCCTGGCCCTTGATGGGTCCGATGACCTGCTGCATCGACGCGTAGACGTCGGCGCTGTCCATGCGGAGACCGGCGAAGGTCGTGACCGCCTTGAGGGTCACGGCCCAGTCAGGAACCGGGATGGTCCACCGAGCCGCCGGCGGCCACGTGTGGTAGCGGTTGTCCGAGTAGGTCAGCTTCTGCGGGCTGCCCGGGAAGGCAGTGTAGAGGCGCCGATCGCGCCGGGGGTTGGCGATGCGCCGCAGGTCCTTGATCATGGCGTCCGTGATGGTCGCCGTGTTCGGAGGGATGTCGATTCGGGCCAGGGGTATCGCGGTCATCCCGGCCGGAACCGCGGTCGCCGTCGATCCCACGTTGGGAACGACGTGGAAGTATCCGATGTCCTGTTCGGCCGGGTCGCGGTTGCCCTCGTACTCCGGGTCCTCCACACGGTGCACCAACAGGTCCGAGCGCGGCGATGCGCCCGTCGCCGCGATGGGGACGATGGTGTCACCCACGTTGTACTGGGTGTAGGCGCCCTGGCCCCAGGAAGCGCCCCGGATGATGGACGAGCCATCCCCGACGCGAACAGCGGAGCCCGGCGTCGACAGCTGCCTGGCCTTGAGGTCGTTGGCCTCAGTGACGCCCTGGGAACCCCGGGCGAGGTCCCTGATCATCATCCGCATCGCGCGGGCAGGGTGCGTTCCGCCGTGGGTGAGCATGGGCGGCTGAATGAGTGGCACAGCAGGTTCTCCTTACAGGGCCGTCCAGGCCGACCGCCACGAGACGGCCAGCCGGGTGGAGTTGGTGTAGTCGGTCGCCGTCCAGCGGATCTCGCTGCGGCCGGGAGGGATCTGGAAGAGGTCCAGGCGAGAGGCGTTGGAGAGTGCCGACGCGACGTTGCCCGTCCCGTTCCGCAGAACCCAGCGGGTTCCAGGGCGGGTCTCGATGTCGATGCGCTCACCGACGCCGAGGGTGAGGCCGAGCTCGAGAACGCGGCCGCTCTCCACGTGCACGAGTCGGGGATTGGCGACGGGGCCGGTGATCCTGATGGACGGCCACGCGCCCACGTTGCCCTCGTTGATGACCCACCCGGGCCTGGTCTCCGGGGTGGCGATGCCGGTCGTGATGGGTGCCACGAGAGGTGCCTTGAAGCCCCCGCTGCTGTGGCTGATGTCCAAGGAGAGGGTGATGCTGGATATGGAGTCGCCGTGCAGCCGCGGGTCGAGCGCGGTGAATTCCAAGTCCAGCGGGATCCACCCGTGGATGGCCTGCGCTGTGGAGACGGCTTTCGCCCGCCTGATGCGGCCGAAGAGGACCTTGGTGTCGCGCCCGGGCCAGCGCAGGCGCAGCTGCGCGAGGGCCCCGGCCGTACGCCGGACCTTCGCGTTGGCGGCGACGGCTTCGATCTCCGCCAGCTTGTCCAAGGCGGCGGCCGGATCGCCCGGAGTTCGGATGCCGGCCTCGATCCGGACCGTGCGCGGCGCGTACAGGTCTACGCCAGGGAACGCGCCGTCATCAGACGGGTTCAGGACGTCCTGGGTGCGCAGCTCGGCGGCGCCGAGACCCTCGATATCGGACACGGTCACGGAGGTGCCATGGCCGATGAGGACGCCGGCGAAGTCGATCTGCCAGTCGGTGAGGGCAGCCATCAGATCCGCCCTCCGCGCTGCGCGTTCCGTAGCCTCCGCATGATCTCCCCGGACAGCTCCTGCGGAGAGGTGTCGCGGCCGTGGACGGTGATCGGCATGGACTCCACCAGGGCTTTCGGATGCTGCTGGATGATGGTGACCTTGATCGCGGCTGACGGCCGAGCGTCGACGAGCCTCGTCGGCGCTGGTACCGCGTCGGCACTGGACAAGCGCATCCCAAACCGTGTGGCGACGTCCTGGAGGACAGCGAGCGCGCTGCCGCGCTTCGCCGCTCCGAGAGGGATGAATGCCTCGCCACCCGTCTCGGGCTCGGCGAACTTGATCAGCCCCCCGGAGGTGGCATAGAGGCCGGGGGTGAGGATGCCCCCGCTGGCGTACGACAGCCCACGGTTGGCCCGGCGCAGGTCGTCGAAGAACTTCGTGCCCTTTGCCCCCAGCGCGCTCTTGAGACGGGCGAGGCCAAGGTTGGCGATCTCGATAATTCGTTCTTCGCTCAGCCCGGTAGCGTCGGCCACCACGTGCAGGCCGGTCGTCTTGCTCTTGATGGCGCCGATGATCGCGACCAGGTCGGGGAGGTCCTCTTCCGGGAGCGCCTTGCTGGCTGTGCGGGCAGCGTCGTTCGCTGCCTTGGCCTTCTTGGGGTCCTTCACCGCCTGTGCGGCAAGGGCGGCCGCCTCCTCGTCACCTTGTTCGGCCAGATTCTTGGCCAAGTCGGTGTAGCCCGATGCCGCAAGCTTCGCGACGTTCTGCTCGAAGGTGTTCTGGTCCTTCACCGTCTTCCGGAGTTGGTCCGTCCACTGCCCGAGACTGGTGATGAGGGCCGAGGCCATCCGAGTCGCTTCATCGTTTGCCGCCTTCGCCTTCTTTGAGTCCTTCACGGCCTGCGCGGCGAGGTCGGCGGCGTCCTGGTCGCCCTGCTCCCGAAGCCGCTTCGCGAGCGCCCCGTACCCGCGGGCTTCCAACTTCGAGAGGTTCCGCTCGAAGGCGATGCGGTCCTTCGCCGCCTGACCAAGCTGATTCGTCCACTGCTGGAGGTTCGCGACGAGGGCAGCGTTCATGCGGGCGGCAGCATCGTTTGCCGCCTTGGCCTTCTTCGGATCCCTCACAGCCTGATCTGCGAGGTCGGCGGCGTCCTGGTCGCCCTGCTCCCGAAGCCGCTTCGCGAGCGCCCCGTACCCGCGGGCCTCCAGCTCCGAGAGGTTCCGCTCGAAGGCGGACTGGTCTTTCGCCGCCTGACGGAGCTGGCCGCTCCACTCCCCGAGGCTCGCTCGTGATGCTGCGGCCAGGGCCTCCAAGTCGCCAGCCATCGCCCGTACATAGCGCGAGCTTCCTGTTGCCATCTTTCGCGTGAGCGCGATCCCCTCGACGCCCATCTCTGCCAGGGAGTTGGCCACATCCTGGCCGGCACGGCGGGCCACCGTCTCCAGGTCCTTTCGCCACCGCTTGGCGGTGGCGACGGAGGCGTCCAGCTTGTCGGCGAACAGGCTGAGGCTGAACTTGCCCTTCCTGTTCATGGAGTCGCCCGCGATGCCGCTCAGGGTGTAGAGCGCCGGCGCCTGGTAGTTGAAGCCGGTGACTCCGCCGTCGGCGTGGTAGGTCACTTCGCCGCCGAAGCGGCGGGCGACGTCCTCCAGGATGCGCTTGGAGCGACCCCGCTTCGCTCCCGCCAGGGGGATGTATGCCTCGCCCTGTGTCTCCGGCTCCGCCCACACCCGCCAGGCGCCCGCTGGCGCGATCTGCGCTGTGTGATCCTCACGCAAGGTGCGCACGCCGCCGTCCGCGTAGAAGTCGAGCAGTCCACCGTTTGCCTGCTTCACAGGCACCTTCTGGATGCCGTCGGGGACACCGTTGCCGTCCTTGTCCCACGTACTGGCCTGGATCTTCGCGAAGAACGGGATGGTTACAGCGGCTGGCTTGTTCACGCTGACGGTGATCGTCTTCTGGCCGGGGATCCGGCCGACCGATGCCCCGATCTCATCGAGCTGCGCCTGTACGGCTGCCATGTCGCCTGAGAGCAGGGCCGTGGTGAGGGCGCTCGCCGCCTCGGATCCCTTCGTCTGCGAGACGGACACGATGAGGCTGAGCATGCCGAGCCACTCGGAGTTCGACTGCCTTCCGGCCGTGCGGAAGGCCGCCACGACGGCCGAGAGGTCTGGCGCGTCGATGGGCATGTCCGCGCCGTACAGGAAGCCCAGCTGGGAGCGGATGTTCTCGATGTCGCCCGTGAGGAACGACTGTGCCAGCGAGGTGGACGCTTCCTTGCCGAACTTCTCGGACACGTCCGCCAGGACGCTCATGCCCTGTTCCATCTGCGCGGCAGCGGCCTTGGGCAGCTTCTTGGCGGCCTTCCCCATGTCGGCGACGACCATGTCCTGCATGACCTTCGCGAACTTGCCCGGGTCGTTGGTGGCCGACGCGTCGGCCCACGCTTCGGCGACCTTCCTGCCGTACTTCGCCGAGATCGCAGGCAGCTGCTCCAAACCGGCGCGGAACGCCGGCGTCGCCCGTGCGGAGGACTCCTGGATGATCTTCTCCAGCTCGTCGGCGACCTCGCCCTTGCCCTTCCTGAGCTGTCCGACGAGCTCGTCCAACAGGGGCGCCGACTCGGGCCCGAGGGCGGCAAAGTGATCGGCCAGGTCGAGACGACCGTTCGCGGCCAGCTCACCCAGGTTCTTCTGGAACTCTCGCTGCGCCTTGAGCTGCTTGTTCAGCTCCTCCACGTAGTCCGAGAGGGAAGCCTTGGACGCGTCAGCTGACAGGCCCGCCTTCTTGTTCGCCTCGGCCACCTTGTCCTGCGCGTTCTTCCACGCCTTCGCCGGGTCGACGATCGAGCCGAGAGCCTTGCCCATCGCCTCCATCTGCTCGGTGAACTTGGGGCTGCCGTTCTTGTCGGTCGGGAGCGACTGGGTGAGTTCCCAGGCGCCGAGCAGCTCCTGCCGGTTGGCCTTGATCTTGTTGTTGACGATCGCCATGGACGCGGCGAGCTCGTTCTCCTTCTTGACCGCGTTCGACCAGACCTCGTGCTGCCGGTCCAGAACCTTCTTGGCGGCATCCCATTCGGGGTCGGCCGCGTATGAACCCCTGTCCCAGGTCAAACCCTTCTGAATGTCGAGCTCGTCCTTGAGCTTTGTGAGCTTCGCGCCTCCAGACGTGATCGCGTCGATGGCGGTCGCTACGTCGATCTGGGCGTCCTTGAGCTTCTTGACGTCGTCGCTGTTGGTGAGTTGTTCGGTGAGGGTGCGCAGGCCCGCCCCCTGCTCGCCTTCCTCGCGCTCTCGACGCAGTGCATCCACGAGCTCCTCGGTCGCGGCCTTGGCCTTCTGCTTGCTAGCGGAGTAGGCGGCGTACACGCCGACTCCGATCGCCATCAGAGCGGTGAGACCGGCGACCGCGATCCCGGCGCCGCTGAGGACGGCTGGCAGAGCCGAGCCACCGGCTCTCGCCGTGGCAAGCTCGGTGCGGAAGATGGTGAGCTGGTTCCCGAAGCGGAGGAACGCCGCCTTCGCCAGCAGCGCCGCCGCCGAGAGGGCGAGGACGACGCCCATCAGTGACTTGGCGGGGCCGGGTAGATCATTGATGGCGCCGGCCACGATGTTCAGGACCTCGCCCACGCTCTCCAGCGCGGGCAGGAGGACGCGCGCCATGTCGATACCGAGGGCCTGGGCCTGGTTCTGGAACTGCGCCCACTGGCCGGCGGTGGTGTCGAGCTGGATCGCGTACGCCCTCTGGGTCGCTCCGGCCCGTTCGACCTCGATGCTGATGCCCGCATAGGTGTCCTGGTAGTTCTTGCCCTCGGCCGCCGACAGGGCGAGCACGGCGCGGACCGCACGGATGTCCTTCAGCAGCGGAACGAGTTGATCCGCAGAACCGCCGGTGGCGTTGCGGACCTTCTCCATGACGACGTACAGGCCGTCCTGTTCAAGAGCGGCCGCAGCCGACTCGTAGCCGAAACCCTTGATCATGTCGACCAGTTCGCGGCCCGGCTTCATCATGCGCGTCATCAGCATGTTGAGCGCGGTGACCGCTTCGGCCGCGGGGATACCTGTGAGGGTGACAGCGGCGAGCGCCGAGCTGATGTCGTCGAACTCAACGCCAGCGGCGGCCGCCATCGGCACTACGTCGCCGAGCTGCTGCGCCAGCTCATCGAAGGAGACGACCCCGTAGTTCACGGTCTGGAACATGACGTCCATGACGTCGGCGGCCTGCGAGGCATCCATCCCGTACGCCTTCAAGACGCCGAGCAGAGCGCGCGCGGAAGTCTCCGTCGTCGTCAGGCCGGCGGCCGCGCCTCGCGCAGCGACCCGGAGGATCGTCATCGCGTCCGCACCATCGAAGCCCGTGGAGACGACCTGGTACAGGCCCTCGGCGAGCTGGGAGGCAGACTGTGGGAGCTGCGTGCTCAGCTCCACGATCTGGTCCGTGAAGTTGCTGATGTTGGTGTTGTTGATCTCCTTGGAGATCGTCATCACGTTCGCCATCTGCTTTTCCAGCTCGATGGCGCCCCGGACTCCCAGGACGAAGGCGCCGCCGAGCGCGACGCCCATCACGGCGAAGCCCGCGGCCATAGCCCGACGGGTCTGCTCCGACCTTCCGGCGAGCTGGTTCAGGTCACCGTCGAGGCGGCGGACCTGGCTGCCGAAGGCAGTGACCTGACCTGCCGCCGTGCGCAGGCCGCCAACCAGGCCAGTGACACCGGCCTGGACGTGGACGTAGAGGGTGTAGGCCCCGGCCACTGGCTACTTCTTCCTGGGCCGAAGCCCGACCTTCACCCCACGACCCTCCGGGCCCTCCGGAACCTGCTCCTGCTCCATGGCGATCAGCTCGCAGCCGATGCACCGGTGTGTGTCAGTGACGTATGCGAAGCGGTCGCCACCCGCGTTCTCGTCCCACTCGTCCGGTCTCGTCCCGCACGATTCGCACACCGTCCGCGAGTAGGCGAGGTAGGCGATGGCCTTCGCGCGGTCGAGCGCCGACCACCGCCCGTCGCCTGCGCCGGTGAACTGACTGTGCGGGATGCCGTACGAGGCACAGACCTCCATCTCCGCTCGGAACGCAGAGTCGGAGATCAGCCTTTTCCCAGGTCGGCCCTCAGCGTCTGGTTGACCAGGAGGGCCGTGGTGAAGAGCGCCTTCGCCTCCGAGTCTGGCCACGCGTCGAGGAGGTCCTGCGCGTCCTGCTCGCTCATCCCCGGTACCTCAGCGCCCGTCTCGTCGCGCTCGATGTGGCACGCAGAGACGAGGGCGGCAGGATAGGTCTCGACGTTGTACTCCATGCCCTGATCGGCCTGGGTCTCGGTCGGCGGATGGTCGCGCAGAAGCTGCTCCCAAGCGGGCCTCGGGAGTGCCCGGAACGTCAGGACGTCCGTAGCCTCCTGCAGTACCCGCTCAGCGTCGTCGAGCTGGAACTGTGCGGCGACCACCTCCGGGTGGGCCGCCACCCACTCCTCGCGGGCAGCCTCGCTGACGCCCTGCTCGATGGATGCGGCTCGGGCGGCAGTACGGGCCTTTGCCAGGCCGAGGGCGGCGTCGGTGGCGCTCTGCTTGGCATCGTCGTCATCGCAGAGGCGCAGGCTTCGCTCCGGGAGCTTCCGGGCCTTGAGCCGGGCCATCTTGGCGGACCAGTGCGGATCCCGGGCAACGGCGTCCGCCGGCGGTACGGGATGCGTCGTGGTGGACATGCGGCGCCCCCTCTCAGACGGTCTTCGCCGGGACCGCGGCGTCGAGCGTCGGCTCCTCGGTGATGCCGAAGGTGACCTTGAACTTCGCGGGTTCGCTGGCGGTCGAGTAGGAGGGGCTGCGGCTGCCGACGCGGATAGGGAAGACGTCCAGCGACTTCGACAGAGGCACGTCGCCCTTGCGCATGATGGCGATGTACCCCGTGACGCCCTTGGAAAGCAGCGTCTCGATCGTGTCGCTGACCTTGTCCTCGTAGAAGGTGATCGAGGAGTTGTCGGCCTTGTCCTCGCCGGGAATCGTGGTGGCGAAGGTGCTGCCCATGTCCGGGGTATCGATGGGCGTGTTCTCGAGCGACCAGCCCTCGACGTCAGAGATGGTGTCCGACAGGTTGGTGGCGTTGGTCGGGCCGAGCTCGGCACGGCTTGGGACGTTGTCGTCGGAGGCGATCTCCTTCAGGTAGAAGAAGAGGGTGGTGCCTCGGCGCATGAAACGCTGCTGCGTGGTGGCCACGCGACTCTCACTCTCCGGAGACGACGGCCCCGGAAATGCGGCAGGCCCGTCCCCAACAGTTCAAGCTGGGAGTCGGCCCGTACCGGTGGTCGGGCGTCCGCGATGGGCCTCCGCGGTGAGGTGTGCGGTCAGGCGAGGGTGGTGACCTCAAGCGCGAACCGCTGGATGTAACTGTATACGCCGCTCACGACTGTGACCCCTTCCTCCTTGTCCACCTCGCGAGACATGACCACGTACCCGGCTGCGGCGACGGGGTAGGTGGGGCCCTTTTCTGTTCGGGCCATAAACGCGCCTCGTACCTTGTCGGCCATCCACTCCGCCTGCTCGGCTGTCGTCGCAACCGAGGTGACCTGGTAGAGAACCCTGGCGTCCGCGCTCGCATCCCCAAAGGGGGGCCCGTCACTGGTCGAGCCGATCGGGTAGAGCACGCTGAACGGTGTGGCCGCGCCGGTCGGGAGACTGTTGACGGTGGGAGCTGACCCGTACCCGCAGGACCTCCCCGTGGCGCTGGCCAACATCGCTTGGACGGCGAGGCTGAGGATGCGTCCGGAAACGGGCATCAGTCCCCCACCGCCACTCCGACTGCGGCAAGGAACGCCGGGCGGATCTCTTCGACAGCTGGCCCCACGTGAGGGTACGGAGGCTGGTTGAAGATGCGTCCGAGACTGTCCGGGCCGACGTACCCGTACTCAAGTCGGCGTGCTTGTGGCTTGTTGGTGCCGATGACGGCTTCGGCAGTCAGCCCCGTGGCGCTGAACTCGTGCGTCCAGGAGCGTCTGTAGTGGCCCGTCGGCGCGTTCGGCCCTGGCCGGCCACTGGCGTTGGCTTTGACCCTGGTCTCGAGCAGCATCCCGTAGTGCTGCACGACGGCGCTCACCGCGGGGAGGGCGGCTGCCGCACGAGCATTCAGCTGGGCTGCTACCTGTGGGGCGTTCGAGTCCGCTCGGGCGCGCGAACTACGAGAGGAGGCCATCGGTCTCCTTCGCCTGGTCGAACTCGCCGTTCGCCCACTGCTGAAGCTGCGCGAGGACGGCGGCGGTGAAGCCGTGAGGGCCCCCGAGATCCGGCCGCGCGAGCGCCGCTTTCTCCAGCAGTCCGGCGTCGATGGCCGACAGAAAGTGGGCGGCGGCCGGTCCCGGCTCGTACGGAACGCCGACGAAGACCCGGGCGTCGCCTTCGAAACCCGGAGCGACCTTGCCCGGCACGAGCTGGACGACTAGCTCCGCCGGTTCTCCGGAGCGGTGGTGAATCGTGTACCCAGAGACGAAGTTCGTGCAGTCGAGTCCGTCTACCTGCACCGAGGCTCTGCCGCCGACTGCCGTGACCTTGACCTGCCGTACGTCTACCTGTGGGGTGTCCGTGATCTCCATGCTTCGAGCGTAGGCCGGATCGCGGACACCCCGACTCGCTCAAGACGGAGGCGTGATCTCGTCGAGCCGTGTGACTCGAACCAGTTCCACGGTGGACGCTTCCGATGGATCCAGAACTTGCCATACTCGTCCGCCAGTTGCCGCGTCACCGGAATGCGCGATGGCCACCTCGACGCGGTCGTAGCGAGCAGGCACGGGCGCGCTGAGGGGCGTCAGCAGGCGGTACCAGGAGACGGTGTCGTCGAGCCACTGCCGACCGACGATGCCCTCGGCAGTCACCTGCCCATGTCCGGAGAGCAGCGCGCCAGGCCCTTCGTATACGACGTCGGCTGGCACGCCCCCGAGCAGCCCCGAATCTGGGTCAAGGGCCGGGGTGCCGGTGGGGCGGACAATGCGCACCTGGTCGAGGAGGAGCTTCCCCTCCAGCTCTCTCCGGACTTCCCCCGGGTCGATCTCCGTCGTCACCTCACACCTCCGTCGCCTGGGTGATCTGATCAACCCATGTAGTGCGGACGACGCTCAGTGTGGAAGTGTCCCCCAGGTCGAGGACCCGCCACGTGCGACCGATCGCAGCCGCGTCGGCGGCCTCGACCACGGTCACGGTGTCCTCACGCGAAGCCACTGGCGCTGACAAGGGGGTCAGCAGTCGGTACCTGGAGGGAGTGTCGTCCACGTAAGCCTGGCCGGCCAGGTGCAGGACGACGGACGGTCCGCCTGCGGGGAAGACAGCGCCTGGGCCTTCATAGACAGTGACGGGCGGACCCGGCTCGTACTGGCCGGTGTCCGGATTGAAGACCGGCTCGCCAGGCCGGTAGATCCTGATCTTGCTGGTGAGAATCTTCTTCTCGACGATCGCGCTGACGGCCCCCAGAGTCAGCCCTGCATCAGAGTCGCGCATGTGTTCGAGCCTAGCCGCATGACCAGACCCTCCCCGCACCGCTGCCTTCACCCGCCGCCAAGCCACCCCACCGACTAGAATCGGCCACATGTTCGATAGCTTGCCGCCCGACATCGAGCGCCTCTAGCTGATCATGGCCTACCTTCGGCGGCAGCAAACCGAAGCCGAGACGATCAGGACGTACCTTGACGTTCAGCCCGACCTGGTCGAGCGGCGCATGGCGGCCGCAGCCCAGGAGGCCGGTCCACGCCCGTCGCGTGCCGACCCAGGCGGCCCTCAGCAGGATCCGGTGGCCCCGCCTCTCGACGGTTGGGCCGTCGAATGGCGGCGTACCCCCGAGGGCGGCGTCCCGTACCACGTTCATGCTGCTGCTTGCATCTTCGCCCCGAAGCCCGGGCCGAAGCGGGCGAAGCTGATCGACGACCACAACGCCCGAGAACTCCTCGTCAACGGGGTCGAGCCGTGCAACCAGTGCAGCCCAGATGTCAGCCTCGGCATCGACCTGTAGCAGAGGCCTCCCAGGAGTGCCGCCCTGCTCACGCCCCTTCCTGTAGCTGAAGCATCTCGCAGAACGTGGACCCGGCACCGCGCTGGAGCAGCTCCTCGTAGGTGCCAGTCTCGATCACGCGTCCGCCCTCGAGAACGATGATGCGATCGGCGAGGCGGGCGTTGGCGAGGCGGTGCGTGATGAAGAGGGTGGCGCGGCCGGCGGCGAGGTTCTTGAGGCGGGTGAAGATCCGGTGCTCGGCGCGGGCGTCGAGGGCGGCGGTGGGTTCGTCCATGACGAGGACGGGAGCGTCGCGATGGAAGGCGCGGGCGATGGCGAGGCGCTGCCACTGCCCGCCGGAGAGGTCGTGTCCACCCCACCAGGAGCGGGCGAGGGAGGTCTCGAGGCCCTTGGGGAGCTGGGCGATGACGGCGTCGGCGCCGGACGATTCGGCCGCGGCGTGGATGGCGGGGTCGCCTTCTGGCCGGGGCTGACCGAGGTGGATATTGGCGCGGGCGTCGAGGGGCCAGCGGGTGTAGTCCTGCGGGACCAGACCGAGGTGCCGGTACACGGTCGCAGGGTCAGCCTGGGCAAGGTCGATGCCGTCCCAGTGGACGCTTCCGCTGGTCGGGAGGTACAGACCGGTCAGGAGTTTGGCCAGAGTGGTCTTCCCGGAGCCGTTCTCGCCGACGAGGGCGACGACCTCACCGCGCTTGAGGTCGAGGTTGATGCCGGAGAGCGCGGGCCGGTCGGTTCCGAGGTAGGTGAAAGCGGCGTCGTTGACGCTGATCACCTCAGGTCCGGTCTCCGGGATACGTGCCGTGCCGCGGCGGGCCGTCCAAGGCCCGGCGACGGCAAGGAATCGGTGCCAGTCTCCAACGGCGAGCGAGGTACGGAAGAGTCCGGCGCCTGCCCGGACGGTGGTGCTGAGCGCGGCGGAGGCGGTGCGCAGCGCAAGGGCGGCGGCGCCAGCGGCGGCAAGTTCGATGCGGCCGGTGGAGACGAGCAGGACGAGCGCGGCCCATGCGGCGGCGGTGGCGAGGGCAGTGAGGGCGTCGCCGATGCCACGGACCGTGAGGGCCTTGCGTGTGGCGGCCAGCTGCTCGTCTTCGAGACGGCCGGAGATGATCCGGTACTGGCTGGTGAGGAAGTCGGCCATGGTGCCGGCACGGACCTCGTCGGCGGTGGCCTGCTCGGTGGTGTAGGAGCGGAAGACGTTGCGCAGGCGGGAGTCGCCGAGGTTGCGGTGGTGCGCATCGTGCTCGATCCGGGCCGCCCGGACGGCACCCCAGGCGCACGGGGCAGCCGCGAGCAGGAGTAGGCCCAGGACGGCTGGGTGCAGGACGGCGACGACAGCAGCGGCGGCGACGATCTGGGCGGCCGCGGAAGTGAGGAGCTGGGTGTCGAGGATGAGGTCGCGGGTCTTATCGGCACCATCGGCGGCGGCCTGGCGGGCGTTCTCGAAGTCGGGGTCCTCGTACGCGGCGAGCTCGGCCGCTGTGGAGGCCGCGATGACGCGGAGGTCTGCTTCCCTTACGACCTTCGGGGCCAGGCGGGCGGCAGCGGCCCGCGCGGCGGCGTCGAAAAGGTAGCGCCCGCTGAGGGCGATGCAGAGGACGGCCAGAGCTCCGGCGCGGCCCTGGAGCCCGCCCAGAACGTCGCCGGTGAATAGACCGGCGAGCACACGCGTGGTGGCGGCGAGCGCGATGGCAGTGAGCAGAGCGGCGGCCCCCTGGCAGGCGGCCAGGGCCAGGACGGCTCGATGGTCGGTGGCCCAGCCCAGCCGAATCGCTTCGCCGAGGGTCCTCGGCAGACGACGGGTGACGCCCCAGGTCGACATGGTCGCGTTGGCGTCCTGGTACCGGTCGGAAGCCATACGCATGACGGGGGGCTGGCCGACGGCGCAGGTCGGCACGATGCTTGCGGTATAACTCACTGGCCTAGGAACGCGCGCATCGATGCTATGCCGCAACGTGATTGTCGGCGGCGCTCGCACATCGCGGCCGGTCAGACAATAGGGACGTCAACTTCGCGTTGCACGATTCACCCGACCGTGGAACCGTGGCCCGGGAGGCAGAGGCATGCTTTCCCGGACCACAACCGTTGGGAGCGCGCCATGCCGACTCCGCGATCCAACCTCCCGAAGAACGACGGCGGCCGTGTACAAGGCCTCCTACAGCTGATCGAGGACGGCATTCACCTCGTCGTCGCGGCGGTCCTCGTGCTGCTCGCGGGGATCCTCACTGTCGGAGTCGTCCAGGACGTCATCAAGTCGATCCAGGGGCCGTACCGTGAGGAGACGGTGGTTCTCTCCGCCTTGGACAGCAGCCTGGTGCTGTTCATCGTGGCCGAGCTGCTCCACACCGTCCGCCTCACCATCAGGAACCGGACCCTCAACGCGGAGCCGTTCCTCGTCGTCGGCCTGATTGCCGGCGTCCGCAAGGTGCTCATCGTGACAGCCGAGGCGGAGAAGTCCTTCCGGTGGCACGTCGAAGGGATCGAACTGCTCATCCTGGCGGGGCTGATCCTCGTCATGGCGACAGCGGTGTATGTGTGGCGGCGCTCGACCAGGCCGGGAGACTACTTCACGCCCCAGGAGGCGCGACACTGACCGCCGCAGGAGCCGTCACCCACCCCGGTGGGCGAGTCCTGACCCGTCACCTTCCGCCGCCGCGGCCGCCCGCACCCTTTGCTCCTCGCGAGCGGAGCCGACGTCCCGTTCCAGGGGTGTACGGCTCACGGCCGTCGCGAGGTCCTCCAAGGCCTGCTTCTGTAGTTCCGCCTCGCGCCGCAGCGCCGGGCTCCCGTCCCCGGCGGCGGAGCCCTCCCACGCGCGGAACGCCTCCTCCACGCGCTCCCACTCCGGATTCCTGTGCTCACGCACGTCGACTGCCGCCTGCGCGGTGTCCGCCTCCAGCGCCTCGGCGAACCGCTTCGCCTCTGGTGCGAGACGGCTGCCGGCCCGCGGGACGTGGCTCTCCATGAGCATCGCCGCCCGGCCGAACCTCTTGAGCGCCTCCTGCGCCTCCTGCGCCTCGCGCGACGTCAGACCCCGGGGGCGGACGGGTTCTTGCCTCGCCTGGTCGTATGTCTCCTGCCAGGCGGCACGTGCCTCCCTGCTCGCCAGTAGCGCCCTGCGCATGTCGGCGTGATGCTCGCGGGTCGGTTCGGTGTAGCTGCGGAGCACCGCGGCCGTGTACCGGCCGTCGGCGGCGAGCCAGTCCGCAAGCCGGCCCGTTAGCCGAGGCGTCTCCCATGCAGGGAAGACCACGTACGCCAGCATCGCTAGGGCCCCGCCAAGCAGGGTGAGCACCACCCGCTCCGGGGCCGTCTGCTCCCATGCCTGACCGCCCATGCCGAGCAGGAAGACGACGTACGCGGCCGTGAAGCACTGGGAGTAGGCATAGCCGGTACGGATCAGGGTGTACGACAGGCCCGCCGAGAACACCGCCAGCACGCCGAACACATGGGCGTCCGGGCCCAGGGCCCGCACCACCCCGGTGGCGAGCCCGACCCCCGCCAGGGTCCCGGCGAGGCGGGCCACCGCGCGCGCGTACGTCCGATGGAAGTCCGGCCGCATCACCATCACCGAGGCGATGGGCGCCCAGTAGCCATGACCCACTGGTAGCCGGGCGGCGATCAGGTAGCCGAGCGTGGCCACCGCCGACAGGCGGACGGCGTGCCGGAACACGGGCGAGTCTCGGCGGAGCTCCCGGCGGACAGCCCGGACTACGACCGGGACCAGCCGGACCAATGTCGGGCGCACCAGGAACTGTGCGCCCGCAGGGCCGGGTGGCGTGGGCGTCTTCCCGCACGCGTCGCCGATCCCGGCGATCTCCAACGCCTCGCCGAGCAGTTCCACGAGCCGCTCGGCGGCCTGCCGCGCGGGGCCCTCCAGCACCTCGTTCTCCTCGTCGACGCGCAGGACGTCTGTGCTTCCGGATGGCACCTCGGCGGGAGTGCCGCGGCGGATCGAACGGGCGGCCGCATCCAGGACCTCTGCGGCCGCGTCGAGCAACTCACGCGCGCGGTCCCGCCCGGGTCCCTCCACCGGGGCGCCGACGTCCGGGTCGGCGAGTGCGGCGACGACCGGCAGAATGCGCTCGGCAAGTCCCCGGGGTCCGTGGAGAACGGAGGGGCGGGTGCGGGCTTGTGATGGCGTCACCGCGGCCGCGTCCCGGGCCGTCATCAACGGCTCCGCGTCGAACGGGGCGGTCGGGTCGTGCCGCAGCCGGCGTGCGTAGTCCGCCACGGCGGCAAGGGCGTCGGCAAGTGCGTCACGATGCGCCCCCCAACGGCGGATCGGGAACAGCAGGATCAGCACAGCCTGCACCACGCCCCCAAGCGCGATGACCCCGGCGTGCTCCAGAGCTCGCCCTACGCTCGTGGGCAGGGTGATGGTCACCAGCATGCTGCCGACCATCGTCGCTGCGACGATCCCGGCGGTCGATCCGACGGCCCACGCCATCCCCGCGACAAAGGCCCATGTAGCCAGCAGCGGGAGGAACGTCACGAGGCGCCCCGCCGCCAGATAGCCTACGAAGGTGCTGAGCGCCAGACCGGCGCCCGCGCCGAGCGCGATCACCTTGCGTGGACGCCAGGTGCGCTGGAAAGTGGTTGCGCCCGCAGAATAGGCACCGAGGGCGGCGGACGCGGCGTACGCCGGGGAGGCCAGCCACAGCGCCGGCCCGATGATGATCGCCACCCCAACAGCTGTACGCAACGCGAGCAGGGGCTCCAGTCGCGCCTCCTCAATGGTGAGCCCGGATCGCACGACTTCCCGGAGGGCCCGCAGCCACGTCACGGGCATGACCCTAGCCGGACCCCCTACCGGGTCGCGCCAGCCGCGCCGCCGCCTCCTGCCCCCGCATCCCTCTCCGCTTGTGTCCGTTCCCGGGTCCGTTCGGATCCAGGACCACCTCGGGCCAGATTCGATCAGGCCGTTGAGCGTGACGCTGGAGTCCTCGTATCCCTCGGCTCGTGTGCCCGATAGCCGACGCATTCGCAGCCTCTGTCGGCCCGTCTCCCGGAAGTTGTGCGACGGAGCCCGTGCCTCCGGCACGGATCTGCGGGCCGTTCAGGCGGGACAGTGGTGCCGCCGCCGGCCCGCTGCAGGGGAGCCCCCCGGCAGGACCGACGGCGCACGCCGTCCGACTCTCACTCTCGGCCCGCGCAGCGATACGGCCACACAACCGATCGACCGGCGATATCTTCGGGCCCGGACGATCACCAACCACCGACGCATCTCCGACTCAGGCCACCAGCTAGTCGCCTTGGAGCAGGTGGCGACGTTCCCTTTCGCGCACGGAGTAGGTGGCTGCGCGGATCGCCTCATCGCTCTCCAAGCCTGATCCCAGCGCGCCGCCCACCGTGGCGACCGAAGCGACGAACCAGGACAACGTCAAGTACTCCGTGGCGTGCAGCGGGGTTTGTGTCATGGAAGCGAACACCCGGTCGTTGAGGATGAACAGCGCCCACACCAAGTTGATGACCATCAAGCCCACGTAGCAGGCGAGCGCCCCGATACCCACAGTCAGGACCGTCGAAGTGTTGTAGAGCCGCGCCCTCTGCCTCGCCTCCGGCGAGGCCTCTGCTGATCGATGCCATAGCTCCCCGTCTACGATCAGCCAGCCGATCATGAGTCCGACGGACCCGACCATGGCGATCACGAGGCGTGGCACGCTCAGGGCTCCAGCGAGGCTCCAGGTGGTGGAGTCCAGGGTGGCAATGGCCCCTGTGGCAAGTGCGGCCGCCAGGGCTTTCGACAAGCCCGGTACCAACCGCCAAGGCCGGTTGGCGCGGACCATACCGACGAGCACCCGCAGGTAGCCGCGCGGCCCGCTGACGACGTATCGAAGATCGGCAGTCTCCTCCTCACCGACCGGGCCCGGATGGATAGGCGTGAGGCGAGCGGCAAAAGGCCCCAGAAGCGGCAGACTCTGTGGAAGCCGCTCAGTCCCAGTGCCTTGCGGACCCGCCAAGCCAAGCACGGCTTCTTCCACGGCCCGCAGAGCCCTCGTCTGCAGCCGCAAGCCCCCCAGGGAAGGAAGAGACAGCAGCGCCAAGCCGTGTTCGTGACTCAGATCCACCACGATCTTGCGTCCGCGTGAGTGCAGCGGAAGGTCGGTGAGAGCCACGACGATGTCCCAGTTCTCCCTACTTCCACGGTCCATGATCCGGCGCATCAAGGTGGGCGGGTCCTCGGTCCCTGAGGTGAATGGCTCACTGACCACCTTGACGTCGAACCGTCGGCCCTGGCCCGCCTTTCCGGCGAGCCGATCAGGAAGTATCCGGGCCATACGCTGCGCGATGTCCGTGGGCGAGTCCGGATCCGCCAGGAGAGCCACGACCGTAACGCCCTGCGCCGACACCCGCACGACCGGACCATCCTCCTCGGCTGCCCCTCCGCGATTGCAAGGGTTCACAGGATGCCCCGGGGTGAAATCGAAGCCGCGATGACACGCTGTTCTTGCGGGTCACGTTCATGGGCTGCTCGTCGACCATGAACGGGCGGGCCGTCCGAGCGAGAAGATCGCTCGGTGGCGCTCCGGAGTCGTTGCGCCCGGCGGGCACCTGCCCGATGTCGGCTGGTGCCTCTCCCCCGCCCTGGTTCACTCCGTCCAGGGGACCCGTCCGCGGTGCGCGGGGCGTCCGCTGGGAGGACGACCGTGGTGGTGGGTTGGGGCACCTGTGGGGTTCGTCATGGGCAGGGTCAGCGCGAGGATACGGACCCGCCCGCAACCGGCTGATGTCCCTCGGAGCCGGCGGCGACCTGGTTTCCCCTTCTTTCCCGGTGCTCGTGCACGAGGCGGATCGCCATGGCGCCTTCACCGGTCGCCGAGGCCACCCGTTTCACCGAGCCGCTTCGGACGTCGCCGGCGGCGAAGACCCCGGGAAGGGTGGTCTCCAGCAGCATCGGATCGCGGCCCAGCGAGGCCCACCGATTCACGTCGGCCACCGCCTGGGCGTCGGCGCCGGTGAGGACGAAGCCCTTCTCGTCCAGGGCCAGCGCGCCCCTGAGCCATTCCGTGTGCGGCCGGGCCCCGATGAAGACGAACAGCGCCGCGGCATGCAGCTCGCGGCGCTCAGTGCTTGCGTTGTCCTCCACCGTCAGGGACTCCAGCTTCTCCTCCCCACCGACGTCCCGTACTTCGGTGTGGAGCAGCACCTCGATCTTGGGGTGCTGCTCCACCTGGTCCACCAGGTAGCGCGACATGTCCGCGTTGAGATCACCGCCCCGGACGAGGAGGTGGACCCTGGACGCGTGGTTGGCGAGGAACAGCGCCGCCTGCCCGGCGGAGTTCCCGCCGCCGACCACGGCGACCGGATCCGCCCGGCAGAGACTGGCCTCGTGGACCGTCGCCGCGTAGTAGATGCTGGTGCCTTCCAGGCGGTCGAGGCCGGGCACTTCGAGCCTCCGGTACCACACGCCCGAGGCGAGCACCACGGCGCCCGCGCGGGCCCGGGACCCGTCTGTGAAGGTGACGGCGTACTCATCGTCCTGCGGGGTGAGCCCGCTGACCTGCGCCGGGACCATGAGGCGGGCACCGAACTTGTGGGCCTGGAGCACCGCGCGTTCGATGAGCTCGCCCCCGGAGATGCCCGACGGGAAGCCGAGGTAGTTTTCGATGCGTGACGAGGTAGCGGCCTGGCCTCCTGTGGCGACCGCGTCGACGGTGACCGTGGTGAGGCCGTCGGAAGCGCCATACACGGAGGCGGCGAGGCCCGCGGGGCCCGCACCGACGACCATCACGTCGCACCGTCCGGCATCGGACGAGGGGGCGGGGGCGGGCAGCCCGATGAGCCGCGCGAGTTCGGCGTTGCTCGGATTGCGCAGCACCCGGTCGCCCTTCCAGAGGACCACCGGTGTCTCCTCGGGGCGGATGGCGAACCGGCGCAGCAGTGCCTCAGCCTCCTTGTCCTTCTCAAGGTCCACCCAGCGGTGGGGCAGCCGGTTGCGTGCGGCGAACTCCCGCAGCCGCAGCGTGTCCGGTGAATAGCACGATCCCAGGATCCGGAAGCCGGCGCCGAGGCCGATGAGCAGGTACCTGCGGCCCAGGTAGGCGCGGAGGATCAGGTCGCCGAGGACGGGGTCGCGGCCGACCAGAGTGCGTTGCCGCTCCACCGGTACGGCCAGGATCTCGCCCGCCCGGCGCATCACAGCGGTGTCGAACGCTGCCTGGCCCTCCAGCAGCCCGAGTTCACCGAGGAACCTGCCGGGGCCGTGCACGGCCACCGTCCGCTCGTCGGGCCCGCCCTGGTCGTGGAGGATCTCGACGGTCCCGCTGAGGATCGCGAGGAACTCGCGGAACGGCTGACCCTCGCGGTACAGCACCTCGCCCTCGGCGGTCCTGCGGCGTTCACCATGCGCGGTCAGGTCCTCGAGCTGCTCCGGCGTGAGACGCGGGAACGCCCCGTACCGGTCAGGTGTCTCGCGGACCGCACCATGCTTGTGCTCGGCCGTGCTCATCAGACCAGGGCCTCGTGAACGAAGCACCAGCGCCAGTCCTCTCCCGGCTCGAAGGACTGCACTATGGGGTGACCGACGCTCCCCGCGTGCCGTCTGGCGTGCTTGAGAAGAGAGGAGTCGCAGCAGCCGACGTGCCCGCAGGTGAGACAGAGGCGCAGGTGCACCCACGGGGAATGCTCCCTGAGGCACTCCTCGCAGCCGTCGGGGGTACGGGGGATCACTGGGCGCACCATCGTCAGGTGGGGGTCGGGAATCGTGGCCATGAGGGCTTCTCCTTCCGTGAATGGGCCTGATCGGCCGCGGCCCGAGGTGGTCTTCCTAAGCACCGCCATGACTTGGAGGCGCTGAGCGAGCGCGGCAACCGGGCGATACCGGGATCGCGGATTTCGGTGGGCTCCCAGCTCACCGCACCGTCGCGTTCACCCTCCTGTAGTGGTTTGCCGGCCCTCCATCGCCTGCTCGACCCACGAGCGCAGAACATGCGCGGGTGCCGCGCCGGCCTGCCGGGCGATCGTCTCGCCCTTGTTCAGGACGAGGAGGGTCGGCACAGCCTGCACTTCGAAGCGCCGGCTGAGCCGTGGGTTCTTGTCGACGTCGACCTTGACGAGCTTGATGCGTCCGGCGAGGTCGCGGGCCACCTGTTCGAGGGCGGGGCTGACCATGCGGCAGGGGCCGCACCAAGTGGCCCAGAGGTCGACGACGACGGGCACGGTGGCCCGCTCGACGACCTCGACGAAGTCGTCGTCGCCCGCGTCCACGAGCCAGGGCAGGGGTTGCTTGCAGTGGCCGCACCGGGGTCGTCCTTCGGCGGCCACGGGGATCCGGTTGACGCGCCCGCAGTTGGGGCAGGTCACCGCCGTCGTCCGGGTGGTCTTCACGCCGCCCTCGCTTCCCGGTTTCCCTGCTGCTGGTCGTAGGTGACCACCAGCTCTCCGTGCTCGGCGTCGACGCGCACCGTCGCGCCGTCCTGGACGTCGCCGCGCAGAAGGGCGCGCCCGACCAGGGTCTCGACCTCGTGCGAGATGTAACGCCGCAGCGGCCGCGCCCCGTACACCGGGTCGTAGCCCTGGTGGGCGATCAGCTCCCTCGCAACGTCGGTGAGTTCGACGGTGATGCGGCGCTCGGCGAGCCGGCGCCGCAGCTCGTCGAACTGCAGCTCCACGATCCGCTCGATCTGCCGCTCACCGAGCGGCTTGAACAGCACGATGTCGTCGACGCGGTTGAGGAACTCCGGGCGGAAGTGCCCGCGTAGCTCGCCCATCACCAGGGCGCGGGCGTCGGGCTTGATCTCGCCCTCGGCGGTGGCGCCGTCGAGGAGGTGCTCGGAGCCGATGTTGGACGTCATGATGATCACGGTGTTGCGGAAGTCGACGGTGCGGCCCTGCGCATCGGTGATGCGGCCGTCATCGAGGACCTGCAGCAGGGTGTTGAAGACATCGGTGTGTGCCTTCTCGATCTCGTCGAACAGCACGACCGAGTACGGCTTGCGGCGTACGGCCTCGGTGAGCTGGCCGCCCTCCTCGTAGCCGACGTATCCGGGGGGTGCGCCCATGAGCCGGCTGACGGTGTGCCGCTCCTGGTACTCACTCATGTCGAGGCGAACCATGTTCTCCTCGGAGTCGAACAGGGCCCGTGCGAGGGTCTTGGCCAGCTCGGTCTTCCCGACGCCGGTGGGGCCGAGGAAGATGAACGATCCGATGGGGCGGCGAGGGTCGCGGATGCCGGAGCGGGCGCGGATGATGGCGTCGGTGACGAGCTTGACGGCCTCGTCCTGGCCGATGACGCGCTCGCGCAGGATCTCGTCGAGGCGCAGCAGCTTCTCGCGTTCGCCCTCCTGGAGGCGAGCGACGGGGACGCCGGTCCAGGCGGCGACGATCTCGGCGATCTCCTCCTCGGTGACGACCTCGCGCAGCAGTCGCTTCTGCCCTTGTTTGGCGGCCAGTTGCTCCTCCTCAGCGGCGAGTCGGCGCTCCAGGTCCTGGAGGCGGCCGTAACGGAGTTCGGCGGCGCGGTTGAGGTCGTAGGCGCGTTCGGCCTCCTCCGCCTCGTGGCGGACCTGCTCCAGTTCCTGGCGCAGTTCCTGCACGCGGCGGATCGCCTGCCTCTCGGCCTCCCATTGGGCGTGTTTGGAGTCGGCCTCGGCTCGCAGGTCGGCCAGTTCCCTGCGCAGCTCTTCGAGACGGGCTTCGCTGGCGGCATCGGTTTCCTTGGAGAGGGCGGCGTCCTCGATCTCCAGGCGGGTGACGCGGCGGGTGATCTCGTCGAGTTCGGCGGGCATGGAGTCGATCTCGGTGCGCAGCCGCGCGCACGCCTCGTCCACGAGGTCGATGGCCTTGTCCGGCAGGAACCGGTCGGTGATGTAGCGGTGGCTGAGGGTGGCCGCGGAGACCAGCGCGGTGTCCTGGATCTTCACACCGTGGAAGACCTCCAGACGTTCGCGCAGTCCTCGCAGGATGGAGATGGTGTCCTCCACGCTCGGCTCGTCGACGAGCACTTGCTGGAAGCGACGTTCGAGGGCGGCGTCCTTCTCGATGTGCTTGCGGTATTCGTCGAGGGTGGTCGCGCCGATCATGTGCAGCTCTCCGCGCGCGAGCATCGGCTTGAGCATGTTGCCTGCGTCCATGGCTCCTTCCGCGGCACCCGCGCCCACGACGGTGTGCAGTTCGTCGACGAAGAGCAAGATGCCCCCCTGGGCCGCCTTGACCTCGCTGAGTACGGCCTTGAGGCGTTCCTCGAACTCACCGCGGTACTTGGCCCCGGCGACCAGGGAGCCCATGTCAAGAGCGAACACGATCTTGTCGCGGAGTCCTTCGGGCACGTCGCCGCGGACGATGCGCTGGGCGAGACCCTCGACGATGGCGGTCTTGCCGACGCCCGGGTCGCCGATGAGGACCGGGTTGTTCTTGGACTTGCGGCTGAGGATCTGGGTGACACGGCGGATCTCGGCGTCCCGGCCGATGACCGGGTCGAGCCTGCCGGCCCTGGCCTCCACGACCAGGTCGCGGCCGTACTTCTCCAGAGCCTCGTAGGCGACTTCAGGGTTGGCGGAGGTGACGCGCTGGTTACCGCGGACCTGGGTGAGCGCACTGAGGAACGAGTCCCTGGTGATGCCAGCCTCCTTGAGCAGACGCCCGGCCGTGGTTGACGAGCCCTCCTCAGCCAGGGCGAGCACGAGGTGCTCCACGGACACGTACTCGTCCTTGAGGCGTTTGGCCTCCCGTTCGGCGGCATCGAGCAGGCGGGCGAGGCGCTGGGTGACAAAGACCTGGCCGGGTGCCGCGCCGGGGCCGGTGACCTTCGGACGGCGAGAGAGTTCCTCGCGCACGGCTGCGCGCAGTTCCTTCGGCTCGGTGCCGGCCTGCTGCAGCAACCGGGGGATCAGGCCGTCCTCCTGGTCGAGAAGGGCGAGCAGCAGGTGTTCCCCGTCGACCTCGGTGTGCCCCATGCCGACGGCCGCGGTCTGGGCCTCCTGGAGGGCTTCCTGGGACTTCTGGGTGAGACGGTTCATGTCCATGGGGGTGTTTCACTCCTCGTGCCGCGGCCGCGCAGGGCGGCTTCGAGCAGGCTGATGCGGTCGAGCAGGTCGAGCACCAGGCCGATGGATGCGTAGTTGAGGCAGAGTCCGGAGCGCAGCCGCTGGATGCGGGCGAGGACCGCCGGGGCCGTGGGGTCGAACACCAGGTGCCCTGCAGCGTCGCGTTCGGCGTCGACCAGGCCGAGGGCGACGAACCGGCGGATCAGATCGGGGTGGAGGCCCGAGCGACGGGCCACGGCGTGCAGGGAGAGTCTGGGGGCGGGCACGAGCGCATACCGGACAGACGTCGAGACGGTGATGTCAGCGCCCGTTCGTACCGGACGGTCGCCCACGCCGGCCCGGCCGGTGCCTGCCGCTCCCGAGGGTCGGTCGTTCATCGCGTCCTCCTGGGGTCGAACGAGGAAGTGGCGGCGAGCTCCTCGAACAGTTCGCGCTCCCGGTCGCCCAGAGTGGGCGGCACCATGACGCGGAGTTCGGCGTACAGGTCGCCGTCGACGCCGCGCGGGTTGGGCATGCCCTCGCCGCGCAGCCGCAGTCGCCGACCGCTGGACGAGCCCGCCGGCACTGTGACCTTGGCCGTGCCACCGCCAGGGGTGGGCACCGGCACGGTCGCGCCCAAGGCCGCCTCCCAGGGAGTGACCGGTACCTGGACGTGGACATCGCGGCCGTCCAGCCGGAACTGTGAGTGGTGCTGGATACGCACCCGCAGGTACAGGTCACCTCCGGGGGCGTCACCACTTCCCTGGCCGCCCTCCCCCGCCAGCCGGATGCGCTGCCCGTCGGTGACGCCCGGCGGCACGTTGACCTCGTACCGCCTCGGCTGACCGGCGGGACCGGCGAGCGTGACGGTGCGACGGCCGCCCTTGAACGCCTCCTCCACGGTGAGCGGCAGCTCGGCCTCCTGGTCGGCTCCCGGTACACCGCCGCGGGCGGCGCCTGCTCCGAAGAGCGAGCCGAGCAGGTCCTCGAAGTCGACACCGTCCGTTGCGAAGTCGTCGCCGAAGCCGGTGGCGTACCGGACGCGGGGGCCTCCCGCGCCTGCGGTCCTCCGGGCGCGGAAGCCGCCGCCCGCGCCGGCCGCGACCCGTTCGTTGAAGTCCTCGGGGATCTTGCGGAAGTCCTCGCCGAAGCGGTCGTAACGGGCCCGTGTCTTCGGGTCCGACAGGACGCTGTATGCCTCGTTGAGGTCCTTGAAGCGTTCCTCCGCCCCCGGATCCTTGTTGACGTCGGGGTGGTATGTGCGGGCGAGCTTGCGATATGCCTGCTGGATCTCGTCCTGGCTCGCGGTTCTCGACACGCCCAGCACCTCGTAGAAGTCCTGTGCCATCACCGGTCACTCCCGCTTCGCGACAGTCACGGCGGCGGGCCTGAGCTGACGTTCGCCGTCCCCGTAGCCCGGGCGCATCACGTCGACGACCGTGCCCGGCGAGGCGTCGGGGTCCTGGACGACGCCGATCACCTCGTGCCGGGCCGGGTCGAACACGACGCCGGTCTCCGCGTGCCGCGGGTAGCCGAGCAGTTCGAGGACGTTCACCGCCTGGTCGCGGACCGCCTGGACGCCCGCCACGATGGCACCGGGATCGGCGCCGGCATGTGTCAGGGCGAGTTCGAGGTTGTCCAGGACGGGCAGGAAGGCGGCGGCCGTCCGGGACCGCTCGGCCGTCCGCTCCCGCTCCAGTTCCCTGGCGTGGCGCTTGCGGAGGTTGTCGAGGTCGGCGAGCGCGCGCCGCCAGCGGTCCTCCAGTTCCATGAGCTCGGCCGTGTACTCGTCCTGGGACGGAGCGGGGCCGCCGCCGGCCGCGCCGGGTCCGGGTTGCTCGTCCGGGGCAGGCCCCCGCCCCGTCGGCGGGCCCGAGCGCGGCGGATCCCCGGGGGAAGGGCCTGCGGCGCCCTCCGGGGCCGGATCGGTGTGGTCGCGCACGGCCGGGTCGGGTTCCTTGGGGTGGATGGGCATGACGGTTCCTCAGTCCTTGTCGAACTCGGCGTCGATGACGTCGTCGTCACCGTCACTGCCACTCGCGGGACCGCCTGCGGTGGGGTCCTGCCCGGGGCCGCCAGTGTCGGCGGCGCCCTGGTGGGCCGCCAGCCCGGCGAGCATCTGCTGGAGTTCGGAGGTCAGGGGCCGTACGCGCTCGACGCCCGCCTCTTCCTTGACCGCCGCCCGGGCATCGGACACGAGCATCTCGGCGCGAGCCTTTTCGTGCGCGGGGGCCGTGTCGCCCAGTTCCGTGAGGCGCTTCTCGACCTGGTAAGCGACGGCGTCGAGCTCATTGCGGGCGTCGACGGCCTCGCGGAGTGCCTGGTCCTGGCCCTGGTTCCGCTCGGCCTCCTGGACCATGCGTTCGACCTCACTGCGGTCCAGGTTGGAGCTCTCGCTGATCGTGATGCCCTGTTCCTTGCCCGTGTCCCGATCGCGGGCCGTGACGTTGAGGATCCCGTTGGCGTCGATGTCGAAGGTGACCTCGACCTGTGGTTCGCCCCGCGGCGCCGGTCGGATGTCTGTGAGCTGGAACCGCCCCAGCACCCGGTTGTCGGCGGCCAGCTCGCGCTCGCCCTGGAGGACGACGATGTCGACGGCTGGCTGGTTGTCCTCGGCGGTGGAGAAGGTCTCGGAGCGGCGCACCGGGATGGTGGTGTTCCGCTCGATGATCTTCGTCATCACGCCGCCGCGTGTCTCGACACCCAGCGACAAGGGGGTGACGTCGAGCAGCAGGACGTCCTTGACCTCGCCCTTGAGCACCCCGGCCTGGATCGCGGCGCCCAAGGCCACGACCTCATCGGGGTTGACGCTCATGTTGGGTTCCTTGCCGCCGGTCAGCCGGCGCACAAGGGCCTGAACGGCGGGGATACGCGTGGAGCCGCCGACGAGGATGACCTCGTCGATGTCGCTCTCGCCGACCTTGGCATCGGTCATGGCCTGCTGAACCGGTCCGAGGCACCGCTCCACCAGGTCGCTGGTGATCTGTTCGAAGGTGGACCGCATGATCGAGTCGGTGAGGTGCTTGGGGCCCGCGGCGTCGGCGGTGATGAACGGCAGGCTGACCTGCGTCTGTGTCACCGAACTCAGCTCGGTCTTGGCCTTCTCCGCCGCCTCGAACAATCGTTGCAGCGCCTGCGGGTCCTTGCGCAGGTCGATGCCGTTCTCCTTCTGGAAGTCGTCCGCGAGGTAGTCCACCAGGCGCCGGTCGAAGTCGTCGCCGCCCAGGTGGCTGTCACCGGCGGTGGAACGCACCTCCACCACGCCGTCGCCGACATCGAGGATGCTCACGTCGAACGTCCCGCCGCCCAGGTCGAAGACGAGGACGGTCTCGTGCTGCTGCTTGTCCATGCCGTATGCGAGGGCTGCGGCTGTCGGCTCGTTGATGATCCGCAGCACCTCCAGTCCGGCTATCCGACCGGCGTCCTTGGTGGCGGTGCGCTGCGCGTCGTTGAAGTACGCGGGCACCGTGATGACCGCCTCCGTGACCCGTTCCCCGAGCTGCTTGGAGGCGTCCTCGGTGAGTTTGCGCAGCACCTGTGCGCTGATCTCTTCAGGCGCGTACAACTTGTCGCGCACCTTGAAGCGGGCCGCCCCGCCGTCGCCCTCGACGACGTCGTACGCGACCGCCCTGGCCTCCTCAGAGATCTCGTCGAAGTGCCGGCCGATGAACCGCTTGGCCGAGTAGATGGTCCCCTTGGGGTTGAGAATCGCCTGGCGCCGGGCCATCTGGCCCACCAGACGCTCGCCGGTGTCGGTGAAGGCCACTACAGATGGTGTCGTGCGGTTGCCCTCGCTGTTGGGCACCACAGACGGCTCGCCGCCCTCCCACACAGCGATCACCGAGTTCGTGGTACCCAGGTCGATACCCACTGCCTTGGCCATGAGAAATCTCCTCCACATGCGGCGGTCCTGCGCCGACTCTCCGGATCAGGTTCATTCAGGTACGAGTGGAATCTCCGCCGGTGGTACGCAGCGCGCCGAGCGGCCGTACAGCCTCGTCGGCGACCGCCTCGTTCGCGACGACTTCGTACCGGCCCGGCTGCAGCGAGCGCAGCGAGGCGAAATCCCGGCGACCACCCGTGCAGCGCGAGCAGCTCGTGCAGCAGCGCCGTCGTCCATCCGGCCGATCACCTGCTCCACCAGGCGCACGTCCTGACCGATGATCGCCACCCCTTCCACGGGAAACCCCTGGTCAGAGAGATGGTCAACAGCGCGTTCGGTTTCCTCGTACGTCTTGAACGAGGAAACCGGCCTGCGAGGTCACTCGGTCATCGCCCGGTCCTTCCTGCCGGCGCCCGCGAGGGCTTCCAGACCCTTCCCAGCGTCACGGGCCGTGTGGCGTCGTGCCTGCCCCTGACGAGTCAGAAGTGCACGGGCGTGGTCGCCCCGCGAGTACGAGAGGGAATAGTCTGGACATCTCAGACAAGTCGCCCTGAGCGGGTAGACGTGAACACGATCGCCTCCTAGGAGCTTCGGGGAGAACGGAGTGATCCCATGGCGGGCAGCCGGGTGCACCACGTGCACGGCCGCTGCTCCGACCGGGAGGGCAGCCTTCCGCCGGGTGGCTCCGGTCGGCACCCCGCAGATGCGCGGAGAGAGCTGCGCCCATCCGCCACGAGCCCGGCCGGCCATGCCCTCCACGACATGATGGAACTCTCCCGCACCCTGTTCGAAGCCCCGAGCGAAGGCGAGATCCTGCGCCTGGCCATGCACCACATAGCCGCCGCCGGGCCATACAGCGCCGAAGCCGGATACCTCGAGGTGGACGGCGACCTGGTCCCCAGTCCGAGGAACGATCACACCCATGCCGCATCCGTGGACCGGAGGGTTCGGGAACTGCAGGGGCAGGACGGGCCTGTGACCGTCCCCGACAGGCCCTGGGGCTGGGCCCTGGGACTGCGCGGGATAGAGAGACTTCACGGCTACCTTGTGGTGACCTCCCGAACCCGGCCCACGTGGGCCCAGCGGTCCCTGCTCGCCACGCTCGTCTGGCACACCGCTGCTGCTCTGTCAGTCGCCTTCGCGCAGCGCCGCCAACGCGAGGACGCGCTGGAGCTCTACCGGGTCAGGGAGGAACGCGCCGCCCTTCAGCAGCAGCTGATCTCCGTGGCAGCCGAGCTGGGGAACCAGCGGGCCGTTCACGCACTCATGGCCGACATCGCCGCCTCGGGCGGCGGTGAGGAGGCCGTCACCCGCGCACTGCATGAGCTCACCGGACTTCCGGCGCTGGTCGAGGACCGCTTCGGCCGGCTGAAGGCCTGGTCAGGTCCCGGCCGCCCCGACCCCTACCCGGAACCGGACCCCGTGCGCCGGAACGACATGCTGCACGCCGTCGCCCGGGAGGTCGGACCCGTACGGATAAAGGACCGGCTGATCGCTCTGGTCCGCCCACATGGCGAGATCTTGGGCGTGCTGGCACTGGTCGACGCCCTGGGTGAGGCCGACGAACACACCGTGTTCGCGCTGGAACACGCCGCCGCGTCGCTCGCCCTGGAGCTGGCGCACCTGCGCAATCTGGCCGAAGTGGAGCTGAGGCTGCACCGCGAGCTGGTCGACGACCTCCTGGCAGGGACGGACGCCGCGAGCGCCTACGCCCGGTCCGAGGCAGTCGGACACGACCTGCACCGCAGCCACTACGTCGTCGTCGTGGAGTGGTCGAACCGGACCGCAGACGATTCGTTCGCCCGGACCGTGGGCCGGGCGGCCTCTGCCGTCGGCATGCACTCGCTGCTGACCCGACGCTCCGACCAGGTAGTCCTGGTCGCTGACGACAGGCCGCACGCTCGCGCGCTGCACGAGGCGCTCGCCCGGGAGACCGGAACACAGTCTGGGACGATCGGGGTGAGCGCCCCCTCCGACTCCGTTCCCGACATCCCCCACCACTACCAGGAGGCGCAGCGCGCCCTCGAAGTGCGCCTCCATTCCCGCGAGCGGTACGGCACGACCTTCTTCGACGAGCTCGGCCTGTACCGCATCCTGGGACCTGGCGCCGATCACCAGGAACTGGAGACGTTCGTCCACGAGTGGCTCGGGCAGCTCATCGACTACGACTCCCGACATCACGCAACCATGGTGGAGACCCTCTCCCGGTACTTCGACTGCGGCGGCAACTACGACGAGGCCGCCGCATCCCTTGCGATCCACCGCAGCACGCTGCGCTATAGGCTGCAGCGCATCCGCGAGATCAGCGGCAACGACCTCGCGAACGTCGAAGACCGGCTCAACCTCCAGGTCGCGACCCGAGTGTGGAAGATCATGCTGGGACGATCCGGCTGATCCCCCACAACAGTTGTGCAAGCGGGGCCGGTACAGGGGTCGTACCGCCGAGCGTGGCTCCGTATCACCTGGCCCGAAACCCGTTTAGGAAAGTCCGCTTCTTCGGCTGTGATCCGTTTGTCCGGACATCGGACGCTGACTCGGCCCGCGTGATCTCCCTAGTCGCCGGTGAAACCGTGTCGTCAGCCCCCGCTCAGCCGCGAACCAGGAGGGCCCGGGTCTCAAGGTTGATCTGCTGGGCCTCTCCAGTGGGAACGACCACGACGGGAACACGTGCGCCCGGCGGGCTGACGATCTCAGGCCGTTCGGCTACCAGCGGTCGCAGACCGCCCCTGAGGCCGAAGACAGACAGCCGGGCGCACACCTCTTCACGTACCTCAGGCTGATCCTCACCGATCTCACCGGTGAAAACGAGAGCGTCCAGACGGCTCAAAGATGCGGCCATCTGGGCGATACCGCGACGGCAATGGTGGGTGAAGACGTCAAGGGCGAGTGCGGCACGCTCGTCGCCCGCCGCCCGGCTGCGGACCAGGTCGCGTGTGTCGTCGGAAGTGCCGGAGAGGGCAAGCAGACCGGACCTGTGGTTCAGAGCGTCCTCAATCTCGTCCGCAGAGATATTCTGACGTTTCAGCAACCAGGTCAGGGCACCAGGGTCGACACTGCCGCTGCGACGACTCATCACCAAGCCCTCCAAGGGAGTGAAGCCCATCGTCGTGTCGACACTGCGCCCCTCGCGCACGGCGCAGGCGGAGCAGCCGCCGCCAAGGTGCACCATCACCACATGCAGCTGCTCCGGGCGCCGGCCGAGGAGTTCAGCGGTGCGGGCCAACGCCCAGGCGTAGGACAGGCCATGGAAGCCGTAGCGGCGCAGCCCATACGCCTCGCGCCAGCTGGCAGGTACCGCGTACTCCCGTGCGGCAGCCGGTAGGCCGGAGTGGAAGACGGTGTCGAAGCAGACCACATGCGGAACTCCAGGCAGGAGATCCCGGGCCGCGTCCAGAACGGTCAAGGCCTGCGGGACGTGCAATGGCGCGAGTTCTGCCACCCGATCCAAGCGCACACGCACATCGTCGTCGAGCAGGGTGTGGCTGCGCAGCTCCGAGCCGCCGTGGACGATGCGGTGACCCACAGCTGTAGGAGCCGGCCCTTCCCCCAGCAATTTCCGCAGCGCACCGAATGCGCTCTCGCCAGGCGGAGATTCGCTGTGGTTTTCGTTGAGAACCTCACCGCCGCCCCCAAAGAGCGTCAGACGCAGACTCGATGACCCCGCGTCTGTCACTAGTACCGGGCTGGTTTGTGTTCGCACGCACCGATCCTCTCCCTCGTTCCACAACACACTCCTGAAAGGGACTTCCTTACCTCCGCAAAGGGCTTCCATGCCCGGCAGTGAGTACCCGATCCGACCGCCCAGGAAACAGAACGGTTTGCTGGACGAGCCCAGCGAACCAGCAAATCCCTTCGGCGCACTGATTGACTGAGATCGCAAGGTTGGTCATATCCAAGATATGGAATTCCGGCGGCGAGCTCCCGTGGAGCGAGCTATCCACCTCTTTGAAGCCACTCCCTATCCATCCGGCTACCGGCGGTACGACCTCTAGCCTGCCCAGTGCCTGTCGACCGGGCGGGCGGCCGAGAGCGGGTCGACGACCTCCTCGGGCGCCACGCCGGGCAGCACCTCGGACGCCCGCCAGCAGGCGAGCATCCTGCGGTTCGTATCGAGAAGGATGTCCCGCTGGCCTTCCTCTGAAGCTCACGGATCGCGGGACCCACTACGGGAAAACCCTTAAGGAACGGACAGGACTCGGGTGTAGGGCCGGTCCGCGCCGTCGCCGACATCGTGGCCGACGGGCCCCTCGGCGGTGTCGACCCAGGCGTGCGCCGCGTCGGGCAGTCGGCGCGCGCCGAGGGCCCAGGAGGCGCGACGGCCGGTGAGGCCGGTCGCGAGGACGGTGGCGAGGCTGATCTCCATGCACGCGATCCGGCCCGGCCACCAGGTGGGGGTGACGTGGCGTACTGCGGTGTCAAGGCAGACGACGCGCCTGCGGCTGGCTGCGGGAAGGCGGCGCAGCGCCAGGACGGTGGCGATGCGGTATCTCAGTGGCAGGCGGCTGAGTGTGAGGGAGAGGGCGAGTCCCACGGCGGCGAGGATCCGCTCGGGCAGGGTGGGGGTGTCCAGCGGTACCGGCACCATCTGCGTCATCGCTCCCACCACCTTCGGCGCGGGGTACGGGTGGGGTCGACGAGGACCCCGTCCTGCCGCCACTGAGCTACGAGATTGTCGATGCCCTGCTTGACGGCGTGCGGGTCGCGGCCGGTGGGGATGGCGAGTTCGTCGGCGAGGCCGGCGGTGGTGCCGTTGGTGGCGATCGCCTGCCAGATTCGGGAGACGTCCGGACCGAGCATGAGCCATGTCGCTCTGCGGATGTCGAGGAGGACGGTCCCGTGCGCGTCGGTGGCGTGATGAACGTGTTTGGCCGGGGTCAGCATGACGCCCCCATGGAGGAGCAGGTGCCGGCGCCAGTAAGCCACCAGGAGACCGTCAGCAGCTGGTGCATGTCTGCCGAGCCGATCGGGGTGCGGCCCTGTCCGAGCTGGGCAAGGGTGTCGGCCACGGCGTCATGGTCGAACAGACCGGACGTGACGAGGGGGCTGACGGCGAGAAGGTCGCCCAGCTGGGTGCGGTGCTGCTGGAACGCCATCACCCGCTGAGGGGTGAAGGAGCCCTTGGAACGGCGCCCGAGCAGCCAGCCAGGGAGGTCCGGCAGGGAGGCCGAGAGCAGCGGCTTGAAGGTGTAGAGGCCACGGCGGGCCTCCGACGGTACGGCGAACGCGGCACGGACCACGGTGTTGTCGAGGTACGGGTAGACGGGGCGGATGCCGAGAGCGTCGGCGTACGGGGTCCAGCCGCGCGCCGAGGCGCCGGTGAAGCGGAGCGCGGCCCACTGATCGAACTCGTCGGCCCTCTCAGGCGGGGAGGTGTCGGCGGCGGCCTGCCGGAGCAGCGTGGCCACCTGAGCGCGGCCGTCGGGGGTCAGCCAGGACGCGGCGGTGCCGAGGCGGCACCAGGACCACCCGCCCACGCCGGGCGCGTGCTGCGGTCGGTTCTTCTCCAGCTGCTCCACGGCCTTCTCCAGTACGCCTGTCCGGCCGAGCGCCGCGGTGTCCTTCAGGCCGTTCCAGAAGGGCCCGGGCGCTACGTTCCGCATCCGGGCGTAGGCGACGATCTGGCGGTGCGCGGCGCGGCGCTTGCCGTCCTGGAGAAGCCGGACCCAGACCGAGGACGTCGCGTCCAGGACGACGTCACCGCCGTGTCCGGTCAGGTGGAGGGGCAAGCTGGCCACCGGCGCAAGGTAGGTCCGGTCCATCTCGAACAGGGCTGCGCCCAAGGCCGGCTCCAGGCCGGTCGGCTGGCCGGTGGGAAAGGAGAAGGGCAGGTCGTCGTCGGTGCCGTGCGCGATGGTGTGCTCGATGTCGGTGTGCTCGGCGATCCGGGCAGCGAAGGAGGCGTCCTCGGCGCTGGTGTAAGGGTCGGTGTAGGTGACTGCGTGCACCTGGCCGACCTGGGAGGCGAGAACGACGGCCGCGGAGGAGTCGAGGCCTCCGGACAGGTCCGCGCCCACCATCGCGCCGGCGGCCCTCACCCGGTACTGAACGGCCTGGGTGAGGGCGGCTCCGAACTGGGCGGCGCCGGATTGCAGGTCCTCGGCGGGCTGGATCGCGGTGACATCGACGAGCTGCGGCGCCTGTCCGACGCGGAGCAGCAGGCCGTGTCCGCCCGGCACCAGGTTGATCCCTTCGTACGGGCTGCGGCCGGGCCAGTGGTCGCTACCCGCGACGACCCGCGCGGCTGCCAGCGCCAGGTCAGGCACGAGCCGCTTCTTGAGGAGGCGAAGGTGAGTGGCCCACGTCCCGTCGGCGGTGTAGTAGACCGGCCGGAGCCCGGCCAGGTCCCCGCAGATGAACCGCTCGCGCTCGTTTGCAGCCATCACCCAGTACGAACCCGGCCAGCCCGTCAGGTCCTCCCATCGTCCCGCTCGTACGGCCACGAGCACGCGGTGCAGTTCCGTCTCCCCCACCGGGCAATCTCCGACCACCGTGACTGTTGCGCTGCCCTCTGTCGCGCTGCGCGCGCGGCTTCCGGGGCCCACGCGGACGTCTCCGAGGTCAGCGACGATCAGACCGCTGCCGTCCGCCGCCGGTCCACCGGCGAGCCACTGCTCTCCCATGCCTCTGTGCCTCCTGCTGAGGTACAGGCCTTTCTGGCCGCCGCAGAGGGCATCGCTGCTGAGGACAGAAGGCTCAGCACAATCCAGCTCGCGAGCGTAGGCGGTACGGAGCTGATCACGGCCGCCCGCGCCGCAATGGATGACCCTGCTGCGGTTGAGGACTTCCTGGACGATGGCTGGGAAGCTCCGATGCGACAGGACCAGCGCATTGAGGTTGCGCGGATCGCCAGCACTGGCCGGCCCGTTGTCCAGGAGGCTGGCCGAGCCGCGCTCAACGGCACGTCCGAGGACGTCAGCGCGTTCCTCCGCAAGGGGCAGCATTTCGCGCGGGAACAGGATGACCGCGTGCAGGTCGTCCAGGTTGTCAGCGTGGGCGGCACCAATGTGAGGGCCGCAGGCCGTCTCGCGTTGAACGGCACGCCCACTGACCGCCGGGAGTTTCTGGAGACGGGGCAGTTCGTCGCCCGCAACAAGGACGCAGAGCACGCCACCGTCGCCCAACTCGCGGTTCAGGCGAAGGAAGCAGGCAGACAGGCCGCGAGGGAGACCGAGGCCGCGAAGGCGCGGTCACAGGACGCTATCAAACTGGCCGAGGCTGCCAAGAAGGACGCTCTGGCTGCAGAGGCTGAGGCTAAGAGAGCCCAAGGCCAGACTGGTAAGGCAGCCGACGCTGCCAAGAAGGCGGCGACCGCCGCTTCGCAGGCTGCCACGGCCGCGCAGAAGGCGATAAACGCTGCCAACGCGGCGAACAACTCGGCACGCATCGCCGCGAACGCCGCCTCACAGGCTGCCGCTGCTGCTGCCGCTGCGTCGCAGGCGGCTGCACGCGCCCAGGCCGCAGCCGCTGACGCCGCTGTGGACGCGAGCAACGCCGCCGCCGCCCGCACGGCTGCCGAGAACGCGCGGAACATTGCCAAGGACGCCAACCTCGCCGCTGATGCCGCGGACCAGGCCTCCAGGGCCGCGACCGCCGCCGGCGACGCTGCGGCGTCCGCCGCCAGTGCCGGTGCCAACGCCAATCTCGCCGCAAACGCAGCGGTCGAGGCGAGCAACTACGCCGGAAGTTCCAGCGCCGCAGCCGCCGAGGCACGTGCCGCCGCCGCCGCGACCAAGCGACACGCCAATGAGGCCAATCGTGCCGCCGCCGCCGCCGAGGAGCTGTCCCGCGATGCCGCCGCCGCTGCAGGCCAAGCCCGGGACGCGGCCCGCTCGGCAGCCGCCCACGCGAACAACGCCGCAGCCGCAGCCGAGGACGCCGCCGACCATGCGGGCGATGCCGCCGTCGCGGCCGCCAAGTCCACGGCCCACGCCAACGCCGCGACCACAGCGGCCAACACCGCGACCGCAGCAGTGGCCCAGGCCCAGAAGATCTTCGAGCTCGCCCGGAAGGTCGAAGCCGAGGAGCTGCTGGGACGCGGCAACGCCGGGATCGAACTCGCGCGCGACCAGCAGGCGGCCCACGTCGCCAGCACTGCCAAGACAGCAGAGGTCGAGCAGGCGATCAAGGATCGCGAGGCCGAGCGTGACCGTCTCGTGGCGAAGATCGCTGAACCCGGAGCCGACCTTGCGGCCGTCGCCACCGACGGCCGCAAGCTGGCCATGCGGGTCATGCAGGCCGGAACGGCCTGGGGCCGCGCCGCGGCCGAGGCCGCCCTGGCTGGCCCCGACGAGGTGGTCGTCGACTACCTGAAGAACGGCTGGAAGACTGCCAAGGAGCAAGACGACCGCTCCTACGTCGAGCGCCTCGCTGAGGAAAGCGAATCCCCGGAGATTCGTGCTGGTGCCGAGGCCGCGCTAGACGGCGACGCTGCCGCCGTCACCGCCTTCGTCAACGACGGCCAGTACCAGGTGGCGACCCAGCCCATGCGCGTCGCCATCACGCAGATCATCTCGGAGGCCGGCCCCGTCCTCGCCGACACTGGCAGGACAGCTTTCAGCAGCGGCGACCCGAAGAAGTACAGCGAATTCCTGACCAAGGCCCAGTTCACCGCCCGCACTCAGGACGAGCGTGTACGGGCCATGCAGCTGGTATCCGCTGGAACTCCCGAGGTAAAGTCCGCGGCACGGGTCGCTTTCGAAGGCTCCCCTCAAACTCTGCACGCCTTTATCGCGTCCGGCCAGTACACGGCGTCGCGCAAGGACCACCTCACCGCTACCCACGTCGCTCAGGTCCGGAAACTGATCGCCGACGCAGCCAAGATCGCGGCCGAAGCTCACAAGAGCGCCGCACTGGCACAAAAGGTCGCCGCAGAAGCACGCAAGGCATCCACAGAGGCCAACAACTGGGCGCTGAAGGCCCAGGAGGCCGCCACGGATGCCGCGGCCCACGCGGTAGAGGCGGATCAGTACGCCACGGACGCCGAAGCATCAGCCACCAGCGCCGCTGCCTCCGCCGCAACAGCGCGCGAGGCAGCGAACGAAGCCAACGTCTCGGCGAAGAACGCAGCCCTGTCCGCGACAGACGCCACCCTCTCCTCCGAGATGGCACAGGCATCCGCATCCATCGCGTGGACCGCTGCCGAACAGGCGCGCCAGTCCTCCATCGCCGCCGGCGAGGACGCCGGAGCCGCACTGCAGGCGGCGACCGACGCATTCAAGATCTCGGTCACGAAGTACCGGGAAGAAGAAGAAGCCCGACGCAAGGCCGCCATCGAGGCCAAGCAGAAGGCCATGCAGGACCCCGGCTACATCGCACGCCAGCAATACCGCTGCGGCCAGGCCATTGTCCCCTGCGACCCCCAAGAATTCGCCCGGTGGTGCCAGCACAACTGGGTATCCTGCGAACTCCTCTCCTACGCAGACGAGGCTGGCGATGCCCTCGCCCAGGGAGGGGAATTTGCGCTCGAGCTCACCGGCATGGGCAATCTTGAGAACTGCCTTGAGAACAAGGATTTCGAAAACTGCTGGGAACTCGGAGCAGATGCACTTGTCGGCAGCAAGCTGAAGATACTCGACAGGACGCTGGACCAACTCCAGCTGCTGCGACGTGGCTGTAAGATCCTCGGCTCGGCCAGCAGCATGGCGCCATCCGGTGCGACCACCAGGATAGTTGCGACGACTGCTTCAGGCTCCACCAAGGGCTGCCTCGATCTCAAGAAGGAGCACATTGTCAAGGACCCTGAGACTGGAAATATCATCACAGACATCGACTTCATCGAGGGTCACACACTGTGGGAGGATAAGCACGTTCTCGGCTACTGGGACTGGTCTGACGATGATTGGTATGAGGAGCACATCTTCGACAAATTCAGCAAGTACCTGAAGGCTCGTAGACAACTTCCCGAGTTTTACCAAGACGCCTCGATTGGCTTCCGGTTCACCCGGCCGAACCAGGACCCCCGGTTCATGGCCGCAGTGGAGGCCCGGTTCCAGAAGCTCCGGGAGCAGTATCCGGACGTGCACATCCAGACCAGGTGGTTCTAATGAGTTACCCGTTTCAAGCAGCCGACAAGAAGACCCTCTGGGATCCCGCGCTCGGGGTGGGCAGGGCCTACGTGGCCCTAGCCCGGGAAGCCGGTGAGCTGAACGGCGTTCCCACGGGCTTGACGGACAACGAACGACTCGGAGGGAGCGACGTAAACCTCTCCGTGTTCCAGCAGTTCACTCAAGCACTCTACGACCGATACTGCTCCACCAATCATTTCATCTTGCACGGTCTCCTGCGTGGTCTCGTGCTGACTTCGGTCGTGATGCTCGAAAGAGGCGGCGGCTCGATCACCCGGACTCCCGAGCATGAGGACGGTCTACTGGAGGACCTAGACGCCTACGCGCGGTCCATGGCGCAATAGAATGCCACCCTCCGCGACAGCCTCGGCCGTAAGCCAGCCGTGGCTGTCGCCTTGAAAGAGGCCATCAGCTTCCTCGGCCGGCGTCTCGACCCGTTCATAGTCATTTGACACAGGAAGGACTCGGCGACGGCCAGAGTTGAGGAAATAGGGATACCAATCACTGGGGTCCCTGTTGCTCGCGGAAACCAAAGACCGTCCCTGCCGCTCGGAGAGGAGCTCGTAGGGGTCGTCGGCCTGAGCATGGACAGCTGCCACAAGGCGAAGGACGGGTGGCCTGCGCCCAGTACGGCGATCGTGGGATGCGAGGGAGCCGACTGGTCGTTGGAACGCACTGTGCCCCGTCCTGAGGGACGGGACACAGTGCGTTCCTGGCTCGGCGTTACGGCGCGGGGGTGTAGTGGACGACGGTGGTCTCACAGGTCTCGGCATACACCTTCAGCGCGTCAGCCTCACCCTGATCGGCCGTGAGGCCCCAGCGGAGCTTGGTAGCGACCCACTCGGAGATGTACCGACAGTGGACGTCAGGCAGTGGCGGCATCCAGTCCTGCGGATCCCTGTCGCTCTTCGACCGGTTCGACCGCCCGGTGACAGCGACAAGGCTCGCGGCCGCGCCCTGGTCGTTCGCGTATGCCTCACGCCGGGCCCCGGTCCAGGCGCTGGCGCCGGAGTCCCATGCCTCAGCCAGGGGCACCATGTGGTCGATGTCCAGCTTCCCCGGCTCGGTCACTTCCTGGCCGTCGTAGTAGGAGAGCCACTTGCCTCCGGTGAGCTTGCAGTTGGCAGAGACCGTGGGGGACTCGACCGCTTCGGCGAGGAGGACTTCGTTGCGGGTGTGGCAGCCGTCAGCCGGGTCCAGGCCCTTGTTCCAGTGCTTGAACTGCGATTCCCGCTCGTAGTTAGTGCGGTCCTCGAGTGCGATCGGGATCTGTTCGACCGCGTCGGCCACTGTCAGGACCTCGGCGGCCGCCGGAGCGGCTGGTGCCGCGGCGGCGGCCATGGGCAGGGCCAGCGGGGTCAGGAGAAGAGAAAGCGCGGCAGCGCCGCGAAGCATGTTCTTGATCACGAACGTTGACTACCGGCAACACGCAGCGGTGACCAGTGGTTTCGCCCTCGGCTCAGCCGCGCGGGTGAAGAGGTTCACCGGAGAAACGCTCCGCTCCCGCCCAGGTGATCAGGGGGCGGCTTCGCCCTCCGCAGGCTCTTCGAAGTGGACGGTGCCGTGCTCGTTCATGGGCGGATGCAGGGCGCTGGGGGCGTGGGTGTTGATGTCGGAGGGGCGGGGGCCTTCCGGCCCGTCTGGGCCCCAGCGCAGCAGGCGGCGGGCGCGGCCGATCCGGGAGACGGTGCCGTGGACCTCGACCTCGTGGAGCCGACCGGATCGGAGCCGGTCCGCGGCGTCGGCGAACACCGCCAGCTCCGCGACGGCTGGGTGGGTGTTCTCGGTGACGACGGTGTGCGCGTCGACGTCTGTCTCGGCGTCGTAGGGGATCAGGCCGCGCGTGCGCGGTTCCATCCAGGCCAGGGCGAAGGCGAGTGTTCGGCGTGCGTCGTGGGCGGTGGCCTGCAGGCCGCTCCCCGGTGTCCAGGGCTCGCTGCCGGACCGCTCGACAATGAGGAACGCCGCTGGCATGAGCAGGACGTCGGGGTGGGTCTCTACAGCCTGCGCGGCGTCGTGCAATACCGCGTCGGGGAACCTGGTGCCGGTGTAGGCCAGGGAACGCAACGACAGCCGCTCCGCTGCCTGGAGTGGGGAAAGGGGTGCGTTCGGGTCCAGGACGAGGCCGTCGTCGACCCGCGGACTGCGGGCGCCGGCACCGGGGCTCCAGCCGGGGGTGAGGGGTTCGGGATCGGTGGGCCGGGGCGTCTCGATGCCGCCGTGCTCGTCGAGGGCCGCGTACTCTTCGGCCCGCGCCACGCGGTAGCGGGTGCTGAGCACGGTGAGCTCGTCGACGCACTCCGTCTCCAGCCGGGCGACCGCCGCCAGCAGCGCACGCCGTTCCGCCAGGTTCTTCGCCTCGTCCTTCGCCCGGAACCAGAGCAGCGAGTTCAGCGCGTCGCGAGCCTGCTGAGGACAGCCGTGGGTGACCTCGACGACCACCCGCCACCGCTGGCCGTCGTCCTGGCCCTGCGAGACGACCCCGAACAGCGGGCCACGTACCGCCAGGGCGCTGTTGCGTACTGCCGCTTCACGGGCATCGGCCTCCACCAGGGCCTCTACCGGCTCCACCGGAACCCTCACCACCACCGGCCACCCGACCGGTCCCGCACCTTCTTCGCGCATGAAGCCATCCTGGCGGCCCCGGTGCGGCCACATCGCTGTTTCGCCGGATTGTCCACGGCCCCGGGCTGGAGACAACGAGCTCGGGAGGCTAGTTCGGGATCCATCTGACGCGGTAGCGAGCCTGGAGTTCGTCCGCCGTCATACCCCGCCGCTGGGCGCGTTCCTGCTCCTCGGCAGCGTGTTGCGCGGCATCCGGCCCGAATCCAGCGGGGGGAGAGGCGTCATCGAGGGCGAGCTCGGGTGGCTCCCATTCAGGTCCACTGTCGTACACCGGACCGAAGGGGGCTGGGCCCAGTCCGGAGACACCGACAAGGTCGGGTGAACCGCTGGTCGCCATGAACGTTCCTGTCCGACCATCTGGCAGAGTCAGTCGGCCTGGCGCGGCGTCCCAGAGGTCGTCGTCGGTGTCTGTATGGATGCTTCCGACCCAGCTGGTGTGCTGGTCGTAGGTGAAGCCCGGCACGACGCTGGGGTCGGCCTTGAGCACCAAGGCGGCGACAACCGGTACTTCACGCCCATCAGCGAGCGTGACCGTGCCCCCACCGACAAACCGGGTCTTCCCGTCTTCCCACGGCATTGAGCCCCCATTGCGTGAGTGTGGACGGGGATCGTTCCGCATTTGAAGGACGCAGGCAACCGTCCCGAGGTACGGCTCCAGCCAACCCATGCCGGTTTTGCGAGCCGGGGAGCGCCCAGAGCAGGCTCGGCGTGCCACCCACCCGAAGCAGGTCGACGGCCTGGTGCCGTACGGCAATCATTCGTGGTGCAGTCTTCGACATCGCGGTGACCGGGAGGTCCAGCAGGGCCACTCAAAAGGTGACCTCTCCCTCGCCGCTCCGCTTCTCCAGCTCCGAGGCGGAGGCCTCTGCGCTGGCCGGTTGGCTCCGGCCGCGCCGAATCCGCAGCGCCGCCGGAGCACCCCGAACGCGCCGCAGCCGGGCTCGGTCAACCCTCGCACTGGCAAGCCCTACCTCAGGGCTGGCTACGCCCCATCGACGACCAATCACTGCCTGACCGTGGTCAGCGGCTTCTACGCCTACCACCGGCACTACAACCGCGGTCCGCTCACCTGCGATCGGGGCCGGGCAGCCGTCCTGCTCTACGTCTCCAGCGGATCGCGGGCCAGCGAACTCCTGCAGGTCACACCGGGAGACATCGACTGGACCAAACAGTTGATCTGGGTGATCACCAACGGCGGGGGCGACCGCGAGGCGGTCCCGGTCAGCCCACAAGCCCTGACGGTGCGTCCGCGAGCTCGTCGTGACTCGCCGAGGCAAAGCCAAGATCGGAACCCCCGAGGACGACCCCTGGCTGTTTCCCGGCGGCCGCCCAGGACACCCCCTCGGGGATGACCGGATCGGCCAGCGTCTCCACAAGATCGGGATCCGGCCACGGCAGGATCGCTCCACCGCACTGTTCACCCTCGCCGCCGAACTACCCGCCGCCATCCTCGCCCGGGTACTCGGCGTCCACATCCAAGTCGCCGTCCCATGGCAGAAGGCATCAGCCGGCGACTGGGCCGCCTACGCCGCCGAAGTCAGCCGGCGCACGACCTCTTGAGCCGTGCAGCCGAGGGAAAATCAGGTACTGGACATCCGAGAGATCAGGAATCGTCGCTCGTCAGGCTAGAGATTGCCAATGGGATGAGTACCCCCGAGACCTACGATGATCATCATGGAACCAGTGCCCGTCCTCGTCCACGTGGATAGCCCCTTCATCAACTTCCGAGACTTCGACCTCGGAGAGGGCTCCCATGGCTACCGCTGGATCGACGCCACACGTTTCCAGCTCTCGTCCGAGGTGCTGGACGACCGAGACGTGCTGGCCGCCTTGATCGCCCACCCTCAGTTTCGGAACACGTATGACGGAGCCGGCGTTCAAGACTGGCCGCGGCACGGTCAGTGGTGGCTTGACCGCATCGCCCCCGGTACCTACGAGACCGTCGACGCCGTGAGGGCCATCGACGTCATCCACTCATGGGCTAACCAACATGGAGACATCCCAGATTCACTCGCCTCATGCCTGCATCAGGAGATCTACATCCCAATCCGCGAGGCGACCAGCCGATACTTGCTAGGGCAGCTTCCCGAGGATGCGTTCCACGACTATGGCCCCATCCACATCGACTACCGCGAACTCGTCCTCATCGACCGCCAAGCAGCGACGCTTACTCTCCTCGTCGCAGCTGATGACTGACGCCGCCACGATCAGCGCCAGGGTCGCCTGAGGGAGGGCATTCGGACAGTTCCAATACCCGACTCCACCATTAGCGGTCTTCGCCGAGGACATCGTCCAGCACTACCAGGAGTTCCTGAACCACCGCCGAGCCGTGCGTCCCGAGGGCGAATACGTCGACGTGACGCCGGAGGACTGGGCGGAGTTCGAAGAGCACTTCGACAAACGCAAGGTCGAACTCGGCAACTGCGCTCGCCCCTACGGATCACCCTGCCACCATGAACACGCCTGCATCCGATGCCCCATGCTGCGGGTCAACCCGAAGATGCTGCCGCGGCTCACAGAGATCGAGAAGGATCTGGTCCTCCGCCGCAAACGCGCCGAGGAAGAGCAGTGGCTCGGCGAGATCGAAGGCATCGACATGACCCTGACGTTCGTCCGCACCAAGCAGGCCGACGCCGCCCGCCTCACACGCCGGACCCCCGTCACCCTCGGTATCCCGACCACCCGCCGGCCCGAATGAGATCCTGAGGCTCACCAACTTGTACGCGAGTTTGGGAGACAGCAAAGGGCGGAGCTGTGAGACGTCTCGGATCGCGGCCGCCTGAACCCGTTCCAGTTGAGCTGGACACGACCGCTGCTTGACTCTGCCTCCCAGGCGGTCGTACTCGGGCTGACCTCTGTGAAGTCCCCGGCTACTGACGCTTGAGGCTACGCGTGACGCCGGCCGCGACGGTCGTGGCGAAGACCCATCCCGCCACGACCAGAAGGTAGGCGAGCCACTGGTGGGCGCCGGTGGGCGCGAAAGCCTTCTCCTGGCCAAAGTCGACGACCGGGAGTAGCAGGTCCGCAGCGTAGGCGAGCGCGTTGAATTGCGGCCCCTTGCCCGGTTCGGCTCGTGGTGGCTCGTGGAGGCCGTAGGTGACGGCGCCGACCAGGAGCAGCGCCAGTAGCCAGGTCACCGCGCGGGCGGGCCGGAAGCCGTAGCCGACGGTCACGTCCTGGATGTGTCCCCACAGCCTCGCGGGCCACAGCAGAGTCCGGCGGTGTCTGCGCTGTGCCGCGAGCAGCACGGTCCGCGCCTCGCCGTCCTCTCCCGTGCCACGGTAGGTGTGGGCGAGCCGTTCGTAGCTGTGCGGTACGAAGCCGTCCTGGTCGCGCTCCAGCAGGGGAAGCCGCCAGGCTGCGGGCAGCCGGGGCGAGAGCGACTCGTAGACCAGCCCCTCCAGCCGGACCACGTCGGGCCACACCTTCGGATCGGCCTCGATCGCCTTGAAGGTGGAGTGGTGCAGTCTGACCTCGCCCACAATGGGCGCCGCGTCCCGGAGGGTGAGCTGGCGGGCCTCGCAGCTGCTCAGGCCCAGCGCGACTCCTCCGGGATTGTGAAGCCGTGCCTCGATGAAGGAGATCCAGCCGCCTGCCCTGGTACCGGTGAGTCGGACCTTGCCCGCGGCCCTGAGGCCACCCGCGTTGAGGACGGTGCCGAGGCTGAGGCTGGGCGCGTTGAGAGCCAGGGCTTGCGGGTTATGCAGCCGGGCATCCTCGAGGTCGAGGGCGCAAGCCACTTGGGCCGCCTCGAGCACGACCTCGCCTTGGGCCATCAAGCGTGGGGCACTGATGTTGCCCTCGACGCGGGCATACCCCAGACGGATCGGGCCGGACACCTGGCAGTCGGCGAGTAGGAGGTCGCCCTCGACGCGCAGGCCTGTCGCGGTGAGCGAGGGCAGCCTGGACGCGCGCAAGTCCAGCCGCCGTACGCGCGCTTCGCTCAGATCGGGTGTCTCCTCGAAGTCGCAGGCCACGAGCCGGATCAGATAAGGGATCTCGGCGTACGCCAGGTCCAGCCGACCGGTGATCGTCACCCCGCGCAGGCGCAGCGCGGGTATCTCGCCGTCCTCGACCGGGCCGGAGAGCAACAGTCCGCGCAGCACCACAGCACGTACGGATGGCCCCGCGACGTCTGGAGAGTCCGGGGCCCCGTGTTCCTGGCGCACGTCCACCGCTTCGCCCCGTGCAAAGGCATACCGGATGCGGGATTCGAGAGGGGTCAGGTCAGCGATATCCACATACGGGACGCTACATCCGCCGACTACCGGGTCTCCCAGCGGGCTCATGACTGCTGTCGCTGCACGTGAACAAAGCCAGACGGTGGTAGCTGTCTTGCAGGCAGCCCGACCACCGTTACCCCGACCTCGTCCTCATCCCCCTGCTGGCTGTCATCCTGCTCGGCTCCGCAGTCAAACTCGCCCGGCACCACTGACTCCCAAGAACCACGCGAGCATCTCGCCTTGACTAGAGCAGAGAAGCCAGGCCCCGTGCCACCGGTACGGGTTCGGCGGCAACCCGTTTTCTCTCTCTCAGAGGCGGTCGCGGCGGTGGCCCAGGTGTCGGCGCGCGGGCGGACTGCACCCAGTTCGAACCGGTGCTGGAGAAGATCCGCGTCCCCCGTATCGGACCGGGCAGGCCCCGCAAGGAGCCAACCAGCCTGGCCGCGGACAAGGCGTACAGCAACGGGCCCTGCCGCGAGTACCTGCGACAACGCGGCATTCGGCACACCATCCCTGAGAAGACCGACAGCCAGGCCGCCCGCCTACGCAAAGGCTCACGCGGCGGACGGCCACCCGGCTTCGACGAAGTGCGGTACAAGAAGCGCAACACCGTCGGACGGGCCATCAACCGGCTCAAGAACGCCCGAGCCGTCGCCACCCGTTACGACAAGCGCGGCTACGTCTACCTCGGAACCGCAACAGCAGCAGCCCTGGTCATCTGGCTCCGAACATGATCGGCCGGGCAGATTCCACGCCCATTAGAGTGGCCCGCATGGGGCAGTGGTACGTACTCGTGGAACATATCCAGTTCGGCGAATGGGAGCTGAAGGCCAAGGTCGCCGTCGACGGCGACCAGGAGGCGGCCCTTGCCCGCGCCGAAGAGATGAGCCGGGGCCACTCGGGGGATCTGCTCGAGCCCGAGCGGTCGGGCCGACTCGTGTTCCGGGCCTCCCCCACCAGCTGGCTGGTGGAGGTGTCCCACTCCTACCGGTGGGACAAGTCCGAAGAGTCCCCCTCCGTATCCACCTGGCACCTCCGCATCAGCGTCGCGGAACTGGAGTACGTGAAGGAGATGCTGCCTCCCGAGCCCGAGCCCCCCAAGCGAGGCTTTCTGCGCAAGCGTTGATTCCCGCTCCCGCCCGGCGACTAACTGATCGTTTCAGAATAAGGTTCGCAGGCGGCGGAAGCATATGAGACTGGAGGCCAGTTCGAGCAGCCCCTGGTGGAGATCGGCGCGTCGTTCTTATACCTACAACACACGTAGGGCCTGGTCGACGTCACGCTCACGCCTGGCGAGCGCATGCAGCACGGCTTGGTCGCCGTGCCGGTCCCGGGCGGCGGCAACGAGCACGTCCACCGCGATGGCGAGCGCAGCATCGGGCACTCGGCATGGCGCGTCGACACTGAGCGCGAGGTCATCGAGGTGAACCGCTAGCTCGACGCAACGGGTCTGCAGGTATCCGTCGAGCAGCATCTCCTCTCCCGGCCGGTGAAGGACAGCCACCCGCCGATCGGCCGACTCCATGCCCAGCCGCTGCGTCAGCCGCATCCACGCTGCCCGGGCCTGCTCAGCCACGACAGCGGACCCGGCTGCGGCAGTTTCCTCGCTGCGGGCACGCACTCCGACGTTCAGCGCAGAGTCCGGCAACGACGTATCTGCGAGCCGCGCGTAGTACCGAACCGGTGACACCGGTTCTGCGCCGACTACCTGACCGTCGAGGAACCACTCGACCTGGAGGACGCTACGCGCGAGGTGGCCGGCCAGCCCACCCACTGACATCCCGGGGAGCACGGATTCGGTCTCCCAGCGTCGGGCTACCTGCTCTGTGGCCAGTAGGTGCACCGCCTGCTCGGCAGCCTGCAGGTAGGTCTTCCGGATCTCAACAGTCATTCGGGCATCGTCGCAATCTCATCATCACAGCCGCTGACAGGTCCACGTTGTGGATTGACCCGCCGTCTTGGCCGCCTGAACAGCTCGCCCATGTGGGGAGTGTGGTGGCACGGGAGCGGGCCGGGCCCAATCGGCTTGCATCGAAGGTCTACGGGGTTCCCCCGGGGAGCACTAATCTGTCTCAGGCCGCGGTCCCTTGGTGGGCTTGGTGGGTCCTGGTGGCGGACAGGGCCGCCGCTAGTCGGACCGAATCAGCGGAGGCGGCTAGCAGCGGCAGCCGGACGGCCGGGCTGGGAATACGGCCCTGGGCGTGCAACACCCCCTTGATCACGGTCGGGTTCGGCTCGGTGAAGAGTGCAGCGGACAGCCGGGCCAGCTCCGTTCCCAGCCTGCGGGCCGGTCCGGTGGCGTCGCGCTGCCACAGCGAGATCAGCTCGGTGAAGTCAGCGGTGCGGACATTGGCGGACGCCAGGATGCCGCCGCGGGCGCCCGCCGCGAGCAGCGGCGAGATGACGGCGTCATCGCCGCCGAGCACCGCGAAGCCCGGTGTCGACGAGCCGAGCAGTTCCATCGCGGCCGCGTCGATCGCACCGGTCGCGTACTTGACCCCGACGACCTCCGGTAGGTGCCGGAGCGCGTTCAGAGTGCCGGTGCTGAGCGACTGACCGGTGCGGTAGGGGATGTCGTAGACGATCAGCGGCAGGCCCCCGTGTTCGGCGAGTGTCGTGAAGTGCGCCAGCGTTCCCGCCTCGCCGGGCCGGGTGTAGGGCGGCGCGGGAACCAGCGCCGCGGCGACGTCACCGCTCTCAGCAAGTTCCCGCAGTGTCGTGATGGCGGCGGCGGTGTCGTTGGTGCCGACGCCGACGATCAGCGGAGCTCCGTGTGCCCGGCAGGCGGCCGAGCAGATGCGGACCACCGCCCGCTTCTCCTCGGTGGTCAGCGTGGCCGCCTCCGCAGTGGTGCCCAGTGCGACGAGTCCCCGAGCGCCGCCGACCGACAGCGCCTCGTCGGCGAGGCAGGCGAGCGCGTCCGGGGCGAGGCGCAGGTCGTCGGTGAACGGAGTCACCAAAGGGACAAACAGGCCGGTGAGATTCGTTTCAGGCTTCATACGCCCAGCCTGACCGACACCAACCCAGTAGATCCAGTTCCTGCTTCTTCGCTAATGCGTAAGCTCACCTTATGCTCGATGTTCGACGACTCCACCTGCTGCGCGAACTGGACCGACGCGGCACCATCGCGGCCGTCGCCGAGGCGCTGACCTTCACCGCCTCGGCCGTCTCCCAGCAGCTGAGCGTGCTTGAGCGCGAGGCGGGCGTACCCCTGCTGGAACGAAGCGGCAGACGGGTGGTGCTCACCCCCGCGGGCCGCACCCTCGTCACCCACGCCGATGCCGTCCTCGAACGCCTCGAACTGGCCGTCTCCGAGCTGGCCGGGGCACGCGAGGGCATCGGCGGGCCGCTGCGGATCGGGACGTTTCCCTCTGGCGGCCCCGCGATCGTGCCCGCCACGCTGGCCGAACTGGCCCAGCGGCATCCCGCGCTGGAACCAATGGTGCAGGAGATCGACTCGGCGCGAGTCTCCGACGGCCTACGCGCCGGCGAACTCGACGTGGCCCTCGTCCACGACTACGACTTCGTGCCCGCGTCACCGGACACCACGGTCGACCAGGTGCCCCTGTTGGAGGAGCCGATGTACCTGGCCACCGGTAGCGCGCCCGCCACCGGTCTCGTCGCCCGCGGCGAAACGCTGGCGGAGCTGCTCGGACCGTGGGCCATGTCCCCATGGATCACGGCCCGGGACGGCACGACCGGTCACGCGATGGCCGTGCGCGCCTGTCAGGCAGCCGGATTCCAGCCGCGCATCCGCCATCAGGTCAACGACTTTCGTACGGTCCTGGCACTAGCGGCCATCGGGCAAGGCGCCGGATTCGTACCGGAGATGGCCACCGCACACGCCCCCGAGGACGTGGTCCTGACCCGGCTGCCCCTCTTCCGCCGCTCGAAGGTCGCCTTCCGCGCGGGCGGCGGCACCCACCCGGCGATCGCAGCATTCGTGGCGGCGGCGCGAACAGCGGTGGGTGCCACGGGCCGTGCCTCCTTACTGATCGCTTCAGTGAGTTGAGTCGCGGGTCTTGTGCTCAGTGATCTTGTCGGCAGGGTGTCAGGAATGCGTGCTGATCTTGTTCCTGACGACCTGTGGCAGCGGGTGGCCCCGCTGCTGCCGCCCGCTCCCGAACGGCGCCGCTGCTACCCCGGTCGGCTGCGTGTTCCCGACCGGGCAGCACTCGCCGGCGTCATGTACGTGCTGCGGACCGGTGTTGCGTGGCGCGATGTCCCCGCAGAGACCGTGGGCTGCTCCGGAGTGACGTCCTGGCGTCGGCTGCGGGACTGGACCGAGGCCGGCGTCTGGCCACGCCTGCACGCTGCCCTGCTGGCCGAGCTTCGGCGCGCCGCCCTGCTGGACCTTGACGACTGTTCCGTGGACGGGTCGCACGTCCGGGCCATCAAAGGGGGGATCACGTCGGTCCCTCGCCCGTCGACCGCGCCCGTTCCGGCTCCAAGCACCACCTGATCGTGGACCGCTACGGAACCCCGCTCACCGTGACGCTGACCGGTGGGAACCGGCATGACGTCACCCAGCTCCTGCCTCTGCTGGACGCCGTTCCGCCGATTCGGGGTCGGCGGGGACGTCCCCGCCGCAAGCCCCGGCGTCTACACGCGGACCGGGGCTACGACTTCGACAAGTACCGCCGCCTACTGCGGAAACGCGGAATCAAGCCGTTGATCGCACGACGCGGCGTCGCCCGCGGATCCGGACTGGGCAAGGTGCGCTGGGTGGTCGAGCGTGCCTTCGCCTGGCTGCACCAGTTCAAACGGCTCCGTATCCGATACGAACGACGCGCCGATCTCCACCAGGGCCTCCTCGATCTGGCCTGCAGCCTCATATGCCTCCGCCGCCTGCGAACCTCATTCTGAAACGATCAGTTAGAGGGTGTGGCGTTCGAGGTACAGGGAGGTAAACACGGTGACCTTAGCGCGCAGGGCCCAGGGGTCGAAGGGCTTGCTTATGTAGTCGACGGCGCCAGCGGAGTAGCCGCGGGCGGTGTGTTCAGAGTCGACGCCCATGGCGGTCAGGAAAATGATGGGGACGTCGCGGGTGCGGGGACGGCGTTTGATGTGTGCGCAGGTCTCGTAGCCGTCCATGTCGGGCATCTGCACGTCCATGATGATGACGGCGAAGTCGTCGTGATCGAGGAGCGCCTTGAGGGCTTCCCGACCGGAGGAGACGGTAACGAGTTCTTGGTCGAGGGTGGAGAGCACCGCAGTCATCGCAAGGAGGTTGTCGACCTGGTCGTCGACGACCAGGACCTTCGGCATTCCCCGCGGACTGGCTGGCAACGCCGCCGCGGTGGTCAGCTCGACCGCGTCCAGCTGACGCTCCAGGAGATCACACCGCCCCTCAGCTGCCGCGCGTTGCGCCTGCGCTTCCCGCAGAGCCGCGCCGAGGCGTTCGACCTCTTGCTGGAGCTCGTTGCGTTCCTGGATCAAGCCGGAGACCTCTGGGTGCGCGGCAGCGAGCTCGTCCGCCCGTTTACGCTCGGCAACCCGGTCGACCTCCAGCTGGTTCAGCCGCGTCTCCAGATCGGCGATCCGCTCCGTCCGGTCAAGCAGGGCATCCCCCAACACGTCCCCGCGAACACCGGAGCGGCGCGAGACACGATCGGCATCGGCTAGCTGCTGTTCCAGGATCTCCACCGCGTGCTTGGGGGAGGAACCCGCGTCCACAGCACAGCCGTACAGGCCGCGTACAAACTCGATAGCCTCCGTGGTGACCGCGGTCCCCCGGTGCTCGGCAACGTCCGCGAACAGATCGCTGATCACCTGCCACGGCGGCAGCCGGGTCCCGTTGAGGTACCGGGAGACGGTCCCCGGATCCAGCCCGCGCCGGGCCGCGTACCGCCGCACCGACACCTGCAGCCCCTCGAACAGCTCCCTCAGCCTCTCCGCCAACGCCCTCGACGTATCGCTCAGATCCTCCCCCAACGGCCGCAGCTCACCCATGACTCTGCCTCTCGTCTGTGAGCGTCGGGATGGCGGAAGGGGGCGCGGTCGCGGGTTCGGCGGCGATGAGGCAGTTGAAGAACGGCACCCCTACCCCCGCCGCGGCCAGGCCCGCGAGCAGACTGCGCGCCAGACTCTCACCGGCCAGCGCCGTCAGCCCGCCTGCGGCCGCGCCGGCGATTAAGGCGAGGAGGAACACCAGCGTCGATCTCAGCGACAGCAGAGGACGGTCCACCGCGCACTCCATTCATCCAACCCCGCGACAGGCGGGAGGTGTTGTCACCCGCCCGGCCGATTGCCGAACGGAGAACCCAGAATGGACGAACGCGAAGGTGTTGCAGTCCCTGATCGGCAACCTGGGCGGCGCAGACGGCCTGTTGCACCGTCGGCACCCGCCCCTCCCGAGACCGTTCCGGCCGGTCACGGCCCTGCCGTGTGGACAGGAGCCGGAGTGTTGCTTCGCAACGCGACCGCGGTCTGGCAACGATGCGTCAGATGCTGCCGCCAGCCGTGCGGTCGTGCCCGGCGCGGCATGTGGTGCGGCCGCGAGACTGCTCCCACTGCCCGGAGGCCGGTGATCGACCAGCCGCCCTCTCCGGATTCGCACACGCCCGAGCCATGGGGTCAGACCTGGAGAAGGTGACCGTGCAGCTCTCTGCCTCGGGTTCGAGTCGCGTGACTTCGCGCTGCGAGCGGCCATCCACGAGCGACTTGCACCCCGCCGGGCTACTGCGCCAGGCAGGTCAGGTAACGCGTCGCAGCTCCTGCGAGGCGAAACTGGCCATCCAGTTTCGCGAGCTGCCCGCCGGGCTTCACGACACGATCTCTGGGCCTCGCTGACAGCTGCATGAGCCTGAACGCGCAAGCACGTGAACGCTACCTCCGTCCGTCGAAGCGGCCATCGCCTGAGCCGGGTGGAAGGGTGTCGAGCTGGTCGGGGTCGGCCAGTTCGGTAAGGCCGTGCACGGCGGCGTCCATGCGGTCCGGGCTGTCCATGCCTTCGACCCAGGTGACCATCTGGTCCTCCAGCTCGGTGTACTCGCCTACGTGGTGGACGAGCTGCTGTTCGTAGAGCTGCGCGACCGGGGCCGCGCGGAGGCGCTTGCCGACCTTGGCTGTGACTTCCAGGATCATCGGCATGAGCAGGCCCTTCGTGACGCCTTCCCGGCGTAGCTGTTCCCACGCTTGGGTGACCACCTGTTTCGCCATGTCGCCGCCGTAATTCTTCTCCACCACGATGGCGTCCGCTTTAAGTTCGAGGGCGAGGCGGCAGGCGGCCAGGCCCCAGTCGTTCGCGCCCATCGAGCCAGACCGGTCGGCAAGGACGTACAGCTGTCGGTCGAAGTCGCGGGCGACTCCGACGATGCCGGTCTCGTCTCCAACGGTGCTCTCTCCGCCGGCGGGGTCGACGGCGACGATGATGCGCGCCATGTCGAGGCCGGAGAACTGCACGGCGTTGATGCGGGCGTTGTCGATCCACTCGCGCTGCCACACGCCTCCCGCGGGCGGGCGCGGCTTCTGCATGTACAAGGCACCCCATACGCGTTCGCCAACGCGCTTGCGGGTCTTGGCGTGGTGGCCGGCGTCGAAGCGGTCGGGCCACAGGGCTTCGCCGGGCGCGCGGCCGAGGGGATCGTCTGGGCTGTCGGCGAGGGCGGGGAGGTCGATGACGCGCCAGGCGTCGCGTTCGGTGGCGAGGATCCGTCCGGCAAGGTCGTCTTCGTGCCAGCGGGTCTGGATCAGGCATATGGCGCCGGCGGGTTCGAGTCGGGTCTGGATGACGGAGGTCCACCAGTCCCAGGCGCGTCTGCGCATGGTCGGGGAGTCGGCGTCCGCCATGTCCTTGACCGGGTCGTCCACGATGGCGATGTGTGCGCCGCGTCCGGTCAGGCCGCCGACGAGGCCGGCCGCGAGGAGTCCGCCTTCGCCTCCGACGATGTCGAAGCGGTTGGCGGCCTGGCTGCCGGGCTTGAGGTGGAGGCCGAGGTCGTCGCCCCAGGTGTGGATGGCGTCTCGGATCCATCGGCCGTGGTCGTCGGCCAGGTCGGCGGAGTAGCTGGCGATCATCATGCGGTGGCCGGGGTTGCGCCGCAGGTACCAGAGGGGAGCCCAGCGTGAGGCGCGGCGGCTCTTGCCGTGCCGCGGGGGCATGGTGAGCATGACGCGGTCGCAGCGTCCCTCAGCCATGTCGATGAACGCCTGGTCGATCAGGTCGAGGTGCCGGGCCTGCATCTCCTGCCCGCCGGTGAGCACGGCGGCGAGCGCGCCCGGGGAGCGGTCCATAGCGAGCTGCCGTTCGGCGCGTATGAGTTCGGCGCGCAGTTCCGGGGTCGCGGCACGGACGATGGAGCGGCGCTGCGCGGGCAGGAGTGTCCTGTAGCGGGCGACGATGCTCGCGTTGTCCCAGGGCCTCACTCGACGTCCGGGTCCGTGAGCGCGATCAGCTTCTCCAGCTCGTCGACCGTGGCGTTCTCGACCTGGACCGGCCCACCGTCCGGGCCGGAGACCTCGGTTCGGACCGGCATGTCGAGGCCGAGGAGCCGGGCTCGGCGCTCCATGATCCGCAGCGTGCGGTCCACGGCCGCGAGGTCCTGGTCGCGGACGGCCTTCTTGTAGGCAACGAAGAACAGCCGGTCCAGACGGTCGGCCTCCAGGGCACGGAGCTCGTCGACGTCGTCGTTCAGCTCGGCCCGCCGGTCGGCGAGGGCCTGGCGGACGTCGCGGCAGGCGGCATGGATCAGGGCCTCGTCGCTCGGCGGGTCCTGCTTCTTCCGGTACCGGTCGATGCCGTACCCCTGCGGGTAGGCGATGCCGTCGCTGTTGACGGCGGGGTCGGCGGCGAGCTTGCGGGCGATCGTCAACCAGTCCACGCCGGCGAGGCGGAGGTCGATGGCGTCCGAGCGGCGGCGCGCGATGGCCGCACGCGCGGCCTTGTCGGGGCGTCCCACGTCGGGGTCCTTCACGGCTCGGGTGCGCCCCCGCGCCCGAGTCCATGATCGCACCGCTCGGAGAGAAGCCGTTCCTGGGACTTTCATGTTCTCCGGACGGCGCCGCCGAGGATCACTATCGTGTCGTGTGGAAGTCTGGGAACGGGCCGCCCGTAGTTCTGGCGCCCGTTACCTCCCCAGGTGTACTGACAAGGCGAGCGGATCCAGCGACCTGCTCGGCCCGCCACGGTGCACGGTTGGCAGCCACTCCATCACACGCTCGAAACCAGCCAGAAAGTCCTGAGTTTCTATCGCTGGTGCGGAACTCAGTTCAGCCACAAAGTGTGGCCGAGCTGAGTAGGCGTGCCCGCATTCAGTTCGGCCCTGAGTAGAAGGGATCGAACGGTGGACTCGTCTGCAGTTCTCTGGATTCTCGCTTGGTCGGGCGTGGCCTCGATCGCAATCTTCGTTTTGACGGGAATCCTGGGACAGCTGCTTCCCTTGATCGAGGCGTGGCGTAGGTTGCTCAGCGCCGTTCGGGGCAGCAACGCGAAAGGCGCGTCGGGCGGCAGTGAGTCGGCACCCGAAGGGGAGAATGTTGCGGCACCGACCGCCGACCCGACGCAGCTTGGGGCTGCTGGATCGGCAATCGGCGTAGAGCAGCGCGACGAGGCGGACTCCGCTGCGCCGGCGTCACATCAGTGACATCTGATCACCTTCGCCGGGCTTCTTGGGCGGGACGAACTCCGGCGGCGCGTCTGGTGCGTCGCGCTGCATACGCAGCCACCAGGCGAACTGGTAGTTACGGCAGGTCCGGAACCGCTGAGAGTTTCGGCGGGGTTCGGTAGCGGGGATGTCGTGCTCGCCCCATCCGGTGATGGGGCGAGCGTTCTCCAGCTGGACATGAAGGCCGGGCACGAGGGCGGGGCCCTCCCAGTTCTCGCCCGGGGCGGCCTCGAAGGCGAGGTGGGCATTGTCGCTCCACCTCCAGGGGTTGGGCAGCGCGCACAGGTACCAGGCGAGCGGCTGGTTGGCCGCCGGCAGTTCGACGAACTGGTGCCGGCGCTTCGGATCCACCCGCGGGCGGTCCGGCTGCCCGAAGGTCTTCAAGCAGTGCCGGTCGAGCGCCACGTGGCGCACCCCTGCGAGCCACATGATGTGGTACCGAGAGCGTGACTCGATCCCGACCCTTATTCGTTCCGACATGAATTCCCCACTAAATTCTCAAATCCCGAGAGAACAATTCCTCTCTTTAACCAATTTTATCAAATTTCCCACCAATTCCAGGTGCCTGTCATGCCGGAACCCATTCGGATAGGGCATGTTGAATTCCTCCTCGAATGCCCTTTCGTATTCCTCCTTCGGGAGGGGAATAGGGCGGCGGCAGGTGGCTTTGATGTTGGAGCCGCTTAGGTCGGTGACCTTCACGTCTTCGAAGTAGCGCCGAAGGAGCGGTTCGAGGGTGTCGGGGGTGTGGAAGCGGAGCTTCTGCCACTTGCCCTTGACGAAGTTCATCTCGACGTTGTCCTCGTCGAGGAAGCTCATCTTCGTGGTGGCGGTCTGCGAGGTGACCCGCTTGGCCTGCTCGTCGCGGAGTTCGCGGGCGAGGTTGCGGGTGCCGAGGCACACGACGCCGTCGGCCGCGCACAGGGCGTTGACGGTGGTCAGTACCCAGTGCTGGTAGTCGAGAGTCGTGGTGGCGTTAATGACGGAGTCGAGGACGACGACGTCGTAGAGGCCGTTGGCCTGGATGTCGGTGTCGATGTCACGGAGCATGCCGACGACGGCCCGGATATCGACGGCGTACGAGCCGTCCCGGCAGCGGTAGGGCTCGTAGTCGTGGATGTTGAAGCCCTTGGCGCGCAGGTGCTTGGCGTAGTCGCCGTACCCGGCGCCGAAGTCCACGACGCGGTGGCTGGGCTTGAGCCAGGGGGTGACGAGCTGGTCCCAGGTCTCCGAGCCGTAGGCGAGCTTGCCGGCCTTGGCCTTGGAGGAGAACTGCCGGAGCCGCTTGGGCTGGACGATGTGCTGGTTCCAGACGGGTGCCTTGCCCTCGATGGCGGTCCAGTCGTAGACGCCGTACTCGCCGGTGAGGTCGGCGTGCAGCTGGGCGGCCTCGGAGGAGGGGACGGTCCAGGCGAGGAGGTCGAAGCGGTTGATGCTCGCGACGACGGCGTATTCGGCGTTGAGGACGATGCGGCCCTGGTCGTCGATGACGACGCTTCCCCACGGGCCGTGGCCGGCGGCCATGTGCCCGATCGCGTTGACGAAGGAGAGGTTCTTGCGTTCGGCGACGCGGATGGACTGCCACGGGATCCAGGACCAGGCGCCGAGTTCACCGGGGTCGGCGTAGACGACGCTGGCTTCGGTCTCGACGCGGTTGTGGAGCAGGTTGAACTGGATCTCGTCCTGCAACCTGACCTTGCTGCCGAGCATGACCGCGGGTGTGTGGGTCAGACCGATCGCCTTGAGCCCCTTGGTTCTCTGGTGGCCGGCGACCAGGGTCCCGTCCGCGTTGAGGATGACGGGCTTGACGACGCCGTGCCGACGCAGGGACGCCTGGAGCCGGATGAACGCGGTATCGCTGAGGCGCCGCGGGTTGTAGTCGGCGGGGCGGAGCTGGTCGAGCGGGTACGACTCGTGAAACGTCGTGGTGGGCACCTTGCTCATGCGGACTCGCCCTCCTGGTGGGCCTGCTGCAGGACGTGCCAGCCGAAGCCCATGTCGCTGTTCGTGTCGTCGACGAACTTCGTGTAGATGGCGTCCAGGGCCTCGACCTCCTCGGCGGTGATGCGGACCCGCTTGGACTGCCACTGGAGGTAGCCCCACTGGAGGTAGTCGACGGTCGCGGCCGCGCCGGTGCCCGCTCCGTCGGAGGTGAGCTCCAGGGTCTCGGGCAGGGAGGTGTCGTCGAGGAGCCGGTCTACGCTCTCGCGGTCGTAGCCGGTTCCCCCGAGGTCGGGGATCTCGGAGAGGACTTCGGCGAGCAGGGCGGTGTCGTAACCGGCAAGATCGTTGGTGCGGTTGTCGACCACGACAATGCGCGCGGCAGCCTCGTCGTCGACGTCGACCCAGGTAGCGGCGATCTGCTCCCAGCCGAGTTGCTGCGCGGCGGCGACGGTGTGGTTCCCCGCCAGGATCTCGTTCGATCGGCCGGTGTGCGTGCCCTTGTTGACGACGACGGCGCGGTACTGGCCGTTCACGGTCAGGGACTCGGCGATGGCCGGAAGGTCGCCGGTGCGGGGGTTGCGGTAGTAGGGCGTCAGCTCGGAGATGGGGACGGCGAGCGGGAGGAGCTGTTCGGGGATGTTGGCGAGCGCGGTCACGGTGCGTCCCTTGTGTAGGCCGTTCCCCGCGCCCTACAGGAAAACCACCCTAGACGGTCGGCGGCGCTGTGCCAGCCTGTACGTCATGAGCGCAGGGGATGAGAAGACCGCGGCGGAACTGACTGCGGCACTTCTGACGATCAAGGAACTGGCCGACGCCTTCGACGAGGTCGCGGCTCGCGAAGTGTCGGTGAGGGCCGAGCATGAGCTCACCTTCCTCGCGGCCTTCGGCTGGTGGGGGAAGATCGCGCGCACCGCGCGCGGAGTGACCCTGCTCGCCGATGCCGGGCTGTCGAGTGAGGCAACTCCCCTTGCGCGGGTGGTAGTCGAGCACACGCTGGCTTTGAAGTGGCTGCTGGACGGTGCCCCCGAGACGGTTCTCGCCTGGGAGGAGGAGGGGCAGGAGAACCAGCTTCAGCTGATCGAGGAAGCCGCGAAGGCGGAGTGGACGCTCCCCGACTGGGTCAGCAAGCCTGAGCTGCCGGCGAAGGGCGACGAGCACCCGCTTCGAAACGAGTACTCCTCGTTCCTGCGCCTGACCCAGCTCTACGGCGAGCAAGACACCTACGTCGCCTACCGGCTGATGTCGGCAGACGTGCATCCCTCGTCGACCGGATCGAGCCGGTTCCGACACGAGGAGGACGACAAGATCAGCCTTCGCATGCCGGATGATGACCACGCGCCACTGACTCATGTGGCGTACTGCCTCATCCAGGCTTCGAAGATGACGGACGAGCTCCTGGCGGGCAGCCCCCTTGCCCCGTCCATCCTCCGTGCCGAGGTCCTCTTCGGCCGTCCGCCGCACATGCCCGAGCGAATCCCGGAGAAGGAGACGCCGGTCCAGAAGGCTCCGACGCGGGTTCAAGTCTCCGCTGACGATCTGGACGAAGCGAAGGCTCTGGCCGCGATCGTGCTCGACTCCTTGCGGCATGCCGGGGCCAAGCTCGGCCAAGAGAGCGTGTCGCAGCGCAAGAGGCGGGTGATGGTCGACGTGTCCTCGATGCCGACGCACTGAGCGAGTCCTGACGAGCTGAGCAAACGAAGCGGGCGCCCGAGGTGGGCGCCCGCTTCGGTGTACGTGGAGATCAGCGGTTGTTGCAGCGGCAGATCCCGGGGGGCAGGCACCAGGCGTCACACGACTCGCACCACACGGCGCCCGGCACGGGCGGGGTGGGCTCGTTCTTCTCGGTCGTCTGCTGCTCGTTCATGCTGCTCTGCTTCCTATGCGCGTATAGAGGGCTGCTTCGAGTTCCGCTCGATGCCGGGCGGCGTCCGGGTCGGGCTCACGGCTCCAGCAGGAGTCGGGTCCGCGGTCGCAGGCGGGCACGGCTGGCCTGCCATCCCGTTCGGCGACGAGGCGGCGGTACAGGTCGTACTCGTCGGCGTGGCCGTGAAAGTCCTGCGAGGTCATGGCGCTCCCGGGTACACGTGGACCCGCCGTCGGCCTGGGCCGGGGCGGGTCCGCTCGCGTGCGTGGTTGTGGCGCGGCAGGTGGCTTCGCGTCGGTGCGGAGCCGGTGCCTGACGGGTAGGGCGCGGGGGATTGGCCACCCGTCAGGCACCGAGGGGATGCCGCATGCCACGGCAGTCGGTGGGCCGGTTCCTCGGCTGTGGCCGTTCCCTCCAACGAGATAGACCGTAGCACTGTTCAGTGTTGGGATCTATATTTCGCTCTGATCTCGATGCCCCTGGGCCGGCTCTCCGTGGCCGTAGCCGTCCAGGGATGCCGTGCCGTGTGAGGTCTCTTCGCCGGTGAAGAACAGGGCCTGCTGGGCGGTTCGGGGCCGCGCGTTGAAGTCCTCGGGCCTTGGGGCGTGCCGGTTGAAGCGGGGCGCGGCGGGGGCTTCGCGCACGGGGATGACGGTGACGACCGTGCGGATCCGGAGTGCCGGGAAGGCGTCGTCCGGTAGCTCGGTGACCGTGCCGCGCGCCTCCCGGACGCGGGCGAGGAAGTCTCGGCTGGTTCGGTCCTGGCGGAAGGTCAGGCTGCCGAACATGACGGCCACGAGCAGGCCACCCGGCTGGAGGAAGCGCAGCGCCCTTTCGACGTGGCGGATGTCCTGGCGGTCGGCGAACGGCGGGTTCATGATGACGCGCTGGTACTGGCGGTTCACCGGCACCGTCAGGAAGTTGGCTGTGGTGACACTGCGGGCGTAGCCGTCGGCGCGGATGTGGTCGGCGCGGCTCGGGTCGAGTTCGACACAGTCGACGACGGCCCCGCGGGCGGCGGCGGGCCCGGCGATCGCGCCGCGTCCGGCCGAGGGCTCCAGGACCTCGTATCCGGGGGTGAGGTCGGCCAGCTCCAGGAGGCGGTCGACGATGGGCGCCGGAGTGGGGTACCAGCCGCGCTCATCGTCGGTGGTCACCTCTCCGGTGTTCAGGAGCAAGGCCACCGCGTCGGCCGCGTCGACGGGGAAGAGGTGGGCCTGCTTGCTGCGGCTCCACTTGCCGCCGACCGCGCCGAGGGCGAGGTTCACGCGCTGGTAGAGCTTGACGTCGAGCTGGCCCGGCAGGTAGAGGGCGGGGCCTTTGGCCGTCGCCGACCCGATGACCTCAAGAACGTCGGGATCTATCCGCATCATAGGTTCCTTCCTAGGCGTATTCGGTGCAGTCGGCGGCGAGCGGGTGGTCCTTGTGGTCGTCGCAGACGGCGTCGCCCGTGGTGGGGTCCGTTCCGCCGTCGCATGCTTCGCAGACCCAGTAGCCGCAGACCACGCAGATGGCGGAGGCGAGTTGCTCGCCGTCGGTATCGCACAGGCGACATATGTGCGGCGGCAGCGTGCCGTCGTCGGGCCAGGTATTGAGACCGTTGATCACCGGGGGCCGCTTCACCAGGGAGATCTCCAAGCAGCAGGAGGGCGCGGCCCGTTGACGGGCCGCCCCCGGGTGGGTGAGTCAGGCGGCGAGGTCGACCGGCTCGCCCTCGGCGCTGGTGTCGGCGTCCTCCTGCTCCGGCTCGACGGCGGGGTCGGCCTCCTGGGTGTTCTCCTGCTGCTGGATGTCGGCCTGCGGGCTAATGTCCGTCTCGGCGACGGCCTCGCCCTGGTCCTCCTCCGGGGCGGCGGGCTCGCCCTGGGCGGGGGCGCCGGCCTGCTCGGAGGCGTCCGCTCCCGCGGGCTCCAGTCGGGCGAGCGCGGCCGCCGCATCGCCGACGAGGTCCGGCGCGGCCGCGTCGGGGCTGACCATCAGCTCGCTGGCGTCGGCGTGGGCCTTGGCCTGCTTGAGCTGCCAGCGGGCCTTCTGAACGTATTCGGCGACCCGGTCCATCTGCTCCAGTCGCTTCCCGACCTGCCCGTCCAGCATGCGGGCCAGCTCCATCGGGTCGGTCTTGGCGATGCCGCCCAGCAGCTCACACATGTGCTCGATCGCGTCCAGGTCGCTCTTGGTCTTGGCCTGCGCGCGGCCGAGCTCGGCCTTCTTCTCCGGCGTCATCTCCTCGACGTCGACCATGGAGTCCTGCTTCGCCGCCTTCTCCTGCTTGCGCATGGCGTAGGCGATGTGGACGAGCTGGTTGTCGGTCTTGTCGCCCTTCTTCCAGTCGTCGAAGACGGCCTTCTGGTTGCCCGGCGAGAGCGCGGCGATCTGGACGGCGGCCTGGGTGCCGATGTGCTTGGCGTCCACGGCGGCCTGGATCTCGGGGCGCAGGTTGAGCAGGGTCAGCCGCTGATTGACGAAGGGGACCGACTTGGAGAAGGTCTCGGCGACGGCGGGCACCTTGTCGGGGTCGCCGTCGTGCTCGTCGTCCAGGACCCGCTTGAAGCCGCGGGCCTCCTCCATGGGGAGCATGTCCTCGCGGTTGAGGTTCTCGGCCATGGCCTTCTTGAAGCTGTCGAGGTCGCTGATCTCGGCGTCGCCGTCGGCGAGGAGGATCTTGGCCTCGATGGTGATGTTCCCCGCGATCGCGTTGGCGCGGAAGCGGCGCTCGCCGGCGACGAGCTCGTAGCCCTGCTCGGCCTTGCGGACGACTATCGGCTGGAGCAGGCCGTGCTGCTTGATCGAGGCGGCCAGCTCGTTCAGCGCCTCCTCGTTGAAGGTCTCGCGCGGCTGGTCCTCATTGCGGGTGATCTGGCGCATCTTCAGGGTCTGGTACTTGTGAGGCATGTCGTCTCCAAGAGGTCAGCGGGTGGGGTCTCCCCCCCCCTTTCTTGCTTTTATTCTATATGCATCCAGGGTGGGAGTCCACAAAATTCTGAAGTTTTCCCAGGTCAGAGACGTGGGGCGCGAACCCCGAGGGTTCGCGCCCCACGTCTTACCCACCGCAGCCCCCCACCCCACCTGAACGCACCTGCCGACCGACTCTCTCGGCGTTCACGATCGCCAGCGCCCCCAGCACCTCGCACGCCAGCCCCTCATCCAGGGCGGCGTTCTCTTCGCCCCCGGACTCCGCCAGTCGAGCCAACACTCGCCCCACTTCGATCCCCACCCGTACCTCTTTGCGTCGTGACGCCGTACCGCCCGAGCATGCCCATCCTTAGATCCCTACACAACAGAGATTGCGGCACACCTCAAGGCCCGAAGAGAAGGCGTCACCCTGACCTCCTCCCCAGAGGGCAGGGGGCGACGCCCACACGCTAGGTAAGCGTTCGTGTTTTAACCGTTATAGATCTTGCTTCGGACCACCCGGTATTGTCAACAAACGAAGACATTGAAAGCCTCCACTCGCCATCACCCTGGCTGGAGTTGACAGACTTAGAGGAGTTACGACCAGATGCCGTCGCTCGGCCCGCAGGTACCTCTCGCCAGCAAGCTGGCTTTGCTGCTCGGCAGGAAGCGCGACAAGGCCGGGAAAACACTCAGCACGCGCGCCATCGCCGCAGCGACAGCCCAGGAGGCCGGCGGGAAACCGGCCATGACCCACCAGGTCGTCAACGAGCTGCTGACCGGGGAGAAGACGGACCCGAAACTGTCCCAGCTCCTCGGGATCGCACGGGCTTTTGAAACTCCGGTAAGTTTCCTGCTCCCCGGATACAACGGCTTGACCTCGCTGACGGTCTACGAGGAATACCCCGAGGTTCGTGAAGCCCTACGCCTGATTCACGACTTGGGGCCGGAAGGGGCAAGTGAGCTGCTGGAGGCCGCGCGTGAGATCCGCTCACGGCACGGCCGCAGCAACCTCACAGTCCCCGAGATTCCCGAACCCCTGCCCTCCGTCCCCGAGGCCCCACGGCCTGGTAGACGGCGCCGGCTCAGTTTCGACGAAGCAGCCCAACGGGCCGCCTCCGACCTGGAAGGACCCTAGAACGACATGGACGGCATAGTCTTCGGCCTGTGCACCCTCTTCGGCTTGACGGGCACCGTGCTCTCCGCCCGTGAAGCCTGGCGCCAGCAGGACCGAGCCGACTACCGCATCGCACGCGTGGCCAGAACCATCGCGTTCGGTGTGTGCACCCTCGGGGTTCTCCTCGCCGTTCCTGCGGTCGAGTCCGCAGTCGAGTCCGCGACCGGCATGAACAACGCGGCCAAGATCGGCGCCCACATCTGCGCGGTCCTGTGGTGTGGCAGCCTCCAGCTCATGCTGGTGGACTGGTCGTACACGCGGGAAGTCCTCAAGGCCAGCCTCTACGCGCGGATCGCCTTCGCAGTCGTCGTACTCGCCGCCATGCTCCCGCTGTTCGTCGCGACCACGGACGAGACCATCGAGTTCACCACCGCGCACGCCGCCGCGCCCGGCGTCACCGTGTACCTCATGGTCTATCTGGCCTACGTGGCGGTGACCTGTGGAGAGATCGTCTTCCTGTGCTCGGGGATGGCTCTGTCCATGCGTCGAGGCGGTCACCTCTGGACTGCGCGAGGGCTCACCATGTCGGCCGTCGCGGCGATGCTGGGCGTCGCATACGCCCTGAGCAAGGGCTCCTACCTGGTCACGCGCTACCTCGGCCACCCGTGGTCGCTGGAGACCGAGGAGATCGTCTCCCCGGTCCTGGCCGGCCTGGCAGTGGTCGCCCTGATCACCGGCCTGACGATGTCGATGGTCGGACGGCGGATCGCTGCGCGGAAGGTGACCGTCTCAGCCGTCTGACGCGCCGCCCATCTTGCGCCAGTGCAGGACGACGCGGCCAGGCTCGATCGTGCGGACACCCCGCGCGCGTGCCGGGTACACGACGATGGCCTCCAAGAGGAGAAGAGTGATCGCCCTCTTGGAGGCCGTCGGCGCAGTGTTCCACCAGCGCACCAGGTCGGTGGCGCTCCCCAGCTTGAAGTTCGCCATCTGCTCCGCGTACCGGAGCCGCTTTCGTGTCTCCTTGAGGGTCTTCGTCAGCTCGCCGTCGGCGATGACGAGGGCCTCGCTGCTGATCTGCCGCTGCCCGTAGAGCGTGGCGGCTTCATTCCGCCGTCCCTCAAGGTCGGCGATGTCAGCCGTCAGCTGCTTGACCTGCTCCTTGACGGCTTCCTGCGCGCGGAGAAGCTGCGCGCGAATGCCGGGCTTGAGGAGTTCGGCCACCACGTACTCGCCGACGTAGTTCTCCAGCAGCTCGGCGTCGATTCGGACCTCTCCGCACCCACCGCGCCCGTTCTTGTCCTTTGGGCGGCAGCGGTACCCCGGGGTACCCGAGTTCGTACGCGCACCCTGGAGAGCCTTCGTGCAGTTGCCGCACGTGCTCGCCTCATCGTTGAGGAGGTAGTCATGCACGTCGCCCGGCGCAGCCGTCTTCCGGGCCTTCTCACGCTCCTCCAAGGCGTGGAACTCCTCGGGGGTGATCGGGCCGGGGTGGCCGGCGTCCACAAGCTCGCCATTCGCCTCACGACGGAGCCCGGCGATGGCCGGGTTTCGGAAGAGACGGCCGACGGAGGCGTCCTTCCACTCCCCACCGAGGGTCCCTCGGTAGCCCTCACCGTTGGCCCAAGCGGCAACGTCGGCGTTCGAAGCGCCAGCCAGGGCCCGGCTAACCATCTGGCGGGTCGGCTCCACCTCGTCGTCGCGAAGCCGTTGACGCGACTGGTCGTCAAAACCGTAGAGCCGAGGCATTCGATGGTCGTCCGTTCTTCTCGTACGCGTGTAGCCGCCCGATCCTAGGCCACAGCCCCGTACGGGGGCTGCGGCCTAGGAGAGTTGTTCGGGTCGGCCCGCGATCATCAGCGCGTCGGCGGCGTCACCTCCAACACGCTCCACAACGCAGCGGTAGGAACCTTCACCGTGCTCCCCAGCGGAAGCGTTCGCACGGGGAAGGTCCCTTCCTTGATCAGGGCGTATGCCTTGTGGACTCCGATCCCGAGCGCCCGTGCAGCCGTGGTGACGTTCACCGTGGGCGGCAGTGCGAGCAGTTCGTCCAAGGTCATCTGACTGGCCCTGGCGCCTACAACTACGGCGTTTTCCGTTGTCATCCCGTTGTCGCGTTCTCCCCCACGCCAACGTGACTTAAGGATACGCCAACACTGGAGTGTTGGGGCAAGATGTCCCCACGGTTCACCGTGGACCGTCATAGAGGGACAAGGAGCGAGGACCCCAGAGTGATGGAGAAGTTCAACCCCTCCTACACGCGCTACTGCGTCTGCCAGGAGCCGGTGATCGGCGAGGACGGCGCCCCGGTCCTGGATGACTCAGGCAAGCCGAAGCAGCGCAACATCGGAGCCACCTGCCCGAAGCTCAAGGAGAAGAAGCACGGAAAGTGGAGCCTCTACTTCGAGCTGGAGGCCGGTGAGAACGGTGACCGGCGCCGTGTCCGCAGGTTCGGGTTCGCCACCAAGGACGCGGCGTTGAAGAAGGCGGCCGAGCTCTACCGGGAGGCCGTCAAGGGCACCGACATCCTCAGCGACGCCACCGTGGCCGAGGACCTGGACGCGTGGATCGGTCGCAAGAAGCGGCTCGCGCGCACGACGACTCACGGGTACGAGGATCACATCCGGTTGTACCTCAGGCCCCACCTCGGGCACATCAAGCGGCGCGACCTCAAGCTCCGGCACATCGAGGCGATGTTCACGGCGATCGAGCGAGAGAACGCCGAGCGGCTTCTGCACCACGCGCGCATAGTCGAACTGACGGAGGCGCGCGACGCGGCACACACGGCGTGGGTCAGGGCCTCCGGGAAGACGGAGGAGCGTCGCTTCAGGCGCGGCGCGTATCTGGATGCGAACGCGGCACTCCGCGAGGGCAGCAAGGGGCGGCGGAAGATCACCTCGGTCAACACGCTGCACCGCATCCTCGCGACTCTGAAGTCCTTCATGTCGGACGTCATCAAGCGCGGCGACTACACCACCAACTGGGCCAAGATGGTGGAGCTTCCGCCGGTGAAGAAGCCCACGGCGCTGGTCTGGACGCCGGAACGCGTCGACGAGTGGAAGCGGACGGGCCAGAGGCCGTCCCCGGTGATGGTGTGGACTCCGGAGCAGACGGCCGACTTCCTCGCCTTCATCGCGTCCGACCGGTTCGTCGGGCTGTGGAACGGGCTCATCTTCAGGGGACCGCGCCGCGGGGAGATGTGCGCACTGCCCCCGTCGGAGGTCAGCCTGTACTCACCGGTGCAGTACTTCCGAATCTCGGCGCAGGTCGTCGAAGTCGCCTACCGGGTCTACGACGAGGCACCGAAGCAGGACAGCGTCCGCACCGTCACCCTCGACACCGGCACCGCCGAGCTCTGGGTGGAGTTCGACACGACGCGCGCGAAGGAGCGCGAGGCATGGAGTGAGGCCCACGCCTACGTCGAGAGCGACCGCTTCTGGGTGCACGAGGACGGCAAGCCCCTCCACCCGGACTGGATGAGCCGGAGGTTCAATCGGCTCGTCGAGCTCTCTGGGCTGCCTCCGATCCGACTGCACGACACCCGGCACCTGTCAGCGGCACTGGCCCTGCTCGGCGGGGCAAAGATGAAGGTCGTCCAGGTGCGACTGGGTCACAAGAGCTTCCAGGTCACATCCGACACCTACACGGCGGTCCTCCCGCAGCTCCTGGACAACGAGGCCGAGACCACCAGCTCGGTCGTCCCCCGGCCGCAGCCTGGCTCGACGCCGGCTTCCGCGAACGGCAGCTCACGCCCTCCGGGGAAATGTGCCGCTGATCACGCGGCTCTGGACCCTGCCGAGGGGCCGCAGGTGACGCGGGACGGGCTCACTGATGCGCCAAACGAGGGGTTCGAGCGCGTCGTGTGACCTGCGTCCAATCTTTGTCCAATCAGGTGTGCTTTCCTGCTTAGGACGGGCTGCCAAGACCCTTCGTACTCACGTCTGACCGGTGAAGTGCCTGGTCACGACGTTTCTGCTCTGTGGGGCGGGTGGGACTCGAACCCACGGCCGACGGATTATGAGTCCGCTGCTCTAACCGGCTGAGCTACCGCCCCGAACGGTGAGGCGCGTACATGTGTGCGCGCCGTCTGCCGCAGCATAGCCGCTCATACGATCTCCTGCTCCGGAAGATCGGCTCTGCTCGACCATGAAGACCGCACCGCGCTCCGCATGGTTCCCCGGGACGCGAAAAAGGACCCCGAAGGGTCCTTTTCCGTTCCGCTCCCCCGACTGGACTCGAACCAGTAACCCTCCGGTTAACAGCCGAATGCTCTGCCAATTGAGCTACAGGGGATCGCGCTCCCCCGACTGGACTCGAACCAGTAACCTGCCGGTTAACAGCCGGCTGCTCTGCCAATTGAGCTACAGGGGATTGCTGCGTTGCACCGAACGTACCCACTCCGGATGCTCCGGGCGGGCGGTTGCTCGCTGCGACACATACATTAGCGCAAGCAGGGGGGTGCTCCGCCAATCGGTATCGCCGTGAGCACCACCTGGGCACCGGCGATGCGTCGTGGATGCATCAGGGAAGCTCTCCAGGGAAGGTGGTGGCCATGCGATACAAGCTGACGTTCGTCGTAGGACTCGCCCTCGGTTACGTGGTCGGCACGCGGGCCGGACGCGAGCGCTACGAGCAGATGAAGAAGTCCGCGAAGGGGTTCGCGCAGAACCCGGCCGTGCGCAACGCCGCCGAGTCCGCCGCCCAGACCGGGCGGCAGGTCGCGGGCAAGGCCGCGCACGTCGTGGGCGACAAGGTGGGCGACAGGCTGCCGTCCTCGGTGACCGACCGGTTCCACGCGCTGTCCGGGCGCGGCGGGGCCAACGGGAAGGTCGAGGACGACGACTGGGGCACCAGCAACACCTGAACCGCCCCGCGTGCGGCAGAATCAAGTGTCATGGGGATAGTCGCAGGACTCGACAGCTCAGCGGAGTTCACACGCATCGTCGTCTGTGACACGGACACGGGTGCCGTACTGCGGCAGGGATACGCCCCTCACCCGGGCGAACCCAAGGCCGTCGACGTCGACCCGCAGACCTGGCTGCTCTCGCTCGGGGAGGCCGCCACCGGCGGGCTCCTGGAGGGCGTGCAGGCCATCGGGGTGTCCGCGCAGCAGCACGGACTCGTACCGCTCGACGCGCAGGGCGGCCTGGTGCGGCCCGCGCTCGTCCGCAACGACAAGCGGGCCCAGATCGCCGCCGCCGACCTCGTCGAGTCGCTCGGCGGCCGCCAGGCCTGGGCCGAGGCCGTCGGCTCCGTGCCCGGCGCCGGGCAGCCGGTGGCCAAGCTGCGCTGGCTCGCCCGTACCGAGCCCGAGCACGCCCGGCGGGTCGCGATGGTCCTCCAGCCGCACGACTGGCTGGTCTGGCAGCTCCTCGGCCGGCCCGCCCGGCGCACCACCGACCGCGGCGCCGCCTCCGGCACCGGCTACTGGTCGGCCCGCACCGGCACGTACCGCCCCGATCTCGTCGAGCTGGCCCTCGGCCACCAGGCGGTGCTGCCCGAGGTCCTCGGCCCGGCCGACGCGGCCGGCACCACGCCCGAGGGGCTCCTCATCTCCGCCGGCACCGGCGAGACGATGGCAGCCGCCCTGGGCCTGGGGCTCGGCCCCGGGGACGCGGTGGTCTCGCTCGGCGCCTCCGGCTCCGTGATGGCCGTCCACCACGAGGCCCTCGCCGACCCCAGCGGCATGATCACCTCCTTCGCCGACGCCACCGGCATGCACCTGCCCGTCGTCCACACCTCCAACGCCGTACGGGCGCTGCGCGGCACCGCCGAGATGCTGGGCGTCGACTCCCTCGAAGAGCTGTCCGCGCTGGCCCTGAAGTCGACACCGGGCGCCTCCGGCCTCGTCCTGCTGCCCTATCTGGAGGGCGAGCGGACCCCGAACCTCCCGCACACCGCGGGCACGCTCAGCGGGCTGCGGCGCGAGTCGATGAAGCCCGAGCACCTGGCGCGGGCGGCGTTCGAGGGCATGCTCTGCGCGCTCACCGACGCCATGGACGTGCTGCGCGGACGCGGTGTCGAGGTGCGCCGGGTGTTCCTGCTCGGTGCCGCGGCCGCACTTCCGGCGGTGCAGGCGCTCGCGCCCGCGCTGTTCGGCGCGCAGGTCGTCGTGCCCCAGCCGGCCGACTACGCGGCGCTCGGCGCGGCCCGGCAGGCCGCCTGGGCCCTCGGGGTGGCGCGGGGCACGCTGTCGCCGTCCACTCCCCCGGCCTGGCAGGGCGCGGCCGCGCAGATCCTGGAGCCGGGCGAGGACCTGCCCTCGGGCCGGGCGGTGCGGCAGCAGTACGTGGCGACGCGGGACCAGCTCCACCCGGGCGCGTTCGGTTCGTGACGCCGCCCGGGGGGCCGGGCCCGGTTCGTAGCGCCGCCGGGAGGCCGGGGCCCACCCGGTTCGTAGCGCCGCCCGGGGCCCGGCCCGCGTACCCGGGCGGGCGTTCGCAAAGTCTTCCCCAGGGCTCGCCCCGCACCCCGAAACGAGTCGTAACGTCCCGGGCGTGCGGGCGATAGTGGAGCCGTGCTCATAAGACTTCTCCGAACCCACCTCGGGCCCTATCGAAAACCCATCGGACTGCTCGTGCTGCTGCAGTTGCTGCAGACCTCCGCGAGCCTCTACCTGCCGACCCTGAACGCGGACATCATCGACAACGGTGTCGTCGAGGGGGACACCGGATACATCCTGCGCTTCGGCGCCCTGATGGTCGGCGTCTCCGTCGTCCAGGTCGTCTGCAACATCGGGGCCGTGTTCTACGGCGCCCGCACCGCGTCCGCCCTGGGCCGGGACGTGCGTGCCGCGGTCTTCGACCGGGTGCAGTCGTTCTCCGCGCGGGAGCTGGGGAACTTCGGCGCGCCCTCGCTGATCACCCGTACCACCAATGACGTGCAGCAGATCCAGATGCTGGTCCTGATGGCGTTCACCCTGATGGTCTCCGCGCCCATCATGTGTGTCGGCGGCATCGTGATGGCCCTCGGCCAGGACGTGCCGCTCTCGGGCGTGCTGCTCGCCGTGGTGCCGGTCCTCGCGGTCTCGGTCTCCCTGATCGTGCGGAAGATGCGGCCGCTCTTCCGGACGATGCAGGAGCGTCTCGACACGGTGAACCGGGTGCTGCGCGAGCAGATCACCGGCAACCGCGTGATCCGGGCGTTCGTGAAGGACGACTACGAGGAGGAGCGGTTCCGCGGCGCCAACGCGGAGCTGACCGACGTCTCGATGGCGACCGGCCGGCTGATGGCGCTGATGTTCCCGGTGGTCATGACCGTCGTGAACATCTCCAGCGTGGCGGTCGTCTGGTTCGGCGCGCACCGCATCGACAGCGGCGGCATGCAGATCGGCGCGCTGACCGCGTTCCTCGCCTATCTGATGCAGATCGTGATGGCGGTCATGATGGCCACCTTCATGTTCATGATGGTGCCGCGGGCCGAGGTCTGTGCCGAGCGCATCGAGGAGGTCCTCGCGACCGAGTCCAGCGTGGTCCCGCCGGTGAAGCCGGTGACCGAGCTCGGCCGCCGGGGGCATCTGGAGGTGCGGAGCGCGGACTTCCGGTACCCGGGTGCGGAGGAGTCGGTCCTCAGGGACGTCGGG
>NZ_JACSCH020000017.1 GCF_014451325.2 Streptomyces sp. CB02980 | reverse complement strand
CCATCGCGCCGAGCGCCACCAGCCACGCGGGAACTCGCCGCGAAGCCTAGTAAGGCTTGGTCAGGTTGGGGCTGGTGGGGGTATGCCGCGGTGGCAGGTGGGGCATACGCCGGTCCATGTCGCGAGGGAAGCAGGCGTTGGGCCTGGCCCACTTCGAGGGCCGCACCTGGAGCGGGTGCACGAACAGCCGCCAGTCCACCGCCGCCGAGGCATGATCCGAGGCCAGGTGTAGCGAGACTCCCACCTGGCAGTTGGTGACCTTGCCCGCCGTGCCCGTGTACTGCCGCGACACACACGCCGAGGCATTGCCGTCCTTGAGGAATCCGGTGTCATCGAAGATCAGCACGGTGGGCTGGATCGCCTTCTCCATCCTCCAGGCCAGCCGGGCCCTCACATGCGCTGGATCCCATGGGCTGGTGGTGATGAAGTGGGCCAGCGCCTGTCGGTTCCCGTCCTCACCAAGCCGGGCGGCCATCGGCTCGACCGACTGGCGCTGCCCGTCCGTGAGCAGGCCCCGCAGGTAGACCCGCCCCCACCGACGCTGATCATTACGCGCGAACGGCTCGAAGACCTCTGCCCAAAGTCCTCCAACTCGCCACGCACAGCAGAAACTTCCTCCGGCGTCACACATCCCCAACGACACACCGAACCCGCAGGACACGCAACACCAACACGAACCTGGCCAAGCCCTACTAGGGTCTCGTCGACGTACCGCCAGGCAGTGGCCTGGGACATCCCGAACCGGCGCCGAGCTGCGAGAACGTCTCGTTCTTCCGCAGGTGCACCAGGGTGAGCAGCGCCTGCTGGAAGCAACCGAGTTTGCGCCAGCGGGTGTTGCGGACCTGGCGGTGCTCGTGCAGCAGCCAGGCGACATGCGCGACGAGCTCACGCGGGACGTCGAGCGTGCCAGGATACGGAACCAACAGGGCCCCTTCGGTCGCCGGTGTGATGAGTGGAATCACCACGCCAACGACGAGGGGCCCTGTCTCGTCACCACACCTGCTGACCAGCCCTTTTCGCCCTCCAGTACAGGATGAAAGAGGTTCACTGAGGAACGTTCCAGGCGGGCTCGGACCATGTGGGCCGTGATCCCGACGGTCTGGGGGCTGCTTGGCTGGGTGGTGAGGGCGAGGTGCCCGTGCGCGCCTGCGGGCAGGAGAATCATGGGTTGCGCGTTCTGGTCGAACCGGACCGGACCCCGGATCGGGCGGGGTCCGGTCCGTCTGTGGGTCGTCCCAGGGCCGCCATGGGTAGCCAGTGTTACCCAACAACCACCTTGTGGGAGAGGGGCTGAAGTGCTTGTTTCTGCTGTCGCTGAGGTGGCTCTGACGTCTCGTCACTTCCTCCGCAACGAGAAGCAGGAGTGGGAGGAGTACCGGAGCGAGGTCACCGCCTTCGAACTCCGGAAGAACCTGCCGGTGTTGTAGCCGAAGGGCGGGACGGGCGCAGCCCGGAGTCGATGATCAGGGCCGACGGTGGCGAACCGTCGGCCCTGAGTCGTCTCATGTGGAGGAATCAGTTCCGCCAAGCCGGCGGGTCGCGCATCGTGCAATGACCCAAGTGGGCTGCCGAGAAGGCCAGTTGGTCGAATACGTATGCGATCATGAGCGTCGCTTTCCGGCCACTTGCCGGATTCTCCCTTATCGATTGCAGAGGACCATGAAGTTCACCGCGTTCACTCGTGCCAGGCAGGGGCTGCTCGTTCTTGCCGCATCCCTCGGTCTCGTCTTCGGCGTCTCGGCCGTTCCGGCCCAGGCGGCCGAGCCCTCCTTCAGCTACCTCGGCACCGTCGAGATCCGCGTGGACCACTCCGGCCAGTGTCTTGAGGTGGCGGACTGGAGCACGGCGAACGGCGCGGCCGTCCGCCAGTGGCCCTGCACCGGTGGCGCCAACCAGAAGTGGCACCGCTTCTGGCGGTCGAACGATCTCGTCGGGTCGTCCTACTACGTCAACGTCAACAGCAACAAGTGCCTGGAGATCGGCGGCTGGGGGCGCAACAACGGTGCGACCGCCAACCAGTGGGACTGCCACTACGGCCTCAACCAGCTCTTCCACGGCGGCGACGGCATCCTCTACATGGACTACTCGTACGTCCAGGGCAAGTGCCTGGAGATAGCCGACTGGAGCACGCAGCCGGGCGCCCGCGCGCGGCTGTGGGACTGCCACTACGGCGACAACCAGGGCTTCAGAAACAGGGCCGTGGCCTGGTAGACCCCTGGGGCGGGCGCCGGGCGTCTGCCCGGCGCCCGCCCGTCCACGCGCGGTAAATCCGTTGCCCGGGGCGGTGGGTCACTTCAGACTGCCCCGGTGAAGATCGAATCCGTCGCCACCGAGCGGCTCCTGCTCCAACCGCTGACCGTTTCCGAGGCCGAGCGCATCGTCGCCCGGGAGTCCGGACCCGGGGACCTGTGGGGCGAGGCGTATCCCGGCGACGGGGACGTCCGCTCGGCCACCGGGTTTCTGCGGGGGGTCGCCGAGCGGGGCGACCCGGGGGCGTTCCGGCCGTACGCGATACGGCTCGCGGAGAGCGGCGTCACCGTCGGGGGGATCGGGTTCCACGGGCCGCCCGACGAGATCGGGGTCGTCACCGTGGGGTACGGGCTCGTGCCCTCCGCGCGCGGCAACGGGTACGCCTCCGAGGCGCTGCGGGCGCTCCTGGAGATCGCCCGCCGGGCCGGTGTCTCCGGCGTGAAGGGCGACGCCGACCTGGGCAATCCGGCGTCCCACCGGGTGATGGAGGCCGCCGGGATGCCGTGCGTGGCCGAGGACGAGCAGCTCCGGCACTTCTACCTGGGGTTCTAGGTGTGACGGTCCGGCCGCGCTAGCGTCGGGTTCCATGACGGAACCCCGTCCCCGCGTCTGGTACGCCGCCTACGGCTCCAACATGCACGCCGACCGCCTCGGCTGCTATCTCGCCGGTGGCCGGCCGGCCGGGGGCGCGCGGGAGTTCCCCGGGTGCCGGGACCCGAGGGGCCCCGACCGGTCCGTGGCCGTCGAGCTGGACGGGCAGGTGTACTTCGCGACCGAGTCGGCCGTGTGGACCGGGGGCCGGGCGTTCTACGACCCGGATGCGGACGGCACCGCGTGGGGTGTCGCGCACCTGCTGACCGCCGGACAGTTCTCCGACATCGCCGCACAGGAGATGTACCGGGAGCCCGGCGCCGACCTCGATCTGGCCGAGGTCCTCGCCACCGGCCGCTGCGCGCTCGGTCCCGGACGGTACGAGACCCTCGTCTGCCCGGGGCACATCGACGGCATCCCCGTGCTCACCTTCACCGCGCCCTGGCCGATGCCGTCGGCGGACGGGCTCCGCCCGCCCTCCGCCGCCTATCTGCAGCACCTCGCGGCAGGGCTCCACGAGGCCGGGGCGTGGCGGCCCGCCGAGGTGGCCGACTACCTCGCCTCGCGGCCCGGCGCGGCGGGGCACTGGACGCCGGAGGGCGTGGCCGCCGTCAGCGTTCCGAGAGCTCCGACGGCGCCTCCTGGACCAGCCAGCCGTTGCCGTCCGGGTCATCGAAGGTCATGAAGGCGTTCCACGTGCCGCCCTTGCCGGCCGCCCAGCCCTTCTCGCCCACGTGCTGGATCGCCGAGACCTCCACCCCGCGCCCGACGAACTCCGCCCGGGCAGCCTCGATGTCCGTCACACAGAACTGCAGGCCCTGGAGGGCGCCCGGGGCCATCTCCTTCGTGCCCGGCATCGGAGGCATCCCGCTCACCAGCGCGAGCGAACAGCGCGAGCCCGGCGGCGTCAGCTGGACCATGCGCATGCCCGGTGCCATCTCGTCGTCCAGGTCGACGGCGAAGCCGCACTTCTCGGCGTAGAACTCCTTCGCCCGGTCCACGTCGGTGACGGGGACCGGGACGATTTCCAGTGTCCAGTTCAAGGGGGCTCTCCTCAGAAACGCCAGCGGGTCTGTCCGAAGGGGGCGCCCTTGGTGAAGCCGAAGGCCGTGCGAGGCGCGACCGCGAACACCAGGGCCGTACCACCGTCCCCCCGGAACGCCCCGTCGCGCACCTCGAAACGCCAGTCCTCGCCGTACTTCTCCACCCACGCCCCGGCGAGCGCCGCAAGCCGGTCCTCGTCCGTCACCCGCGCGGCCTCGCCCTCGACCACGAGGTCGAGGCCCTCGCCGAGCGCGGGCGTGCCCGTCGTCAGGACCACCGACGCATGGGCCTCCAGGTTGCGGGCCTTGCGCTCGTCCGGGCCGGTGCAGAAGTGGAGCGCGCCCTCCGACCACACGGCGATCAGCGGAGTCACGTGCGGGCGGCCGTCGGGGCGTACGGTCGTCAGCCAGAAGACCTCGGCCGTCGCGAGCCGCGCCTCGGCCTCGGACCAGGGGACCGGGCCCGCCTTGTCGTCGCTGTACCGGGGGTCGAGGACCGTCTGCGGGGTCTGCGGGTTCATCGCCGTTCCCTTCGTCGCCTGTGCCGCTGCGCGCGCGTTCAGCAGGTGTTCACAGGTAACGACCGGACCGGCCCGCGAAACTCATCGGCCCGCGAAGCTCATCGGCCCGCCGGGACTCACCGCGAGCCGCAGCCCATTCGGCCGCCACGGCTCATTCGGCCGCCGCGACTCCCCGCCCGGCCGGCATTCCCGGTACCGCCGGCGTCCAGTGCAGTCGGCCGTCCAGGCCGATCGCCGCCACCCCGTCCGTCCCCGCGTCCGGCGCCCCCGCGAACAGGAACTTCTCCAGCTTCCACGCCGGTCCCGCCGCCCCCGTCCTGCCGTGCGGTGCCGTCGCAAGGAAGCCGGCCCGGGACCGGACCGCGAGGAGTCCGTCGCCGCCGCTCACCGGGCCGAAGCCCGCCACGCCGCCGGGCAGCTCCGTGACCGGGGAGACCGGGCCGACGCCCGAGAAGTCGGCGCTGCGCAGATCGCCGGAGGCCGGCTTGCGGAACCAGAGCCGTACGCCGTCGCCGTTCGGCGACGGGCTCGCGCTCAGTGCCAGGGTCGTCGGCGGGAGCGCGGCCGGCGCCGGACCCGTGAGCGGCTCGCCGGGCGCGTGCTGCGCCCACACCAGAACGGTCTTCGCGGTGCTCGCGAAGACGTACCCCCGGCCCTTCCCGTCCGTCGCCGCGACCGGGTCGCCGGCCACGTCCACGCCGCCGAGCACCCGCCACGGCCCCCAGTCGCCGTCCGCGCCCTGCTCGCGGGCGGTCAGCCGGTGCAGGCTGTCACGGAGGACCAGGGTCGCGCGGCCGTCGGCGCCCACGGTCACGGCGGGCGCGCTGATGTCCGAGGTGCCGGTCGCGTCGTTCCGCTCGGGGGTCCCGAGCGAGCGCCACGGGCCGAAGGCGCCGCCGGGCACCGTCTGCTCGGTGCTCACGACCTCGCGGCGGTAGCCGGCGGGGCCGCCCGCGAGGAGCGTCCGGGTGCCGTAGACCGCGATACGGCCGTCGGGCAGCGACACCGACGTGACGCCGGTGTCCATGCCGCCGCCGGGCAGCAGCGTCGGGCCGCTCCACGCGCCGCCGTCGGCCGGCTTCCGCCAGGCCGCGAGGCGTCCGTCGAGGACGGAGAAGGCGTGCAGCCCGCCGTCCCGGTCCCGCTGCACCCAGGAGGTGGAGGTGCCCCGGGCGTACCGCACGGTCGCGGTCCAGCCGCGTCCGGCGGGCCGGGCGGCCACCTTCAGGTCGCCGCAGCCGGCGGGCGTCCCGCAGTCGTTGACGCCGTCCAGCCAGGCGTAGGTCTTCAGGGTCTTCAGCTTGTCGTCCGCCGTCTCGGGGTCGAGCGTGTGCGGCAGGACGCTGGTGGGGTAGCCGAGGTAGTTCTGCACGCCGACCCGCGGATGTCCGGGCAGCTCCGCGTACCGGGCGAGCGCGGCCTGGGCGAACCGCGCCCCGTACAGGTGGTCCTGGTGGTCGCGGATCTTCCCGCTCTGCGGGTCGGCGCCGGGGCTCGGGTCCTGCATCCGGACGAAGGTCGGCCGGAACCGGTCGAGCAGCCCGGTGATCGTCGCCACGACCTCGTCCTTCGTGTACCGGAAGTCGGCGGCGACCGGGGTGCCCGAGGAGCGCTGCGACTCCAGCGTGCCGATCAGTCCGTGCCAGAGGCCGTTCAGGCTGTGCGGGCGGAAGTTGTTGATCGACCCCGCCTCGCGTATCTGCAGCCACACCAGCCTGACCTTCGGGTCGGCGCGCAGGGTGTCCAGCTCGGCCAGGCCGCCGCCGGCCGTGGGGATCGCCACCCGGTCCCAGGGGCTGGTCCGGCTGCCGGTCGCCATCTCGGAGTACGCGGCACGTATGCCGTTCTGCCGGGCCTCGGCGTAGGCCGCCTTGTCGGCCGTGGCGGCGGCGGCGTCGCGGGGGCGGGCGTTGACGCCGTCGGACTCACCGGCCGTCAGGTACACCGAGGCCAGCGCGGTGCCGGAGCGGATGGTCTGGGATATGTCCGGGTTCATGAAGAACAGGTCGTCGTCCGGGTGCGCCACGATCTGCATGACCGAGGTGGCGGGGTTCGCCCCGGGCGCGGTGGGCGCCGGGGGCCGCGGGGTCCGTCCGGACGTCCTGGGGGCCGGGGCCGTGGCCGTGGGCGCCTTCGCCTCCGGCGCCGCCGTCTGCGCCGCGGCCGTCTTCGGCGCACCGGTCACCGACAGGAGTCCGGCGAAGGTGCCGCCCACCAGGAGGACCGTGACCGCGGTGGAGACGGTCCTGCGGCGGGACAGGGGAGGACGACGGCGGAGGCGTACGGGCATGGTCGGCGGCGCGCTTTCAACAGGTCGGGCAGGCGGATCGGCCCCGCGCTGGCGTACGGGGTCGCTTCGGGGGTCGCCTGATCGGGCTCGGGCAGGCGCGAGTGGTCCCGCGCATGCGTTCGGGTCCGCGTCGGGGTCGCTTCGGCGGGTCCGGGCAGGCGGGAGTGGTCCGCCCCCCAGCAGGACGGACTTTCAAGGAATACGGTTCATCGGCCTCGAAAAGCCATCGATGTGCGGGACATCACGTGTGATCCGCTGCGAACCGAAGGCCTGAACGCCCCCGTCTCCCGCTCCGGATAGGCTCGATCCGCCCGGGTTCGACCCGGGGTGAGCCCTGGGGTCGACCCCGGGGCGGACCTGCTCGGAGGGAGCGGCGGAATGACGGTGCCGGGACGTAGGAGCAGCACGTTCTCACGTCTGCTGCGGCACGGATTCACCGACCCGTCGCAGGCGGAGCGGCTTCTGGACGTGCCCGAGCTGTCCGCCCTGCGCGGCGACGACGTCCTCCTCGACGCCCTCGGCGCGACCGCCGACCCCGACCTCGCCCTGCGCGGTCTCGTCCGGCTCGTCGAGGCGCAGCCCGAGACCGACCGGCAGACCTTCACGACCACCCTGCTCGCGGCCAAGCCGTTCCGGGACCGGCTCCTCGGGGTGCTCGGCGCCTCCGAGGCGCTCGCCGACCACCTGGCCAGGCACCCGCGCGACTGGGAGTCCCTCGTCACCTACGAGGCCACCGACCTGCACCCCGGTGTCGCCGAGTTCGAGCGGGGTCTCGCCGAGGCCGTCGACGCGGTCTCGCTGCGGGTCGCCTACCGCCGGTCCCTGATGGCCATAGCGGCCCGTGACGTGTGCGGCACCATCGACGTCGCCGAGACCGCCGCCGAGCTCGCCGACCTGGCGACGGCGACCCTGCGCGCCGCGCTCGCCATCGCCCGTACGGCCACGCCCGCCGACGCCGCCATGTGCCGGCTCGCCGTGATCGCGATGGGCAAGTGCGGCGGTCACGAGCTGAACTACGTCTCCGACGTGGACGTGATCTTCGTGGGGGAGCCGAGTGACGGCGCCGACGAGGGCAAGGCCATGCAGGCCGCGACCCGGCTCGCCTCGCACCTGATGCGGATCTGCTCGGAGACCACCGTCGAGGGCACGATCTGGCCGGTCGACGCCAATCTGCGCCCCGAGGGCCGCAACGGCCCCCTCGTCCGTACGCTCTCCTCCCACCTCGCGTACTACCAGCGCTGGGCGAAGACCTGGGAGTTCCAGGCGCTGCTCAAGGCACGCGCGGTGGCCGGCGACCCGGAGCTCGGCGCCCAGTACATCGACGCCGTCTCCCCGCTGGTCTGGCAGGCCGCCGAACGCGAGAACTTCGTGCCCGACGTGCAGAAGATGCGCCGCCGGGTCGTCGACAACATCCCCGTCGCCCAGGTCGACCGCGAGCTCAAGCTCGGCCCCGGCGGCCTCCGCGACGTCGAGTTCGCCGTCCAGCTCCTCCAGCTCGTGCACGGCCGCAGCGACGCCGGACTGCACAGCGGCACCACGCTCGACGCGCTCGCCGCCCTCGCCGCCGGCGGCTACGTCGGCCGGGCCGACGCCGCCCAGCTCGACGAGGCCTACCGCTTCCTGCGGGCCATGGAGCACCGCATCCAGCTGTACCGGCTGCGCCGCACCCACCTCGTCCCCGAGGACGAGGCCGACCTGCGGCGCCTCGGCCGCTCGCTCGGGCTGCGCACCGACCCGGTCGCCGATCTGAACAAGGAGTGGAAGCGGCACGCCGCCGTCGTCCGCCGCCTGCACGAGAAGCTGTTCTACCGGCCGCTGCTCGACGCCGTCGCCCAGCTCGCCCCGGGCGAGATCCGGCTCAGCCCGAAGGCCGCGGGACAGCGGCTCGAAGCGCTGGGGTACGAGGACCCCGCCGCCGCCCTGCGCCACCTGGAGGCCCTCGCGTCCGGGGTCAGCCGCAAGGCCGCGATCCAGCGGACGCTGCTCCCGGTGCTGCTCGGCTGGTTCGCGGACTCGGCCGACCCGGACGCCGGCCTGCTCGGCTTCCGCAAGGTCTCCGACGCCCTCGGGAAGACCCCCTGGTACCTGCGGCTGCTCCGCGACGAGGGCGCCGCCGCCGAGAACCTCGCCCGCGTCCTCTCCGCCGGACGCCTCGCCCCCGACCTGCTGCTGCGCGCCCCCGAGGCGGTCGCGCTGCTCGGCGACCCGGAGGGGCTGAAGCCGCGCGGCCGGGACCACCTGGAGCAGGAGGTCCTGGCGGCGGTGGGCCGCGCGTCCGACGCCGAGCAGGCCGTCGCGGCGGCCCGCGGGGTGCGCCGCAGGGAGCTGTTCCGGACCGCCGCGGCCGACCTCATCGGCTCGTACGGCACCGAGGACAGCCCCCGCGAGCCCGACCCGGGCGCGCTGGTCGACCGGGTGGGGGAGGCCGTCACCGACCTCAACGCGGCGACGATCGCGGGCGCCCTGCGGGCCGCCGTCCGCGCCGAGTGGGGCGACGAACTGCCCACCCGGTTCGCCGTCATCGGCATGGGCCGCTTCGGCGGTCACGAGCTGGGGTACGGCTCCGACGCCGACGTGCTGTTCGTGCACGAGCCGCGCGAGGGCGTCGACGAGCAGGACGCGGCCAGGGCCGCGAGCAAGGTGGTCGCCGAGATGCGACGGCTGCTCCAGCTCCCCACCGCCGACCCGCCGTTGCTGATCGACGCGGACCTCAGGCCGGAGGGCAAGAGCGGCCCCCTGGTCCGCACCCTGAAGTCGTACGCGGCCTACTACCACCGCTGGTCCCTCGTCTGGGAGAGCCAGGCGCTGCTGCGCGCCGAACCCATCGCGGGAAACCGCGAGTTGGGGGACCGGTTCATCGAACTCGTCGACCCGCTGCGCTACCCGGCCGAGGGCCTCGGCGAGGACGCCGTCCGCGAGATCCGCCGCCTCAAGGCCCGGATGGAGTCCGAGCGGCTGCCGCGCGGCGCCGACCCGACCCTCCACGCCAAGCTGGGGCGCGGCGGCCTGAGCGACGTCGAGTGGACGGTCCAGCTGCTCCAGATGCAGCACGGCTGGGTGGAACCGGGGCTGCGGACGACCCGTACCCGCGAGGCGCTCCGGGCGGCCCACGCGGCCGGTCTCATCCCGACGGAGGAGGCGCAGACCCTGGACGAGGCGTGGGTCCTCGCCACCCGCGTCCGCAACGCGGTGATGCTGGTCCGCGGCCGGCCCGGCGACACCTTCCCCTCGGACCCGCGCGAACTCGCGGCGGTCGGACGGTACTTGGGGTACGAGGCCGGCCATGTCGGCGAGATGGTCGACGACTACCGGCGGATCACCCGCCGGGCCCGCGCCGTCGTCGAGGAGCTGTTCTACGGGGCGTAGGCCCCATGGGCCGGCCGCGCGTGCGGCGCGTGGCGGGCCCCGTCGGGCCCATGCCCCGTCAGGCATGCCCGCCCCGTCAGGCATGCCCGCCCCGTCAGGCATGCCCGACCCGTCCGGCATGCCCGCCCCCGGCCTACGCGCCGTCCGGCATGCCCCGGATGTGGGTCAGATAGCCGGCCAGGGCCAGTTCGAAGGCGGTGTCGGTGCGGCCGCCCTCGGGGAAGGCGGCGAGTGCCCGCGCGAGGCGCGGGGTCGCCGTGTCGTCGGCCAGCTCCCACATCGCCTCCGGGGCCGCCATGTCCAGGGCCGAGCCCAGGACCAGGTTCTCCAGGGCGATGATCACCGGCATCACGTCCGGGAGGGCGAAGCCCGCGTCGATGAGGAGGGCGACCGCCTTCTCGTACTGCTCGAGGACCCGCGGGGCGCGCACCGGTGAGGTGGTCAGCAGCGGGATCGCCTTCGGGTGGGCGGCGAAGGCGGCCCGGTAGGAGCGCGCCCAGGCGGCGACGGCCGCGTCCCACGGCTGTCCGTCGAGGGTGCCGCCGTCGATGGCGGCGCAGACCCGCTCCCGCAGCAGCTCCACGATGCCGTCCCGGCCGTCCACATGGTGGTACACCGAGGCCGTCTGCACGCCGAGTCGCCTGGCGATCTGGGGGACGCTGAAGTCGCCCTGCTCGTCGACGAGTTCGAGTGCCGTGGTGGTGATGCGCACCCGGTCGAGCAGGGGCTTGTGCGGCCGGCCCATGGACGTTCTCCCGCTGTTCAGGTCTTCCCGAATCGTTGGACACGAGGCTACATTGCGCCAACCGAAAGCCTTTAGGTTTACGAGAAGGGCTTCTCCCGCATGTCCTCCAGCACCTCCGACAAGCCGCCCGGCCTGCGCACCGGCACCCTCGGCACCGCCGACATCTCCTTCTTCGTCGTCTCCGCCGCCGCCCCGCTCACCGTGATGGCCGGCGTCGCGCCCATCGCCCTCGTCCTCGGCGGCATCGGAGCCCCGGCCGGCTACCTCCTCGCGGGCATCACCCTGGCGATCTTCGCCGTCGGCTTCACCACCATGAGCCGCCACGTCCGCAGCGGCGGCGCCTTCTACGCGTACATCGCCCAAGGGCTCGGCAAACCCCTCGGCATCGCCGCCGCCCTGGTCGCCATGGTCGGCTACAACGGCATGGAGATCGGCGTCTACGGACTCCTCGGCTCCGCCACCTCCGACACCGCCGGCGCCCTGTGGGGCGTCGACCCGCCCTGGCTCCCGATCGCCCTCGCCGGCCTCCTGGTCATCTGGTACGGCGGCTACCGCTCCATCGACTTCGGCGCCAAGGTCCTCGGCGTCCTGCTCGTCGCCGAGACCGGCATACTCGTCCTCCTCGCGGGCGGCGTGCTCCTCAAGGGCGGCGCGAACGGGCTCTCCCTCGCCTCCTTCGCCCCCGGCAACGTCCTCGTCCCCGGCACGGCGGCCGTACTGGCCTTCGCCTTCTCGGCCTTCACCGGCTTCGAGTCCACCGTGATCTACCGCCGCGAGGCCCGCGACCCGGCCCGCACCATCCCCCGCGCCACCTACATCGCGGTCGGCTTCCTCGGCCTGTTCTACGCCTTCGTCGTCTGGACCGTGATCCAGGCGTTCGGCGACGACAAGGTGGTCGCGGCCGCCGCCGGCGACACCGGCGGACTCTTCTTCGCCGCCATCACCACCTACGTCGGACCCTGGGCCGCCGACCTGATGCACGTGTTCATCGTGACCAGCATCATCGCCTCGCTGCTCGCCTTCCACAACGCGATCAACCGCTACGCCCTCGCCCTCGCCGAGGAGGGCGTCCTGCCCGCCGCCCTCGGCCGGATCCACCCCCGCCACCGCTCCCCGTACGTCGCTGGTCTCGCCCAGACCGTGCTCGGCGCGGGAGTCGTCCTCGGCTTCGCGGCCGCCGGCGCCGACCCGTACACGCAGCTGCTGCTCTGGGTGAACACCCCCGGGATGCTCGGGCTCATGGCGCTGATGCTGCTCGCCGCCCTCGCCGTCGTCCGCTACTTCCGGCGCGTCCCGCACCGGGAGGGCGCCCTGCGCACCCTCGTCGCCCCCGTCACCGCGGCCGTCCTGCTCGCCCTGGCGATCTGGCTGGTCGCCTCCAAGGTCGCGCTCTTCACCGGCGCCTCCCCGACGGTCAACGCGGTCCTCGTCGCCGTCGTCCCCGCCGTCCTCGTCCTCGGGCTCCTCCTCGCGTACCGGCTGCGCCGCACGCGCCCCGAGGTCTACGCCCACTTCGCCGAAGAACCGCACACCGACCCGCACGCCGAGCTGCCCGGCGCCGCGAACCCCGACCCGCACACCGACCCGCACGCCGAGCTGCCCGGCGCCGCGAACCCCGACCCGCACGCCGAGCTGCCCGGCGCCGCGAACCCCGACCCGCACACCGACCCGCACGCCGAAGGAGCCGACCCCTCGTGTCCGCAGCCCCCGACCTCCTCCTCGTCGACGCCCGCGTCCGTACCCCCGAACCGAGCGGCCACACCACTGTCGCCGTCCGCGACGGACTGATCACCGCCCTCGGCGACGCCGCCGACGCCCGCGCCTGGCGCGGCCCCGGCACCGAGGTCGTCGACCTGGCCGGCGCCACCCTCACCCCCGGTCTCACGGACGCCCACAGCCACCCCGTCTGGGGCCTGGAGATGTTCACCGGCACCGACCTGTCCGGCGTCACCGACCTCGACGGACTGCGTGCCGCCCTCCGCGACGCCGAGCGCCGCGACGGCTGGATCATCGGCTTCGGCCTCGACCACAACGTCTTCGGCGGCCGCCCCGTCCACCGCGACCTGATCGAGGACGTCCTCGGCGGCGCCCCCGCGTACCTGCGTCTCTACGACGGACACTCGGTCCTGGCCAGTGCGGCCGCCCTCAAGGCCGCGGGCATCGACGGGCCCCGCGCCTTCGCCCAGCTCTCCGAGATCGTCTGCGACACCGACGGGCGCCCCACCGGGCACTTGGTCGAACACGCGGCCATGGACCTGATGACCCCGGTCCTGCCCGCCCAGCCGTACGCCGAGCGCCGCGACCGGCTCGTCGACCTGCTCACCGGCATGGCCGCCACCGGACTCACCTCCGCCCACGTCATGGACCTCGGCGGACCCGACGTACCCGGCCTCCTGACCGCCCTGGAGGAGGACGGCGAGCTGCCGCTGCGCCTCCGTCTCGCGCCCTGGTGCATGCCGGGCGTGGGCGAGGAGGAGCTGGACGAGTTCGTACGGCTCCAGGGGCGGGCCGGGCGCATGTGGGCGATCGGCGGCGTGAAGTTCTTCATGGACGGCACCGTCGAGGGCGGCACCGCCTGGCTGGAACACGCCGACTGCCACGGCCGGGGCACCGACGCCTTCTGGCCCGATCCGGCCGCGTACTCCGCCGCCGTGCGCCGTCTCCACCGCGCGGGCGTCGGCACCGCCACCCACGCCATCGGGGACGCCGCCGTACGGCACGTCCTCGACACCGTGGAATCCCTGGGTACGGGCGGTCCCCGCCATCGCATCGAGCACATCGAGACGGTCCCCGACGACCAGCTGGGGCGGTTCGCCGCGCTCGGTGTCGTCGCCTCGATGCAGCCCCCGCACACCGCGTACACCCGCGCTGACCACACCGACGAATGGTCCAGGCGGCTCGGCGAGGAACGGGCGGCCCGTGCCTGGCGCTGCCGTGACCTGCGGGACGCCGGGGCGCACCTCGCGCTCGGCTCGGACTGGCCGATCGCCCACTACGACGCCCGGCAGGTCCTCGCCACCGCGCGGGCCCCGCGCGGCGCGGCCTCGGCCCGGCACGGGCTCACGGGCCTGATGGCCCTGGAGGGGATGACCACGCACGCGGCGGTCGCGGCGGGGGAGGAGCGGATCGCGGGCCGGATCGCCCCGGGCCACCGGGCCGACCTCAGCGCCTTCGCCGTGGACCCGGTGGAGGCCCCGGCGGACGAGACGGAGAACGCCCCGATCCGCCTCACCGTCGCCGGCGGCCGGATCACCTACCGGAGCTGACCGAGCGCTCCGTATCGGCGTTCTCGGCCTTCTCGGCGTTCTCGGCCGTATCCGTCCCGGCGGCCACCTCGGTCGACGAGACGGCGTCGGCCTTCTCGTCCTCGCGGTCCGCCTCCCCCTTCGGGGGCGGGCCGCTCCGCGTCACCGCGCCGGGCATCGGCTCGACCAGCTTGGGCAGGCGGTGCGGGCGGGAGCCGTACCAGAAGTAGGAGACGGCGAAGCCGAAGCCGAGGCAGATCATGCCGCCGACCGCGTCCAGCCAGAAGTGGTTGGCGGTGGCGACGATGACGACCAGGGTCGCCATCGGGTAGAGCAGGCCCAGGATCTTCGCCCAGGGCGCCTTGGCCAGGAGGAAGATCGTCAGGCCGCACCAGAGGGACCAGCCGATGTGCATCGACGGCATCGCCGCGTACTGGTTCGAGACGTGCTTGAGGTTGCCCGAGGCCATCGAGCCCCAGGTGTGGTGGACGAGCACCGTGTCGACGAAGCCCTGGCCGTTCATGAGCCGGGGCGGCGCGAGCGGGTACAGGTAGTAACCGACCAGGGCCACACCGGTGGTGGCGAACAGGACGGTCCGGAACGCCGCGTAACGGCCCGGGTGCCATCGGTACAGCCACACGAGCACACCGATGGTCACGATGAAGTGCAGCGTCGCGTAGTAGTAGTTCATCGACACGATCAGCCATGTCACCGAGTTCACGGCGTGGTTGACGGCGTGCTCGAAGGCGAGGCCGAGGGACTGCTCGGTCTCCCAGATCCAGTCGGCGTTCTTGAAGGCCTGGGCCTTCTGCTCCGGCACCGCGTTGCGGATGAGCGAGTACGTCCAGTAGCTCACCGCGATCAGCGCGATCTCGAACCAGATCGTGGGGCGCCGTGGCGCGCGCGCACGGAGGCGCGCGAACCTGCCGTCGGCCACGGTGGGTGACGACGGGGTCGTCCGGTTGTCCAAACTCTTCACGGTCGTTTCACCCATAGGGAGAGAGTCTGCCAGATCCCTTCCCCCCGACCGATCATCCCTCCGACGGGTTCGGGGCGCACCCGGTCCGCCTCAGGAATGAGGTCGCACGGAGGGTGCCGTAAGGGTCGGCGACAGGTACGGAAAAAGGTACGGGGACGGGTCAGGGCAGGTCAGGGGCAGGTCAGGGGCGGGCCGGGCGGTGGAGCGGAGCGGGTTCGGCGCGCGGCTTCGGTGCGCGGCTTCGGTGCGCGGTCGTCAGCCGCGCACGGCGGACGGGGCCGAAGCCGTCGACCCGCGGACGACCAGCTCGGGCATGAAGACGAACTCGGAGTGCGGGGCGGGAGTGCCCCCGACCTCTTCGAGCAGCGCGCGGACCGCGGCCTGCCCCATCGCCTGCACGGGCTGTCGAATGGTGGTCAGCGGCGGATCGGTGAACGCTATGAGGGGAGAGTCGTCGAAACCGACGACGGAGACGTCCCTGGGGACGTCGAGCCCCTGCTGCCGTGCGGCCCGGATCGCGCCGAGCGCCATCATGTCGCTCGCGCAGACCACCGCCGTGCAGCCGCGGGAGATCAGAGCCCCGGCCGCGGCCTGGCCGCCCTCAAGGGTGTAGAGGGAGTGCTGGATCAGCGCCTCGGACTCCTCGAAGCCGAGGCCGAGCCGCTCCTCCATGCCCTGCTGGAAGCCCTCTATCTTGCGGAGCACCGGCACGAACCGCTTCGGTCCGACGGCGAGCCCGATCCTGGTGTGCCCGAGCGCGGCCAGGTGCGTCACCGCGAGCCGCATCGCGGCCCGGTCGTCGGGGGAGACGAAGGGCGCCTGCACCTTGGGGGAGAAGCCGTTGAGGAGGACGTACGGGACACCCTTGCCGCGCAGCTGGTCGTAGCGCGTCATGTCGGCGGTGGTGTCGGCGTGCAGTCCGGAGACGAAGATGATGCCGGCGACGCCCCGCTCGACCAGCATGTCGGTGAGCTCGTCCTCGGTGGACCCGCCGGGGGTCTGGGTGGCGAGCACCGGGGTGTATCCCTGCCGGGTCAGGGCCTGCCCGATGACCTGCGCGAGCGCGGGGAAGATCGGGTTGTCCAGTTCGGGGGTGATGAGGCCGACGAGGCCCGCGCTGCGCTGGCGCAGTCGTACGGGCCGCTCGTAGCCGAGCACGTCGAGCGCGGCAAGAACGGATTCACGGGTGGCCCCGGCCACACCGGGCTTGCCGTTGAGCACGCGGCTGACTGTGGCCTCACTGACCCCCGCCTGGGCTGCGATGTCGGAGAGCCGCGCGGTCATGAGGATGGACTGTACCGGTCACGGGGCGTATTGCCCACCGCACGGGTGAGGTACGGGTGATGCAAGCCACTCCGCAAGCTCTTGCAGGATTTGCGGGGCGTGCGTGGTGCGTTCAGGGCGTGCGTGCGGGGCCGTGCGGCGCGCGAGGGGCGTGTGTCAGCTGCTGTCAAGCGATTCAACGGCAACCTTCGGGACACGTGGATGTAACGATCCCCGGTCCTTGCAGAAAGTTCTCGCAAGCTCTTTCGGCTCGTTTTCATCCCTGTTACGTTCCTGGCAACCCGGAGCGCCGCGAGGGAGCGGTCGCATGAGGAAGGTTCCAGCCCCTCGTCCCCCCGGGATCAGTTGAAGGAGTTCACATGCGGCGTGGCATAGCGGCCACCGCGCTGGTCGCTGCCCTGGGCGTGACCCTGGCGGCGTGCGGGAGTGACAGCGGTTCGGACGGCGGCTCGAAGAGCTCGGGCGAGCTCTCCGGCACCGTGACCTGGTGGGACACCTCCACGGTCGGCTCCGAGGACAAGGTCTTCAAGAAGGTCGCCGAGGACTTCAAGAAGAAGCACCCGAAGGTCACCGTCAAGTACGTGAACGTGCCGTTCGGTGAGGCGCAGAACAAGTTCAAGAACGCCGCGCAGTCCGGCTCCGGCGCCCCCGACGTCATCCGCTCCGAGGTCGCCTGGACCCCCGAGTTCGCGGACCTCGGCTACCTGGCCCCGCTCGACGGCACCCCGGCCCTCAAGAACGCGGACGACTTCCTGGAGCAGGCCGCGGCCTCCACCAAGTACAACGGCAAGACCTACGCCGTCCCGCAGGTCATCGACTCCATGGGCATCTTCTACAACAAGAAGATCTTCAAGGAGGCCGGCGTCCAGGTCCCCAAGACCATCGACGAGCTCAAGACCGTCTCCGCCGCGATCAAGAAGAAGACCGGCAACCCCGGCCTCTACCTGCGCGGCGACGACGCCTACTGGTTCCTCTCCTTCCTCTACGGCGAGGGCGGCGACCTCGTCGACGCCGACAAGAAGCAGATCACCGTCGACAACCCGGCCGGTGTGAAGGGCTTCAAGGTCGTCAAGGACCTGGTGGACTCCGGTGCCGCCAAGACCGACGCCACCGACGGCTGGAACAACATGCAGACCGCCTTCAAGGAAGGCAAGGTCGCGATGATGATCAACGGCCCGTGGGCCGTCGCCGACACCTACGCCGGCAAGGAGTTCACCGACAAGGCGAACCTGGGCATCGCCCCGGTCCCCGCCGGTTCGGCCGGCCAGGGCGCCCCGCAGGGCGGTCACAACCTCGCCGTCTACGCGGGCTCCAAGAACCTCGACGCGTCCTACGCCTTCGCCGAGTACATGACCTCGGTCGAGACCCAGGCGACGGTCGCCAAGGAGCTCAGCCTGCTCCCGACCCGTGAGTCCGTCTACATCAAGCCGGACGTCGCGACCAACGAGTTGATCGGCTTCTTCAAGCCGGTCGTCGACAAGGCCATCGAGCGCCCCTGGATCCCGGAGACCGGCAGCCTCTTCGCGCCGCTCGTCACCGAGTACACCAAGGTCCTCACCGGCCAGACCACCCCGGACGCGGGAGCCAAGGCGACGGGCGACGCCTACCGCAAGCTCCTGAAGGACTGGAAGTAACAGGAAGGCAGGCCGGCTGATGGCTGTGGACACCCCCAGCCAGTCGGTGGTGAAGGCCGCGGGCGACAGCGTCGCCCGCGGCCGGAGCCGCGGAACTGGCAAGCGCAGGAGCGTCAGGAAGCGCTCCCTCGCCACCCACTGGTACGCCTGGGCGATGATCGCCCCGGTGACGATCGTGATCGCGGTGATCATCGGCTATCCGCTGGTCCGCGGCGTCTACCTGTCGCTGACCGACGCCAATGAGCGGAACGTCGCGCGGTCGATCGGCGTCAACGAGATCCCGGCCACCTACGAGTTCGTCGGCCTGGACAACTACACCGACGCGCTCACCGGCGGCCAGTTCCTCTCCACCCTGGGCTGGACGCTGCTGTGGACGGTGTCCTGCGTCTCGGTCACCTTCGCGCTCGGCCTCACCCTCGCCAACGTCCTCAACCGCAAGATCGCCGGCCGCTCCTTCTACCGGCTGCTGCTGATCCTGCCCTGGGCCGTGCCCGGCTTCGTCTCCGTCTTCGCCTGGCGCTTCCTCTACAACCAGGACAACGGTCTCCTCAACAAGATCCTCGCGGGCGGCGGCATCGACGCCGTGCCGTGGCTGAACGACCCCACCTGGGCCAAGTTCTCGGTCATCCTCGTCAACGTCTGGCTCGGCGTGCCGTTCATGATGGTCGCCCTCCTCGGCGGGCTCCAGTCCATCCCCGGCGAGCTGTACGAGGCCGCCGAGATGGACGGCGCCAACGCCTGGCAGCGCTTCCGGCACATCACCATGCCCGGCCTGAGCTCGGTGTCGACGACGGTGGTCCTGCTCTCCACCATCTGGACCTTCAACATGTTCCCGGTGATCTTCCTGCTCACCCGGGGCGGGCCCGGCGAGGCCACCCAGATCCTCGTCACCCAGGCGTACAAGTTCTCCTTCGAGGTCAGTCCGCGCGACTTCGCCCAGTCCTCCACCTGGGGCGTGCTCATCCTGGTCCTCCTGATGCTCTTCGCCGCGGTCTACCGGCGAGTCCTCCGCAAGCAGGGAGAAGTCTGGTGACGACCACGACCCCCACCCCCCAGGCCGTCGCCAACACGCCGCTCCGCGGCCGCCGTTCGCCGATCGCCTCGGTCGCCCTGCACGTCACCCTGATCGTGGCGTCCGTGATCGCCGTCTTCCCCGTGCTGTGGGTCCTGCTGACCTCGCTCAAGCCGGCCAAGTACGCGATCACCACGGACTTCTTCAAGGAGACGACGCTCGAGAACTACACGAACCTGCTGAACGACACCCCGTTCCTCACCTGGTTCGCCAACTCGCTGCTCGTCGCCGGTCTCACCACCGTCGTCGGCGTCTTCATCTCCGCCACCACGGGCTACGCCGTCAGCCGCTTCCGCTTCCCCGGCAAGCGCGGCCTGATGTGGACGCTGCTCATCACCCAGATGTTCCCGGTCGCCGTCCTGATCGTGCCGATCTACAACATCATGGCGTCGATGGGCCTGCTCAACCAGCCGGTCGGCCTGGTCATCACGTACCTGACCATCGCCGTCCCGTTCTGCGCGTGGATGATGAAGGGCTTCTTCGACACCATCCCGCGCGAGATCGACGAGTCCGGCTACGTCGACGGCCTCACGCCCTTCGGCACCTTCTGGCGGCTGATCCTGCCGCTCGCCAAGCCGGGCATCGCGGTCACCGCGTTCTACTCGTTCATCACCGCCTGGGGCGAGGTCGCCTACGCCTCCGCCTTCATGGTCGGCGACGAGAACCTCACGCTCGCCGGCGGACTCCAGAAGTTCGTCAACCAGTACGGCGCCCAGTGGGGCCCGATGGCCGCGGCCTCCGTGCTCATCGCCATCCCCGCGGCCCTGGTGTTCCTCTTCGCCCAGCGCCACCTCGTCACCGGCATGTCCGCCGGTGCCGTCAAGGGCTGACGGCCCTGAGCCCGCCCTCTGTACGCACCTCTGTACGCACCTCCTTACCTCCCAGGGAAGACATGACCCAGCATCTCGCCACCCCGGCCGACGCCCCGACCACCGGCACGCACACGGGCTGGTGGAGAGACGCGGTGATCTACCAGGTCTACCCGCGCAGCTTCGCCGACGGCAACGGCGACGGCATGGGCGACCTGGAGGGAATCCGCAGCCGGCTGCCGTACCTCAAGGAACTCGGCGTCGACGCCGTCTGGCTCTCCCCGTTCTACGCCTCGCCGCAGGCCGACGCCGGATACGACGTCGCCGACTACCGGGCCATCGACCCCATGTTCGGCTCGCTCCTCGACGCCGACGCCGTGATCCGCGACGCCCACGCCCTGGGCCTGCGCATCATCGTCGACCTGGTCCCCAACCACTCCTCCGACCAGCACGAGTGGTTCCAGCGCGCGCTGCGCGAGGGCCCCGGGTCGGTCCTGCGCGAGCGCTACCACTTCCGCCCCGGCAAGGGCGAGAACGGCGAACTGCCGCCCAACGACTGGGAGTCCATCTTCGGCGGCCCGGCATGGACGCGCACCGAGAACCCGGACGGCACCCCCGGCGACTGGTACCTCCACCTCTTCGCCCCGGAGCAGCCCGACTTCAACTGGGAACACCCCGCCGTCCGCGACGAGTTCCGCTCGATCCTGCGCTTCTGGCTCGACATGGGCGTCGACGGCTTCCGCGTCGACGTCGCCCACGGCCTCGTCAAGGCCGAGGGCCTGCCCGACCTCGGCGCCCACGACCAGCTGAAGCTGCTCGGCAACGACGTCATGCCCTTCTTCGACCAGGACGGCGTCCACGAGATCTACCGCTCCTGGCGGAAGGTGCTCTCCGAGTACGACGGCGAGCGCGTCCTCGTCGCCGAGGCCTGGACCCCGACCGTCGAGCGCACCGCCCACTACGTGCGCCCCGACGAGATGCACCAGGCCTTCAACTTCCAGTACCTGGGCACCCACTGGGACGCCGCCGAGCTGCGCCGCGTCATCGACGAATCGCTGGAGGCGATGCGCCCGGTCGGCGCGCCCACCACCTGGGTGCTCTCCAACCACGACGTCACCCGGCACGCCACCCGCTTCGCCAACCCGGCGGGCCTCGGCACCCAGCTCCGCGAGCCCGGCGACCGCGAACTCGGCCTGCGCCGCGCCCGCGCCGCCACCCTGCTGATGCTGGCGCTGCCCGGCTCGGCGTACGTCTACCAGGGCGAGGAGCTCGGCCTGCCCGACGTCACCGACCTGCCCGACGAGGTCCGCCAGGACCCGTCGTTCTGGCGGGCGTCCGGCCAGGACGGCTTCCGCGACGGCTGCCGGGTCCCGATCCCGTGGACCGTCGAGGGCAGCTCGTACGGCTTCGGCGACGGCGGCTCCTGGCTGCCGCAGCCCACCACCTGGGGCGGTCTGAGCGTCGAGGCGCAGACCGGCGACCCCGGCTCCACCCTGGAGCTGTACCGCAGCGCCCTCGCCGTGCGGCGGGCGCAGCCCGGACTCGGTGCGGGCGAGACCGTCGAGTGGCTGGAGGCACCCGAGGGTGTGCTCTCCTTCCGCCGCGACGGCTTCGCCTGCATCGCCAACACCACCGGCCGGGCCATCTCCGTCCCGCTGCCCGGCCGGTTCCTTCTCTCCAACGAGGAGATCTCGATCGTCGACGATGAGGCGGTCCTGCCCGCCGACACCACCGCCTGGTGGGCGGTGTGACGATCCCCCTGCCGCGGGGCGCCGGGAACGGCGCCCCGCGGCTCGCGGACATCGCGGCCCAGTCCGGGGTCAGCGAGGCCACCGTCAGCCGCGTCCTCAACGGCAAGGCGGGGGTGGCCGGCGCGACCCGGCACAAGGTGCTCGCGGCGCTCGACGTGCTCGGCTACGAGCGCCCCGTACGGCTGAAACGGCGCAGCGCGGGGCTCGTCGGGCTCGTCGTGCCCGAGCTGACCAACCCGATCTTCCCGGCGTTCGCGCAGGTCGTCGAGCAGGTCCTGGCCGGGCACGGCTACACCCCGGTGCTCTGCACCCAGATGCCCGGCGGCGCCACCGAGGACGAGCTCGTCGAGCAGCTCGTGGAGCGCGGGGTGGCCGGCATCGTCTTCCTCTCCGGACTGCACGCGGACGCCTCCGCCGACCCGGCCCGCTACGCCCGGCTGACCGCCCGGGGCGTGCCGTACGTCCTCATCAACGGCTACAACGAGCACATCGACGCCAACTTCGTCTCCCCGGACGACCGGGCCGCCGCCCGGATGGCCGTGCGGCATCTGGTCGAGCTGGGGCACGAGCGGATCGGTCTCGCCATCGGCCCCACCCGCTACGTGCCCTCGCGCCGTAAGGCCGAGGGCTTCACCGCCGAGCTGTACGAGCTCCTCGGTGTCGAACGCGCCGACGCGGAACGGTTCATCAGACCCACGCTCTTCGGAGTCGAGGGCGGGCACGCGGCCGCCGACATCCTGCTCCGCGAGGGCTGCACCGGCATCGTCTGCGGCTCCGACCTGATGGCGCTCGGCGTGATCCGCGCCGTCCGCGCCCAGGGCCTCGACGTGCCCGGGGACGTCTCCGTCGTCGGCTTCGACGACTCGCCGCTGATCGCCTTCACCAGCCCTCCGCTGTCCACCGTGCGCCAGCCCGTCCAGGCCATGGCGACGGCGGCCGTCGGCGCGCTCCTGGAGGAGATCGAGGGAAACCCCGTGCAGCGCACGGAGTTCGTCTTCCAGCCGGAGCTGGTGGTCCGCGGCTCCACGGCGCAGCCGCCCGCCCGCGCCGCGCTGCCGCAAGTCCTTACGTAACAACTTGCGTTGCGGTGTCCGGAGGGTTGACCGGGCGTCGGGGCACTCGTACGGTCACGGCTGAAAACAGTTGCTGAAGTTTTCGGCAACTTCTTGCGACAGTGAAGTCAGCAGGAGGAATCATGGCCAGAAGAACCGTGGCCGCTGCACTCGCCCTCGTGGCGGGAGCTGCCGCTGTGGCCGTCACGGGAAACGCCCCGGCGCAGGCCGCCCCGCCCGGCGAGAAGGACGTCACCGCGGTGATGTTCGAGTGGAACTTCGCCTCGGTGGCCCGGGAGTGCACCGACCGCCTCGGCCCCGCCGGATACGGATACGTCCAGGTCTCCCCGCCCCAGGAACACCTCCAGGGCGGCCAGTGGTGGACCTCGTACCAGCCCGTCAGTTACAAGATCGCCGGACGTCTCGGCGACCGCACCGCCTTCAAGAGCATGATCGACACCTGCCACGCGGCCGGCGTCAAGGTCGTCGCCGACTCCGTCATCAACCACATGGCGAACGGCTCCGGTACGGGAACGGGCGGGACCCCGTTCTCCAAGTACGACTACCCGGGCCTCTACTCCGGCTCCGACATGGACGACTGCCGCGCGACGATCTCCAACTACCAGGACCGGGGCAACGTCCAGAACTGCGAACTGGTCCAGCTCCCCGACCTCGACACCGGCGAGGACCACGTCCGCGGGAAGATAGCCGGCTACCTCAACGACCTGCTCTCCCTCGGCGTCGACGGCTTCCGCGTCGACGCCGCCAAGCACATGCCGGCCGCCGACCTCGCCAACATCAAGTCGCGGCTCACCAACCCCGGCGTGTACTGGAAGCTGGAGGCCATCCACGGCGCAGGCGAGGCCGTCTCCCCGAGCGAGTACCTCGGCAGCGGAGACGTCCAGGAGTTCCGCTACGCCCGCGACCTCAAGCGCGTCCTGCAGAACGAGAAGCTCGCCTACCTCAAGAACTTCGGCGAGGCCTGGGGCTACATGCCCTCCGGCCAGTCCGGCGTCTTCGTCGACAACCACGACACCGAGCGCGGCGGCGACACCCTCTCCTACAAGGACGGCGCGAACTACACCCTCGCCTCCGTCTTCGCGCTCGCCTGGCCCTACGGCTCCCCGGACGTCCACTCCGGCTACGAGTGGACCGACAAGGACGCGGGACCGCCCAACGGCGGCCAGGTCAACGCCTGTTACACCGATGGCTGGAAGTGCCAGCACGCCTGGCGCGAGATCTCCTCCATGGTCGCCTTCCGCAACACCGCACGCGGCCAGGCCGTCACCGGCTGGTGGGACAACGGCAACAACGCGATCGCGTTCGGCCGCGGCACCAAGGCGTACGTGGCCATCAACCACGAGACCTCGGCGCTCACCCGCACCTTCCAGACCTCGCTGCCCGCCGGCACCTACTGCAACGTCCAGTCGAACACGCCCGTGACGGTGAACGGATCCGGCCAGTTCACGGCCACCCTCGGCGCCAACACCGCCCTGGCCCTGCACGTGAACGCGATGAACTGCGGCGGCGCGACCCCGACCACGCCGCCGACGACCCCGCCCGCCACCTCGGGCGCGGCCTTCAACGTCACCGCCACCACCGTGCCCGGCCAGGACGTCTACGTCACCGGCAGCCGCGCCGAACTCGGCACCTGGTCCCCGGCCGCCGCCCTCAAGCTCGACCCGGCCACGTACCCCGTCTGGAAGCTCACCGTCGGCCTGCCCGCCGGAACGGCCTTCGAGTACAAGTACATCCGCAAGGACGCCGCCGGGAACGTCACCTGGGAGTCCGGCGCCAACCGCACCGCGACCGTCCCCGCCTCCGGCCAGGTCGTCGTGAACGACACCTTCCGCAGCTGACCCTCCGCACCCGCAGGGCCGCCCCCACCCGGGGCGGCCCTCCCACCCGTACCCCCGTCCCTCCTCCAGGGAGCACCCCCGTGACACGCAAGAGAACGGCGGTCGCACTGGCCGCCGCCCTGTGCGCCGCCCTCGTGCCGGCCGTCCCCGCGGCCGCCGCGCCCAGGCCCCCGGCCCCGCCCTCCGACCGGGCGCTCGCGGCCGAGCCCGCCCGCCAGGACCTCACCCGCGAGCAGTTCTACTTCGTCCTGCCCGACCGCTTCGCCAACGGCGACACCTCCAACGACCGGGGCGGCCTCACCGGCAGCCGGACACAGACCGGTTTCGACCCCACCGACAAGGGCTTCTACCAGGGCGGCGACCTCAAGGGCCTCACGGAGCGGCTCGACTACATCAAGGGCCTCGGCACCACCGCCATCTGGATGGCGCCGATCTTCAAGAACCGGCCCGTGCAGGGAGAGGGCAAGGACGCCTCCGCCGGCTACCACGGCTACTGGATCACCGACTTCACCCAGGTCGACCCGCACTTCGGGACGAACGAGGACCTGGAGAGGCTGATCGCGGCCGCCCACCGCAAGGGCATGAAGGTCTTCTTCGACGTCATCACCAACCACACCGCCGACACCGTCGACTACGCCGAGCAGAAGTACGGCTACCGCCCCAAGGGCGCCTACCCGTACCTCGGCAAGGACGGCCGCCCCTTCGACGACCGCGAGGCCCTCGGCAAGGTCGACCGGGACTCCTTCCCGTACACCCCCGTCGCCTCCACGGAGAAGGCGGACACCAAGGTCCCGGCCTGGCTCAACGACCCCACGATGTACCACAACCGGGGCGACTCCACCTGGGTCGGCGAGTCCGCCGAGTACGGCGACTTCGTCGGCCTCGACGACCTGTGGACCGAGCGCCCCGAGGTCGTCGACGGCATGCGGAAGATCTACGAGAAGTGGGTCCGCGACTTCAAGATCGACGGCTTCCGCATCGACACCGTCAAGCACGTCGACCTCGACTTCTGGACCCAGTGGGCCACCGCCCTCGACGCCTACGCCAAGAAGCAGGGCCGCGAGGACTTCTTCATGTTCGGCGAGGTCTACTCCGCCGACACCACCGTCACCTCCCCGTACGTCACCCGGGGCCGGCTCGACGCCACCCTCGACTTCCCCTTCCAGGACGCCGCCCGCGCCTTCGCCTCCCAGGGCGCCGGCGCCGACCGCCTCGCCAAGGTCTTCGCCGAGGACTACCTGTACACCACCGACAAGGCCAACGCCTACGAGCAGGTGACCTTCCTCGGCAACCACGACATGGGCCGCATCGGCACCTTCCTCAAGCAGGACAACCCGAACGCCTCCGACACCGAACTCGTCCGCCGGGCCACCCTCGCCAACGAGCTCATGTTCCTGTCCCGCGGCAACCCGGTGATCTACTACGGCGACGAGCAGGGCTTCACCGGCCCCGGCGGCGACAAGGACGCCCGCCAGACCCTCTTCGCCTCCAAGACCGCCGACTACCTCGACGACGACCAGCTCGGCACCGACCGCACCCACGCCACCGACGCGTACGACACGAAGCACCCCGTCTACGCCTCCGTCGCCGAACTGTCCCGCCTCACGAAGGCCCACCCGGCCCTCCGCGACGGCATCCAGCAGGAGCGGCTCGCCGAGGGCTCCGTCTACGCCTTCTCCCGCACGGACGCGAAGACGCGGACCGAGTACCTCGTCGCCACCAACAGCGCCACCACGGACAAGACCGTCACCGTCCCCGTCGACTCCGCGGACTTCCGTGCCCTGTACGGGGGTCAGGGCGCCGTCGCCGCGAAGGACGGCAAGGTCACCGTCACCGTCCCCGCCCTCTCCTCCCTGGTCCTCAAGGCCGACCGCGCCCTCCCGGCCCCGGCCACCGGACCCACCCTGTCCCTGGACGCCCCGGCCGCCGGCGCCACCGGCACCGTCGAGCTCAGCGCCGACGTCACCGGCGGCGGCCTCAACCGGGTCGTCTTCGCCGCCCAGGTCGGCAACGGCCGCTGGCAGACCCTCGGCACCGCCGACCACGCCCCCTACAAGGTCACCCAGCACGTGACCGCCGCCGCCGGAACCGCCCTGCGCTACAAGGCCGTCGCCGTCGACAGCGCCGGCCGCACCGCGAGCGCCACCGCCACCACCACCGCCGGACAGGTCCCCGCACCCGAGAAGCCCGTCGCCGTCGAGCGGACGTACGCCGTCGTGCACTACAAGCGCGAGGACGGGAACTACGACGGCTGGACCCTGAAGGCCGCGGGCCAGGAGGCCGCGTTCACCGGCCGCGACGCCCACGGCGCCTTCGCCTGGGTCAAGGTCCCCGAAGGCGCCTCCACCGTCGCGTACACCGTCGAGAAGGACGGCGCCGCCGACGGCCCCCAGCGGAGCATCACCCTCGGCCGCACCGGCGAGGTCTGGATCACACAGGGCCAGGACGGCCAGTCCGACACCGCCCCCGCACCCGCCCCGCAGGACAAGACCAAGGCCGTCATCCACTACCAGCGGCCCGACGGCGACTACGACGGCTGGGGCCTGCACACCTGGACCGGCGCCGCCCAGCCCACCGACTGGTCCAAGCCCCTCCTGCCGGTCCGCGTCGACGCGTACGGCGCCGTCTACGAGGTGCCGCTCACCGAGGGCGCGACCTCCCTCTCGTACATCCTCCACAAGGGCGACGAGAAGGACCTGCCCACCGACCAGTCCCTCGACCTCGCCACCTACGGCCACGAGATCTGGGCACTCTCCGGACAGCCCAAGTACCTGCTCCCGACCGTCGGCGGCGCCCCGAACCTCGACCTCGGCAAGGCCGAGGCCCAGTGGCTCGACCGGAACACCGTCGTCTGGAAGGTCAAGGCCACCGAGGCCACCAGCCAGCAGCTCGTGTACGCGAAGGACGGCGGGATCACCGTCACCGACGGCGCCCTGAACACCGAGGGCCAGTGGCTCCGGCTCAACCAGACCGCCCTCACCGACGCCCAGAAGGCGAAGTACCCGCACCTCAAGGAGTACCCGGCCTTCACCGTCGACCCGCGCGACACCGACCGGGTCCGCGACTCCCTGCGCGGACAGCTCGTCGCCACCCAGCGCGCCGCCAACGGCGCCCTGCTCGCCGCCACCGGCGTGCAGACCGCCGGAGTCCTCGACGACCTGTACGCGAAGAAGGCCACCGGCGCCGCCCTCGGCCCCGTCTTCCGCGGCGGAAAGGTCGGGCTCTCCGTGTGGGCCCCCACCGCGCAGTCCGTGGCCCTCGAACTCGACGGCCGGACCGTGCCCATGCGGCGCGACGACACCTCCGGCGTCTGGTCCGTCACCGGCCCCACGTCCTGGACCGGCAAGCCGTACCGCTACGTGGTGAAGGTCTGGGCCCCCACCGTCCAGAAGGTCGTCACCAACAAGGTCACCGACCCCTACTCCACCGCCCTCACCACCGACTCCGCCCGCAGCCTCGCCGTCGACCTCACCGACCCGAAGCTCGCCCCGGCCGGCTGGCGCGGCCTGAAGAAGCCGGCCGCCGTGCCGCTGCGCGACGCCCAGATCCAGGAACTCCACATCCGTGACTTCTCCGTCGCGGACCCGACGGCGAAGGCCGACCACCGGGGCACCTACCTCGCCTTCACGGACAGGACGAGCAAGGGCTCGAAGCACCTGCGCGACCTCGCCGCCTCCGGCACCTCCTACGTCCACCTCCTCCCGGCCTTCGACATCGGCACCATCCCCGAGAAGAAGTCCGACCGGACCGAGCCCGCCTGCGACCTGAAGGTCTACGCCCCCGACTCCGAGGAGCAGCAGGCCTGCGTGGCCGCCGCCGCGGCCAAGGACGCCTACAACTGGGGCTACGACCCGCTGCACTACACCGTCCCCGAGGGCTCCTACAGCACCGACCCCGAAGGCACCCGCCGCACGGTCGAGTTCCGGCAGATGGTCCAGGCCCTCAACGGCAACGGCCTGCGCACCGTCATGGACGTCGTCTACAACCACACCGTCGCCGCCGGACAGTCCGACAAGTCCGTCCTCGACCGGATCGTCCCCGGCTACTACCAGCGCCTCCAGGCCGACGGCACCGTCGCCACCTCCACCTGCTGCGCCAACACCGCACCCGAGAACGCGATGATGGGCAAGCTCGTCGTCGACTCCCTCGTCACCTGGGCCAAGGACTACAAGGTCGACGGCTTCCGCTTCGACCTCATGGGCCACCACCCCAAGGCCAACATCCTCGCCGTGCGCAAGGCACTCGACGAGCTGACCCTCGCCGAGGACGGCGTCGACGGCAAGGCGATCATCCTCTACGGCGAGGGCTGGAACTTCGGCGAGATCGCCGACGACGCCCGCTTCGTCCAGGCCACCCAGAAGAACATGGCCGGCACCGGCATCGCGACCTTCTCCGACCGGGCCCGCGACGCCGTCCGCGGCGGCGGCCCCTTCGACGAGGACCCCGGCGTCCAGGGCTTCGCCTCCGGCCTCTTCACCGACCCCAACACGTCCACCGCCAACGGCACCCCGGAGCAGCAGAAGGCCCGGCTCCTCCACTACCAGGACCTCATCAAGGTCGGCCTGACCGGCAACCTCGCCGACTACTCCTTCACCGACACCTCCGGCCGTACGGTCAAGGGCAGCCAGGTCGACTACAACGGCGCCCCCGCCGGATACGCCGCCGCCCCCGGCGAGGCCCTCGCCTACGCCGACGCCCACGACAACGAGACCCTCTACGACGCGCTCGCCTTCAAGCTCCCGGCGGGCACGCCGGCCGCGGACCGGGCCCGTATGCAGGTCCTCGCCATGGCCACCGCGACCCTCTCGCAGGGCCCGGCGCTCTCCCAGGCGGGCTCGGACCTGCTGCGCTCCAAGTCCCTCGACCGCAACTCCTACGACAGCGGCGACTGGTTCAACGCGATCCACTGGGACTGCGGCGACGGCAACGGCTTCGGCCGCGGCCTCCCGCCGGCCCCCGACAACAAGGCCAAGTGGGGCTACGGAAAGCCGCTCCTGGTGAACCCGGCCCTGAGCGTCGGCTGCGCGCAGATCGACGGCGCCTCCGCCGCGTACCGCGACCTCCAGAAGATCCGTACCACCGAGCCGGCCTTCTCCCTCGCGACCGCGGGCCAGGTGCAGGACGCCCTGTCCTTCCCGCTCTCGGGCCACGAGGAGACTCCGGGCGTGATCACGATGCGCCTGGGCGACCTGGTGGTGGTCTTCAACGCGAGCACGCGGCAGCAGACGCAGCGCGTCTCCGGCCTGGCCGGGACGTCGTACGTTCTGCACCCGGTACAGGCGAACGGTTCCGACACGGTCGTGAAGGCGTCGTCCTACGCGCCGGGTTCGGGCACCTTCACGGTCCCGGCGCGGACGGTGGCGGTCTTCACGGCGAAGTGACGCCCCCACCCGTCGGACCCGGGGCGAGCGACCGCTCCATCAGGGTCACCCCGTAGCGCGTGCCGTCGGCGGCGAGCTTTCCCGGCTCCTCGCCGACGGCACGGTAACCCGCGGCCTCGTAGTACGTACGGAGCCGCGGGTTGTTCGACAGACAGTCCAGCCGCGCGACCGACCGCCCGCCGGCCGCGACACGGCCCTCGGCGTGCGCGAGCAGCGCCCGCCCGGTCCCGGCGGGCGCTGATCCCCGGTCCGTCATCAGCCGGTGGACGTACCCGGCCACCGGTGGCTGCGGGCCCCAGGCCTGCTCGTCCTCCCACCACAGCTCGTACGCGCCGACGGCAAGGCCGTCGTGGGACGCCAGCCACACCTCACCGACGGCGACCCGCTCGCGGAAGTGATCGGCGCTCTTCCCACCGGGCTTCCACTGGTCGATCCCGCTCCGCAGCATCCAACGGGCCGCGCCGTCGTACATTCCCGCCAGAAGGTCCACGTCGCGGGTGTCCGCCTGCCGGAAGGTCACTTGTGCCGTCATGACGATCACCGTAAAGGTGTGGCCAGACATCCGACAGCCGTATCCCTCTGGCCGGGAGTGCCCCATGCCGCAGATCACCGTCGACCACTCCGCGCCCCTCGACCGGCGCGGCTTCGCGCTCGCCCTGCACCCGCTCGTCGTGAAGACGGTCGACACGACGCTCGACGCCTGCAAGACCCGGTTCCGCGAGGTCGACGAGACGGTCGTCGGGGACGGCTCGGCCGAGGACGTCCTCGTCCACGTCGAGATCGCCCTGCTGCCGGGGCGCCCGGACGAGCTCAAGGGGCGCCTCGCGGAGGCGGTCCTCGCCCTCCTCCCGGAGTACCTCAAGGCGACCGACGGGGTCCGCCTCTCGGTCGAGATCCGCGACCTGGAAGCGTCCTACCGCAAGCGCTGATCGGGTACGGAGGGCGCCTCGGGGGAGACCGCGGGCACCAGCGCGACGAGCCGGGCCACCAGCTCCCCGAAGGGGCCGTCGGCCGGCTCGTCCGCGAGGATGCCGACCAGGATCTCCGCCATGTCCGCGTCGTACGCGGCGCTCACCGCGGCGAGCGCCGCGAAGTCGTGCACGAGCTGCAACTCCAGTTCGGCACGCGGGACCCGGCGGCCGTCCAGCCAGATCAGCGCCGTCGACTCGGCGAGCGACACCCAGGAACGCACGATCAACTCGAGCCTGGCCGAGGGCTTCTCGACCCCGAGATGGGCGAGGATCTGCACGTACGCGGCGTGCCGCACCTCGTCGATCATCGCGTTCGTCGTGGAGGAACCCACCGCGGGCCCGCCCCGCATCAGCGCCGCGAACCCCGGCCCGTGGTCGTCGACGAAGTCGAAGAACCGGCCCATCACCCGCAACAGCCGCGCCCCCAGCGGCCCCTGCGGCGGCTCCACGAACCTGGCCGCCAACTCGTCGGCCGCGCGCCGGAGGGCCGCCTCGTAGAGGCTCTGCTTGCCGGGGAAGTAGTGGTAGACCAGCGGCCGCGAGATCCCCGCGGCCGCGGCGATCTCGTCGATGGACACCTCGTCGGGAGAGCGGTGGCTGAAGAGTTCGAGGGCCACCCCGATCAACTGCTGCTTGCGCTCCTCGACGCCCATCCTGCGGCGTACCCCGGTCGTCATACGAACAGCCTAACGTCGTCCGATACGCTCCTGCCCCATGAGCGCTTCCGACCAGGACACCCCGGCCGTCAAGGCCACCGAGGCCCCGGAGGCCCCCGAGGCCGAAGAGGCCGACACCATACGCGAGGAGACCTCCGCCGAGGGCCCGAAGGCGGCCGCGGCCGACGAGGCCGCGGCGGACGCGGCGGACGCGGCGGACGCGGCGGACGCGGTGGACGCGGCGGACGCGGCGGACGCGGCGGATGAACTCGACGAGGCGGACGAGGCGGACGAGGCCGACGAGGTCGACGCGGACGACGAACTCGACGAGGACGACGAACTCGACGAGGACGACGACGCCGCCGTGGACGGCCTCACGCCCAAGCAGGCCCGGCGCATCCGCGTCGCCGTCGCCTCCGTGCTGCTCGTCGCGATGGCCGTCGTCCTGGTGATCCGGCTCGCGAGCCGGACGTCCGTCCTGGTCGTCGGGGTGTACGGACTCGCGATGATCCTCTGCGGGATCGTGATCGAGCTCTCCCGCAACGGCCGTACGCGGCTCGGCACCTGGCTCCTGGTGGGAGGCCTCCTCGCCGCGCTGGCCCTCGACTGGCTGGTCCTGCCCTAACCCCTGGCTCTCAGAGGTCGAGGACGAGCCGCTTTCCCGCGCAGCGCGAGACGCAGATCAGCATCGAGTCGTCCCGCTCGGCGTCGGTGAGCAGCTCGTCCCGGTGGTCGATCTCGCCCTCCAGGACCCGCTGTCGGCAGGTCCCGCAGAAGCCCTGCCGGCAGGAGTACATGAGGCCCGGGACCTCCTCGCGGACCGCCGCGAGGACCGACTGGTCCGCCGCCACCCGCACGGTGCGTCCGGAGCGGCGCAGCTCGACCTCGAAGGCCGTGCCGCCGGTCGTCGCGGCGGCCGAGAAGCGTTCGAGGCGCGGGGTCACGCCCTCCGGCATCGCCGCCGTCACGGCGTCCATGAGCCCGTCGGGGCCGCAGCAGTAGACGGGGGTCCCGGCCGGTACGCCGGCGAGGAAGCCCAGGTCGGGGAGGCCGGACTCGTCCTCGGCGACGACGGTCACCCGGTCCCCGGCAGCGCCCAGCGCCTCGATCTCCGCCAGGTACGGCATGGTGGCGCGGCTGCGCCCGCAGTACACGAGCCGCCAGTCCGCCCCGGCCGCCTCGGCGGCGCGCAGCATCGGCAGGACCGGCGTGATGCCGATGCCGCCGGCGACGAAGACGTACGCGGGGGAGTCCACGAGCGGGAAGCGGTTGCGCGGGCCCCGGATCTCGATCTCCACGCCCTCGTGGAGCTGCTCGTGGACCTCGCGCGAGCCGCCCCGGCCGCCCTGACCGGTCCCGATCAGCCGGGTCGCGACGGTGTACGTGGTGGGGTCGGCCGGGTCGCCGCAGAGCGAGTACTGCCGGACGAGCCCGGAGGGCAGGACGAGGTCGATGTGCGCGCCGGGCTGCCAGGCGGGCAACCCGCGTCCCGCCAGGCGCAGTTCGACGACCCCGTCGGCCGGTGTGGCGCGCGAGGCGACGAGGACCTTGCGGGGGACGGTGCTGCCCCGGCCGTAGCCGGACACGGGCTCGTCGAGGGCGGGCATCGGCCACAGCGGGGCGGTCGTCATCCGGCTGCGGACGGCGCGGCGGACGAGCAGCGCGGCCCCGGCGACGAGGGCGACGGTGGTGAACCGGGGCATCAGTGGCCTCCGTTGGCGCCGGGGGAGGAGGCCAGGTAGGCCATCGCCTGCGCGGTGTCACCCTCCTGGGAGGGGTGGTAGGCGCGGCTCAGGTAGCGGGGTATCGAGCGCAGCATGTCCGGGGTGGAGGGCAGCACGCCCTGCCGGCCCTTGCGGACGAACTGGCCCAAGGAGGCCTTGCCGTCGAGGAGGGTGGGGTCGTTCTCCATGAAGAAGCGGACGCCCCGCTGCCACAGGAAGACGAGCGCGGAGAACGCGAGCGCCCAGGTGCGGGCGCGGCGCCGGTAGCCGCCGTCGAGGTGCATGAACAGCTCGAAGGCGACCGAGCGGTGCTCGACCTCCTCCGCGCCGTGCCAGCGCAGCAGGTCGAGCATGGTGGGGTCGGCGCCGACCCGGTCGAGCTCGTCGGCGTTGAGCACCCAGTTGCCGAGGAAGGCCGTGTAGTGCTCGATCGCGGCGATCATCGCGACCCGCTCCATCAGCCACCAGCGGCGCGGCCGGCCCGGCGGCAGGGTCCGGTCCCCGAGGAGCTTCTCGAAGAACCAGTCGACCTGTGCGGTGTACGGGGTCGGGTCGAGGCCCTGCTCCCGGAGATGGGGCAGGACGTCGTCGTGGGCCTGGGAGTGGATGGCCTCCTGGCCGATGAAGCCGATGACGTCCGCGCGCAGCCGGTCGTCGGTGATGTACGGCAGCGCCTGCTTGTAGACGTGCACGAACCAGCGCTCGCCGGCCGGGAGCAGCAGGTGCAGCACGTTGATGGTGTGCGTGGTGAAGGGATCGCCGGGTACCCAGTGGAGCGGAGTCTCCTCCCAGTCGAAGGAGACCTTTCGGGCCTTGAGCTCGACGTGCTCCGACGCCACCGGTGCAGGCTGCGTATTAGACATGGCGTCAATGTACTGAGGGGTAGCGCGGTGGCGACAGAGGTGTGCACGGTCTTTCTGCCCGCGGGGGAGGAGACGCGCCCGCACCTCCCCCACCCGGCTCACGCATCACCTCAGAGCGCGCACCCGCGTCCCGTCCGGCAGGGTGCCGTCGAGGTCGGCGCGGGCCCCGGCCGCGGCCTTCACCGCCAGCAGCGGCCCGTCGGACCGGCCCTTCACCCCGCCGGAGGTCTCCAGGGCGGCGAAGTCCGGACTCCCGGCGGCCAGCACGTACCAGCCACCGCCGGGCGCCTGCCAGAGCACCCCGGCCAGAACCCTGGGGTCGCGCACACCGCAGGCGGGCGACCCCTCGGAACGGGCCGCGAGCGCCGCGGGCACGGTGGGCGACGGGACCAGGAACTGGGCGAGGACCCGGCTGCCCGTCCCGCGCCAGGTCTCCGCGCGGGTGCACAGCCAGGTGCCGCGCCCGGCGCCCTCGGGCAGGGGCTGCCGGGCGAACCGCCAGGCGTTCACGGACCGGACGCCGTGGGCCCGTACCGCCGACAGCTGGCACGCGGTCCGCGCCCAGGCCTCGCGCGCCTCGGGGTTCGTGGCGTCGGCGGGTGCGGCGGGCGGCCCCCAGAGGAGCCGGGCGGGCGTGAGCTCCCCGAGGTCGGCGAGCATCCGGAGCCCGGAACCGTCCCGCACCTGAAGGGTGTTCCAGCGGGTGCAGCCCTTCGCGAGCGCGGGACTGGTCATCGGCTCGGTCACCCCGCCGGCGTCGCGGCCCAGCGGCCTCGCGTCCTCGCCGGGCGAGAGGAGATCCCGTACGGCGGTCTCCCTCACCCAAGGAGCCGTCAGATAGCGGACGTTCCCGGCCGCGCGGGACAGGACGAGCGCGGCCGAGCCGACGGTGTCGGCCCCGTCGGTCCGCGCGAAGTCGAGCGCGGCACCGGCCGTACCCCCGACGGGCTCCGCGTACCGCACGGCCCGCAGCCCGTCGTGGAGGAGCACCACCCGGGCCCCGTCGACCACCCCGGCGAACAGCAACTGGGGCGGCCCCATGGGCGGCCCGACCGGCGTCCCCGGCGTGGCCGAGGACCGCACGGACGCACCGGGCCGGGCCCACACGGCGAGCGCCCGCCGCAGCAGCGCGCGGTCCCCGGTGAGCGCACCGCGCGCGGGCCACACGGAGAAGTCCTGCCGGGTGGAACCGGGCCAGACGGCCGGACCGACCCGCCTGAGGGCCCCGGGGTCGAGCGCGGCCTCGGCGGCGGGGTTACGGGCGTACGAGGGCGCAGCAGCACCGTTTCTGCCCCACCCGTCCCCGGGCAACCCGAGCAGCGCCCCGCACACGAGCAACGCGGCGACGGCGACGATCCCGGCCCGCGCGTGCTGCCGCCGCCGCAACAGATCGGTGGGCCGCGCCTGCAGCGCACAGGGATCGAACTCGTCGGACTCGAGCAGGGCGACACCACTGCGGCGACGACCGGGACCGAAGGCGTGCCGGGCCGGCGGGACGGCCTGGGGGCGCTTGCCGACTGCGGGTTCGGTGCCGCGACCCGTGGTGCCTCCGCCCGCGCCTCCGCGCGTGCCTGCTCCTGCGCCCGCGCTTCCGCGCGTGCCTGCTCCTGCGCCCGCGCCTCCGCGCGTGCCTGCTCCTCCGCCCGTGCCCGTGCCCGCGCCTGCTCCTGCTCCTGCTCCCGCGCCTCCGGCTCCGCTCCGGTCGGGCTGTTCGCCCACTCGGTCGCTGCGGCCGTGCGGCCCCGCACCTGCGGCGTCGGCGCGGTTCGCGGACCCGGCACCGCCGTCGGAACGGGTGCCGGCCGGGCCCCCCGGTCCCGCACCCGACCGCAAGCCCTCGCGGCCACCGGTCCCGCCCCGGCCTGGTCCCCCCTGCTCGCCGGCCCTGCCCGCAGCGCCGGCCCCGCCCCCGCCCCCGGCCGGGGCCGGGGGAAGCGTCCCGTCCGGTCCGTCACCCGGCGTCTCCGGCCCCTCCTCCAGCGCGTCCGCCTCCAGCGCGTCCGCCTCCGCCAGCGCCGACGTCGGGTCCTCCACCCCCGCCGCCGCCAGCACCCGCAGGACCTCCGCGTCGCCCTGGCGCTCCAGGCCCCGCAGGACGTACGCCGCACGGCCCGGCCCGGAGAGCCGGGACAGCCGCTGGTCCAGGGCGAGTTCGTCCGCGCCCCCCACCCGGGGGAACAACCGCAGCCCCCACACGTGCGGCAGCAGCGGCGGGAACTGCGCCCGGCGCGGCAGCGCGAGGCGCCGCAACGGCAGTCCCGCGACGAGCGCCTGCCGCAGCACCTCACCCCGTACGTACGCGTACCCGGGATCGACCGCGTCCTCCGCGAGCCGCGGCTCCGGCGCGGCCGGACCCGCGACCCGGCGGCGCGGCAGCGAACGCTGGACGAGCGCGTGCGCGGTCAGCACCCGGCGGTTGCGGCCGAGCGACGGCGGCAGCACGAGGTAGGCGATGCGGACGAGACGCGGATAGCGCTCGACGAGCGCGGCCTCGGCCTGCTCGACGTCGACGGGGCCCACGGGCGGGGGAACGAGATCCTTGGTGCTCACATTCAGCAGAACGAGCGATTCTTCCGATGGTCACCCCGGCGGCCCGGACGGAGACGTTGCGGCCGGCTCCGCGGCCTGCTCCCCGTCCGACTCCCCCCGCGGCTCACCCCGTTCGGATCGTCAGCCGCTCACGGATCCGCTCCGTCACCTGGTCCGGGACCCCGAGCCGCTCCCGTACGTACCGCTCCATCGACCCGTGCCGGACCGCCACTTCGTCGAGCGCCGCGTCCAGGTACTGCGGCAGGACCCCGATCAGATCGAGCGCGAGATCAGGGTTGCCGCCCTGCGCCGTGAACCCCTCGATCATCGGCGCGAACGCCTGCCGTACGGCCGTGTTGACCGACAGGTACTCCTCCCGCACGGTCTCTTCGTCCGCGCCGAGCAGCGACAGGACGACGGTCGCCGCCCACCCCGTCCGGTCCTTCCCCGCCGAACAGTGGAAGAGCAGCGGACCGGCGCCCGGAGCGCCCAGCTCGGTGAGGAGGGTCCCGTAGGCCGCGCGGGCGGACTCGCCGGAGACGAAGGTCCGGTACGTCCGGGCGAAGGCCGTCCGGACCTGGCCCCCGCCGAGGTGCTCCTCGGCGAGCGCGGGGTCGGCGAGCAGCGCCTTGAGGCGGGCGGCGGGCGGCAGCCCGCTGGTGGCCAGATGGTCGGCGAGCACGTCCGCGACGAGGCCCCGGGCGCCGGAGGGAAGCCGGTCGGGCCGGTCGGCGCGCTCGGTCTCCGTACGGAAGTCGACGACCGTACGGATGCCCAGCGCGGCCACGACCGGCTCGGCCGGGTCGAGCCGGTCGAGCTGGGCGGAACGCAGGACGAGGCCCGGACGGACGGAACGCCCGGCAGCGAGCGGCAGACCGCCCAGGTCACGGAGGTTGGCGACGGAGGTCGCGGGGATGGCGGGCATGACGTCGACTCCTCCGGTACGTACGCGTTCGTGTCGACGGTAGTGGATCGCCCCGATACGAGCAGTTCCAGACGTTTCGCGCGGCCACGCCCGGGTCCCCTCACCCAGGCTCCTCACCCAGGCTCCTCACCCAGGCTCCCCACCCCGGCCCCCGCTCCGGCCCTCCACCCAGACCCCCGCCGCCCCCCGCCCCGTCTCACCCCCGCACCCGCCTCACCCCTCCGCGAGCGCCGCCAGCACCTCCGCCTCACGCTCGGGCGAGAGGCCGACCTGCGGCCGGTCCGGGCGCTGAGGTGCCGTGCCGCCGACCGACTCCAGCCACGCCCACGTGTCCGCGACCGTCTCGGCCGCCGACCGGCAGCGCAGCCCCGCCGCGAGGGCGCGGGAGACGTCGGCGGCGTGCATCGCGTCGTACATCTCGCCCGGCGGCAGCCACACGGGCAGCTCCGACCACGGCGCCACCCCGGCCTTGACCAGTGCCTCCGGCTCGGTCCAGCGGAGTTCGGCAGCGGAGCCGGTGACCCGTACGCACGCGTCGAGCAGATCGCCCATCGTCACGTGCCCGGGCGGTGAGACGAGGTTGTACGGCCCCGAGAGCCCCGCGGCCACCGCGTCCAGCGTCCACTCGGCGAGGTCGCGGGCGTCGACGTACTGGACCGAGAGGGCGGCGGGCCCGGGGGCGAGGACCGGGCCGCCGCGCGCGATCCGGCCCAGCCACCAGGGGAGTCGGCCCACGTTCTCGTACGGGCCGAGGATGAGACCCGCGCGGACGAGCAGCGTCCGGTCCGCGCCGAACGCGGCGGTGGCGGCGAGCTCGCCGCCCCGCTTGGCCTCGGCGTACGGCACGTCCCCGTCGTCGGCCGAACCCTCCACCAGCGGGCCGTCCTCGTCGAGTCCGGCCGCCGCCGGCCACGCGTACACCGAACGGCTCGACACGTACGCGTACCGCCCGACCCGGTCGGCGAGCAGCCGCGCCACGTCCCGCACCGCGGACGGCGCGGCCGACCAGGTGTCCACGACGGCGTCCCAGGAGCCCGAGGCGAGCGCGGCGAGACCGTCGGGGCCGGTCGTGCGGTCGCCGATGAGCGAGGTGACCCCCGCCGGTGCCGCGTGCCGGCCGCGATGGAAGACGGTCACCTCCCAACCCCGGGCGAGCGCCGCCTCGACGACCGCGCGGCCGACGAATTCCGTACCTCCGAGCATCAACAGTTTCATGATCGGAGCGTGCCGCGCGGCGCGGCACGGGACCAGGGCTTTTCGCTGCCGGAGGATTCCGCCGAGGGAGGAAGGCCATCGGCGCGGGAGGAACGTCATCGATCGGGGAGGGGGTCTCGTGCGCCTTCGGGCGGGGTGGCACCATGACGGGCGATGACGAATGCCCGGTCGCCCCTGCGCGCGTTGCGAGCCGCCCTTTTCGCGGTGGTGTGCGTGACCTTGGCAGCTGTGGGGCATTCGTCCATGTCTGCGCACCAGCTTCCGGCACTCGCGCTGCTCGGCGCCTTCGCCGTCACGGCCACCGCCGCGTGGGCCGGCGCGGGCCGGCGCCGGGGCGCCCCGACGATCGCGGGCGCACTGTTCGTCCTCCAGGGCGCACTGCACCTGCTCTTCTCACTGGCCGGTTCCCTGGCGGGGGACACGGGTCACCCGGCGGCGACGGCCCCGCACGGCATGACCGGCATGCACGGCACGCGCACGGCGCACGGCATGCCCGCGATGCACGGGATGACGGGCGCCGACGGTGCGGCCGGCATGACCGGCCCGCACGACATGAGCGACGCCACCGCGATGTTCATGGACATGAGCACCGGCATGCTCGCCGCCCACCTCCTCGCCGCGCTCCTCTGCGGCCTCTGGCTCGCGCACGGCGAGGCCGCGTTCTTCACGCTCGCCCGAGCCGCCCTCGCGTACGCCTTCACCCCCCTGCGGCTGCTCTTCGCGCGCGTGCAGGTCCCCGACGCGCCGTCTCGCCCCGTCCGGCGGGCCCGGCGGAGCGCCCACCGCCCGCACACCGTCGTCCTCGCCCACACCCTGTCCCGGCGCGGCCCGCCCCGGCTGTCCGTACCCCGCGCCACGACCCTCGGAGCACACGTCTGACCCGGGGGTCCCTTCCCCCTGTCTGCACCGACTCCAAGGACAGTCACAGCGATGACCATCGACGATCCCGCACGCCCGGAAACGCCCGAGGCGCCACCGTCGGAACGCACCCAGGCCACCCAGGCCGCGACGGCCACCCAGGCCACCCAGGCCGCGACGGCCACCCAGGCCACCCCGGCCGCGACGGCCATCCAGGCCACCCCGGCCGCGACGGCCATCCAGGCCGCCCCGGCCCCGGCGGCCACCACGGAAGCCCCCGCCACCTCCGTCTCCCCCGCGACCCCTTCCACCCCTTCCACCCCTTCCACCCCGCAGAAGGCGGGAACCTGGAGCGCCCTCCGCCCCCTCGTCCTCCGCCTCCACTTCTACGCGGGCGTGCTCGTCGCCCCGTTCCTCCTCGTGGCCGCCGCGAGCGGTCTGCTCTACGCGCTCTCCTTCCAGGCCGAGAAGGTCGTGTACGCACACGAGCTCGAAGTCCCCGTCGGCGAAACGACCCTGCCGCTCTCCCAGCAGGTGAACATCGCCCGCAAGGTCAACCCGAACGGCACCGTCACCGCCGTCTGGCCGGGCGCCGAACCCGGCGCGACCACCCGCGTCCTGATGGCCGACCCCGACGTCCCCGAGGGCACCTCACTGGCCGTCTTCGTGGACCCGTACACCGGGGACGTCCGCGGGCAGCTGCCCAGCTACGGAAGCTCCGGAGCCCTCCCGCTGCGCACCTGGATCGACGGACTGCACCGTGATCTGCACCTCGGGGAGACCGGCCGCAACTACAGCGAGCTGGCGGCGAGCTGGCTCTGGGTCATCGCCCTCGGCGGTCTCCTGCTGTGGCTCGGCCGGCGCCGGAAGAACCGCCGCGCCCTGTTCGTACCGGAGGGCGGCCCGGCCTCGCGCCGCCGCACGCTGTCCTGGCACGGCTCGGTCGGTCTGTGGGCGGTGACCGGACTCGTCCTGCTGTCGGCGACGGGCCTGACCTGGTCGCGGTACGCGGGCGAGAACATCGGCGTCGTCCAGGACGGCCTCGGCGGAGCGACGCCCACGCTCACGGCGACCGTCGGCGGCGCGGCCGGCGGCTCCTCCGAACACGAGGGCCACGGCGGCGGCCACACCGGCGGCACCACCGCCCAGGGCCCGGACATCGGCCTCGACAAGGCCCTGGAGTCGGCCCGGGCGGCCGGCATCGACAGCCCGAAGATCTCGGTGATCCTGCCGAGCGAGGGCAAGGGGTACGTGGTCAAGGAGACGGACGCGCAGTTCCCGCTCCAGCTGGACTCGGTGGCGGTGAACCCGGCGGACGGCGCGGTCATCGACCGGCTTCACTTCGCCGACTACCCGCTCCTCGCGAAGCTCACCCGGATAGGCATCGACGCGCACACGGGCGTGTTCCTGGGCCTGTTCAACCAGCTGGCCCTCGCGGCCCTGGCGCTCGCGCTGATCCTGCTGATCCTGTGGGGCTACCGGATGTGGTGGCTGCGCCGCCCGGGCCGCCCGGCGGCCCGCGGGGCCTGGCGGAAGGTCCCGGTGACGATGCTGCTCCCGCTCCTCGCGGTGACGGCCGTTGTGGGGTGGTTCGTCCCGCTGCTCGGCATCAGCCTGCTGCTGTTCCTGACCGTGGACCTCGCCCTGGGACTGGTGTCCAGGGCGAGGAGCAGGGCACGGGCGAGCTGACCGAACCAGCCCGTCAGGGCGTGTACTTGTAGCCGACCCGCCGCACGGTCTGGATCGTGTGGCGGTGCTCGGCGCCCAGCTTCCGCCGCAGCCGGGCCACGTGCACGTCGACGGTACGTCCGTCGCCGACGTGGCCGTACCCCCACACGGTGGTGACCAACTGGTCGCGGGTGTGGACCCGGTGGGGGTGCGCCACCAGATGGGCGAGCAATTCGAACTCGAGATATGTCAGGTCGAGCGCCTGACCGTCCACGACGGCGATCCGCTGGACGCCGTCGATGACCACGGGCCCCTGGTCCTCCACCGCGGCGGCGACGGGCGCGGGCGCGGGAGCGGCGACGGGCAGCCGCGGCTGCTGATCGGCCGGTACGAGCACGAGGTACCCGACCATCGGCGGCCGGCCCGGCAGCGTCGGCAGCGTGTGCGGGGGAGCGGGCAGCAGGGTGGCACCGGGCGGCAGGAAGTCGGCGACCTGCGCGAAGTCGACGACCTCGTTGGGATCGACGGCACGCAGTCGGTGACGGCCGGGACGAACGGCGGTGGGGGTGCTGTGAGCGGTCTGGGCCATGGGAGGTCAGCTCTTTCGCGCGGAGGAACGGACGGACAGGAGTCGTACGTCATACGTCGTGCGCGTCGGCCGAAGGCCGTGGATCGGACCGAACCGATCAGGGCTTTAGAGGGCCGACGCGTTCCTCGCGCGGCAACACACCCGGTCGAAGTCGTGATGCTGCCGGGAAGGCCAGAACGGCTCGAGGTCGTGACGACCCGTCGCGGTGTCGTTCTGTGTGATGGCCATATCCCTATTGAACCAGAAGGGAATGCCCCCGACGACCCCTTCGTCGGCCAAACCCCGTGTCGTGCTTCCCACATGCCGGGAGAGGCACCCCGGTCCGTACGCCGTGAGGAGCCCCCTCTCGCGCCGGGAGGAGCCCGGCACGAACGCCGAGAGGCGCCCACCGGGAAGGGTGGGCGCCTCTCGACGTGAAGACGTGCGGATCAGACCTGGCCGGCCTTCGCCAGGGCCTCGCAGCAGGTGTCCACCAGGAGGCGGGTCACCGTGTACGGGTCCACGTTGGCGTTCGGGCGGCGGTCCTCGATGTAGCCCTTCTGGTCCTGCTCGACCTGCCACGGGATGCGGACCGACGCGCCGCGGTCCGAGACGCCGTAGGAGTACTGGTCCCACGGGGCGGTCTCGTGCAGGCCCGTCAGGCGGTCGTCGATGCCGGCGCCGTAGTTCTTGACGTGGTCGAGCGGCTTCGAGCCCTCGCCGAGGGACTCGGCGGCGGTGATGATCGCGTCGTAGCCCTCGCGCATCGCCTTCGTCGAGAAGTTGGTGTGCGCGCCCGCGCCGTTCCAGTCGCCCTTCACCGGCTTCGGGTCCAGCGTCGCGGAGACGTTGAAGTCCTCGGCCGTGCGGTACAGCAGCCAGCGGGCGATCCACAGCTGGTCCGAGACCTCGAGCGGCGCCAGCGGGCCGACCTGGAACTCCCACTGGCCCGGCATGACCTCGGCGTTGATGCCGGAGATGCCGAGACCGGCCTTGAGGCAGTTCTCCAGGTGCGCCTCGACGATCGGGCGGCCGAAGATCTCGTCCGCGCCGACACCGCAGTAGTAGCCGCCCTGAGCGGCCGGGAAGCCGTTGACCGGGAAGCCGAGCGGGCGGGTGCCCTCGAAGAACGTGTACTCCTGCTCGATGCCGAAGATCGGCTCCTGAGCGGCGAACTTCGCGGCGACCTCGGCCAGCGCGGCACGCGTGTTGGACTCGTGCGGCGTCATGTCCGTGTTGAGGACCTCGCACAGCACCAGGACGTCGTCGCCGCCGCGGATCGGGTCCGGGCAGACGAAGACCGGCTTGAGGACACGGTCCGAGGCGTGGCCCTTGGCCTGGTTCGTGCTGGAACCGTCGAAGCCCCAGATCGGCAGCTCGCCGAGCGTGGCGCCCCCGCCCACGATGATCTTCGTCTTGGAACGAAGCTTCGCGGTCGGCTCGGTGCCGTCGATCCAGATGTACTCAGCCTTGAAGGTCACTGGCCTCATCCTTTGGGCGTGCTGCTGCGGGTGTCGCGGCGGCTCGCGGCGCTGCGAGAAGCTGCGGTGTCTGTGTCCGGTCGCAGCTTCGCAACACGGGATTTCCCGTCGGTTGCCCGAATGTGAACCCCGTGTTACTCAGCTTTCCCGATCTTCGCGGAGCCGCTGTGCGACGGAGTGCTCGTTCAGGAACGTGCCGAGACCCGCGCTCCGGACACGCCGTACGACCTCCGCGTACGAGGTCCCCAGGGCCTCCGCCGTCCGCCCCAGGTGCCAGTCGCAGTCGGCCAGCCGCCGCAGCAGGTACCCCTTCCGGATCTGGTTCTCCGAGAGCCGGAACGTCTTCAGATAGGCCGTCCGTCCCTTGCGGTCGGTGATCAGCTCCCCGATGTGCTGCTCCCGCCCGCCCCGCTCGAACGGCGGCAGGAACCGGTGCAGATCGAACGGCCCGGCCCGGTAGGCCCGCTCGAAGGCGTACGAGGTCTCCAGCAGGTCCCGCGCCATGATCCCGTCGTGCGCCACTGCCCAGGCCCGCTCCTGCTCCCGGGCCGCCGCCCGCAGGTCCGCGAGGGTACGGATGCCACCGGCCCCGTCCCGGATCCGTGCCGTGAACTCGGGCACCGGGCCGCCGTAGTACGCGTACTGGTGGACCAGCTCCCCGTACAGGTCCTCGACGAGCGTCGGGTGCAGCAGGCGGTAGTCGTCCGGGTGCGGCACCACGAAGGCGGCGGCCAGCGCGTCGGCCACGTACAGGAGCAGCCCGCACTGGCCCGGGTGGACCTCGAAGATCCGCAGCGCCTCCGTGAGCCCGGACACGCTCCACCCCGCGTACGCCGCCTCGGCGCGCGGGGAGAGGCCGTGCCGGACCGCCTCGCGGGACCACTCGTCCCAGACGATCGAGGGACCGCCGAAGTGCAGCGCGAGATAGCCCTCCAGGGCGAGGTGCAGCGGCAGGAAACGGAGCCGCGACCCGGCGCGCCCGTCCTTGTCGCGCCGCCGCTTGGCCATCCGGTGGATCCGGCGCACGGGCACGCAGTCCGGCGCCTCGTCGCGGCCACCGTCTCCTCGCCCGCCGCCTCCGCCGCCGAGCCGGGTCCCGTACGCGGCGGACTCCCGGCCCGCCCCCGGCGCCGGGTCCGGCTCGGACCCCGTCCCCGCCCGCGTCCAGTCGGCGACGAACCCGTGCGGGACGTACGAGGTGTAAGTAGTGCGGTCGGGCAGGTCCACCGCGCCGAGGCCGCCGTACACCTCCCGGTGCAGCCGCAGCCCGGGTACCGGCTCGGCCCGTACCAGCGGCACCAGCCGCACCCCGCCCCACACCTGCGCGGGCCGGACGTCGAGCCCGGTCAGATCGATCCGGGTCATCCCCGTCCCCCTTCCTCCGCCGCCTTCAGGAACAGCTCCACCCGTCGGTCCAGATAGGCCCGCAGCTCCGCGAACCCCGTCCGCCCCTCGGCGAACTGCGCGATCTCCACCAGTGCCGCCAGATCCTCCGCGTCCCGGATGCCGGCGGCGGGCACGCTCGGGGCGAGCCGGCGTACGTCGAAACCCTGCGCGTCGTATACGGGGTTCAGGTGCACCACGCTCGTCCGGCGCTCCGGATCAAGACGCGACCGCCACACCCGCAGCACCTCGCCCGCGAGCCCCGGCGGGGCGTTGTCCCAGCCGTCCGAGACGATCACGAGCCGGTCCGGGCCGGTCTCCAGACCGTCCAGGATCCGCAGGCCCAGCGGGGTCGGCCCGTACGGCCGGACGAGCAGCGGGTCGTCGCCGCCCGAGGTCCAGAGCGGGGTGTACGCCCCCGGCGCCGCGAGGGCCTCCAGGAGGTGGTGGGAGCCGAGCGCGACGGCCAGCGGGCGGCGCCGCTTCACCGCCGAGCCCGAGGAGGAGAAGCTGTCGTCGAGCACGGCCGTGACCCGCCCCCAGCTCCCCGCGTACGGCCCCGCCGCGCGCCGGGCCGCGGCCCGCAGCGCTCCCGTCAGCTCGGCCCGCCGCTGCACGCGCTCGCCGAACGGCAGCGAGAGGACGTACAGGGCGAGCCGGGTCAGCGGCATCACGGACAGGTCGGCGGCCCGCTCGGTCCTGAGCTGTTCGAGCCGGGTCATCCGGGGCGCGATCCGCTCAAGGAACACCGCGCGCGGTACGCCGTGCTTGGCGGCGAAACCCTCGGCGACGGTGAACGGCAGCTCGTACAGCGCGCCCTGCTCGTAACGGGCGCGGCGGAAGGCGTCGAGCGTCGGGTTCTCGTACCGGACCCGGCGCCCCGGCGCGAAGAGGAAGTCCCCGGTCTCGGGGTCGGGCAGCCGCCCGTGGACGTGCCGGAGGGTGGCCTTCAGACCGCTCCGGTACTTCACCGCGTCCAGGGCGGGATCGGGGCGGGCCGCGAGCCACGCGCGCACGATCGCGCGCGTACGCCGGTTGTTGACGCCGGCGGCGCGCAGCGTACGGAACAGCCGGTAGACCCGCTGCGGCGGCAGCAGTGCGAGCCGCGCCCCGATCAGCCGTCCCTCGGCCCGCTTCTCCTCGGGTCCGCCCGCCTCGTCGGCGGTGCGCAGGAGCTGCTCGACGATGAGGGCGGCGTTGTGGTGGTTGATGTCGAGCGCGAGGGCAGCGGCGTACACGGGCCGGTAGTTGACCCGTACGTACTCGTGGACGAAGCGGAGCGAGAACCGCTGCTCGGCGGCGGAGGAACGGAACTCGCGCTGGCCGGTGGCGGTCACGGCGGCGTTGACGAAGAGGAGCACGTCCTCGGCGGCGACGAGCTCGGACACGGGTCTCTCCTTCTCGTACCGCGTGGGTGCCGGCCGGGGAATGAGGGCACGAACAGCGAAGACGTTGCTTCAGAGGCAGGTTCCGGAAGTCGCACCGAAGTCCCGCGGCCGGCCAGGAAACGCTAGCACCGGGCGGGGGGAGGGCCGCGAGCGGATTTCGGGGAGGGCCACGGGCGGGATCCCGCGGAGGCCCGTTGTCGGAGTCACCCGGCACACTGGGGGCATGGCGAAGCAGCTGGGCGCGAAGCCCCGTATCGGACTCCTCGGCACCGGCCCCTGGGCCGGTCGCACGCACGCGCCCGCGTTGGCAGGGCATCCGGGGATCGAGTTCAGCGGGGTGTGGGGCAGACGCCCCGAGGCGGCGGCCGCGCTCGCCGCCGCGTCGGGCACGCGCGCGTACGACGACGTGGACGCGCTCTTCGCGGCCAGCGACGCCGTCGCGTTCGCGCTTCCGCCGGACGTCCAGGCCCCGCTGGCGGTCCGGGCCGCCGAGGCCGGCTGCCACGTCCTCCTCGACAAGCCGGTCGCGACGACGGTCGCCGGGGCGCGGGAGGTGGCCGGGGCGGTGGAGGCCGCGGGAGTGGCCTCGGTCGTCTTCTGCACGCTCCGCTTCGCGGAGCCGACGGCCCGCTGGATCGAGGAACAGGAGGCGGTCGGCGGCTGGTTCCTGGGCGAGGCGCACTGGCTGGGCTCGCTCTACGGGACCGGGTCGACCAGCGAGTACGCGGCCTCGCCCTGGCGCCGTGAGAAGGGCGGCCTGTGGGACGTGGGCCCGCACGTCCTGTCGGTCCTCCTCCCGGTCCTCGGAGACGTCACGGAGATCACCGCGGCGCGGGGCCCGGCGGACACCCACCACCTGGTGCTCCGCCACACCTCGGGCGCGAGCAGCACCGCCACCCTCACCCTCGGCGCGCCGCCGGAGGCGGCGGAGGCGGCCCTCACCCTGTACGGCACCGGGGGCCGGGCCGAACTGCCCCGCTGGGACGGGGCTGTGGGGGCGTTCGGCGCGGCGGTGGACGCCCTGATCGGCTCGGCCCGCACGGGCGGACCCGATGCCTGTGACGCCCGCTTCGGCCTCCGCCTCACGGAGATCCTGACGGCGGCGGAGGCGATGGCCGAAGCGAAGGCGGAGGCGAGGGCGACGGAGGGTGCCCTTCAGGACCCGAGCGCCTCGGACAGTCCCTCGCACAGCGCCTCCAGCGCACGCGGGTACAACCGCTCCGGCGGCGTGGCGTAGCCGACGACCAGGCCGTCCGGAGGTGCCGGGCCGTCCGGAGGTGCCGGACAGTCCGGGGGTGCCGGGCTGTCCGGGGGTGCCGGGCTGTCCGGGTCACCCGGGTCGTCCGGATGGGCCGGGTCTCCGGCGTCGGGATGGCGATAGGGGGCCAGGCCCTCCACCGCGACCCCGCGTCGGGCCGTCGCGGCGAGGGCTGCCCGTTCCGTGCCGGCGGGCAGCTCCAGGACGGCGTGCAGCCCGGCGGCGATGCCCGTCACCCGTACCGCCGGGACCCGTTCGGCGAGCAGCGCCGTCAGCCGGTCGCGCCGCCCGCGGTGCCGCTGGCGCATCCGCCGGACGTGCCGGTCGTACGCGCCGGAGGCGAGGAAGTCCGCGAGGGTGAGCTGGTCCGTCGCGGAGGCGTACGGCTCGCGTTGGCCCTTCGCCGCGACCACCGGGTCCACCAGCGCGGACGGCAGGCACATCCAGCCGATCCGCAGGGTGGGGGAGAGGCTCTTGCTGACGGAGCCGATGAGGACGGTCCGTTCGGGGTCGAGGCCCTGGACGGCGCCCACGGGCCGCCGGTCGTAGCGGAACTCCCCGTCGTAGTCGTCCTCGATCACCAGACCGCCGGAGGCCCGCGCCCACTCCAGGACCCCGGCCCGGCGCTCGGGGTGCAGCGGCCCGCCGGTGGGGAACTGGTGGGCGGGGGTGAGCAGCACCGCGCGCGCGTGGTCCGGGATTTCGGCGACCCGCGCACCGTCCTCGTCGACGGTCACCGGCAGGGTGGTGACTCCGGCCTCGGCGAGGAGCCCGCGGTGGAAGGGCAGCCCGTACGCCTCGACCGCCCAGGGGTCCGCGGGGCCGAGCACGCGCGCGAGGAGCCGCAGCGCGTGTGCGGCGCCGGAGCAGACCACGATCCGGTCCGGGGTGGTGCGGACGCCCCGCACGCGCGCGAGGTACTCGGCGAGCGCCAGGCGCAGTTCGATCCGGCCGTGCGGGTCGCCGATCCCGAAGGCCTCGTGCGGCGCGGCGGTCAGGGCCCGCCGGGCCGCCGCCAGCCAGGCGGCGCGGGGGAAGGCGCCGGGGTCGGGCCTGCCCTGGACGAGGTCGTACGGGAGCGGGGGCGGCGCTGTCGTCCGTACGGGCCGGGGGGCGGGGGCGGCGACCCGGTCGGCGACGCGGGTCCCGGAGCCCTGGCGGGAGGTGAGCCAGCCTTCGGCGACGAGCTCGGCGTACGCGTCGGCGACGGTGTTCCGGGCGATGCCGAGGTCGGCGGCGAGCGACCGATAGGGCGGCAGCCGGGTACCCGGGGCCAGTCGCCCGCCGCGTACGGCCTCGCGCAGGGCGGCGATGAGCACGGCCCGCCGCCCGCCGGCGGCGCTCAGCTCCAGGTGCAGATCGACCCCGAGCCCGTCGTCCGATGCGGTCACGACTCCTCACCGTCGCTCATGAGGTCCCGTACGCCGGTCAGGAAGCGCCGTACGGCCTCCTTCTCGCCCTCCTCGAACCCGTCGAGCAGGGCCACGGCCCCTTCGACGAGGGGCCCGAAGTGGGCTCGCCCCAGTTCCTTCGCCCGGTCCTCCACGGTGAGGAGCACCCGCCGCCGGTCGCGGGTGTCGCGGACGCGGGCCACGTGGCCGAGGCGTTCGAGCCGGTCGACGACGGCGGTCGTGCCGGCCGAGTTGAGTCCGAGCCGCTCGCCGAGCCACCCGGCGGTGGCGTCGGTGCCGGCGCGCTCGGCGTCGAGGAGACAGATCAGGGCGCGTACGTCGGTGGGGTGCATGCCGTTGCGGGCGGCGAACTCGCCCTGCCGGAGGCCGTATTCGACGGTGACCTCGCGGAGCAGGTGAAAGGTGAGCAGCTCGGGTGACTCGGCCACCGCGTCCTCCTATTATCTCGCTGAGCGAGAGTATCGCCGAACGAGAGGACCAGGAGATGCCCGCGTCCCGAACCTTCGACTCCGCCTTCGACTCCGCGCTCGCCTTCGATTCCGCGTACGACGAACTCCTCGCGGCCTGGCCGCACCCCACGACGGCCTCGGAACTCCCCACCCCCTACGGCACCACGCACCTCCTGCACCACGGCGCCGAGGACGGCCCGCCGGTCCTCCTCCTGCCGGGCGGCGGGTCGGCCGCCGGCTCCTGGCGCACCACGGCCGCGGCGCTCGGCGCGACGCACCGGGTGCACGCCGTCGACCTCGTCGGCGGCCCGGGCCGCAGCCGGACGGACGGCCGCCCGATCCGTACGGCCGCCGACCTGACGGCCTGGCTGGACGCCGTGCTCGACGGCCTCGGACTGACCTCGGCGGCCTTCTGCGGCCACTCGTACGGAGGGTGGATCGCGCTCCGGTACGCGCTGGCGGCCCCGGACCGGACGGACCGCCTCGTCCTGCTCGACCCGACCGGATGTTTCGCCGGCTTCCGCCCGGGCTATCTGCTGCGGGCGCTCCCGACGCTGCTGCGCCCGACGGCCGCGCGGACGGCGGCGTTCCTGGCGTGGGAGACGGGCGGCGCGGAACACGACCCCCGGGTACGCCGCCTGGACACCCTGGCGGCGGAACTCCCGCGCCTCCGCCCGGTCACCGGCCCCTGCCCGACCGCCACCGAACTCGCGGCCCTGCGCCCGCCGGCCCTGGTCCTCCTTGCGGAGGGCAGCCGGCCGCACGACGCGCGCGGGGCGGCGAAGCGGGCGACGGCTCTGGGCCTGCGAACGGAGCTCGTCCCGGAGGCGACCCACCACACCCTCCCGGCCACTCTGCCGCCCGCGACCCTGACCGCCCTCACGAGCTTCCTGGTGTCCTAGGGGGTGTCGATCGGGCCCGGGCCGAGGCTCCTAGCGGGAGAGCGCGTCCCGCACGGCCTCCTCGGACCGGCCGACGACGGCCGTGCCGTCCTCGGCGGTGATGATCGGCCGCTGGATGAGCTTGGGATGCGCGGAGAGGGCCTCGATCCACCGCTCGCGGCTCTCGGCGTCGCGGGCCCACTCCGTCACCCCGAGCTCCTTGGCGACGGCCTCCTGTGTCCGCGTGATGTCCCACGGCTCGAGCCCGAGCCGGTCGAGCACCTGCCGGATCTCGTCGGGGGAGGGCACGTCCTCCAGGTATCGGCGCACGGTGTAGTCGGCGCCCTCGGCGTCGAGAAGGGTGAGGGCGCTGCGGCACTTGGAACAGGCGGGATTGATCCAGATCTCCATGCCCCCACGGTACCCCCCAGAGCCCCCTCCACCACCCCCCAAACCCCCTCTGGCCAGGGGCGATTGTCAGTGGGGGCCACTAAAATGGGGGGTGAAGGTGAGGGTCCCGGGGAGGGCCCGCATCCCGCCGTTCGCCAGGAGGTAGCCCATGGCTCTCGCCGTGATCCGGACACCGTCCCTCGAACCCTGGAAGCCGCTCCGGAAGAAGCCGCTCCCCGCGGGCCGCCCCCGCGAGTGGTACGTGACGCACAACCGCCGGCTGAAGGCCATGCGCCTCGCGATCGCCCTCCTCGACGCCGGCGTCTACGTCCCGTCGAAGGCCACGAACGCGACGATACGCAGCACGGCCCACCACATCGGCATCCACCCGCCCTCGGACACCACCTGCCGCATGGTGCGAGCCATGATCCGCTACGGCCGCTGACCGCGGAGGGGCGCTGCCCGGCCAGGGCCGGGCAGCGCCGTCGTCGGATTCCCGCCCGCTACCAGGCCACCGGCAACCGCTCGGGGAGCCGCTTCATGAAGTTGGTGCGCCACACCAGCTGTTCGACCGGCACCGCGAGCCGCAGCCCCGGCAGCCGGTCGAGGAGCGTCTCCAGGGCGATCTCGGCGTGCCTTTTGCCGAGCGCCGTCGCCGGGCAGTAGTGCCGCCCGCCGCCGAAGGAGAGGTGCTCGGCGGCGTTCTCCCGGTCCGGCCGGAAGGCCAGCGGGTCCGGGAAGTGCTCCGGATCGTGGTTCGCGGCCTCCACCAGCACCAGGATCAGTTCACCGGCCCGCACCTCGACCTCGCCGAGCCGCACGTCCTCCAGGGCCAGCCGGGGCAGCCCGTCGCCGATCGACAGGTTCACCCGCAGCAGTTCGTCCATCGCCCCGGCCACCCCTTGCTCGCCGGCGGTCAGCGCCTCCCGCACGTCCGGCCGGGTCAGCACCGACACGAGCGCCATCGTCAGGAACCCGGCGGTGGAGATCACCCCGGCACCGAACAGCGTCACGCCCACCGTCGCCAGCATCTCGTCCGTCAGATGGGCGTAGTCGGGATCCTCGCGCAGCGCCGCGAGCTCCGCCATCAGCCCACCCGTCGCCGGATCGTCGAGGCGCCCGGCCATGTACGCGATGTCCCGGTCCCAGTGGAGCCGGGCCGCCTCGATCTCGTGCGGGGCGTTCATGAAGGCCACGTCCAGACTGCGCAGCAGCCGAGGCCCGTCCTCCTCCGGGATGCCCAGCATCCGGCAGTGCAGCCCCGCCGAGTACGGATCGGCGTAGGCGCCCCGCAGCTCCCCGGGCGCCCCCTCGGCGACCAGCGCGTCCACCAGGGCCCCGGCCCGCGCCCGCAGCCACTCCTCCAGACCGGGCGCCTTCGGGTTGATCGCCTTCATCACGGCCTTGCGCAGTCCGGCCCCGGTGATGTTGCCCATGTTGTTCACCACGTGCGGCGGGATCGTCAGCGCGTACTGCCGCGGGGCGCCCGGCGCCGAGGTGTCCTTGAGGCTGAACCGCGGGTCCTCCAGGACCTGTCGGCACAGCTCGTACGAGGAGACCAGCCAGGCCTCGGCCCCGGCGATCGTCCGCACACGCCGTACGGGTTCGGCGCGGAGCGCCTCGACCTCCGCGGGCAGCCGGGTCCCGTCCCAGTCGAAGGGGAACGCGGGCAGTTCGTTCGTCGTGACCACGGTCATCGCGAATCTCCTTCGACAGGCGTGATGATGCCGTGCCCCTGGTTGCGGGAGGCACGCAGCCCGGTGCCCCGGGCGTAGAGCAGATCGGCGAGGGGCAGGGCCTGGTGGTAGCAGTTGAGCGACGACGGCACCCCGAGGATCGCGGGGGTGTCCAGGAACAGCGGCACCTCGGCGCAGATGTACGCGCGGCACACCTCCTTCTGGAGCCCGCTCGCCTCCTGCCCCGGTGTCAGCTTCCCGGCCAGGAAGATCCCGGTGAGCGCGTCGCAGGTCTCCCGTACCACCGGATCCCCGTCGACGGCGGTCACGACCTGGCGGTGCAGCTCCTGGTACGCGGGGAGGGCCTGGAACTCCGACATCCCGCGGGCCCGTACCCGTACCCCCGTGGGATCGGCCTCGGCCACGGCCGCCCCGACCTTCGCCCGCACCCCCCGCAGGTTCTTGACGGCCTTCCGTCGCGCCTCGTCGCTCCCGTACCCCAGTGCCTCGTACATGTCGGAGACATGCAGATCGGTGTAGACGAGATCGACCTGGTCGAAGTGGTCCAAGCCCCAGCGCGTCAGCTCGCGCAGCCGCTGGGCGGTGAAATAACTGTTTCCCGGAGAGACGCCGATGACCACGTGCGCGCCTTCGTCGGCGATGACGCGGCAGTGATCGGTGTACGGCTGGAGTCGGAGCGTCTCTGCAGGGGCGAAAGCCGCCTGAGTCACGTCGGCAGTCCTCATCGCGCCAGCTAGTCCCAGCGGAGCCCTGTGCTCCGGGTGTGGCGGCGGCGACGACCACACGCTATCGATCAGTCGCGGAGCGTGAACCCCCTACTCGTAGGTACGCACGAGAGTTCGTCACCTGTTCGCATTCCTGTGATCTCGGCCGGACACGGCGAGGCCCGCCGCCCCCTCGAAGGGGGACGACGGGCCTCGGGAGAACCTCGCTCGCGCGGTACGGCTTAGAGGTCGAAGTAGAGCTCGAACTCGTGCGGGTGCGGGCGCAGCTGGATCGGGGCGATCTCGTGGGTGCGCTTGTAGTCGATCCAGGTCTCGATCAGGTCGGACGTGAAGACGCCGCCGGCCTGCAGGTACTCGTTGTCGTCCTCGAGGGCGTGGAGGACGGCTTCCAGGTTGGTCGGGACCTGCTGGACGTTCGCGTGCTCCTCGGGAGCGAGCTCGTAGAGGTCCTTGTCGATCGGCTCCGCCGGCTCGATCTTGTTCTTGATGCCGTCGAGGCCCGCGAGGAGCAGCGCCGAGAAGGCGAGGTACGGGTTCGAGGACGGGTCCGGCGCGCGGAACTCGACGCGCTTGGCCTTCGGGTTCGAGCCCGTGATCGGGATGCGCATGGCGGCGGAGCGGTTGCGCTGCGAGTACACCATGTTGACCGGGGCCTCGAAGCCCGGGACCAGGCGGTGGTACGAGTTCACCGTCGGGTTGGTGAAGGCGAGCAGCGACGGGGCGTGCTTGAGGATGCCGCCGATGTAGTAGCGGGCGGTGTCCGAGAGGCCCGCGTAGCCCGTCTCGTCGTAGAACAGCGGGTCGCCGTTCGCCCACAGCGACTGGTGGACGTGCATGCCCGAGCCGTTGTCACCGAAGATCGGCTTCGGCATGAAGGTCGCGGTCTTGCCGTTGCGCCAGGCGACGTTCTTCACGATGTACTTGAAGAGCATCAGGTCGTCGGCCGCGGCGAGCAGCGTGTTGAACTTGTAGTTGATCTCGGCCTGGCCGGCGGTGCCGACCTCGTGGTGCTGGCGCTCGACCTGCAGGCCGACGTTCTCCAGCTCCAGGGAGATCTCCGAGCGCAGGTCGGCGAAGTGGTCGACCGGCGGGGCCGGGAAGTAGCCGCCCTTGTAGCGGACCTTGTAGCCGCGGTTGTTCTCCTCGGAACCGGTGTTCCAGGCGCCGGCCTCGGAGTCGATGTGGTAGAAGCCCTGGTTCGCCGAGGTCTCGAAGCGCACCGAGTCGAACACGTAGAACTCGGCCTCGGGGCCGAAGTACGCGGTGTCGGCGATGCCGGTGGACGCGAGGTACGCCTCGGCCTTCTTCGCGATGTTCCGCGGGTCACGGCTGTACTGCTCGCCCGTGATCGGGTCGTGGATGAAGAAGTTGATGTTCAGCGTCTTGTCGCGGCGGAAGGGGTCCACGCGGGCGGTCGACAGGTCGGCGCGGAGCGCCATGTCGGACTCGTGGATCGCCTGGAAGCCGCGGATCGACGAACCGTCGAAGGCGAGCTCCTCCGACGGGTCGAACGCCGTCGCCGGGATCGTGAAGTGCTGCATCACGCCCGGAAGGTCGCAGAAACGGACGTCGACCATCTTGACGTCGTTGTCCTTGATGTACTTCTTGACCTCGTCGGCGTTCTGGAACCCGTGCGTCTCGGACATCCCACTCCTCCTACTCCCGGCCCGGGGAGGGGCGGGGTTTGCAGCTGGTTCGTGCGGCCAGTGCGGTGGCACACGCTGGACCCGACCATAGGCAGACGGGATTTCTCAAGCATGACCCAATTGTTTCGTCGAAGTTAACCGAGGTGGGTGTCGCCCGGCCTGCCGACACCCTTCGCCGACCCGGGCCGAAGTGATCAAAAACGGGCGCAGTACCGTGGTCGCGTGGACAACAGGCAAGCACTCGGATCTTGGCTCTCCGGCCCCCGCGCGGCGGCCGAGGACGCAGGCGTCGACTTCGGCTACCGCGGTCAGCAGCTGGGGCTGCCCGAGGAGGGCCCCGGTTCGATCGCCCGCCCCGGGCGGCGTCTCGGCGCCCTCGCCGTCGACTGGGCCCTCTGCACGCTGATCGCATACGGCCTGATCACCGACGGCTACAACCAGGCCACCGGCAACTGGGCCCTCGTCATCCTGCTCGTCCTGAGCGTGCTGACCGTCGGCACCGTCGGCTCGACCCCCGGCAAGCGCCTCTTCGGCCTCGGGGTCGTCTCCGTGAACGGCGGCCGCCTCGGCCTCCTGCGCGTGGCGCTCCGCTCCCTGCTCGTCTGCCTGGCGATCCCGGCCCTCATCTGGGACCGTGACGGCCGCGGCCTCCACGACCGCCTCGCCGGCGCCGTACAGGTCCGCATCTGACCGGCTGCGCCCCTCTGCGGCCCGCCTGGCGGCGCCTGTGGCCCTCGCGGGCACCGGGCAACCCGTAGAACCTCACCGTAGAACCTCATGAGGAAGGCCCCGGACCGTCACACGGTCCGGGGCCTTCCTCATGAAGCAGTTCTGGAAACAATCGCTTCCGGTCGGGCGCGTCAGCGCATCTTTCCGCCCCGCGGCATCCGCATGCCCTTGGGCATCGGACCCTTCGGCAGCGGCATGTTGCTCATCAGGTCACCCATCGCCCGCAGCCGGTCGTTGGCCACCGTCACCTGCGGGCCGGTGAGCACCCGAGGCAGCTTGAGCATGGTCGTACGGACCTTCTTGAGCGGCACCTGGCCCTCGCCGTCGCCGACGATGATGTCGGTCACCGGCACGTCCACCACGACGCGGTTCATCCGCTTCTTCTCGGCTGCGAGCAGAGGCTTCACCCGGTTCGGGTTGCCCTCCGCCACCAGCACGATGCCGGCCCGGCCGACCGCCCGGTGCACGACGTCCTGGCTGCGGTTCATCGCGACCGCGGGGGTCGTCGTCCAGCCTCGCCCGACGTTCTGCAGCACCGCCGCGGCCGCGCCCGGCTGGCCCTCCATCTGCCCGAAGGCCGCGCGCTCGGCGCGCCGCCCGAACACGATGGCCGCCGCCAGGAGCGCCAGGACGAAGCCCAGGATGCCCAGGTAGACCGGGTGACCGATCAGGAAGCCGATCGCGAGGAGGACACCGAGTACGACGATGCCCACGCCTGCGACGACAAGTCCGACCTTCGGGTCAGCCTTTCGGGTCATCTTGTACGTGAGGGCGATCTGCTTGAGCCGCCCCTGGTTCGCAGCGTCAGCGCTGCCCGTGTTTGCCTTCCTCGCCATGTCCTGAAGTTTACGTGGCCCGGGAAGTCCGGCCCGACGCGACCTCCATCACGTGCTGGGCCTCGACCCGGTCCTTGGCGCGGCGGCGGTCCTCCAGGACGGAGTTCCAGGCGTTGCGCCGGGCGGTTCGCTGCCCGGCGCCGAGGAGCAGTGCCTCCACGGCCTTCAGGGCGTCGGTGACGGACGGGATCGCGGTGACGCGGACGTGCGTCGATGCGGCCGGCATGTCGGGGTCCTCCCTCGATTGCGGATGAGACGAGGCGGGGGGTGCGAGCGGGGATGTGAGCGAGTCGTGGCGGTGAGTGAATCCAAGCTCACAGACTGGTGTTACCAGGGCGTGACCCGGTGGTCAAACACTGATGAAACGTTGATGCGGCCATGTGGAGGGCACGGGAAACGCCGACGCGGCCCGTACATCCCCGCTGAGCTGCGGGGCCGTACGGGCCGCGTCCAATCCGGCCATTACTGACCAGTAACTGCTTGTGCTCCGATTCACACAGCCTGTGTGGCGTTGTCCACCGCGCCGCGCTTCTCGATCGCCTGCTGGAAGAGGCGCCCCGCGCGGTACGACGAACGGACCAGCGGGCCCGACATGACACCGGAGAAGCCGATCTCGTCGGCCTCCTCCTTGAGCTCCACGAACTCCTGCGGCTTCACCCAGCGCTCCACGGGGTGGTGCCGGACGGAGGGGCGCAGGTACTGCGTGATCGTGATCAGCTCACAGCCCGCGTCGTGCAGCTGCTGGAGCGCCTCGCTGATCTCCTCACGGGTCTCGCCCATGCCGAGGATCAGGTTCGACTTCGTGACCAGACCGTAGTCACGGGCCTGCGTGATGACGTCGAGCGAACGCTCGTAACGGAATCCCGGACGGATCCGCTTGAAGATCCGCGGCACGGTCTCCACGTTGTGCGCGAAGACCTCGGGGCGGGAGGCGAAGACCTCCGCCAGGAGCTCCGGCACCGCGTTGAAGTCGGGCGCGAGCAGCTCGACCTTGGTGCGGCCGTCGGCGCGCTCCGCCGTCTGCTGGTGGATCTGGCGCACGGTCTCCGCGTACAGCCAGGCGCCGCCGTCCTCCAGGTCGTCGCGCGCGACGCCGGTGATGGTGGCGTAGTTCAGGTCCATCGTGACGACGGACTCGCCCACGCGGCGCGGCTCGTCCCGGTCCAGCGCCTCGGGCTTGCCCGTGTCGATCTGGCAGAAGTCGCAGCGCCGGGTGCACTGGTCACCGCCGATGAGGAAGGTCGCCTCGCGATCCTCCCAGCACTCGAAGATGTTGGGACAGCCCGCCTCCTGGCAGACCGTGTGCAGCCCCTCGCTCTTCACGAGGCTCTGCATCTTCGTGTACTCGGGCCCCATCTTCGCCCGCGTCTTGATCCACTCGGGCTTGCGCTCGATGGGGGTCTGGGCGTTCCGGACCTCCAGGCGCAGCATCTTGCGTCCGTCGGGTGCGACTGCGGACACATCGGCTCCTGTAGCTTCGATTCTTCGGCGCACACCAGGGTACGCCGTTGCTTCCCATGCCTTACTACGTCTGGCCAACCTCTGGCCAGCGCCCTGCATTCCTGCGGGCACTCCTCAGACCGAGGCCGTCTCCACCGGACGCTCGATCTCGCGCGGCTTCAGCACCGCCTGCTCAAGGACCGCCCGCAGGTGCTTCTCCGCCACCGGCAGCACCTCCTCGATCGTGACGTCGCGGCCCAGCTCGTTGGCGAGCGAGGTCACGCCCGCGTCGCGGATGCCGCACGGGATGATCCGGTCGAACCAGGCGTTGTCCGGGTTCACGTTGAGGGCGAAGCCGTGCATCGTGACGCCCTTGGCGACCCGGATGCCGATCGCGGCGAGCTTGCGGTCCTCGCGGCGCTGGCCGGCGTTGGAGGGGGCGTACTCGGGGCCGTTCAGGCGCGGGTCGAACTCCTCGTCGTTCAGACGCGGGTCGAAGTCCAGCGACAGGCCGCCCAGCGACGGCCGCTGCTCTGCCGCCTGTCGCGGTTCGCCGAGCACCCACACCCCGCTGCGGCCCTCGACCCGGCTCGTCTCCACGCCGAACTCGGCGGCGGTGAGGATCAGCGCCTCCTCGAGCCGGCGGACGTGCGCGACGACGTCCACCGGGCGGGGCAGCTTCATGATCGGGTAGCCGACGAGCTGGCCGGGGCCGTGCCAGGTGATCTTGCCCCCGCGGTCGACGTCCACCACGGGCGTCCCGTCGAGCGGGCGCTCGTTCTCCGCCGTACGCCGGCCGGCCGTGTAGACCGGCGGGTGCTCGAGGAGCAGACAGGTGTCGTCGATCTCGTCGGCGAACCGCGCGGCGTGCACTTCGCGCTGCTTGTCCCAGGCCACCTGGTAGTCGACGGCTTCCTCGCCGAACCCAAGGCGGACGAATCGCAGCTCACTCACGGCCATGCCTCCTCCTGGGTGCCGGGGTCCGGAATCCGGGGATCATCCCGGGCCGGTGCGGCACCATGCGTCATTCGCGCCCATGCCACTGTACGGCGGTGCCGGGGACGGACCTCCGGCAGGTGGACGGGGACCGCGTCCGGCAGGTGGCTGGGAGCACCTACGTCAGCGATGCCGTCAATCCTCACACGATCGGATGAATGTGGGGCGAAGGTGGCGGTACAGGCCGTGAGGACCGCTAAATTCGCGCCGTTCCATGAGGGTCCGACGGGGCTGCCGCCCGGACCCGGAAGGCAGGAGACCGCACAGCTGATGACGGAACGACCACCGCAGCGCATCCCGAACCGCCAGCTCGCCGCGCTCATCGCCGAAGCCGGGTTCTCCCATGCGGGCCTGGCGAGACGGGTGGACCAGCTCGGTCTGGAACACGGTCTCGACCTGCGGTACGACAAGACCTCGGTGACCCGCTGGCTCCGCGGCCAGCAGCCGCGCGGCACCACGCCCGCGCTGATCGCCGAGGTCTTCACCCGTCGACTCGGCCGCCGGCTCTCCGCCCAGGACCTCGGCCTCGACGCCTGCGCTCCGGTCTACGCGGGCCTGGAGTTCGCGGCGACCCCCGAAGAGGCGGTCGACATCGTCAGCGGGCTCTGGCGGAAGGACTCCGGCAGCCACGCCGAACTCCGCAAGATCGCCTTCACCCCGGCGGGTCTGGTCGTGCCCAGCCGCGACTGGCTGATCGGCCGTGCGGACGACCGGGTGGCGCGGGGGGACGCGCCGCAGGGCGCCCGGCCTTCGTCGGCGGCCGCGGTCACCGCCGCGGCCACGGCCGAGGCCCGCCTGGCGCACGACCCGCGCCTGGCCCACGACCCCCGGCTCGCGCACGATCCCCGGGTGCCGCCCCAGGGCCGCTTCTCCGTGCCCCGGCAGCGCGGTACGGACCGGGGGCCCGGCCAGCGGGTCTCCAGCGGGGACATCGCGGCCCTGCGCTCGGTCGGCGAGCTCTTCCGCACGCTCGACCACGCCTACGGCGGCGGGCACGCCCGGCAGGCCCTCGTCCGCTACCTGGAGCACGAGGCCGAGCCGATGCTGCGCGGCACGTACGGCGAGTCCGTGGGCCGGCGCCTCTTCGCCGCGGCCGCCGACCTGACCCGGCTCGCCGGCTGGACGTCGTACGACATCGCCGCGCACGGCCTCGCCCAGCGCTACTTCGTCCAGGCGCTGCGGCTCGCCCAGGCCGCCGGGGACCGGGCGTACGGCTCGTACGTGCTCCTCACCATGAGCTGCCAGGCCGTCTACCTCGGCCACGGGCGGGAGGCCGTGCAGCTCGCCCGGGTCGCCCAGCAGGGCGTCGGGCCGGCCGCGCCGCCGGTCGTCCAGGCGATGCTGCACGCGGTGGAGGCGCGGGGACACGCGGTCCTCGGCGAGGCGCGGGCGTGCAGCGCCTCGCTCGTGCGGGCCGAGCGGGCCCTTGAGGCGGCGCGGCCGGGCGACGAGGTGCCGTACTGGGCCCGGATGTTCGACGAGGCCCAGCTCGCCGACGAGCTCGGACACTGCCACCGCGACCTCCAGCAGTACCGGCCGGCCGCCCAGCACGCGGAACGCGCCCTCCAGCTCCGGGCCCCCGGCTTCGCCCGCAGCCGCCTCTTCTGCCGGGTGGTCCTGGCGACGTCACGCCTGGCCCTGGGGGAACTGGACCAGGCGTGCGCACTCGGTGCGGAGGCCGCGCAGCAGGCCTCGGAGATGCGGTCGGCGAGGGCGGTGGAGTACGTACGCGACTTCGAACGCCGCCTGGAGCCGTACCGGGACGCGGCGGCGGCCCGCACCTACAGAGACCGAGTAGCGGCCATCGGCTGACCCCCACCCGGCACCCGGGACCGGGCGGCGTCCAGGACCCCGCGCACGGCGCCCGCGCGGGGGCGCCGTGTCTGCCCCCCGCCGCGCCTGCCCCCGCGCCGCGCCTGCCCCCCCGCCGTGCGGTCCGTCCCGCCCCGCCCCGCCCCGCCGCCGGGGCCCCGTGAGCCCCTACGCCGCCTCCTCCCCCCCTTCGTCCACCCCCCGTCGCAGCCCCAGGTCCGTCAGGAGGGACGATGCCGCTCGGTGGCCCGATGCCAGGGCGCCCTGAGGGGTGCTCGTCGCGCGGTGGTCGCCGCAGACGTACAGGCCCGCGAGGAGGCGGACCGAGCGGTGCGCGTCGTGGGGTGGGGGCATCGAGGGGACCGCGTCCGGCGTGTGACGCAGGGCCAGCAGCTCCCACTCGTCCGTCGACGTGCCGTACAGCGTCGCGAGGTGCTTGCGGACCCGCCGTTCCGTGTCGTCCGGCGGCGTTCCGAGCACCGTCGAGGTGATCAGCGTCCGGCCCTCCGGCGCCCGCCCCGGGTCCACCGCGCTCATCACCGCCGTGTGGGCCACCGGCCCGCCCGGGTCCGCCTCCAGGAGCAGCGTCGGGTCCGCCGTGGGCGCCACCGGCGCCGTGTGGTGCAGCACCGTCACGGAGTGGAAGGCCGGCCGGCGCAGACCGGGCAGCAGCTCGGCGGCCGTCCGGGCTCCCGTCGCGAGGACGACCGACCGGCACCGGAACACCCCGTGCTCCGCCGTCGTCACCCGCGAGATCGACGCCTCCGTGACCCGGACCCCCGTCCGGACCGTGCCCGGCGGCAGCGTCGCCGCGAGCCGCTCCGGGAGCGCGGCCGCCCCGCCCTCGGGCACCGCGAGCCTGCCCCGGGCGAAGGCGCGCAGCGCCAGGTCCGCGCGGCGGCTCGACATGCCGAGGTCCGGGTCGCCGAGGAGCGCCGCGAGCAGCGGCCGCAGGACGCCCTGGACGGTCCTGGCGGGCAGCCGCGCGGTCAGCGCCTCGCGCGCGGTCCGCTCGGGGCGGGCCAGGATCCGCTGCGTCGGGGTCGCCGCGAGCCGGACGAGGGACGCGCCGAGCCGCGCCTGGTCGAGCGAGGCGGCCGGATGTCGGGGGGCGCTCGCGAGGGCGCGCGCCACGCTGAACGCTCCCCCCACGCTCCGGTGCCCCGCGCTCCGGGGCGCGCCGGCCGTCCGGCGCGGGTGCGGGGCGCCCCACCGCGCGTACCGGCCGTCGCTGTGCACGAGCACCCCGGGGGCGAACGGCCGCAGCACCAGGCCGTCGAGCCCCGGGACGGCCCGGAGTTCCTCGTACGACAGGGTGAGCAGCGGTCCCACCCGGTCGAGCAGGAAGCCGTCGACGGCCTCGGTCGCCATCCGGCCCCCGATGCGGGGTTCCGCCTCCAGGACGACCACGGAGAGCCCGGCGTCGGTCAGCCGACGGGCCGCGGCGAGTCCCGCGACCCCGGCTCCGACGATGACGACGTCGACGGTTTGCGCGATGCCGAGGTCGACGTCGACATCGACGTCGACGTTCGTACGCTGTGCGTTCCTTGCGCTGTCTGCGCTGTTGAGCACGTGCCCCTCCCCAGGTCGGCGCGGCCAGTGGGAGGCCTATGCCCCCAACGAGCCTCCGGAATGCCCGAGTTCGCCGTTCTCGTCGAGCCTAGGCAGCGCTCCCACGGGTGCCAGCCGCGCGCACCGGGGTGCGTGCGGCACGGGGGAGCACAAGGGGGGGAGCGAAGGAGGGGGAGTGGCGCGGAGTTCAGCGCGCGGCCGCCCTGATCGAGTCGTCGATCGTCGGGAACGCGAAGTCGAATCCGGTCTCCAACAGCCGCCCCGGCAGCACCCGCTGACTCCCCAGCACATCCTGCGCGAAGTCCCCGAGCACCACCTTCAGCACGGGCGCGGGCACGGTGACGAGGGTCGGCCGGCGCAGTACCCGGCCCATCGCCGCCGTCACCTCGCGGTTGGTGACGGGGTCGGGGGCGGTCAGGTTCACCGGGCCCGAGAGCGCCGGGGTGTCGAGGAGATGGCGCAGGGCGGCCACCTCGTCGTGGAGGGAGATGAACGACCAGTACTGGCGGCCGTCGCCCATCCGTCCGCCGAGTCCGGCCCGGAAGACCGGGAACAGCCGTCCCCACGCCCCTCCCTCGCGCGCCACCACCAGGCCCGTACGGGCGTAGGCGACCCGGATGCCGGCCTCCTCGGCGGGGGCCGCGGCGGCCTCCCACTCCACGCAGATCTCGGGCAGGAAGCCCGTACCCGCCGGGGCGCTCTCGTCGACCGCACGGCTGCCGGTGTCCCCGTACCAGCCGAGCGCCGTGCCGCACACCAGGCTCTCCGGCGGCTCCGCGAGGGAGGCGAGGGCCTGGGCGATGGCCGTCGTGCCGAGTACGCGGCTGTCGCGGATCTCCTGCTTGTACGCCTCGTTCCAGCGGCGCTCGCCGACCCCGGCGCCCGCCAGGTGCACGACGGAGTCCACGCCGACGAGCCCGGCGGCGTCCACGTACAGCCGCTTCGGGTCCCACTCGACCTCGTCGGCGGTCCGGGCGGGCCGGCGGACGAGCCGGACGACGTCATGGCCGTCGGCGCGCAGGGAGCGGACGAGGGCGGTGCCGATGAGCCCGGAGGCACCGGTGACGGCGACACGCTTGCGAGTGGCGGAACGCTGCATGGGCACCATCCTGCCCTCCCGGGCGGGCGCGTGGCACAGTGGCGGTCATGATCGTGCCGGAGACGCTGATACGTACCGCCGAACGCGCGGACGACGCCGCCCTCGCCGAGCTCGACCGGGCCGCCTGGTCGACCCTGCACGCGGTGCTGCCCGCCCCGGTCCCGCCGTACGAGCCCTTCTTCGACGACCGCCACCTGCCCGGGGACTATCTCCTCGCCGTGCGCGAGGGCGTGATCGTCGGCTACCTCCGGCTGGTGCCCCCGACCCGGCTCGCCGCCACCGCCCATGTGCGGCAGATCCAGGGCCTCGTGGTCGCCGAGGCCGCGCGGGGCCACGGGGTGGCGCGGGCGCTGCTGCGGGCCGCGATGGAGAAGGCCCGGGCGGACGGCGCCGTACGCATGACCCTGCGGGTGCTCGGTCACAACGCCCCGGCCCGCGCGCTCTACGCCTCCGAGGGCTTCGCGGTGGAGGGCGTGCTGCCGGGGGAGCTGTTCCTGGCCGGGGAGTACGTGGACGACGTCCTCATGGGCCGGTCGCTGACCCACCGCTGACGTCCGGGTTCAGCAGCCGCATCCCGCCCATCAGTTCGCGCAGGCACCGGACCGCGAGCTCCGCGGGGGCGCCCTCGCCCCGTACCGGCGCGTCCGTCTCCGCCCAGCTCTCCAGGGCGATCCGGATCGCGTCCGTGGCCGCCGCGGCCGCGAGCCGTACCTCCAGCGGGTCCGCGCCCGGCCCCGCGAGGCCGGCGACGACCTCGCGCAGCCGCTCCTCCGACTCCTGGTTGACCCGGTACCAGACGGCCCGCAGCGCCGGGTCCTCGGCGGCCGCGCGCAGCAGCCCGCGCGTCCAGCGCAGCCCTTCCTCGGCCGCCGCGTCCGCGGGGGTCAGCGAGGCGGCGATCGAGCGTTCCAAGGCGTCGGGCAGCCCCGCGCCCGGTTCCGAAGCGGCACCCGCGGCCGCACCCGCGGCCGTCGTGGCCGTCGCGGCGAGGAGTGCGCGCCAGCGGTCGCCGCCGCCCGCGAGCAGCGGGGCCACGGCGTCCTGCTTCGAGCGGAAGTACCGGTAGAAGGTGCGCAGCGCGACCCCGGCCCGCAGGGCGATGTCCTCGGCCGTGGTGCCGTCGGGGCCGTGCTCGGTGAAGAGCTCGGCGGCGGCGCGCGCGATGTCCAGCTGGGTCGCGGCCTTGCGGCGCTCCGTCAGCGTCGGGGTGGGGGGCGTGGCGCCCGCGGGCTTGGTGCTCACCGTACGAAGCGTACGCCTGCGACTGCCGACGGTGCACATCGTGCAGCTATGGCAAAACGTGCCACTCAGGCGTACGGTGGCACCATTCCCCGGGAACCTCGACGTCCCGGAAACAGGATTCCCGGAAGCTCGACATCGAGAGGTTGCCGCCATGAACCAGCTGACCCGTTACGAAGGACGCCGCGCGCTCATCACCGGCGGCGGCTCCGGCATCGGCCAGGCCACCGTCCTGCGCGTGCTCGCCGAGGGCGGCCGGGTCGTCGCCGCCGACATCAGCGAGGACGGCCTCAAGGACACCGTCGCCAAGGCCGGCGACGCCGCCGACCGCCTCACCACCGTCGTCCTGAACGTCGCCGACGAGGCCTCCGTACGCGCCGGCGTCGCCGCCGCCGTCGAGGCGCTCGGCGGCCTGGACGTCCTGGTCAACGCGGCCGGCATCCTGCGCTCCTCGCACACCCACGAGACGAGCCTCGACTCCTTCGAGCAGGTGATACGGATCAACCTCACCGGCACGTTCCTGATGATCCGCGAGTCGATCCCCGCGCTGCTGGAGGGCGAAGGCTCCGCCGTCGTGAACTTCTCCTCCACCTCCGCGATGTTCGCGCACCCCTACATGGCGGCCTACGCGGCCAGCAAGGGCGGCATCCAGTCCATGACCCACGCGCTCGCCGCCGAGTACGCCAAGCAGGGCATCCGCTTCACCGCCGTCCAGCCCGGCTCCATCTCCTCCGGCATGACCGACGGCACCGGCGCCAGCCGTCAGAGCGTCGGCCCCGGCATCCCCGAGGACGCCGACTGGTCCCTCTTCGGGAAGCTCGCCCCCGCCCTCGGCCAGGGCTTCGCCGGTCCCGAGACCGTCGCGGGCGTCGTCGCGATGCTGGCGTCCGAGGACGGGAGGTTCATCACCGGCACCGAGGTCCGCATCGACGGCGGCACGCACTTCTGAGCGGCGAAGGCGTCCTCGGTCGGCGTCGCGCCGCCGATCGGGACCGGATCCCGGGGGCCTTCCCCCGGGGTTCGCGCTACACCGTCCCGAAGCGCTCCCACAGCCGGGGGAAACGGGTCGCGAGGACCTTGTCGTCCTCCAGGTCGAACGGGGCTCCCAGCGGCTCCCCGCCCGGCATCGGGATGCCCAGGTCCGGAGTCTCCGCGCCGGTCAGCTGCTCGTAGGCCTCGTCCGCCGCGAAACCGATCTCCTCGCCGTCCCCGTCGATCTCCACGTCGAAGTCGCCGAGCAGTTCCGCGAGCGCGTCGGGATCGTGCACCGCGCCCTCGTACACCTCACGGCCCTGGCCGATGAGCCAGCAGCGGAACGAATCGAAGGTCTCGTCGCCGGCCCCGTCGAAGAGCACCGCCGCCGCGCCCCACAGATCCCAGAGGTACGCGCGGTTGTAGCGGGCCTCGAAATGGCGTGCGTAGTCGAGCACGGAGTCGGGGTCCAGCCGGGTCAGCCGTTCCACGAGCAGGTCGGCCTGTTCCTCGGGGTCGCCCTCGGCGTCCTCGCGGCTGGCGTCGATGATCTCCCAGAACTCCGTCTCGTCCATCACGGGACCAGCATCCTGGTTCGGGAGGTGCGACGCACCCGGAAAGCCCGAAATGAATCCGGACAGAAGATGTCGTACTTTCCTGCGAGTCTGATGCGCATGACGACGGAGACGAACGAGACGAACGAGACGAACCAGACGAACAGCCTGCGCGGACGGGTCTGCCTGGTCGCCGGGGCCACCCGGGGCGCCGGACGCGGCATCGCCGTCCAGCTCGGCGCGGCCGGGGCGACGGTGTACGTCACCGGGCGGACCACCCGCGCGAAGCTCAGCGAGGTCGGCCGGGCCACCGAGACCATCGAGGAGACCGCCGAACTGGTGACGGCCGCCGGCGGCGAGGGCGTCGCCGTCCCCACCGACCACCTGGAGGTCGAACAGGTGAAGGCGCTGGTCGACCGGATCGACCGGGAGCACGGGCGGCTCGACGTCCTCGTGAACGACGTGTGGGGCGGCGAGCACCTCCTCGTCTTCGGCAAGAAGACCTGGGAGAACGACCTCGCCGGCGGTCTGCGGATGCTGGAACTCGGGGTGCGGACCCACGCCATCACCTCCCACACGGCGATCCCGCTGCTCATCCGGAACCGGGGCGGCCTCGTCGTCGAGGTCACCGACGGCACGTCCGAGTACAACGGCACCCGCTACCGCGAGAACCTCTTCTACGACCTCGCCAAGAACGCGCCCATCCGGATGGCCTTCGGCCTCGGCAAGGAACTCGCGGAGTACGGCGGCACGGCGGTCTCCGTCACCCCCGGCTGGCTCAGGTCCGAGCAGATGCTCACCGCGTTCGGCGTCACGGAGGAGAACTGGCGCGACGCCGTCGAGAAGATCCCCGGCTTCGCGATCGCCGAGTCCCCGGTGTACGTGGGCAGGGCGATCGCGGCGCTCGCGGCCGACCCCGAACGGCACCGCTGGAACGGCCGGTCGCTGTCGAGCGGTCAGCTCGCGGGGGAGTACGGCTTCACCGACGCGGACGGCTCACGGCCGGACGCCTGGGGCTTCATGCTCGCCGACGAGAAGGGCAGCCCGGACGTGAACGACTACCGGTGACCCTCAGGCGTACCGCGAGGCCATCGCGCGGGCGGCCGCACCGAAGCGCTCGCGCAAGGAGACCGGGGCGAGCACCTCGGCCTCCGGGCCGAGCGTGAGCAGCTGGGAGAACGCGACCTCCTCGCTCTCCACCGGGAGGACCACCCGGAGCCCGCCGTCCTCGGACACCGCCGCCGCGAGGGCCTCCGCGGCCGCCGCGCGGTCCGTCACGTACGGCAGCCGGCGGGCGCCCGCCTCCGTGAGCCGTACGACGATCTCGGCGCGCAGGATCGACCGGGCGAACTCCGCCGCGCGCTCGGCCCAGAAGGCGGACAGATCGAAGCTCTCGTCCCGCTCGAAGCGCTCCACGGCGAGGGCGACGGAGGCGAAGCGGTCCACCCGGTAGGTGCGGAACGCCGTACCCGACCGCGCGCACAGGTACCAGACGCCCGCCTTCAGGACGAGGCCGTACGGGGCGAGCTCGCGCTCCACCTCACGGTCACCGCGCCGGTAGCGGGCCGAGATCATCCGGTCGTCCCAGACCGCCTCCGCGATCGGCGGCAGCAGCTCAGGGGTCTCCGGCTCCTGGTACCAGCCGGGCGCGTCGAGCAGAAAGCGCTGTGCCACCGAGTCCGGGGCGTCCCGCAGCGAAGGCAGCAGCGCCGCGGACACCTTCAGCCGGGCCGCCGAGGCCGCGTCCTCCAGGCCCATGTCCCGCAGCGCGCCGGGCAGTCCGGACAGGAACAGTGCCTCGGCCTCGCCGCGGGCCAGGCCCGTGAGCCGTGTGCGGTAGCCGCCGACGAGCCGGTACCCACCGGCCCTGCCCCGGTCCGCATACACCGGAACCCCCGCCTCCGAGAGGGCGAGGGCATCGCGGGTGATGGTGCGCTCCGACACCTCCAGCTCGGCGGCGAGTTCGGCCGCCGTCATCGAAGGACGGGACTGGAGGAGAAGGACCATCTTGATCAGCCGGGCGGCGCGCATGAACCCATCATGCGCGCCCGCACCGACAACCTGGCAGGGCCTACAGGCCGTAGCGCTCGCGCGCCTCCTTCACGGCCGAGGCCGGGACCTCGCCGCGGCGGGCGAGCTGCGCGAGGGCCGCGACGACGATCGACTGGGCGTCGACGCCGAAGTGGCGGCGGGCCGCGTCACGGGTGTCCGAGAGGCCGAAGCCGTCGGCACCGAGCGAGGACCAGTCCTGCTCGACCCACTGCGCGATCTGGTCGGGGACCTGGCGCATGTAGTCGGAGACCGCGAGGACGGGGGACTCGACGCCCTCCAGGGCCTTGCGGATGTACGGCACCTGCTCCTCGCCGCGCAGCAGCGCCGCGTCGGCCTCGAGCGCGTCGCGCCGCAGCTCCGTCCAGGAGGTCGCGGACCACACGTCGGCGCCCACGCCCCACTCGGCGGCGAGCAGCTTCTGCGCCTCCAGGGCCCAGTGGATGGCCGTACCGGAGGAGAGGAGCTGGATGCGCGGGGCGGTGGGGGCACCTCCCTGCTCGAGCGAAGCCGAGAGCTTGGGGGAGGGCAGGTCGAGACCGGCCGACTCGGCGGTGTTGAACCGGTAGAGGCCCTTGACGATGCCCTCGTCGATGCCGGCCGGCTTGGCGGGCTGCGGCATCGGCTCGTTGTAGACGGTGAGGTAGTAGAAGACGTTCTGGTCCTCGCCCTCGGCGGCCTCGCCGTACATCCGGCGCAGACCCTCCTTGACGATGGCCGCGACCTCGTAGGCGAACGCCGGGTCGTACGTCAGCGCCGCCGGGTTGGTCGCCGCGATCACCGGCGAGTGGCCGTCGGCGTGCTGCAGGCCCTCACCGGTCAGGGTCGTACGGCCCGCGGTGGCGCCGACGAGGAAGCCGCGCCCGAGCTGGTCGCCGAGCTGCCACATCTGGTCGGCGGTCCGCTGCCAGCCGAACATCGAGTAGAAGATGTAGAACGGGATCATCGCCTCGCCGTGCGTGGAGTACGCGGTGGAAGCGGCGATGAAGTCGGCCATCGAACCGGCCTCGGTGATCCCCTCGTTGAGGATCTGGCCGTTGACGGCCTCCTTGTAGTACATCAGCTGGTCGCGGTCGACCGGCTCGTACGTCTGGCCCTTCGGCGAGTAGATGCCGAGCGACGGGAACAGCGACTCCATACCGAAGGTGCGGGCCTCGTCCGGGACGATCGGGACCCAGCGCTTGCCGGTCTCCTTGTCACGGATGAGGTCCTTGATCAGACGGACGAAGGCCATCGTCGTGGCCATCGACTGGGAGCCGGAGCCCTTGTCGAAGGCGGTGAAGGCCTTCTCGGCCGGGGCCGGCAGCGGGGCCAGCGCGTGGGTACGACGGGCCGGGGCCGGACCGCCGAGCGCCGCGCGGCGCTCCTGCAGGTAGCGGACCTCGGGGGAGTCGGTGCCGGGGTGGCCGTACGGCACCTGGCCGTCGGCGAACTGCGCGTCCGAGATGGGCAGTTCAAGAAGGTCACGCATGTTCTTGAACTCGTCGTTCGAGAGCTTCTTCATCTGGTGGTTCGCGTTCTTCGACGCGAAGCCCTCACCGAGGGTGAAGCCCTTGACGGTCTGCGCGAGGATGACCGTCGGCGCGCCCTTGAACTCCACGGCGGCCTTGTACGCGGCATACACCTTGCGCGGCTCGTGGCCACCGCGCGAGAGGTGGAAGCACTCCAGGATCTTGTCGTCGCTCAGCAGCTGAGCCATCGCGACGAGCGCCGGGTCCTTGCCGAAGAAGTCCTGGCGGATGTAGGCGGCGTCGCGGGTCTGGTACGTCTGGACCTGCGCGTCCGGCACCTCGCGGAGGCGGCGGACGAGGGCACCGGTGGTGTCGAGCGCGAACAGCTCGTCCCAGGCGTTGCCCCACAGCGACTTCACGACGTTCCAGCCGGCGCCGCGGAACTGGGCCTCCAGCTCCTGCACGATCTTGAAGTTGGCGCGGACCGGGCCGTCGAGGCGCTGCAGGTTGCAGTTGATGACGAAGGTCAGGTTGTCCAGACCCTCGCGGGCGGCCAGGGCGAGGGCCGCGGTCGACTCGGGCTCGTCCATCTCGCCGTCACCGAGGAACGCCCACACGTGCGAGGCGGAGACGTCCTTGATGGCGCGGTTGGTCAGGTAACGGTTGAAGCGCGCCTGGTAGATCGCGGAGAGCGGGCCCAGACCCATGGAGACGGTCGGGAACTCCCAGAGCCAGGGCAGCCGGCGCGGGTGCGGGTAGGAGGGCAGACCGTTGCCGCCGGACTCCTGCCGGAAGTTGTCGAGGTGGGCCTCGTTCAGGCGCCCGTCCAGGAACGCGCGGGCGTAGATGCCGGGCGCGGCGTGACCCTGGATGTAGAGCTGGTCGCCGGAACCGTCGGCTTCCTTGCCCTTGAAGAAGTGGTTGAAGCCGGTCTCGTACAGCCAGGCGGCCGACGCGAACGTGGCGATGTGACCGCCGACGCCGTACTTCGAGCCGCGGGTGACCATCGCGGCCGCGTTCCAGCGGTTCCAGGCGGTGATCCGGCGCTCCATGGCCTCGTCGCCGTCGAAGTCGGCGCCCGTCGGCTCGGCGGAGGTCGGGATGGTGTTGACGTAGTCCGTCTCCAGCAGCTTGGGCAGGGCGAGGCCCGCGCCCTCGGCGTGCTGGAGCGTGCGGCGCATCAGGTAGGCGGCCCGGTGGGGGCCGGCGGCCTTGGTGACGGCGTCCAGGGAGGCCGCCCACTCGGCGGTCTCCTCGGTGTCACGGTCCGGGAGCTGGTCGAGCTCGCTCGGAATCTTGCCTACGGGATCGGTCATGATCGCCGCCTTCCGGACAGGTGGGGGTGGAGAAGGGGTGCCTTGTCTGGCAGGACAGGGCGAAGGGCCGGGTAGCGGCCCGCCGAAGACTCTAAACCGACGATCGATGATCGATCAAAGGGTTGAAGGGGAAAACCTCTTCAGATCGAGAAAGTCGGCACAGGGTGCCGTGAAATGGGGCACCCGGTGCCTTGTTTTCGCAGGTGAGAGCGGGGAGGGGCCGCTTTCTGAGGGGGTGCGCGCACGAATGAGCGGGCCCACCGGAAGGTGGACCCGCTCACTGTCCGTGACGAGAAAAGGGGTCAGGCGCGCGGCGCGCAGCCCAGCACATGCGCCTTCACCAGCGCGCCGATGTTCGGATCGCCCCGCCGGAAGGCCTCCACCAGCTCCTGGTGCTCCTCCGCGTAGGACTTCTGGACCGTGCCCAGCCAGCGGATCGACAGGGCCGTGAAGACCTCGATGCCGAGCGTCTCCCAGGTGTGCAGCAGGACGGCGTTCCCCGCGGCCTTCACCAGCTCCCGGTGGAAGGCCACCGTGTGCCGCACCTGGGCCGTGCCGTCGGAGGTGGCGTCCGCCTCGTACAGGGCCGCCACGTGCGGCTCCAGGGCCGAGCAGTCGGCCGCGAGCCGGCCGGCCGCCAGCTCGGCCGCGATCTGCTCGAGACCGGCTCGTACGGGGTAGCTCTCCTCCAGGTCGGCCGCGGTCAGATTGCGGACCCGGACGCCCTTGTTGGGCGCCGACTCGATCAGCCGCAGCGACTCCAGCTCGCGCAGCGCCTCGCGCACGGGCGTCTGGCTGACCTCGAGCTCGGTCGCGATCCGGCGCTCCACGATCCGCTCGCCCGGCTTCCAGCGGCCGCTGACGATCCCCTCCACGATGTGCTCGCGGATCTGCTCGCGCAGCGAGTGGACGACGGGGACGGTCATGAAGCGGCTCCTCGGGGAGTGTTGACTCTAAAGACAATACGGCGGCGCCCCCGTCCGGAAACACTTCCGGACGAGGGCGCCGCAGGTGAGGCTCGTTACGTTGCCTCGGCGTATGCCTTTCGGCGTACGGCTTACAGGCCGAGGTCGACCTCGAACTCGCCGGCCTCGAGGATCGTCTTGACCGAGGTCAGGTAGCGGGCGGCGTCGGCGCCGTCCACCAGACGGTGGTCGTAGGACAGCGCGACGTACGTCATGTCGCGGATCGCGATCGTCTCACCCAGGTCCGGGTGGTTGATGACGACCGGACGGCGCACGGTGGCGCCGATGCCCAGGATGGCGACCTGGTTCGGGGGCACGATGATCGTGTCGAAGAGCGCGCCGCGCGAACCGGTGTTGGAGATGGTGAAGGTCGCACCGGCCAGGTCGTCCGGGGTGATCTTGCTGGCGCGCACGGCGCCGGCCAGCTCCGCGGTCTTCTTCGAGATACCGGCGATGTTGAGGTCGCCCGCACCCTTGATGACCGGGGTCATCAGACCCTTCTCGGAGTCCACCGCGATACCGATGTTCTCGGTGTCGAAGTAGGTGATCGTGCCCTCGTCCTCGTTGATCCGGGCGTTGATGACCGGGTGGGCCTTCAGCGCCTGGGCCGCCGCCTTCACGAAGAACGGCATCGGGGAGAGCTTGACGCCCTCACGGGCGGCGAAGGCGTCCTTGGCGCGGCCGCGCAGCTTCATCAGCTTGGTGATGTCGACCTCGACGACCGAGGTCAGCTGGGCCTGGCCGTGCAGCGCCTTCATCATGTTGTCGCCGATGACCTTGCGCATCCGGGTCATCTTGACGGTCTGACCGCGCAGCGGGGAGACCTCCAGGGCCGGAGCCTTGGCGGCGGCGGCCGGAGCAGCCGCGGCGGGGGCGGCGGCGGCCGCCTTCTTGGCCTCGGCGGCCGCGAGGACGTCCTGCTTGCGGATGCGGCCACCGACGCCCGAACCCTTGACGGCCGCGAGGTCGACACCGTTCTCGGTGGCGAGCTTGCGGACCAGCGGGGTCACGTACGCGCCGTCCTCCGCGGGCGCGGCCGGAGCAGCCGCGGGCGCCGCCGGAACCGGGGTGACGACGGCCGGAGCGATCGACGGGGCCTGGGCGACCGGAGCCGGAGCGGCGACCGGGGCAGCCGGGGCGACCGGCGCGGGGGCCGGAGCGGCCGGGGCCGGAGCGGCGGCGGGGGCGGCCGGGGCCGGAGCCGGGGCGGCGGCCGGAGCCGCACCCGCGGCACCGATGACGGCGAGCTTGGCGCCGACCTCGGCGGACTCGTCCTCGGCGACGACGATCTCCAGGAGGACACCCGAGACCGGGGCCGGGATCTCGGTGTCGACCTTGTCCGTGGAGACCTCGAGCAGCGGCTCGTCGGCCTCGACGGTCTCGCCGACCGACTTCAGCCAGCGGGTCACGGTGCCCTCGGTGACGGACTCGCCGAGCGCGGGCAGCACGACGTCGGTGCCGGTGGCACCGCCGGCCGGGGCGGCCGGAGCGGCCGGGGCCTCGGCCACGGGGGCCGGAGCGGCCGGAGCCTCGGCGACCGGCGCAGGGGCCGCGGCGGGCTCGGCGGCCGGAGCCGCGGCGGCGGCCGGGGCGCCCGTGCCGTCGTCGATGATGGCCAGCTCGGCGCCGACCTCGACCGTCTCGTCCTCGGCGACCTTGATGGAGGCCAGGATGCCCGAGGCGGGGGCGGGGATCTCGGTGTCGACCTTGTCGGTCGAGACCTCGAGCAGCGGCTCGTCGGCCTCGACACGCTCACCCTCGGCCTTGAGCCAGCGGGTGACGGTGCCCTCGGTGACGCTCTCGCCGAGCGCCGGCAGGGTTACGGAAACCGACATGGTTTCAGTTGCTCCTAACGAATTGCGGGAAGTGGTCGTCGCGCCCTGTGATGACGTGAGCGTCAGTCGTGGGAGTGCAGAGGCTTGCCGGCCAGGGCCAGGTGGGCCTCGCCGAGCGCCTCGTTCTGCGTCGGGTGGGCGTGGATGAGCTGCGCGACCTCGGCCGGCAGCGCCTCCCAGTTGTAGATCAGCTGCGCTTCGCCGACCTGCTCGCCCATGCGGTCACCGACCATGTGGACGCCGACCACGGCACCGTCCTTGACCTGGACGAGCTTGATCTCGCCCGCGGTCTTGAGGATCTTGCTCTTGCCGTTGCCCGCCAGGTTGTACTTGAGGGCGACGACCTTGTCCGCGCCGTAGATCTCCTTGGCCTTGGCCTCGGTGATGCCGACGGAGGCGACCTCGGGGTGGCAGTACGTCACCCGGGGCACGCCGTCGTAGTCGATCGGGACGGCCTTCAGGCCGGCCAGGCGCTCCGCGACGAGGATGCCCTCGGCGAAGCCGACGTGCGCGAGCTGGAGCGTCGGGACGAGGTCGCCCACGGCCGAGATCGTCGGCACGTTGGTGCGCATGTACTCGTCGACCAGGACGTAGCCGCGGTCCATCGCGACGCCCTGCTGCTCGTAACCGAGACCGGCGGAGACCGGGCCGCGGCCGATGGCGACCAGCAGCACCTCGGCCTCGAAGGTCTTGCCGTCGGCCAGGGTGACCTTGACGCCGTTGTCGGTGTACTCGGCGGACTGGAAGAAGGTGCCGAGGTTGAACTTGATGCCGCGCTTGCGGAACGCGCGCTCAAGAAGCTTCGAGCTGTTCTCGTCCTCGACCGGGACCAGGTGCTTCATGCCCTCGATCACCGTGACGTCGGTGCCGAAGGACTTCCACGCGGAGGCGAACTCGACGCCGATGACGCCGCCGCCCAGGATGATCGCGGACTCCGGGACCCGGTCCAGGGTCAGCGCGTGGTCCGAAGTGATGATCCGGTTGCCGTCGATCTCCAGGCCGGGGAGGGACTTCGGCACGGAACCGGTGGCCAGGAGGATGTGACGGCCCTCGACGCGACGACCGTCGACGTCGACGGAGGTCGGGGAGGACAGGTGACCGGTGCCCTCGATGTAGGTCACCTTGCGGGAGGCGACGAGACCCTGCAGACCCTTGTACAGGCCCGAGATCACGTCGTCCTTGTACTTGTGCACGGCCTTGATGTCGATGCCCTCGAAGGAGGCCTTGACACCGAACTGCTCCGCCTCGCGGGTCTGGTCGGCGACCTCGCCGGCGTGGAGCAGGGCCTTCGTCGGGATGCAGCCGTTGTGCAGGCAGGTGCCGCCGAGCTTGTTCTTCTCGATCAGTGCGACGTCCAGGCCCAGCTGCGCTCCGCGCAGCGCCGCGGCGTAACCGCCGCTACCGCCGCCGAGGATCACTAGGTCGAAAACGGTGCTGGCGTCGTTCGCCACGTCACGTCCTCCATGCATGTGCGCTCGTCGCCGGTCCTCGATGACCGGGCGGCGGCTGGTGTTCGGCCGCTTATTTTCGGCCCTGTGGTGGGGGCCCTGTCCTGCCGAGAACCCATCTTCGCACTTGTTGACGGATGGCGGGACGCGGGGCCGTGCTCTGAGACGGCCGATCGTCCGTACGGCGGGCGGACCAGGGCGTACGAACCTACGGATTTCGTCGCGGGCGGACGACGAAGGCCCCGGGCACGCAGCCCGGGGCCGTCGCCGTCACGCGCCTGCTCAGAGCTCGCCGGCCGCCGTGCGCTCGGCCAGCTTCACCAGGGTGCGGACCGAGGAGCCGGTGCCGCCCTTGGGGGTGTAGCCGTACGGGGCGCCCTCGTGGAAGGCCGGGCCCGCGATGTCCAGGTGGGCCCAGGTGATGCCCTCGCCCACGAACTCCTGGAGGAAGAGACCGGCGACCAGGCCGCCGCCCATCCGCTCACCCATGTTGGCGATGTCGGCGGTGGGGGAGTCCATGCCCTTGCGCAGGTCCGCGGGGAGCGGCATCGGCCAGGACGCCTCGCCGACCTCCTCCGCGATCTCGTGGATCGCGGAGCGGTAGTCGTCGTCGTTGGCCATGATGCCGAAGGTGCGGTTGCCCAGCGCCAGGACCATCGCGCCGGTCAGGGTCGCCACGTCGACGATCGCGTCCGGGTGCTCCTCGGAGGCCCTGGTCAGCGCGTCGGCCAGGACGAGCCGGCCCTCGGCGTCGGTGTTCAGGACCTCGACGGTCTTGCCGCTGTACATGCGCAGCACGTCACCCGGGCGGGTGGCGGAGCCGGACGGCATGTTCTCGGCGAGGGCGAGCCAGCCCGTGACGTTGACCTCGAGGCCGAGGCGGGCCGCGGCGACGACGGTGGAGAACACGGCGGCGGCGCCGCTCATGTCGCACTTCATCGTCTCGTTGTGGCCGGCCGGCTTCAGGGAGATGCCGCCCGAGTCGTAGGTGATGCCCTTGCCGACCAGGGCGAGGGTCTTCTCCGCCTTCGGGTGGGTGTAGCCGATGCGGACCAGGCGCGGCGGGTTCTCCGAGCCGACGCCGACACCGAGGATGCCGCCGAAGCCGCCCTTGGCGAGCGCCTTCTCGTCGAGGACCTGGACCTTGAGGCCGTGCTCCTTGCCGGCGGCCTGGGCGGCGGCGGCGAAGGCGGCCGGGGTCAGGTCGTTCGGCGGCATGTTGATCAGGTCGCGGGCGCGGTTGATCTCCTCGGCGACGGCCTGGGCGCGCTCGGCGGCGGCCTTGTGGGCCTTGTCGCGCGGCTTGGCGCCGAGCAGGGCGACCTCGCCCAGCGGCTTCTTCGCGTCCTTGCCGTTCTCCTGGTACTGAGTGAAGGCGTACGCGCCGAGCAGGGCGCCCTCCGCGATGGCGGCGGCGTCCTCGGCGTCGTCGATCGGCAGCGCGAACGCGGCCTTCTTCGAGCCGGTCAGGGTGCGGGCGGCGACACCGGCGGCCCGGCGGAGGGTCTCCGCGGCGAAGGACGCGCCGTCCTCGGGGGTGGAGCCCAGGCCGACGGCCAGGACGACGGGGGCCTTGAGGCCGGCGGGGGCGGGCAGCTTGGTCGCCTCACCCTCGGCACCCGAGGCACCCAGCGTCTCCAGGACGGCGGCGAGCCGACCGTCGAAGGCCTTGTCGACGGCCTCGGCGCCCGGAGCGACGACGAGCGTCTTCCCGGACTTCGCGACGCCGATGACGAGGGCGTCGGCACGGAGCGTCGCCGCGCCGGCAGTGCTGAGAGTGAGAGCAGTCACGGTGGTGAAATCTCGCTTCCATTGAGTTCTGTGGCGGTCGAGGGATGGGCCGACCGTGCCCGCCGCATCGTATTTCGGCCCGGAGAGCGCCGAGAACGAGCCTACGCTCGCTCACCCGGTTCGCTCACGGCGGCGTTGATTCACTCATCCGTGGTGTCTCTTTCATGTTTACCGTTCAGGCTCGGAGCGCTCGTTCACACTCGCCTCAGCCACGCAAGGACGACCCACTCGTCTTCGCATCATCTGCAACATCTCCACAGGTTCGCCGCCCCGGCCCCCGGTGCGCGGGGACCTGCAGAGGGGGGACACCACCTGATGGACTCCGGCCGAATCCGTACGCCCAGAAGTGCGCTCCGCACCCGTGGCGGCGCCCGCACCGCGTCCGGTACCGCCCGCGTCGCGGCCCTCGCCGCCGCCGCGCTGCTCGCCACCGTCGTCCCGTCCGCGCAGGCCCTCGCGGCCCCCGTGCCCCGGGTCGACCTCACCGTCCTGGTCGTGGACGACGGCGGCAGCGCGGTCGGGGCGATCACCGCCGAGCTGAAGGGTTCCGGCGTCCCGTACCGCAGGATCGACCTGAACGACCCGAACCGGCCGGTTCTCGACACGGCCTTCCTCAGCGACACGCTCGACGGCCGCCCCCGCGCCAAGTACCAGGGCGTCGTCCTGCCCCACGAGAGCGCCTTCGGCCCCGACTCGGCCGAGCACACCGCCCTCCAGACGTACGAACGGACCTTCGGGATCCCGCAGGTCGACGCCTACACCTGGTCGCACCCCGGCGTCGGCCTCGACTACACGAACGAGGGCGGCTGGTCCGGCGTCCTCGACGGGACCACCGCGGGCATCACGCCCGCCGGGAAGGCGGGCCCCTTCCAGTACCTGGCCGGGGCGCTCACCTTCGAGGACAACGACCCCTCGATCGCCGAGAGTTACGGCTACGCGGGCCGCCCCCGGGCCGGCTACACCAGCTACGTGGACGTCCCCATCGGCGGAGCCGGAGCCGACGGCGGCCGGGCCAGCCTCGTCGGCGAGTACACCGCCGACGGGCGCCGCGAACTGGTCGTCACCTTCGCGTACAACCAGTACCAGCGGCAGTTCCGGGCCCTCGCCCGCGGCATCGTCGAATGGCTCACCCAGGGCGTCCACCTCGGCCAGAGCCGCAACTACCTCTCCGTGCACGTCGACGACGTCTTCGCCCCCGACGCCCGCTGGGACACCGGACTCGACTGCACGCCCGGCGACTTCGACTGCGTCGGCGACGACGGCGAGGGCGCCAACCCGATCCGGATGACGGTCGCCGACGCCCAGTACGCCGCCGCCTGGCAGAAGTCCTCCGGCTTCACCCTCGACATGGTCTACAACGGCGGCCAGGGCGAGCAGTGGAAGACCGAGCACGCCGGCTCCGACCCGCTCACCGACCGGCTCGTCGCCGACCGCGCCCAGTACCGGTGGATCAACCACACGTACACCCATCCCTTCCTCGGCTGCGTCCAGGACAACGCCGTCGTCCCCTGGCAGTGCGCCAAGGACACCAAGGGCAACACCCTCTGGGTCAGCCGCGCCGAGCTGTCCGCCCAGATCCGCGACAACCACAACTGGGCCGTCCGCAAGGGCATCTCCGTCGACCGCTCCGAACTCGTCACCGGCGAGCACTCCGGCCTCAGGACCCTGCCCCAGCAGCCCGTCGACAACCCGAACCTGGCCGGCGCCCTCGCCGACAACGGCGTCAAGTGGACCGGCAGCGACAACTCCCGCGAGCCCCAGCAGCGCTCGATCGGCACCGCGTCCGGCGCCGCGAAGACCGTGCCCCGCCACCCCATGAACGTGTACTACAACGTGGGCACCGCCGCCGAGATGGCCGACGAGTACAACTGGATCTACACCTCCCGCGCCGACGGCGGCAGCGGCATCTGCGAGTCCAACCCGGCCTCCACCTGCCTGCCCGCCCCGCTCCCCACGGCCACCGGCTACGCCGACCACATCGTGCCGCAGGAAGCCCGCACCGCCCTCTCCCACGTCCTCGGCAACGACCCCCGGCCGCACTACGTGCACCAGTCGAACCTCGCCGAGGAGCGTCTGCTCTACCCCGTCCTCGACCGGGTACTCGCCGACTACCGGGGCCTGTTCGCACCCGGCGCGCCCCTGGTGAACCCGGCCCAGCGGGACGTCGGCACCGAACTGACCCGCCGCGCCGCCTGGGACCAGGCACTCGCCGCCGGAAAGGTCACCGCCTACCGCATCGGCACCGCGGTCACCGTCAAGGCCCCCGCCGGCCTCACCGTGCCCGTCACCGCCCCCGAGGGCACCCGCAAGCGCCTCCTCCTCGGCACCGCCGTCTTCGGCACGCCGTACGCCGGGACCCGCTCCGCCTGGACCGCGCCCGAACTGCTCCAGACCAGCGTCACACTCACGCTCCCGACCGCCTGACCAGCACGTTCTGGGGGGAACCGCACATGCCGAGCAGTGGCCGTCATGTCACCATGCTCACCGAAGGCACCTACCCGCATGTCCACGGCGGCGTCAGCACCTGGTGCGACCAGCTCGTCCGCGGCATGCCCGAGGTCGACTTCGAGATCCTCGCCCTCACCGGCAGCGGCCGCGAACCCGTCACCTGGGAGCTGCCGTCCAACGTCACCCGGCACACCGCCTACCCCCTCTGGGGACTCCCGCAGGGGCCGACCGCGCCCGGCCTGTTCGCCGGAGCGCGCCGGCCCCTGCGGGGGCGTGAGCGCCGCCGCTTCCTCGACACCTACGAGAGCCTGCTCCTCGCCCTCCTCGACCCGGAGGCGGGCTACGACTTCGGCGCCGGCCTGTACGGACTCGCCGAACTCGCCCGGCAGGGTCGCCTGACCAACGCCCTGCGCTCCGAGGCCGCCCTGCGCTCCCTGATGTGGATCTGGACCATGCCGCATCTGCCGACGCTCGCGGCAAGGCCCACCGTCCACGACGCGCTCACCGCCACCGACCTGCTCGAACACGCCCTGCGGCCGCTGGCCGCCCGGATATCCGCCGACGGCGTCGCCCACGCCGTCTCCAGCGGCCTCGCCACCCTTCCGGCGCTCGTCGCACAGCACTTCGAAGGGGTGCCCTTCCTGCTCACCGAACACGGCATCTACCTCCGCGAGCGCTATCTCGGCTACCGCACCGAGGCGCAACGCTGGCCCGTCAAGGCCCTCATGCTCGGCTTCTACCGTGAGCTCAACACCCTCGGCTACCGCAAGGCCGACCTCATCACCCCCTGCAACCAGTACAACCGGCGCTGGGAGGAGCGCGGCGGCGCCCCCGCCGACCGCATCCGCACCGTCTACAACGGCGTCGACCCGGCCCTCTTCCCCGAGGCCGGGCCCGAACCCGAGACCCCCACGCTCAGCTGGTGCGGCCGCGTCGACCCCATCAAGGACCTCGAAACCCTGATCAGGGCGTACGCCATCTGCCGTGCCGAACTGCCCGCGCTGCGGCTCCGGTTGTTCGGCCCGGTCCCCGCCGGGAACGAGGACTACCTCACCCGCCTGGAGAAGCTCGCCGCCGAACTCGGCGTCACCGACGGGATCGCGTTCGAGGGCCGGATCTCCGACGTTCCCAGCGCCTACGCGGCCGGCAGCGTGGTGATGCTCTCCTCCATCAGCGAGGGCTTCCCGTTCTCCCTCATCGAGGCCATGTCCTGCGGCCGCGCCACCGTCTCCACCGACGTCGGCGGGGTACGGGAGGCCGTCGGCGACACCGGGATCGTCGTCCCGCCCCGCGAACCGGCCGTCATGGCCGCCGCCGTCACCGAACTCCTCCGCGACGGGGCCCGCCGCGCCGAACTCGGCCGCCGGGCCCGGCAGCGGGTCATCGACCGGTTCACCCTGCACCGCTCGGTGGACGGATTCCGCCAGATCTACCGCGAACTGGCCGGCGACCGGGTACTCCCGGCGCCGCGCCCGGCCCCGGCCTTCGCCCCCACGCCCCTCCGCCTGAGCATCCCCGCCCCGCGCCGTACCTCCACGGCCCTCGTACCAGGAGGCACCCCGGCATGAGCGGCTCGCTCTGGCTCAAGCCCCCGACCACGGAGGCCGCTCTCCCCGCGATCCCGCGGCCCCGCCGTCAGGACCGTGCGGGGCGCGCCACGACCCCGCCGACCGACGGCTCCGCCGGGGCGCCGCCCCCGGTCGGTGCCGCCGGGGACGCGTCCGTGGCCCCCGGCGCCCGCCCGGCGGGGCCGACCGCCCCCGCCGTAGGCGAACTCGCCGACGATCCGCTCGACGAGCTCGTCGAACGGCTCGGGGGGCTCGTCGCCGTCGCCGTGCACCCCGACGAGATCGCCGCCGTCCTCGAGTCCGACGGCATGACCGACGACCACATCCGGCTCACCTACGGCCGCGCCGACTCCTTCGAGCTCGCCGAGGACCTCTACGCGCGCGTGGAGCGCCGCCACCCCGCCCCGGAGGCGCCGCCCGGAGGCGCCTGGCACACCGGGCTCGCGGGCTGTCTCCTGCGCGGGCTCGTCTTCGCCCTGCCCGGCCTCGCGTACGTCCTCGCCGCGCCCCTGCTCGCCGGGGAGCAGGGCCGGTTCGGGCTCCCGGGCGGAACGGTTCCGCTGCTCGCCGGCGCCGTCACCGGCTGGGTCTGGAACCAGACCCTCGCCCACCGCGCGTACACCTGGCTGGGCCTCGGCGACCGGCCCGCCGCCGCCCGCGCCCTGCTCCTCGGGGCCCCGGCGGGCGCCCTCGCCGGTACGGTCGTCGCCCTCGCGGCGGCCGCTCCCGGCGAGACCCCGGCGGCCCTGTTCGCCGCCGGGCAGTCGGTCTACCTCGCCGCCGCGACCGTGCTCCTGGTCCTCGGCCGCGAACGGGCCCTGCTCTACGCGCTGGCGCCGCTCGCCGGAGCCGTCCCCGCCTTCCGCTGGGACCTGCCCGACCTCCTGCGCGCCGGCCTCCTCCTCACCGCGCTCACCGCGAGCGTCGCCTTCGCCGGGCTCGTTCTCCGGCCGGGCGCCCGGCGTGGCGCGGCGGGACGCGGCGGACCCCCGCGCGCGGGGTCCCTCCCGTACGGCCTCTTCGGCCTCGGCAGCGGTCTGCTCGTGCTCCACGCGGGCATCGGCGACACCCTGGTGAGCGGTGCGGGCGCCGTCATCGCGCTCACCCTCTCCATGGGGCCCGCCGAGTGGCTGCTGCACCGCTTCCGGGGCGAGAGCCTGACCCGGCTGCGGACCCTGGCCACCGCGCGCGAGTTCCGCCGCGCGGTCACCGGCACCCTCGTGCTCTGTCTCGGCGGCTACCTCGGCGTCCTCGTCACGCTCACCGTCGCCGTGACGCTGGCCTGGCCCGGGGCGCCCTGGCCGACGCCGCCGCGGCTCGTCACCCTGCTCCTGATCGGGACCGTGCTCTGGCTGGGGCTGCTGCTCCAGGCCTTCGGGGCGGTGCTCAGCGCGGCCGCCGTCTGTCTGTTCGCGGCGGCGGCGCAGTCGCTGGAACCCGCGGCGGGCCCGGTGGCGGCCGGGGGAGCGGCGGCCGTGCTCGCCGTCCTCACCGGTGTCCTGCTGGTACGACCGACCGCCCACCGCGTCTAGGGGACTCGGCCCGTGAATCGTTTCCTCCTGGTGCCGTTCTACGAGCACCCGGCCGACCGGCCCGAGGCCTGGTCGGCCCTCGTCGACGCGGCGCCGTCCCTGTACGGCGTCGTCGTCAACCCGGCGAGCGGCGCGGGCGAGGCCCCCGACGCGGCGTTCGCGGAGGCCGCCGACCGGCTGCGGGGGGCCGGGGTACGGCTCCTCGGCTACGTGGACACCGCCTACGGTCGCCGCCCGCACGCCGAGGTCGTCACCGACCTGCTCCGCCACCGCGACTGGTACGGCACCGACGGCGCCTTCCTCGACCAGGTGTCCACCGCGCCCGGCGCCCTCGCCCACTACCGCCGGGTCGCGGTCGCGGCCCGGTCCGCCGGGGCGGCGACCCTGGTGCTCAACCACGGCGCCCATCCGGACCCGGGCTACGAGGAGTTCGCCGACCTCCTCGTCACCTTCGAGGGCCCCTGGGACACGTACCGGACGCTCGACCTGCCGGTCGCCGCCCACTACTGCCACCTCGTGTACGCGGCTCCGCCCGGCGTCCGCCCGGTCACCCCGGTGCACTGTGCCGTCCCCGGCACGGGCGCGCACCCCTGGGGCACCCTGCCGCACCTCCCGGAGCCGGCTCGCTGAACCGGCTGGGACGCGACGGGGCACGGCACCGTGTCACCCCAGGGCGAGTGCCACCAGCGCCGTCGCCGTCGCCGTCTCCTCCACCGCCCCGAACACGTCTCCCGTCACGCCGCCGAACCGCCGTACGCACCGGCGCAGAAGCGCCGCCGCCGCGCCCAGGGCCGCACCCGCCGCCAGGACGTTGTGGATCGCGTCGTACGGGGAGAACAACAGGCCGGACGCGGCGCAGAGGACCAGGACGACCGCCGTCGAGAGGGTCGCGGACCGGACCGGGACGGTCGCGGCGACGATCGCGCCGAGGCCCTCGGGGCGGGCCGCGGGGACGCCGTGGCGGGAGGCGTGGGTGAGGGCGAGGCGGGCGACGGTCGCGGCGAGGACGGCGCCGGCCGCGCCGTGCGCCCAGCTCTCCCCGTACAGCTCGAAGAGTGCGGCGACCTGGGCGAACAGGACGAGGAGCAGCACGATGACGCCGAACGGGCCGACGTCCGACTGCTTCATGATGCGCAGCGCGTCCTCGGCGGGCTTGGCGCTGCCGAGGCCGTCGGCGGTGTCGGCGAGGCCGTCGAGGTGGAGGCCGCGGGTGAGGACGGCGGGTACGGCGGTGGAGACGACGGCGGCGAGCAGCGGGCCCGAGCCGAGTGCGAGGAACGCGCCGCCGAGCCCGGCGGCGAAGAGTCCGACGACCAGCCCTGCCAGCGGGGCGCAGAGCATGCCGGCGCGTGCCGCGTCCCGGTCCCAGCGGGTGATGCGGGCGGGGAACACGGTGAGGGTGCCGAAGGCGAAACGCAGGCCGTCCATCCGGGCAGGGTAATCGCCGCCTCCGGACGGTAGATTGCGCATACCGCGCAAATCGGAACGGGGTGGCATGGGTCACTGGTTCTCCCGCAACATCGTCGAGCCGGGCAAGCTCCCGATGCTTCTCGCGCTGACCTCGTTCATCGTGACGTTCCTGGTCACGAGGACCATCGTCCGTCTCATCCGGGCGGGGAAGGGGCCCTTCGGGAACGTCTCCTCGGGCGGGCTCCACATCCATCACGTCGTACCGGGCGTGGTCCTCACCGTCATCGGCGGTTTCGGCGCGGTGGGCAGCGACCGGCACGGATTCGGCGCCGCCCTCTTCGCCGTGGTCTTCGGGATCGGCGCGGGGCTCGTCCTGGACGAGTTCGCGCTGATCCTCCATCTCGACGACGTGTACTGGTCCGACGAGGGCCGCAAGAGCGTCGAGGTGGTCGTCCTCACCGCCGCCCTGGTCGGGCTCACCCTGAGCGGCTTCTCGCCGCTGGGTGTCGACGACATGACCGCCGACGAACGCCAGGACCGGTTCACCTTCATCCTGACCCTCGCGCTGAACTTCCTCCTCATCCTGATCACCCTGGTGAAGGGGAAGTTCCGGATGGCGGTGATCGGGACCCTGATCCCGTTCGTGGCGATCGTCGGCGCCGTCCGGCTCGCCCGCCCCGGCTCCTGGTGGGCCCGCCGGTTCTACGGGCGCCGCCACCGGGCCCGGGCCCGCTCCCGGATCCGTACGTACCGCCACGACAAGCGCTGGACCAAGATCCGGCGCCGGGCTCAGGACTTGATCGGCGGCTTCCAGGAGCGGGTCCCCGGGCGGGGCGGCTCCACGCCCTCCTGACCGCGCTCGCGCCAGGCCTGGACCGCCATCAGGACGAGGACGCCGGCGATGGCCGCCAGATGCTCCTTGCCCGCCAGGTTCGGCTTGATGATCACCTCGACGACCATCGCCACGACCACGAGCGTGCCCGTCCACCGGGCCCCGTACCGCCAGCAGACGTAGACGGCGAGGCCCACCACGGCCGCCGACGGCCCGGTGTCGTGAACCTGCGCGTCGGTGGCGGGCAGCCCGAACGGGTTGTCCGGGCCGAGGGCGATGCCCACGCGCGCGTACAGCGTCCCGCAGAGGGTCGCCAGATAGGCGACGGCGAGGGTGCGCCAGCGGCCCAGGCAGATCTCGGCGATCCCGAAGACCAGCAGCACCTGCGCGAGGGCGCCCCACACGGGCAGGTCGAGCGCGGGCACGAACAGCGAGAGCGGGGTCCGGAGCAGCGCCAGCCAGAACGGGTCCTCGGCCCGTACGGAGCCGATGTTCTGGACCGGCTGATAGCCCCAGTCCTGGTTCTGCACCAGCTGGAAGAGAGCGGTGAGACAGACGGCGGCGAGCGTCATCGGGACCGCCCTCCACTTCTTCGTGAGGAGCGCCGTCCGTACGGTGAAGAACAGCGGGCCCCACTCGCGGCGGGCGAACTCCCGGAGTGCGCGGGTCAACGGCCGCTCTCCAGATGCCGCCGGTGCATCCACTTCGGCAGCCCCGGGGCCTCCAGGAACCCCTCCGCGCGACCGGCCGCGAGGCCGATGCGCAGCAGGTCCGCACTCTTCTCGAAGAGCATGAATCGGGGCTCCCAGATCGGTCGGTACTTGGCGTTGGCGCGGTACAGCGACTCGATCTGCCACCAGCGGGAGAAGAAGCTGAGCAGTGAACGCCACATGCGCAGCACGGGTCCCGCCCCGAGCTTCGAGCCACGTTCGAAGACGGACCGGAACATCGCGAAGTTCAGCGAGACCTGAGTGATCCCGATCTCCTTGGCGCGCTGGAGGAGTTCGATGACCATGAACTCCATCAGGCCGTTCTCCGACTCGCGGTCCCGGCGCATCAGGTCGAGCGAGAGTCCCTTCGGCCCCCACGGGACGAAGGACAGCACCGCCCGCAACTCACCCTGCCCATCGGTGCACTCCAGCATCACGCACCGCCCGTCCCGCGGGTCGCCGAGCCGGCCGAGCGCCATCGAGAAGCCGCGCTCGGTGGCCCCGTCCCGCCAGTCGTCGGCCTTCCGCAGCAGCTCGGCCATCTCCTCGGCCGGGATGTCCTCGTGGCGCCGGATCCGGACCTCGTACCCGGCCCGCTTGACCCGGTTGAAGGCCTGCCGGACCGTTCGCATGGCCCGACCGTCCAGGGTGAACTCGTCGGTCTCCACGATCGCCTCGTCGCCCAGCTCCAGGGCGTCCAGACCGTGCCGGGCGTAGATGACCCCGGCCTCCTCGCTCGCGCCCATCACCGCCGGGATCCAGCCGTGCTCGCGCGCCTCCGCCAGCCACGGCTCGATGGCCCCGGGCCAGGCCTCGGGGTCGCCGATCGGGTCGCCCGAGGCGAGCGAGACCCCGCCGACCACCCGGTAGGTGACGGCGGCCTTCTCGCTCGGCGACCAGACGACGCTCTTCTCGCGGCGCAGCGCGAAGTAGCCGAGCGAGTCGCGGTCCCCCTGCTTGTCGAGCAGGGCCCGCAGCCGCTCCTCGTCCTCCTCGGTCAGCGGGTCGGTGGCCCGGCGGGAGCGGAAGGCGGCGAAGAGCACCGCGAACAGCAGCAGCGTGGACAGGACGTTGATGGTGACGTCGACCCAGCCGGGGGTGGTGATCCCGGCGAACCGCGAGTCGTCCGATGCCAGGGTGATCAGCCGCATCACGCCGTACCGCCAGCGCTCCAGGAAGGTGGAGTGGGTGGTGGAGGTGTTGGTGACGGTGACCAGGACGGCCGCGAGCAGCGAGGTGACGAGCAGTCCGCCGACCGCGACGATCGCGGCGAGCCACGGGTTGGAGCGGTCGCCCTTCGCGTAGAACTCCTTGCGGCCCAGCAGCAGCGCGAGCACGAACGCCGCGGTCAGGACCAGCGAGATCCAGTTCTGCGCGTGCTGCCGGATCTCGGGGAAGAACATCACCAGCGCGAAGAGCAGCAGGAAGAGCCCGCCGAGCACCATGTTGAGGATCCACGCGGCCCGCTTGCGCCGCCGCATGGTGATCGCCAGGAAGAGGGTGAAGACCCCCGAGGCGAAGCCCGCCGTGAGCATGTACGGGGTGAAGTAGTTGTCCTCGTTGTGGCGGCGCAGGTCCTGTCCGAAGGAGACCCAGACGGCACTCAGGAAGTTGATGAACGTGACGACCCGCAGGTACCAGACGGCGAACGCGGCGCTGCGCCGTGAACGGGCGGTCGTGCCCCGGGGTGCTACTTCGGCAGACAAGCGAACTTCTCCCATGAAAAGCGATCATATGGGGCAGTGCTTGCTGTGCGGAGACGCCGGAGACGGCCACGCGCGTCGCGCGTGACCGCCTCGGAGTCGGTCGTTCCCGTCCCCCGCTCTCAGGCCTCCGCAGCGCCCTCGTCGTCCGGAGTGGTCGGATCCGGACGCTCGGGCAGCTCCGCGGCGAACGCCGCCGCGGCCTTGACGAGGGGGAGTGCGAGCAATGCCCCGGTTCCCTCACCCACATGGACGCCGTGGTCGAGCAGAGGGTTGAGCGCCATCCTGTCCAGCGCCTTCGCCTGCGCCGGCTCCCCGCTCACCTGACCCGCGAGCCACCAGTCCGGCGCCCGGAACGCCGCCCGCTGCGCCACCAGCGCGCACGCCGCGCCCACCACACCGTCCAGGATCACCGGCATCCGCCGCACCGAGGCCTGCAGCAGGAAGCCGGTCATCGCCGCCAGATCCGCCCCGCCGACCGCCGCGAGCAGCTCCAGCTGATCGCCCAGGACCGGCCGGGCCCGCCGCAGTGAGTCCCGGATCGCCGCGCACTTCCGCATCCACGCCAGATCGTCGATCCCGGCGCCGCCCCGGCCCGTCACCACGGAGGCGTCCGTCCCGCAGAGCGCCGCGATCAGCGTGGCGGCCGGCGTCGTCCCGCCGACGCTCAGATCCCCGAGCACCACCAGATCGGTGCCCGAGTCCGCCTCCTCGTCGGCGATCGCGATCCCGAGCCGGACCGCCGCCTCGGTCTCCTCGACCGTCAGCGCGTTCTCGACGTCGATCCGGCCGCTGCCGCGCCGCACCCGGTGGCGTACCACCTCGGCGGGGAGCAGCTCCGGATCGCAGTCCAGACCCGCGTCCACGACCCGGACCGGCACGTCCGTCGACCGGGCAAGCACCGCGATCGGGCTCGCCCCGTCCAGGACCGCGCGCACCAGCTCGTGCGCGGTGCCCGCCGGGCGCCCCGACACATCGAGCGAGGCCACCCCGTGGTCGCCCGCGAAGAGCACCACCTTCGGCTGCTCGATCGCCCGCACCTTGACCGAGGCCTGTGCGGCCGACAGCCACTCACCGAGTTCGTCGAGCCGACCGAGCGCCCCCGGCGGCACGGTCAGCCGCTCACGGCGCTCCTCGGCGTCACGCCGGATCCCCCCGTCGGGGCGCTCGATCAGATCGGAGAAGTCGTCCAGGTTCACGGGTTTCCGCCTTGTGAATCAGCGAGGGCCATCGGTGCTCGCACCCTACCCGCGCAGCACGAGCGCCTGACCGGCGACCACGAGGAGGACCTCCTCGCACTCGTCCGCGAAGGCCGCGTTCAGCCGGCCCAGCTCGTCACGGAAGCGGCGCCCCGCCGCCGTCGCCGGCACCACGCCCGAGCCGACCTCGTTCGTCACGGCGACGACCGTACGACGGGTCGCCCGCACCGCCGCCACGAGCTCGGCGGTCCGCTCGCGCAGCGCGCTCTGCCCGCCGGCCGCCCACGTCTCGTCGTCCCAGGCACCCACCCGGTCCATGGCATCGGTCAGCCACAGCGACAGACAGTCGACGAGGAGCGCCGGACCGTCCCCTTCGAGCAGCGGTACGAGGTCACAGGTCTCGGCGGTACGCCAGGACCCCGGCCGGCGCTCCCGGTGCAGGCCCACCCGCTCCGCCCACTCCGGATCGCCCTCCCGGCTCCCGCCCGTCGCCACGTACAGCACCTCGGGGAAGGTCTCCAGACGCCGCTCGGCCTCCACGGACTTCCCCGACCGGGCCCCGCCGGTCACCAGGGTCCGCCGGGGCACGTCCGGGACCTCGTGGTACTCGCCCACGTACAGCGTCGTCCCGTCCGGCACCGCCCGTGCGCCCGCCGCCGCGAGCCGCCGGTCCAGCTCGGCGCCGGTCGGCGCGTCGTGGTCCAGGTGGACGGCGACGACATCGGTCGCGGGCCCGACGGCCCCGGTCGCCCGCAGCCGGGCCAGCGCGTCCGGCCGACCCGTCACATCGGCGACCACCATGTCGTACGGCACCCGGTGATCGTCCGGAAGCCCGGCCGGGGACCCGCCCGGCGGCAGATAGAGCAGCGTCTCGCCCTCGGCCGAGGTCACCTCGTACCCGGTACCGGGGGAGTCCATCGGCACCGCCCGCACCCGGTGCCCGGAGATCAGCGTCAACTCCCGTCCGTCCGGCACCCTCCCGGCGGTGGGCAGCCCCGCGGGCACCTCCACCGGGGGTCCGTCGTGCGGATGGGTCAGCAGCACCTGCCGCACGCCCACCAGCGAATGCCCGGACCGCGCGGCGGCGAGAGCGGCCCCCGGGGTCAGATCGAGCAGCAGGGCCCCGTCCACGAGCAGCGCCGTCGCGGCGCGCACCCGTGGCCCACGGGAGAGCGCGCACACGGCGCAGGAGCAGTCGGGACGGGGCATTCCGAGCGGGGCGCCGGTGCCGAGCAGAGTCAGTTCCACTCTCAGATCCTCCCGCGCCACCGCGAGCCGTGCGCGCCCGGCTACTCTGCGGGCAGGAAACCGATCATCCGGTGAGCGCCAGGAGGCGGACATGGCATGGACGTGGCGGTTCGAGAAGTCCGACGGCACGGAGGTCGAGCCGGTGGTGACGCCTGAGGAGTTCACCACCCAGGGAGACGCGGAGAGCTGGATCGGCGAAAACTGGCGCGACCTGCTGGGCGGCGGCGCGGACCAGGTGACGCTCTCGGAGGACGGGGCGAAGATCTACGGCCCGATGCCCCTGAACGCGGAGAGCTAGAGCGCCCGCCAGTGGGCGGGGGTGCGGGGGCCCAGCCCCCGCGCCCCGATCCGCCCCCGGGCCCGCACGGGCGGTACGCGCGGGCCGCAGCGGAGGCGCTCAGGGCCTACATCTCGCCCAGCGTCACCTGCGTCTTCTCCGTCGCCGTCCCCCGCACATACGTCACCGTCACCTCGTCCCCCGGCCGCAGCGAAGCCAACGCCTCCGACAGCGACGTGATCGTCGTGACCTCCGTGTCGCCCAGCCGGGTGATCACATCCCCGGGCTTCAGCCCCGCCTCACCCGCCGCCCCGTTTGCCGGCGCCTCGACCACCGCCACGCCCGCCGGCTCGTAGTCGTCGTTCAGGACCGTACGGCCGGTGATGTTCAGCGCCGCCCGGCCCGAGTCCGTGACCCTACCGTCCTTGACGATCTGGTCCGCGATCGTCCGCACCATCGACGCGGGGATCGCGAACCCGATGCCGGCGGCCGAACCGCCGCCCATCTCCGGGTCGATCGCCGCGAGCGTCGGGATGCCGATCACCTCGCTGTCCAGGTTCACCAGCGCGCCCCCGCTGTTGCCGGGGTTGATCGCGGCCGAGGTCTGGACCATGTTCGCGATGGTCGCGCCCGTGCCGCCGCCCGTCTGCCCCTCGCTGACCGTGCGGCCCGTCGCCGAGACGATGCCCTGGGTCACGCTGCCGGACAGACCCAGCGGCGAGCCCATCGCGAGCACGATCTGCCCCATGTCGACGGACGCCGAATCGCCGAACCTGGCCGGCTTCAGACCCTGCGGCAGCGAATCCATCTTGAGCACCGCGAGGTCCTGCTCGGGGTACGAGGAGACGAGCCGGGCGGTGACCGGCTGCCCACCCGTCGCGGCGGTCACCTTGAAGGACTTCTCCCGGCCCACCACATGCGCGTTGGTGACGATGTGGCCCTTGCCGTCGTAGACGACCCCGGACCCGAGGCTCTCGGTCGCGTCGATCTGCACGACCGAGGGCAGCACGTTCTTGATGACGGCCTTGTAGTCGTCCTCGAGGTCGTTGGCGGCGAGCGCCGCCGCCTGCGTGGAGCGCTCCGGCGCGGGCGTGCCTCCGCCGCCGGAGCAGCCGCCGACGAGCGCGGCGGCGCACGCGGCGGCGGCCAGGGTCAGAAGGAGACCGAGAGTGCGGGCACGCGATACATCCATGTCCGGAGTATCCGTTTCAGCCCCGCCCCGAGCCCGGCGAGCGCACCCGATCAGGGGTGCGCGACCACCGGGAGCGGAAGCAGAGGGACGACAGAGGAAAGCAGAGGCCGTCAGCCCCGTACCCCGCACAGATGCAGCAGCGCTGCCACCCGCCGGTACGGTTCCGTCCGCCCCGCCCGGTCCTCGGCGGCGAGCAGCCGCTCCAGTTCCTCGGCGGCCGGCAGGCCCGCCTCGGCCGGGACGCTGTCGGTGAAGACCCGTACCCCGTACCAGGCGTGCAGCGGTGCCGCGATCCCGGCGAGCGTCGCGGTCAGCGCGTCGAGGCGGTCGGCCCGCACCTTCACGCCGTTGTCGTCGGTGTAGACGTCCGAGTCGAACCCGGCCAGCGCGCCGGACCAGTCCCCGGCGAGCCCCGGCCGCATGGAGAGGGCCTCGGCGTTCCGTACGACCAGCGAGAGGAGCCCCCCGGGGGCGAGCATCCGGGCCAGGCCGGCGAGCAGCGCGTCGGGCTCGTCCGCGTACATGAGGACGCCGTGGCAGAGGACCACGTCGAAGCTGCCGGGGAGGAAGTGCACCCCGGTCTCGCGACCGTCGCCCTCGATCAGCCGGACCCGCTCACGGATCCCGGCGGGCTCGGTCGCCAGCGATTCACGGGCGGCTTTCAGAAGATCGGGATCGGCTTCGAGGCCGGTCACCGTGTGGCCCGCGCGGGCCAGGCGCAGCGCCTGCGTGCCCTGGCCCATGCCGGCGTCGAGGATCCGGAGTCGCTGTCCCACGGGATAGCGGCCGGATATCTGCTCGTCGAGCTGGCGGGCGACGATCTCCTGACGGATGGTGTCGCGCAGCCCGCCGGAACCGGCGGGCCAGTGCACGACGACGGGCAGCACGGGACCGCCCGACTCCGACGTCGCGGCGCCGAAAGTGCGCTCGACGGGCTCCGAACTGTCGGCGCTCAGGGCCGCTCTCCGCGCTTGACCTGCGGCTTCGGCAGTCGCAGTCGGCGCATCTGGAGCGTACGCATCAGACCGTAGGCGATGGCGCCGCGCTTCGGCTCGTTCGGGAAGCGCTCGTTGAGCTGCTTCCGGAGCCGGATCCAGATGCCGACCGAGTCGATGACGATCAGGATGATCACACCGAGCCAGAGCAGCAGCGAGATGTTCTGCAGCGACCGGTTGGCGTTGCCGAACAGCGACAGCACGAGGATCACCACGGCCATCGGAAGGAAGAACTCGGCGATCGCGAACCGCGAGTCGACGAAGTCGCGCACGAAGCGGCGGACCGGACCCTTGTCGCGGGCCGGCAGGTAACGGTCGTCGCCACTGGCCAGCGCCTCGCGCTGACGGGCCAGGTCCGAGCGGCGTGCCTCGCGCTGGCGCTTGGCGGCCTCCTTGCGGTCGGTCGGCACCGTCGCGGCGCGACGGCGCTGGGTCTGCGCCTCACTCCGCTTCGGGGTCGGGCGGCCCTTGGGGGCCTCGGGGTCGCGGGGCTGCTTGGAAAGGTCCGCCGTCACCTTGTCGGTGGGGGCCTTCTCGTCCTTCGAACGGCTACGGAACACAAAACCCAAGGGTACGGGGTGGCGGGCATGAACCCCATGCCGGGCGGGAACGATCCGCTAACAGAGTGCGTCTACGGCGGTACGTACGCAGGACAGGCGCGGTATCCCCTAGATCCATCTACTCCCTGCGCGGGAGGGGACGCCGGGCGCAGTCGTCCTTTGGGAGGAGCGCATCCGGCTCCGAACAGTGCGGTAATGGAGACAGGGCCCGTACTGTGGATCCTGTCGAAAAGCTGGAGCCGAAGTCCGTCAGAAGGGGGCGCGCGAAGCCCATGAGCGGTGTCATGAAGCGTATGGGGATGATCTTCCGCGCGAAGGCGAACAAGGCCCTTGACCGGGCCGAGGATCCGCGCGAGACGCTCGATTACTCCTACCAGAAGCAGTTGGAGCTGCTGCAGAAGGTGCGACGGGGCGTCGCCGACGTCGCCACCTCCCGCAAGCGGCTCGAACTCCAGCTGAACCAGCTGCAGGGCCAGTCGGCCAAGCTGGAGGACCAGGGCCGCAAGGCGCTGGCGCTCGGCCGCGAGGACCTGGCGCGCGAGGCGCTGTCCCGGCGTGCCGCGCTCCAGCAGCAGGTCAGCGACCTGGAGGTGCAGCACCAGACGCTGCAGGGCGAGGAGGAGAAGCTCACCCTCGCCGCCCAGCGTCTTCAGGCCAAGGTGGACGCCTTCCGTACCAAGAAGGAGACCATCAAGGCGACCTACACGGCGGCCCAGGCGCAGACCCGGATCGCCGAGTCCTTCTCCGGCATCTCGGAGGAGATGAGCGACGTCGGCCTCGCGATCCAGCGGGCCGAGGACAAGACCGCCCAGCTCCAGGCGCGCGCCGGCGCGATCGACGAGCTGCTCGCCTCGGGCGCCCTGGACGACCAGTCCGGGCTCGCGAAGGACGACATCCAGGCGGAGCTCGACCGGCTCTCGGGCGGTACGGACGTCGAGCTGGAGCTCCAGCGCATGAAGGCGGAGCTGGCCGGCGGCCCGTCGGCGCAGCAGCAGGCGATCGAGGGCGGCGGCGCGGCCGCGCCGCAGGACGCCACTCCGCACCAGCAGCCGCAGTCCCACCCGCGCTTCGAGAAGTAGGCGACGGCACACGTCGGCGGCGACACGTCGCCGACGTCACGTAGGCGACAGCCCGCGAACAGACAGGACGCGTCATGATCGTACGGATCATGGGGGAGGGCCAGTGGAAGCTGGCCGACAGCCACCTCGCCGAGCTGAACAGACTCGACGACGAGCTGCTCAAGGAGCTGGAGTCGGGGGACGAGGAAGGTTTTCGGCGCACGCTGAACGCCCTCCTGGACGCGGTCCGGCGGCTCGGTGCGCCACTGCCGGACGACGCGCTGGAACCCTCGGAGCTGATCCTCCCCGCTCCGGACGCGGGCCTGGACGAGGTCAAGGAGATGCTCTCCGACGACGGCCTCATCCCCGGCTGACGACCCTGAACGACGGTCCCGCCCACCCCTAGGGGTGGGCGGGACCGTGTGTTTCCCGCCGGGGCCGCGTCGGAGCGGGAACGGCCGCCCCGTCCCGCCCCGTACCGTTGTTGCCCGTGACCCACACCGGACCCGCCACCGGCACGCTCTTCGCCCGTCTCCGCGACTGGTTCCGCGCGCATCCGCTCGCCTTCGACGCGACGCTCGCGTTCGGCGTGCTCGTCTCGATGATCGCCGGGTCCTTCACCGCCCCGCACGGCAGCCCGGGCGGGCTGACCTTCGGCGACCGCGTGCCCAGCGCGGCGAACGTGCTGTTCATGGTGCTGGCGGCCGCCGCCCTGGTGCTGCGCCGGCGCTACCCCTTCCACGTGCTCTGCTTCACGGTGGCGGTCAGCCTCCTGGAGCTGGTCAACGACACCCGGCCCGCCACCATCGCCATGAGTGCCGTCATCGCGCTCTACACGGTCGCCTCCCGCACCGACCGGCCCACCACCTGGCGGGTCGGCCTCGTCACCATGGCGGTGCTGACGGCCGCGGCCATGGCCTTCGGCCCCACCCACTGGTACGCCCAGGAGAACGTCGGCCTTTTCGCCTGGACCGGCATGGCGGCGGCCGCGGGAGACGCCGTCCGCAGCCGCCGGGCCTTCGTCGACGCCATCAGGGAGCGTGCCGAGCGGGCCGAGCGCACCCGCGAGGAGGAGGCGGGCCGCCGGGTCGCGGAGGAGCGGCTGCGGATCGCCCGCGACCTCCACGACGTCGTCGCCCACCACATCGCCCTGGTGAACGTGCAGGCCGGCGTCGCCGCGCACGTCATGGACAAGCGCCCCGACCAGGCCAAGGAGGCCCTCGCGCACGTCCGGGACGCGAGCCGGTCCGCGCTCGACGAGCTGCGCGCCACCGTCGGCCTGCTGCGCCAGTCCGGCGACCCGGAGGCCCCCACCGAGCCGGCCCCCGGCCTCGCCGTCCTCGACGGGCTGCTCGACAGCTTCCGCAACGCCGGGCTCCCGGTCGCCCTGGCCCGCACCGACGGGGAGCGGCCGCTGCCCGCGACCGTCGACCTGGCCGCGTACCGGATCGTGCAGGAGGCGCTGACCAATGTGCGCAAGCACGCGGGCCCGGACGCCAAGGCGGAGGTGAGCGTCGTCCGGGTGGGCCGCACGGTCGAGATCACCGTCCTCGACAACGGCACGTCCGCCCCCGCCCCCGACCCCGTGCCCAACGGCGGCCACGGTCTGCTCGGCATGCGCGAGCGGGTCGGCGCGCTCGGCGGCACCCTGACCGCGGCCCCCCGGTACGGCGGCGGGTTCCGCGTCCAGGCGATACTGCCGGTGACGTCCCGTACGGGGGAGGACACATGACGATCCGGGTACTGCTGGCCGACGACCAGGCCCTGCTCCGCAGCGCCTTCAAGGTCCTGGTGAACTCCGAACCGGACATGGAGGTCGTCGGCGAGGCCGCCGACGGCGCCCAGGCCGTGGCCCTGGCCCGCTCCGAGCGGGCCGACGTGGTCCTGATGGACATCCGGATGCCGGGCACGGACGGCCTCGCGGCCACCCGCATGATCACCGCGGATCCGGAGCTCTCCGACGTACGGATCGTCATGCTGACCACCTTCGAGGTCGACGAGTACGTCGTGCAGTCGCTGCGCGCCGGGGCCTCCGGCTTCCTCGGCAAGGGTGCCGAACCCGAGGAGCTGCTCGGCGCGATCCGGATCGCCCACGCCGGCGAGGCGCTGCTCTCCCCGGCCGCCACCAAGGGCCTGATCGCCACGTTCCTGGCCCAGGGCCCCGGCACGGACGCCGTGGGCGACGGCGGCCGGGGCCGTACCGAGCGGCTAGCCGCGCTCACCGCCCGGGAGCGCGAGGTCCTCGTCCTCGTCGCCGGCGGTCTCTCCAACGACGAGATCGCCGAGCGGCTCGACGTCAGCCCGCTCACCGTGAAGACCCACGTCAACCGGGCCATGGCCAAGCTGGGCGCCCGCGACCGGGCCCAGCTGGTCGTCACCGCCTACGAATCGGGACTGGTACGTCCAAGGGTGGAGTGACCAGGGGCTCCGGCGTACTCCAGACGCGGTATGCGCGGGATAAGGATCTGGACCCGGGGGGCGAGGACTTCCGGTCCTCGATGGCAGATCGTATAGACGGGGGGCACCTCCGGCGGATCCCGCGGATCCGGGCCGGGGTCTTGGCTGCTCCCGCCTGTCGACGAGTACGCCACAGAAGAGAGACCCCATGTCCTGGCTGTCCAGATTCAGCCTCGCGCAAAGGGCCCTGATCGGGCTGATCTCCATCGTCGCCCTGGTGTTCGGGGCGATTGCGATACCGCAGCTGAAGCAGCAGCTGTTCCCCTCGATCGAGCTGCCCATGGTCTCGGTCCTCGCCCCCTACCAGGGTGCCTCTCCCGATGTGGTCGAGAAGCAGGTCGTCGAGCCCCTGGAGAACAACCTCAAGGCCGTCGACGGCCTGAAGTCGGTCACCTCCACGGCCTCCGAGGGCATGGCGCTCATCATGGCCTCCTTCGACTACGGCGACGAATCGACGAAGCAGCTCGTCGCCGACGTCCAGCAGGCCGTCAACCGGGCCCGCGCCGAACTGCCCGACGCCGTCGACCCGCAGGTCGTGGCCGGCTCCACGGACGACATCCCGACCGTCGTCCTCGCCGCCTCCTCCGGCCAGGACGCGCAGGCGCTCGCCGACCTGCTGGACCGCACCGTCGTGCCCGCCCTGGAGGACATCGAGGGCGTCGGCCAGGTCTCCGTCACGGGTGTCCAGGACCTCCAGGTCTCCGTCACCCCGGACGACCGCAAGCTCGCCGCGGCCGGTCTCACGACGATGAAGCTCGGTGAGGCCCTCCGCTCCGGCGGCGGCGTTCTCCCGGCCGGCTCCTTCTCCGAGACGGGCAAGAGCCGCACCATCCAGGTCGGCGGCGGCTACACCTCGCTGAAGCAGATCGAGGACCTCCGCATCCCGGCGGCCACCCCCGGCAAGGGCAAGGCGGTCCGCCTCGGTGACGTGGCCACCGTCCGCCAGGAGGAGTCGCCGCGCGTCTCCCTCACCCGGACCAACGGCAAGCCCAGCCTCGCCGTCATGGCCACCATGGACAAGGACGGCAGCGCCGTCGCGATCTCCGACGCCGTCAAGGAGAAGCTGCCCGAGCTGCGCGCCGACCTCGGCGCGGGCGCCGAGCTGACCGTGGTCTCCGACCAGGGCCCGGCCGTCGCCAAGGCCGTCTCCGGCCTGACCACCGAGGGCGCCCTCGGCCTCGTCATGGCCGTCCTGGTGATCCTGGTCTTCCTCGCGTCGATCCGCTCCACCCTGGTCACCGCGGTCTCCATCCCGCTCTCGGTCGTCCTCGCGCTCATCGTGCTGTGGACCCGTGACCTCTCGCTCAACATGCTGACGCTCGGCGCGCTCACCATCGCCATCGGCCGGGTCGTCGACGACTCGATCGTGGTCCTGGAGAACATCAAGCGTCACCTCGGCTACGGCGAGGAGCGGCAGACCGCCATCCTCACCGCGGTCCGCGAGGTGGCGGGCGCCGTCACCTCCTCGACGCTCACGACCGTCGCCGTCTTCCTGCCGATCGGTCTGACCGGCGGCATGATCGGCGAGCTGTTCGGCTCGTTCTCGCTGACGGTCACGGCGGCCCTGCTGGCCTCGCTGCTCGTCTCCCTGACGGTCGTCCCGGTCCTCTCGTACTGGTTCCTGCGCGCCCCCAAGGGCACCCCGGAGGACCTGGCCGAGGCCCGCAGGCTGGCCGAGGAGAAGGAGGAGAAGAGCCGTCTCCAGCGCCTCTACGTGCCGGTCCTGAAGTTCGCGACCCGGCGTCGGCTGACCAGCCTCGCCATCGCGTTCGTCGTCCTGATCGTCACCTTCGGCATGGCCCCGCTCCTGAAGACGAACTTCTTCGACCAGGGCGAGCAGGAGGTGCTCAGCATCCAGCAGGAGCTGGCGCCCGGCACCGCCCTCGACGCCTCCGACGCGGCCGCGAAGAAGATCGAGAAGCTCCTTGCGGACACCGACGGCGTCAAGGACTACCAGGTCAACGTCGGCTCGTCCGGCTTCATGGCGGCCTTCGGCGGCGGCACCGGCACCAACCAGGCCACCTACCAGGTCAGCCTGGAGGAGTCCGCCGACTTCGAGAAGACCCGTGACGCCATCGAGAAGGGCCTCGCGGCCCTCGACGGCGTCGGCGACACCAAGCTCGCCGCCGGTGACGGCTTCGGCAGCCAGGACCTGAGCGTGGTCGTCAAGGCCACCGACGCCGAGGTCCTCCAGAAGGCCTCCGAGCAGGTCCGGGCCGCGATCGCCGGCATCAAGGACGTCACCGACGTCCAGAGCGACCTCTCGCAGTCCGTCCCGCGCATCTCGGTCAAGGCGAAGCCCGCGGCGGCCGATGCCGGCTTCGACTCCGCCTCGCTCGGCATGATCGTCGGCCAGGCCGTCCGGGGCACCCCGACCGCCAAGGCGATCCTCGACGACAGCGAGCGGGACGTCCTCATCACCTCGGCGAAGCCGGTCACCACTCTGGCCGGTCTCAAGGCGCTGCCCCTCGGCCCGGTGAAGCTGGGCGACATCGCCACGGTCGAGCTCGTCCCCGGCCCGGTGTCCATGACCCGGATCGACGGCGCCCGCGCCGCGACGATCACGGCCAAGCCGGTCGGCGACAACACCGGCGCCGTGAGCGCCACCCTGCAGCAGAAGATCGACGCGCTCGACCTGCCCGAGGGCGCCACCGCCAGCATCGGCGGTGTCTCCGAGGACCAGTCCGAGGCCTTCCTCAACCTGTTCCTGGCGATGCTCGCGGCCGTCGCGATCGTCTTCATGCTGCTCGTCGCGACCTTCCGGTCGCTGATCCAGCCGCTGATCCTGCTGGTCTCGATCCCGTTCGCGGCGACCGGCGCGATCGGTCTCCTCGTGGTCACCGACACCGCGATGGGCGTCCCGGCGATGATCGGCATGCTGATGCTCATCGGCATCGTCGTCACCAACGCGATCGTCCTGATCGACCTGATCAACCAGTACCGGGCGCAGGGCCTGGGCGTCGTCGAAGCGGTGGTCGAGGGTGGCCGGCACCGGCTCCGCCCGATCCTGATGACCGCCCTGGCGACCATCTTCGCCCTGCTGCCGATGGCGCTCGGCATCACCGGCGAGGGCGGCTTCATCGCCCAGCCGCTGGCCGTGGTGGTGATCGGCGGTCTGATCACGTCGACGCTGCTGACGCTGCTCCTCGTCCCGACGCTCTACGCGATGGTGGAGCTCCGCAAGGAGCGCCGCGCGAAGAAGAAGGCGGCGAAGAGGGACGCGAAGGCCGGCGACGCGCCGGTCCCGCCGCAGGCGAAGGAGCCGGCCGCGGTCTGATCCGTACGGCAGAAGGAAGGGGCGCCCCGCTCGATGGCGGGGCGCCCCTTTCCGTACGCAGGTGTACGGAGAACACGCAGGTGTACGGAGAACCGTTACGGCAGAGCGAGCATCCGCTCCAGCGCGAGCTTCGCGAAGCTCTCCGTCTCCTTGTCGACCCGGATCTGGTTGATGAGGTTGCCCTCGGCCAGCGACTCCAGGGTCCACACCAGGTGCGGCAGGTCGATGCGGTTCATCGTCGAGCAGAAGCAGACCGTCTTGTCGAGGAAGACGATCTCCTTGTCCTGGTCGGCGAACCGGTTCGCCAGGCGGCGGACCAGGTTCAGCTCGGTGCCGATCGCCCACTTGGAACCGGCCGGGGCCGCCTCCAGGGTGTTGATGATGTACTCGGTCGAGCCCACGTAGTCCGCGGCGGCGACGACCTCGTGCCGGCACTCGGGGTGGACGAGCACGTTCACGCCCGGGATGCGCTCGCGGACGTCGTTGACCGAGTCCAGCGAGAAGCGGCCGTGCACCGAGCAGTGACCCCGCCACAGGATCATCTTGGCGGCGCGCAGCTCCTCGACGGTCAGCCCGCCGTTCGGCTTGTGCGGGTTGTACAGAACGCAGTCGTCGAGGGACATGCCCATGTCGCGGACGGCCGTGTTGCGGCCCAGGTGCTGGTCCGGCAGGAACAGCACCTTCGTCGTGCCGGGCTCCCCCTGCTCGAAGGCCCAGTTCAGGGCGCGTTCGGCATTCGACGAGGTGCAGATCGTGCCCCCGTGCTTGCCGGTGAAGGCCTTGATGTCGGCCGAGGAGTTCATGTACGAGACGGGCACGACCTGCTCGGCGATGCCGGCCTCGGTCAGCACGTCCCAGCACTCGGCGACCTGCTCGGCGGTGGCCATGTCGGCCATCGAGCAGCCGGCCGCGAGGTCGGGCAGGACGACCTTCTGCTCGTCGCCGGTCAGGATGTCGGCCGACTCCGCCATGAAGTGCACACCGCAGAAGACGATGTACTCGGCCTCGGGCTTGGCCGCCGCGTCACGCGCGAGCTTGAAGGAGTCGCCGGTGACGTCGGCGAACTGGATGACCTCGTCGCGCTGGTAGTGGTGGCCGAGCACGAAGACCTTGTCCCCGAGCTTCTCCTTGGCCGCGCGGGCGCGCTCCACCAGGTCAGGGTCGGAGGGTGACGGCAGATCGCCGGGACACTCCACGCCGCGCTCGCTCTTCGGGTCGGCCTCGCGACCGAGCAGAAGCAGGGCGAGCGGCGACGGCTGGACGTCGAGATCATGACGGGCTTGGGCCGTGGTCACGTCACGCACCCTTTCTTCGGGGAACCTTTTCGTCGAAATGACGCTATCTATCATAACCGCTTCACGTCACGTTGACGATGTCCATAGTGTCGATGTGACGAATTCGCCGTCGCCGTCGCTGGACTTCGCCGTCCCCGCAGTTGGACAGGGTGTGCGAGCATGAAGAGAGAAAGACCCACACGGCCCGGAATGAATCCGGGGCACCGTCGGTTGCAACCGTCGGCAAGCAGTCTCCGTACACACCGGGAGAGAAGCAGATGTCCGTATCGGACGAGAAGACCACTGTCAGCGACGGCATCCTCCTGTCCGACGCCGCCGCGGCCAAGGTCAAGGCCCTCCTCGACCAGGAAGGCCGCGAGGACCTGGCCCTGCGCGTCGCCGTTCAGCCCGGCGGCTGCTCCGGCCTGCGTTACCAGCTGTTCTTCGACGAGCGTTCGCTCGACGGCGATGTCGTGAAGGACTTCGACGGCGTCAAGGTCGTCACCGACCGCATGAGCGCCCCGTACCTGGGCGGCGCCTCGATCGACTTCGTCGACACCATCGAGAAGCAGGGCTTCACCATCGACAACCCGAACGCCACGGGTTCCTGCGCCTGCGGCGACTCGTTCAGCTAAGCCGCACACGGCTGTACGTGCCTGAGGGCGGCGGCCCGGGAGAGATCCCGGGCCGCCGCCCTCGGTCGTGCCCGCCCGCCGGACTCAGCGGCGCGGCACCGCCTCCCCGCTCGCCGCGTCGATCACCGGCCGGTCGCCCAGCGGACTCTTCAGCGTCACGGTCTTCGTGAAGTCCTTGGCGATCATGATGCAGATCCGCTCGGGGTCGGTCTTCTCGACGATCCGCACCGTCACCCGGTCCGGCTGCTCGTCGGCCTTCACGGTGTACGTGCTGCACACCCCGCCCCAGAAGGTGACAGCCAGCTCCCTGCCGTCCCCCTGGACGCGGACGGACTCGACGACCCGCGCGGCCTCCGTACCGTCCCCGGGAGGGGGTGTGGGCGTGGGCGTCGGCTCCGGCGAGGGCTTCGCCGGCGGCGCCAGGTACTCCGGGGCCACCGCCGTCCGCACCACCGTGTACGGCGCGCCGTCCGCCGGGTCCGCGGTGAACAGCCACGACGGTACGAGCAGCCGCTCACCGTCCACGTCCCGCGCGGCCAGACCGAACACCGCGGCGGTCACCGGCACCTGGTCGGGCGCGGCCCTGTCCACGATCGTCTGGCAGGGCGGAGTGGGCTCGACGTGCCCGGGCGCCGGCTTTCCGCCGGTCCGGGTGTCCTCGGTCTTCCCGTTCCCGTCCACACCGGGCGGGGCCGTGGGGCAGTGCCCGATGCCGATCGGGCCGGTGCCCTTCGCGTCCTCGTTCAGCGCGGCGAGCGCCTTCGCCGCCCCGATCACCGGGTACGCGGCGCCCTCGGCCGGATCCTTGAGCGTCCCGCTCCCGGCGACCGCCCGGCCGTCCCGCGCGATGTGCAGCCCCGTCGACCAGCCGTACGTCGGCAGTCCGCCCACCACCGGATCGGCGTTGACCACCCGTACCGAACCGTTCACCACACCGGTCGCGGTGACCTTGGCGTCGTCCTGGCCGAGCGCCTTCAGGATCGGCGCGGCCGCCGCCTTCGCCGCCGCCTCGCTCAGCGGCGTACCGCCCGGCGCGGGCTTCGACTCGCCCGGCGGCGGGCAGGCCTTGCCCTTGAGGCAGGCGTCGCCGGCCGGACCGCCGTCGTACCAGGAGTACGTCCAGTTCCCGGGCGCCTTCCGCGCCACGTCGAGGCGGGCTCCCGAACCGTCCTTCTCGGGCCGGATCGTCCAGACCTCGCCCACCAGCGAGGGACTCCCGGAGATGCCCAGCGCTTCGGCCAGCCTGGTCACCTCCGCCGAGGTGACCAGGCCCTCGGGCCGGTGGACCGCGGCCGAGGAGGGCCCTTGGGGGAGTGGGCCCTTGGCTGTGTAGACGGTCCCGTTCGGGCCGCCCCCGGGGTCAGGCTCGCCGGGCGCGATGCCCGGGCCGCCCCGTGTGTCGCCACCGTCGGTGGCGTCGCCGCTGCCGCCCTCCAGGCGCAGCGGGGCCGGCGGACCGGCGTCGGCGGCCTTGGCGGCCGCGCCCGCGCCGGTGCCGTCACCGGATGCCGTGGTGGCGAGGTAGACGCCACCGCCCCCGGCGAGCAGCACACCCGCCGCCACCGAGGCGGCGATGACGCTCCGCCGCCTCCGTACGTTCTCCGTACCGCTCACCGCAACGCTCCCTCGTCTCGACCGGACGCCGATGGGACGGAGCGGGTGCGCGGACGGTTCCGTCCGTCAGCCGCCGTATTCGGTGGTCGCCTCGATGAGCCGTGCCGAGGCCGCCGGGACGACGACCCCGTGGATCAGCGCGGGGGAGACCGGAGCGGGCGCGGGGGCGACCGGAGTCACCCAGTGCGGAGCCATCCGTGCGCCGTCGCCCCGCAGGTCGGCGAGGCTCGGCTCGGACTCGTGTCGCTCACGTGAAGCGGGGTAGATGGTCATGGGCGCACCGTATGCACCGCACGCCCCCGGGGAAAAGGCCTACTCTGGGGTAGTTTCCACTGTTCGGCAGTGAGGCCACCAGCCGGTAGCGTGAATGTCCGTCATTGCCGCCTTCCCGCAGGAGCACCCCGCCGTGCGTATCGCAGTCACCGGCTCCATCGCCACCGACCACCTCATGACCTTCCCCGGCCGGTTCGCCGACCAGCTGGTGGCCGACCAGCTGCACACGGTGTCCCTCTCCTTCCTCGTCGACAACCTCGACGTCCGGCGCGGCGGCGTCGGCCCCAACATCTGCTTCGGCATGGGCCAGCTCGGCGGCACCCCGATCCTGGTGGGCGCGGCCGGCTACGACTTCGACGAGTACCGCGGCTGGCTCGACCGCCACGGCGTCGACACCGGCTCGGTCCGCATCTCCGAGGTCCTGCACACGGCCCGCTTCGTCTGCACCACGGACAAGGACCACAACCAGATCGGCTCCTTCTACACGGGCGCGATGAGCGAGGCCCGGCTGATCGAGCTCAAGGCCGTCGCCGACCGGGTGGGCGGGCTCGACCTCGTCCTCATCGGCGCCGACGACCCCGAGGCGATGCTCCGCCACACGGAGGAGTGCAAGACGCGGGGCATCCCCTTCGCCGCGGACTTCTCGCAGCAGATCGCGCGGATGGACGGCGACGAGATCCGCACGCTCCTGGACGGCGCCACGTACCTCTTCTCCAACGAGTACGAGAAGGGCCTCATCGAGTCCAAGACGGGCTGGACCGACGCCGAGATCCTCTCCCGCGTCGGCCACCGCGTCACCACGCTCGGCTCGCGCGGTGTGCGCATCGAGCGCGTCGGCGACACGCCGATCGAGGTCGCCTGCGCGGAGGAGACGGCGAAGGTCGACCCGACGGGCGTCGGCGACGCGTTCCGCGCGGGCTTCCTGACGGGTCTGTCGTGGGGTGTGGGGCTGGAGCGTGCGGCTCAGGTGGGCTGCATGCTGGCGACGCTGGTCATCGAGACGCTGGGCACGCAGGAGTACACGCTGCGGCGCACGAACTTCATGGACCGCTTCAAGAAGGCGTACGGCGAAGAGGCGGCGACGGAAGTCCAGTCCCACCTGGCCTGACGCCCCCGGCCGGGCGCGGGCCTGCCGCCCACCGGCCCGCGCCCGCCCACTGCCGGCCGGCACCCGGGCGCCCCGCCCGGCTGCGGCCACGCGCTCCGCCGGAGCGGTGCCCTCAGCCGCCCCTCGTTGTGGGCCTTCGTTCCTCCCCCAGACTCCGCCCGGGGGACCCCCAGGCGGTGCCCACCCGCCGGGCGCGCGCCCCCGCCCGCCGCCCACCTCGTTGTGGGCGTTCGTCCCCGCCGAGGCGGAGCTCACCTGCCGGGGTGCCCACCGTCCCGGGACGGTGGGCACCGCCCGCCGCCCACCCCGTTGTGGGCAGTCGTTCCGCTGGGGCGGAACGGGTGGGCACAACGGAACGGCGCCCCTTTGCCGGGCCTAGGCTTCCGCGCCTGAACCCGCACCACAGGTGCGGCGCACAGGGGGTGCGGGTCCAGGCACAAGGGGCGGAGGCGCCGCCGAGCGCGCCGTCCCGTGTGCCCACCCGTCCCGCCCAGCGGGACGATTGCCCACACGGGGGTGGCGAGGGCGGCGGGCGCAGCCCGCACGGCGGGTGGCGAGGCGGGGCGTGTGCCCGCACGGCGGGTGGGGGTGGCGCGGGCGCAGCCCGCACGGGCGGCCCGGCGTGGCGGGGGCAGCACCCCGCGAAGCGCACGGGGCGCCGCAGGCGGGCGGGCAAGCAACCGGCGCGCGCGGGGCGCCGCAAGCGGCGGGGGCAAGTAACCGGCACGGGGCGGTGGGCGGGCGGCGTGTCAGCTCACGCGTCGCACCACGTACGCCACCCCACCCCCCGCCGCAGGCGACTCGCCCACATACTCCTGCCCCCGCATCTCGCACCACGCCGGAATGTCCAGCCGCGCCGCCGCGTCGTCCGCCAGGACCGTCACCGTCCCGCCCACCGGCACGTCCCCGATGACCTTCGCCAGTTCGATCACCGGGATCGGGCAGCGCCGGCCGAGCGCGTCCACCACCAAGGAGTCCGGCCCCGGCGCGGCCGCCGGCGACGTCGCCGGCGCGCCGAGCCGCTCCCGTACCCCCGCCACCACCACCGGCAGCACATCCAGGAAGCGGTCCACGTCCTCCTCCGCCGTGCCGACCGGCAGCGACACCCGGACGTTCCCCTCGCTCAGCACCCCCATCGCGCGCAGCACATGGCTGGGCGTCAGCGTCGAGCTCGTACACGACGAACCGGACGAAACGGAGAATCCCTCCCGGTCCAGCTCGTGCAACAACGTCTCCCCGTCCACGTACAGACAGGAGAAGGTCACCAGGTGGGGCAGCCGCCGCACCGGGTCGCCCACCACCTCCACGTCCGGGACCAGCTCCGGCACCCGCGCCCGGATCCGGTCCACCAGGGCCCGCAGCCGCGCCCCCTCGGCCGCCGCCTCCGCCCGTACCGCCCGCAGCGAGGCCGCCGCCGCCACGATCCCCGGCAGGTTCTCGAAGCCGGGCGCCCGGCCCGACTCCCGCTCGTCCGACGGGCCTTGAGGCGCGAACCGCACCCCCTTCCGTACGGCGAGCAGCCCCACCCCCGCCGGCCCGCCCCACTTGTGCGCGCTCGCCGCGAGCAGCGACCAGCCGCCCTCCACCGGCCCCCAGCCCAGCGACTGGGCCGCGTCCACGAGCAGCGGCACGCCCGCCGCCCGGCAGGCCTCGGCCGCCAACGCCACCGGCTGCTCGGTCCCCACCTCGTGGTTGGCCGACTGGAGACACGCCAGGGCGGCCTGGCCCGCGTCCCCGGAGTCGAGCGCGGCCGCGAACACGTCCGCGTCCACCGCCCCCGTCCGCGCCACCGGAACCTCCGTCACCGCTCCGCCCGCCGACGCGTGACTCTCGGCCGCGTGCAGTACGGAGGAGTGTTCGACCGCGGAGACCACGAGCCGGTTTCCGACACGCCGACGCCCCGCGAGAGCTCCCGAGATTCCCGCGTGAACCGCGCGCGTCCCCGAAGGAGTGAATACGAGCTCGTCGGGGCGACAGCCCACGGCCTCCGCCGCGGCCTCCCGCGCGGCGTCGAGCAGCAGCCTGGCGCGCCGCCCCTCCCGGTACAGTCGGGCCGGATCGGCCCAGCCCTCGTCGAGGGAGGCGAGCAGCGCCTGGCGGGCGACGGGGTGCAACGGGGCGGCGGACGCGGCGTCGAAGTACGGCATCCGCCCACGGTAGGGCCTGGGCGCGGCCGCCCTTCGACCACCCGGGGAGAGCTCCGCGACGGGTCGCCGATTCAGTCCCCTGCGCGGCCGGGGGCAGGCCGCGGCCAGGCTCACAGCGCGCCCGCGGCCAGGCTCGCAGTGCGTCCGGGGCCAGGCCGCAGCACGTCCGTGGCCGGTCCGGGGCGAGCCCATGGCCGGTCCGGAGTGGGCCCGCGGCCGACCCGGGCCGGGCCCGTCGCGAGCCCCCCGGCCCGTCCGCCGCGCGCCCGCAGCGCACCCCTCGGCCCGTCCGCCGCACGCCCGCAGCGCACCCCCGGTCCGTCCGCCGCATGCCCCCGCTCGGCCGCCACCGCTCCCCGCCCCACCTGCTCACCCGCCTCCGTGAGCCCTCGTCAGAACCGCGTCGCCGTACACCGGCAGACCGCCGAACGGACGCGTCCGGCCCCCCTCCGGAACCCCGGAGTCCACCCCTTCGGGGACTCGGACGGCGCGTTGGGCACCCTCCCCGCGCGACCCCAAATAGCGTCCAGTAGGGTTTGGTCCGCATAAACATCCAAACCCCTGCCCGCGGCCGGGGCGGCGACCGACCAGCGAGACGGACGGCCGTGGCCGACCAACGCGGGCCGAGACTCTCGGGAAGGCGCTACGTGAGTCCCAACGGCTCCGACCGCTCGTCGCGGCGCCCGATGCGGCGGAAGCTGCCGCAGGTGCTGACTGCGGGCCTGATCCTGGCGACAGCCACGGGCTGCTCGTACAACTGGGAAGACTTCCCCCGCCTTGGTATGCCCACCCCCGTCACGGAAGAGGCTCCTCGGATCCTCTCCCTGTGGCAGGGCTCGTGGGCGGCCGCGCTCATCACCGGAATCCTGGTGTGGGGCCTGATCATCTGGTCCGCCATCTTCCACCGGCGGAGCAGGACCAAGGTCGAGGTACCTCCGCAGACCCGTTACAACATGCCCATCGAGGCGCTGTACACGGTCACCCCGCTCATCATCGTCTCGGTGCTCTTCTACTTCACCGCGCGCGACGAGTCGAAGCTCCTCGAGCTCTCCCCGAAGCCGGCCCACACGGTCAACGTGGTCGGCTACCAGTGGAGCTGGGGCTTCAACTACGTCGAGAACGTGCCCGGTGTGAAGGGCGACGCCAAGACGGACAAGAACCTTGCGGCCATTCCGGACAAGTTCCTGGACCAGTTCCCGGACAACGCCGGCGGCGTCTACGACGCCGGTATCCCCGGTGACCGCAACCCGCAGACCGGCAACCCGGGCCCGACCTTGTGGCTGCCGAAGGGCGAGAAGGTCCGGTTCGTCCTGACCTCCCGTGACGTCATCCACTCCTTCTGGGTGGTCCCCTTCCTCATGAAGCAGGACGTCATCCCGGGTCACACGAACTCCTTCGAGGTCACCCCGACGCAGGAAGGCACCTTCCTCGGCAAGTGCGCCGAGCTGTGCGGTGTCGACCACTCCCGGATGCTCTTCAACGTCAAGGTGGTCTCCCCGGAGCGCTACCAGCAGCACCTGAAGGAGCTGGCCGAGAAGGGGCAGACCGGCTACATCCCGTCTGGCATCGAGCAGACGGACCCGGCCAGGAATGCGGAGAAGAACCAACTGTGAGCATCCACAACGAAACCCAGGGTGCCGCCGCAGCTGAGGACTCGTACGAGAACGAGCTGCCCGTACGGCGCAAGCAGCCCGGCAACGTCGTGATCAAGTGGCTGACCACCACCGATCACAAGACGATCGGGACGATGTACCTGGTCACGTCGTTCGTCTTCTTCTGCATCGGCGGACTCATGGCGCTCTTCATGCGCGCCGAGCTGGCCCGTCCGGGTACGCAGATCATGTCGAACGAGCAGTTCAACCAGGCGTTCACGATGCACGGCACGATCATGCTGCTGATGTTCGCGACGCCGCTGTTCGCCGGATTCGCCAACTGGATCATGCCGCTGCAGATCGGCGCGCCCGACGTGGCGTTCCCGCGGCTGAACATGTTCGCGTACTGGCTGTACCTCTTCGGCTCGATCATCGCGGTGGCCGGCTTCCTCACCCCGCAGGGTGCGGCCGACTTCGGCTGGTTCGCCTACTCCCCGCTGTCGGACGCCGTCCGCTCGCCGGGTGTCGGCGCCGACATGTGGATCATGGGTCTGGCCTTCTCCGGCTTCGGCACGATCCTCGGTTCGGTCAACTTCATCACCACGATCATCTGCATGCGCGCTCCGGGCATGACGATGTTCCGCATGCCGATCTTCACCTGGAACGTGCTGCTGACCGGTGTGCTGGTCCTGCTCGCCTTCCCGGTCCTCGCGGCCGCGCTGTTCGCCCTGGAGGCGGACCGCAAGTTCGGTGCACACGTCTTCGACGCGGCCAACGGTGGAGCGTTGCTCTGGCAACACCTCTTCTGGTTCTTCGGCCACCCAGAGGTGTACATCATCGCGCTGCCGTTCTTCGGCATCATCTCCGAGGTCATCCCGGTCTTCAGCCGCAAGCCGATGTTCGGCTACATCGGTCTGGTGGCCGCGACCATCGCGATCGCCGGTCTCTCCGTGACCGTGTGGGCGCACCACATGTACGTCACCGGTGGCGTGCTCCTCCCGTTCTTCTCCTTCATGACGTTCCTCATCGCCGTACCGACAGGCGTGAAGTTCTTCAACTGGATCGGAACGATGTGGAAGGGCTCACTGTCCTTCGAGACACCGATGCTGTGGACGATCGGCTTCCTGATCACCTTCACCTTCGGTGGTCTGACCGGTGTCATCCTGGCCTCGCCGCCGATGGACTTCCACGTCTCCGACTCGTACTTCGTCGTCGCGCACTTCCACTACGTCGTCTTCGGCACCGTGGTCTTCGCGATGTTCGCCGGCTTCCACTTCTGGTGGCCGAAGTTCACGGGCAAGATGCTGGACGAGCGGCTCGGCAAGATGACGTTCTGGACGCTGTTCATCGGCTTCCACGGCACGTTCCTCGTGCAGCACTGGCTCGGTGCCGAGGGCATGCCGCGTCGTTACGCGGACTACCTCGACGCCGACGGCTTCACCGCGCTGAACACGATCTCGACGATCTCCTCCTTCCTGCTCGGTCTGTCGATCCTGCCGTTCCTCTACAACGTCTGGAAGACCGCCAAGTACGGCAAGAAGATCGAGGTCGACGACCCGTGGGGCTACGGCCGTTCGCTCGAATGGGCGACGTCCTGCCCGCCGCCGCGGCACAACTTCCTCACCCTGCCGCGGATCCGTTCGGAATCCCCGGCGTTCGATCTGCACCACCCTGAGATCGCGGCTCTCGACCAGCTCGAGAACAAGGGTCACGTGGCCGAGGCCCTCGCGGGCGGCAAGGAGGCCGGCAAGTGAAGATCCAGGGCAAGATGTTCATCTGGCTGAGCGTCTTCATCCTTGCCATGGCCGTCCTGTACGGCGTGTGGTCGAAGGAGCCGGTCGGTACGACGGCGCTGTTCCTGGCGTTCGGCCTGTCCATCATGATCGGCTACTACCTGGCCTTCACGGCCAAGCGTGTCGACGCGATGGCGCAGGACGACAAGGAGGCCGACGTCGCGGACGAGGCCGGTGAAGTGGGCTTCTTCGCCCCGCACAGCTGGCAGCCGCTGTCGCTGGCCGTCGGCGGTGCGCTCGCCTTCCTCGCCATCGCGATGGGCTGGTGGATCCTGTACTTCTCCGCCCCGCTGATCCTCGTCGGCCTGTTCGGCTGGGTCTTCGAGTTCTACCGCGGCGAGAACCAGAACCAGTAGCGGTACCCCGCTCCCCACCGGAGCACCCGAGGGGCCCGGACACTTCGTCACCGAAGTGTCCGGGCCCCTCTTTTGCAGCACTCGGCGCGCTGGGAGCGAGGATTGTCCTTAGCGTGAAGTCATGAACGACACGCCGCGCATTCGGACTGTTCTGAGTTGCACTCTTCTGGCCGTCACCGTCACCGCAGTCGCCTCGGCGTGTGCGGGCTCCGACGGCCATCCGCTGTCGGCGAGGGCGTATGACGCGGCGGACCAGCTCGCGGTCAGCGCCCCCGAGGACGGCGCCAAGGCGGACCCGGAGAAGGCCCTGGAGGTCACCACCAAGGGCGACGACGGCAGGATCACCGACGTCACCGCCATAGACGCGTCCGGCCACCACCTGGCGGGCGAACTCACCGCGGACGGGCAGCGCTGGCGCTCCACGGCCGCCCTGGCGGCCGGCGCCCGCTACACGGTCCGCGTCGCCACCGAGGACGAGGACGGCGCTCCAGGCGCCCGTACGTTCACCTTCGAGACGGCCCCGGCCAAACGGGCGCTGACCGCGACCTTCGGCCCGGAGACGGGCACATACGGCGTCGGACAGCCCATCACGGCCGACCTCAGCCTCCCTGTCAAGGACCGCAAGGCGCGTGCCGTCGTCGAGCGGGCGCTCAAGGTCCGCTCCACGCCGTCCGTCGAGGGCGCCTGGTACTGGGTGGACGACAAGAAGCTGCACTTCCGCCCGAAGGAGTACTGGCCGGCCGGCGCGAGCGTCACGGTCACCGGCAACCTGGACGGCCTCAAGGTCGGCGACAAGCTCTACGGCGGCGCGTCCAAGCCGCTGAAGCTCACGATCGGCGACCGGATCGAGGCCGTCGCGGACGCCGGGTCGCACTACATGACCGTGCGGCGCAACGGAGAAGTGATCAATACCATTCCGGTGACCACCGGCAAGCCGGGCTTCTCCACCCGAAACGGCATCAAAGTGGTGCTCGGCAAGGAGTACTACGTCCGGATGCGGGGCACCAGCATCGGCATCGCGGAGGGCAGCTCGGAGTCGTACGACCTGCCGGTCTACTACGCCACCCGGGTCACCTGGAGCGGTGAGTACGTCCACGCCGCGCCCTGGTCGGTCGGCTCGCAGGGCGTGGCGAACGTCAGCCACGGCTGTGTCGGCATGTCGACGGGGAACGCGGCCTGGTTCTACGAGACCGTCCGCCCCGGCGACATCGTCCGCGTCGTCAACAGCTTCGGCAACACGATGGACACCTTCGGCAACGGCTTCGGCGACTGGAACCTGCCGTGGGCCAAGTGGCGCGAGGGCAGTGCCCTGGTGGAGGCCGCCGGCAACCCGGTGGCCTCCACGGAGAAGGCCCGCCTCAGGCCCTCGATCTGATCAGCTCACGCGTCGATCGACAGGCGCGAGCGGATCAGGGAGGCCAAGGACGCCGCGAACTCGACCGGTTCCACCGGAAGGGTGACCGCGGCGTCCGCGCGGCTCCAGGTGGCCAGCCAGGCGTCCTGCGGGCGGCCGATGAGCAGCAGCACCGGCGGGCAGTGGAAGACCTCGTCCTTGATCTGCCGGCAGACGCCCATGCCGCCCGCGGGCACCGCCTCGCCGTCCAGGACACACACGTCGATGCCGCCCTCGTCCAGGCGCTTCAGCACCGCCGGCAGCGTCGCGCACTCCACGAACTCGACCGGGGGGACGTCCGACGCGGGCCTGCGCCCGGCCGCCAGCCGTACCTGCTCGCGGGTGTTCGCGTCGTCGCTGTAGACCAGGACCGTGGCACTCGACTGCATCGTTCCTCCGGCTGGGAAGGCGGGTGGGTCGTCGTCGACCGATGCGCGGATGCTACTCCGGTCCACACCCCGTCAACACCCGTTCAACACCTGTTCGAAGGGTGCCGGGGGGCCCGCGCACTGGGCCGTTCGGGCTGGACACACCCCTCTGACACTCCGAACGGCACCCCCCGGAGTGAGGGCGGGATAAGCGACCGACATAATGTCGGTCGTGGCGACAGTAACGACAGTAGAAACAGGGCACGCGCACCCGTCGGTCAATCGACCGAACCTCACCAGCGTCGGAACCATCATCTGGTTGAGCTCCGAGCTGATGTTCTTCGCGGCCCTCTTCGCGATGTACTTCACCCTTCGATCGGTGATGGGCGCAGAGTTCTGGGCGGAAAAGGCCTCGGCCTTGAACTTCCCGTTCTCGGCGACCAACACCACGATCCTGGTGCTCTCCTCACTCACCTGCCAGCTCGGCGTCTTCGCCGCGGAGCGGGGCGACGTGAAGAAGCTCCGGTCGTGGTTCATCATCACGTTCGTGATGGGTGCGATCTTCATCGGCGGACAGGTCTTCGAGTACACCGAGCTGGTGAAGCACGAGGGCCTCTCGCTCTCGTCGGACCCGTACGGCTCCGTGTTCTACCTGACCACCGGCTTCCACGGCCTGCACGTGACGGGCGGTCTCATCGCCTTCCTGCTGGTCCTCGGCCGGACGTACGCCGCCAAGAGGTTCACTCACGAGCAGGCAACCGCCGCCATCGTCGTGTCCTACTACTGGCACTTCGTCGATGTCGTCTGGATCGGCCTCTTCGCCACGATCTACATGATCAAGTAGTCGGCGCCGCCGACACGGCGGACCGAGACATCCAGCAAGCATCGACGCAGAAGATCCTGACACCGGGGTAATCCGTGAAAAAGCTCTCCGCACGACGACGCCATCCGCTGGCGGCGGTCGTCGTCCTACTTCTCGCGCTGGCGGCCACTGGGGGGCTGTACGCCGCGTTCGCGCCCGCGGGCACGGCGAAGGCCGATGAAACCGCCCAGTCCCTCGCCATCGAGGAGGGGAAGAAGCTCTACTCCGTCGGCTGCGCCAGCTGCCACGGAACCGGCGGTCAGGGCACCACTGACGGCCCCTCCCTCGTCGGCGTCGGTTCGGCCGCCGTCGACTTCCAGGTCGGCACGGGCCGCATGCCGGCCCAGCAGCCGGGCGCCCAGGTCCCGAAGAAGAAGACCATCTACTCGCAGGCTGAGATCGATCAGCTCGCGGCGTACGTCGCTTCTCTCGGTGCCGGTGCGATCACGCCGACCGAGAGCCAGTACAGCCCTGACGGTGCCGACATCGCCAAGGGTGGCGAGTTGTTCCGCACCAACTGTGCCCAGTGCCACAACTTCACCGGTGAGGGTGGCGCGCTGACCTACGGCAAGTACGCCCCGACCCTCGAAGGCGTGAGCCCGAAGCACCTCTACGAGGCCATGCAGACCGGCCCGCAGAACATGCCCTCCTTCCCGGACACGACCATGCCGGAGAAGGAGAAGAAGGACATCATCGCGTACGTCCAGGCCGTCAACGGCGAGAAGGCCGACAGCCCGGGCGGTCTCTCGCTCGGTGGCCTCGGCCCCGTCTCCGAGGGCCTGTTCGCCTGGGTCTTCGGCCTGGGTGCGCTGATCGCAGTTGCCGTCTGGGTCGCGGCCCACACCGCTAAGGCCAAGAAGTCATGAGTAGCCAAGAGATTCCAGAAGAGAACCTGCCGGCAGGGCAGGACACCGCGCACGGCGCGGTGAAGGTCGCCGACGACCCGTTCGCCGACCCGGGCCTCCCGCCCCACAAGCCCCGCATCCAGGACATCGACGAGCGGGCCGCACGTCGGTCCGAGCGCGCGGTGGCGTTCATGTTCACGCTGTCGATGCTGGCCACGATCGGCTTCATCGCCTCGTACGTGATCTTCCCGGTCGACAAGATCGTGTACATCTGGCCCTTCGGCCGGGTGTCCGCGCTCAACTTCGCACTGGGCTGGACCCTGGGTCTCGCGCTCTTCTTCATCGGCGCGGGCGCGGTCCACTGGGCCCGCACCCTGATGTCCGACGTCGAGATCGCGGACGAGCGGCACCCGATCGCGGCCGACGCCGAGACCAAGGCGAAGGTCATGTCGGACTTCGCGGCCGGTGCCGCCGAGTCGGGCATGGGCCGTCGCAAGCTCATCCGCAACACGATGTTCGGCGCGCTGTCGCTCGTTCCGCTCTCCGGCATCGTGCTGCTGCGTGACATGGGCCCGCTGCCCGAGAAGAAGCTCCGGACCACGATGTGGGCCAAGGGGCTTCAGCTCATCAACATGAACACGCACGAGCCGCTGCGTCCCGAGGACGTCGCGGTCGGATCGCTGACCTTCGCGATGCCCGAGGGCCTCTCGGAGCACGACCACCACTTCCAGACCGAGATCGCCAAGGCCGCCCTGATGATCGTCCGGATCCAGCCGGAGGACATCAAGGACAAGCGCGAGCTCGAGTGGTCGCACGAGGGCATCGTCGCCTTCTCGAAGATCTGCACCCACGTGGGCTGCCCGATCTCCCTGTACGAGCAGCAGACGCACCACGTCCTCTGCCCGTGCCACCAGTCCACCTTCGACCTCTCCGACGGCGCCCGCGTCATCTTCGGCCCGGCCGGTCACGCCCTCCCGCAGCTGCGGATCGGCGTGAACGACAAGGGCTTCCTGGAGGCGCTCGGCGACTTCGACGAGCCCGTCGGTCCTTCCTTCTGGGAGCGCGGATGAGCACCGTGACCGATACGAAGAAAGCGCCCGCCGGTGAGCGGGTCGCCGACTGGGCAGACGGTCGCCTGGGGATCTACACGCTGGCCAAGGCCAACATGCGGAAGATCTTCCCGGACCACTGGTCCTTCATGCTGGGCGAGATCTGCCTCTACAGCTTCCTCATCATCATCCTGACGGGCGTCTATCTGACGATGTTCTTCCACCCGTCGATGAACGAGGTGGAGTACGTCGGACCGTACGTCCCGCTCCAGGGACAGCTGATGTCCGAGGCGTTCAACTCGACCATGCACATCTCGTTCGAGGTGCGCGGTGGTCTGCTGATCCGGCAGATCCACCACTGGGCGGCGCTGATCTTCCTCGCCGGCATGTTCGTGCACATGATGCGCGTGTTCTTCACGGGTGCGTTCCGCAAGCCCCGTGAGATCAACTGGCTGTTCGGCTTCCTGCTGTTCTTCCTGGGCATGTTCACCGGTTTCACCGGTTACTCGCTCCCGGACGACCTGCTCTCCGGCACCGGTGTCCGCTTCATGCAGGGCGCGATCCTGTCCGTGCCGGTCATCGGCACGTACCTGTCGATGTTCCTGTTCGGCGGGGAGTTCCCCGGCGGCGACTTCGTGGCCCGGTTCTACTCGGCCCACATCCTGCTGCTGCCCGGCATCATGCTCGGTCTCGTGGTGGCCCACCTCATCCTGGTGTTCTTCCACAAGCACACGCAGTTCGAGGGCCCCGGCCGCACGAACAAGAACGTCGTGGGCATGCCGCTGCTGCCGGTCTACATGGCCAAGGCCGGAGGCTTCTTCTTCCTGGTCTTCGGTGTCATCGCGGTCATCTCCGCGATCGCCTCGATCAACCCGATCTGGGCCATCGGCCCGTACCGCCCGGACCAGGTGTCCACCGGCGCCCAGCCCGACTGGTACATGGGCTTCGCCGAGGGTCTGATCCGAGTCATGCCGGGCTGGGAGATCAACCTCTGGGGCCACACGCTCGTCCTGGGCGTGATGATCCCGCTGGCGATCTTCCCGGCGGTCCTCGCGGCCATCGCGGTCTACCCGTTCATCGAGTCGTGGATCACCGGCGACAAGCGCGAGCACCACATCGCGCAGCGCCCGCGCAACGCTCCGACGCGCACCGGTTTCGGTGTCGCCTGGATCACCGCGTACATGATCATGCTCGTGGGTGGTGGAAACGACCTCTGGGCGACCCACTTCCACCTGTCGCTCAACTCGATCACCTGGTTCGTGCGGATCTTCTTCTTCGTCGGTCCGGTCATCGCGTTCATCGTCACCAAGCGGATCTGCCTCGGCCTCCAGCGCCGCGACAAGGACAAGGTGCTGCACGGTCGCGAGTCCGGCATCATCAAGCGCCTGCCGCACGGTGAGTTCGTCGAGATCCACGAGCCGCTCAGCCAGGGCGAGCTGCACCGTCTCACCGCGCACGAGCAGTACGACGCGGCGGCGCTTCCGCCGGCCGTCGACGAGAACGGCGTGGAGCGCAAGATCGGGCGCATGGAGAAGCTCCGGGTCAAGCTCAACAAGGGCTACTACGGCGGCGACAGCCAGATCGCCAAGCCCACGGTCGAGGAGTACAAGGAGATCCAGAGCGGCCACGGCCACCACTGATCACCTGAACTCCTGACTTTCGACAAGTCGCCACGGTGAGAGCCCCGTCCATTCGATGGACGGGGCTCTTTGCCGTCCCCGGGGGTCGATAGGGTGGAGCCCTAGCCGTTACGGACTGACCAGGAGCTGCCATGAGCGCTGCGACCCCCGCTGGAGGACCTACGTCGGCGGGCCGCTCCTGGCCCGTCGTCCTGGACGGTCTGCTGTCCGGCCGCGACCAGAGCGCGGAGGACACCGCCTGGGCCATGGACCGGATCCTGCGCGGCGAGGCCACCGACGCCCAGATCGCCGGCTTCGTCGTGGCCCTGCGCGCCAAGGGCGAGACCGTCGAGGAGATCACCGGCCTCGTCCGCACCATGTACGAGCACGCGAACACGATCGAGGTGCCCGGCGCCACCGTCGACATCGTCGGCACCGGCGGCGACGGCGCCAAGACCGTCAACATCTCCACCATGTCGGCGATCGTCGTGGCCGGCACCGGCGCCAAGGTCGTCAAGCACGGCAACCGGGCCGCGTCCTCCGCCTCCGGTGCCTCCGACGTCCTGGAGAAGCTCGGCGTCAATCTGAACCTGACCCCGAAGCGGGTCGTCGAGGTCGCCGAAGAGGCCGGGATCACCTTCTGCTTCGCCGTGAAGTTCCACCCGGCGCTGCGCCACGTGGCGACGGCCCGCAAGGAGCTCGGCATCCGGACCGTCTTCAACTTCCTCGGTCCGCTCACCAATCCGGCCCGCGTCCGGTCCCAGGCGACCGGTGTCGCCGACGCCCGGGTGGCGCCCATCGTCGCCGGGGTGCTCGCCGAGCGCGGCTCCTCCGCGCTCGTCTTCCGCGGCGACGACGGCCTCGACGAGCTGACCACCACCGCCACCTCACGGGTCTGGGTGGTCCGCGACGGTTCGGTGCGGGAGGAGGCCTTCGACCCCCGGGACGTCGGCATCGACCTCGTCCCCGTGGAGGCGCTGCGCGGCGCGGACGCCTCGTACAACGCCGACGTGGCCCGCCGGCTGCTCGCGGGGGAGACCGGTCCGGTACGGGACGCGGTGCTGCTCAACTCGGCGGCGGCGCTGACCGCGCTCGCGCCGGGGGACGGCACCCTGGTGGAGCAGATCCGCGCCGGCATCGAGAAGGCCGCGGAGGCGATCGACTCCGGCGAGGCCCGCCGGGCCCTGGAACGCTGGGTCGCCGCCAGCAACGCCTGACCCTCGCACGTCGTGCACCCATGACCCCGGTCCAGCATGCGGACCGGGGTCTTGCGCTTCGGCGATCATGTGGCAGGATGCTCTACAGGTCACGAGTGACAGCGTTTTGGCCCCGGCTTGCTGTCCGGCAACCCTCCGTCCGTGGCGGGGTGCCCCGGGTGATGACCAGGCCGTAGGCAGCGAGGTCTACGGCAAGCGCGGACCCCTCGAACACCAGGGGTCCTGGTCTCTCGAGGAGCTTTTTCCGTGAGCAAGCGAATGCGATAGGGCGAGTACGCCCCCTCTTCACCCTCGGATCATCGGATCAGGGTCACTTCCGCGTACCCCGTGTACCCCTGAGTCTCCCCGTGCCCCCGTGCACCCGTGTCTTCCGAGGCATCTCACCCGTACCCCGCCGTCTCCGGCCGCGTACGGGATCACCGAAGCCATTCCGCACCGCCCGCCGGGAGATACCGCCATGTCCGCACGCCCTGACGCCGCCGTCGCCACCGTCGAGACCGCCGTCACCCTCGTCGAGACCACCGCGGCCGAGACCGCCGCAGAGTCCGCCGATCCCTGCTGCGCCGCCCCGCTCCCCGTGCTCGGCCGGGACGTCACCGTCCCGCTCGTCACCGGCGGCGAGGTGACCTACGCGGCGCTCGACTACGCGGCCAGCGCGCCGGCCCTCCAGCGGGTGTGGGACGACGTCGCCGCGTACGCCCCCTACTACGGCAGCGTCCACCGCGGCGCCGGGTACCTCTCCCAGCTCTCCACCGACCTCTTCGAGAACAGCCGCGTCACCGTCGCCGAGTTCCTCGACTGCCGCCCCGGCGACCAGGTCGTCTTCACCCGCTCCACCACCGACTCGCTCAACCTGCTCGCCGCCACGCTCCCGGCCGACTGCCAGGTCTTCGTCTTCGAGACCGAGCACCACGCCTCGCTGCTGCCCTGGCGGGACGCCCGCGTCACCTACCTCAACGCGCCGCGCACCCCGCAGCAGGCCGTCGCCGGCCTGGAGCGGGCCCTCGCCGACCGCGACCCCTACGGTCCCGCACTGGTCTGCGTCACCGGCGCCTCCAACGTCACCGGTGAGCTGTGGCCGGTGAAGGAGCTCGCCGCCGCCGCGCACGCCCACGGTGCCCGGATCGTGCTCGACGCCGCCCAGCTCGCGCCCCACCACCCGGTCTCCGTCCAGGAGCTCGACGTGGACTGGATCGCCTTCTCCGGGCACAAGCTGTACGCGCCCTTCGGCTCCGGCGTCCTCGCGGGCCGCGCCGACTGGCTGCAGGACTCCGAGCCCTACCTCGCGGGCGGCGGCGCCTCCCGCAAGGTGGCCCGTCGGGCCGACGGTGGTGTGGACGTGGAGTGGCACACCACCGCGGCCCGGCACGAGGCCGGTTCCCCGAACGTCATCGGCGTCTACTCCATCGCCTCCGCCTGCAAGGCGCTCACCGAGGCCGGCTTCGACCAGCTGGTCGCCCGCGAGCAGCACCTGATCGACACGGTGCGCGCCGGCCTCGCCCAGGTGCCCGAGGTCAAGGTGCTCTCGCTGTTCGGCGACGACGCGCCGCGCGTCGGCGTCATCTCCTTCGTCGTGGAGGGCTGGAACAGCTCCCACTTCGCCGCCGCGCTCTCCGCCGAATACGGCATCGGCGTCCGCGACGGTCTCTTCTGCGCCCACCCGCTGGTCCGCACGCTGCTCGGGAGCGACCCGCAGGACCCGGGCGAGTGCGGCGCCCCCGAGGCGGCCCCGGGGGAGAGGTCGCTCAACGCCATCCGGGTGAGCTTCGGCGCCGGTACGCCGGACGAGCACGTGGAGCGGTTCGTCGGCGCGGTGAAGGAGCTCGTCCGCGACGGCGCCCAGTGGAAGTACCGTACCGAGGACGGTCGCTGCGTCCCGGACCGCGGCTGATCACTCACTCGTACGGGTGAAGGGGGCCTCCCGAGCGGGAGGCCCCCTTCACCCGTGCCGTGAACGAGGTCTCAGGACTCCAGACCGATGGCGAAGGCCGCCTCCAGATCGTGCTGGGAGTACGTACGGAAGGCGACATGCGTGTCCGTGGCCTCGACGCCCGGGATCTTGCTGATGCTGCCGGGGATGACGTCCGCCAGGTCGTCGTGACGGGGCACGCGGACCATGGCGATGAGGTCGTAGGTGCCGGTCACCGAGAAGACCTCGCTGACGCTGTCGAGCCCGGCGATCGACTCGGCGATCTCGGGGATGCGGTCCACGCTGGTCTTGATGAGCACGATCGCGGTGATCACGGCTGGCTTTCTCCCTCGGTCGCCGCGGTTTGGGCTTTCACTCTATCCCCACCCCGGTAGCGCCCCCAGGCGTAGAGGAAGCCGACGGAGAAGCCCACCACATGGGCCAGATAGGCGACCCCGGGACCGGCGCCCGCCGCCCGCGCGGCCAGCCACTGGAGCACGAACCAGAAGATCAGCACGATCCAGGCCGGGAAGCGCAGCGGCAGGAAGAAGAGGAACGGGAAGAGACTGGTGACCCGGGAGCGCGGGAAGAGGAAGAGAAAGGCCCCGAGCACCCCGGAGATCGCCCCGGACGCCCCGACCAGGGTCTGCTCGCTGTTCGCGTGCGCCACCGCGTACCCGAGCAGCGCGAGGTAGCCCGTGCCCAGGTAGAAGAGGGCGAACTCGACGGGACCCATGCGCTCCTCGGCCATCGCCCCGAAGACGTACAGGAACAGCATGTTTCCCAGCAGGTGGAGCCAGCTGCCGTGGACGAAGAGCGCGGTGAGCGGGGTGAGCAGGGCGCGGGGCTCGCCGCTCATCAGCTCGGTGGGGAGGACACCCCAGCGCCGGAAGTACTCGCCCTGTGCCGCGAGGAGCTCGTCCCCCGTGCCGTACGCCGGGTTGAGTCCGGAGACCGGGCCGATCACGAAGAGCAGACAGCAGGCGGCGATCAGTCCGTACGTCACCGTGGGGCCACCGCGGGTGACCCGCCAGGACCCCAGGACAGCACGGGCCGCACCTCGCCAGTCGATCATGGACAGATCATGGCGTACCGGGGCCGAACTGGACAGAGTGCCTCGCCGTGCCCCCGCGTACCGGCGAGGCCGTAGGGTAACGGGCAGTACGACCGCAGTTCGACGGCGCACCGCGGCTCCCGCACCTGGTACCACGCAACAGGAAGAAGGACGGCACGATGACGACGGTTCCCCTGCCGACCGCCGACACCCGGTGGCGCTGCACGCTCTGCGGCAACCTGACCCGATTCGACGTGACGCGCTCCTCCAAGGTCGTGGAGTACGTCCATCTGGACCTCGCGGGTGACCCGACGGTCGAGGAGCGGCAGGTGGTCAGTGAGACCATCGAGTCGGTCCGCTGTCGCTGGTGCAACGCGGTGGATCAGATCGAACTGGTGGACAGGCCGGGCGCCGCCTCCTGAGGGACGGCGCGGACGACATAGGGGTGACGGATCGTGGAGCAGCCCGCGCACGGTGGAGAGCCGGCCGGCGCGGCAGGTGACGCTGCCGAGACGCTCGACCACCCACTGCCGGAAGGCGTACGGCGGCGGGTCGTCGCGCTGGTCGCCGACGCCTTCGGCGGGCTGACCGTCGCGGAGCTGCCCGCACCCCTGAGGCAGTACGCCCGGTTCACCGCGAGCCGGCGCGCCAAGTTCGCCGGGAACGCCATGGCGGCGGCCCTGGAGAGCGACCCGCTGTTCCGGCAGCGGATCGGCGAGCGCTTCAAGCAGGGCCAGCCCGAGCTGGCCGGAGCCGTCGAGACCGGCACCCCGCCCGCCGCGGCCGACCCCGTCGACGTGGCGGCCGCGGCCTATGTGCTGCGCCCGCCGGGCTGGGTCAAGCTGGTGGCCGCCGCGGGCGAGGAGGCCCTGCGCGTCGACGCCGAGCGGGCCGACGAGGCGGGCCGGCGCGAGCTGGAGCGGCTGCGCGAGGAACTCGTCGCCGCCCGGGACCGCTCGCGCGGCGAGACCGAGCAGTTGCGCCACGATCTGGAGGCGGCCCGGAAGGAAGCGGAATCGCTTCACCGCAAGCTGCGCAGCGCCCAGAGCGACGTGAAGCGCGGCGAGGCGGCGCTGCGCCGCGTCCAGAGCGAGATCGACGCCGCGAAGGCGGAGGCGGCCGCCCAGGTGTCGTCCGCCGAGAGCGAGAGCCGGCGGCTCAAGGCCCGGCTCGGCGAGGTCGAGGCCGCCCTGGAGGCGAGCCGCAGGACCGCCCGTGAGGGGCGCTCGGTGGAGGACATGCGGCTGCGGCTGCTGCTCGACACCGTGCTCGACGCCGCCCAGGGGCTGCGTCGCGAACTCGCGCTGCCCCCCGTGTCGGTGCATCCGGCGGACACCGTGGACGCGGTGGAGCCGGGGCGGATGTCCCCGAAGGACATCGCGGCGCGGGCGCTCTCCGAGACCGACCCGGCGCTGCTGGACCAGCTCCTCGCGCTGCCGCAGGCCCATCTGGTCGTCGACGGCTACAACGTCACCAAGACCGGCTATCCCACGATGCCGTTGGAGAAGCAGCGGCTGCGGCTGCTGGGCAGCCTGTCGGCCCTCGCGGCCCGTTCGGGCGCCGAGGTCACCTGTGTCTTCGACGGGGCGGAGCTGGCGGCCCCGGTGCTCCTCGCGCCGCCGCGCGGGGTGCGGGTGCTGTTCTCCAAGCCGGGTGTGACCGCCGACGAGTTGATCCGTCAGCTGGTGCGGGCCGAGCCGCCGGGCCGGCCGGTCGTGGTGGTCTCCACCGACCGCGAGGTGGCCGACGGGGTGGCGAAGGCCGGGGCGCGCCCCGTGGCGTCCGCCTTGTTGCTGAAGCGGCTTTCGCGGCTCTCCTGAGGCATCACCACACATCGCAACTCTTGAGTCTTATGCCCGAATTCTGGAGGGCGGACCGTCAAGTGCCCATCACTGGCTGTGTGGTGCGTGTAAATTAAGTGGTCCGTGGGCGATATTTTTGCCAGTGGGATTTGAACTGATCACAAGTTGGTCACTAGGGTCGGGGCTCGAACCTTCGCGCGGTTGATCACCCATCCGGGGTGGCGGCGGAGGAACCGCCTGCCCCTTACCGGTTGGGCGGCTCTGAGGAAGAAGGAGCTCGCCTTCGTGGCGTCCCACCGTCGACCCAAGCAGCCGAGCCGCATGCGCGTGACCGTACTCACCGCGACCGCGGCCGCCGCCGTAGCGCTCACCGCCCAGACGGGCGCCCAGGCGGCCCCCGCCAAGCCCAAGATCGACGAGGTCAAGTCGAAGGTCGACAAGCTGCATCACGAGGCCGAAGAGGCCATCGAGCAGTACAACCAGGCCGAGGAGCGCCGCGGGAAGCTGCAGCAGGAGGTCGGCAACCTCCAGGACAAGGTGGCCCGCGGTCAGCAGGAGCTCAACACCCTGCGCGACCAGATCGGTTCGGTGGCCAGCGCCCAGTACCGCTCCGGCGGCATCGACCCTGCCCTCCAGCTCTTCCTCTCGGCCGACCCGGACACCTACCTCGACAAGGCGTCCGCGATCGACCAGCTGAGTGCCCAGCAGGCCGACGTCCTCACCTCGATCCAGTCCAAGCAGCGCAGCCTCGCGCAGCAGCGCGCCGAGGCCACGACGAAGCTCGCCGACCTCGAGGACGTCCGCAAGGCCCTCGGCGCCAAGAAGAAGAGCTACCAGAACAAGCTGGCCGACGCGAAGAAGCTCCTGAACACCCTCACCGCGGCCGAGAGGGCCAAGGTGGAGCAGGAGGAGCGGGCGAAGGAGCAGCGCGCCAGCCGCGCCGCCGGCGAGCGGCTCGACCTCGGCAACGAGGCCGCCGCCTCCGGCTTCGGTGCCGCCGCGCTCAGCGCCGCCGCCACCCGGATCGGCATGCCGTACGACCCCGGCGCGGAGGGCCCCGGCTCGTTCGACTGCTCGGGTCTGACCCAGTGGGCCTACGGCAAGGCCGGCGTCGACCTCACCCGCACCACCTACACCCAGCAGAACGACGGCACGAAGATCGGCCGCAGCCAGCTCCGGCCGGGCGACCTGGTCTTCTTCAACGGCCTGTCGCACGTGGGTCTGTACGCGGGCAACAACACGATCCTCCACGCCCCCAAGCCGGGCGCCTACGTCCGCTACGAGTCCATGAACTACATGGGCACGTTCCAGTTCGGAGTCCGCATCGGCGGCTGACCCGCCGCGACGCGACCCGCGCAGCCGTACCGCCCAATCGGGTGGTTCGCCGCGACGCGAGCTGACCTGACGCCCCGCCGGTGACCTGTGATCTCCGGCGGGGCGTCACTTTGTGTGCCCGGTGCCTTCGTTGGACGCGGAGTGATCAGCGGCTACTGTCTGCCGCGCCAGTCAGCGTCGAGCCGAACGGAGCGCGATTCGTGGCGTCCCACCGCCGACCCGTCAGGGTCACCGTCCTCACCGCCGCCGCGGCCACCGCCGCGGCGACCCTCGGGGCCGTCCCCGCGAGCGCCGACCCCGGTGCCGGGTCCGCGGCCACCCGTGCCACGGTGGACCGCCTCTTCGAGGAGGCCGAGAAGGCCACCGAGGGCTACAACCGGGCGGACGAGAAGGCGGACGCGCTGCGCCGGACGGTCTCCCAGGCCCAGGACAGCCTCGCCCGGGGCCAGGAGCGCATCAACCACATGCGGGGCGCGCTCGGTTCGGTCGCCGGCGCCCAGTACCGCTCCGGCGGCATCGACCCCGCCCTCGCCCTGCTGCTCTCCTCCGACCCGGACACCTACCTCGACCGGGCCTCCGCGCTCGACCGGATCACCGCCCGTCAGGGGGCCGCGCTCGGCGAGCTCCGCCGGGAGCAGCGCCGGCTGAGCCAGAAGCGGTCCGAGGCCCGGACGGCCCTGGTCGAGCTGGAGCGCAGCCGGGCCGAGGTCGCCCGCCACAAGCGCGTCGTCGAGGGCAAGCTCGCCGAGGCCCGCCGGGTCCTCGCCGGCCTCACCGCCGAGGAGCGCGCCGACTTCGACCGGGCCTCGCGCTCCGGCGGACGCGCGGAGGAGCTGCCGCCGATGCCCGAGGCCGCCCCGGGTTCCTCGCGGGCCGCCGCCGCGGTGATCGCCGCCCGCAGCGCGGTCGGCAAGCCGTACGTGTGGGGGGCGACCGGACCCTCCGCCTTCGACTGCTCGGGCCTGATGGTCTGGTCGTACGGGAAGGCCGGGATCAGCCTGCCGCGGACCTCCTCCGCGCAGCGGTACGCGGGCCGGCAGGTGCCGCTCTCGCAGGCACAGCCCGGTGACCTCGTCACGTACCGCGGCGACGCCAGCCATGTGGGGATCTACGCCGGGAACGGCCAGGTCATCCACGCCCCCTACCCGGGCGCGCGGGTCCGCTACGACCCGGTGAACATGATGTCCCACGTGACGGTGACCCGGGTCTGAGGCGGATTCCGGCTCGGGCCCGGGAGGGCCCCGGCCGGGTCCGGCCCGGTTCCCAGCCCGCTTCCGGCGGGTCCGGCCCTGGTTCCAGCCCGCTTCCGGCCGGGTCCGGTCCCGGTTCGGGACCGTACCCGAAGCAGTTCCCGCCGATCCGACCGTACGATCGGAGGCGTGGCAGGTCAGGGGTGTGGAGCGCGGAGGCCGGCGACGGCCTGCCTGACGGCCCTGCTGCTCGTGCTCGTGGGGCTCGTCGGCTGCGGTGCGCGCGCCGACCGGCCCGCCGACACGGCCACCCGGGAGATACAGGGGCTCCTCGACCGGCACGCCAGGGCGCTGCTCGACCGCGACCAGCCCGGCTACCTCGCCGCCGTCGACCCCTCGTACGCCCCGACCGCCCTCACCGTCTTCCGGCGGCTCGCGAAGGTTCCCGTCGACGGCTGGACCTACCGGCTCACCGGTGTCGACCGCACGGCCACCGACCGCGTCACCGTCCGCGCCGACCTCGGCTACCGGCTCGCGGGTCACGACAGGCGGCCCGTCACCGGGGCCCGGGTCCTCGATCTGACCGAGCGGGACGGACGCTGGTACATGACCGGTGACCGTCCGGCGCAGGGCGCGCCCCGGCACCTCTGGGAGCAGGGCGACGTGGCGAGCGTCCCGGGCGCCCGCTCGCTCGTCCTCGGCGTCGGCCAGAAGCCCGAGCGGCTCCGGGAGATCGCCGCGGCGGCCGACCGGGCCGTTCCCGTCGTCTCCGCCGCCTGGCCCGACGCGTGGGCCCGTGACGTGGTGGTCCTCGTCCCCGGGTCGCTGGAGGGGATGGGCGAGCTCCTCGGGGCGCCCGGGAACTCCTACCGGGGCATCGCCGCCGTCACCACGGGGGAGACCCGGGGCGGCGCGGACGCCCCCGCGGACCGGGTGATCGTGAACCCGGAGGCGTACGGGGTCCTCGGCGAGTTCGGCCGGCAGCTCGTCCTCACCCACGAGACCGTCCATGTCGCCACCCGCGCCGCCACCACCCCGTCGACCCCGGTCTGGCTCTCCGAGGGCTTCGCCGACTGGGTCGCCTACCGGGACGCCGACCGCACCGCCGTCCAGGCCGCCCCCGAACTGGGCCGCGCGGTCCGTGCGGGTGAGCTCCCGGCCCGGCTCCCGGACGACCCCGACTTCGCCTTCGGTGGGGACGCGGAGGCGCTGGCCAGGGCGTACGAGGGCGGCTGGCTGGCCTGCGAGCTGATCGCGGACCGCTGGGGCGAGGCGAGGCTGACCGACTTCTACCGGGCTGTGGGCGCGCACCCGGGCCGGGAGGGTGCCGTGGAGAAGGCCCTCCAGGAGGTGCTCGACACCACCCCGGAGGAGTTCACCGCCGACTGGCGGGAGTACCTGGGGAAGCGGCTGGCGTAGGGCCTGTGTGTCGGATCGGGCGGATCGGGTGGTCGGGGTCCGGCGGGTGGATCAGGGGCGGATCGGGTGGTCGGGGTCCGGCCGGTGGATCAGGGGCGGGCCGGCGGCTCCCGGCCCTCGAGTTCGGCCAGGGCCTCCGTCAGCCAGGCCTTCTCGGCCGTGCCCGTCGCGCGGGCGATCCGCAGCATGCCCCGGCGGAAGAGGTCCGGCTCCCGCTCGGCGACGACCGGGGTCCCGTCCTCGTAGAAGAAGCTGGCCGGGGTGTTCAGGAACTCCTGACGGCGCCGCAGCACGGCCGCCTGGTCCGCCGGGTCGGGCAGGCGGCCGAGGAAGGAGAGCAGCGTGAAGAAGCGCTGGCCGTCGGTGATCTCGGCGTCCTTGGGGGCGCGCAGCCGGGCGAGCAGCTCCCGGCGCCCGTCGGCGGTGAGCGAGAGGGTCCGGCGCGGGGCCGCGCTCGCGCCCGGTTCCGTACGGCTGTCCACCAGGCCGTTCTTCACCAGGCGGGTGATCGCCGGGTAGAGGGCGCCGTCGCTGACGGGGCGCACATGACCGCTGAGGCCGTGGATGCGCTCCTTCAGCTCGTACCCGTGCAGGGGCTTCTCGTACAGGAAGCCCAGGATCGACAGCTCCAGCACCGGGCGGCCTCCTTCGTGCGCGTCGTCCGTGCTTGTCCTCGGACCGGTCGCCATGTTACCTCTTTTCGATGTGCCTCGAATCGAGGTACATCGAAAAGAGGGGGCTGTCGTCCATGTCCGCGCACCGCCGTACGCTCGTCCGGCTCGCCCGCCCGGTCTATCTCGAACTCCTCGCCGGCGTCGCCGCCGGCGTCATCAACGTCATCTGGGTCGCCCGGCTCGGCGGGGACGCCGTCGCCGCCGTCGCGGTCGCCACCAACGTCGAGAACCTGCTCCTCGGCGTCGTCCTCGTGGCGGGCTCCGGAACCACCGTGCTCGTCGCCCGCGCCCGGGGCGCGGACGACCCGGCCGCCGTCCGCGCCGCCATCCGCGGCGGGGCCGCCCTCGGCGCCCTGCTCGTGCCACCCGTGGCCGTCGGCGGGTACCTGCTGCGCGAACCGCTCGCCGCCCTGCTGCTCGGCGGCCAGGACCACCCCGCCCACGCCCTGGCCACCGCCTACTTCGCCGTCTCGCTCCCCGGCACCGCCGTCTTCTTCGCCGTCAACGTCCTCGACGGGATCCTCAAGGGCGCGGGCGACACCCGCACCCCGATGCGGCTCGCCTTCCTCGCCAACGGGCTGATCCTGGTCCTCGACCCGCTGCTCATCCAGGCGTACGGGGTACGGGGCGCCGCCCTCGCCACCGTCACCGGCCGGGCCGTCGCGCTCGCCGTCGGGCTGCTCGTCCTCCGTCGCAACCCGCTGGTCAGGGCGGCCCGCGCGGTCCGGCCGGCCGAGCGGACGGCCGCCGCCCTGCGCCGCACCGTCGGAACCGGTCTCCCCATGGGCGTCGACTTCGCGGTCCGGATGGCGGGTGCTCTCGCGCTCGTCTCCGTCGTGGCCCGGCTCGGCGTCACCGAGATCGCCGCCTACGGCATCGCCACCAAGGCCATGTACGTCGCGACCATGGCGTTCTACGCCGTCCGGCAGGCCGCCGCCATCCACAGCGCGCATCTGCTCGGGAGCGCGCAGGGGGCGGGGCGAGGACCCGCTCAGGAGCTCGGGCACGCGCCACGCCCCGACGCCGGCCGCGACGAGCGCCGTGCCGTCGGACGCCAGGCCCTGTTGCTCGGGGGCGTCCTCGGCGCGGGTGCCGCCGTGCTGCTGTTCCTCGGCGCGGGACCCGTCATGCGGATCTTCGGCGCCGAACCCGAGGTGGCGGAGGCGGGCGCCCTCTTCCTGCGCTGCCTCGGCCCCCATCTGCTGCTGACGGGCGGGTTCATCGCGCTCGCGGGGGTCTTCGAGGGCACCGGCGGCAGCCCGTACCTCGCCCGGATCACGATCGCGGGCGTCCTCGTCCAGCTGCCGCTCGCCCACGGTCTCTCGGGGCTCGGACTGCCCGGCATCTGCCTGGCCATGGCCCTCGCGACAGCGGCCCAGTGCGCGGGCCTCGGCTTCCTGTACCGCCGCACCCTCGGCGCCGCTCAGGAGCGGCCCGGCCGCGCGGACTCCTCGCACGCGCATCGGCCGCCGGCGGAAGCCGACGGCCGATGTGGATGATCCGGCACCTGCCCTCCCGGGGGCGGTCTCACCTGCCCCCTCGGGGGCGGTCTCACCTGCCCTCCCGGGGGCGGGCTACCGGGAGGTCTTCTCGTCGCCGGCCAGCCTGAGCAGGGTTATGCCGTTCCGCGCCTCGACGACGCGGTATCCAGGGACGTCCGGGTCGGCTGATTCCAAGGCCCTGCCGGTCGGGCACTCCGGGTCGGAGTTGTCGGCGACGTCGTATATCAGCCACTCGGGTCGTTCCCTCGGGGGGAAGGAACGGGGGAACAGGCATATCTCGCTGACGGAGGCCCGGTCGGCGAGCTGGGCGGCCAGGCGGTTCGAGGCGGCCACGGTCGCGCCGTCGGGGATCTTCTCAAGCAGCGCGTCCGACGTCCTGACGTAGGCGGAGTCGCTCCATGTCCGTGGCAGTACGACCTCGTGCAGGGGATGGGTGAAGAGCGTGACGCTCGTGGCCACCGCGCCGACGACGCAGGCGGGCATGACTCTCCGCGCGCTCACGCCGTTCGCGACCGCGTGAACGGCGGCGGCGAAGGCGATGGGCATGAGGACCGCGCTGTAGTGGAAGTCCATCCCCCAGTAGAAGGGGTTCGATCCCGTGAAGCGCCAGGCCAGCGTCGGCAGCGCGACGAGCAGGATCGGCGACCGGAGGGCCAGGAAGCCGGTCGGGGCGACGATCATGAAGAGGGTCAGCCACTTGACCGGAGGCCAGAGGGCTCCGGCGGCCTGCGCCAGCATGCCGACCTCTTCGGCGGTCTCGGGCGGCAGATAGGCGAACTGCCCGAGGGGATTGAAGTACGGAAGGATCACCAGCATCTCCAGCGCCGTCGCGCCGGCCCCGAAGGCGACGACGGCGAGCCCCGTCACCCGCGGCCCCTTCCACGCCACATAGGCGCCGATCGCGGCGACCGTGAGCCCCAGATCCTCCTTGACCAGCACCAGCGGCAGGGACCAGAGGGCGGCCGCGCGCCAGTTCTTCTGACCGGCGGCACAGAGCGAGAGGGACAGGAGAGGCACCGCGAAGGAGACTTCGTGGAAGTCGAAGAAGATGAGTGCGGCAATTCCCCAGGAAGCGCCGTAGGAAATTCCGACCCAATAGGCGAAGTTCTGTCCCCTGGCTTTGTGCGCCCACTTCATCAGGGGAACTATGGAGAACGCCACGAGTGCTGCCTGGCAGACGAGCAGCGTATAGCTGGACGGGAATACCTTGTAAAGGGGTGCAAGGAGCGCGAGGATCGGATGGAAATGATCCCCGAGTGTGTTGTATGCAGGCCCCTTGAGATCGGAGTACGGGGCGGAGAACTCGGCGTAGGACCTCACGATCTGGGTGAAGATGCCCAGGTCGTACCCTGTCGTGAGGTTCGCCGCGTGGCGCCGTGCCGACAGGAGGAGATAGATCAGGAAGAAAGTGCAGGAAACCAGGAGGAGAGACTTCCCCGATATACCCGCCGAGACTTTCGGTACATCCTCCGCGGCGGCCCCTTCGCCGCTCTTCCCGTGCCGCTGAAGCGTGTCGACCGAGAGAATCGAGTTGTTCATGTCAGCAGAAGAACCTAACGGGAAGGCAAAGGTGCCCCAGGGTAGCACCAGTGCGTATCGGTGTTCGGGCCACTACGGCTCAGGCCGAACCGGCCAGAACCTTTTCCCGCTCGGGCCGGCGGGTCTGCCCCGGGATGCGCACGACGCCGGCCTCGGTCACCGTGTGCCGCCACAGGGCGCGGCAGGCGGAGAAGGCGGCGACCACCAGGAGACCGTTGCGCAGGAACAGCACAGCGATCCCCAGGGGATCGCTCTGCGTCACATGGGAGAACCAGACGGGGTACTCGAACTGCGTCACGGCCGTCGCCCACAGCACCAGATGGGCGGGGCGCCGCATGCCGGTCGAGCGGTAGGCGAGACAGACCGCGGCGAGACCGAACAGCCAGATCATGTACTGAGGTGAGATCACCCGGCTCGTCACGGTGAAGAGCAGGACGGCGACGAACGCCGCGTCCGCCGTCGTCGACGAGGAGAACCGGCGCGCCTTGAACCGCCACAGCGCCAGCCATCCGAACGCGGCGATCGTCAGCGCCATCGCCCCGGACGACACCCACGAGACGTAGGGGCCGAGGAACTCCATCGAGCCGTAGTTCATCCGGGCCTCGCCCTCCCAGCCGAAGTGCCGGGCCACGTGGAACACCATCGCCCCCAGGGACTCGACCTCCGTACCCCGCTCGCTCTGGTACGAGAGGAACGCCAGCGACCCCGGCATCCAGGCCACGCAGAGCAGCAGCACCGCAGCCGCCGCGCCGGCCGCCACGGGCCAGGAACGCCAGGTCGCCCCGCCCTTCGGGGTGCCTGCGAGCAGCAGCGCCGGCCACACCTTGAGGACGGCGCCGAAACCGGCGAGCACACCGAGAACGCGCGGGTCGCGGCTGACGGCCAGCAGGGCGGCCACGGCGACGGCCGTCACCATGACGTCGTAGCGGGCGTACGCGGTGGGGCCGAGCAGGGGCACCGCGGCCAGCCAGAGCCACGCGCCCCGCATCGACCGGCCGGCGCGGCGGCCGGTGTGCAGGAGAAGGCCCATGACGAAGGCGTCACAGAGGAGCGCCAGGACGAAGAAGGCCGCCGCGTAGCCGAGGAAGGGCAACAGCACGGGAGAGAGGATCGCGAGGGCGGCGGCCGGCGGGTACTGCCAGGTCACGTCGTCCCGGGGATACTCGCCGGTCCGCAGGACGTCGAACCAGCTCTGGTAGATCTGCTCGACCTCGAGCGTCGCGTCCGGGCCGGGGACCACCACGACCTTGAAGACACACAACAGGAGGATGATCCGGGTCAGGCCCCAGAGGCCCAGCGGGAGGCGGAGACGCGTGCGTGATCCGGTGCCCACTGCGCCCGTCATACCTGTCCTGTTCCTTGTCCTGTCGGCCCGCTGCCGCGGGGGATGGTGGTGCTGGGCGGTGGGTGCGCTCGCGGTACTGTCGGCCACGATGCACAAGACCCTGATCGTAACCAACGACTTCCCGCCGCGTCCGGGCGGAATCCAGGCCTTCCTGCACAACATGGCCCTCCGCCTGGATCCCGACCAGATCGTGGTGTACGCCTCCACCTGGAAGCGCAGCCGCGAAGGGATCGAGGCGACGGCCGCGTTCGACGCCGAACAGCCTTTCACGGTCGTCCGGGATCGCACCACCGTGCTGTTGCCCACACCTCGGGTCACGGCCAGGGCCACCGCGCTCCTGCGCGAGCACGGCTGTGAGTCCGTGTGGTTCGGCGCGGCCGCGCCCCTCGGCCTGATGGCCCCCGCGCTGCGCAGGGCCGGCGCACGGCGAATCGTCGCCACCACGCACGGGCACGAGGCCGGCTGGGCCCAGCTGCCCGCCTCCCGGCAGCTGCTCCGGCGGATCGGCGAGGGCACGGACACCATCACCTACCTCGGCGAGTACACCCGCTCCCGGATCGCGGCCGCCCTCACGCCCGCCGCCGCGGACCGCATGAGGCAGCTGCCGCCGGGCGTCGACGAGAAGACCTTCCACCCCGACTCGGGCGGCGCCGAGGTCCGCGCCCGCCTCGGGCTCAGCGACCGCCCCGTGGTCGTCTGCGTCTCCCGGCTCGTCCCGCGCAAGGGGCAGGACACCCTGATCAGGGCCATGCCGCAGATCCTGCGCCGGGTGCCGGACGCGGTCCTCCTGATCGTCGGCGGCGGCCCGTACGAGAAGGATCTGCACCGCCTCGCCACCGAGACCGGGGTGGCCGGATCCGTACGCTTCACCGGCGCCGTCCCCTGGTCGGAGCTGCCCGCCCACTACGGCGCCGGCGACGTCTTCGCCATGCCCTGCCGCACCCGGCGCGGCGGCCTCGACGTCGAGGGCCTCGGCATCGTCTACCTGGAGGCCTCCGCGACCGGCCTTCCCGTCGTCGCGGGCGACTCGGGCGGCGCCCCCGACGCGGTCCTCGACGGCGAGACCGGCTGGGTCGTCCGCGGTGAGTCCGCCGAGGACACCGCCGACCGCGTCAGCACCCTCCTCCTCGACCCCGAGCTCCGCGCCCGCATGGGCGAGCGGGGCCGCGCCTGGGTCGAGGAGAAATGGCGCTGGGACCTGCTCGCGGAGCGTCTCAAGGAGCTTCTGTAGCGAGCGTCCGGGTGTGACGGAGGAAACGGCCGGAGGCCCGGGGCGACATCGCCCCGGGCCTCCGGCCGTACGTACGAGGGACCGCATCAGGCCCGGTAGATCGCCTCGATCTCGTCCGCGAAGTCCTTCGCCACCACGTTCCGCTTCAGCTTCAGGGACGGGGTGATGTGGCCCGCCTCCTCCGTGAACTGCGCCGGGAGGATGCGGAACTTGCGCACCGACTCCGCCTTGGAGACCGCCGCGTTGCCGTCGTCGATCGCGCGCTGGACCTCCGCCACCAGGTCCGCGTCGTCCCGGAGGGTGACCGCCGTCGAGCCCGCCGGCTTGCCGTGCTCCGAGGCCCAGCGGCCCAGGAACTCCTCGTCGATCGTGACCAGCGCGCCCACGAACGGGCGGCCGTCGCCGACCACCATGCACTCCGCGACCAGCGCGTGCGCCCGGATCCGGTCCTCGATGACCGCCGGGGCGACGTTCTTGCCGCCCGCCGTCACCAGGATCTCCTTCTTCCGGCCGGTGATCGCGAGGTAGCCGTCCTCGTCGAGGGTGCCGATGTCGCCCGTGTGGAACCAGCCGTCCGCCAGCGCCTCGGCCGTCGCCGCCTCGTTGTTCCAGTACCGCGAGAAGATGTGCTCGCCGTGCAGCAGCACCTCGCCGTCGTCGGCGATCCGCACCACCGAACCCGGCAGCGGCTGACCGACCGTGCCGATCTTCTGCCGGTCCCAGGGGTTGAACGCCGTCGCCGCGCACGACTCCGTCAGGCCGTAGCCCTCCAGCACCGTGAAGCCGATGCCCCGGAAGAAGTGGCCCAGCCGCTCACCCAGCGGCGCGCCGCCCGAGATCGCGTACTCGCCGCGGCCGCCGAGCACCGCCCGCAGCTTGCTGAAGACCAGCTTGTCGAAGATCTTGTGCTTCAGCCTGAGGCCGAAGGACGGGCCCTGCGGGGTGCTCAGCGCCCTGCTGTACGCGATGGCCGTGTGCGCGGCCTTGTCGAAGATCTTGCCCTTGCCGTCGGCCTGAGCCTTGGCCCGCGCCGAGTTGTAGACCTTCTCGAAGACCCGGGGCACGCCCAGGATCAGCGTCGGCCGGAACGAGGCCAGCTCGTCCGTGAGGTTCTTGATGTCGGGGACGCAGCCGAGACGGATCGGCGCCATCACGGACGCGATCTCGACGAGGCGCCCGAAGACGTGCGCGGCCGGCAGGAACAGCAGCACCGAACACTCGCCGGTACGGAACAGCGGCTTCAGCCGCGCCACCACGTTGCCGCACTCGGCGAAGAAGGCCCGGTGGGTCAGGACGCAGCCCTTGGGGCGGCCCGTGGTGCCCGAGGTGTAGACGATCGTCGCCGGGTCGTCCGCGTTCGCCGCCGACATGCGCTCGTCGAGCAGCTCGTCGGACACGTCGAGCCCGGTCGCGGTCAGCTGCGCGACCGCGTCGTCCTCGATCTGCCAGATGCCCTTCAGTTCCGGCAGGTCCGCCCGTACGGACTCCACCGACTCCTGGTGCGCACCGCTCTCGACGAGCACCAGGGTCGCGCCCGAGTCGCCGAGGATCCACTGGATCTGCTCCGGCGAGCTGGTCTCGTACACGGGGACGGTCACGCCGCCCGCACTCCAGATCGCGAAGTCGAGGAGGACCCACTCGTATCGCGTACGGGAGAGCAGTGCGACCCGGTCGCCCGGCTCGACACCGGCCGCGATCAGGCCCTTGGCGGCCCCGCGGACCTCCGCGAGGAACTGCGTCGCGGTCACATCCGTCCACACACCGTCGACCTTGCGGCCCATGACGGCGACGTCTGGGTGCTGGGAGGCGTTGCGGCGGATGAGATCCGTCAGGTTGCCGTCCGCGGGGACCTCGTACAGGGCCGGAAGGCTGAACTCGCGCAAGACTGCTGCTCCTCATCGGGCGCCGGCGCCACGGCTCTGTGTGATGCACCGGTGAAGTCCAAGAACTGGCGGGTGCTCCGTGGGGGAGAGCACGACTGGACTGCCCGGACGTTACCCATCAGTACATGGTTCCGGATAGGGGGTTCCGGCCAGATGTTCCGTGCGTCACACATGTGTGGCGGTGCTCTCCGCACAGTAATCCACAGGTTTCCAGACTCGGAAGTAACCGCAGGTGACACCCCCTAAGGTGGGCCCATGCGAGTCCATGTGGTCAGTGACGTGCACGGCAACGCCGGAGACCTCGCCAGGGCGGGGGACGGGGCCGACGCCCTGATATGCCTGGGGGACCTGGTCCTCTTCCTCGACTACGCCGACCACAGCCGCGGGATCTTCCCCGACCTCTTCGGCGTCGAGAACGCCGACCGGCTGGTCGAGCTGCGCACTGCCCGACGCTTCGACGAGGCCCGTGACCTGGGACGTCGCCTCTGGGCCGAGCTCGACGTCGACCGCGAGACCGCGATCGAGGGCGCGGTCCGCCGCCAGTACGCCGAACTCTTCGCCGCCTTCCCCACCCCGACGTACGCCACCTACGGCAACGTCGACATCCCCCGCTTCTGGCCCGAATTCGCCCGGCCCGGGACGACCGTCCTCGACGGCGAGCGGGTCGAGGTCGGCGGCCTCGTCTTCGGCTTCGTCGGCGGCGGTCTGCGCACCCCCATGCGCACGCCGTACGAGATCTCCGACGAGGAGTACGCGGCGAAGGTCGAGGCGCTCGGCGAGGTCGACGTGCTCTGCTCCCACATCCCGCCCGACGTGCCGGACCTGACGTACGACACCGTCGCCCGCCGCTTCGAGCGCGGCAGCCGCGCCCTGCTCGACGCCATCCGGCGCACCAGGCCCCGCTACGCCCTGTTCGGCCACGTCCACCAGCCGCTGGCCCGGCGGATGCGGATCGCGTCGACCGAGTGCGTGAACGTCGGCCACTTCGCCTCGACGGGCAGGCCCTTCGCCCTGGAGTGGTGACGGGCCCCGCGTCACAGCGCGATAGCCTTCCGTCGGCACGCTTGTGCCCCTTTTACTTCCGCCGGACCGCACAGTGGAGGAGCCACCACGATGGCCGAACACACCAGCTCGAGCATCACCATCGAGGCGGCACCGGCCGACGTCATGGGCGTGATCGCCGACTTCGCCCGCTACCCCGAGTGGACGGGCGAGGTGAAGGAGGCCGAGGTCCTGGAGACCGACGAGGCCGGCCGCGCCGAGAAGGTGCGGCTGCTCCTCGACGCCGGCGCGATCAAGGACGACCACACCCTCGCGTACACCTGGACCGGAGGCGACGAGGTCAGCTGGACGCTGGTCAAGTCCCAGATGCTGCGGTCCCTCGACGGGTCGTACCGGCTGGCGGCGGTGGGCGGCGGTGACCGCACGGAGGTCACGTACCAGCTGACGGTCGACGTGAAGATCCCGATGCTCGGCATGATCAAGCGCAAGGCGGAGAAGGTCATCATCGACCGGGCGCTCGCGGGCCTGAAGAAGCGCGTCGAATCCGGCGCGTGAGCCCCGCAGGGGGCCGGTCACGTCCTCCCGTCCGAGCGTCGGGAGGGCGCGGGTAACGTCCTCCGCATGCGGATCATCCTTGTCACCGGGTCCGGCGGCGCCGGTCGCACCACCGTCGCCGCCGCGACCGCCCTCGCCGAGGCGCGGGCGGGCCGCCGGGTCCTGCTCGTCTCCGAGGACGTCGAGCCGCTGCCGGCCCAGGACGGACTCCGCGTCCTGCGCCCCCGGCCGGCGGGTGACTTCCGCCGTGAGTTCCTCGCCCTCCAGGCCCGCTCATCCACCGCCCTCGACCTGCTGGGCGCCGCGCCCTTCGAGGACGCCGAGCTCACCGAACTCCCCGGCAGCCGCCAGTTCGCCCTGCTGCGCGCCCTGCGCGACGCCGCCGAGGGCGACCACGAGCTCGCCGTGGTCGACCTGCCGCCGCTCGCCGAGGCCCTCGCCCTCCTCGCCCTGCCCGAGCAGCTCCGCCGCTATCTGCGCCGCCTCCTGCCGCCGGAACGGCAGGCCGCCCGCGCCCTGCGCCCGATGCTCGCCCAGCTCGCCGGGGTCCCGATGCCCGCGCAGTGGCTGTACGAGACCACCGGGCGCTGGGAGACCGAGCTGGCCGCCGTCCAGGCCGTCGTCGACGCCCCCACCACCAGCGTCCGGCTGGTCCTCGAACCCGGCCCCCCCGCCGTCCGCGCCCTGCGCACCGCCCGGCTCGGCCTCGCCCTCCAGCGCCTCGCCCTCGACTCCGTCGTCGCCAACCGGCTGCTGCCCGCCGAGTCCGAGGACCCCTGGCTCACCGGACTCACCACCCGGCAGCACCGGCACCTCGCGGAGCTCCGTACCGCCTTCGACGTGGTCGACGTGCTACCGCACCTCGGCCGGGACCCCCGCGGACCCGAGGACCTCGTGCTGCTCGCGCCCGCCCGGCGCCCGGCGGCCGTCCCCGACCCCGTACCGGCGTGGTCCGTCGAGGACCGCCGGGAGGAGGACGGCGTCCTGGTGTGGCACATCGGCCTCCCCGGGGCCGTCAAGGAGGATCTGTCCCTCGTCCGCAGGGGTGACGAACTGCTCCTGACCGTCGGCGCCTTCCGCCGCAACGTGCCCCTGCCGGCCGCCCTGCGCCGCTGCACCGTCACTGGCGCGGGACTCGTCGAGGGGGACCTCCGGGTGCGCTTCACCCCCGACCCCGGTCTCTGGCCCCGTACCCCCTGAGGGGGCGTGTACCGTCGAAGTACCAGCCAGTGAGGAGTACGCCATGAGCGATTCGGACGCCTGGGCCAAGGCGTGCGCCGAGGACCTGGAGGCGGAGAAGGCCCGCCGTCGGGCGCAGCGCGGGGCGGACACCGGCTCCGCCGCCGACGAGTTCCGCAAGCTCTTCGAGGCCGTCGCCGACAAGGTCTCCGGGGGCCTCGGGAACCCGCTGCTCGCCGGCCAGGCCGCGCAGACCGTGCAGCAGCTCGTCAACCAGGCGAAGTCGGTCGTCGAGCCCGTCATCGAGCGCAACCCGCAGGTCTTCGACCACCTCGCCGCCGCCGGGAACGAACTGCTCGCCGCCTACCGCTCCGCCGTCGAGTCCCACGAGACCCGGTGGACGCGCGACGAGAAGGTGACCCCCGACGACCCGCGCGACCCGCGCCGGGACGCGGACGGGGCGGGGGGCAAGGCGGACAAGGGCACCGACGGCGACGCCGGTGCGGAGGACCGCAAGGACGACGAGGGGCCGGGAACCGGCCAGCACATCGACCTCGACTGATCGGGACGCCCGTCCCCCTCGGGTACGGTGGGCCTTAGCGGGGCTCGACCGAAAACTGAGGGACACATGGGACTCACCATCGGCGTCGACATCGGCGGCACGAAGATCGCGGCCGGCGTGGTCGACGAGGAGGGCAACATCCTCGACACGCACAAGGTGCCCACCCCGCCGACCCCCGAAGGCATCGTCGACGCGATCTGCGCGGCCGTGTCCGAGGCCGGCAAGGGCCACACGATCGAGGCCGTCGGCATCGGTGCCGCGGGCTACGTCGACGACAAGCGCGCCACCGTCCTCTTCGCGCCGAACATCGACTGGCGGCACGAGCCGCTCAAGGACAAGGTCGAGCAGCGGGTCGGCCTGCCCGTCGTCGTCGAGAACGACGCCAACGCGGCGGCCTGGGGCGAGTACAAGTTCGGCGCCGGCCAGGGCCACGAGGACGTCATCTGCATCACCCTCGGCACCGGCCTCGGCGGCGGCATCATCATCGGCAACAAGCTGCGCCGCGGACGCTTCGGCGTGGCCGCCGAGTTCGGTCACATCCGGGTCGTCCCGGACGGTCTGCTGTGCGGCTGCGGCAGCCAGGGCTGCTGGGAGCAGTACGCCTCCGGGCGCGCGCTCGTCCGCTACGCCAAGCAGCGCGCCAACGCCACCCCCGAGCGGGCCGAGGTCCTCCTCGGGCTCGGCGACGGCACCCCCGAGGGCATCGAGGGCCGGCACGTCAGCCAGGCCGCCCGCGCCGGCGACCCGGTCGCCGTCGACTCCTTCCGCGAACTGGCCCGCTGGGCCGGTGCCGGCCTCGCGGACCTGGCCTCGCTGTTCGACCCCTCGGCGTTCATCGTCGGCGGCGGTGTCTCGGACGAGGGCGATCTGGTCCTCGACCCGATCCGGAAGTCCTTCCGGCGCTGGCTGATCGGCGGCCAGTGGCGCCCGCACGCGCAGGTCCTCGCGGCCCGGCTCGGCAACAAGGCCGGTCTGGTCGGCGCGGCGGACCTCGCCCGCCAGGGCTGAGCGGTCCCTCGTACGGCAACCGCCCGTCGCGTCCCTGTGGACGCGGCGGGCGGTTGTCGTACGTTACGTGTCATGGCGATCAGTGAGCTGCCCAACTCCCGCACCGAGGAGGACGGTTCGGCCGTCCTCCGGGTCCTCAGCTACAACGTGCGCTCGATGCGCGACGACGAGGACGCCCTCGCCCGGGTCATCCGGGCCTGCGACCCGGACCTCGTCTTCGTCCAGGAGGCCCCGCGCTTCTTCCGCTGGCGCAAACACGCCGCCCGGCTCGCGGCCAAGAGCGAGCTCGTCATGCTGAGCGGCGGTGCCACCGCGGCCGGACCGATGCTGCTCTGCTCCCTGCGGGCCACGGTGGAACGCACCGAGGACGTCCTGCTGCCGCTCACCCCGGGCCTGCACCGGCGCGGTCTCGCGACCGCCGTCGTCCGCTTCGCCGGGGCCCGGGTCGGTCTCATCAGCTGCCATCTGAGCCTGCGGAGGGACGAGCGGTACGCCCAGGCCGGGATGGTCCTCGACCGGGTCGCCGCCCTGGGGACCCCGTACACCCTGGTCGCCGGGGACCTCAACGAGCGGCCCGACGGGCCCGCCTTCCGGCGGCTGGCGAAGGAGCTCCGGGACGGCTGGGAGGTCAGCCCCTGGGGAGGCGCGTACACCTCGACCCCCGCCGATCCGCACCAGCGGATCGACGCGATCCTCGCCACCCCGGGGGTCGAGTTCCTCGGCTGCGGGGTGCCGACGGAGCTCGACCCGGCGGATCTGCGGGCCGCCACCGATCACCTTCCGGTGCTGGCGGCGGTGCGGGTGCCCGCGGCGCCCTGAGGCCCGCACCGCCGTCGGCCGGGGGAAAGGCGTCCTGACGCCGGACGGGGTCCGGCGTCAGGACGGTCAGACGACCGCGCCGCGGCCCGGGTCGTCGAAGCCGTCGTCATCGTCGTCGTGCTTCATACGGCCCACCAGGGTCGCGAAGCCGCCGAGGAAGCCGCCGATGCACAGCGTGGTCAGCCACCAGGTCATGTCCCAGCTGAGCAGCACGGCGACCAGCATCAGCACCGGGCCGCCGACCACGGCCAGCCAGGCGAACCTGGTCGTCACGTCCGCCTCGGGCAGCGGGGGCGGCTCCGGCGGTACGAAATGGCCCTCGTCGGAGCCGCCGGGCGCGTCGTCCGCTTCGGCGGGGGAGTAGTCGCGGGGGCCGGCGGGGCGGACGCCGGGCGCGAAGACGACGGAGCTGCCGAGCGCGGGCCGCTCGGGACCCGCCTCGGGCTCCTCCTCCGCCCCGGGCTCCTCGTCGGCGCCGGCCTCCGGCGACGTCCCGCCGGTCGTCGGCCTCGGCTTCCAGGGCGTGCCCTTCCCGGCGGAAGGCGCCGGCTTCACCGGCCGGACCTCTCCGGCGCCCTCGTCCTCGTCGCCGTCGGCCTCCGGCTCCGGGAGCGACAGGTTCTCGACGGTCCGGTACGGCTTCGCACCCGGCGGGTCCGCCGGCTCATCGCCGTACCCCGCGACGATCGCGGCCCAGGCCGCCTCCTCGTCGATGGGCTGCGGCTCCCGCCCGCCGCCGTCCTGCTCCTCAGCCACCGCTCCTGCTCCCCTGTTCGTCGACCAGACCCGGCGCGAGACGCTCGACGAAGGCCAGGCTCTCGTCGAAGATCCGCTCCGCGTCATGGTCCAACGTCGCCACGTGGTAGCTCTGTTCCAGCAGGATCTCCTTGACGTCCGTCGAGGAGATCCGGGAGAGGATCCGGGCCGAGTCGACGGGCGGCACGACATGGTCCTGGGGGCTGTGGAGCAACACCACCGGCTGTGTGACCTGCGGAAGCTCCGCGTCCACGGTCTGGAAGAACCGGCGCAGGGAGTGCGCCGCGTGCAGCGGCACCCGGTCGTAGCCGACCTCGGTGACGCCCTCCTTGGCGATGTCGCTGGCGATGCCCTTGGTCGAGGGGACCAGATGACGGGCGACCGGCAGCGCGTACGCCGCCAGGCCGTGCACCTTGTTGCCCGGGTTGACCAGGACGATGCCCTTCACGGCGTCCCCGTGCCGCGCGGCGAGCCGCAGGGTCAGCGCCCCGCCCATGGAGAGGCCGAAGACGAAGACGGTCGCGCACCGCTCCAGGAGCTCGCTCAGCGCCCGGTCGACCTCGGCGTACCAGTCGTGCCATGTGGTGAGCTGCATGTCCTGCCAGCGGGTGCCGTGGCCGGGCAGCAGCGGCAGTGACACCGTCAGACCGCGCGCGGCCAGATACTCGGCCCACGGGCGCAGCGACTGCGGGGAACCGGTGAATCCGTGACAGAGAAGGACGCCGACCTCTCCGCCTTCATGGCGGTACGGCTCGGCTCCGGGAAGGACCGGCACCGGGGTCTCCTGTTCGCTCGACTTCGCGTTCGCCTTCGGGTGCGCCCTGGGTGCGCCGAAGCGACGGAAAATGGGGAAGGACCTTCACGGTACGCGACCGGACCGACACCGACCAGGGCCGTAGCGGGGGCCGTACGCCGGTACGGGATAAAGTCGTCGCGACGGCACACGGAAGGCATGGCGAGTTGATCTACGGCGCAATGAAGTTCTCCCTCGGAGGGTCCCTGAAGCTTGCCTTCCGGCCCTGGGTGGAGGGTCTGGAGAACATTCCCGCCGAGGGGCCCGCGATCCTGGCGAGCAACCACCTGTCGTTCTCCGACTCCTTCTTCCTGCCCGCCGTGCTCGACCGCAAGGTCACCTTCATCGCCAAGGCGGAGTACTTCACCTCGCCGGGTGTGAAGGGCAGGCTCACGGCCGCCTTCTTCAAGGGTGTCGGCCAGCTTCCGGTGGACCGTTCGGGTGCCCGCGGCGCGGGCGAGGCGGCGATCAGGGCCGGTATCGACGTCATCGAGAACGGCGGCCTCTTCGGGATCTACCCCGAGGGCACCCGCTCGCCCGACGGCCGCCTCTACCGCGGCAAGCCCGGCGGGCTCGCGCGCGTGGCCCTGGCCACCGGCGCGCCGGTGATCCCGGTCGCCATGATCGACACCGAGAAGATCCAGCCGCCCGGCAAGGTCGTCCCCAAGCTGATGCGCCCGGGGATCCGGATCGGCAAGCCGCTGGACTTCACCCGCTACCAGGGCATGGAGGGGGACCGCTTCATCCTCCGCTCGGTGACCGACGAGGTCATGTACGAGATCATGAAGCTGTCCGGCCAGGAGTACGTCGACATCTACGCGACCGCCGCCAAGCGGCAGATCGCGGACGCGGAGAAGGCGGCCAAGGAGGCCGTGAAGGCCGAGATCGCCGCTCGGGAAGAGTCCGGCGCGTAGGCGTCCGGCGGTCAGCCGTCCCGTACGGGACGGCCGGGGGTGGGGGAGATGGCCAAGCGCGAGCGTGTCGTGCGCATGTCGGTCGAGCAGCCGTTGTGGCGGGCACTGACCGGCTACCGCGTCCTGACCATGGTCTACGCGGTCCTGCTGTTCGCGTTCGGCCGTGACCGGTACGAGCGGCCCTGGATCGCCGTCGTCTTCCTGGCGGTGATGTGCGTCTGGACCCTCGCGACCCTCCCCAAGGTGGCGAACGCGGCCAGCTGCACCAAGCGCTTCCTCGGCGCCGACCTCACCATCGCACTCGTCGGCATCCTCCTCACCCCGCTCGCCGACACCCACGCCCAGACCATCGAGGGCCCCACCCTGCCGTCGATATGGACCGCCGGATCCGTCCTCGCGTACGCGATCAAGGGCGGCTGGCGCTGGGCCGGTGTCGCCTCCTCCCTCGTCGCCGTCGCCAACATCATCGAACGCGGCCACCCCAGCCGGGACACCCTCCACAACGTCCTCCTCGTCTGGGTGGCCTCCATCGCCATCGGCTACGTCGTCGAGGTCGCCCGCGCCTCCGAGCGCACCCTCGCCCGCGCCCTGGAGATCGAGGCCGCGACCCGCGAGCGGGAGCGCCTCGCCCGCGACATCCACGACAGCGTCCTGCAGGTCCTCGCGATGGTACAGCGGCGCGGCACCGCCCTCGGCGGCGAGGCCGCCGACCTCGGACGGATGGCGGGGGAGCAGGAGGTGGCCCTCCGGACCCTCGTGGCCGGCGGCCTCATCCGCCCCAGCCTGGTCTCCGAGGACGAGTCCGAGGGCGCAGTCGTCCGGGTCGTCGAGGTGGACGAGGAACACGACGACGACTCCCCCGTGGACCTGAGGCTGCTGCTCGCCCCGCGCGCCGGGGCGAAGGTCACCCTCTCCGAGCCGGGCGCGCCCGTGCTCCTCGCGCCCCCCGCCGCCCGTGAGCTGGCCGCCGCCGTCGGCGCCGCCCTGGACAATGTGCGGGTGCACGCCGGGGAGGACGCGAACGCGTGGATCCTGGTCGAGGACTGGCCGGACGAGGTGATCGTCACCGTCCGGGACGACGGCCCCGGCATCCCGGAGGGCCGCCTCGCCGAGGCGTGGGGCGAGGGCCGGATGGGCGTCGCCCTCTCCATCCGGGGGAGACTGCGGGATCTGGGCGGCTCGGCCGAGCTGATCTCGGTCCCCGGGCAGGGCACGGAAGTCGAGTTGAAGATTCCACGGGGGAAGGCAGGACAAGGAAGATGAGCGAGCAGCAGCAGATCAGAGTGATGGTCGTGGACGACCATCCGATGTGGCGGGACGCGGTCGCCCGCGATCTGGCCGAGGCGGGCCTGGACGTGGTCGCCACGGCGGGCGACGGCGAGCAGGCGGTGCGCCGCGCCCTCGCGGTCCTGCCCGACGTCCTCGTCCTGGACCTGAACCTGCCGGTGAAGCCGGGCGTCCAGGTCTGCAAGGAGCTCGTCGGCGGCCGGCCGGGGCTGCGGGTCCTGGTCCTCTCGGCGAGCGGCGAGCACGCGGACGTCCTGGAGGCGGTCAAGTCCGGCGCCACCGGCTACCTCCTCAAGTCGGCGAGTACGGAGGAGCTGATCGACGCCGTACGGCGGACGGCGGTCGGCGACCCCGTCTTCACCCCCGGCCTCGCCGGACTGGTCCTCGGCGAGTACCGCAGGCTCGCGACCGAGCCCGCACCGGCGGCCGGCGCCGACGAGCCGAAGGCCCCGCAGCTGACCGAGCGCGAGACGGAGGTCCTGCGGCTCGTCGCCAAGGGCCTCAGCTACAAGCAGATCGCCGAGCGCCTGGTGATCTCGCACCGCACGGTGCAGAACCACGTCCAGAACACCCTCGGCAAGCTCCAGCTGCACAACCGGGTGGAGCTCGTCCGGTACGCCATCGAGCGCGGTCTCGACGACGCCTGACGCGGCCGGCACGGTGCGCCCGTATGCCGGGCACGGCGACATGAGGGGCCGTATATTCGCACGTATCGCGGATATGCGGCCCGTTTGTCACCTTTGAGGGGAATCTCGTGGAAATCCTGGCATTCGGCGTGCAGGCGGACGAGAAGCCCCTCATCGAGAAGGCCTTCGCGGGGCACCACGACGTCCGCTGTCTGAGCGTCTTCCTCACCGAGGACACCGCGCCCATCGCCGCCGGCTACGAGATCGTCTCCACCAGCGTCAACGCCAGCCTGGACCACCGCGTCCTGCAGACCCTCGCCGCCGGCGGGACGCAGATGATCGCCCAGCGTTCCACGGGCTTCAACAACATCGACCTGGAGGTCGCCGAGCGTCTCGGCATCACCGTCGCCCGGGTCTCGTACTACTCGCCGTACTCCGTCGCCGAGTTCGCCTGGACCCTCGCCATGGCCGTCAACCGCCGGATCGTCCGCGCCTCCAACCGGACCCGCGACTTCGACTTCAGGCTCGACGGACTGATGGGCCGTGACCTGCGGGGCCGGACCGTCGGTGTCCTCGGCACCGGCAAGATCGGCGAGGCCTTCACCCGGATCGCGCACGGCTTCGGCATGAACCTCCTCGGCTGGGACGTCGCCGAGAACCCCGCCTGCGTCGACCTCGGCATGAAGTACGTCGAGAAGGAGCGGCTGTTCGCCGAGGCCGACCTCATCAGCCTCCACGTGCCGCTGCTCCCGTCCACCCAGCACCTCATCGACGCCGCCGCCCTCCGGTCGATGAAGGACGACGCCATCCTGGTGAACTCCAGCCGCGGCGGACTCGTCGACACCGAGGCGCTCGTCGCCGAACTCCGGGCCGGCCGCTTCGCGGGCGTGGGCCTCGACGTGTACGAGGCGGAGGCCGGGCTCTTCTTCCTCGACAAGTCCCTGGAGGTCGTCGAGGACGACACCCTGGCGCGTCTGGTGACCTTCCCGAACGTGGTGGTCACCTCGCACCAGGCGTACTACACCGAGGACGCCGTCGGTCAGATCATCGACACCACCGTCCGGAACGTCCTCGACTACACCGCCGGGCGGCGCAGCGAGAACGTCCTCGTCCCGAGGGTCTCCTAGACCCCGAGGGTCTCCTAGACCAGCACCCCGGCGAGGAGCGAGGCCGTCAGGGCCGCGCCGTCCGTCGTCAGCACCGACTCGGGGTGGAACTGCACCCCGGCGAAGCCCGGCCCGCGCAGCGCGTGCACCTCACCGGTCTCCGCGTCCCGGCTCACCTCGATCCGGTGCAGGGCCAGCTCCGTCGCCGTCCGGTCGTCGCAGCGGGCGGTGAAGCTGTTGTAGAAGCCCACCCTCCGCTGCTGCCCGAAGAGGTCGATCCGCATCTGGGCCCCCTGGAACGGGGTCCGCTTGCGGACGATCTCCAGACCCAGCTCGGCGGCGATCAGCTCGTGCCCGAGGCAGACGCCGAGCAGGCCGTGCCGGTGCTCCCGGACCAGCTCGGCCGTGAGCGCGCGAAGGAAGCGCATCTTCGGGTCGGCGGCGTCCGAGGGGTTCCCGGGGCCGGGGCCGAGGACCACCGGACCCTCGTGGGCGAGCGCGAGCTCGCGCAGCCCCGGCTCGTCGTAGCGGAGCACCGACACATCGAGGCCCGAGGAGCGCAGGACGTGCGCGAGCATCGCCGTGAAGGTGTCCTCGGCGTCGATCACCAGGGCGTGGCCGGACAGTTCGGCCGAGCGGACCTGCATCCTCAGCCAGAACGGCGCGAGATCGGCCCGGCGCGCGTCCAGGGCGGCCCGTACCCGGGGATCGTCGGCGAGCGGCGCGGAGGCCGGTGCCGAACCGCCGGCCGGCCTGCCCTCCCGTACCCCGAGCGCGGTGAGCACCCCGGCCGCCTTGGCGTGGGTCTCGGCGACCTCGCCCGCCGGGTCCGAGTGCCGTACGAGCGTGGCGCCGACCGGCACCGCGAGCTGCCCGTCCGCCGCGATGTCGGCCGTACGGATCAGGATGGGGGAGTCCAGGGTCTGGGCGCCGCTCTCGTCCGTACCGAGGAGGGCGAGGGCACCCGCGTAGTAGCCGCGGCCGCCCGCCTCGTGACGCTCGATCACCCGGCAGGCGTTCTGCACGGGCGAGCCGGTGACGGTCGCCGCGAACATCGTCTCCCGCAGCACCTCCCGCACGTCCAGGCTGGAACGGCCCCGCAACTCGTACTCGGTGTGTGCGAGATGGGCCATCTCCTTCAGCCGGGGACCGATCACCACCCCGCCCATGTCGCCGACCGTGCACATCATCTTGAGCTCCTCGTCGACCACCATCGACAGCTCCTCGGTCTCCTTGCGGTCGGCGAGGAAGGCGAGCAGGCCGTCGGCGGTCGGGGCGGCCCCGGCCGGGTAGCGGTACGTGCCGCTGATCGGGTTCATCACGACCGTGCCCCCCGACATCCGGACGTGCACCTCCGGGCTCGCCCCGACGAGCGTCCGGTCGCCGGTGTGCACGACGAAGGTCCAGTACGCACCCCGCTCACCGGCGAGCAGCCGCCGGAACAGGGCCAGCGCGTCGGCACGCCCGAAGCCCGGGATCTCCCCGGTGTACGTCCGCCGGATGACGAAGTTCGCGCCCTCGCCGGAGCCGATCTCCTCGTCGATGACCCGCCGCACGATCCCGGCGTACTCCTCGTCGGAGACGTCGAAGCCGCCGTTCTCGACGCGTACGTCGTGCGCCGGGAGCTGCTGGAGGGCCTCGGCGAGCGGCAGCTCGTGGACCTCGTCGGCGACGAGCACGGAGAGCGGGGTGCCGTCGTCGCGGACGTCGAAGCCGCGCTCCCGGATCTGCCGGAAGGGCACCAGGGCGAGCGTCGGACGCGGGCCCACGGGCAGCTCCGCGAGGCGCTCGGCCTCGTGGACCCGGCCGATCAGCACCTCGACGGTGTCGTGGTCGCGGCCGGGGGTGCGGCGGCGCAGCAGGGCGAAGGGCGGGCAGGAGTCGTCGAGGAGACGGGAGAGGTCCATGGTCCGTCGTTCCTTCCGTGGGTGTGCGGAGGGGAACGGCCCGGGTACGAGAAAGGCCGCCCCTCGGGGCGGCCTGTGCGTCGGATGTACGCGCGATCAGTGGGCCGCCGGATGAGCGGTCCACCACCAGTTCTGGATCTGCGACGCGTACATGCGAGCACTGTAACCCAGCCGGACACGGGAACGGGGCCCGGTCCGCACCGTGGACGGTGCGAGCCGGGCCCCGTGGGCCGTTCGACTACCCGATCAGAAGATCAGGTTGTAGATCTGCCAGCCGCCGCCGACCTTCACCCGCGGGGCGAACAGGGTGCTGGTGCCGGTGCCGGGGAAGGTCCACAGCACACCCGCGGTGTCCCGGGCGGTGAAGTCGACCTTGCCGTCCTTGTTCAGGTCGCTCGGACCGACCATGCTCAGGTAGCTCTGCCAGCCGTTGCTGATCTTCAGCCGGGGCTGGAAGAGGGTGCTCGTGCCGGTGCCCTTGAAGATCCACATGCCGCCGGTGGTGTCCCGCGCCATGACGTCGGGCTTGCCGTCGCCGGTGAGGTCACCGGTGCCGACCAGCTCGTTGTAGATCGTCCAGCCGGCGCTGACCTTCACCCGCGGGGCGAACGGCGTCGCCGGGGTGCCGGTGCCCTTGAACAGCCACAGGACACCCGACTTCTCGCGCGCGAGCAGGTCGGCCTTGCCGTCGCCGGTGATGTCACGGACACCGACCATGCGGTCGTAGATCTGCCAGCCCGCGCTGACCTTTATTCGGGACTTGAACGGCATCGAGGCGTTGCCGCTGCCGGGGAAGTACCACATGATGCCGGTGGTGTCCCGCGCCATGACGTCCCCGGTCCCGTCCGCCCGCAGCGCGGTCATCGGGGTCACGGTGTTGTACGTGTTCCACCCGGCGCTGATCCGGTAGCGGGTCAGGTAGGGGGCGGAGACGCTGCCGGTGCCCTGGTACTGCCAGAGGACACCGGAGGTGTCACGGGCGAGCAGGTTGTAGCGGTTGTTCGTGGCGACGGGAGTGGCCCCGGGGGCCTCCGCGATGTCGCTCTGCTTCACCCAGGCGATCTTGTGGTGGTAGCGGATCGGCACGAACAGCGTGCTGCCGATGACGTTCTTCTGGGCGGAGCCGAACCAGTCGTCGCCCTTCACCGCCGGGCCGGCCTTCACATAGGCCTGGCCCACGGGGAGGGAGAACTTCGACAGGGAGGCGTTCTCGTCACCCGGCGCGGAGAGCCCTGCCGCGGTGTAGGCGGCGGTCTCCGGGAAGGACCGGCCGTAGACGCTGATCGGGGCCACGCCCGACTTCACCTTCACCGTGGTGGCGTTCACCGGCACGGTGTACTGGCCGCCGGGGTTGTAGAACCAGGCCTTCTGGCCCGCGAACCAGATCGCCGTCCAGCTGTTCTGGGCCTCCGCCACGACGTACGTGCCGCCGGCGCGGACCTTGTTGCCGTAGTTCGAGCCCTCGTTCGCTCCCGAGGTGAAGTACGGGTCCTTCAGCGTCGTCCCGCTCGCGGACGGCGTCGTGTACAGGTAGCCGAAGTTGGCCGGACGCGCGGGCACGGCCGTGCCGCCGACGGTCAGCTTCGGCTGGTTGTCCGTGGTGAACGGCGGCACCACGCGGACCACCTGGCCGGCCCGGAGCAGGCCGCCCGCGCCCTTGTCGCCCTGCGGGGCGCCCAGGAGGGACATGTAGTAGTTCCAGTCCCAGTACGGGCCGGCGTCCCAGTGGAGGTTGGCGAGGCCGGTGTCCGTCTGGAGCGCCACCTCGTCGTGGCCGATGATGTGCTCACGGTCGATCGGCACGCCGTACTTGTTCGCCAGGAACTTCACCAGTTCGGCGGAGGAACGGTACTGCTGCTCGGTGTACCAGCTCCCCTCCTTGATGGCGTAGCCCTCGTGCTCCACGCCGATGGCGTGCATGTTGTGGGTCCAGTTGCCCGCGTGCCACGCCAGATTCTTGTTCTCGAGCATCTGGGTGACCTGGCCGTCCTGGGCCCTGATCAGGTAGTGGGCACTGCCCCCGCCGTTCGGATCGGTCAGCACCTTGAGCGAGCCCTCGTAGGAGCCCTCGGTGTCGTGGATCACGATCTGACGGATGTCGACGCCCTGGTTGGGGCGGTCGGCCGCGGTGTAGTTCTTCTTCCCCGCGGCGTTGGGGACGGTCAGCTTGACGTCGCAGGTCAGGCTCGACGGGCACTCGGGGACCGCGGCGGCCGCGTTCGTGCTCGCGAAGGTCGCCGCGAGCGGCACGTTCGACGGCTTGACCGGCTCGACCGACGGGTCGGCCGGCAGGGCGACCTGCTCGCCGTCGAGGGTGACCGCCCGCTCGCCCTCCTGGATCGACTCGAAGACGCGCTTCGCGAAGAGGTCGGCGCCCTTCTTCTCGGGGGACTGGCTGTAGCGGGCCACGGCCGGGTACCAGTCGCCCGCGTCGTCGGACAGCTCGGCGCCGGCCTGCTTCTGGTAGTCGGCGAGCAGCGCGGCACCGGCCCGGATGGAGGCGGCGGTGTCGTTCTGGACGGCCTCGCTGGAGCTGTCGATCAGCTCGGCGCCCTTGTCCAGGGTGTGGAGCCGGGGGTCGTCGGTGTCGACGAGCGCCTTCTCCAGGATCTGCCGGACCTTCGCGCGGTCGAAGGTCTTCTCGATCTCCGGCCGGCCGGAGCCGTTGAAGTGGTCGATCTGCTCGTCGGTGACCTTCTGCGGCACGTCCTCCGGGTCGACCTTCGTCAGACCCATGACGTTGTACGCGCCGGTCGTGCTCGGCTCGCCGTCGTGCGACTCCCAGCGGGTCTGCTGGTACGACACCGCCATCAGCACGTTCTGCGGCACGTCGAACTCGCGCGCCGCGTTTGCGAACTGCGACTGGAGGGAAGCGTCACCAGCAGCCTTGTCGTCGCCCGCCGCGCCGAGGAGGCCCGGAGAGGCGACCGCGAGGGTTCCGATCGTGGCGGTGGCGACGACGGCGGCCGCCGCTCCGTACAGGAGTCGTCTCTTCTTACGGTCCCTGCGATGCCTCTGGGTCACGCCCACCCCTGTGGTTCGACTGTTGTGTTGTGAAACGGGCCAGAGGGTAACACCACTCGTTGGCGTGAATATCAGCGGGAGACATTTCGGACGCGCGTCTCACTCGCTGGGCAGGGGGACAGGACAGGACGAAGAACCCCGTAGTGTGGTCCGTGTGACCGTGAACGCTGATACCCACGCCGTCGCCAAGGCGACCTGGCGAGACCTGCCCGCGGCGCAGCAGCCCGAGTACCCCGATGCCGAGGCTCTGCGCGATGTGATCGCGGACCTCGAGTCGTATCCTCCGCTCGTCTTCGCCGGCGAGTGCGACCAGCTGCGCGCCCGGATGGGAGCCGTCGCCCGTGGCGAGGCGTTCCTGCTCCAGGGCGGCGACTGCGCCGAGGCCTTCGACGCCGTGTCCGCCGACCACATCAGGGCCAAGCTCAAGACGCTGCTCCAGATGAGTGCCGTCCTCACCTACGCGGCCTCCGTGCCCGTCGTGAAGGTCGGCCGTATCGCGGGCCAGTACTCGAAGCCCCGCTCCAAGGGCACCGAGACCCGTGACGGCGTGACCCTGCCGACCTACCGCGGCGACTCCGTCAACGGCTTCGACTTCGACGAGAAGTCCCGCATCCCGGACCCCGAGCGCCTGAAGCGGATGTACAACGCCTCCGCCTCCACGCTCAACCTGGTGCGCGCCTTCACCACCGGTGGTTACGCCGACCTGCGCCAGGTGCACGCCTGGAACCAGGACTTCGTGAGGTCGTCCCCCTCGGGTCAGCGCTACGAGGCGCTCGCCCGCGAGATCGACAACGCGCTCAACTTCATGAAGGCCTGCGGCACCGATCCGGCCGAGTTCAAGGCCGTCGAGTTCTACGCCTCCCACGAGGCGCTGCTGCTCGACTACGAGGGCGCCCTCACCCGTACGGACTCGCGCACCGGCAAGCTGTACGACACCTCCGGCCACATGGTCTGGGTCGGCGAGCGCACCCGCCAGCTCGACCACGCCCACATCGAGTTCGCCGCGCGCATCGCGAACCCGATCGGCATCAAGCTGGGCCCGTCCACCTCGGTCGACGAGGCGCTGACGTACATCGACCGTCTCGACCCCGACCGCGAGGCGGGCCGGCTGACCTTCATCGTCCGCATGGGCGCCGACAAGGTCCGCGACAAGCTCCCCGAGCTGGTCGAGAAGGTCACCGCCTCCGGTGCGGTCGTCGCCTGGGTCACCGACCCGATGCACGGCAACACCTTCGAGGCCGCCTCCGGCCACAAGACGCGCCGCTTCGACGACGTGCTCGACGAGGTCAAGGGCTTCTTCGAGGTCCACAAGGCGCTGGGCACCCACCCGGGCGGCATCCACGTCGAGCTCACCGGTGACGACGTCACCGAGTGCGTGGGCGGCGGCGACGAGATCTTCGTCGACGACCTGCACCAGCGCTACGAGACGGCCTGCGACCCGCGTCTCAACCGCAGCCAGTCCCTCGACCTGGCCTTCCTGGTCGCGGAGATGTACCGCGATCAGTAAGTAGGTACCTACGACGATGGGGCGCGGATCCATGTGATCCGCGCCCCATCGTCGTAGCCAGGGCTTTTATGGTCCCTCGGTGCCGGGTAAGGTTAGGTTAGCCTTATCGATCACGGCGGGAGGTGAACCGCGATGTACGTCTGCTCATGCTTCGGAGTGACGGAGAAGCAGGTCAAGGCGCATGCCGACGCGGGCGCCTGCACGCCCCGCCAGATCGCCTCGGCCTGCAAGGCCGGCACGGACTGCGGTTCCTGTGTCCGTCGCATTCAGGCCATCCTCGGCCGCGGCAACTGCCCGCGACGCGACCTCCTGGACCAGGGGATGCCCGCGCTGGCGGCGGAGACCGTCACCGAACTCGGGGAAGCCGCTTAGGGGGGAACCTCAGCTCGGCTGCTCGATGAGCGTCGAGATGTAGAGGGCCTCACCCAGGGACTCGATCAGCTCCAGCTGCGTGTCCAGGTAGTCGATGTGGTGCTCCTCGTCGGCCAGGATCTCCTCGAAGAGGTTGGCGGACGTGATGTCCCCCTTGGCCCGCATGACCTCGATCCCGCGCTTCAGACGGTCGATGGCCTCGACCTCGACCTGGCGGTCCGCCTGGAACATCTCGGTGAGGGTCTGGCCGACCCGTACGTGGAAGAGGCGCTGGTAATTGGGCAGGCCGTCGAGCATCAGGATGCGCTCGGTCAGCTTGTCCGCGTGCTTCATCTCATCGATGGACTCTTCGCGCGTGTACTTGGCGAGCTTCGTCCACCCCTTGTTGTCCTGGATGCGGTAGTGCAGCCAGTACTGGTTGATGGCCGTCAGCTCGCCGGTCAGCTGCTCGTTGAGAAACTCGAGGACCTCGGGGTCGCCCTGCATCGCAGAGGCTCCTTCCACGTTGCGTGTCTACGCCGTCACTGGGCAGGATGGCCGCATCCTCGCACCCCGAATGGGGGGCGTCCAGTAAGTGCAGGCTTAGTGGGAGTTGCCCGAATCGAGCCAGGCCGGAGGTCTCCTGGTCATGACCACCCCTCGCCGTCTGTCACCATGGATGACATGGGTCGGACGGAGAGCGGAGTACACCGGGAAGCGGGGCAGTCGGATCTTCCGCCGGGTCAGCGGCTCCAGCGCGGCTGGCCGGTCACCCATTACGGGCCCGTCCCCAAGTTCAAGCCGGACCGCTGGGAGTTCCGCGTCTTCGGCGCGACGGCCGACGGCGACAAGCGGTGCTGGAACCACGAGGAGTTCTCGGCCCTTCCGTTCTCCTCGGTCGTGGCCGATCTGCACTGCGTCACGAAATTCAGCATGCGCGGGGCCGAATGGGGTGGCGTCCCGGCCCGTACGGTCCTCGAGCTCGCCCCGCCCGCGCCGCAGGTCACCCATGTGATGGTCTGGGCCGAATACGGCTACAGCGCCAACATGCGGCTCGCCGACTTCGCCGACGACCGTTCGATCTTCGCCACCCATATGGACGGCGAGCTCCTCACCGCCGAGCACGGATTCCCGCTGCGCCTGGTCGTCCCGCACCTGTACGCCTGGAAGGGCCCCAAGTGGGTCCGCGGCGTCGAGTACATGGCCGCCGACCGGCGTGGCTTCTGGGAGGAGCGCGGCTACCACAACCTCGGCGACCCCTGGACGGAGCAGCGGTACTCGTACCAGGAGGAACCGGGAGACGGCCCGGAGCTGTAGCGCTCCGGACCGTTCTTCGGCGTGGTGTCGCAGGTCAGTGGTGGTACTGGTGGACCACCGCGTGCCCCTTGCCGCGGCCGATCAGCCACTTGTTGACCGGAGTGGTGATCACGAAGGCGGCGGCGAGCGCGATGGCGAGCACGATCCAGAAGATCGGGTCGGACAGATGGGCGTCCATGGCGCCGGGCCAGAGGGCGATGACGCCGTTGTCGATGATCTCCATGACCGCGATGGACAGGGTGTCGGCGGCGAGCGCGACCTTGAAGGCTGTCTTGAAATCGACGCCGGCGGCGAGGATTCCGCGCAGGGTCAGCGCGTAGCCGAAGAAGAAGGCCAGGATGATCGCGAGGATCATCGTCTCCATGTTGCCCCAGCCGAGCGCGGTGCCGATGATCATGCCGAGGACCTCGCCGATGGCGCAGCCGGTGAGGCAGTGCAGCGTCGCCCTGGCCGCCATCGACCAGGAGGCCTTGCCGGGGGCGTGGTGGGCGCCGTGGCCCTCGTGGTGCCCGCCGTGCTGCTCCTGCCGGCCTTCGTGACCCTCGTGTCCCTTGTGGCCGTCGTGGCCGTCGTGGCCGTCGTGGCTCTCGTGGTCGGCGTGGGTGCTGTGAGCGCTGTGGTCGTGATGGGCGTGCGCGTCGTGCTGCATGGGTGCCCCCAGGGTCGGGTAGCGGTTCCTGCCGTTACAGGAACCGTATACCCCCCTGGGGTATTCCTCAACGGGAAACCGTGTCAGTCCCTCAGCTTCTTGAGCAGCTCCACGTCCGCGAGGTGTCCCGCCGTGCCGCCGGGCGTCTCGATGATCAGGGGCACGCCCTCGGTCGCCGGGTGACGGAGCAGGTTGCGGAACGCGTCCTCGCCGATGTGGCCCACGCCGATGTTCGCGTGCCGGTCCTTGCGGGCGCCGACGACGTCCTGGGAGTCATTGGCGTGGATCAGCTTCAGCCGTCCCTCGCCCACCGTCTCCACCAGCTGGTCGAGCGTCTGCGCCGCGCCGTGCGGACCGGTCAGGTCGTGGCCCGCGGCGAAGATGTGGCAGGTGTCCAGGCAGATCCCCAGCTTCGGGTGCCGGTCGAGCGCCTCGAAGTACGGCCCGAAGTCCTCCGCCCGCGAGCAGAGCGAGAAGCCCTGGCCGGCCGTCGACTCCAGGAGCAGATCCGGGTCGTCGTCGTGCGTCAGCTCGTCGAGCAGCGGCAGCAGCAGCTCCCGGACCTGCGCGAGCGCCACCGCGCGCGGGCGGCCGCCGGTCGCCGAGCCGGTGTGCACCACCACGCCCTTCGCGCCGATCTCCCGGCCCCGCCGCAGCGAGTGCCGCATCGACTCCACCGACTTCTCCGCGGTGGCCTCGGTGTGGGAACCGAAGTTGATCAGGTACGGGGCGTGGACCCAGGCCGAGATCGACTCGGCGGCGCACTCGGCGCGGAACCGTTCGTCCTCGGCGGGGTTCCCGGGCGGGGTGGCCCAGCCGCGCGGGTTGGCGACGAAGACCTGCACGGTCTCGGCGCCGAGCTCACGGGCGTAGCCCAGGCCGACCTTCGCGAGGCCACCGGCCACCGGGACATGGCCGCCGACGGGGTTGCGCATCAGTTTCTACAGTCCCTTGATCGTGATCGTGACGGTGGAGCCCTCGGGCGCGGTGGAACCGCCCTCCACGGACTGGCCCGTGACCTCGCTGCCCAGGTAGGGGAAGGACTTCTTGACCTCCACCTCGAAGCCCTCGTCCTCCAGGGCCGTACGGGCGTCGTCGACCGTCTCGCCGACGACGTCCGGGACCTCGACGAGCCGGGGGCCCTTGGAGACGGTGAGGGTGACCGTGTCGCCCTCGGCGGCCCGGCTGCCCTCGGCGAGGGACTGGGCGGCGACGGATCCGGCGACCTCGGGGGAGTTGATCCGCTCCGGGGCGAGGACCACCTTGAGCCCCGCGCCCTGGAGCAGGGCCGTGGCGTCGTCGACGGTCTCGCCGGTGACGTCGGGGACGTCGATCGGGGAGCCCTTGCTGACCACCAGGGCGACGGCGGAGTCGGGGGCCCGCTCGGTTCCGGGCTCGGGGTCGGAGCCGATCACGGCCCCCTGGGCGACGGTGTCGCTGAACTTCTGGGTGATCACCCCGGCGACCAGGCCCTCCTCCGCGAGGACGCGCCTGGCCTCGGCGAGGGGCTTGTTCTTGAGGTTGGGCACCTTCACGATCTCGGGACCGCGGGAGAGGGTCAGCGTGACCGTGCCGTTGTCCCGGAGGCGCTCGCCGGGAGCCGGGTCGACGGCCATGACGGTGCCGCGCTCGTACACGTCGCTGAACGCGCGCTTCGTCGTGCCGACCTCAAGGCCGGCATCGGTGATCCGCCTGGCCGCTTCGGTCTCCGTCTGGCCGAGCACGGCGGGGACGCGGGTGAACTGGCCCGAATTGATGTACCAGACACCGGTGCCCAGGCCGAGGGCGAGCAGTACGCCCAGGACGAGGAGCAGAGGGCCGCGCGGGGGCCGGCGACGCCGGCCGTGCGCGGGCGGCTCGGGGGCCGGCAGCCGGTTCGTGTGCAGCACTTCGTGCGCGTCGGTCCCGGCCCCGGTCTCGGCCGCGACCGGTACCGCCCGGGGGATCACGCTGGTCCGGTCGTCCGTGGTGTCCCGGGCCCCGGACCGGGCCTGCGGCGGCACGGCGTCCAACTGCTCCTCGCGGAGCGCGGCGCGGGCCTCCCGCAGCAGGGCGAGCAGGGCGACGGCGTCGTACGGGCGGACCTCGGGGTTACGGGCGGTGGCCGCCGCGACCAGCTCGTCCAGTTCCACTGCGAGCCCGGGAACGGCCGCGGAGGGGGCGGGCACGTCCGTGCTGAGGTGCTGGTAGAGCACCTGTGCGGGGGTGTCGCCGGAGTGCGGCTTGCCGCCCGTCAGCATCTCGTAGAGGACGACACCGCAGGCGTACACGTCGGCGCGGGTGTCGGCGGTGCCGTGCTCGATCTGCTCCGGCGCCAGGTACGAGACGGTCCCGAGGACCGAGCCGGTGGTGGCGGTCGCCGAGCCCACGGCCCGTACGAGACCGAAGTCGGCGACCTTGACCCGGCCGTCGTCCCCTATCAGGACGTTCTCCGGCTTCATGTCCCGGTGCACGAACCCGGCCCGGTGCGCGGCGCCGAGCGCGGCGAGCACCGGCTCCAGGATGTCCAGGGCGGCCCGGGGCGCGAGGGCGCCGCGCTCGCGCAGGACGTCACGGAGGGTGCAGCCGGCGACGTACTCCATCGCCAGGTAGACGTACGCGCCCTCGGCGCCCTGGTCGAAGACGCCGACGACGTTGGGGTGCGAGAGACGGGCGACGGACTTCGCCTCGCGGATGAAGCGCTCGACGAACGCGGCGTCGGCGGCGAGGGCGGGGTGCATCACCTTGAGCGCGAGGACGCGGTCGAGGCGGGTGTCCACGGCCCGGTAGACGGTGGCCATCCCGCCGACGGCGATGCGCGCGTCGACGCGGTAGCGGCCGTCGAGCAGCCGCCCGACGAGGGGGTCCTGAAGGGTCGTGTCCACGGCGTCGAGTCTACGAGGGGGTGGCCGGGGGCTCGGCCGTGCGCCCCCGACTGCGACCCACCTGTGACGAGCCCCGCACGGCGAGGGGCGGGTGGTCAGAAGGCCGGGCGTTCCGGGTCCAGGGCGGGGCGGCCCTCCACGGGGGACGACGCCTCCGCGAAGTGGCGGCGCGGGATCCGCCCCGCCCGGTACGCCAGCCGCCCCGCCTCCACCGCGTGCCGCATCGCCGAAGCCATCAGGACCGGTTCCTGGGCGCGGGTCACCGCCGACGCCAGCATCACCGCCGCGCACCCCAGCTCCATCGCGAGCGCCGCGTCCGACGCCGTGCCGGCCCCCGCGTCGAGGATCACCGGCACCCCGGCCCGTTCCGCGATCAGCTGGAAGTTGTGCGGGTTGCGGATGCCGAGGCCCGAGCCGATCGGGGAGCCGAGCGGCATGATCGCCGCGCAGCCCACGTCCTCCAGCTTCCGTGCGAGGACCGGGTCGTCGTTGGTGTAGGGGAGGACGGTGAAGCCGTCGTCGACCAGCGTCTCGGCCGCCACGAGGAGTTCCTCCCCGTCCGGCAGCAGCGTCCGCTCGTCCGCGACGACCTCCAGCTTGATCCAGTCGGTGCCGAGCGCCTCGCGGGCCAGGCGGGCGGTCAGGACCGCCTCGCCCGCGGTGAAGCAGCCCGCCGTGTTCGGCAGGACCCGGATGCCGAGCCGTTCCAGGACGGAGAGGACCGAGCCCTGGACGGTCGGGTCCAGGCGCCGCATCGCGACCGTCGTCAGCTCCGTACCGCTGGCGACCAGCGAGCGCTCCAGGACGTCGAGGCTGGGCGCCCCGCCGGTGCCCATGATGAGCCGCGAGGAGAACTCCGTACCGCCGAGGGTGAACACGTCGTCGGACATCGCGCTCAGCCTCCCTGGACCGCGGTGAGGACTTCCACCCGGTCGCCTTCGCCGAGGAGTGTCGTCTCCCATTCGCCGCGCGGTACGACCGTCTCGTTGAGGGCGGCGGCGACCCCGGAGCGGGCCTTGGTCAGGGTCGCCACGAGGGCGTCGAGGGAGACGGGGCCGGAGAGCACGCGGGCCTCTCCGTTCACGGACACGTTCATGCGGGCTGCTCCTGACGTACGGACGCGGGCGCGGGGGAGAAACGGCGGGGGGTGAAGGGGCGGGCCTCGTCGGGGAGGACCCCCGTGGTGAGCACCTCGGCCATGACGTCGCCGGTGACGGGGGTGAGCAGGACCCCGTTGCGGTAGTGGCCGGTGGCCAGGTGCAGGCCGGGCAGGGCGGTGGGGCCGAGCAGCGGCGCGTTGTCGGGCGACGCGGGGCGCAGGCCCGCCAGGGTCTCGGTCAGCGGTAGCTCGGTGAGCCCGGGGACGAGTTCGTGGGCGTCGCGCAGCAGCTCGTACACCCCGCCCGCCGTCACCGTGGTGTCCCAGCCGAGTTCCTCGCTGGTGGCGCCGACGACGAGTTCGCCGTTCTCGCGGGGCACCAGGTAGACGTGGCTGCCGCGGACCACGGCCCGGACCGTCCGGGAGAGGAAGGGGGCGTACGGGGCCGGTACGCGCAGCCGCAGCACCTGGCCCTTCACCGGGCGCACCGGCGGAAGCACCTCGTCCGGCACGCCCGCGAGGCGGCCGCTCAGGCTGCCCGCGGCGAGGACGACCTGGTCGGCCGTCAGTTCCCCGCCCCCGGCGAGCACGACACCGCGCGCCCGGTCCCGTACCACCGTCAGGTTCTGCGCGAGGTCGCGGTGGAAGACCACCCCGGCCCGTTCGCAGGCGACGAGGAGCGCGGCGGCGAGCCGGCGCGGATCGACCTGGTGGTCGCCGTCCACCCGGAGCCCGCCGCGCACTCCCGGGGCCAGCATCGGTTCGAGGCGGCGGCACTCGCGGCCGCTGAGCCACTCCGAGGTGAGCCCGCAGCGGGTCTGCAGGGCGTGCAGTTCGCGCAGGTGGGCCCGGTCGTCGGCGTCGAGGGCGACGGCGAGGGTGCCGCAGGCGCGGTAGCCGACGTCGTGGCCGGTGGCCTCCTGAAGCTCGGCGACGAACGCGGGATAGCGCGCGGCGGAGGCGAGGTTGAGCCCGAGGAGGGTCTCCTCGCCGTAGTGGAGTTCGGTGACGGCGGCGAGCATCCCGGCCGCGACGTGGGCGGCGCCGCCGCCCGGGGCCGGGTCGATCACGGCGGTGCGCAGGCCGCGTCGCGCGGCCCCCCAGGCCGTGACAAGGCCGATGATGCCGCCCCCGACGACGAGGACGTCGGCGCCGCGGGCACCGGCCCCGCGGCCGTCGGACGGACCCGCATCGGGCAGACCGGCGGCGGACGGACCCGCATCCGGCACGGCGGCAGCCGGCACGTTCGCGGCGGATGCGGCGGCATCCGGCACGTCCGCCCCGGACGCGCGGTCCCCGGACACATGGACTTCGGACACGTGGACTTCGGAAGAACGCATGGGCGTCCAGCCCCTCCCTTCGCCGGCATGACCCGGATCAGGTTCGTACGGTCGGAGGCCGTCCCAGCCTCCCTCTCAGCCCGGTGCGTCCGGGCTCCCGCGAGTGCTTTACGCCCGACACACTAGCTTCCGCCTCCGGGGGGCCGCAGACCCCTCCCTTCCTGACGGTCCGTCAGATGCGTAAGGTGGTCGGGTGAGCGAGCAGAAGCAGGCACAGCAGCACGTCGTGATCGTCGGCGCCGGCATGGCGGGCGTCCAGACCGCCGTCGCCCTGCGCGAACAGGGTTTCACCGGCCCGGTGACCCTCATCGGGGCCGAGCCCCACCAGCCCTACGACCGGCCCCCGCTCTCCAAGGCCGTCCTCCTCGGCAAGGCCGAGGGCTCCGCCTTCGACGTCGACTTCGAGGAGCTCGGCGTCGAACTCCGCCTCGGCCTCGACGTCACCGGGCTGCGCGCCGACGACCACGAGATCGACACCGAGGCCGGGCCCGTCGCGTACGACATCCTGGTCGTCGCCACCGGCGCCCAGCCGATCACCCTGCCCGGCACCGAAGGCGTCCCCGGGGTCCATCTGCTGCGGACCCTCGACGACGCCGTCCGCCTCGGGCCCGTCCTGGAGCGCCGGCACAGCGTCGTGGTCGTCGGAGCCGGCTGGATCGGCGCGGAGTTCGCCACCGCCGCCCGCGAGGCCGGCTGCGCCGTCACCGTCGTCGAGGCCGCCGACCGCCCCCTCGCCGGAGCCCTGCCCGTCGAGGTCACCGCCCCCATGGCCGAGTGGTACGGCGAGAACGGCGCCGAACTCCTCACCCACGCGCGCGTCCGCACCGTCGAGCCCGGTGAGCCGGGGAGGGTCGTCCTCGCCGACGGCCGGGAGCTGCCCGCCGACGCCGTCGTCGTCGGCATCGGCGCCCTCCCCGCCACCGGATGGCTCACCGGCTCCGGGATCGCCCTCGACCCGAGCGGGGCCGTCACCGCCGACGAGCGGCTGCGCACCAGCCTGCCCGATGTGTACGCCGTCGGGGACTGCGCCTCCTTCCCCTCCGCCCGCTACGGGCGACGCCTCCTCGTCCACCACTGGGACAACGCGCTCCAGGGCCCCCGCACGGTCGCCGCGACGATCACCCGGTCCGGTACGGGGGCGGACTCCGGGCCGTACGACCCCGTCCCGTACTTCTGGTCCGAGCAGTTCGGCCGCTTCGTCCAGTACGCCGGGCACCACGCGGACGCGGACGAGCTGCTCTGGCGCGGCGACCCGGCGGAGAAGACCTGGTCCGTGCTGTGGCTGCGGGCCGGGGTCCCGGTGGCCCTGCTCGCGGTCGGCCGCCCCCGCGACCTGGCCCAGGGCCGCAAGCTCATCGAGACGGCCACCGCCGTCGACCCCACGCGCGCGGCGGACCCCTCCGTCCCCCTGAAGGCGGCAGTCGCCTAGGCCCCGACTACCGACTGTCAGTCCGGGATGGCAGGCTTGTCCTGTGACCGAGATTGACGTAAAGATCGATGCGCTCGTCCCCGCCTGGCTCTATGTGCCCGACATCGCGGAGATGCTCGATGTCGAGGTGACGCGCGTGCGGCAGCTGATCAAGGACGGTCAGCTCATCGCCGTGCGCCGTGGAGAGAACAACGCCCTGCAGATCCCCGCCGCCTTCATCCAGGGCGACAAGATCGTCAAGGGGCTCGTCGGGCTCCTGACCGTACTGCGGGACGACGGCTTCACCGACGAGGAGATCCTGGAGTGGCTCTTCACTCCGGACGAGAGCCTGCCGGGCACGCCCGCGCAGGCGCTCAACGAGAACCGCGGCACGGAGGTGAAGCGCCGCGCCCAGGCGCTCGCCATCTGACGCGCCACCGAAGGACACCATGAGCGGATGTCGCGGCGACCGGCCCCACGGCCGGGCCGCCGCGGCCCCGCGCCACCGACGCGGGGAACCCCGCGCCGCACCGCCGGGGTACCGCCCCGCGACACCCACGGGGAGCGACCCCGTGCCACCGACGGGGGGAACCACCCATGCCCACGCCTCGTGAGCTGCTCGCCGACGCCCGGCTCTACCTGTGCACCGACGCCCGGAAGCGCCAGGGCGACCTGCCCGCCTTCCTCGACGCCGTGCTCTCCTCCGGCGTGGACATCGTGCAGCTCCGCGACAAGGGCATGGAGGCGGGTGAGGAGCTGGAGCACCTCGCCGTCTTCGCCGAGGCCGCCCGCCGGCACGGCAGGCTCCTCGCCGTGAACGACCGGGCCGACGTCGCCCACGCCATCGGCTCCGACGTACTGCACCTGGGCCAGGGCGACCTGCCCGTGCCCGCCGCCCGGGCGATCCTCGGCGGCCGTGACGACGTACTGATCGGCCGCTCCTGCCACGCCGAGACCGAGGCGGCCGCGGCCGCCGTCGAGCCCGGCGTCGACTACTTCTGCACCGGCCCCTGCTGGCCCACCCCCACCAAGCCCGGACGGTACGCGCCGGGCCTCGGCCTCGTGCGGTACACGGCGGGCCTGGCCCAGGACCGCCCCTGGTTCGCCATCGGCGGCATCGACGAGTCGAATCTGGACGAAGTCCTGGACGCGGGCGCGCGCCGGATCGTCGTCGTCCGGGCCATCACCGAGGCCGACGACCCGGCCGCCGCGACGGCCGCGCTCGCCAAGCGGGTACGGGAGCGCGCGGGGGAGTAGGGCCTCCGTCCGGCGGCTCGGGGCTCGTGGGGCGGCGCCGGGGGATCCGTCGGAGGTTCGTCCATCGATCCGCCCCGCCGACTGTCCAAAACTGTGTCCACCACTCGGACGGCGTTCACGCACCTCCGCGCAGCCCGTCTAACCTGCCCGTATGGCCCTTGGTACCGCTTCCGTCCGTTCGGACCGCGCCCGCACGGTCCGCGAGATCCTCGCCTCCGGCGGCACGTCGTACTCCTTCGAGTTCTTCGCGCCCCGGACCGAGAAGGGCGAGCAGGTCCTCTGGAACGCGATGCGCCGCGTCGAGGCGGTCGGCCCCAGCTTCGTCTCCGTGACCTACGGCGCCGGCGGCTCCACCCGCGGCGGCACCGTCAAGGCCACCCAGAAGATCGCCTCCGACACCACGCTCACCCCGGTCGCCCACCTCACGGCCGTCGACCACTCGGTCGCCGAGCTGCGCAACGTCCTCGGCCAGTACGCCGACGCCGGCATCCGCAACATGCTCGCCGTCCGCGGCGACCCGCCGGGCGACCCGCTGGGGGACTGGGTCGAGCACCCCGAGGGCGTCAAGTACGCCGCCGACCTCGTCCGGCTGATCAAGGAATCGGGCGACTTCTGCGTCGGCGTCGCCGCCTTCCCGGAGATGCACCCCCGCTCCCTCGACTGGGACACGGACATCCGGCACTTCGTGGACAAGTGCCGCGCCGGTGCCGACTATGCGATCACCCAGATGTTCTTCGACCCCGAGAACTATCTGCGGCTGCGGGACAGCGTCGCCAAGGCGGGCTGCGAGACCCCGATCATCCCCGAGGTCATGCCCGTTGTGAACGTGAAGACCCTCGGCCGACTGCACCAGCTGAGCAACGCTCACTTCCCCGCGGATGTGAAAGAGCGCATCCTCGCCGTCAAGGACGATCCCGCCGCTGTACGCTCCATCGGTATCGAGTTCGCGACGGAGTTCTGCGCGCGGCTGCTCTCCGAGGGTGTCCCCGGACTGCACTTCATCACGCTGAACAGCTCCACCGCGATCGAGATCTACGAGAATCTCGGACTGCACCAGCAGTCGTGACCGGTCGTACCCGCCCCGACCCGCGGCGGTGACCGTGGAGAGGGGCGGCGGGGCATGGGGTGGACGGTCCTCTACATCGCATTCGGCGTGGTTGCGCTGTGGCTGCTGGGGGAGGTGCTCCTCCAGTACAAGGCGCGACTGCGCTGGCGGGTGCTCGCCTTCTGCGGCTTCCTCGGCGTGGTCCTCGGCGTCCTGCTGTCCCTGGTGGCGGTCATCATCGTCGGGGCGGTCGCCTTCGCCGTCGGCCAGACCTATGTGACGCTCTCCTTCCGCCGCGGCTTCTCCACCGGCTGGGCGCTCGGCGGCAACCCGGGCGCGAGCCGTCGCCGCAGGTCCGCCGCTCCGCCGCAGGCCGGACCCACCCTCGAGGTCACCGAGCTCTCCTACGAGGCCGAGCACACCCCGTACGCCGGACCCGAGGGGGCCGAGGCTCCGTCCGCCGCCGAGACCACCGCGGTCTACGAGCCCCTGCCGATGCCCGAGGACACCGGCCAGTACGGCGTCTACAACATGGGCCAGGACCCGGCCCACGGCGCCTCCCAGGCCCCCGGCACCGGATACGAGACGGGCTACCAGACCGGGTACGACCCCTACGCGCCCGCGTACGAGCAGCAGCAGCCCGCCTACGACTACGGCCAGGCCGCCGGGCAGCAGCAGTACGCCGCCTACTCCGACCCGTACATCGGCCCCGGTACGGACGGCCAGCAGTACGGCTCGTACTACGGCGACCCGTACGCCCCCTCGTACACCTACGACACCCCGCCCGGCGGGGTCTGGGTCCCGCAGCAGCGCGACACCGACCAGCCGCCCCAGCCGCAGCAGCAGCCACAGGGACCGGGCCAGTACGGCTACGAGCCGCACCCGGACGACCAGCAGCAGTACCGGTACTGACCGACCGTGGGGCCCGGCGCATCCGCCGGGCCCCACGTCCGTCTACCGGGAGCCGCGGAAGTCCGCGCCCTCCACGATGAACCCGGCCACCAGCGCGCCCGACATGCCCGCGTGGGCAAGCCCGCCGCCCGGGTGGGACCAGCCCCCGGCGAACCAGAGGCCCGGCAGCGGCGAGCGGTTGCCGGCCGGGAGCAGCCGTCCGCCGGCCCCGCCGAGCGCGGGCCCCGGCACCTCGGCGACGCCCGTGTCCCGCCGTACGTCCTCCGGGGTGCGGACGTGCCGCCACAACAGCCGCTCCCGCAGCCCCGGGACCGCGTACCCGGCCGCCTCGACCATCCGCCCGGCGAAGGCCTCCCACGCGGCCGCGTCCCGCTCCGGAGACGTACGCACGGTCGCCGTGACCGTCACCGACTCGTGGTCCGCGTCCGGGCGCAGCGCCGGGTCGTCCGGGCGCAGCACCGTCACCGTCGGCCGCTCGCCCGCCGCGTGGACGACGGTGCGGTGGACCGCCTCCGCCTCGCGGGGACCGCGCAGCGCCAGACAGACCGTCACCCGGCCGGTCCCGGTGACCTGGTGGTGCGGCCGGTCGTCGCCGTGGCCCCACTCGACGACGTGATCGCGGTAGAGAGCGGGCACCGGGGCACCCGAGACGACATGGTCGGCCTCGACGGTCTTGCCGCCCGCCAGGCGCACACCGACCGCCCGGCCGTCCTTCTCCAGGACGTCCTCCACGGGCGTGTCGAAGACGAACTCGACCCGCCGCTTCCGGCAGCGCTCGTACACCGCGTCGGCGAGCGCCCGCAGGCCCCCGCCCACGTACCAGCTGCCGAAGGTCTGCTCCATGTACGGCAGGACGGCGGCCGAGGCCGGGGCCGTCGCCGGGTCGAAGCCGTACGACCACGCGTACGCGTCGAGGAGGGCGGCGAGCCGGGGGTCCCGCAGCTCCCGTGCCCCGACCTGCGCGAGCGTCGTCGTCGGGCGGCGCAACAGGCCCGCCTTCAGGGCCGGGTACGGCTCACGGGCCAGCGGCGCCGGGTCGGCGGGCTGCGGCTCCTCCAGGAGCGGGCGGCGGGTGCGGTCCCAGGCCTCGCGGGCCCGGACCAGGAACTCGCCCCACCGCTCGCCCGCGCCGGCGCCGAGCGCGGTGTCCAGGGCGGCGATCGTGCCGGCCCGGGAGGCGTTCGGCAGGTCCACGCGGGTGTCGTCGGCGAAGACATGACGGCTGGCCGGGTCGACCTGCGTCAGCGTGACGCACTCCTCCAGCGGTTCCCTGCCGGTCTTCACGAACAGGTCCCGGTACACGGCGGGCAGATGCAGCAGTCCCGGGCCCGTGTCGAACGCGAACCCGTCGCGCGCGAAGCGGCCGACCGCCCCGCCGTACGTCGTCCCCCGCTCGTACACCGTCACCCGGTGGCCCGCCACGGCCAGCCGGGCCGCCGCCGCCATGGCGCCGAGTCCCGCGCCGATCACCACAATCCGTGCCATGTCAGCGACCCTATCCGGCGCCTCGGACAGTCCCGAACGGGCTCAGAAGTGTTCCGAACCGTCGCCGGACGGCGGCCGGGCGCGGGCGCGCGCCTCCGCGTCCGCGAGCCGTCTCTCCTCGCGCCGCTGCGACCTGCGGCGCAGGAAGCGACGGATCCGCTGGGCGAGGAAGATCAGTATCACCAGGCCGCCGATGAGCAGCGCGCCCGCGATGCTCGCCGCCGCCACCGGATGGAAGAGCGCGAAGGTGACGATGGCCGCCACCCCGAGGTCCTCCGCCAGGCTCAGCGCGACGTTGGAGAACGGCTCGGGCGTGGTGTTGACCGCCATCCTCGTCCCGGCCTTGACGAAGTGGCTCAGCAGGGCCGTCGAACCGCCGACCGCGCCCGCCGCCAGCTCGGGCAGCGAACCGTTCTGCCCGGCGAGCAGGGCGCCGACCACGGCCCCCGCGATCGGCCGGATCACCGTGTGGACGGCATCCCATATCGAGTCGACGTACGGGATCTTGTCCGCCACCGCCTCGCACAGGAAGAGCACGCCGGCCACGACGAGGACATCGGTGCGCTGCAAGGACTCGGGCACCTCGTCGGTGAGCCCGGTCGCGCCGAATACGCCGAACAGCAGGACCACCGCGTACGCGTTGATCCCGCTCGCCCAGCCGCTGGTGAACACCAGGGGGAGTACGGACACGCCCGCGATCGTAACCAGTCTGAGTACCCGTACCTAGGGGGCGAGATGAGTAGGTACGCGGATGAGTCCGGGACGCAGAGACGGAAGAGTGGAGTCCACGGAAGGGGCGCGGCCCCGGGAACCGCCGACACGGGGCGGCGGAACCGGGGCCGCGTGCCTGCCGCAACGGGGCACGGGGGTGTCACGGGGGACGTACGGCGAAGGCCGGTCCGGCGAGGCTCGGGGGGATCGAGCCTCGAAGGACCGGCCTTCTCCGTACCGGCGGACAGGGTCTAACGGCCGCCCACCCGGCCGTGCAGCAGCCGCGAGAGCGCCGCGTGCACGTCGTCGAGCGAACGCTCGCTCTGGAAGGCCTGCCAGTCGAGCGCCGCCACGAGCACCATCCCGACCAGCGCCGCCGCCGTCAGCTGGACGTCGATCTCGTCACTCAGCTCACCGGCCGCGACCGCCTCCCGCAGCACCCCCTCGACCACCGCGACCGCCTCCTGGCGGACCACCAGGAGCGTGGAGTTCCAGGCCCGGTTGGTGCGCCAGAGCTCGGCCACGTACAGCTGGGTGAAGGCCGGGTAGCGGTCGATGAAGACGAGTCCCGCCCGGATCATCGCGTCCAGCGCGTCGACCCGGCTCCCGCCGCGCGCGGAGGTCTCCTCGGCCGCCGTCCGCAGCGAGGCCGTGAGCAGCGACACCCCATGGCGCAGCAGCTCCTCGAAGAGCTCGGTCTTGCTCTTGAAGTTGTAGTAGACCGTGCCCTTGGCCACGCCGGCCCGCTCGGCGATCTCGTCCACCGTCGTCGCGGAGAAGCCCTGCTCCGCGATGAGGGTGACCGCCGCCTCGTAGAGCTTCGCGCGCGTGGCCTGGCGTCGGGTGCTGCTGCTGTCCATGGGGTCGATTCTCACAGGTGTCGCGGGTGTCACCGGCCCCGTCTCACAGGGTCAGTTCGGGGTGGAGGCGGTCGAGCGTCCAGACCTGCTTCTTGCGGGCGGACACGGCGGTCAGCGCCAGGGCGCCCAGGGTGAACGCGGCGAGCACCGCGCAGGCCTGCCAGACGGGCCTGATCCCGCCGCCCGAGATCAGCCGGCGCAGGGCCTCGACCACGTAGCTCATCGGCAGGAAGGGGTGGACGGCGTTGAAGAAGCCCGGACTGGTCTGGACGGGGTACGTGCCGCCCGCCGAGGTCAGCTGGAGCATCAGCACCGCGAGGACCAGGATCCGGCCGGCCGCGCCGAAGCGGGCGTTGAGCCACTGGATGATCGCGGAGAAGCAGCAGGTGACCAGGGCGAGGAAGCCGACGGTTCCGGCGGCGCGGTCCATCTGGAGGCCGAGGCCCCAGTGCAGGACCGACATGAGGGCCGCGACCTGGAGGACGCCGATCGCCGCCACCGGGAGCCAGCCCGCGAGGGCGATCCGCCAGGCGGAGCCGCCGGCGGCCAGGGCGCGCCGGTTCAGCGGCTGGATGATCATGTACGCGACCATCGCGCCGACCCAGAGGGAGAGCGGGATGAAGTACGGGGCGAAACCGGTGCCGTAGTTCGGCGCCTTGTGCAGCGACTGGGAGGCCAGCTGCACGGGATCGGCCATGACCTCCGTACGCCGGTCGCGGTCCTGCTCGTCGTAGTCGGGGATCCGGTCGACCCCGTCCTTCAGACCGGAGGCGAGGGTGCCCGAGCCGTCGGCCAGCTTGAACAGACCGCCGTCGAGGTCGCCCGCGCCCTTCTTGAGCTTGCCGACGCCGGTGTCGAGGTTCACGGAGCCGGTCTTGGCGCCGGAGATGCCGGTGTGCAGCTTCTCCGCGCCGGCGGCGACCTTCCGCGCGCCCGCGTTGAGCTCGTTGATCTTCCGGATGGCGTCCTCGACGTCCTCGTCGAGGTGCGGGGCGCGGCGGGCCAGCTCGTCGGCCTGCTGCGTGAGCTTCACGAGCCGCGCGTCGAGGGTCTTGAGGTCGCCCTTGCTGCCCTTGGTCAGCTCGTGGACGTCGTCCGCGATGGTGGCGACGTCGCCGGCCGTGACCGAGGCCTCCTTGAGCTTGGCGCAGACGGTGGGGAACTCGGCGGCGGCCGCCGGATTCGCCACGCACTCCTCCTGATGGGCCTTGGCCAGCTCGTCGTCGGCCACGTGCGCCGCGCTGCGGATCACCGGGGCGCGCTTCACCAGGTCGTCGAGGTTGTGGCGGACCGCGGTGGCGGAGTCCGAGACGAGCCGGGCGGTGTCGCGGATCGACCTGCCGTTGTTCGCCAGATAGGGGCGGACCTTGTCGGCGTTGCCGTTCACCTTGTCGGCGAGCGACTGCGTGCCGTTCGCGACCTTGCGGGAGCCGCTCTCCAGGTCCCTGGCGCCCTTGTCGAGCTTCTTCAGGCCGGCGGCCAGGTCGCCGCTGCCGGTCTTGGCGTCCTTGAGGCCGTTCGCCAGGTCCTTCGAGCCCTTCTTCGCCTTGTCCACGCCCTGCTTGAGGTCGCCCGCGCCCTTGGCGGCCTTCGCGGTGGCGTCGTGGATGTCGGAGAAGGAGATGAAGATCTTGTCGAGGAAGGTGCGGGAGGACTTGGTGGAGGCCGCGGTGCGGACCTCGGAGAACACCGTCCGGGAGATCTGGCCGACGATGTAGTTGTTGGCGTCGTTCGTCCGCACCCGCAGGGCGCCGGTCTCGGGGGAGTCGCCCGAGCTGGAGGCGATGCGCGAGCTGAAGTCGCCGGGCATGGTCAGGGACAGGTAGTACGTGCCGTCCTCGACGCCCTTGCGCGCCTCGGCGTCGCTCACCCGGTGCCAGGCGAAGGTCTTGCTGTCCAGCAGACCCTTGGTGATGTCGTCACCGGCGTTGATCTTCTTGCCGTCGGTGGTGGCGCCCCGGTCCTCGTTGACGAGGGCGACGGGGATCTTGTCGAGCCTGCTGTACGGATCCCAGAACGAGTACAGGTACAGGGCGCCGTACAGCAGGGGCAGCAGCAGGATCGCGACGAGCGCGGCGCGCGGCAGCTTTCCCCTGCCGAAGCGCTTCAGCTCAAGCGCGGCCAGTTTCGGCGAGCGCATCGGCCGCCCCCTCCTCGGTCGTGTCTTCGGTGAGATCGCTGTCGGCCTTGGCGGCCTCGTCGGCCTCGTCGGCCTTGCCGGACACCTGGGCGTCGTCCGCCTTGGTGTCGGCTGCGGCGGTGTCGGCGTCGGCGTCGGCGTCGGCGGTGTCGGCCTTGTCGGCGCCGGAGGCGGCTGCGACCTCGGCCTCGGCCTTGGCGGCGGCGGCCTCGGTCTCGTCGGTACGGGCCTCGGTGCCGGGCGCGGTTCCGGCCGCCGCCTTGACGGTGTCGGTGACGGCTGTGGCGGCGTCGAGCGTGGTGATCCGCAGGGCCCCCTCGGGGGCCTCGCTGCAGACCGCCAGGACGGTGGTCCCCGAGTCGGCCACCGAGCGCAGCAGCGCCCAGGCCTCGGCGCGGTCGGCGTCCGAGAGCTTCAGGTCCGTGTCGTCCACGGCGAGCAGCCGGGGCCGGCCGATCAGGGCCAGGGCGATCGAGAGCCGCAGTGCCTCGAGCCGCTCCAGATCTCGTACGGAGGTCCGCTCGCCCTTCGGCAGGGCCGCCAGGTCGAGCCCCGCGGCCGCCACGGCCTCGTCGATCCGGGCCCGGGCCGACGCGCGCCGCTCGGACGGGCGGCGCAGGAAGGTCCGGACGGAGCCGTCGAAACGGCGCTGGAGCAGGGCCCGCTCGCCCAGGTGCTCGGCCACCGTGAAGGCGGGATCGAGCTCGCTGACGCCGGGGACGTGCCCGAGGGCGCTGATCCGGCGCACCGCGGTCATCTTCCTGGGCAGCGCCAGGCCGCCGACCTCGGCGGTGCCCTCCTTGGCCTTCATCCGGCCGGTGAGCGCGAGCAGCAGGCAGGTGCGGCCCGAGCCCGAGGGCCCCTCGATCGCCACCAGCGTGCCCGGCCCGGCCCGGAACGAGACCTCCCGGAAGGCCCAGCCACGCGGCCCCTTCAGCCCGAATCCGTCCACGACGACGGCGGCGCCGTGCGGCCGCTCATCGGCTTCCGCTCCCACGGGCCCACCCCCCGATTCCCCTTTTGAACTGACTGGTCAGTGCAAAAGTTACCCCCGAGTCGGGATTTCCAGCAAAACCCCAGGTCGGGGGGATTGTCAGTGGGGGCGGGCACGATGGACACATACGGCCACGAAGCCGTCACGCGACGACAGGAGGACTCGTCATGGCAAGCCCTTCCGCAGCAGCCGCGCCCCGCCGACGCCCCGCCCCCGCGCAAGCGGGACCCGCGTCCGACATCCACCCCGTCCCGCGCGCCGCCGCCCCGCCGGCGGCCCTCGACCTCCTCGCCAAGGCGCGTGCCGGACTCGCCGAGGCCGCCGCGCTCGACCGCCCCCACGAGCGGTACGCCGCGGCCCACCTCGCCGCCCTGCGGGCCGCCGCCGCCGTGCTGGCCGCCCGGGCCAGGCCCGAGACCGGATCCCGCCGCAGACAGCGGATACGGAGCGCCTGGGAGCTCCTGGCCGAGCTGGCGCCCGAGCTGACGGAGTGGTGCGCCCTCTTCGCCTCCGGAGCCGAGCGCAGGGCCCGCGCCGAGGCCGGGATCGCCGGTGCGGCGACCCGGCGCGAGGCGGACGACCTGCTCAGGGACGCCGCGTACTTCCTGCGCCTGGTCGAGCGGCTGCTCGTCCTCCAGCCGGTGCTGCCCCGGCAGCCGGGCGTGGACGAGGCGGGCGGCTGACCGCGGCGCGGGCCCCGGGGTGCCTTGCCGATCGGGCCGGGCTCGCGGCGTGATCGGCAAGGCACCCCCCAGGCCATAGGGTGGGGGCGTCCGTACCCGTCACCGAGGAGTCAACAGCCGTGCCGGACCCTTCCCCTGTCTTCGGTCGAGAGGCGACCTCGCGCCCGTCGCGCGCCTCCCTGCGTACCGCCGTCGTCTGGGACGTCCTCAAGGAGGCCCTCGACCGCCGGGTCGAGGCCACCGGGAAGGACAGCCTCGACGTCCTCGACACCGGCGGCGGCTCCGGGAACTTCGCGGTGCCGGTCGCCCGCCTCGGCCACCGGGTCACCGTCGTCGACCCCAGCCCGAACGCGCTCTTCGCGCTGGAGCGCCGGGCCGCCGAGGCCGGGGTCGCCGACCTCGTCACCGGCGTCCAGGGCGACATCAGCGGCCTCTTCGACGTGGCCGGGCGCGAGAGCTACGACGCGGTGCTCTGCCACGGGGTCCTGGAGTACGTCGACGACCCCGCCGAGGGCGTGCGGAACGCGGTCGCCGCGCTCCGGCCCGCCGGCAGCCTCAGCCTGCTCGCCGCCGGACTCGGCGGCGCGGTCCTGGCCCGCGCCCTCGCCGGACACTTCACCGAGGCCCGGCACGCGCTCTCCGACCCGGCGGGCCGCTGGGGTGCGGGCGATCCCGTACCCCGGCGCTTCACCGCCGAGCAGCTCACCGAACTGGCCGACGGGGCCGGTCTGGACGTCGGCGCGGTGCACGGTGTCCGGCTCTTCGCCGACCTCGTTCCGGGCGTCCTCGTCGACACCGAACCCGGCGCGGCCGAGGCCCTGCTCAAGCTGGAGGCGGCCGCCGCCGAGCTGCCCTCCTTCCACGCCATCGCCACCCAGCTGCACGTACTGGGCGAGAAGCGGGCCTGAGCCGGACGGCCACCCGTCCGGCGGCGCGGGGCGCGGCACTCCATGGAGTACGCCACAGCCCGCCCGATAACGGGCTCTGCCCCGTATGATCGGGGGACAGCATCCGGCATGACGGAGGAGGGCCTGGGGAATCAACGCCTCAGCAACCGATCCGCATGGCGGCCCGGATTGGCTATTCGGCATTGAGGGCGGGTTTCACGGGGGCGATTCCCTGCCTATCCTGAAAGGGCCGCAAACCGGTCGCCCCCGCGACCGACGACTAGGAGGACTCCGTGCCGCTCTCGGAGCACGAGCAGCGAATGCTCGAGCAGATGGAGCGAGCGCTGTACGCCGAAGATCCCAAGTTCGCGACAGCGCTCGAGGGAAGCGGACTGCGTACGTACACCCGGCGACGGGTCTACCAGGCAGTCGCCGGCTTCCTGGTGGGTATCGCGCTCCTCATGGCCGGAATGGTCGCACAGCAGATCTGGATCAGCGTGGTGGGATTCCTCGTCATGCTGGGCTGCGCGGTCCTGGCGGTCACCGGATGGCGCAAGGCGCCGAAGCCGGGTGAGCAGCAGCAGGCCACCAGGGGTGGGACGACGGCCGGTGGCCGTCAGACCCGGCAGCGACGCTCCATGATGAACCGGATGGAAGAGCGGTGGCAGCGCCGCCGCGACGAGCAGCAGGGTGGCGGCCACTGACGGCCCCCTGAGCGGAGGCCCCGCGCAACGAATCCGACGAAGCCCCGTGGCGCCCGCGCGAATGCGCCGGCCGCGGGGCTTCGTCGTGCCCGCCTGCGACGCCGCCGCCCGCCGCCCTCGTTGTGGGCATGTTCCTCCCCCCGACTCCGTCCGGGGGGACCTCCAGGGGCGGTGCCCACCCCGCCCGGGCCGCCGCTCTCGCCGCCCGCCCCCGTTGTGGGCAGTCGTTCCGCTGGGGCGGAACGGGTGGGCACAACGGAACGGCGCCCTGTGCCGGGCCTAGGCTTCCGCGCCTGAGCCCGCACCCCATGTGCGGTGCACAGTCGGGTGCGGGCCAGGGCGCAAGGGGCGGAGGCGCCGCCAGAGGGCGCCGTCCCGTGTGCCCACCCGTCCCGCCCTGCGGGACGATTGCCCACACGGCGGGGGTGAGGGCGGCAGCCCGCGTGCGGGTCGGTGGCGGCCGGGCACGGCGAGGGCCCCGCCCGGGGCGCGGTGGTGGCCGGCATGGCGAGGGGCCCCGCTCGGGGCGCGGTGGTGGCCGGGTATGGCGAGGGGCCCCGCTCGGGGCGCGGTGGTGGCCGCGAGCGGGGCCCGTATGGATGCAGGCGGAGGCCCGGGGGTGTTGGGGTCGGGCCTCCGGGGGGTCAGTTGCGGCGTAGGCGGGGGATCGCGCGGGTCAGCAGGGCCTCCCGCTGGATCGACCACCTCGTCGTCGTCTCCGACCACCGCGCCGCCGTCGACCAGCGCAGCCGCGCAGCCGACCGCGGCGCCAGGAGCGCGCGCAGGCGCGTTCCGCGGTCCGCCGACGCGTGGAAGCCCGCCCGGATCCGGGCCGCCTCCTCCGCCAGACCCGAAGCCGGCCGCGGGTTCGGCGCGTAGAGCGCCTCCTCCACCGCCCGGGCCACCCGGTGCACCGCGTCCGCCGCCTCGCCGCCCAGTTCGCCCAGGCGGACGATCCTGGCCGCCGTACGCCTCGGCGTCTGCGACTCGTCCGGTTCGATTCCGTAGTCCCAGGCCGTGTCGAGGATCTCCTGCCAGACCGCGAGCGTCCGCGCCCCGGCCGCCGCCCCGCCCGGACCCAGCCGCCGTGCCCGTATCCGGGTACGCCACAGCAGGGGGAAGAGGGGGATGGCGAGGACCGCCAGCACTCCCACGACGATCAGGACCACCGTCAGGGGGTTCGGGCCCCCGCCGGACGAGTCCGCGCCGGCCACCGCCTCCTCCGGGCCGCAGTCGCCGAGCCGGCGTTCCTGCGGCGTGCAGCTCGCCGAGGCGCTGGGCGCGGCGGACGGCTGCGCCGAGGCGCTCTGCTCCGGCTGGGCGGGCCCGGTGGCCGTACCCGAGGGCGTGTTGTCCTGGGTGTACGAGGGGGTGGAGCCCCGCGAGGGGGTCGGCTCGAACCGCGTCCAGCCCGCACCCTCGAAGTACAGCTCGGGCCACGCGTGCGCGTCCCGGATGCCGACCGACACCGAGCCGTCGGTCTGCGTCGTGCCCGGCATGAAGCCCACGGCCACACGGGCCGGGATGCCGAGGGAGCGGGCCATCGCCGCCATCGAGAAGGAGAAGTGGACGCAGAAGCCCTCCTTGTCCTTCAGGAAGCGGGAGATCGCCTGCACACCGGTGCCGGACTCGACGTCCACGTCGTAGCGGAAGCCGCCGTCCCGGGCGAACCACTCCTGGAGCTTCACCGCCTGCTCGTAGTCGTTGCGCGCGCCCTTGGTGACCTGGAGCGCGGTCGCCTTCACATCGGCCGGCAGCGAGGCCGGGATCTTGGTGTACTCGCGGAGGAGCTTCTCCGGGGCGTCCCCGGCCGCGGCCAGCTGCTCGGACGTCGGCTGTACGTCCAGGCTGGAGACGGTGTAGCGGGCGCCCTTGGTGGTCTGCTTGTCGTCGCCGACGAGCATCCGGCCGGCCGGTTCGTACCGCCAGCGGCCGTCGATGTCGACGCGGCCGGCCGGGTACGGCATCGGCAGCCACTTCTGCTCGTACCCCTCGGAGGCGACGAAGTTGCTGGTCACCTCGGTGATCCGGACGCTCTGGGAGAGTCCGTCCGGCCAGGGCAGCTGCTTGGGCACGGCCTCGATCGGGCGGGCCGAGGACTTCCACGAGGTGCCGTCGAACTGGTCGAGGGCGACGAGCCGCAGGTACAGGCCGGAGGTGTCGCGGGCGTTGGTCCGGTAGCGCAGCACCTCCCGGTCCTCGGGCTGGCGGAGATTGTCCTGGAGGGAGACCAGCGGGTTCACGGCCGAGATCGTGCCGCCCCGGCCCTCGCCGCCGGTTCCCTCGCCGTCGCCGTTGCCGATGAGGCCGCCGGTGAAGCCGGGCAGCGCGAACGGGACGACCATGGCGACGCCCATGGCCACGGCACCGATGCGGCGACCGGTGCGGGCCGGGGCGAATGTGGGGCCGCCGCCGCCCGCGACGGACGAGCCGGGCCTGGCGGAGCGCTGGGCGCCGCCGAAGACCCGGCCCCACTGCGAGAGCCGGTCGCGGCCCTCGGCGAGGAGGAGCAGCAGATAGCCGGAGGCGGCGAGGAGGAACCAGAGCCAGCCGGCGCCGCCGCCGGAGAGACCGGCCGCCACCGAGTACAGGGCGAGCAGCGGAAGACCGGCCGGGGCCGCCTTGCGGAAGGAGACGGCGAGGGTGTCCACCATGAGGCCGATGGCGACCACGCCGCCGACCAGCATGATCCGGATGCCCTCGGTGTCCGGCGCGGGGATCGCGTACCTGCCGACGTCCTCGGCCCCCGCCGCGAACAGGTCGGCGGCGTGCGTGAAGACCTGCGGGCCGGGCAGGAACCAGAGGATCGCCTGCTCGCGGGCGAAGATCGCGGTCAGCGCGAGGAGCGCGACGGCGAGCTGGGCGAGCAGGGTCAGCGGCTGGGCCAGCGGTGCCCGTCGGGCCAGCGTGCCCACCCCGCTCACCAGGGCGAGGACGAAGGCGGCCGTGAAGATCCAGGTCGCCGGCTTCACCAGGGGAAGCAGCGCTCCGGATGCCATCAGGGTGGCGCCCCAGGCGGCCAGGGTCAGCCGTGCGCGCCCGCTCATGACCATCCTCCGTAGGTGTCGGCGGCGGCGGACTCCGCGCGGACTCCGGCAGCCTGCTGCCAGAGGTCGGCGAGCTTGGCCGCGGGCGGTACGGCCAGCGCCGTCCAGCCCGCCTCGCGCAGCTGCCGTACCCGGTCCTCGACGGCCCCGGCGACCGCGCCGCCGGTCAGCCAGGTCCCGGAGTCCAGGACGAAGGCGACGGCCGCGCCGGTGCGGTTCCGCATCCGGGCGGTGAGGGCCGCCTGCTCCTCGTCGAGATCGCCGACGAAGGCGACGAGCAGTCCTTCGTCGCCGCCGCGCAGCACGTCGGAGGCGCGGGAGAGGCCGCCGCCCTCGGAGTGGTCGACGACCGCGAGGGTGTCCATCATCAGACCGGCCGACTCGGCCGAGTCCTGGGCCGAGCCGGCGAAGCCCTCGGTGCCCTCGCCGGGCACCGAGGTACCGGTGTCGGTGACGAGCCGGACCGCGTAGCCGCGCTCCAGCATGTGGATCAGGGCGGAGGCGGCGCCGGAGACCGCCCACTCGAACGCCGAGTCGGGGCCGGAGCCCTGGTAGGCGATCCGGCGGGTGTCGAGGAGGACGGTGCAGCGGGCCCGCTGCGGCTGCTCCTCGCGGCGGACCATCAGCTCGCCGTAGCGGGCGGTGGAGCGCCAGTGCACCCGGCGCAGGTCGTCGCCGTGGCGGTAGGCGCGCGGAATGATGTCGTCGTCGCCGGCGAGGGCGAGCGAGCGCTGCTGTCCGTCGCCGTACCCCGAGGCCTCGCCGACGAGCTTCACCGGCGGCAGCGCCTCGGTCCGCGGGACGACGGTGAGGGTGTCGTACGCGCTGAAGGAGCGGGTCAGCTCGCACATCCCGAAGGGGTCGTTGAGCCGCAGCTGGAGCGGGCCCAGCGGGAAGCGGCCGCGCAGGTCGGAGCGGACCCGGTAGGACACCTCGCGCCGGCCGCCCGCCTCGACCCGGTCGAGGACGAAGCGGGGGCGGGGCCCCAGCATGTACGGCACGTGGTCCTGGAGCATCAGCAGCCCGGTGGGGAGCTTGGAGACGTTCTCCATCCGCAGTTGGACCCGGGCCTCGGAGCCCGCCTCCACCCGCTGGGGGGTGAGCCGGCGGGAGGCGGCGACCCGGTAGCGGGTGCGGTGCAGTACCAGGACGCAGATCAGCGGCAGCGTGGCGAGCAGCAGCCCGACGCGCAGCAGATCGGCCTGGCCGAGGACGTACGCGCAGGCGGCGGCGGCCACTCCGGCGGCGAGGAAGGAACGGCCACGGGTGGTGAGACCGCCGAGGGCGGCCCGCAGACCGCCCCGGTCGTCCTCGTCGCCCCGCTGCCCGTCCGGCACGGCAGCGGTGGTCATCACAGCCGCCGGGCGCCGGGCTGCTGGCCGTAGAGGGGTCCGGCGGGCGGGGCCGCGGCCGGGACGGGGGTGCGCTGCAGGATGTCCTGGACGACCTGCTCGGCGGTGCGGCGGTTCAGCTGGGCCTGCGCCGTCGGCAGCAGCCGGTGGGCGAGGACGGGCGCCGCGAGTGCCTGGAGGTCGTCGGGCAGCACGTACTCGCGGCCGCTGAGCGCGGCGGAGGCCTTGGCGGCCCGCAGCAGGTGCAGGGTGGCCCGCGGGGAGGCACCGAGCCGCAGGTCGGTGTGGGTGCGGGTGGCGGAGACGATGTCGACCGCGTAGCGGCGTACGGCGTCGGCGACGTGGACCGCGCGGACCGCCTCGATCAGCTTGAGGATGTCGTGCGCGTGGGCGACCGGCTGGAGGTCGTCCAGCGGGGAGGTCGAGCCGTGCACGTCGAGCATCTGGAGCTCGGCCTCGGCGCTCGGGTAGCCGATGGAGACCCGGGCCATGAAGCGGTCGCGCTGGGCCTCGGGCAGCGGGTAGGTGCCCTCCATCTCGACCGGGTTCTGCGTGGCGACCACCATGAACGGGCTGGGCAGCTCGTAGGTCTGGCCGTCGACGGTGACCTGGCGCTCCTCCATGGACTCAAGGAGTGCGGACTGGGTCTTCGGCGAGGCGCGGTTGATCTCGTCGCCGATCACGATCTGCGCGAAGATCGCACCCGGCTTGAACTCGAAGTCCCGGCGCTGCTGGTCGAAGATCGACACGCCCGTGACGTCCGAGGGCAGCAGGTCGGGGGTGAACTGGATGCGGCGCACCGAGCAGTCGATGGACCGCGCCAGGGTCTTGGCCAGCATGGTCTTGCCGACGCCGGGGACATCCTCGATGAGGAGGTGTCCCTCGGCGAGCAGCACGGTCAGCGAAAGCCGTACGACCTCGGGCTTGCCCTCGATCACACTCTCCACCGATCTGCGCACCCGCTCCACAGTGGTGGTCAGATCAGTGAGGCTCGCTCGATCGTCATAGGTCGTCACCCGGCCCTCCTCGGCCTTCCGGAACACGGACACCTGCCCCCGTGGAATCGTCGGAGGGTGTCGCACCCCAGCATTCTTGTTCGCATGGCCGGGTTGTGTCACTTGCCCGCGGACAAGTGCGGGTGAAATGCCGGGCTTTGGGTGTTTAAGCCGGGTCGGTCTCGGCGTCGGACGCGGGATCGATCTCCCGCAGGAGGCCGGTGGTCACATCGAAGACGAAGCCCCGGACGTCGTCGGCGTGCAGCAGGAAGGGGGAGGTCCGCACCCGCTGCATCGACTGCCGTACGTCCTGGTCGACGTCGCGGAAGGCCTCGACCGCCCAGGCCGGCCGCTGGCCGACCTCGTCCTCCAGCTCGTGCCGGAAGTCCTCGGTCAGCGATTCCAGGCCACACCCGGTGTGGTGCACCAGCATCACGCTGCGGGTGCCGAGGGCGCGCTGGCTGATGGTGAGCGACCGGATCACGTCGTCCGTGACCACGCCGCCCGCGTTGCGGATCGTGTGGCAGTCGCCGAGCTCGAGGCCGAGCGCGGAGTGCAGGTCGAGACGGGCGTCCATGCAGGCGACGACGGCGACGCGCAGCACGGGGCGCGCGTCCATGCCCGGGTCGGTGAAGTCGGCGGCGTAACGCGCGTTCGCGTCGACGAGACGGTCGGTGACCGTGCCGCCGGTGCGTATGGCGTCGGCAGAGGGGTGCGCGGAGGTCGACATGGTTCCGACGTTAATGGTCACAGGCCTTCCGGGCCTGCTGTGAGAGGGGACAAAGAACCTCAATGAGCCTTGTTGTGAGGTAACCCACAGCCCTGGACGGCCCCGCCCCGAACGGGTGAGCCGTCCGGAATGTCCCGTCGGCTCTCCGGCGCCGTGCGACGCGCCAGCCGGTTGATTGACCGGCGGGTCCCGTGGACTAAAGTGACGCGAAGTTCACGGAGACAACGAGCGACTTCCGCGGTTTCTCCCCCGTGTGTGCGGCGGTACCTACGGCTCGGCCTTCTTACCCGCTCGCCCGTACCTCCGCGCCGGATCTGAGAGGGCGCATTGAGCAACGACCGACACGTCCCGGTCATGCTCCAGCGGTGCCTGGACATGTTGGCCCCCGCCCTGCGGCGCCCCGGCGCGGTCGTCGTCGACTGCACCCTGGGCCTCGGCGGCCACAGCGAGGCACTCCTGCAGCAGTTCCCCGAGGTGCGGCTCGTCGCCCTCGACCGGGACAAGGAGGCCCTGCGGCTCTCCGGCGAGCGGCTCGCCCCGTACGGGGACCGCGCCACCCTCGTCCACGCCGTGTACGACGAGCTGCCCGAGGTCCTCGACAAGCTCGGCCTCCCCACCGTCGACGGCGTCCTCTTCGACCTGGGCGTCTCCTCCATGCAGCTGGACGAGGCCGACCGCGGCTTCGCCTACGCGCAGGACGCCCCGCTCGACATGCGCATGGACCAGACGACCGGCATCAGCGCCGCCGAGGTCCTCAACACCTACGCACCCGGTGAGCTGGTCCGCATCCTCCGCGCGTACGGCGAGGAGAAGCAGGCCAAGCGGATCGTCTCGGCGATCGTGCGCGAGCGCGACAAGGAGCCGTTCAGCAACAGCGCCCGGCTCGTCGAGCTCATCCGCGACTCCCTGCCGCAGGCCGCCAAGCGCACCGGCGGCAACCCGGCCAAGCGCACCTTCCAGGCCCTGCGCATCGAGGTCAACCGCGAGCTCGACAGCGTCGAGAAGGCCATCCCGGCGGCCGTGAAGGCCATCGGCGTCGGCGGGCGGGTCGTCGTCCTCTCGTACCAGTCCCTGGAGGACCGGATCGTCAAGCAGGTCTTCGCGGCCGGGGCGGCCACCACCGCCCCGCCCGGCCTGCCCGTCGTCCCCGAGAAGTACCAGCCTCGTCTGAAGCTGCTCACCCGCGGCGCCGAGCTGCCCACCGAGGAGGAGGTCGCCGAGAACCGGCGCGCCGCCCCGGCCCGGCTCCGGGGCGCCGAGCGGATCCGGGAAGACGTCCTGTGACCACGGCGAAGGGGCCGCTCAAAGGGCGGGCCGCGCGGCTCGGACGGCTCATGCCGTCGGGGCCGAGCTCGGCCGCCCGCACCCCCTTCGTCCTGCTGGTCGTCGTGCTGCTCGGCGGCGGTCTGATCAGCCTGCTGCTGCTGAACTCGGCCCTCAACCAGGGCTCCTTCCAGCTCAACGAGCTCAAGGACCGGACCACCGAACTCACCGACGAGGAGCAGGCGCTCCAGCGGGACGTCGACGACTACGCGGCCCCCGACGCCCTGGAGCGGCGGGCCCGCGAGCTCGGCATGGTCCCGGGCGGCAGCCCGGCCTTCCTGGGCCCGGACGGCAAGGTGCTCGGCGAGCCCTCGGAGGCTGCCGCCCCGAAGCCCACCCCGACCCCGAGCCGGAAGCCCGCGCCGCCCGCCACCGGCTCCCCGAAGCCGGGGACGGCCACCGGTGCGGGCGCCACCGCCACCGGTCCCGCACAGACAGCGCCCGCCCGCGCACCCGCACCGCCACCCGACCCGACGAACTCCGGCAGGTGACCCGCAAGTGCCCCCCAAGGAGCCCCCGCGCCGCCGCGTCCCCGGACCCGCCAGGCCCGCGCGCCCCCGGCCCGCCTCCGCCGGGGCCCGCACGTCCCGCCCCGCCCCGCGCCCGACCGCGAAGCGGACCGCGCCCCGGCCGCCGGCCCGCCGGCCGCGCACCATCCGGCTCGGCAGCCCCCGGCCCCGGCTGCGGCTGGTCTCCCTCGGTCTGACCCTGGTCATGACGGCCTTCGTGGTGCGGCTGCTCCAGGTCCAGGCCGTCGACGCCAGCGCGTACGCGGCCAAGGCCGACAAGTACCGCTTCCAGGAGTACACGCTCTCCGCCGAGCGGGGCGAGATCACCGACCGCAACGGCATCGCGCTCGCCGCGAGCGTCGACGCGTACGACATCACCGCCGACCCGCAGCTCTTCACGCCCGAGGTGTCCAAGGTCCCGGACGCGCCCGAGCAGGCCGCCGCCCTCCTCGCCCCCCTCCTCGGCAAGGAGCCCGCGGAGCTCGCGAAGAAGCTCCGTACCCCCAAGTCCCGGTACACGCTGCTCGCCCGCAAGCAGACCCCGCAGGTCTGGAACCAGATCAAGGACCTGCGGCGCGTCTACGGGCAGAAGGCCCAGCGCTCGGCCGGCGGCAGCGGCGTCAACCTCCTCGGCGGCATCCTCAGCGAGCCCAGCACCAAGCGCGTGTACCCGAACGGCGAGCTCGCCGCCGGGATACTGGGCTACGTCAACGCCGAGGGCAAGGGCGCCGGCGGCGTCGAGTCGATGCTCGACCCGGAGCTCGCCGGCAAGGACGGCAAGATCCGCTTCACCCAGTCCGGCGGCCGCCAGGTGCCCACCGCGGGCTCCCAGGGCACCCCCGCCGTCCCCGGCTCCGACATCGAGCTGACCATCGACCGGGACATCCAGTGGGCCGCCCAGCAGGCCATCACCGAGCAGGTCACGAAGTCCAGGGCCGACCGGGGCTATGTCGTCGTGCAGAACACGAGGACCGGTGAGGTCCTCGCCATGGCCAACGCCCCCGGCTTCGACCCCAACGACCTCTCCGCCGCCAACGCCGCCTCGATGGGCAACGCGGCCCTCCAGGACGCCTACGAACCCGGCTCCACCAGCAAGGTCATGTCCATGGCCGCCGTCCTGGAGGAGGGCAAGGCGGCCCCCGACACCCAGGTCACCGTCCCCAACCGGCTCCACCGCGGCGACCGGCTCTTCAAGGACGACATCGACCACCCGACCTGGTACCTGACGCTCAACGGCGTCCTCGCCAAGTCCAGCAACATCGGCACCATCCTCGCCACCGGCCAGCTGGGCGCCACCCAGGCCGAGTCGAACAGGGTCCTCCACTCCTACCTGCGCAAGTTCGGCATGGGCAGCCCCACCGGCCTGAACTACCCGGGCGAGACCGCCGGCATCCTGGCCAAGCCGCAGGACTGGTCCACCTCGCAGCAGTACACGATCCCCTTCGGCCAGGGCCTCTCCGTCAGCGCGATGCAGGCCGCCTCCGTGTACTCGACCATCGCCAACAAAGGCGTACGCGTCGAGCCGACCCTGATCCGCGGCACCAAGGGACCCGACGGGCGCTTCACGCCGGCGCCCAAGCCCGAGGAGTCCCGGGTCGTCAGCGAGAAGACCGCCAAGACCCTCGCCCAGATGCTGGAGTCCGTCGTCGACGACCGGGAGGGCACCGGCAACAAGGCCGCCATCCCCGGCTACCGCGTCGCCGGCAAGACGGGCACCGCCAACCGCGTCGACCCCGAGCTCGGCCGCTACAAGGGCTACACCGCATCCTTCGCCGGGTTCGCCCCCGCCGACGACCCCCAGATCACCGTCTACTGCGCCATCCAGAACCCCACCAAGGGCAGCTACTTCGGCGGCCAGATCTGCGGCCCCATCTACAAGAAGGTCATGGAGTTCGCCCTCAAGACCCTCCACGTCGCCCCCACGGGCAGCGAGCCCGCCCGACTGCCGGTCATGTTCGACCCCACCCCGTGACACTCCGGGAGCACCAGTGACAACGATCACCCCCCATTCCGGGAACCGGAAATCGAACTCCGGCGAGGCCCCGGGCTCTTTTGGCCCCCCGCAGGGTGCGCCCGGTACGCTCACCGCCGTGCCACACGCTGATCAGTACCGAACCGCCCCGCCCCGGCCGGAGCAGGCCCGCCCGACACCCCTGGGCGACCTGGCCGCGCAGCTGGGGGTCGACGCCCCCGGAACCGCCGAGATCTCGGGCATCACCCACGACTCCCGGGCCGTGCGACCCGGCGACGTGTACGCGGCCCTGCCCGGTGCCCGCGCCCACGGCGCCGACTTCGTCGCCCAGGCCGCCGGACTCGGCGCCGCCGCGATCCTCACCGACCCGACGGGCGCCGAGCGCGCCGCGGCCACCGGCCTGCCGGTCCTGGTCGTCGAGAACCCGCGCGGCCGGATGGGCGAACTCGCCGCCGAGATCTACGGGCGGCCCGGCGCCGACCTCCTCCAGATCGGGATCACCGGCACGTCCGGCAAGACCACCACCGCCTACCTCGTCGAGGGCGGCCTGCGCGGCTCCGGGCACCACACCGGGCTCGTCGGCACCGTCGAGATGCGGATCGGCGACGAGCGCATCAAGTCGGAGCGCACCACCCCGGAGGCCACCGACCTCCAGGCGCTCTTCGCGGTCATGCGCGAGCGGGGCGTCGACGCGGTCGCCATGGAGGTCTCCAGCCACGCCCTCGTGCTCGGCCGGGTCGACGGCTGCGTCTTCGACGTCGCCGTCTTCAACAACCTCAGCCCCGAGCACATGGAGTTCCACTCCGACATGGACGACTACTACCGGGCGAAGGCCGGGCTCTTCACGCCCGAGCGCAGCCGCCTCGGTGTGGTCAACCTCGACGACGCCTACGGCCGCAGGCTGGCCGGCGAGGCGACCGTCCCGGTCGTCACCTTCTCCGTCGAGGGCCGCGCCGACGCCGACTGGCGCGCCGAGGACCTCGTCCTCGGCTCCCACGACTCGACGTTCACCGCCGTCGGCCCCGCGGGGGAGCGGATTTCCGCCACGGCCCCGCTGCCGGGCCCGTTCAACGTCGCCAACACCCTCGCCGCGATCGTCACCCTCGCCGCCGCGGGCATCGACCCGAAGAGCGCCGCCGAGGGCGTCGCCGCCGTCCCCGGCGTGCCGGGCCGCCTGGAGCGGGTCGACGCGGGCCAGCCGTACCTCGCCGTCGTCGACTACGCGCACAAGACGGACGCCGTCGAGTCGGTCCTGCGCTCCCTGCGCGAGGTCACCGAGGGCAAGCTGCACGTGGTCATCGGCTGCGGCGGGGACCGGGACACCACCAAGCGCGGCCCGATGGGCGCCGCCGCGGCCCGGCTCGCCGACACCGCCGTCCTGACCTCCGACAACCCCCGCTCCGAGGACCCGCTCAAGATCCTCGCCGCCATGCTCGCGGGCGCCGCCGAGGTGCCCGCGGAGGAACGCGCCGAGGTGCTCGTCCTCGCCGACCGCGCCGCGGCCGTCGCGGCCGCGGTCGCCCGCGCACAGCCCGGCGACACCGTCCTCGTCGCGGGCAAGGGCCACGAGCAGGGCCAGGAGATCGCCGGGGTCGTACGCCCCTTCGACGACCGCCAGGTCCTGCGCGAGGCCATCGCCGACCGCTCGCACACCCGGGCTTCCGCGCCGAGCGGAACAGCCGGCCACCAGAACAGTCAGGGATGAAGCAGTGATCGCCCTCTCCCTCGCCGAGATCGCCGAAATCGTCGGCGGGCAGGCGCACGACATACCGGATCCGGCCGCCCGGATCACCGGGCCCGTCGTCATCGACTCCCGCGAGGTGCGGGCCGGCAGCCTGTTCGCGGCCTTCGCCGGTGAGCACGTCGACGGCCACGACTACGCGGAACGCGCCGTCGCGGCGGGTGCGACGGCCGTCCTCGCCGCCCGCCCCGTCGGCGTCCCCGCCATCGTCGTCGACGACGTCCAGACGGCGCTCGGGGCCCTCGCCCGAGCCGTCGTCGAACGGCTCGGCACCGATGTCGTCGCCCTCACCGGCTCGGCCGGCAAGACGTCCACCAAGGACCTGATCGCCCAGGTCCTCGACCGGCACGCGCCCACCGTCTGGACGCCCGGCTCGCTCAACAACGAGATCGGCCTGCCGCTCACGGCGCTCCGCGCGAGCGACGAGACCCGGCACCTGGTCCTGGAGATGGGCGCCCGCGGCATCGGGCACATCCGCTACCTCACCGGCCTCACCCCGCCCCGTATCGGCCTCGTCCTCAACGTGGGCACCGCCCACATCGGCGAGTTCGGCGGCCGGGAGCAGATCGCCGAGGCCAAGGGCGAGCTCGTCGAAGCGCTTCCGACGGCCGAGGACGGCGGTGTCGCGGTCCTCAACGCCGACGATCCGCTGGTCCGCGCGATGGCCAGCCGCACCAAGGCCCGCGTGACCTTCTTCGGCGAAGCGGACGAAGCGGCCGTACGGGCCGAGAACGTCCGCCTCACAGAGTCCGGACAGCCTTCTTTCAGGCTTCACACACCCACCGGGTGCAGTGACGTGACCTTGCGCCTGTACGGTGAGCATCACGTGTCGAACGCGCTCGCAGCGGCCGCCGTCGCGCACGAGCTGGGCATGCCTGTCGAAGAGATCGCCACCGCGCTCTCCGAGGCCGGCACCCTGTCGCGCTGGCGCATGGAGGTCACCGAGCGTCCGGACGGCGTGACGATCGTCAACGACGCCTACAACGCGAACCCCGAGTCCATGCGAGCCGCCCTGCGCGCGCTCGCGGCCATGGGCAGGGCCGCACAGGCCCGAGGGGGCCGTACGTGGGCGGTGCTCGGCAAGATGGCCGAGCTCGGTGACGCATCGCTCGTCGAGCACGACGCGGTCGGACGGCTCGCCGTCCGGCTCAACGTCAGCAAGCTCGTGGCGGTCGGGGACAGGGAAGCGTCCTGGCTGCAACTGGGCGCATATAACGAGGGTTCGTGGGGTGAGGAGTCGGTGCACGTGTCCGACGCGCAGGCGGCTGTCGACCTGTTGCGCAGTGAGCTGCGCCCGGGGGACGTCGTCCTTGTGAAGGCTTCCAGGTCGGTCGGCCTCGAACAGGTCGCCCTGGCGCTCCTCGACACCGAGGGCGAGGTCGCCGTCCGATGAGGCAGATCCTCTTCGCGGGGGCCATCGGGCTCTTCCTGACCCTGATCGGCACCCCGCTGCTGATCAAGCTCCTCGCCCGCAAGGGGTACGGGCAGTTCATCCGGGACGACGGCCCGCGCGGCCACGCCGGCAAGAAGGGCACGCCCACCATGGGCGGCATCTCCTTCATCCTGGCCACGCTCATCGCGTACGCCCTGGCCAAGGTCATCACCGGTGAGGACCCGACGTACTCGGGCGCCCTGGTGCTGTTCCTCATGGCCGGCATGGGCCTGGTCGGCTTCCTCGACGACTACATCAAGATCGTCAAGCAGCGTTCGCTGGGTCTGCGGGCCAAGGCGAAGATGGCCGGCCAGCTGATCGTCGGCATCGCCTTCGCCGTGCTGTCGCTGCAGTTCGCCGACCTGCGGGGGCTCACGCCCGCCTCCACGAAGCTCTCCTTCATCACGGACTTCGGCTGGGCCATCGGACCGGTGCTGTTCGTGGTCTGGGCGCTCTTCATGATTCTCGCCATGTCCAACGGCGTGAACCTGACGGACGGTCTGGACGGCCTGGCCACCGGCGCCTCGGTGATGGTCTTCGGCGCGTACACCTTCATCGGGCTCTGGCAGTTCCAGGAGTCCTGTGCGAACGCCATGACCCTGACCAACCCCAACGCCTGCTTCGAGGTGCGCGACCCGCTCGACCTCGCCGTCGTCGCCTCCGCGCTCATGGGCTCCTGCTTCGGCTTCCTGTGGTGGAACACCTCGCCCGCCAAGATCTTCATGGGTGACACCGGCTCGCTCGCCCTCGGCGGCGCCCTCGCCGGTCTCGCCATCTGCTCCCGTACGGAGCTGCTGCTGGCCCTGCTCGGCGGACTGTTCGTACTGATCACGATGTCCGTGGTCATCCAGGTCGGCTCGTTCAAGATGACCGGCAAGCGCGTCTTCCGGATGGCACCCCTCCAGCACCACTTCGAACTCAAGGGGTGGTCCGAGGTCCTTGTCGTCGTCCGGTTCTGGATCATCCAGGGCATGTGCGTGATCGTGGGCCTGGGCCTCTTCTACGCGGGATGGGCATCGGAAAAGTGACAGAACAGCTCGACTGGAACGGCAAGAAGGTCACCGTCGCGGGACTCGGGGTGTCCGGCATCCCGGCCGCCCGCGTCCTGCACGGTCTCGGCGCGCTCGTCACCGTCGTCAACGACGGCGACGACGAGCGCTCCCGGGCCCAGGCCGCCGAGCTGGAGGCGGAGGGCATCACCGTCCGCCTCGGCGACGGGGCCACCCTGCCGTCCGGCACCGAGCTGATCGTCACCACCCCCGGCTGGCGGCCCGACAAGCCGCTCTTCGCGGCCGCCGCCGAGGCGGGCGTGGAGATCTGGGGCGACGTCGAACTCGCCTGGCGGCTCAGGGGGCCGGGAGCGGCCCCCTGGCTCGCGGTCACCGGCACCAACGGCAAGACCACGACCGTCCGGATGCTCGCCTCGATCCTGGAGGCGGCCGGACTGCGGACCGCCGCCGTCGGCAACATCGGGGTCTCGCTCCTCGACGCCGTCCTCGGCGAGGAGCAGTACGACGTGCTCGCCGTCGAGCTCTCCAGCTACCAGCTCCACTGGGCGCCGTCCGTCCGCGTCCACTCGGGCGCCGTGCTCAACCTGGCGCCCGACCACCTCGACTGGCACGGCTCCATGGAGGCGTACGCGGCCGACAAGGGCCGCATCTACGAGGGCAACCAGGTCGCCTGCGTCTACAACGTCGCCGACAAGGCCACCGAGGACCTGGTCCGCGAGGCCGACGTCGAGGAGGGCTGCCGGGCCATCGGCTTCACCCTCGGCACCCCCGGCCCGTCCGAACTCGGCGTCGTCGAGGGCATCCTCGTCGACCGGGCCTTCGCCCCGAACCGGCAGAAGAACGCCCAGGAGCTCGCCGAGGTCTCCGACGTCCAGCCGCCGGCCCCGCACAACATCGCCAACGCCCTGGCCGCGGCCGCCCTGGCCCGCGCCTTCGGCGTCGACGCCAAGGCCGTACGCGACGGCCTGAAGGCCTTCCGGCCCGACCCGCACCGCATCGAACTGGTCGAGGAGGTCCAGGGGGTCGCGTACGTCGACGACTCCAAGGCCACCAACACCCACGCCGCGGAAGCCTCGTTGGCCGCCTACGACCCGATCGTCTGGATCGCCGGCGGCCTCGCCAAGGGCGCGACCTTCGACGAGCTCGTCCAGAAGTCGGCGAAGCGCTTGCGCGGGGCCGTCCTGATCGGCGCCGACCGGGCCCTGATCCGCGAAGCCCTGGCGCGACACGCCCCGGAAGTACCGGTGGTGGACCTCGACCGGACCGACACTGGGGCGATGTCCGAGGCGGTCCGAGAGGCGACCCGGCTCGCCCGCGCGGGGGACACGGTGCTCCTCGCCCCGGCCTGTGCCTCGATGGACATGTTCACCAACTACAACAAGCGCGGCGAGGCCTTCGCGGACGCGGTCCGCGCCCTCGCCGCCACCGGGGACGCCTGACCCGACCCGTGGGAGGGTCCGGCAGGACCGGGCACGACCGGAGGGGGCAGCGACCATGCCGAGCAAGATCGCAGGGACACGTGGGCCCTCCGCCGTACGCGGCGGAGGGCGGGCCCCCGCGACCCCGCGGCGACCCCGCGGCGGGGGCCTGCGACGGCTCCACGAGCGGGCGCGGAAGGCCTGGGACCGGCCGCTCACGGCGTATTACGTGATCATCGGCGCGGGCATGCTCATCACCGCGCTCGGCCTCGTGATGGTCTACTCCGCCTCGATGATCACGGCGCTCCGCTACGAACTCGTGCCCTCCTACTTCTTCCGGAAGCAGTTCTTCGCCGCGCTCCTGGGCACCGGACTGCTCCTGGCCGCCTCACGGATGCCCGTGAAGCTCCACCGGGCCCTCGCCTACCCCATCCTGGTCGGCGCGGTCTTCCTGATGGTGCTCGTGCAGATCCCGGGGATAGGGCACTCCGTCGGCGGCAACCAGAACTGGATCTCGCTGGGCGGCCCGTTCATGCTCCAGCCCAGCGAGTTCGGCAAACTGGCGCTGATCCTCTGGGGCGCGGACCTGCTCGCCCGCAAGAACGACATGCGGCTGCTCACGCAGTGGAAGCACATGCTGGTGCCGCTGGTCCCGGGTGCCTTCATGCTGCTCGGACTGATCATGCTCGGCGGCGACATGGGCACCGCGATCATCCTCACCGCGATCCTCTTCGGCCTGCTGTGGACCGCCGGAGCGCCCACCCGGCTCTTCGTCGGGGTGCTCGCGGTGGCCGGCGCCCTCGGGGCGCTGCTCATCAAGACGAGCCCCCACCGCATGGACCGGTTCCAGTGCATCGGAGCCTCCGACCCCGGCGGCGAGGGGGCCCCCTGTCTGCAGGCCGCGCACGGAATCTATGCTCTGGCGTCGGGCGGATGGTTCGGTTCCGGACTCGGTGCGAGCGTCGAGAAATGGGGCCAACTGCCCGAGGCGCACACCGACTTCATCTTCGCGGTCACCGGTGAGGAACTGGGTCTGGCGGGGACGCTGTCGGTACTCGCCCTGTTCGCGGCTCTAGGCTATGCGGGTATCCGCGTGGCCGGAGGCACGGAGGACCCCTTCGTGAGGTTCGCCGCGGGAGGTGTGACCACCTGGATCACGGCTCAGGCCGTGATCAACATCGGTGCGGTGCTCGGTCTGCTGCCGATCGCCGGTGTCCCGCTCCCGTTGTTCTCCTACGGTGGGTCGGCCCTACTGCCGACCATGTTCGCCGTCGGGCTCCTCATCGCCTTCGCGCGACAGGAACCCGCCGCGAAAGCGGCCCTGGCCATGCGCCGCCCCGGCTGGGGCAAGCGGGCCGGGGTGAGATGGAAGTCGATGCGACGGCGCGTCAAGAAGCGCCCGTCCGGAGAGCGGTGAATTTCGGTGCATGTCGTACTCGCCGGCGGGGGGACCGCCGGCCACATCGAGCCCGCGCTGGCCCTCGCGGACGCCCTGCGCAGGCAGGACCCCAGCGTGGGGATCACGGCGCTCGGCACGGAGAAGGGTCTGGAGACCCGGCTCGTGCCCGAGCGGGGCTACGAGTTGGCCCTCATCCCCGCCGTACCGCTGCCCCGCAAGCCCACCCCCGAGCTGATCACCGTTCCCGGGCGGCTGCGCGGCACCATCAAGGCGGCCGAGCAGATCCTGGAGCGCACCAAGGCGGACTGCGTGGTGGGCTTCGGCGGCTATGTGGCGCTGCCCGGCTATCTGGCGGCCAAGCGCCTCGGAGTGCCGATCGTCGTGCACGAGGCCAACGCCCGGCCCGGCCTGGCCAACAAGATCGGTTCGCGGTACGCGGCCGGGGTCGCCGTCGCGACCCCGGACAGCAAGCTCCGCAACGCCCGTTACATCGGCATTCCGCTGCGGCATACCATCGCGACCCTCGACCGGGCGCGCGTGCGCCCCGAGGCGCGCGCCGCGTTCGGGCTCGACCCGAACCTGCCGACGCTCCTCGTCTCCGGCGGCTCCCAGGGCGCCCGGCGGCTCAACGAGGTGATCCAGCAGATCGCTCCGGTGCTCCAGCGCTCCGGCATCCAGATCCTGCACGCGGTCGGCCCGAAGAACGAAATGCCGCGCGTCGACAACATGCCCGGAATGCCGCCCTACGTGCCGGTACCGTACGTGGACCGGATGGATCTCGCGTACGCCGCGGCCGACATGATGCTCTGCCGTGCGGGCGCCATGACCGTCGCCGAGCTCTCCGCCGTCGGGCTGCCCGCCGCGTACGTACCGCTGCCGATCGGCAACGGCGAACAGCGGCTCAACGCCCAGCCGGTGGTCAAGGCCGGCGGCGGACTCCTCGTCGACGACGCGGAGCTGTCGCCGCAGTGGGTGCAGGGCAACGTCCTGCCCGTACTGGCCGATCCGCACCGGTTGTACGAGATGTCCCGCGCCGCCGCCGAGTTCGGCCGCCGGGACGCCGACGACCTGCTCGTCGGCATGGTGTACGAGGCGATCGCCGCGCGCCGCCAGGCGTAGCGCGGCGGCTGAGGGCAGGAGACGCCACGTGGCAGCCGGACCGACGACCGCGGAGAAGAGCGGCGCGAGCGAGTCGAAGAGGTCGTCGAAGGGCTCGTCGGACGGTCCGTCCCGCACGGGCACCCGGAATCGCAAGTTCCGGGTGCCCGGCGCCCGGGCGCTCCTCGTCGCCCTCGCCGTTCTCCTGCTCGTGGCCGGCGGGATCTGGGCGCTCTACGGCTCGAACTGGTTCCGTGTGGAACGTGTGAAGACTTCCGGCACCTCGGTCCTGACCCCGCGTGAGGTCGAGGCCGTCGCCGCCGTACCGATGGGCGCCCCGCTCGTCACCGTCGACACCGAGGCCATCGAGGCACGGCTGCGGGAGGGGTTCCCGCGGATCGAGTCGGTGGAGGTCGTGCGGTCCTGGCCGCACGGAATCGGGCTGAAAGTGACGGAACGGAAGCCCGTTCTTCTGGTGGAAAAGGGCGGAAAGTTCATCGAAGTGGACGCGACCGGAATGCGGTTCGCCACCGTCGACACCGCTCCCCGTGGCGTCCCCCGGCTCGTCCTCGACAGCGCCACCTCGCCGAGCCTGCGCCGCTTCGGCGCGGACCGGCTGCTCCGGGAGGCGGTGCGCGTCCGGGGTGAACTCCCGGCCGAAATCGCCCGTCACACTCGTGTCGTACGCGTCACCTCGTACGACTCCGTCACTCTGGAGCTGACCAGGGGGCGCACGGTCTTCTGGGGCAGCGGCGAACACGGTCCCGTCAAGGCCCGCGTTCTCACCGCTCTCCTGAAAGCCACCCCCAAAGCGGGGCACTTCGATGTAAGTGCTCCCACAGCGCCCGCCTCGTCCGGGAGTTGACGGGAATCGCCCCTGGCCAGCCCCCTGGTTGGCCAGCGCTACGGGTGATCACATAGGGTGAAAAGAAAAACGGGAGGTTCGGCGTGTTCGTTGAACGTGCGCCACTTGTCGACTTAGTGTCCTGTTCGGAAGAGTCCAGCGAACAGAGACACTGGTAACCCTAAACTTCAACGTTAGGGTTTGGGTCGGCGTTTCGGACCGTCCCAATCGGCATCCGTCGGAGCCGCGCGACCAACCGCGCAGCGACGACACGTAACTCGAGGCGAGAGGCCTTCGACGTGGCAGCACCGCAGAACTACCTCGCAGTCATCAAGGTCATCGGTGTCGGCGGCGGTGGTGTCAATGCCATCAACCGAATGATCGAGGTCGGTCTCAAGGGCGTCGAGTTCATCGCCATCAACACCGACGCGCAAGCGCTGTTGATGAGCGACGCCGACGTCAAGCTCGACGTCGGCCGTGAACTCACCCGTGGCCTCGGCGCCGGGGCGAACCCGGCCGTCGGTCGCAAGGCGGCAGAGGACCACCGTGAGGAGATCGAGGAGGTCCTCAAGGGGGCCGACATGGTCTTCGTCACCGCCGGAGAGGGCGGCGGCACCGGCACCGGCGGCGCACCCGTCGTCGCCAACATCGCGCGCTCGCTCGGCGCCCTGACGATCGGTGTGGTCACCAGGCCGTTCACCTTCGAGGGCCGCCGTCGCGCCAATCAGGCGGAGGACGGCATCGCCGAGCTCCGCGAAGAGGTCGACACCCTCATCGTCATCCCCAACGACCGGCTCCTGTCGATCTCGGACCGTCAGGTCTCCGTGCTCGACGCCTTCAAGTCGGCCGACCAGGTGCTGCTGAGCGGTGTGCAGGGCATCACCGACCTCATCACCACCCCGGGTCTGATCAACCTCGACTTCGCCGACGTCAAGTCGGTCATGTCCGAGGCCGGTTCGGCCCTGATGGGCATCGGCTCCGCCCGCGGCGACGACCGCGCGGTGGCGGCGGCGGAGATGGCGATCTCCTCGCCGCTCCTCGAGGCCTCCATCGACGGCGCCCGTGGCGTGCTGCTCTCCATCTCCGGCGGCAGCGACCTCGGTCTCTTCGAGATCAACGAGGCCGCGCAGCTGGTCAGCGAGGCAGCCCACCCGGAGGCCAACATCATCTTCGGCGCCGTCATCGACGACGCCCTCGGCGACGAGGTCCGGGTCACCGTCATCGCGGCCGGCTTCGACGGCGGCCAGCCGCCGGCCCGCCGGGACAACATCATCGGCTCGGTCTCCGCCAAGCGCGAGGAGCCGGCCCCGGCGCCCCGCCACGTCGAGACCTCCCGCCCGCTGGGCGGCCTCGGCACGGTCGCCCCGCGCGAGGAGCCGGTCCAGGTTCCGGCCGAGCCCGCGCCGGCGGTCAACGAGACCCCGCTGTCGCCCGCCCCTCCGGTCGTCCCGCCGGCCCGTCCGTACGCGGACAGCCAGGCCGAAGAGCTGGACGTCCCGGACTTCCTGAAGTGATAGGACAGCGCTTCGACGCGAACGGCGCGCACTTCGCCTTCACCGACAGGTGGGGCGGGGTGAGCGCCGTTCCGTACGAGGAGCTCAACCTCGGCGGCGCGGTGGGGGACACCCCTGAGGCGGTGCGGACCAACCGGTCGCTCGCGGCCGGCGCCCTCGGGCTCGACCCCGCGTCGGTGGTCTGGATGAACCAGGTGCACGGCGCGGACGTCGCCGAGGTCGAGGGGCCGTGGGGCACCGACGGAATCCCGTCGGTGGACGCCCTCGTCACCTCCCGCCCCGGACTCGCCCTCGCCGTCCTCACCGCGGACTGCGTCCCCGTCCTCCTCGCCGATCCGGTCGCCGGGGTCGCGGCCGCCGCCCACGCCGGGCGGCCCGGGATGGTGGCGGGAGTCGTTCCCGCCGCGGTCGCGGCCATGATCGATCTCGGCGCCGACCCCGCCCGTATCGTCGCCCGCACCGGCCCCGCCGTCTGCGGGCGTTGCTACGAGGTGCCGGAGGCCATGCGGGCCGAGGTCGCCGGGACCGAGCCCGCCGCCTGGGCCGAGACGAGCTGGGGCACCCCGGCCGTCGACGTCACCGCAGGAGTCCTCGCCCAGCTCGAACGGCTCGGCGTCACGGACCGGCAGGCCAGTACGGACTGCACCCGGGAATCCGGTGACCACTACTCGTACCGCCGCGATCGCACCACGGGGCGACTCGCGGGATATGTCTGGTTGGACTGAGAAGAGACATGACGGACCGCACGTCGGAACTCGCCGAGAACCTGGCCCGGGTGGAGGCGCGCATCGCAGCCGCCTGCGCGGCCGCCGGGCGCCCGCGGGAAGAGGTGACGCTCGTCGTGGTCACCAAGACCTACCCCGCGAGCGATGTGAGAATCCTCCACGGACTCGGCGTACGGCACGTCGCCGAGAACCGGGACCAGGACGCCGCCCCGAAGGCGGCCGCCTGTGCCGACCTTGATCTGACCTGGCACTTCGTGGGTCAGTTGCAGACCAACAAGGTCAGATCCGTGGTGGGTTATGCCGATGTGGTGCAGTCTGTCGACCGCTTGAAGCTCGTTTCCTCGCTCTCCGCGGCCGCGGAGAAGGAGGGCCGCGAGCTCGGCTGTCTCCTCCAGGTCGCGCTCGACGCCGAGTCGGGCGAGCGGGGCGACCGCGGCGGTGTCGCACCCGACGGGATCGAGGAGTTGGCGGCCGCGGTGGCCGCCGCCCCGGGGCTGCGGCTCGACGGACTCATGACCGTCGCCCCGCTCTCCGGTCCGTACGCGGGACGGCAACGCGCCGCCTTCGACCGGCTGATGGATTTGTCGACTGCCCTGCGCGCGACCCGTCCGGCTGCGAACATGGTGTCGGCAGGGATGAGTGCGGACCTCGAAGAGGCCGTCGCCGCCGGGGCGACACACGTACGCGTCGGTACGGCGGTACTCGGAGTCCGCCCGAAGCTCGGGTAACGTCGCGAAGCAAGTCGGACCACAGCAGAAAATATGGTCATTCCGCAGAACGGCGGGACGACCCGTGGATCGCGGGCACTTGGTGACGCTGCGACATTGGCCAGTATGGCGATCCACCACAGAGCGGAGGACTCAGAGAATGGCCGGCGCGATGCGCAAGATGGCGGTCTACCTCGGCCTCGTGGAGGACGATGGGTACGACGGCCGGGGCTTCGACCCCGACGACGACTTCGAACCCGAGCTGGAGCCGGAGCCCGAGCGCGACCGGCGCCACATCGCCCCCCCGCGACAGGTGGAGCGTGAGGAACCGGTACGAGTGGTGCAGCCTCCGGCCCCCCGTGAGCCGATGTCCCATTCTGTTCCGGTACTCGCCGAAAGCGGACGTCCGGCCCGAATTGCCCCCGTGGCATCCATCACACCCGAACGTCCCAGCATGGAGAAGAACGCACCCGTGATCATGCCCAAGGTCGTGTCCGAGCGGGAGCCCTACCGCATCACCACGCTGCACCCCCGGACCTACAACGAGGCCCGTACCATCGGGGAACACTTCCGTGAGGGCACCCCGGTGATCATGAATCTCACGGAGATGGACGACACGGACGCGAAGCGACTTGTCGACTTTGCCGCCGGACTCGTCTTCGGGCTCCATGGCAGCATTGAGCGCGTGACGCAGAAGGTGTTCCTGTTGTCGCCTGCTAACGTCGATGTCACGGCGGAGGACAAGGCCCGGATCGCAGAGGGCGGATTCTTCAACCAGAGCTGAGAACACGAGAACCGGACGGACCGGTCGCGAAGCGGCCGGAACAAGTGAGAGCACGTAAGTCAGGGGAGAGGGAAACGCGGGATGGGCGTCGCACTACAGGTGGTCTACATCGTGCTGATGTGCTTCCTCGTCCTCCTGATCGTCCGACTTGTCATGGACTACGTCTTCCAGTTCGCCCGTTCATGGCAACCCGGTAAGGCGATGGTGGTCGTCCTTGAGGCCACCTACACTGTCACCGATCCACCGCTCAAGCTTCTGCGGCGACTCATCCCGCCGCTGCGTCTCGGGGGCGTGGCACTCGACCTGTCCTTCTTCGTTCTGATGATCATCGTCTACATCCTGATCTCCATCGTGAGCAGCTTCGCGAGGTGAATGTGGACGATACGGTCTTGCCGACTGCCGACGACTACGTAGAGGTGAAGAAGAGATGCCGCTGACCCCCGAGGACGTGCGGAACAAGCAGTTCACGACCGTCCGCCTCCGAGAAGGCTATGACGAGGACGAGGTCGATGCCTTCCTCGACGAGGTCGAGGCCGAGCTGACCCGCCTGCTCCGCGAGAACGAGGACCTGCGCGCCAAGCTGGCCGCCGCGACCCGTGCCGCCGCGCAGAACCAGCAGCAGCAGGGGATGCGCAAGCCCCCGGAGCAGCAGGATCGTCCCGTCGGTCCCGGCGCGCCCGTGCCCGCCGCCATATCCGGACCGCCGGTCCAGCAGCAGCCGCCGCAGATGGGCCCGCCGCAGCTTCCGTCCGGTGCCCCGCAGCTTCCCGCCGGCCCCATGCAGGGTGGTCCGATGCAGGGCGGCCCCATGCAGGGTGGCCCGATGCAGGGCGGCCCCATGCAGGGTGGCCCGATGCAGGGCGGCCCCATGCAGGGCGGTCCGATGCAGGGCGGCCCCATGGGTCACCCGCAGCAGCAGATGCAGCAGCAGATGCCGCCGCAGATGCAGCAGCCGCAGCAGGGTCCCGGTGGCGACAGCGCCGCGCGTGTCCTCTCGCTGGCCCAGCAGACCGCCGACCAGGCGATCGCCGAGGCCCGCTCCGAGGCCAACAAGATCGTCGGCGAGGCGCGTTCGCGTGCCGAGGGCCTGGAGCGGGACGCCCGCGCCAAGGCGGACGCTCTTGAGCGGGACGCGCAGGAGAAGCACCGCGTCGCGATGGGCTCCCTGGAGTCCGCTCGCGCGACGCTGGAGCGCAAGGTCGAGGACCTGCGCGGCTTCGAGCGCGAGTACCGCACGCGTCTGAAGTCGTACCTGGAGTCGCAGCTGCGTCAGCTGGAGACCCAGGCCGACGACTCGCTCGCCCCGCCGCGTACCCCCGCCACGGCCTCGCTGCCGCCGGCCCCGTCGATGGCCTCGGCCGGCGCCGGTGCGCCGTCCTACGGCGGCAACGGTGCGATGGGTGGTGGACCGTCCATGGGCGGCGCCCCGTCCTACGGCGGCCAGCAGCAGATGTCCCCTGCGATGACCCAGCCGATGGCTCCGGTCCGTCCGCAGGCTCCGCAGCCGATGCAGCAGGCGCCGGCGCCGATGCGTGGCTTTCTGATCGACGAGGACGACAACTGACGGCCGGTTGTCGCGCGATGAGCGCGTAGCCGTCGGCAGGCTGAAGGGCCGGGCCCCGGGAAACCGGGGCCCGGCCCTTTGCCGTACCCGGCCGCGGCGCCGCGCCCGCGCTGGCCCTGCCCGGGGCGCCACCCCCCCCGTGTGGGCAATCGTCCCGCTGGACGGTGCCCGCTTGCCCGGGCCGCCCCGGCGCGCCCCCTGCCGATGCGGGCCGCCCCGGCGCACCCCCTGCCCATGCGGGCCGTGCCGCCGCCCGCCCCCACGCGGGCTGCGCCCACCCCCACGCGGGCTGCGCCCGCCACCGCACCCTCTGCCGGGCTGCGCCCGCCACCGCACCCTCTGCCGGGCTGCGCCCGCCACCG
>NZ_JACSCH020000016.1:44126-215569 GCF_014451325.2 Streptomyces sp. CB02980 | reverse complement strand
GGAGAGTAGGACGCCGCCGAACAATTTTTAGCCTCAACCCCCGGACCTTGTCCGGGGGTTGAGGCATTTTTGCGTTCGGTTACTTTCAGCCAAAGATTGATGCGCGCATGACATCTCATGCCGGCTGTGACACGCTCCGTGGCGCACTCCGAACCCGGCGGCTCCGCGGAGCGGCTTGGGTTCCCCCCACCCACAAGCTGTGGCAAGGAGAGCGACATGAAGTACACCCCCACCCTGACTGGCTTGGCCGCGCTGGTGATGGCGGTCGGCATCGGTGTTCCTGCGTCGGCCTATGCGAGCGGCACCGTTGCCGGCGCGGAGGTCGACGGAGTGATCGTCGTCTCTGGGAACACCTGTAGTTGGACCGGTGCCGACGCCAGTGCGACTCCGCCGAGCGCGCTCGCCGTCGACCGGTCCACGATCAACAAGCCGGGCGGGAATCTGACCTGCGGCGGGGGCATCACCGCCTCGCTCAACAACAATCCGGCCTTCACCTTCGACGACGCCGCCGGTACGGCGACTACGGACGTCATCGACCTGACGGGGAAGCAGTCGTTCGTCTCCTGCCGCTACAAGGTGACGAACATCGTCTGGAATCGGGACGGGGCCACCAGGAAGTACGTGAACACCCCCTTCACGGCCACCAAGGTCTCGGGCTCGTTCCTGTGCCCGGGGTCCTTCAGTGCCGCGGCCGGGGAGGCCTCTGTCGTGTTCCGTTGATTCGGGGCGCCATGCGTGATCGATGGCCGGTGCGGCGTTGTTCGCCGTGCCGGCCATCGGCGCTTGGGGCTCTACAGGCGGCCGGCTGCCTTCAGGGCGAGGTACGCGTCGGCCAGGGCGGGGGCGAGGGTGTCGGGGGAGGCGTCGACGACCGTGACGCCGTGGCGGCGGAGCTGGTCCGCGGTACGGGACCGCTGGGACTGGGTCTGGGTGGCCGCCGCGGCCTCGTAGACGCCCTCGATGGTGCCGCGGGTCGTCGCCATGCGGGCGATGTGGGGGTCGGAGACCGAGGCGAGCAGGACCGTGTGGCGCTGGGCGAGCTGCGGCAGGACCGGGAGGAGACCCTCCTCGATCGGAGCGGCGTCGAGGCTCGTCAGAAGGACGATCAGTGAGCGGCGGGGAGCGCGCGCGAGGGCCGTCGCGGCCAGGCCGTGGGCGTCGGTCTCCACCAGTTCGGGTTCGAGCGGGGCGAGGGCGTTGACCACGGCGGGGAGGACGTCGCCGGCGGAGCGGCCCTGGACCTGGGCGCGGAGGCGCCGGTCGTAGGCCAGGAGGTCCACGCGGTCGCCGGCGCGTGACGCGAGCGCGGTGAGCAGGAGTGCCGCGTCCATGGAGGCGTCCAGGCGGGGGATGTCGCCGACGCGGCCGGCCGAGGTGCGGCCGGTGTCCAGGACGATCAGGATGTGGCGGTCGCGCTCGGGGCGCCAGGTGCGGACGGCGACCGTGGTCTGGCGGGCTGTGGCCCGCCAGTCGATCGAGCGGGTGTCGTCGCCGGGGACGTATTCGCGGAGGCTGTCGAACTCCGTGCCTTCACCGCGTGTCAGGACGCTGGTGCGGCCGTCGAGTTCACGGAGCCGGGCCAGGCGGGACGGCAGGTGCTTGCGGCTGGTGAACGGGGGCAGGACGCGGACGGTCCAGGGAACCGCGTGGTTTCCCTGACGGGCTGCCAGGCCCAGGGGGCCGTACGAGCGGACCGTGATCCGCTCGGCCCGGCGGTCGCCTCGGCGGGTCGGGCGCAGGCTCGTGGTGAGGCGGCGGCGTTCGCCGGCGGGGACCGTCAGGCGGTGGCGCGAGGAGGCCTGTTCGGTGCCGGGGAGCCAGCTGCTGGGCGGCCAGGCGTCGCGGAGCTGGGCGCGGAGGGGGCGGCGGGACCGGTTGGTGACGGTGAGCTGGACGGTGGCCGCGTCACCGAGTCGAACGGATGTATCACCACTTCGGGTGAATTGGAGCGTTCGTACTGGCGCCGCCAGGATGTAGTCGCACAGAATTGCGAGGGAGAGGGGCGCGTTCACCGCGAGCATCCCCGCCCAGCTGGGGGCGAGGATGCCGACGGGGAGCGATCCGAGGGCGGCGAGCAGCGCTGTTCGTCCGGTGAGGGCCATGGGGCGCCGTCCTCAGCGGGGGACGGGGACGTGGGCGAGGATCGAGTTGATGACGGAGTCGGGGGTGACTCCTTCCATCTCGGCCTCGGGCCGCAGGTGGATGCGATGACGCAGGGTGGGGAGAGCGAGGGCCTTCACATCGTCCGGGGTGACGTAGTCCCGGCCGGTGAGCCAGGCCCAGGCGCGGGCGGTGGAGAGCAGGGCGGTGGCGCCTCGGGGGGAGACCCCGAGCGTGAGTGAGGGGGATTCGCGCGTGGCACGGCAGATATCGACGACATAGCCGGTGATCTCGGCGGAGACCGAGACCTTGGCGACGGCGGCCCGGGCGGCTTCGAGCTCGGCGGGGCCCGCGACGGGGCGGACACCTGCGGCCTTCAGGTCACGGGGGTCGAAGCCCTCGGCGTGACGGGTGAGGACCTGGATCTCGTCCGCGCGGGAGGGCAGAGGAACCGTCAGCTTCAGGAGGAAGCGGTCCAGTTGGGCTTCGGGGAGGGGGTAGGTGCCCTCGTACTCGACGGGGTTCTGGGTCGCGGCCACCAGGAAGGGTTCGGGCAGGGCGCGCGGGGTGCCGTCGACCGTGACCTGACGTTCCTCCATCGCCTCCAGGAGGGAGGCCTGGGTCTTCGGGGGCGTGCGGTTGATCTCGTCGGCGAGCAGGAGATTCGTGAAGACCGGGCCGGGCTGGAAGGAGAACTCGGAGGTCCGGGTGTCGTAGACCAGGGAGCCGGTCACGTCGCTCGGCATCAGGTCGGGGGTGAACTGGACGCGCTTGGTGTCGAGTTCGAGTGCGGCGGCGAGCGAGCGGACCAGCAGGGTCTTCGCGACGCCGGGCACGCCTTCGAGGAGGACGTGTCCGCGGCAGAGCAGGGCGACGACGAGACCGGTGACGGCGGGGTCCTGGCCGACCACGGCCTTTCCGATCTCGGTGCGCAGGGCCTCCAGGGAGGCGCGGGCGCTGTCCGAGTTCGCAACGGTCTCGGGGGTCGGGGCGCTCATGAGGTGCGTACCTCTCTTTCGAGGGCGTCGAGTTGGTCCGCCAGGCGGATGAGAGTGGCGTCGTCGGCGGGAGCCGGTCCGAAGAGGAGATGGCGGGGGTCCGCGGTGGTCTCGGGGAGACGGGCGGAGAGTGCGGGGAGGAGGCGATCCGCGGAGTGGGCGTCCTGGACGGCGACGCCGAGCAGCGGGGCGATCCGGGTGCGGGTCGCGGTGCGCAGCACCGAGGCGGCGCGGTCGCGGGCGTTCGCCTTGCGGTAGAGGCGGGCGCGGCCCTCGGTGGCCTCGGAGGCGCGGAGGGCGACGGGGAGGCGTTCGGTCACCAGGGGGCCGAGGCGGCGGGCGCGCCAGATGGCGGCGAGCAGGGCCGCGATCGCGAGCTGGAGTGTGCCCCACAGCCAGCCGGAGGGGATGAGGGAGAGGAAGTCGCCCGTGGTGCCGTCGGCGGGTGCGTCGGCGGTGGCGGAGGCATCGGCCAGGGAGGGGAGGTACCAGACGAGATGGGGCCGGGAGCCGAGGAGTTGCAGGGCGAGCGAGGCGTTGCCCTGCTGGTCGAGACGCTTGTTGTAGAGGATGTCGGGCGAGCCGAGGAGGACGGTGTCGGTGGTGTCCTGCCCGGGGAGGCGGAGCAGGGTCGGCAGGCCGTCGGAGAGGTAGCAGGAGTCCGCGGTGGTGCCGGGGGCGGTGAGGTAGCGCTCGCCGCCGAGGTCCGCGCTGCCGGCGCGGGTGGCCTCCGCCAGGGTGCAGGAGGGGGCGCGGTTGTCCACGGGGGTGCTGGTGGAGCTGGTGACTCCCGGGGCGAGGGTGTCGAGGGAGGGCCGGCCCGCGCCTACGAGGACCGTGCGGCCGGTGGAGCTCGTCATGGTCCGGCGGAGCGTGGACTGCTGAGACTGCGTCAGCAGGTCGGGTGTGGTGACCAGGAGTGTCGTGTCGGGGTCGGTCGCGGCGGTGGCCTCGTCGAGCGTGGTGACGAGGGTGAGCTCGATGCCACGGGTCTTGAGGAGTTCGGCGACGGCCCGGCTGCCGTTCGGATCGGCGGAGCGGGGGTCGAGGGAGCCGTGGGCGTCGGAGGACCGCAGTGTCGCGAGGGCCAGGCCGCCGATGAGGATCAGGGCGAGGACGAGGGCCGCGCCGCGGGCTCGGGTCCAGAGCTGGCGGGGGGAGGGGGCGGTCGACGTGGTGCTGGTGGCCGGGCGGCTCATGCGGGCGTCCCCGTGGAGGCGGTGTCGAGGGTGGGACGGGTGCGCTCCAGGGCGGTGTCCAGTTCCTCGATGCGGCGGTACGCGGGCTCGTCGGCGGTGCGGCCGCCGTATGTGACGTCGTCGAAGACGCGGACGGCGAGGCGCAGGTCGTCCGCGTGGGCGGGGAGGGAGCGGCTCGCTTCGGCGGCGGCCTCGTCCGCGGTGCGGCCGGGGCGGGGGTCGAGCAGGGCGCGCTCCTCGAGGGAGCGGACGATGGCCCGGGTGCGTTCCTGGACGGCCTGGTTCCAGCGGCCGGCGGAGGCGTGGCGGGTGGCGGCCGAGCGGTGGTCGCGGGCGGTTCGGGGGCCGTCCGCGAAGAGGGAGTCGCCGGTGGTGCCGGGTGCGCGGTGGGGGGTGCCGAGGCGCCACCAGAGGGCGGCGACCGCGGTGATGACGAACAGGACGACCACGACGAGGCCGATCACGCCGCCGGGCGTGGCATCCGAGGCGGCGTCGAAGAGGTCGCCGACCCACTCCCAGAAGCGGTCGAGGCCGCGCTGGAGGAGGTTCGGGTCGTTCTCGTGGTACATCGGCTTGGACAGCTCCCGTTCCGCCGCCTCCTGGGCGGGGACGCGGGAGATGTCCACCGGGATGTCGTCGTCGGCGCGGAGCCGCGCCAGTGCCGTGGTCGCTCCCCCCGTGACCGTCACGGCATCAGCCTCCGACGGTCTGGGTGCCCGGGGTGGGGCCGTAGCCGGAGATGCCCGCGGCCCGTGCCAGTTCGAGGTCCAGGGCTTCGCGGCGGATGCGCTGGTCCACGTAGAGGAGGACCGTGACACCGGCCGAGATCGGGTAGGTGATCGCGCTGGTGATCACACCGCCGATGCCCGTGATGATCAGGAAAGGCCAGCCGAAGGTGGTGGACGTGCCGGAGAGCATGTCGGAGAAGCCGTCTCCGTCGACCGCGATGCCGATGATGGTGAACGGGATCGCGATGATCATGGAGAAGATGAAGATCAGCAGCTGGGTGAGGAGCGTGATGCCGAAGATGCGCCACCACGTGCCCCGAACCAGCTTCGCCGAGCGCTTCAGCGACTGGATCACGCCGCCGCGCTCCAGCATCAGGGCGGGGGAGGCCAGGCTGAAGCGGATCATCAGCCAGACGGCCGCAACCAGGGCGCCGAGACCGCCGAGGAGGGTCAGGGCCACACCTGCGGCGCCGCCGATCAGAAGACCGGGGAGCAGGCCGACCATGACGATGGCGGAGCTCATCGCCGCGAGCAGCAGGGTCAGGCCGATGAGCTGGAGGAGCCGCGGCCGGGCCTCCTGCCAGGCGGCGCCGAGGGAGACCGGGCGGCCGAGGACGGCGCGGCTGATGACGACGGTCAGCAGGGCGGCGCTGACCAGGGATGCCATCAGCGTCACGAGGAGGGCGGGGCCCAGGCCGATCAGGGACGACTGGGCCGCGTCGAGGGACTGCTCGAGCGCTTCGGCGGGGGTGGCGTCCGGGCTCGCCGCCGGAACGTCGGGGGCGAGGTAGCGCTGGGCCAGGATGTCGGCGATCTGGGAGATCACCGCGACCGTGACCGTGATGGCCAGCACGGTGCGCCAGTAGGTGCGGAGGGTCTTCACCGCGCCGTCGAGGATCTCGCCCATGCCCAGCGGGCGCAGCGGGATCACTCCGGGCTTCGCGGCCGGCGGCCGGCCCCAGTGGGCGTTCGGCGGAGGAGCCCCCCAGCCCTGGCCCTGGCCCTGGCCCTGGCCGTGGGCCGGGGGCGGGGTCTGGCCGGTCGGCGGGGACCACTGGCCGGCGGGCGGCCGGTCCTTGGACCACTGAGGGGCGGAGCCGTTCGCGTCGGCCGGAGCGGCGGGCCGGGGGACCCCGGAGCCGTCCTGGTCGTCGGAGGGGGCGGATCCGGGCGAGGTCCAGCCCGGAGTGTCGTTCACGGTCGTCCACCTCGGAGGAATGGTCGCGGTGCCGGATCGGCGAACCGGCTCGGTCACGGCGGCCGACACCTGACACGGCGGCGGGCCGGGTGCCATCGTGCCACGCGGGACCCGCCCGTGGTCCGGAGCGTCCGTGACCTTCGTACCTTTGTCCGGACCTTCATTGTGCGAGCGGCAGACGGCACACTGTGCGGATACCCGATCATCTCGCGCGAACCGTGCGGTGGCGGGCCGAGCGGGGCGTGGTCGACGGGATCGCGGTCCGGGCTGGGGGAGACGCTGTGGGGCACGTCACGGCAGGTAACGATTGGCTAATGGGATGATGTCGATATGAAGGGACGCGTTCTTGTCGTCGACGACGACACCGCACTGGCCGAGATGCTCGGCATCGTGCTGCGGGGTGAAGGGTTCGAGCCGTCGTTCGTCGCGGACGGTGACAAGGCGCTTGCCGCATTCCGGGAGGCCAAGCCTGACCTGGTGCTGCTCGACCTGATGCTGCCCGGGAGGGACGGCATCGAGGTGTGCCGCCTGATCAGGGCCGAGTCGGGTGTGCCGATCGTCATGCTCACCGCGAAGAGCGACACGGTCGACGTGGTCGTGGGTCTGGAGTCCGGGGCCGACGACTACATCGTCAAGCCGTTCAAGCCGAAGGAGCTCGTGGCCCGTATCCGGGCGCGGCTGCGGAGGTCCGAGGAGCCGGCGCCCGAGCAGCTCACCATCGGTGACCTGGTCATCGACGTGGCGGGGCACTCCGTGAAGCGGGACGGGCAGTCCATCGCCCTGACCCCGCTGGAGTTCGACCTGCTCGTCGCGCTGGCGCGCAAGCCGTGGCAGGTGTTCACCCGTGAGGTGCTCCTCGAGCAGGTCTGGGGCTACCGCCACGCGGCAGACACCCGGCTGGTGAACGTGCACGTGCAGCGGCTGCGCTCGAAGGTCGAGAAGGACCCCGAGAGGCCGGAGATCGTGGTGACCGTGCGTGGCGTCGGATACAAGGCGGGACCGAGCTGACATGAGTACAGGCAGTACTGCTCCGAAGCCCGGGGACCCGGGAGACCGTACGGGGCGGGCTGCCGGACCGGGGCGGGGGGGCTCGCGTTCCGGCCGTCCGCCGCGGGGCGGACGGCTGTTCCGGGACGGGACGCCGGGTGGACCGGTTCTCCGGCTCTTCGCGCGCTGGGTGCGCCGGCCGTTGCTGCCCGCTGTGCGGCTGTGGCGGCGCAACATCCAGCTGCGGATCGTCGCGGGCACCCTGCTGATGTCGCTCGGTGTGGTGCTGCTGCTCGGCCTGGTCGTGATCGGCCAGGTCCGCAACGGACTGCTCGACGCCAAGGAGAGGGCCGCCCAGAGCCAGGCCGCCGGCGGGTTCTCCGCCGCACAGGACCGGGCGGCGACGACTGCTTCGGTGCCCGGTCAGCAGGACGGTGCGCGGGCCGGTGCCTCCGTGAACTGGCGCTCCACGCTGGTCGAGCAGCTCGCCAGCGGTGGGCAGAGCGCGTTCAACGTGGTCGCGCTCTCCCTCGACACCGGTGATGCCGCGAGCCGCGGAGCCCGTGCCTCCGGGGAGGTCGACCCGACCACCAGCATCCCCGCGGAACTGCGGCACTCGGTGGCCCAGGGCACGGACACCTTCCAGAAGTTCACCCGCATCCACTACACCAGCGGGAAGCCGTCCGAGGCCGGTCTGGTGATCGGCCAGCGGCTGAACGACGCCGAGGGCACCCAGTACGAGCTGTACTACCTCTTCCCGCTCACCCAGGAGGAGGACTCCCTCACCCTGGTCAAGGGCACCCTCGCGACCGCCGGGCTCTTCGTCATGGTGCTGCTCGGCGCCATCGCGTGGCTCATGGTGCGCCAGGTCGTCACCCCCGTACGGATGGCCGCCGGGATCGCCGAGCGGCTCTCGGCCGGCCGCCTCCAGGAACGCATGAAGGTCACCGGCGAGGACGACATCGCCCGGCTGGGCGAGGCCTTCAACAAGATGGCCCAGAACCTCCAGCTCAAGATCCAGCAGCTGGAGGAGCTGTCACGGATGCAGCGGCGGTTCGTCTCGGACGTCTCGCACGAGCTGCGCACCCCGCTCACCACGGTCCGGATGGCCGCCGACGTCATCCACGAGGCCCGGGTCGACTTCGACCCGATCACCGCCCGCTCCGCCGAACTCCTCGGCGACCAGCTCGACCGCTTCGAGTCGCTGCTCTCCGACCTGCTGGAGATCAGCCGCTTCGACGCGGGAGCGGCCGCTCTGGAGGCCGAGCCGATAGACCTGCGGCAGGTCGTGCGCCGGGTCATCGGCGGCGCCGAGCCGCTCGCCGAACGCAAGGGCACCCGGATCGTGGTCGTCGGCGACAAGCAGCCCGTGGTGGCCGAGGCGGACGCCCGCCGGGTCGAGCGGGTGCTGCGCAACCTCGTGGTCAACGCCGTCGAGCACGGCGAGGGCAGGGACGTGGTGGTGAAGCTGGCCGCCGCCGGCGGGGCCGTCGCCGTCGCGGTGCGCGACTACGGCGTCGGACTCAAGCCGGGCGAGGCGACCCGGGTGTTCAACCGCTTCTGGCGCGCCGACCCCGCCCGCGCGCGGACCACCGGCGGCACCGGCCTCGGCCTGTCGATCGCGGTGGAGGACGCCCGGCTGCACGGCGGCTGGCTCCAGGCCTGGGGCGAGCCCGGCGGAGGTTCGCAGTTCCGGCTCACCCTGCCGCGGACCGCGGACGAGCCGCTGCGGGGCTCCCCGATACCCCTGGAGCCCGAGGACTCGCGGCGTAACCGCGAGCAGGCGGCCGCCGGACGCGCCCAGGACAACGCCCGCCTCACGGCGGTGCCGGCGCAGCCCGTCGGCGACCGGCCGCAGCTCCCCGTACCGCCGAGGCTGCCCGCGCCGTCGCGGGCGACCGTCGACCCGACGGCCCTGCCCGGCAGCGGCGCCCGGGTCGTGGCGCGTGCGGCGGCGGAGAACGACGGTGCTGGGGCGGGTTCGGCCACGGCCGACGCACACGGGAACGCGGAGCGGGAGGACGGGACACGTGGGCGCTGACTCCTCAGAGGGGCACGCGGGGCGGGGCTTCCGAAAGGGGCACGTGGTGTGGTGCTTCCCAGGCTTCCGCGTGGGGCACGCCGATCCGGATCTCCCTCCGGGGCAGGGCCGGGGGCAGGGCCGGAGTGCGCGCGCGGTGGTCCTCGCCGCCTGCGGCGGGCTGCTGGTGACCGGGTGCGCGACCATGCCCGACAGCGGCGACGTCCAGCCGGTCAAGGGGGCCAACCAGGGCGACTCGCAGGTGCGGGTCTACGCGGTGGCGCCCCGGGAGAACGCGGACCCGGACGAGATCGTCGACGGCTTCCTCGAGGCCATGACCAGTGACGACCCCGGCTTCGCCACGGCCCGCAAGTACCTGACGAACCAGGCGGCGCGGACCTGGAAGCCGGAGCAGAGCATCACCGTGCTCACCACCGCGCCCAACCGCGACCTGGCCGACCGCAATGCCGACCCCGACAACCAGGGCCGTTCCTATCCGCTCTCCGGCCGCAGGATCGCGACCGTGGACGACCGGCACGCGTACCAGCCGTACAGCCCCGCCGCGTACCTCCAGTCGATCCACGTCGTGCAGCAGCCCTCGGGCAACGGCAAGGGCAAGGAGTGGCGCATCGACAGCCTGCCGCCGGGCCTGGTGCTCGGCGAGGCCGATTTCCTGCGCAACTACCGGTCGGTCAACAAGTACTACTTCGCCTCCGGGGAGGACTGGGTCGTCGCCGACCCGGTCTACATCCGGCAGCGCCAGGACCCCGTCACCCGGATGGACCCGGTGACGCAGACGGTCAGGGCGCTCCTCGAAGGCCCCACGGACTGGCTGAAGCCGGCCGTCGACTCCAGCTTCCCCTCCGGTACGGAGCTGCGGAAGGGCGTCACCACGCTCACGCCCGACGACCAGTCCACCCTCAAGGTGCCGCTGAACGGCAAGGCGGACCTGGTGGGCGGCGAGCCGTGCCGTCGGATGGCGGCGCAGCTGCTGTTCACGCTGCGCGACCTGACCTCCGTGAACGCCGAGCAGGTGGAGCTCCAGGGGTCGAAGGGGCAGGCGCTGTGCCGTCTGGGCAAGGGACAGGCGACCGACGCGTTCGCTCCCGTGCGGAACACGGACCGGGACGAGAACCCGTACTTCGTCGACGAGCACCGCAAGCTGATGATGCTGGTCGGCGCGGGCAAGGAGTCCAACGCGCCCGTCGAGGTGCCCGGCCCGCTGGGCAAGGGCACTCTGCGGCTCGGGTCGGTCGCCGTCGACCGGGGCGAGAACAGGGCCGCAGGGGTCGGGGAGAGCGGCCGCGAGCTGTTCGTCTCCTCCATCACCACCGAGGAGGAGGCGGCCCCGGCGATCCTGCGCAGCAAGGCCGCGAAGCCCACCGACCGGCTGTCCGCGCCCAGCTGGGACGGCCGGGGCAATCTGTGGATCGCCGACCGCGACCCCGCCGCGCCCCAGCTGTGGATGGTGCCCGACGGCACCGGTGACCCCGTCAAGGTGCGTACGCCGTGGCTGGCGGACGACGCGAGGATCGAGTCGCTGCGGGTCTCCGCCGACGGGGTCCGGATCGCGCTCGTGGTCACCCGGGGCGGGGACACGACCCTGCAGATCGGCCGGGTCCAGCGGCAGACGCCGGGCGACGAGCCGGTCGTCTCCGTGCTCGACCTCCAGCCCGCCGCGCCCCGGATGGAGTCGGTCACGGCCGTCTCCTGGGCCGGTCCGAGCCGGCTCGTCGTGGTCGGCAAGGAGGCGGGCGGCGTCCAGCAGATCCGCTACCTCCAGACCGACGGCTCGACCTCGGCGACCTCGGTGCTCCCCGGTCTGAACGGGGTGACCTCGGTGGCCGCGCCGTACAAGGGCTCCGTGCCGCTGGTCGCCGACTCCGGCAACGACGGCATCGTGCGGCTCGTGCCGGGCACGAACTGGCAGCCCGTGGTCAAGACCGGGACCTCGCCCGTCTATCCGGGGTAGCGGCCTGTCCGGGGGCGGCCCGTCCGGGGGCGGCCCGTCCGGGGTGGCGGTCTTTCCGGGGTGGCGGCCGCCATCCGTACCGGGTACCTGACGTACTCCGGGGGCACCCGTGGGCGTTTTCCACAGGGGTGGCCGAGGCGCCCGGGAAGGCGCACAGTGGAGCCATGCGGGGGTGGTGGCGCGAGATCGCCGGGCTGGTGCTGCCGGTCGCCTGCGGAGGCTGCGGCAGGCAGCGCACCGAGCTGTGCCCGTCGTGCGAGGCCGCGTTGACCGGGGCGGGGGAGGGGCCGCGCAGGGTCCGGCCGTCGCCCGAGCCGGCGGGGCTGCCCGTCGTCCATGCCGTCGCGCCGTACGCCGATGCCGTACGCGAACTGCTCATCGCCCACAAGGAACGCGGGGCGCTCACCCTCGCCCGCCCCCTGGGCGGCGCCCTTGCCGTCGCCGTGGAGGCCGCTGCCGGGGGCACCGAGGGCCTCGCGGCGCGACCGCTGCTCCTTGTACCGGTGCCCTCCTCACGACGCTCCGTACGGGCGCGTGGCCACGATCCGACGCGCCGGATCGCGCTGGCCGCGGCGGCCCGGCTGCGGGGCGCGGGGCGACAGGCGCGGGTCGTGCCGGTGCTGCGGCAGCGGCGGCACGTGGCGGACCAGGCGGGTCTCGGGGCGCGCGGACGGCTCGCGAACCTCTCCGGCGCACTGGAGGTCGTGCCCGGCGGCGGGCGGCTGCTCCGGGCGGGAAAGGTGGTGCTCGTCGACGATCTGATGACCACGGGCGCCTCGCTTGCGGAGGCGGCGCGCGCCCTCGGAGGCGTACACCTTCCGTTCATTCCTGGAATACCGCACGGCTTACCGAGTGGTTCGGCGCAGCGCGGATTCGAACAGCGGGCGGCGGCTGTGATCGCATCCTCTCCCGCTTCGTTCGAAATAAACCGGAACTCGCAAGGAACTTGGAACGTTGCAGGTGGTGAGAGGTGAAGGTGCCCGAACGGAGGTATGTCGCGGTACCGGGTGCCGACACCCGTCCGAAGGGGCTATGTTCGGTTGTGAGGAATGGCGAAAGCCATCGCCTAGCCGAATACATGGTTGCGCCTACAGGACAGGAGTTCAGGGCGAATTAACCTCTTGTCGATGGGGTGGGGATCTTGTCGACTGGGGAGGAGGAGGTGAAAGTCGCCGAGTCCGAGCTCCGGTAACCACCGGAGTCTGGTGCAAAGGGAGAAGCCCTGCGGCCGAGAGAGCCGACCAGGGCGATCCGGGAACGGAGTTCTGCGTGGACATCGTCGTCAAGGGCCGCAAGACCGAGGTGCCCGAGCGGTTCCGCAAGCACGTGGCCGAGAAGCTGAAGCTGGAGAAGATCCAGAAGCTCGACGGCAAGGTGATCAGCCTCGACGTCGAGGTGTCCAAGGAACACAACCCGCGGCAGGCCGACAGGTCCGACCGCGTGGAGATCACCCTCCACTCCCGAGGCCCGGTGATCCGGGCGGAAGCCGCGGCGGCGGACCCGTACGCGGCCCTCGACCTCGCCAGCGACAAGCTCGAGGCACGACTGCGCAAGCAGCACGACAAGCGGTACACCCGCCGTGGAAACGGCAGGCTTTCGGCGGCGGAGGTCGGGGACGTGGTGCCCGGCGCCGCCCAGCTCAACGGAGACGGCCAGCTCGTCGCCGACGAGTCCGACAAGGTGCCCACCACGATGATGGGCTCGATCGAAGTCCAGGGCGAAGGCCCGCTGGTGGTCCGCGAGAAGACCCACCGGGCCGCACCGATGACGCTCGACCAGGCTCTCTACGAGATGGAGCTGGTCGGACACGACTTCTACCTCTTCGTCGACTCCGACACGAAGCAGCCGAGTGTCGTCTACCGCCGACACGCGTACGACTACGGCGTCATCCACGTGGAGAGCGACCCGCTCGCCGAGGGTGGCGGCGCCGGTGGTGCACTCGGCGGCTGACCGCCGTCTCGCGCCCCCCACACCCCAATTGCCCCTCACGGTGCCCCTGGAGTGCCCTTCGCGCCCCCCAGGGGCACCCCCGTGCGCCCGCGGATCACCCCGTAGCCGCCGGAGCATGAAAGCATGGCGTGCACGCCAACCGGTGCTCCCTGAGTAGCGGTTGGAGGACCGGAAACGAATTCAGGCCACGGCCTTCAGGGGGAGGAACGATGGCGGACAGCTTCGGGCCGGTGCTCAGCGGGCGCGAGCACGGTGGTGCGATCCCGGAGGGATCGGATTCGGACAGCGGCGCATTCCGCAAGGAGCCGATCCGAGTCCTCGTCGTGGACGACCATGCGCTCTTCCGCCGCGGACTCGAGATCGTCCTCGCGCAGGAGGAGGACATCCAGGTCGTCGGGGAGGCCGGTGACGGGGCGGAGGCCGTCGACAAGGCGGCCGATCTGCTGCCGGACATCGTCCTGATGGACGTACGGATGCCCCGGCGCGGCGGCATCGAGGCGTGCACCTCCATCAAGGAGGTGGCCCCCAGCGCGAAGATCATCATGCTGACGATCAGCGACGAGGAGGCCGACCTCTACGACGCGATCAAGGCGGGGGCCACCGGCTACCTCCTCAAGGAGATCTCCACCGACGAGGTCGCGACGGCGATCCGCGCGGTCGCCGACGGCCAGTCGCAGATCAGCCCCTCGATGGCGTCGAAGCTCCTCACCGAGTTCAAGTCGATGATCCAGCGCACCGACGAGCGCAGGCTCGTGCCCGCGCCCCGGCTGACCGACCGTGAGCTGGAGGTCCTCAAGCTCGTCGCGACCGGGATGAACAACCGGGACATCGCCAAGGAGTTGTTCATCTCCGAGAACACGGTGAAGAACCACGTCCGGAACATCCTGGAGAAGCTGCAGCTGCACTCCCGGATGGAGGCCGTGGTCTACGCGATGCGGGAGAAGATCCTCGAGATCCGGTAGCCGGCCGGGCTAGCCCAGCGCCGCCACCAGGTCCTTCGCAAGACCCGGGGCGTCCACCCGCTCCACCCTCACCGCGTCGCAGCCGACCCATTCGGCCGCCTCGCGCAGCGCCCGCGCCACCGCCGGTACGGCCTTCGGGCCGTCGAGCGTCACCTGGCGGGCGACGAGCGTCCCGCCCTCCCGCGCGGGGTCCACCCGGCCGACCAGACGGCCGCCTGCCAGGACCGGCATCGCGAAGTAGCCGTGGATCCGCTTCTGCTTCGGCACGTACGCCTCCAGGCGGTGCGTGAAGCCGAAGATCCGCTCCGTGCGGGGCCGCTCCCAGATCAACGAGTCGAACGGCGACAGCAGGGTCGTACGGTGCCGGCCGCGCGGCTCCGAGGCCAGCGCCGCCGGGTCCGCCCAGGCGGGCTTCCCCCAGCCCGCCACCGTGACCGGCACCAGGCCCGCCGCCTCGACCACCGCGTCGAACTGCTCCCCCTTGAGCCGGTGGTAGTCGGCGATGTCCGTGCGTGTGCCCACGCCCAGCGCCTCGCCCGCCTGGCGGACGAGGCGTCGCACGCACTCGGTGTCGTCCAGGTCGTCGTGGAGCAGCGTCTGCGGGATCGCCCGCTCCGCCAGGTCGTACACCCGCTTCCAGCCGCGCCGCTCGACCACGACCACCTCGCCGTACATCAGCGCCCGCTCGACGGCGATCTTGGCGTCCGACCAGTCCCACCACTCGCCCTTGTTCTTCGCGCCGCCCAGCTCGGTCGCCGTCCGCGGCCCCTCGGCGCGCAGCTGGTCGATCACCTTGTCGTACGCCCCCGCCGACAGCTCGTGGCCCCAGTGCGGGCGGTTGCGGTAGGCGCGCCTGCGGAAGGCGAAGTGCGGCCACTCCTCGATGGGCAGCACACAGGCCGCGTGCGACCAGTACTCGAAGGCGTGGGAGCCGGTCCAGTAGGCGTCCTCGACCGTCGTACGGCCGACGGCGCCCAGGCGCGCGTACGGAATGAGCTCGTGCGAGCGGGCGAGGACGGAGATCGTGTCGAGCTGGACCTGGCCGAGCCCGCGCAGCACGCCGCGCACCCCGGCGCGGCGGTCGGGCGCACCCAGGAAGCCCTGGGCTCGCAGCGCGATCCGGCGGGCGTCGTCGGCGGACAGTTCGGCGGCGGGGCGCGGCACAGTCGTCATGGACCGCACCCTAGGCCCCGGCACTGACAGTTCCCCTCGGCGGACGGGGGGCCGGGGCTCAGGAGGGGGCCGGCAGGTCGCGGGCCGGGAGGTAGGGCAGGGGGCTCGGGAGGCCGAAGTCGGAGGGGATCAGGGCGGCGATCCAGCTGTCCCGGAGCGTCCCCTTGTTGGTGAGGCCGGCGCGCTGGGCGCCCTCGACGACGAAGCCGACCCGCTCGGCCACCGCGCGCGAGCCGGTGTTCCCGATCTCGGCACGCCAGACGAGGCGGGTGCAGCCGAGTCCGGTGAAGGCCCAGTGGGCGACGGCCCGGACGGTCTCCGTCATGTAGCCGCTGCCGCGGTGCTCACCGGCCAGCCAGTAGCCGACCTCCCAGACGCCCATGCCGCGACTGGTCAGGGAGACGGCGGCGAGCAGCGGGCCGCCGGCCAGCGGCTCGACGGCGAAGGCGTACTCGGTGTCCTCGCGCCAGCCCTCGGGCACGAGGCGGTTCAGGAAGAGCTCGGCGTCCTGCCGCGTATAGGGGTCGGGGACGACCGTCCAGCGCCGGATGTCCGGGTCCTGACAGATGGCGTACACCGCGTCGACGTCCTCGGGGACGAAGTTCCGCAGGCGCAGGCGGTCGGTGGTGAGGGTGATCGGATCCATGCCGGGATTGTGATGAGCCGCCGGACCGGAAGCGAACACTTTTCGGGTGGGGCGGCACCTTCCGCCCACCTCGTGCGTTCTCTTTCCGGGCGGACGTACGGCTCCGGCACTGTGGGCCTCCCTTCGCGAGGGCGGTCTCGCTTACGATGGCCGTTGCGGTGGGGACCACCTGCCGTGCCCGCGCTCGCGTCCATCACAAGACCCAGTGCCAGGCCCGACCGGCAAGGAGACCAGCCTCAGTGTCCGTCTTCAACAAGCTCATGCGTGCAGGCGAAGGAAAGATCCTGCGCAAACTGCACCGCATCGCGGACCAGGTCAACTCCATCGAAGAGGACTTCGTCAACCTCTCCGACGCCGACCTGCGGGCGCTCACCGAGGAGTACAAGCAGCGGTTCGCCGACGGCGAGAGCCTCGACGACCTGATGCCCGAGGCCTTCGCGACGGTGCGCGAGGCCGCCAAGCGCGTCCTCGGCCAGCGCCACTACGACGTCCAGATCATGGGCGGCGCCGCGCTGCACCTCGGCTATGTCGCCGAGATGAAGACCGGTGAGGGCAAGACCCTCGTCGGCACCCTCCCGGCGTACCTCAACGCGCTCTCCGGCAAGGGCGTGCACCTGATCACGGTCAACGACTACCTGGCCGAGCGGGACTCCGAGCTCATGGGCCGGGTGCACCGCTTCCTGGGTCTGTCCATCGGGTGCATCCTCGCCAACATGACGCCGGCTCAGCGCCGTGAGCAGTACAGCTGCGACATCACGTACGGCACGAACAACGAGTTCGGCTTCGACTACCTCCGCGACAACATGGCGTGGTCCCAGGACGAGCTCGTCCAGCGCGGCCACAACTTCGCCTGTGTCGACGAGGTCGACTCCATCCTCGTCGACGAGGCCCGTACGCCGCTGATCATCTCCGGCCCGGCCGACCAGGCGACGAAGTGGTACGGCGACTTCGCCAAGCTCGTCACCCGCCTCTCCAAGGGTGAGCCCGGCAACCAGCTCAAGGGCATCGAGGAGACCGGCGACTACGAGGTCGACGAGAAGAAGCGCACCGTCGCCATCCACGAGGCCGGTGTCGCCAAGGTCGAGGACTGGCTCGGCATCGACAACCTCTACGAGTCGGTGAACACCCCGCTCGTGGGCTACTTGAACAACGCCATCAAGGCGAAGGAACTGTTCAAGAAGGACAAGGACTACGTCGTCATGGACGGCGAAGTCATGATCGTCGACGAGCACACCGGCCGTATCCTCGCCGGCCGCCGCTACAACGAGGGCATGCACCAGGCGATCGAGGCGAAGGAAGGGGTGGCGATCAAGGACGAGAACCAGACCCTCGCCACGATCACCCTGCAGAACTTCTTCCTCCTGTACTCGAAGCTCTCCGGCATGACCGGTACGGCCATGACCGAGGCCGCCGAGTTCCACCAGATCTACAAGCTGGGCGTCGTCCCGATCCCGACGAACAGGCCGATGATCCGCAAGGACCAGTCCGACCTGATCTACCGGACCGAGGTCGCCAAGTTCGCCGCCGTCGTCGACGACATCGCGGAGAAGCACGAGAAGGGTCAGCCGATCCTCGTCGGCACGACCTCCGTCGAGAAGTCCGAGTACCTCTCGCAGCAGCTCTCCAAGCGCGGTGTCCAGCACGAGGTCCTCAACGCCAAGCACCACGACCGCGAGGCGAGCATCGTCGCCCAGGCCGGCCGCCGCGGCGCCGTCACCGTCGCCACGAACATGGCCGGTCGCGGTACGGACATCAAGCTCGGCGGCAACCCGGACGACCTCGCCGAGGCCGAGCTGCGCCAGGCGGGTCTCGACCCGGTCGACCACGTCGAGGAGTGGGCCGCGGCCCTCCCCGCCGCCCTGGAGCGCGCCGCGAAGGCCGTGAAGGCGGAGTTCGAGGAGGTCAAGGACCTCGGTGGGCTCTACGTGCTCGGTACCGAGCGTCACGAGTCCCGTCGTATCGACAACCAGCTGCGCGGTCGTTCCGGCCGTCAGGGCGACCCGGGCGAGTCCCGGTTCTACCTCTCGCTCGGCGACGACCTGATGCGTCTGTTCAAGGCGCAGATGGTCGAGCGCGTGATGGCCATGGCCAACGTGCCGGACGACGTGCCGATCGAGAACAAGATGGTCACCCGGGCGATCGCCTCCGCCCAGTCGCAGGTCGAGACCCAGAACTTCGAGACGCGCAAGAACGTCCTGAAGTACGACGACGTCCTCAACCGGCAGCGTCAGGTCATCTACGGCGAGCGCCGTCGCGTCCTGGAGGGCGAGGACCTGCACGAGCAGATCCAGCACTTCATGGACGACACGATCGACGACTACATCCGCCAGGAGACCGCCGAGGGCTTCGCGGAGGAGTGGGACCTCGACCGTCTGTGGAACGCCTTCAAGCAGCTCTACCCGGTGAAGGTGACCGTGGACGAGCTGGAGGACGCGGCCGGGGACCGGGCGGGCATCACCGCCGAGTTCATCGCCGAGTCCATCAAGGACGACATCCACGAGCAGTACGAGTCGCGGGAGAAGCAGCTCGGCTCGGAGATCATGCGTGAGCTGGAGCGCCGCGTGGTCCTGTCCGTCCTGGACCGCAAGTGGCGCGAGCACCTCTACGAGATGGACTACCTCCAGGAGGGCATCGGCCTGCGCGCCATGGCGCAGAAGGACCCGCTGGTCGAGTACCAGCGCGAGGGCTTCGACATGTTCACCGCCATGATGGAGGGCATCAAGGAGGAGTCAGTCGGCTACCTGTTCAACCTGGAGGTCCAGGTCGAGCAGCAGGTCGAGGAGGTCCCGGTGCAGGCGAGCGGTCCGTCGCTCGACAAGGAGGGCGCGCCCGCCGCGGCAGCGGCTCGTGACGCTGTGCCCGGTGCCGGGCGTCCGGAGATCCGCGCCAAGGGGCTCGACGCCCCGCAGCGGCCGGACCGGCTGCACTTCTCCGCGCCGACGGTGGACGGTGACGGCGGTGTCGTCGAGGGCGACTTCGCCTCGGACGACGTCGACGCCGGTGACGGGATGACGCGGGCGGAACGCCGCAAGGCGCAGAAGAACGCGGGTGGCGGCGGGCGTCGTCGCAAGAAGTGACGCGGAGCCGCGCGTGCGGTGCCGTTGAGACGGTGCTGCTCGTGCGGTGCCGTTGACGCGGTGCTGCTCGTACGGCGCTGCTCGTACGGTGCTGCTCGTGCGGTGCTGCTCGTGCGGTGCCGTTGACGCGGTGAGTTCGTTGCGGAGGGGTCGGTTGCCCGGTGGGCGGCCGGCCCCTTCGTCATGCCGGGTGGGGTGCGGGGCGGGTCGTCGCGCCCAGGCCGTCGAGCTCCACCGCAGCGCAGCGCCAGCGCTGGTCCTCGCCGCGCTCTAGGCGGAACGCCATGGCCCGTACGCGGGCGCCGGTGGCGATCGTCGCGAAGGCCTCGACCGCGGTCCGGTCGTCGTCCACCTGGACCGAGCAGCGGCGCAGGACCGGGCGGGGGCCGAGGGAGCGGAGGGGCGTCTCCGGGGCGATCCGGACGAGCTGTTCGTACGCCTCGCCGACGGTGTGGCCGAGCATCCAGTGGACCGGGCGTTCGCCGCTGAGCACGGCGAGGAGGCGCTCGGCGAAGACGGTGTGCGGGGGGAGGGCGCGGGGGTGGCTCGTGCGGGGGTGGGTGCCCGCCGGGCCGCGGGGGCGCGTGCCCGCGGGGCCGCCGGGCGCCCTGCGGGGGCGCGGGGTGCCGGTCGTGGTGAGGGTGGTGGTGGTCATCGTGGGCCTGCCCCTGTCGTCGCGTCACCGAGGGATACCGGTCGGTAACTTTCCGTTGGGGATCTTGTACGGGTGGGCTCGGAGGGGCCGCAAGGAGTCCGCCGCCGCTCGACGCCTCGAAAACGGAATCACCTATCCGGGTGACGCGGAAGAAAATCGGCTCCCGGGGGTCCTGAGAAGGGCCTCCCGGAGTGGACGTACGCCTGCCCCGGTCGGCCACCCCGAAGGGGGACTCCGCACGTATCCTGAGGGCCTCTCCGTCTACGAAAGCGGCCAGCCATGCGCGTGTACGTCCCCCTGACCCTCCCCGGTCTCGCACAGGCGCACAAGGCGGGCGAGCTGGGCCCCGGTCCACTGACCGCCTACGCCGTCACCCCCGCCCTACGCGAGTGGTACGTCTCCGACGACATCGAGGAGCTGGAGTACGCGGCGCTCAACCGGGCCGCTTCCGCCTCCCTGCGGCTGCTTGCCGGGGATCCCGAGGCGCCCCGGCGCCGGATCGTGGTCGCCCTCGACGTCGCCGACAAGGACGCGGCCACGGACCCCGACGGGGCGCTGACCGTGAGCTCCATCGGCGAGGTCCGCGTCGCCGGGCCCGTACGGCTCGCCAAGGCGGCGGCCGTGCACGCGGACGCGGACGACGCGCAGGCGGACGTGACGGCGGCGGCGGACGCGCTGGGCGCGGCGGACCAGGGGGACGACGACGCGCAGTTCGTCGTCGACGGGGCCGAGGACCATGAGCTGCTGTGGTTCGGGGTGCAGGAGATTCCCGGGCTGCTGGGCTGACGCGTCGGGTCCTGGGTCCCGGCCGCCTGTCTTGGCTGCCTGTCGGTGCGGCCGGGTACCGTCTCCCCATGGGGAAGCACGACGGCTTGCGCGGCAAGCATCTGGTCTGGGACTGGAACGGCACACTGCTCGACGACATCAGTGCGGTCATCGGGGCGACCAACGCGGCGTTCGCCGAGCTGGGGCTCGAACCGATCACTCTTGAGCGGTACCGGGAGCTCTACACGGTGCCCGTGCCCAAGTTCTACGAGCGGCTCATGGGGCGGTTGCCCACCGACGCCGAGTGGTCCGTCATGGACGGCGCCTTCCATCGGCACTACTGGGAGCGGGCCGAGGGCTGTGGGCTGACCTCGGGGGCCGCGGAGCTGCTCGCGGCGCGGCAGGAGTCCGGGTTCACGCAGTCACTGCTGTCGCTCGCGCCGCACGCGGAGTTGATCCCGCTGGTGCGGAGGCACGGGATCGCGGAGCGGTTCGTGCGGATGGACGGGCGGGCCGACGCGTCCACGGACGGGAAGTCGGGGCACATGGTGCGGCACCTGGCCGCGCTGGGAGGGGTGCTTCCCGAGCGGGTCGTCGTCATCGGGGACGCGGCGGATGACGCGATCGCGGCGCAGCATGTGGGGGCGAAGGCGGTGCTGTACACCGGCGGATCGCACAGTCGGGCGTCGCTCTCGCGGGTCGGTGTGCCGGTGGTCGACTCCCTGGAGGAGGCGGTGGCTGTCGCGGAGGAGCTGGTCTGACGGGTCCGCCCGGTGGTGGGGCGGGGCTGGGGGCCGGGCGCCGGCCGGTGGGTAGCCGTGCGCGGCACACCGCCGGTGCGTCGCGCACGGCCACCCACCGGCGGTGCGCCGCCCACAGCCCCCTGCGTCAGGCCTTGGCTCGGAGGACCTTCAGGAATTCGCGCATCCAGGTGGGGTGGTCCGGCCAGGCCCTTGAGGAGACCAGGAGGCCGTCCACCACCGCCGCGCTGTCCTGGAAGGTCGCGCCGGCCGCCTGCATGTCCAGTTCCAGGGCCGGGTAGGCCGTGACCCGGCGGCCCTCCAGGCCGCCGACCGCCGCCGTCAGGAGCGGGCCGTGGCAGATCTGGGCCACCGGCTTGTCCGCGTCGAAGAAGGCCTTGAGGATCTTGCGGAGCTCCGGGTCGTTGCGCAGGTACTCCGGCGCCCGGCCGCCCGGGATCACCACCGCCACGTACGCGCCCGGATCGACCTCCGAGAAGGCCAGGTCGGCGGGCCAGGTGTAGCCGGGCTTCTCGGTGTACGTGTCGAAGCCCGGCTCGAAGTCGTGGACGACGAAGCGGAGCTGCTTGCGGGCCGGGGCGGCGATGTCGACCTCGTAGCCCTCTTCCAGCAGCCGCTGGTAGGGGTACATCACCTCCAGCGACTCCGCCGCGTCCCCGGTCACGATCAGGATCTTCGCCATGGCTCTCCCAGATCACAGATGGTCGGTCTGCCGTGCTGCGCCCATGCTCGCGTACACGCTGCCCGCGTCGGGGCGCTTTGCCAAGAGGACATGTGTCGCTGTCCAGAACGTCAAACTTCCCCCCCGTCTTTTGTACACATACGGACCATGACGGTTCGGGGGGCGAGGGCGATAGGCTTTTGCCGTGATCAGCGCGATACGCCGTGGGGGCAGTGAAGCCCCCGGCTGCCGCCCGACCCGCTACAGCGGCCGGGCCGACAGCGCGTTCGCCGATCCTCTCCGTCCGGGCGCGCCGCTCTCCGTGGCCGATAACGACCCGGGCATCTCTCATTCGGGCATAACGTCGTCTTCGACCGGAATCACCGCGTCGAGGCGTCGTTGTGTCCTTTCTTCCACCGACGTCACGCAACGGCGCGCGACAGGAGTCAGAGGACATGCAGACCAAGCTGGACGAAGCCAAGGCCGAGCTGCTCGAAAGGGCCGCTCGGGTAGCTGAGCACAGCCCGGTCGGGGGGCGACTTCCGACGGGCCCGGAGGGTGCCGGGGAGCGCCCGGACCGGGACACCGTGCTCGAGTACCTCCAGCGCTACTACCTGCACACCGCGCCGGAGGACCTCGGCGACCGGGACCCGGTCGACGTGTTCGGTGCGGCGCTCTCTCACTACCGCCTCGCGGAGAACCGTCCGCAGGGCACGGCGAACGTGCGCGTCCACACGCCGACGGTCGAGGAGAACGGCTGGACGAGCAGCCACTCCGTCGTCGAGGTCGTCACCGACGACATGCCGTTCCTGGTGGACTCGGTCACCAACGAGCTCTCGCGCCAGGGCCGCGGCATCCACGTCGTGATCCACCCGCAGGTCCTCGTCCGCCGCGACCTCACGGGCAAGCTCATCGAGGTCCTGTCGGCGCAGATCCAGGGCGAGCTGCCGCACGATGCGCTCACCGAGTCGTGGATCCACGTCGAGATCGACCGGGAGACCGACCGCGCCGACCTCAAGCAGATCACCGCCGATCTGCTGCGTGTCCTGTCCGACGTCCGTGAGACGGTCGAGGACTGGGAGAAGATGCGCGACGCCGCCCTGCGGATCGCCGAGGGCCTCCCGGCCGAGCCCACCGCGTCCGACCTGCGTCCGACCGAGGTGGAGGAGGCCCGCGAGCTGCTGCGCTGGCTCGCCGACGACCACTTCACGTTCCTCGGCTACCGCGAGTATCAGCTGGTCAACGGTGACGCCCTGGCCGCCGTGCCCGGCACCGGCCTCGGCATCCTGCGCTCCGACCCGCAGCACGCGGGCGACGACGAGGGCCACCACGCCCACCCCGTCTCGCCGTCCTTCAGCCGGCTGCCCGAGGACGTCCGCGCCAAGGCGCGCGAGCACAAGCTGCTGATCCTGACGAAGGCCAACAGCCGCTCGACCGTGCACCGCCCCTCGTACCTCGACTACATCGGTGTGAAGAAGTTCGACGCCGACGGCAACGTCATCGGCGAGCGCCGCTTCCTCGGCCTGTTCTCCTCGGCCGCCTACACCGAGTCCGTGCGCCGCGTTCCCGTGGTCAAGCGCAAGGTCCAGGAGGTCCTGGAGGGTGCCGGCTTCTCGCCGAACAGCCACGACGGCCGCGACCTGCTCCAGATCCTGGAGACGTACCCGCGCGACGAGCTCTTCCAGACCCCGGCCGACCAGCTCCGGTCCGTCGTCACCAGCGTCCTGTACCTGCAGGAGCGGCGCCGGCTGCGTCTGTACCTGCGCCAGGACGAGTACGGCCGCTACTACTCGGCCCTCGTCTACCTGCCGCGCGACCGCTACACGACCCGCGTCCGGCTGCGGATCATCGACATCCTGAAGGAGGAGCTCGACGGCACCAGCGTCGACTTCACCGCCTGGAACACCGAGTCGATCCTGTCCCGGCTGCACTTCGTCGTCCGCGTCCAGCCCGGCACCGAGCTGGCGAAGCTCACCGACGCCGACGTCGACCGCATCGAGACGCGGCTCGTCGAGGCCGCCCGCTCCTGGTCCGACGGCTTCGCCGAGGCGCTCAACGCCGAGTGCGGCGAGGAGCGTGCCGCGGAGCTGCACCGCCGTTACGGCAACGCCTTCCCCGAGGGCTACAAGGCCGACCACTCGCCGCGCGCGGCCGTCGCCGACCTGGTGCACCTGGAGGCCCTCGCCCGGACCGGCGGCGGCAAGGACTTCGCGCTCTCGCTCTACGAGCCGGTCGGCGCGGGCCCCGGCGAGCGCCGCTTCAAGATCTACAAGACGGGCGACCCGATCTCCCTCTCCGCCGTGCTCCCGGTGCTCAACCGGCTCGGCGTCGAGGTGACCGACGAGCGGCCGTACGAGCTGCGCTGCGCCGACCGTACGCACGCCTGGGTCTACGACTTCGGTCTGCGGATGCCCCTCGCGACCGGCAACGGCGACTACCTCGGCGACGACGCCCGCGAGCGCTTCCAGGAGGCCTTCGCCGCCACCTGGACCGGCGAGGCCGAGAACGACAACTTCAACTCGCTCGTCCTCTCCGCCGGGCTCAACTGGCGCGAGGCGATGGTGCTGCGCGCCTACGCCAAGTACCTGCGCCAGGCCGGTGCGACGTTCAGCCAGGACTACATGGAGGACACCCTCCGCAACAACGTCCACACCACCCGGCTGCTCGTCAACCTCTTCGAGGCCCGGATGGCCCCGGAGCGCCAGCGCGCCGGCACCGAGCTGATCGACGCGCTCCTGGAGGAGCTGGACGCCGCCCTCGACCAGGTCGCGAGCCTGGACGAGGACCGGATCCTGCGGTCCTTCCTGACCGTCATCAAGGCCACGCTGCGGACGAACTTCTTCCAGAGCGCCAGCGAGGGCAGCGAAGGGAGGGGCCAGCTGACGGCGGACGGCACACCGCACTCGTACGTGTCGATGAAGTTCGACCCGCAGGCCATCCCGGACCTTCCGGCGCCCCGCCCGGCCTTCGAGATCTGGGTGTACTCCCCGCGCGTCGAGGGTGTCCACCTGCGCTTCGGCAAGGTCGCCCGAGGCGGTCTGCGCTGGTCCGACCGCCGTGAGGACTTCCGTACGGAGATCCTCGGCCTGGTCAAGGCGCAGATGGTCAAGAACACCGTCATCGTGCCCGTCGGCGCCAAGGGCGGCTTCGTCGCCAAGCAGCTCCCGGACCCGTCCGTGGACCGTGACGCCTGGCTGGCCGAGGGCATCGCCTCGTACAAGACCTTCATCTCGGCGCTGCTCGACATCACCGACAACCTGGTCGCGGGCGAGGTCGTGCCGCCGGTCGACGTGGTCCGCCACGACGAGGACGACACCTACCTGGTGGTCGCCGCCGACAAGGGCACCGCGACCTTCTCCGACATCGCCAACGGGGTCGCCGAGTCGTACGGCTTCTGGCTCGGCGACGCGTTCGCCTCCGGCGGCTCCGCCGGATACGACCACAAGGGCATGGGCATCACCGCCCGCGGCGCCTGGGAGTCCGTCAAGCGGCACTTCCGCGAGCTGGGCCACGACACCCAGACCGAGGACTTCACGGTCGTCGGCGTCGGTGACATGTCCGGCGACGTCTTCGGCAACGGCATGCTGCTGAGTGAGCACATCAGGCTCGTCGCCGCGTTCGACCACCGGCACATCTTCATCGACCCGAACCCGGACGCGGCCGTCTCGTACGCCGAGCGCCGCCGGCTCTTCGAGCTGCCCCGCTCGTCCTGGGCCGACTACGACACCTCGCTGCTCTCCGCGGGCGGTGGCATCCACCCCCGCAGCGCCAAGTCGATCCCCGTCAACGCGCAGGTCAGGGCCGCCCTCGGCATCGAGGACGGCATCACCAAGATGACCCCGGCCGAGCTGATGAAGGCCGTGCTCCACGCGCCCGTCGACCTGCTGTGGAACGGCGGCATCGGTACGTACGTCAAGTCCTCGGCCGAGTCGAACGCCGACGTCGGCGACAAGGCCAACGACGCCATCCGCGTCGACGGCCAGGACGTCCGCGCCCAGGTCATCGGCGAGGGCGGCAACCTCGGCGCGACCCAGCTGGGCCGTATCGAGTTCGCCCGCACCGGCGGACCCGAGGGCCGGGGCGGCAAGGTCAACACCGACGCCATCGACAACAGCGCCGGCGTCGACACCTCCGACCACGAGGTCAACATCAAGATCCTGCTCAACGGGCTCGTCGCCGAGGGCGACATGACCGTCAAGCAGCGCAACAAGATCCTCGCGGAGATGACCGACGAGGTCGGCATGCTCGTCCTGCGCAACAACTACGCGCAGAACACGGCCCTCGCCAACGCCGTCGCCCAGTCGCCGTCCCTGCTCCACGCCCACCAGCGCTTCATGCGCCGGCTGGGCCGCGACGGGGCCCTCGACCGGTCCCTGGAGTTCCTGCCCAACGACCGGCAGATCCGCGACCTGCTCAACAACGGCCGCGGTCTGAGCCAGCCGGAGCTTGCCGTCCTCCTCGCGTACACCAAGATCACGGTGGCCGACGAGCTCATCGGTACGGAGCTGCCGGACGACCCGTACCTGCGCGGGCTGCTCCACGCGTACTTCCCGACGCTGCTGCGCGAGAAGTTCACCGAGGCGGTCGACAACCACCCCCTGCGCCGCGAGATCATCACCACCGTCCTGGTCAACGACACCGTCAACGCCGGTGGCTCGACCTTCCTGCACCGCCTCCGCGAGGAGACGGGCGCGTCGATCGAGGAGATCGTCCGGGCGCAGACCGCGGCCCGGTTCGTCTTCCGCCTCGGCCGGGTCTGGGACGCCGTCGAGGCCCTCGACAACCAGGTGCCCGCCGACGTCCAGACCCGGATGCGACTGCACTCCCGCCGGCTCGTCGAGCGCGGCACGCGCTGGCTGCTCAACAACCGGCCGCAGCCGCTCCAGCTCACCGAGACCATCGAGTTCTTCGCCGAGCGCGTCGAGCAGGTCTGGGCGCAGCTGCCGAACCTGCTGCGCGGCGCGGACCTGGAGTGGTACCAGTCGATCGTGGAGGAGCTGACCGAGGTCGGCGTGCCGGAGGAGCTCGCGCTGCGGGTGGCCGGCTTCTCCTCCGCCTTCCCGATCCTCGACATCGTGGCGATCGCGGACCGGACGGGCAAGGACCCGCTGGCGGTGGCCGAGGTCTACTACGACCTGGCCGACCGGCTGCGGATCACCGACCTGATGGACCGGATCATCGAGCTGCCGCGCGACGACCGGTGGCAGTCGATGGCCCGTGCGTCGATCCGTGAGGACCTGTTCGCGGCGCACTCGGCGCTGACCGCGGACGTCCTGGCGGCCGGAAACGGCGCGTCGAGCCCGGAGCAGCGGTTCAAGGACTGGGAGGAGAAGAACGCGGCGATCCTGGGCCGCGCGCGGACGACCCTGGAGGAGATCCAGGGCTCGGACACCTTCGACCTGGCGAACCTGTCGGTGGCGATGCGGACGATGCGCACGCTGCTTCGTACGCACAGCTAGCCGTGCAGTAGTGGCGTGAGAAGGGCCCCACCGGTCGTCCGACGGGGCCCTTCTCCTGTCTGTCCTACACGGCTTCCTCGGGCGGTCCGGTGACCGTCGACGTCCACAGGCGGCGGGCGGCGAGCAGGGTCGCGGCGAGCAGCAGGGCGTTGCGGAGGACCATGACGGTCAGCCCCTGGGCGGTGCCGGCGACGACGTGGTCGTACAGGACGGGGTACGCGAGGGAGCTGAGGGCGGCCGCCGGGAGCAGCAGCAGCGCCACCGGGCGCATCACCGTGCTGCGCGAGGTCAGACAGACGGCGGCGAGGCCGAGCAGCCAGATCATGTACTGGGGGCTGATCACCCGGCTGGTGACGGTGAACAGCAGTACGGCTGCGAGGGCGGCGTCGAGAGGGGTGGCGGCGGTCCAGCGGTGGGCCCGTACGCGCCACAGGAGCAGCCAGCCGAAGGCGATGACGGTGAGCAGCAGGGCGAGGTGGCCGAGGCTGGAGACGTACGGGCCGACGTACTCGAAGGCCCCGTATCGGAACTCGACCCTGCCCGGCCAGATGCCGCCGGCCTCGGCCAGCGCGAGGGCGGTGCCGCCGAGCGACTCGATCTGGATGCCGCGACTGCCCTGCTGGCGCAGGAAGCCGAGGGAGTCGGAGAAGAACAGCGCGAGGGTGGCGAGGAGGGCGAGGGCCGCGACGACCGCGGCGGTCCAGGCCTCGCGGGTGGTACGGCCCCGGGGGGTGCCGATCAGGGCGAGCGCCGGCCAGACCTTGACCATCGCGCCGATGCCCGCGAGCGCCCCGCCGAGCTGGTGGGCGGCGGTCGAGCGGGCGGTGAGCGCGAGCAGCGCGAGGACGGCGAGGGCGGTGGTCTGGACGTCGTACCGCGCGAGCGGCAGGTGCAGGAGCAGCGGCAGTCCGCAGACCCAGATCCAGGTGCCGTGGGTGAGCCGGGCGCTGTCGGCGCGGGCCAGTGCGGCGGTGACGACCGCGTCGGCCAGGAGGGTGAGCGCGACGAACGCCTGCACGTACGTCAGCCAGGGGAGGACGCCCGGCGACATGATGACGAGCCCCGCGCCGGGCGGGTACTGCCAGGTGGCGTCGCCGGGCGGGAAGGTGCCCTGTGCGAACTGCTCGTACCAGTGCTGGTAGAGGTCCACCTCGCGGCCGACGCCGCCGATGCCGAGGGTGTCGCGGAGGAGCAGCAGCACCATGCCGACGCGGGTGATCAGCCAGACGGCGGCGACGGCGAGGTAGGGGCCGCGGCCGACCGTGACGAAGGTGGCGGAGGTGAAGGTGTCCGAGTCGAAGGGGGACCCGGTGAACTTGGAGGGCTCGGAGCGGGTCCCTGGCGGCGACTGGGGGTGATCGTTCGTCATCCCTCCGCACTGTAGCCCTTAATGTCTCATTTGCCCTTTTCCTTGGCTCCTGTTCCGGCTCCTGTCGCGGTGAACTCCTCGTACGCCGCCACCACCTCCTTCGCCGGGCCGTCCATCCGCAGCGTCCCCGCCTCAAGCCACAGGGCCCGCTCGCAGGTCTCCGTGATCGTCGAGTTCGAGTGGCTGACCAGGAAGACCGTCCCCGCCTCCGCCCGCAGTTCGTCGATCCGCCGTTGGCTCCGTCGGCGGAAACGCGCGTCGCCGGTGGACAGGGCCTCGTCGATGAGCAGGACGTCATGGCTCTTCGCGGCGGCGATGGAGAAGCGCAGTCGCGCCCCCATGCCGGAGGAGTACGTCCCCATGGGGCGGGAGATGGCGTCGTCCTTCTCGTTGATGCCGGAGAAGTCCACGATCTCGTCGTAGCGCTCGCGGACCTCCGTGCGGCTCATGCCCATCGCGAGACCGCCCAGGATCACGTTCCGCTCGCCGGTGAGGTCGTTCATGAGGGCCGCGTTGACGCCGAGGAGCGAGGGCTGTCCTTCGGTGTACACCTGGCCCCGCTCGACGGGCTGGAGGCCCGCGATGGCCTTCAGGAGGGTGGATTTCCCAGATCCGTTCGAACCGATCAGGCCAATTGCCTCGCCCCGGTACGCGACGAAGCTGACGCCCTTCACGGCGTGGACCCGGCGGCCGGTCGGCCGCTTCTCGCCGCGCCGGAGCATGCGGCTGAGCGCGGCCGTCGCGGCGCCTCGGCCGCCGGTGCCGCCGCCGTTGACCGTGTAGGTGATGTGGACTCCGTCGACCACGACGGTGGGCGTGGGCGTGGGGGTGGGGGTGGGGGTGAGGGGGAGGGTGTGGGTGGTCGCGGGGTTGGTCGCGGGGGTGGGGCTGGTCGCAGGGGTGGGGGTGGGGGTGCTCCGGGGGTCAGCCACGGCCGTACGTCTCCTCCGCCTTCCAGAACCAGATGAGACCGCCCCCGAAGGCCAGCAGGGCCCAGCCGGCGGCGAGTGCCCAGACGTGCGGCGGCAGCTGCGCCGAGGTGTAGCTCTCGATGAGCGCGAAGCGCATCAGGTCGATGTAGACCGCCGCCGGGTTGCACTGGAGGGCGAGCACCACGCCGTCGGGGAAGCGTCCGCTCGCCGCCAGGTTCTGGATCGACCACATCGCGCCCGAGGCGTACATCCAGGTGCGGAGCACGAACGGCATCAGCTGGGAGATGTCCGGGGTGCGGGCCGCGAGCCGGGCGAGGACGAGTGCCACGCCCGTGTTGAACAGCGCCTGGCAGAGCAGTGCGGGGACGGCGAGGAGCCAGCTCCAGGTGGGGAACTCGCCGAGCGCGAGAAGGATCATGACCAGCGCGGCGAGCGACAGCAGCAGCTGCTGGAGCTGCTGGAGCGACAGCGAGATCGGCAGGCTCGCGCGGGGGAAGTGCAGGGCGCGGACGAGGCCCAGGTTGCCGCTGATCGCCCGGGTGCCGGCCAGGATCGTGTTCGAGGTGAACGTCCACACGAAGATGCCGGTGATCAGGAAGGGCACGTAGTCGGCGACGCCGTCCTCGGCGTCCATGAGCACGCCGAAGATCAGGTAGTAGACGGCGGCGTTGAGCAGCGGGGTCATCACCTGCCAGACCTGGCCGAGCCGCGCCTGGCTGTACTGCGCGGTCAGCCGGGCGGTCGCGAAGGCGGTGATGAAGTCGCGGCGAGACCAGATCTGCCGGGCGTAGGCGGGCAGCGAGGGGCGGGCGCCGCTGACGGTGAGACCGTGGCGCCGGGCGAGTTCGCGCAGGTCCTCGGTGGGGGCCGCCCGGGGACAGGTCTCCTGGGGAGGGGCCTCCCCGGGAGGGGGCTTCTGCAGGGGCGGGGGAAGCGTCTGGGTGGTCACGGGTGGGCGCTTTCGACGAAGGGTGCGGGCATCCTCGGCGATGGAACGGGTCCGTATCGTCGCTACGGGGAGATTAGAGTGATCCTGCGTCGGAACGCAACCGTATCGTCGTGACGACCTCGGGGCGTCGCCGTTGGCTAGGATGCCGTTCATGACCGATCCGACCCCACGCCGCGCCCCCGCCGGAGCGGCCGTACTCCGCGAGGACGTGACCGAGGCCATCCGCGCCGCCGTCTTCGAGGAACTCGCCGCCGTCGGCTTCGCCCGGATGTCCATCGAGGGCATCGCGCGCCGCGCGGGAGTCGGCAAGACCGCCGTCTACCGGCGCTGGAAGTCCAAGCTCGCCCTCGTCCTCGACCTCGTCGGGGCCTTCGCCGCCCAGGGCCTGCCGGCGCCCGCCACCGGCTCCCTGCACGGGGACGTGCGCGCGCTCCTCCAGGTGGCCTCGCACGCGCTGCGCCACCCCGTCGCCTCGCAGGTCATCCCGGACCTGCTCGTCGAGGCCGCCCGGCAGCCCGAGATCGCCGAGGCCGTCACGGCGGCACTGCTCGACGGCCAGCGCGGCGTCATGACCCAGGTCGTCCGCGAGGCCGTCGCCCGCGGCGAACTCCCCGAGGGCACCGACCCGGGCCGCGCCCTCGACCTGGTCGTCGGGCCGCTCTACTGGCGCCTCGTCGTGGTCCGTACGCCGCTGCCCCCGGGGTACGTGGACGATCTGGCGCGGTCGGCGGTGGCGGCGCTCAAGGCCTGAGCGCGAGGAGAGCCGCCGACGGGATCACCGCCGACCGGGTCGAGCGGGCGATCGCGACGCCCCCGTGACGTGGTGTCAGCTGTGGGTCGCGGGGGTCAGCGGGGCCACGGGCGTCGCCTCGACCGAGCGGGCGGCACGGTCGAGGGCGCTCGCGAGGAGGGCCAGATCCGTCGGCCCGTTACCCAGCTCGCGGACCGGACGGCGGGTCGGCGGATCGCCCATCCGCTCCCACTCCAGCGGCACGACGGTGGGGCGGAGCGTCGCCGTCCGGGGAATCCGGCCGGTGACGCGGCCCGCCTGGAAGGGCGTCACCCGGCCGTCCGGATGGCCGAGGCGCCCGCGCCCGGCGGCCGGTACGTCCGGTCCGCCGGTCACCGGGGGCGCGTCGAGCACGATGCGCAGCCGGGCCCCGTGGGCCAGCTCCGTGTCGGCGGTCCGGTCGGGACGCGCGGAGGTCGCGACGAGGTGCACGCCGAGCCGCTCGCCGTTCCGCGCGACGGCCTCCAGGGCCCGCACGACGGACCCGGCGGCGGGCCGCCCGGAGGCGCCGAGCGCGGGGGCGACGAGGGCGTCGAAGTCGTCGACGAGAACGATGAGCCGGGGGAGGTGGGCGGGTCCGCCCGAGGCTCGCCCGGACCCCTGCTCGCCGCCGGCGGGCCGGGGGATCCGCCCGGCCGTCTCCTCGCCGGAGGGGCGGGGCACGCGGCCGCCGGAGCGGTCGGCGAGGTCGCCGTCGCCGGGTCGGGGCACCCGGCCGCTCGGGTACCCGCCGAGGTCGCCGTCCCCGGGCCGGGACACACGCCCGCTGCCGTGGCCCACGAGGTCCTCCGCCCCGGTGCGGGACACGCGCCCGCTCGGGCGGTCCGTGAGGTCGCCGTCGCCGGTGCGGAGGGTGCGGCCGCCGGAGCGGTCGTCGCCGTCCCGGCGCGGCAGCCGCCCGCTGGGCGTGTCGGTCAGGAAGGCGTCGGCGCCTGCCCGCGGCCGGGAACCGGACCGCTCGTCGAGCGAACCGTCGCCGGGCCGGGGCACGCGCCCGCCGCCGGGTCCGCCGCGGTCGTCCGCGCCGAGCCGGGGCACCCGTCCACTGCCGTGGCCGCCAAGGTCCTCGGCACCGCCGCGGGACACGCGCCCACTGCCGTGGCCGCCCAGGTCCTCCGCACCCGCGCGGGCCACGCGGCCGCTCGGGAGGTCGGTGAGGTCGTCGTCGCCCGTGCGCAGGGTGCGGCTGCTGGGGCGCCCGCTCGGGTCATCGGAACCGGGGTACGCGATCCGGCCGGACCGGCCGTCGAGGTCTCCGGGGTACGCGCTCCGCGCGCTCGGCCGGCCGTCGACATCGCCCGGGTACGCGCTCCGCGCGCTCGACCGGCCGTCGAGGTCGCCCGGGTACGTGATCCGGCCGCTCGGGCGGCCGCCGAGGTCGTCCGACGTGGGGTACGGGCCGTCCGTGCGGCCGCCGCGCGTGCTCGGGAGGGCGCCGATCGTGCCGTCGCCCGTGCGCAGGGTGCGGCCGCTCGGGCGGTCCGTGAGGTCGCCGGAGTCCTGGAGGCGGACGGTCGCGCGGGCGCCCTGGGGCACGGACTCCGCCGCGCTCGGGGCACGCTGGCCGATCAGCCGGTCGGCGGCGGTCGCCGCGGGCGCCGCGCGCGTCCCCCGGCGGTCGGCGAAGTGGCCGTCGCCGAGCAGCTCCGCCCGGCGCTTCAGCTCCGCGCCCAGGGCCTGCGCGAACTCCCGCATCCGCACCGGGTCCGAGGCGACCAGGTGCTCCGTGACGTGCGGCAGCTCCGTACAGACCGCGAGCCCTTCGCCGCGGTCGCCGCCCGCCCCGTCCACCAGGAGCAGGCCGAGCCGGTCGGGGCGGCCGCCGGCCGCGAGCGAGGCGGCGATCGAACGGAGCAGCTCCGTCCGCCCGCTTCCCGCGGGTCCCTCGATCAGCAGGTGCGGCCCCTCGCGGGTGAGGTCCACGGCCAGGGGGCCGCGCGGCCCCGCGCCCAGGACGGCCGTGCCGTCCCCGGCGGAGGCCCAGCGGGCCATCAGGGAGGCGGGGGTGGCACGGGCGAGCCCGAGCTCGTCGAGGAGGCGGGACGACGGGGGCAGCGCGGCGGCCCGCGCGCCGGGCGCCGCCGTCGTGTCCGTGCGCAAGGGGGCGAGCGCCCGGCCGAACCGCTCGGCCCAGGCGACGGAGACCGCGTCGACCACACCGACCGTGCCGTGGCCGGCGACCCGTCCGCCGGCCGTCCTGAGCAGCCGCAGCGCCGTCGCCACGTCGCCGCTGAGGAGCGCGGCGGCCCCGCACTCGCGGAACGCGAGGGACGCGGCGCACGCCGTCTCGTAGGTGGCGGCCACCGGGGAGACCGGGGAGGCCGCGGGCGCCTCGGCGAGGCACAGGAGATGGATCCCGGCCGCCGAACCGGCTCCGGCCAGCCGCGCGACGGTCTCGCGCAGGGCCGCCGAACCGGGGTCGCCGTCGACGACCACGACCGTCGTCGGCCCCTCGTGACGGGCCGCCGCCTCCGCGACGGACGCGCGGTCGGCGCTGGGCCAGCCGGGGCCGAGCGGACCGTCGTCGAGCCGCCGGGTCAGCTCCGCCGTACGGGCCTGGGCCTGCTCGCGGTCGTACGCCAGGAGCAGCCGGCAGTCCTGGCCGTGGGCCGGCCGGACGTGCGGGAGCCAGCCGAGCCAGCCCCAGGACCGGCGCCGCTCCTCGACGGAGCGGTTCCGGTCGGCGCTGATCAGCACGATCTCCAGGTCGGAGGGGGAGTGCAGGGCGGCGAGCTGGGCGACGACCGAGCGGGCGAGACCGGCGAGCCGGTCGGCGGGGCCGGCGAGGCCCAGCGAACCGGCCTCCCGCAGTCCCACGGTGACCGGGACGCCGGAGAGGTCGGCGCGGTCCGTGGTGCCGAGCCGGACCACCAGGGATTCGGGGTGGTCCTGGCCGCGCTCCCAGAGCCGCGGGCCGGGACCGAGGGCGGTGAGCAGGACGGTGGCCGGATCGGGCCAGGTGTCGGCCATCGGCACGGGCGCGGGGGAACCGTCCCGGGCTCCGGCGCCGAGCCGGGCGCCCGCGTGGGTGTCCGGAGCCGTACGGGGGTCGGCGGCGGGCGCCGGGAGTTCCTCGCGTCCGCCGGCCAGGCGCCGGGCCCAGGCGCCGAGGCCCCGCTTGCCCCCGCCGCCCGCGCGCGGGGAGCCTGCCGGGGCCGGGGGAGTGTCGCCGCGGGGCGGGCGGGTCCGGCTGTGGGCCTCGCCGCCGCCGTCGGGCCCGTCGTGACCGCCGGGGTGGTCGCCCGCGCGGGCGTGGCCCGCGCCGGGGGAGTCCGTACCGCGGTCGCGGGCGCCCGGGCCGTACGGGTCGTCGTACGCGCGCTGAGGGGCCTCGCCCGGCGGGACGCCGCGCGCCCCGCCGTGGGTGGTGTCGTCCACCGGGCCGCCGGCCGCCGGGCGGGGCACGCCCGCGTGGGCGGGCCGGTCGCCCACCGCCGGAGCCCGTCCGTCGGCTTCGGGCGGTGCCACGCGCAGGTGGCCCTCGCCGTCCGGGGCCGGCGCCCTCGTCTCCGTACCCCCGAGGTCGTCGCCGGGGCCGGTCAGACGGAGGGCGGACTCGCCGAGGCGCAGCAGCGCGCCCGGCCGGAAGGCGACCGGGCGGTCGCCGACCGGTGCGCCGTCGAGGGTCGTGCCGTTCGTCGAGCCCCGGTCGGCGACCGTGACCCGGCCGTCCTCGCCGACGGTCACCGTGCAGTGCGCGCGGGAGACGTCCGGGTCGTCGAGCGGTACGTCGGCGTCCACGGAACGGCCGATTCTGATCGCTCCGCCGTGCAGCAGGTGCACTCCGCCCGCGTCCGGGCCCGCCACCACGTGCAGCCGGGCCGCGGCGGCCTCACCGACGCGGTCGTCGGGGCCCGGGACCTGGAGGGAGAGGACCGCGCCGTCGACCAGCGGGGGTTCGCCGAGCACACAGCGGCGGCCGTCGAGCCGCTCCGCGCCCGCGTAGAGCACGGTGGTGCCCGAGGCGGAGGTGTCGGGGCCGGTGACGGCGGCGGCGAGATTCGAGGCCACGGCGGCCAGGGCCGTCCCGGCGGGGGCCGTGACGAGCACGTCGCAGGTACGTCCGGCGCCATGGCCGGCGTACGGCGCGAGGACGGTCAGCCGGATCTGCATCGCCGTCAGCGGTCCCTTCTGCGTGATGCCCGGCAGGGGAACCGCCCTGTGACTCCCCCCACCCGGCACGGACGCGTCGCCCGGTACAGGTCGGCACGGCGCGGGGGCTCCCGACCCCACCGATGCGACGTGCTGGAGGCATCCTCGCACCTGCCACCGACAACCCGCCCCCGGGTCGGCCGGAAGTGATCTTGAATGGTCGACTGTGGACGCAAAAGTGCCTGGTTGAGCATGCCTTCGGAACATGCCCGGCAACCGTCCCGCCTCCGGAAGCGTCTTCTTTCGGACAGACCGGACCCGCCCGGGCCCGGCCCGCGAAGGCGCACGTCGGCACCGGCGTCGGCACGGCGCCGGCCCGCACCCGGCAGGCCGTCGGCAGGCCGTCGCAATCGGAATCGGCCTGTGGACGACCGGTCGGTACCCCGTTCGGCGGCACTAAAGTGGGTCGGACACCCGGACGGGTCACAACAGAGAACAGGGACCCCGGGAGCATCACCGGATCACCCCAGGACCACGATCAGCAGGGAGCGCGTGACGTGCGGCCTATCGGCAGCAAGTACCTGCTCGAGGAGCCGCTCGGCCGCGGCGCCACGGGCACCGTCTGGCGAGCCCGCCAGCGGGAGACGGCGGGCGCCGAGGCGGCCGTGGCCGGCCAGCCCGGCGAGACCGTCGCGATCAAGGTCCTCAAGGAGGAGCTGGCCAACGACGCGGACATCGTGATGCGCTTCCTGCGCGAGCGGTCCGTGCTGCTCCGGCTCACCCACCCCAACATCGTGCGCACCCGCGACCTGGTCGTCGAGGGCGATGTCCTCGCGCTCGTCATGGACCTCGTCGAGGGCCCCGACCTGCACCGGTACATCCGGGACAGCGGCCCGCTCACCCCGGTCGCCGCCGCCCTCCTGACCGCCCAGATCGCGGACGCGCTCGCCGCGAGCCACGCCGACGGCGTCGTCCACCGCGACCTGAAGCCGGCCAACGTCCTGCTCGCCGAGCAGGGCGGCCAGATGCACCCGATGCTCACCGACTTCGGCATCGCGCGCCTCGCGGACTCCCCGGGCCTGACCCGCACCCACGAATTCGTCGGCACGCCCGCGTACGTGGCGCCGGAGTCCGCGGAGGGCCGCCCGCAGACCTCCGCCGTCGACATCTACGGCGCCGGCATCCTGCTCTACGAGCTGGTCACCGGCCGGCCCCCGTTCGCGGGCGGCAGTGCCCTCGAGGTCCTCCACCGGCACCTCAGCGAGGAGCCCCGCAGGCCCTCGACCGTGCCCGGACCCCTGTGGACGGTCATAGAGCGCTGCCTCAGCAAGGACCCGGAACGGCGGCCGAGCGCGGTGAACCTCGCGCGCGGTCTGCGCGCGGTCGCCGCCGGCATCGGCGTGCACTCCACGCCCGCCCAGATCGAGGCGGCCGAAGGCGTCGGCGCGCTCCTCGCCCCGGACCCGGCGCCCGCGCCCGTCCCGCAGACCCCCGAGGCGGGGGCCGCCGACCCCACCCAGGTGCTGCCCAGCGGTGCCGGGATGCCGCCGCAGTACGACCCCGCCGGCGCGACCAGCGTCATGCCGACCAGCGGCACGGCGGGCTCCGCCGACCCGACGGCCGTCATGCCCCCCGTACCGCCGCAGCCGCCGCAGTCCGGGCAGGGCGCGCAGTCCGAGGAGCCGCATCCCTGGCAGAGCCAGCTCCGCGCGGCCCGCGACCGCAACGAGCAGACGCAGGTGCAGTACCTGGACCCGAGCCAGGACCCGCTGCGCCGCCGCCCGCAGCGGCAGCAGCCCCCGCAGGACCAGCGGCCCGGCCAGTACGGGCAGCAGGGCCAGCAGGGCCAGCAGGGCCAGCAGGGCCAGCAGGGCCAGTACGGGCAGCAGCCGCCGCAGCCGTACCAGCAGCAGCAGCGTCCCGCGCAGCAGCGGCCGCAGCAGCCGTACCCGCCGCAGCACCAGCAGCAGCACCAGCCGCAGCAGTACGCGCCGCCGCCCGCCCCGCAGCAGTACGCGCAGCCCCAGCAGCAGTACACGCCGCCGCAGCCGCCACCCCAGGCCCCGGCCCCGCGCGAGCCGCGTCCGCCGCGTCAGCGCAGCGCCAACCCGGTGCGGATCCCCGGCCTCGGCTGCCTCAAGGGCTGCCTGGTCATGATCGTGCTGTTCGTGGTCGCGGGCTGGCTCGTCTGGGAACTGACCCCCCTCCAGGACTGGATCGCCGAGGGCAAGGGCTACTGGGAGGCCATCGGCGACGGCATCTCGAAGGTGACCGACTGGGTCTCCAAGATCGGCGAGGCCACCGATTCCACCGGTGCTACCGGCGGTACGACCGGGCAGTGAGGCCCTGGGACCACGTAATACTGCCGATTTATCGACTTCCGAGGGGTGATTTCCCCTCGGAAGTGACGTCCGGCGGCTGCGTACGCGTAACTTTGCACGCGAACCGCAGCCGCTGAGGGAGCAGTCTTGGCACGGAACATCGGCAGCCGCTACACCACCCACCAGATCCTGGGGCGGGGCAGTGCAGGAACGGTGTGGCTGGGCGAGGGGCCCGAGGGTCCCGTCGCCGTCAAACTGCTGCGCGAGGACCTGGCCTCCGACCAGGAGCTCGTCGGCCGCTTCGTCCAGGAGCGCACCGCCCTGCTCGGTCTCGACCACCCCCGCGTGGTCAAGGTCCGCGACCTCGTCGTCGACGGCAACGACCTGGCGCTCGTCATGGACCTCGTGCGCGGCACCGACCTGCGTACCCGACTCGACCGGGAACGCAGGCTCGCCCCCGAGGCCGCCGTCGCGATCGTCGCCGACGTCGCCGACGCCCTCGCGGCCGCGCACGCCGCCGGGATCGTCCACCGGGACGTCAAGCCGGAGAACATCCTGCTCGACATGGAGGGACCGCTCGGACCCGGCGGCGCGCACCCCGCCCTGCTCACCGACTTCGGCGTCGCCAAGCTGATCGACACGCCGGGCCGCACCAAGGCCACCCGGATCATCGGCACCCCCGACTACCTCGCCCCCGAGATCGTCGAGGGCCTCCCGCCGCGCGCCGCCGTCGACATCTACGCCCTCGCGACCGTCCTGTACGAGCTGCTCGCCGGCTTCACCCCCTTCGGCGGCGGCCACCCCGGCGCCGTGCTGCGCCGCCACGTCACCGAGACCGTCGTCCCGCTGCCCGGCATCCCCGAGGAGCTGTGGCAGCTGATCGTGCAGTGCCTGGCCAAGGCCCCGGCCTCCCGGCTGCGCGCCTCCGAGCTCGCCACCCGCCTCAAGGACGTCCTGCCGCTGCTCAAGGGCATCCCGCCGCTCGACGTGGACGAGCCGGACGCGGAGCCGGCGCCGGAGCCGTACGAGGAGGACGCGTACGCGACCGGTACGGGCGCGGGGGAGCCCGGTCCGCGCCGGGCCGCCGTCCCGCTCGTCCCCGGCGCCTCCGCCGACTCCAACCGCGACACCCACACCTCCATGCGCGTCCCGGCCCCCGACGAGCTCTCCGGCGGTCCCCTGGGCACGGCCCGCGCCCCGCGCCCCGCGGGGGCCCGCAGACCCGGCTCGGCCCGCCACAAGGCCGAGGCGGTCCGCAAGCGCCGGATCACCCTCACCATCGCGGCCGTGGTGGTCGCGGGCGCCCTCGGCGCGGGCGGCTACCTGGCGGTCTCCGGGGACGCCGACACCCCGCCGCAGGACTCCAGGCAGTCCTCACTGCCGTAACAGCGGCGGCGAGCCGTTACGCTGGACGCGTGGCAGTCGTCGATGTATCCGAAGAGCTGAAGTCCCTCTCCTCGACCATGGGGTCGATCGAGGCCGTCCTGGACCTCGAGAAGCTGAGGGCCGACATCGCCGTGCTCGAAGAGCAGGCCGCGGCCCCGTCCCTGTGGGACGACCCGGAGGCGGCGCAGAAGATCACGAGCAAGCTTTCGCACCTGCAGGCCGAGGTCCGCAAGGCCGAGACCCTGCGCGGGCGCATCGACGACCTGGCGGTGCTCTTCGAGCTCGCCGAGGAGATGGACGACCCGGACACCCTCGCCGAGGCCGAGACGGAGCTCACCTCCGTCCGCAAGGCCCTCGACGAGATGGAGGTCCGCACCCTCCTCTCCGGCGAGTACGACGAGCGCGAGGCCCTGGTCAACATCCGCGCCGAGGCCGGTGGCGTCGACGCCTCCGACTTCGCCGAGCGGCTCCAGCGCATGTACCTGCGCTGGGCGGAGCGCCACGGCTACTCGACCGAGATCTACGAGACCTCGTACGCGGAGGAGGCCGGCATCAAGTCGACCACCTTCGTGGTGAAGGCGCCGTACGCCTACGGCACGCTCTCCGTCGAGCAGGGCACCCACCGTCTGGTCCGCATCTCGCCCTTCGACAACCAGGGGCGTCGCCAGACCTCCTTCGCCGGTGTCGAGATCCTGCCGGTCGTCGAGTCCTCCGACCACGTCGAGATCGACGAGTCCGAGCTGCGCGTCGACGTCTACCGCGCCTCGGGCCCCGGCGGCCAGGGCGTCAACACGACCGACTCGGCCGTGCGCATCACGCACCTCCCGACCGGCATCGTCGTCTCCTGCCAGAACGAGCGCTCGCAGATCCAGAACAAGGCGAGCGCCATGAACGTCCTCCAGGCCAAGCTCCTCGAGCGCCAGCGCCAGGAGGAGCGGGCCAGGATGGACGCCCTGAAGGACAGCGGCAGCTCCTGGGGCAACCAGATGCGCTCGTACGTCCTGCACCCGTACCAGATGGTCAAGGACCTCCGTACGGAGTTCGAGGTCGGCAACCCGCAGTCCGTCCTGGACGGCGAGATCGACGGCTTCCTCGAGGCGGGCATCCGCTGGCGCAAGCAGCAGGAGAAGTAACCCCGGAACACGGCACGTTCGGGCCCCGCACCGTCATGGTGCGGGGCCCGTCGTCGTTCTGCGCGGTGGCCTCCGCCCGGTCGGCGGATTCGCTGACGCAAGCGGAAACGAGGCCGTTGGGGAGCTTTGTCGACAAGGGAACTGGCGGCTCGGGACCCGGAGTTCTGGGTTTACGTCACAGTTGCATCGTCGCATGTGGGACACGGTGTGATCTTTCGGGCATCGCACGCGCAACGACCTTGACGCTTCATCGGAAACTCGGAAGGGTGACGTACTGGCATGCGCATTTCTGGGGCGCGTGCGAACGGGGGCGGGCCCAGTAGTGAGCCGCCTCTGTCGCGTGCCCCGAGCGCTGCCCCATGACGAGATGAGCTACTGGGGGTAGCAGCCAGATGACCAAGCAGATGCGAGTCCGTATCGCGCGCATTGCCGCCGGTGCGGTGATCGCGGCCGGTGCGTCGCTGACCGCGGCGGGTGCGGCGCAGGCCGTAGGTGCCTTCGGCGACGACCTTCCGATCCCGTCGGACACCTGCATGCCGGGTGGAGCCGGGTGCGAGACGACGCCGCCTCCGACCACCGAGCCGCCCACGACGGAGCCTCCGACCACGGAGCCGCCGACGACGGAGCCGCCCACCACCGAGCCTCCGACCACGGAGCCTCCGACCACGGAGCCGCCCACGACGGAGCCGCCCACCACGGAGCCGCCGACGACGGAGCCGCCCACCACCGAGCCGCCGGTCACCGAGCCGCCGACGACGGAGCCGCCGGTCACCGAGCCGCCGACCGAGCCGGAGCCGGGTGACACGGACGGTCCGGGCCAGACCGAGACGCCCACCACCCCGGGTGACGACAACACCGACAACGGTGACGCCGGCACCTGCACCGTCGACCTCGACGGCGCCGAGTGCGTGGACAGCGGCAACAGCAACACCGACACCAACAACGCCGGCTCGCAGCCCGTGCAGCAGGGTCAGGCCAAGGAGGAGCTCGCCGAGACCGGTGCGGCCGAGACCTCGTTCCTGATCATCGGCGCCGCGACCATGATCGCCGGTGGCATCGGCTTCCGTATGCTGCCGCGTCTCGTCGGCGGTGGCCGCGCCGCCGTCTGATCCCGTCGCAAGCGTGGATCCGTACGGCGTATGACGTACAGAGCATGAGGAAGGGCCGGGGAGATGCTCCCCGGCCCTTCCTCATGGTTCCGGCTCGTGTGGACGCCGTGCGGTCCCGCTAGACCGTACGGACCGCCGCGAGCAGGGCGATCGCAGCCAGCAGGGCGATCACCAGTGCCAGCAGCATCGCGGGCGAGAGACCACCCTGCGGGGTCAGTCGCTCCCGGTTCGCGCGGCAGACGGGGCAGCGGCCCTCGGCGACCGGGGCCGCGCAGTTGGCGCACACCAGTCGGTCGTAGGTCATGCGCTCTCCTCCTCCCGCACTGGGCTTCACACCAGGACAACGCCCGACGGGGTCCGGACGTTCCCCCTACCACTGTGCCAGCTCGACGGCGTTTCGGCGCGCCCCGCCGGTTCGCGACCGTTTCGTCCGCGAGGGCGAAAAGGATAAACGCCGCAAGCCGGAACCGCGACTGCGCGGGTCTTCCCCGGTCGCGTAAGGTCACGCACACCTACTCCCGGCCGACCGTGGTGCATCCGTGATCCGATTCGACAACGTCTCCAAGTCCTATCCGAAGCAGAACCGCCCCGCGCTCCGGGATGTATCCCTGGAGATCGAGAAGGGGGAGTTCGTCTTCCTCGTCGGTTCGTCCGGCTCCGGAAAGTCGACTTTCCTGCGGCTGCTCCTCCGTGAGGAGCGCGCCAGCCAAGGCCAGGTGCACGTCCTCGGCAAGGACCTGGCCCGGCTCTCCAACTGGAAGGTGCCGCACATGCGGCGTCAGCTCGGCACCGTCTTCCAGGACTTCCGCCTCCTTCCCAACAAGACCGTCGCCGAGAACGTGGCCTTCGCCCAGGAGGTCATCGGCAAGCCGCGCGGCGAGATCCGCAAGGCCGTGCCGCAGGTGCTCGACCTGGTCGGGCTCGGCGGCAAGGAGGACCGGATGCCGGGTGAGCTCTCCGGCGGTGAGCAGCAGCGCGTCGCCATCGCCCGGGCCTTCGTCAACCGCCCGATGCTGCTGATCGCCGACGAGCCCACCGGCAACCTCGACCCGCAGACCTCGGTCGGCATCATGAAGCTGCTCGACCGCATCAACAGGACAGGGACCACCGTCGTCATGGCGACCCACGACCAGAACATCGTCGACCAGATGCGCAAGCGCGTCATCGAGCTCGAGAAGGGCCGCCTCGTCCGCGACCAGGCCCGCGGCGTCTACGGTTACCAGCACTGAGCAGGTAGGGGACTCAACACACCATGCGCGCTCAGTTCGTGCTCTCCGAGATCGGCGTCGGTCTCCGGCGCAATCTCACGATGACGTTCGCCGTCATCGTCTCCGTGGCCCTCTCGCTCGCCCTGTTCGGCGGTGCGCTGCTCATGCGCGAGCAGGTCAGCACGATGAAGGACTACTGGTACGACAAGGTCAACGTCTCCATCTTCCTCTGCAACAAGGCCGACGCGGCCTCGGCGGCCAAGTGCGCCAAGGGTGCGGTCACGGCGCAGCAGAAGGAGCAGATCGAGGCCGATCTGAAGAAGATGGACATCGTCGACACCGTCATGCACGAGACGGCCGACGAGGCGTTCAAGCGTTACAAGGAGCAGTACGGCGACACCGCCATCGCCTCCGTCGTGACGCCGGACCAGATGCAGGAGTCGTTCCGGGTCAAGCTCAAGGACCCGGAGAAGTACAAGGTGGTCGCCACCGCCTTCGCCGGCCGTGACGGCGTCGAGTCGGTCGCGGACCAGCGGGGCATCCTGCAGAACCTCTTCGACCTGATGAACGGCATGAACATCGCCGCCCTCGGCGTCATGGGGCTGATGCTGGTCATCGCGTTGATGCTGATCGTCAACACGGTCCGCGTCTCGGCCTTCAGCCGCCGCCGCGAGACCGGGATCATGCGACTCGTCGGCGCGTCCAGCTTCTACATCCAGATGCCGTTCATCATGGAGGCGGCGTTCGCCGGACTCCTCGGTGGCGCGGTCGCCTGTGTGCTGCTGCTCGTCGGCCGGTACTTCCTCATCGACCACGGCATCGCGCTCGCGGAGAAGATGCAGCTCGTCAACTTCATCGGCTGGGACGCCGTCCTCGCCAAGCTGCCGCTGGTGATCGCCATCGGGCTGCTGATGCCCGCGGTGGCCGCCTTCATCGCGCTGCGCAAGTACCTGAAGGTGTGAGAAGACACCAGTGACGGCGGATGGCGTCGTACGGGCAAAGCCCGTGCGGCGCCATTGCCTTGTCCTAGAGTGGGCGCCATGCCGGCCGGCACCGACCATCTCTGTATCCGGCCCCGCGGAGTGCTCCGTGGGGCCGTTCTGACGTTGGTCTTCACCGGGGTCCTGGCCACCGCCGCCGCCACCGGCTCGCTGCCCCGGCAGGAATCCGCCGCCGGGCGCACGGAGGCGACCCTGCGCGCGGGGGAGGGGTCCCGGGACTCCGCGACGGTCGACAGCGCCGCCCTGAACCGGGCCGCGGCCGACGCCATGGCGGACGGCAAGTCGGGCAAGCAGGCGGCCGAGGAGTTCGTCAGCCGCAGCGGAGACCGCTGGGGCGCGGTGTACGACAAGAGGGAGTACGCCGAGTTCGAGCAGGCCCTCGACGGCACCTACACCGGCGTGGGGCTCTCCGCCGGCCGGGCCGGCGAGGGCGGGGTCCGGGTGACCCGGGTGCAGAGCGGCGGCCCCGCCGAGCGGGCCGGGCTCCGGGCCGAGGACCGGCTCGTCTCCGTCGACGGCCGCCCGGTCCACGGGCTCTCGGTCTCCGAGGTCGTCGCCCTCCTGCGCGGCGACGGCGTACCCGGCTCCGCCGTCGCCCTCCGGGTCGAGCGCGGCCGCGCGGCCTGGACCCAGACCCTGCACCGGGCCAGGCTCGCCACGGACCCCGTCACCGTTCGCCGCCTCGACGACGGGACCCTGCTGATCCGGGTCGCCGCCTTCACCAAGGGCGCGGGCACGCGCGTGCGGGACGCGGTACGGGCCGCCCCGGCCGGCGCCGGCGTCCTCCTGGACCTGCGGGGCAACTCCGGCGGCCTGGTCGTGGAGGCCGCCGTGGCCGCCTCCGCCTTCCTCGACGGCGGTCTGGTCGCCACGTACGACGTGGAGGGCGAGCAGCGCGCCGTGTACGCGGAGGGCGGTGGCGACACCGGCAGGCCCCTGGTGGCGCTGATCGACGGCGGCACGATGAGCGCGGCCGAGCTGCTCACCGGCGCCCTCCAGGACCGGGGCAGGGCCGTCACGGTCGGCTCGCGCACCTTCGGCAAGGGTTCGGTCCAGATGCCCAGCGCCCTGCCGGACGGCTCCGTCGCCGAGCTGACCGTCGGCCACTACCGCACCCCGGCCGGTCACGCCGTCGACGGCCGGGGCATCACGCCCGACCTGACCGCCGGGGAACGGGCGGAAGAACGGGCGAAGACGGTATTGAGTGGCCTCGGAGGGGGGTCGTAGTGCGAAAATGACCGCACTATGGCAAAGGGACTCGTGAACGTGCAGGGCAAGCCTGCGAAGAAGAACCAGGACAAGGCGCCCGAGCGCAAGATCATCGCGCAGAACAAGAAGGCGCGCCACGACTACCACATCGTCGACACCTACGAGTGCGGTCTGGTGCTCATGGGCACCGAGGTGAAGTCGCTGCGGATGGGCCGCGCCTCGCTGGTCGACGGCTTCGTGCAGATCGACCGGCACGAGGCGTGGCTGCACAACATCCATGTGCCCGAGTACATGCAGGGCAGCTGGACCAACCACTCGGCGAAGCGGAAGCGCAAGCTGCTGCTGCACCGCGAGGAGATCGACAAGCTGGAGGCGAAGTCGCAGGAGACGGGTCACACGATCGTGCCCCTCGCGCTGTACTTCCTGAACGGCCGGGTCAAGGTCGAGATCGCGCTCGCCAAGGGCAAGAAGGAGTTCGACAAGCGCCAGACCCTGCGCGAGCAGCAGGACACCCGCGAGACGAACCGGGCCATCGCGGCGGCCAAGCGCAAGCAGCGGGCGGCTCAGGCCGCGTAGCCCCGCCCCGCGGCGTGGGCGTGGCCCCCGGCGGCGCGGTTCTGCGGAGCGGCGCGGCCACGGTTAATACGCTGGCGACAGCACCCGTCGGTCACGTACGATGGGCCGTGCACACCCCGCAAGGGTGCGCACTTTGAAAAATAAACATGGGGATGATCGGTTTCGACAGCGGATACCGATGCAGGGGAAGCGTGTCGAGGAAGCGGCAATGATCTCGTTAACCATATGTCGCAACCAATAATCGCCAACTCCAAGAGCGATAACTCCCGCTTCGCCCTCGCTGCCTAATTTTAGGTAACGACAAGAAGCCTCTGTGAGGAGCGTCAGCCCGGGGGTGGTCCCGACCCGGATCCTGGCGTCATTTAGGGATCTAAACCTCTCACCCCGGTCACGGGGGTGAGAGGGAAATCAAACAGTGACTGAGCCCGTCGGAGACTTGTCCGTGTGATCTCCGGGGCTGAGAAACTCGTAGCGGACTGCGCACGGAGAAGCCCTGTTTCCGTACCGTTGGACGCGGGTTCGATTCCCGCCATCTCCACCGAGCGTCCGAGAAGCTCGCCTCCTCGGACATCTCATCCCATGTGGGCGAAGGCCCGGCAGTCATCCGACTGCCGGGCCTTCGTCATGCCCGGCTCCCCACCTTGGTCGCCGCGCAGAGCGCCAGCGCCGCGGCGGCCGCGGTGGCCGGGACCAGGAAGCCGAAAGAGGCGAACGGGGCGTGGTCGGCGGCCCAGCCGCCGGTGGCGGAGCCGGCCGCGATGCCGCCGAGCAGGGCGGTCACGGCCAGCGTCATGCCCTCGTTGAGCTGGGACGCCGGGGTCAGGCGCTGCACCAGGCCCATGCCCGTCACCATCGTCGGAGCCGTCGCCATGCCCGCCAGGAGGAGCCCGGCGGCGAGGGCGAGCAGCGAGCCGGTCGAGGCGGCGAGCAGCGGCATCGTCATCAGGACGGCCATCGCGGCCAGGCAGGTGCGGAGCCGGACGGTGCGGTGGGCGCGGCCGTAGAGGAGGCCCGCCGCGCAGGAGCCCGCGGCCTGGAGTGCCAGCACCGGACCGGCGACGGGTCCGTCCACGTACGCCACGGTCACCACCTCCATGGAGCCGAAGACCGCGCCGGTGGCGAGGAAGACCGCCAGGAGCGGGGCCATGCCGGGGACCCGCAGCGGGGAGCCCGCGGCGGTACGGGGTGAGACCGGTGGCTCGGTGGAGCGCTGGGCGGCGAAGATCAGGACGCCGGTGAGGAACAGGGCGGCGCCGACGAGGGTGCCGGCCTCGGGGAAGAGCGTGGCGCAGAGCAGTGCGGCGACGACCGGGCCGAGCATGAAGCAGAGCTCGTCGGTGGCCTGTTCGAAGGCGTTGGCGGTGTGCAGGGCGTCCCGGTCGCCCTTGAGGAGATGGGCCCAGCGGGCCCGGGACATGCCGCCCGTATTGGGCGAGGTGGCGGTGAGCGCCGTGGTGGCGAACAGGGCCCAGACGGGTGCCTTCTCGTGGACGCAGAGCAGCAGCACCAGATGGCCGAGGACGGCGTAGGCGGTGGCGGGGACCGCGATCCGCGCCTGGCCGTACCGGTCGACGAGCCGGGCGATCCAGGGGGCGGTGAGGGCCCCGGCGGCCATGCCGGTGGCGGTCACGCCGCCCGCGAGGGCGTACGAGTCGTAGGCCGCCGCGATCATGATCACGGCGCTGACGCCGAACATGCCCATGGGCAGCCGGGCGATCAGATTGCCGACGACGAAGCCGCGGGCGCCGGGGACGGTGAAGAGGCGGAGGTAGGAGTTGCGGGGCGGGTGGGCGGCGGCGGGGCTGCTGGGGACGGCGGTGCGCCGGTCGCGGTAGCGGGGGGCGAGGGCCGGGCCCGCCGGGGTGAGGGTGAGGTCCGGGTGCGGCATGGATCAAGGCTCGCCGGAGGGGGCAGGACGGGTCCAACACCTGTTCGGTGGCCATTCACTCGGCTGTGTTGTTAAATGCGGCGATGCCCTCCCCGGTACCTTCTCCCATGCCGGCGTCTCCCGTGCCGGCGTCTCCCATGCCGGCGTCTCCCGTGCCGGCGTCTCCCGTGTCGGCGTCTGCCGTGCCGGCGTCCGCCGCGTCGGCGTCCGCCGTGCCGCGCGACATCGACCCCCGCCTCCTGCGCGCCTTCACCGCGGTCGCCGAGGAGCTGCACTTCACCCGCGCCGCCGCCCGCCGCTACGTGGCCCAGCAGGCCCTCAGCCGTGACATCCGGCGCCTGGAGCGCGACGTGGGCGCCGAGCTCTTCGTACGGACCACCCGGCAGGTCTCCCTCACACCGGACGGCGAGCGCCTCCTCCCGTACGCGCTCCGGGTGTTGGCCGCGCACGACGAGCTGACCGAGGCCTTCCGGGCCGCGCCCCGGCCGCTCCTCGTCGACCTCAACAGCCCCGGCCTCGCCCCCGAGAACGTGCTGCGCCGGGCTCGTGAACTCGCCCCGGACCAAGAACTGATGGCCCGCTACGAGAGCGGACTCACCGGCGCCGTACGGGAGATGCTCGCCGGGCGGCTCGACACCTCCTTCGGCCGGTACGGCGGGCTCGACTCCGGGCTGCGGGCACGGCTCGAGTCCCAGTTCGTGCGGTACGAGCGGATGGCCGTGATCCTCCCCGACGACCACCCGCTCGCCGACCTGACCGAGGTGCCGCTCGCCGCTCTCGCCGGGGAACGGATCTACGCGGGCGCGGGGAACGACCGCACGCCCGAGTGGACCGACCTCGCCGCCCGGCTCTTCGCCGGGCGCGGCATCGAGATCGCCCCGCCCGCGCCGCTCGCCATCGGCAAGGAGGAGTTCCGCCGCATCATGGCCAAGCACCGCAACCCGGTGCTCGCCGTCGTCGACTTCCCGCCCATGCCCGGCTGTGTGCTGCGGCCGCTCGTCGACCCCGTACCCCTGTCGCCCGTGAGCCTGGTGTGGCGCAAGGGGCTGCGCCACCCCGGTCTGGACGCGCTGCGGACCGCGGCCGCCGAGATCGGCGCCAGGGAGGGCTGGCACGCCCGCCCGGCCGGGTCCTGGCTGCCGGAGGGGGAGCCGGGGCTGCCGGGCGCCTGAGGGGCGGCACGCGTGGAGACCCGGTCACGTCCACCCGTAGGACCCGGCGAGTGAGCCCTGTTCCTCCGGCTTCAGCGCCCCGGCGGGGGTCCCCCAGCGAAGCGAGGGGGAGAGCCGAGCCCGAGAAGAAGGGGGGCGCTCACAGGGGCTTCGCGCTCCGGGTGAGAGCAAGGTTCCGTTGACGTCACCTCGCGGCACCGGGCCGAAACGCGGCCTCCCTAGCGTCGGGGACAGGTGGACCGGGGCTGTGGACGCCCCAGGACCCGACACCCGCGGAGGTACGACATGGGCGGCCGGTGGATCGAGCAGTGGGAGCCGGAGGACGAGACCTTCTGGCGCGAGAAGGGGGAGCGGATCGCGCGGCGGAACCTGCTGTACTCCGTCATCTCCGAGCACATCGGCTTCTCCATCTGGAGCCTGTGGTCGGTCATGGTGCTCTTCATGGGGCCGCAGTACGGCGTCGACCCGGCCGGCAAGTTCTTCCTGATCGGGACCGCGACCTTCGTCGGCGCGCTGATCCGCATCCCGTACACCTTCGCCGTCGCCCGCTTCGGCGGCCGCAACTGGACGGTCTTCAGCGCCCTGCTGCTCCTGCTGCCCACCGGCTTCGCCTTCGCGGTGATGGAGCCCGGGACCTCGTACACCACCTTCGTGCTGGTGGCGGCGCTCACCGGCGTCGGCGGCGGCAACTTCGCCTCCTCGATGACCAACATCAACGCCTTCTTCCCGCTGCGGAAGAAGGGCTGGGCGCTCGGGCTCAACGCGGGCGGCGGCAACATCGGCGTCCCCGTCGTCCAGCTCGTCGGCCTCCTCGTCATCGGTACGGCGGGCGCCCTGCACCCGAGGATCGTGCTCGGCGTCTACCTGCCCCTGATCATCGTCGCCGCCGTCTGCGCCGCGCTCTTCATGGACAACCTCGCCCCCGTGAAGAACGACACCGGTGCCGCGAAGGAAGCCGTCCGGGCCCGTCACACCTGGATCATGGCCTTCCTGTACATCGGCACCTTCGGCTCCTTCATCGGGTACAGCTTCGCCTTCGGCCTGGTCCTCCAGACCCAGTTCGGCCGCACCCCGCTCCAGGCCGCCTCGCTCACCTTCATCGGCCCGCTGCTCGGCTCCCTCATCCGGCCGATCGGCGGCTCCCTCGCCGACCGGCACGGCGGCGCCCGCATCACCCTGGGGACCTTCGCCGCGATGGCCCTCGCCACCGGTGTGGTCATCTACGCCTCCGTGGTCGAGTCCCTCTCCGTCTTCCTCGTCGGCTTCATCGGCCTCTTCGTCCTCAGCGGCCTCGGCAACGGCTCCACGTACAAGATGATCCCGGCGATCTTCCTCGCCCAGGGGCACCGCAAGGGCCTCGCGGGAGAGACCGCCGAGGCCTACGGGCGACGGCTCTCCGGCGCCGCGATGGGCCTCATCGGAGCGGTCGGCGCGCTCGGCGGCCTCGGCATCAACCTCGCCTTCCGCCAGTCCTTCCAGACCTCCGGCACCGGCACGGCGGCCTTCGTCGCCTTCCTGGCCTTCTACGGGGCCTGCATGGTCGTCACCTGGGCGGTATACCTTCGCGCTCCGGCCGCGGTCCCCTCCACGGTCCCGGAGAACGCCGGGGACGTCACCGAGCCGGAGCCGCGGCCCGGCTACGCGAAGGTGTGATGTCCGGTGCCCGGCGCGGACCGTAACGATCAGGAAATACGGGCGAACCGAGACCGTCACGCGTCCCCGTCAGGCTCTGACCCCATGGACGAGCAGCAAGAACACGGCCCCGCCGGGCCCCTCGCCGGCTTCACGGTCGGCGTCACCGCGGCGCGGCGCGCGGACGAACTCATCGCGCTGCTGCGCCGGCGGGGCGCGGCCGTCGTCCACGGACCCGCCCTGCGGATCGTGCCCCTCGCGGACGACACCGAACTCCTCGCCGCCACCAAGGAACTCATCGGCCACGCCCCGGACGTCGTCGTCGCCACGACGGCGATCGGCTTCCGCGGCTGGGTCGAGGCGGCGGAGGGCTGGGGGTGCGGCGAGGAGCTCCTCGCCATGCTTCGGGACGTCGAGCTGCTCGCCCGGGGACCCAAGGTCAAGGGAGCCGTACGGGCCGCCGGGCTCACCGAGTCCTGGTCGCCGGGTTCGGAGTCCATGGCCGAGGTCCTCGACCGGCTCCTCGGCGAGGGCGTGGCGGGCCGGCGGATCGCGCTCCAGCTGCACGGGGAGCCGCTGCCCGGCTTCGTGGAGGCGCTCACGGCAGGCGGCGCGGAGGTGGTCGGCGTGCCCGTCTACCGCTGGATGCCGCCGGAGGACATCGGGCCGCTCGACCGGCTCCTCGACGGGGCCCTGTCCGGGGGCCTGGACGCGGTCACCTTCACCAGCGCGCCCGCCGCGGTGTCGCTGCTGTCGCGGGCCGAGGAGAGGGGCGTACGGGCCGAACTCGTCGCCGCGCTGAGGCACGGCGTCCTCGCGGTGTGCGTGGGGCCCGTGACGGCGCTCCCGCTCCAGGCCGAGGGCATCGACACGTACGCACCCGAGCGGTTCCGGCTCGGGCCGCTCGTCCAGCTGCTCTGCAAGGAGCTGCCGGCCCGCTCGCGGGTCCTGCCCGTGGCGGGCCACCGGGTGGAGGTCCGCGGGCACGCCGTCCTCGTCGACGGCCTCCTGCGGCCCGTCCCGCCCGCCGGAATGGCCCTCGTCGGGCTCCTCGCCCGCCGCCCCGGCTGGGTGGTCTCCCGCGCGGACCTGCTGCGCGCGCTGCCGGGCGCGGGGCGGGACGAGCACGCGGTGGAGACGGCGATGGCGCGGCTGCGGGCGGCCCTGGGCACGCCGAAGCTGATCCAGACGGTCGTCAAGCGCGGCTACCGGCTGGCGCTGGATGCGGCGGCGGACGCGAAGTACGACGACTAGCGGCGGGACGCGTGCGGGGCTCGTGGCGCGGGCCCCCACCGGGACCTCCGCCTCCACCACGTGCGGGGGCCGACGCCCCCTGCGGCCCGCACCTCTGCCTCCGCGCCCGTGCGGGCCCGCACCTCTGCCTCCGCCCCGTGCGGCCCGCATCTCTGCCTCCGCCCTGTGCGGGCCCGCACCTCTGCCTCCGCCCCGTGCGGCCCGCATCTCTGCCTCCGCCCTGTGCGGGCCCGCGCCTCTGCCTCCGCCCCGTGCGGGCCGCGGCCTCGCCCTCGCCACCCCGCCGTGCGTGCACACGCCGGGCCGCGCGTGCGGGCTGCGCCCGCGCCACCCTCACCCGCCGTGCGGGCACACGCCGCGCCTCGCCTCGCCACCCGCCGTGCGGGCTGTGCCCGCCACCCCGCCCCCCGCCGTGTGGGCAATCGTCCCGCTGGGCGGGACGGGTGGGCACACGGGACGGCGCGCTCGGCGGCGCCTCCGCCCCTTGTGCCTGGACCCGCACCCGACTGTGCACCGCACCTGTGGTGCGGGTTCAGGCCCGGAAGCCTAGGCCCGGCAAAGGGCACCGTTCCGTTGTGCCCACCCGTTCCGCCCCAGCGGAACGACTGCCCACAACGGGGTGGGCGGCGGGCGGGTGGGCTCCGCCTCGGCGGGGACGAGTGCCCACAACGAGGGCGGCGGGCGGGGGCGCCGTCCCGGGACGGTGGGTGCCGCATCGGCGGGGACGGGTGCCCACAACGGGGGCGGCGGGCGGGCACCGCCGCCGCGGGGCCGTTGCCCACGGTTGGGTGTCGCCCCGGTGGGGTGAATGCCCGTAGCGAGGGCGGTCGGGGGGCCGTGTCGGGTGGGTGTCGGGCGGCGTACCGTGATCTCGCCTGACACGGTGCCTTCCGGTGGCGTACGCTCGACGGCTGCCCAGTGCACGTCAGAAGGGGGCCTTAGGTGGCCGCGCAGGAAGCCGTGGACACGGTCAGAGACCGTGAGATCGGTGTCGAGCAGGAACATCTGGATCACGTCTACCGCCGACTGGAGGAGAAGATCCACGAGGCGGAGTTCCTGATGAACGACGCCGCCCAGCGGGGCCAGGTCGGCACGCCCGGCGCGCTCGCCGAGCGCGACGCGCAGGTCTTCCGGGCCGGCATCCACCTCAACCGGCTCAACAACGAGTTCGAGGACTTCCTCTTCGGCCGGATCGATCTGCTGTACGGCAAGGACGGGAAGAAGGGCCCCGACGGGGCCTACACCTCCGTCGAGCCCGCCGAGGACGCCGTACGGCCCGACAACACCGCCGAGATCGGCGAGACCCTCCACATCGGCCGGATCGGCGTCCTCGACTCCGACTACGCGCCGCTGGTCATCGACTGGCGCGCACCCGCCGCCGCGCCCTTCTACCGGTCCACGCCGGTCGATCCGGGCCGGGTCGTACGGCGCAGGGTCATCCGCTCCAAGGGCCGCAAGGTCCTCGGTGTCGAGGACGACCTGATGCGTCCCGAGCTCCGGGCCACCCTGGACGGGCGCGAGCTGCCCGTCATCGGCGACGGCGCCCTGATGGCCGCCCTCGGGCAGGCCCGCAGCCACACCATGCGGGACATCGTGTCCTCCATCCAGGCCGAGCAGGACCTCGTCATCCGCGCGCCCGCCGCCTCCGTCACGTACGTCGAGGGCGGGCCCGGCACCGGCAAGACCGCCGTGGCCCTGCACCGGGCCGCCTACCTGCTCTACCAGGACCGGCGGCGGTACGCGGGCGGCATCCTGATCGTCTCGCCGACCCCGCTCCTCGTCTCGTACACCGAGGGTGTCCTGCCCTCCCTGGGCGAGGAGGGGCAGGTCGCCATCCGCGCGGTCGGCAGCCTTGTCGACGGCGCCGAGGCCACCGCCTACGACGACCCGGCCGTCGCCCGGATCAAGGGCTCCTCCCGGATGCTGCACGTGCTCCGCAAGGCCGCCCGCGGCGCCCTGGAGACCCCGCCGCCCAGGATCCAGCCCGAGCTGGGGGAGGAGGACGCTCCCGTCCCGGCGGGCACGCCGACGCGGCTGCGGGTCGTCGCCTTCGGCCGCCGTCTGGAGCTGGAGGCCGACGACCTGCGGCGCATCCGGCACAACGTCCTCGGCGGCACCGCCCCCGTCAACCTGCTGCGCCCGCGCGCCCGCCGGCTGCTCCTGGACGCGCTGTACGCCAAGTCGGGCGCGGTCGGCCGGCACAGCGACCCCGAGCTCGCCGCCGAACTGCGCTCCTCCTTCGACGAGGACGTGTCGACGGAGGACTCCTTCCTCGGGTTCCTCGACGCCTGGTGGCCCGAACTCACCCCGCGCCGGGTCCTCGACGCGATGGCCGACGAGCGCCGGCTCGGCCGCTGGGCCCGCCGCATCCTCAACCCGGGCGAGGTGCGCCGGCTCGCCCGCTCGCTGCGCCGCACCGAGCTGTCCGTCCACGACGTGGCGCTCCTCGACGAGCTGCACACCCTGGTCGGGACCCCGGCCCGGCCCCGGAGGAAGCGCGAGTACGACCCGCTCGACCAGCTCACGGGCCTTGAGGAGCTCATGCCCGTACGGGAGGAGACCCAGCGCGAGCGGGCCGAACGGCTCGCCGCGGAGCGCACCGAGTACGCGCACGTGATCGTCGACGAGGCGCAGGACCTCACGCCCATGCAGTGGCGGATGGTCGGGCGGCGCGGCCGGCACGCCACCTGGACGGTCGTCGGCGACCCGGCGCAGTCCTCCTGGTCGGACCCGGACGAGGCCGCGGCGGCCCGCGACGAGGCCCTCGGGTCCCGGCCGCGGCGCCGCTTCGAGCTGACCGTGAACTACCGGAACCCGGCCGAGATCGCCGAGCTCGCGGCCAAGGTGCTCGCCCTCGCCATGCCGGGCAAGGAGTCGCCGCGCGCGGTCCGCTCGACGGGCGTCGAGCCCCGTTTCGTACGGGTCGGGGAGACGGCGGGGAAGCCCGATCTGGCTGAAACTGTTCGGTCCGAGGCGCGGCTGCTCCTGGAGCGGGTCGAGGGCACCGTCGGTGTCGTCGTCGCCATGAACCGGCGCCAGGAGGCGGCCCGCTGGCTGGCCGAGCTGGGCGACCGGGTCGTGGCGCTCGGCTCCCTGGAGGCGAAGGGCCTGGAGTACGACGCCACGGTGGTCGTCTCGCCCGCGGAGATCGCGGACGAGTCCCCGGCCGGACTGCGGGTTCTCTACGTGGCCCTGACCCGGGCGACGCAGCAGCTCACGGTGGTCGCGGCGGCGGCGGACATGCCGGACGAGGCGGGGGTCCCGGACCTGCTGAGGGACTGATCCCGCGGAGCGGGCGACGCCGATTTCAGGTCAACCTGCGGCGCTGGAATCACCAACCAGGGTGGTTTGTTAGCCTTGTCGTGGCACCGGCTCGATCCAAGCCCCCGGGCCCAACCTTCGTCCCTCAGAGGGACCACTTGCCGCGAGGCGAGCATGGCGGGTCGGTGCCACTTAGACGTATGTACGAAGTTGAGGTCCCCGTCACCGCTGGTGACGGGGACCTCTTCTGTTTCCCCGGCACTTCTCGTATGGTGGAAACTACTTTCCGAAAACAAAATGACCGCATTACCTGCTACCGGCAGGTAGGTGCGACCATCGGAGGGCGCCGCCGGGCAACCAGCCGGGGCGGCGTAGCAACGAAGCTCAGGGAAAGCAGAGGAACTCGGCCATGGCAACGGCGCCCAGCGTCTCGTACTCGATGACGGTCCGGCTGGAGGTTCCCGCGAGCGGAACCGCGGTCTCCCAGCTCACCACGGCGGTGGAGTCCCACGGCGGATCCGTCACCGGCCTCGACGTGACCGCCTCCGGCCACGAGAAGCTCCGTATCGACGTCACCATCGCCGCGACCTCCACGGCGCACGCCGACGAGATCGTCGAGCAGCTGCGCACCATCGAGGGCGTCGTCCTGGGCAAGGTCTCCGACCGTACGTTCCTGATGCACCTCGGCGGCAAGATCGAGATGGCGTCCAAGCACCCCATCCGCAACCGTGACGACCTCTCCATGATCTACACCCCGGGCGTCGCCCGCGTGTGCATGGCGATCGCCGAGAACCCCGAGGACGCCCGCCGCCTCACCATCAAGCGCAACTCCGTCGCGGTCGTCACCGACGGCTCCGCCGTCCTCGGCCTCGGCAACATCGGCCCGATGGCCTCCCTGCCCGTCATGGAGGGCAAGGCCGCGCTCTTCAAGCGCTTCGCCGGCATCGACGCCTGGCCGATCTGCCTCGACACGCAGGACACCGACGAGATCGTGGCCATCGTCAAGGCCATCGCCCCCGGCTTCGCGGGCATCAACCTCGAGGACATCTCCGCGCCCCGCTGCTTCGAGATCGAGGCCCGGCTGCGCGAGGCCCTCGACATCCCCGTCTTCCACGACGACCAGCACGGCACCGCCATCGTCGTCCTCGCCGCGCTCACCAACGCGCTCCGCGTGGTCAACAAGGGCATCGGCGACGTACGGGTCGTCATGTCCGGTGCCGGCGCCGCCGGTACGGCCATCCTCAAGCTGCTCATCGCCGCGGGCGTCAAGCACGCCGTCGTCGCCGACATCCACGGCGTGGTGCACGCGGGCCGCGAGGACCTCGTCGACGCCGCGCCCGGCACCCCGCTGCGCTGGATCGCCGACAACACCAACCCCGAGGGCGTCACCGGCACCCTCAAGCAGGCCGTGGTCGGCGCGGACGTCTTCATCGGCGTCTCGGCCCCGAATCTGCTGGGCGCGGACGACGTCGCCGCGATGGCGGAGGGCGCGATCGTCTTCGCGCTCGCGAACCCCGACCCGGAGGTCGACCCGGCCGCCGCGCGCCAGACGGCCGCCGTCGTCGCCACCGGCCGCTCGGACTTCCCGAACCAGATCAACAACGTGCTGGTCTTCCCGGGTGTCTTCCGCGGTCTCCTCGACGCCCAGTCCCGTACCGTCAACACGGAGATGATGCTGGCGGCCGCCACGGCCCTCGCCGACGTCGTCACCGAGGACGAGCTGAACCCGAACTACATCATCCCGTCGGTCTTCAACGACAAGGTCGCGGGTGCGGTCGCCGGAGCCGTGCGCAACGCGGCCAAGGCGGCGGCCGGCGGCCCTGCGGCGACCGGGCGCTGACGGCGCGTCGCGATTCGCGGAGGCGTAAACCCGCCTTTAGGGTGGCTTTTCGGCTCCGCATGGTTTTCGCGGAGTCGACAGAACGTCACCACCACGGGGCTCTGGCGCTTTTCGTGTGACCCCAGGGGGTGCCGGATTGGCGTTCCCGCCGCTGGTGGGGGCAGGATGCGTGTTTGGGCGCGAGGGTCTGTCATTAGACCCGGGTCCGGGGACTGTCCGAAGGCCCTGGCAGCATCGGCTTCGCTGTACCCAATCACGCGGCTTCCGCCGCGTGGCACGCCTCACAGGCAAGAAGAACACGGGAGTAACAACATGAACCGCAGTGAGCTGGTGGCCGCCCTGGCCGACCGCGCCGAGGTGACCCGCAAGGACGCCGACGCCGTGCTGGCCGCTCTCGCCGAGACCGTCGGTGAGGTCGTCGCCAAGGGCGACGAGAAGGTCACCATCCCCGGCTTCCTGACCTTCGAGCGCACCCACCGTGCCGCTCGCACCGCTCGTAACCCGCAGACCGGCGACCCGATCAACATCCCGGCCGGCTACAGCGTGAAGGTCTCCGCGGGCTCGAAGCTCAAGGAAGCCGCCAAGGGCAAGTAAGGCCGCCAAGGCCGCGTAAGGCCGCCTGGAGGCACAGAAAGGGCGGCCACCCTGTCAGGGGGTGGCCGCCCTTTCGTTTGCCCGTCAGAGGCCCGTTGACGCGGTCGGACGCCGGGTGCGCGCGCGGGGAGCGGGTCCCCGCGCGCGCGTACGGGCGGTCAGGCGCGCGTACGGCCGGTCAGACCAGCGCGCTGCCCGGGAGCTCGACCTTGGCGCCGAGCTCGACGAGCTTCTCCATGAAGTTCTCGTAGCCGCGGTTGATCAGCTCGATGCCGTGCACCCGGGAGGTGCCCTGCGCCGCGAGCGCCGCGATCAGGTACGAGAAGCCGCCGCGCAGGTCGGGGATGACCAGATCGGCGCCCTGGAGCTTCGTCGGGCCGGACACGACCGCCGAGTGCAGGAAGTTGCGCTGGCCGAAGCGGCAGTCGGAGCCGCCGAGGCACTCGCGGTACAGCTGGATGTGAGCGCCCATCTGGTTGAGCGCGGAGGTGAAGCCGAGCCGCGACTCGTACACCGTCTCGTGGATGATGGAGAGGCCGGAGGCCTGCGTCAGGGCCACGACCAGCGGCTGCTGCCAGTCCGTCTGGAAGCCGGGGTGCACGTCCGTCTCCAGGTGGATCGCGTTGAGCGAGCCGCCCGGGTGCCAGAAGCGGATGCCCTCGTCGTCGATCTCGAAGGCGCCACCCACCTTCCGGTAGGTGTTGAGGAAGGTCATCATCGAGCGCTGCTGGGCACCGCGCACGTAGATGTTGCCCTCGGTCGCCAGCGCAGCGGACGCCCAGGAGGCCGCCTCCAGGCGGTCCGGGAGCGCCCGGTGGGTGTAGCCGTCGAGGCGGTCGACACCGGTGATCCGGATGGTCCGGTCGGTGTCCATGGAGATGATCGCGCCCATCTTCTGCAGCACGCAGATGAGGTCCTCGATCTCGGGCTCCACGGCGGCGTTCGACAGCTCGGTGACGCCCTCGGCGAGTACCGCCGTGAGGAGCACCTGCTCGGTCGAACCGACCGAGGGGTACGGCAGCCGGATCTTGCAACCGCGAAGACGCTGCGGGGCCTCCAGGTACTGCCCGTCGTCCCGCTTCTCGATGGTGGCGCCGAACTGGCGCAGCACGTCGAAGTGGAAGTCGATGGGCCGGCCGCCGATGTCGCAGCCGCCCAGGCCCGGGATGAAGGCGTGGCCGAGGCGGTGCAGCAGCGGGCCGCAGAAGAGGATCGGGATGCGGGACGAGCCGGCGTGGGCATCGATGTCGGCGACGTTCGCCGACTCGACGTGCGTCGGGTCGAGGACGAGCTCACCGGGCTCCTCGCCCGGACGGACCGTCACGCCGTGCAGCTGGAGCAGCCCGCGGACCACCCGGACGTCACGGATGTCGGGCACATTGCGCAGGCGGCTGGGGCCGCTGCCGAGCAGGGCGGCGACCATCGCCTTGGGCACGAGGTTCTTCGCGCCGCGGACGCGGATCTCGCCCTCCAGCGGGGTTCCGCCGTGGACAAGCAGGACATCGTCTGTGCCGGTCATGAATCTCGCGTTCCGGAGTGGGTCGGTCGGGTGGCCAGTGAAAAGGGTAAGGGGCCATGAGACCTCTGTTGGGTGCCTCGGGGGGCCTGTCAGATGTAATGAATTCGGCACAACACCCTCTGTTCTCATGATCTTGCGGAGCGTTACCGTCCGCTTGTGCCGCCCGGGCGCCGTCACGGGCCCGCCCCGTCCCCTCTGAACTGCGACGGTCGGCGAGTTCCGGACATCGCGCCCCTCGGTACCGTCCGAGACCCCCCGCGAACGCCGAAGATGCGGGATCATGTGTCGCATGACCGAGGTGTCCTCGCTCACAGGACGGCTGCTCGTCGCCACCCCCGCCCTCGCGGACCCGAATTTCGACCGCGCGGTGGTGCTGTTGCTCGACCACGACGACGAGGGCTCCCTCGGTGTGGTCCTCAACCGGCCGACGCCGGTGACCGTCGGCGACATCCTCGCCCCCTGGGCCGGCCTCGCCGGCGAACCCGGGGTGGTCTTCCAGGGCGGCCCGGTCTCCCTCGACGCCGCGCTCGGCGTCGCCGTGATCCCCGGTGACGAGGGGCCCCTCGGTTGGCGGCGGGTGCACGGGGCGATCGGCCTGGTCGACCTGGAGACCCCGCCCGAGCTGCTCGGACCGGCCCTCGGCTCGCTGCGGATCTTCGCCGGGTACGCGGGCTGGGGCCCCGGCCAGCTGGAGACCGAGCTCGGCGACGGGGCCTGGTACGTGGTCGAGTCGGAGCCCGGCGACGTCTCCTCGCCCCGGCCCGAGACGCTCTGGCGGCAGGTGCTCCGGCGGCAGCGCGGCGAGCTCGCGATGATCGCGACGTACCCGGACGATCCCTCCCTCAACTGAGGGCCCCGACTTTCAGTACCCTTGGCCCTTATGAGCACTCTCGAGCCCGAGCGCGGGGCAGGTACGGGAACCCTCGTCGAGCCGACGCCGCAGGTGTCCCACGGTGACGGCGACCACGAGCGCTACGCCCATTACGTCCAGAAGGACAAGATCATGGCGAGCGCCCTCGACGGCACGCCCGTCGTGGCGCTGTGCGGAAAGGTCTGGGTGCCGGGGCGCGACCCCAAGAAGTACCCGGTCTGTCCGATGTGCAAGGAGATCTACGACTCCATGGGCGCCGGCGGTGGCGACAAGGACAAGGGCGGCAAGGACAAGTAGAGGTGTCCTGACGTCCCGGAATGTCGGGGACGGCCCCCGTCACGCGTACTTCGGTACGGGTGACGGGGGCCGTTTCGTTCTCCGGTGCGCGGAGCCGTTGCGCAGGGTGCGTCCGCCGGTCACGGAGTGGTTGAGGTGGTCGAGACCTCTTGTCGGGCCACCGGAGGCGCGCCTAACCTCACGCGTGTTGTGCAGAACGAAACGCGCATTGCGCATGTTGCAACGCACGCATCCGGAGGGGATCCGTCATGAAGCTTTCTGCCCTCCCCCGAACTCTCGGCTTCGCTCGAGCAGGGGGGACCCCCATCGCCGCCACGGCGGCCGCAGTTCTGCTGGCCGGCCTGACCGCCACGGCCTGCGCGCCCCAGACGTCCGACGGCAAGGCCACGACGGACGAGAAGACCGGCACCCTGCGGGTCTGGCTCTTCCAGGAGGTGAGCAACAAGCCCAAGGAGCAGGTCGTCGCACAGGCCGTCGCCGCCTTCGAGAAGCAGCACCAGGGCGCGAAGGTCGAGGTCGAGTACATACCCGTCGAGACCCGCGCCCAGCGCGTCAAGGCCGCCTTCAACGACCCCGAGTCGGCCCCCGACCTCATCGAGTACGGCAACACCGACACCGCCGGATACGTCAAGGACGGCGGACTCGCCGACATCAGCACCGAGTTCGGCGCCTGGGACGAGGCCAAGGACACCGACCCCACCGCCAAGCAGTCCGTCACCGTCGGCGGAAAGGTCTACGGCGCCCCGCTGTTCGTCGGCGTCCGCGCCCTGTACTACCGCACCGACGTGTTCGGGGAACTCGGCCTCACCGCCCCCAAGAGCCAGGCCGAACTCGTCTCCACCGCCAAGAAGATCCGCAAGGCCAAGCCCGAGCTGTACGGCATCGCCGTCGGAGGCGCGTACACCTACGGGGCCATGCCCTTCGTCTGGGCGGCCGGCGGCGAACTCGCCACCGCGAACGGCGACGCGTACAAGGCCGCCGTCAACAGCGAGGCCGCCGTCAAGGGCATCAGCACCTACACCTCGCTCTTCGGCGACGACAACTGCCCCGCCGCCAAGTGCGCCCAGATGGGCGGCAACGCCACCGTCACCGCCTTCGCCTCGGGCAAGGCCGCCATGGCCATCGGCGGCGACTTCAGCCACGCCGCCGTCGAGGCCGGCACCGTGAAGGGCAAGTACGCCGTCGTCCCGCTGCCCGGCACCACCCCCGGCTCCATCGCCCCGGCCTTCGCGGGCGGCAACAACATCGGCGTCCTCAAGAGCACCTCCCACCGCAGCCTCGCCGTCGACCTCCTCAAGTCCCTCACCGGCAAGGAGACCCAGGGCAGGCTCTTCGACGCGATGGGCTTCCTCCCCACGTACACCGACGTCCGGACCGCCGCCGCCCAGCGGCAGCCCTTCGTGAAGCCGTTCATCGACACCCTCGGCGCCGGCACCAGGTTCGTCCCGGCGTCCCCCGGCTGGGGTCAGATCGACGCCTCCCTCGTCCTGCCCACGATGTTCCAGGAGGTCGTCAGCGGCCGTAAGGACGTCAAGGCGGCGGCCGACGACGCGGCGAAGAAGATGGACGCGGCCTTCGCGCCGGCGGGCTGAGCCGCATGACGACCCAGCTCACCGTCACCGAGAAGCGGCCGGGTGCGACCAGGCCCCCGGCCCCCCGGCCGGCCCGGCGCGGCGGCCCCAGGGGCCACCGCCCCTGGACCCCCTGGCTGTACCTGCTGCCCGCCCTCGCCGTCCTCGGCGGACTCCTCGTCTACCCCGTCTACCAGCTCGGCCTGATCTCCTTCCTGGAGTACACCCAGGCCCAGGTCAGCGGCGGCGAACCCACCTCGTTCAAGGGCTTCGGCAACTACACGACCCTCTTCGCCGACCCCCGGTTCCGGCAGGTCCTCCTCGCCACCGTCCTCTTCGCCGCCGCCTGCGTCGTCACCACGCTCGCCGTCGGCTGCGCCCTCGCCGTACTCCTCACGCGCGTGCGTGCCCTGCCGCGGTTCGTCCTGATGATGGCCGCGCTCGGCGCCTGGGCCACGCCCGCGATCACCGGCTCCACGGTCTGGGTCTTCCTCTTCGACCCCGACTTCGGCCCCGTCAACAAGCTGCTCGGGCTTGGCGACTTCTCCTGGACGTACGGGCGGTACAGCGCCTTCGCCCTCGTCCTCCTCGAAGTCGTCTGGTGTTCCTTCCCGTTCGTGATGGTCACCGTCTACGCCGGCATCAAGGCCATCCCGTCCGAGGTCCTGGAGGCCGCCGCCCTCGACGGCGCCTCGCAGTGGCGGATCTGGCGCTCGGTCATGGCGCCGGTGCTCCGGCCGATCCTGGTCGTCGTCACGATCCAGTCGATCATCTGGGACTTCAAGGTCTTCACCCAGATCTACGTGATGACGAACGGCGGCGGCATCGCCGGCCAGAACCTCGTCCTCAACGTGTACGCCTACCAGAAGGCCTTCGCCTCGTCCCAGTACAGCCTGGGCTCGGCGATCGGCGTCGTCATGCTGCTGATCCTGCTGGCCGTGACGCTCGTCTACCTGCGCCTGCTGCGACGTCAGGGAGAAGAACTGTGAGCGCCACGTCCGTTCTCCGCGTCCGCCGCCCCGGACGCCTCGCCGCCGAGGCCGTCACCCTGCTCGTCGCGGCCGCCGTCGCCTTCCCGCTGTACTGGATGGTCCTGTCGGCCTTCAAGCCGGCCGGTGAGATCCAGTCCACCGAGCCGAGGCCGTGGACGCTCTCCCCGTCGCTCGACTCGTTCCGGCGCGTCTTCGAACAGCAGGAGTTCGGCCGCTACTTCCTGAACTCGCTGATCGTGGCGGGCACGGTCGTCCTCGCCTCCGCGCTGATCGCCTTCCTCGCGGCGACGGCCGTCACCCGGTTCCGCTTCAGGTTCCGGACGACGCTCCTGATCATGTTCCTGGTCGCCCAGATGGTGCCGGTGGAGGCCCTCACCATCCCGCTCTTCTTCCTCATGCGGGACGCCGGCCAGCTCAACACCCTCGGCTCGCTGATCCTGCCGCACATCGCCTTCTCGCTGCCGTTCGCGATCTGGATGCTGCGCGGCTTCGTCAAGGCGGTACCGGAGGCCCTGGAGGAGCAGGCCCAGATCGACGGGGCGAGCCGGACCCGGTTCCTGTGGCAGATCCTCTTCCCGCTGGTCTTCCCCGGCCTCGTCGCCACCAGCGTCTTCTCGTTCATCTCCACCTGGAACGACTTCCTCTTCGCCAAGTCGTTCATCATCAGCGACACCTCGCAGTCGACGCTGCCCATGGCCCTGCTCGTCTTCTTCAAGCCCGACGAGAACGACTGGGGAGGCATCATGGCCGGCTCGACCGTGATGACCGTTCCGGTGCTCGTCTTCTTCGTACTCGTACAGCGCCGCCTGGTCTCGGGACTGGGCGGGGCGGTGAAGGACTGACGCGATGACCGCCGACCGGACCGACGCGATGACCACCGATCGCTCTGACGCGACGACCACCGACCCGTACCCCGGCACGGACCTGATCCCGGCGCCGCTCCTCCAAGAGGTGCGCGGGGACTCCCCGGGCCACTTCTCGCTCGACGAGCGGACCACCCTCGACGCCGGACCCGGCACCGGGTCCACGGCCCGCTGGCTGCGCACCGTCCTCGGCGCCGCCACCGGCCTGCCGTTCGCCGACGGCACCGGCCCGCACGCGATCCGGCTGCGCGTCAGCGAGGACGTGGAGCGGGAGCACGGCCCCGAGGGCTACCGCCTCACCACGGAGAACCCCGACGCCGCCGTCGTCGTCGAGGGCGGCGGCCCCGCCGGGGTGTTCTGGGGCGCCCAGACCCTCCGTCAGCTGCTCGGCCCGGAGGCGTACCGCAGGGCGCCCGTGGCCGGCGGGGCCGGGGACCTCCCGTACGTGACGGTCGAGGACCGGCCCCGCTTCGGCTGGCGCGGCCTCATGCTCGACGTCTCCCGGCACTTCATGCCCAAGGACGACGTCCTGCGCTACCTCGACCTGCTCGCCGCCCACAAGCTCAACGTCTTCCACTTCCACCTCACCGACGACCAGGGCTGGCGCATCGAGATCAAGCGCCACCCCCGGCTCACCGGGGTCGGCTCCTGGCGGGCCCGCAGCAAGTGGGGCCACCGCGCCTCGCCCCTCTGGGACGACACCCCGCACGGCGGGTTCTACACCCAGGACGACATCCGCGAGATCGTCGCGTACGCCGCCGAGCGGCACATCACCGTCGTCCCCGAGATCGACCTCCCCGGACACTCGCAGGCCGCCATCGCCGCGTACCCCGAACTCGGCAACACCGACGTCGTCGACACCGCCGCCCTCACCGTCTGGGACACCTGGGGCGTCAACCCCAACGTCCTCGCCCCCACCGAAGCCGTCCTGCGCTTCTACGAGGGCGTCTTCGAGGAGGTCCTCGACCTCTTCCCGGCGGCCACGTCACCCTTCGTCCACGTCGGCGGCGACGAGTGCCCCAAGGACCAGTGGAAGGCCTCCCCGGCCGCCCAGGCCCGCATCAGGGAACTCGGGCTCGCCGACGAGGACGAGCTCCAGTCCTGGTTCATCCGCCACTTCGACCGCTGGCTCGCCGCCCGCGGCCGACGGCTCATCGGCTGGGACGAGATCCTGGAGGGCGGCCTCGCCGACGGCGCGGCCGTGTCGTCCTGGCGGGGATACGGGGGCGGGATCGCCGCCGCCGAGGCCGGCCACGACGTCGTCATGTGCCCCGAGCAGCAGGTGTACCTGGACCACCGTCAGGCGCCGGGCGAGGAGGAACCGATGCCCATCGGGTACGTCCGCACCCTGGAGGACGTCTACCGCTTCGAGCCCGTCCCGCCGGGCCTCTCGCCGGAGGCCGCCGCCCACATCCTGGGAACCCAGGCCAACGTCTGGACCGAGGTGATGGAGAACCGGTCCCGCGTCGACTACCAGGTCTTCCCGCGCCTCGCCGCCTTCGCCGAGGTCGCCTGGTCCGCCCTGCCCGCGCCGGAGGCGCGCGACTACCCGGCCTTCGCACGCCGGATGCACACCCACTACACGCGCCTGGACGCCCTCGGCGTGGACTACCGCCCGCCCGCCGGACCCCACCCCCGACAGCAGCGCCCCGGAGTCGTGGGACGACCTCGGGAAGGCACGCCCCCGATCGTGTGAGGGACCCGACATCTCCCTTCACCCAAGAGCGGCGAAACGGAAGTTACCGTCACTCGTGGGGGCGTCCGGGACGGAACAGTCCTTCACGGGCCCTCGCGCCGGACCGCTCGGAAGATGTGCCAGAGTTGCCACGTCCGGCCTGTGAGCACGTACGGTACGCCCACACGCAGGCGCGACCGCCGGGCACATTCGGGGACCACCGGGACACCGGGAAGGGGCAGCGGGTTGACCACGCACGCACCACAGACGGCGCAGTCCGTGACGCTGCCCGCCTCGCTCGACGAGGCCGTGGCAGCGCTCACGGCCATGCCGGCCGCCGTCCCCGTCGCCGGTGGCACCGACCTGATGGCAGCCGTCAACAAGGGGCAGCTCCGCCCCGCCGGACTGGTCGGTCTGAGCCGCATCAACGAGATCCGCGGCTGGCAGTACCAGGACGGCCACGCACTGCTCGGCGCGGGCCTCACCCACGCGCGCATGGGCCGCCCCGACTTCGCCGCCCTCATCCCCGCCCTCGCCGCCGCCTCCCGCGCCGCCGGACCGCCCCAGATCCGCAACGCGGGCACCCTCGGCGGCAACGTCGTCACCGCCGCGCCCACCGGCGACTCGCTGCCCGTCCTCGCCGCCCTGGAGGCCGACCTGGTCGTCCTCGGACCGCTCGGCAGCCGCGAGATCCCCGTCTCCCACCTGCTCGCCGGCCGCGACCTGCTGGCCCCCGGCGAACTCGTCGCCTTCGTCCGCGTCCCCCTGCTCCACGCCCCGCAGGTCTTCGTCAAGGCCACCGGCCGGACCGGACCGGCCCGTGCCACCGCCTCCGTCGCCGTCGTCCTCGACCCGGCCAGGCGCGGGGTGCGCTGCGCGGTCGGCGCCGTCGCGCCGATGCCGCTGCGCCCGCTGGAGGCCGAGCGCTGGATCGCCTCGCTGGTGGACTGGGACAACGACCGGGGGCTCGCCCCCGAGGCGCTCGCGGCCTTCGGCGAGTACGTCGCCGCCGCCTGCATCCCGGACCCGCCGGGCGACGAAGTGTTGCCCCCGGCCGTACTGCACCTGCGGCGCACCGTCGCCGCACTCGCCCGACGGGCACTGGGGAGGGCACTGTCGTGAGCAACGAACAGCAGCGTCAGCAGCAGGATTCCGGCGGCTGGGAGCCGATCCCGCAGAGCGAGGGGTACGACGGCGACGCCACCGCGTTCGTCCAGCTGCCGCCCGACTTCATGCTCGACGGCGTCCCCCTGGAGGCGCCCGGCCACGGCTACGTACCGCCGATGATCACCCCGCTGCAGCCGCTCACCCCGGCCGTGACCGACCCGTCGGCGACGGGTGCCTGGAACGTCCACCTGCCGACGCAGGCGGAGCAGACGCAGTACTTCGACGGGACGGAGTACGCGGAGCAGGGCGGCTACGGCGAGCAGGGCGGGTACGCCGGGCAGCGCGGGTACGCCGCTGAGCAGGCCGGGTATGCGGCCGGCCAGGCAGGGCACGCCGGGCGCACGGAGTACGCCGAGCATTTCGATCAGGACCCGCACGCGACGTCCGAGTGGCGCTTCACGGAGATGACGGAGACGACGGCGTCCGCCGCCTCTGGCACCACGGGCCAGTGGGAGATTCCGGTCGTACCGGACATGTCCGAGGTGGCCGAAGAGGCGGGTTCCGCCGAGGAGTCGGGCGACTTCGGCGCCTCGGCCGTCCGGCCGTACGCGGAGGCCCCGGCGACCCTGCCGGGCGGCGCCCCGGCCCCGTGGGCACTGCCGGAGGAGCCGGCCGCCGAACCGGTCGTGGAACGGATCGCGGAAGCGGTCGCGGAGGCTGCGGCGGACACCGCCGGCACCGGCGCCGCGGCGGAAGCCGGGGAGGAGCGGGGCGCGAGCCCGGCGAGCGGGACGGCGGAGCCGTCGGAGGCGCGGGAGACGGACGGTGAGCCGGACACGGCCGACGCGTCCGACCCCTCCGACGCGTCCGGCCGGGCGCCGGAGGCGGACATCGCCCCCGAGCCCGCTGCGGCGAACCCCGCCGCGCCTGCCGCGCCCGACGCGAGCCTCGCCGCCTCCACCGACAGCGACGAGCACCCCCACACCTCGTACACCCTCCGGGTCAACGGCGCCGACCGCCCCGTCACCGGCTCCTGGATCGGCGAGTCGCTGCTCTACGTCCTGCGTGAGCGCCTCGGCCTCGCCGGGGCGAAGGACGGCTGCTCGCAGGGCGAGTGCGGTGCGTGCAACGTGCAGGTCGACGGCCGGCTCGTCGCCTCCTGCCTGGTCCCCGCGGCGACCGCCGCCGGGAGCGAGGTGCGGACGGTCGAGGGCCTCGCGGTCGACGGAGAGCCCTCGGACGTACAGCGGGCCATGGCCAAGTGCGGCACCGTCCAGTGCGGCTTCTGCATCCCCGGCATGTGCATGACCGTGCATGACCTCCTTGCGGGCAACCACGCCCCCACCGAACTCGAGACCCGCCAGGCGCTCGCGGGCAACCTGTGCCGCTGTTCCGGCTACCGGGGCGTCCTCGACGCCGTACGGGACGTCGTGTCCGAGCGCGAGGCGAGCGCCGCGGCCACCGCGTCCGAGGCCGCCGAAGAGCCCCGGGTCCCGCACCAGATTCCCCACCCGCACGACGGAGGCATGGCGTGAGCGACGCGATCACCGCCGTTCCCACGATCCCGGTCCTCGACACCCCCGGGGCCCTGGGTCAGGAGCCGGCCGCGCACGGCCTCGGCACCTCGCTCCCGCAGGCCGAGGCGAGGGCGAAGACCGAGGGCACCTTCCCGTACGCCTCCGACCTGTGGGCCGAGGGGCTGCTCTGGGCCGCGATCCTGCGCTCCCCGCACCCGCACGCGCGCATCGTCTCCGTCGACACGAGCGCCGCCACCGCCATGGCGGGCGTACGGGCCGTGGTGACGGCCGCGGACGTGCCGGGCGCGGCGACGTACGGCCGACGGGTCGCCGACCGGCCGGTGTTCGCCGCCGACCTGGTCCGGCACCACGGCGAGGCGATCGCCGCAGTCGCCGCCGACCACCCCGACACGGCCCGGCTCGCGGCCGCCGCGATCGCCGTCGAGTACGAGGTGCTCGACCCGGTGACGGACCCGGAGAAGGCGTTCGCGGCCGAGGCGCTGCACCCCGACGGGAACCTGATCCGGCACATCCCGCTGCGCTTCGGCGACCCGGACGTGACGGGCGAGATCGTCGTCGAGGGCCTGTACCGGATCGGGCGCCAGGACCCGGCGCCGATCGGCGCCGAGGCGGGCCTGGCCGTACCGCGCCCGGACGGCGGGGTGGAGCTCTACACCGCCTCGACCGACCCGCACACCGACCGGGACCTGGCCGCCGCCTGCTTCGGCCTTCCGCCGGAGCAGGTCAAGCTGGTGGTGACCGGCGTACCCGGCGCCACGGGCGACCGCGAGGACCCGGGGTTCCAGATCCCGCTGGGCCTGCTGGCGCTGCGCACCGGCTGCCCGGTCAAGCTCACCGCCACGCGCGAGGAGTCCTTCCTCGGCCACGCCCACCGGCACCCCGCCCTGCTGCGCTACCGGCACCACGCGGACGCGGAGGGACGCCTGGTGAAGGTGGAGGCGCAGATCCTGCTCGACGCGGGCGCGTACGCCGACTCCTCGTCGGAGTCGCTCGCGGCGGCCGTGGCCTTCGCCTGCGGCCCGTACGTCGTCCCGCACGCCTTCGTCGAGGGCTGGGCGGTCCGTACGAACAACCCGCCGTCCGGCCATGTGCGGGGCGAGGGCGCGATGCAGGTGTGCGCGGCGTACGAGGCGCAGATGGACAAACTCGCGGCGAAACTGGGCGTGGACCCGGCGGAGCTGCGCATGCGGAACGTGATGTCGACCGGCGACATCCTGCCGACGGGCCAGACGGTGACCTGCCCGGCCCCGGTGGCCGAACTCCTCGCCGCGGTACGCGACTTCCCGCTCCCTCCGCTCCCCAAGGACACCCCGGAGGGCGAGTGGCTGCTGCCCGGCGGCCCCGAGGGCGCGGGCGAACCGGGCGCGGTGCGGCGGGGCGTGGGCTACGCGCTGGGCATGGTGCACATGCTGGGCGCCGAGGGCACGGACGAGGTCTCGACGGCCACCGTGCGGGTCCAGGACGGCGTGGCGACGGTCATCTGCTCGGCCGTGGACACCGGTTCGGGCTTCTCGACGCTCGCCCGCCAGATCGTGCAGGACACGCTCGGCATCGACGAGGTCCACGTGGCTCCGGTCGACACCGACCAGCCGCCGGCGGGACCCGCGGCCCACGGCCGCCACACCTGGGTCTCCGGCGGGGCGGTGGAGCGGGCCGCGAAGATGGTCCGTACGCAGCTTCTCCAGCCGCTGGCCCACCAGTTCGGCATGTCGACGGAGCTCCTCCAGATCACCGACGGCAAGATCACCTCGTACGACGGGGTGCTCTCGACGACCGTCACGGAGGCGATGGACGGCAAGGAGCTCTGGGCCACCGCCCAGTGCCGCCCGCACCCGACGGAGCCGCTGGACGAGGCGGGCCAGGGCGACGCGTTCGTCGGCCTCGCGTTCTGCGCGATCCGCGCGGTGGTCGACGTGGACATCGAACTCGGTGCCGTACGCGTCGTGGAGATGGCCGTCGCCCAGGACGTCGGCCGCGTCCTCAACCCGGCCCAGCTCGCCACTCGCATCGAGGCGGGCGTCACCCAGGGCGTCGGCGCGGCCCTCACGGAGAACCTCCGCACCGCCCGGGGCCTGGTCCGGCACCCCGACTTCACCGGCTACGCACTCCCGACATCCCTGGACGCCCCGGACATTCGCATCGTGAAACTCGTCGAAGAGCGAGACGTCGTCGCGCCGTTCGGCGCGAAGGCGGCGAGCGCGATCCCGGTCGTCACCTCACCCGCCGCAGTGGCCTCAGCGGTACGCGCGGCGACGGGCCGCCCGGTCAACCGCCTCCCGATCCGCCCTCAGGCAGCGGTGGCCGTACCCAATTCGTAACCCTGTGATGTCCGTTGCTTGTGCAACCCGGAGGTGCGCACTGTCGTCGTTCCTGACTACAGTGGACTTCTGGACTCTGCAGGGTGCGGACGGTAGTTCGACGGGGGAGGGACGCGGGCATGCAAGCCTACGTGGACGGGGGCGGGTACGGGATGCAGCCGATGAGCGCCGACGCGGTGCGCTACAACTCGGAGACCATGTCCGAGTTCAAGACGAGCATCGACGGTCTGATCGAGATGCTCACCTCCTCGGAGGCCGGCACGGGCAAGATGAAGGCCGAGCCGTTGGGGCGCGTCAAGTTCGGCGGCGGGGGTGCGGCCTGGGGCGAGGCGAGCAGCATCTACACCTCGTACGAGACCGTCCTCGGGCAGCTGACGGAGCTCTCCGGCCTGCTGCAGGACTGCCTGGAGGGCCTTGGCATCGCGGTCGTCGCGTCGAAGGACGGCTTCGAGCAGATGGACGACGACGTCAAGCAGAAGATGATCAACATTCACCAGCGGACCGATGACGCCAAGACGAAGGCGGACCGCGAGGCGGGGCGCGTCCCGGAGACCGGGAACGACGAGACGGGCGACGGAGTCGGCTCCCTCCGCTAGGACGGGCGTGGACGGAATGTCGGGGACACGGGGAAGAGGCGAAGGATGAGGCCAGCAGAGGGCGGCGGCGGAGGCGGCGGAACCGATTTCGCCTCCATGACGCACCAGCAGATGCTGGATTGGCTGGACGAGGCCAGCGAATCCGGTGTGAGGATCGCGGGCGACCGCTTGAAGGCGGCGGCCGATAAGCTGCTGGAGATCGCGGACCAGCTCAAGAACCGCTCGACCCGTGTGGAATGGGAGGGCGAAGCCGAGAAGGCCTTCAACGTATGGGCCGAAGGCGTGGTGAGCTCGACCAAGTCGCTCAGTGAGTACAGCGACAACGGGGCCCTGGAGATGCACAAGACGGCATCGGCCATCGCCAGTGCCAAGAGCGCCATGCCGCGCTACACCTCCCACGAGTCCGCCAAGGCGAACCTGGCTGCCGCGCAGAAGTACCACAACGACCCCGACGCGGCAGGCGTTGCCCGTGACGCGCAGAGGTCGATCTCCGCGAGCGAGGACCTCCAGGCCATTCTGGCCAAGGAGGCCGAGACCAAGCGGGCGGCGGAGGACGAGATGCGGAAGCTCTCGTCCGCGTACTTCTGGTCGGGCTTCCACATGACGAGCGTCCAGCCGCCGACGTTTCCGCCGCCGCCGGGGGACTTCGTGCCGGCCGACGCGGGTTCTCGGGAGGTCTCCACGTCCCCCGGCTCCTCGTCGCAGGGCCAGAGGTCCTCCACGAATCCGGATACGCGGACCGGGACGCACACCACGCCTTCGCAGCCGGATACGCGCACCACGCCGGACACCCGCACCACGCCGGACACACACATCGTCCTGCCCTCTCAGGACAAGCCCGGGCCGACGCATGTCCTTCCCTCCGAGGTCAGGCCCGACGTCCCCGTGGACCTCGGCATCGACAGCGTCGACACCAAGACGCCGCCGACCACCCTGCCCGGACCCACGACGCAGACCCCGGGCACCCCGCCGCCGATCACCAAGCCGGACGGCAGCGCGCCTCCGTTCATGACCACCCCCGGCATGCCCCCGCTCCCGTCGAAGGGCGGACCCGGGGCACTGCCTCCCACCGGTCCCGTCACCGGCGGCACGCGCAACCCGATGGGCACCACGCGCGGCCTTCCGACGGGTCCCGGCCCGCTGGGCGGTCCCCGCGAGGGCATCAGCGGCGGCAAGGCCGTGCCCAACGCGCAGGGGCGTCCCCAGACCGGACTCCCGCGCAGCACCGTCATCGGCACCGAGCAGGGCCGCAACGGCTCGGGCATGGGCCGCGCGCCCATGGGCGGCGGCATGGGCGGCCCGATGGGTAGCGGCATGGGCGCCGGACAGCACGGCATCACCGGCGGACGCCGTCTCGCCGGCGAGGCCGGCGGAGTCGTCGGCGGCAAGGCGCAGCGCGCCAGTGCCACCGGCGGCGGCGCGCGACCCTTCACGCCCGGCGGCTCCGGCCTCGTGCGCGGAGGCTCCACGCAGCAGCCCGGCGAGCGCGAGGAGACGAACGGAGAGCGTCCCGACTACCTGGTCGAGGACGAAGAGACCTGGCAGCAGGGGCGCCGCGTGGCGCCGCCCGTCATCGACTGATCAGCGCGAGGAAGCAGATGCGTACCAGCAGTATTCGTCGGAGCCGTGCCCGAGTCACCGCCTCGGCCGCCTTGGGGATGCTGCTGGTGGGCATCGCTTCCGTCCCCGCGCACGCGGAGGGCGTCCGTGACCGGCAGTGGCACCTGACCGCGATGGGCGCGGAGGAGATCTGGCAGCTCAGCACCGGCAAGGGCGTGACCGTCGCGGTCATCGACACGGGTGTGGACCAGAACAACCCGGATCTCCAGGGGCAGGTGCTCAAGGGCAAGAACCTTGCCACGGACAAGGCCGGTGACGAGCGCACCGACTACCTCGGACACGGCACGGGCATGGCCGGCCTCATCGCGGGCACGGGCGAAGCCGACGGCGGTAAGGGGGCCTTCGGGCTGGCGCCGGACGCGAAGATCCTTCCGATTCGCGTGCCTGGAGGAGACAAGGGCGCGATCAGCCAGGCGGAGTCCGACAGGCGGTTCAACAGGTTCATGCCCGAGGCGATCCGCTTCGCCGCCGACGCCGGCGCCAAGGTCATCAACATCTCGCAGGGCGCCCCGTCGGGCTCGCAGCAGCTCAGCGACGCCGTGAAGTACGCCCTGGACAAGGGGGCGTTGGTCTTCGCCTCGGTCGGCAACACCGGTCACAAGAACAACAGGGTGGAGTACCCGGGAGCGACCCCCGGTGTCGTCGGTGTCGGTGCCGTCGACCAGAAACTGAAGCGCATTCCCGAGTCCCAGTACGGCCCCCAGGTCGACGTCGTGGCACCGGGTAAGGACGTGGTCACCGCTTGCGGCTCCGGTGTCTGCACCTCCACCGGCACCAGTGACGCGACGGCCCTCGCCTCGGCCGCCGCCGCGCTCGTGTGGTCGAAGCACCCCGACTGGACCAACAACCAGGTCCTCAAGGTCATGCTCAACACCATCTCGCCGCCGACCGAGGGCCCCAAGCGCAGCGACTACGTCGGTTTCGGCGCCGTCCGCCCGCTCCGTGCGCTGAAGACGCCGGGTGACCCCGGTCCGGCCGACGTGCGCCCCATCGACGACCTCGCCGAGGCCGCGCCCGAGACCGCGACCGCCACGCCTTCCGGTTCCGGGACCCCGCCCGCGGCCGACCCCGGTCCGGTGGAGACCAGCGCCGCCCCTGCTCAGGCGCCGCAGGCGTCGAGCGAAGACGGCGGCAACACCGGCCTCTGGATCGGCCTCGGCATCGGCGCGGCCGTGCTGATCGGTGCCGCCGTCGCCGTATACGTACTCCGGTCGCGGCGGAGCTGAGTTCATCCCTGCACTGCCGCTCACCATCCGTGACTTACATGGGGGAACCTGATGTCGTTCGACGAGGAGTGGAGCCAAGTCCGCGGCGAGACCGCGGCGATGAGGCTCAACGGCGTGCCCGCCGAAGGCGGCGGCGGGGGTGGTCCCAGTGACTACAAGGTGACGTCCGCCGATCTCAAGGCCATCGGAAACGAGGCCCAGGAGCTGTTCCACTGGTTCGAGCGGGACGCCTTCCACGCGGGCGCCCAGACGGACGCGGCGGCCAAGAGCCTTGATGGCGACGGGTTCCAGACCGGATCGGCGATGTGGACCATGTGGGACATGTGGCGGGACCAGGCCGAGACTCTCATCAGTGCGTGTGCGCACATCCACAACCACCTTGAGGACACGGTCACCAGCCACGCCAACCATGAGGAAGTGCTGATCACGAACTTCTCCATGTCCACGATCGACCAGCACTTCAAGTAAGTCGACGGCACGGCGCGGAAACGGCTGACGAGGGACGTTAGATGCTGAAGTTCGAACAGGTTCTCCACGCTCGGCTCGGAAGCCTCCAGGAGGCTTCCTCGGTCTGGTCGGAGGCGGTGTCCAAGCTGGAGAAGAGCAAGGACAAGGCCGAGACCGGCCTCAAGGGCAAGGCGGAGAAGGCCGATTGGAAGGGTGAGAACGCCGGGGTGACCCAGGCGTTCGTCAAGAAGACCGCCAAGGAGTTCGGCGACGCCCTCATAGGGGCGACCAGTATCCGCAACATCCTGCGGGACGCCCACACCGAGTTCCAGGCGGCGAAGAGCGAGCTGGAGAAGCTGGTCGCGGAGGCCCCCGGAAAGGGCATGCGCATTGACCAGGGCGGCGTCGTCAGCCATCTGATCCGTCCCGACAGCCGGTCCAAGAACTACGACGGGCCCAAGCCCGAGGTGGCCGACTTCGAGGCGATGAATGCGGCGATCAAGGCCGCGATCGACCGGGCGAACAACGCCGACGACGTGGCATCGCGCGCGCTGCGCGGACTCGTCGGCACGGACAAGAACAACTTCTCCGGGACGGGTTACGACTCGCTCGCCGCCGCCTCCAAGGCGCAGGACGCCGAGGACGCGCACGCCGCCTACGAGCTGTACAAGAAGGGCGACGAGGCCACCCCGGCGGAGATCGACAGGCTCAACGCCCTCTTCAAGGCCAACCAGAAGGACCCGTACTTCGCCGAGAAGTTCGCCCTGGAGGTCGGGCCGAAGGGCAGCATGGAGTACTGGGCCGACATGGGCGACCCGAGCGACGGCTCCCGGCTCGGCGTCGACCACCGGGACAAGCTGAAGGAACTCCAGACGAACTGGAGTCTGACGCTCGCCACCGCGACCCACTCCACCAGCCCCGAGATGGAGCAGTGGAAGGCCGACGTCATCAAGGCCGGCGGCGAGCCCATCCAGACGCGCGGCACCAGCCCGTACGGCTTCCAGGTCATGAGCAACCTGATGCGGGTCGGCGACTACGACGACAAGTTCCTGAAGGACTACGGCAACGGACTCGTCGTCACCGAGCGGAAGATGACGCACGACGGACGCCTGCCGGCCGACCGGGCCTGGCACGCCATGGGCGGCATGCCGAGCCACCTGAACTGGCAGGGCGGCGACCTCGGCAACGACCCCATGATCGGTTTCATGGAGGGGCTCGGGCACAACCCCAAGGCGTCGACGGACTTCTTCAACAGCAGCATCGACCTGACGCCCGAGAACACCAAGGACAACAAGAAGCTCGACCCGTTCGACTACTTCACCAAGGACCGCGAGTGGCCCGAGGAGCTCAACGACAAGGGTGACAGGGTCAAGGAGCCCGGCTACAACGCGCTCGGCCACGCCCTGGAGTCCGCGACCACCGGCCACCCGTACGACGCCGAGACCGAGGGTCTCAAGGACGTACGGAACAAGGACAACGCGGAGGTCATGCAGAAGGTCGTCGAGCGGTACGGCAGCGACCCGAAGTTCATGCACCAGCAGCCGGGCATCGACGACAGCCTGGGCAAGATGGGCGCCGCCTACATCGACGAGTTCAACCGCTCCCTGGAGCAGGAGAACGAGACGTCGACGGATCCCATGCCGAACTCGCCGTTCGGCGCGCGGCCCAACGAGAAGGGCGAGCCCCGGTTCGGCGCGGAGTTCGAGGACAGCCTGCTGTTCAACCGGGGCGACGCGGTCAGCTTCCTCGGCACGGTCAGCCAGAGCGAGACCGGTCACGCAACGCTGTCGGCCGCCCAGACGGTCTACACGACGAGCGTCATGGACGAGGTCGCCCCCAAGCCCGGCTCAGGGCCGGCGCGTGAACTGGACCTCACCGACGCCAAGACGACCCTGCGGATCGGCGCGGAGACCCACGCGATCTTCGACCAGTCGAGGATGGGGCAGATCGATCAGCAGTACACGATCGATTCCGAGGAGCACAAGAAGGCCGTCGAGCGTACGACGGAATGGGTCAAGTTCGGAGTCGGCGCGGCAGCGGCGGGAGGCGTCGTCGCTCTGACAGGTGGCGCTGCCGGTGTACTGGTTCCGCTGGCCGCGGAGACCGTCGGCGGCGCCGTCACGACCCTGATCGGCATGGAGGCCGACGACATCGCGGAGAAGTACTCGGAGGACGAGCTTCTGAAGAAGAAGTCCGACGACCTCAAGGACGAGGCACTGGCATCGGGCAAGAGTAACGCGCTCATGCCGGGCCAGGCGTACGCGAGGGCTCCCGGCTGGAGCGAGGACGACAGCAACATCCTCGAGGAGGAGCTGACCAAGTACGTGAAGGACAGCAGGGGCCATGTCAGGGACGACTCCCTGCCCGACCCGTACAACGAGAAGAAGGACGGAAAGGTCAGATGACAGCGATCCGCGCACGGGGCGTCTGGGCAGGGCTGGTGTTGCTCACCCTGTCCGCGACGGCCTGTTCCTCCGGGGGCGACGACGCGACGGCCAAGGGGCAGTCGGCTTCGGAGGTGTGCGGTGGATTCGCCGGTGATCCCGCTGTGACCTCCGCGCTGGACGCCATCGCGGGCAAGGGCGCGTCGCTGACGAGTGACGGATCCGAGCCGGAGAGGGTCCTCACGGACCTGAGGAAGGCGGCCCGGACGCCGCAGAGCGGCAAGGAGCGGATGCGGGACATTCCGTTCTGCAAGCTGGAGACGGCCGGGGACGAGAAGAACGTCCTGGGCATCACCCTCCGGGAGGCCCTCGCGGTCCCCAAGGGCGATGCTGTGAAGGAATTCGCGACGTTCTATTCCACCGGCCGACGGGCCACGTCCGCCCTCCTCCACGCCTCCATCTACTTCACCTGCCGGATGCCCGCGCCGGCCCACGAGATCGTTCTCGTCGCCGAGTTGGACCGGGCGGACGAGAACGAGGCCGATCACCCGGCGATCAGGGACGAGCAGATCACCCTCACCAACGCGGCGGCCCGGCATGTGGCCGCCGAGCTGGGATGTGCGGGCACGGAGCTGGTCGAGGGCGTACCGGCGACGGCGCGGCCGTGAGGCGACCTACACCCCGAGCACCGGAAGCGCCCCGATCCGGCCGCCCCGGGCGATGAAGACCCGGTTGCCGCCGCTCGCCAGCTGGTAGGTGCCCTGGCGCTTCATCTCGATGACGAAGAGGCGTGCGTGGGTGGCCTTGTGGACGACCTGTATGTGGCTGTTGTCCGGGGAGTGGAGCCAGACCGTCGCGCCCTCGACGGCCGGCGGGTTGACGGTGCCGGGGCCCGTTCCGTCCATGACCTCGTACCAGTCGGAGACGGGGAAGCGCACGTCGCGCATGGTGGAGTACCGGTAGGCGTTGTACCTGTTCATCGCGAAGACGAGGTCGCCGGTGGCGGTCGGCGTGCCCCAGACGCCCGTGGTGCTGGCCTCCTCCTCCCACAGGAAGTCGCCGCGGTCGAGTCGGCGGGCCGTCAGTTTGCGGCCGCCGAAGTAGGCGGCGTTGTTGGCGCCGAGTGCCGGGGCCTGGCCGTCGGTGCCCTGGTCCTTGATCTCCCAGTCCGTCTCGCCCGTCGCCGTGTACAGGGCGGCGCAGTGGCCGTCCCTGCCGTGGATCACCAGCCGCTTCCTTCCCACGGCCGCCCGCGCGGGGCCGTTCTGGGAGCGCGGGGACGTCATCGGGCGCGTCCAGGTGGTGGCCAGGGTCCAGGCGTCGACGGCCCGTAGTTCGTTGTCCTTCGTCACCAGGTAGACGTGCGTGTCGTCCGCGGCGAGGACGTCGTCGACGTCGGACTGCGTCTGCCAGACGGGGGCGCCGGTGGAGGCGACGAACGCGCTCAGGACGCCGTTCCTGTCGACACCGACGACGAGCCGGTCGGCGACGGAGACGAAACCGGCGTCCGCGTCGATGTCCTTGGCACGCCAGCGTTCCCTGCCGTTCGTGACGGACAGGGCGAGGAGGCCGCCCGTCTTCGCCTGCACGATCACCACATCCCGTACGGGCAGCGGCAGTTCGCCCTCGGCCGCCGCCACGTCGAGCGGTCCCCACAGTGCCTTCGGGGACTCGCCCGGCTTCATGTCGATGGCCGAGACGAACGCGGCCTCGGGGGTTGCCGCGGCGGGTGGCACATCGGCCGTGGGCGACTTCTCCTCGCCGCGGTTCAGCCACCAGGCGCCCGCCCCGCCACCTGCGCCCAGGACCGCCACGCCCACGGCGGCGCCGGTGAGGAAGCGGCGCCGGGACGGCGAGCCGGACGGTACGACGGTGTCCGCGGGCGCGGTTAGGCGCTTCGTGGCCGTCTCGCGCCGCTTGATGTCATCGGCGAGCGGACCCTTGCGCCAGGCCCGGTCCGCGCCCTTCGGCGGGGCGAAGGCCTGCGCGACCTGCGGAGGCTGCGGGCGGTACGCCGGGTCCTTCGCCAGGCACGGCCCGATCAGGTCCTGAAGCTCCGGCGGGACCAGGCTCAGGTCCGGGGTGCCGTGGACGACCTCGTACTGGACGGCCGGCACGTGGGCGCCGTCGAAGGTGCGCCGGCCGCTCGCCGCGTACGCGAGGACCGCGCCGAGCGAGAAGACGTCCGAGGCCGGTCCGACCCGCTGTCCGAGGACCTGCTCGGGAGCCCCGTACCCCGGGGTGACCGGGATCTGGCCCGTCGTCGTGAGCGTGAGGCCGTGCTCGGGGCGGGCGATGCCGAAGTCGATGATCCGCGGACCGGTGGAGGTGAGCACGATGTTCGCGGGCTTGAGGTCGCGGTGGATCAGACCGGCCGCGTGGATGTCGTGGAGCGTGTGGGCGAGCTGGGCCGCGAGCGCGCGGACCGCCGGCACGTCCATCGGTCCGTACGCCCGGACCGCCTCGTCGAGCGTCGGCCCGGCCAGGAACTCGGCGGCGATCCACGGCCGTCCGCCCTCGGTCTGCGCCCCGAGGACCCGGGCCACGCCCTTGCTGGTGACGGCCCGCGCCATGTCGGCCTCGCGGACGAAGCGCTGGGCGAGGTGCTGGTCGTGGGCGAGTTCGGGCCGCAGGACCTTGACGGCCGCGGGGGCACCGTCGCCGTCCCGGCCGACGTACACCTTGCCCATGCCGCCTTCGCCGAGGACGCCGAGCAGCCGGTACGGGCCGAGCCGGAGCGGGTCGCCGGTGGCGAGGGGTTGCGTGGTCACGGGGCTTCTTTCCGGTCGGGGAGGATCGAGGAGCGGGGCGGGGAGTGATCAGGCGAGGGGGATGGCCACGACGGACGTCTCGCCCGCGCCGATGATGCGTGTCCGTTCCTTGTCGGTGACGAACCGGGTGGCGTCCGTCGGGAACACCCAGACCGAGCGGCCGGTGTCCGGGTCGACCGCGCTCAGCCCGCCCCGTACGGGCGCGTACACGTACCTCTCGCCGACCACGGGAGTGGCGAAGAAGTCGGGTGTCAGCGAGCGGCCGGAGGGTGACTCCGTCCAGCGCCTGATGCCGAAGTCGGCCGTGACGGCCAGAAGCCCCGGGGCGTCCCTGTTCTCCTGTGCGTAGACGACCCCGCCCGAGACGGCCGGCACGCCGTAGGAGGTGGTGGCGGAGCCGGAGCCGTACTCCCAGGCGATCTTGCCGTCGGTGAGACGCAGCGCCCGGAGACGGTCCCCGCCGAAGTACGCGTGCTGCTCGTCGATCGCGAGCTGGCCGGGCTTGAAGGACTCGGAGTCCTTCAGCGGCAGGCGACGCTGCCACAGTTGGCGTCCGGTCTGCGTATCGCGAGCCTGGACGAGGAAGGATTCCCGGTCACTGCTGTTCTTGCCCAGGATCAGCCGGCCGCCGGCCACCTGGGCGAGCCAGGGGCGGGCATTGGTGTCCGTGTGGGGCTGTCGCCATGCCTCCTTGCCCGTACGCAGGTTGACGGCGATCAGATGCCAGCCGGTCTTGTCGTCCTCGTCGTTCCTGCTGCCCACCCGGGACGAGGCGTAGAGCACGCCGCCCGCGGCGGTGAGGAGTTCCGTACCGAACTGGGAGCCCTCGAAGCCCTTGAGCGTGATCGTCCCGGCGGCCGCCTTGCCGGTGCGGGCGGCGAGCGTACCGATCTGCAGGGCGGACGGTCCGTCGACCGGGTAGGTGGACGTGTAGAAGTTCGTGCCGTCCGTGGTGATCTGCTTGGGGTCGGAGGCCATCGTGTCCTCCCACAGCACCGCCCCGCTCTGCGGATCGAATGCCCGGAACGACGCCGTCTCCGCGAACCCCACGACACCCCCGGCGAGCAGCGGCGTGACGCTCTCCTCGCGGTCCAGGGACTCGCCCCGCCACAGAGCGGCGGGCGCGCCGTCAGAGGCGGTGGTGGCGGGGATGGCTGTGGGGCCTGCGGTGACGCCGCTCTTGCCCGCCGTACCGTCGGCGTCGTTGTCCGAACCCAGCCAGGCCCACACCCCGCCCCCGGCTCCCGCCGCCCCGAACAGTGCCGCGCCGCCCACCGAGAACAGCCGCCGCCGCGAGAGCGGCGCGCTCGCCACCGTCTCCGCCACAGCCGAGCCCACCGAACCCGCCGGGGCCGGCAGGCGGTGGGGGGCGTGGAGCCAGACGTCCGTGGCTCGGCGGGCGATGTCGGTGAGCAGCAGGGGCGGCAGATGGTCGGCGAACTCGCCGTGGCCGTCGTGGAGCCGGTCGATCAGCGTGCTGGTGGTGGGGCGGGCCGACGGGTCCTTCGACAGGCAGGCCGTCAGGAGCGGGAGCAGTGCCTCCGGTACGCCGGTGAGGTCGGGCTCCGCGTAGCGGACGCGGTACAGGAGGTCGGCGGCGGAGCCCGTACCGAAGGGGCCGTGGCCGGTCGCGGCGAAGACCAGGACGCCGGCGAGCGCGAACACATCGCCCGCGGGCGGGTGTTCCTGCCCGCTCGCCTGTTCCGGCGACATGAACGCGGGCGTGCCGGCCGCCGCTCCCGTGCGGGTCAGATGGTCGTCACCGGCCGCCCGCGCGATGCCGAAGTCGATGATCTTCGGTCCGTACGCGGTGACGAGGACGTTCGAGGGCTTGAGGTCCCGGTGCACCACGTCCGAGGAGTGCAGCTGCGCCAGCGCCCCGGCGAGCGCCGCGCCGAGGGCGCGGACCGTCGGCTCGGGGAGCGGGCCGCCGAGCGCCACCGCGTCGTCGAGCGGCGGGCCGAGGACGTACTCGGTGGCCAGCCACGGCGTCTCGGCCAGCGGGTCCGCGTCGACGACGGCCGCGCCGTGGCGGGCGCCGATGATCCGCGCCGCGTCCGCCTCCAGCCGGAAACGGGCCCGGAACGCCGGGTCGGTGGCGAGCCGCGCGTGCACGGTCTTCAGGGCGACGGTACGACCGCCGGGGGTGCGCGCCAGATAGACCGTGCCCATGCCGCCGGAACCGAGGCGGGCGATGAGTCGGTACGTGGCGACCGCGGCCGGGTCGTCGTGGGTCAGGGGCGACAGCATGGATGAGGTCCGTCAGGTCCGGGGGAGGGCGGGAAGAGGGAAAGAGGGGCGCTCGGGCTTCAGGCCCTTGCCGGCTCCGGGAGTTCGGCGGCGAGGAGTTCCGAGGACTGGCGGGCGAGCGCCGCCACCACCCGGCCCGGCAGCCAGCCCGGGGCGAGGAGCGAGCCGGCCGAGTTCAGGACCGTCCCGTGCGTCGTCGGCGGGGCGAGCGCGGTCATCAGGGCGGCCGCCGTCGGCCGGTCGGCCGGGTCGCGGGCCAGGCAGGACGCGATCACCGGGCGTAGGGCGGGCGGGAGTTCGTCCCGTTCGGGCACGGTGTGACCGGTGGCGGCGTACGCGAGGACCGCGCCGAGCGCGAAGACGTCGCCCGGCGGCCGCGGGCGGCCCCCCGCGGCCTGTTCGGGGGCGAGTGCCCCCGGGTCGAGGCCGGGCAGGCCGGTGCGCGGCTCGCCGTCGGCCGAGGCTGCCCGTACCGCGCCGAAGCAGGTCAGCCGGGGCCCGTCCGCGGTGAGCAGGACGGCGGCGGGGGACACCCCGGCGTGGGTGAGGCCCTGGCCGTGCGCGGCGGCCAGCGCCTCGGCGAGGGCGGCGCCGACGGCGCGGACGGTGCTCTCGGGCAGCGGGCCGCCGTGGACGGCGAGTGCCACGGGCAGCGGGAGCGCCGGCACGTACGGGCTCGCGTACCAGGGGGCCTCGCCGGGGCCGGCCACGCTCGTCACCGGGGCGACCCACGGGCCGATGAGGTGGCGGGCGGCGTCGGCCTCCGCGGCGAACCGGGCGGGATCGGTGCCGGGCAGCGGGGTGCTGAGCAGCACGGTGTGCTCGCCGTCCTCGGTGCGGCCCACGAACCGGCGGCAGGGCAGGACGGTCCGGGGCGGATCGAGGCGGGTGATCAGCCGGTGCGGGCCGATCCGCCGCGCGGATTCCTGCCGCGCCGATTCGTGCTGTGCGCGCGACTGTTCCACCGTTCGTGCCCCCCGTCGTCCGTGCGCCCGTGGTGACGGACGGGGACGAGCCTATCGAGGCGCGGAGGCGGGTCCGAGGCGAGGGGGAGGCAAGGATGGGGCGAAGGGGCGCGCGCGGGAGGTGCGGCCGGGGTGGGCTGCGGAGGGCGGGGGTCCGGGAAGTCCGGGCTGTCCCGGTTGCGAACGTGAAGCGGGCCTGCGGGCATCGTGAGGATCCCGCGAGTGCGGGTGATTCCCGGTGAGCCGTGCTCTGATGCGGAACCGGAGGGCGGCGATCGGCGTGTTTCCGCGGGCGTGGAACTTGCTGGGGCGAATCCGGAACGATCGCGAGGCGGCGGCGCGGCCGCTCAGTCCGATCCGGAGGCATCCGATCTTCGGGCCCGGTCAGGACAGCAGCCGAGCGGGTGGGGCTTGTGAAGATCCCATAAAGAAGATCATTGGAGACCGTGATCGGATTCGAACCGACGTAACCGGCTTTGCAGGCCGGCCCCTCAACCACTCGGGCACACGGTCGTGTGGTGCAACGAGTACGACCGTAGGCGGGGGCCGGGAGGGGCTCAAGAGGTTCCGGGGTCGTGCCACGGGACTGCAATGGCGCTGCCACATCGCGTTCACAGTCGGGCGTTCGCGGTGGGGCCGCGGTGTGTCCGCGGTGGGTCCGTGGCGCTGTTCGTGGCGCCGTCCGCGGTACGTCCGTCGTACGTCCAAGGGCTGAGCCGTTCCGGGACTCCTGACAGGGGTCATTTACATCTTCACCTCTTACTCTGGGGGAATGAGCGCCCTCGAACCCCGCGACGCCGAGGCGGACGCAGGCATAGCCGCCGACGTCGCCGGGAGACCCGGACCCCCTGCCCCGCACGACGTCAGCACCGTCGACAGCGCCGACACCGTCGTCACCAAGGGGTCCGTCCTCGGTCCGGCCCACCGGGCGCTCAGTATCGGCATGGTCTCCGTCGTCCTGCTCATCGCCTTCGAGGCGACCGCCGTCGGCACGGCCATGCCCGTGGCCGCCCGCGAGCTGAACGGCATCCCCCTCTACGCCTTCGCCTTCTCGGCCTACTTCACCACCAGCCTCTTCGCCATGGTCCTGGCCGGGCAGTGGTCCGACCGCCTCGGGCCGCTCGCGCCGCTCACCGCCGGCATCAGCGCCTTCGCCGCCGGACTGCTGCTCTCCGGGACCGCCGGCGCCATGTGGCTGTTCATCCTCGGGCGGGCCGTCCAGGGCCTCGGCGGGGGGCTCGTCATCGTCGCGTTGTACGTGGTCGTCGGCCGGGCCTACGCCGAGCACCTCAGACCCGCGATCATGGCCGCGTTCGCCGCGAGCTGGGTCGTCCCCTCCGTCGTCGGACCGCTCGCCGCCGGAACGATCACCGAGCACCTCGGCTGGCGCTGGGTCTTCGTCGGCATCCCCGTCCTCGTCGTCTTCCCGCTGGCCCTCGCCCTCCCCGCGATCCGCCGCACCGCCTCGGGACCCGCCGACCCGACCGCGCCCGTCGCGCCCTGGGACCGGCGCCGGATCCGGCTCGCGCTCGGCATCTCGGCGGGTGCGGCGCTCCTCCAGTACGCCGGCCAGGAGCTGCGCTGGCTCTCCCTGCTGCCGGCGGCGGCCGGCATCGCGTTCCTCGTGCCCGCGGTCCGCGGGCTCCTTCCGCACGGCACCTACCGGGCTGCCCGCGGTCTGCCGTCCGTCGTCCTGCTCCGCGGCATCGCCGCGGGCGCCTTCATCGCCGCCGAGTCCTTCGTGCCGCTGATGCTGGTCACCCAGCGGGGCCTGAGCCCCACCCTGGCCGGGCTCTCCCTCGCCGCGGGCGGCCTCACCTGGGCCCTCGGCTCCTGGATCCAGGCCCGGCCGTGGACGGAGCCGTACCGGGAACGGCTCGTCGTCCTCGGCATGGTCCTGGTCGCGATCGCCATCGCGACGGCGCCGAGCGTGCTGATCACGGCCGTGCCGGTGTGGGTGGTCGCGGCGGCCTGGGGGCTCGGCTGCCTCGGGATGGGGGCCGTGATCGCCTCGACGAGCGTGCTGCTCATGAAGCTCTCCGCGCCCGAGGAGGTCGGCGCGAACTCCGCCGCCCTCCAGATCTCCGACGGCCTCTCGAACGTCCTGCTCCTCGCCGCGGGCGGCGCGGCCTTCGCGGCGCTGGGCGGCGGCGCGGTCGGCCACGCCGTCTCGTCGTCCACGTCCACGGGCTCCCATCCGGTGGCCTTCGCGGCGGTCTTCCTGCCGATGGCGGGGGTCGCGGCGGTGGGGGCGTGGGTCGCTACGCGCCTGCACGCGGCGGCGGTGCGGGCCTGACGTGATTCGGTACCATTCTGGCCCCATTATTGGTACCGTTACGGTATGGCAATGAACCTGCGTCTCCGCGACGACCAGCAAGAGGCCCTCAAGCTCCGTGCTGAGGAGGAGGGCCGCAGCATGCACGCCGTAGTGCTTCAGGCGATCGACCGCTACCTGGAACAGGAGGTCGATCGGGAGGCTGTGCGCAAGCTCGGCGCCACATACGCGCTGCGCCACGCGGAGCTGCTGAAGCGCTTGGGGGAGTAGATGAAGTACCTGACAGCCGAAGAGGTCCTCGAACTGGCCGACCTCGCCTGCGCCGGACAGCAGATCGCGGTGCGCGACCTCGGTCTGCTCAAGTCGGCGGTACACCGTCCCCAGTCGCAGATGTACCGGATCGAGGCGTACGCCGACCTCTTCGAGAAGGCCGCCTCGCTGCTCCAGTCACTTGCCGTGAACCATCCCTTGGTGGACGGCAACAAGCGCATGGCGTGGATGTGCACGGTCGTCTTCCTCGACCTCAACGGTCGAGAGATGGTCGACGTCGACCAGGAAGAGGCCTACAAGCTGGTCATCGAGGTGGCCTCCGGCGAGCTGGAGGATGTGACCCTCATCGCGCGGCGGCTGCGCGGCCTCCACGAGGAGACGTGAGCTGAATCGCAACCGGGGCGTACCCGCCCCGTTTCGTACGACGTTCCGGCCGGGCCGCCGGTAAGGTGGCCCGGTTGTCATATCTGGACGAGCGTCGAACCCGGAGATCGTGACTACTACCACCACCTCCTCCCATCACCTTTCTCCCGCCTTCCCAGGACGGGCCCCGTGGGGTACCGCCGGCAAGCTGCGTGCCTGGCAGCAGGGCGCGATGGAGAGATACCTCCAGGAGCAACCCCGTGACTTCCTCGCGGTCGCCACACCTGGCGCCGGCAAGACCACCTTCGCCCTGACCCTCGCGTCGTGGCTGCTGCACCACCACGTCGTGCAGCAGATCACCGTCGTCGCGCCCACCGAGCACCTGAAGAAGCAGTGGGCCGCCGCCGCCGCGCGGATAGGGATCAAGCTGGACCCGGACTACAGCGCCGGGCCGCTCAGCAAGGAGTACGACGGGGTCGCCATCACCTACGCCGGTGTCGGTGTCCGCCCGATGCTGCACCGCAACCGGTCCGAGCAGCGCAAGACCCTCGTCATCCTCGACGAGATCCACCACGCCGGAGACTCCAAGTCCTGGGGCGAGGCCTGCCTGGAGGCCTTCGAGCCCGCCACGCGGCGCCTCGCGCTGACCGGCACCCCGTTCCGTTCCGACACCAACCCCATCCCCTTCGTCACGTACGAGGAGGGGAACGACGGCATCCGGCGGTCCTCCGCCGACTACACCTACGGCTACGGCAACGCCCTCGGCGACGGCGTCGTCCGGCCCGTCATCTTCCTCTCCTACAGCGGCAACATGCGCTGGCGCACCAAGGCCGGCGACGAGATCGCCGCCCGTCTCGGCGAGCCGATGACGAAGGACGCCGTCTCGCAGGCCTGGCGGACCGCCCTGGACGCGAAGGGCGACTGGATGCCGAACGTCCTGCGCGCCGCCGATCAGCGGCTCACCGAGGTCCGCAAGTCCATCCCGGACGCGGGCGGCCTCGTCATCGCCTCCGACCAGGACTCGGCCCGCTCGTACGCCAAGCTGATCCGCGAGATCACCGGCACCAAGGCCACCGTCGTGCTGTCCGACGACACCGGCGCCTCGAACCGCATCGACGAGTTCAGCGAGAACAACGACCGCTGGATGGTCGCCGTTCGCATGGTGTCCGAGGGCGTCGACGTACCCCGCCTCTCCGTCGGCGTCTACGCGACGACGATCTCGACCCCGCTCTTCTTCGCCCAGGCCGTCGGCCGTTTCGTGCGTTCGCGCAGGCGCGGCGAGACCGCCTCCGTGTTCCTTCCCACGATCCCCAGCCTCCTCGGTTTCGCCAACGAGATGGAGGTCGAGCGCGACCACGTCCTCGACAAGCCCAAGAAGCAGGGCGAGGAGGACCCGTACGCCGAGTCCGAGAAGGAACTCGCCGAGGCGGAGCGGCAGCAGGACGAGGACACCGGCGAGCAGGACATGCTGCCCTTCGAGGCGCTGGAGTCCGATGCCGTCTTCGACCGCGTCCTCTACAACAGCGCCGAGTTCGGCATGCAGGCCCACCCCGGCAGCGCCGAGGAGCAGGACTACCTCGGCATCCCGGGCCTCCTCGAACCGGACCAGGTCCAGCTGCTCCTCCAGAAGCGCCAGGCCCGGCAGATCGCGCACAGCCGCAAGAAGCCGGACGACGAGGCGGATCTGCTCGAACTCCCCGCCGAGCGACGTCCTGTCGTTTCCCACAAGGAGCTTCTGGAGCTGCGCAAGCAGCTCAACACCATGGTCGGCGCGTACGTCCACCAGACCGGCAAGCCCCACGGCGTGATCCACACGGAGCTCCGCCGGGTCTGCGGCGGACCGCCGAGCGCGGAGGCCACCGCCGGCCAGATCCGGGAACGGATCAAGAAGGTGCAGGAGTGGGCCACCCGGATGCGGTGACCCCGCGCCATGCCCCCTGAACGTGGCTGAGGCCCGTACGACGGCGTTCGTACGGGCCTCACTCGTCCCGCGGCGGAACCGGTGAAGGAGCCGCGGCGGGACCGGCGTCGGAGACCGGCCCCCACGGTCGGCCTCCGAGCCCTTCCACGCTACGTGCACGACAAAGCCGATCTTGTCCGCCAAAGTCCCGCATGCGACCGACGAAGGTCCCGAACCGTCTCTATTCGCTCGTCGGCGCCCGGATTCTGGACGAGGTCTTCCGCTGAGCGGAGCGGGTCGCTACTGTCCCGGCTCAAAAGCAATCGCCCCGTGGCAGCGCCGCCGCGGAGCGCAGCCGGTGTACCCCTTCCTGCCGGCGGCCTCTGACGTGCGTCGCCGACGGGACCGGTGACGCGACCCCCGTGAGAGCCCGCCGCCACTCACTCCGAAGGAGAGGGCGTCGTGACCGCGGAGACCTCCCAGACGCTCGACCGGGGACTCAGAGTCCTCAAACTGCTCGCCGACACCGACCACGGCCTGACCGTCACCGAGTTGTCCAACAAACTCGGTGTCAACCGGACCGTCGTCTACCGTCTGCTCGCCACCCTCGAGCAGCACGCCCTCGTCCGCCGCGACCTCGGTGGACGCGCCCGCGTCGGCCTCGGCGTGCTCCGGCTCGGCCGCCAGGTCCACCCTCTCGTGCGGGAGGCCGCGCTCCCCGCGCTGCGCTCGCTCGCCGAGGACATCGGGGCGACGGCCCATCTCACGCTGGTCGACGGCGCGGAGGCACTCGCGGTCGCGGTCGTCGAACCGACCTGGACCGACTACCACGTGGCCTACCGGGCCGGCTTCCGCCACCCGCTCGACCGGGGCGCGGCCGGCCGCGCCATCCTCGCCGCCCGGCAGGGCGGGCTGATCGAACCGGGCTTCACACTCACCCACGGCGAGCTGGAGGCGGGTGCGAGCGGCGCGGCCGCCCCGCTCGTCGGCGTGACGGGTGTCGAGGGCAGCGTCGGCGTCGTGATGCTCGCGGACGCGGTGCCGGAGCGGGTCGGCCCGCGGGTGGTGGACGCGGCGCGAGAGGTCGCCGACGCGTTGCGCTAGGCGGGTCTTGGGCGCGCGGCGGCCGGGGCCGGGCGCCGCTCCGTCGGGCCTCCAGGGTCTACGGCCCTGGGGGCGGCCCTCAGCCGGCGCCTGCCAGCAGCAGTGCCCCCAAGGGGGTCTGCTCGTGGTGGACCGATCTGCCTGTTCTCGTCGTGGCGATCAGGCCCGCTGCTCTCAGGGCTGCTGCGTGACCCGAGGCCGTTGCGTTGCTGATGCCCGTGTGCCGGGCGAGGCCGGTTGTCGTGCGGGGTTCCGTCAGGGCCCGGAGGACTTCGGTTCTCGTGCGGCCAAGGGCCGTCGAAAGGCCCCCGGCCTCGCCGCGCGCTCCCCGGGATTCCCGGGATTCCGGGGTGGGCGGAATGCCCCCGCCCGCCGGGTACGTGAGGACCACCGGGCGGTCCGGCAGGTCCTGGACCAGCGGGCCTCCCCTCCAGTGGAAGGTCGGCAGCAGGACCAGTCCCCGGCCGTCGAGGCGGATCTCACGGATCTCAGGGACCTCACGGGCCTCACCGGCGGCCAAGGCCTCACCGACCTCAGGGACCTCACGGGCCGCCGGGGCCGTCGGCCACTCCCAGACGCCGTCCCGCAGCCGTGAGCCCGGGGCGACCGCCACCAGGGCGGCGGCCAGGCCCTGCTCCGCCGCCGTCAGCGCGTAGCGGGTGAACTCCGCCCGGTGCAGGTCCTGGAGCAGCGGCCACACCGGCGCGAGGACCGTCTCGTACGCCGCCCGCTGGGCCCGGTCGAGCGTGCCCCAGGCCGCCGCGTCCCCGTGGTGCAGAGCCCGGATCCAGGGCGGGACGGGGCCCTGCCCCGCGTACACCCGTTCCAGCTCGGACCGTACGAACTCCGGCCGCGCCGAACGGATCAGCGCGAAGCCCTCCTCCCGCGTCCCGCCGAGGACGTCGAGGAAGTGCGGGGCCGCGCCGCCCGGCACCAGCTCCGCGAGCGGTTCGGCCGCGCCCGGCAGGGTCCGCAGCAGCCTGCCCCGCCAGCGGCCGAAGAGCAGCCCCTCGTGCGGGGCGCCCAGCATCAGCAGGGCCGCGTGCAGCTCGGGCACGGGGGAGGGGCGGGGCGTGAACCGTACCCGGGTCATGTCCTCCGCCGTGAAATGGATGTGGAGCACCGCACCGACCCCCGTTCGCCGCCAGCCTTTCGGTCAGGGCCGTAACCTTCGCGCCGGCGTCGGGCCCGCTCCCAGGATGACGCCCATGACACCTGATCACGTACTCGGTGACCTCGCACCCGCCCGTCGTACCGTCGCCAAGGGCGCCCTCGCCTCGGCCGCCGCCCTGCTGCTCGGCACCGGCCTCGGCGCCGGCACCGCCTCGGCCGCCCCCTCCCGCCCCCTCGTCCTCCGGCTGCCCGCCCCCACCGGCCCCCACGCCGTCGGCGCCACCGTCCGGCATCTCGTCGACACCTCCCGCAACGACCCGTGGGCGCCCGCCATCGGTGTGCGGGAGCTGATGGTCACCGTGTTCCGGCCGGCCGCCTCCGGCCGGGGTCTCCCGCGACTGCCGCAGCTCACCCCCGATGCCGCCGACGTGTTCACCGTCCTCGCCCCGCTGGTCCGCCCGGCCCTGCCTCCGGCCGGGGTCGACTGGGCGGCCACCCTCACCCATGCCCGGACCGGCGCCGCGCCGCTGCCCGGCCGGCGTCCGGTGCTGGTGTACAGCCCCGGCGGCGGGGACTCCAGGGCCCTGGGCAGCTCCCTCGCGATCGACCTCGCCTCGCACGGCTGGACCGTCGTCACCGTCGACCACCCCGGTGACGCCTCCGAGGTGGAGTTCCCCGACGAGCGGCCGGGGCGCGAGCGGATCCGGACCACCGTCCTCCGCCCCGACCTCGACGCCGCGACCTTCCGCACCATGATCGACACCAGGGTCGCCGACCTCCGCTTCGTCCTCGACGCCCTCCGCCTTGACCGGGTCGGGCTCTACGGGCACTCCGCGGGCGGCACCGCCGTCGCCCAGGCGCTCCACGAGGACCCGAGAGTCGTCGCCGCCGTGAACCTGGAGGGGTACCTGGACCGGATGGACGGCGTCCTCCTCCCCGTCGCCCGTGAGGGGACGGACCGGCCGCTGCTCCTCGCCGGCACCGACGGCTTCCGCGACGCGCGCCTCGACCGCTCCTGGTCGGCCCTGCTCGGCCACGGCGGACCCGTCGCCCGCCGGCAGCTCGCCGACAGCCACCACTGGGTCTTCACCGACTACGCGGCCCTGGTGCCACAGCTCCGGGCCGCCGGTCTGACGACCGCCGCCGGGCGCGCCGCGATGGTCGGCACCGTCGACCCCCGGGTCTCGGTGCCCGCGGTACGGAAGCTCGTACGGTCCTTCTTCGCCCGCCACCTGCCGGTGCCCGGGGCCGGGGCCGGGTCCGCGTCCGGGTTGGGGGCCGGGGCCGGGTCCGTGCCGGGGTCCGGTCCCGGGCACGCGCCCGGCTTCGCGCCCCCGGCCCGGTGGGGGCGCTCGCCCCAGTAGATTGGGGACGTGCTCTCCAGCCTCTCCCGTCCCAAGGTGCTCGCGGTCTGCGCCCTGCCCGTCGTCGCGCTCTTCGCCGTCGTCGGGCTCGCGCCGTTGCCCTATGCCGTCGCGCAGCCCGGTACGACCGCCGACGTGCTCGGCAAGGACAAGGGGCAGGAGGTCATCACGATCACCGGCGCCCCGGTCCGGCCCTCCGAGGGGCAGCTGCGGATGACGACGATCGTCGCGACCGGGCCGTCCACGGACGTGGACCTCGGGGACGTGGCCGACGCCTGGTTCCGTACGGACCGGGCCGTCCTGCCGCGCGACTCCGTCTACCCCCCGGGGAAGTCCGACGCCGAGGTCGAGAAGCACAACCTCGGTCAGATGAAGCAGTCGCAGGACGCCGCCACGCTCGCCGCCCTCGACTACCTCGACGAGGACCCCGAGAAGGTGAAGGTGAACCTGCACCTCGCCGACATCGGCGGCCCCAGCGCCGGGCTGCTCTTCTCCCTCGGCATCGTCGAGAAGCTCGACGGCGACGGCGCCGGCGGTGACCTCACCGGTGGCCGGATCATCGCCGGTACGGGGACGATCGACGCGGCCGGCGCGGTCGGCGCCGTCGGCGGGGTCTCGCTGAAGACCCAGGCCGCCGCGCGTGACGGAGCCACCGTCTTCCTCGTACCGAAGGCCGAGTGCTCCGACGCCCAGGCCGAGCTGCCGAAGGGTCTGCGGCTCATCCCGGTCACCGCGCTCAGCGACGCGGTGGCGTCCCTGAAGGCCCTGGAACAGGGGCAGGAGTCGAAGGTTCCGTCCTGCTGACCGGTTCTCCACCGGAAGGTGAGCCGTCCTCGGGTGAGCCGTCCTCGGGTGTGCGCTCCTCGGGCGTGCGCTCCGGCGGCGGGGCGTTCATGTCCCGCCAGGCCGGGAAGAGCAGCGGGGAGAGCGTGGCGAGGAAGTAGAGCCCGCCGATTCCCAGCAGCGTCGCCGTCAGGCCGGCGCGCTCGACGAGGAAGCCCGCCGTCAGGCCGCCCAGCGGGGTCGTCAGCAGCACCCCCGCGGTGCTCGCGCCCATGACGCGGCTGCGCAGGGCGTCGGGGACCTGCTCGTACATCACCGTGGTCAGGATCGGGTTGAGGACGCCGACACCGAATCCGGCCGCCGCGAGCGTCACGAGCAGGGGTGCGGTGGTGTCGGTGAGCGCGGCCACCACGTACGGCGGGGCGCCGCCGAGCAGGAAGCCCGCCGCGAAGACGGCCCGGCGCGGGAAGCGCTGCCCGACCGCCCCGTAGAGCAGCGCACCGGCCAGGGCGCAGCCGCCGAAGACCGACACGAGCAGGCCCTGGGTGGCCGGGCCGCCCAGCTCCTGGCGCGCGTGGACCGGAAGCAGCACCGAACTCCAGCTCTGGTTCAGGCCGTTGGTGACCATCACCATGACCGTGATGCCGAGCAGCAGCCGCGCGCGGAACAGGAAGGCGTACCCCTCGCGCAGATCGGACCGGTAGCGGGCCGGGGAGAGCCGGGGGCCGTCCCGCACCGGCTCCGCCGAGGGGACCCCGCGCAGGCCCGCGGCGACGAGCAGCGCGGAGACGCCGAAGGTCGCCGCGTCGAGGACCAGGACCGTGTCGGCGCCCATGAACGCCACGAGGAGTCCGGCGATCGCGGCGCCCGTCATCCGGGCCCCGCGCGCCACGGCGTCGTACAGGCTGGCGGCCCGGGGGAGCGAGGTACCGGCGCGCCGGGCGAGATCGGGGACCAGGACGTGCCGGGCCATCTCCCCGGGTGCGTGGAAGAGGCCGGTGACGGCCATCAGGGCGCACAGCATCCAGAACTCCAGGACGCCGGCGCGGTGCAGCAGCGGGATCGCGGCGAGCGCGAGCCCGCAGACCAGGTCGGAGGCGATGCCGACCCGGCGGCGGCCGATCCGGTCGATGACCGGGCCGCCGGCGATCGCGGAGACGAGGACGGGCAGGGCCGCGCAGAAGGCGACGATGCCGGCCTTGCCGGGGCTTCCCGTGGTGTCGAGGGCGAACCACGGGACGGCGATGAAGGTGAGTGAATTGCCTGTGATGGATACGGCGTTGGCGGTGAGGACGGTCGCGAGGGGGGCCCGGTCCCGCTTCGTCGTGCTCGGTTCCATCATGGCCGCGTCGTTTCCCCCCGGAGCGGTCATGCGGCCAGGGTGACCGGTCGGCGGTCTGCGGGCGTGGCCAGGCGCAGGCCCCACTCGACCAGTCGCCAGCCGAGTTGGACGCGAAGGGCAGGGCCGGGGATGCGCGGGGCGGTGGTGGCGGCCTCGCGGTGGAGTTCGGCGGCGTGCAGCTGGTGGAGCTGGAGGTGGATGTCGGCGTGCATGACCCGTGGTTCCTTCCGTCAGTTCTCGTGCTGCGGGAACGCGTGCAGATGGATCCGCACGCGCTCGGCGTCCGGCGCGTCGGCCTCCTCGATGCCCCGGTACGTCTCGATGAGCGCGTGCATCCTCTGATCGAGCTCGCGGAGCTTCTCGGGGGGCAGGCGCAGGGTGAAGTCGCTCATGTCGGACACGCCGAGCCAGGCGTCGCCCCAGTCGTGCCGGGTGCCGAGGTAGGTGCTCAGCTCCTGGGTGTGGATGGTCGCGATCTCGTGGACGTAGAGGTCGAGGGCGCCGCGGACCTCCGGGTCCGGGTTCCGGGAGAGCGTCTCGTCGACGGTCACGCCCTGCTGGGCGGCCTTCCACCACCGCTCCCGCCCCTTGCCGCGCGTCGGGTCGTCCTCGACGAAGCCGTGGGCCGCGAGCTGACGCAGGTGGTAGCTGGTCGCTCCGCTGGACTCGCCCAGTCGCTCCGCGAGTCGGGAGGCGGTGGCGGGTCCGTGGGCACGCAGGGCGCGCAGCAGCTGGATGCGGAGGGGGTGGGCCAGCCCGCGCAGGGTGCGCGGGTCCAGGGGGCGAGTCGGGAAACCTTCGGGCTCGGGCATGGTCCGAGCGTAGAGTTGCAAAGGACCAGTTGCAAGGGATTCTTTGCAACTGGTCCTTTGCAACCATCCTTTCGTGCCGGCCGCCTTACTCCTGCGCCGCCTGCTCCACCAACGGGATGATCCGCAGCGGCACCGGGTTCTCCATCACGATCGCCGTCGACGCCCGCACGATCCCCTCGAACGCCACCACCTTGTCGATCACCCGCTGAAGGTCCGCGTTCGAGCGCGCGACGAGGCGGCAGAGCATGTCGCCGTGGCCCGTCGTCGTGTGCAGCTCCAGCACCTCCGGCACCGTCGCCAGATGCCCCCGTACGTCCGCTCCCTGCCCCTGCTTGATCTCCAGGGTCGCGAACGCCGTCACCGGATAGCCGAGCGCCGCCGGGTCCACCTGCGGCCCGAAACCCCTGATCACCCCGCTCGCCTGGAGCCGGTCGAGCCGCGCCTGCACCGTCCCCCGCGCCACTCCGAGCCGCCGGGAGGCCTCCAGGACCCCGATGCGCGGCTCGCGCGCGAGGAGTGTGATGAGCCGGCCGTCCAAATGATCGATCGCCACAGCGGTCTCCCCATGGTCAGGATGTACAAGTCGCACGGCCATACTCGCCCGTTGCTGTGCAACATGACCAGTGGATCAGCGAACTCTTGCGCACCTTGCAGAACGGCGGGACATTGCTGCCATGACTGAGACCATCGATCACACCCCCTCCACGGCGCGGCAGGCCGATCCCTTCCCCGTGAAGGGAATGGACGCGGTCGTCTTCGCCGTCGGCAACGCCAAGCAGGCCGCGCACTACTACTCCACGGCCTTCGGCATGAAGCTCGTCGCCTACTCCGGACCGGAGAACGGCACCCGCGAGACCGCAAGCTACGTCCTCACCAACGGCGCCGCCCGGTTCGTGTTCACCTCCGTCATCAAGGTCGCCACCGACCGGGGCCGCTTCCTCGCCGACCACGTCGCCGAGCACGGCGACGGCGTCGTCGACCTGGCCATCGAGGTGCCGGACGCCCGTGCCGCGTACGCCTACGCCGTCGAGCACGGCGCCACCGGCCTCACCGAGCCGCACGAGGTGAAGGACGAGCACGGCACCGTCGTCCTCGCGGCCATCGCCACGTACGGCAAGACCCGCCACACCCTCGTCGAGCGCTCCGGCTACGACGGCCCCTACCTGCCGGGCTTCGTCGCCGCCAACCCGATCGTCGAGCCGCCGGCCAAGCGCACCTTCCAGGCCATCGACCACTGCGTCGGCAACGTCGAGCTCGGCAGGATGAACGACTGGGTCGGCTTCTACAACAAGGTCATGGGCTTCACGAACATGAAGGAGTTCGTGGGCGACGACATCGCCACCGAGTACTCCGCCCTCATGTCGAAGGTCGTCGCGGACGGCACCCTCAAGGTGAAGTTCCCGATCAACGAGCCCGCGATCGCGAAGAAGAAGTCGCAGATCGACGAGTACCTGGAGTTCTACGGCGGCGCCGGCGTCCAGCACATCGCCCTCGCCACCAACGACATCGTCGCCACCGTGCGCGCGATGCGGGCCGCGGGTGTCTCCTTCCTCGACACCCCCGACTCGTACTACGACACCCTCGGCGAGTGGGCCGGCGAGACGCGCGTGCCCGTCGAGACCCTGCGCGAGCTGAAGATCCTCGTCGACCGCGACGAGGACGGCTACCTGCTGCAGATCTTCACCAAGCCGGTCCAGGACCGCCCGACCGTCTTCTTCGAGATGATCGAGCGGCATGGCTCCATGGGCTTCGGGAAGGGCAACTTCAAGGCGCTGTTCGAGGCGATCGAGCGCGAGCAGGAGAAGCGCGGCAACCTCTAGTCGCCGTCCGCACGCCCAGGGCCCGGGGCCATGCCCCGGGCCCCCACGGTGCGCCCGGCGGGCCACGTGTCCCGCCGGGGGGCCACCTACCCGGGCCGGCGCCGCCGCCCCCACGTTGTGGACAACGACCCCGCGGCGGCGGTGCCCCCCGCCCACCCCGTTGTGGGCAGTCGCTCCGCCGAGGTGCCTCCCGGGTCGCGCCCCGCCCGCCGCCCCCGTTGTGGGCACTCGTCCCCGCCGAGGCGGTGCCCACCCGCCCGCCGCTCACCCCGTTGTGGGCAGTCGTTCCGCTGGGGCGGAACGGGTGGGCACAACGGAACGGCGCCCCTTTGCCGGGCCTAGGCTTCCGGGCCTGAACCCGCACCACAGGTGCGGCGCACAGGGGGTGCGGGTCCAGGCACAAGGGGCGGAGGCGCCCGCAAAGGGCGCCGTCCCGTGTGCCCACCCGTCCCGCCCCAGCGGGACGATTGCCCACACGGAGGTGGGCGGCGAGGGCGCGGCGTGCGTGCCCGCACGGGGGTGGGCGCATGGGCCCGCGGGCCCAGGCCCACACGGCGTGGGCCACCCGATCCGGCGGGCTCCGGCCCACGCGGGGGGTGGGCCGGGGCGCCGTCCAAAGGCGCGCTGCTCCACACGACGCCGGCCAACGGCGCGTGTCGCCTCACCCCGTGTCGGTCGAGGGCGCGTGTTGCTCCCCGGGCGCGCTTGGTTCCGCCGCCTGCGCCGCCACCTTCTTCGGCGTCGCCGGCGTCCCCGCCCCTCGCCCCTTCTCCGGTTCCGGCTCCGGGTCAGGGCGGAGTTCCTTCGGGAGTTCGGCCGAGGGCTCGCCGAGCGCCGCCAGCGCCTGCTCCGCCCTCGGCGCGAGCAGCGGCGAGAAGCGCGGGTTGATCCGCAGCGCCTCCGCCACGTGCCGCCGGGCCGGCCCGTGTTCCTCCAGGGCCCGCTCGATCTCGCCCCGGTGGTACGAGAAGAGCGCGCTCCGCAGGCCCTCCTCCGTGGCCCGTGTCGCGTACACCAGCGCCTCCTTGGGCTCACCCGCCCGGTACAGCGCCCACCCCAGCGCGTCCGCCACCCGCACCGAGCGGTGCCCGCGCGCCCACTCCGCCCGCATCCGGGTGACCGCCGCCGCCGGGCGCCCGTGGTCCGCGTCGAGCAGCGCCAGGGCCACCTCCCCGCCCGCCCAGGTCCCGGTCCGCAGCCGCTCGTACAGCGCCCGCGCGTCCCCGTTCAGGCCCAGTGACTCGGACAGCTCGCCCGCCTCCAGGACGTACTCCGGCAGCGGCAGCACGGCCAGCGCCGCCCGCCAGTCCCGGAGCGCCTCGTCGGTGCGGCCCAGCGCCGCCAGCGCCCGCGCCCGGCCCGCGAGCGAGGGCCCGTGGTCCCGTACCCGCGTCAGCGCCGCCCCGAACAGCGCGAGCGCCTCGTCCGGTTCGCCCCGCTCCCACGCCAGGTCCCCGAGCCGTGCCAGCGCGGCCGCCTTGTCCGGGGCGGTCGCCGCGAGCGCCACCGCGTCGAGGGCCGCCGCGTCGGCGTCCTCGCGCCAGCCCCGGTCGCGGAAGGTCTGCGCGGCCCGTGTCCGCACCATCGCGCCCGCGTGGAGCCCCTCCAGGGTCTCCATCGCCTTCTGGGCCGCCTTGTAGTCCCCGAGACCGTTGTACGCGTCCATCAGGACCGGGTACGCGGGCCAGCCGCGCGGATCCGCCTTCCGGACCTTCTCGCCCCACTCCTTGGCCGACTTCCAGTCGCCGCGCGCCCCCGCGAGCGCCCCCAGACCCAGCTGGGCGGCCGTGTTGCCGCGCGCGGCGGGCCGTTCGGCCAGCGAGCGCCGCAGCGCCTGCTCGGCGCGCGGAAGGTCCCGTACGTCGCCGAGGCGCGCGCCCCGCTCCGTGTACGCCGCGCCGAGCTCCGCCCAGGACGCGTCGTCGTCCGGGTGGGCGCGCAGCCACCTCTCCCGGTCGGTGATCAGCGCGGCCAGGTCGGGGAGCGCGGCCTGCGCGCCCGCGTGGGCCGCGATCGTCGCCCGCTCCGCCGGACCCGGCGGGGGCGGCGGCCCCTGGTCGAGGAGCTCGGGGACGTAAAGGAGTGCCGTCGCCGCGAGCACCGCGCCCACTCCGGCCGCGAGGACCGCCCTCGACACGTTCTGCGTCTTCATGGCGCTCACTGTGCGCCCGCCCGCGCCTGTACGAAGAGCACACGAAGCGCCCGCCCCGGCGGGTTCACACCGATGGCCCCGGGTGCCACGCTGGAGTCATGGACGATCTTCTGACGCGGCTGCGCGCCGGGCTGCCCGCCGAGGCGCTGCTCACCGATCCGGACGTGACCGCCTCGTACGCGAACGACATGGCGAGCTTCTGCGAGGCCGGCACCCCGGCGGTCGTGGTGCTCCCGCGCACCGTCGAGCAGGTGCAGCACGTCATGCGCACCGCGACCGAACTCCGCGTCCCCGTCGTCCCGCAGGGAGCCCGCACGGGCCTCTCCGGAGGCGCCAACGCCTCCGAGGGCTGCATCGTGCTCTCCCTGGTCAAGATGGACCGCATCCTGGAGATCAACCCGGTTGACCGGATCGCCGTCGTCGAACCGGGTGTCGTCAACGCGGTGCTGTCACGGGCCGTCGCCGAACACGGCCTGTACTACCCGCCGGACCCGTCCAGCTGGGAGACGTGCACCATCGGCGGGAACATCGGCACGGCCTCCGGGGGTCTGTGCTGTGTGAAGTACGGGGTGACGGCCGAGTACGTCCTCGGCCTCGACGTCGTCCTCGCCGACGGCCGGCTCCTGACCACCGGCCGCCGCACCGCCAAGGGCGTCGCCGGCTATGACCTGACCAGGCTCTTCGTCGGCTCGGAGGGCAGCCTCGGCATCGTCGTCCGGGCCGTGCTCCAGCTCAGGCCGCAGCCCCCGGCGCAGCTCGCGCTGGCCGCCGAGTTCCCCTCCGCGGCCGCCGCCTGCGCGGCCGTCTGCACGATCATGGAGCGCGGCCACACCCCGTCGCTGCTCGAACTCATGGACCGCACCACCGTCCAGGCCGTCAACAAGATGGCGCGCATGGGTCTGCCGGACACCACCGAGGCGCTGCTCCTGTGTGCCTTCGACACCCCCGACCCGGCCGCCGATCTGGCCGCCGTGGGGGAGCTGTGCGTGGCGGCGGGCGCCACCGAGGTCGTCCCGGCCGCCGACACCGCCGAGTCCGAACTCCTCCTCCAGGCACGCCGGCTCTCCCTCACGGCCCTGGAGACGATCAAGTCGGCGACGATGATCGACGACGTGTGCGTGCCGCGGACGCGGCTCGCCGAGATGCTCGCCGGCACGGCGGCGGTCGCGGAGAAGTACGACCTGACCATCGGGGTCTGTGCGCACGCCGGCGACGGCAACACCCATCCCGTCGTCTGCTTCGACCACACCGACGAGGACGAGTCGCGGCGCGCGCGGGAGTCGTTCGACGAGATCATGGCGCTCGGGCTCGCGCTCGGCGGCACGATCACCGGCGAGCACGGCGTGGGCGTCCTCAAGAAGGAGTGGCTGGCACGGGAGCTGGGGCCGGTCGGACTCGAGCTCCAGCGCGGGATCAAGGCCACCTTCGACCCGTTGGGGCTGCTCAACCCCGGAAAGCTCTTCTGACACGGGGGACCCGTGGGGTCGCACGGGTACGGGGCTCACTGCTCGCCGTCCTGCGACTCGTCCGACGGCCACGGGTCGCGCAGCCACAGCTCGTCGGCGATCACGGTGGTGGCCAGGAGTTCGGCGAGTCCGTCGTCGATGCCGAGCCGCTCGGACTCGGTGCCCGGCGGCACCGCGCGCAGGGTCCGCTCAAGCCAGGCGGACACCTGCGCGGAGGGGGCTTCGAGGAGGGCGTCGCCGTCGGGGGAGGAGAGCGCCATCAGGATGACGCTGCGGCCGTCGACCTTCGTGGGCCAGATCCGCACGTCACCGTGCCCGCAGGCGCGGAACACGCCCTCGACCAGGAGTTCGCGCGCGAACGTCCAGTTGACCGGGTGGTCGGTGCCGATGTGGAACGTGATGTGGACGGCGTACGGGTCGTCCGTGCGGTAGGCGAGCCGGGCGGGGACGGGGACGGCGCGCTCGGGCGAGAGCACCAGCTTCAGCTCCAGCTCGCGCTCGACGGTGGTGTTGTCGGTGTTCTGCATGGTCGTACTCCCTCTCGCGGACCGGCCCCGTGCGGGCCTTCACCAGGAGAGAGCGGGGTACCCGCGGCTCATTACGCGACTTCGGGAAGTTTTTCCCGGGAAGTTTCTCCGGGCCGGGGAGCAGGGCGCATGTACCGGCCCGAACATCACCGGGAGTGATCGATTCCGGTACGTGTCCCCCTCGAAGGCGGGCTTTCTCACAGGCTCTTTGTTCCCTCGGGGACGTTCTTCGTTACTGTCCTCCTTGGGCGCGGCACGCCCGGCACGCGGCCGCGCGGATCAAGGGCGTTGTGACTGAACGGAGTCGGGGCAGTGGCTACTCCTCCTGGAGGCGGCGGAGAGGTACCGCAGGCGGGGTACTACCCGGACCCGTCCATTCCCGGATACATCCGGTTTTGGAACGGGGGCGCCTGGGTTCCCGGTACGAGCAGGCCCGCGCCCACGGACGGTGAGGTTCCGCCGGGTCCGCCGGCCTCGGCGATCCCGGCCGGCCCGATCCTGGCCTCCGGCCCGGCTCCCGCACCGGCCGCGGCACAGCCGGCCCGGCCCGAACCGGAGCCGGTCCAACCGCATCAGCCCGCGCAGCACCAGCTCCAGGAGCAGCAGCACCAGCTCCACGAGCAGCAGCACCAGCTCCCCGAGCAGCAGCACCAGCTCCACGAGCAGCCGTACGAGCCGCAGCAGCTCCCCGAGCAGCAGCACCGGTCGCAGCCGCAGCAGCTCCAGGAGCAGCAGCAGTACCAGCCGCAGCCGTACCAGCCCCAGCACCAGCTCCCCGAGCAGTCGTACCAGCCGCAGTCCGCTCCCCAGCTGGAGCCCGTGCGCCCCGCCGCATCCGTACCGGCACAGGACCGGGCACCCGCGCAGCTCCCCGCGCAGGACCGGGCACCGGCCCTGGCCCCCGTGCCCACCGTGGAGGAGACCGGACCCGTCTTCTTCGACGAGGAGCAGGCCCCGGCGGAACCGGCCTCGGCCTGGCAGGCGGACACGTCCCGCCAGACCGGCTTCGGCGGCGACCTCGACCAGAAGGTCTCCTGGGGCGCGCCCCGGACCCCCGACCCGCGCACCCCGGCGGACTGGCCGGTCGCCGGTGCGGGTGAACCTGAGCCCGAGAACGCGGCGCGGTCCGCCGCCCCCGCGACGGACCCCCGGGCCACCGGGGGAGCGGCGCGCCTCGGCGGGATGCCGGTCACGCCGATCCCCACCCCCACCCCCACGCCCGCGACGGCCCCTCAGCAGCCCCAGCCGGCCCCACAGGCCCCCCGGCCCCAGCCGGCCGCGGCGGCCGCCCCGGCGCCCGCGCCCGCCCCCGTACACCAGGCGCCCGCCCCGGCCCCGGCTCCCGCCACCCCCTCCTGGGCCCAGCAGGCCCAGCCCCAGCCGCAGGCACAACAGCCGCAGCCCCAGTCCCAGGACCCGCAGCAGCCCGTCGTCCCCTGGAAGCCGCCCGTCGACGACCTGTTCGTCCAGGCGGCCCGCGCGCAGGCGTCCGCGCGCCCCGCCGGGCTCGGCCGGAGGCTGATCGCCCGGCTGATCGACACCCTCGTCCTGGGCGCGCTCGTCGGCGCCGCCGCCTTCCCGTCCGTGACCGCCGCCCTCGACCACATCAACGGCAAGATCGAGGCGGCCAAGCAGTCCGGCGTCACCGTCCAGGTGTGGCTGGTCGACGGCACGACCTCCGTGCAGTTCGGCATCGCGCTGGCCGCGTTCTTCGTCATCGGCGTCCTGTACGAGGCGCTGCCCACCGCCAAGTGGGGCCGCACGCTCGGCAAGAAGCTGTGCGGGATCGAGGTGCGGGACATCGAGTCGCACCAGCCGCCGCGGTTCGGGGCGGCCCTGCGCCGCTGGCTCGTCTACAGCGTCCTGGGGCTTCTGGCCGTCGGCGTCCTCAACGTCCTGTGGTGCCTCTTCGACCGCCCCTGGCGGCAGTGCTGGCACGACAAGGCGGCCCGTACCTTCGTGGCGCGCTGATCCGAAGGCCGCCGGGCCCCGGCCGGACCGGGCGACCCCCGGCGGCCGGGGGTCCCCCGAACGGGCGGTGATTCCTTGCGGGGGCGCCCGGCCCGGGATGCACTGCCCCCATGAGCACCGACCAGCCGCCGCCCGGCCAGCCGCCCGAGGAGGACCCGTTCCTCAAGAGGCCGCAGGAGCCTCCGCCGCCCTCCGCCGGCCAGCCGCCCCCGTCCGGACCGCCGCCGGAAGGGCCTCCGCCCGGAGGTCCGCCGCCGGAAGGGCCGCCGCCGGGAGGGCCGCCGCCCGGGAGTCCGTACGGACCCACGGGCGGTTCGCCGTACGGTCCCTCGGGCGGCTCCCCGTACGACAGCGCGCCGCCGCCCCCGCCCCCGTACGGCGGCTACGGCGCCGGGTACGGAGGGACCGATCCGCTCTCCGGGATGCCGCCGCTCGCCGAGTCCGGCAAGCGCATCATCGCCCGGATCATCGACTGGCTGATCATCGCGATCCCGCTGGCGATCATCGGCATCCCGTTCAAGATCTACTCGCGGGCGACCGAGGACGGCAACGACTTCGGCGACACGGTCAACAGCCTCAACGGCGGTAGCCAGCTGGTCTTCCAGCTGATCACGATCGTCGCGTTCGTCGCGTACGACACGGTGATGGTGGCCAAGAACGGCCAGACGCTCGGCAAGAAGTGGATGAAGCTGCGCGTCGCGATGCTCAACGACGGCTCGACGCCGCCGATGAGCCAGTCGCTGCTGCGCGCGATCGTCCTGTGGCTGCCCGCCCTGGTCTGCTGCGCCTGCCTGTGGCCGCTGCTCCTGCTGATCCTGATCCTGGTCGACAAGCCCTACAAGCAGGGTCTGCACGACAAGGCGGCGAAGACGGTGGTGGTCTCCGTCCCGCAGTAGCCGAGCCGACGTCGTCCGCGCGGGCCTGGCGGAGGCGACGCATTACGGACGAGGTGTCACGAACCGGTCCGGGTATCGACTCCCGCGCCCACGCGCGCGGTCGGTACCCGGACCTCTTCGTGTGCGGCGGGTGCCGGAGTCGGTGCGGTGGTCTTGACGCCCGTCGTCCGCGGGGGCATCGTCACCGCCACGAGCAGTCCGAGCAGCAGGCCGGCGAGGCTGATCACCGTGATCCCGAGCGTCGTCGTCGTACCGGAGAGCAGCAGCAGGGCGACAGTCGCGAGAACGACGGTGGCCGAACCGTAGGTGAGTTGCGCGGCGTTCGGACGCTGCATGACACGTACCGCCCTCTCAGGACAACGGTTCGACTCTAAGACCGTGGATGCCCGGGCGGAACCGAAGTAAGCGTGACCTCACCCACGATGCGGGGGCACGGGGTGCACGGGGGGCGCACGGAGTCATGGGACGTGTGATTTTTCCCCGTAAGGTGCCCGTTGATCGTCCGATAATCGGAATTCACCTCCCGCATAGTGCAGTTGGTATGTGCAAGTCAAGATCTGTCTTTTCTTGCTTCCCTCCGGTCGAATGTCGTCACTTGTGACGCGCGACCCGCCGGACGGACACCCCACCTTCGGTCCGAAGCGCGGGCGCCGGGGAGGACATATCAAGTGACCAACAGACGACGGGCGATCAGAACGTCCGCAGTTGTTGTGGCGCTCGCGGCCACCGCCGCTACCGCCTCGACCTTCACCACCGCATGGGCCGACAATCACGGAAGCGTGACGCCGGCCGATGTCCGTCACGACCCGGCGCCCGGCGCCGGGATCGACAAGACGGCGGTCGACCACGACCTCGAGGGTCCCTTCAGCGAGCAGCAGGAGCAGCAGCGCAAGGCTGCCCTGGAGCAGGTGCTGAGCGGCGAGTCGAAGGTGGAGCGGCGCAACGGCTCCCAGGTCGTCAAGCTCGACGACAAGAAGTACGTCGAGCTCGGCCGTGAGAAGACCGACAAGATCTTCACGATCCTCGTCGAGTTCGGCGACAAGGTGGACACCACCACCCTCGTCGACCGCGCGGACGACGAGACGACCGAGCTGAAGCCGAAGTTCGGCGGCACGCCCGGCCCCCTGCACAACCAGATAGCCAAGCCTGACCGTGCGCACGACAACTCCACGGAATGGCAGGCGGATTACAACCAGAAGCACTTCCAGGACCTGTACTTCGGCACCGGCAAGGACGCCAAGGGACAGCCCAAGCAGTCGCTGAAGACCTACTACGAGAAGACCTCGTCCGGCCGTTACTCGGTCGCCGGCGGCGTCTCCGACTGGGTCAAGGTCGAGTACAACGAGGCCCGTTACGGCTCGAACTACTGCGGCAACAGCAACTGCTCCAACGTCTGGGACGCCGTCCGCGACGGTGTCACGGCGTGGACCGCGGACCAGAAGGCCAAGGGCCGTACCGACGCCCAGATCAAGGCCGACCTGGCGCAGTACGACCTGTGGGACCGGTACGACTTCGACGGCGACGGCAACTTCAACGAGCCCGACGGGTACATCGACCACTTCCAGATCGTCCACGCGGGCGAGGACGAGTCGGCGGGCGGCGGCGCCCAGGCCGGCGACGCCCTGTGGGCCCACCGCTGGTACGCCTACGGCACCAACGCGGGCAAGACCGGCCCGGCGAACAACAAGGCCGGCGGCACGCAGATCGGTGACTCCGGCATCTGGGTCGGCGACTACACGATGCAGCCGGAGAACGGCGGCCTCGGCGTCTTCGCGCACGAGTACGGCCACGACCTCGGTCTGCCGGACCTGTACGACACCTCCGGCCGTCCCGGCGCCGAGAACTCGACCGGCTTCTGGTCGCTCATGTCCTCCGGCTCCTGGCTCGGCCGCGGCAAGGACGCCATCGGCGACCTGCCCGGCGACATGAACGCCTGGGACAAGCTGCAGCTCGGCTGGCTGAACTACACCAAGGTCGCCAACGAGGCCCGCAAGTGGAACTCCACCCACAAGCTGGGCGTGGCCGAGTACAACACCGAGAACCCCCAGGCGCTCGTCGTCGAGCTGCCGAAGAAGCCCGTCACCACCGATGTCGTCGTGCCCGCCGAGGGTGCCACGCAGTGGTGGAGCAACATGGGTGACGACCTCAAGAACACCCTGACCCGCTCCGTCGACCTGACGGGCAAGACGTCCGCCTCCCTGAAGCTCAAGGGCTGGTACGACATCGAGCTCGACTACGACTACCTCTACACCGAGGTGTCGACCGACGGCGGCGCCAACTGGACGGCCCTGGACGGCACCGCCGACGGCAAGGCGCTCCCGCGCGACGCCAGCGGCGCCCCGGCGCTGACCGACGTCTCGGGCACGCACAAGGAGCTCGTCTACGGCCTCGACGCCTACGCGGGCAAGAAGTTCGACCTCCGCTTCCGCTACCAGACGGACGGCGGCGCCGGCGGCAAGGGCTTCACGGCCGACGCCATCACGCTGACCGCCGACGGTGCCACCGTCTTCTCGGACAACGCCGAGAACGGTGACAACGGCTGGGCGGCCAAGGGCTTCTCGCGGGTCGGCAAGGGCTTCACGAAGGAGTACGAGCAGTACTACATCGCGGAGAACCGCCAGTACGTCTCGTACGACGCCACCCTCAAGGTCGGCCCGTACAACTTCGGGTTCACCGGTGACAAGGCGAGCTGGGTCGAGCACTACCCGTACCAGAACGGCCTGCTCATCTGGAAGTGGGACCTCTCCCAGAAGGACAACAACACCGCGGTCCACCCGGGCCAGGGTCTGATCCTTCCGGTCGACTCCCACCCGACCCCGCTGAAGTTCAAGGACGGCAGCCTGATGCGCAACCGCGTCCAGGCCTACGACTCCACCTTCGGCACCTACAAGACCGACAGCCTCCTGCTCCACAAGGCCGACGTCGCTGCGTTCGTCCCGTCGCTGCCGGGCAACCCGGTCTTCGACGACCGCAAGGGCACGTACTGGCTCCAGGAGACGGCGCGCGCCGGTGTCCAGGTAACTGACACCAACACCAAGATCCAGGTCGTCAAGGAGCCGAAGAACGGCCAGACGATCACGGTTCGCGTGGGTCCGTCCACGAAGTAATCGGTAAAACAGCAGGTCAAAGCGTGATCGGCCGTCGCCCCTCTAGCGGGCGGCGGCCGATCGTGTTTAGGTGCGTCTGACGCATCAGACCGATGTTCTTATTGACAGTCGATCCACGGGGGAGTGGTTCCGCATGCCCAACGGAGGGTTCTGCAAGTTGCCGGGAGGCAGCGTGGTCGTCGCGATAGGGCTGCCCAGCCCGGCCCGCGACGGGGCCAGCGTCCGCTTCCTGGTCCACGCCGCGAACCGTGCCCGCGCCCTCACCCGGCTGCGGAACCTCGGGCTGCGGGCGGTCTACCTCCGGGGCAACTCCGAACCGCCCACCCCCGACGAGATCACGGCCGTCCTCCACCACCCCGACGGCCTGCTGTGGAGATCCGCGCCCGGCGCCGCCCAGGAGCTCTGGCACCCCGTACGGTCCCTCCCCAGGGAACCCGCGGCCTGAGGGCCCTGCCCGTCCCCCGCGGAGACGCCCGCAGGGCCCCGCGCGACTGCCGTCCGGGCCCCCGCGGGACCGCTCAGGCCACCACGGGCTTGCCGGTCAGCTCCACGCCCGCCGTCCGCAGCTCCTCCAGGGCCCGGTCCGTCGTCTCCTTCGCGACGCCGGCCGTCAGGTCGAGCAGCACATGGGTGCGGAAGCCCTCACGGGCCGCGTCCAGCGCCGTCGCCCGCACGCAGTGGTCGGTGGCGATGCCCACCACGTCGACCTCGGTGACGTCCCGCTCGCGGAGCCACTCCGTGAGCGTCCGCCCGTTCTCGTCGTGCCCCTCGAAGCCGCTGTACGCCGCGTCGTACGCGCCCTTGTCGAAGACGGCGTCGATCGCCCCGCTGGCGACGGCCGGCGCGAAGTTCGGGTGGAAGCCGACCCCCTCCGTACCGGCCACGCAGTGCACCGGCCAGGAGGTGACGTAGTCCGGCTCCTCACCGGCCGGCGCGAAGTGCGCGCCCGGGTCGACATGGTGGTCGCGGGTGGCGACCACATGCCGGTACGCGCTGCCCGCCGTCTGGCCGACCAGGTCGGTGATGGCGGCGGCGACGTCCGCGCCGCCGGTCACCGCGAGGCTGCCGCCCTCGCAGAAGTCGTTCTGAACGTCCACAACGATCAATGCGCGGTGCATGGCGGGTGTCCTTAGCGCGTCGGGGAGGGGTGGGACCGAGCCTAGAGACTCGGCCCGCCCACCGGGAGGGGGCGGGTCCGGTCTCCGTGGGGCACTGGAGGTACCTCTAGAGGTACTCCGTCGGCAGCACCGGCTCGCCCCGGGAGAGCTGGATCGCCGACATCGGCAGCCCGGCGCGGGCCGCGATGTGCCGGGACCGCGCGGCCTCCAGGGGCTCCCGGGCCACCACGTCGCCGCCCTTGACCAGCTCGACCAGGAGCTGGTGGTCGGCGAGCTCCGGCGGCACCGGGCCGGTGCCCACGACCTCCGCCTCGGCCACGCCGTACGCGTCGGGCCGGCGCGCCGCCCACTTGCGCCCGCCGACCGAGGCCTTGCCGCCGAGGGACTTCTTGGCGACCGGGGTGAGGGGGGCCTTGAGGTCGGCCGAGGAGGCGCGGGCGACCAGCTTGTAGACCATGGAGCAGGTCGGGTGGCCGCTGCCGGTGACCAGCTGGGTGCCCACCCCGTACGCGTCGACCGGGGCCGCCGCGAGGGAGGCGATGGCGTACTCGTCGAGGTCAGAGGTGACGACGATCTTCGTGTCCCGCGCACCCAGCTCGTCGAGCTGCTGCCGGACCCGGTGGGCGACGAGCAGCAGGTCGCCGGAGTCGATCCGGACGGCCCCGAGCTCGGGCCCCGCCACCTCGACGGCGGTACGCACGGCCTCGGTCACGTCGTAGGTGTCGACGAGCAGGGTCGTACCGCGGCCGAGGGTCTCGACCTGGGCGCGGAAGGCGTCCCGCTCGCTGTCGTGGAGGAGCGTGAAGGCGTGGGCGGAGGTGCCGACGGTCGGGATGCCGTAGCGGAAGCCGGCCGCGAGGTCCGAGGTGGAGTCGAAGCCGCCGACGTACGCGGCGCGGGAGGCGGCGACGGCCGCCAGCTCGTGGGTGCGCCGGGCGCCCATCTCGATCAGCCGGCGCCCGCCGGCCGCGGCCGACATGCGGGAGGCGGCGGCGGCGATGGCCGAGTCGTGGTTGAGGATGGAGAGGATCACCGTCTCCAGGAGCACGCACTCGGCGAAGGAGCCCTCGACGCGCAGGACGGGCGAGCCGGGGAAGTACACCTCGCCCTCGGGGTAGCCCCAGATGTCGCCGGTGAAGCGGTAGCGGGCGAGCCATTCCAGGGTCGGCTCGTCGACGATGCCGTGCTCGCGCAGGAAGCCCAGGACGGCGGGGTCGAAACGGAAGTTCTCGACGGCGTCGAGGACCCGGCCGACGCCCGCGAGGACGCCGTAGCGCCGGCCCTCGGGCAGTCGCCGGGTGAAGACCTCGAAGACCGAGCGTCGGTCGGCGGTGCCGCCCCGGAGGGCTGCCTGGAGCATGGTCAGCTCGTACTGATCGGTGAAGAGCGCGGTCGACGGCACGTCCACCGGCAGCCCAAGGTCCGCAGCGTTCATGTCAGCGATGCTAGCGCAGAAATCGTCAGAGTGACGAATAGTGGGGCGAGCGGGTGACGGGCGGGTGACCCGTTTGTGCGACGGGCCCTCCGGGGTGGCAGCATGGGGTGAGTGAGCGTCGCGCCTATTGAGATCGAACGTACGGAATCGGCCGAGGAGGTCTCCGCGGTCGTCGAACCCGACGTGCCCTGGGTGACCCTCGTGCACAACGATCCGGTCAACCTGATGAGCTACGTGACCTACGTCTTCCAGGCGTACTTCGGCTATTCCAAGGACAAGGCGCACAAGCTGATGCTCGACGTGCACTACAAGGGCCGCGCGGTGGTCTCCAGCGGCACCCGCGAGGAGATGGAGCGCGACGTGCAGGCGATGCACGGCTACGGCCTCTGGGCGACCCTCACCCAGGACCGCGGCTGATGGCCGGCCACTTCGAGACCCTGCCCGGCGGCGGCGCGGCCGTCGCCCTCGACGACGTCGAGATCTCCATCCTCCGCTCCCTCGCCGTCCAGCTCATGGAGCTGATCGGGCCGGGCGACGAGCCCGCCAAGGACGCCGACCCGCTGGCCGCGCTCTTCGCCGAGGGCCCCAGCAAGCCGCCGTCCGACCCGGCCCTCAAGCGCCTCTTCCCCGACGCGTACGGGGACGACAGCGAGGAGCTGCGGGCGGCCGCCTCCGACTTCCGCCGCTTCACCGAGAACGACCTGCGGGCCCGCAAGCGCGAGGACGCCCTCCTCGTCGTCCGCGCCCTCGACGCGCTCTCCGCCGACGCGGCGGGCGAGGGCGGCGCCGTCCTGAAGCTGACCCCGGACGAGTCCCGTGCCTGGCTCGGCGCGCTCAACGACCTCCGGCTGACCATCGGCACCCGCCTGGAGGTCACCGACGAGGAGGGCGAGCAGCTGTACCGGCTGCCGGACTCCGACCCGCGCAAGCCGATGGTGATGGCGTACCTCTGGCTGGGGGCGCTCCAGGAGTCCCTCGTCGAGACCTTGATGTCCTGACGGCAACCCCCCTCCGGACACCCCTCCGTGACGGGATGTTCGCTCAGCGGACGCTCAAATCCGGATAACGAATGCGTTATCAGAGCGTCCGCTTTGGCGTCTTGGGCCCCTTTCGCCCGCCGATCTCTGTGGCGTGCGCCACACGCAACTCCCTCGATCACGCGTCAGCCCGTGATAAATCTTCACGACCGCTCGGGGACGCCACCCCTGTCCCCGAGGGCGCTTTGACCGGCTGACCGCCGGTAGCACTCCATCCACATCCGGGGGGATCAGGATCTGATCCGCGGCAGACGCACTCGCAGTCGCGCGGATCAGCATGGAGAAAGGCGCATCACCATGACCTCTGTGCAGGTCGACAAGCAGCACGACGGCACCGACGGGGCCGTGGACGGCGGCGAGGGCTACCAGCGTGGCCTCGGCGCCCGGCAGATCCAGATGATCGCGATCGGCGGTGCCATCGGCACCGGCCTCTTCCTCGGCGCCGGCAAGGCCATCGCCAAGGCGGGGCCCAGTCTGATCCTCGCGTACGCCATCGCGGGCCTGGTCATCTTCTTCATCATGCGCGCCCTCGGCGAGCTCCTCATGTACCGCCCCGTGTCCGGCTCCTTCGCGGAGTACGCACGGGAGTTCGTCGGCCCGTTCTGGGGCTTCGTGACCGGCTGGACGTACTGGCTCTTCTGGGTCGTCACCGGCATCACCGAAGTCACCGCCGCGGCCACCTATATGACGTACTGGTGGGATATCCCGCAGTGGATCTCCGCGCTGGTCTTCACGTTCGTCCTCTACGGCGCCAACCTGATCTCCGTGAAGCTCTTCGGTGAGCTGGAGTTCTGGTTCTCCATGGTCAAGGTCACCGCCATCATCGGCATGATCCTGATCTGCGCCGGCATCCTCACCATCGGCTTCTCCGACGCCGGCGACACCGCCTCCGTGACCCACCTGTGGGACCAGGGCGGCTTCTTCCCCACCGGCATCGGCAACACGCTGATGACCCTGCAGATCGTCATGTTCGCCTTCCTCGCGGTCGAGCTGGTCGGCGTCACCGCCGGCGAGTCCAAGGACCCGAAGACCGTCCTGCCCAAGGCCATCAACACCGTGCCGTGGCGCATCGCCGTCTTCTACGTCGGCGCGCTGATCATGATCCTGTCGGTCGTCCCGTGGACCGAGTTCCAGCCGGGCGTCTCGCCGTTCGTCGCCGCCTTCGAGAAGATGGGCCTCGGCGTCGGCGCCGCCGTCGTCAACTTCGTGGTGCTGACCGCCGCCCTGTCCTCCTGCAACTCGGGCATGTACTCCACCGGCCGCATGCTGCGCGACCTCGCGCTCAACGGCCAGGGCCCGAAGGCCTTCACGAAGCTCACCAAGAGCGGCACCCCGCTGCTCGGCCTGACCTTCTCGGCCTCGCTGATGCTGGTCGGCGTCTGGATCAACTACGTCGCCCCGGGCAAGGCCTTCGAGTACGTCGTCTCCTTCGCCACCATCTCCGGCATGTGGGCCTGGATCATGATCCTGGTCTGCCAGATCCGCTACCGGGCCAAGGCCAACCGCGGCGAGCTCCCCGAGTCCACCTTCAAGGCCCCGGGAGCCCCGTACACCAGCTGGTTCGCGCTCCTCTTCATCGGCATGGTCATCGTGATGATGGGCATCGACGAGGGCGCCCGGGTCTCGCTGTACGCCGCCCCGGTCTGGGGTCTCATCCTCGGCGTCTCCTACCTGGTCCTGAAGGCCCGCAACCCCGAGGGCGCCGCCTTCGCCAAGCGGTCCTGACCGGACCCCACGGGCGATCGCCCCGGACCGTCCCCAAACGGCTCTGACCTCGATCGTCTCGGCATGCGGGCCGTTTCGTACCACTCCCCGGTACGGAACGGCCCGTCGGCTTATCCTGTCGGCATGCTGACCATCACCCGGGCCCTGTACGACCAGATCGTGGAACACTCCCGCGCGGACCACCCCGACGAGGCCTGCGGCGTGGTCGCGGGCCCGGTCGGCACCGGCCGCCCCGAGCGGTTCATCCCGATGCTCAACGCCGCCCGCTCGCCCACGTTCTACGAGTTCGACTCCGCGGACCTGCTCAAGCTCTACCGCGAGATGGACGACCGGGACGAGGAGCCCGTCATCGTCTACCACTCGCACACCGCGACCGAGGCCTACCCGTCCCGCACGGACATCTCGTACGCCAACGAGCCGCAGGCCCACTACGTCCTCGTCTCCACCGCGGACAGCGACGGCGCCGGCCCCTTCCAGTTCCGCTCCTTCGCCATCGTCGAGGGCGTCGTGACCGAGGAAGAGGTCAAGGTCGTCGAGGAGTACGACGCCTGAGACACTGACCGGGACCTACGGGCGGCAGGAGCCAGGAAGCCGGTGTGAATCCGGCACGGTCCCGCCACTGTGACCGCCTCCCGAGGGAGACGGAAGCCAGGAACTGACCTGCCGCCTTCCCACCACCGATCGGGGACGTGGAAATCCCCGGAGGAGGCACGTTCCGTCATGTCCCGGCCCCGCCGCGCCCGGCTGCCCCTGGCACCCCTGCTGTCCGCCGCCGCTCTGCTCCCGCTGCTCGCCGCCTGCTCGGCCCCCGCGACGGAGACCCCCGCGGCCAAGGCCGCCCCGGGATTCCCGTACACCGTCTCCAACTGCGGTGTGAAGAACACCTTCAAGGCCCCGCCGAAGCGCGCCGTCACCATGAACCAGCACGTCACCGAGGTCATGCTCGCCCTCGGCCTGGAGAAGTCCCTCGTCGGCACCGCCTACCTCGACGACGCGATCCTCCCCGCCTACAAGAAGGCGTACGACTCCGTCCCCGTCCTCGCGAAGGAGTACCCCTCCAAGGAGGCCCTGCTCGCCGCCGCCCCCGACTTCGTGTACGGCGGCTACTCCTCCGCCTTCACGAGCAAGGACGGCCGGAGCCGCGACGACCTGAAGCGCGCGGGCATCGACACCCGGCTCAACACCGAGTACTGCCCGTCCGGTTCGCCCTCCGTCGACGACCTCTACCGCGAAGTCGACGAGATCGGCCGGACGTTCGGCGTCCCCGACCGGGCCGAGAAGTGGGTCCGGGAGGCGCGGACCACCGTCGCCGCCACCGAGAAGCGCCTCAAGGGCACCGCGCCCGTCTCCGTCTTCGTCTACGACAGCGGCGACAAGACCGCCTTCACCGCCGGCGGCAAGGGCATCGGCAACGAGCTCATCACCCGCGCCGGCGGCCGGAACGTCTTCGCCGACCTCGACAAGGCCTTCGGCGACGCCACCTGGGAACAGGTCGTCGCCCGCAAGCCCGAGGTCGTCGTCATCTACGACTACGGCTCCACCACCGTCGAACAGAAGAAGAAGCGGCTCCTCGACGACCCGGCCCTCAAGGACGTCCCCGCGATCAAGAACCGCCGGTTCTCCGTGATGCCGCTCTCCGACACCGTCCTCGGCGTCCGCGTCCCCGCGGCCGTCGACAAGCTGGCGGCCCAGCTCCACCCGGCCCGATGAAGCCGGGCACCCGCGCCGCGGGGGCCGTGCGGTCCGGGCCGTCCGCCCGGTCCGCGCGGCCCGGTGCCGGGCGATCGGGTCCGCCCCTGCGGGCGGGTGGCGGGACGCTGCGGTACGCGGTCGTCGTCGCCGCGCTCCTCCTCGCCCTGGCCGCCGCCGCGACCGCCTCGCTCGCCCTCGGCTCCGTCCGCATCCCGCCCGGCCAAGTCCTCGACGTCCTCACCGGACGTGCCGCCGACCCCTCCCCGTACCGCACGATCGTCCTCGACGTACGGCTGCCCCGGGTCCTGCTCGGCGCGGTCGTCGGCGCCGGGCTCGCCGTCGTCGGCGCCGTCCTCCAGGCCCTCGTCCGCAACCGGCTCGCCGACCCCTTCCTCCTCGGGATCTCCTCCGGCGCCTCCGCCGGAGCCGTCCTCGTCCTGGTCGCCGGCGGGGGAGTGGGCCTCGTGGGAGGCGTGACCACCACGCTCGCCCTGCCCGCCGGCGCCTTCGCGGGCGCCCTGCTCGCCCTCGTCCTCGTCTACGGGCTCGCACGCCGCGGCTCCACCCTGACCAGCACCCGGCTCGTCCTCGCCGGAGTAGCCGTCTCCTACATCCTGTCCGCGCTCGCCACCCTGCTCCTGGTCGTCGCCGGACGCCCCGAGCAGTTCCAGGAGGCCATGTACTGGTCCCTCGGCGGCCTCGGCAGCGCCCGCTGGGACACCCTGGCCCTGCCCGCCGCCGTCCTCGCCGTCGGCGTCGGCGCCCTCCTCACCCTCGCCCGCCCGCTCGACCTGCTCCTCGTCGGCGAGGAGGGCGCCACCGTCCTCGGCCTGGACACCGCCCGCTTCCGCGCCGCCGTCTTCGTCCTCGCCTCCCTCGTCACCGCCGTCATGGTCGCCGCCAGCGGAGCCGTCGGCTTCGTCGGCCTGATGGCCCCGCACGCCGCCCGGCTGGCCGTCGGCGCCCCGCACCGCCGGCTCCTCCCGGTCGCCGCGCTCGGCGGAGCGCTCGCCCTGGTCCTCGCCGACCTCGGCGCCCGGACCGTCGCCGCACCCCAGGACATCCCCGTCGGCGTCCTCACCGCCCTCACCGGCGGCCCGTTCTTCCTCTGGCTGATGCGCCGCCGCCCGGAAGGAGCACCGCTGTGACCGAACTGACCCTGCACGGCCTCTCGTACGAGAACCGGCTCCGCTCCGTCGACCTGACCGTCCGCCCGGGCGAGACCGTCGGCCTCATCGGACCCAACGGCAGCGGCAAGACCACCCTCCTGCGCTGCGTCTACGGCACCCTCACCCCCACGGCGGGCCGCGCCCTCCTCGACGGCGACGACCTCCACGCCCTCGGCCCCAAGGCCCGCGCCCGCCGCGTCGCCACCGTCCCCCAGGACAGCGCCCTCGAGTTCGAACTCACCGTCGGCGAACTCGTCGCCCTCGGCCGCTCCCCGCACAAACGGTTCTGGGAGGGCGACACCGGCGCCGACCGGGAGCGCGCCCAGGACGCCCTCGCCCGCGTCGGCCTCGCGGACCTCGCCGACCGTCCGTACCCCACCCTCTCCGGCGGCGAACGCCAACGCGCCCTGGTCGCCCGCGCCCTCGTCCAGGACCCGGCCCTCCTCGTCCTCGACGAACCCACCAACCACCTGGACATCCGCCACCAGCTCGACGTGCTCGCCCTCGTCCGTACCCTGGGCACCACCAACCTGCTCGCACTGCACGACCTCAACCTGGCGGGGGCGTACTGCGACCGGATCTACGTCCTGGAGCGCGGAAGGCTCGTCACCGGCGGTACACCCGCCGAGGTCCTCACCCCCGCCCTCCTGGAGGCCGTCTACGGGGTGGATGCCGAGGTCATCCCGCATCCGAGGACGGGGAGCCCCACCGTCCTCTTCCAGCACCGTCCGGCAGTCGGGCAGGAATCATCCACCATGTGAGATCACATTCCGAAACCCGGACCGGGAATCGATACGATGAGCCCATGGTTTCCCACGACGTGAGCGAAGAGACTCCGGGCACAGTCCTGCTCGTCGCGCGCCTGCACGTCGACCTGTGCCGCCTCGCCAGCGCGATCTGTTCGTCCCGCGCTGCGCTCTGAGCGACCGGCCGAGCGCACTTACGTACGACCCCCCTCCGCGCGGGGGCCCCAGCAGCGCGCCCATCACGCCACTTCCGACAGGAGCCCACGCCATGGCCATCGAGGTCCGCATCCCGACCATCCTCCGCACCTACACCGACGGCCAGAAGGCCGTCGAGGGCAGCGGCGGCACCCTCGCCGAGCTCTTCGCCGACCTGGAGTCCCGCCACACCGGGATCGAGGCCCGCATCGTCGACGACGGCAAGCTCCGCCGCTTCGTCAACGTCTACCTCAACGACGAGGACGTCCGCTTCCTCGACGGCATCGACACCAAGCTCACCGACGGCGACAGCGTCACGATCCTGCCGGCCGTCGCCGGTGGCATGGTCTGATCCACATGCGCTACGACTCCTCGCTGGCGGCGGTCGGCAACACGCCGCTCGTCCGCCTCCCCCGGCTCTCGCCCTCGGACGACGTCCGCATCTGGGCGAAGCTGGAGGACCGCAACCCGACCGGCTCGGTCAAGGACCGCCCCGCGCTCCACATGATCGAGCAGGCGGAGAAGGACGGCCGCCTCACCCCCGGCTGCACCATCCTGGAGCCGACCAGCGGCAACACCGGCATCTCCCTGGCCATGGCGGCCAAGCTCAAGGGCTACCGCATCGTCTGCGTCATGCCCGAGAACACCAGCGAAGAGCGCCGCCAGCTGCTCTCCATGTGGGGCGCCGAGATCGTCTCGTCCCCCGCGGCGGGCGGATCGAACACGGCGGTACGCGTCGCCAAGGAGATCGCGGCGGAGAACCCGACCTGGGTGATGCTCTACCAGTACGGCAACCCGCACAACGCGGGCGCCCACTACGCCACCACCGGCCCCGAGATCCTCGCCGACCTGCCCTCCATCACCCACTTCGTGGCGGGCCTCGGCACCACCGGCACCCTCATGGGCGTCGGCCGCTACCTGCGCGAGCAGAAGCCCGACGTCAAGATCGTCGCCGCCGAGCCGCGCTACGACGACCTCGTCTACGGCCTCCGGAACCTCGACGAGGGCTTCGTGCCGGAGCTGTACGACGCCTCCGTCCTCACCACCCGCTTCTCCGTCGGCTCCGCCGACGCGGTCACCCGCACCCGCGAACTCCTTCAGCAGGAGGGCATCTTCGCGGGCGTCTCCACGGGCGCGGCCCTGCACGCGGCCATCGGCGTCGGCAACAAGGCGGTGAAGGCGGGCGAGAGCGCGGACATCGCCTTCGTCGTCGCCGACGGCGGCTGGAAGTACCTCTCGACCGGCCTCTACACGGCCAAGACGACAGAGGAAGCCATCGCAGCAGTCCAGGGCCAACTCTGGGCGTAAGCCCCCCGCGCCCAGGCTCCTCATGCCTGAACCCGCACCCCGAAGGGCCCGCGAAGCGCTAACGCGCCAGATGGCGGACCTGGTCCCAAAGGACCGGGTCCGCCATCCCCGCTTTCCGCCGGAATTCCGAAACCGGCACCTCCCGAAGCTCATCCGTCTCCAAGAAGCTCGGCCGCCCCTGCGCATCCCCCACCGCACCCGGCGGCAGCGCGATCACCCCCGGCCGCTCGTCGTGGTACTTGCTGGTGATCTTGGCGACGAGCGCGCTGTCCCCCCGTACCGACAGCACGAGACAGGGCCGGTCCTTCGACCCGGGCCCGTCCTCGAAGGGCACGTCCGCCCACCAGATCTCCGCGGCCCGCGGCGACCGCGACGGAGCCTTCCGCGGCCCGGTGGGCCGACCGGGCGGCCGGGTCGACGGCCGGGTCCGTCCCGACGGGCCTCCCGACGGACGTCCCGACGAACGTCCCGAGGGGCGGCGCGACGACCGCCGCCACCCGTCGGCGAGCGCCACCACCAGTGCGATCACCACGACCGCGACCAGCGCGGGCCACCACGACGTGTCCATACCTCAAGACGGTACCGGCGCGCGCCTCACTCCGCCGACGCGGCCCGCCATCCATCCGAACCGGTGACAGAGCCCGTGAGTTCGCCCACAACGGGCCACCGCAAAGGAGCGACAGGCCCTGGAGCGCCTTACGCTCGACAGACCGCACAGCCTCCCCCTTCCTCAGCGCGCTTTCCGTATCCGTCCACGGAGGTTCACGCTCCATGAAGCTCACTGTCGTCGGTTGCTCCGGGTCGTTCCCGTCCGCGGATTCGGCCTGTTCGAGCTACCTCGTCGAGGCCGACGGCTTCCGGCTGCTCCTCGACATGGGCAACGGCGCCCTGGGCGAGCTGCAGCGACACATCGGTCTGTACGACCTCGACGCGATCTTCCTCAGCCATCTGCACGCGGACCACTGCATCGACATGTGCGGATACTTCGTCGCCCGCTACTACCGGCACGAGGGCGGACGCTGCGACGCGATCCCCGTCTACGCCCCGGAGGGCGCCGAGCAGCGCCTGACCACGGCGTACGCGGACACCCCTTCGCCCACCTCGATGAGCGAGGTCTTCGACTTCCGCACCCTGAAGTCGGGCGCCTTCGAGATCGGCCCGTTCTCCGTCCGTACGGAGAAGGTGTGCCATCCGGTCGAGGCGTACGGCATCCGGGTCGAGCACGACGGCCGCTCGCTGACGTACTCCGGGGACACCGGGGTCTGCGAGTCGCTGCACAAGCTCGCCGAGGGCACCGACCTCTTCCTCTGCGAGGCCTCCTTCACCCACGGCAAGGAGGACATCCCGGCCCTCCACCTCAACGGCCGCGAGGCGGGCGCCGAGGCGACCCGCTCGTCGGTGGGCCGGCTCGTCCTGACCCACATCCCGCCGTGGACGGACGGCGAGCAGAACCTGGCGGACGCCCGTCGGGTGTACTCGGGCCCGTCGGAGCTGGCGAGACCGGGCGCGGTCTACGAGATCTGAGGCCGTCCCCCGGCGACGGGCGGGCGGTGACGGGAAGCGCGACAACGGGAAGGGCCCCGGAACCGTACGGTTCCGGGGCCCTTCCGTGCTGCGGGGTGAGGCTCACGCCTTGGTGAGGTCCTCGAGCTCCTCGTCGGACTCGCGGCCCGGCGTCGGGAGGTTGAACTTGGTGATCGCGAAGCGGAAGACCACGTAGTAGATCGCCGCGAAGACGAGACCGATCGGGATGATCAGCCACGGCTTGGTCGCGAGGTTCCAGTTCAGCAGGTAGTCGATACCGCCGGCCGAGAAGGTGAAGCCCGCGTGGACACCGAAGGCCCAGGTGACGGCCATGGACACGGCGGTCAGGACGGCGTGGATCGCGTACAGGACCGGCGCGATGAACATGAAGGTGAACTCGATCGGCTCCGTGATGCCGGTGACGAAGGAGGTCAGCGCGAGGGAGACCATCATGCCCATCACGGCCTTGCGGCGCTCGGGGCGAGCGGCGTGGGCGATGGCGATGGCGGCGGCCGGGAGGCCGAACATCATGATCGGGAAGAAGCCCGACATGAAGATTCCGGCGCTCGGGTCACCGGCGAAGAAGCGGTTGAGGTCACCGTGGACGACCTCGCCGGCGGCGTTGGTGAAGTCACCGATCTGGAACCAGGAGACGGTGTTCACGAACTGGTGCATGCCGACGGGGATCAGCGCGCGGTTGATGAGGCCGAAGAGGCCGGCGCCACCGGCGCCGAGGCCGGTCATCCACTCGCCGAAGCTGGAGATGCCCTCACCGATGGGCTCCCAGACCAGACCGAAGACGACACCGACGGCGGTGCCGACGAAGGCCATGATGATCGGGACGAGACGGCGGCCGTTGAAGAAGCCGAGCCAGTCGACCAGCTTGGTGCGGTGGAACTTCTGCCACAGGACCGCGGAGAGCAGACCCATCAGGATGCCGCCGAGGACGCCCGGGTTGTTGAACGTCGCGGCGACGTCGACACCCTTGTTGGCGGTCGTGTTGACGACGGCGTCGGTGATGGGGAAGGCCTTCAGCACGTTGCTGTAGACCAGGAAGCCGACGAGCGCGGCCAGAGCGGTGGAGCCGTCCGCCTTCTTGGCGAAGCCGATGGCGACACCGATACAGAAGAGCAGGGGCAGGTTGTCGAAGACCGCGCCGCCGGCAGTGGCGAAGACGGAGGCGACCTGGTCCCAGCCGAGTCCGTCCTTTCCGAAGACGTCGGGCTGGCCGAGACGGAGCAAGATACCCGCGGCCGGCAGCACGGCGATCGGCAGCTGCAGGCTGCGACCGACCTTCTGCAGGCCCTGGAACAGGCCGGATCCGCGCTTCTTCGCGGGAGCGGCGGCCTGGGCGGTGGCCGTACTCATCAACTTCCTCCAGTAAGGCAAGGCGCCGCCAGAGGACAGTGAAAAGGGGGGACGGCGACGTCTCGTGGAACGCGGTGGTCTGGACCGCGTGGTCTACACCAATGAGTGGTGTAGACCAGTTGTAGCACGTGAGACTTAGATAAGGAACCTGCGAATTCTGTGCGCTCAGCCATAGCTGGAAATGCACGACATAAGGCCCCCGGACCGTCAGGTCCAGGGGCCTTTCGCGGGTCTTACGGGAGGGGCGAAAGCCCCGAAACGGTCAGGCTCTGCAGGGTGACCGCAGCGCTACTTGACGTTCTCCCGCTCCATCTCGTCCCCGACCTCGTCAGGCTCGCGGCCGGGCGTCGGGAGGTTGAACTTGGTGATCGCGAACCGGAAGATCGCGTAGTAGACGACCGCGAACGCGAGACCGATCGGAATGATCAGCCACGGCTTCGTCGCGAGGCCCCAGTTGATCACGTAGTCGATCAGGCCGGCCGAGAAGCTGAAGCCGTCCTTCACGCCGAATGCCCAGGTCACGGCCATCGACACACCCGTGAGGACGGCGTGGACCGCGTAGAGCAGCGGGGCGATGAAGAGGAACGAGTACTCGATCGGCTCGGTGATGCCGGTGACGAACGAGGTCAGTGCGACCGACAGCATCATGCCGCCGACCTCCTTGCGCCGGTGCGGCTTCGCGCAGTGGGTGATCGCGAGCGCCGCCGCCGGAAGCGCGAACATCATGATCGGGAAGAAGCCCGTCAGGAACTGGCCGGCGTTCGGGTCGCCCGCCAGGAACATCGGGATGTCGCCGTGGACCACCGAGCCGTCCGGCTTCTCGTACGTGCCGAACTGGAACCAGATCGGCACGTTCAGGAACTGGTGCAGGCCGATGACGAGCAGTGCCCGGTTCGCCAGACCGAAGATGCCCGAACCCCACGAGCCGAGTCCGACCAGCCAGTCGCTGAAGTTCTCCAGACCGTCACCGATCGGCGGCCAGATCCACAGGCACAGCGCGGCGAACGCGATCGCCACGAACGTCATGATGATCGGGACCAGGCGGCGGCCGTTGAAGAAGCCCAGCCAGTCGACCAGCTTCGTCCGGTGGTACCGCTGCCACAGGTACGCGGTGAGCAGGCCCATGACGATGCCGCCGAAGACGCCGGGGTTCTGGTACGTGTAGCCCGCGAAGGAGTCGTCGACGCCGAGGCAGCCGCCGCTGATGTCCTTCGTGCCCTCCGGGCAGTCCTTCGGGAACTGACGCAGCACCGTGTAGTAGACGAGGAAGCCGACGACGGCCGCGAGCGCGGTCGAACCGTCCGACTTCTTCGCCATGCCGATCGCGACGCCGATGCAGAAGAGGAGCGGCAGCCCCAGACTGCCGTCGAGAAGTGCACCGCCGGCGCCCGCCATCACCTTGGCGACGTTGTCCCAGCCGAGACCGTCCGCGCCGAACACGTCAGGCTGCCCGAGCCGGTTGATGATGCCCGCGGCCGGGAGGACGGCGATGGGGAGCTGGAGGCTGCGGCCCATCTTCTGGAGCCCCTGGAAGAGTCCGCCCCACACGGACTTCTTCGGCTGCGCCGCAGCGCTGTCGGTACTCATCGGCGTCCTCCCTGCCCGGAACAAGCCGGGTCCGCGTCTCGTTGCACACTGGTGTAGACCAGTTGCGATAGGCTCCCCGGAGCCCGCTGAGGACAGGCCGCCGGTGATCGTCATCTTTCGACAGAACGGCGGCACTCGCTCGCGAAGTTGGGCCAACCGTGGGTTACCGTGACAAAGCGGACCACAGGTGCGCCGAGATTCGCGTACGCGCGAACGGAACGGACAGGGAGAAACACATGGCCAGCAAGGCTGAGAAGATCGTCGCCGGGCTCGGCGGCATCGAGAACATCGAAGAGGTCGAAGGCTGCATCACCCGCCTGCGCACCGAGGTCCTGGACCCGTCCAAGGTCGACGAGGCCGCCCTCAAGGCCGCCGGCGCCCACGGCGTCGTCAAGATGGGCACCGCGATCCAGGTCGTCATCGGCACCGACGCCGACCCGATCGCCGCCGACATCGAAGACATGATGTAAGCAGCCGCATCGGCTGAAGGGCCCGTTCCGGCAGGGGAACGGGCCCTTCGTGTGTCCCGCTAGGCTCGTCCCATGTCTCGTATCGACGGCCGTACCCCCGAACAGCTCCGCCCCGTCACCATCGAACGTGGATGGAGCAAGCACGCCGAGGGCTCCGTCCTCATCTCCTTCGGCGACACCAAGGTCTTCTGCACCGCCTCCGTCACCGAAGGCGTCCCGCGCTGGCGCAAGGGCAGCGGCGAAGGCTGGGTCACCGGCGAGTACTCCATGCTCCCGCGCGCCACCAACACCCGCGGCGACCGCGAATCCGTCCGCGGCAAGATCGGCGGCCGCACCCACGAGATCTCCCGCCTCATCGGCCGCTCGCTGCGCGCCGTCATCGACTACAAGGCGCTCGGCGAGAACACCATCGTCCTCGACTGCGACGTCCTCCAGGCCGACGGCGGCACCCGCACCGCCGCCATCACCGGCGCGTACGTCGCCCTCGCCGACGCCGTCACCTGGGCCCAGGGCAAGAAGCTCGTCAAGGCCGGCCGCAAGCCCCTCACCGGCACCGTCGGCGCCGTCTCCGTCGGCATCGTCGACGGCGTCCCCCTCCTCGACCTCTGCTACGAGGAGGACGTCCGCGCCGACACCGACATGAACGTCGTCTGCACCGGCGACGGCCGCTTCGTCGAGGTCCAGGGCACCGCCGAGGCCCAGCCCTTCGACCGCGAAGAGCTCAACGCCCTCCTCGACCTCGCGTCCGGCGGCTGCGCCGAACTCGCCGAGATCCAGCGCAAGGCCCTCGAAGGAACCCTCTGACCCCACACTGCGTCCTGACGGGCGGGCAGCCGGGTACGATCCGTGCGCCCGCCCGTCCGCATGTACGTATCTGGGGGAGGACCCGCCTTGAAGCGCCGTCTCGCACTCGCCGTGGCCACGGCCGCCGCACTCGCCACCGTCCTGAGCGGCTGCGGAGCCCTCGACAAAGCAATGGACTGCGTCAAGACCGCCGACGCGATAGCCACCTCGGTGAGCAACCTTCAGCAGGCGGTCTCCAACGCCTCGAACGACGCCACCCAGATCGAGGAGTCCCTCAACTCCATCTCCACGGAACTGGGCAACCTCAAGAACTCCACGGACAACGCGGACCTCTCCAAGGCGGTCGACGACCTCACCAAGGGCGTCGACACCGTCCGCACCGCCGTCAAGAACGGCGACACCACGCCGGACATCACCCCCATCACCGACGCGGCCACCGAGATCGGCAAGGTCTGCACCCCGGGATAATCGGTGACATGACCCGTCTGATCCTCGCCACCCGCAACGCGGGCAAGATCACCGAACTCCACGCGATCCTCGCCGACGCAGGTCTCGACCTGGAACTCGTCGGCGCGGACGCGTACCCGGAGATCCCCGACGTCAAGGAAACCGGCGTCACCTTCGCCGAGAACGCCCTCCTCAAAGCCCACGCCCTCGCCCAGGCCACCGGCCTGCCGGCGGTGGCCGACGACTCCGGCCTGTGCGTCGACGTCCTGAACGGCGCCCCCGGCATCTTCTCGGCCCGCTGGTCGGGCACGCACGGCGACGACCGCGCGAACCTGGACCTCCTCCTCGCCCAACTCTCCGACATCGCGGACGAACACCGCGGCGCCCACTTCGCCTGCGCGGCGGCCCTGGCACTGCCCGACGGCACGGAACGCGTCGTCGAAGGCACGATGCCGGGCACCCTCCGCCACGCCCCCGCGGGCACGAACGGCTTCGGCTACGACCCGATCCTCCAGCCGAAGGGCCACGAGGTGACCTGCGCGGAACTGACCCCGGCGGAGAAGAACGCGATCAGCCACCGCGGCAAGGCGTTCCGGGCACTGGTGCCGGTGGTGAAGGAGCTGCTGGGCTGAGAGCCGCATACAGACGGCCTGCGAATCGATCCTTCGATTCGCAGGCCGTTATTGTGCGGCGGAAGGGATTCGAACCCTCAAGCCCGATCAAGGGCCACAGATCCTAAGTCTGCTGCGTCGCCATTGCGCCACCACCGCTCGCTGCGTGTCATCGTACCGGGCGCCACCCCGGCACCACATCGTGGTGGTCGCATGGCAGTTCGGGTTGCGCGGTGCGTGGGGCGACGCCTCCTCGACGAGGAGTTCCGTAGCGGTTCCAGCGCCTCCGTCGGCGTCCGCGACTCCCGTGCGGTCCGTTACGGCGGCGGGGGGCGAGAGGGGGGTCAGAACCTCGGTTCCGGGGCCTGGGACATCACCATCTCGGCTGCTTCCTCCGGGGTCTCCACCGACGGTGGGGAGCCCTCCAGGGGTTGTCGGGCCGTCTCCTTCATGCAGGCGACCGCGATCACTCCGACGAGCGCCGCGCCCATCGCGTAGTACGCCGGCATCAGATTGCTGCCGGTCGCGCCGATGAGGGCCGTGATCACCAGCGGGGTCGTCCCGCCGAACAGCGACGCCGACAGGTTGTAGCCCACCGACAGGGAGCCGTAACGGACGTCCGTCGGGAAGAGCGCCGGGAGCGCCGCCGACATCGTGCCGAGCAGGCAGACCAGCGACAGACCGAGCATCAGCATGCCCGCCGTGATCGCGGGTACGCCGCCCTGGCCGATCAGCAGGAACGCGGGCAGCGACAGGAGGAGGAAGCCCAGCATGCCCGCCATCAGTACCGGCTTCCGCCCGAAACGGTCGTTCAGACGGCCGACCTGAGTGATGATCAGCATCAGCAGGGCCATCACGAGCAGCAGGATCAGCAGGCCGTGCGTCTCGCTGTAGCCGAGCTCGTCGGAGAGGTACGTCGGCATGTACGACAGCAGCATGTAGTCGGTGATGTTGTACGCGCCGACCAGCGCGATGCACAGGATCAGCGTCGGCCACTGCTGCCGGAAGATCTTCGCCAGGTCGCCCTTGGTGGAGATCTCCACCGCGTCCGCGGCGTCGGAGGCGCGTGCCGAGTCGCTCTCCAGTCTCTGGAAGGCGGGCGTCTCGTCGAGCCGCAGCCGCAGATAGAGGCCGACGAGGCCCAGCGGGCCCGCGACCAGGAACGGCACGCGCCAGCCCCATGCCTCCATGGTGTCGGAGCCGAGCCAGCCGGTGAGCGCGGTCACCAGGCCCGCCGCGCCGACGTAGCCCGCCAGGGTGCCGAACTCCAGGAAGCTGCCGAAGTAGCCCCTGCGGCGGTCGGGGGCGTACTCGGCGATGAACGTCGAGGCGCCGCCGTACTCGCCGCCGGTGGAGAAGCCCTGGAGCATCCGGAAGAGGACCAGGAGGACCGGCGCCCAGAAGCCGATGGAGGCGTACGACGGGATCAGGCCGATCGCGAAGGTGCCGACGGCCATGAGGATCATCGTCAGTGCGAGGACCTTCTTACGGCCCAGCCGGTCACCCATCGGGCCGAACACCATGCCGCCGAGCGGGCGGACCAGGAAGGCGACCGCGAACGTGGCGAAGGACGACAGCAGCTGGACGGTGTCGTTGCCCGACGGGAAGAAGACATGGCCGAGGGTGACGGCGAGATAGGCGTAGATGCCGAAGTCGAACCACTCCATGGCATTGCCCAGCGAGGCCGCCTTCACGGCCCGCTTGACGGCCGCCTCGTCGGTGACCGTGATGTCGGTGCGCCGCAGCCTGGGCTGCCGTCGCCGGGTGACGGCCTTGAACAGCTGCGGATGACGCCTCCGGGCCTCGGGATCGGCGACGGGCCCGTCGCGGTCTGTGGCCGGCATGGCCGTACGTCCTCTCTCCGGGGAAAACTCCAGAGGACCTTCTGCACGGTCATGCCGTTCACAAACGGAAGTCGCCCCGGATTGGGACGTCCGTCACGTCGCCGGGGCGGCGGTTCAGCCCGCGATGGCGAGGTCCCTGAGGATCTTGGCCACGTGGCCCGTCGCCTTCACGTTGTAGAAGGCGTGCTCCACCTTGCCGTCCTCGTCCACGACGACCGTCGAGCGGATCACGCCCGTCACCGTCTTGCCGTACAGCTTCTTCTCGCCGAAGGCGCCGTACGCCTCCAGGATCTCCTTCGACGGGTCGCCGACCAGCGTGACCTTCAGGTTCTCCTTCTCACGGAACTTCGCCAGCTTCTCCGGCTTGTCCGGCGAGACGCCGATGACGTCGTAGCCCGCCGCCGCAAGGACGTCCAGGTTGTCCGTGAAGTCGCACGCCTGCTTCGTGCAGCCGGGCGTCAGCGCCGCCGGGTAGAAGTAGACGATGACCTTGCGGCCCTTGTGGTCCGCGAGGGAGACCTCGTTGCCGTCCGCGTCGGGCAGGGTGAAGGCGGGGGCGGTGTCGCCGGGCTGCAGTCGCTCGCTCATGGCTGGCTCTCCTCGGGATGGTTCGCGTACGCATTCAGAGCCTAATGGGGGTCGGGGACAGCCCGGCGGCGAGAGAGCTGACAGACTGTCCACAAGGACCGATCAACGACCGGATCACGACCCACCCGGATCACGACTACGGAGGCAGCGCGGTGTCGGAGGCCAGGACCCCTGCGCAGATCGAGGCGGACATCGTCCGCCGGCGCGAGCAGCTCGCCGTCACTCTCGACGAGATCGGCATTCGGATGCACCCGAAGACGATCATCGGGGACGCGAAGGCCAAGGTCGCCTCGACGGTCGACCAGACCGCCGGACGCGCCTTCGTCGCCGTCAACCGGGTCGTCTCGGACGTGAAGGCACGTTTCACCCATGAGGACGGCGCCCCCCGCCTGGAGCGCGTGGTGCCGGCGGCGCTCGTCGCCGTCGCGGTCATCGGGCTGCTCGCGGCCTCCTCCCGCAAGGGAAAGGGATGACGCCTCCCCGCCTCGGGTGCCGCACCCGGGCAGGTAGGTTCACACCGTGAGCGAGAACACGCACGACAAGCTGCCCATCCGGATGCTCCACGACCGCGTCCTGGTCCGCACCGACTCCCCGGAGGGGGAGCGGCGCTCCGGGGGCGGCATCCTGATTCCGGCGACCGCCGCCGTCGGCCGTCGCCTTGCCTGGGCCGAGGTGGTCGCGGTCGGTCAGAACGTCCGGACCGTCGAGATCGGCGACCGGGTGCTGTACGACCCCGAGGACCGCGCCGAGGTCGAGGTGCGGGGCGTGGCGTACATCCTGATGCGGGAGCGTGATCTGCACGCGGTGGCCGCGGACCGGTTCCAGGGGACGACGGACTCGACCGGGCTGTATCTCTGACCCCATGTGCCTCGGAAGGCCTTGGTGACCATGGTCACCAAGGCCTTCCGCCGTTTTTTGCTAGCCTGGAGACACCCGACGAGACGCGCCGTACCGGGATTCCGACAAGACGACGCACCCCTGTTGTTCCGTCTCGCGGAGGTGTTGTCGTCATGGCCTGGGTTCTTCTTGTGGTCGCGGGTCTGCTGGAAGTCGGCTGGTCGATCGGGATGAAGTACACCGACGGTTTCACGCGACTCTGGCCCAGCGTGTTCACCGGGGCGGGGATCGTCGCCTCGATGGTGCTGCTGTCGCACGCCGCGAAGACCCTGCCGATCGGTACGGCGTACGGCGTGTGGGTCGGTATCGGCGCGGCCGGTGCGGCGGTGCTCGGCATGGTGGTGCTGGGTGAGCCGGCGACCGCCGCCCGGATCTTCTTCGTCTGTCTGCTGCTGGTCGCCGTCGTGGGTCTGAAGGCGACCTCGGGTCACTGACCGGGGGTGCCACGAGGCGGCCGGGGGCCGCGCGACGCCGCTCCCGGGCCCGCCTCGCCCAGCTCGTACGACTCCTCAGGGGCCTCAGGAGCAACTGAGGCCTCAGGGACAGTGGAGGCGTCGGGGGCATTCGAGGCGTCGGGCGCAGCCGAGGTGTCAGGAGCACCAGAGGCATCAGGGGCGGCGGAGGCGGCAGCGGCATCCGCGGCATCCGGGGCATCGGGTGCCGGCGGGACCGGCGGCGGCTCCTCCGCCCCCGGCATCAGCTGGAGTTCGAAGTCCCGCGGGGTCGTTCCCGCCAGTGCCTCGCGGGTGAACTGGGCCCAGATCTCGGCGGGCGTCCCGCCCCCGTTGATCCGGGGCTGTCCGAGTGCGCCGTACAGCGGTTCCTGCCGGCCCGACTCGGGGTCCTGGCCCATCAGGGCGACGACCGTGGCGAGTTCCGGGGTGTAGCCGGCGAACCAGGCGGCCTTGTCGTCCTCCGCCGTGCCCGTCTTGCCGGCGGCGGGGCGTCCGACGGCCTGCGCGGCCGTTCCCGTACCCGTCTCGATGACGCTCCGCAGGACGGCCGTGGTGGTGTCGGCGGCCTCCCGGCTCACCGCCTGCCGGGACGCCGGGGTCGGTACGGCCATCTCCTGGCCGTCCCTGCTGACGCCCTCGACGAGGGAGTACCCACCGTGCCGGCCGTGCGCGGCGAGGGTCGCGTACGCCGTCGCCATGTCCAGGACACTCGCCGTGGCCGCGCCGAGCGCGATGGAGGGGGAGGCGGTGAGGTCGGGGGTGGAGCCGGGCAGGCCGAGGTCGACGGCGGTGCGGCGTACGTGCCCGGGGCCGACGTCGACGGCCATCTGGGCGTACACGGCGTTCACCGACAGGTCGGTCGCGGCGCCGACGGCGATCTCGCCGTAGCTCTCGTCGTCCTCGTTGGCGGGGTCGTACGGGGTGCCGTTCCAGCCCTCGACCGGGCGCCGGTTGCTTCCGTCGTACACGGTGTACGGGGTGATCGGCTCGCCCTGCTGGGTCTGGGCGCCGCTCTGGACGGCGGCGGTGAAGACGAAGGGCTTGAAGGTGGAGCCGACCTGGTAGTCGCGCCGGGTGGCGTTGTTGACGTACTGCTGCGTGTAGTCGACGCCGCCGTACAGGGCGAGGACCTTGCCGCTCGCCGGGTCGATGGCGGCCGCGCCGACCCGTACGTAGCGGTCGGCGGGGGCGTTCGCCGGGTCGAGCTTGGACATGACCCGCGCCTCGACGGCCTGGACGAGCGCGTCCTGCTTGGTGGGTTCGAGGGTGGTGGTGATGCGGAAGCCGCCGCCGGCGAGGGTCTTCTCGTCGACGATCCCGTGCTCGGTCAGGTACTCCTCGACGGCCTGGACGAGGTAGCCGCGCTGGCCGGAGAGGCCGGTCGCGGGGCGGGCGGTCTGGGGGATGGGGAAGCGGGTGGCGGCGCGGTCGGCGCGGCTGAGCCAGCCTTCGGTGACCATGCCGTCGAGGACGTAGTTCCAGCGGGCGACGGCCTTGGCGCGGTTCTCGGGGTGGGTGGTGACGTCGTAGGCGCTGGGGGCCTTGAGGACGGAGGCGAGGTACGCGCCCTCGGCGGTGTCGAGGTCCTCGACGTCCTTGCCGTAGTAGGCGCGGGCGGCGGCCTGGAGGCCGTACGCGTTGCGCCCGAAGTAGCTGGTGTTCAGGTAGCCCTGGAGGATGTCCTCCTTGCTCTTCTCGCGGCCGAGCTTGATCGCGATGAAGAACTCCTTCGCCTTGCGGGTGAGGGTCTGCTCCTGCCCCAGGTAGTAGTTCTTGACGTACTGCTGGGTGATGGTGGAGCCGGACTGGCGGCCCTTGCCGGTGACGGTGTTCCAGGCGGCGCGGACCATCGCCTTGGGGTCGACGGCGCGCGAGGTGTGGAAGTCGCGGTCCTCGGCGGCGAGGACGGCCTGCCGGACGGTGAGGGGGACGCGGTCGAGCCGGATGTTCTCGCGGTTGACCTCGCCGTCGCGGGCGAGGGTGCTGCCGTCCCGGTAGAGGTAGACGTTGGACTGGGCGAGGGCGGCGGAGTTGGCGGGCGGGATCTCCACCAGGAGGTACCCGGCGGCGAAGGCGCCGACGAGCAGCAGGGTGCCGAGGAGCAGGAGCCCGAAGAGGGTGCGCAGGGGGCGGCGGGGACGGCGCTTCGGCTTGCGCGAGGGGGGAGTGGAGAGGGTGGGGTCCCTCGGCTCCCAGCCCGTGGGGCGGGCCGGCCGGGGGGCGTCGGAGTCGCTCGTACCGGAGGAAGGGGGCATGGCAAGCCATATTGCCCCTTAGGGGGCGAAACTCCTGAATGCGACCCGAAGGTGACGGGAAATCCGGTCGCGGCGCGAGGGCGCCCTTCGCTAGGGTCGTGCGCTTCGGCGTTTTTCGGTTCTTTGCGGACTCGGGTTCCTTACGGACGTCGGAGCTTCACGGACTTGGATGCTTCACGGACCGGGGAGGAGAGCCGCATGCTGCGGCTGTACGCGACGGTGGCGGCGGGAGCCTTCCGGCGCCATGCCACCTACCGGGTGGCGACGGCGGCGGGGGTGTTCACCAACTCCGTCTTCGGCCTCGTCCTGTCGTACACGTACATCGCCCTCTGGGACGAGCGCCCGCACCTCGGCGGCTACTCGATGGACGACGCGCTCGCGTACGTGTGGATCGGGCAGGCGCTGCTCACGGTCTGCGGGATGATGGGCGGCGGCTTCGAGAACGAGCTGATCGAGCGGATCAGGACCGGCGACATCGCGGTCGACCTCTACCGCCCGGCCGACCTCCAGACCTGGTGGTTCTCGGTCGATCTGGGCAGGTCCGCCTACCAGTTGCTCGGCCGCGGGATCGCTCCGATGGCGGTCGGCTGGCTGGCCTTCCGTTTCACCCTGCCGGCCGGGCCGGGCTCGTGGCTCGCCTTCCTGGTGGCGGTGGCGCTCGGCTCGACGGTCGGTTTCGCGCTCTGGTACGTGGTGGCCATGAGCGCGTTCTGGCTGCTCGACGGCCAGGGCGTGGTCCAGGTGGCCTGGCTGGGCGGCCTGTTCTTCTCGGGGATGCTGCTCCCGCTGAACGTCTTCCCGGGCGCGCTCGGCGAGGTCGCGCGGGCACTGCCGTGGGCGTCGCTGCTCCAGGTGCCGGCCGATGTGTACCTGGGGAGGTACGAGGGCTGGGGCCTGGCGGGGGCGTACGCCTTCCAGGGCGGCTGGGCGCTGGTGCTGCTGGGCGTCGGCCGTGCGGCGCAGGCGGCGGCGACGCGGAAGGTGGTGGTGCAGGGTGGCTGAGGTGACGCGTACGCCCGTGCGGTCCGGAGGCGCGTACGGCCAGGGTCCCGCTCCCGGCCGCCTGGGCGACTCCTGGCGGACGTACCGGATGGTCGCGGGGATGTGGATCCGCTCGACGATGACGTACCGCGCGTCCTTCCTGATCACGCTCTTCACGAACTTCTGCGTCACGTTCTTCGACTTCGTCGTGATCCTGCTGATGTTCGGCCAGGTGAAGGGCCTGGGCGGCTTCACCTTCGCGGAGGTCGCTCTGCTGTACGGGACGGCGGGCACGGCGTTCGGGATCGCGGACCTCACGATGGGCTCGCTCCAGCGGATGGGGGCGCGGGTCAGGGACGGCTCGCTCGACACGTTCCTGATGCGCCCGGCGCCGCTGCTCGCGCAGCTCGCCGGGGACAAGTTCGCGCTGAAGCGGTTCGGCCGGGTCACGCAGGGGCTGGTCGTCCTGGTCTGGAGCCTGTGCCTGCTGGACGTGGCGTGGACGCCGCTGAAGGTGCTGCTGCTGCCGGTGGCGGTGGTGAGCGGGGCGGTGATCTTCGGGGCGGTGATGGTCGTCGGCGCGTCGGTGCTGTTCTGGATGCAGGACGCGGCGGAGGTGACGAACTCGTTCACGTACGGCGGGAACACCCTCCTCCAGTACCCTCCGACGATCTTCGCGCAGGACCTGGTGCGGGGTGTGGTGTACGTCGTACCGCTGGCGTTCGTGAACTGGCTGCCGGCGCTGTACGTGCTGGGCCGGCCGGCCCCGGCGGGGGTGCCGGAGTGGGCGGCGTTCGCGTCGCCGCTGGTGGCGGCGGGGTGTTGCGGGGTGGCGGGGGTGGCGTGGCGGGCCGGGGTCCGTGCGTACCGATCGACGGGAAGCTGAGGGCAGAAGGTGGCGTCGCACACGACGACCGACATGACGACCGGCACGACGACCGATCCGTTCATCGAACTGGAGAACCTGGAGAAGGTCTTCACGGTCCGCAGAAAGGCGGGCCTCCTGCGCCGCGAGAAGCGGGAGGTACGAGCGGTCGACGGCATCAGTTTCACCGTCGAGCGCGGGGAGATGGTCGGCTACATCGGCCCGAACGGCGCGGGGAAGTCGACGACGATCAAGATGCTGACGGGCATCCTCACCCCCAGCGGCGGCCGGCTGCGGGTCGCGGGCATCGACCCTGCGCGCGAGCGCACCCGTCTGGCGCAACGGATCGGAGTGGTCTTCGGCCAGCGGACGACGCTCTGGTGGGACCTGCCGCTGAAGGACTCGTACCGGCTGATGCACCGGATGTACCGGATCCCCGACACTCGCTTCCGGGAGAACCTGGACCGGTGCGTGGAGCTCCTGGAACTGGGGGAGCTGCTCGACGTGCCGGTACGGCAGCTGTCGCTGGGGCAGCGGATGCGCGGGGACATCGCGGCGGCTCTCCTCCACGACCCGGAGGTCCTCTACCTGGACGAGCCGACGATCGGCCTTGACGTGGTGTCGAAGGCGAGGGTCAGGGAGTTCCTGAGCCACCTCAACACCACCGAGGGCACGACGGTCCTCCTGACCACCCACGACCTCACGGACATCGAGCAGCTGTGCTCGCGGGTGATGGTGATCGACCACGGGCGCCTGATGTACGACGGAAAACTGGCGGGTCTGCACGCGGTGGGGGAGAGCGAGCGGCTCCTGGTGGTGGACCTGGAGCGGGAGCTGCCGCCGATCGACGTCCCGGGCGCCCGCTTCGTACGGTCGGAGGGTCCCCGCCAATGGCTCGCCTTCCCGGCCACGGCATCGGCGGCCCCGCTGGTGGCGGAGGTGGCGGCGACGTATCCCCTGCTGGACCTCTCGGTGCGGGAGCCGGACATCGAGACGGTGATCGCGAAGATGTACGGGGGAACTCGGGACGAGCGCCGGGAGTCCCTGATGTAGGAGGTCAGGCCCATGGTGAGTTTTTCGTACACGGCGGCGGACGAGGAGAAGAGCAGAGGCGTCCGCCGGATGAAGTCGCTGGCGACGGCACTGCTGCTCGCCGTGGCGGTGATCTACGCCCTGGCGACCTGGGCGGAGAACGCCGGCTGGGGGCCCTGGACGGGCTATGTCGCGGCGGCGGCGGAGGCCGGCATGGTCGGCGCGCTGGCGGACTGGTTCGCGGTGACGGCCCTCTTCAGGCGCCCCCTGGGCCTGCCGATCCCGCACACGGCGATCATCCCCACGAAGAAGGACCAGCTGGGAGCGTCGCTGGGCCAGTTCGTGGGCGAGAACTTCCTGTCGGCCGATGTCGTACGGGGCAGGCTGGCGGCGCTGGGCATCGGGAGACGCCTCGGCGGGTGGCTGGCGGACCCGGCGCACGCGGACCGGGTGACGGCGGAGCTCTCCACAGCCCTCCGAGGCGCGCTCACCGTCCTTCGCGACTCCGACGTGCAGGCGGTCGTGGGGGAGGCGATCACCCGGCGGGCGGAGGCGGCGGAGATCGCGCCGGGCCTGGGCAAGACGCTGGAGAAGATCGTCTCGGACGGGGCGCACCACCGGGCGGTGGACCTCGTGTGCACCAGGGCTCACGACTGGCTGGTGACCCACGGCGAGTCGGTGATGGACGCGGTGCAGGGCGGCGCCCCGGGCTGGACGCCGCGCTTCGTGGACAAGCGCATCGGCGAACGCGTCTACAAGGAGCTCCTCCGCTTCGTGACGGAGATGCGGGACATGCCGGCGCACCCCGCGCGCGGCGCGATCGACCGGTTCCTGACCGACTTCGCGGCCGACCTCCAGGCGGACACGGACACCCGGGCCCGCGTCGAACGCCTGAAGTCGGACCTCCTGGCCCGCCCGGAGGTCCAGGACATCATCGCCTCGGCCTGGTCCTCGGTCCGCAACCTGATCATCGCGGCGGCGGAGGACGACCGCAGCCAACTCCGCCTCCGCGCCCGCGCGTCCCTGATCTCCCTGGGCAACCGTCTGTCGACGGACGCCCGCCTCCAGAAGAAGGTGGAGGGCTGGGCGGAGGACACGGCGGCCTACGTGGTCACGACGTACCGGCACGAGATCACGTCCCTGATCACGGACACGGTCGCCGGCTGGGACGCCACGCAGACATCGAAGAAGATCGAGGCGAACATCGGCCGCGACCTCCAGTTCATCCGCATCAACGGCACGGTGGTGGGCGCACTGGCGGGCCTGCTGATCTACACGATCAGCCACGCGGCGGGAGGCTGAGGGGCGGGCGGGCGAGGGCCGGGGCCGGGGGCCTGCGGGCGAAGGGCCGTGGGGCGGTGGGGCGAAGGCCGGCGGGCCGTGGGGCGAAGGGCCGGCGGGCCCGGGGTCCCTACTTCCCGCGGGTGACGGCCCAGGAGGCGGCGGCCATGCCCCCGGCGACGGAGAACACCGCGGGCCAGGCGCCGATCTTCTTGGCGAGCGGATGGGACCCGGCGAACGCGGCGACGTAAGCACTGCTCAGCCCCACGGAGGCCTTGACCCCACCCACCTGCTGCCACTCCCGAGCGGCAACGGCCCCGGCCCCCGCAAGCACGACACCCCCGAGGGGCCGCTTCTTGGTCCACCGAGCAACGGCATAACCACCGACGAGCCCGGCAGCGGCGATGAGGGGGGAGGGAATGCGGGGCATGACGGGGCCTTTCGGTTCGACGGGTCGTCCTACGAGCCTACGAGCCCTCCCTCGTTCGGCGTCAGAGAGCCCCGCCATTTCGGGCGCCTACCGGCCACACGTCGACGGCGATCTTGGCGAGATCCGTCTGACGCTCCTCGATGCCGCGCGCGTTCCAGCCACCGCGGTCAAAGTCCCAGAGACGCTCGATGCCCGTCTCCTGAGTGATGAGGAGCGACGAAGAGCTATATGCATGGACCTTCTCCGGGTACGCCTTGTTGGACGCGATCCGATTCTTGCGACCGTGTAGCAGGGTCTGGTTGCCCAGCCGGTTGACCCATGCGGAGTGTTCGTCGAGCCGGAACTCGGGCTCTGGCGTCTGGGGATAGATGTGCTCGACGTGGACAGACGTCGCGCCGGCCACGACCACATCGTCGACGTCTGCATCCCGCCTCAAGTGCTGCTCGATGACAGTGAGCAGGTAACGGGCCTGAGTGCTCCGGGGGATGGGGGCCTGAGCAAAGTCGGACTGGAAGGTCGCGTCGTCAGGGGTCCAGTGGCTGATCTGCTCGAAGGCTGCTTCCGTGGAGAGACCGGAGCTGATTTGCTTGGCCAGGTCGAACAGCTTCTCCTCCAGCAGGGTCGACTCCCGCCGCCCTACGACCGTCCAGCGGACGTAGTAGCTGATGAGGGCCTGCGTCACCCTGACCATCTCGCTGTACGGGGTGTGCTCGGAGATGGCGAGAAGCAGGGGGTAGGCGGCGTCGGCGCTGAGGCTTCTCACCTCGTCCAACAGATTGTCGATGGTTTCTACGCCGGTACCGGACGCGATGAGCTCGATGTACCGTCCCGAGGCGTTCTGGAGTTCTGCCGCGAAGGTACGCACCTCATAGCGAGGGGTCACGGAATCGAACCGCTTGGTCAGGTCCTTCCGGATGGTCGTGTACAGGCTGTGTGAGCGCACATCGCCGTGCCGAGCGACCCAGAAGTGTCGCAGAAACTTCTCTATGTCTTCGCGCCGCTCGAATCCGTCGAGGAGGGATCGCCATGCATTGTTCACCCGCTCCTTCTCTTCGTCGTTGCGGCTCTTCTCCATCAGGAAGTTGCGGACAAGGTCGACGGTCGAGAGATCCTTGCCGCGCGAGTTGATGGTCTCGAATACTTCGTTGGCGTCGCTGGATGTGGGCGTCTGGACTTCGACGAATACAAGACCCTTCACGAGGCACTCGGCCAGTTCATCCAGCCAGTCGAGGCGGTCTTCCTCGGAGTGGATGGACTCCAGGGCGCTGGAGATGTGTCCCTTGAATGAGGTGTAGGAGTCTTGGATGAGCTTGTGTGAGGGACGAGAGGGCTGCTCCGTCAAAGGTGCCCTACCGGTGGCCTCATTCCAATTCTGAATGTAGTCCTTGAAGAAATCCCGGTCGAAGAGGGACAGGGTGAGGAAGTGCTGAGGGTTTGAGTGCCGGCCGTCGCGGCGCGCTATGTAGTCGCGTTGGATGTTGTTTGCCATGACGCGCGCCTCGGTCGAAGCCATGGTTCCTAGGGTGTCCCGGATCGCGGCGATCAAGATGGTCGATGTGGTGAGACGCTGCTGACCGTCGAGGAGGGACCGAGTGGTGATCTTGTCGTCGGTAATGGTGACGATGGGGCCGATGAAATATTCGGAAGATGCCTGGCTACCCGTTGCTCGGGCCCGCATGAACTTCTGAATGTCTGCCCAGTACGTGTCTACTTCGCGCTTCCCCCAAGCGTATTGGCGCTGACTGTCGTCCGGCACCACGACCGGTGGGTTGTTGGCGCCGATCAGCTGGCCGAGCGTCTGGCGGGCTGCGTTCTTGATGATGGCCATGTCGTTCCTCCCCGAGTCTGGCCAGAGGCTATCTCGCCGGAGGGTGTCGACATTGTGAGTGCCACCGTTTGCGTCAAGAGGTGCGTAGTTTATGGTGGATTGTCGCCGAAGTGCCGTGAGTGAGAGTGAGGTGTCTGCTCTGACGTGGGGTGGTAGCTTCGTTTCTTCTTGCAGTCCACGTTGTGAGGGTGGGGGATGGAGACTCGGATTCCCAGGACGAGTGCCCATGGTTTGCACGAGATTCTTGCGCGGGTGCGGGAGTCGGGGGCCAAAGACTTCCGGAGCGGGTGGGCAGGAACCCTCGGCGCGGAGTGGGGTTCATCGGAGTTCGCTCGTCGACACGCCGAGGTTTCCGGCCTTCTTGCGGAAACAATCCGACAGGTCCACGCGTTGCCCGAGGCTCAGCAGCATCGCTATTCGCGCTACTTTCCACAGTGGTGGACAGCCGTTGTTCAACCAGACCTGAACTGGGCGGACCCGGGACGGCCGGCCCGGGTGCTGGTGACGCAGGAGACCCTCGACCATCTGGCCTCGGCGGCTGATCTCCTGGAGAGTGCGCTGGGGGGTACCTGCTCGGCCCCGGCCGGCTCCAACTTGGAAGCTCTCAAGGAGAGTTGCGACACCTGGCTCGGACTGCTCGAGCAGACGCCGGACGAAGAACTCGCGCCCTCCTTGCGTGAGGAGATCGCAGCGCAGATCCGGCATTTGCTGTGGCTGATCGACCATGCGCCTCTTTTCGGCACCGCTCGAATCTCCCGCGAGGCCACCACGGTCATCGGATCGATCGCTCAGGCGTCCACGGTGCTCAGTGGCCAGGATCCCCAGACCGGCGGTAAGTGGAAGCGGGGCTTCATCGCGTTCGTTGCGGCATCTACCCTCCTCGCCACGGGCGCGACACAGCTGCAGACGGCGATCGAGGCGGGCTCCGGCGTGGTCAAGGAAATCACGCAGGTTGTCGAGAGTGTGTCGGGGGCGACCGGATAGACGGCCGGCCGGCCCCGTAGCGGGTGCTGCCTCAGCCCGTTGCGATCGTGGAGTAGGTCCACACGTCGGCGGGCATCTCGTGGCGCAGTTCCCAGGTGATCCCCATGGGCTTGCTGCCCCTGTGGGACACGTATGCGGCCGGGCCGAGGAGAAGCCACGGCTGGGGGCCGCCGATGTCGGTCTTCTTGTAGCGGCGGACGAAGAGGAGCACATGAGAGCCGTCGCTCTGGTGGCTCTGATAGCGGCGGCCTGTCGCCGACGTGTCCGAGGTCCGGTTCTGGGACTCCCAGTGGAAGCGGAGCTCGCTCAAGGCGTAGTCGTGGTAGCGCGTCTGGGGCGAGAAGTCCTTCTCATCCTTTTCGAGGGTGATGAAGAGGGCATCCGTGCTGATGCCCTCGCACCACTTCACGCCTTCACGGAAGTGACCAGGAACGTCTCGGTCCACGAAGGCCTGTCCAAGGGCCGGGAGGATTTCCTCCCGGCTGTACGAGGCGTGGACGGTCAACGGAAGGTCGGCGAGGGGTCGTTCCAGGCTGATGGGGAGGTGGTCGAGCCGCTCCCGTGCATGGGCCAGCACTTGCCGGAGCTCACTTCGGGCGGCGCGATGGGCACGGAGCGACTCCAGCCCTTCCTCGTAGCCAGTGAAGCCACTGAGCGGCCAGAGTGAGAAGTAGAGCATACGAGCGAAGGCCTGATGGCGCTCGCCCAGCGTGCTGTACGGAGGAGCGTCGTCCGCAAGGAGTTCAGAGTAGGCCGCGATGCGCTCGGGGTCGTCGGCGTGGTGGAAGGCAGAGACGCGCTTCAAGAGTGCCTCTTCGCCTTGGGGGCGGTCCTGCGGCAACAGGCCCGAACGACGAAGCAGCCCTGTCCATGAGTTGCCGTTGCCGCGGTAGATCTCCTTCAGTTCGCGTCCGCTCTCCTGAAGGTATGCCGAGAGCTCCGACACTCCGTACCGCCTGACCTCCTGCGCCAGCTGCGTGACATTCACGCTGATCTGGCTGCGGATGTTGTCGATGATCAGTTCCTTGGCCTTCGACTCAAGGATGATCTGGCAGCCGGACGGTAGCTGGGGGAAGTCAAGCTCGATGTTGGCGAGGAGGCGATTGCGCGTCAGGTTGGTGAGGGCGCGGAACTGCTCCTCGAAGCGGAACTCCTTGCGGTGCTGTCCGATGAAGTCCAGGACGGTGAGCACCGCCTTGTTCTGGGTGCGGCGGAGCCCGCGGCCCAACTGCTGGAGGAAGACCGTGGCGCTTGAGGTCGGCCGGAGCAGAAGGAGGGTGTCGACGTCCGGGATGTCCAAGCCCTCGTTGAAGAGGTCGACGGAGAAGATCACTTGGATGTCGCCGGCGCGCAGGTCAGAGAGTGCTTTCCTGCGATCCTCTTGGGGAGTCTCACCCGACAGCGCGACGGCCTTGAGGCCAGCACGTCGGAAGAACTCGGCCATGAAGGTGGCATGGGCGACGGAGACACAGAAGCCGAGGGCCCGCATCGCTCCAGGGTCTGTCACCTTGTCTCGGACAGCCTGAACGACGAGTCGTGCCCTCGCGTCGTTTCCCGTGAAGAGTGTGCTGAGCGCCGAGGCGTCGTAGGCGCCACGCTTCCACTCCACCGCGCTCATATCGGTGTTGTCGGTGATACCGAAGTAGTGGAACGGGCTGAGGAGGTCGTTCTCCAAGGCTTCCCAGAGCCGCATCTCCGCAGCGATGCGTCCATCGAAGAACTCATCCTGAACGTTGCGACCGTCCATTCGCTCGGGGGTCGCCGTGAGCCCTAGGAATTCCTTGGGGCGGAAGTGGTCGATGATCTTTCGGTAGGTCGAAGAGACTCCGTGGTGGAACTCGTCGATGACGATGACATCGAACTGGTCGGGGGACAACTGCTCCAGCCGCTGCGACTTCAGCGACTGCACGCTCGCGAAGACGTGCCGCCACGCGTCAGGAACGAGCCCACTGTGCAGCTCTTCGCCGAAGTTGGCATCGACCAGGACGTCTTGGTAGGTGCGGAGCGACTGGCGAAGGATCTCCTGCCGGTGGGCGACGAACAGCAAGCGCAGGTCCTGACCGTACTGCTGCCGAAGGCGCTTGTAGTCCAGCGCTGCCATGACGGTCTTGCCCGTTCCGGTTGCTGCCACAAGAAGGTTGCGGTGCCGGTCGTGGATGTCACGCTCCACTTGGAGGCGTTCCAGCATGTCCCGCTGGTGCGGGTAGGGCCGTACCTCCAGACCGGACAACGTGATCCGCTGATCCGATGCGGTGCTCTTCCCTTGACCTGCCACCTGGAGCGCCTCACTGAGCCGCGCGGCGTCCCGGTCCGGGTCGTAGGCCTCGAAGGAAGGGTCGCTCCAGTAGGCATCGAAGGTGGCCTCGAACTTGCGGATGACGTCCGGGGTCGCGACGGAAGACAGGCGAACGTTCCACTCCAGCCCATCGAGGAGGGCAGCCTTGGACAGGTTGGAGCTACCGACGTACGCGGTGTCGTAGCCACTGTGTCGCCGGAAGAGCCAGGCTTTGGCATGCAGCCGGGTCGAGCGGAGCTCGTAATTGACCTTCACCTCTGCGTTGAAACGCTGCACGAGGCGATCGAGTGCCTGCCGTTCGGTCGCCCCGATATAGGTCGTCGTGATGACCCGTATCGGGACACCGCGCGCATGGGCTGCTTCAAGTGATTGCTCGATGACCCGCAGCCCGTGCCACTTCACGAAGGCACAGAGAAGATCGACCCGGTCAGCCGTCGCGAGCTCGGCCCGCAGCTCGAACCCGAGACTGGGGTCGTCCGGCGCGTTGGTGATGAGGGCAGCCTCGGCCAGAGGGGTGGCGGGGCGAATCCGGTACGCGCCCTGGGATTCCTGCTCCGCGATCGCAAGGAGCTGGCGGGGGCCGTCGGCAACGAGATCGATCCACTCGCGGGCACCGTCGATGGTGCTCATCGAGTCGAGGATGTGGTTGGCGGCGTGGACGCGGTCCGCCTCGGGTAGTCCCTCCAGGATCCGACGCACTGTGTCGGACACATGCTTGGCAAGGACCCGAGGCGAGGATGCAGGGCCGACGACATCGTCGATGGCATGCCAACCGCGATCCGTGAGCCCCTTGAGCTGCGCTTCAAGCCGGAGAGTTATCAACTGCTCGTAAAGGCCCGAAATCGGCTCGCTGGAGTTCGACAGCTCACCCAACGTCTTCCCCTCCCTGATCGACCTCCTCATTGGTATCAGGAGTCACAGAGACGGCGGTCGCGGATTCGCGATTCAGTACCTGGTGCGGAGGCCTTCTGCCGTCACCCCTGCTCCGCGCCCCCGTGGCACTCCCCGTAAGCCCGCTCCGAACCGCACCAGCACCCCTCGCCCCGTGCCGGCGGCCAAGCCGTCGCCCTGCCCCGGGCCGCCAAGGTCGTTGCGTACTGCGGCAGCAGGTCCGCGTTCGACGGGTGGGTGGATTCCGAGGCTGCGAAGGCTTCGTACGAGGGGACCGTGGCTCGGACGATGCCCAGGTTCGGGGTGCCCGCCTGGGCGAGTTCTCGGAGGGAGGCCTCGATGTCCGTCAGGTGGGCTCTGTACGTGGGGTACTCCGCTTCCAGTTCCGGGTACGCCGCAAGCAGCTCGTCCAGTTCCGGTTCCGGCCAGTGCAGGACCGCCACCGGGAACGGGCGGGAGAGGGCCGTGCGGTAGGTGCCCAGTTCCGAGCGGAGGCGGTTGATCTCTGCTTGCAGTTCCGCCGGGTCCTCCGAGCCCAGTGACCACAGGCGCTTCGGGTCGTGCAGTTCGTCCAGCGGGACGGCCGCCGTGTGCAGGCGGTCCGCCTGGTCGTCCCAGTCGTCGTGCCCCAGCGCCAGCATCCGGCGGATGCGGTGGCGGGTCGTGAGGAGCGACTGTGTCGCGTGGGGGAGTTCCACGGACGTGACCAGCAGCGCCGCCGCTTCCGTCAGCGTCTTCTCCGCCGCCTCCAGTTCGTCGTGCGCCTCCAGCGTCTCCGCCGCGATCTCCCACGGTGCCGCGTCCGTGGGCCGTGCGCTCCGGATGCCTTCGATGATCGCCCGGGCCTCCGCCTCGTGGCCGTACTCCCACAGGTTCGCCGCCTTCAGCGACCTGATCAGGAGCGGGTTCGCGGGGGAGGAGGAGAGCAGCGTGTCGTACAGGGCCGTCGCTGCCTGGCGGTCGCCCGCCAGTTCCAGGTGTGCCGCGGCCTGGAGGTGCAGGGGTTCCCGGTCTCCCGGGTACTGCGCTGCCGTGCGCAGCAGGCGCTCGGCTTCGGTGGTGTGGGCGGCAGGCGTGTCGGGGCGCATGCTCTCCACCGTACTGCTGTACGGGCCTGGAGAGTTGGCGCCTCAACGCTTATCGTGCCCCGCGTGCGGGCCAGGGTGGGGCAGCGGGTGCCGGTCGTCGTCCAGTCGCGAGGGCGGCGCCGTACCGGTGCGCGCGTGCTGTGGGTGTGCGCCGAGACCGTCGTCACCTGTGGCGTTGTCGTTCTGCTTCTCGTGGTGCATCAGCTCTGGTGGACCAACCAGCAGGCCCGCGCCGAGGCCCTTCAGCAGGTGCGGGTTCTTGAGCGGGAGTGGGACATCTCTCCCCCCGCCAGCACGACCAGCACCACCAGCCCCACCAGTGCCGGTGGTCCTTCCAGTACCTCCGATTCCTCCAGTGCCGGCGCTCCCCCCGTTGAATCCGGCGACCCCGCCCGTCGCCCCACCGCCGGTCCCGTCCCGGGCGGGCGCGACGTGACCCCCTCCTCCGCCTTCGCCGTCCTCCGTATCCCCCGCCTCGGCCTCACCGTCCCCGTCGCCCACGGTGTCTCCAAGCGGTCCGTCCTCGACAAGGGGTACGTCGGGCACTACCCCGGCGCCGCCGCCCCCGGCCGTACCGGGAACTTCGCTCTCGCCGGGCATCGCAACACCCACGGCGAGCCCTTCCGGTACCTCGACCGGCTCGCCGAGGGGGACGTCATCTCCGTGCGGACCCGGGGGGCCACGTACACCTATCGCGTCGATCAGATCCTGCCCCGCACCGCTCCCCGGGACGTGGGGGTCGTGCGGGCCGTGCCCCGGTCGATCGTCAAGCCCTCGTACGGGTACGACGCCCCGGGCGCCTATCTCACCCTCACCACCTGCACCCCCGAGTTCAGCAGTGCCTACCGGCTCGTCGTCTGGGCGAAGCTCGTCCCGTAGTCGGGCTCGTTAGGGTCGACCGGGTGATCAGACGTCGGCCCCATCTGCTGTGGCTCCTCCTCCCGTACCTTCTGTTCGTCGTCGCGCTGCCGTTCGTGAACCGGGTGCCGTTGTTCGTTCTCTGGCTGTTGGGGGCGACGCTCGTCACCCCCGTCGCCGTCGCCCTCGCCCGGCGGGGGGACCGGTCGTGAGTTCCGCCGCCGTCGCCGTATCCGTCTTCGCGTCCTTCATGGTGCTCACCGTTGTTCTCGGGCTGCTTGCCGTGCGCCGGCATCAGACCGGTGGGCTCGACGCCTGGTCCGTCGGCGGGCGTTCGCTCGGGCCGGTCTTCATCTGGGTGCTCATGGCGGGGGAGGGGTACACCAGCTTCAGCTATCTCGGCGCCGCCGGGTGGGGCTACAACTACGGCGCCCCCGTGCTCTACGTCGTCGCGTACATGTCCTGCGGCTACGCCGTCGGTTACGTCGTCGGGCCCATGCTCTGGGGGTACGCCCGCAAGCACGGGCTCGTCGCCCTCAGCGACATGGCCGCCCACCGGTACCGCCGGCCCTGGCTCGGTGCGGCCGTCGCCGTCCTCGCGACCGTGTTCCTGCTGCCGTACATCCAGCTTCAGATCACCGGCATGGGCGTGGTCGTCTCCACGATCTCGTACGGGACCATCGGTCTCGACCTCGCCTACTTCCTCGCCTTCGCCGTGACCACCGGGTTCGTGGTGGTCAGCGGGCTGCGGGGGAGTGCCTGGGTCTCCGTGCTCAAGGACGCCCTCGTCGTGCTCACCTTGGGGTTCCTGTTCGTGTACGTGCCCCTGCACTACTTCGGTGGGTTCGGGGAGTTCTTCGGGCGGCTCGTCGACGAGAAGAGCGAATGGCTGAGGCTTCCCGGGCACGGCGGCGAGGAGAGCGGGTACGGGGTCGGCTGGTTCGCCTCCACCACCGTGCTCAACTCCCTCACCGTCGTCATCTTCCCGACCACCGTCGCCGGATACCTCGGCGCCCGGGACGCCGACACCCTCCGTCGCAACGCCGTCTGGCTGCCCGCGTACAACGTCCTGCTCTTCGTCCCCATGCTCCTCGGCACCGCAGCCCTCTTCGTCGTTCCCGGGCTCGTCGGCGCCGAGTCGAACCTCGCGCTGTTCAAGCTGGTCACGGACGCGCTGCCCGCCTGGGCCGTCGGGATCGTCGGTGTCGCCGCCGCGCTCTCCTCGATCGTGCCGATGGCGGTGTTCATGCTGGTCATCGGCACCATGTGGGGGCGGAGCGTGCTCAGTCTCGTGCCCCGGCTGCGGGCTCGTGAGAAGGGGCTGTCCCAGTTCGTCGTGGTCGTCGCCGGGGCACTCGCGCTCCTCATGACGTACACCGCGCCCAACACCCTCGTACGCCTCTCCCTCATCTCGTACGAGGGGATGGCCCAGCTCCTGCCCCTGCTGCTGCTGGGGCTCGTGTGGCGCCGGATGACCGTGGTGGGCGGGGTGTGCGGGCTCGTGGTCGGGGTGGTGATCGTCTGCGCGCTCGTCTTCTCCGGGAACGATCCGCTGTGGGGCGTCAACGCCGGGCTGCTCGCCCTTGTCGTCAATCTCCTCGTGAGCGTGGTCGTCAGTCTGTACGGGCCGCCCGAGCGCGGTGACCAGCGCGCCGACGAGGAGGTGCTCGCCCGCGAGGAGTTCACCGACGCTGCCGTCGTCCGAGCGTCAGCGTGAGCCCCGCGCCCGCCAGGGCCAGTGCCGCCGCCACCAGGACCGCCGTGTCCGGGCCCGCCGTCGCCAGCGCCAGCATCAGGGCCACGCCCGCCGAGGAGCCGATGTAGCGGGCGGTGTTGTTGGCGCCCGAGCCCATCGCCGCGCGCTCCGGCGGTACGGAGTCGACCGCGAGGCGCGGCAGGGCGGCGTTCAGGAGGCCGCTGCCCGCGCCCGCCACCAGGAGGCCCGGGAGGAGGCGGGGCCAGGAGCCGGCCGGGCCCTCCAGGCCGCCGAGCAGGGCCAGGACCCCCGCCGCCGACAGGACGAAACCCAGGGCCAGTTGGTACGGGGCGGAGAGGCGGCCCGCGAGTCGACGGGCTTGCAGGGCCACGACGAACGCCGTGCCCGACCAGAGCACGAACAGCCACGCCGCGCCCAGCGGGGACATCCCGGCACCTGCCCCGTCCCCGGCACCGCCGCCCTGGAGCAGCGCCGGCACCACGCTGAACAGGCCGATCACCGCCAGGCCCGTGAACAGCGCCCCCAGCGTCGACGCCAGGAACGCCGGCCGCCGCAGCAGCGCCAGATCCACCATGGGCGTACGGCTCCGGTGCTCGGCCAGCACGAACAGCGCCGTCAGGGCGAGGGAGGCGAGCAGCAGGAGGCCCACCTGGGGGCGCAGCCAGCCGTCCCGGCCGAGGGTGAGTGCGGTGAGCAGGGCCGCCAGGGCCAGGCCGAGGGCCGTCGCGCCCGCGATGTCGGGGCGGGCGCCTGAACCGCCGGATCTCCCTGCCGCCCCGTCGGCCGGCAGCAGTCGCGCCCCCGCCCCCGCGATCACCAGCGTCGCCGCGCCCAGGACCTCGTACGCGAGCCGCCAGTCCACCAGGCTCAGCGCGCCCGCGAGGAGCGGGCCCAGCGCGATGCCGGCGCTGACGGACGCGCCCCAGATCCCGGTCGCCCTGATCCGGTCCCGGCCGGCCGGGTACGCCTGGGCCAGCAGGCCGAGGCTGCCCGCGAGGACCGCCGCGCTCGCCGCGCCCTGGGCGATCCGGGCCGCGGTGAAGGTGGCCGTGGAGCCCGCGAAGGCGCCGAGGGCGGTGGTGAGGCCGAGGGCGAGGGTGCCGAGGAGGAAGACCCGGCGGCGGCCGTGCGCGTCGGCGAGGCTGCCGGCCACCAGGAGGAGGACGGCGAGGCCGAGCGGGGTGCCGTTGAGCAGCCAGGCCCGGGCGGAGGCCGGGGTCCCGAACGCGGCGGCCATGTCGGGGAGGGTGAGCATCGGGGCCGTGTAGTTCATCAGCGCGACGGCGGTGGCCGCGGCGGTGACGCCGAGCGTGGCCCCGGGGCGGGTGTGGCTGCGGATGCCCCGGGGCGGGGCGGGGGTGTGGGCGGTGGACGCGGGCTGGGACATGGCGGGGACCTTTCCACCCGTCGGTTCGGTGAACGAACTCTGTGCGAGACGGCCAAGGTACCAGGAAGGTTCATTCATTGAACCTGGATTGGGTACGATGAATTCCATGGCTCTCGGCAAGGACTACGCCCACCAGCAGTGCTCCATCGCCCGCGCCCTCGAAGTCATCGGGGAGCGCTGGACCCTGCTCGTCGTGCGCGACGCCTTCTACGGCGTCCGCCGCTATAACGACTTCCTCGTGCACCTCGGCGCGCCCCGCGCCGTCCTCGCCGCCCGCCTCCAGGCCCTCGTGGAGGCGGGAGTCCTCGACCGGCGGCGCTACCAGGAGTCGCCCCCGCGCGACGAGTACGTGCTCACCGACCGCGGTCTCGCCCTCTGGCCCGTCCTGCGCTCGCTCGGCGCCTGGGGGCGGGCCGAGGTTCCCGGAGCCGTGGCGGTGCGCCACTTCCACCACGCCGACTGCGGTACCGAACTCGGGCCGTACGGCGAGTGCCCGGCCTGCCGCGTCCCCGTACCGCCCGGCGACGTCGAGATGCGGCCCGGTGCCGGGCTCGACCGGGACCCCGCGGACCCGGTCAGCCGTGCCCTGCTCGCGCCCCGCCGGCTCCTCGTCGCCCTGGACCACGCGAATCTCTGAACCCGCCGTGAGTGCGGGAACTCCTGGGGCGTTCCGTACGTCCTCTCGGTGAGAAACCGCGTGTACGCGGGTGAAACGGCGTGCTCACGCGAGAGAGGGGGGCGGAATGACGACCAGGAGTCTTGTCCTGCGCGTGCTCGCGCCGCTGTTCTTCCTCCTCGCCCTCGCCGATCTGCTGCTCTCCGACGGTGGCGGCGTCTCCGCCGCCGTCGCGCTCGCCGCGACCACCGTCGTCTGCGCCCTGATCGGAGCCCGTACGGCCCCGGCCGTGCCGCCCACCGCCGTGCGCACCGCCATCCGCGACCGCGAGCGGCGCACCGCCTTCCTGCCCCAGCGCGATCCCGACGCCGCGGGGCGTCGCAGACCCCGCGCTCCCGGCCGTCCCCTCCTGACGGCCGCGTAGGGAGCCCCCGCACCACATCACCCCGGACACCTCACCGGGCATCCCCTCGCGGATCCGTCATGCCGAGACCGACATCTCCCCGGCACGACGAGACCCCACGGAGGGCTCCCCCATGTCCGTCATCCTCTCCGCCTTCGGCTCCCTGGTCGAGCGGCTGGCCTCCCTGCTCGAACCGCTCTTCGCCACCACCGCCACGGCCGCCGCGATCGTCCTCTTCACGATGCTCGTGCGGCTCGCGGTCCACCCGCTGTCCCGGGCCTCCGCCCGAGGGCAGAAGGCGCGCACCCGGATCGCGCCGGAGCTCGCCGCGCTCCGCAAGAAGCACGCCAAGAACCCCGAGCGGCTGCGGAAGGCGGTGACCGAGCTGCACGCGCGGGAGAAGGTCTCGCCGTTCGCCGGGATCCTGCCCAGCCTGCTCCAGGCGCCCGCGTTCCTGCTGATGTACCACCTGTTCGCCGGCGACCGGATGGCCGGGCACACCCTGCTCGCCGCCCCGCTCGGCGACCACTGGGCCGACGCCCTCTCCCACGGCGGCCCCTTCGGCCCGGCCGGCCGGGTCTATCTGGTCCTCTTCGCGCTCGTCGCCGCCGTGGCCACGTACACGTACCGCCGTACGAAGGCGCAGCTCGCCGCCCAGCCCCTGGACCTGGGCCAGCCCACGCCGGGCGCGGGCGCCATCGCCAAGGTGATGCCGCTGCTCTCCTTCGCCACCCTGATCACGGTCGCCGTGGTCCCCCTCGCCGCCGCCCTCTACGTCGTCACCAGCACCACCTGGACCGCCGTCGAACGCACCCTTCTCTTCCGGGAGCGCCCCGAGCAGGGCGAGAAGGAAAGCGAGAAGGAAAGCGATAAGGAGGGCGAGCAGGAAAGCGCGCCGAAGGGCCGGAAGAAGGGCGCGAGGAGGAGCGAGAAGAAGGGGCGCGCGCCGCTTGCTACTCGCGCGTAAGGGTCCAGTGGCTGAACGGGGTCTTGCAGAGTGACCCGTTCTCTTGGAGGATCGACCAATCCTCCGATGGCCGCACTCCATCGGCCGGGGTACCTCAGGGCCCTTTCCCGGGCCCGCCTCGACCACAGGGAGAAGTCCATGAAGCTGCTGCGTGTCGGCCCGCCGGGAGCCGAGCGTCCCGCCCTGCTCGACCAGGACGGGACACTTCGCGACCTGTCCGCGCTGGTCGACGACATCGACGGCAGTCTGCTCGCCGACGCCTCCGCCCTCGACCGGATACGGGCCGCCGCCGGTGCCGGTGTGCTGCCCGCGCTCGACGCCACCGGGCTGCGCGTCGGCCCGCCCGTCGGCCGGATCGGCAAGGTCGTGTGCATCGGGCTGAACTACCACGGCCACGCCGCCGAGACCGGTCAGGCCACCCCCGCCGAGCCCGTCGTCTTCCTCAAGGCCGCCGACACCGTCGTCGGCCCGGACGACACCGTGCTCGTACCGCGCGGCTCGGTGAAGACCGACTGGGAGGTGGAGCTCGCGATCGTCATCGGCCGCACCGCCCGCTACCTGGAGACCGACGAGGAGGCCCTCGCGCACGTCGCCGGGTACGCCGTCGCCCACGACGTCTCCGAGCGCGAGTTCCAGATCGAGCGCGGCGGCACCTGGGACAAGGGCAAGAACTGCGAGACGTTCAACCCGCTCGGTCCCTGGCTCGTCACCGCCGACGAGGTACCCGACCCGCAGGCGCTCGGCCTGCGTCTCTGGGTCAACGGCGAGCTCAAGCAGGACGGCCACACCTCGGACCAGATCTTCCCCGTCGCCGAGGTCGTCCGGTACGTCAGCCGGTTCATGACCCTCTACCCGGGCGACATCATCAACACCGGCACCCCCGCCGGTGTCGCCATGGGGCAGCCGGAGCCGAAGCCGTACCTGCGCCCCGGTGACGTCGTCGAGCTGGAGGTCGACGGACTGGGCCGACAGCGGCAGGAACTCAAGAGCGCCTGACCCCCGATTGCATCCTTCCTCCGGGGAAAACGGCGGCGCCCCGCGTGGGGCGTCGCCGTTTTCATCACCTTTTTTGCATATTGCCGGATATGGAACACCTGGCATCCCCGGAAGCAGCGGGCTCCCCCGACTCGCCGGCACCCACCACGTACCAGCGCCGGCGTGACCGGCGCCGACTCGCCGTCATCGCCGCCTCCACCGTCGCGGCCACCGCCCTCGTCGGCGCGCTCGCCGTCAACGGCTGGGCCGACCCGCTGCCGGGCGGGCTCGGCCCCTGCCTGCCGGGCACCTGTCCGACCGGCACGTACCCCGACATCGGCAGCGGCACGGTCAAGTACCGCGACAACAACATCAACGTCTACGTCGGCGGCGACATGCTCGTCCGCGAGGCCGCAGCCGAGGCCGAGGGCAAGGTCGTCGTCCTGGGCGGCTTCGACATGAGGAAGCGCGCCGGTGTCTCCAGCGTCTACAACGTCGGCGTCGCGGGCGTCGGCTCGCGCGTCCCGCCGGACAACGGCACCGACTTCCTCACCGTCGGCAAGGACCTGACGGTCGCCACCGGTCAGCGCCTGCTCGCCGAGGAGGGCCCGGTCAGCGGCGTCGTACGGTACGGGGGCACGCTCTCCGGCACGGTCGCCCCGCCCGCGGTGCACACCGCCGGCGCCGCCGTCCCGTACACCGCGCTCCGCGATCAGCTCACCGACGCCAGCCACTGCTACGCGTACGTGAACGGCGCCTCCCGCACCGCCACCGGCACCGCCGTCAACAACGGCACCGAGACCCTCTTCACGGGTGACCGCACGTCGAAGCTCCAGGTCTTCAACGTCGACTTCGACCTGGAGTCCACGAACGGCCGCCAGCAGGGCATCCGCTTCGCCGGGATCCCGGCCGGCGCGACCGTCCTCGTCAACCTCCTGGGCGCCGACCGCACCGTCGACTCGTACATCAACCAGCTGCCGGACGGGCTGCGCGAGCGGGTGCTCTGGAACGTCCCCGACGCCACCACCGTCACGTTCGAGGGCACGGCCCAGTTCGCGGGCAGTGTGCTGATCGGCAACCAGGCCAGCACGACGACGATCACGATGCCGGGCATGAACGGCCGCTTCTTCACCACCGGAAACCTGACGCACGCCTCGGAGCGGACCGGCGGCGGTGGCCAGGAGATCCACGCCTATCCGTTCAACGGCGACCTGCCGTCCTGCGGGGGCGGCACGCCCACGCCCACGCCGACGGACCCGACGCCGACTCCCACGGACCCGACTCCCACGCCGACGGACCCGACGCCGACGCCGACCGACCCGACCCCGACTCCCACGGACCCGACTCCCACCCCGACCGACCCGACGCCCACGCCCACGCACACCCACACCCATCCCACGACCGGCGGGTCGGCGAACGGCGGCAGTGACGGCGGCTACGGCGACAACGGGGGCAACGGCGGATACGGAGACTCCGGCGGGTACGGAGACTCCGGCGGCGGCCATCACGGCCCCGACGGCGAACTCTCCGAGACCGGCGCCGGCACCGGGAAGACCGTCATGGGCGCCACCGCCGTCGGTCTCGCCCTGGGCGGCGGCGCGCTCGTCCTCGTCAGCCGGCGGCGGAGGCGTACGAGCTGAGCAGGTGTTCCAGTGCCTCGACGACCATGGCGTGATCCTCGGCCTGCGGCAGCCCCGAGACCGTGACCGAGCCGATCACGCCCGCGCCCTCGACCGCGACCGGGAACGCGCCGCCGTGTGCCGCGTACCGGTCGGGGTCGAGGCGCGAGGACGCCTCGAAGGTCGTCCCCTTGGCGCGGAACCGCGCGCCGACCAGGAACGAGCTCACGCCGTACCGCTCGACGACCCGTCGCTTGCGGTCGATCCAGGCGTCGTTGTCCGCGCTCGACCCCGGCAGCGCGCAGTGGAAGAGCTGCTGCGGCCCGCGCCGGATGTCGATCGCCACCGGCGCCCCGCGCTCGCGCGCCATGCCGACGAGCAGGCCGCCGAGCGTCCAGGCGTCCTCGTACGTGAAGCGGGGCAGGACCAGCCGGGCCTCCTGGGCCTCCAGCTCGCTCACCTCCTGGGCGTTCACAGCGTCACCGTGATTCCCTCGCGGGCGGACCGCTTCGCCGCCTCCAGGACGTCGAGCGCGGCCGCGGCCTCGTGGGCCGGCACCGGGTTCTCGCCGGTGCCGCGCAGGGCGGCGGCGACGGCCGCGTAGTACGCCGGGTAGTCGCCCGGCAGCGACTCGACCGGCGTCCCGCCGCCGGTCAGCGGCGACTCGCCGGAGCCGAGCCGGCCCCACAGCTCCTCCGGCTCCACGCCCCACACCGTGCCCGGCACCGGGCGCAGCCCCTCGCGGAGGGCCGCCTCCTGCGGGTCGAGGCCGTACTTCACGAAGCCCGCGCGCTGCCCGAGCACCCGGAATCGGGGGCCCGACTGGGCGGTGGTGGCGCTCACGTAGAGGTGCGAACGGACGCCGTTCGCGTGGGTGAGGGCGAGGAAGGTGTCGTCGTCGGCCTCGGCGCCCGGCCGGCGGACGTCCGACTCGGCGTACACGGAGACCACCGGGCCGAAGAGGACCAGGGCCTGGTCGACGACGTGGCTGCCCAGGTCGTAGAGCAGGCCGCCGATCTCCGACGGTGCGCCGGACTCGCGCCAGCCGCCCTTGGGCAGCGGGCGCCAGCGCTCGAAGCGGGACTCGAAGCGCTGGACCTCGCCCAGCGCCTTCTCGTCGATGAGCCGGCGGAGGGTCAGGAAGTCGTTGTCCCAGCGGCGGTTCTGGAAGACGGAGAGCAGCAGGCCCCGCTCCTCGGCGAGGGCCGCGAGGGCGCGGGCCTCGGCGGCGGTTCCGGCCAGCGGCTTGTCGACGACGACCGGCAGGCCCGCCTCCAGGGCGGCCGTGGCGATCGCGACGTGCGTCTTGTTGGGGGAGGCGACGACGATCAGGTCGAGCTCGTCCGCCGCGCCGTCCGCCCACAGCTCCTCGGGGGTGGCCACGACCCGGACGCCCGGGTGGGCGGCGCGGGCCTCGGCGGCCCGCTCGGGGTTGCCGGTGGTGACGGCGGCGAGGACGAGGTCCTCGGACGCGGCGATCAGCGGGGCGTGGAAGACGGAGCCCGCGAGGCCGTAGCCGACGAGGCCGACGCGGAGGGGGGTGCGGGGGGTGCCAGTCATGACCCTCACTTAAGCAACGGTGTTGCCAAAGTGCAAGCGACAGCGACAATGGGCAGGTGGAGACGGACCTGATCGGAGTGGTGGAGTGAACGTGCCGGCCCTGCGCAGCCCCAACGCGGCGCTCGTGCTCGACCTGCTGCGCACCGCGGGCGAGACCGGCATCAGCCGCCTCGAGCTGGCCGAGCGGACCGGGCTCACCCCGCAGGCCGTCAGCAAGATCACCGCACGGCTCCGCTCCGAGGGCCTGGCCACGGAGGCCGGCCACCGCGCCTCGACCGGCGGCAAACCCCGTACGGTCCTGCGGCTCGTCCCCACCGCGGGGTACGCCGTCGGCGTCCACCTCGACCGCGACGAGCTGACCACGCTCCTCACCGACCTCGCGGGCGCGGTCGTCGCCCGGCGCACGCGCGCCCTGGACCTGGGGGCGGGCGCGGGACCGGTCCTGGACGCGGTGGCGGAGGAGGTACGGGGGCTGTTGACCGGCCTCCCCGCCCGCGCCACCGAACCCGAACTGGGACCCGCCACCGGACCCGCTCCCGCCACCGGACCCGCCATCAACCCCGCTCCCGCCACCGAACCCGCTCCCGCCCCCGCCATCGAACCCGCTCCCGCCCCCGCCACCGAACCCGCCCCCGTCCACGGCGTCGGGGTCGCCATGCCCGGGCCGCTCGACCATCGCGCGGGAGTCCCGGGCCGCGTGACCGGTTTCCCCGAGTGGGACGGCCACCCCGTCCGCGAGGAGCTGGCCCGGCGCCTCGGCCTGCCCGTCGTCCTCGACAAGGACACCAACGCCGCCGCCCTCGGCCTCGCCGTCCGCCCCGCCGCACCCGGCTCCTTCGCGTACGTCCACCTCGGTACGGGGCTCGGCGCCGGCCTCGTCCTCGGCGGGGCGCCGCTCCGGGGCGACAGGACGGGCGCCGGCGAACTCGGCCATCAGACCGTCCAGCTCGACGGGCCCCCGTGCGGCTGCGGCGGGCGCGGCTGCCTGGAGGTCCTGTGTCTCGCGGCGGTCGCGCGCGGCGACGCCGCCGGGGCCGCGCGCATCCTCGGCGCGGGCGCGGCCAACGTCGTACGGCTCCTCGACATCGACCAGGTCCTGCTCGGCGGCCGGTTGGTCCTCGCCGCGCCGGAAGTGTTCGCGGGCGGGGTGCGGGAGGTCCTTGCCGGGCTCGGCCTGACGGCCCCGGTGCGCGTGGCGGGGGAGCGGGACGCGGTCGCGGAAGGGGCCGCGTGGCTGATCCTCGCCCCGATCTTCGGGAAGTAGGCAGAGAGGTAAAGAGGTACGTACGACAGTAGGCCGATCGGGCGGATCGGCCGGGCCGTACGGGGGCGGACGCGGTGTCGCTGCCCGGCCCCTCCCTCGCGGCATGGCAGCGTCGCGGCCGCCCCGTACGTCCGCGAGCAGTAAGGCCCGGCCCCATGGCATCCGACCCCCTGCGATCGCGCAGCGCCCGCGCCCTGACCACGGCGGCCGCGCTGGCGGCCACCGCGACGGCCCACCTGGCCCTGGCGTCCCCCGCCCTGACCGCACCGACCCCCTCGGTGCCCCCCACGACGGCCCCCGCCCCGGCGCAGGCCGCCCCCGACATCCCCGCCCCCGATCCCCCCGCCCCCACCTGCGGCACCCCCTCCGGCTCCGCCTTCCCCCTCGACACCCGGATCCACGGCGGCCCGGTGGACTACCCCGCGGGTGGCCGTCTCCAGGAGTGGAAGCTCGATCTCACCAACACCACCGACGCCACCTGCTCGGGCATCCACCCCGTGCTCGTCCTCACCGACGAGCGACGGGTGCTGCGGCCCGCGCAGATCCGGTTCGAGTTCTACGACGCCGGGGCCGCGCGCTGGCGGCCCGTGACCTTCGAGGCGACCGAGCAGGCCGAGAACATCGGCGTGTTCACCGGGCCCGAGGGCTCCGCGGGCTCCGACGGCTCGGAGGGTCCCGAGGGCTTCGACGGCTTCATGGTGCCCGCGGGCGGGACCCTCACCATCCCCGTACGGCTCGGCTTCCGCGCGGAGGCCGCCCCCGACGAGGTCGTCGTGAACGCCGCGGTCGTCCAGCGCCGGGGCGTCGACGGCGACTGGGTCGGCGAGTCCGGCGACTACCGCCTGACCGTGAGGCCCGCCGACCCGGACCGCTCCACCGGAGCAGACGAGCCCGTACCTGACACATCAGGCACGCCCGACCCGTCCGCCCCCTCGCGACCCCCCGGGACCACGCCCCGCCCGCCGGGCTCCACCACCGAGGACCCGGGAGACCTCGTGCTCGCCGGCCCGGACCGCGAACTCGCCAGTACAGGAAGGGAGTCGGAGGAGCGCGTCAAGCTCCTGGCACCCCTCGCGGCCGCCCTCGTCCTCCTCGGCGCCGTCCTCTTCCGTGCCGCCCGCCGCCCCCGGCACCGGTGAGTCATGCTGCGTACACCTTCCCGTTCATCCCCGTCTGCGACCATCCCCCGGTGAACTCCCAGAACACCCCCGGCACCCCGGGCGCCCCCGTGAACTCCGGCATCCCGGAGCACGGCCGCGTGCCCAAGTACTACGCCGTCAAGGCCAGACTCGCCCTGATGGTCGACGAGTTGGGGGAGGGCGGGCTGCTGCCCACCGAGCGCGACCTCGCCGTCCGGTACGAGGTGTCCCGCGAGACCGTCCGGCAGGCGCTGCGCGAACTCCTCCTGGAGGGGCGGCTGCGGCGCCAGGGCAGGGGCACGGTCGTCGCGGGCCCCAAGCTCGAACAGCCCCTCTCGCTCGCGAGCTACACGGAGGGCGTCCGCCGGCAGGGCCTCCGCCCCGGCCGCAGCCTCATCTCGCTCGACCGGTTCCCCTGCCCGGAGGCGCTCGCCCCCGAGGTCGGCACCGAACGAGGCGAGCCGGTCTGGCACATGGAGCGCGTGCTCCTCGCCGACGACGAGCGCGTCGGCCTGGAGAGCACGTACGTCTCCGAGGCCCGCGCCCCGCACCTGGACACCGAGTTCGACCCGGACTCCTCCTTCTACTCCTACCTCCACGACCGCCTCGGCATCTCCTTCGGCGACGCCGACGAGCGCATCGAGACGGTGCTCGCGACCCCCCGCGAGGCCCTCCTCATCGGCACCCCGCCGGCGCTGCCGATGCTGCTGCTCCACCGCATCTCCCGGGACACCGCCGGGCGGCCCCTGGAGCGGGTCCGCACCCTCTACCGGGGTGACCGCTTCAGCTTCACCGCCCACCTGGGACAGCAGGGCTGATCGAGGGGCCGATCGGCGGGGCAAACGGCGAAAACCATCACAACCCTCCTCCGCGTGAATCACGAGAAGGTAACGGGTCTGGTCCAAGCTTGTCGGTCCGTTCACCGTCCCGTCGCCCACCGGCCCCGTCCGGGTCACCCGTTCCCAGGACCGTCGACGGCATGAAGGTGATCGTCGTAGGAGCCGGCGTGGTGGGAACCATGCACGCCTGGCACGCAGTGGAACGCGGCCACGAGGTCGTACACATCGAGCGCGAGGCCGAGGCGCGCGGAGCGTCCCTCCGCAACTTCGGCCAGATCTGGGTGAGCGGACGGGCGGGCGGAGAGGAGCTGGACACCGCCCTGCGCGCCCGGGAACTCTGGGAGGGCATCGGCGCCCGGGTCCCCGGCCTCGGCTTCCGGGCCATCGGCTCGCTCACCCCCGTACGGAACGAGCTGGAGCTCGCCGTCGCCGAGGCCGCCGTGGCCCGCCCCGACGCCGCCGCCCGCGGCTACAAGCTGCTGACGGCCGGCGAGGCCCGCGCGGTCAACCCGGCCCTGCGCGGAGAGTTCGAGGCGGCGCTCTGGTGCGAGCGGGACGCGGCCGTCGAGCCCCGCCTCGCGCAGCTCGCGCTCCGCGACGCCCTCCTCGCCACCGGGAAGTACACCTTCCTGCCGAACCGCGAGGTCCGTGACGTCGTCGGTGAGAACGCGGTCCGCGACGACCGCGGCGAGGTCCACAGCGGCGACGCCGTCGTCCTGTGCACCGGCGCCTGGCTCTCCGGCCTCGTCCGCGAGGTCGCCGGCGAGATACCCGTCCGCCGCGTCCGGCTCCAGATGATGCAGACCGAGCCCCTCGGCGAGGCGCTCACCACCTCCGTCGCCGACGCCGACTCCTTCCGCTACTACCCCGCCTACGCCTCCGAGGCCCTGGACTCCCTCCAGGCCGCGCAGCCGCAGGACCCGACCGCCGCCGCCCACAAGATGCAGCTCCTCATGGTGCAGCGCCTCGACGGCGGACTGACCATCGGCGACACCCACGAATACGAGCACCCCTTCGCCTTCGACACCCTCGAAGACCCCTACGAGCACCTCACCCGCGTCGTCGAGTCCTTCCTCGGCCGCCCGCTGCCGAAGATCAAGCGGCGCTGGGCCGGGGTGTACGCGCAGTGCGTCGACACCAGCCGGGTCGTCCACCGCCAGCGGGTCCGCGACGGCGTGTGGCTGGTGACCGGGCCCGGCGGCCGCGGCATGACCTGCTCGCCCGCCATCGCCGAGAAGACCGCCGACGAACTGGGCTGGTGAACCACATGAGCACCCTGAACAAGCAGAAGAACGAGCACAAGCACACGCACGACCTCGTCGTCCTCGACATGGCCGGCACCACCGTCGCCGACGGCGGCCTCGTCGAGCAGGCCTTCACCGCCGCCGCCGAGCGCCTCGGCGAAGACCCGGCCACGATGATCGACTACGTCCGCGCCACCATGGGCGAGTCCAAGATCTCCGTCTTCCGCCATCTCTTCGGCGGCGACGAGACCCGCGCCCAGGAGGCCAACCTCGCCTTCGAGGCGGCCTACGGCGAACTCGTCTCCGGCGGCCTGATCGCCCCGATACCCGGCGCGGCCGAGGCGATCGCCGAGCTGAAGGCCCAGGGCCGGCGGGTGGTCCTCACCACCGGCTTCGCCCGGGTCACCCAGGACGCCATCCTCGACGCGCTCGGCTGGCAGGACCTGGTCGAGCTGACCCTCTGCCCGGCGGACGCCGGCGGTCGCGGACGCCCGTACCCGGACATGGTCCTCGCGGCCTTCCTCCGTACCGGAGCCGTGGACGACGTCCGACAGCTCGTGGTCGCGGGCGACACCTCGTACGACATGCTCAGCGGGGTCCGCTCGGGCGCCGGGATCGTCGCGGGCGTCCTGACCGGCGCGCACGACGAGGCGGCGCTCAAGGAGCACGGCGCGACGCACGTACTCGCCTCGATCGCCGAACTTCCCGCGCTGATCGGGGAGTCGGACGCATGACCAGTGGCATCCGCTTCGACGCCGTGTCCGTCGCGTACGGCGGCACCACCGTTCTCGACCGGCTCGACCTGACCGTCGAGCCCGGTGAGGTCATGGCCCTCCTCGGGCCCTCGGGCTCCGGCAAGACCACCGCGCTGCGGGCCGTCGCCGGGTTCGTGCGGCCGGCCTCCGGGCGGGTGCTCATCGGCGACCGTGACGTCACCGGCCTCCCGCCGTACAAGCGGGGGATCGGCATGGTCGTCCAGCAGTACGCCCTCTTCCCGCACCTGCGGGTCGAGGCCAACGTCGCCTTCGGCCTGAAGGCGCAGAAGGTCCCCAAGGGCGAGATCCCCGGCCGGGTCGCCGAGGCCCTGGAGATGACCGGCATGGCGGCCTACGCCCACCGGTACCCCCGGGAACTCTCCGGCGGCCAGCAGCAGCGCGTGGCCATCGCCCGCGCGCTCGCCATCCGGCCCAAGGTCCTCCTCCTCGACGAGCCGCTCTCCGCGCTCGACGCACAGCTGCGCTCCGGAATGCTGGCCGAACTGGCCCGCTTGCACCGCGAGTTGCCCGACGTGTCGATCCTGTACGTCACCCACGACCAGGTCGAGGCGCTGACCCTCGCGGACCGGATCGCCGTCATGGACAAGGCCCGGCTCCAGGACTGCGGTACCCCGCAGGACCTGTACCGCAGGCCGCGTACGGAGTTCACGGCCTCGTTCGTCGGCAACGCCAACCTGCTGCCGGTGACGGTCGGCACGGACGGGGTCGTCTTCGACGGGACGGAGCTGAAGGTCGCCACGGAGGGCGCGCCCGGTCCGGTCCTCGGGGCGGGCGCCACGCTCTGTGTCCGGCCCCATCTGGTCGGCCTCGGAGACGGGCCGAACGCGCTGCGGGGCCGGATCGGCGAGGTCCAGTGGCGGGGGTCCACGCACCGGCTGTACGTGGAGGTGGGCGGGCACCGGGTGAAGGCGGACGTGCGGGAGCTGCGGGAGACGCCGCTGCTCGGGACCGAGGTCACCTTGCACTTCGCGCCCGAGGACGCGGTGCTGCTGGGCGCGGGGGTGTCCGATGGGTAGCCCCGGGAGCGGGCTCAAGGAACGGCGACCCGCCACGGGCGTGGTGCCCACCGGCTCCGCCCTGGCGGAACGTCTGCCCGCAACGAGGCGGACGGTCCCCCGCTGGGTCTGGGCCCTGCCGCCCGTCGCCGTGCTCGCCGTCGTCTTCCTCTACCCGCTCGCGCTCGTCGTCCAGGAGTCCCTGGCCCCCGGTGCGTACGGTGACGTCTTCGCCTCCGCGTCCTTCCGCGAGGCGCTCGTCACCACGGTGTGGCTCGCCGTCGCCTCCACCGTCGGGTGTCTCGTCCTCGGCTTCGTGCTCGCGGTCGTGATCGCGTTCGTGCCGTTCCCCGGTGGGAAGGCGGTGTCGAAGTTCATCGACGTCTTCCTCTCCTTCCCGTCCTTCCTGATCACGCTCGCCCTGCTGTTCCTCTACGGCACGGTCGGCATGGCCAACGGCGTCTGGACGGACGTCACCGGGGATCCCTCGGGCCCCTTCCAGTTCCTGACCACCCCGTGGGGCGTCCTCCTCGCCGAGATCACGTACTTCACCCCGTTCGTGATGCGGCCCCTGCTCGCCGCCTTCTCGCAGATGGAGACGGCCCAGCTGGAGGTGGCGTCCTCGCTCGGCGCCCGGCCGCTGCGGATCGTCCGGCAGGTGATCCTGCCGGAGGCGCTGCCCGCCCTCGCGGCCGGCGGCAGCCTCGTCCTCGTCATGTGCCTGAACGAGTTCGGCATCGTGCTCTTCACCGGGGCCAAGGGCGTCACGACCCTCCCGATGCTCGTCTACAGCAAGGCGATCCTCGAGTCCGACTACGCGGCCGCCTGTGTCGTCGCCGTCGTCAACGTCGCCCTCTCCGTGGGCCTCTACGTCCTCTACCGGGGGGTGAGCCGCCGTGCTGGTGCATAGCCGTACGGGCAGGTGGACGGCCTGGCTCACGTTCGCCGTCCTGTTCGTCCCGCTCTTCGCCCTCCCCCTCCTGGTCATCGTCGCCGCCTCGTTCTCCACGAACTGGTCCGGTGCCTTCCCCTCCGGGCCGACCACCGAGCACTACGCGGCGGCCGTCCGCGGGGAGTCCCTCCAGGCCCTCACCACCAGCCTGGTCACGGCCCTCACCGCGAGCCTGGTCGCGCTGACCGTCGGCACCTGGGCCGCGCTCGCCGGGGCGGCGCTCGGCAGGAAGGGCAAGAGGGTCCTCGACGCGCTGTTCATGCTGCCGGTCGCCGTGCCGTCCGTGGTCGTCGGCCTGGCCGTCCTCGTCGCGTTCTCGCAGCCGCCGGTGCTCCTCAACGGCACGCGCTGGATCGTGATCCTCGCGCACACCGTGCTCGTCACGGCGTTCGCCCACCAGTCGGTGTCGGCCGCGATCCAACGGCTCGACCCGATGTACGAGCAGGCGGCGGCCAGTCTCGGTGCCCGCCCCTCGTACGTCCTGCTCCGGGTGAGGCTGCCGCTCCTGCTGCCGTCCCTGAACGCGGCCGCCGGACTCTGCTTCGCCCTGTCCATGGGTGAGTTGAGCGCCACGATGATGCTCTACCCGCCGGACTGGATGCCGCTCCCGGTGCTCATCTTCACGGCCACCGACCGCGGTTCCCTCTTCACCGGATCGGCGCTGGCCGTGGTCCTCATGGCCACGACCCTGCTGGCCCTGCTCGCCGTCTCCCGCATCCGTACCAAGGCCTCCTTCCGCTAGAGGCCCCTTCCCCGAGTTCCCCCCGCGCTTCCTTCAGCCAGAGATCCTCAGGAGAAAACGACGTTATGCGTACGTACGCCAAGCCGATCGCCGCCGTCACCGGCTCCCTCGTCCTCGCCGCCGGCTTCACCGCCTGCGGCGGTTCCACCGCCGCCTCCGACGAGAAGATCGTCACCGTCTACAGCGCCGACGGCCTCAAGGGCGAGGCGGGCGACGGCTGGTACGACAAGGTCTTCGCCGACTTCGAGAAGAAGACCGGCATCAAGGTCAAGTACGTCGAGGGCGGCTCCGGGGAGATGGTGCAGCGCGCCCTCCGCGAGAAGAGCAACACCCAGGCCGACGTCATCGTGACCCTGCCGCCCTTCATCCAGCAGGCCGGCTCCAAGGGCCTGCTCCAGAAGTACACCCCGCAGGGCGCCGACCAGGTCGGCGGCGGCGACAAGGCGAGCGACGGCACCTGGACCTCGGTCGTCAACAACTACTTCGGCTTCATCCACAACAAGAAGGAGCTCCCCGCGGCCCCCAAGTCCTGGGAGGAGCTGCTCGACGGCAGGTTCAAGAACAAGCTCCAGTACTCCACCCCGGGCGTCGCGGGCGACGGCACCGCCGTGCTCATCAAGGCGATGCACGACTTCGGCGGCCAGGAGCCGGCCATGGAGTACCTGAAGAAGCTCCAGGCCAACAACGTCGGCCCGTCCTCCTCCACCTCCAAGCTCGCCCCCAAGGTGGACAAGGGCGAGCTCCTCGTCGCCAACGGCGATGTGCAGATGAACTTCGCCCAGTCCAAGTCCATGCCGAACCTCGGCATATGGTTCCCGGCCAAGGGCGCGGGAAGGCCCACCACCTTCGCCCTGCCGTACGCGGCCGGCCTGGTGGACAAGGCCCCGCACACCGAGAACGGCAGGAAGCTCCTCGACTTCATGCTGACCGAGGGCGCCCAGCGCGAGGTCAGCGCGGTCGGCGGCGGCTTCCCGGCCCGCAAGGACGTCAAGGCGACCGACGCCAACGCCATCGAACTGGCCAGGCTGATGGAGGGCGTCGAGGTCTTCGAGCCGGACTGGGCCGACATCGACAAGAACCTCAAGACGTACGTCGACGCGTGGAAGTCCGCGACCGGAAGCTAAGAGTTCACCGTACGCCCCTGGAAAGCCTCCGTTGATCGCGGAAAGATAACGGGTACGGACCAACGCCCCTGAGAAATCAGGGGCGTCGGCGCGTGTTCGTACCCTCATCGACCCCGCTCACGGAGGACTCCGACATGCCGATCTCCGGCATCTCCCGACGCACCGTGCTCGCCGCCGCCGGTGCCGCCGCGGCCGTCGCCGCCACCGGTCTCGCCACCGCCCCCGCCGCCCTGGCGGCCGCCGCGCCCACGCTCCCCAACGGCACCAGCAAGGACAAGGTGCTCGTCGTCGGCATGGACGGCCTGCGCCACGACCGGATCGACGCCGCCAAGGCCCCGAACCTCAAGTCCCTGATGGCGAACGGCACCTTCGGCCGCTCCCTGCTCTACGCCAACCCGATGGCCGCGACCTCCTCCGGCCCCGGCTGGTCCACCATCTCCACCGGCGTCTGGCCCGACAAGCACGGCGTGAAGGACAACACCTTCACCGGCAAGAACTACGGCCAGTACCCCGGCTTCCTGGCCCGCCTGAACCAGGTCCGCCCCGAGCTCTCGCTCTTCGCCGCCGTCGACTGGCCCGAGCTCGACACCCACGGCACCGTCACCCCCGGCGCCGACGCCAAGCTCGTCTACAACAACGACTACGTCGTCAACGACCTCGTGATCACCGACATCACCGAGGACGTCCTGCGCAACCAGAACCCCGACGTCCTCTTCGTCTACTTCGGCGAGACCGACGAGATCGGCCACAACCACGGCGCCGCCAGCCCCAGGTACACCGACGCCATCGACGTCCAGGACGGCTACCTCGGCCGACTGCTCACCGCGATCAAGGCCCGCCCGGCGTACGCCACCGAGCGCTGGACGGTCATCGTCACGACCGACCACGGCCACACCGACGGCGGCGGCCACGGCGGCTCCTCCATCGAGGAGCGGCGCACCTTCGTCCTCGCCCAGGGCCCCGGCATCGCCGCCGGCGCCCGCCCCATCGACACCCGGCTCGTCGACGTCGCCGCCACCGTCTTCCGCCAGCTCGGCATCACCCCCGCCGCGTCCTGGGGCCTCGACGGCAAGCCGGTCCAGGAGCGCTCCACCGACCCCTTCGACAGCCTCTACGGGTCGCTGACCGGCCGCGTCGACGAGACCGGCATCCCCGCCGGGATCCTCGGCTTCACCCACACCGCGCCCAGCGGCTGGTCCGTCATCAACAACGCCATGGGCACCGGCGGCATGGCCGAGTGGCGCGGCTGGTCCTTCGCCACCGACGAGTTCTGGTCCCGCTCCCAGCGCGACCAGTCCCGCGAGCTGAACGTGCGCGCCCGGGGCGTCTTCGCCGTCGCCGACTCCGACGAGTGGGCCGACAAGGCGTTCTCGGGGACGTACGACTCGACGCTCGTCACCCCGGCGTACGGCGTCTCGGGCGCGACCCGGGTCACCCTGGACTTCACGACCTTCTACCGCCAGGAGGGCAGCCAGACCGCGCAGGTCCAGGCCGTCTTCAACGGCGGCACCCCGACCGTCGTGAAGAACTACACCGCCGACGTGATCTCCCAGCCCCAGTCCCTCACGGTCGCCGTCCCGGCCGGCGCGTCCAGCGTGAGCTTCCGCTTCCGCTACACCGGTTCCAACAACTGGTACTGGGTGATCGACGGGGTCAAGGTGACGGCTTCCTGACCCAGCCTGCGCGGGCGGGCAGGGCCTAGGCTGGGGGCGTCGCCACAGCGCTGTCGCGGCGCCCCCAGCACACCGCACGTCTGTACGGCAGGAGTCCCGCACCCATGGCAGAGCGCAAGCCGATCGAATCCTGGCTGACCGACATGGACGGCGTCCTCATCCACGAGGGCGTGCCGATCCCCGGCGCCGACGCGTTCATCAGGAAGCTGCGGGAGACCGGGAAGCCCTTCCTGGTCCTCACCAACAACTCGATCTACACGGCTCGTGACCTGCACGCCCGCCTCGCCCGGATGGGCCTCGAAGTCCCCGTCGAGAACATCTGGACCTCGGCCCTCGCCACCGCCAAGTTCCTCGACGACCAGCGCCCCGGCGGCACCGCGTACGTCATCGGCGAGGCCGGTCTGACCACCGCGCTGCACGACATCGGCTACGTCCTCACCGACCACGACCCGGACTACGTGGTGCTCGGTGAGACCCGTACCTACTCCTTCGAGGCGATGACCAAGGCCGTCCGGCTCATCAACGCCGGCGCCCGCTTCATCTGCACCAACCCCGACGAGACCGGCCCCTCCCTCGAAGGCCCGCTGCCGGCCACCGGCTCCGTCGCCGCGCTCATCACGAAGGCCACCGGCAAGGAGCCGTACTTCGCCGGCAAGCCGAACCCGCTCATGATGCGCACCGGCCTGAACGCCATCGGCGCCCACTCCGAGACGAGCGCCATGATCGGCGACCGGATGGACACCGACATCCTGGCGGGCCTGGAGGCGGGCATGCAGACCTTCCTGGTCCTCACGGGCCTGACCGGCGAGGCCGAGATCGACCGCTTCCCGTTCCGCCCGTCCAAGATCGTGAAGTCGATCGCGGACATCGTCGACCGGGTGTAGCGGCCGTTCGCCGGCGCCCCTGCGGATGCGAAGAGCCCCGATCCGGGTGACCCTGCCAGTATCAGGAGGTCACGATGCGTTCAGGTTCCATTGCTCTCCGTGCCGCGGGGGCGGCCCTCGTGCTCGTACTGGCACCCACGGCCGGTAGCGCGTACGCCCACGACGGGGTGAAGGTCACCGTCACCCCGTCCACCGCCTCGCCCGGTGCCGACGTCGACGTCCGCGTCCAGGGCTGCAAGGGCACGACGGGTGCCGCGAAGTCCCCGGCGTTCGTCGCCGACGCCGAACTCACCGGCCGGGACGGCGGTGGCGCCCCGCTGTTCGGCGACACCACGATCAAGACCCGGCTCGAGAACGGCACGTACAAGGTCAGCGTGACCTGCGACGGCCACGATCACCCGGATGTCGGCACCGTGCGCATCGAGCGTCAGAAGCCCACGCACGAGCCCACGCACAAGCCGACCCACGAGCCCACGCACAAGCCGACCCACGAGCCGACCCACCACGCGAGCCCGGTCGCCCCGGTCCGCGCGGGCGGTGGCGGCACCGCCGCCTTCGCCGCCCCGGCCGCGCCCGGCGTCGCCCAGACCACCAGCGAGAGCGGCCTCGGCACCCCGTACACCCTGCTCGGCCTCGGCCTTGCGGCCATCGCCGCCGTGGCGGTCGCCTTCCGCAGCTCCCGCCGACGCGGTACGGGTACGGGTACGGGCTCGGGGCCGGGTACGGAGTGACGGTGCCGTCCGGGTCCCGCCCGGCGGGCACCGGGCGACTCGTCACCGGCGTGGCCTGGGCGCTGCTCCTGCTCGGGCTCTGGCTCTGGGGCCGCGAGGTCACCGAGGGCCCCGGCGGCAGCTCCGCGCCGACCACCGGAGACATCGCCGCCGTCGGCCGACCGCTCGGCGTCGCCCTGCCCCCGGCGCGGGACCCGCTCGCACCCGTGACGCCCCAGCGGGTCGAGATCCCCTCCCTCGGCATCTCCGCGCCCGTCGTGGCGCGCGGCCTGGACGGCACGGGGGCGATCGATCCGCCGCCGTACGAGATGCCGCACACGGTCGGCTGGTTCGGCGCCGGCACCCGGCCGGGCGCCGCGGGCCCGGCCCTCCTCGTCGGCCACGTCGACACCGAGACCCGGCCGGCGGTCTTCTACGGCCTGAGCGCGGCCCGCCCGGGCGCGAAGGTCCGCGTCACCCGTACGGACGGATCGGTCGCCGAGTTCACGGTGGACGACGTCCAGGTCTACCCGCGGGAGTCCTTCGACGCGAGCAAGGTCTACGGGGCGCGGGACCCGCACCGGGCGGAACTCCGCCTGATCACATGCGGCGGCACGTTCGACCGAAGCTCGAACACGTACACGGCCAATGTGGTGGTCTCGGCCTACCTGACAGCGGCAACGCCCCCCGAGCCCCGCCCCTGACAAGCGCCTCCTCCTGTTGCGCCCCCTTGGCCCGCCGCGTACGGCGACCTGTTGCGCCCCCTTGGCTCCGCCGCTTACGGCGACCTGGCCCCGGTCGGCGGCGCGCGTCCCGCGGCCACCGCCGACCGGGCCGGTCCTCCACCGCGGGGCTCACGGACGCGGGAGGAGCCCGGTGCCACCGCGGGAGGTCGGGGTTCCGGCCACTGTAGAGGCCCTGCCCCGCCCGGCCCAGGGGGCTGTCGTGTCACGATGCTCGCGACCGCTCCACACGCGCCCGAGGGCCCGGACGTCCGGACGTCCGGGCCCTCGGGCGCGTGTGGAGCCGGGTTCACGCACCCGGCCTGCCTCCCCGGCCTCGGCGCCGCACGGAGCCGGGCCGGCCACCCGCCCCGGCCACGGGCGCTCGCACGGCAAGCCCCTCGTGATCGGCATGAGCCGCGACGGAAGGGCCCCTGGAGCGCAGGGCGGCCCGAACGCCCGGGAACTGGCCCGCCGCGCCCGGTAGTTCGTGGAGTAGACGCATCCGAGAACGACCAAGACCCCCTCACCATCGGTGAGGGGGTCTTGACTCTGCGTGCGCCGCCAGGGACTCGAACCCCGGACCCGCTGATTAAGAGTCAGCTGCTCTAACCAACTGAGCTAGCGGCGCCTGCTGACAGGGAGAACTCTACCCGACGTCCGGGTGTGCTCCTGACCAATAACGGTCACCTCCGGCCTGTCGGATGGTCTTATCAGGCCTTCGATCCGTCAAAATGCGATTTGTCCAGACAGTTGAGACACTGACGCCCGAAACCAAGGGTCAAAAGATCTTGACGAGTGTGGAGGGGAATCGCATGAGCGTGCCGGTCTTCGAGGAGTTCGAACCCGCGGCCGACTGCGGCTGCCCGGGGTGTGCCCGGCAGCGGCGTGACCTCGCGCTCGGCCTGCCGGTCCGGGCGGGCGGGCATCCGGCGGCGCACGGCGCGCGCCGCGCCCTGGTCCTGGTGACGGCTGCGGGCGTGGCCCTCGGCGGTGGCGGCTCCGCCGTGGCGACGGCCCTCCCGCCGCCCTCCGTCCCGTTCGCTCCGGCGGACCTCACGGAGCCGGCCGACGCCGCCGCGCGGGCCGCCTACCCCGAGCCCGACACCCCGCAGGGCGGCCGGGGGCCGCTGCACGGAGCGCCGGGTCCCGGCGGGCAGCCCTCCCCGAACGCGAATCCGACGACAAGTCAGATCTCGACCGGCGCCCTGCGGAAGTCGAGCCGGGCCGAGATCATCAACCGCGCCAAGCTGTGGGTGTCCGCCCAGGTCCCGTACTCCATGGAGAAGTACTGGACGGACGGCTACCGCCAGGACTGCTCCGGCTACATCTCGATGGCCTGGAACCTCCGCAGCAACGAGTGGACCGGCAGCCTCGACCGCTTCGCCGAGCGCATCGACCGCACCGAGCTCCAGCCCGGCGACATCCTGCTCTTCCACAACCCGGCCAACCCGACGCGCGGCTCGCACGTCACGATCTTCGGCGGCTGGACCGACTACACCCACACCTCCTACGTCGCGTACGAGCAGACCAAGCCGCGTACGCGGAAGCAGGCGACGCCGATGGCGTACTGGGAGAACTCCAACCGGTACGTGGCCTACCGCTACAAGGGCGTGGTCAGCGGCGGCGACACCGGCGGCACCACAGGCGGGGCGACCCCGACGGCGGCGCCGTACCCCGGCACGGCGATGTTCGGCACCGGCGCCGACAACGCGTACATCACCCAGCTCGGGCGGCTCCTCGTCGACCGCGGCGGCAAGCAGTTCTACAGCAAGGGGCCCGGTCCGAAGTGGGGCGAGGCGGACCGGCGCGCGACCCAGGCGTTCCAGTTGGCGCAGGGCTGGAAGGGCAAGGAGGCGGACGGCCTGCCCGGCCCGGAGACCTGGAAGCTCCTCGTGACCGGCGGGGGCAAGAACATCGGCGGTTCGAGTGGTTCGAGCGGGTCGAGTTCGAATGCGACGGGATTTCCCGGGCGTGGCTCCTTCCGTCCGGGCCAATCCAACGCATATGTGGAGAAGCTGGGCAAACAACTGGTGAAGCGGGGCTTCGGCAAGCACTACCTGTCGGGACCCGGTCCGCGCTGGACGGAGGCGGACCGCCGCAACGTCGAGGCGTTCCAGCGGGCACAGGGCTGGCGCGGCGCAGCGGCCGACGGCTACCCGGGCCCGGAGACCTGGCGGCGCTTGTTCCGATGACCCCGAGAGCATGAGGTGGACCCGAATGACGGCATCGACCCCGAACCCCGCGGATTCCGGCGCGGCGGCCTCACGTGACGCGGCCCGCACGGCCCGCCGCCTGACGGACGGCACCCTTCCGCGCACGTCCCCTCCCCAGGGCGCACCCCCGGGCACCCCGCCGACCCGACGGGAGACGCCGACGGAGCCGCGGGAGCCGGGGGTGGGCGCACCGGTCGACGACGCATCGGCGGAGGGCGGAGCGCCGACACCGGACGGTGTGGTGGCGAGTGCGGCAACGGCGGCCGGTGCCGCGCCGACACCGGCCGGTGGTGACGCGCCGGCGTCCGCCGCCCCGGAGGTTGCGCCCGTGCGAGCGGGCGCCACGCCGGGGGCCACGCCGGGCGTCACGTCGGACGGAATGCCCGGCGGGTCGGCTCCCGCGCCGGAAACCCCTGCGGCGGGCGAGCCGACGCCGTCGGCCTCTGTCGCCGCCGGGCCGTCCTCGGCCGCCGAGGAGCCGGGGACCTCGCGGGGCAGGGTCCCGGTGTGGCCCGAGCCGGGCGCGCGAGGCGGCGCCGCGGCGGAGGCGGCGCCGGACGCCCCCGCCGCCCCGACCGGCCCCGGCCCGGCACCGGGCCACGGGTCGGGGCAGGCCGGTACGCAGCCGGGTGACGGCGGCAGGCCTCCCGGCGCGTTGCCGATCCGCCCGGTCGGGTCCACGCCCTCGGTCGGGTCCACGCCTTCGGTCGGGTCCGCACCTCCGGTCGGGTCCGCGTCCCCGGTCGGGTCCGCACCTCCGGTCAGGTCCGCGTCCCCGGTCGGGTCCATGCCCCCGGTCGGGTCCGCGCCTCCGGTCGGGTCCGCGCCTCCGGTCGGGTCCGCACCTCCGGTCGGGTCCGCGTCCCCGGTCGGGTCCATGCCCCCGGTCGGGTCCGCGCCTCCGGTCGGGTCCGTGTCCCCGGTCGGGTCCATGCCTCCGGTCGGGTCCGCGTCCCCGGTCGGGTCCATGCCCCCGGTCGGCTCCGCGCCCCCGGGCAAGTCCGCTTCCGGTACGGCGACGGGGGCGCCGGCCGCCCCGGGAGCCGCCCCGGTGGTCAGCCGCGTCCAACCCGTCCCGCCCGCCTACCCGGGCACCGCACCCTCCGGCGCGGGCAAGCACGCCCGCCCCACCTCCCCCTCCACCTTGAAGGCCGCCGTCACCGTGCGGTCCGGTGGTCCTTCACCGGTCCCTGCGGCGGTCGCCGCGCCGGCTGCCGCGCCGACCGCCGTCCCCGGCGTCGAGCCCGAGCCCGACCGTCCCGCCGACCGCGCCGTCACGCCAGACTTCGGGCGGATCGCCGGGGCCGGTGTCGGTGCCGTCGCCGTGCCCGTCGCCGCCGTCGTGCGGGTCGCGCGGCGGAAGAACGTGATCGGGGCCGAGACCACCGGCTCGATCCCGGTGCACCTCCTCTTCCGCGACCAGCCGGACAACGCCGTGCCCTTCGCGGCCGGCGAGGACGACGGCGGTCCCGACACCGTCGCCATGGCCGCGCCCACCCCGTCCAGGACGGGCACGGGTCCCGGCATCCCGGGCCCGTCGAAGGTCCAGGCCCAGGACCAGGCGCAATCCCAGGTTGACGCCGCCGGGACCAAGGCCTCCAGCCGGGCCGAGTCCCAGCAGAGGACGAAGCCGAAGGCGAAGTCGAAGTCCCCGTCGAACGCGCGAGTCGACGCGCGAGTCGACACGCGACTCAATGCGCAACTCGACGCACCCCCCAAGGCGCAGCCCCAAGCTCATCCCAAGACGCAGGCCGCCCAGGCCCCCGCCTCCCGGCCCGCCCCCACCGCCGACCCCGCTCTCGTCGAGCGCCCCGGGCCGGTGCTGCCCGGATGGGTCGGGGTGGTCGGCGGGGCGCTCGCGCTCGCCGCGTGCGCGGCGGTCGTGTGGTGGGCGGGGGCCGTGCCCGGGGAGGCGGCCCGGATGCTGCGGCTGCCGGAACGCCCGTACAACGGCATTCATCTCGGCCAGTGGGCGCTCCTCGCCCTCGGTGTCGTCCTCGCCCTGTTCACGCTCGGCGGGCTCGGCCGGGGCCGGGTCGGCTACGCCTGGGTGCTGACCCTGTTCGGCGACTACCGCGGCACGGTCCGCCGTACCGGTCTGCTCTGGGTCAGCCCGCTCCTGCTGCGGCGCCGCGTCGACGTACGGCTCCGGCACTGGCGCAGTGAGCCGCTGTCGGCGGTGGACGCCAAGGGCACCGCGCTCGACGTCACCGTGCTCGTGGTGTGGCGGGTGCGGGACACCGTCCGGGCGGCGCTCGGCGTCGACGGGCACGAGGACTATCTGCGGGAGCAGGTGGAGGCGGCCATGGCCCGGGTGCTGTCGCAGCTTCCGGCGGACGCCTTCCACGAGGACGCCCCCACGCTCCGGGACGCGGAGGCCGTCGGCGAGGCGCTGACGCGGATGCTGTCGGCGGAGTGCGCCCCGGTCGGTGTGGACGTGTTCTCGGCGCAGCCGACGCGGATCGAGTACGCGCCGGACGTGGCGGCGGCGATGCGCCGGCGCCGGATCGCGGCGATCGACGCGAAGCACCGGGACAGCGTGCTCACCTCGGTGGTGGACGCGGTGGACGACGTGGTCCACCGGCTGACCAGTCGTGGTCTGGTGGAGCTCGACGACTACGAGCGCAAGGCGCTGGTCAAGGACCTGACGGTGGCGTTCTACACGGGTCGGACGGGTCCTGTAGAGGGGGCGTGAAGGGATGGACATGTTCAACTTCCGTCCATACCTTGGTACTTGGTCCAGACCAAAATCGGTACGACGTACTACCGCACGCGTGCGCGCACGGCCCAACGGAACTCCCCCACGTTCTCCTGGAGCGAAGCATGCGCAAAAAGTCAGTCGGGGCGGCGGTGGTGGCGCTCGGCGTCGCCGGCGTCACCCTCTTCGCCACCGGCAGTGCCGGCAGTCACGGCTACACCGACTCGCCGATCAGCCGCCAGAAGCTCTGCGCCAACGGCACCGTGACCAACTGCGGCTCCATACAGTGGGAGCCCCAGTCGGTCGAGGGCCTCAAGGGCTTCCCCGCCGCCGGTCCCGCCGACGGCAAGATCTGTTCCGCCGGGCTCACGCAGTTCGCCCAGCTGGACGACCCGCGGGGCGGTGCGTGGCCCACGACGCAGCTCACGTCGGGGCAGAGCTACAGCTTCCGCTGGCAGTTCACGGCCCGGCACGCCACCACCGACTTCAAGTACTACATCACCAAGAACGGCTGGAACGGGACCCAGAAGCTCACCCGGGCCATGCTGGACCCCCAGCCGTTCCTGACCGTCCCCTACAACAACCAGCAGCCGCCGGCGACCCTCTCGCACTCCGGGACGATCCCGGCGGGCAAGACGGGCCGCCATCTGATCCTGGCGGTGTGGACGATCGCGGACACGGCGAACGCGTTCTACGCGTGCTCGGACGTCAGGTTCTGACGCCCGGGCGGCTCGGTGACCGCTCCTGACGGTCGCCGAGTGGCCGTTCCCGTCCGTTCAGTTCTGATGGATCGTCAGTTACAGTCCGGCCCATGAGGGGTGCGGACACCGTCGCGGAACTCGTACGGCGCCAGTGGGGCGACCACCGGATCGGGCTGAGGGACGAGCACCACGCCCTCACCCACCACCAGGTCGCCGCCGGCGCCGCCGCGCGGGCCGCACTGCTCGTGGACCTGATGCCACCCCTGCCGGGGGGCGAGCCGCACCTCGGCATCCTGCTCGACAACACGCCGGAGTACCCGCTCTGGCTCAGCGCGGCGGCCCTCGCGGGGGCCGCCGTCGCCGGGATCAACCCCACCCGGCGCGGCGCCGAACTCGCCCGCGACATCCGGCACACCGCGTGCCGGGTCCTGGTCACCCAGCGCGCCCGCCTGCCGCTCCTCGACGGCCTCCCGCTGCCCGGCGTGCGGATCCTGGTCACGGACACCGACGCGTACCGGGAACTCCTCGCGCCGTACGGATCCGCCCGCCCGGGCGACGCGCGCCTCGGCCCCGTGCGCCCCGACAGTCGCTTCCTGCTCTCCTTCACGTCCGGTTCGACGGGCGCGCCGAAGGCGGCGCTCTGCAGCCAGGGCCGGCTGGCGGCGGCCGGTGCCTCGCTCGCGGCCCACTTCTCCGTCGGGCAGGACGACGTCCACTACGTCTGCATGCCCATGTTCCACGGGAACGCGGTGATCGCGGACTGGGCCCCGGCGCTGGCCGCCGGGGCGGGGGTGGCGCTGCGGGCCCGCTTCTCGGCCTCCCGCTTCCTCTCGGACGTACGAGGCTTCGAGGCCACCTACTTCACCTACGTCGGACGGGCGGTGCAGTACCTCCTGGCGACCCCGCCCACCCCCGAGGACCACGCGCACCGGCTCCGCCTCGGTTTCGGCACGGAGGCGGGGGCGGTGGACGCGGCGCGCTTCCGGGAGCGCTTCGGGGTGCCGCTCGTGGAGGGGTACGGCTCCTCGGAGGGAGGCGCGTCGATCCAGCGGACGCCGGACACGCCGACGGGCGCCGTGGGCCGGGCGGCGCCGGCCGACGACCTGGTGGTGGTGGACTCGGAGACGGGCCGGGAGTGCGAGGCGGCCCGTTTCTCTCCCGCGGGCCGGCTCCTCAACGCCGCCGAGGCGGTCGGAGAACTCGTCAACCGGGGCCGCAGCGCCTTCGAGGGCTACTGGCGCAACCCGGAGGCGGAGGCGGCGCGGCTGCGCGACGGCTGGTACTGGACGGGCGACCTCTTCTACCGGGACGCGGACGGCTACCTCTACTTCGCGGGCCGTACGGACGACCGGCTGCGGGTCGACAGCGAGAACCTGGCGGCGGCGATGATCGAACACGTCCTGGCCCGCTGGGACCCGGCCGCGGGGGTCGCGGTCTACGCGATACCGGACCCGGTGGCGGGGGACCAGGTGATGGCGGCGCTGGCGCTCCGGGAGGGGGCGGTCTTCGATCCGGTGGAGTTCGCGACGTTCCTCGCGGCGCAGCAGGACCTGGGGACGAAGATGCCGCCGCGCTTCGTCCGGGTGATGCCCGAGCTTCCCCTCACGGCCACGAACAAGATCCACCGGGTGGCCCTCCGTCGTGAGTCCTTCCTCTGTGAGGACCCGGTCTGGTGGTGCCCGGCGCCGGGCGCCCCGTACGAGCCCCTGACGCCCGCGGCCGTCGCCACGCTCCGGGCGGAGTACGCCCGCCACGGTCGGAAACCAAAGTTTACAGACCGCTGATCGGTAACTAAAGTTGTCGCATGACCTCCTCTGGGATCACCCCCGAAGAACAGGCCGAACTCGACAAGGCCCTCTACGACGCCCTCAACCCGCTCGCGTCGGCCCTGCGGCAGCGCGCGTCGGGACTGCCGGCTGACCGCATGTGGGCGGCGGACCCGGTCGACGTGGCTCTGTCCGTACTGGCCGCCTGGAAGGTGGTGGACGCGGAGGTCAAGCGGCTCACGGCCATCGCGGCCGGAACCGCCGGGTCCTACGGCGCGAGCTACGAACAGATGGGTGCCGTCTGGGGCATCACCCGGCAAGGCGCCCGCAAGAAGTGGCCCGACGCCGTCACCCGCCCGGCGGGCGTCGCACTCGAACTGTGGGGTGGAACGGCCGAACTGACGCCCACGTCCGGCGGCTGGGGCTGGACCGGCAAGGGCGCCGATGGAACCAGCGGGCCGGCGGCCGGCGACGAGCGGTACGCGACGAGGGAGGAGGCGGCGGCCCACGCGGGGGCCTTCCTCAAGGAACACGCCCTCGACCAGCCCTAGGGGGTGTCCGGCGGATCAGGGCCGGGGGCCGAGGTGAACGCCGAGGTGAGTCGCCGTCGTGAGCGCGGGGACGGGGGCGGGGAGGGGGGCCG
>NZ_JACSCH020000016.1:0-44116 GCF_014451325.2 Streptomyces sp. CB02980 | reverse complement strand
GGGGGGGGGGGGGGGGGGGGGGGGGGGGGGGGGGGCCGGGGAGCCGGCGGTCGCGGGGGTAGGCCCAGCCCCACCCCCGCCCCACCCCTCAGCCCCATCGCCCCGCCCCGGCCGGCGGGCCTAACGTGGGGCCGCATGGACCCCCGTACCCCCTGGCAGGCGCTCACCCGGCCCCGGTTCCCCCTCGGACCCTGGCCCTGGCGGGCCGTCGCGTACCTGGCGACCGGCGCGCTCCTCGGGGCCGCCGTCTGCGCCGTGTTCGTGCTGCTCGGGCTGTTCTCCGTCCTGCTCGTCGGGCTGCCCCCGCTCCTCCTCTCCGGGCTCGCCCTCGGCGGCATCGAGCGCCGCCGCCTCCGCCTCGTCGACCTCGACCCCGCCCCCGACCCGCACCGCGTCCCCACCGCCCCCGGCCTCGCCGCCTGGCTCCGGCTCCGGGCGGGGGAGCAGGCGACCTGGCGGGAGTTCGCGTACGCCCTGCTCCTCGCCACCGTCCTGTGGCCGCTCGACCTCCTCGCCGTCGCCGTCGGCATCGGCCTGCCCGTGCTGCTGCTCGGCGCGCCGGTCCAGCTGGCCGTGGACGGCCAGGAGGCCAAGGTCGTCAAGGCGTACCTGGTGACCTCCTACCCGGAGGCCTTCGCCGCCGCCCTCCTCGGCGCCCTGCTCCTCCTCGCCCTCGCCTACCCGCTCGCCGCCGTCGCCGGGGCCCGCGCCGCCCTCGTCCGCGCCCTGCTCACCCCCCGCGAATCCGCGCAGCAGGGCGCGATCGGCGAGGTCATCGCCTCCCGCGCCCGGCTCGTCGACGCCTTCGAGGCCGAGCGGCGCCGGATCGAGCGCGATCTGCACGACGGCGCGCAGCAGCGCCTGGTCGCCCTCACGATGACCCTCGGGCTCGCCCGCCTCGACGCCCCGCCGGGCGGCCCGCTCGCCGGCCAGCTGGCGAAGGCGCACGCGGAGGCCGGGCAGGTCCTGACCGAGCTGCGCGAGCTGATCCACGGCATCCACCCGCAGGTCCTCGCCGACTACGGCCTCGGCCCGGCCCTCACCGACGCCGCCGACCGGTCCGCCGTGCCCGTCGCCACGGACGTCGACCTGCCCCGGCTGCCGGAGTCCGTCGAGAGCGCCGGCTACTTCGCCGGCTGTGAGGCCCTCGCCAACATCGGCAAGCACAGCGGGGCGAGCCGGGCCTCGATCACCGCCCGGCACACCGGCGGTGTCCTCCGGATCGACGTCGAGGACGATGGGCGCGGCGCCGCCGACCCGGCCGGGGGCACCGGTCTCACCGGCCTGGCCGACCGGATCGCCGTCCTCGATGGCACACTGACGATCATGAGCCCGCCGGGCGGGCCGACCCTCCTCCGAGTGGAGATCCCATGCCCCGCACTGAGCGAACGCTCCGCGTCGTCCTCGCCGAGGACAGCGTCCTCCTCCGGGAGGGACTGATCGGGCTCCTGGCCCGCTTCGGTCACGAGGTCGTCGCCGCCGTCGGGGACGCCGACGCGCTGCGCGATGCGGTCACCGCCCACGACCCGGACATCGTCGTGACCGACGTCCGGATGCCGCCAGGTTTCCAGGACGAGGGGCTGCGCGCCGCCGTCGCACTCCGCGCCGAGCGCCCCGCCCTGCCGGTCCTCGTCCTCAGCCAGTACGTGCAGCGCAGCTACGCCGCCGATCTCCTGGACGCGGGCGACGGCACCGGCGTCGGCTATCTGCTCAAGGACCGGGTCGGTCAGGTGGAGGAGTTCCTGGACGCGCTCGCCCGGGTCGCGGACGGCGGGACGGTCGTCGACCCCGAGGTCGTACGTCAGCTGCTCCGCCGGCACCGCGATCCGCTGGAGGCGCTGACCCCGCGCGAGCGCGAGGTCCTGGGTCTGGTCGCGGAGGGCCATTCGAACGGCGCGATCGCCCGCCGCCTGGTCGTGACCGAGGCCGCCGTCGGCAAGCACATCGGCAACATCCTGGCGAAGCTGGATCTGCCGCCGGCCGAGGACACCCACCGCCGGGTCCTCGCCGTCCTGACCTACCTCCGCGCCTAGCCCGCGCCCAGCCCACGCCGGGAACACGAAGAAGCCCCTCGCTTCCGCGAGGGGCTTCTTCCGTCTGTGCGCCGCCAGGGACTCGAACCCCGGACCCGCTGATTAAGAGTCAGCTGCTCTAACCAACTGAGCTAGCGGCGCCTGCTGACAGAGAAAATACTACCCGGTCCCGCGGGGTGCTCATGACCACCCCGCGCGACCGCGCCGTAAGGACCCCCGAATGCCCCGAATACCCCGAATGCCGCGGATTCCTCGGCTCCCCGGGGCCCGGGTCTCTCAGATCGCCAGCGCCATGACCACCGGCGCCGCCCGCCGGTTCAGCGTGTCCGCCGCCGAGCGCAGCCGGTGGGCGTGCTCGATCGGCAGGGAGAGGGCCAGGCAGCCCACGGCGGAGCCGGCCGTCAGCGGAACGGCCGCGCAGACCGTGCCCACCGCGTACTCCTGGAGGTCGAGCACCGGGACGGTCGGCGGCTGGCTGTCCAGCTTGGAGAAGAGGATCCGCTCGCTGGTGATCGTCCGGGAGGTCAGCCGGGCGATCTTGTGCCGGGACAGATGGTCCCGGCGTCCGTTCTGGTCGAGCTGGGTGAGCAGGCACTTGCCGACCGCGCTGGCGTGCGCGGCCGAGCGGAAGTCGACCCACTCGTTGACCTTGGGTGTGCGCGGACCGTCGGCGAACTGGGTGATCTTCACCTCGCCGTCGATGTACCGGCTGATGTAGACCGCCGCGCCGACGGAGTCGCGCGGCTCGGTCAGGGTCTCCTGGAGCTTCGCCTCCAGGGCTTCGCGGCGGGTCATGCCGGAGCCGAGGAGGACGAGGGAGTCCCCGATCACGTACGCGCCGTCGGCGACCTGCTCGACGTACCCCTCACGGCGGAGCATGAGGAGCAGCGAGGTGAGGTGGGCTACGGGCAGGCCGGCTTCGCGCGCGATCTGGACGTCCGTCACTCCGCCACCGTGCCGTGAGATCGTCTCGAGGACGCGCAAGGCGTATTGCACCGAGTGGAACGGCGCGGTGGGCTCGGGCTTCAGCGCCACGGTTTCCCCCTACCAGGTTGTGACCGCAAGCTTTCGTACCACGATAGCCGCCAAGCACCGTTTACGGGGCGGCTGTTGGCGAGAATGATGCGGAGCATCCGGGCCCTGGGCTGGGGCGCACCACCCTGGCATATGCCCTGGTCATGAGTGACCCGGAGAGTCTCAGGTCAGGGACGTGTGTGAGGGGGTTCGCCCATGCGTTCGGCCCTGGGAGAACGCGAGATTTTTTATGGGGAAACGGACGCGGTGGCAGTCGTTCCGGTCGCCTTCCGGCCCCACGCGGTGGCCGAGAAGCATCGGAAGGTCCCCACGGGGCCTCCGGAATAAACGGAGACACCCTCCTGTTGTCATCGAGTCCACGCCGTTCCACGGGTCGTTCAGCCGATCCACGGGGCGTTCATGAGTCCGTACGTGTGCCGAGGAGGGTCCCGAAGGTGACCGACGCTATTCGAGGAGAGGTGCGGGGATCCGCGCCCGTGCCGCTGTCCGTGCTGGACCTGGTGACCGTCGGCAGCGGCAGGACCGCGACCCAGGCGCTCGCCACCAGCGTCGAGCTGAGCAGGCTCGCCGAGCGGCGCGGCTTCCACCGGCACTGGGTGGCCGAACACCACTCCATGCCCGGCGTCGCCTCCTCGTCCCCGGCGGTGATCCTCGCCCACCTCGCCGCCCACACCAAGCGCATCCGCCTCGGCTCGGGCGGCGTCATGCTGCCCAACCACGCTCCGTTGGTCATCGCCGAGCAGTTCGGCACCCTGGAGGCCTTCGCCCCGGGCCGGATCGACCTCGGTCTCGGGCGCGCGCCCGGCACCGACGGGGCGACCGCGGCCGCCCTGCGCCGCACCGCCACCCTGAACGAGGGCGCCGACGATTTCCCGGAGCAGCTCGCCGAGCTGACCCGGTTCCTGGACGACGACTTCCCGGACGGCCACCGGTACGCCCGGATCCACGCCGTGCCCGGCCCGGTGCAGGGCCCGAAGGGGCGGCCGCCGATCTGGCTGCTCGGCTCGTCCGGCTTCAGTGCGCGCCTGGCCGGCCTGCTCGGGCTGCCCTTCGCGTTCGCCCACCACTTCTCGGCCAGGAACACGATCCCGGCACTCGACCTCTACCGGGAGTCCTTCCGGCCCTCCGAGGTGCTCGACGCGCCGTACGCGATGATCGGCGTCTCGGCGCTGGCCGCCGACGAGGCGGCGCAGGCTCACCGCCAGGTCCTCTCCGGTGCCCTCGCGATGCTGCGGCTGCGCACCGGCCGGCCCGGCCTCGTGCCGACGCCGGAGGAGGCGGAGGCGTACGGGTTCAGCCCCGCCGAGCGGGAGTTCGTGAACGAATGGCTGGCGAACATCGTCTACGGCACCCCCGACGAGGTCCGTACCGGCCTGGACGACCTCAGGAAGCGGACGGGCGCGGACGAGCTGATGATCACGGCCAACGCGCACGGCGGGGAGGCTCGGCTGCGGAGCTACGAGCTCATCGCGGACGCGTACGAACTCCCCGAGCTCCCGGAGGAGTAGGGCGCGCCATCTGTTCCGGTCCGGGGGCGGCCGGGTAAAAACCCTGGTCCCCGAGGCCGGTTGGTTCCTGCACGGATCCGGCCCCGCTCCACCCCTAAGTGAACCTTAAACCGCTCGTCACCGATGGTGGCGGGCGGTTCCGTTTTGTGCTGCGCGCCTCTGACGAGGGCTTTCTCCTTCTAATTGGTCTAGTCCTCAATCTGGTTCAGACCATTGACGCACTGTTCACGAGCCGGTTATCACTGCTCCAGCTCCTGTACGGCACCACCCCCGCACTCCCCCCGATGGAGGCCGCACGTGCACCCCCGTAAGCCCCTGATCGCCGCGCTCCTCAGCACGGCCCTCGCCGCCGGCGCCCTCGCGGCGACCGTCGGCCTCGGCTCCGCCCAGGCGGCCGACACGACGACCACTGCCGCTGCGGGCGGTGTGCGCATCGCGTACTACGACCAGTGGAGCGTCTACGGCAACGCGTTCTTCCCCAAGCACCTCGACACCCGGGGCATCGCGGGCCAGCTGGACGTCATCAACTACTCGTTCGGCAACATCCACCCCACCAACCTCACCTGTTTCATGGCGAACAAGGCCGCGGGTGACGACAACAACCCCAACGCGGGTGACGGTGCGGGCGACTCGTACGCCGACTACCAGAAGTCCTTCGGTGCGGCGGACAGTGTCGACGGCGTCGCCGACACGTGGAACCAGCCGATCGTGGGCGTCTTCAACCAGTTCAAGGAACTGAAGGCGAAATACCCCCACCTGAAGATCAATATCTCGCTCGGCGGCTGGACGTACTCCAAGTACTTCAGCGACGCGGCGAAGACGGACGCGAGCCGCAAGAAGCTCGTCTCCTCCTGCATCGATCAGTACATCAAGGGCAACCTGCCCGTCGAGGGCGGCTTCGGCGGCGCGGGCACGGCGGCCGGCATCTTCGACGGCATCGACATCGACTGGGAGTACCCCGGCTCCTCCGGCGGCCACCTGGGCAACCACTACGCCCCGGAGGACAAGCAGAACTTCACGCTGCTCCTCGCCGAGTTCCGCAAGCAGCTCGACGAGTACGGCGCCGCCAACGGCGGCAAGAAGTACCTGCTGACCTCGGCCCTCCCGGCCGGCCAGGACAAGATCAAGTACATCGAGACCGACAAGATCGGCCAGTACTTGGACTACGCCAACATCATGACGTACGACATGCACGGCGCCTGGGACGGCGACGGGCCGACGTACCACCAGTCCCCGCTGTACTCCGGCTCGAACGACCCGACCGACGTGATCGCGCCGGGCACCGAGAAGTACTCGATCGACAACGCCATCGACTCCTGGATCGACGGCAAGCCCGCCTACGGCATCGCCGGCGGCTTCCCCGCCAACAAGCTGACCCTGGGCTACGAGTTCTACTACCGCGGCTGGAAGGGCGTCCCGGCCGGCTCCGCCAACGGTCTCGCGGGCACCGCGACCGGCGGCTCCAACGCCCGCCCGCTCAGCCAGCAGGCCGGCATCGCGCACTACAAGGAGCTCGGCGGCATCGTCGACAACGCGTCGACGACCTTCTGGGACGACCAGGCGAAGTCCTCGTACTTCTACAAGGACGGCGAGTTCTTCACCGGCCTCAACCAGCGCTCCATCCAGGCCCGGGTGGACTACGCCAAGCAGCGCGGCCTGGGCGGCGCGATGATGTACTCGCTCCTCGGTCTGGACGAGAACGCCACCCTGTTGAAGCAGATCAACACGGCGCTCGGCTCCACCACCACCCCGCCGACCACCCCGCCGACGACGCCCCCGACCACTCCGCCCACCACGCCTCCGACCACCCCGCCCACGACCCCGCCCACGACCCCGCCCACGGGCTGCGGCTCGGTCCCGGCGTACGTGGCCGGCACGGTCTACACCGGCGGCACGGTCGTCTCCCACAACGGCCGCAAGTGGCTGGCCCAGTGGTGGACCCAGAACGAGGCCCCCGGCACCACCGGCGAGTGGGGCGTCTGGAAGGACCAGGGCGCCTGCTGAGGCCCTGACCCGGGACCCGGGACACCTCACGTGACCCGCTGAACCCCGCATGAACCGCTGCCCCCGCCCGGAATGTCCCTCCGGCCGGGGGCAGTTCCATGCCTCCGGCCGGAGACGGCTCCGTGCCCCGGGCCCGTACGCGCCACGTGAGTGCCCCGGGCCTCGTACAGACGACGTACGGGCCTCAGACCGGCAGCGGCTCCGCGCCGATCAGCTCCGCGATACGGTCCGGCGCCACCGCCCGCGAGTACAGCCAGCCCTGCCCCGTGTCGCAGCCGATCCTGCGCAGCCGGCTCGCCTGCCCCGAGGTCTCCACGCACTCGGCGGTGACCGTCAGCCCCAGCCGGTGCGCCAGTTGCACCAGCGCCTCGACGATCAGCTCGTCGGCCGGGTTGGCGTGCTCCTCGTCCTGGAAGCCGCGGACGAAGGAGCCGTCCAGCTTGAGCACGGAGACCGGCAGCCGGCTCAGATAGGCCAGGTTCGAGTAGCCGGTCCCGAAGTCGTCGATCGCGATCCGCACCCCCATGTCGCTCAGCGCCTGGAGCGCCTGGAGCGGCCGGCCGGCGGAGCCCATCACGGCCGACTCGGTGAGCTCCAGCTGGAGCAGGTACGGGGCGAGCCCCGTCTCCGCGAGGATGCCGGCCACGTCGGCGACCAGGTCGGAGTCCCAGACCTGACGCACCGCCACGTTGACGCTGACGAAGATCGGGCGCTCGCGCGGATGGTCCTTCTGCCACTGCCGGGCCTGCCGGCAGGCCGTGCGCAGCACCCAGCGGCCGAGCTCCACGATGGAGCCGTCCTCCTCGGCGATCCCGACGAACCGATTCGGCGGAAGGACGCCGAACTGCGGGTGGTTCCAGCGCACCAGCGCCTCCACCCCGCGCACCGCGCCGTCCACCAGATCCACCAGCGGCTGGTACTCCAGGGCGAACTCCCCGCGCTCCACGGCCGGGCGCAGGGTGGAGGAGAGCGCCTGCCGGGTCATCCGGTGCGCGTTGCGCTCCGGGTCGAAGAGGGTCCAGCGGGCCTTGCCGTCCGCCTTCGCCCAGTACAGCGTGGTGTCGGCGTCCTGCATCAGGGCCGTCGCCGTCGTGCCGGACCCGGAGCGCTCGACCACGCCGATCGAGGCGGAGACCGACAGTCGCTGGCCGCCCAGGTCGAAGGGCTGCTGGAGCGCGCACAGCACCGAGCGCGCCAGATCGGCGAGTTGCTCCGTGCCGGTGGAGTCCTCGACCAGGATCGCGAACTCGTCCCCGCCGAGCCGCGCCACGAGATGGCCGCCGCTGCGGGTGTAGCCGTCGCTGTCCGCGCACTCCGTGAGGCGGGAGGCGACGGCGGCGAGGAGCCGGTCGCCGACGCGGTGGCCGAGGGTGTCGTTGACGGCCTTGAAGCCGTCGAGATCGAGGTAGCAGAGACCGATCCGCCCTGTTCTGCCATACCCGTACGACTCGTACGAAGAGCTGATCGTTTCGCCTGGGTCCACCGCGCCCACCGCGCCCGCGATGGCCGAGGCGCTCGCGGTGCCCGCGATGGCCGCGGCGCTCGCGAGGTCCGCCGCATCCTGCGCCGAGGCCTCCAGAGCCGCCGAGAGGCGCTCGAAGAACAGGGCGCGGTTGGGCAGTCGGGTCACCGGGTCGTGCATCTGGAGGTGCCGCAGCCGCGCCTGGAGCTCGCGCCGGTCGCTGATGTCCGCGATCGACAGCAGGACGCGCCGGCTGTCGGGCACGGGGGCGACGGTGACCTCGGCCCACAGCGAGCGCCCGTCGGCGTGCTTGAGGCGGCGGGTGCAGCGGAAGCGGGAGCGCCGGCCGCGCAGCACCTCGCGGTACGCGTGCCAGGTGCGCCCGTCGGACGCGAGGTCGACGAGGTCGGCGGCGGCCTGTTCCCGGAGCGCCTCCGGCTCGGCACCGAGGAGGAGGCCGAAGGAGTCGTTGGCCGCGACGACGACGCCGTCCTGGTCGATGACGGCCATCGCGAGCTGGGCGACGCGGAACGCGGCGCGGTAGTCCCGGAGTTCGGAGGGGGAGCAGCCGACGCGTGGCTCGGCGCCGTACGGGGGGTGACGCTCCGTGAGTGCGGATTCCGCCGCGCGCGTCTCCGGCGGCTCTGGGTGCACCGGTCCTTCGGGGATTCCGCTCACCGCTCGCTCCCGTAGTGCAGTCGGGCCGGTCACATGTGGTCGGGACGGTCGGCCGAGGAAGAGTGTGCCGATCATAGAGCCCGTACGGGGGAGCCTTCCAGCTCCGAGGCGCCTCCGGGGAGCGCCCGCCGCTGTGAGACCGCCCACCGCCGCACTCCGCCCGATCGTTTCTGCGCGGGTCTGACACGGGTCGACGACGACGTGACCGAATGTGACTTTCCGTGAGCTGAAGCGCGCTCGTGTCGCGTCGACCGCGTGGCGCGCCCTCACCCGACCGGGGCAGCGGAAACGTGCGAAACGCGTCAAACCGTCACAAGGTGGGTGGAGTGTCCCGCATTCCCGATCCGGAGGTCCACGTGAGGGGTCAGCAGCCACCCGGGGGAGTGGAACGCTCGCGGCTCCGCGCCGGCGCGGCGGCCCTCACCTCGTTCGCCGCCCTGGCCGCCACCGGGCTCGTCGCCGGCCCCGCCGTCGGCGCTCCCTCGGCGGGTCCCTGCGCCCTGCCCCGCACGGCGGCCCATCACTCGCTCGGCCTCGACACCTGGAACAGGTCGTATCCGCGCCCCGACCGCACCCTCGACGCGGTCATGATCTTCCTGTCGTTCCCGGACGCCGAGCCGCTCACCGATCCGGCCGAACTCGCCGCCGACCACTTCCCCGCCACCAGCGAGTACTTCACCCGCGCCTCCTACGGGCGCTTCCACCTGCGCCCGCACCCCCAGCGCTTCTGGACCCCGATGCCGAAGGAGTCGAGCGCGTACGACATACGGCGTGACTGGGACGCCGGACAGCGCGCCGCCTACCTCCGGGACGCGATCGGCGCCGCCGACGCGAGCGTCGACTTCTCCCGGTACGACATCGTCTACCTGGTCGCCGACCCGGACGCGCCCGGCGTGGACTCCGACGCGACCAAGGTCGTCAACCTGGAGAAGCCGATGGAGGTCGACGGCACCGAGATCAAGCGGGTCGTCACCGTCTTCGAGCGGCATCCGCCCGACCGGAACGTCCTGGCCCACGAGACCGGTCACGTCTTCGACCTGCCCGACCTCTATCACCGACCGGCGGACGGCAAGGGCGACTGGGACACCCATGTGGGTGACTGGGACGTCATGGGCAGCCAGTTCGGGCTCTCCCCGGACCTCTTCGGCTGGCACAAGTGGAAGCTCGGCTGGCTCTCCAGCGCCCAGATCGCCTGTGTCCAGGGGACGGGTCCCCGGATGGTGAGCCTGGAACCGACCGACGCCCAGCCCGCGCCCGGCGCCAGCCTCGGCACCCGGCTCGCCGTGGTCCGTACGGGACCCGACAGCGTCCTCGCGGTCGAGGCCCGGGGCAGCGCCGGGAGCAACGCCGAGACCTGTACCGAGGGTGTCCTCGTCTACCGGGTCCGGGGCAGCGCGGCCTCGGGCGACGGCCCCGTCGAGGTCGTCGACGCGCACCCGCGCACCGAGGCCTGCTGGGACCGCTCCGTCTACCCGCCCCTCGCGGACGCCCCGCTGGAGGAGGGTGAGACGCTCACCGTGCCCGGGACGGGGGTACGGGTGGAGGTCGCGGAACGCACCGGGACGGGCGCCTGGACGGTCAGGATCACCCCGCCCGCCGTCGACTGAGCGGCCGGACCGGGGAACACACCGGAACACGCCGGGAACACGAAGAAGCCCCTCGCTTCCGCGAGGGGCTTCTTCTGTCTGTGCGCCGCCAGGGACTCGAACCCCGGACCCGCTGATTAAGAGTCAGCTGCTCTAACCAACTGAGCTAGCGGCGCCTGCTGACGTCGTAGACATTAGCACCCGGATCGGCGGGAGGAAAAATCGATACCCGCACGTCGGCGACGGATGCCGCCCGGTGGGCCCGCACACAGGCCCAGAGCACGACCTCGGGGCCGGGCAGCCAGGGATTCCGGGTGTCGGGCGCCACCAGCCAGCGGGGCCCGGTGGGCCCGGACGGCACGAGCGGCGGCACGGTCACCGCGTCCCCGATCCCATGACAGAGCGGCCGGGGGACGGTGTCGCCCCATTCCTCCCAGTCCAGCAGCGCCGGCAGCCGCTGGGCCGTGCCCGGCGCGGCGAACAGCATCATCCGGCCCCGGTGCACCGCGACGGGCCCCGAACCCGGGCCCTCCTCCCACAGCCGGTCCAGCATGCGGCGCCCGAAGACCGGGTCCACGTTGACGACGTCGAAGACGGCCCCGCAGGGCAGCGCCGCCGGGGAGGTCGGCCGGGACTCCCAGCGGGTGAGCGCGGCCTCGCGGTTCCCGGTGGCGGAGGCGAGCCAGGAGGCACCGTCGGCGGTCACCCGGGCGGTCTGGTGACGCCCCTCGTCGCCCTCCCGGAGAAACCGGAAGATGTCGTGCTCGGTCTCGTCGCGCGTCCACGTCGTCATGCGTCCAGGTCTACCGGCTGTCACGGATCGGTCGCCGAGAGTTCACGGAATTCCGGACAGAAGGGGAGGGCGAGGAGTATCGTGCACCCCCGGCATATGCCAGGGGTGCTTTTTCGGCCACGAACGACGGAGCCCTCCAGGTGGCCCGGGGGCCTCCGGAGGGCTCGAGGCCGCCGAGTGGCTCGGTCCTCCGCCGGCGAGTGCTCAGTCCTCCGCCGAGCGGTCGAGGCTCAGTCCTCCGCCGGCCGGCCGTTCGTCCTGATCAGGTCGCGGCCGAACTCGATCATCTTCCGGGCGTAGTCCTCGGTCCACTGCGCCCGCTCGGCGACGTCCGCCGGCGTCAGACGGTCGAACCGGCGCGGATCCGCCAGCTGCGCCGCCGCGATCGCCTGGAACTCGGTCGCCCGGTCCGTCGCCGCGCGGAACGCCAGCGTCAGCTCCGTCGCGCGGGACAGCAGCTCCCGGGGGTCGTCCATCGACTCCAGATCGAAGAAATGCTCCGGGTCGGCGGTCGCCTCGGCAGGCTCGAAGACCAGCGGTGCCGGCCTGAGCCGCCGCTGTCCGCTCCGCTCCGCGGGTTCCGCCATCGTCGCTCTCCTCTTCACGCTCACGTTCACGCTGTCCACACCGGCGCGTCGCGCACCGGCTCCTCGCACACGGGCGGCCCGGAACCCCGGGCCGTCTTCCATTGTCCCGCGCCCCGCAAGAGGGCGTCGGGGGACGGGGCGTGGTCAGCCGTCGAGGCCGCGCAGGAGCAGCCGCAGGCCGCCGAAGAACTCCTGGTCGGGGCCGACCTCGCCGGCCGTCCGCGCGGTCTGCGTCAGATACGGGAAGCGGTCCTCGGGCAGCGCGGCGATGGCCGAGGTGCCGGCTCCGGCCAGCGGCCCGAGGTGTTCGAGCTGGATGGCGCCGGTGACGTACCCGTGGAGCGCGCGCAGGGCGACGACCCGCCGTGCGCCGTCGATGCCGGCATCGGTCAGGATGCCGAGCACCGTCTCCGACCAGAGCAGGCCGCCGGGTGCGCGGTGCCGGTGGGTGAGGGTCAGCTGGACGGCCTCCGGATGGCGGACCACGGCGTCGCGCAGGCGCCCGACCATGGTCTCGATCCGGTCCCGCCAGGGCGCGTCCGCGGCGGGCGGGGTGGTGTCGAGGCCGCCCAGGACGCGGTCGACCACGAGCCCCTCCAGCTCCTCGCGGTCGGCGACGTAGCGGTAGAGCCCCATGGGGCTCATGCCGAGTTCCTTGGCGACGGTGCGCATCGACAGGGCGGCGAGTCCGTCGCGGTCGATGACGGCGAGGGCGGCGGCGGCCAGCCGGTCGGGGGTGAGGGAGCGGGGTCGTGGCATGACGGTTGACAGCGTACGCCCTACGCCTACGCTGTTAGGAGTACGCCGTACGCCTACGAGGACGGTGCCCCATGCGCATGCCCCAGACAGCCTCTTCAGCGACCTCGCCCGCGATGTCCTCCACGACCCCGCGCCGCGCCCGGCCGGCCCCCGGCGACCTCGTGCCGAGCCGCGCCCTCACCCCGGTCATCGGCCCCGCGCTGACCCTCCCCGACCCCGGACGGACCACCCACGTGCAGTTCCGGCGCTTCGCGGGCTGCCCCGTCTGCAATCTCCATCTGCGCTCGGTCGTCCGGCGCCACGACGAGATCGAGCGGGCCGGGATCCGGGAGGTCGTGTTCTTCCACTCGCCCGCCGAGGAGCTCCGCGAGCACGTGGCCCACCTGCCGTTCGCCGTCGTCGCGGACCCCGACAAGGTGCTGTACGCCGAGTTCGGCGTGGAGGCCCACCGCCGGGCCCTGCTCGACCCGCGCGGCTGGCCCGCGATCGCCGGGGGCGTGCTCCGCGACACCTGGGAGCTGCTCCGGGGCAGGGGCCGGCTGCCGGCCGGCGCGCAGCCGGCCGGTCGCCTGGGTCTCCCCGCCGACTTCCTGATCGCGCCCGACGGCCGGGTCGTCGCCGTGAAGTACGGCGAGCACGTCTACGACCAGTGGTCGGTCGACGAACTCCTCACCCTGGCGGCGGAACCGGCCCCGTAGAACTCGGGACGTCCACGAGAACTCAGGACGGCCCCGTAGAACTCGGGACGTCCATGAGAACTCAGGGCGTCCAGGCGACCCGGTGCTCCTCAAGGTGGGAGAGGACCGCGTGGTTCGCCTCCCAGCCGTCCGGGAACGACACGGCGACGCCCAGCTGGACCGGCTCGGTCGACGGGTGCGCGTCGAGCAGGTCCGTGACGCCCGCCCGGCAGACCACGATGCACGCGTGCCGGTGCCGGGACGCGAGGACGCACAGCCGGCCCGTCTCCAGGTGGAAGGCGGTCGCGTCGGGGCGCCCGGACAGCGGATGGAGGACGACGGTCACGTCGTACTCACGCCCCTGGAGCCGGTTCGCGGTGTCCACCGTCACGCCCGTGACGCCCAGTTCGGCGAGGGCCGCCCGGATCGCCGCCGCCTGGTCGCGGTGGGCGGTGCCGACCGCGACCCGGTCGGGTGTCAGGGGTACGGGGGTCTCCGAGCGCTCCGAGACCGCGGCGCCGCTCCGGTCGAGGAGCCGGCGCACCACGACGGCGACCGCGCCGACCGCCTCAGGGTCGGTGCGGGGGGTGTGCCGGGCGGGCAGTTCGAGCAGGCCCCAGCCCGACTCCGCCGCCTCGTCGAGGACCCGGTCGGGGCCCGAACCGTCCGACGCGGCCGAGAAGGAGAGCTTCCGGTCCCCGTGCCCGGTGCCGCTGCGGAACGGCGTGAACGGATAGAACGCGTCCGAGACCAGCGGCGCCGCCGAGGCGGGCAGCCGCCAGGACACCGGCAGCCGGTGCTGCGGCAGTTCCGGGTTGTGCGCGAGCAGGGTGGAGACCGCGCTCGCCGACGGGTCGTACGAGAGTCCCGCCCACTGCTCGGCACCCACCACCGAGAACGGGTCCAACTGCCCGGGGTCGCCCACGAACAGCGCCCGCTCGAAGAGCCCCGCCACGGCGAGCAGCGCGTCCGAGCGCATCTGGTACGCCTCGTCGACGATCGCGTGCGCCCACGGCTCGACGTTCTTCACGTGCGCCCACTTGGCGGCCGTGGAGACGACGACCGGCAGCCCGGTCAGCTCACCGGCCTTCGCCGACTTCCGTACGTTCTCCAGGTCGTCGAGCGCCTTGTCGTACGGGTCGCTGTCGTTCGAGTGCAGCCGGCCGACCTCCAGATCCGGCTCCTTCTCGGCGAGCCGCAGGACCAGGTCGTCCACCTGCGCGTTCGTCTGGGCCACCACCATCAGGGGGCGTCCGGCCGCGGCCAGTTCGAGCGCGGCCCGCACCACGAGCGTCGATTTCCCCGCGCCCGGCGGGGAGTCCACGACGACACCGCGCGCGGAGCCGTGCAGGGTGGCCGCGAGGATGTCGGCCGTCGCCCGGCCCGCGGCGGCCGAGGGGTCGAACGGCGCCGCGTCGTCGACGGGCGGCGTCGAGAGGTCGAACACGGTCACAGCACGTCCTCCGCGGTCACGGCGTCAGGCAGTTCCACGACGTCGGTCCGGGGCGGACCGCCGTGCGTCCAGGGCGTCTCCTCCGCCTCCGGCAGCTGCGGCCCGACCCGCTGGTCGTGCTCGAACAGCGTCCAGGCGATCCGCTCGCCCTTCTCCGGCACCGAGCCCTCCGCGGGCTCCTTCGAGCGGCCCATCCTGTCGAGGAGGCGCAGCAGCAGCGCCCCGTCCTCCTCGTACCGCACGAACTCCGCCGACTGCGGCTTCCCGGCGAGCGAGCGGTACACCTTCACCTTCTCGCCCAGGTGCGGCCGGTCCTCGGTGCGGACCGTGAGCAGCGGGCGCGGCGCGGGCCTCTTGGACTCCGTCCACGCCATCGTCACCTCGACCACCTCGGCCGTGAACGCCTCGCCCGACAGCCGCCGTCCGGCGAGCACCAGGGGATCGTCGAGGGCCTCGTGCGCCTCCAGCTGGCCCTGCGCCTGCTCGCGCGCGGCGAGCTTCCGGGCCGCCGTCACGGCGTCGTCCCGGCGCGGCTGCGGCGGCTCGCCTGCGGTGACCCGGTCCCGGTGGGCGGTGAAGGACCAGCGGTCGCGGGTCCAGCGGTCCTCGACCCTGGCCCCCTCCGGCAGCTCCCGCAGCAGGCCGATCGCCCGCCAGACCGCGTCCCACGTCGGCTTCGTCTGTGAGACGACCAGCCGGCGCAGCTCCCGCTCGGCCCGGTGCAGTTCGCCGAGTCCGCGCTCGGCCGCCTCGCCGTCCTCGGCGGCGCCGACGGCCTGCCGGGCCCGGTCGTACCGCTCGATCGCCGGCGCGAGGAGCCCGTTGTCGAAGGCGGGATCGGTGGCGGGACCGGCGGGCGGGCACAGCAACTGCCCCGCGGAGTCCCGCCCGGCCTCGGCCCGCAGTGCCGCCTCGGCGCCCGGCTCACCGCCGTGGTCGATCCACGCGAGCAGCGCGCCCAGGTGCTGGTCCTCCAGGGAGGACTGGCCGGTCGCCCAGTGCCGGTTGAGGAGATCGGTCGCCGACAGCAGCAGCGAGGAGCCGGGCACCCGGGCCCGGTCGCCGAAGTGCGTCAGCCAGCGCCCGAGCAGCGGGACGCGCGGCGGCGCGGGGAACGGCGTCTCCGGGTCCTGCTCGGCCGTCCGCCGGAACCGCGTCGACCGCCCGAGCAGCCGTACGTACTCGATGCCCGCCCGGCTCGGCACGATCAGCTGCGGCGCGTCCGCGCACAGCTCGACCTCGACCTTCACCTTCTTGCCGGTCTCGGGATCGACCTCGCTCTTCTCCGCCGCCTCGACGGCCTCCGCGAAGGAGTCGATGTACGGCAGGACCTCCTCTGCCAGATCGGCGAGGAACGCGAACCGCAGGTCCCGGTCCCGGGGCTGGGCCACCACCAGGAGCCGCGGCTCCTCCGGGTCGGTGCCGACGAGCGCGCCCAGCGGGGCGCCCGCCTCGCCGGCCGTGGTCAGCGGCACGAGGACGAGCGGCCGCTCGGACAGCCGCCGGTGCCGGACGGTCGCCAGGGGCTGCGCCCGGCCGGACTCGACGGCCTCCATACGGGCGAGGGTGGAGATCAGCGACATGCCCGGGCCCCCGCTCCCGACAGCGCTTCCTCGCGCAGCGCCCGCGCCCTGCGCAGCGCCGCCACCGCCGGGTCCTCCGGGTCGCCCTCCTCGCCCCGCGCCGCCGCGAGGACCGCGGCGACCGTCGTCAGGCCGCCGAGCTCACCCCGTACCGAACGGCCCAGGGTCTCCACCGCGTCCGCCTGCCGGGCCCGCGAGCGGCAGTGGAAGGCCAGCTCGCAGGCGGCCAGGCACTCCGGCGCGTACTGATGGGGCACGCATTCCACGGCCGCCGCCAGCTCCTCGGCCGAGCGCTCCGCCACATCGAAGCTGACACCCTCCGGCAGCGCCGCCGCGATCTCGTCGATCCGGGTCAGCCGGTCGAGCTGGCGCCGGGTGACCGACCGCTGTTTGCGCACGTCGACGACCGAGGCCGTCGGCAGGTTGGAGAAGTCCTTCGGGCAGACGAGGAGCACCGACCGGGCGACCCGGGCGCCCTCGGTCACCGCAGCCACCCGTTCGAGCGCGAGCACGTACACGGCGGCCTGCCGGGCCGCCGCGCCGACCTTCGACGCGTCCGCCGCGCCGTCGACCATCGGGAAGGACTTGATCTCCACGACCGTCCACCCGCCGTCGGGCCGGACCACCACCGCGTCCGGCTCCAGGTACACCGGCGAACCGGCCACCTCCAGGGCGAGCAGCGGATGGTCGAGCAGCGTCCACGCCCCCGCGGCGGTCGCCTCCCGCAGGGCGAGGGCCGTGCGCGCCACCCGTCCCTCGGGTCCGGCGGCCGCGAGCTCGGGCACGGACACCGTGCCCGGATCCTCGACGCCGATCAGGCGCAGCAGCTCGCGGCCGCCGTCCGCCTTGACCTTCGCCTCGAAGGAGTTGCCCCGGACGATCGCGAACTGGGACTGCCCGAACGGGGCCGGCGAGCCGAGCTTCGCGGCCAGCGCGGACTTGTCGACCCCCGCGCCGTCGAGCAGGGCCCGGCGCCGGCAGCCGGGGTTGGCGGCCAGCGCCGCGAGGGCCCGCGCGTCCAGCGGACGCGGCGGGGTGGCCGGTCCGCGCAGCTCAGCGAGCTGCCGTCGACGTGTCGTCTGCGGAGGTCGGGACAGACCGCTGTCCAGGGATGCGCTCACCCGTGGAAGTCTCGCATCCGGCACTGACAACCGGGGGCGCTTCGGCCGTCCCGCGCAGTCGCCGGGCGAGCCGCAGCGCGTGCGGGGTGAGGAGCAGACCGGCGCCCATCACGGCGGCGCCGGCGACCGCGTCGAGCAGATAGTGGTTGGCGGTCCCCATCACGACCAACGTCGTGACCAGCGGATACGCGAGCCCGAGCGCCTTGGTGACGGGTGTCCGCCCGTACCGCCAGAGCATCACCCCGCACCACAGCGCCCAGCCGACGTGCAGGCTGGGCATGGCCGCGTACTGGTTCGTGAGACCGCCGAGCCCGCGCGGCGCGCTGGCCTCGCCGCCCCACCAGCCGTAGGCGCTGAAGTACGCCATCGTGTCGGTGAAGCCGTACGCCGGGTCGAGCAGCCGGGGCGGGCAGGTGGGCAGCAGGGTGAAGCCGGCCAGACCGAGCAGGGTGGAGAGCATCAGCCAGGTGCGGGCGGCCCGGTAGTGGGCGGGGCGGCGGCGGAAGAGCCAGACCAGGATCGCCGGGGTGACGAGATAGTGCAGCGAGGCGTACGCGAAGTCCGCCGGGATCCCGAGCGCGGGCACGTCCGTGAACAGCCGGTTCAGCGGGTGCTCGGCGTCGATCCCGAAGAGCCGTTCCAGCCGCAGGATCGCAAGCCCGTGCTCGACGGCCGAGGCCTCGTCGCCCCGGACGAGCAGCCGACCGCCCGAATAGGCCGCGTACACGACCGCGATCAGCGCCGATTCGGCCCACCAGCGTGGCTTGCGCATACGAAAAGGTCCCCCCAACCAGTGATCGCCCCGGGGGAGGGGACGCCGGAGGCCGCCCGGGGGTTGCCCGGAGGTCACCCCCAATCCACGTGGGCGATGATGGACGGAGGCACGTCCGCACCGTGAACCCCTGGAGATCCTTCCCATGGCACCGCGCATCCTGCTCGCCCGGCACGGCCAGACCGAGTGGTCACTTCTCGGCCGGCACACCGGCAGGACCGACATCCCCCTGCTCGACGAGGGGCGGCGCGGCGCGAAGCTCCTGGGCGAGCGTCTCCACCGCGGTCCCTGGCAGGGACTGCCCGGTGTGGAGGTGCGCACGAGCCCCCTGGTCCGCGCGAGCGAGACCTGCGAGATCGCCGGATTCGGCGAGCGGGCGGAGCCCTGGGACGCGCTGATGGAGTGGGACTACGGGGCGTACGAGGGGCTGACCCCGCCGCAGATCCAGGAGATCCGGCCGGGCTGGTTCATCTGGCGCGACGGAGTGCCGGACGGCGAGACCCTGGCGCAGCTGTCGGACCGTGCCGACGAGATCGTGAACTGGGCCCGCTCGGCCGACCGTGACGTCCTGGTCTTCGCCCACGGCCACATCCTGCGGTCGATCGGCGCCCGCTGGCTCGGCGAGGACGTCTCCTTCGCCTCCCGCATCCGCCTCGACCCGACGAGCCTGTCCGTCCTCGGCTGGGCGTACGGCGCCCCCGCGGTCGAGCGCTGGAACGACACCGGGCACCTGGAGTAGGCGCCACCGGGCACCTGGAACAGCGGGCGGCCCCGGCCGGGGCCGTCAGTACGCGGCCAGTGCCTGGCGGGTGTCCGAGAGCATCCCGCGGATCCGCGCCGAGGCGATGCCCTCCAGGGAGTCCACCACCCGCTTCGCCTCCGCCGCGGCCTCGTCCGGGCGGCCCGCGTGCGCCAGGTTCTTGGCGAGATGGGCGCGGTAGAGCGCCAGGTTCCGCGCGAAGTGCGGGTTCTGCAGGACCGTGGCCCGGTGGGAGTGCCGGGCCGCCCGGCCCCAGTCGCCCAGGGCCGACCAGCACTGGGCCTCCAGCGCCTCCCGCTCCGGCTCCCCGAAGAACGACATCCACTCGGGGTCGTCGTCCGCCGCGCCCCGGTCGAAGAAGCCGTGGGCGCGGCCGAGGGCCTGCTCGCAGGCCGACCTGTCACCGAGCCCGGCCCACGCGGCCGCCTCCCGCAGCGAGAGCAGCGAGAGCAGCCGGGCCGAGTCCAGCGGCTGCGCGGCCCGCAGGCCCGCCTGCGCCGCCCGCACCGCCTCGCGGAACCGGCCGGTGTCCCGGGCGAGGAAGGACGTGTTGCAGAAGGCGTGCGCCTCCAGGGCCGCGTTCCCCGACACGCGCGCGGTGGCGAGGGCCTCGGCGTAGTGCGAGCGGGCGTCGTCGTGCCGGCCCGAGTCGTGGGCCAGCCAGCCCACCGAGAGGGAGAGCTCGCCCGCGCCCGCGTGCAGCCGGTCCTCGGTGGAGCGGCGGGTCATGGCGCCCGCGTCGAGCAGCGCGTACGCGGCCCGGAGCGGGTGGGAGGCGACCTTGTAGAGCCCGTCGGCGCCGTGCCGGTCGTCGAGCAGACGGATCTGCCGTACGGCGTCCTCGACGGCCCGCACCTCGGCGTCGCCGATCCGGTGGGTGCCGCGGGGGGCGGGGATCGCGACGGCGGGGCCGCCGAGTCCCAGCGAGGCGGCCGCCAGGGTGGCGGAGCCGCTCGTCATGAATGCGCGACGCAGCACGTCGCTCTCCTCATCGTTCCGGGTCGGGAGTGCCGCGGGAGCCGGAGCCCCGGCCGCGACCGGCTGCCGCCGGCCGCGCACCGTCTCCCGCGCGGAGAAGCCCAGGTCGGAGAGACCCAGACCGGGGAACATGTGCAGGAAGACCCGCTCGTACGCGTAGTTGGGGCAACGGATCTCGCCCGCCTCCACGCGCCCGATGTAGCGGGCGTCGCACGCGACCTGTTCGCCGATCTCCCGCGCCGCCCGGCGGACCGCTGCGGCGAACTCCGCCGGCGAGTGCTGTCCGCGGAGCCGGCGGAAGGCGAGATTGGGAACTGCCCGTGACATCGCCATGGCCGAGCCCTCTCCTGTGCTGCCGGGTGGTCCGGCGGCAAGAACGTACCTGCTGTGACCGGATGCATACGCAGAGTTTGGCTACAAATCGGATATCTCGCCTGTGATCTGCCATGAACTGCCATCCTTTGCGGCGGCATGGCGCCGTAGCCGTTGACGCGCACGGGCGTTGAACCGTAAGGGAGAGACGGAACGTGTCTCCTCAGGAGCGAGGAGGGGTCCCATGTCGGAGATCGGTTCCCAGTCGGCCACGCGCCAGGCGCCCGCCCCGGACGCCCGCGCGTCCCGGACCACCCCCCAGGACCGCAGTCCGGTTCCGGCCGCGGCCCAGCAGCCCGCCGAACCCTGGGACCTGGTGACCGTGCCGGTCCGACAGGGCCTCGAGGCCGTCGACATCCTGCGGCGCGGCGCGGGCCCCGCCGTCGGCCCCGTCGTCCACGACGGCACCTGCGACACCCTCGGCTTCCTCGTCCCGCCCGGAACGGCCGCCGCCTGGGACATGCCCGGCAGCGCGTGTACCCGGACCTCGGGCCGCGGCCTGCGCCTCCCCGAGCTGCCGGAGCTGCCCGAACCCGCCGGGGACGCGCCCCGCCCCGCCGGCTGGCTGCTGCCCCCCGGCGACACCGACCCCGTCACCGACCCCGTCGTCCTGCGCGAGGCGCTCGGCGAGGCGGCCCGGCTCATCGAGGCGGCGGACGGCTGCCACTGAGGGCGGCCGCGGAGGTCCCGTCGCCACGGTCCCGGGGCCGCCGGGCGGGGCCGGGGCGAATGCCCCGATAATGGGCCCGTGGCCAGGAACAGACAGCGCGACCGGGCGGCGTCCGCCGCCTCCGTCGTCGAGACCGTCGACGGCGGGCTCGCCGAACTCATACCCGACCGGGAGCGCCCCCGCGCCTGGACCCTGCTCATCGACGGCGCCCCGCAGTCCCATGTGGACCTCGACGACCCGGCCCACCTCACCTTCGAGTACCAGCGGCGCCTCGGCCACATCGCCGACCTCGTCGCCCCGCCGAACCGGCCGCTGCAGGTCGTCCACCTCGGCGGCGGCGCCTTCACCCTCGCCCGGTACGTCGCCGCGACCCGGCCCCGCTCCACGCAGCAGATCGTGGAACTCGACGGGCTCCTCGTACAGCTCGTCCGCCGGGAGCTGCCGCTCGACGCCGGGGCCCGGATCCGGGTCCGCTCCACCGACGCCCGCGCCGGGCTCGCCAAGGTCCAGGACGGCTGGGCCGACCTCGTCATCGCCGACGTGTTCAGCGGGGCCCGTACCCCGGCACATCTGACCAGCACCGAGTTCCTCGGCGAGGTACGGCGGGTGCTGCGTCCCGGCGGCTTCTACGCCGCGAACCTCGCCGACGGCCCGCCGCTGACGCACCTCCGCGGTCAGATCGCCACCGCCGCGGCCGTCTTCCCCGAGCTGGCCCTGGCCGCCGACCCGACGGTGCTGCGCGGCCGCCGCTTCGGCAACGCGGTGCTGCTCGCCTCCGACCGGGAACTGCCGGTGGCGGAGCTGACCCGCCGGGTCGCCACCGACCCGCACCCGGGCCGGGTCGAACACGGGCGGGCCCTCGCCGACTTCGCCGGGGGAGCGGCGCCGGTCACCGACGCGAGCGCCAAGCCCTCACCCGTACCGCCCGCGTCCGTCTTCCGCTGACCGGCCGATCGCCCGGGGCATCGCGTCAGACCGAGCGGTCGTCGATCTCCACGCGGGGCGCGGTGTCGTGCCAGACGCAGAAGACGGACAGTTCACGGCCGTTCGCCGTGAACGTGACCCGGATCCAGCTCGTCTGCTTCCACACCTGCATCTGCCAGCCGGAGGCGGGGATCGCCGAGACCAGCTCGGCCGAGTCCTCGCCCAGGTCGAAGGTGACCCGGCCGCCGTCCACCGTGTACGTCTTCACGTTCGAGTCGGCGGGCGGCGTGGTGACGGGGGGCGCCTGCGTCGTCGGCCTCGCCGTCCGCGAGGGCGACGTGGAAGGGGTGGCCGGCGTCGAACGGTCACCGCTCGGCGACGGCTTCCTCGTGACGGCCGCGGTGGGCTCGACGGTCTCGGGCCGGTGGGTCGAGGAGGACAGCGGATCGCTGCCGGCCGTGTCCGGTTCACCGGCGCTTCCGGCCGGGAGGGGCAGCGCGCGCGGAGGGTCGTACACCGTCCCGGACATGACCGTGTGCACTCCCCACCAGGAGAGCGTGACCGCCGCGCCGGTGGCGAGCGACCAGGCCAGGGCGTGAACGAGTCCTCTTCGCATCCGGGCCATACTGCACCACACCGTCCCCGCCCTCACCGCAGGGTGCTCCTTGCCTCACAATCCCCCGAATGGCGTACGGTGCGGCCCATGGCAAGTGTGCTCGTGGTCGAGGACGACCAGTTCGTGCGCTCCGCCCTCATCCGCCGGCTCTCCGAGGCCTCCCACACGGTACGGAGCGTCGGTACGGCTCTGGAGGCGTTGCGCGAGGTCGCCCATTTCCGGTTCGACGTGGTCATCCTGGACCTCGGACTGCCCGATCTGGACGGGTCGGAGGCGCTCAAGATGCTGCGCGGGATCACCGACGTACCGGTGATCATCGCGACCGCCCGGGACGACGAGGCGGAGATCGTACGGCTCCTCCACGCGGGCGCCGACGACTACCTCGTGAAGCCGTTCTCGGTCGACCACCTCTCGGCCCGGATGGCCGCCGTCCTGCGCCGGGCCCGGTCCGCCGCGGGCGAGGCACCGCCGCCGCGGGTGATCTCGGTCGGCGGTCTCACCGTCGACCCGCTGCGCCGGCAGGCGGAACTCGACGGGGCACCCCTGGATCTGACCCGGCGGGAGTTCGACCTGCTCGCCTTCCTCGCCGGGCGGCCCGGCGTCGTCGTCCCGCGCAAGGAGCTGCTCGCCGAGGTGTGGCAGCAGTCGTACGGGGACGACCAGACCATCGACGTACATCTGTCGTGGCTGCGGCGGAAACTGGGTGAGACGGCCGCCCGGCCCCGCTATCTGCACACCCTGCGCGGGGTCGGCGTGAAGCTGGAGCCGCCCCGGGAGCCGCAGCCGTGAGATGGGCGCTCGTCAAGGTGTCGCTCGCCGTCACCGTCATGGTCGTCGTCGCCTTCGCCGTACCCCTCGGGCTCGTCGTCAAGGAGATGGCCCGCGACCGGGCGTTCTCCAACGCCGAACGGCGGGCGGCCGGCCTCGCCCCCGTGCTCGCCATCACCACCGACCGCGACGAGCTCGACAAGGCCGTCGCCACCACCGAGGACGGGGCCGCCGGGCGGCTCGCCGTCCATGTGCCGGCCGCCGAACCCGGGGACCCGGGCCTGGAGATCGGCACCCGGCGGGCCGGCGAGGAGGAGCTGTCCGCCACCCGCCGGCTCGGCCGGGCGTCCATCGCCGAGGTGCCGGGCGGCTTCGCACTGCTCCAGCCCACCGCGCTCAGCAGCGGCGAGGTCGCCGTCGTCGAACTCTTCGTCCCCGAGGGCGAGGTGTCCAACGGTGTCGCCACCGCCTGGCTGGTCCTCGCCGGGGTCGGCATCGCCCTGATCGTCGGCTCGGTCGCCGTCGCCGACCGGCTCGGCGTCCGGATGGTCCAGCCCGCGCAGCGGCTCGCGGGCGCCGCCCACGACCTCGGCGAGGGCAGGCTCGGCGCACGCGTCCCCGAGGAGGGGCCGCCCGAACTCAAGTCGGCCGCCGTCGCGTTCAACTCGATGGCCGACCAGGTCGTCCAACTCCTGGCCAACGAGCGGGAACTGGCCGCCGACCTCTCCCACCGGCTCCGCACCCCGCTCACCGTGCTCCGGCTCAACGCGGCCTCGCTGGGCTCGGGTCCGGCCGCCGAGCAGACCCGCGCGGCCGTCGAGCAGCTGGAGCGCGAGGTCGACATCATCATCCGGACCGCCCGGGACGCGAAGCCGCAGACCCAGGCCACCGGACCCGGCGCGGGCTGCGACGCCGCCGAAGTGGTGCGCGAACGCATGGAGTTCTGGTCGGCGCTCGCCGAGGACGAGGGCCGCCGGGTCCGCGTCGCGGGCGTCGAGCGTCCGGTCCGCATCCCGGTCGCCCGCCCCGAACTCGTCGCCGCGCTCGACGCGTTGCTCGGCAACGTCTTCCGGCACACCTCCGAGGGCACGGCCTTCTCGATCGACGTCCACAACGGCGAGGACGCCGTCATCGTCCTCGTCTCCGACGCGGGCCCCGGCATCGCCGACCCGGCCGCCGCGCTCGCCCGCGGCAACAGCGGGGCCCGGGACGGCTCCACGGGCCTCGGCCTGGACATCGTGCGACGGATGGCGGAGACCACCGGCGGCGACGTCCGCATCGGGCACTCGGTGCTCGGCGGTACGGAGGTCCGGATCTGGATCGGCCTCGACGGACGCCGCACGGGCGGCGCGTCCGGCCGCCGCGGTCGCCGCCCGGCCCGCCGGCGGCGCGGGGGGACGGGCACCCGCAGGGCCGCCGAGGGCTGACGGCACCGACCGCGCCCCGGACGGGCGTTCGGCCGCATCCGCGCCGGCATCGGGGTCAGTCGGTGCACCCCGTACCGGCGTCGGCCGCGCCCCAACCTTTCGTGGCTCCGATGCCTTCCTTAAGCGGAGCCTAAGGATCCCCAGCCGCGTCCCCGGACGCCGGTTTGTCCGTTTCCCGGTCGCTAGCGTGCTGCCGCACCCCCTCCCCACCCCCCAGTACGCAGAGGCAGGCACGCGATGGGCACCAGTTCGCACCGGCGCACGGCGAGCACCAGGACCAAGGTCGTCGGAGCGGTCGTCGCCGCCGCGGTCGTCGGCGGCGCCGCGTTCGCGCTCACCGGTACGGCCCAGGCCGCGGCGGTCGGCGCCGCGTACACCAGGACCAGCTCCTGGACCGGCGGCTACACCGGGCAGTACGTCGTCACCAACGAGACCTCCGCCGCCCAGGCCGACTGGACCCTGGAGTTCGACCTCCCGGCCGGGACGACCATCGGCTCCCTCTGGAACGGCGAGCACACCGTCTCCGGCAGCCACGTCACGGTGAAGCCCGCCAGCTGGAACAAGCAGCTCGCGCCCGGCCAGTCCGTCACCGTCGGCTTCGTCACCTCCGCCGCAGGACAGGCCGGCGACCCCGCCAACTGCCTGATCAACAAGGCGGCCTGCTCCGCCGGAGGCACCGCCCCCACCCCCAGCGGCCGCCCCACCACGACCGCTCCCACTCCCACGGCCACCCCGAAGCCGACCGCCACCGCCACGGCCACCACGAGCCCCACGCCGACCGCCACCGCCACCACCACGGCGCCCCCGAAGCCCACGGCCACCCCCACTCCCACCCCGACGCCCACGGCGACCGGCGGGCCCGTCACCGCCGCCAGGTACGCCCCGTACGTCGACACCTCGCTCTACCCGGCGTACGACCTCCTCGCCACCGCCGACGCCACCGGTGTGAAGGAGTTCAACCTCGCCTTCATCACCTCCGGTGGTTCCTGCGCCCCGCTGTGGGGCGGGGTCACCGACCTGGCGAACGACAGGGTCGCGGCCCAGATAGGCGCCCTGCGCGCCAAGGGCGGCGACGTCCGGGTCTCCTTCGGCGGCGCCGCCGGGCACGAGCTGGCTCTGAACTGCTCGTCCTCCTCGGCGCTGGCCGCCGCGTACGGCAAGGTCATCGACCAGTACAAGCTGACCAAGGTCGACTTCGACGTCGAGGGCGCGGCCCTGCCCGACACCGCCGCCAACACCCGCCGCTCGCAGGCGATCGCCCAGCTCCAGAAGTCCCACCCCGGCCTGAACGTCTCCTTCACCCTGCCGGTCATGCCCGAGGGCCTGACCCAGCCGGGCGTCGACCTGCTCGCCGACGCCAAGCGCAACGGCGTCCGCATCGACGCCGTCAACATCATGGCGATGGACTACGGGCCGGCCTACAGCGCCGACATGGGCACGTACGCCATCCAGGCCGCGACCGCGACCCAGGCGCAGATCAAGGGTGTTCTCGGGCTCTCCGACGCGGCCGCCTGGAAGGCCGTCGCCGTCACCCCGATGATCGGCGTCAACGACGTCGTGAGCGAGATCTTCAAGGTCGACGACGCCACCCAGCTCGTCGACTTCGCGAAGTCCAAGGGCATCGGCTGGCTCTCGATGTGGTCCTCGACCCGGGACAAGCAGTGCGCGGACGGCGCGGTGAACCGCGCCGACGCCACCTGCTCCTCGATCCTCCAGCAGCCGCTGGCCTTCACGAAGGCCTTCGCCGCCTACAAGTAGGCCGGTCCCCAGAAGCCATCGCGCCCCCCACACCGCGCGCCCCGGCCGGAGCCACCCCACCTCCCGGCCGGGGCGCGCACCCCTGTGCCCGTCGCCCGTCAGGCCCGGGAGGTCTTCCACCACCCCACCGACCCCGGGTGTGTGTTCCGTCACATGGGCCGTCAGTCCCAGGCCGCACGCGGCGACGGCGACCAGTGCGAGCAGCGCCGCCCCCCGGTCGACGGTCGCGACAACGACTCAGGCCCCGGTTCATTTCTGAACCGGGGCCTGAACCAACAGGGTGAGTAACGGGACTCGAACCCGCGACATCCTGGACCACAACCAGGTGCTCTACCGTCTGAGCTATACCCACCATGACCGGCGGTTTTCCCGAAGGTTTCCCCGACCGGCCGAGAAGAAGTCTACAGGGTCCTGGAGGGTGCTCGCGCCCGCATTGATGTGCGGGCACGAGCGGCCCTGCGCGGAGGGGATTATTCGGCCGGTACGACGTGCCGGGCCGCGATCCGCTTCGCGGTCTCCGAGTCGGGGCCGGGCTGCGGGACGAAGACCGCCTCGCGGTAGTAGCGCAGCTCCGCGATGGACTCGCGGATGTCGGCGAGCGCCCGGTGGTTGCCGTTCTTCTCCGGACTGTTGAAGTACGCCCTCGGGTACCAGCGGCGGGCCAGCTCCTTGACCGAGGAGACATCGACGATCCGGTAGTGCAGGTGGCTCTCCAGGGCGGGCATGTCCCGGGCGAGGAAGCCGCGGTCCGTGGAGACCGAGTTCCCGCACAGGGGCGCCTTGCCGGGTTCCTTGACGTGCTCGCGGATGTACGCGAGGACCTGGGCCTCCGCGTCGGCGAGCGTGGTGCCGTCGGCGAGCGCGTCGAGCAGCCCCGAGGCCGTGTGCATCTGGCGCACGATCTCGGGCATGGTCTCCAGGGCCGTGTCCGGCGGGCGGATCACGATGTCCACCCCGTCGCCGAGCACGTTCAGTTCCGAGTCGGTGACCAGTGCGGCCACCTCGATGAGTGCGTCGTCCGTCAGCGAGAGCCCGGTCATCTCGCAGTCGATCCACACCATGCGATCGTTCATGCGTCCACCTTAGGGGCTCTTCTGCATGTCGGAGCGGCCGAGCCGTCCGTGGAGGGGTCGATGCCGGACTCGACGCCGATTTCCCCCGCGCGCCACGGACGGCCGCCCCGCGCCGGCAGCCCGGTCGACGCGACGCCGACGGGCCCCCGGGGGAGATGTCCCCGAGGGCCCGTCGTTCCTGCGTCGCGCCGCTTGTGGCGGCGGCGGTCTTCTCTTTCCTTACGGCGCGCTGCGCTGGCCCGGGAGCGAGGCGCGCCCCGGGGCGTAGGCGTCGGACTGCGGCTTCCCCTGGTCCAGCGGGGACGCCGGGCGCCGGATTCCGGCCATGACCTGGGCGGGCACGACCGGGTCGAGCACCGCCGTGGCGGTGTCGCCCTGCGGCCGCCGCGCACGGTACGCCGCCCGGTAGGCGGCCGGCGAGGAGCCGAGCTGCCGTCGGAAGTGGCCGCGCAGCGCCACCGGCGAGCGGAAGCCGCATCGGCCCGCGACCTCGTCGACCGAGTAGTCGGAGGTCTCGAGCAGCCGCTGCGCCTGCAGCACCCGCTGGGTGATCAGCCACTGGAGGGGGGCCGAACCGGTCAGCGAGCGGAACCGGCGGTCGAAGGTCCGCCGTGACATGTACGCGCGGGCCGCCAGGGTCTCCACGTCGAACTGCTCGTGGAGGTGCTCCAGCGCCCAGGCGACGACCTCGGCCAGCGGGTCGGCGCCGATCTCCTCAGGTAAAGACCTGTCGAGGTAGCGCTCCTGACCGCCGCTGCGCCGCGGCGGGACGACCAGCCGGCGCGCCAGGGCGCCCGCGGCCTCCGTGCCGTGGTCGGTCCGCACGATGTGCAGACACAGATCGATTCCGGCCGCCGTGCCCGCGGAGGTCAGCACGTCGCCGTCGTCGACGAAGAGCTCCCGGGGGTCCACATGGACCGACGGGTAGCGCTTGGCGAGCGTCGGCGCGTACATCCAGTGCGTCGTCGCCGGGCGGCCGTCGAGCAGGCCGGCCGCGGCGAGGACGAACGCCCCGGTGCACAGCCCGACGATCCGCGCGCCCTCCTCGTGGGCGCGGCGCAGCGCTTCGAGCGCCTCCGGCGGTGGCGGCGAGGTGATCGACCGCCAGGCCGGGACGACGACGGTGCCCGCCCGGCTGATCGCCTCCAGGCCGTATGGCGCGGTCAGTTCGAGTCCACCGGTGGTCCGCAGCGGTCCGTCCTCGCCCGCACAGACCAGCAGTCGGTAGCGGGGCACTCCGGCGTCCTGCCGGTCGATGCCGAACACGGAGAGCGGGATGGAGCTCTCGAAGATGGGGCCGCCGCTGAACAGCAGCACCGCGACGACTTCGCGACGGCGCCGCCCGGTCAGCTTCCGTGCGGCCTCCGGTGCGGTGGAGTCCTGGCTCATGACGCTAAGCCCCCCTCGGTGTTCGCGTCTCCCTGGTCGTGTCGCTCCTGCACGTTTCCCCTCGGTTTTGCACGAGACCCCAGTCTTCGGTACCCATGATCGAATCTACTGCGTCCCATGGCGCCGGCGTGACAAGTTCTTCATCCGGTGGATTGTCGACAAGGCCACTTGGCGTGAAGCGATCGATCGCGAAGTCTTCCGTCGGGAGGCCCCCGGGGGAAGGGGTGGGGCGGTGAACGCCCCCGTACGCGGGGGGTGCGAGCCCTTGGGGCGGGGGATTTTCGGGTGCCGGCACCGGGGTTGGGCAACCGTTTTGCCAAGGACTCGCCGACGGATGGAAGTTGGCTGAAAACATATGGGTTCGCGTGTACGAACCTGTCAACTCCACGAGGGGCGGGCCCGATCGGCGCCCCGATTCGGGTTGATTTACACCCCTGGAAACCTAGCGGGTGTCCTGGCTGCGTCGCCTGCCACGGACGCCCTCGCTCCGCATCCCCCGCTCCGAGCGCCGCAGCAGCACCCGGCAGGCCGCCGTCACCGAGACGAGGCCGAGCGCGGTCCCGGCGGCGCCGCCGAGGGAGCTGCCGTAGACGAGCAGGACCACCGGGACCAGTACGCAGCAGAAGACCGCCCAGCGGACGACGTCACCGGCCTGGTCCGCGGTGGCCCCGCCGATCCCCGAGCCCGCCCCCGAGCCCGTCCCTGCACTCGTCCCCGAGCCCGTCCCCGAGCCCGCCCCCGCACCCGTCCCTGCACTCGTCCCCGAGCCCGTCCCCGAGCCCGCCCCCGCACCCGTCCCCGCGCCCGCCCCCGCACCCGTCCCCGCGCCGGCCGCCGTGCCCGCGCCGGCCCCCGCGCGCGGGACCGTCCCCGTGGCCCCCTGCCCGTTGCCCGGATCCGGGTCTGCGGCGGCGGCCGGGCCGAGGACGGGCGCCCGGCGGCGGCCGCGGGGCCCTCCGAGCGCGGTGGCGCGGGTGGCGGCGGGGGCGGTGGAGGTCTGGCCGGCGGCGGTCGATGGTGCGGGCACGGGCGGTCTCCCTGCGACGGTGGGCTGGACCTGTGGCAACGAGAAGCGGAACCTTCCGGTCACTCTCGGCGACGTCCGTTTGGCCCCCGTACGGACACCTGTAGGGCACAACCGGCATTGCCAGATCCCGAGCCGCTCGGGCATGCTCCCTGGAACGCCGCGCGCGAGCGGGGCGCACGCCGGGGAGTGGCACGGCGGGCTCTGGGCAGGAGAGGAGTGTCGCCGTACCCTTGGGGGTATGGGCTTGGGAAGATGATTCCCGGACACAGCTCCGCCGCCACCCGTTGTTCCGTCCCCTCCGTTCCCCGTCCCTTCCCACGAGGACTCTCTTCGCCGAGACACCGATGGCCGGTCACGAATTCCCCGAACCCGCGGACCGCAAGCGCGTCGCCGATTCCACGGTCGACCCCCTCGCGGTAGAACAGCCACGTCACGCCTGCGACCCGGCCTTCCGGCACGGTGTCGTCGTCGGCTTCGACGGCTCCACGTCCAGTGAGCGCGCCCTCGCGTACGCCATCGGCATGGCCAGGCGTTCCGGCTCGGGCCTGATCATCGTGCACGTGGCCAACAGGCTGCCCACCACGGTGTGGGCCGGCTGCGAGCCCCCCGTCTTCGTCGACGTGCCCGATCACCGGACCGAGGTCCTCGGCCTGGAGCTGGCCTGCGCCGAGCACCTCTCCGAGGTGCCCTGGATCCTCGTCGAGCGCGGCGGCGACATCTGCCACGAGCTGGAGGAGGTCGGCCGGGAGTACTCGGCCGACGCGATCGTGGTCGGCTCCACGCACGGGATCGTCGGCCGGATCTTCGGCTCGGTGGCCGGCCGCCTCGCGCGCCGCGCCCAGCGGCCCGTGATCGTCATCCCGTAGGGCGTACGAGAACCCCTTTCCGTCGCGTACGAGAACCCCTTCCGTCGCGTACGAGGGCCCCTTCCGTCCCGTACGACCCGTCAGGTCTCTTCCTCAACTGACGTCATCCCGCCATAAATTCGGCCTTCCTCAGGTGAATTGTGCGCTTGTGAAGGGTACATAAGTGTCACCGGAACACAGCAGCTCACGCAGTACACCTGCGCACTTGAAGGGAGCCCGCCGTGAACAACGAAGTCGCCGCGGGAAACACCACTTCCACTCTCGGCCACCTCGCACTCGGACTGACCCTGCTGGCCTTCGGCCTGGGCGGCACCGGTGTCATCGACAACGTCGCGGCAGCGGATGCCGCGGGCCTCGCCACCTGGGTCGGCGGGGTGACGCTCTTCCTCGTCGGTCTGCTCGCCCTCCGTGCGGGCGACAAGGGTGAGGGCACGGCGTTCGCGGCGCTCGGCGCCTTCTGGTTCACCTGGGGCACCGCGGCCGGCGGCGGTGAGTCCGCCGACGCCGTGGGCGTCTTCCTGCTCCTGTGGGCGCTCCTCACGCTCACGCTGACGCTGGCCGCCTCGGGCAGCGGACTGTTCGGACAGGGCGTGTACGGGCTGTTGTTCGTCGCGCTCCTGCTGCTCGGCATCGGGGCGCTCGCCGACAACGGCGGGCTCGCGAAGGCGGGCGGCTGGGTGGCGGCCGTCGCCGGTCTGGTCGCCTGGTACGGCGCGACGGCGGCGGTGGCCGGCTGGCCGACCGCACTCGGCCGGGCGAACCGCAGCGCGGCCGCGGCGAGCTGACCGGGGTGCCCCTCAGGCCCCGGAGGTGAACCGGGCCTCAAAAGAAGCGGTCCCCCCGTGCACCTGGGATGCACGGGGGGACCGCTTCGTGTCCGGTCGAACCGCCGGGGGACAGGCCCGGCGGCGCGGCTCGGGGGGACAGGCCCCGAGGTCGCTGCTACTCGACCGTGACGGACTTGGCCAGGTTGCGCGGCTTGTCGATGTCGCGGCCCATGGCGAGCGCCGTGTGGTAGGCGAGGAGCTGGAGCGGGATGCCCATCAGGATCGGGTCCAGCTCGTCCTCGTTCTTCGGCACGACGATGGTGTGGTCGGCCTTGGCCTGCGGCTGGTGCGCCACCGCGAGGATGCGGCCGCTGCGGGCCTTGATCTCCTCCAGGGCGGCGCGGTTCTTCTCGAGCAGGTCGTCGTCGGGGACGATCGCGACCGTCGGCAGGGCCGGCTCGATGAGGGCGAGCGGGCCGTGCTTCAGCTCGGAGGCCGGGTAGGCCTCGGCGTGGATGTAGGAGATCTCCTTGAGCTTCAGGGAGGCCTCGAGGGCGACGGGGTAGCCCCGGACGCGGCCGATGAACATCATCGACTGGGCGCCGGCGTACTCCGCGGCGATCTTCTTGATCTCGTCCTCGGTCTCGAGGATCTCCTGGATCTGCGCGGGCAGCTTGCGCAGGCCCTCGATGATCCGCTTGCCGTCGGTGACGGACAGGTCGCGGATGCGGCCCAGGTGCAGGGCGAGCAGCGCGAAGGCGGTGACCGTGTTGGTGAAGCACTTGGTGGAGACGACGCAGACCTCGGGGCCGGCGTGGACGTACACACCGCCGTCGGCCTCGCGGGCGATGGCGGAGCCGACCACGTTGACCACGCCGAGGACGCGGGCGCCCTTGCGCTTCAGCTCCTGGACGGCGGCGAGCACGTCGTAGGTCTCGCCGGACTGGGAGACGGCGATGTAGAGGGTGTCGGGGTCCACGACCGGGTTGCGGTAGCGGAACTCCGAGGCCGGCTCGGCGTCGGCGGGGATGCGGGCCATGGACTCGATGAGCCCGGCGCCGATGAGACCGGCGTGGTACGAGGTGCCGCAGCCGAGGATCTTGATCCGGCGGATGGTGCGGGCCTCGCGCGGGTCCAGGTTCAGGCCGCCCAGGTGCACGGTGGAGAAGCGGTCGTCGATCCGGCCGCGCAGCACGCGGTCGACCGCGTCGGGCTGCTCGGAGATCTCCTTGTGCATGAACGTGTCGTGACCGCCCATGTCGTACGAGGCGGCCTCCCACTCCACGGTCTCCGGGGTGGCGGTGGTGGTCGCGCCCGAGGTCGTGTAGGTACGGAAGTCGTCGGCCTTCAGGGTGGCCATCTCGCCGTCGTCGAGGGTGACGACCTGGCGGGTGTGGGCGATCAGGGCGGCGACGTCGGAGGCGACGAGCATCTCCTTCTCGCCGATGCCGAGGATGACCGGCGAGCCGTTGCGGGCCACGACGATGCGGTCGTTGAAGTCGGCGTGCATCACGGCGATGCCGTAGGTGCCCTCGATGACCTTGAGCGCCTCGCGGACCTTCTCCTCGAGGGTGGTGGCCTGGGAGCGGGCGATGAGGTGGGTGATGACCTCGGTGTCCGTCTCGGAGGCGAAGACGACGCCGTCGGCCTCCAGCTTGGCGCGGAGCTCCTGGGCGTTGTCGACGATGCCGTTGTGGACGACCGCGACCTTGTTCTCGGGGTCCATGTGCGGGTGCGAGTTGATGTCGCTCGGCGCGCCGTGGGTGGCCCAGCGGGTGTGGGCGATGCCGGTGGTACCGGTGAAGCGCTTGGGGACACGGGCCTCCAGGTCACGGACGCGACCCTTGGCCTTCACCATCTTCAGGCCGGAGGCCTTCGGGCTGGTGACGACCATGCCGGCCGAGTCGTATCCCCGGTACTCCAGACGCGCCAGGCCCTCGAGGAGCAGCGGGGCGACGTCGCGCTTTCCGATGTAACCGACAATTCCGCACATAAAGGTGAAACCCCTCCAGGTTGGTGAGCGTGCTCGCCGTGCTCGTTCGTGATTCAGCCGTAGACGATGCGGCGCAGTTGCCGGAGCGAGAGCTCCGGCGGCGCCACGGCCCGGTGGGGCAGTTCCGCCGAGATCCGTTCGAAGATCTCGGCGTTCACGGCCCCGCCGGACTGCAGTTCGCGGTGTCGGCGGCGGACGAACTCCTCGGTCGTCTCGTCGAAGTACGCCAGCACGTCGAGTACCACCCGGGCGGCCTCACCGCGCTGGAGCGCGGTGCTGCGGACCAGGTGGTCGATGAGGTCGTCGTGCGACGGGCGGCGTTCGAGCACCCATGAATATTGAGGGGTACCCGTCCTCATTCGCAAGAATCCTGCCCGATATCGGGCAGGTGCGTCATGATCCCCCCGTCATTCGGGGTGATTGGTCCAGACCTTGACTGATGGCTATCACAGCGGTACGCATGGTGACGGTTCGGATATAGAACTCGACAGACGCGTCCAACGCCTGATCCAACGTCTGAAGGGGACCAGCCTGTGACACAGCGCCGAAGGATTCCGCGCCTGATCGGATCCCTGCTCCTCGTCGCCGCCGCCGGTGTCGGCTGCGGCGAGGCCGCCGCCGACAGCCCGGCGGACGGCAAGAACGCCCCGGCCGCCGCCGAGCCCGAGGTCCGCCCGCTCGGCCGCATCGTGCCCGTACCCGCCTCCGTCGCCCCCGAGGGCGAGCCCTACACCCTCACCCCGACCACCCGCATCGGCGTGGACGACACGAACCGCGAGATCCGGGAGCTCGGCCGCTACCTCGCCGGACTGCTGCGCCCCGCCACCGGCTTCCCGCTGCCCGTCGTCGACGACCAGGCCGCCGGCGGCGGCATCCGACTCCGTCTCAGCCCCGGCGACACCGCCCTCGGCGCCGAGGGCTACCGGCTCCGCTCGGCCCCCGACGGCGTCACCCTCACCGCGCGCGAACCCGCCGGCCTCTTCCGAGGCGTCCAGACCCTGCGCCAGCAGCTGCCCTCCGCCGTCGAACGCAAGAGCGTCCAGAACGGGCCCTGGAAGATCGCCGGCGGCACCATCACCGACACCCCGCGCTACGCCTACCGGGGCGCCATGCTCGACGTCTCCCGCCACTTCTTCACCGTCGACGAGGTGAAGCGGTACATCGACCAGCTCGCGCTCTACAAGGTCAACACCCTCCATCTGCACCTCTCCGACGACCAGGGCTGGCGCATCGCCGTCGACTCCTGGCCCCGGCTCACCACCTACGGCGGCTCCACCGAGGTCGGCGGCGGCCCCGGCGGCTTCTACACCAAGGCGCAGTACCAGGAGATCGTCCGGTACGCCGCCTCCCGCTACCAGGAGGTGATCCCCGAGATCGACCTCCCCGGCCACACCAACGCCGCCCTCGCCTCCTACGCCGAGCTCAACTGCGACGGCGTCGCCCCGCCGCTCTACACCGGCACCAAGGTCGGCTTCAGCTCCCTGTGCGTGCCGAAGTCCGTCACGTACGACTTCGTCGACGACGTGATCCGCGAGATCGCCGCGCTCACCCCCGGCCGGTACATCCACATCGGCGGCGACGAGGCGCACTCCACCAGCCACGCGGACTACGTCACCTTCATGGACAAGGTGCAGCCCGTCGTCGCGAAGTACGGCAAGAAGGTCGTCGGCTGGCACCAGCTGACCGGCACGACCCCGGCGGACGGCGCCCTCGTCCAGTACTGGGGCCTCGACCGCACCCCCACGGAGGAGAAGGAACGGGTCGCGGCCGCCGCCCGGAACGGCGCCGGCCTGATCCTCTCCCCGGCCGACCGCACGTACCTCGACATGAAGTACACGAAGGACACCAAGCTCGGCCTCGCCTGGGCGGGCTACGTGGAGGTCCGCAGGTCGTACGACTGGAACCCGGCCGCCTACCTCGCGGGCGCCCCGGAGGACAGCGTCCGCGGCGTCGAGGCCCCGCTCTGGACGGAGACCCTGGCCACCACGGACGACCTGGACGTCATGGCCTTCCCGCGCCTGCCGGGCCTGGCGGAACTGGGCTGGTCGCCGGCGGCGACCCACGACTGGGACACGTACAAGGTCCGCCTCGCGGAGCAGGCCCCGAGGTTCGACGCCCTGGGCATCGACTACTACCGCTCCCCGGAGGTCCCCTGGCCGGCGGAGTAGCCCCGTACACACAGATGTGAGCCCCGGCGGAGGACCGTACTCCGCCGGGGCTCGCATCGGTCCGGGGGTTACGCGAAGCGGGCGATCGGGTTGACCAGGTCGCCGACGAGCTGGAGGGCCGCCGACGGGTCCGAGAGGTCGACCATCTGCTTGTTGTTGCGGAGCTGGAGGCGGTTCAGGGCCGACAGGGCGAAGGTCTCCGCGAACATGTCGTACTGGGCGAACCGGTCCGCCAGTTCCGGCTTCGACTGCTCGTAGCCGCGCACGCACTCCGCGACCGTCCGCCAGAAGCCGTCCTCGTCGAGGACGCCCTCCGTGGCGAGCGTCGCCGCCAGGAAGCGGAAGAAGCAGTCGAAGACGTCCGTGAAGACCGAGAGGAGCTTCATGTCCTCGGGGATCTCCGCACGGACCCGCTCCACCGCCGGCGGCAGGACCGCCGCCGGGTCCATGACGACGATCTCCTCGGCGATGTCCTTGAAGATCGCCCGCGACACCGCGCCGCGCTCGTCGAGGACCAGGATCACGTTCTCGCCGTGCGGCATGAACGCCAGGTCGTACGCGTAGAAGCTGTGCAGGACCGGGAGCAGGTAGGCGTCCAGGTACTGGCGGAGCCAGACCGAGGCCTCCAGGCCCGACTCCTTGATCAGCGCGCCCGCGAACGACGCGCCCGTGTGGTCCACGTGAACGAGGGACGCCATCGTCGCGAGCCGCTCGCCCTCGGCGAGGGTCGGCACGGGGGACTCGCGCCAGAGCGCCGCCAGCATCTTGCGGTACGGCGAGTAGCGGTCGGTCGCGGCCTCGTACTCCAGGTGCCGGTAGCCGACGGCCGCCCGCTCGCGGATGATCGAGAAGCGGACCGAGCGGAACGTCGCGTCCGACTGGATCAGCGTGTGCAGCCAGTCGTTGATGGCCGGGGTGGCCTCCATGTACGCGGCCGAAAGGCCCCGCATGAAGCCCATGTTGAGGACCGAGAGGGCGGTCTTCACGTAGTGCTTGGCCGGGTCCGAGGTGTTGAAGAAGGTACGGATCGACTGCTGCGCCAGATACGTGTCGTCGCCCGCGCCCAGGTACACCAGACGCTGCTGTGCGACCTCGGCCGCGAAGGTGACGGACAGCTTGTTCCACCACTGCCACGGGTGCGCCGGCATGAGGAGGTAGTCGGCCAGGTCCAGGCCGCGGGCCGCCAGGGTCGCCGCGAAGCCGTCCACCGTCGCGTCGCCCAGCTCCGCGCGGACGAAGGTCTCGTAGTCGATGCCCGCGCCGGCCGTGAAGGTGGTGCGGTCGCGCCGCGCCGCCAGCCAGATCAGATGGATCCCGCTCGCCGCCTCGGGGGCGTACGCGCGGAACTCGTCGACGCCGAAGCCGAGCCGGCCGTTGTTGGCGACGAAGCAGGGGTGGCCCTCGGTCATCCCCGTCTCGATCGCCTGGAAACCGGCGTGGGTGAGCTCGGCGGAGGTGACCGGCTCCTTGGTCGCCTTGAACGCCGTACCGGCGAGCGTGGAGGAGATCTCCTCCAGGTAGACCGGCAGGACCTCGTCGCTCAGGCCCAGCGCGCCGCGCAGCTCGGTGATGAACTGGAGGGCGTCCAGCGGAAGCTGCTCGTCGCCGCGGTGGCGGCTGATCGACTCGGCGTAGACCTGCCAGTGGTCGAGGGCGTACCGGTCCGCGGTGAAGCGGTACTCGGTGGCGCCGTCGTCCGACAGGACCACGTAGCGGCTCTCGCCGAGCTCCCGCGGGTCGAGGAGCCGCTCGTGGGCGAACTCCGCGAGACCCTTGCGGATCAGCGCGCGGTTGGCGTCCGCCCAGAGCTCGGGGGTGAGGTGCGCGACGGGGTTCGACACATCGGTGGTGCTCATGCGGCGACTCCCACGGCGGCCTCGAACTGCTCCCGGGTGCAGAAGCTCAGCAGAGCCTTCTTCTCCGGCTTCTGGATCTCCCGCTCCGGCACGAAGCCGACGGCCTCGTTGAGGGCGTGGACGGCCTTGTTGGACACGTCCGGCTCGACGACGACCCGGACGGTCGCCGGGTCGGCGAACAGCTCCGTCATCACGGCGGTGATCACCTTGCGGGTGAAGCCGTGCACCGGGGTGTCGGTCGGGGCGACGAGGAAGTGCATGCCGACGTCGCCGGGGAGCGGGTCGTAGAGACCGACCAGCTCCAGGTGGGCCGGGTCGTAGCGCTCCATGAGGATCGCGGGGACCCCGTCGACCAGGCCGATGAACGCCTCGTGGTGCGGGTGGGCGGCGAAGGCCGTGTACTCGCGCACGACGTCCTCGACGCTCGCGTCCTGCATCATCCAGAACGCGGCCTTGGGGTGGGTGACCCAGCCGTGGAGCAGCTCCGCGTCCTTGACGGGGTCGAGCGGGCGGAAGAGGACGGTCATGCGGCGAACTCCTGGAAAGCGATGGTCTTCTCGACGGGGTAGTACTCGTAGCCCAGCATCGCCCCGATGATGTACGCGTTGCGGTACGCCCCCATGCCGAGGTCGGGCGAGGTGATCGAGTGGGTGTGCACGGAGGAGTTCTGCAGGAACACCCCGCGGCCCGTCGTGTCGATCGCGTAGTTGCGGGCCACGTCGAAGCGGCCCTGGCCGTCCCAGTTGAGGCGGTCGCGGACCGGCTCGAGGAAGGCGGGGACGGCGTACTTGTACCCGGTGGCGAGGATCAGGCCCTCGGTGTCCAGGGTGAAGTCCTTCTCCTGCTCCTCCTGGCGGAAGCCGAGGGTGTACGTGCCCGTCGACTCCTCGTACGCGGCGGTGTGCAGCGCGGAGTTGGTGAGGAGGCGGGTGGGCACGGGGCCGTCGAGGTTCTTCTGGTAGAGCAGGTCGAAGATGGCGTCGATCAGCTCGCCGTCGATGCCCTTGAAGAGGCCCTTCTGCTCGGTCTCCAGGCGGTAGCGGGTCCGCTCGGGGAGCGCGTGGAAGTAGTCCACGTACTCCGGGGAGGTCATCTCCAGGGTGAGCTTGGTGTACTCCAGCGGGAAGAAGCGCGGGGAGCGGGTCACCCAGTTGAGCTTGTACCCGTGGACGTCGATCTCGCCGAGGAGGTCGTAGTAGATCTCGGCGGCGCTCTGGCCGCTGCCGACCAGGGTGATCGACTTCTTCTTCTGGAGCTCCTCCTTGTTCGGGAGGTAGCGCGAGTTGTGGATCAGGTCGCCGCCGAGGCCCCGGCAGGTCTCGGGGACGTACGCCGGGGTGCCGGTGCCGAGGACCAGACGACGCGAGCGGAACGTTTCTCCGGTCTCGGTGGTCACCACGTACACCTCGGCGGCCTCGTCGAACGTCACGGTCGCGACGGTCGTCGAGAAGCGGACGGAGGAGAGGCGCCCGGCGGCCCAGCGGCAGTAGTCGTTGTACTCGGTCCGCAGCGGGTAGAAGTTCTCGCGGATGTAGAACGAGTACAGCCGGCCCTTGTCCTTCAGGTAGCTCAGGAAGGAGTACGGCGAGGTCGGGTCGGCCATCGTGACCAGGTCCGACATGAACGGGGTCTGGAGGTGGGCGCCCTCGAGGAACATCCCCGAGTGCCACTCGAAGTCGGGCTTCGACTCCAGGAAGAGACCGTTCAGCTCGTCGATCGGCTCGGTCAGGCAGGCGAGGCCGAGGTTGAACGGACCGAGTCCGATGCCGATGAAGTCGTGGATCTCGGTCGTCTCAGGCGTGGACAAGGGTCTCTCCCAGGTACTGCTCGGCGTAGCCGGCGATCAGATCGAGGACGGCGGCGATGTCGGCCGCGGTGGTCTCGGGGTTGAGCAGGGTGAACTTGAGGTACTGGCGGCCGTCGACCTTGGTGCCGGCGACGACGGCCTCGCCGGACGCGAACAGGGCCTTGCGGGCGTGCAGATTGGCCCGGTCGATGTCCTCGGGGGACGTGACGTCCTCCGGGATGTAGCGGTAGACGAGGGTGGAGATCTGCGGCTCGACCACGACGTCGTAGCGCGGGTCGGCGGCGAGCAGCGCGAAGCCCTCGGCGGCCAGGTCGCAGACCTCGTCGAAGAGCCGGCCGACACCGTCGGCGCCCATCACGCGCAGGGTCATCCACAGCTTGAGCGCGTCGAAGCGGCGGGTGGTCTGGAGGGACTTGTCGACCTGGTTGGGGATCTGCTCCGCGATCGTGCGGCGCGGGTTGAGGTAGTCCGCGTGGTAGGTCGCGTGGCGCAGGGTGGCTCCGTCGCGGACCAGGATCGCCGAGGAACTCACCGGCTGGAAGAAGGACTTGTGGAAGTCGACGGTGACCGAGTCGGCCCGCTCGATGCCGGCCAGGAGCCCGCGGCGGGTCGGGGAGGCGAGCAGTCCGCAGCCGTAGGCGGCGTCCACGTGCATCCAGGCGCCGTACTCGTCGGCCAGGGCGGCGATCTCGGGCAGCGGGTCGATGGAGCCGAAGTCGGTGGTGCCGGCGGTGGCGACGATCACCATCGGGACGAGGCCCTCGGCGCGGCAGGCCTCCAGCTCGGCGGCGAGGACGACGGACTGCATCCGCTTGTTCCGGTCGACCGGTATGGAGATGACGGCGTCCTGGCCGAGGCCGAGGAGGGTGGCCGACTTCTGGACGCTGAAGTGGCTGCACTCGGAGGAGAAGATCCGGAGCTTCGACAGGTCGTCGCTCTTGGCCTCCTCGCGGGCGAGGAGCAGGGCCTGGAGGTTGGACTGCGACCCGCCGCTGGTGAAGACGCCGTCGGCGCCCGGGCCGAAGCCGATGCGGCCGTTGGTCCAGTCGATGAGCTTGCGCTCGATGAGGGTGGCGCCCGCGCTCTGGTCCCAGGTGTCGAGCGAGGAGTTGACCGCCGAGAGGACGGCCTCGCCGAGCACGGCGGGGATGACCACCGGGCAGTTGAGGTGGCCCAGGTACCGGGGGTGGTGGAAGTAGACGGCGTCGCGGAGGTAGACGCTCTCCAGCTCGTCGAGCGCGGCGGAGGAGTCGCCGAGCGGACGGTCGAGGTCGACGGCGTCGATGACGGGGGCGAGCTCGGCGGGGGTCACTCCGGTGAACGGACGTCGCGTCGCGGCGAGTTTGTCCGCCACCCGCTCGACTCCTTCGGTGACGGAGCGCCGGTAGCTCTCCGCCGTGGCGTCGTTGAGCAGGTGAGAGCGCATGTGGGGGGCCTCCAGGTACGGGGCTCGGTCGCGCCCTCCGGACAGGGGAAAGGGGCGAGGGGCGACGCGGTGAAAACAAGGTTAGCCTAACCTAACTTTCCACCGCAACGACCTCTCGCCCCTCGCATGTCACGGCAGTTGACGGCCGCCATCGACCGGACTGTCCGCTTTTGGCGGGGTGTGCCCTGGGCTACGCGTCTTCCTGAGTCTCGTCCGGGACCTCGCGCAGCGCGTCCTCGGACAGGCCCTTGCGCCAGTAGCCGACGAACGTCACCCGGCGCCGGTCGAGTTCACGGTCCCGCACGAAGTGCCGGCGCAGCGCCTTCACCGCGCCCGACTCGCCCGCGATCCAGACGTACGGGGCCTCCCCGGGCAGCTCGGCGCCGCGCACCGCGTCCACGGCGGACGGCGCCCCCTCCTCGCGTACGAGCCAGGTGACGGTCGCGTCCGCCTGTGTCGCCAGTTCCGTACGGTCGCCGGAGTACGGCACCTCCAGGAACACCTGGGCGCGGGTCTCGGCCGGCAGCCACTCCAGGATCGCCGAGGCGGCCGGAAGGGCCGTCTCGTCCGCCCAGATCAGGACGGAGTCGGCGTCCTCGGGCAGCTGGAAGCGGACACCCGTGTTCTCGGCGATCGCCGGGCCGAGGACGACCACGCGGTCGCCGGGGGTGGCCCGCGAGGCCCAACGGCAGGCGGGGCCGCCGTCCTCGTGGATCGCGAAGTCGATGTCGACGGCGTTCTCGGTGTGCTCCGGCTCGGAGCGCTGCTCGCGGACGGTGTACGAACGCATCACGGCCCGCACGTCGTCGGGCATCGCGCGCCAGGCGCCGAGGATCGCGTACATGTCCGGGTCGTCGAGCGGCGGCAGGACGGGCGCGTCCTGGCCGGGGTGCGGCAGGAAGAGGGAGAGCGACTGGTCGCGGCCGCCGGCGGCGAAGTTCTTCAGCTCGTCGCCGGTGAAGGTGACGCGGACCAGGGACGGGCCGAGCCGCCGGGTCCGGTCCACCCGCAGGTGGAAGAACTGGAAGGGGGCGGTCTCGGGGTTCGTCATGAAAACATAGGTTAGCCTAACCTCATAAACACAGGTAAGGGGGGAGGGCCCGCCACCCCCTCGGGGCGGCGGACCCTCCGTGCGAGCCGGACCGGGTCGGGTCGGGCCGGGCCGGGCCAGACCGGGTCAGGACGGGTCGGGCCGAGCCGTGCCGGGCCGAGCCGGGTCAGGCCTGGAGGCCCAACTCCCGGGCGATCAGCATGCGCTGGACCTCGCTCGTGCCCTCGCCGATCTCCAGGATCTTCGAGTCGCGCCACATCCGGGCCACCGGGTACTCGTTCATGAAGCCGTAGCCACCGTGGATCTGGGTCGCCTCACGGGCGTTGTCCACGGCCACCGTCGAGGAGTACAGCTTCGCGATCGCCGCCTCCTTCTTGAACGTCTCGCCGAGGACCAGCCGCGAGGCCGCGTCCCGCCAGCCGATCCGGGCCATGTGTGCCCGCATCTCCATGTCGGCGATCTTGAACTGGATGGCCTGGTTGTCGCCGATCGGCCGGCCGAAGGCGTGACGCTCCTTCGCGTACTTCACCGACTCGTCGACACAGCCCTGCGCCAGACCCGTCGCCAGCGCCGCGATCGCGACCCGGCCCTCGTCGAGGATCCGCAGGAACTGCGCGTACCCGCGGCCCTCCTCGCCGAGGAGGTTCTCCACCGGGACGCGGACGTCGTCGAAGGACAGCTCACGGGTGTCCGAGGCGTTCCAGCCGACCTTCGAGTAGGGGGCGGCGACGGTGAAACCGGGGGTGCCGGAGGGGACGATGATCGAGGAGATCAGCGGACGGCCGTCGGGCTTGCGGCCGGTGACCGCCGTGACCGTCACCAGACCCGTGATGTCCGTACCGGAGTTGGTGATGAAGCACTTCGAACCGTTGATGACCCAGTGGTCGCCGTCGCGGACGGCCGTCGTACGGGTGCCGCCCGCGTCCGAACCGGCGCCCGGCTCGGTCAGACCGAAGGCACCGAGCAGCTCGCCGGCACACAGCCTCGGCAGCCACTCGCGCTTCTGCTCGTCCGTGCCGAAGAGGTACACGGGCATCGCCCCGAGCGAGACACCCGCCTCCAGGGTGATCGCCACGGAGGAGTCGACCCGGGCCAGCTCCTCCAGGGCGATGCCGAGCGCCAGGTAGTCACCGCCCATGCCGCCGTACTCCTCGGGGAACGGCAGCCCGAACAGGCCCATACGGCCCATCTCACGGACGATCTCGTACGGGAACTCGTGCCGCTCGTAGTAGTCGCCGATCTTCGGCGCCACGACGTCGTGCGCGAACGCCTCGACGGTACGGCGGAGTTCCTCGTGCTCTGCGGAGAGCCGGTGGTCGAGAGACATGGGGGACGTCACTCCTTGTGGGAGAGGGCGCGGACGGTACGGGAGGGGCTGGGCCGGCCCAGCTGGTCGGCCATCCACGCGCTTGTGGCGGTGAGGGCGGCCAGATCGACCCCGGTCTCGATGCCGAGACCGTCGAGCATCCACACGAGATCCTCGGTGGCGAGATTGCCGGTCGCGCTCTTCGCGTACGGGCAGCCGCCGAGGCCGCCGGCGGAGGCGTCGACCGTGGTCACTCCGTGGCGGAGGGCGGCGAGGGTGTTGGAGAGGGCCTGGCCGTAGGTGTCGTGGAAGTGCACGGCGAGGCGGGAGGTGGGGACACCGGCCTCGTTCAGGGCCGTGAGCAGCGCCTGGACGTGCCCGGGGGTGGCGACGCCGATGGTGTCCCCAAGGCTCAGCTCGTCGCAGCCCATGTCGGCCAGGGCCTTGGTGACACGGACGACCTGTTCGATCGGGACGGCGCCCTCCCAGGGGTCGCCGAAGCACATGGACAGATAGCCGCGGACCTTGAGACCGGCCTCTATGGCCCGGGTGACGGTCGGCGCGAACATCGCGAGCGCCTCGTCGACGGTCCGGTTCAGGTTGGCCTTCGCGAAGGACTCGGTCGCCGAGGCGAACACGGCGACCTCGCGGGCCCCGAGTGCGAGCGCGCGGTCGAGGCCGCGCTCGTTCGGCACGAGCACCGGGAGCCGGACCGGGAGGTCGCGGACGAGCGGGAACAGCTCCTCCGCGTCGGCCAGTTGGGGCACCCACTTCGGGTGCACGAAGCTGGTCGCCTCGATCGTGCCGAGCCCGGCGGCGGCGAGCCGCCGGACGAACTCGGCCTTCACGTCGGTCGGGACGGCCGTCTTCTCGTTCTGCAGCCCGTCCCGGGCCCCGACCTCGTGGATGCGTACCCGGGTGGGGAGGGAGGGGTCCTTCACGGTCATCGGCAGGCTCACGCGTCCTCCTCCTCGCGGGGCGTCACCACGGCGAGGATCTGGTCCATGGCGACGGTCGAACCGGGTGTGACGTCGAGTTCGGTGACGGTGCCGGCGTGCGGGGC
>NZ_JACSCH020000015.1 GCF_014451325.2 Streptomyces sp. CB02980 | reverse complement strand
GTCGCGCCGGTGGCTCCGTCGGCCCCGGTGGCGCCCGTGGCTCCGGTTGCTCCCGTGGCCCCGTCAGCTCCGGTGGCACCCGTCGCCCCAGTGGCTCCGTCGGCCCCGGTGGCGCCCGTGGCTCCGGTCGCGCCCGTCGCTCCCGTGTCGCCCGTCGGCCCCTCGGGGCCGGGCGGTCCAGTCGGGCCTGTCGGGCCTGTCGGGCCCACCTTGCAGTCGTCGCCGCCACCGCTCGGGGCCGCGCGCAGAGCGGCGGCCGAGCGGCCCTCGACCAGGGGCTGGATCTGCTCGTCCAGGAACGCCTGGAGGGATTCGGTCGAGGGAGAGCCGCCGGTCGCTTCGGCGTGGCGCGAGCCGTCCTGCTCCCACGGCGGCGGGCCGTCCTCGTGGTGCTGGGGCCGTCCGTCGGGGTGGTGCGGGGGCCGGTCCTCGCAGTGGCCGCCCGTCGGCGCGTTGGCCATCGTCATGTCCGAGGCACCGAGTTCGGGGGATTCGGGCCATGTGGTGGCCATCGCCGGTGAGGCGAAGCCGGTGAGAACGAGTGCGACCGAGGCGATGGCCCCGCCGGCACGCCAGGGGCGTCGTCGGGGGAGCGGGCCGAGCGGGGACCTGGTCCTGGCATCAGGACGCATGCAGTGCTCCTTCCTCCACCGGATCCGATCCGGTGCGAGTGAGGTCCGAGGAAGCGGAATTCTCACTTCCGTTGATCGGTTTATCGGACCGCACCGGCGAACTCTTGACGTTCTCGCGCCACTCTCAACGCCATGGCCTAGCGCGGACAGTCGAATGGATGCGTACGTGACGGCGAACTTCGATCGCCCCGGCGGCGCGCCGCCGCGGCACGCGCGGGCGCCGTACGTAAGGTCACCCCCCGATCGCTCCCCCGACTTCCCTCCCCGCTCCCACCGGAAGTGGTGTTGCCGTGCCGCCGTCCATCTGCCTGTGCATGATCGTCAAGAACGAGGCCGCGGTCATCGAGCGCTGCCTCGCCTCCGTCCGCGGTCTCGTGGACACCTGGGTCATCTCGGACACGGGGTCCACCGACGGGACCCAGGAGCTGATCCGGACCGCCCTCGCGGGCATCCCCGGCGAGCTGCGGGAGGAGCCGTGGGTGAACTTCGGCCACAACCGCAGCCTGAACATCGCGCACGCCCGCGGCCGCGCCGACTATCTCCTGCTCCTCGACGCCGACCACGTCCTCCGCACGGAGGGCCCACTGCCCGCGCTCACCGCCGACGGGTACATGCTCCGGCACGAGGGAGCACTGGAGTACCGGATCAAACGCCTGGTCAGGGACGGTCTGCCGTGGCGGTACGAGGGTGTCACCCACGAGTACCTGACGGCCGAGGGCGACCGCGTCCAGGAGAACCTCGACGCCCTCGTCATCGAGGACTACGCCGACGGCGGCTCACGCCACGACAAGTTCGAGCGCGACGCCCGCCTCCTCGGTGCCGAGCTGGAGCGCGACCCGGCGAATCCGCGCACCGTCTTCTATCTCGCGCAGACCTTCCGCGACCTCGGCCGCGCCGAGGAGGCCGCCGACCTGTACGAGCGCCGCGCGGCCATGGGCGGCTGGGGCGAGGAGGTCTACTACTCCCTGCTCCAGTCCGGTGTCCTCCGGGCCGAGTCCGGCGACTGGCCGACCGCGATGGACGCGCTCTCCCGTGCCTGGGAGTCCCGGCCGGACCGTCTCGAAGCCTGTTACGAGCTGGTGGCGCGGCTGCGGAAGATGCGCCGCTACCGGGCGGCCCACGCCGTGGTCTCCGCCGTCCTGGACCGGAAACAGCCCGACGACCTGCTGTTCATGCAGCCCTGGGTATACCGGTGGGGGCTGCTCTTCGAGTACTCGATCACCGCGTACTGGGTCGGCGACCACGCCGCCTCCCTCGCCGCCTGCGACCGGCTGCTCGGTCTGCCGGACCTGCCGGAGACGTACCGCGAACAGACCCGCGCCAACCGGGCGTTCGCCGTCCAGCGGCTGACGGAGACGGCGGACGCCCCCGCGCTGGTCTGAGCACCCGGAGCCGTACCGGGGCGAGGACGGGCGCGGGGACAGCCGCGGGGGCGGTCGGAGAGAGGTCAGCGGACCCGGGAGCGGGACTCCATCGCGTCGCGGGCCGCGCGCTCGTCCTCGTACACCTCGCACATGTGGCGTCCGTCCGGTGTCGCCGTGTGCTCGACCTCCCAGAGACTGACCTCGCTGCCGTCGAGCAGCAGGAACTGGTGCTCGTAGAGGGTGAAGCCGGCGTCCCGGCCCCCCTCCACCGGGCAGTGGCGGCCGAAGGCCTGGGTGATGTGGTGGGCGAAGGCCAGCCGGAGCCGGCGGGCCGTGGCCTGGCCCGGCCGGTCCGCGTTCTCCGCGCGCCGCAGGACGCGGCGCGCGTGGTCGGCGGAGTTGTCCGGCACGTACATCCGGGGCTGGGCGGGTATCGGGCGGGCGAGCAGCGCGCTCAGCAGCTCCAGGTCGTCGTCCTCGTCGAAGGCGCGGCCGTCGGAGCGCTCGGCGGTCCAGCCCGGCAGGGGGCCGGTGGGGAGTCGGGAGGTGGCGAGCCGGGCCTCCGACTCCTCGGCGTACAGCTCGTGCTGCTCGGCGCCGTCCCGGCCGGCGTTGTGCGTGAGCTCCCAGAGGCTGAGGGCGGAGCCGTCGCTCAGCAGATACGTGTGGCGGTAGGTGGCGCGGTGCAGCGACGCGCTGTGGTGCGAGGAGTGGAGCGCGCTGGAGTGCGCGAGCGCCGTGCCGAGGCGCTCGACGGTCGAGTCGGGCAGGTCGAAGGAGTTGAGCGCCCGGCCGAGGAGGCGCTCAACGTGCGTCTCGGTCGTCTCGTACGGATCGTGAGGATCCTGCGGATCGTTCAAGAGGGTCTCCAGGCCGTCGCCGCATGTCACTCGGTGCTTGCTTAACGTAGTCCCTGGGTCCGACATTGCGTCCGGGGTTCCGGAAAACGAAGGGCGCTGGAGGGAAGTTCCCGCCCCGTCCGGGCCGTTCTCGCTCAACTCCCTTGTGGTTACCGGGAGTACGGCTCCGATCGCGGTCGGTTCGCCCCATGCGGACCGCCGTAGAGCTCACTGTACGAGGGGAAGTCCCCGCCCGGTCCGCGCAGACCGCCGGGGGCCGCGAGCACCGCCCGGACGATCGCCCGCGTCACCAGGTCGGCGCCGGCCGCCAGGATCTCGTTCAGGGCCAGCGGACCGGGACCTTCCGGTAGTTCGCGCGCCCCGGTGGCGAGGGTGAAGACGGTGTCGCCGTCGTTCATGAGGTGCACCGGGCGCAGGGCGCGCGCGATGCCGTCGTGCGCCGTGCCCGCGACCTTCTGCGCCTGCGCGCGGGTCAGCACGGCGTCGGTCGCGACGACGGCGAGCGTGGTGTTCAGCGGGGGCGGAGCCGCTGCTTCCCGCGCCTCGGCGAGACGCCGCAGCGCGGCCTGGTGCACCGCCGGGTCGGGGAAGGAGGGCGGGCCGGCGTCGAGAGACCTCCCGGGAGTCCCGGGACTGTCGTAACTCACATGACTTCCGTAACTCCCGTACAGGGCGCCCGTGGCCGGGTCGACGGCCGAACCCACCGCGTTCACCACGACGAGCGCGCCGACCGTGATCCCGGACTCCAGGACGGTGCTCGCCGTGCCCACCCCGCCGCGGAGGCCGCCGACCACGGCGCCCGTGCCCGCGCCGACCGCGCCCGTCTCCACGCGCGCGTGGTCCCCGCTCGCGTCGGCGGCCTCCACCGCCGCCCGCCCCGTCGCCGGGCCCGGCCTCGCCGTGAAGTCGCCGCCCCTGCCGAGGTCGAAGACGCACGCGGCGGGCACGACCGGCACGACGTGGGAGGGATCGGGGCCCACCCGCACGCCCCGGTGCCGCTCCTCCAGCCAGGCCATCACCCCGGCGGCGGACTCCAGGCCGTACGCGCTGCCGCCGGTCAGGACGACGGCGTCGATCCGCTGGACGACGTTGCGCGGGTCGAGCGCGTCCGTCTCCCGCGTACCCGGCCCGCCGCCCCGTACGTCCACGGCGGCGACGGCCCCGCCGACCGGCGCGAGCACCACGGTCGTACCGCTCAGCGCCCCGTCGCCCGCCACGCGCGCGTGCCCCACGCGCAGACCGCGCACATCGGTGATCGAGTCCGTCGTCCTGTGCTGTTCGGGCTGTGTCATGTCCCCTGCCTACCACGGGTACGGGTTCAGCCAGTCGCTGTCCCCGTACCCGTACCCGTACCTGTTCCCGTACCCGGTCGCGTCGCCGGGTTCCTCGCCGTCAGGGTCACGCCGACCGCGACCGTCGCCGCCGCGACGATGCCCGCGGCCAGGACCGCCCAGCGGCCCGCGAACGAGCACATCAGGATCGCGAGCGCCGAGACGGGCAGGACGAGTTGCTGCGCGATGCCGACCTTGTAGTAGCGGGCGTGGAGGAGCCACACGGACAGCAGGAACACGGCGGACGGGATCGTCACCGCGGACGAGGCCGCGAGCGTGGAGACGTGGGCCTTGCCCACCGCCTCTTCCACGGCGATCTCCAGGCCCGCGCCGACGGCCGCCGCCGCCGCGAAGATCACGTAGTGGCCGTATCCCCACCGGAAGGCCTCGCGGCTTGAGGTCAGCCGGTTGTGCGCGGGCACGACGAAGTAGATCCACCAGGCGGCGAAGACGAGCAGCAGCCCGCCCGCGGCGATCGGCAGCACCTCGCCGAGGGCGTCGTTCTCGGCGATGCCGGTCTTCACGGCCACCGTCGCCGCGGCGACGGTCTCACCGAGCACGATGATGGTGAACAGGCCGTACCGCTCGGCGATGTGGTGCGGGTGCCACGTGCTGGGCGCGTCCCTCTCCGCGACCAGAGGCACGGCCATCTCGGCCAGCGCCATGACGAGGAAGACCCACGGGCGGGCCGACTCCGGCACGAGGAGCAGTGCGATCCAGCCGATCTGCACGGCGACGACCCCGCCCGCGTACCGGCGGCACATCGTCCGTTCGGCGGGATCGGTGGCGTGGTGCGCGGCCCGCAGCCATTGCGAGGCGAGCGCGAGCCGCATGACGACGTAGCCGATGTAGACCACGAGGAAGTCGTGGTCCTCGAAGGCCCGCGAGACCCCGGCCGCGAGGATGAGCACGCCCGCGATCTGGACGAGGGTGACGACGCGGTACGGCACGTCGTCGTTGTCGTAGGCCGAGGCGAACCACGTGAAGTTCATCCACGCCCACCAGATCGCGAAGAAGATCATCGCGTAGTTGATGATCCCTTCGCCCGCATGGCCCTCGGCGACCGCGTGCACGAGCTCCGCGCCCGCCTGGGCGACGGCGACGACGAAACACAGGTCGAAGAACAGCTCCAGCGGCGTGGCCGCCCGGTGCGACTCCTCGCGGGAGCGCGCGGTGAGGGGGAGGAACGGTTGTGTCATGGCCCCAGCACATCAGAGCGGAAGGCCCTCCCGCTGGCATGCCACGCGCATCGGAACCGGACCGGAGCCGGAGGGACTCCGGGCGGGCGGGACGGGCCGCGACCGAACGGGCCCCGGGCGACGGGACGGAGGGCCCTCAGGCGGTGGCCCGCGCCCGCGTGGCTTCCCGTGCGTCCGCCCCGCCACCGCGTACCGGGCCGCCACGAGCCGCGCCACGCGCGCGTGGTCGGCGATCGGGGCCGCGACCGCCCAGGTGCCCGGGACCGAGGCCAGCGCGCGCGTGAAGCGGCCCGGGGCGAGGAGGTGAGTGGCCACCGCGACCCGGCGGAAGCCGCGGGCGTGCAGCAGCGCGACCGCCTCGGCCGGGGCCGGAGTGCTCGCCGAGCAGTACGCGGCCGTCACCGGTACCGGCAGGAGCAGGCCCAGCTGCCGGACCGCCGCGAGGGTGCCGTCGTTGCCGCCCGGCCGTGCGGAGCCCGCGCCGGCGACGACGACCGCGTCCGCCGGACCGCCGGCCGCAAGTTCGGCGGCCCGCAGCCGGTCGTACAGGGCGAGGGCCACCGCGTGCTCGCCGCTCAGCCCGCGCGTGACCGCGCAGTCGAAGGGGCGGGCGACGGCCGGGACGTCGACGGTGCGGTGGTAGCCGTCGCCCAGGAGCAGCGGCACGACGACCGCACCGGGCCGGTCCGCGAGGACGTACGGCAGGGAGGGCGTCTGGTGGTCGAGGTGTCCGACGGCGACGGGCGCGCCGGTCAGTCCGCGCACGGAGTCGGCGAGCCGTGCGGTCGTCGCGCCGGCCTCGGGCACGGCGCTCCCGTGCACGGCGAGGACCAGGGTGCGTGTCATCCGTACCTCCACCCGCCCCCGGTCGTGCGGCCGGGGAGTGTCCCGGCCCCGTCGGGGGCCGCGCGACGGTGTCGTGCGTCGTCGCGGCCCCACCCGCTCACGCTAAGCCCGCGCCGCCGCCCCGCGGCCGCGCCGTTCGGCCCCGGCCGGGGGGTCGCAAGTCCCGGATCCTCGGGCCCTTCACGGCCCCGACACGCCCACCCGGCGCCCCTACGGTCGGAGGAGAAGCCATCCGTACGCGAGCCATCCGTACGCGAACCAGCCCGTACGCGACAGCCCGTACGCGACAGCCCGTCCGCCGGCCATCCGTACGCGAACCAGTCCCGCGAACCCGACCCCCACCCCACGGAGACCGCCATGGCCGCCCAGCGGACACAGACCCTCGTGCTCATCGGCCACGGCATGGTCGGCCACCGGCTCCTGGAGGCGCTGGCCGAGCGCGGCGCGCTCGCCGACCCGGCCGTGCCCGGCGCCCCCGGCTGGCAGGTCACGGTGCTCGCCGAGGAGGACGTGCCCGCCTACGACCGGGTGCACCTGTCCTCCGTCTTCACCGGCACCGACCCCGACCGACTCGGTCTCTCCACTCCCGAGTTCCTCTCCGGCCACGGCATCGACCTGCGGCTCGGCGACCCGGCCGAGCACATCGACCCGGCCGCCCGCACGGTCACCACCACCTCCGGCGCGGTCGTCCCGTACGACGCGCTGGTCCTGGCGACCGGCTCGTACCCCTTCGTGCCGCCGATCCCCGGGGCCGACGCGCCCGGCTGCTTCACGTACCGCACGCTGTACGACGCCGACGCCCTCACCCGGTACGCCGAGCAGGCCAGGACCGGTGTCGTCATCGGCGGCGGGCTCCTCGGCCTGGAGGCCGCCGGGGCGCTCCGTACCCTCGGACTCGCCACGCACGTCGTCGAGTTCGCGCCCCGGCTCATGCCGCTCCAGGTCGACGACGGCGGCGCGGCGGCCCTGCGCGCGACGATCGAGTCGATGGGCGTGGCCGTGCACACCGGGGTCGGCGCCGCCGAGGTCGAGACGGACGCGGACGGGAAGGCCTGCCTGCTGAAGCTGTCGAACGGCGAGCGGCTCCCCGCCGACGTCGTCGTCTTCTCCGCCGGAGTGCGGCCGCGCGACCGGCTCGCCCGCGAGGCGGGGCTCGCGGTCGGGGACCGCGGGGGAGTGGCGGTGGACGAACGCTGCCGGACGACCGACCCGTACGTGTACGCGATCGGCGAGTGCGCGCAGACCTCCGACGGGCGGGTGTATGGCCTGGTCGCGCCCGGCTACCAGATGGCGGAGGCGGTCGCCGACCAGCTCGCGGGCTCCGGTGCGGCGGTGTTCACCGGTGCCGACACCTCCACCAGGCTGAAGCTGCTCGGCGCGGACGTGGCCTCGTTCGGCGACCCGTTCGCGGACGGGCGGGACGGCGGGCCGCAGGCCACCGAGATCGTGTTCTCGGACGGGCGCGAGGGCGTCTACAAGAAGCTGCTGCTCGGCCCCGAGGGGCAGCTCCTCGGCGGCATCCTGGTCGGCGACGCCGAGGCGTACGGCTCCCTCAAGCCGCACGCGGGCCGCCGGCTTCCCGGCCCGCCCGAGGCGTTCCTCCTTCCGGCCGGCGCGGCCGGGGCGGAGCCGCCCGGCGCGGATGCGCTCCCCGACGACGCCGTCGTCTGCTCCTGCCACAACGTGACCAAGGGCGCGGTGGCCGGAGCGATCGCCGAGCACGGCCTGACCGACATCGGCGGCGTCAAGCGCTGCACCAAGGCGGGTACGGGCTGCGGCGGCTGTGTGAACACGCTCCAGGCCGTCCTCGACGCGGCGGGCGTGGAGAGGTCCCACGGACTGTGCGAGCACTTCCCCGAGCTCACCCGCCCCGAGATCTACGAACTGATCCGCACCGAGCACATCCGCTCGTACACCGAACTGATGGAGCGGTACGGCTCCGGCGGCACGGGCACGGGCACGGTCGCGGGTGGGGGTGGGGGCACGGGCGCGAGCGGGAATGCCCGCGCGGGCGTGAACGCGGGCGTCGGCTGCGCCGTCTGCAAGCCCGTCGTCGCCAACGTCCTCGGCACCCTCGCCCCCGAACTCGGACTGCGTCACGTCCTCGACGGAGAGCAGGCCGCGCTCCAGGACTCCAACGACCTCTTCCTCGCCAACCTCCAGAAGGACGGCACCTATTCGGTCGTGCCGCGCGTCCCGGGCGGCGAGATCACCGCCGAGCAGCTCATCGTCATCGGCGAGGTGGCCCGGGACCACGGCCTCTACAGCAAGATCACCGGCGGCCAGCGGATCGATCTCTTCGGCGCGCGGAAGGAGGAGCTCCCCGACATCTGGCGCAGGCTGATCGCGGCCGGTTTCGAGTCGGGGCAGGCGTACGGAAAGTCCCTGCGGACGGTCAAGTCCTGTGTCGGGTCGCGGTTCTGCCGCTTCGGGCAGGGCGACTCGGTGCAGCTCGCGATCGACCTGGAGCTCCGCTACCGGGGCCTGCGCGCCCCGCACAAGATCAAGGGCGGGGTCTCGGGCTGTCTGCGCGAGTGCGCGGAGGCCCGGGGCAAGGACATCGGTGTCATCGCCACTGCCGGCGGCTGGAACCTGTACGTCTGCGGCAACGGCGGCACCGGCCCCCGCCACGCCGACCTGCTCGCCTCCGACCTCTCGGCCGCCGGGCTGTTCGCGCTGATCGACCGGTTCCTCATGTACTACGTACGGACCGGGGAGCGCCTGGAACGCACCTCGGCGTGGCTGGAGCGGCTCGGCGGCGGGACCGCACACCTCCGGGAGGTCCTGATCGAGGACTCGCTGGGGATCTGCGCGGAGCTGGAGGCGCAGATGGACCGGCACGTGGCCGCGTACCGCGACGAGTGGCAGGCCGTCCTGGGCGATCCGGTGGCCCTGGCCCGCTTCGAGCCGCACGTGGCCGGGGTGGAGTTCCTGGAGCCGGGCCGGGGCCGGGCCGCGGTCCTCGCGGACGGCACCGAGGCGGCGCTGTTCCGGGACGGGGACGGCGAGGTGTACGCGGTGGGCAACCGGGACCCGTTCTCGGGCGCCGACGTCATCGCCGACGGGATCATGGGCAGCCGGGACGGGGTACCGGTGGTGGCGTCCCCCATGCACAAGCAGGAGTTCGACCTGCGGACCGGTGCCTGCCTCGACGACCCGGCGGTGACCCTCCCGGTCCTCCCGGTGCCTACGGCCCGCCCCTGAAGGGACCTAGGCCCACCGACGGCCCGACCTTGGCCCGCCCGACTGCCCGACCTAGGCCCGCCCCTCCGACGACCATCGGCACTCACCCGCCCCCCATCGCGCGGCGCAGCCTGGAAGGGCAAGGAAAGCCTCGAAGGTCAGCCCCGAACAGGGAAGTCAGGACAGCGCCATGAGTTCCGTAGTCCAGGACAGCAGAAGGGCGGGCGGGCCCTCCGCCTCGTACGACACGGAGCAGTACCGCCCCGGCAGGCCGATCACCGACTGGGAGCCGGAGAACGAGCTCTTCTGGAAGTCGATCGGCAAGAGGGTCGCCACCCGCAACCTGTGGATCGCCGTGCCGGCGCTGCTCGTGGCGTTCGTCGTCTGGCAGGTCTGGTCGGTCACCGCGACCAACCTGAAGGACGTCGGCTTCGGCTTCTCGACCTCCCAGCTGTTCTGGCTGACGGCCATCCCCGGTCTGACCGGCGGCACCGCCCGGATCCTCTACACCTTCCTCGGCCCGATGGTCGGCCAGCGCCGCTTCACCGCGCTGTCGACGGTCGTGCTGATCGTGCCGCTGATCTGGCTCGGCATCGCCATCCAGGACCCGACGACCCCGTACGTCGTGATGGTCGCCATCGCCGCCCTCTGCGGCATCGGCGGCGCGAACTTCGCCTCCTCCCTCGCCAACATCGGCTTCTTCTTCCCCAAGGCGAAGAAGGGCAGCGCGACCGGCATCAACGGCGGCCTCGGCAACCTCGGCGTCTCCGTCGTGCAGCTGCTGACCCCGATCGTCATCACCTGGTCGACCATCGCCATCGGCTCGGCCCAGCACAAGGCCGACGGCACCCCGGTCCACCTGCAGAACGCCGCGTTCCTCTGGGTCCCGGTCCTGCTGGTCCTGGCGGCCGTCGCCTGGTTCGGGCAGAACGACCTGAAGGTCGCCTCGACTCCGTTCAAGCAGCAGAAGATCATCTTCAAGCGCAAGCACAACTGGCTGATGACCTGGCTGTACGTCGGCACCTTCGGCTCCTTCATCGGCTTCGCCGCCGCCCTGCCGATGCTGATCAAGACCACGTTCCCGGACTACTCGATCGCCACCTACGCCTGGATGGGCCCCGCCGTGGGCGCGCTCGCCCGCTGGGGCGGCGGCTGGATCGCCGACAAGTGGGGCGGCGCCCGGGTCACCATCCTGTCCTTCGTGGGCATGGCCGTCTCGATCATCGGCGTGATCGACTTCCTGCCCTCGGGCAGTGACGGCGGCTCGTTCTACGGCTTCTTCTTCTGCTTCCTCGCCGCGTTCTTCTTCTCCGGCATCGGCAACGGCTCGACCTTCCGTCAGATCCCGGTCATCTTCCGCGGCACCCACCTCAAGGGACTCACGGAAGGCACGCCGGAGTACACCAGGGCGCTGAAGCAGGCGGAAATGGAGTCCGGTGCCGTCACCGGATTCACCTCGGCCATCGCGGCCTACGGCTTCTTCTTCATCCCGGCCCTGTTCGGCTCGGTGGCCGTGACCAGCGCGATGTGGGGATTCGTCGCCTTCTACGTCAGCTGCATGGTCGTGACCTGGTGGTTCTACGCCCGCAGGAGCGCCGAGGCACCCAGCTGAGCGACTCCGGAGAAAGACCCCGCGCGGCGGGGTCTTTCTGCGTACCCGGAACGGGACCTAAGGCCGCCCGGAGGTGACCATTGCCGACCGGAATGATCGATCAAAAGGAGTGCAATGGAGGGAGGCAACGACGCGATCGAACGAATCGAAGAAGGCGGTGCGGGCAGTGACCTCGACCCCTGCTGAAGCAACGGTGAACGAGCGGGCCTGGAAGGGCTTCACGGGCGGACTGTGGCGCGACGCCGTCGACGTCCGCGACTTCATCCAGCAGAACTACACGCCGTACGAGGGCGACGACTCCTTCCTGGCCGGACCCACCGAGCGGACCACCGCCGTGTGGAAGGCCGTCACGGACAGGTTCCCCGAGGAGCGCGCGAAGGGCGTCCACGACGTCTCGTACGACGTGCCGTCCACCATCACCGCCCACGCCCCCGGTTACATCGACCGCGACAGGGACCTGATCGTCGGCCTCCAGACCGACGCCCCGCTGAAGCGCGCGATCATGCCGTACGGCGGCTGGCGGATGGTCGCCGGCGCCCTGGAGACCTACGGCTACCCCGTCTCCCCGGAGCTTGAGAAGGTCTTCACCGAGTACCGCAAGACCCACAACGCCGGTGTCTTCGACGCGTACACCCCCGAGATCCGCGCCGCCCGCAAGGCCGGCGTCGTCACCGGACTCCCCGACGCCTACGGCCGCGGCCGCATCATCGGCGACTACCGCCGTGTCGCCCTCTACGGCGTCGACCGCCTCGTCGAGGCGAAGAAGGAGGAGAAGGAGGAGCTCAACCCGCTCCCCGCCGGGAACCGTTCGATCGAGGAGACCATCCGGCTCCGCGAGGAACTCGCCGAGCAGATCCGGGCCCTTGGCGAGCTCAAGGCGATGGCCGCCTCCTACGGACACGACATCTCCGCCCCCGCCGTCACCGGCCGCGACGCCGTCCAGTGGCTGTACTTCGCCTACCTCGCCGCCGTGAAGGAGCAGAACGGCGCCGCGATGTCCCTCGGCCGCACCTCCACCTTCCTCGACGTCTACCTCCAGCGGGACATCGAGGCCGGTGTCCTCACCGAGGAGCAGGCCCAGGAGCTCGTCGACGACTTCATCATCAAGCTCCGCATCGTCCGCTTCCTGCGCACCCCGGAGTACGACCAGGGTTTCTCCGGCGATCCGACCTGGGTCACCGAGTCGATCGCCGGCATGGGCGAGGACGGCCGTCCGCTGGTCACCCGGACCTCCTTCCGCTACCTCCAGACCCTCTACAACCTCGGCCCGGCCCCCGAGCCGAACATGACCGTCTTCTGGTCGCCGCGGCTGCCCCGGGGCTTCAAGGAGTTCTGCGCGAGGGTCTCCATCGACACCTCCTCCGTCCAGTACGAGTCGGACGAGCTGATGCGCCCCCGCTTCGGCGACGACACCGCCATCGCCTGCTGCGTCTCCGCGATGCCCGTCGGCAAGCAGATGCAGTTCTTCGGCGCCCGGGTGAACCTCGCCAAGACCCTCCTGTACGCGATCAACGGCGGCCGCGACGAGAAGTCCGGCGTCCAGGTCGGCCCCGACACCGGCGCCATCACGGCAGGCGTCCTCGACCACGACGAGCTCATGGCCAAGTTCGACGAGCAGATGGAGTGGCTCGCGAACGTCTACGTCCACTCGCTGAACGTCATCCACTTCATGCACGACAAGTACGCCTACGAGCGCATCGAGATGGCGCTCCACGACCGCGACGTGCGCCGCACCATGGCCTTCGGCATCGCCGGCCTCTCGGTGGCCGTCGACTCGCTGGCCGCCGTCAAGTACGCGAAGGTCACCGTGCACCGCGACGAGTCCGGCCTGGCCACCGACTACACGGTCGAGGGCGACTTCCCGGCCTACGGCAACAACGACGACCGGGCCGACGAGATCGCGGTCTGGCTGGTCGAGGAGTTCATGAGGAAGGTGCGCAAGCACCCCACCTACCGGAACGCCGAACACACCCAGTCCGTCCTGACCATCACCTCCAACGTCGTCTACGGCAGGAAGACCGGCAACACCCCCGACGGGCGCCGCGCCGGTGAGCCCTTCGCCCCGGGCGCCAACCCGATGAACGGCCGCGACACCCACGGCTACGTGGCCTCGGCCCTGTCGGTCGCCAAGCTCCCGTACGAGGACGCCGAGGACGGCATCTCGCTGACCAGCACGGTCACCCCCGACGGCCTGGGCCGCACCCCCGAGGAGCGGATCACGAACCTCGCGGGCGTCCTCGACGGCTACATGGCCGTCGACGGCTTCCACATGAACGTGAACGTCCTCAACCGCGACACCCTCGAGGACGCCATGGAGCACCCGGAGAACTACCCGCAGCTGACCATCCGGGTCTCCGGATACGCGGTCAACTTCGTCCGGCTCACCCGCGAGCAGCAGCTCGACGTCCTGAACCGCACCTTCCACGGCTCGCTGTAAGCCCCTCCTCGCACCCGGGGCCGGTGGCCCTCACCCCCGGCCCCGGGTCGCATCCCTCTCCGCGCTCTCCGCACCGCCCGAAGGCCCCTCCGAAGGAGGCCCCGCCATGACAAGCCCCGCCCTCGCGCCCGCGACCCCGACGGCCACCCCGGTGTCCCCGGCGGCCACCCCGGCCGCCGCCGCGACCCAGCGCCCCTCCGCGGGCTCGGTCCACTCCTGGGACCTGTCCACCGGCGTCGACGGCCCCGGCACCCGCTTCGTCACCTTCCTCTCGGGCTGCCCCCTCACCTGTCTCTACTGCCACAACCCCGACACCTGGAAGATGCGCAACGGCATGGGGGTACCTCCCAGCGGTAGCAGGGGGAGGACCTCCGCCGACGCCGTGATCGCCGAGGCGGGCAAGTACGTCCGCTTCATCTCCGCCTCCGGGGGCGGCGCCACCGTCTCCGGAGGCGAACCGCTCCTCCAGCCCGTCTTCACCGGCGAGCTGCTGCACCGGATGAAGCACGAGCTCGGCCTGCACACGGCCCTCGACACCTCGGGCTTCCTGGGTGCCCGCGCCACCGACGCCCTGCTGCGGGACACCGACCTGGTCCTGCTCGACATCAAGTCCTGGGACCCCGCCACGTACAGGAAGGTCACCGGCCGGCCGCTCGCGCCGACCCTCGACTTCGCCAGGCGTCTCGCCGACCTCGGCCAGGAGGTCCACGTCCGCTTCGTCCTCGTCCCGGGCCTCACCGACGACCCGGCCGACGTGGAGGGAGTCGCCGCCTTCGCCGGGGGTCTCGGCAACGTCTCCCGCGTGGACGTCCTTCCCTTCCACAAGCTCGGCGAAGCGAAGTGGCAGGCACTCGCCATGCCGTTCACCCTGCACGACACGCCGTCCCCGACGCCCGGTCAGGTCGCCGAGGTCCGCGAGGTCTTCCGCGCCCACGGCCTGCACGCGGTCTGAGGCGGCCCGGCGGGGTCCGAGGCGGCCCGGCGGGGTCCGGGGCGGCCCGGCGGGGTCCGGGGCGGCCCGGAGCGACACCCGGACCCCGTCCGGGCGACGCCCTCACCCCAGAGTCCTGCAAAACAGGGCAAAACCGCCCGTACGGCCTTACCGTGGCCGCGTGACCGAGCCACCGCAGACAGCCGAGCCGACACCTCCGCCGGGCGATCCCACGCCGGGTGCCCCAGCCCCGGGCGGCCCCGCCCCGGGAGATCCGCCGGCCGCCGGCCTCCCTCCGCAGACCCCGGCCGCCGTGCGCCGCCGCGCCACCCTCGTGGCCACCGCCGTCTCCGTGCTGCTGATCCTCGCGATCGTCTTCGGCAGCCGTCTGCTCCGCGACTTCGACTCGGCCCTGCTGCCCTACGCCGTCGCCACGGTCTTCCTCGCCTTCGGCGTCGCCTACCGCTACACCGTCTGGATCTCCGCCCCCGGCGCCCGCCGCCTCTTCCACAAGGGCTGGGGCTCCTTCTTCTCCGTCGCGAACTTCCGCAAGGCGCCCACCGCCCTGCCGAAGATGATCGCCACCTACCTCGGCTTCCAGAAGTTCCTCGGCGCCCGCTCGCACGCCCGCTGGGCCGCCCACCAGCTCATCTTCTGGGGCTGCCTGCTGGCCGCCGCGATCACCTTCCCCCTCACCTGGGGCTGGTTCACCTTCACCTCCTCCACCGGCTCGGGCCCCGGCTACGAGATGCGGATCTGGGGCTTCAAGATCATCGGCTTCGACGCCCTCAGCGTCGTCGGCTGGCTGATGTTCCACGGCCTCGACATCGCCGCCGTCCTGGTCATCCCCGGCGCCGGCTACTTCCTCTGGCGCCGGATGAAGGACCGCGGCGCCATCACCGGCCAGCGCTTCGCCTACGACCTGGTGCCGCTGCTCGCCCTCATCGTCATCTCCGTGACCGGGCTGCTGCTCACCTTCTCGTCGATCTTCCTGCACGGCGGAGGCTACGAGTTCCTCGCGATCCTCCACATGGTGTCGGTCGTCTTCACCCTCATCTACATCCCCTTCGGGAAGTTCTTCCACATCGTCCAGCGGCCCGCCGCCGTCGGCATGCAGCTCTTCAAGTACACCGCCCGCCGCAAGGACGAGGAGGTGCTCAGCTGCCGCCGCTGCCACGAGCCCATCGACACCGCCCCGTACGTGGAGAACCTCAAGGGCACCATGCGCGACCTCGACCTCGGCTTCGACGAATGGGCCGAGTACTGCCCCCGATGCAAGCGCGTCCTGCGCGGCAACGCCTATCTCGACCACGTGAAGAAGGGGTTCAAGTGACCGCGACCGACCCGAACAGGGCGCTGCCGCTCGACCCCTCCCTCGCCCCGCCCGGCACCCGCAACTTCCGCGACGCCGGCGGCATCCCCGCCGACCGCTGGCACGCCGACCAGAACGGCGAGACCCTCGTCCCCACCCACTGCTGCTTCTGCGGCGTCCAGTGCGGCATGTACCTCCGCGTCGACCGCGGCGGCAAGGTCTTCGGCGTCGAACCCCGCAACCACGACATCAACCGGATGCGGCTCTGCCCCAAGGGCATCAACGCCTACCAGCAGGTCAACCACCCCGACCGGCTCACCGCGCCGCTCATGCGCCGCAACCGCGACGAGGAGTTCCGCGAGGTCAGCTGGGACGAGGCCCTCGACCACACCGTCGCCGAGATCCGCCGGATCCAAGGCGAGTACGGCAACGACGCCTTCGGCCTCCTCGGCGGCGCCAGCCTCTACTCCGAGAAGACCTACCTCGTCGGCAAGTTCGCCCGGGTCGCGCTCAAGTCCCGGCACGTCGACTACAACGGACGCCTCTGCATGGTCTCCGCCGCCGGAGCCAACAAGCTCGCCTTCGGCATCGACCGGGCCGGCAACCCCTTCTCCGACATCCTCCTCACCGACTGCCTCCTCATCGCCGGGTCCAACGTCGGCGAGTGCTTCCCCGTCATGACCCAGTACCTGTGGGGAGCCCGCGACCGGGGCGCCACCCTCATCGTCGTCGACCCGCGCGAGACCGCGATCGCCCGCACCGCCGACCTCCATGTCGCCCTCAAGCCGGGCACCGACTCCGCCTTCTTCAACGCCGTCCTCCATGTCGTCGTCGCCGAGGGCCTCACCGACGAGGCCTACCTCGCCGCCCACGCCACCGGCTGGGAGGAGGTCAAGGCGACGGTCGCCGCGTACCCGCCGGCCCGGTCGGCCGAGATCTGCGGCGTCCCCGAGGAGCAGATCGTCCAGGTCGCCCGCATGTTCGCCGGCGCGGACCGGGCCATGGCCTGGCACGCCCGCGGCGTCGAGCACCACTCCCAGGGCGTCGAGAACTGCCTCAGCATCATCAACCTGTGCGTCGCCGCCGGACACATCGGCAGGCCCGGCGCCGGCTACGGCACCATCACCGGCCAGGGCAACGGCCAGGGCGGCCGCGAGCACGGTCAGAAGTCCGACCTCCTCCCCGGCGGCCGCTCCATCACCAATCCCGAGCACCGCCGCCAGATCTGCGAGATCTGGGGCATCGACGAGGCCGAACTCCCGCCCGCCGGCACCTCCATGATGGAGATGGTCTGGCAGATGCAGCGCAAGGAGATCCGCGGACTCGTCGGCATCTGCAACAACCCCTTCGTCTCGCTGCCCAACTACGCCACCGTCAAGGACGGCTACGACACCCTCGAGTTCCACGCCCAGTTCGACTTCTTCCTCTCCGAGACGGCGGCCAACGCGCACGTGGTCTTCCCCGTCACCGTGTGGGCCGAGGACGAGGGCGTCATGGCCAACGCCGAGGCCCGGGTCGTCAAGCACAACAAGGCCCAGGAACCCCCGGCCGGCGTCCGCACCGACACCTGGGTCATCTGCGAACTCGCCCGCCGGCTCGGCGCCGGCGACAAGTTCGAGTTCCCCGACTCCCGCTCCGTCTTCGAGGAACTCCGCATCGCCTCCGCCGGAACCGTCAACGACTACTACGGCATCACCTACGAGCGCCTGGAGGAGACCGGCGGCATCGCCTGGCCGTGCCCCACCACCGAGCACCCCGGCACTCCCCGCCTCTTCGAGAACGGCCGCACCTACCACCCCGACGGCACGATCCACATGCAGGTCGTCGAATGGCACCCGCCCATGGACCCGTACAGCGAGGAGTTCCCCCTCTCGCTGACCACCGGCCGTACCGTCGCCCACTTCCTCTCCGGCAACCAGACCCGCCGTCTGGGCGCCCTCGTGGAACAGACCCCGCGCCCCTGGGCCGAGGTCCACCCCTCCCACGGCTTCCGCAACGGCGACCCCGTCCGGGTCGTCACCCGCCGCGGCAGCGAGGTCTTCCCCGCCCTCGTCACCGAGGCCATCCGCCCCGACACCGTCTTCGTCCCGTACCACTGGCCGGTCCCCACCGCGGCCAACGCCCTCACCATCGACGCCCTCGACCCCCGCTCCAAGATTCCGGAGTACAAGGTCTGCGCCGCCCGCATCGAGGCCGCCGAGCGGATCGACGAGGTCCCCGCCCCACCCACCGCACCAGGACACCAGGCCTACCCGGAGACCCAGGTCTCCCGCACCGACCCGCTGCCCCCCACCTCCCCCCAGGGCCGCGGCACCGCGGAGAGGAGCTGACCCGCACATGATGGGCCGCACGATCTTCATCGACCCGGGCCGCTGCATCGGCTGCCAGGCCTGCGTCTCCGCCTGCCGCGAATGCGACTCCCACCGGGGCAAGTCGATGATCCACCTCGACTACCCCGACGAGGGCCACTCCGTCGCCTCCCTCCCCACCGTCTGCATGCACTGCGAGGACCCCGTCGCCCCCTGCGCCGAGGTCTGCCCCGCCGACGCGATCCTCGTCACCGCCGACGGCGTCGTGCAGCAGGCCGACACCACCCGCTGCATCGGCTGCGCCAACTGCGTCAACGCCTGCCCGTTCGGCGTCCCCAAGATCGACCTCCAGGCGAAGCTCCAGATGAAGTGCAACCTCTGCTACGACCGCACCGCCTACGGCCTCGCCCCGATGTGCGCCACCGTCTGTCCCACCGGCGCCCTCTTCTACGGAACCCTCGAAGAGCTCCAGGCCGAACGCCCCGGCGTCCAGGTCGCCGACTCCTTCACCTTCGGCTCCACGACCGTCTCCACCGGTGTGGCGATGGTCGTCCCCGCCGACAAGGTCCAGTGGCCGGTCCCCGGGGGCCTTCCCGTCGTCGAGATCAATGGAAGGGATGTCCGTTGAGCGTCACCGATCCCCAGCCGCCCGCACCGGACCCCCGCTCCGACGCGGCCCAGGAAGCGCTCCACGACCGGATCGCCGCAGACTCGCTCACCACCCGCCGCGACTACCTGCGGATCGTCGCCACCGTCTCCGGCGGCCTCGCCGTCGGCGGTGTCGCCGTCGCCTCCGGCATCCTGCACCGGCACGGGGACAGCGACGGGCCACCCGAGGTGAAGAAGATCGCGGACGTGATCCTGCCCGGGGAGTCGCTCGCCTTCCGCTACCCCGGTTCCGAGGACCGCGCAGTCGCCGTCCGCCTGGAGGACGGCACCCTCGCCGGCTACTCCGCCGTCTGCACCCACCTCGCCTGCGCCGTGCTCTGGCGCAAGGACCGCGGCAGCGAGGGCGAGCTGTACTGCCCCTGCCACGAAGGCATCTTCGACGCCCGTACGGGGGAGGTCACGGCCGGCCCGCCGCCCCGGGGACTGCCGAAGGTGCTGCTCGTGGAGGAGGCCGACGGCAGCGTCTGGGCGATCGGCACGGCCCGCTCGGGCGAGAGCGCCCGCGAGGGCCTCTGCCGCCAGCTCGGCGACGACCGTCCCGAACTCGCCGACCGGCTGGGCTGCCCCGGCGCGTCCGCGCGGGGCGCGGTGCCGGAGAGGAGTGAGCGCACATGACCGAGGACGCCTTCCCCCGCGACCCGGAAGCCCCGGAACCGGCGAAGCCCCCTGTCGCCCCCGCCACCCCCGTCGCCCCCGGGGCGCCGTCGGCGCCCTCGGCGCCCGCCGCTCCGGCGGCCCCCCGGCCCCCGGCGTACACCCCGGGCAGCGCGCAGCCGCGTCTGAACCGTCCCGTGCACGAGCGGTATCCGCAGATCCGCCCCACCAGCGGATACGGCGACCCGCGGATCACCCACACCGGGCCGGGGCCGGGAGCCGGTACGGAGCAGGAGCCGGAGCGCTCCTCGAAGCTGACGGCCCGCCTCACGCTGGCGCTCACGGTGGTCATCGGCCAGCTCTGGGGGCTGACGATCGTCGTCGACGAGTGGATGGCAGGGGACACCGGCACCGCCTGGTGGGGCGCGGGCTTCCTCTGCCTGTCGTTCCTCGTGGTGTTCGGCCTCTGGCTGATCGACCCGAAGGATCGCTGAGGGGCGTCAGAAGTAGCGGGGATACGCAGATCAGAGGGGTTCGGGGCGGGGTGGCGGGCGTACCCTTGAGGTATGAGCACCGCCCCCGCCCACGGACCGCGAGACGCGAAGCGGCCCGGTGTACGTCCCAGCCCCGAGAACAGTCCGAAGCCGGCACTCGTCTTCGACGATCCGCTGGACCAGCAGTCCGCGGACGACACGGACCGTGGATGGGGCGAGCGGCCTCCGGCCGGCGGCGACAGCGCCACCGACCTCGCGCGCTTCCTCGACGAGAAGCCGCCGCACCACCTCTGACACCGGCACGAGCTGTCGGTCAGGAGGTGGGGTGCGTCCCCGAACCGCCGCCGGAACCCGTGCCCGTCCCCGATCCCGTACCCGTGGCGGGGCCGCGCTGGGAGACCAGGTGGTCGCGGATCTCCTTGAGGACCTCCAGCTCGCTGATCTCCATGGTCTCCGCGACGCCCTCCTTCGCCTTGTCGTGCGCCGCACGCTTCGCGAGGATCTTCGCCATGGGCAGGACCATCAGGAAGTAGACGACGGCCGCGGTGATCAGGAAGCTGAGAACCGCGCTGAGGACCAGGCCCCACTGGAGCTGGATGCCCTGCACCTCGCCGTTGACGACCGCGCACGAGTCCTTGATGCAGGACGAGTAGCTCTCCAGGTCCTTGGTGCCGAAGGCGCCGACGACCGGGTTGATGATGCCCTTGACCACCGAGTTCACGATGTTGGTGAACGCGGCACCGATGACGACGGCCACTGCCAGGTCGATCACGTTGCCACGCATCAGGAAGGCTTTGAAGCCGCCCATCAGACTTTCCTTCTTCTCGGCCACCAAGGTGCCTTTCGTCGCTTGTACTGCTGTGTGCGGTGCCATTAGGCCGCGAACGGCACAGAGCCGTCCAATCCGTACACACGGACCAGTGACTTGACAGGGTGTCAGTACGAATCAGCACACTGTCACCGCCAGTTGGGACGTGACACCGGCGCCTGCCAGCGCGGCGGCCGTCGACCGTGGCACCGACAGGACGACGAGCGCCCCTCCGTCCGAACGAGTCTCACCCGGGTGCGGAACTTCGGCCACTCGGGCGCCCGTCGCGACGACCCGGGCCTCACCCTCCCCGCCGAGCGGCGAGTTGGGCGCGGCGATCACGTCGACCCGGTCACCGGGGCGCAGCAGCCGTACGGTCGCGGCGTCGGCGATCCGTACCGGAGCGGACACCAGCCGGACGGCGACGGACGGCCGGGCGCGCGCCGCGGTGGGGGCGATCCGGTCGCCCGGCGGAGGCGCCGCCGCGCCTACCGGTGGCGGCCCGCCGCTCGCGACGGCGAGGGCCGCCGCCACCAGGGCCAGGAGCACCGCGGGGGCCCAGCGCCCCCGTCGCAGCGCCCTGCGCAGCCGGAGCCGGGCGCCCCGCACCCGCAGGGGCTCGAAGGGCGGCACCACGCACGGCGCCGGAACAGGGGAGGGGAAAGGGGAGGGGAAGGTGTGCGTCATCGTGGGCGCCGCCGTCCTGGTCGGGAATGGGATCGGCTCCCACTCTCCGATCCGCGCCGATTTCCCGCTCCGGCCTGGGGATCACCCACCGCCTGTGGACAACTCCCTCATCCTCCCAGGGGGTTTACGGCAGCTCGATCCCCAGGTCCCAGCCGTCGTGCGCATGCGTGCACAGGCAGTCCCGGTCCATCGTCGCGGGCAGCGCGCCCACCGCGTCGAACAGCACCTCCCGCAGCCGTCCCACGTTCTCGCCGAACACCCGCAGCACCTCGGTGTGGGAGACGCCCTCGCCGGTCTCGGCGCCCGCGTCCAGGTCGGTGACGAGCGCCAGCGAGGTGTAGCAGAGGCCCAGCTCACGGGCGAGGACGGCCTCGGGGTGGCCGGTCATGCCGACGACCGACCAGCCGGCCGCCGCGTGCCACCGGGACTCCGCCCGGGTGGAGAAACGGGGTCCTTCGATCACGACCATCGTGCCGCCGTCGACCGGGTCCCAGCCCCGCCCCCGGGCGGCCTTGACCGCGACCCGCCGCCCGTCCGGGCAGTACGGGTCGGCGAAGGTCACATGGACGACGCGCGGCACGGCCCCGTCGGCCCGCCGCTCCCCGTCGAAGTAGGTCTGCGCACGGGCCTTCGTGCGGTCGACGAGCTGGTCCGGGACGACGAGCGTGCCCGGCCCGTACTCCTCGCGGAGTCCGCCGACGGCGCAGGGCCCGAGGATCTGCCGGACGCCCACGGAGCGCAGGGCCCAGAGGTTGGCGCGGTAGTTGATGCGGTGCGGCGGGACGCTGTGGCCGCGGCCGTGGCGGGGGAGGAAGGCGACCTGCCGGCCGGCGATCTCGCCGAGGAGGACGGAGTCGCTGGGGCTGCCGTACGGGGTGTCGACGGACACCTCCGTGACGTCCTCCAGGAAGGAGTAGAAGCCGGAGCCGCCGATCACGCCGATGTCCGCGTACGCGCCTTGGTTCGCCATGGCGATCACCCTATGCGGGGCACCGGGGAACGCCGAGGACCCCGTCGCGAACGACGGGGCCCTCGGCGAAGAACGTACGGACTGCGTCCTGAAATCAGGCTCGCGCAGGGGTCAGGCGGCCGAGCTTCCGGTGCTCGACGAGGACGTCGAGGAGGCGGAGGCGGACGACGAAGAGGTCGACGCGGCCGGCTTCGCGTCCGACGTCGAGGACGAGGACGACGACGGGGTCGAGGACTTCGACGCGGCCGGCGAGCTGCTGGACGACGAGCCGCGGCTGTCGTTCCGGTAGAAGCCGGATCCCTTGAAGACGATGCCGACGGCCGAGAACACCTTCTTCAGGCGGCCCTTGCACTGGGGGCACTCGGTCAGCGCGTCATCGGTGAACTTCTGCACCGCCTCGAGGCCTTCGCCGCACTCGGTGCACTGGTACTGGTAGGTCGGCACTTGTCTTCCTCCTGGCACTCACACTCATCGAGTGCTAACGACAATCCATACTGACGTATTCCGCGGGTTCAGTCCACCGCCACCGGCACGCGGTGACCGATACCACGCGCCGCGACGCGGCTCGTCTCGCGCGGCTTGAGGCGCGACCGCAGGGCGAGGAGCGTGGCCAGAGCGAGCGCCGTGCCCACCATCGGCACCAGGAATCCGGTGCTCGCGCCGTGGGCGTCGGCGAGGCGGCCGGCGACCGTGACGGCCGCGGCCTGGCCGAGCGCGACGGCGCCGGTGAGCCAGGTGAAGGCCTCGGTACGGGCGGACGCCGGGATCAGGGTCTCGACGATGGTGTAGCCGGTGATCAGGGCCGGGGCGATGCACAGACCCACGACCAGACCGAGGGCGCCGAGGAGCAGCACCGAGTGCGTGGTCCACAGCAGCGACGCGGCCACGGTGAGGCCGGCGTAGCCGAGGATCAGGCGGCGGCGGGGGCCGACCTTCCAGGCGACGGCGCCCATGGCGATGCCCGCGAGCATGTTGCCGGCGGCGAAGATCCCGTACAGCAGACCGTTGGCGCCGGGGTTGCCGATCTCCTCGGAGAAGGCGGTGAGGGAGACCTGCATGCCGCCGAAGACGGAGCCGATGCCGAGGAAGGCGACGACGAGGACACGGACGCCGGGGATGGAGAGCGCCGAGCGGCGCGGCTCGGAGGAGCCGGCCGCGGAGATGCCGAACGCGGGCTGGGTGGCGCGCTGAGCGGCGAAGAAGAGCCCGCCGAAGAGGGTGAGGGCGGCCTCGGCGATCAGACCGGCGGCCGGGTGGACGCCGGTGCACAGGGCGGTCGCGAGGACGGGGCCGACGACGAAGGTGAACTCGTCGGTGACGGACTCGAAGGCCGCGGCCGTCGGCATCAGCGGGGTGCCGTCCAGCTTGGCGGCCCAGCGGGCCCGGACCATCGGCCCGACCTGGGGCACGGAGGCGCCGGCGGGCACGGCGGCCAGGAACAGGACCCACAGCGGGGCGCCGCTCAGGGCGAGCACCACGAGCAGGATGACGGACGCGGTGTGGACGAGGACGCCCGGGAGCAGGACGGCGCGCTGGCCGAAGCGGTCGGCGAGCTTGCCGCTCTGCGGTGCGAACAGCGCCATCGAGACGCCGGTGACGGCGGCGACCGCGCCGGCGCTGCCGAAGGAGCCGGTGGTGTGCTGGACGAGCAGGACGATGCCGATGGTCAGCATCGCGAAGGGCTGCCGGGCGGCGAAGCCGGGGAGCAGGAAGGACAACGCACCGGGTGTGCGCAGAAGCTGCCCGTAGCCGGGCCGCTTGTCCGAGATGACCGTGGACGCCACGGTCCTGGCCTTTCTGCCGCCTGGTAGCGCGCCCCGGCACGGTGGTGCGGGTGTCGCCGAGAGCTGTCCTCATGCGCGTTACTGCGGTAGATACCGGGCCGGCCCCACTGCGGAGGGGCGCCACGGCCGCCATACGGTCGCGCCAGCTCTGCGTCAGGCAGAGTTGGTTCGATCAGGTGTGCCTTCATGGTACAGGGAGGAGCGTCTTCCTGCCTGGGAAAACGCTCCTGCCCTTGAATTAATGCCTCGGATTAACCGGATGTTCGTTTCTGGTCATGGCGGTGGAAGCGCATCTCGGTGCCGTGCGGCTCGCTGACCGCCGTGGCGCCCCCCGTGCCCAGCCAGCCGGCGAGCTTGCCGCCCTGGCCGACCGCGCGCAGCCGTCGTTCCGTGGCGTCGCGTACCGGGTCGGTCGCGACGACGAGGAGTTCGTCGCCGCGCCGCAGGACGGTCGCGGGCCCCGGGACGAAGCTCGTCTCCTCCCGTACGACGAGGGTGACGGCCGATCCGGCGGGCAGTCGCAGCTCGGCGACCTCGACCCCGTGCATCCGGGAGTGCTCCGGGATGGCGACGGAGAGCAGATGGCCGCGCAGCCGCTCCAGGGGCGCGGACTCGACGCCGAGGTCGGCCGCCTCCCCGGAGTCGCCGAGCTTGAGGGCCTTCGCCAGCCAGGGCAGGGTCGGGCCCTGGACGAGGGTGTAGACGACGACGAGCACGAAGACGATGTTGAAGATCCGCTCGCTGCCCTCGATGTCCGACACCATCGGGATGGTGGCCAGGATGATGGGGACGGCTCCGCGCAGGCCGGCCCAGGACATCAGCGCCTGTTCCTGCCAGGGGATGCGGAAGGGCAGCAGGCTGACCAGGACTTCCATGGGCCGGGCGACCACGGTCAGGACCAGGCCGATGACGACGGCGGGCCAGAAGTCGTGGACGAGCTCGTGCGGGGTGACGAGCAGCCCGAGCAGGACGAACATGCCGATCTGGGCGATCCAGCCGAGTCCCTCGGCGAAGCCCCGGTTCGCGGGCGCGTGCGGCAGCTTGGCGTTGCCGAGGACCATCGAGGCCAGGTAGACGGCGAGGAAGCCGGAGCCGTGGGCCATGGCGCCGGCGGCGTACGCGACGACGGCGATGGCCATGACGGCGATCGGGTAGAGGCCGGAGGCGGGCAGGGCGACGTGCCGCAGCCCGTACGCGCCGAGGAAGCCGACGGCGAGACCCACGGCGACGCCGATGGCGAGTTCGAGGGCGATCGTGCCGACGAGGACGTACCAGTCGTCGACCGGTCCCGCCGTGGAGAAGGCGACGACGAGGATGACGACGGGGGCGTCGTTGAAGCCGGACTCGGCCTCCAGGACACCAGTGACCCGTGACGGCAGGGGGACCTTGCGCAGCACGGAGAAGACCGCGGCGGCGTCGGTCGAGGAGACGACGGCGCCGATGATCAGGGCCTGTCGCCAGTCGAGGCCCACGAGGTAGTGGGCGGCGGCGGCCGTGATGCCCACGCTCACCGCGACGCCGACGGTGGAGAGGACGACCGCGGCGGGCAGCGCCGGCTTGATCTCCTTCCACTTCGTGCCGAGGCCACCCTCGGCGAGGATCACGACGAGGGCGGCGTAGCCGATGACCTGCGTCAGCTCCGCGTTGTCGAAGGCGACGTTGCCGATGCCGTCCTGGCCGATGGCGATGCCGATGCCGAGATAGAGCAGCAGGCTGGGGAGCCCGCTCCGGGACGAGATCCGTACGGCCGCGACCGCGATCAGCAGCACGAGGGAGCTGATGAGCAGGAGTTCGTTGAGCTCGTGGACAGTCAGTGGCCGTTCCTTCCCCTCACATGCAGCTGGACCGTTCTTCCAGCGGCCGTCGCGTGCCGCTGGATCGGTCCTCCAGAGGCAGACACTTCGTTACCTTACCTAATCTTTAACGTTTTCTTGACGCCGTCTTTGCACCTCCTCGCTCGCCAGTACGGTTCTCTTCCGGACACCGCGTCCGGGCCCTCCAGGCGCTGCGCCTAAGGTTGCTCCCGTACTCCAGGACCACCCTGCCCCTCGAAGGACAGCGATGCCCTCCAACACGACCGCGCCTCCCGCCAAGAAGAAAGGGCGGCGCGCCCGCCTGATCCTCCTCGTCCTGGTCCTCGCTCTGGTCGCGGGCGTCGGATACGGCGGGTTCTGGGGTGTGAGCACCGTCCGGGCCTCGTTCCCGCAGACCACGGGCGAGATCCGGCTCGACAGTCTGTCCGGCGAGGTAGAGGTGAAGCGCGACGCGAACGGCGTCCCGCAGATCTACGCCGACAACGAGACGGACCTCTTCCGCGCCCAGGGCTACGTCCAGGCGCAGGACCGCTTCTACGAGATGGACGTCCGGCGGCATGTGACCGCGGGCCGGCTCTCCGAGATGTTCGGCGACAGCCAGGTCGAGACGGACTCCTTCCTGCGCACGCTCGGCTGGCGCCGGGTCGCGCAGCAGGAGTACGACAAGGTCCTGTCGCCGGAGACGAAGAAGTACCTCCAGGCGTACGCGGAGGGCGTCAACGCCTATCTGAAGGACCGGGACCCCGCCGACGTCTCCGTCGAGTACGCGGCCCTGGCCCTCACCAACGACTACGCGATCGAGCCGTGGACGCCGGTCGACTCGGTGGCCTGGCTCAAGGCGATGGCCTGGGACCTGCGCGGCAACATGCAGGACGAGATCGACCGCTCGCTGATGACGAGCCGGATGAGCGCGAGCCAGATCAAGCAGCTGTACCCGGACTACCCGTACGCGCTCCACCAGCCGATCGTCGACCGCGGCGCGGTGGACGAGTCCACCGGGAAGTTCGACCCGAAGGGCACGGCGGGCGACGGCGACGACGGCCTGAGCACCGGCGAGACCCCGGGCAGCGTTCCCGGCAGCGGCTCCGGCTCCTCCTCCGGTTCCTCCGACTCCTCCGGCTCCGGTGCGCAGTCCCAGCTCGGCGCGCTCTCGGAGGTCCTGGACGGCGTGCCCGCCCTCCTCGGCCCCAACGGCAACGGCATCGGCTCGAACTCCTGGGTCGTCTCCGGGCAGTACACGACCTCCGGCAAGCCGCTGCTCGCCAACGACCCGCACCTCGCGCCCCAGCTGCCGTCCCTCTGGTACCAGATGGGCCTGCACTGCCGCTCGGTCTCGGCGACCTGCCGTTACGACGTCTCCGGCTACACCTTCTCCGGCATGCCCGGTGTGATCATCGGACACAATGACAAGATCGCCTGGGGTCTCACCAACCTGGGCGCCGACGTCACCGACCTCTACCTGGAGAAGATCGGCCCCGACGGCTACCTCGTCGACGGCAAGGTCAAGCCCTTCACGGTCCGCGACGAGATCATCAAGGTCGCCGGCGGCGAGGACCGGACGATCACCGTCCGCTCCACCGACCGTGGCCCGCTCGTCTCCGACCGCTCCACCGACCTGGAGAAGGTCGGCCAGAAGGCCCCCGTGGGCAACGCCGCCCCCGACCGCGGCACCGGCTACGGCGTCTCCCTCCAGTGGACCGCCCTCCAGCCGGGCAAGTCGATGGACGCGATCTTCGCCCTCGACCGCGCCAAGGACTTCGACCAGTTCCGGGCCGCCGCCAAGAACTTCGAGGTCCCCTCGCAGAACCTGATCTACGCCGACACCGAGGGCCACATCGGCTACCAGTCCCCGGGCAAGATCCCGCAGCGCACCAAGGGCGACGGCACCCTGCCCGCACCCGGCTGGGACTCCTCGTACCGGTGGAAGGGGTACATCCCCTTCGAGCAGCTGCCCTACGAGTACAACCCGAAGCGCGGCTACATCGTCACCGCCAACCAGGCCGTGATCGACGCCGAGAACTACCCCGACCTGCTCACCAAGGACTGGGGCTACGGCTCGCGCAGCCAGCGGATCAACGACCTGATCGAGTCGAAGATCAAGGACGGCGGAAAGATCTCGCCGGACGACATGCGGACCATGCAGACGGACAACCGCAGCGAGATCGCGACCCTCCTGAACCCGCTCCTGCTGAAGATCGACATCTCGGACCCGTACGTCCGCGAGGCGCAGAAGCTGCTCGAGGGCTGGGACTACACCCAGGAGCCCGACTCGGCCGCCGCCGCCTACTTCAACGCGGTCTGGCGCAACGTCCTCAAGCTGTCCTTCGGCAACAAGCTGCCCAAGGAGCTCCGCCCCGAGGGCGACTGCATCAACGTGCGCCCGGCCGACGCCACCGGCCCGGTCGACGAGCAGAACAAGCTCGTACGGGAATGCGGCCAGCGCGACCCCGACTCGGCTCAGCCGGACGGCGGCGACCGCTGGTACGAGGTGGTCCGCCCACTCCTCAAGCAGGAGAAGAGCGAGTGGTGGGTCACCCCGGGCAACCGCACCGACCAGGCCACCGAGACCCGTGACCAGCTGCTCGCCCGCGCCATGAAGGACGCGCGCTGGGAGCTGACCGCCAAGCTCGGCAAGGACGTCTCCACCTGGAGCTGGGGCCGGCTGCACCAGCTGACCCTGAAGAACCAGACCCTCGGCACCGCGGGCCCCGGCGTGGTGCAGCAGCTCCTCAACCGCGGCCCCTGGAACCTGGGCGGCGGCGAGGCGGCCGTCGACGCCACCGGCTGGAACGCGGCCGGCGGCTACGAGGTCATCTGGGTGCCGTCGATGCGGATGGTCGTCAACGTCGGCGACTGGGACAGGTCCCGGTGGATCAACCTCACCGGCGCCTCCGGTCACGCCTTCAACTCCCACTACACCGACCAGACGGACGCGTGGGCGAAGGGCGACCTGTACGACTGGGCCTACGGCAAGGCGGCCGTGGACGCGGCGACGAAGGACACGCTGAAGCTGAAGCCCTGATCAGGGCCGGAAGCGGGTGACTCCCTCCGGGGTCACCACCGCGTGCACGGGGTGGTCGTGCGGTTCCTCCGGGACCCGCGCGACCACCTCGTCCGCGTAGAGGAGCACCACGAGGGCCGGATCGGCACCCGCGCGCGTGAGCCGGGCGAGCACCCGGTCGTACGAGCCGCCGCCCCGGCCGAGCCGCATCCCCCGCCCGTCGACCGCGAGGCCCGGCAGCAGGACGGCGTCGGCGGCGCACACGGCCTCGGGGCCCAGTCGGGGCCCGACCGGTTCGAGCAGACCCCGGCCGGCCTTCGCGAGCCCCTCCGGGCCCTCGTACGCCGCCCAGTCCAGGTCGTTGTCGGGGAGCAGCACGGGGAGCAGGACCCGCACCCCGCGCGCGTGGAGCGCGTCGAGCAACGCGCGCGTGCCCGGCTCGCGGCCCACGGACACATAGGCGGCGACGGTGGACGCCTGCGCGAGTTCGGCGAGTTCCAGTCCCCAGCGGGCGAGGGATTCGGCCGTGCGGGCCAGGGAGTCGGTGCTCAGCGCGGCGCGGGCGGCCAGAAGTCGGCTGCGCAGCACGGTCTTTTCGGACATCTCAGGTGTCATGTCGGCCCCATGCGAATTCGCCAAACTCTCGAAACTGTCTTTATGTGAAGGAAGTTAACCGAAGCCACATCTTCCTCTCATTCCGAACGGCTAAGGTGCACCGCATGAATCACTTGCTCCCCAGGCTCGGCCGGATCAGCAAGGCTGTCATCCCCGCCGCAGGCCTCGGTACCCGCTTCCTCCCGGCGACCAAGGCGACGCCGAAGGAGATGCTGCCGGTCGTCGACAAGCCGGCCATCCAGTACGTCGTCGAGGAGGCCGTCGCGGCCGGCCTCTCCGACGTCCTGATGATCACCGGCCGGAACAAGCGTCCCCTGGAGGACCACTTCGACCGGAACTACGAGCTGGAGGAGGCCCTGACGCGGAAGGGCGACGCCGAACGCCTCTCCAAGGTCCAGGAGTCCAGCGACCTCGCCACCATGCACTACGTGCGCCAGGGCGCCCCGCGCGGCCTCGGCCACGCCGTGCTCTGCGCCGCCCCGCACGTCGGCGACCAGCCCTTCGCGGTGCTCCTCGGCGACGACCTGATCGACCCCCGCGACCCGCTGCTCGCGCGGATGGTGGAGATCCAGGAGCGCGAGGGCGGCAGCGTGATCGCCCTCATGGAGGTCGAGCCCTCGCAGATCCATCTGTACGGCTGCGCGGCGGTCGAGGCGACCGTCGATGCGGACGTCGTGAAGGTGACGGACCTGGTCGAGAAGCCGGACGCGGACGAGGCGCCCAGCAACTACGCGATCATCGGCCGTTATGTGCTGGATCCGGCCGTCTTCGGGATGCTGCGGGAGACCGAACCGGGCCGCGGCGGGGAGATCCAGCTGACGGACGCGCTGCAGAAGCTCGCCTCGGACGAGAAGATCGGCGGCCCGGTGCACGGCGTCGTCTTCAAGGGCCGTCGTTATGACACCGGTGACCGCGGTGACTATCTGCGTGCCATTGTCAGACTCGCGTGCGAACGTGAAGATCTGGGACCGGACTTCCGGGCCTGGCTCCGGAGATACGTCAGCGAGGAGATGTAGCACCTTGAGCAGCAGCGCGGCACCGTCGCCGTCCCACGACGACCACGATCACGACGGCCAGGACCACGACGGCCACGACCACGGCGATCACGTCCATGGCGACGAGGAGAAGGTGGCCGACCCCTGCGCGGGGCCCGCGCGCGGGCTGTGGTCGGTGGACGAGCACCTGGCCGACATCCTCGCGACGGTCGGCCCGCTCGAACCCATCGAGCTGCAACTCCTCGACGCGCAGGGCTGTGTCCTCGTCGAGGACGTGACGGTGCCGGTCGCGCTGCCGCCCTTCGACAACAGCTCCATGGACGGGTACGCGGTCCGGGTCGCCGATGTCGCCGGGGCCACCGAGGAGTTCCCCGCCGTCCTGACCGTCGTCGGCGACGTCGCGGCGGGCGCCGGCGGCCTGCCCGAGGTCGGCCCCGGCCAGGCCGCCCGGATCATGACCGGCGCCCCGCTGCCGCCCGGCGCCGAGGCCGTCGTCCCCGTCGAGTGGACCGACGGCGGTACGGGCGGGGGCGCGGCCACCGGCATGACCGCCGCGAGCGCCGCCCCCGAGGGCGCGTCCGGCGAGGTCCGGGTGCACCGCGCCGCGGAGGCCGGCGCCCATGTCCGCGAGCGGGGGAGCGACGTACGGGCCGGGGAGCTGGCCCTGTCGGCCGGCACGGTGCTCGGGCCGCCGCAGATCGGGCTGCTCGCCGCGATCGGCCGCGGCACCGTCCGGGTGCGGCCCCGCCCCCGGGTGGTCGTCATGTCCACCGGCAGCGAGCTGGTCCAGCCGGGCGAGCCGCTGGGCGAGGGCCAGATCCACGACTCCAACAGCTTCGCGCTCGCCGCGGCCGCGCGGGACGCGGGCGCGCTCGCGTACCGGGTGGGGGCCGTCGCCGACGACGCCGAGTCGCTGCGCGCCACCATCGAGGACCAGCTCATCCGGGCCGATCTGATCGTGACCACGGGCGGCGTGAGCGTCGGCGCGTACGACGTGGTCAAGGAGGCGCTGACCGCCGACGGGCAGGTCGACTTCCGCAAGCTGGCCATGCAGCCGGGCAAGCCCCAGGGCTTCGGCGCGATCGGCGCCGAGCAGATCCCGCTGCTCGCCCTGCCGGGCAACCCGGTCTCCTCGTACGTCTCCTTCGAGCTGTTCGTCCGGCCCGCGATCCGGGCCCTGATGGGCGTCGAGGACCTGCACCGGCCCCGGGTGCGGGCCGAGCTGGCCGCCGACAAGGCGCTGTCCTCGCCCGCCGGGCGGAGGCAGTTCCTCCGGGGGACGTACGACCCGGCGGCGGGCACCGTCACTCCGGTGGGCGGTGCGGGCTCCCATCTGATCGCGGCCCTCGCGCACGCGGACTGCCTGCTCGTGGTCCCGGAGGAGACGGAGAGCGTGGAGCCGGGTGCCGAGCTGGAAGTGGTCCTCCTCGGCTGAGGGGGCGAGGGTGGGGGTACGGTGTCGTCCCACACAGCGACCGGGAGTGTCACGGCGATGAGCACGCAGCAAGGTCTCACCCACATCGACGAGGCGGGCGCGGCCCGCATGGTCGACGTCTCGGCGAAGGACGTCACGTCCCGCACGGCGCGCGCCAGCGGGCGGGTGCTCGTCTCGCCGCGCGTGATCGAGCTGCTGCGCGGCGAGGGCGTCCCGAAGGGCGACGCGCTCGCCACGGCCCGGATCGCCGGGATCATGGGCGCCAAGAAGACCCCGGACCTCATCCCGCTCTGCCACCCGCTGGCCGTGTCGGGCGTGACCCTGGACCTGGCGGTCACCGACGACGCGGTCGAGATCCTGGCGACGGTGAAGACCACGGACCGGACGGGCGTCGAGATGGAGGCCCTGACGGCGGTCTCGGTGGCGGCCCTGACGGTGGTCGACATGGTGAAGGCGGTCGACAAGGGCGCGGTCATCTCCGACGTACGGGTGGAGGAGAAGACGGGCGGAAAGTCGGGCCACTGGACGCGGAGCGAGTCGTGAGCCGCGGTGGCCGGGTGTCGGGCGTGCACGAGCACGAGGAGCGCGAGGAGCACGCGGGACACGAGGCGCGCGAGCCGCACGGGGCCGGGGCCTCGTCGGCGACGGGCGCGGCGGCCTACTCGGCCCTGGTCGTCACGGCCTCGAACCGGGCGGCTGCCGGGGTGTACGAGGACAAGGGCGGTCCGCTGATCGCCGAGGCCCTCGCCCGGATGGGCTTCACCGTGGAGGGCCCGCAGGTCGTCCCGGACGGGGCGCCCGTCGAGGCGGCGCTGCGGGCCGGGATCGCCGCGGGGTACGACGCGATCGTGACCACCGGCGGTACGGGCATCTCGCCCACCGACGAGACGCCCGAGGTGACCCGCCGGGTCCTGGAGCGGGAGATCCCGGGCATTCCGGAGGCGATCCGGGCGTACGGCCGGGAGAAGGTGCCGACGGCGGCGCTCTCGCGGGGCCTCGCGGGGGTCGCGGACGGCACGCTGATCGTGAACCTGCCGGGGTCTTCCGGCGGGGTACGGGACGGGCTGACCGTCCTGGAGCCGATCCTGCGGCACGCCGTCGACCAGATCCGCGGCGGCGACCACCCGAGAACGTCGTGATCCCGACCTGGCCGGTCGTCCTCGTGGACGGAGAGGTGATGCTCCGTCCGATAAAGATGCGCGACCACGCGGCCTGGCGCGAGGTGAACCGGCGCAACCGGGAGTGGCTGCGGCCCTGGGAGGCGACGGTTCCGCCGCCGCCCCCGGGCGGGCCGGTGACGCAGCGGCCGACGTACCGTCAGATGGTTCGCCATCTGCGGTCGGAGGCGAACGCCGGGCGGATGCTGCCGTTCGTGATCGAGTACCGGGGGCGGCTGGTCGGGCAGTTGACCGTCGCGGGCATCACCTGGGGGTCGATGTGCTCCGGGCACGTGGGCTACTGGGTGGACAGCGAGGTGGCCGGACGCGGTGTCATGCCGACGGCGGTCGCGCTGGCGGTCGATCACTGCTTCCGCTCGGTCGGTCTGCACCGGATGGAGGTGTGCATCCGTCCGGAGAACGGGCCGTCGCGCCGGGTCGTCGAGAAACTGGGGTTCCGCGATGAGGGGTTGCGGCCCCGCTACCTCCACATCGACGGTGCGTGGCGGGACCATCTGGTCTTCGCGCTGACGGCGGAGGAGGTGCCGGAGGGGCTGCTGCGCCGCTGGCATCAGGCGAGAATAAAATAAGTGTTCGAATTCAATCGGTAGTTGGCAGTCAATCGATCTGAACAATCACAAAAAAGTTCAGTGATATCAGCCAGATCGTGCGACACACCGGGCCAATTGGCCGATGCCGTCGCGCGAACCCCTCTACCGTGTGAGGCGTGAGCAGCAGCGGCCTCATCTACGCAGTCATCGTCGGGGCCTGGGCCGCCTACTTGGTACCGATGTGGCTCCGCAGGCAGGACGAGCTGAATGAAGCCCGTCCGACGGAACGCTTCAGCACCGCCATCCGGCTGCTTTCCGGACGGGCGGGCATGGAGCGCCGATATGCCAAGGAGCTCAAGCAGCGGGACCGTACGGCGGAGGGTCCGACGCCCGACGTGGACCCGGACGCGGAAACCGAGCATTTGAGCTCGGTCGACGTCCGGGCGTTTTCCGCGCCCGCGGCCAGAACGGAAGCGCGCCTGGAACTCCCCGAGCGGGAGCCGGCGCCGCAACCCGCTCCGAACCCCGCCCCGGCACCGGTACGCCCCGCCACGGGCGCGGCGGCCGAGCGTGCCCGCCGCGGCAAGGTCCTCGCCCGGCGCCGCCGCACCACGACGCTGCTCTTCGCCGGCTTCACCCTCGGCGCGGTCGTCGCCGCCGTCGGCGGGGTCGCCTTCCTGTGGGTGCCGGCCGTGCCCGCGCTGCTCCTCAGCACGTACATCGTGCACCTGCGGGTCCAGGAACGCCGCCGCTTCGTGTACGTGATGGACCGGCGGCGCGCGGAGGCCGCGGCGGCGCGGCTCCGCGAGAGCCGACGTCCGGCGCCCACGCCCGAGCTGTCGCCCGAGTCCGCCCCGGGACCCTCCCCGCAGGAGGCGGACCGGCGCGCCCTGGTCGAGCAGACCGACCACGCGGAGTGGGTCGACCAGCAGCGCGACCGCGGCCCGGCCCGTGGCGACAGCTGGGACCCGGTCCCGGTCCCGCTCCCCACGTACGTCACCGCCCCGGTCGCCCCGCGTGCCACGAGCGGCATCGACATCACAGACCCGGAGACCTGGAGCGCGGCCCGCTCCTCCACGGTGGCCGACCCGGCCCCCACCCCGTCGCCGGCGCCGCGCCAGCGCACCACCCCTCCGCGCCGCAACCGCGACCACGGCCGTACCCCGCTCTTCGACCAGTACGCGGACGACGACCGCCCCCGGGCGGCCAACGAATGACCCGAAGGGGCCCGCGACGGCCCCGGCTGACCTGCGCGGGAACGGATTTTTGCCTGAGCCGGTCGGGATGCTAATGTTTCACACGTCGCAAGGGCCTGTGGCGCAGTCTGGTAGCGCACCTCGTTCGCATCGAGGGGGTCTGGGGTTCAAATCCCCACAGGTCCACAGACAACGGGAATCCCGTCCGATCGAAAGATCGGGCGGGATTTCTGCTTTTCCGGAAGTGCCGTGGAGAAGCGCCCCCTTGGGGGCGCCCCGGGGTCCTCAGATCAGCGGCTTGGCGAAGCAGCGGCTGTTGTCGTAGTCGCGGTACATGCCGAATTTGGCGCACGGTTCGTAGCCGCTCGAGGTGTAGAGGGCTATCGCCTCCGGCTGGGCCGTGCCCGTTTCCAGGACCATGCGGGTGCGGCCGGCCTCGCGGGCGTCGGATTCCAGGGCGGAGAGGATGCGGCGGGCCAGGCCCAGGCCGCGGGCATCGGGGATCACGTACATGCGCTTGAGTTCGGCGTCGCCGTTCTCGTAGCCCTCGTCGTTCTTGTCCTGGGTGCGCCAGCCGCCCGTGGCGACCGGGTCGCCCCAGGGGGCGTACGCGAGGAGGTAGAGGCCCTGGGGAGGGACGAACATCCCGGCGTCCAGCGGTGTGGCGTCGCCCTCGTCGCCGTAGCGGACGGCGTACTCCGCCTGGACCGCGTCGTTGAGCGCGACGGCGTCGGGGTGGTCGTAAGGCGTGGGCTGGATGTTCATGCGGAGTATCGTACATGTATGCGATGGCATGGTGTCGGTATTCTCCCGGGATGCTCACTGTGACGTCCGTGAATGTCAATGGTCTCCGTGCCGCCGCCAAGAAGGGGTTCGTCGAGTGGCTCGGCGGGACCTCCGCCGATGCCGTCTGCCTCCAGGAGGTGCGCGCCGAGGAGGCGCAGCTGCCGCCGGAGGTGCGGGCGCCCGAGGGCTGGTTCACCGTCCACGCGCCCGCCGCCGCCAAGGGGCGCGCCGGGGTGTCCCTCTACACGCGCCGCGAGCCCGACCGGGTGCGCGTCGGCTTCGGGTCGAGCGAGTTCGACACCAGCGGCCGGTACGTCGAGGCCGACCTGCCCGGCGTCACCGTCGCCAGCCTCTACCTGCCCTCCGGCGAGGTCGGCACCGAGCGCCAGGACGAGAAGTACCGGTTCATGGGCGAGTTCCTGCCGTACCTGAAGGAGCTCCGGGAGCGGTCCGCCGCCGACGGCCGCGAGGTCGTCGTCTGCGGCGACTGGAACATCGCCCACCAGGAGGCCGACCTCAAGAACTGGAAGGCCAACAAGAAGAACGCCGGCTTCCTCCCCGAGGAGCGGGAGTGGTTCGGGAAGGTGCTGGAGGAGGGCGACGGAGGGTACGTGGACGTCGTGCGCGTCCTGCACCCCGAGCAGGAGGGGCCCTACTCCTGGTGGTCCTACCGCGGCCGCGCCTTCGACAACGACAGCGGCTGGCGCATCGACTACCAGCTCGCCACCCCCGGGCTCGCCGCCAAGGCCGTCAAGGCGTACGTCGAGCGGGCCGCCACCCATGCCGAGCGGTGGAGCGACCACGCGCCCGTGACCGCCGTCTACGAGCTGTAGGGGCGTCGGCGGTGCTCAGGGGCCTTGCGGCGGGGCTCCTGGGCCCAGGCGGCGGTCGAGGGCCATCGACAGTTCCGCCTCCACCACGCTCTTCGCGAGCGGGCGCAGCCGCCACAGGTCGTCCTCGGCCGCGTGGGTGCGCAGCAGGTCGGTGAAGAGCCCGGCGAGGGCGTCCGCGTGCTCGCGGACGCGGGCGCCGGCCTTGAGGACCTCGGCGAGCGGGACGCCCTCGCGGACGAGCGCGGCGGAGACGTCGAGCAGCCGGCGGCTGATGTGGATGATCTCCTCGCCGTCGGTGACGAGGTAGCCGAGGTCCAGGGCGGCGGCGAGGTTCTCCGGGGTGACCTCGCCGGCGAAGTGGTCGGCGAGTTCCTCGGGGGTGAGGCGGACCGGCTCCTCCTCGCTGGGAGCGCCGAGGGCGAGCACCTCGCGGACGTTGCGCCCGCTCTCGAAGGCGGTGGTGAGATCGGCGATGCCGTTGAGGGTGTGGCCGCGCTCCAGGAGGGCGGCGATCGTGCGCAGCCGGGCCAGGTGGTGCTCGTCGTACCAGGCGATCCGGCCCTCGCGGCGGGGCGGGGGGATCAGTCCGCGCTCACGGTAGAAGCGCAGGGTGCGCACGGTGATGCCGGCGGCGGCCGCCAGCTCCTCCATGCGGTACTCGCGTACACCCTCGGGCTCGGGCGTGACGGGCGTGACCTGGTGCGGGCTCGCGCCCGTGCCGGCCCGCCGGTCCTCGCGTGCACCCTCGTGTGTCACCGCGTCCGGTCCTGATCCTTCGCCTGTCCCTCTGCCTGATCCTTCAGCCACGGACGCCAGCCTATGTTGTACCGCCGGTAACTTTCCCTCGCCCGACCCCTACCGCTCGGTATGGAGCTGCTCTACAGTCCCGACTGTGCCAGTGATTGCTGGCGTGATTGGCCGGGCACGCGGGAGGCGGCATGGCGAAGCACGAGCAGGTACGTGTGGCGGTGATCGGATCGGGATTCGGTGGCCTCGGCGCCGCCGTCCGGCTGCGCCGCGAGGGGATCACCGACTTCGTGGTCCTGGAGCGGGCCGACTCCGTGGGCGGCACGTGGCGGGACAACAGCTACCCCGGCTGCGCCTGCGACGTCCCCTCCCACCTCTACTCCTTCTCCTTCGCGCCCAACCCCGACTGGCCGCGGACCTTCTCAGGACAGCGCCACATCCGCGCGTACCTGGAGCACGTCACCGACACCTTCGGCATCCGCCCCCACCTGCGACTGAACCACGAGGTCGTGCGGATGGAGTGGGACGCCGAGGCGCTCCGCTGGGAGATCGAGACCAGCCAGGGCTCCTTCAGCGCCGAGGTCGTCGTCTCCGCGACCGGCCCCCTCTCCGACCCCAAGATCCCGGACGTCCCCGGCATCGCCGACTTCCCCGGCAAGGTCTTCCACTCGGCCCGCTGGGACCACGACTACGACCTCACCGGCAAGCGCGTCGCCATGATCGGCACCGGCGCCTCCGCCATCCAGATCGTGCCCGCGATCCAGCCGCAGGTCGGGAAGCTGACCCTCTTCCAGCGCACGCCCCCGTGGGTCATGCGCCGCATGGACCGGGCCATCAGCGGCCCCGAGCGCTGGCTCCACCGCGCCCTGCCCGTCACCGGCACCCTGCGCCGCGGGCTCCTCTGGGGCATCCGCGAACTCCAGGTCGGCGCCTTCACCAAGCACCCGAACGAACTCGGGCTCATCGAGAAGCTCGCCAAGGCCAACATCGCGAAGGCCGTCAAGGACCCGGTCCTGCGGGCCAAGCTGACCCCCTCGTACCGCATCGGCTGCAAGCGCATCCTGCTCTCCAGCACGTACTACCCGGCGATCGCGCAGCCCAACGTCGACGTCGTCGCCTCCGGCCTGCGCGAGGTCCGCGGCTCGACCGTGGTCGCCGCCGACGGCACCGAGACCGAGGTCGACGCGATCGTCTTCGGCACCGGCTTCCACGTCACCGACATGCCGATCGCCGAGCGGGTCGTCGGCGCCGAGGGCAAGACGCTCGCCGAGACCTGGAAGGGCGGCATGGAGGCGCTGCGCGGCGCCACCGCCGCCGGATTCCCCAACTTCATGACCGTCATCGGCCCCAACACGGGCCTCGGGAACTCCTCGATGATCCTGATGATCGAGTCCCAGCTGAACTACATGGCCGACTACCTGCGCCAGCTCGACGTGCTCGGAGGGCGCGCGGCCCTCGCCGTCCGGCCCTCCGCCGTCGGCGCCTGGAACCGCAAGGTGCAGGCCCGGATGGAGCGGACGGTCTGGAAGGCGGGCGGCTGCGAGAGCTGGTACCTCGACGCCAACGGGCGCAACACCACGCTGTGGCCGGGCACGACCGGCGAGTTCCGGCGCGAGACCCGGCAGGTCGACCTCTCCGAGTACGAGGTCATCCGCGCGCCCAAGCCCGTGAAGGCCGCCGGGGAGACCGCCGCTGCGAAGCCCCGTACCGCCTCCCGCAAGAAGGAGGCCGCCACGTGAGCCGGCACCTGACCTCACCGACCTCGCCCCGGGAGCTCACCGCCGTCTCCGCCGACGGCGCCAGGATCCACGTCGAGGTGTACGGCCCCGAGGGCGCGCCCGTCGTCGTCCTCGCCCACGGCTGGACCTGCTCGATCGCGTTCTGGGCCGAGCAGATACGGGCCCTCGCCGCCGACCACCGGGTCATCGCCTACGACCAGCGCGGCCACGGCCGGTCCCCGGCCCCCGCCGGGCCCTCCGGATACGCCACCCGCGCTCTCGCCGACGACCTCGAAGCGGTCCTCGCGAGCACACTCGCCCCCGGTGAGAAGGCCGTCCTCGCCGGTCACTCCATGGGCGGCATGACCCTCATGGCCGCGGCCGACCGGCCGGGCTTCCGGGAGCACGCGGCGGCCGCGCTGCTCTGCTCCACCGGGCCCTCGCGGCTCACCGCCGAGGCCACCGTCGTCCCGGGCCGGCCGAGCGACCGGCGCACCCGGCTGACCCGGGGCGTCCTCGGCGCGAAGGCGCCGCTCGGGCCCGTCAACGCCGTCTCGAAGAAGATCCTCAAGTACGCGACGATGGGCCCCGGTTCGGCGCCCGAGCGGGTCGACGCCTGCGCCCGGATCGTGCACGCCTGCCCGCGCGGGGCCCGCGTCGGCTGGTCCAGGGTCCTCTCCGGGCTCGACCTGGAGGCGGGCCTGCGGGGGCTCGACCTGCCCGTCGCGGTCGTGGTCGGCACCGCCGACCGGCTCACCCCGCCCGTCCACTCCCGCGCCATGGCCGAGGCCCTTCCGCAGTGCGTGGGACTGCTCGAACTGGCAGGTATGGGGCATATGACACCTGTGGAGGCCCCCGAGGCCGTCACCGCAAGGATCCGCGAACTGACCGACACGTACCTGGAAGTGAAGGAGAAGGCATGAGCCGGGTGAGCCTGGAAGGACAGGTCGCGGTCGTCACCGGAGGTGCCCGCGGCGTCGGGGAGCTCCTCGCCCGCAAGCTGTCCGCGCGCGGCGCGAGGATCGCGCTCGTTGGCCTGGAGCCGGAGCAGCTCAAGGAGGTCGCCGGGCGGCTGCACACCGAGGCCGACTGGTGGCACGCCGACGTCACCGACCACGAGGCGATGGCCAGGGTCGCGGCCGAGGTGAAGGAGCGGTTCGGGAAGGTCGACATCGTCGTCGCCAACGCCGGTGTCGCGGCGGGCGGTCCCTTCGTGGACTCCGACCCGGCAGCCTGGCGGCGGGTCATCGAGGTCAACCTGATCGGCGGCGCGGTGACGGGACGGGCGTTCCTGCCGGTCCTCATGGAGTCGCGGGGGTACTTCCTCCAGATCGCCTCGCTCGCCGCGCTGACCCCCGCTCCGATGATGACGGCGTACTGCGCGTCCAAGTCGGGCGTCGAGGCCTTCGCGCACAGCCTGCGCGCCGAGGTCGCGTACAAGGGGGTGAAGGTCGGCGTCGGCTACCTCTCCTGGACCGACACGGACATGGTGCGGGGTGCCGACGAGGACGACGTGATGCGGGAGCTGCGCCAGCGGCTGCCGTGGCCGGCGAACCGCACGTACCCCCTCGGCCCGGCCGTCGACCGGATCGTCGCGGGCATCGAGCGGCGCTCCGCGCACGTCTACGCGCAGTGGTGGCTGCGCGGGATGCAGTCGGTCCGCGGCTACCTGCCGGGGATGATCGCGACCGTCGGGCAGCGCGAGATGAGGCGCTTCGAGCCGCGCCTCGGCTCGGTCTCCAAGGGTCTGGTGGGCGCGGGCGGCGCCGCCGACGAGGAGGCGCGGACGGGCGGTTCGGCGGCGCGCTGACGGGGCCGCGGCCGCCCGGCGGGAGGGGACCCCGCCGCGCGGCGGCCGGCGGCTCCCCGCGTGGTAGCCGTCCGTAACTGATCGAAATGCGTGGAATGTTCGCTCGTGCAAGGCTGGTCGAGGCCCAGGAGGCACATCGCCTCCGCCCCCTCTCACCCGTCTAGGAGTGAACCTTCATGGGCAAGGCAGAACAGTTCAAGGACAAGTCGGAGCAGCTGAAGCAGCAGGCCAAGCAGGCCATGGGCAAGGCGAAGGACGAGGCGTCCGAGCGCGCCTCCCAGGGCCGCGGCCGCACCGACGAGGAGACGCGCAGGGCCCAGCAGGAGGCCCAGGACCGTCTCGACCAGGACTACGACGCCTGACACGCCTTCTTCGCGTGCTGTGTCGAGCGAGGCGCACCCGGTATGCCGGGTGCGCCTCCGCGTGTGCGCGATCATGACGGGCCGAAAAGTCGTACGCACCGGGCGCCGGATGTTCGTACGGTGGCGCCCATGGCCGTACTTGAGCGACTGCGATCCGATCACGCCTCCGCCCTGCTCGCCTTCGAGCGGGAGAACCGGGGGTACTTCGCCGCGTCCGTGCCCGACCGGGGGGACGCGTACTTCACCGACTTCGCGGAGCGGCACCGGGCGCTGCTCGACGAGCAGGAGGCCGGGACCATCCGCTTCCACGTGCTCGTGGGGGAGGGCGGCGAGATCCTCGGGCGGTTCAACCTGATCGACCTCGTCGACGGGGAGGCCGAGCTGGGCTACCGGGTGGCCGAGAAGGCGACCGGGCGCGGAGTGGCGACGGCCGGGGTGCGGGAGGTGTGCCGACTGGCGCGCGAGTCGTACGGGCTGAGCCGGCTGACCGCCGTCACGACCCTCGACAACGCGGGGTCGAGGGCCGTGCTCGGGCGGGTCGGCTTCGGCGCGGTCGGCAGCGTCACGCTCGGCGGCGAGGCGGGGACCGCCTACGAGTTGGACCTTGGGGAACTGGCCTTCCGCTAGGGGGTGTCTTGCCGATCAGGCCGGCAAGACACCCCCCAGGGCCTAAGGGGCTCGCGGTGGCAGTTTCGGGCGGGAGCGGTCCGGGAGGTCCACGTAGCCCGGGGGGCTCGCCGCCGGGGTCTCCGCGAGGAGGGCGAGGGCCACCTCGACCGCGTCGTCGAGCTGGGCGTGCCGGCCCTCCGCCCAGTCGAGGGGGGTGCGCAGGACGGCGAGGTCCGGTTCGACGCCGTGGTTCTCCAGGGACCAGCCGTACTCGGGGAACCAGGCCGCGTTCATCGGGACCGTGATCTGGGTGCCGTCGCCGAGGCGGTGGCGGCCGGTCATGCCGACGACTCCGCCCCAGGTGCGCTGGCCGACGACGGGCCCCAGGCCGAGGAGCTTGAACGCGGCGGTGATCATGTCGCCGTCGGAGGAGGTGGCCTCGTCGGCGAGGGCGACCACCGGGCCGCGCGGGGCGTTGGAGGCGTACGCGACGGGCTGGGCGTTGCGGGTGAGGTCCCAGCCGAGGATCCTGCGGGTGAGTTTCTCTATGACGAGCTCGCTGATGTTGCCGCCGGCGTTGCCCCGTACGTCGACGATGAGGGCCGGCCGGGAGACCTCCATGCGCAGGTCGCGGTTGAACTGGGCCCAGCCCGAGCCGCCCATGTCGGGGATGTGCAGGTAGCCGCAGCGGCCGCCGCTGACCTCCCGTACCACCGCCCGGCGTTTGGCCACCCAGTCCTGGTAGCGCAGCGGACGCTCGTCGATCAGCGGGACGACGGCGACGCGGCGGGCCCGGCCCTCGCCCTCGGCGGGGATGAAGGTGAGCTCCACGGTGGTGCCGCCGGTGCCGGAGAGCAGCGGGTACGGGCCGGTGACCGGGTCCACGGGCCGGCCGTCGACGTGGGTGAGGACGGCGCCCTCGCGGATGCCCGTACCGGCGAGCGGGGAGCGGGCCTTGGAGTCGGAGGACTCGCCGGGCAGGATGCGCTTCACCGTCCAGCCGGCCTCGCGGGGCACGAGGTTGGCGCCGAGGAGGCCCATCGGGCGCTGGTAGTGCGGGGGTCCCTCGTTGCGGCGGGCGGGGGTGACGTACGCGTGGGAGGTGCCCAGTTCGCCGAGGACCTCGCGGAGCAGGTCGGCGAACTCGTCGGGGGAGGCGACCCGTTCGACGAGCGGCCGGTACTGGTCGAGGACGGCCGTCCAGTCGACCCCGCCCATGTCGGGCTCCCAGAAGTAGGCGCGGACGATCCGGCCCGCCTCGTCGAAGGCCTGCCGCCACTCGGCGCCCGGCTCGACCTCGTGGAGGATGCGCCGCAGGTCGAGATAGACGGTGGAGTCGCCGTCCCCGGACTCGGTGGCGGGCACGGCCCGCAGGTCGCCCTCGTCGGCGACGACGAGCCGGGTGCCGTCGCCGCTGACCGCGAACCAGTCGAGGTCCTTGGCGAGTTCGCTCTTGCGGGCCTTGGTGATGGAGAAGTGCTCCAGGGTGGGCTTGCCCGAGGTGTCGGTCGGGTTGGCGAAGGTCTCGCCGAGTGCGCCCGAGATGGGCCAGCGCAGCCAGACCAGACCGCCGCCGCTGACCGGGTGGAGGCCGGAGTACTTGGAGGCGGCGACCGGGAAGGGGGTGACCCGGTCGGGGAGCCCCTCGATCTCGACGGTGACCGTGCCGTCGGTGGTCGTCTCCGTGTCGTCGTCGGCCGGGTCGAGACCGCCGGCGGCCGGGCGCCCGTCGGGGAGCAGCGCGAACGGCGAGGGTGTCGCGGAGGAGAGGGGGACCAGGTAGGGGCGGCAGCCCAGCGGGAACGACAGGTCGCCGGTGTGCACGTCGTACACCGGGTCGAAGCCCCGCCAGGACAGGAAGGCGAGATAGCGGCCGTCGCGGGTGAAGACGGGGTTCTCGTCCTCGAAGCGCCCGTTGGTGACGTCGACGACGGCCCGGGCGCCGGGGCCGGAGATCCGCGCCATCTTGATGGAGCGCAGGGAGCGGCCGATGCCCGGGTGGGACCAGGTGAGCCAGGCCCCGTCGGGGGAGAAGGCCAGGTCGCGAACGGGGCCGTTGACGGACCGGATGAGTTCGGTGACCTCTCCGTTCGACTCCTCCGTCGCGTCGAGGAGGAGGAGCCGGCCGTCGTGGGAGGCGATCGCGAGCCGCTCGCCGTCCGGGTCGGCGATCAGTTCCTCGACCCGGCCGAGGTCGCCGGAGGCGAGGCGCCGGGGCGGCCGGTCGCCGCTGGCGCGCGGCAGATAGGCGACCTCGACGGCGTCCTCGCCCTCGGCGTCGGTGACGTAGGCGACCTGGCCGCCGCTGCCGAGCATCTCGGGCAGCCTGACCCGGACGCCGGGGGTGTCGATGATCGTGCGGGCCGGGCCGTCGCGGTGGGTCAGCCAGTAGAGGCTGCCGCGCACGGAGACGGCGCTGGCCCGGCCGGTCTCGTCGACGGAGACCGCGTCGATGTGATGGGCGGCGGGCACCTGGTAAGGGCGCCGGCCGACGCGCTGGCCGCCGAGCCGCACCTCCAGTTTCCGGGGGCGGGAGCCGGGGGTGAGGGCGTCGACGATCCACAGGTCGCCGGCGCACTGGTAGACGACCCGGCGTCCGTCGCTGGAGGCGTGCCGGGCGTAGAACTCGTCGTGGTCGGTGTGCCGGAGCAGGTCGGTGCCGTCGGGCAGGCAGGAGTAGAGGTTGCCGACGCCCTCGTGGTCGGAGAGGAACGCGATCCGGCCGTCGACGGCCATCGGGCAGTCGAGGTGGCCGCCGATGTCGGGGAGCAGCCGCTCGCCGTGCAGCCAGAGGCGGCCGGTGGCGCCGCCGAGGTAGCGCTTCCAGGCGGCCGGCTCGTGGGGCGGCTTTCCGGTGAGGAGGAGGGTGCGGCGCTCGGCCTCCTGTCCCTCGTCGGCTCCCTTGCCGGCGTTCCTGTAGGCGTCGTGCTCGGTGACGGCGATGTCGGAGACCGGGCCCCAGGGCAGGCGGAGGCCGGGGGAGCCGTCGGTGGGGACGTGGTAGGCCCACGAGAAGTACGAGAAGGGCTGCCCGTGCGAGGAGACGGCGAGGATGTCCGAGCGGCCGTCCTTGTCGGGGGGAGTCCAGCCGCAGACGCGGGTGTCGGTCGAGCCCCAGTAGGTGAGCCGCCGGGCGGACCCGCCTTCGATGGGGACGAGATGGATCTCTGGGTCGAGGCTGCGCCAGTTCGTGTACGCGATCTGCCGGCCGTCCGGCGAGAAGCGCGGGTGGCCGACCCGCGTCCGGTCGACGGTGAGCCGCCATGCCCGGCCGGGGCGGTGGCCCTCGGGGACGAGCGGGGCGATCCAGAGATCGTCCTCGGCGGCGAAGCACAGCAGGTCGTCGTGGAGGTGCGGAAAACGGAGATACGCGACGTCGTCACTCACCTCCTCATGCTTTCCGCGTGAAGGGGGTGTGGCAACTCGTACGTGCTTGCGGGCGTCTTCGTGGTCGTGGCTCGGCTTCGATGTGGTCCAGGACACGTACGAAACGGTTTCGTTTCGCTGAGGGCGGGGGTATCTTCGTACTGTACGAAACCGTTTCGTTCGACAGGAGTCCGGTCATGGCCCGCAGCAGGCTCACCCCAGAGCGTGAGTCCGAGCTGTACGGAGCCGTGCTCGACCTCCTCCGAGAGGTCGGCTACGACGCCCTCACCATGGACGCCGTCGCCGCCCGCACCCACTCCAGCAAGGCCACCCTCTACCGCCAGTGGGGGAGCAAGCCCGAGCTGGTCGCCAGGGCGCTGCGCGACAACAAGCCCGCCGATCTCTCGCAGATCGACACCGGCTCGCTGCGCGGCGACTTCCAGGAACTCGTCGACCGGTCCGACGACTGTCAGATGGAGAGGGACTCCGCGCTGATGCGGGGTCTGGCCCATGCCGTCCACACCAACCCCGACCTGCACCGGGCGCTGCGCGAGCTGCTCATCGAACCCGAGATGAACGGCCTCGACGAAGTGCTGCGCCGAGCGGTCCGCAGGGGCGAGGTCGACGCCGACAACCCGGCGCTGAAGCTCCTCCCGCACATGCTGATCGGTGCGTTCATCGCCCGTCCGCTGATCGACGACCAGCCGGTCGACCACGCCTTCCTCAAGACGTACGTCAACGCCGTGGTGCTCCCCTCACTCGGCGTCTAGAGCCACCTCCCCACCGCAGTACCCGCAGTACCGCACCCCCTGACGACGCACCGCTCCGCCGTCGGGCCGGCTCCCCATGCCCTGTCCCACCCCACACTGGGAGACGCCCCCGTGGCCACGTTCCTGTACAAGTTGGGCCGTTCCGCCTTCCGGCGCCGACGGCTCGTCGCCCTCCTCTGGGTGGCCCTCCTGGCGGTCGCCGGGATCGGCGCCGCCACCGCACCCGTCGCGACCTCCAGCTCCTTCTCGATCCCCGGCACCGAGGCCCAGCGCGCCTTCGACCTGCTCGAAGAGCGCTTCCCGGGCGCCGGAGCCGACGGAGCCACCGCCCGCGTCGTCTTCAAGGCCCCCGCGGGCCAGAAGATGACCGACCCGGCGCACAAGGCCGTCGTCGAGGAGACCGTCGCCGCCCTGAAGTCCGGCTCGGACCAGATCGTCTCGGTCACCGACCCGTACACCGGGCAGGCCGTCTCCCAGAACGGCTCCACCGCCTACGTCTCCGTCGCCTACAAGGTGAACGCGATGGAGCTGACCGACGAGACGCGCGAGGCGCTGACCCAGGCCGGACACAACGCGCAGGGCAAGGGACTGACCGTCGAGGTCGGCGGTGACGCCCTCCAGACCATGCCGGAGACCGGCTCGGGCGAGATCGTCGGCGTCGTCATCGCCGGCATCGTCCTGGTCCTGACCTTCGGTTCGCTCGTCGCGGCCGGACTTCCACTGCTCACGGCGATCATCGGCGTCGGCATCGGCGTCTCGTCGATCGCCGCGCTCGCGAGCGTCCTCGACCTCGGCTCCACCACCTCCACCCTCGCGATGATGATCGGCCTCGCGGTCGGCATCGACTACGCCCTCTTCATCGTCTCCCGCTACCGCGCGGAGCTGGCCGAGGGCCGGGAGAAGGAGGACGCCGCGGGCCGCGCCGTCGGCACGGCGGGCTCCGCCGTCGTCTTCGCCGGACTCACCGTCGTCATCGCCCTGGTCGGCCTGGCCGTCGTCAACATCCCGATGCTGACGAAGATGGGCTTCGCCGCCGCCGGCACGGTCGTGATCGCCGTACTGATCGCGCTCACCCTGATCCCCGCCATGCTCGGCTTCGCCGGCGACAAGGTCATCGGCCGCAAGCAGCGCAAGGCCGCGAAGGCCGGCGCCGAGGGCGGTGCCGAGGGTGGTGCCACCAAGAGCGCGAAGAGCGAGAAGCCGAACGGCGGCACCCGCTGGGCCCGCTTCGTGATCCGCCGCCCCGTCATGGTGCTGCTGATCGGCGTCCTCGGCCTGGGCGCGATCGCGCTGCCCGCCGCCTCCCTGGAGATGGGCCTCCCGGACGACGGCGTCAAGCCGACCTCCACCACCGAGCGCCGGGCGTACGACGCCCTCTCGGACGGCTTCGGCCCCGGCTTCAACGGCCCGCTGCTCGTCGTCGTGGACGGCGACAAGGCGACCGCCGACAGGACGGTCTCCACCATCAAGGGCCTGGAGGGCTGGGCCGCCGTCACCCCGGCGACCCCGAACAAGGCCGGCGACGCCGCGATGATCACCGTGGTCCCGAAGGACCGCCCGTCCTCCGGCGCCACCGAGACCCTCGTCCACGACATCCGGAACGCCACCGGCGACGACGTCCTCGTCACCGGCGCCACCGCGATGAACATCGACTTCTCGCAGAAGATGAACGACGCCCTGGTGCCGTACCTGGCCCTCGTCGTCGGCCTGGCCTTCCTGCTCCTGACCGTGGTCTTCCGCTCGATCCTCGTCCCGCTGAAGGCGGCCCTCGGCTTCCTGCTCTCGGTGGTCGCGGCCCTCGGCGCGGTCGTCGCGGTCTTCCAGTGGGGCTGGCTCGGCAGCCTCTTCGGGGTCGAGCAGACCGGCCCGATCATGTCGATGATGCCGATCTTCATGGTGGGTGTCGTCTTCGGTCTCGCGATGGACTACGAGGTCTTCCTCGTCACCCGTATGCGTGAGGCGTACGTCCACGGCGAGCGGCCCGGCGAGGCGATCGTGACCGGCTTCAAGCACAGCGCCCGGGTGGTCACCGCCGCCGCGGTGATCATGATCGCGGTCTTCTCCGGCTTCATCGGCATGACGGACCAGATGATCAAGATGATCGGCTTCGGCCTGGCCGTCGCGGTCCTCTTCGACGCCTTCGTGGTCCGCATGGCGATCGTCCCGGCCGTCCTCGCGCTGCTCGGGCACAAGGCCTGGTGGCTGCCGAAGTGGCTGGACCGGATCCTGCCGAACGTGGACGTGGAGGGCGAGGGTCTCGCCAAGGACACGCCCGCGGGCGGGGCGCCCGGCTCGAAGCCGGACCTCGTGAAGGTCTGATCGCCAAGGTCTGATCCCCGGGGTGCGACTCCCCGGGGTGCGACTCCCCGGGGTGCGACTCCCCGGGGTGCGACTCCCCGGGGTCTGATCCCCAGGGTCCGACTCCCCGAGGTCCGACTCCCCGGGGTCACGTCACCTCTCGTACGCCGTCAGCTCGTCGTCATCGACGGGCCGGCGGCGTACGTGTGCTTCAGGAACCGGGTCAGCGCCGTCGTGTCGAACTGGACGACCGTCACCACCCCGTCGTCCTTGTGGAGCTCGACGACCGTCTGGACGCGGCCGCAGGGCCAGACGCCTATGTCGCCGCGGCGGGTCGGGGCGCGCAGGCCGGTCTCCAGGAGGACGCGGGGGAAGGACCACTCGACGTCGCCGGGGAAGACGAAGCGGACGGTCGCAGGGGAGAAGCCGGGGTCGTAGCGGAGGTCGACGGGCACGGGGCGGGAGAGAGGGGCGTCGCTGATGATGCGTCCCCTGGCGTGATCCTCTACCGCGAGGTCGGTGTCGCGGTCGACTGGGTGGGCGGGTTCGTGGTCGAGTGCGCGATCGTCTGCGGCAGCCATCGGGGGCTCCTCACCGTTTGTCCTCTTATCGACTAATGTCCCACTCCTTCCCGGCGCGCGCACGACCCATGCGCCGCTGTTCTGTGACCTGTGCGCTCTTGCAAGTGCTTTGCAGGAGCACTCATCATTCAGGGCGTGCATGTACCTGACGGATTCATCAACGCCCCCGTATCGGTCGCCGCCGGTGTCGTCGCCGCCGGCGCCGTCGCCGTGAGCCTGCGCGGGGCGCGGCGGGAGTTGGACGAGCGAGCCGCTCCGCTCGCCGGGCTCGTCGCGGCCTTCATCTTCGCCGTCCAGATGCTGAACTTCCCGGTAGCCGCCGGGACCAGCGGACATCTCCTCGGCGGCGCGCTCGCGGCGATCCTCGTCGGGCCGTGGACCGGCGTCCTCTGCATAGCCGTCGTCCTGCTGATGCAGGGCATCCTCTTCGCCGACGGCGGCCTCACCGCGCTCGGCGTGAACATCACGGTCATGGGCGCCGTCACGGTCGTCGTCGCGTACGGGCTCTTCCGCGGCCTCGTCCTGCTGCTGCCCCGCACCCGCGCCTCGGTGACCGCGGCCTCCTTCGTCGCCGCGCTCGTCTCCGTACCGGCCGCGGCCGCCGCCTTCACCGTCCTCTACGCGGTCGGCGGCACCACCGACGTCCCGGTCTCCAAGGTCCTCACGGCCATGGTCGGCGTCCACGTCCTCATCGGCGTCGGCGAGGCCGTCATCACCATGCTGACCGTCGGCGCGGTCATCGCCGTCCGCCCCGACCTGGTGTACGGCGCCCGCGGTCTGACCGCCCCGCTCAAGCTGCGCGTCGGCGGCGAGCTGGTCGACGCGGCCCCGGCCGCCGAGCCCGCCCCCGCCGGGTCCCCGAGGAAGCTGTGGATCGGTGGCCTCGTCTCCGCGCTCGTCCTCGCCGGCTTCGTCTCCTTCTACGCCTCCGCCAGCCCCGACGGCCTGGAGAAGGTCGCCGCCGACAAGGGCATCGACAGCAAGGTCGAGGACCACGCGGCCGCCGACTCCCCGCTCGCCGACTACGGCGTCAAGGGCATCGAGACGGCCCGCCTCTCCGGCGGCCTGGCCGGCGCGATCGGCGTGGGCGCGACCCTCGCCGTCGGCACGGGGGTGTTCTGGGTCGTCCGCCGCCGCCGTACGCACGCGGAACCCGGTACCCGCGCGGAAACGACCGTCTGACATGGGAGCGGGGCACGCCCACAAGCTCTACCGGCACGCGCACTCGCCGGTCCACGAGCTGCCCCCGCACACCAAGCTGGCCGCGGTCCTCGGCTTCGTCGTGGTCGTCGTCTCGACGCCCCGCGAGGCCGTCTGGGCCTTCGGCCTCTACGCCCTGCTCCTCGCGGTCGTGGCGGCGAAGGCCCGCGTCCCGGCCGGCTTCCTGCTGAAGCGGCTGCTCATCGAGGTGCCGTTCGTCGCGTTCGCGCTGCTCATGCCCTTCGTGGTGCCCGGCGAGCAGACCACCGTCCTCGGGGTCTCACTGAGCGTCCCCGGCCTGTGGGGCGCCTGGAACGTCCTCGCCAAGGGCACCCTCGGCGTCGCCGCCTCCGTGCTCCTCGCCTCCACCACCGAACTGCGCGAGCTGCTCCTCGGCCTCCAGCGGCTGAAGCTGCCCCCGCTGCTCGTCCAGATCGCCTCGTTCATGATCCGGTACGGCGACGTCATCACCGACGAGATGCGCCGGATGTCCGTCGCCCGCCGCTCGCGCGGCTTCGAGGCGCGGGGCGTCCGCCACTGGGGCGTCCTCGCCAAGTCGGCCGGCGCGCTCTTCATCCGCTCGTACGAGCGCGGGGAGCGGGTCCACCTCGCCATGGTCAGCCGTGGCTACACGGGCACGATGCCGGTCATCGACGAGGTGACCGCGACCCGCGCCCAGTGGACGTACGCGGCGGCGCTCCCGCTCACCGCACTTCTGATCTGCCTCCTGGGATGGACCCTATGACCGCCCCCTCGACGCCCGTCCCCCCGGCGACCGCCCCCTCGCTCGACGTACGGGGCCTGGCGTACGCGTACCCCGACGGCCACCAGGCCCTCTTCGGCGTCGACCTGACCGTCGGGCGCGGCGAGCGGGTCGCCCTCCTCGGCCCCAACGGCGCCGGCAAGACCACCCTCGTCCTCCACCTCAACGGCATCCTCACCGGCGGTGCGGGCGGCGTCACCGTCGCCGGGCTGCCCGTCGGCAAGAAGCACCTCGCCGAGATCCGGCGCAAGGTCGGCATCGTCTTCCAGGACCCCGACGACCAGCTGTTCATGCCGACCGTGCGGGAGGACGTGGCCTTCGGCCCGGCGGCTGCCGGCCTCCGCGGCGCCGCACTGGAGGCCGTCGTGCGGAAGGCCCTCGACCGGGTCGGGATGGCGGAGTACGCGGACCGGCCGCCGCACCACCTGTCGTTCGGGCAGCGCCGCCGGGTCGCCGTCGCGACGGTCCTCGCCATGGAGCCGGAGATCCTCGTCCTCGACGAGCCGTCGTCCAACCTGGACCCGGCCTCGCGCCGCGAGCTCGCCGACATCCTCCGCTCGCTCGACGTCACCGTGCTCATGGTCACCCACGACCTCCCGTACGCCCTGGAGCTCTGCCCGCGCGCGGTGATCCTCAGCGAGGGGGTCATCGCCGCCGACGGGCGGACCGGCGACATCCTCGCCGACGAGGAGCTGATGGCCAGGCACCGGCTGGAGCTGCCGTTCGGCTTCGTGCCGAGCTCCGTGGCCTGAGACCCCGGAATCGGTCCTCCTTCCTCCGCGTTGCACCATGGGGGGTCGGATCGGCGATGGAGGAGTGGGACGTGGACGTCCAGGGCACGGTGGCGGCGGGCTGGGAGCCCGTCAGGGACGCGTTCCTGCGCAACTTCGAGCAGCGCGGTGAGCGCGGGGCGGCCCTCGCGGTCCACCACGACGGGGCCGAGGTCGTCGATCTGTGGGCGGGATCCAAGGACGCCGACGGCGGGGCGGGAGACGGCGAGACCCCCTGGGCCGAGGACACCGCGCAGGTCGTCCGCTCGGCCACCAAGGGCGTCGCCGCCGCCGTACCCCTGCTCCTGCACCAGCGCGGGCTGCTCGACCTGGACGCCCCGGTCGCCGCGTACTGGCCCGAGTTCAAGGCGGCGGGCAAGGACGGCGTGACCGTACGGCAGCTGCTCGCGCACCGCGCCGGCGTCCCCGTCCTGGACCGGCCGCTCACCCTCGCCGAGGCCGTCGACCTGGAGACCGCGACCCGCGCCATAGCCGCCCAGGCCCCCGTCTGGGAGCCCGGCACGGCCCACGGCTACCACGCCCACACCTTCAGCTGGCTGCTCTCCGGCCTGGTCCACCGGGTCACCGGCCGCACCATCGGCCGCTGGGTCGCCGAGGAGATCACCGACCCCCTCGGCCTCGACCTGTGGATCGGGCTCCCCGGCACCGAGGCCCACCGGGTCGGCCGCCTCGGCCCCGTCGAGGAGATCGAACCGCCCGGCAGCGGCGCCCTCAAGCTCCGCCCCAAGCGCTCCGTCACCGAGGCGTACCAGGACCCGAACTCCCTGACCCGGCGCGCCTTCGGGGTCATCGACCCCAAGCCCGACGAGAACGACCCCGTCTACCGGGCCGCCGAACTGCCCGGCTCCGCCGGGGTGGCGACGGCCCGTGCCCTCTCCCGCTTCTACGCGGCCACCCTCGGCCCCGTGGACGGCGCCGAGCGCCTCTTCACTCCCGACACCCTCACGCTCGCCCGGACCGAGGAGTCGGCGGGCGCGGACAAGGTGCTGCTGGTCGGCACACGCTTCGGCCTCGGCCACATGCTGCACGGCCCGGCGTCCCCGCTCCTCGGCCCCTCGTCGTACGGCCACCCGGGCCGCGGCGGCTCGCTCGGCTTCGCCGACCCCGACGCCGGCATCGCCTTCGGGTACGTGACGAACGGCATGCGCAAGACGGTGACGGCGGACCCGCGGGCGCAGGCGCTGGTGCGGGCGGTCGGATCGGTCGTGAACGGCGCGGTGTGAACGGCTCCCGGCCGCGCCGGCGTTCGTGATCTCCCCGACCTGACATTCCTCCGGACGCGACCTGACATTCTGCGCTTCCGGGGCACGGGTGGGTGATCATTCGGGCGCTAGCGTGTGCACGCTCCACCGTTCGGTGGACCAGGCGCACGGGGGCGCATGTGATCGAGATTTCGTTGACGACGTCCGAACACGGGACCCACGCCGGAGCCCTTCGGATCGCCGACAGCCGGCTGTGGGAGACGTTCGGCAGCATCGGGCTGCTGTCGGCCTACCGGGGGCTCGCGCCCTGGCCGTACACCAACTGGGGCCGGGCGACCCGCCGTTCGCTGATGCGGGCCGACGTGACCCTGCCGGGGTGGCTCGTCCACCTCTTCCGGGCCGGCGGCGGAACCCTGCCGTCGTTCCTCCTCCCCGTCCCGTCCTCGACGCGGCAGCCGGACCTGGCGGACGAGATCGCGCTGCTCCGTGAGGTGTCCCCGGCCCGGGTGCGCGAGGAACTGGACCGGTGGTTCCCGCAGGGCGTCCCCGTCGAGGTGCGCCCGCTGTACGCGGATCCCGGGGCCCGGATCGCCGACCTGTGCGCCTTCCTGCCGCGCTACGTACGCGCCGCCCTCGCCCCGTACGAGGCGCCCCTGCGGACCGTCACGGACGACGACATCCTGCTCCGCGCCCGGGTGCTCGCCACCCAGGGGCCGGACCGCCTCCTCGGCACCCTGAACGGGGCCGTCTCGCGGCGCGGCGACGTCCTGCGGCTGCACGCCGGACCGCCGGGCAGGATCGCGGTGAAGGCCGACGTCTCCCGCATCGTCCTCGTACCCCTGGTGTTCGGCCGGGGGGCGTCGCTCCTGGGCTTCGCCCCGAACGGGGTGGCGGCGGTCTCGTACCAGGCCGAGGGGGCCGCCGTCCTGGCCTGCGAGATCCGGCCGGGGCGGCGGGCGGGTGGACGGGCGGGCGGACGGGCCGACGAGGGGGCCGACGAACCCGCGCGCGGCGACCGGCTCGAGATACTGCTCGGCCGCAGCCGGGCCGGGGTGGTCCGCGGCCTCGTCGCACCGACCACGACATCGGACCTGGCGGCGATGCTCGGGCTGGCGCCGAGCACCGTCTCCGAGCACCTCACCTCGCTGGTGGCCGCGGGCGTGGTGCGCCGGCGCCGGGCGGGCGTACGGGTGCTGTACGAACTGGACGCCTCGGGTGTCGCGCTGCTCAGACACCTGGACAACCGGCGTAGGGTCAACGCGCCGTCGTACGAAACCACTTGAAACATGCCGCACCGAGGAGAAACCCCATGACCGCCGACGCCGTGACCGATGCCGTGACCGACGCGACGCCCGACCACGGGACGTACGAGAAGCTGCTCGCCCTGCTGGACGAGCGCGGAGCCGCCCACCGGGTGATCGAGCACGCCCCCGAGGGCGGCACCGAGGCGGTCAGCGCGCTGCGGGGGCACACGCTCGCCGAGGCGGCCAAGTGCATCATCGCCATGGTGAAGATCGGCAAGAAGGAGAAGCGCTTCGCGCTGGTCGTCGTCCCCGGTGACCGGCGGATCGACCTGAACGCGGTGAAGGCGCTGTACGGCGGCACGTACGTCTCCTTCGCGTCCCCGGAGATCGCGGAGGACCTCGCGGGTTCGCCGAGCGGCACGATCCTGCCGTTCGCCTTCGACGAGCGGCTCGAACTCCTGGTGGACCCCGACCTGTTGACGCACCAGGAGTTCTACTTCAACGCCGCGCGGCTCGACCGCTCGATCGCCCTGTCGTCGGAGGACTACAAGGCGATCGCGGAGCCGCGCGTGGAGCGGGTCTCGACGGACTGAGCCCCTGGAGGGTTCGGGCCGAGCGGGCGGACCGGCCTGATCGGCCTGATCGGCCTGATCGGGTCGATCAGGCCATCGCGGGCGTCAGTGCCAGCAGCATGCCCAGTCCGACCAGCACGGCCCCGATGACCTTGTTGAGCACGGTCTGCCGCTGCAGCAGCCGGGACCGCAGGGCCTGGTTGGAGAAGAGGACCGCGGCGAGGGCGAACCAGACCAGGTGGGCGAAGGACATGAAGAGTCCGTAGCCGACCTGCTGGAAGACGGGGGTGTCGGCGCTGACGACCTGGGTGTACGTGCTCAGCACGAACAGCATCGTCTTCGGGTTGAGCGCGTTCGTCAGAAAGCCGGTGCGCAGCGCGCCGGCCTTCGAAAGGCCGCCGTCCTCCGAAAGGTCGATGTCCACCTGGGCCTTGGTGACGAACGTCCTGTAGCCGATGTACACCAGATATGCGGCGCCGATGAGTTTCATCGCCGTGAAAAGCATCGGCGTCCTGGAGACCAGAAGTCCGACGCCCAGCATGGTGTAAGTGACGTGGACGAGAACGCCGAGCGCAATTCCGGCGGCCGCGAGAACGCCGGCGGTCCTTCCGTACAGATAACTGTTGCGGACGGTCATCGCGAAATCCGCGCCGGGGCTGATGACAGCCAGAATGGTGATGACCGCCACGGCGATGAGCTGACCCATGTTCCCGACTTCCCGCCTTCTCGCTCACGTACTCACTCAAGGGGTGAGCGGGTGGGAGGGTCCGGGTCCGCGCGGACCCCGTCCCTCCCACCCGCCCCTGACATCACGGCTTGTGACGGTAGGTGATGACCAGCACGTCGCGCGAGGCCGGGGCGGCGGGGTCGATCTGCTCGATGGGCGAGACGCCGTGGTAGACGCGCTCGTCGTTGACGAGGGCCACGTCGAGCGGGTCGGTCAGGGAGAACTTCTCGACCGGCTGCTTGTCCAGGTTGAAGACGGTGCTCTCGCCGCCGGTGGCGTTCGAGCGGCCGACCATCGCCATCAGGACGAACGTGACACCGTCGCGGTGCACGCCCTCCGGCGTGGGCAGGCCGACCTCCTCGCCGTCGACCTCGATACGGAACTGGTGGGCCTCGATGTGCCAGCCCGAGTACGGGGCGAGGCGGCCGAAGATGTCGCAGCCGAGGGTGAGCAGGCTGTCCATGGTGCGGCCGCGCAGGATCTGGTCCTCGAACGGCTCGTAGTGCCGGGCCACGCCGCCGTTGAGGGTGTTGTAGTCGAGCCCCTGGTAGTGCGGCTGGTGCGGCTCGATGCGGTAGTCGGAGCTCGCGCGGGGCGCGCTCAGGGTGGCGTGCCGACGACGGCGGTAGCGTCCGCCGTCCGCCATGTAGCTGTCGAGCGGCATCCGCGACCAGCTGTCGCGGAAGGGCTCCAGGTCGTCGAGGGCGGTCTCGGAGCGCCGGTTGAGAAGGTCCTTCACCTTCTCGCCCGAGATCAGGTCGTAGCTCCGGGAGGAAAGTGACTCGGCGATTTCCTCGACACCGGACTGATACGTGGACATGGTTTTCCCCCTGATGAAAGCGTGGTCGTCGGCGAAGTAGATCGTGGTATTCGCGCCAGGGGTGTGTCAAAGTCTTTCGGCTCTGGCCGAATTGCCGTAGCTGCGCTTTCTTCGTGCATAGAGGCGGGGGTAATTGATGAACGGGATGTTACGGGGGGCTGGCGTGGCCCGGACCCGGGTGCTGAGATCGGGCGCATGGACCTCAGGGAACGCTTCGGCGGATACGCGGTACTGATCACGGGCGCGGCGCGCGGCATCGGCGCGGCGACGGCGCGACGGCTCGCGGCGGAGGGGGCGCGGGTCCTGGTCACGGACGGACGAGGCGGCGGCGCGGAAGACGGCGGAGGGGATTCCGGGCGCGGAGCACCGGCACTGCGACGTGGGCGACCAGTCGTCGGTGGACGAGGCGACGGCGTACGCGGTGGAGACCTTCGGGCGCCTGGACGTCCTCGTCAACAACGCGCTCGGCCCGGTGGCGCCCGACCGGGACCGCTTCGAGGACGAGCCGGACGCGGTGTTCACCGTCCAGCACGACGTCACCTTCATGGGCGCGGTCCGCTGCTCCCGGGCGGCGCTGCCGCACCTGGCGGCGGCCGGCGGGCGCGGGGCGATCGTGAACATCGGCTCGGTCAACGCCGAGACGGACTTCGGCAACCACGCCTACAGCGCGGCGAAGGCGGGCCTGGCGTCGCTGACCCGGACGCTCGCGGGTGACGCGGCGGCGCGCGGGGTGCGCGTGAACCAGATCAACCCGGGGACGATCGCGACGACGGCGTGGTCGGGCAAGGACCGCGAGCTGAAGACCCTGGCCGACCGGGTCTACCCCCTGTCGCGGGTGGGCACCCCGGAGGACGTGGCGGCGGCGGTCGCCTTCCTGGCCTCGGCGGACGCGTCCTGGATCACGGGCACGGTCCTGCGCGTGGACGGCGGCCTGCTGGCGGTGAACACGCACTTCGCGGAGGTTCTGGGGGAGTGAGACCGGCACGGCGCGGGCACGGGCGCAGGCAGGCAGGCAGGCACGGCGCGGGCACGGGCGCAGGCAGGCAGGCAGGCAGGCACGGGCGCAGGCGCGGGCAGGCGCGGGCAGGCACGGGCGCGGACGCCGGGCACGGGCCCCCGAGCCCGGCGTCCGCTCCCGTCCGGGCTACAGCCGCCCGGTCCTGACCGCGGCCACGAAGGACGTCCAGGCCCCGCCCCCGAAGGAGAGGTGGGGGCCGGCGGGGGCCGCCTTGCCGTCACGGACGGGGACGGTGCCGTGGGGGTCCTCCGCGACCTCCACGCACTGACCGTTCCCGCTGCTGTAGCTGCTGCTCCGCCACATCGGCTCGGCCGGGTCGTGCTGCACTGCGAACACCCTCTCTCGGTCCTACTCTTCCGCGACCCTGGCCAGCAGCCCCGCGCTGTCGTCCGGCCCGAGGGCCACCGCCTGGAGGTGCTCGAACATCGACTTGTAGCGCCGGATCTCCGTCTCCGACTCGAGGAACAGGTCGCCGGCCGGCGTGTCCAGATAGACCAGCCCGGGATCGTCCGCGTGGGGGAAGTCCATGTGGACGAAGCTGCCCGTCATGCCGGCGTGTGCGCCCTTCTCGAAGGGGATGACCTGGAACGTCACGTGCGGCTCCGCCATCAGTGCGAGCAGGTGCCGTGCCTGGCCGCGCATGACCTCGCGGCCTCCGACCGCGCGCCGCAGGGCCGCCTCGTCCACGATCGCCCGGAGCTGCAGGGGCCGTTCCCCGGTGAGGAGGGCCTGGCGCTCCATGCGCGCCTGGACGCGCTGTGCGACCTCCTTCCGGCTGGCCACCGGGAGGACGCCCCGGACGACCTCGGTGGCGTACTGCTCCGTCTGGGCGAGCCCGGGAACGAACAGCGACTCGTAGTTGCGGACCGTCCGCGCCTCGGCCTCGAAGCCGATGTACGCGGTGTACTCCTCGGGCAGTTCCGAGTGGTACGGCCGCAGCCAGCCCTGGTCGTTCGCCCCGCTCTGCAGGGCCAACAGGTCGGTGCGGTGCGCCTCGTCGGCCCGGTAGGTGTCCAACAGGCTGACCAGGGTGCGTCTTTGGGGTCGGGCCCGCGATCTCTCGATCCGGTAGAGCGTCGCCTCGTTGATCCCGGTCCGCCGCGTGACGTCCTCGCGCGTGAGTCCGGCCTCGGCGCGAAGCCTCCTCAACTCCGCTGCGAGACGCCGGAGTCGGACGGTCGGCGGGTGAGGGCGCTTGGCCGGCATGTGATGCGGTCCCTTCTCTGCCGGGCGGGTGTCCGCGCGAGTGTGCGCGGTCACCGTTCCGGTCCTCAACTCATGGAACGCCAAGGGGGAGTTCGCAAGCCTTGCATTCCTCCGGCGTGCGTGGGCATGCTGTGATGGCGATCACGTGCCGTACCCCGACCGTAACGGTGAGTTGATCTTGCTGGTCCGTACGAGAAACAGCAAGACCCCCGCGACCGCGCGAACGGCCGGGGCGTGGCCACCGCTTCGAAGGAGCGTCGACGTGAGCAACCCTGGCGTCCGCCGTGTCGGCCCGGTCCGCCGGCAGTTACCGCCCCCGCCGGGGCGCCGCCCGGGCGCAGGGGCACGACCGGTCCTGCCGGCCGCAGGCGGGTCGAGGTGAGCGCGGCGGGGGCGTACCACCGGACCGCCCGGCGGCCCCGGCTCTGGGCGTTACGGCCCGACCGGACGGGCAGCGGGACCATCACCGAGGCCGAGTGCACCACCTGCCTCGACGGCTCCGGCGCGGCGGACGACGGGCGGGGGCCCGCCGTCTGGTGCCTCTCCCACGCCCAGGCCACCGGTCACACCGGCTTCCGCCGCATCCGTACCGACTTCTTCCGCGCCTCCTGGGACGGCCCGGCCCCCGGCGCGGGCGTAGGCGTCGGCGTCGGTGGCTGACGCCACCCGCCCGTCACCCGCCCGTCCCCGTCTCACCCGGCGTGCAGCATCAGTCCGATGCCTGCCACCATCAGGCCCGCCGCCGCGACCCGCGGGCCGCCGAAGCGTTCCTTGAAGAACAGGGCTCCGATGGCCGCGCCCACGATGATCGAGGACTCGCGCAGCGCGGCGACCGGGGCCAGCGGCGCCTTCGTCTGGGCCCAGAGCACCAGGCTGTACGCGGCCACCGACAGCACCGCGCCCAGCAGACCCCGCCCCGCGTACGGGCGGAGCTGGGGGAGCAGGGCCGCCCGGCGGGTCCAGAGGGCGTACGCCGGGATCGCCAGGCCCTCCAGGACCATCAGCCACGCGATGTAGCCCAGCGGTGTGCCCGAGGCGCGGACGCCCACACCGTCCACCACCGTGTACAGGGCGATCGACAGGCCCGTCGCGCCCGCCGCGAGCAGCGCCGGCCAGTGGGGGCGCGCCCCCTTTCCCCGGATGCCCCACAGGGCCAGGCCCGTCAGACCCGCGGACGCCACCGCGACGCCCAGCAGCTGCCATCCGTCCGGTATCTCGTCCACGAAGACCGCCGCGAGCGCCGTCACGGCCAGCGGGGCCGTACCGCGCGCGATCGGGTACATCTGGCCGAAGTCGCCCAGCGAGAACGAGCGCATGAGCAGCACCATGTAGCCCACGTGCAGCAGCGCGGACGCCACCAGGTACGGCCACGCCTCCACCGCCGGCAACGGCACGAAGAAGGCCGTGACGAGGCCGATGAGGGCGCCGCCGCCGGATATCAGCGTGAACGAGAGCAGCTGGTCCTTGATGTGGTGCGCCAGCGCGTTCCAGCTCGCGTGCGTGACGGCGGCGACCAGGACGGCCAGGGTGACGAGCGGCGTCACGCCGAGGGCTCGCGGACGTCCACCAGGGTTCCGCCGGCGTGTGCCACCAGCGACTTCGGGTCGAGCGCGAACACCGTGTGCGGGTTGCCCGCCGCCGCCCACACCAGCGTGTGGTCGAGCAGGCCCCGGTCGGCGAGGACCCGGGTCCGGGTGCGGTGCCCGAACGGCGGGACGCCCCCGATCGCGTACCCGGTCGTCTCCCGGACCACCGTCGCGTCCACCCGGGTCACCTTCCCGGCGCCCAGCTCCACCCGTACCCGCTCGACGTCCACCCGCGAGGCGCCGTCCATCAGCACGAGGACCGGGACCCCGTCGGCCGCGAAGACCAGCGACTTCACGATCTCCGACACCTCGCAGCCGATGGCCTCGGCGGCCTGCTGCGCGGTGCGGGTCTCGTCCGGGAAGCGGCGGATCTCGACGTCGAGCCCCAGCTCCCGGAGTGCGGCGGCGAAGCGGGGGTGGGCGAGGGATGTGGTCTCGTCAGCGGTCATGGCCCGCACGCTAGCGGTAGTTGTACGGGCCATGCGACCGGGTTCCGAGGGGTGGGTCAGCCGGCCCGCAGCACCTTCGCCACCACCGGGCCCGCCGCGTCGCCGCCGTGGCCGCCGGACTGGACGACCGCCGCGGCCGCGAGGTCGCCGGAGTAGCCGGTGAACCAGCTGTTGGAGTCTTGCTGGTTGTCGACCTCGGCGGAGCCGGTCTTCGCGCCCTTCGGGGAGGCGAGCCCGGACATCGCGCGGACCGCGGTGCCGTCCGGTGCCGTCGCGGCCGCGTTCATCATCGTGCGCAGCCCCCTGGCGACCTCGCCGGAGAGCGGTTCGGCCTTGGCGAACTCGCGGTCGTCGAGGTCCCGCGCCACCAGGTACGGCTGGAGGAATCCGCCGTTCTTCACGGTCGCGGAGAGCGAGGCGACGTTCAGGGCGCTCATCGTGATCTTGCCCTGGCCGATGTACGAGGCGGGCGTATCGCTGCCGGCCGACTCGGGGACGCTGCCGTCCGCCGCGGTCACGCCCACCTGCCAGACCTGACCGATGCCGAAGGAGTCGCGGGCGGTGTCGCCGAGGGCGGTGTCCGCGATGCCCTTGTCGCTGAGGGTGCTGATCGCCTTGATGAAGGCGGTGTTGCAGGACCGGCGGAACGCCTGGGTGAGGGTGCCGTCGGTGATGCTGAACCTGTCGAGGTTCTCGAAGGTCTGGCCCCTCGACAGGACTTCGGAAGGACACTCGACCTTGGTGTCGGGCGTCGCCAGGCCGTTCTGCAGCATCATCGCCGCAGTGACGATCTTCATCGTCGAGCCGGGGGCCTGGGCTCCCTGGAACGCGACGTTGAACTCGGTGGCCGGGCTGTTGGCGACCGCCCGGATCGCACCCGTCGACGGCTCGATCGCGGCCACCGACGCGCTCCCGTAGGCCTTGACCGCCTTCTCCGCCGCTGCCTGGACGTCCGCGTCGATCGTGGTCTTCAGCGTGCCCGGCTTCCCCTTCGACAGGACGAGGAGAGTGGAGTCGGGCACGGACGCGCTGCCCGAGTCGATCCAGGTCTCGATGCCGCTCTCGCCGCCCGCCTTCGCCCCGTACCGCTGGCGCAGGGTGTCCAGGACGGGTCCCAGCGAGGGATACTTCGCGGCCGTCAGCTCGTCACCGTTCCGGTCGACCGCCTTCACGGGGGCCGTCTTCGCGACGCCCGTACGCAGCGTGGCGTCGGCGGTGAGGAGCTTCGGATGGAGCACGGACGGCGTCCACTTCACCAGCGCCCGGCCGGTGGTCTGCCCCCGGACGACGGTCAGCCGGGAGGTGTACGACCAGGGCTTCGACACGTCCTCGTACGTGAGCGTGGCCTTCACCGTGAACGGCACGGTCGTCCCGACCGGCGTCCCCGGCGTGATCACGGCCTTCGTGATGCCCGCGCCGTCGTGGTAGGCCGCCACGGCCGACCCCGCCGTGACCGGGTCGTTCGTCAGCTGCCCTGCCTTCTCCGGCTCCCCCGCGGCCCAGGCGGCGAGGAAGTCCCGTGCGGCGGTGGTGACTTCCTCATCCGTGACGGGCCCGGTTCTCGGCGCGTCGGCGGAGTTGGACCGCGGTGACGTCTCGCCGCCCATGACGCCGTTCCAGAGGTTGTAGCCCCCGTATCCGACCCCGCCCGCCACGACGACGAACACACCCCCGACGATTGCGACCTTGGCTCCACTGCGCATGGCTGCGCTCCCTCCCCGTGTGAACACACGAGTCAAGCAGCGCCCCATGCGTGTGTCGAGCACGTTCCGGCCTCTCCTTCACGCCGGGAGCCGGGGCGTCAGCCCTGGGGAACCGCGACGTACGCCTCCTTGGGCGTGGTGGTCGGCGTGTAACGGGACGCGGCGGGCGCCGTCGGGACCAGATCCCGGTGGATCACCTTGGCCACGGCCTGGATCGTGTTCACGCCGTAGCTCATCGTGCTGTTGCCGTCGGTGAGCACGGAGACGGTGTAGTCGTGGCCGCCGCCCTGGAACGTGCCGATGCTGTGCACGCGCCAGCCGCGCGTGGCGCGCTGCAGCCAGCCGTTCTTGACGTGCTTGGACACGGAGGAGGGCGCGCCGGCGGGGGTCCCCCACCTCTGCGAGGTGACGACCTGCCCCATGAGCTTGTGGATGTAGGCGCGGGAGTTGTCACTCAGGACGGTGTTCCTGGCGGTGATCAGTGAGAGCAGCCGCTGCTCGTCGGTGACGTTGATCCGGGTGAGCCCCCAGTAGCCGCCGGACCCCGGCACCGTCCGCGTCATGCCGGCAGCCGCCAGGAAGCCCTTCACCTTGGTGACGCCGAGCTGGTTCCACAGGGAGGTGGTGGCCGCGTTGTCGGACTTGGTGATCATGGCGGTGGCGAGGCTGGACTCGCGTGCGGTCAGGTACCGGTTGGTCTTCTTGGCGTCCCAGAGGAGCGTGGCGAGGACGGTCACCTTCACGACGCTGGCCGAGTCGTAGGAGACCGTGGCGCGCAGGGTGCAGGTGGTGTTCGTGGTGCGGTCGCGCAGGCCGACGGCGACGGTACCGGCGCGCGTGGCGAGGGCGGCGGTGATGTCCCGCTGAAGCTTGGCGGCGAGCCCGGCCTTGCCGGACGTGCAGCTGACCTGCGGCGCGGTGGCGGCGGCAGCAGGTGCCGCGCCCGCGACGACGGACACGAGCATTCCGGCGGCGGCCACGGCCGGAAGCACGCGGGCACGCAGAGATATGCGGTGAGTCATGTGGAGTCCCCCTGGAAACGAAACGAACACGCATACGGCGCACTCGTCTTACATGACTCCTGAGCGTGCGGATGGTTGTACGAATCCGGCGGACCGGGGTACGGGGCGCGCCCCGAGCCGGGCCGCCGATGGCCGCCGGCAGCCACTGGCGACAACCCGAGAGGGCGCGACCACCGGTCGCGCCCTCTCGCTGCGATTCCCCTGCTACACCCAGGTGCCGAGCCACATCCGGTGTCGCCATTGGTCAAGTGGAATCGGAGTGCCGGTGTAGATCGGCCAGAAATAGATGAAATTCCAGACGATGAGAAGAACGATGCAGCCCGCCGCCACCGCGCCGAAGGTGCGGCGTCTCTCCGAGGAACCCGCGGGACCGACGATCGCGCCCAGCATCATCGCCACCGCGAGACACAGGAACGGAACGAAGACCACCGCGTAGAAGAGGAAGATGGTGCGCTCCTGGTAGAGGAACCAGGGGACCCAGCCGGCCGCGATGCCGCAGGCGATCGCCCCCGCGCGCCAGTCGCGGCGGAAGGCCCAGCGCCACAGGATGTACAGGATCGCGAAGCAGGCGGCCCACCACAGGAGCGGGGTGCCGAGGGCCAGGACCTCCGCCGCGCACTTCTCCTTCGCGGAGGCCGGGCAGCCGCCGGTGCCGGGCGCGGGCGACTCGTAGAAGTAGGAGACCGGGCGGCCGAGGACGATCCACGACCACGGGTTCGACTCGTACGTGTGGGGCGAGGTGAGGCCCACGTGGAAGCTGTAGACCTCGGACTCGTAGTGCCAGAGGCTGCGCAGCCACTGCGGCAGCCAGCCCCAGGTCCCGCCGCCGTCCAGCTTGTCCTGGTCGGCGGCCCAGTTCCGGAAGTAGCCCTTGTCGCTGACGATCCAGCCGGTCCACGTCACCAGGTACGTGGCGATCGCGACCGGGACGACGGACACGAACGCCGGGACAAGGTCCTTCCTGATCACCGCGAGGTACGGGCGGACCGCGCCGGCCGTCCGGCGCCCGCCGACGTCCCACAGCACCGTCATCAGGCCGAAGCCCACCATGACGTACAGGCCGTTCCACTTGGTCGCCGCCGCGAGGCCCAGCATCACACCGGCCGTGATCCGCCACGGCCGCCACCCCAGGCGCAGCGTCTCCGCGATCTCCGCGTCCGGCCGCAGCACGCCCTCCTCGTCCTCCGGGAGTGCGCCCGCGAGCCGCTTCCGGGCCCGGTCGCGGTCCAGGACCAGACAGCCGAAGGCCGCCAGGACGAAGAACATCAGCACCTGGTCGAGGAGCGCCGTACGGCTCATCACGAAGTGCAGTCCGTCGACGGCGAGCAGCAGACCCGCCAGACAGCCCAGGAACGTGGAGCGGAAGAGACGCCGGCCGATCCGGCACAGCATCAGCACCGACAGCGTGCCGAGCAGCGCCACCATGAAGCGCCAGCCGAACGGCTCGAAGCCGATCAGCTTCTCGCCGACGCCGATGACCCACTTGCCCATCGGGGGATGGACGACATAGCCGGGGTCGGTCGGCACGAGGACCGCGCCGGGGTCGCTGAGGACCGTCTTGTCGATGTCCTTCGGCCACGACCCCTCGTACCCCTGGTTGATCAGGGCCCAGGAGTCCTTGGCGTAGTACGTCTCGTCGAATATCACCGCGTTCGGCTTGCCCAGGTTCCAGAACCTCAGCAGCCCCGCGACCGCTGTGACCAGGAGCGGACCGCCCCAGGCCATCAGCCGCCACAGCCGCTCGGACCGGTCGGGGCCGATGCCGAGCAGCGACATCACGCGCGGGGACGGGCGGACGTACGAGGGGACGAGCCGCTCCCGCAGCCCGATGGGGGCGGCGCTTCCGGCGGGCGGCACATAGCCGAAACGCCGAAGCCGCTGGTGCCACGAAGAGGGCTCTGCCACGGGCTCTGCCATGGGGTGCTGGCCTTCCAGGGCCTCGGGTGCGGTACTGGTCACCGCGCCATCGTAGGGAACGCGCCTGTGCGCGTCGCCTCTCCGGGCTGGGAGGATGGGCCGTGTGACAGGAACGCTGGTACTCGCAGGGACCCCCATCGGCGACATCGCGGACGCTCCGCCCCGACTCGCCACCGAACTGGAGAACGCGGACATCGTGGCCGCCGAGGACACCCGGAGGCTGCGCGGACTGACCCGTGCCCTGGGCATCCACACGACGGGCCGTGTCGTCTCCTACTTCGAGGGGAACGAGTCCGCCCGTACGCCGGAGCTGGTCGAGGCCCTGGTCGGCGGCGCGCGCGTGCTGCTCGTCACCGACGCGGGCATGCCGTCCGTGTCGGACCCCGGCTACCGGCTCGTCGCCGCCGCCGTCGAGCAGGACATCAAGGTGACGGCCGTCCCCGGTCCGTCCGCCGTCCTCACCGCGCTCGCCCTCTCGGGCCTGCCCGTGGACCGCTTCTGCTTCGAGGGCTTCCTGCCCAGGAAGGCGGGCGAGCGCCTCGGCCGGCTCCGTGAGGTCGCCGACGAGCGCCGCACCCTCGTCTACTTCGAGGCCCCGCACCGGCTCGACGACACCCTCGCCGCGATGGCCGAGGTCTTCGGCGCCGAGCGCCGTGCCGCCGTCTGCCGCGAGCTGACCAAGACGTACGAGGAGGTCAAGCGCGGCCCGCTGGCCGAGCTCGCGGCCTGGGCGGCGGAGGGCGTACGGGGCGAGATCACCGTCGTCGTCGAGGGCGCCCCCGAGACGGGACCGGCCGAACTCGACGCCGAGGAGCTGGTGCGCAGGGTGCGGGTGCGCGAGGAGGCGGGCGAGCGGCGCAAGGAGGCGATCGCCGCGGTCGCCGCCGACGCGGGGCTTCCCAAGCGCGAGGTGTTCGATGCCGTCGTGGCGGCAAAGAATGCGGCTGGACCGGGCCCCGGAAACGGTAAAGGACTAACCTGAAAGGCAAAGCCGAACCCGGCGCGGGGACCCAGGACAGGGCTCTTGGCAAGGGAAGTGCCAAATGCCTTCCATGGTTCGACCCGCGCTGATGCGCTCCGGCCCGAAAAGGCGTCCACTGGATCAGTGGAGAGGAGCTGGAATGTCCGAGATCACCGGCACCGGCATATCCGTCGCCCATGAGGCGTACGCCTTTGCCTGCATGCGCTGTGGATACGGCTGGGAGCAGGCGTACGAGATCGAGCACCACATCGACGCCGCAGGCCACAATTTCGTCGTCTACAAGGCTGACGGGGAGCGGGTTCCGTCCCCGCTGTCCAGCCCCACCTGCATGAACTGCGGCGGTCACGTCGTCCGGATCATGCGCGCGGGGCAGGTGTCGTCGGTGCTGGACCTGATCGCCGCGACGGAGAAGCACCGGCGGGGATCGAAGGAGACCAAGCCCGTCTCGCCGGCCGGACCCATCGGCCAGGAGCTGACCGAGGACGACTCCGAACAGCCCCCGGTGCCGCACCACTGGCACCTGTCCGACCTGCTGCACCCCTTCCGGCGTCACCAGTAGCTCCGGAGCGGCTCCGCCCCGGGCCGGCGGCCGGGCCGCCCCGGGCCCGGCATATCCGTGCCGCCCCGGGCCCGGCATATCCGTGCCGCCCCGGGCCCGGCATATCCGCGCGCGCCGGCACTCATGACCCTCGTACGATCGGGGTCATGAGTGCCAAGGACGCCCCGCCGCCGCTGCCCGAACCCCTCCTCGTGGAGGTCGCGGACTCGCACACCCACCTGGACCTCCAGTCCGGGACCGTCGAGGAGGCGCTGGTCAAGGCCGCCGCCGTCGGGGTGACCACGGTCGTGCAGGTCGGCTGCGACGTGAAGGGCTCCCAGTGGGCCGCGGAGACCGCCGCCGCCCACGAGCACGTGCACGCGGCCGTCGCCCTGCACCCCAACGAAGCCCCGCGGATCGTCCTGGGAGACCCCGACGGCTGGTCCCGGCAGGGGGCCCGCGAGGGGGGCGGCGACTCCGCCCTCGACGACGCGCTCTCCGAGATCGACCGGCTCGCCGCCCTCCCGTACGTCCGCGGCGTCGGCGAGACCGGCCTCGACTTCTTCCGTACGGGCCCCGAGGGCATCGCCGCGCAGGAGCGTTCCTTCCGCGCCCACATCGAGATCGCCAAGCGGCACGGCAAGGCGCTCGTCATCCACGACCGCGAGGCCCACGCCGACGTGCTGCGCGTCCTGGACGAGGAGGGCGCCCCCGAGCGGACCGTCTTCCACTGCTACTCCGGCGACGCCGCCATGGCCGAGATCTGCGCCGCCAAGGGCTACTACATGTCCTTCGCCGGCAACGTCACCTTCAAGAACGCCCAGCACCTGCGCGACGCGCTCGCCGTCGCCCCGCTGGAACTCGTCCTCGTCGAGACCGACGCCCCCTTCCTCACCCCGGCGCCCTACCGCGGCCGCCCGAACGCCCCCTACCTGATCCCGGTCACCCTGCGGGCCATGGCGGAGGTGCGCGGCATCGACGAGAACGAGATGGCCGAGGCGATCGCGGTGAACACGGCCCGCGCCTTCGATTACTGATCCATAACGGTTACGTGTCGTAGCCGGATCGAAGCACCGCGTGAGGGGCGCCCGGGTAGGGTCCCGGCCTCGTGAGCACTTCCCAGGGCAGTCACCGCGCCGGACGGCGGGGCGCGCCCCTGCCCGTGCACGATCAGCCGACCCAGGCCGCGCCGCTCGTCGTCCCCGCCCCGGGCGCCGTGCCGGGCCTCGTCCCCGGGCAGGGCTCCCGCGCCGGGTCCCGGCGGGCCGCCCGCCGCCGCAAGGCCTCGGGCCCCGCCGGGGAGGGGCTGCGGCGACTCGTCCCGCAGGCGCTCGTCGTCGCCTTCCTCGCCGGCGGCACCAGCGCCTTCGTCGCCGACGACAAGGCCGTCCGGCTCTCCGTCGACGGCGTCCCGCGCACCCTCCACACCTTCGCCGACGACGTCGAGGAGCTGCTCGCCGACGAGGGCCTGGCCGTCGGCGCCCACGACATCGTCGCGCCCGCCCCCGCCGAGGCCCTGGCCAGCGGCGACGCGATCGTCGTCCGGTACGGCCGCCCCGTCGCCCTCACCCTCGACGGGCAGCGCCGCCAGGTCTGGACGACCGCCAGGACCGTCGAGGGCGCGCTGCGCCAGCTCGGGGTCCGCGCGGAGGGCGCGTACCTCTCGGTCTCCCGCGGCGCCCCCATCTCCCGCGACGGGCTCGCCCTCGACGTACGGACCGAGCGGACGGTCACCTTCCTCGCCGACGGGCGCGAGCGGACCATCCGGACGAACGCCGCCACCGTCCGCGAGGCCCTCGCCGAGGCCGGGATCACCCTCTCCGCGCAGGACGCCACCTCCGTCGTCCCCGAGTCCTTCCCGCGCGACGGCCAGACGGTCACCGTGCTGCGGATCACCGGCTCGAAGGTGACGCGCGAGGAGGCCGTGCCGTACGCCGTCGAGCGGGCCCGCGACCCCGAGCTCTTCGTCGGCACCGAGGTCGTCGACCGGCAGGGCGCGGCCGGCGTCCGCCGTGTCACCTACAGCCTGCGGACGGTCAACGGCGTCAAGCAGAGGCCCCGCCGGATCGGCGAGGAGATCGTCCGCGACCCCGTCAGCCGGCGGGTCCGGGTCGGCACCAGGCCCATGCCGACCTCCGTCGCGGGCGCCGACGGCCTCGACTGGGGCGCGCTCGCCGCCTGCGAGTCCGGCGGCCGCCCGAACGCCGTCGACCCCTCGGGGACGTACGGCGGGCTCTACCAGTTCGACCCCGGCACCTGGCGCTCCCTCGGCGGCAGCGGAGTCGCCCAGAACGCGCCCGCCGCGGAGCAGACCTTCCGCGCGAAGAAGCTGTACGTGCAGCGGGGGGCGAGTCCGTGGCCCCACTGCGGACGGCGGTTGCAGGGGTGAGTCGTAGGAGGGCCCCACGGGTGCCCCGTAGGCTGTACCGGTGAGCACCACCACCGGCCCCGAAAGCCCCGACGCCCTCCTCGGCCCCGCCGACATCCGTGAACTGGCGGCCGCCCTCGGCGTACGCCCCACGAAGCAGAAGGGCCAGAACTTCGTCATCGACGCCAACACCGTCCGGCGGATCGTCCGCACGGCCGGGGTACGGCCCGACGACGTGGTCGTGGAGGTGGGGCCCGGACTCGGCTCCCTCACCCTGGCCCTGCTGGAGGCCGCGGACCGGGTGACGGCCGTCGAGATCGACGACGTGCTCGCCGCCGCGCTGCCCGCCACGATCGCCGCCCGCATGCCCGCCCGCGCCGACCGCTTCGCGCTCGTGCACTCCGACGCGATGCAGGTCCAGGAGCTGCCGGGCCCGGCGCCCACCGCGCTCGTCGCGAACCTGCCGTACAACGTCGCCGTGCCCGTCCTGCTCCACATGCTGGAGCGGTTCCCGAGCATCGAGCGGACCCTCGTCATGGTCCAGGCCGAGGTCGCCGACCGGCTCGCCGCCAACCCGGGCAACAAGGTGTACGGCGTGCCGTCGGTCAAGGCCAACTGGTACGCCGAGGTCAAGCGCGCCGGGTCCATCGGCCGCAACGTCTTCTGGCCCGCGCCGAACGTCGACTCCGGTCTCGTCTCCCTCGTCCGCCGCACCGAGCCGCTGGCGACCACCGCCACCCGGCAGGAGGTCTTCGCGGTCGTCGACGCGGCCTTCGCCCAGCGCCGCAAGACCCTGCGCGCGGCCCTCGCGACGTGGGCGGGTTCGCCCGCGGCGGCGGAGGAGGCCCTGGTGAAGGCCGGGATCTCGCCGCAGGCGCGCGGCGAGGGACTGACGGTGGAGGAGTTCGCCCGGATCGCGGAGGCGAAGGCATGACCGCGAAGAGAAGCGTCACCGTCCGCGTCCCCGCCAAGGTCAATGTCCAGCTCGCGGTGGGCGCTGCCCGCCCCGACGGCTTCCACGACCTGGCCAACGTCTTCCTCGCGGTCTCCCTCCACGACGAGGTCACCGCGACCCCGGCCGACGGGCTGACGGTCAGCTGCGAGGGCCGGGACGCCGACAAGGTGCCGCTGGACCGCACCAACCTGGCCGCGCGCGCCGCAGAGCTGCTCGCCGCCCGGCACGGCATCGCCCCCGACGTGCACCTGCACATCGCCAAGGACATCCCGGTCGCCGGCGGCATGGCCGGCGGCAGCGCGGACGGCGCGGGCGCCCTGCTCGCCTGCGACGCGCTGTGGGGCCTGGACTCCTCCCGCGAGGAACTCCTGGAGATCTGCGCCGAGCTCGGCAGCGACGTGCCGTTCAGCCTGGTCGGCGGGGCGGCGCTCGGTACCGGGCGCGGCGAGAAGCTGACGGAGCTGCCGGTCGGCGGTGGCTTCCACTGGGTGTTCGCCGTCGCCGACGGCGGGCTTTCGACCCCGGTGGTGTTCGGCGAGTTCGACCGGCTCACCGAGGGCGCCGAGGTCCCCGAGCCGGCCGCCTCCCCGGCCCTCCTGGACGCCCTGCGCACCGGCGACACGACCGCGCTCGCGGCCGCCCTCGCCAACGACCTCCAGGCGGCGGCGCTCTCCCTGCGCCCGTCGCTCGCCGAGACGCTGACGGCGGGTACGGAGGCGGGCGCGCTGGCGGCCCTGGTCTCGGGCTCGGGCCCGACGACCGCGTTCCTGGTGAAGGACGCGGAGTCCGCGGAGACGGTCGCCGCCGCCCTGATCGCCTCGGGCACCTGCCGCACGGCGCGGGTGGCGACCTCGCCGGCGCCGGGCGCCACGGTTCTCTAGAGCTTGTTCTTGGAGATCCGGGCCAGGAGCAGGTTCGGGTCCGGGTTCAGCGTGTTGAAGAAGGCCGCGCTGTTCACGTAGACGGTCTTGGCGCGCACCGCCACGGAGGTCGGGTTGTCGAGGCCGTCCGTGCGGGTGAGCACGGTCTTGTGGGTGCCGTCGGGGCGTACGAGCTCCAGCTTGTTGTCCTGGTTCAGCGCGGCGAGGACCGTGTCGCCGTGTCCGGTGAAGGCGAAGTCGTCGATGGACGTGAGCCCGGTCGCGCGGGTCTCGACCGGGCCGGCCGGGTGGTCGGGGCCGGGACCGATCGGGATGCGCAGCAGGGTCGCGCGGCCGGTGTTGGACACCCAGACGGCATCGTGGTGGACCTTGAGGCCGTTGGCGCCGAAGGGGATCTGCGCGGTGGGTTCGAGCGCGGCCCCGGTGGCCCAGGCCGTGGGCGTGCCGCCGGTCACCGGGAGGCTCCACACCGTGCCGAGCTGCGAGTCGGCGGTGTAGAGGGTGCCGCACTTCTCGTCGAGGGCGAGCCCGTTGGGGAAGGCGTCCGCGGGGAAGAACCCGATCTGCTCCGGCTCGCCACCGCCGGGCGCGATGCGCCAGACGCCGGTCTCCTCCGTGCCGGTGACGTAGGTGACGTACAGGGTGCCGTCGTGAGCACGGGCGATGCCCAGCGCGACGGCCCCGCCGACGGGCGTCTGCGCGTCGGGCACCTCGGGCAGGGTGGCGAGGATCGTGGTGTCGCCCTCCTTGGTGACGCGGGCGACCTGATGGGCGAAGGCGAAGGTGATGTCGGCGGAGCCGTCGGGTTCGAGGGCGATGTTCTCCGCGTTCTGCCCGGCGGCGAAGTCGAAGTGGGCGACGACGCGGGGATCGGACACGGTCGGATCGCCGGCGGACGCGGGGCCCGCCGCGAGCACGGCGAGGGCGGCGGTGGCGGTGGCGACGGCGGCGAGGCGTGGGTTTCTCGTCATGGGGGTCTCCTTCGAGGCGGCTTGGGGGCGGTGGCCCGAGGAGAACATGACGGTTCGTCAGCCGTGGGGTCCGGCAGCCGTGGCCGAGGGGTCGCCCACGTGGCCGACGGCATGGGGCCGGTTGGCACTGCGCCGGGGGTCCGGGAGGCGGGTCGGCCGGGCACCGCGCCCGCGTTCGGGACGCGGGTCGGTCGGCGCCGCGCCCGGGGGCCGGGAGGCCCGTACTCACACGCCGGTTGAGTATCAGCGCCCTGTCGGCCGCAGGGCCGCCCGCGGGACCGTACGGGCATGGGAATCAGCGCGCGTGAGCTCGCCGCCGCAACGCCGGCGAGCCGGGACCGGTACGTCGATCTGCTCCGGGTCGCCTCGCTCGCCGTCGTCGTGCTCGGGCACTGGCTGATGGCGGCCGTCACCACCGACGGGCAGGTCGGCAATCTGCTCGCCGTCGTGCCCGAACTCCAGGTGGTGACCTGGCTGTTCCAGGTGATGCCGGTGTTCTTCTTCGTCGGCGGCTTCTCCCACGCCCTCGCCCACCGCTCCCGCCCGCAGTACGCGGCCTTCCTGCGGGCCCGGCTCCAGCGGCTGCTGCGGCCGACGATGGTCTTCGTCGGCGTATGGGGCGCCGCCGCGCTCGTCCTCCAGCTGTCGGGGGCGGACGAGGGCCTCACCGGGGTCGCACTGCGGCTGGTCACCCAGCCGCTCTGGTTCATCGGGATCTATCTGGCGATGGTCGCGTTCACCCCGCCGCTGCTGCGGCTGCACGAGCGCTGGGGCTGGGGCGCGTTCGCGGCGCTCGCGGGCGGCGCGGTCGCGGTGGACGTGCTGCGGTTCGCGGCGGACGTGCCGTTCGTCGAGTTCCTGAACTTCGCCTTCGTGTGGCTGGCGGTCCACCAGCTCGGGTTCCTCCGCGCCGACGGCATGATCCGCCGCCCCGCCCTGCTCGCCGGCGCGGGCCTGCTCGGTGCGACCGCGCTCGTCGCCCTGGGGCCGTACCCGCTGTCGATGGTGGGGCTGCCCGGCGAGAAGGTGTCCAACATGGCCCCGCCGACCCTCGCCCTGCTCTGCCACGGCCTGTGGCTGGTCGGCGCGGTCGAGCTGCTCCGGGGCCCCGGGGCGCGGCTCGTGGCCCGCGCCTCGGTGTGGCGGGCGGTGGTCGCCGCGAACGGGATCGCGATGACGGCGTTCCTCTGGCACCTGACGGCGATGCTCGGGGTGTACGGGGCGATGCTCGGCCTCGGTGCCGAGCTGCCCGCCCCGGCGACGGGCGCCTGGTGGGCGCAGGTCCCCCTCCGCTTCCTCGCGGCGGGCCTCCTCACGGCGCTGCTCGTGGCCGCCTTCCGTCGCTTCGAGGCCCCGGTCCCGGCGGCCCCGGCGACCGGCGAGGGCGGCCCGGTGGCGGCGGTCGGCATCACGCTCGCGCTCTTCGGTGTCCTGGGCCTCTCCCTGACCGGCTTCGCGGGACTCCTCGACGGTCACTCGGCCACGTTGATAGCCGTCCCGGTCACGGCCCCGGCGGCCGTGGGCCTCGCCCTCGTGGGCTGGCTCCTGGTGGAGCGGGCGGGGCGGATCAGATCGCGATGACGGTCGCCCGGCCGCCGCAGAGGACGATGAGGTCCTCCGGGTCCGAGGTGAGCACGGAGACGGGGCCCGGTGCCGCGAGGGCCGTCGCGGCGACCACCGCGCCGATGGCGTGCTTGCGGCCGTGCAGCCCGTTCTCGGCGAGGAGGGCCGCCGCGCGACGCGCGACGGCGTCCGTCACGGGTTCGACGACGAGGCGGGACAGGGTCCATTCCAGGGCCGCGCGATTGATGCGCGGGTGCATCACCTCCACCAGAGTGGCGGCGCTCGTCACGACGCGCAGATCGTCCGCGCCGGCCAGCGTGAGCCAGGTGGTCACCTCGCGGTCACGCAGTACGGCCTTGGCCAGCCCCTCACCGTCGAGGACCAGCGTGCCGCCAGGAGCGGCCCCGAGGCGCGTCACGCCGCACTCGCCCCACTCGCCCCACTCGTTTCCGGGCCGCCCTGCTGCGCGCGGGCCCGGTGCAGCTGCTCGCGTCGTGCCTGGATCTCCGCGTCCGTGACCGGCCCGTGCTCGGCCTCGGCCACCGCGATGAGTTCGTTGAGGTCGTCGCGCTCGATCTGCCGGGCGACCGCAGCCGCCACGTAGGCCGAGAGTCCCGAGGGTCCGCTGCGGGCCCGTGCGGCCTCCGCGATGTCGCGCGGCATGCTGATCGAGTACTTCTGAGTAGGCTCACTCATGCCACTCATGCTACCGCCGGTACTACCCGTCGGCGCGGCGTACGCGGCAACGTACTCTGGGAGATCGATCGATCCCCGGTACAGGAGTCAAAGTGGCCGTCAATCTGGTCAATGTCGAGGCTGTCAGCAAGGTGTACGGCACCCGTGCACTGCTCGACGGCGTCTCGCTCGGCGTCTCCGAGGGCGACCGGATCGGCGTCGTGGGCCGCAACGGCGACGGCAAGACCACCCTCATCCGGATGCTCGCCAGGCTGGAGGAGGCCGACACCGGCCGCGTCACCCACAGCGGCGGGCTGCGCCTCGGCGTGCTCACCCAGCACGACTCGCTCGACCCGAAGGCCACCATCCGGCACGAGGTCATCGGTGTCATGGCCGACCACGAGTGGGCCGGCAGCGCCAAGATCCGCGACGTGCTCACCGGGCTCTTCGGCGGGCTCGACCTGCCCGGCTTCGAGAACGGCCTCGACACCGTCATCGGCCCGCTCTCCGGCGGTGAGCGCCGCCGCATCGCGCTCGCCAAGCTCCTCATCGACGACCAGGACCTGCTCGTCCTCGACGAGCCCACCAACCACCTCGACGTCGAGGGCATCGCCTGGCTCGCCAAGCACCTCCAGGAGCGCCGCTCCGCGCTCGTCTGCGTCACCCACGACCGCTGGTTCCTCGACCAGGTCTGCACCCGCATGTGGGACGTGCAGCGCGGTGACGTCCACGAGTACGAGGGCGGCTACTCCGACTACGTCTTCGCCCGCGCCGAGCGCGAGCGCATCGCCGCCACGGAGGAGTCCAAGCGGCAGAACCTGATGCGCAAGGAGCTGGCCTGGCTGCGGCGCGGCGCCCCCGCCCGTACGTCCAAGCCCCGCTACCGCATCGAGGCCGCCAACGAGCTGATCGCCGACGTGCCGCCGCCGCGCGACACGTCCGAGCTGATGAAGTTCGCCAACGCCCGGCTCGGCAAGACGGTGTTCGACATGGAGGACGTGACCGTCACCGCCGGTCCGAAGACCCTTCTCCAGCACCTCACCTGGCAGCTGGGCCCCGGCGACCGCATCGGCCTCGTCGGCGTCAACGGCGCGGGCAAGACCTCACTCCTGCGCGCACTCGCCGACGCCGCCGTCAGCCAGGGCGAGATCCAGCCCGCGGCCGGCAGCGTCACCGTCGGCAAGACCGTCCGGCTCGCCTACCTCTCGCAGGACGTCACCGAACTCCCCGGCACCCTGCGGGTCCTGGAGGCCGTCCAGCAGATCCGCGACCGGGTCGACCTCGGCAAGGGCCGCGAGATGACCGCCGGGCAGCTCTGCGAGCAGTTCGGCTTCTCCAAGGAGAAGCAGTGGACGCCCGTCGGCGACCTCTCCGGCGGTGAGCGCCGCCGCCTCCAGCTGCTCCGCCTGCTGATGGACGAGCCGAACGTCCTCTTCCTCGACGAGCCCACCAACGACCTCGACATCGAGACCCTCACCCAGCTGGAGGACCTCCTCGACGGCTGGCCGGGCTCCATGGTCGTCATCTCCCACGACCGGTTCTTCATCGAGCGCACCACCGACCGGACGCTCGCGCTGCTCGGTGACCAGACCCTGCGGATGCTGCCCCGCGGCATCGACGAGTACCTGGAGCGGCGCCGGAAGATGATCGAGGCGGCCGTCCCGACGCCCGCCGCCGCGCCCGCGCAGGCGAAGCCGGGCGTCTCAGCGGCCGACAGCCGCGCCGCCAAGAAGGAGCTGCAGAAGGTCGAGCGACAGCTCGACAAGCTCTCCGACAAGGAGGGCAAGCTGCACGCGCGGATCGCCGAGAACGCCACCGATTTCGAACTCGTGGCGAAGCTCGACGCGGAGCTCCGGGAACTCGCGGGCGAACGCGAGGAATTGGAGATGCGCTGGCTCGAACTGGCCGAGGACGCATAACAAGGGCATCACAGGCCGGTCCTCCCTTGGGTACAAGGGGCGGACCGGTCGCTTTTGCGCCGGGGCGCGAGTGGTAGAAAGAAAACCCGCTCACGTCAAGGGGGAACTGCTGATGACCCAGCCGCCCAGCAACCAGCCGCCGGGGGGCTTCGGAGCTCCCCAGGATCCGAACCAGGGCCCGCACCAGGGCACGCCGCCCGTGCCGCCCGTCCCACCGCAGACTCCGCCGCCGCCCGCCGGCCCGCCCGGCGTGCCCCCGGCGCCGCCCGCCGCGCCCGGACCGTACGGCCAGCAGCCGCAGCCCGGTTACGGATACCCGCAGCAGGGCCAGCCCGGTCAGCCGGGTCCGTACGGCCAGCCGGGCCAGCCGGGCCAGCCCGGACCGTACGGCCAGCAGCCCCCGCAGCAGCCGTACGGCTACCCGCAGCAGGGCCAGCAGCCCGGCTACGGCCAGCCGCAGCAGCCGGGACCGTACGGCCAGCAGCAGCAGAACCCCTACGGCGGGTACCCCACCCAGCCGATGTACCAGGGCGCCCCCACCCCGCCGCCCTCCGGCGGCGGCCTCAAGGGCCGCACCGGTCTCGTCGCCGCCGTCGCCGCAGGGGCCGTCCTGGTGGCCGCCGTCACCACCTGGGCCGTCGTCGGCGGAGACGACGACAAGGACCCGATCGCCGGTCCGACCGCCACCGCCAGCTCCTCCTCCAACGCCCCCAAGCCCACCGAGTCGGTGGACAAGGGCGACGGCTCGGGCGACGGATCCAAGGGCGGCGACGACGACCTCAACGCCGGCCGCCAGGCCGGCGAGGCCAAGGTCAACTGGCTGCTCCAGAACGACGTCGACCTGCCCCGCAACGGCGCCGACGTGCTCGGCCCGTGGATCGTCGGCGACACCGTCGTCAAGGCCATGTACAAGGGCGTCTCCGGCTACAACCTGAGCGACGGCGCCCGGAAGTGGCACGTCGACGTGCCGTTCGAGCTGTGCGCCGCGCCCGCGGAACCCTCGGCGAACGGCGTCATGGTCTTCGCCTACGCCGAGAGCGCCAAGGACGGCGCCAAGTGCACCTCGCTCCAGCAGATCGACCTGAAGACCGGCAAGGCCGGCTGGAAGAAGGCCGTACCGAAGCCCAAGGGCCTCTTCGCCTTCTCGGACAACACCCTGGCCATCAGCGGCAACACGCTGACCGTCTCCGGCACCAGCAGCTCCTACGGCTTCTCGCTGATCGACGGCAAGCAGCTCTTCACCGGCGCGACGACCGGCTGCAAGCCCTTCGCGTACGCCGGCGGCAGCAAGCTGATCGCCGCCGTGGACTGCCCGTCGGGCAGCACCACCAAGAAGGTCCAGGGCGTCAGCCAGGTCGACCCGAACACGGGCAAGCCCAAGTGGACCTTCAAGCTGGAGACCGACTGGGAGGTGGACCGGGTCTACTCGATCGACCCGCTGGTCGTCTCCGCCACCCAGCGCGAGCAGAAGAAGTGGACCATCTTCGCGCTCAACCCGAACGGTTCGCTCCGCTCGCAGATCCAGGGCGGCAAGGACAAGTTCGCCCCCTCCTGCGGCGGCGGGTTCGTCATCTTCGGCAAGAACCTCCAGGGCTGCACGGGAGTCGCGGCCGACGCGAACACCTTCTACATGGCCACCGAGACCGCGTACGGCACCCCCAACGAGGTCGTCGCCTTCGACCTGAAGAACGGCAAGGCCAAGTGGCGCTCCAAGGCGCCCGGTGAGCAGTCGATGCTCCCGCTCCGGATGGAGGGCGGCCAGGTCCTGGTCTACGTGGACCCGTCGTACGACAAGGGCGGCGCCGTCGCGACGATCGCCCCCACCGGCGGTGCGCCGAAGATCGTGCTCCAGCACCCGGCGTCGACGGCCCAGGTCGAGAACAACTTCTACAGCCCGGGCTACGCGTACGGCGCCGGCACCTTCGTCGTGACGAGCGGGCGCGTCTCCGCGTCGAACGACAAGGAAGAAAAGCTGGTCAAGACGATGATGGCCTTCAGCAAGTGAGGTACACGGACCGATGACGCAGCCACCCCCACCGCCGCCGAACCAACCCCCCGACCCGCAGGGTGGCTTCGGCGCGCCGACGCCGCAGCAGCCGGAGCCCGGTTACGGCTACCCGCAGCAGGCGCCGCCGCCGCAGGACCCGGGGTACGGGTACCCGCAGCAGGCGCCGGACCCGGGCTACGGCTATCCGCCGGGGGCACCTCCCGGGCCGCAGGGACCAGGGGGACAGCCCTCGGCGACGCCGCCGCAGCAGCCCTACGGCTACCCGGCGCAGCCGCCCACGCAGCCGCAGCAGCCCTACGGCGCCGGCTACCAGCAGCCGGCCCAGCCCCCGTACGGCTATCCGCAGCAGCAGCCCTACGGCGGGTACCAGCAGCCCACCACGGCCGCGGCGCCTGTCGCGGCGCCGGGCGGCGGCAAGAAGCTGTCGGCACAGCTCCAGATCGTCATCGCGGCGGTCGTCGCCGTCGTCCTGATCATCGGCGCCGGCATCTGGTACGCCAACTCCGGTGACGGCGGTGGCAAGGCCGACGAGTCGAAGGGCACCGGCGGCGCCTCGCAGGGTGCCGACGGCGGGACCGGTGGCAGCCAGGGCGTCGGTGGCGACGGCAAGGAGAAGCCGGGCGGGAACACCAAGGCGAAGCCGGCGTTCCAGCTCGACGTGCCCAAGGTCCCCGACACCACGCCCGTCGCCGGCTCGTGGGTCACCGACAAGGTCTTCGTGAAGACCGGCGTCGACTCGGTGGTCGGCTACGACCTCGACAAGGGCACGGTCGTCTGGACCCTGCCGCTGACCGGTCAGGTCTGCGGCGCCTCCCGGTACATGACCGCCGACCACAAGGTGCCGATCCTCTTCGAGGCGGCCAAGCGCGTGGCGCCCCGGTACTACCGGGAGTGCACCGAGGTCGGCGTGGTCGACCTCGACACCGGGAAGCTGGTCTGGTCGACCGCTGTCACCGGTGGCGCGGCGGGCGACGGAAAGGTGCGGTTCGGCGAGGTCACGCTCAGCGGCAAGACGGTCGCGGCCGGCGGCGCCGACGGCGGCGCCGCCTTCGACGTCGCCAACGGCAACCCGCGCTGGAAGCCGCAGGCCAACGACCAGGGCTGCTACGACCTGGGATACGGCGGCGGCGAGGGTCTCGTCGCGGTCCGCAAGTGCGGCACGTTCGACGCCCAGTACGTGATGATCCAGAACCTCGACCCGATGTCGGGCGCCCCGGTCTCGCAGTTCAGGATGCCGACCGGCGTCGAGTACGCGTCCGTGGTCTCCACCAAGCCGCTGGTCGTCGCGGCCGACGTCGGCGACAGCGCCGGCGACGGCAGTGGCATCTCGGACTTCTTCTCCGTCGACGAGAAGACCGGGAAGCTGAAGGCGAAGATCACGGCGGACGCCGACCAGTACGCGGCCCGCTGCCGCTCGACCAAGGTCGAGTCCTGCACGCAGGTGCTCGTCGGCAACGGGCGGCTGTACGTGCCGACCGAGGAGCACGAGGGCTCCACCGGCGAGTTCGGCGACGAGACGAACGAAGTGATCGCCTTCGATCTGGCCACCGGGAGGACGATGCCGGAGAAGGCGGACGCGGGCGACAAGTACACGCTGATCCCGCTCCGCATGGACGGGGGCGACCTGATCGCGTACAAGGAGCCCCCGTACGACAAGGGCGGGCAGATCGTGTCCATCAACGGGGGCACGATGAAGGAGACCCTGCTCCTGGAGAACCCGTCGGACAAGGTGAACCGGGAGAAGGAGAACAGCTTCTCCATCAACGGCGCCGAGTTCCTCTACGAGGCCGGTCGGCTCTTCATCTCGCCGGTGAACGTGAGCAAGACGCGCGAGTCCGACTCGGCGTACGACAAGCGGTACCTCGCGGTGGCGTACAGCACCAAGGGCTGAGGCGCGCCGCGACGGAGACGAGGAGGGCCTCCCCGGGAAACCGGGGAGGCCCTCCTCTCGCGTGTGCGGGGGCGCGGCGGATCAGCGGCCCGAGGCGACGGAGTCGTCGATCGGGTCGTAGGGAGGTTGACGGGCTGTGAGGAGGGGGAGCGTGTAGCTTGCCGGGCGGGGTGGCCGGTGGACGGCGGCCCGGAGGATGGGGGATGACCGGGATGGGCGTACGGCTCGTGGTGGTGGACGATCACCGCCTGCTCGCGGAGGCGCTCGCCTCGGCGCTGAAGCTGCGTGGGCACCGGGTGCTCGCGGCGGCCGCGCCGGTGGCGGGGGCGGCGGAGCTCGTGGTGAGCCGGGCGCCGGAGGTCTGTCTCCTGGGCACGGCCGCCCCGGCCGAGCCGGGGGCCTTCGACGTGGTCGTACGGATCAAGCGCGAGCGGCCGCAGGTGGCCGTGGTGGTGCTCGGCCCGGTGCCCTCGCCGCGCGGGATCGCGGCGGCGTTCGCCGCCGGGGCCTCGGGGTACGTCCGGCACGACGAGCGCATCGAGGGCGTCGAGCGTGCCCTGGTGAAGGCGAGGGCGGGGGAGTCGGCGGTGGCGCCGCAGCTGCTCCAGTCGGCCTTCGCGGAGCTTTTGCACCCCTCGGCGCAGCCGGACGACGAGGGTCAGCGGCTGCTGCGGCTCCTGACGCAGCGGGAGGTGGAGGTCCTCGTCCGGGTCGCGGAGGGGGACGACACCCGGCTGATCGCGGAGGGCATGGGGATCGCGCCGAGCACGGCCCGGACGCATGTGCAGCGGGTCCTGATGAAGCTGGGGGTGGGGTCGCGCCTGGAGGCGGCGGCCCTCGCGGCCCGTACGGGGCTGCTCGACCGCGCGCTGCCGGTGCAGCGGGGTCCGTCCTTCTGACGTTCCGGCCTCCGGCGCTCGGGCCTTCCGGGGCCCGGGCTTTCCGACGTTCGGGCGAAGCCCGGTCCCTTCGTTCGTGGGAGGGGCCGGGCTTCGCCGTTGACGGTGATGTTGGAATGTGATTCCTTGTGCGTGGTTATGTTTGAATCGCCGGAGGGCACCCCGTGAAGAAGACCGTCACCACGCTCGCCGACGGGCGCGAGCTGATCTACTACGACACCCGGGACGACGCCGTCCGCACCGCCGTCGACACCCGGCCGCTCGACCCCGTCACCTCCGCCACCGAGCTCCGGTACGACGTGCTCCTCGGGGACTCCGTCGCCGTCGCCTCGCACCGGCAGGGCCGGACGTACCACCCGCCGGCCGGCGAGTGCCCGCTCTGCCCCTCCGGCGACGGACGGCAGAGCGAGATCCCGGCCCCCGACTACGAGGTCGTCGTCTTCGAGAACCGCTTCCCCACCCTCGCCGGGGAGTCGGGCCGCTGCGAGGTCGTCTGCTTCACCGCCGACCACGAGGCCTCCTTCGCCGACCTCACCCCCGAGCGGGCCGCCCTCGTGCTCGACGCCTGGACCGACCGCACCACCGAACTCGCCGCCCGCCCCGGCGTCGAGCAGGTCTACTGCTTCGAGAACCGCGGCGCCGAGATCGGCGTCACCCTCGCCCACCCCCACGGGCAGATCTACGCCTACCCGTCCGCCACCCCCCGCACGGCCCTCATGCAGCGGCACGCGGCCGAGCACCGGGCCCGCACCGGCGGCAACCTCTTCGACGACGTCGTCGCCAGGGAACGCGCCGACGCCGAGCGGATCGTCCTGGAGACCGAGCACTGGACCGCCTTCGTGCCCTACGCCGCCCACTGGCCGTACGAGGTCCACCTCTACCCGACCCGCCGGGTGCCCGACCTGCGCGCGCTCGACGAGGGAGCCCGCACAGAGTTCCCACAGATCTATCTGGAACTCTTGAGGCGCTTCGACCGGATCTTCGGACCGGAGGAGCCGCCGACGCCGTACATCTCCGCCTGGCACCAGGCGCCGTTCACCGGTGCGGACCGCGAGGAGTTCGCCCTGCACCTGGAACTCTTCACCGTCCGCCGGACGTCCGGCAGGCTCAAGTACCTCGCGGGCACGGAGTCCGGCATGAGCGCGTTCAGCAACGACGTGCCGCCGGAGTCGGCGGCCCGGCGACTCCGAGAGGTGGCAGGCAAGTGACCGAGGCAGTGCAGAGGTACCTGGTGACCGGCGGGGCCGGATACGTGGGCAGCGTCGTCGCCGCCCACCTCCTGGAGCGGGGCCACCGGGTCACCGTCCTCGACGACCTCTCCACCGGCTTCGCCGAAGCCGTCCCGGCGGGCGCCGAGTTCATCGAGGGCCGCATCCAGGACGCCGCGCGGTGGCTGGACGACTCCTACGACGGCGTCCTGCACTTCGCCGCCTTCTCCCAGGTCGGCGAGTCCGTCGCCAAGCCCGAGAAGTACTGGGAGAACAACGTCGGCGGCAGCATGGCCCTGCTCGCCGCCATGCGCTCCGCCGGCGTCCGCAGGCTGGTCTTCTCCTCCACCGCAGCGACCTACGGCGAGCCGGAGACCGTCCCGATCACCGAGACCGCGCCGACCGCCCCCACCAGCCCCTACGGGGCGAGCAAGCTCGCCGTCGACCACATGATCGGCGGGGAGTGCACCGCCCACGGCCTCGCCGCCGTCTCGCTGCGCTACTTCAACGTCGCCGGGGCGTACGGCTCCCTCGGCGAGCGACACGAACCCGAGTCGCACCTCATCCCGCTCGTCCTCCAGGTCGCCCTCGGCGGCCGCGAGGCGATCTCCGTGTACGGCGACGACTACCCGACCCCCGACGGCACCTGCGTCCGCGACTACATCCACGTCGCCGACCTCGCCGAGGCCCACCTCCTGGCGCTGGACGCGATGACCGCGGGCGAGCACCTGATCTGCAACCTCGGCAACGGCAACGGCTTCTCCGTCCGCGAGGTCGTCGAGACCGTACGGAAGGTCACCGGGCACCCGATCCCGGAGATCACCGCCCCGCGCCGGGCCGGCGACCCCGCCGTCCTCGTCGCCTCCGCCGAGGCCGCCCGCGAACGGCTCGGCTGGACGCCGTCCCGCCCGGACCTCGCGGACGTCGTCGCCGACGCCTGGGACTTCGCGCGGGCCCGGCACGAGGGGGGTCTCGCATGAGCGTCGCCGCCGACTTCGAGGCGCTGTACGGCGCCGCTCCCGACGGTGTCTGGGCCGCCCCCGGCCGGGTCAACCTCATCGGCGAGTACACCGACTTCAACGACGGGTTCGTGCTGCCGCTCGCACTGCCGCACACCACCGTCGCCGCCGTCGCCCGCCGCGACGACGGGGTGCTGCGCCTGCACTCCGCCGACATCGACGGCGGCATCGTCCAGCTCGCGGTCGACTCCCTCGAACCGCTCTCCGGCGGCGGCTGGGCCGCCTACCCGGCCGGCGTCGTCTGGGCGCTGCGCGCGGCCGGGCACCCGGTCACCGGCGCGGACGTCCACCTCAGCTCGACCGTGCCGACCGGCGCCGGGCTCTCCTCGTCGGCCGCCCTCGAGGTCGTCACCGCGCTCGCCCTGAACGACCTGTTCGGGCTCGGGCTCTCCCGGCCCGAGCTCGCCCGGCTCGCCCAGCGCGCCGAGAACGCCTTCGTCGGCGTCCCCTGCGGGGTGATGGACCAGATGGCCTCCGCCTGCGCCGAGGAGGGCCACGCCCTGTATCTCGACACCCGGGACCTCTCGTACCGTCAGGTCCCCTTCGACCTGGCGCGGGAGGGGCTGCGGCTGCTCGTCGTCGACACCCGGGTGAAGCACGCGCTCGGCGACGGCGCGTACGCCGAGCGGCGCGCCGGTTGCGAAGCCGGTGCGCGGGCGCTCGGAGCCCGGGCCCTGCGCGACGTGAGCGTCGTGCAACTGCCCGAATCCCTCGCACTGCTGGGCGACGAGACGGTTCTGCGCTATGTGCGGCACGTCGTCACCGACAACGCCCGCGTGGAGCGGACGATCGCGCTGCTCGACGCCGGGGACACCCGGGCCGTCGGTCCCGTCCTCACCGAGGGGCACGCCTCGCTCCGGGACGATCTGCGGGTCTCCTGCCCGGAGCTCGACCTGGTCGTCGAGGCGGCGAACGCCGCCGGGGCGCTCGGTGCCCGGATGACCGGCGGCGGCTTCGGCGGCTCCGCCGTCGTCCTCGTCGACGCCGACCGGGCGGACGCGGTCGCCGCCGCCGTCGAGAAGGCCTTCGCCGAGGCCGGCCACGCGGCCCCCGGCATCTTCCCGGCCGTCCCCTCGGCGGGTGCGCGGCGCCTCTGACCGTCCCGCGGACACTCCCGTACGGTGCCCCGGTCGGCCCGTACGGGGCCGCTGACACCCCCCGTACTCCCGTACGACTTCGGACAGTTCCGTGAATCGGCCCCCGCCGTGACGCCCCGCCCCTACTCTGAGGGGCAGCGCCGGTGGGGGCCGGTGCTGTTCAGGGGGCGAGACCCGGTCGGGTACGGCGCCGGAAGCGGGGGTAACAGTCAACGCACGGCGGCGGCCGCGCGGATGACGGACCCGCCTCCGACGCCGTGCCCGCGTCGGTTTTCCCGTTCCTCGACACTTGGGGGTGTCCGTGGCACGTATCCGTGTCCTCGTGGTGGACGACCACCGCGTCTTCGCCGAATCGCTGGCCGCCGCACTCGCGGCCGAGCCCGATGTCGACGTCGCCGCCGCGGGAAGCGGCCCGGCCGCCCTGCGCTGCCTGGAGCGCGGCGCCGCGGAGGGCCGCAGGTTCGACGTGCTGCTCGTCGACGCCGAGCTGGGCGCCGGTCCCGCGGGGTCCGTGGCGCGCGCGGTGCCGGACGACGCCGAGGGCGTCGTCGACGGGATCTCCCTGGTCGCGGGGGTGCGCAGGGTTCAGCCCGCGGTCCGTACCGTCGTCCTGGCGGAGAAGGACGACCCGCACAGGGCCGCCCTGGCGCTCCAGGCCGGGGCCTCCGGCTGGGTCGCGAAGGACTGCTCGCTCCAGCGCCTCCTCGCGGTGGTCCGCGGGGTGCTGCGGGACGAGACGCATCTGCCGCCCGCGCTGCTCACGGGTGTCCTGCGGGAGCTGACGGCCGCCCGCAAGCACCGCACGGACAGCGAGCGGCTCGTGGAGGCGCTGACCCCGCGCGAGCGGGAGGTGCTGCGCTGCATGGTGGCGGGCCTGGGGCGCAAGGCCGTCGCCGAGCGCCTCTTCCTGTCCCCGCACACCGTCCGTACGCATATGCAGAACGTGCTGGGGAAGCTGGGCGTGCACTCGACCCTGGCGGCGGTCGCCCTGGCCAGGCGGGCGGGGGTGGGGCCGGCCCAGCTGGGCGAGGTGCCGCTGTCCGGACTCTCGGGGGCCGGACTATCCGGGGACGTTGTCGAACGGGGCGGTCAGCTGGCGTAGCAGCGCGGCCAGTTCGCCGCGCTGGCCCCGGGAGAGCTGGGCCAGGATGGCCCGCTCCTGGGCGAGCAGCCCGGCGAGCGCCTCGTCGGCGCGGTCGCGGCCCTCGGGGGTGAGCCGGACCAGGACGCCGCGCCGGTCGCTGGGGTCGGGGAGCCGCTCGACGAGGCCCTTCTTGGTGAGCCGGTCGATGCGGTTGGTCATGGTCCCGGAGGTGACCAGGGTCTGGGTGAGGAGCTGGCCGGGGGAGAGCTGGTACGGGGCTCCGGCGCGGCGCAGGGAGGTGAGGACGTCGAACTCCCAGGGCTCCAGCTGGTGCTCGGAGAAGGCGAGCCGACGGGCGCGGTCGAGGTGCCGGGCGAGCCGCGAGACGCGGCTGAGCACCTCGAGCGGTTCCACGTCGAGGTCGGGGCGCTCGCGGCGCCATGCTGCGACCAGTCGGTCGACCTCGTCCTCCATGACGATCAGTGTAGAGGGTCTGTTGACATAAAGTCTCTTGGGGTCAAGTTTCTCCATGTCGAGTATCTTGGAATCAAGATATATTTCCCTGGACTGTGGGGAAGGGACCCGGCCGGAACTCCGTTCCGCTTCGGCAACTCGTTCCAGCAAGGGGGCTTCGAACATGCATTCCGTGGAATCCGCCGCACCATCCGCGCCGACATGGGATCCACAGCAGTACCTCCGTCACTCGGGCCACCGCACACGGCCCTTCCTCGACCTGCTCACCCGAATACCGCACCTGCCCGCACAGGACCGGCCGGCCCGAATCGCCGACATCGGGTGTGGCCCCGGAAACGTGACGGTCCTCCTCGCCGACCGCTGGGCCGACGCCCACATCAGCGGCTTCGACCTCTCGCCCGACATGCTGCAGCAGGCCGAGAAGGACTGGTCCGGCACCACCCGCGGCGGCGGCTGGATCGACTTCCGGCCCGCCGACGCCGCGCACTGGACCCCCACCGAGCCCTACGACCTGATCGTCTCCAACGCAGCCCTCCAGTGGGTGCCCAACCACCCCGAGTCCTTCGCCGCCTGGATCGACGGACTCCGGCCCGGTGGCACCCTCGCCTTCCAGGTCCCCGGCAACTTCACCTCGCCCAGCCACGCCCTGCTCGGCGAACTCTGCGAGACCCCCGAGTGGCGCGGCCGCCTGGGCGACCAGGGCCGGCGTTTCGTCCACATCCTCGACGCCTCCGACTACCTCACCCGCCTCACCGACCTCGGCTGCGAGACGGATGTCTGGGAGACCACGTACTGCCAGCTGCTCCAGGGCGAGGACCCCGTCCTCGACTGGGTCAAGGGCACGGCCCTGCGGCCCGTCCTCACCACCCTGGGCGACGACCAGGAGGCGATCGACGCCTTCCTCGGCCAGTACCGTGACCTCCTCCGCGAGGCCTACCCCCAGGGTCCGCACGGCACGGTGTTCCCGTTCCGCCGGATCTTCGCCGTCGCCCGCAAGCCGGACTGACCCGCGCGGCCCGGCACGCGCGGCCCGGCGGGAGCGGCCCGTACACGCGGGCCGTACACGCGGGCGCCCCGCACCGGAACTCCGGTGCGGGGCGCCCGCGTCTGCGGTGGGACGGCGCTCACGCCGTCACGGTGCGACGGGTCACGACATGGCGTTGTAGACCTGGAAGCCGTACCCGATCTTGGCCCGGGTGGTGAACTTGCCCGGGCTGGTGTTCAGGTAGCTGTAGAGATCGCCGCCCGAGGTCACCCCCAGGAGGTCGGCCTTGCCGTCGGCGTTCAGGTCGCCCGGGGCGAGCACCTTGGAGTACGCGTTCCAGCCGTAGCCGACCTTCAGCCGCGCCGCGAAGGGCGTGGCCGCGGAGCCGGTGCCCGTGTGCAGGTAGAGGTCGCCGCCCGAGGTCCGGGCCAGGATGTCGGCGCGGCCGTCGCCGGTGTAGTCGCCGGCGCCGAGGATCCTGTCGTAGCCGTTCCAGCCGGCGCCGATCCGGATGCGCGCCGCGAACCCCGTGCCCAGGCCGTTGCCCCGGTGGAGGTACAGCACGCCGGAGCTGTCACGGGCCAGCAGGTCGCCCTTGCCGTCGCCGGTCAGGTCGCCCGGGCCGACGAGCGCGCTGTAGATGTTCCAGCCCGCACCGATGTAGGCGCCGTCGATGTAGAGGCCGTTGTCGAAGATCTGCGCGATGTCGGACGAGCCGTCCGGGTCCAGCGTGGACAGGTGCGTGTAGTTCGCGCCGCGCCAGCCGCCCGCGTCGCCGTACTGGCTGCGCTTGGTGAGCAGACCGGTGGTCCGGCTGCCGTACCAGAACATCGTGCCGGCCGTGTCGCGTGCCAGGACGCCTTCCTTGGTGCCGGCGACCGGGTTGTTGCTCGCCCCGCCGAACTGCGGGACGCCTTCCCAGCCGCCCACCGTGCTGGCCTGCGTACGGCCCGACAGGGTGCCGTTGCCCTTGCCGGTGTAGTACCAGAAGGTGCCCTTCGCGTCGCGGGCGAGGAGCTCACCGTTGCCGTCGCCGTTGTCGTCGCCCACGGGAACGATCGTGTTGTAGGCGTTCCAGCCGGGGCCGAGGGCCACCCGGCTCGGGAACGGCCCGGCCTTGTCGCCGCTGCCCGCGAAGAACCACAGGGTGCCTGCGGTGTCGCGGGCGTACAGGTCGGCCCAGCCGTCGCCGTTGTTGTCGCCGATGCCGACGAGCTGGTCGTAGATGTTCCAGCCGGCGCCGAGGCGCACCCGTGCCGAGAACGGCGCGCTGCGCTTACCGGTGGCGTAGAAGAGGTACAGGTTGCCGCTGGTGTCGCGGGCGAGCAGGTCCGCCAGGTTGTCGTCGTTCACGTCGCCGGGCGAGAAGAGCTTGTTGTAGATCTGGAAGCCCTTGCCCTGCCACGCGTACGCCGCCGAGGTGGGCGTGGCGTCCGCGTACATCGTGAGCGTGCCCTGCCCCGAGAGCATCAGGACCTCGGGGCTGCCGCCGACCGCGTCCTGGTTGCCGATCGGAATGATGTCCTTCGGGGGCTCGTTGTGGCTCCCGTTGAAGGTGCCGCCCCCGCTCGCGGCCAGCGAGGTGTAGACGTTGCCGTCCCAGCCGCGGTAGATCAGGTCGCTCACTCCGTCGCCGTCGAAGTCCGACAGCGGAGCGGGGACCCTGGACCCCTCGGCGGCGGCCGCGGAGGCACGGGCGGAGTCGCCCGCACGGGCCGCGCCGGGCACCGGCCGCGTCAGCGGCGGCGGGGTGAACCCGGCCGTCGGCTTCTCGACGGCGGGGTGCGGCGGTGCGGGCCGCTCGGCCGAGGCCGGGGTCGCGAGCAGCATGCCCGCGGAGAGAACGAGAGCGGTCGCGGCCGCGAGGCGGGCACGCGTGAAGTGCACAGAACGCAAGAGATCCCCCCCAGGGATCAGGTGTCATCGGACCGGGAACAGGGGTCCGCGACACCGCCGCACGGCAGAGAGCGCGTGAGACGGGCGAACACCCCCCGGGATGCTCGGGAGCTTACCGCCCCCGGGTGACAGCGGTTCCTACGCGGAACGCCCCGCACCGAGGTTCCGGTGCGGGGCGCGTCCTGTGGTGCGCGGTACGACTAGTACAGGCCGTTGTAGGCCTGGTAGCCGTAACCGATCTTGACGCGCGGGGCGAAGTAGCTCTTCGCCGCGCCGCCGTCGAAGCGGTACAGGTCGCCGGAGGGCGTGGCCGCGACGAAGTCGCCCTTGCCGTCACCGGTCAGGTCGCCGGTGCCGACGAGCTTGGTGTAGGCGTTGAAGCCCTCGCCCAGCTTGATCCGGCCCTTGAACGGCGCGGTCCGCGAACCCGTTCCCGGGAACAGGTAGAGCGTGCCGGTCGTGGTGCGGGCCAGCAGGTCGCTCCGGCCGTCGTTGGTGTAGTCACCGGCGCCGAAGAACCAGTTGTACGTCTGCCACCCACCGCTCACCAGGGTCCGGGCGTGGAACGAGGTGCCGGTGCGCGTCGTCGGGTACAGGTACAGGTTGCCGGACCGGTCCCGGGCCAGCAGGTCGCCCGTGGCGTCGCCGTTCAGGTCACCGGGGCCGGCGAGCAGGTTGAAGGCGTTCCAGCCGCCGCCCACGTCCTTGCCCTCGACGTACAGGCGGCCGTTCCAGATCTCCACGAGGTCCGCCTCGCCGTTCGGGTCGAACGAGGAGACGTTGGTGATGTTCGCCCCGCCCCAGCCGGTGTCGAGGTGCTGGCGCAGGCTGAGCAGTCCGTTGTTGCGCGCGTAGTACCAGTACAGCGAGCCCGCCTTGTCGATCGCGAGCATCTCCTCCTTGCCGTGGGCGGGCATGTTGCCCGCGCCGCCGAACTGGGAGACCCAGGCCCAGGCGCCGGAGTCGCTGATGTTCTCGCGGGTGTCGTAGCTGCCGGTGCCGGAGCCGCCGTACGCCCGCATCGTGCCGCTCTTCAGGCGCGCCCAGATCTCGGTGTCGCCGTCGCCGTCCTGGTCGTCCACCGGCAGGATCTGGTTGTAGATGTCCCAGCCGAAGCCGATGGACCTCGGAGCCTTGAAGGGCTTGAGCGCGTCGCCGGTGCTGCCGTGGAAGCTGACGTCCCCGGCGGGCGTGCGGGTGAGGACGTCGCCCTTGCCGTCGCCGTCGTTGTCGCCGATGCCGACGATCTGGTCGTAGACCTGCCAGCCGGAGCCGACCTGGACCCGGCCCATGAACGGCGACGTCCGGTCGCCGGTGGCCAGGAACACGAACAGTTCACCGGTGTGAGCGCGGGCCATGAGGTCCGCGCGGCGGTCGCCGTTCACGTCGCCCGGCGAGAAGACCTTGTTGTAGACGTGGAAGCCGCCTCCGATGGCCGTCCAGCGGCGCTGCGCGACCTCGGTCGTGGAGACGTCGCCGAACATCTCCAGGCTTCCGAGCACCGACAGCGTCAGGATCTCCGGCCTGCCGCCGTTCAGATCCTGGTCGCCGATCGGGATGATGTCCTTGGTGAATTCGTCCTTGCCGCCGGTCCGGAGGAACTCCGTCGCCTCGGTCTGCGTGACCAACGACAGCGTGCCGTCGCTCTCGCGGACGACCAGATCGCTCAGGCCGTCGCCGTCGACGTCGGAACGGGGCCCGGCGCCCGCCAGGGCGGCGCCCTCGGTCCCCGCCACCCGGGCGTCGGTCTTCGCGGCGGTGGGAGTGCTCGGCATCAGCGGCTGCTCGGCGGCCGACCGGTCCGTCTCGACACCCGGACGCGGAGCCGGGGAACCGGCCGACGCGGGAGTCGCGAGCAGCATGCCCGCGGAGACGGCGAGAGCCGTGCACGCCGCCAGGCGGCGCGCACGGGTGAAACGCGAAGAGAACAAGATGGATCCCCCCAGGGACCAGAGTGCAGACGGAACCCGGGTCGGGGCTCACGCGAGCGCCGGACGGCGTCAGGGCGCGTGAGGACACGCGCGGAGACGACCTCGCCCGAACGGCGGAAACCCCCCGGATGTTGAACGCGAGTCTACCTGTGGGGAATATCCATGCCAGAGCTTTACTCTCCGGAATTCTCCCGTCAGTTCTTCCGGTGCCCTATCAACCGCGGCTTCGGCTCCAGACCGTCCAGACCGTGCCACGCCAGATTCACCAGATGCGCCGCGACCTCCGCCTTCTTCGGCCTGCGGACGTCCAGCCACCACTGACCCGTCAGCGCCACACTGCCCACCAGCGCCTGCGCATAGAGCGGTGCCAGCTTCGGGTCGAAGCCCCGGGCCTTGAACTCCAGGCCCAGGATGTCCTCCACCTGCGTGGCGATGTCGCTGATCAGCGACGCGAACGTGCCCGTCGACTGCGCCACCGGGGAGTCCCGTACGAGAATCCGGAAACCGTCCGTGTAGTTCTCGATGTAGTCGAGCAGCGCGAACGCCGCCTGCTCCAGGAGCTCCCGCGGATGCCCCGCCGTCAGCGCGCCCGTCACCCCGTCGAGGAGCTGGCGCATCTCCCGGTCGACCACGACCGCGTACAGCCCCTCCTTGCCCCCGAAGTGCTCGTACACCACCGGCTTGGAGACCCCGGCCTTCGCCGCGATCTCCTCCACCGACGTGCCCTCGAAGCCCTTCTCGGCGAAGAGCGTCCGGCCGATGTCCAGCAGCTGCTCCCGGCGCTCCGCGCCCGTCATCCGCACCCGGCGGCCCCGCCGGGGCTTCTGCTCGCCGCTGCCGGTGCCACTGGTCCTGCCGTCGATCGCCACGTCTTCCATCATGCCGCGTCTGCGGGCGCGCTCTGGCGGCGGGCTTCGATGCGCTCCTTCGCCGGCCAGCGCACGTCGTACGCCCAGCCCGCCAGCTCGAACCAGCGGATCAGCCGCGCGCTGGAGTCGACCTGGCCGCGCAGCACCCCGTGCCGCGCCGACGTCGGGTCCGCGTGGTGCAGGTTGTGCCAGGACTCGCCGCAGGACAGCACCGCAAGCCACCACACGTTGCCCGAACGGTCCCGCGACTTGAACGGACGCTTGCCCACCGCGTGACAGATCGAGTTGATCGACCAGGTCACGTGGTGCAGCAGCGCGACCCGCACCAGCGAACCCCAGAAGAACGCGGTGAACGCGCCCCACCAGGACATCGTCACCAGACCGCCCACCAGCGGCGGGATCGCGAGCGACAGCATCGTCCAGAAGATGAAGTCACGGGAGATCCGCCGGATCGCCGGGTCCTTGATCAGATCGGGCGCGTACTTCGCCTGCGGCGTCCGCTCCTCGTCGAACATCCAGCCGATGTGCGCCCACCACAGGCCCTTCATCAGGGCCGGCACCGTCTCACCGAAACGCCACGGCGAGTGCGGGTCGCCCTCCGCGTCCGAGAACTTGTGGTGCTTGCGGTGGTCCGCCACCCAGCGCACCAGCGGACCCTCCACCGCCAGCGAGCCCATGATCGCGAGCGCGATCCGCAGCGGCCGCTTGGCCTTGAACGAACCATGGGTGAAGTAACGGTGGAAGCCGATCGTGATGCCGTGGCAGCCGATGTAGTACATCGCCACCAGCAGACCCAGATCGAGCCACGACACGCCGCCCCGGCTCCAGGCCAGCGGCACCGCCGCGATCAGGGCGATGAAGGGCACCGTGATGAACAGCAGCAGCGTGATCTGCTCGATCGATCGCTTCTTGTCCCCGCCGAGCGTGCCGGAGGGCAGGGGGTCCTGTTCGGTTTCGAGCAACTCAGGGCTGGTGGTCATGGGTGTCCCCTGGGGATGAAGGGATGAGGGATGAAAGGGAGCGGAACGGTATGAAACGAGCGCGAGGCTACGCGTCCGTAACCTACGGCGTCGTAAGTATGGCAGCGCCGGGGCGCGCGGCAAGGGGGCACAAGAGGGGCCTGCCCGCCGACCACAATGTGGACACCTATCCTGGGTGCGTCGGACAGCGCGGTCCGCAAGCCTCCAGTACCCCTCCAGACGTGCTCAAACACTGCAAGGAGCCGCACCTGTGAGCAGTGCCGACCAGACCCCCACCGCCAGCGCCGAGCTGCGCGCCGACATCCGCCGACTGGGCGATCTCCTCGGCGAGACCCTCGTCCGCCAGGAGGGCCACGAGCTCCTCGACCTCGTCGAGCGGGTCCGCAGCCTCACCCGCGAGGACGGCGAGGCCGCCGCCGAGCTGCTCCGCGGCGTCGAACTCGAGACCGCCGCCAAGCTGGTACGCGCCTTCTCCACCTACTTCCACCTCGCGAACGTCACCGAGCAGGTCCACCGCGGCCGCGAGATGCGCGAGAAGCGCGCCGCCGAGGGCGGCCTCCTCGCCCGCACCGCCGACATGCTCAAGGACGGCGACCCCGAGCACGTCCGCGAGACGGTCAAGAACCTCAACGTCCGGCCCGTCTTCACCGCGCACCCCACCGAAGCCGCCCGGCGCTCCGTCCTGAACAAGCTGCGCCGCATCGCCGCGCTCCTGGAGACCCCGGTCATCGAGGCCGACCGGCGCCGCCACGACCTGCGGCTCGCCGAGAACATCGACCTCATCTGGCAGACCGACGAGCTCCGGGTCGTTCGCCCCGAGCCCGCCGACGAGGCCCGCAACGCCATCTACTACCTCGACGAGCTGCACGCCGGCGCCGTCGGCGACGTCCTGGAGGACCTCGCCGCGGAGCTGGAGCGCGTCGGCGTCGAACTCCCGGCCGGCACCCGCCCGCTCACCTTCGGCACCTGGATCGGCGGCGACCGCGACGGCAACCCCAACGTCACCCCCCAGGTGACCAGGGACGTCCTGATCCTCCAGCACGAGCACGGCATCACCGACGCCCTCGAACTCGTCGACTACCTGCGCGGGCTCCTCTCCAACTCCATCCGCTACGCCGGAGCCACCCAGGAGCTCCTGGACTCCCTCCAGCGCGACCTGGAACTCCTCCCGGAGATCAGCCCCCGCTACAAGCGCCTCAACGCCGAGGAGCCGTACCGCCTCAAGGCCACGTGCATCCGGCAGAAGCTCGTCAACACCCGCGAGCGCCTCGCCTCCGGCACCCCCCACCAGGACGGCCGCGACTACCTCGGCACCGCCGAGCTCGTCCACGACCTCACCCTGATCCAGACCTCGCTGCGCGAGCACCGCGGCGCGCTCTTCGCCGACGGCCGGATGGACCGCACCATCCGCACCCTCTCCGCCTTCGGCCTCCAGCTCGCCACCATGGACGTCCGCGAGCACGCCGACGCCCACCACCACGCCCTCGGGCAGCTCTTCGACCGCCTCGGCGAGGAGTCCTGGCGGTACGCCGACATGCCGCGCGACTACCGGCAGAAGCTGCTCGCCAAGGAGCTGCGCTCGCGCCGCCCGCTCGCCCCGACCCCGGCCCCGCTGGACGCCGCCGGCGAGAAGACCCTCGGCGTCTTCCACACCATCAAGCAGGCCTTCGAGCGCTTCGGCCCCGAGGTCATCGAGTCGTACATCATCTCGATGTGCCAGGGCGCCGACGACGTCTTCGCCGCCGCCGTCCTCGCCCGCGAGGCCGGCCTGATCGACCTGCACGCCGGCTGGGCCAAGATCGGCATCGTGCCGCTCCTGGAGACCACCGACGAGCTCAAGGCCGCCGACGTCATCCTGGACGGCATGCTCGCCGACCCCTCCTACCGGCGCCTCGTCTCGCTCCGCGGCGACGTCCAGGAGGTCATGCTCGGCTACTCGGACTCCTCCAAGTTCGGCGGCATCACCACGAGCCAGTGGGAGATCCACCGCGCTCAGCGTCGCCTCCGCGACGTCGCCCACCGCTACGGCGTGCGCCTCCGCCTCTTCCACGGCCGCGGTGGCACCGTCGGCCGCGGCGGCGGCCCCTCGCACACCGCGATCCTCGCCCAGCCCTGGGGCACCCTCGAGGGCGAGATCAAGGTGACCGAGCAGGGCGAGGTCATCTCCGACAAGTACCTGATCCCGTCCCTCGCCCGCGAGAACCTCGAACTGACCGTCGCGGCCACGCTGCAGGCCTCCGCCCTGCACACCTCCCCGCGCCAGTCCGACGAGGCCCTCGCCCGCTGGGACGCGGCCATGGACACCGTCTCGGACGCCGCGCACACCGCCTACCGCAAGCTCGTCGAGGACCCCGGCCTGCCGGCGTACTTCCTCGCCTCCACCCCCGTCGACCAGCTCGCCGACCTGCACCTGGGCTCACGGCCCTCCCGCCGCCCCGGCTCCGGCGTCTCCCTCGACGGACTCCGCGCCATCCCCTGGGTGTTCGGCTGGACCCAGTCCCGCCAGATCGTCCCCGGCTGGTACGGCGTCGGCTCCGGCCTCAAGGCCCTGCGCGAGGCCGGTCTCGCCCCGGTCCTCGGCGAGATGTACGAGAGGTGGGGCTTCTTCGGCAACTTCCTCTCCAACGTCGAGATGACGCTCGCGAAGACCGACCTGCGGATCGCCCGCCACTACGTCGACACCCTGGTCCCCGACGACCTCAAGCACGTCTTCGACACCATCGAGGCCGAGCACGCGCTGACCGTCGCCGAGGTCCTCAAGGTCACCGGCGGCGAGAAGCTCCTGGACTCCAACCCGGTCCTCCAGCAGACCTTCGCCATCCGCGACGCCTACCTGGACCCGATCTCCTACCTCCAGGTCGCCCTCCTCGCCCGCCAGCGCGGCGCCGCCGAGCGCGGCGAGGACCCGGACCCGCTGCTCGCACGGGCCCTGCTCCTCACCGTGAACGGCGTCGCGGCGGGCCTGCGCAACACCGGCTGACGCCCGGCCGTACACAGGAAGGTGCCCCCGTGGAGATTCCTCCACGGGGGCACCTTCATGACGGGGTACGTCGGTACCGCCGGCCCTTAGTGCTGCTGGGCCTTGCGACGGCGGGTCACCAGGAACGCGCCGGCACCCGCGAGGGCCACGGCGACGGCGGCGAGAACGCCGACGGGGGCGCCGGCGCCGGTCTCGGCGAGGTCGCCGCCGGTGCTGCCGGTGCCACCGTTGCCGCCGGTCTCACCCGCGGGGGTGGAGGCGGACGGCGACTCGGTGCCACCGGGGGTCTCCGAGGCGCCGGGGGTCTCGGAGGCACCGGGGGTGGTCTCCGACGGAGCGGGAGTCCCGGTACCCGGGGTCTCCGTGCCGGGCGTCTCGGTGCCGGGGGTCTCCGTGCCCGGGGTCTCCGTACCGGGAGTCTCCGTGCCGGGGGTCTCGGTACCAGGGGTCTCCGTGACGGGAGGGGTGGTCTCGGAGACGGGGGTGGCCGGGCAGGTGTGGGACAGGTTGAACCAGCCCTGCTTGACCGGGGCGGAGACCTCGGCCGAGGCGGAGACCAGCTTGGCGCCCGGCTCGGAGGTCGCGTAGGCGTGCTTGTCGCTCGGCGGGCCGAAGGTCGTGATGGTCTGGATGCCACCCGGCTGGAACTCCACCGTCAGCTTGGTGAAGACGGCGGAGTCGCCCTTGCCGCTGCCCGGCAGCACGAAGTGCCAGCCGTCCTTGCCGGCCGGCACCGTCGGGCAGTCGCCCTTCTCGCCGAACTCCTCGGCGGTCAGGGGAAGGTCTTCGACCTGGTGGAGGGGCAGCGGCGCGGGCTTGGGGGCCTCCGACGCGGAAGCCACCGGGGCCAGGACGAGGGAGCCTGCCATGGCCGCGACAAACGCGGCGGCGGGTATGAGAGAACGTCGCATGTGCAGTCGTCCATCTATGGGATGAGGGATGCCGTGGGGGGTGGCAGGAGGGCAGCCTATCCATCGCTTTATGTCAGCCTTAAGCCAGAGCTCCATAACAATCGCGCCAGGAACTAGTGGAATCCGGCCACAACCCTCAGAGCGCGAAGAACGCCGCCACGAGCAGCGCCGCGCCCGCCCCGGCTGCCGACCACGCCGTCCTCGGCAGCCGCAGACCGCCACCGATCAGCGGCGCCGCGAGCAGTAGCGCCCCGCCCAGCGGCAGCCACGCGTGCAGACCGCCGCCCCAGCCCGTCCGTACGCCCTCGTCCGTGCCCGGCTTCACCACCACCGGGATCGTCACGCCCCGTTCCGCCGCCACCGAACGCGCGATCGTCAGCGTCCGGCGCGTCGAGGAGGCGTCCTCCGGGGCGTACCGGCCGCTGCACGTGTCATCGGTGCAGCCGGTGACCGTCAGCGTGCCGTGCTCCCGCCCCTTGGCGAGCAGGACGTGCTGGGCCGAGTTCCAGGAGGTCCAGGCGCCCGCGACCACGAGAAGGAGGGCGACCAGGGCCATGGCGGCGTTACGGACGTGCGTCATGACCCGCGATCGTACAGTCGTACCGCGAGAGCCCCACCGGCCTCAGGAGTTGTACGCGGACTGCGCCCGCTCCAGACCCTCCGCCACCAGGCACTCCACCGAGTCCGCCGCCCGGTCCACGAACCAGTCCAAGTCCTTGCGCTCCGTCGACGAGAAGTCCTTCAGCACGAAGTCCGCCACCTGCATCCGGCCCGGCGGGCGCCCGATCCCGCACCGCACCCGGTGGTACTCCGCACCCATCGCCTTCGTCATCGACTTCAGACCGTTGTGCCCGTTGTCGCCGCCGCCGATCTTCAGCCGCAGCACCCCGTAGTCGATGTCCAGCTCGTCGTGGATCGCCACGATGTTCGCCGTCGGCACCTTGTAGAAGTCGCGCAGTGCCGTCACCGGGCCGCCCGACAGGTTCATGTACGACATCGGCTTCGCGAGCACCACCCGACGGCTCGCCGGTCCCGGCGGGCCCATCCGGCCCTCGACGACCTGCGCCTGCGCCTTCCCCGCCCGCTTGAACGAGCCCCGCATCCGCTCGGCGAGCAGGTCCACCGCCATGAACCCGATGTTGTGCCGGTTGGCCGCGTACTCCGGCCCGGGATTGCCGAGGCCGACGATCAGCCAGGGCGCGTTCGCGTCATCGGTCATGTGCGTCGGGTCTCCTCGTCCAGATACGTCCAGATACGAAAAACGGGGTGACGGGCCGTGCGGCCCGTCACCCCGTCACGTCAAACAGAGCCTACGGCTCAGGCCTCCGCGCCCGCGGTGGCCTCGGCCTCGGCGGCCGGCTCCTCGGCCTGCGCGGCCAGGACCTGGAGGACGACGGCCTCGGCGTCGGTCACCAGGGTCGAGCCCTTCGGCAGGGTGATGTCACCGGCGAGGACGGAGGAACCGGCCTCCAGGCCCTCCACGGAGACCGTGACGGCCTCGGGGAGGTGGGTGGCCTCGGCCTCGATGGAGAGGGTGCTCAGCACGTGCTCGAGCAGGTTGCCACCGGCGGCGAGCTCGCCCTCGGCCTGGACCGGGATCTCGACCGTGACCTTCTCGCCGCGCTTGACGAGCAGCAGGTCGACGTGGACGAGGTAGCCCTTGATGGCGTCGCGCTGGATGGCCTTCGGGATCGCCAGCTCGTTCTTGCCGTCGACGTCCAGGGAGAGCAGGACGTTCGGCGTACGAAGCGCGAGGGCGAGGTCGTGGGCCGGGAGGGTCACGTGCGCCGGCTCGGAGCCGTGGCCGTAGACGACGGCGGGAACCTGGTTGTTGCGGCGGATCGCCCGGGCGGCGCCCTTGCCGAACTCGGTACGGACGGCAGCGGCGAGCTTGACCTCGGACATGGTGCACTCCTCGTAGAAAGGTGACGAAAAACCTGGGTCACCCGGCCACGACTGGCGATGGCCTGCTACGAAGAGCGCGTCGATAACGGACCGCCGTGACCCTGTACATCCGTACGGGTACGGCCTCCCTCGCCGAGCAACTACGGCAGTCTACCGGCCCGCCGCCCTACCACCCAATTCGATCACCCGAACACGACGGAGGGCCGCTCCCCCGAACGGGGAAACGGCCCTCACGCCCACTGCCTACTGCCTGCCGCTCACTGTGCCGCTACGGCTCAGTGCTCCTCGAAGAGGCTCGTCACCGAACCGTCCTCGAACACCTCGCGCACCGCACGCGCGATCGTCGGCGCGATCGACAGCACCGTGATCTTGTCCAGCTCCAGCGCGCCCGGTACCGGCAGCGTGTCCGTGAACACGAACTCGCTCACCTTGGAGTTCTTCAGGCGGTCCGCCGCCGGACCCGACAGGATGCCGTGCGTGGCCGTCACGATGACGTCCTCCGCGCCGTGCGCGAACAGTGCGTCCGCCGCGGCGCAGATCGTGCCACCGGTGTCGACCATGTCGTCCACCAGGACACAGACGCGGCCCTTCACGTCACCGACGACCTCGTGCACGGTGACCTGGTTGGCGACGTCCTTGTCACGACGCTTGTGCACGATCGCCAGCGGCGCGTCCAGCCGGTCGCACCAGCGGTCGGCGACCCGCACGCGGCCCGCGTCCGGGGAGACGATCGTCAGCTTGGAACGGTCGACCTTCGCGCCCACGTAGTCCGCGAGCACCGGCAGCGCCGACAGGTGGTCCACCGGGCCGTCGAAGAAGCCCTGGATCTGGTCCGTGTGCAGGTCCACCGTCAGGATGCGGTCCGCGCCGGCCGTCTTCAGCATGTCCGCGACCAGACGCGCCGAGATCGGCTCACGGCCGCGGTGCTTCTTGTCCTGACGGGCGTAGCCGTACGACGGGATGATCACGGTGATGCTCCGGGCCGAGGCCCGCTTCAGAGCATCGATCATGATCAGCTGTTCCATGATCCACTTGTTGATCGGAGCCGTGTGGCTCTGGATCAGGAAGCAGTCCGCGCCACGGGCCGACTCCTGGAAGCGGACGTAGATCTCACCGTTGGCGAAGTCGAACGCCTTGGTCGGAACGAGGCCGACGCCCAGCTGGTGCGCGACCTCCTCGGCCAGCTCGGGGTGGGCGCGGCCGGAGAAGAGCATCAGCTTCTTCTCGCCGGTCGTCTTGATCCCGGTCACAGCACTGTCTCCTCAGACGTGTTGTCTGGCCGCGTTCCACGAGCTGTCGTGCGCGTGTGCGAGCCAGCCGAATTTGTGTGCACGTATCACGGTACGCCGAGTTCGACGCACCCGTTTCCGGTCAGCTTTCGCCGGCGGAGTCCTCCGAGGCGGCCTGAGCGGCCTGCGCGGCAGCGCTGCCGGGACGCTTCCGGGCCACCCAACCCTCGATATTCCGCTGCTGGCCCCGGGCGACGGCGAGCGAGCCGGCCGGCACGTCCTTCGTGATCACGGACCCCGCGGCGGTGTACGCGCCGTCCCCGATCGTGATGGGAGCCACAAACATGTTGTCCGACCCGGTCCGGCAGTGCGACCCGATCGTGGTGTGGTGCTTCGCCTCACCGTCGTAGTTCACGAAGACGCTCGCCGCGCCGATGTTCGTGAACTCGCCGATCGTGGCGTCACCCACGTACGACAGATGGGGGACCTTGGTGCCCTCGCCGACCGTCGCGTTCTTCATCTCGACGTACGTGCCGGCCTTGGACTTCCGGCCGAGGTTGGTGCCCGGACGGAGGTACGCGAACGGCCCCACGGAGGCGCTCTCGCCGATGACGGCGGAGTCGGCGACGGTGTTGTCCACCCGGGCGCCCTTGTCGACGCGGGTGTCCTTCAGGCGCGTGTTCGGGCCGACCACGGCGTCCTCGCCGATGTGCGTCGTCCCGAGGAGCTGCGTACCGGGCAGGAGGACGGCGTCGGGCTCGAAGGTCACGGTGACGTCCACGAAGACGGACGCGGGGTCGACCACGGTCACGCCGGCGAGCATGGCCCGCTCGATCAGCCGCCGGTTCAGCAGGGCGCGGGCCTCGGCGAGCTGCACGCGGTTGTTGATCCCGAGGATCTCGCGGTGGTCGTCGGCGACGGAGGCGCCGACGCGGTGTCCGGCCTCGCGCAGAATGCTCAGCACGTCGGTGAGGTACTCCTCGCCCTGGCTGTTGTCCGTCCGGACCTTGCCGAGGGCGTCGGCGAGCAGCTGCCCGTCGAAGGCGAACACGCCGGAGTTGATCTCCCGGATGGCCCGCTGCTCGTCGGAGGCGTCCTTGTGCTCGACGATCTCGGTCACGGCCCCGGTCGCCGGGTCCCGCACGATCCGCCCGTACCCGGTGGAGTCGGGGACCTCGGCGCTCAGCACGGTGACGGCGTTGCCGTCGGCGGCGTGGGTGTCGGCGAGGGCGCGCAGCGTCTCACCGGACAGCAGCGGGGTGTCGCCGCAGACGACGACCACGGTCCCCTCGGGCGCCTGCCCGAGCTCCTCCAGGGCCATCCGTACCGCGTGCCCGGTGCCGTTCTGCTCCTCCTGGACGGCGGTCCGGGTCCCGGCGTAGTGCTCCTCCAGGTGCCCCTTCACCAGTTCGCGGGCGTGCCCGACGACCACGACGAGGTGCTCGGGCTCCAACTCCCGGGCAGCGGACACGACATGCCCGACGAGCGACCGCCCGGCGATCTCGTGGAGGACCTTGGGGGTCTTCGACTTCATACGGGTGCCCTCACCCGCTGCGAGGACGACGACGGCTGCCAAGGGGGCCTCCCCTGTTCGAGCGGAGCCGAGAACTTGGGGGCGGTTGGCGCTCACGGGAATGCCCTTCGGCTTTGGGTGGTGGACGCACGAAGGATACCGGGGGGCAGGGTGGCGGACATGAGTGCGGGTCCTGACCGCGACGGTCAGGACCCGAGTGAAGAAGCTCCCCCGCCAGGACTCGAACCCGGACATAAGGCACCAAAAGCCTCAGTGCTGCCAATTACACCACAGGGGATGGTGTACGGGGTGGAAACGGACAAAGCGTCGGTCTCGTGCCCCGGCGGCCTCCACTATGCCGTACCAAGTGGCTTCGATGCGACGGTGTTCGCCGCGGCGACGCCGGGGCTCGCCCGTAGGGTGGTGGGTATGACCACAACGGGGGCAGACCGGGGCGCCGTGGGCGTCGGGAATTGGTGGTGGTGGGGGAGACGGCGGAGTGCCGTGCTCGATGGGGGGCTCGCCCTCGTGTCCGCCTTGGAGTGCGCGCTCGAAGGGATCGGCTTCGCCGAGAAGGCCTCACTGCCCGTGCCCGTCGGGGTGCTGTTCGGGCTGATGGTCGGCTCCGTACTGCTCGTACGGCGGCGATGGCCCATCGCGGTCGTGCTCGTGTCGATCGCGATGACGCCCGCCGAGATGGGCTTCCTCATGGGGATCGTCGGGCTCTACTCGCTCGCCGCCTCCGAGGTGCCCCGGCGGATCACCGCCCTGCTCGCCGGGATGTCGACGGTCGCCGTGTTCGTCGTGACCGCGGTGCGGATGCGACAGGACCTCGCCCAGGCCGACGTCGGGCAGCCGGACATCGACCCGAGCGGCTGGTACGTGCCGGTCGTCGCGCTCTTCATGACCCTCGGGCTCAACGCGCCGCCGCTGCTCTTCGGCCTCTACATAGGGGCGCGCCGCCGGCTCATGGAGAGTCTGCGGGAACGGGCGGACAGTCTGGAGCAGGAGCTGTCGCTGCTTGCGGACCGGGCGGAGCAGCGGGCGCAGTGGGCGCGGCAGGAGGAGCGGACGCGGATCGCCCGTGAGATGCACGACGTGGTGGCGCACCGGGTGTCGCTGATGGTGGTGCACGCGGCGGCGCTGCAGGCGGTGGCGCTGAAGGACCCGCAGAAGGCCGTGCGGAACGCCGCCCTGGTGGGGGACATGGGGCGGCAGGCGTTGACCGAGCTGCGGGAGATGCTGGGGGTGCTGAGGGAGGGGACCGCTCCGGTGGCCCCCGCTCCCGTGCCGCTGGCGGCCGTCGGTCGGGCCGCCGCCGCTGCCGCCGAGGCCGCCGCCGAGGACGGGCCCTGTCTGGACGCGCTGGAGGGACTGTGCGAGCAGTCCCGGCTCGCGGGGGCGGTGGTGGAGTTCGTCGTCATCGGTGACGCGCGGGCCTATCCGCCGGAGGTGGAGCGCACGGCGTACCGCGTGGTGCAGGAGGCGTTGACCAACGTCCACAAGCACGCGGCGGGTGCCGAGGTCGTGGTGCGGCTCGCGCACCGGGAGGTCGAGGTCGCGATGCAGGTGGAGAACGGTCCGTGTCCTTCGGACGCGGGCGTCGCCGACGTACGGCTGCCGAGCGGCGGGAACGGGCTCGTCGGCATGCGGGAGCGCGTGCTGCGGCTCGGCGGGGTGTTCGTCTCCGGGGCGACCGATGAGGGCGGATTCAAGGTGTCGGCGGTGCTGCCGACGGTCACCCCGCCGTCAGGCGGGTCGGCTGCGCGCCCGTGACGAGGGTCGAGAGCGCCGCGTCGATGTCCTTCCCGAGGTACCAGTCGCCCGCGTGGTCGAGGCTGTAGACCCGCCCCTCCATGTCCATGGCGAGGATCGCCTGGTGGTCGCCCTCCTCGCCGAGCGGCGCGAGCTCGGTGTCCAGGGCGCGGCCGAGGTCCGCGAGGGTGCGGGAGAGATGGAGCCCGGCGAGCGGGTCGAAGCGGACGGCCGCGGGTGCTATCTGGCGGCCGTGGCCGGGCGCGGTGATCCGCAGCCCGCCGAATTCGGCCCAGGCCTCGACGACGGCGGGGAAGACGCTGTGCCGGTGTCCCGCCGGGGAGAGGTGGGCGCGCAGGGTGTCGGCCCATTCTTCGGCGAGCTTGATGTCCCAGCGGCCGGGCTGCCAGCCGGCCTCGCGGAGGGCGGCGTCGACGTTGACCGGGAACCGGGTGGTGCTGAGGTGGTCGGGCATGTGGGTGCGGTCAGCCGTTCTCGACAGGCGTGGTGGGGTCGACGGTGCGGACACCGAAGTGGGCGAGCATCGCGGTACAGGAGCGGCAGGGTGCGGCGTAGCTGCCGTGCAGGGGGTCGCCGTCCTCGCGGATGTGCCGTGCGGTGAGCTTGGCGTGCTTGAGGGAGCGGCGGGCCTCGCCCGGGGTGAGCGGTTTGCGCTGGGCGCGTTTGGAGCGGGCGTTCTCGGTGGCGGTGAGGTGCCGGGAGAGCAGGATCGCCTCGGGACATCGTCCGGTGAAGCGTTCGCGCTGGCCGCTGGTGAGGGTGTCGAGGAAGTCCTGGACGAGGGCGTGCAGGGCGGGCGGCCGGTCGCCGCGGCCGGCGGTGCAGGTGAGGGTCGTCTCGCCGCGGACGGAGAGAGCGGCCCCGACGGTGGGAAGGATGCCGTCGCGGCGCTGACGCAGTAACGGCGCGCGTGTGGTGTCGGCGCTGCTGCTCCAGTTGAGGCGTGGGTCACCCTGTGTGGGTGTCGGTGCTGCGTGCATGGTGCTGGTCTTCCCCTCCTGCAATCCCCCGAGTTGCGTGGACAGCCTGCCAAATAGGGAGCCATATGGGGAAGCTGGGGCGCCGAAACGCGGCTTCGGTGTGTCGCAATCATGGTGCACCTGTCATGGCGTCGTGACAGTTGGTCACCGTCGGATCGGGCCGGTTCGGGCTCTTGTGGCAGCGCATAGGCTGTGCGGCATCAGTCAGGAGCAGCCAGCGGCTGCGGGTAGTAGCAGTCAGCGACGCCAGTGCAGGGGGCAACCGCCATGACGACAGGTCGGCTCGGGCAGGACACCGCGCCACCGAACGCGGCCTATGCCGGGCAGGTCGTGCACTTCCCGGACCCGGTCCGGGCCTCCCGGCACCCGCGAGGGGTGCGGGTGGACGAGTTCGGTCACCCGGACTTCTCGCCGTACGCGCGTGCGGCGGCGGAGATCGCCGACCCGCCGGAGGGCTTCGGCGTCGACGAGCTGCGGCTCACGGACTACGTGTCGGCGAACGCGGCGATGGCGGCGACCGGTCATGAGCTGTGGGACACGATCCCGTCGGTGGCGACGCCGCACGGCTGGACCTGGCACCACGTGGCCCGCAGTCGCCGGATGGAGCTGGTCCCGGTCGAGGTGAAGGCGTTGCTGCGCCATCACGGCGGGGTGGCGACGGCCGCCGTGGACCATGCGAAGCGGGGCACGCGCCCCTTGCAGGAGACCCGGCCGGCGCACTTCGGGCTGCCGAAGGGCCTGGTGTCGGTGTCGGAGCAGCAGCTCCAGGGCGTCGAGGAGGATCTCGGCTACCGGCTTCCGGGGGCGTACCGCTCGTTCCTGCGGGCGGCCGGCGGCTGCGCTCCGGTGGGTGCGGCGCTCGACGCGGAGCTGGGGCTCCTGGTCGACCAGCCGTTCTTCACGGTGCGGGAGGAGGCGGGGGTCAATGACCTCGTCTACGTCAACAAGTGCCTCCGGGACCATCTGACCAAGGACTATCTGGGCGTGGCGTTCGTCCAGGGCGGCCTGATCGCGCTGAAGGTGCGGGGTGAGGGGGTCGGTTCGGTGTGGTTCTGCGCGTACGACGACGCCCGGGACTCCGGCGAGGTGGCGGCGGGCTGGTCGGTGGGTGAGCGGGTGGAGCGGCTGCTGCTGCCCTGTGGTGCGGACTTCGACGCGTTTCTGCAGCGGCTCGCGGGCAATCCGCCGGAGCTGGAGACGGTGGCGAACCTGATGGTGGACGGTGGCTTCGCGCGTGCGGTGCCGGTCGTCCCGGTGGGGGAGTGAGTGGGCTGTGGTGACGTTCGCGCAGGCGCAGGAGCGCGCCGAGGAATGGATCAACGGCGACCTGCCGTCGTATCAGCACCGTGAGGTGCGGGTGCGGGAATTCGAGCTGGGGTTCGTGGTGTGGGCTGAGGACCGCGAGGGCGGTCCGACGTCGGACGGCGGGCGTCAGCGGCTGGTGATCGCCCGGGACAGCGGTGAGGCGACGCTGTGGCCGGGGCTGCCGGTGGGTGAGGTGATCCGCCGGTACGAGGAGGAGTACGGGGCCTCGGAGGAGGTCCCGGCGCAGGCGGCCGTGCCGGCGGCGCGGATCGATCTGAACCAGACGTCGTTCCTGTTGAGTCCGCCGGAGTGGCTGCAGGACGCGGCGGACCGGATCGGGCTGCCGAAGCAGCCGAACGCCTCGCAGGAGAGCGGGAGCGCGACGGCGTCGACGGACGACGCGTCGGAGCCGGTGGCGGCGGCGGAGACGGCCCCTTCGGCCTCGGTCGCCTCGTCGTCCTCCTCGTCGGAGGGCGCGGGGGTGTCCGCGATGGCGGGTGCCGTCGCGTACGAGCCGACCGCGATGGACGGGGTTCCGGCGGAGACGCCGGGTGCGGGTGCGGCTTCGGCCCCTGCGGCTCCGGTGGCCCCCGCTCCGGTGGCCCCGGCTCCTGCCGCTGCGGCCCCCGTCGCTCCTGTGGCGCCTCCGGCTCCGCCCGCGCCGGCGCCCGGTCCCGTACCCGCGTCGACTCCGCCGCCCGCGCCGAGTCCGTGGGCCGACGCCAACGCGAGTTCCGGCGGTGCGGACGGCGCGGTGCCGCTGCCCGCGACCGTGTTCGCGCCGGCGCTGTCCGGGACGGACGACGAGGACACCCCGCTGCCGCAGGTGGGTGCCGACGCGCCGACCGCCCTGATGAAGGGCGGCAGCGCGCTGCCGCCGACCGCCGTGGCGCCCCGGCTCGACCCGTCCGCGCCGCCGCCGGGCGGCGCTCCGGCGGGCCCGCCCGCGCCGGTCACGCCGTCCGCGCCTCATGCTCCCGTGCCTCCGCAGGCCGCCGGTCCCGGTGTGCCGCCGCCCCCCGCGCCCTCGGCGCCGGGTGCCCGGGACATCGCGGACGCGGCGACCAGCAAGGCCGCGCTGCCGCCGAAGAACGGGCGCGGTCCGGCGGCGCCCCCGCCGCCGCCGGGAGCCCCGGGTGTCCCCGGTGGCTCGTCGGGCGCCGGTGCGTACATCCCCACACAACTGGTGTCGCAGCTCGGGCCCGAGGGGCCCAGGCCGCCCGCGCAGCCGGGTCCGCCCGGTCCGCCGCCCGCTCCGGCCCCGCCCGGTCCGCCGACGCCGCCGCAGCCCGTGCACCACGCGGCGACGATGCTGGCCCACCCGAACCAGGGCGGTCCGGGCGCGCCTCCGCCGCCCCCGCCGCCGCCGGGTGTGCCGGGTACGCCCGCGGGCGGCATCGAGCACGCCGCGACGATGCTGGCCCACCCGGGTCCGGCCGGTCCGACGGCGCCGCAGCCCCCGGGGCCGCCGGCTCCGCCGCCGCCGCTGCACGGCGGTCACGTACCGCCGCCCGCGCCCGCGCCCGGTCCCGTACCCGGTCCGGTTCCGGGTCCCGGTCCCGTGCCCGGGGCCGTACCCCCCGCGTACGGCTATCCGCAGCCGACGGGTCAGCCGACGGTCGGTCCCGGCTACCAGGCGGTGCTGCGCTATCGCGCGCCCGACGGTTCCGAGGCGCAGATCATCCGGCGTTCGGCGCCGGGCACCCCGCACCCGGAGTGGCAGATCCTGCACGAGCTGCGCGCGATGAACGTGCCGCCGCAGCAGGTGCTCGAGCTGCACACGGAGCTGGAGTCCTGTGAGCTGCCCGGCGGTTACTGCGCGCGGATGATCCGGGAGACCTGGCCGCAGGCGCGGATCACCAGCATCGCCCCGTACGGTCGTGATCACGCGGGCCGCCAGCAGGGCATGCGGCAACTCATCACCCACCAGGGCGAGTTGCACCAGGTCGCGGACGGTCCCGCGCGCCCGGCGCCGGTGCGGGCGCCGCTGCCGCAGGTGCAGCCGGCGCCGCCGGTTCCGCCGGAGGCGATCGCGCAGGAGCTGGCCGGGGCGTTCGGTCCCGGCATCCTCCGCTTCGACCAGCGCGCCGTGTCGCGGCAGGGCGTGCCGGAGCTGGTGGCGCGCACGCTGGTGTGGGCGGGTCTGCCGGCGGACTTCGGGCCGTTCTTCTGGGCGCAGCCCGCGGTGCCGGTGGTGCCGACGCTGGCGGAGCTCGCGGCGCAGCGGCAGGTCCAGGCCGCACCGGACGCGGGTTCGTACCTGGTGCTCGGTTCGGACTTCGGCCGGGCGATCTGCGTCCAGTACGGGACCGCGCACATCGTGGCGGTGCCGGTGGAGGCCGGTCCCGGCGGGCAGCCGGTGCCGCCGCAGTTCGTGAACACCGGACTGCCGGAGTTCACGCGCGCGATGGCGCTGCTCGGCCGGATGTGGCGGCTGCGGTTCGGGCTGAACCCGGAGCAGGCGGGCCGCTGGACGGTCGACTTCCAGGCGCAGTTGGCGATGCTGGACCCGGCGGCGCTGTCGTCGCCGGAGAACTGGTGGTCGGTGCTGCTCGAGCAGATGTGGGACGGCCTTCTGTAGAAGGTGGGGCCGGGGTTTCCCGCTGACGCCGCTGGACAGACTCTGCTGGACAGAATGTGATGAAAGGCGCTCGACGTGTATGCACGTTGGGCGCCTTTTGTCCGTTCTGATGCAGCATCCTGGATGTTCGGGTCGGGCACAGGGAAGGGGCGCCAGGGATGAGTTTCGCTGTCGGACGGGGGCGCGGGTATCGGCCCGAGCAGGTCGACCGCCATCTCGTCGCGCTCTCCGAGGACCGTGACGGCGCCTGGGAGCGGGCCGCGCGGCTCACCGTCCTCGCGAAGGAGATGGAGGCCGAGGCGGCCCGGCTGCGGGCGGCCGTGGAGGCGTTGGTGCCGCACCGGTACGAGGCCCTCGGCGACCGGGCGGGGGAGATCCTGGCGCTGGCGGAGCTGGAGGACGAGACGCTCGTACGGGCCGCCGAGGCGGAGGCGCAGTCCCTCGCGGAGGCGGCGGAGGCGGCGGGCCGGGAGGCGGCGGAGGCGGCGCGGGCTTATGCGGAGGGCGTCCGGGCGGCGACCGACGCGGCGGCGGGCGCGACCCTGGCGACGGCGCGGGCGCGGGCCGAGGAGCTGACGACGGAGGCGCGGCGCGAGGCGGAGGAGCGGCTGACCGGGGCGCGGCAGGTCTTCGAGGAGACCGAGCGGCGCGCGGCGGAACTCCTCGCGGAGCAGGGCGCGGAGCAGACGGCCGTACGGGAGGAGGCGGAGCGTACGGCGGAGGGCCGGGCGGCCGTCCTGGACGCCCACCACGAGGAGCTGACCGCCGCGGCGGAGACGAGGCTCGCGGAGGCGCAGCGGTCCCTGGCGGAGACCGAGGAACAGGCCCGGCACGGCCAGGAGGACGCGGAGGCGAGAGCGGGCGGGCTGCTCGCGGAGGCCCGGATGAAGGCGGAGCGGGCCGAGCGCGAGACGGAGCGGGTGCTGCGGGAGCACGAGGAGGCCCGGGACGAGATCCACGGCCACATGGACCACATCCGCAACTCGCTGGCGGCGCTGACGGGCCGCGCGGGGGCGACGGGGGAGGGCGAGGAGTAGCGGCCTGCCCCCCGGGGCCCGCGCAGCCCCGCCCCCGACCCCGCCCCGCCCCAACTGTCTAAGCTCACTCGTATGTTGATGCGACCGACCGCCGTCAATCTCGACTGTGCCGACCCCCTGGCCCTTGCCGACTTCTACCGCCGGGCCACCGGGCTGCCGCTCCACGAGCGGTCGGACGGGGAGTTCGCGGGGGTCGGCGGGGGTGAGGGCGAGCTGATCCTCGGCTTCCAGCGGGTCGACGGCTACCGGCCGCCGACCTGGCCCGGCCCGGACGTGCCGCAGCAGTTGCACCTCGACTTCGACGTCGACGACCTGGACGATGCGGTGGCCCGGCTCGTGGAGTGGGGCGCGACGGTGCCGACGGCCCAGCCGAGCCCCGACCGGTGGCGGGTGGTCCTGGACCCGGCGGGGCATCCGTTCTGCATCTCGCCCCGGAAGCGGGCGGGCGGCGCGTGACCGAGGCGGGGCTCCTGGCGGAGACCGGGTTCCTGGCGGAGGCCGGTGGCGGCCGGACGCCGTCCGTCGGCTAACCTCCCCTTTCCCAGGGGAGGGAACACCTACGTGAACTACGCACGCACGCGCGGCCGCCGTCTCGCGGCCGCCGCCGTCACCATCGTCCTCGCCGCCACGGGCGGCACGCTCACCGCACTCCCGGCCGCGGCCGCGCCGGGGGCCGCGCAGGAGGACCAGCAGACCACGGTGACGTTCCCGCGCAACGCGGACGTCGTCGGCGCAGGACCGAGCGGCTTCCTCTCGAAGTCCCGGGGCAGCACCCCGGAGTTGCGCTGGACCCGGTACGCGGACGGGTCCTCGACCGTGCTGTCCGGGGTCTCCGCCGGAGCGTCCTCGGACCTCGTCGTCACGGGCGACCGGACCTACCTGTCGGAGAGCCGCGTCCTGAAGCTCCACGACATGTCGACGCCGGCGTCGGCGGCGGCCGGCCCGGTCGTGGTGGACCTCGACGACCTCGGCACCGGATACGGCCTCGCCGGGGTGTTCGGTTCCACCCTCGCCATCCTCGTGCCGACCGGGGAGGACAGCTTCCGGACGCGCCTCTTCACCCTCGTGGACGGCAAGTTGACCGACCGCCCGATCACCGGGCTGCCCGAGGACTGCATCCCCGGCGACACGGGAGGCTACAGCTCCGGTGCCGCGGTCTTCGACTGCTGGGACCGTGAGGACAGGCCGTGGACCAAGGCGGTCGTCGACCTCACCACGGCGACCGCGGTGTTCTCGCAGACCCTGGACGCCGGGAGCGAGCCCCGGTGGCAGAACGCGATCTCCGACACGTACGCGGTGTGGCGGGAGCACGACAGGACCACGGAGTGGTTCGGTGTGCACCGGCGCGGCACGTCCGAGCGGAAGCTGATCAAGGCGAGCGGCGACTCGTACGACGCGCTCCACCTCGTCGGCGGCTGGATCGTCCAGGGCCAGCAGGTCCACATCGACGACACCGGCAACCCCAACGGTGCGTCCGAGCGCCCGCTGCGGCCGTTCACCGCCGAGTCCGTCGAGACGCGCGAGAAGGTCCAGCTCCTCACCGCCCACTCGTCCGCCGTCGCCGGTCCCGGCGGCACCCTTCTGGTGCGCGGTGGCACCCCCGAGCAGGGGGAGGGCCTCTACCGGATCTCGCCGCGCGCCGACGGCGGCAGGCCGGTTGTCGAACTGGTCGCCTCGACCCAGCAGTCGACCTTCGTCACCCTCACCGGTTCCGTCACCCCGAAGGCGCTCTCCGGCGCCCAGGTCGCACGCGGGGTCGACTTCAGCTGGGACCTGTCCCGGGCGGACAGCCATGTGCGGCTGTCCGTGACCCACGTGCGCAGCGGGAAGAGTGTGTCCCACCAGTGGCCTGCCCCCTTCGGTGTCACCGCCGGGACGCCGCGCCGGATCACCTGGCGCTGGGACGGCAGGGACCTGGAGGACTCCTACCGGGCGGGGCCCGCCCGCAACGGCGAGTACGAGTGGAAGCTCACCGCCCTTCCGGACGAGGGCATCGGCCCCGAACTGGTCACCACTGGCCGGTTCACCGTGACCCGGCCCGCCGCACCGCACGACTACGACGACGACGGCGCGGCCGACCTCCTCGTCCGGGACACCGGCGGCGTGCTGTGGCGCTTCGGTACGCGGCCCACCGCCCCGGGCGGCTCCCTGACGGACACCGGGGTCTCGCGGGTCAGCGGGGGCTGGCAGGTCTACGACCGGATCGAGACCGCCGGGAACATCGCGGGCACCACCGCACCCGACGTCCTCGCCCGGGACCGCGTCGGCGGCCTCTGGCTCTACCAGGGCACGAACGACCGGGACAGGCCGCTCTCGGGGCGGACGTGGGTCGGCGGCGGCTGGCAGATCTACGACCGGATCGCGGGCGGCGGCGACGTCACCGGTGACGGCCGGACGGATGCCGTCGCCACCGACAAGGCCGGCGTCCTGTGGCTCCACCCCGGCACGGGGAAGGCCACCGCCCCCTTCTCCGCCCGTAAGCGGGTCGGCGGCGGTTGGGGCGTCTACAACGAGGTCTCCGCCGTGGGGAACCTCGCCGGAGGCCCGGCCGGTGACCTCCTCGCCCGGGACAGGAACGGTGTCCTCTGGCTGCACCTCGGCAAGGGCGACGGCACCTTCGCCGCCCGCACCCGGATCGGCGGCGGCTGGGGCGGCTTCACCGGCCTCGTCGGTGTCGGCGACGCCAACGGCGACGGCCGCGCCGACCTGATCGCCTCGTCGGCCGCCGGCACCACCTTCTACGCCGGCACGGGCGACTGGAAGGCGCCCTTCAAGCCCGGCGTGAAGACCGACGTCGCGAGCGGGGTCCCGTACGACACCGTCTTCTAGCCGGTCCCGTCGGGCGGAGGCGTACTCCGCTTCGATCGGCCGACGGCAACACCCGGCCCCCGTCCGGCAGTTCCGGACGGGGGCCGGGGTGTGCGGGTGGACCCGCACGGCCGGGCGCGGCCGTGCGCCCGGTTCACCCTGGCGGCGGCAGCGGTCAGGCGGAGTCGTCCCCCGCCGCCTCCCGCAGCACGGGGAAGCGACGCGGTGCCAGGGTGAGGAGGACCAGGAGCGCGAGGGCCGCCGCGCCCGCCGCGCCCACGAAGACGTAGTCGACCGCCGCGTCGACCGCGCGCCGCAGACCGTCCATCGTCCCGGCCGACAGCGAGCCGGGCGCGTCGAGTGCGCGGGCCAGGGTGTCCAGGTCGCCGCCGCCCAGGCGGGCGGCCAGGACGGCGTTCGCCACGGCGCCGAACAGTGCCGCGCCCACGCTCTGGCCGACCTGGCGGCAGAAGAGGACCGACGCGGTGGTCGTGCCCCTCTCCTCGTACGGGACGGTCGACTGCACGCCCACGATCAGCGGCAGTTGGAAGAGGCCGAGCGCCCCGCCCAGGAGCAGCATGACCAGGGCGGGTTGCCAGGGCTCCCCGGGGAACGGCAGGAACGGGAAGGCCAGGAGCAGCAGCAGTGCCAGGGAGATGCCGATGACGGCGGTGAGGCGGAAGCCGATCCGGCCGTAGATCCGGTTCGAGAACGCCGCGCTGATGGGCCAGCTCAGGGTCATCACCGAGAGGACGAACCCGGCCGCGATCGGGCCGAGGCCCAGGACGGACTGCGCGTACGTCGGCAGGAAGACCGTCGGCGCGACCATGAGCAGGCCCAGCGCGCCCAGCGCGAGGTTGACGGCTGATATCGTGCGGCGGCGCCAGACCCAGCCGGGGATGATCGGTTCGGCCGCGCGCCGTTCCACGAAGACCGTGACCGCGCCGAGGACGGCCGCCCCGGCCAGGAGGCCGAGGGACGGGGCCGACAGCCACGGCCAGGCGACGCCGCCCTGGACCAGTGCGGTCAGGAGCAGGGCTCCGGTGGCGAAGACGGCGAGCGCGCCCGCCCAGTCGATCCGTACGCGCGCGCGTGGCTCACGGGGTGCCGCCCGCTCCGGCTCCACCAGGTGCCTGACGATCAGCCACAGCGCCACCAGACCCACCGGCAGGTTGATCAGGAAGATCCAGCGCCAGTCCGCGTACCCCGCGAGGAGTCCGCCGGCCGCCGGGCCGGCGACCGAGGACGCGGCCCACACGGAGGAGAGCTTCGCCTGGATCTTGGGGCGTTCCTTCAGTGGGTACAGGTCGGCGGCGATCGTCTGGATCGTGCCCTGGAGCGCGCCGCCGCCGAGGCCCTGGACGACGCGGAAGGCGATGAGGGAGGCCATGTTCCAGGCGGCCGCGCACAGCAGGGAGCCGATCAGGAAGAAGACGACCCCGGCGATCAGGACCGGCTTGCGGCCGAAGGTGTCGCTGAGCTTCCCGTACACCGGCAGGGTGACCGTCACGGCCAGCAGATAGCCGGAGAACAGCCAGGAGAAGACGGCGAGCCCGCCGAGGTCGCCGACGATCTGGGGGACGGCCGTGGACACGATCGTGCCGTCGATGGCGGCGAGCCCCATGCCGAGCATGAGGGCGGCCACGACGGGGCCGCGGCGGCGGGGGGTCGGCGAGCCGGGTGTGGCGGCGGTTCCGGCCTTTCCGGCGGGTGTGCCCGCCGGTGTCGTGGAGGACTCGGTCACCGCGAGAATCCTTTCTTTGTACACCTAAATGTTCGTTCGACAGGGTCTCACCCGTACCCGAGGTGGAGGAACCCCCAAGGCGTTCCGTTCCGTGTCCTGTGCCTCCGGAGCGCGACGGACGGCGGGCGCCTTCTGTGTGAGATGAGGGCCTCCACCTCAGGGTGGAGGCCCTCACGCATGTCCGGCGCGGCGGCCGGAAAGGACGGTGGCGCAGGTGGAGGCGTCGGCGCCGCGGCCGGAGGCGTGGGGGTGCGGCCGGAGACGCGTCGGCGGTATGGCGACGGATGAGCCTCGGGTGGACGTCCCTTAGGGGGATCTCCCCCTTACGGCCCAGGGGTTGTTCGTCCCGCCGGAGGAGGAGGAGAGCCGCTCCGGCTCCTTAACTTGAACTTACAAACCCACCCACTGCTCCACGCCATCGCTAGGAGAAAACCGTGACCACGGCTGTGACCATCCCCAGGCACGGGGGAGACGATGAAGGTGCGGCGCGCGGCGCCTCGTTGGGGGGCGGTGGTCGGGCGGCGGGTGGGCGTACGGCCGTCGCCGCGCGGGCGCGTCAGGTCGTCAAGGCGTACGGCTCCGGGGAGACCCGGGTCGTCGCGCTGGACTCCGTCGACGTCGACATCGCCCGCGGACAGTTCACCGCGATCATGGGACCCTCGGGTTCCGGCAAGTCGACGCTGATGCACTGCCTCGCCGGGCTCGACACCGTCACCAGCGGCGAGATCTTCCTCGACGAGACCGAGATCACCCGGCTCAAGGACAAGAAGCTCACGCAGCTGCGCCGGGACCGGATCGGCTTCATCTTCCAGGCGTTCAACCTGCTGCCGACGCTGAGCGCCATCGAGAACATCACGCTGCCGATGGACATCGCCGGCCGCAAGCCCGACGCCGAGTGGCTGCGCCGCGTCGTCGACACCGTCGGTCTCTCCGAGCGCCTCAAGCACCGCCCGAACGAGCTCTCCGGCGGCCAGCAGCAGCGGGTGGCCGTGGCCCGCGCCCTCGCCGCCCGGCCCGAGATCATCTTCGGTGACGAGCCGACCGGAAACCTGGACTCGCGGGCGGGCGCCGAGGTCCTCGGCTTCCTCCGCACCTCGGTCGACGAGCTGGGCCAGACGATCGTCATGGTCACGCACGACCCGGTCGCCGCCTCCTACGCGGACCGGGTTCTCTACCTCGCCGACGGACGGATCGTGGACGAGATGCTCCGGCCGACCGCCGACGCCGTCCTCGACCGCATGAAGGACTTCGACGCGCGCGGGCGGACGTCATGAGCGTCCTGAAGACCTCGCTGCGCAACTTCCTCGCGCACAAGGGACGTATGGCGCTCTCCGCCATCGCCGTCCTGCTCTCCGTCGCGTTCGTCAGCGGCACCCTCGTGTTCACCGACACCATGAACACGACGTTCGACAAGCTGTTCGCGTCGACCGCCTCCGACGTCACCGTCAGCCCCAAGGACACCGACCCCGGCGAAGTGTCCCAGGGCGGCCGTCCCGAGGCCTTCCCCGCCTCGCTGGTCGAGCAGGTCCGGAAGACCGACGGCGTCCAGGCCGCGCAGGGCGCGGTCGTCTCCACCGGCGTCACCGTCGTCGACGCGAAGAACAAGAACGTCGGGCCCACCAGCGGCGCGCCGACCATCGCCGTCAACTGGACTCCCAACGAGCTCCGTTCGGTGGAGATGGCCTCCGGCCACGAGCCGCGCGGTCCCACCGAGGTGGTCGTCGACGGCGACACCGCCGAGAAGCACGGCCTGAAGCTCGGCGACGAGCTGCGGACGATCTCCGTCGTGGGTGACTTCACCGCGCGGATCTCCGGCATCGTCGAGTTCAAGGTCACCAATCCGGGCGCCACGGTCGTCTACTTCGAGACGCCCGTCGCGCAGCGCGAACTCCTCGGCAAGGAAGGCCTGTTCACCCAGATCGCGGCCGACGCCAAGACCGGGGTCAGCGACGACACCCTCAAGGCGAGCATCGCCGCCTCGATCGGCGACGGCTACACGCTGCAGACGGCCGCCGAGGCCGCCGACGCGGGCCGCGAGGACGTCGCCGGCTTCCTCGACGTCATGAAGTACGCGATGCTCGGCTTCGCCGGGATCGCCTTCCTCGTCGGCATCTTCCTCATCGTCAACACCTTCTCGATGCTGGTCGCCCAGCGCACCCGCGAGATCGGCCTCATGCGGGCCATCGGCTCCAGCCGCAAGCAGGTGAACCGTTCCGTCCTCATCGAGGCGCTGCTGCTCGGACTCGTCGGCTCCGTCGCCGGAGTCGCCGCCGGCGTCGGACTCGCCGTCGGACTGATGAAGCTCATGTCCTCGATCGGCATGGAGCTCTCCACCGACGACCTCACCGTCAAGTGGACGACCCCGGCCGTCGGCCTGGTCCTCGGCATCGTCGTCACCGTCCTCGCCGCCTACATCCCGGCCCGCCGCGCCGGGAAGATCTCCCCGATGGCAGCCCTCCGCGACGCGGGCACCCCCGCCGACGGCAGGGCCGGCCGGATCCGCGGCGGCATCGGTCTCTCCCTCACCGCCGCCGGAGCGGCCGCGCTCGTGGCGGCGTCCCGCGCCGAGGAGGCCGGCCCCGGCTCCCTCTGGCTCGGCCTCGGCGTCTTCCTCTCCCTCCTCGGCTTCGTCGTCGTCGGCCCGCTCCTCGCGGGTGCGGTCGTCCGCGCCCTCGGCGTCGTCGTCCTGCGGATCTTCGGCCCGGTCGGCCGGATGGCCGAGCGGAACGCGCTCCGCAACCCGCGCCGCACCGGCGCCACCGCCGCGGCCCTGATGATCGGCCTCGCGCTCGTCGCAGCCCTGTCGGTCGTCGGCTCCTCGATGGTCGCGTCGGCCACCGACGAGCTGGACCGGTCCGTCGGAGCCGACTTCATCGTGCAGTCCGGCACCGGGCAGCCGATCGTCCCGCAGGCCCAGGCGGCCCTGGAGAAGGCCCCGGGCCTGGACCACGTCACCGAGTACCGGTGGGTCGACGCCACCGTCACCGACCCGCACGGCAAGACCACGACGGCCGACCTGGCCGCCACCGAACCGTCGTACGTGAAGGACCTGCGCCGGGAGACCACCGCAGGCACCCTCACCGACGCGTACGGCAAGGGCGCGATGTCGGTCGGCAGCGACTACGCCACCGAGCACCGGGTGAAGGTCGGCGACGTGCTGACCGTCGCGTTCAAGGGCGGCGAGAAGGCGAAGCTGAAGGTCGCGGCGATCACCGCGGACACGGGCCAGGTCGACAACGGGGCGATGTACACCAACGTCACCACCCTCGCCGAGTACGTCCCCGCCGACCGCATGCCGCAGAGCCTGCTCCTGCTCGCCAGCGCGAAGGACGGCCAGGAGACCGAGGCCTACCAGGCCCTCAAGGACGCGCTCGTGCCGTACCCGCAGTACAAGGTGAGCAACCAGGCCGACTACAAGGAACAGCTGCAGGACCAGGTCGGACAGCTGCTCAACATCGTGTACGGGCTCCTCGCCCTGGCGATCGTCGTCGCGATCCTGGGCGTCGTGAACACCCTGGCCCTGTCGGTCGTCGAGCGGACCCGGGAGATCGGCCTCATGCGGGCCATCGGCCTCTCCCGCCGCCAGCTGCGCCGCATGATCCGCCTGGAGTCGGTGGTGATCGCCCTGTTCGGTGCGCTGCTCGGCCTCGGCCTGGGCATGGGCTGGGGCACGGCCGCCCAGAAGCTCCTCGCCCTGGAGGGCCTCGGGGTCCTGGAGATCCCCTGGCCGACGATCCTGACGGTCTTCGTCGGCTCGGCCTTCGTGGGTCTGTTCGCGGCGCTGGTCCCGGCCTTCCGGGCGGGCCGCATGAACGTCCTGAACGCGATCGCGAGCGAGTAGCGCGGTCGCGGGACGGAACGGGGGAAACGGGGGAGTACGGCCCCGGTGCGCACGCGCACCGGGGCCGTACCGGTCCCAGGAGCGGCCCGGAGCCGGCCGCGTCACTCTCCCGGGTGGCCCCTTTCCTTCGGGCGAGTGACAGTGGCACGTCGTAGGCTGGGGGACGACCGGGCCGTACGCGCCCGGGACCACCCCGGCCCGTGCGACGTGTCGGGCTGTTCGCGTTGCCCGCCCCCGTCACCCCTCGGGATGGAAAGCTTCATGAGCCTGCACGGTCTGCTCGATGTCGTCGTCAAGGACGCGGCCCTCACCGAGGCCGTGAAGGCCGCCGCCGACGGGAACCGCCCGCACGTGGACCTGGTCGGTCCCGCGGCCGCCCGGCCCTTCGCCGTCGCCGCGCTCGCCCGGGACTCGGGGCGGCCGGTGCTCGCGGTGACCGCGACCGGGCGGGAGGCCGAGGACCTCGCCGCCGCGCTGCGGTCACTGCTCGACCCGGACACGGTCGTCGAGTACCCCTCCTGGGAGACCCTGCCGCACGAGCGGCTCTCGCCCCGCTCCGACACCGTCGGCCGCCGTATCGCCGTACTGCGCCGTCTCGCGCACCCGCGGGACGACGACCCGGCGGCCGGCCCGGTGAGCGTCGTCGTCGCCCCCATCCGCTCCGTCCTCCAGCCCCAGGTCAAGGGACTCGGCGACCTGGAGCCGGTGGCGCTGCGGAGCGGGCAGACGGCCGACCTGAACGAGATCGTGGAGGGCCTCGCGGCCGCCGCGTACTCCCGGGTGGAGCTGGTCGAGAAGCGCGGCGAGTTCGCCGTGCGCGGCGGCATCCTGGACGTCTTCCCGCCGACCGAGGAGCACCCGCTCCGGGTCGAGTTCTGGGGCGACGACGTCGAGGAGATCCGGTACTTCAAGGTCGCCGACCAGCGGTCCCTCGAAGTGGCCGAGCACGGACTCTGGGCGCCGCCCTGCCGCGAGCTGCTGCTCACCGCGGACGTACGGGAGCGGGCGGCGGCGCTCGCCGAGGAGCACCCGGAGCTGGGCGAGCTCCTCAACAAGATCGCGGAGGGGATCGCGGTCGAGGGCATGGAGTCCCTCGCGCCGGTCCTCGTCGACGACATGGAGCTGCTGCTCGACGTCCTCCCGAAGGGCGCCATGGCCGTGGTCTGCGACCCGGAGCGGGTGCGGACCCGGGCCTCGGACCTGGTGGCGACGTCGCAGGAGTTCCTCCAGGCGTCCTGGGCGGCCACGGCCGGCGGCGGCGAGGCCCCGATCGACGTCGGCGCGGCCTCCCTGTGGGGGATCGCGGACGTCCGGGACCGGGCGCGCGAACTGGGGATGTCCTGGTGGTCGGTGTCGCCGTTCGCGGCGGACGCGACGGCCGACGGCGCCGACGGGGACACCCTCACGCTCGGCATGCACGCCCCCGAGTCGTACCGCGGCGACACCGCACGCGCGCTGGCCGACACCAAGGGCTGGCTGGCCGACGGCTGGCGCACGGTCTACGTCACGGAGGCCCACGGCCCCGCGACGCGTACGGTCGAGGTCCTCGGCGGCGAGGGCATCGCGGCCCGCCTCGACGCGGACCTGACGGAGATCGCCCCCTCGGTCGTGCACGTGTCGACCGGCTCCATCGACTACGGCTTCGTCGACGCGGCCCTCAAGCTGGCCGTCCTCACCGAGACCGACCTGTCCGGCCAGAAGGCGGCCGGCAAGGACGGCCAGCGGATGCCGGCCAAGCGCCGCAAGACCATCGACCCGCTGACCCTGGAGGTCGGCGACTACATCGTGCACGAGCAGCACGGTGTCGGCCGGTACGTGGAGATGGTCCAGCGGACCGTGCAGGGCGCGACCCGCGAGTACCTCCTTGTCGAGTACGCCCCCGCCAAGCGCGGCCAGCCCGGCGACCGGCTGTACATCCCGACCGACCAGCTGGAGCAGGTCACCAAGTACGTGGGCGGCGAGGCGCCGACCCTGCACCGGCTCGGCGGCGCGGACTGGACGAAGACGAAGGCGCGCGCGAAGAAGGCCGTCAAGGAGATCGCGGCCGACCTCATCAAGCTGTACTCCGCGCGGATGGCGGCCCCCGGGCACGCCTTCGCCCCGGACACCCCGTGGCAGCGCGAGCTGGAGGACGCCTTCCCGTACGCGGAGACGCCCGACCAGCTCTCCACCATCGCCGAGGTGAAGGAGGACATGGAGAAGACCGTCCCCATGGACCGTCTGATCTGCGGCGACGTGGGCTACGGCAAGACGGAGATCGCGGTCCGCGCGGCCTTCAAGGCGGTGCAGGACGGCAAGCAGGTCGCGGTCCTCGTACCGACGACGCTGCTCGTGCAGCAGCACTTCGGGACCTTCTCCGAGCGGTACTCCCAGTTCCCGGTGAAGGTACGGGCGTTGTCCCGCTTCCAGACGGACACCGAGGCGAAGGCGACCCTGGAGGGCATGCGGGAGGGCTCGGTCGACATCGTCATCGGCACCCACCGGCTCTTCGCCTCCGAGACCAGGTTCAAGGACCTCGGCCTGGTCATCGTCGACGAGGAGCAGCGCTTCGGCGTCGAGCACAAGGAGCAGCTGAAGAAGCTCCGTGCCAACGTCGACGTGCTGACCATGTCGGCGACCCCGATCCCGCGCACCCTGGAGATGGCGGTGACGGGCATCCGCGAGATGTCCACGATCACCACCCCGCCGGAGGAGCGCCACCCGGTCCTCACCTTCGTCGGCCCGTACGAGGAGAAGCAGATCGGCGCCGCGATCCGGCGTGAACTCCTGCGCGAGGGCCAGGTCTTCTACATCCACAACCGGGTCGACTCGATCGACCGGGCGGCGGCGCGGCTGCGCGAGATCGTCCCCGAGGCGCGGATCGCGACGGCTCACGGCCAGATGTCCGAGACGGCCCTTGAGCAGGTCGTCGTCGACTTCTGGGAGAAGAAGTTCGACGTCCTCGTCTCCACGACCATCGTCGAATCGGGCATCGACATCTCCAACGCCAACACCCTGATCGTCGAGCGCGGCGACAACTTCGGTCTCTCGCAGCTCCACCAGCTGCGCGGCCGCGTCGGCCGTGGCCGGGAGCGCGGCTACGCGTACTTCCTGTACCCGCCGGAGAAGCCGCTCACCGAGACCGCGCACGAGCGGCTCGCGACGATCGCCCAGCACACCGAGATGGGCGCGGGCATGTACGTGGCGATGAAGGACCTGGAGATCCGCGGCGCGGGCAACCTGCTCGGCGGCGAGCAGTCCGGCCACATCGCGGGCGTCGGCTTCGACCTGTACGTCCGGATGGTCGGCGAGGCGGTCGCGGACTACCGGGCGCAGCTGGAGGGCGGGGTGGAGGAGGAGGCCCCGCTGGAGGTCAAGATCGAGCTCCCGGTCGACGCCCACATGCCGCACGACTACGCCCCGGGCGAGCGGCTCCGCCTCCAGGCCTACCGCTCGATCGCCTCGGCGAACTCGGAGGAGGACATCAGGGCGGTCCGCGAGGAACTCACCGACCGCTACGGCAAGTTGCCGGAACCGGTCGAGAACCTCCTGCTGGTGGCGGGCCTGCGCATGCTGGCGCGCGCGTGCGGCGTCGGCGAGATCGTCCTCCAGGGCCCGAACATCCGCTTCGCGCCGGTGGAGTTGAGGGAGTCGCAGGAGCTGCGCCTGAAGCGCCTCTACCCGCGTACGGTGATCAAGCCGGCCGTCCACCAGATCCTGGTGCCGCGCCCGGCGTCGGGCAAGATCGGCGGGAAGCCGGTGGTCGGGCGTGAACTCCTGGCGTGGACCGGCGAGTTCCTGACGACGATCCTGGGGTCGTGACGCGCTGACCCGACCGGCCCCGGGCGGCTGCCCGGGGCCGGTCGGGTCTCCGCTGTCAGAGCTCGTCGAGGTCGAGCGCTCCGGCCATCGCCTCGTAGCCCGCGTCGTTCGGGTGGAGGCCGTCGCCCGAGTCGTACGCGGGGAGGATGCGGTCCGGGTCCGCGGGGTCCGCGACCGTGCGGTCGAAGTCGACGACCGCGTCGTACGCGCCGGACGTGCGGATCCAGTCGTTGACGGCGTCCCGCTTGGCCTCGTTGGCCGGACTGTCGTAGAAGGAGCCCTTGATCGGCGTGAGGGTCGCGCCGACGATCTTGAGGCCCTTCGCGTGGGCCTCGCGGATCAGCGTGCGGTGGCCCGCGATCAGCTGCGCGGCGGAGACGTCGGGGGTGGGCGCGGAGGGGAAGGTCGCCGTGCTGCCGCCGATGTCGTTGATGCCTTCGAGGACGATCACGGTCCGGACGCCGGGCTCCGCCAGTACGTCCTGCCGGAAGCGCTTGAGGCCCTTCTCGCCCGCCCAGGTGGTGTCGTTGACGACCTGGTTGCCCGCGATGCCGTGGTTGACGACGGCGCGCGGACGCCCGGCCTCGGCGAGGCGCTCGGCCAGCGCGTCGGGGTAGCGGCGGTCGGTGTCGACCGTGGAGCCGACGCCGTCGGTGATGGAGTCGCCGAAGGTCACGACGCCGTTCCGGCGTCCGGACTCGCGGCCGCCGGTGACCTCGACTCCGGAGAGGAAGTACCAGGACGCGCTGGTCTCCTGGAAGGCCGCGCCGGTCAGGTCGGCGCGGTGGTCGCCGTCGGCCCGGTAGCTGGTGGCCGAGGAGATGTGGTGGAAGGTGGCCGGGCCGGTCTTCTCCGCCAGGTAGAGGGTGACGGTGAGCGAATCGAAGGCCTCGACGGGGACGTTCGCCGCGTCGCTGAGGAGCGTGCCGCCGGCGGGAATCGTCACGGCCGTCTGCCCGTCGAAGCGAAGTCGGCGCACGGAGCCGGGGCGTACGGCGCTGCCCTCGGCGGTACGGGCGACGGTCGCGCCCGCGATCCGCAGCGGAGTGGAGCCGTAGCGGTTCGTCAGCTCGATCCGGGCCCGGTTGCCGCTGGTGGTGACCCGGACGACCTGGCGGACGGTGTGGTTGTCGAAGCCCTGCTGTGACCAGTTGGCGGTGAACGGCGCGGTCGGCGACTGCGGCGACGCGGCCCAGGCGGCGCGCCAGGAGGGGCCCTGGTGGCCGGTGTCGGCGAGTGCGGTGGGGGCCAGTCCGAGGGCGGCGGCGGTGAGGAGGGCTATGGCGGAGCGGCGCAGGGTGTTCGTCGTTTCCATGCTTGCGTCAATTACGTGCCGACGCGGGGTATTCCCGGACGGCCGAGATGATGTGCCGTCTAGTCGCGTGACCCCGTCGCGAGTTGGCCGGTGAAGAGCAGGCCGGTCAGGGAGCGGAAGTACTCCTCCGGGCCCTGATCGCCCAGTGCCGCCGTGATGTTCCGCGTCAGGAGCAGGGTCGCGAAGCCGTGGGCGAGTGACCAGGCCGCGATGCCGGCCGCGCGGGCGTCGGGGACGTCCGGCAGGTCGGCCACGCCCGCGCGGAGTTCGGCGGAGGCGCGCTCCTTGGCGGCGACGAGGTCCGGGTCGTCGGTGCGCAGCAGCTCCGGCTGGAACATGACCTGGAAGTGGGCGGGGTGGTCCGTCGCGAACCGCACATACCGCACGCCGCGTTCGCGCAGCTCGGGCGTCCCGGCCAGGGCCGCGGCCAGGAGGTCGTACCCCTCGGCGGCGATCGCGGTGAGGAGTCCGGTGCGGTCCTTGAAGTGGTGGGCGGGCGCGGCGTGCGAGACGCCCGCGCGGCGCGCGAGGTCGCGCAGGCTGAGCGCCCCGGGGCCCTCGGCGGCGATGACGTCGAGGGCGGCGTCGAGGACGGCCTGCCGCAGGTCGCCGTGGTGGTAGGTCTTCCGGCTCGTCATGGCAGCAGCCTAGCCGGTATCTAGGCATTGACAAGTTTGCGGGGCCGGAGCAATCTAGTCAGTGACAAGTCGATGGGTGGGTCGGTACTCGATCACTAGGGAGACCGCTGTGGAAACCGGACGCGTACGTCAGATGTGGCACCTGCTCGAACCGCTGCACGCCCTGCTCTACTACGCCCCCGAGGCCTTCGACGAGGCCGCGGCCCTCGGCTTCGACACCGCCGAGCGCTGGCCCTCCTACTTCGCCTGGCGCTCCGCCCCGCTGGGCGCGCCCGGACCGGCCCGGGTGGCCTCGGCGTTCTACAGCTTCAGTCCTGCGATGGTCGCGCGGTATGTGCCGGAGGCCGGCGAGGGCTCCGCGGAGACCTCCGCGGACGACCCCGCAGCCGTCCCTGCCGCCGTACTCGCCGCCCGCCTCCGGGCCGTCGACCGTACCTACCGGGCCGTCCTCGGTGAGGACACGGTCAAGAGCCCCGAGCTCGCCGAGGCCGCCGCCCTCGCCCGCCGCGCCGCCGAGGCGGCCGGGACGGCGGGGCGAACCCTCGCCGCCGCCAACGCCGCCCTGCCCTGGCCCGAGGCCCCGCACCTCGTCCTCTGGCAGGCCGCGACGATCCTGCGCGAGCACCGCGGCGACGGCCATCTCGCCGCGCTCCTCGTCGCCGGGCTCGACCCGGTCGAGGCGCTCGTCTCCTTCGCGGCGATCGGCGCCGCCCCCGAGCCGGTCTTCGAGAGCCGGGGCTGGAGCACGGCCGAGTGGGCGGCCGCCCGCGAGCGCCTCACCGCCCGCGGGATCCTGGACGCGGACGGGGCAGTCACCGACGAGGGCCGCGCCCTGCGCGCCGAGGTCGAGCAGCGTACGGACGAACTGGCCGCCGCGCCCTGGACCGCCCTCGGCCCCGAGGACACGGCCCGGCTCGCCGAACTCCTCGGCGGCCCCTGGCTGTCGGCGATCGGCTCCGGCCTGCTCCCCGCCGAGAACACCCTCGGCATCGGCAAGGTGTGAGGCCGGAGCGTCAGGTGATGCGGAAGAGCTGTTCGCCCGATCAGAAGAGCAGCTCGCCCGAGGAGAAGCTCGAACCGATCTTCACGCGCGGGGCGTAGCCTCCGGCGCCGTCGCCCTCGTAGGAGTAGAGGTCACCCCCGGCCTCGCGGCCGACCAGGTCCGGCCTTCCGTCGCCGTCCAGGTCGCCGGGGGCGACGAGGACGTCGTAGACGGTCCAGTTGGTGCCGATGGCCTGGCGCGCCGAGAACGTTCCGTCGCCGTTCCCCCGGTGGAACCAGAGCCGGCCGCCGGCGTCGACCGCGAGGAGGTCGGCGGCCTTCGGGCCGGTGAGGTCCCGGTCGAAGTCGACGGCGACCACGGACCGGTAGCCGCCCCAGGTGCCGCCGTCGCCGTCGATGTCGGCGATGCGGGTGCGCGGGGCGTAGCCGTGCGGGCCGGTCCCCTTGTGGAGCCAGAGCGCGCCCGTGGAGTCGCGGGTGATCAGGTCGGCGACGCCGTCACCGTCGGCGTCCCCGGGGGCGAGGAGCAGGTCGTCGTTCCCGAACCCGGTCCCCGCCGCCGTACGGCCGGAGCCGCCGGAGTACGAGCCGTCGGAGGCGGCGGCCTCGTAGTGCCACAGGTCGCCGACCGCGTCGACGGCGGCGAGGGTCGTGCCCTGGCGAGCCACCCGCTTCATCCCGGACCAGCCGGTGCCGACCTTGCACGGCTTGGCCACGCCGGCGCCGGCGCCGTCGGCCCGGCCTTCGTAGCGGTACAGCCCGCCGGCCGCGTCCCGCCGGAACACGGCGCCGGGGCCGGCGCCGTAGGCGACGCAGTCCTCCCAGTAGGCCGCGCCGCGGATCGGCAGGTGGTCGGAGATCCACTTCCCTGCGGTCGGCGTCCTCGGCTCGGGAGGCACGTCGCCCACCTCGCCGCGGAAGTACCGGGAGCTGAAGAAGGTGTAGTCGAGCTTCTGCGTCCGCGCCGTGTGTGCCGCGTCGAGCTTGGTGAGCTGCCCGCTGCGGCAGCGTGCGGCCGGGGCGGCGCAGAGGGTGCCGCGCATCCCGAAGCGGTCGGCGTCGGTCTCGTCGGCCTCGGCGAACGTGCCGTGGCCGCCCTCACCGGCACCGGCCTCGTAGAAGCGGTCGAGGACGTCGCCCCACGGGGAGGAGTTGAAGTCGCCGCCGAGGACGACGGGGATGCCCGCGTCCTCCCAGGTCCTGGCCTGGGCGGCCAGCTTGTCGGCCTCCCTGGTCATCACCGCGTGCATCGCCTGCTGCTGGGTGGTCGGGTTGGCGGGGAGGGTGGGGAGGCCCCACCAGAGGTGCACGGAGCACGCCCAGGTCAGGCGGGACTGCACCCAGGCCTTGACGCAGGGGGCCTTGATGTCCTCCGCGTTCGACCCCGGGACGGTCGCCAGGATCGCGGCCCGGGTGTCCAGGGTGAGGTCGACGCCGTCGACGACGAGGCCCCTGACGAAGGTGGCCATGCCGTAGCTCGGGGTGGTGGTCCCGACCGGGTCCTTGCAGAGCGACCCGAGGTTGCCGGCGGGGACGGTCTCGACGTACCGGCCGGTGTATCCGCGGCTGCCGAGACGGGCCTTCAGGTCGTCGAACTGGTACCTGCAGACCTCGACGAGGAAGAGGTGGTCGGCGTTCCAGACGCCCGCCGCCGTCTCGCCGACGATCGCGTCGTACCGCGCCTCGTTGCCCGCGGCGCTGACGTCGCACCCGCCGGTCCCGCCGCTGCCGCACATGTTGTACGTGTACGTCCTCACCGGCGGCGCGGCCGACGGGCCCACCACGTCGGCCTGCGCCTGAGGTGCTGTCAGCACCAGCCCCGCGCACATGAAGGCCAGTACGGCCGTCAGCGCCCGGAGCACTCCGGACCTTTGCATGCGTCCCCCCTGAGGAGTCGTCTCTCGGAAGGTCGGAACGCTACCTTCCGGCGCGAATCACGTCGGACCCACGAGTGATTCGCGCGGGAATCAAGGGGGACGAAGTGGCCCGTATCCACCCAGCCTAGGATTCCAGGGTGCTGACGTATCGAAAGACTCTCACTGCGACCGCCCTCGCCGTCACCGCCCTGGTGACCGCCGCCTGCACGCCCGGCACCGGCGCCGGCTCCTCCCCTTCCGGACCGCCCGGCGGCGGCTCCGGCGGCAAGCCCGCCGCGCGCGGGTCCGCGCTCGCCGCCGTGGACACCCTCACCGTCAAGGGCCGGGCCCCGAAGACCGGGTACGAGCGGGAGAGGTTCGGCCGGGCCTGGGTGGACGTCGACGGCAACGGCTGCGGGACCCGGGACGACATACTCAAGCGCGACCTGACCGGCGTCCGGTTCACCGACGGTCGCTGCAAGGTCGCCTCCGGAACGCTCACCGACGACCCGTACACCGGGACCACCGTCCGCTTCGTCCGCGGGCGCAGCAAGGTCGACATCGACCATGTCGTCGCGCTCTCCGACGCCTGGCAGAAGGGCGCGGGCACGTGGGACGGGGAGACCCGGCGCCGGTTCGCCAACGACCCGCTCAACCTGCTCGCCGTCGACGCCTCCACCAACCGCCGCAAGTCCGACGGCGACGCGGCGACCTGGCTGCCGCCGAACAAGGCGTACCGCTGCACGTACGTGGCCCGGCAGATCGCCGTGAAGAAGAAGTACGGGGTGTGGGTGACGGGCGGCGAGCGGGACGCGATGAAGCGGGTCCTCGCCACCTGCCCGCAGCAGAAACTTCCGTAGCGCTCCCCGCGGAGGGGAAAACCTCTTGGTGTGGGGGTAAACGATCTTTACTCTGCCCTCATGGACCTGAACATATCGACCCTTGCCGAACGCCCCGAACTGGAAGGGCCGATGTGGGGCATGCGCGACCTCTGGCCCGAGTTCATGATGTACGACCCGGTGGGCTGGGCGAACATCGGGCGGATCGTGCGTGAGCTGCCGGAGTACGTGCTCGTCGCCACCGACGCCGAGGGCAAGGTCGTCGCCCGTGGCTTCAGCGTTCCCTTCCGCCTCGATGTCGACGGGCGCCGCGAGCTGCCCGCGCGCGGCTGGGACGAGGTGCTGCTCTGGGCGTTCTCCGACCTGAAGCACGGCCGCGAGGCCGACACCGTCAGCGCCATCGAGATCACGGTCGACACGAGCGCCCTGGGCCAGGGACTCTCGCACCGGATGCTGGCCGCCATGCGGGACAACGCCGGGCGGCTCGGCTTCTCCGAGCTGGTCGCCCCGGTCCGCCCCAACGGCAAGCACCTGGAGGCCGCGTCCTCCATCCACGAGTACGCGTTCCGTACCCGGGAGTCCGACGGCCTGCCGCACGACGCCTGGCTGCGCGTCCATGTGCGCGCGGGCGGTGTCATCGAGGCGGTGGCCCCGGCCTCGATGACCGTCTCCGGCTCGGTCGAGCAGTGGCGCAAGTGGACCGGCCTGCCCTTCGACGCGGACGGCCCGGTCGAGGTCGAGGGCGCGCTCGTGCCCGTCCACTGCGACGCCTCGCGCGGTTACGCGGTCTACGTCGAGCCCAATGTGTGGGTGCGGCACCGCATCTGAGGCGTAGGGGTGCCCCCCGGGGGGAGCGGGACCCCGGGGGTGATCTTCGCGGCGGGGGATGTACCGTACGGCGTCCCCTGTCGTACACCCGTGCGCCCCGACCCCGGCGTGCGCCTCCGTGAGAGGTCCCGCGAATCGTGAACCAGGCCGTCCGCTTGGAGAAGGGCGCGGAGTCCCCGCGCCCCAAGGAGCTGCCGGGCCGGCCGGCCCGTGTCGGGCTCGCGCTGGTGCCGCTGCTGAGTCTCGGAGTCCTCGGGTTCGTCCCCTCGCTCACGCTCGCCCTGCGGCGCGGGACGCGGAGCGACTGGCTCGCCGCGCTGCTGTTCACGGCGGCCTCGGTCGGCTGGTGCTTCCAGATCGCGCTGACGCCCGAGGAGACCCACGGCTTCGCGTACCTCCTCGACGTGGTGCTGCTCGCGGCCTCCACCCTGGGGGCGGCGGCGCACTGCCTCACCGCCAAGGAGGCCGGCCGGTGAAGACCCGTCGCGCCTGGCGCGTCGCCGAGCGGGAGGCGGCCAAGAGGGAGGCGGCGGAGTCCGGACCGGTCCGGATCCCCGGGCTGCTGGCCGCCGGTGCGGGGGCGCTGCGCGGCCGGGCCGGCTGGGCCCTCGGCTCGGTCCTGGTCCTCGCCCTCGGTCTCGTCGGTGCCTGGCTGTTCGCCGGGTCGGAACGTCCGGGCACCCCGCCCGACACCCGGGCCCGTGCCTATCAGGACTACGACGCCTGTCTGCTGACCGACGAGCGGGGCATCGTGACCGGGGCGCCGGCGGCCCCCGTCTGGGAGGGGATGCAGGCGGCGTCCCTGGACAAGCGCATCCGCGTGACGTTCGTACCGGTGATGGGCGAGAAGTCGGTGGAGAACGCCCGCCCGTTCCTCAACGGTCTGGTGCAGCGCGACTGCGAGATCGTCGTCGCCTCGGGTGCCCCGCAGGTGGCGGCCGTCGAGGCGGCGGTGGAAAAGAACCCGAAGGTTCGGTTTGTGACGGTCGGTGAGGCGGGCGGTACGGCCCACGACAACCTGGTCCGGGTGGCACCCGGGGCGTCCCTCAAGGACGACATCACGGCGACGGTGAAGCGGCTGACCCGCGAGGACTGACGGGTCGCCCGGCGCCCTGTCCGGGCACCCCGGACGGAGTTGTCCGGAAGGGTTCCCTCCATTAAGTAAAGCCAGAGTAAAGTTCGGCACCCTGGTGTGAACTGGTGATCTGCCATCGGGCAGGCTCGCGAAGCTTTGTAAGCAACGCGTTAGTAAAGGCTGGCCCATGCGTATACGCCGGGTCCGTAGCCCTCGCCTGTTCCCACCGGGTCGCACCGGAAAACGCAGGCTGAGGGCTACGGCTCTTTCCGTACTCATCTCACTGTTCCTCATGCTCACCACCGAGTCGGCGCTCGCCGCGGGCGTCACGCTCGAACCGGTGAAGATGCCCAGACTCTCCCTCTCGGGGTTGTGGAAGTGGGTGAGCGAGAGCCCTCTCGACACCCCTGACCAGCAGGGCGGCACGGCCCGAGGCAAGAGCCATCACGCCTCCTCCGACGCCACGAGCCTCGAGGGCGAGGCAGGCCGCAAGCCCGGCAAGGGCAAGGGCGAGCTCCCGCTGTTCGAGCGGGAGACCGACGACCCCGCCGAGGCCCGCACCGGCAAGGCGCCGGGCAGCGCCAAGAGCTTCGACGCGCGCACCAGCAAGCGCGACGCGAAGAAGTCCACGGCCACCTCGGACCACTACGTCAACGCCGACGGCTCCACCACCGTCCGCCACTACGCCGGCCGCACCAACTTCAAGGGCGCGGACGGCACGTGGAAGGCCATCGACACGAGCCTGACCGAGGACAAGGACGGACGTCTCCAGCAGACGGCCAACTCCCTCGACGTCGAGTTCGCGCCGACCGCCGCCGACAAGGCCCTCGCCTCCGTCGACTTCGGCAAGGGCCGTTCCCTCGCCTACGCCCTGCGGGACGCGGCGAAGACCGAGCCCACCGTCGACGCAGACGGCACCCTCACGTACGCCGGGGTCCTCCCCGAGACCGACGTGCAGCTCGTGCCGCTCGCCGAGGGCTTCAAGGAGAACGTTGTCCTGCGCTCCCCGCAGGCCGGGAACTCCTGGGTCTTCGCGCTCGACCTCAAGGGCCTCACCCCCCGCGTCGCCGCCGACGGCGACGTGGAGTTCACCGACGCCGACGGCAAGGTCACCGCGACCATCCCGCACGCGTACATGGAGGACTCCGAGATCGACCCGCGCTCCGGCGACCGCGCCCAGTCCCGGGCCGTCACCTACGAGCTGACGACCGTCGACGGCAAGGCCGACGGGCAGCCCGCCCTGCGGATGACCGCCGACCGCGCCTGGCTCGACGACCCCGCGCGGGTCTACCCGGTGACCGTCGACCCGACGGTGACCGCGTCGAACTCGACGTACACGCAGAACACCATCGGCGGGGACCACTCCACCGAGACCCAGATCAAGGTCGGCTCGTACGACTCGGGCACCAACAAGACGAACTCGTTCCTGCAGTTCGGCTCCCTCGGCACCACGCTCGCGGGGCAGCGGGTCACCGCCGCCACCCTGAACGTGTACGCCCTGTGGTCCTCGACCTGCGCGGCCCAGTCGTTCTCGGTGCACCCGATCACGCAGTCGTGGACGCCGTCCGCCGTCACGGCGTACCCCGGCCCGTCCTTCGGCGCCGCGATCGGCACCGCCACCCCGGCGCCCGGAGCCTCCTGCTCCAACAGCTCCGGCTCGGCGAGCGTCGGCGCGCGCATGCCGGTCTCCCTCAACACGACGTGGTTCAACAACGTCGCCGGCGGGGCCGCGAACTACGGTCTGGCGCTCACCGCGCCGACCAACGACATGCTCCACTGGAAGAAGTTCCACTCGGACAACTCGGCGACCGCCGGCTTCCGCCCGGCCCTGGACCTGACCTACACGCCGAACTCGGCGCCGCAGATCAACGCCCAGTACCCGCCGGCCAACTTCCAGGCCAACAGCCTCCAGCCGGAGCTGGTCGCCGTCGCGACCGACGCCGACAAGGGCCCGAACCCGCTCTCGTACACCTTCGAGGTCTACGACGGCGACGCCACCGGCACCCCCGCCCTGATCGCCACCTCCGGTGCGATCACCAAGGGCAGCTGGAAGGTTCCCGCCGGCAAGCTGAAGTGGTCGAAGAACTACGACTGGTACGTGGAGGCCAGCGACGGCACCTCGGCCGTCGTGGAAGGCAGCCGCTTCACCACGGCCGTGCCGCAGCCGCCGGTCACCTCGGGCCTGTCGATGAACACCGACGGTCACGAGTTCGACCCCTCGGACGGCAACTACACGACCGAGGACACCGACGCCGACGTGCCGGTGATCGGCCCGTCGCTGGAGATCGAGCGCTCCTACAACAGCCTCGACCCCCGCGTCGACTCCGCCTTCGGCGCCGGCTGGTCGACGATCGTCGACATGAAGGCCGTCGAGGTCAAGGACGGCACCGGCGCCCTCACCAGCGTGATCATCACCTACCCGGGTGGTGAGCAGGTCGCCTTCGGCCGGAACTCGGACGGCACCTTCGTGCCCCCGCTGGGCCGCTACGCGCGCCTCGCAGGCGTCACCGGCGGCTACGCGCTCACCGACAAGGACTTCACGGAGTACGCCTTCACCCAGGCGACCGCGAAGGCCGGCACCTACGCGCTGAAGACCATCAAGGACTACGCGGGCCGCACCGAGACGTTCACGTACGACGCCAACAAGCGCCTCACGAAGATCACGAACGAGGTCTCCAAGCGGAACCTGGGCCTGACCTGGTACCAGCCGGCCTCGGCCACCGCCTGGCACGTCCAGACCGTCTACACCGACCAGGCCACGGCCGGCGACGCGAACTCGGTCCAGACCTGGCAGTACACCTACACCGGTGACCAGCTCACCAAGGTGTGCCCGCCTGCCGACTGGTCCAAGTGCACGACGTACACCTACGCCACCGGCAACCACTACCGCACCACGGCCCTCGACGCCGACCCGTTCGCCTACTGGCGACTCGGCGAGACCTCGGGCACGGTCGCGAAGGACGCCCTCGACGCGAACCAGGGCCAGTACAACGGCACGTACAAGAACGTGACGCTGGGCGGGACGGGCCCCCTCGCGGGCTCCACCCAGAAGGCGGCCACCTTCAACGGCACCACCTCGTACGTCGAGATGCCGGCCGCGCCGGGCGCCACGCCCTCGTACGCCTCCGTCTCGCTGTGGTTCAAGACGAGCACCGCCGGAGGCGTGCTCTTCTACTACGGCGACAAGCCCCTCAGCGACCCCGACCCGGTGACCAACACCACGAAGAACACCCCCGCGGTGTACGTGGGCACCGACGGCAAGCTGCGCGGCTGCTTCGCGATGGCGCCGAACTGCGCGACGACCATCGTGTCCTCGCCGGTCGTCACCGACGGCAAGTGGCACCAGGCGGTCCTGACCGCCGCCGCCACCAGCCAGACCCTGTACCTCGACGGTGCCCCGGTGGGCTCGCTCACGGGTGCCATCAACGACTGGGTCCAGCCGTACATCGCCCTCGGCGCGGGTGTGAACACCCGTGGCTGGCCGGCCATGAACGCGAACGACAAGCTCGGGCACTTCACCGGCCAGATGGCCGAGGTCGCGCTCTACTCCGAGCCGCTGCCGGCCGACGCGATCACCACCCAGTACCAGGCCGCGACCCGCTCCGCCGGGCTGCTCCAGAAGATCACCACGCCCGGTCAGAAGACCCAGGCGTCGGTCGTCTACGACACCACCGACGACCGCGTCCTCCAGGCCACCGACGGCAACGGCGGCACCTGGAAGCTCAACCCGCCGACCATCACCGGCTCGTCCCAGGTCTACCGCTCCGCCGTCATGGGCTCCGCCCCGGCCGGCTACTGGCGCATGGACGACACCCAGGGCGCGGCGCAGGCCGCGAACCAGGTGAACACCGGCTTCGGCACGTACAACAACGTCATCCAGGGCGCCGAGGGCCCCTTCGGCCCGGGTGACGCGAGCGCGGCGACGTTCGACGGCTCGACCTCCTTCGTGGAGGTGCCGCACAACGGCTGGCACCAGACGCAGGACCGGTCCGTCGGACTGTGGTTCAAGACGGCCGAACCCGGCGTCATCATGGCCGACCAGGCCAGGGCGCTGAACGACCCGGCCGGTGTCGGCGGCGCGTACAGCGACGTGATGTACGTCGGTGCCGACGGCAAGCTGCGCGGCCACTGGTGGGCCAGCACCTGCGGCAGCAACGGCGTCCTGAACTCCACCGCGACGGTGACGGACGACAAGTGGCACCACGCGGTGCTGTCCGCGACCGGAACGACGCAGACGCTCTACCTGGACGGCGTCAAGCAGGGCACCTGCACCGGCGCGGCCAACGGCCAGGCAACGGGCCGCACCTACATCGGTGCCGGTTTCGCCGCCAACTGGACCAGCTCGCCGGGCGCGCTCAGCTACTTCACCGGCTCGCTCGCCGAGGTCGAGGTCCACTCCAGGGGCCTGGCCGAGGCCGAGGTCGCAGCCCAGTGGGCCGCCTACAAGGCGTCCTCCGGCATCGCCCCCGTCAAGACGGTCAAGCTGACCGACCCGACGGACAAGACCCTCACCTATGTGTACGACGCGGAGATGGGCAACCGCCTGCTCGCCGCGATCGACACCGAGGGCGACCGCACCACCTACGGGTACGACACCGGCGGCTTCCTGCACACCATCACGGACGCCAACGGCAACCGCTCGATCACCGGTCACGACGTGCGCGGCAACGCGGTCTCCCAGACCACCTGCCAGGACACGGCCGCGAACAAGTGCTCGACCGAGTACTACACCTTCTACCCGGACTCGACCACGGCCTTCCCGCCGATGGACCTGCGCAACGACCTGCTCCTGACGGAGCGGGACGGGCGCTCGTCCGGTCCGGCGGACAACGCCTACCTCACGAGCTACTCCTACGACGCGGGCGGCAGCCTGCTGTCGGTGACCACGCCCCCCGTGGCCGGTCATCCGAACGGCCGGACCGCCTCGACCACGTACACCACCGCCACCACCCCGGCGGCGGAAGGCGGTACGGCGGTCACGCCGGCGGGTCTCGTGTCGCAGGTCGTGACGCCGGGCGGCAGGAAGACCACGTACACCTACTTCGCCAACGGCGATCTGGCGAAGATCACCGACGCCAACGGCGCCACGGTGGAGTACACGTACGACAAGCTGGGCCGCGAGATCTCCAAGAAGGAGGTCTCGGACGCGAACCCGGCCGGTCTGGTCACGAGCCAGACGTACGACAAGAACGACCAGGTCCTCACCGAGACGACCCCGTCCGTCACCAACCGGGTCACCGGCGCCAAGCACCAGGCGAAGACGACCACGGGCTACGACCCCGACGGCAACATCCTGTCGCAGACGGTCCAGGACCTCACCGGCGGTGACACGGCGCGCGTCACGTCGATGACCTACGACGCCACCAACCAGCTGGCGACCAGGACGGACCCGGGCGGCGACACCACGTCGTTCGAGTACGACGTCTACGGCAACAAGGTGAAGGAGACGGACCCCGCGGGGACCGTCAACACCTACACCTTCGACGGCGAGCAGCGTCCGCTCACCACCAGCCTGCTCAACCACACCGGCGACCCGTTCAACCCGACGGCTCCGACGACGCTCGTCCAGGAGTCCCGGGCCTACGACCCGGCCGGCCGCCTCGCGTCGATCACCGACTCGCTGGGCTGGCAGACGGCGTACACCTACACCGACGACGGCCTGTCGGCCACCGTGTCCCGCAAGGACCCGGGAACCGGCAAGTCCTTCACGGAGCAGGCGAACACCTACGACGCCGCGGGCAACCTGATCGAGCAGGTCACCAACGACGGGCAGACCCGCTCCACCTTCACGGTGGACGCGGCCGACCGTACGGTCTCCGAGATCCTCGACCCCAACGGGCTCGCCCGGACCACGCAGACCAGCTACGACCCGGACGACAACGTGGTGTCGGAGACGGACCGCGACCCGGCGACGGGTGACGTGTCCACCACGGACACCCGGTACGACGCCCTGGGCAGCATCACCGGAACCACCAGCCACGACGGCACCACGGCCCCGGTGGCCCGCTACAAGCTGGACGAGACGACGGGCTTCGGCCTGGCCGACTCCTCCGGCGCCAACAACACCGGCAGCCACGGCACCGGCATGCACTGGAACACCGACCGCGGCGGCAGCGCCGTCTTCGACGGTGACGCCAACTCGTGGGCGCAGACCACCGGGCCGGTCGTGAACACGACCGGCAGCTTCACGGTCTCCGCCTGGGTCAAGCTGACCTCCACGGCGGTCAACCGGACCTTCGTCGCGCAGGACGGCAAGGAGGCCTCCGGGTTCCAGCTGTACTACTCGACGGCCTCCGGCTGGACCTTCAACCGGCACGCCACCGACACCTTCGACCCCGCGATCGTGCGCGTGTCCTCGGGAACGGCCGCGGTCGCGGTCAACACCTGGACGCACCTGACCGGTGTGTACGACCAGGCGACGGCGAAGCTGCGCCTGTTCGTGAACGGCACGGAGGTCGGCACCGCCGCGACGTTCTCCACCCCGTGGGAGGCCACCGGGCCCCTCCAGCTGGGCCGCCGCTGGTACAAGGGCACCTATGCGGAGAACCACCTCGGCGGCCTGGACGACGTCCAGGTCTACGGCGAGGCGCTCACCCCGGCGCAGATCACCGCCCTGAAGGGCGGAACCCTGCCGGCGGCGGGCAGCTCGGTCCGCACGACCTCGTGGAAGCTGGACCAGCGCGGTCTGCCGGTGTCCCAGACGGACACCGCGGGCAACGTCACGGACTACGGCTACGACGAGCTCGGCCAGCAGACCTCGGTCACCGAGCCGGCCGTCATGTCGGAGCAGAACGGGGGGACGCCGGTCTCCGTCCGGCCCGTCACGATGACCGGGTACAACACCTTCGGCGAGGCGACGGAGTCCTCGGACCCGCTCGGCAACGTGGTGACGACGGCGTACGACGCGGAGGGCCAGGAGCTGTCGACGACGTCTCCCGAGTACCTCGCGCCGGGTGCGTCGGCCCCGATCCGCGCCACCTCGTACAACGAGTACAACAAGCTCGGCCAGGTGACGGCGGAGGTCGACTCGCTCGGCAACCGCACCACGTACACCTACACGCAGCTGGGCGACCTGGCCTCGGTCACCGAGCCCGGCGGTGGTACGACGAAGTACACGTACTCCACCAACGGCGACCAGCTGTCGGCCACCCGGCCGAACGGCGCCCGCCAGGAGATGACGTACGACTACCTGGGCCGCGAGCTGACCAGCACGGACATCGTGCGCCAGCCGACCCAGCGGGCGTACACGGCGATCAACGAGTACAACGCGCCGGGCGGCGAGCTGTCCCGGATCGTGTCGCCGCAGGGCGTCACGGAGTCGTACAAGTACAACGCCGAGGGCGAGGTCATCGAGGTGACCGACGGCGCGGGCAAGGTCTCGCGCTTCACGTACGACATGGACGGGCAGCCGCTCACGGCCACCGAGCCCGACGGCACCGGCACCCGCAACACGTACGACGGCTTCGGCCAGCTGGTGAAGACGGACGACCTGGACGAGACGGGTGCCGTGCTGCGTACGGCGAGCACCGGTTACGACCGGGGCGGCAACATGGTCTCGGCCACCGACCACCGCGGTCACACGAAGACCTTCACGTACGACTCCTCGGGTCTGATCACGAAGGTCGTCGAGCCGGTCTCCGCAACCGAGTCGATCACCACGACCTACGGGTACGACGCGGCGGGCAACCAGACCCGCTTCACCGACGGACGGGGCAACCCGTTCCTGACGACGTACAACACGTGGGGCATGCCGGAGTCGCAGATCGAGCCGTCGACGCCGACCCATCCGAACCTCGCGGACCGGACGTTCACGGCCGTCTACGACGGTGGGGGCCGGATCAAGGAGTCCCGTTCTCCGGGTGCGGTGAACGTCTCCTTCGAGTACGACGCGAAGAGCCGACTGGTCCGCCAGTCGGGTACGGGTGCGGAGGCCGCCACGGTCGACCACACGTACGACTACGACGCCGACGACCAGGTCACGGCCGTCGCCGGTCTCGGCACGGAGAAGAACACCTTCTCCTATGACGACCGGGGTCAGCTCCTGACGGCGAACGGGCCCTCGGGTTCCTCGTCCTTCGCGTACGACGGCGACGGCGGGATGACCTCCCGCACCGACGCCTCGGGCACGTCGACCTTCGGCTACGACACCGCCGGCCGCCTGAAGACGGCCAACGACGGTCTGACGGGCTCGACGGCGACGTACGGCTACGACGTCAACAGCAATGTGACGTCGGTCGACTACGGCACGGGCAAGGCGAAGCGCAGCTTCGGCTACGACAAGCTGGAGCGCCCGACCACCGACACGCTGACCTCGCCGACCGGCAAGACGCTCGCCTCCTTCACCTACGGGTGGGACGCGAGCGACAACCTGACGTCGAAGACGACGACGGGGCTCGCCGGTTCGTCGGCCAACACGTACACGTACGACTGGGCCGACCGCGTCATGTCCTGGAACAACGGGACGACGAACGAGGTCTACGGCTACGACGCGTCCGGCAACCGGACCCGGGTGGGTGGCGACACCTACACCTACGACGCCCGGAACCGGCTCACGTCGGACGGCCACAGCGCCTACACCTACACCGCGCGCGGCACGCTGAGCTCGGTGACGGACGAGGCCAGCCGGGTCACGACCATGAAGGTGGACGCCTTCAACCGGGTCATCCAGGAAGGGAACCGCACCTACACCTACGACGGTCTCGACCGGGTGCTGAACGCGAAGGACGAGACGGGCACCGAGCTCTACTCCTTCAAGTACGGCGGCGCCGGCAACGAGGTGGCCTCGGACGGTCTGTCGACCTACAGCCGTGACGCCGGGGGCGCCGTGGTCGGTGTGAAGAACGCCGTCAGCTCCGCGCTGGCGCTGACGGACCTGCACACGGACGTGGTGGCGCAGTTCACCACCACGGGCGAGGCGCTGACCGGATCGACGACCTACTCGCCGTTCGGCAAGGTCGTCCAGTCCGCGTCGATGCTCGGCTCGCTGGGCTACCAGTCCGGCTGGACCGACCCGGAGACGGCGAAGGTCAACATGGCCGCGCGCTGGTACTCGCCGGAGACCGGCCAGTTCAACAGCCGTGACACGGTCTCGCTCAGTGGGGTCCCGAACTCGATCTCGGCGAACCGGTACGCGTACGCGGACGGCAACCCGATGACGGGCATGGACCCGACCGGCCACTGGCCGGGCTGGGCCGACAAGATCGTCAAGAAGGTCACGAAGAAGGTCAAGAAGACCGTCAAGTCGGCCTACAAGCACGTCAAGAAGGCCGTCAAGAAGGTCGCCAAGGTCGTCAAGAAGGCCGCCAAGAAGGTCAAGCGGGCCGTCAAGAAGGTGGTGAAGCGGGCCAAGCGGGCGGTGAGAAAGGCCGTCCGGTACGTGGCCGACAGCGTCAGAAAGGTCAAGAGATACGTCAAACGTGTCTACAAGACCGTGAAACGCGTCGCCCACAAGGTCGTCAAGCATGTGAAGAAGGCGGTCCGCAAGGTCGCCAAGGCCGTCAAACACGTCGCCAAGAAGGTGGTCAAGGCAGCCAAGAAGGTCGGCAGAGCCGTCAAGAAGGCGGCGAAGGCGACAGCCAACTTCGTCAAGCAGCACGCCTCGACCATCGCGTCGGTCGCCGTCGGAATCGCCGTCTTCGCGGGCTGCACCGCGATCACGGCCGGCGTCGGAGCCATCGGCTGCGCCGCCCTCGCGGGCGCCGCGGGCAATGCCGTCGGCTACGCGATGAGTGACGGTCCGAAGTCGGTCGGCGGATTCCTCGGCGCGGTCGCCATCGGCGCCGTGACCGGTGCCGCCGGTGGCGTCGGCGGTCGTCTCGCGGCGAGCGCCGCGGGCAAGCTGCTCTCCGGCACGGCCGGCAAGATCGCGACGAACGTCGCGGAGAGCGCCGGCGAGGAAGCCCTCGCGGGCGCGGTCGAGTACGGCACCTCCTGTGTGAACAGCGAGGAGGGCTGCTCGGTCGCCGGGGCGGCGAAGGCGGCGACGATCGGTGCCGTCATGGGCGGCGCGTTCGGAGCCAAGGGCAAGGGCAACGGCCCGAAGGCGAAGGACTCCCCGGGCGCCTCGTCCGGTCCGGGCTGCCCGATCCGTCGCGGCGGGACCCCGCACAGCTTCACCGGCAAGACGCCGGTGCTGCTGGCGGACGGTACGACCAAGGAGATCTCCAAGGTCAAGGCGGGCGACAAGGTCCTCACGGCCGAGCCCGGCAAGAAGACCAGGGAGATCCACGAGGTCAAGCAGGTCATCGTCACGAAGACCGACCGCGACTACGTCGACGTCACCATCGTCGCGAAGGCCGGCCGGAAGACGATCGAGACCACCAAGCACCACCAGTTCTACGAGTCCACCCGCAACGCCTGGACGCAGGCGGGCGACCTCCAGGTCGGCCAGAAGCTCCAGAACGGCGAGGGTGCCCCGACGGCGATCGTCGAGGTCACGTCGTACAAGGCCGACAGGACCACGTACGACCTGAGCATCGAGGGCCTGCACACGTACTTCGTGTTCGCGGGTGACACCGTCATGGCGGCCGATCCGAGCGACGCGGTGCTGGTGCACAACTGTGGTGGCAGCCAGCGTGGCCACTCGAGCGTCTGCGAGTGCAACCCGAACAATCCGAGGAGCGAGGTGACCCTCGACAGGGACTCCTTCGAATCCGCGCGGAACACCGGTCTGGACATCGTCGGTTCGCTCGACACCGGTACCCGAAAGACCCTTCGGGGCCGACTGGAGATCGCCGTCGAAACCTTCGGCAAGGTGACCGGATTCACCGGGAAGAGCGACGGCGACTACAGGGAGTTCCGCCTGGACGTCGACGGTAAGAAGGGTGCGCACATCAACGTCATGACGGGCAGGGGCGCGAACGTTCGCAAGTACGCGATCCGCTGGCCGTCCGACACCGTCGCCCCTTGGCTCAGGAAGCTGCAGAGATGACCGAGACCAATGCCTACGGAAGCCGGCCGGACTACCTTCCGGCTTTCATGAACGACCCGCAGGACGAGGACGGTCGCCATGTCGTGCGACTGGACCATGCCGAGAGCCGGGAGCTGGAAGCAGTGACCGTCAACAGGTTCCCGGCCGCCTCCGGTGACGTCCTCGATTTCGATGCCGCCTCGTACGACGAACGCCTCTGGTGGGACGACGAGGAGCACTGGACGAGGATGGCGGCGGAGCTGCTCGCACCGTACGTGCAGCGTGAGGAGCGGGTGGCCGTCATGTGGGGAAACCTGCTGATGCCGACCGTGATCATGCCCGCGAGCGTCGCGGTGCGGCACGCGCGGGACATCCTCGACGCCGGACCGCACTTCTGGATCCACCCCCTGGATGGTTCCGTCCTCATCGAATGCCTGATGGACGGGCAGGTGACGGTCGCGACGATCCCGTCGGAATAGTTCCCCACCGCACCCCATCAGAGGCTCCGCCGGCACACGCGCCGGCGGAGCCTCTCCGCGTCTAGGTTGGTGCCTCTGACCGTTCGAGGAGCCCCCATGAACCGCACGCCCCCGTCCCGCCCCGCCGACGTCGATGTGGAGCGAGCCGTGCTGGACATTCCCGGGGTGGAGGAATTTCCTGGCCTCGCGCGCGCGTGGCGCTGGTCGCCCATGTTCCGGTTCGTGTTCTCGCTGGCGATGAACGCGGAGGGGACGCGCATCCACCAGGTGAACGCCCGAGACTCCTTCGACGAGGACCTGGCCCGGGCGGTGCTCACGTTCGCGCGTGAGCATCGTGCCGGGCTCGGCGAGAACCCCCGCCCGTTCGAGGTCGTTCCCGGGTTCTCCCACCCGGGCTACGGCTTCGACGCCGTGGTGGCCGTCCAGCCCGAGATCCACGGCTACTACGTGGGCCGCAACGAAGAGCTCAACGAGGTCGTGGTCGGGGTCTTCCCGGCGTACGTCCGGGAGTTCTCCGGGAACGAGACGCCCGAGGAGGCGCTCTTCCGCTTCAAGCGGATGCTGAACGCGGCGGACATGACCCGCGAGGCCGCTCCGTTCCTCCGGATGAAGTTCGACAACACGAGGACCGGCGGAGGAAGCGAAGGCGGCCTCCGTGGTTTCACCACCCCCGACGTGCTGCTCCGGGAGCTGGAGCTCCTGGAGGGCGCGCCCGGCAGCTTCGTGGAGTACGAGAACCGTCACGGGCGGGTATGGCGGATCGAGTGGAACGGCTCGTGGACCGTCGACGGCGAGGTCCGGGAGCACGCACCGGCCCCCGCCGAGGTCCTGGAGACCCTGAACTGACCTAGGTCGCGTCCTGCCGCCTCCGAGGGGCTCCTTGTACGGTGAGCAGCGCCGGGCCCGCGGCCCCGTCGGCCGGGGTTCCCAGACGTTTCGCGGCGGACCGGCGCTTCGCCGAGGTCTTGTCGCCCAGGCGGGTGACGGCCTCCTCCAGGGGGGGGCGGCGCCATGTCCGTCCTCCCGCTGTCCTCCCGCGTTCTCGCGGCCCGTCGGCCCGTCGGCCCGTCAGCCCGTCTTGGCCCAGTCGCCGCAGCCCGAGGACTTGAAGTATGCGTCGGAGGCGCTGACCTTGACGATGGCCGTGCCCGTCACGTTGTCGTTCGCCAGGATCGAGTCCGTGTCGTGGCTCGCGTCCTTCGAGCGCTCCCAGTAGCACTCCGCGTCCTTGTTGCCCGTCGACTTGTACGTGCCCGGGGCGATGTCGACGCCCACCTTGAACATGCCGCCGTCGCCCTTGAGGGTCGTCCCGGGCGTGCCCTTCGCCTTCAGGTCGACGGCCTCCCAGGTGCCGCAGCCCGAGGACTTGAAGAGCTTGTCCGAGGCCTTGATCTCGACGTACGACGTGCCCGTCACGTTGTCGTTGGCGAGGATCGAGTCCGTGTCGGCCGAGGCGTTCTTCGCGCGCTCCCAGTAGCAGCCGGCGTCCTTGTTGCCCGTGGAGCGGTAGAGGCCGGGCTTCACGTCGCCGCCGACCTCGAAGTCCCCGTCTCCGTCGATCGTGACGGCCTTCTTCTCCGGGGCCCCGGACTGCGGGGCCTTCTTGTCGCCGCCCTGCTTCGCGGGCTGCTCCTGCTTCGCGTCCGCCTTGGGGGACTCGGTGTCGCCGCCCCCGCCCATCGCTGCGCCGATCGCGATGACCGCGACGACCGCGCCGGCCGCGGTGAGGACCTTGTGGCGGGCGAACCAGTTGCGCTGCTGCTGCTGAGACATGGCTGTGGCACCTTCCGGGCGCTGTGAGGACTCCGCTTTCGGGACTCCGTGTTCCGATGGAGTAATCACAGCAGAAGCTGTGAACCGAGTCAACACCGTTCACGGGTTTCGAGTTCGCTCACGCCGTGAATCGGTTCGAGCGCTATGCTCGGTGTGTTCACACACGTACGAGGGGAGACGGACAGGTGCCCGAAGAGAGCACGGCAGAGGTCACCGCCGCCGGTATCGCCCGGCTCGCCGGGGTCGGCAGGGCCGCCGTCAGCAACTGGCGCCGGCGACACGCCGACTTCCCCAAGCCCGTCGGCGGCACCGAGACCAGCCCCTCCTTCTCCCTCGCCGACATCGAGCAGTGGCTCCGTGACCAGGGAAAACTCGCCGAAGTGCCGCTCCGTGAGCGCGTCTGGCAGCAGCTCGCCGGCCACCCCTCCGGCACCGTCGCCGGCCTCGTGCACACCGGCTGCGTCCTGCTCCTCCTCCGCGCCCGCCCGGGCGCCTGGACCGAGCTGGCCGCGCTCCCCGACGACCGCCTCGGTGAACTCCTGCCCGGCGTCTTCGAAGAGGTCCTCACCGCCCGCTTCGGTCTGCCCAGGTCTGTTCACACCCCCACCCCGGCCGACACGCTCCCCGCCGTGCCCCTCCTCCGCGCCGCCGTCGAGCTGGCCGTCGAGCTGGGCGGCGCCCGCCAGGCCTTCGAGTTCCTGCTCGGCCGCCACCTCGACGCCAACCCCCGCCAGTACACGCTCACCCCGCCCCCGCTCGCCGAGCTCATGGCGGCCCTCGCCGCCGCCGCGGCCCCCGAGGGCCGCCCCGTGGCCACCGTCCTCGACCCGGCCTCCGGCACCGGCGGCCTGCTGCGCGCCGTCCCGCACCCCACCGCGCTCTACGCCCAGGACGCCGACCCCGACCTGGCCGCCCTCTCGGCCCTCCGGCTCGCCCTCCACGGCGACGCCGACATCCGCGCCGCCACCGGCGACACCCTCCGCGCCGACGCCTTCCCGACCCTGAACGTCGACGCGGTCCTGTGCCACCCCCCGTTCAACGAGCGGACCTGGGGCCACGACGAACTCGCCTACGACCCCCGCTGGGAGTACGGCTTCCCGGCCCGCACCGAGTCCGAGCTGGCCTGGGTGCAGCACGCCCTCGCCCGGCTCCGCGACGGCGGCGCCGCCGTCCTCCTCATGCCGCCCGCCGTCGCCTCCCGCCGATCCGGCCGCCGCATCCGCGCCGACCTGCTGCGCCGCGGCGCGCTCCGGGCCGTCGTCGCCCTCCCGGCCGGCGCCGCGCCCCCGTACGGCATCCCGCTCCACCTCTGGGTCCTCGTCCGCCCCGGAGCCGACCAACGCCCCCCGGCGGAGACCCTGTTCGTGGACACCGCCGGGCTCGTCCCGGACGCAGGCCGCGACAGACTCCCCTGGACCACCCTGCGGAACGCGGTGCTCGACGCCTGGGCCGGCCGCGGCGGCGAGGAGTCCGTCGCCCGCGCCGTTCCCGTCATCGAACTCCTCGACGACGAGGTCGACCTCGCCCCCGCCCGCTATCTCACCGCCCCCGCCGCCGGCGGCACCGCCCCCGAACTCGCCGCCGTCCGCGACCGCCTGGACGAGACCCTGCGCCGCACCCAGGGCCTCACCCCCACCCCCGTCCCCGCGCGCCCCGCGCCGCGCCCCCTCACCACCGTCGGCGAACTCGCCCGCACCGGCGCCCTCCAGCTCCGTACGGGCGGCTCGGGCACGGCCCCCGCCGGCGGCGGCGTACCCGTCCTCACCGAGCACGACGTCCTGTCCGGCGGCGCGCCGTCCGGCACCCTCCCCGCCGGCGGCGGTCCGGGCGAGGAACGCGAGGAGCCCGTCCTCGTCGCCGAGGGCGATGTCGTCGTCCCCGTCCTCGGCGGCGGCGCCGTCGCCCGGGTCGTGGACGCCGCCACCGCGGGCGCGGCCCTCGGCCGCAACCTCCAGCTCCTGCGGCCCGAATCGGCCGCCCTCGACCCCTGGTTCCTCGCCGGATTCCTGCGCGGCACCGCCAACAACCGGCAGGCCAGCAGCTTCGCCTCGACTGCGACCCGGCTCGACGTGCGCCGTCTCCAGCTGCCCCGGCTGCCGCTGGCCGACCAGCGCCGCCACGGCGCCCACTTCAAGTCGCTCGCCGAGTTCGAGGAGGCCCTGCGGCTCGCCGCCCGCCTCGGCGAGCAGCTGGTTCAGGGGCTGTACGACGGTCTCGCGGACGGAAGTGTGGAGCCCGCGTGAAGGCCGTCATACTCTCTTGGTCCGACTTGGTCCGGTCAACCGCAGAGGCCTGATCGTCCGTCCTGGGGGAGCGTCGTATGTACGGTCAGGTGCCCACACCCGCGGCCACACCCGCACCCGCACCGCCGCGTGCGGCCGGCCCGTCGGCGGCCACGATCACCGTCCGGGTCCTCATCACGGTCCTGGTGGTCCTGTCGCTCGGCTTCCTCGCGTGGGTCGCCATGCTCCGGATCGCGATCATGCGGCGCACCGGGCGTGACTGGGCGCTCTTCTGGGCCCAGTTGGTGCTGAACATCGGCTGCGTGGTGCCGCTGGAGCAGCGGTTCGCCGACACCTGGATGAACACCGCCGGCATGATCGTGCTGCTCGTGCAGATGGCGATCGTGACCTGCTACTTCCTGGTGGTCGACATCCGCCACCACCAGCCGGCGCCGGTCGTGATCATGGTCCCGTCCCCGCAGCCGCAGCAGGCGTACCCGTACGGCACGCCGCCGCACGGGTACGCCACTCCCGGATACGCCACGCCGGGGTACGGCTACCCGCCCGCCGCCGTCACGGCCCCGAGCCCGGGCCAGGCCCCGGGCCAGGCCCCTGCGCCGGGCCCGATCCAGGGCTCGGCCCCGAGTCCGTACGTCCCCACCCCGCCCCCGGGCCAGGCCCCGCCGCCGCTTCCCGGCCACGCCCCCCGCATCGAGCAGGTCCGCGCCGAGCTCGACGAGCTCAGTGACCTGCTCCGGCAGACCGGGGAAGACGACGGTCGGGCATGAACGGGCGGGTGATCGGCGGGCGTTACGAGCTCGCCACCGTCATCGGGCAGGGCGGCATGGGCCAGGTCTGGACGGCGTACGACCGCAGGCTCGACCGCCGGGTCGCGGTGAAGCTGCTCCGGCCGGCCACCATGACGGGCCCGGCCACCGCCGCCGACGAGCTGCGCCGCCGCTTCGTGCGTGAGTGCCGGGTGACCGCGCACGTCGACCACCCCGGCCTCGTCACCGTCCACGACGCGGGCAGCGAGGGCGAGGACCTGTACCTCGTCATGCAGTACGTGGAGGGCGCCGACCTCGCCGACCATCTCGCCGAGCACGACCCGTACCCCTGGGAGTGGGCGGTCAGCGTCGCCGCGCAGCTGTGCGCCGTGCTCGCAGCCGTCCACGCCGTGCCGATCGTGCACCGCGACCTCAAGCCGCGGAACGTGATGGTCCGTCCCGACGGGTCCGTCATCGTCCTCGACCTCGGTGTCGCCTCCGTCCTGGACAGCGACACCACCCGCCTCACCCACACCGGTTCGCCCATCGGCAGCCCCGCCTACATGGCGCCCGAGCAGGCCATGGGCGGCGCCGTCGGACCCTCCACCGACCTGTACGCACTCGGCGCGCTGCTGCATGAACTCCTCAGCGGGAACGTGCCCTTCGCCGGTTCCACCGCGCTCGGTGTCCTCCACCGCCATCTGTACGAGCCTCCCGTGCCGCTCCGTCAGCTGCGGCCCGAGGTCCCCGAGCCCCTCGAAGCGCTCGTCCTCCGGCTGCTCGCCAAGGACCCGCGGGAGCGGCCGTCCGGTGCGCACGAGGTGTACGAGCACCTGCTGCCCCTGCTCCCCGCGCGCGGAGCCCCGGCCGGGCCGATGGACCCGACCCGGCCGTTCCTCCGCCCGCACGCGCCCTGGCCGGACCGCCCGGCGTCCGCCGCACCGGTGGCGCCACTCGCACCGGCGGTTCCGGCGCAGGCGCCGTCGCCCCTGCCCGTGACCGCTCCCGTGACCGCTCCCAGGAGTGACCCGAGGGCCTCGTATCCGCCACCGGTCCCGACCGCCCTCGTGCCCCCGACCGCTCCCGCCCGCCCCGACGTCGCCGCCGCCGTCGACGAGGTCAAGCGACTGCTGGGGGAAGGGGCGCTCACCCAGGCCGTCGACATGCTCGGCGGGATCCTGCCCGCCGCCGCGGCCGAGCACGGCGAGCGGTCGCCGGTCGTCCGCATCCTGCGGAAGCAGTACGCGTCCACGCTGATGGACGACGGCCAGTACCGGCGTGCGCTGCCCGAGTTGCGCCGGCTCGCGGCGGACCGCGACGCGGAGGCCGGGCCGGCGGATCCGCAGGCTCTTCAATTCCGATATGACGCCGCCCTGTGCCTGGAGCAGCTGGGGGAGACGGCCGCCGCGCTCACCGAGTTCCGTGCGGTCCTGCCGTACTACGAGGGCGATCCGGCCCGGGCCTTCGACATCCGGCAGCGGATCGCACTGCTCCTCGTGGCGACGGGGGAGCACGCGGCCGGACAGGACCTGCTCCAGCGGCTGTTGTTCGACGCGGAGCGCGCGTTCGGGCCGTATCACCCGCTTCCGGCGGAGTTGCGGCGGGTCCTGGAGCACCAGCGTCAGCTGGGGCCGCACTCCTGACGGAGCGCCAGAGTCACGACTCGACAACTGATCGGTCAATGGATCTCCTTGATCCTTTTTGCCCTTTTTGGCGCATGTAGCGTTCGCGTCAGATCATGTTCACGTCCCCAAGGAATCCCTCATGACGACGCCGCCCGCGCCCTTCACCCCCGAGCAGCCCGCCGCTCCGGAGCAGCCCGCCCCCGCGAAGAAGGGCAGCCGCATCCTGAAGAAGGTCGGCGGTGTCGTCCTCGCGATCGCCATCGCCCTCGGCGTGAAGCTCGGCCTGCCGTACCTCACCGGCGACGCCCCCGTGCACGCCAAGGCCGGCGAGTGCGTCACCGTGACGGGCCCGGACAACGACCCCAAGGTCGACACCACGGACTGCTCCTCGGGCAAGGCCGACCTGTTCAAGGTCGTCAAGGTCATCGACAACACCTTCGACGTGAACAAGTGCGGCGCGGAGCTGTCGGCGCTCGCGCAGCAGCTGGAGTCGGACAAGTTCGTGCTGTGCCTGGAAGAGGTCGCCGCGAAGTAGCTCGCGCGCACCCGCACGTCCGAGAAGGGCCGGACCCCCGCAGGGGTTCCGGCCCTTCTCGCGTGCCGGGCCCGACGCGCCGGCTACGGCCGGCCGAGGGGCCCCGGGTCCGCCGGAGGCGTCGGATCGGCGTCGGGCGTCGGATCGGCCCCGGGTGTCGGATCGGCGTCGGGTGTCGCTTCGTCCCCCTGCTTCGGATGCGCTCCGGGCTGTGGCGGAACCGTCCCCGCCGCCGGCTCCGCCCCGGGCTTCGGCGCCGCCCCCGGCTTCGGGCCGCCCCCGGAAGGCCGCACCGCCCCCGGCTCGGGTGCCGCGCCCGGCCCGGTCACCGACGGGGCGACCGGAGAGGGGGTGGGCGTGACCGGGGACTTGCTGACGCCCGGAGGCCGGGCGGGCGGCGCCGGAGTGGGGGAGACCGTGCCGGCGGGCACCAGGAAGAGCAGGTACGCGGCGGCCACGCCCGCGGCGGCGGCGACGGCCCCCAGCGACGCGAAGGCCACGCCGCGCACCCGCCGCAGCCCCCAGCTCCGCCCCTCCGGGGGCTCGTCACGGCGCAGGTCCCGGTACGTGACGAGGGCCGCGCGCGCGGCGAACGCGGCGCGCAGCCGCTCCTCGGTGACGGTGAGGGGGTCCTCGGCACGCGGTCTCATCGGCCCGCCTCCAGCTTCTTCTCCAGGGCGTCGAGCGCGCGGCTCGCGGTCGACTTCACCGTGCCGCGCGAGAGCCCGAGCGTCTGCGCGATCTGCGCCTCGGTCAGCTCCGACCAGTAGCGCAGGACGAGGACCTCGCGCTGGCGCCGGGTCAGCTGCGCGAGCGCGTCGAGCACGTGCCGGTGCTCCTCGGCGAGCAGCAGCCCCTCGTCGACGGGCGGCTCGGAGACCGGATGGGGCGGGGTGTACGCGCGCGCGGTGCGGCGCCTGCGCAGGACGGAACGGGCGGCGTTGACCACGGCCGTGTGCAGGTACGCGCCGGGGTCCTGGAGCCCGTGCAGGGAGGTGCCGTACGTCCGGCACACGGCGGCGAACGCGTCCTGGACGACGTCCTCGGCGGTGTGCAGGTCGTCGACGAGGAACAGCGCGAGCCGCACCATGTCGAGCCGCCGGGCCCGGTACAGCTCGGTGAGGGTGGGCGGCGGCCCCTGGTCCTCCGGGGCGTCCACCGCACGCAGATGCCGTCCCCGTACGGTCCCGGGGGCGTCGTCGGCCCGGGTCCGGGTCCGGGGCATACGGGCGAGCAGCCGGGCCCACCAGGGCGACGGCCGGTCCGGGTGTCCGGGTACGGGTACGGGTACGGGTATGGCGTACGACAACTGCACGGTCCTCGATCCGTTGCGGGACGGAGGGGCGGCCCGGCCGGACCTGCGCAAGCCCGGCCGGGCCACCCGCTCCTCGGTGCTACCGCGTGCTGCTACTTCTGGACGCGGGGCGCGGCACCGGCCGGAGCCGGGGCGGGCGCGGGGGCGGCCGTCGGCTTGACCGCCGGGGCCGGGGCGGGGGCGGGGCGAGCTCCCTGGTCGACGGCGGGCGCGGGCGCGGGTGCGGCGGCCGGGCCGGGCTTGCCGGGCGAGACGACCTTCGGGGCGACGCCCGGAGCCGGGGCGGCGACGGGCTCGGCCGCCGGGGCGGGCGTGCGGGGCGCGGCGGCCTTCGGAACGGCCTTCGGGGCGACGGCCGGAGCGGGGGCGGCAGCCGGAGCAGCCGGGGCCGCGTCCGGGACCGAGACCTTCGGCGCGGCCGGCGCGGGCTGCGGACCGGAGTCGGCGATGGCCTGCGCGGCGAAGCCGCCGCCACCGAGGAGGAGCGCGGCACCGGTGATGACGCCCAGGATGCGGGGGCGGGGGCGGAAGTTCCGCTTGGCGTGGCTGGACATGGGGTTCTCCCGAGGAAGGGGACGGACACGGTCGGGTGGAGCGGGTGAAGGGCGCCTTCACACCACCAGACGTGCGTCACCCCGCGAGGTTGCGACCGGCCTCGAGAAAGTTTCCGCAGGGGGCGGGACGGCAGCGGTGTGCGGCCGCCCCCCGCCCGCCGTCCCGCCCACCCGCCCGCCGTCCCGCCCCCCGCGGCTCCTAGTCGCCCAGCAGGCGCCACGCCGTCAGGGCCACGCGGGCTCTGGTCAGGCCCGTCGGGGTGGTGAGGTCCACGGACAGGGCCCTGCCGATCAGGTCGATGCGGCGGGCCACGCTGCTGTGGTGCAGGTGAAGGACGTCGGCGGCCCGGCGCAGCGACCCCGCCGCGCAGTACGCCTCCAGCGTGTCCAGGGTCTCCCGGGTCTCCCGGGTCTCTCGGGCCTCGTCGTCGGGATCCCCCGGGGCTCCGGCCACCCGGACGAGCGCCGCGACGTCGGGGTTGCCCCGTAGTACCTCCCTCGGCACCTCCGCGAGCAGCGCCAGCGCGCCCAACTCCGCGTGGTCGAGCACGGGTTCGCGCGCGGTGGTGAGGCGCAGGGCGGTGCGGGCCTCGCGCCACGCCAGTTCGGGCCCGTCCGCCGTGCCGATGCCCGCGCGTACGCCCGCGGGGAACCGGGCCCGGTCCACGGCGGAGGCCAGGATCACGCCGACCCCGCCGATCCGCGCCGCCTTCACGGGCCGCCCGGGGCAGACGACCCCGCCCACCTGGTCGAGCGGCAGCCGTGGCGACCGTACGGCGGCCACCCGGACCGGCGGCCCGGCGGCGAAGCCGAGGAGCCGCAGTGCCCGCGCGCGGGCCGCCTCGTCGGTCTCGGCGCTGATGACCAGCTCGACGAGCGCGGGGTCCGCCATGGTCGTACGGGCCGGACCGTACCGTTCGACGGCCCCCGCCACGGCGAGGGCCAGCCGGTCGAGCAGCACCTCGTCGAGCGGTCCGGCCGGGCCGGACCGCTCCAGCCACACCGTGCCGATCTCCTCCTCGTCGAGGACGACCGGGGCCGTGCCGGACGCGGGCCCGGCCGGGCCGGGGGCCTCGCGGCCGTCGGGCGCGACGCGGATCGTCCGCCCGGTGCCGTGGAGTCCGACGCCGGTGACGCACTCGGCGAGACCGGCCGAGGCCCGGGCGAGCGCGGGAAGGTCCACGCGCCTGCGCATCAGGGTGTCGTAGAACGCGACGATGCGGAGCGCGCCCTCGACGTGCGGATCGAGCCCGGACAGTCGTACGGCCAAAGCCTCCATGGCAGCAGGATAGGAGGACGGGCCAGCGGGACCCGGGCGCCGATCGGCGCGCGATCGGCCCCCGATGCCCGACGGACGGCGGACGACCCGGCGCGGGCGGCTCCCCGAGGATGACCGTCATGGACCCCGAACTCGAAGCCTTCGTACCGTTCTTCCCCCGCACCGACCTCACCGACCCGGTCACCGCGCGGAAGAACTTCGCCCAACTGGCCGCCGCCGTACCGGCCCCCGACACCACGGACATGGACGTCGAGGACCACACGGTTCCCGCCGACCCGCCCGTGCCGGTACGGGTCTACCGCCCGCACGGGGCCCGGGGCGCCGTCGTCTGGCTGCACGGCGGCGGATTCCTGATGGGCGATCTGGACACCGAACACCCGTGGGCCGGCCGGATCGCGGCCTCTTCCGGCGCGGTGGTGATCTCGGTGGGCTACCGGCTCGCCCCCGAACACCCCTACCCGGCCGCCCTGGACGACGCGTACGCCGTGCTGGAGTGGGCCGTCGGACACGCGGCCGAACTCGGCGTCGAGCCGGACCGCATCGCGATCGGCGGCCACAGCGCCGGCGCCAACCTCGCTGCCGCGGTGACCCTGCGGGCCCGCGACCGGCAGGGGCCGGCGATCCGTTTCCAGCTGCTCAACCAGCCGGGGCTCGACGACCGGCAGGACTCCTGGTCGGCGGTGAACTTCACCGACACACCGTGGTTCTACCGGGCCAAGGGCCTGGCCTCGTGGCAGCACTACCTGGGCGGCGGCCCCGCCACCCCGTACGCCGCCCCGGCCCGCGCGGAGGACCTGACCGGCCTGCCGCCGGCCTACCTCGCCACCGCCGAGTTCGACCCGAACCGCGACGAGGGCCTCGCGTACGCGCTGCGCCTGCTCCAGGCGGGGGTGTCGGTCGAGATCCACCAGTGGCCCGGCACCTTCCACGGTTCGCAGGCGATCCTCTCCGCCGAGGTCTCGCAGCGGCAGAACGCCGAACTCGGCGCCGTCCTGCGCCGAGCCCTGGCCGGATGAGCCCCGGCCGGATGAGCCCCGGCCGGATGAGCCCCGAGCGCACCCGCCCCCGCACCACCCGCATCCCCCGCACCACCCGCATCCCCCGCACCCCCCGCACCCCGTCCCGCACCTCCGAAGGAGTACGTACGCCGTGACACTCCGATCGAAGATCCGCCTCTCCCTGATCGCGGGAGTGGCCGCGCTCACCGCCTGCGCCGGCACGGTGGCGGCCGCCCCCGCCCCGCACACGACGACGGCCGGGACGACGGCCGGGACGACGGCCGGGACGACGGCCGGCACGACGGCCGGGACGAAGGCGACGCCGACCCGCGTCGAGCCCGCACGGCTGCGCACCGCCATGGACGACGTCCACCGGGCGGGCGTCCCCGGCGTGTTCGGCGAGGTGCGGGACGCCGGCCGGACCTGGCGCGGGGCCTCCGGGGTCGCCGACCTCGCCACCGGACGGCCCGTGAGTCCCGACATGCGCCAACGCGTCGGCAGCATCACCAAGACCTTCACCGCCGCGGCCGTCATGCAGCAGGTCGAGCGGGGCCGGATCCGGCTCGACGCGCCCGTCGGCGCCTATCTGCCCGACCTCGTACCGGGGGAGCGGGGGAGGAGGATCACCGTCCGGATGCTCCTCAACAACACGAGCGGCATCCCCGACTACATCCCGTACGCCTTCCCCTCCCTCCAGCGGAACTCGCCCACCAGCCTGGACGACAACCGGTTCCGCGAGTTCCGGCCGGCCGAGCTGATCGCGCTGGGACTCGCGGCGCCGCCCGCGGGCGAGCCCGGCGGCCCCACGGGCGTCTACTCCAACACCAACTGGCTGCTGCTCGGCCAACTCCTGGAGCGGGTCACCGGAACCACCGCCGAGCGCTACATCACCCGTCACGTCATCGACCGCGCGGGGCTGCGGCACACCGGGTTCCCGGACGGGCCGACGATCGACGGGCCGCACGCGCGCATGTACGAGTCGCTGTGGGGCCTGCTCGAACCGCCGCGCGACTACAGCGTCTACAACATGTCGTGGACGGGCACGGGGGCCGCCCTCGTCTCCACCATGGACGACCTCAACCGCTTCTACGCGCGGCTGCTCGACGGCCGGATCGTCAGCCGGTCGTCCCTGGCGCAGATGCAGCGCACGGTCCCGGTCCGCGCCCTGGACGGGACGATGATCGAGTACGGACTGGGCCTGCACAAGGTCGTCGTCCCCGGCTGCGGCACGTTCTGGGGCCACGACGGCTCGGTCTGGGGAGCCGGCACGATCTCCCTGACCCGGGCGGACGGCGGCCGACAGATGTCGATGGCGGTCAACCTCCAGCGCTGGAACCCCCGGAGCGCGGAGGGAACCCCGCAGCCCCACCCCATCGACACGGCCCTGGAGACGCTGTACGACCGGTCCCTCTGCGGTACGTAGCCGTGTGCGGCGGAAGGACGCCGAGCCGCCCCGGGAATTCCGGTGCGCCTCCCCGGGCGCCCGCATAGCCTCCCCAGCATGTCCCTTGAGATGAACGACGCCGTACGCGGCCTGCTCGACGCCCCGCACATGGCCGTGCTCGCCACCCTCAACCCCGACGGCGCACCGCAGAGTTCGGTGGTGTGGGTCGGCCGCGACGGCGGGGAGCTGCTGATCTCCACCACCCAGGGCCGGCGCAAGGCGCTGAACATGCTCCGGGACCCGCGCGTCGGCCTGACGGTCTTCGACCCCGCCGACCCCGACCTGTACGTCGAGATACGCGGCACGGCCACCGTCACCGAGGACACCGGCCGGGCGGTGGCCGTCCGCATCGCCGAGGAGTACCTCGGTCCGGGCGGCGGCAAGGAGTACGCGGAGGCTCCGCCGGAAGAGGTCCGCGTGGTCGTCCGCATCACGCCGACCAAGATCCTCGGCAGCGCCACCAGGGCTGCCGGGCCGCCGGAGGCGCCCGCCGACCGGCAGGACGGCCGGCGGGACGGCCGGCCCGTGGTCCTGGAGGAGATCACGGACGAGAACTGGCGGGGCGTCGCCGACGTCGCTCCCGCCGACGACCAGCGCAGGTTCGTCGCGGCGCTCGGCGCGCGCTATCTGCTGCTCTCCCAGCGGGGCGGGCTCTGGAACTCCCTCGCGGTCCGCGCCGGGGACGAGGTCGTCGGCCACCTCATGTGGGCGTACGACGACGAGGACGGCACCCACTGGATCGGCGGCATGGTCGTCGACGCCGCCGAACAGGGCAAGGGCATCGGCCGCGCCGCGCTGCGGGCCCTGCTCGGTCGCCTCGCCGCGCTCCCGGACTGCCGGGAGATACGGCTCTCGTACCACCCCGCGAACACCCCCGCCGCGCGCCTCTACGCGGGCCTCGGCTTCACGCCCACCGGTGACCGCCAGGACGAGGAGATCGTGGCGGCGCTGGGCGTGGAGGCCGCCGCCGCTGCCGCCGCCTAGGCCCGGTCCGGGGCGGTGGAGGTGTACTGGGCGGCGTACTCCCCGGTCGGCGGGGTCGTGGTGATGACGTCGATCAGTACGCCGTCGGGCGCGCCGAGGATGAAGTGGCGCTGGCCGAAGTCCTCGGTGCGGAGGGGGAGGAGCTCGGGGAGACCGGCCTCGCCGATCAGGCGGCGGTGCTCCGCGTCGACGTCCTCGACCTCGAAGTTGAGGAGCAGACCGCCCCGGGTGGGGATGCGGTGGCCCTCGGGGAGGGTCGGGTGGCTGTGGTCGAGGAGCGCGAGCTCGTACTGGGGCGCGTCGGGGCGGTGCAGGCTCACGTACCAGTCGGCCTCGAAGGTCGTCGTGAAGCCGAGGTGGCGGGTGTAGAAGTCGCGGGAGGCGGCGACGTCGCGGGTGCAGATCACGGGGTAGAAGCTGCTGAGTCGTCCGGTCGTCATGGGGTGGCTCTCCTCGTCGTGCGTCGCTCGCTCCGGTTTCACATACTCAGGGTATGTGAGTGATGAGAGCTAACATACCCCGGGTATGCGGAAGAGGAAGGGTGGTGTGCGGCGATGCCGGACGAGCAGGCGGCGGGCGACCGGGCGGCAGCCGGCGGTGCGGCAGGACCTGGCGGCGCCCAGGGCCTCCGGGCCGAGCAGCGGGCGGCGACGAGGCGGGCGCTCCTCGCGGAGGGACGGCGACGGTTCGCCGAGGACGGGTACCACGGGGTGGTGCTCGCGGAGGTGGCCCGGGCGGTGGGGGTCACCAAGGGGGCGGCCTACCACCACTTCGAGAGCAAGGCGGGACTGTTCCGGGCGGTGGTCGCCGAGGTCCAGGGGGAGTTGGGGGACCGGGTCGCGGCGGCGGCCGACGAACAGGCCGACCTCTGGGAGCAGCTGCGGGCCGGCTGCCGGGCCTTCCTGGCGGCCGGTTCCGACCCGGCCGTACGGCGGATCGTGCTGGTCGACGCGCCGACGGTCCTGGGGTGGGAGGAGTGGCGTGCCCTGGACGAGGAGTCCTCGGCGCGGCACCTGACGGAGGCGCTGGAGGGGCTCGTGGAGGCGGGCATCGTCGCCGAGCAGCCGGTGGAACCGCTGGCGCGGCTGCTGTCGGGCGCGATGAACGAGGCGGCACTGTGGCTGGCGAGGGGCGACAGCGCGACGTCGGCGGAGGCGCTGGAGCGGACGGTGGCGGCGCTGGACGGGCTGCTGGCGGGGATGCGCCGCGCGGGGGCGTGAGCGCGCGGGGGCTTCGCCGCCCGGTCGGGAAGCCGCCGGGTCGGGAAGCCGCCGGGTCGGGAAGCCGCCGGGTCGGGAAGCCGCCGGGTCGGGAAGCCGCCGGGTCGGGAAGCCGCCCGGTCGGGAAGCCGCCCGGCCGGGGAGTCGCCGGCCGGTCGTCATGCGGCCACCCTGCCGGTGGGCGTGCGAGCATGCCCCGGTGCCTGAACTGAGCGAGTTGATCGAGGTCGAGGACCCGGCATGGCCGGTCCTCGGCGAGAAGCTGCGAGCCGCGCCCGTGCCCGTCGAGGTGCTGGACGCCGACGCGACGCGGGGCGCGGCCGCGCTGCTGCGGACGCAGGTGACCGTGCGGTCGTTCCTGGGGGCGTTCGTCTTCCACAGCGGTGGGGCGTTCGTCGACGACGGCTGGCTGCGGGTGTACGGCAGCCCGGCCGCCGACAACGACCGACGGCTGCCGTCGCTCGCCCGGGTCAACGACTTCCCCGCGGACGCGACGGCCGATCCGGGGTGGCGGCCCGACGCCGGGCTCGTCGTGGCCCACGACGTACTCGGCGGGGTGTTCGTCCTCCAGGGCGGGCCCGCGGACCGGGTCGGGCTGCCGGGGCAGCCCGGCGAGATGGTGTACTTCGCGCCGGACTCGCTGAGCTGGGAGGCGTTGGGTGCCGGATACGGGGCCTGGCTGTCGTGGATGCTGTCCGGCGGCACGGAGGAGTTCTACGCGGATCTGCGCTGGCCCGGCTGGCAGGACGAGGTCCGCCGGCTGGACGGTGACCGGGGGCTCACCCTCTACCCGCCGCTGTGGTCGGCGGAAGCGCACCAGGACCTGGCCGCGACCAGCCGCCGCGTCGTGACGATGACGGAACTCCTGGATTTCGAGCGGGAGACGAGCGTGGGGCTCGACGAGAGCGACCCCGGCTTCCTGGGGAACGTATGACCGCGGGGGAGGGGAGCGGGGTGACCGCACGTACGGTACGGACCTCCCGCCTGGACCTCGTCCCGCTCGCCGTCGCGCACGCCGAGGAGATGGCGGGGGTCCTCGCCGACCCCGCCCTGCACACCTTCATCGGCGGCGCCCCGCTGACCCCGTCCGAACTGCGCGCCCGGTACGAGCGGTTGGCGGCCGGCTCGCCCGACCCCGGGACGCTCTGGGGTAACTGGGTGGTCCGCCTCCGCGCCGAGGACCGGCTGACCGGGACCGTACAGGCGACGGTCACGGAGGACGGACGGGTCGCGGAGGTCGCGTGGGTGATCGGCACGGAATGGCAGGGCCGGGGCATCGCACGGGAGGCGGCCGAGGGCCTGGTCGCCCTGCTCGTGGAGCACGGAGCGCGCACGATCGTGGCCCATGTCCACCCGGACCACACGGCGTCGGCGTCCGTCGCCGCCGCGGCCGGCCTCACCCGCACGGACCGGGTAGAGGACGGCGAGGTCAGGTGGGAGAGGCGGGTGTCGGACTGACAGCCGCCGCCGGTTCCTCAACTCTTCCTCAGAGAAGTCGAATTGCCTTTCGTCGGCCACGGGATGTGACCTAACGTCGCTGGTCGGGAACGTTCGACCACGGGGAGACCACTGATGACCAGAATGCGCGCGTATCTGTCGACGGGGGCCGCGCTCGGGCTTCTTTCGATCGGGGCCGTCGGGTGCACCGGGCCGGGGCCCGCCCCGGCATCGACCCAGCCCGCCTCGCCCACCGCTTCCACGCCCACGAGCCGCGGCACAGCGGCGGCCGCCGCGCAGGAGAAGCGCGTCAAGGACGTCCTGGACACGGTCTCCCCGGACGCTGCCGAGTTCGTGGAGTCCGGGGTCGAGCGGGTGGAGGACGGGGTGCACCACCGGTCCCGGCTGACGAAGGGGTCCGCCTACCAGCTGGCCGTCGTCTGCGCCGGCGAAGGCACGGTCGTGCCCGTCGTCGGCGGCGAGGAGACCAAGGCCGTGCCCTGCGACGGCGTTCCCGTGACGCACCGGATCACGAGCGCGCCCGCCGAGCTCCCCCTCGCCGTCACGGGCCGGGCCGGAGCCTCGGGTGCGGTGGGCTGGCGCATCGTCGCGGTCACGGGCTGAGCGGCGTCGACCCCTCCGCCCTCCGGCGGGTCCTGGCGCCGAGCCACAGGGACGCGGTGAGCAGCAGCGCGCCCGCCGCCCCCGCCGCCGGGCCCGCCCGTAGGCCCGGCGGGCGGAAGTCGCAGGTCACGGTGGTCGTACCCGGACGGACGTCGAGGGCAAGCAGGCCGCCGTACGAACCCGCCTTGCCGCCCTCGCACCGCCAGCCCGCGATCCTCGGGGCGGCCACCACCGCCGTGCCCTTCGTGCCCGGCGGCAGCGTGGCCGTCAGGCCGTCGGAGCGGACGTCGACCCTCGTCGCCGCCCGGGAGCGGAGCCCCGCCACGGCCGTGCGCAGGCGGTCGTGGTCCAGGCAGCCGATCTCGGCCTTCCCGCCGCGCGGTACCTGGGGCTTCGCCCCCTCCCGCTGCTGCGTGCCCAGGGACGTCAGCGCCGCCAGCCGCTTCGGCCGGCCGCCGAGCAGCCGCGTCTCGTACGTGCCGAGGCGGGCCGTGCCCGTCGCGTCCGGGGCCCAGAGGAAGACCTCCGTGCCGACCCGGCACGCACCGCCCGCCCGCGGAGCCTCGTACACCCGCGTGCCCAGCAGGAGTTCCTGGTTGCGGAAGGGGGACCTGCCGTACGCCGGGGCCGGGCCCGGCGGCCGTACGGTCACCAGCGGCAGCGGTGGCGCCGACGGCTCCGCGCGGACCACCTCCCCGTCCCGCCACCTCGCCCCCACCCCGAACAGCGCGTCCGTCACCGGGTTGTCCAGGCTCAGCAGGTTCCGGCCCCGTGACGTCCAGCCGCCGCCCAGCGCGGTCAGCGTCTCCGTCAGGACCGCCGGGGTGTGGCTGCTGTAGTACGCGGCGCCCTGGCCGCCCAGGAGCAGCGGATCGTTGCCCGCCACCCGGGGCAGACCGGCGTCCGTGCGGTACGCGGGCCAGCCGTCCGCCTCCGCCAGGGCGTCCGCCCGCCGCTGCTGCTCGGCGCCCCACGGCGGGTAGTCGTCGAGCCGGGCCGGCCGCTCGCGGTCGGCGTACGCGGTCGTCGCCGCCGCCTGGCCGACCACGGTGCCGACGACCAGCAGCGCGGCGAGTACCCCGTACCGGCCCCGGCGCGGGAGCAGCAGCGCGCCCGCCACCGCCACCAGGCCCACGGCCGTGAGGACGAGTGCCCAGGGAGTGAGGAAGGGGCTCGGGAGCGATCCCAGGGACAGGGCCGTGACCACCGCCGTCCCGCCGAGCAGCGCCCGGCGGTCCGGGAGGCCGTGGGCGAAGCCGGTCCACGCGGCGAGGACGAGGACGCCGGAGAGGACGAAGGTCTGGCGGTACGGGCTGCCGTTCGGGGTGGCGAAGGCGTGCCACAGGAGGTGCGTCGGACCCCACTGCATCGAGGCCAGGACGGCCACGCACAGGCCCGCCCACAGCCACCGTTCCCGGCCGGGGATCTCACGGCGGAACAGCAGCGCGGCGACGAGCAGCAGCACCGCCGTGGAGACGAAGGCCGCCGGGGTCGAGAAGCTGTACGTCACGGGGAGCAGCCGGGCGAGGACGTCCGTGGCGGGCGCCGGGTCGAACTCCCTCACCAGGCCCGGGTGGGCGTGACGCGAACCGAGGAAGACGGGGACCAGGACGGGCGCCGCGAGGGCGATCCCGATCCCGGTCGTCAGCCCGGCCCGCAGCAGCGTACGGACGGCACCGCGCCCCGCACCGCCGCCGGCAGCGGTGCCGGTGGCGGCCTCCCGCGCCGGGGACGTCAGGACGTCCGCCGGCCGGTCCGCCGTCGCGAGCCGCACCACCAGGACCAGTGCCGCCCCGATCGTCGCCATGTACGCCGTGTAGAAGTTCGCCACCCAGCAGACCGCGACCACCAGCGGCCCGAGCAGCGGCCGTCTGGCCTCCCGTACCCACTCGCCCACCAGGCAGAGCAGCGGGAAGGCGATCAGACCGTCCAGCCACATCGGGTTGTACGTGCCCTCCGCGAGCGACCAGCCGCAGAGCGCGTACGAGGCGCCGAGGACCGAGGCCCACCACCAGGTGCCGGGGCCGAGGCGGCGCAGGAGGTACGTCATGGCCGCCGCCGCGACCGCCGTCTTCAGGACGGTGATCGCGTACACCGCGTACTCGATGTCCCCCCGCGGGAAGAGCGCGACCAGCGGTGCGAAGGGGCTCGACACATAGGTGCCGTAGTCGGGGAGGAAGCTCGTGCCCCAGCCCGCCTGCCAGTCGAGCAGCAGACCGCCGTCCGCCCGGCCGCGCAGCAGGTCCCACAGGTGCGCGTGGAACGGCACGAACTGGTTCGCGAGGTCGTTGACGGCCCGGTGGCGCGGCCCGAAGGGGAAGACCCGGGCGACGGCGTCGCCGCCGCAGACGGCGAGCACGGTGAGCAGCGCGGCGAGGAGCAGGGAGCGCGGGCCCTCGGCCGTGAGCCGGGTCGCGGTGCCCACGGTGGTGGGCGTGAGGGCGGGTGGCGTGGAGCCCGGCGTTCGAGTGGCGTTCGGCATGACCCGTCGAATATGCCAGCGCCCGACCGGGAAAAACCGTTCCCCGCGACCCAGTTCATGCAATGGTCGCCTGAACGCCATTCATGGGGACCGACCGGGACACCGGACTCCGTTGTCGTGGTCGGCGTGCTGCTCTCGATCGTCGTCCCGTGCTTCAACGAGGAAGACGTCCTCGCCCGCTTCCACGACCACGTGACCACTGAACTCGCCAAGCTGGACGGCGAGTTCGAGATCGTCTACGTCGACGACGGAAGCCGGGACGGGACGCTCCCGCTTCTCCAGGAGCTCGCCGCGCGCGACTCCCACCACGTCCGGTACGTCTCCTTCAGCCGGAACTTCGGCAAGGAGGCGGCGATGCTGGCCGGCCTCCGCAAGGCGGCCGGCGACGCCGTCGTGATCATGGACGCCGACCTCCAGCACCCGCCCGAGCTCGTGCACCGCATGGTCGCGCTGCACTCCGAGGGGTACGACCAGGTCGTCGCCCGCCGCACCCGCGAGGGCGACCGCGTCACCCGCACCCTGACCGCCCGCCTCTACTACTGGGCGATCAACCGGCTCGTCGACGTCGAGCTCGTCGACGGCGTCGGGGACTTCCGGCTCCTGTCGCGCCGTACCGTCGACGCGATCCTCGGCCTCGGCGAGTACAACCGCTTCTCCAAGGGCCTCTTCTCCTGGGTCGGCTTCCGGACGACCACGTTCTCGTACGAGAACGCCGTCCGCGAGGAGGGCCGCTCCAAGTGGACCTTCGGCAAGCTCCTCAACTACGGCCTCGACGGTCTCCTCTCCTTCAACAACAAGCCGCTCAGGGCCGCCGTCCACCTCGGCTTCCTGCTCGTCCTCGTCGCCCTCGGCTACGCGGCCTGGATCGTCGGGGACGCGCTGGTCAACGGCGTCGACACTCCCGGCTACGTGACCCTCCTCGTCGCCGTCACCGCCCTCGCAGGCGTGCAGATGGTGATGGTCGGACTGATCGGCGAGTACGTCGGCCGCATCTACTACGAGGTCAAGCGACGGCCGCACTACCTGGTCAAGGAGACCCACGAGGGGGCGTACGAAGGGACGTACGAAGGGGCGTACGAAGGGACGTACGAAGGGGCGCGCGAGGGGGCGGACACGGGACCGGTACCGGCCGACACCCGGCGTGCCGGTGAGTCGTTGTGGGAATCAGTCGCACCGAAGTAGTGGCTCCGGCCCGGGCGACTCCCTAACATCGATCACCGCAAGGTCGTTCAACTGACGCACGACCAGCCCGGGAGGCTCCTTTGCACCGCCGCACTGCGCTCACCGTCTCCGCCGCACTGCTCGCCGCGGCCCCGCTGCTCACCGCCTGCGGCAGTGACGCCCACCCAGGAGCGGCGGCCGTCGTGGGCGGCGAACGGATCGACGTCTCCAGCCTGCAGGCACAGGTGAAGGACGTGCGCGCCGCCCAGGAGCGCTCCCCGCAGGCCGCCCAGCTCGTCCAGGCCACCGGTGACCTGCCCCGCCGCAAGCTCAACGTCATGATCTTCGACCGGGTCGTCGACAAGGTCGCCGCGGACAACGGCGTCGGGGTCACCCGCGCCGAGCTCCAGGAGACCAGGACCGCGTTCGTCCGCGAGAGCGGCGGCGAGGACCGGCTCGCCGACGTCCTCCTCCAGGAGCAGGGCGTGGCGCCCGGCCAGATCGACGACGTCGTCCGCCGCAACGTCCTCATGAACAAGATCGCCGCCAAGCTGGGCGTCACGGACACCCCCGAGGGCCAGCGGAAGCTGACGGAGGTCTTCTCCGCCGCCTCCAAGGACCTCGCCATCGATGTGAACCCGCGCTACGGCGCCTGGGACGACGCCCAGGTCCGGCTCGGCAACACCACCGCGCCCTGGCTGCGGCAGCTCACCCAGGACCCGGGGGCCGTCCCGGCCGGTGCGTGAGGCGGAGTAGGTTCAAGGGGTGACATCTGAGAGCCCCGGCCGCATCGTTCTGCTCACCGCCAGCCACCGCGTGGCACCCGGACTGCTGTCCTGGCCCGCCTGGCAGGCGCTGGGCGCCGCGGACCGGGTGCTCTGCCCCGACGAGCACCACCCCCAGCTGCCGTACCTGCGGGAGGCCGGGATCGCCGTCGAGCACCTCCGGCCCACCGCCGAGGAGCTCGTCGAGGCGTGCGCAGGAGGCCGTACGGTCCTGCTGCTGCCCTCCGGCGAGGGCGACCGGGCGCTGACCGACGGTCTCGCCCGGCTCGCCGGCTCGGGCCGCCTCACGATGCCCGACCTGGAACTGCTGCCCGGCTCGTACGACCTGCCCGGCGCCCGGCTCCTCGACCTCGTGCAGATCATGGACCGCATCCGGCGCGAGTGCCCGTGGTCCTCGCGGCAGACGCACAAGGAGCTCATCAAGTACGGCATCGAGGAGGCGTACGAGCTCGTCGAGGCGATCGAGGACGATGACCGGGACGCGCTGCGCGAGGAGCTCGGGGACGTCCTCCTGCAGGTGGTCTTCCACGCCCGGATCGCCGAGGAGGACCCGGACGATCCCTTCTCCGTGGACGACGTCGCCGGCGCCCTCGTCGAGAAGCTGATCCACCGGCACCCGCATGTCTTCGGGGACGCGACGGCGGAGACGCCGGATGACGTACGGGCCCACTGGCTGCGTACCAAGGCGATCGAGAAGCAGCGGGAGTCCGTGACGGACGGTGTGCCGCTGGGCCAGCCGGGGCTCGCGCTCGCCGCGAAGCTCGGCGGCCGGGCGCGGGCGGCGGGTCTCGACGTGGCCCTCCCGGCGGAGCGGGGCATCGGCTACGACCTGCTCGCCCTCGCGGTCCGCGCGGAGGCGGAGGGCGTGGACCCGGAGGCGGCGCTGCGCGCGGCGGCCCGGGCGTACCGGGAGGCGATCCGCGCGGCGGAGGGTGTGAAGGCGTAGCCGTTCGCGGCCGGCTCAGGGCGCCGGCGGCAGGCGTTACAGCTCGCGCGGCACCCGGGCCCCCGGGTTGTGCCAGAGCGGGGGCGGCGGGCCCAGGAGGCGTTCCGCCGCGGTGTTCGGGCGGGCGGTGAAGCGGCCCACGGGCTGCAGGGTGTCGTGGCGGATCCGGTACGGGTCGGTGCCCAGCTCCATCAGCGTCTCCGCGACCTCCGTCAGGAAGCCGGGCGGGCCGGCGAGGTAGACGTCGTGCGAGGGCCAGTGGACGCAGGCCCGCAGTGCCTGGAGGAGCCGTTCGGTCGCCTGGTCCTTGCGGTGGCCGGGGGCCGAGGTGATGTAGGTGACGCTGAGTCCGCTGAGACGTTTCTTCAGTCGCTCCGCGTCCCGCCGGCCGTACAGATGTTCCTTCGCGCGCGCCACCACGAACAGCCGGCCCTTCAGCTCCGGCTCGGCCTCCGCCGCCTCGGAGAGGAGCGCCTTCACCGGCGCCCAGCCCGTACCCGCGCATATGTACGTACGGAGTCCGCCCGGCTCCGTGCACGCGGTGAGGCCGCCGCCGGGCGCGCTCAGCCGCAGCGTCTCGCCCGGACCCGTCTCGTCGACGAGGGCCGTGCTCATCGCGCCGCCCGGGATCCGGCTCACATGGAGTTCGACCGTGCCGTCGGGGCGGGGCGCGTCCGCGAGGGAGTAGGTGCGCCAGACGCGCGGGACGCGCAGCGAGCTGACGCTGACGTACTGGCCGGGGAGGAAGGGCAAGGGCTGCCGGGGCCGCAGGGTGAGGACGGCCAGGTCCTCGCCGTACCGCTCGTGCCGGACGACGTCCGCGTCCCACCAGGCCGGCTCCCCGGCCCCGGCCGCCTCCTCGGCGCCCGCCAGCATCAGATCGGCGACGTGCCCGTACGCCTCGGTCCAGGCCTTCTCGGCCTCCAGGCTCCAGGCGGCCCCGGCGGCGTGCGCGAAGGCGGCGAGCAGGCTCGACCCGACGGCGGCGTAGAGCGCGGGGGAGGCGAGGAACTTGCGGTGGTCGCGGCCCAGCTGCCCCAGGTACTCGGCGAGGCCCGGAGACTCCAGATGGGTCACCACATGGGTGAGCGCGGCGAAGAGCCGGTCCCGCTGGGGCTGCATGTCCTCGGGGAACAGCTCGCGCATGGCGGGGTTGTTCCAGAAAAGATGCGAGTAGAAGAAGGTGACGGCGTGTTCGGCCCGTCTCTCGACGACCGCGAACGTGCTTCTGAGCATCTGAGGATCCACTGACAAGAATCTAGGGCACCACCCCCTTCTTGATCACAGGATCCGACAGACCTCACCTTCCGGACCGCCCTGTACGGTCGGGGAGTGAGCACCACCCCCGGAACCGGTCCCGCCTCCTGCCCCGTGTCGCCCCCCGCGCCCGAGCTCTTCACCTGGGAGTTCGCGAGCGATCCGTATCCCGCGTACGCCTGGCTCCGCGAGCACGCGCCCGTGCACCGGACGACGCTGCCCAGCGGGGTGGAAGCCTGGCTGGTGACGCGGTACGGGGACGCCCGGCAGGCCCTCGCCGACCAGCGGCTCTCCAAGAACCCCGCGCACCACGACGAGTCCCCGCACGCCAAGGGGAAGACGGGCATTCCGGGCGAGCGCAAGGCCGAGCTGATGACGCATCTGCTCAACATCGACCCGCCGGACCACACCCGGCTGCGGCGGCTCGTCTCGAAGGCCTTCACCCCGCGCCGGGTCGCCGAGTTCACCCCGCGCGTGCAGGAGTTGACCGACCGGCTCATCGACTCCTTCGTGGAGAAGGGGAGCGCGGACCTCATCCACGAGTTCGCCTTCCCGCTCCCCATCTACGCGATCTGCGACCTGCTCGGCGTGCCCGAGGAGGACCAGGACGACTTCCGCGACTGGGCCGGGATGATGATCCGGCACGGCGGCGGCCCGCGCGGCGGGGTCGCGCGGTCGGTGAAGAAGATGCGCGGCTATCTCGCCGAGCTGATCCACCGGAAGCGTGAAGGCCTGCGGCAGGAAGGGGCCGACGACCTCATCTCGGGGCTCATCAAGGCCTCCGACCACGGCGAGCACCTCACCGAGAACGAGGCCGCCGCCATGGCCTTCATCCTTCTCTTCGCCGGCTTCGAGACGACCGTCAACCTCATCGGCAACGGCATGTACCAGCTCCTGCGCCACCCCGCGCAGCGCGAGCTGCTCCAGACGTCGATCGCGGCGGGGGAGACCGGGCTCCTGGAGACCGGGATCGAGGAGCTGCTGCGGTTCGACGGGCCGGTGGAGATGGCCACCTGGCGGTACGCGACCGAGCCGCTGACCATCGGCGGGCAGGACATCCCGGCGGGCGACCCCGTCCTCGTGGTGCTCGCCGCCGCGGACCGGGACCCGGAGCGGTTCGACGGGCCGGACACCCTGGACCTGGCCCGGCGCGACAACCAGCACCTCGGGTACGGGCACGGCATCCACTACTGCCTGGGCGCGCCGCTCGCGCGGCTCGAAGGACAGACCGCGCTCGCCACCCTGCTGACTCGGCTGCCGGACCTGCGACTTGCCGCCGATCCGGAGGAACTGCGGTGGCGCGGAGGGCTCATCATGCGCGGATTGCGCACGCTTCCGGTGGAGTTCTCCCCTTCCGCACGACCTCCACGAAGTGACGAGCCATCAGAACTGTGATCTTCACGTGATCGCGGGTGCATCGACTTGTGATGAGCGTTCGAATACGGCTACCTTCCCCGTCAGCCCGGTTCGTCAACGTGGTTGAGTAATTCGGCCACGTTCGGCAACTCGGGTCGTCCACACAGTCGTCACGCGAAAGGCGCTCCTATGCGTTCCGGGAACGGACGTCACCGTCGCCCCCGTCAGGCCCCCGCAATCGTCGTCGCCGCGGGTGTGACCGGCTCCGCCATGGCGCTGCCGCTGCTCGCCACCGGGTCCGCCTCCGCCGCCGACGCAGCCACCTGGGACCGGGTCGCCGAATGCGAGTCCGGCGGCCAGTGGAGCGCCAACTTCGGCAACGGCATGTACGGCGGGCTCCAGTTCACCCAGGACAGCTGGGAGCGGAACGGCGGCCTGACGTACGCGCCCAGCCCCGACCTGGCCAGCCGTGCCCAGCAGATCGCGGTGGCCGAGAAGGCCCTTGCCAAGGGCTCCACCGAGTGGGCCACCTGCGCGCCGATCGCCGGCCTGACGAACGACGGCACCTCGCCCGGCGTGGACCCCGGCCCCGCGAGCGTCCCCAAGGCCCCCACGGGGCCGGTTCCCGAGTCGAACTGGACCACCGGCCTTCCCGGGACCTCCGAGGGATCCTCGGCGGAGGCGAAGGAGTCCAAGGAGTCCAAGGACGCGAAGAAGGCCACGGAGACGGCTTCGCCCACCGCGCCCGCCACTCCCGTCTCGCCGACCGCTCCCGTCGCGCCGACGACCCCGGCGAGCCCCTCCGTGTCGACCGACCCGGGCCACCCGACCGTGCCCACCACTCCGGGCACGCCCGATCAGTCCGTTACGCCGGTTACGCCCGGTACGCCCGGTGCCCCGGGAGCCCCCACGCCCGGCGGGCCGACGGATGACGTGTCGTCGGCCACTCCCGGAACCGGGAAGCACCGGGGCGACGCCGCCCCGGAGGAAACCGGCAACCCGGACAGTTCTGTCGATTCAGGTAGACATGCTTCATCTGATAGCAAGCTGACTGAAAACCCCCTGAAGAAGTCTCCGGCTGACGCCTCGAAGGAATCGGACGCAACGGACAGTCAGGGCAACTCGGACTCCTACCTCGTACAGCCGGGCGACAATCTGTCCGACATTGCACAGGAGAACGAACTCCCCGGAGGCTGGACCGCCCTCTACGACGCCAACCGGCAGACCGTGGGCCTCGATCCGGACCTCATCCTCCCTGGTCAGGCCCTCGACCTGACGAACGGTTCGACCGCGTCGGCGGAGTGATTCGGGGGCGTATGTCCGGTTCTGGGCAAGTGAGACATGGGTCTCTTCGCCCCAACTGGCGTGTTCCGCCCGCAAACTTTGCTTCCGTCGCCTCTCACCTGCACAAACACCCCCCACCGGAAGGCAAGTAGGGGCGTTATTTCCGCAATACGCCTCTTTGAACTTCCGGTGGGTCTGTGTCTACGGTCGTCACCGCTCGCCACCGCGGGCCCCGTCGACCGAAACGCCGAATCCTGCCGTCGGCCGATGGGAACAGTCGTCGCGCAAGCGCCGAAGGCAGGAGTGGGGGACCCAAGGTAAGTGCCGGTCCCGGCCGTTGAGACAGACGGCCGGTGAACGGCTTGGGGTGAAGCCGCGTGCTAGGACACGCGGCCGGGCAACTTTCCGGCCCGAACCCGACAGCTCACCTCACAGGCGTCGGTGAGGAGAATCTCCATGCTGTTTTCCGGTAAGGGCAAACACCGTCGTCCCTCCAAGGCCACCCAGGTCGTCACGCTCGTCGGCGTCACCGGTGTCGCCGTGGCCGCCCCGCTGATGACCGCGGGCACCGCCTCGGCCGCCACGGCCTCCGAGTGGGACACCGTCGCCGCGTGCGAGTCCGGCGGCAACTGGTCCATCAACACGGGCAACGGCTACTACGGCGGCCTGCAGTTCTCGGCCTCCACCTGGGCCGCGTACGGCGGCACCGCCTACGCCCCGACCGCCAACCAGGCGTCGAAGTCCCAGCAGATCACCATTGCCGAGAAGGTCCTCGCGGGCCAGGGCAAGGGTGCCTGGCCGTCCTGTGGCGTGGGCCTCTCCGGTGCCTCGTACGACGGTGGCGCCGCCGAGAGCGCGCCGCAGCAGAGCACCCAGCAGCCGCAGCAGCAGGAGCGGAAGGCCGAGCAGCCGACCACCCGCAGCGAGCAGCGCCAGGCCCCGAAGAAGGCCACGCAGCAGCAGGCCGCTCCGCAGGCCGCCGCGAAGAAGACCGTCACCACCCCGACCGGCAAGAAGGTCAAGAAGGGTGACGGCGAGTACAAGGTCGTGGCCGGCGACACCCTCAGCAAGATCGCCCAGGCGCACGGCGTCAAGGGCGGCTGGGCCAAGCTCTTCGAGCTGAACAAGGACGTCGTCGAGAACGCCGACCTCATCTACCCGGGCCAGCAGCTTCACCTGAAGTGAGCCCGGCGGCTCGCGTGAGTCCGGCGGCTCACGCGGCCCCTCCGACCCTCCCGCGGTGACCACCCCGGCCCGACGCGCCCATCCCCCGTGCGCGTCGGGCCGGGGTTCCCCCGTTTCCGGAGGGCGTACGGAGGTATAGGGGGAAGGGCTTACGGGTGGGCCGGGCGGTCAGTACTGTTACCGGCCGGTAGATCTGAGGCCCTTCGTCCCGAGATGCATGCCCTTGGGTCCTTTTTCGTCCCAGGGGGCGGGCGCCCGGCTGGCCGGAGCCCCCGAGCCGGTTAGGCTCTTGTCGCAAGGCCAAGCGACCCTGCACCGACCTTGCGTCACATCCAGCGTCACATCCCAAAAAGGAGATGCTCGTGCCGTCCATCGACGTCGTCGTAGCCCGGGAAATCCTGGACTCCCGAGGCAACCCCACGGTCGAGGTCGAGGTCGGCCTCGACGACGGCAGCACCGGTCGTGCTGCTGTTCCGTCCGGCGCCTCCACCGGTGCGTTCGAGGCCATCGAGCTTCGCGACGGTGACCCGAACCGCTACCTGGGCAAGGGTGTCGAGAAGGCCGTCCTCGCCGTCATCGAGCAGATCGGCCCGGAGCTCGTCGGCTACGACGCCACCGAGCAGCGCCTGATCGACCAGGCCATGTTCGACCTGGACGCCACCGAGAACAAGGGCTCCCTCGGCGCCAACGCCATCCTCGGCGTCTCCCTCGCCGTCGCGCACGCCGCGTCCGAGGCCTCGGACCTCCCGCTCTTCCGCTACCTCGGCGGCCCGAACGCGCACCTGCTGCCCGTTCCGATGATGAACATCCTCAACGGTGGGTCGCACGCCGACTCCAACGTGGACATCCAGGAGTTCATGATCGCCCCGATCGGCGCGGAGTCCTTCTCCGAGGCCCTCCGCTGGGGCGCCGAGATCTACCACACCCTCAAGGCCGTGCTGAAGCGCAAGGGCCTCTCCACCGGCCTCGGCGACGAGGGCGGCTTCGCGCCGAACCTCGAGTCGAACCGCGCCGCCCTGGACCTCATCGTCGAGGCCATCAAGGAGGCCGGCTACACCCCGGGCTCCGACGTCGCGCTCGCGCTCGACGTGGCCGCGTCCGAGTTCTACAAGGACGGCAAGTACGAGTTCGAGGGCAAGTCCCGCTCGGCCGCCGAGATGACCGAGTACTACGAGGAGCTCGTCTCCGCGTACCCGATGGTCTCCATCGAGGACCCGCTGTACGAGGACGACTGGGCCGGCTGGAAGGTCCTCACCGACAAGCTGGGCTCCAAGGTCCAGATCGTCGGCGACGACCTCTTCGTCACCAACCCGGAGCGCCTGGCCCGTGGCATCGAGGAGGGCACCGCGAACGCCCTCCTGGTCAAGGTCAACCAGATCGGCTCGCTGACCGAGACCCTCGACGCCGTCGAGCTCGCCCAGCGCAACGGCTTCAAGTGCATGATGTCCCACCGCTCCGGCGAGACCGAGGACGTCACCATCGCCGACCTCGCGGTCGCCGTGAACTGCGGTCAGATCAAGACCGGCGCCCCGGCCCGCTCGGACCGCGTCGCCAAGTACAACCAGCTGCTGCGCATCGAGGAGATCCTCGACGACGCCGCGGTCTACGCCGGCCGCAGCGCCTTCCCGCGCTTCAAGGGCTGATCACCCCGCAAGGCTGATCGACGGCTGAGCCCCTCCGCAGGGCGGCTTCCGTACGTCCCCGTACTCGGTCCCGTACCGTGTGCGGGGACGTCCGCGTGAACAGGGGAGGCGACACGACATGGCCGCGAAGGACCGGGACCGGTTCTCCACCGCGACCCGGATCAGACTGCTCGGCGAGCAGACCGCCGCCCGTGTCTACCGCTCCCAGACCCGCCGCCAGGCCCGCCGCTCCCGGCTCACCGGCCGCGCGGCCTTCCTCGCCCTGGTCGTCTGCTCCCTCGTCGTGGCGCTCGCCTACCCGATGCGGAGCTACGTCTCCCAGCAGGGCGAGATCGCCGAGCAGGAGCGCAGGGCCGCCGAGGCCGCCCGCCGGGTCGAGGAACTCAGGGACGAGAAGGCCCGCCTCCAGGACCCGGCCTACGTCCGCCGCCTCGCCCGCGAGCACCTCCACTACGTGCTGCCCGGCGAGACCGGCTTCACCGTGAACGACCCCGACGCGGAGCAACGGCCCCGCGGCGACCAGGGCGCGGCGGACCGCCCCTGGTACGACAACCTCTGGGACGGCGTCGACCACGCCGACCGCCCCTGACCCCTCCTCCGCACCAGACGAGCAAGGCAACCGAAACACACATGGAAACGCCCCCTCCGCAGACCGAACGCACCGAGCCCACCGAGCGGGACATCGCCGCCTTCGAGCTCCAGCTCGGCCGGCCGCCCCGCGGCCTGCGCGCCATCGCGCACCGCTGCCCGTGCGGCAACCCGGACGTCGTCGAGACCGCGCCCCGGCTCCCCGACGGCACGCCGTTCCCGACCACGTACTACCTGACCTGCCCCCGGGCGGCCTCGGCCATCGGGACCCTGGAGGCCAACGGGGTCATGAAGGAGATGCAGGCCCGGCTCGCCACCGACCCGGAGCTCGCCGCCGCCTACCGGGCCGCGCACGAGGACTACATCGCGCGCCGTGACGCCATCGAGGTCCTCAAGGGCTTCCCGAGCGCCGGCGGCATGCCGGACCGGGTGAAGTGCCTGCACGTCCTCGTCGGCCACTCGCTGGCCGCCGGACCGGGTGTGAACCCGTTCGGCGACGAGGCGCTCGCGATGCTGCCGGAGTGGTGGGCGAAGGGCGCCTGCGTCACGCCGTGCGTGGACAAGGACGAGGAGAAGAAGGAGGGGGCGGAGTGACCCGGGTCGCCGGAATCGACTGCGGTACGAACTCCATCCGCCTCCTCGTCGCCGATGTCCACCCCGACACGGGTGACCTGATCGAGCTGGACCGGCGGATGACGATCGTCCGGCTCGGGCAGGGCGTCGACAAGACCGGCCGGCTCGCCCCCGAGGCCCTGGAGCGGACCTTCGCCGCCTGCCGCGCGTACGCCGAGGTCATCAAGGAGCTGGGCGCCGAGAAGGTGCGCTTCGTCGCCACCTCCGCCTCCCGCGACGCCGAGAACCGCGCGGACTTCGTGAACGGGGTCGTGGAGATCCTCGGTGTCGAACCCGAGGTGATCACCGGCGACCAGGAGGCCGCGTTCTCCTTCACCGGCGCCACCGGCGAGCTGCACGGCGACGACCGCCGTCTGGTCGTGGACATCGGCGGCGGCTCGACCGAGTTCGTCGTCGGCAACCGGCACGTCGAGGCGGCCCGCTCCGTCGACATCGGCTGCGTCCGGCTCACCGAGCGGCACGTCCGGCACGACCCGCCGACCGCCGAGGAGGCCGACGCGATCCGCGCCGACGTCCGGGCCGCGCTCGACCTGGCGGCCGAGACCGTCCCGATCGACACCGCCGAGACCCTCGTCGGGCTCGCCGGCTCTGTCACCACGGTCGCCGCCATCGCCCTCGGGCTCCCGGAGTACGACTCCGAGAAGATCCACCACGCCCGGATCTCCGCCGCCCAGGTCGCCGAGGTCACCGACCGGCTGCTCGCCTCCACCCACGCCGAGCGGGCCGCGATCCCCGTCATCCACCCCGGTCGGGTCGACGTGATCATCGCCGGCGCGATCGTCCTGAGGGAGATCGTCGAGCGGGTTGGAGCCCACGAGGTCGTCGTCAGCGAGCACGACATCCTCGATGGGATCGCCCTATCCGTCGCATAGTGGGCACCTATCGACGGCCCCCGGCGACATGTCGTCGGGAAAGTTCGTGAAGTTCTTCACAAGGAAAAGGGCCCTGATGGCGTCCGAGGGGGGTCTTTGGGCCCTTCGGGTGGTGCCTCAGGGCCCTTTCGCAGGTGTGGAGGCCGATTCGCTCGTTGTTTCCATCGCGTGAACGGGCCTCGCGGTTCAGCGTTAACGGAGGCTCTCCGGGCCAGTTCACAAGGGGTGAACAACGTTCGCCCCCGCACTCCGGTTCCTTTGCACCACCATGACATGGATCACGTGGGCGGCGGAGTGTAGCAGAGGTGTCCGAAGACCTTGTGAAGGGGCGCACGAGCACCCCCCTCAGGAGGGGTGGATACTCGATCTCATGAGCACCACGGAGCGTCCCAGGATCCTCGTAGTAGGCGGCGGGTACGTAGGCCTGTACGCAGCTCGGCGCATCCTCAAGAAGATGCGCTACGCGGAGGCGACCGTCACGGTCGTCGACCCGCGGTCGTACATGACCTACCAGCCCTTCCTCCCCGAAGCCGCCGCCGGCAGCATCTCGCCGCGCCACGTCGTCGTCCCGCTGCGACGCGTCGTGCGCGGAGCCGAGGTGCTCACCGGCCGGGTCACCACCATCGACCAGGACCGCAAGGTCGCCACGATCGCGCCGCTCGTCGGCGAGGCGTACGAGCTGCCTTTCGACTACCTCGTCATCGCGATGGGCGCCGTCTCCCGTACCTTCCCGATCCCCGGCCTCGCCGAGCAGGGCATCGGTATGAAGGGCATCGAGGAGGCCATCGGCCTGCGCAACCACGTCCTCGAGCAGCTCGACAAGGCCGACTCGACCACGGACGAGGAGGTCCGCCGCAAGGCGCTGACCTTCGTCTTCGTGGGCGGCGGCTTCGCCGGCGCGGAGACCATCGGCGAGGTCGAGGACCTGGCCCGGGACGCCGCGAAGTACTACCAGAACGTGTCGCGCGAGGACATGCGCTTCGTCCTGGTCGACGCGGCCGACAAGATCCTCCCCGAGGTGGGCCCCAAGCTCGGCCAGTACGGCAAGGAGCACCTGGAGAGCCGCGGGATCGAGATCTACCTCGAGACCTCCATGGACTCCTGCGTCGACGGCCACGTCGTGCTGAAGAACGGCCTCGAGGTCGACTCCAACACGATCGTGTGGACCGCCGGCGTGAAGCCGAACCCGGCGCTCTCCCGCTTCGGTCTGCCGCTCGGCCCCCGCGGCCACGTGGACTGCAACGAGAAGCTCCAGATCAACGGCCTCGACTACGCGTGGGCCGCGGGCGACAACGCCCAGGTCCCGGACATGGTCGGCCGCAAGGCGGGCAACCCGAACGCCTGGTGCCCGCCGAACGCCCAGCACGCCCTGCGCCAGGCCAAGGTCCTCGGTGACAACGTGGTGGCCGGCATGCGCGGCTTCCCGCAGGCCGAGTACAGCCACGCCAACAAGGGCGCCGTCGCCGGCCTCGGCCTGCACAAGGGCGTCGCGATGATCGTCGTCGGCAAGGTGAAGATCAAGCTCAAGGGCCGTCTCGCCTGGTACATGCACCGTGGCTACCACGGCATGGCGATGCCGACCTGGAACCGCAAGATCCGTGTCTTCGCCGACTGGACCCTCGCGATGTTCCTCAAGCGCGAGGTCGTCTCCCTCGGCGCCATGGAGACTCCGCGCGAGGAGTTCTACGAGGCCGCCAAGCCCGCCCCCGCGCCGGCCGCCCCGGCGCAGGAGAAGGCCAAGGCCTCCTGAGCGGTCACCGCCGCACCAGCAGCACAGGCAGTACCAGCAGTACCAGCAGTACACGCAAGGCCGTAAAAGGGCCGTCCGCCATCCGTGGTGCGGACGGCCCTTCGCGTGTTTTGCCGACTGATTGCGCTGTGCCGGGACTGCAAACGCCTACGGACGGTGTTCCCTTGGTGACGAGCATTTCTGGGGCACGAGATCACGGAGGTGTGCACCATGGCCGACGCCGCGTCGCGGCTGACGACTCTCGCCGAGGAGCTGCTGGGCGGACCGCTCCCGGTCCGACTGCGAGCCTGGGACGGCAGTGAAGCCGGTCCAGTGGGCGGCCCCGTCCTGATCGTCCGCGATCGCCGCGCCCTGCGGAGGATGATCTGGAAGCCCGGCGAACTGGGCCTGGCCCGCGCCTGGGTGGCCGGGGAGCTGGACGTCGAGGGAGACCTCTACGAGCTTCTGGACGGGATCTCCGGCCTGCTCTGGGAGCGTGACGAGGACACCAGGGGGCTGCTCGCGTCCGCGCGCGACCCGCGGCTGCGCGCCGCCGCCCGCGCCCTGCTGAAACTGGCCGGCCCGCCGCTGCCGCCGCAGCCGCCGGCCGAGGAGATGCGCGGCCGCAGCGGCGGCCGGCACACCCGGCGCCGTGACAAGCAGGCGATCAGCCACCACTACGACGTGGGCAACGACTTCTACGAGCTGGTGCTCGGCCCGTCGATGGTCTACTCGTGCGCGTACTGGGCCTCCGACGGCCCCGACGCGACCCTGGAGGACGCCCAGCGCGACAAGCTGGACCTGATCGCCCGCAAGCTGAACCTGAAGGAGGGCGACCGGCTCCTCGACGTGGGCTGCGGATGGGGCTCCATGGCCCTCCACGCGGCCCGGGAGTACGGGGCCAGGGTCGTCGGCATCACCCTCTCCCGCGAGCAGGCCGCGTACGCCCGCAAGCGGATCGCCGACGAGGGGCTGACCGACCTGATCGAGATCCGCGTCCAGGACTACCGGGACGTCACGGACGGCCCGTTCGACGCGATCTCCTCGATCGGCATGGCCGAGCACGTCGGCGCCGTCCGGTACCGGGAGTACGCCGACATCCTGTACGGGCTCCTCAAGTCCGGCGGACGGCTCCTCAACCATCAGATCTCGCGGCGCCCCGAGCCCGACGAGGAGGCGTACGAGGTCGACGTCTTCATCGACGCGTACGTCTTCCCCGACGGCGAACTCGCCCCCATGGGCCGCACGCTGAGCACCCTGGAGGACGCCGGCTTCGAGGTCAGGGACGTGGAGGCGATCCGCGAGCACTACGCCCTGACCCTGCGCCGCTGGGTGGCCAACCTGGAGCGCGGGTGGGACCGGGCGGTCCGGCTCACCTCACCGGGCCGGGCGAGGATCTGGCGGCTCTACATGGCGGCATCCGCCGTCTCCTTCGAGCGCAACCGGATCGGTGTGAACCAGTTCCTCGCCGTGAAGACCCCGGTGTCGGGGAAGAGCGGCACGGCGCTGCGGCCGCGGGTCTGGAACGAGAAGGCCTGACGTACGCCGAAGGGCCGACGTACGCCGAAGGGCCGACGTACGCCGAAGGGCCGACGTACGCCGAAGGGCCGGCCTCCCCGGGTGGGGAGACCGGCCCTTTCGTACCGCTGCTTCCGTTACTCGGTCACTCGGCCTTGATGGCGGCGAGCATGTTCAGCCGGGCCGCGCTGCGGGCCGGCCACAGGGAGGCGAGGACGCCGACCAGGGCGGCCAGGACCAGGAAGATCCCGATCCGGTCCCAGGGCAGGACCAGGGAGTAGCCCGGCAGGCTGTTCTTGAAGGTCTCGCCGATCGCCCAGCCGAGGAAGGAGCCGAGGCCGATGCCGACGACCGCGCCGAACACCGAGATGACCACGGCCTCCAGACGGACCATCCGCTTCACCCGGCGCCGGTCGAGACCGATCGCCCGCAGCATGCCGATCTCCTGCTGACGCTCGAAGACGGACATGGCCAGGGTGTTGACGACACCGAGGACCGCGATCACCAGGGCCATCGCGAGCAGACCGTAGACGATGTTCAGGAGCATGTTGATCTGGCCGCCGAAGAGGTCACGGATGTCCTTCTGGTCCATCACCGTGATCGCCGGGTTGTCGCCCATGGCCTTCGACAGGGCCTTCTCGTGGGCGGCGCTCGGACCGCCCTCCGTCGAGACGAAGATCTGCTGGATGCCCGCCTGGTCGTCGTGCGCGCTGACCAGCTTGGTGTCGATCAGGACCGGCGAGACGAACTCGCTGCCCTTGTAGACCGCGCCGACGGTCAGCTTGCCCTTCTGCTTGTCGAGCCACTCGACGGGGACGGTGTCGCCGACCTTCAGGCCGCGCTTGGCGGCGGTCTTGTCGTCGACGGCGATCCTGCCCTGGCCGAGGGAGGCCATCGAGCCGTTCACGACGTCGAGCTTGAGGACCTTCTCGATGTCGCCGGGGGTGACACCGGAGGCCGAGACGAACGAGCCCTTGAGCTCGAACGCGCCGTTCTGCTGCGGGGAGACCGCGGTGACGCCCGGGGCCTTCTCCAGGGCCGTCAGGGCCTCCTGGCTGAGGCTGGTGCCGCTGGCCATCGAGACCATGTAGTCGGCCTTGATCTGGTCGGTCGTCATCTTGTCCAGGGCCGAGCCGACCGTGGCGCCGAGTACCGAGAGACCGGTGACCAGGGTCAGACCGATGGCGAGCGCGGAGGCGGTGGCGCCGGTGCGGCGCGGGTTGCGGACCGCGTTGAGGCCGGCGAGCTTGCCGGAGACCCCGAAGAGGTTCACGAAGGCCGGGCGGATCACGGCGATCACGGGCCGGGACAGGAACGGGATCAGCACGATCACACCGATGAGGGTGAGGAACGCGCCGCCCGCGATCAGCATGCGACCGTCGTCGCCGCCCTGGCCGGCGCCGAGCACGATGAGCACGGCACCGAGTGCGGTGAACGCCGCGCCGATGGAGTTCCGGACGACGAGCGACTTGGTGCTCGCGGTGGCGTGGACGCTGCTCATGGCGGCGACCGGCGGGATCTTCGCGGCGCGGCGGCCGGGCAGCCAGGCGGCGAACATCGTGATCAGGACGCCGACGAGGAAGGCGGTGAGGACCGGGGTGGTGCCGAGGACGAGGTCACCGGCCGGGATCTTCATGTCGAAGGCGCTCATGGCCGAGCGGAGCGAGACGGCCAGACCGATGCCGAGCACGTAGCCGACGGCAGAGGCGACCAGGCCGACCAGACCGGCCTCGGCGAGGACGGAGCGGGTGATCTGCTTGCGCGAGGCGCCGACGGCGCGCATCAGCGCAAGTTCCTTGGTGCGCTGCGCGACCAGCATGGTGAAGGTGTTGGAGATCAGGAAGATCCCGACGAAGAGCGCGATGCCGGCGAAGCCGAGCAGGACCTGGTTGAGCGCGCCGAGGCCGGACTCGATGTCCTTGGCCTGCTGCGCGGCGAGGTCGGTGCCGGTCTGCGCGGTGGCGGACTTGGGGACGACCGTCAGGACCTGGTCGCGGAGCTTCTCCGCGTCGGCGCCGGGGGTGGCGGTGACGGTCAGGTTCTGGAAGTAGCCGGGCTTCAGGTAGAGCTTCTGGGCGACGGCGGGGGCGAAGACGACCAGGCTGCCGCCGGCGTTGACGGCGCCGTCCTCGGTGGTGAAGACACCGGAGAGCTCGTACTCCTTCACCGGTCCGTTGGTGGCGACGCGGACGGTGTCACCGACCTTGTAGCCGCCCTTGTCGGCGGTGTCCTTGTCGAGCGCGATCTGACCGGCCGAGGCCGGGCCGTTCCCGGAGGTGAAGGCGTACGAGCGGTCCTTGCCGTCCTTGCCCGGGGCGAAGTTGGTGCCCTTGTTGGACCAGCCGACGCCGATCAGCTTGCCGTCCTTGTCGGGAACACCGGCGAAGCCGTCGACGCGGGGGGAGACGGAGGCGACCCCGTCGAGCTTCGCGACCTTGTCGACGACCTGCTGGGAGAGGCCGGGGGTCTTCCGGGCCTCCTCGGCGGACGGGTACATCTCGACGGCGACGGCGACGTCGTCGTAGCTCTTCGCCGACTGGTTGCGGAAGGCGTTGGAGAGGGTGTCGGTGAAGACGAGGGTGCCGGAGACGAAGGCCACGCCGAGCATCACGGCGAGGACGGTCATCAGCAGTCTCGCCTTGTGCGCGAGGACGTTGCGCAGGGCGGTACGGAACATGGGTGTGTCCTGGAGGAAGGGAGGGGCGGCGGGCGGGAGCGCGGGGCGCGGGCCGTACCGGTTCGGGTCCGGTTCCGGCGCTACGGCGTCAGCTCGTACGGCCCTTGGCGTCGAAGGCCTTCATGCGGTCGAGCACGCCGTCCGCCGTCGGGTGCAGCATCTCGTCGACGATCCGGCCGTCGGCGAGGAAGATCACGCGGTCCGCGTAGGAGGCGGCGACCGCGTCGTGGGTGACCATGACGACGGTCTGGCCCAGCTCGCGGACCGAGTTGCGGAGGAAGCCGAGGACCTCGGCGCCCGAGCGGGAGTCCAGGTTTCCGGTCGGCTCGTCACCGAAGATGATCTCGGGGCGGGAGGCGAGGGCGCGGGCCACGGCCACGCGCTGCTGCTGGCCGCCGGAGAGCTCCGTGGGGCGGTGGCTGAGCCGGGCGGAGATTCCGAGCATGTCGATGACCTGCTGGACCCACTGCTTGTCGGGCTTGCGGCCGGCGATGTCCATCGGCAGCGTGATGTTCTCCAGGGCCGTCAGCGTCGGCAGCAGGTTGAAGGCCTGGAAGATGAAGCCGATCTTGTCCCGGCGCAGCTGGGTGAGCTGCTTGTCCTTCAGGGTGGAGAGCTCCGTCTCGCCGATCCGGACCGAGCCGGAGGAGAAGGAGTCGAGGCCGGCGACGCAGTGCATGAGCGTCGACTTGCCGGAGCCGGAGGGGCCCATGATCGCGGTGAACTCGCCCTGGCGGAAGTCCACGGTGACGTGATCGAGCGCGACGACCTGGGTCTCGCCGTGTCCGTAGACCTTCGAGAGATCCGTGGCGCGGGCGGCCACCGCGGTGGCGCGGGACACGGTGGGGGTGGTGGTCACGAGGGACTCCTGTCACTGCGGGGCTTCTGCGGGAACCCCTCCATCGTGTCGAGCGTTCGCGCTCGGATCGTCCGCCCACATGCCCGTTCCCAAGGCAGTCTCGAGTCGGACCGGGGACCCCGATCCTCCTCCTGAGGTATGACGGCGTCCCTGAGAGCCGGGTTCACGCCGACGTGACACACGTGCGACGACTTTTCGTCATTCCAGGGGGTGCGGCTTTGCGCCTGCGACCCCTGTCACAGTTCGGCGAAATAGCCCTCACCTGCACTGACGCACCCTCAGACGTCAATAAAATAAGACAACATCGGGAGGATGTTCCGCTGAACGGGGGAAGCGCCCCGGATAGGCTCATGTGCCAACGCGGAGCTTCGCGACGCCCGGATGGTGGAATGCAGACACGGCGAGCTTAAACCTCGCTGGCCTTCGGGCCGTACCGGTTCGAGTCCGGTTCCGGGCACCACCCGGGCCCCAGGTGTCACACCTGTGGCCCGGCGGAGCCCCTCACTCACCGAGCGAGCCCTCGCGACCCCGCGACGGACCGCGCGAAGATCGAAAACGTACGGGAAAAGATCCTCCCCGAGCACTAGAGAGTTTCTTTTGCCTACGCATTACTCTTGACGCGAGGCCGCGCGCGTGCGGCACGCCATGGAGGAGTGAGATGAGGAGCAGCAACCCGGTCTTCTCGCGACGGGGGTTCAGCCGCGACAACGGCACGGCGGGCTTCAACGGCCAGCAGCCGCAGGCCGGGGGCCCCGTCGTCGGAACCAACCCGTACGCCACCGGCAACCCGTATGCCGAGGGCGCGACGAACCCGTACGCCACCAACCCGTACGCCCCGCAGGACACGCAGCTCGGCGCCCCGCAGCAGGCCCGCGGCAACGTGATGACGATCGACGACGTCGTGAGCCGTACGGCCATGACGCTCGGTACGGTCGTGCTCACCGCCGTCCTGGCCTGGCTGCTCCTGCCGGTCGACCCCGCCAACCTGGGCAAGTCCTACGGCATCGCCATCGGCGCCGCCCTGGTCGCCCTGGTGCTGTCGCTCGTGCAGTCCTTCAAGCGCAAGCCGTCGCCGGCGCTCATCCTGAGCTACGCGGCCTTCGAGGGCGTCTTCCTCGGAGTGATCTCGGCCGCCGTCTCGACGTACATCGCCGACGGCGTGGTCATCCAGGCGGTCCTCGGCACGATGGCGGTCTTCGCCGGCGTCCTGATCGCCTACAAGATGGGCTGGATCCGGGTCAACCGGCGCTTCTACGGCTTCGTGATGGCCGCCGCGATGGGCTTCATGCTCCTCATGGTGACCAACCTGCTGTTCGCCGTCTTCGCCGGCGGTGACGGCCTCGGCTTCCGCAGCGGTGGCCTCGGCATCCTCTTCGGTGTCATCGGCATCATCCTCGGTGCCTGCTTCCTCGCCCTCGACTTCAAGCAGGTCGAGGACGGCGTGACCTACGGCGCGCCGCGCGAGGAGGCCTGGCTGGCCGCCTTCGGTCTCACCATGACCCTGGTGTGGATCTACCTGGAGATGCTGCGTCTGCTGTCGATCCTGCAGGGCGACGACTGACGCGTCCCGACTCGGGGGGAAGGGCCCGTCCGGCTTCGTGCCGGGCGGGCCCTTCCGCGTTCCCGGTCGGGACGGAGGCGGTGCTCTGACCTCCCCCGTCGGACGAGGTGGTGCTCGGACCTCAGAGCAGTCTCCGGGCCGCCCGCCGCAGGTCGTACTCGTGCAGGATCGCCTTCGCGTGGCCGTACGCCAGCTCGTGGGCCCCGCGGAGCCAGCTCACCCGTTCCTCGAATCGGAGGAGGGAGGGGCCCTCCTCGACGGTGCGCATCCAGTCGGCGATCTCACGACCGGTGCGGCCCGGGATGCGGGCCAGCATGTTGCGGTGGGTCTCTTCGGAGAATGTGTGGGACATCGGCGCCTCCGGACGCGTCGTACCGTGTGCTCCTCGTACTCCTGGCACTTCTTCACGTCACCGTGCCCAAGTGTTCGCCCGTTGGCAAGAGGCCAGGGACGGCGCGTAGGGTCGCGGGGTGCGCGATACGAGTGAACTGACCGCCGCCGTCGAACGCTTCGCCGACCGGCTGCGGGCCGCCCCGCAGAGCCGCCTCCAGCGCGGCGCGGCGGCCGAGGGACTTGCCCTCGCCCGCGAGCTCGCGGTGCGCGCCCAGCGCGCCGAGGACCCGGAGCGGGAGCCGAGGACGATGCCGGACGCGGGGGTCTTCACCGTGGCCGACCAGCTGGTCGTCGCCGGGAACGATCTGGCCGAGATCCTGCGAACGGCCCCGGCCGACTCCCGCGAGGGGGAACTGGCAGAGGCCGTGGGACTGGTCCGTGAGGCGGCGGAGCGCTCGGGGCTGTAGCGCCGCCCGGTGCATCAGGGCGAGGCGCTCCCGAGGCCGGCGGTCGGAGGCCGCCGCAGCGCCTCGAAGCCGGTGAGGCCCCCGGGGGCCGAGCGGTGCGAGGGGTACAGGATCAAAGGGACGCGATGACGCGGTCCGCCAGGATGTAGACGTTCTCGTCGTCCGCCTCGCCGTACGAGAAGGTGAGGGCGAAGGCGCCCGAGACGCCCGAGCCGCCGAGCAGCACCGGCGTACGACCGGAGCGCAGGGCCTCCGCGAGGCGCTCCGCGGTCTCGCGGTGCCCGGGGGTCATACAGAGCGTCGTGCCGTCCGCGAAGACGTACACGTCGAGCGTGCCGAGCGGACCCGGACGCACGTCGGTCAGCGCGGTGGCGGTGTCGGCCAGCTCCTCGAGGCGGGCCACGGTCCGCTCGTGGTCGGTGACGACGGGGGTCTGCACCGGCACGAAGTCCGGGTGCGAGGGGTGCCGGCGGCGGGCCGCGGCCAGCTCGGCCGAGTCCTCCGGGTACTCCTCGAAGGCGTCGATCGAGTCGAGCGGGTCCAGGGCGTCGGAGCCGTCGAGCGCGGCCGCCTCCGCCTCCATGGCCTCCAGGGCCATCGCCTCCAGGCCCACGAAGTCCGCCTGGCGCGGGACGAAGAAGGTGCCGTCGTCGACCGGGCCGCCGAGACCGCCCAGCAGGGACGGGGCGTCGGCCGCGTCCCGGGCCTCCTGCGCGGCCCAGAAGGCCCGCGCCTCGGCGAGCTCGCGCTCGCGCTCCTCGGCCAGCGCCTCCGCGACCGCGGCCCGTATCTCGGCGGCGGGCGTGGCGGTGCGGGCCGCGGGGACCGTGACGCCATGGCCGGCCGCCAGCTCGCTCCGCAGGGCGGTGACCTGCTTGCGGAGACCGTGGACTGCGTGCAGGGCGGCGGCGCCCACGGCCGTGGCAGCGGCCGTGGTCAGCAGCAGGGCAAGAGGCATGGCGCTCACTGACGTACTCCCGATTCCGAGTCGATCCCCCGACTTCCTACATCAGCTTGTCCTGGGGTGGGGCTCGCTGTCAGTGCATTACGTCACGAATTGGACAGGTATTTCTACCAGGTGTTTAGTCCCGAAACGGCTCTGACCTGGGAAAACGAACTCCCCCGGGATGTAGGTCACATCCTGGGGGAGATTCGGTCACGGCTCGGACGCGAAGCGGTTGGAGGCCTCGGTACGAGGAGACGCGCACCGGCGCACTCCCCGCCCTACGACAGGCGCCCGGTCCGGGCCTCGGCCCTACGACAGGCGCTCGCTTCTTTGGTCGCGCTGAGCTTCGCCTCCGCTGCGGGCAGGTGCCGCCTTCGTTCCTCAGGCGACCCCTACCCTCCGCTGCGGCTCAGCTCAGCCGCTCGATCACCATGGCCATGCCCTGGCCGCCGCCGACGCACATGGTCTCCAGGCCGAACTGCTTGTCGTGGAACTGGAGGCTGTTGATCAGCGTGCCGGTGATCCGGGCGCCGGTCATGCCGAAGGGGTGGCCGACGGCGATGGCGCCACCGTTGACGTTCACCTTGTCCAGGTCCAGGCCCAGGTCCTGGTAGGACGGGATCACCTGGGCCGCGAAGGCCTCGTTGAGCTCGGCCAGGTCGATGTCGCCGATGGTCAGGCCGGCGCGCTTGAGGGCCTGCTTCGACGCCTCGACCGGGCCGAGGCCCATGATCTCGGGGGAGAGGCCGGAGACGCCGGTGGAGACGATGCGGGCGAGCGGGGTCAGGCCGAGCTCGCGGGCCTTCGTGTCCGACATGATGACGAGCGCGGCGGCGCCGTCGTTCAGCGGGCAGCAGTTGGCGGCGGTGACCAGGCCGTCGGGGCGGAAGACCGGCTTGAGGCCCTGCACGCCCTCCAGGGTGACGCCGGCGCGCGGGCCGTCGTCCGTGGAGACGACGGTGCCGTCCGGCAGCGTCACCGGGGTGATCTCGCGCTCCCAGAAGCCGTTCTTGATGGCCTGCTCGGCGAGGTTCTGCGACCGTACGCCGAACTCGTCCATCTCCTGGCGGCTGATGCCCTTCAGGCGGGCCAGGTTCTCGGCGGTCTGGCCCATCGCGATGTACGCGTCCGGGACGATGCCGTCCTCGCGCGGGTCGTGCCAGGTGGAGCCCTCGGAGGCGGCGACCTCGACGGTGCGGGCCTCGGCCTCGGCGAAGAACGGGTTGTGGGTGTCGGGCAGCGAGTCCGAGTTGCCGCGGACGAAGCTGGACACCATCTCGACACCGGCCGAGATGAAGACGTCGCCCTCGCCCGCCTTGATCGCGTGCAGCGCCATGCGGGAGGTCTGCAGCGAGGAGGAGCAGTAGCGGGTGATCGTGCAGCCCGGCAGGTGGTCCATGCCCATCCGCACGGACACGATCCGGCCCAGGTTGTTGCCCTGCTCGCCGCCGGGCAGACCGCAGCCCAGCATCAGGTCGTCGATGTCGCGCGGGTCCAGCTCCGGCACCTTCGCCAGGGCGGCCTGGACGATGGTCGCGGTGAGGTCGTCCGCCCGCAGGTCCTTGAGGGAGCCCTTGAAGGCCCGGCCGATGGGCGAGCGGGCGGTCGAGACGATCACGGCTTCGGGCATCACGGCTCCATGAGGGTGCGGAGTGAGCGGACTGAAAGGGAAGTTACCCGTACGTACCGCATGGGGTCACCGGCCTGGGCATGTGATGCGGACCTCTTTTCTAAGCGAGCGCTCAGTTGGTGGAGGCCGGTGTCTCCGTGGCCCCTTCCCCCTGAGCCTCCGGCGACGCGTCCGCCGCGACCGGCAGACGCCGCCGGCGGCGGTGCTTCAGGAGGGCCCAGGGGGCGCGGGCGCCCGTGACCTCCGTGCCCGCCTCCTTCGCCGCCTCCGCCGCCGCCTTCGCGACCGGCAGCATGTTCTCCCGCCGCGCCGGTTCCAGGCGGTCCGTCTCCGGCCACACCCCCAGCACCGCGCACATCGTCGGCAGCACGGCCATCGCCGCCGTCGCGTACCCCTCCGCCGAGGGGTGGAAGTTGTCCACCCCGAACATCTCGCGAGGGTTCGCCGCGAACTCGGGCCCGAGCAGGTCGCCCAGCGACACCGTCCGCCCGCCCTGCTCGATCACCACGATCGTCTGCGCCGCCGCCAGCTGGCGGGAGGCCCGCCGGGCCAGCCAGCGCAGCGGCTGGTAGACCGGCTCGATCGTGCCGAGGTCCGGGCAGGTCCCGACCACCACCTCCGCCCCGGCCGTCCGCAGCCGCCGGACCGCCGACGCCAGGAGCCGTACCGACTCCGTCGGCGGCATCCGGTGCGTCACGTCGTTCGCGCCGATCATGATCACGCAGACGTCCGGCGGCCCGAGCGGCTGGGCCAGCAGCAGCGACACCTGGCGCTCCAGGTCGTCCGAGCGGGCGCCGGAGAGCGCCACGTTCCGCAGCACCACCGGCCGCTCGGCCACCGCCGCGAGCCCCGAGGCGAGCAGCGCGCCCGGCGTCTGGCCCGAGCGGCGCACCCCCTGACCCGCCGCCGTGGAATCACCCAGAAGGGCCAGCCGCAGCGGGTCGGCCGTGCCGAACGCGCGGCCGTAGAGGCCGTCCGCCCCCGGCGGCAGGGGGGCCGCGCCGCCGCCCACCGTCCGCTTCGCGATCTGCATCTCGGCCAGCAGGACGCCCACCGCCGCCACACCCAGCAGTCCGATGCTCCCGCCGCCGTACGCCGCACCCGCCGCGATCCGCCGCGCCACCCTCGCCCTCGACATGGGGCCGTCACCTCCTTCAAGCCGTTCAGGGTCTAACTGCCCCGTAACCCGCTCCGACTACGCATACGCTGGCCACACCATTACGGAGACCCCGGAGATTACGGTGCAATTCCACGACTCGATGATCAGCCTCGTCGGCAACACCCCGCTGGTGAAGCTCAACAGCGTCACAGCGGGTATTCAGGCGACCGTTCTGGCCAAGGTCGAGTACTTCAACCCCGGAGGCTCGGTCAAGGACCGGATCGCCCTGCGGATGATCGAGGCGGCCGAGCAGAGCGGTGAGCTCAAGCCCGGCGGAACCATCGTCGAGCCCACGTCCGGCAACACCGGCGTCGGCCTGGCGATCGTGGCGCAGACGAAGGGCTACAAGTGCATCTTCGTCTGCCCCGACAAGGTGTCCCTCGACAAGATCAACGTACTGAGGGCCTACGGCGCCGAGGTCGTCGTCTGCCCCACGGCGGTCGACCCGGAGCACCCGGACTCGTACTACAACGTCTCGGACCGCCTGGTCCGTGAGACGCCCGGTGCCTGGAAGCCCGACCAGTACTCCAACCCGAACAACCCGCGCTCCCACTACGAGACCACCGGTCCCGAGCTCTGGGAGCAGACGGAGGGGAAGATCACCCACTTCGTCGCGGGCGTCGGCACCGGTGGCACGATCTCCGGCACCGGCAACTACCTCAAGGAGGCCAGCGGCGGCTCCGTGCAGGTCATCGGCGCCGACCCGGAGGGCTCGGTCTACTCGGGCGGATCGGGCCGCCCGTACCTGGTCGAGGGCGTCGGTGAGGACTTCTGGCCGACCGCGTACGACCGGAACGTCACGGACCGGATCGTCGCCGTGTCCGACAAGGACTCGTTCCAGATGACCCGCCGCCTCGCCAAGGAGGAGGGCCTCCTCGTCGGCGGTTCCTGCGGCATGGCCGTCGTGGCCGCGCTCGAGGTCGCCAAGGAGCTCGGTCCGGACGACGTCGTCGTCGTCCTGCTGCCGGACTCGGGCCGCGGCTACATGTCGAAGATCTTCAGCGACGAGTGGATGGCCGACTACGGCTTCCTGGAGGACACCTCCACGGCCACCGTCGCCGACGTCCTGCGCCACAAGGAGGGCGGCACCATGCCCTCCCTCGTCCACATGCACCCGGACGAGACCGTCGGCCAGGCCATCGAGGTGCTCCGCGAGTACGGCGTCTCCCAGATGCCCATCGTGAAGCCCGGCGCCGGCCACCCCGACGTGATGGCCGCCGAGGTCGTCGGCTCGGTCGTCGAGCGCGAGCTGCTCGACGCGCTCTTCACCCAGCGCGCCTCCCTGGAGGACCCGCTGGAGCGCCACATGAGCGCGCCGCTGCCGCAGGTCGGCTCCGGCGAGCCGGTCGCCGACCTGATGTCCGTCCTCGGCGAGGCCGCCGACGCGGCGATCGTCCTGGTGGAGGGCAAGCCGACCGGCGTCGTCAGCCGCCAGGACCTGCTGGCCTTCCTGGCCAACGGCGGCGCGAAGTAGTTCCCCGGGCCGGTGCCGTGGGTGCTGCGGGCGCGTTCGCGCAATCGGTACGAGCGCGACACGTTCGCGCAGCACCCGCTTAACACGCGTCCGGCACATTGGTGGTTGTCGGCGTCACGGACTTCCGGAGCGGCTCCCGGACTCCTGACGACGCCGCGGACGCGGAGGCCGGCCCTGACCCGGGCCCGTGTCCTCGCGGGGACCGCCGTCGTCCCGCCCCCCCCGTTTCGGGGGTGCGGCGGTCCCCGCGCCGACTTCTTCCGGCCCGGCCGGGCTTCCCTGCCGGGCTTCCCGGCGGTTTCCCCGCCGGGTCTCCCGCTCGCGGTTTCCCTGCCGGGCTTCCCCTCGCGGTTTCCCTGCCGGGCTTCCCCTCGCGGTTTCCCTGCCGGGCTTCCCCCTCGCGGTTTCCCTGCCGGGCTTCCCCCTCGCGCTTCTCTCCTGAGCACCCGCTGCATATCCTTATGCAGAGCCCTTCGCGGGTGAATAGGTGAGAGAGAGGGGGCGGCGGCATGAGCGACAGCCCGGCCGGTCGGCTGCAGGCGCTCTTCGAGGGGCACCGGCTGACGCCGACACAGCGGCGGATCGCGCACTGCATGGTGCGGCGCGCCGGTGACGTGCCCTTCCTGTCCAGCGTCGAGCTCGCCGAGCTCGCCGGGGTCAGCCAGCCCTCCGTCACCCGCTTCGCCGTCGCCCTCGGGTTCGACGGGTACCCGGCGCTCCGCCGCCATCTGCGCGAGGTCGCGCCCCCCGAGCCCGATACGGCCGAGGGGGAGGACGAGGCGCTCAACGAGTACCAGCAGGCCGTCCTCGCCGAGATCGAGAACCTCAGGCACCTGGCCGGACTCCTCGCCGACCCCGCGCCCGTCGAGCGGGCCGGCCGGCTGCTCGCCCGCTCCCGCCCGCTGCCCGTGCTCGGCCTGCGGGCCGCCTCCTCGCAGGCGCGCGGCTTCGCCTACTTCGCCGCCAAGGTGCACCCGGACGTCCGGCTCCTCGACGAGGCCGGCTCCATGCTCACGGACCGCGTCGACGCCGCCGTACGCGCCGGGGCCACGGCCCTGCTGTGCTTCGCGCTGCCCCGGCACCCGCGGGAGGTCGTCGAGGCCCTGGAGTACGCGCGTGCGGCCGGGCTCACGGTCGTGACCGTCGCCGAGTCGGCGTTCGCGCCCGTCGCCGCCCACAGCGACCTGCTCATCCCGGCCGCCGTCGGCACCGGGCTCGCCTTCGACACCGCGTGTGCGCCGATGATGCTCGGCCGGGTCCTCCTGGAGGCCATGGCCGACGAACTCCCTGACGCGCAGGCGCGCCTGGAGGAGTTCGACACGAAGGCGGCGGCGCGGGGCCTGTTCGTCGAATAGGCCCCCGCGCCCGCGAAGCCGGTCAGACCTCCAGCTCGGCCTCGATCTTCTTCAGCTGGTGGCGGGCCATCGCCAGGTTCGCCCGGTCCTTGGACAGGGCCAGGTAGAGGAAGAGGCCGTTGGTGCCGCGCCCCTTCAGCAGCCGGATCAGGTGGTAGTGGGTCCCGAGGGTGATCAGGATGTCCTCGATCTCGTCGTTGAGCCCCAGCATCTCCATCGCCCGGACCTTGGCCCGGACGACGTCGGTGTTGCCGGCCGCGGCGACGTTGAGGTCGAGCTCCTTGCCGCCGCCGATCGTGCCGAGCGCCATGCCGCTGGTGTAGTCGACGAGGGCAGCGCCGATGGCGCCTTCGATGGAGGCCGCTTCCTTGAGGGAGGTCTCGGTGTTCGCCATGGGTGTCGCACTTCCTTTTCGTGTACGGGTCTTCTGCGTGGTGCTCGTTCTGCGTGGTGCTTCTCGTGGTGCTTGTCGTGGTGCTTCTTCGTGGTGTTTCTTGTGGTGCGGTGCGTCAGTTCAGGTCTCTGCGCTCCAGCGCGCCGTCGACGAGTTCGCCTATCCGGACGCTGGACCTGCGGGCCTCCAGATGGAGCCGCCCGACGTTGATCCGGGGCTCGGCGAGCAGCGTCAGGACGGCCGAGCCGCCCGCCGCGTACGTCGCCACGTAGCCGTTCTCGCCGCGTACCAGCAGCTCCCGGAACCGGCCCTGGCCGGTGCTGTCGGTCAGTCGCTGGCCGACGCCGAGCGCCGCCGCGGTCAGCGCGGCCACGCTCTCCGCCTCGCCGTCCACGGTGTCGTGGGCCAGGACGAGCCCGTCGGCACTGGCCGCGAGCGCTCCGGTCAGCTGGGGCAGCCGGGCCCGCAGCCGTCTGAGCTCGCCGAGGACCTCGGCTTCTGCCGTCATGAGCTGTTTCCTTTCGGCGCGCAGGCGCAGGGCACGCCTCATCACAGGTGTGCCTCCAGGGCGTCACGGAGCCGGCGCAGCAGGGCGATGTCGGGATCGGCCACCGGCAGAGCCGGTAACAGGGCAGGCAAGGGCGGTGGCAGCGGTACGGGGGTGGGGTCGAGCGGCGTCTCGACGAGCCCGGCGGCCGCGAGCCGCCGGACGTCGAGGAGGGTGTGGAAGGCGGGGCGGCCGAGCACCAGGGCGAGCTCCGCCGGGGTCCGCTGTCCGTCCGCGACGGCGAGCAGGGCCCGCTGGCGCGCCCCCACGGTCTGGCCGGGGGCGGCGCGGCGCGGCACGACGGGGGAGGCGTCCACGGCGGCGTACGGCCAGACGGCGTCGAGGAGTTCACGGCGGCGTACCGTCTCGCGCTCGACCGCCTCGGCCGACACCGGCCGCACCGTCCCGAACCAGTGCCCCACCCCGTACCGGAAGCGGGTCGGTCCGCTGGTGGGGGAGAGAGCGAAGAAGGCCGCGTCGAAGACGGCGCCGAGGTGGCAGATCTCCAGCTCGCCGTCGTGGAGCCGGCCGCTGTCGACGAGGAAGCGGCCGACGGCGCGGTGGGCGCCGGCCCGGTCGACGGCCTCGTCCCAGCCCTCGCGGGGCAGCCGTCCGCCGGTGGTGAGGAGGACGTCGACGCCGGGGGCGGCGGGGCTCTCGGCGTGCACGACGCGGCCGTCGACGAGGTAGAGCGTGCCGTGGTCGCGGAGCAGGGCGCCGGTGGCCTTCTCGGCGGCGAGCCGGACCAGCATCGGGGAGACGGGGGTGGCGACGGCGGTCGCTCCGGGCGCGCTCATCCCAGGACCAGCCGTTCGGCGAGGTCGCGGAGGCGTATGCGGGCGAGGGCGAGGTTGCCGGTGTCGCGGTCGAGCCAGAGGTGGAGGAAGACGCTGCTGTCGAAGGACGTCTCGACGAAGCGCAGGACGTGGTAGCCGGCGCGGGTGGTGACGATCAGGTCCTCGACGGGCGGTTCGCCGCCGGGGTCCTCCCCGGCGGCCGCGAACGAGTCGAACTCGGCGGCGGCGCGCGCGAGTTCGGCGGTCTCGGCGGCCGTCGTCTCATGGTCGCCGACCGGTGAGTCACCCGCCGTCCCGAGGGCGAGCCCGCTGGTCCAGTCGACCAGGGAGGCCCCGCGAGCGCCCGGCAGGGCCATGGCCTCCAGAAGGCACTCGTCGATTCCGGGCACGCGGATTCCCCTCCCGATGCGGCGTGCGAACGTGCGGCAGTGACGGTGACGTTACTGAACGCAGCCGCCTCCGGGGGGCGTTCTGGCATTTTCCATCGGAACATGCCAGCACTCGACGGCAATCGGGCCGGGATTGTCTGTCAGGTCGACCGTCAGGTCTTCGATTCCACCGCGTTCGCGATCTCGGACAGGTCCTTCGCGAGCGCCTTGGCGACCGCCTTCGCGCCGAAGCGGGCCATCAGCCGCCCCAGGAAGCCCTGCCGGCGGCCGCGGGAGGGCCGGGCGGAGAACGTCATCCGCAGGGTGGTCGCCCCCGCTCCGTCGGGCGTGAGGGTGATCTCGGAGACGTAGTGCATGCCGTGCGAGTCGGCGACCGTGACGTACCGGTCCGGCGGCTCGCACTCCGTCACCAGCATCTCCTCGGTGGCCTCCTTGCCCAGCATCCGCCGGGTCTCGCGCCAGCGGGTGCCCACGGCGAAGCCGCCCTCGGTGAGCACCTCGACCCGCTGGACGCCCGAGAGGACGCGGGGCATGTCCGGCAGGTCGGTGATCGACTCCCAGACCCGCCCGGGGGAGGCGTCGACCCGCCGCTCGACGACGACGGTCGTGGTGTTCGAGCCGGTTCCCGTTCCAGTCATGGCTTCATCGAAACCGCGACGCACGGCCCGCGCTACCCGACGAGGGCGTTCGCGTGCGCCCCGCCCGACTCGGCGACGATCTCCGCGAGCGTCTGGGGCTTCCGTACGGTCGTGAAGGCGACCACCCCGTCGCCGCCCTCACCCCCGTCCCCGCCGCCGTTCTCCGTCACCGTGAAGCCGTGGATGCCCGGCCGGGGCAGGCTGTTGTACGCGTAGTGGTGGGCGAAGTAGTAGGCGCCGGTGTCCGGGACGGCGACCACGTCGCCCTGGTGCAGCAGCGGCAGCTCCCGCCCGGTGGCGAGCAGGTCCCCGGCGAAGCAGGCGGGGCCCGCCACGTCCTGGACGGTGGTCTCCCCGGTGCGGGGGCGGCCCTCGGAGTCGTAGGCGAGGACGCGCAGCGGCCAGGCGTCGGGGGCGTAGACCGTCCGGGTGGCCAGCTGTACGCCCGCGTGGGTGACGGCGATGGGGCGGCCGCCGGAGGTCTTGGTGTACTCCACCCGGGCGAGGACCGTGCCGTGCTTGGCGAGCAGCGATCGGCCGAACTCGGTCACCAGGCCGTAGCGGCCGTCGAAGAGCCCGGGGACGGTGTCGGCGAGCAGCCGGGCGTACTCCGCGTACGTCGGCGTCTCCTCGTCGGAGTGGAAGTTGACCGGCAGGCCGCCACCGATGTCGAGGGTGTCGATCTGCTGCCGGCCGACCGTGCGGTTGATCTCCTCGGCGAGCGCGTACGCCTCCCCGACGCCTTCGGCCATCAGGGCGAGCGGGACGCCCTGGGAGCCGGTGTGGGTGTGCAGCCGGGTCAGCCAGGGCCGCTCCAGGTAGGCCTGGACGACGGCCTTGCGGGCGCCCTCGTCGCGGAGTGCCACGCCGAACTTGGAGGTGGCGGTCGCGGTCGAGAGGGCGCCGATGGAACCGGCTCCGACCTGCGGGTTCACCCGGATCCCGAGCGGTGAGGCGGTGGGCGCGGAGGCGACGAGCGCGTCGAGCCTGGCCAGTTCCTGGAGGTTGTCGGCGTTGACGGCGATGCCGAGCGCGAGGGCCTGGCGCAGCTCGGCGGGGGTCTTGGCGGGGGAGTCGAGCACGGTTTCGGCGGGTGGGACTCCGGCGGCGCGCGCGAGGGCCAGCTCGCCGGGGCTCGCGACCTCGACGCCGAGCCCGGCCTCGTGCAGAAGGCGGAGCACGGGGACGAGAGGGGTGGCCTTGACGGCGAAGGCGTGCAGCACGGGCGCGTCGGTGACGGCGGCGAACGCGCTGGTCAGGGCGGCTGCGGAGGTGCGGATGCCGGCGGTGTCGAGGAGGGCGACGACCGGTTCGGCGGAGGAGAGGAGTCCTTGGTCGACGGCGGCGCGGACGGCGAGATCGCGGCGGGAGGAGGCCATGTGTCCATCCCATCACCGGGACGTGCGGCCCCGCAGCTGTTGACTACAACTATTCAAGACGCCAGGATGTGAATATCTGAACGACATTCGAGGAGGCACCGCCATGTCAGGACCCCGCCCCGTACGGGCCCCGCGCGGTACGGAACTGAGCGCCCTGGGGTGGCAGCAGGAGGCCGCCCTCCGGATGCTCCAGAACAACCTCGACCCCGAGGTCGCCGAGCACCCCGACAAGCTCGTCGTCTACGGCGGCACCGGCAAGGCCGCCCGCGACTGGCGCTCCTTCGACGCCATGGTCCGCACGCTCCGGACGCTGAAGCAGGACGAGACGATGCTCGTCCAGTCCGGCCGCCCCGTCGGCGTCATGCAGACCCACGAGTGGGCCCCGCGCGTCCTCATCGCCAACTCCAACCTGGTCGGCGACTGGGCCAACTGGGAGGAGTTCCGGCGCCTGGAGCAGCTCGGCCTCACCATGTACGGCCAGATGACCGCCGGGTCCTGGATCTACATCGGCACCCAGGGCATCCTCCAGGGCACGTACGAGACCTTCGCGGCCGTCGCGGCCAAGAAGTTCAACGGCACCCTGGCCGGCACGATCACCCTCACCGCCGGCCTCGGCGGCATGGGCGGCGCCCAGCCCCTCGCCGTGACGATGAACGACGGCGTCGCGATCTGCATCGACGTCGACCCGCGCGCCATCGAGCGCCGCATCGAGCACCGCTACCTGGACGTCAAGGCCGACAACCCGGCCCACGCCCTCCAGCTGGCGACCGAGGCCCGCGACGCCCGCCGCCCGCTCTCCATCGGCCTCCTCGGCAACGCCGCCGAGCTGCTCCCGCAGATGCTCGCCGAGGGCGCCCCGATCGACATCGTCACCGACCAGACGAGCGCCCACGACCCGCTCGCCTACCTCCCGGTCGGCATCGCCTTCGACGACATGGCCGACGCCGCCGCCAAGGACCCGGCCGGGTTCACGACCCGCGCCCGCGAGTCGATGGCCAAGCACGTCGAGGCCATGGTCGGCTTCATGGACGCGGGCGCCGAGGTCTTCGACTACGGCAACTCGATCCGCGGCGAGGCCCAGCTGGCCGGTTACGACCGCGCGTTCGCCTTCCCCGGCTTCGTCCCGGCGTACATCCGCCCGCTGTTCTGCGAGGGCAAGGGCCCGTTCCGCTGGGCGGCCCTGTCCGGCGAGGCCTCGGACATCCACAAGACGGACAAGGCGATCCTCGACCTCTTCCCGGAGAACGAGTCCCTGCACCGCTGGATCAAGATGGCCGGCGAGCGCGTCCACTTCCAGGGCCTGCCCGCCCGCATCTGCTGGCTCGGCCAGGGCGAGCGCGACAAGGCCGGCGACATGTTCAACGACATGGTCGGCAACGGCACCCTCGCCGCGCCCCTCGCGATCGGCCGCGACCACCTCGACTGCGGCTCGGTGGCCTCCCCGTACCGCGAGACCGAGGCCATGCTCGACGGCTCCGACGCCATCGCCGACTGGCCGCTCCTCAACGCCATGGTGAACGTCGCCTCCGGCGCGTCCTGGGTCTCCATCCACCACGGCGGCGGCGTCGGCATGGGCCGTTCCATCCACGCCGGTCAGGTCTCGGTGGCCGACGGCACGAAGCTCGCGGGCGAGAAGATCCGCCGCGTCCTGACGAACGACCCCGGCATGGGCGTCATCCGCCACGTCGACGCGGGCTACGACATCGCGGAGCGGGTCGCCGACGAGCGCGGCGTCCGCGTCCCGATGCGCGAGGGCGACGACGCGTGAGCGCGAGCTTCGACGCCATGTGGCGGTCGCTGCGGCCCATCGGCCGCAGCGCCGCCTCGGGCGGCTACCGGCGCTACGCCTGGACCGAGGCCGACGCCGACTGCCGCCTCTGGTTCCGCATGCAGGCCGAGGCCCGCCGCATGGACGTCGAGACCGACCGCAACGGCAACCAGTGGGCCTGGCTCGGCGACCCCGCCGCGGGGGACGCCGTCGTCACCGGCTCCCACCTGGACTCCGTCCCGGACGGCGGCGCCTTCGACGGCCCCCTGGGTGTCGTCTCCGCCTTCGCCGCCCTCGACGAACTCCGTTCGCGCGGCGTCTCGTTCAAGCGCCCGCTCGCCATCACCAACTTCGGCGACGAAGAGGGCGCCCGCTTCGGCCTCGCCTGCGTCGGCTCCCGCCTCACCGCCGGCCGGCTGACGAAGGAGCAGGCGTACGAGCTCCGCGACGCCTCCGGCATCAGCCTCCCGCAGGCCATGGAGGCGGCCGGCCACGACCCCTCGACCATCGGCGCCGACCCCGAACGGCTCTCCCGCATCGGCGCGTTCGTCGAACTCCACGTCGAGCAGGGCCGCGCCCTCGACCTGTCCGGGGACTCCGTCGGCATCGCCTCCTCCATCTGGCCGCACGGCCGCTGGCGGTACGACTTCGCGGGCGAGGCCAACCACGCGGGCACCACCCGCCTGGTCGACCGCCGCGACCCGATGCTCACCTACGCGGAGACGGTCCTCGCCGCCCGCCGCGAGGCGGAGCTCGCGGGCGCCGTCGCCACCTTCGGCAAGATCGCGGTCGAGCCGAACGGCGTCAACGCCATCCCGTCCCTGGTCCGCGGCTGGCTCGACGCCCGCGCCGCCGACCAGGACGCGCTCGACACGGTCGTGGCGGGCGTCGAGACGGCGGCCCGCGACTACGCCCAGCGGCACGGCATCGACCTCACGGTCGTCCGGGAGTCCTTCACCCCGATCGTGGACTTCTCGCACGCCCTGCGCGACGAGCTGTCCCGGATCCTGGGTGAGTCCGGAAAGGTCCCGGTCCTCGGTACCGGTGCCGGACACGACGCGGGAATCCTCTCCGAATCGATTCCGACCGCCATGCTGTTCGTACGGAACCCCACCGGCGTCTCGCACTCCCCGGCCGAGTTCGCGGCCGAGGACGACTGCGTGGCCGGGGTCCTCGCACTCGCCGACGTACTGGAGGAGCTGGCGTGCCGCTGACGACGTACTGGCTGGAACACGCCTGGCTCGACACGAACGTCGAGCCGGGCGTGGCCCTCGAGGTCTCCTCGGACGGCCGCGTCACCGCCGTCCGCACCGGGGTCGACGCCCCGCCGCCCGGCGCCGTCGTGCTGCGCGGCCTGACGATCCCGGGCCTGGCGAACGCCCACTCGCACGCCTTCCACCGCGCCCTGCGCGGCACGGTCCAGGTCGGCTCCGGCACGTTCTGGACCTGGCGCGAGGTCATGTACAACGTGGCCCAACGCCTCACCCCCGACAGCTACTTCGCCCTCGCCCGCGCCGTGTACGCGGAGATGGCGCTGGCGGGCATCACCGCCGTCGGCGAGTTCCACTACCTCCACCACGCGCCCGGCGGCACCCCGTACGCCGACCCCAACGCCATGGGCGAGGCCCTGATCGCCGCCGCCGGCGAGGCGGGCATCCGCATCACCCTCCTCGACACGGCGTACCTCTCCGCCGGCTTCGGCGCCGCACCCGACCGGCACCAGCTCCGCTTCTCCGACGGCACGGCCGAGGCCTGGGCCGAGCGGGCGAGCGGCCTGAAGGAACGGGACGGCGTACGGATCGGGGCGGCGATCCACTCGGTACGCGCGGTCCCGGCGGACCAGCTGTCGACGGTGGCCCGCTGGGCCCAGGACCGGCAGGCCCCCCTCCACGTCCACCTCTCGGAGCAGACCGCCGAGAACGACGCCTGCCTGGCGGCCCACGGCCGCACGCCCACCCAGCTCCTGGCCGACCACGGAGTGCTCGGCGCCCGGACGACGGGCGTCCACAACACCCACATGACCGATGCCGACATCGCCCTGATCGGCTCGACGTCCACCGGCACGTGCATGTGCCCCACGACGGAACGGGACCTGGCCGACGGCATCGGCCCGGCCGTAGCCCTCCAGCGGGCCGGCTCCCCGCTGTCCCTGGGCAGCGACAGCCACGCGGTGATCGACCTCCTGGAGGAGGCGCGCGCGATGGAACTGAACGAACGCCTCCGCACCCGCACCCGGGGCCACTGGACGGCGGCGGCCCTCCTCCGCGCGGCCACGGCGGACGGTCACGCGGCCCTCGGCTGGGCGGACGCGGGCACCCTGGAGGCCGGCGCCCTCGCCGACTTCACGACGATCGCGCTCGACTCGGTCAGGACAGCGGGACCGGTACCGCGTCTGGCAGCCGAGACGGCGGTATTCGCAGCGTCGGCAGCGGACGTCCGGCACACGGTCGTGGGCGGACGTCACGTCGTACGGGACGGGGTCCACCAGACCGTGCCGGACGTGCCCCGTGCCCTCGCGGACTCGATCGCCGCACTGCGCGGCTGAAGCGCCTGAAGGAGACACCTCTCACGATGAACACCGGACCCGCGGCGACGAACAACCCGGTGGCGAGCTCCGCCCCCACGAGCGCGAACAGCGCCGTGGCGACGACCGCCACCGCCATCGTCAACATCGCCAGCCTCGTCACGAACGATCCCTCCCTCGGTGATGGAAGTGCCCTGGGTCTGATCCAGGACGCGGCCGTCGTCATGGACGGCGACCGCGTGGTCTGGGTCGGTGAATCCAGCAAAGCACCGGCCACTGACAACCGGGTCGACGCCGGTGGACGGGCGGTGATCCCCGGCTTCGTGGACTCCCACTCCCACCTCGTCTTCGCGGGCGACCGCACCGCCGAGTTCAGCGCCCGCATGTCCGGCCGGCCCTACAAGGCCGGCGGCATCCGCACCACGGTCGCGGCGACCCGCGCGGCGACCGACGCCGAGCTCTCCGCGAACGTCGCCCGCTACCTCCGCGAGGCCCTCCGCCAGGGCACGACGACCTTCGAGACCAAGTCGGGCTACGGCCTCACGGTCGAGGACGAGGCACGTGCGCTGCGCATCGCGGCCGAGCACACCGACGAGGTCACGTACCTCGGCGCGCACATCGTCTCCCCCGACTACGCCGACGACCCGGCCGCGTACGTGGACCTGGTGACGGGCGAGATGCTGGACGCGTGTGCCCCGTACGCCCGTTGGGTGGACGTCTTCTGCGAGAAGGGCGCGTTCGACGGCGACCAGGCGCGCGCGATCCTGACCGCAGGCAAGGCGAAGGGCCTGCACCCCCGGGTGCACGCGAACCAGCTCACGTACGGCCCCGGCGTCCAGCTCGCGGTGGAGCTGGACGCGGCGAGCGCGGACCACTGCACGCACCTGACGGACGCTGACGTGGACGCGCTGGCGAACGGATCGACGGTCGCGACCCTCCTCCCGGGCGCGGAGTTCTCCACCCGCGCGGAGTGGCCGAACGCGCGCCGCCTCCTGGACGCGGGCGTGACGGTCGCCCTGTCCACGGACTGCAACCCGGGCTCGTCCTTCACGTCCTCGGTCCCCTTCTGCATCGCCCTCGCGGTACGGGACATGGGCATGACCCCGGACGAGGCGGTCTGGTCGGCCACGGCGGGCGGCGCGGCGGCCCTGCGCCGCACGGACGTCGGCCGGCTGACGCCGGGCGCGCGCGCGGACCTCACCTTCCTCGACGCCCCGTCCCACGTGCACCTGGCGTACCGCCCGGGCGTCCCGCTGGTGACGGAGGTCTGGCGGGCGGGCGTACGGGTGGCCTGAGGGCGTGACGAGGCGCCGAAGTGGCGCCGGGCGGTCCGGTTGATCACAGGATGCGTTGAGTAGAGGTACTCATGTGGGCGGGCATCGCCCGCTCGCATGATTCCCGCATGAGGAACGCGACCCGCTTCACGAAGATCGTCCTGGCAGCCGCGCTCGGCGGCATGGCCGTGTCCGCCTGCGGTACCGCGGACGCCACGGGCAAGGCCCAGGCGAAGGTGTCCGCCGTCGACACCACCGCCACCGCCACCGCCACGGCGAAGCCGAAGCCGACGGCGACCCCGGAGCGGATGGTCCCGCCGGAAGCCCTGGCGGAGCACCCCGACCCGGCGGTCAGGTCGATGGCGCTGGAGATCCGCATCACGAACACGTGCGAGCCCGGCACCATGCCCGAGTTGCCCGCCCTCCCGTCGACCGACGACCTCGCCGAGCCGGCTCCGGAGGAGCAGCCGACACGGAGCGCCCCGCCGGCTCCGCTGCCCGGCGACGCCACCGAGCCGCCGTCCTCCGAGCCTGCCGTGGAGACGGTCCTGTCCCCTCTCGGCGCCTGCGTCGGGCACGCACACGTCGATCGCATCCTGAACGCGTTCGACGGCGCGGGCCCGGCCGACTACGCGGAGCTGCGCAAGGCGCTGATCGCTCTGGACTACCTGCCCGAGGCCATTCACCGGATGCCGGACCACGGAGGCAGGCCCCGGGTGCGACTCGACCTCCGCTCCACGGGCGTGATCGACAACCTGGTCGTGGAGGTCGTCTCGACCGCCGACACGGTGCTCGCGGAACCCTTCGGGGCGCCGGTGACGCAGAGCGTGGACGTCACCGAGGTGAAGCGGAAGCCGAACGGGTCGTGACCGGGCCCGGGAACGCCAGGGGTGTCCGGCCTGATCGGCAGGACACACCCTAGGACCGGTGGCTCAGGACGTTGATCACACGGCCGTCCGGGTCGCGGGTGAAGAAGCGCCGCACGCCCCAGGGTTCGTCGGTCAGGGGGTGGACGATCTCGGCGCCCGACGCGCGGACCGTCGCGTACGCCGCGTCCACGTCGTCGACCTCCACGCTGAGGTCCGGGGCGACCGGTGCGGTCAGGTCGTGGGTTATCAGGCTGATCTGGGCCGTGGGGGCCGAAGGGGAGGCGAGGGTGGTGATCCAGCCGTGGTCCATCACCGCCTCGAACCCGAGCAGCGCGTAGAAGTCGCGGTTCTCCCCGGGGGAGGCGGTGTGGAGGTTGGGGACCGCGCGGCGGATCGTCATCGGTGGCTCCCGACCTGCAGGTGCGGCTCGTAGGGCTCGTTCTCGCGTTCGAAGCCGCCGGGCCGGGCGGGGAACCGGGCGGCTTCCTCGCGCTCGTGTACGGCGGTCGTCAGTGCTCCCATGACCGCACCCTAGCGAGCCGGCGTTCAGCGGAACTCGTGAACCAGCTCGATCTCGCCCACGAGGTGCGCGTTGAACTCGTCGAGCTCCTCGGCCGGCACCCACAGCTCCAGGATCGTCCGCCCGCCCGCCTGCTGGACCGGGTACCTGCGTAGGAACTCCGTGTCGACCTCGAAGCGCGTGACGAAGCCGGCGCCGTCGTGCCTGACGTTCCAGTCGCGCGCGATCATCACCGCGTACTCCTCGTTGAGGACCGGGTAGAAGATCGGCTGCTCCGGCAGCCGCGGCGGCCAGGCCCGCCACTCCAGCTCCCGCACGAGGTCCAGCTCGGTCGGGCCGGTGGGGCGCCACAGAGTCGTCGTCGGGCGGTGGGCGGCGGTCACGGTGTTCACTCTCTCTCACGCAGGGCCCCGCGGACGCGGTCCGCGGGGCCCCGACGGTACCGACGGCGCCGGGCGGCGGGCCACCGGATTTCCGCGGGGGCGCTGCCCGGCGGACTGTGTGAACTCGCCGCTCAGGCAGCCCGGGACGCCGCCAGCTCCGTCACCAGTTCCGCCGCCGCGCCCAGCGCCGCGACCTCCCCCTCCGTCAGGCCCGGGTCCGCCGCGCGGCGGACCCGGGCCGTGCCGACGTGCGGCAGGACCGGGGCCGTCGCGGCCGACAGGAGCGCGGCCAGGCCCGCCCGGGCGCCCGGGGCGTACGGGGCCGGGGAGACCGCCACCTCCGCGAGGAGCAGCGCCGACATCGCGTGGTCGAGGCCCGGCGGGTGACCCTCCTCGGCCGTCTCCCAGTCGATGACGACAGGGCCCCGGTCGGGCGTCAGAAGGACGTTTCCGGGGTGCAGGTCCAGATGCGCCGGCGGCGACCCCGGCAGCGCGTGCAGCCTCGCCAGCAGGTCCGCGATCAGCGCGCCCGCCGGCTCCGGTTCGTACGTGCCGGCCAGCAGGGCGTCCAGGAGCGAGGGCCCGGTGAGGCGCTCCATCACCAGATCGGGCCCCTCCGCGCGCAGCACCGCCGGGACCGGGTAGCCCTGGTGCGCCAGCCGCGTCATGACCTCGGCCTCCCGCGCAGTGCCGCCGCCGTCCCGGTTGCGCCGCAGGACCCACGCCTCGTCCCCCGGCAGCGCGTACACGTCCGCGGTCCTGCCCCACCCGATGATCTCCAACTCGGCCACCTCACGAGCCTCTTGATCACCATGGATCCCCGTCATGTCCCCTCCTTCACGGGTTGGTCACGGAAAGGCCCAGTATCCCTGCCACGGGTGACCACGGACCGGTACCGTCCTGTCCTGGTAGTGCTCAGGGGGTAGACCGGGGGGTCGGCAGGTGAGTGCTGTGAGCGTGCGCGTCGTGCGGCCGGGGGAGCTGGGCGAGCGCGAGACCGAGGCATGGCGGGAGCTGCGCGCCAAAGCCGGCGGGCCCGCGAACCCCTTCATGGAACCGGAGTTCACCCGCGCGGTCGCCGAGGTCCGCCCGCGCTCGCGGGTCGCCGTCTGGTGGGAGGACGGCGAGCCGGTCGGCTTCTTCCCGTACGAGAAGGGCCTGCTCGGCGGGGGCCGCGCGATCGGTTTCGGGGTCTCCGACAGTCAGGGAGCGGTCCTGCGCTCCGGACTGCGGCCGGGCGCACGGGCGTTGCTGCGCGCCTGTGGTCTCGCCGTCTGGCAGTTCGACAACCTGGAGGACGGGCAGCCGGTCTTCGAGGGCGCCGCCACCGAGTCGTTCGCCTCGCCCGTGATCGACGTCGGCGAGGGGTACGCGGCCTACGAGGCCCTGCTCCGCGTCCAGTCGCCCAAGTTCCTCAAGACCACCCTCGCCAAGGAGCGCAAGCTCGGCCGCCAGGCCGACGGCGAGGTGCGTTTCGTCTTCGACGAGCGCGATCCGGCGGCCCTGCGCACCCTCATGGCGTGGAAGTCCGCCCAGTACCGCAGGACCGGCCGCGGCGACCGCTTCGCCCAGGAGTGGATCAGCGTGCTCGTCCGCCGCCTCCACACGCTCCGTACGCCCGGCTGCTCCGGAGTCCTGTCCGTGCTGTACGTGGGGGAGCGCCCGATCGCCGCCCACTTCGGGCTGCGGTCCCGGACCGTGCTGTCCTGCTGGTTCCCGGCGTACGACCCCGAGTTCGCGAAGTACTCGCCGGGGCTCGTCCTCCATCTGCGGATGGCCGAGGCCGCGGCCGCCGCCGGGATCGGGATGCTGGACCTGGGGCGCGGCGCCGCCGAGTACAAGGACGCCCTGAAGACGGGGGAGTTGACGGTGTACGAGGGTGCCGTCGTCCGGCCGGGTGTGCTGGGCGCGGTGCACTGGCTGCGCCGGGAGCCCCCGCTGCGCGTGCACCGCTTCGTCCGCACCCGGCCGGCCCTCGCGGCCCGGGGGCGCGCGGTCCTCAACGGTCTCGCCCGCCTGCGGGGCCACCGTTAGCCCCACCACGGCGCCGCCGGCCGCGTCGGTGCCCGTGACCGTGACCGTGACCGTGCCCATGCCGATGCCTGTGCCTGTGCCTGTGCCTGTGCCTGTGCCCGTGACCGTGACCGTGCCCGGGTACGCGGCCGCGTCCGCGCGTGGCCGGCGGGCGCCCGCCGTACCCGGCCCGCCCGCCGAACGAGCCCCATCCGCCCCGTCTGCCCCGCACGCCCTAGCCGCCCCCCATGTCGCACCCGCCGCACCCGCCTCCGTACGTCTCTGGGGAGACCCCCGATGAGCAGCACCCCCGCCCCCCGGCCCCTCTCCGTCGCCGAGCTCGATCTCGACGCGCCCGACGGGCCCGTCCTCGGCTTCCGGCCCGCGCCCGGCGCGCCGGCCGTCGTGCCCGGTGACGTCTACGCGCTCGTACGGCTCAGGGGCCGGCCCGCCGCCACCGTCGTCGGGACCGTCCCCGCCGGTGAGGACCCCGCCGAGGTGCTCGCCGCCCTCGCCCGGCGACGGCTCGCCGAAGCGGGGAGGCCCGGGACCGACGCCGAACGCCTCGCCGCCGCCCGGCCTCCCGCGCTCGACGTGCTCGACGCGCCCGCTCCGCCGCGTACCTCCGTCGTCGTCGCCACCCGCGAGCGCCCCGAGTCCCTCGCCCGCGCCCTCGACTCGCTGCTCGCCCAGGACCACCCGGACTTCGAGCTGATCGTCGTCGACAACGCGCCCCGCACCACCGACACCCACGAGCTCGTCACCCGGAAGTACGCCGAGTACGCCGACCGCGTCCGGTACGTGCGCGAGGACACCCCCGGTCTCGCCACCGCCCACAACACCGGCCTCGCCGCCGCCGAGGGGGCCGTCGTCGCCTTCACCGACGACGACGTGATCGCCGACCCGCGCTGGCTGAGCGCCCTCACCGCGCCCTTCGCCACCGATCCCGGCCTCGGCTGCGTCACCGGCCTGATCCTGCCCGCGCGCCTCGGCACCCCCGCCCAGATCCTCCTCGAATCCCACGGCGGCTTCGCCAAGGGCTTCGCGCCCCGTCTCTACGATCCGGCTCAACCGCCCGCCGACGAGCCGCTCTTCCCCTTCACCGCCGGCAGCTTCGGCTCCGGCGCCAACATGGCCTTCCGCGCCGACGCCCTCCGCCGGGCCGGCGGCTTCGACCCGGCGACCGGTACCGGGACCGCCGCACGCGGCGGCGACGACCTGTACGCCTTCGTCGCCGTCCTCGCCGCCGGCTTCCGCCTCCGCTACACCTCCGAGGCCCTCGTCTGGCACCACCACCGCGACACCTGGCAGGACCTGCGGAACCAGGCGTACGGCTACGGCGCCGGGCTCACCGCGTACCTCACCGCCACCCTGGTACGCAGCCCCCGCCTGCTGCCCGCCCTGCTCGCCCGGCTGCCGCGGGGCCTCGCGTACGCCCGGACCATGACCGCCCAGCGGGGGGAGACCCCCGAGGGCGGCGTTCCCGGCGAGCACGGCACCCAGCACCACCCCTGGCCCGCCTCCCTCTCCCGGCTGGAGCGGCGCGGCATGCTCTACGGCCCGATCGGATACGCCAAGGCCCGCACCCAGGCCCGTACGCGGGCCCGCGCCACGGCTCGCGTGCAGGCACCGCGCGGCGGTTCGGCGGTGACCCGATGACCGGCACCGCCGCGCGCTCGCGCATACCCGTCCTCCTCTACCACGCCGTGATGGAGGACCCCCCGGACTGGATCGCCGAATTCACCGTCTCCCCCAAGGAGTTCGCCGCCCAGCTCGACGCGATCGTCGCCAGCGGCCGCACCGCCGTCACCGTCGGCACCCTCGCCGCGTACTTCGCCACCGGCGCCCCGCTGCCGCCCCGGCCCGTCGTCCTCACCTTCGACGACGGCTTCGCCGATCTGGTGGGGCCGACCGCCGAGGCCCTCGCCGCCCGCGGTCTGCCGTCCACCGCGTACCTCACCACCGGGGCCATCACCCGCGGCCGGCCCTGTCTGCTGCCGCCCGCGCCGATGATGACCCTCGCCCAGGCGCCGCTCCTTGAGCAGTACGGGATGGAGGTCGGCGCGCACACCGCCACCCACCCGCAGCTCGACACCCTCGCACCGGCCGCGCTCCGCCGGGAACTGCGCGAGTCCAAGGCGGTGCTGGAGGACGTCCTCGGGCACGAGGTCCGCCATCTCGCCTACCCGCACGGCTACAACAGCCCGGCCGTACGGCGGGCCGCCGCGGCCGCCGGGTACACCTCGGCCGTCGCCGTCCGGCACGCGCTCAGCTCCGGGAGCGACGAGATCTACCGCATCGCCCGGCTGATCCTGCGCCGCGGTCACACCGTCGCCGACGTCGAGCAGTGGATGGAGGGGCGCGGAGCGAAGGCCGCGCCGTACCCCGACTCGCTGCCCACGGTCGGCTGGCGGATGTACCGCAGAGCCCGTGCCCTGGTGAAGGGGCCCGAGTTCGCCGGCTGAGTGCCGGTGTCTCCGAAGATCGACGACTCCGGCGATCCGACCGGCAGTTGAAAGCCCGAACAAGACCGAAGTACCTTCCTGTACTTCGTCGAAAAGGACAGTTCGTGGGGGGAGAGGCCGTGCAGCGTCAGGGGCCCGCACCGGTGACCGGGAGCGGTGTGCCACCGCAGCCCTCCGCCACGGACCGGGAGGCGGAGGACCGGGAGGCAGGAGTGCGGGAGGCAGGAGTGCGGGAGGCCGGGGAGCGGGAGGCCGGGGGCCGGGCGGCAAAAGACCGGGCGGCAAAAGACGGGGCGGCAAAGGGCCCGGCGGCAGGGGAGCGGGCCACCGCCCCCCGGGGCCGGTTCGCCGCCGTCCTCCGTTCCCCCGACGCCCTCAACCTCGTCCCCCTCCTCGTCGCCGGCGCCCTCTGGCTCTGGGCGCTGCCCGGCATCGACTTCCGGGGCATGGACGAGTTCGGTCTCCTCGACCGCTTCCCCCTCACCTTCTACGCCGCCCTCGCCATCCTCACCTGCGGTTTCGTCATCACCCTGCGCCGCGCCGGCACCGCGCCCCTCTGGCCGGCCACCTACTGCGCCGCCATGCTCGTCGCCCTCAAGGCGCCGCCCGCGATCCTCTACGACACCGTCCGCTACGCCTGGGCGTCCAAGCACGACGCGATCATCAGCAGGCTGCTCGACCAGGGCGCCGTCCACCCGGGGACCGAGCTCTCCGGCGGCATGTCCGCCTATGACCAGTGGCCCGGCTTCTTCTCGCTGGACGCCGCCCTCGTCCGTGCCTTCGGGGTGGACGCCGCCGCCTCGTTCATCAACTGGGCGCCCGTCGCGCTCGGTCTGCTGACCGTCCCCGTCCTGATCCTCGTCTACCGCACGTTCAGCGACGACTGGCGCCTCGTGTGGACCGGTGTGTGGATCTTCCAGCTCGCGAACTGGGTGGGCCAGGACTACCTCTCCCCGCAGGGCTTCTCGTACCTGCTCTACCTCACCGTCTTCGCCGTCGTCGTCCGGCACTTCGTCCTGCCCGGATCGGCGGGCACACTCCGCGACCGCGCCACGCTCGACCCGGCCGCCGCGGCCGTACCGCCGCCCACGACCACCCGGCAGCGGGCCGTCGCGGTCCTCTTCCTCGTCCCGATCATCGCCACCATCAACGCCTCGCACCAGCTCACCCCGGTGATGCTGTGCGCGAGCCTCTTCGCCCTCTGCCTCACCCGGCGCTACCGCAACCTGGGGCTCCTCGCCGTCACCGGGCTGATCATGCTGGTCTGGAACCTGACCATGGGCCGGGAGCTGTTCCTCGACACGCTCGGCACCCTGCGCGAGAAGGCCGGCGACCTGCTCGGCAACTCGCGCCCCGGCTTCGCGGGCGACCCCACCGGGCCGGGCCCCGAACTCGTCGGCAGCGCCAACATCCTGATGGTGCTCGCCCTCGGCGGTCTCGCCGCCGCCGCCGTGCTCCTCCGCCGCAGGCTGGTCCGCAGCGCGCTGCCGCTGCTGCTCACCGCCGCGGCGCCCCTTCCGATGTTCGCCGTGAACGACTACGGCGGCGAGATGATCTTCCGGGTCTACCTCTTCGGTCTTCCCGGCGCCGCCTTCTTCGCGGCCGCCGCGCTCGTCCCCGCCGCCGGGGCCGCGAGCCGCGCCGCCACGATCGCCCGCCGCACGGCCACCGTCGCGCTGCCCCTCACCCTCGTCGCCATGCTCGCCGGCTTCCTGCCCTCGTACTACGGCAAGGAGGGCATGCACTACGCACCGCCCGGCGAGACCGCCCTCACCCGCCGCGCCTTCGACCGGGCGCCCGAGGGGGCGCTGATCCTCGCCGCGACCGGCGCGTTCGCCGACTCGTACTACCGCTACGACCACTACGAGCGCTGGTTCTTCACCGAGCAGGAGGTCGACGAGAACCTCCGCATGCTGAAGGACCCGGCCGGCTACCTCGCCGGCGGCATCCCCGCGGGCCGCCCGGCCTATGTGATCCTCACCCCCACCCAGGGCGAGGCCGTCATCGGCGAGGGCTACCTCCCGGCGGGCGGCTTCGACCGCCTCGGCACGGCGCTCAAGGCATCGCCGCTGTTCGCGGTCGTGGAGGAGAGCAGGTACGGGCTCGTCCTGCGCTACCGGCCCACCACCACCGGCTGAACACGACCGCCCGCCACCGGCCGAGCACGACCGCCCGCCGCTGGCCGAACACCCCGCCGACGACACGCCCGTCGCCCACCCGTACGAGGAGCAGGTACGCCATGGCCCACCCACGCCTGACCCCACGTGTCCAGCGCAGAGCCGCGCTCGCGGCCTCCGGATGGGTCGCCCTCGCGGCGACCGCGCTCCCCGGCGGCTCCCCGGCGCGCTGGATCCCCGTCCTCGCCTTCGTCGTGCTCGCGCCCGGCCTGGCCCTCCTGCTCCCGCAGCCGCTCGGACTGCGCCCCGGCGCCCGTCTCGAGGCGCTGGCGCTGGCCGCGCCGGTCAGTCTGTCCGTGGCCACCCTCGTCGCGACCACCCTGTTCCTCGCGAAGGCCTTCTCGCTGACCGTCTTCCTCGTCGTCCTCGCCCTCTTCGTGAGCGTCGTCGCCGCCCTGCCCGGAGTCCCGCTGCCGGCCGCCACGCGCGGGGCCGTCGAGCGCGACGGCGCCCGCCCCTCCCGGACCCGCACGCTCCGGTTCCGCGCGCCGCAGTTCCGCAAACGAGGGACCGGTGGGGGCGGATGACCGGGCGGCACGCCCAGGCCGGCCCCTGGACCCGGCTCGCGATCGCGCTCGCCGCGGTCGGCGCGCTGACCGCCGGCATCGGGGTCTGGTCGACCCTCGCCGAGGGCGACGACCGCTGCACCCCCGACGCCGCCCTCGTCGCCCCGTGCGGGGCCTGGTGGGGCGCGTACATCCCGCACGACGAGGACAGCTCGCTCACCCGGCCCGTGTACGCCTTCGAGAAGAAGATCGGCCGCAAGCTCGACCTCGTGTACACGTACCACGACATGTCGGGGAGCAGGGCCGACGGCGAACTGCTCACCCCCGACGAGCGTGAACTCGGCCGCGAGCGACTCCTCATGCTGGCCTGGGAGTCCACCGTGTGGACCGAGAAGCACCACGCCAACTGGACCGAGAGACAGCTCGGCTGGAAGAACATCGCCTCGGGGCGGTACGACACCTCCGTCATCGACCCGCAGGCCCGGCGGATCAAGGAGTACGGCAAGCGGGTCTTCTTCTCCTTCGACCAGGAGGCGGACTTCCGCATCCCCGAGGGCGCCGGGACCCCCGAGGAGTACGTCGCCGCCTACCGCCACCTCCACGACCGCTTCCGGAAGCTGGGCGTCACCAACGTGGTGTGGGTGTGGACCGTCTCCGGCTGGCTCGGCAACGCCGAGCAGATGAAGGCGCTCTACCCGGGCGACGACTACGTCGACTGGATCGGCATGGACCAGTACAACTACTACCTCTGCCACAAGTCGCCGGACTGGCTCGACTTCGAGCGGAGCCAGCGCCCCAGCTACGACTGGCTCCGGAGGAACATCTCCGACGACAAGCCGATCATGCTCTCCGAGTTCTCCACCGCCCCCGACCCGAAGAGGCCCGAGCGGCAGCGCGACTGGTACACCGCGATCCCGAAGGTGGCGCCGACCCTGCCGGAGGCGCGGGCGTACGTGCACTGGAACCGGGCCGTGCCCGGGGCCGGCTGCGATCTGACCGTCGACTCCGGGCCCGGCCTGGAGGGTTACCGGATCGCCGGGCGGGACCCGTACTTCCGGCAGGACGTACCGGACCGCTGACCCGCGAGCAGCCGCGCTCAGCGGCGCCCCGACGTCAGGCCCCGGAAGGCGCACACCGCCATCGTGCCGCCGGCCAGGCCCAGGAAGAGCGGGAGCGGGGCGGTGGCGAAGGCCTGCTGACCCGCCCAGCCCGCCCAGACCAGGACCCACACCACACCGGCCGTGACCCGCGCGCCCACCCCGACCACCCGCAGCAGCACGGCCGTCAGGAGCAGGCTCAGCGCCTGCAGCGCGATCGGGACGACCGCCCGCTCGACGCCTTCGCCCAGGAGCGTCGCCCCGGGACCCGCCGCGTCGGCCGGCCGCAGGCCGAGCAGCGGCGGCGCCGTGTGCAGGGCCAGGAAGGTGGCGAGCAGGACCGCCCCGGCGAACGCGGGCCGGAAGAAGCGGAGTCCGACGGCCGCGCCCTGGAGGGCGACCAGGAGCAGGCCGGCGAGGAGGGTGACCGGGGGCAGCGCGGCGAGCAGTCCGGTGCCGGACAGCGTCGCCACGTCCAGCTCGCCGGACCGGGCGAGCGGGAACCAGAAGAGACCGGCCGCCAGGCCGAGCGCCGGCCACAGCCAGGTCCCCCAACGGTCGGGCGCGTCCGGCGTCTCGGGCCGGGACGCCGGGGGCGGCAGGGGCCGTGCGAGCGGGCCCGCGGGCTCGTCGTCACGCTGCCGGGGCACGTACACCGGGATGCCGAAGGCCGGCGTCACCGACTCGTGCGCGCCCCGCAGATAGGCGCTCTCCCGCGCCCAGTTGGTGCCGTACCCGTCCTCCTCGCGCTCCTTCACCCGGGCCGCCGCCCGGGGGCGCTCGGCCGGTGTCCGGCCCTTGAGGGTGGCCCGCAGGCCCGGCACGCAGGCCACCGCCATCAGGGTCATCGCGCCGAGGACGGCGATCCCTGCCCCGCTGATGCCGTACGGGCCGAGCAGCACGGCCGCGCTGCCGAGCACGAGGACGCACATGGCGCCCTGGAGGACGGCGAGCATGCCCGTACGGCCCTGGACCCGCAGCACGCCGATGTAGAGCTCGACGGCGACCCGGGGCAGTGCCGCGGCGGCGAGGAGCCGCAGCACGGTGGAGCCGTTGTCCTGGTAGCCCTGGCCGAAGGGGGCCAGGATCAGCGGCGCGAAGACGACGAGGACGAGGACGACGGGGACGAGCAGCAGCACCATGCGGCGCAGCGCGCCCCGCACCCCCTCGGCGAGGGACTCGGGGCTGTGCGAGGCGTGCGCGGTGAGCGAGGAGGCCATGTTGATGGCCATGAACTCCATGGTGCCGCCGACGGTGTACGCCGTGTAGAAGAAGGCGTTGTGGGCGGCGTCGAAGCGGACGGCGACCATCACCGGCAGCAGGCTGATCATGATGAGGCTGAAGAAGGCGCCGACGGAGTCCCCGGCGATGAACCGGCCGATCTCCCGCATGCTCGGCGGCTCGCGGTCCCGGTCGGCACGGGCCTGCTGGGGGATGAGGCGGCGGAACACGAGCCAGCCCAGCGGCAGGACGGAGAGCACGATCGCCGCCGCCCAGGAGACGAAGACGCCGAGGATCGGCACGGCGGTCGCCAGGAGGACGAGCAGGACGAGCTTGCCGAGCGAGAAGACGGCGTTGCCGACGGGGACCCAGATCGCGCGTCTCAGCCCGGTGAGCACTCCGTCCTGGAGGGTGAGCAGGGCCCAGCCGACCGCGGACGCGGTGAAGAAGATCCCGGCGGAGACGGTGCCGAGCGGGGCGTACGAGGGCCCCCACAGGTCGAGGGTGAGCAGGAAGATCCCGCAGGCCACGGCGACGACGACCGTGCTGAACAGGTACAGGCGCACGACCAGCGGGCCGGTGGCGCGGCCGGCCCGCGGCACGTACCGGACGACCGCGCCGGACAGGGTGGTCGCCGTGATCGAGGCGAGCATCCGCTGTGCGGCGATGGCGGCGGAGCCCTGGCCGACGGCCTCCTCCGAGTAGTAGCGGGCGGCGATCAGCCAGAAGCCGAGCCCGAGGGCGGCCGAGACGCCGGTGGAGAGCATCAGGGCATAGGCGTTGCGGAACATGGAGTTTTCGGCGGAGTCGGAGCCCGAGTCGGCTCCCGAGTCGGGGCGTGAGCCCGAGCGCGAGTCGGAGCCCGGCCCCTTGCCGTCCTTCGCCCCGGCCGACGCCGGTGCGCAGTTCGCCGTGCCAGCCGTGCCTGCCGCGTCGTCCCGGTCGGACCCCCGCAGCCGTACCGTCTCCGTCACCGTGACCCGCCGGGGACCATCGACGGGCGCGCCGGGCGGATCCCGGCGCCGCGCAGTACCGCGAGGGCCTCGGCCGCCCGGCGCGGGTCCACCGGCAGGGCGTGCCGGGCGAACCAGGCGGCCGGTTCCGGCGCGGGGGAGGGGTCCGTGAAGGCCTCTCCCGCGTAGCTGTCGAGCGGCGGGTCGTAGAGATAGCCGGTGGTGATCCGGCGCCGGGCGAGGGCGGCGACGGCCGCGTCCCGGTCGTCGACGAGCAGCGGAACCCGGTAGAGCGGCTGCGGCGGCGTGCCGGTCGGGGGCTCCTCCGGCACGCCGCCCGGGAACACCTCCGCCGTGCCGTACTCGCCGGCCAGGAGCAGGGCGGTGCCCGCCCGGTGGGCGTCGAGGACGTCGTCGAGCCGGGCGAACCTGCGGGTGGTGCGGCGGAGCCGGCCGGCGCCGGGCCGCAGCCGGTAGTCGTGCATGTCGACCCGGACCCAGGAGTGGAAGGGTTCGAGTGCGGGCGCCGCCGTGAGGGCCCGGGTCAGCTCCCCGGCGCGGAGCGGCATCCGGATCTCCTCCCGTTCCTCGAGGCCGAGCCGCCGGACGGCCGCCCGCGCGGCCCCGACCAGGCGCAGTCCGCGCAGGGTGGACTCGGCGTAGGGCCGTACCAGGTGGGCGAGTTCGGCGGTGGGGCGGGTCGGGTGCAGCAAGGCCTCGCGGGCGGCGGCGAGTTCCTCGCGCAGCGCCGGGTCGGCGAGGGTCAGGAAGCCGCCGGTCTTGGCGCCGGTGTGCTTCGAGAGGCTGAAGACGGACGCCTCGCCGTACGTGCCGACCGGGCGCCCGCCGGCGGTGGAGCCGATCGCGTGGGCCGCGTCCTCGATCAGCGGGATGCCGAGCCGGTCGCAGTGGCCCCGCAGCTCGGGAACCGGGTCGGGGTTCCCGTACAGATTGGTGGTGAGGACGGCGGAGAGGTCCCGCCAGACGGACTCGGGCACGGCGGCCGTGTCGATCGAGCCGTCCCGGGGGTCGAGCGGTGCCTGGACGGGGCGGAGCCCGGCGGCCAGGACGACGAAGAAGATGACGTCGTCGTTGACCGGTGACATCAGCACCTTGCCGCCGGGCCGGCACCAGTGCCGCAGCGCGAGGTAGAGCCCGAAGCGGCACGACGGCACGTAGAGGCACTCCCTGCCCCCGAGCCGGCCGCGCATGCGTTCTTCCAGTTCCGCGTACGCAGAAAACATGTGATTCCCCCCTGAACCCCGGGGCTCAATGTGGCCCATTCCGGACGCCGCGTCAACAAGGCGTCCCGGTCGCGCGGTTGGTCGCGCGAGCGACCGCGGGAGTGGCTCGGGACGCGGCATGCGGAAGGGCCCGTCACGGGTCGAAAGACCGTGAACGGGCCCTTTCCGCAGCCATTTTGGCGGCTCGGGGAAGCCGGTGGAGGTCATTCCTCCAGAGTGAGCCCCCGGCGCAGCCTCGCGAGGGTGCGGGCGAGCAGCCGGGACACGTGCATCTGCGAGATGCCGAGCTCGATGCCGATCTCCGACTGGGTCATGCCGGAGACGAAGCGGAGGGAGAGGATGTGCCGCTCGCGGGCGGGCAGCGAGGCGATCATCGGCTTCAGGGAGGCGATGTACTCGATCCCGGTGAGGCCGTGGTCCTCGTAGCCCAGCCGGTCGGCGAGCGTGGCCTCGCCGCCGGGGCCCTCCTCCTCGTCGGGCTGCGCGTCGAGCGAGCTCGCGGTGTACGCGTTGCTCGCGGCCATGCCCTCGACGACCTCCTCCGGCGCGATGCCGAGTTCCGCGGCGAGTTCGGCGACGGTCGGCGCGCGGTCGAGGCGCTGGGAGAGGGTGTCGCCCGCCTTGGCGAGGTCGAGCCGCAGCTCCTGGAGCCTGCGCGGCACGTGCACGGACCACGAGGTGTCGCGGAAGAAGCGCTTGATCTCGCCGATGATCGTGGGCATCGCGAAGGTGGGGAACTCCACGCCGCGGGTGAGCTCGAAGCGGTCGATCGCCTTGATGAGGCCGATGGTGCCGACCTGGACGATGTCCTCCATCGGCTCGCTGCGGGTGCCGAACCGGGCGGCGGCGAACCTGACCAGGGCCAGGTTGAGTTCGACGAGCGTGTTGCGGACGTACGCGTGGTCGTGGGTGCCCTCTTCGAGCTCGGCGAGCCGGGCGAAGAGCTGCTTCGACAGGGCGCGCGCGTCGACCGGTCCGATGTCGTCGAGCGGCCGGTCGAACGGGAGCGTGAGCGCCCGGTCGTGCGGGAGTGCGTGCGGGAGCTCGTGGGAGAGCTCGGCAAGGTGGTCGAGCGGATGGTCCAGGGGGACTGCTGCCGACGGCGCGTCGGGGGTACGCGGGGCGTCGAGCCGGGGTGACATGGGTCTCCTTCGTGGGTCTTTGCTGCGGTTTGCGGCGCCTCCGAAGCCGGTCGTGTCGGGTGTTCCCTACTAGCCCTACCTGCTCGACGGCGAAGGCCGCAAGTATCGATAATCCGCTTTGTCCCGTTATGTGGTGGACCTCGTGTGCATCGGAGGGCGCCCCGCTTGTAGGGTTCGAGGCACGTCAGTCGGCATCCGCGAGAGCGAGAAGAGGCACGGCCATGGACCGCGAGAGCATCGGCAGCGCACCGCCCGCGCGGTTGCGGGTCGAGGTCCGGACCGTGGACCGGACCGAACTCCTGGCTCCGGTGGGTGAGCTCGATCACTACACCGCCGAACTGCTGCGTTCCCCCCTGGACCAGGCACTGGACGCGGGCCGTTCGCGACTCGTCGTCGACTGCTCGGGCCTGGAGTTCTGCGACTCGACCGGGCTCAACGTGCTCCTCGGCGCCCGGCTGAGGGCGGACGCCGCCGGCGGTGGCGTCCATCTCGTGGGGATGCGGCCCGCAGTGGCCCGGGTGTTCCACATCACGGGCGCGGAGGCCGTCTTCACGGTGCACGAGACACTCGCCACAGCCCTGCCCGGCTGACCCCCCGGCCGGGCCCGCCTCCACGACCCGGCCCCGTACCGCCCGTACGTCCTGCCCTCTGTCCCGTCGATCGGTGAGGTGAAGCGCTGATGGACCAAGCTTCCGACGTCCGTACGCTCGCCCTCGGCGAGACCAGCGGCACCGTGCCGCTGGCCCGTGACTTCACACGGTCCGCGCTCCACGAGTGGGGCTGGCTGCCGGCCGCCACCGCCGACCGCAGGGCCGCCGCGGAGGACGTCCTGCTCGTCGTCTCCGAGCTCGTCACCAACGCCTGTCTGCACGCCGAGGGCCCCGAACGCCTCCGCGTCCTGCGGCTGCCCAAGGCCCTGCGCCTCGAAGTCACCGACCGGGGCGCCGGAGCTCCCGCGCCCCGCACCCCGCACCGGTCGGGGCGCCCGGGCGGCCACGGCATGTTCATCGTGCAGCGGCTCTGCCTCGACTGGGGCATCGAGCGCACCCCCGGAGCCCCCGGAAAGACGGTCTGGGCCGAACTCTCCGCACCCGCCTAGGACTTTCACCGTCCCTCTTCTTCCCTCCGCAAGGCCCCGGGCGTACCTTGACGCCCAATCTGAAAGACCGTCAGTTTCATTGCGGTGAGGGGTGCTCGGGGTGTCCAAGGAGCCGAACCGGAGGAGAACGACCGCCGCGCTCACGGCGGCGGTCGCGGTGGCGGGCGCGGCCGTGCTCGCCGGCGCGCCGGCCGCCCAGGCGGCCGTCGTCGACGTCAACTACGCCTGTGAGACGAAGATCGGGCCCAAGGGTGCCGTCTCGCCCGTCGACATCAAGGCCGTCAAGAACGGCAGCGCGTACACGATCACCATGTCGTTCGAGAAGGGCGTCTCCGACAGCCCCGTCGAGCTGCCCAAAGGCGTCATGACGCCGCGCGCCGACCTCGTCCTCGGCGGTGCCGACTCCGGCACCGTCAAGGTCAAGGGAACGCCGAACACGGCCGCCATCCCGCCCGACACCCCGATCAGGATCGGCACGCTCACGGGCACGTACACCCCGAAGAAGAACGGCAAGGTCACCTTCACGGCCGGGACGCTGACCGTGCACGCGCTCGGCATGGACGCGGCCGTCTGCACCCCGAAGAACAACCCCAAGCCCTCCCTCGAACTGGAGGTGACGGGGCTCTCCGGCGGCTCCGACACCCCGCCGCCCGCCGACGAGGGCGACGACGAGGAGAACACGGGCGCCGAACTGCCCAAGACCGGCCCGCTCGACTCCGCCGTGGCCCTCGGCACCCTCGGCGGCACCGTCCTCCTCACCGGCGCGGCCGGAGTCCTCTGGCTCACGCGGCGCACGGCTCGCTGATGCGGACGGCGGCACGCACCGGGTTCGTGGCCGTCGCGACCGCCCTCGTCGGCGCGGTCGCGGCGGCGCCTTCGGGCGCCTGGGCCGCGGCCCCCTCCGGCGTCCGGGCCGCGGCTTTCGCCGACGCCAGAGCCGCGGCCCCCTCCGGCGTCCGGGCCGCGGCTTCCTCCGACGCCCCGGTCTCCTGGTCGGCGGCGCCCGCCGCCGGGCGGCCGTACGCCTATCTGGAGGGCCCGGCCGGGAGCGTCCTCCAGGACACCCTGTCGCTGACCAATCCGGGCGCCCGGCCGCTCACGGTACGGCTCAGCGGGCAGGGCGCACCGGTGTCCTTCGCCGCCCGGACGGTGACCGTGCCCGCCAGGACCCGGGCGGACGTGCCGTTCGCCGTGACCGTCACCGCGGACACCCCGCCCGGCGAACACCGGGGGGCGGTACGGGCCTCGGCGGCCGGCCGGGAGATACGCGTCGACCTGCGGCTGCGGGTCAGCGGCCCCCGGCTCGCCGCGCTCACCGTCGAGGACGTCCACGTCGACACCGAGACCGGCGCCCTCCGCTACACCCTGGTCAACCGGGGCACCACCGTCCTCGCCCCGCACCTCGCGGTGCGCGCCGAAGGCGTCCTCGGCACCGTCCTCGACCGGCCGGGCCGGCCCCTGCCGCTCACCCTGAAGCCCGGTCAGCGGGCCACCCGTACCGAAGCCTGGCCCGACCCGCCGGCCCTCGACTCCGTCACCGTCCGGCTGACCGCCACCGCCGCCGGCGCGGCCCCGGCCACCGCCCGCGCCGAGGCCTCCTTCGCCTCGGGCCCGGTGCTCGCCGGGGCGGCCGGACTGCTGCTGCTCGCGGCGGGCGGCGGCGGTCACGCGGTACGGCGGCGCGGCAGGTCCCGTACCAGGCGAGCCCCGGCGGGAGCGAACACATGAGGTGGATGCGTACAGCTGCGGCGTTCGTGACCGTGCTCGGCCTCGGTCTCCTCCCGGCCGCCCCCGCCGTCGCGGCCCCCGGCCCCGCCGTCGAGCTCTCCCAGGCGGAGGGCGGCAAGGGCGGCGAGGTCACCGTCAGCGGCAGCGGCTGGAAACCGGGCGCGCTGCTCATGCTGCTGATCTGCGGCCAGGCCGCGCCCGACAAGGGCGTCATCGGCGGCACCAACTCCTGCGCCAACACCGAGGGCCGGGCCGCCACCGTCGACGCCCGGGGCGGCTTCAGCGCGAAACTCCCGGTCGCCGAACCGCCCAAGCCCTGCCCCTGCGTGGTGCACGTCGCTGGGGTGACCGGCCAACCAGACGCCGTCGACCGGGAGTTCACCGTCGCCGGGCATCCCGTCGCACCGCTCCCCGAGGCCTCGGGCGACGGCCGGCTCGCCGTCCTCGCCGCCGTACGCCTCGACGGCTCCAGCGGCCTCCTCACCTGGTTCGGGGCGCCGCCGAGCCGCGAGGTCGTCTTCACCGTCGGCAACCTCGGCTCCGCCCCCGTGAAGGACCCGGTCTTCCAGGTCGGCTCCAGCCACGGCGTGTTCGCCCCGCAGTACGAGGAACGGCAGTGGCGCGGCACGATCGCCCCCGGCAGGAAGGCCCTCGTCCGGCTCCCCGTCGAACTGACGGCGGGCGCGCACGGCGACTACCAGGTCTCCGTGCGGTACGCGGGAAAGGTCCTGGTCGAGCAACCGTGGGGGGTCGGCAGGCCCTGGGGCGTGACGCTCTTCTGGCTGCTGCTCGCCGTGGTCGTCCCGGCGGCGCTGTTCCGGATCGGGATGGCCGTGGTGGACCGCGTCCGCCCGGCGACGGGCCCCGCCCGGCCCCGGCCCAGGCCCCGGGCGCGGCCCCGGACCGCGCCCCTGGCCCGGCTCCGCACACGTGCCCCCGACCCGGCGCGCGACTCCGCGCTCCGGGGTCCGGGGGACGACGAACCGACCGCGGTCCTGCCGTGGTTCAGTCCTGACTCCGCACCGTCAGCCCCAGAGAGCAGCCCGACGACGAAGGGACATGCGTGAGTACGCAACGGAGGATGAGCGCGGCCGGCGTCGCGCTGATGCTCGGCGGCGCGGGGATCATGATTTCCGCCGGCCCCGCCCAGGCCGCCGAGGTCTCGTACAAGACGGAGTGCATCCCGCCGTCCATCTCCGGGCTTCCGCCCGTGCAGGGCACGACGAAGGTGCTGATCACGGCACCGGCGGAGGCCAAGGTCGGCGACGAGGTCGAGATCGTCTGGAAGACGGTCCAGGCCGCTTCGAAGAACCCCGACGTGCTCGACCTCGGCGCGGACACGGTCAAGCCGACCGGCGTCCTCACCGTGGGCGGCGCGGGGAGCGGCACCGTCGCGATGGAGGGTCCCCGGAAGAACCCGCCGATCCCCAAGAACAGCCCGATGGTGCTGCCCGAGATGAAGGGGAAGCTGAAGCTGACGGCGGCGGGTGAGATCACCCTCACCCCCGACAAGTACACGATCAACGTGTCCAAGCCGCTGTCGACGGACACGAAGTGCGCCCCGAAGGAGACGGTGCCGGTCGCGGCCACGATCAAGGTCACGGCCGGTGGCGGCGGTACGACGACGGGCGGCACGAACGGCGGGTCCACGACGACCACCGGCGGTACGACGACGACGTCGGGCGGCAACGCGAGCGGCAGCACCACGGGCGGCTCGACCACGACCGGCGGCGGCTCTAACAACACCGGCGGCTCCTCGACCTCGTCCTCCGGCGGATCCGGCGGCTCGGGCTCCGGATCGACCTCCGGCGGATCCTCCGGCTCGGGTTCCGGCTCGGCCTCCGGCGGATCCTCCAGCGGCGGTGCGAGCGGCGGTGGCGGCGGCGAGACGTCCTTCCCCGGCAAGGAGGTCTCCGTCACGTTCGGCTGTCAGGCCCCCGGCCCGGACCCGATCAACTCCAAGGTGACGATCGACGCCAAGAAGAACGGCGGTGTGTACGACCTCACGGTCAGGACGGCCAAGGGCGTCATGAACAGCCCCGCCGCCCTCCCCAAGGGAGCCCTCAAGGCCTCCATGGCAATCAAGATCGGCGGATCCGACAGCGGCACGGTGAACGTCTCGGGACCCCCGAACCCCACCGCGCTGAAGCTGGGCGACCCGGTGAACCTGCCGGACATGAAGGGCACGTACAAGCCCGGAGCGACCGGTAAGTCCACGCTCAGCCCCGGCACGCTGACCATCAAGGTCACCCTCGGCAGCTCGGGGATGGACATCCCGTGCCAGGTGAAGGGCGCCGTCCAGGCCTCCCTCGAACTGGACACGAGCAAGCAGGCGGGCGGCGCCTCGGGCGGCGACGGCAACGGCTCGGGCTCGGGCAGCGGCTCGGGCTCCGGCAGCGGGAGCGGTTCCGGCTCCGGCGGCTCCGACGGCGGGAACCTCGCGGAGACCGGCGCCGAGGACGACGGCGCCCTGCGCGCCCTCGCCCTCGTCGCCGGCACGGTGATCCTGCTCGGCGGCGCCGTGTTCACCTTCACCCCGTGGGCGCGCCTCAGGCGCTGACGCGGGGCCGGAAACGGCGGAGGGCCGCCGCACCGGATCGGTGCGGCGGCCCTCACGGCCGTACGGGGGAGGTCAGTGGACGCTGCCCATGAGCCCCTGGACCTTCTTGCGGTACATGTAGATCGCGAAGCCCGCCGCGACGGCGAGCGTCGCCTGCATGGCGATGATCCCTGTCCCGTTCAGGTCCACGCCCGCGATGGAGAGCAGACCCGTGGTGCAGTCACCGGCGGTGACGGCGAGGAACCAGACGCCCATCATCTGGGAGGCGTACTTCTTCGGCGCCATCTTCGTGGTGACGGAGAGGCCGACGGGGGAGAGGCACAGCTCACCGATGGTCTGGATCATGTAGATCGTGACCAGCCACATCGGGGAGACCTTGGTGCCGTCGCCCGCCATGTTCATCGGGACGATGAAGACGAAGAACGAGGCGCCGACGAGGACCAGACCCATCGCGAACTTCACGATGGTGTTCGGCTCCTGGTTCTTCCGGGCCAGCCACAGCCACAGCCAGGCGAAGACCGGGGCGAGCGCCATCACGAACAGCGGGTTCAGCGACTGGTACCAGGTGGCGGGGAAGCCGAGGCCGAAGATCGTGTCGGCGGTCTTGGCGTCGGCGAACAGCGACAGCGTCGAGCCGCCCTGGTCGTAGATCATCCAGAAGATGGCGGCGGCGACGAAGAACCAGATGTAGCCGGTCACCCGCGACTTCTCGCTCGAGTCGAGGTCCTTGTCGCGCTTGATGCGCGCCAGGACGGCGACCGGGATGATCAGGCCCGCGAGGGTGATCGGGACCATCGCCCAGTTCAGGGTGTACATGCCCATGGCGACGACGGCGCCGTAGAAGGCGGCGATCAGGACGGCGCCGACGGCGACCTTGGTGATGACGGCCTTGCGCTCCGCGGCGGACAGCGGGTTCGGGACCTCGCTGCTCTTCGGGTTCAGCGTCTTGCTGAAGATCAGGAAGACGGCGAGGCCGAGGCCCATGCCGATGGCGGCGAGGGCGAAGCCGAGGTGCCAGTTGATCTTCTCGCCGACGGTGCCGATGACCAGCGGGGCGAAGAACGCGCCGAGGTTGATGCCGATGTAGAAGAGCGTGAAGCCACCGTCACGGCGCGGGTCGTCCGCGCCCTTGTAGAGGTGGCCGACCATCGTCGAGATGTTGGCCTTCAGGAGGCCGGAGCCGACCGCGACGAGCGCGAGACCGACGAAGAACATCGCCTGGCCGGGGATGGCCAGCGAGACATGGCCGAGCATGATCACGGAGGCCGCGATCGCGACGGTCTTGCGGGCGCCCCAGACACGGTCGCCGAACCAGCCGCCGGGCATGGCCATCAGGTAGACCATCGAGACGTAGACGGAGTAGATCGCCGTCGCCGTCGCCGCGGTCATCGCGAGGCCGCCGCCCTGGCTGCCCGTCGCGGCGTCCACGCCGCCGGAGACCAGGTACAGAACGAGAAGGGCCCTCATGCCGTAGTAGGAGAAGCGCTCCCACATCTCGGTCATGAAGAGAGTGGCCAGACCACGGGGGTGGCCGAGGAAGGTCTTCTCGTAGCCGAGGGGTTCGGCCGAGTCCTTCGTCAGGCTGGACGCCATGTCGATCCTTGCTCTGTCGGGACGCGCGCCTTGTGAGCGTGATGCGCCCGGTGGGGGAGGCCGGCACCGGCGGAATTCGGAGTGGACTCCGCCGGGATCCACGCCCCGGGAGATGCGTTGTCGCGTCCCGGGACCCGGCCCACAGGTCATTCACTGTCCTCAAGGTTCGGCTGAGCCGACCTCACGCAGAAAGAGGACCTTGGCGCGCGAAGCTGGCCAAAGGTCCCCGATTACCGCTACAGACGTCGAGCCACCATACGACACGACAGTGCCGGATATGAAAGGACTTGAGAGATGGATCACAGGTGAGGGTGCAACCGCACAGGGTCATTCGAAGGTCATGTGCAAGATACCCACAAGATCCCCAGGGTTCCCTCCATCCCCGTGGATCATGCCCCGACCCCCCACCCGTGCGGACTACCATCACCCCATGACCCGTGTACTGCTCGCCGAGGACGACGCATCCATCTCGGAGCCGCTGGCCCGCGCCCTGCGGAGAGAGGGGTACGAGGTCGAGGTCCGCGAGGACGGCCCGACCGCCCTCGACGCCGGCCTCCAGGGCGGCGTGGACCTGGTCGTCCTCGACCTGGGCCTGCCCGGCATGGACGGTCTCGAGGTCGCCAGGCGACTGCGCGCCGAGGGCCACACCGTCCCGATCCTGGTGCTCACCGCCCGCGCCGACGAGGTCGACACGGTCGTGGGGCTCGACGCGGGCGCCGACGACTACGTCACCAAGCCGTTCCGGCTCGCCGAACTCCTCGCCCGCGTCCGGGCCCTCCTCCGGCGCGGCTCCACCGAGCCCGTCGTCGCCCCCTCGACCCACGGCGTGCGGATCGACGTCGAGTCGCACCGGGCGTGGATGGGCGACGAGGAGCTCCAGCTCACGGCCAAGGAGTTCGACCTGCTGCGGGTCCTGGTCCGCGACGCGGGCCGGGTCGTCACCCGCGACCAGCTGATGCGCGAGGTCTGGGACACCACGTGGTGGTCGTCCACGAAGACCCTGGACATGCACATCTCCTGGCTCCGCAAGAAACTGGGCGACGACGCGGCGAACCCCCGCTACATCGCCACGGTCAGAGGCGTCGGCTTCCGTTTCGAGAAGAGCTAGCCGGGGCCCGTAAGGTCGGGAGCGTCTCCCGTTCCCGCCCGGAGGGCAACCGTGCGTCGCCGTCTCATCAACTCCACCCTCGCCGTCGTCCTCGTCGTCATCGCCGTCTTCGGCGTCTCCCTGGTCATCGTCGAGACCCGCACCATCTCCAGCAGCGCCCAGGAGAGCGTGGACCTGGAGGCGCTCCGCATCGTCTCCATCGTCGACAGCCGGCTCATCGGCGGCGAGCCGGTGAACCCGGACATCCTGTCCGAGCAGAGCGGCGCCAAGCGGTACGCCCAGATCCACATCCCCGGCCGGGACACGATCGAGATCGGCACCCGCCCGGAGGGCGACGTCACCCGCGGCCTCGCCGAGGGCGAGCGCGGCGAGACCGTGGTCGTCGAGGAGTCCCGCTCGGCGGTCACCGCCGAGGTCGGCCGCACCCTCATGATCATCGGCGCGGTCGCGCTGCTCGCCGTCATCGCCGCCGTCCTCCTCGCCGTACGGCAGGCCAACAAGCTGACGTCCCCGCTCACCGACCTCGCGGAGACCGCCGAGCGTCTCGGCTCCGGCGACCCGCGACCCCGGCACAAGCGGTACGGGGTGCCCGAGCTGGACCGCGTCGCGGACGTCCTGGACGCCTCCGCCGAGCGCATCGCCCGGATGCTCACCGCCGAGCGCCGGCTGGCCGCAGACGCCTCGCACCAGCTCCGTACGCCCCTCACCGCCCTCTCCATGCGCCTGGAGGAGGTCGCGCTCGCCGACGACCTGGACACGGTCAAGGAGGAGGCGACGATCGCGCTCACCCAGGTCGAGCGGCTCACCGACGTCGTCGAGCGGCTGCTCACGAACTCCCGAGACCCCCGCACCGGCTCCGCCGTCGCCTTCGACCTCGACGAGGTCATCAAGCAGCAGATCGAGGAGTGGCGGCCCGCCTACCGCAGCGCGGGGCGTGCCATCGTCCACTCCGGCAAGCAGGGCATGCGGGCCGTCGGCACCCCGGGGGCGGTCGCCCAGGTCCTCGCGGCCCTGATCGAGAACTCGCTCATGCACGGCGGCGGCACGGTCGCCCTGCGGACCCGCGTCACCGGCAACCAGTCGGTGATCGAGGTCACCGACGAGGGCCCGGGCGTCCCGGCGGACCTCGGCGCACGGATCTTCGAGCGGGCCGTCAGCGGCCGCAGCTCCACCGGCATCGGCCTGGCGGTCGCCAGGGACCTCGCGGAGGCGGACGGCGGCCGCCTGGAGCTCCTCCAGCAGCAGCCGCCGGTCTTCGCACTGTTCCTGAGCCGGGAGGTCCGCAGCCTCTCGGACAGGCAGGGAGAGCGCCCCGTTCGCTGACGCGTGCGTGCTCCGCCCGCCCACGACACCGAAGAAACCCCTGGTCAGTAGTGCTGACCAGGGGTTTCGACGAGCAGTGGCTCAGACGCGGTCGGGCTGCCGCCGGTCCGCCTGCCGCGGCGCCTGCTCCAGGAACGATTCGGCGGTCTGCACCGCCTCCTTCGCAGGCAGCGCGCGGAACACCCACGTGCGGTACGACCAGAAGCGGAACAGCGTCCCGATCCCGATGCCGAAGAACTTGAAGAAGTTGCTCGCGAGCGGGCCGTCCCAGCCGAAGCCGTACGTCGCCGCGTAGAGCACACCGTTCTCGATGACCATGCCGACGACGCTGAACAGCAGGAACAGCGACATCTCCTTGGTGCGCCCGGACTTGTCCCGGTCGCGGTACGTGAAGTATCGGAACCCCACGTAGTTGAAGACGATCGCGACCACGGTGGCGATCAGGCTGGCCCGGACCATCGGGATGTCCGTCGCACCCCGGACGATGTTGAAGACGCCGAGGTTCACCAGGACGCCGAGACCGCCCACCACCCCGAATTTGGCGACTTCCCGGGCGAGCCGGTCGAGTCGCGTGCGCAGCGCGCCGGGTTCACTCATGGTGATGGCTCTGTCCCGTCCGTCCGGATGACGTCCGGGTGACGTCAACCCAACCATGCTAACCAGCGCTCCTGTCACCCGCCCGTGTACCCGGGAAACCGCGGGCGAACCGGCTCCCCACCAGCGTCGTTCTTGTGCCAAACCACAGCCGGACGAGTGTTCACGGATGGTGCGGATACCCTAAGAGGGTGACGTTCCCGGTAGTCGGCATGGTCGGTGGCGGTCAGCTCGCCCGAATGACCCACGAGGCGGGCATCCCCCTCGGCATCAAGTTCAAGCTCCTCAGCGACACCCCGCAGGACTCTGCGGCGCAGGTGGTGAGCGAGGTCGTCATCGGCGACTATCGCGACCTGGCTACGCTGCGTGACTTCGCGCGCGGATGTGACGTGATCACCTTCGATCACGAGCACGTCCCCACGGAGCACCTGCGGGCCCTCGAAGCGGACGGCATCCCCGTCCGCCCCGGGCCCGACGCGCTGGTGCACGCCCAGGACAAGGGGGTGATGCGCGCCAAGCTCGACGAGATCGGCGCACCCAGCCCCCGGCACCGCATCGTGGCGGACCCCGAGGACGCGGCGGCCTTCGCCGCCGAGGTCGGCGGCTTCCCGATCATCCTCAAGACGGTGCGCGGCGGCTACGACGGCAAGGGCGTCTGGTTCGTCCGTACGCCCGAGGACGCCCGCGACCCCTTCCTGGCCGGTGTCCCGGTCCTCGCCGAGGAGAAGGTCGACTTCGCGCGCGAGCTCGCCGCGAACATCGTCCGCTCCCCGCACGGCCAGGCCGTCGCCTACCCGGTCGTCGAGTCCCGGCAGGTCGACGGCGTCTGCGACACGGTGATCGCACCGGCCCCCGACCTCGACGGCGAGCTCGCCGGACAGGCCCAGGAGCTGGCCCTGCGCATCGCCAAGGAGCTCGGCGTCGTCGGTCACCTGGCCGTCGAGCTGTTCGAGACCACGGACGGCCGCATCCTCGTCAACGAACTGGCGATGCGCCCGCACAACTCCGGCCACTGGACCCAGGACGGCGCGATCACCTCGCAGTTCGCCAACCACGTCCGGGCGGTCCTCGACCTGCCCCTCGGCGATCCGCGCCCGCGCGCGACGTGGACCGTGATGTGCAATGTCCTGGGCGGCGACTACCCGGACATGTACTCCGCGTACCTGCACTGCATGGCCAGGGACCCGCAGCTCAAGATCCACATGTATGGCAAGGACGTGAAGCCCGGCCGCAAGGTGGGGCACGTCAACACCTACGGCGACGACCTGGACGACGTGCTGGAGCGCGCGCGTCACGCCGCCGGCTATCTGCGAGGAACGATCACCGAGTGAGCAGCACGAGCCCCGGCACAGGCCCCGACACCTCCACCGCCCCCGTGATCGGCATCGTCATGGGATCCGACTCCGACTGGCCCGTCATGGAGGCCGCGGCGCAGGCCCTCGACGAGTTCGAGATCCCGTACGAGGTCGACGTCGTCTCCGCGCACCGGATGCCGCGCGAGATGATCGCGTACGGCGAGGAGGCCGCGGGCCGCGGCATCAAGGCGATCATCGCGGGCGCGGGCGGCGCCGCCCACCTTCCCGGCATGCTCGCCTCCGTCACCCCGCTGCCGGTCATCGGCGTGCCGGTGCCGCTGAAGTACCTCGACGGCATGGACTCGCTGCTCTCCATCGTGCAGATGCCGGCCGGTGTGCCGGTCGCCACGGTCTCCGTCGGCGGCGCGCGGAACGCGGGCCTGCTCGCGGCCCGCATCCTCGCCGCGCACGACCCCGAACTGCTCACCCGGATGCGGGAGTTCCAGCAGGAGCTGAACGACCAGGCGACCGAGAAGGGCAAGCGCCTGCGGGCCAAGGTCGAGGGCGCGGAGTCGTTCGGCTTCGCCAAGTGAGCGCCGCGGACAGGGCCTCCGGCGGTGCGGCCGACCGCCTCGCCGAGGCCCGCGGGCTGCTCGCCGCCCACCCCGTCGCGGACGGCCACAACGACCTGCCGTGGGCGCTGCGGGAGCACGTCCGGTACGACCTGGACCGGATGGACATCGGCGCGGACCAGACCGGCGCCCTGCACACCGACCTCAAGCGGCTGCGGGCCGGCGGCGTCGGCGCCCAGTTCTGGTCGGTGTACGTGCCCTGCCGGCTGGCGGGCGACGACGCGGTCAGCGCGACCCTGGAGCAGATCGACATCGTCGACCAGCTCCTGGAGCGGTACGCGGGCGACCTCGCCCCGGCCCTGACGGCCGACGACATGGAGGCGGCCCGCGAGCAGGGCCGTATCGCCTCCCTCAAGGGCGCCGAGGGCGGCCACTCGATCAACAACTCCCTCGCCACCCTGCGCGCCCTGCACACCCTCGGCGTGCGCTACATGACGCTCACCCACAACGACAACAACGACTGGGCGGACTCGGCGACCGACGCGCCCGGTGTCGGCGGGCTCTCGGCCTTCGGCCGTGCGGTCGTCCGCGAGATGAACCGCTCCGGCATGCTCGTCGACCTGTCGCACGTCGCCGCGACGACCATGCGGGACGCGCTCGACGCCTCGGCCGCGCCGGTGATCTTCTCGCACTCCTCGGCCCTGGCGGTCTGCGACCACCCGAGGAACATCCCGGACGACGTCCTGGAGCGGCTGCCCGCCAACGGCGGCGTCGCGATGGCCACGTTCGTGCCCAAGTTCATCCTCCCCGCGGCCGTCGAGTGGACCGCGCGGGCCGACGAGAACCTCCGGGCGCACGGCTTCGACCACCTCGACACCACCGCCGAGGCGATGAAGCTGCACCGCGCCTTCGAGGAGGCGAACCCGCGTCCGATCGCCACCGCCGCCACGGTCGCCGACCACCTCGACCACATGCGCGAGGCGGCCGGCATCGACCACATCGGCATCGGCGGGGACTACGACGGCACGGCCTTCACCCCGGCCGGCCTGGACGACGTCGCGGGCTACCCGAACCTGGTCGCGGAGCTGCTGCACCGCGGCTGGTCGCACCCGGACCTGGCGAAGCTGACCTGGTCCAACGCCGTCCGCGTCCTCCGTGACGCGGAAGCGGTCTCGCGCGACCTGCGGAGCCGTACGGCACCGTCGAATGCGACGATCGACTCCCTGGACGCGCCGGGCGCCTGACGGCACGTGAACGCCCCGGCTCCGGCCCCGGCGTTCACCCGGACGGCTCAGCCCGCCGAGCCCCCGCACGGGCCCGGTGGCACGGTGGACGGTACTGCCCCGCCCAATTCGGCGGGGCGGTACTGCATCGCCGAGTTGGAGTAAGACCATGGCGGAACTGCTAGACGACCATCCCACCCTCTCCACCGTCCCTGCCGCCGCCGGGGAGCCCGCACCCCCCGAGCCACCCCCACCACTCGACGAGACGTCCCGCGCCCGCGCCATCCTGGCGGCCCAGCCCGTCGTCGAGGGACACACCGAACTGCCCAGGTCCCTCGACCCGGAAGACCTCCCGCCCGTCCGCGCCGCGGAGGCCGGAGCCCAGTTCTGGTCGCTGCACGTCGGACCCGGCGAAGACGCGGCGGGCGTCATCGGGACCCTGCGGCGGATCGACGCCATCCGCGCGCTCGTCGCCGCCTGCCCCGAGGACCTGCGCCTCGCCCACACGACCTCCGAGATGGCCCACGTCCGCAACTGCGGCCGCGTCGCCGCCCTGCTCGGCCCGGTCAGCTGGACGGCGCTCGGCGCCTCCGCCGCGACCCTGCGGGCGTACCACGCCCTGGGCGTACGGGCCGTCAATCTCACCCGCTTCGACCGCTTCGCCCGCGAGGCGGTACGGGAGATGAACCGCATCGGCCTGGCCGTGGACCTCTCCGGCGCCGACCAGGACACGGTCCGCCGCACCCTCGCCGTCACCCGCGCCCCCGCCCTGCTCACCAGGGCGGCCCCGGAGGGCCTCCCCGACGACGTCCTGGGCCTGCTCGGCGAGAACGGCGCCGTCTGCATGGTCACGGTGACCGACGACCCGGCCGCCGTCGCCGACGTCCTGGACCGGGTGCGCACGGAGGCGGGTTCGCACTGTGTGGGCGTCTCCCACCCCACCGCCCCGGCCGCCGGCTACGTCCCGCTCTTCGCGGAGCTCCTCCGCCGGGGCTGGACCGCCCAGGAACTGGTCGGCCTCGCGCACGCCAACGTGACGCGGGCGCTGCGCGAGACGGAGTTCCTGTCGCGGACGAACCGCATCAGGCCGGTGGCGGCCTGACCGCAGAAGCGGGGCCTGACGGCAGAAGCGGGGCCTGACCGCAGGAGCGGCCCCCGACCGCGGGAACGGAAGAGGGGGCGCCGTGGCGCCCCCTCTTCCCCATGTCCCCGGCTCAGGCGCGCGGGCGTCCCATCGCCCGGTACGTCCAGCCGGCCGCCCGCCAGCGCTCGGAGTCCAGCGCGTTGCGGCCGTCCAGGATCACCCGCGAGGCGGCGACCTCGGCGAGCGACGCCGGGTCGAGCTCGCGGAACTCGCGCCACTCCGTCAGGTGCAGCACCACGTCAGCCCCGCGCACCGCTTCGAGGGCGGACTCGGCGTATCCGAGGGTCGGGAAGAGGCGGCGGGCGTTGTCCATGCCCTTCGGGTCGTAGACGGTGACCTGGCCGCCCTGGAGGTGTATCTGACCGGCCACGTTCAGCGCGGGGGAGTCGCGGACGTCGTCCGAGTCCGGCTTGAAGGTGGCGCCGAGGACGGCGACCCGGCGGCCCAGGAAGGTGCTGCCGCCGAGGGCCTCGCGCGCCATCTCGACCATCTGGCCGCGGCGCCGCATGTTGATCGAGTCGATCTCGCGGAGGAAGGTCAGCGCCTGGTCGGCGCCCAGCTCGCCCGCGCGGGCCATGAAGGCCCGGATGTCCTTGGGCAGGCAGCCGCCGCCGAAGCCGATGCCGGCGCGCAGGAACTTGGCACCGATCCGGTCGTCGTGCCCGATCGCCTCGGCCAGCTTGGCGACGTCGCCGCCGGCGGCCTCGCACACCTCGGCCATCGCGTTGATGAAGGAGATCTTGGTGGCGAGGAAGGAGTTCGCGGAGGTCTTCACCAGCTCTGCGGTGGGGAAGTCGGTCACCACGAAGGGCGAACCGTCGCCGACCGGCTCGGCGTACACCTCGCGCAGCAGCTTCTCGGCCCGCTCGCCCTGCACGCCGACGACGATCCGGTCCGGGTGCAGGGTGTCCTGCACGGCGAAGCCCTCGCGCAGGAACTCCGGGTTCCAGGCCAGCTCCACGCCCTCCGGGAGCACGCCCTCGAGCCGCTCGGCCGAGCCGACGGGCACGGTCGACTTGCCGACGACCAGGGCCCCTTCGCGTACGACCTCGGCGAGGGAGGCGAAGGCGGCGTCCACGTAGCTCATGTCACAGGCGTACTCGCCGTGCTTCTGCGGGGTGTTCACACAGACGAAGTGCACGTCGCCGAAGGCGCCGACCTCCTCCCAGGAGGTGGTGAAGCGCAGCCGGCCGCTCGAACCCTCGATGCCGGCCACGTGCTTCGCGAGGAGTTCCTCCAGGCCCGGCTCGTACATCGGGACCCGGCCGGAGGACAGCAGCTCGATCTTCTCGGGGACGACATCGAGCCCCAGGACCTCGAAGCCCATCTCCGCCATGGCCGCGGCGTGGGTGGCACCGAGGTAGCCGGTGCCGATCACGGTGATCTTCAGGGCCATGCGGGTCTCCAGTGAACGTCGGGCGGAATGCCTGCCCGAGCATAGTCGTGCTCTGGTCCGAGGCCGGGGCACGCCCTACGCTTTGGGTTACTTAACGGTAGTTAGCAGTGTGGGAGTGAGTGAGAGTGTCAGGTTCTTCTGATTTCGACCTGTATCGGCCCTCCGAGGAGCACGACATGCTCCGGGAGTCGGTGCGTGCGCTCGCGGAGGCGAAGATCGT
>NZ_JACSCH020000014.1:59071-275742 GCF_014451325.2 Streptomyces sp. CB02980 | reverse complement strand
GGGGGAGGTACGGGGGGGGAGGTACGGGGGGGGAGGTACGGGGGGGGAGGTACGGGGGGGAGGTACGGGGGGGGAGGTACGGGGGGGGAGGTACGGGCGGGTGCTCCGGGGGCGGGGTCTCAGCCACCCGCGAACGGGGGCAGTACTTCGACCGTGCCCCCTCGGGCCAGCGGTACGGCGGAGTGATCCCGGCCGCCGACCGGGTGACCGTCCACCAGAAACGCGCAGTGGCCGAGGAGCCGGGCGAAGTGCGGCCGGTCGGTGCGGCGGGCGCGGGCCTGTGCCAGCGCCTCGGCGAGGGTCCTGGCGCGATAGGGCTCCTCCGCCGTACCTGCCTCGGCCTTCGCCGCCGCCCAGTAGCGGATGGTTCCGGCGGGTGTCGTCGACGACGTCACCGGCGTGTCTCCTCGGGTGGGTTCGTCATGGGTGCCGGTCAGCGTGCGGGGCACGGCCCGGGGACGGGGACGGGGAGGACCTCGACGTCGCCCCCGGCGGCCACGCCGCCTGGAGGCACCACCGCGAGCCCGTCGGCGACGGCGAGGCCGCGCAGCATGGCCGGCCCGTCGAAGGGCAGCGGCGCCACCTCGCCCGCGATGCGGCGTACCGGCAGCAGCCGGGTGTCCTTGGGGTGCCCTGGCAGGGCGGCGGCGCAGGTCGTACGGAGCGGCTCGGCGTCCGCGTGTCCGCCGAGCCGGCGCAGCAGCGGTACGGCGAGGGTCACCGCGCCGGCGACGGCGGCCAGCGGATTGCCGGGCAGGCCCACCAGCCGGCGGGGCCCGCCGTCGGCGCGCGGGGGCAGTTCGGCGAGCAGCATCGGGTGGCCGGGCCGTACGGCGACGGAGTCGACGAGGAGTCGGGCGCCCAGCTCCGCGAGGGCGTCGTGGAGGAAGTCCACGGGCCCGGCGGCGGTGCTTCCGGTGGTCACGACGACATCGGCGGTGGAGTCGCGCAGAGCCTCGTACAGCGGCCGGAATTCGTCGGAGACCAGGCGGCGACCGGTGACGTCCGCGCCGCCCTGCCCGCTCAGCCAGTGCGGCAGGAGGGGGCCGAGCGCGTCGCGCACGCGGCTGTCGCGGGGCAGCCCGGACTCCAGCAACTCGTCTCCGAGGACGAGGAGTTCGACGACGGGCCGGCGGTGCACGGCGAGCCGGTCGTACCCGGCCGCCGCGGCGAGGCCGAGGACGGCGGGGGTCACGGTCGTACCGGCGGGGAGAAGGATGTCGCCCGCACGGCACTCCTGGCCCCGGGGGCGGATGTCGCGTCCGGGCGCCGGGGAGCCGGGGCCGGCGGTTCGGTCGAGCAGCATCCCGTTCCGGGAGTCGACCTCCCCGTGCTCACGGCGGAGCACGGCGCCGGCCCCCGAGGGCAGCCTGGCCCCCGTGGCGATGGGGACGGCGGTGCCCTGGCCCAGCGGTGGCGACTGCGCACCGGCCGGCACGCCCCGTCCCCGCAGCCGCCACGGCCCGGCTCCTGCCACGGCCCACCCGTCCATCGCGGAGCTGTCGAACGGCGGCAGGTCGGTGAGCGCGGCCAACGGCCGGGCGATCACCTGCCCGAGCGCTTCGCCGAGCGGGCTGCCGACGACGGCCAGGGGCGAGACCTCACGGGCGAGACACCGAGCCCGCCCCCAGTCGACGGCGTGCGCCCGCGACGCGGGCCGGCCGGAGGAGGGGACTGCGGGGTTGTCCCGCTGCACGCCCGCCCGGAAGGTCCCGACCCCCGTGCCGCCGCTCATGGGTGCCGCAGTCATGCGTCGTTTCCTCGCTTCGTCTCGTACGCCGTCCATGGCCTCGCGTCCGCCGCCCCGGGCGGCGCCCGCCTCACCCCCCGATCGCCGACATCGGCCGCTCCGGGCGCCGGAACTCCGGGCTGTCGATCGCGTGGCCCGGGCCCTTGCCGCCGATCGAGGTGCGCCAGGCCGCCTCGATCGCCGTGTCGTCCGCGCCGCCCCTCAGCAGGGCCCGCAGGTCCGACTCCTGCGTCGCGAAGAGGCAGTTGCGCAGCTGTCCGTCGGCCGTGAGCCGCACCCGGTCGCAGCTGCCGCAGAACGGGCGGGTCACGCTCGCGATGACGCCCACCAGCGTGTCCGTGCCGGCGATCCGCCACTCCTCGGCCGGTGCGTTGTCCCGTCGTCCGACCGGTATCAGCTCGAAGCGCTCGCCGAGGCGGTCCAGGATCTCCTCGGCGGTGACCATCCGGTCCCGGTCCCAGGCGCCCTGCGCGTCCAGGGGCATGGACTCGATGAACCGCGCCCGGTAGCCGTGCTCGACGGCGAACGAGGCGAGGTCGGCGATCTCGTCGTCGTTGACCCCGCGCACCGGAACGGTGTTGATCTTGACCGGGGCGAGGCCCGCGTCCCGGGCGGCCCGCAGGCCGGCCAGGACGTCGGGGAGCCGGTCGCGCCGGGTGATCGCGGCGAACCGCTCGGGGCGCAGGGTGTCCAGGCTGACGTTGACGCGGCCGAGACCGGCCGCCCGCAGGGCCTCGGCGCCGCGCGCCAGGCCGATGCCGTTGGTGGTGAGGGACAGCGCGGGGGCGTCGGGCAGGGCGTGCAGCCGGGCGACGAGGCCGGGCAGGCCGCGGCGCAGCAACGGTTCGCCGCCGGTCAGCCGTACCTCGGTGATGCCGAGTCGCCGCGCCGCGACCCGGACGAGCCGGACGACCTCGTCGTCGGTGAGCAGCTCGGGCCGGGGCAGCCAGTCGAGGCCCTCGGCGGGCATGCAGTACGTGCAGCGCAGATTGCAGCGGTCGGTGAGCGACACCCGGAGGTCCGTGTGGACCCGGCCGAAGCGGTCCGTCAGCGGAGCCGGGGCGGTCCTGTCGAGGAGCGGTCGGGACACGGGGCTGCCTTCTTCCTCTGCCCGGGGGCAGTCGCGCGTTTTTCACCCGCCGACCACTTTCGAGGGATACCGGGATGAAGTCAAAGAGGGTTTCTCTATTACGTGATCGGTGGCGCCGATCCGATCGAATACAACCCCTCTGACCTGCGACATTGAAGTAATAGGCCACACTTGTCAGCTCATCGAATTCACCTCTTTGACTTCGCGCGGAGAATAGGCGGATATTCGGCGCACGATCCCCCTGAACGCAGGGCCCGAAACGAAGGCCCCGATACAGAAGAAGACGAGGCGCAACCGGCATGAGCAGCCGCATCGAGGACGATCCGAGCGACGACCTGAAGGTCACCCCGCCGAAGACCTGGGCGACGGGTCTGCCCGCGGTGACGCACGCGCTGGAGTACTCCCTGAGCCAGACGTCCCCGCGCCGTACCGCGCTGACGCTGCTGAACATCAACCAGCCCAAGGGCATCGACTGCCCGGGCTGCGCCTGGCCCGAGCCCGCGCCGGGCAAGCGGCACATGAACGAGTACTGCGAGAACGGGGCCAAGCACATCAACGACGAGGCGACCTCGCGCCGCGTCACCCGGGAGTTCTTCCGCGAGCACTCGATCGCCGAGCTCGACGGCATGTCCGACTACTGGCTGAACCAGCAGGGCCGGCTGACCGAGCCGATGGTGAAGCGCCCCGGCGGGACGCACTACGAGCCGATCGGCTGGGACGAGGCGCTCGGGCTGCTCGCCGATGAGCTGCGGGGCCTTGACTCCCCCGACGAGGCCCTCTTCTACGTGTCGGGCCGGCTGAACAACGAGGCCGCCTTCCTGCTGCAGCTCTTCGCCCGCGCGTACGGCACGAACAACCTCCCCGACTGCTCCAACATGTGTCACGAGTCCAGCGGATCCGCCATGTCGGAGACGCTCGGCATCGGCAAGGGCAGTGTCTCCCTGGACGACATCCACCACGCGGACCTGATCTTCGTCGTGGGGCAGAACCCCGGCACCAACCACCCCCGGATGCTGTCGGCGCTCGAGGAGACCAAGCGCAACGGCGGCCGGGTCGTGGCGGTCAACACGCTGCCCGAGGCCGGTCTGATGCGCTTCAAGCACCCGCAGAAGGCACGCGGCGTCATCGGCCGCGGCACACCGCTCGCCGACCAGTTCCTGCACATCCGCGCCGGCGGCGACCTCGCCCTGTTCCAGGCCCTGAACCGGCTGCTCCTGGAGGCCGAGGACGCCGCGCCCGGGACCGTACTCGACCACGAGTTCATCCGTACGTACACGACCGGCTTCGAGGAGTTCGCCGAGCACGCGCGGAAGATCGCCTGGGAGGACGTCCTGGCCGCAACGGGACTGTCCCGCGAGGAGATCCAGGAGGTGTTCGAGCGGGTCCTGAGCAGCGAGAGGATCATCGTGTGCTGGGCGATGGGGCTGACCCAGCACAAGCACGGGGTGCCGACCATCCGTGAGGTGGTGAACTTCCTCCTCGCCCGGGGCAACATCGGCAGGCCCGGCGCGGGCGTGTGCCCGGTGCGCGGCCACAGCAACGTCCAGGGCGACCGCACCATGGGCGTGTGGGAGCGGATGCCGCAGGAGTTCCTCGACGCCCTGGAGACCGAGTTCGGCTTCACCCCGCCGGCCCACCACGGTCTGGACGCGGTGAACAGCATCCGGGCCATGGACGAGGGCCGTGCCAAGGTCTTCCTGGGGGTCGCGGGGAACTTCGTCCGGGCCACGCCCGACAGCGAGGTCACCGAGGGCGCGATGCGGAAGTGCCGGCTCACCGCGCACGTCTCCACCAAGCTCAACCGCTCCCACACGGTCTGCGGCGACACCGCCCTCATCCTGCCCACGCTCGGCCGCAGCGACCGGGACGTGCAGGCGACCGGCGAACAGTTCGTCACCGTGGAGGACTCGATGAGCGACGTCCACGCCTCCCGGGGGAAGCTGCCGCCGGCCTCCCCGCACCTGCTCAGCGAGGTCGCGATCATCGCCCGGCTGGCCCGCCGGACGCTGGTCGACGAGCCGGCCGTCCCCTGGGAGCTGTTCGAGGCGGACTACGGCACCATCCGCGACCGGATCTCCCGCGTCGTCCCCGGCTTCGAGGACTTCAACGCCCGGGTGGCCGTGCCGGGCGGCTTCACGCTGCCCAACCCGGTGAACCGGGGGGTCTTCCCGACCCGGAGCGGCAAGGCCGTCTTCACCCGCAACGACTTCACGATGCCGCACATACCCGAGGGCCATCTGCTGCTGCAGACCCTGCGCTCGCACGACCAGTGGAACACCGTCTGGTACGCGCCGAACGACCGCTACCGGGGGATCCACGACGCCCGCCGGGTCGTCCTCGTGAACCCCGCCGACCTGGCGGACCTCGGCCTCGCCGACCGTGACACCGTGGACCTGGTGAGTGTCTGGCACGACGGGCGGGAGCGCCGGGCGGCGGACTTCCGGGTCGTGGCGTACCCGGCGAGCCGTGGCTCGGCGGCGGCGTACTACCCGGAGACCAACGTCCTGGTGCCGCTGGACAGCGTCGCCGACATCAGCAACTGCCCGACCTCGAAGGGAGTCGTCGTGCGCCTCGAACGGTCGCCCGGGGAGATGCCGGCGCCGGCCCCGTGACAGAGTCGTAGACAGCCCCCGAACAGGCACGACCGGACGACCGGACGACCGGGCCACACATCGAGCAGCGTCGGAGCGGCGCTCCGAGGAGAGGAACGAACCATGGGACGAGTGACCGTGCGGCGGCGCGTCCTGCGCGTGCGCGAGGGGGACTCCTCCTACCGCCCGGACACCCTGGCCGCCGAGGAGCCGATGGAGATCAGGGTCGGCGGGCGCCCGCTGACGGTGACCATGCGGACCCCGGGCGACGACTTCGACCTCGCGGTCGGCTTCCTGGTCAGCGAGGGCGTGGTGCACTCCGCCGAGGACGTGGCCGGTATCCGCTACTGCGCGGGGGCCACGGCGGACGGCGGCAACACGTACAACGTGGTCGACGTGGGTCTGGCGCCCGGCGTCGCCGCCCCCGACGCGTCCCTGGAGCGGAACTTCTACACGACCTCCTCGTGCGGTCTGTGCGGCAAGGCCAGCCTGGACGCGGTGCGCACGACGGCCGCCTGGTCGGTCGCCGAGGATCCGCTGCGCATCGGCACGGACGTCCTCGCGGCCCTGCCGGACCGGCTGCGGGCGGCCCAGCGGGTCTTCGACACCACGGGCGGGCTGCACGCCGCCGGGCTCTTCACCGCCGAGGGCGAGCTGGTGTGCCTGCGGGAGGACGTCGGCCGGCACAACGCCGTCGACAAGGTCGTGGGCCACGCGCTGCGCGAGGGACTCCTGCCGCTGCGCGAGTCGGTCCTGATGGTGAGCGGCCGTGCCTCGTTCGAGCTGGTGCAGAAGGCGGTCATGGCCGGGATCCCGCTGCTCGCGGCGGTCTCGGCGCCTTCCTCGCTCGCGGTGGACCTCGCGGCGGAGAGCGGGCTGACCCTGGTCGGCTTCCTGCGCGGGTCCTCGATGAACGTGTACACGGGCGACGAGCGGCTGAGCTCCGTGCCCGTGGCCTGATCCTTACGCGCCGGGAGCCGGCGGGCCACGGTGGGGCGATTGGTGTTGCGCCGACCCGTCGGGTACACCCATGGGGTGCTGTTCCGTCAACTCGAGTACCTGGTGGCCCTCTCCCGCGAGCGCCATTTCGCCCGCGCCGCCCAGGCCTGCCACGTCTCCCAGCCCGCGCTCTCGGAGGCGATCCGCAAGCTGGAGGAGGAGCTCGACGTCCCGCTGGTGCTGCGCGGCCGCAAGTACGAGGGCCTCACGCCCGAGGGCGAGCGCATCGTGGTGTGGGCGCAGCGGATCCTGGCCGACCGTGACGCCCTCAAGAGCGAGGTCGGCCATCTCCGTACCGGACTGAGCGGCCGGATGCGGATCGGCTCGGTGCCGACGGCGTCCGGCGCCGTCGCCCTGCTGACCGCGCCGTTCTGTCTGGCGCATCCGCTGGTCACGGTGGAGGTGATAGGGGACCTCCAGTCGGAGGACGTGCTCCGGCAGCTGCGGAACTTCGAGATCGACGCCGGGATCACGTACCTCCACGAGGGCGTCGGGGAGCAGTTCCGGACGGTTCCGCTGTACGAGGAGCGGTACGTGCTCCTCACCGGGGCCGCCGACACCCCCGTCCATCGGGCGACGGCGACCTGGGCGGAGGCCGCGCGGCTGCCGCTGTGTCTGCTGACGGAGGCGATGCAGGGGCGCCGGGTCCTGGACCAGCTGTTCGCGGAGGCCGGTGTGCGGCCGTCGCCCCGGGTCGAGACGGACTCGGTGGCCGTGCTCTTCGCCCATGTCAGGACCGGCCGATGGGCCGGTGTCGTGCCGCACACGTGGCTGCATGTGTTCGGCGTACCGCACGGCATGCGGGCGGTGCCGCTGGTCGAGCCGGCCCGGTCGGTGCCGATGGGCCTGGTGACGATCGCACGGGAGCCGGGGTCGGTGATGGCCCGCGCCCTCCGTGAGATCGCGGGCCACACCGATGTGGCCGCCGCCCTGGAGCGGCTGCCTGCGGACTAGGGCCTGTCCGGCGGCCGGACCCGACAGTGGGACCGGGGACCGCTGCCGCGGTGAGCCTGTCCCACAGCAGCAGTCCCTGGCCCGGTTCACGGGTGGTCATGTCCCTCACCATCCGGTCGGCAGGCTGCTGAGGAACGGGGCAAGCCGGTCGGCGATCACCCGGTCGTCGTGAGCCGAGGTGTGCCGGTCACATCCGAGGAAGTCCAGGCCCGACTGGTCGAGGAACCAGTAGTGGACCCCGCTGTCGCCGGCGTCGTTGCACGCCTCGACCACCTGCCGCACATGCTCGGCGTTTCCGTCGAAGCCGACGGCCACGAGGGTGGTGCCGGCACCGTAGCGCGTCCGCAGTTTGCGGAGGAACTCGCCGTAGGCGGTGCGGTAGGCGGCCGCGAGGCTGTCGGGCGTCCACGGTTCACCGGGGGTGAGATCGGAGAAGTCGTTGGCGCCGAGGTTGACCACCACGATCTGGGGGCGCCACGTCCCCGGGTTCTGCCAGACGTCGCCGTCCACGTTCAGCAGGGCGCGGTCGTAGTAGGTCCGGTACGTGACGTCCGGGGAGATGCCGGCGACGTTGCGCACCATGCCGAGGCCGGAGAAGCCGTTGATCTGGTAATCGGCGTCCAGCTGCTGGGCGGTGAGGGCGCCGTGGCTCACGTCGGTGTTGGTGTTCCGCTTGAGCTGCTCCGGATTGCAGTCGCGGGTGCCCGAGACATTGCCGTAGCCCACCGTGAGGGAGTCCCCGATGAACTCGATCTGGCGGTCCCGGGGCGCCGGCTTGCTCAGTACGGCGCCCCCGGGCGCGGCGACGAAGCCTCCGAACGTGCTGGTGTCCCCCGGGGTGTCGTTGCGTTTGACGACCCGGACCGTGTGCTCGCCGTTCCGGAGGCCGTTGATCCAGTGCGTGGTGTCACCGGGTGTGACCAGGGTGGCGACGGTGGCCCCGTCGACCTGGACGTCGTAGTCGGCGGCCGCGCAGTCGAGCACCACCCCGAGGCCGGTCCCGCGGAAGCGGCCCTCGAAGTACACCCCGGGCCAGCTGAACTGCACCGTTTCCCCCAGGTCCTTGACCCGCCCTACGGTGTGCACCTGCTCCGAGACGCTCTTCACGGGGACCGGTTGCCACTGCTGGTTGGCGCCGCCCCGGTCGGTGAACCGCACAACCTCGGCACCGTCCGTGGTGGCGGCGTTCCGGACCTCGACAGCCTTGCCGCTGTACCACGAGCCCGCGTCCACCGCGGCAAGCGCCGCCGGGCGACTCCCGCGCCCCAGCTTCGGGTTCCTGTCTCTGAAAGTCATCTGCGTGCCCATCTCTCCGGCCCTGTGGTGCATCGGTGGGTCACGGCCGAACCTCCGACATTCCACTCCCGAATGTCAACCGATTTGAACGGAGGAAAGAGAGCAACAGGCACCCGATTTGCGCGACTTGATAGATCATGCACTCATCGGCACACGTCAAACATCGCATGTCTCACGCAGTTTGAAGCCTGGGCAGGCGCCCAACGGCGCAGCGATGAACTTCCCCTCACCAGCACGCACCACCGACCGACGGATGTCATCGAGCCGCGACATCGGGCCGTGCCGCCCCCACCCTCAGTGATCGACGTGCATCGTGAAGTTGCAGGTCCTGGGCCGGGGGTGTCCTGCTCGACCGGCAGGACACCCCATCCAGACCGGACTAGTCGGCCTGCCGCTCGCCGGCCGGGGGAAGGCCGGCCTCCTCGCGGTCCTCCTCCAGGCGCGCTTCGAGTTCGTCCTCGTCCGGGCGGCGGGGCATGCCGCGGCTGTGCCCGGTGCCGGGGTCGCCCTCGACCTGTTCGTTCGACTTGTGGTGCGGGGCCATCGGTCTCACTCCTTGCCGTCGGTGGCGGCGGCCGTCGCGGAGGCCTCGGGGGTCGTCCCGGCTCCGGCGCCGTCGCCCTTCTGGATCGTGCAGTGGAGGGAGTCGTCGATCACGTCGGCGACGATCGTGTCCCCCGGCTCCGCCTCTCCGCCGAGCAGCAGGGAGGCGATGCGGTTGTCGAGTTCCGTCTGGATCGTCCGGCGCAGCGGGCGGGCGCCGAACTCCGGCTGGTAGCCGTGGGCCACGAGCAGCTTCTTCGCCGACTCGGTGACCTCGAGGGTCATGCCCTGGGCGTGCACCCGGTGCTTGCTGCGGTCCAGGAGGTGGTCGACGATCTCCGACAGGTCCTTCTCGGTGAGGCTGTGGAAGACGATGATGTCGTCGATGCGGTTGAGGAACTCGGGCAGGAACCGGCCCCGCAGATCCTCCATCAGCTCGCCCTTGAGCTCGGCCGCGTCGCCCTCGTGGGCGAGGATCCGGTGGGCGCCGATGTTGGACGTCATGATGATGACGCAGTGCCGGAAGTCGACCGTGCGGCCCTGTCCGTCGGTGAGCCGCCCGTCGTCGAGGATCTGGAGCAGCGTGTTGAAGACGTCGGGGTGCGCCTTCTCCACCTCGTCGAAGAGGACCACGCTGTACGGGTTGCGGCGCACCTTCTCGGTGAGCTGGCCGGCCTCCTCGTAACCGACGTATCCGGGAGGCGCTCCGACGAGCCGGGCGACGGTGTGCTTCTCCTGGAACTCGCTCATGTCGAACCGGATCATGCGGTCGTCCTCGCCGAAGAGCAGTTCGGCGAGGGTCTTGGCGAGTTCGGTCTTGCCGACGCCCGTGGGGCCGAGGAAGAGGAACGAGCCGACGGGGCGGTTCGGGTCGCCCATGCCGGCGCGGTTGCGGCGTACGGCCTCGGAGACCGCGGTGACCGCCTCGTCCTGGCCGACGATCCGGGCGTGCATCTCCTCCTCCAGCTTGAGGAGCTTCTCCTTCTCGCTGGCGGTGAGCTGGGAGACGGGGATGCCGGTGCGGCGCGAGACGATGTCGGCGATGTCGGCGGCCGTGACCGAGACGACACCCTCGCGGCGCTCCTCGATGCCCGCGAGTTCGCCCTCCACGTCGGCCATCTGCCGCTTCAGGTCCGAGGCCTTCTCGAACTGCTCGGAGGCCACGGCCTGGTCCTTCTCCCGCTGGAGCTTGGCGAGCCGGTCCTCCCGGCTGACGACCTCGGTGGAGCGGCCGGCGCTGCGCAGCCGTACGCGCGCGCCCGCCTGGTCCATCAGGTCGATGGCCTTGTCGGGCAGGAAGCGGTCGCTGATGTACCGGTCGGAGAGCTCCGCCGCCGCCGCGAGGGCGCCGTCGGCGAACCGGACCTGGTGGTGGGCCTCGTACGCGTCCCGCAGGCCTTCGAGGATCTGCACGGTCTCCTCGACCGTCGGTTCCGGAATGAGGACGGGCTGGAAGCGCCGTTCGAGTGCGGCGTCCTTCTCGATGTGCTTGCGGTACTCGTCGATCGTCGTCGCGCCGACGACGTGCAGCTCACCGCGCGCGAGGGCGGGCTTGAGCATGTTGCCCGCGTCCATCGCTCCCTCGCCCGACGCGCCCGCGCCGACGACCGTGTGGAGTTCGTCGATGAAGAGGATGATGTCGCCGCCGGCCTGCTGGACGTCCTCGATGACCTTCTTGAGGCGCTCCTCGAACTGGCCGCGGTACTGCGCTCCGGCCACCAGGCCGGACAGGTCCAGGGAGACGACCCGCTTGCCCTTCAGGGTGTCGGGCACCTCGCCCGCCACGATCCGCTGGGCGAGGCCCTCGACGATGGCGGTCTTGCCGACGCCGGGCTCGCCGATGAGCACGGGGTTGTTCTTGGAGCGCCGCGAGAGGATCTCGATGGTCTGCTCGATCTCCTCGGCGCGGCCGACCACCGGGTCGAGCCTGCCCGCCTTCGCCTCGTCCGTGAGGTCCCTGCCGAACTCGTCCAGGGTGGTGGCGGGCTGCCTCTGCTGCTTTCCGGCGGCCGGGGCACCGCCGTCGGAGCGGGCCGCCTGGTCCGTGAGGCCGCGCAGCTTCTTCACGTCGTGGTCGTCCGCGCCCAGGAGCCGGGTCGCCCCCGAGTCGGAGTCGTCGAGGAGCGCCGCGAGGATGTGCTCGGGGCCGATGTACGACACGCCCGCCTCCTGCGAGCGGCCGTAGGCGGCGGCGAGCGTGCGCTTGGCCGCCGGGGTGAGTCCGGGCTCCGACGAGGGCTCGCCGGACTCCCGGGGCAGTACCCGGTCGAGCTGGGCGGCGAGCGCCTCGGGGTCGACGCCGACCTGGGACAGCAGCCTGCGCGAGGGGTCGACCTGGGTCGCCGCCCACAGCAGGTGTTCCGTGTCGAGGTCGGACGTGCCGTCCTCGACGGCCTTCCGGGCGGCCAGATTGAGGAGTTCGTGCGAGGACTCGGTCAGGAGACGGCCGATCGGTACGCGCTGCACGGCCGGGGGCGACGACCCCGGCGACATTCCGAAGAACCGGTTCAGCATGTCGCTGAACGGATCGGACGAACCGAAGGGTGAACCGAACGCCATCGACATGTCAGCTCCAGAGACGCATGAGGGGTCATTCCCACTCAAACGTGGTGTATAGGGCGACGCAACCGGAATGAGGCCCTGCGGAAAGCACGCGCCGAAGCCAGTACGCCAACGGGCCGAAGCCGGTGCGCGAACGCGCCGGTACGCCCGCCGAAGCCGGTACGCGAACGCGCCGGTACGCCCGCCGGGGCCGACACGCCCGCCCCACCCGTACGGGCCGCAATCCCCGCCACGACGGCGCGCGCGTCGACGATGACACCATGACGTCCGCGATCCCCCCGCACACCCCCGGCCCGCAGGTCCGCGCCCGGACCCTCGTCCGGAACCCCAAACTGTGGCTCGTACCGACCGTCCTGAGCGCACTGGTCGCCGTGGGCCTCTCGCTCCTCTACATGGGCGGCATCCTCAACCCGAACGAGAACCTGCACCAGCTGCCCGTCGCCCTCGTCGACGAGGACCGGGGCACCCCGCTGCCCGGACAGCGGGAGACCTTGGGGAAGCAGATCACCGACGGGATCGTCGCCGCCGGTTCCTCGAAGACCAGCGTCGACTGGCGGCGGCTCGACCGCGCACAGGCGCAGGACGCGCTGGCGTCCGGCGAGATCTTCGGCGCCCTCGTCGTCCCGGAGAACTTCACCGCGTCCGTCGCCGCCCTGACCACGAACCGGGCGACGGTACGGCCGACGATCACCGTGCTCACCAATCCCGGCCTCGGCAGTCTGGGTTCGTCGATCACGGCCCAGATCAACCAGAACGCCGCCCATCAGGCCTCGCTGACCATCGGCAAGCAGCTCACCGCCTCCACCGACGTCCCGACGACCCGGCTGCTCCTGACCGACCCGGTCGCCGTCTCCACCCAGGTCGGCCATCCGATCGGCCGGCACAGCGGTCTGGGCCTCACCGCCTTCTACTTCACCCTGCTGCTCGTCCTCGGCGGCTTCATCGGCGGCAACCTCGTCAACAGCGGCGTCGACACCGCGCTCGGCTACGCCGACAGCGAGATCGGCCCCTGGCACTCCCGGCACCCGACGGTCCCGATCGACCGCACGCAGACGCTGGTCCTGAAGATGCTGATGACGGCGGGCATCTCGGTCCTCACCACGACGCTCGTCATGGTGGCCACGATCACGGTCCTGGGCATGGACGCCTCGCACCTGCCGATGCTGTGGCTGTTCTCCTACTGCGCGACGGTCGCCGTCGGTCTGGGCGTGCAGGCCATCAACGCCGCGTTCGGCGGCATCGGCCAGCTCGTCTCCATGTTCGTCTTCATCGCCCTCGCCCTCCCCTCATCCGGCGCGACCGTCCCCCTGGAGGCCACCCCGGGCTTCTTCCGCTTCCTGGGCATCTTCGAGCCTATGCACCAGCTCAGCGCGGGTGTCCGCTCCATCCTGTACTTCGACGCCCGCGCCGACGCGGGTCTGGCCCGCGGGTGGATCATGATCGCCGTCGGCACGGTTCTGGCCCTGGCGTTCGGCTTCGCCATGACCCTGTACTACGACCGCCGGGGCCTGCGCCGCCTCACCCCGCAGCCCGCCTGAGGGATACGGAGGCGAGGGGTACGGGGTGAGGAGTACGGGGGCGAGGTCGGTGGGGGCGGGGTCCGTGGGCGGGGGGCCGTCGCCGGTCGCCTACCGCCAGTCGTCGTAGGGCGGAGGCGGCTCCTCCATCCCGTCCATGTCGAAGGGCGGCTCCTCGTCGAACGGAGCCTCGTGCTCCGGCGCGGAAGGCGCGGAAGGAGCAGAAGGAGCGGCAGGCACCGACCGCGCGGACCGCGCGACGGGGACGGCCGGGGCAGCAGCCACCCCGACGGGCGCGGCAGCGGAAGCCGCACCAGGAGCGGTTCCCGACCCGGCGGCCGCGGCGTCGGCGCCGCTCTCCGCCAGCGCCTCCAGCACACCCTCGGCGTACTTCGCCAGCTTGGCCTCGCCGACACCGCCGATGGTGCCGAGCTCCTCGACCGTCACGGGGAGCCGCGTCGCGATCTCCCGCAGCGTGGCGTCGTGGAAGACGACGTACGCCGGGACGCCCTGCTCACGTGCCGTCGCGGCCCGCCAGGCGCGCAGCGCCTCGAAGACCGGGACCGCGGCCGCCGGCAGGTCGACGGGCACACGGGCGCCCTTCCCGGACCGCCCACCGGACTCCTTGCGGGAGGCGGCGGCCGGGGCCTTCTCCTTGCGCATGGTGACGGTGCGGCGCCCACCGAGCACCTCACCGCTCTCCTCCGTGAGCACGAGCGTGCCGTAGTCGCCCTCCACCGCGATGAGCCCCAGCGCGAGGAGCTGCCGCACGACCCCGCGCCACTCGGCGGTGCCCAGGTCGGAGCCGACGCCGAACACCGAGAGGCCGTCGTGGTCGAACTGGATGACCTTGGCCGTCTTCTTGCCCTGGAGGATGTCGATGATCTGTCCGGCGCCGAACTTCTGGCGCCGCTCCTTGGACAGCCGCCACACGGTGGACAGCAGCTTCTGCGCGGCTACGGTGCCGTCCCAGGACTCGGCCGGGGTCAGGCAGGTGTCGCAGTTGCCGCAGGGCTGACCGGCCTGGCCGAAGTAGGCGAGGAGACGCACGCGGCGGCAGTCGACCGTCTCGCAGAGCGCGAGCATGGCCTCCAGGTGCATGGCGAGGGCGCGCCGGTGCTGCTCGTCGCCCTCGGAGCCGTCGATCATCTTGCGCTGCTGGACGACGTCCTGGAGGCCGTACGCCAGCCAGGCGGTGGCGGGCTCGCCGTCGCGGCCTGCGCGGCCGGTCTCCTGGTAGTAGCCCTCGACGGACTTGGGCAGGTCGAGGTGGGCCACGAAGCGCACGTCGGGCTTGTCGATGCCCATGCCGAAGGCGATGGTCGCCACCACGACGACCCCGTCCTCCCGGAGGAAGCGGGCCTGGTTCGCCGCACGCGCACGGGCGTCCATGCCGGCGTGGTACGGGACGGCGTCGATGCCGTTCTCCACGAGGAGGGCCGCGGTCTTCTCCACCGAGGCGCGGGAGAGGCAGTAGACGACTCCGGCGTCCCCGTCGTGCTCGGCCCTGATCAGTTCGAGCAGCTGCTTGTGCGGGCTGTTCTTCGGGACGATGCGGTACTGGATGTTCGGCCGGTCGAAGCCGGCGACGAAGTGCCGGGCCTCCTCCAGACCGAGCCGCGCGGCGATCTCCTTGTGGGTGGCCTCGGTGGCCGTGGCGGTCAGCGCGATCCGCGGCACCTTGGGCCAGCGCTCGTGGAGCATGGACAGCGCGAGGTAGTCGGGCCGGAAGTCGTGGCCCCACTGGGCGACACAGTGTGCCTCGTCGATGGCGAAGAGCGACACCTTGCCCCGGTCGAGGAGCCGCTGGGTGCCCTCGGTGCGGAGACGCTCGGGAGCCAGATAGAGCAGATCGAGCTCGTCGGCGAGGAAGGCCTGCTCGACGGCCTGCCGCTCGTACGGATCCTGGGTCGAGTTCAGGAAGCCGGCCCGCACCCCGAGGGCCCGGAGCGCGTCCACCTGGTCCTGCATGAGGGCGATCAGCGGCGAGATCACGACGCCGGTGCCGTCTCTGACCAGGGCGGGGATCTGGTAGCAGAGGGACTTTCCGCCGCCGGTCGGCATCAGTACGAGGGCGTCGCCGCCGTCGACGACCTGCTCGATGATCTCCTGCTGCTCGCCTCGGAAGGAGCTGTAACCGAAGACGCGGTGGAGCACCTGCGCTGCCTCGGAGATCACGGCGGAACCGTCGGAAAGGACCATTCACCCACCCTATCGGCCGTCACGGACACCCCGGCCGCACCGCCGAAACCTGTGGACAACCTCTCGCCCGGTCTTTCGCACACCGGCCCGCGCCACGCGAGACCGAAACCCCGAGCCCGGCACGACCGGCAAGACACCTTCTAGGCTCGATGACGAGCCCCGAGGCAACGCGGGGGGCGAACCCTGCGTCCTTCTGCACAGGGACGCATCGGCCGATGCACCAGCCACGGCCAGGGAAGCAGGACACATCATGAGCGACAAGGCCCGTACTCTCTTCGACGCGCTCGACCTCGACCATGACGGCAGCCTGACGCGCATCGAGGTCATCAACGCGCTGCGGGCCAAGGGCCCGACCCTGGCCGCGCAGGGCGTGATCCCCGCGTGGGGCGTGGGGACCGACGACGACGCCTCGGCCCTGTTCGACCAGGCCGACCAGAACGGCGACCGCGTCCTGTCGTTCGAGGAGTTCGCCGCGCTGGTCGACCGCCGCTTCGGCTGGTGACACCGGACCGCACCCGCGCAACAGAGAACCGGCACCGCGCTCTCCGCGCGATGCCGGTTCTTCCGTCCGGAGGACCGGTCAGGAGACCTCGGGCAGCAGCCCGGTGGCCGGCGCGGCCAGGTCGGTGAGCTGGTGGAGCTGGTTCACCTGGTGCACCTGGCTGAGCCCGCCGAGCTGACCCGCGATGCCGGGGAACTGCGCCTTGGACTCCTCGGGAATCCCGGTCGTGGCGAGCGCGTCGAGCTCGCTGACCGGGTTGATCGGCGGGCCGAGCGGGCTGGTGGTGGCGACGGCCTGCGCCGCGGACGCGCCGAGGCACGAGAAGGCGGCGGCGACGGCGAGAACTGAGGAAATGCGTCGGGTAGAGATCACACCCTCACAACGCCCCGCCCCCGCCGACGGACACGGCCGCACCCCTCCCACACCGCCCGACGGCACCACCGACGGGATGCGGGCCGCGACACGGTGCGCGGACCGCTCCGGCGTGGCGACGCACGCGATCGGGAGTGAATCGGTGTACGTCACAGGAGGGCTTCGGAACCTGGCCGCGGACCCCGTCGCGGAAGGAGTGTCCGAGGGATGCGCAAGCTGCTGGTCGACGTCGCTCACACGCTGGTGCCGCCCAAGGGGGACCGGCACGGGCCGCTGCCGCCGCTCATGCTGACGCTGACCATGGTCACCGGACTCGTGGACGCGGTGAGCTTTCTGGGGCTCGGGCAGGTCTTCGTGGCCAACATGACCGGCAACGTGGCGCTCCTGGGCTTCGCCCTCGCGGGCGCCGAGGGCCTGTCCGCGCCCGCCTCCCTCGTGTCCCTGGCCTCGTTCCTCGTCGGCGCGGTGGCGGGTGGCCGGTTCGGCACCCGGTTCGCCGCACACCGCGGGCGGCTGCTCGCCTCGGCGCTCGCCCTGCAGGCGGTGCTCGTCGCGGCGGCGCTCGTCATCGCCCTCGTGGCGCACGACAGCGTGGGCGCGCCGGGCCGGTACGCCCTGATCGTCGCCCTCGGCCTCGCCATGGGGATGCAGACGGCGGTGGCCCGCCGCATCGGCGTGCCGGACCTGACCACGACCGTGCTGACCCAGACGCTGACCGGACTGGCATCGGACTCCGCCCCGGCCGGTGGCGACGACCCCCGGCCCGGTCGGCGGATCCTGTCCGTCCTGGCGATGGTTCTCGGCGCCCTCTTCGGTGCCCTGCTCCTCGACGCCGGGCTCGCGGTGGTCCTGGGGGTGGCCCTCGCCCTGCTGGTGGTGGCCGCCGCCGTCACGAGACGTCTGGCGGCCACCGACGCGCCGTGGGTCAGGCCGTAGCGTCCACCGAGAGCGGGGCGGAGACGGGGACGGGGGCGGCGTCGCGTACGGGATGACGGCTCAGGATCGACACGCGGTTGAACGCGTTGATGGTGATCGCCACCCAGATCACCGCCGAGATCTCCTCGTCGTCCAGGACCGCGCGCGCCGCGCCGTACGCCCGGTCCTGCGCGAGGCCGTCCGCCGGGTCGGTCGTGGCCTCCGCCAGGGCGAGGGCCGCGCGTTCCCGTGCGGTGAAGAGCTCGGTGTCCCGCCAGGCGGGGAGCACGCCGAGGCGGCGGGTCGTCTCGCCGGCCCGGAGCGCGGCCCTGGTGTGGACGTCGAGGCAGTAGGCGCAGCCGTTGATCTGCGACACGCGGAGGTTGACCAGCTCGACCAGAATCCGGTCGAGCCCCGCCTCGGCGGCGGTCGCGCGGACGGCGTCGGCGGTGTGGACCAGCGCCCGGTAGGCCGCGGGACTCTGCTTGTCGAGGTAGACCCGTCGACCGTCCGTCATGCCGTTCACGTCGGTCACGTCGTTGTTCGCGTCGTTCACCATGCGCTCCTTCGAGGAATCCGTGCGCGTCACGGGTTCTGGGGCTATGATCATCCATAGTTGTTGAAAGTAAAACTATATCGCTGGACGAGAACGGATGGAGAGGGGTCGGGCATGAGCGACACGGAGGTCGAGATCCTCTCCGCGCGGGACGTCCCGCTGGGCGGGCCGCGCGCCATGACCGTACGGCGCACCCTGCCCCAGCGGTCCCGGACACTGATCGGCGCCTGGTGCTTCGCCGACCACTACGGCCCCGACCGGGTCGCCGAGTCCGGCGGCATGGACGTCGCCCCCCACCCGCACACCGGTCTGCAGACCGTGAGCTGGCTCTTCAGCGGGGAGATCGAGCACCGCGACAGCCTGGGCAGCCACGCGTTCGTGCGGCCCGGGGAACTGAACCTCATGACCGGCGGTCACGGCATCAGCCACACCGAGGTCTCCACCCCCGGGACCACCGTCCTGCACGGGGTGCAGCTGTGGGTGGCGCTGCCCGGCGAACACCGCCACGCCGACCGCGACTTCCAGCACCACGCCCCGAAGCCGGTGCGGCTCGACGGCGCGGAACTCCGGGTGTTCCTCGGCTCGCTCGCCGGCGAGACCTCCCCCGTGCGCACCTTCACCCCGCTCCTCGGCGCCGAGCTCCTCATCGACCCCGGCGCCACGGTCGCCCTCCCCGTCGACCCGGCCCACGAGCACGGTCTGCTCGTCGACGAAGGAGACGTCCGGCTCGCCGGGACCCTCCTCCGCCCGGCCGAACTCGGCTACGCCGGCACCGGACACGACACCCTGACCCTGACGAACGAGTCCGACCGCCGCGCGCGGGCGGTCCTCATCGGCGGTACGCCGTTCGGCGAGGAGATCGTCATGTGGTGGAACTTCATCGGCCGCAGCAACCAGGACATCGTCGAGGCCAGGGAGGAGTGGGAGCGCGCCTCCGACCGCTTCGGACACGTCGACGGCTACCCCGGCGACCGCCTCCCGGCACCGGTCCTGCCGAACGCCGCCCTCACTCCCCGCGGAAACCCGCCCCGCGCCTGAGCCACGCACCACAGCACCTCACAGACCCCACGGACCCCACGGACCCCATGGACCCCATGGACCCCATGGACCCCACGGACCCCACGGACCCCACGGACCCCACGGACCGTACGCACCCTTCGCACCCTTCGCACCCGAAAGGCACGTCATGACCGACCAGGCAGCAACCACCCCCGTCGTCCGCCGCGTCGACCCCCGCCACCGCTACGAGATCCTGGTCGACGACCAGCGCGCCGGCCTCACGTCGTATCGCGACCGCGACGACCGGCGCGTCTTCTTCCACACCGAGATCGACGACGCCTACGCGGGCCAGGGCCTCGCCGCGATCCTGGTCGAGCAGGCCCTGACCGACGTGCGCGCCTCCGGGATGCGGATCGTGCCGGTCTGCCCGTACGTGGCCAAGTTCCTGAAGAAGCACGAGGAGTTCGCGGACATCACCGACCCGGTGACGCCGGAGGTCCTGCAGTGGCTGGAAGGCCGGTTGGCCCGCTGACCCTGCGGCCCCGGCCCCACCGGCCCCCGGCCCCGGCCCCGGCCCCCGCCGTTCAGCCGGCGGGCGGGGCCAGGACGACGAAGTCGGCCTTCGACGGGTCGAGGCAGACGGCGAGCCGTCCGACGCCCTCCGCGTCGTCCGGCCCCATCTGCACGTTGCCGCCGTTCCCGGTGACCCTGGCGACCGCGGCGTCGCAGTCGGCGACGGCGAAGACGGGGTGCCAGTACGGCCGCCCGTGCGCGAGGGCGAGGTCCGCCTCGCTCACCTGCATGAGGCCGCCGTGCATGCGCTCCTCGGGCAGTCCGGCGGGGGTGATGATCGTGTACGTGCCCTCCCCGCCGGGCATCGGCATGTCGCTGTACTGCCAGCCGAAGACGCCGGCGTAGAACTGCTTCGCCGCCGCGGCGTCGCTCGTGTACAGCTCGACCCAGGACAGCGAGCCCGGCGTGTCGACCTGCTCGACGCCCTTGTTCGAACCCGGCTGCCAGACGGCGAACTGGCCTCCCAGCGGGTCGCTGTACTGCGCCATCCGACCCCACTCGTCGAGGTCCATCGGCGCGACGCGCACGGTGCCGCCGGCCTCCTCCACGGCCCGGGTCGTGGCGTCCGCGTCGGCGACGCTGTAGTAGATCATCCAGGCCGAACGCGCGCCCGCCTCGGTGAGCCTGCCGAGACCGGCGACGATCTTTCCGTCGTTCCGGAACATCCCGCCTTCCATGTCCTCCCCCTCCCCCATGGACTCGTAGTCCCACCCGAGCACACCGCCGTAGAAGGCCGCGGCGGCCGGGACGTCGGGGGCGCCGAGGTCGAGCCAGCAGGGGGAGCCGGGGACGAAGTCGGTGGTGATCATGGCGAAGGCCTTTCACGGTTCCGGGGTACGCCGGGCACGCCCTCAGCCTCGCACCGCACACGACCCCTCGCGCGCCGACCGATCCGCGTCGGCGGCGCCCACCGTCCCCCCGCTCAGCCGTCCGGCCGTCTCCGAGCACCTCGCCGTGCTGAAGAGGGCCGGGCTGGTACGCGAGCAGCCACCGGTCCCTCCCGCCCCCGCGGAACCCGCTCCCCGGGACCCGCGGCCGGACCGGCCCCGCCGGCCGAGTGGTCGCGGCGGGCCGGGACCCGCGGCCGGACCGGCCCCGCCGGCCGAGTGGTCGCGGCGGAGGGGAAGGAGGACGCTGGAACTGAGCGCGTCCGGGCGTCAGGGGCGTAGCCAGCGGAGCGCCCGCCCGGCCGGGAGAGGCAGCGACATCATGCGCATGCTCCTGAAGGTCCAGATGGACACCCCGGCCTCGAACGAGGCCATCCGAGAAGGCACGCTGCGAAAGATCATCGAGGAGACCCTCCGGGAGCTCCGTCCCGAAGCGGCGTACTTCACCGTCGAGAACGGCTGCCGGACGGGGTACCTCTTCTTCGACATGGCCGATCCGTCGCTGATGCCGAAGATCTCGGAGCCCTTCTTCCTCAAGCTCAACGCCAAGGTCCACTACTCGCCGGTGATGAACCCCGAAGACCTGGCCAAGGGCCTGGACGCGATCACCCCCGGCGGCTGAGCGCCCCGCCGCCCGCGCGGCGGCCACGACTCGCTCCGATGCGGAGGTCTCTGTCATCACCGGCGGGTCGTCCGGAGGCTCACCGAACCCGGAAGGTGATCCGCAGCGACCGCGGGCCCGGCTGCCCGGCCGTCCGCAGCACCGCCTCGCCCGGTCCGACCGCGCGGATGTCCCAGGCGCGGAACCCCGGATCGGACTCGAAGTCGACCGGCACGAGGACGATCGCCGTGCCGTCGACGGTGGGGGTGGCCGTACGCCAACGGCCGGAGAGGCGCAGTCGGGTGGTGTCGCCGAGGGGGAGGGTGACCGTGCGCCCGGAGTCGTCCTGGGTGAGGACGGCCGGAGCGGGCGGTGCGGGGACCACGGTTGTCGTCGCAGGGCCGGGAGTCGACGTCGAAGTCGAGCCCGGGGCGGGGGTGGGCGTGGGCGTGGGATTCGGGGCCGATGTACGGACGGGCGGGGTCGGCCGCTCCGTCGGGGCGTCGTCGGCGCACGCGACCGCCGCCGCCCCGAGGAGCAGGGCGACGGCGGCGCGCGGCAGAAGTGCCGTCCTCGGCATACGAGCGGTCATACCAGCGGGACGTTGATGCAGGTGAGGATGGCCGCCTGGGCGGAGAGCCGCTGCTTGGTGGCCTGGGGGTCGAGGCGTACCCTCTCGGCGTTCTGGACGGCTTCCAGGAACGGGGTGTCCGCCTGCAAATCGCCGTCCGTGTCGACGAGTTCGTTCGCTTCGAACGCACCGTTGGCGAAGTTCAGCCAGGCGGCGAGCAGTTGGCGGTCGAGGGAGCGCTTCGGATCCAGGAGCAGGTTGAGGAAGAGGACGCCGGCCGCCTTGTCCTGGGTGGACACGTCGACCTTCTCGGAGAACACCGTGCTCGCGTGCCGGACGATCTTCAGGTAGCAGTCGAGCGTCTCCTTGCCCAGCCCGGTGAGGTCGCCGGTCAGGTATGTGACGTACCAGATGTCGGCGAGCAGCGACAGCGGGGCGTTGCCCTGGACGATGACGGGCATCCCGTCGGTCCCCGCGCCTCCGTCGTCGTCGCGCGCCGCGAGGGACAGGTCGTACAGGCACGGCTTGGTGTACGTGTGGAGTTGAATGTCCGTCAGGTCGCGCGGCTGGACGCTGGGGCTGCGGGCCGGGTCGGTGTCCGGCGGGTTGACGAGCGAGGTGGTCGTGGTGGGCGGCGTCCCGTCGCCCCAGGTCCAGCTCATGGTCTCGTCGTCGCTGCCGGGGTCGGTGATCCGGGCGGTGTACCGCTTCTCCTCGCCCTTGTGGACGACGAGTGTCCGGCCGCCGGCGAGCGGCACGGTGCCGGTCTTGTCGAGGGCGACGGCCGGGTCGACGTCGGCGACGGTGATCTCGGACTCGCGGCAGGTGCTCGTGTCGTCGTCGCTGCCGCAGATCTTCACGGTGAAGGTGCCGTTGTCACCGAAGGCGATCCGGTGGCTGAAGGTGAGGGTGGCGTCGGGGCGGTCGTTCTCCGACCGGCCTGTCAGGGGAACGGGCTTGCCGTCGCCGGGGTCGATGGTGGCGGTGAGCGGGTCGAGCCAGCCCGGGTCGGTGACCGTGCCGGAGACGGTGAGTCGGCCGCCCTCCTCGCGCGGGCCCTGGACGGTGAGGTTCACCGAGGGAGCCACGTTGGTGACGGTCACGGTCGCCGTGTCGGTGTCGGCCCCGGCGGCGTTGCCGACGCGCAGGCCGACCGTGTACGTGCCGTCCCGGCCGACCCGGTCGAAGAGCGGGGCGGCGCCGGTCGCGTCGTCGTAGGCGCCGTCGCCGTCGAAGTCCCAGCTGTAACCGCCGCCGCCACCGGGCACGGTGGAACCGCTCGCGTCGAGCCGTACGTCGGCGCCCTCCGCGGTGGTGTACGGCCCGCCCGCGTCGGCGGTGGGCCGGCAGCTCGCCGGGAAGTCGGTCGCCGGCTCGGCCTGGTCCTGGCTCGGCGAGCCGGCGCTCGCGCCCATGCCCCGCCGGGCGAACACGCCCCACAGCAGGCACTGGTCGGCGCCGCCGTGGTTCGCGCGGTCGGCGGCGAGGATGCCGTCGCGGGCGTCCAGGAAGTCGGGCGAGGACGGGGTCATCTTCATGCCGTCGACCATCAGCTGCTCGTGCCGCTGCTTGCCGGCGGGGTAGCCGTACGCGCCGACGAGCGCGGTCCGCATGTCCCACATCGTGGTCGCCCATATCTCACCGTCGGAGTGCACGCTGCAACTTCCGTCGTCGCAGAGGTCGCCGTAGGTGAGGGTGCTGTTGTCGTAGGCGACGCGACGTATGCCGGTGGCCCGGCCGTTGTTGTACTCGCCGTACACCGGGTCGTTCCAGAGCGAGGTGGCCACGGCGTCGCTCCAGCCCTCGCCGAGCGCGCCGGTCTGGACGCCGTCGCCCATGTCGCCGCCGCCAACGAGGCGGTGGGACAGGCCGTGACTGTACTCGTGGGCGACGGTGTCGCCGTTCATGGCGCGGTGGATGTTGTGGTTGTCGCAGGTAGCGCGTCCGACGAAGAGCCGCATGGTCGGGTTCTGGCCGTCGGCGGGGGTGGCGAAGTCGGCGTTGCAGGCGGAGTCCCCGTTGGCGTCGAAGTCGACGAAGACCTGGACGCGGTCGCCGCCGGCGCCTCCGTTGCCGAGGTTGTCCTCCTGGAAGTTGCCCGAGGCCTCGTCGAAGCCGAGGGCGTAGAGGTGGTCGTGCATGCGGTTGGCGTAGTAGAAGGCCTGGGTGACGACCGCGTCCCGGTCGGTGGTGAGGTCGGTGCCGCCGCTGGTACGGAAGGCGTCCGTGAAGGTGTAGGTGAAGTGCTGGTACGCCGGGTCTCCGGCGGCCGGGGTCTGCGGCTGGTGGCCCAGCGCCTCCTGGCCGTCGGGGTCGTGGGAGACCTCGCCGTTGTTGCCGGTGGTGACCCGGCCGGTGACCCAGGAGCGGCCGAGGCCGCTGAAGGGGACGGTCGTCGCGCTGCCCAGGGTGGGGTTCTGGTCGGTGTGGACGCGACCCTCGGGACCCTCGTCGCTGGTCAGGTCGGTGCGCTGGAGGACCCTGCCGGTCTCGGCGTCGACGACGATGTCGTACAGGTGGCCGTTGTTGGCGGTGAGGGTGGTCCGCCAGGCGGGGCGGGCGGTGCCGTCGGCGAGCGGGAAGGTGACGCGGGTCGCAGTGGCGATGGTGGCGGCCGTGGCGGGGGTGCCGGTCCGGGAGTCGGACCGGGCGCCGGAGACGCTGTCGGTGCCGACGGAGGCCGCGGCCCGGTCGAGCGCGGCGGCCTTGCCGAGCACGGCCTTCCCGGTGGCGCGGGCGCCCGGGACCAGGCTTCCGGTGGCGGTGAGGATACGGCCGGCCTTGTCGACGGCGACCGAGAGGCGGGCGCCGTGGACGGGGACCCCACGGTCGCTCTGGCCGATGAAGACGTGCCGTACGCCGTTGTGCTCCGTGCGGTACGACCTGACGACGGTGAGGGCGTCCAACTCGGCGGCGGAGAGCCCGTAGAGGGCCGCGTGGTCACGTATGTGGTCCAGCGCGAGCGTGCGCGGGTCGACGGTGGTGCCGGCGGCGGTGAGGGTGGTACGTCCCTGCGGGGTGAGCAGCCTGGGTGTGCCGAACCGGCCCCAGCGGACGGCCGTGCCGTCGAGCTCCTGCGCGGCGCGCAGCTGTCCGGCGGTGGGTGCGAGGCGCTTGTTCCCGCGTACGTCGATGTTCGGGTAGGGCCGATCCGGCTGCTCCTGGGCGACGGCTGCTTCTTCTCGGGCCCTGGGGCGTTCGTCGGCGGCGGCGACCGACGGTGTGACCGTGACCGCCGGCAGTGCGAGCAGAACGGCTCCGATGACCAGTGATCGTGCGCGTGTCGACAGGCGTGTGGGTGGCATCGATCTCCCCCGTCCGATGGCTTCCTGACTGCGGACCGGGGACAAGCTACGTGCCCATGACAAGAGGGCGGAAGGACGCATACCGCCGCGCGGGGGCGCGCCACGACACCCTCACCACATCCGGCGGAGATCATTCCTCCTGGTCGACGCCGTTGAGGGGACGGTCCGCCGGAGGGAGGCGGTGCCGGGGGCCGGAGGAGCGCCTCGCATGGAGAGGTGGTGAACGTTCTGACGGCCGGAGCACCCGACGGCCCGAGTGATCCGCATCGGGGCCTCGGCGACACCGCTTCGACCGCGACCGTCGCGATCCACGTGCCTTTCTCTCAGGGGGCGTTCGCCCTCCGGGCGCAGCCGGCCGCGGTGGATCGACGGTTACGGGCTCTCCCCCGGTTTCCGGCCCCAGGCCGTGAGCATGCCTGCCGACAGCGCGGCGCATTCGTCGGATCCCAGGTAACGGATCGCCGCGTCGACGGCCGCGTCGTCGACCAGACCCGTCGCCAGCATCGGAACCCTGCTCCGCTCCCAGGTGTCCGCCCAGAAGCGGCTGATCGGGCTCCCTACCAGTAGCGGCGGTACATGGATCTCGGCGGCGACGGACCCGAGGCCCGCGCCACGGAGCAGCTGCGGATACGACGGCACCCAGGAGACGTCGGTGCCGATGGTCTCCCTCAGCGCCTGCCACATCGCCCGCATCACCGTGGTGTACGGAGTGCCGGGCGCCCGGTCGCTCGTCAGGTCCACCGCGTCACTCAGCACCAACACACCGCCGGGTTCGACGAGTTCGGCCAGCCGACTGATCACACGGTCACGCTCGGGAAGGTGCATGAGCACGAAACGCGCATGGACGAGCCGGAACCGTCCGGGGTCGAAGTCCGGGTCGGTGACGTCCGCCTCGATGACATCGAGGCCGGTCACAGGGCGCTCGACGAGAAAGCGTACGTCGCGGTCCACGGCGAGCACGCCCGTCACCCCGGTCTCGTCGAGCAGCCGACGGGAGACGGTGCCCGTGCCCGCACCCACATCGAGGCACCGCCACCCCGGACCGACCCCGAGCGCACGGAATCGCGCCATGGTGATGTCGTCGTAGGCGAGCGCGCCGAAGTCGATGCGCTCACCCTCGCCCGCCCGTTCGGGAGGGAACACGGCCTCGCCGTAGCGGCCTTCATCCGGCGCGTCCCCGCGCGGGGCGGCGGTCACGCCGTCACCGGAGTGACGGGGCGGGAGCCGGCCTCGCCGCGCTCCGGAGCCCGGTCGGCAAGGCACGGGAACAGCGGGTCCTCGAACAGTGTCATGACGGGATCTCTTCAGGTGGTGGGGCGGTTCCGGGCGGCCGGGGAGCACCGCCGACATCTGGACACCGGCACACCGCGGCCGCCTCCCGTCGATCCTCCACGGACCACCACTCCCACGGCCGAGGCGCGCCGCGCCTGCGCCGATCGGGCGCTCCGAACTCGCCCCGCACCCGACCCGCACCCACCGCCGGCCCGCACCGCCCCACCCACAACCATTGACAGGTCCATCTCACTCTCACCATTCTTGAGAGCGCTCTCAATCTGCTCAGGACTCAAAGCCCCACTCACCCCTCAAGACCCAAAGCCCCACCCACCCACGGATTCCCCCCACACGGAGTCCCCACCTCCGAGGAGCCCCACGTGTCCGCACACCGCAGGCGCAGGCACAGCCGCGTCGCACTCGTGACCCTGGCCGCCGCCGCGTCGATCGGCACCGTCGTCACCATCGCCGGCCCGTCCGAGACCGTCCAGGCCGCCGTCCCCGCGACCATTCCGCTCACCTTCACGAACAACTCCGGCCGCGGCGAACAGGTCTACGTCTACAACCTCGGCACCGAGCTCTCGACGGGCCGGCAGGGCTGGGCCGACGCGAACGGCACCTTCCACCCCTGGCCGGCCGGGGGCTCCGTCCCCGTTCCCGCGCCGGACGCCGCCATCGCCGGTCCCGCCAACGGCGGGTCGATGACGGTCCGGCTGCCGAAGTTCTCGGGCCGGATCTACTTCAGCTACGGACAGAAGCTGGTGTTCAAGCTGGCGACGGGCGGCCTCGTACAGCCCGCGGTCCAGAACCCGAGCGACCCCAACAGGAACATCCTCTTCAACTGGTCCGAGTACACGCTCAACGACGCGGGCCTCTGGATCAACAGCACCCAGGTCGACATGGTCTCGGCGCCCTACGCCGTCGGCGTGAAGCGCCCCGACGGCACCGTCGCGAACACCGGCCGCCTCAAGCCCGGCGGCTACCGGGGCTTCTACGACGCCCTGCGCGGCCAGCCCGGCGGCTGGGCCGACCTCATCCAGACCCGCGCCGACGGCACCGTGCTGCGCGCCCTGGCCCCGGGCCACGGCGTCGAGGCCGGCGCCTTGCCCTCGGGGGTGATGAACGACTACATCAACCGCGTCTGGACCAAGTACGCCTCGTCGACCCTGACCGTGACGCCGTTCGCGAACCAGCCCTCCGTGAAGTACTTCGGCCGGGTCTCCGGAAACGTCATGAACTTCACCAACACGTCCGGGGCCGTCGTCACCTCGTTCCAGAAGCCCGACTCGGACAGCGTCTTCGGCTGCTACAAGCACCTCGACGCCCCCAACGACCAGGTGCGAGGCCCCATCTCCCGTACGCTCTGCGCGGGTTACAACCGCTCCACCCTGCTGACGAACCCGAACCAGCCGGACACGTCCTCGGCCGACTTCTACAAGGACGCGGTGACCAACCACTACTCCCGCAAGATCCATGCCCAGATGGCCGACGGCAAGGCGTACGGCTTCGCCTTCGACGACGTCGGCGCGCACGAGTCGCTGGTGCACGACGGCAACCCGCAGCAGGCGTACGTCACGCTCGACCCGTTCAACTAGGGCGGCCCGGGCCGAACCGCCGGCCCACCGAACCGCCGCCCCCGACGGCGAGGACGAGAGCGATCAGCCGGCCAGCGAGGCGCTCAGCCAGTCGCGGTAGTGGGTGGGGGCCAGACGCGCACCCGGCCCCGGGGTGAGGACGTCGCCGCGGACGGCGGCGAACATGCCCGCCTGGTCGTCGGCGACGACGGGGCGGTCGTCACCGCGGGCGGCCAGGGTGATCCGGCCGATCTCGTCCAGCGCGAGGGCGTCGGGTCCGGCGACGTCGAGCGTGCCGTTCAGCGGCTCCCCGACGGCGACGTCGGCGAGGGCGGCGGCCACGTCCGCGGACGCGATCGGCTGCAGCGGGGTGGCGGGGAGCCGGACTTCGCCGTCGGTCGCCGTCCAGGACATCACGGCGTCCATGAACTCGAAGAACTGCGTGGCGCGGACGATCGAGTACGGCGTGGGGCCGTCGCGCAGCAGGTCCTCCTGGAGCACCTTGGCCCGGTAGTAGTCCAGGTCGGGGACCTGGTCCACGCCGACGATCGACAGCGCGACCTGGTGGCGCACGCCCGCGCGCTCGCCCGCGCCGAGCAGGTTGGTCACGGTGGTGCGGAAGAAGTCGAGCGACTGGTCGTCGAAGGTCGGGGAGTTGCTGACGTTGATGACCGTGTGGGCGCCGGCGAGCGCCTCGTCCAGGCCTGCGCCGGTGAGCAGGTCGACCCCCGAGGAGAGGGAGGCCGCGACCACGTCGTGGCCGGCCTTCTGGAGCAGGGCGACGACCTGGGAGCCGATGAGGCCGGTGCCGCCGATGACGGTGATCTTCATGGTGTGCCTTCCTTCGCGGACCCGGCGGGGCCCCTGGGACGCAAACTCGGATACCCGATGTCCGAGATGATACTCGGATAGTATGTGTCCGAGTCAAATGGGGAGGCGACATGAAACTGTCCGGTGGTGTGGAGTGGGCGCTCCACTGCTGTGTGGTGCTCACGGCCGCGAGCCGACCGGTGCCGGCGGCCCGCCTCGCGGAGCTGCACGACGTGTCGCCGAGCTACCTGGCCAAGCAGATGCAGGCACTGTCACGGGCCGGTCTTGTGCGCTCCGTCCAGGGGAAGACCGGCGGATACGTGCTGACCAGAGAGGCCGCCGAGATCACCCTGCTCGACGTCGTACAGGCCGTCGACGGGCCCGAGCCGGCGTTCGTCTGCACCGAGATCCGGCAGCGGGGACCGCTGGCGACCCCACCGGAGAAGTGCACGAGGGCCTGCCCCGTCGCCCGCGCGATGGGAGCCGCGGAAGCCGCGTGGAGGGCCTCGCTCGCGGGCACCACGATCGCTGATCTCGTCGCGACGGTGGAGGGCGAGAGCGGGCCGGAGGCGCTCCCTGGAATCGGCTCCTGGCTGACGGCCGGCGCGGACGCGGCCACGGGCACGGACGCGCCCGCGGGCCCCGACACCCCCCGGAGCTGAGGCGGAGAGGGAGACGGGGACCACGATCCCACCGTCCTCGGGGCAGGCCCGCGCGGGCGGGCCTGACGGGTGACATCAGCGCGGGTCGGCGGCGCCTCCACCGGCGGGCGGGTAGACCGCGGCCAATACTCCCGCCATGAGATCAGCCCGTTCCCCCTTCCGGTCCCGCGTCGCCGCGGTCACCGCGCTCGCCGCACTCCTCGCGCTCGGCTCCCCGGTCACGGCCGTCGGCGGCCCCACCGGCGGCGACGGCCACGACCGCCGACCCTGCGTCGCCTCCCGGCTTCCCGACCGCGGACCGGCCCGCGACGTCCTCCGGATCGCCGAGCGGGCCACGGCGGAGATGGACCTCAAGTCCGTGATCGTGCGGGTCACGGCCGGCGACCGCGAGGTCGTCACCACCGCGCTCGGCGAGTCGATGACGGGCGTGCCGGCCACCCCCGCCATGCACTTCCGGAACGGCAACATCGCGATCAGCTACCTGGGCACCGCGCTGCTGCGCCTGGTCGACCAGGGCAGGGTCCGTCTCGACGACCCCGTGTCGCGCTGGCTGCCGGACCTCAAGGACGGCGACAGGATCACCCTGCGGATGCTGGCCGCCTCCACCACCGGGCTCGTCGACTACGTCACCGCCGCCGGGTTCGGCGAGAGCGTCTACGCGAACCCGTTCCGCCGGTGGACGGCCAAGGAACTGGTCGCCATCTCGACGAGCAAGCCGCGGTGGTACGAGCCGGGCACCAACTGGAGTTACTCGCACGCGAACTTCGTCCTGCTCGGCGCCGCCCTGGAGAAGATCACCGGGACCCGCCTCGACGTCCTGCTCCGGCACGAGGTCCTGCGCCCGCTCGGACTGCGCGAGACCCGCAACAGCTTCACGCCCGAGATCCCCGAGCCCGTTCTGCACGCCTTCACCGCCGAGCGGGGGACGTACGAGGAGTCCACCTTCTGGAACCCCTCGTGGACCACGGCCCCCGGCGCGGTGCAGACCACCGACATCTGCGACCTGGCCCGCTCGGCCGCAGGCATCGGCTCGGGAGAGCTGGTGTCCCCGGCCTCGTACCAGGAACTCCTGAACCCGGGAACGGTCGGCCTGGGCCACGCGACCAAGACGTGCCCCGCGACGGTCTGCCTCCCGAACACCGAAGCCACCCACTACGGCATGGGCGTGCTGATCCTGGGCGACTGGATCGCACAACACCCGCTGTTCTTCGGCTACTCCGCCTCCCAGGCCTACCTTCCGTCGAAGCGCCTGGCCATCGCCGTCTCGACCACGAACGGCCCCACCGCCCAGGCCGGCCACAGCGCCCACACCATCGCCCAGCGCATCGCCGCGGCCCTCGCCCCGAACCACCCGATCCCCGACTTCGGCTGACCCGCGCCGCACCGCGGCGACAGCCCCTCCCGGCGACCGCGCGCCGCCGGGTCGGTTCCCGTGCCCCGAGGGAAGGCCCTTCCCTCGGGGTGCGGATACGGCCAAGGGGAGGGACCCGCTCCGACCGCGCCTGCGGCAGCCCCGGAAGGTCGGCGGGGACTGCGATGCGGGGGGTTCGGGGGCACCGGTGTCGCACAAGGATCGCCCGGTCGTCACAGTGCCGTCACGGAGCCGTCGTGGCCCCATCGAACTCGGGGCCCTCCGGATGGCCGGAAACCACGCAGCTCAATGCCCCACGCCCGCCCCGCCGTTGATCAGCTCACATACTGCGCTGACCGGTCGGCGGGCGTCGTTGCGTCCCGGCCGGAACCGACCACTCGACCTCATCCCAAGCTCCTGGGGGAGACTTGCGCGCACACGTGAAGAGAACACGCGCCTTCACCATCGCAGCGGCCACGTCCGTGGCCCTGGTAGCAGGCATGACCGGCCCCGCGACGGCCACGTCCGACACCCCGCGCCCCGGCGGCGACCAGCGGATCCCGCTCGTCACCGGCGACCGCGTGGTGGTGAACGCCAAGGGCCGGATGGTGGGCTTCGAGGCCGCCCGAGGCCGTGAGCACATACCCGTACAGGTGCAGCGCATCAAGGACCGCACGCTGGTCGTGCCCAGCGACGCGCAGCCCCTGATAGCCGCCGGCCGACTCGACCAGCGGCTCTTCGACCTCGATGTGCTCACCGACGCGCGGCTGCGCGAGAGCCACCGGGACGGGCTCAATCTGATCGTGCAGTACGAGGGGGGTGCCGGTGCCGCACGGGCCGAGGTGCGTGCGGCCGGCGACACCCAGCTGCGGCGGACGTTCCCGACCCTCAACGCCGACGCCATCCGTACCTCCCCGGACGACGTCGCCAAGGTGTGGGACGCGCTGACCGACCGGCGGAGCAGCGGCCTGCGGGCCACCGCCTCCGGCATCGGCACGGTGTGGCTGGACGGGGTGCGGGCCGCGAGCCTGGACCGCAGTGTCCGGCAGATCGGCGCCGACAAGGCGTGGGAGTCCGGGTACGACGGCACGGGCGTCAAGATCGCCGTCCTCGACACCGGCGTCGACAAGACCCATGACGACCTCAGCACCCAGGTCGTCGGCGAGAAGAACTTCTCCGCCTCCCCCGACGCCGTGGACCGCGTCGGACACGGCACCCACGTCGCCTCGATCGCCGCGGGTACGGGCGCCAAGTCCGGCGGCCGGTTCAAGGGCGTCGCCCCCGGCGCCAAGGTGATCAGCGGCAAGGTCCTCGACGACAACGGCTTCGGCGACGACTCCGCCGTCCTCGCCGGCATGGAGTGGGCCGCCGCCGAGGGCGCGGACGTGGTCAACCTCAGCCTCGGCGGCCCCGACAGCCCCGGCGTCGACCCGCTGGAGGCGGCGGTCGACCGGCTGTCCGCCGAGAAGGGGATCCTGTTCGCGATAGCCGCGGGCAACGAGGGCGAGGGCGGCGCCTCGACGGTGGGCTCGCCGGGCAGCGCTGACGCCGCGCTGACCGTCGGCGCCGTCGACAAGGACGACCGCCTCGCGGCCTTCTCCAGCACCGGCCCGCGCGTAGGTGACGGCGCCGTCAAGCCGGACGTGACCGCGCCCGGCGTGGCCATCGCCGCGGCCGCAGCGTCCGGCAGCGAGATCGACACGCGCCCCGGCACCCCGCACCCCGCTCCGGGGTATCTGCAGATCGACGGCACCTCCATGGCCACCCCGCACGTCGCGGGCGCGGCGGCGATCCTGAAGCAGCGTCATCCGGACTGGAAGTCCACCGAGCTCAAGGGCGCGCTGACCGCGTCCGCCAAGGGCGGCGACTACACCGCCTTCCAGCAGGGCTCCGGCCGCGTCCAGGTCGACAAGGCGCTGGCCCAGAGCGTCATCGCCGATCCGGTCTCGCTGAACTTCGGCACGGCGCAGTGGCCGCACGCCGACGACCGGCCCCTGACCCGGAAGGTCGCCTACCGCAACCTCGGGACCACCGACGTCACCCTCGACCTGTCGGTGGCCGCGCTCGACCCGAACGGCAAGCCGGCCCCGGCCGGATTCCTCACGCTCGGCGCCGACAAGGTGACCGTGCCCGCCGGCGGCCGGGCCGAGGTCGACCTGACCGCCGACACCCGGATCGGAGACGCCGACGGCAGCTACTCGGGCTACGTCACCGCCACCGCCGCGGGCCAGTCCGTCCGCACGGCCGCGGTGGCCGTCCGCGAGGCGGAGTCGTACGACATCACGCTCCGGGCCGTCGGCCGCGACGGCGCCGACGCCCAGAACTTCGACAGCACCCTGATCGGCGTCGCCGGGGCCGGGGCCGGCCTCGTGACCCGTATCGGCAACGAACCGGGCAGCCACACCATCCGGGTCCCCAAGGGCACGTACACCCTCAACACGGCCGTCTACCAGGACCCGTCGGACTACACCAAGGGCACCGACTGGATCGCCCAGCCGAAGCTGGAGATCTCCGGCGACACCACCGTCACCGCCGACGCACGCACCACCAAGCCGGTGGACCTCACCGTGCCCGGCATCGACTCGGTGGACCTCGGAGGCACGTACTACGAGCTCGGCGGCACCGACATCGGCCGCGTCGGCAACGGCTGGGTCCTCAGGAGCTTCGCCGGATTCCGTACCGCCCACATGGGTCCGGCCGTCACCGACGGCTCGCTGCTGCAGACCTGGGACGCGCACTTCCTCAAGGACGCCACCAGCCAGTACTCGGTGGCCTTCGGCGGCAGGACGAACAAGGTCTCGACCGGCTACACCAAGCACGTGAAGGCGAACGAGCTGGCCACGCTCAAGGTCGGCCTCGGTGCGTCCGCACCCGGGAAGTCCGCCAACGTCTCCCCCTTCGCCCGCATCCCGGGCGCGCCGGAGGGCAACGGCTTCTTCGACCCGCAGCCGGCGCCGGGCACGCGCACCTTCTACGTCTCCACCGCCGACGACGTCGAGTGGCTCACCAGGTTCGACCAGGCGGGCGAGCCCGACAAGTGGGGCTACCCGGCCTTCGAGGGCAGCTGGGAGATGGCCGAGCCGAAGCGTTACGAAGCCGGCCGGACGTACCGGGAGATGTTCAACACGGGTGTCTTCGGCCCGCTCCTGGGCGGGAGCGCGGGCGTGTTCCGCACCGCTCCCGACCCGGCGACGGGCGAGCAGCAGCTCGTCGGCTCGCTGCCGCTGTTCGCCGACGGCAAGGGTCACCCGGGGTACTCCCCGTCCACCTCGGCCACGTCGACGCTGTACCGCGACGGCGTCAAGGTCGCCGAGAACGACGACCCGCTGACCGGTTCGCAGCCCTTCACGGTCGACGGCTCCGACGCCGAGTACCGGCTGGTGACCTCCGTGGAGCGCTCGACACAGCTCGCCGCAGCCTCCACCCGGGTCGACACCAGCTTCACGTTCCGCTCGAAGCAGGTCACGGCCACCACCGCGCTGCCGGTGTCCACGGTCCGCTTCTCCGCCCCCGTCGACCTCACCTCCCGCGCCCCGGAGCACGCTCCGGTCGTCGTCCCGGTGACCGTGCAGGGCTCCGCGGCCGGCAAGAACCTCAAGTCCCTTGCGATCTCCGTGAGTTATGACAACGGGAAGACCTGGCAGCGCGTGCAGGTCCGGAACGGCGCGATCTCCGTGAAGAGTCCTGCGAAGGACAGCGGGATCTCGCTCTCCGCCGTGGTCAAGGACAAGCAGGGCAACACGTCGACGCTGACCCTCCACAACGCGTGGCTCGGCAAGTGACGCCGCCCCGCTAGACGTTCCACCGTTCACACCCCGCACGGCGTCACCACCCTCGGGCGGTGACGCCGTGCGGCCGTGACGGCCCCGTACCCGTAGTACTCCAGAGCTACGCGGCAGGTGTCCCCCCTGGCGGGACGTCGATTACCGCGCGTGATCCATAGGTTCGGCACCGGATTCGAGAAACACCCCGGTACGGAAGGACCACGCCATGGCGTCCCACCCGCGCAGCCGCCGCCTGCGCCGCCCCCTGCTCGCCGCCCTCGTCGCCGCCTCGGTGGCGGTGCCCACCGTCGGTGCGGCCGGCCCGGCCGCCGTGCCCGCGCCCGTCCCCGCCCCGCTCGCTCCCCTGTCGCTCGCCGCGCCCGGCGAACTCGCCGCGCGGTACGCCGCCAACCGCTCCGCCGTCCGGGCCGCCGAGGCCATGGCCGAGGCCCACGGCGACCACGGACGCGCCGCCACCCTGCGGGCCATGGCCGGGGAGGACCACCGACTCCTCTCCTTCGACGGCCGAGACGGCGGCCGCAGCGCCGAGGTGTTCGGCGACCTCGTGGGCGCCACCCGGATAGCCGTCCTCGTGCCCGGCTCGGACACCCGGCTCGACAGCCACCGCTTCCGGTCCGGAGCCGCCGCGCTGCAGCGCGAACTGGGCCGCGGGACGGCCGTCCTCGCCTGGCTCGGCTACCGCACCCCCGCCACCCTCAGCGCCGCCGCGACGACCTCCGGTCGCGCCGAGGAGGCCGCCCCGCTCCTCGCCTCCTTCGTGCGTGAACTGGCCACCGCCGCACCGCGGGCGCGCCTGACGCTGCTGTGCCACTCGTACGGCTCCGTCGTCTGCGCCGAGGCCGCCGACCGCCTCCCCGTCGCCGACCTCGTGCTCTACGGCAGCCCCGGCACCGGCGCCGACCGTGCCGCCGACCTCGACACCACCGCCACCGTCTGGGCCGGCCGCGGCACCGACGACTGGATCGCGCATGTCCCCCACGTCCGCGCCTCCCTGGCCTTCGGCGAACTCGGCTTCGGCACCGACCCCGTCGCCCCGGAATTCGGCGCCCGGGTCTTCGACGCCGGCACGGGCGGCCACAGCGACTATCTCCGCCCCGGCTCCGTACCCCTGCGGAACATGGCCCGGATCGTCGCGGGACGGGATCCGGCCGATGCGTGACCTCGCCCGGCGGATCGACGCCGCCACCCCGCCCGGCCGCGACCGCGCCCTCGACGCCCTGCGCGCCCTCGCCATCCTCGGCGTGGTCCTCGGACACTGGCTCGTCACCGCCCTGACCACCGACAGCGGCACCCTACGGGCCGTCAGCCCTCTGAACCGACTGCCCGAGTTCACCCCGGTCTCCTGGGCGTTCCAGACGCTCGCCGTCTTCTTCCTGGTCGGCGGGCGGGCCGCCGCCGGAAGCCACACCGCCGCCCTCGCCCGAGGCACGTCCTACCGCGACTGGCTGACCGCGCGCCTCGGCCGGCTGTTCCGGCCCCTGGCCGTCGTCCTCGCCGTGTGGGCCGCCACCGCGCTCGCGATGATCCTGGGCGGGGTGCCCTGGCAGACCGTGCACACGCTCGGCAGGCTCGTCCTCTCCCCGCTCTGGTTCCTGCTGGTCTTCGCCGCCCTCACGGCGGCGACCCCGCTGGTCGCCAAGGTGCACCCGCTGTGGCCGCTCGCCGTCGTCCTGCACGTCGACGTGGTCCGCTTCGGCCTCGGCGGACCCGACTGGCTCGGCTGGACGAACGTGGCGGCCGGCTGGCTCGTTCCGTACTGCCTCGGCGCCCTGTGGGCCCGGCACGGCATCAGGGAACGGCCCGCCGGATGGACCCTGCTGATCACGGGCGCGCCGGCCACCGTCCTCCTCGTCGCCCTCGCCGGCTATCCGGCGTCCATGGTCGGCGTGCCCGGCGCTGCCGTCTCCAACCTCAACCCGCCCACGCTCGCCGCCGTCACCTTCGGCATCGCCCAGTGCGGCGCGGCGTTCCTGCTCGTCGGCCCGCTGCGCCGGACCCTGAGCCGGCCCGCCGCCTGGGCGCCCGTGGCCCTCCTCAACCTCGGTGCCATGACGGTCTTCCTGTGGCACCAGACCGCGATGATGGCCGTCACCGTGCTGGGCCTCCTCGTCGCCGGGCCGACCGGGCACGGCCCGCTGACCGGCCTGCACACCCTCCCCGACGGATACGGCTGGGTCCTCGCACGGCTCGCCTGGCTGCCCGTGTTCGGGCTCGCGCTGCTCGCGTGCGTCGCCGTCTTCCGTACGTACGAAACGGGCGGCCGCCGTCCGTCCCGGGCGGGGCGACCCGCCGCGAGGAAGCAGGTACAGCGTGCATAGGGTGGACCTGACCGACAAGGGGGAACGGGTGGGGGACGGTTACGGGCGGGCGCTGGGCGCCGCCCTGCGCAGGGTGCCGAGCACACTGCGCCGCGGCTTGTGGACGACGGCCCGCGACCCATTGCCCCGTCAGACCTGGTTCGGCTGGCTTCCGCACGGACACCTCGTGCTGCTCGCCGTCTTCGCTGGCTTCGCCAAGATGGCCGAGTACGGCGAGGCGATGACCGTCCTCACCGCCCCGGTCGAACTCCTCGTGGTCCTCCAGGCCGCCGCCCTCGTCCTCGCCCTGAGCCGACCGGTGCCGGCCTGGTGGCTGTCCACGCTCAGCCTGGTCCTGACCGCCGAGATCGCCGACGCGACCGTCGGGCCCGACCTGCTCTGGCCCTGGAGCATCTGGGGCATCGTCGTGCACACCTTCGTGGTGTTGCTCCTCGCGCTGCGGGTCCCCCCACTCGTCACCGCCGCCACGCTCCTGCTCACCGTGCTCTCCGGCCTCGGCAGCGTGGCCGCGCCCTCGGGCATCGTCCACAACGAGGAGCTGGCCGCCGGCACGCTCGCCTTCTCGATCGCGGCGGTCGTCGGCGCCTCCCTGCGGTTGAGCCGGGTGGCCCGGAACAGACTGGTCGAACAAGAGGTCCTCACCGCCGAGGAGCGGGCCATGCGCACCGTCCTGGAGGAGCGCGGACGGATCGCCCGTGAACTCCACGACGTCGTCGCCCACCACATGTCCGTGATCTCCATCCAGGCACAGGTGGCCCCGCACCTCGTCGAGAACCCCTCCGCGGAACTGCGGGAGAACCTGGCGGGCATCCGCCAGAACGCCGTCGAGGCGCTGACCGAACTGCGCCGCGTCCTCGGCGTCCTGCGTGCGGAGGACCCGGCGGCCGACTCCCTGCGGCACGCCCCGCAACCCACCCTGGACCGGCTCGACGAGCTGCTCGACAACGTCCGGGCCGCCGGCCTGTCCGTCGACACCGCCACCAGCGGAGAACGCCGCCGGCTCTCGCCGGGCGTCGAGCTGTCCGCGTACCGCATCGTCCAGGAGGCGCTCAGCAACGCGATGCGGCACGCGCCCGGAGCCCCGGTGCGGGTGGAGACCGGCTACCTGACCACCGGACTCACCCTCCGGATCGCCAACGCCCCGGCCCCGCGCCCCGTCGACCCCACCACCCTCCCGCTGTCGCCGGGACTCGGCCACGGCCTGCTCGGCATGCGGGAACGCACCGCCATGCTGGGCGGCGAGCTGGTCGCCGGGCCGACCACGGACGGCGGCTACGAGGTGACCGCCACCCTGCCCCTCGACACCCCCAAGGACGGCACATGACCGGCGGCACCATCCGCGTCCTCATCGCGGACGACCAGATGATGGTCAGACAGGGGTTCACGGTGCTGCTCAACGCCGAACCCGGCATCGAGGTCGTCGGTCAGGCCGTGGACGGCGCCGACGCGGTGGCCAAGGTCGCGGAACTCTCGCCCGACGTCGTCCTGATGGACATCCGCATGCCCGGAACCGGCGGCATCGAGGCCACCCGCATCCTCACCGCGGCCGCCGGCTCGACCGTGAAGGTCCTCGTCCTGACCACCTTCGACCTCGACGAGTACGTCTACGAGGCCCTGCGGGCCGGCGCCTCGGGGTTCCTGCTGAAGGACGCCTCCGCCGACGAACTCGCCGAGGCCGTGAGAGTGGTGGCGCGGGGTGACGCCCTGCTCGCCCCTGACCTCACCAAACGCCTGATCGCGGAGTTCTCCCGGCTCAGTGTCACGCCGCGCAGCCCCCTCAAGGAACGCGTGGGGGCGCTGACGGAGCGGGAGACCGAGGTCCTGACCCTCGTCGCCCAGGGCCTGTCGAACGCGGAGATAGCGACCCGTCTCGTCGTGGCCGAACAGACCGTCAAGACCCATGTGAGCCGCATCCTCGTCAAGCTGGGGCTGCGCGACCGCACCCAGGCGGCCGTCTTCGCGTTCGACATCGGCCTCGTCCGCCCGGCAGGCCGCTGAACACGCCCTGCCCCGAACGGCGAACGCCTCGGGGGGCGACACACATGCGGGCCCGCACACGACCGGACGACGAGCCGGGAGGTGGGAAGTCCCCTGCTCGCGGGGGTCCTTGTCAGTACGAGGGTTCGATTCCCCATGCGGCGGCCCGGGCGGCGGCGGCCGCGCGATTGGGGAGATCGAGCTTGGCGAGAATGTGCTCGATGTGCGTACCCACGGTGCGCGGGGTGATGTACAGCCGTTCGGCGATCTCCCGGTTGGTGCGGCCGGCGGTCAGCTCGGCGAGCACCTGGAGCTCCCGCGGCGAGAGCCCGCCCGGCCGCCGGGCGCCCCTGGCGGGGTCGGGGGCGGTGGCGACCTCCTCGGGCGGCGGGCACGCGCGGGGGTCGACGGCCGCGGACAGGGCCTCGGTGAGCAGGGTGACCACGGCGCGCGCCGGGTCGGTGGTGCGCAGCGGCGCGCGGGTGCTGACGTTCAGCATGCCGACGTACCGGCCGTCGGCGGCGAAGAGGCACTGGGCCACGCCGTCCTCGATCCCGAGGGGGCTCAGCACCTCCTGGAACCCCGGCGACGCCGCGAGGAGCTGCCGGGGGACGTCCTTGAGCCAGAGCCCGCCCCGGTCCGGGCCGCGGAGCACGGGGAACACCGGGTCGTGGTGGAGGCGGGTCTCGATGTAGGCCGTGGCGTCGTCGGGGTAGCTCCCGGCCAGGGTGGTGTGGCAGCCGCGCAGCGGATCCCACCGGGCCAGGGAGGCGTGGTCGTACGCCATCACCTCGGACAGCGCCGCCAGGACCCCGTCGACGCCGGTAGCACCGGTCGTGGCGCGCCTGGCGGCCTCACGGACGTGGACGGCCGCGTCCAGGATGTCCGCCGTGCTCCGCTCCGCTGCCATCCCCCCAGGATGATCACCTGCCCGGAATACGTCAATCGCGCAGCGTGTCGTGCACGACGCGCCCGTCCATGACGGTGAGGAGGACGGGCAACTCCGGGATGTCGTGGGGGTCGGCGGTGAGCAGGTCACCGTCGAGCACGCACAGGTCGGCGACCTTGCCCGGCTCCAGGGAGCCCTTCCAGTCGTCGGCGAAGTCCTGCCAGGCCGCGTCGATCGTGTACGTACGGATCGCCTCGGCCAGGCCGATGCACTGCTCGGGACCACTGACGCGGCCGGTGGCCTTCGACTCGCGCAGCATCATGGTGGCGACGCCCTGGCGCCAGTCCGGGTACGTGACGGGGGCGTCGGACCCGCTCGCGACCCGTACACCGGCGTCGAGGGCGTCGCGGTAGGGCCAGGCGTACGCGGCACGTCCGGTGCCGACGAACTCCTCCTCCATGTCGGCCACGGTCCACTTGATGGTGGGGTTCATGTTGACGCCGAAGTCGTGCGCGGCGAGGAGCTTCATGCTGTGCGCGGTGAGGAAGTCGCCGTGGATGACGTAGTGGCGGGCGTCGGCCCGCGGGTGCTCGGTCACGGCCGCCGCGAAGGCTTCCGCGACGGTGTCGCCGGCCCGGTCGCCGGTGACGTGGACGCCCAGCTGGTACCCGGCGGCGTGGGCGTGCCGGATCATCGCCCCGATCTCGGCGGTCCGCTCGTCGTCCGTCTCGCCGCCGACGCAGAGGGAGCCGCAGCCGCCGCCGACGTACGGCTCGTGCATCCAGGCCGTCTTGTTGGGGACGATGCCGTCGCCGAAGATCTTGACGCCGTGCACCGCGAGGAGCCGCGGATCGGCGTCACCGGAGGCTCCGGTGTCGGCGAGGGCGGTGAGAGTGCGGACGAACTCCTCTGCGGTGCCGGCCATTCCGGTGGGCAGGAGGAGGACGCCGACGCGGGCGGTCAGTTCGCCGTCGGCGTGCAGGCGCCGGTAGACGTCGAGGGTCTCCCCGCCGAGCGCGCCCCGCATGATGCCGTCGCCGCCGGGGCCGAGGCCGGGCTCGGTGTAGCTGGTCACGCCGAGCCGGGCGAGTGTGGCGAGGGTCGACCTGATCGCGTCGGTCCGCTCCTGCCGGTCGAGTGCGGGCAGCGCGTTCTGGACGAGGGCCTGGGCGCCCTCGTGGAGCAGTCCGGTCGGCTCGCCGGCCTCGTCCACGACGATGGCCCCGCCGGGCGGCGCCACGGTGTGCCGGTCGATCCCCATGAGCTCCAGTGCCTTGGAGTTGACCCAGGTGGCGTGGCCGGAGAAGGAGTACAGGACGACGGGGTGGTCCGGGCTCACGGCGTCGAGGTCGTGGAGCGAGGGCTGCCGCGACGGATCGGCGACGCACTCGTCGAGGTAGCCGGTGTCCCAGCCGTGCCCCGTGATCCACTGCCCGCCCGGCACCCGCCCGACGGTCTCCCGGACCACGTCGGCCACGTCGGTGAGGGAGGAGACGGCGGGGTGGGCGACATCGAGGGAGAGCGGCGGCGTCGCCATGCCGAAGGCGCATCCGTGCAGATGGGAATCGTTGATCCCGGGAAGCAGCGTCGCCCCCCGCAGGTCGACGACGCGGGTGTCGGGTCCGACGAGCGGCGCCACGTCGTCCCGCCCGCCGACGGCGCTGATGATCCCGCCGGTCACCGCCAGGGCCGAGGCGACGGAGAACTCCGCGTCGACCGTGACCACCCGGCCGTCGAGAAACACCAGGTCCGCATACGTGTCCACAGAGGGTCCTTTCACACACCGGGCGCACGGCGGCACCCGCAAACGATCTCCCGAGGACTATGTCCGCGCCCGTGCGCCCGGCACATCGGTCATCCCACCGATACGCCGTCCGGCGATCCGGAGCGATGGCCGAATGCCGGGACGGAGAGCGGGGGGTGGGGCGGACCCCACCCCGCGCCAGGGGGTTCGTCGGAGTGCCCCGGTCCGGCGCCTCGTGATCGACTGCCCGTACGGGTTCACACGGGGGAGGGCGGACGGATGAAGGTCCGGATCGGTTACGCGGCATGGATCGTCGGCGTGGTGCAGTTCTTCGTGATCCACGGGATCGCCGAGTCGGCCTGGGCGAGACCGTACAGCTGGGCACAGAACAACATCAGCGACCTGGGGAACGCCCGTTGCGCGCTGCAGGCAGCCCCCGAACCGCGGTACGTCTGCTCCCCGGAGCACGGCCTGATGAACGGCTCGTTCATCGTCCTGGGAGTGCTGCTCGTCGTCGGTGCCGTCCTGACCGGCGACGCCCTGTGGCGCAAGGGGCCGGCCGCCACCCTCGCCCGGCTGCTCCTGGCCGGCGCCGGCACGGGGTTCGTCCTGGCCGGCCTGGCTCCCGCCGACGTCGACGAGAACCTGCACGTCCTGGGCGCCCTCCTCGTCATGGCCGGGGGCAATATCGGCCTCGCCCTGGCCGGATCAGGCCTGGCGCATCGAGTCCGGCCCCCGCTGCGACGGGCCACCGCCCTGCTGGGGATCACGGCGATCACGGCTCTCGGGCTGTTCCTCTCCCGCCACTACCTGGGCCTGGGCATGGGCGGCATGGAGCGGGTCGCCGCGTTCCCGCTCCTGCTCTGGGCTCTGGCCGTCGGCGCCCTCGGCCTCGTCCCCGGCGGCCGTGGGGGCCCGGCGTCAGCACGCCCCGGGCGGGGTCGGGCGGAAGGGACGGGACGGACGAGGGAGAGTGCATCGAGTTGACGTTCATGATCTGCACTGGACCGGCCCGCCCCGGTGTTCCCGTGAGCCAGGTCACATCGAGTTGATCCCCGAGTGGCCCCCAAAAACGATCAAGGGGCCGTTTCAGATTGCTCTGAAACGGCCCCTGATCTACGACTTCGAAAAGTCGGGACGACAGGATTTGAACCTGCGACCCCTTGACCCCCAGTCAAGTGCGCTACCAAGCTGCGCCACGTCCCGCTGCCCGTCTGACCTGGGGTTTCCCCCGGCTGGACGCGCATGAGAACAATACCGCACTTTCCCTGGTGGTCACGAACCCTTTCCCGGCCCCCGGAGACGCCGCACACGAGAAGCGCACCACTCACTCTCCGTGACGCGCCTCTCCGCCGACGTCGTGACGGTCAGAGCATGCCGCCCTCGCGACGGTCGATCTGCTCCATCAGCTCCGCCGCCATCGCCTTGATCGTCTCGAGCCCGGCGCGCCCCCACGGCCGGACGTCGGTGTCGACCACGCAGATGGTGCCGAGCGCGACACCGGTGCGGTCCATCAGCGGCGCCCCCATGTAGGAGCGGATGCCGATCTCGTCCACGACCGGGTTCCCCGCGAAGCGCGGGTAGTCGCAGACGTCCTCCAGGACGAGCGCCTTGCGGCGCACCACGACGTGCGGGCAGTAGCCGTGGTCGCGGGCCATGAAGCGGCCGACGCCGGCGGCGCCCGCGACGGCAGCGCCCAGGCCGCCGCCCGAGTGGGTGCCCCAGTGGGTGCCCTCGGGGGTGTGCAGACCGGCGAAGAACTGCCGGTTCTCGTCGATGAAGTTGACCATCGAGAACGGGACTCCGGTCACGTCCGCGAGCCGGTGGGCGAACTCGTCGAACGCCGGCTCCGGCCGCTCCCCTAGACCGAGTTCGCGCAGCCGCCGCACACGGGCCGGCGCGTCCTTGTCGATGGGGGTCAGCAGGAGGTGACCGGTGGGGTCGTACGTCAAGACGTGGCTCCGTAGCTCGGCACGGCGGCCGGGGTATGGGTGAGCAGATGCTGGACGAGGGTCAGCAGAGTGCGGATGCCCGAGCTGGAGATCCGGGCGTCGCAGAGGACGACCGGCACCTCCGGCTTGAGGTCGAGCGCGGTCCGTACCTCGTCCGGCTCGTAGCGGAAGGAGCCGTCGAACTCGTTGACCGCCACGACGAACCGGAGGCCCCGCCGTTCGAAGAAGTCCACGGCGGCGAAGCACTCCTGGAGCCGACGGGTGTCGGCCAGGACGACCGCCCCGAGCGCACCCTCGGAGAGTTCGTCCCACATGAACCAGAAGCGTTCCTGGCCTGGGGTGCCGAAGAGGTAGAGGACATGACGGTCGTCGAGGGTGATGCGGCCGAAGTCCAGGGCCACGGTGGTCGTGGTCTTGGACTCCACGCCCTCCAGGCTGTCGGTCGCGACGCTGACCGCGGTCAGCAGTTCTTCGGTGCTCAGCGGTTCGATCTCGCTGACCGCGCCCACGAGCGTCGTCTTGCCCACTCCGAAGCCGCCCGCCACCAGGATCTTGAGCGCGGTGGGGAACGCGGTGGTCGCGAAACTGTCGTGGCGCTCAGAGCCGTTGTCGTAGGCCATCGAGCACTGCCTCCAGCAAGGAACGGTCGGTCGGGTTGGCGTGGAACCGGGGAGCGCGGGCGGTGAGCGCCCCGCAGTCCACGAGGTCGGAGAGCAGGACCTTGGTGACCACGGCGGGAAGCCGTAGGTGCGCCGCGATCTCGGCCACCGAGGTGGGCCCGTCGCACAGCCCGAGGGCCACGCTGTGCTCCGGACCCATGTGAGCCTGGGGTGACGAGCCGGTCGCCATCACCATGGACAGCAGGTCCAGTGCGGTGGTCGGCCTGGTCCGGCCACCGCTGACGGCGTACGGACGGATCAGCCGGCCGGCCGCGTCGTCGAGCCAGGGCCCTTCCTGGGAGGTCGTCCCGTTCACTGGCCGATGCCGCCCACCGCTCCGGCTGCCTGCCGGGCGGGGGTGACCAGGTACGGCCGGACGCTCTTGACGAGCATCGCCATCTCGTACCCGAGGACCGCGGCGTCCGCCTCGCGGCCGGCCAGCACCGCCAGGCAGGTGCCGGAACCCGCCGTGGACACGAACAGGAGGGTGGAGTCGAGCTCCACGACCACCTGCCGCACCTCGCCGCCGTCGCCGAACCGGGCGCCGGCGCTGCGGCCGAGGGAGTACAGGCCGGAGGCGAGGGCCGCCATGTGGTCGGCGGCGTCGGGGTCGAGGCCGTGGACGGATTTCACGAGGCCGTCGGAGGAGAGCAGAACGGCGTTGCGGGTGTACGGGACCCGCTGGACAAGGCCGCTCAGCAGCCAGTCGAGGTCCGAGGAATGGCCGGTCGGCACACTGCTCGCCATGGTGTCTACTCCTTGTGCGCGTCGCCTGGACGCGGCGATTCGTGGGGGGCGGGCTGGGACTCGGCGAGACCGATGCCGCGCTGGAACGCGGCCATCAGGCCGGGGTCGTGCAGGACGTGCTCCTCGGGCTTGCGGGCCACCGGTTCGTCGCGCAGCTGCGGGACGATGTGCTCCTGGGCGCGCCGCTTGGGGAGCGCGGGCCGTCCATGGGCCTCGGGCGCCGGGGGGAGCGGCGAGAAGAAGGAGGCCGGCGGGCCCGGGGGTTCCGCTCCGGCCGACTGCGCCGGTGTCGCGGACGTCCGGCCGGAGTCCGCGTAGCCGTGGGACCGCTCGGTGGTACGGGGGTGGCTGAGCGGGTCGTGGGCCGGTGCCGGGGCGGTCATGGGAGCCGTCATGGGAGCCGGGGCCGTCGCCGGGGCGGTGACCGCGGGCGTGGGCTGCGACGGCACGTGCGACTGCGCCGTCGGCTGGGGCTGCGCCGTCGGCTGGGGCTGCGTCAGCACCTGGTCCGGCGGGACCGCGGAGGATCCGGCGGTCGCGGCGGTCTGGCGCTCGTGCTGGGCGAGACCCTCGGGGTCGGCTCCGAGGAGGCCCTGCGGGAGCACCAGGACGGCCTGGACGCCGCCGTAGATGTTGGACTGGAGTCGTACGGCGATGCCGTGGCGGCGGGCGAGGGCCGAGACGACGAAGAGTCCGATGCGGCCGTCCTGGAGCAGATGCGCGACGTTGACCTGGTCGGGGTCGGCGAGCAGGGCGTTCATCTTGTCCTGTTCGGTGACGGGCATGCCGAGGCCGCGGTCCTCGACCTCGATCGCGAGGCCGGCCGTGACGTACTGCGCGCGGAGCAGCACGGTGGTGTGCGGCGCGGAGAACAGCGTGGCGTTCTCGACGAGTTCGGCGAGGAGGTGGATGACGTCGGCCACGGCATGGCCCCGGAGCGCACCGTCGATCGGGGGGACGAGCTTGACCCGCGGGTACTGCTCGACCTCGGCGATGGAGGAGCGCAGCACCTCGGTGATGGTGACCGGGTTCGACCACTGGCGGCGGGAGATGGCGCCACCGAGCACGGCGAGGTTCTCGGCGTGCCGGCGGATGCGGGTGGCCAGGTGGTCGACGTGGAACAGGCCCTTGAGCAGCTCCGGGTCCTCGACCTCGTTCTCCAGCTCGTCGAGGAGCTGGATCTCGCGGTGGACCAGGGATTGCAGGCGCCGGGCGAGGTTGACGAAGACCTCGACCTTCTGTTCGTCTCCGACGCTGCTGGAGAGCCTGGACGCCTGCACGACGGCTGCCACGGCGGCCTCGTGAGAGCGCGTCAGCTCCTGGGAGAGCAGGTCGAATTCGTCGCCGGAGGCGGTGCCGGGCGGCAGCTCGGGGCGGGGCGGAATCCCCTCTCCCCTGCGCAACTGTTCGATGATCGTCTGCAGTTCGCTCTGGCCGCGGGCGCTGGTGCGGCGCAGGAGGTTGCAGCGGTCGAGGACCGCCTTGGCGGCACGGTCGGCGCCGAGCGCGGCGGCCGTCACGGAGGCCACCGTGATCGCGGCGGCGCCGGTGAGCGCGGCCCAGAGGCCGGGCGTCGGGGTGGCGCCGGTGGAGCGGATGGTGAAGAGCACGGCCGCGGCCCCGCCCAGTGCCACCGCGACGGCGGGAAGCACGGAGGTGCGGAGGAGCTGGGGGCGTAACCGGGCTTCCATGGTGTGCGAGGCGCGGGGCTGCGTCGGGGGGGTGCTACCGGTACCGGGGGCGGGGCGGGCGCCTGACCGGCCGTGCCGGCCGCCCTCGCGTCGATCGGACCGCGAGGCGGGTGCGCGAACTTGCGACATGAGTGTCCTTGGTACGTACGTGCCCAGGAATCGGCGTACTGCGGGTGAGTTACGGGAGTGGACTACGGGGGTACTGCGAGGGGCGCTTCAGGGGGTGTGCGACGTGTGCACTGAGAGCCTACCGATGATCACCAGCCACACACTGTAGTCGTCAACCGTTCATGTGCGGTGCGCAGTTGGCAAACCTACCCGCAGACCGGCCCGCTCTGGTATCACCTCCGACCCGACAGGCCGAGAAGCTTCGGCCGAAACGCGACGTCGCGGCGTGGAGGAGGCGTCGAGCACCGGCAACGGCAGAGGGCGGAGGCGTCCTGCGCCTCCGCCCTCTGCGGAAATGCCCCCGACCGGACTCCCGGGAGGGGTGTGGACCATCCGGCCCGCTCGCGGCCTCAGGGGGTCCGTGCCGCCTCGGGCGCACCCCGCCCGGCGTCCGTACCGGGTTCGCCGGAGCTCCGCCCCGCGTCCGCGCCGGTGTTCGCACCCGCGTTTGCTTCCGCGTTCGCATCCGCTTTCCCGTGCGACACGCCGGCGAGCGAACCGTCACCGTCGGTGAGAGCGGGCGCCGCCCAGCCGCCGGAGGGGACGCGGGCGACCGGACGCCACCAGGGGCTGTCGGGCACCTGTTCGGCGCCCGGCTCGAAGGGCTCGCCCGGGATGGGCAGGGCGATCCGCTGGGCGGCTCCGGCGGCGGCCTCGACGGTGCCCTCCCCCGGTTCGGCCCAGGGGTGCGGGGCGAGGTTGAAGGTGCCCCAGTGGATCGGCAGCATCACCCCGGCGGGCCCGCCGCCCTGGAGGTCCAGATGCGCCCGCATGCCCTCGGCGGGGGTCATGTGGATGTCGGTCCAGAACTCCGAGTAGGCACCGATCTGGATCATGGTGGCGTCGAAGGGGCCGTGGGCCGCGCCGATGTCCTTGAACCCGGAGAAGTACCCGGTGTCCCCGCTGTGGAAGATGCGGTGGGAGGGGCCCGTCACGACCCAGGAGGCCCAGAGCGTCATCTGCCGGTTGCGCAGTCCGCGGCCGCAGAAGTGCCGGGCCGGGGTGGCCGTGAGCCGCAGCTCGCCGATCTCGGTGGACTCGTTCCAGTCCAGCTCGCGCAGCCGGGAGGCGGGCACCCCCCAGCGCTCCAGGTGGGCGCCGACGCCCAGCGGCACCGCGAAGACGGTGTCGGTGGTGGCGAGCGCCTTGATCGTCGGCAGGTCGAGGTGGTCGTAGTGGTCGTGGGAGATCACGACGACGTCGACCGGGCCGAGGGCGGCGAGCGGCGCGGGCACCGGGTGGAGCCGCTTGGGGCCGGCGAAGGGGAAGGGGGAGCAGCGCTCGCCCCAGACGGGGTCGAAGAGCACCCGGTGGCCGTCGATCTCGGCGAGTACGCCGGAGTGCCCCATCCAGGTCAGGCGCAGCCCGGTGGCCGGGGGCCTGGCCAGGTCGGCGACGGTGGTGGGGTGGACCGGGATCGTGCCGGTGGGGGCGCGGCGCGAACGGCCTTCCTTGTCGAAGTAGATCTTGGCGAACTCGACGCCGGAACCCGAGGGGCCGCGTCGGGCGGCTTCGGGGTTCTGGAAGATCCCGTCCGCGAAGTTCGGCGAGCGGTGGATACGGGCGAGGCGCTCGCCCGTGGGGTCCGCGCCGAAGGACTCGGGGCGCAGCGCGCGCAGCCGGGCCCGTGGCGAGCGGTCGGAGCCGGTACCGGTCACAGGACCTCCTGATCTCTGGGGGTCGTTCCATTATGGGCGGACCGCGCCGCGAACGGTCTGCGCGGTCAGCCATACTGAACCGTCATTCAGTACATCCGGCCGGTCGTACCGGCTTTCCGGCCCGCCCTCACCTGGCCCGTCCGCCCCTCCCGAGGAGATGTCCGATGAGTTCCGCCCCGCTGCTTTCCGTCGGCTGGACCGACCACGTGACCGGTCGCCGGGGCCATCTGGTGGTCGACCGGCTGGTACGCGGGGTGGCCAGCGGCGGCCTGCGGATGAGGGAGGGCTGCACGGTCGAGGAGGTCACCGGGCTCGCCCGCGGGATGACCATGAAGGAGGCCCTGCACTACGACCCCGAGGCCCGGTACGTGCCGCTGGGCGGCGCCAAGGGCGGCATCGACTGCGACCCCCGCTCCCCCGAGGCGTACGGCGTCCTCGTGCGCTACCTGCGGGCGATGCGGCCGTACGTCGAGCGGTTCTGGACCACCGGGGAGGACCTGGGACTCACCCAGGACCTGGTGGACCGCGCCGTGGCCGAGGCGGGCCTGGTCTCCTCGGTGCAGGCCGTGTACCCGCTCCTGGACGACGAGAGGACGGCCCGGGAGCGGCTCGCCGACGCCTTCGCGATCGAGGTCGACGGCATCGGACTCGACGAGCTGGTCGGCGGTCTGGGGGTCGCCGAGTCGGTCCTCACCGCCCTCGACCGGGCCGACCGGGCGTACGCCGGGACCCGGGTGTCGGTGCAGGGGCTCGGCACGATGGGCGGGGCGACCGCCCGGTTCCTGGTGCGCGCCGGACTGCGGGTGGTGGCCGTGGCCGACGTCCGGGGCACGATCGTGAATCCGGACGGCCTCGACGTCGAGGCGCTGCTCGCGGCCCGGGACGCCCACGGCGCCGTCGACCGCTCGGCCCTGCGGCCCGGAGACCGGGAGGAGCCCGGGGACGCCTGGCTCGCGGCCGAGGCGGAGGTGCTGGTCCCGGCGGCCGTCTCGTACGCGATCGACGCCGGGAACCAGGGACGGATCACGGCCCGCTGGATCGCCGAGGCGGCGAACATGCCGGTGCTGCCCGAGGCCGAGGAGGCCCTCGCCGCGCGCGGGGTCACGGTGCTGCCCGACGTGGTCGTGAACTCGTGCACGAACGCCTGGTGGTGGTGGACGCTCTTCGGCGACATCGAGGCCGACGCCGACCAGGCCTTCGCCCGGGTGCGCGGGGCCATGCGGACGCTCGTCGACGGGATGCTCGACCGGGCGGAGGCGGACGGCACGAGTCCACGCGCCGCGGCGCACGCGCTGGTGGACGAGCGGCTGCCGCAGATCGCCGAACGCTACGGCTGGTACTGAACCCCCCGCCGCCCCAGGCCGCTGGCGATCATGCCCGCGTCACGTGCTGTGTAAGGTGCGTGACGTGGCAAGAGTGCGGTTGAGCGTGGCCGAGCGGCGGGAGGAGCTGCTGCGGGCCGCCGTCGAGCAGATCGAGGTGCGCGGGGTCGCCGCCGTCCGGATCGCCGACGTGGCCTCGGCGCTCGGAGTGAGCAACGCCCTGGTGCTCTACCACTTCTCGTCCAAGGAACAACTGGTCGCCGCGGCCTTCGCGCACGCCGCCGAGGGCGACCTCGCCCATCTGCGCCGGCTCCTCGGGCGCCGCTCCACCGCCGTACGCCGCCTCAGGGCCGCCGTGCGCTGGTACGCGCCGACCGGGCAGGCCAAGGGCTGGCGGCTGTGGATCGAGGGCTGGGCGGCCTCCCTGCGCGACCCCGGGCTGCGCCGGGTCGCCGCCTCCCTCGACCAGGAGTGGAAGGCGGCACTGACCCGGGTGATCGCGGAGGGGGCCGAGGCCGGGGAGTTCCGCTGCGCGGACCCGGCGGCCGCCGCCTGGCGGCTCACCGCCTTCCTCGACGGCCTCGCCGTCCAGACGACGGCCTACGCCGGCTCCCTCTCCCGCACCGCGATGCTGCGCTGGGCCGACGCCGCCCTCGCCCGCGAGCTGAACCTGCCGGGCGAGGGCGAGGGCGAGAGGGCCGGCGAGGACACGGGTACGGGCCGGGGCGCCGGTGCCGGCGAAGACACGGGCCCGGTCCGGGGCGCCGGTGCCGGCGAGAGCACGGGCCCGGTCCGGGGCGGGGACGACGTGCCCTCCGGCACCTGACCACCGGCTCGGGCGACGGGCCTCCGGGCCGCCCTCACCGGGTCACACCAGCTCGAAGACGGCCGAGACGGTGACCTGCTCCTCGATCTCGCCGGGGGCCATCGGGACGCTCCCCTCGTCGTGGGCGATGCCGGGGGCGGCGCCGGGACCGGGGCGCGCGGACTCCCCCTCGCTGAGCGAGACGAGCCGGCCGAGCTGGTGGCCACTGAGGCGGGCGTGCTGTGCCGCCTTGTCGTACGCGTCCCGGTAGGCGGCCTCGCGTGCCTTCACCCGCAGGGCCGACGGGTCGGCGACGTCGAAGACGACACCGTTGATCCGGCCGGAGTCTCCGGTGGCGTCGTTGACTGCGCCGATGACCTGGCCGGCCCTGTCGATCTCGCGGACCTTCACGGAGAAGGACTGCCCGGCCTGGTAGCCGGTCACCTTGCTCTCGCCCGCGGCGTTCTGTGTGTAGACCGGGGACAGCGAGAGGCTGTCGGTACGGATGTCCCGCTCGGCGATCCTCTGCTTGTCCAGCACGGCGACGAGGGCCTCGGCGGCGGTGTTCTGCGCGGCCATCGCCTCCTTCGCGGTCTTGCGGGTGGCCTCGACCCCGACGGAGAGGATCGCCAGGTCGGGCGCCGCGGACGCGCGGCCGTGGCCGGTGACGGTGACCGTGGCGGGCGCCTCCGCCCGGACGGCACGCGGGGCCGTCCGCCCGGGCGCGGCGGCCAGGGCGGGCGCCACTGTGCCGGCGAGCAGCCCGCCGAGCACGGCGGTGGCGGCGAGCAGACGGGCGGTACGGGCGGCGCTTGGCCGACGGATCGTCACGGGCGGTCCCTTCGAGGCTGGGTGCCGGGGCTCCGACGGGCACATCCCAGCACCCGCCACCGCCGCCTCCCGTACGCCACTCCCGACCGCCGGCGCCCTTCACCTCTCCGTACCAGTCGCGCCTCCGCGCGTCCGGGCCGCCGCTGCCGGGCCGCCGCCCCGGGGCCGCGCGCTCAGGTCTGGACGAGCGGCTCGTACCCGTCGGGGTGCAGCCCGAAGGTCCAGGCGACGCCCTCCCGCGCGGTCCGGGTCGTGGGCGGGACCCGGAGCCAGTACGTGCGGTGGCTGCCGTCCGGCTCGGGCGTGGAGTTGACCACCTCGACCATCACCACGTCCTCGTCGTCGGCCAGCTCGATCCGCCACAGGACGCCGGTCTCGTCACGGTGCTCGTGCCGTGCGCCCGAGGCGGCGAGGTAGCGGTCGTAGCCGTAGTACTCCAGCATCACGCGCCGCAGTTCGGCGTTCTCCTCCTGCCGTATCCGCTCCGGGGTGAGACCGGCGAGCCCGGCGAGGAAGTCGGCGGGCACGGTCATCCCCCGCCAGGCGTACAGGGCGAAGCCGTCGGCGAAGGCCAGCGCGGGGCCGTCGCCCCGGTCGAGCCGCCCGGCCTCGTCCCGGTGCAGCTCGACGGGCCGCTCGCAGACCACGGCGACGTTCTCGTACGGCCACCACCAGCCCGCGTGCCGGGCAACGGCGGCCAGGCCGGCGAGGCGGTCGCCGTGGCCCTCGAAGGCGGCCAGCCAGGCGGCGTCGTGCTGACCGAGCACCGCGTCGAGCAGCACGAGCCGCAGGGCGGTCGCCTCCCGCGCGGTAGCGGCCGGACCGGCCGCCGTGCCGGGGCCCACGGCGGCAGCGGTCGCGGAGGCCGTCGCCTCCCCTGCTCCACCGGTGGGCACGGTCGCCGGGCCGGTCACAGGGCGGGACGCCGCCTCCGTCACTCCGGCCCGTATCCGATCGGCCAGGCCACGGGTGAGGTCCCAGAGCGGGGCCCCGGTCGCCAGCCAGTGGGCAGCCCAGCCCGCCGGGCCGAGGTCGTCGTGGAGACGGCGCCGCTCCTCCGCCCACGGCCGGGTGCGCACCTCGTCCCGTACCGAACGGCCCTGGCCGGCCAGCCCCCGTACGAGCGTGACGGCCGCGAGCGGCGAGGCCGCCCACAGCACGCGCGCGGGTTCGGCAAGCCCCGCCGTGCGGTAGGCGAGCCGGACGCCGGCCTCGGCGGCGGCGCGGTCGGCGGGCCCGGTGGCCGCGGCGACGGACCGCCACTTCTCCCGTGCGGTGGTGTGGTTCATCTCGGCGTGGTTCATCTCGGCGTGGTTCATCTCGGCGTGGTTCATGCCGGCGTGGTTCATGTGGAAGCCCCCAGGTCTCTCTCGGTCAGTCCGCGACGATCCGGTACGCGCCGGGCATGTACTCCCGCTGGCGCACCACCCGGTACCAGCCCTTGGGCAGCGGTATCGGGGCGTGCTCCTCGTGCACCACCCGGCCGCCCTCGGGCAGTTCGAGGAGCAGCGGGCCGAACGGCCCCGGCTCCCGGACCAACCGGCCGGGCCCGGGAATCGCGTGGGCGTGCCCGGTGACCTCGCCGAGCGCGAGGACCAGACGTCCCCGGGCGTCCCTCGGCTCCCCCGCCGCCGCCCTCACCCGCTCCGGAACGGCCGTCTCCGCGACGGGCGCGATCAGTACGTCTCCCTGCCGGTACATGGCTCTCCCCTCCCCGTTCGGCGCGGTACGGCCGAACACGAAACGACGCTAGAGGCCGGGTCTGACAATCGAGCCCGGACTCCGGCCCGGAGTCCGCGGTCGACTGTCGGAGCAGACCTCCGCCCTCCGGGCTCCTCGGAGACCCACCCTCCGGAGGGCGTTGTCGGTGCCGCTTGGTAGAACTCTTGGCATCAGCCGATCCACGCCGTCCGTTGTCGGGAGCGCAGTCATGACCGTTGGCCACTACCTCGAGGAATTCCACGGGCTGCCCGTGTTCCACTTCCAGGACACGGACTCGGACGCGCGGGTCGAACTTCCCGACGCCGCGGCGGTCGCCTGGCGGCTCTCGTCGCCGACCTACTGCGAGGACGACGACGAGCAGTGGGGTGCCCAGTTCGAGCGTTTCCTGAAGACGGTCGACGTCGGCCGGGTGCGCGCCCTGGTCGTCGGCGGCTGGGACGAGGCGTACGAGAACTCCTCGGCGGACATCGTCACGGCGCTCATCGCCGCCAACAACCGGCTGACCTCCCTGGAGGCGGTCTTCCTCGGCGACATGGCGGGCGAGGACTGCGAGATCTCCTGGATCATCCAGTCCGATGTGACCCCGCTGCTCGCCGCCTACCCGGCCCTGCGGGCGTTCGGGGTGCGCGGAGGCTCGGAGCTGGCCTTCCCCTCGATCCGGCACACCGGTCTGGAGAGCCTGGTCGTGGAGACCGGCGGTCTGGGCGCCGAGGTCGTGCGCGGGATCGCGGGCAGTGACCTGCCCGCCCTGGAGAAGCTGGAACTCTGGCTCGGCACCGACGAGTACGGCGGCGACAGCACCGCCGACGACCTGGCGCCGCTGCTCTCCGGAGCGGGGTTCCCCGCCCTTCGCTCGCTCGGCCTGTGCAACAGCGTCATCCAGGACGCCGTCGCCGCCGCCGTGGCGGGCGCCCCCGTCCTCGCCCGGATCGAGCGGCTCGACCTGTCGATGGGCGTCCTCACGGACGAGGGCGCGGCGGCCCTGCTCGACGGCCAGCCGCTGACCCACCTCAGCCACCTCGACCTCTCCCACCACTACCTGTCGGAGGTCATGCGGGAGCGGGTGCTCGCCGCGCTCGCCCCGCACGGCGTGGCCGTCGACCTCGACGACGCGCAGGAGGCGGAAGACGAAGGGGACGGCCGCGTCTGGCGGTACGTCGCGGTCGCCGAATGACCGCCCACCCGCGCCTCGTGGTCGTCGGGGATCCGGCGGGCCGCCGCGTCGCGTTCTTCCAGGACGCGCTGCGGTCCGCCGGGCTGCCCGGGGCGCGGGTGGTGTCCTGGCCCGAGGTGCTGCGCGGTGCGGCACGGTTCGCGGCGGGCGAGACCGTGCGCCTGGACTCGCCCGGCGAGGACCCCGAGGCCGACCGGCTGCTCCGGGAGGTCGACGATCCGGCACGGGTCGAGGGCACCGGCCGCTGGTACGCGCGGTTCGTCGCCGCCACCGCGGAGCTCGCCCGGTCCGTCGCCGAGGCGGGCGCCGTGCTCGTCGACGATCCCGCCGACCTGGCGGAGCTGTTCGACAAGCGGCTGAGCCACGGCCTGCTCCGCGCGGCCGGGGTACCGGTGCCCGAGTCGCCGACGTCCGGCCCCTCCGCCCCGGTCGTACGCGGCTGGGCGGACGTCAGGGCGCTGACCGCCGGGCCCGGACTGCGCCGGGTCTTCGTGAAGCTCGCGCACGGCTCCTCGGCCTCGGGGGTGCTCGCGGTCGAGACGAACGGCGCGGGCCGGGTCCAGGCCACCACCTCGGTGGAGCGCGGACCCGACGGACGGCTCTTCAACTCCCTGCGGGTGCGGCGCTATACGAGCGAGCACGAGGTCGCCGCGATCGTGGACGCCCTCGCCCCCGACGGGCTGCACGTCGAGCGCTGGCTGCCCAAGGCCGTCCAGGGCGGCCGGGCGGCCGACCTGCGGGTGGTGGTGATCGACGGGCGGGCCACCCACGCCGTGCTGCGCACCAGCCACTCCCCCATGACCAATCTCCATCTGGGCGGGACCCGGGGCGATCTGCACGCGGCCCGGGCCGCGATCGCCGCGGCCGGTGCGCGGTGGACGGACGCGCTCGACGTGTGCGAGCGGGCCGCCGCGGTCTTCCCCGGCACCCGGTGCGTGGGCGTCGACCTGCTGCCCGCGACGGGCTGGCGCCGCTTCGCCGTGGGCGAGGTCAACGCCTTCGGCGATCTGCTGCCGGGCCTCACGGGCCTGCCCGGCAGCGGCGCCGAGGGCCTCGACACGTACGCGGCCCAGGTCGCCGCCCAGTTCCCCCGCACCCACCGACTCACCAGCACCAGCACCAGCACCAGCACCAGCACCAGCACCACAGGAACGAGCACCGCGTGAACCAGCCCGACATGAACACGATCGTCGGGAGCCACGATCTGCTCCTGGTCACCCTCGACACGCTGCGGTACGACGTGGCGGCCGAGCTCGCGGCCGCGGGCCGCATCCCGCACCTGGCCCGTCATCTCCCCGGCGGCGTCTGGGAGCGGCGACACGCGCCCGGCAGCTTCACCTACGCCTCCCACCAGGCGATCTTCGCCGGATTCCTGCCGACCCCGGCCTCCCCCGGCCCGCACCCACGGCTGTTCGCGGCGCGCTTCGCCGGCAGTGAGACCACCTCCGACGGCACCTACGTCCACGACACCCCGGACTTCGTGTCCGCCCTCGCGGGCGCGGGCTACCGGACGGTCTGCGTCGGCGGTGTCGGCTTCTTCAATCAGCAGCCGCCGCTCGGCACCGTGCTCCCCGGCCTCTTCCAGGAGAGCCACTGGGAGCCGTCGTTCGGCGTGGCCTCCCCCACCTCCTTCGAGTCGCAGGTCGCGCGCGCGGAGGAGGTCGTCGCCGGGCTCCCGCACGAGCGGCGGCTGTTCCTCTTCGTCAACGTGTCGGCGCTGCACCAGCCCAACTGGTTCCATCTGCCGGGCGCCACCCGCGAGGCCGGCGACTCGCGGGCCACCCACGCCGCCGCCCTGGAGTACGTCGACCGGCACATCGGGCGGCTCTTCGCCGCGATGAGCAGCCGCCGACCGTGCCTCGCGATCGTCTGCTCCGACCACGGCACCGCGTACGGGGAGGACGGGTACACCGGTCACCGGCTCGGCCACGAGGTCGTGTGGACGGTCCCGTACGCGCAGTTCGAGCTCGCCGGTCCGGAGCGGGAGGGCGTGGCATGAGCGACAGCGCCGCCCCGCGTCCCTACCGGAGCTACGTCTACGCCTACCCGCACAAGACGGCGTACCGGCCGCTCCCCGATCCCGCGCCCTCGCTCGCCGCACTCTGGCGGGCCGAGCCGAAGGACGCGCTCTCCCTCTACGCGCACATACCGTTCTGCGAGGTCCGCTGCGGCTTCTGCAACCTCTTCACCCGGATCGGCGCCCCCGACGAGCTGGCCACGCGCTATCTCGACGCGCTCGACCGCCAGGCCACGGCCGTCCGCGAGGCCCTCGGCGACCGGGACCCGGTGCGGTTCGCGACGGCCGCGTTCGGCGGCGGCACACCCACTTTCCTGACCGCCGGCGAGCTGGAGCGGCTCTGCGACATCGCCGAGAAGCGGATGGGCGTGGATCTGCGGGCGGTGCCGCTGTCCGTGGAGACCTCCCCCGCGACGGCGACCGCCGACCGCCTCGCCCTGCTCGCCGAGCGGGGCGCGACCCGGCTCAGCATCGGGGTGCAGAGCTTCGTGGAGGCCGAGGCGCGGGCGGCCGTCCGGCCGCAGCGCCGCGCGGACGTCGAATCGGCCCTCGGCCGGATCCGGGACACCGGCGTCCCCGTGCTCAACATCGACCTGATCTACGGCATCGACGGCCAGACCGAGGAGTCCTGGCGCTCCTCGCTCGACGCCGCCCTCGCCTGGCGCCCGGAGGAGCTGTACCTCTATCCGCTGTACGTGCGGCCGCTCACCGGCCTCGGCCGGATCTCCCCCGCCGCCGACCGGGAGTGGGACGAGCAGCGGCTGCGCCTCTACCGGTACGGCCGGGACCATCTCCTCGCGCACGGCTACGAGCAGGTGTCGATGCGGATGTTCCGCCGCACGGACGCCGCACCGCTGGGCCCCGACGACTACGCCTGCCAGACCGACGGGATGATCGGCCTGGGCTGCGGGGCCCGCTCGTACACCTCGGACCTGCACTACTCCTTCGACTACGCCGTCGACATGCGGGAGATCCGTACGATCATCGACGCCTACACGGAGACCGCGGACTTCTCGCGGGCCGAGGTCGGCCGGTGGGTCGACGCGGGGGAGGCCAGGCGTCGCCATCTGCTCCAGTCGCTGCTCCAGGCCGAGGGCATGCCGGTCGCCGGGTACGAGGAGCGGTTCGGCGCCTCGCCGTTCGCGGACTTCCCGGTGGAGCTGGGCCGGTTCGAGGCCCTCGGCTGGCTGGACGAGGAGGCGCCGGCCGGGCTGCTCCGGCTGTCCGCGGAGGGCCTGGCCCACTCGGACGGCCTCGGCCCGGAGCTCTTCTCCCCCTCGGTGCGGGCCGCGATGGCCGCGTACGAGCCGAAGTAGGCGGCGACCGTGGACCTGACACCGTTGCCGATCCCGGGCCCGGGCACAGACCTGACACCGTCGCCGATCACGGGCCCCGGCATGGACCTGACCCTGCTCTACCGCGGGCCGCTCTCCTCCTGCGACTTCGACTGCCCGTACTGCCCGTTCGCCAAGCGCCGGGACAGCCGGGAGCAGCTGCGCGCGGACCGGGCGGCGCTCGAACGGTTCACCGGGTGGGCCGCCGGGCAGACCGAGGACCGGCTGCGCGTCCTCTTCACCCCGTGGGGCGAGGGCCTGGTCCGCTCCTGGTACCGGCGGGCGCTGGTCGAGCTGTCCCGGCTCCCCCATGTGGAGCGGGTGGCGATCCAGACGAATCTGAGCTGCCGGACCGACTGGCTGGCGGAGGCGGACCCGGAGAGCGTGGCGCTCTGGTGCACGTACCACCCGGGCCAGACGCCGTACGAGCGCTTCCTCGCCAAGTGCGGGGAGCTGGCGGAGCGGGGCGTCCGCTTCAGCGTCGGCGTCGTCGGGCTTCCCGAGCACGCGGAGCACGCCCGGCGGCTGCGGGCCGCCCTGCCGGCGCACGTCTACCTCTGGGTGAACGCCGCGGACGGGCACGCGTACACCGACGCGGAGGCCGCGGAGTGGACGCGGATCGACCCGCTCTTCCCGTACAGCCGTCATCCGCACCGCTCGGCGGGACTGCCGTGCCGGACCGGGGAGTCGGTGATCTCGGTGGACGGCGAGGGGACGGTACGGCGCTGCCATTTCGTCAAGGCCGAGCTGGGGAACCTGTACGACGGCTCGTACCGCGCCGCCCTCCGCCCCCGGGCCTGCCCCCTCGCCGTCTGCGACTGTCACATCGGCTATGTCCATCTGGAGACGCTGCCGCTGTACGACGTGTTCGCCGGCGGGGTCCTGGAGCGGATCCCCGCCGTCGCGCACCCGCCGGCGTTCCCCGGAACTACAGGGGCATGAGGTCGGGGCGCTTCGCCTCGACGTGGTCGCCGGAGCTCTCGCCGCGCAGCCGGCGGCCGATCCAGGGCACGAGGTACTCCCTGGCCCAGTGGATGTCGTCGCGGCGCACCTCGAGCGTGCCGCGCGGGGGTACCGGCGGCCACATCTGGTCCGGGTCGGCCGGCACCGGCATGCCGAGGACCTGGGCGGCGCGCAGGGCGACCCGGGTGTGGCCGTCGGACGAGAGGTGCAGCCGGTCGTCGTCCCAGGCGCGCCGGTCCTGCACGGACTTCAGTGACCAGAGGTCGAGGACCGGGCAGCCGTAGCGGTCCGCGATGGCCCGGACGTGCCCGTTGTACGTGGCGATCTTGCCGCGCAGGTGCTTGAGGAGCGTGACGCCGCGGGTGTCGAAGCCGGTGGTCACCATCACGGTGCCGACGGCGGAGGTGAGTTCGGCGACGGCGCGCTCGAAGCGCTCGGCGACCTCGTCGGGGTCGGTGCCGGGGCGGATGATGTCGTTGCCGCCGGCGCAGAAGGTCACCAGGTCGGGGGCGAGTTCCTTCGCCCGGGGGACCTGTTCCGCCACGATCTGGTCGAGGAGGCGCCCGCGTACGGCCAGGTTGGCGTAGCGGAAGGCGTCGTGCTCCGGCAGCTGGTCGGCGAGCAGGACCGCGAAGCGGTCCGCCCAGCCGACGTACGTCCCGTCGGGCCCGGGGTCTCCGACGCCCTCGGTGAAGCTGTCACCGATCGCCGCGTACGACCCGAATGCGTGCTTGTCTCTTGATCTCGAATCGTCTGCCACGGGAGCACATCCTTCCCCTTCGGATGTGACCTACGCGACCGTAAGGAGGGGTTGACGTCGGGTGACATATGCCACCGATAAAGAATTTGCCAAGCCGGAATAGACCGGGAACACGCCGGAGGCCCGGCACATGTGTGCCGGGCCTCGGGGTGACGACGGAGCGTCAGATGTTCACACCGTGCTGGCGCAGGGCGGCGATCGGGTCGATGTCGGAGCCGTAGTCCGGCCCGGTGCGGATCTCGAAGTGCAGGTGCGGGCCGGTGACGTTGCCGGTCGCGCCGGAGAGGCCGATCTGCTCTCCGCCGCTCACGGTCTGGCCGGCGGAGACGGAGATCGAGGAGAGGTGAGCGTACTGCGAGAAGGTGCCGTCGGCGTGCTGGATGACGACCTGGTTGCCGTACGCGCCACCGTCGCCGGCGGAGTAGACGGTGCCGGGGCCGACCGCGACGATCGTGGTTCCGGTGGAGGCCATGAAGTCGACACCGGTGTGGTAGCCGGAGGACCACATGGAGCCGGCGGCGCGGTACGGGGTGGACATGCCGCCGCTGACCGGGGCGAACCAGCCGGAGGCGGAGGTCGAGGCGCCGGAGGACCCCGAGGACTGCGCCGTCTTCGCGGCGGAGGCGTCCGCGGCCGGGGTGCTCGCGGCCGGGGCGGCGGAGCGCTCGCTGCTCCGGGAGGCGCGCGAGGTGTCGCCGTTCTTCTCGGAGCTCTTGGGGGCGGCGGCCTTGGGCGCGGCGCTCTTCGGCGCGGCGGCCTTGGCGGTGCTCTTGGCGCCGAGGGTGAGCTTCATGCCGGGCAGGATGAGCGAGGGGTTCTCGCCGACGACCTGACGGTTGTCCGCGTACAGCTTCTGCCAGCCACCGGTGAGGTGGTGCTCGGCGGCGATCTTCGACAGGTAGTCGCCCCGCACGACGGAGTACGTCTTGGGCGCGGCCTTCGCGGCGGTGGGCGCCGCCTTGGCGACGACGGGGGCCTTCACCTGGGCGGCGGCGGTGACGGCCTGGCCGGGAGCGGCGGCCGGGGCGGCCTGCTCGGCGGCGTGGGCGCCGGTGGCACCGAGGAGCGGGAGGGCGACGACGGCACCTCCCGTACCGGCGGCGGCGATTCCGCGGGTGAGGCGGTTGGACTTGATGCGGCGGTGCTTACCCTTCGCGGGCATGGCGAATTCCTCTCCGGCGCCTACGAGGTGAGCTGTCGGGTTCGGACTGGAGATGTCCGGCCGCGCTCTCACGCGGCTTCACCCCGAGCCGTCCTGCGTCGCGGGACCGGCGTACTTCCTGGGTCCCCCGCTCCTGCCACGCATGGGATGAGTGGAATTCCGGACGGTGGCAGGATTCGGCGGTCCGACCGGATTGACGGTGACGCTAGACGAGCGGGGTCGACGCGAACAAGCCAATGATTTCTCCCGGCTTTCCGGGTACGGCCTTTCACCTGGAATTCCGGTCACCCTCCGTGGATGACGGACCCTCGATTTCCTTTTTCCGTACGGCAATTGCTCCGGCCCGTCGGCCACGATCCGTCACTTCTATGACCCTGCTCACGCGCTGCGACTCATCTCGCCTGTAAACAGGGCGCGTTATACGCAAGGCCTCAATTCGGACAGATCACCCATTCCCGTCCAGGGGGGTGCGCCATCACGGCCCCACCTGGATGATTGCCCCTGGAACCGATCTCGCATCGGGCACCCGAACGTCGACCATCAGGAGCATCCGTGACGCAGCAGCTGCCGCAGGTCCCGCCCATCGAAGCGAACGAACCCGAGCTGGCCGAGGTCCGCAACTTCCGGGACGTGGGCGGCCTGCCGACGACGGACGGGCGTGCCGTGCACCCCGGCCGCCTCTACCGCAGCGGCCACCTCGCCCACGCCACCGAGGAGGACATCGTCTTCCTCGACTCGCTCGGACTGCACACCGTCTTCGACTTCCGGAACCTCGCCGACCGGAAGGTCGAGGGCCCGGACGTCGACCTGCCGGGTGTACGGAACGTGAACATACCCCTCAACGACCCGGCCGACGGAAAGGAGTTCTGGAAGCTGGTCCGCGACGGCGACATCGAGCAGCTGCGGGACATCCTCGGCGACGGCAAGGCCGCGACCCGAATGTCCGACTCGTACCGGAAGATGGTGGTCGAGCGGACCGAGGAGCACAGCCGGATCCTGCACGCGCTGGCCGAGGACAGCCTCCCCGCCCTGATGCACTGCGCGGCCGGCAAGGACCGCGCCGGGCTCTCCATCGCGATCACCCTGCTGGCCCTCGGGGTCGAGCGGGAGGCGATCGAGGCCGACTACGTGAAGTCGAACGACCCGCACCGCCGCTACAAGGTGCGCCGCAGCTCCACCGCCCCGGACGCGATGTCGCCCGAGGTGATGGAGCTGCTGAGCCCGCTGTTCGACGCGCGGGCGGAGTATCTGCGGGGCGCCTTCGAGACGATCGAGGCGACCTGGGGCTCGGTGGACGCCTACCTCACGGAGGGCCTGAAGCTGTCCCCGGAGACCCGCGAGCGGCTGCGCGAGCGGCTGCTCACGGAGGCGTGACCAGGACCTACTGGTTCTGCCCGCCGAGCATGAAGAGCAGGTAGAGGAAGCCGGCGAAGAGGTGCCCGGCGATCAGATAGGCGAAGAGGCGCAGGACGAGACCCTTGGGGAACTTGCCCTCGCCTCGCTCTTCGCCGGTGACAGCTCGTGACTTCTCGGACATCTCGGTCCTTTTCTGTCGAAGGAAGTACGCGGGATCAGCGTCGGTGCGGAGTTCCGTCGCCGAGACACAGCTCGGCGACGGGGCTCTGCATCAGGGTGTGGACGAAGAGCAGCTCGGCCCCGCCGGGGGTCGCCGCCCCGATCCGGTGCGGGGTCAGCGAGTCGAAGTGCGCGCTGTCCCCGGGATCGAGGACGTGGACGGCCTCGCCGAGCGCCAGCCGCACCCGGCCCTCCAGGACGTGGATCCACTCCTCGCCGGGGTGGACGCGCACGATGTCGGCCCGGGTGGCGTACGGCACGTGGACCCGCAGGCACTGCAGGGCGCGGCCGGCGCCGCCCGCCTGGCGGTAGATCCAGCCGTCGGCCTCGACGGGTTCGGAGCGCCCGGCGCGGACGACGGGGTCGCGCTCGGGGGGCGTCTCGCCGAGGAGCTCGGAGACCGTCGTACCGTAGATACGGGCCAGGGCCAGCAGCATCGGGAGCGAGGGCTGCCGGTTCCCCGTCTCCAGACGCGAGAGGTGGGCCGGCGAGAGGCCGGCCCGCTGGGCGGCTGCCTCCAGGGTGAGCCCCCGGCGGCGGCGCAGGGCCCGCAGCTGCGGGGCGACATCGGGCAGGACGTCGGGGCCGGCGGTGCCAGGGGCGCCGGGGGCCGGGGTGACGGGGTCCGGGGAGGTTTCCCCGGGGACGTGGTCCATGCGTCCATTCCGCCAGGATCGTGCCTCTGAGGCAAGTTTCTTGCCTCAGAGGCAAAAGCCCGGGGTCGTACGGTCAGCGCTGTGCGACGGCCTGTTTCACCAGGGTCTTCCCGAAGTCCCACATCAGCCCGCCGCCACCGTGGGCGTCGTCCATGACCGCGGTGAAGGCGGTGACGAACCGGTCCACGTCCGCCTCGTCGACGACCAGCGGCGGGATCAGCTTGATCACCTCCAGATGGTCCCCGGAGACCTGGGTGAGGATCTGGTGCCGCTGGAGCAGCGGGACGACGACCATCTGGGCGAAGAGACCCTTCCGGGCCGCCTGGAGCATGGTCCAGCGCCCGCGCAGCCCGAGCGAGGACGGCCGGCCGAACTCGATCCCGATCATCAGCCCGCGCCCGCGGATCTCGTGGAGCAGCTCGTACCGGGGCACGAGCTCCTTCAGCCGCCCGGAGAGCAGGTCGCCGATCCGGCGGGCGTGCGCGACCGTCCCCTCGTCCTCCATCACCGCGAGGACGGCGAGCCCGGCCGCCATGGCCTGCGCGTTCGATCCGAAGCTCGCCGAGTGGACCAGGACCCGGTCCATCGACGAGTAGACCTTCTTGAAGATCCAGTCCTTGCCGAGGGTGGCGCCGACCGGCACGTAACCGCCGGAGAGCGCCTTGGCTACACAGACCAGGTCGGGTTCGACGCCGTCCTCGTGCTGGTACGCGTAGAAGTCGCCGGTCCTGCCGAGGCCGGTCTGCACCTCGTCGGCGATGAGCAGCGCCCCGTGCCGGTGCAGCAGCTCCTGGGCGGCGCGCAGGAAGCCCGGTGGGGCCTCGTGGACCCCCTTGCCCTGGATCGGTTCGACGACGAAGGCGGCCACGTCGCCCTTGCCCAGCTCCCGCTCCAGGGCGTCGAGGTCGCCGAGCCCGATCGCCGTGTCGGGCAGCAGCGGGGCAAAGCCGTCCCGGAAGCCGTTCTCGCCGTTGACGGAGAGGGAGCCGGTGGTGAGCCCGTGGAAGGCGTGGGTGCAGTAGAGGACCCTGGGCCGCCCGGTGGCGTACCGGGCGAACTTCAGGGCGGTCTCCACGGCCTCCGTGCCGCTGTTGCCGAAGAAGACCCGGTCGAGATGCGGGCTGTGGGCGAGCAGCCGCTCGGCGAGGAGTCCGGGCAGCGGCTGGCAGTCGAAGCGGGTGAGGTCGGCGAGCTGGGCGTCCAGGACGTCGTGGAGGGCCTTGCGGACGACGGGGTGGTGCCGTCCGAGGCCCATCACGCCGAAGCCGGCGAGCATGTCGAGGTGGTCGACCCCGTCGGCGTCCCAGAAGTGGGCGCCCTCGGCCCGCTCGTACACCTTGTCGAAGCCGATGGTGTGGAGCATGCGCGGCAGCTGGTGGTTGAGGTAGCGGGCGTGCAGCTCGTACCGCTCGCCGCCGCGCTCGGCGAGCAGCGCCCGCAGGTCGAACTCACCCTTCACGGCCGCTCACCCGTTCCCTGGGCGGTCACCGGCTTCATGGTCGGTCACCCTTTCGCGTGCGCTCACCCGTTGTTCCCGGAGACGGTCTCCCTGACCGCGCGCAGGGATTCCTTGAGAGAACCCATGGTGGCGAGGACGGCGGTGGGCTCGTAGCCGCAGTGCGCCATGCAGTTGGCGCACCGCGGGTCCTTGCCGCGGCCGTACTTGTCCCAGTCGGTGTCCTCGATGAGTTCGCGGTACGTGGGGACGTATCCGTCGCTCATGAGATAGCAGGGTCGCTGCCAGCCGAAGAGCGAATAGTTCGGAATGGCCCAGGCGGTGCACGGGAAGTCCGCCTTTCCTTCCAGGAAGTCCAGGAAGAGCGGCGAGTGGTTGAGCCGCCAGCGGCGCCGGTTTCCGCCGGCGAAGGCCTTCTTGAAGAGCTCGCGGGTCTGCTCGACGCCGAGGAAGTGCTCCTGGTCGGGGGCCTTCTCGTACGCGTACGCGGGCGAGATCATCATCTCGTCGACCTGGAGGTCGTCGTTGAGGTAATTGAGCACCTCGATGATGGTCTGCGGGGTGTCGGTGTTGAAGAAGGTCGAATTGGTGGTGACGCGGAAACCGCGCCGCTTGGCCTCCTTGATGGCGGCCACCGCCTCGTCGAACACGCCCTCCTTGGCGACGGATTCGTCGTGCCGCTCGCGCAGGCCGTCGATGTGCACGGCGAAGGCGAAGTACGGCGAGGGCGTGAAGTTCTCCAGCTTCTTGCGCAGCAGCATCGCGTTGGTGCAGAGGAAGACGTACTTCCGCTTGGCCACCAACTGGCGAACGATCTCGTCGATCTGGGGGTGCATCAGGGGCTCGCCGCCCGCGATGGACACCATGGGGGCGCCGGACTCGAGGACGGCGCCGACCGCCTGGGCGACCGGCATGCGCTGCTTGAGGACACCTGCCGGGTGCTGGATCTTTCCGCAGCCCTCGCACTTGAGGTTGCAGGCGAACAGCGGCTCCAGCTCGACGATCAGCGGGAACTTCTCACGCTTGCGGAGCTTCTGTTCGATGAGATAGGTCCCGACCCGGATGGACTGACGGAGCGGCATGGCCATAACTCGCTCACCTCCTGGGGAGCAGCAAAGAACGGTGCCATTCGAAGAATGCGGGAAGGACGGCACGGAGAACACGGAAGGCCGATATTCCCCCGCGTACCGTGCCGATCCGGACCAGTTCATGTTCTGGAGCGTCCACGACCACCCGGACGGCCGCAACCGGGCGGGCATCCGGCCCCGTACCGCCGCGGGCCGTCGTGAGCGTCGCGGCGGACTCCATGTCGACGGCGATGGCGCCGGTGGCACGCAGCGCGGCGCGCTCGGGGCCGCGCACCACATGGTCGGAGCCGGTCAGCGGCCCGGTGTGGACGGCCCGCCCGGGCACAGCCCTGACCAGGGCCTTCACCAGGAGTTCGGTCCCGGTGCAGGAGATCGTGCCGTCGGGACCGCGGGTCTCGTCGGCGACGATCAGGTCCCCCGGGTGCATCCCCGGCGCGAGCCCCGCGCAGAAGCCGGAGGCGATGACGGCGGCGTCCTGCCATCCATGCGCGCCGAGGGCCCGGGAGACGGCCCGGCGGGCCCGGTCGGGCCCCATGCCCGTACGGAGCACCGTGACGGGCCCGGGGGCGCCGGCCCGGTCCCCGCTGCGCAGGGCGAGCTGCTCGATGCCGAGGGCGCAGGCGATCAGCAGCGGCGGCGGGGCGCCGGGGCCCGGCTCGCGCCCCATCAGCGGGCCTTGCCGGGCGAGGGCTCCCCGTACACGTAGCGTCCGAGCGCCGTGAGGGGGAAGACCTGACGGTAGAGGTGGTAGTTGATCGAGAAGTCCCAGGGGAAGCCCGTGCCCGTGAAGTACGGCTCGTCCCAGGAGCCGTCCTCGCGCTGGGTCTCGGTCAGCCAGGCGACGCCCCGGCGTACGGGTTCGGAGTCCCGCTCGCCGGCCGCGAGGAGGGCGAGCAGCGCCCAGGCGGTCTGGGAGGCGGTGGAGGCGCCGCGCCCGATCCACTCCTCGTCGTGGTACGAGCGGAGGTCCTCGCCCCAGCCGCCGTCCTCGTTCTGCACGGACCCGAGCCAGCGGACGGACCGGCGGATCGCCGGATGGGAGACGGGGAGCCCGGCCGCGGTGAGCGCGGGGAGCACCGAGCCCGTGCCGTACACGTGGTTGACGCCCCAGCGGCCGAACCAGGCTCCGTTCGGCTCCTGTGCGGCGAGCAGCCACTCGATTCCCCTGCGGGTACGGGGATCCTGGGCCAGTCCCTCGAAGGCGAGCATCTCCACCACATGGGCGGTGACGTCCGCGGAGGGCGGGTCGATCACCTCGCCGAAGTCGCAGAACGGCAGCTTGTTGGGGAGGGCGCTGGTGTTGTCCGCGTCGAACGCACCCCAGGCGCCCCCCTTCGACTGCATCCCGAGCGTCCACCGCGCGCCCCGGGCGACGGCCGCCTCCAGCCGGGCGGGGTCGGGGTGCCTGACCCTGCGGAAGGCGAGGAGCACCTCGGCGGTGTCGTCGATGTCGGGGTAGTTGTCGTTGTGGAACTCGAACGCCCAGCCGCCCGGGGGCAGTCCGGGCCGCCGTACGGCCCAGTCCCCGGTCCGGGTGATCTCCTCGTCGAGCATCCAGTCGACGGCCTTCACCAGGGCCGGGTGGTCGGGTTCGAGACCGGCGTCGGCGAGCGCGATGACGGCGAGACAGGTGTCCCAGACGGGCGACTGGCAGGCCTCGATCATCCGCGAGCCGTCCTCGCGCCACACGGCGAACCGGTCGAGCGAGGCGAGTCCGGCCCGCATGACGGGGTGCTGGAGGTCGTAGCCGAGGAGGTGGAGGGCGATGACCGAGTAGACGGCGGGCGGCTGGATGCCGCCCCAGCAGCCGTCGTTCTCCTGGCGCTCGATGATCCAGCGCGCCGCCTGGTTCATCGCGGTCCTGCGCAGGGCGCGCGGCGCCACCCGGTGGTAGACGTGCAGCGCCTTGTCGAGGCGCTGGAAGAGCCCGTCCCAGCCGGTGGCCGGGGCGAGCGGCCGGGGCGGGGAGGGCAGGTCCGCGTCGGTGTGCAGCTCGTCGAGCGGGAAGGGCGCGGGGCGGACCGGGCGCTTCGCGGAGACCACGGTGAGCGGCACGATGGTCTGCCGGGCCCAGCAGCCGAAGTCGTAGATGTTGAGCGGGAACCACTTGGGCAGGAAGAGCAGTTCCGGGGGCAGCTCGGGCAGGTCCTCCCAGCGCCACCAGCCGAAGAGGGCGAGCCAGATCCTGGTGAAGACCCGGGCGGAGGCGATGCCGCCGCCGGCGCGGACCCAGGCGGAGGCCCGGGCCATGTGCGGGGCCTCGGGCGGGTCTCCGGCGAGCCGCAGGGCCACATAGGCCTCGACGGTGGCGGAGAGGTCGCCGGGCCCGCCGTAGAAGGTGGCCCAGGCGCCGTCCTCGCGCTGCTCGCGGCGGATGTGGAGGGCCGCGGCGTGCGTGGTGTCGGCGTCGAGGATGCCCAGGAACTGTCGGAGGAGGAGGTCCTCGGCGTCCATGGTGACGTTGGTCTCCAGGTCGCCCTTCCACCAGCCCTCGGGGTCCTGTCGGGCGAGCAGATGCCCGGCGGCCCGTTCCGCCGCCCGCGCGGCGGCCCCGTCGAGGCCGGACGCGTCGGGCGGGGCGGTCCCGCCGAGCCCCGAGGCGGCGCCCCCACCACGCAGGGGCTCGTTCGTCGTGCTGGCCGCGGCTGCCCGGGGGCCCACGGCCCCGGCGCTTCCGTCGGTCGTCGCTGTCATGGCTTCCCCTTTGCGCAGTCGGTTACTTCTGCTTCTACGGGTCTGCCGTCGGCCGGCGCCGGGTGGCACCGGCCGGCGACCGCGAACTCATATCAGGGTGATGGTGATCATCTCTTCCGTACGACCACGAAGTCGGCCAGCTCGACGAGCTGTGCCCGCACCCGGGCGGGCATGTCCACCTCGTCGAGGGCCTCGATCGCGATCGTGTGCTGGCGGCGGGCCTCCTGGGAGGTCCACTCGCGTCCTCCTGCCTCCTCGATGAGGGCCGCGCGGGTGGCGAACTCCTCCTCGGAGAAGGTGTCGAAGTCGTTGGACTTGGCGTCCGCGGCGAGCAGTTCGCCGAGGCGCTCGGATGCGGGGCCGCCGGCGGCGAGCGCGGCGACGACCGGCAGGGACTTCTTGCGCTGGCGCAGATCGCTCCAGGTCTGCTTGCCGGTGGCCTCCGGGTCGCCCCAGATGCCGAGCAGGTCGTCGACGGCCTGGAAGGCGAGCCCGAGGTGGTACCCGTACTCCTCCAGCTTGTCGGCCGTGCGGTCGTCGGCCCCGCCGAGGACCGCGCCGATGGAGACCGCGCAGGCGAGCAGGGCGCCGGTCTTGTTGCCCTCCATCTCCAGGCACTCCTCGACGGTGACCCGCTCGCGGTGCTCGTAGGAGATGTCCTGGGCCTGGCCGTCGATGAGCTTGCGGCTCGCGGTGGTGAGCCGGCGGGTCGCCCGGCCGGCCTCCACCGTGCCGAGCTCCAGCAGGATCTCGTTGGCCAGGGCGAACAGGGCGTCGCCGACCAGGATGGCCTGCGCGGGGCCGTGCACCTTCCACACGGTGTCGCGGTGGCGGCGCTGCTCGTCCCCGTCCATCAGGTCGTCGTGCAGCAGCGAGAAGTTGTGGACGAGCTCCACGGCGACGGCACCGGGGATCCCGACCTCGGGGGCGACGCCCGCGGCCTCGGCCGACAGCAGGGCGAGCGCGGGGCGGACGGCCTTGCCGCTGTCCCCCTCCGCGGGATTGCCCTGCGCGTCGATCCAGCCGAAGTGGTAGGCGGCCACGGTGTCCATGGGTGGCGCGAGGCGGTCGACGGCCGCCCGCAGTACGGGGGTGGACAGGGTCCGCCCCCGCTCCAGCAGTGCGGACACGTCCGCGGTGTCGACGGCCGGATTACCCGGCGGCACAGTCGGCACGGTCTCTCCTCTTGTTCCGGTACTCACACTCATGCCGCCTCCTGCAGCGGATGGTCATGGCGGCGGCCGAGGGCGGAGAGCGCGGCACCCGCGGCGCTGAAACCACTGCGGACGGCACCCTCCATGGTCGCGGGCCAGCCGGTGGCGGTCCAGGCCCCGGCCAGGAAGAGCCCCGGTGCCTGGGTGCGGGCGCCGGGGCGGAGCCGGCCGACGCCCGGGGTGGGGGCGAACGTGGCCGTCCGCTCCCTGGTGACGAAGAAGTCGCGGATCCCGGCGCCGCGCGCGGCCGGCAGCAGCCGCTCCAGCTCGGGGAGGTACTTCGCGCGCAGGGCGGCGACGGGTTCGTCGATCTCGTCCTGGGCGGCGGACTGGGAGACGGCGAGGTACTGGCCGCCCACCGGTCGCCCACCACCACCCTGGCCCGAGTGCCCTTCGGGCCCGCCCCTCAGTAGCCCGGAGGAGTCCGTGCGGTCGAAGACCCACTGCACCGGGGAGCCGAGAGCGGTGAAGAACGGCCGCTTCAGCACCTTGCGGTCGTAGATCACGTGCAGGTTGAGGATGGGCGCGGTGGCGATGTCGAGGAGCCGGTCGGGGTCGTCGAGTGCGCCCTCGGGCAGCAGGCCGTGGGTCTCCTCCTGCGGTACGGCGAGGACGACGGCGTCCGCGACGAGCGTCTCGCCCGGCACGTCGACGGCCCAACGCCCGTCGTCGGTACGGGAGATCCGCTCGGCCTTGGTGCGGAGCGCCGTGCGCACCCCGAGGGCGTCGAGCTCCTTCGCGGCCCGGGTGTCGTGGAGTTCACCGAGCGGGACGTGGGCCCAGCCGATGTCGGCGGCACCGGGCTCGGAGAGGAGACCGGTCTTGAAGACCATCGCGGCCAGCCCCATGGAGGCCTGCGAGGCGGGGGCGTTGAGGGTGGGGATGCCGACCAGGTCCCAGAGGGCGTCGACGGTCCGCGGGGACTGGCCGTGCCGGCCGAGCCAGGTGGCGAAGTCGATGCCGTCGAGCGCCGGGTCGGCGGGGTCGAGCTTCCTCAGGGCGAGCGCGGCCCGGCCGACGGAGGCGCGCTCCGCGAGCGAGAGGTGCGGGTAGGTCGCGAGGCTGCGTGCCAGGTGCAGCGGTACGGGGAGGTTGTCGCGGCGGATCCGGCCGAGCCTCGGCCCGCGCGGGTGCGCGACGTCGAGGACGGGGACGTCGAGACGGTCCTGGAGGGGGGCGAGCCGGGCGCCGTCGACGCGGTCGAGGAACCAGCGGTAGGCGGTGCAGCAGCGCAGGTAGACGTGCTGGCCGTTGTCGACGGTGAGGTCGCCCCGGCGGAAGGAGAAGGCGAGGCCGCCGAGCCGGGGCCTGCCCTCCAGGAGGGTGACGCCGACGCCGGCTTCGGCGAGCTGGAGGGCGGCGGTGATTCCGGCGAGCCCGCCGCCGACGACGACGGCCTGCGGCTGCCGGGTGTGCTGCCCGGTTCCTTCGTGGGTCACACGGCCTCCGTTCGGTGCAGCGCGGTCAGGGGCGTCGCGGGCCGGGTCGTGCCGGCCCGGGCCGCCCACGGCAGGGACGCCGGTGCGGTGCCCGGGGTTGCCCGGCGGGCGGGGGCGGCGGCGTACGGAGGCATCAGGCACGCCTCCTGACGGCGCGCCGGGCGACGGTGCGGGTGTCCAGACCGGAGAGGCCGCGCACCGCGACGTACGCCTTCTCGCGGCCCGGCAGCGAGACACGGCCGCGCAGCACGGCCTCGGGGTCGCGTTCGATCCGGTCGAGGAGACGGCGGTAGATGCCGGCCATGGCGGCGACACAGGCGCCGCTGCGCCGGTCGAGCATGGGCAGCAGCCGGTAGCCCTCGGCGAACAGGGCGCGGGCGCGCCGTACTTCGAAGTGGACGAGCCCGGCGAAGTCGGCGCCGGCGGGCGGCTTCTCGCTGCCGAAGCCGTCACCGCAGCCGAACTTGGCGAGGTCGTCGGCGGGCAGATAGGTCCGCCCGTTCCCGGCGTCCTCGCGTACGTCCCTGAGGATGTTGGTGAGTTGGAGCGCGAGGCCCAGGGTGTCGGCGTACTCGGGGGCGCGGTCGGCGCCGGGGGCGCCGGGCTGGGTGCCGAAGACGCCGAGGGAGATCCGGCCGATCGCCCCTGCGACGCAGCGGCAGTAGACCTTGAGGTCGTCCCAGGTCTCGTAGGTCGCGCCGTGCACGTCCATGAGGACGCCGTCGATGAGTTCGTCGAGGCCGCCGAGCGGGATCGGGAAACGGCGGGCCGAGTCGGCGAGGGCGACGGCGACCGGGTCGGTGTCGTCCTCGTCGATCTTCCCCGCGCGGACCCGGTCGAGCAGCTCGCGGGTGGCCTCCAGGCGTTCCTGCTTGGCCTCGGGCGCGAGGGTGCCGTCGCCGATGTCGTCGACGCGCCGGGAGAACGCGTACAGCGCGGACATCGCCTGGCGCTTCTCGGTCGGCAGCAGCCGGATTCCGTAGGCGAAGTTCCGCGCCTGCTGTCCGGTGACCGCCTCGCAGTAGCTGTAGGCGGCCAGTACCGGTGCGGACGGCTGGGGCTGTGCCTCCACGGTCGCGCTCACCCCTCTCTCCGCGCCCGGAGCAGGACCGCTCCCACCTGGCGCATCAGGCTCGGCTTGGTGGCCTTCGGTGGGCCGGTCAGCACGTCGTATCCGGCGTCGGTGATCGCGTCGAGTGCCGCGAGTCCCCCGGCCGTGAAGCCCGCCAGGAGGAGACGGAGCCGGCCGTGGACGCTGCCGACGAGCGGGGCGCCCGCGTGGAGCAGGTCGCGGGCCCGCCCGGCCTCGAAGGCGATCAGGGCGCGGACGGAGGCGCCGGCGGTGGGCCGGGCCAGGTCGCTCTCGGTGACGTGGAACCGCTTGAGGTCCTCGGCGGGGAGGTAGACGCGGTCGTTGCCGAGGTCCTCGGCGACGTCCTGGAGGTGCTCGACGATCTGGAGGGCGGTGCAGATCTCGTCGGAGCGCCTGATCCGCTCGGGGGTGTCGGTGCCGGTGATGGCGAGGACGAGCCGCCCGACGGGGTTGGCGGAGAGCTCGCAGTAGGCGAGGAGGTCGTCGTACGTCTCGTAGCGGCCGACCTGCTGGTCCTGGCGGTTGGCGGCGATCAGGCCGAGGAACGGCTCGGGGGTGAGCCCGCACCGGCGCACGGTCGGCGCCAGGCCCTGGAGGAGGGGGTGGCGGGGAGTGCCGTCGAAGACGCGGCGGAGGTCGGCCTCGAAGGCGTCGAGGAAGGCGAGCCGGTCCTGTGCCGTCGCCGGGTCGAGGCCGAGGTGGCGGGCGTCGGATCCGCCGGGGGCGAGGTCGCCGTCGCCGATGTCGTCGACGAGGCGGGCGAAGCCGTAGACCGCCATCAGGTCGTCGCGCCAGGCCCGGGGCAGGAAGAAGGGGGCCACGGGGAAGTTCTCGTCCGCGGCCTTGCCGAGGGTGGCGCGCGAGGAGGCGTCGTTGCGCGCCTGCCGGGTGTCCGTCACAGGTCACTGCCCGACGGAGGGACGGCGAGACCCTCGTGGAGCTGGAGATTCTGCGTCATGGCCGTCACGTCTCCCGTTCTACACTGCCGAGTCAATCCATCCTATTTCGGACACGCCGCCGACCCCTGCCCGTAGAGCCGTCGCCCGGAGGCCCGATGGTCGTGGGGTATCGCCCTACTTGCCGCGAAACAGACCGGTCCAGCTTACGTTGTACGACGGCCGTCGCCATTCCGGGGTGCCGGGCGCCCCGCACCGCACCCGTACGAGTCGTCAACCTCCCTGCACCGCAAGGGAGTTCGGTCTCCGACGGAGGTCAGAGGGCGCGCGTACCGGAGACGACCATGGCGAGGGTGGTCTCGACGACGGCGTTCCTGCGCTGCACGGGAAGGCGCCGAAGAGGCCCTTCGAGCAGGAGAAGTGACAGCCCGTGCACGGCCGACCACGCCGCGGCACCCGCGGCGTGGCGGACGGCCGGGCGCGGGGCGCCGACACGGGCGAGGCCCTCGAGGGCGTCCCGGAGCAGGGTGAAGGCGCGGATCTCGGGTTCGGGCACCTGCCGCTCCGGCATCGGCCCGGCCGTTCCGTCCGGGCGGGGCACGCAGAACGCGGCCCGGTAGAGGCCGGGCTGGTCGACGGCGAAGCCGACGTACCCCCGGCAGAGGGCGGCGAGCCGGCGCTCCGCCGCGAGGGCGGGGTCGTCGGCCCCGGGCTCGCGGCCCGCGGCCCGTTCCATGGCGTCGGCGAGCACGCACTGGGCGTGGGTCCTGACGGTGCGGAGGAGTTCCCCGCGCCCGTCGAAGTGCCGGTAGGCGGCGGTGGGCGAGACGCCCACCCGGCGGGCCGCCTCGCGCAGGACGACCCGTTCGGGGCCGCCCTCGGTGGCGAGGTCGACGGCGGCGCAGATCAGCGCGTTGCGCAGATCGCCGTGGTGGTAGGTCTTTCCCCCCGAGATCGCTGCCATGGGCTCATCCTGCCCGATGTTGCCAGCATGAACATTCCAGGTGCCGGCACGACGCGCGGAAAGAAAGGGGCCGGTGCGCAGCACCTTCGAGCAGGGTGGTGGTGGGAGACGGGTGAGCGGAACCGCCCCCACCGGAAAAGGCGGGGGCGGCACGACGCCGGGGGGCGGGATCAGCGGGCGGTCTCCCGCTCGTACGCCCTGAGGACCTCGTCCGTGGGGCCGTCCATCAGGAGCTGCCCCTTCTCCAGCCAGAGCACCCGGTCGCAGGTGTCCCGGATGGACTTGTTGCTGTGGCTCACCAGGAAGACCGTGCCGGCCTCCTTGCGGAGTTCGCGGATGCGCTCCTCGGAGCGGATCTGGAACTTGCGGTCACCGGTCGCCAGCGCCTCGTCGATGAGGAGGACGTCGTGGTTCTTGGCGGCCGCGATGGCGAAGCGGAGCCGGGCGCCCATGCCGGAGGAGTACGTGCGCATGGGCAGGCTGATGAAGTCGCCCTTCTCGTTGATGCCGGAGAAGTCGACGATCCCGTCGTAGCGCGAGCGCACCTCCTCGCGGCTCATGCCCATGGCGAGGCCGCCCAGGATCACGTTGCGCTCACCGGTGAGGTCGTTCATGAGCGCCGCGTTGACGCCCAGGAGCGAGGGCTGACCGTCCGTGTAGACCTTGCCGCTCTCGGTGGGGAGCAGCCCGGCGACGGCGCGCAGGAGCGTGGACTTGCCGGAGCCGTTGGAGCCGATGAGGCCGATGGCCTCGCCGCGGTAGGCGGTGAAGGTGACGCCGCGGACCGCGTGGACCTTGCGGACGCCCCTGTTGACCTCGGCCTTGCCGCGGCCGACGATCCGGCTGAGCGCCGCCGTGGCGCCGCCCTTGCCGCCGCCACCGGTGTTGACCCGGTAGACGATGTGGACGTCGTCGCAGATCACGGTGGGAACGTCGGACCGGTTGGTGTTCGTGTCGATGTCAGCCACGGCCGTACCTCTCCTCGGCCTTCCAGAAGTAGACGAAACCGCCGATGCCGAAGACGAGGGCCCAGCCGAGGGCGGTCGCCCAGACGTGCGCCGGCAGGTTGTGCGAGCTGTATCCCTCGATGAGGGCGTAGCGGATCAGGTCCATGTAGACGGCCGCCGGGTTGTACATGAGGATGTCGGCGATCCACGCGGGCTTGTCGCGGAGCATCACCGGGATCGAGAACATCACGCCGGACGCGTACATCCAGGTCCGCATGACGAACGGCATCAGCTGGGCGAGGTCGGGCGTCTTGGAGCCCATCCTGGCCATGATCATGGCGAGTCCGACGTTGAACACGAACTGCAGGAACAGCGCCGGGATCACCAGCAGCCAGCGGAGCGACGGGTAGCTGCCGAAGGCGACGGCGACCGCCACGAGCACGATCATCGAGAACAGCAGCTGCTGCAGCTGCTGCAGCGAGAAGGAGATCGGCAGCGAGGCGCGCGGGAAGTGCAGGGCCCGGACCAGGCCCAGGTTCCCGGAGATCGCCCGGACGCCGGCCATGACCGAGCTCTGGGTGAAGGTGAACACGAAGATGCCGGTGACCAGGAACGGGATGTAGACGTCCTTGGACATGCCCTGACCGGCACCCAGGATGAGCCCGAAGATCAGGTAGTAGACCAGGGCGTTCAGCAGCGGGGTCGCCACCTGCCACACCTGGCCCAGCTTCGCCTGGCTGTACTGGGCGGTCAGCTTGGCCGAGGAGAAGGCCAGGATGAAGTGCCGGCGGCTCCACAGCTCGCGGACGTACTCGAACAGTCCGGGCCGGGCGCCGCTGACCGACAGCCCGTACTTCTCGGCGAGCGCGGCCGGGGCCAGGCCCTCGTCGACGGACGGGCGCGCGCTCGTCGCGACCGCCCCGCCCTGCTGTGTGTCACTCACAAGTCGAAACTTTCGTGTTCAAGATGCGCGGCACGTCGGTACCACGATGTCAGACGACCGGGGGGCGACCCAGCCGGGTCAGCCGCCACACCGTACGCCACCTCATGGGGCGGCGCGGTCCGCAGGGGGTCTTCCAGCCTTCACGGAACCCGCCGAACCATGCCTTCAGCGCGGAGAGCGAGGGCCGACGGGCCAGGGTGAGCAGAAGCCAGACGCCGAGATACGCCGGCACCAGGGGCGCGGGCAGATTGCGGCGTGCCAGCCAGACTCGGTTGCGGGCCACGTTGAAGTGGTACGAGGCGTGCCGGGAGGGTGCTGTGGTGGGGTGCAGCAGCACCATGTCCGCACGGTAGTCGATCATCCAGTCGGCGTCGAGCGCGCGCCAGGCGAGGTCGGTCTCCTCATGGGCGTAGAAGAACTCGCCCGGCAGATCGCCGACTTCGGCGAACACCTTGGTGCGCACGGCGTTGGCGCCGCCGAGGAAGGTCGTCACCCGTGAGGAGCGCAGCGGGTCGGAGGCGCGGAGCCTCGGCACGTGCCGGCGCTGGGTGACCCCGGTCTCCGGATCGGCGATCCGGAAGGTGATGATGCCGAGGTGCGGATCGGCGGTGAAGGCCTGCCGGATCAGTTCGGCGGTGTCCGTGTGCGCGAGCCGCCCGTCGTCGTCCAGGAAGAGCAGGACGTCGACGTCGGTGCCGCCGGGGCCGAAGGCCTCGATGCCGATGTTCCGGCCGGCGGGGATGCCGACGTTGTCCGGCAGGTCGACGGTCCGCACCCAGTCGGGCACCCCGGATACCGGGGTGCCCTGCCCGACGACGACGACCTCGACGCGGTCGCCCTCCTGTCCGGCGACCGAGTCGATCAGCGCGCGCAGGTCGTCGGGGCGGTTGCCCATCGTGATGACGACGGCTCCCACCCTGAGCGGCGTGCTCACGGCCGGCCTCACTTCAGCCTGCTCGAAACCATGATCGATACGAGGTGCAGCACGGTCTGGAGCAGCGCGATGCCGGCGAGGACGGCGACACCGAGACGGGTGAAGAAGAGGTCGCCCCTGACCTGGTCCGCGATGGCCAGGACCACGATGAGCAGCGAGGCCTCGATGCCGAGGACGAGCCGGTGGAACTTCAGCGCACCGGCCGCCCGGCGGGCCAGCGCCATGCCGGAGGAGCGCGGCTCGGAGGCCGACTCCTTGACCGGCGGCAGACCGCCCTGGTGCCGGGCGACGCCGACGAGGTCGGTCTCGGCCTTGATCAGGATGGCGCCGAGGGCGGCCAGGGTGCCGAGGAAGGCCCAGAGCCAGTCGATCCGGCCCGAGCCCCACAGGTCGGCGGCGCGCAGGCCGAAGCCGACGAGCACCGCCGCGTCGCACAGGTAGGCGCCGACCCGGTCCAGGTACACGCCGGCCAGCGAGAACTGCTTCTTCCAGCGGGCCACCTCGCCGTCGACGCAGTCGAGCAGCAGGTAGAGCTGGACCATGAGCGCGCCGAGCAGCGCCCCGGGGATCCCGGGCACCAGCAGGGCCGGTGCCGCGAGGACGCCCGCGAGGGTCATCACGTACGTGAGCTGGTTCGGCGTGATCCTGGTGCCGACGAGCCGCCGGGTGATCCTGAGCGAGATCTCCCGCATGTACAGGCGGCCGCCCCAGTGCTCTCCGCTGCGCCGGTCCTTCACACCCGGGGGGTGGACGACCGGGCGGAGCTCAGCTACCGATGGCTTTGGCATAGTCGGCGTACGCGTCCCTGATCTGGTCGTCGGAAAGTTCGAGGTGTTCGAGGATCGTGAAGCGGCCCGGCCGGGTCTGCGGGGCGAAGGACACCGCCTGGACGAACTCGTCCACGCTGAAGCCCATCTCCTCCGGCGTGACGGGAAGCCCGTGCCGGCGCAGCGTCTCGACCATCCGACCGGACCCCTCGTGGGCTCCGCGCAGGTGCATGGCGAAGGCCGCGCCGAGACCGCACTGCTCGCCGTGGCTGGCGGCGCGGGCCGGGAAGAGCAGGTCGAACGCGTGGCTGATCTCGTGGCAGGCGCCCGAGGAGGGGCGGCTGTCCCCGCTGATCGACATCGCGATGCCGGACATCACCAGGCCCTCGGAGAGGGTGACGAGGAAGTCGTCGTCGCCGACGCCGCCGGGGTGGCGGAGCACGGCCTCTCCGGCGCTGCGGGCCATGGCGGCCGCGAGGCCGTCGACGGGCTCGCCGGTCACCTCGTGGGAGAGCTCCCAGTCGGCGATGGCGGAGAGGTTGGAGATGGCGTCGCCGATGCCGGAGCGCACGAAGCGGACCGGGGCGTCCCTGATCACGTCCAGGTCGATGACGAGGGCGATCGGGGTGGGCACACCGTACGAACCCCGGCCGTTGTCGTTGTCCAGGGTCGAGATCGGGGAGCAGATCCCGTCGTGCGAGAGGTTGGTGGCGATGGCCACCAGCGGCAGCCCGACCCGGGCCGCCGCGTACTTCGTCACGTCGATGATCTTGCCGCCGCCGAGGGCGACCACGGCGTCGTACCGCTTGCCGCGCATGGCGTCGGCGAGCTTCACGGCCTCGTCGATGGTGCCGCCGGCGACCGGGTACCAGTCGGCGCCGGGCAGCTCGGGGGCGAAGTGGTCACGCAGCTTGAGGCCCGAGCCGCCGCTGATGGCGACGGCGATCTTGCCGTTGCTGGAGATCCGCTGGTCCGCGAGGAGCGCGGACAGGTCGTCCAGCGCTCCCCTGCGGATGTCGACGACGACCGGTGAAGGAATCAGCCGGGTCAGTACTGGCACGCGATCTCACGGCCCTTCGCGAGGTCGTCGTGGTTGTCGATCTCGACCCACTTGACGTCACCGATGGGCTCGACGTCGACGGTGAAGCCGCGGTTGACCAGCTCCTGGTAGCCGTCCTCGTAGTACAGGTCGGGGTCACGCTCGAAGGTGGCCTTGAGGGCGTCGGCGAGCTCCTCGGCGGCCTCGGCCTCGATGAGGGTGACACCGATGTACTCGCCGGTGGCGGTGGCCGGGTCCATCAGCTTGGTGATCCGCTGGACGCCCTTGCCCTCGGCGGTGATGACCTTCATCTCCTCGTCGGCGAGGTTCTTCACCGTGTCGAGGGCGAGGATGATCTTCTTGCCGTCGCCGCGGGCGGCGAGCAGGGTCTTCTCGACGGAGACCGGGTGGACGGTGTCACCGTTGGCGAGGATCACACCGCGCTTGAGGACCTCGCGGGCGCACCACAGGGAGTAGGCGTTGTTCCACTCCTCGGCCTTGTCGTTGTCGACGAGGGTGAGCTTCAGGCCGTACTTCGCCTCGAGGGCCTCCTTGCGGTCGTAGACGGCCTCCTTGCGGTAGCCGACGACGATCGCGACCTCGGTGAGGCCGATCTCGGCGAAGTTCTTCAGCGTGAGGTCGAGGACGGTGGTCTCACCGTCGACGGGCACGAGGGCCTTCGGAAGCGTGTCGGTGTAGGGGCGCAGACGCCGTCCGGCACCGGCTGCCAGTACGAGACCGATCATGCTGTTTCTCCTTCGTCATGTACGGCTGGTGCTCCGGAGGACACCCAGAAACGGATGGACTCCACGAGCACCACAAGCGCGATGGTGACCGCCAGGGCGGTGAGCGCCAGGGTGAAGTCGTTGCCACGGCTCGCCAGCAGGGCGGCGAGGACGGTCACCAGCAACGTGCGGCCCTCGTGACCGCCGATCGTGCGCACCAGCCACGTGGGCGGCGCGCCGGTGCCGCCGCGGATGCGGTACACCGTGTCGTAGTGATGGTAGGCGACGGCGGCCACCAGCCCGTAGGCCGCGGGCAAGGCCCCGTTCACCTCGGAGCGGGCCGCGAGGATCAGGATCGTGCCGTACTCGGCGGCCCGGAAGAGCGGGGGGAGCAGCCAGTCGAGGGCGCCCTTGAGGGGGCGGGCGACGGCCGCGCCGGCGAACACCACGTAGAAGACGGCGGCGACGACGGTCTGGTCGGACCCGAAGGGGCGGCCGAGGGCCGCGGCGAGCATCGCGCCCGTGGCGATCAGCGCGAGGACCAGCGGCGGCAGCATCAGGATGCCGGTGCGGCCGAGGATCCGGTTCGTCAGCGCGGCGAGCGGCCCGGAGTCCGCGAGGTCCGCCAGGGCCTGCGCGGCCCGGTCGGTGCGCTTCGCCTTGCGGGTCAGGGAGCGCAGGACGCGCCCCGCCGTGGTGTAGCAGGCCCCGAAGGCGCAGCCGATGATCAGGGCCCAGAAGACGATCCGCGGGTTGGTGACGGCGGTGAGGACCGCGATCATGGCCCAGCGCTCGCCGATCGGCAGGATGATCATCCGGCGGGCCCAGACGGTCCAGCCGAGGCTGTCGAGCCGGTCGGAGAGGGCCGCGGTGGGGCTGGTGTTGGCCGTGGCGTCGTGGTTGGCCTCGTTGAACGAGAAGTCCACGACGTGCCGGCAGGTCATGAGGACCATCGCGCCGAGGGCGAGCGCCCAGACGTCGTCGCCGTTGCGGGCCGCGCCGAGGGCGAGGCCGGCGTAGAAGGCGTACTCCTTGGCGCGGTCGAAGGTGGCGTCGAGCCAGGCGCCCATCGTCGAGTACTTCAGCGCGTACCGGGCGAGCTGCCCGTCGGTGCAGTCGAGGACGAAGGAGACGAGGAGCAGGACGCCGGCGGCGATGTATCCGCCGCGCTCGCCGGTCGCCGCGCAGCCGGCCGCGATCAGCGCCGTGAGCAGCGAGGCGGTGGTGACCTGGTTGGGGGTCAGTCCGCGGCGCGCGCACCAGCGGGCGATGTAGCGCGAGTACGGGCTGATGAAGAAGGTGGTGAAGAAGCCGTCGTGGGCCTTCACGGCGGAGCGGAGGCGTACGGCCTCGTCGTCGACGGCGTCCACGGCGGCGCGGGCCTCGTGGCGGGCCTCGGCGTCGGTGGGCACCGTGGCGACGAGGGTGCCGAGCTGCGGCCGGTGCACGGCGACGCCATCGGCGTCGAGGGCGTCGGCGAGCGTCCCGGTGAGGTCGTCGCCGTCGGTGCCGGGGGCCGCGGCGGCGGTCAGGGCGCGGGCGAGCGCGGGGCGGGCCCCGTTCTGCACGGTGAGCGCGCCGGGTGCGGCGGCCGCGGGGAACCGGGGGTCGGTGAGGGCGAGGCGCAGCGCGTGCACATGGCCGACGAACCGGGGGTCGACGAGCGCGACGCGCTCGCCCGCGGGGACCGCGGCGAGCAGGGCCCCGGTCTCATCGGGGCGGGCGGCGGTCCGGACGTCGAAGCCGAGCGACCGCAGATCTCCGTCGAGCGAGGATCCGGGTGCCGGCGGGCCGGTGAGGATGGCGGTCGACAGACGAACTCACTCCTTGGAGCTGACGGAGGGGCCGGCGGGACCATGGCGGCCCCGAGCGCGGCGGTGCGGCCCGGCGCGGGGCGGCGACACGTCGGCTGAGGCTATCGGATGAAACAGAGCGTGAGTTCACCGAGGCTTTGCGGGCCGGACTCCCCCGGGCCCACCCGCGTCCGCACCGGCACGTGTGGTCCCGTGGAGATCATCATGGGCGATCGGCGGCCCGCCTCACAAAACGGCGGCCGTGGCCTCCGGCGGGGACCCCGGCCGACGCCCCGGCGCGGTTCCCGGCGACATCTTCCCGCCACCACCGGTCCGGATTACATCGCCGCAGGTCAGAGCATATGACAACGGTGTTCAGTACCGTGTTGCACATACCCCCCACCCGTAGTTGACTTGCGACTCGGGGCACGTACGAACAGACGATCTGGAGGCCATGTCATGGGGGCTGGACACGACCACGGGCACAGTCACGGCGGCCCTGCGCCGACGGGTACGGCCGGGGCCGCGTACAAGAACCGGTTGCGCATCGCGCTCGGCATCACGCTCTCCGTGATGGTGATCGAAATCATCGGCGGCGTGCTCTCCGACTCGCTCGCGCTGATCGCCGACGCGGCGCACATGGCGACCGACGCGGTCGGCCTCGCGATGGCCCTGCTCGCGATCCACTTCGCCAACCGGCCCCCTTCGGGGAACCGCACCTTCGGCTTCGCGCGGGCCGAGATCCTCGCGGCGCTCGCCAACTGTCTGCTGCTCCTCGGCGTCGGCGGCTATGTGCTGTACGAGGCGATCCAGCGGTTCTTCGAGCCGGCCGAGACCAAGGGCGGTCTGGCGATCGCGGTCGCGGCGATCGGCCTGATCGCCAACGTGATCTCGCTGTCCCTGCTCATGCGGGGCCAGAAGGACAGCCTCAATGTGCGCGGGGCGTATCTGGAGGTGCTCGCGGACGCTCTGGGCTCGGTCACCGTGATCGTCGCGGCCGGCATCATCCTGGTCACGGGCTGGCAGTACGCCGATCCGATCGCCTCGATCCTGATCGGCCTGATGATCGTCCCCCGCACGGTCAAGCTGCTGCGCGAGACGCTTGACGTCCTCCTGGAGGCCGCGCCCAAGGGCGTCGACATGATGGAGGTACGGGCCCACATCCTGGCCCTGCCGGGCGTCGAGGACGTCCACGACCTGCACGCCTGGACGATCACCTCGGGGATGCCGGTGCTCTCGGCGCACGTGGTCGTGGACCAGGACGCGCTCGACTCGGTCGGGCACGAGAAGATGCTGCACTCCCTCCAGGGGTGCCTGGGCTCGCACTTCGACGTGGAGCACTGCACCTTCCAGCTGGAGCCGGTGGGGCACGCGGAGCACGAGGCGAAACTCTGCCTGTGAGAACCGGGCCACCTGTTAGCCTTTTCGTACGAACGCGTGGAGAGAGGAGCTGAGGTTGATGACCGTCGCGATGGAGGCTGCCCCGAGCGGCAGCACCCGGTCCTTCCTCAGCTTCCGGGTCTCCGGCTGACCTGATCCCGGTTCCCACCGGTCCGTCACGTCGTCGGCCGGAGCCCTCTCACAAAGGGTTTCCCACGTTGTCCGACAACGCTTCGCACGACTCCTTCTTCGCCCTGCACCACGGTCTTCCGCGGCAGGGCCCCGGCTCCGACGCCACCACGCGTCGGCTCCTCGCGCTCACCGGCTCGCTGCCCGAGCGTCCGCGGGTGCTCGACCTGGGTTGCGGCCCCGGCCGTTCCGCGCTGCTCCTGGCGGCCGAGACGGGCGCCGAGGTGACCGCCGTCGATCTCCACGAACCGTTCCTCGCGGAACTGCGGCAGTCCGCCGCCGACCGCGGACTCGACGGCTCGATCCACACCCACCGCGCCGACATGGGCGCACTGCCGTTCCCGGACGGCTCCTTCGACCTGGTCTGGGCCGAGAGCTCGGTCTTCGTCCTGGGCTTCGACCGGGCGCTCGCCGAGTGGCGCAGGCTGCTGGCACCCGGAGGCACCCTGGTGCTCACCGAGTGCGTCTGGACCACCGGGGAGCCCGGGCCGGCGGCCCGCGCCTTCTGGGAGGAGCACTACCCGCTCCGTACCGTCGCCGAGCTCTCGGCGGCGGCGGTCGCGGCCGGCTATCACGTCCTGGGGACCGTCCCCCAGCCCGAGAGCGACTGGGCCGAGTACTACGGTCCGCTCGCCGCGCACGCCGACGCGGCGGACACCACCGTGCCCGGTATGGCCGAGGCGGTGGCGGGGGCCCGCGCAGAGATCGCGATGCGGCGCGAGCACGGCTCCGACTACGGGTACGCGGGATTCGTCCTGCGGCCCGCGGATCCGCGCTGGCGCACCCGTCCGGAGACCGCCGAGGAGGCCTCGGTGGTCCGGCCGCTCGTGGCGGCCGCCTTCGGCTCGGAGGCGGAGGCCGAGCTGGTCGACGCGCTCCGGCGGGACCCCGGGGCCTGGCTCCCGGGCCTGTCGTACGTGGCCGAGGCCCCGGACGGCTCCATCGCGGCGCACGCCCTGATCACCCGCTGCCTGGTGGACGGCGCCCCCGCGGCGGCGCTCGCTCCGGTCGCGGTGGCGCCCGCGTACCAGCGGACGGGGGCCGGAAAGGCGGTCGTCCGGGCGGTGCTCGACGCCGCGCGGCTGCGGGGCGAGCCGCTCGTGCTCGTCCTGGGGCACCCGGAGTACTACCCGAAGTTCGGGTTCGTACGGGCGTCCGAGTATGGAATCAAGCCAGGTTTCGAGGTTCCGGACGAGGCCATGATGGCTCTCGTTCTGGACGACTCCGTGCCCGTTCCGCCCGGCACCATCGCATATCCGGCGGCTTTCGGGGTCTAGTCGCCCCCTGTCGTCACTCCGCTCCCGCCGCGCCGGTTGTACTCCGGTGCGGTGGGAGCGGCCACGTCCGGCCGCCGAAGTACGGACAAGCCGCTTTTGTACGGCAGACTGAGGTGGCCCCACCGGGGCGAGGACCGAAGCGAAGGATGGGTATGCCGACCACACCAGCCACCGCGGCTCAGATCTCGCCGGAGATGCCGGAGATCATGTCGAACGGTGTCCAGCCGTCCGAGGCCCCGGCGCCGATCATGCTCGAACTGGTCGACGAGGACGGGACGACCATCGGTACGGCGGAGAAGCTCGCCGCCCACCAGGCGCCCGGGCTGCTGCACCGCGCCTTCTCCGTCTTCTTGTTCGACGAGTCGGGCCGGCTGCTGCTCCAGCGTCGGGCGCTCGGCAAGTACCACTCCCCCGGCGTCTGGTCGAACACCTGCTGCGGCCACCCGTACCCGGGCGAGGCGCCGTTCGCCGCCGCCGCCCGGCGGACCTTCGAGGAGCTCGGCGTCTCGCCCACGCTGCTCGCGGAGGCCGGCACCGTCCGCTACAACCACCCGGACCCGGCTTCCGGCCTGGTGGAGCAGGAGTTCAACCACCTCTTCGTCGGCCTGGTCCAGGCCGCGCCGCGGCCGGACCCGGAGGAGATCGAGGACACCGTCTTCGTCACCGCCGCCGAGCTGGCCGAACGCCATGCCGCCGCGCCCTTCTCCGCCTGGTTCATGACGGTGCTCGACGCGGCGCGTCCGGCGGTCAGGGAACTGACGGGTCCGTCCGGGGGCTGGTGACGACCGGCTGGTGGATCGCCGCTCCCGGCCCCGGTGCCATCGGGGCCAGGGGCAGCGCCGCCCAGATGATCTTGCCGCCGCTCGCGGTGTGCTCGACGTCGCACGCGCCGCCGGACTCCTGGGCGATCTCGCGGACAAGGAGCAGTCCCCGGCCGCCCGTCTGCCCGTAGTCCGCCTCGAGGGCCTTGGGGCGGTACGGGTGGTTGTCCTCGACGGACACCCGGATCCACTCGGGCCCGATGGCCACCTCCACCGCTATCTCCGGGGACAGCAGCGCCGCGTGCCGTACGGCGTTGGTCACCAGCTCGGAGACGATCAGCAGCAGGCCGTCCATGATCTCCTCATGGACGGGGACGCCCTGGCGGACCAGCAGGTCGCGTACGGCGTGCCGGGCCTGCGGGACGGAGACGTCGACCGCGGCAGCGGTGAAGCGCCAGACTCCTTCGTAGGACGGTTGCCGGGCGGGGCCACCTCCGTGGTTCTCCACGGTACGGTTCCCACCCTCGTGCTCGATTCTCGCCACGGATCGAGTCTTGGCAATGCGCGCAGGCGGACCGGCCTACTGACCAGAAGTCGACACTTATCGGCTGCTTTCCGATCGGGTGAGTATGCCGATGTCAGTTGTTCGACTGATCGGGCTCAGTTTCTGACTGCTCCGCGGGCGCGCTGGACACGGGCGTCGGCGTCACCATACTGACGATCCGCCGCCCGCCCACTCCGATGGCGATCAGACCGAGGCCGTCGAAGAGCAGCGCGAGCGAGAAGAAGACCCCGAGAACGTACCGGCTGCTGTCCGGCCAGTCGAACAGGACGAGCAGACCGAGCAGCAGGCCGAAGGCGCCCTGGAGCAGGGTCCAGCCGAACTGCGGCCCGCGCACCACGACACTGCCGACCAGCCGGAAGAGACCGCCGGTGAGGAAGAGCAGGGCGGCGAACATCGTCAGCGCCTCGGCCGAGCCCTCCGGGTGACGGATCACCACGACACCGGCCGCGATGTTCAGGGCGGCCACCACCACGGCGAGCCAGAAGTAGCTGGTGCCACGCGACTGGATCGCCTGGAGGAGCCCGACGACTCCGCCGATCAGCAGCAGCCAGCCGAAGAGCAGCATCGAGGTCAGGGTGGCGAGGCCGGTGTAGACCAGACCGACGACACCGCCGATGACGAGCAGGACGCCGAGCACGGCCAGCCAGCTGAAGCTCCGGTTGAGCCGCTTCCCCTCGCGTGCCATCTCACGGACCGGGTCCGGGACCACGTCCGGCTCATGGGCGTCCTTGGCCATGCGGTGCCTCCTCGGGACGACCCCTTCCTGATCGTACGTTCGGGTACGGCGGATAGCATCCGGCCCATGGAGCCGCAGCTGAAGGACAGCGTCACGGACGGCGTCGCCACCGTCGTCATCGCCAACCCCGCCAAGCGCAACGCGATGAGCGCCGGCATGTGGCGGGCACTGCCCGGCGTGCTGGACCGGCTCGCCGCCGACCCCGCCGTCCGGGTGCTGGTCCTGACGGGTGAGGGCGACACCTTCTGCGCCGGGGCCGACATCTCGGCGCTCCGCGAGCCCGGGGACGAGCAGCAGGCGCTGGCGGTACGGGCCGAGGAGGCGCTCGCCGCGTTCCCCCGGCCGACCCTGGCGGCCGTCCGGGGCTTCTGCGTCGGCGGCGGCAGCCAGCTCGCCGCCGCCTGCGACCTGCGGTTCGCCGAGGAGGGCGCCCGCTTCGGGATCACCCCGTCGAAGCTCGGCATCGTCTACTCGTCCTCCTCGACCCGGCGGCTCGCCGCCCTCGTGGGTCCTTCGACCGCCAAGTACCTGCTGTTCTCCGGTGAGTTGATCGACGCGGAGCGGGCCCTGCGGACCGGGTTCGTGGACGAGCTGCACCCGGTGGGCGAGCTGGACAAGCGGGTCTCCGAGTTCGCCCGGGTGCTCGCCTCGCGCTCGCTGCTGACCCAGTCGGCGGCCAAGGAGTTCGCCGACGGGCGCCTGGACCGGGACGCCCACTGGGCGGAGCAGGCACGCGGCAGCGGCGACACCGCGGAGGGGGTCGCCGCCTTCCTGGAACGCCGGACGCCCCGCTTCACCTACGGGAGCTGAGGCCCGGCGGGCCTTCGCTCAGCGCCCCTGGGGGAGCTCCTCCGGCTTCACGCCCCGCCACCGCGCGACGATCTCGGCCGGGGCCTTCTCCGGCGAGCCCGCGTCGTACGGCGGCTGCGGGTCGTACTCGGTGAGCAGCTGGATGGTCTGGGCGGCCTCGTCCCCGGCGATCCGGCCGATCAGGTGCAGCGCCATGTCGATGCCCGAGGAGACCCCGGCCGCGGTGACGTACTTGCCGTCGAAGACGACCCGCTCGCCGGTGGGCTCGATGCCCAGCTCCTTGAGCTCCTCGATGGCGAGCCAGTGGGTGGTGGCGCGGCGGCCGTCGAGGAGGCCGGCGGCGGCCAGGATCAGGGAGCCGGTGCAGACCGAGGTCGTCCAGGTGCTGGTCTCGTCGGCCGTACGGAGCCAGGCCTGGATCTCCGGGTCGTCCATGGCGCCGCGCGAGTCGGGGCCGCCGGGGACGAGCACGATGTCGGGCCGCGGGACCTCGGCGAGGGTCTTGTCGGCGACGAGGGCGAGGCTGCCCTGGTCGTTGCGGACGGGGCCGCTCTCCTTGGCGACGAAGACGGTCTCGGCCCCGGGGATGCGGGCGAGGAGCTCGTACGGGCCGACGGCGTCGAGTGTGGTGAAGCCCTGGTAGAGCAGGACGGCGATCTGCATGCTGCTGCCTTTCAGCTGACGGGTGAGTGGAAGCGGCGGCGGTAGTCGGCGGGAGCTGTGCCGAGGGCCTTGGTGAAGGCGCGGCGCATCGCCTCGGGGGTGCCGTAGCCCGAGGCGCGGGCGACCTCCTCGACGCCGCGGGAGGTCTCCTCCAGGAGGCGGCGGGCGTGTTCGAGCCGTACCCGGTCGACGTAGCGGCCGGGGGTCGTGCCCGTCTCGGCCTGGAAGGCGCGGGCGAAGTGGCGGGGCGAGAGCCGGGCGCGGGTGGCGAGGGCCTCCACGGAGAGGTCGCCGTCGGGGTGCTCGGTGATCCACTGCTGGAGGTCGCGCAGCGGCTCCCGGCGGGCGGTCTGGGCGGCGAGCTGGACGCTGAACTGGGCCTGGTTGCCGGGGCGGCGCAGAAAGACGACCAGGTGCCGGGCGACGGTGAGGGCGATGTCCCGGCCGAGGTCCTCCTCGACCAGGGCGAGGGCCAGGTCGATGCCGGCGGTGACCCCGGCGGAGGTGGAGAGCCGTCCGTCCCGGACGAAGATGGGGTCCGGGTCCACCTCGACCTCGGGGTAGCAGCGGGCCAGGTGGTCGCAGGCCACCCAGTGGGTGGTCGCCCGGTGACCGTCGAGGAGCCCCGCCTCGGCGAGGAGCAACGCCCCCGTGCAGACGGAGACCAGACGCCCGGCCTTCGGGGCGTGGGTGCGGAGCCAGTCGATCAGGGCCGGAGCGGGTTCCCGGGTGCCCTCGCCGCCGGGGACCACGAGGGTGTGCGGTGCGCCGTCGGCGACCGCCTCGGCGAGGGTGGTGTCGGGGAGCAGACGCAGTCCGCTGTGGGTACGGACGGGACCGCCGTCCAGGGAGGCGGTGCGGATCGGGTACGCGTCCGGGTCGCCGGAGGCGCGGCCGGCACCGGCGAACACCTCGTAGGGGCCGGTGACGTCGAGGCTCTGCACGCCGTCGAAGAGGACGACGAGAACGGGTCGCTGCGTCATGCCTCCATCCTGGGAGGAGCCCGGGACGGCCGCAATGACGCCGATCCCACCTTTTCTGCCATGGTCTGCCGGGGCACGAGCCCGGAAGCGGCCCCGGGAACGAGTTCTGGAACGGCCACTGGAACGGCCAGTGGAACAGCCGGTACCGGTCTCTGGCGCGGTCCCGACCGTTCCCGTCGTACCGACCAGTCGGTAACCTTCGGGCATGACGACGACTGCTCTGCCGCCCCGCGCGGGACGCCGCTGCCACAACGCCCTCAACCCGCTGCACTCCACGCTCTACTTCTCGCCCGACCTGGACCGCGAGTTCGGCGCCCTGGGCTTCACCGACCAGACCGCGATGCGGCTCGCCTCGCGCAGCGCAGCCCTCGGCGCGGTGGGCCCCGGCACGGTCGCCGCGACCTTCTACAACTACCACCACGAGCTGCTCGCCCGGCACCTCCCGGCCGTCTGGGAGACCGCCTCCCCCGCCCAGGTCCTGGACGCGCGGCTGCGCACCGCCGACGCCACCCTGCGCCGGCTGCTCGGCGAGGAGACGGTCGCCTCCGCGGAGATGGCCGAGGCGGCGGAGCTCGCGCTGCGCGCCACCGAGGCCTGCACCCGGCACGCCCGGCCGCTCTACTCGGCCCACGCGGACCTGCCGGTGCCCGAGGAGCCCCACCTCGCCTACTGGCACGCCGCCACCCTGCTGCGCGAGCACCGGGGCGACGGGCACCTCGCGGCCCTGCTCTCGGCCGGCCTCGACCCCGTCGAGGCCCTGGTGTCCCACACCGCCACCGGCAAGGGCATGACCCCGCGCTGGGTGCTCGGCTCCCGCGGCTGGCGGCGCGCCGACTGGGAGGCCGCGGCGGAGCGGCTGCGCGGGCGCGGGCTGCTCGACGCCGAAGGCGAGCTGACCGAGGCGGGTGCGGCCCTCCGCGACGAGCTCGAGGAGCACACCGACCGGCTCGACGCCGCGCCGTACGAGCACCTCGGCGCGGCCGGGGTCGAGCGGCTCACCGAGCTGGGGCGCGGCTTCCTGGTCACGGCCGCCGTCGCGGGCGCCTTCCCGGCGGATCTCGTCGGCAAGGAGTGACCGCGGGGGCGCCCGGAGGCCCCCGGGACGCGCGCGGGACGGGCCGGTTACCGCGTACGGGTGACCGACCCGGCACAATGCACTCGCAAGCTTGAGGCACGAGAAGGCGAGTCGGGACACCGTGACGACGTCCATCGAAGCAAGGATCGCCGAGGAACTCGGCGTACGCGAGCGACAGGTGAAGGCAGCCGTCGAGCTGCTCGACGGCGGTTCGACCGTGCCGTTCATCGCCCGCTACCGCAAGGAAGCGACGGAGATGCTCGACGACGCGCAGCTCCGCACCCTGGAGGAGCGGCTGCGCTATCTGCGCGAGCTGGAGGACCGCCGGTCGGCGATCCTCGACTCGGTACGCGAGCAGGGCAAGCTGACGGAGGAGCTCGAGGCCCGCATCCGGGCGGCCGACACCAAGGCGCGTCTGGAGGACATCTACCTGCCCTTCAAGCCGAAGCGCCGGACGAAGGCCCAGATCGCCCGTGAGGCCGGTCTGGGGCCGCTGGCGGAGGGGCTGCTGGCCGACCCGTCCGTGGAGCCGGCGGCCGCCGCCGCGGCCTTCGTGGACGCGGACAAGGGCGTCGCCGACGCCGCCGCGGCCCTGGAGGGCGCGCGGGCGATCCTCGCCGAGACGTTCTCCGAGGACGCCGACCTCATCGGCGAGCTGCGTGAGCGCATGTGGGGCCGCGGCCGGCTGGTGGCGAAGGTCCGTGAGGGACAGGAGGAGGCGGGGTCCAAGTTCGCCGACTACTTCGACTTCACCGAGCCCTTCACGGCCCTGCCCTCGCACCGCGTGCTGGCCATGCTGCGCGGCGAGAAGGAGGACGTACTCAGCCTCGACCTGGAGCCGGAGGAGCCCTCCGAGCTCCCCGGCCCCTCCTCGTACGAGGGGATCGTCGCGGGTCGCTTCGGCGTCGCCGACCGGGGGCGCCCCGGAGACAAGTGGCTCCAGGACACGGTCCGTTGGGCCTGGCGGACCCGCATCCTCGTGCACCTCGGGATCGACCTGCGGCTGCGGCTGCGGACGGCCGCCGAGGACGAGGCGGTCCGGGTCTTCGCGGCGAACCTGCGCGACCTGCTGCTCGCCGCGCCGGCCGGCACCCGGGCGACGCTCGGCCTCGACCCCGGCTTCCGTACCGGCGTGAAGGTCGCCGTGGTCGACGCGACCGGCAAGGTCGTCGCCACCGACACGATCTACCCGCACGTGCCGGCCAACAAGTGGGACCAGGCGCTGGACAGGCTGGCGCGTCTCGCGAAGGAGCACGCGGTCGAGCTGGTCGCGATCGGCAACGGCACGGCCTCCCGCGAGACCGACAAGCTGGCGGCCGAACTCCTCGCCAAGCACCCCGAGTTGAAGCTGACCAAGGTGATGGTCTCGGAGGCCGGCGCCTCGGTCTACTCGGCCTCCGCGTTCGCCTCGCAGGAACTCCCGGGCCTCGACGTGTCGTTGCGCGGTGCGGTCTCCATCGCCCGCCGTCTCCAGGACCCGCTCGCCGAGCTGGTGAAGATCGACCCGAAGTCCATCGGCGTCGGCCAGTACCAGCACGACCTGGCCGAGGTGAAGCTCTCCCGCTCGCTCGACGCGGTCGTCGAGGACTGTGTGAACGGTGTCGGCGTCGACGTCAACACCGCCTCCACGCCGCTCCTTTCGCGGGTCTCCGGCATCAGCTCGGGGCTCGCGGAGAACATCGTCGCGCACCGGGACGCCAACGGCCCCTTCCGCTCCCGCCGGGCGCTCAAGGACGTGGCCCGGCTGGGCCCGAAGGCGTACGAGCAGTGCGCGGGCTTCCTGCGCATCCGGGGCGGCGACGACCCGCTCGACTCCTCCTCGGTGCACCCGGAGGCGTACCCGGTGGTGCGCCGGATGGTGAAGGCGACGGGCGGCGAGGTCGCGGCGCTCGTCGGCGACACCGGGACGCTGCGCTCGCTGCGGGCCGACGACTTCGTGGACGAGACCTTCGGTCTGCCGACCGTGACGGACATCCTGCGCGAGCTGGAGAAGCCGGGCCGCGACCCGCGTCCGGCGTTCCGGACCGCGACCTTCGCGGAGGGCGTCGAGAAGATCGGCGACCTGGTGTCCGGGATGGTCCTTGAGGGCGTCGTCACCAATGTGGCCGCCTTCGGGGCGTTCGTGGACATCGGTGTGCACCAGGACGGTCTGGTGCACGTCTCCGCGATGTCGAAGACCTTCGTGAAGGACCCGCGCGACGTGGTGAAGCCCGGCGACGTGGTCAAGGTGAAGGTCCTCGACGTCGACATCCCGCGCAAGCGGATCTCGCTGACGCTGCGGCTCGACGACCAGTCCGGTGCGGAGGCCTCGGACGGGGCTCCCAAGCGCGAGCGCGGCGACCGGGGCGAGCGCTCCGGCCGGCCGCCGCAGCAGCGGCAGGGCGGCGGTGGCGGCGGTGGCGGTGGCCGCCGGGCCGAGCGCGGGGACCGTGGCGGTCAGGGCGACCGCGGCGGCCGGAACGGGCAGGGCGGCCAGGGCGGCCAGGGTGGCCAGGGCGGTCGCGGCGGGCAGCCCGAGCGGGGTGGCCGGGACCGGGCGTCCGCTCCCGCGCCCGCGAACAGCGCGATGGCCGACGCCCTCCGCAAGGCGGGTCTGCTGGGCGAGGGCGGCGGCAAGCGCCGCTGACGGGACACGTCGTCGTAGTCGTCCCCGTGTGCCCCCTTCGGGCCACGGGGACTGCGGCGGCTACCGGTGGACCCCGAGCCGGTCGCGCTGCCCCCGCTACGGCAGGAAGCGCAGGGCCCAGTCGGCGCGGTTGGCGACGGAGAGGTCGTCGTCCTCCGTCAGCGGCTGGAGGAGGTCCCGGGCCGCCTTCGGGTCGGCCTGGACCAGATCGACGATCTCGGTGGCCAGACCGTCCTGGTCGTCACCGAGGTCGACGGCGGAGGCGCGGATCAGGGTCGGCAGGGCCTCCGGGCCCCCGATCGCCGCGACGACGCCGCCGAGGAGCTCACGGGCGTAGGCGTTCCGCTCGGTGAGGGCGCGATCCAGCTCCGCCTGGAGACGCGGCAGGAGACCGGCGTCGCCCGAGGCGGCGATCTCGTCGGCGAGGTCGATCGTCTCGTCCACGTCGGCGTCGAGATCGTCCAGCATCTCGGTCAGCCGGGTCAGTAGGTCGGTCATGGTGCCTCCTGGAATGCGCCGTCCACGAGAACGGGGACGGTCGTCGAGCTGTCGGTCTCGGCGGCCACGGCCACGTCCTGCGGAAAGCCGTACTCGTACAGTTCACGACCCGAGTCACAGCCGTGCAAGGCGGCGACCGGGTCCTCGGTGGCCGCCCACAGCGTGGCCGCCGCGGTCGCCTCCGGGGTGAGGATGTGCGGGCCCGCGGCCCGCAGCCCGGCGAGGACGGCGCCAGCACCGAGCAGGTCCTCGAGCGCCGGGCGCAGCGAACCGTCCGGCCACCGCTCGCCGGACGCGATGACCGTGACCGGGCGTTCGGCGGAGCCGTACCCCTGCCGCGTGAGCCAGCGGACGACGGCCGAGTGGTTGCGCAGGGACGCGGCGACGACGACCGCGTCACCGGCCTCCGCCGCGATGGTGGAGCCGTTCGGCGAGGGCAGGACCAGGCGCGGCGGCGTCGGGGCGGCGCGCAGGGCCGCCGGGGAGAGCGACCACGGGTGCTCGGGGGTCGCCTCGCGGCGCCCGACGGCGAGCGTCGCGCCGACGCTCTCCGCGTACGCGACGGCCGTCGCGTCCCGCCACCGGTACGGGTGGACGGCCGCGCCGGCCTCGACGGCGACGCCTACGGCGGTGGTGAAGGACAGCACGTCGACGACGACCACGCAGCCGGCCGAGGGGGCGAGGACCCTCGCCTCGACGGGTCCCCAGCCGAACGAGACCGTCATCGCGGGCCCCGGCCGACGCACGGGACCGGCGTCGCGGCCCGCCGTGCCGCACACACGGCCGTCGTCGCGAGCCCCCGGCCCGCCGTGTGCGAGGCGGTCATCAGAGCTCGGTGACCTTGCCGTCGGCGACCTCGACGCGCCGCGTGGTGCGGACCGCGTCGAGCATCCGCCGGTCGTGGGTGACGAGCAGCAGGGTGCCGGTGTACGAGTCGAGCGCGGACTCCAGCTGCTCGATGGCCGGCAGGTCCAGGTGGTTCGTCGGCTCGTCGAGGACGAGCAGGTTCACGCCCCGGCCCTGGAGCAGGGCGAGCGCGGCGCGGGTCCGCTCGCCCGGGGAGAGCGTGGTGGCGGGCCGCATCACATGGACGGCCTTGAGGCCGAACTTGGCCAGCAGGGTACGGACCTCGGCGGGCTCCGTCTCCGGCACGGCCGCGCAGAACGCCTCCAGGAGCGTCTCCGTACCGTGGAAGAGCTTGCGGGCCTGGTCGACCTCCCCGACGACGACGCCCGAGCCGAGGACCGCGTCCCCGGAGTCGAGCGGCAGCCGGCCGAGCAGGGCGGCGAGCAGGGTCGACTTCCCGGCGCCGTTGGCCCCGGTGACGGCGACCCGGTCGGCCCAGTCGATCTGCAGCGTGACGGGGCCGAAGGAGAAGTCGCCGCGGCGCACCTCGGCCTCGCGGAGGGTCGCGACGACCGAGCCGGAGCGCGGAGCGGCCGCGATCTCCATGCGGAGCTCCCACTCCTTGCGGGGCTCGTCGACGACGTCGAGGCGCTCGATCATGCGCTGGGTCTGGCGGGCCTTCGCGGCCTGCTTCTCGCTGGCCTCGCTGCGCGCGTTGCGGCCGAGCTTGTCGCTGTCGGTGGACTTGCGGCGGGCGTTCTTGACGCCCTTGTCCATCCAGGACCGCTGCATGTGGCCGCGCGCTTCGAGGGCCGCCTTCTTGCCCGCGTACTCGTCGAAGTCCTCGCGCGCGTGCCGCCTGGCCCTGTCCCGCTCCTCCAGGTAGGCCTCGTAACCGCCGCCGTACAGCGTGATCTGCTGCTGGGCGAGGTCGAGTTCGAGGACCTTGGTGACCGTACGGGTGAGGAACTCGCGGTCGTGGCTGATGACGACCGTGCCGGCGCGCAGCCCCTTCACGAAGCCTTCGAGGCGCTCGAGCCCGTCGAGGTCGAGGTCGTTGGTGGGCTCGTCGAGCAGGAAGACGTCGTAGCGGGAGAGCAGCAGGGAGGCGAGGCCGGCACGGGCGGCCTGACCGCCGGAGAGGGAGGTCATCGGCTGGTCGAGGCCGACGGTGAGGCCGAGCGAGTCGGCGACCTCGTCGGCGCGCTCGTCGAGGTCGGCGCCGCCGAGGTTCAGCCAGCGCTCCAGGGTGATCGCGTACGCGTCGTCGGCGCCGGGCGTGCCGTCGACGAGGCCCTGGGTGGCCTCGTCCATCGCCGTCTGGGCGGCGGCGACGCCGGTGCGCCGGGCGAGGAACTCCCGCACGGTCTCCCCCGCGCGCCGCTCCGGCTCCTGCGGGAGGTGGCCGACGGCGGCGGTGGGCGGGGAGAGCCGGAGCTCCCCCTCCTCCGGGGTGTCGAGCCCGGCGAGCAGCCGCAGCAGGGTCGACTTGCCGGCGCCGTTGACGCCGACGAGGCCGATGACGTCGCCGGGGGCGACGACGAGGTCGAGCGCGGCGAAGAGGGTGCGTTCGCCGTGGCCGGCGGCGAGGTCCTTGGCGACGAGGGTTGCAGTCATCAGGGTACGAATCCTAGGCGACGGCGGACCGGCTCCGCCCCGGTCGGGGACGTGGGGCGGGTGCCTCCGGCCGAGACTCCGTCCGGGGCGGCCTGCGGGACCACGGACGGAGCCCCGTGCGGGGCTTCCACGGGCCGGGTGCGGGACTCCACGGGACGCCTACCTGCGGGCCTCCGCCCGGGGCCCCGTGGAGGCCTCCGTCCGGGGCTCGACCCGGGGCCGCGCGCGGGCCTCCGGCCGGGGGGCGATCGGGGGGGCCGTCCGGAGCTCGGTCCGGGGCTCCGTTCCGAGGCGCCGCAGGACGGTCCGGTACGTCGCCCGGTGGAAGCGGTACGGGCCCACGCCGGGGTAGCCCTCGCGGGCCGGGTCCGCGGTGGGGCCGGTCTGCCAGGCGAAGTCGCGCCAGACGACGTCCTCGCCGTCGTGCTCGACCACGGCGGTGACGGCTCCGCAGCCGAGGTCCTCGCAGTCGGGGCAGGAGTAGATCACCCGGCGGCCGCCCGTGAGCGAGCCCGCGGGGCCGGCGTCCGCGTCCGGGTCGAGGAGCCCGTGGACGTGCTCGGCGCGGAGGGCGGGCGGGAGGTCGCCGGCCAGCGGCGAGACCGTGTCGACGCCCTCGGCCTCGTCGAGCCGGTGGAGCAGCGCTCTGCCGTCGACGACGAGGTCGAGGTCCTCGGGGCGGGGGCGGGGCCGGGCGAAGGCCCCGGGGAGGACACCACCGCCGTCCGGGAGGACGGCGGGGGCGAGGTCGAGAGTCGTGTACACGGCCGGCATGCCTCCAGCATTCCCCGGTCGGGGTCCTCGTTCCATGGCTGGTCCGTCCCGGAAATGTCCCGGTCCCGGTACGGTCCGGGGCATGGAGAGCGACGTGATCGTGGTGGGTGGCGGGGTCGTCGGTCTGACGACCGCGGTGACGCTGGCGGAGCGCGGCCTTCGGGTGCGGGTCTGGTCGCGGGACGAGGTGACGGCGACGACCTCGGCGGTGGCCGGGGCCCTGTGGTGGCCGTACCGGATCGAGCCCGAGGAGGAGGCGGGCGCCTGGGCGTTGGTCTCGTTGCGGGTGTACGGCGAGCTGGCCGCCGATCCGGAGCGCACGGGGGTGCGGTGGGTGGCCGGGGTCCACGCGGACACCGTCCTGGACGGGCTGGGCTCCTGGGCGCGGGAGGTGCCGGGCCTTCGGCAGCTGGCGCCCGAGGAGGTGCCGGGGCCGTACGACGTGGGTCTCGCGGCACGGTTGCCGCTGATCGACATGCCGGTCCATCTGGCCTGGCTGCGGGACCGGTTCGAGGCGGCCGGCGGGGTCTTCGAGCGGCGTACGGTCGGCGGCTTCGGGGAGGCGGCGGCCGGGGCGCGGGTGGTCGTCGACTGCACGGGGGCTGCGGCGCGGGAACTCGTACCGGATCCCGGACTGCGACCGGTGCGGGGGCAGTTGGTCCTGGTGGAGAACCCGGGGATCGAGGAGTGGTTCACCTCGGCGGACGCGGGGGCCGGCGAGACGACGTACTTCTTCCCGCAGCCGGGGCGGCTGGTCCTGGGCGGGACGGCCGAGGAGGACGACGAGCGGACGGAGCCCGATCCGGCGACGGCGGCGGCGATCGTGGCGCGGTGCGCGCGGGTGCGGCCGGAGATCGCGGGGGCGCGGGTGCTCGGCCACCGGGTGGGCCTGCGTCCGGCGCGGGTGGGCGGAGTCCGGATCGAGGCGGTGCCGCTGCCGGGCGGCGGGCGTCTGGTGCACCACTACGGGCACGGGGGCGCGGGCGTCACGGTGGCCTGGGGCTGCGCGGAGCGGGCGGCGGAGCTGGCGGAGGCGTGAGAACGGCCGCGGGGCGGGTGCTGCCCTTTCGGACAGCACCCGCCCCGCGTTTGCTCACCGGATCGCTTTCCCGGCGTGTGTTCCTACTTCCAGAGCGGGGGCTTGTTGTTGTTCTCCGCGTCCTCGCACTGGCGGGCGCGCGTCTCCAGGGCGTTGGCGCGGGCGAGGGCGTTGCGGGCCTCCGCGTGGGCACCGAGACCCCTGAGCTGCGCGGCGCGGTTGCGCTCCTTCTGGGCGTCGTGCCTCAGCTGGCTGATGTTGCAGGTCATCTTGGCTGCGGCCGCGGGCTCGGCGGTCACCGTCTGCCCGAGCAGCACGCCGCCGGCGAGCAGCGTCGTGGCGAGCACGGACGTGAGGACGCGACGTGCGGTCGTGGTGGTGCGCATGGTGTTCTCCAACTTCCAGGCCGTGGGGACCTGTTCGAGGCATGGTCAGTACCAATCGGTAACTTTACCTCGGCAAACGATGGATTCACGCCACTCCGGCCTGTACGGCACGTGATCGTCAACACTCCTCCACAGGACTGCCACTGACGAGGTGATAGGTGGCCCGCCCGTCCAGGAGCAGTGCCACGAGCGCGCGCCGCGACTGGGCGAGGGGGACGAACACCCCCTCGCCCTCCGGCCGCACGGCGACGCCGTGCAGGGCGAGTTCGTCGCCCGCCTCCGCGTACTGCGCGGCGGACAGCCGATAGCCGCAGGGAGGGTCGGCGAGGATCTCCGACGGCTCCGGCGGGTCGTTGTCGGCGCCGCCGAGGAAGACCGGGCCACGGTCGGCGTATCCGGCGCGCCGGGCAGCGGAGGTGACCGCCGTGAGCGGCCCGCGCCGCTCGTCGAGGTAGTCGAAGGCCCCTTCCAGGGCGGCGTGTTGGGTGGCGACACGGCGCCGGTGGTTACGCGCCGGGTCGTTCTGCTCGGCCTCGTCGAAGGCGTCCACCCGGGTCTCCACGAGCAGGCCCACGGAGTGCTTGATCCCGGCGGTGTTCCGCAGGATCCGCTCCTGGCCGTCGCCCGCGACCTGCTTGAGCGGCTTGCCGGTGAGGGGGTCGGTCCAGATGCCGTAGATGCCGCTGCTGTACCCGGCGAGCCCGGCGGCGGGTCGGACGTACTCCTCGGAGAGGGTCCGGGACTCGTCGTGGACGTGCGGGTCCGCGTCGAGGCTGCGCGGCCAGAGGGCGAGCAGGTCCTTGTCGTAGTACCGGGGGGTGGCACCGTACTCGTGCAGGTCGTAGACGAGTTCGGGCCGCCGGTCGCGGATGACCGCGGCGACCGCGCGCGCCTCGGCGGTGCGCAGGGCGAGGTGGTCGCGGTTGACGTCGACACCGTCGGCGTTGCCCCGGGTGTCGGCCTCCCGGCCGTCGGGGTTGGCGGTGGGCACGACGAGGAGGGTCGTCCGGGCGAGGAAGCGCAGGGTCTCCCGGTCCCGGGCGTGGGCGAGGTCGCGCACCGTGCTCAGACAGGCCTCCCGGCCCGCGGGTTCGTCACCGTGCTGGCTGCAGACGAGCAGCACGGCGGTGCGGCCCGTACCGAGGGTGGCGAGCCGGAGCGGGCGGCCCTGGGCGGTGGTGCCGATGACCCGCAGCGACAGACGTGCGCTGCCCCGGTCGACGGCCGCGAGGAAGTCCCGTTCCTCGGCCTCGGTGGTCCATCGGGCGCCCCGGCTCGTCTCGAATCCGGTGCGCGGCAGCGGCTTCACGGGCGCGCTGTCCGCCGCCTTCGCCGGGACGGTGACGAGGGGCAGGGCGAGGGCGGCGGCGCCCGCCACGAGGGCGACGGCGCGCCGGGAACTCCGGTGTCCGGTACGGGGGTTCATCGGGCGGCTCCGAATCCCGGCAGGCGCGGGCCGGCGACGGCGGCCGGCGGTACGGCGCCGCTCAGCGAGGGGGCGGCGGGGGTGAGCGAGGGCACGGCCTGGTACGGACCCGAGGTGGCCCGGCCGAAGGCCTCGGCGCCGCCGACGAGCGGCAGCTTCGCCCAGGTGCGGGCGAGGTCGAGGGTCAGGGTCGGGGTGGTCGACGGAGGGTCGAGCAGGTCCTTGTCGGTGCCGCCGACGATCAGGGCGAGACGGTGTCCGGCCGGGACGACGTGGTCGGTGGCGGCGAGGTCCAGGGTCATCGTGTACGCCCTGCCGGGGGTCAGCGGGCGCTCCTCGCGCGGGTCGGCCCAGGTGCCGAGATCGGCCCAGCCCCGGCTGACGACCGTGTAGCCGACGTGCGCCGTGCGCGCCTCCGTCTCCTTGAAGCAGGCGCTGTCGCCGGGGGTGCTCGCGCCCCAGCAGGTGCGTGCGGTGAGGGTGGTGATGCCCTCGCCCGCGGCCCCGTAGTCGCGGATCGTGTCCGGTCCGAGGTCCACGAGGACGGCGGAGAGATGTGCGGTGGCGGTGGTCGGGGTGGCGGTGACCGTCACCTTCGAGGAGCCGGAGATCCGCAGGTCGCGGGAGAGGGGACGGGTGACGAACCCGGCCTTCTCGGGGGTCGCTCCGTCGATCCGGGCCGCCCAGTCGAGCTCGCCCAGACCGGGGTCGTCGGTGAAGGCCGCGGTGGAGCCGGGGGCGGCGGGGGCGCGGCCGAGGACGCCGGGCCCGGGTGCCGCGCCGGGGGCGGGGCGCAGGGTGGTGCCTGCGGTGCCGCGCGGCGGCCACTGGCGGTCGGTGGTCCAGCGGTCCGGGGCGCGCTCGATGTCGGCGACCGGTTCGCGGTCGATGCCGTTCTCGTAGCCGAGGAGGTAGTGGTCGAACCAGCGATGCAGGGTGCGGACCCAGTCGGCGCGCCGGAAGTCGAAGGGGTCGACGTGGCCGGTCTGGGAGAGCCAGATCTTCCGTTCGACTCCCTGGGCGCCGAGGGCGTCCCACCACTGTCCGAACTGGTTGGCGCGCACGTTGAGGTCCTGCTGCCCGTGCACGACGAAGACGCTGGCCTTCACCTTGGCCGCGTTCCGTACGTGGTCCCGCTCGGTCCAGGCGGCCGTGCGGTCTCCGCTGTACGGGGTGCCGGCGGTGATGCGGTCCTGGACGGCGCCGCAGCGGGCCTGCGCCTCGGGGCTGTTGACGTACTCGGAGAGCCAGCTCGGGTTGGCGTTGTAGAGCGGGGCTCCCTGGGAGTGGAAGTAGTCGTACCAGGAGGAGATGGCGCCGATCGGGACGATCGTTTTCAGCCCTTCGACGCCGGTGGCGGCGACGCCGTTGGCGATGGTGCCGTCCCAGCTCTTGCCGATCATGCCGACGTTCCCGGTGCTCCAGGTGGTGGCGCGGGACCGGGTGTCCCCCGTGCGGGAGCTGTAGCCGCGGGCGCGGCCGTTCAGCCAGTCGACGACGGCCTTGGCCGACTGGACGTCGGAGCGGCCGCCGACGTCGTCGCAGCCGTCGGAGCGGTTGGTGCCGGCGAGGTCGACGGCGACGAAGGCGTAGCCGCGCGGGACGAAGAAGTTGTCGTAGAACAGCGGGAACTGGACGGGGTCTCCGTCCGCGTCGTAGGTCTTCTTCTGGCTCTCGTTCCCGCGTCCGCAGCAGGCGTAGTACGGGCTGGCGTCCATGATGACCGGGATCTTCCGGCCGGCCGCGGCGGTCTCCCGGGGGCGGACGATGTCGACGGCGACCCGGTCCGTGCGCCCGTCGCCGTCGCCGTCGAGTCCGGTGTCGACCCAGACGGACTCGCGGATGGCGTCGGCGTACGAGTGGACGGGCCGGGACTCCCGTACCGCCGGCGCGAGGGACGCGGGCAGCGCGGCGGACCCGGTGGGCGCGGCGGGCTCCGGCTGGGCTCCGGCGGGCGTGACCAGGGTCGCGAGCAGGGCGGCCGTGGCCGCGGCCACGAGGGTTCCGTACGGCAGTCGGGCTCCGCGGGTTCTCCGCATTCGCATCGGCATGGGCGGGAACGTACCCCGGTCAACTCCCGTGCAAAAGAGTGCCGGAGGCAATCAGGGGGGATTCCGGTTGATTCCTGTGCCGGATGGGTTCATGTCGGCCGAATGGCGATCGTGTGACAGGGGGTCCTCTGGACGTGACGGTGCGTCGGGGCACTGAATAGTGTCCGGACTAAGGACCGACGACCACCCGCGCGTCTTACTTTCTTATGACTTGGGGAGCACCTGTGCACCGCAGAATCATCGTTCCGAGCGCCCTCGCGGCCTCCCTGCTGCTGGCGATCCCGGCATCGGCGGCCGACTTCACCCCTGGGGCCCCGGGCATCGGCGACTCCTACTACCCCACCAGTGGCAACGGCGGCTACGACGTCTCCCACTACGACCTGCGCCTGACGTACCAGCCCGCCACGGACCTGCTGGAGGGCACGGCGACGATCGTCGCCACCACCAAGCAGAACCTCTCCCGGTTCAACCTCGACCTCGGCCTGAAGGTCAGCGAGGTCCGGGTCAACGGCCGCGTGGCGAAGTTCGCCACCTCGGGCTCCCACGAGCTGGAGGTCACCCCGGCCACCCCGCTGGAGAAGAACAAGCCCCTCTCGATCGTCGTCCGCTACGCGGGCAAGCCCTCCGAGGTGAAGATCGACGGCTGGACGGCCTGGGCCCGCACCCCCGACGGCGGCGTCGCCGCGCAGGAGCCGGACTCGGCCGCCTGGTGGTTCCCGTCCAACGACCACCCGCTGGACAAGGCCACCTTCGACGTCTCCGTCTCGGTGCCGGACGGCACCCAGGCCATCAGCAACGGCGTGCTGCAGTCGCAGTCCTCGCGCCTCGGCTGGACCCGCTTCAACTGGCGCTCCAACAAGCCGCAGGCGACGTATCTGGCCACACTGGCCGTCGGCAAGTTCGACATCACGACGGACAGGACGGCGAACGGGCTGCCGGTCCTCAACGCGTACAGCAAGGACCTCGGCGACAACGACGGCGCCGCACGCGCCTCGATCGAGCGCACGACGGAGGTCGCGGAGTGGCTGGAGGGGGTCTTCGGGCCGTACCCCTTCAACGCCCTCGGCGGATACGTGCCGAACGTGACGAGCGGCTTCGCCCTGGAGACGCAGACCCGTCCGTTCTACAGCCCGCGGCAGTTCGCCAACGGCGCGAACGTGTCGGTGGTCGTCCACGAGCTGGCGCACCAGTGGTACGGCGACAGCGTGTCCGTCCGCGACTGGAAGGACATCTGGGTCAACGAGGGCTTCGCCCGCTACAGCCAGTGGCTGTGGTCGGAGAAGGAGGGCGAGGGCACGGCCCAGGAGCTGGCGGACTACGTGTACGCCACGCGGACGGCCGAGGACCCGTTCTGGACGGTGAAGCCGGGTGACCCGGGCGCGGAGAACCAGTTCCACATCGCCGTCTACGACCGGGGCGCGCTGGCACTCCAGGCGCTGCGCAACGAGATCGGCGACGAGGACTTCTTCGCGATCCTGAAGGGCTGGCCGCAGCGGTTCGCCTACGGCAACGCGCGGGTCGCCGACTTCGTGCGGTACGCCGAGAAGGTCTCCGGCAAGCCGCTGGCCGAGCTCTTCGACACCTGGCTGTACGAGCCGTCGAAGCCGGCCGCTTCGACCGCGGCGGCGGCCGGTCTGTCCGCGCCGGCCGCGGCGCCGGCCGGCACGTCGTCGTCCGCGCGTGCGGCGGCGCCGAGGACCGCGCAGCCGAAGCCGGCCCAGCCGAAGTCCTGGAAGAAGATCGCGGCGACGAACACGGTCCACGAGTCGGAGCGCCACGGCGGCCACTGAGCGGTGCGGTGACCGGTGCCTACGGCCGCTCCGGCGGTAGGCACCGGCCACCCGGGCCGTACCGTCACCCCGGCCGCACGGTCACCCGGGCCGTACGGTCACCCCGGCCGTACGGTCGCTCCTGCGGTACCGGCCCACGGTCACCCCGGCCGTTCGTCAGCGCTTCGCGCGGCGGGCGGCCTCTCGGGCTTTCCGGGCCAGCGGCAGATAGCGCAGCCGCTCCGGCAGGACGGGGACCACCACCCGGACCACCCGGGCGAACCGGCGCAGCGCGCGCTCCTGCTCGTCCGTCCATGCGAGCCCGATGGCCTCCCGGGCGTCCGGCGGCATCATGCCGACGGTGAGGAAGGCGCGCAGCCGCAGGAACGGGCGGCGCAGGACCGGCCAGAGCAGCCGGAGGGCGAGCCGGACCGGCAGCGGACCCCGGTCGGGGGCGGGCACGGGCTGGTCGGGGTCGAGCAGCTCCCGGACGACGACGGTGGCCTCCAGCTCGTCCGTGAGGACCTTCCGGTAGTACGGCCAGAACTCCTCGATCGTCTGCGGCATGTCCCGGTCGTGGATGCCGAGGATCCTGCCGACCTGGAGCCACTCGGCGTACAGCTGCCGTTGCTGTGCCTCGGTGAGGGGGCGGGCGAGGAGGCGGAGGCCGTGCGCGTAGACGGGGAAGCCGGTCGCGTGCACCCAGGAGTAGTAGGCGGGGGCCAGGGCGTGGTAGCGGCGCCCGTGGGCGTCGGTGCCCTGGATGTCGCGGTGCAGCTGCCGGAGGCGGCGTCCCTCCCGCGCGGCGTCCTCGCCGCCGTAGATCCACAGCTGGACCGAGCGCAGGGAGCGTTCACCGCGGCCCCAGGGGTCGGTGCGGAAGACCGAGTGGGCGTCGACGCCGGCGCCGATGGCGGGGTGGGCGACCTGCATCGTGAGGGCGGCGGGAAGCATCAGGAGCGCCCGGATGTCTCCGGCGACGCTCCACAGCACGCCGCCGACGGGCGGCGGCACCGGATCGCCGTCGGGGATCCGGACACCGGACTTCGTCTCTTCCATGGGGTCTCTCCTCACACTCCAGGCTGCACCCACGACGAAGGGGCCGTCACCCGGGCGTTTCGGCCCCTGGTGACGGCCCCTTCCGGGGAGTACGGGTCAGCCGCGGTCGGCGCCGACCGGCTCGCCGACGATACGGGCGGCGAGGGCGTGGGCCCAGGCGTCGACATCGGCGTTGAGCTCGCGCTCGGCGGCGGCGCGCTCCTCGGCGATCTTCGCCGAACCGGCGGCGATGATCGACTCGCGCTCGGCGTTGCCCTCGGCGCGGGCGGCGGCGATGGCGACCGAGCCCTCCTCGACGGCCTTGGAGCGGATACGGGCGGCCTCGTGGCGGGCCTCGGCCAGCTCGGCCTCGTACTGCTCGCGGATCTGCGTGGCCTCGGAGCGCAGGTCGTCGGCGCGCTCGGTGCCGCCGTCGATGGCGTCCTCGCGCTCGTCGAGGGTGCGCCGGATCTTCGGCAGGATGCCCTTCGCCAGAATGAGGAAGGTGAGGGCGAACAGCACCAGGCCGAGGATGAGCTCCGCCCAGACAGGGTTGAGCGGACCGAGGTCCATATTGAAGACAGTCGAGTTCGAAGCGAGGGTCATGCGCGCATTCTACCTGCTAGAAAAAGCGACAATTCGGGCTACCCGGCGAGAGTTGTCGCGTTCGTGCGGACCCGGCCAGATTCCCGGCATCCAAAGGCTACCGGAAGGTAACCCCGGCTGATTGTATGTGCCGCGCCAGCACAACCCCCCACACCCTCATGGGAGTTCCTGTGTCGTTCGCCGCGCTCCGCCGCGCCCCCGGCGCCGCCCTGTCCCTGGCCCTCGCCGCCGCCACCCTGGCCGCGACCGCTCCGAGCGCGACCGCCGCCTCCGCCGGGGCGGCCGCCGAGGCCCCGCGACTGAAGGTGCTCACGTACAACGCGTTCCTGTTCTCGAAGTCGCTCTACCCGAACTGGGGCCAGGACCACCGGGCCAAGGCGATCCCCGCCGCCCCCTGGTACCAGGGCCAGGACGTCGTCGTCGTCCAGGAGGCCTTCGACAACTCCGCCTCGGACGCCCTCAAGGCGAACTCCGCCGGCCAGTACCCGTACCAGACCCCGATCGTGGGCCGCAGCAAGAGCGGCTGGGACGCCACCGGCGGCTCGTACTCCTCGACCACCCCCGAGGACGGCGGGGTGACGATCCTCAGCAAGTGGCCGATCATCCGCAAGGAGCAGCACGTCTACAAGGACGCCTGCGGCGCCGACTGGTGGTCGAACAAGGGCTTCGCGTACGCCGTGCTCGACGTGAACGGCAGCAGGGTCCACGTCGTCGGCACCCACGCCCAGTCCACCGACCCGGGCTGCTCGGCGGGCGAGGCGGCGCAGATGCGCAGCCGGCAGTTCAAGGCGATCGACGCCTTCCTCGACGCCAAGAACATACCCGCGAACGAGCAGGTGATCGTCGCCGGTGACATGAACGTCGACTCGCACACGCCCGAGTACGGCACGATGCTCGCCGACGCCGGCCTGGCGGGGGCCGACGCCCGCACCGGCCACCCGTACTCCTTCGACACCGACCTGAACTCGATCGCCTCCGAGCGCTACCCGGACGACCCGCGCGAGGACCTCGACTACGTCCTCTACCGCTCGGGGAACGCCCGGCCCGCGAACTGGACCAACCACGTGGTCCTGGAGAAGAGCGCCCCGTGGACGGTCTCCAGCTGGGGCACGAGCTACACGTACACCAACCTCTCCGACCACTACCCGGTCACCGGCTTCTGAGCCGACCGGCGGGCGGCCGGCGCCGGGCGTCACGTCAGTACCCGTATCCGCCGCCGAAGAGGCTGTAGAGCCAGACACCGAGGACTCCGGCGACGCAGAGCATCACGACGAGGGAACCCAGGCTCGTGTGCCGCTCCCTGCGGGGCCGGCCGGGTCGGGCGGCACGCGCCGCGCGACCCGGCTTTCCCTGCCTGCCCGGCATCCCGGACCCGGCCGTCCGCCCCGCACGCGCCGCCTGCGCCGGGGCGGGCTCGGCGACCGCGGCGACCTCGGCGAGCATCCGCCGGCAGACCGCCGCGAGCTCGGCGGTCCCGGCCTTCAGGTCGACGACCACCTCGGTACGGGCCGGGGCTGTGGTGCCCCCGTCGAGGAGCCGCCCGGCACGCAGCAGCGCCTGGTCCTTGCCCCCGGTGGGACCGAGGCTTATCCAGCGGCGCACATGCTCGCCCCGGATGACCACACCGCCGCCCCGCTCCCGGTAGACGGTGTGCTCCCGCCACAGGACTCCGGCCAACTCGTCGGCCGTCTCCCTGAGTTGCGTGTACATCTGACTCCCCTGTTCCCGTTCCCCCAGTTCGAACAGCGGCAGACTCTAGCCCCCGGGACCGACATTCCCCACGACGCCCCCACCCCACCGCCCGTTACGCGCCGAAGTCGTACACGGTGACCGGTATCCCCCGCTCCACCAGCCGCCGGACCACGAGGGGCTCGACCTGCTCCCAGGAGCCTCCGGCGAGCCCGCAGCCGATCCGCGGCATGTGCACGGAGGCCCCCAGGGCGGTCGCCTTGCCGGCGAGCAGCCCCAGGGCGGCGTCGATCGCCCCGTACCGCACGGGCACGCCGGTGCTGCGCCCGGTGCGCATCCCTCGCTGGCCCACCAGGTTGGCCACCCAGACGTACGGCTCGACCTGGACGAACTGCGCGGCGCCGAGGCCGAAGTCGTTGCGCGCGCGCTCGCGGTGCCACCGGCGGTAGGCCGCCTCCGGCTCGCCCCAGCGGCGCGAGATCGCCAGGACGAAGCCCTTGCCCCAGCCCCCGAGATCGTTGCAGACGTGCGCGATGATCTTGACGCCCTTGCCGTGCGGCGCGGTCGCGTCCCCCCGGACGTACGTGATCCCGTTCATGACGATCACGCTACGGCGCCGCACTGACAACGCCCCTAGGCGGGAACCGGGCCTCCCGGGCGGAAGCGTTCCACGCCGACGATGTGGCGGACCTTGAGCGGGCGGACGACGACCGCCACGCGCTGTTCGCCCGGCATCGTCCACTCGAAGCGGTCCACGCCCAGGTACTTGCGGGCCAGGTGGTCCATGCGGGCGTGGGCCTCCTCGCCCTCGATGAAGCGGGACACCTCGCCGCTGATCTGCACGCGGTCGAAGGGATCGGCCGAGTCCGCGTGGGAGAGGTAGACGCGGGGGTCGCGGCGCAGGTTCTCCTCCTTCACCCGGCCCACCGAGGTGTTGAACATCAGCTCCCCCTCCCCCTCCAGGTCCACCCACATGGGGCTGACCTGGGGAGCTCCGTCGGGGAACACCGTGCCGACATACCAGATGAGGGGCGCTCGCAGTCGGGCGCGGACGGCTTCGTCGAAGGTCGCGGTCATCTCGCGAGGCTACAACCGGGCCCGTGGGACGGGCCGGGAAACCTGCGATGGTCTTTTACAGCTCTGGTGAGACAGCAATACTGTCCCGGTCGGCCTCAGCGGCCGGATTCGGCTGTGGATCGGAAGCGAGGCACCTCGGATGGGCGTCGGGAGCGACGAGGAGGGCGGGCCCAGCTACACCGTCGACGAGCTGGCCGCACGGGCCGGCGTCACGGTGCGGACCGTGCGGTTCTACGGGACCCGCGGGCTCCTTCCGCCGCCCGTCATCGGGGCGCGCCGGGTCGGGCACTACGGACAGGGCCATCTGTCGCGGCTCGGGCTCATCGAGGAGCTCCAGCGGCAGGGGATGACGCTGGCCGCGATCGAGCGGTACCTGGAGCAGCTGCCGCCCGACCTCAGCGCGCAGGACCTGGCGATCCACCGGGCCCTGGTGGCCTCCTGGGCGCCGGAGTCCGCCGAGTCCATCACCCGGCGGGAGCTGGAGCGGCGGGCCGGACGGGAGCTGACCGAGCGGGACGTGGACCGGCTGGCCGCGATGGGCGTGCTCGACCGGACCGCCGCCGACGACACCTTCCGGCTCGACGGGGCCCTGCTGCGGCTCGGTGTCGAGCTGCTCGACGTGCCCATCGAGCACGAGACGATCCTCGCCTCCCGCACCGTTCTCCTGGAGCACGCGCGCGCCGCCGCGCAGGAGCTCTCCCGGCTCTTCCGGGACGAGGTGTGGAGCCCGTACCGGGAGAACGGGGAGGACCCGGACCACCTGAGCGCGATGATGTCGCTCTCGGCGCACATGCAGCCGATGGTGGTCCAGGCCCTTCTCACGGCCTTCCAGCGTTCGCTGAGCGAGGAGCTGAGGACGGCGTTCAGGCGTCGTTGACGGGGCCGGCCCGACGCCGGCCCCCGGTGGCCGTCACGCGTCGGTGAAGACCTCGCCGCGCTCGGCCTTCTCCACCAGGAGGGCGGGCGGGGTGAACCGCTCGCCGTACGTCTCCGTCAGCTCGCGCGCGCGGGCGACGAAGCCGGGCAGACCGCCCTCGTAGCCGTTGATGTACTGGAGGATGCCGCCCGTCCAGGCCGGGAAGCCGATGCCCATGATGGAGCCGATGTTGGCGTCGGCGACCGAGGTGAGGACGCCCTCCTCCAGGAGCCGGACGGTGTCCAGCGCCTCGGAGAACAGCATCCGCTCCTGCATGTCGCGGAACGGGATCTCGTACCCGGGCTTGGCGAAGTGCTCGCGCAGGCCGGGCCAGAGCTTCCCCCGCCTGCCGTCCTCGGCGTACTCGTAGAAGCCCGCACCGCCGCTGCGTCCGGGCCGCCCGAACTCGTCGACCATGCGGTCGATCACGGCCTCGCCCGGGTGGCTGGTCCAGGTGCCGCCGGCCTCCTCGATCGCCCGCTTCGTCTCGTTGCGGATCTTCCTCGGGAGGGTCAGGGTCAGCTCGTCCATCAGGGAGAGGACCTTGGCCGGGTAGCCGGCCTGCGCGGCGGCCTGCTCGACGGAGGCGGGCTCGATGCCCTCGCCGACCATGGCGACGCCCTCGTTGATGAAGTGGCCGATCACCCGGGAGGTGAAGAAGCCGCGCGAGTCGTTGACGACGATCGGCGTCTTGTTGATCTGCCGGACCAGGTCGAAGGCGCGGGCGATCGTCTCGTCGCCGGTCCGCTCGCCCTTGATGATCTCGACGAGCGGCATCTTGTCGACGGGCGAGAAGAAGTGCAGCCCGATGAAGTCGCTCTGCCGCTCCACGCCCTCGGCGAGGACGGAGATCGGCAGGGTCGAGGTGTTGGAGCAGAGCAGCGCGTCGGGCTCGACGACGGCCTGGATCTCCTGGAACACCTTGTGCTTGAGCGCCGTGTCCTCGAAGACCGCCTCGATGACCGCGTCGCAGCCCGCCAGGTCCCGGACCTCGGCGGTCGGGGTGATCCGGGCGAGGAGGGCGTCGGCCTTCTGCTGGGTCGTGCGGCCGCGCTTGACCGCCTTGGCGCAGAGCGCCTCGGAGTAGGCCTTGCCCTTCGCCGCGGACTCGGCGGAGACGTCCTTGAGGACGACCTCGATGCCGGCGCGGGCGCAGGAGTACGCGATGCCGGCGCCCATCATGCCCGCGCCGAGGACGGCGACCTTGCGGACCGGACGGGGCTCGACGCCCTTGGGGCGGCTGGCGCCGGAGTTGACGGCCTGGAGGTCGAAGAAGAACGCCTGGATCATGTTCTTCGCCGTCTGCCCGATGACGAGCTCGGTGAAGTAGCGGCTCTCGATGGTGGCCGCGGTCTCGAAGTCGACCTGGGAGCCCTCGACGGCGGCGGCCATGATGGCGCGCGGCGCCGGGTAGGGCGCGCCGGCCAGTTGCTTGCGCAGGTTCGCCGGGAAGGCGGGGAGGTTGGCGGCGAACTTCGGGTTCGACGGGGTGCCGCCGGGGATCCGGTAGCCGGGGACGTCCCAGGGCTGCCGGGACTCGGGGTGGGCGTCGATGAAGGCGATGGCCTTGGCCATCATGTCCTCGGGGGTGGCGGCCACCTCGTGGACGAGGCCGCTCTCGAGGGCGCGCTTCGGGGCGTACTGGGTGCCCTGGAGCAGCACCTTGAGCAGGGCGTCGGTGATGCCCATGAGACGCACGGTACGGGTGACGCCACCGCCGCCCGGCAGCAGGCCGAGGGTGACCTCGGGCAGGCCGATCTTGGAGCCGGGGGCGTCGAGGGCGACGCGGTGGTGGGAGGCGAGGGCGATCTCGTAGCCGCCGCCGAGCGCGGCGCCGTTGATCGCGGCGACGACGGGCTTGCCGAGGGTCTCGATGCGGCGCAGCGCGTTCTTCATCCCGAGGGCGCCGTCGAAGATGTCCTGGGCGTGCTCGGGGCCCGCCTTGACCATGTCCTTGAGGTCGCCGCCCGCGAAGAAGGTCTTCTTCGCGGAGGTGTAGATGATGCCGCGGATGGAGTCCTTCTCGGCCTCGATGCGGTCGGCGATCGCGACGATCGAGGCCCGGAAGGCCTGGTTCATGGTGTTGGCGGACTGGTTCGGGTCGTCGAGGACGAGGGTGACGATCCCGGTCGCGTCCTGCTCCCAGCGGATGGTGGTGCTCTCGCTCATGTCTCTGCTTCTCCGTGGATCCGTGAAGAGGGGTTCGGACGGGACGGTCAGACGCGCTCGACGACGGTGGCGATGCCCATGCCGCCGCCGACGCAGAGGGTCGCCAGGCCGTAGCGCTTGTCCTGCCGCTCCAGCTCGTCGACGAGGGTGCCGAGGATCATCGCGCCGGTGGCGCCGAGCGGGTGGCCCAGCGCGATGGCGCCGCCGTTGACGTTGACCTTGTCCAGGCTGATGCCCATGTCCTTGACGAAGCGCAGGACGACGGCGGCGAAGGCCTCGTTGATCTCGACCAGGTCGATGTCGTCGATGGTGAGGCCGGCCTTGGCGAGGGCCTTGCGGGCGGCCGGCGCGGGGCCGGTCAGCATGATGGTCGGCTCGGAGCCGGAGACGGCGGCCGAGACGATCCGCGCGCGCGGCGCCAGGCCGTTGCGCTCGCCGGCCTCCTTCGAGCCGATGGCGACGAGGGAGGCGCCGTCGACGATGCCGGAGGAGTTGCCGGCGTGGTGGACGTGGTCGATCTCCTCGATCCAGTGGTACTTCTGCAGGGCGACGGCGTCGAAGCCGCCGAGCTCGCCGATGTCGGCGAAGGAGGGCTTGAGCCGGGCGAGGGAGTCGGCGGTGGTGCCGGGGCGCAGGAACTCGTCGTGGTCGAGGACGGTCAGTCCCGCGCGGTCCTTGACGGGGACGATCGACCGGTCGAAGCGGCCGTCCTTGACGGCGGCCGCGGCGCGCTCCTGGGAGAGGGCGGCGTACTCGTCGACGTCCCGGCGGGTGAAGCCCTCGATGGTGGCGATGAGGTCGGCGCCGATGCCCTGCGGGACGAAGTTGGTCTCCAGGTTGGTCATCGGGTCGGCGAACCAGGCGCCGCCGTCGGAGGCCATCGGCACCCGGGACATGGACTCGACGCCGCCGGCGAGGACGAGGTCCTCCCAGCCGGAGCGGATCTTCATCGCGGCCATGTTGACCGCTTCGAGGCCGGAGGCACAGAAGCGGTTCTCCTGGACGCCGGCGACGGTGTCGGGGAGTCCGGCGGCGATGGCGGCGATCCGGGCGATGTCGGAGCCCTGGTCGCCGACGGGGCCGACGACGCCGAGGACGATGTCGTCGATGGAGGCCGGGTCGAGGCCGGGGTTCCGGGTCTGGATCTCCCGGATGAGGCCGACGACGAGGTCGATCGGCTTGGTGCCGTGCAGGGAGCCGTTGGCCTTGCCGCGTCCGCGCGGGGTGCGGATCGCGTCGTACACGTACGCTTCGGTGCTCACGGGAAGCCTTTCGCGATGAGGGCGATGAGGGTGGGTGGAACGGGGAAGGGAACGGGGAAGGGGGCGTCAGCCGAGGAGGGAACGGCCGATGATCTCCTTCATGATCTCGGTCGTGCCGCCGTAGATGGTCTGGATCCGGCCGTCGGTGTAGGCGCGCGCGACCGGGAATTCGCTCATGTAGCCGTACCCGCCGTGCAGTTGCAGACAGCGGTCGGCGACCCGCTTCTGGAGTTCGGTCGCCCACCACTTGGCCATGGAGGCGTGGACGGCGTCGAGCCCGGCCCCGTCCGGATCGCTGTGCTCCTCGATGCAGCGGTCGACGAACGTGCGGGTGACGGCGCACTCGGTGGCCATCTCGGCGATCTCGAAGCGGATGTGCTGGAGCCGGGAGAGCGGGCGTCCGAAGGCCTCGCGCTCCTTGACGTACGTGGTGGTGATCTCCAGGAGGTGTTCGGCGGCGGCGATGCCGGCGACGGCGATCGCCATCCGCTCCTGGGCGAGGTTGGTCATCAGGTGGACGAAGGCGCCGTTGAGCTCGCCGAGCAGGTTCTCCTTGGGGACGCGCACGTCGTTGAAGAACAGTTCGGCGGTGTCCTGGGACTTCTGGCCGATCTTGTCGAGGTTCCGGCCGCGCTCGAAGCCCTCCGCGCCGCGCTCGACGACGAGGAGGGAGAGGCCGTGGGCGCCGCCCTCGGGGGTGGTCCGGGCGACGACGACCACGAGGTCGGCGAGGATGCCGTTGGAGATGAAGGTCTTGGAGCCGTTGAGGATCCAGTGGTCGCCGTGGTCCTCGGCGGTCGTACGGATGCCCTGGAGGTCGGAGCCCGCGCCGGGTTCCGTCATGGCGATGGCGGTGATGGTCTCGCCGGAGCAGAAGCCGGGCAGCCAGCGCCGCTTCTGCTCCTCGGTGCCGAGCGAGGTGAGGTACGGGCCGATGATGTCGTTGTGCAGGCCGATGGCGAGCCCGGGGGTGCCGGCCCGGGTGAACTCCTCGGCGAGGACGGACGCGTAGCGGAAGTCGGGGTTGCCTCCGCCCCCGTACTCCTCGTCGACGGCGATGCCGAGGAGGCCCTGCCGTCCGGCGGCGAGCCAGACCTCGCGGGAGACGATGCCGTCCTTCTCCCACTGCTCGTAGTGGGGCAGCACCTCCTTCTCCAGGAAGGTGCGGACGGTGGCCCGGAAGGCCTCGTGGTCGGCGGTGTAGAGCTGGCGCTTCATACGGCGGTCTCCTGGGTCTGTGTCGGTCGGTTCACGCGTCGGACTCCTGGGTCCTGGCCGGGCGGTTCACGCCTCGGACTCCTGGGTCCTGGCCGGGCTCTCCAGGGCGGGTACGGCCCAGTCGCGGGCGACCTCGGCGGTGTCGGCGCCGGGCAGGGCGGGTCCCCTGCGGAGGGTGCCGGGGGTGGCGGAGAAGCGGGGCGCGGGGGCGGGCTGGGCGATGCCGCCCTGCTCGGTGAAGGTGCCGCGGGCGGCGAGGTGGGGGTGGGCCGGGGCCTCGCGCATCGAGAGGACGGGGGCGACGCAGGCGTCGCTGCCCTCGAAGACGGCGGTCCACTCCTCGCGGGTACGGCTCAGGAAACGGTCGGCGACGGCCTTGCGCAGTTCGGGCCAGCGGCCGAAGTCGCGGCGGGCGGGGGCGACCTCCTCGATGCCGAGGAGGCGGACGAACTCCGCGTAGAACTGCTCCTCCAGGGCGCCGACCGCCATGTGGCCGCCGTCGGAGGTCTCGTAGACACCGTAGAAGGGGCAGCCGCCGTCCAGGAGGTTGACGCCCCGCCTGTCCTGCCAGCCGCCGGCGGCGAGCATGCCGTGGATCATGGTGGTGAGGTGGGCGGTGCCGTCGACGATCGCCGCGTCGACGACCTGGCCCTCGCCGTGCGCGCGGGCGTGCTGGAGGGCGGCGAGGACGCCGACGACGAGGTAGAGGGAGCCGCCCGCGTAGTCGCCGACGAGGTTGGCGGGGATGGTGGGCGGTCCTTCGGGGTCGGGGCCGATCATGCCGAGGGCGCCGGTGATCGCGATGTAGCCGATGTCGTGTCCGGCGGTCGCGGCGAGCGGTCCCTCCTGGCCCCAGCCGGTCATCCGGCCGTAGACGAGGCGCGGGTTGCGGGCGAGGCAGGCGTCGGGGCCGACGCCGAGGCGTTCGGCGACCCCGGGCCGGTAGCCCTCGATGAGGATGTCGGCGCGTTCGACGAGGTCGAGGACGGTGGCGGGGCCGTCCGCTGCCTTGAGGTCGACGACGGCCGAGCGCTTGTTGCGGTTGGTGAGGTCGCGGGCCGGGTCGATGCCCAGGCCGGGAGGGCCGGGGCGGTCGACGCGGACGACGTCGGCGCCGAGGTCGGCGAGGAGCATCGCGGCGAAGGGGCCGGGGCCGATGCCGGCGAGTTCGACCACGCGTACCCCGGTGAGCGGGCCGTTCCCGGCGGTGTGCGTCGTACTCATCGAGCCCCCAGGCATGTGTGACACCAATGATGTAACACCGGAGATGCTAGGAACGTGTTCCACTCGGCACAAGCCCCCCGGCCGAGCAAGCGCTTGGAAAATACCGGAGGCGGGAGGTGGGCGTACTCGCGGTTACCCGGGACAGGTACTCGGGAGTAGGGCGGCGGCGGGGTGCGGTGCGGGACCCGCTATCCTCCGCCGACGACGAGAACCGCGCACGGCGGCGCGGCACGGCCGAAATGAGGGGCTGTATGGACACAGGGGCGGACGCGGGACGGGAAGCCGGGGCGGGGCACGAGCTCGGAGCGGAGCCGGCGGCCGGAGCCGAAGCGGCGACCGGAGCCGAAGCGGCCAGGGCCTACGACGTGGTCCTCTTCGGGGCGACCGGATTCGTCGGCGAACTCACCGCCGAGTATCTGGCCGCGCACGCGCCCGTGGAGTGCCGCTGGGCGCTCGCGGGGCGCAACCGGTCCGGACTCACGGCGCTGCGCGAGCGGCTCGCCGCCCGGTGGCCGCACTGCGCCGAGCTTCCGCTGGTGGTCGCGGACGCCGCCGACCCCGGCTCGCTGCGTGAACTCGCCGAGTCCGCCCGGGTGGTGGCCACGACGGTCGGCCCCTACGTCTGGTACGGGGACGGGCTCGTCGGCGCGTGCGCCGAGGCGGGAACGGACTATGTGGACCTGACCGGCGAGGCCGAGTTCGTCGACCTGACGTACGTACGGCACGACGCGCGCGCCCGGGAGACCGGCGCCCGCATCGTGCACGCCTGCGGCTTCGACTCCGTCCCGCACGACCTGGGCGTGTACTTCACCGTCCAGCAGCTCCCGGAGGACGTACCGCTCCGGGTGGACGGCTTCGTCAGGGCCGGGGCGCAGTTCTCCGGCGGCACCTTCGCGTCCGCGCTGACCGCGTTCGGCCGGGGCCGGGAGATTCTGCGGGCGGCGCACGAACGGCGGCTGCACGAACCGCGGTTGGTCGGGCGCCGGGCCCGCGCACCGCTGGGCGGGCCGCGGTTCAGCCGGGAGACCGGGACCTGGGCGCTGCCGCTGCCGACGCTCGACCCGCAGGTCGTGGCCCGATCGGCGGCGGCCATCGGCCGGTACGGGCCGGACTTCCGCTACCGGCACTACGCCTCCGTGAAGACGCTCCCGATGGCCCTCGGGGGCACCGCGGCCATCGGCGCGGGCGTGGCGGCGGCCCAACTGCCGCCGGTCCGCGCCTGGCTGATGGAGCGTTACCAGGCGGGACAGGGCCCGTCCGCCGAGCGACGGGCCCGCAGCTGGTTCTCGGTGCGCTTCGTCGGCGAGGGCGGCGGACGCCGGGTGTTCACCGAGGTCTCGGGCGGTGACCCGGGATACGACGAGACGGCGAAGATGCTCGCCGAGTCGGCACTCAGCCTCGCCTTCGACCCGCTGCCGAAGACGTCGGGCCAGGTGACGACGGCGGTGGCGATGGGCGACGCGCTCATCGCCCGGCTGCGGGCGGCGGGCATCCGCTTCCGGGTGGCGCACCGGGGCTGAGCGGCGAGGGCCGACTACGGGAGGGGTCAGGGCCGTACGAGGCGGAAGGGGTGGCCTGCGGGGTCGGCGTAGACCCGCCAGGCCGCGTCGCCACCGCCGTCGTCGAGCGGCTCGGCCCCGAGCGCGAGCACGGCCTCGTGTGCGGCGTCGAGGTCGTCGACCCGCACGTCCAGATGGAACTGCTGCTCGGGCGCACCCCAGACGGGCGGCCGATGGTCGGCCACGCCCTGGAAGGCGAGGACGGGACCGCCGTCACCACGCAACACGGCGGACCCCTCACCGACGGCCCACCTCGGCTCGGGGCTGTCCACCTCGCCGCCGATCAACTGCCGGTAGAACTCGGCGAGTTCCCAGGCATCGGGGCAGTCGAGAACGAGGCACCGCAGGCGCCCGATCACACCGAGGCCCCGTCGGCGAGTACGTACGGCATGGCGCGGACCCGGGCGGGGACGACCGGAACGGCCCCGCCGAGGATCTGGTTCGGGCCGCGCCCAGCGGAACGCGACGAAACGGAAAGGGGTGTTGTCATGGCCCCCACTCTGCCGGTCCCCCACGCGACCCGGTATCCGTACAGGTACTCAGCTTGCCGTTCGACGTACCCGGGGAGGGTGCAGTCGGCCCCGGGCCTGCGCGGTCGCGCGTCCGGGGAGGCCGACGGGATAATCGGGTGGTATGGGCCTTACGTTCTTCGACGACAGGCGTCTTGCGTGTGACCTCTTTGCCGCGGCAAGCCGGCCCACCGGCCCCGAACAGCTCGGAGCAGGGATCTCCCGCGTGCTCGCCCCCATCGTGGCCCACGACGGGCTGAGCCTGGTGGGAACCGACCCGGCAACCGGTCCTGGGCTGGGCAGTTTCAGTTTCTGGCACGAGTACGACCCCGCTCTGGTCAGGGAGCTCGTCCTGCACCGGCATCTGGGGGGTGACCCGCAGCAGCCGGCGATCCCGACTCTCCTGCGGAGCCCGGCCGTCGTCGTCGGCGCGGGCACGGACACGTCACCCGTGCCTGACCCGCGCATGCGAGACATTCTCACCGCCCACGGGGCGAGTTCCGAGCTGCGTCTGCTGCTCCAGGACAGGCGCGGCGTGTGGGGGGCTCTCGGACTGCTGCGCTGCGAAGGTGCCGCGCCGTTCGGCCAGGACGACGCCCAGCGGGCGGCCCGGCTGGTACCGGCGCTGCTGGCCGCCCTGCGCCGGTACGCGACGGCCGGTCCTCTCTGCCCAGAGGTGCCCCCGCTGTCGGCGGGAGTGATCACCGTCGGTTCCGACCACCGGATCAAGGCTGTCAGCCCCCAGGCCCGGCTCTGGCTGGACCAGTGGTCGACGCACGCCATCCCCCCATGGGTCCCGGAAGCCTTCCTGGTCTCGCTCTCCCTCGTCGCCCGGGCGGAAGCCCGCCGTCAGGACGGGTCGATTCCCCTGGTGTGCGCTCCCCCGGCCGCCTGCGGCCGCTGGACCACCTGTCAGGGCCAGGTGCTCGACGCGGACGCCACGGGCGATGTCGCCCTCGTCATCCAGGGGGCCACGTGGGACTCGGTCCTGCCGTCGTTGTGCGAGTGGTACCGCATCACCCCCAGAGAACGCGACGTCGTCACGCAGCTCCGCACGGGGGCGTCCGTCAAGCAGATCGCCCGCCGCCTCGACCTGTCCGCGTACACGGTCAACGACCATCTCAAGGCGGTCTTCCGCAAGACCGGAGCAGACGGGCGCGACGAACTCAGCGCCGCGCTGACCCGCTGACCTGCGGACCTGCGGACCTGCGGACCCGCTGACCCGCGGACCCGCGGACCCGCGGACCTGCGGACCCGCTGACCCGCGGACCCGCGGACCCGCGGACCTGCGGACCTGCGGACCTGCTGATCCGTCCGCATCCTCATCCGCGGTTGTCCATCCCCATTTTCAGGGGGCCTCAGCGGCACGGATCCAGCCCACCATCAGAAAGGAGACCGGAACGTACACGGTCCGGTCACCTCCTCACTGAAGGGATAGGGCCATGACCCACAGCAATCAGACGATCCCGTCCACGGGTGGAAGCGACAGCAGGGCACTCCTGAATCCGGAGATGGCCGCCCAGCCCTTCGACCTGTGGGGCCACGGTGTCTTCGAAGCGGTTCTGGACGTCCCCGGCTTCAGGGGACCGGGCGCCATGGTGCTCGGCGCCGTCACGGAGTTCAGCCCCGTCACCGACAAGCCCATCATGGGAAGCGCGGTCATCACCCTGCACAGCGTGGTGCCCCTGGACGGGCCGCACGTACAGGTCCGCGTGGAAGTGCGCTGGCCTGAGGACCTCTCCATCAGGGTCCAGCTCATGTGGTTCCTCTGAACCCGCTCACCGACCCGGCACGACCGGAGGGGGCGCGGGCAACCGCGCCCCCTGCCTCAGTCGTCGCCGAGGGCCTCCCTCAGGGCACTGCGGCACAGGGAGTCCGCGTGACGAGTCGTTTCGGGGATGCGGTAGCGGGGGGTGAGGTGGAGGGTGTGGGCGCAGGCGTGGGGCAGGGAGACCCGGTGTCCGACGGAGACGAAGACCGGTTTCACCCGGGCCCGGGTGCGCAGGGCACGACCGACCTCCTCGCCGGCGGCCAGGAGCGGGGCGGAGTCACCGCGTTCCGGGCCGGGTTGCTCGTACGTGAAGGTGAACGGGTTCTTCGCGACGCCGATCGACGGCCGGCCCGTGAGCACCCCGAGGTGGCTGGCGAGGCCGAAGCGGCGGGGGTGGGCGAGGCCGTAGCCGTCGCAGACGAGCAGGCCGGGGTCGGCGGTCAGGCGGTCGAGCGCGGCGAGGACCGTCGGGATCTCCCGGAAGGCGAGCAGCCCGGGGACGTACGGGAACGAGACCCGGCCGACCGCCGTGGCCTCCTCCACCACCTCCAGGGTCCGCGCGTCCAGGACGACGGCCGCGGCGGCGACGAGGTCGCGCTCGTCGTCGTAGGCCACGTCGAGCCCCGTGACATGCCCTTCGCCGACCGCCGGCCCCTCCTCGTCGCGGACGAGGCGTCCGCGCAGCTCCTGCTGGACGGCCCGGGCGGCGGGCTCGTCGGCGGGCCAGCCCGCCGGAATCTCGATGATCGTCATGATGCGGGCCACCCTATGGTCGCCCGCCGACCGGCTCCCAGCCCCGTGCCACGGAAGGCACGGGGCCGCGGAGGGTGCGGGGCGGCGCGCAGAGCGCCGAACGGCGTGAGCCGGACGGCGTCCGGGGGTCGGGACGGCCCGGCGAGGTCCGGGCCTCGCCCGGTAGCCTGGCGATCATGTTCGTTCTGGAATTGACCTACACCGCGCCGGTCGAGCGCGTGGACGCGCTGCTCGACGCGCACATCGCGTGGCTCGACGCGCAGTACGCCGCCGGCGTCATCGTCGCCTCGGGGCGCAAGAACCCGCGCGACGGCGGCGTGATCCTGGCCGCCGGGGTCGACCGCGCGGAGATCGAGAAGATCGTGGCGGCCGACCCGTTCAGCGTCGAGGGCGTCTGCGCGTACCGGATCACGGAGTTCTACGCGACCAGGACCGCCGAGGGGCTCGCCGCGTTCCGGGAGCAGCTTCCCTCCTGACGGCCCTCCTGAAGGCCCCTCGTGAAGGCCTCCTTCTGACGGCCCCTACCCGGCGGTCTTCCCGTCAGTGGCGGCCCAGTCGGGCGATCCTGCCCTTCTCGCCCGCCGCCCAGCAGGAGCCGTCCGGCGTGCAGTCCACCGTGTCGTACGAGCCGGTGTCGACCGTGCGCCAGGTGCGGCCCCCGTCGGTGGTGAGGTCCGTGCCGGTCGGGCCGACGGCGAGCGCCGCGTTCCTGCTGTGCGGGAGCCAGGCGACGCCGGAGCGGTACGCGGGCGGCGGCGTCGCCGAGGCGCGCCAGCCGCGGCCCCCGTTCCCGGTGACCGCGCCGGCCTGCGGGGACGGCTGGTCCTTGCGGTAGTCGCCGCCGACGGCGATGCCGTGCGCTCGGTCGCGGAAGGCGAGGCCGAAGACGCCACGGGCCGGGTCGCCCGCCGGGATCGGCGTGACGGAGGCGGTCCAGGTCAGCCCCCGGTCGGCGGAGTGGAGCACGCGCGCGGTGGCGCCGCCGCCCGTCGCCAGCCACACGTCCCGCGGCCCGGCCGACACCAGGCACTGGCCGCTCGCGGCGAAGCCCGCCTCACCGGGGAGCGCGTCCGGCATCCCGGCGTTCGGCAGCACCTGCCAGGAACGGCCGCCGTCGCGGGTGGCGAGGATGCGGTACTTGCCGTCGACCGGGTCGCTCATGGCGAGTCCGTGCCGGCGGTCGAAGAAGGTCATGCAGTCGTAGAAGGCCCGCGGATCGGTGTTGCGGAAGGACTCGGTCCAGGTGGCGCCGCCGTCCTCGGTGCGCAGCACCCGCGAGGCCTCGCCCTCCCCGATGGCGAGGACGACGGCCCGGCGGGCGTCGAACGCCTCCACGTCACGGAACTCCAGCTCGGCCGCGCCCGGCGGCGAGACGTTTCGCCAGCTCCGGCCGCCGTCGGTGGTCCGCAGCACCGTGCCCTTGGAGCCCGCGGCCCAGGCGGTCCTGCGGTCGACGGGCGCGAGCCCGCGGAATCGGGCGTCGGTACCGGTCGGCGTCAGCTCCCAGCTCGCCGCGTTCCTGTCGGTCGCTGCCGTGGGGGTCTCCCCGGCTCGCGCGGGCGCGGCCAGGGTCAGCGCGAGCGCCGCCCCGATCAGTCCCACCGACATCATTCGTCTCGTGTTCCCCATGGACGTCATGGCGCCGGAAGCTAGTGCCCCCGGCCCCTCCGCGTCCAGGGTGCGTCCCCCGCCGGGCGTTCCTAGGCTGGGTGCCATGACCGACCGTACGAGCGAGCGAGCGCCCGACGAGAAGCCGAAGCTCAAGGAGTACGAGGGCGAGGGCATCACCGTCACGTTCGAGCCGCGCCGGTGTCTGCACGCGGCCGAGTGCGTGCACGGGCTGCCCGAGGTCTTCGATCTCTCCCGGCGTCCGTGGGTGCTGCCCGACGCCGCCGAGGCCGGTCTGGTGGCGGAGGTCGTCCGTCGTTGCCCCTCCGGGGCGCTGCAGTACCACCCGGCGGACGGCTCCGTCGAGCACCCCGACTCCCCCACCTCCGTCCGCCGGACGCCGTCCGGTCAGCTCGTGATGCGCGGGGACCTGCTCGTGAGCGGCGCGTACGGCGACCGGCACGAGACACGGGTGATGCTCTGTGGCTGCGGAGCCTCCGGAAACCAGCCGTACTGCGACCACTCCGGTCCCTGCGCCGAGCCGGACGACGACGTACCCGCGGCGCGCTGACCCGTTCCGACCTGCGGCGATCCGTTCGGCGCGGCGCCTTGACCGGCCCTTGACGCCTCCGTGACGCAGCTCACGCACATCCGGAGTGCACGTTCCGGCCGCTCCGCTCGTCTTGTCAGGTGTCAGGTGCCCTGGTGTCGGGGAGACGCACAGGATCCGAAGTCCGCGTGAAAGGAGCCGGTCGTGTCCGCCGTCATCGAGCAGGCCGTCCAGGCCCGTCTGGTCGCATCCGCTCCGCGGATGGAGACCGTCCCCGCCACCCTGCGGTACGACCGCGAGGACCCGTACGCCGTGAGCATGGCGTTCCCTCCTCCGGCGACCCTGGAGGGCGTCGAGGTCTCCTGGGCCTTCGCGCGCGAGCTGCTCGTCCAGGGCGTCGAACGCCCGGCCGGCGTCGGGGACGTACGCCTCCGTCCGTACGGGTACGACCGCACGGTGGTCGAGTTCCACGCGCCGGAAGGCGTGGCCATGGTCCATGTCCGGACGTCGGAACTGCGCCTCTTCCTGGAGCGCTCGCAGCACCTGGTGCCGGCCGGGCGCGAGCACCAGTACCTGGACTGGGACCAGGATCTGGCGGAGCTGCTGCGCGAGCATCCGTAGGCGATCGCCCCGGGTCACCGGGCATGACGCCCCGGCACCCGTTTCCGGTCACCCGGCACGACACCCCGGCACCCGTTCCCCGGTCATGCTCGGCTCGGCCCCCTAATTCGTTTGCTCCCCTCCCGCTCCCCGGCCTACCGTTCATCACGTCCACGTCGTCGTCTGATCGGAGAAGGACGTTGCTCGTCTGAGGTTGCGAGACACCGTGCCGCGCGTGCCCCCTGTGCCGCGTGTGCCGTTCTCGACCTCGGCGTACGAGCCGTTCTGACGACAGACAGCCCGCGCCCCGGTGTCTCCACGCGTCGCATCACGTCACGTCTGCGCTCACGCATCCGGGAGGCCTCCATGGCGCATCACCCCACCTTCATCACCTGCACCTCGCTCTCCTTCTCCTGGCCCGACGGCACCGAGGTCGTGGACGACTTCCGGCTCACGGTCGGCCCCGGCCGCACCGGGCTCGTCGGGCTCAACGGCTCCGGCAAGTCCACGCTCCTGAAGCTGATCGCCGGCGAGCTGACCCCGGCCTCCGGCACGGTCCGGGTCACCGGCGAGCTCGGCTACCTCCCCCAGAACCTGGTTCTGGACACCTCCCGGCGCGTGGACGAGATCCTCGGCATCGACGCGAAGCGGGCGGCCCTGCACGCCATCGAGGCGGGCGACGCGGCCGAGGAGCACTTCACCGCCCTCGCCGACGACTGGGACGTCGAGGAGCGGGCCCGCGCCACCCTCGACCAGCTCGGGCTCGGCGCCGTCGGTCTCGACCGGACCGTCGGCGAGGTCTCGGGCGGCGAGTCCGTCCTGCTGCGCCTCGCCGCGCTGCTGCTCGCCCGGCCCGATGTGCTGCTCCTCGACGAGCCGACCAACAATCTGGATCTGCACGCCCGCGCTCGGCTGTACGAGGCGGTGGAGAACTGGTCCGGAGTCCTGGTCGTGGTCAGCCACGACCGTGAACTCCTGGAGCGCGTCGACCAGATCGCCGATCTGCGGGACGGCGCCGTCGCCTGGTACGGCGGCGCCTATTCCGACTACGAGGCCGCACTCGCCGCCGAACAGGACGCGGCGGAGCGGATGGTCCGCGTCGCCGAGGCGGACGTTCAGCGACAGAAGCGGGAACTCGCCGATTCCCAGATGAAGTTGGCCCGCCGGAAGCGGTACGGGCAGAAGAGCTTCGAGAACAAGGTCGTTCCGAAGATCGTGGCGAACAACCGCAGGAGCGAGGCCCAGGTCTCGGCCGGCAAGCACAAGGCGCTGCACACCGAGCGCCTCTCGGAGGCCCGGGAACGGCTCGACGCCGCCGTGGAGGCGGTGCGGGACGACGACGAGATCCGCGTCGAACTGCCGCGCACCTCGGTGCCGCCGGGCCGCGAGGTGCTGTTCCTGCGGAGTCTGGAGCTGCGGTACGGGGCTCGGGTGGCCGGCGAGTTCGAGCTGCGCGGTCCGGAGCGGATCGCGCTGGTCGGCAGGAACGGCGCCGGGAAGACGACGCTGCTGCGGACGATCGCCGGGGAGCTCGAGCCGGTTTCGGGCGAGACGGAGGCACGGGTGCCGCTCCGTTTCCTTCCGCAGCGACTCGATGTCCTCGACGACGGGTTGAGCGTGGTGGAGAACGTGGCCCGGTTCGCGCCCACGGCGACGGGGAACGCGATCAGGGCGCGGCTGGCACGGTTTCTGTTCCGGGGAGCGCGGGCGGATCAGCCCGTCGGCACCCTGTCGGGCGGGGAGCGGTTCCGGGCGACCCTCGCGGCGCTGCTCCTCGCGGAGCCGGCTCCCCAGCTGCTGATGCTGGACGAGCCGACGAACAACCTGGACATGGCATCGGTACGGAAGCTGACGGCGGCCCTCGACGCGTACGAAGGGGCGCTGATCGTGGCGAGCCACGACGTGACGTTCCTGGAATCGCTGGGGATCACCCGCTGGCTGCTGCTGGACGGTGAGCTGCGGCCGACGACGGCGGAGGAGGTACGGGGAGCGGCGTCGAGCCCCCGGTAGGACGGGCTCACTCCGGTCTAGCAGTGGAGTAACGCCCAGGACTTGGTGCCGCCGCCCGGAGTGAGGACGGGGGCGAGCCCCCAGTCGCCACCGTGCGCGTCGACCGCCGCGGCCAGCAGCCACATGCTGCGGCTGCGGCGGTCGCGGCATTCCTCGGCCGCGCCTGGTGAGTGGTGGGCGGGATGCTGGTCGTACAGCACGATCCGTAGCGCCTCGTACTGCCAGCGGACGCGCAGGATCATCTCCCGGTCGGGGGTGAACCGGTAGGCCGCGGCAACGAGTTCGGAGGCGGCGAGGGCAGCGGTCTCGCAGAGGTCGTCGAGGCCGTGCCGGTCGAGGAGCGACTCGATCGACCGGCGTGCGAGTCCGGCGCAATAGGCGCCTCCGGGGAGGAGCATGGAGTAGCTGAGGTTCTCCGTGGCGGGGGGTATGGGCCCGGCCGCGACGGCGGACGGGAGGCAACGCAGGGCGCCCTTCATCGGGTTGCTCACTTCTCCTGTGCATGGGGGTGCATGGGGGGTCCCTCCACACGGTCGGTAGCCCCGTGTGAGACTGGCGCTACCGACCGTAGCGCAAGACCGGAGCACAGTGCTACTACTTGCAGGTACTCGTGTCATTCCGGCCATAACGGCGTCACGCAACGAAGGGGAGAGCGAGCGTGCCACCCAGGAGCAGCCCGACCGCACGACAGCAGCGACTCGGGAGCGAACTGCGCAAACTGCGCGAACAGTCGGGGATGTCGGCCCAGCAGGCCGCCGCCCTCCTGGGCGTCGACCGCACCCGCATCCCGAACGTCGAGTCGGGCCGCTTCGGGATCAGCCCCGAGCGCGTCCGCACCCTCGCCTTCAACTACGGCTGCCCGGACACCGGGCTCGTCGACCTCCTCGCCGCCATGGCCCACGCGCGGGACCGCGGCTGGTGGGAGGAGCACCGCGGACTGCTGCCGCCCGCCCTCATCGACATCGCGGAACTTGAACACCACGCCTGGGAGTTGCACACCGCCGTCACCACCCACGTCCCGGGCATCCTGCAGACCGAGGAGCACGCGCGAGCCGTCTTCGACACCGCCGTCCCGCCGCTGCCGGGACCCGACCTGGAGGCCCGGCTCGCCCTGCGGCTCCGCCGCCAGGAGGTCCTCGACCGGGACCGGCCCGTCCAGTACGAGGCGGTGATCCACGAGGCGGCGCTGCGCATGCAGTTCGGCGGACCGAAGGTCGCCAGGCAGCAGCTGGAGCACATCCTGGCGCACTCCGAGCGGGACAACGTCGCCGTGCGCGTCATCCCCTTCAGCGCGGGGGGTTTCCCCGGGGCGGGCCAGTCGTTCACCTATGTGGCCGCGCCCGTGGCACAGCTCGACACCGTGCAGCTCGACTCGTCCCACGGCTCCCTCCTCCTCGACGCCGACATGCAACTGCGTCGATACCGGGGCTTGCTGGACCGACTGCGCGCGCTCACCCTGTCCACGGAAGACTCACGCGCGTTCGTCCGCACCGTCGCCCGGGAACTGTGAAGGACCCCCACACCATGAACCTCACCACCGCCTCCACCGCCACTTCCCCCGCACCGGCCGGCGCCGCCGTCGCCCCCCGGTCCGCCCACCCCGCCGTCGAGATCGACTGGGAGGAGGCCTTCTGCAGCGAGGGCGCCAACTGCTTCCGGTTCGGCCTCGACGACGCGGGCCGGGCGTACATCGGCTCGACGCTCACCCCCGGCGCGTACGTCGGCGACTCGGTGGAGGCGCTGCGGGCGCTGATCCGCGCAGTGAAGGCCGGCGCGGCGGACCATCTGCTCTGACCGGCGGCGGCCGGTCGCCGCCCGCGCCCCCGGAAAGCCATCCGCTTCGGGCCGCGAACCGCTGCCCGCGCCCCGGAAAGCCATCCGCTTCGGGCCGCGAACCGCTGCCCGCGCCCCGGAAAGCCATCCGCTTCGGGCCGCCGGCCGACTGCGCCGAGCCGCCGGGCATCTGCTCTGCGTAGTTTTTCGAAGGACCGACGCAGGGCACCGAGGACGTGACCTGCGCCTCCGGCGCCCCACCGGAGCAGCGCACATAACGGAACGTAACCGGACATCGCCGGGACGGGCTTGGCCGACGCCTTACGGAGCCTTAACCTACGGTTTCGTAACCTACGGATTCGTAGGTATGCCCGTATCTCCTCTCTCCGTCCCCAGGAGTCCCCGTGACGCTCACCTCTCCCCACCTCGGCAGCTCGACAGGGTGGACCGACGCGCGGCTGCTCTACGCGCTGGAAGAGGTCGTGGAGAAGGAGCTCAACCGGCACCTGAAGGTCACCAAGGACTGGATGCCGCACGAGTACGTGCCGTGGTCCGACGCCCGTAACTTCCCCGGCTTCTTCGAGGACGGGGAGGCCTGGGACCCGGCGCAGTCCAAGGTGACCGACATCGGCAAGATCGCCCTCGTCGTCAACCTGCTCACCGAGGACAACCTCCCGAGCTACCACCACGAGATCGCCAGCCTCTTCGGCCGCGACGGCGCCTGGGGCACCTGGGTGCACCGCTGGACCGCCGAGGAGGGCCGGCACGGCATCGTGATGCGCGACTACCTGCTCGCCTCGCGCGCCGTCGACCCGGACAAGCTGGAGCAGTTCCGGATGGCGCACATGAGCGAGGGCTTCGAGTCCGACAACCGCCACTCGATGCTGCACTCCGTGGCGTACGTCGCCTTCCAGGAGCTCGCCACCCGCATCTCGCACCGGAACACCGGCCACCAGTCCGGCGACCCGGTCTGCGACCGGATGCTGTCCCGGATCGCCACCGACGAGAACCTGCACATGGTCTTCTACCGCAACCTGCTCGGCGCGGCCTTCGAGATCGCCCCCGACATGACCATGCAGGCCGTGCGGGACGTCGTGGTCAACTTCCGGATGCCCGGACACGGCATGCCCGGCTTCGAGCGGGCGGCGGCGCAGATGGCGATCGGCGAGATCTACAACATGCGCATCCACCACGACGACGTGCTCCAGCCCGTCCTCCGCTTCCTGAAGGTCCTCCAGATCGAGGGCCTCGGGCCGGAGGGGCTGCAGGCGCAGGAGGAGCTGGGGCTGTACATGAACGGCCTGGACTCCGAGGCCAGCAAGTTCGACGAGAAGCTCGCCGCCCGCAAGGCCCGCATGGCCGCCCGCGCGGCCGGCTGAGCGACGGACCGGGCGACCGACCGGGCGGCCCGCTGAGCGGCCCCTCCGGTCGCGAGCGACGACACGAGACGGGCGCGGCAGGCTGATCAGCCTGCCGCGCCCGTCTCGCTGCGCCTGTCTCGTGTGCCGTCTCGTCGTGCCGTCTCGTCGTGCCTGTCTCCTTGCACCGTCTCGCTGCGCCCGTCTCGCTGCGCGCCCCGGACACCCCTCGTACCCCCGCGCCGAGGCGTCCGCGACCCCGCTCAGCCCTCTCGGCGCTTGAGACGGAACCGCTCCTTCTCGGAGAGACCGCCCCACACCCCGAACCGCTCGTCGTTGCGCAGCGCGTACTCCAGGCACGCCACCCGGCCCTCGCAGGCGCCGCACAGCTGCTTGGCCTCGCGGGTGGACGAGCCGGGCGCCGGGAAGAAGAACTCCGGCCCGGCCTGAGCACACAGAGCGGTCTCCTGCCAGTTCATGTCGGGCTCCGGTGCGGTCAGTACGGTGGTGTAGGTCTGCATGCCGTACACGCTGCCGGAGGGCCGTAAACGAGCCATCAACGTTCGATCAATGCGACGTTCGCGGCTGTTTTCAACGCGGCGCGCCGAAACTCTTTGCCGCATCGCCGGGCATCGGCGAGGATCGCCGCATGACGACCAGAAAGGCCCATGCCGCGTAGGCGCCCCGCTCCGCTCTCCCTCGCTCGCGATCCACCGGGTGACTCCCGCCCCTGTGCCCGTCACCCGTACCCGCGCCACCGAGGAGAGCCCACCCGTGCAGACCTCCGCACTCGTGCCCTACGCCCGCCTGCCCCGCACGTACCACGACCGTCATGTCCTCACCAGCACCGTCGACGCCTTCGGTGCCGCCCACTGGCTGCTCGCCGAGCGCGCTCCTGAGCCCGATGGTGACAGGCACCCCTTCGACGCGCTGGTCGTCTCCGTGCGGGACGACGGCGGCGTCGAGGCCACGGAACTGAGCGCCCTGCGAGCCCGGTTCCCGTACCTGGACAGGCTGCCGGACGGCGGTTTCGTCGTCGCCTCGGCCCGCGCCCGTCGCGGCGACGCCCACGGCAGCCAGGTGCAGGTCTTCGACGCGCTGGGCCGCGAGACCCGGTCCTTCACCGTCGGGGACGCGATCGAGCACCTGCTCGCCGACCCGAGCGGTGCTCTCTGGGTCGGACACTTCGACGAGAATCCGGCGGGCATCCGCCGCTGGAGCGCGACGGGTGACCTCCAGTGGGACTCCGGCGACGTGCCGGGGGCCGGCTGGATCATGGACTGCTACGCCCTGAACGTGTCCGACTCCGTCGTCTGGGCCTGCCCGTACACCGACTTCCCGCTCCTGGAGATCCGCCCCGACCGGCCCGTGCGCGTGCGCGCCAACACCGTGCGGGGCGCCTCGGCGGTCGCCGTCCACGAAGGGCGGGTCGCCTTCTTCGGCGGCTACGGCGACGAGCGGGACCGGGTCGCGTACGGCGAGCTCACCGACGCCACCGTCGAGCCGGCCGGTGCCGCCGTCCTCACCCGGCCCGACGGTACGCCCCTCGGGCGCCGCCGGGTCGTGGCACGTGCGGCCAGGATCTACGTCCAGGACGAACCGTTCACGGAGTGGGCCGTGTGGGACCTCAGCGACTGACGCCCAGGGCGGGAAGAACGGTTTCGGCGACCCGGTAGGCCTCCTCCAGGAGCGGGTTTCCGGACAGGATGAAGGTGTCCACGCCCAGGTCCTGGTACTCCTTGAGCCGGTCCACGACCTGGGCCGCGGAGCCGACGACCGCCGTGCCCGGACCGGGCCGGAACAGGCTCATGCCGGGCCAGAGGTTCGGATGGGTCTCCAGTTCGCGCGCCCTGGCCGGCACCCTGCCGCCGTGCTGGCGGAACTGGCGCTGCCAGCCCACACCGTCCTCGCCCGCCCGCTCGCCGAGCTGCCGCGCGTACGTCGCCTCACTGGTGACGTCCAGGAGCCGGTCGGCCGCCGCCCAGGCCTCGTCCTCGGTGTCGCGGACGATGAGGTGGAGGCGCAGGCCGATGCGGAGGGTACGCCCGTGGGCGGCGGCCCGGGCCCGTACGTGGTCGAGCTTCTCCTTCAGCAGGTGCGGCGGCTCGCCCCAGGTGAGGTAGACGTCGACGTGCTCGGCGGCCATCTCGATCCCGGGCGCCGAGGATCCACCGAACCAGAGCGGGACGTGCGGCTCCTGGACGGGCCGCAGATCGCGGAAGGAGGCGCCGGCGTTCCTGAGGTCGTAGAAGCGGCCCTTGTGGTCGAAGACCTCGCCGGCCGTCAGGCGCTTGACGATCGACCAGTACTCGGCGCTCAGTTCGTACCGCTCGTCGTGCTCGACGTGGAGCCCGTACTCGCGCAGCGACGCGGTGGAACCGTTGACCACGTTGAAGCGCAGCCGCCCGCCGAACAGGTTGTCGAAGCTCAGCGCCATCTTGGCGAGCAGGGTCGGTGCGATCAGCCCCGGGTGGACGGCGAGCAGCGGCTTGAACCGGGTGCTCGTGGAGGCCGCGAGCGCCGAACCCAGCGGCCACACGTCGTAGAGGTCGGTGGCCAGCAACGCGCCGGTGTATCCGAGGCGTTCGACGGTTCCGGCGAGCTGCGTGAGGTAGCCGAGGTCGACGGGGCGGCGGCCCGCCGGCTCCCAGGGGTACGCGCCCTCGCGCGGGATGATGTACCAGAGGACTTCGGGTGCCGGTGAGGTCATCGGGAGCCGGCCTTCCGGGGCAGGGCGTCGGCGACGCTGATCGCGCGGTCGATGAACCCGGTGCGGTGGAAGATGTCGGCCGCCTGCTGCTGCTCGGCGACGAACTCCGCTCCGACCTCCTCGATCGTCCAGGGCAGGGCGCGCAGCGCGGTCTCCCAGTCGTCGACCGTGCCGCCCTGGTCCGCGGCGGCGATCTCGGCGGCCTCGCGCGGGTGCGCGGCGGCCCAGTCGTCGGCCCGCCGGAGCGCCCGGGTGAGCGCCTCCACCACCTCGGGGCGCTGCTCGGCGAGGTCGCGGCGGGTGAAGAAGACGGACCGGTCGGTGATGACCTCGCCGGTACGGATCAGGGTGCGCAGCCCGCCGGTGCGGCGGGCGGCCGCGAGCTCGGCACCCTGGGCCACCCAGGCGGTGATCGCGCCGGTACGGAGCTTCTCCTCGCTGCCCGGGTCGGCGCGTACGGCGGTGATGTCGGTGGCGTACGAGAGGCCCGCGTCGTCCAGGGCCTTGGCGACGAGGTGGGTCTGCCAGGAGCCGACGGCCAGGTGGACGGTGCCGCCCTTCAGATCGGCGACGGTACGGACCGGGCTGTCCTCGGGGACGAGGAGGGCGCCGTGGTCGGGGCGGGGCGCCGAGACGGCGGTGTAGACGATGTCGTGTCCGGCGGCCTGCGCGGTGACCGGCGGGGTGGAGCCGGTGCCGCCGAAGTCGATGGTGCCGTCGGCGAGATGGGCACCGGTGCGGACCCCGTCGGTGTACGGGTGCCAGGTCACGGTCTCGCCGAGCGCGGCGAGTTCCTCCTCCGCGTAGCCGAGCCGGGAGAGGTGGTAGAGGGAGGGGTTGCTGCGGTGGACACCGATGACGACGCTCATGCGGAGGCTCCTTCGGGAGGTGCGGGGGCGGGCTCGGGGGTGGAGGTGGGGGCCTCCCCGGGCGCGTGGACGCCCAGGTCGGCGAGGAGGCGGCGGCGCAGGGCCACGAAGGCCGGGTCGCCGGGGTCGCGGGGGCGGGGGACGGTGACGGGCTCGTCGGTGACCAGCCGGCCGTTTCGCAGGACGGCGACCCGGTCGGCGAGGCGCACGGCCTCGTCGACGTCGTGCGTCACGAGGAGCACGGCCGGGCGGTGGATCCGGCGCAGCTCGCCGACCAGGTCCTGCATCCGGAGCCGGGTCAGCGCGTCGAGGGCGGCGAACGGCTCGTCGAGGAGGAGGAGTTCGGGCTCCCGGACCAGGGCACGGGCGAGCGCGACGCGTTGGGCCTCGCCGCCTGAGAGGGTGGCGGGCCAGGCGTCCGCGTGACGTTCGAGACCGACCTCGGCGAGCGCCCGCAGTCCGGTGGTCCGGGTCGCGGCGCCGCGCGGGAGGCCGACGGTCACATTGGCGAGGACCTTCTTGGAGGGGATGAGCCGGGGTTCCTGGAAGACGATCGTGCGGGCCTCGGGGACGAGCGCCTCTCCCCCGTCGGCTCCGTCGAGGGCGCCGAGGATCCGGAGCAGGGTGGTCTTGCCGCTGCCGCTCGCACCGAGGAGGGCGAGGAACTCGCCTCGCTTCAGGTCGAGTTCGAGACCGTCGAGGACGGGTCGGGTACCGAAGACCCTGCGCAGGCCTCGTACCCGTACCGCCGTGGCGGCAGTCGATGTGGACGGCGTCATCGGGCTCCTCCCCCGGGGCCGGCCGTGCGCCAGGGCATGAGGACCCGCTCCAGGCCGCGGACGAGAACGTCGGCGGTGAGGCCGAGCAGACCGTAGACGAGGATGCAGACGGCGAGGATGTCGGTGCGGGCGTAACTCTGGGCCTGGGACATCAGATAGCCGATGCCTTCGGTGGCGTTGATCTCCTCGGCGGCGATGAGCGCGATGACGCTGAGCGTCATGGAGAGCCGCAGGCCGGCGAGGAGCGAGGGCAGGGCTCCGGGGAGGACGACCTGACGGACGATCGCGAGCCGGCCGAGCCCGAAGCTGCGCATGGCCTCGACGAGTTTGCGGTCGGTGTTGCGAACGCCCCCGCTGGTGGAGACGTACATCGGGAAGGTGGTGGCGACCGCGATGAGCAGGATCTTCGCGGTCTCGTTGATCCCGAACCAGACCATGAAGAGGGGGACGAGGGAGAGGAACGGGATCGTGCGGAGGGTCTGGAGCGAGGAGTCGAGCAGTTCGTCGCCGAGTCGGGTGAAGCCGGTGGTGATGCCGAGGGTGAGCCCGGCGGCGAGACCGATGACGAGGCCGATCCCCGAGCGGGTGAGGGAGGTGGCGAGCGCGTCGGGCAGCTGCCCGTTGCCCCACAACTCACCTACTGCGTCGATGACTTGGGAGGGGGATGCGAGCACGTCGGGGGTGAGGACGCCGGTGGCGGAGGAGGTCCACCAGAGGGCGAGGAGGGCGATCGGGCCGAGGGCGCGGACGATGAGGGAGTACGTACGGGAGCGGGGGCGGCGGACGTGGGGCCGGGGGGTGACGAGTCCGACGGTGCCGCCGCCGTCCGCGGGCGTCTCCTTGGTGGGCGCGGTCGCGGACCTGGGGGTGGGGGTGGTGGTCGCGGTGGTCGGGGCCGTCATGACAGCTTCTCGATGTCGAGGAGGTGGGCGGCGATGTCGACCCTGTTCGGGGTGACCTTCTGGTCGGCGTAGAACCGGGCGACCGTCTCGAAGCGCTTGATGTCCTCGGGCCGGATCGGGTCGACGGTGCCGCCCTTGCCGGTGAAGGAGATCTGGACCTCCTTGGCCTTGCCGTTGACGGCGGTGGGGCCGGCGTCGGTGAAGACGTTCAGATAGGCGGCCGGGTCCTTCTTCTCCTTCGCACTGTTGTCGTGGAGGTAGGCGTAGAGCGCCTTGACGACCTCGGGATGGTCCTTGGCGAAACCCGAACGAACGGCGTTGAGGCTGTAGTTGTCGGATCCGATGGCGGTGCCGTCGGCGACGAAGCGGGCCTTGTCCGAGCCGATCTCGGCGACGGCGTAGGTGGACCAGACGGCCCAGGCGTCGACCTGGCCGGCGTTGAAGACGGCGGCGGTCTGGTCCGGGCGCAGATAGACCCGCTCGACCTTGTCGGCGGGGACGCCGGCCTTGGCGAGGGCCTTGAGGAGCAGGTACTCGCCCGTGCCGCCCTTGTTGACGGCGACCTTGCGGCCGACGAGGTCCTCGACGGAGTCGATGTCCGAGCCCTCACGGACGAGGATGCCCTCGCCGACGGGGTCGGGTGCCGTGGCGGTGAAGAACGCGAAGCCGGGGCTCTGGGAGAGAGAGGTGATGCCGGAGGTGATCGAACCGGTCGCGATGTCGAGCTGGTCGGCGTTCATCGCCTGGGCGGCGGGGGCGAAGGGACCGGCGCTGCCGGTCCACGCCACCTTGGCGCCGACCGCGGCGAGAGCCTTGTCGAGGCTCCCGTCCTTCTTGCCGCGGGCGAGGACGCCGGCGTTCCCGGGGTCCGGGATGCGGATGGTGACCGTGCCCTTCGCCCCCTTCGGCCCGTCTCCGGCACCCTGACCGACGGCCGAGTCCGCCGCGGGGCTGCCGCCGCAGGCGGTGAGAACGGAGAGGGCGGCGAGGACCGCCAGAGCGACGCGAGTGGTGCGAGTGGCGGGCGGGGTGATGGGGGCGAGTGGGCGCATGGCGGTCGTCCTTCGGGATGCGGAGGGTGGGCGTGGGGCGTGGTGACGGGGCGGCCGGTTACGGAATCGGCTGCGGCGACGTCCGCACCGGGGCGACGGCCGCCTGCCGGCGGGCCTGTCGCAGCGGCTCCGGGTCGGCCCAGGCGCGTACGTCCACGGCCTCGGGCAGGAACCCGTGGACCCGCAGGGCCTCCTCCTGCCGGGCGAGCAGGTCGAGTCGGGTGTCGGACAGGTCCGCGTGGAGGGTGCGGTGGGTGCCGGGCCGGTAGGCCCCGGCCACCCCCTCGGCCCCCGCACCGGTCTCGGCGCCGAGGATCCGGGCGACCTCGTCCGGCTCGTCGGCGGCCCAGTCGGCGGCGCGGAGCAGGACGGCGAGGAAGCGGGCGACGAGCTCGGGGTGCTCGTCCAGGAGGTCCTGGTGCACGGTGAGGGGACGGGGGGTGCCGTTGTTGACGCGGTGCGCGGGGTCGGGGAGCTCGTCGAGCTCCAGGGCCACCTCGGCCCCGGCGCGGCGGGCCGCCTCGACGGCGAGGGCGCCCTTCACGTAGACGGCGTCCACCTCGCCCCGGCGCAGGGCGTCCAGCTCCGCGGCCCACTGGCCCCAATGCCCGTCGGCGGGTACGTCGACGAGACGAGCGTCGCCGAGCCCGTACCCGGCGGAGGCGAGTGCGCCCTCGAAACCGCGCAGGGCCATCGCCCGCCAGAAGTCGATGGGGACCGAGTGCCGGGGCAGGGCGAGCCGCAGCCCGCGCAGGGCGGCGGCTCCCCGCACCGGGGAACCGGGAGCGACGAGCACCACCTGACGCTCCTCGATCCAGGTGAGCCCGACGAGCCGGGTCCGCTCCCCGCGCGAACGGGCCCACAGCGCGGGCACGTTGCCGCCCTCACGGAAGAGGCCGGGCAGCGCGTGGGTGAAGTGGGTGGCGCGGTCGACGCCGGGCTCGGCGTCCTGGAGGGAGCGGACGGCGATGCCGTCGGGCGCGAACTCCCGCTCCAACCAGCCGCGATCGGCGGCGACACCGGTGGCGGTGGGCACGGGGCAGCGGGTGAACCAGAGCGTGTCGGGCACGCGGGCAGACGTCATGGAGGGACTTCCCGGGGTGAGGTGGGACGGCGGAGGGCGGGGGCGGCGACCGGGCGCGAGGGAACGTCGAGCGACGGCGGGGGCGGCCGGGGCAGGGATGAAGGGGGTACGGGGGTACGAGGGATGGGGGAAGGGGGAAGGCCGGTCGGGCCGATGGGCACGCGACGGGGAGGTGGGCCGGGCGGCGCTCCAGGCGGATGTGACTCCCGGTGAGGAAGAGAGCGCTGGCGAGGAATCGAGACCTGGCGAGCGAGGCTCACGTGGGATCGAACCCTGCCGTGGGACCGGACCCTGCCGTGGGACGGGTTCTCGCCCGGGGCGGGACACCCGCATGGGACCGAATCTCGCACCGAGCACGATGTCGGCGCGCCCGTCGTGTCCTCGTGGCACACCCGGCGCGAAGGCTCCCGGGGAAGGGTTCAGCCGACGACGTCAGCCCCGCGCCGCCTCAGCGACAGCCGGCCCCCGCGACGCGCGCCAGGTCGATGTGGCGGCGCCGGGTGAGGACGAGCGGCGCGGGAGAGGCCGTGCGCACACATCGCGCGGTGCGCCGTGCGGTACGTCGATCGGTACGTCGTGCGTTCATGACTGGCCCTGCTCCCTCCGGCTCGGTGCCGCTGTGGTGGCTTGGCCGGAACCCTGCCACGGAAGCTCTGTCGCCGACAACTCGCCTCCCACCATGTGGGATTGCATATGAACGGCGTGTTTCCGACCTCGCCGGGGCCCTGATTCGGCTCCCGCCATGTGGGAGCGTGGGAGCCCGATCACCCACGGGGAGCGAACCCTATGACGACCGAGGCCGGCATCGCCCGACCCCCGGCGGGCGCCCAGGCGGTCCGCCGCGCACTGGATGTACTGCACTGTTTCCACGACAACGGGCCCGACCTGAGCGCCTCCGACCTCGCGCGACGGCTCGGACTCTCCACGTCCACGGCGCACCGACTCGCCCGGACCCTGCTCGGCGCGGGATTCCTGGAGCAGGACGCCCGGACCGCCCGCTACCGGCTCGGCCCGGCGATGACGGAGCTGGGACGGCTCTCGTACCACCAGCGGGGGCTGCATCTGGCCGCGCCCGAGCTGTCCGATCTCGCCGAACGGACCGGCGCCACGGCTGACTTGGCCCTGCGCAGCGGCCCGCACGTGGTGATCGTCGCGGGCGGCTCGGTGACGCCGAAGGTGGGGCTGCGCCGACCGCTGCACTCGACGGCGCTCGGCAAGGTGCTCCTCGCGTGGCCCCGGGCGGGTGAGGCGGGCCCGCGCTCCCTGCCGCCGCTGTACGCGTTCACCGAGCGGACCATCGTCGAACCTCCCGCGCTGGCCGCCGAGTTGGCTCGCGTACGGGAGGCCGGGTACGCCCTCAACGACGGGGAGTCGGCCCACGGGGTGCGGACCGTGGCCGTGCCGGTCCTGGAGCGGACGGGGCACGCGCGCTTCGCGCTCGCGGTGCGGGCGACACCGGAGCTGATCACCGACGCCCGGCTCGACTGGTACCTCGCGCAGGCCCGGGCCTGCGCCCGCGCCCTGGAGGTGCTGCTGCTCGCCCCGGCGGAGCGAAGGGACCCCGGCGAGCGGACCGGCTAGTCCGGACGGACGGCGGACCACCGGCGGTAGGCCCCAGACCACCGGCTACGGACGGCGGACCACCGACGGCGGGCGGCGGGCGGCGGGCCGGGCAGCGGGCGGCAAAGTTTCCGCACGGTCGTGCGTTCAGTAGGATGAGGGCATGAGCGACACCGGGACCAAGACGGACGGGCGCGTCGAGCGCGGGAACCAGACCCGGCGGCTCGTCCTCGGCCGGACCATGGACATCGCCTCGGTCGAAGGGCTCGACGGCCTCTCCCTGGGCCGGATCGCCACCGAGCTCCAGCTGAGCAAGAGCGGCGTCTTCGCCCTCTTCGGCTCGAAGGAGGAGCTCCAGCTCTCCACGATCAGGGCCGCGGCCGCCGTCTTCGCCGAGAACGTCGTCACGCCCCTGAAGGACGTGCCGCCGGGCGCTCGGCGGGTGCGCGAGCTGTGCCGGAACTGGCTCGCGTACTCCTCGGACCGGGTCTTCGCCGGCGGCTGCTTCTTCTACGCGGTCTCGGCCGAGTTCGACGCCCGCACGGGCCCGGTCCACGACGCCGTCGCCCAGACCCGCCGCGACTGGAACGCTTACGTGGAGACGTCGTTGACGGAGGCTCAGGCCGTCGGCGACTTCGCCGCGGACCTGGATGTGGAGCAGCTCGCCTTCGAGGTGATCGCCCTCATGGAGGCGGCCAACGCCCAGTCCGTCCTGCTCGGCGACCCGCAGACGTACGACCGCGCCGAGCGGGGGATCACCGCCCGGCTGCGCGCCTCGGCCACGGACAGGGGCCGGGACGGCCTCGACGCCGAGTAGCCGGCCGAGACGCAGAGGGAAGGGGCGCGGTCGCACCGCCCCGCAACCCCTCTCAGCCCGCGGCCACCCGCTCCCCCTCCGAGGGTTCGCCCGCCGGAGCCGTCACGAACTCCACCGCCTCGTCGACGACCCCCGGGTCCCGCAGGATGCGCCGGTGCCCGAGCCCCTGGGTGACGACGAGCCGGGCCCGGTCGCCGTGGGCGCGCGCGAGCCGCCGGGAGTGGACGAGCGGCACCATGTCGTCGCCGTCGTCGTGGAACAGCAGGACGGGCGCGCCGAGTTCACCGGAGTCGCGATCCGCTCCGAAGCGGTCCCAGATGCCGGGTTCACCCGGCACGAGCCGGCGCTCCACGTGATCCCGCATGCACCGGAGGACCCGGTCGTCCACGCCCAGGCCGGCCTGGAACCCCTTGATCAGCAGGTCGAAGGAGCCGACACCGCCGATGCCGACGAATCGGGCCGTGCGGACGCCGTCCCGGAGGGCGAAGAGGGAGGCGAGGACGCCGAAGGAGTGGGCGACGACGGCGTCGAAGTCGCCGTGTCGCGCGTGCAACTGCCGGATGACCTCCCGGTATTCGACGATGTTGCTGTCTCGCCCCGGGGATTCGCCGTGGCCGGGCGCATCGAAGGCGACGGGGCTGTAGCCGCGTTCCAGCAGAGCTTCGGCGAAGGCGGTGAGCCGCGAGGCGCGCGAGGACCAGCCGTGCACGAGCAGGACGGGCCGGCGGCCGTCGCCCCAGGCGTACGTGACGACCTCCTTGCCGCGGACCTGGAGGCGCCCGGTGCGGGCGGCGGCGAAGAGCGTCTGTTCCTCGGGTTTCGGCCGCGCCCGGCCGAGCGGGCGGACGAAGAGGTGGAAGGCCCAGCGGCCGGCCGCTCCGGGGGCGACGCGGGCGGTGACGTTCAGGGCGGTGCGGATGAGCGGAGCCATCGGGTACATGCCGGGATCTCCTCGGTCGTCCTGCGGGTTCTCCAGCCGGCTGATGATCCTGCCGATGGGAAAATGCTAGCACGATCGTTCGTGTTGTTTTAGAGTGGAAAAGGAGGGCGGGCCGGTACCCACCCGGGGGCACCGGCCCGCCCTCCCCACCACCTCAGCCCGCCGGGCCCTCGGACTCCTTCGACTCCCCCGCCTCCTTCTTCGCCTCCTTCTTCGCCTTCTTCCTCGGCCCCTTCTCCGCCTCCGCCTCCGGCTCCTTCTTCGCCCGGCTCGGCTGCACGCGCTTCGGTTCGCCCGGCATCTTCGGGTACTCCGGCGGGTACGGCAGATCACCGAGGCCGTGCTCCGCCTCGTCCCGCCGGGCCAGTTCGAGCAGGGACTCCAGGCTGAACCGTTCGTCGTCCATGCCGGCGTGGACATCGCCCACTTCGGCGTACCGGACCGGCATCGTCCTGATGTCGAAGTCCTGCGGCACGGCGTCGTCGACCTCCTCCCACCGCAGCGGCGCCGACACAGGCGCGTGCGGTCGCGGGCGTACGGAGTAGGCGGAGGCGATCGTGCGGTCCCGGGCGGTCTGGTTGTAGTCGACGAAGATCCGCTCGCCGCGCTCCTCCTTCCACCACTTGATGGTGACCTCCTCCGGCATACGGCGCTCCAGCTCCCGCCCACAGGCGATGGCCGCCCGCCTGACCTGCGTGAACGTCCAGTTCGGCAGGATCGGGACGAAGACGTGGATGCCGCGTCCGCCGGAGGTCTTCGGCCAGCCGCGCAGTCCGTGCTCGTCGAGGACGGCGCGCAGTTCGTGGGCGGCGCGGACGGCGTCCGCGTAGTCCGTGCCGGGCTGCGGGTCGAGGTCGATGCGGAGTTCGTCGGGGTGGTCGGTGTCGTCCCGGCGTACCGGCCAGGGGTGGAAGGTGACGGCGCCGAGGTTGGCGGCCCAGAGCACGGCCGCCGGTTCGGTGGGGCACATCTCGTCGGCCGAGCGACCGCTGGGGAAGGTGATGTGGGCGGTCGGAATCCAGTCGGGGAGGTACTTCGGGGCGCGCTTCTGGAAGAACGACTCTCCGGTCACCCCGTCGGGGTAGCGCTCCAGGGTGGTGGGGCGGTTGCGCAGGGCGCGGGTGATGCCCTCGCCGACGGCCAGGTAGTAGCTGACCATGTCGAGCTTGGTGTAGCCGGGTTCGGGGAAGTACACCTTGTCCGGATTGGACACGCGTACGGTCCGGTCGCCGACTTCCAGTTCCACCGCTGCCGCCTTGCCTGCCATGCCGGTCAGCCTAGGGCTCGCCGACAAGTCGCGCATACCGGACAATCGCCCTCATGGATCTTCCGGTGATGCCGCCCGTGAAACCGATGCTCGCCAAGTCGGTGAAGCGGATCCCGCCCGGGATGCAGTACGAGGCGAAGTGGGACGGCTTCCGCGCGATCGTGCACCGCGACGGGCCGGAACTCGTCATCGGCAGCCGCACCGGCAAGCCGCTCACCCGCTACTTCCCCGAGCTGGTCGAGGCCCTCGCGGCCCGGCTGCCGGAGCGCTGCGTGGTCGACGGCGAGATCGTCATCGAGCACGGCGGCCACCTCGACTTCGACCGGCTCAGCGAGCGGATCCACCCGGCCGACTCCCGGGTCCGCATGCTGGCCGAGACGACCCCGGCGCTGTTCGTCGCCTTCGACCTGCTCGCACTCGGGGACGAGTCGCTGCTCGACACTCCGCTGAGCGAGCGCCGCGAGGCCCTGGAGGGGATGCTCGCCGGCGTGGACGCGCCGGTGCATCTGGCGCCGGCCACGCGGGACGCCGAACTCGCCGCCCAGTGGTTCGAGCAGTACGAGGGCGCGGGCCTCGACGGGGTGATCGCCAAGCCGCTCGACCTGCCGTACCGGCCGGACGCCCGCCTCATGTACAAGATCAAGCACGAACGGACGGCGGATGTCGTGGTGGCCGGCTACCGCTTCCACAAGAGCGGGCCGGTGGTCGGCTCGCTGTTGCTCGGTCTGTACGACGACAAGGGCGCCCTCCAGCACGTCGGCGTGTGCGCGGCGTTCACCGCGCAGCGGCGGGCCGAGCTGATCGATGAGCTCGAACCGCTTCGGATGGATCCGCCGGACGGACACCCCTGGGCCGCCTGGGCGGAGGAGGCGGCACACGCGGGGGCTCGGCTGCCGGGCGCGCCGAGCCGCTGGTCGGGGAAGAAGGACCTGTCATGGGTGGCGCTGCGGCCCGAGCGGGTCTGCGAGGTCGGCTACGACCACATGGAGGGCGACCGCTTCCGGCACACGGCGCAGTTCAAGCGGTGGCGCCCGGACCGGACGCCGGAGTCCTGCGGGTACGGACAGCTGGACGAGCCCGTCTCGTACGACCTGTCCGAGATCCTGACATAGCGTCCGGACACTGTCCGGAGGACGCCGATCCGCCGAGTGAGATGCTTCACATTCGGCGGGCGTCCCGTCGCCCCCAACATCCCCCCGTCGCGCATGCGTTCGTCGTACGTACGGACGATACGCAGAGACGGTGAACAATCCCGCGCCGGCCACCCGGCCCCGTACCTGCGAGAACGTCCCCGGCCGCGCCCGGCGGCCGTACCCGCTCGCCCGCCCGGGCCCCCGCGCGCCCCTCCGGAGCGCCGTCGCGTCGTTGCCCCACCGCGACATCGCCGTGCCGGAACCCGTACGGCGATCCGGTACGTATGGAGAGCAGACCCTTCCGCACGCTTCCCGGACCCACTAGGACTGACCCGTGATCACCTCACCCTCGCGCCTCGTACCCGTCCCGATCCCCGACCGCGTGGCCGCGCTGATCGGCTCCTGCCTGCCGCTGCACGTCCTCCAGGCCGAGATCGACGCGGACTGCGCGGCGCGCGAGGTGTACCGCTTCCGGGGACCGCTCTGCGCGGAGGACCGGGCGGACCGGGAGCACGCCCTCGCCGCGCTCGCCCGGGCCAACAAGATCCTCGCCAAGCACCACCCGAAGCTGCCGGTCACGCCCTGACGGGTCCGGCCGGACCGCTCCCCGCCGGTCCGCCCGTTCGGCCGTCCCCCGCATGCACCCGGTCGGGGCCGATGTGACGCTGCGAGAGTGACCACGACCAGCGACGCAGCGCCCGCGCCCTCGGCCGCCACCGAGCCACCCGTGCTCGACCGCCGCCGCCGCAACATCGTCTTCGGCACGATCATGCTGGGTGTCCTCCTCGCCGCGCTCGACCAGACGATCGTCGGCACCGCCCTGCCCACGATCGTCTCGGACCTCGGCGGCGCCGCCCACATGTCGTGGGTGGTCACCGCGTACCTTCTCGCCGAGACGGTCGCGACCGTCCTCGTCGGCAAGTTCGGCGATCTCTTCGGCCGCAAGGTGATCTTCCAGATCTCGGCGATCGTCTTCATCACGGGCTCGTTCCTCTGCGGACTCGCCACCAACATGACGCTGCTGATCGTCTGGCGCGGCCTCCAGGGCATCGGCGCGGGCGGCCTGATGGTCACCTCGATGGCGCTCATCGCCGATGTGATCCCGCTGCGCGAACGCGGCAAGTACCAGGGCGCGATCGGGGCCGTGTTCGGGGTCTCCACCGTCATCGGCCCGCTGCTCGGCGGTCTGTTCACCGACCACCTCACCTGGCGCTGGGCCTTCTACGTCAACGTGCCCATCGCGATCCTGGTCGTCATCGCCGCCGCCCGCACGATCCCCTCCGTACGCTCGGCGAGCAAGCCGATCATCGACTACGCCGGCATCGCGCTGGTCGCCGTCGGAGCCAGCGCCCTGATCCTGGCGACCAGTTGGGGCGGCAACGAGTACGCCTGGACGTCCCCCGTCATCATCGGGCTCTTCGTCGGCGGTGTCATCGCGCTCGGGCTGTTCTGCTGGGTGGAGACCCGCGCGGCGGAACCCATGCTGCCCATGCGGCTGTTCGGCAATCCCGTCTTCACCGTCTGCTCCGTGCTCAGCTTCGTCGTCGGCTTCGCCATGCTCGGCGCGATGACGTTCCTGCCGACATACCTCCAGTACGTCGACGGGGACTCGGCGACCGTCTCCGGCATCCGCACCCTCCCCATGGTGGTCGGCCTGCTCATCGCCTCCATCTTCAGCGGCAACGTGGTCAGCAAGACGGGCCACTACCGGATCTTCCCGATCGTCGGCTGTCTGGTGATGGGCATCGGGCTCTATCTCCTGTCGCTGATGGAACCGGGGACCAGCACCTGGCTCGCGTCGCTGTACATGTTCGTGCTCGGCGTCGGCATCGGCCTGTGCATGCAGGTCCTCACCATCGCCGTGCAGAACACCGTGGACTACGCCGACCTCGGCACCGCCACCTCAGGCGTCACCTTCTTCCGCACGCTCGGCAGCTCCTTCGGCACCGCCGTCTTCGGCACGATCTACGTCAACTCCCTCACCCCCAACCTCCGGGCCGGGGTCGCGGAGGCCGCGGCCGTCGCCGGGAGCCAGGGCCTCGACCCGTCGGGGGTCGCGCAGGCGGCACAGAGCCCGGACGGCGTGCACGGCCTGCCGGAACAGGTGGCGGAACCCATCGTCAACGCCTACGCCGACACCCTCCACACCGTCTTCCTCTGGACGGTGCCGGTCGCCGCCGTCGGCTTCGTCGTCGCGCTCTTCCTCAAGCAGGTGACGCTCCGCGACTCGGCGCGCGCCGCCGCACCCGACATGGGCGAGGGCTTCTCCGCGCCGACCTCGTCGGGCGACTCCGCGCAGCACCTGGAACTCGCCGTGGGGCGGATCATGCGCCGGATCGACCTCGCCACCGCACGGCGGATCCTCGACGCCTCCGACACACGGCTCGACACGGCAGGGGCATGGGCGGTGATGCAGGTCGAGCTCTACACGCGGACGGTCGGCCACGCGAGCCTGGGACTGATCTCGGCGGGGCGGCGGGTCCCGCCCGAGGTGCTGCTGCCGGTCTTCGACCGGATGGTCGACGAGGGATTCCTGACCCGCGACGGCCATCTGCTCTCCCACACGCCGGCCGGCAAGCGCGAGGCGGACGTCATCACGCACGCGTGGGGCGACTGGCTGTCCGACCGCGTCGAGCAGGAGAGCGGTCGGCCCAGCGGACCCGAACTGCGGGTGGCGACGGACGCCATCGCCAAGAAGGTCGTCGCCGAGGACCTCGCGAACGGCCTCCCCGACCGGTCGCTCGACAGCGACGGGGATCGCGCCCTGAGCCGGACCACCGCCGTCTGACCCGGGACCGGACGGGGCCGGGGCCGGGATCGGGCCGGGTCAGGGCCGGGACCGGCCCCCCGCCGCCTGCCGGCTCCCCGCTCCGCTCGGGAATCGTTACTCGTTACTCGCTACTCGCTACTCGCCGACGTCGCCGTCCACGTACACCCAGGCGCCCTCGTGGCGGGCGAAGCGGCTCCGCTCGTGCAGGGCGCCGGGCTCGCCGCCGTGGACGTAGCGCGCGGTGAAGGTGACGGTGCCGTGCTGGTGGAAGGCGGTGCCGTCGGTGGCCGACTCGATCTCCAGGCCGGTCCAGCGCATCCCCGGGTCGAAGTCGACCTCGGCGGGCCGGGTCTCCGGCGCCCAGCTGCGCAGCAGATAGGCCTCGTCGCGGACGACGAAGGCGCTGTAGCGGGAGCGCATGAGCAGTTCGGCGGTGGGCGCGCTGCCGCCCGTCCCCGTGTGGAACCGGCCGCAGCACACGCCGTACGAGGCGTCGAGCCCGCACGGGCACGGTGACTCCGGGGTCACGGCGGGCGCGGCCGGGCGGGCCGGGGACGTACGGGGGCGGGTCTTGCGTCGGGACATGCCGCCATTGTCCCCCACCGGGTGCGCGGTGCCGGAGCGCCCGCCCGGGAGGAGGCGGCGGGACGGACACCCGGGGAGGGAGCGGCGGGACGGGCACGAGAGCGAGCGGCGCGGCGGGCGCCCGGCATGTGGACGGCCGGGTGGACGCCGGGGCGGGATCCCGCTGCTCAGGGGGTGCGTCCGAGTAGCGTACGAGCATGAAACTGACGATTCTCGGAGGCGGCGGGTTCCGGGTGCCGCTGGTGTACGGCGCTCTCCTCGGCGACCACGCCGAGGGGCGGGTCACCCATGTCACCCTGTACGACCTCGACGAGGGGCGGCTCTCGGCCATCGCCAGGGTCCTGGCGGAGCAGGGCGAGGGGGTGCCGGACGCGCCCGGTGTCACGGCGACGACGGATCTGGACGAGGCGCTGCGCGGGGCCGACTTCGTGTTCTCCGCGATCCGGGTCGGCGGTCTCGAGGGCAGGGCCGCGGACGAACGGATCGCGCTCGCCGAGGGGGTGCTCGGCCAGGAGACGGTGGGCGCCGGCGGCATCGCCTACGGGCTGCGGACCGTGCCCGTCGCGGTGCACATCGCGCGCAGGATCGCCGAACTCGCCCCGGACGCCTGGGTCATCAACTTCACCAACCCGGCGGGCCTCGTCACGGAGGCGATGTCCCGGATCCTCGGCGACCGGGTCGTCGGCATCTGCGACTCCCCCGTCGGTCTTGGCCGCCGGGTCGCCCGCATCCTGGGCGCCGATCCGGACAAGGCCTGGATCGACTACGTGGGCCTCAACCACCTGGGCTGGCTGCGGGGGCTGCGGATCGACGGCCGGGACGAACTGCCGCGGCTGCTCGCCGACGAGGAGGCGCTCGGCTCCTTTGAGGAGGGCAGGCTCTTCGGCCCGGAGTGGCTGCGCTCCCTGGGCGCGATCCCCAACGAGTACCTGCACTACTACTACTTCAACCGGGAGGCCGTGCGGGCCTACCGGTCGGCCGAGCGGACGCGCGGCGCGTATCTGCGTGACCAACAGGGCGCCTTCTACCAGGAGATGGGGAAGACCGACACCCCGGCCCTCGCCGCCTGGCACCGTACGCTCGCCGACCGGGAGGCCACCTACATGGCGGCCAACCGGGAGGCGGCCGGGATCGGGGAGCGCGACGAGGAGGACCTGGAGTCGGGCGGCTACGAGAAGGTGGCGCTGGCTCTCATGCGGGCCATCGCACGGGGCGAGCGGGCCACGCTGATCCTCAACGTCCGCAACGGCACGACCCTCGCCGCGCTCGACGCGGACGCGGTGATCGAGGTCCCGTGCTTCGTGGACGCGAACGGCGCCCACCCGGTGGCGGTGTCCCCGCTGCCGTACCACGCGGTCGGCCTGGTGACGGCCGTGAAGGCGGTGGAGCGGGAGGTCCTCGCGGCGGCGGAGAGCGGTTCTCGGGCGGCCGCCGTCAAGGCCTTCGCCCTTCATCCGCTGGTCGACTCGGTGACGGTGGCCCGCCGCCTGGTGGAGGGCTACACGGCGGAGCACGCGGGGCTGGCGTACCTACGGCACTGAGGCGGCGGCCGGCACCGGTGAAACCGTCGGGAAGGCATACGGCCGACGAACAACTTTACGCGAGCGGGGGCGCGGCCTAGGCTCGCGCCCCATGACCTCACAGCGCACGGGAGTTCGACGAGAGGTGGCCCGCGTCGTCGCGGTCTGCCTGCTGGCCGCCGGTCTGGTGGGAACCATACCGGCGGCGGCCGAGACGCCGACGCCCGGTGACGGTCCGGCCGTCGTCCCCGTACAGACCACCGGGCCCGCGGACCGGCGCTTCAACCTGGTGTTCATGGGCGACGGCTACACCGCGGCGGAGATGCCGGCGTTCCGCGCGGACCTCGACCGGCATCTGAACACCTTGTGGAGCATCGAGCCCTTCGCCTCCTACCGCTCGTACATCAACGTCTGGGCGGTGGAGGCACCTTCGGCCGAGTCGGGTGTGGACTGCGACCCGGGCCTGGACGCCCCGGCCCGCGACACGGCGCTCGACATGGGGTTCTGGGGCGGCTGCAATCCGAACAGCGTGCAGCGGCTGCTGACCGTCGACAGCCGGAAGGCCGCCGCGCTCGCCGATCTCGTCCCGGGCACGAGCCGCGCCAACCGGCAGATCGTCGCCCTCGCCCACAGCTCCACCTACGGCGGCGCGGGCGGCAGTTACGCCACCGCGTCCGGCGGCAACGCGCTCTCGTCCCTCATCACCCCGCACGAGATAGGCCATTCGCTCGGCGGCCTCCAGGACGAGTACGACTACTACGGGCGCGGAGTGCCGGGCGAGACGTACTCCGGCCCGGAGCCCTCCTCCATCCACCACACACTCCTGACCGAACGTCAGATGCTGGGGCAGCGGGCCAAATGGTGGCGCTGGCTCGGCGAGGAGAGCGAGTCGGGTGGCGTCATCGGCCGCCACGAGGGCGGCATGTACAGCACGAAGGGCGTCTGGCGCCCGAGCCGTCACTCCCTGATGAAGACCCTCGGCTACGCCTTCGACCAGGTGGAGCGCGAGGTGATGGTCCGGGCGATCTCCGCCAAGGTGAACCTGATCCAGGACCACACGCCGAACACCGCCCCCGTCGGGGCCGACCGGACGGTGTGGGTCGACACCCTGCACCCGGTGGGCGGCGCGCTCGCCGTGACCTGGCGCCTGGACGGGCGGACGCTGCCCACCCGCGGCGCGCGCACCGTCGACCTGCGCACCCTGCGTCTCTCCCCCGGGACGCACACCCTCACGGCGACCGTCACCGACCCGACGCCCTTCGTCCGCGACCCGGCGGTCCGTGCCTCGGCGGCGCTCACCCGGACCGTCGAATGGACGGTGGACCCGGCCCTCACCACCGTGCGCGACGGGATCGCGGCCGCGTTCACCGGCCACACTCCCCTCGGAGCGCCCGTCGGCGCCCGGTCGGTCGTCCACGCCGACACCACCCACGCGGTGGACCGGACCCCGGCCGTGCGCTGGCGTCTTGACGGCCGCCCCGTCGCGACCGGCCCGAACGACCGGGACCTGGACCTTCGTTCGCTCCGGATGACCACGGGCACCCACACGCTGACGGCCCGCATCGCGGGTACGGAGGAGGAGTTGAGCTGGACCGTGGACGCCCGCCCGGCGAAGGCCTCGTACGAACTCTCGGAACCGCTGCGCACGGTGGGGCGGCACGGCCGGCCCGTCGAGTACGTGTACGACGGGCCGTTCACGATGCGGCTGACCGCACGGGACGACCAGGAGGGCGCGGTGGTGAGCCAGTTCCGGGTCGACGGCGACGGCTGGTACACGTACTACGGCTGGCCGACGGACGCGGCCGCGCCGTTCCGCTTCTCGCCGGGCGGCACGGTGATCGACGACCTCGTGTACGGGAAGCTGGGCCGGAGCCGTGCGGTGCCGTGGGACGACGCGACCCCCGACTACGGCACCCACAGGATCGAGTACCGCACGATCGACGCGGCCGGCAACATCGGCGGGACCGGCGAATTCCTGGTGACGCTGGTGGAGCCGTAGCGCACGCCGGAAGAGACCCGCAGAGAAGAGACCCGCAACGGGAGGAGGCCCCGCCGGCATGCCGGCGGGGCCTCCTCCCGTACGGACGGGGTCAGGGCTTGCGGGCCACCGCGGCCCACCCCGGGATGGGCTCGTCGCCCGGCACCGGGACCGGCTCGCCCAGCTCCGGGTGCCATTCGGCGGTGAGCGAGACCCCGGGCTCGACGAACTCGAGGCCGTCGAAGAACGCGGCGAGCTCGTCCCGCGACCGCGGCCGCAGGGTCAGCCCGCGCGCCTTGTACATCGCGACCGCCTCCGCCGCGCCCACGGGGTTGAAGTCCCCGGTGACATGGGAGAGGACCAGGTAGCTGCCCGGCGCGAGCTGGTCCACGAGCTTGCGGACCAGGTCGTACGCGTTGTCCTCGTCCCCCACGAAGTGCAGCAGGGCGAGCATCGACAGCGCGATGGGCTGATCGAAGTCAAGGACCTTTCCGGCCCTTTCGAGGATGATCTCGGGTTCGCGGGCGTCCGCCTGGATGTACTCGGTGGCCCCTTCCGGGGTCGAGCGCAGCAGGGCGGCCGCGTGCGCGAGCACGATCGGGTCGTTGTCGCAGTAGACGATCCGGGACTCCGGCGCGGCCTCCTGCGCGATCTGGTGCAGGTTGGGCTCGGTCGGGATGCCCGTACCGATGTCCAGGTACTGGCGGACGCCGTGGGCGCTGAGCCAGCGGATGGCGCGGTGCATGAAGGCCCGGTTGACGCGGGCCATGTCCCGGCCGCGGGCGTCGACGGTGAGCAGCTGGCGTGCCATCGCCTCGTCGACCGGGTAGTTGTCCTTGCCGCCCAGGAACCAGTCGTACATACGCGCCGGATGCGGCGTGCTCGTGTCGATCCGTATCTCACTCCGCGGGGATGCGGGGTCCTGGGTCATCGGCGCTCCTGGTCGGGATGAACGAGTGGCACTACAACAAGAGTTACGTGACGGTGGGGGTGGGACGGAAGGGGTCAGGTGAGCAGAAAGTCAGCCTGACCGGATTTGGCCCCCTGGATGAAAGCCGCGATCTCTCCGTGGGTGTAGATGAGCGCCGGTCCTTCAGGGTCTGCGGACTGTCGCACGGCGACTCTGCCGTCGGCCAGCTTCATGGCCTCCACGCAGTTGCCCCCGTTCCCGCCGCTCCACGGCTTGTGCCAACCCTCGGCACCGAGCTCAGCGGCGGGCATGCCGTTGTATATGCGATCCATTCACAGCTCCTTGCGGAGATCCCGGAGAATCTCCTTCGTGCGTTGTGCAGTCGCGGCCTGAGCCGCCATGCGGTCCATGACCTCCAGGTGGGATGCCACCTCGGGGCGCGCGTCGAGATAGACGGCGCCGGTCAGGTACTCGCTGTAGACCATGTCCGGCAGTTCGGGCATGGCGAAGCGGAAGAGGACGAACGGTCCGTAGGTGCCGGGGTGGTGGCCGGACGCGAACTCCGCGATCTGCAGGGTGACGTTCGGCAGCTCCGACGCTTCGAGCAGCCGGTCGAGCTGGTCGCGCATCACTTCGGGCCCGGCGCCGACCGGTCGGCGGAACACCGTCTCGTCCATGATCACCCAGAACTTCGGGGCGTCCTCCCTGGTCAGCAGGGACTGCCGCTCCATCCGTAGGGCTACATGCCGCTCGGCGTCCTCGTCCTTGCCGGCATCGCTGCCGCCACCGACCGCCCCGCTGCGCAGAATGGCGCGGGCGTAGTCCTCGGTCTGGAGCAGACCGGGGACGAACTGGGGCTCGTAGGCCCGGATGAGGCTGGCCGCCCCCTCCAGGCTGACGTACATGGAGAACCAGCCGGGCAGCACGTCGTGGAACCGCTGCCACCAGCCGGGGAGGTTGGCCTCCTCCGCGAGGGCGATGAACCCCTCGGCCTCGGAGTCCGTGATCCCGTACTCCCTCAGGAGGAGCTGCACGTACGGAATCTTCAGTGCGACTTCGGCGGTCTCCATCCGCCGGACGGTGGCCGGGGCCACCCGGAGGATCTTCGCGGCCTCTTCCCTCTTCAGGCCGGCCCGCTCCCGCAGATCCTGCAGGCGCCTGCCGAGAACGACCTGTCCCACCGTGGGGGCGGACCGCGGCTCGCTCACTCTCAGACCTCCCCGACGCACTGTTTCGACGAGTGTGCCACGAAGCCGGGCCAGAGAGAACACAGCACTCTGGAATTTTCAGAGTGCCACTTGCCAAGTGTCCGACTCAGGAGGACAGTGTTCCGGTGTGAACCAGTACACGCTGCCGCCGTGCGCCACCGCGCCACGGCGACAGCGCCGTACGGCACTCCTGCCCCTTGTTGTGAGGAACCGGTCGTGGCTTCTGGTAACGCGCAGCCTTCAGGTCTCATGAGTCCCCGAGTCATGGCCCAGCGCCCGCAGCCCCAGACCGATACCGATGGCGTCCGCCGCTTCGCCTACGAGCTCCCCGCCCTCACGTCGTCGGTCGCACGCGCCCGCCGGCTCGCGGAGGAACGCCTCATCCTCTGGGGCTGCGGCCCCGACATCCGCGACACGGTGGCCCTGGTCGTCTCCGAACTCGTCACCAACGCCGTGGTGCACACCGCCAGCGACCGGTTCATATGCGAGCTGCGCGAGGGCGAGGACACGCTACGGATAGCCGTGCGCGACGAGGGCGGCCCGGCGGACCCTCGGATACGCGACTGCGGCGAGGACGAACGCGGCCGCGGACTCCTCATCGTCGACGCGCTGTGCACCGCCTGGGGCGCCGACCGCACCGGACACGGAACGGCCCAGGTCGTCTGGGCGGAACTGGCCCACGGCATGGGGGAAACGTGCTGAGGTCGATGGCCACCCGCATGATCCCGCTGCTCCCCGGGACCCGCAGGTCCCCCTCCGGCGAACGCGTACCGGAACCCCGCCGCTCCGCCGAACTCCGCCCCGGCACCCCGGGCGCCACCGGCTCCGCCCACCCCCGCGAACTGGGCGCCATCCGCCTCGCCGTCCCCGTCGGGCTGCACACCGGACTCGGCTGCGACGCCGTCGGCGTCCCCGCCCGCTTCGGCTTCAAGATCCTCTCCCGCCTCCCCGCCAAGGGCTGCGTCTACGCCGATTCCGACTGGTGGTGGTGGCTGGTCCCGGCCGGCTCCGACCAGGACGTCACCTGGCCCCTGCCCGCCTGCTACGCGCGTGGCGCCGAGATCCCGGACCGCCGGCCTCGCCTCATCCACCACCCCGACGGCACCTCCCCCTACACGCCGCCGATCCCCCTCTACCTGCTCGTCTGCCAGCTGACGGGCATCGCGCCGTCCTGGACGGGACCGCCGGTGAGCAGCGCACGCTGACCCGCAGGGCCGTACCCGGCCACACCCGGGCGCACACGTTCGGTGACGGCACGAGGTCGGACGATCCCCGCCCCGCGTGGCCCCTGAACACATAGGGTCGGGAACATGTTCACCCCGCAGGGTCCCAGCCTCCGCGAGCTGACCGTCCAGGCCCTCTCCTCCGTCGAGCACGGCTACGACCTGCTCGCGAACAAGTTCGACGCGACGCCCTTCCGCACCTCCGAACGCCTCCTGACCGCCGTCACCCACACCCTGGAGACCCTCGGCCCCTTCGACTCGGGCCTCGACGTCTGCTGCGGCACCGGCGCCGGCCTTGGCGTCCTCCGCTCGGTGTGCGCGGGCCCGATCACCGGCGTCGACTTCAGTACGGGCATGCTGACCCGGGCCCGCGAGGCCCACCCCACGGCCGGCCTGGTCCGCGCCGACGCCCAGGCCCTGCCCTTCGCACCGGTCTTCGACCTGGCGGTCAGCTTCGGCGCCTTCGGCCACTTCCTGCCGGACGAGCAGCGCACCCTGTTCGCCCAGGTCCACGCCTCCCTGCGCCCCGGCGGCACGTTCGCCTTCCCCATCGGAGCCCCGCCCCCGGTCGGCTCCCGCCTCTACTGGATCCTGTGGGGCTTCGACGCCACGATGCGCGTCCGGAACGCGGTCTGGCGCCCACCGTTCGTCATGTACTACCGCACCTTCCGGCTCGGCGACGTCCGCGCCCGCCTGGAGGAAGCGGGCTTCGAGGTCGCCTTCATGTCCGTCGACGCCCTGGGCACCCGCGAGGACGGAAGCCCACGCTGCCGCCTGGTGGTGGCGCGCAAGAAGGAGGAACCGCTGCCCGGCTTCGCCTCTCCGGGAACCGCCGCGCGGCTCAGGCCTTCTTGACCACGCTGGACTTGAGCTGCATGGCGCCGAAGCCGTCGATCCTGCAGTCGATGTCGTGTCCGTCGACGCCGTCGACCAGGCGGATGTTGCGCACCTTGGTGCCCGCCTTGATCCCGGAGGGGTTGCCCTTGACCTTGAGGGCCTTGACGACGGTCACCGTGTCGCCGTCGTTCAGCACATTGCCGACGGCGTCCTTGATCACGCGCTCCCCGCCCGCCTCCGCACCTGTGGCGGCGCCGGCACCGTCGGCGGCGGGCACCCACTCGTGACCGCACTCGGGGCACACCACCAGATTGTTCATCTCGTAGGTGTACTCGCTGGAGCACTGGGGGCAGGGAGGAATGTTCTCGATCACTCCCCCAGGATAGGCGGCCCATCCTCATGCCACCCCGGGCCGCCGGGGCACCGCACACAACGCGAAATGCCGGTCGATACGAGATCGACCGGCATTTTCACTGGTGTCCGAGGGGGGACTTGAACCCCCACGCCCGATAAAGGGCACTAGCACCTCAAGCTAGCGCGTCTGCCATTCCGCCACCCGGACAAGGTGTCTGCCGCTGCGGGGTTTCCCTCGCGGCGACAGATGTAACTCTACCAGGGGTTCCAGGTGGCTTTCACCAGCGTTTTCCGTGGTCAGTGGGGTGAAGCCGCCTCATGATCCTTGATCAAGTACGGATTCCCGCGCCCCTGCGCACGGGGTGCCGCCCCTCGCTCACACAGAGTGCGGCGGGACGGGCGTTCGGCGGCCTCGAACCCCCTGGTCGGCGGAGATGCGAGGCCGTCGGACGGGTCAGTGGCCCTTCTCCCGCAGCGAGTGGAGGTGGGCGCTGGACCTGCGGGCGAAGGTCAGCGAGTCGACGGGGTTGTCGTGCTCGGCCTGCCAGTGATGGGCGCTCCGGCCGTGGCGGGTGCGGTTGACCGCCGAGATGAAGCGCCGGTAGTCGATGTCGCCGTCACCGACGTCCGTCATCCGGTAGCCGTAGGGGACGGCGGAGTCGTCCCGGTCGCCGTCCTTCACATGGAAGAGCGGATAGCGGTCGGGCTGGTCGAGGACGTAGTCGAGCGGGTCGAACGGGGCGGGGGTGCCGTCCGGACGGACCGAGTAGCGGTACTGGCCGACGTACGCCCAGAAGATGTCCATCTCCAGGTGCACCAGGTCGGGGTCGGTCTCGGCGAGGAGGACGTCGTAGAGGCGTACGTCGGGGCGGTCACTGGCGAAGGAGAACTCCTCCGAGTGGTTGTGCTGGTAGAACTTCATGCCGCGCTTCCTCGCCGCGGCGCCGAACCGGTTGAACTCCTCGGCGCACCGCTTCCAGCCGTCGACGGTGGAGCCGTAGCGCCAGGGCCCGGAGGCGGTGCCGATGTGGGGCAGGCCCAGGGCGGCCGCGTCGTCGAGGACGCGGTCGAGGTTCTGGGCGAAGGTGTACGCGGCGGGGTCGCTCGCGTAGTAGCCGACATGGCTGCCGATCGGGCGCAGACCGTGGTCGCGGGTGAGGCGCTTGAGCTGGGCGAGGCTGATGGGGCCGGCGGAGCCCTGGCTGTATCCGGCGTACTCGACCTCGTCGTAGCCGTACTTCCGCAGTTCGGCGAAGACGGCGGCGAAGCCGAGGGTGGCGACCTTGTCGCGCAGCGAGTAGAGCTGGATGCCGAGGCGGCCGGGCGGCAGGACGGGGCGGCCGTGCCCGTGTCCGTGACCGTGGCCCGGCGATGCGGTGGTCTCGGCCGCCGCGGCGGCGGGGGCCGCGGCCCCGAGCAGCGCGGCGGCGGTCGCGCCGGCGGCGACGCCCAGCATGTTCCGCCGGCTGAGCCTGTGGACGAGCTCGGGGTCGTTGGCGGCTTCGGTACGGCGAGTGCGACTCATCTGTGGATAACTCCTTGGTTGTCGGAAAGGCCTGCTTCACTGGATTCAGCTGGAGGGAGCGGAGGGGGTTCCGGAGCGATCCGGAGGCTTCGGAGTGACCGGAGGGATTCGGAGCGATCGGAGGGATTGGGAGCGATCGGAGGGATTCGGTCGGCTGCGCGGGTTCAGGTCGAGGTCTCCGTGACCCCGGCGAGCCTGAGCAGCAGGTTCTTCACATCGGTGGCCGCGACACGGCCGTCAAGGGCGCGGGGGGTGGAGCACAGGATGAGCGGACCTTCGTCGTCGCTCGCGGGGAGGCGGCCATGGCTGCCGCGAAGAGGTGAGGGGTCGAGAGGGACGACCGCGAGCCGGTACCGCATACCGAGCTTCTTGCGGGCGATCTCCCTGGCGGCCTTGATCCGCACGTAGGGGTCGAGCGGGTCCATGAGGAGTTCGGCGGGGTCGTAACCGGGCTTGCGGTGGATCTCGACGAGCTGCGCGAAGTCGGGGGCGCGGGCGTCGTCGAGCCAGTAGTAGTACGTGAACCAGGCGTCGAGCTCGGCGAGGGCGACCAGTTCCCCCGAGCGCGGATGGTCCAGGCCGTGTTCCTTCTTGCCGTCGTCGTCGAGGAGCCGTTCCAGACCGGGGAGGCCGGCGAGGGCTTCCCGGACGGCCGGCAGGTCGGTGGGCCGCTTGACGTAGACGTGGGCGATCTGGTGGTCGGCGACGGCGAACGCCCGGGAGGTCATGGGGTCCAGGTACTCCATGCCGTCCTGGGTGTGGACCTCCAGGAGGCCGGCGCGTCGCAGGGCGCGGTTGATGTCGACGGGACGCTCGACCCGGGTGATGCCGTACTCGGAGAGGACCACGACCGTACGGCCCTCGGCCCGCGCCTCCGCGAGGAGCGGCGCGAGGACGGTGTCGAGCGCGGCCGCGGCCCGGAAGGAGCGCGGGTCGTCGGGGCCGAAGCGCTGGAGGTCGTAGTCCAGGTGCGGGACGTAGCAGAGGGCGAGGTCGGGACGGCGGGTGCGAAGGATGTGACGGGTGGCGTCGACGATCCAGCGGCTGGAGACGAGGTCGGCGCCGGGGCCCCAGAAGTGGAAGAGGGGGAAGGTGCCGAACTTCTCGGTGAGTTCGTCGTGCAGGGCCGGGGGCCGGGTGTAGCAGTCGGGTTCCTTGCGTCCGTCGGCGTAGTAGACGGGGCGGGGGGTGACGGTGATGTCGGTGTCGGCACCCATCGCGTACCACCAGCAGATGTTGGCGACGGTGTAGTCGGGGTGGGTGCGGCGGGCGGCGTCCCAAAGGCGGTCGCCGGAGACGAGACCGTTGTGCTGGCGCCACAGCAGGACGTCACCGAGGTCGCGGAAGTACCAGCCGTTGCCGACGATGCCGTGCTCGGCGGGGAGGGTGCCGGTGAGGAAGGTGGTCTGGGCGGCGCAGGTGACGGCGGGCAGCACGGTGGACAGCGGGGCTTGGGAGCCGCTGCGGGCGAGGGCGGCCAGGTGAGGCATGTGCGGCAGGAGTCGTGGGGTGAGACCGACGACGTCGAGAACCAGGAGGGGGGTGGGTGCGGGTGTGGCAGCGGATGCGTGGGGGGCTGCGGGCGCGGGGTCGCTCATGGCAGTTCCTTGAGGCCGAGGTCGGTCAGCAGGTCGCGGGCCAGGGTCAGTTCGGCGGCGATGCCGTCGGCGAGCCGGGCCCTGGTGCGGGGGCGGCTCTCGGGCGGAAGGGCCTGCCAGGTGTACGTCTCGACCTCCAGGTGGTGGGTGCGCGGGTGCGGGCCTCCGACGAGGAGGGCGAGGGCGTCCTGGAGGACGGGGAGCGTGGAGCTCAGCGGAGGGGCGGGGGGAGCGTGCAGGGGGACGTGGAAGTGGGCGCGCCAGGGGGTCGCGTCGGGAAGACCGTGGGCGGTCGTGACGTGGTGGTCGGAGGTGGCGAGCGCCTCGGGGAGGTCGTCGGTGCCTCGGAGGCCGGCGGCGGTTCTGGTGCGGGTCTGGTGGAGGAAGCGGGGCTCGGCGAACGCGGCGAGCGCCGCCCTGACCTCGGGGAGGTGCGGGTGTTCCGCGTGGAGCGCGGCGGAGAGCTGCGCCTTGGGCACGGCGATGCCGGCGGCGGCGAGCGAGTCCAGGGCGGTGCGCGGGTCCTCGAAGGAGGTCGCGAGATGACAGGTGTCGACGCAGACGCCGATGCGGGGGTTCGGTACGGCGCTCGACGCGGAGCTCGGGTCCGGTGCGGAGCTCGGCTCGGGGCTCGTGCCTGGCGCGGGGCTCGGGTTCGGTGCGGCGGTGAGCGCGGCGACGGCGTCGGCGACGGTCTCGACGATGCAGCCGGGCTCCGGTTCGAGCCCGATGCGGATGCTCCGCCCGGTGAGTTCCTCCAGGGCGTCGAGCCGTCCGGCGAGCGTCGCCAGGGCCGTGCGGGCGGTGGTGGCGGCCTCGGCGTCGAAGGGGGTGCGCCAGGCGAGGGGCAGGGTGGAGACGGACCCTTCGGTGACGTCCTCGGGGAGCAGCGCGGCGAGGAGCCGGGCGAGGTCGGTGGTGTGGGCGAGACGATCGGGGTGGGTCCAGTCGGGCTGGTAGACGCGGTACTTGACCTCGTCGGCGCCGAACCCCTCGTACGGGAAGCCGTTCAGGGTGACCACTTCGAGGCCGCGGCGGTCGAGTTCGGCGCGCAGGGCGCGGAGCGAGGCCGGGTCGGTGGTCAGCGAGCGGGCGGCGTCCCGGGCGAGCCAGAGGCCGATGCCGAGGCGGTCACGGCCGAGGCGGCGGCGGACCGGCTCGCAGTGGTCGCGGAGCTGGGCGAGGACGCCGTCGAGGGTCTCGGCCGGGTGCACGTTGGTGCAGTAGGCGAGGTGGACGGTGGAGCCGTCGGGGTGCCGGAAGCGCATGGGGACGCCTCATTCCCCGCCACGGAGAACGGAGTTGCCCTCGTGCAGGTCCGGCGGGGTGGGGAGGTCCAGGTGGAGACGTCCGCTGAGCCCGTAGAAGGCGACGGGGTTGCGCCAGAGGACCTGGTCGACGTCGTCGTCGGTGAAACCGGCGCCGAGCATCGCCCGGGCGACGGCGCGGGTCTTGAGGGGGTCGCTACGGCCCCAGTCGGCGGCCGAGTTCACCAGAACGCGGTCGGTTCCGTACTCCTTGAGGATCGCGACCGTCCGGTCCTCGTCCATCTTGGTGTCGGGATAGACGGAGAAGCCGAGCCAGGCGCCACTGTCGGCGGCCTCCTTGACGGTCGTCTCGTTGAGGTGGTCGAGGAGGACGCGGTCCAGGGGGAGCGCGGACTCGCGCACGACGTCGACGGTACGGCGCAGGCCGGTGAGCTTGTCGCGGTGCGGGGTGTGGACGAGCGCCGGCAGGCCGTGGTCGGCGGCGAGCTGGAGCTGGGCGGCGAGCGCGGTGTCCTCGGCGGGTGTCAGGGAGTCGTAGCCGATCTCGCCGACGGCGACGACACCGTCCTTGGCGAGATACCGGGGCAGGTCGTCGAGGACGGGGACGCAGCGGGGGTCGTTGGCCTCCTTCGGGTTGAGGGCGAGGGCGCAGTGGTGGGCGATGCCGTACTGGGCGGCACGGAAGGGCTCCCAGCCCAGGAGGGAGTCGAAGTAGTCGAGGAAGGAAGCGGGCGAGGTGCGCGGCTGGCCGAGCCAGAAGGACGGTTCGACGAGGGCGCGGACACCGGCGTCGTACATCGCCCGGTAGTCGTCCGTGGTGCGCGAGGTCATGTGGATGTGCGGGTCGAAGATGCGCATCAGGACTCCTCGGTGGGGGCGGTGAGGGCGAGGACGCGGGTCAGATCGGCGGGGACGTCGCGGCCGGCGGCGGTGCGTTCGGCGGCGTGGTCGACGAGCATCCGGGCGAGTTCGCCGTCACCGGCGGCGCGTTCGGCGAGTCCGGCGACGGCGGTGACGGGGACGTCGGTGAAGAGACATTTGAGGAGGGCGTGCCGCCAGGCGTGGGGGGTGAGGTGGGTGGTGGCGTAGGGGCCGACGGCGGCGGCGATCAGGGTGGTGTCGTGGGTGCGGAGGGCGTCCTCGACGAGAGGAACGGCCTCGGGGCCGGTGACGAGGGCGGGGAGGGCCAGGAGGACCGCGCGGCGCTCGGCTGCGGCGCCGTGCCGGTAGAGACGGGTGAGGGTGTCGGGGTCGGCGCCGGCGGCCCGGAGGAGAAGGGTGCGGGCCTCGTCCGCGTGCTCGCGCCCGCAGTGCCGGCCCGCGGCGACGAAGCGCTCCTCCCACCCGGGAGCTCGGGCCTCGGCCTCGGCGAGGGCGGAGTCCAGCCAGGTACGGGCGGCGGCGGTGACAGTCAGCATGTCGGGGCCTCCCGGCGCAGGAAGGAGAGGGAGGTGCGGGCGAGTTCGGGGCCGGCGTGGGAGTGGCGGGGCAGCTCGACGACGGTCAGCCCGGGGTAGCCGGTGGCGGTGAGTTCGGCGAGGGCGGTGAGGACCGGCGGGAAGTCGATCTCACCGTCGCCGAACGGCAGGTGCTCGTGCACACCGCGGCGCATGTCCTCGATCTGGATGTGGTGCACCCAGGGCGCGGCCGCGCGCAGGCAGTCGGCGGGAGGGAGGGGTTCGAGGCACTGGCAGTGGCCGATGTCGAGGGTGAGGCCGAGGACGGCGGGCGGGGGGTCGCCGAGGAGTCCGCGCAGGTGGTGGAAGTCGTCCAGGGTGGCGAGGAGGTGGCCGGGTTCGGGTTCGACGGCCAGGGGGACACGGGCGGCTTCCGCGGCCTCCAGGACAGGGGTGAGCGAGGAGGCGAGCCGCTTCCATGCCACGTCCGGCGGGGTGTCGACCGCTGGGACGCCGCTGAAGCAGTGCACGGCGTGCGCGCCGAGGTCGGAGGCGACCCGAACGGCCCGCAGCAGGAGCCGGACCCGGGCGGCACGGTCCTCGGGGTCCGGGTCGAGCAGGGACGGTCCGTGCTTGCGGCGCGGGTCGAGGACGTAACGGGCACCGGTCTCGACGGTCACACCGAGCCCCAGCTGGCCGAGACGCCGGGCGACCTGGGCGGTGCGGGCGGCCAGGTCGGGGGCGAGGGGGTCGAGGTGCATGTGGTCGAGGGTCAGCCCGACCCCGTCGTAGCCGAGATCGGCGAGGAGCCCGAGGGCGTCGTCGAGCCGCAGATCGGTGAGGCCGTTGGTGCCGTAGCCGAGCCGAGGGCGGCCCGAGGAGCGCGGAGAGGAGTGCGGAGCCGAGTGGGAGGAGGCGGGAGCGGTGACCTGAGTGGCGGATCCGGCACGGGAAGGAGCCGGCCGGCGGGAGGCGGGACGGGCGGTACTCATGTGGGGCTCACCTTCCGGGCGAGGGCGCGCGCGGCCGGGACCAGGCCGAGCAGTGCGAGCGCGGTCCCCGGCGCCCCGGCGCGGGCGGCCAGCGCGGCCTGCAGCGGGATGGTGGCCCGGATCCCCCCGCCGACGGCCCGCTCGGTGAGCGCCGCGGACGGGTTGAGCGCGGCGTGGAGGAGGAGGGTGGCCGGGGTACGGGCGTAGGCCAGGGCGAGGAGGGGGGCGAGACCACGGGAGGGGAGGGGCCGGCGGGAGGGAGACGGCCAGGAGGACGGGAGGGGCCGGCGGGAGGGGAGGGTGGGGTGGGGGGCGGGGGCGGGGGGCACGGAGGGGGAGGAGACGGTGGTGTCGGGCCGCGCGCCGAGCACCTCGCCCGATGCCGCCCCGGCCACCGCCAGGGTGACGGCGAGTGCGGCGAGCGGGGTGCGGGTGGAGCCGCCCTGGGTCTCGTGGCGGGAGACGGCGGTGACGGCGTAGGTGTGCGCCCCGAGCAGGGCGGCGGACGGCAGGGCGTGGACGGCGCGGCGGCGGTGGGGTCCGCCCTTCTCGCCCGTCGAGGCCGTCGCGCCCAGGAGGAGGTCGAGGGCTCGGGCCGTGGCCATGGTGGCGGGGCCCGCCGGGGTGTGTTTCAGGCCGAGGTCGTAGGCCCAGACCGTGGCGGCGAGGGCGGTGGCGACCGCGAGGGGCGGGCGCCCCGCGCGGGAGGCCAGTGCAAGTCCGGCCGCCGTCAGGGCCGCCGAGGCCGCGAGGGCGGCGCTCGGGGCGATACGGCCGGAGGGCAGCGGGCGGTGGGGGCGTTCGGCGGCGTCCTCGGCCCGGTCGGCCCAGTCGTTGAGGGCCATTCCCGCCTCGTACAGGCAGAGGGAGGCGCCGATCGCGCAGAGCGTGCCCCGGCCGGGGCGGGCCCCGGCCGCCGCCGCGCCCGCGAGGGCGTCCCCGGGCACCGAGAACAGTGCCGATACGCGGAGGAGTTCCGCCCAGGCCTGTGCCCGACCGGTATGCCGCCGGGTCATCGGACCGTCCCCGTCCCCGCGTCCCCCGTACTCGCGTCCTCCGTACCCGTGCCCTCGGTACCCGTATCGCCCGCACCCGTAGCACCCGTACCCGCGTCCCCCGTGTCCGGGCGGTCGCCCAGCGTGCGGCCGAAGGTCAGCAGGCGGTCGTACTGCTCCGCCAGTGAGGCCGGTGGGGTGCCTTCCGGGTCCTTGAAGTAGAAGGCGAGGTCCTCCAAGGGACCCGTGAGGCCCTTCTCGTGGGCGCGGGCCGTGAGGCGTGCCAGGTCGAGGACGAGGGGGGCCGCGAGGGCCGAGTCGCAGCCCTGCCAGAGGGTCTGGAGGATCATGCGGGTGCCGAGGAAACCGTCGAAGGCGATGTGGTCCCAGGCGGTCTTCCACTCCCCCATCGCGGGGACGTCGTCGATGTGGACCTGGCCTTCGACGCCGGGGCCGAGGGTGTCGGTGAGGACGCGTTCCTTCCCGGCGTTCTTGGCGGCCGCGGCGGCCGGGTCGGCGAGGGCGGCACCGTCGCCGCCGCCCAGGAGGTTGCTGCCGGACCAGGCGCGTACGGTCAGGGCCCGCTGACGGAACATCGGGGCGAGTACGGCGCGGAGCAGGGTCTGGCCGGTCTTGCCGTCGCGGCCCGCGTGCGGCAGTCGGCTCGCGGCGAGCGGGGCGGCGAGGGCGGGGTGGCGCAGGCCCGTGGACGGGGTGAAGTTGACGTACGGGCATCCGGCGCGCAGTGCGGCGGCGGCGTACAGGGTGCTGGGTGGGAGCCCGACGCCCCCCGACGCCGGCTCCGTGGATGCCACATTGACGACCACGACGCGGTCCAGGCCAATGCGTCGGCGGAAGTCCGTCAGGTCGTGGGTGAAGGCGGTGATGAGTTGTTCGTGGGTGCGGGTGTCGCCGGGGGCGGGGCCGCCCGGGCGGATCTCGCGGTCGGCGGCTTCGAGCTCGCGGGTGACGGTCCGGGTGAGGCCGTACGGGAGGACTCCGGCGGTGGTGAGTTGTTCGGCGCGTTTGGGGAGCGGGCAGTCGGTGGTGTCGTGGCCGCCGAAGACGAGGGAGGCGAGTGGGGGCAGTCCGGCGTCGGCGAGTTCGGGGGTTTCGGTGGCCATGCCGGTGGGTGGGTGGAGTCCGGCGACGAGAGCGGCGCAGCCGACCATGGTGGTGGTGGCGACGGAGCCTCTCGCGCCTATGAGCCAGATTCCGGTGCGGGGTGCGTGGGTCATGGCGTCGGCCTCCCTGCTCGTCCAGCGGAAAGAGGGGTTGGGGGGTGGTGACGGTGGGCGGGGGGTACGGCGCCGCCCCGCCCACCGTCGTCCGGGGGCTCCCGTCAGCTGGGCGCGGGAGCCGGTCGGGGGAGCTCCGTCAGGAGGGGAGTTCCTTGAGGCGGATGTCGCGGAAGGCGGCCTGGTCTGCGGCTCCGTGGTTCTGGATGCCGATGTGGCCGCTGGTGAGGCTGCGGGCGGGGTCGGTGTTGGTGAAGTCGTTGATCTTGATGCCGTTGAGGAAGACCTGGAGGCGTTCGCCCTGGACGCGGATCTCGTACGTGTTCCACTGGCCGGGCGGGCGGAGGGCCAGGTCGCGGGCCTTGAGGTTGGCGGACTTGAAGCCGTAGACGGCTCCGGTGGTGCGGTCGGCGGCGTCGGTGGCGTCGATCTGGATCTCGTAGCCGTTGTTCACGGCGGACCAGGGGTCGTCACTGGCGGGGAAGCCGACGAAGATGCCGGAGTTGGAGTCGCCGGTGAGTTTCCAGTCGAGGGTGAGGGAGTAGGACCGGAGTTCCTTGGCCTGGTTCCAGAGCATGCCCATGCCGCCGGTGGAGTGGAGTTCGCGGTCGGTGATGTCGAAGCCGCCGGGTCCGGCCTGCTTCCAGCCTTCGTGGGTCTCGCCGTTGAAGAGGTCGCGGTAGCCGGTCTGGGGCCGGCAGTCGGCCTTGACCTGGCCGGTGGCGTAGCGGAGGCCGCCCAGCAGGTGTTGGCGGAAGGCGGGTTCGGTGTACGACTCCTTGGTGTGGCCGCCTCCGGTGTAGAAGGAGCGGCCGCCGCCGTAGGTCTGGCACCAGGCGATGGGGTGGTCGCCCTTCATGGTGCCGCCCTGGTAGGTGGTCTCGTCGAGGGTGGCGAGGACGCGTGCCTGGTCGCGGGGGTTGGTGCGGTAGTTGTACCACTCGTCGGTGCGCTGCCAGGGTCCGTCGATGTGGGCGGTGGCGGGGTGGGTGTGGTCTTCGGCGCGGACGGTGGCGGGCTGGATCTGGGGGTGGGACTGGAAGTAGGCGCCGACGAGTCCGCCGTAGAAGCTCCAGTCGTATTCGGTGTCGGCCGCGGCGTGGATGCCCATGTAGCCGCCGCCGGTGGAGACGTAGTTCTCGAAGGCCTTCTGCTGGTCGGCGTCGAGGACGTCGCCGGTGGTGGAGAGGAAGACGACGGCGTCGTAGCGGGCGAGGTTGTTGGTGGTGAACTGGCGGGGTTCCTCGGTGCTGTCGATGACGATGTCGCTGTCGGCGCCGAGTTCCTTGAGGGCGGTGATGCCGGTGCCGATGGAGTCGTGGCGGAAGCCGGCGGTCTTGGAGAAGACCAGGACCCGCTTGGCGTTGCGGTTCGCGGGGGCGCTGGAGAACGTGAAGTCGTCGAGGTCGTAGAGGGCGCCGGTGCCGCCCTTGAAGACGAGGAAGAGTTCGGTGGTCTTGCGGGGCAGGTTCCGCAGGGGTACGTCGATGTCCTGGAAGGTCTCCCAGCTCCCGGTGACGGGGACGGGTGCGGAGCCGTGGAGGGGGCCGGTGGGTGAGCCGGTGCGGACTTCGAGGAAGCCGCCGTTGCCGCCGGAGGAGATGCGGGCGGTGAGCTTGGTGGCTCCGGTGACGTTGTAGGGCTTGAAGGAGATCCAGTCGCCGTCGTTGATGTCGCCGACGGTGCGGCCGCCGTTGGCCTGGGTCTTGTCGAAGAGGTTGACGCCGTTCTGGGCGTCGAAGTGCTCGGCCTGGCGGTGGCGGGGCTGGAGTTTGGCCTGGTCGTGGGTGGTGAGGGCGGCTTGGCCGCCGCCTCCGCCGTCGGTGTACTCGGCGTCGAAGACGGCGAAGATGTTGGCGTCGTCGTCGTGGCCGCCGTCGGCGGAGGTCTTGATGGTGCCGGTGCAGCCGTTGGCGGTGGTGACGGGGTGGCCGTGGCTGTCGTGGCCGAGGACGTAGGTGACCTTTATCTTGGCGCAGTCGATGGTGCCGTCTTCGGGGTCGGTGACCTTGACCTTGAAGGGGATGTCGTCGCCGAAGGAGAAGAGGGCTCCTTCTGCGGGGAGTTCGAGGGTGACCTTGGGGGCGGTGTTGCCGACGACGACGTGGACGGAGGCGGAGCCGGTGCGGCCGCTCGCGTCCTTTGCCGTCACGGTCGCCGTGTAGGTGCCGTTCTTGCGATACGTGTAGGTGGGGTTGGCGGCTGTGGACGTGCCGCCGTCGCCGAAGTCCCAGGTGTAGGTGAGGGTGTCGCCGTCGCCGTCGGTGGTGCCGGCGGAGGAGAAGGCGACCTTCAGCGGGGCGGTGCCGGAGGTCTTGTTCGCGCCGGCCTCGGCGACCGGGGAGCGTCCGCCGGTGGCGTTCTCGATGCGGTAGAGGCCGGAGTTGTGGTCGCCGCCGAACCAGGCGGTGCCGTAGTCGAGGACGTAGAGGGCTCCGTCGGGCCCGAAGGCCATGTCCATGATCTGGGTGCCGGTCCAGGGGACGTCGTTGATGGAGGCGACGGTGCCGTTGGCGTCCTGGTCGATGCGCTTGATCCAGCGGCGGCCGAACTCGCCGGCGAAGAAGTCGCCGTCGTACGCCTCGGGGAACTTCACCGGGGACGTGTTGGCGGGGTCGTAGCGGTAGACGGGGCCGCCCATGGGTGATTCGGAGCCGGTGCCGAACTCGGGTACGGAGCCGCCGTTGTAGGGGATCCAGGCGGGTTGGGCGGGCGGGAGGTCGACGAGTCCGGTGTTGTACGGGGAGTCGTTCTTGAGGGCGGCGCAGTCGTAGCCGGCGCCGGAGGTCTTGGTCGCGAAGTCGTAGTCGACGTAGGGGTCGTTGTTGCCGGTGCAGAAGGGCCAGCCGAAGTTGCCGGGCTTGGTGATCCGGGCGAACTCGACCTGTCCGGCGGGGCCTCGCTTGGGGTCGGCGGCGCCGGCGTCGGGACCGTAGTCGCCGACGTAGAGGACGCCGGTGGCCTTGTCGACGCTGAAGCGGAAGGGGTTGCGGAAGCCCATGGCGTAGATCTCGGGCCGGGTCTTGGCGGTGCCGGGGGCGAAGAGGTTGCCTTCGGGGACGGTGTAGGTGCCGTCGTCGGCGACCTTGATGCGGAGGATCTTGCCGCGGAGGTCGTTGGTGTTGCCGGAGGTGCGGCGGGCGTCGAACGCGGGGTTGCGGCCGGGGCGTTCGTCGATGGGGGTGAAGCCGTCGGAGGCGAAGGGGTTGGAGTCGTCGCCGGTCGAGAGGTAGAGGTTGCCCTGGGCGTCGAAGTCGATGTCGCCGCCGACGTGGCAGCAGATCCCGCGGGTGGCGGGGATGTCGATGACCTTCTTCTCGCTGGCGTTGTCGAGGGTGCCGTCGGCTCTCAGGGTGAAGCGGGAGAGGCGGTTGACGCCGTCGTACTTCGCGAAGTCGGCGGCGGTGCCGTTCTCGGGGGCGTCGCCTGCGGGGGTGTCGAGGGGTGGGGCGTAGTAGAGGTAGATGGCCTTGGTGCGGGCGAAGTCCGGGTCGAGGCCGATGCCCTGGAGGCCTTCCTCGTCGTGGGAGTAGACGGGGACGGTGCCGATGACGGTGGTGTTGCCGGCGGCGTCGGTGCGGCGGAGTTCGCCGTTGCGGGAGGTGTGGAGGACGCTGCGGTCCGGGAGTACGGCGAGGGACATGGGTTCGCCGACCTCCTCGCCGCCCTTGGCGAGGGTGATCTGCTGGAATTCCTCGGCGGCCGAGTCGGCGGGGGTGGCGGGGGTGGGGGCTTCGGGTTCGGCGGCGAGGCCCTGGGGGGCGCCGAGGGCGAGCAGTCCGATGGTGAGCAGGGCGAGCGACTTCCTGGGGCGGAGTCGTTTTCTGTGCACGGGTGTCCTCCGGAGTAGGGCCGGGTGTGCGGGTTGTCCGGGGACCGGCGTGCGCCGTCACGCTGGTCACATCACGCTGTTACGCCATGTACACATCAGGGACCGTAGTCGGGTTCGTCCACCACGGAAAGCCCTTGTGCAGCAGTGCGGTCGAACTTCTCCCCGTGAGAGGACAAAGGCTCTCGCGGGCAGCGCGGACCGGCCGGGCGGCACCTCGCCGCCAGGCGCGGACCTGCGCTTTCACCTCAGTCGGCGGTCCCGAAGGCCGCGTCGAAGGAGGCCGAAGGGGGGTCGAAGTCGTACCGCTTGAGGAAGGACAGCGCCTCGGGGGCGCCGGTCAGCCGGTCCATGCCGGCGTCCTCCCACTCCACGGAGACGGGCCCGGCGTAGCCGATGGAGCGGAGCATCCGGAAGACGTCCTCCCAGGGCACGTCGCCGTGTCCCGCGGAGACGAAGTCCCAGCCGCGCCGGGGGTCGCCCCAGGGCAGATGGGAGCCGAGCCGGCCGCTCCGGCCGTCGAGCCGCTTGCGGGCCTCCTTGCAGTCCACGTGGTAGATCCGGTCGCGGAAGTCCCACAGGAAGCCGACGGGGTCGAGGTCCTGCCACACGAAGTGGCTGGGGTCGAAGTTGAGGCCGAAGGCGGGACGCCGGTCGACGGCGTCCAGGGCCCGCTGGGTGGTCCAGTAGTCGTAGGCGATCTCGCTGGGGTGGACCTCGTGGGCGAAGCGGACGCCCTCGGCGTCGAAGACGTCGAGGATCGGGTTCCACCGTTCCGCGAAGTCCTCGAAGCCGCGCTCGACCATGCGCTCGGGGACCGGCGGGAACATCGCCACCAGATGCCAGATGGAGGAGCCGGTGAAGCCGATGACGGTGTCGACGCCGAGCGCGGCCGCGGCCCGCGCGGTGTCCGCGAGCTCGCGGGCGGCCCGCTGCCGCACTCCTTCGGCGTCGCCGTCGCCCCAGATCCGGGCGGGCACGATCGCCTGGTGGCGCTCGTCGATGGGATGGTCGCACACGGCCTGTCCCACCAGGTGGTTGGAGATCGCCCAGCACTTCAGGCCGTACGCGTCGAGCAGTTCGCGCCTGCCCTTGACGTACGCCGGGTCGGCGAGAGCCTTGTCGACCTCGAAGTGGTCGCCCCAGCAGGCGAGTTCCAGGCCGTCGTAGCCGAAGTCGCGGGCGAGCCGGCAGACCTCCTCCAGGGGCAGGTCGGCCCACTGGCCGGTGAAGAGCGTGAAGGGTCGTGGCACGGTCGGGCGCCTCCTAGCTCGGTACGGATGTGTCGGCGTGCGGGTCGGCGTGCGGGTCGGCGGATCCTTCGGCCGACGTGTGGACCGGGATGCCGACCGGGGTGTAGACCGCGTTGCTCCGGGCGCTCTCCTCCACCGCGGCCAGGACCCGCTGGACCTGGAGGCCGTCGGCGAAGGAGGGCGCCGGGGCGATGCCGCTCGCGACGGCGTGAACCAGGTCGCGGGCCTGGTGGGCGAAGGTGTGCTCGTAGCCGAGCGCGTGCCCGGGTGGCCACCAGCCCTCCAGGTACGGGTGGTCGGGTTCGGTCACGAGGATGCGGCGGAAGCCCGCCGAGACCGCCGGTTCGGTGTGGTCGTGGAAGGACAGTTCGTTGAGCCGCTCCAGGTCGAAGGCGAGCGAGCCGCGCTCCCCGTTGATCTCGAGCCGCAGCGCGTTCTTGCGGCCCGCGGCCATCCGGGTGGCCTCGAAGGAGGCGAGCGCGCCGGAGGCGAGCCGCCCGGTGAACAGGGCCGCGTCGTCGACGGTGACCTGCCCGTACGCCTCCGATCCCGCTCCCCCGGCGAGACCGCCCGCGGCGACGCCCGCGAGCAGCGGACGCTTCCGTACGAAGGTCTCGGTGAGCGCCGAGACGCCGACGAGCGGCTCCCCCGCCAGGTACTGGGCGAGGTCGACGGCGTGCGCCCCCAGGTCTCCGAGCGCGCCGGAACCGGCGTGTTCGCGTTCCAGGCGCCAGGTGAGCGGGAAGGCGGGGTCGACCAGCCAGTCCTGGAGGTAGGTGACACGGACGTGCCGCAGGGTGCCGAGCCGGCCGTCCGCGATGAGCTGCCGGGCGTACGAAAGGGCGGGCACCCGGCGGTAGTTGAAGCCGACCATGGCGATCTGCCCCCGGGCGGTGGCCGCTTCGGCGGCCGCGGCCATGGTCTCGGCCTCGGCGACCGAGTTGGCGAGCGGCTTCTCGCACAGCACGTGCTTGCCGGCCTCCAGGGCGGCGACGGCGATCTCCGCATGGCTGTCGCCCGGGGTGCAGACGTCGACGAGCTGGACGTCGTCGCGGGCGATCAGGGCGCGCCAGTCGGTTTCGGCGGCGGCCCAGCCGTGCCGTCGGGCGGCGGCCCGGACGGCGGTGGCGTCACGGCCCGCGACGGCGGCGAGGACGGGTCGCAGCGGCAGGTCGAAGACGCGGCCCGCGGTGCGCCAGCCCTGCGAGTGGGCGGCTCCCATGAACGCGTAGCCGACCATGCCGATGCCGAGCGTCGGCGGTGCGGCCCCGCTCTCCGTCTGTTCCATACGGTTCCTCCGTTTCGTGGTGCGGCGAGTTGCTGCTCCCCGGGGGCGGTCGGGCCGCCGGGGACCGGTCCGGACGGACGGCCCCGGTGCGGGCCGCCCGGGTGCGGACCGCCCGGGTCCGGGCCGGTCAGCTGAAGCCGGTGGGCAGGTACTCGTCGACGTTCTCCTTGGTGACGACGGCCGAGTAGAGGGTGATCGAGGCGGGGATCTCCAGCTCGGACATGCCGCCGACGCCCTTCTTCTGGCCGAGGGCGCGGGCGAGGTCGATCGCGGAGGCGGCCATGGTCGGCGGGTAGAGGACGGTGGCCTTGAGGACTCCGGTGTCGGCCTTGATGGCGTCCATGGCGGACTTGGCGCCGGCGCCGCCGACCATGAGGAAGTCCTTGCGGCCGGCCTGGGCGACGGCCCGCAGCGCGCCGACCCCCTGGTCGTCGTCGTGGTTCCACAGGGCGTCGAACTTCGACTGGGCCTGGAGGAGTTGGGCCATCTTCGCCTGCCCCGACTCGACGGTGAAGTCGGCGGCCTGGCGGGCGACCTTGCGGATGTTGGGGTAGTTCTTGAGGGCGTCGTCGAAGCCCTGGGTGCGCTGCTTGGTGAGTTCGAGGCTGTCCATGCCGGCGAGTTCGACGACGGTGGCGTTCGGCTTGTCCTTGAGCTGTTCGCCGATGAAGTTGCCGGCGTTGAGGCCCATGCCGTAGTTGTCGCCGCCGATCCAGCAGCGGTAGGCCTGCGGGGAGGCGAAGATCCGGTCGAGGTTGATGACGGGGATGCCGGCCTTCATGGCCTGGAGGCCGATCTGGGTGAGGGCCTTGCCGTCGGCGGGGAGGATGACGAGGACGTCGACCTTCTTGTTGATGAGGGTCTGGACCTGGCCGATCTGGGTGGCGGTGTCGTTGGAGCCCTCGGTGATCTCCAGGGTGACGTCGGAGTACTTCTTCGCGCGCCGCTCGGCGTTGTCGTTGATGGCGTTGAGCCAGCCGTGGTCGGCCTGCGGGCCGGCGAAGCCGATGGTGACGGGGGTGCCGGGCTTGTCGTCGGCGGCCGGCGCGGCGCTCCCGACGGGCGACTGGTTCTTCGGCTCGTTGCTCGTACAGGCCGTGAGCAGGGCGCCGGCGGAGACGGCCGCGCCGCCGAGGAGAAGGTGTCTGCGGCTGGTTTCGGGCATGGCGGTGGATCCCTTCCGAGCGGGTGGTGGTGAAGGGGGTGGTGGTGAGGGGGCGGGTTCGGCGGGTGTCGGGTCAGGTTCCGTCGCGGACCGTGCGGCGCTGGAGCAGGACGGCGGCGACGATGATCGCGCCCTTGGCGATCTGCTGGACGTCGCTCTGCAGGTTGTTGAGCGCGAAGATGTTGGTGATGGTCGTGAAGACGAGGACGCCGAGGACGGAGCCGACGATGGTGCCCCGGCCGCCGCTGAGGAGGGTGCCGCCGATGATGGCGGCGGCGATGGCGTCGAGCTCGTACAGATTGCCGTTGGTGTTCTGGCCGGAGCCGGCGAGCACGACGAGCAGGAAGGCGGCGATGCCGCAGCACAGTCCGGAGAGCAGGTAGAGGAAGAGCCGCTGGCGGCGGACGTCGATGCCGGCGAGGCGGGCGGCCTCCGGGTTGCCGCCGACGGCGATGGTGCGGCGGCCGAAGGTGGTCCGGTTGAGGAGCAGCCAGCCGGCGCCGGTGACGGCCGCGAAGACGAGGACGAGCGGCGGGATGCCGAGGACGTAGGCGTCGGGGAGGCCGAGGTCGAGGACGGACGGGACGGTGACGATCTGCGTCTTGCCGTCGGTGATCTGGAGGGCGAGGCCGCGGGCCGAGGCCAGCATGGCGAGGGTCGCGATGAACGGGACCATGCCGCCGTACGCGACGAGGACGCCGTTCACGAGACCGCAGCCGAGTCCGACCGCGACGGCCGTGAAGAGGATGCCGGCGAAGCCGAACTCCTGGGTGGCGAGGGTCGTGGCCCATACGGAGGCGAGGGCGACGATCGCGCCGACGGAGAGGTCGATGCCGCCGCTGGTGATGACGAAGGTCATGCCGACGGTGACGACGCCGATCACGGAGGCCTGCGTCAGGACGAGTTGGAGGTTGGAGGTGGCGAGGAACTCGGCGGGCCGGGTGACTCCGCCGACGACGATGAGTGCGGCGAGCACGCCGAGCAGCGACAGGTTGCGGACGTCGGCCCTGAGGCCGAGTGTGCGCCAACGGCCCTCCCGGGGCGGCGCCTTGGCCGGGGTGGTGAGCGTCATACCGCAGGGCTCCCTTCCATCACGAGGTCGAGTACGCGGTGTTCGTCGAGGTCACGGGCGGGCGCCTGGTGGACGACCCGTCCCTCGCGGAGGACCAGGACGCGGTCGGCGAGGCCGAGGACCTCGGGGACCTCGCTGGAGACGAGGAGGACGGCGAGGCCGTCGTCGGCGAGCCCCCGGATGACCGCGTACAGCTCGGCGCGGGCGCCGACGTCGACGCCCCGGGTGGGTTCGTCGAGGAGGAGGACGCGGCAGCCCCGGAGGAGCCAGCGGGCGAGGACGGCCTTCTGCTGGTTGCCGCCGGAGAGGGTGCGGACCGGGGCGTCCGGGAGATCGGGGCGCAGCGACAGGGTGCGGGTGGCGGTCCTGGCGGTCTCGCGTTCGGTGGCGCGGTCGATCCAGCCGGCCCGGGAGAAGCGGGCGAGGGAGGAGACGGAGACGTTGCGGGTGACGGATTCGAGGAGGAGCAGTCCCTGCGCCTTGCGTTCCTCGGGGGCGAGGCCGAGTCCGGCGGCGACGGCGGCGGGGACGCTGCCGGGGCGCAGGGGCCGTCCGTCGACGGTCACCCGGCCCGCGGTGGGCTTCCGCGCTCCGTAGACGGTCTCCAGGATCTCGGAGCGGCCGGAGCCGACGAGCCCGGCGAGGCCGACGATCTCGCCGGGGCGGAGTTCGAGGTCGAGGGCCTCGAACTCCCCTTTCCTGGCAAGTCCTTGGACTCGGAGGACGGGTTCGCCCGTGGGTGGGCGGGCGGGGCGTTCGGGGAAGACGTAGGGGACGTCCCGGCCGGTCATGAGGGCGACGACCTCACGGGTCGGGGTGGTCGCGGCGGGCAGTCCGCGGGCGACGGCCCGGCCGTCCTTGAGGACGGTGACGCGGTCGCCGATGCGGCGGATCTCCTCCAGGCGGTGGGAGATGTAGACGACGGCGACGCCGTCGGCGGTGAGGTCCGCGACGATCCGGAAGAGGTTGGCGACCTCGTCGGGGTCGAGGGCGGCGGACGGTTCGTCCATGACGATGAGACGGACGTCGTGGGAGAGGGCGCGGGCCATGGAGACGATCTGCCGCTGGGCGGCGGAGAGTTCGCCGACGCGGCGGGCCGGGTCGATCTCGGGGTGGCCGAGGCGTTTCAGGAGGGCGGCGGTGGTCTCCCGCGCGTCGCGGGTGCGGACGAATCCGGCGGTGGTGGGTTCGTGGCCGAGGTGGACGTTCTCGGCGACGGAGAGGCCTTCGACGAGGTCGAGTTCCTGGTAGATGGTGGCGATGCCGAGGCGGACGGCGGCGCTCGGGGAGCGGAGCCGTACGGGTGCGCCGTTCCAGGTGATCCGGCCCTCGTCGGGCTGGTGGGCGCCGGCGAGGACCTTGATGAGGGTGGACTTGCCGGCACCGTTCTGGCCCAGGAGGCAGTGGACCTCGCCGGGCGCGACCTCCAGGTCCACGCCGTCGAGGGCGCGGACGCCGGGGAAGGACTTGGTGATTCCGGACATGGTGAGGAGGGACGGGGGGTGTTCGGGCATGGCGGAGATCCCCTCGGCGAGTGCGGGTGGCCGTCCGGCGGGGTGCGGGTGGGCTGGGGCGCGTGGGGGTGCGGGGCGTTGCGGCGGGTGCGGGTGCGGGTGCGGGTGCGCCGGGGCGCGTGGGCGTGCGGGGGGTGCGGGTGCGCCGGGGCTCGTGCGGGTGCGGGGCGGGCGGCGGGTGCGGGGCGGGCGGCGGGTGCGGGCCGGTGGGGGTTGGTGCCCACCCGTTCCGCCCTTGCAGAACGTATGCCCACGAACCCCGTTACGCCGGGGAGAAGAGGTGGTCGCTGATGAGGCGGGCCGCGCCTGTGACGCCGGCCGTCTGACCCAGTTCGCCCAGGACGATGGGCAGGTTGCCGGTGGCCAGGGGCAGGGACTGCCGGTAGACCTGGGTGCGGACGCTGGCGAGGAGGTTGTGACCGAGGCCGGTGACACCGCCTCCGATCACCACCAGACCGGGGTTGAAGAAGCTGACGAGTCCGGCGATGACCTGCCCGACCCGGTTTCCGCCCTCACGGATGAGGGCGAGTGAGGTGGCGTCTCCGGCGGCGGCGGCCGCCGCGACGTCGACGGCGGTGAGCCGGCCGGCCGCCGCGAGCCGGTCGGCCAGCTCCTCCGACCTGCCGCCGCGCGCCGCGTCCTCGGCGTCGCGGGCCAGGGCGGCGCCGCTGAAGTGGGCCTCCAGGCAGCCGTTGTTGCCGCAGGCGCAGGGGCGGCCGTCGGGTTCGACCTGGATGTGTCCGATGTCGCCCGCGCTGCCCGTCGTACCGCGGTAGACCTCTCCGCCGACGACGATGCCGCAGCCGATACCGGTGCCGATCTTGACGCAGAGGAAGTCGCCGACCGAGCGGGCGACGCCGGCGTGCTGCTCCCCCATGGCCATGAGGTTCACGTCGTTGTCGACCATGACGGGGCAGCCGAGCTCCTGGCTGAGTGCCTCCCGTACGGGGAAGCCGTCCCAGCCGGGCATGATCGGCGGTGCGACGGGGACTCCCTCGGGGAAGCGGACGGGGCCGGGGACGCCGATGCCGGCGCCGTCGAAGCCCTCCGCGAGCCCGGTGGAACGGAGCTTCGCCGCCATCGACAGGGCCTGTTCGAAGACGGCGACGGGGCCCTCGCGGACGTCCATGGGGTGGTTGAGGTGCCCGAGCACCTCCAACTCGGCGTTGGTGACGGCGACATCGATGGAGGTGGCGCCGATGTCGATGCCGAGGAAGCGGAGTTCGGGCGCGAGCCGGATGTTGTGCGAGCGACGGCCGCCCCGGGAGGCGGCGAAACCGTCGGCGACGACGAGACCGGTCTCCAGGAGCCGGTCGACCTCGACGGCGAGCTTGGAGCGGGAGAGATCGATCTGATCTCCCAGCTGTGCACGGGAGTTGGGTCCTCCGTCACGCAACAGCCTGAGGAGTCGCGCCTGATGCCGGTTGGCAGGTCGTGCCGTCATGCGTCTCACGCGCCCCTCCCTCTCGTACGTACCCGCTCGTCTTCGTGCTTTCGAGGGGAACGTAGCAGCGGCGTACCGGAGTGGGAAGAAGTTGCGCATGAATCCGCCCCGACTTTTTCCCGGTTGGGGACAAAGGCGGGGTCGGGGGCGGGAGAAGGGTCAGCGGACCTCGACCAGGCGGGCCGAGACCACCACGTTGCCCGCGTAGCCGTTCTCCTCGGTGAACGTGCCGCCGCAGGTGATCAGGCGCAGCTCGGGCACGCCGGCGTCGCCGTAGACCCGCTCGGCGGGGAAGCCCTCCTTGGGGACGACCTCGACTCCGTACGTGGCGAAGACGGCGGTCCGGCCGTCGCGGCGGGCGATCTCCACGCGGTGTCCCTTGCGGAGGGCGCCGAGGTCGTAGAAGACGGCCCGGCCGCCGGGGACGTCGACATGCCCGACGACGACGGCGGTGCCTCGCTCGCCTGGAGTGACCGCGCCGGTGAACCAGCCCGCGAGCCTGTTCTCCTCGGGCGGCGGGGCCTCGATCCAGCCGTCGGCGTCGAGCCCGACCTTGGTGATCGGCGCGTCTATCCGGACGGCCGGGACGCGGACCCGGAGCGGGGTCGAAGGGGGCAGCGGATCGGGTACGGAGGTGGGGACGAGCGCGGCTTCGGCGCGGGCGCCGTCGGCTGCGGCGGCGGAGAGCGGCTGAGGGGGGCCGTCGGCCCGGATCTCGTCCGTACCGCCGCGCACGAGGTGGACGCCGACGAGGAGGACGACGGCGACGAGCCCCCACGCGCCGTGCCGCCCCACACCGTCGGCCCGCGCCGCGCCACCCGACCGTCCCGTCACGCCCGGCCGTCCCGTCACGCCCGGCCGTCCCGTCGCGAGGTCCGTCCGACGTGTCGCGGTGCCCGACCGTCCCGGCACGCCCGACCGTCCCGGCGCGTCCGACCGTCCCGGCGCGTCCGACCGTCTCTTCGTGTCCGTCCCGTCACGTCCGACCGCCCCACGCCCGCCCTCCTCCTCGCGCCGTGAGCGCGCCGACCGCACACCGTCCGCGTCGACTTCGCGCCGACTTCACGCGTCGTCCCGCCCGCCGCTCGCGTCCTTGATCGCGTGCCCGCCGGCGCCCGCGCACGGGCGGCCGCCGGTTGTGGCGCCCCTCCGTCCCGGATCTCGTCACACCGGGGCGGAGGGGCCGTTTCAGGCCCTGGTCCCGGCCGTCAGGCGCGGCCGTCGGTGGCACGGCGGCGGGTCAGGACGACGGCGGCGCCGAGCGCCCCGACGATGAGCAGCACACCCGTGACCACCTCGGCGACGCCGAGGCCGTCGGTGTCCGCGCCGGAGGTGGCGGCGGTGCCGTAGCCGGCCTTCACGCCCTTGTGCGCTGCGGGCGGCGGGCTCTCGTCGTGCCCGGTGGTGTTCCCGCCGGTGGTGCCCTGGGCGATGCTGAGGGTGGTGGTGCCGCGCTCGCCCTTGCAGTCGAAGGTGATCTCGTACTGGGCGCCGGTCTTGGCGTCGACGTCCACGGTGGCGTTGCCCGATCGGCCCTCGTTGAGGGTCACGGTGTCGAACACCCCGGAGGTGACGGTCACCGACGGCACTTCGCAGCCGTCGGACTTCAGCGTCACGGTGCCGCCGGGGGCGACGGTCGCGGGGCTGACGGAGAAGCCGAACGACGTGGTGTTGTTGTCGTCCTCGCCCGCCAGGGCGACCGGCGCGACCGTGAGCACCACGGCGGCGGCGCTCAGCAGGGCGGCGGAAGCGGCACGTATCGCGCGCATGACGGTCCTCCAGATCACGGGAGGGATCCGTCACGGAGCGATTCCGTGCCCGGAATACGACGACCCTCACCGCGATCGAAGCTAGGTCCGTCACCGGCGCGCCGCCACCGGGCTCCGCCGAACGGGGCACGGCGGACGGACCTGAGCGCCGTCCTGCGGTACCCGGGGTGCGGACCGGAACGTACCGTGCTGCGGCACCCGGACGCGGACCCGGACCCGGACGTGCCGTGCTACGGCACTACGGCACTACGGCACTACGGCACTACGGCACTACGGCACCCGGACGACCTGGCCCGCGTACGACAGGTTGCCGCCGAAGCCGAAGAGGAGGACCGGGGCGCCGGAGGCGAGTTCGCCGCGTTCGACGAGCTTGGCGAGGGCCAGCGGGATGGAGGCGGCCGAGGTGTTGCCGGAGTCGACGACATCGCGGGCGACGATCGCGTTGACGGCGCCGATCTTCGCGGCGAGCGGTTCGATGATCCGCAGGTTGGCCTGGTGCAGGACGACGCCCGCGAGCTCCTCGGGGCCGATGCCGGACCGCTCGCAGGCCTGCCGGGCGAGGGCGGGCAGCTGCTGGGTGGCCCAGCGGTAGACGCTCTGGCCCTCCTGCGCGAAGCGGGGCGGGGTGCCCTCGATCCGGACGGCGTGGCCCATCTCCGGGACCGAGCCCCACAGGACCGGGCCGATGCCGCGCACGGCCCCCGGCGCCTCGTCGTCCACGGCCTCGACGATCGCGGCGCCCGCGCCGTCGCCGACGAGGACGCAGGTGGTGCGGTCGGTCCAGTCGGCCACGTCGCTCATCTTGTCGGCGCCGATCACCAGCGCGCGTCGGGACCCACCGGCCCGTACGGCGTGGTCGGCGGTGGCCAGGGCGTGGGTGAACCCGGCGCAGACCACGTTGAGGTCCATGGTGGCCGGCGAGGTCATGCCGAGGCGGGCGGCGACGCGGGCGGCCGTGTTGGGCGAGCGGTCGATGGCCGTGGAGGTCGCGACGAGGACGAGGTCGATGTCGTCGGGGGTGAGTCCGGCGGTGGCCAGGGCCTTGCCCGCCGCGTGCGCGGCGAGCTCGTCGACGGGTTCGTCGGGCCCCCCGATGTGCCGGGTGCGGATACCGACCCGGCTGGTGATCCACGCGTCGTCGGTGTCGACCAACTCCGCGAGGTCATGGTTGGTGAGCACCTTGGCGGGCTGGTAGTGCCCGAGCGCGGCAATGCGAGTGCCCGTCATCCCGGGACCCCCTCGGTGGTTCGATCGTCCGGCAGGATTCCCCAGTCTTGCCAGCGACTCATGGGTAACAGGTAACGTAAACCACCAAGATTCACCCGTACCCCTTGGCCGACCGTGACAAGGACCCGGGCGCCCCACGGGCCCCACGGCATCGCGCGGGGCCGTGGGCGGGGTCAGTTCTTCGGCGGGTCGATCATCTGCAGGGCGAGAGTGGCCGGGGGCGGGGCGATGCCGGGGCCGCCCGCGGCCGTCCAGGCGAGGATGTCGTCGAGGGAGTCCTGGTCGAGGGTGAAGGCGACCCAGGCGGCCCGGCCGCCGCGCCGCCGGCCCTCGGTGGAGGGCTGGACGACGACGATGTTGGCCTGGGCGCAGGGGCCGAGGCAGTCGCTCGTACGGACGGCGAGCCGGCCGCCGGAGGCCGCGGCGGCCTCGCGGAGGCGGGCGAGCTGTCCGGCGTGGTCGGTGCCGGGGTTCTTGCGGGCGTCGCCGCAGCAGCAGCCGCGGCAGACGACGAGGGAGCAGGGGCGGGCCCCGTAACGTATCGGGACCGGGGTCACGCGCGGCCGTCCGGGGCGGTCGCGGAGGCGCGGCCGTCCGGGGTTGTCGCGGAGGCGGGGGCTTCCAGGGTGATCTCGGCGACGGGGGCGACCGTGCCGAGGCGCGGGAAGTCGAGGTCGACGGAGGCGCGGTGTTCGTCGGCGGTGAGCGCGCTCATGGCGTCCTCGGCGAACACCAGGTCGTAACCGAGGTCGCCGGCCGCGCGGGCGGTGGACTCGACACCGAGGTTGGTGGCGATGCCGCCGAGGACCAGGGTGGTGGCGCCGAACCCGGTGAGGAGTTCGTGGAGTCCGGTGTCCTGGAAGCCGCCGATGGTGCGCTTGACGACGACGGGCTCGCCGTCCCGGACGAGGTCGGCGACGAGTTCGCTGCCGGGCGGCTGGGCTTCGACGTTCGGCCGTTCGACCCGGATGTGGACGACGGGCGCGTCGGCGGCCCGGAAGGTGTCGGCGAGCCGGGCGGCGGCCGCGAGGACGTCGGTGCCGGGGCGGGGCGCGAGGGGCAGCGCGACGATGCGTTCCATGAGGTCGACGAGGACGAGCGCGGTGCGGCCGGAATCGAGTGCGGGCATGGGAGAACCGTAGCGGTCGCGATGATCACCCTGGGGTGGTCGTGGGTGTGATCCGGCCTACGGAGGGAGCCACGGAGGGAGCCACCGCGGTCCCCTCCGTCTCGGGATCCCCCTCCGCGTCACGGGCGCGGCGCTTGGCGATCACCGCGCACACCATCAGCTGCATCTGGTGGAAGAGCATCAGCGGGAGGACGGCAAGCGCGGCCTGGGGGCCGAAGAGGACGCTCGCCATCGGCAGTCCCGCCGCCAGGCTCTTCTTCGAACCGGCGAACTGGATCGCGATGCGGTCCGCCCGGCCGAAGCCGAGGCGCCCGGCCCCGTACCAGGTCAGGGCCAGCATCGCCGTGAGCAGGACGGCCTCGACGGCGAGCAGCAGGCCGAGCCGGGCCGGGGTCACCAGGTGCCAGATGCCGGCGACCATGCCCTGGCTGAAGGCGGTGTAGACGACGAGGAGTATCGAGCCCCGGTCGACGTGTCCGAGCACCTTCTTGTGGCGGACCAGGAAGCCGCCGACCCAGCGGCGCAGGAATTGTCCGGCGAGGAACGGTACGAGGAGCTGGAGCACGATCTTCATGAGCGCGTCGGCGGAGAGGCCGCCCGCGCTGTTGCCGAGGAGCAGTGCCGCGAGCAGCGGGGTGAGGACGATGCCGGCGAGGGAGGAGAAGGAGCCCGCGCAGATCGCGGCGGGGACGTTGCCGCGGGCGATCGATGTGAAGGCGATGGAGGACTGGATGGTGGACGGCACGAGGCAGAGGAAGAGGAGGCCGCTGTAGAGCTGGGGGGTGAGCACGCTGGGGACGAGGCCGCGGGCGGCGAGTCCGAGGAGCGGGAAGAGCAGGAAGGTGCTGCCGAGGACGGTGAGGTGGAGCCGCCAGTGCTTGAGGCCGTCGAGGGCCTCGCGGGTGGAGAGCCGGGCCCCGTAGAGGAAGAAGAGGAGGGCCACGGCTCCGGTGGTCGCGCCTTCCGCGACGTGGGCGGCGCCGCCGGACGCGGGGAGGAGCGCGGCGAGGCCGACCGTGCCGAGCAGCGCCAGGATGTACCCGTCGACGGGCAGCCAGGACGGCAGCCGGAGCGTGCGGCGCGGTGTGCCGGGGCGGCTGCGGCGCGGGGTGGGGGCGGGCGTACGGGCGGTCATGGGCTCCACTGCTCTGTGCTTGGCGAGGGGGTGTCTCGCGCCTTTCCATCCTGGCCCAGGGCTCGGTGATCGGGAATCCCGTACAGGGCACTTACTGTCATCGCGTTTCGCGATGATCACGGCCCACAGGCGTTACGGTCGTCCTGTGTACGAGCCCACCCATCTCCGCACCTTCCTCGCCGTGGCCCAGACGCTGAGCTTCACCCGGGCCGCGGACCGTCTCGGGCTGCGGCAGTCGACCGTCAGCCAGCATGTGCGGCGCCTGGAGGAGGCGACGGGCCGGCCGCTGTTCACCCGGGACACCCATCGGGTGGCGCTGACCGAGGACGGGGAGGCGATGCTCGGTTTCGCGCGGACGATCCTCCAGGCGCACGAGCGGGCGGCGGCGTACTTCGGCGGGACGCGGCTGCGCGGGCGGCTGCGTTTCGGGGCGTCGGAGGACTTCGTGACGACCCGGCTGCCGGAGATCCTGGAGTCGTTCCGGCGGGACCACCCGGAGGTCGACCTGGAGCTGACGGTCGAGCTGTCCGGCACGCTCCAGGCGCGGCTCGCCGCGGGCCGGCTGGATCTGATCCTGGCCAAGCGGCGCGGTGGGGAGAGCGAGGGGCGGCTCGTGTGGGAGGACGCCCTGATCTGGATCGGGGCGCCGGGGCTTCGGCTGGATCCCGACCGTCCGGTCCCGCTCATCCTGTACCCGCCGCCGGGGATCACCCGGGCGCGGGCCCTTGAGGTGCTGGAGGCGCAGGGCCGGGCGTGGCGGATCGCCTGTACGAGTTCCAGCCTGAGCGCGAACGTGGCGGCGGCCCGTGCGGGGCTGGGCGTGATGGCGCACACGCGGGGTCTGGTGCCGACGGGTCTGGTGCCGGTGGCGGGGCTTCCGGAGCTCGGCGACGTCGGCTTCGTGCTGCGTGCGGGGCGCCGGGGCGGGGCGGTGCAGGAGGCTGCGGACGCGCTGGCGGAGGCGATCCTGGCGGGCGGCGACCGGCTGCACCGGCCGGGCTGACCGGGTCCTGAGCGGCCCTGTGCCCGCCCGGTCCGGCCTCGCGGGCACGGGAGCGGGCCCTGCGCGCGTCGGCGCTGCCGCGGGGCGACCGGGCGCGTGCGGGCCCCGCCCGGCCGGCCTCGCGCGTGCAGGTGCGGTGCCTCGGCGGGTGGCGGTCCGTGAGCGGCCCGTACAGATTCCGTGGAGATTCCCGCCCGGTGGACGTACCGAGCGGTCGGTAACGCCCCCGCAGCACCCGAGACTTGACTCTGCCACCCAGCCTGACCTGTGCGAACACGGAATGTCCCGGCTTGGTGAAGGCCCTCCCGCCGGGCAGTCGGGTGGGGTACCGTCACCCGCGCTGTACGGAGCGCTACAACGAGCTTTTCCAGCCATCGAGCCGTCGAGGAGCAGGTCAGTGCGCGAGTTCACCGTGCCGCCCGTCGAGGCGGCGCCTCAGGTCGGCGGTCTGGCGGACGCCGTGTTCGAGCGTGCCCTGACGGAGCCGGACCGGATCACGTTCGGCCGGAAGGGTCCGGACGGCGAGTGGCGGGACGTGACGGCCGCGCGGTTCCGGGACGAGGTCCTCGGCCTGGCGAAGGGGCTGATCGCGGAGGGTGTGCGGTTCGGCGACCGGGTCGCCGTCATGGCCCGCACCCGCTACGAGTGGACGCTCTTCGACTTCGCGCTGTGGACGCTCGGCGCGCAGCCCGTGCCGATCTATCCGACGTCCTCCGCCGAGCAGGTCTTCTGGATGCTGCACGACTCCGAGGTCACGGCCTGCGTGGTGGAGCACGAGGACCACGCGATGACGATCGGCTCGGTGATCGACCGGTTGCCCCGGCTCCAGCGCCTGTGGCAGCTGGACGCGGGCGCGGTGGCCGAGCTGACGGCCGCCGGGGCGGACATCGACGAGGACGTCGTGCACCGGCACCGGCGGGCGGTGACCCCGGAGACGGTGGCGACGGTCATCTACACGTCGGGGACGACCGGCCGCCCCAAGGGCTGTGTGATCACCCATTCCAACTTCATGTTCGAGACGGACATGCTGGTGGGCCGCTGGGAGTCGGTGTTCCGTTCCCGGCCGGGCGAGGAGGCGTCGACGCTGCTGTTCCTGCCGCTCGCGCACGTCTTCGGGCGGATGGTGGAGGTGGCGGCGGTCCGGACCGGGGTGAAGCTGGGGCACCAGCCGGTGATGGCGGCGGCGGAGCTGATCCCGGACCTCGCCGCCTTCCGGCCGAGTTTCGTCCTGGCCGTTCCGTACGTCTTCGAGAAGGTCTTCAACGCGGCTCGGCGCAAGGCGGAGCGGGAGGGGAAGACGGGCCCGTTCGACAAGGCCGTGGAGGTGGCGGTCGCGTACGCGGAGGCACTGGAGCACAAGGCCTTCGGTACCGGCCCGGGGCCCTCGGCGGCGCTGCGTGTGCAGCACCAGTTCTTCGAGAGGACGGTGTACGCGAAGGTCCGCGCGGCCCTCGGCGGACGGCTCCGGCACGCGATGTCGGGCGGTTCCGCGATGAACCGCCGGCAGGGGCTGTTCTTCGCGGGTGCGGGGGTCACGGTCTTCGAGGGGTACGGCCTGACGGAGTCCTCGGCGGCCGCGACCGCGAACCCGCCGGAGCGGACGCGGTACGGCACGGTGGGGCAGCCGGTCCCGGGGACGACGGTGCACATCGCGGAGGACGGCGAGGTGTGGCTGCACGGCGGCCAGGTCTTCTCCGGCTATCTCAACGCCCCCGAGGCGACCGCCGCCGTCCTCAACGACGGCTGGCTGGCCACCGGGGACCTCGGCTCCCTCGACGAGGAGGGCTATCTGACGATCACCGGGCGCAAGAAGGAGATCCTGGTGACCTCGGGCGGCAAGAGCGTCGCGCCGACGGGCCTCGAGGAGCGGGTGCGGGCGCATCCGCTGATCGCCCAGTGCATCGTCGTCGGCAACGACCGGCCGTACATCGCCGCGCTCGTGACCATCGACCAGGAGGCGGTGGAGCACTGGCTCGCGATGCAGGGGCGGGCGCCGCTCGCGCCGGCGGAGCTCGTACGCGATCCGTCCCTGGAGACGGAGATCCGGCGGGGGGTGGTGGCGGCGAACACGCTGGTCTCGCAGGCCGAGTCCATCCGCACCTTCAGGATCCTGGCGCATCCGTTCAGCGAGGAGCACGGGCTGCTGACCCCGTCCCTGAAGCTGAAGCGGAAGGCGATCGAGCGGGCGTACGCGGCGGAGGTCGCGGCGCTGTACGGCTGAGCCGTGCCCGGGAAGGCGACGCCGGGGAAGGCGACGCGACGCCCGGGAAGGCAACGCGACGCCCGGGAAGGCAACGCGAGGCCGGGGAAAGCAACGGGACACCGTGAGCGGAATGCGAGACTCCCCCGGATCGTTGAAGGGGGAGCAGTAAGGCAAGCCCCGCGACAACGTAAGGATCCCCTCCACGTGAGCACGGACAGCAAGGTTCCCTCGGTCACCCTGAACAACGGCGTGCGGATGCCGCAGCTGGGCTTCGGTGTCTGGCAGGTGCCGGACGACGAGGCCGCGGCGGCCGTGGCGACGGCCCTGGAGGCCGGCTATCGCTCGATCGACACCGCCGCGATCTACGGCAACGAGGAGGGCACGGGCCGTGCCGTCGCCGCGTCCGGGATCGCCCGCGAGGACCTGTTCGTCACCACCAAGCTCTGGAACAGCGAGCAGGGCTTCGACTCGACGCTGAAGGCCTTCGACGCCTCGCTCGACAAGCTGGGCCTCGACTACGTCGACCTGTACCTGATCCACTGGCCGGCCCCCCCGAAGGACGCGTACGTCGACACCTACCGCGCGTTCGAGAAGATCTACGCGGACGGGCGCGCCAAGGCGATCGGCGTCTCGAACTTCCTCCCCGAGCACCTGGAGCGGCTGATCGGCGAGACGTCGGTCGTGCCCGCCGTCAACCAGATCGAGCTCCACCCGCAGCTCTCCCAGCAGGCCTCGCGCGAGGCGCACGCCCGGCACGGCATCGCGACCGAGGCGTGGTCGCCGCTCGGCTCGGGCAAGGGGCTCCTGGACGTGCCGGCGATCGTGGCGATCGGCCGCAAGCACGGACGGACCCCGGCCCAGGTCGTGCTGCGCTGGCACCTCCAGCTGGGGAACGTGGTGATCCCGAAGTCGGTCACCCCGTCCCGTATCCGGGAGAACATCGACGTCTTCGGCTTCGAGCTGGACGCCGAGGACCTGGCGGCGATCGCCGCCCTCGACGAGAACCGCCGACTGGGCCCGAACCCGGCGGAGTTCGGCGCCTGACGGGTCGCGTGACGCCCCTGACGGGTGTCGCGTGACACCGGTCGCCCGCCGGCGGTCGCGTGATGACGACGGCGCCGAGGTCCACCCGGACCTCGGCGCCGTTGTCGTACCCCCGGCATAGAGTCGACGGCGGACCGTGAAGCAGTGGGGCGAGCGGCGAGCGAGGGAGTCGATTCGGTGAGTGGTGGTTCTCCGGTGCCCGTGGAGGAGGGCCTCTACCGGGTGCGGAACGTGGCCAGCGGGCTGCTCCTCGAGGTGTACGAGGGGTCGAGCCGCAGCGGTGCCAATGTGCAGCAGGGCACCGAGAACGGCACGCCGGGACAGCACTGGCACATCACCTCCGTGCCGAACGGCGGCGGGCTCTACCACCTGGTCAACGCGGCCAGCGGCAAGCGGCTCGACGTCGCCAACGCCTCCACGGAGAACGGCGCCAACATCCAGCAGTGGAAGGCGAACAACTTCGGCGCGCAGGAGTGGATCATCGAGCAGGACCTCCAGTCGCCGGGGACGGTCGCCCTGGTGAGCTTCATCAGCGGGCTGTTCCTGGAGGTCGCCGACGGCTCGAAGGAGGACGGCGGCGACGTACGGCAGTGGGAGGACACCGACTCCCCGTTCCAGTGGTGGCGGTTGGAACCGGTGTCCTGACCCGCCGGAGTACGGCCTGCGGGCGCGGCGGTCCTCAGCCCTTGCGAGCGGTGTGGACCGTGCGGGCCGCGAGGTAGAACAGGTCCGTGCGGTGGTGGAGCGACATGTCGTCGGCAGGGTCGAGGAGCCGGTCGAGCATCGCGCGGTCGTCCGCGTCGAGCCGCTCGCCGAAACCGTCCCGGACCCGGCCGAAGTGGGTGAGGGCCAGCTCTCGTACGACCGGGGACACCGGCGCGGGAACGTCGGTGAGGAAGGTTCGGGTGCCGGCGGGGGTGAGGCCCGCGTCGGCGAGCAGGGCCCGCCAGTCGTCCGGCTCGTCCTTGTGCCCGGGGGTCTCGGCGCGCATCTCGGCGAACCGGTCCGCGTTGGCGGCGTCGAGGCGCGCCTCCAGGCCCGGCCGGCCGAAGCCGATGTGCCAGGGCAGGTGCCGACCGGGCAGCCCGCCCTCGACGAGGACCATCAGGCCGCCGGGGTTGAGCAGGCCCGCGAACTCGACGAGCGCGGCCCGCTGGTCGCCGATGTGGTGCAGGGAGTTGCCCGCCCAGATCACGTCGGCCTTCCCCAGCTCGGCGATGCCTGCCGGGAGTTCGGCGTGGAGGGTGGAGACCCGGGCGCCGAGGCCGCGTTCCCCGGCGCGTTCACGGGCGCGGGCGAGCAGTTCGGGGCTGCCGTCGACGGCGACCGCCCCGGCCGCCGGGAAGGCCTCGGCGAGGACGCCGGTGATGACACCGGGACCGCTGCCGATGTCGAGGACCCGGCGGACGCCCTGCACGGGGGTGAGCGTGCCGAGCCAGGCGGCGGCGTCCGCGTAGGCGGCGCTCTCGATCTCCGCCTGCCGCTCCAGGAGCGGGGCGATCGCGTTCCAGTCGAGAGGGGCGCCGTCGTGGTGGGAACCGTGGCTGTGCTTGTGCCCCGAGGTCTGCGGGTCTCCGGGAGTGTGCTGGTGGCCGTGCCCGTCGCCGTGCGAGTGGCCGTGGTGCGTTGCGGTGTGCTGGCTCATGGGTCCAGCGTGCGTCGAGTCGGCCGCGAGCGCGAGAAGTGTTGCCGTTCCGGCAAGAAAATCGATCCTATGTTGCTCGTATCGTCATACTCGGCGGCTCACGGTCCGGCTCGTCATGCCCGCGGCTCGGCATGCCACGGGCCGGGTCATGGCCGTAGCTCGGCATGCCCCGGGCCACGCCATGCCGCGCGCCGCGCCACGCCATCGCGCCGCGCCGCGTCATGCCCCGGCGCGGTGCTCCTGCGGGCTGACGCCCCTCACCCGCTTGAACGCGGCGCTCAGGGCGAAGGCGCCGCTGTAGCCGACCTGCCGGGCGACGGACTCGACGGTGGCGTCGCTCTCTCGCAGCAGATCGGCGGCGAGGGCGAGCCGCCAGTCGGTGAGGTACGCCATCGGGGGCTCGCCGACGAGTTCGGTGAAGCGGCGGGCGAGCGCGGCCCGCGACACGCCCGCCTTCGCGGCGAGCGAGGCGACGGTCCAGGGATGGGCGGGGTCGTCCTGGAGCAGCCGCAGGGCGCGGCCGACGACCGGGTCGCCCATGGCCCGGTACCAGGCGGGGGCCTCGGCGCCCGGCCGGGAGAACCAGGCGCGGACGCCGGAGATGAGCAGCAGGTCGAGGACCCGGTCGAGGACGACGGTCTGGCCGGGTTCGTCGCGGGCGATCTCCTCGCCGAGGAAGGGCATGAGGGGGCAGTTCCACGCGTCGGCGGGCAGGTGGAGCAGCGCCGGCAGGGCGTCGAGCAACCGGCGGCCGACCTCGCCGTCCATCCGGTACGTGCCGACGAGGACCGTGGTGCCGCCGTCGGGCGTGTTGCCCCAGGTGCGGACGCCGAGCCGCATGCGGTCGGCGAGCGGCTCCCCGCTGAGGGTGGTGCAGACGCCGTCCGGCCCGATCACGGCGCTGGGCGGGGCGTCGGGGGCGTGGGCGACGGTGTACGGCTCGGGGCCCCGGACGATGGCGATGTCCCCGGGCCGCAGCACCACGGGCTCGCCGGTGTCGGGAACGACCCAGGCCTCGCCCTCGGTCACGCACATCACGCAGATCGGGGCGGCGTCCTCGATGCGCACCGACCACGGCGGCTCCATGACCATGCGGAGCAGGAAGGCGCCCCTGGCGCGGGGTCCGTCGAGGAGTCCGGCGAGTGCGTCCATGGGTCAACAGGGTAGGCGGGACGGTGAGACGGAGACATAGGGGTGTGAGACGGCGGAGCATGGGCGGCGGGCGCCGTGGGCGGGAGTCTTGACCCATGACGAAGCAGACGGACAACACGCGGAACGAGCAGGGCACGAACGAGCGGAGCGCGAACGAGCGGAGCGCGAACGGGCAGAGCGCGAACGGTGAGAGCGCGAACGGTGAGAGCGCGAACGGTGAGAGCGCGAACGGTGAGAGCGCGACCGTCCTGGTGACGAGCGCCACCGGCAAGACCGGGCGCCGCGTGGCCGAGCGGCTCACGGCGCGCGGGGTGACCGTGCGCGCCGGGTCCCGCTCCGGCTCGACGCCCTTCGACTGGGAGGCCCCCGAGACCTGGGGCCCGGCGCTGCGCGGCGCGGACGCCGCGTACGTGGCCTACTACCCGGATCTCGCGGCGCCCGGCGGGGTCCAGGCGATGGAGACCTTCGGCCGGCTGGCCGCGGAGCACGGCGTGCGGCGGCTGACGGTGCTGTCCGGGCGCGGGGAGCCGGAGGCGGTCGTGGCGGAGGAGGCCCTGCGCGCGGCGGCCGTCGGAGTGGAACTGACCGTCGTACGGGCCGCGTTCTTCGCGCAGAACTTCTCCGAGGGGCTGCTCGCGGAGGGGGTCGCGGAGGGCGTGGTCGTCTTCCCGGCGGGTGACACGGCGGAGCCGTTCATCGACGTGGACGACCTCGCGGACGTGGTGGTCGAGACCCTGACGACGGAGGGTCACGCGGGGCGGGTGCACGAGCTGACGGGGCCCCGTCCGATCGGCTTCGCGGAGGTGGCGGCGGAGATCTCGCGCGCCTCGGGGCGTCCGGTGGTCTACCAGCCCGTGTCCCGGTCCGAGTACGCCGGGATGCTCACCGGGTTCGGGCTTCCGGCCCCGGAGGCCGGATGGCTCGCGGCCCTGTTCGCGACGCTCCTCGACGGCCACAACGCCTCGGTGACGGACGGTGTGAAGCGGGTGCTGGGCCGCGAGCCGCGCTCCTTCGGCGCGTTCGCGGACGCGACCTGGGCCGGCGAGGAGGCCTGAGCCCCCGGTCCGCGGGTGCCGCCTCAGTCCTGCCGGACGAAGCAGGCGAGCCGGTACCGGGGATCGGCACGGGGACGGTCCTGGTCCGGGAGTGCGTCGAGGGCGGTGGCGAGCGTCTCGACGACCGCCGCGTCACCGGGGAACCAGGAGGCGAAGTACCCGGCGCGCAGCTTCCGTACGGTGTCGCGCGGGCTGCCGCCCTGGCCGTGTCCCGTGAAGTGGGTGCCGGGGGCGGGTACGAGGCCGTGGGCGGCGGCGTACCGGGTGATGAGGTCGGCCCGGTCGGAGGCCGCCCCGGCCGAGCGGTACGGTCGGAGGATCGTGTCGATGTCGCTGCCGACGTCGTGGGCGGCGTCCTTGTCGACGGTGGCGACCAGGACGCCGCCGGGGCGCAGGACGCGGGCGGCCTCGGCGACGATCTCCGCGGCGAAGGGGACGAGGTGCAGCAGCCAGACGGCGCTGACCGCGTCCAGGGAGGCCTCGGAGAGCGGCAGTCGCCGGGCGTCGGCGCGGACGACCCGGCCGGGTGCGCGTCCGTCGGCGACCCGCAGCATGGCGTGGGCGGCGTCGGCCCCGTAGACGCGCAGTCCCGGCCGGGCGAGCCGTTCGGTGACGAGGCCGGTGCCGCAGGCCAGGTCGAGCAGGCTCCGGGCGCCGGGCGGCACGAGGCTCAGGACGGCCTCGGCCGCGGCGCCGGCCCGGGGCACCCCGCCCCGGGTCCGGTCGTAGTGCGCCGCTTCGGTCTCGTAGTCGAGCAGGGTCTCCGCCATGCCGACGATCGTACGAGGGGAGTGACCGTACGAAGGGCGGGAGGCGGGTGACCGTACGAAGGGGCGAGTGGCGGGTGACCGTACGTCAGGCGGCGCCGTGGCCCGGGGCGATCCCCTCCACCCGCTCGGCGAGCCCGAAGTCCTTCTCGGTGACGGCGCCACCGGCGGAGTGGGTGTTCACGGACAGGGCGACGGTGTTGTAGCCGAGGGTCAGATCCGAGTGGTGGTCGAGCTCCTGCTGGATCCTGGCCACATGGACGACGAACGCGGTCGCCGCGAAGTGGTCGCCGAGCCGGTACTCGCGGGTGAGCCGGTCTTCCTCGACGGACCAGCCGGGGAGCTCCCGCAGTCGGTCCTCGATCTCCTTCTGCGACAGCGGCTGTGTGGGCACGGCGGTGCTCCCTCCGGTCGGGTGGTGCGGGTGACGGACAGGGGTCCCGGGGGGAAACTACCCGGGTCCCCCTCTGGGATACCGTCTGGCCATGACAACGGTCGTGAACGACACGGGAGTGGGACCGCTGCTGCGCGGCTGGCGTGAGCAGCGGCGGCTGAGCCAGCTGGAGCTTGCGCTGCGCGCGGACTCCTCGGCTCGGCACATCTCGTTCGTCGAGACGGGTCGCTCCCGGCCGAGCGAGGAGATGGTCCTGAGGCTGGCCGAGCACCTGGAGGTGCCGGTCCGCGAGCGGAACGCGCTGCTGCTGGCCGCCGGGTACGCGCCCCGGTACGCGGAGTCGCCGCTCGACGCCCCGCGCCTGGAGACGCTGCGGGCGGGCATCGAGCAGCTGTTGCAGGGGTACGAGCCGTATCCGGCGCTCGTGGTGGACGGCTCGTACACGGTGGTGGCGGCGAACCGGGGCATCGGGTTGCTGCTGGACGGGCTGCCGGAGCATCTGCTGACGCCGCCGCTGAACGCGATGCGGATCACCCTGCACCCGGAGGGGCTCGCGCCCCGGATCAGGAACCTGCCGGAGTGGCGCGGGCATCTGCTGCACCAGATGGAGCGTCAGATCGGTCTGGCCCGTTCGGAGTCGTTGCGGGCGCTGTACGCGGAGGTGACGGCGTATCCGCCGCCGCCGGGCGCGGACGACGGGGACGGGGCCGGCGCCCCGGGTCCTGAGGAGGTGTACCCGTACTTCGCGCTGCCGTTGCGGATCGAGCACGACGGGCGGGTGCTGTCGTTCGTGTCGTCGATCTCGACGTTCAACACCCCGCTGGACGTGACGGTCGCCGAGCTGGCCATCGAGACGTTCCTCCCGGCCGACCCGGCGACGGTCGCGTACCTCCAGTCCCTGCCGCCGTTCAGCGGCTAGCGGCGACGGCCCGGAGCGCCGCCCACTGCGCGAGGGCGAAGCCGCCGACGGTGGCCGCCTGCAGGGGCGTCCACACCAGGCCGGCGGTGGTCGGCTCCAGCCAGGCGACGAGGGCGACGATGCTGAGGACGGCCCAGACCGCGTTGATGTCGACGACGAGCTTCACGCCGAGCGCCGGGGGCTGCGGGCGGCTCGCGAGCCAGGCGACGCCGGCGGCGTACACGGCGAGCAGGACACCCAGTTCGAGCAGGAGGCCGGCGTCGATGCCGAGGAACTCCCCGAGCGGGCCGGAGGCGACGGCGTAGGCGATCCCGTTCGCCCCGGTGACGACGGCGTCGAGGGCGAGGAACCGGCGCACCGCGGACTGCGGACGGGTGGTGCGGGCAAGACCGGCGAGCAGGGCCTGGGACATGGCGGATCACCCTCCATGGGGGACGTTCGCGCTGATGGTGGACCCGGAGCCCGAGCGGAGTGCGCCGCCCGGGTTCCGGTGTCCCCGAGCATGCCGGGCGGCTCGGCGGGGGTCGATTACGTGGGAGGTAATGCGCCCCCTCCCCCGGTCGTTGGCAGTTCGGAACGTCTGCGTCGGGGCGCGGCAACCCCCAGTCCGGTGAAGGTTGTTGGCCGGCGAGGGTCGCCGGCCCTGCACGACGGGTGATGCGTGCGGGCGGGGGTGCGCGGGTGTCGTTCTGCCGGTTGCGGAACGGTGTGTCACCGGGCCCCGGGCGTGAGTATTGTTCGCGCCGGGGTGGCCGGGAGTGGTCTCCCCGGAGGGGGAGAGACACATGGCGTGGAACAGGGAACGGGCCCGCATGGTGGCCACCGGGGACGATCACGCGGTGACGCCCGCGGAGCTTTTCTTCGATCTGGTGTTCGTGTACGCGATCACGCAGGTCACCGCCCTGATGGCGGCCGCGCCCTCGCCGGTGCGGATGGTCGGCGCGATGGTCGTGCTCGCGCTGCTGTGGTGGTGCTGGTGCTGCTTCGCCTGGTTGGGGAACGTCGTACGGGCCGACTCCGGCGCTCTGTTCGGGGTCCTCGTCACGGTCATGGCCGTCGTCCTGATCGTGTCGCTCGCCGTCCCGGATGTGTTCGCGGACCAGCCGGGCGGGCTGTCCGTGCCGCTGGTGTTCGTGCTCTGTTACGGCGCGGTGCGGGTCCTGCACCTGGCCTCGTACTGGATCTCCAGCCCCGGCGACCCCGTCCTGCGCGCCACCCTGCGCCGTACGGCCCTGACGTCCGTCGTCCCGCCGCTGGTGCTGCTCCTGATCGGCAGCTCGTACAGCGGCCGGGTGCAACTCCTGCTGTGGCTGGGGGCGGTGGCCGTCGACTACCTCGGCATCTTCGTCACCGGCGCGACCGGCTGGCGGGTCAACTCCCCCGGGCACTTCTCCGAGCGGCACGGCCTGATCGTGATCATCGCGCTCGGCGAGTCCATCGTCGCGATGGGCGTCGGCGTCTCCGGCTTCCCTCTCACCTTCGCCGTGCTCGGCGCCTCGGCGGCCGGGCTGCTGCTCTCGGCCGGGCTGTGGCGGCTGTACTTCCGGCAGCTCGGCGAGGCGGCCGAGCACCGGCTCGCCGGTCTCGACGGCGACGACCGCACCCGGTTCGCGCGGGACGTGTACACGTTCCTGCACCTGCCGCTGGTCGCGGGCGTCGTGCTCACCGCGCTCGGCATGAAGAAGGTCCTCCAACAGGTAGCCGACACCGGGCACTACGGCCTCGCGGAGCCCCTCCACGGGGTCGTCGCCTGGTCGTTGACCGGGGGCGTCGGCGTGTATCTGCTGGGCGCGGCCGCGATCGTGCTGCGCACCACGGGCCGGCGGCCGACGGCCCTCGCCCTGGGCGGCGTGTGCTGCCTCGCTGCGGGCCCGCTCGTGGCCCTCGTCCCGGCCCTGGTGGCGCTCGTGTCCCTCGCCACGGTGGCGGCGGCCCTGGTGTGGCTGCACGGCCGGCGCCGGGCGGCGCAGCCGTTCGAGGCCGTCGAGGCGGCCTGAGAGAGGGAGGGGCGGCGGATGCGGTACGTGGGGTCCGGGCGGTCCCCGTACGGGCGCCGCGCGAAGGCGAGGAGCCGGTCGGCGGCGCGGCGCGGGAGGGGCGGGCGAGGAGGGGTGCCGGCGGTGGCCTCGGATCCCCGCACCGCCCCCCGCTCCTCGCCGGACGCGGGTCCGGCGGACCGATCGGGGCTGGTGTTCCGGTCGGTCGAGGTCATCGGAACACCCTCGTACGCCCGGACGCCGGTACGCACATCGGATTGCGCCGTGGCCCGCGTCGGGGCGTGACGGAGGGTCAGCGGAGGCGTTCGTCCCGGTACGCGGGCGGCTCGGGTGCCGGGTCCGTGGCGGGCTCGGCCGCCGGGGCGGCGGGCTCGGGCGCCCGGCGTTCGGGGCGCTGGGCCCGGGAGGCCTCGGCGCGCAGCAGGGCCTGGAGAACGGCGAACGGGTCGACGGGCATGGCGAAGCTCCTCGTGGTGCGGGGGTGATGTCGGGGGCTGCGGAGGGGCGTGGGCCTCTCAGCAGCGCATCACCACGCACCGGAGCGCGTCGCCGCGCGGGCCGGGGACGGGGGCGTCGGCCGGGGTGCGGCGTCGGTCCCGGGCGCCGTACGGGAGGCGGCGCCGGACCGGGCGGATGCCCGTCCGGTGCCGGCGGGAGCGGCCGGGCAGTCCGGCCTCGGTGCCGGCCGGGTCGTGGGTCTCGCCGCTCGGGTCGGACGCCGGGGAGGCGGCGGCGGGCCGGAGTTCGGCCCCGCCGGTGAGCGTGCCGGCGGCCCCGGTGCCGATCAGCGCGGCGAGGACGAGGAGCAGCACGGCCCAGAGGCGCCGGTCGGGGGCCGGGCAACGGCCTCGACAGGCCGCACGTACGCACCCCGCACGCGCGCACCCCGGCCTCGCGCACCCCGGCCTCGCGCGCGCCGGTTCGCCCGCCGGGGTGGCGGGCGGCGCGGTGGTCGGCTCGGGCGCGGGGCTCACGGAGATCCGTACTGCCCCGCCGGGGTCCCGACACGCGTGTCCGGCCCGAGATCCGCCCGAGCGGCCTACGGGTGGGGACCGTGATTCACCGGTTCACCGCACGGGCGGCGAGCACCCCGGTCACGACCGGGTCGTCCCCTCTCCCACGGCCGCGCGCCGGCTGCGGGCCGGCGTGCTCGCGTACGCGAGCACGCCCCCGCAGAGGAACAGCAGGCCCTGGTGGTCGGCCGCGTAGCCGGAGCCCGCGACGTCCGCATCAGCGGTTCTCGTCCTGCGCGATCGGCTCGTCAACCGGCTCGTCAACCGGAAGGGTTGATTCCGATCCGTCCGTGGACGGCGAGATCTCCAGCGGGACCTGCGGACCCGAGCACTCCCGCAGCCAGCGCCGCAGCACCCGGTGCACCTGCTCCGCGCCGACCAGCTCCTCCCCCGCGCCGACCGGTGGCGACAGCTCCGGCGGCGAGAGGAGGAAGGGATACGACTGCTCGCCGCCGAGGCCGCCGTGCGAGCCGATCTGCTCCTCGAAGGCGTGCACGGTGCCCGTCGCCGGGTCGTACATCGAGTTGACCATGATGTCCGCGACGTGCGGGAAACCGTCCGTACGCCGCACCGCCCGCGCCGCGCCCCGGCCGAAGACGGCGAGCGGTCCCCCGTCGTCGAGGTTCGCGACCGGCACCTCCACCCCGTCGCGGGCGAGCACCACCGAGCCGTGCTCGGCGCTCGCCACCAGGACGAAGCCGACGCCCGGATGGTGGGCGAGGGTGCGGAGCAGGGCCGGGTGGCGCCGGTCGATCTCCTCCCGGGTCATCCGGCGCGGCACGTCGGGGAACGAGATGAGACCGAGGTTTCCGGAGGCGAGGACGAGCGGCTCGGAGAGCCGGGCGGGCAGCTCCTTCGCGGTCTCGCCGGTCTCGTCCACCGGCCGGTGCAGCGCGAGACGCAGCGCGTCCCTGGCCGCGTCCCGCGCCTCCGAACCTCCCCCGGACTCCGTCCGGGGGTGCCCCCTGCGCACCCGGCGCGGCAGCGGAAGCCCGCACCCGGCCCTGACCAGGTCCTTGAGCGTCAGCCCGTACGCGCCCTCGAAGGTCTCGCCGGGACTCTGCCCGTGGTCCGAGAGCAGCACGATCCGGTAGGGGCGGGGGGCGTGCTCGGCGACGGTGGCGATCAGCGCGATCGAGCGGTCGAGGCGGCGCAGGACCTGGTCGGTGTCCCGGCCGTGCGGGCCGGAGTGGTGGGCCACCTCGTCGTAGGCGACGAGGTCGGCGTAGACGGCGGTCCGCCCGGCGAGCATGTCCCCCATCACGGCCGAGACGACGACGTCCCGTTCCACGACCGTCGCGAAGGCGCGCACGAAGGGGTACGTGCCGCCGCGCGAGACCCGCGGGGTCTCGCGGCGCAGCAGCGCGCGGGTCGACTGGAACACCTCGCGGCCGCACTCGGCGACCAGCGATCCGGCGGTACGGACGGCGTTGGCCGGGTCGGAGAAGTACGCGAAGTAGCCGGCGCGCGAGCGGTTGCGCGGGCCGCGCCTGGCGGCCATCGACAGGACGAGCGCGAGCTGGTCGGCGCCGCCGCTGAACAGGTTGCCGCGCGAGGCCCCGTCGACGGTGAGCAGGCCGCCGTCCCCGGTGCGGCGCACGGCCCGGCGCTGGAGCTCCACGGCACTGGCCGGGCGGTTCGACACCATGAGCCGGCCGGTGTCCTTCTCGTACCAGCGGAAGGCGGGCACGTCCTCGTTGGAGCCGTGCAGGATGCCGAGCTGGCTCGCGCCGGTCTGGCTCGACCAGTCGGTGCGCCACGGGGTGAGCCGGTGGCCCGCGTCGATCCAGGACGCCACGGTCGGCATGAGCCCGTCGGCCACGGCGCCGCGCAGGACGTGGTGGCCGACGCCGTCGAGCTGGAGGAAGACCGTCCCGGGCACCTGCTCGGGCGCGCCGTCCGACGCGCGGGGCCGGGTGCGGCCGGTGAGCCGGTAGAGCCGGCGCCGGTAGGCATCGTCGTCGCGGACGGCGAGGGCGGTGGAGGTGGCGGAGGCGACGGCGGACATGACGGCGGCGACCACGACGGCGGTCTCGGGGTTGGCGGCGCCGCGCCCGTCGGGGATCAGCCAGAGCGCGACGAGCAGCATCGAACCGTTGAGGAAGAACACGAGCAGACCGAGCACGAGCGCGGGGACGAGCAGCAGGCCCCGCACGATCACCGGCCACACGAGCGCGCCGAGCAGACCGAACGCGCCGGCCGCGGCGGCGGCGGTGAGCGCCGTCCTCGTGAAGGTGTCGCCGTCGGCGGACTGCAGCTCGAAGTCGGGGAGCAGCCCGGCGAGGATCAGCATCGTGAGCGTCGACACCGCCCACACCACGATCACCCGCCCCAGCGCCCTGCCCGCGGACCGCCAGCGCTCGGCGCCACCCCATCGCCCGTCACCCACGCCCGCTACACCTTTCACCCGTTTCCTGCCTCAAGCGTGGCACAACGCCCACGGTCGGCGGGGAAAACGGGTGACGGCGATCGGCCCGGGTGTGTCAGGTCGTCGGTGCCGACGTACGTCGGGTCGCGCGTGAAGACGTACGTGAAGTCGACGTGCGGTCGTACGTGAGGTCGTACGTCGGGTCGCTCTGCGCGCGGAGGCGGCGTCAGCAGCCGTCGTACCCGGCCGTCGGCATCGAGAGCCGCCGGTGGACCCCCGCCTTGGCCGCCGCGTCGTACTCCGGCTCGCACGCCGGCCCGTCGGAGCAGGCGGTCTCCACCCGCACCCCGCGCCGCGCGCACTCCGCGCGGAAGCCGGGCACGGAGGTCAACGCGCGCGCGAGGACCCGCTCGTTGGCGGCGACGAACAGGTCGACCGCCCCCGCCTCCACGTCCATCCACAGGGCCTCGTGGTCGGGCCGGATCCCGTAGAACAGCAGCCGGCGGGCGACCACGTACCCCTTGTCGTCGGCCCAGCGCGCACACACCGCGTGCTGGCGGCGCGTGTCCACGAGGAAGGGCTCGCTGTCCAGCTCTTCGAGCGGGGTGAGGCTGGCGATCGCCGCCACCCGAACGTCGTCCATGGGCCGACCCTACTGCGGGACGGCACGGCCGAACATCCTCCGGCGCCCGCTCCGGACATTTACCCTCGATACGGAGTGAGGGTACGAGCCCGGACATCGTGAACGGCGGTGGACGACGGCCGGAACCCGAGACGACGGAAGGCGGCATGCCGGTGGAGGTCACCTGGTGGGGTCACGCGACCTGCACGGTCGAGGACTCCGGGGTCCGCTTCCTCACCGATCCGCTGTTCGCGCGGCGGCTCGCGCACCTGCGGCGGCGGCGCGGCGCCCTGCCGCCGCCCGAGGCCGCGGTCGCCGAGGCCGTCCTCGTCTCGCACCTGCACTCCGACCATCTGCACCTGCCGTCGCTGGCCCGGCTCGCGCCCGGGACGCTCCTCGTCGTGCCGCGCGGCGCCCCCGCCGCCGTACCGGGGCTGCGCAGGCTCGACGGGAACGGGCTGCGGCTCACCGAGGTGGAACCGGGCGACACGGTGACGGTCGAGGGCGTGACGGTACGGGCCGTGCCGGCGCTCCACGACGGACGGCGGCTGCCGGTGGGGCCGCACCGCGCCCCCGCGCTCGGGTACGTCGTCGAGGGCGAGGCGCGGACGTACTTCGCCGGGGACACCGGCCTCTTCGACGGAATGGCGGAGGCGGTGGGCCCGGTGGACGTGGCGCTGCTGCCGGTCGGCGGCTGGGGCCCGTATCTGGGACACGGCCACCTCGACGCGGGCCGGGCGGCCGAGGCGCTCGCCGCGCTGTCGCCCGCGGCGGCGGTCCCGGTGCACTACGGCACGTACTGGCCGATCGGGCTCGACGGGATCAGGCCGCACGAGTTCCACGCGCCGGGCGACGAGTTCGTACGGCACGCGGCGCGGCTGGCGCCGAAGGTGGCGGTCCATCTGCTCGGGCACGGCGAGCGGGTACGTCCGGAGGTGGCCCGGTGAGTCGGAGGACGAGGGGCGGACGGGCGGCGCGGCCGGGGGACGGCCGGTGATCCACGGGCTCACCGGGGTCGTGACGGCGGTGCGGGAGCTGCCGCCGGAGTCGACGCAGCAGGCCGTCGGCTATCCCTCCCTGTTCCTCCTCGTGGCGCTCGGCGCCCTGGTGCCGGTCGTGCCGACGGGCGCGATCGTCAGTTCGGCGGCGGTGGTCGCCTTCCACCAGACGTCGCCCCTCGCGCTGCTCTTTGTCTTCCTGGTGGCGGCGTTCGCGGCGCTCCTCGGCGACACCGCCCTGTACTGGCTGGGGCAGCGCGGGGTGCGCTCGCGCAACGGCTCGCGGTGGCTCGCCGCACTGCGGAGCCGGGTGACACCGGATCGGCTCGCGCACGCGCAGGAGCGGCTCGACACGCATCAGGTGTCGGTGCTCGTCCTGTCCCGGCTCGTGCCGGCGGGGCGGATCCCGGTGATGCTGGCGTGTCTGCTGTCGGAGATGCCGCTGCGGCGGTTCGTGCGCGGTGACCTGGCGGCCTGTCTGGCATGGGCGGCGACGTACCAGCTGATCGGGATCCTGGGCGGTTCGCTGTTCCCGGAGCCCTGGCAGGGTGTCGTCGCCGCGGTGGGCCTCACGGTGCTCGTCGGCGCGGTCCCGGGGCTGTGGCGGCGGTTCCGGGGGCCGCGGGCGAAGGTGGACGGGGCGTCGGGGCACGCCGCGTCAGGGCACGAGCACCCGTGAGCCGCCGACCGGCAGGTCCCACAGGTCCTCGCGGCGCAGCCCGGCCTGCTCCCACGCGGTCCTGACCCGGGTGAGGGGTTCGAGGACGGGCTCCGACGACAGCACGAAGGTCGCCCAGTGCATGGGGGCCATCCGCCGCGCCCCCAGGTCCTGGTGGGCGCGGACGGCCTCCTCCGGGTCGGTGTGAACGTCGCTGAGCCACCAGCGGGGGTCGTAGGCGCCGATCGGCAGCAGGGCCAGGTCGATGCCGGGGTACCGGCGGCCGATCTCGGCGAACCAGTGGCCGTACCCGGTGTCCCCCGCGAAGTGAAGGCGCCGCCCGGACCGGTCGGTCAGCACCCAACCGCCCCACAGGGAGCGGCAGGTGTCCAGGAGGGTGCGCTTGGACCAGTGGTGGGCGGGGACGAAGTCGAAGCGAACGCCGTCGAGTTCGGCCGCCTCCCACCAGTCGAGCTCGGTGACCCGGCTGAACCGGCGGCGGGCGAACCAGCGGCCGAGGCCGGCCGGGACGAAGACCGGGGTGTGCCGGGGAAGCCGCTTCAGGGTCGGGGCGTCGAGGTGGTCGAAGTGGTTGTGACTGATGACGACGGCGTCGATGCGCGGCAGGTCCTCCCAGCGGACGCCGACGGGGGTGAGCCGGGCGGGGGTGCCGAAGATCCGGCGGGACCAGACCGGGTCGGTGAGGACGGTGAGCCCGCCCACCCGCAGCACCCAACTCGCGTGCCCGGCCCAGGTGATGGCGAGGGTGTCGGGTCCGGCGGGCGGCAGCGGACCCGGCTCGAAGGGCAGCAGCGGGATGTCGCGGAGGCCTTCGGGGCGGGGGCGTACGGCTCCTTCGCGGGCGAGGCGGGCCAGGGCCCGCACGCCGGGGAGCGGGGCGGTGAGCCGGTCGGCGAAGCTGCGGGGCCAGTCGAGGCGGAGCCGCCCGACGGGGTGGAGGACGGGAGCGGGCGCCGGCGCGGGGGGACGGGCGGGAGCCGTGGCGGGATCGGGCTGGTACGGGGCGGCCTGGGCGGCCCGCGTGGGGTGTGCCGTCCGTTCCGTCATCTGCGGGCTCCGTTCTGCGCGGATGGTTCGGCTCGTGCGGAGGGTCGGACTGGTCCGGGGGGTGCGGAGGGCCGGGGGCGGCCGGCGCGTACGGCGTGCACGGCGTGCTCGGCTCGTACGGCGCCTACGGCGTGCCCGGCGCGTACAGCGTGCACGACTCGTACGGCGCGTACGACTGCGGTTCCCTCGGCTTGCGCGGGTTTCTTCGGCGGGCGGCCGACCGGGGGTGCTGTCACCGGAGTTCCTCCAGGATTCCTCCGAACTCCGCCAGCTTCGCCGCCACATGGGGAAGCGTCTCCGGGTCCCGCGCTCCGAGCGTCTCCGCCCGTTCGTCCTCCGTACCGCCCAGGAACATGCCGGTGCCGAACCTGACGCGCAGGGCGCCGAGTTCGTCGCCGAAGCGGTGACCGCCGGACGCGGGGGCACCGAGGCGCGCGCCGAGGTGGCTCTCCAGCTCCAGGGAGTCGGTGACGCCCCGGGCGGCGAGACCGGCCCGTAGCGGCCCGAGGTCGGCGTACAGGTGGCGGCCCGCCTGCGGCGGCCGGGCGAGGGCCCCGGCCGCGAGGACCGCTCGGTGCGCGGCCGCGGCCAGGCGACCGTGGACGGCGGCGGCGCGCCGGGCCCGTACGGTGACGTCTTCGGGTTCGTCAAGGGCGTGCGCGGCGGCGGGGGCGACGGGCCCGGGGACGACGGCCCCGAGGGCGGTGAGCACGTCGAGGACGCGGGCGCGGCGGTCGGTCCAGCGGTCGGCGCGGGACGGATCGGTGGGCGGGAAGCGGGCGACGGCGCAGGGCCAGGCGGCCGGGGTGAGGGCGCCGCCGAGGTCGGAGAGGACGGTCACGTCGTCCGGGCACATCTCGGCGGGGCTGAGGAGCACGGTGTCCTCGGGATGGTGGCGGGTGTCGCGCCAGGTCTCGTCGCTGATGACGTGCAGTCCCTCGGCGACGGCGGCCTCGCACGCCTCGCGGACGAGTTCGGGCGGGGCGACGGTGGCGGTGGGGTCGTCGGCGACGGAGAGCAGGAGGACGCGCGGGGTGCCGCCCTCGGCGCGGATCCGCCGGACGGTCTCCAGGAGGGCGTACGGGTCGGGGACGCCGCCGGCCTCGGCGGGGGTCGGCACGTGGTAGGCCGGGCGGCCGAGGAGGCGGGCCTGCGGGGTCCACCAGGCGGGGCAGGGCCGGGGCAGCAGGAGGTCGCCGCCGTGGGCGGCGATCAAAGCGAGCAGCAGCGCGGGGGCGCCGGGGCCGGCCACGACGTCCTCGGGGTGGGTGCGCAGGCCGCGGCGCCACCAGTAGCCGGCGGCGGCCTCGCGCAGGACGGGGCCGCCACCCGGCGGCTCGGGGGTGGTCCGTCCGGCGGCGGCGGCGAGGAGCCCGGCGAGTCCGGGCAGGACGGGCAGGCCGGTGTCGGGGGCGGGAGGGCCGTAGCGCACCGGGCCACGGCCGTCCGGAGCCGTCTGCCGCATGTCCCGTACCTCCTGAGCGCACGGGGGCGCCGGCACGGCACCCCCGTGCCCTTTATACGAAGGTTCGGCCGGTTCCGCCGCTCCAGGCGTCGGTTCAGGCGACGGTCACCGGGTGTCGCACGATCGCGTTGAAGAGATAGCCCTGGGTGTTGTGGACGGCCCGCTCGGGCTGGGTGTTGCCGGCGGTGTCGGTGGTCCGCGAGAGCAGGGTGACCGGTCCGGTGGCGCGCGGGAGCCACGGCGTGCTCCAGCGGACCCAGCCGTCCCGTCGCGGGGTGTCGTGGAGGTGGGCCCGCCGCCAGTGCGCGCCGCCGTCGGTGGACACCTCGACCGTCCGTACGGGCGCGTGCGCGGACCAGGCCCTGCCGGTCAGGCGGTGGACACGGCCGGCCTCCAGGGTGGCGCCGAAGGGCAGCTGGTAGCCGGACTTGAGCGTCTGCCGGCTGATCGGGGCGCTGCCGCCGGCCGGGTGGGCGTCGCCGAAGAGGCGGTACCAGTCCGTGGACCAGGGCGAGCTGAGCGGACGGGTGGAGACCTCGATGTCGCCGAGCCACTTGATGGAGGCGATGCCGACCCAGGAGGGCACCACGAGCCGCACCGGATGACCGTGGTCGTACGGGAGGGGCTCGCCGTTCATCTCGTACGCGAGGATCACGTCGTCGAAGGCCTTGGCGACCGGCAGCGGGCGGCGGACCCGGCCGTAGTCGATCCCGCCGGAGACGTACGGGTCGTCGAGGCCGCGCGGCTGGAGGTCGACGGCGTCGCGGGCGATCCCGGCCCGTCGCAGCACGTCGGCGAGGCGCACCCCGCGCCAGCGGGCGGCTCCGACGGCGCCGAGGGTCCAGGCGGTGCCGGTGACCGGCTCGCCCTGCTGGCTCGCGTAGAGGCTGCGGCCGTTTCCGGCGCACTCGATCAGGGCCGTTCGGGTGACGGAGGGCAGGTCCCGGAGCTGCCCGTAGGTGAAGTGGACCGGGCTGCGGCCGTGCAGGCCGTCGCCCCAGAGGGTCAGGCGCCAGTCGGCGGCGTCGAGGACGGGGGTGGTGGTGTGGTTGCGGACGAAGAAACGGTCGACGGGGGTGAGGTGTCCGGTGTCCCCGAAGCTGTCGAAACGCGCCTCGGCATTGGTGCCCCGTACGGTGAAGTACTCGGCCGGGAGGGCCTTGACGATCCCGGGCGCGGCGAGGGGGACGGCGGCTCCGGCCGTGGCGCGTGCGGGGGCGGGCGCGGATGCGGCGGAGGCCGTGGTGGCGGTGGCGAGCCCGCCGAGGGCGGAGACCGCCGGGGCCGCCGCGAGAACCTTCAGCACGGAACGGCGGGCGGGCGCGGGCGAGTTCGGCACGGGACTCCTCGGCAGGTGGGAGAGGCGCGCCACCGGGCGGCGGCGCGGCCGATCCTAGGGGCGGAAGGGCGGTCGGGACGGCCCGTTCATGGTGCTGTCACAGGGGGTTCGTCAGGTCGGCGTCCGCGGCGGCCGGTCCGGCGGACCGCATGTGCGGAGGCGGATGCGGCGGGGGGCCTGAACTGTGAAGGCGGGTCCGGGGGGCGGCCCGAAATTGCGAGGCGGCCGGTCCTCCGGCCGGAGGACAATGCGGCATGCCGATACGAGAAGCCCTTCCCGAGGACGCGGCGGGCATCGCCGCCGTGCACGTGCTGTCCTGGCGGGCCGCCTACCGCGACCTGCTGCCCGGCCCCTACCTGGACGCCCTGGACGTCGAGGAGCGCACCGCCACCTGGCGGGCCCGCCTCACCGCCCCGGAGCGGCCCACGGTCCTGGTCGAGACGGGCCCCGACGAACGGGTGCGGGCGTTCTCCTGTTTCCGCGCCTGGCCGGACGAGGAGTTCGACCGGCGGACCACGGCCGAGCTGGCCGCTCTCTACGCCCTGCCGGAGGTATGGGGCACGGGAGTCGGGCGGGCCCTCCTCGCGGCCTCCACGGAGGCCCTCGTGGGGACCGGGTTCCGCACGGCGGCGCTGTGGGTGTTCGCGGGGAACACGCGGGGGCGCCGCTTCTACGAGGCGGCGGGCTGGCGCCCGGACGGCGAGGTCGTGCGGGAGGAGACGGGAGGCCGCATGCTCAAGGAACTCCGGTACCGGGGAGACCTGTTCGCCTGACGCGCCACTCCGCCGCGTGTCCACATCTCAAGACATGAATCTCATCATGCGACATCCGTGCGTACGGTGGTGAGCACGCACCCACACCGAGGGAGTCGCTCCGATGACGCATGCCTCCACCTCTTCCGCGCACCCCGCCGGCCACGAGACGGCCCATGAGACGGCCGTCTACACCCACGGCCACCACGAGTCGGTCCTGCGCTCGCACACCTGGCGGACGGCCGCCAACTCCGCGGCCTATCTGCTGCCCGCGCTCTCCTCGGGTCTGGACGTCCTGGACGTGGGCTGCGGACCCGGCACCATCACCGCCGACCTGGCCGCCCTGGTCGCCCCCGGCCGGGTCACCGCAGTCGACTCGGCCGAGGAGGTCCTGGCGAAGGCCCGTACCGTGGCGGCCGAACGCGGCCTGGAGAACGTCGAGTTCGCCGTCGCCGACGTGCACGCCCTGGACTTCCCCGACGACTCCTTCGACGTGGTCCACGCCCACCAGGTACTCCAGCACGTCGGCGACCCGGTGCAGGCGCTGCGCGAGATGCGGCGGGTGTGCCGCCCCGGCGGTGTCGTCGCGGCCCGCGACAGCGACTACGGGGCCTTCGTCTGGTACCCCGAACGGCCCGTCCTGGACGGCTGGCTCGACCTGTACCGCCGGGTCGCCCGGGCCAACGGCGGCGAACCGGACGCGGGACGGCGCCTGTTCTCCTGGGCGCGGCAGGCCGGCTTCACCGACATCACGACGACCGCCGCCACCTGGTGCTTCGCGACGCCCGAGGAGCGCGCCTGGTGGAGCGGCCTGTGGGCGGACCGGACGACCGGCTCCGGCTACGCCGACCTGGCCGTGTCCGGCGGCCACGCGACCAGGACCGAGCTGGCGGAGATCGCCGACGCCTGGCGGGAGTGGGGTACGCGGGAGGACGCCTGGTTCATGGTCCCGCACGGCGAGATCCTGTGCCGGGTGTCCTGACGGACATGCGGGCGGGCTACGGCACGTCCGTGGCGAACCGGCCGCCGGGGGGGTCCCGCCGAACGCGGCACGGTCACCGCTCAGCCCGGCGTGGTCACGCTCAGCCCGGCGTGGTCACGCTCGATCCGGCATGGTCACCACTGAGCCCGGCATGGTCACCACGGAACCCGAGTCGGTCGGCGAGCGCCCGGTAGCGGGCGCGCCGGGCCTCGCCGACGGGGACCTCGTACGTGTCCAGGAGGTGGAGGAGGAGGCGGAAGCCCAGGTCCGGGTCGACCGCCGTGACCACGGCCTCCAGGACCCGCGCCACCCCTCGTACCTGCTCCGCTTCGGCGTGCACCGCCTCGCGCACCTCCCGCAGCACCGCCTCCGTGAGATCGGTCCTGGCGGGTGAGAGGAAGGGCGCGTAGGCGGGGTCGACCTCCGCGAGATGGGCGTGGCACACCTGGGAGACCTGCTCCAGCCAGGCCCGCCCGTCGGCGTCGAACTCGTCCTCGTCCAGGACGTGCGGGCGTCCGGCCGCGGTCCGCCAGAGCAGGCCGACCGCCTCCCCCGGCAGGGCGGAGTCGAGGAGCCGCCAGGCGTCGTCGAGGAGCACCGCGGCGTACGCCCCCGGGGGGTGTCCCGGCCCGTCGTCGGCGACCCGCTGGATGTGTTCGCGCGGGGCGCCCCCGTAGGTCCGTTCGGTCCCGCGGAGTGCGGCCGCGAGCGCCGGGAGCCCGAACCGGCCGGGTGCGAAGTCGCGGCGGCCCGGGTCGAGGGGGCGCCAGCGCACGGTCAGTCCCTCGTGGACGGCGGCCGGCGGGTAGGCCAGCGCGTCCCCGAGGGCGAGCAGCCGGTCGTACGCGTCCGCGTCGACCGGCACGGAGTACGCCTTGAGCGCCCTGAGGAACAGCCGGAACCCGAGGTCGGCGTCCGCCTCCCGCACGACCCGGAGGAGGGCCGGGACGATTCCGGGTACGGCGACCCGGAGCTCGAGACCCGCGGCGGCCGACTCGATCTCGGCGGCCACGGTCGTCCGCAGCTCCTCCTCCGGCACGACCGGCCGCGTCGCGTCCAGGGACCGCACCTCGTACGGGTCGCGCTCCGGGGCGCGCGGCGGACACAGCTCCGCGACCCCGTCCAGCCAGCTCCGGGTGTCCGTGCCCTCCTCGGCGGGGTCGAAGCAGCGGCGTACGGCCGCCAGCCACACCGTGCGGAGCACGTCGTCCGGCAGCGGGGACTCCAGGAGCAGCCGTGCGTCCGCGCCGAGCCGGTGGTCGTCGTCCTCCGCCTCGGACTCGGCGATGTCGAGGACCACCGCTTCGTCGAGGCGAAGGGTCGCGCGGGCGCAGAGGGTGCCGGCGAGTGCGCTGAGCCCGAAGTCGGCGGCGTAGTCGTAGACGTAGACCTCGCGCGTGCGCGCCATTCCCGTGCCTCCTGCCTCCCGGGCGGTACGGGCACCCGCCGGCGCGCGGGGTGCCCCTTCCCATGATCGGCGCAACGCGCGTCCGGCGCCCTTCCGCGAGCGGCGGCGGCCGGAAGGGGGAAGCCCCCGGCCGCGTGTGCGGCCGGGGGCTTCCCCTTGTTCAGTCGTTCCAGGCGCCGGTCCGGCTCAGATCGTCTTCGCCGCCTTCGGGCCGTAGGGGATTTCCATGACCGGGTTCTGGGGCTGGATCCTCGGGTCGAGCGGGTCGACGAGGTCCTTGCCCACGATCAGCCTCTGCAGGTTGAACGTCTGCTCCTTCCATTTCATCCCGGCGGCCCCGAACAGGACCCCCAGGGTGGGAATGGTCTTGGAGCCGGTCGTCATGGCGTCCTGCCTGAGGTACAGGTCCTGGCCCTTCTGCTCGATCGAGAACGTGATCGTGGAGCCCCGGTCGTCGAAGTACCCCTCCTCGATCACCTCGAAGGTGAAGCTGGTGTCCGCGGTCGTCACCAGGACCACGCCGGGTCCTCCCATGAGGGTCGGGCTGAAGCCGGGGAACGGCTCGGGGTGCAGGGTGCAGACGTCCCCGCCCTGGAATTCGTCGCAGCCGCTGATCGGGAACGGGAAGACCTCCCCGGGGTTCTCCTTGAAGGCCTTCATGACGGACTCCGGCGTCCCCAGTATCGTCGCGGATCCCAGGTAGTTCCTGTACGAGTAGGTGTACGAGTAGCGGTAGTTGTCGACCGGCTTGGGGTTGCTCACCCGCCCCTTCGGCGTCCTGTTGTAGGTGCCCTTCTTCCGCGCCTGCTGTGTCATCGCGTTCGCAGCGGCTCGGCAGGAGTCGTGGGCGCAGTTGTCGGAGTAGTCGCCGACCACGCCGTCGGTGTCGCCCTCGACGCCGGCGCAGATGCCGTCGCGGCCGCCGCCCGGCGAGCCGTGCAGGCACATGCGGCCATCCGGGTCGCTGTTGTTCACCGGGTCGTTGTTGGCGTACGCGTAGCCGTTCCACTGCTGGGGGTCCATCGGTGACAGCAGCGGGTCGGTGCTGATGAAGCGGCCCGTGGACGGCTGGTACATGCGGACGCCGAGGCTGGTGAGCCCGGTGGTGCCGTCCTCCTGACCTCCGACGAACCCCTTGTTGCCGGCCCAGGTCGTGGGCGCGGTGCCCCGGACGTTGCCGAAGGCGTCGGTACGGCTGCGGGTGGCCGCCAGGGTCGACAGGTCGACGGTGAGGTTGTTCGTGCCGTGGTGGTCGGCGATCTGGGCGACGAACGCCCCGGCGGCGGTGCCCGCGCCGGTGCGCACGATGGTCATGCCGCCGGGGATCGGGTAGTAGCGGATGCCGGTGCGGGCCTGGGTGGCCGTGTTCACCGTCAGTTCGTCGTTACCGAGCCTGAGCGTGGCCGTTCCGGGGTTGCGGCGGATCAGCAGCTTGCCGTCGGCGTCGTACAGGTACGTCGTGGTGGTGTTCGGAATGGTCCACTTCTGCCCGGCGGGCACGGTGGTGGCGCAGTCGCCCAGCACGAGATTCAGACTGTCGGTGGCCACGTCGCCCGGGACAGCGAGGCAGCGGCCGGAGACGGGGTTGTGAAGCGTGCCGTCGGCCCGCGCTGTCCAGGTCTGGTCGGCGCCGCCGTCGCAGTCCTGGAAGGTGACCGGTGATCCGGCCGCGGTGCCCATGGCCTGGACACAGCGGTTGCCGCTGGAGAGCGTGCTGTTCGCGGTGGAGTACTTCTGGCCCGCGCCCGTGTTGCACGCGTAGATCTGCAGCGGGCTGCCGACGCCGGTCGAACCGCCCTCGGCGTCGAGGCACTTGCCGCCGATGCCCTTGATCTGGGCGGCCGTGGTCAGAGAGGCGAGCTTGCCCTCGCTGTTCCACGTCAGGCTGCTCGTACCGGCCTTGCCGGCCCGGTAGGAGGTGGTGGCGCCGTTCTCGTCGTACTGGAACGCGTCGTTGTTGGTGGTCGTGCCCGTCTTCGTCGTGGCGAGCAGCAGGGCGTGGGCTCCGCCGGTGCCGCCGCCCGTGGCGGGAGCGGAGGTCGGTGCGTTCTGCTGCCCGGGGGCGCCGAACGTCTGGGTGGTCGTGGCGTCCTTGGTGGTGTCGCCCGCCGGATCGTGGCGGACCACCTTGGTGCGGTTGCCCGTCAGGTCGTAGGCGTAGTCCTGCCAGTAGGGGGCCGGTCCGCCGACGGTGGTCTTCGCCGGGGCGACGGCACCGGCGGTGGGCGTGGTGTTCGCGCAGGCGCCCTGGTCGGCCGTCTGGTGGGTGAGGGGGTCGGGCCGGCTGATGCCGCCCGTGTCGGACCACGCCGTCGTCAGCCGTCCGAGGTGGTCGTACGTGAAGCACTGCCGGTCGGTCTGCGCGGGGGTGTTGTCCGGGATGCTGGTGAGCGAGGTGATCCGGCCGGCCTGGTCGTACGTGTAGCCGGTCTGCTGCACCGCGCCGGAGAGCGAGGTCTGCTTGTCGACGAACTGGTCGCTCAGCCGCCCGGTGGCCTGGTCGTAGACCGAGGTGGTGACGACCTGGGAGGCCCACGGGTTGACGGTGGAGCGGATCACACGCCCGTGGGCGTCGTACTCGGTCTGCGTGTCGTAGGTGGTGGCGCCGGCGAACTTGTAGAGCTGGCCGTAGTCGTTGTACGAGTACGCGATGTCGTCCAGAGGCAGTCCGGCGAGCGCCGGCAGGACCGTGCCCTTCGGGTTGCCGGTGAGCCGGTCGTAGGTGGTGGTGACGTTGTACGTGAACGTGCCGGAGGCCAGCCCGGCGTCGGTGCCGGGCATCGTGATCGTCGTACCCGTGACCCGGGCGCCGTCGTCGTAGCCGGTCACGGCGCTGGTGTACGCCTTGCCGGCGGAGCCGCCGACGTAGCGCGTGGAGGTGGCGGGCTTGCCCCTGCCGCCGGGGGCCGTGTCGAAGGTCCAGCCGGCCAGCTGCTTGGCGGCGCTCACGGCGCCGTCGTACAGGCCGGTCTTCCGCCCGAGCAGGTCGTAGGTGTACACCAGCGTCTTGTTCTTGGCGTTGGTGAGGGTGGACAGCCGCGAGGCGGCGTCGTACGTCCGCGTGGTCGTGCCGGTGTCCGGGTCGCTCGCGCTGGTCTGGCGGCCCCGCTGGTCGTAGGTGTACGACCAGACGTTGCCCGCCGCGTCCTTGCGGGTCAGGGGCTCACCGTCGAGAGTCGAGGTGAAGCGGGTGACGGACGCGTCCGTGGCTCGGCCGGTGGGTGTGGGAGTGGAGTACTGCCACAGCTCGGTGGTGTGGCCCAGGGCGTTCGTGATCGTCGACGTCGGCGCGTTGCCCTTGGGCGGCAGGACATCGGTGCGGTCGGCGCCCGGGTAGCTGGTCGTCGTGCGGTTCTGCTCGGTGCCCAGCGACCACGCCGCCACGACGGCGGTCCGGTCGAGACCGTCGTAGCTGGTCCGCTTCTGCGACGGGACGGTGCTGTCGGCGGCGGCGACGAGGACGTCCTTGGGGCCCGAGGCGTCGTTGTACCAGGCCGCGTTGGACGTCTTCTCCCGGCCGTGCGAGTCGAGCCGGGTGTCCGTCACCAGGCGGCCGGTGTAGGCCGGGTTCGCCGGGGTGGACTGCGTCTGGCGGGGGCGGCCGAAGCCGTCCATCAGCTGGATCGACGTGGTGCGCACCGGGGTGGCGCCGTCCACGGTCAGCTTGCCGGTCGTGACGGTGGAGGGGACGCCCGTGGCGTTGGAGACGCGGTAGCCGAACACCACGTCGGCGTTGGGGTGGGACTCGGGGGCACGCCCCGGCTGCCACACCGCGGTCAGCCGGCCCAGCGCGTCGTAGGCGCTGGTCGTCGTCTTCTGGTTGACGTCGGTCGTCTTCAGGGTGAGACCGCGGCGGGGGTCGAAGGTGGTGACGGTGTCCCAGGTGCCCGTGGCCTGTCCGGGAACCGGCGCGGAGGCCGTCACGGTGACGGGCAGCTCGCCGGCCGCGGCAGGGGTGTGGACCGAGGTGGTGGTCGTGCCGTTCGGGTGCTGCGCGTCCTTGCTGTTGGGGTCGGTCAGCGAGGTGACGCGGCCGTAGCCGTCGTACCCGGTGGTGGAGGCGGTGACGAAGACCGGGCTGCCGTCGGTGGCGTACCGGTCCAGGATCTCGCTCTTGGTCGCGTCGCCGGTGGCGCCCGCCTGGCCGTGGGCGAGGCCGTCGTAGAAGGTACGGGCACGGGAGACGGTGTTCGTGGCGGTGGGGTCCGCGGTGCAGGCGTCGGGGCCCGAGACCTTCAGAGCCTCGGAGACCAGGCCGGTGCGCTGGGCGTCCGGTCCGCTCGCGTAGCTGGTGCGCGTGCACTCGTCGGGGACCCCGTCCGCCTGCTCCAGCGAGGTGACCGTCCGGTTGTTCCGCGCGGGGTCGGTGACCTGGGTGGCGGTGCTCGTGCGCCAGGTGCCGTCCGCCAGCTTCACCCGGGTGGTGGTGGTGTTCCTGGTGCCCGTGTAGCGCGCGACGAGGGCGGGCAGGCCCGTGCGGGTGTGGGTGGCGGTGGCGACCGGGTCGTCGGAGGCGTGCACGGTCTGGGTGGCGACGGTGCCGCCGGCCTGGTGATGGGCCTCGGTCTGCAGGACCTGGCCGCTGAGCCAGTCCACGTCGGTGACATCGCGGCCCAGGGCGTCCGTGAGGTGCACGGAGCGGGCGGTGCCGTTCTTGCGGACGTCGCCGTCCATGCCCTGGCGGTAGGTGGTGACGCTCTGCGACCTGGGTCCGTCGGTGCCCGATCCCACGGTGGTCGTCACGTTGGCGAAGCCGCGGAAATCGCCCCAGGTGCGGGACTTGGCCTCGGTCAGTTCGCTGTCGTCACGGTGCCAGGCGGCGGAACCGTAGGCGTAGTCGGTGATCTTCTGCGGGGTGTCCGTGGCGGTGTCGGTCTCGGTCAGCGACTTGACCGTGTAGTGGTGGAACCAGTCCAGCACCGGATCGGAGTCGACGACCGAACCGGGCGGGGACCAACGCACCGGATAGCAGGCCCTGTTGTTGTCGTCCTCGGCCGTCGGCATCACGTTGTTGATCCGCGAGCAGTCGGGGAGGTTGTAGTCGACGTTCAGGACGCCGCCGGTCTCGTTGTGGATCTGCTGGATCCGCGGCCGGTTCATGATCGGCGGTGCCGGTACGAGGTTCGTCCCGTCCACCCGGTTGGGGAGCATGACGGGCGTGAACGACACGGCAGGAAGGTCGGCGTGGGGCGTCGCGGTCCTGCCGGTGCGCCGGACGGAGTCCAGCCACAGGGCGCGCTGGCTGCCCGCGTCCTTCGGGTCGGGGAAGGATTGGACCAGGTCGTAGGTGTCGACGTCCTGCCAGGCGTTACCGACGCGCACCTGGGTGGCGATTCGCGTCAGGCGCTTGGTGGTGAAGTACGTGGCGGCGTAGTAGACACAGGTTCCGGTGCTCTTGCACTCGTTGTCCACCGGCACGTCGGGCCAGTTCGCCTTGTTGGCGACGGTCCGGTTGGCGGGCTCGCATGCCGTGCCGGCCGCGGTGCAGCGCTCGGTGACGGTGAAGTTGACCTTGGCGGCGGGCTGCAGCGCGCCCTTGGCGGCGACCTGCTCGGAGAGCTTCTGCCCGTAGGCGATGCTCGCCAGGGTGGTGGCCCGGGTGTACTCGGTCATGGTGCCGTTGCCGTTGTTCTGACCGGCGCCGCGCTTGTACCAGTTGGTCTCCGGAGCCCACTTGTACGTGGTGAGGTTCCCGTGGGCGTCGACGACGTGGTCGAGCGAGAGACGCTGCCACATCTGACACCAGGAGCCGGTGCCCTTGGCGCTGTCGTAGCACGGCTGGCCGCTCTTGGGCGAGTACACCGGCACGGAGGACACGGAGTTGGTGGCCGGGTCGGTCTTGTCGCCGCCGGGCAGGTGGTTGACGCCGAAGTAGTACGTGGTGCCCGCGGAGTCGGTGACCTTCGCGTACGAGCCGTCCCGGACGCCGTTGGCGGCACCGGAGCCGAACTCGATCCTCGTACCGTCGTCGTTCTTCAGGCGCCACACGCCGGTGGCGGCGTCGGTGGTGGCCGTCGCCGAACCCGCCTTGTCGTCGCGCACGAGGGAGCCCGAGTGCGAGCCGAGGGACAGGGAGGCGTTGAACCCCGCCCAGCAGGCGTCGCCCGAGTCGGGGATGCCCGCCTTGTCACAGGGCTTGTAGACGCGCTCGATGTAGCCGGGGTTGAAGTCCCAGCCGTCGCCGATCCAGGAGGCCTGGGCGTTCGTGACGGAGGTCTTGCCGTCCACCGAGGAGGAGTCGTAGCTCAGCCCGACCTCGGGGGCGGTGCCGCCCAGGGCCGGCGGAACCTGGATGGCGTGCTGGTACGTCAGCGCACCCGAACTGCCGCCCGAGGCCCAGCTCTGCGAGGAGTCGAGCGCGGTGGCCTCGTACGTGCCGCCGGGGCCCGAGGAGTCGGTCTCCGCGGCCAGCAGCATCGGGGCGGCGGGGGCGGCGAGCAGCCTGCTGCTCGCCGCCGCCTTCGCCGGGGAGGGCGCGGGGGCCGCAGCCTTCGGTAGTGCCACGTCGGCGACGAGCCGCTTCGTCGCCTCGTCGTAGCGCGTGGTGAGCGGCGTACGCACCTGGCAGGACGGCACGTTCGGCGTCGTCAGCGCGCAGCCGGGCAGCGTCACCAGGCGGCCGCGGGAGGCGAACTCGCCTCCGGTGGCGGCCTGCAGGCCGGCGAGATCCAGGCCGACCTTGACGCGGGTGGCGCCGGAGGTCTGGGCGGCGAGGCTGAACAGGGCGCCGTTGACCCCGAGCTCACGCGCGGAGCGGTCGTCCCTGCGGACCACGGTGACCTCGCCGCTCAGGCTCGACGCGGCCCCGGCGCCCTTCGGGGACACCCACACCGGCAGGCTTCCGGCCCGGACCGGAGCCGTGCCGGTGGCGCCCGTCAGGTCGGCGCTGCCGCTGACCGGTACGGAGAACGGTGTCCTGGACCGCTCCGCGGAACGCGCGGGCACCGGGTAACGGGGCTTGACCGCCGCGGCCTTGCGGACCTCGGAGGCCTTGACCGGCGCGGTGCCCGGCAGTGGCCGGTGCGGCGGCTTCCAGACCTTCGAGAAGTCCGCCTCGGCCTGGGCCTGCCCCGCCTGCCCCGCCTGCGCCACGGGGGCACCGAGGAGCGAGGCGGCGAGCGCCAGGATGACCGGACCGGCCACCCGCGTGCGGAACGTGCGCGTTCTTCGGCGCACGCCATGAACTGACATGAGGATTCCTTCGTCTGTGGTCAGCAGAGAGCCGAGGCTCCCGGCCACGTGGGCCGGGACCTTGGTCATATGGGTCTGAAGTGGGGTCAGTCGGAGCCGGAGAGAGGCAAGCGGAGGCCCCAAATCCACTTAACTGCCGGTCTAAACGGGGGAAGCTAGCAGTAAATGATCGTTGCGTCACTATCAACGATCGTTTATGGATGCGTGGGAAGGGTCACCCCGCGGCCAATTGGGCACGACCCCGCACAGGAGGGGCGGAATTGAATCCTCCGGCTGTTGATCAGCTGTGTGCCCGCCTGTCACAGTGCCCGGGCCCTGCCTGTCTGGTCAGGGACTCGACACGTTCTAGGGGGAGTGGGCACTCGCATGTCCAAAGCACCAAGATCCGGCTTGCGGAAGCCGGTGTCCGCCGGTCTGGCGGCGGGGGTCTCGGCCGTCCTGCTGCTGGCGGCGCCGTATGTCGCGGCGGCCGCGCCGACGCCTCCGCTCGACGCCCCGGCCGCGCCGGGAGCCTCGGCGGCGCCCGGCGCGCCCGGCACGCCCGGCACCGCGACCCGGCCTGTCGCACCGTCAGGAACGCCCGCACGCACAGCGGTCGAGAAGGCGTGGGAGCTGGCGGCGAAGACCGGCAAGGACGTGCCGGTCCCGGAGCTGACGACGGAGTACGCGACCACGGTCGCCACCCCGAAGGGCAAGCTGCGCTCCGAGAGCCACCTGCTGCCGCAGCGCACCAAGGGCACCAAGGGCCGCTGGCTGGCCCTGGACGACACGCTGGCCGTGCGCGCGGACGGCACCGTGGCGCCGAAGGCGTCGAGTTCGGGCCTGGTCATCTCGGGCGGCGGCACGGGTCCGCTGGCGACGATGACGACCGAGGACGGCAAGAAGCTGTCGGTCTCCTCGCCGTTCGCGGGCGCGCTCCCCAAGCCCGTGCTGCGCGGCAACGACGCGCTGTTCGAGAACGTGGCCCCCGACACCGACCTCCAGGTGAGCGCCACCAAGTACGGCGGCTACACCACCGTGGTCGTGCTGCACTCGCCCGCGGCGGCGGCCGACCCGGCCGTGCGCGACCTGGTGTTCCCCACGGTCACCGACGGCCTGACGCTGGCCGAGGGCAAGGACGGCAGCCTGACCGCCGCCGCGGGCAAGGAGACCGTCTTCCGCGCCCCGGCCCCCCTGATGTGGTCGGCCGGCGAGGCGCGCGAGCCCGGTGCGCGCGGCTCGCGTTACGCCGACCTCGACGCCCGTGACACGGCGAACTCCCCCGGGTCGGAGACGGCGCCCAGCAGCGCCGACGGCCCCGGAGCCGGTGCTTCCGTGGCCCGGATCCCGGTGACCCGCGCGAAGGTGACCGGAGCGCGGGAGGCCGGCGCGAAGGCGACCGGCTCGGCGAAGAGGGCCACCGGCGACATAGCCCTGGCTCCCAGCGCCGAGCTGCTCGACGGTGCCGACACCAGGTACCCGATCTACGTCGACCCCTCGTGGTCGGTGGACAGCCGGGGCAAGCAGCACCACGCGTGGGTCCAGCAGGCCTACGACTCCGGCAACTTCGACCGCACCGGTTCCCGCGACGAGGACCGGCCGGGAGTGGGCTACCAGGGCTGGGAGACCAGCAAGGGCATCGAGCGCGCACTGTACGAGTTCGACCTCAACGGCTATGCCGGCGCCACGATCAACTACGCCAACCTCCGCCTGGAGCAGTACCTCTCGGCGGACTGGTCGTGCACGAACACGTACCCGGTGCACCTGTACCGCGCAGGCGCGTTCGGCTCGTCGGTCAAGTGGAGCAACCACCAGATCCGCGAGTGGATCCAGAACCAGTCCATCGGCGGCAACGGCAACAACGGCGACTGCTACGGCAACATCCCCGTGGACTTCAACGTCACCAACGCCATGCGTGACGGCATCCGCGACACCGGCACTCCGCTCGCCTTCGCCCTGACCGGCCAGGAGGGCACCGGCGACAAGATCGCCTTCAAGCGGTTCGCGTACACCGCGGTGCTCAGCGCCGAGTACGACTTCCCGCCGCGCGTCCCGGAGAACCAGCGCACGGTTCCCGCCCCGCGCCGCGTCGTCGCGGGCGACACCCAGGCCTGTGGTGACGTCCCCGCCGACCAGTTCGGCTGGATCACCACCCCGACCGTCACGATCGCCTCGAAGGTCAGCAGCCCCAACCAGGGCCAGCTCACCCAGTTCGTGGGTGTGTGGGACCACGACACCGGCGCCGCTGCCCACACCGGCTGGTCCGGTTTCGTCGGCACCGGCACCGACGCCACGTACACCACCCCGCTCGACGCCCTGAAGGACGGCCGCAACTACGGCTGGGCGGTCCAGGGCGACGACGGCCTGCTGCGCGGCCCCGCCACCACCTCCTGCCACTTCGCGGTCGACCTGACCCCGCCGGTCCTGGAGTTCGGCCCGTTCACCGACCCGGCCACCCAGTACCCGCCGGCCGGCAACGGCCAGATCACCAGCCTGCGTCTCGGCGACACGGGCTCCCTGCCCATCGTCGTCTCCGACCCGAGCCCGGGTGCGGGCCTGCGCAGCTCCGGACCGGCCTGTGTCCAGTGGGGCTTCGACCCGCAGCTGGTCGGCGCACAGCAGCGGTGCGCGAGCGGCGGCAGCCCGCTCGGCGTGCACCCCCTCGACATCAAGCCCACCACGTGGGGAACCAACATCGTCTACGCACGGGTCCTCGACGAGGCGGGCAACGCCTCCCAGACCCGGTCGTACGCCTTCTACGTGCCGTGGAAGGACGGTGCGGTCGCCTTCGGTGACACCACCGGCGACGCCCGCTCCGACATCCTGCTGCCCGACGCCGCGGGCAACCTCGTCACGCACGGCCGGGCCACCGACGGCAGCAGCCGCAGCATGATCCCCAGCGGAACCGCGGCCACCGCGCTCCAGGCTCCCGAGGTGGCCTCCGGCCGGACGTGGAAGGACTACCGCACGGTTCACCGCGGTTCGCTCGACCCCGGCCGCAACGTGGACGACCTGTTCGTGCACCAGGAGCCGGCCACCCCGGGCGCACTGGGCGGAGCGCAGCTCTTCGCCTACGACAACACCCTCTCCGCCCCGGGCCGCTTCACGCTCGGCACGAAGACCGCGGTCGCCAAGCCGGAGTGCTCCACCACCCACGCCACCTCCTGCACCGGCTACCGCAACGAGGCGACCTGGGCGTACTCCAGCCAGATCACCCCGACCGGCCCGGCCCGCACCACGCGGACGCCGAGCCGCAAGGTCACCGACGCCACCGGACTGCTGTCCGTGGAGTCCGGCAACCTGTGGTTCTACCCGGTCAAGTCCAACCAGACCCTCGCCGCGCCGGCCCTGGTCGACGCGAGCGGCACGTGGGACGACAAGGACCTCATGGTCCCCGGCAACGCGCTGAACATCGGTGCCACGACGGACACCGCCCCGGCGCTGTGGGTGCGCAACCGCACCAACGGCGACATCTTCCAGTACAAGCTGACCACCGGCACCCGCGCGGTCGACGGCTACGTCGTGGTCACCGGTGTCGCGGCGCAGCCCGCCACCCGCATCGGGTACGGGATCAAGGGCGCGGACTACCCCCGGGTGGGTTCCGAGGGCGATGTGACCGGCGACGACATCCCGGACTTCTGGGCGGTCGGCACCGACGGCGTCCTGCAGGCCTGGGCCGGCACCGCCGCCGGCGGCGCGGTCGACGGCTTCGGCGGCCACCACGTCCGCGGCGACGCCCAGGCCCCGACCGTCCAGTGGCGCCTGGAGGGTGACGCCAAGGCCATTCCGGCCAAGAACGGCAGCGGCGTCTCCAACGACGCCACCTCCGCCGCGGTCACCTACGCCACCGAGACGGTCGACGGCCGCGCCCGCAAGGTCGCGGTCTTCGACCCCGCGGCGAAGTCGGTCGTCACCGGCCCCGCCAAGGCCGTCGACACCCGCCAGTCGTTCACCCTCTCCACCTGGGTGAAGATGAACGCGCAGGACGGAATGATCGTCAGCCAGGACGGCGCGCACGCCAGCGCGTTCATGCTGTACGCCGACACCGGCCACTGGCGCTTCGCCATCGCGCACGGTGACGACGACGGCTGGCCGTACGACTACAACGCCGTCGTCACCCCGGCCAACACCTTCAAGCAGGGCGTCTGGACCCAGCTGACGGCCACGTACAACGCCGCGTCCGGCGCCATGACCCTGTACGTGAACGGGACGCTGGCCTCAAGCGGATACCACCGGGCGAGCACCAGCCCCGCACCCAGCGGCGCCCTGGTCCTGGGCCGGTACAAGCACGTCAGCAAGCCCAGCAACTACCTCAACGGCTCCATCGCCGGGCTGTCGGTCTTCCAGAACTACGTGCCGCCGGCCACCACCACGGACCTGCCGATCCGGTACGCGGCGTCGCCCGACTTCTGCATGGACACGCCGCAGGGCGCCAACGGCAACGGCAACCAGCCGCAGCTGTGGGACTGCAACGGCTCCGACCCGCAGAAGTTCAGCGTCAACGCCAACGGCACCCTGACCCAGAAGGGCCAGTGCGTCGCGGTCCGGGGCAACCAGACCGCTCAGGGCACCGACCTGATCTTCTGGCAGTGCCTGGGCGAGGGCGGCCAGCAGTGGCTGCCCCGCGCCGACGGCAGCATCTACAACCCGCAGTCGAACAACTGCCTGGACCTGCCGCAGGCACGGCGGGACTGGGGTACGAAGCTGGCGATCTGGAGCTGCAACGGCACTCCGGCCCAGCGCTGGAGCATCCCGACGCTCCAGACCCCGGACCTGCCGGTCGCTCCGTAATACCCGCCCCACCCGATGACATCCGCCCCGCCCCGGCAGACGCCGGGGGCGGGGCGGGTGTCATCCGTCGCAGGGAGACAAGGCGGCACCACCGACCGACGCGGTGGTGCCGCCGTTCCCGTCCCCGGGGACCGAGCCGAGCGCCCGGGAGATGCCGACCAGGAGGTCCCGGTACTCGCCCTCCGCCGCACGCAGCGCCCGAACCGCCGGCACGCCCCGCTCCTTGTCCGCGGGCATCCCGCGGCCACGGGCGTCCGCCGCGGCCCTGACCATGGCAGCCAGCCCGAAGGCGACGCTCTCGGCCTCCGTCCTGCCGACCCGGCGGGCCTCCGCGTAGCCGCGGGCACGCACCTCGTCCGAGCAGTACGCCCCGAGTTCCAGCATCCGGTCGTGGATGTCGGTCATCCGGTCCGTCAGGCGCCGGCCGGGGCCGGCGCTCCAGGGAGTGGAGAGCCTCATCCGGGCCTGCGGACCGCCGGCGACGCACAACGTCCGCCGCAGCGGACCCAGGGCGCGCAGTGTCCGCAGCGGTTCGAGGACCCGGACGGTGAGCCAGGGCCCGACGATGGGGATGAGGAATCCGGCGGCGACGAGCAGGGTGCCGAGGGCGGCCAGGGACACGGCCGCCTGGTTGAGCGGTTCCCAGTCCCGGCCGCTCCAGGCGGCCACGACCGCGACCAGCTTGGCCGCACCGTAGGTCACGTTGGTCAGGAAGCCCACGGCCAGGACGGTGAGCCCGGTGCGCAGCAGCCCGCGGGCCGATGTCCTCCGCTCGGGGAACTCGCTGCGGATGTCGCGCGCCCACCTCAGGCACGCCGCGGCCGCCGCGCCGGCCGCCGCGGTGACGGCGACCAGGCAGAGCAGCACCATCTCGCGGATGAAGGGGGTGCTGGCGTAGTACGTCTCGAAGTCGCGCTGCCGTTCGACCGGCGCCTCGCCCCACACGAAACAGCCGATGAGGAGGAGGGCCACCACACCGTGCCCCCAGATCCACCGTCTGACCCGGCGGCGGGTACGGGGAAGGACCTCCACGTCCCCGCGCCAGTTCTCCATGAGGACCCGGCAGGCGCACGCGTAGGCGGAGAGGAGGCAGTAGACCAGCACCGCGGAGAAATTGCAGACGCCGGTCGTCCTGTTGACGAACCTGATGGTCGGGGGCGCGGAGAAGAAGAACGCCGAGGCCTGCAGGAAGATCACGGCGTTGACGCTGCGGACCACGGGACTGTGCCTGCGCCGCACCAACGAGGGAAGCTTGACGACCAGCACGATACCGAGCGCGGCGGCCGGGATGTAGAGATTCACGCCGTCTCACCCGTCATCCTCTGAACGACGCCCAGATACGGCCGGCCACTCCGCCGGAGGGCGTGCCACGCCTGCGGTCCAGGCGGGTCCTGACCCGGTCGGCCAGCATCCGGCCGAACTTCTCCGCGCGCCGCTCCTCTTCGAGGTCCGGCTCCGTACGGGCGGCGACGCGGCCGACCGCGTCGGCGAGTTCCCAGCGGTCCCCGAGCATGCGGGCCGCGGCCCGTGCACCGGCCGCGCCGCCATGACCGCAGTGCCCCTCCTTGAGGTGCCACAGCTCGTGCCCCAGAATGACGACCTGATGCAGCGGGGACGTGTTGGCCTCGACGACGATCAGGTCGTAGTCGCCCATGTCCAGCCAGAGACCCGTCACCGAGCCCGGTGGGAACTCCTCGAACATCAACCGCAGTTCCCGCCCGCTGAACCGGGCCGCGCACACGCAGATCGCCTTCAGCAACTCGGCCGTCTGCTCGGGAACCGGCTGCGGCAGCCCCGTGACCAGCACGTCGCGATACCGCTTCATCTCGCGCGAGACCCCCACCCCGTGCCACCCCGTCACTCGTGCCGGACGGACCGGCCCCCCTGCATCGCTTCTGCGCGCTACCGCTGGTGAGCCGTGGGGTCCACGCCGCGATCAATCGACGTCATTGTGCACCAACCCGGCTTCGAGGGCCGCGCGGGCCTCCCGGGCGCGCTCCTCGCGGGATCGCCGCGCGACGGACTCGATCAGGGCGATCAGGGGCTGAGCGGTGTCGTCCGGTACGTCGGCCAGGGCCCGGGCGGCGTACGCGACCACGCCGAGGGAGGGATCCACCTCGCTCGCCGGTCCCGCGATGCGCAGGCGCCGCAGGTCCTGGTCCTGGCGTTCCACGGTCCGCTCCAGGAGATCCTTGTGGATCTGCTGGAGGACGCGGTCCAGCGCCTCGGCCGGCTCGGCGACCAGGAACTCGATCTTCTCCCCGAAGAACCCCGCGATCCCGGCGGCGTGGTTGAGGTTCGGAGCACGGCCCGTCTTGATCATCTTGTCCAGCCACTGCGCACTCGTGCCCGCGCCGGCCGCGATCTCCGCCAGGGAGTACGCCCGCCTGCTGCCGTCCGCCGACGCGCGCAGCCGCGTCGCGCGCAGGAACAGGATGCGCTCGACCACGCGCCGGTGGCGCGCCTCGACCACGTCCACCTCGCTCCCGGCCTGAACAGGCCGTTCACCGCGCAGCAGTTCCCGCGCCTCCTCCACCGGCACCCCGGAGGCGTACGAGAGCCCGCCCTCGCCCTCGACCCGCAACACGTCGGCGCGATTCAGGCCCATGCGCTCCAACAGCGAGTCGATCCGGCGCACCGTGCCCATCAGGTCCTGAGCAGGCCCCTCACTCATAAGAACTCCCGTGGTCATCGGACGAGGTCCCGCAAGGCTAGCAACCACCTCTGATCCGTCGGCGGTTGCCACCCGGACCGCGGCGATCGGCACGATCGGCCTACGCACCACCGGCGGTCGCCACCGTCGTGCCGCCCACGAACGGCAGCAGCCGGTGCGCCTCCTGCTCCAGGGCCGTCCGGTCGGTGGCGCGGAGCGGGCGGAACGGGGCGAGTCGTAGTGTTCCGGCGTCGAGTGACCACGTTCCGTGCACCCGGCCGTCCACCAGGAAGGTGGGCCGGACCTGCGCCGAGCCGGGCATCACGCGGGGACGGTCCTCGTCGTCGATGATCCGGCTCCGGTCGGCGTGGCCGAGCAGGACGTTGTCGAACGCGGGCAGCAGGCGCACCGGAGCCGGGGTCTCGGGGTCGGGCAGCTCCGCGTGGGCCAGGTCGAAGAGTTCACCGCCTCCGGGCCCGGAGTGGCGGCGCAGCTCGGCGCCCATCTCCGCGACGACCTCGCCCAGGCGGGTCAGCCCGCACCAGGCCTGGACGTCCTTCACACCGGCCGGGCCGAAGGCGGCGAGGTAGCGGCGGATCAGCTCCTTCGCCGCGTCGCCGTCACCGGTGGCCGCGGCCGCGACCGGCCGTCCCAGCCACGCTTCGGCGGGGGTGACGGAGATGGCCGACCGGTTGCCCCACGAGCCCCAGGCGCCCGTGGCGGGATCGTGGACGAGCGGAGTCCGCAGCTCGACCTCCCCGGCCAGGATCCGTCCGTCGACACCGGGGTGGCGTGCGGCGAGTTGCCGGGCCAGTTCCCTGCGGGGCAGCGTCCGGCCGCCGAGCAGGGCGAGCCCCTCGGTGACGAGGGACGCCGCGTCCAGGCCCGTGCCGTGCCCGGTGGCGCGGTTCCGGGTGAAGTACGACGAGCCGGCGGTGCGGTCGAGCACGGGCTGCACCAGCGGCCGCAGGCGGCGGAAGTCGTCGGCCGCGGTGAGGTGCTGGGTGCTGCGGAGCAGGGCGGACCGGACGACCTTCCGGTCCTCGACGAGCGCGGTGAGATCCGCCTGGGTGAAGTCGTGGATCCTGCTCCACAGGCCGACGTAGGGCCAGTTGGGCTCCTGCGCCTGGAGGGCGACCAGGCGTCCGATCACGTCGAGCGGCGTCCGGTCGGTGCGCACGAGCAGGAACTGCCGGTCGAGGAGCGCCCGGTTCAGGGCCCGGAGGGACAGGGCGGTCACGGCCGACGCACCCGGACGTCGCCCTGCGTCTGCGGGCGGACGGGGCCTTCGCCCAGCCATCCGGGGAAGTGCCCCTGCCCGGTCTCGGTCTGGGGCTGGGGCTGGGGCTGGGG
>NZ_JACSCH020000014.1:0-59053 GCF_014451325.2 Streptomyces sp. CB02980 | reverse complement strand
GTCTCGGTCTCGGTCTCGGTCTCGGTCTCGGTCTCGGTCTCGGTCTCGGTCTCGGTCTCGGTCTCGGTCTCGGTCTCACGAGTGGTCACTTCTTCGTCCTCACATGGGTCGCGTCACGGGCCCTTCGACATCGACTCTAAGGACCCTTCCGGTCACTTTCCGGCCGGAACTCGGGGCAGTATTCCGGCATGGCGAACACCAGCTCACGGACCCTCCGGCTGCTCTCCCTGCTGCAGACCCACCGCCACTGGCCCGGCCCCGACCTGTGCGAACGGCTCGGGGTGTCCGAGCGGACCCTGCGCCGCGACATCGACCGGCTGCGCGAGCTCGGCTATCCGGTCGGCGCGGCCCGTGGCACGGACGGCGGCTACCAGCTCGCGCCCGGCGCCGTCCTGCCGCCGCTCCTGCTCGACGACGAGGAGGCGGTGGCCCTCGCCGTCGGCATCGGCGACGCGGCGCAGAGCGGGATCGCGGGGATCGAGGACGCGTCGCTGCGGGCGCTCACCAAGGTGGTGCGGGTCCTGCCGCCCCGGCTGCGGGCCCGGGTGGACGCCCTGCGGGCGGTGACCGTCTCCGCCACGGCGTCCGGGCCGGCCGTCGCGGCGGGGGTGCTCACCACGGTCGCCCAGGCGTGCCGGGACGAGGAGCGGCTGCGGTTCGGCTACACCGCCAGGGGCTCCGCGGCCACCGAGCGCGAGGTCGAGCCGCACCGGGTCGTCGCCCTCGGCGGGCGCTGGTACCTGGTCGCCTACGACCTGGACCGGCACGACTGGCGCAGCTTCCGGCTCGACCGGCTGACCGGGCCGACGGCGACCGGGGCCCGCTTCCGGCCGCGTCCGCTCCCGGCCGAGGACGCGGCGGCCTTCGTGCGGGCGGCGAGCGGGGTCCCGGCGCCTCACACGGTCGAGGTCCTCGTCCACGCGCCCGCCGCGCGGGTGCGGCAGACGGTCGGCCGGTGGGGCACGGTCGAGCCGGTCGGCCGGGACAGCTGCCGGCTCACCATGACCTCGACGTCCCTCGACTGGCCGACGCAGGCGCTGGGCAACGTGGGAGCCGAGTTCGAGGTGCTGGGGCCGCCGGAGTTCGCGGCGCACGTCCGGGAGTGGGGTGCCCGCTTCCTCCGTGCGACCTCTCAGAAGATGTCGTGATACCCGATGCAGTCCGGGTCCTGAAGGGGGCAGCCGGGGTGGGGCGTGCGGTCCCGCTCCGGGGGCGGGGGCGGCTCGTCCGCGAGGGCCGGAGCCGGGGGCAGCTCGAAGGATCCGCAGAGGCAGCCGTCACAGGTTCCCGAGAACCGGGGTTCCCCGTGCCGGAAACGCGGATGCCCGCACCGGCACTCCTGTGTCGCCCACGCCGCCATCCCCGGACCTCCGCTCCCCCACGGTCTCCGTCCCCTCCAGGGTAGCGACCGCACCCCCGGGCGGCCCCCGCCCTCAGCTCGGTCGCATCCTGAACTCGTAGGCGTCCGGCAGGAGTTCGTCGGTGATCCGCTCCCAGAGCTCGCCCAGGATCTCGGCGCCCTCGCGCAGGTCCGCGACCTCGAAGCCCGCGTCGAAGACGGCCCGCGCCTCGTCCTGTCGGCCCTCGGCGAGCAGCAGCCGCACTTCGAGCAGCCGGAAGGCCCCGCGCCGCCGGGCGGAATCCGGCAGCCGGTGCCAGAGGGTCCGGGCCCGGTCGGGCCGGTCGACGGCGAGGAGCGCGTCGAGCGCCTCGCGGCCGAGGGCGGCGGCGACCAGCGCCCGCGCCCCGTCGAGATCCGCGCCGCCCTCCGTCGCCTCGTGGTCGGTGGTGACCTCCGCGCCGCCCTCCGTCGCCTCGTGGTCGGTGAAGGCCTCCGTGAAGTGCTCGGCGGCGCGTTCCGGGTGGCCGTCCTCCCGGTCGGCGACGGCCAGGCAGTACAGCAGTGGCCAGCGCGTGGTCGCCTCCTTGAGTCCCCGCTCCCAGCTCCGTACCGCCTGGGCCCGGTCACCGGCGTGCCACTGGGCGATGCCGAGCTGGTACTCGGTCGTGGGGTCGGCGGGCGCGGTCTCCAGCATGTCCCGCCAGGGGGACGCGACCAGCGGCGCAATCAGGGGTGCCGCGCCATCCGCCGGGGGTGGAAGGACGCCGGTGCGGAGCAGTTCCCGCCAGGGCTCCTGCTCGGGACCGAGCGTCGACTCCGGGAACGGCGTACCGGGCAACTCGTATCCCCCACGCAGGACTTCGAGCGCTCCCCAGCCGGATCCGGCCGCGAGGACCTCCTCCGGAGCGAGGTCGGCCGCCCCCTCGCGCCAGGCCGTGTACGCGGCGTCGACGGCGGCGCGGGGCAGTACGCCGGACAGGCTGCGCTCGACGTCGGCGCGGGCGGCGGTCCAGTCGTCGCCGAGCACCGTCGCGGGGTCGGCGGCGAGCGGGCCGTACGCCTCCAGCCAGCTGAACTCCGCGCCGCCCGCGAGCTCCAGGTGTTCCAGCTGGGTGCGGGCGAGCCCGGCCTGGATCTCGGCGTAGCCGGGGGTGCCGGGTTCCGTCAGCCAGTCCTGCCAGCGCCGGCCGCCGCGCCCGGTGCCCCACACGAAGAGCTTGCGGCCGCGCAGCGGGTCGGTGGAGGTCTGGACGAGGCCGGTGCCGTCCGTGTCGAGGGCGGCGATCCAGCGGCGCCGGCCCTCGGGCAGGTCGTAGAACCAGTCGGCGGCGTGCGTGCTGTTCAGCGGGTACGTGCGGTCGGTGCCGTCCTCGGTGACCGGTACGGGGACCCGGCTCAGGCCGCGCTCGTACCCGTGGTGCCAGGCGGCGTCGGCGGGAGCAAGGACACGGCGGTCCTCGGGGACGGCGATGTTGGACCACCAGTAGACGGGGGCGGTGTGCTCGTGGGGGTTGCGTATCCGGACCCCGACGTACAGGAAGTCGGAGCCTTCCGGGAGCCAGAGGTCGACCTGGAAGGGCAGGTCGCGCAGTCGCTCCCACTCCCAGAGACGGAGCATCGGCCCGCCGTCGGGTGCGCGGACGGTCGCCGCGTGGAGGGGCGAGCAGGAGAGGGTGGTGTGGCCGGTGGCCCCGATGTTCCACTCGACTCCGCCGGAGAACCAGGCGCCGTTGAGGGCGAACGCGGCCGGCTGGAACACCGGGTTTCGGTAGAGGAGTTCGCGTCCGGTGGGCTTGTGGTGGAGGGAGTGGACGCGGCCGCCGAGGCCGGGCAGCACGGTCACCCGGAGCCGGTCGTTCTCGATCACGATCGTGTCGACGTCGGCGGGCGTGCGCTCGCGGCCGTAGCCGTCGCGCACGGGGGCGGGAAGCAGGCTGCGCAGCGGGTCCCGGCCGATGCCCCGGGCCATGTCGCGCGGGAGTTCCGCGAGGGTCCGCGGGTCGACCGCATAGGCCCCGGCGCCGGCGGGGGCCCGCAGTGCGGGAAGAGGGCCGTCCGGGCCCAAGGGGGCGGCGGGCAGCGTCAGTACGGCACGTCGTACGGTCGTCATCGCCCCATGGAACACGCCCGGGGGCCTTCCTGACCAGGGGTTCTCGGCCTCGGGCTTCGGCCGGTCCCGGGGTGCCGGGGCGACCGGAAATTCCCGGCGGACCGGACGGCCGCCGCCGTAGGGTGAAAGGTCGGTACGCCGTCGGGCGGCCGGAGAACCAGGGCACAGGGAGTACGAGGAATGGGCACGCAGCACACCTACCGGGTCATCGTGCGCGGCACGTTCGACGGTCTGTCGGAGGAGAGCCGGGCCCGGCTGCTCGCCGAGGTGGACGCGCACGGGCTGACCGCGATGCAGTTCACGGAGGAGGGCTCGCTGGCCTACGACCGGACGCTGAAGCACTTCTCGTACCGCCTGGTCGTCGTCTCCGACGCGGAGGACGGCGACGAGATGGCGGGCGCGCTCGCGGAGGAGCGGGTGGAGACCGCGCTCGGGGAGCTCGGGCACGGTTACAAGGGGCTGCGGTCGACGGTGACCGACCTCGACACGATGAAGATCAACTACAAGCGCTGAGCGGAGTCGGGCGGGCGCCGTCAGGCCTGGGGCCCGCCCAGCAGCGGTGCCGGGCCGTCAGCCGTGGGACCGCCCAGCGGTGCCGGGCCCTCAGCGCCGCGCCATGCGCACCCGGGGCGGGCAGCTCTCCCCCTTCCGTACGACTCCGATCATGACGGTGGTGCGGCGGTCGAGGCCCGTGCCCGCCGCCGGGTACTGCGTGACGACCTGCCACCGCGGCGGCCAGAGCACCCGTCGGTCCCGCCCGCTCACGTCGTGGACGTCGAGCCGGGTGCGGCGGTCCAGCCGGGTGAAGACCCGCCACAGGCCGCGGCCGAGGAAGTCGGGCACCGGGCGGGTGCCGGCCCCGTCGTCGGCCGCGGCGGCCTCCTCCGTCGAGGTGACGGCGACGGCCGCGAGCGCGAGGACGGCGCCCGCGCCCACGACGGCGCGCCGCTTCACTTCCGCCTCCGGGCCGCGACGTAGTAGCCGCAGGCGGCGCCGATGAGCGCGGTCGCGAGCAGGGCCAGATACAGCGGCATGGACACCTCGGGGACGAGAAGCCGGATCTTGACCTCCCGGGTGTTCTGGAAGATGAAGACGAGGGTGACGATGGCGAGCACGGCCATCCCGATCCGGCCCGGGGTGAGGGCTTCGGTGAACCGGGACGCACCCCCGCCCGATGTCCGTGACGTCTCGTTCGGACTCATGCCCGGCCCTCTCCTCCGTCGTGCCGTCGGTCGTACCCGGCCACAGCCGTGGGACCAGAATGAGGTGAGCGGAGCCTCACCGTGACGGCGAGGAGAGCCGTACGGGTGACTTGTCAGACAACGTGGGCCGACTACCGTGGTCCCTGACACCGTCGGAACCGGGGTACGGGACCCACCGGGACCCTCCGGAACACAAGATCCACCAGATCCATCCGAACCGAGACGAGGAGCGGCCGTGGCGGTCAGCGGACAGCGGCGGCGGCCGGTCGTGGCGCTCTACGAGCGGATCGCGGACGCCGTCCACGACGGCACCTACCCGCCGGGCTCGACGCTCCCCTCCGAGCCGAAACTCGCCGCCGAGCTGGGCGTGAGCCGGCCCGCCCTGCGCGAGGCGCTGCTGCTGCTCCAGGAGGACGGTCTGCTGACCGTACGCCGTGGGGTGGGCCGGACGGTCAACGACCGGCCGCCCCGGCGCGGGTTCGAGCACGTCCAGCCGCTGGAGGAGCTGATCGGCACGGGCGCGCCGCTGCGGGTGCGGGCGCTGCTGCGGACGGTCGAGGAACCGACCGACTTCACCACCCAGCACCTGCTCGCCCCGGCCCGCGCGGAGCTGCGGTTCTGGGAGTCCGTGCTGACCGGGGAGGGTACGGCGGCGGCGCTGAGCCATGAGTGGGCGGCGGCCGACGAGCTGCTCGACCGGGTGCACCCGGAGTTCGCCCGGGCCCTGCGGGCGACGGAGGAGCGCACCGCGCGCGGGCCCGCCGTCTCCATGCTCTCGGTCCTGCTCGGGGCCTCGCGGGAGACGGCGCTCACCGCACACAGCGGCATCACGGCGACGCTGCTCGGGCGGCGGCGCGGGGACCAGCTGGGGCGGCCCGCGGACACCCCGGCCGTGCTGGTCACCCAGGTCGTCCGGGTCGGCGAGACCCCGGTCCTGGCCGCGAAGCACATGCTCCCGACGGGCGCCCCGGCGCTGCCCGTCCTGCAGTCGCACTAGGCGGTGCCGGGCGTCGCGAGCCCGGCCTGATCGACAGGACACCCCCAGGTCCTGCCCGGCCCCGATCCGCCGGACGGGGCCACCCGCGAACGGAGGCTCCGGAAGGCCGCCCGGGCCTCCCGGAGCACCGCCTCCAGGGCTCCCGCCGCACCCCGCCCGGGACCCGCTCCGCACCCCGCCCGGGACCCCCGCCCCAACCCCCTGTCGGGCCCGTCACAGCGGGCCCGTCCCCCGTGGCGTACACTTCCCCGCCATGCACTTGTCTGACAACCCTGCCACGCCTGCCGCCGCCACCGTCTCCGAGTGGATCCGCCGGGCCCCCAAGGCCGTCCTCCACGACCACCTCGACGGTGGGCTGCGCGCCGCGACCATAGTCGAGCTGGCACGGGAGTGCGGCTACACCGCGCTGCCGACCGAGGACCCCGCCGCGCTCGCGGTCTGGTTCCGGGACGCGGCCGACTCCGGTTCGCTGGAGCGCTACCTGGAGACCTTCGCCCACACCTGCGCGGTGATGCAGACCCGCGAGGCGCTCACGCGCATCGCGGCCGAGTGCGCCGAGGACCTCGCGGCGGACGGTGTCGTCTACGCCGAGATCCGCTACGCCCCCGAGCAGCACCTGGAGGGCGGTCTGACCCTCGACGAGGTCGTCGAGGCCGTCAACGACGGTTTCCGTGAGGGCGAGCGCCGCTCCGGCGGCCGTATCACCGTCCGCACCCTCCTCACGGGCATGCGCCACACGGACCGCTCCCTGGAGATCGCACGGCTCACGGTCGCGCACCGGGACAAGGGCGTGGCCGGCTTCGACATCGCCGGCGGCGAGATCGGCAACCCGCCGGCCCGCCACCTCCCCGCCTTCCAGCACCTGAAGCGGGAGAACTGCCACTTCACGATCCACGCGGGCGAGGCCGTCGGCGCGGAGTCGATCCACGAGGCCGTGCAGGTCTGCGGCACCGAGCGGATCGGCCACGGCGTGCGGATCACGGACGACATCTCCGAGGACGGCACGCTGGGCCGTCTCGCCTCGTACGTCCGGGACAACCGGATCGCCCTGGAGGTCTGCCCGACGTCCAACCTCCAGACGGGCGCCGCGAAGGACTACGCCTCGCACCCGATCGACGAGCTGCGCCGTCTGGGCTTCCGGATCACGCTCAACACGGACAACCGGCTGGTCTCCGGCACCACCATGAGCGAGGAGTTCCAGCACATGGTGGACGCCTTCGGTTACGGTCCCGAGGTCTTCGAGGAGTTCACGGTCGCCGCTCTGGAGGCCGCCTTCCTGCCGCTGCCGGAGCGGCAGCGGCTGATCGACGAGGTCGTCCGCCCCGGGTACGCGACGCTCCGGGCCGTGTCGGTCTAACCCGCCCCGCCCTGGATCAGGGGCAGTTCGAGCGTCCCCGGGTCTCCGGGGGCGCCGACGACGGTCACCGGCTTGATGCCGCGGTTGCCGGAGTACGCCGTGTCGCTCCCGGCGATCACCAGCTCCAGCCGGTGGCCGGCCTCGTAGCGGTGGACGACGGCGGGCAGCTCGACCGTGAAGGGGCGGGTGACGTCCGGCACCCGGACCGGTGCGACGAGGCGGTTGACCAGGGTCTTGGTGCCGTCGGGGGCGACGTCGTAGAGCTTGGCGAAGAGCACGAGCTTGTCGGCGGCGTCGCCGGAGCCCTGGACGCGCTCGGCGGCCGGCGAGTCCACCTTCAGGGTGGCCCTCGGGGCGCCGACGAGGTCGACGGGCGCGGTGAGCGGGGCGCTGGTCCAGCCGAGGTAGGTGCCGGCGGTGTCGTACGGCCGGGGGTCGGGCAGTCCGATCGTCCCGGCGAGCGAGGATTCGGAATGGCTCGTCGGGAAGAGCCAGTTGCTGTAGGTGCGCGAGCCCCGGGCGACCTTCGTACGGTTGTCGACGAGCTTGCCGTCGCCGGAGAGGTACAGCCGCCGGCTGAGCGCCGGCACCCCGGCGGCGGTGCCGTAGCCGCTCTGCCAGTCGCGGTACCAGGCGAAGGCGGGCCCGGTGTCGGCGGCCGGGTTCTTCCGCAGGTACCGGTCGAACCATCCGAGGATCCGCTGTCCGACGTAGCTTCCCTCCAGGTTGCCCTGTCCCAGGTCGAGTTCGCCGGGCTTCTGGCCGCCGCTGTGTCCCCAGGACTGCCAGATCATCCGGGTGTCGACACCGCGCTCGCGGAGCCGGTCGTAGGTGGCGTTCGCCTCGTTGAGGGTGAAGAGGGTGTCGGCCTGGCCCTGGACGATCAGGGTGGGGGCGGTGATCCGGTCGATGTACGAGACCGGGGAGACGCTGCGGGCGTAGGCGAGCATCTTCTCGGTCTCGGCCTTGGGGTAGCGGCCGGAGTTGAGGAGCCGCACGGTGTCGCAGGCGTCGGTGACGAAGTGCAGACAGCGGAGCGAGTTGATCCGGCTGGGGTCGAGGGAGGGGACGAGCAGCGGCTGTCCCTCGCCCATCAGGTAGAAGCCGTTCGCCCACTGCCACTTGAAGACGCCGGGGGTGGCGCGGTCGGCGGCGTTGGGGGCGAGGGAGTAGGCGAGGTCGTTCCAGGTGATGAGGGGGACGAGGGCGTCGATACGGGGGTCGACGGAGGCGGCCGCGAGCTGTACGGCCCCGCCGTAGGAGCCGCCGATCATGCCGACGCGCGGGTCGCCCGCGCCGTCGCGGACGACGAAGTCGGCGCGGGTGCCGTCGTCGGCGGCCCGGCCGCCGGCGAGGAAGTCGACGAGCCGGGCGGCGGCGCGGCCGTCGATCTCGGGGTCATCGAGGGAGATCAGGCAGCCGGACTTCCCGAAACCGAGGCCGGAGTAGACGAGACCGACATAGCCACGCTCGGCGAAGGCCCTGCCGATGGCGTCGGTGGAACCGTCGCTCTTGCTGCCGCCGAAGCCGTTGGTGGCGAGGACGGCGGGCGCGGGATGCGCGGCGTCCACCCCGGCGGGCCGGTACAGGTCGGCGTCGACGGCACAACTCCGCCCACCGGCCTCGACGGTGAAGCGCAGCGGAGTGACGCTGTACGGGGCCTCGGCGCCACTCGCGGGCGCGGCGAGCGTCAGCGGCCCGGCAAGCGCGGCGGCTCCGGCCACGAGCGCGAGGACCTTGCGGGATCGGGGCACGGCACGGGACACAGAGACCTCCACGCTGAGGACGACGCCGAGAGACCCACGGCACCTACCGGCTGGTAGACACCCGGGCAGCGCCCATGCTGTGACACGTGTAAGAGCCCGTCAATGCGCCGGACGAAGGTTATTGACGGAGATTCAGTGAAGGCCGTCGCGGGGTGACTCGGGCGGCCCGGCCCCCCGTTCGTCCGAATCTCAGCGCAGGGCCGGGACGTCCAGGGTGAGGGTGTTCCTCTCCGTGTCCAGGACGGCCGACACGCCGAGCGGCATGGTCAGGGCCGTCTCGCTGTGGCCGAAGCCCAGTTCCTCCACGACCGGGACGCCGAGGTCGCCGAGACGGTCCATGAGGACCGCTCGGATCTCCTCGTACGGGCCGCACTCCGCCCAGGAGCCGAGGGCGATGCCCGCGACGCCGTCGAGCCAGCCGGAGCGGAGGAGTTGGGTGAGGATGCGGTCCAGTCGGTACGGCTCCTCCCCCACGTCCTCCAGGAGCAGCAGGCCGCCGCGGGCCGAGGGGCGGGCGTGGGGCGTGGTGAGGTCGGCGGCGAGGAGGCTGACGCAGCCGCCGAGGGTCACGCCGTGGGCGCGGCCCGGCGCCAGGGTTCGTGCCGTGTCCAGACCGAGCGTGCGTACCGACTCGGGCGCGAACAGCGTGGCCCGCAGGGACTCCTGGGTGCGCGGGTCCGAGAGGAAGGTGCCCGCGGCGACCATCGGACCGTGCAGGGTGGAGTAGCCGGCCCGGACGGCGAAGGCCTCGTGCAGGGCGGTGATGTCGCTGTAGCCGACGAACGCCTTGGGCCCGGCCTCCCTGATCGCCCGCCAGTCGACGAGGTCGACCATGCGCTGGGCCCCGAAGCCGCCGCGCGCGCAGAGGACGGCGGAGACCGAGGGGTCGCACCAGGCCTCGGTCAGGTCCCGGGCCCTGGCCCGGTCGGCGCCCGCGAGGTGGCCGAGGGTGGGGTGGGTGTCCAGGACGTGCGGGGCGACGACGGGGTCGAGGCCCCAGCCGCGGAGGATGTCGAGCCCCGCCCGCAGCCGCTCCTCGGGGACGGGTCCGGCGGGGGCGACGACCGCGACCCGGGCGCCGGGCCGCAGCCGTGCGGGCCTGGTGAGCGAGCCGACCCGGGGCCGGGCCTCCACCGGGGCGGGGAGGGCGGGGTCGGGTGCCGTCACGTGCGGTACTCCAGGTCGGGCACGTCCGTCCGGGTGATGCCGAAGGTCCGGGCGTACAGGGAGAGTTCGGCCTCCAGGGCGCGGACCATCGTGTCGGCCCTGCGGAAGCCGTGGCCCTCCCCCTCGAAGGCGAGGTAGGCGTGCGGGACGCCCCGGCCGGCGGTGCGGGTGAGGAAGCGCTCGGCCTGTGCGGGTGGGCAGATGACGTCGTCGAGGCCCTGGAGCAGCAGGAAGGGCGCGGTGACGCGGTCGACGTGCTCGATGGGCGAGCGCTCCTTGTACCGGGCGGGGACGTCGTCGATGGATCCGATGAGTCCGTGGAGGTACTGGGACTCGAAGTCGTGGGTCTCGTCGGTGGCCCAGCCCCGCAGGTCGAGGATGGGGTAGATGATCGTGCCGCAGGCGTACACGTCGGTGGAGACGAGGGAGGCGGCGGTCGTCCAGCCGCCGGCGCTGCCGCCGCGGACGGCGAGCCGGGCCGGGTCGGCGGTACCCTCGGCGGCGAGTGCCGCGGCGACGGCCGCGCAGTCCTCGACGTCGACGACGCCCCACTGCTCGCGCAGCCGCTCGCGGTACTCCCGGCCGTAGCCGGTGGAGCCGCCGTAGTTGACCTCGGCGACGCCGATGCCGCGCGAGGTGAAGTAGGTGATCTCCAGGTCGAGGACGAGGGGGGCGTGTCCGGTGGGGCCGCCGTGGGCCCAGATCACATAGGGCGGGAGTTCGTCCTCGGGGCCGGTGAAGCCGGGGTGGTGGGGCGGGTAGATCTGTGCGTGGATCTCGCGTCCGCCGGGGCCGGTGAAGGTACGGACGCGGGGTTCGGGGTGGTGCGCGGGGTCGACGGCGTCGGTGTGGGCGGCGCCGACGACCCGGCTGCGGCCGGTGCGGGTGTCGAGTTCGACGAGTTCGTAGAAGCTGTGCGGGGAGGCGGCGATGCCGACCACGCGGCTGCCGTGGGCGGCGAGGGTCGGGGCCCATTCGGTCCAGGGGCCGACGGCGTCGGCGAGCGCGCCGCGGTCGGGGTCGAGGATGCCGAGGCTGGTGGTGCCCTTGCCGTGGACGACGGCGACCAGACCGTTCTCCAGGGGGGTGAACCAGTTCAGCCCGATCTTCCAGAGCGGTCCGCCGAACTCCTCGGCCCGGGGGCAGAGCGCGGCCGGTTCGCCCAGGCCGCCGTCGGCGTCGATCTCCGCCCGGTAGAGGTTCCACCAGCCGGTGCGGTCGCTGACGAGGAGCAGCCGTCCCGCCGCGTCCCAGTCGACCTGCGGGATCGACTCGGCGGGCCCGCCCGCGACGGTCCCGGCCCGGTCGAAGGTGCCGTCGGGGGTGACGTCGGCGAGCTGGACCTCGGTGCCATCCCAGGGCATCCGGGGGTGGTCCCAGCCGATCCAGGCCGCCCGGCGGCCGTCCGGGGAGAGTCGGGGGCCGGTCACGAACCGGTGGCGCCCGTCGGAGAGTTCGCGTACGGCCGCGCGGTCGTCGGCGGCGGAGCCGTCGAGGGGTACGGCGACGATCACCCGGCGTACGTCGGTCGGGGCGGGGCCGGTGAACTCCTCCAGGACGCACCACACCTCGCCCCGGTCGGGGTGGATGACCGGATCCACCCAGCGCAGTCCGCCGCCGGTCCCGGAGACGGGGGTGAGGGGCCGGGGCACGGCGCCGGGAGCGGCATCGGGCTCGTGGGCGTAGAGCCGCTGGTCCGGGAAGTGGCAGAAGACGGCGAGGGGTCCGCCGGCCGGGCGCGGGACCGCCGCCCAGGGCAGGCCGCCGTACTCGATCACCCGGCTGCGGACGTTCCACGGGGCGGGCAGCAGGCTTTCCTCGGTGCCGTCGGCGCGCCGTCGCACGAGGGCGCGCCTGCCTCCCTCGGCGGGGCGCGGCGCGGTCCACCACAGCTCGTCGCCGACGACGCCGGGGTACTCGGGCCGCCCGTCGTGGGCGGCGGCGAGCGCCGCGTCGACGGGTGACGGCCAGCTGCCGTGGGCGGCGATCGTTTTCATCCCAGCTCCCCCTGTCACGGTGTTACGCGAACGATGACGGTCCTACGCCGACTTCAGGTAGTGGTCGAGCACCCTGACGCCGAAGTGCAGCGCGTCCACGGGGACGCGTTCGTCGACGCCGTGGAAGAGGGCCCCGTAGTCGAGGTCCGGGGGCAGCCGGAGCGGCGAGAAGCCGTAGCCCGTGATGCCGAGCCGGGAGAACTGCTTGGCGTCGGTGCCGCCGGACATGGTGAACGGAACGACGTGCCCTTCCGGGTCGAAACGCTCGACGGCGGCCCGCAGTTTCGCGAAGGTCGGCGAGTCGACGGGGGCCTCCAGGGCGACCTCGCGGTGGTGGAACTCCCACTCCACGTGCGGGCCGGTCAGCTCGTCCATGGTCTCGGCGAACTCCTCCTCGGTGCCCGGCAGCGTCCGCCCGTCGATGTAGGCGACGGCCTGGCCCGGGATGACGTTGACCTTGTAGCCGGCGTCGAGGATCGTCGGGTTGGTGCTGTTGCGGACGGTCGGCGCGACGAGGGCGGCGGCGGGTCCGAGCTTGTCGAGGAGGACGTCCACGTCGAGGTGGGGCGCGCGGGTGTCGATGTCGATGGCGTACAGCGCGGCGAGTTCGGCGAGGGCGGCGCGGACGGTGGCGGTGAGCCGGACGGGCCAGGTGTGCGAGCCGATCCGGGCGACGGCGTCGGCGAGGCGGGTGACGGCGTTGGCCGTGTTGACCTTGGAGCCGTGCCCGGCACGACCGTGGGCGGTGAGCTTGAGCCAGGCGGTGCCCCGCTCCCCCGCGGCGATCGGGTAGAGGGTGGTGCCGGGCTGCGGGTGGAAGCTGAAGGCCCCGGACTCGCTGATGCCCTCCGTGCAGCCCTCGAAGAGCGCGGCGTGGCGGTCGGCGAGGAAGCCGGAGCCGTCCTCGGCGCTCGCCTCCTCGTCGGCGGTGTAGGCGAGGACGATGTCGCGGCGCGGCCGGATGCCCTGCCGGGCCCAGGAGCGGACGACGGCCAGGACCATCGCGTCCATGTTCTTCATGTCGACGGCGCCGCGGCCCCAGACGACCCCGTCGCGGATCTCGCCGGAGAAGGGGTGGGTGGTCCACTCGGCCGGGTCGGCGGGCACGACGTCCAGATGTCCGTGGACGAGGAGGGCCTCGGCCGAGGGGTCGGTGCCGGGGATGCGCGCCACCACGTTGGTGCGGCCGGGGGTCCGCTCCAGGAGGGTGGGTTCGATGCCGGCGTCGGCGAGGCGCTCGGCGACGTACTCGGCGGCGGGCCGTTCACGGCAGTCGCCGCCGCCCCGGTTGGTCGTGTCGATGCGGATGAGCTCGGAGGTGAAGGTGACCACCTCGTCGAGCGCCGTCGTGTCCGGGCCCCGGACCTCCTCAGCCATACTGCTCCTCCACCGCGGCCGAGACGATCGTCGTGACCGCTTTGAACGTGCGGATTGCCTCGTACATCGTCTCGCTCGTGTACGCGACGCGCCGCTCCGCGCCGCGCGCCACGCCGGGAACCACCGTGGCGGCCGCGCCCAGGTGCTCGGCGTCGAACTCCAGCTCCACGGTGAAGGGGCCGCCGTGGACCGGCTCGTGGCGGACGGCGAGGGCGGCGCCGGTCTTCGCCGCCGCCCGGATGTCGGCGGCGGTTCTGGCCGGGGTCCGGCACACCGCCGCGTACCGCGAGACGTAGTCCTTGACGGCGACCTTGGGGGCCTCCGGCGCGTAGCCGAGGGCGTCCTCGCAGGTCAGGTCGTCGCCGGTGACGAGGACGACGGGGACGCCGTACTCCGCAACCACATGGGCGTTGAGCAGGCCCTCGCCGGCCCGCTCGCCGTTGAGCCAGACGCCGGTGATCGAGTTGGCGAGATAGGTGTGGGCGAGGACGCCCTCGGTGCCGGCGCCGGTGTGGTAGCCCACGAAGGCGATGCCGTCGACGTCCCCGTGCTGGACGCCCTCGACCATGGAGAGGGACTTGTGTCGGCCGGTGAGCATCTCGGCCCGCTCGTCGAGCCGCTCAAGGAGCAGGTTCCGCATGGACCAGTGCGCTTCGTTGATGAGGACCTCGTCGGCGCCGCCGTCGAAGAAGCCGAGCACGGCGGCGTTCACGTCGGAGGTGAACATCGCGCGGCACCGCTCCCACTGGGGCGTGCCGGGCAGCACGTCGGCGGGCCAGGTCACACCGGTCGCGCCCTCCATGTCGGCGCTGATGAGGATCTTCATGACTGGCACCGTACGCGCAGCCCGGCGGCCGTACCACCCCTGTGGAAAACGTCATTGGCCTGGCCCATTGGCGGCCCGGACGGGGTGCGGTGCGGGGTCTGCGCAGGTCCGGTGCGGGGTCCGGTGCGAGAGCTTGGTCCGGGTCTCGTGCGAGGTCCGGAGGGGGTTCCAAGGGGGTCCTGACATGCGAGGACCCCCTCCGGCGGGGGATTGCGGAGGGGGTCGTTCGCGGGGGCCCGCGGCCGTGGAGGCCGCGGGCCGCGGTCAGTGCGCCCGGGTGTCCGCCGGGGCGAGCCGCAGGTCGCGCTGGACCGGGACGGCGCCGACGGAGACGTCCGACGTGTGCGGGGTGTGGTCGCGGGCCTCGACCGACACCACGTACAGGCCCTGCTCGGGAGCGGTCAGGACGTAGCCGCCGTCCACGTGGGAGAGCACCCGGTCGATCTGGCTGCCGTCGCCGGCCAGCAGGGTGATCGCGGCCCCCTCGACCGGGGAGCCGTCCGCCGTGTGGACGAATCCGTGGACCACGAGTCCGTCGTGGGCGGTCTCGGTCTCCTCCGGCGGCTCGACGGCGAAGTGCGGCAGCCGCTTCTCGAGCCAGCCCGGCAGCCACCAGTTGGAGGCGCCGAACAGGTGCATCAGGGCGGGCACGAGCACGGTCCGCAGGATGAAGGCGTCCAGGGCGACCGCTCCGGCCAGGCCGAGGCCGAACATGGCGGTGGCCCGCTGTCCGCTGAGCATGAAGGCGCTGAAGACGCAGATCATGATCACGCCGGCGGCGTTGATCACCCGGCTGGACTCGGCGAGGCCGACCCGCACCGCGCGCGCGTTGTCGCGGGTGTGGACCCATTCCTCGTGCATCCGGCTGACCAGGAAGACCTGGTAGTCCATCGAGAGCCCGAAGAGCAGGGACAGCATGATGACCGGCAGGAACGCCTCGATCGGTCCCGGCCGTCCGGCGGCGAGGAACTCACCGCCCCAGCCCCACTGGAAGATCGCCACCACCACGCCGAAGGAGGCCGCGGCGGCGATCAGGTTCATGACGGCCGCCGTGAGCGGGACCACGATGCTGCGGAAGGCGATGAGCAGCAGCAGGAAGCCCAGGGCGACGATGGCCCCGACGAAGCCGGGCAGCTTGCCGGCCAGGGTGTCGGCGAAGTCCTCGCCGAGGGCAGTGCCTCCGCCGACGTACGCGCGCATGGCGCTGCCCTGTTCGGCGGCGGGCACGACGTCCTCGCGGATCCGCTCGATCAGCTGCGAGGTCTCCTCGGACTGCGGGTTGGTGGTGGGCACGACCTGCACGATGGCGACCTTGGAGTTCTCCCCGGTCGGCACCGCGACCACCTGGGCCACGCCCTCGGTGCTCCGCAGCCGCTCGACCAGTCCGTCCAGGGCGCTCCGGTCCTGGGGGCCGGGCACCTCGGCGACGACCTGGAGCGGACCGTTGAAGCCGGGGCCGAATCCCTCGGCGAGCAGGTCGTACGCCTGGCGGGTGGTGCTGGTCTCCGGGTTGTTGCCCTGGTCGGAGGTGCCGAGGCGGAGCGACAGCGCGGGTACGGCGATCACCAGCATGGCCGCGAAGGCGGCGACGGCGAGGACGCGTGGGTGCTTCTCCACGTACAGCGACCAGCGGGCGGTGAGACGGGCCTCGTTCTCGGCCTTCGGGCCCTCGGCGGCGAGCCGGCGGCGCTGGCGGCGGCTGAGGACGCGCATCCCGAGGACGCCCAGCATCGCGGGGAGGACGGTGATGGCGGCGATGACGGTGATGACGACGGTGAGGGCCGCCGAGATCGTGACGCCGTTGAGGAAGCTCATGCGCAGGGCGAACATGCCGAGGAGCGCGATGCAGACGGTGCCGCCGGCGAAGATGACGGCCCTGCCGGAGGTGTTGACGGCGGTGACGGCCGCCTCCTCCGGAGCCTTGCCCGCGAGGATGCCCTTGCGGTGGCGGGTCACGATGAAGAGGGCGTAGTCGATGCCGACGCCGAGACCGACGAGCATCGCGAGCCAGGTCGACACCTCGGGCACCGTGGTCACCCGGCTGAGCAGGGCGATGGTGGCGGAGGCGGTGCCGACCGCGAAGAGGGTCGTGATGATCGGCAGGAGCATGCCGAAGAGGGAGCCGAAGGCGAGGAAGAGGACGACGGCGGCGGCGAGGACGCCGACGATCTCGCTGAGGTGGGCCGGCGGCGCCTCGGCGAGCGCCACGGTGGCGCCGCCGACCTCGACCGCGAGCCCGTCGCCGGCCGGGGCCCTGGCCGTCTCGATGAGGTTCTTCATCTGCTCGATCTCGAGCTCGTTGCCCTGCTTGGTGAAGGTGACGCTCGCGTAGGCGGTGCGGCCGTCCTCGCTGATCTGCCCGGCACCGGTCTCGCCGTAGGGGCTCGCGACCGAGCCGACGTCCGGCTGCGCGGCGACCTTCTCCAGGGCGGCGGTCATCTTCGTGCGGACCTCGTCGTCACGGACGCTGCCCTCGTCGACCCGCCAGACGACGGTGTCGGTCTCGCCGGCCTGCTCGGGGAAGGCCTCCTGCATCAGCGAGATCGCCTTGGAGGAATCCGTCCCCGGCAGGTCGAACACATTGGCGTACTTGTCACCGAGCGAGCTGCTCGCGCCGATCGTGCCCACCAGCACGACGACCCACAGCGCGATCACCACCCACTTGTGCCGGAAGCACCATCGTGCCCATGTCCCCACGTCCACCACTCCTTGTCCAGTCGAACTCAGGTCTCTCGGCCATCTGTCGATCAGCCTGAGCGGCGGAGGGCGGGTGGACCAGAAGCGCCTGGAGTCTCCCCGGCTTCTCACAGGGAACTCTCAACCAGCCGTCAGCCGTTTCCCCAGAAGGACGCGACGGGACGGCCCGATACTGGGGGCATGGACCTCGACACCAGCAGACCCGCCACGGTGCTCATCGTGGAGGACGAGCCCGGCATCGCCGATGTACTGGGCATCACGCTCAAGTTCCACGGTCTGTCCGTACTGTTCGCCGCATCGGGCAGCCAGGCCCTGGAGTTGGCGGAGCGCCACCGTCCCGATCTGATCCTGCTCGACGTGATGCTCCCCGACGGCAACGGCTGGACGGTGTGCCGCCGGCTCCGCGGCGAGCGGGAGGAGTCCTGGGACACCGCGATCATCTTCCTCACCGCACGGGACGCGCCCCAGGACATCGTCAGCGGGCTCGCTCTCGGCGGCGACGACTACATCACCAAGCCGTTCAACGTGGACGAGGTGGTGGCCCGGGTCCGCTCGGTGCTGCGCCGCACCCGGCGGAGCAGTGAGGAGCGGGCACCCCGGGACGTGCTCCGGCACCTCGACGTCGAACTGGACGAGGCGACGTTCACCGTGCGGCGGGCGGGCCGGCCCGTGGACCTCACCCCGACCGAGTACAACCTGCTGCGCTACCTGATGCGCAACGCGGACCGCGTGGTCACCAAGGAGCAGATCCTGCGTCATGTCTGGAGCTACGACTCGGCCGTGGAGTCGACCGTGGTGGAGACGTACATCAGCTATCTGCGCCGGAAGCTGGACCGGTTCGGCGCACCCCTCATCGTGACGCGGCGCGGTGTGGGGTACGGGCTGCGGGCGGCGACGGGATGAACGGGGCCGTGAAGGCGACGGAGGTCGCCGCATCCACCCCGGCCGCCCCGGGACCGGCCTCCCCGGTGAAGTCGGCGTTACGCAGGCCACGTTCGCTACGGGGCAGCCTCACCCTCGTCAACGTGGCCCTGCTCGCCCTCGGCCTGCTCCTCGCCATGGCCGCCTCGCTCGTCGGGGTGTGGACCATCCTGATAGGGCAGCTCGACGACACCCTGCGCCAGGACGTCCAGGACGTACGGGCCTCCGCCTCCCCCCCGTCCGCCTTCCCCTCGTCCGGCTCCCCCTCGTCCGCCTTCCCCTCGTCCGTCTCCCCCTCGTCCGTCTCCTCCGACCCCTGCGCCGCCGTGCCTTCCGCGGTCCTGCACCGCTCCGCGCCCTACGCGCTGCTCGACTCCGGCGGCCGGGTCGTCCGTTCCTGTGTACGGGAGCCGGACGGGCCCCGTCGGAACGCCGACGCCCTGGCCGCCTCCGTCTCCCCGGTCGCGCTCGCGGACCGGGGCGAGGGGGCCTCCGTACGGCTGGACGGGGAGGTGTACCGGGTGGGCGCCCAGCGGGTGACCGGGGGCGGCATCCTGCTCAGCACCGCCCCGATGGCCGGGATGATGGCCACGGTGAAGAAGCTCTTCCTCCTCGAACTCCTGGTGAGCGCAGCCCTGTTGACCCTCCTCGCGCTGCTCACGCAGCGGGCCGCCCGCCGTCGGCTGCGCCCGCTGGAGGACATGGTGCAGACGGCATCGGCCATCGCGGCGGGCCATCTCGGGAGCCGGATCTCGACCGCCGGCGGCAGCAGCGAGGTCGCCGAGCTGCGGACGGCGCTCAACTCCATGCTCCAGCAGGTCGAGACGGCCTTCCGCTGCCGGGAGGAGGCGTCGGAGCAGGTGAAGCGGTTCGCCGCCGACGCCTCGCACGAGCTGCGGACCCCGCTGGCCACCATCCGCGGCTACGCCCAGCTGTTCGACAAGGGCATGCTGGGCCCCGAGGAGCAGGAGCGGGCCATCGGCCGGATCGCCTCGGAGGCCGACCGGATGAACCGTCTGGTGGAGGAGCTGCTCGCGCTGGCGCGCCTGGAGCAGCAGCCGCAGCCGCAGCGGCGGCCGGTGGATCTCGCCCTGCTCGCGCGGGAGGCCGCGGTGGACCTGCTGGCGGTCCAGCCGGGGCGGCCGGTGACGGAGGCGGGGGCACTGAAGGTGGAGGACGAGCGGGTGCCCGTCCTCGGCGACGAGGGACTGCTCCGACGGCTCGTGGCGAATCTGCTCAGCAATGTCTCCGTCCACACCCCGCCCGAGGCTCCGGTCACGGTGGAGGTGACCCGCGAGGACGAGGCCGTACTGCTCCGGGTCCGGGACGACGGTCCCGGGATGCGGCCGGAGGACGCGGCGCGCATCTTCGACCGCTTCTTCCGGGCGGACCCCGACCGGGCCCGCAGGACCGGCGGCAGTGGCCTCGGGATGTCGATCGTGCAGGCGGTGGTGCAGGCCCACGACGGCACGCTGCGGGTGGAGACCGGGCTCGGCGAGGGCATGACGGTCGAGGTCCGCTTCCCGGACACGGAGCTCACGGCCTGACGCGAGCCGTGGTGCGGGCAGCGTGGTGCGAACGGCGTGGTGGGGCGCGGGCAGGCCGGTCGGGGGTGGCCTGCCCGCGCCCCCGTCACGGGGCCCGGTGCGGGCCCGACGCGAGGGCGCCGAAGGCCCGGTCGTAGTAGACGAGGGGTTCTCCGGGGGCGAGCCGGACGCCGTCCACCCGCCCGATCATGATGGTGTGGTCGCCCGCGCGGTGGCGGGCGTGCAGCGTGCAGTCCAGCTGGCCGATCGCCCCGCCCACCACCGGCAGCAGCGAGGGCGTGTGGGCCTGTTCCCCGTCGGGGAACCGGTCGGCGCCGGAGGTCGCGAAGAGCCGGGCGACGGCCTCGTCCTCCCGGCGCAGGATGCTCACCGCGAACTCCTCGCACGCGTCGAAGTCCGGGAAGGACGAGGAGGAGTGGGAGAGGCAGACGAGGACGAGCGGCGGGTCGAGCGAGAGCGAGCAGAACGAGGTGGCGGTGAAGCCGCGGGGGCTGCCGTCGGCGGCCCGGGTGGTCACCACGACCACACCGGCGGCGAACCGGGCCATCGCGGCGCGGAAGTCGGCGGGGTCGACCCCGGCCGCGGCGTCGCGACCGGGTGCGCCTTCGTGGCCGGGTGCGGTGAGGGCGGCGTGGGGGCTGCGGCTGGTCACGGCAGCAGCACCACCTGTCCGGCGAAGTTGAGGCCGGCGCCGAAGCCGAGGAGCAGGGCCGGTTCGCCGCTGCGCGCCTCGCCCCGTTCGAGCAGGGCGTCGAGGGCGAGGGGCACGGAGGCGGCGGAGGTGTTGCCGGTCCGCACCACGTCCCGGGCGACGGCGGTGCGCCCGGTGAGGCCGAGGCGCTCGGCCATCAGCTCGATCATCCGCAGGTTGGCCTGGTGCGGGACGAAGGCCCCGAGGTCGGCCGGGGCGACGCCGGCGAGGTCCAGGGCGCGGGCCGCCTCGGGGGCGACCTCCTCCATGGCCCAGCGGAACACCCGCCTGCCGTCCATCCGCATCCAGGGACGGCCGGTCTCCCCCGGGGCCTCGGCGAACGCGTCCCAGCCCGCGGTCATGCGCAGCGCGTGGGCGTGGGCACCGTCCGCCCGCCGGACGACCGGTCCGATGCCGGGGGTGTCGGAGGGGCCGACGACGAAGGCTCCGGCGCCGTCGGCGAAGAGGAAGGAGATCGTACGGTCCTCCGGGTCGACGATGTCCGTCATCCGCTCGGCTCCGATGACCAGGACGTGCCGGGCGCTGCCGGCGGTGACCGCGTCCGAGGCGACGGCGAGGGCGTGGCAGAAGCCGGCGCAGGCGGCGGACAGGTCGATTCCGGCGGCTCGGTGGGCGCCGAGCTCGTGGGCGACCCGGACGGCGAGCGGCGGGGTCTGGAGGAGGTTGGACATGCTGGCGAGGAGGACGAGATCGATCTCGGCGGCCGGCACGCCGGCGTGGGCGAGTGCCTTGCCGGCGGCGGAGACGGCCATCACGGGCAGGGTCTCGTCGGGCTCGGCGAACCGGCGTTCGCGGATGCCGCTCCGGGTCTCGATCCACTCCTCGGTGGAGTCGATCCGCGTGCAGATCTCGGCGTTGCCGACCACCCGTCGCGGCCGGTGACCGCCGACCCCGAGGATGCGGCTGTGACCGTGCGCGGGGGTGCGCAGGCTGACTGGGGGCATCGTCGACTCGTTTCCGCGGCCGGCGCTCGGCCGGATGCCGCTGTGCGGGGAGGTGCGTGCGTACGGCTCCGCCCGGATGCGGGTGGTGGGTCGGGGCCTCTCGTTCGGGTCGGGCCGGATCGGCTCGGATCCGGCCCGGTCGGATCGGCTCGGATCCGGCCCGGTCGGATCGGCTCGGATCCGGCCCGGTCGGATCGGGTCAGGTCAGGTCAGGTCAGGTCAGGTCAGGTCAGGGTCGGATCGGGCTTGGCCGGGTCGGGCGGGACCCGTGGTCCTCGGGTCCGGCGGGCCGGCGTACCGGCGCAGTTCGGTGAGGAGTTCGGCCTGGCGCAGGACGGCCGGGTCGGGGGCGGACCGGCCGCGGACGGCGGTGACGAGCGCGGTGAGGGCGCGTTCGACCTGGTCGGCCGGGGCGAGGGGGACGTCACGGCTGCCGTCGGGGCCGTGCAGCCGGACGAGCGGGGTGAGGCCGGCGGGCGGGGTGTAGGCGCGGTCGACGGTGATCCGGCCCGTACTGCCGTGGAGTTCGTAGCGGGCGCGGTAGGCGTGGGCCATGCCGAAGGTGAGCTGGGCCGTGATGCCGTCGGGGGTGCGCAGGAGGGCGGCGCCCGCGGTGTCGACCCGGCGCCCGGTTCCGGCGGTGAGCGCGGCGCCGGTGACGGTGAGCCGGGGGCCGAGGAGGTGGAGGGCGGCGCGGAGCGGGTAGACGCCGACGTCCCACAGGGCGCCGCCGCCGAGTTCCGGCCGGTGCCTGATGTCGTCATCGGGCGGCTCGGGGACGGTGAACGTGGCGTGCAGGGACCGGAGTTCGCCGATGGCGCCGTCGGCGACGAGGCGCCGTACCGCCGCGTGCTGGGGGTGGTGGACGAAGAGGACGTTCTCGACGACGGCGAGGCCCAGGCCGGCCGCGCGGTCGAGAAGCCGCCGGGTGTGCTCGGCGTCGAGCGTCAGCGGCTTCTCCGCCAGGACGTGCTTGCCCGCGTCGAGGGCCGCGGCCACCCAGGTCTCGTGGAGGGCGGCCGGGACGGGGGCGTAGACGAGGTCGACGTCATCGGCGGCGAGCACGGCGTCGTACCCGGCCGCGGGACGGCCGCCGAAGCGCTCGGCGACGGCCTTGGCGCGGTCCGGGTCGCGGCTGCCGATCACCGCGATCTCCAGGTCGGGGTGGGCGGCGATCGCGGGCAGCATCCGGCGGACGGCGATGTCGGCGCAGCCGAGGAGGCCGAGCCGCAGCGGCCCGCTCATCGGGGCTCCCGGGTGGCGTGCAGGCAGGCGAGCAGGGTGCGGGCCTGGACGTTGACGTAGTGGCCGTGGCGGACGAGGGAGGTGAGCTGACTCTCGGATACCCAGCGGAAGCCCGGCGGCGGGTCGGCGGCGAGGGTCGCCTCGTCGGCGTCGACGAGGAGGTAGCGGCTCTCGGCGTTGAGGAAGCGTCCGCCCTCCTCGGAGTGGACCGCCTCGTAGCGGATGCGTTCGGGGGCGGCCGCGAGGATCGCGTCGAGGAACGGCGGCCGGTCGGGACCGGTGAGGTGGGCGTGGTTGTCGGGGGTGTACTGGACGGTGGGGCCGAGTTCGACGGTGTCGAGGAAGCCGCCCTCGACGCGGGCGTGGGCGAGGACGTGGCGGACGCCGCCGGCCTCGCGGACGAGGAAGGCGGTGACGCCCGTGGCGACGGGCTCGAAGAGGGGCTGGCTCCAGCGGGTCACCTCGCGGTTCCCGGCCCGTACGTCGACGGCGACGACCCGGAAGTAGCGGCCGTCCTCGTGGTCGATGGAGTAGGCGCCGCGGTGCCAGCCGGAGGTCTCGGCGAGCGGGATGCGCCGGGTGTGGACGTCGTGCCGGGAGCGTTCGGCGGTGAACCAGGACAGCAGCTCGACGTCGGAGTGGAGGGCGCGGGAGTCGCCGCCGTGCGGCAGGCAGGACAGGACGGTCCTGGCGTCCATGTTGACGGTGTTGGACTCGTGGAGGAGCGCGTCGATCTGACCGAGGGTCAGCCAGCAGAAGTCGTCGAGGAGGGGTACCTCGTCGACGGCCTCCACGATCATGTTGCGGTTGGACTTGCGCAGGAACCACGAGCCGTGTTCGGACTGGAGCACGTCGGCGAGGACGCGGCCGCGTCCGGGGCGGACGAAGTGGTCGATGTACTTCACGTCGGCGCCGCGGTGCACCTTGGTGTAGTTGCTGCGGGTGGCCTGGACGGTGGGCGAGAGCTGGAGCAGGTTGCGGTTGCCGGGCTCCATCTTGGCCTGCATGAGGAAGTGCAGGACGCCGTCGAACTCCTTGACGACGATGCCGAGGATGCCGACCTCCGGCTGGCTGATGATGGGCTGGCGCCACTCGGGGAACGGCCCGTCCTGATGGGTGACGTGCATGCCCTGGACGGTGAAGAACCTGCCGCTGCGGTGCCCGAGGTCGCCGGTGTCCGGGTCGAACGACCAGCCGTCGAGGGCGCTGAAGGGGATGCGCTCGACCCCGAAGACGGTGGCCTCGGCGCGCTCGGCGAGCCAGCCGGTGATGTCGCGGGGGCCGGGGGCGCGGCTGACCCGTTCGCGGGCGGAGCGGGCCAGCCGGGCGGCGATGCCCGTGTCCTCGCGGGAGGTCAGGGGGGCGCCGCCGAGGAGGGTGCGCGGGGGGCGTGTCGGGGTGGCCCGGCTCATCCGCGGGCCCCCACGAACTCCTTGACGGAGTCCACCACGTAGTCGATCATCTCGTCGGTCAGCCCCGGGTAGACCCCGATCCAGAACGTCTGGTCGGTGATGACGTCGCTGTTGACGAGGGAGCCGACGACCCGGTGCGGCTGGTCGATGTAGGCCGGATGGCGGGTGAGGTTGCCGGCGAAGAGCCGTCGGGTGCCGATCCGGCGGCCTTCGAGGAAGTCCACGAACTCGGCGCGGGTGAAGGGTGCTTCGACGTCGACGGTGAGGGCGAAGCCGAACCAGCTGGGGTCGCTGCGCGGGGTGGCGCTGGGCAGCAGCAGGTGGGGGACGCTCGCGAGTCCGTCGTGCAGCCGGCGCCAGTTCCGCTTGCGCGCGTCGATGAAGTCGTCGAGCCTGGTGAGCTGGGAGAGGCCGAGGGCGGCCTGGATGTCCGTCGCCTTCAGGTTGTAACCGACGTGCGAGAAGATGTACTTGTGGTCGTACCCGGCCGGCAGGGTGCCCATCTGGTACTGGAAGCGCTTGAGGCACTTGTCGTTCTCGCCGGGCTCGCACCAGCAGTCCCGGCCCCAGTCGCGCAGCGACTCCACGATGCGGGCGAGCGCCAGGTTCGAGGTGAGGACGCAGCCGCCCTCGCCCATGGTGAGGTGGTGGGCCGGGTAGAAGCTGACGGTGGTGAGGTCGCCGAAGGTGCCGGTGAGCTTGCCGTCATAGAGGGATCCGACGGCGTCGCAGTTGTCCTCGATGAGGAAGAGCTCGTGCTCCTCGGCGAGTTGGGTGATCTCGGCGACCTCGAAGGGGTTGCCGAGGGCGTGCGCGATGATGATCGCCCGGGTCTTGGGTCCGATGGCCGCGGCGACCCGGTCGGCGGTGGTGTTGTAGGTGCCGAGGTCGACGTCGACGAAGACCGGTACGAGACCGTTCTGGAGGATCGGGTTCACGGTCGTGGGGAATCCGGCGGCGACGGTGATGACCTCGTCGCCGGGCCGCAGCCTGCGGTCCTCCAGGTGCGGGGAGGTGAGGGCGGACACGGCGAGCAGGTTCGCCGAGGAGCCGGAGTTGGTCAGATGTGCCTTGCGGCGGCCGAGCCGGCGGGCGAAGGCCGACTCGAACTTGCGGGAGCTGCGGCCGGCGGCGATCCGCATCTCCAGCGCGGCCTCGACGAGCGCGAGCCGGTCCTCCTCGTCGAGGACGGCTCCGGACGGCCAGATCTCGGTGACGCCGGGCTCGAAGCCCCTGTCGGCCCGCTGCTCCTGCTCCTGGTGGTACTTGCGCACCTCGTCGAGCACAAGCGCCCGGTGGTCGCTCATCGCGTTGTCCTTCCTGCCGTGCCGTTGCCGGCGGATGAGGCCGCGAGGAGGTCCCGCAGCGCGTGGTCGAGGGAGTGGCCGGGGTGCCAGCCGAGCAGCTCCGCGGCACGGGTGATGTCCAGCTGCTGCCACTCCGTGTCGTGCCGGGCCGGCGCTCCGGGCACGGTCTCCTCGACGGTCCTGACGGGGAGCCCGCTGAGGTCGACGAGCCGCTGTACGAGCTCCAGGGTGTGGACGGCCGCCCCGCCGCCGATGTTGATCACGCGGCCGGAGACCCGGTCGAGCGGGGCGGTGAGGGTCCGCAGGACGGCGTCGGTGACATCGCGTACGTCCACGAAGTCGCGCCGGGCCCGGAGCGGCGGCAGCCGCAGCTCGACCGGGGCCCGGCCGGCCCCGCCGTCCGGGGCCGCGTCGAGTGTGCGGGCGACGGCGGTCAGCCGGGCGGCCACCGAGCCGAGCAGGCTGCCGGTGGGGGCGCCGGGCCCCGCCACGTTGGCGATCCGCAGCACCGTGCCGGGGACCCGGCCGGTCCCGGCGGCGGCGAGCACCGCCTCGGTGCCGAGGAGCTTGGTGCGCCCGTACGGGGTGACCGGGGCGGGCGGGGTGGTCTCCGGGGTCGGTGTGCCGCTGGTGCCGGCGCCGTACTCGTGGACCGTGCCGAGCTGGACGAGCCGGGGCGGACGGGCGAGGAGGGCGAGCGCCCGGACGACCCGCGCGGGGAGTTCGGCGTTGCCCGCGCGCATGCCCGCCTCGTCGGTGTTCCAGGCGCGGCCGGCGGCGTTGACCACCGCGCCGTCGTCGGTCCCGTCGGTCCCGTCGGGGTCGCCGAGGGCGTCGGCGACGGCGGCGGCGATGCGCCCGGGTGCGGCCGATGCGAGGTCGAGTCCGCCCGCGCCGGTGCCGGCGAAGGGCACCACCCGGTGGCCCGCGTCGGTGAGGCCGCGGTGGAGGTGGGCGCCGAGGAAGCCGCCGGCGCCGAGGAGGACGATGTTCACGCGGTGCCGTCCTCGGTGTTCTTGGCCGCCTTCCACCAGTCGGGGTGGTCCCGGTACCAGGCGACGGTCTCGGCCAGTCCTCGGTCGAAGGGGGTCCGCGGGGCGTAGCCGAGCTCCTCGCGGATCCTGGTCTCGTCGATGGAGTAGCGCAGGTCGTGGCCCTTGCGGTCGGCGACCCAGCGGATCAGGGAGGCGTCGGCGTCGCAGAGGTCCAGGAGCCGTTCGGTGATCTCGATGTTGGTCTGTTCGTTGCCGCCGCCGATGTTGTAGACCTCGCCGGCCCGGCCCCGGGTGAGGACCAGCTGGATGGCCCGGCAGTGGTCGTCGACGTGCAGCCATTCCCGCACGTTGCGGCCGTCGCCGTAGAGCGGCACGGGCCTGCCTTCGAGGAGGTTGGTGACGAAGAGCGGGATGAGCTTCTCGGGGTGCTGGTAGGGGCCGTAGTTGTTGGAGCAGCGGGTCACCGAGAGGTTGAGGCCGTGGGTGCGCCAGTAGGAGCGGGCGATCATCTCGGCGGCCGCCTTGGAGGCCGCGTAGGGGGTGTTGGGCAGCAGGGGCCAGTCCTCGGTCCAGGAGCCTTCGGTGATGGAGCCGTACACCTCGTCGGTGGAGATGTGGACGACCCTGGGGACTCCGGTGCGCAGGCAGGCCTCCAGCAGGGTCTGGGTGCCCAGGACGTTGGTGTGGACGAAGTCGGCGGCGGCTTCGAGGGACCGGTCGACGTGGGACTCGGCCGCGAAGTGGACGACGGCGTCGTGGCCGGGGAGCAGGTCCATCAGGAGCGGCAGGTCGCAGATGTCGCCCCGGACGAAGTCGAGCCGGGGGTGGTCGGCGGGCAGGCTGTCCCGGTTGCCCGCGTAGGTGAGGATGTCGAGCACGGTGACGTGGGCGTCCTCGTACCCCTCGTATCCGCCGTCGAGGAGGGTCCGGACGTAGTGCGAACCGATGAATCCGGCGCCGCCGGTGACCAGGAGCCTCATGCCGCCACCTCCACGTGGGTGTGATCGCCGACGACGAGCCGGTGCCGGCCGGTCGCCTCGGCCGGGCCGACGGTGGCGGAGCGTCCGATGAGCGAGCCGTGGAGGCCGCTGACACCGCGGACGGTGGCCCCGTCGAGCGTGATGGAGTACGCGAGCCGGGTGTCGCTCAGGACGCAGTCCCGGCCGATGGTGGTGTGCGGGCCGACGTGGCTGTTCTCGACGAGGGTGCCGGCGCCGATGACGGCCGGCCCGACGACGTGGGAGCCGACGATCCGCGCGCCCGCTTCGACGATCACGGCGCCGGTGAGGGTGCTGGTGGCGTCGACCTCGCCGTCGACCCGGCCCTCGAGTCCGTCGAGCATCCGGCGGTTGCATTCGAGGACGTCCTCGACACGGCCGGTGTCCTTCCAGTAGCCCTCGTAGCGGCTCGCCCTGACGACGGCACCCCGCTCGACGAGCCACTGGACGGCGTCGGTGATCTCCAGCTCGCCCCGCGCGCTGGGCTCGATGGCGGCGACGGCCTCGTGGATGGCCGGGGTGAAGAAGTACACGCCGATGAGGGCGAGGTCGCTGCGGGGTACGGCGGGCTTCTCCACGAGCCGTTCCACGATGCCGTCCGGGCCGATCTCGGCCACGCCGAACGCGCGGGGGTCGGCGACCTTGTGGACGAGGAGCTGCGCCGCGGGGCGTTCGGCGGCGAAGTCCGAGGCGATCTCCTCGATGCCGTCGGGCAGCATGTTGTCGCCGAGGTACATGAGGAAGTCGTCCTCGCCGAGGAAGTCCCGGGCGATGGCCACGGTGTGGGCGAGGCCGCGGGGCGCGTCCTGGGGGATGTACGTGATGTCCAGGCCGAGCCGGGAACCGTCGCCGATGACGGCGGCGATCTGTGGTCCCCGGTCGCCGACGATGACGCCGACGTCGACGATGCCGAGCGCCCGGACGTTCTCCAGGACGTGTTCGAGCACCGGTTTGTTGATGATGGGGATGAGCTGTTTCGGCATGGAGTAGCTGAACGGTCGCAGCCGGGTGCCGGAACCGCCCGACAGCACCAGAGCCTTCATCGGAGTTCCTCTCATGGGGGTGGCGTCCTCTTCTGCCGGCTCGGACCACGATCCTGCGCCGGTCTGCTGGAGTCGGCCTCGAACGCGGCTCACACCGGCCGCGTGTCCCGCACCCGTCGCTCCAGGTCCTGGACGACGCGGGCGGGGCTGGGCATGGCCTCCATCTCCGCCCGCAGCTCACGGGCCGCGACGGTGTGCGCGGGCTCGCCCAGGATGCGGTCGAGGGCCTTGTGCAGCTCCTCGGGATCGTCCTGGCGGGCCGCTTCGGCGAGGGTGACGGCGGCGCCGCGGGCGGCGAGCCGTTCCCCGGTGGCGAACATGTCCGCCAGCTGCGGCAGGACCAGTTGGGGCAGGCCGTGGGCGATGGAGGTCATGGTGGTGCCGGCGCCGCCGTGGTGGACGACCGCGTCGCAGGAGCCGAAGAGCAGATGGAGCGGGGTGGGATCGATGAGCCGGACGTGGTCCGGCAGCGGGCCGATGGCCTCGCGGTACTCGGGCTCGACGGTGGCGATCGCCTCGGTGTCGTCGAGGCCGTCGAACGCCTGGAGGATACGGCGGACGTGCGGGACCCCGCCGAGGGTGAGGGTGCGCAGGCCGAGCGAGACCGCGACCCGGCGGCGCGGCCGGTCGGTGCCCCATTCGCGGCGCCGCCACTCGGGGACCTGTCCGTTGCCGTTGAAGGGGACGGCCCGGATCGGGGTGCCGGGCTCGGCGTCCGGGAGCTGCAGCGACGGCGGGCAGGGGTCGAGGACGATCGTCGGGTCGGGGAGTGCGTCGAGGCCGAGCGCACGACAGGTGTCGAGGAGCGCGACGCGGGCCTGGGGGCGGACGAAGCCGGTGAGGAAGTCGACGCTCCAGCGGTGGCGGGCGACGGGGACGCCGAGGAGGGCGCCGATCACCGGGGCGGTGTACTCCAGGAGGTCGCAGACGAGCAGGTCCGGCCGGAAGGCGCGGGCGAATTCCAGGTACTCGGGCAGCTTCGCGCTCTGGTGGCCGAACCAGAGCGCGAAGTAGTCCTCCATCACCTGGGGTTCCGGCTCGGCGTGGGTGTCGATGAGCCGCTCGTCCTCGCCGAGGTTCTCCCTGAGGACCTCCTCGACCTCGAAGCGCTCGCCGACGCTGACGGCGTTCAGCCCGGCGGCGGCGGCCATCCCCATGATGTCCGGCTGGCCGATGACGAGCACCTCGTGCCCGGCCGCCCGCAGCGCCCAGGCCAGCGGGACCAGCGGCGCGAGGTGGCTGGAGACGGGGGTGCCGATCATCAAGACGCGCATGGGTCCTCCTGCGGTGGGTGGTTCGGTGGTCGGGTCGGTGGCGCTCAGGAGGCGGCGGGCTGCCAGTCCGCGAGGAGTCCGGCGGCGGCGGCCTCGACGGCGCCGGGCGCGCCGGCGTCCTTGGGCGAGATGAGCGGGGGGTCGGTGAAGCCCCACGGCAGTGCGAGGTCGGGGTCGAGCGGGTTGATGTCGATCTGGGTGCCGGGCACATGGCCGCTGGAGAGCACGTAGCAGATGGTGGTGTCGTCGGTGAGGGCGAGGAAGCCGTGTCCGACGCCCTCCGGCACGTAGACACAGGCCCCGGAGTCGGCGGTGAGGTGGTTGACGGTGTACGTGCCGAAGTGCGGCGATCCCACGCGCAGGTCCACGGCGATGTCCCGCAGGGCGCCGCGCACACAGGTCACGTATTTGGCCTGGCCCGGTGGCACGGTGACGCTGTGGATGCCGCGCAGGGTGTTGCGCCGGGAGACGGAGTAGTTGATCTGGCGGACCGTGAAGGGCCGCCCGACGACCCGGGAGAGTTCCTCGGTGCGCAGCGCCTCGAAGAAGGAGCCGCGGTCGTCGTGCAGCGGGTTCGGTTCGGCCAGCCAGGTGCCGGGGACGGCCAGTTCGGTGAAGCGCATGGCCGGTTCACCGCCTCCCGGCGCGGTGATGGGCGGTGAGGGCCTCCAGCGCGGGCACGGCGTCCAGCGGGCTGGGACTCGCCAGGCTGTCGGCGTGGAGGGCGTCGGCGGCGGCCTGGAAGGAGGCCTCACCGAGCAGACGTTCGAGGTTCTTCCAGAGCTCGGGTGCGGTGAAGCCGCCCGTGCCCATGGAGAGGCCGGCGCCGCGGTCCTCCAGGTACTGGGCGACGACGACGCCGTCTCCGCCCTCGACGGGCACGATGAGCTGGGGGACCCGGTAGGCGGCCGCGATGCCGAAGGTGCCGACGCTGCCGTGGTGGACGATGGCGGAGCTGGTGGGGAGCAGCTGGTCCAGGGGGACGTAGTCGATGGTGCGGACGTTCTCCGGGATGCTGCGGACGGAGGCGAGCTGGTCGCGGTCGAGGGTGGCGACCAGTTCGATGTCACGGCCCGCGACCATCTCCAGGAGTTCGGAGATGGGGAAGCCGGCTTCCTCGGCGAACATCTTGCGGGTGCTGACGCCGAGGGTGAGGACCACGCGGGGGCGCTCGGCGGGGCCGTGGAGCCACTCGGGCACGGCGCCGCCGCCGGTGTACGGGACGCGGCGGACGGGCTGGTAGCGGACCTCGTCGGTGATCCGCATCCCGGTGGGCATGAGGTCGACGCTCCACTGGCCGAGCAGCAGCTCCTCGTCGAACTCCAGGCCGTGGCGCTCCAGTTCGGGGCGCATGGCGGCGGCGACCGGATCGCCCCCGGGGAGGGCGGCGGCCCGCCTGCGGTTCTCGGCGGAGCGCATCCAGCCGAAGTAGTCGATGCCCCAGAGCAGGCGGGCGTGGGCGGCGCCGGCGGCGCGGGCCGCGATCGGGGCGGCGAAGCCGAGCGGGTCCCAGAGGACGAGGTCGGGCTTCCAGGAGCGGGCGAAGGCGACGAGGTCGTCGGTGGCCGAGCCGCGCCCCGGGACGCCGGGCGCCCCGGCGGCGGGCGCGGCGGGGTGGTAGAGGGAGAACCCGGCGAGCATGTAGTAGCGGATGACGTTGCGCCGGTTGCCGGGGTCGCCGGGGGCGATGTCGAGGGCGCCGGTGATCCGGTCGAGCCGGTCGTCACTCGCGCAGGCGCCGACCAGGGCGGGCACGTCGACCGGGTCGCCGATCTCGACGGCCGCAAGACCGGCGGCGGTGATCGCGCCGGTGAGCTCGGGGTGGCTCGCGACCCGTACCTCGTGTCCGGCCGCGAGCAGGGCTCGGGCGAGCGGAACGACCGGGTACAGGTGGGCGGCGCCCGGGAAGAGGGTGAGCAGAACCCGCATGGGCTCTCCTTTCGGGTGGGCCCGTGCCGACGCGCGGCTCAGGCGTTCCTGACGTCGATACGGCCCATCTGTCCGGCCGAGGAGTGCCCGAGCTGGTGACAGTGGTAGACGTACTGGCCGGTGTAGTCGCCCCAGGTCATGGCGATCCGTACGGTGTCGCCCGGGGCGATGACGACGGTGTCCTTGAGTCCCGCCTCGCCGGGGCCCACGGGCACGCCGTTGCGGTCCAGCACCCGGAACTGCACGAGGTGGGTGTGGAAGCTGTGGTGGATATGGAAGTTCGGGGGCGGGATCGGCGCGTCGCCGTTGCGGACGGTCCAGATCTCGGTGCTGCCGACCACGGTCTCCACGTCGACCCGCTCGGGGTCGTACTGCAGTCCGTTGATCTGCGGCCGGGGCACGAGGCCGAGCACGAACTCGCGCTCGGTGCCGGAGGTGGGGACCGGGGGGAGTTCGGTCAGCCGGCGGGGGACGCCGCTGAGGTCGAGCGCCTTGCGGACGATGTCGAAGCGCAGCACCTCGGGCCGTTCGGTGGCGGTGGCCGCGGTGTTCTCCAGGACGAGGGACGAGCCGACCCGGTGGCGGGAGAAGTCGACGACGATCTCGGCGCGCTCGGCACCGGCGAGGGTGATCTCGGTCCGCTCCACGGGCGCTTCGAGCAGACCGCCGTCGGTGGCGATCTGCTGGAAGGCGGAGCCGTCGGCGAGGCGGAGGGTGATGTGCCGGTTGACGGAGACGTTGTAGAGCCGGAACCGGTACCTGCGGGCGGCGACCTCGAAGTACGGCCGTTCCTTGCCGTTGACCAGCATGTGCGGGCAGAGGTCCGGTCGCGTGTAGGTGAGGGTGCCGTCCGCCTCGACGCGGGCGTCGCGGATGACCAGCGGCACGTCGTACCGGCCCCGGGGCAGCGGGAGCGCCGACTCCTCGGCGTCGCCCAGGAGGTAGGTGCCGTGCAGTCCCCGGTAGACGTTCTCCGCCTCCAGGTGGTGGGCGTGGTCGTGGTACCAGAGGGAGGCGGCCCGCTGGGTGTTGGGATAGCGGTACTCGCGGTACGCGCCCGGCTCGATCACGTCCATCGGGAGACCGTCGTGGGCGGAGGGCACGTGCCCTCCGTGGAGGTGGACGGCGGCCTGTACGGGCAGGTCGTTGTACTGACGGATGATCACCTCCCGGTCGCGGAAGGCGCGGAGGGTGGGTCCGGGGAGGCTGCCGTCGTACGTCCGCACCCTGGTCCTGACGCCCTTGACGAGCTCCGTCTCGGCCTCGCGCATGCGCATCGCGTAGACGTCCGCCCGCGCGGTGACCGAGACCGGCCGCAGCACACGGGGCAGCGGCATCGGATGGGCGAAGACCTCGGACTCGGCGAGGGCGCCGAGGGCCGCGGGCGCCTGCTGACCCGCCGCTCCGTGCTCCCCGGCACCCGCGTGGCCGCCGTGGCCGCCGGCACCCGCGTGGCCGGCGACGGTCTGCTCGCCCTCCGACCCGCCGATGGCGAGCCCGGCGGGGACGAGGGCGACGGCGCCGCCCGCGACGGCGGCTTTCAGGAGGACTCTGCGATTCGGCTTCACAGGGCGGGAAGTTAGGCAGAGAGCCTCAACTGCCGCTCGACGGCCGCTAGAAGAGCCTTCACCTGGTGCGGAGCGGGGTCGCCGTTCCCCCTTGACGGGAGCCCTTCGCCGGACCCCTTCGCCAGACGCCCCGGGCTGATTATGATCACCGGGTGAGAAGGGGGACTCATGATTCGCATACTCCTCGCCGAGGACATGCACATGGTGCGGGGGGCCTTGGCCGCCCTGCTGAGCCTCGAACCCGATCTGCTGGTCGTGGCCCAGGTCGAGCGCGGTGACTGCATCGTCGCGATGGCGGAGCGGCACCGCCCCGACGTGGCCGTGATTGACGTGGACCTGCCGGGCATGGACGGGATCGCCGCGTCCGAGGAGCTGCGGGAGCGGCTGCCGTCCTGTCGGACCCTGATCCTGACGAGCCTGGACCAGCCGGGCACCCTGCGGCGGGCGATGGCGGCCGGGGTCGGCGGCTATCTGCTGAAGGACGCTCCGCCCCACGAACTGGCCGCGGGGGTACGGCGGGTGGCGGCCGGGCATCTGGCCGTCGCCCCGGAGCTGGCGATGTCGGCGTGGGAGAGCGGGGGGCAGCAGCCGCTGACGCCCCGGGAGACGACGGTGCTGCGGCTGGCCGCGGACGGTGCGGACGTGACCCAGATCGCCGAGCAGCTCCATCTGTCGGCGGGCACGGTCCGCAACTACCTGACGTCGATCGTCTCGAAACTCCACGCGCGTAACCGCCTGGACGCGGTACGCATCGCGCGGGACGCCGGCTGGCTGTAGCGGCGGGCGGACACTCGCCGGCGGGCGTCCCGCCCGGGGCGTCTCAGCAGGCGCCCCGGGCCAAGGGCGGGGCCGGCATCCTCGGGGTGGTGTCGGCGGAGCTGCCGATGGGGCACTCGGCGACCAGGTGGAACCAGCCCTCGCCGTCCTGCGAGGAGTTGAGCGTGCCGTCGACACCGGCCAGGCGCTCGGCGAGGTTGGCGAGGCCGCTGCCGTTGCCCCCGTCGTACGGCACGGCGGCGAGCCCTCGGCCCGGGTGGGATCCGTCGTTGGAGACGGTGAGGGCGACGACGCCTCTGCGCCGGCGCAGGGAGATCCGGCAGTGCCGGACCGTGGAGTGCCGCAGCATGTTGGTGACGGCCTCCCGCAGGACGGTGGCGAGGACCGCCTCCCGCCTCTTCCCCAGTTCGCCGACGAACGACTTCTCGACCGTGACGTCCACGTCGGCGGTGGTCAGGACCTTCTGGATGGCGCCGAGTTCGTCGTCGAACACCATGTCGCGGTAGCCGCGGGCCACCGTCCGGACGTCGGCGAGGGCCTCCCGGGAGATGTCGAGCACCTCGACGATCTCGTCCCGGGCGCGGTCGTCGTGCAGACCGATGAGCCGGTGCACGAGCTCGCTCTTGAGCGTGATCGCGGAGAGGCTGTAGCCGAGGAGGTCGTGCAGGTCGCGGGCGATGCGGAGGCGTTCCTCCGTGGCGGCGAGCCAGGCGGACTCGGCGCGCTTGCGTTCGAGTTCGACGATGAGGTCGACCAGCCGGGAGAGACAGAAGACGATCAGCCCGGTCAGCAGGGTGGAGATCACGATGTACGTGAGGTCCACGGGCCCGTAGCCGGAGGCGAGGGCGCTCCCCCCGTTGACGAGCGCGACCGAGACGAAGAGCACCCAGGCGAGCGTCCCGCGCACCAGGAGCAGGATCGATCCGGCGAGGAAACCCGCCATGCCGCCCCACAACACTCCGTAGAGGGGCAGCGGGCCGAAGGTGAGGACCGCCTGGAGTCCGAGCGTGAGTCTGCCGTACCGCTCCCGCAGCGCCCGGGTGCGCTGGGCGGAGTGGAACAGCTGGAGTAAGAAGAGGCAGCCGAAGGTCGCCAGTGAGGCACCCAGGATCCCCTCGCTCTGGTGGGAGTCGAGGATGTTGAGCATCCCCATCACCCCGAAACCGGTCAGCACCGCGATCAGCATGCCGATGGCGAGGCGCTGCGGCAGGTGCTGCCATCTGGTCGCCGGCGGCTCCCCGCTCACGTCTTTCCCGGACCGCCTGTGGCCGCCGATCATGTCGCCCCCTCGACTCGATGGTGTTTCCGGTCGAGAGCCTAAGCCCCCACGATTGAAGGGAGGTTACGGATTTCGAGCGCTCCGTGACCCCCTCCGCCGGACGGCGACACACCGATCGCCCGGGGCGACGCCTCCCCGGGCGATCGGTGTCAAACAAACAGAGGAATGGGATTGAGTTCCTCGAATCGGGTCGGTTCGGACAGCCGGCCCAGCGACACGGGGATGTCAAAAAGGCGACCTGGTGCGAAACGGGCCCAGAAATGCCTCATTCCGGGGACCACGACTTTCACCACCGGCAATCCGATATCCGGACGGGTCTGGTCGAGGACGAGCAGATCAAGGCCCCTGGCCCGGACGGTTTCCTCGGCCCAGGTCACGTCCGCGCGCAGATCCGTCGTGCGAATGGCGGGAAAAGCCCCTGGACGGGCCGGTTCCGCGTGACGGTCGGGGAGCAGGTACGGCTGGTTGGCCACCGTCGCTCCGCCCCACCAGCGCAGCAGTTCCGGGTCCCGCACCGCGTATCCGTCACCCTCCCCGGCCCCGACCACGGCCGGCATCAGCTGGTTCATCTCCGTGAGGGCCCGGCGCAGCGCGATGTGCGGGTCGCGGTGGGCCCCGAAGCCGAACATGATGTCCTCGGACTTCTTGTCGGTACGTCTCGACAGTGCGGCGAAGACCGGGATGCCGAAGTCCGAGGTGAGGTCGAGGGCCCAGACCTCGCGCCGCAGCTCCCGGTAGACGCCGATCAGTTCCTCGGCCCACCGGTCTCCGAACGAGGCGATGTCGACGGCGGGCATCCGGGTGCGGTTGTACCACCACAGCGCGACCGCGTCCCGCTCGACGACCTCGAGGAAGCCCTGGAGGATCGCGTCCTCCAGGCTGCTGCCGGCCGCGCTGCCGTTGGAATCGGCGCGGACCGATGCGCTCCCGGCGACGGGTGCCACCCCGGCCTCCGTACCGGGGTCGAAGTAGAGGAGTCCCGTCGGCAGCAGCCGGTGCCGCCGCTCGGTGAGGGACCAGACGGGCGTCCAGTCCGCCGGCGCCGCGGGGTCGAAGGGCTCGGGGATCTGCTGGAAGGCGCCCTGCCGGGCGTTCCAGTCGTGCCGGTCGCGGTACTGGCGGGCGTCGAAGAGCAGAGAGCGGTCCGGGGTGACGGCCTCGTCGCCCAGCGCGCGGGCGCTGTCCCGCACCCGGGCCTCGTCGCCCTGGAGCGTGCCCGAGTACCGTTCGAGCGCCTCGCACAGCGCGCTGACCTCGGCCTCCAGGGCGGTCGTCCCCTTGCCGCCGCTCACCGCCCGCAGCCCGGCGCGGAGTTCGGCGAGGCGGGAACCGCCGAGCGCGAGGTTGCGGCCGGAGGTGTAGCAGTGGAGGAAGGAGGGCGCCCGGGTGTCCCGGCGGACCTCCTTGACCACTCCGGTCACCGGGCTCACCAGATGCCCCCAGCGGTCGAGGACCTCCTGCGGCCCGAGGGCGCGGTGACCGCCGCCGCTGAACGCCGCCTTCGGCCGGGAGCGCGGCTCGACCGGACGCCGGGCCCGCGCCGCGACGAGGTCCGCGTCCCCGCAGGACGGACACTGCGGGCGCCGCTCGACGGCGTGGTCGGCGGTGCTGAGCGCCAGCCCGTCGAGGGTGCGGACGGCCGACTGGCCGGCGGAGCGGTGTCCGGCCAGCCACTTGGCGGCCTCCAGTGCGACCAGCTGGAGCGCCGCGCCGCGGAAGGCCGGGTGCGAGACCCGGGGCCGGGGCACCGGCCCGGCGAGACCGAGGGCCCGGCGCACCGGCTGCTCCGACATCCGATGGGCGCGCAGCCGGTGGGCGAGACAGTGCCAGCAGGGGCCGTCGCCGGGCCGGAGGACGGGCCCGAGCCAGGCCGTGGCGCCGTCGGGGCGCGCGAGGAGCCAGGGTCGGCCGAGGCGTCTCGACCGTGCGTCCACGTCGGCGAGTTCGGGCGCGAGGTAGTCGTCGGTGACCACGACGAGAAGGCCGGCGGCGTTCCCGTCGGCCGCCGCTCCCCCGTCGGTGTCGCTCACCGCCAGTCCCGCGGTACGGAGGGCCTCGCGCAGCCCTCGGTCGTCCGCGCCGCCCGCGGCGAGTACCGCGACCGTGGCCGGGGTTCCGTCGGCCGTCACTCCCGCCAGGTCCCAGTAGGCCGCCTGCTCGGGGGCGGGCGCGGAGCCGCGGGCGGGCCGGTCGTCGACCAGGCCCGCCCGCCGCAGGGCCGCCACCAGGGTGGCGACCTCGTCCCCCGTGAGGGCCGTCGTCAGCTCGCGCTGCAGAGCGGCCAGATCACGGGTGCCGTCCAGGAGCGGGGCGAGGGCCTCGAGACCGGGGGCTCTCAGGGCCGTCACCTCGCGCTCGGACAGCAGATAGGTGGCGTCGTCGGGCACCACCTCGACCCTCATGTGGCGCTTGAAGCCCAGGGGTCGGGGAGTGGTGCCGTCCGCCGTCGGGGTCGTCACACGCCGGCCGGAGCACCGTCGTGACCGGGGACCGGGCCCCACGTGAAGGTGACGAGGGCGACGGCCTCGTCGCCGGCGCGGTCGAGGTGGTCGATCCGAAGACCGGAGGTGTCAGGAACCGAGTTCGCGGAAATAACACCCTGGAGGGTGCTTGAATTTCTTTCCATGATAATTCTCCGTTAATTGTCGGACGCGCTCGGACGACGCCGCGGACGGCACCGGTGGCAGCGATTCTTCCGGCGTGCGACACGGTGGGACCAGTGTCTCCGTCACGGCCTGCTCCATGAATTCCTCACCCCGCCGGCAGGGTATGAAGGCTTCATGCCCCAGGCCGTGAATCAGGCACTGGGGCGGCGGGCTTTCTCCGTGCGATGCTCCTGGTGCCCCATTCCCTTGCGGAGGAAGAGCATGGACATCGAAATACTGGGACCCCTGGACGTACGGATGTCAGGCGAGTCCATCGTTCCAACCGCCGGCAAACCCCGTCAGATCCTCACGCTCCTCGCCCTGCGGGCCGGCTCCGTCGTGCCGGTCGCCACGCTCATGGACGAGGTGTGGGGCGACGCCATCCCGCGCAGCGCCAACACCACCTTGCAGACCTACATCCTCCAGGTGCGGCGGCGCATCGCCCGGGCCCTGGGTCCGGACGCCGCGGCCTCCGCCAAGGACGTGCTGGCCACGAGCTTCGGCGGCTATCGCCTCACCGCCCGCCCGGTGCACTGCGACATGACCGATTTCCACGAGCTGGTGGCCCGGGGCGACGTCCAGCTCGCCGAGGGCGACGCCAGGGCGGCCTCCACCAGCCTGCGGCAGGCCCTCGCCCTGTGGCGCGGCCCCGCGCTCGTCGACGTACCCATGGGCCGGGTCCTGGCCACCGAGGTGCTGGGCATGGACGAAGCCCGCACCCGGGCCCAGGAGTTGCGGATCGAGGCGGACCTCCGGCTCGGCCGGCACACGGCCCTGGTGGGCGAGCTCCGGATGCTCGTGTCCCAGCAGCCGCTGCACGAGAACCTGCGCGGGCAGCTGATGCTCGCCCTGTACCGCTCCGGTCACGCCTGGCGTGCGCTGGAGGCGTACCAGCATCTTCGCGAGACGCTCGTGGACGAGCTGGGCGTCGACCCCTCGCCCCGGCTGCAGAAGCTGCACCAGGCGGTGCTCGCGGGCGATCCTCGTCTGGAGAGCCTGGAGACCACCGCGGCCGGGGACTTCCTGCAGCATGCCGCGGGGTGAGCGGGTCGCGGCGGCCGTCCCCACCGCTGCCGCGACCCGCTCGTCGGTGTGCCGGGTCAGTTCTCCCGGGCTATCCGCGCGTACCGCACGTCGATCGACGCGCCCTGGCCCCACAGGCGGCTCTCCGGCCGGCTCTCCTCGTCGACGAAGGTCTGCGGCGTGGGCGAGCCGACCCGGGGCGCGAAGTAGAAGTTCGGCGTGGAGTCGAGCTTCACCAGCGCCTTGCCCTGCGGGCCCGCGGCCGCGTCGAGGACGGTGAACAGACCGAATCCGCAGGTCAGCTGCTTCAGCTGGAGGCGCTCCTCGGTGCCGCCGTGGTCCAGGATCATGTACTTGCGGTCGAAGGCACGGGTGCCGATGCGGTCCGTGGACAGCACGGTCTTGCCGTTGACCTTCCAGCTGACCCGGGTGCCGCCGCCCTCCAGCCGGACCTGGAGCGTGGCGTACTCGCCGGGGGTGCGCTCGGCGACCGGGATCGCGTACGAGTAGGCGGCGTAGGTCTTGCCGGCCTCGGGCAGCCGCTCGTAGATCGCGAAGATCCGGTTGTTGATCACCGAGAAGTCGAAGATCGCCTTGGTGTCGAAGTCGGCGGTGACCACGGCGGCGGAGGCGAGCCGGACGTCGGTGTTCGGGTTGGTCACGGCGGCGCCGAAGGGGTGCCGCTCGGTGCCGTAGGTCCGGCCGCTCACCCGGGTCGTGCAGGTGAGGGCTCCGGTCGCGGGGACGTCGAAGCCGGGGGTGCCGGAGCTGGCGGTGGCGCGCGGGAAGGCCAGCCACTTGCCGTGGTCGCCGCTGCCGTGTCCGCCGTCGTCCTGCTGGGCGGTGGTGGTGCGGAAGGCGGGCTCGCCGGTGACGGCGTTCCGGCCCGCCGGCGTGACGTCGAGTCCGGCGGCCGAGGTCGTGACGACACCGTCGCCCTGCGGGAACTCGCCGCCCTCGCCCAGGATCTGCCAGGTGTTCGTGGTGTCGAAGCCGGTGCGGAAGTCGTCGGAGAGGAGCGTCTGCACGCTCCGCTCCTTCGCCTGGGCCGCCGGGTTGAACACCAGCGCGACGAGCGCCGCCGCCGCGGCGGCGGCGGCCGCCCTGCTTCTGATCCGTCGTGCCATGTCATCTCCCGTGAGGTGCGTGGATGTCCGGCACATCCTGGGCAGCGGCCCCTGAATTTCGCTCGAGAGGGCGCTCGACGTGCACTCGACCGGGCTTCGAGGGTGCGGGCCGAGCCTGAGCACCGTCAGTCCCGGAGGTACGGAGAGACACGGAGAGGAACCCGGTATGGATTCGTTGCTCGAGGTCAGCGACGAGGTCGCCACCGCGCTCGCGGAGCGGCGCCCTGTGGTCGCCCTGGAGTCCTCCCTCATCACCACCGACCCGTCGTCCGAGACCGCCTCGCTCATCGAGAAGGCGGTCCGGGACACGGGTGCGGTCCCCGCGACGGTCGGTGTGGCCGGCGGGCGGTTCGTGGTCGGCATGGACGAGTCCGTGATCGAGCGGTTCGCCACCACGAAGGGCATCCCCAAGATCAGTGCGCGGGACCTGGGTTCGGCGCTGGCCGGCGGCGGTCTCGGCGCCACCACGGTGGCCGGCACGATCGTCATCGCCGAGCGGGCCGGGATCGAGGTGTTCACCACCGCCGGCATCGGCGGGGTGCACCGGCGCGCGCAGGAGTCCTTCGACATCTCGGCGGACCTGCTGCAGTTCACCCGTACCCGGATCACGGTCGTCTCGGGCGGCGCCAAGTCCATTCTGGACGCGAAGCTGACGGCCGAGTACCTGGAGACCGCCGGCGTACCGGTGTTCGGCTACGGCACCGACCGGCTGCCCGCCTTCGTGGTGCGCGAGGCCGACGTGCCGGTGACCCGGGTCGACGACCTGGCGGTCGCCGCCCGCGCGGTCGACTTCCACTGGGAGGTCAACGGCGACTCCACGGTGCTGCTCACCTCCCCGATCGCGCGCGAGGACGCGCTCGACGGCGAGGAGCTGGAGCGGGTCATCGCCGACGCGCTCGAACAGGCCGACCGGGACGGGGTGGTGGGGAACGCCATCAGCCCGTACCTGATGAAGGCCGTCGCCAGGGCGACCGGCGGGTCGATCGCGGCGGCGGGCCGCTCGCTGCTGCTCAGCACGGCCCGGGTGGCGGGCGAGTTCGCCGTCGAGCTGAGCGCGGTGCGGGCGGGCGGCCGGTGACCGGTCCGGTGCGTGCCGTCCTGTTCGACCTGGACGGCACCCTGGCCGACACCCCGGGCGTCATCGCCCGGCTCACCGTCGAGGTCCTCGCCGGGCACGGCTTCACGCCCGGCGAGGACGAGGTCCGGGCCACCGTGGGCCGGCCGCTCGACCAGAGCCTGGCGCGGCTGACCGGGCTGTCGGCCGAGGACCCCGTCGTCCGCGACGCCATGGCGGAGTACGGCCGGCGCTTCGGCGAGCACGTGCGTGCGGCCGGGCCCGACCTGCTCTACCCCGGCGCGGCCGGGCTGCTCGACCGGTTGAAGGACGAGGGGCTCGCGCTGGCCGTGGCCACCTCGAAGGTGTACGCGGCGGCGGCCGCGATCGTGAAACTGACCGGTGTCGACGACCGCTTCGACGCCCTCGCGGGAGACGACACGGCGGCGCGCGGAAAGCCGCACCCGGACATGGCGCTGCATCTCGCTTCGGTGCTCTCCGTCGACCCGGCCTCCTGTGTCGTCGTGGGCGACGGGCTGCCCGACGTGGAGATGGGCCTGGCCGCGGGGATGCGGGTGGTCGGCGTCTCGTACGGGGTGACCGGGGCCGCGGAGCTGACGCGGGCCGGTGCCCACACCGTGGTGGACAGCCCCGCGGAGATCGCGGCAGCCGTTCTCGGCCTGCCGTGAGCCCTCCGGCCGGGTCCGGACCGGCGCGCAGCCTGTCCGGACCGGCACGCCCCCTGCCCGGACGGGCGTGAATCCTCCCCGGGCGGCCGTGAATCCGAAGAACCTGCAGAAGGGTCCGTCATGGCGCGCAAGCGCATCATCACCACACTGCTCCTGAGTGCCGCGCTGAGCGCGGCCACCCTGGCCGCGCCCTCCGCCCCGGCGGGCGCCGCCGAGACCACGAAGGGCGGCCCGCGCCCCTACCGGGTCGTCTGGGACGACTTCCGGCACGGATTCCGCACCACCGGCGCGGACGCCCCCTGGTTCCAGGTCGCGGGCGGCGGCTACCGGGCCGACGACGGGATCGTCACCACCTCGGGCCGCGGCCTGCAGGTGCGCTCGCGGGGTGTCAACCCCCGCACCGGCGAGCCCGCGTTCACCCAGACGATCCCGCAGATCACCCCGAGCGGGGCGCCCGGTTCCGGCGACCACGCCAAGTGGCTCGCCTACACCAGCCACACCTCCTCGCACGGCTTCCCGGGCTTCGACGCGGTGCCCGGCCAGGTGCTGTCCTGCGAGACCACGCTGTCCGGCCGCACCTATGGCACCGCAGGGCATCCCTTCGGTGACGCGGTCGCGGACGGCGAGGACGATCCCCGGCTCGCCTCGGTGATGCTGAACACCATCGACAGCGAGACGTCGACCGCCTTCGACTTCGTCGTCACCAACAAGCGCATCTACGCCTTCTACGGACGGCCGACGTTCGGGCGGGCGACCCTGGGCGACTACGCCTCGTTCGCCCACACGGTGCCGCTGGCGACCCGCAGGCCGGGCGCCGTCCACAAGCTCAAGATCGCCTACGACCGCTCGGCGGGACTGGTCCGCTGGCTGATCGACGGCCGCGAGGTGCTGCGGGTCGACCGCATCGGCTTCCGTCTGGACCGCAGGACGCTGACGCTCGACGAGGGCGGTGTCGAGGGCAGGGTCGCGCCGCGCCAGCTCAACTGCGGGATGGGGCTGCTGTCCCTGCTCGACGGCTCGTACCCGACGGGCAAGGGGCTTGTCCGGCTCTCCGTCCACACGAACTACTTCGAGCCGTCGGTCGGCGAACCGCGCCAGGAGTCCTTCGTCGACGAGCGCAGCGCCGAGGGCAGCCGGATCTACGGCCAGGGCGGCGAGTTCCGGATGAAGAACCTCGTGGTGTCGAGCGTCAGGAACCGTCGATGACCCCGCTGTGGGAGGACGACTTCCAGGACCCGGGGGCCACCGCCGGCCGCTGGGCGCCGATGACCCTCGGCCCCTTCGTGCCGGACGACGCCGACATCCACGTCACGCCCTCGGAGGGGCTCAAGGTGTCGGCCCGGGCCAGCCACCCGGTGACCGGGGAGCCGGCGTTCACCAACACCCTCGGGCAGGAGGACGCGCCCGGCGCGCTGCCCGGCGCCCTGGACGCCGTCAAGTGGCTGGTCTACGCGAACGTCACGACCCCGGGCGGGCTGCCCGGCTTCGAGGCCCCCGAGGAAGGTGAACTCCGCTTCGACGCCCTGCTGTCGGCCCGTACGTACGGCACCGGAGGTCACCCCTTCGGCACGGCGGTCGAGGAGCCCGGGGCCGACTTCCGGCTGGCGACGGCGGCGATGAACGCCGCCGACGTCGAGACCGGCCTCGCCTTCGACTTCTTCGTCACCGACCGGCGGATCTACGCGGTGCACGAGCGGCTCCCCATGCTGCGCCCGCACCTCGGCGGATACGCCGCCTTCACGGCCGTGGTCCCGGTCGGCGACCGGGAGCCGGGCGACACCCACCGGCTGACCCTCGCGTACGACCGCTCCGCGGGCCGGGTGCGCTGGCTCGTCGACGGCGAGGAGCGGCACCGCGCCGAGCACCTCGGCCGGGTGCCGGACCGCCGGTTCGTCGTGCTCGACCACGGCGGCGAGGACACAGAGGTGACGTCTCGTCAACTGAACGGCGGACTGGGGATGTTCACCGCACTCGACTGCGCCTCGCCGGACGGCGGCCCCGCGCTCGTCCGGCTCACCACGGCGGACGGGCTGTACCGCGCGACGGACGGCGGCGGCCTGCCGCAGGTCTTCCTGGACGACAAGAGCCTGCCGGGCAACCGGCTGTTCGGCCAGGGCGCGGCACTGAACGTCCGCCGGTTCACCGTCTCGGCCGTCCCGGCGGGACGGTGAACGTCGCCGGCGCGTGGACGCTCGTCTCGTATCTGGACGTGGACGGGACGGGCGGCACCACGGAGGGCCCGCTCGGACCCGCGCCGAGCGGACTGCTGCTCTACAGCCCCACCGGTCACATGTCGGTCAGCATGGGGCGGAAGGACGCCCCGCCGTCCGGCGACGCCTTCATGGGGTACGCGGGCCGCTGGCGGCTGACGGACGGAGTGATGGTCCACGAGATAGACGTCAGCTCGCACGCGCACATGAGGGGCACCACCCAGCTGCGGGACGTGTCCCTGGCCGGCGACCTGCTCACGCTCGGCGGGACGGCGCAGGTGGGCGGACGCCCCCAGCGGCGCGTCCTGACCTGGCGCCGGAGCTGAACGGAACACCGTACGCAGAGAGTCGAGGAGGATCGGCATGCCCACGTACAAGGACGCCCCCGAGGGCTGGTGGCGCGAATTCATCATGGCGGACCCGCCGCGGACGGCGAAGGCCGCCGTCGTCCGCAAGGACGGCAGCCCGCACGTCGTGCCGGTCGGGGTGATCCTCGACGGCGACGAGATCGTCTACACGATGCAGAAGGACAGCGTGAAGGGCCGCTCGCTCCAGCGGGACGGGCGGATCGCGCTGCTCTGGGACGACGAGCGGCCCCCGTTCTCCTTCGTGCTCGTCCGGGGCCGGGCGACGCTCGACGAGAACGTGGACGAGCTGCGCCGCTGGACGGCCCGGATCGGCGGCCGGTACCACGGCAAGGCGCGCGAGGAGGAGTTCTCCGACCGCTTCACCATCCCGAACGGGGTCGTGGTCCGGGTGAAGATCGAGCAGGTCGTGGCCCGGGTGGACCTGTCGGACACGGTGAACGTCAAGCCGGCGGACTGACCGTCCGCACGCGACGAAGGGCCGGACCCGCTGGAGAGCGGGTCCGGCCCTTCGTCGCGTGACGCCGGCGGGTCAGCCGCCGAACAGGTCGTCGGCGACGGCCCGGCGCACCGTGGTGCGGCGGTCGTCCGTCTCCCGCCAGCGGTCCCCGTAGATGGCGTCGGTCATCGCCGGGAAGCGGAGGAAGTCGTGCGGGAAGCCGACCGGGACACGGCTGGCCTCCTCGAGCTCCGCCAGGTGCGCGGGGTCCAGGGTGACCTCGCCGGCGGCGAGGTTGTCGACGAGCTGGGACTCCTTGGTGGCGCCGATCAGCGGCACGACCGTGCCGGGCCGTGAGCGGAGCCAGGCGAGCGCCACCTGGGCAGCGCTCCAGCCGCCCTCCTTGGCGATCCGCACGACCTTCTCGACGATCTCGTCGCCGGGTCCGCGGCCCTCGCCCCACGGCACATGGTCGAGCCGGCCGGGCTCGCCGGCCAGGTACTTGCCGGTGAGCCGCCCGTCGGCGAGCGGCCCCCAGGCGAGCACCGGAAGGTCGAAGGCGTGTGCCATGGGGAGCAGTTCGCGCTCCGGGGTGCGCTCCAGGAGGTTGTAGCGGATCTGCAGACCGGCGAAGGCGGACCAGCCGCGCAACTCCGCGAGGGTGTTGGCCTGGGCCACCTCCCAGGCCGGCCAGTCGGAGACGCCCACGTAGAGCACCTTGCCGGCGCGGACCTGGTCGTCCAGGGCGCGCATCACCTCGGGGACCGGGGTGAGGGTGTCACGGGCGTGCACCCACAGCAGGTCGATGCGGTCGGTGCCGAGCCGGCGCAGCGAGGCGTCGAGCGAGGCGACCAGGTTCTTGCGGTGGTTGCCCGCCGAGTTGGGGTCGCCCGGCCGCATCTGCATCGTGTACTTGGTGGTCAGGACGAACTCGTCCCGCCGGCCGGCCAGCAGCTCGCCGAGGGTGGTCTCGGCGGAGCCCCGGCCGTACTCGTTGGCCGTGTCGAGGACGTTGCCTCCGGCCTCGGCGTACCGGTCGAGGATGCCGGCGAGGGTCGTCCTCGGCAGTTTCCAGTCGTCGCCGAAGGTGAGGGTGCCGAGGGCGATCTCCGATATCCGCACCCCGGTCTTGCCCAGCAGTGTGTACCGCATCAGTCCGCCAGGCGCCGCACGGCGACGACGGGGATGCTGCGCTCGGTCTTCGACTGGTAGTCGGCGAGGGCCGGGACCTTCTCCGCCGACTCGGCGTAGAGCCGGTCGCGCTCGGTGCCCTCGACGACGACGGCGGTGGCCCGGTAGACCTCGGTGCCGGTCTCCACGGTCACCTCGGAGTTGACCAGGACGTTGTGGTACCAGGAGGGGTTCTGGGGGCCGCCGGCGTTGGTGGCGAAGATGAGGGTACGGCCGTCCTCCTCCACGTACATGACGGGGCAGACGCGGCGGCGGCCGCTCTTGGCCCCGGTGTGGGTGAGGAGGACGAGCGGCGCGCCCTCGAACATGCCGCCGACCTTGCCGCCGTTGGTCCGGAACTCCTGCACGACGGGGATGTTGTAGTCACCGGGCTCGCCGGCGACGGGGGTGATCAGCTCTGTGTTCGACATGACGTCTTCCTTTTCAGGAGCTCGCTGGTTCTCGGAGGTTGTGCCACAGAAGACTCGAAGGTGACTCAAGCCGGGGTCTCGACGGGTGTCTTCCCGGCCGGTTCGGGCGCCCGCACGGCGACCAGGACCGTGACGGCGACCCCGGCGACGAGCAGGGTGCCGACTCCGGCGCCGAGCCGGAAGCCGGTGGTGCCGCTGTCGGCGGTGCTCCAGACGAGGGCGCCGAGGGCGGAGCCGAAGGCGACGCCCAGCTGGCGGACGAGGTTGGTGGTGCCGGCCGTCATGCCGAGCCGGTCGGGCGGCGTGTTGCCCATGGCGAGCACCTGGTTCTGGCCGTTGAACAGGCCGAACCCGAAGCCCAGGACGGCGAGCCGCCAGGCGAGGGAGGCGGCCCCCGAGGAGCCGTCGACGGTCAGCATCAGGGCGGCGCCCGCGGCCGTCAGGAGGGCCCCGGTCAGGGCCACGCCCCTGGCTCCGAGCCGGTCGGCGGCCCGGCCGCCGAGGAGGCCGGCGACGGCCGTGGAGACGGCCAGCGCGATCAGGGCGAGCCCGGTCGTGCCGGCCGTGACGCCGAGGGTGTCCTGGAGCAGGAACGGCAACATGAACATGATCAGGAAGATGCCGAGGTAGGCCAGGAGCAGGGCCAGATGGGGGCCGAGGACGCCGGGCGACCCGACGAGGCGCCGGACCGCGGCGGACTCCTTCCGGCGGCTCCAGGCGACGACCAGGGGCACCGCGAGCAGGGCCAACTGGCCCCAGGCCGCGCCGCGGTCGACCGCGAAGGTGAGACCGAGGAGCACGGCGACTGCGGCGCCGCCCAGGGTGAGGGCCTCGACCAGCCAGCGGCGCTCCGGCCAGGGCAGCCGCTCCCCCTTGGGGAGTTCGCGGGCGGCCAGGGCGATGACGAGCGCGGCGGCGGGAACGCCGAGGTAGAAGATCCAGGGCCAGTCGGCGTGTTCGACGATCTGGCCGCCGAGGACGGGCCCGGCGAGGCCGCCGAGCGTGCCGAAGAGCATCACGAGGCCGAAGGCGCGGCCGCGCGCCCCGGGGGCGACGGCGACCGTGGCGAGGACCGGGGTCAGCGCCATCATCACGACGGCGAAGCAGCCCTGGACCACCCGGGCCGCGATGAGCCAGCCGATACTCGGGGCGAGCCCGCAGGCGACGGAGAAGAGGGCGAAGCCGCCGCAGGCCAGGGTGAGGGCGCGCCGTGGGTCCGCCAGGTCGACCCAGCGTCCGGCGCACAGGCTGAGGCCGATGAGCGGGACGGCGTAGGCCAGGGAGACCCACTGGACGATCTCGGTCGTGGTACCGAGGTCCGAGCGGATGGTGGGCGCCGCGACGCCGACGACGGAGGCGTCGAGCTGGGCGACGAAGACGGCGAGACCCGCGGCCGTCACGAGCCACCAGCGGCTCGGCGCGGGCGCGGCGGGCGTACTCATGGGGCCTCCTCGGGACCTGGCGGTCGGTTGCGGGGGGGGGGAGCCGGAGCGCACGGACGGGGTACGGCGGGATGCGGAGGCGGTACGGCCGACAGCCGGGCGGCGGTCGGTTGCCGGGCGACGGCAGCCGGGCGACCGGCGGACGGACCGCCGGGCAGTGACGGCCGGACGACCGGCGGACGGCGGACAGCGGACGGCGGACAGCGGACGGACAGCCGGCAACCGGCAACCGGCAACCGGCAACCAGACAGTCGGGCATCCCGTCGGCCGGACCGCCTGACCGCCTGACGGACCGACTGCCGGACCGACGGTTGGCCCGGACCGCCGTCCGGCCGGACCGTCCGCCCTGAACCGGAGCACCCTCCGTTTACGAGCGTATACGGAGACTCCTCCGCTTCACAACTCGAAGCGGAGAACTCTCCGATATGCTCGGGCCATGACCGAGCCGACCCCCGAGAGAGCCGACGCAGCCCGCAACCGGCGCAAGATCCTCGACGTCGCGGCCCGCATCGTGGCCGCGGAGGGCGCCGCCGATCTCTCCCTCGACGCCGTGGCCAAGGCCGCAGACGTCGGCGTCGGCACCGTCTACCGCCGCTTCGGCGACCGGGCCGGACTCGTCTTCGCCCTCCTGGAGGACCGCGAGCGCCGGTTCCGCGAGACCCTGTGCGGCCCCCCGCCGCTGGGCCCCGGAGCCCCTCCCCTGGAGCGGGCCCGCGCCTTCCTCCACGCCCTCGTCGACCTCGTCGTCGAACAGCGCGAACTCCTGCTGCTCGCCGAGGCCAGCGCCCCGGCCGCCCGCTACGCGAGCGCTCCGTACGGCGCCCAGCACGCCCACCTCGCCGGGCTCCTCACCGAGCTGGCCCCGGACCGTGACGGCGCCTGCCTCGCCGACGCGCTGCTCGCCCCCTTCACGCCCAGCCTCATCGCGTACCAGCTCGACGAACGGGGCTTCGGCACCGACCGCATCAAGGCCGGCCTCGACGACCTGCTCCGCGGGCTCGCGCCCGGCTCCTGACGTCCCGGCCCCGAATCGATCCCTCCTCGAGCCCTGCGCGACCGCCGCCCGCCACCGTGGGCAGGACTGTGCGCAAGGCCGAAAAGGAGGCATCGACGATGCTGGACAATCTGCCCCCACGCCCGGAGTCGCCCCTCGACACCGGGGTCGCGGTGAGCGCCGTGCGCGCCGCCGAGGTGGCGGGCCGCCTCGCCGCCGAGACCGAGAGCCTGCGGCGGCTCCACCCCGAGGCGATGCGGGCCGTGCTCGACGCCGGCTTCGCCCGCCACTTCGTCCCCGTCGAACACGGCGGCCGGGCCGGGAACTTCGAGGAGCTGACCCGCGCGGTCGTCACCCTCGGCGAGTCGTGCACCGCCACCGCCTGGTGCGCCTCGCTCGCGGCGAACCTCGCCCGGATGGCCGCCTACCTTCCCGCCCAGGGCCGCAAGGACGTGTGGGACGAGGGGCCCGACACCCTCGTCGTCGGCTCCCTGTCCCCGTTCGGGACCGCCCAGCGCGCGCCGGGCGGCTACCGGCTGACCGGCCGCTGGCCCTACATCAGCGGCGTCGACTTCGCGGACTGGGCGCTGCTGTGCGGCACGCTCACCGGCGACAGCGCGCCGGTCCCGCTGGTCTTCGCCGTGCCCCGCGCCGACTTCGAGGTCATCGAGAGCTGGGACAGCGTCGGCATGAGCGGCACCGGCAGCAACACCGTCGCCGTCGACCTGCTCCTCGTGCCGGCGGAGCGCACCTTCCTCCGCGCCGACCTTCTCTCGGGCCGGCCCTCGGACTCCGAGGCCCCCTGTCACACCGTGCCCCTGGAGGCGGCGAACGGGCTGTCCTTCGCCGCCCCGCTGCTCGGCGCGGCCCGCGGCACCCAGCGGGCCTGGACGGAGCACGTGGCGGCGAAGACGGCGGCGCTGGCCGGGCGGACCGGAGGCCCGGGCCCCAGCCGCGCGTCCTACGCCGACACCCTCGCCCGTTCGGTCGCCGAGATCGACTCCGCGCAGCTGCTGCTCGAACGCTGCGCGGCCGTCGCCGACCGGGGGGCGGCGGTGACCCGTCTGGAACGGACCCAGAACCTGCGCGACTGCGCCTACGCGGTGGAGCTGCTGGTCTCCGCCGTCGACCGGTTCTTCCGCACGGCCGGGACGAGCGGCCAGCTCACCGACCGGCCGATCCAGCGTTTCTGGCGGGACGTCAACTCCGGCTCGACGCACATCGCGCTGCAGTTCGAGGCGGCGGCGGGAGCCTACGCGGAGCAGCGGCTGTGAGCAGCACGACCAGCAGGCCGTCCGCTGCGGCGTAACCGCCCTCCAGCGGCGGCAGCCCCGCGGCGCCCCACGACGCCGCGGGGCTGCCGGGCGCTCCGGGACTGCCGGGTGCTCGGAGGCTGCCGGGTGCCGCTGGGCCACCGGGCGCCGCGGCCCGCGGGTCCGCCGTCGCCGGCTGCGACGACCTGGTCGGCGCAGACGACTGCGGCGGCCGGGCCCGCGGGTACGGCCGGCCGTTCGCCCGCCCCGCCACCTCCCGCACCCCGACCGGCCGCACGGTGACCGCCGAGCGCTCCGGGTGGAACCGGACCTCGGCGGAGTGGAAGCCCAGGGGGACGCGCGCCAGCGGGTACCAGGCCTTGTACGCCGCCTCCTTGACGCAGAACAGCAGCGTGTCCCACGGCAGGCCGGGGGCGGACGGCAGCGCGGCGAGACGGGCGCGCTCCTCCGGCAGGGCGATCCGGCGCAGCACCCCCGGACGCAGCGCGACGGCCGGCTCGGCGTCGATGCCGAGCGCGACCGTCGCACCTGCCGGGCCCACGACCGCCGCGCGATAGCCCGCGCGGTGGGTGATGCTGCCGACGACCCCGGTTGGCCAGAGCGGTTCGCCGCGGCTGCCGCGCAGCAGCGGACCCGGGACGGCGCCGAGCCCGAGGAGCGCCCGGCGGGCGCACATCCGCGCCGTGGCGAACTCGGTCCAGCGCGCGTCGACGACGCCCTCGGCGAGCTGCTCGTCCTCCTCGGCGTACAGCCAGGGCAGCGGCCCGGGGCCGAGGACCTCGGCCCCGGCCGCCCACGGGGGCAGCAGGCCGGCCAGCGGTCCCGGGCCGCCGGCCCGACCGGTGGAGCCGCCGGTGTTCACGCGTAACAGGTGGGCAGCACACCGCCGTTGAACTCCACCAGCTCCCCGAAGATCCCCACCACGTCGAGCGGGCCGCCCAGGGGTTCGCCGGCCAGCTCCGCGTACGCCCGGTGGAGGTTCCCGACGAGCCGCTCCGGATCCTGCCAGTGGCCGAACGGTCCGGGGGCGTACTCCCGCGCGGTCTGCAGCGGGGTCAGTCCCTCGGCCCGGCCCCGCTCCGCGATCCGGCGGACCCAGCGCAGGTACTCCGCCGTCTCCCGCAGCACCTCGGGACCGGAGACCGGGCCGTGGCCGCCGACGATCACCCGCGGGCCGAGTTCGCCGAGCCGGTCGAGGGTGCGCAGGCTGCCCTCGATCGAGCCCATCAGGACGAACGGCGTGCAGCCGGGCATGACGACGTCGCCGGCGAAGAGGACCCGCTCACGGGCCAGCCATACGAGGGTGTCGTTGGTGGTGTGCGCCGGGCCGGGGTGGAACAGCTCGGCCCGGCGCCCCTCCCCCAGGTGGAGGGTGAGCCGGTCCTTGTACGTGAGGTGGGGCAGGGTCACCGACACGTCGCCCCAGTGCACCCCGGGCCACAGGCCGGTGAGGCCGAGCCCGGCGGCGGCGGCCTCGTCGCGCAGCCGCTCGTGGGCGACGACGGCCGCCCGGCCGTCGCCGACGACGGCGTTGCCGAAGGTGTGGTCGCCGTGGAAGTGGGTGTTGACCACGAGACGGACGGGCGCCGGAGTGAGCGCGCCGACGGCCGCGCGCAGCGCGCGCGCCCGGTCCTCGGTGGCCGTGGTGTCGACCACGGTGACACCGTCGTCGCCGATCAGCACCCCGGAGTTGCTCACGCACCAGCCGCCGTCGGGCTGGATGTACGCGTACACCCCGGGGGCGAGTTCCTCGGTACGGGGCGGCCCGGGGGCCACGCCGGGCTCCTCGGTACGGGGCGGCCCGGGGGCCACGCCGGGCTCCTCGGTACGGGGCGGCCCGGGGGCCACGCCGGGCTCCTCGGTACGGGGCGGCCCGGGGGCCACGCCGGGCTCCTCGGTACGGGGCGGCCCGGGGGCCACGCCGGGCTCCTCGGTACGGGGCGGCCCCGGCGGTGCGGCGGGCGCCGACCGGTCCGGGGCCGCCCCGGGCAGGGTCTCCGTCACCGGACGGCCTTCCCGAGGCTCTCGACGTGCCGCCGCGCCTCATCGAGGGTGCGGCGGCTGTTGCCGCCGAGGGCGTCGCGGACCAGCCGGCGAGCCGCCTCCAGGGTGGTGCCGGGGCCGAAGACCCCCTCCAGCGCCCCGGGATCGAGCGCCACCTGATGCCGGGCGGTCACCAGGGTGCCCCCCGAGGTCTCCTCGAAGAGCCACTCGCCGGTGTGGCCGATCAGCCCGCGGGGCACGGTGGTCTGCTTGTAGACGATCCGGCGGTCGGCGAAGCAGAGCCGCACCGACTGGGTGGCGTGCACCGAACCGTCGGCACCCTTCGTCTTCATGTCCATGGTCTGCACCTCGACATCGGTGCCGGCCGGGGACTCGGGCGCGGTCTCCACGTCGAGCGCGGCCACGTGCGGCAGCCGGGCGGGCCACAGGTCGGCGCGGTAGAGGAAGTCGTACACCTCGTTCACCGGGCCGTCGACGAGCAGTTCGTCGCTGAAGGAGAAGATCAGCTCCTCGGGGGCCTGCGGGCGCTCGGCCCAGGCCTTGACCGCCGCGATCTCCTCCTTGCTGTTGTGGTCGAGCGCCGCCTCGATGCGGTCGCCGACCTCCTGGCCGCCCTCGGTCGCCCACGCGTGGTGCAGCGCGAGCCGGTGCGTCGCCGCGGGGGTGCCGGGCTCCGTACCGAAGGACCAGTGGCCGCTCATCCGGACGATCGGGGCCGAGGGCTCCTGCTGGGCGAAGTCCACCCGCAGCGCCGCCGGATCGAGGGTACGGCGCGAGGTCCAGCTGCGTACCCCGGTCCCGACCACCGCCCACAGCCGGATGCGCTCGTCGGTGGCGCCCAGGCCGGCGAAGGGACGCGGCGGCGTCTCGACGGCGGGCTCCGCGCCGGCGGCGGAGGGCGAGGCGGGCCCGGCGGCCGGCACGGCCTCCGCCGGGGCCGCGTCGAGCACCTGCGACCAGATGCACGGCGAGAAGAGCAGGGGCCAGTGCAGCACGTCCGCGACGAGCCGGTACGCGTTCTCCGGCGGGGCGTCCAGGTCGGCCGTGTGCACGGCGGAGCGGGCGTCGGGTCCGGGCATGGGGGCTCCCATCAGTAGTTCCCCAGTCCGCCGCAGACGTTGAGTGCCTGCGCGGTGATGGCGGCGGCGGTGTCCGAGACGAGGTAGCCGACGAGCCCGGCGACCTCTTCCGGTTCGGTGTAGCGGCCGAGCGGGATCTTGGCCTCGAAGCGCTCCAGGACGGCTTCCTCGGTGGTGTCCCAGATCTGCGCGTAATGGCGGCGGACGTTCGCGGCCATCGGGGTCTCGACGTACCCCGGGCAGACGGCGTTGACGGTGATGCCGCTCTTGGCGAGCTCCAGGCCGAGGGCCTTGGTGAAGCCGACGACGGCGTGCTTGGAGGCCGAGTACGGGGCGCCGAAAACGACGCCCTGCTTGCCGCCGGTGGAGGCGATGTTGATGATCCGGCCGCTGGACAGCTCGCGCATCCGGCCGGTGGTGAGGACCTGCTTGGTCACCAGGAACACGCTGTTGAGGTTCGTGTCGATGACGTCGTACCAGAGCTCGTCGGGGATCTCCGCGGTCACACCGCCGCCGCTGCGGCCGGCGTTGTTCACGAGTACCTCGACCGGGCCGTACCGCTCGACGGCGGCCGCCACCCAGTCGCGCACGCTCTCCGGCGAGGTCACGTCGCACGCGGCGCCGTCCGCCTCGTAGCCGCGGCCGCGCAGGTCCTTGACGGTGTCGGCGACGGCGGACGCGTCGCGGGCGCAGAGGAAGACCGGGTGCCCGCGCTCGGCGAGCACCGAGGCGACCGAGAGGCCGATGCCCCGGGTGGCTCCGGTGACGAGGGCGACACCGCGTCCGCCGGGTGCTGATGTGGTCATGGCTGCTGCTCCTCGTACGGGGAGAGGGGAGAGGGAAGAGGGAGGGGGAGAGGGAGACGGAGAGGGAGGGCCGGAAAGGAAGGCGGCACGCCCGCCGTCGCGTTCCCGTCCGCACAGTCCGGGAACACGACGGCGGGCGTCACGTGACCGCGACGGCCACGCTGCGCCGGGCGTCACGCGGCGGTGGGGGCCACCACGTTGACGTGGTCCAGGAACTCGCGCGGCGTCACGATCGACGTGACCTCGTCGTCGGTGAGTTCGGCGCCGAAGCGCTGTCCGGCGAGGGCCGCCGCCTCGAGGAGGGCGAGGGAGTCGTAGCCGAGGTCGGTGAACGGGGTGTCGAGGGCGTCCGCGGCCAGGCCGGTCGTCTCGTCCTCCCCCGCGCACTCGGCGAGGATCTTCTTCAGGTCGTCGAAGGTCATCAGGCTCATGTCGGACCTCTCTGCGGTCTGGTCGGATGGGGAAACGGGTCGGAGCAGACGGAACGATGGGTGGGGTTCAGCGGGCGGAGCGCGGCGCGCGGACCACGACGGCCGAGTTGAAGCCGCCGTAACCGCGGGCAAGGACCAGGGCGGTCCGCACCCGCGCCGCGCGCGGCACGTCCCGCACCAGGTCGAGGCGGTGCCGGGGGACCGGTCGCTCGATGTGGAAGGTGGGCGGCAGGACGCCGTCGCGGATGGCGAGCAGGGCCGCCGCCACGTCCAGCGGCGGGCCGCCTCCGGTGAGCCGGCCGGTGAGCGTCTTGGGGGCGGTCACGGGCACGCCGTACGGCCCGAAGATCTCCTCGACGGCGGCTGCCTCGGCGTCGTCCAGCTCGGGGACGGCCGCCGCGTCGGCGAAGACCACGTCCACCTCGTCGGGCGTGACACCGGCCCGTTCGAGGGCGGTCCGGGCGGCGCGTCCGAGACCGGCCGGCCGGCCGGAACCCGGCTTCGGATCGAAGGTCGCCCCGTAGCCGGCGATCTCGCCGTACGTCGTGGCGCCGCGCGCGGCGGCGGAACCGGCGTCCTCCAGGACCAGGATCGCCCCGCCCTCGCCCGGCACGTATCCGGCCGCCCGCGTGTCGAAGGGCAGGTAGGCGGCGCGCGGATCGGTGGCGCGGGAGAGCCGGCCACTGGCGATGTGCGAGACCAGACCCCACGGGTCGAGCGCGGACTCCACTCCCCCGGTGACGGAGAGGACTCCGCCGCCGCGCAGGGTGCGGCAGGCGTGGCCGATGGCGTCGAGGCCGCCGGCCTGCTCGCCGACCAGGACGCCGCTCGGGCCGCGCAGACCGTTGCGGATGGAGATCTGGCCGGTGTTGACCGCGTAGAACCAGGCGAAGGACTCGTAGACGCTGACGCGCTGCGGGCCCTCCGTCCAGAGCTTGCGGATCTCCCGGTGGGTGAACTCGAAGCCGCCGGTGGCGTTGGAGGTGACGACGCCGATCCCGTACTCGGGCATCGCTTCGAGGTCCGCGCCGGACTCGGCGAGGGCGCGGTCGGCCGCGGTCAGCGCGAGCCGGGTCACCCGGTCCGTCTGGGGCAGCAGCCGGCCGGGCAGGTGCTCGGCGGCGTCGAAGCCGGTGATCCGTCCGACGAGGGTGGTGGGGTACGAGGAGGCGTCGTAGTCCTCCACGGTCCTGATCCCGTGCTCGCCGCTCAGGGTGGCCCGCCACCAGCTCTCCGTGTCGAGGCCGTTGGGGGCGATCACCCCGATGCCGGTGACGACGGGGGCGGACTGCTCCGCGACGGTCGACGCGACGGTCGACGCGCCGGCGGTCGTGACCGGGCCGGTCGCGGTGGTGCCGGTCGTGGTGGTGCCGGTCGTGGTGGGAGCGCTCATCGGCCCGCCTCCTCGCGGGTGAGGACCATCGCGGACTGGAAGCCTCCGAAGCCGCTGCCCACGCTGAGGACGGCGTCGACCTTCCGCTCGCGCGCCTCGTTCGGCACGTAGTCGAGGTCGCACTCGGGGTCGGGTTCGTGCAGGTTGGCGGTGGGCGGGACCACTCCGTGCTCCATGGCGAGGGCGCAGGCCGCGATCTCGATGGAGCCGATCGCGCCGAGGGAGTGACCGACCATCGACTTGATGGAGCTGATCGGGACGTCGTACGCGTGGGCGCCCAGGGTCTCCTTGAACGCGCCGGTCTCGTGCCGGTCGTTCTGCTTGGTGCCGGAGCCGTGCGCGTTGACGTAGTCCACGCCCTGCGGGGCGAGTCGCGCCTCGTTCATGGCGTGCCGGATCGCCTCGGCCATCTCGCGGCCGTCGGCCTTGAGACCGGTCATGTGGTACGCGTTGCAGCGCGTGGCGTAGCCGCCGATCACGCCGTAGATGTGCGCGCCCCGGGCCTTGGCGTGCTCGACCTCCTCCAGGACGAACATCGCGGCACCCTCGGCGAGGACGAAGCCGTTGCGCGTGCGGTCGAAGGGCCGCGAGGCGTGCTCCGGGTCGTCGTTGCGCGGCGTCGTCGCCTTGATCGCGTCGAAGCAGGCCGCGGCGATCGGCGAGATCGGAGTGTCGGCGGCGCCGGCGATCATCACGTCGGCGCTGCCCTCCGCGATCAGATCGCGGGCGTAGCCCACGGAGTCGAGCCCCGAGGTGCAGCCGGTGGACACCACCGTCGCCGGGCCCTCGGCCCCGCACGCCCACGCCACCTCGGCCGCGAGCGAGCTCGGTACGAACGCGTCGTAGAGGTGCGGCGAGACATAGCCGCTGTCCACCTCCCACAACCGCCCGCTGTCGCTGAGCACGAGGTACTCGCGCTCGAGGCCGGTCGTACCGCCGACCGCGCTGCCGACGCTGACCCCGACCCGGTGCGGGTCGAGTTCGGCGAAGTTCAGTCCGCTGTCGGCCAGGCACTCGTGGGCGCTGACGACGGCGAACTGCGCGGCCCGGTCCATCCGCCGGATCTCCCGCGGACCCAGACCGTGCCGCTCCGGCACGAAGTCCACCTCCGCCGCCACCTGGGAGCGAAAGCGCGAGGCGTCGAAGAAGGAGATGGTCCGCGTCGCCGTGCGTCCGGCTGTCAGCTGCTCCCAGAAGGCCTTCTTGCCCACACCTCCCGGTGCCACTACTCCGATGCCGGTGATGGCCACACGTCGGTTCACTGGACGAGCCCCCTCCTGAGTGGACGATGTCGACGACTGTGTGCGGGCGCCCTCAAAGCCCGCTCGAGTCCCGCTGGCGTGAACTGCGCGGCCTGCCAAGGGACTTGGGCGACGCCAGCGGGGTTCCGGCTCCCTCCAGCGCGGTTCCAGTCCCCGTCGAGGGGGCCCGGCGAGGCTGGGGCCGCCCCTCCGGGCCCGCCGGGTCCGGACGCCCGACCCGGGAGGCCGTGAAGTGATGTCCCGCCGCACCGTCCTGCTGCTGCCCGGCCAGGGTGCGCAGCGCGAACGCATGGCCGCCGGCCTGTACGAGGCGGTGCCGGAGTTCGCGGCGCCGATGGACTCCTTCCTGGCGGCCCTGGGGCCGGAGGGCGCGCGGCTGCGCGAGGAGTGGCTCCGGCCCGCGCCCAACCCGTCGCTCGACGACGCCCTGGTGTCGCAGCCCCTGCTCTTCGGAGTCGGATACGCGCTCGGCCGGTGCGTGACGGCGTTGAGCGGTCACGCCCCCGACGTCCTGCTCGGCCACAGCGTCGGCGAGCTGGCCGCGGCCGCCCTCGCCGGGGTGTTCTCACCCGAGGACGCGGCGCGGGTCATGGCCGCCCGCCGCACGGCCCTGGCCGGCCGCACCGGCGGCGGCATGCTGGCCGTCGGCGCCGCGGTGGCCGACGTGGAGCCGCTGCTCACGCCGGGGGCGGCGGTCGCCGCGATCAACGGACCGCGGCAGACGGTCCTCGCAGGACCCTCCGATGCCCTCGCCCGGACCTCCGAACGGCTCGCGGCGGCAGGAATGGTCGTCCGCGCACTGCGCTCCGGACACGCCTTCCACTCGCCTTCCCTCGCCGGGGCCGCCGAGACATACGCGCGGGCGCTGTCCCAGGTACCGCTGCGCGCCCCGGAAGGGGCGCTGCTCTCGACCCGTACGGCGCGGTGGCTGCGCACGGAGGAGGCGGTCGATCCCGCGTTCTGGGCAGGGCAGTTGGCGCTGCCGGTGCTGTACTGGCCCGCACTGCGGGCGCTGCTCGACGGCACGCCCGACGGGCCCGGCACGGGGCTGATCCTGCTCGACGCGAGCGCGGACCGCTCGCTGACCGCCCCCGCACGCCGGCATCCGTCCGTCAGGTCGGGAGCGAGCGTGGTCGTCCCCCTGCTGGCGGGACCGGCCGACGGCGACGACCTCGGCAGTCTCGGGGAGGCCCTGGACGTCCTGGCGGGCCACCGGGTCCGGACGTCCCCGCACGTCCGGACCCGTGCGGCTCAGGCGACCGCGAGCTGATCGGAGACGTACGCGATGAGCGCGGCGGGCGTCTTCAGCTCGTCGAGCTTCTCGTCGGGGACGGTGACGGGGAAGTCGTCCTGGATGCGCACGACGATCTCGTAGACCGTGAGCGAGTCGTAGCCGAGATCGGCGAACTCCGTGTCCAGGACGGACTCCTCGAGCGCGGCGGCCTCGGCGCCGTCGAAGCAGGCGTCCACGATGACGCGGAACTCGGCGAGGGTGAAGGCGGCGGTCATGGACGGTCCTCCAGAGAATGGGTGACGATCAGTTGGCGATCAGAGGTGGGCGACGATCAAGGGTGGGCGACGATCAGCAGTGGACGAGGATCGGCGCGTGTCACGGTCGCCGAGCTCCCTCGAAGCGTGCTCGAACAGGGCTCGGACGGGCCGGGGAGGTCCGCGGCGGCCGGGGCGGGCGGTGGGCTCAGCCGTCACTCGATCACCTCTCTAGGCGCTCGGGGCACGCTCGGGGCCCACGTCGAGCACCGCACCCGAGGGAGCACGCACCATGGCCGAGACCGTGTCCACGCCCGTGACCGCCGATGTGTACGTGGAGGTCCAGCAGTTCTACGCACGGCAGATGCGTCTGCTCGACGGCAGCGACTTCGCGGGCTTCGGAGCCACGTTCACCGAGGACGGCGTGTTCACTCCCGCCGGTGCCGGCGCCCTGGAGGGCCCCGCGTTGATCTCCAAGGCCGCCGAGGCGGCCGCGGGCCGTTTCAACGGCGGGCAGCCGCGCCACTGGTTCGACATGCTCACGGTGGAGAGCGACGGTGACGCGGCCCTGCACGCCGCCTACTACGCCGTCGTGAGCGTCACCGCCGCCGACGGCTCCAACCGGCTGGAGCAGAGCGTCACCGTCCAGGACGTCCTGGTCCGCACCGAGGCCGGACTCCGCAACAGCTCCCGCGTCATCCGCCGCGACGACCACCTGGCCGCGGACGCAGCCGCCTAGGGCCTGTCCGGCGGATCACGGCCCCGGCCATGATCCGCCGGACAGGCCCTAGGAGTCGCGAGCCGCCGCAGTCTCCCCACCCGCACCGCAGAAAGGCTCTCCGTGACCTCCACGCACCCCGCCCCCACCGCGAATGCCATGCGCCGTGCTCTGAAGCGGGCCAGGGACGGGGTCGCGCTCGATGTCGGTGAGGCGGCCG
>NZ_JACSCH020000013.1 GCF_014451325.2 Streptomyces sp. CB02980 | reverse complement strand
CGCGACGCCAAGATCACCCAGATCTACGAAGGCACCAACCAGGTCCAGCGCATCGTCATGGCCCGCAACCTCCCGTAATCGTCTGTCACTTGAAAGGAGCCAGGCCGTGACCCTGAGGATCGCTGTCTGTGTGAAGTACGTACCCGACGCGACCGGCGACCGCGGTTTCGCCGACGACCTGACGGTCGACCGCGACGAGGTCGACGGCCTGCTGTCGGAGCTCGACGAGTACGCCGTCGAGCAGGCGCTGCGGATCTCCGAGGAGTCCGACGACGCCGAGGTCACCGTCGTCACGGTCGGCCCGGACGACGCCAAGGACGCGCTGCGCAAGGCGCTGTCGATGGGCGCCGACAAGGCCGTCCACGTCAACGACGAGGACATCCACGGCTCCGACGTGATCGCCACCTCGGCGATCCTCGCCAAGGCCCTGGAGAAGACCGGCTTCGACCTGGTCGTCTGCGGCATGGCCTCGACCGACGGCACCATGGGCGTGCTGCCCGCGCTGCTCGCCGAGCGGCTGAGCCTGCCGCAGGTCACCCTGCTGTCGGAGCTCTCGGTCGAGGACGGTCTCGTGAAGGGCCGCCGTGACGGCGACGCCGCCACCGAGCTCCTGGAGGCCACGCTGCCGGCGATCGTCTCGGTCACCGACCAGTCCGGCGAGGCCCGTTACCCCTCCTTCAAGGGGATCATGGCCGCCAAGAAGAAGCCGGTCCAGGAGCTGGACCTGGACGACCTGGACATCGACGCCGACGAGGTGGGCCTCGCCGGGGCGTGGACCCTGGTCGACGCCGTGGCAGCGCGCCCGGCCCGCACGAAGGGCACGATCGTCACGGACGAGGGCGACGGCGGCAAGCAGCTCGCCGGCTTCCTCGCCACCCAGAAGTTCATCTGACCTGCCGTCAGCCTGACACCCCACAGGAGCAACGAATCATGGCTGAGATCCTGGTTCTCGTGGACCACGCCGACGGTGCGGTCCGCAAGCCGGCCCTCGAACTGCTGACCCTGGCCCGCCGCATCGGCGAGCCCTCGGCCGTCGTGCTCGGCGCCGGCGAGGCCGCGGCCTCGATCGCCGCCACCGCCGGCGAGTACGGCGCGGCGACCGTGTACGTCGCGGACGGCGCCGAGTTCACCGAGCAGCTGGTCGTGCCGAAGGTCGACGCGCTCACCCAGCTCGCGAAGGAGAAGGGGGCGGCGGCCGTCCTGGTGACCTCCTCCGGCGAGGGCAAGGAGATCGCGGCCCGTGTCGCGCTCCGCCTCGGCTCCGGTCTGATCACCGACGCCGTGGAGCTGGAGGCCGGCGAGAACGGCCCGGTCGCCACGCAGTCCGTCTTCGCCGCCTCGTACCAGGTGCGCTCGACGGTCACGCACGGCGTGCCGGTCATCACCGTCAAGCCGAACTCCGCCGCCCCGGAGGCCTCTTCGGCCGCCGGCACGGTCGAGAACGTCACCGTGTCCTTCACCGGCAACGCCGCCAGGGTCGTCGCGCGCACCCCGCGCGTCTCCACCGGCCGCCCGGAGCTGACCGAGTCCGCGATCGTGGTCTCCGGCGGCCGCGGTGTCGGTGCGGCCGAGGGCTTCGCGGTCGTCGAGAAGCTGGCCGACTCGCTCGGCGCGGCCGTCGGCGCCTCGCGCGCCGCGGTGGACGCCGGCTGGTACCCGCACTCCAACCAGGTCGGCCAGACCGGCAAGCAGGTCTCGCCGCAGCTGTACGTCGCGGCGGGCATCTCCGGCGCGATCCAGCACCGGGCCGGCATGCAGACGTCGAAGACGATCGTCGCGGTCAACAAGGACCCCGAGGCCCCGATCTTCGACCTGGTGGACTACGGCGTGGTCGGCGACCTCTTCGAGGTGCTGCCGCAGCTGACGGACGAGATCGGCGCCCGCTGACCCGTCCGCGTCCGATGACGCGAAAGGGGCGGGTGGTGGCACTCTGTGCCACCACCCGCCCCTTTGTGTTTCTCCTGAATCGGATGGACCGGATCCGGCGGATCAGATCCACCCGTCGAGGGGGACCTCCTCGCAGAGCCGGACGACCGGCCTGCGACCGGTCACGCCGACCCCCGACGAGACCTTCACCCGGACGCCGGGGCGCACCGCGTGCAGCGGCCCGTCGACCCGGCAGCGGACGGTGAAGCCCTCCGTCATGTACACCGGCCAGAGATCGGCATCGGCCGCGGCGACCCCGCGCCGTACGGAGATCACGCCCTCGCCCTCGCTGAGTTCGGGGTTGAGATCGGTCGACCCGCAGGTCGGACAGAGCAGTCGCTGGAACGTCGTGGTGTGGCACCAGCGGCAGCGCTGGAAGTAGAGCTCGGCGTCGGGGCCCGCCTCCTCGGCGGCCTGGACGGCGGTCCCGCTCCTCAGTCCCGTGTGGAACACGATGCCTTCTCCTTGCACTCGGCGGCTCGACCGTGCAGGAGCAAAGATATGGCACTGAGTGCCATCAAATAAAGACCTGAGTTCCCTCAATTAGAGATACCGGGAACCCCCGGGTCGGCTCTCAGCTCTCGCCGAGGCTCGATTCCACCTCGCGCACCACGCGCCACATGGGGGTGGACCGCTTGGTGATCACCACGACCACGTCCTCGGTCTCCTCGGCCGGCGCGGCCACGACCGCGTCCGGACTCCAGGTGCCGCGGACGAACTCCAGGGCGCTGTCCACCTCCGCCAGCGGGTCGCCGTCGCCGCCCGAGCGCAGCCAGTGCCGCAGGGCGTGGTTGTGGGCGGCGACCACGGCCGCCGCGGCCACGTTGGCGCGCAGGGTGCCGTCCCTGCGGTCGGCCCAGCGGGTGCGCAGATAGTCGCCGAGGGTCTTCTCGTACCGCCAGACCACCGACAGCTCGTACGTGCGCAACCCGGTCACCTCGCGGGTGAGCCGGTAGCGCTGCACGGAGAAGGTCGGGTTCTCGGCGTACATCCGCATGACGAGCCGGGCGGCGCCGCAGACCCGGACCATGGGGTCGTCGGAGTCGGCGCTCGCCGCGAGGAAGCGGGTCATGTCGGCGAGGCACTGCTCGTGGTCGGGGAAGACCACGTCCTCCTTCGACGGGAAGTACCGGAAGAAGGACCGCCTGCCGACGCCCGCGAGGCTGACGATGTCGTCGACCGTGGTCTGCTCGTAGCCCCGCTCGAGAAAGAGCTGGAAGGCCGCGGCGATGAGGGAGTCCCGCATCGCGGGCTTCGTGGAGTTCGTCGACGCTGATCCGGCTGTTCCCATGGCCCGAACCTAACACCCGGATCCCCTCGGCGCGGCACTAGGTGCCGGACGAATCCGGCACCGAGTGCTGTCGCGAGGGTACGGAGGCCCGGAGGCGGCTGCGCAAGGGGTCAGCGGGCGCTCATCCGGAGCGCGCCGTCCATCCGGATCGTCTCGCCGTTGAGGTAGTCGTGCTCGGCGATCATCGTCACCAGGCGGGCGTACTCCTCCGGGCGCGCGAGGCGCTGCGGGAAGGTGACGCTCGCGGCGAGACCGGCCCTGACGTCCTCCCCGAACCCGGCCATCATCGGGGTGTCGACGATGCCGGGGGCGACGGTGACGACCCGGATGCCGAACTGCGCCAGGTCACGGGCGGCGGTGACCGTCATACCGGCGACGCCCGCCTTGGAGGCGGCGTAGGCGATCTGGCCGACCTGGCCCTCGAACGCGGCGATCGAGGCGGTGTTGACGACGAGACCGCGCTGCCCGTGCTCGTCGGGCTCGTGCCGGGCGATGGCCTCGGCGGCGAGCCGCATCACGTTGAACGTACCGATCAGGTTGACGTTGACCACGGCCCGGAACAGGTCGAGGTCGTGCGGTCCCTTGCGGCCCAGGATGCGGGCCGAGGGCGCGATGCCGGCGCAGTTCACGGCGAGCCGCAGCTCGGCGCCGTCGGCGTCGATCGCGGCGAGGGCCTCGCGGACCTGCTGCTCGTCGGTGACGTCCGCGGCGAGCAGCCGGACGCCCTCGGGCAGCTGCCCGGCGGCGGCCACGGCCTTGTCCAGGTCGAGTCCGTAGACCGTGGCGCCCCGGGCGGCGAGCGCCGCGGCGGTGGCGGCGCCGAGACCGGAAGCGGCACCGGTGACGAGAGCGGCGGAGCCGGCGATGTCCATGGAACTCCTCGTTCGTGTCGTGCGGGTGCGACCCTGCCGCCGGGTTGGCCGCCGGATCGGGCGCGTGCCCGCGGAGGACCGCGCGGTCCGCGCGATCTGCGCCGCCCACCATAGAACCGCAGGCCGCGCCCCCGGAAGCGGAGCCTGGTCCGGGCGGAAGGGTCACAGCCGCACGACCGGACGGGTCAGAACGGCTTGGTCGGCAGGTACTTGCCGTCGAGCGTGATGACCGCGCGCTCCCCGCCCTCGGGGTCGGCGACCTTCTTCACGTCCAGCCTGAAGTTGATCGCGGAGATGATGCCGTCGCCGAACTCCTCGTGGACGAGGGCCTTCAGCGTGGTCCCGTAGACCTGGAGCATCTCGTAGAAGCGGTAGACGGTCGGGTCGGTCGGGATGCCGTCGAGGGAGCCCCGGGTGGGGATCGTCCGCAGCAGCCGCACCGCGTCCTCGTCCAGGCCGAGGAGCTCGGCCACGGCCCGCGCGGAGGCCTCAGGCAGGGCGTGCTGGCCGAGGACGGCGGCGGTGGTGAAGGCGACGGAGAGACCGGCGGCGTCGGCGATCTGCTGCCAGCTCAGGTCCTTGACGGTCTTGGCGTCGACGGCGGCGACAGCGAGCTCGTGACGTGCGGTGGGGTCGAACTGGGCGTGCACCATGAGAGGTACGTCCTTTCGGTGGGTTGCGCGGGAAGGGACTGCGGTCGTCGTGAAAGAGCCGGGGGGTACGGGAAGGGGTCCGGCTCAGGCGGCGCGGGGGTGTACGGGAAGGGGTCGGTTCAGGCGGCGCGGGGGTGTACGGGAGAGGTCGGTTCAGGCGGCGCGGGGGTGTGCGGGGAGGGGTCCGGCTCAGGCGGCGCGGGGGTGTGCGGGGAGGGGTCGGTTCAGGCGGCGTGGGCGAAGGCCCCGGGAAGCTCTTCCACGGTGCCGTCGGCGATGTCGAAGACCCAGCCGTGGAGCCGTACGTCTCCCAGCGCCAGGGCGCGGGCCACCGAGGGGTGGGTGGCGAGGTTCGCCAGCTGCGCGGCGACGTTCTCCCGGACGAGCGCGGCCACGTCCCCCGCCCGTCCGGCGGCCGCGGTACGGGCCAGGGAGGCGTCGGCGTGCCGCAGCCAGGCCGCGACGGCGGGCGCGCCGCTCAGGTCGCGGCCCTCGGCGAGCGCGGTCATGGCGCCGCAGGCGGAGTGCCCGCAGACGATGACGTCCCGCACGCCGAGGACGGCGACGGCGTACTCGATGCCGGCGGCGACGCCGTCGGTGCCCGGAGTGTGGGCGGGGACGAGGTTTCCGGCGGTGCGGACGACGAAGAGTTCGCCGGGGTCGGTCTGGGTGATGAGTTCGGGTACGACGCGGGCGTCCGAGCAGCCGATGAACAGCGTGCCGGGGCGGTGGACGGTGGCCAGGCGGGCGAAGAGCCCTGCCTTGGCGGGGAAGACCTCCCGCTGGAAGCGGGCGATTCCCTCGGCGAGATGAGGCATGCCTTCACCCTGCACGACCAGGACCTATAGTGTCCAAGACGCCCTGTCGATGTCTGCTATAGCTGACATCTATGGCTGCGGTTAGAGTCGACCGCATGCAGCCGGAACTCCGCCATCTCCGCTATCTGCTCGCCGTCGCCGAGCACGCCAACTTCACCCGGGCCGCCGAAGAGCTCCGGATCGCCCAGCCCACGCTCTCCCAGCAGATCAAGCAGCTGGAGAAGGCCCTCGGAGTGCTGCTCCTGGACCGCACCGGCCGCACGGTGCGCCTCACCGACGCCGGGGAGGCCTACGCGGGCTACGCGCGGCGGGCGCTCCAGGACCTGGCGGCGGGCGAGCGGGCGGTGCTCGACGTGCACGACCTCTCCCGGGGCCGGCTCCGGCTCGCCGCGACCCCCACCTTCACCTACCTCACGGGCCCGCTGGTCGCCGAGTTCCACTCCCGGCACCCCGGAATCACCGTGGAGGTACGGGAGTCGCCCCAGGACCGCATCGAGGCCGAGCTCCTCGCCGACCGCCTCGACCTCGGCATCGCGTTCCGGGGCGACCATCTGCCGGGCATCGAGGGCACCGCGCTGTTCACCGAGACCCTGGGGCTCGTCGTCGGCCCCGGCCACCCCTTCGCCGGCCGCACCGAGCCCGTACCGGCCGAGGAGCTGAATCACCATCACCTCGCCCTGCTCAGCGCGGACTTCGCCACCCGCCGGCATGTCGACGCGTACGTCTCCGAGCACGGCCTCCGGCCACGGATCGCGGTGGAGGCCAACGCCGTCAGCGCGCTGACCGAGATCGTCCGGCGGACCGCACTCGCCACCGTCCTGCCCGATGCCGTCACCCGGGACCATCCGCATCTGACCCCCGTCCCGCTCTCCCCCGCCCTGCCGACCCGCGGCGTCACCCTCCTCCGCAGGGCGGCCGGCTACCGGAGCGCCGCCACGCGCGCGTTCACGGACCTTGCCGTGCACCGGCACGAGGGGGACCCGGACGGCGAGGGGGGTCAGCCGATCGGATGACCCGGGGGTCCACCGTTGCGGGCGCCGGAGGCAGCCGGGACGACGACCGACGGGGACGGGGGACGGCCCCAGGATGGAGGAGAAGCGGGCCACGGAGCACCGACGGCCCCCGCAGTCCACCGAGTTCACTGGAGCAGATCCCATGAAGCACGTGAAGAAGACCTCGCGCACCCGTGTCGTCACCGGTGGTGCGATCGTCGCCGCGCTCGCCCTCGGTGGCTTCGGTGCCTACTCGGCCAGCGCGACCGGCGAGAACACGGCGGCCGCCCCCGCCGCCGCGGTCGCCAAGGCGGACGCCAAGAACAAGAACACCACGCGGTCCACGCACCTGACGATCGAGGCCGCCACGAAGGCCGCGCAGGCGACGCTCGACGCCGCCGAGAAGGAGAACCAGCGCGTCTCCGTCGCCGTCGTCGACCGCAACGGCAACACCATCGTCACCCTCCGCGGCGACGGTGCGGGCCCGCAGTCCTACGAGTCGGCCGAGAAGAAGGCGTACACGGCCGTCTCCTGGAACGCCCCGACCTCGGAGCTGGCCAAGCGCCTCACCAACGCCCCCACCCTCAAGGACATCCCCGGCACCCTGTTCCTCGCCGGTGGCGCCCCGGTGACCGCCAAGGGCGCGCCGATCGCGGGCATCGGTGTCGCGGGCGCCCCCTCGGGCGACCTCGACGAGAAGTTCGCCCAGGCCGGCGTCGCCGCCCTCGGCAAGTAACCGCAGCGGTCCGGCGCCCGCGCCCGCACGAGGAAGGCCACCATGAACGCGATCGACGACACCCTCCTGGCGGCCGCCGCGCACGGTGACACCGTCGCCGTCCGCGCGGCCCTCGCCGCGGGCGCCCGGGTCGAGGCCCGGGACCGGCGCCGCCGCACCCCGCTGCTGCACGCGGCCCGGCACGACCACGTCGACACGGCCCGGATCCTCCTCGCCGCGGGCGCGGACCCGAACGCCCAGGACGACCGCTGCGACAGCCCCTGGCTGGTCACCGGCGTCACGGGCGGCGTCGCGATGATGCGGACCCTGCTCCCCGCGGGTCCGGACCTGAGGCTCACCAACCGCTACGGCGGTACGGCCCTGATCCCGGCGGCCGAGCGGGGCCACGTGGCCTACGTCCGCGCCGTCCTCGCGGAGACGGCCATCGACGTCGACCACGTCAACCGGCTGGGCTGGACGGCCCTCCTGGAAGCCGTGATCCTCGGTACGGGCGGCCGCGCGCATCAGGACGTCGTCGCCCTCCTCCTGGCGGCGGGCGCCGACCCCGAACTCCCGGACCCGCACGGCCGGACGGCGCTTGACCACGCGCTCCGCCACGGTCTGACGGAGATCGCGACCCTCCTGAGACGTCAACACCTGTGCCGTACGGGGCAGTTCTGAAAGACTGAGCGTTCGGGGGTGCTGAGGCCGAGGGGGCTTGGGCTGTGAGCGTCTTACAAATCATCATGGTGGGGGGTCTGGTCCTCCTGGTGGGCCTGGCCGCCCGGTGGGTGCACGTCATTCCCGAGGGGACGACGGCCGTCGTGGAGCGGAACGGGCGATTCTCGCGCGTGCTGCACCCCGGATTGCGTCCCGTGTTCCAGCCCTTCGACCGGATCCGCAACCGGATCGACCTGCGCGAGCAGGTCGTCCCGTTCCCGCCGCAGCCGGTGATCACCCAGGACAACCTCGTCGTCGACATCGACACGGTCATCTACTACCAGGTGACCGACGCGAGGGCCGCGACCTACGAGGTCGCCAGCTACATCCAGGCGATCGAGCAGCTCGTCGTCACCACCCTGCGCGCCATTGTCGGCGGCATGGACCTGGAGCGGACCCTGGCCTCCCGCGAGGAGATCAACGCGGCCCTGCGCGGCGTCCTGGGCGAGGCCACCGGCAAGTGGGGCATCCGCGTCAACCGCGTCGAGCTCAAGGCGATGGAGCCGCCGGTCTCCATCCAGGACGCGATAGAGAAGCAGCTGAGCGCCGAGCACGACAAGCGCGCCGCGATCCTGCAGGCAGAGGGCGTCCGCCGGTACGCGATCCTCACCGCCGAGGGCGAGAAGCAGTCCGCGATCCTCCGGGCCGAGGCCGAGGCCAAGGCCGCGAGCATCCACCGGCTCGCGGAGGCCGACGACGCCCGGCTGCTGGCGGCACGGTCGCCCGCCCCGTCGCCGTACTCGCCCGCGCAGCGACCCGCCCCGATCACACACGAGCCCTTGCGCCGGGAGGACCCGCGGCAAGTGGGCCGGTACCGGCTGACGGCCCGGCTGGGCGAGGGCGGGATGGGCACCGTCTATCTCGGCCGGTCCCCCGGGGCCCGGCAGGTCGCCGTGAAGGTCGTCCGGGAGGAACTCGTCGGCGATCCGACGTTCCGCCGCCGGTTCGCGCGGGAGGTGGACGCCGCACGCAGGGTCAGCGGCTTCCACACCGCGCCGGTCGTCGACGCGGGCCCGGAGGACACGCGGCCCTGGCTCGTCACGGAGTACATCCCGGGTCCCTCCCTCCAGGAGGTGCTGGACGTCCACGGCGCGCTGCCCGCGCCCACCCTGAGGGCGCTGGCCCTCGGCGTGGCCGAGGCACTTGAGGCCATCCACGCGTGCGGCATCGTCCACCGGGACCTCAAGCCCGGCAACATCCTCATCGCCGCCGAGGGCCCCCGCGTGATCGACTTCGGGATCGCCCGGGGCGCGGACGCGACCGCGCTCACGGGCGCCGACTTCGTCATCGGCACACGGGGGTTCCTCGCTCCGGAGCAGATGGCGGGCGCGCCGCTGACCGCCGCCGTCGACACCTATGCGTTCGGCATGGTGCTGTGCCACGCGGGCGGCGCGGCCCGGAGCGCCGGGGGCACGGTCCTCGACGGTGCCCCGCGGCTCCTGCCCGCCGACCTGGCGGCCGTCGCGGCGGCCTGCCTCAGCCACGACCCGGCGGGCCGGCCGTCCCCCACCGAGATTCTGCGCAGGATCGGCGGTCCCGAGGGGGAGGACCCGGTGGACTGGCTGCCCCCTGCCGTACGCACGCTCGTCGGCCTGCACCAGGCCTCCACGGTGACCGCCGCGCCACCGGAATGACCCCGGAATCACCCCGGAGTGACCGGGGTGAGCCGGCGGTGCACCGTCACGGCTGGGCGAGCCCCCGGCTGATCACGAGGCGCTGGATCTGGTTGGTGCCCTCGAAGATCTGGGTGATCTTGGCTTCGCGCATGTAGCGCTCGACCGGGAAGTCGCGCGTGTAGCCGTAGCCGCCGAGGACCTGGACCGCGTCCGTCGTGACCTTCATGGCCGTGTCGGTGGCGATGAGCTTGGCCGCGCTGGCCTGGCGGCTGAAGGGGCGGCCGAGGTCGCGGCGGCGGGCCGCGTCCAGGTAGGTGGCGCGGGCCGCGTCGACGGCGGCGGCCATGTCGGCGAGGAGGAAGCCGAGCCCCTGGTGGTCGATGATCCGGCGGCCGAAGGTCGTGCGCTCGTTGGCGTACGCGACGGCGGCGTCGAGGGCGGCCTGGGCGAGGCCCGTGGCACAGGCGGCGATGCCGAGACGGCCGCTGTCGAGGGCGCTGAAGGCTATCTGGAGGCCCTGGCCCTCGTCCCCGACGAGCCGGTCGGCGTCGAGGAGCGCGCCGTCCCAGTAGGCGGAGGTGGTCGGGACGGCCTGGAGGCCCATCTTGCGCTCGGGGGCACCGAAGCTGAGGCCCTCGGTGGCGCCGGGGGCGAGGAAGCAGGAGATGCCGTGGCTGCCGGGGGCGGTCCGGGCGAAGAGCGCGTAGAAGTCGGCCCTGCCGCCGTGGGTGATCCACGCCTTGGTGCCGGTGATCCGGTACCCGCTGCCGTCGTCCTGCCGCTCGGCCTTGCAGGCGAGGGCGGCCGCGTCGGAGCCGGCCTGCGGCTCGGAGAGGCTGTAGCCGCCGATGGTGCGGCCCTCCAGCATCTCGGGCAGCCACCGCTCCTTCTGCTCGGCGGTGCCGAAGGTGTGGAGCGGGTGGCAGGCGAGGGTGTGGACGCTGGTGGCGACGGCGACGGCCGCCCAGCGAGCGGCGAGCTCCTCGAGAACCTGCAGGTAGACCTCGTACGGCTGGCCTCCGCCGCCGTACTCCTCCGGGTAGGGCAGGCCGAGCAGGCCGGCCTCGCCGAGGGTGGCGAACAGTCCTTCGGGGTACCTCTCGGCGGCCTCGTGCTCGTCCACCAGCGGAGAGAGCTCCTTGTCGGCGATCTCCCGGGTGAGGGCGATGAGGTCCGCTGCCTCGGGGGTGGGAAGCAGGCGGTCGACATCCATGGCGACTCCAGCGGCGCGCAAAGTGGTACTGGGGCAGGTACTGCAGTACCGCTTAGAGTAGCGCAGGCGGTTGTCGCCGTAACCCCCTCGGAACGGCGGCCTGGAATACTGACCTGGTGATCGAGACCTCAGCCGCCGACGCCCCGAAGCTGACGGGCCGCGGCGCGGCGCGCCGCTCCGCCCTCTTCGAGGAGCTCGTAGCCCTCCTGGTCGGCGAGGGTTTCGCCCGGCTGACGCTCGACGATCTCGCCGCACGCCTCAGGTGCTCGAAGCGGACCCTGTACGGCCTGGCCGGCAGCAAGGAGCAGCTGGTCCGGGCGGCGGTCGTGCACTTCTTCCGGCGTGCCACGGCCCGGGTCGAGGCGGTCCTGGCAGCCGCGACCGACCCCGCCGAGCGGCTGGCCGCCTATCTGCGGGCGGTTTCGGCCGAGCTGGCGCCGGTCTCCCCGCAGTTCTTCGACGACGTGGCGGCGTTCGAACCGGCGGCGGAGGTGTACGAGCGCAACACGCGCGCGGCGGCCGGCCGGGTCCAGCAGCTCATCGAGGAGGGCGTCCGGGCCGGCGTCTTCCGCGAGGTCCACGTGACCTTCGCCGCGGACGTCATCTCCTCGGTGATGGTCCGCATCCAGCGCCGCCAGGTGGCCGCGGCGACCGGCCTCGCCGACGCCGAGGCGTACGAACAGCTGGCCGAGCTGCTCCTCAGCGGCCTCCGCAGGACCTGAGCCCGCGTTCAGGTCCTGAACGCCTGGGGGGCTTATTTCAGGATGTGAGTTAAACCTCAAGAGAAGAGCGCGCCAAGGGCCCCGACAGCGGTATGTTGCGGTCAGGACTACTTCACCTGGGGGCCCAAGTGACCATGCGGAACGGCCGCACCGTGCGTGACCTACGACGCGAGAACCGCACCGCCGTCCTTCAGCGCCTCTACTTCGACGGGCCGCTGAGCCGCTTCTCGCTCGGCCCGGCGACCGGTCTCAGCTCGGGCTCCATCAGCAACGTGGTCGCGGAGCTGGTCGCGGAGGGCCTCGTCGAGGAGGCGGGCAGCGTCGACTCGGCCGGCGGGCGCCCCCGTACGCTGCTCCGGATCTCCCCCGGCAGCGGCTGCATGATCGGCGTCGACGTCGGCGAGACCCGGATCAGGATCGAGCTGTTCGATCTCACCCTCACCGAACTCGCGCGCACCGAACGCCCGTTGGCCGTCGACAGCCCGAATCCCCACGACCGGTACGAGGTCGGGGTCGTCGTCGGGCATCTCCGGGAGGGCATCGCGGAGGTGCTGCGGACCGCGGACGTGCCCGCGGAGCGGCTCCTCGGAGTGGGCGTCGGCGTGCCCGGCATCGTCGCCCGCACCGCCGAGGACGGCGCGGTCGTGCACGGCCAGACCATCGGCTGGGACGCGGTCCCCCTGGAGCGGCTGCTGCGGGAGAGTGTGGAGCTGCCGGCCTCGGTGCCGTACTGGATCGACAACGGCGCCAAGACCCTGGGCCAGGCCGAGATGTGGTTCGGCGCCGGCCGGGGGGCGCGCAGCGCGGTGGTCGTCCTCTTCGGCTCGGGCGTCGGCGCGTGTGTGGTCACGGACCCGATGGGGCCGGGCCGGGCGATCGAGTGGGGACATCTGAAGGTACGCGTGCGGGGGCGCCGCTGCCGCTGCGGAGCCCAGGGCTGCCTGGAGGCGTACGCCGGGGCCGAAGCCCTCCTGGAGCGGTGGCGGGAGGCCGGTGGAGTGCCGCCGGCGGGCGCGGACGAGGAGACGGCGCTGACGGCGATGCTGGCGGCGGCGTACCCGGCGGAACCGGGGACGGATCCCGACGCCACGGAGCCCGACGCCACGGAGCCCGACGCCACGGCGCTCGCCGTCCTGGCGGAGACGGCCGAGTACCTGGGCGCCGGATTCGCCGACCTCATCAACCTCTTCCAGCCCGAGCGCATCCTGGTCGGCGGCTGGGCCGGCCTCCAGCTCGGCACCCGCTTCCTGGAGACCGTGTCCGGCTACGCGCGGGAGTACGCGCTCGCCTACCCGGCGGCCAGGGTCGTCATCGACATGGGCACCCTCGGCCCCGACGCGGTCACCGTCGGCGCGGCGATCCTGCCGCTCGCGGACTTCTTCGGCCGGGGCGGGCGGCGGGCCGAGGCGGAGACGGCCGAGGAGCAGCCAGCCTGGGCGTCGACCGTACGGGAACGGGAGGCGCACTGAGCGCGCCTCCCGTCGACGACCTTGTCGAGCCGGCCCGGATGCCCGGTCGCCGGGCCGCGGCGCTCCCTGACCCGGCCTGATCGGCAAGACACCCCCTAGGCCACGGAGCCTATGCGTCCCGTCGGCTCGCGGGGGCCGTCGTGGTGGATCGGGGTGTGGGCGCCCGTGAGGGAGAGGCCCGTGCCGCCCCGGCGGTTGGCGACGATCTCCGCGCCGATCGACAGGGCCGTCTCCTCGGGCGTACGGGCGCCGAGGTCGAGGCCGATCGGGGAGCGCAGGCGGGCGAGTTCGAGTTCGGTGACGCCGACCTCGCGGAGGCGCTTGTTGCGGTCCTCGTGGGTGCGGCGGGAGCCCATCGCGCCGACGTAGGCGACGGGAAGCTTGAGGGCGGCCTGGAGCAGCGGTACGTCGAACTTGGCGTCGTGGGTCAGGACGCAGAGCACCGTACGGCCGTCCACCTCCGTGGACTCCAGGTAGCGGTGGGGCCATTCGACGACGATCTCGTCGGCCTCGGGGAAGCGGGCCGGCGTCGCGAAGACGGGCCGCGCGTCGCACACGGTGACGTGGTAGCCGAGGAACTTGCCGACCCGGACCAGGGCGGCCGCGAAGTCGATGGCACCGAAGACGATCATGCGGGGGGCCGGGACCGAGGACTCGACCAGGAGGGTCAGCGGCTGTCCGCAGCGGCTGCCGTCCTCGCCGATCTCCACCGTGCCGGTGCGGCCCGCGTCGAGCATCGCGCGGGCCTCGCCCGCCGCCGTGCGGTCCAGTTCCGGGTGGCCGCCGAGCTTCCCCTCGTACGAGCCGTCGGGGCGGACCAGGACCGCCCGGCCCATCAGGTCCTCGGGGCCGGAGACGATCCGGGCCAGGGCCGCCGCCTCCCCCGTGGTGGCGGCGGCCAGCGCGGCGGGGTAGACCCCGCCGCGGACCGGGGTGACGAGGATGTCGATGATGCCGCCGCAGGTCAGACCGACCGCGAAGGCGTCCTCGTCGCTGTAGCCGAAGCGCTCGACGACGGTCTTCCCGTCTTCGAGGGCCTGCTGGCACAGGTCGTAGACCGCACCCTCCACACACCCGCCGGAGACCGAGCCGATCGCCGTGCCGTCGCTGTCGACGGCGAGCGCGGCGCCCGGCTGCCGGGGCGCGCTCCCGCCGACCGCCACGACCGTGGCGACGGCGAACTCGCGTCCCTGCTCGACCCACCGGTGCAGCTCTTCGGCGATGTCCAGCATCTCGAACTCCTCGATATGTGTGTGGAGGGCGACGGTACGGGCGTCAGCTGACGCCCAGCCAGCTCTCGATCGGATGGATCGCGAAGAACACGATGAAGATCGCGGTCAGGCCCCACATGAAGGCGCCCACTTCGCGTGCCTTGCCCTGCGCCGTCTTGATGACGGTGTAGGAGATGACGCCGGCCGCGACACCCGTGGTGATGGTGTACGTGAACGGCATCAGGACCACGGTGAGGAACACCGGGATCGCGACGGAGCGGTCGCTCCAGTCGACGTGCTTGGCGTTCTGCATCATCATCGCGCCGATGACGACCAGGGCCGCGGAGGCCACCTCGGCCGGCACGATCGCGGTGATCGGGGTGAAGAAGAGGCAGGCCGCGAAGAACGCGCCGGTGACGACGGAGGACAGACCCGTGCGGGCACCCTCGCCGACGCCGGTGGCCGACTCGACGAAGACCGTCTGGCCGGAGCCGCCGACGCCGCCGCCGATGACACCGCCGGCACCGTCGATGAACAGCGCCTTGGAGAGGCCGGGCATCCGGCCCTGGGAGTCGGCGAGCTTGGCCTCGGAGCCGACGCCGATGATCGTGGCCATGGCGTCGAAGAAGCCGGCGAGCACCAGGGTGAAGATGATCATGGTGACCGTGATGTAGCCGACGTCGCCCCAGCCGCTGAAGGACACCTCGCCGATGAGCGAGAAGTCCGGCGTGGAGACCGCGCTGCCGTTGAGCTCCGGCGGGCCGGAGAACCAGGCCTTGGCCGGCAGGTCGCCGACGGCGTTGACGATGGCGGCGATGATCGTGCCCGCCACGATGCCGATCAGGATGGCGCCGGGCACGTTGCGGGCCTGGAGCGCGAAGATCAGCAGCAGCGTGAAGGCGAAGATGAGGACCGGCCAGCCGGCCAGCTCACCGGCCGGGCCGAGGACGACCGGGCCACCGCCGGGAGAGGGGTTCTCGTGGACGAATCCCGCCTTGACGAAGCCGATCAGTGCGATGAAGAGACCGATGCCGATGGTGATCGCGTGCTTGATCGCCAGCGGGATCGCGTTCATGATCATCTCACGGAGGCCGGTGACCACCAGGAGACAGATCACCACACCGTAGGCCACACACATGGCCATGGCCTGCGGCCAGGTCATGACGGCGATGACCTGCGAGGACAGCACGCCGGAGACGCTGAGACCGGCTGCGAGGGCGAGCGGGACCTTGCCCCAGAAGCCCATCAGCAGGGTGGTCGCGGCGGCGGCGAGCGCGGTCGCGGTGATGAGGGCGGGCTGGCTGAGGACGTTGCCGTCCACATCCTTGCCGCCGAGGATCAGGGGGTTGAGCAGGAGAATGTACGCCATCGCCATGAAGGTGGTGACGCCGCCGCGGATCTCCGTCGCGACGGTGGATCCTCTCTCCGAGATGTGAAAGTACCGGTCGAGCCAAGAGCGGCCGGCGGGGACGTTCGAGCCGGAGCCCGCGTCCTCCGAAGCGGTCTTGGGCTCCACAGACGACTGGGTCATGGGGCCTACTCCCAAGGTTCAAAGGGGCACCCGCGTCAGACTTCGAAGGACTTCTGATCTGCTGAAGTTGCGGGATTTGGGATGCTGCGTGGGCTGCACGACCCGGGGGACGGCCCGAGACGAACGGAGTGAATCGGTACTGCGGGGTACTGCCGATGTTGCTGGTACTGCGGATGTTGCTGGTACTGCGGTTACCACGGGGTGCTGCTGGTACTGCGGGTACTGCTGGGGGTTACTCCGGGCGGTACGGGCTGGGGAAGTGTGACGTTCCCTGGGAGGCACGTACCGCCCGGAGAGTCCTAGAGGGTGCCGGTGAGCGCCTCGGGGCGGACCGGCGTCTTGTTGAGCTCCAGGCCCGTCGCGGCCCGGATCGCCGCGAGGACGGCCGGGGTGGACGACAGGGTCGGTGCCTCACCGATGCCCCGCACGCCGTACGGCGCGTTGGGGTCGGCCAGCTCGAGGTAGTCGACCGGGATGGTCGGCGTGTCGAGGATGGTCGGGATCAGGTAGTCCGTGAAGGAGGGGTTGCGCACCTTCGCGGTCTTCGGGTCGACGATGATCTCCTCCATCACCGCGACGCCCAGGCCCTGGGTGGTGCCACCCTGGATCTGGCCGACGACGGAGAGCGGGTTGACCGCCTTGCCGACGTCCTGGGCGCAGGCCAGTTCGATGACCTTGACCAGGCCGAGCTCGGTGTCGACCTCCACCACCGCGCGGTGCGCGGCGAAGGCGTACTGGACGTGACCGTCGCCCTGGCCGGTGACGAGGTCGAAGGCCTGGGTGGGGCGGTGCCGCCACTCCTCCTCGACCTCCACCGACTGGTCGCCGAGGACGTCCGCGATGGAGGCGAGCGCCTCGCCGCCGTCGGTGACGACCTTGCCGCCCTCCAGGAGGAGCTCGGCGTTGGCCCAGGCCGGGTGGTACGAGCCGAACTTGCGCCGGCCGATCTCCAGGACCTTCTCGCGGACGATCTCGCAGGAGTTCTTGATGGCACCGCCGGTCATGTACGTCTGACGGCCCGCGGAGGTCGAACCGGCCGAGCCCACCTGGGTGTCGGCAGGGTGGATGGTGACCTGCTGGACGCCGAGCTCGGTGCGGGCGATCTGCGCGTGGATGGTGACACCGCCCTGGCCGACCTCCGCCATCGCGGTGTGGACCGTGGCGACGGCCTCGCCGTTGATGACCTCCATCCGGATCTTGGCGGTCGAGTAGTCGTCGAAGCCCTCGGAGAAGCCGACGTTCTTGATGCCGACGGCGTAGCCGACGCCCCGCACGACGCTCTCGCCGTGCGTGGTGTTGGACAGGCCGCCCGGCAGCGCGCGGACGTCCGCGCCCTCGCCGGCGGTCTCCCACTGGCGCTCCGGCGGCATGGGGCGGGCCTTGACGATGCGGAGCAGCTCGGCGACCGGGGCCGGCGAGTCCACGACCTGGCCGGTCGGCATGATCGTGCCCTGCTCCATGGCATTGAGCTGGCGCAGTTCCACCGGGTCCATGCCCAGCTTCGCCGCGAGCTTGTCCATCTGGGCCTCGTACGCGAAGCAGGCCTGGACCGCGCCGAAGCCGCGCATCGCGCCGCAGGGCGGGTTGTTGGTGTAGAGGCCGATCGCCTCGATCTCGACGTCCTCGACGATGTACGGGCCGACCGAGAGGGACGAGGCGTTGCCGACGACCGATGCCGTGGACGAGGCGTAGGCGCCGCCGTCGAGCACGATCTTGCACTTCATGTGCGTGAGCTTGCCGTCCTTGGTGGCGCCGTGCTCGTACCAGAGCTTCGCCGGGTGCCGGTGGACGTGCCCGAAGAAGGACTCGTACCGGTTGTAGACCATCTTGACCGGCTTGCCGGTGCGCAGCGCGAGGATGGACGCGAGGATCTGCATGGAGATGTCCTCGCGGCCGCCGAACGCGCCGCCGACGCCGGCCATCGTCATGCGGACCTTCTCCTCGGGCAGGCCGAGGCAGGGGGCGATCTGCTTGAGGTCCGAGTGCAGCCACTGGGTGGCGACGTACAGGTCGACGCCGCCGTCCTCGGCCGGCACGGCGAGGCCGGACTCCGGGCCGAGGAAGGCCTGGTCCTGCATGCCGAAGGTGTACTCGCCGGTGACGATGACGTCGGCCCGCTTGGCGGCCTCGGCCGCGTTGCCGCGGATGATCGGCTGGCGGTGCACGATGTTCGGGTGCGGGACGTGACCGGAGTGGTGGTCGTCGCGGCCCTCGTGGACCAGGATCGCGTCCGGAGCGGTGGCCGAGGCCTCGTCCGTGATGACCGGGAGCTCCCGGTACTCGATCTTGATCTTCGCGGCGGCGCGGCGGGCGGTCTCCGGGTGGTCGGCGGCCACGAGGGCGACCGGCTCACCGTGGTGACGGACCTTGCCGTAGGCGAGGACCGGGGTGTCCTGGAACTCCATGCCGTAGTTCTTCGCGGCGGGCAGGTCCTCGTGGGTCAGGACGGCGTAGACGCCGTCCAGCGTGAGGGCCTCGGAGGTGTCGATGGACAGGATCTCGGCGTGCGCGACGGTGGAGCGCAGGATCTGGCCCCACAGCATGTCCTCGTGCCACATGTCCGAGGAGTACGCGAACTCGCCGGTGACCTTGAGGGTGCCGTCCGGGCGGAGCGTGGACTCGCCGATGCCGCCCTTGACGTGGTTCTGCGTGACGTCGGTGGGCGTGCCCACCGGAACGGTGCGTGTGTTCTGAGCCATCGTCAGACCGCCTCTCCCTGACGCTCCTGGCGAGCGGCCGCGAGGCGGACCGCGTCGAGGATCTTCTCGTAACCGGTGCAGCGGCAGAGGTTGCCGGACAGCGCCTCGCGGATGTCCGCGTCCGTCGGGGACGGGTTGCGCTCCAGCATCTCGTCGGCCGCGACCAGCAGGCCGGGGGTGCAGAAACCGCACTGGACGGCGCCGGCGTCGATGAACGCCTGCTGGATCGGGGACAGTTCGACACCCTCGCCGGTCTGCGAGTCCTGACCGGGCTTGGCTTCCCACTTCTTGGCGGCGTCGAGCGAGGTGCCGCAGGCGCCGGAGGCGCAACCGGCGTGCTCGGAACGCTCCTTGGCGAACTCGGCGAGGCCTTCGACGGTGACGACCTCGCGGCCCTCGACCTGACCGGCCGCGACGAGACAGGAACAGACCGGCACTCCGTCGAGGCGGACCGTGCAGGAACCGCACTCGCCCTGCTCGCAGGCGTTCTTGGAGCCGGGCAGGCCCATCCGCTCACGCAGGACGTAGAGGAGGGACTCGCCCTCCCAGACGTCGTCGGCTTCCTGCGGACGTCCGTTGACCGTGAAATTGACGCGCATGGTTATGCAGCTCCCTCAAGCGTGCGGCCGGTGCCGCGGTACTGCTCCCAGGTCCAGCCGAGCTGGCGGCGGGCCATGATGCCGACGGCGTGGCGGCGGTACTTGGCGGTGCCTCGGACATCGTCGATCGGGTTGGCGGCGCCCGAGCAGAGGTCGGCGAACTGCTTCGCGATCGACGGGGTGATGATCTTGCCGTTGTCCCAGAAGCCGCCCTCCTCCAGAGCCGCGTTCAGGAAGGCCTCGGCCTCCTTGGCGCGGATCGGGGTCGGCGCCGCGGAACCGATGCCGGTGCGCACGGTCCGGGTCTCCGGGTGCAGGGCCAGGCCGAAGGCGCAGACGGCGATGACCATCGCGTTGCGGGTGCCGACCTTGGAGTACTGCTGGGGGCCGTCCGCCTTCTTGATGTGGACGGTCTTGATGAGCTCGTCGGGCTGCAGCGCGTTGCGCTTCACGCCCGTGTAGAACTCGTCGATCGGGATGAACCGGCTGCCGCGCACCGACTCGACCTCGACCTCGGCGCCCGCGGCGAGCAGGGCCGGGTGGGCGTCTCCGGCGGGCGAGGCGGTGCCGAGGTTGCCCCCGACGCCGCCGCGGTTGCGGATCTGCGGGGAGGCGACCGTGTGCGAGGCGAGCGCCAGGCCCGGCAGCTCGGCCCGCAGGTTCTCCATGATCTGGGTGTACGGAACGGCGGCGCCGAGGCGGACGTTCTCCTCGCCGACCTCCCACTCACGCAGCAGCTCGATGCGGTTCAGGTCCAGGAGGTACTCGGGCCGCCGGTGGTCGAAATTGATCTCGACCATGACGTCCGTACCACCCGAAAGGGGCACGGCCGTGGGGTGCTCTGCCTTGGCGGCGAGCGCCTCCTCCCAGCTGGCGGGGCGAAGGAAGTCCATGGTGGCTCTCTTCTAGTGATTCTGGTGATCGGGGGTCGTGCGCAGGGTTCCGGGGGGACGGCCGGTCCTCGACTTCACGTTCATGTGCTGTTAACGCGGTGTGTGGCCTAGTACACAAGCCGACGATCGCCCGGGTGCAGTCACCGAAAACATGAAGGAGTTGGCTGGGTCCCGTCGTCGTCTTGTAGATTCGAACGAAAGGCGGGGAACAGTTACCTCGCCGTTTTCCCCTGGAAACGGTGGCCCCACGCCACCGTCGACAACGCGACAACCCCACCACCCACTGACGAAGGAACGGCGGCGACACGATGCGGCTGCGCGCACTGCTGGAGAACGACGCGCTCGGGCTGCGCCTGCTCGGCGGCGAGGACGAGCTGGACCGCACCGTCCGCGGCGTGATGACGACGGACCTCAAGGACCCCAGCCGGTACCTGTCCGGCGGCGAGCTGGTGCTGACCGGCCTCGCCTGGCTGCGGGAGCCGGCCGACGCCGAGCCCTTCGCCCGGCTCCTGGCCTCGGCCGGGGTCGCCGCCCTGGCGGCGGGCGAGGCGGAGCTCGGCGACATCCCCGACGATCTCGTAGAGGCGTGTTCACGCCATCGGCTGCCGCTTTTCGCGGTGAACGAGACCGTTGCGTTCGCGACGATCACCGAACACGTTGTTCGACAGGTCTCCGGCGAGCGGGCGGGTGACCTGGCTGCCGTCGTCGACCGGCACCGGCGGCTCATGACCTCGGGACCGGCGGGCGGCGGACCCGAGGTGGTCCTCGATCTGCTCGGCTCCGACCTGGACCTGCGGGCCTGGGTCCTCTCCCCCACCGGCCGCCAGATCGCGGGTGCGGGCGAGCCCCTCCCGGCCTCGCTCGCCGCCACCCTCGCCGGTGAGCACCTGGCCGCCACCCGGACCGGACGGCGCGGCCCGCACCGGCTGAGCACGGGCGGAACGGCGTACTCCCTCTTCCCGATCCGCAACACCGGCCGGGGCGCCGCCCCCGCCTCCCGCGATGTGCGCGAGACGGTCCTCTCGGACTGGCTGCTCGCCGTCGAGGCGGACGCCGGGGACTGGCCGGCCGCCCGTCTCGACCTGCTGCAGGGCGTCACGCAGCTGATCGCCGTCGAGCGGGACCGGCGCGACGCGGCCCGTACGGTGCGGCGCCGGCTCGCCCAGGAGGTCCTGGAGCTGGTGCAGACGGGCGCCGCGCCCGCCGAGATCGCGGCCAGGCTGCGGGTGGCCGCCCCGGTGCTGCTGCCGGGTCTCGGCACGGCCCCGCACTGGCAGGTGGTCGTCGCCAGGGTCGAGTGGGAGCAGGAGGCCGGTCAGAGCCCCGCCGTGGACGCCGGCCCGGTCGCCCAGGCGCTCCTGGAGGAGATCCTCGTCGACCCGGCGACCGTGGGGGCCGAGTCCGCCGACCGGATCGCCGTGGCGCACAGCGGCGACGAGGCCATCGCGCTGGTCCCGCTGGCCGCGGGTCCGCTGCCGGACAGCGAGGACGAGAGCCCGGCCACCGCGCTGGGCCTGCACGCGGACGCGCTGCTCGCGGCCGTACGCGCTCCGCTGTCGGCCGGCCTGGCCGACGACGGGCGGCTCACCCTCGGAGTCAGCGCCGCCGTGCACTCGGCGGAGGGCCTGCGCGGGGCCCTGGAGGAGGCCCGGCACGCCCGCCGGGTCGCCGCGGCCCGTCCGGGCCGGGTCTGCGCCGCGGGCCACCACGAGCTGGCCTCGCACGTGCTGCTGCTGCCGTTCGTCCCGGACGACGTCCGGCGCGCGTTCACGGCCCGGCTGCTCGACCCGCTGCGCGACTACGACCGCCGGCACCGCGCGGAGCTGATCCCCACGCTGGAGGCCTTCCTCGACTGCGACGGCTCCTGGACCCGCTGTGCGACCCGGCTCCACCTGCACGTGAACACGCTGCGGTACCGGGTGGGCCGGATCGAGCAGCTCACGGGCCGTGATCTGTCCCGTCTCGAGGACAAGCTCGACTTCTTCCTCGCCCTTCGGATGAGCTGATCGGATGAGCCGCGGGGTCCCACGCGGATTCACCCCTTCGGGCGAGTCCGACGGAGTGACGTCCGGGCCGGTGGGAGCCCGTAGGCCGGGACGGCCGACGGGCCCCGCCGGGGCCTGATCACGGGCCCGGCGGCCCTCCGACGCCGTTTCGGCCACGGTCCGGACAGCGGTACACCGATCCGCCGGACTCTTGTGAATTCTTTCACCTGACCCCTTGGCCAGGTACTGCCCTTCGTGCTGAGATGCGGGTCTCACTCAACAGCTCAATGGCGCGCTCGGGGAGGGCAATGTGGCGGATACCGCCATGTCTGGTTCCGAATCAGGGGGCGGCGGAGATCCGTCCCTCGCCTACGGCAAGGAGACTCCCGTGGAGACCGCCATATGGCGGCTCCGCTCCCGGGGTTGCTGGACGGACGCGGCCGCGCTGCTCGCGCCCCACGCGACCGAACCGGCCGCCGCACTCGAACGGGCCGCGCTGCTGATCGAGCGCTGCCTCTACACGGAACAGGGCTGGGCCGACGCGGAGGAGGCGCTCCGGGCGGCCGAGGCGGTGGCCGGCACCGACGAGGAACGCGGGGCCGCCGCCTGCGAACGCGGCTATCTGGCCTACGCGTCGACACTTCTGGGGGTACGCGACCGGGCCGACGAGGCACGGATGGCACTGGGCCGGGCGGCCGCCCTGATCGCCCCGTCCGCCGAGGGCCGGCCGCTGCTCGACCTGCGGCGCGGGCTCATCGCACAGAACCTCGGGGACTCCCCGCAGGCGGCCCGCGCCGCGTACCGCAGGGCGCATGCCGGGGCCACCGCGCAGGGCGACTCGCTGCTGCTGTCCTCCACTTGGCGGCACCTCGCCGGACTCGCCCTGCGAGAGGGCGAGTTGGCGGAGGCGCGGCACGGCTTCGCCGAATCGCTGCGCATCCGGGAGGAGTTGGGCTACCTGGTCGGTACGGCCCCGGCCCTCACCGCCCTCGCCACCGCGGAGACGGAACCGGAGGCGGGGCGGCTGCGCGCCGAGGCCCGCCGCCTCTTCCGTCTCCTGGGTGGCGTGCCGACCTGGCTCGCGAGCCAGCTGACACCACAGCCCGCCACCTGAAGTCCCGCCGACCGAAAGGCTGGTGACGATCTCTCAGGAGTGATCCCTCAGGAGCGATCCCTCAGGACGTCGTGCGCTTCGGCGCGAGACACACCAGGCTCTCGTCGGTTCCGATGAGCAGGGAGCCGGCGCCGGTGACGGCGACCGCTCGGACCGGGGGGCCCGGGCGGAACGAGAGCGTCGGACCGCCCTCCGGGCGGTGGAGTTCGACGAGGCCGTCGCCCCAGGCGACGGCGATCAGCGGGCCGTGCGGGGTCTCCGTCGCATGCAGGGAGACCACCGGCGAGGGCCGTTCGGCGAGGGGTTCGGGGCGCGGATCACGGCCCGGGGTCCAGAGCCGGACGGTCCCGTCGACGCCGCCGGAGCAGACGAACGGGGTCTCGGAGTCCACCGCCGCGACCGCCGCGACCCGGCCGCTGTGCGAGGCGGCCTGGTGCAGGCCCCGCAGACCGAAGGCGTGCACCGAGCCGAGCCGGTCCCCCACCACGACCGAACCCGCGATCGCCGCGAGGGCCGTTCCCGGGTGACGGGCCAGGGTCGCCGAGACGGCCTCCGTGAGGCGCTCCAGATACGGGGCCCGCGGCGTCGTCCCCCGTACGGTGTGCAGCCGGCCCCGGTCGTCCAGGAGCAGCACGGTGCCGTCGGGCGCGGGCGCGAGCGCGGTGACCCGGCCGGGCACGGTGTGGGCCAGACGGCCCGCCGGGCTCGCGTCGGCCTCGTGGAGCAGCCGTACGGTGCCCGTGCGGTCACCGACGAGCAACGTCCCCTCCAACGGCCCGCCCGCCGCGCCGAGGACGGTGACGGGACCCGGCCAGGGCGGGGTGAGATCACCGCGGTGCCGGGCCCAGCGGAGCCGCCAGGGCGAGCCCTCCGCGAGCTCGGCGAGCGCCGGACGCAGCCGGGGGTCGGCACCGTCGCCGAGAGCGGAGAGCAGAACCAACGCCCGTTCGGCGGAGGCCTGTTCGCGGCAGAGGGACTGGCCGGCCCGCATCCAGGCGGCCCGTAGCCCGCCGTGGTCCTCGGCGGCGTTCTCGCCGGGGCGGTCGGGCACCTCGGGGCCGTCGAGCGTGCCCGGGAGTCCGGCGGCGGCCGCCCCCGTGACGTACGCCGTGGTGACGAGCAGCGGGTCGGCCGTACAGACGGCCACCGGGTCGGAGAGGTCAGGCAGCGGCCGGGCCTGCTCGGGGGCGCCGCGGCCGGGGGCGTCGGCGTCGCCGTCGAGGTCCACGACGGCGACCCGCCGGTCGGTGCGCAGGGCGGCGGGGGCCGGGGTGCCGCTGCGGGCCTCGACCACGAGCCGGACCCGGCCGACGCCCGCGAGCTCGGCGATCAGATCGGTGAGCGCGGCGGGTTCGGCGGCGGCGTGCAGATCGGTGAGGAGGAGGACGGCGCGGCCGGCGGGCCGGGCCTCGCTGGTGGCGAGGGCGTGCACGAGGTCGCCGGGCGACCGCGCCACCACGCCGAGACGGTCGGCGATCGTCCAGGTCGCGCCGAGGGCGCTCTGTCCGGCCAGCGGGACGAGTACCCGGGCCGTGCGGCGGCGCGGCCGGCCGGCCCGCGGGCCGTGCTTGGCGAACCAGCCGAGCAGAGCCGTCTTGCCGCTGCCGGGGGCGCCGGTGACGAGACAGAGCCGCGGCGCCTCGGGATCGGTGAGCCAGCCGAGCAGGGCGGTGGCCTCGGTCTCCGTACCGGTGACGGGTCGGCCTCCGTCCGCCGGGGACGGGGTCGCGGACGGCATGGGGCACCTCACGGGCGACGCGGTACGGGCGGCTGTCGCCCTTGACCTTAATGGGCGCGGGCCCCGGCGAGGGCCCCGTCGCGGGGACGGTCTTCGGGGAGCTTCCGCGGGTTCTTCGGGGCGGTCAGGCGTCGGGGTCGCCGCCCCCCGCGACGACCTTGAGCCGGCCGAGCTGGACCTGGGCGGCGCCTTCGGCCTGCTCCGGTCCGAACCGGTAGGTGCTCACGTAGGACACCACGGTGCCGACGCGCATGTAGACACCGACGTAGTCGTCCCGCTCGAAGGCGAACGTCTCGTCGGCCCCGGTCTCGGCCTTCACCGGTGTGAAGATGCCGGCCTCGCCCTTCGACGACTTCCTCGCCTTCTCCACCGCCTTCAGCACGGCGGTCGCCTCCGCCTCCGAACCGAAGGTGTAGAGAGTGAAGGTGGCCCCCTCGTCCGAGGAGGAGCCGGCCAGGACCAGGTCCTTGATGCTCGCGGCCTTCACTCCGGCGCAGTCCACGTCCTCCAGCTTGTCGGCACAGAACTTCGCGGCCTCGGCCTCCGGGACCAGCTCGGGGTCGCCGCCGGTGAACGTGCCGTTGCTGAAGTCGGACGACACCGGGAGGGCGTTGATGAGCCCGGTCGCGTCCAGCGTGGTCGGCTGGACCTTCTCCTTGCCGCCCACGGCCCCCGTGACCGGGTCGGTTCCCTCGCCGTCCCCGCATCCCGTGAGTGCGACGACCATGGCCGCCGCGACGGCGATCCCCCGTACGCCCGTCCTCATCCTGATTCCCCCTGTGGCCTTGCCGGTTGACATGATCATCAACCTTAGCGGGCCGCGGACGGTCAGGCGTTCGAGCCGGTGAAGTGTTCGCGGACGAGGGATTCGACGACCGTGAGGTCATGGGCGATCAGGGCGTCGAGCAGGGCGGTGTGCTCGGCGGCGTCGGCGACGAGCACACCGTGGCGGACGACGGGCGCGCTGATCAGGGGCCACTGGGAGCGGCGGTGGAGGTCGTCGGCGACGGCGAGCAGCTGCTCGTTCCCCGCGAGGGAGAGGACGGCCCGGTGGAAGGCCCGGTCGGCCTCGGCGTAGTGGGCGCGGTCGCCCCGGGCCGCGGCGGTCGAGGTCGCCTCGGCGAGCGGGCGGAGCTCGGCCCAGCGGGCGGCGGGGACCGTGCGGGCGAGCCGCAGCATGACGGGGACCTCGATGAGCGCGCGGACCTCGGCGAGTTCGGCGAGCTCGCGGGGGGTCCGCTCGGTGACGCGGAAGCCGCGGTTCGGCACGACCTCGACGGCGCCCTCGACGGCGAGGCGTTGCATGGCCTCGCGGACCGGGGTGGCCGAGACGCCGAACCGCTCGCCGAGGGCGGGAGCGGAGTACACCTCGCCGGGGACGAGCTCGCCACCGACGAGGGCGGTGCGGAGCGCGTCGAGGATCTGGCCGCGGACGGAGTGCCGTACGACACGGGTGGCGGGGACGGAAGCACGCGCGGGAACGCGAGCCGGGGCGACGCCGGGTGCGGGGGCGATGCCGGGGATGCCCGGCTCGCAGTGGGTGTGCTCACCCCGGGCGGACTCGCCACGGGCAGCTTCGGCACGGGCGGCCTCACCCCGGGCGGCCTCACCCCGGGCGGACTCGGAACGCGTGGACTCGGCACGCGCGGACTCGGCACGCGCGGACTCGGCGCCGCCGGGCCGCCCCGTGTCGAGGGCCCGCTCGGTGCCCTCCGGGGGCCGGCCGGTGCCACGAGCCTGCTCCGGCACCCGTACGGCCTCCTCCGGGTCCCGGGCGGCGTCGCCGAAGGGCGGGGACGGCCTCTCCGTCGCCCGCTCGCGCGCTGCGCCCTGCTCCACCCGGGTCCTCCTGCGGCCTCGTGCCGGGCCCGGCTCGCGTCGCGCGGGTCCTCTGTGCACCATAGGCGAACGGACCGACATCAAGGGTGTGAGGGCTGCCTCGCTGGTCGGGGGGCTCTTGGCCGGTGGTGAGAGGCGACCCCGAATCGGGTAAGGTAAGGCTAACCTGCCAACGCTCGCGATTCGGTGGTCCGCATGACCGTCCCCGCCCTGTTGCCCGCCTCTCCGACCTCGCCCGTCGCGGCCGCCTACGCCCGGCTCGCCGAGGTCTTCCCCCATCTCCGGATAGAGGAACACGTCCGCGGCGAGCGGCTGCCGCGCGGCGCGGGCTGGGTCGGCGCGGAAGAGCTCGCGGCCGGCGGCCCCGACCTCGACGCCTTCCTCGCCTGGGACAACGCGCAGGTGCTGCGCGACTACGGCACCCAGGCCCGCCCCGACGTCGTCGCCAGCTTCGGACTGCACCGATACGCCTGGCCCGCCTGTCTGCTCGTCACCGTCCCCTGGTTCCTGGACCGCAGGGTGCCCCGGCTCCCCGCACGGAACGTGTCGTTCCAGCGGGCGCTCGGGCGGATGGCCGTCCTGGTGGAGGAGTTCGCCTGCCTGCCCGGCGACCCGGCGGCGTCGCTCCCCGGCGCCCGGGTGGTCCCCGACGAGGACGCGCTGCGGGCCGAGGTGCGCGCCTCGCTCGCCGAGCACTTCGAGGCGATCCTCGACGGCTTCGGCTCCCGGATGCGGCGCGGTCGCCGGGCCCTGTGGGGGATGGCCACGGACGAGATCGTCGAGGGCCTCTGGTACGTCGGCGCCCTGTTCGGCGAGGAGCAACGGTCGATGGCCGAGCTCGACCTCCTGATGCCGGGCACCGTCAAGCCGTACAAGCCCTACGCGGGTGCGGCGGGCTTCCGCGAACTGCCCGGCACCGAGGGGCCGGACGGCGCCCCGCGCGCCACGCGCGACCGGGCGACCTGCTGCTTCTTCTACACGCTGCGCCCCGAGGACACCTGCCTCACCTGTCCCCGTACGTGCGACGCCGAGCGGGTCCGTCGCCTCACGGCGACCGCCTGAGGCTCCCGAGTGATTACGCCACCCGGACGGGTGGCGTAAATCGAACTCAACCCTCCCTCCCTGCATGGGTGTTCGACCAGATCGCACCTATTCGTATGTCCTGGCGCCCCGATGGCGTGCTCTTGCCCGGAAACCCCTTGAGCGCCCCACGGGGTCGGCCAGTATGGGCCGCCAAACGCCCTACTGCGATGCAAGGGACACCGCATGAGACTGACCGACATATCGCTGGACTGGCTGCTTCCGGGCGGCGTCATGGTGGCCGGAGTCCTGACGGCGGTGGCGGTGCTCGCGCGCGGGAAGCGCGCCGGTGACCAGGCCGCGGCCGAGGACTCCTGGGAACGCAGCGAGGAGCGCCGCAGACGCAAGGAAGCCGTGTACGGCACCGCTTCCTACGTCCTCCTCTTCTGCTGTGCCGCGGTCGCCGCGGCCCTGTCCTTCCACGGACTCGTCGGCTTCGGCCGGCAGAACCTCAACCTCACCGGGGGCTGGGAGTACCTCGTCCCGTTCGGCCTCGACGGCGCCGCCATGTTCTGCTCGGTGCTCGCGGTCCGCGAGGCCAGCCACGGCGACGCGGCCCTCGGCTCGCGGCTGCTCGTCTGGCTGTTCGCGGGCGCGGCGGCCTGGTTCAACTGGGTGCACGCACCGCGCGGCCTGGGCCACGACGGGGCGCCGCAGTTCTTCGCGGGCATGTCCCTCTCGGCGGCGGTCCTCTTCGACCGGGCGCTCAAGCAGACCCGCAGGGCCGCGCTGCGCGAGCAGGGCCTGGTGCCCCGCCCGCTGCCGCAGATCCGGATCGTGCGGTGGATGAGGGCACCCCGGGAGACGTTCGCCGCCTGGTCGCTGATGCTTCTGGAGGGCGTACGGACCCTGGACGAGGCCGTCGACGAGGTACGCGAGGACCGGCGGGAGAAGGAGCAGAACCGGATCCGCCGGCGCGACCAGGTCAAGCTCGACCGGGCACGGCTGAAGGCGATCAACCGCCAGCACCGCGCCTTCGGGCTCGGCCGGGGCGGCGGCCGTCAGGTGGAGATGGCGGCGCTCAACGCCACCTCGGGCTCAGGTACGGGCCCGGGTTCGGGGTCCGGCGCCGGCTCGGGTTCCGGTTCCGCGTCGGCGCCCGTGCAGGCCGCCGTCGCGGAACCGGCCATAGCGGATCCGGGACAACTGCCGCTTCGACCCCGGCCCTCCCTCCAAGCCGTCGGAGGACGTGACCCCCACACGGGCGACTCCCGGACGGTGGACCTCACCGCGGAGGACGACACCCAGACGCTGCCCCGTCTCGACTCCCTGGAGCGCAAGCTCAAGGACCTGGAGCAGCAGTTCGGCTGAGCACCACTCCGTCCACCGCACACCGGCGGGGCCGCCTCTCAGGCGGCCCCGCCGTTCAGTTCGAACCACACCACCTTGCCCACCCCGTGGTTCTCGACTCCCCAGGAGTCGGCCAGGGCCTCGACGAGGATCAGCCCCCTGCCGTGCGTACCGTCGCCGGCGGGCGGTACGTGCGGTGGCGCGAGACCGGGGACGAAGTCGCGGACCTCGACCCTCAGCTGCTCGGGCACGACCGTCGCCGTCACGACGGCCCCGTGCTCGGTGTGGATCAGGGCATTGGTCACCAGCTCGCTGGTGAGCAGTTCCGCCACGTCGGAGGCGCCCGGTCGGCCCCATTTCCGCAGCAGTTCACGCAGGGCGTGTCGCACCTCCGGCACCGCGGTGAGATCCGCGCATCCCACCTTTCTGAGCAGTTGAGTCGGCTGTCGTGCCTCCCCGGCCATATCCCCCACCCACAGATCGCGTCGAACAGGCTCACGGGGATGCATGCCCCACCAAATCGCCCGCATTCCCTCAGGGGCGGGGCACGTTGCGCAGGTTGGAGCGGGCCATCTGGACCATTCGGCCCACTCCCCCGTCCAGGACGATCTTGCTGGCGGAGAGGGCGAAGCCGGTCACCATGTCGGCACTGATCTTCGGCGGGATGGAGAGCGCGTTGGGGTCGGTGACGACGTCCACCAGGGCCGGGCCCTTGTGCTTGAAGGCGTCCTTGAGGGCGCTCGTCAGATGCCTGGGCTTCTCGACCCGTACGCCGTAGGCCCCGGCGGCGCGGGCGATGGCCGCGAAGTCCGGGTTCTTGTTCGTCGTTCCGTACGAGGGAAGTCCGGAGACCAGCATCTCCAGCTCGACCATGCCGAGCGAGGAGTTGTTGAAGACGATCACCTTCACCGGCAGGTCGTACTGCACGAGGGTGAGGAAGTCGCCCATCAGCATGGAGAATCCGCCGTCGCCGGAGAGCGAGACGACCTGCCGGTTCCGGTCGGTGAACTGAGCACCGATGGCCTGCGGCAGCGCGTTCGCCATCGAGCCGTGGCTGAACGAACCGATGATCCTGCGCCGCCCGTTGGGGCTGAGGTAACGGGCCGCCCAGACGTTGCACATCCCGGTGTCCACCGTGAACACGGCGTCGTCGTCGGCGAGTTCGTCGATCAGGGAGGCCACGTACTCGGGGTGGATCGGGACGTGTTTCTCGACCTTGCGGGTATAGGCCTTGACCACGCCTTCGAGCGCGTCGGCGTGCTTCTTGAGCATCTTGTCGAGGAAGCGCCGGTCGGTCTTCGCCCGGACCCGGGGGATCACACACCGCAGGGTCTCCCGGACGTCACCCCAGACGGCGAGGTCGAGCCGGGAGCGGCGGCCGAGGTGCTCGGGTCGGACGTCCACCTGCACGATCCTGACGTCGTCGGGCAGGAAGGCGCTGTACGGGAAGTCGGTGCCGAGCAGGATCAGCAGATCGCACTCGTGGGTGGCCTCGTACGCGGCGCCGTAGCCGAGCAGTCCGCTCATGCCGACGTCGTACGGATTGTCGTACTGGATCCATTCCTTGCCCCGCAGGGCGTGGCCGACGGGTGACTTGATCCGCTCGGCGAACTGCATCACCTCGGGGTGCGCCCCGGCCGTCCCGCTGCCGCAGAAGAGCGTCACCCGGTCCGCCGCGTCGATCATCCGGACCAGGGCGTCGAGCTCGGCGTCCCCCGGGCGGACGGTCGGCCGGGAGGTGACGAGCGCGGTCTCCACCGCCTTCTCCGGGGCCGGCTGGGAGGCGATGTCACCGGGCAGCGCGACCACGCTGACGCCGCCGCGGCCGACGGCGTGCTGGATCGCGGTGTGGAGCAGCCGGGGCATCTGCTTCGGGTTGGAGATGAGTTCGCTGTAGTGGCTGCACTCGCGGAACAGCTGGTCGGGGTGGGTCTCCTGGAAGTAGCCCAGGCCGATCTCGCTCGACGGGATGTGCGAGGCGAGGGCCAGGACCGGGGCCATCGAGCGGTGGGCGTCGTACAGGCCGTTGATGAGGTGCAGGTTCCCCGGGCCGCAGGAGCCGGCGCAGGCGGCGAGGCCACCGGTGATCTGGGCCTCGGCGCCGGCGGCGAAGGCCGCGGTCTCCTCGTGCCGCACCTGGATCCAGTCGAGCGAGGGGGTACGGCGGATCGCGTCGACGACCGGGTTCAGGCTGTCACCGACGACGCCGTACAGGCGCCGGACTCCCGCGCGGACGAGGATGTCGACGAACTGCTCCGCCACGTTCTGTTTGGCCATGGCTCCATCAACACACGGCCCGGCTGGTCGCGCCCGGTGGATTACGCCTCCCAGACACCCACCCCCGTACGGTCGTCGGCGTAACCGGTCACCCTCAGCTGGGTGTCGGCGAGGAACGCGGCCAGGCCGGGTGCCTCGGCGTCGGCCCAGCGGGCGGCGAGCTCGCGGGCGAGGGCGGGTTCGCCGCGCATCGGCTCCGCCAGGCCGGGTGAGGCGAGGAGCAGGGTGTCGCCGGGGCGGGCGACGGACGCGCGGAAGCGGAACGGCTCGGCGGGCGGCGGTACGGGCTCCTCGACGAGCGGTCCCGGCGCGGTCGTGATGCCGAGGTCCATGGTGAGCCGGTCGCCCTCCTCGGTCTCGGAGGCGGCGTCCTGCGGGGGCGGCGAGCCGAAGCCCACGACGGGGGCGCCGGTGACGGCGGCCGGCTCGGGCAGCAGCGGTTCGATGTCCTGCCAGGCGCCGTCGCGGAGCCGGAAGAGACCGCCGCCGCCGATGCCGAAGAAGACCCGGGTGCGGCAGTCGGGGTCGGCGGGGACGAGCAGACAGCGGAGGGTCGCGGTGTACTCGTCGGGGGCGAGGCCGCGCTCGGCGGCGCGGGTGCGGAGCTTGCCGTACGTACGGTCGGTGAGCCGGTGCAGTCCCGACTTGAGGTCGCCGCGGCGGCCGGACCTGATGTCCTCGGAGAGCCGGGCGTGGCTGCGGCAGACGGCCTCGGCGATCCACTGGCAGGCGTCGGCGGCGGCGAGATGGGCGTCCTCGGCGGCGCGGGCTCCCGCGGCGACGGCGACGAGGACGAGCGCGGTCTCGTCGTGGCCGAAGCGGGCGGTGAGCAGGGCGTCGCGGCGGGGCTCGCCCCGGTAGCGCGCGGAGTCACCGCGTACGGAGGCGGCCCGCACGGTGCAGGTGCCGTACCGGGCGCCGTCGAGCACGGTGTCGGACACCAGCTCGCCGAGCTCCCCGGGCCGGGCGACGGGCAGCGCGGTCGGCTCGGGCTCGTAGGTGGGCGGCCGGCTCCCGACGTATCCGGTACGGGGCCGGGGCACGGAGACCTCGACGGTGAGGCCGGAGCGGGAGTCGGGACCGCCGGTCGGGACCTCGTCCTCGGACCCGGACCCGGAACCGGACCCCGACTCGGCCCCGGACGCGGACGCGGACGCGGGCTCGTTCTCCTCGTGACTGCCGGTGCCCTCGGGCACCTGCACCTGGACGGTGGGCGTCTCGACGGGCGGGGCGGGCGGAGGCGGCGGCGGAGGCGCGGGAAAGGTCTGCGGGCCCTCCTGCCGGGCCTCCCAGGGCGCCCGCCCGGGCACGAGGGGTACGTCGGTGCCGGGCGGCGGAGGCGGCGCGGCGGCCACCGGCGGCGAAGGCGGGGCGGGTGGTGCGGGCGCCTTCTGCGGCGGCACCGGGATCGGGACGGCCGCCGTGGCCCACGGGTCCGGTGTCGGGCCCGGAGTCGCACCCGGCGGGCCCGTGGTGGCCCGGGTCGCCGTGGTGAAGTGGTCGTCGAGGGTGTCACCCGACGCCGTCGGTGCCGTGTCCGGCGCCGACTCGTCGTAGAGCTTGTCCCACCAGTTGTCGTCCCCCTGCTGAGTCATGCCCTTATTGTCCACCGCACGGGGCGCCCGAAAACGGGACATCAGGAAAACCGTTGCTGCAAATGGGTGGTCCGCCGGGCGGCCCCACCCCCCACGGGAAGGACGCCCGGCGGACCGGCGTGATCAGCGCACGTCGTAGGCGCGGACCACGGTCTGGGTGACGGAGTTGCCCTTGGCGTCCGTCAGTTCGGTCTTCAGGGTGACCTGCTTACCGGTCGCGCCCGTGTGGTTCACGGTCGCGGTCCAGTGGCCGCCCTGCTGAGAGACCTGCGCTTCGGTCCAGGTCGTGCCCCCGTCGTAGGAGTACGAGAGCTTGGCCGAGGTGAGCGCCGCGGGGGTGTAGCCCGCGTGACCCGTCACGGTGAGGCCGATGTGCTGGCCGTCGGTCGCGGCGAGGGTCTTGAGTCCGTCCTCCGGAAGGTCGTACCGGGGGAAGAGAATCGGGATGCCCTGAGAATAGACGCTCTCGTCAAGCTTGGAGGTGAATTTCCATACCGAATTGACGGAGTTCGAGCGGGCCCACACCTTGCTCCCGATCTTCATGACGTTCTGTTCGAGGGTGTACGTCCCCTCGTCGGCGGGCACCGGGAAGGCGCCGAACGGCCAGCCGCTCTCGCCGAGCACCTCGCCGTCACGGCTGAGGCGGAGGCCACCGATGTCACCGAAGGAACCGGCCTCGCCGTGGTGGGTGTTGTCGCCCCAGATCGCGGCGGAGAAGCCGATGTAGTCGCCCTGGCGCTCGGCGACGAGGGCCGGCTTGCCGGTGCTGTCGCGCGGGGCGGTGGGGGCGACGACCCCGTCGTACCAGCGCTCGGTGCGCCGCTCGCCGGCCTTGTACGTGTGCGGGGCGCCGATCATGTACTCGCCGAACGGGAAGCTGGAGGACAGCATCCGGTCCCAGCTCGTGTCACCGGCGGTGTAGTACTCGGTGCGGGTGCCCGGCGCGGAGACCGGCGCGAGGTCGCCGAAGGAGACGGAGACGCCGTTGGGCCGGGAGGCGCCGCTGAAGTCGATGAAGTCGTTGGCGAGGCCCATGGCGCGGTAGGTGGACTCGGTGCGGCCGAGCTGCGCGTCACGGACGCGGTAGTTCTTGTCGCCGCGGATCGACCCCTTCTCGGGGAAGGCGAGGTTGTAGAGGTACGGGCTCTTGGCCGTGGCCTTCCAGGAGAGGCCGACCTCACCGGCGGCGAGCTTGCCGAGCAGGGCCGCGCCCTCGGCGGATTCCACGGCGAGGACCGGGAAGCCGGCGCCGGCGAAGCCGCCCGTGGGGTACCAGCGGCCGGGGCCGGTGCGGTACGCGAGGACGGCCACCGCGCCCGCGGCCTTGGCGTTACGGGCCACCGTCAGCGCCGAGTCGGAAGTGTCGGGGAAGCGGACCAGGGCGATACGGCCCTGGACGCCGGCGGCCTTGAGCTCGTCGGGAGTGCCGGTGCCGGCGTCCACGAGACCGGCGGAGCCGGAGCCGTCGAGGTTGTCGGAGCCGGTGGAGGCGGTGACCGGGTGCAGGGTCAGGCCGTCGGCGGTCCTGAGCGAGGAGATCAGCGGGGCAGCGGTGCGCCAGTAGCTGCCGAACTCGAAGTCGCCCTCGGTGGTGGCGCCTTCGACGGAGGCGTAGTAGCCGCGGATGGTGCGCCCGCCGGCGGCGGTGCCGGCGTGCGTCCAGATGTCGTCCCACGACCGGGCGAACGCGAGGGTGGTGCCGCGGGCCTCGGAGGCCTTGTCGGTCGCGACCGACAGCTTGTGGGCCTTGCGGGCGTCGAGGACGACGGTGGTGTCCTTCTTGACCTCCAGCTGCGGGCGGCCGAGGTAGCTGAGCGAGTCGTTCAGCGTGGCGCCCTCACCCGCGTCGGGGGTGGTGACGAAGGAGGAGAGGAAGTAGCTGCCGGGGCGCACGCGGTAGACCTGGTCGGTGGCGCCGTCGTTGAAGCGGCGCTCACCACTGGCCACGTCGGTGCCGATGACGTCGACGGAGGAGGCTCCGGCGGCGGGCTTGCCCTGACGGTCGATCAACTTGACGCGCAGGGTGACCGTTTCGGGCTCGACGTAGAGGGAGAACGGGGTGGAGACGTGGATGCCGCCCTTGCCGGTGGCGATCACGCGGCCGGTGACGTCGCCGTACTGGGCGCGGTCGAGGCGGGCCGTGGGGTCGAGCTCCAGCGGGACCTGGACGGTGGCGCCGGCGGGGACGGTGACGGTGCGCCTGTCGAGGCGGGCGACCGAACTCCGCACCCGGGAGCCGTCGTTGCCGGTGACCTTCTCGACGGCCAGGTTCAGGGTGACCGGGGCGCCGGAGGTGTTGGTGTACGGGACGGAGACCGTGGTGCGGTCGGTCCTGTCCTGCGGCCAGTGGTAGGTACCGCCCTGGACGGCGGGCGAGCCGAGGACCGTCTGGTCGATCGCGGCCTTGACGTCGAGGCGGCCGCCGCCGACCTCGCGGACGTCGCCGGGGACGGTGCTCTCGGCGGAGGCGACGAGCGCGGCCTTGACCTGCTGGGCGGTCCAGTCGGGGTGGCGCTGCTTGACGATGGCGGCGGCGCCCGCGACGTGCGGGGTGGCCATCGACGTACCGGACATGGACTGGTAGGCGTAGACGCCCCGGCCGCCGGCCGCGGCGGCGGAGATGTCGACGCCGGGCGCCGCGATCTCGGGCTTGAGGGTGTGGTTGACGATCGTCGGGCCGCGGCTGGAGAAGTACGCGGTGGAGTCGTCGCGATCGGTGGCTCCGACGGTGAGCACGCTGGGCGCGCAGCCGGGCGAGGAGACCGTGTTGAGGGTGGGGCCCGAGTTGCCGGCGGCGATGACGAACAACGTGCCCTTGTTCTGGGCGAGTTCCTCGGCCGCAAGGCTCATCGGGTCGGTGCAGTCGGTGGGTACGGGGCTGCCGAGGCTCATCGAGACGACGTCGGCGCCCTGGGCGACGGCCCATTCCATGCCCGCGATGATCCAGGAGGCGGCGCCGGAGCCGGAGTCGTTGAGGACCTTGCCGTTGAGGAGGGCCGCGCCGGGCGCGACGCCCTTCTTCTTGCCGTCGCTCGCAGCGCCGGAGCCGCCGACGGTGGAGATGGTGTGGGTGCCGTGGCCCTGGCGGTCGTCGGTGCTGTCGGAGTCGGTGAAGTTCTCCGAGGCGGCGATCCGGCCCTTGAGGTCGGGGTGCTCGGCGTCGGCGCCGGTGTCGAGGACGGCGACCTTGGTGCCGGTGCCGTCGTAGCCGGCGGCCCAGGCCTCGGGGGCGTGGACCTGCTTCGTCGAGCGCTCCAGGGTGGCCTGGACCTTGCGGTCGAGCCAGAGCTTCGTGATTCCGGAGGCGGAGCGGGCCGTGGGGGTGTTCACCTCGGCCCAGAACGTGGCGGCCTGCTTCTTCTCCGCCTTGAGCGCGACGCCGTCGACGGTCCTGAGGACCTGGCCGCGCTTGGCGCCGCGCGGGGCGGCGGGGACGGAGCGGGCGAGGTCGGAGCCGTAGACCGCGATGAGGGGCAGCGTCGTGCTGGCGGCGTCGTCGTAGCCCTGCCGGACGAGGCCGGTGACGTTGAAGAGCTCCTGGTCGACGCGGCCCGCGGCGAGCGCGTCGGTGGCGCCCTCGGGGTAGACGTACAGGTCCTGGCCGGAGCGGCGGGTCTGGACCAGGGGGACGGTTCCGTCCTCGCGCGGCAGGGCGGTGGCGGAGGGGTTGCCGTCGGCGTCGCGGCTGACCACGACGCGGTCCCCGGTGACCAGGGTCACCGTGACGGGACGGTCCCCGGCGCGGGCCGCGGCCTCGCTCCCTACCAGCGGTCGCTTGCCGGCCGTGTCGTCCTGCGGCTCGTTCGCCACGGACGGCGCGACCGCGGTGACGGCCAGGACGACGGCGGTCGCCGCCCCCAGGGCCGTTCGCGAAATCGGGCGCATCGCTCTCCCCATCTGATTCCGGAAAAAGGGCACAAGACGCCCGTCTCCGGAGGCTGTTGGTGCTGCGGTGGCGCCACATTGGCAGAGGTGAGGGCGGTACAGGGATGATGGGCGAGGCGGGAATACGCCGTGGCCGCTTCCCGCCAGGTCACCAACGGAACGAATGCCTCCGGTGAATGTCCTGGGAAGATCCGGGGCGCGCCGCCGGAGGTAGGGCGAGGGGTGGGGCATCCATGCTGGGAGCGATAGGACTCGATGAGCGCCAGGAGTCCGCGTACCGGGCGCTGGTCGCGCTGGGCGCGGCCGAGGTGACCGACCTGGCGCACCGGCTCGCGCTGCCCGAACGGGACACCGAGCGGGCGCTGCGCCGCCTGGAGTCGCAGGGCCTCGCCGCGCAGTCCTCGGCCAGGACCGGACGGTGGGTGGCGGCGCCGCCGGGGGTGGCCCTGGGCGCCCTCCTCACCCAGCAGCGCCACGAGCTGGAGCAGGCGGAGCTGGCGGCGGCGCTGCTGGCCGAGGAGTACCGGGCGGAGGCGGCGGAGGTGGCCGTGCACGACCTGGTGGAGGTGGTGACCGGCGCGAGCGCCGTCACCCACCGCTTCCTCCAGCTCCAGCTGGGCGCGCAGGAGGAGGTCTGCGCCCTGGTGACGGGCAAGCCGATCGCGGTCTCCGGCATGGAGAACGACGCCGAGGAGCAGGCGGCCGGGCGGGGGGTGCGCTACCGGGTGGTGCTGGAGCGCGAGGTGCTCACCCTCCCGACCGGGCTGCTGGAACTCTCGGCGGCGCTCGGCCGCGAGGAGCGCGTCCGGGTCGCGGACCGGGTCCCCACCAAGCTGGTGGTCGCCGACCGGTCCCTGGCGATGGTGCCGCTGACCGGGCGGGGCGCGGAGCCGGCCGCGATCGTCGTGCACGCGAGCGGGCTCCTGGAATCGCTGATGGGCCTGTTCGAGTCGGTGTGGCGGGACGCGCTGCCGCTGAGACTCGGGGCGGGCGCGCAGATCACCGAGGAGGAGGCACCCGGTCCGGACGTCATGGACCTGGAGATCCTGTCGCTGCTGCTCGCCGGGATGACGGACGCGAGCGTGGCCAAGCAGCTGGACCTGGGGCTCCGGACGGTACAGCGCCGGGTGAAGGGCCTGATGGAGCTGACCGGGGTGACGACCCGGCTGCAGCTGGGCTGGCACGCGTACGAGAAGGGCTGGGTGGCGCGCGGCTGAGCGGCCGCGGCGGCGCACACGCGCCGTATCCCGCGTATCCCGCGCAGGCGCCGTACCCCGCGCAGGCGCCGTACCCCGCGCCCGCGCCGAACCGGGTACACGTGCCGAACCGGGTGCACGCGCCGTACCCCGCGCAGGCGCCTGCACGTGCCGTATCCCGCACACGCGCCGTATCCCGCCCGCGCCGAACCGGGTGCCGGAGTCCCTCGCCGTACCCGGATGCCCGCCGCGACCTGCGCGGACGCCGGTTGTGGGGGACCCTGGGCGCGTGGGTGTGTGGCAGCTCCTGATGGTCGCGACGGTGATGCTGCTCGGCGTGTTCGGGGTGCTGGCCCCCGGTGTGCCGGGGACGTGGCTGGTGTGGGCCGCGATGCTCTGGTGGTCCCTGCACGAGCGGACCGACCTCGCCTGGATCCTGCTCGCCTCCACGACCGGTCTGCTGCTGCTCACCCAGGTGGTCGTCTGGCAGCTGCCGCCCCGTCGCTTCCGGGGCGTGGGCATCACCCGGCGGATGGTGACGTACGCCGGCGCGGGCGCCCTCCTGGGCTTCGTCCTGGTGCCGGTGCTCGGCGCGATCCCCGGCTTCGTCGGCGGGATCTACCTCTCGGAACGCCTCCGGCTGGGCGGCCACGGCCAGGCCAGGGCGGCGACCCGGACGGTGATGCGGGCGGCCGGTACGAGCGTCCTCGTGGAGCTGTTCTCCTGCCTGCTCATCGTGGGGGCGTGGGCGGGCGCGGTGCTCTGGGGCTGAGTCCTAGGACGGAAGAGGGAGGCGGAGTGGGCCCGGCTGCCGATCCGCCCGGGGCGCGGTCGCACGATGCTGGTCCCATGAGGGATTTCGAGGGCTTCAGCGCGGCGGAACGCGCCTATCTCACGGGCGGCCGGCAGCTCGCCCGGATGGCCACGGTCGACCCGTCCGGTCAGCCGCAGGTCAATCCGGTGGGCTTCTTCCCGCAGGAGGACGGCACCGTCCTGGTGGGCGGCCTCGCGATGGGCCGTACGAAGAAGTGGCGCAATCTGCGGGCGAACCCGAAGGTGGCGCTGGTCGTGGACGATCTCGCGAGCGTCCGCCCCTGGCGGGTGCGGGGCGTCGAGATCCGGGGCGAGGCGGAGCTCCTGGTCGGCCCGCACGCACTGGGCCCGCACTTCAGCGAGGAGGTGATCCGGATCCGTCCGCGCCGGATCCACAGCTGGGGTCTCGAGGAGCCCCCGGGAGCGGATTCCTGAGGTAGCGGGCGGCGTACGAGCGCCAGGGCCGCCACTCCTCCGTGGCCGGGACACCCGCCGGGGGTACGTCGGGGTCGCCGAGGGCCCGCATCCGGATGAGGCCGGCCGCCTCGGCGGTCACTCCGGGGACGGCGCGCAGCGCGGCCTCGGCCTCGTCGCGGTCGGCGCCGGGGTCGAGGCGTACGGCTCCGTCGGCGAGCGCGCGGGCCAGCGGGCCCGCGACGGGGTGGCCGGTCAGCGCCCGGGGCTCCGGGAAGACATGGGTGAGGCTGCCGCAGCCGGTGGCCAGCGGGGTGCCGTGCGCCTCGACGACCCGGGCGGACTCCGCCGCGCCCAGCAGCGTCCGCAGCGCGAACTCCTCCGGATCGGCCGTCCCCGGGGACCGTACGCCTGGCCGGGCGGCCACCTCGGCGGCGAGCCCGGGCGCCGCGCCGAGACGCTCGGCGACCGCGTAGGGGTCGGCGTCCAGGTCGAAGAGGCGGCGCAGCCGGTGCACGGCGGTGGTCAGGTCGCGCAGCTCGGTGAGATGGATCCGGGCCTCCAGCCAGCGCCCCGCTGAGCGCTCGTCGACGGAGACGATCCCGGTGCCGTACGGGAGGCGGAGGGTGCGCCGGTAGGTGCGGGCACCGGGGGCGCCGACGACCTCCTCCACGCGGGGCACGGCCTCGGCCGCGAGCAGGTCGAAGACCTCGCCGGCCGCGTACGGCCCCCGGTGGGCGAGCCGCAGCGGCACCCCGGCGGCGAGCGCGGTACGGGCGGCGGTGCCGCTGCCCGCCTCGGCGCGCAGCGCGCTGGGGGTGCGGGCGTAGACGGCGCGGATCGTCTCGTTGAACTGGCGGACGCTGGCGAAGCCGGCCGCGAAGGCGATCTCGGTCACCGGCAGCCCGGTGGTCTGGAGGAGCAGCCGTGCGGTGTGCGCCCGCTGGGCGCGGGCGAGCGCGACGGGTCCGGCGCCGAGCTCGGCGGTGAGCTGGCGCTGCACCTGCCGGGTGCTGTAGCCGAGGCGTCCGGCCAGGCCGGGCACGCCTTCGCGGTCGACGACGCCGTCGCCGATCATCCGCATCGCGCGCCCGACGACATCGGCCCGTACGTCCCAGGCGGCGGAGCCGGGCACGGCGTCCGGACGGCAGCGGCGGCAGGCCCGGAAGCCGTGGCCCTGGGCGGCGGCGGCCGTCGGGAAGAACGCGACGTTCTGCCGTTTGGGGGTGACGGCGGGGCAGCTGGGACGGCAGTAGATGCCGGTGGTGCGGACGGCGAAGAAGAACTCTCCGTCGAACCGCGCGTCCCTGCTGCTGACCGCCTCGTAGCGGGTGTCGTCGTCCTTCACGTCTCCCAGTGTGCGGCGGCCGACGACCCCGGGCTCGCGGTTTTCGGACACGGCGTTGCGGGAGCGGGGAGGGGCGCCCGGCCGGCGCCCCTCCCCCGTCGCATCCGTACGCGCACCCGCTACCGGACGTGCCCGCGCTTCATCTCCATGGCGTGGCGGCCCTCGGCGCCCTTGCGCTTCCAGTCCTTGAGGATCTCGTTGCGCACGCGGGCGTCGGTCTTGGCCACGATCCGCTGGTTCTCCCGGATCAGCTTGCGATAGCTCTCCAGGCGGCGCACCGGCAGCGAGCCGTCCTCGATCGCGGCGGCCACGGCGCAGCCGGGCTCCGACTCGTGTGCGCAGTCGTGGAAGCGGCAGTCCGCGGCCAGCTCCTCGATCTCCGAGAAGACCTGGCCGACGCCGGCCTCCGCGTCCCAGAGGCCGACTCCGCGCAGTCCGGGGGTGTCGATGAGGACTCCCCCGGTCGGGAGGACGAAGAGGTTGCGGGTGGTGGTGGTGTGCCGGCCCTTGCCGTCGATGTCCCGGGCGGCCTGGACGTCCATGACGTCCTCGCCGACGAGGGCGTTGGCGAGGGTCGACTTCCCGGCGCCGGAGACGCCGAGCAGCACGGTCGTACCGCCCGCGACCACCGCGGACAGCACGTCGAGCCCCTCCCCGGTGGTCGAGCTCAGGGCCACGACCTGGACGCCGGGGGCGACCGTCTCGACGTCGTCGACGAGGTAGGAAAGACCGACGGGGTCGGGCACGAGGTCCGCCTTGCTGAGGACGACGGTCGGCTGGGCGCCGGACTCCCAGGCCAGGGCGAGGAAGCGCTCGATGCGGCCGAGGTCGAGCTCTACGGCGAGCGAGACGGTGATGACGGCGTGGTCGACGTTGGCGGCGAGGATCTGCCCCTCGGACCGCTTGGACGAGGTGGACCGCGCGAAGGCCGTACGACGCGGCAGGCACGCCCGTACGTAGCGGGGGTCGCCGGCGCCCTCGGGGTCGACGGCGGCCCAGTCGCCGGTGCAGATGACCCGGAGCGGGTCGTGCGGGGTCACGAACGCCGTGTCGGCGCGCACGATCCCCTCGGCGGTGGCGACGTCGCACTGACCGCGGTCGACCCGGATCACCCGGCCGGGGACGAGTCCCTGGGCGGCGTACGGAGCGAATACCCCGGCCCAGCCGGAGTCCCAGCCGTGGGCGTCGAGCGAGGAGGAGTGGGACGAAGAAGAGGTGACGCGGGAAAGCGGGAAAGACAAGGGGGACCCTTCACAGGGGTGGCCCCGGCGCTGTGTGTCAGAACGGTGAGGTCAGCCGGTGGCCACGGAGGTGGTGTGGATGAACTTCTGCGTGAGGGCAAGGCCCGTCGTGATGACAGCCATCGGTCACACCTCCTGTGCGTCTTCGCGCGTGTCTCGTCACGATCGCGCTGTCGCGATCTTGTACGGGAGACACCGTAACCGGACCGGACCGGCACGCGCCACAGGTTTTATTCAGGCCATGGCGGGCGCCTTTCAGGCCATTGCGAGCAGGGTCGGCAGGACGGCCGCAGCCGGTTCGGACGGCGCGTCCGATTCGTACAAGACCGGCCGGGAGCCCCGTGCCTACCGTGCTCCCATGAACACAGCACCCCGCCTCGACCTCATCGGCGTCGTCGTCTCCGACATGGCCGCCTCGCTCGCCTTCTACCGCCGCCTCGGCCTGGAGATCCCGGACGGGGCCGAGTCCGCCCCGCACGTGGAGGCCGCGCTGCCCGGCGGACTGCGGATCGCCTGGGACACGGAGGACGTCGTGCGGTCCTTCGACCCGGGCTGGCAGCGGCCCGAGGGCGGCAACCGGATCGAGCTCGCTTTCCGGTGCGCCGCGCCGGAGGCCGTGGACGCGGCGTACGAGGAGCTGGTGGCAGCCGGATACCGGGGGCATCTGAAGCCCTGGGACGCGGTCTGGGGGCAGCGCTACGCCGTGGTCCTCGACCCGGACGGTTCGGGCGTCTCGCTGTTCGCCGACTCCACCGAATCCACCGACTCCACGACGGACTCCACGGACGCCACGTAGGCACCGAGCGTCATCCCGGCCAGCGCCCTGGTCTCGCGTGCGAGATGGGCCTGGTCGACGCAGCCCGCGCGGACGGCCGCCTCGGCGTACGGCACACCGGCCAGGACCAGGGCGAGGGCCCGCTGGAGCCGGAGCACGCGCGCGAGGGTCTTGGGGCCGTAGCCGAAGGCGTCCAGGGACCGCCGGTGCAGCTGCCGGGCGCCGATCCCGACCGCGTCGGCCGTCTCGGCGACCGCGCGGCCGGCCGCGAGGCGCGCCACGACGGCCCGGAGCAGCGGATCGGGAGCGGGGGCCCCGGCGGCCCGGAGCCGGACGAGTTCGTCCAGGGCGGCGGCCGGGTCGGGGGCCCCGGTGATCCGCTCGCCGAGCCGCCGTGCCTCGGTCTCGCCCCACAGCGCGCCGAGGGCGACGCGCCGGTCGCGGAGCTCATGGGCCGGGACGCCGAAGAAGCCGGGCGCGTCACCGGGGGCGAAGCGGATTCCCGCGTACCGTGCGGCGAACTCCCCCGGTACGTACGCGCGTGTGTCGGGTCCGGCGACGAGGAGGTGTCCGTCGGCCCAGATCAGGTCCATGCAGCCGTCGGGCAGGACGGGCCGGACGGCGTCCGTGGCGGGGCCGGCGGTCCGGGTCCACAGAACGGCTCCGTCGAGCAGGGCGGGGCGCTCCTCGTACACACCTCAAAAATAGGCCCCGCCGGTCGGTCAGTCCTTCTCCCAGCCGGAGTGGAGGCGGGCCTTCACGTCGTCCGGGGGCAGGAACCGGGACCAGCGCTCGGGGAACTCGGAGGGCATGTCCGGGTCGTCCTCGTCGACGTCCTCCGCCTCCGCACGCACGCGTGCGACCAGTTCCGCCGCCTGGATGGCGCGGGCCCGCTCGTTGGCCTCGCGGGCCGCCGCGGTGGCGACGGAGGGCCAGACGCGGTCGATGGCCGCGTTGACGGCGGCGCCGACCAGGACGGCGAAGGCCGAGATGCCGATCCAGAGGAGGACGGCGATGGGGGCGGCGAGGGAGCCGTAGATCGTCGGTCCCTCGACCTGGCTGGTGAGGTAGATGCGCAGCAGGAAGCTGCCGAGGACCCACATGCCGAGGGCGACGAGGGCGCCCGGGATGTCCTCGATCCAAGGCGATCTGACGGGCACGGACACGTGGTAGAGCGTGGTGAGGAAGGCGATGGAGAGCAGGATGACGGCCGGCCAGTAGAGGACGGCGACGACCTCGGTGCCCCAGGGGACGAGTTCGACGACCCGGTCGGGGCCTACGACCGCGAGGGGCAGCACGACCGCTCCGATGATCAGGGCCACGATGTAGAGCAGGAAGGCCAGGAGCCGGGTCTTCACGATGCCGCGGTGGCCGTCGAGCCCGTACATGACGGTGATGGTGTCGATGAAGACGTTCACCGCGCGTGATCCGGACCAGAGGGCGATCGCGAAGCCGAGGGAGACCAGCTCGGGGCGTTTGCCCTGGGTCACGTCGTCCAGGAGCGGTTTCGCGATGTCGTGGACCCCGCGGTCGGAGAGGACCGTTCCGGCGGCGCGGAGGATGTTCTCCTCGATGCTCGCGACGGTGTCCGTGTTGGTCCAGTCGTCGGCGTAGCCGAGGAGGGCGATCAGGCCGAGGAGCAGCGGCGGCAGCGACAGCAGGGTGAAGAACGCCGCCTCGGCGGCGAGGCCGAGGATCCGGTACTCGATGCACGAGTTGACGGTGTCCTTGAGGAGCAGCCAGACCATCTTCCGCTTCGAGACGTTGCGGTAGAGGACGCGCGCGCGGTGGAGCCTGCTCCAGGGCCGCCGCTCGGGCCGTTCGGGTGTTTCGCTTGCTGCCTGCACCTGCTTACCGTATCGGCATGGCAGCGAGCACCCACACCGTGACCAACCAGGCTCCGCCCCTGGTCGGGTACGACGTCTTCATGACCGATCCCGTCCTGACGGAGGCCGTCGAACGACACCTCGCGCCGGAGCTCCTGGCGGAGGTCCGCGAGGACCTCGTCGTGCTCGGCCAGGCGGCCGGTTCGGCCCAGGTCCGGGAGTGGGGCGAGCGGGCGAACACCGACCCGCCGCGGCTGCGGACCCACGACCGGTACGGCCACCGGATCGACGAGGTGGACTTCGATCCGGCCTGGCACCGGCTCCTCGGCAAGTCGGTGGGGGCCGGGCTGACGGACGCGTGGGGCAGGCCGGGCGGTCACGTGCGCCGGGCCGCCGGGTTCCTGGTGATGTCACAGGCGGAGGCGGGGCACGGCTGCCCGCTGTCGATGACGCACGCCGCCGTGCCCGCGCTGCGCGCCGAACCGGAGCTCGCCGAGGTGTGGGAGCCGGCGGCGACCTCGCACGTGTACGAGCGGGAGCTCCGCCCGGTCGCGGAGAAGCCGGGTGTCCTGCTCGGGATGGCGATGACGGAGAAGCAGGGCGGCAGTGACGTCCGGGCGAACACGACGGAGGCGCGCCCGCTGACGGCCGACGGGGAGTACGTCCTGACGGGGCACAAGTGGTTCTGTTCGGCGCCGATGTCGGACGCCTTCCTGGTCCTCGCGCAGGCGCCGGCGGGGCTCACCTGCTTCCTGGTGCCGCGGGTGCTCGCGGACGGCTCGCGCAACGCGTTCGCGATCCAGCGCCTGAAGGACAAGCTGGGCAACCGTTCGAACGCCTCCGCCGAGGTGGAGTTCGACGGGACGACCTGGGCGCGCCGGGTCGGCGAGGAGGGACGCGGGCTCCGCACGATCATGGGCATGGTGGCGGCGACCCGGCTCGACTGCGTCCTCGGTTCGGCGGCGCTGATGCGGCAGGCGGTGGCGCAGGCCGTGCACCACTGCGCGTACCGCGAGGCCTTCGGCGGGCCGCTGATCGAGAAGCCGCTGATGCGGAACGTACTCGCGGATCTGGCCCTGGAGTCGGAGGCGGCGACGGTGCTCGGGATGCGTCTGGCGGCGGCCTACGACGCGGACACACCGCAGGAGCGGGCCCTGCTCCGCATCGCCCTTCCGGCGGCGAAGTACTGGGTCACGAAGCGGTGCACGCCGATGGTGGCGGAGGCGCTGGAGTGCCTGGGCGGCAACGGGTACGTCGAGGAGTCCGGGATGCCCCGGCTGCTGCGGGAGTCGCCGCTCAACTCGGTCTGGGAGGGCTCGGGGAACGTCCAGGCGCTCGACGTGGTCCGGGCGCTGCGGACGGAGCCCGCCGCGCTGGACGCGTTCCTGCGGGAGGTCGGGGCGGCGCGGGGCGCGGACCACCGGCTCGACCGGGCGATCCGGGGGCTGCTCGTCGAACTGGCGGACCTCGACGGGATCGAGGCGCGGGCGCGGCGGCTCGCGGAACGGCTCGCGCTGGTCCTCCAGGGGGCGCTCCTGGTGCGGTGGGCACCGCCGGAGGTCGCGGACGCGTTCTGTGCGGCGCGGCTGGGCGGGGACGGGGGCGCGGCGTTCGGGACGCTGCCGCACACGCTGGACCTGGGCGCGCTCGTGGAGCGGGCACGGGTGGAGGTCCGAGGCGACTGACGTACGCCCGGGGGAAGTTCGCCGCCGTACGCCCGGGGGAAGTTCGCCGCGCGTGCCAGGGGTGGACCGCAAGGGTCGGCACGCGCGGAAAAGCGGGGGTGGTGCTGCGCCGACACGGCACCACCCGCCGCTCGCACCAGCTTCACCCAGGGGGCGGGTCGGCGACCAGAGTTGCAAAGGGTTGCAGGATTACCCGAACCGGGCCTCGCCGGACGCTTCCGAACGGCACGATGGGCACCGACACTCCGGACATCTGCCCCGTGCAGAACCGATACAGCACCCCGGGTGGCTGGGAGAGACCGATGAATAACACGCAGCTCGACATGAAGCGCCTCGCCGCCATGGACGCCGCCCAGGCCACCCGGCTGCTCCACCGGGTCCGCGAGGAGACGCTCGCCGGCCGTACGCCGCCGATCGCGCCCCGTGCGGTGATCGACGCGTCCTGGCAGCGGATGGCCCGGCTGGGGCTCGACCCGGACCGGGGTACGAGCAGCGTGCTGCTCCAGCGCGACGAGCTGGAGCAGCGGCGCAGAACCACGCTCCTCTCCGAGGTCATGCAGACGCTCAGCGGCGGCCTCGCCGGCATCGCCGACACCTCCCTCCAGATCATGGTGGTCACCGACGAGCACGGCCGGGTGCTGTGGCGGCAGGGGAACGTGTCGGTGATGCGGCAGGCGAACGGCATCTGTCTGGAGGAGGGCGCCGCCTGGACCGAGCACACCACCGGGACGAACGCGGTCGGTACGGCCCTCGCCATGGGCCGGGCGGTCCAGGTCCACTCCGCCGAGCACTACGTCCAGGCGCTCCACAACTGGACCTGCGCCGCCGCGCCCGTGCACGACCCCCGCGACCGGCGGCTGCTCGGCATCGTGGACGTGAGCGGTCCCGCGTCCAGCTTCCATCCGGCGATGCTCGCCCTGGTCGGTTCGGTGGCCCAGCTCGCCGAGGCGGAGATGCGGGAGCGGCACCGCAGCTCGGTCGAGCGGCTGCGGGCGGTGGCCGCGCCGATCCTGTGCCGGGTGGGCGGCCGGGCCGTCGCGGTGGACACCCACGGCTGGACGGCGGCGGTGACGGGGCTCGCACCGGTGGACCGGATCGCGCTGCCGAAGTCCTTCCGGTCCGGCCGGATGTGGCTGCCCTCGCTCGGCGTGTGCGCGGTGGAGCCGCTGCCGGGCGGCTGGCTGCTGCGGGTCGAGGAGGAGACGCCGGTGGAGGAGCCGGGCGCGGCGGCGGCGAGCCGGGTGGTCCTCGACCTGAGCAGGCCGCGCCGCTGGACGGTGTCGGTCTCGGGCGCGGCGGGCAGCTGGCAGCAGGAGCTGAGCCCCCGGCACGCGGAGCTCCTCTACGTCCTGGCGATGCACCGGGACGGCCGGACGGCGGCGGAGCTGGCGGACGACGTGTTCGGGGACCGTACGCGGACGGTGACCGTACGGGCGGAGATGTCCCGGGTACGCCGGAACCTGGCCGGGGTCCTGGCGCACCGCCCGTACCGCTTCAGCGAGGAGGTCGCGGTGGAGGTCCTCCGCCCGGAACGCCCGGCGGACCTGCTGCCCCACTCCCTGGCACCGGCGGTACGGGGCCCCCGCGCGGGCACGAACGGGTAGCCGCGCAGGGCGCGTGGAAGGTACAGGGGCGCATGGGGCGCGCAGGACGGGTGGGACGTGCAGGGGCGCGTGGGGCGCGCAGGGGCGCATGGGGCCTGCAGAGCGCCTGGGACGTGCAGGGCGCCCAGGTCGCACACGGCGCCGTTGCGGCCACGACCGTCCAGCATGCGGACACCCCGGACCGGGGGCCCGGTCGCCCGGCCCCCCGGTCGCCTCGCCGAACCGGGTCGTGATGCGATGAACCCATGCGCATCACTCTCACCACCTGGTCCCTCGAGCAGACCTCGCCGTCCGATCTGCTCCCCTCCCCCGTCCCGGAGGGTGACGACATCACGATCGCGCGGGCCGCGGTCCCGTCGCCGGAGTACAGCCGCTTCCTCTATACGGCGGTCGGCGGCGACATCCGCTGGAACGACCGGCTGTCACTGACGTACAAGCAGTGGCAGGAGATCGTCGACAAGCCGGGCAGCGAGATCTGGGTGGCGTACGACAAGGGGACGCCGGCCGGGTACGTGGAGCTGGACCCGCAGGACGACGGCGTCGTGGAGATCATCTACTTCGGCCTGATCCCGGCCTTCCGGGGGCGCCGGATCGGCGGTCACCTGCTGTCGTACGGAGTGGCGCGGGCCTGGGACCTGGCCGAGCGCTGGCCCGGGCGGGAGGCGACGAAGCGCGTCTGGCTGCACACCTGCTCGCTCGACGGCCCGCACGCCATGGCCAACTACGAGCGCCGCGGCTTCCGCCTCTTCGACACCAAGGTGGAGGAGGTCGACGAGACCGAGACCCCGGGCCCGTGGCCGGGCGCCCACGCCTGACGTCGCCGGACGCGCTCCTTGGTGCGCGCCTCGCCCGGTGCCTCGCACCGAAGACCCTGAAGGGGCCCTGATCAGGGCCCCTTTTGCGTGACCCACACCACACCATCTCATCAAGCGAGACGACTACGTCCATATTCTGGACGATGCTGGACTGGGTCCAAAGTCCCGTGACACGCTTCCGTCATGTCTGGAACTGGAATTGCCTTGGTGAGTCGGCGGCACGTCGACCTAGGCCGCATGTCCAGCGCCATCTGTCCGGCGCGCTGAGAGAACCAGCACCGCCGCGATCACTTTTCAGCACGACTCTGCCCGACCCTGCTGCGCACTGACGCGCCACCCTCCGACCTGAGCGCCAGTGTGCAGGTCAGAGCCGCCCTCTCGCAGTCCCGAAGGACAAGACGCCATGGCCGCCACCCCGGAAAACCCCACTCCCGCCGCCGCACGCCGCAAGACCGGGCGCCACCGTGGCGAGGGTCAGTGGGCCGTGGGGCACTTCACCCCCCTGAACGGCAATGAGCAGTTCAAGAAGGACGACGACGGTCTCAACGTTCGGACACGTATTGAGACGGTCTACTCGAAGCGCGGATTCGACTCCATCGACCCCAACGACCTGCGCGGACGCATGCGCTGGTGGGGCCTCTACACCCAGCGCAAGCAGGGTCTGGACGGCACCAAGACGGGTGTCCTGGAGCCGGAGGAGCTGGACGACGAGTACTTCATGCTCCGCGTCCGCATCGACGGCGGCCGGCTGACCACCGAGCAGCTCCGGGTCATCGGCGAGATCTCCGAGGAGTTCGCCCGCGGCACCGCCGACATCACGGACCGGCAGAACGTCCAGTACCACTGGATCCGCATCGAGGACGTCCCCGAGATCTGGAACCGCCTGGAGGCGGTCGGTCTGTCCACCACCGAGGCCTGCGGCGACACCCCGCGTGTCATCCTCGGCTCCCCGGTGGCCGGCATCGCGGCCGACGAGATCATCGACGGCACGCCCGCGATCGACGAGATCTACCGTCGGATCGTCGGCAACAAGGACTTCTCCAACCTGCCCCGCAAGTTCAAGTCCGCGATCTCCGGCTCGCCGCTGCTCGACGTGGCGCACGAGATCAACGACATCGCCTTCGTCGGCGTGAACCACCCGGAGCACGGCCCCGGCTTCGACGTCTGGGTCGGCGGCGGCCTCTCCACCAACCCCAAGCTGGGCGTCCGCCTCGGCACCTGGGTCTCCCTCGACGAGGTCCCGGACGTCTACGAGGGCGTCATCTCGATCTTCCGCGACTACGGCTACCGCCGGCTGCGCAACCGCGCCCGGCTGAAGTTCCTCGTCGCCGACTGGGGCCCGGAGAAGTTCCGCCAGGTCCTGGAGGACGAGTACCTCCAGCGCAAGCTGACCGACGGCCCCGCCCCCGAGCAGCCCGCCGGCCGCTGGCGCGACCACGTCGGTGTGCACCGCCAGCAGGACGGCAACTTCTACGTGGGCTTCGCGCCCCGCGTCGGACGGGTCGACGGCGCCACCCTGACGAAGATCGCCGCGGTCGCCGAGGCGCACGGCTCCGGCCGGGTCCGGACCACCGCCGAGCAGAAGATGCTCGTCCTCGACATCGAGGAGGCGCAGGTCGACTCGATCGTCGCCGCCCTGGAGGCCCTCGACCTGCGGGTCACGCCCTCGCCGTTCCGGCGCGGCACGATGGCCTGCACCGGCATCGAGTTCTGCAAGCTCGCGATCGTCGAGACCAAGGCCCGCGGCGCCTCGCTCATCGACGAACTGGAGCGCCGCGTCCCGGAGTTCGACGAGCCGCTGACGATCAACATCAACGGCTGCCCGAACGCCTGCGCCCGCATCCAGGTCGCGGACATCGGCCTCAAGGGCCAGCTGGTCCTGGACGACGACGGCAACCGCGTCGAGGGCTACCAGGTGCACCTGGGCGGCGCGCTCGGCCTGGAGGCCGGCTTCGGCCGCAAGGTCCGCGGCCTCAAGGTCACCGCGGCCGAGCTCCCCGACTACGTGGAGCGGGTCCTCAAGCGCTTCCAGGCGGAGCGCGAGACCGGCGAGCGCTTCGCGACCTGGACGGCCCGCGCCTCGGAGGAATCCCTCTCATGAGCGAGCGTGCCGCACCGTTCCACTGCCCCTACTGCGGCGACGAGGACCTGCGTCCCAACGAGCAGGGTCACGGCGCCTGGGAATGCGCCGCGTGCAGCCGAGCCTTCCAGTTGAAGTTCCTGGGGCTGCTCGCCCCCGGTACTTCAGGCAACACCCCTGGAGGGAAAGAGATATGACGCTCACTCAGGACACCCCCACGGCCGACCTCAAGGCACTCGCCGAGCAGGCCGGCCGTGATCTGGAGGACGCCTCCGCGCTGGAGATCCTCCGCTGGGCCGTGGACACCTTCGGTGAGGGCTTCTGCGTCACCTCCTCCATGGAGGACGCGGTCGTCGCGCATCTCGCCTCGCGGGTCCGGCCCGGCGTGGACGTCGTCTTCCTCGACACCGGCTACCACTTCGAGGAGACCATCGGCACCCGTGACGCCGTGGACGCCGTCATGGACGTCCACGTCATCACCCTGACCCCGCGTCAGACCGTGGCCGAGCAGGACGCGGAGTACGGTCCGAGGCTCCACGACCGCGACCCCGACCTGTGCTGCGCGCTGCGCAAGGTCAAGCCCCTCGAAGAGGGCCTGACCCGGTACAGCGCGTGGGCGACCGGTCTGCGCCGCGACGAGTCCCCGACCCGGGCGAACACCCCGGTCGTCGGCTGGGACGAGAAGCGCCGCAAGGTCAAGGTCTCCCCCATCGCCCGCTGGACGCAGGACGACGTCGACGCGTACGTCACGGAGCACGGCGTCCTCACCAACCCGCTCCTGATGGACGGTTACGCCTCCGTCGGCTGCGCCCCCTGCACCCGCCGTGTCCTGGAGGGCGAGGACGCCCGCGCCGGACGCTGGGCGGGCCGCGGCAAGACCGAATGCGGGCTGCACGGATGACGGACACTCAGGAAGTTCAGGAGAAGCACGTGACGGGTGCCACCATCTGGCTCACCGGCCTGCCGAGCGCCGGCAAGACCACCATCGCGTACGAGCTGGCCGGCCGGCTCCGCGAGGAGGGCCACCGGGTCGAGGTGCTCGACGGCGACGAGATCCGCGAGTTCCTCTCCGCGGGCCTCGGCTTCAGCCGCGAGGACCGGCACACCAACGTGCAGCGGATCGGGTTCGTCGCGGAACTGCTCGCCTCCAACGGCGTGAAGGCCCTCGTCCCCGTCATCGCCCCGTACGAGGACAGCCGCGAGGCGGTCCGCAAGCGCCACGCGTCCGAAGGCACCCCCTACGTCGAGGTGCACGTCGCCACTCCGGTGGACGTCTGCTCCGTACGCGACGTGAAGGGTCTCTACGCCAAGCAGGCCGCGGGCGAGATCAGCGGTCTCACCGGTGTCGACGACCCGTACGACGAGCCGCGCAACCCGGATCTGCGGATCGAGTCCCACACCCAGACCGTGCAGGAGTCCGCGGCGCAGCTCCACGCGCTGCTCACCGAGAGGGGTCTGCTGTGACCACCGTCGCCCACGTTCACGACAGCACCGACAACCCGTTCGCGCTGTCGCACCTCGACTCCCTGGAGTCCGAGGCCGTCCACATCTTCCGTGAGGTGGCGGGCGAGTTCGAGCGGCCGGTGATCCTCTTCTCCGGCGGCAAGGACTCCATCGTCATGCTGCACCTGGCGCTGAAGGCCTTCGCCCCCGCGGCGATCCCCTTCACGCTGCTGCACGTCGACACCGGGCACAACTTCCCCGAGGTCCTGGAGTACCGCGACCGCACCGTCGCCAAGCACGGCCTGCGGCTGCACGTCGCCTCCGTGCAGGAGTACATCGACGCCGGCAAGCTGCGCGAGCGCCCCGACGGCACCCGCAACCCGCTGCAGACCGTCCCGCTCACCGAGGCGATCCAGCAGCACCGCTTCGACGCCGTCTTCGGCGGCGGCCGCCGCGACGAGGAGAAGGCCCGCGCGAAGGAGCGGGTGTTCTCGCTGCGCGACGAGTTCTCGCAGTGGGACCCGCGCCGCCAGCGCCCCGAGCTGTGGCAGCTCTACAACGGCCGGCACGCCCCCGGCGAGCACGTCCGCGTCTTCCCGCTGTCCAACTGGACCGAGCTGGACGTCTGGCAGTACATCCAGCGCGAGAAGATCGAGCTCCCGGAGATCTACTTCGCCCATGAGCGCGAGGTGTTCGCCCGCAGCGGCATGTGGCTGACGGCCGGCGACTGGGGCGGCCCGAAGGAGTCCGAGACCACGCAGACGCGGCTGATCCGCTACCGCACCGTCGGCGACATGTCCTGCACCGGCGCCGTCGACTCCGACGCCACCACACTGGACGCCGTCATCGCCGAGATCGCCGCCTCCCGGCTCACCGAGCGGGGCGCGACCCGCGCCGACGACAAGATGTCCGAGGCCGCGATGGAAGACCGCAAGCGCGAAGGGTACTTCTAATGAGCACGTCCACCGAGCAGCTGACCGAGCAGCTGGCGGCCACCACCCTGCTGCGCTTCGCCACCGCCGGCTCCGTCGACGACGGCAAGTCCACCCTGGTGGGCCGGCTCCTCCACGACTCCAAGTCGGTCCTGGTCGACCAGCTGGAGGCCGTGGAGCACGCCTCGCGCTCCCGCGGCCAGGAGGCCCCCGACCTGGCGCTCCTCACCGACGGTCTGCGTGCCGAGCGCGAGCAGGGCATCACCATCGACGTGGCCTACCGCTACTTCGCGACGCCCCGCCGCCGCTTCATCCTCGCCGACACCCCCGGGCACGTGCAGTACACCCGGAACATGGTGACCGGCGCCTCCACCGCCGAGCTCGCCGTGGTCCTCGTCGACGCCCGTAACGGTGTGGTCGAGCAGACCCGCCGGCACGCGGCCGTCGCCGCGCTGCTCCGCGTCCCGCACGTGGTCCTGGCCGTGAACAAGATGGACCTGGTCGAGTACCGGGAGCCCGTCTTCGCCGCGATCGCCGAGGAGTTCACGACGTACGCCTCCGAGCTCGGCGTCCCGGAGATCACCGCGATCCCCATCTCCGCGCTGGCCGGCGACAACGTCGTGGAGCCGTCCGCGAACATGGACTGGTACGGCGGCCCGACGGTCCTGGAGCACCTGGAGACCGTCCCGGTCAGCCACGACCTGACGGCCTGCCACGCGCGCTTCCCCGTGCAGTACGTGATCCGCCCGCAGACCGCCGAGCACCCCGACTACCGGGGTTACGCCGGTCAGATCGCGGCCGGTGCCTTCCGGGTCGGCGAGGAGATCACCGTCCTGCCGTCGGGGAAGACCTCCACGATCACCGGGATCGACGCGCTGGGCGAGGCCGTGGACATCGCCTGGGCCCCGCAGTCGGTCACCATCCGGCTCGCCGACGACATCGACATCTCGCGCGGCGACCTGTTCGCCCCGAGCGGTGACGCCCCGGCGACCACGCAGGACATCGAGGCGACCGTCTGCCACGTGGCGGACCACGCGCTCGCCGTCGGCCAGCGGGTGCTGCTGAAGCACACCACCCGCACGGTCAAGGCGATCGTCAAGGAGATCCCCTCGCGGCTGACCCTGGACGACCTCTCGCAGCACCCGAACCCGGGTCAGCTGGTCGCCAACGACATCGGCCGGGTCGTGGTGCGCACCGCCGAGCCGCTCGCGCTCGACGCGTACGCCGACTCGCGCCGCACCGGTTCGTTCCTGCTGATCGACCCGGCGGACGGCACCACGCTCGCGGCGGGCATGGCGGGCGAGTCCTTCGCCACCGCCAAGGCCGTCGCGGTCGTCGAGGACGAGGAAGGATGGGACTTCTGATGAGCCAGAACGTCTACGCGACCTTCGCGAAGGAAGGCGGCCGGGTGGGCTCCGGCGCCCTCGGTGCGGGCATGGGAGGCGTCGCGCGATGTGCGTGCTGACCTCGACGCGCCGCATGCGCGGTGCGACCCCGCTCCACCCGCTCCACCCCGAACGACATAGACGCAGACTTCGAAAACGCTGAATCGAGGGGAAAACCTCCCGTGCCTGCCACCACCCGTACCACCCTGCGCCGCGGCCTCGCCGCCGCTGCCGCCCTGCCGCTGCTGATCGGCGCGCTCGCCTCCTGCGGCTACGGCTCCGACGCCAAGAACGACGAGAAGAAGGTGGCCGCCGAGGGCAAGAAGCTCTCCGCCGACACCGTACGGCTCGGGTACTTCCCCAACCTCACCCACGCGACCGCGCTGATCGGCGTCAAGGACGGCCTGATCCAGAAGGAGCTGGGCGGCACCACGCTGAAGCCGCAGACCTTCAACGCCGGCCCGTCCGAGATCGAGGCGCTCAACGGCGGCTCCCTCGACATCGGCTTCATCGGCCCCTCGCCGTCCATCAACGCGTACGTCAAGTCCAAGGGCACGAACCTGCGGATCATCTCCGGCTCTGCCTCCGGCGGCGTCAAGCTGGTCGTGAACCCGGACAAGATCAAGACCCTGGACGACCTCAAGGGCAAGCGGATCGCCACCCCTCAGAAGGGGAACACGCAGGACGTCGCGCTCCTCAACTGGATCGCGGAGAAGGGCTGGAAGGTCGACCCGGAGTCCGGCAAGGGTGACGTCTCCGTCGTCCGCACGGACAACAAGGTGACCCCGGACGCCTTCAAGTCCGGCTCCATCGACGGCGCCTGGGTGCCCGAGCCGACCGCCTCCAAGCTGGTCTCCCAGGGCGGCAAGGTCCTCCTCGACGAGACCGCCCTGTGGCCCGACAAGAAGTTCGTGATCACGAACATCATCGTGTCGCAGAAGTTCCTCACGGAGCACCCGGACGTGGTCGAGGCCGTGCTGACGGGCACGGTGAAGACCAACGAGTGGATCAACGCCAACCCGGACAAGGCGAAGGCGGCCGCCAACGCGGCGCTGAAGTCCCTCGGCGGCAAGGCGCTGGACGCCAAGGTCATCGACCCGGCGTGGCCGAGCATCGCGATCACCAACGACCCGCTGGCCGCGACGCTGAAGACCCAGTCCGAGTGGGCGGTCAAGGCCCAGCTGATCAAGCAGCCCGAGCTGTCCGGCATCTACGACCTGAAGCTCCTCAACAAGGTGCTGAAGGCCGCAGGCGAGCCCGAGGTCTCCGACGCCGGTCTCGGCGTCAAGTAACCGCGCCGAGCCGACGAAACAGACCGCGAATCCGTAACCCCAGGAGGTGACGACCATGGCCACGACGTTCGCCAAGGCTGCCGAGGGCACCGTAGCGGAGCAGACGCACGCCGCCCGGATCGAGCACGTCTCGAAGTCCTTCTCCGGCCCGGCCGGTACCCAGCTCGTCCTGGACGACGTCAGTCTCGACGTCGCGCCCGGCGAGTTCGTCACCATCCTGGGGGCCTCGGGGTGCGGCAAGTCCACCCTGCTGAACCTGGTCGCGGGACTCGACCGGCCGACCCAGGGGTCCATCGCGACCCCGGGCGGCCGGCCGGCCCTGATGTTCCAGGAGCACGCCCTCTTCCCGTGGCTGACCGCGGGCAAGAACATCGAACTGGCCCTGCGGCTGCGCGGGGTGTCCAAGGCCGAGCGCAGGCCGGAGGCCGAGCGGCTGCTCGAACTGGTCCGGCTCGGCGGCGCGTACGGGAAGCGGGTGCACGAGCTGTCCGGCGGCATGCGGCAGCGCGTGGCCCTCGCCCGGGCGCTGGCCCAGGACAGCCAGCTGCTGCTGATGGACGAGCCGTTCGCGGCCCTGGACGCCATCACCCGTGACGTGCTGCACGGCGAGCTCACCCGTATCTGGGAGGAGACCAACCTCTCGGTCCTCTTCGTCACCCACAACGTGCGCGAGGCCGTACGCCTCGCGCAGCGGGTGGTCCTCCTCTCCTCGCGCCCCGGCCGGGTCGCGAAGGAATGGACCGTGGGCATCGAGCAGCCGCGCCGCATCGAGGACGCGGACGTGGCCGAGCTGTCCCTTGAGATCACTGAACACCTGCGTGGGGAGATCCGCCGCCATGGCCAGCACTGACACCGCCGCGACGGTCAAGAAGGACGACCTCGCCGGTCTGGAGGCCGGACTCGACGCCCTGGACGCGGTCGAGATCCGCCGCACCCCGGTCCGGGAGGTCCTCCTCAAGAAGGTCCTCCCGCCCACCCTCGCCGTCCTCCTGGTCCTCGCCGTCTGGCAGATCCTCGTCTCCGCGAAGATCACCGAGGAGACCAAGCTGCCCGCGCCGTCCGCGGTGTGGGACGGCCTGACCGACATGTGGCTGCAGGGCACGCTGCTCGAGGTCATCTGGACCAGCGTGTCCCGGGGCCTGGCCGGCTTCCTGCTGGCCCTCGCCATCGGCACCCCGCTGGGCCTGCTCGTCGCCCGGGTGAAGTTCGTGCGCGCCGCGATCGGCCCGATCCTGTCGGGTCTGCAGTCGCTGCCCTCGGTGGCGTGGGTGCCGCCGGCCGTGCTCTGGTTCGGCCTGAACGACGCGATGATGTTCACGGTGATCCTGCTGGGCGCCGTCCCGTCCATCGCCAACGGTCTGGTCTCCGGCGTCGACCAGGTCCCGCCGCTGTTCCTGCGGGCCGGCCGCACCATGGGCGCCACCGGCCTGCGGGGCACCTGGCACGTGACCCTTCCGGCGGCGCTGCCCGGCTACCTGGCCGGTCTGAAGCAGGGCTGGGCCTTCTCCTGGCGCTCGCTGATGGCCGCCGAGATCATCGCCTCCTCCCCGGATCTGGGCCTGGGCCTGGGCCAGTTGCTGGAGAACGGCCGCAACAACATCGACCTGCCCGGCGTGTTCCTGGCGATCCTGCTGATCCTGGTCGTCGGCATCGCGATCGACCTGCTGATCTTCAGCCCGCTGGAGCGCTGGGTGCTCCGCAGCCGCGGCCTGCTGGTGAAGTGAGCCGATCCGCCATGAACCGACCGGTCCTTCTCGTCATCGCCCACGGCAGCCGCGATCCGCGGCACGCGGCGACCGTCCAGGCGCTGGTGCGCCGGGCCGGTGCGCTGCGGCCGGGGCTGCGGGTGGAGACGGCGTTCCTGGACTTCAACCTGCCGTCGGTGCCGGGGGTGCTCGACCGGCTCGCCGCCGACGGCGTACGGGACGTGGTGGCGCTGCCGCTGCTGCTGACCCGGGCCTTCCACGCGAAGGCCGACATCCCCGCCGTACTCCGCCAGGCGCCGCCGTCCCTGCGGATGCGCCAGGCGGAGGTCCTGGGACCCTCGCCGCTGCTCGTCGCGGCGGTGGAGCGGCGGCTGTACGAGGCCGGGCTCACGCCCGGCGACAAGAGCGCGACCGGGGTCGTCCTGGCCTCGGCGGGCTCCACCGACCCGGAGGCGATCGCGGTGATCGCAGAAACGGCGCGGGAGCTGCGGCGCACCGGTTGGTGCTCCGTGCGGCCCGCGTTCGCCTCCGCTGTGGTTGCCGGGGGCGTCCCCCGCACGGAGGACGCCGTCCGGGCCCTGCGGGCCGAGCCGGGCGTCCGCCGGGTGGCCGTCGCCCCGTACGTCATCGCCCCCGGCCGGCTCCCGGACCGCATCGCGGCGGGCGCGGCGGAGGCGGACGTCCTGGCGGATGTCCTGGGCCCCTCCCCGGAATTGGCCCGGCTGCTCCTCGAGCGCTACGACGCCGCCCACGCGGCCCGCGTCGCCGTGGCCCACTCGGCTTGAGAACTCCCCGGGAACCAGTCCGACAATTCGGCCGGTCGACGGATGCGAGCAACTTCATGCCCGCACCGTGCATCCATCGGCCCCTCTCGTGCGTCTTCTGTGCGCCGGGTCATTGCGGGCCCGGATGACATCGGTTCCTACCAAGGGCAGAAGACTTTGATCACTTCGACACTCGGCGTACGCAGAGCCGTGACCGTCACGATCACGGCCTCGGCCGTACTGGCCGGCGGCCTCTTCACGGGCCAGGCGTACGCCGCGCCGCCCGCCCCGTCGATCACCGCCAAGGGCGGCTTCGTCATGAACAACGGGACGGGCACCACGCTGTTCGGGAAGGCCGCCGACACCCGTCGGTCGACCGGTTCGACCACGAAGATCATGACCGCGAAGGTGGTCCTGGCCCAGCGCGGCCTGAACCTCGACGCCAAGGTCACCGTCCAGAAGGCGTACAGCGACTACATCGTCTCCAAGAACGCCTCGTCCGCCCGGCTCATCGTCGGCGACAAGGTGACGGTCCGACAGCTCCTCTACGGCCTGATGCTGCCGTCGGGTTGCGACGCGGCCTACGCGCTGGCCGACAAGTTCGGCACCGGCACCACGCGGGCCGCCCGGATCAAGTCGTTCATCGGGAAGATGAACACCGAGGCCAGGAACCTCGGTATGCGCAACACCCACTTCGACTCGTTCGACGGAATAAGCAATGGGAGCAACTACTCCACTCCGCGCGATCTGACGAAGCTCGCGAGCAGTGCGATGAAGAACTCCACGTTCCGCGCCGTGGTCAAGACGAAGTCCACGAAGCAGAAGGTGACCACGAAGACCGGCGGTTACCGGTACATGTCGTGGAGCAACACGAACAAGCTCCTGAGCACCTACAGCGGCGCCATCGGTGTGAAGACCGGTTCGGGTCCGCAGGCCAAGTACTGCCTCGTCTTCGCGGCCACCCGCGGCAGCAAGACGGTCATCGGCGCGGTGCTCGCCTCCCCGAGCGAGGCGAACCGGGCGACCGACGTCAAGAAGCTGCTGGACTACGGCTTCGCCAGGTAAGAGCGCGATCGGCGGCGACCGGCCCACGACGGCGCCGGTCCCGCCCGGGGCCTGTCTTCCGCTCGCCGGGAGGCAGGCCCCCCGCCATGTTCCGCCGGACTCTCCCCTAGCTGAAGTCGAGGCCGCCCGTGCGGGTCCGCTTCAGTTCGAAGAGGTCCGGGTGGTTGGCGAGGACCCGGAAGCTGTCGAAGAGTTCGGCCGCGTGCTCGCCGCGCGGGACGGCACGCAGCACCGGGCCGAACCACACGGTGCCGTCGACGTGGATCGTGGGGGTGCCGATGTACGCGTCGGCGTCGGGGTCCTTGCCGGCGTCGTGGCTGCGGCGGACGGCCTCGTCGTACGCCGGGTCGTGGGCGGCCCCGGCGAGTTCGGCGGGCAGGCCGAGCTCGGCAAGCGACTCGGCGGCGACCGCGTCGAAGTCCTGCCGCTTCTGTTCGTGGATGCGGGTTCCGTACGCGGTGTAGAGCGGACGCAGGATCTCCTCGCCGTGCCGCTCGGCGGCCGCCGCGGCGACTCTGACCGGTCCGGTCGAGGCGTCGACGAGTTCGCGGTACCAGTCGGGCAGGGTGTTGCCCTCGTTGTGCAGGTACAGGCTCATGACCTTGAAGCGGAGGTCGATGTCCCGCTCGCGCTCGACCTCCAGGATCCACCGGGAGGTGATCCAGGCGAAGGGGCAGACGGGGTCGAAGTAGAAGTCGACGGCGGGGCGGGGGGCGGTCTCGGTGGTCGTCATACCGAGGAATCTAGCCAGCCAATGGCCTGCCCCAGTGGTCCAATCACACACACGGGGACTGGGCCACTTCGCGATCAGCCCTCCGTGGTCATCTCGATGAGCTTGACCACGGTGTTCCAGTTCCGGGCGGTGGCGACGAGTCCCTTCACGACGGCCGGGCGGGAGACCACGTCGCCGAGCCTGGACCTCCCCAGGCCGTCGGGGACATAGAGGTAGAGCACGCGGTCGCCGAGGGCGAAGTCCTCGGGGAGATAGGCCTCGCGGTCGATCGAGGCGAAGCGCTCGGGGTCCACCGGCCCGGAGTAGTAGATGGCGTGGAGCTGCTTGCCCTCGAGCTCGGCGGCCGGAAAGGGGCAGTCCTCGGCCACCGCCGCCAGATAGTCGCCGCCGCGGACGAGGCAGTCGACGCGGAAGCCGAACCGCTCCTCGATCGCGTCTTCGAGTGCGGTGGTGAGCTCGTCCTCCCCGGCGCCGGAGTCGGTGGTGAAGACGGCGTTCCCGCTCTGGAGGTAGGTGCGGACGTTCGTGTGCCCGAGACCTTCGATGAGGGGCCGGAGCTCCGCCATGGGGACCTTGCGGTGTCCGCTCACGTTGATGCCGCGGAGCAGGGCCGCGTACGTCTTCTTCGTCATGGGTCAAATCTAGGCGGACCACCGCGCCTCGTGGGGGGCGGCGCGGTGGCCGGTTCGAACACTGTCCGATCAGGGGGATCCGCGAGAAGACCCTTCACCCATCTGTGATTTATTCAACAAACTTTCGTAATGCCGAACCCCTGGTGAACGCATCATTTGCGCTGATAGCGGGCGAGCACCCGATTGCCGTCCGTCACCAGGCGTCTGCGCAGCTCGGCGCCGTCGATGGCGCCGCTGTAGTACTCCTGGAACGCGGGCGTCGCCACCTTGTCCTTCCACTCCGGGTAGCCGCGCACCGACTGCGCCGGCGCGGGCCGCAGCCGTTCGGCCACCGCGGCCCCCGTCGCCCAGCCGTCCCGGGCGGTGTGGAGCGAGGGGTCGGCGAGCGCGGTCGTGCCGGTGGGCAGCATCCAGTCGCCGCGTGCGAGCCGCACCATGTTCTCCGGGCGCAGGAAGAAGTCGAGGAACGCGGCCGCCTCCTTCTTGTACGGACTGTCCTCGGCGATCGACAGGGTCTGCGGGGAGACGCCCTGGGTGAGCCCCGCGTCTCCGGCGGGGGCGGGCAGGACCGTCCACTCGAAGCCCTTCGGGGCCTGTTGGGCGATCTGCTGCCGGTAGGCGAAACCCAGCGGGACCATGGCGTACTTGCCGGCGAAGAAGCCGGGGAGGGTGTCGGAGCCGCCGCTGCCGAGTGTGGTGCGCGGGGCGGTGCGGTCGGTGACGACCTGGTCGTGGATCGTGCCGGGGACGACGGCGTCGGCCTCGGTGGAGCGGATGGTCACCCGGCCGTCGGCCTCCCGGTGGAACAGCTGCCCGCCCGCCGAGAGCCCCAGGTTGAGGCTGACGGAGACGGGCTCCTTGAGCGGCCAGGCGACGGCGTACCGGCCGGAGCCCATGGTGCGGGTGAGGTCCTGGGTGACCTGCCGGAACTCGGTCCAGGTCCAGGGTTTCTCCGGGGTGGGGAGGCGGACGCCGGAGGAATCGAGGATCTTCCGGTTGGCGATGATCACGCGCGGTTCCTGGAGGAACGGCACCCCGTAGATCCCCTCGCCGAAGGTGGTGGTCTCCCAGCTGCGGGCGGGGATGTCGGCGCGGAGCCGTTCGGGCAGCAGGGGGCGGAGGTCGGCGAGGTCGCCGCCGTAGGCGAAGTCGGCGAGGTCGTCGGAGGCGTCGTGGATGATGTCGGGCGCCTCGCCGCCCTCGAAGGAGGTGAGGAGCTGGTCGTGGACGGAGTCCCAGCTGCCCTGGACGTAGTCGATCTGGACGTCGGGGTGGGTGGCGTTCCACTCCTTCACCAGCTGCCGGTTGGCGTCGACGGACTCCTTCTGCCAGGCGAGGGACTGGAAGCGGAGCCGTACGACCCCGTCCTCGGGGGCGTCGTTCCCCGCCGTGCAGCCGGTGACGAGCAGGGCGAGTGCGGCGGTGAGGGTGAGGATCCGTCGTCTCATGACTTCACCGCCCCGGCCAGCATCCCGCCGGTGATCCGTCGCTGGAGGAAGCCGAAGACGACGAGGGAGGGCAGCGTGGCGAGGAAGGCCGCGGCGGCCAGCGGGCCGAGGTCGGCGACGCCCTCGGCGCCGAGGAAGTGGGTGAGGACGACCGGCAGCGTCTGCTTCTCCGGGGTCTTGAGCAGGACGAGCGCGAAGAAGAACTCGTTCCACGCGGTGACGAAGGCGAAGAGGGCGGTGGCGACGATGCCGGGGACGAGCAGCGGGGCGGTGACCGAGACGAGGGTACGGAGCCGGCCCGCGCCGTCGACGGCGGCGGCCTCCTCCAGTTCGGCGGGGACGGCCCGGACGTACCCCATCAGCATCCAGAGGGCGAAGGGCAGCGACCAGACCACGTAGACCAGGACGAGGCCGAACACGCTGTTCACGAGGTGGAGGTTCTTGAGGATCAGGAAGAGCGGGATGATCACGAGCACGAACGGGAACGCCTGGCTGATCACCACCCAGCCGGTCGCGGCCGAGGCGAGCCTGCCCCGGTGGCGGGCCGTCACATAGGCCAGCGGGGTCGCGACGGCCACCGCGATCACTGCGGCGGCGACCGCGGCGGCCAGGCTGTTCCCGGCGGCCCTGAGCAGCGGCTGCTCGTCGAAGGCCTGCCGGAAGTTGGCGAGCGTGGGGTCCTTCGGGATCCAGGTGGGGTGCAGCGAGGCGAGCTCGGGGGCGGGCTTGAAGGCGGTGGAGACCAGCCAGAGGAAGGGGAAGGCGAGGAAGACCAGATACGCGAGGAGGGCCGCGTACTGGCCGATTCGCGCGGGTCTGCTCGTCCGGAGGGCGCTCACCGGTCCTGGTCCCCTTTCAGCCGTCGTACGAGGGAGAGGGCGATGAGCACCGAGACGGCGGCGATCATCACACAGCCCATCGCGGCGGCATAGCCGAACTGCCCGTAACGGAAGGCCTCTTCGTAGGCGAAGAGCATGGGGAGCCGGGTCCGGCCGCCCGGTCCGCCGTTGGTCAGCACATAGACCAGGGCGAAGGAGTTGACGTTCCAGATGAGGTTGAGGGCGGTGATGGAGAGGGCGACCGGTCTGAGCGCGGGCCAGGTGACGACGCGGAAGCGGCGCCAGGCTCCGGCGCCGTCGAGGGCGGCGGCCTCGTGGAGTTCGTGCGGGGTGTTCTGGAGTCCGGCGAGCAGGGCGACGGTGGTCTGCGGCATCCCGGCCCAGACGCCGACGAGGACGACGGCGGGGAGCGCGGTGGCGAGTCCGGAGAGCCAGTCGCGGCCCTCGCCGAGGCCCAGGTTCCGGATCGTCTCGTTGAGGATGCCGGCGTCGGGGTTGTAGACGAGCCGCCACATGATGCCGACGACGACCTCGGGCATCGCCCAGGGAATGATGGCGAGGGCCCGCGCCAGCCAGCGGAAGCGGAGCTTCTGGTTTAGCAGGAGGGCGAGGCCGAGGGCGAGCAGGAACTGGGGGACGGTGACCCCGACCGCCCAGACCACTCCGATGCGGAACGAGTCCCAGAACAGGGTGTCGTGCAGCAGGTCCTGGAAGTTGAGCGTGCCCACCCAGCCGGTGGCCCGGGTGCGGCCGGACTGGGCGTCCGTGAAGGCGAGCGCGATGCCGTAGAGCAGCGGGCCGACGCTGAGGACCAGGATCGGCAGCAGCGCCGGGAGCACCAGGAACCAGGCGCCGAAGTCGGGGCCGCGCGGGCGTGTCCCGTGGGCGGCGCGCGGTGCGCGCGTCCGGCCCGGCCGCTTCGTCGCGGTCAGCGAGCTCACCGATTCGACCCCCGTCCGCCTTTCCCCGGACTCCGGCCGGGCGACCCGTACCGCCGGGGGAACCCCGCCATGGTGCTGACGGCCCGGGGGGCGGTCAAGGCGATCTGCGCGGTGAGCTGCGCGGATGGGAGACTTTGGCTCAATCACACAGGTAGGGAGAGGTCGATGGACGAGGCGCGGGCGCGGGAGATCCTGGCCGCGGCGGGGTTGCCGGTCGCGGAGGCGCGGCTGCTGGCCCTCGGGGAGAACGCGGTCTTCGCCGTGGGCGATCTCGCCGTGAAGGTGGGCCGGGACGCCGAGCTGTTCGAGCGGGCGGAGCGGGAGCTGGCGCTGGCCGCCTGGCTGGCCGACGCGGAGGTCCCGGCGGTGCGGGCGGCCGAGGAGAAGCCGCGGCTGATCGAGGGGCACCCGCTCACCTTCTGGCACCGGCTGCCCGAGGCCGTACGGCCCGCGGAGCCCCGTGATCTGGCCCCGCTGCTCCGGCGGATCCACGCGCTGCCGGAGCCGGCGGCCTTCACGCTGCCGCGCCGTGAGCTGCTCGGCGGGGTCGAGCGGTGGCTGCGGCTCGCGGGCGACGCGATCGACCCGGCGGACGCGGCCTTCCTGCGGGAGCGGCGCGATGCCTTCGCCCCGGCGGCGGCCGCGCTGACGCCGCACCTGACGCCGGGCCCGATCCACGGCGACGCGCTTCCCCGGAACGTCCATGTCGGCCCCGACGGCCCGGTCCTGGTGGACCTGGAGACCTTCTCCTCGGATCTGCGCGAGCACGACCTCGTGGTGCTCGCCCTCTCCCGGGACCGGTACGGCCTGGACCCGGCCGCGTACGAGGCCTTCACCGAGGCGTACGGCTGGGACGTGCGGGAGTGGGAGGGGTGCGCGGTGCTGCGCGGGGCGCGGGAGACCGCGAGCTGTGCGTGGGTGGCGCAGCACGCGCCGACGAACCCGAAGGCTCTGGCCGAATTCGAGCGGCGGGTGGCCTCGCTGCGGGACGGCGACCCCGAGGTCCGCTGGTACCCGTTCTGACATCATGGGTTCCTGACCGAACCGGGTTCCGAGAACGGGGTGTTGGGATGCGCGTGGAACTGTCCGAGGTGACGCTCGACGTCGAGGTGAGCGGCGAGGGACCGGCCGTGCTGCTCGTGCACGGCTTCCCCGACAGCCACCGTCTGTGGCGCCATCAGATCCCGGCGCTCAACGCGGCCGGGTTCATGACGGTCGCCCCGACGCTGCGGGGCTTCGGCGCCTCGGACCGTCCGGAGGGCGGTCCGGAGGCGTACCACCCGGCCAAGCACGTCGGCGATCTGCTGGAGCTGCTGGCCCGGCTGGAGGTCGACCGGTTCCACCTGGTCGGCCACGACTGGGGCTCGGGACTGGCGCAGGGCATCGCGCAGGTCGTACCCGACCGGGTGGCAAGCGCGACCCTCATGTCGGTGGGCAACCTCGCGGCGATCCTCGCCGCGGGCTGGGGGCAGCGGCAGCGCCTGTGGCACCTGTCGATGTTCCAGCACGAGGGACTCGCCGAGGAGTGGCTCTCCCGCGAGGACTTCGCGCGTCTGCGCGAGATGCTCGACGACCACGCGGAGGCGGAGGCTGTCCTGGAGCCGTTGCGCGCTCCGGGCGGGCTGACCGCCGCCCTCCAGATCTACCGGTCGGGGTTGTCCATCGAGACCCAGCTGGCCGTGCCCCCGGTGCTTCCCCCGCTGTCCGTCCCGGCCATGGGCGTCTGGTCCACCGGCGACCGGTTCCTCGACGAGCGGCAGATGGTGGACACCGGCGAACACGTCGCCGGCCCCTGGCGCTACGAGCGCGTGGAGGACGCGGGCCACTGGTTCCCGCTGGATCAGCCGGACAGGGTGAACGACCTGCTGCTCTCCTTCCTCAAGGAGAACGCGTAAGGGGCGGCGGCGTACTACACAGCCGCCGCGACCGCCTCGCGCAGGGGCCACGTGGAGTCGACGACCGCCTCCGCGTCGCCCTTGCGGCGCAGGAAGTCCTGGAAGTTCTCGGCCCAGGCGCGGTACCAGCCGATCTGCCGCTCATGGAGCTCGGCCGGGTGCAGTTCGGCGACCTGGCGGTGCCGCTCGGCTATCGCGACGGCGACCCGGACGGCGGCGAGCGCGTCGGCGGCGGCCTGGTGGGCGGCTTCGAGCACCACCCCGTACTCCCCGCAGACCGCTTCCAGGTTCCGCTTGCCGCGCCGGTAGCGGTCGACGGCCCGGTCGATGGTGTACGGGTCGACGACGGGCCCGATGGGGACGCCGCCGAGCCGCTCGCTGAGCGAGGGCAGTCCGTGCCGGCGCAGCTCGGCGGAGAGCAGCGTCAGGTCGAAGGAGGCGTTGTACGCGACGACCGGGACGCCGTCCTCCCAGTACTCGGCGAGGGCCTTCGCGATCTCGTCGGCGACCTCGCGCACCGGCCGGCCCTCGGCGGCCGCCCGCTCGGTGCTGATGCCGTGGATCGCGGAGGCCTGTTCCGGGATGCGGATGCCCGGGTCGGCGAGCCAGTCCCGCCGTCGTGCGACGTGTCCCCCGCCGTCGACCTCGATGATCGAGGCCGTCACGATCCGGGCCTCCAGCGGTTCGGTGCCGGTCGTCTCCAGGTCGAAGCCGACCAGCGTCTCGCCGTGCCAAGCCATCGGGTCCTCCTTACGTGATCTCCCCCGTGGTGCTGACCACCCTCGCACGCACCACTGACAACGCCCCCGGCCTCCCCCGTCGAAGGGTCAGGAGACGGGCCGGGAGTCGAGCCAGACGGACTCGAATTCCTCCCGGTATGTCTCGAAAAGTCCGTGATCGCCGTCACGGATGCCCTGGCCGTGCCGCACCACGTTCCGCCCGCCGCCGCGCAGGACGAGGACCGGTGCCTCCATGCCCCGGGCCCGGCGCAGATAGGACTGCACGACGCCGACCCCGTCCGGTCCGTCGCCGTCCACCAGATAGGCGGTGAAGCGGGGCGTCTCGTCGAAGACGTGGATCTGGAAGGCGCCCGGGTCGCGGAGCTTGGAGCGGACCCGGCGCATGTGGAGGATGTTCATCTCCACCGAGCGGCTCAGCTCGCCCTTCTTGAGGCCCAGTTCGCGCTCACGGCGCTTCACCGCGCTGCTCGCGGGGTTGAGGAAGAGGAGCCGGGTCCGGCAGCCGGACTCGGCGAGCCGGACCATACGGCGCCCCGAGAAGTTCTGCACGAGCAGATTGAGACCTATGCCGGTGGCGTCGAGGCGACGGGCCCCGCCGAAGAGGTCCTCGGCCGGCAGCTGCCGCTGGAGCCGGACCCGGTCGGGGTGGACGGAGACCACGTCCGCGTACCGGTCCCCGACGAGGTCCTCGACCGCGTCCACGGGCAGCCGGTCGGCGGAGGGCACCCCGGCGCCGCTGCCGAGGATCTCCAGGATGCGGGCCGAGGCCCGTTCCGACTGGGCGAGGACGGTCAGCGAGAGCGCCCGGTTGCGGGAGACCACGTTGCGCGTGACCTCCAGCTCGTCGAGGGCGAGCTCGACCTCCCGCCGGTCGTCGAAGTAGGGCTCGAAGCACGGCCAGTGCTGCACCATCAGCTCACGCAGCTGCGGCAGCGTGAGGAAGCTGAGGACGTTGTCGTCGGCCGGGTCGAGCAGATAGCCCTTGCGGCGCGACACCTCGCGCACGGCGACCGCCCGCTGCACCCACTCCTGGCCGGCCGGGCCCGCCGCGGCCACCACCCACTCCTCGCCGTGCACGGGTTCGTACACGGGCCGCAGGACGGCGGCGACCACGGCGCGGAGCCGCTGCTCGACGAGGTTCAGCCAGATGTAGGCCCGTCCGGCGCGCTGGGCGCGGGTGCGGACCTCGCTCCAGGCCTCGGCGTCCCAGTCGATCTCGGCGCCTATCTCCACCGGCCGGGCCACGGTGACCGTGCCGGGCGGCACGGCGCCCGGCGGCGCGACCGCGCCCGGCGGGGCCTCGGCGGGGCCGGCGGGACCCTTCTCCTGACCCGCATCCCCTGGGGGCAGCTCCAGACCTCCCGAGCTCACCCGCGCACCGCCTTCTGCTCCTGGACGCCCGTGTCGACCGGTCCGACAACGATCAAGGAAGGGTACTCCGCGAGCGGGAGGCGGTGCAGCAGGATCGTCAGGCTCCTTCCTCAACTCCCCAGATCGGGCTGGCCGTTCTGGGAGGCGAGATCGGACGGAGTGAGCGGATTCATAGCGGTTACGTCCCTGGGGGCGAGCTGGAAGCCCTGCCAGTGGACCGGCATGGGCTGCTGGTCCTCGTCCCGGGCGATGTGGTGGAACCCGATGTTGACCCAGACGGACGGCTTGGTCAGGGTCTCGCCGTTGACCCATTTGTCCACGCTGTCACCGGCGTTGGGCGCGCAGCCGCCGATGTTGTTGCTCGCGAACTTCTCGCAGGGACGCGCCTGCGTGAAGTACACGTCGTGCTTGGTGAAGCCGCGCCCCGCGTGGGTGTCGGTGTGGCCGGGGACGATCTCGTACGAGCGGGCGTGGCCGTCGGCGTTCTTGCCGGTGCCGCTGACCACCCGCCACCAGCGCATGTTCCTGGCGTCGCCGGCGAGCTCCTTCGTGACGACGGTGCGCTTGGTCTTCACGGTCGGTCCGCCGCCGCCCGGGGCGGGCGCGGTGACGGTGGAGTCGAACTGCTCGACGCGGTCCTTGGTGGAGCCGTCGAGACCGAAGTCGAGCTTCCAGAAGACGTTGTGGGCGTGGCTGGTGGCGTAGGCGCGGGAGCCCTTGCCGATGGGCCAGCCGCGGCCGTCGGTGGCGTTGTAGTCGACGGGCGAGAGGCTTCCGGTGGCACCGACGTTGGCGCCGATGGTCCCGTCGGCGGAGAACCGCCATTCGGAAATGTACTCGTACCAGCCGACCTTGTTCACCGTGTAGACGAGCAGGTCCTTGGCCTGCGCCTGGTAGACCTTGCTGCCGGTGTCGCTGGCCATGCGGTAGGCGTGGCCACGCGCCCGCGTGGTGGTGCACAGACCCTTGATCTGGCCGACCTCGGGCACCTTGACCGTGGTGAGGGTGCCGCCGGGGCACTCGGCCGGCTTGAGGTTCTGCAGGCCCCAGCCGAAGCCCGCGCCGGTGAGGTCGTCGTACTCGGCCACCCCGTCGTCGTAGGGCACGTGGATCTGGGCGAGCCGGGCGCTGGCGAGGACCTTGATCGGGGCGGCCGCGCCGGGCGGCTGGTAGGTCACCTTGTCGAGCGTGAGCCCGGCGTCGGTGTCGTAGCGCCAGCACATGCGCCAGGTGGCGCCGCCGTCGAGCTTCTGCGTGATGCGGTAGGCGTTGGAGCAGTCGGCCTCGGGCGGGACGGGCGTGCGCGTCGGGGCCGGCGGCGGCACCACGGGGGTGCGCGTCGGGGCCGGCGCGGGGGCCGCGGTGGCCCCGGTCGCCGGGCCGGTGGCGGCGGTCGCGGTGCCGAGCAGGACGGCCGCGGTCAGGACGGCGCCGCGCGTGCGCCGCTTTCGCCGGGTGGACGGGCTGTGCGGGGTGGACATGGGGACGTACTCCCTCGTACGGAGATCGGCCCGCCGTCCGCGAGGGACGGCGGGAGAGGACCGGCGGCGGTGGTCAGCCGACGCGGGTGACGGTCCTCGCGGAGAGGTCGACGATCAGGTCGCGGGTGTCGATCCAGGCCCCGTTGAGGACCTTGGTGACGAGCCGTACACAGCGGTGCTCGCCGCAACGGGTCAGCTGCGCGGGCACGTTCGCCTCGCGGTAGGTCCGGTAGAGGTCGCCGTTGAACCACAACTGGCCGGTGGAGGTGAGCTCCTTGCCGGTGGCGTCCTTGTAGTCCTCCTTGACGCCCTTGCCGAGCGGGCTCGCGAGGATCAGCTCCAGGGCCTCGCGCAGCTCCTCGGGGTGGGCGGAGGGCTGGACCCCGCGCTGTACGGCGGACTTCTCGACCTTCCCCGTGGCGAGGTTGACGGTCCGGGTGATGAGCTCGTCCCGCCCGTAGTCGTAGAAGCGGACCTCGGCGCGGCGCGTGCCGTCCCCCGGCAGCGGGTCGGCGAGGCCGGTGCCCAGGTGCTGGGGTCCCCGGCCGCCCTCGACGTTCTGCTGGGCGGCGGCGGGCGGGGTCAGCGCCAGCGTCTCGGCCCGGGCGAGCTCGTCGTCGGTGAGCGGGTCGCTGCCCACGCCCTTCTCCCCCTCGGCCGCCGCGGGGGCCACGGTCGCCGGCGGGGGCGCGGTGCCCTGTGCCTGCGCGTCGCCGCCCTGCGTTCCGTCCGTGCCCTGCTGTCCGGTCGCACCGGAGGCTCCGGTCGATCCCGCGGTTCCGGCCGCCCCCGCACCGACGGCGGCGCGGCCGCCCGGCGTGTCGTCCGCTCCCGCCGCGCCCGGCAGGCTGATCGCGACCGCGACGGCGGTCCCCGTCACCGCCATGGCCGCTCCCGCCACCACCTTCCCCAGGTGGCGGCGCGCTATTTCGTACACACTTCCCCCTCATTCCCCCTCTAGGTGTGCGGTCACCCGGTAGGACGGGGCGAAGTCCTAGGAGGTTGCGCCTCTTTCGGGCAGGATTCGGCCGAAGAACAGCTATAAAACCCGGACAGAAGAGGAAGAGTCGTATCCATGCAGGTCTGGCCGGGACAGGCGTACCCCTTGGGCGCCACGTATGACGGAGCGGGAACCAACTTCGCGGTCTTCTCGGAGGCCGCCCACAGGATCGAGCTGTGTCTGCTCCACGACGACGGCTCGGAGACGGCGGTGGAGCTGCGCGAGACCGACGCGTTCGTGCGGCATGCCTATCTGCCGGGTGTGATGCCCGGTCAGCGGTACGGGTTCCGGGTGCACGGCCCGTACGCCCCGGAGCGCGGGCTCCGCTGCAACGCGGCGAAGCTGCTCGTCGACCCCTACGCGCGCGCGGTGTCGGGGCAGGTCGCGTGGGGCGAGGCGGTGTACGGCTATCCCTTCGGGAAGCCGGACGCGCGCAACGACCTGGACTCGGGCCCGCACACGATGACCTCGGTCGTGGTCAACCCGTACTTCGACTGGGGCGACGACCGGCGGCCGCGCACCGAATACCACCACACGGTGATCTACGAGGCCCATGTGAAGGGCCTGACGATGCTCCATCCGGACCTGCCGGAGGAGCTGCGCGGGACGTACGCGGGTCTTGCGCATCCGTCGGTGATCGGGCACCTCAAGGCACTGGGCGTCACGGCCCTCGAACTGATGCCCGTTCACCAGTTCGTGAACGACCACCGGCTGGTCGACGCGGGGCTCTCCAACTACTGGGGCTACAACACGATCGGCTTCTTCGCCCCGCACAACGCCTACGCGTCCTGGGGCGACCGGGGCCAGCAGGTCCTGGAGTTCAAGTCGGCGGTACGGGCGCTGCACCAGGCGGGCATCGAGGTCATCCTCGACGTGGTCTACAACCACACCGCCGAGGGCAACCACCTGGGCCCGACGCTCTCCATGCGGGGCCTGGACAACCCCTCGTACTACCGGCTCGCGGACGACCCCCGCTACTACCTGGACACCACCGGCACGGGGAACTCGCTGCTCATGCGCTCCCCGCACGTGCTCCAGCTCATCATGGACAGCCTGCGGTACTGGGTCACCGAGATGCACGTGGACGGTTTCCGCTTCGACCTGGCGGCCACTCTGGCCCGCCAGTTCCACGAGGTGGACCGGCTGTCCTCGTTCTTCGACCTGGTGCAGCAGGACCCGGTGGTCAGCCAGGTGAAGCTGATCGCCGAGCCCTGGGACGTCGGCGAGGGCGGCTACCAGGTGGGCAACTTCCCGCCGCTGTGGACCGAGTGGAACGGCAAGTACCGGGACTGCGTACGGGACCTGTGGCGGGGCGAGCCGCGCACCCTCGCCGAGTTCGCCTCCCGGCTGACCGGCTCCTCCGACCTCTACCAGGACGACGGGCGGCGGCCGCTCGCCTCGGTCAACTTCGTGACCTGCCACGACGGTTTCACCCTGCGGGACCTCGTCTCGTACAACGACAAGCACAACGAGGCGAACGGCGAGGGCAACCGGGACGGCGAGAGCTACAACCGCTCCTGGAACTGCGGCACGGAGGGCGAGAGCGAGGACGTCGGGATCGCCGAGCTGCGCGCCCGCCAGACCCGTAACTTCCTTGCCACCCTGATGCTTTCGCAGGGCGTGCCGATGCTCAGTCACGGCGACGAGTTCGGGCGCACCCAGGGCGGCAACAACAACGCGTACTGCCAGGACAACGAGGTGTCCTGGGTGCGCTGGCCGAAGGAGAACAGCGAGGCGGAGGCCACGCTGCTCCGCTTCACCCGGGCGATGGTGCGGCTGCGCCGGGACCATCCGGTCTTCCGGCGCCGCCGCTTCTTCCACGGGCGGCCGGTGGAGGGCACCCACGACGAGCTCACCGACATCGCCTGGTTCACGCCCGAGGGCGAGGAGATGACGTCCCGCGACTGGCAGGCGGCGCACGCCCAGGCGCTGACCGTCTTCCTCAACGGCAACGCCATCTCGGAGCCGGGCACCCAGGGCGAGCGGATCGCCGACGACTCCTTCCTGCTGATGTTCAACGCCTCGTCGAAGGCGCTGGAGTTCGCTGTCCCCGACAGCCACGGGACCCGCTGGCGCACGGTGGTGGACACCTCCGATCCGGAGGGCATGCCACCGCAGGAGGGCCCGGAACTCGTGGGCGGCGAGCGGGTGACCCTCGCGCCGCTCAGCCTGACCGTTCTGCGCCGGCCGGCCTGAGTTCCGGTACGGGACCGGGCACCGCCGCCCGTACCGTCCAGGACAGCAGCGCGCAGGCCACGGCCGCCCCCACCGCCACCGCGAAGGCGGCGGGGGCGCCGTGGCCTTCGGCGAGCCGGCCCGAGACGGCCAGGGCGAGGGCCTGACCGGCCACGACCCCGCTGGTGAGGAAGGCCATGGACTCGGCGAGCCGGGCGGCCGGCACGGTCCGCTCGGTGAGCCCGAAGACGGTGATCAGGTGCGGGGCGTAGGCGGCGCCGAGGACGACGACGACCGCGTACAGGGCGCCGAGGGAGCCGGCGAACAGCAGCGGTACGGAGAGGACGACCAGCGCCGCGGTCGCCGCGCGCCAGCGGGTCGTCAGCCCGATCCGGGCGGGCACGGCCGCCATGGAGAGACCGACGGCGGCGCTCATGACCCCCATCGCGGCGTAGACGAGACCGGCCTGGGCGGGCGCGCCGAGCTCCTCGGTGAGCGCGGTGATCCCGGCCTGCGAGGCACCGAACATGGCGCCCTGGAGGACCATCGTGCCGCGCAGGGCGTACGCGGATCCCGGCAGCCGCGTCCGTTCGGCGGCGCCCGTACGGGTGGACGCCGACGGCTCCGGAAGGGTGGCCCGCGCCGTCGGGTGGAGGGCGAAGGCCGTACCGAAGACGGCGAGCAGGAGGGCCGCCAGGAGGAGCGCGGCCGCCGGGTGGGCGAGGGCGGCGGCGAGGCCGACGAACGCCGGGCCGAGGACGAAGGACACCTCGTCGAGGGTGCCCTCGAAGGAGAGCACCGTGCCGACGGTCCGGTCGTCGGCGCCGGAGCGGCGGGCGAGGGCCACCGAGCGGGTCCTGGCGAGCGGCCCGACCTGGGGGACGGTCGCCCCGGCGAGCCCGCCGAGGACCATCAGCCAGGCCGTGGGGGCGTGGGCGAGCGCGGCGAGGACCAGGGCGGTGACGGCCACGGCATTGGCGAGGGAGGCCGCGAGGACGACCCCGCGCTGGCCGTGCCGGTCGGTGAGCCGTCCGATGACGGGCCCGCCGACGGTCTGCCCCGCCGCGAGCGCCCCGCCCGCCAGGCCGGCCGTGGCGAGGGAGCCGCTCGTCTCGGCGACCAGGAGCAGGCTGCCCAGCTGGCACATGGCGGTGGGCAGCCGGCCGAGGAAGGAGACGACCGGCAGGGCGGGACCGAGCAGGGAGAGGGTGTCGCGATACATCCGGAGCATCGGGCGAACGTAACGCGATGCACACGAACGGGTGCATGGGGCGATGACACAGAAGCCCTCTCGCGGGGTACGTACGTTCGCATGACCTCCCTCCCGTCCGGCCCGACCGCCTTCCCGTCCGGTTCGGCCTCGTCCCTGCCCGCCCTTCCCACCGCCACCTACCGGCTCCAGCTCCAGCCGGAGTTCCCGTTCGCGGCGGCCGAGCGGGCCGTGCCGCACCTCGCGGGCCTCGGGGTCTCGCACCTCCATCTCTCCCCCGTCCTGGAGGCGGTCCCCGGCTCGACCCACGGGTACGACGTCACCGACCACCGGTCCGTGCGCGCCGAACTCGGCGGCGAGGAGGGGCTGCGGGCCCTCGCCGCGACCGCGCGGGCGCACGGGGTCGGCCTCGTCGTCGACCTGGTGCCCAACCACATGGCGGCCTCCGCCCGGCACAACCACGCGCTGCGCGCCGTGCTCCGCGACGGTCCCGCCTCGCCGTACGCCCGCTGGTTCGACATCGACCGGTCCGCCGGGGACGGCCGGCTGCTGCTCCCGGTGCTGCCCGCGCGGCTTCCGGAGGTACGGGACCGGCTGCGGGTCGCGGACGGATCGCTGCGCCTGGACGGCCAGGACTTCCCGCTGCGGCCCGGCACGGAGGGGCTGCCGCTCGACGAGCTGCTCGACGCCCAGTGGTACCGGCTCGCCTGGTGGCGGCTCGCCCGCACGGAGCTCAACTACCGGCGCTTCTTCACGATCTCGGATCTGATCGGGGTACGGGTGGAGGACCCCGAGGTGTTCGGGGCCACCCACGCGAAGATCGTGGAGCTGGTCCGGGACGGGGTGGTCGAGGGGCTGCGGATCGACCACCCGGACGGACTCGCCGACCCCCAGGGCTACTTGGAGCAGCTCGCCGCGGCCACCGGCGGGCACTGCTGGACGGTGGTCGAGAAGATCCTCACCGGTCCGGAGACCCTGCCCGCCGCCTGGCCGGTGGCCGGCACCACCGGGTACGACGCCCTGCGGCACGTCGACGGGGTGTTCACCGATCCGGTCGGCGCCCATGAACTGACCGATCTGTACCGGGAGTTCGTCTGCCGAGCCGGGGACAGGGGCGGCCGCTGGGAGGCGACCGAGCGGCGCGCCGCGTACGAGGTGGTCGGCCACGACCTGGCCGCCGAGACGGCCGTCCTGACCCGGATCGCGGAGCGGATCTGCGCCGCCGACCCCGCCCTGCGGGACCACGCGCCCTGGGCGCTGCGCACCGCCGTCCGCGAACTCCTCGTCCGGGTCCCGGTCTATCGCCCCTACCGGACCGGCGGCGAGGAGGTGCTGACCGCGGAGGCGGCGCGCGGCGCGAAGGCGGCCTTCGCGGTGCCGGAGGAGGCCGCGGCGGTCGACGTCGTACGGGACCTGGCGCTCGGGGCGCTCGGCGACGGGCCCGAACACCGGTCGTTCCGCGCCCGGTTCGCGCAGACCTCGTCGGCGCTGCGGGCCAAGTCCGTGGAGGACACGGCCTTCTACCGGTACACCCCGCTGCTCTCGGCGAACGAGGTGGGCGGTGACGCGGGACGCCCGGCGGTTCCGGTGGACGAGTTCCACGCGTACTGCCGGCGGATCTCACAGGACTGGCCGGGCACCGGCACCGTCCTGTCCACGCACGACACCAAGCGCAGTGCCGACGTCCGGGCCGCGATCGCGGTCCTCTCGCAGTGCCCGCAGGTGTGGGCGGATCTCCTCGGCGAGGTCGCGGGGGTGCCGGCGCCGGACCCGCACGTGGCCTGGACGGCCTGGCAGACCGCCTTCGGCTTCGGCGCCCCCGACCCGGACCGGCTCGGCCCGGCGATCCTCAAGTCCGTACGGGAGGCGGGGCTTCGGACCAGCTGGACGGAGCCCGACACGGAGTACGAGCGGGCGGTGCAGGAGTTCGCGGCGGCCGGGCCCGGCCGCATCCCGCTCCGGGCGGCCTCGGAGGCGGCCTTCGCCCTGGAGCCGCACATCCGGGCGCACGCCCTGGGCGCGCTCCTCACGCAGCTGACGATGCCGGGGGTGCCGGAGCTGTACCAGAACACCGAGCGGGAGTACCGGGCCCTGGTCGACCCGGACAACCGGGCCCCGTTCACGATCGGCGCGGACGACGATCACACGGCCCTGGTGCGGGCGGCACTGCGGCTGCGGCGCGAGCGCCCCGCGGCCTTCGGCGCCCGGGGCGGGTACGCCCCGCTGACGGCCGAGGGCCCGACGGCCGCCCACTGCCTCGCCTTCACCCGCTCCGACGAGGTGATCACCGCCGTCACCCGGCTACCGCTGCGCCTCTGGGAGGCGGGCGGCTGGCAGGACACGGAGCTGGTCCTCCCGGAGGGCCGCTGGGCCGATGTCCTGGACGGTGTGCGGGAGTTCATCGGCGGCCCGGCGACGGAGCTGAAACTGGCGGAGCTGTTCGCGGAGCGGCCGGTGGCACTGCTGGCGCGGACGGAGTGAGGCGACCCCGACTCCCCCCGCCACGACTCCGCAAGGGACACGAAAAGGCGGGACGCCCTCTGGAGGGCGTCCCGCACCGCGCCGACGATCGTCAGGAGCGGGAGGCGCGCGAGACCTCGCACTTGATGTACTCGGAGCCGTCGCCCGTGCCGGGGTAGTCGGCGGTCAGGTCGACGCTCTCGGAGGCGCCCGCCGCGACCGCGATGGCGGTCATGGTCGAGGTCACCGGGGAGGCGGTGCCGCCGATGTCGCCCTTGAACGTCATGGTGACGTTGTAGTCGTAGTCGAGCGCGCCGTCGTTCTTCACGGTGATGCGGGCGACGAGGTTCTTGGTCGCCGCGTCGTACTTGCACTCCTTGATGGTCACGTCGCGGATCGCCTTGTCGGCGCTGCTGGAGCCGCCGGGGAGGGAGCCGCCGGAGGTGCCACCGGAGGTGCTGTCGCTGTCACTGTTGTGGTTGCTGCTGCTCGAACTGCCGGAGCTGCTGCTGCCGCAGCCGCCGCCGTGCGAGCCGCGGGCACCGGTCAGGGCGACGACCGCGATGCCGAAGACGGCGATCGCGCGGACATGACGCTTCTTCACGTTTGAATCCCCGTTGAAAGTGGTACAGAAACAGGCGCTCTTTGACGAGCACACGTCACCCTAGCAGCGGGCGGACGAGCACCTCCCCACCCCGGGATCAGCCACCGGGACGGACGATCAGGCTCCGCGGCGCCCGTGTGATGAGGCCGGTCCACACCGGCCGGAATCCGTCGGCGAGGCGGAGCCGGGGCATGGCCGTGAACAGGGCCCGCAGGGCGTACTCGGCCTCCAGACCGGCCAGGATCACGGCCGGGCAGAAGCCGCTGCCGTAGGTGAGCTGGCCCGGGTCGTCACGGAGCGGGTCGAAGCGGTCGGGCTCGCGGAAGCGCTCCGGGTCGCGGCCGGCCGAGCCGACGAGCAGGGCGACGGACGCGCCCGCGGGGAGGACGCCGCCGCTGACGGGGACCTCGGCGGCGGTACGTCGCACGGCGATCTGCACGGGCGGGTCACGGCGCAGCGACTCCGCCCAGGCCCGGCCCACGAGGTCGGCGGGGGCGTCGCGCAGGGCGGCGACCTGGTCCGGGTCCGAGAGGACGTTGCCGAGGAAGGAGGCGAGGGCCTTCTCCCGTACGGCGATCTGCCCGCCGCACTCCCCGGCGAGGGCCCCGGCGGCCCGGCCGCGTACGAGCCGCATCATGTCGCGGTAGGGCACGCCCACGGCGGCGGCGACGGTTCCGGCGGGGAGCCAGTGGCAGAAGTCGGCGACCAGGTCGGCCTGGGGCCGCTCGGCGATCCGGCGGGCCAGGACGTACGCCGTCCGCTCGGTGACCGAACGGAGGGCCGCCACGTCGACGTCGACGTGGGCCCGCGCGCACGGCGGGTCGCCGGGCCGGTGCCCGTGGGTGAAACGGCTGTCGGTGAGGGCGGTGGCCACGTCCGCGTACCGACTGAGCACCCAGGCCCGCAGCAGCGGGTCGTAGGTGCGCGGAAACTCCTCGCGCAGGGTCCGGTGGATCCCGTGCGGGTCACGCGAGGCACCGGGGTCGAGGGGACTCGGCGCGACGACCCGGGCCCCGGGCGCTCCCCCGTCGCCGGGCGCGGTCCGCACCCGCGCCGCCAGCGGCGCGAGACCGCCCGGCACCACGGCACCCACGCCCTCACCCGGCCGACCACCGGCCGGCGGCGGCGTCGCCGGCGCCATGGACGGCAGCCGGGTCCAGGGGTCCCCGGGCGGCACCTCCGGCCGGTCGTTCCCCATGCCTCGGCCCGGCTCGCGGTTCTGCTCGTGGCTCATCGCGCCCCCTGTCGATCGGCGGTGGGTGCCGCGGCCGGAGATCGTGGCGCGCGTCCCCACAGCCCATCACCGCCCGCGCCGCGCCGCCCGCCGCATACCGCCGAACGGGTGACGGGACGGGGTGTGTACCAGCGGCTCAGCCGTGCGACAGGCGGAACGACATCTGGCCGAAGCCGACCACGTCGCCCGACCTCACGACCACCGCTCCCGTGACCCGGCGGCCGTTGACCGTCGTGCCGTTCGTCGAGCCGAGGTCGCGGAGGATCCACATCCCGCTCTGCATCGACAGTTCGGCGTGCAGCCGGGAGGCCGTCTCGTGGCTGAGGCGGAGGCCGTTGACCGGGTCGCGGCCGATGCGCAGGGGGTGCGGGCCGGGCAAGGGCAGCAGCAGCTTCGGCAGGCGCTCCGCGGACCAGGCGCGTCCCAGCTTGGCCGTGAACGCGGACATCCGCTCGACCGCGCCCACCACCCGGCGGGTCCAGGTGCCCTCGGTCCTCAGGTCGGCGGTGAGCAGGGCGAGTTCGTCGGGGCGCCGGGCCTGGAGCGCGCGCTCCATCCGGTAGACGAACGTGTCGTGCGAGAGGCGGCCCTGAGCGGCGCCCTCACGGAGCAGCACCAGCGCGCGGTCCCGCTCGGCGTCGGTCAGCCGAGGGGTGTTCGCCGGAAGCTCGAAAGGGGTCGTCACATCTGTGATTGTCGGTCCGTCGGGCCCGCAGTGTCCAGAAGGGCCTCCGGCCGGGAAACCCCGTACCCCCTCGGCGATGGTCGCTGTTACGGTCTGGCGTCTCCACAGCACGGATCCCCAGGGGGAAACACGACGTGACCACGTCTTCTTCGAGCACCACCAGCACGCCCGGCACCACCGGCACGCCCGGCACCACCGGCGCGCGCGACCTCGTCATACGTCCGCTCGCCGGACCCGAGGAACTCGACCTGTTCCTCCGCCTCACCTACTCGCTCGACCACGAGCTCGCCGACGACCTCGCCACCGGCCGCCGCCTCCCCGAGTGGATGTGGGTCGCCCTCGACGGCGACCGGCTCCTCGGCCGGCTCTCCTGGTGGGCGGGTGCGGCCGGCGGCGCCCCGCAGGCGCTCGACTTCTTCGACCTCGCCACGGAACTGCCGGAGGAGGAGCGCGCAGAGATCGGTCTGCGGCTCCTGGAGACCGCCACGGCCGCCGTGATCCCGGCGGGCACGCAGCGCCCGGAGTTCGGCCGCTTCATGCCGGCGGACTGGCGTGAGGTGCCGGAGACCCGGTCGCTCCTGGAGTCCGTCTTCGGTGCCCTGCTGGCCACGGGCGCCCGCCCGCTCGTCGAGCGGCTGCGCCTGGAGTGGCGGCCCGGCACCCCCGTACCGGAGCCGAAGGGCCGTCTGGAGTTCCGCCCGGTGCGGGACCGCGAGGACCTGGTCGCGCTGATGACGCCGGTCATGGAGGGCACGCTCGACGCGCACGGCCAGGCGGATCTCGCCTCCGGTCTGTCGGCCCGCGAGGCCGCGGAGCTGCACTACGACGAGGAGTTCGCGCACTACTCCTCGCCGCAGGAGTGGTGGCAGGTGGCCCAACTGCCGGAGACCGGCGAGCCGGTCGGCTTCGTCGTCCCCGCGCGGAACAACTACCACCACACGATCGCGTACATCGGCGTCCTGCCCGCCCACCGCGGCCACGGCTACATCGACGACATCCTGACGGAGGGCACGCGCGTCCTGGCCGCCGCCGACGTCCCGCGGATCCGGGCGGCGACGGACCTGGGCAACGTGCCGATGGCGGCGTCGTTCGCCCGTGCGGGCTACGTCACCTTCGAGCGGGCGATCAACTACGTGTGGGACACACCGGGCGTGACGGGGTCCTGACTGCCAGGATGGTCGCGGTAGTCAGTCGTGGAGTGGCTGGTCCGTCGACGAGGGGATTTCCGTGCTCTTCGAGGTGTGGGCGCCGAACGCCCGTGACCGGGTGACGCTGGAGCTGAACGGCTCCGCGCATCCCCTGGAGCGGGACGCCGAGCGGGACGGCTGGTGGACGGGGGTCGTACCCGCCGAGGACGGCGACCGGTACGGCTTCTCACTCGACGGAGGGCACCTGCTGCCCGACCCGCGCGCCCGCCGGCAGCCCGACGGACCCGACGGGCTGAGCGCGGTCGTCGACCACTCCGCGTACGTCTGGCGGAACGAGTCCCCGAGGCTGCGGCTCCGCAGCTCCGTCCTGTACGAGCTGCACCTCGGCACCTTCACCCCGGAGGGGACCCTGGACGCGGCGGCCGCGCGCCTCGGGGAGCTCGCGGGCCTCGGTGTCACCCATGTGGAGCTGATGCCGCTGTGTCCGTTCCCCGGGGTCCGCGGCTGGGGATACGACGGGGTGGCGCCGTGGGCGGTGCACGAGCCGTACGGCGGCCCCGAGGCGCTGAAGCGGTTCGTGGACGCGGCGCACGGGCTCGGCATGGGCGTGGTCCTGGACGTGGTGCACAACCACCTGGGACCCGACGGCAACCATCTCCCGTTCTTCGGACCGTACTTCACGGAGACCCACCACACGCCCTGGGGCGCCGCGGTGAACCTGGACGCACCCGGCTCGGACGAGGTCCGGGCGTACTTCCGGGGCAGCGCGCTCGCCTGGCTGCGGGACTACCGGATCGACGGGCTGCGGCTCGACGCCGTGCACGCGCTCGCCGACACCCGGGCCCTGACCTTCCTGGAGGAGCTGTCGGCGGCCGTCGACGAGCTGGCGAAGGAGCAGGGCCGCCCGCACTTCCTGATCGCCGAGTCCGATCTCGCCGACCCGCGCACGACCACCCCGCGCGCGCTCGGCGGCATCGGGATCCACGCCCAGTGGAACGACGACTTCCACCACTCCCTGCACACCGCTCTGACCGGCGAATCCCAGGGCTACTACGCGGACTTCGCGCGCGCCCCGATGGCCGCGCTCGCGAAGACGCTCACCCATGTCTTCTTCCACGACGGCACGCACTCGGCGTTCCGGGGCCGCCGTCACGGGCGTCCGGTGGACCGGGAGCGCACCCCCGCCCACCGCTTCCTCGGGTACGCGCAGACCCACGACCAGATCGGCAACCGGGCCCTGGGCGACCGCCTTTCGGCCTCCCTCTCCCCCGGTCTGCTCGCCTGCGCGGCGACCCTCGTCCTCACCGGCCCCTCGGTGCCGATGCTCTTCATGGGCGAGGAGTGGGGGGCGACCACGCCCTGGCAGTACTTCACCGACCACACCGACCCGGAGCTCGCGGAGGCCGTACGGCGGGGCAGGCGGCGGGAGTTCGCGGAGCACGGCTGGGACGAGAACGAGGTTCCCGACCCGCAGGAGGCCGCCACCCGTGACCGTTCGGTCCTGGACCGGGCGGAGCGCGAGCGGGACCCGCACAAGCGGCTGCTCGCCTGGTACCGCCAGCTCATCGCGCTGCGCCGCACCCTGCCCGACCTGACGGACCCGGACCTGGCGGGCGTCAAGGTGGCCTTCGACGAGGAGGCCCGCTGGCTGGTCTTCCGGCGCGGGATCCTGCGGGTGGCGGTCAACCTGGGCAAGGAACCGGCGGTGATCCCGCTCGGCTCCAACGGCCGCGACCAGGTCCTGGCGGCGTGGGAGCCGGTCGAGACCCCGGCGGGGGACGGGGTCCTGCGGCTCCCCGGCGGATCGGCGGTCGTCCTGACGGACGGCTGACGATCAGTCCACGACGGCCATCTCGTGCGGGGTGTTGTTGAAGCGGCGCCCCGCGCCGTCCTCCGTCGCCGTCACGATGTCCTCGATCCGGACGCCGAAGCGGCCCGGCAGATAGACGCCGGGCTCGATGGAGAAGCACATGCCCGGCACGATCGGGAGCTCCTCGCCCTCGATCATGTACGGCGGTTCGTGGGTGGTGACGCCGATGCCGTGGCCGGTGCGGTGGATGAAGTACTCGCCGTACCCGGCGTCCGTGATGACCTTGCGGGCCGCCCGGTCGACCTCCTGGCAGGCGACCCCGGGCCGTACCGCCTCGAAGCCGGCCTGCTGGGCCTCCCGGACGAGGTCGTGGACGCGCCGCTCCTCGTCGGTGGGTTCCCCGACGTGGACGGTACGGGTGGTGTCGGAGCCGTACCCGTGCTTGAGGCCGCCGAAGTCGAGGACCACCATGTCGCCGCGCTCGATGACCCGGTCGCCGGCCTCGTGGTGCGGGTTGGCGCCGTTGGGGCCCGAGCCGACCACGGTGAAGTCGACCTGCGAGTGCCCGAAGCGCAGCAGCAGCGCGGCGAGGTCGGCGGCGACGTCGGTCTCCCTGCGGCCGGCGAACCGGACCTTCAGGATCTCGCCGTACGCCCGGTCGGCGGCGGCCCCGGCGGCCGCGATCCGGGCCAGCTCGTGGGCGTCCTTGACGCCGCGGAGCATCGGCAGGGCCTCGGTGAGGGAGACGTACGAGGTCCCCGGAAGGGCCTGCTGGAGGCCGAGGAGGTGCATGGCCCAGGTGTTGTCGCTGACGCCGAACCTGCCGTCGTCGTCGAGGAGCGGCGCGGTGACGGCGTACGGGTCCTCGCCGTCGGTCCAGTCCCGCAGGGTGAGCGCGGCGGCCCCGGCGGCCTTCTCGGCGTCGGGGGCCTCCAGGGTCGGGACGACCAGGACCGGTTCCTGTCCGGGGGCGATGACGAGGGCGGTGAGCCGCTCGGTGATCGCGGTGGGCCGGTAGCCGGTGAGGTAGACGAGGTCGGGGCCCGGTGCGACGATCACGCCCGCGAGTCCGGCGTCGGCGGCGGACTCGGCGGCGCGGGCCATCCGGGCCCGGTAGTCGTCCGCGGTGAACGGGACGGGGGTCTCGCCGCGCTCCTCGGCCGCTTCGGGGGCGGGGGTGCTCGACATGGGGTCTCCTTCTCGGCTCCGCTGCATCCTGGACGTACAGCATCCTGCCGGGCGACGACCGGGGCCGCGACCGCTCAGCGGAGGTCCGGGCCCTGGGCGATGAGCCGTTCCAGGAGCTCCTGGAAGTCGTCGCCGACGACGATCCGCAGGTCCCCGCGCTCCTCGTCGTGCTCGCTGAGCTGGGTGAGCGTGCCGCCCCGCCACCAGAAGACGTACGGGCTGATGGCGCCCGGCGTGTCCTCGTACCCGGAGGCGGCGAAGGAGGCCATCGCGCCGAGGGCCGGGATGATCGAGGTGTCGCGGATGGGGTGGAAGGCGAGCTGGTGCCGGAACGGCATCGCGACCAGGGCGCCGTGCTCGCCCAGCGGCAGCCCGGTGACCCGCCGGGCCACGCCCTCCAGGTCGAGGACGCGGCTCGCGGTGTAGAAGGAGTCGCCGAGGATGATCTCGAAGCACATGCCGTCGGCGTCGCGGACGGTCTCGTGCTCCTCGACGGGCAGCCCGCGCAGATTGCGCAGGGCCCGGTCGCGCAGCTGGGCGTGGTCGCCGAGCCGTTCGAGCGCCTCGTCGGTGAGCATCATGACGCTCTCGGGCAGGTCGAGGGCGAGGATCTCGTACAGGCCGGGGGCGACGGTCCGCGCGTACCCGAAGGCGGCCGCGTCGATGCCGTCACCGCTGACGACCCGGGGGTAGAGCTGGGAGCGGATCTGCTCGGGCGGCAGGGTGTCGAGCGCGGACGGGCCGTCCATGGCGCGGACGACCAGGCCGATGTGCCGGTTGATCATGCCGGGCCAGACGCGGGGGCCGCGCCGGTCCTGGTGACAGACGGCGGCGAGGTTGCCGAGGCCGAAGCGGCGGCCCTTGTCGTCGACGACGTGGTCGGCGTAGACACTGACCTCCAGGCCGAGTTCGGCGAAGGTCTCCCGGACGCGGCCGCGGAAGAGCGCGGCCTCACGCTGCGAGAAGTACGCGAACTCGGGGTCCCTCGGTGCGTCGTCGCCGTCCCGCCTGGGTCCTCGTCGCAGCCACCCCACGCCCGCCCGCCTTCCGTCGCCGTTGCGCACAGGGTAGCGACTGCCGGTGTCAGCTCTTGAGCCGTCGGGTGAACTCGGCCACCGGGCCGGTGGGTTCGGCCCGCGAGGCGGCCGGCAGGAGGAGTTCGATGCGGTGGACGAGCCGGGGCGCGATCAGGGGGACGGCGATGGCGCCGGAGACGTCCGCCGCGACCGGCGCGGGCAGCAGGGCGAGGCCGTGACCGGCGGCGGCCAGCGCGGCGAGGGTGCGGGTGTCGGTGCCCTCGTAGCGCAGGGCGGTACGGAAGCCCCGCCCGGCCGGTCCGCCGTGGGCGCCCCGCAGCCGGTCGAGGGGGAGGCCGGCGGCGGGCGCGTCGAGCCAGCGGGCGTCGACGAGGTCGTCGAGGCGGAGCCCGGAGCGCCCGGCGAGCGGATGGGTCGCGGGCAGGACGACGGCGAGCGGCTCCTCGGCGACGCCGGTCGCGGCGAGCGGGGCGACGTCGGGCAGGCGCAGCGGGTCGCTGGGGGCGGCGATGCCGTCGACGAGCCCGGCGTCGGCCTCGCCGGTGGCGACGGCGGCGGGCACCGCCTCCCGGGGCAGGGCCCGCAGGGTGACGCCGGTGGCGGGCAGCGCGGCGAGGGTACGGGCGTGCAGGGCGAGCGGGGAGGCGGCGACGCTCAGGGTGGCGCGGGGCGCGGCCGCGAACCGGTCGAGGTCGGCGCGGGCCGCGTCGAGCCGGAGCAGCAGCGCCCCGGCGTGTTCCAGGAGCCGCTCCCCGGCCGGGGTCGGGGCGACCGGCCGGCGGGTGAGCAGCGGCAGCGCGAGGTCGGCCTCCAGGGCGGCGATGTGCTGGGAGACGGCGGACTGGGTGTAGCCCAGCTCGCGGGCGGCCTCGGAGAAGGAGGCGAGCCGGGCGACGGTGACGTACGTACGCAGGAGGTGCGGGTCCATGGAGTGCGCGCCGGGCCCGTCAGGACCCGTCGGGGGCGGTGAGGAGGGCCTGCGCGTAGTGGGCGAGGGAACGGTTGTAGCGGGGCAGCAGGGGCGCGAGGGCGCCGAGGGCGAGGGCGGCGGCCTCGCGGTCGCGGCCGGTGTCGGCGAGGGCGAGGGCGAGGAAGGCGTCGACGGCGCCGGAGAGCGCGGCCTCGTCGGCGTCGAGCTCGGCGGCGGGGATCGCGCGCTCGGCGGTGAGGAGTTCGACGCTGCGGTCGGGGCGGCCGAGGTTGCGCAGGCTGCTGGCGAGCTGGATGACGGCCCGTCGGCGGCGCAGTCCGGTGAGGCCCTGGTCGAGGGCCCGCCGGTAGAGGCGCACGGCCTGCTCCGGCTCTCCGGTGGAGTCGTGGGCGGCGCCCTGTTCGAAGAGGGCGGCCGCGTCGTCCTCGGGGCGCTCGGCGGCGAGGGCGGCGACACGGGCGCGGAAGTCGGCGGGCTCGTACGTGTCGAGCCGCTCCCAGAGGGCGGCGACGCGGCGCTCCCAGTCGGGCAGTTCCTGATCGGTGGTCATACGGCCACCCTATCCAGGCCGGTATAAGCGTTCTTGATGGACAGTGCAGTGATCATCGTTGGACGTGAACGGGCGGCGGCGTCAAGGATGGTCCCCATGAACAGCACGCACCCCCTCCCTCACACCCCTCGGATCGCCCTGGTCGGCGACCGCTCCCCGCACGTCCGCTCCCACGTCCGGATCCCCGTCCTCCTCGACGCCCTCGCGGAACGTGACGGCCTCGCCCTCGACGCCTACTGGATCCCGACCGGGGACGCGGAGACACCCGGCGCGGTGAAGGGCTTCGACGCGGTGTGGGTGCTCCCGGGGAGCCCGTACGCGAGCGAGGCGGGGGCGCTGGCCGCGATCCGCACGGCCCGCGAGGACGGCATCCCGTTCCTCGGCACCTGCGGCGGCTTCCAGCACGCGCTCCTGGAGTACGCGCGGGACGTCTGCGGTCTGACCGGTGCGGCGCACGCGGAGAACGACCCGTCGGCCGACGCCGGCGACCTGCTGATCGCGCCCCTCGCCTGCTCGCTGGTGGGCCACGAGGGAGTCGTACGGGTCACTCCGGGCTCGCTCGCCGAGCAGGCCCTCGGCGCGGAGCGGACCACCGAGCGCTACCACTGCAACTACGGCCCCGACAGCCGCCACCTGGACACCCTGCGGGCGCACGGCATGCGGTTCACGGGCGCGGACGAGGAGGGCGGCATCCGCATCGCCGAACTCCCCTCGCACCCCTTCTTCCTGGCGACCCTCTTCCAACCGGAACTGGCCGGCGACGGCACCCGCCCGCACCCGCTGATCCGGGCGCTCGCGGTGGCGGCGGCGCGGCACGCGGCGGGCTGACCGGCAGGGCAGCCCCTGGGCCGGCGTCAGGTCATCGGCACCACGAGGTGGGCGCGGTCGCGGCCGCGGGCGACCAGGCGGGCGTTCGCCTCGTCCGAGTCCTGGACCTGGCGTTCGGCGCGGGCGCGGTCCTTGCCGAAGCGGACGTGGCGCTCGACGAGCCGGGGGACGCGGCGCCGGGCGTCCAGGTCGAGGTACCAGGCCTCGTCGAGGAGCGGCAGGGCACCGGCCCAGGCGCCCTCGTCGTACAGCAGGTAGTTGCCCTCGGTGACGACCAGCGGGATCTCGGGGCCGACGGGTATCGCCCCGGCGATCGGCTCCTCCAGGGCGCGGTCGAACGCGGGGGCGTAGACCGTGGTGCCGGGGGCGGGGGCGCGCAGCCGGGCGAGGAGCGCGAGGTACCCGGCGGGGTCGAAGGTGTCGGGCGCGCCCTTCCTGGCGGCCCGGCCGAGGCGTTCCAGTTCGGCCTGGGCGAGGTGGAAGCCGTCCATGGGGACGAGGACGGCGAGCCCGTCGAGGCGGGCGACGAGCCGGGCGGCGAGCGTGGACTTCCCGGCGCCGGGCGGGCCGGCGAGCCCGAGGATGCGGCGGGGCGGCCGGCCGTCCCCGGGGCGCTCGGCGAGGGCCCGCGCCCGGGCGGCGAGGCGGTCGAACTGCTGCGCGTCCATGCGGGGCATTCTCGCACCGGCCGCGGACGCGGCCCGCTGTGCGCCCACAGCCCTGGACTCGCGTCTCCCGCCCCTGCCCCGACCCTCGCCCGGCCCTCTCCGGACCCTCGTTCGAACCCTCCCATCAGCGAGGGTCCGACCCGGGTCGACACGGGTTGACGCGGGTAGATTCCTGCCGCTTCCACGCATTACGTTGGGGTAATGCCGTCCATCGCACTTGTGACCCTGGTCGTCCGTGACTACGACGAGGCCATCGCCTTCTACACCGACGCCCTCGGCTTCGACCTCGTCGAGGACACCGACCGGGGCGACGGAAGCCGCTGGGTCGTCGTCCGCCCGCCCGGTGCGGCCGGGGTCGGCGGCCTCGGGAACGCGGGCCTGCTCCTGGCCCGCGCCAAGAACGACTCCGAGCAGGCCTCCGTCGGCAACCAGACGGGGGGCCGGGTCGGCTTCTTCCTCCACACCGAGGACTTCGCCCGCGACCACGCGCGGATGACGGAGGCGGGCGTCAAGTTCCTGGAGGAGCCGCGGCACGAGCCCTACGGCTCGGTCGCCGTCTTCGAGGACCTGTACGGCAACCGCTGGGACCTCCTCCAGCCGACGGACCCGGCCGAGTAGGCCTGGGGCCCGTCCGGCCGGCCCGGCCTAGCCCAGCAGGGCGATCAGCTGTCCCACCGCGTCCACGACGGGCTGGCCCAACGCGCCGACGGCGGCGGCGATCTGCGCGAGGGATGCCAGGACGAGGCCGCGCTGCCGCAGGGCGGCGCGGTCGGGGGTGAGCTCGGGCAGCGCCTCGTCGACGGTCCGGGCCTGCTCCGGGGTGAGGTGGGGCCGCAGGCCCTGGAGGAGGCGGGTGAGCTCGTCGACGGCGGCGCGGAGTCGGTCGTCCGGACCGCCGCCGACCGTGCCGTAGTTGATGCCGACGTTGCCCTGGCCGTCGTTCATGTTGACCACGGGGCCGTAGTTGTTCGTCGTGTCGCCGCTCACAGGTTGATCCCCCTGTTGTTCCGGCCGCCGGTCATGGTGACGACCGGACCGTAGTTGTTCGTGTTGCTGTTGATCTGCTGCACGACCCTGTTGAACTCGGCTGCCGGGTTGTCGATCGCGCGGGCGATCAAGCCGGCGATGTCGCGCAGCTCGTCCACGCTCGGCAGGGTCACGGCCACCGTGGAGCCGCTGGACATCTCGATGTCCAGCACCGGCTTCGGCTTCTGGAACAGCTCCCTGAGGAGGAAGCCGGCCAGCGCGATCAGGAGGACGATGACGAGCGGGCTGGCGTCCCCGACATCGGCATTGCCGCCGCTCCCCTGGTTGATCACGGCGTAGACCACCACGGCCACGGCGAACCATTTGAGGAAGCGCAGGACGGCCGCGGCCCGGTCGGGCTGTTGCTTGTACGCCTCGACGCGGGTGATGTTGTGCAGCGGGAAGGCCGCCGTACCCACCCACAGCATCCGGCGGCTGACCCGGAGGCGCAGGACGCGTCCGTTGCGGAGATCCAGCTGTGGTGAGTCCGGCGGCTCCGGAGGACCGGACGGCGGCTCCGGCGGCGGACCCGGCGGACCGGACGGCGGCTCCGGCGGACCGGAGGGCGGACCCGGCGGCGGACCGGAGGGCGGACCCGGCGGCGGACCGGACGGCGGGCCCGGCGGCTCCGACGGCGGCGCGGGCGGCGGCGCACCTGTGCTTCCTGTGACAGCCATACGTCCCCCGTACTCTCGTCACTCCCACCCGCACCGTGCGGGAGCACCATTAAGCGCCCGGGGCGAGGCGCGAGGCAGACGAGAAACGGCCAATTCGCCTTCCCTGGCCGGTAGTTGGCTGCAAGCGCAAGGCGCGACACACACCGGCCACAGCCTCCGGGTCCCGGAAAACCGCTGTCGCACCTCCTCTCCCCCTCCCTACACTCACGTCTCGCGGCGCATCGACCGATGTGCCGTCAGACGTCCGACCGAGGGGAGACGACCGTGCGTTGCCGTAACGCCGCCGCCGTGTCGTCCGCCCGTGCCCGGTACGACGTGATCCTCGCCTCTCCCTCCGGCCGGTGGCGGCTGCGCGCCCGCCATCGCCGACCCGTGACGCTCCCGCCGTCCGCCTGACGGCCCGCGTACGGGAATCGCGCTGCCCTGTCTTCATCCAGCAGCAGCGAAAGGCACGACACCGTGCGTACCCACCTCGTCGACCGCGTCCGCAACCTCGGCATCCTCGCCCACGTCGACGCCGGCAAGACGACCGTCACCGAGCGGTTCCTGTACCTCACCGGCGCCACTCACAAGCGCGGCGAGGTCCACGACGGCACCACCGTCACCGACTTCGACCCGCAGGAGCGCGACCGCGGCATCACGATCTTCGCCGCGGCCGTCAGCTGCGACTGGGCCGGACACCGGATCAACCTCATCGACACCCCGGGGCACGTCGACTTCTCCGACGAGGTCGAGCGCTCGCTGCGCGTCCTCGACGGCGCCGTCGCCGTCTTCGACGCCGTCGCGGGCGTCGAGCCGCAGAGCGAGACGGTGTGGCGGCAGGCCGACCGGCACGGCGTCCCGCGCATCGCGTTCGTCAACAAGCTGGACCGCGCGGGCGCGGAGCTCGACACCGCCGTGGAGTCGATCCGTACCCGTCTCGGCACCGTCCCGCTGCCCGTCCAGCTGCCCATCGGGCGCGAGGACGGCTTCACCGGCGTCGTGGACCTGGTCCGGATGCGGGCGTACGTGTGGGCCGACGGCGCCGACACGTACACCGACCAGCCGGTCCCCGACGAGCTCCGGGACGAGGCCCGGCACCGCAGGCGACGCCTTGAGGAGACCGTGGCGGAGCTGCATCCGGGCGCCCTGGAGGAGTTCTGCGCACAGACGGATCTCTCCGACTGGACGCTGACGCGCGCGCTCCGCGACCTCACCCTCACCGGCGAGGCCGTGGTCGTGCTCTGCGGTTCGGCCTACCGCAACCGGGGTGTCGAGCCGCTGCTCGACGCCGTCGTCGCGTACCTCCCGGCGCCGTCGGACATGCCTCCGGTCCGCGGGGAGGTGCCGGCGGACCCGGAGGCGCCGTTCACCGCGCTCGCGTTCAAGGTGAGCGCGACGGCCACCGGCCGGATGACCTACGTCCGCGTCTACGCGGGCACGATCGGGAAGGGGGACACCGTGCTCGACTCCGTCAGCGGCCGCACCGAGCGGATCGCCCGCATCCTGCGGGTCCAGGCCGACCGGGCGACCGAGGTCGACGTGGCGCGCGCCGGGGACATCGTCGCCGTCGTGGGCCCGAAGGGCGCCCGCGCCGGGGCGACCCTGTGCGCCCAGGACGCCCCGATCGTCCTCGAACCGCCGACGACCGCCGACCCGGTGGTCTCGGTCGCGGTCGAGGCCCGTCGGAGCACGGACACCGGCCGCCTGGCGACGGCCCTCGCCCGGCTCACCGAGGAGGACCCGTCGCTCGTCGTGCGGTCCGACCCGGAGACGGGCCAGACCGTCCTGTCGGGTCTGGGCGAACTGCACCTGGAGGTCGCGGTGGAGAAGCTGCGGCGCGACCGGGGCCTGGAGGTCACGGTCGGCCGTCCGCAGGTCGCGTACCGGGAGACGGTGGCGAAGGGCGTCACCGGGCTGCTCCACCGTCATGTCAAACAGGACGGCGGCGCGGGCCAGTTCGCCCATGTCGTCATCGACGTGGAACCGCTCGCGGACACCGAGGAGGCGGAGTTCGCGTTCACGTCGGCCGTCACGGGCGGCCGGGTCCCGCAGGAGTACGTCCGCGCGGTCGAGGCCGGCTGCCGGGACGCGCTCGTCGAGGGTCCCCTCGGCGGCCACCCGGTGACGGGTGTCCGGGTCACGCTCACGGACGGCGCGACGCATCCGAAGGACTCCTCGGAGATGGCGTTCCGCACGGCGGGCAGGTTCGCGCTGCGCGAGGCGCTCCGCGCGAGCGTGATGACCCTCCTGGAGCCGGTGACCGACGTGACGGTCACCGTCCCCGCCGAGTCCGTCGGCTCGGTCCTCGGCGACCTCGCGGCCCGCCGCGGGCGTGTCACGGACCAGACGACCCGCTCCGGTACGGCGGTCGTGGAGGCGACGGTGCCGCTGGCCGAACTCTTCGGCTACGCGTCCCGCCTGCGCGGCCGCACCCAGGGCCGGGGCACGTTCACGACCCGCCCGGCGGGTTACGCCCCCGCACCCCGGGGTCAGGTCGGCTGAGTGAAGGGTGTCCGGTCCGTGGCGACCCCACGGACCGGACACCGGGCCGGCGCGATCGGGGCATGGCGCACAAGTCGGCACCAACACCCCCTGCGGAGCGTTAGGTTGATGAATTCGGACGAACGCTGGGGGGCGAGTGGCGGACCAACAGGACGTGCTGTACCGCGTGGAGTCGGACCCGGACTGGAACACGGTCGCGGCCGGCACCGCACGGGTCAGCCTCCATCCGGACGAGACGGCGCCCGAGGTCGTCGTGGTCAGCGGGCCGTGCCCGCGCTGCCGGCACGAGACGGTGCACTCCGAGCCGCTCGTCTCGTACGCCAACGCGCTCGACCGGTCCAGTCTGCTGGCCCGCCTCCTCCGCCGCCGGGCCGCCGAGGCGGGCTCCCGGGAGGTCGAGGTCATCTGCGCCTGCTCCGCGACCCACCCCGAGGCCGGTGAGCACACGGGATGCGGGGCCTCCTGGGTCCTGCGCGTCGAGTGGGGCGTCTGATGGCCGTCCGCGTCACAGCCGGTACGCCCAGCACACCGGCCAGCCGGGCGCGGGCCGAGGAGTCCCGCAGGCTGCTGGAGAGCGAGCTCACCCGCGTCCGCGCCCAGGCCGAGAACTGGCGCAACGGCCTGGCGGCCCTGCTCGGCCTGCTGACCGCGGTCGGCGTCGTCAAGGGACCCGACACCCTGCAGGGATTGTCGGGCTGGGCACACGGCACGGTGGGAGTGCTCCTGCTGGGGGGACTGCTGCTCTCCGCGGCCGGTGCCTTCTTCGCCATGCGGGCCGCGTTCGGGCTGCCGAGGCGTCGGGTGGCCGATGCCTCGCTGGAGGAACTGCTCACCAGGGAGCGGCTGACCGTGCGCCGGGCCGTACGGGACCTGCGGCGCGCGATCGCCGCGGGGTTCCTGGCGCTCGCCGTGGTCACCGCGGGGATCGGCCTGACCTGGTACGGCCCGCGGCCCGGGGAGCCGGGGGTGCAGATCGTCCAGACAGACGGGAGCGTGCTGTGCGGCACGCTCGTCGGGATGGACGCGAAAGGAATGCGGTTGCGCGTCAAGGCCGTGGAGCGAAAGGTGCCCACCGTGCGGATCGCCTCGGCGAAGTCGGTGGCGAGCTGTTCCTAGCTCCTAGAGGTTGGCCGTCCAGCGGGCGTCGGGAGCGGCGCCCTGCCGGTGGAGGTCGAGGATCACGGGGGCGGTCTCCTCCCAGAGGACGTCCACGATCTCCTGGATCATCGTGCCCATATCAAGGAGCGACGCCGCGTTCTCGCCGAGCTCCGCCCGGACCTGCTCACGCACGACCCCGCGTCGGATGTCGATCGGCGGATGGGTGGAGGATCCGGGGTCCGGTGCGTACTCGCCCGTCAGCAGCAGGGAAACGGCTCGGTCCAGGACCTCGCAGGCGGAGAAGAACAGTTCGACGCCCGCGTGGGCCAGCTCAAGGCCGAACTTCGCGCCCATGGCCCCGACGCACAGCTTCCAGCCGATGATGTCCGCCACGGCCTCCTGCTCCCATTCCCAGGCGACCTCGGTGACGTCGACGTCACCCGTCCCGAGCATGCGACGCGAGGTCTTCCGGTCGGCCAGGTGTCCGGCCATGACATGACCGTACTCATGGCCGAGAACGAAGAGCTCCATTCCCTCCACAAGGGTGGAGCCCATGACTCTGACGGCCTGCGTCGGCACGTACGGGGACGCCCCGCTCGGCCGCCCCCGAAGGACGTAGGCGAGCACGACATCGCGGAAGCGGCGCGCGGCCTCCGGGGAGTCCCGCACGTGACGGCGCACGTCGTCGATCCCCGGGGAGAACGCGACCGAGCCGTCCTCTCTGAACTCGTGGGGCATCGCCAGGGCCACGGCCTTGCCGAACAGGTTGGCGAACATGAAGAGCTCGCTCTCGAAGGCCACGATGTGCGTCTGCGAGTCGGGGGCGAGCAGCGTCACGGCGTTGATCTCGCCGGTGATCAGCATGCCGAGCACGGGACGGGTGAAGGAGCCGGTGAAGGCCGTCTCCAGGCGGTCCGCCAGCGAGTGGATCAGCCGATAGCCCCAGAGGGGCTCGTCGGGCCCGCGCGGCGGCCAGTGTTCCAGGGGTGACATCCCCGACTCGACCGCCTGCCGCAGCTGCTCCTCCGACACCTCGGGCATCCTCCGCCCGATCTCGACCATGCGTTCCTGCCAGTCCGTCGCCTGCGCGACGTCCCGCATGCCGGTCGCCTCGGCGGCCTGGGCCTGCAGCTCCCACAGGAAGGCCCGCGCCTTCTCCGTCTCCGTCGTCACCCTGAAGCCCCCGTCCCTCTGCTCACCGGTCAGTCTGGCGGCAGTCGGGGAACGGTGTCAGGCGAACGCGCGCCGCTGCCGCCGCGCGTGGACCGACCCCCAGACCGCCATCACCAGGAAGAGCACGGCGCCCGAGCCGAACAGCACGGTGGCCACGGCCGGCCCACCGCCACCGACGTCATCCTGGGAGGCGACCACCTGTGGATCGCCCTCCCGGTACCGGACGGTCAGACGTTCACCGGCCAGGTTCTCCCCGTGACTGCTCCCCACCGGGAGGTTCGCCACCACGGTCCGCCCCTCGGCCTCGAACCTGACCTTGCATCCCCCCAGGAAGCATCCCGAGCCGGCGGCCACCAGCGTCGCGTCGGCCTGTCGGCCGTCCTGGAGGGAGCGCAGGTGCTGGGCCGCCGGATACATCACGAGGCCCGACAGAGCCGCCAGCAGCAGTGTGAGCACCAGCGCGAAGACAATCGCCACCCGTGGCCCCAGGACTCCGTCGCCCGCCTTGTTCTCCGTGTCCAAGTCGTCCGCCCCCTCCGGTTGTTCCTTCCCGATCAAGGTACGTCAGGAGCCGAGGTCGAGCTCTGCCCGTACGGTCTTGCCGACCGGCACGCGGTCGAGCACGGACCACCGGGTCGCGAGCGCCTCGACCAGGAGCAGACCGCGGCCACCCTCGTCGAGAGGCCCCGGCAGGACGGAGGCCGGGCGGCGTTCGCCCCGGGTGTCGGAGACGTCGATCCGCAGCCGCAGTCCAGGCATGTACGTGAGCACCAGCTCGAAGTCCCGCCCGGGGACCCGCCCGTGGGTGACGGCGTTGGCGGCGAGTTCGGCGACCAGGAGCCCGACGGTGTCGGAGACCTCGGAACCGTAGGGGACGGTCCAGCGGTCGAGTTGGTGGAGCGAGAGACGACGGGCGAGGCGCGCGCCGCGCGGGGTCGAGCTGAAACGCTGGGTGAACACACATACGGTGACGGCGGCTTCGCGGGTCATGGGGGAGGTCATGGGGCCAATGTGGCGCCGCACGGGGAGGGTTGCCAGGTCAGAAACCCGTACGCTGCGCAGCGTACGGGTTCACGCTCTGGACGGTACCGGTAACTATCAGTGAGCCTGGATCCGTTCAGTGCGAGCACACGGTTACGGGAGGTGGCGGGGTGACGGACGAGGCTCCGAAGGGAAGCGAACCGGAGACGTCGGAGAGCCTGAAGGCTTTCGGAGAAGTGGTCAAGGTCTTCCGTAAACGAGCGTGCCTGACGCAGGAACAGTTCGCCCCGCTGGTGGGGTACTCGGTCCCCATGATCGCCTCGATCGAACAGGGCCGGCGTCTGCCGTCGAAGGAATTCGTGGACCGTGCGGAGGAGGTACTGGAGGCGTTCGGCGTCATCAGGGCGGCGGCCAAGCATCTGACGCGCAAGGCGGGGCTTGCGAAGTGGTTCGAAGGGTGGGCGGAGTTGGAGCCTCTGGCGGTGACGCTGTACACCTTCGAGCCTCGACTCGCTCCAGGGCTGCTCCAGACAACCGCATACGCCCGTACTCTCTTCGAGAAGCAGCTCCCGGCGATGAGCGATGACAAGATCGAGTCGAACCTGGTCGCCCGCATGGACCGCACGCACATCCTCACGGACCACCCGGAGACGATCTTCAGCTTCGTCATCGAGGAGCATGCGCTGCGCCGCCAGGTGGCCACCCCGGAGGTCGTGCGCGAGCAGATCGACAACATCATCGAACTCAGCGAACGGCGCAACATCGACATCCAGATCATGCCGCAATCGCGCGGGCACCACGCCGGGCTCGACGGTCCGTTGTGCCTCCTGGAGACCGGGGAGAACGCCTGGTACGCGTACAGCGAGGGGCAAGGCACCGGCCAGCTCATCTCCGACCCCAAAGTGGTCAGCATCCTCCAGCAGCGGTATGCCAGGATGCGGACACAGGCTCTGTCCGTAGAGGCGACCGTGGGCCTGTTGCGGGAGATCCGAGGAGCACTATGAGCACGACTGAACTTGCCTGGTTCAAGAGCAGCTACAGCACCGGTGACGGCGGCAACTGCGTAGAAGTCGCCACCTGCCCCTCCACCATCCACGTTCGCGACTCCAAGAACCCCACCGGCCCCCAGCTCGCCCTCTCCCCCTCCACCTGGACGGAGTTCCTCGCCGAACTGGTCTGAGCCGCGTCTGACAGGATGCGTGTACCTGCCCTCCACCGCACGCGGACGGGCCGGTACACGTACGACGCGAGGAGCACAGACCAGATGAGCACGACGCCCGGCGGGTACCTCTCCGACCTCTTCTCCCTCGAAGGCCGCACCGCCCTCGTCACCGGCGGCAGCTCCGGCATCGGACGTGCCATCGCCGGGGCCCTCGCCCGCGCCGGGGCGAGCGTCGTGGTGATCGCGCGCAAGGAGGCGGATCTGGTCACGACCGTCGACGAGTTGACGGCCGACGGCTGCCGGGCGGCATGGGTGAGCGCCGATCTGGGCACGCGCGCGGGGATCAAGGCCGGGGCCGAGGAGGCGGCGGCCGTGTTCGGCGAGCCGGACATCCTGGTCAACTCGGCCGGCATCAATCTCCGACCCCCGCTCGGCGAACTCAGCGACGAGGTCTGGGACACCACCATGACGGTGAACCTGGAGGCCCCCTTCCTCCTCGGCCGGCGCTTCGGTCCCGGCATGGCCGAGCGCGGCTTCGGCCGGATCATCCACATCACCTCCCAGCAGGCGCACCGCGCGTTCGTGCAGAGCGGCGCGTACGGGGTGTCCAAGGGCGCCCTGGAGTCGCTTGCCCGTTCGCAGGCCGAGGCCTGGTCCCCGTACGGCGTCACGGCCAACACCCTGGTCCCCGGCTTCGTGATGACCCCGCTCAACGTGCGGCTCTCCTCCGACCCGGAGAAGGTGGCCGCGCTGGCGGCCCGCACGATGGTCGGCCGCAACGGTCTCGCCGAGGACTTCGCGGGCGCGGCCGTCTTCCTGGCGAGCACCTCCTCCGCGTACGTCACGGGCCAGTCCCTCTTCGTGGACGGCGGCTTCTCCGTCCACTGACGTCGCGCCCGTCCCCGTACGAGATCCGGCCATCACCCGCCCCGACAGGCCGTCGGATTTCGGTCATTGTTCGCCGAACCCCTGGCGTCCCGCACGGTGAGCACTTGAATGGCCTCACTCGTGTGCGGGTGAGTGCGCGGAACAACCGGGGGAACACATGGATCCACTGACGGCCATCGCCGCTGCGGGCGTCGCGCTCGTGGTCAAGGGTGCTTTGGAGGCCACGGGCCAGGAGGCCGGACGGAGCGGCTGGACCGGTGGGGCCCGGCTGGTCGCCCGGATCAGGGAACGGTTCCGCGGGGACGGCGACGCCGAGGCCGCCCTTGAGCGGGTGACCGACGCGCCGGACGACGAAACCGGCCAGCATGACCTGGAGCGGATGCTCCAGGCGCACATGCTGCGCGACCGGGACTTCGAGACCGACATCCGGCAGCTCGTCGACGAGGCCGTCGCGGCCTCCGGGCGCGGCGGCCCGCAGGTGACCGCGGCGCTGATCAAGAACGCCCAGATCTTCAACGAGAAGGTCGAGATCAAGGGCGACTGGAACGTCTCCTGACGACGTCCGTACGTCCCCGATCAGAGAGGGCGGGACGTCCCCGACCAGCGAGGGCAGTACGTCCTCGCTCGGAGGGGGCGGCGCGTCCCCGATCAGTGGAGGCGGCCGTGCTCGTGCCGCCTCTTCGCCGACCCACCCCGGAAGACCTGTGCCATGAGCGAGGAAACCACCGTCGAGCCGTCGGCCGGCGGTAAGACTGACCGCTCCGATCCCACCCCCACCCCGCCTTCCTCTCCCGACGCCCCGAAGGGCGCGTCCGAGGGCTCCGCGAAGGGCGAGCCACGCGGGGGCGGGCCGGAGCAGGACGGCCCCGTCAGCGAGTCCGACGCCCTGCGCTCCCTCAAGGAGGGCTCGGCCGCCGACGACGCCGAACGGTCCGAGGCGCAGCGGGCGGGCGCCATCGCGGACCTCATCGCGCAGCGTCTCAACGCCGACGCGTCCGGCACCCGGATCGGCACCCTGGCGCTCTTCAACGACACGGTCAGCTTCGGCGGCGGGTTCAACGCCGGAGGCGAGCGGCACGCCCGCGCCGCCCATCGCGGCGGCGGGTCCGTGCTGCCGCTCGGCGCCGCGGAACTGGTCGACCACACCGAGCTGTTCGTCCAGCCCGAGGGGTACGACTCCGCGTTGACCTCGCTGTGCGAGCGCCGGCTCCTGGTCCTGGCCGGGCCCTCGGGCAGCGGCCGCGAGGCCACCGCCGTCAATCTGCTCGCCGAGGCCCTCGCGCTGGGCGGCGCCGACGGCGGCGGTGTCTGCCACCGGCTCCTCGACCCGGCGGCCGTCCTCGCCCCCGAGTGGGAACCACCGGTCAAGGACAGCGGATACCTGGTCGCCGTCGAGGACGGACGGGCCGGCGCGCGGGACTTCGAGGCGCTCCCCCGCAGGCTTCCGGCCGTCGTGGCGGCGCTGCACGCGCACGGCTGCCATCTGGTCCTGACCGGCGGCCAGGACCTGGCCGTCAGCGTCCGGGCGGACGGCTCCGAGTCGGTGGCCGTGCACGCCCTCGCGCCCGTGGACCCGCTGGCCGTCCTCGAACGGCGGGTGCTCGGGCACGGCGGTTCACGGGAGGCCCGTGCCGAGCTGCGCGCCACGCTCGCGTCCGGCGGGGTCGCCGACACGCTGCGCGAGATGCCCGCCGCCCGGCACGCCGCACGCCTCGCCGCCGACATCTCGGCGGGCCGGGACGTGGTCGCCGCGGCGGCCGCGCTGCGCGACCCGAGCGACCAGGTGCGGACGTGGTTCGACCGGCACCGGAACCCGGAGGCGGTGGCGTTCGCGCTGGCCGCCGCCGTCCTGGAGGACAGCGGCTACCTGACCGTCGCCGAGGCGGCCGTACGGCTCCGGGCCGCGCTCGCGATCCCCGAACCCGCGCCGCCGGACGTGCGGTTCAGGGACCGGCTCGGCGACGAACAGCAGTGGATCCGCCTCGACGCCGGCTCCTCGGGACCGCCCCGGGTGCGCTTCCGGAACCCGCTGCTCGGGCAGGTCGTCCTGATCTACGCCTGGACCGGGCTCGACGGCTGGCGCGAGGCCCTGCTCAGCTGGCTGCGCCGGCTCCTCGACCACCACGACCTGGAGGTCCGCGCCCGGGCCGCCGTCGCCGCCGGGATCCTCGCCTGGGCCGACCACCACTACGCGGTGCACCGCTTCCTCACCACCTGGGCCGCCGCGGACTCCTGGCAGCTCCGCCAGGCCGCCGCGACCGCGCTCGGCGTGGCGGGAAGCCGGGAGGACTCGGCCGAGGCCGTGTGGGAGCTGCTGCACGGCTGGGCACGCGGCGGCAGTTCGGCCCGTCAGCGGCGGCTCGCCGGGACGGCCGCGAACACGGCGGGCGGGCTCCTCGGCCGGGAGGCGCCGGCGCGCGCGGTGGCCGTGCTGCACGACGCCCTCGACCGCGACGACGACTGGGGCACCCTGCCGTCCGTGGCCTGGGGCGGGGTCCACCTGGTGCACCAGGGGCGGGCGGGGGAGCTGCTCGACGCCTATCTGGACTGGTCCGAGCCGCAGGACCTCTCCCCCATGGTCGTCAAGACGCTGTCCGCCTTCCTCTTCGCGACGGGCCGGCCGTACGAGCCGATGGTCGACGGGCCGGTGGAGGGCGTGTCCGGCGTACCCCTGCTGCTGAGCGTTCTTCCCGAACACGAGGAGCGGATGGCGGAGTTGTGGGCGCGGTCGCTGGCCCGCCGCCCGCTGCAGGACACGGCCCTGCTCGCGCTGCGCGACTGGATCGACGTCCACGCCGAACGCGGCGGCCGGCCCACCCTCGAAGCGCTGAACCGCCTCCTGTGGGACGTCTCCCGGAAACCGGGCTCACACCGCGAGCGGCTGTTGTGGTGGCTGGACAAGTGGGCGAAGGACCGCGAGCGGCCGTCCCGGAACGCCGCACTGATCCGTGCCGCGCTGGCCCGTACGACCTGAACCGGACGTCCCGAGTACGACCCGACCGTGCGGCGCGACCGTGCGACCCGACCGTTCGAACCGCCCCGTCCGAGACGGACGGACGTCCCGAGGAAGTGGAAGGAGGTACCCGTGGGAGAACAGCAGACCTACGACCCGGTGCTGTCCTACGAGGAACTGCCCAAGTGGCGGCTGACGAGTCCGGTACGGCCGCCGCAGCCCGGCCGCGCGCTGGTCCTGGTCCGGGCGAGCGGTCCGTCCCTGACGATACGCACCGGGGAGGAGATCCCCTCCTCCCGCTTCGGCGCGTACAGCGGGATGTTCACCGTCGACCTGACGGAGCACCGGCTCGTCCTCGACATCCCGCTCCTCAGCCGTGACCACACGTTCTCCTTCCGCAGCCGGGTGGACCTCGTGTGCCGGGTCGCGGACCCGGCCCAGGTCGTGGCCCGCGGCATCCGGGACATGAGCGAGACGCTCTTCGACTATCTACGGAAGACGCTGCGCGAGGTCTCGCGGGAGTACGACATCGCCCAGTTCCACCAGGCGGAGGGGGCGTTGAACGCGACGGTGGCGGGGTTCACCGGTGACGACGCGGTGCGCCTGCGGAACGTGCACGTCGAACTCCTCGTCGACGAGGACGAGATCGCCACCAGCGGGCGCGACTTCCGGGACGTCGTCCGGGAGACCCGGCTCTCCGGGATGCGGCGCGAACGGCACCTGGACATGATCCGCGAGGAGGGCCTCGACGGCCTGATCGCCGAGATCATGGAGAAGGAGGGCCCTCGCGCCGCCCTCACCTGGATCGAGAAGAACGAGGCCGAGAAGCGCGAGGTGCGGCGCGAGATCATGCGCCTGGTCCTGGAGCGCGGCGACGCGGACCGGGAGCCCTTCGAGCAGGCCGAGCTGGAGCGGACCGTCCTGGAGGAGGTCCTGCGCGAGGGCGACGGGCTCTTCGACGGCGCCGCCCGGCGCGGGCGGCTGCGCGGCTCGCTCGCCCGCGCCACGGACCCGCCGCCGGCCCTCGGCCCGGGATCCGGGACCGAGGACGAGCCCCGGGGGACGCGCGGTGCGCTGCGCGGCGAGGTGGTGCGGGGCGGGACGTCGGGAGACGGGGACGCGCGGGGCACCCGGCCCGGCGACGCGGGCCCCGCCCGGTCCGGTGGCAGCCGGGTCTCGGGGACGTACGGCGCGGCTCGTACCGAGGGCTACGGATCGGTCGGCCGCCCGGGCCGCGACGGCCGCCCGGCGGACCACGACGGCGGACGCGGGCGGGACGGCGGACGGTACGACGGACGGGACGGCGGGGCGTCGCGCGGTGCCGGGGGCTACGGGCCGCCCGAGGACGAACCCCTGCCGGATCCGAGCGCGGGCCGGGACCGTGACAGGGATCCGGGCCGGGACCCGGGCCGGGACCGAGACCCCGGTCGCGACCGGGACCCGGGCCGGGACCGCGACCGCGACCCGGGCCGGGTCCGGGAATCAGGCCGGGACCGCGCCCCCGACCGGGACCGGGACTCCGGGCGCGATCGGGATTCCGGCGGCGCCCCCGACCGGGACCCCGGCCCGGACCGGAACTCCGGCCGGGCGGACCGGCCGGGAACGCCGTCCGAGCCGTCCCCGGCCCGCGACGCCGCGCCCGGCGAACCGTCCGCCGACCGGCCGGCGCCCCGGGTGAGCAGGGTGCGGGGCACCACCAAGCGGGACACCCCTCGACCCGGACCCGACAGGGAGCGTTGATGGCAGACGACCACAGGGCGTGGCAGGCCGCGCCCTCGCACCGCCCCGACCGGCGGCCGCCCGCACCGGCGCCCGCGGGTCCGCCCCCGCCCCCCGGACCGCCGGGACCGCCCCTGCCGCCCGGGCCTCCCGGCCCGCCCCCGCCGCCCGGACCCGGCGGAGCGTCCGCTCCCACGGACCCGCGGCGTCACCCCGTAGCCCCGCCGCCGATCTCGGCACCGGCGCCCGCGCGGGGCATCGGTCCGGCGATCGGGCCGGGGCCGAAGGCGGCCCCGAAGGGGGCGCCCGGCGCTGCCGCCGTGCCCGGCGACGAGCCGAAGCCGGCCGAGCGCCGGCTGCCGCCCCAGATGGTCTGGTCGGCGCCGGGAGAGGTCCCCGGGCTTCAGGCGCTCTCGGTGTGGACCGAACAGGTGCCCGGTCACGGCGAGGACGCCGAGCCGTTCGTGGTCCACCACTGGCCCACCGACGAGGGCATGATCGCGGTGTTCGACGGTTCGGGCGGCGCGGGCGCCGGCCCCGTGTGGGAGGGGCCGGACGGACTCCGCCACACCGGGGCCTGGGTCGGGTCCCGGGTCGCCCGGCTGGCCACGGAGTGCTGGTTCCGCGAGGTGGCACGGGAGGGCGAGGAGGTCGGTCCGGACAGCCTGCACCAGTACCTGGACTGGTTCCTCGCCATGGCGCCGCAGCGGCGCAGCAAGATCGGCGGCACCATGCGCCGGCACCTGCCGACCACCCTCGCCGGCGTGCACTACCGCGTCCGCGGCAAGCAGTCCACGGTCGAACTGCGCCCCCTGTGGGCCGGTGACTCCCGGGCGTACGTGCTCACCCCGGCCAACGGACTGCACGTCCTCACCCGGGACCACACCCGCGAGAGCGACGCCCTCGAACTGCTGCGCACCGACCCGCCGATGACCAACGTGGTCTGCGCGGACCGGAAGTTCACCATCGACACCCAGCACATCGCGTCGTTCGAGATGCCCTGCGTCCTGATCGCCGCCACGGACGGGTACTTCGGCTATGTGCACACCCCCGCCGACTTCGAGTACCTGCTCCTGGACACCCTGCGGCAGGCCAACAACGAGTACGAGTGGGCCGATCTGCTCCGCCGCGGGGTCCAGCGGTACACCGGGGACGACGCCTCGCTCGCCCTGCTCGCCCTCGGTCACCAGGACTTCGCGGCCCTGGTCGCCGCGTACGAGCAGCGCTTCTCCGACCTGACGGAGCGGTACGTACGGGGCCGCCCGGCGGTCCTCGACGCGGCCCCCCGCAGCGGCGGCGAGGCGGCGGGAGAACCGGAGAGCCCGCAGGAGACGCAGGCCCGTGTCCGCACCTGGCAGGACCACACCTGGCAGACCTACCGCACCGCGTACGAGAACTATCTGCCGCCCGCGTCCGAGGAGTACCGATGAAACTGGGCGACACGATCGCGGGCTACCGCATCGTCACCGAACCCACCAACGCCAACGGTGGAAAGTGCATCTGGGCCTTCGCGGAGAAGGACGGGGGCCAGTACTTCATCAAGCAGTTCCTCGAACCCAAGCGCCCGCGCGACGACGCCGCCGACTCCAAGAGCGTACGCATCCGCCGCGAGGTCGCCCAGGAGTTCGAGAAGCGGCACCGAGACGTCATGAAGCGGCTGCGCCCGGACACCCTCGGCGGTGGCAACATCGTGCTCGCCACCGACTTCTTCCACGTGGGCAGCACGTACTACAAGGTCACCGAGCGGATCGACACCACCAGCCTGGACCGGCCCCAGACGCTGGAGCCCCGACAGAAGATGGTGCTGCTCAAGACGCTCGGATCGAGCCTCAAGCAGCTGCACGACAGCGGCACCGTGCACGGTGACCTCAAGCCGCTCAACGTGCTGGTGCAGAAGCGGGAGGGCGCCGCCTTCCACGCGGCGAAGCTGATCGACTTCGACGACTCGTACGGCTCAGGGAACCCCCCGCAGCCGGACGCCATCGCCGGCGACTCCGTCTACGGCGCCCCGGAGTGGCTCCGCTACATCAAACTCGACGGGACGGTCCGGCCCAAGGACCTCACCTGCGCGGTCGACATCTTCGCGCTCGGGCTGATGACCCATACCTACGTGGTGGGCGAACTCCCCTCGTACGAACCGGGGTTCGACTCCCCCGCGGACGCGGTGAACGGCGGCGCGGAGCTCCGCTTCGACGCGCGCCTCTCGGACGAACTCCTCGCCCTGCTGCGCGGGATGACGTCCGCCGACCCGCGTGCCCGGCCGGACATCGCCGCCTTCCTTGCGACGCTCTCCGACCCCGAGGTGTGCACCCTCCGCCATCGCAGGCCGGGCACCACGGCCACGCCGAGTGCCACGAAGGCCCCGACGCCTCCGGCCGCCACGACCACAGCCGGGCCGTCGCGCACGAGCCGCATCCGCTCCACCTTCGGCCCCCGCAAGGAGGCTCCCGCGGCATCCACGGCCCCCGCGCCCCCGGCGCCCCGGCCGGCCGCAGCCGAACCGCCTCCGGCCGCCGCCGGGACACCGGTGCCGGCGCCCGCTCCAGAAGCGGGCAAGTCCCGCGTCCGCATCAACCTCGGCGGTCGCGGCGGCGACCGCCGCACCCCCTGACAAGGAGAACGTCCCCATGAACGACGCCATCGGGCAGTACCAGGGCAATCTGCAGTACGCCGTCGACATCGCCCTGTGCATCGACGCGACCGGCAGCATGCACCCCGTCCTCGGCACGGTGAAGGCGAGCGCCCTCCAGTTCCACCAGCGCCTCGACGACGTGATGGCCAAGAAGGGCAAGTCCATCAGCCAGCTGCGGCTGAAGGTCATCGCGTTCCGCGACTTCGGCGACAACCCCTCGGACGCGATCGAGGAGACGGACTTCCTCCATCTGCCCGCCCAGGCCAAGGAGTTCGAGCAGTTCATCGGCGGGATCGACGCGGGTGGCGGCGGCGACATCCCGGAGTCCGGCCTGGAGGCGCTCGCCCTCGCGATCAACTCCCCCTGGGAGACCGGGCTCGACCGCAGGCGCCATGTGATCGTGATGTTCACCGACGCGCCCGCGCACGCCCTCGGCACAGTCGGCGCCGACGCGCCCACCTACCCGCGGCACATCCCGCGCAGCCTGGACGAGCTCTTCGAGCAGTGGGGCTACGCCCGCAGCCAGACCTCGGTCATGGAGCAGTCCGCCAAGCGGCTCGTGCTCTTCGCGCCGGAGGAGGCCCCGTGGTCGGACCCGATCGCCGAGGAGTGGGACCTCACCCTCCACTTCGCCTCGAAGGCGGGCGAGGGCCTGGAGGAGTTCGAGATGGACGAGATCATCGAGACGATCGCGAACAGCCTGTGAGGTTGGAGTGGGACGGCTTCCGGCTGTCCCTGGGGTCCGAGGGGCTGGAGTTCCTCTGGATCGGCGCGGGGATCTTCGAGGTCAGGGTGTCGCACTGCGCATCGGCCTCGCTCCGTCATCCGTCGGCCACCAGGGCGGGCCACGAGCTGGAGTTCCGGCTCCGGTTCCCGGGCGGTGCCTCGGGGACCAAGACGGCCGAGGTACGCGTGGACGTGCCGCCCCACAAGGTGGAGCAGGTCGAGCACTTCATGGCCGTGCTCTGGCGCGACCACTCGGTGCCGGACCTGCCTGAGGGCGTGGGCACGGACGTTCCCGTGGCCGCGGCCGCGCCTCCCGCCGCCGTGCACACCGACCCGGCCCCGGGCCCCGGCCCGGATCCGGATGCGGCGACCGAGGCGGCCTCGGACGCCGTCGAGCTGGAGCGCGTGCCCGAGGGCAGGCGCGAGTGGATCCTCAGCCCCGCCGGGGAGAGGTCGGAAGAGCTGTTCGTGGACGTGATGGCACGTCTGGCGAACAGCGACCATTAGGAGGGACGACAGGGGTGGCGGGCTCGGCCGAGTGGAAATGCGCGGACTGCGACAGCAACAACGGACTCAAGGACACGGCCTGCAGCATCTGCGGGTCGACCCGGCGGGCTCCGATGCCGCGGCCCGCCACCCCGCCACGCCCGACGCCGAGGCGCTCCGTACCGAAGGCGACGCCTCCCAAGGCGACGCCGTCGAAACCCACGCCCGCGAAGAGCACACCTCCGACGACCACGCCCCCGAAGACCACGACGTCGCGCGTCACCTCCACCGGGACCACCCCGCGGGCGACTCCGCCCAGGAAGGACGCCCCGAAGACTCCGTCGCGGCCCACGCCCCGGCGGACCGCCTCGCCCCCGCGGGGGACCGGTTCCACCGGCGGGACGGGCTCGCGCCCGACCGGGCTCCTGTTCCCGCCGCCGAGCGGCACCGGCTACACACCACCGACGCGGACGACGCCGCCGGTGTCCACCCCGCCGACGTACACGAGGCCGACCTCCTACGATCCGTCGACCCGGTACCGGCCGCCGGTGAAGGAGAAGAAGTCACGCGGCTGTCTGGTCTTCTTCATCGTGGTCGCCATACTCGTGGTGCTCGGAATCCGGAACGGCTGGTTCGCGACCATCGGCGATGCCATCGAGGACGCGAGCTCGAAACCGGCGACGAGCAGCCCGCGCCCGACCGGCACCGCGTGCCCGTCCCGTATCGCCGACGCGCTCCCGAGCGGCGACGGAGCCGCGCTGGTCGAGGCCTTCCGCACGGAGAACAAGCAGATCACCCTCTGCCGTACGAAGGCAGGGAAGCTCTACTACTACGGCGAGTTCAGCGACCAGCGCGAGCCGGGCATCGCCATGAAGGCCAAGAAGACGAGTGACGGGTACGAGGCGACCAACAGCCCGTACCGCTATGTCATCCGCGGGGACACCGTCAGCGTCTACAAGTCGGGCACCCGCATCGGCCGCGAGGAGCTCAGCCGGGAGCCGTCCCCGAGCTGAGCTCCTCGTACGCCGGTCGCTCCTACTCCCCGGACTCCAGCCGCAGCGAGATCGAGTTGATGCAGTACCGCTGGTCCGTCGGGGTGGGGTAGCCCTCGCCCTCGAAGACGTGGCCCAGGTGCGAGCCGCAGCGGGAGCAGCGGACCTCGGTGCGGACCATGCCGTGGGAGCGGTCGTCGATCAGCTCGACGGCGGAGCTGTCCTTCGGGTCGAAGAAGGACGGCCAGCCGCAGTGCGACTCGAACTTCTCGTTCGACGTGAACAGCTCCGCGCCACAGGCCCGGCAGGAGTACACGCCCTTGGTGGTGGTGTCCGTGTACTCACCCCGGAACGCGGGCTCCGTGCCCGCCTGGCGCAGCACCTGGTACTCCGCCGGGGTCAGCTCCGCACGCCACTGCTCGTCCGGCTTCTCGACGTCGTACGCCATGAGCTCGCTCCCTCTGCTACTTCGACAGGTGGTCCAGGATCAGCGGGCCGAGGTCCGTGACGTCGCCCGCGCCCATGGTGAGAACGAGATCACCGGGTCCGGCCATTCCCGCCACGACCTGCGGCACCGTCGCCTTGTCGTGGACGGGCGTCACGTCGGCGCCCGCCTGCCGCGCGGCGGCGATGATCAGCTCGCTGGTGATGCCCGGGATCGGGTCCTCGCGGGCCGGGTAGATGTCGAGGACGACGGACGCGTCGGCGAGGGCCAGCGCGTCGCCCATCTCCTTGCCCAGCTCCTGGGTGCGGGAGAAGAGGTGCGGCTGGAAGACGACCAGGAGGCGGGAGGCCCCGGCGGCGCCGCGCATGGCCTCCAGGTCGGCCGTCATCTCGGTGGGGTGGTGCGCGTACGAGTCGATGACCTGGACGCCCTGCGCCTCGCCCTTGAGCTGGAGGCGGCGGCCGACACCGGTGTACGCGGTGAGGGCCTGGGCGAGCTCGGCCGCGTCGATGCCGACGCGGGCGCCGGCGGCGAGGGCCGCGGCGGCGTTGTGCGCGTAGTGGCGGCCGGGGACGGAGACGGTGAAGGTGTGCTCGACGCCGTCGAGGGCGACCGTCACCTCGCTCTTCATCCCGTTCGGGACGATCTTCAGGATGCGGGCGTCGGAATCCGCGGTCTCGCCGACCGTGACGATGTTCAGACCGTCGCGGTCCGCGACCCGGCGGGCCAGCTCGCGGGCGCCCGCGTGCTCGCCGACGACCAGGGTGCCGCCGGGGCGGATCTTGGCCGTGAAGGCCTCGAAGGACTCGTAGATCTCGTCCATGGAGGCGTAGTTCGCGTGGTGGTCCAGCTCGACGTTGAGGACGATCGCGACCTCGGGGTCGTACTTCTGGAAGCTGCGGTCGCTCTCGTCGGCCTCGGCGACGAAGACCTCGCCGTCGCCGTGCAGCGCGTTGGTGCCGGGACCCGCGAGGTCGCCGCCGATGGCGTACGAGGGGTCGAGGCCGAGCTCGGTGAGCGCGACGGCCAGCATGGAGGTGGTCGTCGTCTTGCCGTGCGTACCGGCGACGGCGATCGCGCGCAGGCCGTCCATGAGGGAGGCCAGCGCGTCGGAGCGGTGGACGACGGGGATGCCGAGCTCGGCGGCGCGGGCCAGCTCGGGGTTGTCGGCGCGGATGGCGCTGGAGACGACGACGGCGGAGGCGTCGTCGGCGAGGTGCTCGGCGGCGTGCCCGATGTGCACGGTGGCACCGAGGGCGCGCAGCGACTGGGCGGTCGCGGACTCCTTGGCGTCACTGCCGGCGACCTTGGCGCCGCGCTGGGCGAGGATCTTCGCGATGCCCGACATTCCGGCACCGCCGATGCCGATGAAGTGCGGCCGTTCCATGGCGGCAGGGATGGCGGGTGCCATGCGGATCTCTCCCCGGGGTGGTCGTGCGTGGAAGACCCCAGCCTAGTGGCTCCGGCCGGGTGGGCCCGGCGGGAGCGGCGGGGCCCGGTGCGTGGCGTGCCGGCCGTGCCGGGCCCGTGTCCGTGCCCCCTGCACGGGGCGCGGACACGGGCGAGAGACCGTACGACCGGCCGTACGACTGCTCGCGGCTGCTCGGCGGCTCGGCTACTCGGCCGCTTCCTCGCTGTGGGCGAAGAGCTTGAGGACCGGGACCCCTACCTTGTGGCGGGCCCGGGAGGCCCAGTCGCGGTGGAAGAACTCCTCCACGTAGTGCGGGGCGGTCAGCACGATCACCTCGTCCGCCTCCGACTCCTCGACCACCGCCTTCATCTTGGTGAGCGGGTGGTCCTCGACGACCTGGCCGACCGCTTCGCAGCCGGCGTCTCTCAGTGCCCGGAGCGAGTGCTCCAGGGCCAGCTCGGCGGGGCGCCTGGCCTCCTTGCCCTCCGGTTCGTCGCCCTCGCGGGCGGCTTCCTTCAGTTCGCCCATGGCCACGTCGTCGATGGCACGCAGCAGTACATCGGCCTGGTCACCACGCGGCTGCATCAGCACGATGAAGGACACGCCCTCGTCGCCGTGCAGGGTGGTGACGAATTCCACGTCGACGGACGTCAGGGGCTTCTCGATCATCAGAACGCTTGTGAACACCTCAGGAGCCCTTCTGCGGAAACCATCCTTCCCCGTGCCCGCACGGGGTCTGCGACAGTAAGTGTGCCCAGCGGACGGTAAGCGGAACGACAAATTCCGCCGATTGTCAGATCCGACGGTAGCGGGTGAAGAGGAAGCCGTCCTGCTCCAGCAGCGAAGCCACGGCGAAGCGTGTCGGGACGGCCACCGGAGGGCCCCCGGCGATCCGCTGGGCGTCACCCGCCGTCATCGTCGGCGAGACCGTCAGACACAGTTCGTCGAGGACCTCCGCGGCCACGAACTGGCCGAGCAGCCGGGGCCCGCCCTCGGTCAGCTGCCGCCGGAGTCCGCGCTCCGCGAGCACCGCCTTCGCGCGGGCCGGCTCCACCCCGGCGCCGTCGCCCGCCACCAGCACCTCGGCGCCCGCCTCCCGCGCGGCCCGCACCCGCTCGGCGGGCGCGGCGGCGCCCGTGAGGATCAGCGTCGGCACCAGCGGCTCGGTGAAGAGCGGAAGCGAGAAGTCCAGGTTCAGCGAGGCGCTGACCACGGCGATCACCGGGGCCGGGCCCTGTCCGGCGGCGTCGCGGCGGGCCGCGAAGGCGTCACGCGCGCGTGCCGGGCGGTAACCCTCCAGACGTACCGTTTCCGCACCGACGACGATCACGTCCGCGAGGCCCCGCAGGGTGCCGAAGATCCGCATGTCGGTCTCGGAGGAGAGCGGCTGGGAGCGCCCGTCGTGCTGCCCCGCCCCGTCGAGCGAGGAGACCATGTTGGCCCGCAGCCAGGCCGCCTCCGCTGAAGGAGGCTCCGGGTACGCGTAGGCGTCGGCGAGCTCGTCGAGCGACCACTCCCGGCCGGCTCCCGCCTCGGTGTCGTGGGCTGTCATGTCCGTCACAGGGAACAGGCGTCGCATCCTTCGAGTCTGACATGGCGCTTACAGTGGGGAACTGTGTCGACCCGTGCCCTCTCCGCAGCCGCATCCACCTCAGCGGCCCCGCTCTCGCTCTGCTCCCGAGAGCCCCACGTCCCCGCCGACCGACTCGTCGCGGAGATGGTGCCGCCGCCGCGCTTCGACTCCGTACGGTTCGACACGTACCTCCCGGACCCGAACCAGCCCAGCCAGACGGACGCCGTCAAGGCGCTGAGCTCCTTCGCCGAGGGCCTGGGCGGAGCGCATGCCTCCGGTGCCGGGAAGCGCCGCTGGTTCGCCCGGAAGCCGGCCGCCCCCACCGGGCCGCGCGGGGTCTACCTGGACGGCGGGTACGGCGTCGGCAAGACCCACCTGCTCGCCTCGCTCTGGCACGCGACCCCCGCCGAGCCCGCGCTGAAGGCGTTCGGCACCTTCGTCGAGCTGACCAACCTGGTCGGCGCGCTGGGCTTCCAGCAGACCGTGAAGACCCTCGGCGAGCACCGTCTCCTCTGCATCGACGAGTTCGAGCTCGACGACCCGGGCGACACCGTCCTCGTCTCCAGCCTGCTCGGCAAGCTGGTCGAATCGGGCGTGGCGCTCGCCGCCACCTCCAACACGCTCCCCGGCAAGCTCGGCGAGGGCCGCTTCGCCGCCGCCGACTTCCTGCGCGAGATCCAGGGCCTCTCGGCCCACTTCCGGCCGCTGCGGATCGACGGCGAGGACTACCGCCACCGCGGCCTGCCCGAGGCTCCGTCCCCGTACTCCGACCAGGTCGTCACGGAGACCGCGTACGCGACGCCGGACGCCTCCCTCGACGACTTCCCGCACCTGCTCGAACACCTGGCCAGGGTTCACCCGAGCCGGTACGGCGCGCTCACCGACGACCTCACCGCGGTCTGCCTCACCGACGTCCAGCCCGTCCCGGACCAGTCGACGGCCCTCCGGCTCGTCGTCCTGGCCGACCGGCTGTACGACCGCGAGATACCCGTGCTCGCCTCCGGACTGCCCTTCGACCGGCTTTTCAGCGACGAGATGCTGAACGGCGGATACCGCAAGAAGTACTTCCGGGCGATCTCCCGGCTCACCGCGCTCGCCCGCGACGCCAAGGGACTGGTCGCGCAGTAGGTTGGTGGCCGTACCCGATCGAAAGGGATCCACCATGGCCACCGTGCGTCACGCCCACACCGTCTGGCAGGGCGACCTCCTCAAGGGTTCCGGTGTCGTCACCCTCGACTCCTCCGGTCTCGGCTCGTACGACGTCTCCTGGCCGGCCCGCACCGAGGAGCCCAACGGGAAGACCAGCCCCGAGGAGCTCATCGCCGCCGCGCACTCCTCCTGCTTCTCCATGGCCTTCTCCAACATCCTGGCCAAGGCCGACGCTCCGCCGGCCCGCCTGGAGACCAAGGCCGACGTCACCTTCCAGCCGGGCCAGGGCATCACCGGCATCCACCTCACCGTGCGCGGCGAGGTCCCCGGCCTGGACGCGGACCAGTTCCAGGCGCTGGCCGAGGACGCGAAGAAGAACTGCCCGGTCAGCCAGGCGCTCACGGGCACGACGATCACGCTCACGGCCGAGCTCGCCGGTTCCTGACCCAGGGTCAGAACACGCGCCACATGAGGCAGTTGTGGCCCGCATGGTTCACGTGTCACCACAGTGCGTGGTACACACATGCGGGTCACGCGTCACACACCTGTCCGCCAACAGGGAGTTGTTGCCTCCATGTCCTCCGCGACTCGACGTCAGATCCTCTCCCGCACCGGCGCCACCGCCGCCGGGATCGCCTTCACCGGCGCGCTCTCCGAACTCTTCGCCGGCAGCGCGAGCGCCGCGCCCGGCGGCCACACGGGCCGGGCCGGCTACGGCCCCCTCGTGCCCGACCCGGACGGCCTGCTCGACCTGCCGGCCGGCTTCCGTTACAAGGTCCTCTCCCGGCAGGGCGATCCGCTCCGCTCCGGCGAGGGCCTCGTCCCCAGCAACCCCGACGGCATGGCCGCCTTCGCCGGCCGCCGCGGCCGGGTGCATCTCGTCCGCAACCACGAGAACCGGGTCACCGGCAAGATCGGTGTCCCGACCGTCCCCGGCCTGACGTACGACCCGGCCGGCAAGGGCGGCTGTACGGCCCTGGAACTCGACGGCCGGAACAACGTCCTCGGTGAGCGGGTCGCCATCGCGGGTACGGCCGTCAACTGCGCGGGCGGGCCCACCCCCTGGCGCACCTGGCTGACCTGCGAGGAGACCGAGGACAGGGCCGGGACGAACGGCTACACCAAGGACCACGGCTTCATCTTCGAGGTCGACGGAGCCGACCCGCACCGCACCGGCGCCGTCCCGCTCACCGCGATGGGCCGCTTCCAGCACGAGGCGATCGCGATCGACCCGACGAGCGGCATCGTCTACGAGACGGAGGACGCCTTCGAACGCCCCTTCGGCCTCTTCTACCGCTTCCTCCCCCACCGGCCGCTCGGCGGCACGGGCTCGCTGCGCGCGGGCGGCGCCCTGGAGGCCATGCGGGTGCCGGGCGTCGCCGACCTCTCGGTGATCCAGGAGGCGGGCACCCGCTTCGAGGGGATCGAATGGGTCCCCGTACCGGACCCGCAGGCGGCGGAGACCCCCATCAGACTGCAGGACTTCGGCCCCCGGGGCATCACGCACGCCCAGAAGCTGGAGGGCTGCTACTGGGGCGGCCGGGCCGTGTACTTCGTGTCCTCCTTCGCGCGCGTGAAGGACGGTTCCGGCGCGACGCACTTCGGCCAGGTCTGGAAGTACGAGCCGCACCGGCGCCGGCTCACCCTCGTCGTCGTCTTCGGCCCGGACACCGACATCCAGCTCCCCGGCGAGTCACCGGACAACATCTGTCTGGCGCCGAGCGGGGGCCTGATGGTCTGCGAGGACGGCGACGGGGCGCAGCACGTCTTCGGGGTGAGCGAGCGGGGCGAGGTGTACGCGCTCGCCCGGGGCGCGCAGAACATCGGCACGCCGGAGGCGCCGGAGTGGGGCGAGTTCGCGGGCGTCACGTTCTCGCCGGACCGGGGAACCATGTACGTCAACTGCTACACGCCGGGGACGACGTTCGCGGTGACCGGCCCGTGGTGCTGAGCTGAGGACGGCGCCCGGCCGCCCGCACTCGCGGGCGGCCGGGTTCCGTCGCAGGATCGGGGGGAGGACGGACGCGCGCGGCGTGGCGGAAGGGGCACGAGGTGGCGAAGAAGGACGGGAAGAAGGGCGGGAAGAGGGACGGCAGGAAGGACGGCAGGAAGAAGCCGAAGCAGCGGGAAGCGTCCCTGCGGGAGCTGCTCCGCGTCCCCCGGGGCGAGCGCATCGACCTCACCGCGTACGACGCCTCCGCGACCCCGGGCGGCCCCGCCGACAAGGCGGCCGGTCTTGCCGCCACCGCCGCCCTCGCACCGCGCCTCGCGGACCTCCAGGAACGCCTGTACGCGGCGAGTACGGCCGGTGACCGCCGACGGGTGCTCCTGGTCCTCCAGGGGATGGACACCAGCGGCAAGGGCGGCACCGTCAAGCACGTCATCGGCCTCTTCAACCCCTCCGGCTGCCGTATCCACGCCTTCAAGGCCCCGACGCCGGAGGAGCGGAACCATCCGTTCCTCTGGCGGATCATGAAGGCGCTCCCCCGTCCGGGCGAGATCGGCATCTTCGACCGCTCGCACTACGAGGACGTGCTCATCGCCCGGGTACGGGAGCTGGTCCCGCGCACGCAGCTCGACCGCCGCTACGGCCAGATCAACCGCTTCGAGAAGTCCCTCGCCGACGACGGCGTGACGGTCGTCAAGGTCTTCCTGCACATCTCGTACGAGGCACAGCGCAGCCGCCTGCTCGAACGGCTGGACAACCCGGAGAAGCACTGGAAGTTCAACGTGGGCGACATCGAGGAACGCGGCATGTGGCCGGCGTACCAGAAGGCGTACGCGATCGCCCTGAAACGCTGCACGACGGACGAGGCCCCCTGGCACCTGGTCCCGGCGGACCGCAAGTGGTACCGGAACTGGGCGATCAGCAAGCTGCTGCTCGAACACCTGGAGGCGCTGGACCCGGAGTACCCGCCGGGGGACTTCGACGTGGACGAGAGCCGACGGCGGCTACTCGCCACCTGAGCCGCGCCAGTCGCTGATGGCGTCCACCAGCACCTGGGACATCCGAAGGTCCAGAAGTCTCAGCCGCCCCTGATCCGCCATCGTGCTGAACAGCCGGTCCTGGAGTGCCGTCTCGTTCGCGAGGGTGAGGCGGGCGGCGAAGGCCGTCATGACCATCCGGTCGTCCAGCCAGGTCACCACGTCGAACAGGGTGTCGATCCGTGCTTCGTCGAGCTCCAGGACGGCCGCGCCGAGCATCAGGTAGTCGACCCCTGGGACAGCCCCGCCGGGCCCCAGGTCGTCGGCCTTGGCGGGCGGCAGGTACGGCAGGCAGGCGGCCGCGAGCACGAGGGCCGCCACGTCGGCCCTCCCGGCCTCGGCGAGCCCGACCGTGCACCGCAGCCCGTACCGGTCCGGCGGACGCCCCAGGGCGAAGGCCTTCGCCACCCTTGTCAGCTCCTCCGGGGCCGGGGTGTCGGCCAGCGCCGCCACCACGAGGGCGACCGCGTCCTCATCGCTCCGCACGCGGATCACCGCCTCGGCGAGCACCCGGTCGCTCTCGACCCCGAGGCGCGTCCCGGCGTCCCACAGGCCCTGATGGACGGCAGCCGCATTGCGACGGGTGATCCGTGCCGCGACCGCGGCCACCCACAACTGCCGGATCCGGACAGGCCTCCGCCGCAGCACTCCCGGGGCGAATGCCAGCACGTCCTCCAGCGGCCGCAGCCGCGCCACGTCCACGACGAACGTCTCCGCGGGTGCCCTCCCCGCGCCGTTGCCCAGAAGCCAGACCAGCAGCTCCGCCACCTCGTCCAGCGGCCGCGACCACGCCGCCTCCGTCAGGTCCCGGCCGGCCTCCGGGAAGTTCTCCTCCTCCCACAGTCCGGCCAGCTGGGCCTTGAACGCCTCCAGGGGCAGCCCCCCGGCGGCTTGCGGGCTCCGCCGCGACAGTTCCTCCTCCAGGCACAGCACCCGGTCCCGTAGCTCCTCGCCGTGGCGTTCCGCCTCCGCGCGGAGGCGTTCGGCGTCCTCCAGGTCCTGCCGGAGCCGTGCGATCTCGCGCAGCAGGTCGTAGGTGGGGGACGGGTCCGCGCGCTCGGCGCCCCAGTCCAGGCGGAGCTGCGTGAGGTCGTCGGCGAGGCGACGGACCTCGTCCTCCTTCTTCTCCAGGAGGGTCTGCAGCGCCTCGATGTTGCGCTCGGCGCGCCGGGTGTCCCGGCGGGAGCGGGCCAGCTCCCCCCGCAGGCTCTCCAGCCGGAACTCGTCCGGGTTGCAGACGCGCAGCGCCTCCAGGCGCTGGTTCCTGAGGGCCTCCTTCGCCTCCAGCTGGAGGGGCGCGCCGAGGTGCTCCTCGACCTCGCGCACCAGCCGGTCGACGAACTCCTGGGGTGCGAGCCGACGGCCGCTCAGGTAGCGGGAGACGGCGGACTTGTCGAGGTGGACGCGGTGGGCGTACTGGGTCTGGGTGATGCCCAGTCGCTTGAAGAGTTCTGCCAACACGTTGCCCAGCGCGGCAACCTCGGCGACCCCGCCGCGCTCGATCTCCGACGAACTCCCCTGCGTACGGGCGATTTCGGTCATCGCACACCTCCCCCTGGGCGTTGCCGCGACACCGGCAACAGTTGCGGCTTTCGCAACGTACCGGACGGGGCCGACGGTGGGGGCTCGCTCATCCGGAAGCCCACACGACCCCAAGGAACCCGATGCGTACTCTCCGCTGGGCCCAGCGTGCCCTCATCGTTCTCGTGGCGATCCTGCCCCTGCTGCTCGTGACGCTCGCCTTCCTGCCCGCGCTGCTCGTCCTCCCCTTCCGGCGGGAGCGGGCCGCGCACGCCGACGCGATGGTGCGTCAGCTCAGCGCGTGGACTCGGGTGCTGCTGCTGTCGAGTCGCGAGCGTTAGACACTTTGATCAGTTAGCTTCCGATCGTGAACATTTCTGTACGAAACTTGGCGGCGCTCGGTCTTCTGGGCGCCGTCCTCGTCGGCTGTGGCCGGGAAACCGTCGAACCGTCCCCGGCCCCGCCGGCGAGGGAGCCGGCCGCCGTCACCAGCCCGTCGCCCCGGGCGAGCGCCGCGGCGGCCGGGCCCAAGCCCGCGCGCGTCCCCGCCGCACCGCCCACCATGGCTCCGGGGCCCGGCGGCCTCACCCCCGTGTACACGCACCGGACGAAGGGCACGGGCAAGGCCACGGCGAAGGGCGCGGAGAAGGTCGTCGCGCTCACCTTCGACGCCGACATGACGGCCGATCAGGGGCCACGGGCCGCGCAGGGCGAGCGTTTCGACAATCCTCAGCTCATCGAGACCCTGCGCCGGCTCAAGGTGGACGCGACCGTGTTCATGACGGGCCGCTGGGCGGAGGAGTACCCGGACCAGGCGAAGTCCATCGGCCGCGACCCTCGCTTCGAGATCGCGAACCACTCCTACAGCCACTACGCCTTCGCGTCCCCCTGCTACGGCCTCCCGGCCGTCTCCACGCCCGACATGGCGGACGACGTCCAGCGGGCCTTCGACGCGTTCCGCGACGCCGGGGCGGTGAACGTCGTCCCGTACTTCCGCTTCCCCGGCGGCTGCTACGACGACGCGGCCCTCCGCGCGCTCGCGCCGGCCGGGGTGACGGCGGTCCAGTGGGACGTCGTCAGCGGCGACGCCTTCGCGCAGGACGCGGACGCGGTGGCCGAGCAGGTCCTCGACGGAGTGAAGCCGGGCTCCCTGGTGGTCATGCACTGCACGCGCAGCGCGGCCCCGGTCACGGAGCAGGCGATCCTGCGCATCGTCCCGGAACTCCGGGCCCGCGGCTACCGCTTCGTGAAGGTCTCGGAGCTGATGGGCGGATGAGCGGACGGACGGATGCACGGCCGGACGGATGAGCGGACGGACGGATGCACGGCCGGACGGATGCACGGCCGCCCAGGGCCAGTCCGGCCCGTCCGACCCTGATCCGCCGGACAGGACCTAGCCCGAGCAGGCCGTGCGCTCCGCCTCCCGCCACTCGCAGACCGGGCAGAGGGTGATGCCCTTCGTGGACTCCGGGTACTCGGTCGGCTCCTGGCACAGCACACACGCGGCGAAGGGGCCCTCGGTGGCCGGTTCGGGCTTCGGGCCGCCGGGCTCCGGGGCGGCGCAGTACGACGTGGACTCGGTGGACTCGGTCGTGTCGTTCATGTCTTCGAGCGTACTCACTCCAGGCGGGCCGTGGCCCGGCACGCGAGGGCCGCGCACGCCGCCGCGAGGAGCACGGCGCCCCCGCAGGCGAGCCACGGCGGGTCGGCGGTCGCCGTGCGGGCGCCGGTGATCAGGGCCGTCATCGCGTGCTTCGCCGGTGAGCCGGTGGTCACCAGGGCGAACAGCGAGCCCAGGACCAGGGCCGCGACGGACCAGCCGGGGGCCCGGACGAAGGGGCGGGACGCCAGCGCGCCGACGGCGGCGCCCGTCAGGGCGCAGGCCAGCGCCGCCAGGAGCCCCGTGGCCACGGCGGCGGGCGCGGTGACACCGCGCCGGTCGCCGGTCGCCGTCACCGCGAGGACCGCGACCGCGCCGACGAGGGCGGGCAGGCCGGTCCCGGTGACGAGCGCCGCGAGATGCGCGCGGCCCCGGCCGGCCGCCGTCGCGACGACGTTCCGGGCGGCGGACGGCTCCTGTGTGACGCAGATCCGTACGGACCAGGCGGTGACGGGGAGCAGCGCGGCGGCGGTGAGGCCGAGCGCGCCGAGGACGGGCTCGCCCGCGTTGACGCCGACGGCGAGGAAGGCCGCGTACAGGAGGAGCGGGGCGAGCCAGCGCTGCGAGCGGAGCAGCAGGCCGGTCTGGTAGCGCAGGAGCGCCGTCATACGCGTACGCCTTCGGAGCCGAGGTGGTGGATGTGCCAGGAGGCGGCGAGGAGCGCGCGCAGCAGGGCGTCGGAGTGGCCGGCGTCGACGGTGAGGACGGTGGTGCCGTCGCCGTCGCCGTCGGGTCCGGGTGCGACGACGGGGTGACCGGGAAGGCGCTCCGCGGGCGGGAGGGCGCGCGGGCCGCCGGAGACGGTGATCCGCACGCGCGGCAGCGGCCCGGCGCCGGCGCGGACCGGGCCTGAGGCACGGCCGACCGGGTCCGAGGCCGGGCCGACCGGGTCCTCGGCCTCCCCGACCCGTCCCTCCCGCACCTCGTACACCGCGGACGGCTCCCCCTCCAGCCGGCGCGGATCGTGGTCGACGAAGACGACGGTTCCGCCGGCCGCCCGGCGTGAGCGGACCGCCGCGTCCAGTTCCGCACGCGCGCCCGTGTCGAGGCCGGTCCAGGCCTCGTCGAGGACGAGGAGGGACGGGTCGGCGAGAAAGGCCTGGGCCACGGCGACCTTCTGGCTCGTGCCCTTGGAGAGCTCCGCCATGGCCGTACGGGCGTGCTCGCCCGCCCCGAAGCGTTCCAGCCACTCCCCCGCCACGGCCCGCGCCGCCGCCGTGCCAAGACCCTGGATCCGCCCCAGGTGGACCAGATAGTCGGTGGCCGTGAAGGGCAGTGCGGCCGGGAAGCGTTCGGGTACGTACGCCGTGCGGGGCGGGCGGCCCGTGATCCGGCCGGCGGTGGGCGCGTCGACGCCGGCGACGAGCCGGAGCAGGGTCGACTTCCCGGTGCCGTTCGTGCCCACGACCCGGACCAGGGTCCCGGCGGGCAGGTCGAGGTCCACGTCGCGGAGGATCCACGCCCCCCGGAGGCCGTGCCGGCGCCCGACCCGCTCCAGCCTCAATTCGAGGACTTCTGCGGGGTCAGCTCGCTGGGCCGGACGACCACGAAGCCCTGGCCCTCCAGCTTCAGCTGCACCGCCTCGCCCGAGCCGCCGCGGATCATCGAGCCGACTGACTGCGAGCGGTGGAGCGAGGTGTGCAGCTGCTCGCTCCAGCCGACCACGGCGTCGGTGTCGACGAACACCGGGGCCTGCGGGCTGACGGGGATGACGATCGGGTTGCCCTCGCACATGAGGGCGACCTTGCCGTAGCCGGAGAAGACGGAGTTGAAGAGGCCGCCGCCGGTCATGCCGGCGCCCTTCACGGTCTTGATCTCGTAGTGGAGGGTGGCGTCGAAGCAGAGCACGTTGCGGCCGTTGACCGAGAACGCGTCGCCCTGCTCGATCTCGACGATGAAGCAGTTCTGCGCCTCGTGCGCGAACCACGCCTCGCCCTGGCCGCGCACGGCCATCAGGGCGAGGCCCTCACCGGTGACGGCCCGCTTGAGCAGGCCGCCGATGCCCTGAGCCTTGCGCTCGAACTGGAGGTTGCCGCGGAAGGCGATCATCGATCCCTGGCGGGCGTGCATCTCGCCGTTGACGGTGTACTTGACCGATTTGGCGTTCTGGAGGGTCATTCCCGGGAAATCTGCGGTCTCGGCGAGGTGTTCGCCGGTGAAAAGATCACTCTTCATGAAGGGCATCCTGGCCCGGAACTGCTCATTCCTACAAGAATCGCTCGTGACGGCAGTGGCAGACTTGCCCGGTGAGCAGCAACGAGACCGATCTTCGCGATGAGAAGCCCCAGTTCGTCCTTCCGTTGGTCGTACGGATCGAACGGGACGCGCCGCCGTCCCGTACCGACGCCCTGGAGACCGCCGCGCGCGCCGTCCTGGAGATCCTCACCGACGACCGCTCGCTCGGCGAGGGCGAGTGGGCGCAGGCCATGACCGACTGGCAGGACGCCAGGATCCGCAAGGTGGTGCGCCGGGCGCGCGGCGCGGAGTGGCGGCGCGCGGGCGCGCTCCCGGGGATCACGGTCGACGGCCTGGAGGCGGAGGTACGGGTCTTCCCGCCGGTCCCGCTCGACGGCTGGCCGAAGGAGCTGGCCAAGCTCCAGGTCTCGGGCACCGACCTCGACGACCCGGCCGTACCGGGCCCCGTACCGGACGGCGCGGTGGTGCTGTGGATCAACCCGGAGCTCGACATGTCGGCGGGCAAGACGATGGCCCAGGCCGGGCACGGGGCGCAGCTGCTGTGGTGGGCGATGGGGGACGCCGACCGGAAGGCCTGGCACGAGGCGGGCTTCCCGCTCGCGGTCCGCACCGCGCCGGCCGAGGAGTGGCCCGCCCTGGCGGCGAGCGGTCTCCCGCTGGTCCGGGACGCGGGCTTCACGGAGATCGCCCCGGGCCCGACCGTGGTGGCCGAGGGAAGCGACCGTTTCGCCCCGGCGCTGCGGCTGCCGCGACCGTAGCCCTCAGCGCCTGACACCCCCTCCGTTCGCCGTGACCGAATGGAACCTCAAATCAACCTCTGAACGTGACCCTCCTGGGATTCGAACGCTCCCGCCGGGGCCATCACGTGGGTGACTGAGGACCGAAGGAGGGGGACATGACGGAACTCGGCATCGGCATCGGCTGGCGTCCCGAGATCGCTGACGCGGTGGGGGGACTGTCCGGCATCGACTGGGTGGAGGTCGTCGCGGAGAACATCTGCGCCGACCATCTGCCCGACTCCCTGGCGCGGCTGCGCGAGCGCGGCGTCACCGTCGTGCCGCACGGCGTCTCGCTGGGGCTCGGGGGCGCGGACCGCCCCGACCCGGCGCGGCTCGCCGCGCTCGGCGAGAAGGCGGTGGCGCTCGGGGCGCCGCTGGTCACGGAACACATCGCGTTCGTCCGGGCCGGGGGGCCGCTGACCGCGACCCCGCAGCTCGAAGCGGGCCATCTGCTTCCCGTACCCAGGACCTGGGACGCGCTCGACGTGCTCTGCGAGAACGTACGGATCGCGCAGGACGCGCTGCCCGTGCCGCTCGCCCTGGAGAACATCGCGGCGCTCGTCTCGTGGCCGGGCGAGGAGATGTCGGAGGGACGCTTCCTGGCGGAGCTGGTGGAGCGTACGGGGGTACGGCTCCTCATCGACGTCGCCAATCTGCACACCAACCACGTCAACCGGGGCGAGGACCCGGCGCGGGCCCTGTCGGAGCTGCCGGTGGAGGCGATCGCGTACGTGCACGTGGCGGGGGGTGTCGAGCGGGACGGGGTCTGGCACGACACGCACGCGCACCCCGTGCCGGGCGCGGTGCTCGACGTACTGGCGGACCTCGCCTCCCGGGTGACGCCGCCGGGCGTGCTGCTGGAGCGGGACGACGACTTCCCGCCTGCGGAGGAGTTGGCCGACGAGCTGCGGGCGATCCGCAGGACGATCACCGCCGTGGGCGCACGTTCCGCCGGGAGGACGGGGGTCCCCGCGGACGAAGTCCGGGAGCGAGCGGACACGGCCCACCAGCACGGCGCCCCCTCGTCGAGGAGCGCGCCCCGGGGGGCGCTGCTCATCGGCGCCGGGGCTCGGGTTTCCGGTGGGCCGATGCCCAGCGTCACCCCGGTGGTACCCGTGGCCCCCGTACCGGAGACCGCGCCCGCACCCACGCCCGGTGCCCGGCAGCGCGTCGCCGTCGCTCAGGCCGCTCTGTTGTCCGCGCTCGTCGCCGGGACTCCCGTACCCGAGGGCTTCGACAGCCGGCGGCTCGGCGTGCAGAGCCGGGCGCTCGCGGCCAAGCGGGCCGGGGTCGTCGCCAAGGTCGCGCCGGAGCTCCCCGAGATCCTGGGCAGGGGCTACCGGCCGGCGTTCCTCGCGTACGCCCGATCCCGGCCCATGACCGGCGGCTACCGCCGCGACGCGCTCGACTTCGCCGAGCATCTCCTTGTCGCGGGGCGGCCGGAGGATCCGGCGGCGCGGCGGCGGCTCACGGAGTGGTGGCAGGACCGTTCGGGCAGCCGCCCGCCGGGCCGCGCCGCCCGTCTCGTACGGGCCGCCCGGCACGCTCTGGTACGGAAGTGAGGTGCTCGTGAACGTCCTGGTCGCGCTCTACTACCTCGCCGGCATCGCCGGCATCACGGCGCTCGTCACCCGGGTCGTCCGGACCCGCGGGGGACCCGGCGGACCGGTCCACGACCGGTACGAGGCCGCCTTCCTCAACGGCGGCCCCGCCAGGGTCGTCGACACCGCCCTGACCGCCCTCCAGGCGGACGGCAGGCTGGCGATCGGCGGCCCCGGCATCGTGGCGATCGTCCGCCCCGTCGCGTACGACCCGGTGGAGCGCGCCGTGCTCCAGGAGCACGCCGCCGCCCCGCACGGGGCCCTGCACCACCTGCGGATGGCCGTCATGCGGCACCCGGCGGTCCAGGAGATCGGTGACGGGCTCGCGGTGCGCGGGCTCGTCGTCGATCCGGCGACCCGGCGCACCACGTCCCGGTGGTGCGGCGTGTTCGCCATCACGGCATTCGCGCTCTTCCCGGTCTCGATCGTCCTCACGGTCGTGGACTTCGCCACCACCCTGGACACCGACTCGGGGATGCCGGTCCCGTTCATCTTCAAGGTGGTGCCGATCCTGCTCGCCGCCCTGGTCACCGCCATCGTCTGCGGGTCGCTCACCGCCCGGCAGATCACCCCGGCCGGGCGGCGCGCGGTCTTCGCGTACGGGCGGGCCCACGCCCATCTCGCGGACGCCGGCCTGCTGGTGGCCCTGCACGGGCTCCGGGCGCTGCCCGATCCGGTGCTGCGGGAGCAGCTGGCGGCCGCCGCCCGGATCTACGGGCCGCCCCGGCGGCGCGGACGCGGCGGCCGGCGTCATGTGGCGCAGCACCGGTACGGCACCTCGGACGCCGGCGACGACTTCGCGGCGGCCACCGTGTGGTGTGCGGGGACCAGTGCGTGCGGCGGAGGGGGTGGCGGGGGCGGGGGCGGAGGTTCCTGCTCGGGCGGCGGCTCCGGTTCGTCGTGCTCGTCCGGGTCCTGTTCCGGGGGCGGCTCCGGTTGCGGCGGCGGGAGTTCGTGCTCCGGCTCCAGCGGAAGCTCGTGCTCCAGCTCCAGCGGGAGTTCGTGCTCCAGCTCCAGTTCCAGCGGGAGTTCGTGTTCCAGCTCCAGCAGCTGATCACCCGTTCGAGTGGCGGGCCCGCCCCGCCTCCCGTACAACTCGGTCATGGTCTGGGTTCCGTTGCTGCTCGTGGCGTGTGTGGTGGCCGGTGTCGGCTGTGCGCGGCTCTGCCGGGCGACGCTCGCGGCGGCCCGGCCGGCGCGCGGTGACGCGTCCGCCGCGGGCGCGTCCGAACTCACCGTCGGCGAGGCGGCCTACCTCGCCGGCGGGCCGCTGCGGGTCACCGATCTCACCCTCGTGTCCATGCACCGGGAACGGCGGCTGCTGCTCGCCCGCACCGGCTGGGCGACGGTCGTGGACGCCGACGCCTGCGCGGGGGACGAGCTGGAGCGGGCCGTGATCGGCGCCCTGGGCCCTCGGGGGCAGGCGCCGATTCCCGCCGTACGTCCGCTGGTCGCCGCCGCCGACTCCGTACACCTGCTCGCGGAGCGGCTCGTCGCACGGGGGCTCGCCGTGTCCGCCGAGGGCCGGCGGGAGGTCGCCGCCGGGCTGCGGGTGGTGCGGGCGGGTTTCCTGCTGAGCCTGGTTCTCGGGGCGGTGTCCGCGCTGCTCGTGCCGGCCGCCGAACGGGGCCCGGTCCTCGCCGGGTTCGCGCTGCCGCTGCTCGCGTCGGGGCTCTGTCTGCTGATCGGGCGGATCGAGGTGTACCCGTACACCCGCTGGGCCTCGCCGGCCGGGCAGCGGCTGCTCGCCGCGCTCTCGGCCACCGATCCGTTGACGGCACTCGCGACGCGCGGACCCGCGGTCCTGGAGCCGGAGCTCCGTGCGGCGCTGCGCGGCCGGGGCTGAGGCCGGCAGCGAGAAGGCCCCGGAAAGGACGCCGGTGCGGCGCGCGTATGCGCGCCGCACCCGGAGCCGGACCCGGTGTCGCTGGCGCGGCAGGCAATGGTCACGCCTGCCGTCTGATCTTCCGGGTCGAGGGGTGGCGCGCCCGGCCGGGAGCCGGGCCACCACCAGGTTTTCGTGCGGCCGTCAGGCCAGGCCCGCCACCAGGTCGGCGACGCTCTTGCGGCGACCGGTGTAGAACGGGACCTCTTCGCGGACGTGCATCCGCGCCTCGGAGGCGCGCAGGTGACGCATGAGGTCCACGATGCGGTGCAGCTCGTCGGCCTCGAAGGCGAGGAGCCACTCGTAGTCGCCGAGGGAGAAGGAGGCGACCGTGTTGGCGCGGACGTCCGGGTAGCCACGGGCCATCTTGCCGTGGTCGGCGAGCATCCGGCGGCGGTCCTCGTCCGGCAGCAGGTACCAGTCGTAGGAGCGCACGAAGGGGTAGACCGAGACGTAGTCGCGCGGGTTCTCGTCGGCCAGGAAGGCCGGGATGTGCGACTTGTTGAACTCGGCGGGGCGGTGCAGCGCCATGTTCGACCAGACCGGCTCCAGGGCGCGGCCCAGGCGGGTGCGGCGGAAGAGGTTGTACGCCTCCTGGAGCTCGTCGCTCGTCTCGGCGTGCCACCAGATCATGACGTCGGCGTCGGCGCGCAGACCGGAGAGGTCGTACGTGCCACGGACGGTGATGTCCTTGGCCGCGAGCTGGTCGAACAGCTCCTGGACCTCGTCGGCGTAGCCGCCGCGGTCCTCGGGGAGAACGTCGCGCAGCTTGAAGACGGACCACAGGGTGTAGCGGATGACCTCGTTGAGGTCCTTCGCCTTCTTACCGGCGTTCGGGATCTTTTCGGGCGCACTCATACGCCTATTCTCGCCCGTCACAGGGAGTGCCCCGCACCGGGGTCGGTCCTTTTCGACGTGGCGATGATCTCGTCGGCCGCCCGATGGGCCGAGGCGATGCAGGCGGGGATGCCGACACCGTCGTACGCGGCGCCCGCGACGCGCAGTCCGGGGAGGGCGGCGACGGTCTCGCGGACCCGGGCGACCCGGGCGAGGTGGCCGACCGGGTACTGCGGCAGGCCGCCCATCCAGCGGGTGACCGTGGTGGCGACGGGCCGGGCGGTGAGTCCGATGGCGGCGGCGAGGTCCTTGAGGGAGGCGGCGACGAGGTCGGCGTCCTCGCGGTGGACCTGGTCCTCCTCACCGTGGCGGCCGACGGAGGTCCGCAGCACGAACAGGTCGGGGGCGCCGTCGGTGACCCACTGCCATTTCTGCGAGGAGAAGGTGGAGGCCTTGATCGTGTGGCCGTCGACGGGTGGCACGAGGAACCCCGAGCCCGACAGGGCGGGCATGTCGGTGCGGCGGAAGGCTAGCGTGACCAGGGCCATGGAGGCGTACGCGATGGCGTCGAGCTCGGCGGCGGCGGCGGGCGCGTGCGGGGCGAGGAGCGCGGCGGCGGGGCCGGCGGGAGTGGCGAGGACGACGGCGTCGGCGGTGAGGACCCGGTCGCCGCTGACGACCTGCCAGCCGGTGGCCCCGGTGCGGCGGAGCGCGGTCACGGGGGCGTCGGTGAGGATCTCGCCGCCGGCGGCGCGGATCGCGTCGGCGACGGCGCCGGGCAGGGTGCCGACACCGCCGTCGACGCCGAGGAAGACGGTGCCGCCGAGGCCGGTGGCGGCGCCCGCCGCGTCGGCGGGGACGGCCGCCCCGGCCTGCTGGACGGCGCGGACGGCGGCGGTGAGCGTGGGCCGGGTGCGGGCGGCCTCGAAGAGCGCGGGGACGGCGGCCTTCATCGAGATGCGGTAGGCGTCACCGGCGTACACCCCGCCGAGGAGGGGTTCCACGAGCCGGTCGACGACCTCGTGGCCCATGCGGGCGGCGACGTACGCGCCGATGGCGATGTCGTCGCCGATCTCGGCCGGGGGCAGTTCGGCGTCGAGGCCGATCCGGCGGACGCCCTCCGCGGAGAGCAGTCCCTCGACGGCGTGGGCGTCGCCGGGGACGCCCATGACGTGGCCCTTGGGCATGGGGACGAGCTCGCCCCGGGACCAGACGGACGCGGTGGTCGTGCCGGGGGCCTGGAGCCGGTCGCCGAGGCCGACGGCCCGGGCGAGGGCGACCGCCTCGGGGCGGCGGGCGAGCAGCGACTCGGCGCCGAGGTCCACGGGGGCGCCCGCGATCTCCCCGGCGAGCAGCTTGCCGCCGAGCCGCGGCCCCGCTTCGAGGAGGGTCACCCGGTGGCCGGCGACGGCCAGCCGGTGGGCGGCGGCGAGTCCGGCGATACCGCCTCCGGCGACGACGACATGAGGCCCGGCGTGGTGTCCCGTGGTGTCCGCGTTCATGGGACCACTCTCTCAAATCGCCCATCGGCTCCGGTTCCGAGGCTCCCTCTTCCGCCCGCTTCCGTTCCGAGGCCGGACCGTGACCGCATCGCTACCGCCGGAGGGCAACCCGATCGGTGGGCTCGTACGTCGAACCGGCAACACCTACCACCCCTGGGGGGACTCGATGCGGAGCTCACGTACGACGGCGAGAACGCGGGCGGCGGCGGGCGCGGCCCTGCTCACGGCCGCGCTGGTGCTGACCGGCTGCGGGGCCGGCGGCGTCGACACGGCCGGGGACGCCAAGCGCGACCTGAGCGCGGCGGGGCCCGCGGACGCCAAGGGCGACACGGCGGCGCAGGGCGCCGCCGACGGCTACGCCGGATCGGGCGCCGAGAAGGCCCCGTCCGCGCCCTCGAAGGCCCCCGCGCAGCAGCACGTCATCCGTACGGCCTCGCTCTCGGTGGAGGTCGGCGATGTGACGAAGGCCCTGGTCACGGCGCGCGACGTGACGGCAGGCGCGGGCGGGCACGTCGAGAACGAGTCGACGGAGCGGCTCGACGACGGGTACGTCACCTCCCGCGTCGTGCTGCGGGTGCCGCAGGAGCGGTACGACTCCGTCCTCACCGAGCTCGCCGGCACGGGCAAGCTGCTGGCCCGCAAGGCCGACGCCAAGGACGTCACCGAGCAGGTGGTGGACGTGGAGAGCCGGATCGCCACCCAGCGCGCGAGCGTGGCGCGGGTGCGGGCCCTGATGGAGCGGGCCGAGAAGCTGACCGACGTGGTGACCCTGGAGGGCGAACTCAGCCGCCGGCAGGCGGACCTGGAGTCGCTGCTGGCCCAGCAGTCCTCCCTGAGGGACAAGACGTCGCTGGCGACGATCACCCTGGAGCTGTCGCAGAAGGAGAAGCCGCGGGCCGAGGAGAACGAGGAGGAGGGCCGCCCCGGTTTCGGTGACGCCCTGAGCGGCGGCTGGAACGCCCTGGTCGGCGCGGTCTCCTGGGCCGTCGTCGTCCTCGCGGCCCTGGCGCCGTGGCTGGCCGTGGCCCTGATCGCCTACCTCGTGTGGCGCCACGTCGTCCGCCCCCGCCGCGCCAAGCGCACGGACGCCCACCCGGCGGCCCCGCCGGAGGCCCCGCCCGCCGTCCCCGCCGCCCGCCGCAACGCCGCGGGAGCCTCCGTACCCCCGGAGACGCCCGACACCCCCGGCACCGGCGAGTGAGCCGAAGGGGCGCGGCTGTTCCTCCGGCTTTGGCACTTTGGAGGCGAACCGAGCCCAAAATGGAGAGGTGAGTCAAAGACTGGTGGTCATCGGTGGCGACGCGGCGGGGATGTCCGCCGCGTCGCAGGCGCGCAGGCTCAAGGGGCCGGAGGAGCTGGAGATCGTCGCGTTCGAGCGCGGTCACTTCTCCTCGTACTCGGCCTGCGGCATCCCGTACTGGGTCGGCGGTGACGTCGCCACGCGCGACAAGCTGATCGCGCGCTCCCCCGGGGAACACCGGGCACGCGCCATCGACCTGCGGATGCGGACGGAGGTGACGGCGATCGACGTGCCAGGCCGCCGGGTCCTCGCGCGGGACCTGGAGGCCGGTACGGAGACCTGGACGGGCTTCGACAAGCTGGTGGTCGCGACGGGCGCCCGGCCCAAGCGGCCGGCGCTGCCGGGGATCGACGCCCCCGGGGTGCACGGGGTGCAGACCCTGGACGACGGGCAGGCGCTGCTCGACTCGCTGGACGCGGTGCCGGGGCGGCGGGCGGTCGTGGTCGGCGCGGGCTACATCGGCGTGGAGATGGCCGAGGCTCTCCTCAACCGGGGCTACGAGGTGACGGTCCTGCACCGGGGCGAACAGCCGATGGCGACCCTGGACCCGGACATGGGCCGTCTGGTGCACCGGGCGATGGACGGTCTGGGGATCACGACGGTCGCGTCGGCGGAGGTCACGAAGGTCCTCACCGGCGAGGACGGCCGGGTCAGGGCGGTGGCGACGGAGGAGGCCGAGTATCCGGCGGACGTGGTCGTCCTGGGCATGGGTGTGGTGCCGGAGACCTCGCTCGCCCGCGCGGCGGGGCTGCCCCTGGGGGCGCACGGCGGACTGCTCACCGATCTGGCGATGCGGGTCCGCGGCCACGAGGACATCTGGGCGGGCGGTGACTGCGTGGAGGTCCTTGACCTGGTCTCGGGCCGCGAGCGGTACGTGCCGCTGGGGACGCACGCGAACAAGCACGGCCAGGTCATCGGGTCCAACGTCGGCGGCGACTACGCGACGTTCCCGGGGGTCGTGGGCACGGCGGTGTCCAAGGTCTGCGACCTGGAGCTCGCCCGGACCGGCCTGCGGGAGAAGGACGCGCGGGAGGTGGGGCTGCGGTACGTGACGGTGACCGTGGAGTCGACGAGCCGGGCCGGGTACTACCCGGGGGCCGCGGCGATGACGGTGAAGATGCTGGCCGAGCGGCGCACGGGGCGGCTGCTCGGGGTGCAGATCGTGGGCCGGGAGGGCGCGGCGAAGCGGGTGGACATCGCGGCCGTGGCGCTGACGGCGGGGATGACGGTGGAGCGGATGACGGCCCTGGACCTGGGGTACGCGCCGCCGTTCTCGCCGGTGTGGGACCCGGTCCTGATCGCGGCCCGCAAGGCGACGGCGGCGGTCCGCGCGGCGGGCTGACGACGGCACGACGGCCGCCGGGGTGTCCCCGGCGGCCGTCGGACGGGCTTGGCGGGTGCGTCAGACGGCCGTCCTGGTGTGGACGTACTCGACGAGCCGGGACAGGGCGTCCGGGTCCATCGACGGCATGACGCCGTGGCCGAGGTTGAAGACGTGCCCCTCGAGGTTCTTCGCCGCGGCCAGGACCTCGTCCGCCTTGGCCTCGACGACCTCGCGCCCGGCGAACAGCACGGCCGGGTCCAGGTTGCCCTGGAGCGCCTTGCCGGGGCCGACGCGGCGGGCGGCCTCGTCCAGCGGGACGCGCCAGTCGACGCCGACGACGTCCGCGCCGGCCTCGCCCATGAGGCCGAGCAGCTCGCCCGTACCGACGCCGAAGTGGATGCGCGGGACGCCGTACCCGGCGACCGCGTCGAACACCTTCACGGAGGCCGGCATCACCGAGCGCCGGTAGTCGGCCGGGGCGAGGGCGCCGACCCAGGAGTCGAAGAGCTGGACGGCGGAGGCGCCGGCCTCGATCTGGACCTTGAGGAAGGCGGAGGTGATCTCGGCGAGGCGGTCGAGCAGATCGGCCCACAGCTGCGGGTCGCCGTACATCATCGCCTTGGTGCGCTCGTGGCTGCGCGAGGGACCGCCCTCGACGAGGTAGCTCGCGAGGGTGAAAGGCGCGCCCGCGAAGCCGATGAGCGGGGTGTCGCCCAGCTCCTCGGTGAGCATCCCGATGGCCTCGGTGACGTAGTGGACGTCCTCGGGGGTCAGGTCGCGCAGCCGGTCCAGGTCGGCGCGGGTGCGGATCGGGTCGGCGACGACCGGGCCGACGCCGGGCTTGATGTCGAGGTCGAGGCCGATGGCCTTGAGGGGGACGACGATGTCGCTGAAGTAGATCGCGGCGTCGACCTTGTGGCGGCGGACCGGCTGGAGGGTGATCTCGGTGACCAGCTCGGGCCGCATGCAGGACTCGAGCATGGGGATGCCCTCGCGCACCTTCAGGTACTCGGGGAGCGAGCGCCCGGCCTGCCGCATGAACCAGACGGGGGTGTGCGGCACGGGCTCGCGCCGGCATGCCTTGAGGAACGCGGAGTCGTGCGTCCGCGACTGCTGCTTCGTCTGCTGGCCCTGCGGGCTGTCGTTGGCACTCACGCCCAGAATCTTCGCATGTGGCGGGAAGCCGCTCGTCCGGGCCGGGTGTCCTCCCTGCACAGAGGCCCCGTTCCGCCTACTCTTCCCCGCATGGCTGCGGCTCAGGGACATTTTTCCGATCATTCCGAAGGCGATCGAGGGACGGACGAAACGGCGGACAGTACGGAGGCGAACCCGGTACCCCCCGCGTTCCGCCGGGCGGTGGAGGCGCTGCGCTCGGCGCGGTTGCGGCCCGAGATCGAGATCGACCCGACGAGGCCCCCGCAGCGCCTCGCCCCTCACGCGTACGCGGTCGAGGCGGCCGTCGTGGACGGCGAGGAGGACCTCGCGGACGGGCGGCTCGTGCTGCTGCACGATCCGGACGGCCACGAGGCCTGGAAGGGCACCTTCCGGCTTGTCACGCTGGTCCGGGCGGAGCTGGAGCCGGAGATGGCGGCGGATCCGCTGCTGCCCGAGGTGTGCTGGTCCTGGCTGACCGGGGCCATGGAGGCCCGGGGGCTCGCGTACGGGGAGGCGAGCGGCACGGTCACGATGGCGGGCTCGCACTACTTCGGCGGTCTCGCGGACCGCAGGCCGGCGACGCAGATCGAGATCCGGGCGTCCTGGACGCCGCGCGAGGGTCTGGGCGGGGTGCCGGACACCGGAGCGCATCTGGCGGCCTGGTGCGATCTGCTCTGCCAGATCGCGGGACTGCCGCCCGTGCCGGCCGATCCGGCGACGGGCGCGGCGGGGACGGTGTCGGGCGCGGGGATCGTCTCGCTGCCCCAGCGGCGGGGGCCGCAGCAGGTCTGAGGGGTGGGATCAAGCCAACCTTCGGAGTGTCCGAAGACGGCCCCGGCACTCCCTCTCAGGGGTGACACGAGGGGGCCCGCTCGTAGGATGATCGATCACGCGTCCGAATTGCCCTAATTGTTACTCACCAAATCGTGATCTTTCCCTAAAGGCGGGCGGCCCAGCTGCCGAAGGAACCAGTGACCCCTTCACAGCACGGGTTCGCCCCCGGCTTCTTCCCCGAGCCGGCTCCGTCCCGCACCCTTCCCCCCAGGAGGCCTGGTGTCCGTTCTCCTCGAGCAGCCCGCAAGCCTGGTCGCCTACCGCCCGAACAAGCCGACGGCCATGGTCGTCGTGGCCGACCCGCGCGTCCGCTCCACCGTGACCCGCCACCTGTGGGCCCTCGGAGTACGCGACGTGATCGAGGCTTCTTCCATCGCGGAGGCACGTCCCCGCGTCGGCAACCCGCGCGACATCTGCGTTGCCGACGTCCACCTGCCCGACGGCAGCGGCCTGACCCTGCTGTCCGAGACCCGCGCCGCGGGCTGGCCCAACGGCCTCGCCCTCTCGGCGGCGGACGACATCGGTGCCGTGCGCAACGCCCTGGCGGGCGGCGTGAAGGGCTATGTCGTCACCGGCACCCGTACGAACATCGGTCACCCGACCCGACCCGGCGCCGCCCCCATCGGCGCCGCGGCCGCGCGGCTCGGCCACCGCCGCCCCCCGGGTGCCCCGAGCCACCCGGGCGGCTACCGCGAGCTCTCCGGCCGTGAGGTCGAGGTGCTCCGGCTCGTCGCGGAGGGCCAGTCGAACAAGGCGATCGGCGTCTCCATGGGCCTCTCGGCCCTCACCGTGAAGAGCCACCTCGCCCGGATCGCCCGCAAGCTGGGCACCGGCGACCGCGCCGGCATGGTCGCGGTGGCCCTGCGGACGGGGATCATCCACTGACAGAGCGCTCGACGAGAAGCCGGCGCCTGTCGACGGAACGTTCCGTCGACAGGCGCTTGCCGTTCACCGATACCCTTGACAGGTGACCGACGCCCAAGAGACCGCAGCAGACACAGCACTGCGCACCACCGGGGGCGGCCCCCCGGACGACGATGTCCCTGCGAATGGGCTTCCGATCCCGTTGCTGGAGCCCCGCGAGGGGATTCCGCCCGTCGTCGAGACCGAGGACGCCCTCGCCGAGGTGATCGCCGCCTTCGCGGCCGGCCGCGGCCCCGTCGCCGTGGACGCCGAGCGCGCCTCCGGCTACCGGTACGGCCAGCGCGCCTATCTCGTGCAGCTCCGCCGCGAGGGCGCGGGGACCGCGCTCATCGACCCGGTGGGCTGCCCCGACCTCTCGGGACTCGGCGAGGCGCTCGCCGGGACCGAGTGGATCCTGCACGCCGCGACCCAGGACCTCCCCTGCCTGCGCGACATAGGCATGCTCCCCACCTCGCTGTTCGACACGGAGCTCGCCGGGCGGCTCGCGGGCTTCCCGCGCGTCGGCCTCGGCGCGATGGTCGAGTCCGTCCTGGGCTACGCCCTGGAGAAGGGCCACTCCGCCGTCGACTGGTCCACCAGGCCGCTGCCCGAGCCCTGGCTGCGGTACGCGGCCCTCGACGTGGAGCTCCTCGTCGACCTGCGGGACGCCCTGGAGAAGGAGCTCGACCGGCAGGGCAAGCTCGAGTGGGCTCACCAGGAGTTCGACGCGATCGCCTCCGCTCCGCCCGCGCCGCCGCGCAAGGACCCGTGGCGGCGGACCTCCGGCATGCACAAGGTGCGGCGCCGCCGCCAGATGGCGGTCGTACGGGAGCTGTGGACGGCCCGTGACGCGGTCGCCCAGCGGCGGGACGTCTCCCCCGGCAAGGTGCTGAGCGACGCGGCGATCGTGGAGGCGGCGCTGGCGGTGCCGGTGAACGTGACCGCGCTCATGGCGCTGCCCGGCTACGGCCACCGGATGGGCCGCCGTCAGCTGGAGCAGTGGCAGGCGGCCGTCGACCGCGCCCGCGCCCTGCCCGAGAGCGAGCTGCCCCAGCCGGGCCAGCAGGTGGCCGGCCCGCCCCCGCCGCGCGCCTGGGCGGACAAGGACCCGGCCGCTGCGGCCCGCCTGTCGGCGGCGCGCGCGGCGGTCTCGGCCCTCGCGGAGGAACTGAACCTGCCGCAGGAGAACCTGATCACCCCGGACACGGTCCGCCGCGTCTGCTGGGAGCCGCCGACCCCCGGCGACGCTTCGGGCGTGGCCGCCGCCCTGACGGGCCACGGGGCGCGACCCTGGCAGGTCGAACTGGTGACCCCGCTCCTGGTGAAGGCGCTGACGGCGACCGTGTGACCCCGCTCGGAGAGCCCCTGGACGGTGTGAGAGACCGCCAGGGGCTCCGCCGTGTCTACGGGGCCGGGCTGAGGTTGCCGTCGGTGTCCATGTCGAAGACGCCCTCGGTCTTGCCGTCGACCTTGAGGTGCTTGAGCCAGTGCTTCGAGAGGTTGTGCACGTTCTTGTGCTGCATCTCCCACACCACCGAGTGCCCCGCGCAGTCCAGCTTGACCATCAGCTTGTGGGCGCCCGTGACGGCGTCGTAGAGCGCGGGGACCGAGAAGTTGAGTTCCGGGTCCGGGTTGGGGGGCGAGGTGTTCACCTGGCGGTCGAACTCCCCGTACACCATCAGTACGGGGACGCTTCCGCCGAGCACTCCGCCCTGTGCCGCGGTGGTCTCGTTCCATCCCCACCGGACGAAGTTCCTGATCCGGTTGAGCCCCTCCGTCGGCGGACCCCATGTGCTGCCGACCGGGTCGCTCTTCATGATCGCGTCCCACGCCGCCTCGACGACGTCGTCCTTGCGCTGGCCGTCGCAGTGCACCTCGGTCTTCCAGCCGCTGCCGAATCCGGGCTTCGTGCCGAGGAAGGTCGGAAAGCCCGGCCGCGGCAGCGTGGCCGGCGGGGTCGACGTTCCCTTGGGCGGGAAGATCGGCGCCAGCAGGAAGAGGCTCTCCACCTTCTGGGGATTCTTGACCGCGTACGGTCCCATCGTGAACGCGGCGGCGGACCAGCCGATGAAGGCGACCTTCTCCACCTCGCACTCGGCGCGGATGAAGTCCACGACGGTGTTCAGCTCGTCCCGGTCGCTGTTCGAGTTGGTCAGCTGGAACGGGTAGTTCGGCGGGCCCGGCGTGAATCCCGGTGGCCGTGGTGTCAGCAGGTGCTGATGAGCGGGGTTGACGTTGCGGGGGTCGTCCATCTGGGGACGCGGCGACAGTCCGGAGCCCTGGAGGTCCATGATGAAGACGTCGTAGCCGGCTTTCGCCAGGGCCTCGGCCCAGCTGTACGACTTGTACTGAAGGTCGAAGCCCGCGAGCGCCGGGACGCTCCGGCCGTGGAGCATGAGGACCGGCTTCCGCGCCCCTCCTCCGGACGCGCTGTTCCTCCGCTCCCGCACGAAGAGCTTGACGGCCTTGCCCTTGTTCGCGGGGACGGTGGACGTGTGGGGGACTGCGTGGTCTTTGGTGATGATCGCCATAGGAGTCCTTTCCGTGGGCGGGGCCGGAGCCTCGTGCCCCGGGCCGGTGCCAGACTCCGCCCGCCGACGGGCGGCCGCGCCGCGACACGGCCGCCGCTCTGGGCCCATCGGGTTGCGGGACCCTCCGATCAGACGGGCGTACGCGGGGGGCGTGCGGTCGGCCCGGCGGCATTCTCGGGGTGTGACCTTCGCCGCTTGGGCCCCAGGGGCTGGGCAGCTTGGTTACCCACAAGTAGCATGGGGGAAGCAAGCGCACGCTTAGGCGTGTGCCGCAGCAGTGCCATCCCGCACCCTGGAGGAGAGCCATCGTGCCTCGTACCGTCAGGGATGTCGTCTTCGTCGACGGCGTCCGCACCCCGTTCGGCAAGGCGGGCCCGAAGGGCATCTACCACGAGACCCGCGCCGACGATCTCGTCGTCAAGGCCATCCGGGAGCTGCTGCGCCGCAACCCCGGCCTCGACCCCGCGCAGATCGACGAGGTCGCCATCGCCGCGACCACGCAGATCGGTGACCAGGGTCTGACGCTCGGCCGCACGGCGGGCATCCTCGCCGGGCTGCCGCAGTCGGTGCCGGGCTACTCCATCGACCGCATGTGTGCCGGCGCGCTGACCGCCGTCACCTCGGTCGCCGGTTCGATCGCCTTCGGCGCCTACGACGCCGTCATCGCCGGTGGCGTCGAGCACATGGGCCGCCACCCCATGGGTGAGGGTGTCGACCCGAACCCGCGCTTCGTGTCGGAGAAGCTCGTCGACGAGTCCGCCCTCTTCATGGGCATGACCGCCGAGAACCTGCACGACCGCTACCCGAGCATCACCAAGCAGCGCGCCGACGAGTACGCCGTGCGCTCGCAGGAGAAGGCCGCCAAGGCGTACGCCGACGGCAAGATCCAGCAGGACCTGGTGCCGATCTCGGTCCGCCGCACCGACGCCTCCACCGGTGAGACCGGCTGGGGCCTGGTCACCGCCGACGAGCCGATGCGCCCGGGCACCACCCTGGAGTCGCTGGCCAACCTGAAGACGCCGTTCCGCGTCCACGGCAACGTCACCGCGGGCAACGCGGCCGGTCTCAACGACGGCGCCACCGCCTCGATCATCGCCTCCGAGGACTTCGCCCGCGAGAACAACCTCCCGGTGAAGATGCGCCTCGTCTCGTACGCCTTCGCCGGCGTCGAGCCCGAGGTCATGGGCTACGGCCCGATCCCGGCGACCGAGAAGGCCCTCGCGAAGGCCGGTCTGTCCATCGAGGACATCGACCTCTTCGAGGTCAACGAGGCCTTCGCGGTCCAGGTCCTCGCCTTCCTGGAGCACTACGGCATCGCCGACGACGACGCCCGCGTCAACCAGTACGGCGGCGCCATCGCCTACGGTCACCCGCTCGCCTCCTCCGGCGTCCGTCTGATGACGCAGCTGGCCCGCCAGTTCGAGGAGAACCCGCAGGTCCGCTACGGCCTCAACACGATGTGCGTCGGCTTCGGCATGGGCGCCACGGTCATCTGGGAAAACCCCCACTGGGAGGGCAAGTGAGCACCACCGCCGAGCTTCTGAAGGGCGCCGCGGAGCTCTTCCCCGACGAGGTCGTCACGAGCGCCCACGTACGGCACTTCGAACTGCCCGCGGGTGCGGGCCGGTTCGCCCTGATCACGCTGGACAACGGCTTCGACCACACCAAGCCGACCACCTTCGGCCCGCAGTCGCTCGCCAACCTGAACACGGCGATCGACCAGGTCGAGACCGAGGCCGCGAACGGTGAGATCACCGGCGTCGGCATCACCGGCAAGCCGTTCATCTTCGCCGTCGGCGCCGACCTCAAGGGCGTCGAGCTGCTCAAGAAGCACGACGAGGCGCTCGCCATCGGCAAGGGCGGCCACGACGTCTTCAAGCGGCTGTCCGAGCTCGCCGTCCCGACCTTCGCGTACTACAACGGCGCGGCCATGGGCGGCGGCGTCGAGGTCGGTCTGCACTGCACCTACCGCACCGTGTCGAAGGCCCTGCCGGCCTTCTCGCTGCCCGAGGTCTTCCTCGGTCTGGTACCCGGCTGGGGCGGCTGCGCCATCCTGCCGAACCTGATCGGCGCGGAGAAGGCCGTCTCGGTCATCATCGAGAACTCGCTGAACCAGAACCGTCAGCTCAAGGGCAAGCAGGTCTTCGAGCTCGGCATCGCCGACGCGCTGTTCGAGGGCGCCGACTTCCTGGAGCAGTCGCTGATCTGGACGGCTTCCGTCCTCAACGGCTCCGTGACCGTCGAGCGCCCCGCGATCGACCGCGGCGAGGCCTGGGACCAGGCCGTCGCCAAGGGCCGTCTCGTGGCCGACTCCAAGGTCCACGGTGCCGCGCCGGCCGCCTACCGCGCCCTCGACATCATCGAGGCCGCCAAGGACGGCGACCTGCAGAAGGGCTTCGACGCCGAGGACCAGGCCCTCGCGGACCTGATCATGGGCGGCGAGCTCCGCTCCGGCATCTACGCCTTCAACCTGGTGCAGAAGCGCGGCAAGCGCCCCGCCGGCGCCCCGGACAAGTCGCTGGCCCGCCCGGTCACCAAGGTCGGTGTCGTCGGCGCCGGTCTGATGGCCTCCCAGCTCGCCCTGCTCTTCCTGCGCCGCCTCGAGGTGCCGGTCGTCCTGACCGACATCGACCAGGAGCGCGTCGACAAGGGTGTGGGCTACGTCCACGCCGAGATCGAGAAGCTGCTCGGCAAGGGCCGCATCAACCAGGACAAGGCCAACCGTCTCAAGGGCCTGGTCTCCGGTGTCCTGGACAAGGCCGAGGGCTTCGCGGACGCGGACTTCATCATCGAGGCCGTGTTCGAGGAGATGTCCGTCAAGCAGAAGGTGTTCGCGGAGGTCGAGGCGGTCGCCCCGGCGCACGCGATCCTCGCCACCAACACCTCCTCGCTCTCGGTGTCGGAGATGGCCTCCAAGCTCCAGCACCCGGAGCGCGTGGTCGGCTTCCACTTCTTCAACCCGGTCGCGATCCTCCCGCTCCTGGAGATCGTCCGCGGCGAGCAGACGGACGACGCCTCGCTGGCCACCGCGTTCGGTGTCGCCAAGAAGCTGAAGAAGACCGCGGTCCTCACCAAGGACGCCCCGGCGTTCGTCGTGAACCGCATCCTGACCCGCTTCATGGGCGAGATCCAGAACGTCATCGACGAGGGCACGTCGGTCGAGACCGCCGAGAAGGCGATCGAGCCCCTCGGCCTGCCGATGTCGCCGCTGGTCCTCCTGGAGCTCGTCGGCCCGGCCATCGGTCTGCACGTCTCCGAGACCCTGAACCGCGCCTTCCCGGAGCGCTTCATCGTCTCCCCCAACCTGAAGGCCGTCGTCGAGGCCGGCAAGCGCGGCTTCTACGTCTACAAGCCCGAGAACGGCTTCAAGCCCGAGCTGGACCCCGAGGTCGCCGCGCTTCTCGTCCAGGGCGACTCCGTCCTGACCGAGCAGCAGGTCCGCGACCGCGTCCTGGACGCGGTGGCGCAGGAGATCGGCCTGATGCTGGAGGAGGGTGTCGTCGCCGAGGCGCAGGACATCGACCTCTGCCTGATCACCGGCGCGGGCTGGCCCTTCCACCTGGGCGGCATCACGCCGTACCTGGACCGTGAGGGCGTCGCCGAGCGCGTCAACGGCAAGCGTTTCCTCGCGCAGGGCGTGGCGAGCGTCCCGGCGTAACACCCGGCCTCGCGCCCCAGGGCGTACGTGAACGGCCCCGGCACCTTCTCCAGGTGCCGGGGCCGTTCGCGTACGTGCACGTACCGTCGGGCGCGCTCTTCGGGAGCTCCCCGGCGCGCCCGGGGAGCTCCTCGGGGCGTCACCCTATGGAGCGCCAGCCCTCCAGGAGCAGACCCTCCGTCGAGTCCTTCTGGCGGGTGGTGATCGGGGCGCCCGCGCCGACCCGGGCCATCGCGACCAGTCGCCCGTCGAGCCCGCGGGTGAGGACGGCGGCGAGCTCGCCGTGCCGCTCCCCGCTCTCCGACCACTGGATGCCTTCGGTCTCCTGCTCGCTCGGGTAGGCGGCGAGGGCGAGCCGGCCGTCGGCGGACTGCTGGGCGAGGACCGTGCAGTCGAAGCCGTCGATGAGACAGCGGGTGGCGGTGAGCCGTCCGGTGCCGACGGCCTTGCCGAGCACCGTCGGCTCCAGGGAGCGCTCCGGCGACCAGGCGCGGACCTGGCCGTCCAGGTCGAGGTAGAAGAGCGTGACGTGCCCGGAGGGGCCGGTCGTGGCCGCCAGGGTGCCCATGGTCACCGACGCCGGGAGCAGCTCCTCGCGGATCGGCCGGGCGCCGGACTCGCGCTGTACGTAGCGGGCGAGGCCCTTGGCGTGCGAGCTGTACAGCTCGACGAAGCCGGAGCCGTTGGTGACCGCGACCGGCGAGGGGTCGGTCCTCGACCCCTTCAGGTCCCACCAGGGGTGCCAGCCGCCGGCGTCCTTCTGGGCCCGCACGCTCAGCCCCCCGCCGCCGTTGGGCACGAAGGCGTACACACGGCCCTGGCCGTCCACCGCGACGGCGGGGTTGCCGGTCCACGGCCCCTTGCCGTTGGAGTGCCCGATCGAGCGCCACTCCAGGGCGGGGCGGCCGGTCTGGAACTGGACGCTGTGGACGAGCTCGACGTGTCCCTCTTCCCCGCCGGTGGGCCGCAGGGCGACGAGGTGGACGTAACGGTCGGCGCCCTGGCCGACGGCGAGGAAGGGGGTGAGCCGGCCGGCGGGTCCGGGGCCGCCGAGCGAGACGGGTCCGCTCCAGGATCCGTCGGGCTGCTCGGTCCAGCGCACCACCTCTCCGTCCCTGGGCAGGTAGGCGCTGAACCGGCCCTCCGCCCCCCTGGTCAGCCAGGCACCCTGGAGCAGGGGGACGGTGGAGGAGCCGTGGGAAGGGGCTGCGGGGGCCTGGGATCGATTAGCCATGGGGGGATCCAGCACTCCGGTCGTCGGAAGGAGTTCGGGTACGAACCGACTGTAGTCGCCCTTCCGAACGGTCCCTTCCGCGCCTGCGGTATCGCCGCCTTACGGCCCGCTCAGTACTTCGCGCCCTGGCCTTGCTGCCCGAGCCGGCTGTGACTGCGCCCGTACAGGAAGTACACGACGATGCCGATCACCATCCAGACCGCGAACCGGAACCAGGTCTCGCCGGGCAGGTTGAGCATCAGCCAGAGCGAGGCGGCGATGGAGATGATGGGCAGCGCCGGAACCCACGGGGTACGGAAGGAGCGCGGCAGGTCGGGGCGGGTGCGGCGGAGCACGATGACGCCGAACGCGACGACGACGAAGGCGAAGAGGGTGCCGATGTTCACCAGGGTCGCGAGTTCGTTGATGCTGGTGAAGCCGGCGACGATGGCGATGATCACACCGAGCAGGATGGTCGGCCGGTACGGGGTCTTGAAGCGCGGGTGCGTCTTGGAGAAGAAGCGCGGCAGGAGGCCGTCGCGGCTCATCGCGAAGAACACCCGGGTCTGGCCGAGCAGCAGGATCAGACAGACCGTGGTGAGGCCGACGGCGGCGCCGAAGCTGATCACGCCCGCGTAGAAGGGATGCCCGGCGGCCTTGAAGGCGTCGGCGAGCGGGGCGCTCACGGACAGCTCCGTGTAGTGCTGCATGCCGGTGACGACCAGCGCCACGGCCACGTAGAGCACGGTGCAGATGAAGAGCGAGCCGAGGATGCCGCGGGGCATGTCCCGCTGGGGCAGCTTGGTCTCCTCGGCTGCCGTGGCCACCACGTCGAAGCCGATGAAGGCGAAGAAGACGACCGAGGCGGCGGTGAAGATGCCCATGACGCCGAAGTTGGTCGGCTCGTACCCGAAGAGCAGCTGGACGAGCGGGGAGTCCCAGTTGGAACCGCCGCCCTCGGGGGTGACGGCCGGCGGGATGAAGGGGTCGTAGTTGTCGCCGACGATGAAGAACAGACCGGCGATGATCACGATCATCACCACGGTCACCTTGATCGCCACGACGAGCGCGGTGATCCGGGCGGAGAGCTTCATGCCGAGGACGAGGACGACCGTCAGAACCAGGACCAGGATGAAGGCCAGGATGTCGAAGGTGCCGCCCACGACGTCGGGGCCCTGGAGCGCCGCCGGTAGATGCCAGTCGATGTTGTCCATGAGCGAGCGGACGTAGCCCGACCAGCCGACGGCGACCACCGCCGTACCGAGGGCGAACTCCAGGACGAGGTCCCAGCCGATGATCCAGGCGGGCAGCTCGCCGATCGAGGCGTAGGCGAAGGTGTACGCCGATCCCGCCACCGGCACCGTCGAGGCGAACTCGGCGTAGCACAGGGCGGCGAGGGCGCACACGATGCCCGCGGCGACGAAGGCGAGGGCGGTGGCCGGGCCCGCGTTCTCCTTGGCCACCTTGCCGGTCAGGACGAAGATGCCGGTGCCGATGATGACGCCGACGCCGAACACCATCAGATCCCATGCGGACAGGGATTTCTTGAGTGCGTGCTCCGGCTCCTCCGTGTCGCGGATCGACTGCTCGACCGTCTTGGTCCGGAAGATGCCGTTGTTGGCACGTGGCTGCTGGTCCGTACTCACTCGTCGTACCTCCCTGCCATGGGGCTGCCCGCCCTGTGGTCAGAATGCACGCGAAAGGGCCGATCGGCACTCCGAAGAGTGAACCGATCGGCCCCGTGGGTGACGCGGGGTGACGGTGGCCGTCAGTCGCGGGCGGGCTCCACGGCCTGCGCGCTGCTCTCGAACCTGCCGTCGAGACGCGAGACCAGACCGGTGACCTGCCGGGCGATGTCCGGGGCGGTCAGACCGATCTCGGCCAGGACCTCGCCGCGGGAGGCGTGGTCCAGGAAGCGCGGCGGGATGCCGAAGTCACGCAACGGCACGTCCACTCCGGCGTCGCGGAGCGCCTGGGCGACGGCCGAGCCGACGCCGCCGACGCGGCTGTTGTCCTCGACGGTGACGACGACCCGGTGGCGCTCGGCGAGCGGGGCGAGGGCCTCGTCGACGGGCTTGACCCAGCGGGGGTCGACCACGGTGGTGGAGATGCCGTGGTTGTCGAGCAGGTCGGCGATCTCCAGGCACATGGGCGCGAGGGCGCCCACGGAGACCAGGAGGACGTCGGGCCTGTCCGAGCCGGGCTCGCGGAGCACGTCCATGCCGCCGACGCGGCGCAGGGCGGGTACGGCGGGGCCGACCGCGCCCTTGGAGAAGCGGACCACGGTGGGGGCGTCGGTGACCTCGACGGCCTCGCGCAGCTGGGCGCGGACCTGGTCGGCGTCGCGCGGGGCGGCGAGCCGCAGGCCGGGGACGACCTGGAGGATCGACATGTCCCACATGCCGTTGTGGGAGGCGCCGTCGGTGCCGGTGACGCCGGCCCGGTCCAGGACGAAGGTGACGCCGCACTTGTGCAGGGCCACGTCCATCAGGACCTGGTCGAACGCGCGGTTGAGGAAGGTCGCGTAGACCGCGAAGACCGGGTGCAGACCGCCGGTGGCGAGGCCGGCCGCGGAGACCGCGGCGTGCTGCTCGGCGATGCCGACGTCGAAGACCCGCTCCGGGAAGGCCTTGGCGAACTTGTCGAGACCGACGGGCTGGAGCATGGCCGCGGTGATGGCGACGATGTCCGCGCGCTCCTTGCCGAGCTCGACCATCTCCTGGGCGAAGACACCCGTCCAGTCGGCGCCCGAGGAGGCGATGGGCAGCCCGGTGTCGGGGTGGATCTTGCCGACGGCGTGGAAGCGGTCGGCCTCGTCCTGGAGGGCCGGCTGGTAGCCGCGGCCCTTCTCGGTGAGGCAGTGGACGATCACGGGGCCGCCGAAGCGCTTGGCGCGCGTCAGGGCGGACTCCAGGGCCTCGATGTCGTGGCCGTCGATGGGGCCGACGTACTTGAGGCCGAGGTCCTCGAACATGCCCTGGGGGGCGATGAAGTCCTTGAGGCCCTTCTTGGCGCCGTGCAGGGTCTCGTAGAGCGGCTTCCCGACGACGGGGGTGCGCTCCAGGATGTCCTTGCCGCGGGCGAGGAAGCGCTCGTAGCCGTCGGTGGTGCGCAGGGTCGCCAGGTGGTTGGCGAGGCCGCCGATGGTGGGCGCGTAGGAGCGCTCGTTGTCGTTGACCACGATGACGAGCGGGCGGTCCTTGGCGGCGGCGATGTTGTTCAGCGCCTCCCAGGCCATGCCGCCCGTGAGGGCCCCGTCGCCGATGACGGCGACGACGTGGTCGTCCTTCTTGAGGACCTCGTTGGCCTTCGCGAGGCCGTCGGCCCAGCCGAGGACCGTGGAGGCGTGCGAGTTCTCGATGACGTCGTGCTCGGACTCGGCCTGTGAGGGGTAGCCGGAGAGGCCGCCCTTCATCTTGAGCTTCGAGAAGTCCTGGCGGCCCGTGAGCAGCTTGTGGACGTAGCTCTGGTGGCCGGTGTCCCAGAGGACCTTGTCCTTCGGGGAGTCGAACACGCGGTGCAGGGCGATGGTCAGCTCGACCACGCCGAGGTTGGGCCCGAGGTGCCCGCCGGTCTTGGAGACGGCGTCCACGAGGAACGTCCTGATCTCGTCGGCCAGCTGATCCAGCTGTTCCGGGGAGAGCCGGTCCAGATCTCGCGGTCCCCTGATACGGGTCAGCAGAGCCACCCGTGCCTCCTTGCGTTTGAGCTGGTCGAGCTTGCCGATTTGTCGAGTCTAATGTTCCGTCTTGGATCGTGGGCATCGGGCCGGGGGGTGACGCGTCACCCTCACGGCCTACATGCCGCTGATCTGTACGGCTTTGATCGCTGATCCGTACGGCTCCCCGCGGGTCGGGGCACTGCTCCGGACGCAGCAGTGCCCGGCGCCGGTTTCACGGCGCCGGGCGGTGTGGCGGGCGTTACGCGCGGGACGGGGTCCCGGGTCGCGTCCGGAAAGTAGCGCAAGGCGGGACTTTCCGGACGCGACCTAGGCGCGTCCCGCCGTCTTCTGCGTCTTGCGGGAGACCGAGTCGATGATCACGGCGATGAGCAGGACCGCTCCGGTGATCATGTACTGGATCGCGTTCGAGGACAGGTTCATCTGGTTGAGGCCCTGGACGATCGACTGGATGACCAGGATGCCGAGGAGCGCCGACCAGACCTTGCCGCGTCCGCCGAACAGGGACGTACCGCCGATGACCGCCGCGGCGATGCACATCATCAGCTGGTTGCCGCCACCGAGGGAGCGGTCGGCGCCGCCGGTCGCGGAGGCGAGGAACAGACCGCCGATCGCGCCCATGGTGCCGGAGATCATGAACACCGAGATCCGGATCCACGAGACGTTGATACCGGCGCGGCGGGCGGCCTCGATGCCACCGCCGACGGCGAAGACCTGGCGGCCGTACGTGGTGCGGCGCAGCACGAAGTCGGTGACGAGCAGGATCACCAGGAAGATCACCAGGGAGAGCGGCAGGCCCTGCTCCTGGTTGAAGCCGTACGCGGCGACGAGGACCAGGACCGCGAGGACGGCGGTGCGCAGGATGATCTCGCTCTGCGGGCGGTGCGGCAGTGCGGCGGCCTTGCGGCGGCGGGAGTCGCGCAGCTGGGCGAGGTAGAACGCGGCGACGACGGCCACGGCGAGGCCGTAGGCGGCGGCGACGTCGGAGAAGTAGTACTTGGTGAGGTCGGCGACGAAGCTGCCGATCGGGGTGGGGATGGTGGACTTGTCCCCCATCACCCAGGTCTGGAGACCGGCCCAGCCGAGGAAGCCCGCGAGGGTGACGACGAAGGCGGGCACGCCGATCTTGGCGAAGACCAGGCCGTGGAAGGCACCGAGGAGGGTGCCGGAGAGGATGCCGAGGAGGATCGCGAGGCCGTCCGGCATGTCGGTGCCCAGGACGCCCCAGACGGAGCCGGCCAGACCCGCCACGGAGCCGACGGCGAGGTCGATCTCGCCGAGCAGCAGCACGAAGACGATGCCGACGGCCATGATGCCGGGGCCGACCGCGTACAGCGTGATCTGGTCGAGGTTGTACGAGGTGATGAAGTTGCCGGTGAGCGCCTGGAAGACGATGCCGATGACGATCAGGCCGACGACGACGGGCAGCGAGCCGATCTCACCGGAGCGGATCTTGCGCTTGAACTCCTCGACGTAACCCTTGAAGCCCTGCTCGCGCACGAGGAGGCGGGGGTCGACGGCGGGGATCGCGGCGGCGGCCGGGGCCTCGGTCACCGGGGCCGTCTCCTCGGGGGTACGGGGCTCGGGCACCGCTGCCTCTTCGCTCGCGGTGGGAGGGGTGTTGCTCACTTCGCTACCTCCGCGTTGCGGGCCTGACGGCGGGTCACGGCGTTGTCCGTGGCACCGGTGATCGCGGCGATGATCTCTTCGTGCGTGGTGGTGGCGACCGGGAAGGTGCCGTTGTTGCGGCCCAGGCGCAGTACGGCCACGGTGTCGGCGACGGCCTTCACATCGGCCATGTTGTGGCTGATGAGGATGACGCCGAGGCCCTGCTCGCGCAGCCGCTCGACCAGGTCGAGGACCTGGGCGGTCTGCTCGACGCCGAGGGCGGCGGTCGGCTCGTCGAGGATCACGATCTTGGGGTCGCCGACCAGGGCGCGCGCGATGGCGACGACCTGGCGCTGACCGCCGGAGAGCGCCGCGACGGGGATGCGGACGCTGGGGATGCGGATCGAGAGCGTGGAGAGCAGGTCCTTGGCCCGCTTCTCCATGGCGACCTCGTCGAGGACGCCGCCCTTCTTGATCTCGCGGCCGAGGAACAGGTTGGCGACGACGTCGAGGTTGTCGCAGAGCGCGAGGTCCTGGTAGACGGTCGCGACACCGAGGTTCTGGGAGTCGTGCGGGCGCTGGATCTCGACCTGCTCGCCCTCCCACTCGATGACGCCCTCGTCGATCGGGTGGACACCGGCGATCGTCTTGACCAGCGTGGACTTACCCGCTCCGTTGTCGCCGACGAGCGCGACGACCTCTCCTGCGTGGACTTCGAGATCGACACCGGAGAGGACCTGAACCGCTCCGAACCGCTTGAAGATCCCGCGCAACGCCAGCACGGGCGCCTGCGTCTGGGACACGTGAACCAACTCCTTCGCCGCCCGCGGGCGGCGGCATGTCGCGCCGCCGGTGCAGCGCCAAAGTTCGAGGGGGGCTGAGCTCGTCCGGCCCCCGGACCGACAGCGGGGTCTGGGTCGGCCGGGGGCCGGACGGGCAGGGGGACGGATCGTGTCGACGGGCGCCGGGCGGTCAGGGGGCGGAATCACCCTCTGGCGGGGGTTTCCACCCCCGGCGGGGCTCTTCACCCCGTGGCCGGGGCTTCAGCCTCTGTACGCGGGCCGGTGTCGGGATCCGTGACGCCGGGCCTCAGGGGCCCGGCGGGCTCGGCTCAGGGGCTACTTGATGCCCAGTTCCGTGCACTTGGCAGCCAGGTCCGAGGTGCAGAGGTCGGCGGCCTTGTAGATGCCGTCCTTGATCACCGTGGTCTGGATGTTGGCCTTGTCGACGACGACCGGCGGGAACAGCGTCGACGGCACACCGTCGGTCGCGCCCTGGGCGCCGAGCTCCTTGCCCTGGAGCAGGTTCACCGCGAACTTGGCGGCCTCGGGGGCCAGCTGGAGCGGCGACTTGTAGATGGTGAAGGTCTGCGAACCGGCGATGATGCGCTGGACGCCCGCGGCCTCGGCGTCCTGGCCACCCACCGGAATGCCCTTGATGCCGGCGTTCTCGAGGGAGGTGATGACGCCGCCGGCCATGCCGTCGTTGGCCGAGTAGACCGCGCCGATCTTGTCCTTGCCGACCGAGGAGATCGCGGCGGACATCTTCTCGCCGGCGATCTTCGGGTCCCACTCGCCGGAGGCCTCGTAGGCGATCTTGCCGACCTTGCCGTCGAGGGCGGTGTGGGCGCCCTTCTTGAAGAGACCGGCGTTCGGGTCCTTCTCGTCGCCGTTGATCATCACGACGTTGGCGGAGGCGGCCTTGGCGCCGAGGGCGGCGAGGAGCGCCTGGCCCTGGAGCTCGCCGACCTTGTTGTTGTCGTGGCTGACGTAGGCGTCGGCGCCCTTGACGGCGCGGTCGTACGCGACGACCTTGACGCCCTTGGCCTTGGCCTCGGCGACCCAGCCCTCGGCCTTGGTCGCGTCGACCGGGTCGAGCGCGATGACCTTGATGCCGTCGGCGATCAGCTGGTCGAACTGCTGCTTCTGCTTGACGACGTCGGAGACCGCGTTGTTGTACACGACCTCGCAGTCGCCGCACGCGGCCTTGACGGCCTTCTCGAACTGGGGCTTGTCCAGAGCCTCGTAGCGCGAGGTCTTGTTCTCCGGAAGGAGCAGACCGATCTTGGTCGAGCTGCCCTTGTCACCGCTGTCGTCGCCGCCGGCCTGGCCGCAGGCGGCGAGCGAGAGAGCCATCGAAACCGCGGCCGTTGCTATGACGGCACGACGCGTCACTGCGTTCATGTGGGTTGCCTCCCTGACGAGGCCGCGACGTTGCGGCCGAGGTGGCACGAAGTCAACTCGGCCGCAACGTTGACGTCAAGAAGTAAATTCTTAACGAGATGACAACGGTGGTGTTCGTTATCTAAGTGAACGCAAGGCGTGAGGCCGGAGCGGCCGTCGGCAGGGCACTCTCCAACAGGGTCGAATCGCCCATTTCACTCAGCACGAGGGCCAGCGCGCCGAGCACCTCTGCGCGGCCTCCCAGGGCCCCCTGGGCCAGCGAGAGCTGCCGGGCGGCGCTGGGGATCGCGTACCGCGAGACGGAGTCCCTGATGGGCGCCAGGACCAGCTCCCCGGCCTCCGCCAGGTCGCCGCCGAGCACCACCCGGCTCGGGTTCAGGAGATTGCAGAGGTTGGCGATACCGCTGCCGATGTGCCGCCCCACGTCGGCGATCACCCGGCGGCAGCCGGGGTCGCCCTCGCGGGCCAGCTGGACGACCCGCTCCATGGTCAGATCGGGGCCGTGGCTGGGCTGGAGCAGCGGCAGCACGTACCGGGCGGCCGTGAAGGTCTCCAGGCAGCCGCGGTTGCCGCAGCGGCAGACCGGGCCCGACTCGTCGAGCGTGATGTGCCCGATCTCGCCCGCGGTGCCGCCGGGGCCCCGGTAGACCCGTCCGTCGATGACGAGGCCGGCGCCGACGCCGCTCGCCACCTTGATGTACGCCAGGTCCTTGACGCCCCGCCCGCTGCCCCAGACCAGTTCGCCGAGCGCGCCGAGATTGGCGTCGTTGTCGACGTGCACGGGGACGCCGAGGCGGCCGGAGAGCTCCTCGGCGGGGTTGATCCCGCTCCAGCCCGGCAGGATCGAGGTCGAGCCGAGCGTCCCCGAGGAGACGTCGATGGGGCCCGGTACACCGAGCCCGACGCCGATCACCTTGTCCGGGCCGATCCCGGTGGCCAGGATCAGCCGTTTGACCAGCTGCTCGGCCCGGTCGAAGCCCTCCGCGGCGGAGGCGTCCACGTCGAGCGGCTCCGCCTCCTCGGCGAGCACCTGGTGGGCGAGGTTGCCGACGGCGACCCGGAGGTGGGTGTGGCCGAAGTCCACGCCGATCACGATGCCGGCGTCACCGGAGAGCGAGACGCTGCGGGCCCGGCGGCCGCCCGCCGAGGTGGGCGTGACGTCGACCGTGCCGCCGTCCTTCAACTCCCGGACGATGTTGGAGACCGTCGCGGCGGACAGTCCCGTCGCCCGGGCGATCTCCGCCTGGGTGAGCGAGCCGGCCATGCGCACCGCCCGGACGACCCGTTCGAGATTGGCCCTGTGCAGAGACGTCTGCGATCCCGGAGTCTCCATCGACTCACTCACTCCCACCGTTTTCTCCAACATGTGAACTCTAAGGGGACGCTTTCGGCTTGCTCCCCGTCAAGACCTTGAGCCACCGGGCGGCACGCCTCACACGGGCCAAGCCCGAGATGCGCCACGCCCGCAGGGGCCCTCCACCGGATCCGGCACACGATCCGGCTGGGCCCGGCGCAGACCTCGCGCCGGTCCGATTCGCGCATCGACTGCCGAGCATCTACTGCCCGAGCCCGGAACCAGAAAGGAGCACGGGGGTCATTTCCGAATTTCCGCCATACCCACCCTCAAAAGGCCACTTACAGAAGAAGCAGAACCTGTCTCGAAATTCACTTACCCCCCAGTCAAACGTCCTGTAGCTTTCGCTTCGAAGGAATCTTGCACCTACAAGGAGGACGTTCCATGAGGAATGGAAGAAGGATCACCAGGATCACCACAACGACGGCTCTCGTCGTTGCAGGATTTATGGGTGGAACTGCCACACCCGCCGCAGCTCACGACGATAGTCAAGCCGTTTACGCAGGATGCGGCTGGTCCAGCGGATACACGGAACTCGACAGAGAAATGATATACAATCCTGCAGGCGCCCGCATGGGCGCCGTATTCCTGGTCTGGAATGGTTCCACGGGTCAAAACTGCGTCGTCACTACACAGTGGGCAGGCCACGGCATCCCGGCCAAGCTCGTCGCCACTCTCGGCATCAGAAGCTCCGGAAGCGGAGCCATCACGTACAGGACCGACTCGGGAAGCTTCGGACATTTCGCCGCAGTTAAGGAATACACATCTGGTCAATGCGTGAACTTCCGCGGGGAAATTGCAGGAAGTGTCGCTGGGCGCTCCGCATGGGGAAATTGCGGTTGAGATTGATTTGAAAGGGGGTGCCTCCGATCCTTTGATCGGAGGCACCCCCTTTCAAATCAATCTCAACCTACTGACACAGCTCCCTTTACTTCACGGCCCCGGCGGTCAGACCGGCCACCACCTGCCGCTGGAAGATGATGTACGCGGCGAGCACCGGGAGCATCGCCATCACGAGGCCGGCGAAGAGCCCAGACCAGTCACCTTTGTAGCCCTGACTGACAGCGAGTTGCACCAGGCCCTGCGAGAGTACCTTTTGGTCTTCCTCCGTGTTGAGCACTGTCGGCAGCAAGTACTGGTTCCACTGGCCGAGGAAGTTGAAGATGCCGACGCTGATGAGACCCGGCTTCGCCATCGGCAGCATCACCTGGAAGAAGGTCCTGGTGTGCGACGCGCCGTCCACGAAGGCCGCTTCCGCCACCGAGGTCGGCAGCGTGCGGAAGAAGGCCGTGAGGAAGAAGACGGTGAAGGGTAGCGAGTACGCGATGTAGACGAGGATCAGGCCGTGCGGGGTGTTGAGCAGGGCCATGTTCTGCATCACGTAGAAGAGCGGCACGAGCGCCAGGATGATCGGGAAGCTCATCCCTCCGATGAAAAGGAAGTAGATGAAGCGGTTCCCAGGGAAGTCGAAGCGGGCCAGCACGTACGCGGCCATGGAGCCGAAGAGCAACGTACCGATGAGTGAGCCACCGACCACGAGGATCGTGTTCAAGAAGTAATCGCCCATGTGCGCATCGGTCCAGGCTCGGGACCAGTTCTCGAAACGAAGTGTTTCGGGCAGAGCCCAAGGCGAGTTAAAGATCGCCTTGTCGGTCTTGAAGGAGGTCATGACCGCCCAGAGCAGCGGCATGACGACCATGATCGCCCAGATGATCAGGAAGCCGTGCGAGAAGACGTTGAGGACCGAGCCCTCACTCTTGGATTCCTTGCGGGTCGTGGGCGGCACCGTCTTGGTGACCACGGGCCCCGAGCCCCCCGAGGGGCCGGGGGTCTCGACGCCGGGGGTGGCAGTGTCGGTCGTCTTCATCAGAACTCCAGCCGCTCGCGTCGGCCCAGCTTCATCACGATGGCCGCGAAGGCCAGGGTGACGAGAAGGAGCGCGACACCGATGGTCGTTGCGTAGGCAGCCTGACCGTCCCGGAATGCCTTCTGGTACACGTACAGCGGAAGGACGATTGTCGAGTAGTCCGGCCCACCACCGCTGGGGCCGACGGTCATGATCTGGACGACGGCGAAGGACTCCGCGCCGAGCGCCAGGATGCCCATGTAGATCCAGCCGGACTGCACGGTGTCCCAGAGGAGCGGCAGGGTGATCTTGAAGAAGGTCGTGAAGCGGCTGGCGCCGTCGAGCAGTGCAGCCTCGTAGAAGTCCCTCGGAATGGACGCCATGCCGGCCGAGAAGAGGACGACGAAGAAGCCGACCGTCGACCAGACAAGTACCACCATCACGCAGATGAGGGCAAGGTTTGGATCACCCAGCCAGTCCGGCTGAACACTCCCGAGACCGACGCCCTTCAGGAAGGAGTTGATGGCCCCACTGTTCGGGTTGTACGCGAACTGGAAGAGAAGTGCAACGATTGCGATCGACAGCACCTGCGGAAAGAAGTACACAACCTTGTAGAAAGAGGATCCACGCACTCCCGCGATGGCTGCCCCCCTACGGCGCCGACCGCCGACATTGAGCATGAAGGCGAAGAACAGCGCAAGACCGACGGTCACCAGCGGGAGCACCACTGCGAGGGTCAGACTGTGCTGGAGCGATTTCCAGAAGATCTCGTCGTCCAGCATTCTGCTGTAGTTGTCGAATCCGACGAACCCGAATTCGGGGCTCAGTCCGCTCCAGTCCGTGAGCGAGTAGTAGATGGACTGGATGAACGGCCAGATGACGAAGAGCGCATAGAGCGCGAGGGGTGCCGCCAGGAACCCCACGATGAAACGGTACTTGCCGTGCTGCATTCCTACCGACCCCGATCTTCCCGCGGAGGCGCGCCGCGGGTGCCGCGCGCGAAGGGGCCGGGGCCCGCTCCCGGTCGGCGGGAAGGGGCCCCGGCACTGCTCACTGGTGCTTGTAGTGCTTGATCGAGGAGTCCTTGGCCGCTTCGTCGGCGAACTTCTGGATCTTCTTGATCGTCTCTGCCGGGGTGGCACGGCCGGCCATCATCTCGCCGATGCCCGCGACACCGATCTTCTCCTTCTGGAGGGCGACGTACCAGTCCTGGAGGCGCGGGTTGACGACGTTCTGGCCGGCCTTCTCCAGGGCCGCGACACCGGACCTCAGACCCGGCGAGAGCTCGATGCCCTCGGTTCCACCGTTGAACGCGGTCAGAGACTTCACGGACGCCGTGAAGTTCTTGGAGGAAGCCTCGCTGAGCATGATGCGCAGCTGCTCCATGCCGCCTGCGGCGTTCTTCGCCTTCGCAGGGACGATAAAGGGCTCGCCGCCTGATGCCCAGATGGTGCCGAAGGGCATCTTGTCAGAGCTGTCGAGGCCAGTCGGTGCAGACACGGCGAGGTTGAAGTCGGCAGGCATGGTCTTCGCCGCCTCGTTCTCGACCCACGAGCCGTTCGGGATGAAGAGCGCCTTGCCTTCGGTCCACGCGGTCTGCGACTGGTTGTGATCGAGGCCAGGGGTGCCCTTGAGGATGTACCCCTTGCGGACCAGTTCGTAGTAGGCCTCGAAGCAAGCCTTGACCGCCGGGTGCTCCCACGCCTTGGGCTCCAGGTTGTCGATGGCGTCCAGGACCTCGCGGCCACCGACCTTGCCGATCATGGGGTAGAGCGAGAAGGGGACGTAGTACGGGTGCTTGCCCGCGTACGTCCAGGGAGCGATGCCCTTCTTCTTGGCCTTCTCGCAGACGGCCAGCATCTCGTCCCAGGTCTCCGGGTACTTCGCGTCGAGCGAGTCGAGCAGCTTCTGCGAGTACCAGACACCGTAGACGGTGTACGCGTAGTAGAGGACCCAGACCGGGGCGCCGTCGAACTGGCCCATCTCGACGATGCCGGGCCGCAGGGTGTCGCGGACCTTCTTGTTCGGGTCGTCGACGGACGCCGCGTCCAGGAGGTCGGTGAGGTCGGCCAGCTGCTTCTGGCCGACGAGGACGCCCATGTCCATCTGCTCTGCGCCCGAGTTGTCGATGAGGTCCGGCGGCGTGCCACCGTTGAAGCGTGGCTGCAGTACCGTCGTGATCTTCTGGGTCGGCGTGAACTTGACCTTGGCCTTGGGGTAATTCGTCTCGTAGACCTTGATCGCGTCCTTGGCGTACTGCTGTCCGAATCCGCCGTCGAAGAGGACGAAATCAAGCGGTGCCGACTCGTTCACCCCGAGCGGGTTCTTGTCGGACTTCGTCCCCTTCTCGACCTTGGCGTTTCCGTCGCCGCTGCTGCTCGCGCAGGCGGAGAGGAAGCCCATGGTCGGCACCGAAATCAGGCCGATCGCGGCGGAACGCTTGATCAGATCGCGACGGCCAAGGCCCTCATTGGTCTGAGCGGAGGTGGATCCCATGCTCAAGTCCTCGCCTTCATTCAGGACTCAGGCGGTGTACCGGTCGCCCGTACTCACTCGCCACAGGCGAAGGGCCCCGCCACCGCGGTCATTTGCAGCCGGGTCGTGCAGGCGTCGGGCCGTCGTGTGAGGAAACCGACTGGCTGGACGCGACAGGTATAGTCCACTTCCCTTCGCCGGAGCAAGATCGAAAGCAGGTTTCGACGGCCATCTTTCCCGAGTTGAGACCTCCGGGATAAGCACGCTGGATCTGCGGCGTTTCGTCCAACCATCCGTCCGTCGATGCCCTTGACAGTGCCTCAGACCTCCCCGTAATGGGGCACCTTGACGGGGCGGTCCAGGGCGTGGCGGGGACGCGGGCGGGCAAAAGCGGGCATACGGTCGGGATCGAAACAGTTGTGTCACAGACACCCGGAAAAGTAAGGATCCTGTGAGGGTGACCGGGGATCATAGGGGGACCGCCGACCTCGACCATGCGTTCGAGGGTCCGGCGGGATTTACCTGTCCCTCTCCCTTATGGAGTACTACGTGGCCAACTCTTCCGGCCTGAACCGCTCGGGTCTCCTGTCCCGTGTCGCGGTCGCCGCGATCACCGCCGCCCTCGTCGGCACCTCGACCGTCGCGGTCGCGGCGGAGCCGGGCCCGGCGACCAAGGCCCCCGCCGCGCCGCAGTCGAACCGCGTGTCGGCCGCCGCGCAGTCGGAGCGCGTGTCCGCCGCCGCGGCCTCCGCGACCGCCGCGACCGCCGCCTCCGGTGCCGCGCTCAACAACCTTTACGGCTGGCACACCAACGGCGACGTCATCGGCTACACCCCCGTCGGCGGCGGCGCCATCCAGCGGATAGCCGGGACGCAGGGCTGGAACTGGGTGGGATACAAGAACTTCACCCAGGCGGACACCGACGCGCGTCCCGACGCGGACGGCTGGTACCACGCCGACGGCTGGTACGCCGTCAGCCGCACCGGCCGCCTGCACTTCGCCAGCGACGGCCCGGTCCGCGACCTCGGCGGCGGCTGGAACGCGTACAACAAGGTCCTCTCGGCCGGCAACACCGGCGGTGGCGCCCCGGACGACATCCTGGCCCGCGACAGCGCCGGCGTGCTCTGGCACTACCTGGGCAACGGCAACGCGTCCCTGACCCAGCGCTACCGCGTCGGCGGCGGCTGGAACGCCTACACCCAGATCGCGGGCAAGGGCGATGTGACCGGTGACGGCCGCGCCGACATCATCGCCCGTGACCGCAGCGGCGTCCTGTGGCTCTACAAGGGCACCGGCAACTACCGGTCCCCCCTCACCGGCAAGACCCGCATCGGCGGCGGCTTCAACGCGTACAACTACCTCTTCTCCCCCGGTGACCTCAACGGCGACCGCCGCGCGGACCTGGTGGCCCGTGACGGCGCCGGCGCGCTGTGGCTGTTCAAGGGCGCGGGCACCACGCCCAACCCGTTCCCCACCCGCATGAAGATCGGCACCTCGGGCTGGAACGGCTTCGGCGCGCTGTTCTGATCGCCTCCGGCGTAGCGAAAGGGCCCCGCTCCTCTTCCGAGGAGCGGGGCCCTTTCCCGTACTACCGGATCCGGCGCTGGTGTCAGCCGCGGATCAGGTTGCGGAGCACGTACTGCATGATGCCGCCGTTGCGGTAGTAGTCCGCCTCACCGGGGGTGTCGATGCGGACGACCGCGTCGAACTCGACACCGGTGTCGGTGGTGACCTTGACCGTGCTCGGCGTGGTGCCCTCGTTCAGCTCCGTGACGCCCGCGATGGAGAAGGTCTCCTCGCCGGTCAGGCCGAGCGAGTCGGCCGACTGGCCGGCCGGGAACTGGAGCGGCAGGACGCCCATGCCGATGAGGTTCGAGCGGTGGATGCGCTCGTACGACTCGGTGATGACGGCCTTGACGCCGAGGAGCGCGGTGCCCTTGGCGGCCCAGTCGCGGGACGAGCCGGAGCCGTACTCCTTGCCGCCCAGGATGACCAGCGGGGTGCCGGCGGCCTGGTAGTTCTGCGAGGCGTCGTAGATGAACGACACCGGCGCGTCCGCCTGCGTGAAGTCGCGGGTGAAGCCGCCCTCGGTGCCCGGCGCGATCTGGTTGCGCAGGCGGATGTTGGCGAAGGTGCCGCGGATCATGACCTCGTGGTTGCCACGGCGCGAGCCGTAGGAGTTGAAGTCACGACGCTCCACACCGTGCTCGGTGAGGTACTTGCCGGCCGGGGTGTCGGCCTTGATGGCGCCGGCCGGGGAGATGTGATCGGTGGTGACCGAGTCGCCCAGCTTGGCCAGGACGCGGGCGCCGACGATGTCGGTGACCGGGGTGGTCTCCATCGTCATGCCCTCGAAGTACGGGGGCTTCCGGACGTAGGTGGACTCGGCGTCCCACTCGAAGGTGTTGCCGGTCGGGATCGACAGCGCCTGCCACTGGGCGTCGCCCGCGAAGACGTCCTGGTAGGACTTGTTGAACATGTCCTCGCCGATGGCGCTGGCGACGACGTCGTTGACCTCGGCCTCCGTCGGCCAGATGTCGGCCAGGTAGACGGGCTTGCCGTCCTGGTCGACGCCGAGGGCGTCCTTGGTGATGTCCACCTTCATGGAACCCGCGAGGGCGTACGCGACGACCAGCGGCGGGGAGGCCAGGTAGTTCATCTTGACGTCGGGGTTGATGCGACCCTCGAAGTTGCGGTTGCCCGAGAGCACCGAGGTCACGGCCAGGTCGTGCTCGTTGACGGCCTTGGAGACCTCCTCCGGCAGCGGGCCGGAGTTGCCGATGCACGTGGTGCAGCCGTAGCCGACGAGGTTGAAGCCGACCTTGTCGAGGTACGGGGTGAGACCCGCCTTGTCGAAGTAGTCGGTGACGACCTTCGAGCCCGGGGCGAGAGTGGTCTTGACCCACGGCTTGCGGGTCAGGCCCTTCTCGGTGGCCTTCTTCGCGACGAGCGCGGCGGCGACCATCACGTACGGGTTCGACGTGTTGGTGCAGGAGGTGATCGCGGCGACGGTGACGGCGCCGTGGTCGATCTCGTAGGTCGAGCCGTCGGGGGCGGTCACGGTGACCGGCTTCGACGGGGCGCCGTTGGGGTGGTTCGCCGGGGCGTCGGAGGCCGGGAAGGACTCCTTGCCCGCCTCGTCGGCCTCGTCCACGTAGTTACGGACGTCCTGGGCGAACTGCGCGGCGGCGTTCGCGAGGACGATGCGGTCCTGCGGGCGCTTCGGGCCGGCGATGGAGGGGACGACCGTGGAGAGGTCGAGCTCCAGCTTCTCGGAGAAGTCGGGCTCGGCGGCCGGGTCGAGCCAGAGGCCCTGCTCCTTGGCGTACGCCTCGACGAGCGCGACCTGCTGCGCGGAGCGGCCGGTCAGCTTGAGGTAGCTCAGGGTCTCGCCGTCGATCGGGAAGACGGCGGCGGTGGAACCGAACTCCGGCGACATGTTGCCGATGGTGGCGCGGTTCGCGAGGGAGGTGGCGGCGACGCCCTCACCGTAGAACTCGACGAACTTGCCGACGACGCCGTGCTTGCGCAGCATCTCGGTGATCGTGAGGACCAGGTCGGTGGCGGTGGTGCCGGCCGGGAGCTCGCCGGTCAGCTTGAAGCCGACGACGCGCGGGATGAGCATGGAGACCGGCTGGCCGAGCATCGCGGCCTCGGCCTCGATGCCGCCGACGCCCCAGCCGAGCACACCGAGGCCGTTGACCATGGTGGTGTGGGAGTCGGTGCCGACGAGGGTGTCGGGGTACGCCTGGCCGTTGCGGACCATGACCGTACGGGCCAGGTGCTCGATGTTCACCTGGTGGACGATGCCGGTGCCCGGGGGGACGACCTTGAAGTCGTCGAAGGCGGTCTGGCCCCAGCGCAGGAACTGGTAGCGCTCCTTGTTGCGGCCGTACTCCAGCTCGACGTTCTCCGCGAAGGCGGAGTTCGTGCCGAACTTGTCGGCGATGACGGAGTGGTCGATGACCATCTCGGCCGGGGAGAGCGGGTTGATCTTCGCCGGGTCGCCGCCGAGCGCCGCGACGGCCTCGCGCATGGTGGCGAGGTCGACGACGCAGGGAACGCCGGTGAAGTCCTGCATGATCACGCGGGCCGGCGTGAACTGGATCTCCTGGCTCGGCTGGGCCTGCGAGTCCCAGTTGCCGAGGGCCCGGATGTGGTCGGCGGTGATGTTCGCGCCGTCCTCGGTGCGGAGCAGGTTCTCCAGGAGGACCTTCAGGCTGTAAGGGAGGCGCGCGGAGCCCTCGACCTTGTCCAGCTTGAAGATCTCGTACGACTCGTCGCCCACGCGCAGCGTGCTGCGGGCGTCGAAGCTGTTCGCCGACACGACAGTCTCCTTCATCAATGTGCGCGTAGTACCGCGCCGCGACAATATGCGGCTCCGCCGCGTGGTGCGCGCCACGACTCCCTCGCCGATCCGCTAAGGTAAGGCTTAGTTAGGTAACCCTTACCTGGTGGGCGGCCGCGGTGCGCCGTAAGCAGTTATCTCGATGTCGAGATAACTCTAGTGCATCCCCGCTGCTCGGTCATGCCCGGCATACATGTGACGGCCGTCATCCTGACGACCGTCCGGCGGGCGACCCCGGACGCGCGGCGGGCCACCCCGGAGGCACGGCGGCCCTCACCCGCTCCCCCGGCGGGTCGACGCGCGCGGACACAGCCGGGCCGGAACCGTCAGCCCGCCCGGCGCGGGGGCGGGCAGGGCCGGGTCGAGCCGGGCCACCAGCGTCGTGATCGCCGTCTCCGCGATGGTCTCGGGCCGCAGCGTCACCGTGGTCACCGGCGGGTCGGTCTCGGCATAGGCCGGATCCTCGCTGGCGCAGACGAGCAGCAGGTCGTCGGGGATCCGCAGACCGTGGCGGGCCGCCGCGGCGAGGACCTGCCGGCCGCCGGGGTCGTAGAGGGAGTGGACCGCGTCGCAGGACCGGTCGGAGAACGCCCGGTCGAAGGCGTGGCCGGGCGCGTCCTCCGGGTCGAAGGTGATCACCGACGGCTCCCGGCCGCGCTCCCGGCACCATTCCTCGTACGCCCGGGTCACGGCTCCGGTGTAGTACTCGCGGCCGTACCCGGCGTGCAGGGCGATCCGGCGCGCACCGGCGGCCGCCAGCCGGTCGAGGACCTCGCGGGTGGTCGCGGCGTGGTCGTTGTCGACCCAGACGTCGTCGGGGTGCGGGTCGGTGGGGCGGCCGTCGAAGACCACGGGGATGCCCCGGGCCCGCAGGGCGCGCAGCACCCGGTCGTCCTCGGGGCTGTCGAGCAGGAGCATGCCGTCGACGCTCAGGGTGTGCCACAGGGTCTCGCCGCCGCGCGCCGCGGGCAGGACCGTCAGCGCGTAGCCGAGGGCGTGCGCGGTGGCCGCGCCGGCGGTCAGCAGGCGGGAGAAGTAGGGGACCTCGAGGTAGTTCCAGGGCGCGCCCGCGTAGGTGGTGACGGCGAGGCCGAGCGTCCCGGTCCGGGTCAGGGGCGTCCGGCGCGAGCCGTAGCCGAGGGCCGCCGCCACCTCGCGGACCCGGCGCCGAGTGGACTCGCCGAGCCGGCCCGTGCCGTTGAGGGCGTGGGACACGGTGGCGGTGGACACCTCCGCGGCACGGGCGATGTCGGTGAGGGTGGGCCCTGACATGCGCGCCATCGTACGGATTTCGCGGTCCGGGGAGGGTACTGGTTACGACGTTAATCAGCGAGCGTCCGGCCACAGCCAATGTTTGGAGTGGTCATGACTTCTTCCCTGAGCCGGCGCACCGTTCTCGCCGCCGCCGGTGCGGCGGGTCTCGTCGGGGTCGCCGGGAGCCCCGCGGCGGCGGGCTCGCGCCCCCGGTCGGCCGCGCTGGTCGTGCACAACGCCCGGGTGTTCACCGGCCGGTCCGGCGGCCGTCCCGTCGAGGCCGTGGCCGTCGGCCGCGACGGCCGGATCCTGGCGACCGGGCGGGGCAGCGAACTGCGCCGCCTCGTCGGCCGGGACACCGAGGTCGTCGACGCGCGCGGCGGGACCGTGATGAGCGGCATCCACGACGGTCACGTCCACCCCCTGGGCGCGGGCAGCCGCTCGCTGCGGCCCTCACTCGAAGGGGCGGAGACGACGCGGGAGGAGCTGCTCGCGATCCTGACCGGCTTCCTGAAGGACAGCCCGGGGCAGGAACCGGACGGCTGGCTGGTGGTGGAGGACTGGAACCCGATCGGCCTGCTGCCGCAGGGCTCGCTCCCCCACCACTCGCTGCTCGACGCCCTGCCCACCCGCCGTCCGATCGCCCTGGTCGGCGGCGACGGCCACAACATCTGGGTCAACGGCCGCGCGCTGGAGACCGCCGGCATCACGGCCGCCACGCCGGACCCGGCGGGCGGGAAGATCGTGAAGGGCGCGGACGGCCGGCCGACCGGCGTCCTCAAGGACGACGCCCAGCCGCTGGTGACCCGGCACATCCCGGAGCCGAGCGAGGCCGAGCTGGTCGCGGCGTGCGCGCGGGTGCTCGCCCAGGCGGCGGCCTCGGGGGTCACCACGATGATGGACGCCCTGGTCGGGCGCGGAGAGCTGAGCACGTACCGGGCGCTCGCGACTGCCGGGAAGCTGCCGCAGCGGATCGTCCCGGCGATCCGGCTCGACCCGGACCAGGCGAAGGACCCGGCGGCGGCGCTCGCGTACGCCCGGGGGCTGCGCCGGGAGTTCGGCGACGTGCGGGGGCTGCGCTTCGGGATGATCAAGGTGTTCCTCGACGGGGTGATCGAGTACCCGGCGCAGACGGCGGCGCTCCTCGATCCGTATCTGGACGGTGAGGGACGACCCACCACCAACAGGGGCGAACTGTACGTCTCGGCCCAGGACTACGGACGGCTGTCGGCCACCTTCAACCGGGCCGGCTGGCAGATGCACGCCCACGGCCTGGGCGACCGGGCCGTACGGACGGCACTCGACGGATACGCGTACGCCCGCCGCGCCACCGGGCTGCGCGACCCGCGCAACGCCGTCGCCCATCTCCAGCTGGTGGACCCGGCCGATCTGCGGCGCTTCGCCCAACTGGGCGTGGCGGCCTGCATGCAGCTGCAGTGGGCTTCCGCGGACACCTGGACGATGGAGGCGCTCCTGCCGTACATCGGGCCCGAGCGGCACCGGTGGATGTACCCGGCGCGCTCGCTGGAACGCCACGGCGCCGTACTCTCGGGCGGCTCGGACTGGCCGGTGGACGCGCTCCAGGTGTGGAACCAGATCAGGACCGCGATCGACCGGCAGGGGGCGTACGGCCAGGGGCCGCTCCACCGCGAGCTGGAGGGCCTGAGCCGCGCCTCGACGCTGCGGATGCACACGTACGGCACGGCCTGGCAGCTGCGGATGGACGGGGAGACCGGGACGATCCGGGAGGGCCGGGCCGCCGATCTGCTGGTCCTCGACCGGGATGTAATGAAATGTCCGGTCGCGGACATCAGTGACACCGCGGTGCGGCTCACCCTGGTCGGGGGCCGCGTGGTCCACGACGCGGAGTCGGCCTCGGGGCGTTCGGCCTCCGCGGGGCTGGCCCGCGCGGCGTCCGCGCCGCGGCCCTCGACGTACGCGGCGGTGCACGGCGGCCGGCACCGGGCGTGCGGCTGCGCGGCGCACTGAGCCCTCACCCCTCGATCCCCTCGCACCCGCCCGTACGGCCGCGGACGAATTGCCGCGGCCGTGCGGGCGGCGGACGATCGGGACATGTTCAGTGGCGCGCATGTGATTCTCTACACGCGGGACGCGGAGGCCGACCGGGCCTTCCTCAAGGACGTCGCCGGCTTCCCGCACGTGGACGCCGGGCGCGGCTGGCTCATCTTCAAGCTGCCGCCCGCCGAGGTCGCCGTCCACCCGACGACGGAGGAGCCGAAGCACGAGCTCTACCTCATGTGCGACGACCTCGCCGCGACCCTGAAGGACCTCGAGGACCGGGGTGCGGAGATCTCACGCGCCATCACCGACCAGGGCTGGGGCCTGCTCGCCGCTGTACGGCTGCCGAGCGGGACCGAACTCCCCCTGTACGAGCCGCGTCACCCGACCGCGCACAGCCTGTCACTCTGACGGCCTACCCCAACGGCAGGCACCATCTCATATCTGAGATAACGTGACGCCATGGCAGACGACTACCTCGTACGCATCGGCAAGCTCATCCGTGACGCCCGGCAGCACCGCGGCTGGACACAGACGCAGCTCGCCGACGCACTGGCCACGAGCCAGAGCGCCGTCAACCGGATCGAGCGCGGCAACCAGAACATCAGCCTTGAGATGATCGCCCGGATCGGCGAAGCCCTCGACAGCGAGATCGTGTCCCTGGGTTACGCGGGACCGATGCACCTCAGGGTCGTCGGCCGCCGCCGTCTCTCGGGCGCCATCGACGTCAAGACGAGCAAGAACGCCTGTGTCGCACTGCTCTGCGCCTCCCTCCTCAACAAGGGCCGCACGGTCCTGCGCCGGGTCGCCCGCATCGAGGAGGTCTTCCGGCTCCTTGAGGTGCTCAACTCCATCGGGGTGCGCACCCGCTGGGTGAACGACGGCGTCGACCTGGAGATCGTGCCGCCGGCCGAGCTGGACATGGACTCGATGGACGCCGAGGCCGCGATCCGCACCCGCTCGATCATCATGTTCCTCGGCCCGCTGCTGCACCGCATGGACCGCTTCAAGCTGCCGTACGCCGGCGGCTGCGACCTCGGTACGCGCACCATCGAGCCGCACATGATCGCGCTGCGCCGCTTCGGCCTCGACATCACCGCGACCGAGGGCATCTACCACGCCCAGGTCGAGCGCTCCGTCTCCCCCGACCGCCCGATCGTGCTGACCGAGCGCGGCGACACCGTGACCGAGAACGCCCTGCTCGCGGCCGCCCGCCACGACGGCGTGACCGTCATCCGCAACGCCTCCTCCAACTACATGGTCCAGGACCTGTGCTTCTTCCTGGAGGCCCTGGGCGTACGGGTGGACGGCATCGGCACCACCACCCTCACCGTGCACGGCGTGCCGCAGATCGACGTGGACGTCGACTACTCCCCCTCCGAGGACCCGGTCGAGGCGATGAGCCTGCTCGCCGCCGCGGTGGTCACCGAGTCGGAGCTGACGATCCGCCGGGTCCCGATCGAGTTCATGGAGATCGAGCTCGCGGTCCTGGAGGAGATGGGCCTCGACCACGACCGCTCGGCCGAGTACCCGGCGGACAACGGCCGGACGCGCCTGGTCGACCTGACGGTCCGCCCCTCCAAGCTGGAGGCGCCGATCGACAAGATCCACCCGATGCCGTTCCCCGGCCTGAACATCGACAACGTCCCCTTCTTCGCGGCGATCGCGGCCACGGCGCAGGGCAAGACGCTGATCCACGACTGGGTCTACGACAACCGGGCCATCTACCTCACGGACCTCAACCGCCTCGGCGGCCGCCTCCAGCTCCTCGACCCCCACCGGGTCCTCGTGGAGGGCCCCACCCGCTGGCGCGCCGCCGAGATGATGTGCCCGCCGGCCCTGCGCCCCGCGGTGGTCGTCCTCCTCGCGATGATGGCCGCCGAGGGCACGTCGGTCCTCCGGAACGTGTACGTCATCAACCGCGGCTACGAGGACCTGGCGGAGCGCCTGAACTCGATCGGCGCGCAGATCGAGATCTTCCGGGACATCTGATTGTCCGTCAGAGCGCAATGCCGCTCCTTCCCGTGCGAACCGTCGGAATCGGGTCGGGGAGGGGCGGCATCCGTGCTTCGCACCATGGTCACGATATGTAGGCGGCCGTATGGATTGCCAGATCACCCGGATACCCTGTCGGGGTGTACGACATGACGGATCCGGTCGCTGCTCGACAGGCGGCGAAGGCTGCCGAACAGGAGCGTCTGAGACGCGCACGTGAAGGTCGGGAGACCGGGGAAACCTCCAACGTCAGCGGTTTCGCCCAGCGTAAGTGGCGCTGGCTCGGGGTCGGTGGCGGCGAGGCGGTCGAAGCCGTTCTGGCCATGCTGCGGGAAATCGTGTCCACCGCCGGGAACTCCGAGGCGGAACGGGTGACCCTCGCACAGGCCATCGAGGGCGACCCGGACCGCGAGGCCCTGCTGGCAGTGGTGCGCTCGGGCCTGACTCTCCTGCCACCGGAGTCGGTCCTCGGCCACCTGAGGAACCTCTGGGCCACCGATGTGCGATGGCTCAACGAGCCGGGACTCGAACGGTGCAGAGTGCTGTGCTCGACGGCGCCCGGCCTGGACCTCGTCAGTACGCGGTCCCACGCGGTGTCGGGCGGCCGGCCTTCAGCCTCTTCGCGACCGCGGCCACGCGTGGCGCGATACCCGTGCCGAACCGGTTTCTCGACGAGCTTCTCGCATGGGCGCCCCTGTCCGTCATAGATGATCTGATCGACCATGGTGGCCTCATGGTCGAGGACGCACCGTGGGAAGAGCGAGACGAGGAAGAGGGCCTGTACCTACGTGCCCGCCTCACCCCCGCCGACATCACCGTCGAGCAGGCCGAGCGCCTCGACTGGCAGGCGCATCTGCGCCGATGGTCCTTCCGCCACGGTCACACGCTCGTCCGGCAGGAGCCGGACGATGTGTGGGACCTGTTGTACGACGTCGTCATGGACGGCGACCTGACCGCCTTGGACGCACTCGACGCAGTTCTGCCCCGTCCCCAGCAGATCGAGCTGCGCAACCTCAGGTCCGGTGCACAGCTCGGGCAATGGCCACTGGCTCTGGCCGAGGAACGAGGGCTCTGGACGCTGATGGCCGCCCTGTGGCATCCGGCCGGACTTGTCGACGCAGGCCGGAGCCCGTTCTACGCCCTTGCCGCCCTGAACCGTGCCTACGACCTCATCAAGTCCGGCGATCCGGAGGCAGCGGCCGAACAAGCTCACTCGCTCACTCTGTCCAGGAACCACCGCAAGGTGCCGGCGGAGTTGATTCAGGAGGCACACGCCCTGTCGGCATACGCGGCTGTGGAGCAGAGCCGGCGGACCGTTTCCCCCAGCACGCGGGGCAAGTTCCTCGACGCCGCCTTGGAGAGCGCCGAGTTGGCGGCGGCTCAGGGCGGGGCCGTCGCCGAGCGCAACCTCCGGCTGCTTCGTGCCTGGAGAGGGGCGAGTACCAACTCCCGCGGCGCGTTCAGCAACCCCTTCCTCGATATCGGCATGGAGCACGGAGCCGACGGATGGGAAGAGCACTGCCGGGAGGTGTACCGGCAGCACGACGGCGACACCAGGGCGCAATCGGAGCTGAACATAGCCGAAGGGCGTATCCAGGACGCGCTGCGCGGGGACGCGGGCTGGGACGTTTTCTATCAGTTGCCGCCCGATGCGTCCCGATACGTCATACCCTCCGAGGTGCCACGGCATCTGGTGCCTCCGCTGGAAGCTCTTCCGCGTCGGACTCCAGTGACGAGCGGCGGCGAGTTGGAGGCCATCCGCGCCCGTGCCGCCGTCGAGCTGCTGGACGACTTCCGGACCACCGCGCCGCGCCTCGACCGTCATCATTCCGCACAGTGAGCCCGTCCGAGCCGTCGTCCTGAACCATCTTCCCCAGCCGAACGAAGCAGAGCAGGCCTGATGCGTCCCAACAAGAAGAGGATTCCCAAGAGGGAACAACCACACCGTCCGTGCCCCGCGTGCGGCCGGACACAGCCCGGTGAGAAGCACTCACCGCCGGCGCACAAGGTCGGGGGGCTCAAACGACGCCGGGAGCGGCGTGCGGACGCTACGGTCCAGCCTTCGGGGTGCGGCGTCACCGATACACCGCCCCGGCCCGACCCGATCGACGCGATGACACTGATCAAGGGAGTGGCCGCCCGCGTGCCGGAGGCCCTGGAGGCGGCCGGGGCCGGCGAGGCGCCCGCCGCCGCACTCACGGCAGCGGTACGCAGGGCGGTCCTGGACGAGTTCCGTACCCGCGCGCAGTTCGCCGGGCGTCTCGCCGAGATCGATGCGCTCCTCTGGTCCCGGGCCGGAGACAGCCGCGAGACCGTCGACGGGGCAATGGCGGAGCACTTGCGGGAGCTGCGGCTACTGCGGGTGACGGAGCCCGAGGAGAGCGACCGGTTCATGGTGACCGAAGGCGAGGGGGACGCTTTCGAGCTACTGAGCCCGGCGTACGTGGACGAGTTGACAGGAAACGTCATACTCGCCGGCCAGTTGCGACGTGTCGCCGGGCCCGCGGGCGTGAGGGTGGGGGAGGAAGCATGACGGCAGCCGGAATCGATTTCGGTACCACCAATTCGGTCGCCGCCCAGTGGAACGGCGAGTACGTCGAGGTGCTGGAGATCGGCGGGCAGGGCCTGGACGCCAATTGGCGACGGGACGGGTTCGAACTGCTGTACCCGTCGGTCGTCGGTACAAGCTCCCTGCGGCCGGGCACCCTGTTCGGCTGGGAGGCGAAACTCCGCTCCGAGCAGGCCGTCGAGGCGTGCAAGCGGATGCTGCGCGAGGAGCCTTTCGTCACGCTGGGTGGCGAGCGGTTCGCCGCGACCACCGCGGCCGCCGGTGTCTTCCACGCCATCGCGGAGGCAGCGGAGGAGGAGGCAGCCACCGAGATCCGGGAGGCCGTCGTCACCGTCCCCGCCAATGCGACCGGAGCGGCCCGTTTCCGGACGCGAGAGGCCGCGCGCGCCGCGGGAATCACGGTTCGCACCCTTCTGAACGAGCCGACCGCGGCGGCGATCGCGTACGCGCACGAGATGGAGGCGGACGGCGAGTTCCTGGTCTTCGACTGGGGCGGCGGCACCATGGACGCCACGCTTCTTCTGCACGACGACGGCTTCTTCGACGAGAAGGCGAGCCGTGGCGTCAACCGCCTCGGTGGCCTGGAGATCGACGAGCGGCTGCGCCGCATGGTCCTCGACCGGGCGCCGACTCGCGGACGTTGGAGCGAATCCGAGAAGCGGATGTTCGCCCTGGAGATCGAGCGGGCCAAGATCCTGCTCTCCCATCAGGAGTCGGTCCGCGTCCTGACGCCCGACGATGTCGCCGTGGAGATCGGGCAGGACGAGTTCTCCGAGGCCATCCAGGATCTCATCAGCCGTGCGCTCGACCCGGTGGAGGAGTGTCTGGAGCAGGCCAGGATCGACCCGCGGGACCTCACCGCGGTGCTGATGATCGGTGGCAGCAGCCAGATTCCGGCGGTGCGTGCCGCGGTCTCGGAGGCGCTCGACTGTGAACTCGTCGACAGCGCTCTTTGCAACCCGATGACCGCGGTGTCCGAGGGAGCAGCCATCAGCGCCGCCGCCATGGACGGCGAGCTGAACAGCATCATCCGGGTGGTCAACACGCACGCCCTGGGTACGGTCACCAAGAACCGCGAAGGAAGGCGGAGCTTCAGCTCCGTCATCGACCGGAACCAGCGACTTCCGCAGCAGCGCGTGAAGTCGTACGAACCGACGAAGGATCACCTCTCCCAGCTCACCGTCGAAGTCTGGGAAGGGGACCCCGACCGCGAGGTGGATCATCCGGACAACGTGAAACTGACCGATCTGATCCTGACCTACCCCCGGCGATGCACGGCCGAGGACGGCGTCTTCGACCTGGAGTACACCTACAGCAGGGAGGGTCTGCTGGCGGTGAAGGCGACCTTGCAGAAGACCGGCGAGGTCGTCCTCGACGAGGACGTGAAGGTGTTCGGGGACGGGAACGTGCTGCCGGAGGTGAGGAGAGAGCTCGACCGGCTGCGCGCCCTCGCGCCGGCCGCCCGGCCTGCGACCGCACCGACCCATCCCCAGCAGGTCCGGCCCCGGAGCCAGAGCGCGGGCGCACCCAAGCCCACCCGCCCCAGCTCCGCTCCCCTGCCGGTCGGCGGGGCCACGGAGTCGGCCCCGCTCGTCATCGACGGGTCCAACCTCGCGTGGAACGGCCGGCCTCCGCGTACAGCGGGCGGCAGTCCGAGCTTCGCGGCGCTGCAGGCGGCTGTCCGGTCCCTGCGGTTCAAGCATCCGGAGCGCGACATCCATGTGGTGGTCGACGCCACCCTGCGCCATGACGTGTCCGCCGAGGAGCGACCCCTCGTGGAGGCAGCCATCGCCGACGGCACCGTCGTACAACCTCCGGCCGGAACAGAGGGCCGAGGCGATGCCCTGGTGATCAGCATCGCGGAAGAGGTCGGCGGGATCATCGTCTCGAACGACAATTTCGCGCCGTTCCAGAAGGCGAGTCCATGGCTGCGGGCATCCGGTCGAGTCATGGGTGCTACACAGTCGCAGGGGGTGTGGGTCTTCAACCGGCGCATTCCCAACCCTGCGACGCCCGCCCAGCGGAGATGACAGTTCCGCCGCATGTTTTACACGTTGACGGCGTCAACAGATTGACGCCGTCAACGTTGAAGGGTGAAGATATACGCTCCCAGCGGGATTGACCCGCCTTGCGTGCGATCGGGTGAAACGGGGAGTGGCAGTGAGCCTGGAGATGATCGACGGACGATTCCGGATCACGGGTTCCGTCGGGCGCGGCAACATGGGTGAGGTCCACCGCGCCGAGGATCTCCAGGCTCCGCCGGGCTCCGTTCATCGGGACGTCGCGGTCAAGACCATCCTGCGGGGCCGGACCGGCTCCACCATCGACGCGTCAGGTGCCCGCAAGGAGGTCGAACGCTTCCGTCGGGAAGTACGGATCATGCGCATGCTCTCCAAAGGGCATCCGAACCTCACCCTGCTGATCGACGGCGGCGTGGACCTCACCGCACAAGGTGACGGACTTCCCTACCTGGTCATGGAACTCCTTGACGGTCATCCCCTCTCCGATCTCATCGACGAGGAGCCGCAGCTCCCGGTCTCCTGGGCGGCCGCCATCGGGGCGCAGATCGCCTCCGGTCTCGCCGCCGCGCACACAGCCGGCGTGGTCCACCGCGACCTGAAGCCGGCCAATGTGATGCTGACAGGCGACGGAACCGTCAAGATCCTCGACTTCGGCATGGGCTCGATCGTCGACGATCCCGATCAGACGCGACTGACCAGCACCGGTGTCAGCGTGGGCACGGCCCGATACATGGCGCCCGAGCAGTTCCGTGCCGAACGGGTCTCCGGCCTCGCCGACCTCTACGCGCTCGGCTGCATTCTGTACGAGCTGCTGATCGGTCGGCCGCCGTTCTCCGCCAGGACCCCGTACGAGCTCTGTGAACAGCACAAGCACCAGCAGCCGCCGCGGCTGACCCTGGTCCGCCCGGACCTGCCCGCCGAGCTGGTCCGGCTCGTGGAACGCCTCCTCGAGAAGGACGTCGAACTGCGGCCCGAGAATGCCGCCCTGGTCCACGACGCACTCGTCCCTCTCGCACTCGCACCGGACGACACCGCCGCGCTCCTGGCCCCGCACTGGCAGGCGATGGATCCGGTGAAGCGGCTGCGCGCGCTGCTTCCCGCCCGTACCGCCGCCGCGCCCGTACCCGTACCCCGCAAAGCGCCGCGAGTGCCCGAAACGATGGACGTCTTCGGTATCCACGCCGACCTGATCAGCGAGTACGAGGACTTCACCAGGAGCTCGACCGTAATCCGGGACCCGCGCGTCGAAGGGTTCGTCAAGGACGATCTGGCGGCGAAGTCGCAGTGGCCCGACCCTTGGCTGTCACTGAATCCGTTCTTCGCCGACGGCGGCCAGGTCACGGACCTCGTCCGGGACGGCGTGCTGCACCCCCGGTGCGCGGAGATCTTCCAGGCGGGCAAGAAGGAGGGCGCGCGGCGCCCTGACGGCCGGCCGCTCACTTTCCATCTGCATCAGCGGCAGGCGATCGAGGCCGCTCAGGCGGGCGACTCCTACGTGCTGACCACGGGTACCGGTTCCGGCAAGTCCCTGTCGTACATCGTCCCGATCGTGGACCATGTCCTGAAGGAACGTGAGGCAGCGGGCCCTGGGGCTGAACGCCGGGTGCGCGCGATCGTCGTGTACCCGATGAACGCGCTGGCCAACTCCCAGCTCATGGAGCTGGAGAAGTACCTGCGCCACGGCTTCGGGGCGGGGCACGAGCCGGTCACCTTCGCCCGCTACACCGGCCAGGAGTCCGACGAGCAGCGGAAGGCTCTGCGCAAGGACCCTCCGGACATCCTGCTGACGAACTACGTGATGCTGGAGCTGATGCTGACCCGGCCGGACGACCGGACGAGCCTGATCCGCATGGCCGAGGGGTTGCAGTTCCTCGTCTTCGACGAGCTGCACACCTACCGGGGCCGGCAGGGCGCCGACGTGGCGTTCCTGATCCGTCGGGTCCGCGAGGCCTGCCGTGCCTCCGCCACCCTGCAGTGCATCGGTACCTCCGCGACCATGTCCACCGAGGGCTCCTGGGAGGAACAGCGGCGTGAGGTCGCCAAGGTCGCCGGACGGTTGTTCGGTACGACGGTGGTGCCGAAGCGCGTGATCGGCGAGACGCTGATCAGGGCGACCGAGGAGGCTCCGGCGACCGTGCCGGCCGAACGGCTGCGGGTACCGGCGGCGCCCCTGTCGTACGAGGCACTGACGAAGGACTCCCTGGCCCGCTGGCTGGAGTCGCGGTTCGGTCTGGAGCGCGAGGAAGGCACGGGACGGCTGCGTCGCTGCGCCCCGGAGACCGTCGAGACCGCGGCCGCCGAACTAGCGTCGGCGTCCGGGGAGCCCGAAGAGAGGGTGGCCGAGGCGATCCGCACCACGCTGGAGGCGGGCGCGCGGGCGAAGCACCCGGTGACGGAGCGGCCGTTGTTCGCCTTCCGCCTGCACCAGTTCCTCTCCAAGGGCGACACCGTTTACACGACGCTGCAGGATCCGCTCAGCAGGCCGCTGACCCGCACATACCAGCTGGAGCAGCCCGGCAGCGGCGGCATGCCGCTGTTCCCGCTGTCGTTCTGCCGTGAGTGCGGGCAGGAGTACCTGACCGTCTGGCGCACCGAGGAGAGCGGTTCGTTCCGGTACGAGCCGCGCCGAGACACGTCCGCCTCGGGCGGTCGGGACGGCGAGGGCTACCTGTACGTCGGCGTGCCCGGCGAGGACTACGAGTGGCCGGTGGACTCGCAGACTGCCGTGGACGACCGGCGACTGCCCGAGTCGTGGCTGGAATCCGACGCTCAGGGCGTGACGGTCGTCAAGAAGTCCCACCGGCCCCGGGTGCCGAAGCGCGTCATCGTGGACCCACTCGGAAACGAGTCGGGTGAGGGGCTGGTGGCGGCTTTCGTCCCGGCGCCGTTCCTGTTCTGCGTGCACTGCCAGGTCTCCTACGAGCAGACCCGTGGGCGTGACTTCGCAAAGCTGGCCACCCTGGACCAGGAGGGCCGCTCCTCTGCCACCTCTCTGATCTCCGCGTCGATCGTGAAGTCGCTGCGGGCCGTCCCCGAGGACAGCCTGGGCAAGGAGGCGCGCAAGCTCCTCACCTTCGTCGACAACCGGCAGGACGCTTCCCTCCAGGCCGGCCACTTCAACGACTTCGCGCAGGTGACCCAGTTGCGGGGCGCCCTGTACCAGGCCGCGGTGCAGGCAGGTGAGGAGGGGCTGCACCACGACGACCTCGCCGAGGCGGTGACGGCCGTGATGGGTCTTTCGCCTCGCGAGTACACGGGGTCCGCTTCCCTGCCGCCGTCGCTGGAGCGCCGGGCGGCGAAGGCCTTCCGCGATGTCGTGGGATACCGGCTCTACCGGGATCTGGAGCGCGGCTGGCGCATTACGATGCCGAACCTCGAGCAGACGGGGCTGCTGCGGATCGACTACGAGGACCTGGCCTGGGTCACGGACCAGCCGGAGCGCTGGCAGTCCACGCACACCGTGCTGCGCGAGGCCGATCCCGCACTGCGCGAGGAGATCGCCCGGACCCTTCTCGACTACATGCGGCGGGCCCTCGCCATCGACGTGCAGTACTTCCGCGACGACTTCGACGTGCTGCAGGGGGCGAGCGAGGAGCGGCTGACCGGGCCGTGGGTGCTGAGCGAGAGCGACCGGCCCACCGTCGGCACCGCCTACCCGTACGGCTCGCGGCCGGGCATGGAGCGCTCCGCGCTGTTCCTGTCAGCCCGCGGCAAGTTCGGCAAGTACCTCCGGCGGAACATGCCCGAGCTGCGCGCTCTTCCCCTCGACGACGTCCAGAACGTCATCGAGGACCTGCTGAAGGTCCTGCTCGAAGCGGAACTCGTCCGTGAGGTGGAGGCGGCGCCCGAGCGCTCCGGGCCCGCCTACCGCCGCCCGGCGGCGCAGAAGCGGACCGGCTACCGGGTGGCCGCGGCCGCCCTCGTCTGGCGTGCCGGCGGCGGCGAGCGTGGCGCGGTCGACCCGCTGGCTCGCACGTACAACAAGGGCGAGGGCCCACGCGTCAACCCGTTCTTCCGCGACCTGTACCGGACGGCTGCGGCCGAGCTGGCCGGCCTGTACGCCCGGGAACACACCGCTCAGGTCCCGCCGGAGGACCGCCTGGAGCGCGAGCGGCAGTTCCGCACCGCCGAACTGCCGTTGCTGTACTGCTCTCCGACGATGGAGCTGGGCGTGGACATCTCCTCGCTCAACGCCGTCCTGATGCGCAACGTGCCGCCGACGCCGGCAAACTACGCGCAGCGTTCGGGCCGGGCGGGCCGTTCCGGTCAGCCCGCGCTGGTGGCCACGTACTGCGCCACGGGCAACAGCCACGACCAGTACTACTTCCGCCGTTCGCAGGACATGGTGGCGGGGCAGGTGGCGCCGCCGCGTCTGGACCTCGCCAACGAGGACCTGGTCCGTTCCCATCTCCAGGCCATCTGGCTGGCGGAGACCGGGATGAAGCTGGGCACCGCGATCCCGGACATCGTCGACGTCGCCTACGACCCCGACGGCGACGACCGGCCCGATCCGCACATGGCGCTGCCGCTCGTCGACCGCATCCGCGACGAGTCCCTGGACGAGGGGGCCCGCCGACGCGCGATCGACGCCGCCCGTGCCGTCCTCGCTCCGCTGACCGCGGACCTGGCGGCCACCACCTGGTGGTACGACGAGTGGGTCGAGGACCGGATCGAGCGGGCCCCACAGCGGTTCGACGTCGCCTTCGACCGGTGGCGCCAGCTGTTCCGTGCGGCGGTCATCGACCAGTACGAGCAGAACAAGAGGGTCGTCGACCACACCCTCTCGCAGGGCGAGCAGAGCCGGGCGCGCACCCGCCGCCGCGAGGCGGAGACCCAGACGAACCTGCTGCTGAACCGGTCGTCCGACAGCAAGTCGGTGATGAGCGACTTCAACCCGTACCGGTACCTGGCGTCCGAAGGGTTCCTGCCCGGCTACAGCTTCCCGCGGCTCCCGCTGGCCGCGTACATCCCGCGCTCCGGCAACCGGCGCAATGCCGACGGCGACTATCTGCAGCGTCCCCGCTTCCTCGCGATCCGTGAGTTCGGCCCCGGCGCTCTCATCTACCACGAGGGCGCCCGCTACCAGGTCACCCGTGTCCAGCTGCCGCCGGACGCCTCGGGGGATCTGGCGACGGCGGAGGCCAGGCGTTGTGACGGGTGCGGCTACCACTACGCCGTCAAGGTCGGCGCGGACGTCTGTGGCATGTGCGGCGAGTCCCTGCGGGGCAAGCGCACCGGACTGCTGCACCTGCACACGGTGTACACGACGCCGCGCGAGCGGATCTCCTCCGACGAGGAGGAACGCCGCCGGGCCGGTTTCCGCCTGGAGACCTCGTACGCCTTCCAGGACCACGGCGCCCGCAAGGGGCGTCTCACCTCGCACGTCACCGACACCGAGGGCGCGCCGGTCCTCGACCTGGACTACGGCGACTCGGCGACCGTCCGCATCACCAACCTCGGCCGGGTCCGTGACAAGGAGGGCGAGCCGGACGGCTACTGGCTCGACCTGGGTGACGGCCGCTGGCTCAACGACCGGGCCGCCGCGGACGCCATCGAGGGCACCGGCATGCCGGTGGTCGACGAGGACGGCAACGAGAAGCGCCGTAAGAAGCGTGTCCTGCCGTACGTGGAGGACCGCCGCAACATTCTCGTGGTGACCCTGGACGAGCCGCAGCCCGAGCCGATCGCCCTGTCGTTCCTGTACGCGCTGGAACGGGGCATCGAGGCGGCGTTCGAGCTGGAGGACTCCGAGCTGACCGCGGAGCTGCTGCCCCCGGACGACGGTCCGCGTCGGCGCATCCTCTTCATGGAGGCGGCGGAGGGCGGCGCCGGTGTGCTGCGGCGCATCCAGCACGACAAGGACGCCCTCGCGCAGGCGGCCAGGACCGCACTGGAGATCTGCCACTTCGATCCGGAGACCGGCGAGGACCTTGGGGGACCGTCGGCCGACGAGGAGTGTGCCCGCGGCTGCTACGTCTGTCTCCTGAGCTACGCGAACCAGACGCACCACCGCCGGTTGAGCAGGCACGCCGCGCGGCCGCTGCTGCTGCGACTGGCCCGTGCCCTCACCGAGCGGGAGGACCGGGGCGAGTCCCGCAGCGAGCAGTTCCGCAGGCTGGCCCCGGCGGTGGACGTCGTCCGCGACGCGGACCCGGTCCCGACGCCGGCCTCCGTGCCGACTCCGCTGGAGGCGGATCTGGGGGCGCTGGTGACAGGCGGCGACCTGCTCGGCTGGCTCCGGGCCAAGGGCTATCGGCTGCCGGACGAGGTCGAGGTTCTTGTGCCTGAGGCGGGGGCCCGGCCGGACCTCGTCTTCCGGCTGGACGGCGCCAACCTCGCCGTGTTCGTCGACGGCCCCGGCCGTACGGCCGACTCGACGCGCGACATCGAGGCCGGCTATCGCCTGGAGGACGCCGGCTGGGACGTCCTGCGTTTTCCGACGGACGCGGACTGGGACGCCATCACCTCGTACAACGCCGCCTACTTCCACCTGCGTTGAGCTCCCACTCACTCTCGACTTCTAGGAACTGAGACAACTCATGAGCCTCACGTACACAGCCGGCTCCCTGGTCGCCGCGCGTGGCCGGGAATGGGTGGTGCTGCCGGAGAGCGCACCCGACATGCTGGTGCTGCGCCCCCTGGGCGGGAGCGAGGACGACATCGCGGCCGTGTTCCCCGCCTTCGAGGAGGTGCGGGCGGCCGAGTTCGCGGCGCCGAGCGCGGCCGATCTGGGGGACCAGCGGGCCGCCGGTCTGCTGCGGACGGCGCTGCGCATCGGGTTCCGTTCGGGTGCGGGCCCGTTCCGCTCCCTGGCCTCGATCGCCGTGGAACCCCGTGCCTACCAGCTGGTTCCGCTCCTCATGGCGCTCCGACAGCGCACCGTAAGGCTGCTGATCTCGGACGACGTCGGTATCGGCAAGACGGTCGAGGCGGGGCTGATCGCCAAGGAGCTGCTCGCGCAGGGCGAGGCGACCCGGCTCGCCGTGCTCTGTGCCCCGGCGCTTGCCGAGCAGTGGCAGGCCGAGCTGCGGGAGAAGTTCGGCATCGACGCCGAACTGGTCCTGTCCTCGACCGTGTCCCGGCTCGAGCGGGGCCTGGAGCTGGGCCAGTCCCTGTTCGACAAGCACCCGTACACGATCATCTCGACCGACTTCATCAAGTCGACCAGGCACCGAGAGGACTTCGTCAAGCACTGCCCCGACCTGGTGATCGTCGACGAGGCGCACGCGTGCGTGGCCGCCGACGACTCCGCGCAGGGCGGAACGTCGTCCGCGGCGAACCAGCTCCGGTACGAGCTGCTGCGCCGCGTCTCCGCCAAGGACGACCGGCATCTGCTGCTGCTGACCGCGACCCCGCACTCCGGCAAGGAGTCCGCGTTCCGCAACCTGCTCGGCCTGGTGCGGCCCGAACTCGCCACGCTGGACCTGGAGTCCCCGGCGGGGCGGGCGAAGCTCGCCGAGCATTTCGTGGCCCGTAAGCGCGCCGACGTCCGGGAGTACCTCACCAAGGAGGACGGACTCGCCGACGACTCCCTGGCGGAGCGGACCGCCTTCCCGTCAGACCGCTGGACGAAGGACGAGCCCTACAAGCTGACGCCCGCCTACCGCGCGCTGCTCGACGACGCCATCGCCTACGCCCGCGACCGCGTGACGGCGGCCGGCGAGCAGGGCAAGCGGGAGGCGCGGATCGCCTGGTGGTCGGTGATCGCCCTGCTGCGTTCAATGGTGTCCTCGCCTGCGGCCGCCGCGCAGACCCTGAAGACGCGTTCCGAGTCCGCGGCCGCCCGTACCGCCCAGGAGGCGGACCTCCTGGGTGCGCCGGTGGCCTCCGACTCCGCCGAGAACGACCGCCTGGAGGGCATGGACGTCGCGCCCGGAGCCGCCGAGTCGGAGGAGGCGGGCGCCCGGCTCCTCGAACTGTCCCAGCGGGCGGCCGAGTTGGTCGGTCCGACCGAGGACGCGAAGCTGAAGGCGCTCACCCGGCATCTGAAAGGCCTGATCGCCGACGGCTACCACCCGATCGTCTTCTGCCGATACATCCCCACCGCCGAGTACCTCGCCACGCAGCTGGAGGGGAAGCTCGGCAAGAAGGCGCGCATCGCCGCCGTGACCGGCACGCTCTCCCCGCAGCAGCGGCTGGAGCGGATCGAGCAGCTCGCCACCGGCTCCGCCGAGGACGCCGTCGACCCGGCCGTCCGCCGGGTGCTGATCGCCACCGACTGCCTCTCCGAGGGCGTCAATCTCCAGCACTACTTCGACGCCGTCGTCCACTACGACCTGGCGTGGAACCCGACCCGTCACGACCAGCGGGAAGGTCGCGTCGACCGGTACGGGCAGAAGCGTGACCAGGTCCGCGTCATCACCATGTACGGCGAGGACAACGGCATCGACGGCAAGGTTCTGGAGGTGCTGTTCAAGAAGCACCGGCAGATCCTGAAGGACCTGGGCATCTCCGTCTCCGTCCCCGACGAGACCGCCTCCGGTGTCACCGACGCCGTCGTCGAGTGGCTGCTGCTGCACGGCCGACAGGGCAGCCAGGAAAGCCTGTTCGACCTGGACGGCCACCAGGACTCCTTCGACCGGATCGAACGCGAGTGGAACTCGGCGGCCGAGCGGGAGAAGACGTCCCGCTCCAAGTACGCCCAGCGCGCGATCCATCCGGAGGAGGTGGCGCGCGAGGTCGCCGCCGTACGGGCCGCGCTCGGCGGCGCCGACGAGGTTCGCGGTTTCGCTCTGGAGGCGCTGTGCGACCTGGACGCGCTGGTCCGCGACCCACGCGACGGCTCCGGCGACTTCACCGCCCAGCCCGGCGGCGCCCCGGCCGGTCTGCGGGACTCGCTCGCAGCCACGCTCGGCGGGCGGATCGTCGAGGAGGACCGGGAGATCCCGTTCCGTACGTCCCCGGCGATCGCGCGCGGCGAGGCCGCGCTGGTCCGCACCGACCCGGCGATCGGCGCCATCGCCTCGTACGTCCTGGATTCGGCGCTCGACGCGAACACCCCCGGCCCCCGGCCGGCCCGCCGGTGCGGTGTGGTCACCACGGACGCGGTAACCGTCCGGACCACGCTCCTGCTGGTCCGCTACCGCATCCACCTGACGCTGCCGTCACGCAACGGCGATCAGAAACTCGTCGCCGAGGACGCCCGACTGCTCGCCTACGAGGGGGCGCCCTCGCGCGCCCGCTGGCTGGACGACGACGCGGCCGCCGCACTCCTCACGGCCGAGGCGACGGCCAGTACCCACGAGCAGGCGGCCCGCAACGCCATCGCGAAGGATCTCGCCGGCCTGCCGGAACTGGCCACGCATCTCACCGAGTACGGCACCCGGCTGGCCGCCGAGCTCGACGCCTCGCACCGCCGGGTACGCAAGGCCAACGAGGAGATCGTCCGCGGTCTGAAGGTCGTCCCGCAGGAGCCCGCCGACGTACTCGGCGTGTATGTGTACCTGCCCCCCGTCGCGTCCGCCCCCACCGTGTCCGGAGCCGAAGCCTGATGTCCGCCGCCACCCGCACCGCCCTGGCCTTCACCGCCGTGACCCCGGTCGGCGGCCTGCTTCCCTCCGACATGCTGCTGCGCATCGCCGAGGCGCGGAACCTGCCGGGCACCAAGCCGGCCGACTACGGCCTGCCCGCCTCGGTGCCCATGCGCAACGAGGCCGAGCGGGCCTGGGAGTACCTCAAGCCGCTCTGGCGCGACCTGCGCGCCGCGCTGCCCCCGGACCCGGAGACCGGCGCGCCCGCATCCGACCCGACGGGCCGCGCCGGCACCGACTGGCTCGCCCAGCTCTTCCGCAAGCTGGACTTCGGCGCGCTGACGGAGGTCGGCGCGGCGGGTATCCCGGCGGACTCCGACCCGGAGAAGCGCTTCCCCGTCTCCCACCGCCACGGCCCGGCCCTCATCCACCAGGTCCCCTGGAACCAGGATCTCGACAAGCGCCCGGCCCCCGGCCAGGTCCCGCCCCAGTCCATGGTGCAGGACTGTCTCAACCGCGCCGAGGCCCACCTGTGGGCGATCGTCACCAACGGTCGCCGGCTGCGGCTGCTGCGCGACTCGTCGTCCTTCTCCACGGCGGCCTACGTCGACTTCGACCTGGAAGCCCTCTTCGACGGCGAACTGTTCAGCGAGTTCGTCCTGCTGTACAGCCTGCTGCACGCCTCCCGCTTCACGGTGGCGGAGGGCACAGCGGCGTCGGGCTGCTGGCTGGAGAAGTGGCGTGCCGAAGCCGTCACCTCCGGCACCCGCGCCCTGGACCAGCTGCGTCTGGGCGTACAGAACGCCCTCACCGTCCTCGGCACCGGCTTCCTCCGCCACCCGGACAACACACGCCTGCGGGAGAACACCGACCCGAAGGCCCTCCGGGACGCGCTGCTGCGCCTCGTCTACCGGCTGCTGTTCGTCTTCGTCGCCGAGGACCGCGACGCCCTCCTCCACGGAGAACCCGAAGACCCGCGACGGAAGGCGTACGAGCGGTACTTCTCCTCCGCCCGTCTGCGTGAACGCGCCCGCCGCCGCCAGGGCACGGCCCACGGCGACCAGTACGAGGCCCTCCGCATCGTCCTCGAAGCCCTCGGCACCGAGGGCGGCCGCCCGGAGCTGGCCCTGCCGGGCCTCGGCGGCCTGTTCTCCCGCACCGACACCGACGCCCCGCTCGACGGCCTGAAGCTGTCCAACGAGTCGCTGCTCTCCGCCGTCCGCCACCTGGCCCAGGTCCGCGACCAGGGCGCCCGGCGCTGGCGGCCCGTCGACTACCGCCACCTGGCTGCCGAGGAACTCGGTTCGGTCTACGAGTCTCTCCTTGAGCTGGAGCCGAAGCACTCGGCGACGGACCGCTCCTTCGAGCTCGTGGAAGTGGCGGGCAACACCCGCAAGACAACGGGCAGCTACTACACGCCGTCCTCGCTCATCGAGTGCCTGCTGGACACGACGCTCGACCCGGTCATAGACGATGCCGTCAAGCGGGGCGACCAGCGGGCCACAGCGGCCGGCCGTCCCGACCCGACCGAGGACATCGTCGACGAGCTCCTGTCCCTGACGGTCTGCGACCCGGCGTGCGGCTCCGGCCACTTCCTCGTCGCCTCGGCCCGGCGTATCGCCAAGCGCGTGGCCTCGGTCCGCGAGCACAACCCAGAGCCGACGGACGACGCCATGCGCCACGCGCTGCGCGAGGTCGTCGCCCGCTGCATCTACGGCGTCGACCTCAACCCGATGGCCGTGGAGCTGGCGAAGGTGGCGCTGTGGCTGGAGGGCATGGAACGGGGCAAGGCCCTCGGCTTCCTGGACGCCCACGTCAAGCGCGGCAACGGGCTGATCGGCGCGACACCGAAGCTGCTGGCGGCAGGCGTCCCCGACGAGGCCTTCAAGCCGATCGAGGGCGACGACCGGAAGTACGCGTCCGCACTCGTGAAGCGCAACAAGGCCCAGCGGGGTGGCCAGGACGAGCTTCTGTTCGACACGGAACCCCTGCCGGGGAATGAGCGGTACGCGGTCGAGCTCGGCCGGATCACTGCCGCACCCGCCGACTCGCTGGAGGACGTGCACGCCCAGGAAGCCGCGTATCGGGTGTACGTGGAGTCGTCGGCGTACGTCCAGGACCTCCACGCCGCCGACGCCTGGTGCGCCGCGTTCGTCTGGCCCAAGCAGGCGGGGGCGCCGGATGCGCCGACGGACCAGGTGTTCCGGGCACTGCGGGGCCGGGACCAGCCGTCGGTGCCGGACGCGACGCACGAGCAGATCCTGGAGTTGCGAGACCAGTACCGGTTCTTCCACTGGCACCTGGAGTTCCCGGAGGTGTTCGCCGTCCCGGAGTCGGGAGCGGGTGTGCAGGCGGGGACGGGGTGGGCGGGCGGGTTCGACGCGGTGGTGGGGAACCCGCCGTGGGATCAAGTGCAGGTAGACGCACGCGAGTTCTTCGCATCGAGGCGAGTGGACATCGCTGAAGCAGCGAACATGACGGCCCGCAACAAGAAGATCGACCTGCTGGCCGCAGAAGACCCCGAGCTGTACGCAAGCTTCAAGGAGGAGCAGCGCAAGAACGACGGGTTCAAGCATTTCGCGCACGCCTCGGGACGGTTCCCGCTGACGGCATACGGACGGCTCAATACGTATTCGCTCTTCACCGAACACGCTCGCACGGTCATGGGCACTCAAGGGCGTAGTGGACAGATCGTTCCCTCGGGTATCGCCACGGACTCCTTCAACCAGTACTTCTTCAAGGACGTGGTCACCAAGGGACAGCTTGCCGCCCTTTACGACTTCGAGAACGAAGATAAGGTCTTTCCTGAAGTCCACAACCAGCTGCGATTCTGCCTGTTCATGCTGCGCGGCTCAGGCAGCCTCCACGAGCCGATCCGGATGGTGTTCAAGGTACGGCAGCCCGAGCAGATCGCCGATCAGAGCTACCTGCTGGCAGCCGAGGACATCCTCGTTATGAACCCGAACACCGGAACCTGCCCCGTCTTCCGCTCACGCCGCGATATGGAGATCACGCTCGGCATCTACCGACGCCTCCCCGTATTGGTCAAAGAAGGCGCTGCGGACGGCAACCCGTGGGGCGTGAAGTTCCAGCTCATGATCATGATGAACACGGATTCGGACAAGTTTCGCACGAATGAAGACCTCATCGCTGATGGCTGGCGCCTAGAAGGCAACACCTTCGTCAAGGCTGGAGCACATATGCTCCCGCTGTACGAGGCGAAGATGCTGCACCACTACGACCACCGCTTCTCCACGTACGAGAATGCGACGGAAAAGCAGCTCAACAAGGGCACCCTCCCACGCTTCACCGTGGAGCAGCACCAGGACCCAACGGCCGTACCTCTACCCCGCTACTGGGTCTCTGAACAGGACACCCCCACTGGCGAGTTCGACGAGTCCGGCCAGGAGATCCACGCACCAGGCGTCCGCAGTCGCTTGGCGGCCCGGGGATGGGACCGGGAGTGGGTGATGGGCTGGCGTGACATCTGCCGGGCGAGCGACGAACGCACGATGATCTCCTCCATCGCCCCCGCCCACGGGTTCGGTCACCCCTTTCCGCTGGCATTCCCCGCCGGCATTGCGAACGCGCCACTCCTCAGCGCCGTGTTCTCCTCCATGGTCTGCGACTACGCCGTCCGCCAGAAGATCGGCGGCACCCACCTCACCTTCGGCTACGTGCACCAAATGCCAGTCCCGACCCCTGACATCGTCGCTCCTCACGCCCCCTTCATCACCCCTCGCGTCCTCGAACTCACCTACACCGCAACCGACATGGCCCCCTTCGCCCGCGACCTAGGCGACACCGGTACCCCCTTCCGCTGGGACCCCGACCGTCGTGCCGTCATCCGTGCCGAGCTGGACGCCCTGTTCTTCCACCTCTACGGCATCACCCGCGAGGACACGGCGTACATCCTCGACACCTTCAACGTCACACGCGACAACGACATCAAGGCGCACGGCGAGTACCGCACCAAGAACCTGATCCTCGCCGAGTACGACCGGATGGCCAGCGAGGGCCTGACCGACTACCGGTCCGCCCTCACCCCGCCTCCCGGCCAGGGCCCTCGCCACAACTGATCCGCTTCTGGGGGTGGCCGCGTCTGCGGTCACCCCAGTTCGTGCCATTCACTCGACCACGGGCATCGGCCCCCGCATGCCAACTGAGCCGCCCCGTGGACCCAGCAACCACCGTCGAAGTGGAGAACCTCATTGAGCACTTACGCGGCATCACTCGTCGAAGGCCCACCCTCCATGAGTGCGTACGAGGAGCAGGTCTGGAAGGCTCTCAACGAGCACTGGGAGCGCCGCAACAACCGCCGTGGTCTGCCGAAGTGGGCGAGTATCGCCCTCGATCGCACCGGGGAGGTCGCAGGAAACGCCGGGCGCCGGGTCAAGGACGCCGTGCCGGAAGGGGTCAAGGAGCCGATACGTCGCGCGGGCGGCGCGATCGCCGACGCGGCCCTGCGGCCGGCGGTCGCGGCCGCGACAGCGCTGCTCGACCTGGTCAACGACTGGGCGCTGGAGCTCAACGACCCGAAGAGCGTCGAGAAGCTCGCCCGTAAGCGGGGGCTCGAAATCGACAACTTCACCGAACTGCGGGAGCAGGACCTCAAGGTCTGCGACCGGCTGCTGAGCGCCAACACCATGAAGTGGCGGACCGCCGGCGCGTTCGAGGGAGGTGCCATGGGCGCACTGGCCATGGTCCCCGTCGCCGGTATCCCCGCCGCGATGACGGCGGACATCCTCGTCATCCAGGTCCTGAGCGCGTCGATAGCCGCGCGTATCACATACTCCTACGGCTACGACGCCAAGGACCCCGACGAGCAGCTCTTCATTCAGCGCCTGGTGCACCAGTCCTTCAAGGCGCAGGTGGCCAAAGCCGAGCCGCTGCACAAGACCGCACAGGCAGCGCAGGCGCTCAAGGGGCGCGTGAGGTGGTCGGACAAGCTCCGCAACGACCACAAACTGGTGGCTGCTCTTGAGAAGTTGATGCAGCACTTGAGCCCGGCAGGCTCCAAGGTGTCGGTCAAGACCGTCGCCAAGGTCGTGCCGTTCGTCGGCATCCTCGTCAGCGCCGGCCTGAACTCCGCAGTCCTCGGCCGCGTGGCCTCCGAGGCCCAGCGGTACTGCCAGACCCGCTTCCTGTGCGAAAAGTACGGGCTACCGCTGCCTGCCGCACTCGTGGCCGACCGGGAAGACGACCCCGAGGACGACGCCCCGTAAAGAGCACGCCGAGTGGCGGGGCACCCGACCCGGGCTCCCTGCCACCCAACTCCTCAGAAAGCGTGACACATGACCCACGAGATATCGGATACCCAGGTCGCCACGTTCCGCTCCCACGGCTCCGCCGTGATCGAGGCGTACCTGGAGTCCAAGGGGTGGCAGCGGAACCTCGGTGACGGTCCGCGCAACATCTGGTACCGCCAAGAGGCTGCACGTGACCTCTGTCCGTACTGCGACTGCGGGGACGACTCCCTCGTGAACGACCCCGCCTGTCCCGTTCACGACCGTGCCACGTGGGTTCTGACATGGCCTTGCGGGGACGGAGCCACGGCTCACGATGTCTTGCGCACCCTGTGCCGTGTGGAAGACCGCGAGCCGGAGGAGGTCCTCCACGCGCTCACCCTGCGCGACCGTGATGAGGTCAGAGCGCGGTGCGACACTCCGCTGTGGCGGCAAACACCCGATCCCGACTGGGGAATTGAGTTCTTCGCAACGCTCGGTAGGGTTCTGGACCTGTCGGCGGAACAGAACACCAAAAGGCACCAGTACACGGTCGGTCTGGTCTCCGAGAACGAGGTGCTCTTCACCTTTCCCCACGAAGAGTCGCCGTCGGTCGACGGTCCGCCCTCCCCCGGCCGAGAAGCCGCATGCCGTCTCTACTCCACCGCGCAGAACGAGGTGGAAGGCCCCAGCGACCGCAGCACTCATGCGGCGACGAGGTACGCCACCGGTGAGTGGACCACCGAGGCGGTCATCAGCACGGAGGATCTTCCTCCGTCCACTCCTCTCGAAGCCGAAGTGAGTTCACTCGTCCACCAATTCAGCCTCATGAAATGGACGCTCGACAGGGCGCTTCCTTCACGGTCGGCCACCTGACACCGACCAGTTCTTCAACATCGCCTCACGTACCGAGCCTTTGAAGGGAGACCGCCATGGAACCACGCGGCTACCGCATGGTGGTGTCGACCGAGTCGGACTACGTCGACACCTGCGCCATAGCGGAGCGGGAGTTGATCGCATGGCTCGAATCCAAGCAGTACGACACATCCGGGCTCGCCGAGGGGCGGACCGAGGTCGCTGACCACGCGACTCTCGACCGCGACTCCGAGTCCGGCATGAATGGCGCGTACAGCCGGTGGCGCATGCGCGAGACGCTCTCCACCACATCGGGCACCTGGCAGTCGACGCTCGTCGTGCGCTCCGGGCTCCCTGAGGGCGAGGGCCGCACCTGGGTGCAGGTCGACATCGAGCACCAGCCGGCCAAGGCGGACGAGTTCCCGAAGCCCGCCAACACCCCGAACATCGCCCGGTCCCTCCTCGACGCCCTGGAGGCGCGGGACGGTCAGGCCGACGTCACCACCTCACCGTCCTTCGTCGAGGACGACGCCGACGTCGACGACCTGCTCGAAGAGCTGTGCGACGCCAACCGCCGCATGCCCGTCGTCATAGCCACAGTGCCGTACTTGAAGGATCCCGACGAGTGGTCGCGTACGGTCGTGGAGCCGCTGTTCCGGAACCTGCACGGGCTGGCGGTGCTGTACGTCCTCATGCCGGCGGCGCAGGCCAAGTTCAACACTGCGCTGGAGTACCACCCGGTGTTCGGCGGCGGCGTCCGCACCTACGTACCGGGGCTCGACCCTGCCTGGAAGCCGGATGCCCAGCGGCATCCTGTGATGTCCCGCAAGACCATCGAAGTCAACGTCCGTCGCGCCGCCGCCATCCTCGCCGCGCTCCCGCAGCGGCTGGCCTCCCGCCACGCGCTTCCCGCCGCCCTGCTGAGCGTTCCGCAGCAGCGGGTGCGGCTGCGGCCGAGCTCGCACGGCGCAGACATCGTCCAGCTCCGCAAGGACAACCTCGCCCTGACCTCTCTCCTTGGGGAGGCGGAACAGGCGGAGGCGGTGCGCGTCAACGAGATCAACGACCTGTACGCGGAACTCGCCAAGGCGGAACAGGGAAGCGATGACCTGCGGGGTCAGAACGAGGAGCTGTACGACAAGGTCCAGGAGTCCCAGCGCCTCATCCACTTCCTGCGGAGGCAACTGGAAGCCGCGGGAGAGTTCGCCACGGCTTATGGTGCGGCCGTTGCCCCGAGAATTACCTATCCGGAGACCTTCGCTGACCTGCTCGACCGGCTGGATGAGCTTCCCTTCATCGCGTTCACGGGCAACGCCAAGATCACCCGGGGGCTCGACAGCCAGTCGGTGGACAACTGGCTGAGCGTGGCCTGGGACGGTCTCCTGGCACTCAACCATTTCGCTCAGGCCTCGGCCGACGGCAAAGCCTCCGGCGACTTCCTGAGCTGGTGCAAATCCGAGGCGTCCGGCGGCTTCCCCTTCCCGGCGGCCAAGGTGGCCATGCGGGAGTCCGACACCGTTACCAAGAACGGCAAACTGAGCGGCGAGCGGATGCTTCCCGTCCCGAAGGCGGTCGACTCGGACGAGGTGGTCTACATGCAGGCCCACTTGAAGATCGGCGGAGGCAACACCGTCGCCCCGCGTCTCCACTTCTACGAGGACGGACCCCGGTCCGGGAAGGTCTACGTGGGCTACCTCGGCCCGCACCTGCGCAACACGCTCACCTGAGCAAGAGCCGGTGTGCCGCCGTGGCAGCGGCACACCGGTCGTTCCGTCAGTTCCCCGACACGAACCTCACGAAGGGCGCCCACTCCTCGCGCCCCACGGCGAAGGCCGGGCGGGCCAGGTCCTTGGAGTCCCGTACGTGAACAGCGTCTTCGGCGACCGCAATCTCCACGCAGTCGTCACCCTGGGTGCCGCTGTAGCTGGACTTGAACCAGGCAAGTTCCGTCGTACCGCTGCTCATAGCTCTCCTCGCAGTCGCTCCAGCAGGTACCGGGATTCCTTGGGATTCAGGGCCTGCGAGCGCAGTGTTTCATAGCGACGGCAGAGCAGACTCACCTCTTTTGCGTCGGAGATCAGCCGCCCGTTCTGCTGCCCCTCGGAGTAGCCGATCCGCCGTCCCTCCTTGGTCTCCAGGATCCGCACCGGCCCGTCCAAGCACCCGTGGAACTCCAGATCCATCGGCACCACCTGAAGCGTCACGTTGCGCGGAGCCGTGAGCTCAAGCACGTGGCCCAGCATGCTCGCGTGCACCTCCGCCCCGCCCAACCGGCGCCGGAACACGTGCTCCTCCACGATGAAGCTGAACGGCACCGTCGGCCGCTCTCGCACCATCTGCTGCCGCTCCATCCGCGCGACAAGCTGGTTCCGGGTCTGCTCGTCGTCCAGCAGCGGGATGCTGTTGTCGAACACAGCCCGCGCATACGCCTCCGACTGCAACAACCCCGGCACCAGCCGGCACTCGTACGTGGACAGGGCCGCCGCTTCCCGTTCCAGCCGGGCCCATCGTCGGAACCAGGCGGCGAGGCCGACCTCGCCGCGGCTGAGGTAGCGGGCGGCGCGGCGGAGCGCTCCCGTGTTGCCGAGTGCCTCCCCGGCGCGCTCCACGAACGCCTCGTCCGGCATCCGGCATCCGGCGTCCCAGCTCCACGGACTCCACGGTGTGCTTCGAGTACCGGACAAGGGCGGCGAGTTCGGCCCGGCTGAGGCCCGCGTGTTCGCGCAGGGCCTGGACGACCGCACCGAACGTCCGCAGACTGTCCGACGGGTGGGGCTCCCGCTCCCACTCCCCCGTCGGGACCATCCCCGCTTCGGCAGCCCCCGCCGCCGTCTCCTCTTCGGCGATGCTCATCCATCGCCCCTTTCCTTCGTGCCGCGTCCGCGACGGCTCGCGCGCACGTCGCTCGACTTCACGACTCAGCGTGACGACTCCTCTCGCGTACTGTCTACCGCGCGTACCCGTACGCTGACTCCGCGTACGGGGTTCGGTGCTCGCCTCCGGTCGCGGTCGGCCGTCACGCTGGCGTCATGAACCGGCTCGTTCCCCAACTCGGCCCACCTCCATGCGGTTTCTCCCAGCTCCTCTCGTCCACTCGCCGCGGAGCCCGGCTCGCCCGGCTGCTCGCCGTCTCCGCGCTCCAGTCCTGGGGCGCGCCGCAGGACCTCACGGAGCGTGCCGAGCTGGTCGTCGCGGAGCTGGCCGCCAACGCCGTCGCACACGGGTACGCGCCAGGCCGCGACTTCCGGCTCGCGCTCCACTTCGAGCCGGCGGCCGGTCTGGTCCGCGTGGAAGTGACCGACGCCCTCGGCGAGCGGCTCCCCCGTTTCCCCCGGCCGCTCCCCGAGGGCGGCCCGTCCGACGCGCTCCGCACCGGCGGGTACGGCCTCATGCTCGTCGCCGCGCTCGCCGACCACTGGGAGACGATCCCCCACCCGCCCGGTGGCAAGACCGTCCGGGTCGTTCTGACGACACCGCCCCCGGGTGACCGCCGTACCTGAGAAGAGAGCCCCATCGGGACGAGATCCGGCCAAGGTCGAGCGCCCCGCCAGAAGCGCGTTGACGCCGCCAACACACCTCCCTACGGTGGATCTTGTCACGGGGGAAGCAAGGGGGCGACAGCGCGTGCGGGTGGACGAGACCGGGGGAACCGACCGGGAGGTCACGGCGGAATCCCTGCTGGCCGCCGCCGAGCAGGCCTTCCTGCGCAGCGAGTTCGACGTCGTGCAACCGCTTCTGCAGCGACTCCGGAACACGTTCGGCGAGCCCGACACCGATCCGGCCGATGTCCGGTACGGCACCCTCCTTGCGGCGATGGCCGCACGGGTAGAGGACTGGCCGAAGGCGGTCCGGTTGTGCCCTGACGCACCCGTCGGGGCGGAGACCGGGGTCATCCACTTCCTCGCCGTGAGCGCCCTCCGTGAGCTGGCGCGGGAAGACCGGCACGCGGACGCCGGTGTCGCGGCGGTCGCGATCGTGCTGTGGGCGCACCTCCTGGACGAGGAGAACTCGGACGACATCCGCGCGCTGGTCACCGGACGACGGGGCGAGCCCCTGCCCGACGCCCTCTGGGAACAGGCCCTCGGCAGGCTGCGGGGGCGTATCGCCGACCTGCTGCGCGCCCTGGACGCCCGGGCCGGGCGGGACGCCCTCGCCGCCTGGCACACGGCCTGGGAGGCCGAGTGCGCGGACGGCGTGATCGTTTCCTCCGACATCCCCACGGATGCCGGGCCGCACGCCCTGATTCCCCTCGTCGATGCCGCCTGGTACCTCGTCGACCACGGTCGCAGCGCCGACCTCCTCTCCGCCGACACCGCCCGCCACCTCGGCCTCAACCTCTGGGCCGAGGAAGGGCCCACGCACCGTACATACGCTGTCCCTCTGGCCCGAGCCCTCGCGGACCGGGGGCGGGACCGCGTACGAGGCGGCAGGTGGAGCGAGGCGCTCGCCGACATCGGTACGGCGGCACAGCTCGGGCACGCCCTCAAGAGCGACGAGAAGGACGCCGTCATCCGCGCCTGGCGGAACGTCGGGCGGGGCCGGAACGGGCTCGGCAACGACCCTCTCATACGGATCGCCGGACTCGAACAGGCCTACGTGCTGCTGCCCAGGGACACCGCCCTGGCCGCCGAACTGACCGCCGAACTGGTGCGGCGGGGCAAGCAGGTCGCCCACACCGACCCCCTGGAGAGCCGGAGCCTCTTCAAGCGCGCCCTGGCCGTGACACCCCGGGACCCTGCCGCCCAAGCGGAGCTCGACGGCCTCCTCGGGGACGAAGCGTCCTTCGCCAACGCGGTACGGGGCATGCTCGCGCGGGACCCTGCCTGCGGACCGGCGCGGCGGTGGCTGGAGCGCCACAGCGAGGAACGCGCCGTGGCGCTCGCCGTGAGCGGCCATACAGACGAGGCCCAGGCCGCCGTCCGCGAGATGCTCCGCCACAAGGACCCGACACAGACGCCCCTCCGGAAGAACAACCACACCCTCAGCGGCCTTCTGCTCCTCGCGGCCCGGCGCACCGACGCCGGCAGCCGCGACGGCCTGGAACGCCGCGTCGAACTCCTGCGCACGGCTGCGACGATCCCGAGCCGTATTCAGGGCCATGTCCGGGAGAACCTCCACGAGGCGCTCCTCCTCCTCGCGGAGCACCTGGAGGCCACCGCCGCCCCGTCCGACGTCATCGACCTGTTTCTCCGGGACCTGATGCGGACCGGTGTCAGCACCCGCTTCGACAAGGTCGTGGAGAACGCCTATGTGCTCCGCGCCACCGTGCGCAAACGGACGGGCGACCTCGGCGGGGCGCAGCGCGACCTCGCGTGCGCGGAGGCGATCGGCGACGGACTGCCGCTCCAGGCCCCTCTCTTCGGCTCCGCCCCCCGCACATCTCGCCGCGACGACCCCCGACAGGACACCCTCTTTTGACCACCGGCGCCCCTTCCCCGCAGCCCGTCGACACCGAACCGCCCCCGCTCCCCTGGTTCGGCCCCACGCTCCACGAGCTCCTGCCCGACACGCCGCCCGGCACCAGGCCCATGAAGCTCCGGGCCCAGGCGGCCCGGGAACTGAGCGCCGCCCGCGCCCGGCAGGACCCGGCCCGGCAGGCCCTCGTCCACCGGGCCGACCGGAACTCCCACACGCCCGTCGACGCGCTCGTCGCCGAGATGCTCACCCCGCCCCTGCCCCGCCCCGATCCCGAGGAACGCCCGTGACCGGTCCCGACCCCCTCCCCGGCGGCCCCGGCGGCCCGCCGTCCGAGCTCGACAAGCTGCGGCGCAGGGTCGCCGCCCTGTCCGGCAAGCGGGACGAGGCCGAAGCCCGACTGCACGCCCTGCTGGGCGCGCTGCTGCCGTTGGACGACCTGCTCGCCGACACCCGCCGCCGGGCCGGTGTCCTCCACGCGGCACGATCCGCCCGCGAGACGGCCTCGGCGGCCCTTGCGCTGGGCGAGCAGATCAAGGCGGCCCACCTGATGCTGCGCGCCGAGTTCGCGCGGCACGATGTCGACCCGATGGACGTCGTGGGCAGGGCCGTCGACCCGGCGGAGATGCGTGTCGTCGGCACCGAGCCGCACCCGCGCCTGCCGGGTGGCACCGTGCTGCGGGAGAAGGCCACCGGCTTCCGGCGCGGCTCCGCCACCCTGCGGCCCGCGCAGGTGGTCGTCGCGGTGCCGGGGCCCGCACCGGAGCCCGTACCCGATCCGGTACCGGAATTCGAACCCGCGCCCGATGCCGTACGGGCCCAGCCCCGGCGCACCACCCGCGCCCAGCGGCGGCTCCGCCGCAAGCCGTCGGCCGGGCGTGGACGCCGCACCTGACCCGCCTACTTCCCGCCTCCGCCCCACCACGACGACCAGGAAGCGCTCCTTCATGCACCGGACCCTCGGCATCGATCTCGGCACCACCAACTCCGTCACGGCCTGGATGCGCGACGGCGTCCCCGTCGTCCTGCACAACCGGGACGGCGGTCAGGCGACCCCCTCGGCCGTCGGGGTCGATCTCTCCGACGGCCTGCTCGTCGGGCAGGAGGCCCTCAACTGGCGCTCCGGCGAACCCCGTTCCGTGATCACTGAGGTCAAGCGACTGATCGGGCGGCGCTGGGAAGACAAGCTGGTCCAGCAGGCGCTGGAGACGCGGCCGGACGACGCCCCTCCCGTCCGGGAGAGCCCCGACGGCTCGGTGGAGATCCGGCTCGGCGCGCACTGGCTCTCCCCCGTGCAGGTCTCCGCCATCCTGCTCCGCCGGCTCAGGAAGGACGCCGAGGACTCGGCCGGAGTACCGTTCCGGCGCGCGGTGATCACCGTACCCGCGTACTTCGCCGAGCCGCAGTTCGCGGCGGTGCGCGAGGCCGGGCGGCTCGCCGGATTCCACGTGGCACGGATCCTGCAGGAACCGACGGCCGCCGCACACGCCTTCGGGGTCAGGCCGGGCGAGGACGGGATCAAGGACTACGCCTCCGTGCTCGTCTTCGACCTGGGCGGCGGCACCTTCGACGTGTCGCTCCTGACGCTCGGGCCCGGCCACTTCGACGTGGCCGCGCTGGGCGGGGACAACCTCCTCGGCGGTGCCGACTTCGATGCCCTGCTCGACGGACACCTGCGGAACCTGATCGGCGAGCGCGACCACGACGGGGACGGGGACGCCTCCCGCATCCGGGCCGCCGCCGAGCGGGCGAAGATCGAACTGTCCGCGCGGGACACCTCCGAGGTCGTCCTCGCCCCGCTCGGACGGCGGGGCGGCTCCTGGTCCGGAGCGGTGCGGCGTGGCGACTTCGAGGAGCTCCTTACCGGCCACCTACGCGGGATGCGGGAGACCATCGAGGCCGTGCTGACGGGGTACAGCACGATGCCCGAAGACATCCAACGGGTCCTGCTGGTCGGCGGCTCCACCTTCATCCCGGCCGTCCGGCGCGAACTCCAGGACCTCTTCGGCGAGGAGACGGTGTCCGACGCGGTGGACCCCATGACGGCCGTCGCCCACGGCGCCGCCGTGGAGGCCGGGCTCCTCGACACGCTCGGCTGCCCGTCCGAAAGCTGCACCGTCGAGGGGATCCCCGTCGACTCCGACGCCTGCCCGGCCTGCGCCACCCCGCTGCTCGGCAGGGTCACGGTCGACTGCCCCGGCTGCCACGTCCCCGCCCCCGAACTCACCGCCGCCTGCCCCGTGTGCGCCGCAGACCTGTCCGGGCTGCGCGCGACCGCCCCGGCCGCCGCCGTCGTCGTGTGCCCGGGCTGCGACCGGGCCGACAACCCCGCCGGCGCGACCGTCTGCGGCGACTGCGACACGCCCCTGGACTCCGGCGGTCTGAAGTGCCCGGGCTGCTCCATGGTCAACGCCGCCGGCCTCAGCGCCTGCTCGAACTGCGGCGGCGATTTCGGCACCGCCCCCGCCCGGCAGGTCACGGCCCAGGACATCGGAGTCGAGCTGGAGGACGGCGGCGTGAAGGTCGTCTTCCCGGGCGGCACCCCGTACCCGACCGAGTGGGAGCACGTGGACGGCCTCGTGATCCGCGGCGACGACAGCGCCTACGTACAGTTCAACTTCTGGGAGGGGCGGCATCTGCGCTCGGCGCGGCGCAACGAGTTCTGTGGCGGGCACGTCCACCACAGCGCCGACGGGCTCCGGGGCGACCTGCCGCTCACCCTTCAGGTGCGCATCGACACCGACCGGACCATCGACCTGAGGTTCCGCATCGGCTCCGAGGAATGGAGCAGGGCCGAGCTCCGGCGCAACCCGGTCTCCTCCGCCGTCGGCCGGAAGGCCGCCGCGCTCCAGTCCGACTACACCGACTTCCTCACCCGCTGGGCGCGGGAGCTCACCCACGCCGAACGCGACGCGCTCACCGAGATCGGAGACGACCTCGCGGCCCTCGCCCGCGGAGAGACCGTGAGCCGCTCCCTCGACGGGTTCCTCGACTCCGCCCGCGACACCTTGGACCTGTGCACGCGGGCCCGGAACGTCCAGGCCGTGGCCGGGAACCTCGCCAGGGGCGGACGCGGGCTGCTTCCGACGGAACTCCTGACAGAGCTTCGGAACGCGACCCAGGCAGTCAAGGACACCCGCGAGACGATGGACACCACTGCGATGCGCACGGCCGCGGAACGGGCGGAGGACCTCCTGGCCGGCATCGACCCGACGATCCGCACCGCGGTCTCCACCATCCAGTTCGCCGAACAGGGCTCCTTCCCGGCCGCCCTGAGCGCCGAGGTCATCGCCGCCAGGGACGCCCTGCGCAGCGCGGTGGCCGACGGTGGCCAGGACGCCCGGGACGCCCAGCTCGTCCGCCTCGGGCGGCTCTGGGCACAGGGCCAGAACCAGTTCGCGGAGCACAGCGCCCCTACGGCCTCGACGATCGTCCTGCCGTCCCGGCAGTGAGGCCGGGACGGACACGACGACGATGCGGGCGGGGCCTCAGGCCGTCCCGACCAGCCCGTGCAGCTTCTCCAGGTGGCGGGGCTGCCGGCTGCCCCGCCAGCCCAGGACAAGTTCCTCCCGCGCACGGGTGATCATGACGTAGTAGGCCATACGGAGGTCGGCGGCGGTGGGATCGCAGGCCGCGTCGGCCTCCGCGTCGGCGATGACGACGGTGTCGAAGTCCTGGCCCTTGACGCTGGCCCGCTGGACCAGGACGACGCCGGGGCGGGCGAGGTCGAGGTCCCGGTAGCGCCCGGAGACGGCCTTCGAGCTGTACATCTGAGGCTCCTGCGCGAGGCCGGCCCGCTCCAGGCGCCGTATGAGGTCGGACGCGGTACGCAGGGAGGAGACGATCACGCCGATGCGGTGATGCGGCCGCTGGGCGGCCAGGGTGACGAGGTCGTCGACGAGGTCCTTGTCGCCGGTGTAGTTGCGGACGAGCGGGAGCCGTCCGCTGCGCCCGGGTGTCTCGGGACGGGTGCCTCCCGTCCGGAAGTGCTCGGCCAGGGCGGCGATCTCGCGGGTGTTGCGGTGGTTGCCGACGATCGCGACGCGCTCCGTGGACCGTCCGAGGGCGGTGGTGATCTCGGTGAGCGTGGAGTTCGTCTCGGTGAGCCGCTGGCACTCGTCGGCGAAGACGGTGACCGTGGTGCCGAGGAGGCGGGCCAGCTGGTAGAAGCCGGGCGGCAGGTCCTGACCTTCGTCGACGACGAGATGCGGCGTGGCCAGGTCGCCGTCCCCGAAGCCGGCTGCGGCCCGGTGGATGAGGGCCGACCAGTCGAACCAGCCGTCGCCGGTGCTGCGGGCGTCCCGTCCGAAGTGACGGTGGACCCAGCTGTGAACGGTGGCCGCGACCGCGGGGGCACCGGTGACGCCGAGGCCCTGGAGCGTCCCGTCGAGAAGCTGCTGCAGAAGGTTGGAGTAGGACAGCAGGAGGGTTGGGCGGCCGGTGAGGGAGAGGTGGACCGCACGATGGGCGGCGAGCAGGCTCTTGCCGCTGCCGGGCGGCCCGCTCACCACCTGGTGACCCGTCAGCGGCAGGGCATCGAGGCAGTCTCGCTGGGCCGGGGTGAGATCCGGATGGAGCACGGGGGTGGGAACAGAGGTCACAGGCTTCATCCCAGGGCCATGGCGGCCGCGTACTCACGGCTCGCGGTGAGGACGTCGGCGAAGTAGCCGGGGACGTGGACCGACCCGACGACCAGGGCCCGGTCGAGGAGGGTGTTGCCGGTCTGACAGCTCGTCTCGGGCAGCAGGGCGCAGGCGTGGCAGGCGGCCCGGTTGAGGTTTCCGAAGCCCTGGCCCGTGTGCTCGGCGCACAGCGGGTCGGCGGAGCACCAGGCCGCCGCCTCCAGCATCCGGATGAGCGTCTCGGAGAAGTGCGGCTTCTCGCCCTGTCGGACCAGGCCGCCGAGGGTTCCTTCGGCATCGCCAGCGGCCGTGTAGATCAGCAGACCGTGCTGGCCGTACTCGGGGCGGCCGTAGACGCGCTCACGCAGGCTCGCGGTGGTGTAGCCGGAGTCGAACGACAGCTGGCGGATGAGCAGATGGGCGAGGGTGTGCAGGAGAAGGAATCGAGGGGAGAGCTCCGCTCCGACGGTCTCGGCGAGCTGTTCGTCGCGAAATGACTCATCGAGGTCCGCGCGGACCCCGTGGACGTGCGCCTGGACGCGCGGGTCGTTCTCCCAGGCGGTGAGACGCCGCTCGTCGAGAGTGAGGACGATGCCCTCGCCGTAGACCTCGGTCGCCGGCAGCCAGCGCAGCCGCCCACTGGTGTCGGCGGGAACGAGCGTGCCGTTCACCGAGTGGCGGCGGAACCCGGTGAGTGCCCGGACCTCGCGGAGCCGGTCGACAAGAACTACTCCGCCGACATGGGCGTCGAGGGTGGCCCACGGTTCCTCGGTCTCGCCGTCGAGGCCGAGACCGCCCCTGCGGACTGCGAACTCCTGGGTGGCTTCCGGGAGATGTTCGGCGTCGAAGGCGTGCCATTCGTCGCGGCTCAGGTCGATCTTCGAGGCCCCGGGCTGGGGAGCCGGCTGAGACGTCGGCGCACCCGTGGCCTCGGCGGCCAGCTGGTCGATGAGGCTGTCCGGGGCGTCGGTATCGGTCTTGATCATGGTGCGGAAGACCTCCGCCCGGTCCGTACCGAGCGCGCCGAGGTAGACCGCCCACAGACCGTGGCCGCGGACGGATTCAGAGGCGTCACGCTCCACCCGCGGGGGTTCCGCGGATCGCGGGATGTCGAGCGCCGAATAGACGACCGGGTAGTAGACGTTGCCGGCGGTGCGCTGCACGTTGTGGACCTGCTGGCCGCACGTGGCACGTTCGTCCCAGCGCTGCCAGGGGTTGCGGCCGGAGCAACGGCCGGCCTGGGGGCCGAGGATGTCGAGGAGGTCGCGCTCCGCGCCGCAGGTCCTGCCGGCCTCCCCGATCGCCCCGCAGCGTACCGAGAGCGCTTCGAGGCCGGAGGCCCGGTCGGCGACACGGAAGCTGAGACGGCGGGCCTGCCAGGCCTGCCTCTCCTCGGAACAGGCCGCCCGCTCCTCGGGCGTGAGCCTGGAGTGGGCCCAGTAATACCAGTCGATGTCGTCGAGGTGCCCGTCCGGGCAGATGCGGACGAAGCGCATCGGGGTGAGGCGGGGAGCGGCGGCGCACGAGGCGCATACGGGCGGCTCGCCGGGCTTCTCGTGCTCCCGCAGAAAGCGGACCATGGTCCGGCAGGCTCCGCAGAACAGCCAGCCGGGGAAGCGGACGTAGGGGACGCCGGGGCGAGCGGGGTCGTCGTACCGGTCGTTGAGGGTGTGGGGGGCCGCGAAGAACCCGTTGACTACGAGGCGTTTGGCGAGCCGTTCAGAGGTGACGGGGGTCTTGGTCTGCGGCCAGTTACCGGTTCCCGCGGCCACGAAGGACTCGCCCTGGACATCGATCACGGCTCCGACGCCGAACGGAAGCACGGTCTGCGCCTGGCGGACCCGGAGTCTACGCGTCACTTTCCCGCTCCTGTCACGGTGATCTGGCACTCCCGGTCGACGCTGCGCATGGAGTTGAGGGTCTCCCACAGGCCGTAGCGCTGCTCGAATGTCTTGAGCAGGTTGTACTGGCCCTTGCCCTGGCTGTGGTAGTAGAGGTCCTTGCCCTCCGCCTGGGCCCTGGCTGCTTCCCGGCACCAGTCGTCGAGGAGGTAGCCGAGATCGGCGCGGACCTCGGCACGGACCGCGTCGCCGTCGCGACCGGTGGCTCCGCTTTCGGCGATCGCGGCACGCCCGGCGAGGGCGTCGGCGATCCGGTCCGCCTCCGCCCGGTGGCCGGTGATGCGTCCGGCCTGATTCTCGGCGGACAGGCCGAGCCGGTGGCGGACCAGGACGACGAGCGTGGCGTGCAAGGCCCGCCGGCGGGCCGGTTCGGACCAGGGGGTGACGCTGGCGGGTTCGACGTATCGGTACAGCGCCCCGTGGTAGTCGATGAAGGTCTCGTAGTGGGATCGGTCACGCGGGCGGGTGGCGTTGAAGTAGGTGACGACCAGTCCTGGCACGTGGTGGCGGCCCACGCGGCTGGTGGCCTGGATGTACTCGGCGGTGGTCTTGGGCTGGCCCTGCATGAGCATGTAGGCGAGCCTCTTCACGTCGACGCCGACGGAGAGCATGTTGGTGCACGGCAGGAAGGACACGGCCTGTGAATCCGTCCAGGGCTTCTCCAGCCGGTCGAGGAGGATCGGCTGATCGGCGCGCGCCACCGTGCTGTCCAGTTGCTGGACGTCGGCGCCGCCGAGCGGACGGATGCCCATGCCCTCGTCGAGCCCCCGGAGCTGGGCGGGAATGTCGTCTCCCGCAGCAGTGACGGTCCGGCCGAGTTCCCTCAGGCTGTGGTGGTACGCGACGAGCGTCCAGTAGTCGTCACGATGCTCCTCGGGAAGCTGGTGGACGCCTTGCAGCATGGCGGCCGTGGTCGCGACGGCCCCGCGGCCCGCGGTGTGGCCCTGCGCCATCACACCGAGGTAGAGCCGGCCCGGACGGCCGGTGTCGGGGACGGCGAAGAAGCTGTCGTCGGCGTCGAGTCCCGGCGGCGGGAACAGCTGGACGTCCTGGTGGTGCAACGCGCGGACCTGCTCGGCCGACCGCCGGATGGTGGCCGTCGCGGCGACGATCTTGGGCGGGCGGCCGTCGGAACCGGTGCACAGTTCGAGAACGGCCGCCTCGTACAGACCCACGGTGGTGCCGAGCGGCCCGGTCAGGAGGTGCAGCTCGTCCTGGATGATCAGCGACGGCGGCGGATTGCCGGTGCCGGCGCCGAAGAGCCGGCCGGAGAGGGGTTCCCAGGCGAGCCGGGCGAACTTGTCTACCGTGCCGAGGACGAAGGTGGGCGGCTGCTCGTACAGGTGCTGATCGACGACGGCAACGGGCAGGACATCCCGGAAGGCGCACTCGTCCCGGGTGCAGTTGAACGCGAAGGTGTCCGCCTCGGCCTTGATCCCGTAGTCGGAACGGACGGCGGAATGGGTCGGCGGCATGATGCGCGTACCGCACCAGGGACAACGATCGAGAATGAACACGTCCCCGGGGTGGCTGGCGTCACGCTGCTGGCCGAAAGCGTCCTTGGCCGCCTGGAAGCTGTTGGGGGTGGTGGTGTCCCCCACCCACAGACCCACGGTGATGGGCTCGTCCCCGAGGCCGAGTCCCGGTGCACTACGCCGGAGATACTCCAGCGCGCAGACCGTGGTCGCCGCCCGCTGGAACTGCTGGGTGGTCAGCAGGCTGAGGGTGTAGCGACTGAGCACAGTGGTTCCGCCGCCCTCGCCCCTGATCCGGCGCAGCGCGACGGTGAACGCGGCAAGCAGCAGGTACGCCTCCGTCTTGCCACCGCCGGTGGGGAACCAGATCAGATCCGTGGCCTCACGATCACGGTGACCGGGATCGGCGACACCGTCGAGCGCAAGGAGGAAGAAGGCGAGCTGGAACGGCCGCCAGGCCGCCGTGGGGTCGACGGGCGGGTCGGCGGCAACGGAATCCGACCTGAGCCACCGTCGTCCCGCCTGGTCCGGGGCGGAGTGCCGCATCTGCAGCAGCATGGCCCGCTGGGCGATGCGAAAGGCGTCCAGGAGTTCGGGCCGGTCCGGGTCGCACAGGGTACGCACCCCCGCTTCGATACGGATGACGGCCTGACGCACCCGGCCGAGGACCCGTTCCGCGGCCTCCTGTCCCCAGGTCGGAACCTCGACGGATCGCTGGCCCACATACCAGGCGTGGTAGGTGGCGGCGAACTCCGCAAGCTCCTCCCGCAGTTGGTCGCCGCTCACGGCGGGGTCGGCGAGGTGGGAGATCGTGAGTACGGGGGCGTCGAGCGGGCCTCCGGCCCGGACGGCGGGCACTTCGGCCTGTGGCAGGGCTTCGCAGACCAGGGTTTCGACGTCATCGTGGTCGCCGGCCTCTTCGCGGACGGCGCAGCCATGACCGACGGCATGGGTGACGATCCGCCGGTACTGCAGGCGAAGTTCGCGTTCTTCGGGATCGCGGCTGGCCAGCCGGACACTGGGGTAGGGCAGCACGGTGCCGTCGACGGGACGGACCGTGAGACGGCACTGGAACAGCATGTCGTCCCAGCTGGGCGTCTTGCCGTCGGAACCGTCGTGACGCGCCTTGTTCACCAGGGCCACGGTGACGAGTGAGCCGTCGCCGTACGGACGTCGGCGCAGGCGGAGCTCCGCACGGCCGTCGAGAACGGTCACGGCCTGCCGGTCGGGGCCGACGGTGTGCGTCTCGGCAGGAAGGGGCAGCCGCTGCCAGCGGCGTCCACGGCCGGGATCGTTCCGCTGCGTCTCGTAACGGGCGGCCGCACAGGTCACCTCGATCTCCGCGGCAGCGGTGTAGAAGCTGAGCCCGAGGGATGCGGGGAGCCAACTGTTGGTCTCGGGAACGGGATCGGCGGCGGGGTTCGTGTCCGAGGAGGCCTGCTCGACCCCCGGCGCCTCGGGATCGTCGGCCGCGCGCGCGAGCTGCCGCTGGAGGTCCGCCTGCTGCGGATAGAGCGTCCCCATGAGGTACTGCCGGTCGGGCGGCGCGTCGAGCACCTCGCCCTCTCCGCCGGCGGGGCCGACGAGCTGGCGGGTGAGGTAGTCGACCAGCTCCTGGCGCGGGTCCATGTACGGCTTCCTTCGGATCTGGGTGTGTAAACGGCGAGGGCGGGGATTCGGCGTGGGTTCAAGGCCGACGAGGAATGACTCCCCTTTGGATCAGTCGCTGCTTGAAGACCGGTTTGGCCTTTGACTCGATCTGCCGGATGCGCTCACGCGTCACCTTGAAGACCCCACCGAGTTCCTCCAGAGTGGCGGGCTCGCCACCGTCGAGACCCGACCGCCGTACAAGGATGTGGAACTCGCGCTCGGTGAAGCAGACCAGTACCTCCTCGACCGTTTCGAAGAACTCCTTGCGCAGCAGCACGGTGCAGGGGTCGGGAAGCCGACTCGGGCCGATGATCAGGTCGCCGAGAGCCGTGTCGTCGCCGATGATCCGGTGCAGGGAGTCGGTGGGTCGGCTGATTCTGCGGGCCTCTTCCACGTCAGCAAAGGTGAAACCCGTCGCGTAGGCCACGTTCTCGATGGTCCTGGGCCGTCCCTCGTTCAGGAGTTTGCGCTCGGCCCTGGCGACCTTGCTCACCTTCTCGTGCACTTGCACGGGCAACCGGATCAGAGTGCCTTCGTCTGCTATGGCCCGGGTGATGTGCTGCCTGATCCACTGCGTCGCGTATGTCGACAGCTTGTAGCCCTTGGTGGCGTCGAACTTACGGACCGCGCGCATCAACCCGATGGAGCCGTGCTGTACGAGGTCTTCAATGTCCAGCCCTCGCCCCTGGTAGCTCTGCGCGACCTTCCACACGAGCCGCACGTTATGCAGGACGAGGCTTTCGTGAGCGCGCCACTCGTCACTGCCGTACGACAGGGCGGCGATCTCCTCCTTCGGTATGTCCCGCGCGAGGTCCCCAACACCGCAGCGGAGCAGAACGGCAAGGCCCACCTCTTCCTCCGCTTTGAGCAGACGCGTCTTCGGATCGCGCAGCCACCGGTCCTCCTCCAACACCACCCTGGCGGCCTGGACGGCTTCCCACAGCGAGGAGTCGCCCGCGGACATCCCGGGCCCCATGGGCTTCTTCCGGGCCTCGGCGGCCTGGCCCGGTCCCGCAGCCGCACCGATCGGCCGCGGCCGGTTGATCGGGAAGTCGACGCTCAACTCCCGTGCTTCGGCAGGGCCGAGCCCATGGAGCCGTACCACTCCGTCGTGGGCGAGCCTGCTGACACGGCCGTCGGCGTCGGCGTAGCGTCCAAGCATCTTTCGTGCCAGCGCCAGGCGCCAGGCTGCCTCAGAGGCGATCGGGCCCGGTCCGGGGGTGAGGATCCTCCCTGCGGAGGGCTGCCCGGGCACGTCCACCTCCCGCGTCCGGGGCTTCACGCGGAGACCGACACCTGCCAGCCCCGTACGAAGCCTCCGTCGCTGCTCATCAGTCGTGAGTCCGAGCCGCTCCGCCTCCTTCACGAAGGACCTCTGAGTGATGACCCCGCCACGCGACGCACAGCGCCGCAGCCTCTCGATCACGGCGGGCAACTCCGCCTCGATCGTGCGGCGTTCCGCTCCCGACATCACCGGTTCCCCACCCATAACGCCCCCACCTCACGACCGCGTGCCGGTTCCGTCCGGAAGTGCCGCAGACATAACCGAAGCCTAGACTCGGTACGTTTACACCGTCAACATGTTGCCCAAATCTGTGTACTGGCTAGTAGGGGTATCTTGACAGTGTCAACAGGTAGGCTGTGCGATGTTCTCGCAGGCCCGCCCCGGGAAGGTCGTTCCATGTCGCAGCCCCAGCACCTCCTCGGTACACCGGAGTTCCGCATCAAGCTCCTCAAGGGCGGCGGAGTGGCATACGGCCATCTCCTCACCGAGTTCGGCGGCAACGGCACACACAAGTTCCTTCTGCGCCAGGGTTCGTCGGTGGCCGCCGATGCATGGCCCGGGCTGGGCGACCACGCGCGCCGCTCGCGCGCGGAACTCCGTGCGAGCGGCGCACTCGCCGACCCCCCGGCGGCGCTCGGCCTTCCGGACGTACCCGCGCACTGGGTGGCGACCCGGGACATCACCTGCAACTCCTCGTCCGCGGCGGCCGGGCTGGTCTACGGGTACGACGCCTCCGGGCCCGAATCCTGGCGGACCGCCGAGGGTCATCCGCTCGCCGACTACCTCTCCACCGGCTGGCGGGCACCGCGGAAGGCCTGGCTGGTGCGCGGTTCCAACGTGTCGGGGCACAACCTGGTTCGGCAACTGTGGCTGCAGGAGGGGCTCGTCTCGCTCTCCGGGGCCCACCTGCCGCCGCTGGAGGAGGGTGACCCGACCAAGAGCGCGCTGCGCCGCTACGTCGAGGACGGTTACGAGGGGGCGGCCTCGTACAACCAGAAGCGCGGCCTCGTCGACGAACTCCATGGCTTCCTCACCCAGATGCGGGTAGGCGACACGGTGGCGACCATAAGCGACGGACAGCTGCACGTCGGCCGGATCGCCGGGAATGCCGTACAGACCGCATCCCCGGGCGGGTTGTCGAATCTGCGGCGCCCCGCCTCCTGGCAGCCGAACAGCCACGCGTACGAGGAGCTCCCCGAAGAAGTGCAGCAGAAGCTGTCGGTACAGCACGATGTCGTCGACCTCACCGGTGTCCTCGAAGTGCTGGACGGACTGACCGGGCCCGCCGGCGCGGGCGAGGGCATCTCTTCCGCCATGCCGTCGCCCGTCGAGGGGCAGGCGCAGCGGGAACTGACCCTGCCGAAGGTCACGGACGGCCTGACGGCCGAACTGCTCGTCCACGACCGGGCATGGCTGGAGGAGGTACGCGAACTCCTCATCGAGGAACGCCAATTGGTTCTGTACGGTCCGCCCGGTACGGGCAAGACGTATCTGGCCATGAAGCTCGCGGAGCATTTCGGCGGAGGCCCCGAGCAGGTCAAGATCGTCCAGTTCCACCCGTCCTACGCCTACGAGGACTTCTTCGAGGGGTTCCGCCCCGTGGAGGACCCCGAGACCCGGGACGTGGCCTTCCGTCTGACGGCTGGACCGCTCCGAGAGCTCGCGGACCTCGCCTCCCGCGAGGGCAACCGGCACATCCCCCACTTCCTGATCATCGACGAGATGAACCGCGCCAACCTCGCGAAAGTCTTCGGCGAGCTGTACTTCCTGCTCGAGTACCGCAAGCGGTCCGTCCGTCTGACCTACTCGGGGGACGACTTCGGGCTGCCGCCCAACCTCTTCGTGATCGGCACCATGAACACCGCCGACCGGTCCATCGCGCTGGTGGACGCGGCCATGCGCCGCCGGTTCGCCTTCGTGGAACTGTCACCTCGTACCGAGCCGACCGCCGGCCTTCTCGCACGCTGGCTGAAGCGCGAGGGCAAGGACGGAGAACCCGCCCGTCTCCTCGACGCCCTCAACGCCCTCATCAACGACCCCGACTTCGCCGTCGGCCCGTCGTACCTGATGAAGCCGGGTGTGGACCGTGACGGCGCCCTCAGCCGGACGTGGCGCACGAAGATCCTGCCGCTCCTGGAGGAGCACCACTACGGCGAGGGACTTGATGTCGCCGCCCGCTACGGCCTCGACGCCTTGCGGAGGAACCTCACATGAGTCCGGAGGAGGTGTCGTTGCGCGAGCACGGACCCGCCGTCTCCGTACCTCTTGACGCCCAGGTCGGCCGGGCCCTTGCCCGTGCCGGCATTCTTCGGAGCGCCACTCCTGACCCCGGCCGGGACGGCCACTGGCTCCTGAGGGCGGGGAGCAACGTGGGCGCGGTACGAATCCCCGACGGTCCCGTCCTGCGGATCACGCCCAAAACGGCTGTGAGCAGGCTCTTCTTCCTGCTCGGTTTCAGTCTCGACCCGGCCCGGGCCTGGCGGGACAGCGGGGAGGGCACCGTCGACACCGGGGGGTACGACGACGTCGTACCCGCGCTCGCGCACGCCGTGGAGCGGCAGATCGAAGCGGCCCTGCGGCAGGGCGTCCTCCAGGGGTATCGCAGCGTGGAAGAGTCCGCGCTGTTCGTGCGGGGACGGATACGCGAGGCGGATCAGATCCGAAGACATTTCGGCCGGACACCACCCGTCGAGATCAGCTACGACACGTACACGGCCGACACCGCCGAGAACCGCATCCTGCGCGCCGCCGTCGACCGACTGCTCCGCCTGCCCGGGGTGACCGTGCCCGTCCGGCGGCGTCTCGCCCGTCAGCGCCTGCGTCTCGCCGATGCCATGCCGCTGACCCGGGGCCGGGAACTGCCCCGATGGCAGCCCTCCCGCCTCAACGCCCGTTATGAGCCGGCACTGCGGCTCGCCGAGGCCGTCCTGCGCGGCTCATCGCCGGAGCACCGGCCAGTCGGGGCCGTCCCGCTCTCACTGGACGGCTTCCTGTTCGACATGAACAGGTTGTTCGAGGACTTCGTCACCGTCGGACTGCGCGAGGCCCTGCGGGAGTACGGCCTGAACGCGCGCCTGCAGGATCCCCACCACCTCGACACCGCCAAGCGCGTGGGCATACGCCCCGACCTCGTCGTGCGCACCCGGGACGGTCGCACTCCCGTCGCTGTCGTCGACGCCAAGTACAAGCTCGAAAAGGCCGATGGCCTTCTCAACGCCGACCTCTACCAGGCACTCGCCTACGCCACAGTCCTCGGGCTGCGCGAGGCTCACCTGGTGTACGCGGCCGGCCGGGAACCCGTGCGCGTCCATGAGGTGAACGGCGCGGGCATCCGGCTCTATCAACACAGCCTCGACCTCTCGCACCCGCCCGAAGGACTCGTGTCGGCGCTGAATCGCATCGCCCTGCAGCTGGTCGGGACCGCGCCACATCCTTGATCATGAACCATCGTCAGGCAGACACGGGAGGACCTCATGCCCCGGCTCGCTTTCGCCCAGAGCTTCTGGGACGGCTACGAGACCTTGGAAAAGCCGGTTCGCGCCGGAGTGCGCAAGGCCATGGCGAAGTTCCAGGCCCTGAGTGCGGCAGAACTCAACGCGGACAAGGGACTTCATCTGGAGTCCGTGGAGAAGGCGCGTGACACACGGATGCGAACCATCCGCATCACCGACTTCTGGCGGGGCGTCGTGCTCGCTCCCGATGACGGCAGCGATGTGTTTCTCCTGGTCAACGTCCTTCCGCACGACGACGCCTATACCTGGGCCGCGAAGCGTCTGTACAGCGCGAACTCCGCGACGCGGGCGCTGGAGGTGCGCAACGCCGTCGCCCTGGACGAGCTGACGCCGCACTACGAGACGGCGGCGCGCCGGGCTCCCCAGCTACTGTTCACGAAGGTCTCCGACGGAACCCTCCGCGAGCTGGGCGTCGACGACCAAGTACTGCGCGCCGCCCGCTCGCTGGTGGACAAGCAGCAGCTCGACGCCTTCGCCACGCTTCTGCCGGAGGACCAGCTGGAGGTTCTCCAGTACCTCGCCGAAGGCTTCAGCCCCGACGAGGTGTACCGGGACGTCGTGGCCGTCCGCCGGCCCGCGGACGCACCGGCCGAACAGGTCGAGGACCTGGCCACGGTGATCGCCAACACCACCGCCCGCATCCGGCTGGTCACGGGGCCGCAGGAGTTGGAGGAGGTTCTGGAGAAGCCGTTCGAGGCCTGGCGGGTCTTCCTCCACCCCTCCCAGCGACGCGTCGCCTACCGCACTTCGTACGGTGGCCCCGTCCAGGTCACCGGCGGACCCGGAACGGGCAAGACAGTGGCCGCCCTCCACCGGGTGCGGCATCTCCTCGGCCGGTCCGCGGACAGCCGCATCCTGCTCACCACTTACACGAACGCGCTCGCCACCGGACTGCGCGACATGCTCGGTCTGCTCCTCGACGATGACAAGAAGGCACTCGCGCGGGTGGACGTGACGACGGTCGACGCCTTCGCGAACGGCGTCGTGCGGACGACGTCGGCTACAGCGCCCAAACCGATCGGGGACCGGGAGCAGCGGCAGTTGTGGGAGAAGACGGTCAAGCAGCTCGGTCTGCCGTTCACCGCGCAGTTTCTGGCGCAGGAGTACCGCCACGTCGTCCTCGGCCAGAACCTGCGTGATCTCGACGCGTACCTCGGCGCGAGCCGCCGCGGCCGTGGCACCGGCCTCGGCCCCGCGCGCCGCCGCGACGTGTGGAGATGCGTGGAATGCTTCGAACAGCTCTTGCGTGACCGGGGTGAAACCACCCACCTGCGGATCTGCGCACGTGCGGCGGAGATCCTCACGGCCGAGCCGGCGCCGTACACACACGTCGTGGTCGACGAAGCACAGGACCTGCATCCCACGCAGTGGCGGGTGTTGCGCGCCGCCGTTTCCCCGGGCCCCGACGACCTGTTCGTCACCGGCGACCCTCATCAGCGGATCTACGACTCACGGGTCTCGCTCGGCTCCCTGGGCATCGCCACCGCGGGTCGCAGCTTCCGGCTACGCGTCAACTACCGTTCCACCGAGGAGATCCTCACCTGGTCCGCAGGGCTCCTCGCCCCCGTCACGGTGGACGCCCTGGAGGGCGAAGGTACGGACTCGCTGACCGGGTACCGCTCCCTCCTGCACGGGAGCCGCCCTCGGCTGCAGGGGTACGCGACGCGGGCGGAGGAGACAGAAGCCCTGGTGGAGCAGGTCCGGTCGTGGGTCGCGGAAGGACTCGCCCACCACGAGATAGGCGTCTGCGCACGCTTCAATCTCTCTCTCGACGCCGCTGAGGAGAAACTGAGGGCCGCCGGCATCCCGGCTGTGCGGGTCAAGGGACAGCTCCCGCACAGGGCCGAGGGCGTGCGGCTGGCGACCATGCACGCGATGAAGGGGCTGGAGTTCCGGGCGGTTTCCGTCCTCGGTGTCAGCGCCGGCACCGTCCCGTTCACCCGCGAGATCACGGCCCAGGAGTCGGACCCCCTCCAGCACGAGGCCGACCTGCTTCGCGAACGCTGCCTGCTCTTCGTCGCCTGCACGCGCGCTCGCGAAGCCCTTGCTGTCACATGGAGCTCCGATCCGAGCCCGTTCCTGTCCCTCTCGGGCGGCTCCGCCTGACCCACGCCGGTGCGCGGCGCAGCCGCGGCCTCACGCCACCCCTCATTCCTCGGGTGCCAGTCCCCCCGTGGCCAGACCGTCCCTTGCAAGATCGGCAAGCTGTCTGCTCAGTTCGCCGATCTCGCGCATGTCCTGCTCGAACGCGGACAGGGAGCGGAAGGCGGAACCGTAGCGACGCTGCTCGTCGATGCCCATCCGGGGGATACGCGCGCCGCGCGTGTCGAGGCGGTAGGTTCCACTGGTGCTCGTGGACCGGCGGGCGTTCACGGAACTGCGCAGAAATCCCTGCAGGTAGTCCGTGTCGAGCTGATCGCTGGCCGAGACCGGCTCCGATTCCTCATAGCTGACCAGTCCCGCCCGAGCGAGATCCGCGACGCTGGTGGTCGCGCCGTCCAGCGAACCAGGCCCACCGCCCGCCTCCAACTCGGGCAGCAGAGCGGCCAGGCGGCGGATTCGTTTCTGCATTTCCTTGCGCAGCACGGAGTACTCCCCGGGGTAGTCACGGTGCCGGGACCGAAGGTGCGTGCCGGGGGTGAGATCGACGGTGTCGTCGAGGAGTTCGATCAACGGCACATCGGCGACCTGATCGGGGCGGGGATCCAGGCTGCCGTCCGGACTGTTTCCGGTCAGATCGACCATCCGCACTGTGTGACTCGTCTCCGCGTTCCCGGAGCCCTCGGGGCGCTGAAGGCACCATACGTGCACGGGCAGAGAGTGCGAGGTGGCGGCTCCCGGCGGGAGGGCCACCACTTGCCGCAGGATGCCGCGGCGCACGAGCTCCGAGCGGATACGACGTCCTGCCTTGCGATAGGCGACCGAGGCCGGCATGACCATGAGAACGTGACCGCCCGGCTCGGTATGCGCGTACGCATGTTGCAGCCAGGCAAGCTCGCCTTCGGCCTTGGACGGTGTGCCGAGCTCCCAGCGGGAGTCGAGCAGCAACTCCTCCCGTCCCCACTCGGTGACGCCGGCAGGCGGGTCGCACACCACGAGGTCTGCCCTGAGGTCCCGCCACGCGTCCGCACGCAGGGAGTCCCCGTCCACGACGGTGACCCTTGTCCGCCCCAGGAGGTCGGCGCGGAGCTGCGCGAAGCGAGCGCTGTCGGCATCCGCTTCCTGGCCACAGAAGCGCGTGCCCGCTCCCGAAGCCACAGACAGGAGCAGCACTCCGATCCCACAAGCGGGGTCGAAGACCGTCGCATCCGAAGGGAGTTCGGGTGCGAAGCGGCACACGGCACGCACGATACGTTCGGGGGTGACCTGATCCGATCCCGCCCGCCGTGCCGAGTCCACGAACCGTTCGGTCAGTCCGTTGACAAGGTCGACAGGTGCCTCGCTACGGACGAGCCGCCGCACATGGGCCATCACCTCGTCCGGCAAGCCGGGCGACGGCGCCCCGGCCAGTGCCGCGGCCACCTCCGCCAGACCTGCAACGATCTGCTCTCCGTAAACGGCCCGAAGGGCTTGCCACAGCTCGACCTCGGGCGAGATCTCCTGCCCCTTGCGCTGCTTGTCCAGCCAGGCCTGGACCTCGACAAGCGCAAAGAGCGGGCTGTTCGCGCCACCTCCCGCCGGTGCGGGGAAGTCGTCATAGCGCCGTCGCCAATTGGAGACAGCCGCCCGGGTGACACCGGCCAATCGAGCGATCTCGGCTCCGGTGACCAGGGCGCCGACCGATGTAGCGGCATTCTCTGTCATAGCCACAGCGTACACGCGTAGCCGGAAGCACTCCAGAGTCAAGTCCGTTGACACCGTGCACATGCTTATGCCAGCATTCTTCGTGTACAACCTGCCCTGTCCGGCCGCACCGCGAGGGCATGTCCGCGTCCGCTGCGCCTTTCTCGCCCTTGTTTCACGGAGACCCACCATGACCACGAGCACCGAAGTGCGCACCATCTACCGGTTGAGCAGCGTCACTCCCACGCCGGAGGCCATGCTGGACGTCTTCGACGCGGCGTTGCTTGACCGGCGCGGAGCGGACGTGCACTTCCCCGACCTGATCGGCGTTCCCGCCGTGTACATCACCTGCGGGATGGAGAGCACCGAAGCCTCGTGGTGTGCCCCCATGGCGCGCACGACCGGGATCGAGGTCACCGAGAGCGTCCGCCGGACGGCCGCAGTACTTCTCCTCGCCGTCGACGGCACGGTGTACGGCATCGGCTGCGACCAGGGGTACAGGCTGATCCCCGATCACCTCAAGGACAAGCGCTTCGGTCTCTCCTTCGTCATCCGGCAGATGGATCCCGCCATGGTGCGCGGCGCGGTCTCGAAGACGCTCGGGCAGGCGCGTACGGACATCTCCCTGGTTCCCGGTGGCGCACCCGTCCCTCTCCTCGGCATCCGCGACCACTCGCGCATCGTGCGGAGCCTGGGCGGATACCTCGACGGGGTGCCGCTCACCCGCTCCCGCTACTCACGGGGGAAGGCCGTCAGTGCCCAGGGTGGATGCGGACTGAAGATCGCCTTAGGGATCGAACCCGGCGAGCTGATCTCCGACCTGCGGGCCGTCGCCGCCATCTGTCGCGAGGACGTCCCTCACCAGGAGCTGGAGTTCGTCGATCGCATCGTGCCGGTCGACGACTCCCCGACCACCGAGGCCCTCGAACGGGCACTGGACGAACGTCTCGGTCTACCCGCCGACGAACGGATCACCGTCGCTGCGCCCTCCGATCACCAGGAGGCGTACGCAGAGGCCACCACGTACCTCACCCGGATCAACAGCACGGACGCCCGGCACACCGACGGCTTCGACCTCGGCTACGTACTGGAACGGGCCCGACTGACGCCGTCCGGCCGACGCCTCGCAGTACTGCGCGAGGGGACCGTCACCCTGGCCCGGGACCGACGGGCGAGGGCAGTCGACACGCTCGCTGTCACCGACGCGCTGTCATGGCTGGAGGCCGAGGTCTCCCTCGGTCCCCGACGCTTCTTCCTACTGGACGGCGAGTGGTACGAGGTCGGAGTGGCCTATGTGGAGGAGAGCCGGGCCGCCGTCGCGGCCCTTCTGCCTCGCTCGCCCTCCGTCGCACTGCCGGCCTGGGACAACGGCGAGTCCGAGAACACCTACAACAACAGGGTGGCGGACGAGCGGCCGGGCTGGCTCTGCCTCGACACCAAGAACATCACCAATCCCCTCCGGAGCACGGACCAGGTCGAGATCTGCGACCTTCTCGTGCCCGACGGGACGCTGGTCCTGGTCAAGCGAGCAGGCGGTTCCGGTCCGCTGAGTCACCTGTTCAGTCAGGCCAGGGTGGCAGTGGAACTCCTCCAGGAGTCCGCCCAGGTCCGTGCGCAGTTCACTGCTAAGGTCGCCCGCCTCAGCAAGGGCAAGTTGGTGCTTCCTAGGGACTTCACGCCCAAGCGGATCATCCTTGCCATGCTGCTCAAGAACCGCGACAGCCTGACCCCAGAGTCAATCTTCGGCTTCTCCCAGATCACCATCGCACAGACCGCGAAGGCCCTGGCAGCCCGAGGAGTGACTGTCGAGGTCATCGGCATCCCGGAAGGCGGCACCGAATCAATTCCCCTGCCTTCCCTCGGGCATCCGTGCGGGGGTGACCGGCTGAGCGTCCCGGACGCCGGTTCGGGATGACGGTCATACCGACCGGGACATCTGAGCACGTCCGAGGAACCCGGTGAGGCCCGACGGCAGCTGACCGGACCCAACGAGACCTGAGGCCCCCTCGCTCTTCATGAGCTAGGGAGTCTTTCGCACGGGGTGTCAGGAGGCTGCTGGGGTGCTCGGGTCGCGGTACGGCGCGCGGGTCGCCAGGCGGGTGAGGAGGGAGGTGCGGTGGTCGGGGGTGGTGGCCAGGTCTAGGGCCGTCCAGGCCATCGCGAGGCCGCCGTCGAGGACCGCGCGGTCGGCCTGCGGGGTCGTGCCGTACCGGGTGAACTCGGGGTTGTGCATGATCGTGTCGCCGCAGTCGTAGCCGATCATGGGGTGGATGGTCGGGACGTGGTGCGAGACGTTGCCCATGTCGGTGGAGCCGCCGCGGATAGAGGGGTCCTCGGCCTTGGCGTCGCGGCCCAGCGCGCGGGCAGCGGCGAGGTAGCTGCGGCCCATGGCGAGGTCCTGGCGGAGGTCGGCGTAGTCGTTGCCGACGGGCTGCAGGGCGAGTTCGGCGCCGGTGGCGAGGGCGCCGGCCTCGAAGCAGGCGCGGACGCGGGCCTGGAGCTCCCGGAGTTCCTCGCTGGTGCCGGCGCGGCAGTCGTAGTCGGCAGTGGTGCGAGCGGGGATGACGTTGGCGGCCTCGCCGCCGGAGGTGACGAAGCCGGAGACGACGGTTCCGGGCCGCATCTGCTGGCGGTACGCGGCGATGGCGACCTGCGCGATCATCATCGCGTCGGCGGCGTTGACGCCGCGCTCGGGCATGGCCGCGGCGTGCGCGGCGCGGCCCGTGTAGCCGACCTGCCAGCTGCTGATGGCCAGCGAGCTCATGCCGACGGAGTCCGAGGGCGCGGCGTGCACCATCATCGCGGCAGCGACGTCGTCGAACGCGCCGCCGCGCAGCATGTCGACCTTGCCGCCGCCGGACTCCTCCGCCGGGGTCCCCAGGAACTGGACGGTGATGCCGAGTTCGTCGGCCAGCGGTGCGAGCGCGAGGGCCGCGGTGACGGAGGCGGCGCCGTTGACGTTGTGCCCGCAGGCGTGGCCGATGCCCGGCAGCGCGTCGTACTCGGCGCAGATGCCGATGACCAGGTCGCCGCTGCCCGCGGTGGCGGTGAACGCCGTCGGCAGGTCGCACACGCCGCGGGTGACGTCGAAGCCGGCGGCCTCGACGAGGTCGGTGATCCGGCGGGCGGCGCGGTGTTCCTCGTAGGCGAGTTCGGGGTCGGGGCGTGCAGCTGGTGGCTGAGGGCGAGGACGTCGTCCCGGCGCCGGGTCACGACGTCGCGGGTGCGTGCCCGGAGCAGGTCGAGGAGGGTGGTCGCGGTGGTGGTCATGAGCGGGCCTCGCGGTCCTTCGACGTGCGGTAGAGGAGGGAGAGCGCGGCGCCGGCCAGGGAGACGACCGCGCAGATCGTCCAGGAGGTGGTGTAGGCGCCGAGTTCAGGCAGGGTCTCGCCCGCCGGGGTGCGGGCGGCAAAGACGGTGAGGACGATCGCGGCACCGACGGAGCCGCCGACGTTGATGAGGAGTTCGTTGATTCCCGAGCCGACCGACGTCCGGTCGTGCGGGACGGACTCGACGGCGAGGGTACGGGTGGAGTGCTGGAGGAGACCGATGCCGAGCCCGGCGACGGCGGTGCCGGTGAGGAACAGCGGCATCGAGCCGTGCCAGGCCAGGGAGGCGAGGTAGCCGGCGGCCATGAGCAGGGAGCCGGTGGCCAGGGTGACTCGGTCGGAGATCGCGGCGGCGACGGCGGGCGCGGCCAGGGCTCCCGCCGCGATGGCGAGGAGGTTGGGCAGCATGGCGAGGCCGGTGGCGAACAGGTCGAGGCCGAGGCCGTAGCCGTGTTCGGCCGGGCCGGTGCCCATGAACACGGGGTTGGCGACCTGGAGACCGATCAACGGGATGGTGAACGTGACGGTCACGAGGGAGACGGTGACGACGTTGCGGCGCCGGAACATGCGGACGTCGATCACCGGTTCGGCGGTCCGCAGCTCGACGAGGACCCACAGTGGCCGTCCGCTGTGCTCCCGGCCGCGTGCACGACACCGCGCTGGCCCTCGCCCGGCGGCCCGAGGCGCGGTCCGTGGAGGTCGCCACCGGCGCGCTCGACGTCTTCGCCGAGCTGATCGTGCCCGACCACGACGCCCTGCTCACCCTCGTCGACGCGGGGCTCGGGAGGCTCGACGGTGTCGTCGACATCCACTCCTCGGTGGTGCTGCGGCTACTCCTCACCACTAGCGACTGGGCCCCCTACGACGACGAGCCCACCGTCGTACGTCGCCACGCCGTCGAGGGCCGGCCCCTGCCCGAGCCGCCGGTGGTGGACGAGCTCGACCGGCGCCTGGTCGCGCTCCTCCACCGCGATGCCCGGATGTCCACCACCCGGCTGGCACGCGAGCTCCGGGTCGGCGAGACCACCGCGCGCCGCCGGTTGGGCCGGTTGATGGCCTCCCACGTGCTCCACCTGCGGCTGCACGCGGAGCCGGAGGTACTCGGCTACCCCGTCGAGGCGCGGTTCCGGCTGGCCGTCGGGCACGCCCGCCTCGATGCCGCGATCCGCCGCCTGGCCGAGGAGCCGGCCGTCCGCCACCTCGTGGTCACGACCGGCACGACCGCCCTCCTCGGCTACTCGAGCCACCGTTCCACCCGGGATCTGCACGACATCACCACTCGTGTCCTCGGCTCGCTCGACGGCGTCACGTCGGCGGATGTCGCCGTGCTGATGCGTACCTACAAGCGCGCCGGGTTCGAGTCGGGGTCCTAGGGGAGGCCGGTCGGCCTCAGTGACAGCCGGTCGTCCGGCCGTGGTGGCTCAGCCGCCCACGCCCGGTCCCACCCCGCCCTTGAGGCGTTCGATGTCGGAGGCGCGGACCTGGATCACGAAGATGGCGATCAGCGCGCCGACCACGGCGAAGATCGCCGCTGTGACGAAGCCCGCGGAGACGCCGGAGGTGAGTACCTCGTCGCCCCAAGGGGGTGGCAGCTGGCCGGTTCTGGCGAACTGGGCCTTCTCTAGTGGGCCCGCCTGGGCGAGGAACGCGGGGACCTGGGTGTCGGCCTCGTTGCGGCTGGCCGTGCCGAAGACCGTCACCAGGATCGACAGGCCGAGCGAACCGCCCACCTGTTGCGTCGCGTTGAGCAGGCCGGAGGCGGCGCCCGACTCCTGGGGTTCGACGTTCGACAGCGCCATGATGGTCAGGGAGACGAACATCAGACCCATGCCGAGGCCGAAGACGAGGATCGGTCCGAGGATGCTTCCCAGATACGTGGAGTCGACGTCGGTGAGTGTCAGCCAGGACAGGCCGGCTGCGGCGAGGATGGAGCCCACCACCATGAACGGTTTGGGTCCGTACTTGGGCAGCAGGGTGGAGGTGAATCCGGCGCCGACCGCGATGATGGCGCTGATGGGCAGGAAGGCGAGCCCGGCGTCCAACGGGCTGAAGCCGAGGACCTGTTGGACGAACAAGGTCAGGAAGAAGAACATCCCGAAGATCGCCGCCGCCAGGCAGAGCATGATCGCGTAGGTGCCCGACCGGTTGCGGTCCGCGAACATGTGCAGCGGGGTGATGGGTTGCTGGGAGCGCCGCTCGATCAGGATGAACAGGCCCAGGAGCACCACCGCGGCACAGAACGAGCCGATCGTGTACGGGTCGCGCCAGCCCTCCTGGGCGGCGCGGATGAATCCGTACACCAGCGCCACCATGCCGAGCGTCGAGGTCAGCGCGCCGGTGAGGTCGAAGTGGCCGGGGTGCCGCTCGGACTCCTTGACGTGGCGCGGGGTGAGGAACGCGATCAGCAGGGCGATCGGCACGTTGACGAAGAAGATCCAGCGCCAGTCGAGCCATTGGACGAGCATGCCGCCCGCGACCAGACCGATCGCGCCGCCGCCGGCCGAGACGCCGGCGAAGACGCCGAAGGCCCGGTTGCGCTCCGGGCCTTCGTCGAACGTCGTGGTGATCAGGGAGAGCGAGGTCGGGGAGGCTATCGCGCCGCCGACGCCCTGGAGGGCGCGGGCCGCGAGGAGTTGCCACTCGCTCTGGGCGAGTCCGCAGAACAGTGAGGCCAGTCCGAAGAGCAGCACGCCGAAGATGAACACACGCCGCCGGCCCAGGATGTCGCCGGCGCGTCCGCCCAGCAGGAGCAGACCGCCGAAGGTCAGGGTGTAGGCGTTGACGACCCAGGACAGGCTGGTGGTGGAGAAGTCCAGCGCGGTCTGGATGTGCGGGAGCGCGATGTTCACGATGGTGATGTCGAGGACCACCATCAGCTGACACGAGGCGATCACGAACAGGGCGATGCCCTTGCCGTCCTTGCCGCTCTTGCGGGGGGCGGTCGCCGTCGGAGTCTTCGGCTCGGGGGTTCTACTCATGGCAGTTCATGGCGCATCGCGCCCTCACCTGACGGGTCCGTGGGCCGGTCAGTCCACCTTTCGACATTAAGCCCGGCCCACGCGGGTGACCAGTTGATCAATCGCGGGTGACCCGTTGATCAATGGGGGGACGGTTCGTCCAGGACCGCGAAGCCGTCCAGCTCCACCCGGGCCTGCTCGTCCCAGAGCCGTACGACTCCGATCACGGCCATCGCCGGGTAGTCGCGGCCCGCCAACCGCCGCCAGATCCCCCCGAGTTCGGGTGCGTGCGCGCGGTAGTCGTCGACGTCGGTGGTGTAGACGGTGACGCGTGCGAGGTCGGCCGGTGTGCCGCCGGCGTGGCGCAGGGCGGTGAGCAGATTGGCGAGCGCGGTGGTGAACTGCTCGGCCAGGGTGTCCCCCACGACGACGCCCTCGCTGTCGAGGGCGGTCTGACCGGCGAGGAAGACCAGCCGGGTGCCGGTGGCGGTGACCGCGTGGGAGAAGCCGGTGGGCGGGGCGAGTTCGGCGGGGTTGTGCCGGTGCAGGCTCATGGGGTCGGCTCCTCCTGGCGGGAGTGGGACCGTCGGTGGGACGCGTACAGCTCCTTGGCGATGATCGTGCGCTGGACCTCGGTCGCCCCCTCGTAGATACGGGGTGCCCTCACCTCACGGTAGAGGTGTTCGAGGAGGTGGCCGCGCTGGAGGGCGCGGGCGCCGTGGAGTTGGACGGCGGAGTCGACGACGTACTGGGCGGTCTCGGTGGCGAGGAGTTTCGCCATGGCGGAGCGCCGGGGCACGTCCGGGTCGCCGTCGTCGTACGCGGTGGCCGCCGCGTAGACGAGGAGGCGGGCGGCCTCGGTTCGGGTGGCCATCTCGGCGATCCGGTGCGCGACGGACTGGAGGTCGGCGAGGTGTCCGCCGAAGGCGGGGCGGTCCGCGGTGTGGGCGAGGGCCGCGTCCAGGGCGGCCTGGGCCATCCCGACGGCGAAGGCCCCGACGCTGGGCCGGAAGAGGTTGAGGGTGTTCATGGCGACCCGGAAGCCCCGGTCGGGTTCGCCGAGCAGGTCGTCGGGGCCGACGGGGACGCCGTCGAAGGTGAGGGTGCCGAGGGCGTGCGGGGCGAGCATGTCGAGGGCCTCGCCGCCGAGTCCTGGCCGGTCGGCGGGGACGAGGAAGGCGGTGACCCCGCGGGCTCCGGCGTCCGGGGTGGTGCGGGCGAAGACGGTGGCGAAGTCGGCCTCGGGGGCGTTGGAGATCCAGCGCTTCTCGCCGTGCAGGCGCCAGCCGCCGGCTCCGTCGGGGCGGGCCTCGAGGGCCAGTGCGGCGGCGTCGGAGCCGGCGTCCGGCTCGGAGAGCGCGAAGGCGGCGACGGCGCGTCCCGCGGTGGCCTCGGGGAGCCAGCGGGCGCGCTGCGCGGGGGTGCCGAAGGCGGCGACGGGGTGGGTGCCGAGGCCCTGGAGGGCGAGGGCGGTCTCGGCCTCGGTGCAGGTCCGGGCGAGGGATTCGCGCAGGAGGCAGAGTTCGAGGGCGCCCGCGTCGAAGAGCCGGGCGAGGAGGCCGAGCTCGCCGAGGGCGGCCACGAGGGGGCGGTTGACCCGGCCCGGTTCGCCCTTGTCCGCGAGCGGCTTCAGGCGTTCGGCGGCGAGGGTGCGGAGCTCCGCACACCAGGTGGTCTGTGCCGGATCGAGCGAGAATGCGGGCATGTGGGCCCTCTCTGACGCCCTCGGGCGTCTTCGTCCCCGCGCCGGGCGGCGTGCCTGTGCCGCCCGGTGCGTGCGTCCCTGCGCCGTACGGCGTCCGCGCGCCGTACGGTGCCTTCGTCAGGGTGCTCGCAAGCACCCTTGTCGCGAACCGTTGACTGCCGTCACCAACACGATACGCTCGTGGAGCGACGGTCGACCCCACCACGACAGGGGGACGGACTCATGGAGCTGACACCCTCGGCCCACCTCGACACCTTCGCCCGTGACCGGCTGCCTCCGCCGGACCGGTGGCCGCGTCTCCTCTTCGACCTCCCCGAGCTGGTGTATCCCGACCGGCTCAACTGCGGCGCCGAGCTCCTCGACGGTACGGCGGAACGATTCGGCGCCGACCGGCCCGCCTTCCACGACGGCGACGGCGGCGTCTGGACCTACGGAGAGCTCCAGGACCGGGTGGACCGCATCGCCCATGTCCTCACCTCCGACCTGCGGGTCCGGCCCGGCAACCGGGTCCTCCTGCGCGGCCCCACCACCCCGTGGCTCGCCGCCTGCTGGCTCGCCGTGATGAAGGCCGGCGCGGTCGCCGTCACCGTCCTCGCCCAGCAGCGCGCCCCCGAGCTGGCCACGATGGCCGACGCGGCCCGCTGCACCCACGCCCTCTGCGACGTCCACACCCTCGACGAGCTCCTCGCGGCCCGGATACCGGGGCTCCGCGTCACCCCCTTCGGCGGGGACGGCCCGGACGACCTGATCGCCCTCGCGGCCCGCCGCCCCGGCCCGTACACGGCGGTGGAGACGGCCGCCGACGACGTGGCCCTCATCGCCTTCACCTCCGGCACGACCGGGCGGCCCAAGGGCTGCGTCCACTTCCACCGGGACGTCCTGGCCATCGCCGACACCTTCTCCGCGCACGTCCTGCGCCCGCTGCCCGACGACGTCTTCGCCGGTTCGCCGCCGCTCGCCTTCACGTTCGGCCTCGGCGCGCTCGTCGTCTTCCCCCTGCGGGCCGGGGCGAGCGCGGTCCTCCTCGAACAGGCCGGACCCAAACAGCTGCTCGCCGCGATCGAGCGGCACCGGGTCTCGGTGCTCTTCACCGCCCCGACGGCCTACCGGGTCATGCTCGACGAGCTCACCCAGGGCACGGCCCCCGATCTGGGCTCCCTGCGGCGCTGTGTGTCGGCCGGGGAGAACCTGCCGGAGACCACCTGGAAGGCCTGGTACGCGCGCACCGGTCTGCGCCTGATCAACGGCATCGGCGCCACCGAACTCCTGCACATCTTCATCTCCGCCTCCGACGGCGACATCCGCCCCGGCGCCACGGGCCGCCCCGTCCCCGGCTGGCAGGCCAGGATCGTCGACCACGCGGGCAAGGACGTCCCGGACGGCGAGGAGGGGCTGCTCGCGGTGCGCGGCCCGGTCGGCTGCCGCTATCTGGCCGATCCCCGCCAGACGGAGTACGTACGGGAGGGCTGGAACGTCACGGGCGACACGTACGTCCGCGAGCCCGACGGCTACTTCCGCTACGTCTCACGCGCCGACGACATGATCATCTCGGCCGGGTACAACATCGCGGGACCCCAGGTCGAGGAGGTGCTCCTCGACCACCCCGACGTGGTGGAGACGGCGGTCGTGGGCCGCCCCGACGAGCTGCGCGGTCAGGTCGTCGTCGCCTACACGGTGGTACGGGACGGGGTGCCGCGCGACGCGGGCACCGCCGCCGCGCTGCGGGCCTTCGTCCGCGCCAGGCTCGCCCCCTACAAGTCGCCCCGCGAGATCGTCTTCCTGGACGCGCTGCCGCGCACCCCCACGGGAAAGCTCCAGCGGTTCCGGCTGCGCGCCCCGGCGTGACGGCCGTCCCGACCCCGGTGGCGGCCGGCCGGCCCCGGCCGTCCCGCCCGGACTCCCCCGCCCGTCCCGGACTCCCCCGGCCCGGCTCCCCCACCCGGCCCCGCCCGACCCGGCCCGACCGGCGCACCACCCTCTAAAGTGATCACGTGGCCGAGCAGCACACCCCCCGATCCCTGATCGTCTCCCTCTACGGCGCGTACGGCCGTGCGCCCGACGGGTCGCCGATGCCGGTGGCCGCGCTCATCCGGCTGCTCGCGGTCCTCGGGGTCGACGCGCCCTCGGTGCGCTCCTCGGTGTCGCGGCTGAAGCGGCGCGGACTGCTGCTGCCGGGCCGGACGGCCGACGGGGCCGCCGGATACGCCCTCTCGGACGACGCCCGCAGGCTCCTGGACGACGGCGACCGCCGGATCTACGCCCGTACCGAACCCAAGCTCTCCGAGGGCTGGGTCCTGGCCGTCTTCTCGGTGCCGGAGGCCGAGCGGCACAAGCGGCACCTGCTGCGCTCCCGGCTCGCCCGCCTGGGCTTCGGCACGGCGGCGCCCGGCGTCTGGATCGCACCCGCGCGGCTGTACGAGGAGACCCGGAACGCCCTGGAGCGCCTGGAGCTCTCCCCGTACGTGGACCTCTTCCGGGGCGACCACCTGGGGTACGCGGCGACGGCCGGGGCGGTGGCCCGCTGGTGGGACCTGCCGGCCATCGCCCGGCTCCACGAGGAGTTCCTGGCGGCCCACGAACCGGTGCTGCGGGCCTGGCGGACGGCCCGGGCGGGCGCGGAGGCGCCGGCGGGCGGCGAGAACCCGGCGGGCGCGGAAGCCCCGGGAGGCGCCGAGGAGGCCTACCGTGACTATCTGCTCGCCCTGGACTCCTGGCGCCGCCTGCCCTACGCGGACCCGGTGCTCCCGGCCGAGCTCCTGCCCGACGACTGGCCGGGCCGGCGCTCGGCGGAGGTCTTCGCGGCCCTGCACGAGCTGCTGCGGGACCGCGGCGCGGAGTTCGTCCGCCCGTACGTGTCCGGGCCCGCGAACGGGGCCGGGTCCGGGAACTAGTCCCGGGGCCGGGACCGTACCGCCAGGGCCCGGAGCAGGCAGGCGAAGCCCACCGTGGTCAGGATCGCGCGGACCAGGTTCCACGCCACCCAGGGCCCTTCGAAGGCCGCCCGGGCGGCCGTGGGGTCCTTGGCCGCGGCGAGCGCGTCGTTGAGGGGTACGTTCGCCGCCGAGGTGACCAGGAAGACCGCCACGGAGAGGACGAGTGCGGCGAGCGTCCAGATCCGCGCCCGGGTGGCGCGGTGCTGCCAGGCGGCCACCGCCGCGAGGATCGTCGCGCCGAAGAACGGGGTGAAGAAGAGCGGGTTCTGGATCACCTCGTTGATGTTCCGCATCACTTCGACATAGACCCGGTCGTCGCTCCTTGCCAGTGCCGGCATCACCGAGCACACGTACGCGAACCACACCCCCGCGACCAGTCCGGTCGCCACCGTCGCCGCGCCGAGGACCGCCCCGGCACCCTTCCCACCCCGCTGCTCTGTCATGTCCCCATTCAAGTGCAGGGGGCGGTGCGCGGACCATGCTTGCGCGTCGCCCCCGCATACGCGGGCGTCCACGGACACCCGCTGGGGCGCCCGTCAGCCCCGACGGCCGGTCGGGGGTGGGCGGTTGCCCGCGCGGTACGGGGCCGGCCAGGGGGCGGCCGGGCCCTCGTAGTCCTGTTCGGCGGCGGCGTGCAGGGTCCAGTTCGGGTCGTAGAGGTGCGGGCGGGCGAGTGCGCACAGATCGGCGCGGCCGGCCAGGAGCAGGGAGTTGACGTCGTCCCAGGAGGAGATCGCGCCGACCGCGATCACGGGGACGCCGGTCGCGTTGCGGATCCGGTCGGCGTACGGGGTCTGGTACGAGCGGCCGTAGGCGGGGGTCTCGTCGGAAACGACCTGGCCGGTGGAGACGTCGATCGCGTCGGCGCCGTGCTCCCTGAAGGCGCGGGCGACGGCGACCGCGTCCTCGTCGGTCGTCCCGCCCTCGGCCCAGTCGGTGGCGGAGATGCGGACGGTCATGGGGCGGTCCTCCGGCCACACCTCCCGTACGGCGTCGAAGACTTCGAGCGGGAAGCGGAGCCGGCCGGCCAGGTCGCCGCCGTAGCCGTCGGTGCGGTGGTTGGTGAGCGGGGAGAGGAAGCCGGAGAGCAGGTAGCCGTGGGCGCAGTGCAGTTCGAGGAGGTCGAAGCCGGCGTGCGCGGCGCGGCGGGCGGCGGCGGTGAACTCCTCGCGTACGGCGGTGAGTCCGGCGCGGTCGAGGGCGCGCGGGGTCTGGTTGACGCCGGGGCGGTACGGGAGGGGCGAGGCGGCGACGAGCGGCCAGTTGCCCTCGGGCAGGGGCTGGTCGATGCCCTCCCACATGCGCCGGGTGGAGCCCTTGCGGCCGGAGTGGCCGAGCTGGACGCCGATCGCGGTGCCGGGTGCCTGCGCATGGACGAAGGCCGTGATCCGGCCCCAGGCGGCGGCCTGTTCGTCGGTCCACAGACCGGTGCAGCCGGGGGTGATCCGGCCCTCCGGGCTCACGCAGACCATCTCGGTCATGACGAGTCCGGGGCCGCCGAGGGCCCTGGACCCCAGGTGGACGAGGTGGAAGTCGCCGGGGACGCCGTCCTCGGCGACGTACATGTCCATCGGGGAGACGACGATCCGGTTGCGCAGGGTCAGTCCCCGGAGCCGGAAGGGCGTGAACATCGGCGGGGTGCCGGGCGGGCAGCCGAAGTCGCGCTCGACGGTGGCGGTGAAGGCCGGGTCGCGGAGCCGCAGGTTGGCGTGGGTGACGCGGCGGCTGCGGGTGAGCAGGTCGAAGGCGAACCGGCGGGGCGGCCGGTCGACGTGCCCCGCGAGCTCCTCGAACCACTGGAGGCTGGCGGTGGCCGCGCGCTGGGTGGACTCGACGACGGGCCGGCGCTCGGCCTCGTAGGCGGCGAGGGCCTCGGCGGGGGTGGGGTGGTCGCGGAGGCTGTGGGCCAGGGCCAGGGCGTCCTCGACGGCAAGTTTGGTGCCGGAGCCGATGGAGAAGTGCGCGGTGTGGGCGGCGTCGCCGATGAGCACGGTGGTGCCGTACGACCAGCGCTCGTTGACGACGGTACGGAAGGCGGTCCAGGCGGAGCGGTGGGAGCGCAGTTCCCGGCCGCCGAGCGCCTCGGCGAAGATCTTCGCGCAGCGGACGGTGGACTCCGCCTCGTCGAGTTCGTCGAAACCGGCGGCCCGCCAGACCTCCTCGCGCATCTCGACGATGGCGGTGGAGGCGCCGGCCTCGTAGGGGTAGGCGTGCAGCTGCATCACGCCGTACTCGGTCTCGGCGGTCTCGAAGCGGAAGGCGTCGAAGGCGAAGTCCGCGGCGAGCCAGATGTAGCGACAGCGGTGGGTGGTGATCCGGGGGCGGAAGTGGGCGGCGTGGGCCTCGCGGGTGCGGCTGTGGACGCCGTCGGCGGCGACGACCAGGTCGTGGCCGGCGGCGAGGACCTCGGCGGGCGGGGCCTCGGTGCGGAAGCGGAGCCGTACGCCCAGGTCGGTGCAGCGGGTGTGCAGGATCTCCAGGAGCCGGCGGCGGCCGAGGGCGGCGAAGCCGTGGCCGGTGGAGGTGGTGCGGTGGCCCCGGTGGACGACGTCGATGTCGTCCCAGCGGACCAGGTCGCGGCCGAGTGCCTCGTAGACGACGGGGTCGGCGTCCCGGATGCCGCCGAGGGTCTCGTCGGAGAGGACGACGCCGAAGCCGAAGGTGTCGGAGGGGGCGTTCCGCTCCCAGACGGTGACCTCACGGGCGGGGTCGAGCCGCTTGAGGAGCGCGGCGGCGTAGAGCCCGCCGGGTCCGCCACCGACGACGGCGATACGGGAGAAGGCGGGGGCGGGGGCGGGGGCGGGGGCGGGGGCGCGACGGGGGTCGGGGCCCGGGTCCCGCCCCGGGGGCGGCATCGTCAGCACCCCCGCCATTTCGGGGGGCGTTTCTCCGTGAAGGCGGCGTGGAACTCGGCGTAGTCCTCGCCGTTCATCAGGAGGGCCTGGGTGGCCGCGTCCAGTTCGATCGAGGCGGCCAGCGGCATGTCGAGTTCCGAGGTGAGCAGCGCCTTCGTCTGGGCGAGGGCCAGTGCCGGGCCGTCGGCCAGGCGGCGGGCGAGCTCGGCGGCCCGCTCCCCCGCCCCGCCCTCCTCGGTGAGCTCGGAGAGCAGGCCGATGCGCTCGGCCTCGGGGGCCAGGACGGGCTCGCCCAGCATGAGGAGCCGGGTGGCGTGTCCGAGGCCGACGACCCGGGGCAGCAGATACGCCGCGCCCATGTCGCCGCCGGAGAGTCCGACCCGGGTGAAGAGGAACGCGAAGCGGGTCGTGGGGTCGGCGATCCGGAAGTCGGCGGCGAGGGCGAGGACGGCCCCGGCGCCCGCCGCGACGCCGTGGAGGGCGGCGACGACCGGGAAGGGGCACTCGCGGAGCGCCCGGACGACCTGGCCGGTCATCCGGTTGAAGTCGAGGAGCTGGGCGGTGTCGAGCGCGAGCGTGGCGCCGATGATCTCGTCGACGTCGCCGCCGGAGCAGAAGCCGCGGCCCTCGCCGTCCAGGACGAGCGCGCGGACGGACCGCTCGCGGGAGAGCTCGGCGAGGAGGTCGCGCAGGTCGGCGTAGGCGCCGAAGGTGAGGGCGTTGAGTTTCGCGGGGCGGGCCAGCGTGACGGTGGCGACACCCCGGTCGATGTCGACGCGCAGATGGTGCCAGCGTGCCGTGCGGGGCGTGGAGCCGGTAAAGGGGCTCATCCGGAACGGCCTCCTTCCTCCGTTCGGAGGGTATCACTCTACTGTGACCGTCGTCACGAGTACGCGATAAGGGAGGGATGAGGGCGCCCCGCAGAAGGTCCTCGGCAGCTGGTGACGGAAGTCCCTACCGATCAGGGAGGGGCGCCTCTGGAGAATCGATTTGCACCTCGTAAGGTTGAAACCAGGACGTCTCGGGATGCCTCCACCCCACTCGCCCACCCCCCACTCGGTGAAGGGAGCCTGCCCCATGCCCGAAGCCACCGGACCCGCAGCCGGCCCACCCGCCGGACCGACGGGACCCACCGCATACGGACCCACCGCACACGGGCCCACCGCCTCCTGGCGCGTCCGGCTGCCCCACACCACCGCCGCCGTGCCGATCGCCCGCGCCCTGATCCGTACCGCTCTCACCGACCTCGACCCCGCGACCGGCGGCCACCCCGACAGCGACACCGCGGAGCTGCTCACCGCCGAGCTCGTCGCCAACGCCGTCGAGCACACCGCAGGCCTCGGCCCCATCGAGCTGGTCGTCGAGCTGCTCGCCACGCCCGGCGGCTGTCAGATCGAGGTCCACGACTCCGAGCCCGCCCGCGCGGGCGAGCTCGTCTGCCCCGAGCCGGGAGAGGTGGACCCCTGGCAGGAGCACGGCCGGGGTCTGCTCCTCATCCGGGCCCTCAGCAGCGACTGCGGCCACCGCCCCACCGCGCAGGGCAAGGCGGTCTGGTTCACTCTGCCGGGGATACCGGCGCAGCGCCCTCGCTCGGAGCAGTGACCAGACGCGAGCGGCGGCGCCCGTAGACGGCGTACACCAGCGTCCCGACGACCAGGAATCCGGCGAACTGCAGCCAGGTCGTCCAGCCCGTGCCCCAGATCAGGTAGAGACAGAACCCGATGCCGAGGATCGGGCTCAGGGGGAAGAGCGGCACCCGGAACGAGCGCGGCAGCTCGGGATTCCGGCGCCGCAGCACCATCACCGCGAGGTTGACGACCGCCATGACCGCGAGCGTGCCGATGGTGGTCAGGTTGACGACCACGTCGAGCGAGGCGAACGCCGCCGGTACGGCGAAGACCGCGGCCACGATCCACGTGTTGGCCACCGGAGTGGCGGACTTCGGCGAGACCCGCTCGAAGACACGGGGCACGAGACCGTCCCGGGACATCGACATCAGGATGCGGGTCTGCCCGTACATCACCGCGAGGACGACGGACGCGATGGCGACGACCGCGCCGAACGCGATGATCCCGCCGCCGACCGACGATCCGGTGACCTGGTCGACGACCAGCGAGAGCGCGGCCGGCTGACCGGCCACGGCGTCGGCGCCGAGGGCCCCGATCGCGGAGAGCGCGACGGCACAGTAGAGCAGCGTGACGAGCCCGATGCAGATGAGGATCGCGATCGGGATGTTCCGGCGCGGGTTCTTGACCTCCTCGCCGGCCGTGGTGATCGCGTCGAAGCCGATGTACGAGAAGAAGGCCACCGAGGCGCCCGCGGTGATCCCGCCCATGCCGTGCTCGGCGAAGGGCGAGAGGTGGCCCGCCTGGAAGGCCGAGAAGCCGACGGCACAGAAGACGATCAGGATCCCGATCTTGAGGATCGCCATGGCGGCGGTGGCCCGCGCGCTCTCCCGGACCCCGCGCACCAGCAGGGTGGCGGCGAGCGCGATCACGACCACGGCGGGCACGTTGACCACCCCGCCCTCGCCGGGTCCGGCGGAGAGCGCGGCCGGGAGCTGCCAGCCGGTGAGGCTTTCGAGCAGTTCGTTGAGGTACTGGCTCCAGCCGACGGCGACCGCGGAGACCGAGACTCCGTACTCCAGGAGCAGGCACCAGCCGACGAGGAAGGCGGCCCGCTCGCCGAGGCTCGCGTACGCGAAGGAGTACGAGGAGCCCGAGACCGGGATCGCGCCGCCCAGCTCCGCGAAGGAGAAGGCGGTGAAGACGCAGGTGATCGCGGCGAGGACGAAGGAGATCACCACCGCGGGGCCCGCCTCGGCGACGCTGTCGGAGAGCCCGACGAAGATGCCGGTGCCGACGATCGCGCCGACGCCGAAGCACACGAGCTGGAAGAGGCCCATGGTGCGCTTGAGGCCGTGGCCTTCGAGGTCGGCGCCGGATTCGGCGAGGAGCTGCTGCGGGGTCTTGATCCGCGAGACGGACGGGGTCATGCGGTGGTTCTCATCTCTCATGGGCACGCGTCAGGGGGTCCAGGCATGCACGCCCGAACCCCCTGTAAAGGTGCGATCGTAAACCGCACCACGCATAATCACCCAATCGGGCGTAAAGCTATGCCATCGGGAGCACCGTGGGGACCGCCGCGGGGATCACCGTGGGAAGCGGGCCGCCGGCCATCGTCGCGACCAGGACCGCCTTGATCGTGTGCATCCGGTTCTCCGCCTCGTCGAAGACGACCGAGTGCGCCGACTCGAAGACCTCGTCGGAGACCTCGAGCTCGGTGAGACCGTGCCGGGCGTGGATGTCCCGCCCGACGTCCGTACCCAGGTCGTGGAAGGCCGGCAGGCAGTGCAGGAACCTGACGCCGGGGTTCCCGGTGGCGCGCAGCACGTCCATCGTCACGGAGTACGGGGCGAGGGCGGCGATCCGCTCGTCCCAGACCTCCTTCGGCTCACCCATGGAGACCCAGACGTCGGTGGCCACGAAGTCGGCACCCCGGACCCCCTCGGCCACGTCCTCGGTGAGGGTGACCGTGGCCCCACTGGCCTCGGCGAGCTCGCGGGCGGCGGCGACGATCCCTTCGGACGGCCAGTACGCCCGCGGGGCGACGATCCGGACGTCCATGCCGAGCAGGGCGCCGGTGACCAGGTAGGAGTTGCCCATGTTGAAGCGGGCGTCGCCGAGGTAGGCGAAGGAGATCGCGTCCAGCGGCTTGTCCGTGTGCTCGGTCATGGTGAGCACGTCGGCGAGCATCTGGGTGGGGTGCCAGTCGTCCGTGAGCCCGTTGAACACGGGGACGCCGGCGAAGGCCGCGAGTTCCTCGACGATGTCCTGGCCGTCGCCCCGGTACTCGATGCCGTCGAACATCCGGCCGAGGACGCGGGCGGTGTCCTTGACCGACTCCTTGTGACCCATCTGGGAGCCGGACGGGTCCAGGTAGGTGGTGCTGGCCCCCTGGTCGGCGGCGGCGACCTCGAAGGCACAGCGGGTGCGGGTCGAGGTCTTCTCGAAGATCAGCGCGATGTTCCGGCCGCGCAGCCGCTGGACCTCGGCACCGGCCTTCTTGGCGGCCTTGAGTTCGGCGGAGAGCGCGATCAGGCCGCGGAACTCCTCGGCGGTGAAGTCCAGCTCCTTGAGGAAGTGGCGGCCGATGAGGTCTGTGGCCATGGGACGCGCTCCTGTGGGTACGGTCGAGGGGTCGGCGATCGGGGACGACGATCAGGGACCCTGGAAGTGTATACGCACTTCAACATTTATATACAGCCCTGGCCTCGTTCATATACAGCCCGGCACATACAGTCCCGGCTCTCGTCCCGTACTGCCCCCGGCTCTCGTTCCCGTACTGCCCCGGCTCTCGTTCCCGTACTGCCCCGGCTCTCGTTCCCGATACTGCCCCCGGTTCCTGTGCAGCCCGGCCTCCGGCGGGAGACCTCAGGCGGCGTCCCGCTCCACCGGGCAGCTCATACAGCGCGGGCCGCCCCGCCCCCGGCCCAGCTCACTGCCGGGGATCTCGATGACCTCGATGCCCTGCTTCCGCAGATGGGTGTTGGTCGTGACGTTCCGCTCGTACGCGACGACCACCCCCGGCTCCACCGCGAGCACGTTGCAGCCGTCGTCCCACTGCTCGCGCTCGGCCGCGTGCACGTCCTGCGTGGCCGTCAGGACCCGGATGTCCTGGAGGCCCAGCGCCGCGGCGATGGCGCTGTGCATCTGCTCCGGCGGATGGTCGGTCACCCGCAGGGAATGGCCTGCGTCCCCCGGCTCGATCGTGTACGAGCGGAGCATCCCGAGCCCCGCGTACTGCGTGAACGTGTCCTGGTCGACCATCGTCATCACCGTGTCCAGGTGCATGAACGCGCGCCGTTTCGGCATGTCGAGCGCGATGATCGTGCGCGCCGAACCCGCCGCGAACATGCCCCGGGCCAGCATCTCCACCGCCTGCGGCGTCGTCCGCTCGCTCATCCCGATCAGCACGGCGCCGTTGCCGATGACGAGCACGTCCCCGCCCTCGATCGTCGACGGGTAGTCGGCCTGCCCCTCCGACCAGTGGTGGAAGGTGCCCGCCTCGGCCCCCGTGAACAGGGGATGGTGCTTGTAGATCGCCTCGAAGTGCACGGTCTCGCGCTGCCGGGCCGGCCAGCGCATCGCGTTGATCGAGACGCCGTCGTAGATCCAGGCCGAGGTGTCCCGGGTGAAGATGTGGTTCGGCAGTGGGCCGAGGACGAAGTCGTCCAGGTCCATGGCGTGGAAACGGACCGAGGTCGGCTCCCGGTGCGCCGCCAGGAACTCCCGCTTCGTCATCCCGCCGATGAGCGCCTCGGACAGCGCGACCGCGTCCAGCGAGTCGAACGCGGCCCGGAGATGGTCGGTGGCGAGCGGTCCGTACTCCTTCTCGTCGAAGACCCGGTCGAGCACCAGCGCGCGTGCGGTGGGCACGTCGAGGGACTCGCTCAGGAGATCCCCGAAGAGGTGCACCTCCACGCCCCGGTCGCGCAGCACGTCCGCGAAGCCGTCGTGCTCCTGCCGGGCCCTGCGCACCCAGAGCACGTCGTCGAAGAGCAAGGCGTCCTTGTTGGTCGGGGTGAGCCGCTTCAGCTCCAGATCGGGCCGGTGCAGGATGACGCGGCGCAGCCGCCCGGTCTCGGAATCGACGTGGAATCCCATGCGTCCATCCTGACGGAGCGGGGCGCCCGTGGCCCGTGTTTCGGGACAGGCGGGGCCGGGACGCGTCGGGTGACCGGCGGCGTCCCCGCGCCCCGCTGCGGCGGTCCCGGCATCGGTCCCGGTATCAGTCCCGGTATCGGTCCCGGTCAGCCGAACCACTGCCGTACGGCGACGAGCAGGAGGATCGCCACCACCATGCCCCCGATCAGCAGCCCGGCGCGGCGCAGGAAGCGCCGGGTGTAGCCGTTGCCGGGATCGTCCGGCCGGCCGGTGACCGCCCCGGGTGCGGGCGGCCCCGGGCGGCGTGCCGTACGGGGCACGCCGTACGCGTCCTTGAGGAGGGTGAGCCAGACGGCTTCCGGCAGGCCGGGGCGCTCGTCGTCGACGATCAGCCAGAAGGTCTCACGGGCGGACGGCACCGGGCTCGTGCGGAGCCGCGCGAGCAGCTCCCCCACGGTGCCGACCGGGGCGTCGCCGCCGGCGAGGAGCGGGCGGACGGCCCAGCGGTGCAGCTCGGCGGCGTTGGCCGCGCGCTGCTCCTCCGGCGGGTCGGACGGGTCGGCGGAGGCGCCCGACGGTGCGACGGCCCAGAACTCCTTGCCGATGGCCACCTCGCACAGCTCCCGGCGCAGCGGATGCTCCCAGGACGGCAGGCGCCGGGCGGCCTCGCCGAGGAGGAGGGTGAGGACGACGTACGCCTGCGGGCGGCGCAGCGAGTCGAGCAGCTCGCGGTTGCCGCCGCGCTCGACGAGCTCGCGCGCCTCGTCCACGGTGCGCGCGGCGGGCAGCTTGTGCAGGAGGCCGGTCTCGGCCTCTCGCTCCCGCCCACGGCCCCGCACCGCGGCCCAGGCCCGCCCCGAGGCCGTGGGCGGCCCGGTCCACGCGGGCGCGACGAGGGGAAGAACGGGCCGGGGGTACGTCTCGGCACCCGCCGCTTGGGTCGGGCGGGCGCCGGACTCGGCGGGCGCCTTGGAGAGATCGGGGCGGTGCGGGGGGATGTCGACGGGCCGGGACCGGTCCGGGGTCGGCGGGGCGGCGGGGCGGTCGGGGTGGGCCGTGGGGACGAGACGGGGCTCACGGTCGGCGGCGTCGCGGCTGTACGGGTCGGGCTCCGGGGTCGGGTAGGACGGGCGGTTCGGGTGGTCGGGGTCGGGGTCGGGGTCGGACTCCGGTTGGGGCGAGCGGCGGTACGGGCTCGGCTCCGAGGCCGGGTGAGGTGGGCGGTACGGGTTCGGCTGCGGGGTCGGGGGAGGCACGCGGGGCGGGGCGGCGTGATGATCCGCCGAGGCCGCGCGGCTGTACGGGTCGGGCTCCGGGGTCGGGTAGGACGGGCGGTTCGGGTGGTCGGGGTCGGGCTCCGGTTGGGGCGAGCGGCGGTACGGGTTCGGCTGCGGGGTCGGGTGCGGTGGGCGGTACGGGGTGGGCTCGGGCGTCGGGTGGGACGGGTCCGGTCGGCGGGACGGTCGTGTCGTCGGGCCGTCCTGGGGCGCCGCCGGAGCCCCGGGACCGGCCGGCGCCGCCGGCTCCGGCTCCGGCCGGTCCGGGCGGAACCATTCGTCGGGGCTCTCGTACGGACCGGGGCGGCCCGCTCCTCGGGGGTCTCCCCCGGCGGGTGCCGCGTCACCGACTCCCGGGCGGTCGGCCGTGGTGTCGCCCGCCGTCGATGGGGCGTCGTCGCCGGTCCGGCTCCCCAGGCCCCATCCCCATTTCCGGCCCGATGTCCTCCGGGCCTCCGGCGCGGACGGCGCCTCGGCGCGGGGTTCCACCGGGGCCGGCGGCCACGAGGCCCGGCCCGTGGCCCCCGGGGCGGGCGCGTACCCGCCGGGGTTGCGGCGGTCGAGGACGTCGAGCGCCCGCACGGCCGTCTCCAGGAGCGAGGCGCCACGGGCGGAGGAGGCCCCGTGCAGGGCGCTGCCGACCGCGTACTCCTGGCCCTCCCCCTCCGCGACGCCCCTCAGGTGGTGGCGGACGAGCCGGCCCGCGATCTCCTCCGCCCGGTCGCCGACGCCCTCGCGCGGGTCGACGCGGCGCCGGTCGGTGTTGCGGCTGGCCGCGCCCGACCACCGGCCGACGAACACGAAGCGGAGCGCGGTGAGTTCGACGGTGTCATGGGTGGCGAAGGTCCACCGGCGGCCGGTGAGCGCGCCGAACATGCTGTGCAGCCCCCAGAGCACGGGGCCCGCGGTGTCGCCGCGTTCGTCCAGGACGGTGAAGCGTTCGTCCTGGTGGCGCAGCAACTCCGCGACCATTCCGGTGAGTTCCCCGGCCACACGCTCCAGGGCGCCGTCGAGTTCGCCCTGCCCGTGGCCGGTCGCGGGGACGAGGACCCGTTCCGGGATCACCGGCAGCTGCCCGCGCACCCGGGCGCCGTCCATGGCCGCGCCCTCCCAGTTCCAGGCGTGGAGCCCGAGGCAGGTGGCGGGTTCGAGGAGTCCGGGTGAGCCGACGAGGGCGTGGCAGAGCACGGACGTCCCGCCGTCCGCGTCCGTGAACGGCGTGCGGCGGATCAGCATCACCTCCGAGCGCCGCTGGAGCCGGATCAGCGCGGGCCGGGTCTCCTCGCCGCTGGCGCGCAGCACGGGCCCGGACATCCGGAAGAGGTTCTCGGCCTCTTCGCGTGGCCCGGACCAGGCCACCGGTCCGAAGCCGGTGCTGCCGGTGAGGTTCTCGCTGTCCCACCGGAACACGATCTGGTCGACCTCGTTCTCCGACCGTGTCATCGGTCGATCCCCTCCATAGGTCCCGCGGTCTCCGCCCCGGGCAGCAGCCCGCACAGGGCGAAGAGCGACAGCAGTGGCGCGAGGACCCGGCGCGGCCGGGCCCCGTGCGGAAATCGGTCGCCGCGCGCCTGTCCGCCGGTGGCGGCGACGAAGTGCAGGGTGCAGTCGGCGCAGTCGTCGAACGGCTTGAGCCAGGCGGGGCTGGCCCCATGGGCCAGGAAGGCGTACGCGTCCCGGCTCTCGGCCCGTACCGCGGCGGGGTCGTGACGGCCCGGCAGGGCACGGCCGAGCCAGCGGTCGACGACCGGTTCGAAGCGCACCAGGTCGCTCTTGTTGACGGCGAGCGCGGCGGGGGCGGCGACGAGTCCGCCGCGCTGCCGGGGGATCCGGTTGAGGACGGTGGCGAAGGCCTCGTCACCGAGCTCGCGCAGGCGCAGTCCGCTCTGTTCCCGTACCGGTTCGAGGGCGGGCAGCCGGAGCGCGCGCAGCGGGTCGAGGACGAAGATGAAGGCGTCGACGCCCATGAGGAAGCGGCCGACCTCGCTGTCCTGGGCGAGGTCCTCGCCCGCGAGGTCGAAGAAGACGACGGGCCGCGGTGTGGCGCCGCCCGCCGAGACGAGCAGACCGTCGGCGAACCGGGCGAACGTCTGCTGTCCGGTGCGGCCCAACTGCCGTCCCTGTTGCAGGCTCTGGACGCGCTCGCGCAGATAGGCGCGGTGTGCCTCGGGGTTGAGCGGCAGGCACTTCAGTCCGTACGGTTCGAGGCCGCCGAGTTCGATCTCGCCCAGCATGGCGGCGAGCAGGTGGGTCTTGCCGACGGAGGAGCTGCCGACGAGGGCGATGGAGAGCGGCTCGCCGTTGACGAGGTAGGGCAGGGGCAGTTCGTGGCCCTCGTCGCCGTCCACCGTGTGCGGGCACAGGTGGTACGCCTTGCGCAGGGCGTCCGCGCGGTGGGCGGGCCGGCGTTCGGCCCTGAGGTCCAGCGGGATGCGGTTGCCCTTGGCGTCGATGGTGACGAGGAGGCGTTCGTCGTACTCGACGGGGAGCAGGCAGTGCGGGCACATCCGGCTGCGTGACGGCGGCGCCTGGACGAGTTCGGAGGGCGGGGCGGGCGCGCGGGGCGGTTCGGCGGCGCGCGGACCGGCGTGGCGGGGTGCGGCGCGGGGCGGTTCGCCGCCGCCGAAGATCTTGCTCATCAGGGAGGGGCGCGACGGGCGCGGATCCCGGCCGGGAACCTCCGGGGCCTCACCGGCCGGACCCGCGCCTGGCCGGCTCCCCCCGGACAGTGCGCGCTTCCGGGCGACCTGGGCGTCGTACTGGGCGCGGAACGGTTCGAGCACATCGACGGCGTCGGCCCCGGCCGCGAGCGGGTCGGGCACGTAGAGGAGCCTCAACAGCTCGGCCGGCTCCGGCCGTTCCGTCGCGTTCGGGGAGAAGAGACCGCTGTGCCGGAGAGCCGCGAGCCGCCGGTAGTCGTCGAGGTCCGCGGGAGGCCCCTCCCCTCGGTCGGGGCGGCCGGAGAGCAGGTAGTAGGCGAGCTCGGCGACGGACCACAGGTCGTCGCGCGGGTCGACGGTGCCGCGCCCCGCGCGCTGCTCGGGCGAGGCCCAGGGAGCCGCCCCGAAGGGTTCGCGGGCCTCTCCCGCACGCAGCGCCGCGTACGGCTCGCAGAGCCTTACCCGGGCGCCGTCCCACCGGACGTTCTCGGGTGTGATCGCCCGGTGGACGAGCCCCAGTTCACCCAGGAGGCGTACGGCCATGGCGAGTTGGCCGGTGATCCGCTCCTGGTCCTCGGCGCCGAGCCGCCCCGCCCAGTCGGAGAGCGGATGCCCGCTCGGCGGCCGGTAGAGCACGAAGGGTTCGGCGGCGGTCAGGTCGAAGCCGACGATCCGGGTGAGGATGCCGAGGAACTTGTGGCCGCCGTACCGCCGTTCGAGGGCGACGGAGGCCGCCACCTCCCGCTCCAGGAGGCCGTACGCCTGGGGGTCGCCCTGCGCGGACGAGGCAAGCCGGTACTGGACGACGGGCACGCCACCGGCCCCCAGGAACGCCCGGCGCGCGAGGAACCCGGGGCGTCCGGGGGGCCTGTGGTCCTCCCCGTACCGCACGACGAAGCGGCTCTGCGCCTCCCTGGGGGTGAGGAACTCCAGCTCCTGGTAGTACGGATGGGGCGGCGGGCTCGGCTCGCTCAGGTGGTCGGGGTGGTCCGGGCCGATGGGCCGGCCCGGGCCGGCGCCCTGGCCGCGGTCGCCAGGACCCGCGGCGTGGTTCCGGTCCTCGGGACGGTCCGGGTCGGTCCGGTGGGTCGGTCGCTCCGGGTCACGCCGACCGTTCGGATGGTCCGGGTCACGCCGACCGTTCGGATGGTCCGGGTCATGCCGGTCGTTCGGATGGTTCGGGTCGGTCACGGTTCTCCCGCCTCCTCGGCGCGGACGGTGTGCACGACGTCCGCGCGCAGTGGTACGAGGCGGAGGATTCCGGCGTGGCGTCCCGCACCGGTCCATACGACGTCCTCGGCGATGCCCCGCCAGATGTCGTCGCCTGCGGCCCCGCGCCGCATCGCCTCCGGCACGAACCGGACCTGCCGGGCGGCGAGCGGGTCGTGGGAGAGCAGTCGCATGTGCTCAGGGCCGCAGAGCGCGGCCAAGCGGGCGGGGTCGTCCTCGGCCAGGACCAGCCGGGCCACCGCGTCCGGGGCGACGCCGGTGAGCCGGGCGGCGTCGGGCCGGTCGGAACGGTCGGTGAAGGCGGCGAGGCCGGAGAACGCGTCCTGGTCACGGAGGCCGTCGTACGGGGGCGGCGGCGAGGCGGCGACGTCGCGCTCCAGACGCACCCGGGTGTCGTCCAGGAGCTCCGCGATGCGCTCCTCGTGGACCGCGGGCACCACGGCCCCGGGGTCGCGCTCGATGCCCGCCCAGCACCGGTCGAGGATCAGGAGGGTCCCGGCCACCAGGTCACCGACGAGCGTGTCGACGAGCAGGGGACCGCCGTCGCCGTACCGCCGCTCCAGCCACGCGGGCGCGGGGACGGGCCCGGGGCCGCTACCCGGTCCGGCCCAGGCCGCCCCGCCGCCGGCGACGGCGGGGTCCCGGTCGGAGGGAACGGAAGGCCCGAACGGCCCTGCGGGGTCGACCGGACCGGAAGGGCCGAACGGGTCGGAAGCACCGAGCGCCTCGGAGGGGCCGAACGGGTCGGAGGCGTACGGAGACCCGTTCGCCGGCGGAGCGGGGGCCCGTACCGGCGGCGGGGGTTCCTCGTCCATGTCCGACCACACGTCGTCCGCGCCGCCGTCCCCCCAGTCCTCCCAACTCCACGACGAGGTGGCGCCGTCCGGCCCCGGCGGCCCGGCGGACTCCCTCCGGAGTCCCCCCTCCGCCGGGTCGGCGGAGTCGGCCGACGGCACGTACCCGTATCCCGGCCCGTTCGCGTGGGACGGCCCCCGGCCGTACGCGTCGGCCGTGTCCGCGAGGCCGCGGAGCAGTCGGGCCACCGCGCCCGCGCCCGCCGAGCAGTGGTGCCGCACCTCGGCGAAGAGCCAGTCGTGCACGGCGGTCGTGACCACCAGGCTCTGGACCTCGCGCAGGATCCGCCAGGCGTCCTCCGGGTCCGCCCGGGCCCACCAGTCGTCCACGGCCCGGCTCCAGTCGCGCAGCGCGAGGAGGAAGACCGTCGTCAGGGACACCGCGAGGGCCACCGCCCCCGCCCACGGCGGCAGGCCGAGGAACTGGCCGAGGCCCGCCCCGACGAGACCGCCGAGCACTCCGCCGAAGAGCCGGGGCGCCGCCCCCGTGGCACCGCCTCCGTCGATCCGCCCGTCCGGTGAACGGTTCGGCCTGCGCCGCAGCATCAGATGGGCGAGCCCGGCGGCGAGCACGCCGACGGCCGGGCCGAGGACCCAGCCGAGGACCGGCCAGACCCCCGCCAGCAGGGCCAGGAGGCCGGTCACGGCGAAGGCGACCGGCCGTGAACCGCCGGCCGTGAACGGATACCGGCCGCCGAGCCGCCGCAGCCGCTCCGGCCCGCAGATCGCGTCCAGCCGGGCGAGCCGGGAGGCGCTGCCGACGGGCGCGGTGCGTGCGGAGAGCGCGGCGAGCCGGGCCGCCACCGAGCGCAACGGCAGCCCCTTGCCAATCAGTTCGTGGGTGTGGTCGCGCAGGGCGGGGACGATGCCGGCGCGTGAGATCTCCCGTGGCATCTCGGGCAGTTCGATGCCCCGGTCCCGCAGCACTCCCCGGTGCTCGACGGTGAGCCGGCTGCCGCCCGCGGCGGCGAACGCGTCCGCGACGGCGATCCGCAACCGCTCCAGCTCCCCCGCCACCCGCTCGATGTCCCCCGGCAGATCGACCGTACGGCCGGCCCCCGTGAGGAGTCCGGCCGCGCCGCGCACCCGGTGGTAGCCGTCGACGGCGTCCTGGACGGCCTCGTCGCAGGTGGCGAGCCGGAGCCCCGCCCGGCCCTGGGCGGGCAGCCAGCGGTGGTCGGCGAGCGAGCGCGGCAGGCCCTCGTCGAGCAGCAGCGCGAGCGCGGGCGGCACCTGCTCGGCCGAGGCGCTGCCGGCCGGGACCTCCGGGCCGGTGAGCCCCTCCACCGCCTGCCGCCAGGCGCGCGCCCGCGCCTCGTCGGTGAGGTCGTGCTCCAGGACGCGTACGGCGGGCACGGCGACGCCGTGCACCACCTCGCCGAGCGCGCGCAGTACCGCGTCGAAGACCTCGGGAGTGGACAGGACGTCGACGAGCGGACGCAGCACCGCCTCGGCCGGGACGCCCTCCTCCGTCGTGTCGAACACCCACAGGACACCGGCGGCGGGCGGGCGGAGGGTGAGGGTGCGGCGTACGGTCCGCTCGCCCCGGGCCCCGACGGCCAGGCAGACGATGTGGGCGGGCCCGTAGGAGGAGAGCCGCTCGTACAGCAGCTGGTGGGAGACGAGCCGGTCGGCCTCGTCGAGGACGAGGAAGCGGCGCTCGCCGCCGGGCTGTGGGGCGTCGAGGGCGGCGCGTACGACGGCAGCGGGGTCGTACGCCCCCGCCGTCCGCAGGTCGAGGCAGACGGCGTGGCCGGGCAGCGGCCGTTCGGGGAGGACGCGCGCGCTCACTCCGCCTCCCCGGCCCGGTCGCGGTGGGAGGGCTCGTCGTCGAAGTCGGGACCGAAGTCGGGTCCGAAGTCGGGTCCGAAGTCGGGCTCGGGGTCCATCTCCCAGTCGTCCTCGAAGGCGGAGTTCCGCCGGGGCGGCTGGGCCGCGGGGCCCGGGCCGGGGGCGTCTCCGTTGCCATAGGCGGTACGGGGATCGGGCACGGCGCCGGTCCCGTATCCGGGTCGGGGGCCGTTCTCGTACCCGGGTCGGGGGCCGTTCTCGTACCCGGGTCGGGGGCCGTTCTCGTACCCCGAGCGGGGGTCGTTCTCGTACGCGGGACGGGCGCCGTTCTCGTACGACCGGGGTCGCCGCACCCCCTGCCGGCCGCCACCTTGACCGTGGTTCTGGTTCTGGTTCTGGTTCTGGTTCTGGCTCTGTCCCTGGCCGTGGCCCTGACCCTGGCCCTGGCCCTGGCCCGGCACCATGCCGGCCCGTGGCGCGTGCCGTTCGTACAGCGCCCGCAGGCTCGACCGGGTCGCCCGGGCCGACCTCGGGAAGCGCATGTCGAGGGCGCCGGGGAAGGTGACCTCCCAGAAGTGGCGCAACGGGGCCAGCCATTCGATGTCCGATTCGCCGTACTCGCCGTATTCGGCGACGAGTTCGTCGATCAGGGCGAGCTGGCGCGGCGCGACCTGCTCCACGAAGTGGGCGAAGAGCGGTGACGGCGGCGCCGGGACCTGCGCGAGGCCCTTGGGCAGGGCCTGCATGAGGCGTTCGCAGAACTGCTCGATGATCTGCCCCTCGTCGAGCAGCGCCCACCGCTCGTACGCGCGCAGCAGCCCCGCCCAGCTGGTGAGCGAGCCGTCGAAGTCCTCGAGACGCAGGGACATGGCCGCGGACTCGCCGTCCTGCAGCCGGATGCGGACGCGGTGGGGCGAGCCGGCCGGGCCCTCGGTGTCGATGTGCCCGTTCCACATGGCGCAGAGCAGCCGGTGCAGGATGCGCTGCCGGTCGTGCTCGGTGGAGACCAGCCAGTCGTCCTCGTAGCCGAGCCGCTGGCGCCAGTGCAGGAAGTCGTCCTCGCCGGCCGAGTCGCGGGCCTCGGACCAGAGGCTGAGGACGTTGCGGACCTCGGAGATGTCGGTGAGGTTCATGCCGCTGCGGAAGAAGACGACGGTGATGGAGTCGGTGTCGCCGGCCCGGCTCTCCGGGGTCACCCGGGAGGGCAGGTTGAGTGCCTGCTCCAGGTACTCCCGGGCGCGGCCGTCGGACTCGCTCGCCGGATGCACGATGAGGATCTTGAGCGGTCCGCTGCCGTCCGGGACGAAGCCCACCGGGATGAGCCCGGCGAGACGGGAGCGGAACTGGTCGAGCCAGCGCGCGTCGACCTTCGCCTCGGCGGTCTCGTCGCCCGCGGCGGCCCGGAGCAGCAGTTCCATGGAGGGCAGCAGGGGGCGGGCGAAGGCGTCCTCGTTGGCCTCGCCGAAGAGCCGCTTGACCCGTCGTTCGACGACCTGCTTGATCTCCTTCACCGCCGCGCCGGACGATCGGCGGACCGCGTCGAGTGCCCGTCGCCAGTCCTCGGGGCCGACGATCCGGCCGAGCAGGTTCGCGGCGTCGGAGGACTCGGGCAGGCCCTCGCTCTGGGCGAGCCGGTCGACGACGTCGTCGTAGAAGGCGCGCAGGGTGTTCTGCGGGGGCAGCAGATAGGCGATGCCCGCGCGGTCGTCGCGGTAGAGGTCGCGGCGGCTGTCGGCGAAGGCCTTGCCCTCGTCCTGCTCGTGGTCGCGGAGCGCCTTGACGAGCTCGGCGACCTCGGAGCTCGCCTTGTTCAGGGAGGGCCGCCACTGGGCCTCGCCGTTCTGCCAGCCGTGGTGCCAGAGGGTGCGGGCCCGCCACTGGTACCAGGCCTGCTGGGCGGCGAGCGCGTCCTGGACGTCGGGGTCGCTCCACCGGGCCGGTACGACCCCGCCGACAGGGCCCTTGATCGGGGGGAGGTTGGGGGCGGCCGTGTGGACGTTCGGGGGTCGTTCGGGTTCGTTCCGCCGGTTGTCGATCATGCCGGTGAAGCCCTCCCTCGCCACCCGGTCGGGGTGGCCCGGCAGGCCTGACAGGATGACTTTGATCTGGAACGGGTCCATGGCGCCGAGGAGTTCGCGGACCCCCGCGCTCGGCCTGAAGTCCTCGGTGAGGCGCGGGATCTCGCGGGCGAGACCGGTGTCGAGGCGGCGCAGGGCCTCCTCCATGTCCCCGAGCCGGTTCCGCAGTTCCTGGGTGATCTTCGTCTTCCCCCGGGGGAGTTGTTCGGGGAGGGGGACGTCCGGGGCGTCCCGGGTCCAGAGGCGGCCGATGCCGGAGCGGTTGAACAGCTCCCTGACGTGGTTCTGTCCCTCCCGGTCGGGGCGCCGGGCCCGCTCGGTCATGCCGCGTACGGCCTGGGCGAGGAGCCGGGCGGCGACGATCTCGGCGAGGTCGTCGACGGGCACGGTGAGGGCGGCGGCGAGGCTGGTGGACATGCCTCGGTAGCCGATGCCGGTACGGGCCGGGGTGGAGCGTTCCACGGCCTTGTTGATGAAGCTGGCGGCGAAGGACTGGTAGTCCTCCTCGGCGCGGGTCGCCGAGCCGTTGTCCTGGCCGAGGTCGGTGCCGATCAGCGACATCACCATGGCGGCGATGGAGCGCCGCAGGTCCTCGCTGTTGATGACGGAGGGCTTGGAGAAGAGGAAGGCGGTCTGCATGGTGGCGGGACGCAGCGCGACGACGCCGTCGCCGGGGTACGTGACGCTGAGCCGCCCGCGGTCCTCGACGTCGCCGACCTGGTCGACGGCGTCGGGCACGTTCTGGTCGTCGACGAGCCGCGAGAGGTCCACGAGGGCGCGGGCGGAGTTGAGTTCGGCCTCGCGTCCGCCACCGGCCTCCGGCGGGAAGGCGGAGGGCATGACGACGAGCGGGTAGATCTTCACCCCGGGCACCCGGGCGTTGCGGAACTCGTGCCCGATGAGGTGGATGAAGTCGTAGAAGATGCCGGCCCCGGTGCCGCCGGCGACGGAGAAGGCGACGAACACGTCGCAGCCCCGGATCTTGCCGCCACCGACCCGCCGCAGGTCGCCCGCGGCCTGCCCGATGGATCCGATCGCCTCGCGGAGCTGCCGCAGGACGGGTTCGAGCCCGGAGCGGAGGGTCGCGAAGAGCGCGGAGCGTCCGACGGTCGGCAGCTGTCCCGCCCCGTTGTTGAGCGGGGCCACGCGCGGCTCACGGGCCTTCGGCGGCAGCCAGAGCCGGGTCTCCTCGGGGACGGAGACGCGCAGCATGCGCGTCACCTCGGGCGAGGAGTCGAAGTCGGTGGGCAGCAGGTCGCGGACGATCCGGGAGGTGCGGGCGAAGGCGGCTCCCTCGGCGCCCCTCGCCTTGAACTGCGGGTAGTTGAGCAGCTCGGCCTCGCTGAAGTCGGCGTAGACGAACTGGAGACAGTCGGGCAGCTGGAAGGGCATGCGGCGGCCGCCGTCGACCAGGTCGGTGCCGTCCGGGCCGCACAGCTCCCGGCGCAGACTGCGTTCGAGCTCGGTGCCGATGCGTCCGCCCGTGCCGCCGAGCCCGACGAAGAGCATGGGCTGATAGATCTTCATGTCGTTCTCCTCGGGACCCGTTCAGAAGTTGCCGTCGTATGCGCTCGCGTCGGGGGAACCGTCCGAGCCCGTTCCGGTGAGGCGGCCGGAACCCGCGTCCGTGTCGCCCGCGCTGCCGCGTCCGGCTCCGCCGCCGGCGCGGCGAGGGGGACGGAACCACGGTGTGTCCCGGCCGCCGGTCGGCGCCGGTCGCCCGGCGGTCGCCCGGCCGCCGGTCGGCGCCGGGCGGCCGCCCCGTACGACCAGCTCGTGGTCGCCGAGCCCGGCCGGCTCGCCGGTCCGTACGGGGACCTGCGCGCCGCCGCGGGGGCGCAGCAGCAGCTCGCCCGCGCCGGTGCGGCGCAGCACATGGGCGGAGGAGCCGCCGCCGGGGACGCGGCGGAGGGTGGCCGGCGCCCCGTACGGTTCGTCGACGGTGAAGGCGAAGGCGCCGCCGGGGCTCTGCCCGCGGCGGACGGTCAGCGAGTCGAGCGACCGCCCCTCCTGGCAGAGTTCGAGCGTGACGCCCGTGAGGTCGCGGCGGCGGCGCCGGAAGAGGAGCCGGATGCCGACGAAGGTGCCCACGAGAAGGACGAGGACGGCCCCGCCGACCACGGCCTTCCACCAGCGTTCCCACCAGGTCGGCGGCTCCACCACCCGGACGTTCAGGAGCGCGCCGCGCAGGGTGCGGTCGCCGTCCGCGGTGTCCACGACGGTGACCTGGCCGCCGAGCGTGCCGTAGGGCGTGTTCTTGCCGACGGTGACGGTGAAGGGGATCCGGGTGCTGCCGTTCGGCGGGGCCGTGATGGTCGCCGGGGCGACGACGAGTTCGGCGCCCGGGGTCTGGTCCGCGAGTCCCAGCCGCAGGGTGTGCGGCGCGGAGTCGTTGTTGGTGACGTCGAGGGTGCCGCTGACGGTGGCACCGGGGTGCACGGTGTCGCTGTCGACGGTGAGGGCGGCGGTCACGAGCGGCGCGCCCTTGGCGACGACGGCGTGCAGCGGGCGCCGGTCGGAGGTGATCCCGGGCGCCTCCATGCGGGTGACGAGCTCCAGTGCGCCGGTGGCGCCCGCGGGGACGGTGAGCGTGCCGGTGAACCGGACGTCGCCGGCCTTGGCGTCGGGGGCCTTGCCGTCGTCGGCGAGCCGGAAGGTGACGGGTTCGAAGCCCTCGCCGCTCAGGTCGGCGGCGACCGAGAGGCCGGCCAGCTGGTGCCGGTCGGTGATGACGACTCCGCGCCGGGTCTGCATCTGCACCTCGACCTTGACCTGCTCGCCTGCGCGCGGGGACGCCGGGTCGAGGACGACGGCGGAGCGCAGCCGGCCCTGCCAGATCGCCCGGACGGCGACCTCGCGGTCGCCGTGGCCGGGCGGCGCCTCGATGTGCACCCGCCAGAGGCCGGGCAGCGGGTTCTTCACCCGCAGCGCCTCGACCGGGCCGTTCTGCCCGCTGACCTCGAAGGAGGAGCCGTCGAACTCGTCCCGGACGGGGACCTTGCGGCCGGCCGGGTCGTAGTAGGTGACCTGCACCTTGGGGTCGTGCTTGGCGACCGTCAGGGAGCCGTCGGTGGCGATCGGCGGGATGGTGACGGTCAGGTCGGCGGGCGGCTTCCCGGCGGTGCCGTGCGCGATCCGGGCGCAGCGGGCGGCGGCGAAGGTCTCCTGGAGTGCCTTGTCGATCTCGGCGGAGGTGTCGACGACCCGCATGCGCGGGGCGGAGCCGGGGATCTCGGAGCAGGAGCCGCGGTAGCCGCCCTCGGCCATCGCGGTGAGGCCGGCGCGGTCGAGCTCGCCGCCGAAGCCGAGGGGCCAGATCTGGACGCCGGCCGCCCGGGCGCGGGCGAGTTCCTCGACGAGCCGCTTGGCCCCGTTGGACTGGCGGCTCTCCCGGTCGGTGCCGTACTCGGGGCTGTCGGCGACGTCGAGCTTTCCGTCGGTGAGCAGGAAGACGACCTTGGGGGTGCCGGGCTTCTTGGCTCCGCCGGTCCCGGTCCCGGTCCCCGTCCCGGTGCCTGTGCCTGTCCCGGGTCCGGCCGCGGCTCCGGTGAGGCGGGTGACGGCCTGCCGGACGGCGGCCGGGAAGTCGGTGCCGGGGCCCACCCGGGCGGTGTCGCGGCGCCCCAGCTCCTGGACGCAGTCGCTGAGTCGCTCACGGCCCGCCGCGTCGGCGACGGTGAGCTGGCACACCTCGCGTACGGGCGACTGACCGCGCTTCTCCGAGCTGCCGAAGCCGATGACGGCGGCCCGGGAGCGCTCCGATATCTCGCCCTGGACGAGCAGCGCCGCCGCCTCGGTCTCGCGCGCCAGATCCTTGTCGGCGAGGCTCGCCGACTGGTCGACGACGACCGCGAAGTCGATGGGGTCGGGTCCTTCTGCGGGGTCGGTGGGAGCGGCGGGGGCTGCGGGAGCGGTACGGGGGACCGCCCGCGCCCCGGAGACGCCGGGCGCGCCCGAGGCGGTGGTCGCCGCGAGCGGTCCGGCGAGCGCGAGGAGCGCGCCGGCGAGGAGCAGGACGCCCCTCTTGTTGGTCCACTGCATGTTCTCTCTCACCACAGTTCACTGAAGAGGGCCAGAAGGGCGCCGAGCGCGAGCGCGGACACGCCCAGGCGCAGCCACCGGTACTTCGCAGCGAGCACGAGGCCGTGCACGCTGGCCTGTTCGAGGAGCCAGCCGGTGGCGTCCGCGCCGGGTGCGGCGAGCCGCTCGCGCAGCGCGGTCACCGACGGTCCGCCCGTCAGCTCGCGCAGGAACGTGCGGTCGGCCCCGATCCGGGTGCGGGGCAGCACCACCGAGACGAGCATCAGGACACCGGCCGTCCAGAGCGCACCCGCGAGGAGCAGGAGGACGAGCCCGGGTCCGGAGTCGGGCAGGAGGGCGCGGTCTCCGGAGAAGACGACCGCCAGGAAGGCGAGGGCGCCGGAGAGCAGGATCGCGGCCTTGGTGTCGGCCCGGCCGATGTCCTCCCGGACGGTGGCGAGCAGCCGTTCGGCCATGAACCTGAGCTCCTCGGCGGGGACGGGGACGGGGACGGCGGCGGGCGTGGAGGCAGGCGCGGGCGTGGGGGCGGGTGGGGGCGCGGGGGCGGGTGGGGGCGCGGGGGCGGGCACGAGGGCGGGCACAGGCATCGGGGCGGGCACGGGCCTCGGCGCCGCCGCGCCGGCCGGTTCCCGGTCCCGCGCGGTGGGCGCCGCCCCTGTCGGGTCCTGCCCGAGCCCCGGGGAGGTCGTCATTCGTCGTCCCAGTCGGTGAACTCGGAGCTCGGCCGGGCCGGACGGGCGGGCCGCCGGGTGCGGTCGCGCCCGTCCCTGTCGTAGGGGTCGTCGCGGTCGTACCGGTCGTTCCGCTCGTAGGCGTCGCTCCGGCGGTACGGGTCACCGTCCTCGTACCGGTCGTGTCCGTCGTCGTGGCCGTCGTCGTGCCGGTCCCGCGAGCGGGCGCGCTCGCGGTCGTCGCCGTCGCGGCCCCTCTCCCGCGCCCTGCCCCGCTCCCGTTCCCGCTCGGAGCCGGACTCGACGCGGGTCGGCTCGTAGACGCGGGGCCCGCCGGGGGCCGGGGCGTCCCCGCGGTCCTGCTCCTCGTACCAGTCGGGGCGGTTCGGCTCCGGCGCCGCGTCCTCCAGGGCGAGGCGGTGCGGCGGGGGGTTGCCCGAGGGGTTGAGCACCCGGTTGGTGATGCCGTCGAGGACGGTGCCGGTCTGCGTCCGCAGGTACATGAGCACCTGGTACATCTGCTCGCCGATGTCGTGCCGTTCCAGGACGCCGGTGTCGAGGAGCCGGTTGAAGACGGCCAGGTAGTCCTCCTGGCCCTCGCGCCGCTCGCGCTGGAGCTGGGTGCGGATCTCCCACTGCTTGTCGGGGTGCATCGCCATGTGGTGGGCGATCTGGGCGAGGTCGCCGCGCCGGAAGAGGTCCTCCATCTCGCGGGCGCGGTCGGCGACCAGGGCCCGGTCGGCGGCCTCCCTGCGCCGCTCGGCCTCGGCGACGCGCTCGTCGGCCTCCATCGTGACGCCGACCCGGTCCCGGCGCGAGACCTCGGCCTTGACGGAGTCGTCGAGGTCGACGAAGACATGGACGCGGGTCCGCAGCCCGATGTCCGCGCCGAACCTGAGGCGGCCGGCGCTCAGTTCCTCGCGCACGGCCTCGTCGGCGCGCTGCGCCTCGGTGATCCGGAACCGCCGGGAGATCCTGCGCAGCCCGTCGAGCAGCTCGTCGTGCAGCAACTCGGCGACGTCCTCGACCTGTTCGCGGACGACGAGGTGGGGGTCGGTCACCACCCACTGGACCCTGGCGACGGCCTCGAAGAAGACGCCGTCCCCGGCGGCCGGCAACTGGAGCCTGAACTCGGTCACGTTGCGCCCGAGTTGCACTTCGAAGACGGTGTAGGCGGAGCCGAGCATCGGCTTGTTGACGTCCTCCACACGGTCCGGCCAGACCACCCGGTGGCCGCCGTTGCGGTAGAGGAGCACCGCCGCGACCTTGCCGCTCCGGCGGCGGTACGGGGGCGCGTACTCGGCGATCAGCGGCCCGCGCGGCCGCTCGCCGGAGCGGGACCCCGCACCGGACCCGCCGCCGTCGTCCCCGCTCCAGCGCCCGCCCCGGCCCCGGACGCGCCCCCCGCCCTGCCGCTGCTGCTGCTCTCGGTCCAGCTCCTCGTCCGGGTCCACGTCCAGGTCCTCGTCCTCGTCCCGGCCACCGGCGTGCCGGCCACCGCCGTTCTGCCCGTCGTACCGCTGTCCGCCGTACTGCTGTCCGCCGCCACGCTGCCCGTCGCCGGGCTGCCCCGCGTACCGCTGCCGCTCGCGGTCGTCCCGGTCGCGGCCGTCCCGTGCCCGCTCGTCACGGGCCTGCTCGGCCCGGCCCCGGTCGTCGCGCGCCCGCTCGTCCCGTCCCCTGCCTTCGCGGCCGCGGTCGTCGCGGTCCCGGTCGACCCAGCGGGTCCGCTCGTCGGGCCGGGGGTTCCTGTCCTGCTCGGGCCCGGTCATCGGTTCGCTCCTTCCGTCACGGCGTCCCACATCCGGCGCGCCGCGCCTCTGTCCAGGGGCCGGTCACGGTCCCGGACCAGTTCGTTCAGCAAGCCCCTGAGCCGGTCCCGGTCGCGCCGGTCCACCGCGAGGCGCGGCAGGAAGGCACAGACGAGCCCGAGCGACTCCGGGTCCTTCGCGGCCCGCCGGAGCATCCCGCCGAGCGCCTCGAGGGCCGACTCCCCCGAGCGGGCGGTGGTGAGCGTGGACCGCAGCAGCGCGGCCAGTTCGGGGGCGAGCTCGGGCCGGGTCGCGAGCAGCGCGACCATCAGCGGGCGGGCCGCGTGTCCGTCCAGCTCCGGGACCTCCCGCAGCCCCCACAGATGGGTGGTCCTGGTGCTCAGGGCGCGGATGACGGCGAGGTGGACGAGGTTGGCGAGGTTGAGCCGGCCGTCCTCCAGCCACTGCCGGAGCCGTCGGAGCACGGGCGCCGGTTCGCCGCAGGCGAGCAGTCGCGCCACGCTGAACGCGGCGGGCACGAGGACCTCGATGTCGGTCGCCTCGCGGGCCCTGACGACCCGGGCGATCGCGTCGAGCGAACCGGAGACGCCACCGGCGGCCAGCACGTAGCCGTGGGCGAGCAGGGCGGTCCTGACGAGCATCTCGTCGTCGGACGCGGCCCAGTTCTTGAGGACGTCGGCGACGGCGGGCCGGACGCGCGGGTCGCGCGCGGACTCGGCGAGCGCGGTGGCGGCCGCCATGCGGGCGACCGGATCGTCGGTCACGGCGAGCGGCACCACCAGCTCGCGGAAGCCGTGGATCCAGTCCCAGGAGCAGAGGACCCCGGCCGCGATGGAGGCCCGCACCCATACCTCGGGGCGCGGGTCGTCGCACAGCGAGCGCAGCCAGCGGGCCACCGGGCCGCGGACGTTGTGGTAGCCGTGCCAGATCTCGCCGAGGACGGCTCCGGCGAGCGCCTCGCCCTGGAAGCGGACGGCCCGCACGGGCACCTTGGCCGGGCCGAGGTCCAGCTCGCCGTCCTCCAGGACGGCCCGCGCCTGTACCGGCCGGTGCTCGGCGTGCGTCCCGAACAGGCGGCGGCCCGGCGGGTGTTCGGGGTCGAGGGTGACCGCGAGTTCCCAGGCGAGGAGTTCGGCGGCCTCGGCGGCGAGGCTGTACGCGGAGCCGTTGAAGACGGCGACGGCGATACGGAACGCCCCGGCGTTCAGGGCCGGGAGGGCCTCGGGGACGGCGCCCGGACGGTCGGCGCCCGCGAACCACTCGCGCGCCTGGGAGCGTACGAAGGAGGCGCATTCGGCCAGGAGTTCCTCGTCCGTCACCTCGCCGCGCCAGTGCCGGGCGAGGTGGTCGGCGAGCCGCGCCGCCTCACGGGGCCGCAGCTCCTCCAGGCCGAGGGCCTCGACGACGTCCCGCCGCGCGCCGCGCGCCCGGGCGTCGCCGAGGGCATCGTCGGACTCGGCGCGCAGCTGGTTCCAGAGGTGGCGGTGGAGGACCTCGTCGGCCGGCGGCGGCGCGCAGTACATCCCGTACCGGCCGCGCAGCAGCCGGTCGGCGAGCTCTCCGTTCTCGACGAGGACGACCCCGTACGCGTCCCGGCCGCGCAGCAGATCGCCGAAGCGGTCCAGGTGCAGCTCGGAGAGCCGGGTGACGGAACGGCGGGCGACGGCGGTGTGTTCGCCCCGGCCCGAGCGTGCGGCGCGCGGCTCGCCCTCGGCCTCGCGCACGTCCTCGGTGAGCAGCTCCAGGAGGTGGCCGCCGCTCTCCTGGAGGACCTCCTCGGTGATCTCGTCGACGCCGTGGCGCGGGTCGAGCCGGAAGACCTTGCCGCCGGTCAGCTCGTCGAGGAGGGCGAGCGCGGTGGCCTTGCGGCCGCTGCCGGGTTCGCCGCACAGGACGAGGACCCGGTGGTCGCGGAGCCGGTCCCGCATCCGCCGGTAGCCGGAGGTGGCGCAGTACACCCGGCCCAGGTGGTCGAGCGTCTCGGGCGGGACGGGCCCCTGGACGAAGTGCGCGGTGCGTTCGGAGCCGTACAGGGCGAAGATCTGGTTGCCCTCGAAGACGGTGCCGTCGCCGTGGATGGTGGTGAGGCGGTCGGCGGCGCCGCTCGCCCAGGTGCGGACGGCCCGGCGCGCCGTGGCGGCCCCGCCGGTGTCGCTCTCGCCGCCGAGGGGCCCCCGGTCGGCAGCCGCGAAGACGCTCGGCTCGCGGGGCTGTTCGGCACCGTCACCCCGCTCGGACCCGCCGTCCCGGTCGCGGTCCCGGTCACGGTCCCCCCGGTCGCGGTCCCGGTCCCCCCGGTCGCCGCCGCGGTCCGAACCGCGGTCGGAACCACGGTCGGAACCCCGGCCGCCGCCGCGGTCCGAACCGCGGTCGCCGCCCCGGTCGCCGCCGCGGTCGCCGCCCCGGTCCGGCGCGTCGGCCCGGTCGCCGTGGCCGTGCCCGGCGTCCGAGGAGTCGCTCTGCGGCGCGGCGTCGTCCTGGTCGCTCACTCCGGCTCACCCGCCCCGGCGACCGCACCGGAACCCGCAGCAGCACCCGAACCGGAGCCCGGGCCCGAGCCGGAACCGGATCGGGAGCCGGATCGGGAGCCCGAGTCCTTGCCCGAGCCCTTGCCCGAGTCCTTGCGGATTCCGGTGAACCCGCCGTGGATCGTGTTGCCGTGGATGTCGAGGAGGTCGCCCCCGACGTGGTACTCACGGTTCCCGCCCACGGGCCGGGGCGTTGGGCCGTCCCCCCGCGACGGCCCAACGCCGGTCCGTGCCACCCCCGCCGGCGGCCGCTCCCCCGCGACCGCCGGCTCCCCCTCGGGCGCCGGCTCCCCCTCCGGCGGCAGCTCCCCGTCGCGCCCGATCAGCGGCGGCGCGGGCCTGCGCGGTACGTGGAACCAGGCGGCCTCGTCGGTCTCCTTGGACCGGATGCGGGCCGACCGGTAATGGTCCGGCTCGACGTACCGCCCGCCGTCGGCGACCACGTTCCCGTACAGCCAGTCGGAGACGACGACCACGAGGTCGATCTCCGGGGTCTCGTTCATGATCCGCTTGGCCGGGGGGCTGTCGCAGAGCCGCGCGGCGAGGTCCACCGCGCGTCCGACGAGCCCGTGCCGGTCCTGGGTCACGAGCCCCGCGTTCATCCCGATCCGCAGCCGCAACGGCCTGACCCGGCCCTGGTTGTGGGCGCGCAGACTCTCGTACAGCGTGTCGATCCACCGGCCGACCATGAGCGTCGGCGGCACGTCGGGACGCAGGGCGGCGAGGATGCCGTCCCCCCGGTCCTCCTGGTGGAAGGTCCCGGGCTCGACGCCGACGGAGCTGTACGCGTCGTCGAAGGCGGCGTACATCGCCGCCCGCTGGTGCCTCTTCTCGGCCAGGTCGAGCGTCCCGGAGCCACAGATGTCGCCGAAGACGACGAACCGGTGGATGCCGCACGCCTCTCCGCCCACGTCTCCGCCCACTTCCCCGTTCACTCCCGCACTGCTCACTCTCGGACTCCCTGTGTGCTGCCCCGGTGCCGTTGGTGCCGTGGTGATGCGTGTCCAGACTGGCCGCGTTCCGCGACCGGCGATGTAGCCGTTTACACACCCGGCGGAGATTCGTCCGCCGGTTCTCCGCCGGGGCGCGCGCGCCCCTCCGCGAGCAGCACCAGGACCCGCATGTCGATCACGATGACGGTGCGGTTCGCGGTGCGGACCACGTCCTGCTCCCGCAGCAGGCGCAGCGCCTTGGCCACCGCCTCCCGGGTCGCTCCGATGGCCGCCGCCAGGTCGTGCTGGGGCAGCGGAAGTTCGAGTACGGTCCCGGCCTCGGCCCGGCGCCCGGCGCGCTCGGCCAGCTCGACGAGGCGGGCCGCGAGGCGCTGGAGGACCGTCTCGGAGGCGAGCGCGCGGCGCTCGACGTCGGCGCTCCGCAGCCGGGTCGCGAGCTGGCGCATGATCAGCGAGGTGGCGTGCGGCCGGGCGGCGAGGAAGCGCCGGAACCGGTCGCCGGAGATCGCCACCGCCTCGACCCTGCCGAGCGCGGTGACGCTGGCGCTGCGCGGGCGCCGGTCGACGGCGGCGAGGTCGCCCACGACCTCGCCGGCGCCCCGGAGGGCGAGGATGAGCCGCGAGCCGCGCTCGGTGCCCACGGAGACGACGGACCAGCCGGAGAGGAGCGCGAGGACGAAGGCGGTGGTGTCGCGTTCGCGGATCATCACCTCCCCGGGTTCGTAGACGCGCCGGGCACCCTCGGCGATCAGAGACCGCCGGTCGGCCGCCGGGAGGGCGTGGAGGAAGGAGCGGTCCTGGCCGAAGAGACTCACCGCGCGCTCACCCCCGTACCGTCCTCGGGCCCTCCGGGGAAGACCGACTCGCCGATGATCGACCGGCGTATTCGCGTGCGTGTTCCCACCTCAAGTGACGTGTCTCGTCACACTGTTGACGCTGTGTCACGTCATGGGGTGAAGAACGCTAGAGGGTGCGGAAGAAATGCGTCAACGGGCACGGGGGGCGCAGGGGAGCGCCGCACCCGGCGTCCCTGCGCCCCCCGTCGGGGCCGGGCGAAGACCTCGCGAAGACCGTGCGAAGGCTCTGCGGAGACGGGTCGAACACACGTCGAAGCCCTCGCGGAGCCCCACCGCCCGAGGGGGTGGCGATCTCCGCGAGGGCTTCCGGGAGTCAAGGCCTCGCTGCCGCAAGGCCTCACGGCGTCACCGGCCACTGCCGCAAGGCCCCACGGCATCACCGGCCACTGCCGCAAGGCCCCACGGCGTCACCGGCCCACTGCCGCAAGGCCCCACGGCGTCACCGGCCCACTGCCGCAAGGCCCCACGGCGTCACCGGCCACTGCCGCAAGGCCCCACGGCATCACCGCCGCAGGGCCTCACGACCCGTCAAGGCCTCAGAGCCTCGGGTCCACCGGCTCCGACTCCAGTGCCAGGACCGCGAACACGGCCTCGTGGACCCGCCACAGCGGCTCCCCCTCGGCGAGGCGGTCGAGGGCTTCGAGGCCGAGTGCGTACTCGCGCAGGGCCAGCGACCGCTTGTGGCCGAGGAAGCGCTGCCGCAGCCGCTCCAGGTTCTCCGGCCGGGTGTACTCGGGGCCGTAGATGATCCGCAGGTACTCCCGACCGCGCACCTTGACGCCCGGCTGGCCGAGCCGGCCCTTGCCGTCGCGGACGAGTGCGGCCAGCGGCTTGACGACCATGCCCTCGCCACCGGCGGCGGTCATGTCCAGCCACCAGTCGACCCCGGACCGGACCGAGGCCTCGTCGCCCGTGTCGACGACGAGCCGCCGGGTGACCTGGAGCAGCCCGGTCGGGTCGTGCTCCACGAGCCGGTCGAGCCAGGCGAGCTGCTCGTCGTGCGGAACGGCCGCGAGCGAGCGTCCGCGCGCCCCCAGGAGCTGGAAGGGCGCGAACCGCACCCCCTCCAGGCCCTCGGTCGGCCAGCAGTACCTGCGGTAGGCCTCGGTGAACGCCTCCGCGTCCACCGCCCGCTCCCGCTGCTTCGCGAGCAGCCCGTCGATCCCCTCGACCCCGCGCGCCACCGCCTGTTCGAGCGCGGAGATCGCTCCGGGGAAGACCGCGCCCGAGGCGGCGCCGACCGCCGCGTACTGCGCGCGGAGCAGCCCGGCCGACTTCAGCGACCACGGCATCAGCTCGCCGTCGAGCAGGAGCCAGTCCGTGTCGAGCTCGTCCCAGAGACCGGCGGCGCCGATCGCCGTCCGCAGCCGGTCGAGCACCTGCTCGGTGACGGCGGGATCGTCGAAGAACGGCCGTCCGGTACGGGTGTGCAGCGCGCCGGTGACCCCGTCGGCGTCCACGCCGAAGCGCTCGCGGGCCGCGTCCGCGTCCCGGCAGACCAGGGCCACCGCCCGGGAGCCCATGTGCTTCTCCTCGCACACGACGCGATCGACACCGTCCGCCCGGTACTGGGCGAAGGCCTCGGCCGGGTGCTCCAGATAGCCCTCCTCCTTCGACGTGGCGGTGGGCGCCATCGTCGGCGGCAGATAGGTGAGCAGCCGCGGGTCGACCGCGAACCGGCTCATCACCTCAAGGGCGGCCGCGGCGTTCTCCTCGCGCACGGCGACGTTGCCCAGGTGGCGGGTCTCCACGATCCGCCGGCCGTGCACGTCCGCCAGGTCCAGGGGGCGCCCCTGGTGCCCGCCGGGCGCCTCGGTCGCGAGCGGCCGGGCCGGCTCGTACCAGACGCGCTCGGCCGGTACGTCGACGAGTTCGCGCTCGGGCCAGCGCAGTGCGGTCATCTTTCCGCCGAAGACGGCTCCGGTGTCGAGGCAGAGGGTGTTGTTGATCCAGGAGGTGTTCGGCACGGGGGTGTGGCCGTACACGACGGTGGCCCGCCCCCGGTACTCCTCGGCCCACGGGTAGCGCACCGGCAGCCCGAACTCGTCGGTCTCACCGGTGGTGTCCCCGTACAGCGCGTGCGAGCGCACCCGCCCCGACGTCCGGCCGTGGTACTTCTCCGGCAGACCGGCGTGGCAGACGACGAGGTTGCCGCCGTCGAGGACGTAGTGGCTGACGAGCCCGTCGATGAAGCGCCCGACCTCGGCCCGGAACTCCTCGCTCTCGTGCCCCAACTGCTCGATGGTCTCGGCGAGTCCGTGCGTCTCCTGCACCTTCCGGCCCTTGAGCCAGCGGCCCAGCTTGTTCTCGTGGTTGCCGGGGACGCACAGGGCGTCGCCGGCGGCGACCATCGCCATCACCCGGCGCAGGACGCCCGGGGAGTCGGGGCCGCGGTCGACGAGGTCGCCGACGAAGACCGCCGTACGGCCCTCGGGGTGGTGCCCGTCGACGTATCCGAGCTTCGCGAGCAGGGTCTCCAGCTCGGAACGGCAGCCGTGGATGTCACCGATGATGTCGAAGGGGCCGGTGAGGTGACGCAGGTCGTTGAAGCGGCGCTCCAGGACGACCTGGGCGGCGTCGACCTCCTCGACGGACTTCAGCACGTGCACCTTGCGGAAGCCCTCGCGCTCCAGGCCGCGCAGCGAGCGTCGCAGCTCGCGGCGGTGGCGCTGGATGACGTGCGCCGGCATGTCCGCGCGGTCGGGACGCGCGGCGTTCCGGCTGCGGCACACCTCCTCGGGCAGATCGAGGACGATCGCGATGGGCAGCACGTCGTACGAGCGGGCCAGCTGTACGAGCTGACGCCGCGCCTCCTGCTGCACGTTGGTCGCGTCGACGACGGCGAGGCGCCCGGCCGCGAGGCGCTTGCCCACGATGTAGTGCAGGACGTCGAAGGCGTCCTTGCTCGCGGACTGGTCGTTCTCGTCGTCGGCGACGAGCCCCCGGCAGAAGTCGGAGGACACGATCTCCGTCGGCTTGAAGTGTCGCCGGGCGAAGGTGGACTTGCCGGAGCCGGTGGCGCCGACGAGGACCACGAGGGACAGGTCGGTGACGGGCAGGGTGCGGGCCGGGGTGGTGTCGGCCGGGTTCACGGTCTCGGTGGTCATGCCTGTTCCTCCTTCGCGGCGGTCGGGCCGGGGTCGTGGGCCTTCTCGGCGATCGGGTCCGGGGTCTGCTTCTGGTCCTGGCCCTGGTTCTGGTTCTGGTTCTGGTCCTGGCCCTGGCCCTGGCCCTGGTTCTGGCCCTGGTTCTGGCCCTGATCCTGGTTCTGGCCCTGATCCTGGTTCTGGTCCTGGGTCCGGGTGAAGACGGCCATCTGGGTGGGCGGTCCGACCTCGGGGTCGTCCGGGCCGACGGGGGTGAACCCGACGCCGTACCCGTACCGCTCCGCGACCGAGGCCGCCCAGCGGCGGAACTCCTCCCGGGTCCATTCGAAGCGGTGGTCACTGTGCCGGACGTGCCCGGCCGGCAGCGACTCCCAGCGCACGTTGTACTCGACGTTCGGCGTGGTCACCAGGACCGTGCGCGGCCGGGCCGAGCCGAACACCGCGTACTCCAGGGCCGGCAGCCTCGGCAGGTCCAGGTGCTCGATGACCTCGCTGAGCACCGCCGCGTCGTAGCCGGTCAGCCGCTTGTCGGTGTACGCGAGCGAACCCTGCAGCAGCTTCACACGGGCGGCCTGCCGCTCCCCCATCCGCTCCAGCCGCAGCCGCCGCGCGGCGACGGTCAGGGCACGGACGGACACGTCGACACCGACGACCTCCGTGAAACGGGTGTCCTTGAGCAGAGCCTGCACCAACTGGCCCTGACCACACCCGAGATCGAGGACCCGGCTCGCCTCGGCGCGCTCCAGGGCGGCGAGGATCGCCGCCCTGCGCTGCTCGGCGAGCGGCACGGGCCGCTCCTCGGTGTCGGTCGACTCGTCGACCGCGTTGTCGACGTCGTCGACGTCCAGGCCCTCCGCCTCGGCGAGCCGCACGAGTTCGAGCCGCTCGCTCGCCTCACGCGTCAGGCTCCAGCGGCGGGACAGATAGCGGGCCGTGATCAGCGTCCGCTCGGGGTGACCGGCGAGCCAGCCGTCACCGGCGCGCAGCAGCTTGTCGACCTCGTCGGGCGCGACCCAGTAGTGCTTGGCGTCGTCGAGTACGGGCAGCAGGACGTAGAGGTGGTTGAGGGCGTCCGCGAGCCGCAGCTCACCCTCGAGCACCAGGCGCACATAGCGGGAGGCGCCCCACTCGGGGAACTGCCCGTCCAGGGCCACCGGCTCGGCGTCCACGGTGTCCCAGCCCAGCGGCCCGAACAGCTTGCGCACCAGCTCGGCGCCGCCGCGTGCGGGCAGCGCGGGCACCTCGATACGCAGCGGCAACGCCGCCGCGGCCCGCTCGGGCATCGCCTGGCAGACGCCGTGCAGCGCCGTCTTGAAGACCTTCGCGAGCGCGACGGCGAGCAGCGAGGACGCCGCGTAGGGCCGGTCGTTCACGTACTGGGCGAGCGCGGAGTCCGGGGCGCCGCCCCGGCCCTTGCCCTTGCCGCGGCGCACCAGCGCCACGGGGTCCACCTCCAGGAGAAGTGCCGCCGTGCACCGCTCGGCGCTCGCCTCGGGGTAGAGGACGTGCGCCGTGCCGTGCGAAGTCGAGAACGTCTGCGCCCGCTCGGGATGCTTGTGCAGCAGAAAACCGAGATCGGTCGCGGGACGCTCCGGGTTGCCGGTCGTACTGATCGTCAGGAACACACTTCCGAGTATGGTTCGCCGCTCCCCTCCCGACCAGGCATTTTCCCGCGCGGTACGAGCCTGCGGGGGCTGCGGGCGGTGCCGGGGACCGGGCAGACGGCCAGGCCTGGGGCCGCCGTCAGCCCGCGCCCCTCTCGGTGACCAGGGACGAGCCCAGGGCGGAGATCGTCGTCGGGCCGACCCGGCAGCAGCCTCCGATGAGCCGGGCGCCGGACGCGGCCCAGTCGGCTGCCCGGGCCGGGTCGAAGGCGATGTCGCCGCGCCAGCCCCGCGCGCGGGCGTCCCACCGCTCCCCGCTGTTGGGGTAGACCACGGCCGGCTTCCCGGTCACGGCGACGGCGAGCTCCACGGCGGGCCCCGCCTCCGCCGGGTCGCAGCAGTTGACCCCGACGGCGACGACCCGGTCGTTTCCCGCGGCGACGGCGAAGGCCTCCGCCAGGTCCTGCCCGGCCCGGGTCCGCCCGCCCTCGACCGTGTACGAGAGCCACACCGGCACCCCGCACCCCTCGACCGCCCGCAGCAGCGCCTCCGCCTCCGTCACGTCCGGAACGGTCTCCAGCGCCAGCACGTCCGGCTCCGCCGCCGCCAGCGCCTCGATCCGGGGCCGGTGGAACGCCTCCAGTTCCCGCACGGACAGCCCGTACCGTCCCCGGTACTCGCTCCCGTCCGCGAGCATCGCACCGTACGGCCCCACGGACCCGGCGACCCACACCTCCTCTCCCACCCCCGCCGCCGCGGAACGGGCGAGCTCCACGCTCCGCGCGAGCAGCCTCGCCGCCTCCTCCCGGTCCACGCCCCGGCGGGCGAAGCCCTCGAAGGTGGCCTGGTAGCTGGAGGTGATGAGCACCCGGGCTCCGGCCCGTACGTACGCCGCGTGGGCCGCCTCGATCTGCTCGGGCCCGTCGGCCAGGAGCCGCGCGGACCAGAGCGCGTCCGAGAGGTCGCAGCCCTGTGTCTCCAGCTGGTTGGACAGCCCGCCGTCGAGGACGAGGACCCCCGCCCCGAGGGCTTCGGCGAGCGTACGGACCGGCTTCATCGGATCGCCCCGCTCATCCCAGCTGCGACTGGACCCGCGCCGAGATCAGCTCCAGGTGGTCCAGGTCGTCCAGGTCGAGGACCTGGAGGTAGACCCGGGAGGATCCGATCGCCGCGTACCGCCCGATCCTGTCGACGACCTCGGCGGGCGAACCCGCCAGTCCGTTCGCCTTCAGCTCGTCCACGTCCCGCCCGATGGCGGCGGCCCGACGGGCCACCTCCGCGTCGTCCTTGCCGACGCAGACGACCAGAGCGTTGGAGTACACCAGGTCGCCGGGTGCCCGCCCGGCCTCCTCGGCCGCGGCCCTGACCCGGCCGAACTGCCGCTCGCTGTCCCCGATCGAGGCGAAGGGGATGTTGAACTCGTCCGCGTACCGCGCGGCCAGCCGCGGCGTGCGGCTCGCGCCGTGGCCGCCGATCAGGACCGGGATCCTGTCCTGCGTGGGCTTGGGCAGCGCCGGGGAGTCGCTGAGCCGGTAGAACTCCCCCTCGTAGCTGAAGGTCTTGCCGATCTCGGTCTCCCAGAGACCGGTGACGATCGCCAGCTGCTCCTCGAGCCGGCCGAACTTCTCCTTCGGGAACGGGATGCCGTAGGCCTTGTGCTCCTCCTCGAACCAGCCCGCGCCGAGCCCGAGTTCGACGCGTCCGCCGGACATGCGGTCCACCTGGGCGACCTGGATGGCGAGCACACCGGGGAGCCGGAAGGTCCCGGCCGTCATCAGGGTGCCGAGGCGGATCCGCTTGGTCTCCCGGGCGAGCCCGGCCAGGGTGATCCAGGCGTCGGTCGGTCCGGGCAACCCGTCTGCGGAGCCCATGCTGAGGTAGTGGTCGGAACGGAAGAAGGCATCGAATCCAAGCTCCTCGGTGGCCCGTGCCACCGTGAGGAGGGTGTCGTAGTCGGCCCCCTGCTGGGGTTCGGTGAAAATGCGGAGATCCATGCCTCCATCCTGCACCGTCGGGTGCGTGTCAACCTCTCCGTCAGCTCCTTGCGCGCCCCGGCTCGGTCGGGTGAATATCCGGCCCTCCGGCGGGCCGCGTCCGCCCCGGCCAGTGACCGGGGCCCGGCACCCGTCGTTGGCTCGGGCGGAGCCGGACCGCCCGGCCCGCGCGCCGGCGGCCGCTGCCGGTGCGTCGCTCTCTCTCGTGGCCCCGTCCTCGGCGGCGGGGTCCGGGCCGAGGAGGCCCCCATGTCCCAGGAAGCCGCGCCGGAGCAGGCCGTGCCCGAACAGCCGGCGCCGCGGTCCGTGCCCGAGCAGAAGGGCGCCGGCGCCCCCAAGGGCCTGCTGCAGCAGATGGAGGAACTGATGGCGGCGCTCTCGGCCGACCTCAACCAGCTGGACGCCGACCTCCAGTCCACGTCCGACCGCCTCGCTCCGGACCAGTCCACGTCCGACCGCCCCGCTCCGGCCCGGACCGCGCGCGACCAGTCCGATCCCCACCAGCCCCAGACCTAGTCCCAGCCCCAGTCCCAGCCCCAACTCCAGCAGCCCCACTCCCACCGGCCCCGCCCCGAAAAGGCCGAGCACCGGGATCACGGGCCCGAGCAGGACGAGCCCCACCGGTCCCGCCCCGAGCGGACCGAGCGGGCCGAGCCCCGGGAACACGTGCCCGAGCGGACCGAGCCGCACGCCGATCACCACCGGCCCCGTCCGGGGCCCGCGCGGCCCCGGGCGGCGTCGGGCGGGCGGGCCCGCTCCCCGTCCCGCACGGCGAGGCGCCGCAGCATCCCGCGGACCCGGTCGCTCGACTCGTCGGCGGCGTCGATGGCCTCGATGCACTGCCAGTAGAGGCCCTCCTCGTCGGTGGCGCAGGCCACGCCGACCAACGCGATGCCCACCTCCCCGAGCAACTCCCCGAGCGCGGTCAACGCCCCGCGCGGGTCCGCCACCTCCGACAACCGGGCCGCACGCGGCCCACCGGCACCCCACGCCGGGTACTCCCCGATCTCGCTCAGTCCCCGCGCCTCGCCGCGCAGTTCCTGCGGTCCGCAGAGCGCGAGATGATTCCCTATCGCCTGGGCGAGCGCCTGTGCCTGCCAGGCCTCCGCCACGATGTCCTGCGCCGATCCGCTCTCCGCCAGCGCGTGCCGGCCAAGCGCGACGAGTCGTTCCGCTTCCATCAACGCCGCCCCCGTTCGTACGACTTATCTGCCCACTCAATCCATTACCCAGAGTGAGGCGGCCTGAGCCCCAACACCAGGGGAATTCGGAAATCTGTGGACAGGAGGCTCGACGGTGAAAAGTCGATCACTCCGAAGAGTGACGATCTCTGCTCGAATCCCCTTCCTCGCCCCCTTCTCCCCGCCCTCCGCCCCGCCTCCGGACGGGAAATCGGACCTCGTTCCGGTCGATCTTGGCCGCGAGCGCGGCCAGCGGATCGACCCCGAGCACCTCACAGAACTGGAGGAGGTAGGCGAGCACGTCCGCCACCTCGTCGGCGACCCGGTGCGCCGACTCCGGGTCGTCCATCACCCGCTCCGCCTGCTCGGGGGTCAACCACTGGAAGATCTCCAGGAGTTCGGCCGCCTCCACGCTGAGCGCCGCCGCCAGGTTCTTGGGCGTGTGGTAGGGCTGCCAGTCGCGGGCGGCCGCGAACTCGGCCAGCCTGCGCTGCAGTCCCGCTACGTCGTTGTCGGTCACGCGCTCAGGTCTACCACCAGGCCCGCCCAGGCCCGTCACCTCAGGTCTACCACCAGGCCCGTCACGCGCTCAGGTCTACCAGCCCGTCACCCCCAGGCGTGTCACCAGGCCCGTCACCCGCTCAGATCCACCACCGTCACCCCGGGCGTCCGGCGCGCCTGTGCCGCCGTCCGCGCCCCGACCGTGCCGGCGACCCGGATGTGTCCGTCGGCGGCGATGCCCGTGGCGAGACCGAGCAGTTCGCCGACCTGCCGCTCGTCGAGCCCGCGGTCGAGGCCGTCGGCGAGCAGCGTCAGGGACTGCATGGCCTCGGGCACCTCGGCGATCCGGTCCATCTCGAGGACGCCGGGGCCCGTCAGCAGGGTCAGCGCGAGCGCGAGATAGCGCAGTTCCCCGTCCCCGAGCCGCGCGAGCGGGGTCGCGGGCCGGCCGCCCCGTTCGAGTACGGCCCGGACGGTCCCCTCCGGGAGTTCCTGCACCCCGAGCCCGGTGACGGGTCCCACGCAGCCCGCCGCCGCCACGGCCGCGAGGCGGTGGTGCCGGCGCGGGCAGTCCGTGTGGGTGCGGTGCAGGACCTCGGCGAGGTTGCCGCAGCCGCGCCGCAGCCGCCCCTCGCCCGGCGGTACGGGGGCGCGCATCCGCTCGGGCCGGGGGTCGCAGGCGAACGCGGACCGCAGCCCGACCACCACCTGCTCGGCGGCGGCCAGTACCTCCAGCTGCCCGGGGGTCTTGCCCGCGACGCGCAGCGGCAGCAGGGCCGTACCGAGGAGGTCGTCGGGGAAGGGCGCCCGGGTGACGGGGGTGGTGCCGGCGGTGTGCCACTCGGCCTGGACGGTGGGGCGGCCCGGGTCGCGCAGCGCGGTGGCGAGGAGGGTGCGGCCCCGGCCGGTGAGCCGTTCGCCGACGATCCGGAGCCGGGGTTCGGCCTGGACGGCGAGGTCCAGGTGGACCGGGCCCTCGGGTCCGTCGATCGTGCACCCGATGCGGAAGCCGCGCCGCCCCTGGGCGTCGGGCCGGGCCCGCTCGGGGACGCAGTCGGCGGCGTCGGGGAACACCTCGTCGAGGGTGTCACCCGCGCTCAGCCGGGCCAGGGCCTCGTACGCCCGCAGGGTGGTGGACTTTCCGCTGCCGCTGGGCCCGGTGAAGAGGGTGACCGGCCCCAGGGCGTGCACGGCGGAGCGGTGTCCTGCGAACGCGGACAACCGCAGCTCGGTGACGGCGGGCCGCGCCCGGAGTCCCCCGCCGCCTCCCCCACCGGCGGACCCCTTCTCGGCCCTCCGCCCGGCCCCGCCCTGCGGCGGCAGCCGGGGCGCGGCCCGCACGGAGGGGGCGCCGGTGGACGGTGCGCCGGTGGACGGTGCGCCGGTGGAGAGAGCGCCGATGGACGGTGCGCCCGGGGAAGGGGCGCGGCAGGAAGGGGCAGCCGTGGAGGAGGAGTGGTCGAGCGTGAAGCCACCGGTGAGGTCCATGCCCGGACCGTACGCAGTCCATTCCCTGACGAACCGTTACGGCTAGATGACCTTCCTACGATCGGGGGACGCCGGCGGTCCGGCCGCCCACGACTCCCTCCTCGTCCTCGCCTTCCGCGCCCTCGACCTCCGTACCGGCCGGGGCGAGGAGAAAAACGTTCCGGTCGACGCGGTGCATCCCGCTGCCGAGACCGAAGACCACACCACTGCTGAAGTCGAGGATGCGCTTGGCGACCTCGGTGTCGGCGCTCGTCAGATCGAGGAGCACCGGGATCTGGGCGGTGAGGTACTCGGCGACCTCACGGGCGTCGGCGAACACCTGTACGCGGAGCACGACCATACGGCGCTGCTCGGCGGATTCGTACTGCTCGGGGATCGTGCGGTGGTCGACCCTGGACGGCCATGCATCACGGCCGCGCAGGGGCACGACCTGGGCGAGGCCCTCCCACTGCTCGTCGGTGACGTCGTACCTCTCGTACCTACTCATGGGCACATCCTCCCGCTCCTCACCCGTTCGGCCCAACAACGACACGAGGTGATGGCCAGGTGGGGGTGCCAGGAGTGTTCTCGCGGGGAGCCAGGGCCTTCTAGGCCACGTCCCGGCCTAGATCGGGGCTAGCGTCGTCAACACGTTGAGGCACTCGCATCCCAGGAGGCAGCCAGATGTCCGTCGACTCCGTTCCCCAGGGCTACCACACGGTGACGCCGTGGATCATCTCGCGTGACACGGTGCGGCTCATCGACTTCCTGAAGCGGGCCTTCGGTGCGGAGGAGCTCGCGTGCCTGACCGGCGAGGACGGAAGCGTCCAGCACGCCGAGGTCCGGATCGGCGACTCGGTGGTGATGATGTTCGACGCGCGCCCGGAGTGGCCGGCGACCCCCGGCTTCCTCCGTCTGTACGTGGACGACGCCGACGCCGTGCACCGGCAGGCCGTCGCGGCCGGCGGCACCTCGGTCACCGAGGTCACCCATCTGTTCTTCGGCGACCGGGTCGGACGCGTGCGCGACCCGCTGGGCAACCTGTACTGGATCCAGACCCGCGTGGAGGACGTGAGCCCCGAGGAGATGGAACGCCGCCTCGGTGACCCGGAGTTCACCAAGGCCATGGAGTACGTCCAGAGCGCCGACTTCTTCCCGGGCCGGGACTGACCACCCGGTGCGGTTCTTCTCGGGCCGGGACTGACTGCCCGGAGCGGCTCTTCCCGGGCCGGGACTGACCGCCCGGAGCGTCGCCCGGAGCCGTTCCTCCCGGGCCGAGATTGACCGCCCGGAGCACGGCTCGCGCGCCGTCCTGCGGATCAGGGTCGACCAGACTCCCCGTCGATGTGGCGCGGCTTCGGGAGGCCTTCGCGCAGCCGGTCGAGGAGCACCCGGGCCGCAGGGCTCGAAGGGCCGGTGGCCTGCCAGGCGAGCGCGAGGCGGCCGCGCATCTCGGGCTCGACGATCCGCAGGGTGCGGAGCTGCCCGTCGAGGCGTGATCCGTCCTCTCCAGCAGGCAGTACGGCAACGCCGAGGCCCCGCGCGGCGAGCCGCGCCGGCACGTCCGGTGCCGCCGCCTCGAAGGTGACCCGGGGCCGGAATCCCGCCTGCGCACAGCCCCGTTCGAGCGCCGCGCGCACCCCGGTGCCGCGCGGCAGGCAGATCAGCGGCCGGTCGCGCAGTGCGGCGAGCGGGACGGTCGTGCCGTCGACGCGTTCGAGCAGCGGATCGCCGGGCGCGACGACGGCGACCAGGGGGACGTCGATCACCATCTGGAAGGCCGCTCCCGGCGGTGGCGCCTCGACCGCCGTCCCGAGGAAGGCGATGTCGAGCTCGCCGGCCAGGAGCGCGGTCTGCATCCGTTCCGTGGTGTCCTCGGTGAGCGCCACCTCCACCGACGGGTGGTCCTCGTGGAAGTCCGCGAGGAAGCCGGCGATGTCGAAGGCGTGCCCGGCGGCGCCGGACACCAGGCCGAGCGTGACCCGGCCGCGCAACAGCCCCGTGTACGCGTCCACCGTCTGCCGCACGGCGTCCGCGGCGGCCAGTGCGGCGCGGGCGTAGGGCAGCACGGCCCGGCCGACCTCGGTCGGCGTCACCGAACCGCCGGAGCGGTCGAGCAGGGGCTGCCCCAACTCCTTCTCCAGCTGCCGGATCTGGGCGCTGAGGCCGGGCTGGGCCAGATGGAGCCGGGCCGCGGCCCGGGTGAAACCGCCCTCCTCGACGACGGAGACGAAGTAGCGCAGCTGACGAAGCTCCATAAGCGTTGATTCTAGTTCGCAGCAGAACCATCTATTGGCGTTATCGCCTGGCGGGCCGCAGGGTTGGTCACATGGAGAAAGCGACAGCCCGCAAGAGGAACAGCACCGAGATCAGGGCCGCGATCGCGGCCGAACGCCGGGAACTGGCGGACCTGTTCGACGGTCTGTCGACCGGGCAGTGGAACGGGCGGAGTCTGTGCGCGGGCTGGCGGGTCCGTGAGGTCGCGGCGCACATGTCGATGGGGTTCCGGCTCTCCCTGCCCGCGACGCTCGGCGAGTTGGTCAGGGCGCGCGGGAACCTCCACCGCATGACCGACCGGGTCGCCCGCAGGGATGCGGCCGCCCATTCCACCGCCGCGCTCGCCGCGTTCCTGCGGGAGAACGCCGACCACCCGTGGACACCACCGGTCGGCGGGTTCGCGGCGGCACTCGGTCACGACGTGGTGCACGGCCTGGACATCACCGTCGCTCTCGGCCTCGACCGGCGCGTCCCCGAAGACCGGCTGCGCATCCTGCTGGACCAGATACGGCCCAGCAGCCTGAGGTTCTTCGGCGCCGACCTCGACGCGGTGCGGTTGTGCGCCGAGGACCTCGACTGGTCGTACGGCTCCGGCACCCCCGTGTTCGGCAGCGCCCAGGACCTCCTGCTGCTGGCCTACGGCCGCAGGCTTCCGGCCGGCCGGCTCCGAGGAGAGCCGAGCGGCCGCTTCACCCGGCCCGCCGGCGAAGCGTGATCCGGGCGGGAACGCTACATGCCGAAGCTCTTGGCCAGCCGGTGCAGGCCCTCCCTGATCTCGTCGGCCGAGTGCGTGGTGAACGAGAGCCGCATCGCGCCCGGGTCCGGCTCGCCGCAGAAGAACGGCGCCCCCGGCACGTACGCCACCTCATGGCCGACCGCGGTCTTCAGGAGTGCCGTCGCGTCGTGGCCGGCGGGCAGGGTCACCCAGATGAACATGCCGCCCTCCGGCCGGTTCCACCGGCTGCCCTCGGGCAGCGCGGCCGGCAGGCCTTCGAGCATGGCGTCCCTGCGCTCGTGGTACGCCGCCCGTATCACCGCGACGTGCGCGTCGAGATCGCTGTCGCGCAGATAACGCGCGGCCGCGGCCTGGTCGATGGTCGAGGTGTGCAGGTCGGCGGCCTGCTTGGCGATCACACAGGCGCGCCGGAGTCCGGCGGGGGCGCGCAGGTAGCCGAGCCGGAGGCCGGGGGCCATCACCTTGGAGAAGGAGCCGAGCAGCACGGTGCGGTCGGCGGCCGCGGGGTCGGCGGCGATCCAGGGGACGCGCTCACCGTCGTACCGCAGCTCGCCGTACGGATCGTCCTCGACGATCCAGAATCCGATCCGCGCGGCGGCTCCGGCGACGGCGGTACGGCGCTCGGCGGGGAGGGTACGGCCCGTGGGGTTCTGGAAGGTGGGCACGAGATAGAGGAGGGTCGGCTTCTCGCGGGCCGCGATCTCCTCAAGTGCCTCCGGGATGATGCCGTCGTCGTCGGTGGGTACGGGAACGACCCGCGCACCGGCGAAGCCGAAGGTCTGGAGGGCGGCGAGGTAGCAGGGGTCCTCGACGAGCACGACGGCGCCCGGCTCGACGAGCGCGGTGGTGAGGAGCGTGAGTGCCTGCTGCGAGCCTGTCGTGATGAGCAGGTCGTCGGGGCCGGTGGGGAGTCCGCGTGCGGCAAGTCGGGCCGCGATGGCGGTACGCAGCTCCGGGTCGCCCTCGGTCGTCGAGTACTGGAGCGCGGACTGCGGGTTCTCGGCGAGGACCTTGTCGTACGCCGCCCGGATGCCTGCGACGTCGAACAGCTCGGGGGCGGGCAGGCCGCCGGCGAAGGAGATCACCTCGGGCCGCGCGGTCAGCGCCAGGATCTCCCGTACCGGCGAGGCGCCGACGCCGGCCAGCCGGGAGGCGGTGGCCGGCGTGGGAGCGACGGAGACGGAAGCGGCGGCGGGCGCGGGCTCGGCGGCGGCAGAGAGCATGCGGCCAGCATATAGAGGCCGACGACGCTGTCCAGGTTGTCCGAACTCCGGTCACCACATGACCAGTTGAGGCAGCAGGAGGAGTGCTCACCGACGGGCGGAATCCGATCACCCGCCCGGCCCGCCACGGGGCCTGCGCCGGCCCCAGCCATGATCCGCCTTACACTCCCTAGCCCCGCCGCCCGACCGGTTCGTCGCGGGCTTCGGCCCACAGCGACCGTACGTGCCCGAGGTGACGCCGCATGCACGCCTCGGCGCCGCGCGCGTCTCCGGCGATCATCAGGTCGAGGAGTTCGAGGTGCTCCTCGGCGGAGGAGACGAGCTTGCCGGCCTCGTCCAGACCGGTCAGACCGTAGAGCCGGGAGCGCTTGCGCAGGTCCCCCACCGTCTCGACCAGCCGGTCGTTGCCGGAGAGCGCGAGCAGCGCGAGATGGAAGCGGCGGTCCGCCTCCAGATAGCCGATGAGGTCGTGCCCCCGGGCGCACGAGACGATCTCCTCGGCGACCGGGCGCAGCGCCTCCAGCCGCTCCCGGTCGGCCCTCCTCGTGATGCGCCCGATGGTGGGCACCTCGATGAGGGTGCGCAGTTCGGTGAACTGGTCGAGGTCGCGCTCGCTGACCTCGGTGATCCGGAACCCCTTGTTGCGGACGGGTTCGACCAGGCCCTCCCGGGCCAGGTCGAGCATGGCCTCGCGGACCGGGGTCGCGGAGACGCCGAGGTCGCTTGCGAGTCCGGGGGCCGAGTAGACCTGGCCGGGGCGCAGTTCGCCGGCGATGAGGGCCGCGCGGAGGGCGTGCCCGACCTGGTCGCGGAGCCGCTCCTGGGCTCTGACGAGGCCGTACTGCTTCAGGTCACCCATCGTGCGTCCTCCGAGAAGTCACGGGGGTGCATCGTACAATGTCACGTTTCTCCTGGGTCGAGGAAGTACGCCGAGGAAGTACGGGGCGGAGTACGGGGCGGAGAGACCCGCTGAGCACCCCCCTGAGGAGCCGCTCCGGCCGACCCGGATGATCGAACGCATGCTCGCTCCGTCCGTTTCCGTGCTCGCCCTGGCCGTGGTGCTGATCTGCGCCGTCGTCCGCCCGTTCCGCCTGCCCGAGGCGGTCTTCGCCGTACCCGCCGCCGGCGCCGTGCTCGCCGTGGGCGCGGTCACCCCCGAGGCCGTACGCGAGGAGGCGGAGCGCCTCGGGCCGGTGATCGGCTTCCTGGCGGCCGTCCTCGTCCTCGCCAAGCTCTGTGACGACGAAGGGCTCTTCCACGCCTGCGGCAGCTGGATGGCCCGCTGGTCCCGCCGGCGCCCGCAGCGACTGCTCGGTGCCGTCTTCGCCCTCGCCTCGCTGATCACCGCCGTCCTCAGCCTGGACGCGACGGTCGTCCTGCTCACCCCGGTCGTCTTCGCGACGGCCGGCCGGATGGGAGCCCGGCCCGGACCCCACGCCTACGCGAGCGCCCATCTGTCCAACACGGCCTCGCTGCTCCTGCCGGTCTCGAACCTCACGAACCTGCTCGCGTTCACCGCCACCGGGCTCGGCTTCACCCGGTTCGCGCTGCTGATGCTGCTCCCCTGGCTCACCGCGATAGCCGTCGAGTACGGCGTCTTCCGCCGTTTCTTCGCGCGCGACCTGGCCGCCGCGGCCGCCCCCACCGACCCCCCGGCCCCTGTGCCCCTCCCCCTCTTCGCCCTGCTCACCGTGGCCGGAACGCTGGGCGGTTTCGCCCTCGCCTCGGCGACCGGGGTGGACCCGGCGTGGGCGGCCGCGGCGGGCGCCACCGTGCTCGCCGTACGGGCGCTGGCCCGCCGCCGCACCACTCCACGCGCGCTCGTGGGCTCGGCGGCGCTGCCGTTCCTCGCGTTCGTCCTGGCGCTGGGGATCGTCGTCCGGGCCGTGGTCGAGAACGGGCTCGGCACCGCCCTCGCCCATGTCCTCCCCGACGGCACCTCGTTGCCGGCCCTGCTCGGGGTCGCCGCCGTGGCCGCGATCCTGGCCAACCTCATCAACAACCTCCCGGCGACCCTCGCCCTGGTCCCGCTCGCGGCGGCCTCGGGCCCCGGCGCGGTGCTCGCCGTGCTGCTGGGGGTGAACATCGGCCCCAACCTCACGTACGCAGGCTCCCTCGCCACCCTCCTCTGGCGCCGCATCGCGCACGAGCACGACCACCCCGTAGGCCTCGGGGAGTTCACCCGCCTCGGACTCCTGACGGTCCCGGCCACCCTCACCGCCTCGACGGTGGCGCTGTGGGCCTCGCTCCAGCTCCTCGGCGTGTGACGGTCCCCGGGAACTCCGCGCCCCACTGCTACGTTCTACAAGACCGTAGAAGTAATCGACGTCTGGAGTGCTCATGGCCCTGTGGGACCGCATCAAGGAATCCGCATCGACGATGCAGACCCAGCTGGTGGCGAGGAAGAACGACCTGAAGAGCGGGGCGTTCCGGGACGCGAGCATGGCCATGTGCGCGCTGGTCGCCGCCGCCGACGGGACGATCGACCCCGCCGAGCGCCGCCGGGTCGCCCAGCTCATCTCGACCAACGAGGTGCTGCAGAACTTCGACGCGCTCGACCTTCAGCGCCGCTTCGACGACAACCTGAACAAGCTGACGGCCGACTTCGACTTCGGCAAGGTGAGCGTGCTCCAGGAGATCGCCAAGGCGAAGAAGAAGCCGGCCGAGGCGCGCGCCGTCATCCAGATCGGCATCGTCATCGGCGGCGCCGACGGCGACTTCGACAAGACGGAGCAGGCCGTGGTCCGCGAGGCCTGCTTCACCTTGGACCTGCCGCCGCACGAGTTCGACCTCTAGGGCCTGTCCGACCCTGATCGGCAAGACACCCCCTAGGGAGCAGCTCGGACGGCTACATCGGCGAGGCGGTCCCGCGCAGCACCAGGAAGAGCGTGACCGCCGAGTTCGCCGAGGACAGGGCCGACACGGTCGCGCCGAAGGCGGCGCACCAGGCGGCGAGGCCCACGGCCGTGCCGACCGGCGGCCACGCGCGGCCCGCCGGAGCCGGGCGCATCAGGGCCGCGACCCGGCGGGGCACCGGGCCGGCGTCCCCGCCCGTCACGGCAGGGAGGGCGGCGGCCGGAGCGCGGGGCGCGAGGAGGGCCGCCTTGCCGATCGCGCGGGCGACGGAGCGGCGGCTGCCGACCTCGGCGGCCGCCTCCTCGTCGGCCCAGCGCTCGGCGGTGTAGGAGACGGCGGTACGCAGCGGCCGCAGGAACGGGTTGGCGCGCGCCGCGAGATGGACCGTCAGGAGGTGCCGGTGGTGACGCCCGGCCAGATGGGCCCGCTCGTGGGCGAAGAGGGCCCGCCGTTCGGCGGGGGCGAGGCCCGCGAGCATCCCGGTGCTGACCACGACCCGGCCGTGACCCCGCGGCGCCCTGCCACGGCCCCGCACCTTCCCGCCATGGCCCCGCGCCCCGCCCCGTACCGGGCCGCCCGGCACCGCGTACGCGTACGGCGTGCGGTCCGGCAGCACGGCGACGGGCGTCGGCGGCAGCCCGCCGAGCGCCGCCACGACCCGGCGCCGTACCCGCACCTGACGCCAGGCCGCCGCACCGCACGAGACCAGGACGGCGAGCAGCGCCGGGATGGCCGCGCGGCCGGCGATCTCGTCGTACGGGAGGGCCGCGCGCACGTCGGGGTCCGACCAGCCGTCGGGGAGCGGGTTGCCGGGGAGTTGCGCGGTGCCCACGATCATGAGCAGGCCGAGGCAGAGGGTGCTGCACACGGCGGAGACACCGGCGACGGCGGCCAGCAGCCGCGTCGCGGTACGGGGGTGGAGCCGCTGCTCGGCGAGGCGGGCGACCGGCCAGGCGGTGAGCGGAAGGACCAGGGGAAGGAAGACGAAGACTCCCATGACGGCTAGCCTTCCTCCTCCTCGGCGGCCCTGGAGAGCAGTTCACGAAGGAGTCGCTCTTCGTTCGGCGAGAGGCCGGTGACGAAGCTGGCGAGGACCGCCTGGCGGTCCGCCTCCGCGTCCAGCACCTTCCGCATCCGCAGGGCGGCGAGCCCCGCCTCGTCGGCGACCGCCGTCCACCGGAAGGAACGGCCGGCGCGCTCGCGCTCGACGGCGCCCTTGGCCCGGAGGCGGGTGAGGATGGTGATGACAGTGGTGTAGGCGAGACCGCCGCCGAGGCGTTCCCGTACCCACGCCACGGGCACGGGCTCGGACGCCTCGCGCAGCACGGCGAGCACCTGGGACTCCAGTTCGCCCTGCCCGCGCCTGCGCGCGGAGGGCTCCACTCCGCCCTCGCTCCGGTCCGTCACGACGCCCTCCTCCACCTAAGAACAGCAGCCCATCGTACTGAACGGCCGGGCCGCTCCCGGGAATCAATGGGTGCTGGCACCCATGTCCTACACGCTCCTTACATGGAACAATTCAGGAATAGCGGAGGATCGCGGGGAATCAAGGGGGTCGGCACGTGGAATGGTTTCTGGGATTCGGCATCGCGGGGCTGGTCGTCCTGGCGCTCTCCCTCGTCTTCGACGGCGTCCTGGAAGGCATCGGCGGCGGCCTCGACGGATTTCTCTCGCTCCCGGTGATCGCCGGATTCGTGTCGGCGCTCGGATTCGCGGGCGCGATCGCGACGGGCGCGGCCGGTGCCGGGACGGTCGTCGCGACCCTCACGGGCATCGCCGCGGGCGCCCTGGTGGGCTGGGCGACCTGGCGGTTCAGCCGGGCGCTGCTCCGGGACGGCGGCGCGCCCGCACCGCGGGGCGAGGACCTGACGGGCACGTCGGGGGCGGTCGTCACGGCGATTCCGGCCGGGGGCTACGGCGAGGTGCTGCTGTATCTGGCGGGCCAGCCGGTGAAGTACGCGGCGAAGGCGGCCGCGCCCGTCGAGCGGGGCGCCGAGGTGTGGGTGGAGTCGGTGCTGTCGGCGACGTCGGTCACGGTCCGCCCCGTGGAGCGCTGACTTCCGCCGCTGCGCCGCCTCCCGATTCACCGCCTTTCTCCTTCTTTCTCCTTGAGTTCCTCCCTCTCGTTCATCTCGTTCATCTCGTTCATCTCGTTCACTTCACTCGGTTCGTTCACTTCATTCGAAGGGATTTCTGCATGAGCCCTGTCCTGACCGCTGTCGTGGGAATAGTCGTCCTCGTCGTCCTGCTCGGCCTCGTCGTCGTCACGCGCTACAAGGTGGCCGGCCCCAGCGAGGCCTTCATCATCACCGGCCGGCGCGGCAAGAAGGCCACCGACCCGGCCACGGGGCGGGTGTTCACCGACAACAGCGGCCAGAAGGTCGTGGTCGGTGGCGGTGTGTTCGTCGTCCCGTTCGTGCAGCAGAAGTTCACGCTCGACCTGTCGAGCCGGCACATCCCGGTCGCGGTGCGCGGCGCGGTCACCCTGCGCGGCGTGAAGGCCAACCTCGAAGGCGTCGCGATCGTCAAGGTCGGCGGCACCGAGGACTCGATCCGCGCGGCCGCGCAGCGGTTCCTGATGCAGCAGAACGGCATCGTCGGCTTCACCCAGGAGGTGCTGTCGGGCGCCCTGCGGTCCATCGTGGGCCGGATGTCGGTCGAGGACATCATCCGGGACCGGGCCGCGTTCGCCGGTCAGGTCGCCGAGGAGGCGGAGGCCAGCCTCTCAGGTCAGGGCCTGGTCCTCGACGCCTTCCAGATCCAGGACATCACCACCGAGGGCTCGTACCTGGAGGACCTCGGCCGCCCCGAGGCCGCCCGTGCCAAGCAGGAGGCGGACATCGCCGAGGCCGTCGCGCGGCGCGCCGCCGAGCAGGCGAGGCTGAAGGCGGAGGAGGAGATCGCCATCGCGCAGCGGACCCTCTACCTGAAGCAGGCCGAGATCAAGGCCCAGACGGACGAGGCCGCCGCCCAGGCGAACGCCGCGGGCCCGCTCGCCGAGGCCGCCCGCCAGCAGGACATCCTGACCGAGCAGGAGAAGGTCGCCGCGCGCCAGGCCGAGCTGACCGACCGCCAGCTCGACACCCAGGTCCGCAAGCCCGCCGACGCCGCCCGCTACCAGGCCGAGCAGGAGGCCGAGGCCCGCCGTATCGCCCTGGTCAAGGAGGCCGAGGCGGACGCCCAGCGGGCCAGGCTCACCGGTGAGGGCGAGAAGGCCCACCGCGCGGCCCTCGCCGACGCCGTGCGCATCGAGGGCGAGGCCGAGGCCGCGGCGATCGCCGCGAAGGGCTCCGCCGAGGCCGAGGCCATGCAGAAGAAGGCCGACGCCTACGCCCAGTACGGGGACGCGGCCGTCCTCCAGATGCTCGTCGAGGTCCTGCCCCAGGTCGTGGCCAAGGCGTCCGAGCCGCTGTCGGCCGTCGAGAAGATGACGGTCATCTCGACGGACGGGGCGAGCCAGTTGTCCCGTACGGTCGCGGACAACGTCGCCCAGGGTATGGAGCTCCTGTCCTCCACGACCGGGGTGGACCTCGCGCAGCTGCTCCAGGGCATCACGCGGAAGCAGCCGGGGAGTCGGCCGGCGGAGCCGACCGCGCCGCAGGGGGAATCGATCGAGATCGCGAGCTGAGCGGTCCAGCCGGTCCCGGCGGACTCAGCGGTCCCAGCCGTCTCGGCGCGCTGGTCCGGCTGAGACCGGCCTCCCGCGTTCACACGCGGTCGGAGGCGGACCCGGACTCGGGTACGCGTACGGGCTCGGGTCCCGTCTCCGGCTCCCGTACGGTCACGCCCTCCGGGGCCGACGGCTTCCGTCGTCGCCCTCGGAGGAGGTACGCGGCGATCGGCTCCGTGTAGCGGGCGGTGAGCGGCCCGATCACCACGAGGATGAGCACATACGCCGTGGCGAAGGGCCCGAGCTGGGGCTGTACCCCCGCGGTGACGGCGAGGCCCGCGATGACGATGGAGAACTCGCCGCGCGCCACCAGCGTGCCGCCCGCCCGCCAGCGCCCCTTGACCCCGATGCCGGCGCGGCGCGCGGCCCAGTGACCGGTGGCGATCTTGGTCAGGGCGGTGACGACGGCCAGGGCGAACGCCGGGAGGAGCACCGGCGGGATGCTGGCGGGGTCGGTGTGCAGCCCGAAGAAGACGAAGAACACCGCGGCGAAGAGGTCGCGCAGCGGGCTCAGCAGGGCGTGGGCTCCGTCGGCGACCTCCCCGGAGAGGGCGATGCCGACGAGGAACGCGCCGACGGCCGCGGAGACCTGGAGCTGCTGGGCGACGCCGGCGACGAGCAGCGTCAGGCCGAGGACGACGAGGAGCAGCTTCTCCGGGTCGTCGCTGGAGACGAACCGCGAGATCAGACGTCCGTAGCGGACGGCGACGAAGAGCACGGCGCCGGCCACGCCCAGGGCGATGGCGAGCGTGGCGCTGCCGGCCGCGAGGCCGACCCCGGCGAGCAGGGCCGTGATGATGGGCAGATAGACGGCCATGGCGAGGTCTTCGAGGACCAGGATGCTGAGGATGACCGGTGTCTCGCGGTTGCCGAGGCGTCCGAGGTCCCCCAGGACCTTGGCGATGACGCCGGACGACGAGATCCAGGTGACGCCCGCCAGGACGACGGCGGCGACCGGCCCCCAGCCGAGGAGCAGTGCGGCGGCGGCACCGGGCAGCGCGTTGAGGGCGAAGTCGACGAGCCCGGCCGGGTACTGGGTCTTGAGGTTGGAGACGAGGTCGCTCGCCGTGTACTCCAGGCCGAGCATCAGGAGCAGGAGGATCACCCCGATCTCGGCGCCTATGGCGACGAACTCCTCGCTGGTGCCGAGCGGCAGCAGGCCGCCCTTGCCGAAGGCGAGCCCGGCGAGGAGGTAGAGGGGTATCGGGGAGAAGCTGAACCGGCCGGCGAGCCGCCCGAGCAGGCCGAGACCGAGGATGATGGCGCCGAATTCGATCAGGAAGACCGCGGAGTGCACGCCGCCCTCACTCCCGACCGAGGATCGCGGCGGCCGCGTCGACGCCCTCGCGGGTGCCGATGACGATGAGGGTGTCGCCGCCGGCGAACCGGAAGGCGGGCGTCGGGGACGGTACGGCCCCGGAGCGGCGCAGTACGGCGACGATGGAGGCGCCGGCGTCGGTGCGCATCCGCGTCTCGCCGAGCAGACGCCCGTTCCAGTACGAGTGGGCGGACAGCTCGATGCGTTCGGCGACGAGCCCCAGGTCGGTGGTGTGCAGGACGTTGGGGCTGTGGTGCGCGGGGAGCAGCGCGTCGATCAGCGAGGCGGTCTCGGCCTCGGTGAGGTGGACCGACTGCGCGCAGGCGTCGGGGTCGTCGCCCCGGTAGACGTTCACGGTCCGGGTTCCGTCGCGGTGCGCGATGACCGACAGCTGGCGGTGCTCCCGGGTGGTGAGGTCGTACTGGACGCCGATGCCGGGCAGGGGTGTCGTTCTCATCCGCGGAGCAGGCAAGGGCCCGTCCCTTCTGTTGTCATGTCAAAGGGTGATCAGATCGGTGGTCGGGGGCCATGGTGCCACCCGCCGGGAGGCCCGGAACATGGGTGTCGGCACGGATGGACAAGGCACCGGAAACTGGTCAGGATGAGGCGGGGACATGAATCCCGCCGCAGGTCAGAGGCCCGGAGCAGGCAAAGGGAGAGAGTCGCAAAAGTGTCGCTGTACTGGCGCATCTTCCTGCTCAACGCCTCGGTGCTGGTCGTCGCCGTACTGCTGTTGCTGGGCCCGGTCACCGTCTCCACGCCCGTCCTCCTGGGTGAGGCGATCGTGCTCGTGGCGGGCCTCGTCGCGATGCTTCTCGCGAACGCGTTCCTGCTGCGGTTCGGCCTGGCGCCGCTCCAGCGCCTCACCCGGGCGATGCGGACCGCGGACCTGCTGAGGCCGGGGCGGCGGGCGGCGGTGGCGGGGCGCGGCGAGCTCGCCGACCTGACGCGTACGTTCAACACGATGCTCGGCCGGCTGGAGGCCGAGCGGGCCGCGAGCACCGCCCGGGTCCTCTCGGCGCAGGAGGAGGAGCGGCGGCGGATCGCGCAGGAGCTGCACGACGAGGTGGGGCAGACCCTCACGGCGGTCCTGCTCCAGCTGAAGCACGCCGCGAACCATGCTCCGGAGGAGCTGCGCACCGAACTCCACCAGGCGCAGGAGACGACCCGGACGAGCCTGGACGAGATCCGTCGCATCGCGCGCCGGCTGCGCCCCGGGGTGCTGGAGGAGCTGGGGCTGCACAGCGCGCTCAGATCGCTGGCATCGGAGTTCTCGACGCCGGGCCTGACGGTACGGGCCCACATCGAGTCCGGCCTCCCGAAGCTCGACCACGAGACGGAGCTGGTGCTCTACCGCGTGGCGCAGGAGGGCCTGACCAACACGGCCCGCCACGCGGGCGCGACCCGGGTGGATCTGCGTCTGCGCCGGCTGCCCCACGGCGGGGTCGGCCTCCTGGTCAAGGACGACGGCCGGGGAATCGGCCGGGCGCCGGACGGCGCGGGCCTCAGCGGCATGCGGGAACGGGCCCTGCTGATCGGCGCGGAACTGACGATCCGCGAAGGCGAAGACGGCGGTACGGAAGTCCACTTGAGCACTCCGAGCGGTAAGGCGACGCCATGACGGCCCCCACACCTCCCACGGCCCCGGCAACCCCGTCCCCCACCCGGATCCTCCTCGCGGACGACCACGCGCTGGTCCGCGGAGGAGTGCGCCTGATCCTGGACGCGGAGCCGGACCTGACGGTCGTCGCGGAGGCGGCGGACGGCGCGGAGGCGGTGGCCCTGGCCCGCTCCGAGGCCGTCGACCTGGCCGTACTGGACATCTCGATGCCCCGCATGACCGGCCTCCAGGCGGCCCGTGAACTCAGCCGCCTCCAGCCGGAGCTGAGGATCCTGATCCTCACGATGTACGACAACGAGCAGTACTTCTTCGAGGCCCTGAAGGCCGGCGCGAGCGGCTACGTCCTGAAGTCGGTGGCGGACCGCGACCTGGTGGAGGCCTGCCGGGCGGCGGTCCGCGACGAGCCCTTCATCTACCCCGGCGCCGAGACGGCCCTGATCCGCACCTACCTCGACCGCGCCGAGCAGGGCAGGCCCCTGCCGGACAAGGCCGTCACGGAACGCGAGGAGGAGATCCTCAAACTGGTCGCGGAGGGCCACAGCTCCAAGGAGATCGGCGACCTCCTCGTCATCAGCCCCAAGACGGTGGAACGCCACCGCGCCAACCTCCTCCAGAAGCTCGGCATGCGTGACCGCCTGGAGCTGACCCGGTACGCGATCCGGGTGGGCCTGATCGAGCCCTAGGGCAAGGGTGCCCAGGGGCGGGGTTTCCGGGAGCCGGGGGATTCCGGGAGCCGGGGGTCTAGGGATTGGCGGTCGGGGTGAGGGCGGTCCGGTGCTGGTAGAGGAGGACCGGCGCCGGATCCGGGGGTTCGTCGGCGGGGAAGAAGCGGACCAGCTCGTGCCGGCCGCTGATGCGTAACTTCCGGTACGAGTGGGTGAGATGGGACTCGACGTTCCGCAGGCTCACCTGGAGCAGCCGCGCGATGTCACGGTTGCTCAGGCCGCGCGCGGCCAGTTCGGAGACCTGCCGCTCCGTGGGGGTGAGCAGCGACTCCGTCGAGTCCTTGCGCGGGTCGGGGCGGCCGCCCGCGTCCCGCAGCTCCCGCTGCACCGCCTCGACCAGGCCGTCGGCGCCCAGGGAGATGCCGACCTCGTTGGCACGGTGGAGCAGTTCGCGGGACCGGCGGGGGGTGCCGCTCTGCCGGTGGGCACGCCCCGCCGCGTACAGGGCGTGGGCGAACAGCAGGGGCGCCGGGGTGGGTTCGAGGAGTTCCACGGCCCGGTCCGCGAGCCGCAGCGCCTCGCGGCCCGAGCTCGCCGCCGCCTCGGCGACCAGGGCCCGGCCCAGCGCGAAGGGGGCGCCCCAGCGGTGGGCGAGCACGGTCTCCTCCTGGGCGGCACGGCGGGCCGCGGTCACGTTCCGCCGGGCCAGCTGAAGCGTGGCGCGGGTGGAACGCCAGGGCAGGATGGCCGGGTTGACGATTCCGCGCCGGGCCAGCTCCTCCTCGCAGTGGGCGAGCAGCACCAGACCGCGCCGCGCCTCGCCGAGCCGGCCGAGGGCCCGCCCTGCGCTGTGCAGCAGGTGCAGCCGCCACCAGGTGACCGGTCGGTCGCCGGGCAGCGGCGCGGCGTCGTCGAGGAGGGCCCCGGCCGCGGCGATGTCGTCCCGTTCCATGGCGACGTCGATGAGCACGCTGCGGGCGAGCGGCCCGACGTGGAACCGGCCGGCGCGGATCCGGGTGAGCAGGTCGAGCGCCTCGCGGGCGTCGTCCTCGGCCCGGACCAGCTGCCCGCGGTGCAGCTGCACCAGACCGCGTACGGCCAGCGCCTCGGCGATCCGGGTCGTACTGCCGTCGGCGCGGGCGAGTCCGACCTCGGTGTCGATGTGCCGCCGGGCCTCTTCCACGTCGCCCGCCCACAGCTGGGCGAGGAGCGCCTGGTACCAGCGGGCGGAGCCGTACGGGGCGCGCGGGACGGACAGCAGCCGGTCGGCGATCCGCCGCGCCGCGGCCGCCGAGTCGCCGGTGGCCGTGCGCAGGAGCAGGACCCGCAACAGCCGGTCCTCCTCGCCGGGGTGACGCCCGTGGCGGGGGTGGTGACCCGAGTCGCCGCGAGTGACGCCGTCACGACCGCCGTCGCCGTGGACTCCGTCGCCATGGCCCCCGGACCCGTGGCCGCTGGACCCATGGCCCCCGGACCCGTGGCCGCCGCCCTCGGGGCGGCCGCCGTCGTGGAACCGTACCTGCGCCATCGCCTCGCGCAGTCGTGCCGCGGCGGTCGGGTCGAGGGTGCCCGCCGTTTCCCGCCGGGCCTCCTCCAGGATCTCCAGCGCGCCCGCGGTGTCGTCCAGGCGGAGCCGGAGATCGGAGAGCCGCAGCGCGTGCCGGAACCTTTCGGCCGGCGCGGTGACGGTGGAGGTGTGCGCGGTCAGGGCGCGTGCCGCGGCGGGTAGGTCGAGGCCGCTGAGGGCCTGGATCCGCAGGGCTTCCGCCCGGTCCTCGTGGCCCTCCGGCACACCGTGCAGGACGGCCTTCTCGATCAGCCGGCGGGCGCCCGCAGGGTCGTGCTCGACGACGCCCTGGGCGACCTCCATGAGGAGTTGCGCCATCCAGGGTTCGTCCAGGCGGTGGGAGCGCAGCAGATGGGCGGCGACGTCCTCGCTGGGATCGCCGCGGTGCCGCATCCTGCGGGCGGCGAGCCGGTGCAGTTCGGCGCGCTCGGCGCACGGGATGTCCTGGTAGAGCAGCCCCGCGAGGAGGGGGTGACGGAATTTCATGTCGTGCGGACAGAGCAGTCCGGATTCCGTGAGTCTGCTGATACATCGACACGCGTCTTCGGTGGGGACGCCGCAGAGGTCGGCGAGGAGGGCGGCGTCCACCGGACCGCACAGGATGCTGGCGGCGCGGGCGATCTCAAGGCCGTGCGGGTCGATCCGCCGGAGCATGCACAGGATGCGCTCCTTGACGGCCTGGAGCCCCAGTCGCTCGTCCGGCTGGTCGCCCGGCGCCCGGCCGGCGCGCGCCTCGGTGGAGTCCGCGGGATGGGCGGGGTGACGGGGGTACCCGGGAGACCCGGAGGGCACGGCGTACCCGGGAGACCCGGAAGGCGCGGCGTACCCGGGATGCCCGGGAGAAGCCGAACGACCGGGCCGTCCAGGCAGAACAGGCAGACCGGGTGGACCGGGCAGCCCCGGCGGCCCCCCGATGCGGCCCGTCCCCGCGGGGACGAGGGGGCCGGAGCGGCCCGTCGGGCCCGTCCGTATCTGCTCGGTCAGCAGGTACGGGTTCCCGCCGGTCCCGGCCACCAGCGCGTCCACGGCCTCGTGACCGTGGCCGTGGCCGCACAGCGACGTGGCCAGATCGAGCGCCGCGCTCGGGCTGAGGTCGCTCAGATGGATGTGGCGGTCGGGGCGCAGCCCCTCCATGAACTCGACCAGAAGGTGCTGGTCGCTGGCCGGTTCGCCGCAGCGCTTGGTGGCCAGCAGGACGACGGGGAGGTTCTCCAGACGGCGGCTCAGGAAGCCCAGCCACAGCAGCGACGGGCAGTCGACGTGCTGGACGCTGTCGACGGTCAGCAGGATCGGGGTGCGCCGCGCGGCCCGGCCCACGCTCGCGCACAGCTCCGCGAGGAGCGGGTAGTCGGGCTCGGTGCGACCGCCGCCGTGCGGGGTGCCGTAGGCGGCGAAGGTGCGGTCCCAGCCGTGTGCGGTCTCCGGCAGCGTCCCGAGCAGCTGGTGCACGACCCCGAGGGGGAAGCGCTGCTCGGCCGGGGAGGCGGTGGCGGAGAGGACGATCATGCCCTGGTCGCGGGCCGTCTCCTCGGCCCAGCGCAGCAGCGAGGTCTTGCCGGTGCCGATGATGCCCTCCACCAGGGCGACGGCGCCCGCACCCGCTCTCGCGGCGTCCAATATCTCGGTGATGGTCTTCGATTCCTCGCTCCTGCCGAACAGCTCCTTGGGCACCGCCCCACACCTCCCTGCCGAACAGTGGAATGACTCGGACGAGGTCGCCACTTCGGCAGGGGGAGGCCATGCGGAAAAGCTGTGGAGCCGGCGCCGTCAAGGCCCTTTTCAGGTCATGGCCCGAACCGTCGCCGTCATGCTGGAAATGCCTTCTTCAGACGACGTGGAGACCGGTCGAAGTCCTCCACGCCGATCCCCCGAACACCGGTGAACGGCCCACACCTCCGAGGATCCCGACGCTAACACGGGGGCCGCGATATTTGTACAGCGGAGCTCACCGCACGGATTCCGAACGTATTCCTTCGGCCATTGCTTCGGTGCCCCCGTATTGAGGTGAATGGGGACCGCACAGGTACGGTCGGCACCGATGTGCGGCGGTGACCAGTGAACGACCCGGAAAGCGGTTGCCCCCGATCCGTGAGTTCACCACCGGCCAATTGGCGTGAATCTGATGGAGGGAGCGGTACCGCGTGTCCGCGATCAGCGAGGAGCTCCGCACCGAACAGTTCGTCATGTCCCTGCGCGGAGTCGTGCCGTACGTGTACGAGCAGGCGTGGCAGTCCGTCCTGGACGGCACTCCCCTGTCCCGCACCGCGCTCCACCGCGGGCCGGACGGCCTGCTGCGCCGCACGCTGCGGCCCGAGGCCCGCTTCCGGCTGCAGACCGTGGACTGGCGGGCCACCCGGGCCGAGGTGCAGGACGCCCGGCTCGCCGAGCGCCTGGCCGGCGAGTCCGCCGCCGGACTCCCCCTCGACCGGGCCCCGTTGATGTGCGCCACCCTCATCCGGCGTTCCGACCGCGACTGGACCTTCGCCTGGCGGTACGCCCGGGAGCTGATGGACCGGCGGGCGGGACTCCGGATCCTCGAGGAGGCCGCGGACGCGTACGCGGTCCTGCTGCGCGGCGGAATCCCACGCGGCACGGCCGCCACGGCGCGCTCGCGCGCGGCCCTGCCGGGCGCGGGGCCACCCGGCGCGGCCTTACCGGGCGCCGCCATACCGGGCGCCGCCTTGCCCGGCGCGGCTTCACCGAGCAGCCCCCTGACCGGCGTACGGACCCGGGGACCGGTGACCCGATGACCGGCGACACCTCGGTGCGGCTGTTCTGCCTCCCCTTCGAAGGCGCCTCGGCGGGCGTCTACCTGCCCTGGGCCGAGGCCCTCGGGACCTCGGTGGTCGTCACCCCCGTCGAACTGCCGGGCCGCGGCCGCCATCCGCGCGGCCGCCCCTGCGGCCGGCTCGAACCGCTGCTCGCCGAGATCATCCCGTACGTGGCCCGCATGCGTGACCGCCCGTTCGCCCTCTACGGGCACGGCTTCGGCGCCCTCCTCGCGTACGAGATCGCCGCCCGCCTGGAGTGGGAGTACGACGCGGTGGCCGAGCGGCTGTACGTCTCCGGGGCCGGCGTCCCGTACCGGCCCGCCCCGGAGCACGCCGTCTCCCAGCTGCCGGACGCCGAGCTGCTGCGCCGGCTCGGCCGGCGGGGCCGGATCCCCCCGGGCGCCCTCGACCCGTCGCGGGCGCCCCGGGTGCTGCCCGCGCTCCGTGCCGACCTCGCCGTCCTGGAGTCGTACCGGCGCGACCCCCGTCATGTCGTGCACTGCCCGGTCACCGCCATGGGCGGCAGCGAGGACCGGAGCGTCCGCGGGGCCGATCTGGCCGGGTGGCGCCGGTGCACCCGGCGATCCCTGCGGGTGGACACGATCCCCGGCGACCACTACTTCCCGCTCACCGCCCGGTGGGAGCTGCTCGACACCTTCAGCCGGGACCTGATGCGCCCCCGGGTCCGCGCGCCGCGGGCCGTCGGCGGCGGCCGTCCCCGCGTACCGGCCGGTTCCCGTCCGTACGATCCGGCGGTCGGTCCCGGAACCGGCAACAAGAGTTGTCCGGTGTCCCCGGCGTCCCCATCCTGGCCGGCGGAGGTGACCGTATGACACCCACGCATGGCACCGGAGGCCTCACCGGTGACGCCCTCGGCGCCGCAGACAAGGCCGAGCACGAAGGCGAACACGGAGTCGAGTACGACGAAGCGGAGGACCGCGCCGAGCACCCGGCCGAGCAGGAGGCCGAGCTGCACGCCGGCTTCCTGGCCGAGGCGGCCCGCTGGCTGCACGGACTGTTCGGCCCCGCGGACCGGGCCACGGCGGCCGTCCGCCGGATCCTCGACGTCGGCAGCGGCCCGGGCGTGGCCTCCCGCGCCCTCGCCGACGCCTTCCCGGAGGCCGGGGTCCTCGCCGTGGACCGGTCGGCCGCCCTGCTCGCCCGGGCCGAGGCCCGGGCCGCCGAGCACGGGCTGGCCGACCGGATCACCACGCAGCGGGCCGAACGGCCCGAGGAATTCGCCCGGTCGGGCCCCGTCGACCTGATCTGGACCGGGAACGTCTGCCGCCACCTCGGCGACCAGCAGGCCGCCCTGCGGAGCCTGGCCTCCGCGCTGCGGCCCGGCGGGCTGCTCGCCGTCGCCGAGCGGGGGCTGCCGCCGCGCTTCCTGCCCCGGGACATCGGCATCGGCCGGCCCGGGCTCCAGGCGCGCCTGGACGCCGCCGTCGAGGAGCAGGTCACCGCCCGGCGGTCCCGGCTCCCCGGTGCCACCTCCGTCGTCGAGGACTGGCCCTGTCTGCTGGCCTCTGCGGGGCTCGTACCCGCCGGGACCCGTACGTTCCTCATCGAGTTCCCGGCCCCGCTCGACGTACCGGTGCGCCGGCATCTCCACACCCGGCTGCACGGGCTGCTCGCCGACGTCGGTGAGCGCCTCGACCTGGTGGACCGGCTCACCGTGGAACAACTCCTCGACGGGGACGCCTGCACCGGCGTCCTCTGGCGCCCCGACGCCTTCTATCTGACCGCCGTCACGGTGCACACCGCGCGGTTGTGCCGGCCCCACGCATCCGCCTGAATCAGGCCGGTGAATTTGTCACCTTGGCGACAAGCGGACCAGAAAAGGAAAGACAAACGAATTAACTAAGGAGATTAGCAGTCCCGTAGTTCCCGTAATGCCCCCGAAGCGCACCCCTCGCCCTCGGGGGCTTCGGCATGCCCTGAATCTGCGCCCCTTACACGTTACCCGTGCCCCCTCTGCCGTCACCCGTAGGGACTCCCCCTCCGCAGATTCTTCGGTCAGCCCTACGGTCCCACCGTATTGAGGCCCTCACCCCCGCACTCCTACGTTCCTTCCCAGAACAGCCGCTTCGGAAAGGGACCGATCCGGACGGCACTCGGCGATGGACGGAGGACACGTGAAGATACGGATTCTTGGCCCGCTGCACGCCGAGACGGACGGAGTTCCGGTCGTCCCGAGTGCGGCGAAGACGCGACAGATCCTCGCGCTCCTCGCGCTCCACCCCGGCCGGCCCGTCCCGGTGGCCACCCTCAAGGAGGAACTCTGGGGCCCACTGCCGCCGTGCAGCGCGCACAGCACCCTCCAGACCTACATCCTGCGGCTGCGCCGGGCACTGGCAGCCGCCCTCGGCGGCCCGTACGGGTCAGAAGGGACGACCGAGGCGACTGAGACGGTGACCGGGACGACCGGCACCACCGGTCCGGCCCGGGCCCGGGATCTGCTGGCCACCGGTCACGACGGCTATCTCCTGCGGATCGCCGACGAGAGCGTCGACGCATTCGCCTTCCAGCGCGCCGCGCAGGCCGGACACACCGCCTTCGCCGACGGCGACAGCGCCCGTGCCGCGCGGTTGCTCCGCGAGGCCCTCGCCCTGTGGAAGGGACCGGCCCTGGTGGACGTACGGGCCGGGGCGGCGCTGCGGATCCACGCGGCGCGCCTGGAGGAGAACCGGTTGCTCGCCACCGAACGCCGGCTCGACGCCGAACTGCGCCTCGGCCTGCACGGCGAACTCCTCGCCGAACTCGTCGAACTGACCCGTCTCCACCCCGCCAACGAACGGCTGCACGCCCAGGCGATGGTGGCGTTCTACCGCACCGGCCGGCAGTCCGAGGCCCTCCAGCTCTACCGCGGTCTCAGGCGCCGGCTCGTCGAGGAGCTGGGTCTTGAGCCCGCCCCGCAACTCCAGCGGCTGCACCAGGCGATGCTCTCGGTCGATCCACGCCTGGACACCCCGGCCCACGGCGGCCGGCCGACGCCGACCTTCGACCTCTACGCGGCCTGACGCCCACCCCCGGCCCCACCCCGACCCCCACCGCACGAGACACCCGAGAGAGGCGACACAGTGACGGACCAGCACCAGGACCCGGCGCAGGCCCCGGCGCAGAACGAGGCCCAGAACCAGGTACCCACCCTCTACGAATGGATCGGCGGCACCGAGGCGCTGGAGCGGCTCACCGAGGCGTTCTACGCCCGCGTCCGCAAGGACGAGCTCCTCGCCCCGCTCTTCGCGCACATGGACGACGACCACCCCCAGCACGTCGCCACCTTCCTCGGCGAGGTACTCGGCGGGCCCACGCACTACACCGAGCAGCACGGCGGCTACCCCCACATGGTCTCCCGCCACCGGGGCCGGGCCATCAAGCCCGAGCAGCGGGCCCGCTGGGTGGAGCTGATGCTGACGGCGATGGACGAGGTCGGGCTGCCCGAGGACGCCGAGTTCCGCTCCGCCTTCGTCGGCTACATCGAGTTCGGCTCGCGCCGCGCGATGGCCAACTCCCAGCCGGACGTCGGCCCCGCCCGACGGACCACCATCAAGAAGTGGGGCTGGGGCGAGGGCGTACCCGGTGAGGAGTGATCCACCGGCCGACGGGTCCCCTCCGCGTCCCGGTATCGGCAACAAATGTTGTCCGTCTGCGGCGCCCGGTTCCAGCATGGGCGTCACTGGTGATCACCACGATCCGGCGGACCGCCGAGGCCGGCAGACCGGCGCGCACCCGCCCTGATCCGTATGCCCGAACCGTCAGAACGAGGAGTCCGCTCATGCGTTTGGCCACCCCCGGGGCTGTGCGACGCGTCCCCCCGCACCCCGTCGCCGCCCCGCGTCCCACCGCCGTACCGCACGTCACCCAGACCCCGTGGCTCGCCGTCACGCAGCCGGGAGGTGGCCACCGATGAGCGTCCGGACCGAACCGCAGGAAGCCGCCGCCCCGAAGGCCAACGGCAGGCTGCCCCTGGCCGTCTATCTGCTCGCGTTCAGCCTGTTCGCGATGGGCAGCGCCGAGTTCCTGCTCGCCGGTGTCCTCCCGGACATCGCCGACGACCTCGACATCTCCCTGTCGTCCGCCGGTGCCCTCATCTCCGCCTTCGCCATCGGCGTGGTGATCGGCGGCCCGCCGCTCGCGGTGCTGACGCTGCGCTGGCCCCGCCGTACGACCCTGGTGATCTCGCAGGCCGTGTTCGCCGCCGGGGTGGCCGTCGGTCTGCTGACCGACGACTTCACCGTGCTGCTCGTCACCCGCTTCCTGATCGGCCTGGCGTACGCCGGGTTCTGGGCCGTCGCCGCGGTCACCGCGATCTCCCTCGTCACCCCCGACCGCACCGCCAGGGCCTCCGGCGTGGTGGTCAGCGGCCTCAGCATCGCGATGGTCGCGGGCGGCCCGGCCGGCGCCTTCCTCAGCCACTTCACCGGCTGGCAGGGCGGCTTCTGGGCGGTCGTCGCGCTCACCGTGCTGAGCGCGATCGCCACGATCGTCGCCGTGCCCGCCACCAAGGCGGCACAAGAGCCCAGCGTGAAGCGTGAGTTGCAGACGATGCGGCAGCCGCAGCTGTGGGTGGTGTACGCCGCGACCCTGCTCAGCACCGCCGCGTACATGATCTCGTACAACTACCTCGCGGCCTTCCTCACGGACGTCACCGGTGTCGACTCCGTATGGGTGCCCGCAATCCTCGTCCTCTTCGGCATCGGGGCCTTCATCGGCCTCTCCATCGGCGGCCGGATCGCCGACGGACGCCCCCACCACGCCCTGCTCATCGGGGCCGGCGGGATCCTCGTCTGCTCCGTGCTGCTCGCGCTCCTCGCCGACTACGCCGTGGCCGTCGTCCCCCTGGTCCTGCTCCTGGGCGTCGCCGGCTTCGTCCTCAACCCGGCGGTCTACGGGCGGGTGTTCACCGTGGCGGCAGGCGCGCCGACGCTCGCCGGTGCCACCGCCGTCTCCATGTTCCAGCTCGGCATCAGCGTGGTCCCCGTCCTCGCGGGCGTGGCGCTCGGCGCCGGTGCCGGTCTCACCTCGATCCCGTGGCTGGGCGCGGGACTCGCCGTCCTCACCATCCCGGTCGTCCTGGTCGAGCGCACGATGGCCCGCAACCGGGCCGCCCGCGACGCCGGGCCCGCGAGCGCCACGGCGAGCGCGAACGTCACCGCGAACGCGCAGGCGGTCGCCGACAACTGATCCATCGTCATGACACATCACCGGTAGCCGCGGAGAGCTCCGCCCCCCGGGACTCTCCGCCGGCTCCCTCACAGGGAGGACCTCATGGACAACGAGCTGGGCTACGAACTCGGCACCTGGGTCGTGTCACAGATCCAGAGCCCCGACCGCCCCACGCAGTCGACCTTCTCGCTGCTCGGCAGGGAATGGGACCTGCTGCCCGAGGTGTTCCCGCCCTACACGGACCCCGGCCCGGGCCTGTTCGCCTCCTGGGTGCCGTACGAGCGGGGCGACCGCTTCCTGGAGCTGGGCTGCGGCGCCGGTGTCGCCGCCGTGCTCGCCGCGCAGCACGGGGCGGCGCGGGTGCTCGCCACCGACATCAACCCGGCCGCCGTGCAGAACGCCCGGCGCAACGCCGAGCGGCACGGAGTCGCGGACCGGTTCACCGCGCTGACCAGCGACCTCTTCGACGCCCTCGACCCCGAGGAGCAGCTCGACACGGTGTTCTGGAACACCCCGTTCATCGAGGCGCCCGCCGACCGCCCGTACGCCGGGCACATCGAGCGCGCGGTCTTCGACCCCGGGTACGGCCTGGTGAACCGGTTCTTCCGCGATGTGGTGCGCCATCTGGCCACCGACGGTCGCGTCTACCTGGGCACCAGCGAGGCCATGGGCAACCCGTTCAAGATGCTGCGCGCCGCCGACGAGGCCGGATTCGAGGGCAAACGGCTCCGCACCGAGTCCGTCGAGCTGCCCGCCGCGGAGTTCGGCGACTCGCCCGTCGTCAAGGCGCACACCGACGAACGCGGCATCGTCCACATGGACTTCACGCTCTACGAGTTCCGGCGCCGCTGACCGGCCCGCGCACCTTCCGCACATTCCGCGCACCGAGGCCTCACGCGCAGTGCGCGCACCCCACGCACCAGCAGTTCCGACGCCATCGACCCACCCACACCCATCGGGGCGACCTGACAGCGCCCCGGGAGATTGGACATTGATGAACGCCAACAGGAACGCAGACGCGGACGGTACCGGCTACGACACCGTCATCGCCGGAAACGGAGTCCTGGGACTGTCGCTCGCCTGGGTCCTGGCGCGACGCGGACAGCGCGTCGCCGTCCTCGGCCAGCCCCACCGGCCCTGGGCGGGATCGGCCGCGGCCGGTGCCATGCTCGGCTGTTTCGGCGAGGTCACCACCTCACTGCTGGCCACCGAGCACGGCCGCCACAAGCTCGAACTCGGCATCAGGGCGACCGAGTTGTGGGGACCGTGGCTGGAAGAGCTGGAGGAGCAGACGGAGGGGGCGCCGATCAGGACCGCCCAGGGCACCACCGTCGTCCTCAACACCATCGGCACCGCCGAGATCGACGACGCCAACTACAACGCCATCCGCGCCGAACTCACCCGCTACGAGGAGCCGTTCGAGGACGTGGAGCCCACCGACCTCGACTGGGTGGACGCCGAGCCCATCTCCCGCCCGCTGAAGGCCTTCCACATACCCGGCGAGCACGCGGTCAACGCCACCGCCCTCCTGGAGCGGCTCGAATCGGCCGCCGTCCGGGCCGGTGCCACCCTCGTTCCCGAGTTCGCCACCCGCGTCGAGTACCGGGGCGAGCGGGTCACCGGAGTCCTGCTCGCCTCCGGCCGCACGATCTCCGCCGACCACGTCACCCTGGCCGCCGGCGCCCGCACCCAGGAACTCCTCGACAGTCTGCCCGTCGGCCCCCGCATCCCCCGGCTGGTCAGCGGCTACGGAGTCTCCTCGCTGATCAAGACGCAGGACGGCACGAGCCCGGACAGCGTCATCCGTACGCCGAACCGCTCCTTCGCGTGCGGCCTGCACGTGGTGCCCCGCGGCGACGGCCACGTCTACGTCGGCGCCACCAACGTCATCGCCGTCGAGCCGCGCGACACCGCCGAGATGCGCGACCTGGTCTTCCTGCTCCAGTGCGCCCACCGCCAGGTCCGCCGCAACCTCTGGAACAGCGAGGTCACCAAGGTCCAGGTCGGCAACCGCCCGGTCTCCATGGACGGCTTCCCGCTGCTCGGCGACGGCGGCATGCAGGGCCTGACCATCATGACCGGCACCTACCGCGACGGACTGCACCTGTCGCCGCTGCTCGCCCAGGACTTCGCCGCCCGCATCCTCGGCGAGGAGCCGCAGGCCGACCTGGACCGGTTCGCGCCGCTGCGGCAGCCCTACCGGACCGGGACCCGCGAGGAGATCGTCGACCTCCTCATCGACCACCAGATGGGCATCGGATACGAGCAGGACTGGACGATCCCCGTCGAGTGGCACCAGTGGATCGAGATGGACCTGCGCCCGGCCACCCTCGCCTGGGCCGACGAGCTCGACCCCGAGTTCACCCCGCCGGCCGAGCTGCTCTTCGCCTCCCGCTTCGACCCCGAGCTGGTCAGCCTGCTGCGCAAGTACTACGCGACCTGCCGCGAATACAGCTGACCGACCGGCACCCCGGGCGCGGCACCACCGCGACCAGACCCTCCTCCAGAAAGGACACCCCATGGCTGTCGAGAACATCGACCCGCCCGGACTGACCAAGCCCTACGGCTGGCGGCAGCTGGCGGTCGGCACCGGAAGCCGCGTCATCTTCCTGAGCGGCCAGACCCCGCGTACCGCCGACGGCGAACCGGTCGGCATGGGCGACCTGGCGGCGCAGACCGAGCAGGTCTACCTCAACATCGCCACCGGTCTCGCCGCGGCCGGCGCCGACTTCGACGACGTGGTGAAGCTGACCATCTACGCGGTGGACTGGTCGCTCGACAAATGGGAGGCGATCACGGCGGGCGCCGAGCGCGCGGCCGCCAAGCTCGGTGCCGACGTCGTCCGGCCGACCACCCTGGTCGGGGTCGCCACCCTCGCCGAGCCCGACTTCCTGATCGAGATCGAGGCCACGGCGATCGCGGAGTAGCCGCCCGCGCGGCCCTCCCCGCACTTCGCACGACGCGCGCACAACGCACCTCGCACGACGCACGACGCACAGCAGGGCCCCGCCGGATCGGCGGGGCCCTGCTGTGTGTGTCAGCGGTCAGGACGAAGGCCGCCGCTTGGCCAGGAGGTCCTCGATCACCGTGGCCACGGTCTCCGGCGCGGGCAGGGCCGGGTGGCGGCTGACCGTTCCCGTGGTCGGATCGAACCCGTCGTGCCACTCCGGCTCGTTGACGAGACCGCCGTCCTCGCGGATCCGCGCGATGTTCCGCTGCACGGCCGCCTTGTGCCACATCCTGGCGCCCATCACCGGGAAGTGGACCACCGGGTAGTCCACCGACAGCGCGACCGTGAGCAGCCGGTTCGGTGCGGCGCCGGCGGCCGCCGAGGCGAGGGTGTGGGCGGTGGCCGGCAGCACCGCGAGGATGTCGTGGTCGGCGGCGAGCCGGGAGGGCTTGTCGGTCGGCCAGTCCGCCGGGGATTCCCCGCTCACCACCCTTTCGGCGAAGAGCGCGACGCTCTCCGGGGAAATGAACGAGGTCGCCGTGTGGGTCAGCAGAACGGTGAACGTGCTGCCCTCGATCTGCCGCCGCATCGCCTCGACGTACGCCGGAAGTCCGGTCACCGCGATGGATCCGGTGGCACCGATGAGTATGCGTTTCCCGGTCGACTCCGGGGAGTTTCGAATTCCCATGAGCCGATGATGTCGCCGCCGTCCCACCGCAGGTCAAGGGGCCCGACAGGGCACTCCAGAGCGGGTCCAGGGCCGGTCCAGCGGCGGTCCAGCGGCCCCGAAATCCTTCGGTCGTCCCTACGGTCCCACCGTATTGAGACCGTTTACCCCCACTGCCTAACGTCGCTTCTCGCAAGGGAATTCGAAAGCCCGGCAGGGCAGCCGAAGACCCGGGCACGGCATCCGAAAGCCCGGCAGGGCATCCGAGGAAAAGGGACGGACGACGATGGAGGATCTCTTCGCAAGGCTGCGCGGCGGTGCCGGTCACCCCCGCCTGGACGAGGACCGGCTCCTCGAGCTCAAGCCGCGGCCGGAGCACCGGCACGAACCCTTCCCGCTGACCGACATCCAGCAGGCGTATCTGATCGGCCGCCACAAGGGGCTCGAACTGGGCGGCATCTCCAGCCAGTACTACCTGGAGTTCGACTGTCCCGCCCTCGACCCCGACCGGCTCACCGAGGCCCTGCGCACCGTGATCGCCCGCCACGAGGCCCTGCGCACGGTGGCGGGGACCGACCAGACCCAGCGCGTCGTCCCCGTGGCCGAGGTGGACCCGTACGACATCCGTGTCACGGACCTGCGCGGCCGGCCCGAGTCCGAGCGGACGGCGGTGCTGGAGCGCGTACGCGCCGAACTCACCGCGCACGTCATGCCGTTGGACCGGACGTCGCTCCTGGATGTCCGGGCCACCCGGCTCGACGACGACCGGCTGCGCCTCCATGTCGCCGTGGACCTGCTGTTCCTCGACATGCGCGGGCTGTACCGGCTCATGGACGAGTGGCGCCGATGTTACGACGACCCGGCGTGGCGGCCCGAGCCGCCGGAGCTCTCGTTCCGCGACTACGTCCTCGCGCGGGAGGAGCTGCGCGGGGACGCCCTGGGCCGGGATTCCGCCGCCTACTGGGCGGACCGCCTGGACACCCTGCCGGGCGCGCCCGAACTGCCCCTGGCCGCCGCGCCGGAGCAGCTCGGCACCCCCCGCTTCGTACGGCACCGGGCGCGGCTCGCCCCCGAACGCTGGGCGGCGCTGCGGGCGGCGGCCGAGCGGCACGGCCTGACCGCGTCCGGCGTGCTGCTCGCCGCCTACGCGGAGGTCCTTCGCACCTGGTCGCGGCGGCAGGAGTTCACCCTCACCGTCACCCAGTTCCACCGGCTCGGCCTGCACCCGCGGGTCGAGGACGTCATCGGGAACTTCCTCGACCCGAGCCTGCTCGCCGTCGGCGGCCACCCCGAGGAGAGCTTCGTCCGGCGGGCCCGTGACCTGGAGCAGCGCCTCCTGGAGGACCTGGCGCACCCGCACGGCGGCATCCGGGTGCTGCGCGACCTGGCCCGACGCCGGGACGACGGCCGGGCGTCGCTGCCCGTGGTCTTCTCCAGCACCCTCGGGGCCGGGACCGGCGCGCCCGGCGCCGGCCGCCTGGAGTCCTTCGGGCCCCTGGTCCACGACCACAGCCGCACGCCGCAGGTGTGGCTGGAGAACCAGATCCTGGAGCTCGGCGGCCGGCTCTCGGTCAACTGGAACGCCGTCGAGGGCCTGTTCCCCGCCGGCACCCTGGAGGCCATGTTCGCGGCGTACACGACGCTGCTCGACCGCCTCGTCGACGAGCCGGCGCTCTGGGACGCCACCCGAGGCATCGTGCCGCTGCCGGCCGTGGAGGCCGAGGAGCGCGCCCTGGCCAACGCCACCACCCAGGACATCCCGGCCGCGCTCCTGCACGAACTGGTCGCCGAGGCGGCCCTGCGCAGCCCCGACGCGCCCGCGGTGATCACTCCCGGCACGGAGACCACGTACCGGCAGCTGACCGAGTCCGCCCACCGGATCGCCCACCGGCTGCTCCGCACCCCCGGCACGGCCCCGAACGAGATCGTCGCCGTGTCGATGCGGCCCGGCGCCGCCCAGTACGCCGCGCTGCTCGGCGTCCTGCACACCGGCGCCGCGTACGTGGCCATCGACCCCGAACTGCCCGAGGAGCGGCGCCTGAAGCTGCTCGCCCGCTGCTCGGTTCGGGCGGTGGTGACCGACCCCGAACTGCGGGCGTCGCTTCCCTGGCCGGACGGCGTGACCGTACTGACCCCCGAGGACGCGGAGACCCTGGCCTGCCCGGAGTGGTCGCCGGGGCGCCGTCAGGGACCCGACGACCTCGCCTACGTCATCTTCACCTCGGGCTCCACCGGTGAGCCCAAGGGCGTGATGATCACCCATCGCAGCGCCGCCAACACCGTCCAGGACATCAACCGCCGCTTCGGCGTCGGCCCGGACGACCGCACCATGGCGCTCGCCCCGGCGGGCTTCGACCTGTCCGTGTACGACCTCTTCGGTGTGCTCGGCGCCGGTGGCACCGTCGTCGTCCCCGATCCCGCGCGCGGCAACGACCTCGCCCACTGGTCCCAGCTCGTCGGGCGCTACGGGGTGACCATCTGGAACAGCGTGCCCGCGCCCATGCGGATGTGGATCGACGCCCTGGGCGACGGCGCGGTGCCGCGCGGCTGCCGGCTCCGCCTCGCCCTGCTCAGCGGCGACTGGATACCCGTCGACCTGCCGGCCCGGATCCGCGAGAAGCTCCCGGCGATGCGGGTGATCAGCCTGGGCGGCGCCACCGAGGGCTCCATCTGGTCGATCCACCACCCCGTCGAGAACGTCCGGCCGGAGTGGTCGAGCATCCCGTACGGCAAGCCGCTCGCCAACCAGACCATGCACGTCCTCAACCAGTGGCAGGAGCCGTCGCCCGTCGGGGTCACCGGCGAGATCCACATCGGCGGCACCGGCGTGGCCCAGGGCTACCTCGGCGACCCCGAGCGCACCGCCGAACGCTTCCCGGTCCACCCGGTCACCGGGGAGCGGATCTACCGGACCGGCGACCTCGGCCGCTATCTGCCCGGCGGCGACATCGAGATCCTCGGCCGCGAGGACTTCCAGGTGAAGATCAACGGCTATCGCGTCGAACTCGGCGAGATCGAGGCCGCGCTGCTGCGCCGGCCCGACGTGCGCACCGCCCTCGTCACCGCGCCCGCCCACGCCCGTACCGGACAGCGGCAGATCGCCGCGTACGTGGTGCCCGAGGCGGGCGCCGCGCCGGACCCGGCCGAGCTGCGCGAGGCGCTCGCCGCCGCACTGCCCGGCTACATGGTGCCCAGCCGCTTCCTCACCCTGGAGACGCTGCCGCTGACCACCAACGGGAAGATCGACCACAAGGCGCTGCCCACGCCGTGGAACGACGACGCCGAGACCGCCGGCAGCCGGGTCGCCCCGCGCAGCCGGGTCGAGGAGCGGCTCTTCGCGCTCTGGTCCCAGCAGCTCGGCCACGGCGACTTCGGTGTCGAGGAGGGCTTCTTCGACATCGGCGGCGACTCGCTGCACGCGGTCGGCCTGCTCACGGTGCTGCGCGCGGAGTTCGGCATCGAGGCGGACATGGAGCAGGAGATGGTCGAGGGCCTCTTCATGAACGCGTCGATCTCGTCCTTCGCCGAACTGATCGCCCCGGCTGCGGAGTCGGAGGGGGCCAAGGCCCTTGAGGAACCCGACGGATCCAAAGGGTCCGACGGCTCCAACGGTTCCGAGTCCAAGGGGTCCGCGGCATGACCACCACGCCCACCCCGACCCAGGACTCCGCCGTGGCCGAGTGGGACCACGTCGTCGTCGGCGGCGGCTCCGCCGGCGCGCTCGTCGCCGCACGGCTGGCCGCCCGCGACTCCGGCACCGTGCTGCTCCTGGAGGCCGGCCCCGACCAGCCGGTCCCCCGCGACCGTGCCCACCCGCTGGCCGACGCCGGCCGGCTCGTCCTCGCCGGGTTCAACTGGGACTACCGGGCCAACCTCCGCAGCAGCGGCCGTCTGGAGGACCTGCTCAAGGGCGGTGACGGCACCGGGACCCCGGCCCGCGCCCTCTGGGAACGCTTCCCCTACCAGCTCGGCAAGGTCGTCGGCGGCGGCTCCGCCGTCAACGGTGCCATCGCGCTGCGCGGGCTGCCCCGCGACTTCGCCGCCTGGGCGGCACAGGGCAACCCCGACTGGTCCTGGGAGAAGGTGCTGCCCTTCTACCGGGCCATCGAGAACGACGCCGACTACCCCGACCGCCCACCGCACGGCGACGACGGACCGCTCCCGATCCGACGGACCCCACGCGAGCGGGTCCACCCCCTGGACGCCGCCTTCTGGGAGGAGTGCACTCGGCAGGGCGTCACCGACCTCCTCGACCTCAACTCCGGGGAGGAGGCCGGAATCGGCCCGATCCCCGGCAACACGGTCGACGGCGAGCGCATCGACGCCGCCACCGCCTTCCTCTCCGACGCCCGCGACCTGCCCCGGCTCCACGTCCGTCCCGGCGTACGGGTCACCCGGGTGCTGTTCGACCCGAAGGACCGGAGCCGTGCCGTCGGCGTGGAGACCGAACGGGACGGGCGGCTCGACACCGTCCGGGCCCGGCACGTGATCCTCGCCGCCGGGGCCGTCGGCACCCCCGTGATCCTCCAGCGCTCCGGCGTCGGCGACGCGGCCCTGCTCGGGGCCCTCGGCATCGACCCGGTCGCCGACCTGCCCGGCGTGGGCCGCGACCTGGTGGACCACCCGTCCGTCGTCATCTGGTCCCGGCCGGCCGACGGCGTGTGTACGCCGGGCCTGCCCTGGCGCCAGGTGGCGGCCCGCATGAGCAGCGGCTTCGACGACGACGTCGACGTCCAGATGGGGCTCCTCAACAACGTGGAGAGCCACACCATCCCCGGTTTCGTCGACCGGCTCGGCTGGCCCCTGGTCGTCGGGATGTCCGTGATGCTGCTGCGCCCCCGTTCCCGCGGCCGGGTCTTCCTCGACAGCGCCGACCCGCTCGCCTCGCCGGTCATCGAACTCGGCCTCGGGACCGACCCCGAGGACATCGAGCGGCTCTGCCACGGCGTCCGCAGGGCATGGGGATTCCTGCGCTCCCCGGGCCTGTCCGCCCGGCTGACGCGTACTCAGTTCTGGAGCGACCGGATGGTCGCCAACGACGGCGTGCTGCGCAGCGGGGTCCGGCACATCATGAACCCCGGTTGGCACGCGGCCGGTTCGTGCCGGATGGGCCCGGACTCCGACCCGTACGCCGTCGCCGACCAGGAGGGCCGGGTGCACGGCACCGCGAACCTGCGGATAGCCGACGCCTCGCTCTTCCCCGTCATCCCCAGCGCCCCCACCAATCTGACCACCCTGATGCTGGCCGAGAAGCTGGCCCGGAGCATGAAGGAATGACCGTGCACCCTGTCACGAGCCCTCCGGTGCGGCTCTACTGTTTCCCGCACGCCGGGGCGACCTCGCAGGTCTACCGCGGCTGGCAGACCCTCGGCGAGCCTCAGCTGCGGATCCGGGGCGTGGACGCGCCCGGTCGCGGCGCGCGGCGCCAGGAGCGCAAGGCGGTCAACTACCACGGTCTGGTACGGGCCATGGCCGAGCAGGTGGCGGCCGATCTGCTCGCCGAGCGCGAGCGGTCCCCCGGTGTGCGCTGGGCGACGTTCGGGCACAGCTTCGGCGCCACGATGAGCCTCGCGGTGGCCGAGCACGTCGCTCGGCAGACCGGCCTTGCGCCGGTGCGATCCGTGCTCTCGGGCGCGGTGCCGCCGGCGCTCCAACGGCCGGGGGCGCTGCTCGCCGCCGTCCCCGACGACGAGCTCCTCGCCCGTACCGCGGCCGACGGCGGGACTCCGCCCGCGGTGCTCGCCGAACCGACGATGAGCAGGATCCTCCTGCGGATGCTCCGCGAGGACGACTGCGTACGGGCGGAGTTCGCCCGGGAGGCGGCGGGCCTGCGGGTGGACTTCCCGCTCACCCTGATCGCCGCGCGCGAGGACGTGCACGCCCCGCCGGAGCGGGTGTGGCCGTGGTCGGCGCACAGCTCCGCCGCGGTCCACCGGGTGGAGATCGAGGGCGGCCACTTCGCCGCGGTCCAGCACCCCAAGGAGACGCTGACGATCATCGGCGACGACACCGACCCCGGGAAGGGCTGAGCCATGGCGCGGAGCACAGGCGGCCCGCGGTCGCGATACGGGCCGGAGCACGAGCAGTTCCGGGAGACCTGCAGGGAGTTCCTGAACCGTGAGGTCGTCCCGCACCACGCCCGCTGGGAGCGGGAGGGCATCGTCGACCGCTCGGTGTGGCGGGCGGCGGGCCGGGCCGGACTCCTCGGCATCGGCGTCGACCCGGCGTACGGCGGAGGCGGCGAGCCGGACTACCGCTATCCGGCGGTGTTCCAGCGGGAGATCATGTGGGCCCGGGCCACCGCGCCCGGCTTCGTGGCGCACAACGACGTCATCGCCACCTACCTCGCCGAACGGACCACCGAGGACCAGCGCAAACGCTGGCTGCCCGGACTGTGCTCGGGCGAACTGATCGCGGCCATCGCGATGAGCGAGCCGGACGCCGGCTCCAACGTCGCCGACATCCGTACGACCGCGGTACGGGACGGGGACGCGTACGTCCTCAACGGGCAGAAGACCTTCATCACCAACGGCGAGAACGCCGACGTCGTCGTGGTCGCCGCGAAGACCGCCCCCGACCGCGGCGCCCAGGGCATCAGCCTGCTGGTGGTGGAGCGCGGCGCGCCCGGCCTGACCCGCGGCCGGCGCATGGAGAAGCTCGGCTGGCACGCGAGCGACACCTGCGAGCTGTTCTTCGACGACTGCCGGGTGCCGGCCGATAACCTGATCGGCAAGGAGAACGCCGGCCTCGCCTACATGATGGCCGGACTGCCCCGGGAGCGGCTCAGCATCGCGACCGTGGCGGTGGGAGCGGCGGAACGGATGCTCGCCGACACGCTGGAGTACGCGAAGACCCGCGAGGCCTTCGGCCGACCGATCGGCACCTTCCAGCACAACCGCTTCCAACTGGCCACGATGGACACGGAACTGACGATCGCCCAGGTCTTCCTCGACCACTGCGTCGCCGAACTCGACGCGGGCCGCCTGTCGGTGACGGACGCCGCGAAGGTGAAGTGGTGGACGACCGAGCTCCAGGTGGACATCGCCAACCGCTGCCTCCAGATCCACGGCGGTTTCGGCTACCTCAAGGAGAGCGCGATCTCCCGCGAGTGGGCCAACAGCCGGGTGCAGACCATCTACGGCGGGACGACGGAGGTGATGAAGGAACTGATCGGCCGCTCGCTGGGCCTCTGACGCAAGGCCGCCGACACGAGACCCGCCCCGCTCGCCGCGCGCCCCACCCCCCGACGCGCGACGGGCGGGGCGCTCGCGTCTCGCGTCTCGCGTCTCGCTTCTCGCGTCTCGCGTCTCGCGTCTCGCGTGGAGACCGCATGGGGCACCCGCATGGGTCACCCGAGTGGGGCGCCGGACGGGCGTCCGAAAACAGCACCTCTCTTTGCAAATTCCGGAACAAGTGCATGTAATGACGGCGTGGAGCAGCCCTCGTCCATCGCCCAGGCCCTGTCCGCCGTCGGTCCCCGACTGAAGCGGTTGCGTACCGCCCGCGGTGTCACCCTCGCCGCCCTGTCGGAGGTCACCGGAATCTCCAAGAGCACCCTCTCGCGCCTGGAGGCCGGCCAGCGCCGCCCCAGCCTGGAACTGCTGCTGCCCATCGCCCAGGCCCACCAGGTCCCGATCGACGAACTGGTCGGCGCCCCCGACGTGGGCGACCCGAGGGTCCGGCTCAAGCCGCACGCGGTGAACGGCAACACGGTGCTGCCGCTGACCCGGCAGCCGGGCCCGCTGCAGAGCTACAAGATGGTCCTCCCGGCGAGCCGCGACACCCCGGAGCTGTGCACCCACGAGGGATACGAGTGGCTGTACGTGCTCTCCGGACGGCTCCGGCTCGTGCTGGCCGACCACGACATCGTCCTGGACCCGGGCGAGGTGGCCGAGTTCGACACCCGGCTGCCGCACTGGTTCGGCAGCACGGGACAGGGCTCGGTCGAGGTACTCAGCCTCTTCGGACGCCAGGGCGAGCGCATGCACATCCGCGCCAGGCCGACAGGCCGAACGCCCGCCTCCGGCGACTGAGCCGGAGACGGGCGAGGAGGGGGAGGCGGGCGAGGAGGGGCGGGGGACGAACGCCGGAAGGCCGGAGAATCAGGCCGCGGGAACGGACGCTTCGGCCCCCGGGGAACGGCCCTCGGCGGCCTCGGCGGAGTCCCGATGAGCCAGGAGATCCCGCTGGATCTCCTCGTCCACCAGGTCGTGGTTGAGCGCGAACGCGGCCGCGGCTCCCATGCCGGCCGCGGTGACGGCCTGGGCGCGCGAGTCCACCACGTTGCCGACGGCCCAGAGGCCGGGGCGACTGGTGCGCCCGGCGCGGTCGGTGACCAGCCAGCCCTGCTCGTCGCGCTCGCAGCCGAGCCCGTCGAAGGCGGAGTCGTTCGGGCTCATCTTCGGGAAGAGGAAGACACCGGCACAGTCGACGGTGCGCCCGTCGGTGAGCTCGACGGCGTGCAGCCGCCCGTCCTTGCTGAGCAGAGTGGCCACGGACCCCTCGACCACCTGGACCCCGCGGGCGTCCATGCGCTCACGCTCGTCGTCACCGAGCGGCCGGTCGTGGGAGACGTACACGACGTCGTGCGACCACTGCCGCAGCAACAGCGCCTGCCCGGCGGAGGCCGGATGGACCCCGAGCACGACGATCCGCTGGTCGCGCACCTCGTAACCGTGGCAGTAGGGGCAGAAGTGCACGTCCCCACCCCACAGCGCCCGCACTCCGGGGATCTCGGGCAGCTGGTCGCGCAGCCCGGTGGCGAGCACGACGTGCCGCGCGTCGAGCGAAGCACCACCGTCGAGCCGCACGACGAAGCCCCCCTCGTCCCGCGCCTCGACCTGGTCGACACGCCCCTGGACCCGAACGGCCCCGTAGCGCGCGATCTCGGCCCGCCCGGTCTCGAGCACGGTCAGCGGCGACACTCCGTCACGGGAGAGGAAGCTGTGCATATGAGCCGAAGGAGCGTTACGGGGCTCCCCGGCGTCGACGACGGCGACACTGCGCCGCGCCCGCGCGAGCACGAGCGCGGCATTGAGCCCACCCGCCCCGCCGCCTATGACGATCACGTCGTACGAGGTTCGGACACTGTCTTCCTTGTGGGCGCCGGTCATGGCGATCACCTCCGCCGTCAGGGTGCGGCCCACCCGAAACCAGAACAATCTTTGTTGCCGTTTCCGGGACACCGGCCTTCACCGGCCTCTGATCCAGAACCGGGGGACCGGCCGCCGAGGGGACGGATCCGGTCCGGTCTGGAGGCGGCCGTCGCTTTGCGGGCCGCCGGTCGTTGGTCGACAGTGTCATTGACTGATGCACCGGCGCCGAAAGGGGCAGCAGTTGCTGATCGAGGCAATCGGAGCCGTGCTGCCGGCGGCGCTCGCGGTGGGACTGAGCCCGTTCCCGGTGGTGGGCGTCGTGCTGCTCCTGGCCGGACGACACGGCCGCCGCAACGGGCCGCTGTTCGCGGCCGGCTGGGTCGCCGGGCTCTCGGTCGTGGCCGTACTGGTGGCGGTGGTGTTCAGGGGGGCCGACGACCCCGAGAGCACGTCGTCGGCGGTCGCCGACTGGCTGCGGGTGGTCGCCGGGGCGGCCCTCATCGTGCTGGGGGTCCGCAAGTGGTCGCTGCGGCCGCGAGCCGGTGACGAGGTCGACGAACCGGGCTGGATGGCATCGCTCGGCGAGGCGACGGCCGGGCGATCCCTGACGCTGGGCGTCCTGCTGTCCGGCGCCAACCCGAAGAACTTCGTGCTGACGGCCTCGGCCGTCACGGAGATCGTCGAAACCGACGTGCACGGCGCGGATTTCGCCGTCGCCGTGGCCGTCTACGTGATCCTCGGCTCCTGCACCGTCGTCGGCGCGGTCGTCGCCCACCTCGTCGGCGGGCAGGCCGCCAGGTCGTTCCTGGACGACGTGCGCCGGTTCATGGTCGCCAACAGCACCGTGATCATGGTCGTCGTCCTCGTCCTCCTGGGCGCGAGCATCCTCGGTGACGGGCTCACGGGCCTCGGGCGATGACCACCCCCGGCCGCTTCACCGGTGGCGAGGCCACCGGATCGGCCGGCTGGATCAGCCTGCTCGGAGGATCACGCCGAGGACGCCGCCACGGCCGGGCTGTCCGTGAGCCTGAAGGCCAGACAGACGACCAGGGTGTCGTTCTCGACCGGGGTTCCCTCACCGCTCCAGAAACGCCGGTGGACGGCGCGCCATGCGTCGAGATCGGCGTCACCCTCGCCTTCGGCCGCGGCGTGCTCCCAGGTGACCTGGTCGAAGGCCGTCACCTCGACGCCGGTGATCTCCAGAGCCGCGACGGCAAGGCCCTCGTTGTCCAGCAGCGCCAGCCGCTCACCGACGTGCTCCAGGCTCTCGTTCTCCTCGGAGTACTCGTCGAGGAGTCCGGTCGTGGCGCGCTTGGCCCCCGCCAGGACGAGAGCGTTCAACTCGTCCCTCATGGCACCCGGAGCCCCCAGCTCCATGGCCCGCATGCCGTCGACCCGTGGCCACATCGTTCCCGCACCTCACTCGAACCTCGAACGTCGACAGAACCTCGGCGATCGGCCGCCGGGGCTTCTTCTGCTGGTACGGAGGGTAGTGGGGACGGGCGCGCCGGGCACCGGCGAAGGATGACGAGCCAGGGCGTCGAGCGGGGGCGAACGGAACACCTCAGCCGTGGTCCGCGCTGCGCGTGTCACGGGGCCTGTCGGTTCGTGTGAGGGGCCCGGGGTGTCGAAGGGGCGTCACGAACCGGCTCGCCCCGCCCGCCCGGCGCCGGGGACCGCGATGGCTGCGAGGGCGAGGCCGCCGTGGGTGAGCCAGCGGCCGTCCAGGCGGGCCGGGCGGCCGCCGCCGCTGCTGCTGCTGCTGCTGCCGGGCAGGGCGTGGGGGGCCAGGATGCGGGCGCTGAAGGTGGATTCGGCGAGGTCGACGGTGATGTCGGCGTCCTCGAAGTCGAGGGCCTGCCCGGTGAAGGGGAACCACGCCTTGAAGACGGCTTCCTTCATGCAGAACAGCAGCCGGTCCCAGTGGGTGCCCGGGTCCGCCGCCGCGAGGAGCCGCAGGTGACTCCGTTCCGTCGCCAGCGAGGTCGCGTCGAGGATCCCCTCGGGCAGCGGCGCGTGGGGTTCCGCGTCGATGCCGATCATCGCGTACTCCGTGGCTCTGCCCAGAACCGCGCCCCGGTACCCGGTGCAGTGCGTGAGGCTCCCGACGACCTCTTCCGGCCAGCGGGGTGCGCCGCCCTCGCCGGGCAGTACGGGGACGGGGGGCAGGCCCAGGTCCGCGAGGGCCCTGCGGGCACACATCCGCACGGTGGTGAACTCGCGTCTCCTGGAGTCCACCGCGTTCCGGACGACCGCCTCCTCCTCCGGGTGGAGAGTGGCGTCGGCCGGGTCGTCGAAGGCCTCCGCGTACGTGAGGCCGGCCGGGAGGATCCGCTCGATCACGGCGCGCTCCTCGGCACGAGAACCGGGCGCGGCACGTTCCTGGGGTGGCCGGGCCGCTTCCACTCCCTGGGGTAGCCGACCGACACCTCCTCGAACCGCACGCCGTCGTACCAGGTGGTCCGGGGAATGTGGAGGTGACCGTAGACGGCCACGGCGGTGTTGAACCGGCGATGCCAGTCCGCCGTGCGTTCCGTCCCGCACCACTGGGCGAACTCCTGGTACCGCAGGATCCTCGTGGGCTCCCTGAGCAGGGGCCAGTGGTTGACCAGGACGAGCGGGACGTCGGGGTCGCACTCGGCGAGGCGCCGCTCGGTGTAGGTGACCCGTGCCGCGCACCAGTCCTCACGGGCGGCGTACGGGTCGGGGTGCAGGAAGAACTCGTCGGTGCACACCACCCCCGCCTCGTAGGCCTGGGCGAGCGACGCCTCCTTGTCCGCGGCCGTGGGGGTGCGGAAGGTGTAGTCGTACAGCAGGAACAGGGGCGCGACGCGGACCGGGCCGCCGTCCCCCTCCCACAGGGCGTACGGGTCCTCGGGGGTGAGCACGCCCAGGCCGCGGCAGACGTCCACCAGGTACTGGTACCGCTCGACGCCCCGCAACTGGACCGGGTCCTTCTCCGGGGTCCACAGCTCGTGGTTGCCCGGGCTCCAGATCACTCGGGCGAACCTCTCGCTGAGCGTCCGCAGGGCCCAGGTGATCTGCTCGGTCAGCTCCCCCACGTCACCGGCCACGATCAGCCAGTCGCCGTCCGAGGACGGCCGGAGCCCTTCGACGATCTGCCGGTTCTCCGCGTGGGCGACGTGCAGGTCGCTGATGGCGAGGAGCTGCGGCCGGCGCTCGCTCACTGTCCCGTCCCCTCGGGCGCGACCGCCTCGCCGGCTTCGACGGGTTCGTCGGCCTTGACGGCCTCGACGGCCTCGACGGCGTCGTCGAGCCGGAAGAAGGTCCGGTAGAGGTCGAGTTGGTGGTCGAGCATGGGTGCTCCGTACAGGACCGGGTGGCCGAGGGCCGCGGCCGCCCGCAGCAGCCCGGTCTCCCTCGGCTTCATGATCACGTCGGCCACCACGCACCGCGGCGGGAGGTCCCTCGGGTCGAACGGCAGCGGATCGTCGGCGCGCATGCCGAGCGGGGTCGCGTTGACCACCAGGTCAGCGTCCGTGAACACGGGCGTACGGGTCCCCTCCGCCCGGCCCGGCCAGTACACGTCGAGCCGCGCGACGAGCGCGTCCAGCCTGCCGGTGTCCGGGTCGTACAAGGACACCCGCGCCACGCCCGCCGACAGCAGAGCCGCCGCGATCGCGCTCCCGGCCCCGCCGGATCCGACGACCGTGACGCGCATCCCCTCGGGGCGGTGCCCTGCCTCGGTCAGTCCGGTCACGAACCCGATGCCGTCGAAGTTCTCACCGGTCCAACGACCGTCCGGTTCGCGCCGCAGCGCGTTGACGGCGCCGGAGGCCGCGGCGGCCGGGCTGACCTCGTCCGCGAGACCCAGGGCCGCCGCCTTGTGCGGAATGGTCACGAGTATCCCGTCGAGATTGTCCGTCTTCCGCAGCCCCTGGAAGACCTCGGCGAAGGCGTCCGGACGGACATGGACCGGAAACAACACCGAATTCAAGCCAAGAGCGGCGAACAGCGGATTAAGGAGCGACGGCGCCCGCACTTGGGCGACCGGGTCACCGACCACGGCATAGAGCCGGGTCGCCCCCGAAATCGACAGAGCCCGAGAAGAGTTGTTCTCCATGGATTAACCCTTTCCCACCGGGGTCCCGCGGTCCAGCGCGGAGACCCGCCAAGTCACAACCGTCAACATGGGGGATGCCAGGCCACCTCGAAGGGATGGCTCCGCTCCCTTCCCTGGGAGACCATGGAAGTGTTTCCGCCCATCCACGAATGAAAAGCGAAGATGACCTACCTGCTGCACATCGATTCCTCCGCCGTCCCCCACCGATCGGTCTCCCGTGACGTCGCGGCCACCTTCCTGTCCGCGTGGCAGAAGGAGAACCCCGAACTCGCCGTCGTCCACCGCGACCTCACGGCGGACCCCCTGCCGCACCTGACCCCCGACGCGGTCACGGGCCGCTTCACCGGTGCCGAGGACCGCACCGAGGCGCAGGCGACCGCCATAGCCCTCCAGGACACCCTCATCGAGGAGTTCCACGGGGCGGGTGCCTACCTGTTCACCGTCCCGATGTACAACAACTCGGTCCCGTCCGCCTTCAAGGCCTGGATCGACCAGGTCTTCGTCGTCGGCCGGGTCCTCTTCGGCTCCCCCGAGCAGGTGCCGACGCGCGGCCGCCGCGCCGTGGTCATCGCGAGCCGCGGCGGCGGTTACGGCCCCGGCAGCCCCCGCGAGGGCATGGACCACGTGACGCCCTACCTGAAGACCATCCTCGGCGGTTCCCTCGGCCTGAACGTGGACTTCGTCGTCCCCGAACTGACCATGGCCCCCAACAACCCCGCCATGGCCGCGCTCCGCCCCCTGGCCGAGGCGTCCCTCGCCCGCGCCCATGAGGAAGCCGAGAAGTACGCACGGCAGTTCTGAGTCCGACGGGCCGACGGACCGCCAGGCCGAGGCGGTAACCGGCCGACCGGTCGGGCAGCGGCTCCCCGCTGCCCGACCGGTGCGGGCGCGCCTCAGGAAGCGTCGGAGCGGCTCGCGACGATCACGGTGGCGTCCAGCTCGTCGTCCGTGGCCACCCGCGCGAGCAGACCCGCACCGGTGACCGCGGCCACGGCCTCGTCGGCCTGCCGCTCACTCGTCTCGAACAGCAGGACACCGCCCGGAGCCAGCCACTCGGCCGCCTCCGCGGCGACGCGCCGCAGGACCTCGAGGCCGTCCACACCACCGTCGAGAGCCACCCGAGCCTCGTAGTCCCGGGCTTCGGCCGGCAGCAACTCGATCTCCACGGTGGGCACGTACGGGACGTTGGACAGCAGAACGTCCACGCGGCCCTTCAGCCCGTCGGGCAGCGGCTCGAAGAGGTCACCCTCGTAGACCTCTCCCCCGGCCGGAACGACGTTGCGCCGGGCGCAGCGGACGGCGGCGGGGTCGACGTCCGCCGCGTACAGCTCGGCCTCGTCCAGCGCGGCGGCGAGCGCCACGCCCAGCGCCCCGGAGCCACAGCACAGGTCGACCACGACCGCCCGCGCCGGAGCGAGCCGCGCGGCCTCCTGGACGAGCGCCTCGGTACGCCGACGGGGCACGAAGACCTCGGCGTCCACCTCGATGCGCAGACCGCAGAATTCCGCGTAACCGACGACGTGTTCGAGGGGCAGACCGACGACCCGGCGCTCGACCATTTCTTCGAGCTCGGCGGCATTACCGGCCGCAGACATGATCATCTGCGCCTCGTCCTCCGCGAACACGCAACCCGCGGTGCGCAGTCGGGAGACGATGGCGGATTCGGAGTGGTCCAGCGAGGAAATCGACACGAAAAGCCTTTCGAACTGCAGTGGGTGACGTACGCCGTGCCCGGACGGCGTGTGCAAATACCTCAACGTTATCCGACGGGTTCATCTCGCCCTTCACTCAGCCCAGTTGCGCTGACGACGGCGAGGATCTGGTCCATGGCGACGGTCGAACCGGGTGTGACGTCGAGTTCGGTGACGGTGCCGGCGTGCGGGGC
>NZ_JACSCH020000012.1 GCF_014451325.2 Streptomyces sp. CB02980 | reverse complement strand
CCCTGACAAGGGCGGGACGACTGCCGCCGGAACACACCGAATGGAGGGTGGAACTGCTGGTGGACCGGCTCGCCATCACCTGACACACCGCCCCGGCGACGCACGCTTCGAGTTCGGCCTCGCGTCGATCCCCGCCCGACGGCAGGAGAAAGCAGCCGCCCGCCTCCCGGCCGATCCGCTGCAGCGGTCGGGTGGGAAACGGGCGGAGGGAGGCGAGTCGCCTTCGGGCCAAGTGGGGCAGCCGTGGTGCCGGGCAGACTGGCTCTCGTTCAGGCGGGCAGTGGCTGTCCGTTCGGGGCGATCTCGGCGAGCAGCCGCTTCGCGGCCGTCATCGCGCCGTCCGTGTCGATCGTCCCCGCCACGACCCGGGACCGTGCGCGGGTCGCCGTGGCCAGAGCCGTTTCGAGGCCCGCAAGCAGGGAGGCGACGGTCGGGGTCGGGCCGTCGTGCGCCACGCCGATGCCGAGGTCGACCACCCGACCCGCCCAGTACGGCTGGTCCGCGCCCTGGGGCACCACCACCTGAGGCACGCCCGTCCGCGCGGCCATCGTCGTGGTGCCCGCGCTGCCGTGGTGGACGACGGCCGCCACCCTGGCGAACAGCGCCTGCTGGTTGACCTCACCGACGGCGAAGCAGTCGGCCCCGTCGTCGATCAGGTCCAGGCCGGCCCAGCCGTGGGCGACGATCACGCGGCGACCCTGTGCGCGGATCGCCTCGACCGCCACCCGGGCCATGTTCTTCGAGGCGTCGGCGCCCATCGGCGTACTACCGAAGCCCACGTACACCGGCGGGGCTCCGGCGTCGAGGAACTCCATGAGGCCGGGCGGAAGCGGGCGGTCGTCCGGCCGTATCCACGCGCCGGTCTGCACGACATCGAGATCTGACGGCTCCGGCCACGGGCTCAGGATCGGGTCCGTCGCCAGCCAAGGCCGGTCGGTGAAGGCGTAGTCGCGGACGTTGTCCAGCGGCGGCAGGCCGACGGCCGCCCGGTGGGTGTTGATCTCCGCGCCGAACATCTCGTTCGCGTTCCTGGCGTCCATCTCCCAGAGCTCGCGGTTGTCCGTCACCCCCGGCGGCAACGGCCGGCCCCGCCGGGCGGGCGGAGGCTGGTGCGGCGAGGGCAGGGCGATCGGCTGATGGCTCGCGTGTACGTAGCGGATGCCCAGCTTCTCCGCGACCGACCGCGCGCCGGCCGTCACCGGCAGCGGACCCGTCGCCACCAGCGCGTCGCACCCCTCGGCCGTCTCGGCGACCGTGCCGAACTGTGCGGCGATCAGCTCCGCGGCCCGCTGCGCCAGGCCCACCGCCGACCCCGGTTCCACCGAGGCCACCATGGCGCGTACCGGTCGGCCCACCGGCACCGGCGACACACCGATGCCGGCGAAGAGGTCCACGAACTCCTCGTCCGGCGGTGCGCACACCCGGACCTCCGCGCCGAGTTCCCGCAGCCGCACCGCGAGTCCCACCATCGGTTCGACGCTCCCGCGCCCTCCGTACGTCGACAGCACCACACGCATCCCGCAGCTCCCTCTTCCGTCTTTCCGTCAGCACGCCCCGGTCTCGGTCGGTGATGCTGCGGCACGCCCCCGCCCTTGCCACAAGCCCCCCGCCCACCGGTAAGTGGATCATGAGGGCCGTCGCCACCCCACACTGGGCGTCGCGCGCGGGGTTCGGCTTGAGATGCCCCCTCCCCCGAAGGCGGTGTCGGGGATCCATGAGCCGTGGATGCCCGCGGTGACACGGCGGGGCAGATGGACCGTCGCGATCCGGTCCAGGCCCGAGGCGTCCATGACCAGGAGCTGCGAGGCGTCCTGCTTCAGGTCGGAGACCACCGTGAGCAGGTAGCCGTCGTCCTCCCGAGTGGCGCCTGCGGCCGGGACGAAGACCGCCTCGCTCGGCAGTCGCGCGTCGCCGACCTCGTGGACGTGCCGAGCACCCGTCGTACGGTCGTACTTGACGATCCCGTAGCCGCCGAGGCCGTTCTGGTCGGGGAAGGACACCGCGTACTGGTAGCGGTGCTCCGCGCCGAGGAAGTCCTCGTTGAGGGTGGGGAACTCCACCGCCAGGTCGTCGATGATCTGCTCATCGACGCTGCCGGCCGTCAGGTCGATCACCCAACGACGTGTGTAGGAGCGGGTGTTGGGCTCCGCGCCGCGCCCGGGGGCGCTGACCCACCAGTTCCAGGAGAGCCGGAATCCCTCGCGGTCGACGGTGGGGCCTTCGAGGACGATACGACCCCTGTCGTCCTCGTAGGCGTTGGCGGCGTGCAGCATGCTGCCGGGCTCGACGGGGAACCAGCGGATGTGTGCCGCGCCGTCCGCACCCCTGGGCATGACGCCGATCCGGGCCGGCTGGGCGTCGTTCCAGGCGTAGGGGATGCCGGAGTGCTCGCTCGGGTCGAAGGACACCGTGCCCTCGACGAAGACGACGTGGTGGCGGGTGAGGGCGAAGTCGTGCTTGAGGGAGGCCGTGGCCCCGGGGACCTCGACGCCCTGGGTGATCGTGCCCTTCGGGTCGGCGACGTAGTACATGAGGTACGGAGGGAGGGGCGAGGAGCCGAAGAAGTGCAGCTCCCCCGTGACCGGGTCGGTCTTGGGGTGCGCGGTCATCGCGCCGCGCAGCTTGCCCCCGAAGTCGTAGGCACCGACGGTGTCCAGATCCCGGGTCAGCTCGAACGGGACGTTGGCCTCGCACAGGGCGAGGAGTCGTCCGCCGTGCTCGATCACGTGCGTTCCGGCGGTGCTGGCGGTCAGGTCGGGACCCGTCTCGGTCATGTACGGGGCACCCTCCAGCGCGGGAGTGTGCACCCAGCGGTTGCGGTACCACTCCGCCCGGCCGTCCTGGAGCCGGATGCCATGGACCATGCCGCTGCCCTTGAACCAGTGGGTGGGCGTGACGCCGGGCTTCGGGTTGTGGCTGTTGCGGACCAGCCGGCCGGACAGCTCCGGAGGCAGGCTGCCCTCGACGGACAGCCCGGTCGCGGTGATCTCGTCGACGGCGGGCGCGTAGTGGCCGGTCAGGAAGGGCTTGCTGGTCATGGCTGGAACCTCACTTCTCGGGGTGTCCGGTCTTGTCTCGACGTACGTACGTTGCGTTGCGTTGCGTTGCGGTGGGGTGGCGTGGCGTGGGGGAACGGGGACAGGCAGGGCGGTGCGGGCCTCACATGCCGCGTTCCGCGCGGTCCTTCAGGGAGGTCAGCCAGCTCCGCAGGGACCGGTCGAGGGCGTGGCCGAGTTCCTCGGTCGCGGCGTCGACGGGTGCGCCGCTCCAGGACTCCTCGGTACGGACGGTGACCCGGTCGCCGGTCCGCTCGAAGGTCCACACGTGGATGCCGGTGATGCCGTTGGCGGGGCCGCCCCACACGATCCGCTCGCCGGGGACGAGTTCGGTGACCGTGGAGGTGATGTCCAGGCCGTGGGTCTTCCAGGTGAAGGAGGTGCCACGCTCCAGCGGGCCGTTGAGGGACGCCTCGTCGACGTCCGCGTTCCAGTCCGCCCAGGCGTCGATGTCCGTGTGGAGCTGCCACACCCTCTCGATCGGGGCGTCGATCACGGTGGACAGGCGGACGATGACGGGGGCGTTCTCGTCGATGGTGCGCATGGTGGGTCTTCCTTCTCTCGTGGTGGGTCGTGCGTGGGGAACGGGACTGCCGTCGGGGCAGCGGGGCCGCTGCAGGGGAAGGGGTCCGCTTTGGGTGAATGCGGCTGCTCTTGCGGTCAGGTCGTAGGCGTCAGAGGGAGGGGAAGAGGGCGGCTGCTCGCTCGGCGGGCGAGGATCAGGGCCAGGGCCGCGGTGACCGTGAGGACCGCGGCCGAGATGCCGAAGGCGGTGCGGTATCCGGCGGTGAGCGCCTCGACGTACGGTCGGCCGCCGTTCTCCGCGTGGGCCGTGACGGAGCCGGCCACGGTGGCCAGCACGGCGAGGCCGACGGCTCCGCCCATCTGGCGTGTGGTGTTCACCAGGCCCCCGGCCAGGCCCGCGTCGGTCCGTGGGACTCCCTCGACGGACAGGGCGGTGAGTTGGACGAAGGCGACGCTCAGGCCGAGCCCGATCAGCAGGCTCGGACCCAGGACGTCGGCGGCGTAGCTGCCGTCGGTGCTGATCCGTGCGAGCCACAGCAGCCCGCCCGCCTCGGCAAGCAGGGCCGCCGTGACGGTCGCCGTGGGTCCGATCCGCCGGGCGATACGCGGCGCCGAGGCCGAACCGAGCGTGATCGCTCCGGCCAGCGGAAGCTGACCCAGGCCCGTCACCAAGGGGCTGGAGCCGAGCACTTGCTGCTGGTAGAGCGGCAGGAAGAAGAACAGGGCGATCCACACCGACCCGAGCAGTGCCATGAGCGCGTTCCCGGCTCCGACCCTGGCTTCGGTGAACAGTCGTGGTGGCAGGAGGGGGTGGGGATGCCGCCGCTCGATCAGGGCGAATACGACGAGGAGTACGGCGGCGAGGGCGAGGGCTCCCAGGACCTGGGCGTCGGCCCAGCCGGAGCGGCGGGCGCCGGTCAGTCCCCACACCAGGGCGGTGAGTGCGAGCGTCACGCTCGCGGTGCCCGGCAGATCGAACCGGCCTCGCCTCGGCAGCTCGCCGCCGGACAGCGGCACCGCGGGCACGGCGACGACCACCCCGCCCAGGACCAACAGCGTCCCCCCGGCCACCGCGTGGAAGATCCACGGCCAGCCCCACGCCTGCGTCAGGGCGCCGCCCAGGAGGACGCCGGCCGCGCCTCCGGCTCCGGAGACCGCGCCCCAGACCCCCAGCGCCCTCCCCCGCCCCGGACCGGGCGGAAACAGCTCCATCAGGAGCGCAAGGGCCGCCGGGGCGACGGCCGCCGCCCCGAGGCCCTGCACGACACGAGCGGCGATCAGCACGTCCGGCGTGCTCGCGAGTCCGGCCGCCAGTGACGCCGCCCCGAAGAACCCGAGTCCCGCGAGCAGGACCCGCCGACCGCCCAGGAGGTCCGCGGCCCGGCCGCCGGCCAGGAGCAGCGCCCCGAAGGCGAGACCGTAGGCGTTGACGACCCAGGTCGTCCCGCTGTCCGACAGGCCGACGCCGGCCCGGATCTGAGGCAGGGCCACGTTCACGATCGACGTTGCGAGCATGACGGTGAACTGCGCGCCCGCCAGTGCCGCGAGCGTGGCCCCGGGGCGGCGGTTGATGGTTCCGGAATGCTTCTGCACGACAAGCTCCAGCCTCATTGAGCGTCATTGTGTGGTCAACCACTCACATCTGTGTCCGAAAAACAGTCGAGGCCGCCACGCCCCGCCCACCGCTCCCCGCGCACCACTCACCCGCTCGCTCGCCCGCCGAAGCGGGCCCGGGGTCAGTAGTGCCTGATGCCCGCCGCCAGCGTCCGGCTCCAGGGGGCGTCCACCTCGCCCGCCCCCATCGACACGATCAGATGACACAGCGTGCCCAGCGCGAAGAACTCCTGGACCTGCCGCTCACTGCCGCCCGAGGCACCACGTACGTACTCCACAAGACGGGCGTAGCCCTGCCGCACGGCCTCGCGCACGGCCGGCACGGACGTCGCGGCCGCCTGCGCCTGGAGCTGGACGAGCATCAGGTCGCTGTCACCGTCGCTGCCGCTGATCAACCTGGCGTACGAGTCCCCCATGGCCGAGAGGACGACCTCGGGAGTGCTGCCCTGCGCCTCGGCCGCAGCCCTTTCCAGGCTGGCCCGCACCTGGACGAAACTGTGCTCCACGACGGCGACGAACAGCGATTCCTTGTTCGGGAAGAGCCGGTAGACGTACGCCTGGGAGATGCCTGCGGCCTTGGCGACCTCGGTCGTCGTGGTGCCGAAGTAGCCGCGGGCGGCGAAGGCGCCGATGGCGGTGCGCAGCACCGTCGCGCGGCGCTCCTCGGCGGTGGACAACTGGCGGGGACGTTCTGGCTTCATGTGAGTACTTAACCACTCACACTTTGTCGGCGTCAAGCGCCGCCAGGCCCCTCAAGCGTCACCAAGCCCCTGAAACGCCGCTACACCCCTCAGGCTCCGTCGACCGGGCCGTCGTCGCTTCCTCACCTCTCCCTGCCGAACCGCACCCGCACCGTCAGCCCGCCCCCCTCCGCGTTCGGAGACGCCTCCGTCGTCGCGTCGTGGGCCCGGGCGATCGACTCGACGATCGAGAGGCCGAGGCCCGCGCCCTCGCCGGGGCCGTGGGTGCGTTCCGTCAGACGACGGAAGGGCTCGAAGAGCAGCGGGACCGTCTCGGGCGGGATCTCGGGTCCGGTGTTCGACACCTCGACGCCTCCCGGACCCGTACGGACCTCGACCCGGCCGCCGGGGACGTTGTGGCGTACACCGTTCACGACCAGGTTGTGCACCAGGCGGTCGAGGAGCACCGCGTCGCCGTCGACCGTCAGGGGCAGAGCCCGTACCGACACCGTCACCTCGTGTTCCGCGGCCTCCGCCGCCAGCGCGTCCGCCGCCTGGCGGGCCACCTCGTGCAAGGCCACCGGACGTCGCTCCCGGAGACCCTGGTCGGACGCGGCGAGCAGCAGGAGGCCCTCGATGATCCGTTCACTGTCGTCCGCGACCTCGATCAGCTTCGCCCGGATGCGGGCGACGCGCTCCGGCGTGGGTTCCCCCGCGAGCCCGATCTCGGCTGCCGCGCGCTGCACGGCCACCGGCGTGCGCAGCTCGTGGGCGGCGTTCGCCGCGAACCGCTGCTGGGCGGAGACCAGCCCCTCCATCCGGCCGAGCATCCCGTCGAAGGTGTCGGCGAGCCGCTTGAGCTCGCCGGGCGGACCGTCGAGCGCGATCCTCTCGTGCAGGTTCTCGCCCGACAGCCGGCGGGCCGTCTCCGTGATCACGGCCACCGGCCGGAGCACCCGGCCGGCCATCCACCACGCGAGGACGACGGAGAGCACCGCGTACACGAGGAGCACGATCGACGACACCGTCAGAAGGCGCTCCAGCGCCGCCGACTCCGCCGCGCCGCTCACCGACCGCGTGATCGCGAGCACTTCGCCGGGGAGCTGGGTGGCACCGCTCGGGGCCGGGCTCGCGGGTAGCGTGGCCGGCAGGAAACTGGCCGGAGCGGAGCCGGCGGTCGCGCTCGGGTACGGGCTCGGCAGCTCCTCCAGCCGCCGCGCCGGTACGGTCCCGGTGACGGCCAGACTGATCGACGAGTACAGGCCCTCCTTGACGAGGAAGTACACGACCCCCGTCAGCAGGGCGCCCGCGAGCAGCAGAAGGCCGCCGTACAGGGCGGTCAGCCGGGCCCGCTCCCCCGTGACGACCTGCTTCACGACCCGCTTCATGACCCGATCCGGTAGCCCGAGCCCGGGACCGTCTCCACGACCGGCGGCTCGCCCAGCTTCGCGCGGAGTTTGCTCAGCGTGACCCGTACCGCGTTCGTGCGGTAGCTGGTGTGCTCCTCCCAGACCTGCTCGATCAGGTCCTCTCCGCTGACCACCGCGCCCTCGGCCCGCAGCAGGGCCTCCAGGACGGCGAACTCCTTCCGCGACAGCTGCAGATGGCGGCCGTCCCGGCTGGCCTGGCGGCGGGCGGTGTCCAGGACGACGCCGGCCCGCTCCAGTACGGGCGGCAGGGCGGGCCGGGCACGCCGGCCGAGCGCCAGGACACGGGCGAGCAGCTCGTCGTAGGCGAAGGGTTTGGCCAGGTAGTCGTCGGCGCCGAGGCCGAGGCCCTCGACCCGGTCCCGTACCGTGCCCGCCGCCGTCAGCATCAGCACCCGGGTCATCAGCCGCTGTTCGACCACACGGCGGCAGACGTCGTCGCCGTGCATCCCGGACAGGTCCCGGTCCAGGACGAGCACGTCGTACTCCCCCAGCTGCAGTTTCCGCAGTGCTTCGAGGCCGTCGGCCGCGATGTCCACGGCGAGCGCGTCGCGGCGCAGCCCCTCGGCGATCATCTCGGCGAGAAACGCCTCGTCCTCCACCACCAGTACGCGCATGCCTCCTGTGTATCCGAAAGCGACCTTTCGCCGGTGTAAACAAAACCGCTGAGGGAAACGAAACACCCCTTCGCGGCACGCTCCACGCCATGACGATTCGACGGATCACCCGGGCCGCCGCCGCCACCTCCCTGGCCGCCGCCCTCACCCTGCTCGCCACCGCCTGCTCGGGATCGGGCTCGGACTCGGGCAGTTCAGGGAGCGGGAAGAAGGACGGGAGCGTGAGCGACGAGGGAAAGAAGGCCGACCAGGCCTTCGAGCACCGCAAGTGCCTGCGCGAGCAGGGTCTCGACGTGCCCGAGCCGAAGCCGGGCGAGCAGGGCGTCGGGCTGACGATCGGCGGTGACGGCATGTCGAAGGAGAAGATGGAGAAGGCGTTCAAGGCCTGCCAGGACAAGGCCGGCGGCGCCGGCTTCGGCAAGGAGCCGACGCAGGCCGACAAGGACAAGGCGCTCGCATACGCGAAGTGCATGCGGGAGAACGGCTTCAACATGCCCGACCCGAAGTTCGACGGCGGGGCGCAGGCGGCCATGCCGATACCGCAGGGCGCGGAGAAGCAGAAGTTCGACAAGGCCGCCAAGGCGTGCGAGAGCGTGGCCCGATGAGCGGCCGCGAGCGGCCGATGGCCCGGCGCCGGCTGGTGCTCGCCCTCGCGGCGATCGTCGCCGTCGCGGGCGGCGGCGCGGCGGTCACCGCCGTGTCCGCGCCCGACAAGGCGGCGGACGGATCCGGTGGCGCCGCCGACGCGAAGGGGCTGCCGGCCGCGACCGCGCCGGTCACCCGGGGCGACCTCAGCAACAGCTCCCAGCAGGACGGCACCCTCGGCCACCTTGGCGAACGGAAGATCAACGCGGGTCCGGCCGGGGTCCTGACCTGGGTCGCGGCGACCGGCTCGGTCGTCGAGCGGGACGAGCGGCTGTACGAGGTCGAGGGCGGCCCGGTCCGTCTGATGTACGGCGCCGAGCCCATGTACCGGACGCTCAGGACCGGCGACAAGGGCAAGGACGTACGCCGGCTGGAGGAGAACCTCGCCGCCCTCGGGTACGTCGGATTCGACGTCGACGAGGAGTACACGGCGAAGACGGCCGCCGCCGTGAAGCGGTGGCAGAAGTCCCACGACCTGAAGCAGACCGGCACCGTCGGCCCTGACCAGATCGCCTTCGCGGGCAGTGCGGTACGGGTGAAGGAGGCGGGCGCCGCGCCCGGCGACCGGATCGCGCCGGGCGGTCCTGTGCTCACCGTGACCGGCTCCGAGCGGGTCGTACGCTTCAAGATCCCCGTGTCGGAGGCGGAGTCGGCGAAGACCGGGACGCGGGTGAAGGTCCGGCTGCCGGACGGTACGGAGCTTCCGGGGAAGGTGTCGGCCGTCGGGAAGACCGCGTCGGCGGGCGACGATCCGCAGGACCGGACGCCGAAGATCTCCGTCACGGTCTCCTTCGACCAGCCGGAGAAGGTCAAGGGCATCGACCAGTCCCCGGTCACCGTCGACCTCACCGGTGAGACGCGCCGGGACGTCCTGACCGTACCCGTGAACGCGTTGCTCGCCCTGCCCGGCGGCGGCTTCGGTGTCCAGGTCGTCGAGAACGGCACGGCCCGGGACCTGGAGGTCGAGCTCGGCATGTTCGGGCAGGGCCGGGTCGAGGTCAGCGGCGAGGGGCTGCGCGAGGGCATGAAGGTCGGGGTGCCGGCCGCATGACGACGACCTCGGCCTTGGCCACGGGCTCGACCCCGACGCCCGGTGGGACGCCGACGCCGGTCGTACGCCTCCGCGGAGTCACCAAGGAGTACGCGGGCGGCGTCCGTGCCCTCGACGGCGTCGATCTCACCATCGGGGAAGGGGAGCTGCTCGGCATCGTCGGGCCGTCCGGATCCGGCAAGTCGACGCTGCTGCACATCGTCGGCACCCTGGACCGGCCGAGCGCCGGCACGGTCGAGATCGCCGGGCACGACATCGCCTCCCTGTCGGATCGCAGGCTGTCGGCGCTGCGCGCCCGCCGCATCGGCTTCGTCTTCCAGGCCTTCCATCTGGTGCCGGGCGTGGGTGCGCTGGAGAACGTGGCCGAGGGGCTGCTGTACTCCGGACTTCCCCGCGCGCGGCGGCGCAGGATGGCCGCCGAGGCGCTGGCCCGGGTGGGCCTCGCCGACCGGATGAAGCACCGGCCGCACGAGCTGTCGGGCGGGCAGAAGCAGCGTGTCGCCATCGCGCGCGCGGTGGTCGGCGAGCCGGCCCTGCTGCTCGCCGACGAACCGACGGGTGCGCTGGACTCCGCGTCCGGGGAGGCGGTGATGGCGCTCCTGCACGAACTCAACGCGGAGGGCGCGACGATCGCGGTCATCACGCACGACACGGAGATAGCGGGGCGGCTGCCGCGGCAGGTGCGGATACGGGACGGGCGGGTGGTGGCCGATACGTCGCCCGCGTCCGGTGGGGCCGGTGTGTCTGACACACCCGGTGCATCGGACACCTCCGGTGACGGAAAGGTCGCGGCCTGATGTCCCGTACAAGAAGACTCACGGCCGCTCGGCTCGGTCCGCGGGACGTCCTGCACGTCGGCTCGGCCGGGCTGCGGAGCCGGCCCGTACGCGTGGTGCTCTCGGCCCTCGGCATCGCCATCGGCATCGCCACGATGATCGCGGTCGTCGGCATCTCCGCGTCCAGCCAGGCCCAGTTGCTGCGTCAGCTCGACGCGCTCGGTACGAACATGCTGGTCGCCAAGCCGGGCGAGGGGATGTTCAGCGGGCAGGAGGTCAAGCTGCCGAAGGAGGCGGTGGGAATGGTCGGCCGGATCGCGGGAGTGGAGGAGGCCGCCGGGACCGGTGACCTCAGGAGCTCGGTGCGCCGTTCCGAGAAGATCCCGGAGGCCGAGACCGGCGGGATCGCGGTGAAGGCGGCGACGGAGGGTCTCCTCGACGTCCTCAGGGGCGGGCTCGCGTCCGGCACCTGGCTGAACGCCGCCACCGGCCGCTACCCGTCCGTGGTCCTCGGCCATGTCGCCGCAGAGCGGCTCGGGATCACCGAGCCGGGCCGGCAGGTCTGGATCGACGACCGGTACTTCACGGTCATCGGCATCCTCGACCCGCTGCCGCTCGCGCCCGAGATCGAGCGGTCGGCCCTGGTCGGCTGGGCGGGCGCGGAGCGACTGCTGGGCTTCGACGGGCATCCGACGACGGTGTACGAGCGGTCCGCCGACGCGTCCGTGGAGGACGTGCAGCAGCTGCTCGCTCCGACGATCGATCCGCAGAACCCGCAGAACGTGTCGGTCGGCGATCCGTCGTCGGCGCTCAAGGCCAAGGCGGCGACGGAGGGAGCGTTCTCCACGCTGCTCCTGGGACTCGGTGGGATCGCGCTTCTGGTGGGCGGGGTCGGCGTCGCCAACACGATGATCATCTCCGTCCTCGAACGCCGCCACGAGATCGGCCTCCGCCGGTCCCTGGGCGCGACCAGGGGTCAGATCAGGATCCAGTTCGTGACGGAGTCCCTGATGCTGTCCGGCCTCGGCGGCCTGGCGGGCGTTGCGCTCGGCGGGGCGGCGACGGGGGTGTACGCGTCGACGGGCGGGCTGCCGTGGGTCGTACCGCTGTGGGCGGTGGGCGGCGGCTTCGCGGCGACGCTCGCGATCGGCACGGTGGCGGGGCTGTACCCGGCGGTCAGGGCGTCACGTCTGTCGCCGACGCTGGCGCTGGCCACGGCGTAGGAACACCGAGGCAGCGGCACGCGGCTCCTCCGCAACGCCCCCGGCCGCCCGGCTCACCGCCGGGCGGCCGGGGGCGTCAGGACGGACCGCGGCCGGGGCGTCAGAACGGACGGGCATCACCTGGCCTGCCCTGCCGGCGGTGGCGCACCGGCGCTGAGGCGGTCGGGCGCACCGTGAGGCATAAACGCGGTGCCGGGGACGTCGACCCGCTGTGATACTCGTCCGATGATCAACGTGCCTGCCGCCGCCCTCGACTCGTTGCACGGGCTCGCCTTCGGTGACGCCTTCGGTGACCGATGGTTCGGCATCCTGCGCCGGGAGGGCCCGGCGGCCCTGGAGACGCGGACGCTGCCTCCGGAGCCGCTGTGGCAGTGGAGTGACGACACCGCCCAGGCGCTCGTTCTCGTCCGGGAGCTCGCCGACGGTGACGGCGGTGTCGACCAGGACCGTCTCGCCCTCGGCCTCGCGGCGGCCTACGCCGACGACACGCACCGGGGGTACGGGGCTTCGATGCATGACGTGCTCCGTCGGATCGGAGCGGGCGAACCCTGGCGGGAGGTGGTCGCCGGACAGTTCGGCGGCCAGGGCTCCTGGGGCAACGGCGCCGCCATGCGCGTCGCCCCGCTCGGCGCCTGGCACGCCGCCGATCTCGACGTCGTCGCCGAGCAGGCAGCCCGCCAGAGCACGGTCTCGCACCACCATCCGGAGGCGGTCGCCGGGGCGGTGGCGGTCGCCCTCGCCGCCGCGCTGGCGACGCGCAGCCGGGGCGGACCCGCTCCGGCGCGGCCGGAGTTCCTCCGGTCCGTCGCCGCGCGCCTCCCCGACGGCGACGTCCGCTCGGGTCTGCGCATCGCGGCCCGGATGCCGGAGCGCACCTCCGTCCGGCACGCCGCGGAGGTCCTGGGCTCCGGCTACCGGATGTCCGGGCCCGACACCGTTCCCTACGCGCTGTGGTGTGCGGCGGGGCACCTCGACGACCTGCACGAGGGCCTGTGGTTCACGGTCGCCGGGCGCGGTGACATCGACACCACCTGCGCCATCGCGGGCGGGGTGATCGCCGCGCGGACGGGAGTCGCCGCCCTCCCGGCGGCCTGGCACGCGGCCCGTGAACCGCTGCCGCCGGTCGTCCGGTGACAACGGGTCTCGATCAGCCGGCTCCGCGTGAGGTGAAGATCCTGGACACGGCTGCGCTGCTCGCGCTCGAGGAGCGGCTCCGAGGCTCGGGCTCGCCCCCGCGCTGCTGTTCCGACCCGGCCTTCGTCAGCTGCCCGACGGCCTTCCACGACCCGGTCTTCCGCGAGCCCACGCCCGAGGAGACGAGGACGGTCACGCGCCGGACGGGCGGCGCCGCCGGTACTCGTGGCCGTCGAGGCGGATGCCCACGGCGCGGAGCGGGCCCGCGGCCTGATCGCCGCGGAGGCACTCGACATCGTCGAGGGCACGGTCCTGCGGTACTGACGCGAGGGCACGGCCCCGGGGCCGGAGCCTCGCGCCGTGGGTGCGACGGCCCGGGCGCCGTGGCGAACCGGCCACGCGCCCCGAGGAGGAGTCCCACCTCGCCCTCACCCGTGACGTGCTCGCCCGGCGCACCGAGAGCGCTCGTCACTCGACCGTCCCCCACCACGTCCCGCCCCGTGCCGCGTCCGTCGCCGGGTCGCCGGGCGGGCCGTCGCCGAGGGCGAGGCGGGAGACGATGCGGTAGCGGTCGCCCCGGTAGAGGGAGCGGACGTACTCGACGGGTCTGCCGTTCGTGTCGGAGGTGATCCGGTCGAAGAGGAGGGCCGGTGACAGGACCGGCACGTCGAGCAGGGCCGCTTCCTCCTCGCTCAGCACCGTCGGCTCGATCGACTGGACCGCGTGGGCCGGCCGGATGCCGCGCCGCTCCCGCAGATGGGCGTAGAAGCCGCCTTCCATGTCGGCCGCGGTGAGTCCGGGGACCAGGTCGGCCGGGACGTGGAGGTGTTCCAGGGCGATCGGGGCGCCGTCGACGTGCCGGAGGCGCGTCACGTGGACGAGTTCCGCCGCCGGGGAGATCGCCAGTCTGCGGCCGATGCGGGCGCCGGCCCGTACGGTGCGGAGTGCGAGCACCGAGCTCGTCCAGTCGCCCCGGCTCCGGGGCGCGCCCGCCGCCCGGTGTTCGGCGACCAGTTCCTGGGTGATCTTGTCCGGTGCGACGAACATGCCGCGGCCGTGTTCCCGTACCAGCAGGCCCGTGGCGACGAGTTCGTCGACCGCCGCCCGCAGGGTGGGCCGGGAGACGCCGAGGGTGGTGCAGAGGGTGCGCTCGGACGGGATGGCATCGCCGGGACGGCGGCTCTCGATCACGGTCAGCAGATGCTCCCGTACGCGTTCCCGCTTCAGCTCCATGCCGTCCACTCCCCCGTGCGTCGTTCCGCTGCCGGTCAGTATGCATCCCCCTCCGTCGAGGAGGTCACGAGGCCGTCGCGGGTGAAGTCGAGGCGGGAGACGATGCGGTAGCGGTCGCCCCGGTAGACCGAGTGGACGTACTCGACGGGGCGGCCCGCGGTGTCGAGGGTGAGGCGTTCGATCAGCAGGGCGGGCGAGAGGACGGGGACGTCCAGGAGCGCGGCCTCGTCCTCGCTGACGACGGTCGGTTCGATCGACTGGGTGGCCTCCTGGACGTGGACCCGGTGGTGCTCCCGCAGATGGTCGTAGAGGTCGCCCGCTTCGAGCTCCTCCGGGGTGAGCGCGGCGCCCACCAGGTCCGCAGGGATGTGCAGGTGCTCGATGGCCATGGGTGAGCCGTCGACCAGGCGGAGGCGGGCGACGTAGAGCAGTTCGGCGGCGGGCGAGAGGCGGAGCCTGCGGCCGATGCGGGCACCGGCCCGGATCGTGGCGGATTCCAGGACGGTGCTGGACCAGCTGCCCGACGCGCGGGGGACGGTGAAGGCCGCGTCGTCCGGTGCGAGCCGCTGGGTGATCTTGGCGGGGGCGACGAACATGCCGCGGCCGTGTTCCCTCACCAGTGCGCCGGTCGCGACGAGTTCGTCGACGGCCGCGCGCAGGGTGGGCCGGGAGACACCCAGGGTGGCGCAGAGGGTGCGCTCGGAGGGGATCGGGTCGCCGGGGCCGCCCGCCTCGATCAGGCCCAACAGGTGTTCCCGTACCCGCTCCCTCTTCAGCACCCCGCTGGAGGAGCCGTCCTTCATGCCGCCCACCCTCACCCTGACTGGTCAACTGGTAAATCCGATACTAGCCACAGTGGCTGAGCTGAGACCCGGTGAACAACCCATGTTTTTCAAGGGATTGACGACTCCTCTCGACCGTGCCACCTTCTGGTCACACACCTGACCACTTGACCAATTGGTCAACAATGCATCGAGGTGCCCGTGAAGACTCGTCCTCTCGCCGGCTCCGTCGCCCTCGCGGCGACCGTCGCCCTCACCGCCACGGCCTGTGGCGGATCGGGCGACCCGGCAGCCTCCGGCGGACCGGAGAAGGTCACGGTATGGATCATGAAGGACAGCGTCACCGACGCCTTCCTCGACCGCTTCCGCACCGGCTTCGAGGCGGAGCACAAGGACATCGGCCTGGACATCCAGATCCAGGAGTGGGACGGCATCGGTGAGAAGGTCACGGCCGCCCTCGCCAGCAAGGACGCCCCGGACGTCATCGAGGTCGGCAACACCCAGATCGCGCAGTACGCGGCGAGCGGCGGCGTCCGCGACCTCACCGACAAGACGGCCGAGCTGACCGGCGCGGACTGGCTGCCGGGGCTCGCCGAGCCGGGGAAGGTCGACGGCAGGCAGTACGGCATCCCCTGGTACGCGGCCAACCGGGTCGTGATCTACCACAAGGACCTGTTCGCCCGCGCGGGCGTCACCACTCCCCCGAAGACACAGGCCGAGTGGCTCACCGTCACCGCGAAGCTCAACCGGGGCAAGACCCAGGGCATCTACCTGCCCGGCCAGAACTGGTACACCCTCTCCGGCTTCATCTGGGAGGAGGGCGGCGACCTCGCGGTCAAGGACGGGTCCGCGTGGAAGGGGGCGCTCGACACCGCCCAGGCGCGCGCCGGCATGGACTTCTACCGGCAGCTCCAGGCCCTCGGCAAGGGACCCAAGGACTCGGACGAGGCCAAGCCCCCGCAGGCCGAGGTCTTCGCCAAGGGCGAGGTCGCCCAGATCATCGCCGTACCCGGTGGCGCGAAGATCGTCGAGGAGATCAACCCCGCCCTCAAGGGCAGGCTCGGCTTCTTCCCGGTCCCCGGCAAGACCGCGGGGAAGCCGGGCGCGGTCTTCACCGGCGGCTCCGACCTCATCGTTCCGGAGGCGTCGACCCACCCCGAGGCCGCGTACGAGGTGGTCAAGGCGCTGACGGGCGAGAAGTGGCAGACGGACATGGCCAGGACGATGAGTTACGTGCCCAACCGCACCTCGCTCGCGCGCGTGATCCAGGACGACGAGGGGACGGCCGCCATGGCCGCGGGCGCGGCCCAGGGCCGGGCGACGCCGAACTCCCCGCAGTGGGCGGCCGTCGAGGCCACCAACCCGATCAAGCAGTACATGACCGCCGTGCTCACCGGTACCGATCCCGCACAGGCGGCCGCGACCGCCTCGCAGAGCATCACCAAGACCCTCGGCTCGTGAGCGGCCCCGCCGTACGGCTCCCCGACCGGTCGAACCGAGCGGCCTTCTGGCCCTACCTCCTGGTCGCCCCCACCGTCCTCGGCGGTCTGCTCCTCCTCGGATATCCCTTCGCCCGCAATCTGCTGATCTCCTTCCAGGAGTACGGCCTGGGCGAACTCATCCGTGGCGACGCCGCGTTCGTGGGGTTCCGCAACTACCGGACCGTGCTCGCCGACCCCGAGTTCTGGGAGGTCGTCCGGCGCACCTTCTGGTGGACCCTGATCAACGTCGTCCTGATCATGGTGATCGGCACGCTGGTCGCCCTGATGATGCAGCGGCTCGGCCGGCGGATGCGGATCCTGGTGACGACCGGTCTGGTCCTCGCCTGGGCCAGCCCGGTCATCGCCACCACGACCGTCTTCCAGTGGCTCTTCGCCTCTCGGCTCGGGGTCGTCAACTGGGTGCTCGTACGGCTCGGGTTCGAGTCCTTCGAGGGGTACTCGTGGCTGGCGGACGGCCCCGCCGCCTTCACCGTCCTGGTCCTGCTGGTGGTCTGGCAGTCGGTGCCCTTCGCCGCGATCACGCTGCACTCGGCGCTGCTGACCGTCCCCGCCGAGCTGTACGAGTCGGCCCGGCTCGACGGGGCCGGGGCCTGGCGGATCTTCCGCTCGGTCACGCTTCCCCTGCTGCGCCCGATCTTCGGTCTCGTCCTCTGTCTGGAGGTCATCTGGGTCTTCCGCTGCTTCGCGCAGATCTGGGCGGTGACCAAGGGCGGGCCGGGCGAGGCGACGACCACACTGCCCGTGTACGCCTATCGGGTGGCCCAGTCGCTGCACCGCTACGACCTCGGGGCGGCCGTGTCCACGCTCACCGTCCTCCTCCTCGTGGCCGTGCTGATCGCCTACTTCCGCCAGATGCTCCGACAGGAGGCCGACCGGTGACACCGCGCGCCCTGCGCCGACTCCCCCTGAACACCGCGGCGGCGCTCGTCTTCGTCCTGGCCGTCTTCCCGGTGTACTGGATGGTCCTCACGGCCTTCCGGCCGACCCGCGACATCCAGTCCGAGACACCGCGGTTCCTGCCCGTCTCCGTCACCCTGGAGCACTTCCGGAACGCCGTGGCCGCCGACGGGTTCTGGATCTTCTGGCGCAACAGCCTGCTCGTGACCGCCGGTTGCGTCCTGCTCGCCCTCGTGGTGGCGCTGGCCGCGGCGTTCGCCGTCGCCCGGATGAACTGGCGCGGCCGACGGGGCTTCATCCTCATGGTCTTCATCGCCCAAGTGGCGCCCTGGGAAGCACTGTTGATCCCGATGTACGTGATCGCCCGGGACGCCGACCTGCTCGACCGGCTCGCGACGCTCAGCCTCGTCTACTTCATGGTCACCCTGCCCTTCACCATCGTCACCCTCCGCTCCTTCCTGGCGGCGGTCCCGGCCGAGCTGGAGGAGGCCGCGCAGGTCGACGGGTGCACCCGCACCGCCGCGTTCCGCCGGGTGACGCTCCCGCTGCTGGCCCCCGGGCTGCTCGCGACCTCGCTCTTCGGGTTCATCACCGCCTGGAACGAGTTCGCCTTCGCCAACATGCTCATCATCAAGAACCAGGACGACCGGACCCTGCCCGTCTGGCTGTCGTCCTTCTCCAATGTCTTCGGCACCGACTGGGGCGCCACCATGGCCGCCTCCACCCTCTTCGCCCTGCCCGTCCTCGTCCTCTTCCTGGTCCTGCAGGGCCGGGTCGCCGCCGGAATGACCGGCGGAGCCGTGAAGGGATAACGCACCGCGATGCCCCAGCCCCGACTCGTCCCCGAACCCACCCACCTCCAGCTCCTGCCCGGCACGTTCACCTTCACCGACTCGACAGCGCTCAAGGTCTCACCCGGCGCAGAAGGCGCGGCCGGACTGCTGCGCACCCTGCTCGGCCCGGCCACCGGTCTGCCGCTGCCCGCGCGTGCGGACGGCTCCGTCGTCCTGGCGCTCGACCGCGCCCTCACCGGCCTCGGCGAGGAGGGATACGGCCTCACCGTCGGCGCCGAAGGGGTGCTGCTGCGGGCCGCCCGCCCGCGGGGACTCCTCGCCGGCATCCAGACCCTCCGCCAGCTGCTGCCCGTCGAGGCCCTCCGCGCCGAGCCCGTGACCGGCGTCGCGTGGTCCGTGCCCTGCGCCCAGATCACCGACACCCCCCGCTTCCCCTGGCGCGGCTCCATGCTCGACGTCGCCCGCCGCTTCCGGCCCGTCTCCTACCTCCGGCGATACGTGGACCTCCTCGCCCTCCACAAACTCAACGTCCTCCATCTCCATCTCACCGACGACCAGGGCTGGCGCATGCCGGTCGCCGCGCTCTCCCGGCTCACCGAGGTCGGCGGACTGCCGCACGGCGGTGCCTACACCCGTACGGAGCTCACCGGCCTGGTGGCGTACGCGGCGGAGCGCGGCGTCACCGTCGTGCCCGAGATCGAGATGCCGGGGCATGTCCGGGCCGCGCTCGCCGCCTACCCCGAGCTCGGCAACCAGCCGGGCCGTACCTATGACGTCTGGGACCGGTGGGGCGTGTGCGACACGATCCTCGGCGTCCACGACGGAGCGCTCGACTTCTGCCGCACCGTCCTTGACGAGGTGATGGACGTGTTCCCCTCCTCGTACGTGCACATCGGCGGCGAGGAGTGCCCCACGACCGAGTGGCACGACTCGCCCGCCGCGCGCCGAAGGGCGGCCGAGGAGGGGCTGGCGGGACCCGCCGCCCTGCACGGCTGGTTCATGGAGCGGATCGGCCGGCACCTCCTCGACGCGGGGCGACTGCCGCTGAGCTGGACCGAGAACGGCGCCGACCTCCCGCCGTACTTCACCGTCATGCCCTGGCGCGACGCCGACCACGGTCGTACGGCCGTCCGCCGCGGGCATCGCGTCGTCATGGCGCCCCACCGCACCACCTACCTCGACTACCCCCAGTCGGCCAGCCCGGCCGAACCGCCGGGCCAGGCAGGCGAGGTCGTCGACCTGCGCGCCGTACACGGCAACGACCCCGCCCCGGCGGACTGGAGCCCGGAGGAGGCGTCCCAGGTCCTCGGCTCCCAGGTGCAGTTGTGGACCGAGTACGTGCCCACCACCGCGCACGCCGAGTACCTCACGTTTCCGCGGCTCTGCGCACTCGCCGAGGTCGTCTGGACCGGTCGCCACGACTGGCCCGGCTTCCAGGAGCGCCTTCGCCACCACCGGACACGGCTCGACGCCCTCGGGGTGCCGCGCCGCCTGCCGCCCGCGCCCCTCCTCACCCCCGCCCCATGACCCCGTCCACAGACAGAAGCACCCCGGGAAGCACCCCACCCAAGGAGAGGAATCACCATGAACGACCCCACAAGGAGCAGGAGCCTGCAGATCCGTGCCGCGCTCGCCGTCGCCGCGGTGACCGGGCTCGGTGCCACCGCCCTCACCGCCCTGCCGGCGGCGGCCGCCGGTGAGGCGGTCACCGTCCAGTACCGGCAGAGCTCGACCGGCGGCGATCAGGTCGAACCGTGGCTCAAGGTGGTCAACACCGGCTCGTCGAGCGTTCCGCTGAGCCAGGTCAAGGTGCGCTACTACTTCAAGGCCGACGCGGGAGCCTCGTACACCTACGCCTGCTCCTGGGCGGTGAAGGGCTGCGCGAACCTCACCGGCACCTTCGGCACGCTCGCCAACCCCACCGCGACCGCCGACCGCTATCTGGAGATCGGCTTCACCGCCGGCGCCGGTGCCCTCGCCCCCGGCGCGGACACCGGCGACATGCAGCTGCGCTTCCACCGTTCCAACTGGCAGTCGCTGAACCAGAGCGACGACTACTCCTTCGGGCCCACCCAGACGACGTACGCCAACTGGTCCAAGGTCACGGCCACCGTGGGCGGCGTGCCGGTCTGGGGCACCGCCCCGGCGGGTAACGAACCCACCCCGACGCCCACCGACCCGACCACTCCCCCGACCACCCCGCCGCCCAACGGGGCCACGCTCTTCGACGACTTCGACTACACCGGACACACCGACCCGGCGATCGGCGCCCACGGCTGGAGCGTCCGGTCCAACTCCGGCGGCCCCGGGGTGCCGGGTGCCACCTGGGCGCCCGAGAACGTCACCTTCGCCAAGGAGGGCACGAACTCGATCATGAACCTGCGGAGCTCGACCGCCGGGACCGGCGAGTCCACCCGGCACACCGAGATCCTCACGCGGGCCTCGAAGTTCAAGAACGGCACGTATGCGGCGCGGGTGCGCTTCTCCGACGCGCCGGTGTCGGGTCCGGACGGCGACCGTGTCGTGCAGACCTTCTTCACCATCAACGACCTCAAGGCGCCGATGGCCGACGACTACGCCGAGTACGACTTCGAGTACCTGCCCAACGGGGGCTGGGGCGAGCCCGCCGACATCCTCTACACCACGTCGTGGGAGACCTACCGGCCCGACCCCTGGGAGGCCGTCAACCAGCACTCCGAGGCCCGGACGAGCTACGACGGCTGGCACGACCTCGTGCTGACCATCGACGACAACGCGATCGTCTACTACGTCGACGGCCAGGAGTTCGGCCGGCACGACGCCCGGTACCTGCCCGAGCGCCCGATGTCGATCAACTTCAACCAGTGGCTGATCGACCTCGCCGGCCAGACCTCGACGACACCGCGGTCCTACGACCAGAAGGTCGACTACGTGCTGCACGTCAAGGACCAGGTCCTGACCCCGGCGCAGGTGGCCGCGAAGGTCGGGGCGTACCGCACGGCGGGCACGGCCTTCCAGGACACGGTGCCGGCCACGCAGTAAGCCGTCCCGGTGGGCCGTCGTCCCTCGGGACGGCGGCCCACCCGGCAGGGGTCAGGAGGTGCGGCAGGTCGGGTCGTCGACGGCGCTCACGGTGTACGGGGGCCGGCCCGGCGGCTCGTCCAGCTGGCTGTTCACCACGTAGAGGCGGCAGCCGTGCCGGGCGAGGGTGGTGGGCAGGTCGAAGGGTTCGCCGCCGGGGGATGCATGCGTCAGGCGGTGGGTCACCGTGCCCGTGCGCAACTCCGAGTCGAGACGGGCGATGTAGACCCCGTGCGGGGCGCCGTAGTTGAGTACGGCGTAGAGGGTCCGTCCGCGCAGCACCATGCCGTCGGGTCCGAAGGACTCTTCGCCGAGGGAGAGTCGGGTGACGGTCCGGTCGGCGGTGTCGACGCGCCAGACCGCCTCGGTGCCGTTGGAGGCGACCAGGAGGGTGGTGCCCGACCCGTTCGCCACGATGCCGTTCAACAGCCAGTACTGCGCAGGGAACTGCGGGAAGGCGTCACGGATGTCCAGCCAGGGTTCCAGGGGACCGACGGTTCCGTCCCGCAGGTCCGCCCGGTACACCACGGGGTTGGCCCAGTCGGTCACGTACACCGCGTCCTTCGTCACGGTCAGATCGTTGAGGTCGGGCGCGCCCAGCGGTCCGCCGGCGGCCGTACGGGTGGCGAGCAGGCGTCCGTGCCGGTCGTGGACGGTCAGGGTCGCTCCGCCGACCGAGAGGACACGGCCGCGCCGGTCGGTGTGGACGCCCAGGGTGCTGGTGCGGTCCTTCAGTCCCTGCGCGGGGAACGGCCGCAGGTCCGGGCGGCCGATGTGACCGCGGTACAGCGCGCCCGTGCCGTCCGACGACACGTACAGGGTGCCGTCCGGGGTGACCGCGATCCCCTCGGGCAGCACGCCGGGGGCCCGGGAGACGACATAGGTGTCGGGCAGGTCCCGGGCGACGGCGGGGCCGGGCGCGCCGACGAGGGCGGTGAGCAGGGCTGTGGCGACGAGGCAGGCGGTACGGGTGGGGGCGCGGCGCATGGATGTTCCTCCGGGGGAGGTTCGGCGGGGGAGCTCGGCGAGGCGGCTCTGCGAGGTGGACACGGGGAGCGTGCTCCCTCGCCTTCCGCGACGCATCGCCTTTCACGTAGGGGCGAAAGGGTCCGCCGTCACGTCTGGTGAACGGGTGCGCCGTTCCCTCTGGGGGAAAGGAGCCGTGGGGCCGATAATCGGTCGGCATGATCCGCCTTCACTTCACGGCCGCCGATCTGTGTCGGATCACGCTCGCCCCGGCGGCGAACGTGCTGTCGGAGACCGTTCTGAGTCTCCGTCTGGGCCTGCGTCCGGGCCTGCGCCGGGGTGCGCGGGTACGGACCGCGGCCCGGCAGTGGCACGCCTCCCTGCCGGGAGGCACGAACCTCGGGGCGGGTGTCCTCGCCGAGCTGCTCACCGAGGACGGATTCGTCCCGGACTTCCTGCTGCAACCGTCGGCGCACGACTTCGCCGAGGCCCTGGAGGCGGCCGCCTCGACGCCGCCGGAGCGGCTCGCGATCGATCTCGGGATACCGGAGGTCTCCGGCTGGAACGGCGGCCTGGGCCGCCCCGGCCGGTGGGCCCACGACCTGGCCCAGGGCGCACCGGCCGCCTCCGCGGCCCTGGTCGACGACACGCGCGGCTACTTCCGTACGGCAATCGAGCCGCTCTGGCCACGGATCCGCAGCGACGCCCTGACCGATCGGGCGCTACGGGCGGAGATGCTGCTGCGCGGGGGTGTCGACGCCCTCCTCACCACGCTGGGCACCACCTGGAACTGGCAGCCGCCGACGCTGCACCTGCCGTCCGCCTCGACGTACGACATCCCGTTGTGCGGGCGTGGCCTGCTGCTCGTTCCGTCGTGGTTCGCGACCGGCCCGATGGTGATGTACCGCCCGGAGGCGGCGACCGTCCTCGTCTATCCCCTGTACGACGACGGGGCCGGCGCGGGCCGCGCGGGCGGGTCCGGTGAGCGGCCGGATGCGCTGGCGGCGCTGCTCGGGCGCAATCGGGCGCAGGTGCTCGCGCTGCTGCGGTCTCCCGCCACCACGACGGCGCTCGCCGAGCGCGCGGCGCTCTCGCTCGCGGCCGCCAGCCAGCACGCGGGGGTCCTGCGCGGAGCGGGTCTGATCACCACCGTGCGGACGGGCACGTCGGTGCTGCACAGCCTCACCCCGCTCGGTGCCTCCTTGCTGGCCGGGGTCTGAGCGACGGCGACACGCTGCGGGGGTCCCGGGCCGGGCCGTAGGGCGCCGGGCCGCCCGTGGCACCGATCGGCACAGGGGCGGAGGGCCGCCGCATGCCGGACGGTGCGTCCCGGTGGATCCTGGGGGTATGGGTGGCACTCCCGGGGAGCGGCTGTCGAAGGCCCGGCTCCCGCCCGCCTACGCGGCGGCCGTACGGCGGTCGGTGCGCGTCACGCTCGCCGCTGCCGCCGGTTTCTATCTCTTCCTGTACGGCTTCGACTCGGCCGTCGCCGCCACCTACGCGCTCTTCGCCGCGGTCGCGATGGCAGGTCTGTCGCACATCCCCGGCACCGGGCGGCAGCGCGCCGCGACCCTGCTGCCCGTGGTGCCCGCCTGCTGGGTGCTCATCACGATCGGCACCTACCTGTCCGTACGGACGTGGAGTGCGGTCCTCGGCATGCTGGTCGTCGGATTCGTCCTCGCCTTCATGGCCGTGGGAGGACCGCGGCCGGCCGGCGCCGCTCCGGGGCTGCAACTCATGTACATCCTGCCGTCCTTTCCGCCCTACGTCCCCGAGACCCTCGGGGAACGGCTGGTGGGAGCGACGGTCGGCCTGGTGCTGCTGATCCTCGCCGAGGCGTTCCTGCTGCCCGATCGCGTGCCGGGCGTCCCGTACCGCGAGCTGGCCGCCCGGGCCGCCCACCACGCGGGGCGCTGCGCCGACGACCTGGCCTCCGCCCCGTACACGCTCACCGACACGGCGCTGCGGGCCGCCCGGGAGTTGAGCGGCGGCCTGCGGTCCTCACGGGTGCCGGAGGCGGAACGGCCCGCGGGTCCCGGTGTCAGGGCCCGGGCCCTGGCGCACACCGGTCTGGCCGCCCGCACGCTGCTCGGGCGGCTGGCGGCGCTTCCGCCGCCGCCCGATGGCCCCGCGGAGGCGCGGGCGTGGCCCGAGGTGCTGCACGCGGTGCGCGACACGTGCCTGGAGACCGCGTCCCTGCTGCGCGGCCGGGAGGGCTCCGGAGGTGCCCGCTCCCGGCTCCAGGCTGTCCGTCATGCCCTGGCCGAGGGTGCCGAGCCGGGTGCCACGCCCGCCGGTCTGCGCCGCCACGCGGCCGTCCTCGAGGTGGCCGACGCCGCGCTGGCGGTGTCCATGGCGGCGGAGATCGCCGTCCGGGGCAGGGCCGCCCCTGCGGCGGCACCGAGGCGGTTCTGGTACGCACGCATGCGGGCACCGCAGCTGTGGTGGCGGCGGCTCTCGGGCCACGCGGGGCAGCGGTCGGTGTTCTTCCAGAACGCGGTGCGCATCGCGTTGGCACTCGCGGCGGCCCGGACCATCGCCGGCCTCGACACGCTGCCGCACGGATTCTGGATGCTCCTCGCCACGCTCACCCTGACCCGTACGACGGCACGGGAGACGAGGAGCACGGTGCGGGTGGCGCTCACCGGGACCCTCTTGGGGGCGGTCGTCGTGGCCGCCCTGCTCGCTCTGGTCGGGACGGACACGACGGTGTACGCCGCCGCGCTGCCGCCGCTGATGCTGGTCGCCTTCACGCTGGGTCCGGTGAAGGGAGTGGGGTGGGCCCAGGCGATGTTCACGATGGTCGTCGCCCTGGTCTTCGCCCAGCTGGCCCCCGCGACCTGGCGGCTGGCCGAGTTCCGGCTCCTCGACGTGGTCGCGGGCAGCGCGGTCGGCGCCGTGTTCGGGCTGCTCGCCTGGCCCAAGGGCGCCCATGACGAGTTGCGGCGGTCGGTGGCTACGATGCTCCGGAGCGCCGCGGAGACCGTGGTGGCCACGACCTCGCAGCTCGCCACGGGCGGGGCGCGCGCCCCCGTGGCCACCTCGCCGGGCCACCGGTCGTTGCAGCACGCTCTGATCATGGCGGAATCGGCGTACGCGCAGTACCGGAGCGAGCCGAAGCAGCTGGACACGCCGAACGACACCCAGGACTGGCAGGCCGCCCTGCTGTCCGGCCACCACACCCTGTGGGGTGCGGACCGGCTGCTCGTGCCGCCCGAGCCGACCGTCGTCCCGCCCCTGCCCCAGGAGCCGGCCGCGGCGGTGACCCGGATCGGCGACCGGGTGGCCGCGGGCATGCTCCTGGTCTCCGCCCGTCTGGACCCCATCGGCGACACGCCCGGCACACCGGTCGCCGTCGGCGCACGGGACTTCGCCGACTTCGCCGCCGAGCCGCCGGGGGCTCCTCGGCGGTATTACGCGGCCGTGGAGTGGCTGGATTCGCTGATGACGGACATGGAGCGGATCACCAGCGACCACAAGTGAGCTGTGCCACATGAGAATTGGCTGTTCAGAGCCCGAGCACGTGGTTCTGAAGGACGACAGCGATGCGTTAGCACGGCGGCAGCGGGACGTGAGTGGCGCACGAGACCCTGGAAGGGACCACCGTGGCCGGCACGCCGGCCACGACAGCACCACAGCAGACCAGTCATCAGCAGACCACGGGGACCTCACCATGCGGCCGCGCACGGACGGTCGAGGCGTGTGAGAAAGAGCAGGTAGCGGAAGTGCTCACCAAGCGGGTGACGGTGACCGTCCACGCATCCGATCCACTCAGTCGGGCCGGGCTCATCAGCCATTTGAGGCATCAGCCGACCGTCGACGTTGTCCCTGACCAGGACGACGTCTGCCGGGACTCCCCGGCGGTCGCGGTGATGCTCGCCGAGCGGATCGACGAGCCCACCACGGCCGAACTGCGGCGCCTGTTGCGCGGCAGGGACCAGCGTGTCGTGCTCGTCGCGCGCGAGCTGCGCGAGCCTGACCTGATGGCCGTCGTCGAGTACGGGGTGCGGGCCATCATCTGGCGTCATCAGGCCACCGAGCAACGGCTGTTGAGCGCCGTGCACAGCGCGGCGCGCGGCGACGGCGAGCTCCCGCCGGACCTCGTCAGCCGTCTGCTGAACCAGGTGGGGCGCTTGCAGCGGGCGACGACGGCGGGCGCGGCCACCGGAGGGGCGGCGCCGCTCTTCGGGATGGCGCCGCGCGAGGTGGACGTCCTGAGGCTGCTCGCCGAGGGGCTCGACACCCGGCAGATCAGCGAGAAGCTCGCCTATTCCGAGCGCACCGTCAAGAACATCCTGCACGCGCTGATGACGCGTCTGCAGCTCACCAACCGGGCGCATGCCGTCGCGTACGCGCTCCGCGAAGGCTACATCTGATGCTGCACGAGATCGACGAGGCACTGCGCCGGCTGCTGACGCCCGCCGTCGAGGGCGATGTCGCCTTCGACGCGCCGACCCGTGACTGGGCGGCCCGCCGCAACGCCCCGACCCTGAACGCCTATCTGTACGACATCCGGGAGGACGTGGCCCGGCGCGAGCGCGGCGCCTACGCCGAATGGGACGCCCAGGGCATCGTCACCCGCAAGCGCCAACCGCCGCGCTGGTTCCGGCTCTCGTACCTGGTGACCGCCTGGACCTCACGGCCCGAGGACGAGCACCGGCTGCTGTCGGGGGCGATGGCACTGCTGCTCCCGCACGAGGTGCTGCCCGACGAAACGGTGCCCGAGTCGGTGCGCTCGATCACCACCCAGCTGCCGATCTCCGTCGCGGTCCCGCCCACCGAGTCGCGCTCGCTCGCCGACATCTGGTCGGCGCTCGGCGGTGAGCTGAAGCCCTCGCTGGACGTCGTGATCACCACGCCGTTCCCGGTGACGCCGGTGTACGAGGTGGCGCCGCCGGTCACCGAGGGGGAGATCGTCGTACGTGGCGTCGCGGGTGTGCCTGCCACATCGAGGCCCCGGATGATACGGCGCCAGGGGGTGGCACGGGTGGCCCCTCAGGCCCAGACGCCCGACCAGGCCAAGGACGCCGAGCACGCCGAGCACGCCGAGGAGAGTCTGGCGGCGTTCGAGGCCTTGGAGGCCCTGGAAGCCCTGGAGAGCGGAAGCGGCGGCTGCGGCTCGCAGGACGGGGCCGGCGCATGAGCGACCCCCGGGCCGTCCTCGATTCCCCGCTGCTCGCACACCTCGCCGTCCTGCGCGCACGGGTCGGCGCGCTCGTCGACGTACGCAGTGCCGGTGACCCCACGGCCGGTGATCCCCTGCGCGGGCTCTACCTGTCCGCGGAGGCCGCACGCCGGATCTCCGCGGAGCCGTTCGGCCACGAGGCACATGAGGCGCGCGAGGCTCAAGAGGCGCACGAAATTCAAGAGGCACACGACGTCGCCTTCCCGCTGCCGGACCTCGGCGGGGACGATCGACTCGGCGCACTCGCACGGGCCTTCGGGCTGTCCCCGCTCGACGCGCACATCCTGCTCGTGGCGCTCGCGCCCGACGTGGAGCGGGGTTTCGAGGCGCTGTACGGGTACCTCAACGACGATGTCGGGCGGCGCCGCGCCACGATGGCGCTCGCCCTCGACCTCGCGGGTACCGGCCCCTTCGACCCCGCCGCACGTGACCGTTTCCATCCGGGCGCGCCGCTGCGCTTCGGGGGCCTGCTCGACGTCGAGGACGAGGACCGGCCGCTGCCGGGTCGTGCGCTGCGCGTACCCGAGCGGGTGGTGGCGCACCTGTTGGGCGACGACACCCGGACGGACGCCCACCTGATGGGGGTCGGCGTGGAGTTGTTGACGCCGGCCCCCGCCGGTGCGGAGTCGGACGTGGCGACCACACCGCTCGGCGAACGGGTCGCCGCCGCCGGGCCGGTCACCGTGCATCTGCGGGAGCGTGTGCCGGGGGCCGCCACGGATGCGGTCGTGGCGGCACTGCTCGGAGCCGGACGGCCCGTCCTGCGGTACCGGCCCGAGTGCGTCGACACGGCGGTGGCACGGGCGGTGCTGCGTGAGGCACGGCTGCGCGGCGCCGCCGTGGTCGTCGAGCCGCTGCCGCAGCGGCCCGGGCCGCTGGTCCGGGCGCTCGCCTCGTCCGGTACGACGGTGGTCCTCGCCGGCGCCGAAGCCCCCGACCCCGATTGGGCGCCGGACGCGGAACTCCTGGCCCTCGAAGCACCGGGCGAGGCGGTCGCTACCGCCGACCTGTGGCAGCGTGAACTCGGCTCCCTGGAGAATGACTTCGACCTGGCCGAGGCCACGGCGGCGTACCGTCTCAGCAGCGATCAGATCCGCCGTGCGGCCCGGGCGGCGCGGGCACTCGCCGCCTTCGAGGGCACCGCGCCGACCCTGGCGCACGTGCAGCACAGTGCCCGGCTGGTCTCCGCACCGCTGCTCGACAGCCATGCCCGACGGATCCGGCCGGCCGTCGGTTTCGCCGATCTCGTGCTGCCCGAGGAGCCGTTGGGTCTGCTCCACGAACTGACCGCGCGGGCCCGTCACAGGGACCGGGTCCTCGGCGAGTGGCGGCTGCGCACCGGTGGCGGACGCGGGCGCGGTGTCGTGGCGCTGTTCGCCGGGGAGTCGGGCACCGGCAAGACGTTCGGCGCCGAGGTGGTGGCGGGCGAACTGGGCCTGGACCTCTATGTGGTGGACCTCTCCTCGGTGGTCGACAAGTACGTCGGCGAGACCGAGAAGAACCTGGAGCGGATCTTCGTCGAGGTGGACCGCACGGACTGCGTGCTGCTCTTCGACGAGGCGGACGCGGTGTTCGGCAAGCGGTCGGAGGTGAAGAGCTCGCACGACCGCTACGCCAACCTGGAGAGCGCGTATCTGCTGCAGCGTCTTGAGGCGTTCGACGGGATCGCGGTGCTCACCACCAACCTCCGGGCCAACATCGACGACGCGTTCACGCGCAGGCTCGACGTGGTCGTGGACTTTCCGTTCCCCGACCCCGAGCAGCGGGTGTCGCTGTGGCACTCCTGCCTGGCGGGCACCCCGAAGGCGGCGGACGTGGCCGAGGAGATCGCGCGCTGTGCCAAGGAGTTCGAGCTGGCGGGCGGCGCGATCCGGTCGGCCGCGGTGACGGCCGGATACCTGGCCGCGGCCCGCGGCTCGACGGTGACCGGCGCGGACGTACGGGCGGGGGCGCGGCGCGAGTACCGGAAGGCGGGGCGGCTGGTCCTGGAGGGTCGGGCGCCCTGGGCGCCGTAACCACGCCGGAGCGCGGGAGCGACGACGGAGAGGGGGCCACCCGGTGCGGGTGGCCCCCTCTCCTGTGCTGCCGAGTCACTGGGGCTCGGCTCGGCTACATGACGCTGCCGCCGACCATCTTGCGGATCGTGTTCCAATCGGCCTCGCCGGTGACGGGCAGTCCCACGGCCGCCTGGTACTGGCGTATGTGGTCGGCGACGCTGCTGTTGTACCGGGCGGTCGTCTGCTTGTCCGAGCGCAGGTAGTCGATGCCGGCCTGGGCGTACCAGCGCGCCTTTTCCAGGTCCTTGGCGTCGGACTGGCGGTTGTAGGCCCACCAGAAGGCCGCCATCAGCTGGGTGGTCTGCATGGTGTTGGCGCCGCTCTTCACCGAGTCGGGCGTGATGCGCTGGGCCCACAGGGACGTGAGGGTCGCCCGGCCCAGCTCGCCCTCATTGTCCGTGTCGAAGATCGCGGCGGAGTTCTTGCCGTTCTTGATCCCGTCATTGACGACGGCGTGCTGGTAGCAGGCGAGGGAGGCGCGGGTCCGGGTGTCGATCACACCCGGGTTCCAACCCGGCTTGAGCGTGCAGGCGTTGCTCGTCCCCAGGCTCGCGAGGCGCTCCTGGGCGAATTCGACGACGAGGTCCTTCGGGTAGCCGAGGCGCCATGGCGGCAGGGTGAGCTGCTGCGCCGGCGGGGGCGGCGGCGGCTTCTGGTCCCCGCCACCGTCACCGTCGCCGGGGTCCTGACCGCCCTCGGTCGGGTCGGCACCGCCGCCTCCACCACCGTCGCCACCGCCACCGCCACCGCCGGGTGCGCCGCCTTCGGTCGGTCCGCCGCCGTCGCCCGGACCGTCACCCGTCCCGTCGCCGCCGCCCGGCGACCCCCCGTCCGTCAGGGGCGGCAGGGAGCCGGGCGGCTTCTCGCCCGGGGTGGGTCCTCCGGTCCCGCCGGGCGGAGGCGGCGCGTCGGGGAGCGCGTCGCCGGTGCCCTGCGGCGCGGGCCGGGGCGCGTTGGTCGCCCGGAGATCCTTCGCCGCGCTGACGACCTTCGGAGAGAAGTTGATCCAGAGCACGATGAACGCGATCACGGCGGTCAGCAGGAGTCCGCCCGCCACGACGAGCCAGTTCCCGAAGACGGGGCGCTGGTCGAAGGTGGCGTCGAGGTCGAGGGTGGTGTCGTCGCCGGCCCGTCGGACGGCCACGGTGAACCGGTGCGACTCCTCGGCGCCGGTCCATCGCACGGCCTGCGGCCGCACCACGAGGTCACCGAAGGCGGCGCGGCCCGGGGCTATCTGCACGGCGTTCGGCCGTACGTCGAAGGTGAGCCGGTTCGCCTCGTCGCGCGCCACGAGGGACGCGGTCAGCGGGGTGTTGCCGAGGTTGTCCACGGCGATACGGGCCCGCCCGCGGAAGCGGCCGAGCAGGGCGGGCGGCAGCAGTTCGGCGCGCGTCTCGGTGAAGGGCGTGATGGTCAGCCGGCCCTCCACGACGTCGCGGGCGCCGGAGCTCTCCCGGGGGTCGACACGGATGCCGTACGCGAGGGGCCCGGCCTCCACGTCCGAGGAGCGGGGCGGGGCGAAGGAGATCTCGGCGGTCCCCTCGCTGCCCGGGTAGAGGCGGAGCACGTCCGGCTCGATCCGGGACCAGCCCGAGGGTTTGCCGACGAGCGAGAGGCGGTATTCCTCGACGGTGTCGCCGGTGTTCCGCACCCGCAGTCGGGCGCCGGCCCGTGCTCCGGGCTCGACGGTCACCTCGGCCGGGTCCAGAGAGGTCCACATGGTCATGGGCGAACGTTAAGGGCGCGGGCAGGGTGTCGGGCTGCCCGAAAGTCCCTGCTCGGGGGCAGCGTGGCGTGCCCCGGCAGCCCGTCGGCCGCGGTGGGGGGTGCCGCAGCGGCCGGGGCCGGGGACTCGGGGGTGCGAACCGCGGGCTTCCGGCCGTGCGAACCGCGAGGTCGGGCCGTGGAAGTGCGCGGGGCCGCCCGTACGAACCGCGGGGCCGGGCCGCACGGACCACGGGTCGGACGGGCGGGTGTCCGATGTCCGCGAGGGCAATCGGCCCTGCCCTCGTGAGCGCCCCTTCTCCCCTGCTCGGGGCGGCGCGGCTCGGCGAGAGTCGGAGGCGTACGACCGCTGTCCACGGTCGGGGGGAGGGCGAGCGGGACGAGGTCGACGCACCGCAGCACGCCGGACGCGGGCAACCGCACGCCCCACGCTGTGACACCGCAGAGTCACCGCATTCCGCAGAACCACGCTCTCCGAGGAGAACACGCACCATGCCCACGTACCTGTCCCCCGGCGTCTACGTCGAGGAAGTCGCCAGCGGCTCCCGTCCCATCGAGGGCCTCGGAACCTCTGTCGCCGCGTTCGTCGGGCTCGCGCCCGTCGGGCCGCTCAACGAGCCCGTGCTCGTCACCAACTGGTCCCAGTACGTGGCGTCGTTCGGTGACTTCACGGACGGGTACTACCTCGCCCACTCCGTGTACGGGTTCTTCAACAACGGCGGCACCGCCGCGTACGTCGTGCGCGTCGGCGGTGGCGACGCGCAGGGCGCCACGCGCGCCGTCGGATCGGCCGCCGCGTCGGCAGCCGCCGCCGCGCCGCAGCTCGTCGCCGGTGAGGCCGTCGCGCTCGGCACCTTCAAGGTCGCCGCGATCACGGCCGGCTCCGAGGCGGGCGGGGCGCTCACCGTCGAGGTGCAGGACGTCGAGGGCGAGGCCGAGCGCTTCAAGCTGGTCGTCAAGGACGGCGAGAAGGTCGTCGAGAGCTTCGACGCCTCCGCCAAGAAGAGCGCCCGCAACTACGTGGTCGCGCAGGTCAAGCAGCGTTCCAAGACGATCGTCCTGGAGGAGGCCGCGGCCGGCGGGCAGCTCGCCAGGCCCGACGCGCAGTCCGTGACGCTCGCCCCGCCGGCGCGGATCCCGGCTCAGGTCGACGCGAGCGCCGACGTCGCCGCCGCCCTGGAGTCCGGGCAGTTCATCGGCGACTCCGCGGACCGCACCGGCTTCGGCGGCCTGGAGGCGTACGACGAGATCAACATGGTCGCGGTGCCCGACCTGATGGCCGCCTACCAGCAGGGGCTCATCGACCTGGAGCAGGTCAAGGCCGTCCAGATCGGTCTCATCGCCCACTGCGAGCTGATGGGCGACCGGATGGCGATCCTCGACCCGCCGCCGTCGCTGAACGCCCGCGACATCCGCAAGTGGCGCCAGGAGATCGCCGGTTACGACTCCCCGTACGCGGCCCTCTACTACCCGTGGATCAAGGCCTTCGACCCGGCGAGCGGCCAGACCCGGGTGGTTCCGCCGTCCGGCCACATGGCCGGCGTCTGGGCGCGCAACGACGCCGAGCGCGGTGTCCACAAGGCCCCCGCCAACGAGATCGTGCGCGGCGCGGTCGACCTGGAGCTCCAGATCACGCGCGGCGAGCAGGACCTGCTCAACCCGATCGGCGTGAACTGCATCCGCGCCTTCCCCGGCCGGGGCATCCGGGTGTGGGGCGCGCGGACGCTGGCCTCCGACCCGGCGTGGCGCTACCTGAACGTCCGCCGCTACTTCAACTACCTCGAGGAGTCGATCCTCGTCGGGACGCAGTGGGTCGTCTTCGAGCCCAACGACCCTTCGCTGTGGGCCCGTATCCGCCGCAACATCTCCGCCTTCCTCGTCAACGAGTGGCGCCAGGGCGCGCTGTTCGGCCAGCGCGCCGAGGACGCCTTCTACGTGAAGTGCGACGCGGAGACCAACCCGCCGGAGTCGGTCGACCTCGGCCGTGTGGTCTGCGAGATCGGCATCGCCCCGGTGAAGCCGGCCGAGTTCGTGGTCTTCCGGCTCGCGCAGATCCAGGGCGGCGGGGGCGAGCTGGAGGAGTAGTCCTCCCCTCCCCGCCCTCCGTCCCGCTCGTCTCCCCGCCCTTCCGGCCCCGGGTCCGTGCGCCTGCCGCGCCCGGATCCGCCCCTCGAACAGGAGTGAACCCCCATGTCCCTCGACACCGGTGACGCCCTCACCACCCACAATTTCGGCCTGCAGATCGACGGCGTCATGGTCGAGACCCTGCAGGAGATCAGCGGCCTCTCGATGGAGCAGGACGTCATCGAGTTCCAGCAGGTCTCGGCGGACGGCAAGCCGATCATCAAGAAGCTCCCCGGCGTGAAGAAGGCCGGTGAGTGCACGGTGACCCGTGGTGCGACCCAGTCCGCCGCGTTCACCGAGTGGATCACGTCGTCCATCGCCGGCGACATGGGCTCGGCCCGCAAGGACGCGTCCATCATCTTCCTGGACTACCAGCTCACCGAGGTCAAGCGGTACAACCTGCGCAACGCCTGGTGCACCAAGGTGGAGTTGAGCGCGACGAAGGCCGGCGACGCCGCGGCCCTCACCGAGCAGGTCACCATCACCTTCGAAGAGCTGACGCTCGGCTGATGCGACGCGAGGGATCGGCGGGCACGCAGCAGGGCCGCCCACAGGAGCCGCTCCGCACGGAGTTCGAGTTCGAGCTGCCGCGCGGGTTCGTCGACGAGGCGGGCACCGTGCACCGCAACGGGGCGATGCGGCTGGCCACGGCCCGGGACGAGCTGCTCCCGCTGCGCGACATCCGGGTCCGCGAGAACCCGGCGTACCTGTCCGTGGTGCTGCTCGGCCGGGTCATCACCCGGCTCGGCACGCTCCCGTCGGTCCACGACGGGACGGTGGAGAACATGTTCGCCTCCGACCTGGCGTTCCTCCAGGACTTCTACCGGCAGATCAACGCGGAGGGCCACACCCGGGCCGCCGTGGCGTGCCCGCACTGCGAGGAGTCCTTCGAGGTCGAGCTGGCCGGGAGCCGCCTGGGGGAATCGTGACGTACGCGGCCGACCGGATCGAGGAGGAGACCGCGTACCTCGCCTTCCACTTCCACTGGGGCATGGACGACATCCTCGATCTGGAGCACGCCGACCGACGGAGGTACGTGGCTCAGGTGGCGTCACTGGTGGAGCGGTCGCAGGCGTAACGGCAGTACAGGGAAAGGAGGTTGGAGGGGACTGTGGGGATGTTCGAGAAGTGGCGGACGGCGCGGACGCGGAACGCGCGGGGCGCGGAATCCGGTGTACGCGAGGAGAGCTCGGCGTCCGTCGCACCGACGGCGGCGTCCGGGGACGCGTGGCGGGCGTTGCCGCCCGTGCAGCGGGTCCTGGCCGCGGGTCCGCGGACCGTCGCGGAGTACGGCTTCTCCGCGTCGCTCGCGACCCACTGGAACCCCTCCTTCCAGAGCGACCTCGGCCACGGGGCGGTGCCGGACGCACCGGGCGGCGTCATGCTCGACGCGGTACGGGCGGTGCCCCTGCCCGTGGAGCGGGAGTCGGCGGGGCGCTCCGAGGGGGCGGAGCTGCCGGGGCTGCGGTTGCCGGTGGCGGGTGCGGCAGGTCCGTCGGGATCGACGGGTCCGGCAGGTTCGGCGGGATCGGGCCAGGAGACGGCTGCGACTGTGCAGCGTGTGCCCGCGACGCCGCCGGTCGTCCGCCCGGCGCGGACGCCTCGCCCCGTACGGGGGAAGGCTGCGGCCGCTCCGGTACGGGGTGGCGGCGCGACGCGCGAGGCAGGGACCGTGGGCGCCGTCTCGGGTGCGCCTCACTCGGCGCCTCCCGCCGTCCAGCGTGCCGCCGTGGCCACCGGCGGGACGGACGACCCGGTTGCTCCGGCGTCCGCGCCCACGGTCGGTGCGGCCGGGACCACGCGACCTTCCGACAGTTCCACCCGGCCACGACCCGTACAACCAGCGCCCGTTCGGCGGTCGCCGCTGGTCTCCGCACGGCCCGTGCAGCCGCCGCGGCAACTGGCTCCGGCCGGTGCCGCGCGCCCCGCGGACGCGGTCGGGCCCGGCACGGCGCCGGGCCGGCGGACAGCGACCCCCGCCCGTACGCCCGAGAACGGGGCGCGTCCCACGGATGCGCCCGACACCGCCGCACCGGAGCCCTCGGCTGCCGGTCGGCCCCAGAACGTCCCGGGTCCCGCTTCCCCCGGCGGGCCCGGGACTCCCGGCCTCACGCCCGGCACTCCAGTGCAGCGCCGCGCGCCCGTACGCCGCTCGCGGCGCGCACCGGGCGCCGACTGGAACACGACGGCGTCGACGCCGCCGGTGGCTCCGGCGGTCCCGGCGACTCCGGAGGTGTCGGCACCTCGGGCGAGCCCTTCGACACGGCAGTCGTCGGCACCTGCGCCCGCTGGTTCCACGGCGCCGGCGCCGAAGGCCAGTCCCGCCGCGCCCGCCGGTCCTGTGGCAGAGGGTCCCAAGAACGGACCCACCGCGCCGGTGCGCCCGGCGACTCCGGCCACCCCGGTGGCCCGAAGCGCCGCGCGTTCCTCCTCCCCCGCGGCCGCCGCGATTCCGTCGACCCCTTCGACCACGGCGACCTCGTCGACCCCGGAGGCTCCGGCGCCTCCGGTGGCCCGAACCGTCGCCAGGTCCGCCTCCCCCGCAGGAAACCCCGTGACTCCGTCGACCCCAGAGGCCCGGACCCCCGTCACGTCCGTCCCCCCGGCGGGCGCGTCGCCCACGCCCGGCTCCGCCTCTCCCGCGCGCCCGTCGGCTCCGGCACCCGTCGCCGCGCCCGCGCCTTCGACCGCGCCGGTACGTCCCGCGACGACGGCCTCCCCGGCGATCCCGGACACCGCTGCGCCCACGGCTCAGGCCGCGCCTGTACGGCCCACCTCACCGAAGTCTCAGGCAGGCCCGACCGCTCCTGCGCCCCTGGTCGCACGGGCGCCCGCATCCACCCCCGTCACGCCTGCCACCCCGCCGACTCCCCCGGCCCGGCCCGGACTCGGCGCCCCCGTTCAGCGCGCCACCGCCGACGCGCCGGTATCGCGTGCGAACGCCGCGCCGCGAAGGCCTCCGATCGGCGCGCCGGTCGCGCGCGCGTCCGCGACACCGTCGTCGTCCGTTCCGGCCAAGGCGGCCTCGCCCGCCCCCGGCGACCCCGTCACGCCCGCCCCTGGGCCCGTCACACCGATCGGACCCGTCACACCGATCGGACCCGTCGGACCGCAGGTGCCCGCTCGGGCAGCCAACCCCGTCCCGACGTCGGCCGAGTCCGCGCCCGTGCAACGGGCGACCGCGAACCAGCACCAGCACCAGGCGCCGGTGGTCCCCACGGCACCCGTCGCGAACGTACCCGCCGTGCCGTCGACCGCCGCCGTGCCTCACGCCCCCGTCCCGGCCCCATCGACTCCTCCCCCGGTCCAGCGCGCCACGGCCGCACCGCGGCCTCAGGTCCCTGCCGACTCCCCCGCGTCCACGGTGCCCACCGGCCCGCGCACCCCCGTCACCACTCCCGCTCCCGCGCAGCCGCCCGTCGTCACCGTCACCGACCTCCCCCGCGCCACCGCGCCCACGGTGCAGCGGCGGGCCGTCCATCCGCTCGCCACCGCCCGTCCGCTCACCCCGAGCCTGCCGAGCAGCGCGAGCACCCCCTCCAGCACCCCGGCTCTCCCCGCCGCGCCCGGCCGCCGGCAGCCCGTACCCGTGCCCGCGACGCCCCCCGCCGTTCCTCTCTTCACGCCGACCGCCGCCCCCTCCCCGACCGTTCAGCGCGCTCCCGCCGCTCCGCCCCGCAGCGGCACGGTCGCACCCCAGGGCTCTCCCCGTCCCGTCGTCCCCCTCGCCCGGCCGTCCGCCGCGCGGCCCGTCGCGCGGCCGGTGGTCCAGCGTCAGCCCGCCACCGGGGCGACCCCGACGGCGACGCCCGCGCCGGCCGTCCCCGTGGTCACCCCCACCCCGCTCCAACGGACCTCGGCCGCCCCTGCTCCCGCCCCCGCCGCACCCGCGCCGCGCGCCGCCACCACGGTCACCCGGACGGCCCCGGCCGCGCCCTCACCGTCCGTGCAGCGCACCGCCGCCCCGGGCCCCGCCGACCCCGAATCACCCACCCACCTCGACGAGTTGGCCCGCCGTCTCGTCACCCCCCTCTCGCGGCTTCTCCGTGCCGAGCTCCGTGCCGACCGCGAGCGAGTGGGCCGCCTCCGAGACCACGGCCGCTGACGAAACCCGCCCTCACCACCCCACTCACCGCTGACCGCGCCGATCCGAGAGACCCGCCACCATGCCCCAGCAGCCGGACCCCGCATCCACCGTCTTCTTCAAGCTCACCATCGACGGCGAGGACCTCGGCGTGTTCAACAGCTGTGACGGTCTCTCCTCCGAGGTCGAGGTGGAGCAGCGCCGGGAGGGGGGCAACAACGGCTTCGTCTGGCAGCTGCCCACCCGTGTCACGTTCTCCACCATCCGGCTCACCCGCCCGCTCACCCCCGAGACCGCGAACGTCGCCGCCTGGATCTCGTCGCTCGCCACGGGGATCACCCGTCCGACCGCGCAGATCGCGGCGCTGCGCGCCGACGGGTCGATCGTGGCGCAGTGGGGTCTGGTCGAGGTGCTGCCGGTGCGCTGGACGGGGCCGACCCTCGACCCGGCCAGTCCGGCCGTGGCGACGGAGACCCTGGAGATCGCGCACCACGGGTTCACCGACGCGGGAGGCGCCTGAGATGGCCCCGTTCTTCGGCGGGTTGACGGCCAGCGGCCTCTCCCGCGCCTCGCTCGCCATCCACCAGCCGCCGACCGACCTGTCCAGCTCGTACGGCGGGAAGCTCGGCGAGGTGAAGTTCGAGTTCAACCCGGATCAGCTCCAACTGAGCCGGTCCGCGCACTGGTTCACCGAGCAGGCCGTCGCGTACGACCGGGGTGCGCCGCCCAAGTTCACCGGCAGCGAGCCGGCCCAGCTCCAGCTGGAGGTCTTCCTTGACCGCTCGGGCGACCCGTCGTCGAACGACGTGCAGCAGCAGGTGGAGCTGCTGCTGTCCTGTTGCGAGGTGACCCAGCAGAGCATCGCAGCGAAGGCGCCGTCGCCGCCGTGGGTGCGGTTCTCCTGGGGATCGTTCTCGACGGTGCAGTTCGTCGCGTACGTGACCTCCGTGTCGGCGACGTACACCCTCTTCAGCCCCAGCGGGATCCCGATCCGCGCGACGTGTTCGCTCTCCCTCACCGAGATCTCCAGCGCGACCAAGAAGCAGAACCCGACGTCCGGCGCGCTCTCGGCCCGCCGGGTGCACCGCACGGTCGCCGGTGACTCCCTCGCCTCCCTCGCCTGGCGCGAGTACGGCGACGCGACCCGCTGGCGGGTCATCGCGGAGGCGAACCGCATCGACGACCCGATGCGGCTGCGCCCCGGCACCGAACTGCTGCTCCCGTCCACCACCGAAACGCCGGAGACCGAGGGCGCCTCATGAGCGAGAAGACCTTCACCACCGTCCTCCACGTGCAGCTCGACGGCACGCCGCTGCCGGACCCGCTCGCGGTCCGCCTCACCGAGGGCTGGGTGGACGCGAGCGTCAACGTCCCGTCCGCGTTCCAGCTGACGTTCAGCGACAAGGACGGCACCCTCACCACGAAGTTCCCGTTCCTCAAGGTCGGCGCGATGGCGGTGCTGTCCCCGTTCACCGACGGCAGGCTCGGCGAGCCCATGCTCACCGGCGAGGTCACGGCCGTCGAGGTGGACGCGGCGCCCGGTCACGGCCGCTATCTGATCGTGCGCGGTTACGATCCCGGCCACCGTCTGCTGCGCAGCCGGCGCGTCGAGGGCTATCCGAACATGACGGCCTCCGACATCGTCCGGAAGCTCGCCGGGCTCAACCGGATCCCGCTCGGCAAGGTCGACGCGACACCGACGGTGTACGAGCTCGCCACCCAGCCCAACATCACCGACTGGGACTTCCTCTCCCGGCTCGCGCGCGAGAACGACGTCCGGCTGTCGCTCGACCCGGCGGGCCGGCTCGTGTTCGCCGCGCTGCCCCCGGCCTCCTCGGCGCCCGCGGACACCACGCCGGCGGCGGCCAGCCCGTACGTCCTGGACTTCGGGAGCAACACGCTGCAGAGCCGGGTGTCCGTGACCGCCGCCGGGCAGGTCGGGAAGGTCGACGTGCGGGGCTGGGATCCCCGTACCAAGCAGGCGCTGTCCTCGCCGACGCCCGCCGTCGCGAGCAAGGAGATCGTCTCGGACATCACCCCGGCGCAGCTCTCCGCGCCGTTCGGTCCGGCGGAACTGGCCGCGACGGACACGCCGTTCACCACGCAGTCGGAGGTGACGCAGGCGGCGACGGCGCTGGCCGACGACGTCACCGGGTCGTTCGCGGAGCTGGAGGTCGCCGTCACCGGCAATCCGGCCCTGAAGCCGGGGCAGCCGGTGGCCGTGAAGGGCGCCGGCTTCCCGTTCGAGGGGCGGTACACCGCGACCGGGGTACGTCATGTCTTCGCTTCCGGACGGCAGTTCGCCACGTGGCTGACCGTGTCCGGGCGGCAGTTCCGTTCGCTGTACGGGACGGCTTCCGGCGGCGGGGAGGCGGCCCCGCCCATGCCCGGCGTCGCGGTCGCGCTGGTCACGAACACCAAGGACCCGCTCTCGCTCGGCCGGGTCAGACTGCGTTTCCCGTGGCTGTCGGCGACGTACGAGAGCGGCTGGTGCCGGGTCGCGCAGCTCGGCGGACGCGGGGGCGGCGGTCTGATGCTCCCCGAGGTGGACGACGAGGTGCTGTGCGCCTTCGACCGGGGCTCCCTTGAACACCCTTACGTGCTGGCGGGGTTGTACAACGGCGTCGACAAGCACACCCCGGCGACCGACCGGGTGCCGCCCGTCGATCCGACCAGCGGGCGCGTCCAGTGGCGCGCCCTGACCTCCCGTACCGGTCACACCGTGGAGCTGCGCGAGGAGGGCGGCCGGACGCGCGCCTCGCACGGCATCCGGCTGCGCACCGCGAAGGGCGGGCTGAGCGTCGAGCTGAACGAGGCGCGCACCACGCTCACGATCGACAGCGACGGGACGGTCACGATCTCGGGGGCCCGGGGGGTCACGGTCGAGTCGGGGACGGACCTGACACTCTCCGCGACGGGGCGCATCACGCTGAACGCGGGGCTCGGCGTGGACATCAAGGCCGGGACGAAGTTCAAGGTGTCGGCGCTGACCCAGGCCGTGGTCAACGCGCCGCTCTTCCACACCTTGAGCCCGCCGATGCTCAATCCCGCTTCGGCGATCGCGCCGTTCTGATGACCGCTCCGACTGCCGCATTCATCCCGTCCCACGGAATCCCGAGGAGGACCTTCCCTTGAGTGAGCACTTCGTCGGCGCGGGCTGGGCCTTCCCGCTGCGGACCGGCCCGAGCGGCTCCATCGCGCTCGTCCGGCGCGACCGGGAGATCGAGGAGTCGATGCGGCTCGTCCTCGCCACCGCGCCGGGCGAGCGGCCGATGCGGCCCGAATTCGGGTGCGCGGTCCACGAGTTGGTGTTCGCCCCGGTCAACGACTCGACGATGGGCCGGGTCCGGTACGAGGTGATGTCCTCGCTCGACCGATGGGAGCCGCGCATCGACGTGGAGGAGGTCACGGTCTCTCCCGCCCCCGGGGAGCCGACCACCCTCTTCATCGACATCCGCTACCGGGTGCGCGGTGCCAACAACCCGCGCAATCTCGTCTTCCCCTTCTACGTCATCCCCTCCGAGGACTGAAACCACCATGGCCCTGCCCGCACCCCATCTCGACGACCGCCGCTTTCAGCAGTTCGTCGACGACGCCAAGCGCTACATCCAGCAGGCGTGCCCCGAGTGGACCGACCACAACGTCTCGGACCCGGGCGTCACCCTGGTCGAGGCGGTCGCGCACATGGCGGACCAGCTCGTCTACCGCCTCAACCGGGTCCCGGAGAAGAACCACCTGGCCTTCCTCGACCTGCTCGGGGTGACGCTCTTCCCGCCCGCTGCCGCCCGCGCCGACATCACCTTCCGGCTCTCGGCGCCGCAGCCGGAGCCGGTGGTGCTGCCCACGGGTACGGAGGTGTCCACCGGACGTACGGAGACGGAGGAGGCGGTCGTCTTCGCGACGGCCGCCGATCTGACCGTCGTGCCCTGCTCGTTGACGCACATCCTGCGCCAGGAGGCGGGTGGCGCGCCCGAGGACCGTTCGCAGGATCTCCTCGGCGGTGCGGACGTGCCCGCCTTCTCTCCCCTGCCGCGCGTCGGTGATCTGCTGCTGCTCGGTCTCTCGGCGGCGGTGCCGGACTGTGTACTCGTCCTCGACCTGGACAGCCGGGTGGATGGTGTCGGTGTCGATCCGCGCAGGCCGCCGCTGGTGTGGGAGGCGTGGACCGGGGCCGAGGGCTGGGTCGCGTGCGAGGTCGACGAGGACAGCACGGGCGGACTCAACCGGCCGGGCGAGGTGGTGCTGCACATGCCGTCCGGGCACGCGGTGTCGCGCCTCGGCGGGCACGAGGCGGGCTGGGTGCGCTGCCGGGTCGTCGAGGCCGCCGCGGGTCTGCCGTCGTACAGCGAGTCGCCGACGGTACGGGCGGCGGAGGCGTTCACCATCGGCGGGACGGTCCGCGCGGCGCACGCCGAGGCAGTGCGGAACGAGCAGCTCGGCGAGTCCGAGGGCGTGCCGGCGCAGCGGCTGCGGCTGGCGCACGCGCCGGTCGTGGACCGGCCGCCGCTGCTCCTCCAGGTCGCCGAGCGGGCGGACAGCGGCGTCGACGAGGAGGACCCCGAGGCCGGCTGGCAGGAGTGGACCGTCGTCCGCGACTTCGCCTCCTCGCGCCCCGGTGACCGGCACGTCACCCTCGACGCGACCACCGGCGAGATCGCCTTCGGGCCGTGCGTACGTCAACCGGACGGCACGCTGCGGCAGTTCGGCGCCGTACCGCCGAAGGGGGCGGCGATCCGGGCGGTCCGGTACGGCACCGGGGGCGGCCGGGCGGGGAACGTGGCCCGCTCCACGATCACCGTCCTGCGCAGCTCCATCCCGTACATCGCGCGCGTGGAGAACCGTGAGGCGGCGCGCGGCGGGGTGGACGGGGAGACCGTCGAGGAGGCCAAGTCCCGCGCGCCGATCAGCCTCCGTGCGCAGGAACGGGCCGTCACCGCCCGGGACTACGAGGAGCTGGCGCGCCGGGCGGCGCCCGAGGCCGCGCGGATCTCCTGCCTGGCGGCGGACGCCGCCGAGGCGGGCGACAACGCGGTCCGGGTCCTGGTCGTGCCGCAGGCCGTGCCGGACCGGGGCGGCCGGCTGCGGTTCGAGCAGCTCGTGCCGGGCGAGGAGCTGCTGTCCCGGGTGACGGGCTTCCTCGACGAGCGGCGCCCGCTGGGCACGCGGCTGGCCGTCGGGCCGCCGTTCTACCAGGGCGTGACGGTGGTGGCGACGCTGCACTCCTTCCGGGCGGCCGAGGCGGAGCGCGTACGGGCGGAGGCGCTGGACGCGCTGTACGCGTATCTGGACCCGCTGACGGGCGGGGCGCACGGCGAGGGATGGCCGTTCGGGCGCCCGTTGCGGGCCGGTGAGGTCTTCGCGGCGCTCCAGCGGGTGCCGGGCGTGGAGCTGGTGGACGAGGTCCTGCTGCATCCGGCCGATCCGCTGACCGGCCGCAGGGGTGACACGACGGACCGGATCGAGCTGGCGCCGTCCGCGCTGCTCTTCCCGTTCGACCATCGCGTCCGTGTGATCGAGGCGCGGTGAGCGGGTCGGCGCGGGGTACGGTTCCGGGCCTCGCGACCCCGTACCCGCTGGGTGCGGCGCTGCCCGCCGTGTACGCGGAGGACGATTTCGGGCAGCGGTTCGTGTCCGGCCTGGACGTCGTCCTCGCTCCGCTCTTCAACGTCCTCGACTCCCTGGAGGCGTACTTCTCGCCGGCGCTCGCCCCCGCCGACTTCGTGGACTACCTCGCGACCTGGGTCGGCGCGGAGCTGGACGGCGACGAGCCGCTGCCGCTCCGCCGCCACGCGGTCGCGTCGGCCGTGGCGCTGCACCGGGTGCGCGGCACCCGGCAGGGGCTCGCGGCGGCGGTCCGGCTCGCCTTCGGCGTGCCCCCGGAGATCACCGAGAGCGGGGGTGCGAGCTGGTCGTCCGCGCCGCTCGGACCGTTCCCGGGGGCGCCCGTCGCCGGACTGCACGTGGTTCTCCGGGTCGCCGACCCGGCCGCCGTGGATCCGCACCGGCTGCGCGCGGTCGTGGCCGCGGCCCGTCCCGCGCACCTGCCGTTCACGGTCTCGGTGACGACCTCCCCGCCGCCCTCGGCGACCACTTCCCGTACATCCGAAGGAGCTTGACCCTGATGAGTGACGCGCCCCAGTCCCGCCCCTGCCCGGACTGCGCGAGCCCGGTGCGTGCGGCGGACCAGTCGTTCTGTGACAGTTGCGGAGCGTTCCTGCGCTGGGACAGCCCGGCCGGCGCGGTGAGCACGGAAGGCTCGTCCGCCGCCTCGTCGTCCGCCCCGTCCGCCCCGTCCGTGGCGGCCGCTTCGGAATCCGGGGGGACGGTCCGGGAGGAGCCGGAGGCCACGCCGGCGGACGACGCGCCACGGGCCGCCGCGGAGGGTTCGGCCGCCTCCCCCGCCGAGGTGACGGACACCCGGTCCTCCGTCGGTCCGGAGGAAGTGACCGCCCCGCTGCCCGCCGTGAACCCCGCCTCGGACGCACCCGCGCCCGTTCCCGTGCCGGAGGCGGGGCCGGCGTCCGACGGGCCGTCGGACACGCTCGTACGGTCGCTCCTCGTCCCGGTCCCCGGGAACCGTCCCGTGGAGCCGGCCGTCGCCGCGCCCGTGCTCCCCGCACGTCCGGAGGCGGCCCGGCCGACGGTCCGGGCCGCCGAGGCGCCCGTCGCCGTGCAGGGCGGCAAGCCGTGCCCGGCCTGCTCGCTCGCCAACACCCCGGGCCGTCACTTCTGCCGCTTCTGTGCGACTCCGATGGTCCCCGAGCAGCTCTCGACGGCCGAGGGCCCGTACGCGGGCCGGCGTCCCGGGCTCACCCGCGACCGCAGCCGCTGGATCGTCCGCGCCCTGATCGCGGCGGGGGTCGTCACCGTGGTGGTCGGCGGCATCGCCGGCGGTCCCCCGGCCGTCCGCGCGATCCAGGACCACTTCGCCAAGCGGGTCCCGGTCCACCCGGTGGCCTGGGCGGCCTCCCACTCCGCGCCGAGGCAGCAGGCGAAGCTGGCGGGCGACGGGTACTCCAACACCTGGTGGGGCACGGGGTACGCGGGCGACTCGGCGGGTCAGTACATGGAGGCCCGGTTCGCCGAGCCGACCGATCTGCTGAGCGTCCTGATCACCCCCGGCAGTTCGAAGAACACCACGCAGGCCGACGGCCAGGCGACCCCGCGCACCTTCGACCTGGTGGTCAAGGACTCCTCCGGCGAGACGCACGTCTCGCAGCACCGCATCGACGACGGCGGCACCCAGCGGGTCGACGTGCGGGTACGGGACGCGCTGACGGTGCAGTTGGTGCTGCGCACGGCGTGGCGGGCCGACCCCACGAAGCAGGTGGCCGTCGCGGAGCTGGAGTTCTTCGGCAGGTCCGTGTCCTGACCCCGTGCGAACGGGAAAGGCCGGAAATCGGGCCGGGACCCCTTCTCAGGCACGGGACGAGGAAGAACGATGATCCCCGGGGTACCTGACTGAAGGAGGGGTCCATGCGCAGCTACACCGGCGCGCTCATCGGCAATCTGATCCTCGCCGCGTTCGCCGGTCTGGCCGGACCGGTGTTCCTCGTCGTGGCGTACGTCGCCTGGGTCGAGGGCGCCGAATGGTTCTGGGTGGCCGGCGCGTCGGGCATCGGGGCGGTGGGAACGGTCATGATCCCCTTCTCGGCCGTCCGGAGCGCCCGGCAGGAGTTTCCCCGGATCACCCGGCGGAACCTGGTGCGGGACGCGGGCCCCGCGTACGGGGACGACACCACGGTGGTGTGGGCGCCTCGCTCCCCCGGGGGTGTGGTGGGCGCGCGCCTGGTACGGGCGGACGTCCTGGAGGCGTCGTTCGTGCGCTACAGCCCCGAAGGGGGTGCGACGTTCACGACGTACGGCGGCGATCACGATCCGGCCGAGTTCAAGGCGACGGTCGGGCTGCGGCTGCGGGTCCATGACGAGGAGGACCCCGGCCGGGGTTCCGGGGGACGCGAGGTCACCGAGGAGGTCCAGGTGCCGTCCCTCTGCCTCTCGGCGATCACGGCGGGGCGGCTGGCCGTCCTCGTCGATCCCCCGGACGCTCCGACGCCGGGGAAGGTCACGGTCCTCTGGCCGCGCAGCCTTCTCCTGGCGGGGACGAGGACCTGCCGGGTGATCGACCTCGACGGACGCGTGACCGACGTGACCCGCTACGCCCGTCGGCAGCTGGAGCAGATGCGGATCTCCCGGTCGGTCGGCGGCGTCGTGATGGACGGCGACCTCATCGACCTCCGGCGCCTCGACGCGGCGACGGCGGCCCGGTACGCGGCCGTGGCCCGCGACGTCACCGAGCAGCGGGCGCCGGTGACCGAGCCGGGCGAGGAGGCCCGTCGTCTTGCGGAGTTCCTCCCTGGTGAGGAGGGAGCCTTCGGCTCCGTCTCCCGCCGCTGGTCGCGCCGTGGCGGGCATCTGGTGCTCGCCCGGTTCCTGTCGCTGCGCGGCCGGACCACGTTCCAGGACCACGGTCCGGTTCTGGACACGCTGTTCCGCGTCCGTCCGGCGGACGGCTCTCCCGCGTACGACGTGGTCAGGCGCCTCACGGTGCCGATGAACTATCTGGCGGTCATGCACCACACGAGGGACGTCGTTCTCCGGGTCGGTCCGAACGGCGGCTCCCAGGTGGTCGACTGGGCCCGCACGAATCTTCTCGCCGGAGTCACGACGGCCCAGGTCGTCGCGCCGGACGGACTCGGCATCCCCTTGCCGAGGCGGTCCGAGGCCCTCTGGCCCCTGATGAACCTGCTCGTCGCCCACGGCGTCTCGAACCCGTCGCCGGTCCTCGACCTCCGCGAGCCCCGGATGCACGCCGTGTCGGACGCGGTGATGGACACGATCCGAGGTGCGGAGCTGAGGGTGGACGAGGCCCGGCTCTAGGGGGCCGCCGCCGGCGCGACGCCGCCGGCTCCCGGTGGACGGTGCGCGGGCGGCTCGCCGAGGAGCTCGGGGTCCGGACCTCCGACGGGGAGTTGCGGCTGTTCGCGGTCACGCGTGGACACCGGTTCGGCAGTCTCGGCTTCCATTTCCTCGCCCCGCCCGTGACCCGCGCCCTCGTGCTCCGTCGGCATGCCGAGCTCGTGGCCGCGGATACCGGGCACGGGGCCGGGCCCGAGCTGGACGAGGTCGCCTTCGTGCCCTCGGCCCGCCGAGGCGGCCCGTCTCGGTCCCGGCGCGGACTATCTGCCCCAGGTCCTCCGCCGGTACGACGGCGGGGTCTGAGCCCTCGCCCGGTGGCAGCGAGCCACCCGGCGCGGCACGGCGCGCCCGGTACCGGGACCGGGCACGCTTCATGGCCGTACGAGAAGCGTCAGGTCCGCAGCCACACCGCCGTGTCCGCGGGCAGTCGGCCGTCGGCGTCAAGCGGGCCGCTCGCCAGGAGCAGTTCCTCGTGCGCCGGGAGTCCGGCCGGGGTCGCGGACAGGTTGACCAGGCACAGCAGGCCCTCGCTGCGGGCGAAGGCGAGTACGCCCTCCGCCGCGGGCAGCCAGGTCAGGGGGCCGTCGCCGAAGCCCTCGACCGAGCCGCGCAGCCTCAGCGCCTCGCGGTACAGCGCCAGCATCGAGTCCCCGTCCGCCTGCTGCCGGTCCACCGCGTAGTCGTCCCAGTCCCGGGGCTGGGGAAGCCACGGCTCGGAGCCGGGGTCGGAACCGAACCCGTTCCAGGGTGCTCCGGCGGTCCACGGCAGCGGTACGCGGCAGCCGTCGCGGCCGGGGTCGGTGCCACCGGAGCGGGCGTGCATGGGGTCCTCGATCCGGTCCAGCGGCACCTCCGCCTCGGGCAGGCCCAGCTCCTCGCCCTGGTACACGTACACCGATCCCGGGAGGGCCAGGGTCAGCAGGGCCGCAGCGCGGGCCCGTCGGGTTCCCAGGGCGAGGTCCGTGGGGGTGCCGAAGGTCTTCGTGGCGAAGTCGAAGCCGGTGTCGGCGCGCCCGTAGCGGGTGACCGTGCGGGTGACGTCGTGGTTGCAGAGGACCCAGGTCGCGGGGGCGCCGACGGGGGCGTGTTCGGCGAGGGTGTCGTCGATGGTGCGGCGCAGCCGGTCCGCCTCCCAGGGGCAGGAGAGGAAGTTGAAGTTGAACGCGGTGTGGAGTTCGTCGGGGCGGAGGTAGCGGGCGAAGCGTTCGGAGTCCGGGAGCCAGACCTCGCCGACGAAGACGGCGCCGTACTCGTCGGCTATGGCGCGCCACGACCGGTAGATGTCGTGGAGCTCGTCCTGGTCGATGTACGGGTGGGGGTCGACGCCCTCGACGAAGTCGGCGAGGGCCGGGTCCTTGGCGAGCAGGGCGGCGGAGTCGATCCGTACACCGGCCACTCCTCGTTCGAACCAGAAGCGGAGCACGTCCTCGTGTTCGCGGCGGACGGCCGGGTGGGCCCAGTTGAGGTCGGGCTGTTCGGGGGTGAAGAGGTGGAGGTACCACTCGCCGTCCTCGACCCGGGTCCAGGTCGGTCCGGAGAACTGGGAGGGCCAGGTGTTGGGCGGGATGTCGCCGTTCTCCCCGTGGCCGGGCCGGAAGTGGAAGAGCTCGCGCTCCGGGCTGCCGGGGCCGGCCGCGAGGGCGGCGCGGAACCAGGCGTGCTGGTCGGAGATGTGGTTGGGGACGATGTCGACGATCACCCGGATGCCGAGTTCGCGGGCCTCGGCGATGAGTTTCTCGGCCTCGGCGAGGGTGCCGAAGGCGGGGTCGATGGTGCGGTAGTCGGCGACGTCGTAGCCGCCGTCGACCAGGGGCGAGAGGTACCAGGGCGTGAACCAGACGGCGTCGACGCCGAGTTCGGCGAGGTAGGGCAGTCTCGCCCGGACGCCCGCGAGGTCCCCGGTGCCGTCGCCGTCGCCGTCGGCGAAACTGCGCGGATACACCTGGTAGATGACGGCGTCGCGCCACCAGTCGTCGGTGCGATGCGAGTGAGGGGCTGCCACGTGACGGTCCTTTCGGGCAGGTCGGGGTTCTTCGTCGCCGGCCCGGTTGCTGCGGGGCATGGAAGGCGGGCCGGCGACGAAGGCATGGGGTGGTGCGGAGGGCGCGGGGCGTGGGCGGTCGGGCCGGCGGAGTGGCCGGGGTGGCTGCCGGTGGCGCCGGTGCCGGTGGCCGCGGTGACGCGGAGGGGCCGGTCAGCCCTTGAGGCCGCCCGCCGTGAGGCCGCTCATGATGTTGCGCTGGAAGACCAGGAAGATGAGGAGGGTCGGCACGGACGCGATGGTGAGCGCGGCGATCAGGACGTTGACCGGGACGCCGTTGGAGAGGGAGTAGATGCCGACGTTGAGGGTCTGGCCGGCCGGGTCGGGCAGGGTGAGCATCGGCCAGAGGAAGTCCTTCCAGACCCCCACGACGGCGAAGATCGAGACGACGCCGAGGATCGGCCGTGAGACGGGCAGCACGATCGACCACAGGATCCGCATCGGGGACGCTCCGTCGATGGACGCGGCGTCCAGGAGTTCCTTGGGGATCGAGTCGAAGAAGCGCTTGAGCAGGAAGATGTTGAACGCGTTGGTCACCGAGGGCAGCCAGATCACCCAGGGCGAGTTGAGCAGGTTGCGCTCGAAGATCGGCAGGTCCAGGACGGTCAGGTACTGGGGTACGACGAGGACGGTCGCCGGGATCATCAGGGTCGCGAGCATCATGCCGAGCACGGCCTTGCCGAAGATCGGCCGGAGCTTGGAGAGGGAGTAGGCGGCGGCCACGTCCAGGACGAGTTGGAAGGCGAGCGCGCCGAACGCGTAGTAGAGGGTGTTGAAGAGCAGCGTGGAGAGGTCCATGACCTCCCAGGCGCGCGAGTAGTTCTCCGGCGCGAAGGTCTCCGGCACCAGGGTCGGCGGGGTCTGGATGACCTCCTGGGTGTCCTTGAAGCCGCTGGACACCATCCAGTAGAGGGGGCCGAGGAACGCCAGGGTGAAGCCGCCGACGACGACGGCGAACACCACCCGGTAGAGGGCCTTGCCCCCGGGGCGGGCGAGCTGCGCCGGCGAGATGAGTGTGCGTGTGGACATGCTGGTCTCCCCGGTCCTACTCGTCCTCGGCGCGGCTGAGCTTCACGTACGCCGCCGAGAATCCGGCCAGGAGTACGAGGAGGAGCAGTCCGAGCGCCGCCGCGGCACCGTAGTTGTTGAAGTTGAAGGCGTATTGGTAGATGAGGTAGACGACGGTCGTGGTCGATCCCTCGGGGCCCGCGCCGCCGGTGAGCAGGAACGGTTCGACGAAGACCTGCATGGTGGCGATGACCTGCATGAGCAGCATCAGGGAGAGGATCAGGCGCGTCTGCGGGATGGTGACGTGCCAGATCTTGCGGAACAGTCCGGCGCCGTCGAGCTCGGCCGCCTCGTACAGCTCGCCGGGGATGCTCTGGAGCGCGGCGAGGTAGATCAGGGCCGCGCCGCCCATGTTCATCCAGGTGGAGGCGATGACCACGGAGAGCATGGAGAGGTCGGGGTCCTGGAGCCATTGCTGCTCGGGGAGGTGGAGGAAGCGGAGGAGCTCGTTGAGGAGGCCGTAGCCGGGGTCGTACAGGTACTTGAAGAGGAGCACCGAGGCGACCGGCGGGAGCATCACGGGCAGGTAGACGAGCAGGCGCAGATAGCCCTGGCCGTGGTGGAACTCGTTGATGACGAGGGCGACGACGAAGGGGACGACGAAGCCGAAGACGAGCGCGAGCACGGTGAACAGGAGCGTGTTGCGCCAGGCCTGCCAGAAGGCGGGGTCGTTGACGACGGTGACGAGGTTGTCGAGGCCGACCCAGGTCGACTGTCCGCTCTCGGTCTTCTGGAAGGCCAGGAGGAACTCCCTGACCATCGGGTACCAGGAGAAGAAGGCGAAGCAGAGCACGGCGCCGATGAGGAAGCCGTGGGCGGTGAGGTTGCGCCGAAGGCTCTTCGCGAAGCGGGCACGGCCGCCGGGGGGTACGGGTCCCGCCGCGGCCGGCGGGGAGTGACGGGCGCTGCCCGTCGTGCTCGGGGTCAGGCTGGGGGCCGACATCGTCGCTCCTTGGTACTGGTCTGCCGGGGTGGTCCTGGGAGGGGTGGCGGGCCGGCGGGGGCGGGCGGTCGGTCCGCCCCCGCCGGTGCCCGTCACCGGGTGGCGAGGACCTGGTTGACCTGTGCCTCGGCGGTGGCGAGGAGCTTGTCGATGTCGGCGTCCTTGTTGGTGAGGAGGCCGGACATCACGTTGTCGAGGACCTTGTAGACCTCTTGCGCCTTCGGCGGCTCGGCCTTGCCGGCGACGGGGTTGTCCATGAAGGACTTGAAGTTCTGGACCGGCATGGTGGCGTTGGCGACGCGTGCGGCGTCGTCCTTGCCCTTGGAGCCGTTCAGCCAGAAGTTGGGCTGCGGGACGCCGACGGGGAGGGCGTCCTGCTTGGTGCGGGCCCAGTCGAACTGGCCCTTGCCGACAGTGAGGTTCTTGAAGTTGAGCCAGGCGACGGCGGCCTTGATCTTGTCGCCGGAGATGCCCTGCTTGATCATGTAGTTGTTGCCGCCGGCCAGGGTGTTCTTCTCGCCGGGGATGGGGCCCATGCCGAAGTTCTCGTACGTCGCGCCGAGTTGCTGGACCATGTACGCGATGTCGTCGGGGGCGGCGAGGAACATGCCGAGCTTGTCGGTGGCTATCTGCTTCTGCAGGTCGCCCCACTTGAGCAGCTGGGTCTTGCCCATGCTGTCGTCCTCCCAGCGCATGGCGTGGAGGTTCCTGGCGACCTGCTTGCCGAGCTCGTTGTTGAAGGCGGCCTTCTTGCCGCTCGCGTCGACGACCTCGCCGCCGACGCTGTACATCTGGGCGGTGAAGTGCCAGCCGCCGGTGTTGCCGGCGCTGTACTCGCCGAAGCCGGCGACGCCGTTGCCGAGTCCGGCGATCTTCTTGGCGGCGGCGCGGACCTCCTCCCAGGTGCGCGGCGGGGCGTCGGGGTCCAGGCCCGCCTGGGTGAAGAGCTTGCGGTTGACCAGCAGGCCCATCGTGTAGTTGCTGGTGGGCAGGCCGTACAGCTTGCCGTCCTGCTTGAGGGAGCCGAGGACGTTCGGGTCGATGTCCTTGAGGAGCGGGACGCTCTTGTCGTTGACGTACGCGGTGATGTCGGCGGCGCCGTTCTCGGAGAGCACCTGCGGCAGGTCGGTGAAGTAGGTGTAGAACACGTCCGGCTGGGACTTGGCCTTGAGCATCGCGGTGAACCGCGGCGGCTCCAGACACTGGCCGGGGGTGGAGCGGCCCTCGATGGTGACGTTGGGGTACGTCTTGTTGAACTCGGCGACGTCCTCCTTCCACTCCTTGAGCTCGGCCGCCTTCGCCGCGGGGGGCATGCAGTCGATCGTGAGCGTGACCTTGGTCTTCGGGTCCAGCGGAGCGGTGGGGTCGGAGGACCCACCGCCCTCGGAACCGCCGCCGCCGTTGTTGTTGCTGCTGCTCGTGCCGCAGGCGGCGAGCGCGGTCAGCGTGAGCGCGGAGACGAGGGTGACCGCGCTGGCGCGGCGCGTACGGCGGAACCGGGCACTTCTCATGGGTGGTCCCCTTCGGGCCTGAACGTGGAGGTCGCCCCACCGCCTGTGCGTTGTGGGGCGTCGCACACTCAACCACCATCAACAAGTGAACGCAAGATATCGCGCTGATTTCGTAATTGCCTGACAGCCAGGGGCCGATGGGCCGAGTTGACCGCTCAGGAAACCGACAGTTCAGGGGCCTGAGGCCGAGTCCGGCGGACCCGTCGCACGACACGGGCGACAGAACGCACGCAAGACCGATGCAAGTGACTGCAAGCCACCTGCATCGGCCTCGCGAGGGAAGGGCAGGGCTTCCCGCCGGCCGGACTAGGAGTTGATGTCGATCTTGAAGGCGGGGGTGGTGTTACGGATGTCCACCGCGTTGCCGCTCAGCCGCAGCCCGTTGAAGGTCACCTCGCCCACGGCGGGCCCCTGCCCCGACTCGGGCATCTCGTTGGCCCACAGACCGAACCCGGACTTGGCGTCGAACGCGTCACCGCTCTTGCGCGCACCCGTGATCGAGACGTCCGTGAACACGGTGTCCTTGATGGGGAACTGTGGCTGACCGCCCACGTAGTTCGTCTGGAACATCACCCCGCTGTACGTGGGGTCGACGATGTCCACGTGGTTCACCCTGATGCCCTGGAAGACCTTCGACGCGGAGAACACCCAGATGCCGGGGAAGGTCTGGGAGCCCCAGAAGTGGCCGCCCGCCCGGACGACGGAGATGTTCTCGAAGGTCGTGGGTTCGGTCCCGAAGCCGTTCATCGGATAGCCGAAGTCCAGGGACGAGATGGTGATGCCCGCGTAGACGAGCGTGTCGGCGATGTGGATGTTGCGGAAGGTGTTGTTGTAGCCGCCGTAGACGGCCACGCCCGCCGCTCGCCAGGTCAGGGTGGTGGTGAGGTTCTCGTACACGTTGTTCTTCATGTCGGCGCCGCCGGCGTCGATCGCGGAGAACAGGGCGAAGCTGTCGTCGCCGGTGGCCCGCGCGTCGTTGTTGACGACGTGGTTGTCCGTCGAGCCGTTGGTCATGTTGATGCCGTCGGCGAACAGGTTGCGGATCCGGGAGTTCTTGATGGTGATCCGGTCGGTGTTGGCGCCCCAGTAGAGGCACACCATGTGCTCGTTCCAGATGTCGTCGATGACGATGTCGGTGACGTTCGCGAAGTCGAAGACCTTGCCCGGTCCGTCGATGCGCGAGGTGTAGTTGCCGAAGTAGGCGAAGCCCTTGAACAGCGAGCCCTTGGCCGCCGCCTCGGCGCGGAAGCCGACGTCGGTGTTGTCCTGGGCCGACGGTGCGTGGAACGTCGTGAACCACGGTCCGGCGCCGACCACCTTGACCGGCTTGCCGTACACCTGGAACTTGCTCGCCGTCTGGTAGTCGCCCGGCGGCAGGTAGACCCCCGCGAGGGTGCCTGTGGTGTCCATCCGGACCTTGTCCAAGGCGTTCTGCACGTCCTGGTGCCCGAATCCGGCCGGCACGGCGTACGTGGCGGGATCCGGATTCCCGACCGGGGCGACCTGCTCCAGGTTCACGAAGTCGATCGCGTACGTGGAGGTGTTCGCGGCGTCCTTCTGGAGCCGGATCCTGCTGCCCGCCGGGACGGTCTCGCCGAGCAGGAGGTGCGCCTCGTCGTAGATGTGCCGCGGTGCGCCCGAGCCCGGGGAGTTGCCGGGGCCGGCCTCGGCGCCGTACAGCCAGGCGTACTTCGACGTCAGTGGGAGCGACTTCTTGAGCACCCCGTCGACGTAGACGCTGATGGTGGAGTCGATGCCGCCGCCGCCCGGGGAGTCCGGGATGGAGAAGCGGGTCACCAGGGTGTTGGTGCTGCGCCGGGTGGTGAACTCGACGTACTCCCCCGTCGCGTCCAGGCTGACGGCCTTGCGGCCGGAGGCCTCGCCCGCGATGTCGCCGATGGTGCGGTTCGGCCCGGCGACGGTGGCTCCGCCGCCGACGGTGCCGTCCTCCGCCTCGTACATGTCGTACGGCATGTCGGCGCCCCGGCCGACGAAGAGGGGCTGGGTGGAGGTGTTGTTGGCGCGCTTGACCGGGAGTTCGTCGGCGTCGTCGGCGACGACCGTCCTCACGGTGTAGGAACCGTTGGCGGCCGTCCACGGGCCGAGGTCCACCTCGGCGCCCGCACCGGCCGCGAGGGCTCCGTTGTGGGTGCCCGTCAGGGTCTTGACGGTGGCGCCCGTCGAGTCCGTCAGGGTGAGGGTGATGCCGTGTGCGCCCGCGGCGCTCGCCGCGGTGCCCTGGTTCCTCAGGGCCACCTTGAAGGTGACCGTGTCACCGGCGGCCGGGCTGGACGGCGACGTCGTCACCGAGGCGGCGACGAGGTCGGAGCTGGACACCGGCGTGACCACCAGGGCGGTGGGGCGGGTGTAGGTGTTGTCGGACTCGTTCTGCTCGATGACGGCGTTCGCCTCGTCGGCGACGGCGCTGAGCTGGTAGCTGCCGGCGTCACGGGCGCCGATGGAGGCGCTGACCGTGGTCTGGGCGCCGGCGGCCAGGGCGCCGACCTGCGCGGTGGCGACCTTCGTGCCGCCGAGGCGCAGCGCGACGGCGCTTGCCGGTGCGGCGGCCGGGCCGCTGTTGCGGACGGTGGCGCTGACGGTGATCGGGTCCGACTCGACGGGCGAGGCGGGCGTGGTGGTGAGGCCGGTGACCTCGAGGTCGGGATTGGGGGCGGGGACGCCGATGACCTGGAACTCGGCGAGCTGGCCCGCCGCGGAGCCGGTGTTGGCGGTGAACTTCAGCTGGACGTCGGCGACGCGGGCCGTGACGGGGATGGTGACGGTGTTGCCGCTCGCCGGGTCGAAGGTGTAACTCTTCGCGGCGGCGACGCCGCTGAAGCCGGTGGCGCTCTGCTCCCGGCCGAGGACCTCGACGGTCTGGCTGCGGGTCGACCAGGCCGTGTCCGGGTTGAGCTTGAGGACGAGGCTGCCGACGTCGGCGTTGGAGCCCAGCTTGACGGTAAGGGTGTTCGGGTAGCTGCCGCCGGCGCCTTCCCAGTAGGTGCTGACGTTGTTGTCGTTGGCGTTGGCCGCGACGAAGGTGTGCACGGTGGAGGAGGCGTTGATCTCCTTGCCGACGGCGAGGTTGGAGCCGCCACCGCCGCTGCCGGTGCGGGTGACGGCGTTGCTGTCGGTCGACTGGTTGCCCGCCGCGTCCTTCGCGCGGACGCGGTAGGTGACGGTCGCGGAGGCCGGCTGGGTGTCGGTGTAGGTGGTGGCGCCTCCGGCGACGCTGCCCCGGCGGACGTTGTCTGCGTAGACGTCGTAGCCGGTGACGCCGGTGTTGTCCGAGGAGGCGTTCCAGGTCAGCTTGATCTGGCCGGCGGTGGGCTCGGTGAACGCGAGGTTCGCGGGCGCCGTCGGGGCCTGGGTGTCGCCGGTGTCGCCGGTGCGGGTGACGGCGTTGCTGTCGGCGGACTGGTTGCCCGCCGCGTCCTTGGCGCGGACGCGGTAGGTGACCGTCTGGTTCGCCGGCCGGGTGTCGGTGAAGGTGGTGACGTTCCCGGCGACGCTGGTCAGGAGGGTGCCGTTGGCGTAGATGTCGTAGCCGGTGACGCCGGTGTCGTCGGTGGCGGCGTTCCAGGTGAGCCGGATCTGATCGGTGGCCGGCTGGGTGAGGGCGAGGTTCGCGGGTGCGGACGGTGCCTGGGTGTCGCCCGAGGTCGGCCCGTAGATCTCCAGCTCGGAGAGCTGGGCGGCGGGCTGGACGGAGTTCGCCGTGACGAGGACCCGGACGTACCGGGTGGTGGTCGCGTCGAAGGTGATCGTCGCGGCCCGTCCCCCGGCGGCGTCGAAGGTGTAGGCCTGGGAGGCGGTCAGATCGGTGAAGGCGGTGCCGTTCGCGCTGCCCTGGATCTTGAGGGTCTGGCTGCGCGCGCCCCAGCCTTCGGGAAGCCGGAGGACGACCCGGTCGACGCGGACGGACGAGCCGAGGTCGGCCTGGATCCACTGCGGGAGGGCGTTGTTGGCGCTCTCCCAGTAGGTGGCCCGGTTGCCGTCGTTGGCGTTGCCCGCCGTGTACACCTCGGTGTGGCTGCTCGCGGTCAGGGGGCGGCCGCTCGCCAGGTCGGCCGAGGATCCGTCGGCCGCGTGGACCTCCAGTTCGGAGAGCTGCGCGGCCTGCCAGCCGGTGTTGGCGGTGATGTCGACCCGTACGAACCGGGCCTGGGTGGCCGGGAAGGAGACGGTCACGGTGTTGGCCGCGCCCGGGGCGAAGCTGTAGGAGGCGGAGTTCTTGAGGGTGGCGAAGCTCGTGCCGTCGGCGCTGCCCTGGACGGACAGCGTCTGGTTGCGGCTCTCCCAGCCGGCGGGCAGTTTCAGGACCACCTCGTCCAGGCGGGTGGTGGCGCCGAGGTCGACCTGGACCCATTGGGGCAGGGTGCCGCCGGCACTCTGCCAGTACGTTCCCTGGTTGCCGTCGGTGATGTTCGCGGCGCCGTACTCGGCGTGGGATCCGGACGCCGCGGCGGCGTCGCCCAGGGCGATGTTGGGGCCGCCCGCCGCCCGGGCGGACATCAGGGGTCCTCCCAGGGCCAGGAGGCTGGTCGCGATCACGGCGCTCAGGCCCCGTGATCTCCAGTGGCGGAAACTCATCCGTCCTCGCTCTCGATTCATGGGCACGGGGTCAGCCGGTCCGGTTGACGACGAACTGGGAGCCGGGCTCGACGAGGACGTCGCCCTCGGCCGAGTCGGTGATGGTGACGCCGGCCAGCGTCGCGCTGCCGCGGGCGCCGCTCATCGCGAGGATCCCGGAGCCGTTGACCGACTTGTCGATGCGGACGTTGGTGATCTTCACGTCCGGCATCTCGCCGCCACCCGTCTTGAACTGGATGCCGTCGTAGGTCGAGTCGAGGATCTCGGTGTCCCGGATGGTGACGCCGGGGATGGGCTGGCCCTGGGCGAAGAGGGTGATGGCGCCGAACTCCTGGTCCTCGTTCCAGAACGCGCCGCCGGTGCGGTGCAGGGCGTTGTTGGAGATGAGGGTCTGGCCGGAGAAGGGCAGCGGGTCGTGGTCGGTCGCGAGCATGATCCCGGGGTAGTTCATGGTGTCCGAGATGATGTTGTTCTCGATGGTGTTGCCGTACCCGCCGTAGACCGCGATGCCGTTGGCACGCCAGGGCAGCTGGATGGTGTTGTTGCGGAAGTGGTTGTCGTGGCCGACGTCGACCGAGGTGTCCTTGACGTACTTGCTGGCCCAGACGGCCAGGGCGTCGTCGCCGGTGTTGCGGAAGGACGAGTTGAAGACGGTCGAGTTGCGGGTGCCGTTGGCGAAGTTGATGCCGTCGGCGTAGGTGTTGCGGATCCGCATCCCGGTGAACTCGAGACCGTCTCCCGGGCCCCACAGTTCGGGGATGTTGGAGTAGTCGCGGCCGGCCCAGACGCCGACGTTGGCGTGCTCGATCCAGACGTTGCTGATCCTGGTGTCCTTGCCGAAGCGTCCGTTGAGGCCGACGCCGCCCTCGGCGTTGCCGTCACCGCCGCGGATCGCTCCGGAGCCGAAGATGGCGATGTCGGAGATCTGGGTGTTGTGGTCGATGTCGAAGCCGAAGTTGCCCTCGTGCGGGTGGTTGATGCCGCCGGCCTCGTGCGGCGGGGTGAGGGTGTAGAGCTGGGAGTGCCACATGCCCGCGCCGCGGATGGTGACGTCGCGGATGCCGACCTGGTTGAACTGACCACGGTTGAGCGGGTCGTCGGTGAGGATCTTCTGTTCCTGGCGCCACTGGCCGGCGGGAATCCAGACGCAGGGGATCTGGCCGTTCTGGTCGGCGGTCACCGCGCGCTGGAGGGCGTCGGTGTCGTCGATGCCGTCGTTGGGGACGGCGCCGTACTCGGTGATGGAGACGCAGTTCGCCGGCTTGCCGGCCGGGGGCGCGACCTGCTCCAGGTCGATCAGGTCGATGATGTGGAAGGAGGCCGAGTCCCCGGCGTCGCGCTGGAGGCGGAACTTCGTGCCCACCGGGTACGACTGGGCGAGCAGGGCGTGGGACTCGTCGAAGAGGCGGCGGGCGTCGCCGCCGGGACGGTTGGTGAGTCCTTCGGGGTCGTCGGTGCTGCCGTAGAGCCAGCTGTGCTTGGACGACAGGGTGAGCTTGCGGACGAAGACGTCGTTGACATAGAGGCTGATCGTGGCGTCGGCGCCCCCACCCGCGGCCGCGTCGGGCACGGAATTGCGGACGACGATGGAGTTGGCCGGGTTCGTGGAGGTGAACTCGACGAACTCACCCGTGGTGGCGAGCCGGACCGACTTGCGGCCTGAGGACTCGGTGGCGAAGTTGGTGTGCCCGAAGGTCCGCTTCTGGTCGGCGGTGAGCAGGGTGCCCTGGTAGCGGGCGTCCTCCGCCTCGTACTCGGTGTACGGAACGGCGGCGCCCCGGCCCACGACGAGGGAGCGCGAGAGGACGTTGTTGGTCTCGTCGGTCTCGGTGAGGGTGCCCGTGGCGTCGGCGGTCGCGGTGAGCGTGGCACCGCCGGAGGTGGCGGTCCAGCTGCCGGAGATCGGCACGTTGACCGTCTGACCCGCGGCGATGGTGCCCGTGGTGCCGTTGAGGGTGGTGGTACCCGCGGTCAGCCGGGTGACCGTGCCGGTGGCGGCGGTGGTGCCGCGGTTCTGGACCGCGACGGTGAAGGTGACGGCGGAACCGACGGCGGGGCTGGTCGGGTTGCTGGTGATCCCGGTGACCCGCAGGTCGGGGCCGGGGCTCTGGCCGACGACCAGCTTCGTGGCGGCGGTCCGGCTGTTGTTGCCGTTGTCCTGCTCGGGAACGGTGTCCGTCGGGTCGACCACCGCCGAGACGGTGTACGAGCCCATGGGCCGCTTGCCCACGGTGACCGGGACGGTCGCCGAGGCGCCGGCGGCGAGCACGCCGACCGGGGCGGAACCGGCCACGGCACCTTCGACGCTGACCTCGACGGTCGTGGCGGCGGCCGCCGCGGTGCCGGCGTTGCGCACGGTGGCGTCGACGGTCACGGCGTCCGTCTCGGAGGGGGTGGACGGAGACCAGGTCAGATCGGTGACGGTGAGGTCGGGGCCGGGCGCCGCCGCGCCCACGACCTGGAACTCCGCGACCTGCGCGCCGGGGGCGCCGGTGTTGGAGAAGAAGGTGAGCCGCAGGTCGGCGTAGCGGCCGGTGACCGGGATGGTGACGGTGTTCTGCCCGCTGGAGGGGCTGAACGCGTAGTCGGCCCGTGCCTTGAGCGAGGTGAAGCCGGAGGCGGCCTGCTCCCGACCGAGGACCTGGATGGCCTGGGTGCGCGGGCCCCAGACCTGGGCCGGGTCGAGCTTGACGACCACGGCCGTGACATCGGCGTCGGCGCCGAGCTTCACCGTCAGGTCGGCCGGGAAGCCGGCGGACTCCCAGTAGGTGGTGGTGCTGTCGTCGTTGGCGTTGGCCGCGACGTACGTCTGTGTCGTGGAGCTCGCCTCGATGGGCTTGTTGCGCGCGAGGTTGGTGCCGGTGGGCGGCGGGTCGACCGGGCCGCCGCTCTCGCCGTAGACCTCGACCTCGGAGAGCTGGGCCGCGTTCCAGCCGGTGTTGGCCGTCACCTGGACGCGGACGTACCGGGTCGTCGTGGAGGTGATGCCGACCGTGACGGTGTTCGACACGGAGGGGTCGAACGCCCGTGACCGGGGCGCGGCGAGGGTGGTGAAGGTGCTGCCGTCGGTGCTGCCGAGCACGGCGACGGTCTGGGAGCGGGCTTCCCAGGTGGTGGGGAGCTTCAGGACGACGCTGTCGACGCGGGTTCCGGCGCCGAGGTCGACCTGCACCCACTGCGGGAACGATCCTCCGGGGCCTTCCCAGTAGGACTGCTGGCCGCCGTCGGTGACGTTGCCCGCCGGGTAGGCGCCGTGAGCGCCCGATGCCGTCGTCGTTCTGCCGAGGGCGAGGTTGGTCGCGGCCGCCGCGTAGGCGGTGACCGGCAGGAGTCCGACGGCGATCAGTCCGGCGATCAGGACACCGATCGTCAGCCGCCAGCTCAGGATTTTGCCTCTCATATGGGCCTCTCCGTCTGCTGGGCCTCCGGCACGGAGCCGGCACAGGGCCTCTAGCCAGGAACCCAGCGGAACTCTGACAATGAATGACGGCGAGATACAGACTTATTGAGCATTTTCGTTAATCTTTTGCGCCGCCGGGGTGTCAGGTTTCTAGCAGGTCACCGCTTTGTCAACAGCCTTGACAGAAACGGCAGTTGGGCCGCCACATCCGCGCAGGTCAACGAGGAACGGCTCCGGCGCCGGGGAGGCGGTGAGGCCTCCCCGGCGCCGGAGCCGGGAAACGGTGAGGGGAAGGGTCAGACGGTCGGCGGCGGCGCCGTCGAGCCGCGCACCACGAGTTCGGGCTCGAAGAGGAGCTCACCGGGGTCCGTCTGCGTGCCCTGGATCTGGGCGCAGAGCAGCTCGACGGCGGCGCGTCCCATGGCCTCGATGGGCTGGCGCACGGTGGAGAGCGGCGGCTCGGTGCAGTTCATGAAGGCGGAGTCGTCGAAGCCGACGACGGACACCTGCGAGGGGACCGAGAGGCCGCGGCGGCGGGCCGCCCTGATGGCGCCGAGGGCGAGCGGGTCGCTGGCGCACACGATGCCGGTGACGCCCCGCTCCAGGAGGCGGGTGGCTGCGGCCTGCCCGCCTTCGAGCGAGAAGATCGACCGTACGACGTACTCGTCCGGCAGTTCTCCGCCGGCGGCCTCGGCCACGGCTCGGGCCGCCTCGAGCTTGCGGCGCGAGGGGACGTGGTCGCTGGGGCCGAGGACGAGGCCGATCCTCTCGTGCCCGAGGGAGGCCAGGTGGCGCCACGCCTGCTCGACGGCGACGGCGTCGTCGCAGGAGACGCAGGGGAAGTTGAGCCCCTTGATGGAGGCGTTGATCAGGACCACCGGGATGTTGCGCTCGGCGAGCTGGTGGTAGTGGTCGTGCGGGGCGTCGGCCTGCGCGAACAGCCCTCCGGCGAAGACGACTCCGGACACCTGCTGCTGGAGCAGGAGGTCGACGTAGTCCGCCTCGGAGACGCCGCCCTTGGTCTGGGTGCACAGGACCGGGGTCAGTCCCTGCTGCGCGAGCGCGCCGCCGATCACCTCCGCGAACGCGGGGAAGATGGGGTTCTGCAGCTCCGGCAGCACGAGGCCGACCAGTCGCGCGCGCTCGCCCCGCAGCTGCGTGGGCCGCTCGTATCCGAGCACGTCGAGCGCGGTGAGGACGGACTGCCGTGTCGCCTCGGAGACACCGGGCTTTCCGTTGAGGACACGGCTGACCGTCGCCTCGCTGACTCCCACCTTCTTGGCCACTTGAGCAAGTCGTCGCGTCATGAACGCAAGAGTATCGCAAACTTCGCAAGCGAGTTGCGTCACTGCCAACCTCTTGCGGCGACCGAACGCAACCCATGAGAGCGAACAACGCTTGAAGGGTTGACGGGCAGAAGGGCGCCTCATAACTTCATGCCTTGATAAAAGGCTTACTGCTGTTGCCTGTTGGGCGCGAGGCGGCGAAAGGGTTGTCAGGTGCATAACACACTTATGCGGGTACGCGCGTTCCTCCGGCGCGGAGTGGAGAGACGAGAGCGACGAGCGGCCGCCGTGCTCCGCACCCGTCGGCTCCGGCCGCTCACCGCGCTGACCGCCGGCGCCCTCGTCGCCGGCAGCCTGGTCCTCACCGGGCCCGGCACCGCCCAGGCCGCGGGCGAGCGGGTCGACGTCTGGCTCACCACGACCTCCGACTCCGGCGGCCGTACCGTCACACGCGGTCTGGCCCAGCAGGCGCCCCTCGCGTTCGGCCCGGCCGGCGGCTCCGCGAACCACACGATCACCGTCAACGAGAACTCCACGTACCAGCAGTTCGAGGGCGGGGGCGCGTCGATCACCGACACCACCGCCCATCTGCTGCGCGGCGGCGCCATCAGCGCCGCCACCCGTGACGACGTGATGCGCAAGCTGTTCTCGCCGACCGAGGGCATCGGTCTGTCCTTCGTCCGCAACCCCATCGGCGCCTCGGACCTCTCCCGGCCCGGGAACGTCTCCCTCGACGACACCTGCTGCGACCTCGACGACTTCGGCTCCAACGGCTACGACACCGGCGTCCGGCTGCTGACCGCGCAGGCCAAGCAGCTCAACCCCGCCCTCCGGGTCAAGGGCGTGCCGTGGAGCGCGCCGGGCTGGATGAAGGACAACGGCCGGATGGACCAGATGGGCTGGCTGAAGGCGGAGTACTACCCGCTGTACGCCCAGTACCTGGTGAAGTACGTGCAGAGCTACCAGGCGGCCGGGGTGAAGGTCGACTACCTCTCCGTGCAGAACGAGCCGAACTGCTGTCAGGCCGGCAACCCGACCGCCATGAACTACCCGGGGATGAGCTGGAACCCGGCAGGGCTCGTCGAGTTCACCAAGAACCACGTCTACCCGGCCTTCCGGGCCGCGGGCATCACCACCAAGGTCCTCGTCCACGACTGGAACTACGGCGACTACGCCGGCTTCGGCGCCGGGATCCTCAACGACGCGGGCGTGCGCAACGATCCGCTGTTCGGCGGCATCGCCTGGCACGGCTACTCCGGCGACCCGGCCGTGGGCACCCAGGTCCACGACCAGTACCCCTCGGTGAAGCAGTTCAGCACCGAGCACTCGGGCGGCACCTGGATCGGGAACCAGCACAACGAGGACATGAGCGACATCGTCAACTACGCCCGCAACTGGAGCGGCAGCCTGGTCAAGTGGAGCCTGGGGCTCAACCAGAACATGGGCCCGCACAACGGCGGCTGCGGCACCTGCACCGGTCTCATCACCGTGCAGGAGGGCGGCGCCCGGGCCGGACAGGTCGACTACACGGTGGAGTACTACACGACGGGCCACCTCACCAAGTTCGTGAAGCCCGGCGCGTACCGCATCGACTCCACCGCGAACAGCACGGTCCAGAACGTGGCCTGGCGCAACTCCGACGGCTCCAAGGCGCTGATCGCCCACAACGGCGGCGCCTCCGCCCAGTCCGTCCGGGTCGACTGGGGCAACCAGTCCTTCACGTACACGCTGCCCGCCCGCACCACCGCGACCTTCACCTGGTCGGGGACGACCGGCGGCGGCGAGACCGGCACCGGCACCCTGACCGGTCCGGCCGGCAAGTGCCTGGACGTGGCCGGCGGCGCCAGCGCCGACGGCACCCCCGTCCAGTTGTACGGCTGCAACGGCACCGAGGCGCAGCGCTGGACGCTCGCCGCCGACGGCAGCGTCCGGGCGCTCGGCAAGTGTCTCGACGTCACCGGCGGTTCGACGGCCGACGGCGCCCAGGTCCAGTTGTACAACTGCAACGGCACCGCGGCTCAGCGCTGGACGTACAACGCCACCACGCACGACGTGGTCAACACGGGCGCGAACAAGTGCCTGGACATCACCGGCAACTCCTCCGCCGACGGGACTCGGGCGCAGATCTGGACCTGCACCGGCGGGGCCAACCAGAAGTGGACCCACAACGCGGCCTGATCCGCCGCCTCCCACCCCTTCCGTCCCCTCCCCCGCACAGGGCCTCCGCACAGGCCCTTCAAGGAGCCCGAATGCCACCCGCACGTCCCCGCAGAACGGTGAGCGCGGCCGTCGTCGCCACGACAGCCGTCCTCACCGGTCTGCTCACCGGCGGCCTCCCGAGCGCCGCCGCCCAGGAACCCGCGCCCCGAGCCGTCGACCGGTTCGAAGGTGAGGTCCCCTTCGCGTCACCACCCGCCGAGGGCCTGTTCACCTGGGGCAACGCCACCGAGTCGCACCCGAAGCTGGAACTGAGGGAGCGCGCCGACGCCCCCGAGGGCGGCAAGGTCCTCGAAGGCCGCTACGACATCAGCGGCTGGGGCGGCTTCACCCACGACTTCGCCTTCGACCGGCCGGCGCACGACTGGACGGCGTACAGGGGCATCCGGTTCTGGTGGTACGGCCAGAACACGGCACCGCTGCCGCCCGGCTCGGGCAGGCGGATCGCCCTGGAGCTCAAGGACGGCGGCGCGAACGGCGAGGCGTCCGAGCTGTGGACGACCTCCTTCACCGACGACTGGGAGGGCTGGCACCTCGTCGAGGTCCCGTTCTCGGAGTTCCAGTACCGGACCGACTACCAGCCCGTCGGCGGCATCGACCAGGTCCTCGGCCTCGACCGGATGTGGGGGTACGCGGTCACGCTCCCGACCGGCGGGCCCGGAGCGTTCGCCCTGGACGGCGTCGAGCTGTACGGCACGGCGGAGCCCGCCCTGAACACCAAGGTGGTCACGAAGTCCGTCGTGCACCCCGTCGACGAGGGCGGCACTGCCCGGGTCGACGTCTCGGTGGCCACCACCGGTTCCGGGCCGATCGGTGAGCCCGTCACCGTGACGTACGAGACGGAGAGCGGCGGCACCGAGCCGGGAGGGGCCGAGCCGGGGAAGGACTACCGGCCGGTCACCGGCAGCGTCGTGTTCCCCGCGGGGACGCCCTCCGGTACGACCCGCTCGATCACCGTGCAGACCCTGAAGGACGGTTCGGCCGAGTCCGCCGAGACGATTCCGCTGCGGCTCACCGTCGACGGCGCCAAGGCGCCCGCCGAGACCCCGCTGGTCGTGGTGAACGCGCACGGCCTGCCGTACCTCGACGCCCGGCTGCCGGTGCGCAAGCGGGTCGCCGATCTGCTCTCCCGGATGTCCCTGGCGGAGAAGGCCGGCCAGATGACGCAGGCCGAGCGCAACGCGCTGCGGGCCCAGGGCGACATCGCCGGCTATGCGCTCGGATCCCTGCTCTCCGGCGGCGGCTCGGTGCCCACGCCCAACACGCCCGCGGCCTGGGCGGCGATGGTCGACGCGTACCAGCTGCGCGCGCAGGCCACCCGCTACCAGATCCCGCTGATCTACGGCGTGGACGCGGTGCACGGGCACAACAATGTCATCGGCGCGACGATCATGCCGCACAACATCGGCATCGGAGCCGGCCGTGACCCGGAGCTCGCCGCGCGGACCGGCGCCGTCACCGCGAAGGAGGTGCGGGCGACCGGCGTGCCCTGGGACTTCGCCCCGTGCCTCTGTGTGACCCGCGACGAGCGCTGGGGCCGTTCCTACGAGGCCTTCGGCGAGGACCCGGCGCTGGTCACCGCGATGGAGACCGTCATCAACGGCATGCAGGGCGCGCGGAACGGGAAGGACCTCGACCGCAACGACAAGGTCCTCACCAGCGCCAAGCACTTCGTGGGCGACGGCGGCACCGCCTTCGGCTCCTCGACGACCGGTTCGTACACGATCGACCAGGGCGTCACCAAGGTAAGCCGCGCGGAGCTGGAGGCCGTGCACCTGGCCCCGTTCGCGGAGGCGGTGAAGCGCGGTACGGGCACGGTCATGCCCTCGTACTCCTCGCTCGACGTCCTCGGGGACGAGCAGGGTCCGGTGAAGATGCACGCCAACGCCGAGATGATCAACGGCGTCCTCAAGGACCGCATGGGCTTCGAGGGCTTCGTCATCAGCGACTGGCAGGCCATCGACCAGATCCCCGGCGACTACCCCAGCGATGTGCGCACCTCGATCAACGCCGGTCTCGACATGATCATGGTGCCGACGAACTACCAGGAGTTCACCCGGACCCTCATCTCCGAGGTCGAGTCCGGCCGGATCTCCACCGCGCGGATCGACGACGCGGTGGCCCGCGTCCTGACCCAGAAGTTCCGCCTCGGTCTCTTCGAGAAGCCGTACGCGGACACCACGAACCTGCCGTCGATCGGCTCGGCCGAACACCGCGCGGTGGCTCGGGAGGCCGTGGCGAAGTCGCAGGTGCTCCTGAAGAACGAGGGCTCCGTCCTGCCGCTGAAGCCCGCCCAGAAGGTGTACGTGGCCGGGTCGAACGCCGACGACCTCGGCAACCAGGCCGGTGGCTGGACCATCAGCTGGCAGGGTTCGTCCGGCCGCACCACGACCGGTACGACGATCCTCGAAGGGATGCGGAAGGCCGCGCCGGAGGCGGATATCGGCTGGTCGAAGGACGCCTCCGCGCCGACCGACGGCTACGACGTCGGTGTGGTGGTGGTCGGCGAGACCCCGTACGCGGAGGGGTTCGGCGACGTGGGCAACGGCAACGACCTGGAGCTGACGGCCGCCGACAAGGCCGCGGTCGACAAGGTCTGCGCGGCGATGCCGTGCGCGGTCCTGGTCGTGTCGGGACGGCCGCAGCTCATCGGCGACCGGCTGCCGGCCGTCGACGCCCTGGTCGCCTCCTGGCTGCCTGGCACGGAGGGCGACGGCGTCGCCGACGTCCTCTACGGCAAGCGGCCGTTCACCGGGCAGCTTCCGGTGACCTGGCCGAAGTCGGAGGCCCAGTTGCCCCTCAACGTGGGCGACAGCAGCTACGACCCGCAGTACCCGTACGGCTGGGGGCTGACCACCCTCACCCCGGCGCCGTCCGGCGGGGAGCCCGCGCTGCGGGCGCTCCGGGTCGCCGCCAGGGCGCTCCAGGCGGTCGGCCGGGGCGACTCCGCCGAGGGGCGGAAGCTCGTCGCGGTGGCGCGGCAGATCGTCCAGAAGAGGATCGGCCGGCACATCACCGAGGCCACGGCCAAGCCGTTCGCCGACGCGGACCATCTGCTGCTCACGGGTGATCTCGCGGGCGCGGTCGGCAAGCTGACGGAGGCATACCGGGCCGCGGGCTGACGGAGAGCGCAGGGACGGGGCCCGACCCCCGGGGGGAGAGTGACACCCCCCGGGGGTCGGGCTTGTCGTGCTCACCTTCCCGAGCTATCTTGCATTGCATGGTTCCTGGTAACGCAATGAACGAGGCGGGCGACAGGGTTCCCAGCCAGCTCCGCAAGGGAGTGCTGGAGTACTGCGTTCTCGCGCTGCTCAGGGACGAGCCGAAGTACGGCGTCGAGCTCGTCGCAGAGCTCTCCGCGGTCAGCGTCATGACCACCAGTCAGGGCACGATCTACCCCCTGCTGTCTCGACTGCGCCGCGAAGGGCTCGTCGACACCGAGCTGCGCGACTCCCCCAGCGGACCGCCGCGCCGCTACTACACGCTCACGCGCGTCGGCCGGGCGTCCCTCGCCGAGTTCGCCCAGGCGTGGCCGCTGTTCAGGGACGCCGTCGATCACTTCCTCACCGACCCACAGGGGGACCCCGTATGAACACCACCGACCGGCACCCGCTCGTCGCCGCCTACCTCGACGCCGTCGCGCGTGAGACGGCCGAGCTGCCCGCCGAGCGCCGGGCCGAGCTCCTCGCGGACCTCCGCGAGCACATCGAGGTCAGCGGCGCGGAGGGCGACGACCAGGTCCGCGCCGTCCTCGCCGGCCTCGGCGAGCCCCGTACCGTCGCCGCCTCCGCCCTCGCCGAGGAGTCCCCGGCCGGACCTGCGGCCGCGCCCAGGACCGGCCGCACCAAGCTGATCGCGATCCTGCTCGGCGTCTCCGGAGTGCTCCTCCTGCTCAACCCGTACGCCGGGGCGATCGCGCTGATCGTCGCCCTGGTGCTGCTGTGGGGCGCACCCCAGTGGGAGAACCGTCAGAAGCTCATCGGAACGGCAACCGGCGCGGCCGTGCCCGTCGTGGTCCTCCTGGGCGCGCTGCTCGGAGACGCGTCCCGGATCGGGCCGATGGAGATCCTGCTGATCCTCGTGTTCTCGCTGGGCGTCCCGGCCCTCGGCGCCATCCTCCTGCTGCGAGCCGTACGCCGCTGATGCCGGGGAGCGACGCGGCTCCGGGACGGGCCCTCACCGAGGGGCCGACCCGGAGCCGGTCGTGTGTGCGGGGCCGATGTCAGGCGGCGGGCCCGGGAATCTGGAGCGCCTTGGCGTTACGGTCCCAGCCGGACCACAGGTCGCCGTCGGCGCAGTAGCCGCACCCGGGGCCGAAGAACATCCCGCGCGCGTTCTCGTCGCCGAGCAGCCAGTAGCGCAGCCAGGCGGTGGTCGGGGCGCGGAAGTCCCCGCCGTCGCCGATGGAGCTGAGGTGCCCGGCGCCGCGGACCTCGCCGTACACGGCGGGGGCGTGGTCCGTGTCCCGGTACAGGGCCTTCACCAGGGCCGGCCACACCGTCAGGTCGCGCTGGCCGGCCAGGTAGAAGACGGGCTCGTCCATGAGGTCCGGGTCGGTCAGCGGACCCGGCTGGATCGGGATGGCGGTGTCGACCCGCGGGTCGACGGCCGCGTTGACGGCAGCCGCTCCGCCCTGCGAGTGACCGGCGGAGGCGATGTGGTCGAGGTCGACCTTGCCGTGGAACCTGCTGGAGCTGTCGGCGTCCCGGTGCTCCAGGACGTCGATCCCCGCGCGCATGCTGATCGCGAAGTTCGACGTGGGGGTGTTGGCGGCGGCGACGATGAAGCCCTGGCTCGCCCAGTGCCGCAGCAGCGAGCTGTAGACGCCGGGCACGGCGCCCGTACCGTTGCCCCAGATCACGACCGGGTGGCGCTCGCCCGACTGCCCCATGTTCCGGGGGTAGTAGAAGGTGTGCACCGCCTCGATGTCGACGGCCACCTCGTACGGCCCCGTCCGGCCCCAGTCGGTGCCGACGGACGGAATGGTGCCCGCGGTCCCCGCGTCGGCGGCCGCGCCGGCCGTGCCCGGCGCGGTGCACACGGCCATCACGGCCGCGAGCAGAAGACCGCCGAACACGCGACTCGTTCTCCCTGGCATACGAACTCCTTTACGGATCCGGCACGTTGCGCGTCCTCGCAAGCGTGACCAGGCCATGATCGAGCTCACCGGGGCGGGTGTCTGTCCGCAGGAGCCCAGACCTCGCGCCACCCCTTTGTGCATCTGCCCAGAACGCACGTCGCCCCCGCCGAATCCGTGGTTCGGCGAGGGCGACGTGCGGTGGCGGTGCTCGGTGGTGGCGTCCGGGGTCAGCGGGCCAGCAGCTGGAGCGTGTCGATCACGCGGTTCGAGAAGCCCCACTCGTTGTCGTACCAGGCGACGACCTTGATGTGGCGGCCCTCGACGCGGGTGAGCTCCGAGTCGAAGATCGACGAGGCCGGGTTGCCCGTGATGTCGGAGGAGACCAGCGCGTCCTCCGAGTACTCCAGGACACCGGCGAGCGGACCGGCCGCGGCGGCGCGGTACGCCTCGAGGACGTCCTCACGGGTCACGTCGCGGGCGACGGTCGTGTTGAGCTCGACGATCGAGCCGACCGGGACCGGAACGCGGATCGAGTCGCCCGACAGCTTGCCGTCCAGGTTCGGCAGCACGTGGCCGATCGCCTTGGCGGCACCCGTCGAGGTCGGAACGATGTTGACGCCGGCGGCGCGGGCGCGACGCGGGTCGCGGTGCGGGCCGTCCTGCAGGTTCTGCTCCTGCGTGTAGGCGTGGACCGTCGTCATGAAGCCGTGCTCGATGCCGGCCAGGTCGTCGAGGACCTTGGCGAGCGGCGCGAGCGCGTTCGTGGTGCACGAGGCGTTCGAGACGATCGTGTGCAGCTCCGCGTCGTACGCGTCGGTGTTGACGCCGTACGCGAGGGTGACGTCGGCACCGTCGGCGGGCGCGCTGACGAGGACGCGCTTGGCACCGGCGTCGATGTGGGCGCGGGCGGCCTTGGCGTTGGTGAAGCGGCCGGTCGCCTCGAGGACGATCTCGACGCCGAGCTCGGCCCAGGGAAGCTGCGCCGGCTCACGCTCGGCGAGGACCTTGATGCGGCGGCCGTCGACGACGAGGGTGTCGCCGTCGACGCTCACGGGACGGCCGAGGCGGCCCGAGGTCGAGTCGAAGGCGAGCAGTCGCGCGAGGGCGGTCGGCTCCGTCAGGTCGTTGACGGCCACGACCTCGAGGTCGGTGTCGCGCTCGAGCAGTGCGCGCAGCACGTTGCGTCCGATGCGGCCGAATCCGTTGATGGCGATGCGAGTCATGAATGGTGTCCCTTCAACTTCTGCGTCGCCACCAGGTTCGCTCGGCGGGAACGGTCCTGACAGAGGCGAGATCGCCACGGTCCGCAAGGATCGCGCCAAGACCCGGCCGGAGGGTCTACTCGCCCTTGGTGAAGGTGCGCCGGTAGTCGCTCGGCGTGGTGCCGAGGATGCGCTGGAAGTGCAGTCGCAGGTTCGCTCCGGTGCCGAGGCCGACGTCGGCGGCGATCTGCTCGACGCTCCGCTCCGAGCGCTCCAGGAGTTCCCGCGCGAGGTCGACGCGGGCGCGCATCACCCACTGCATGGGCGTGTACCCGGTGTCCTCGACGAAGCGCCGGGAGAAGGTGCGCGCCGAGACCGCCGCGTGGTGGGCGAGGACATCGAGGGTGAGCGGCTCGCCGAGCCGGTGCAGGGCCCATTCGCGGGTGGCGGCGAACCGCTCGCCGAGCGGCTCGGGCAGGCTCCGCGGCACGTACTGCGCCTGGCCGCCGCTGCGGTAGGGGGCGGCGACCAGGCGTCGGGCGGCGTGGTTCGCGGCGGCCACGCCGAGGTCGCCGCGGAGGATGTGCAGGCACAGGTCGATGCCGGAGGCCGCGCCGGCGGAGGTGAGCACGCTCCCCTCGTCGACGAAGAGGACGTTCTCGTCGACGTGGACGAGGGGGCGTTTCGCCGCGAGGGCCTGGGTGTAGTGCCAGTGGGTGGTGGCCCGTTTGCCGTCGAGCAGACCGGTCGCGGCGAGCGCGAAGGCGCCCGTGGAGATGGCGGCGAGGCGGGCGCCCCGGTCGTGGGCCGCGATCAGCGCGTCGACCACGCCGCGCGGCGGGTCCTCGCGGTCGGGGAAGCGGTAGCCGGGGACGAAGACGATGTCGGCCCAGTCGAGCGCGTCGAGGCCGTGGGCGACGGCGTACGAGAGACCGTCGCCCCCGGCGACCAGCCCGGGTTCCGCGCCGCACACCCTCACCTCGTACGGCATGCTCGCGCGGGTCGTGAAGACCTGCGCGGGGATGCCGACGTCGAGCGGCTTCGCCCCTTCGAGTACGAGGACGGCGACGCGGTGGAGGCGGGGAGTGGGCGGCACGGGTACAGCGTAGGCGGGCGGCCCGCGTCGCCGGCCGACGGCTCAGCCGGTCAGCGCGTTACCGGCCGGGCGAAGTCAGCGCGTCACCGTCCACTTCTGGTTCGCGCCGCCGCCGCACGACCAGATCTGCAGCCTGGTGCCGTTGGCGGAGCTGTTGCCGGTGGCGTCCAGGCACTTGCCGGATCCGAGGTTGACGATGTCCCGGGCGGCGTTGGCCGTCCACTGCTGAGCACCGCTGCCGTTGCAGTCCCACAGCTGGACGGGGGTGCCGTCGGCCGTACCGGCGGAGGTGACGTCGAGACACTTGCCCAGCGCCCGGATCGTGCCGTCGGCCCCCACGGTCCACTGCTGGGCGCCGGTTCCGTTGCAGTCGTAGAGCTGCACGGGGGTGCCGTCGGCGCTGTTCGCCCCGGCCACGTCCACGCACTTGCCGGCGATGCCGGTGATCGGTCCCCCGGTGGTCGGGCCGTCGGCGGTGGTGACGCGGACGTGGTCGACGACGAGCTGCTGCGGGAAGGCGGTCGAGCCGTCCGGGTCGCCGGGCCAGTAGCCGCCGACCGCGAGGTTGAGGATGAGGAAGAACGGCTTGTCGAAGACCCAGGCGCGGCCGCCGAGGTCGGCGGGCGTACGGGTCTGGTAGACGGTTCCGTCCACGGACCAGGTGATCTTCCCGGGCGACCAGTCGACGGCGAAGGTGTGGAAGGCGTCGGCGAAGGCCTGGCCACCGGGCAGGGTGTAGCCGGCGCCGATGCCGCCGGAGCCGGAGTAGCCGGGGCCGTGCAGGGTGCCGTGCACGGTGGACGGCTCGAAACCGACGTTCTCCATGACGTCGATCTCGCCGGAGGCGGGCCAGCCGACCTGGCCGAGGTCGTTGCCGAGCATCCAGAACGCGGGCCACATGCCCTGGCCGCGCGGCACCTTCATCCGGGCCTCGACGTGGCCGTACTGCGCGGTGAACTTGCCGGAGGTGTTGAGCCGTGCCGAGGTGTACTCGCACCGGCCGTACCAGCACTGGTAGTTGCCGGGGTTCTCCCTGCGGGCGGTGATCACGAGGTGGCCCTGGCCGTCGAGGGCGGCGTTGCGGTTGCCGGCCGTGTAGTACTGCCGCTCGTGGTTGTTGACGTTGTCGCCGGTCTCGATCTGCCACCGCGAGCCGTCCACGGGGAGTCCCGCGGCGCCGTCGAAGGTGTCGGAGAAGGTGACGGCGGCTGCCTCGGCCGCCGGTTGGAGGGCGGCGGTGCGGGAGGCGGCGGTCGCTTCGGCGGGGCCGGTGTTCCCGGTGAGGCCGGTGGGACCGAGCGCCGCGGTGGCCAGGGCCAGGGCGAGTGCTGTCACGGCGGTGAACAGCGGCCGCCGTGCTGAGCGGGCGGAGGGCATGACTCTCACTTCCGTCGGGTGTGGGGGAAAGACAGGCTCTCGCCATGCCCATGACATGACGAGAGCCTTAGGCGCCTCCATGATTTAAGAAGTGAAGTAAGGGGGCGTCAAGAGGTGCGGACCACCCCGCGCGTAACGGTCAGTCGGGGTTGCCGGCATGGGTGAGGGTCTCCCAGGCGACGAAGAGGTTGTCGGTGCCCGCCGGGCGCCGGGACTCGGTGAGGTTCTGGGTGTTCGTCATCCCGTACCCCATGCGGTGGTGCAGCGCGTTGAAGCCCACCTCGGTGACCGGCCCGAGGTGATCCTTGAGCGTGCCGCCGCAGAGCCAGCTCGGGACCGCCGCGCCGAGCTCGTACTTGGCCTGGAGGCCGAGCGCGTGCCGCAGCCGGTCGGCGACCTCGGGATAGAGGTCCTGGCCCTGGATGCGGCTCGTCTCGGCGATGTGCGAGATGGCGGACAGGCCGTAGCCGGTGTGGGTGAGGTCGCGGCAGGTCTCCTGGGTGAGGCCGTCGACGAAGGTCGTCTGACCCTGCCAGTACCGGACGATCTCGTCGCGCGTGTCGAGGCCGCTGCCCGGCGCCGCCTTCGGCAGGGCGCCGTCGCCCGCGAGGTAGATGTACGCGGGGACGCGGCCGCGGAACTTGGCCACCGCCTTGTCGTACGCGGCGCGGTCCTCCAGGAAGACGGCGATGCCGATGGCCGCCTCGGTCATGCTGAGCTCCCAGTTGCCGTTGGAGTGGGAGCCGTTGGTGACCTCGGGGAGGTAGACGTTGCGCAGCATGGTCTTGAACCGGTCGACGCGGGCCTGGGGCCAGCCGGTGTAGGTGTAGCGGATGATCTCGGCGGCCCGCGGCCAGGAGGATCCGGCCCAGCCCGTCTGCAGCGGCGCGTTCGAGTTGGTGTGGTCGGTGATCACCCCGGACCAGGCATCCATGATCTCGATGGCCTTCTGGGCGTACCGGCTGTCCCGCGTGACGTACCAGGCGAGGGAGAGCGTGTACGCGGCGATGGCGTCCTCCCGCTCGTCGGTGCAGCCGTTGTTCGGGTTCGAGTACGAGCCGCACTCGACGACGGAGCGGGGCTTCGGGACCCGGGAGAGCGAGGCGTACTTGCTCGCCGCCATCTGGCCGTAGGCGCCCTTCCAGGGCTGCGCGCCGGCGTTGACCCGCTCGCGGGTGAAGTCGAGTTGACCGCGGGAGACCAGGACGCCGGGGTGCACGAACGTGGTGGGAGCCGCTTCGGCGCGGCCTCCCCCGGGCCCCGCGACGAGGGTGGCGAGGAGGGCGGCGGCCAGCAGGGGGACGGTGAGCAGCACCTTCCTTCCCCTGCGCTTCGCACGGGAAGCATCGCGCCGAATGGCCATGGAGTTGCTCCTTCTTCACATATGTGAACCACTGATGGCTATCGAGGGTGGAACCTAAAGGTCTGAACCAAAGGCGTCAAGGTAATGGAATGAGTGCCCGGTGCACACTTTCGGCACTCTCGCCAGCTCGGACAGTCAACGGAGGCGGCTCACGAAGCCTTGCCGATGGTCACATCCATGAACGATCGATGATCGGTCACGCCGGGCCCTTCCCGACGGACGTGTCCCGTGGGCGGGCCACCACGCCGTACGATTCCCCTCGTTGTCACTTACATCGTCCGAAGGAGATCTCCCATGGCCCAGGTCACGCTGAAGGGCAGCCCTGTACAGGTCAACGGCACCCTGCCGACCCCGGGAAGCCAGGCTCCTGACTTCACGCTCGTCGCCGAGGGCCTGGCGGACAAGTCGCTGAAGGACTACGCCGGTCAGCGCAAGGTCCTCAACATCTTCCCGAGCGTCGACACGCCGACCTGCGCGTCCTCGGTCCGCGCGTTCAACGAGAAGGTCGGCGCGCTGGAGAACACGGTGGTGCTCTGCATCTCCGCCGACCTCCCCTTCGCGCAGGCCCGCTTCTGCGGCGCCGAGGGTCTTGAGAACGTCAAGAACCTCTCGACGCTCCGCGGCCGCGAGTTCCACACCAACTACGGCGTGGAGATCGCGGACGGCCCGCTGGCCGGCCTGACCGCCCGCGCGGTCGTCGTCCTCGACGAGAACGACACCGTCCTGCACGCGCAGCTCGTCGGCGAGATCGCCGAGGAGCCCAGCTACGAGGACGCGCTCGCCGCCCTCAAGTAGGAACGCCGCCGCCTCACGGCGACGCACGGGAGCCCCTCCACCGCCACGGTGGAGGGGCTCTCGCCGTTTCGACGGACCGGCCCGGGCGCTGCGCGGCCCGTCAGGCGCAGGCGGGGCAGAGCCCGCGGTACGTCACGTCGGCCTTCGAGACGGTGAAGCCGAACCTCTCCGCGTCCGGGAGGACCGCCAGCGGGTCCCCCGCCGGGTGGACGTCGCGGATGAGGCCGCAGTTCGAGCAGACCAGGTGCTGGTGGGCGTGGTGCGCGTTCGGGTCGTACCGCTTCGCCCGGCCGTCGATGGAGAGCTCCACGACCTCACCGAGGGCCACCAGCTCACCCAGGGTGTTGTAGACGGTCGCCCGCGCGATCTCCGGAAGGCGTGCCACGGCGCGCGCGTGCACCTCGTCGGCCGTGAGGTGGACGTGCTCGCCGGCGAGGACCTCCGCGACGACACGCCGCTGGGAGGTCATGCGCCAGCCACGCGCCCGCAGACGCTCCAGCAGGTCACTCATTTTCGGCTCACCCCTTCGGATGATTGGCGTGGTTCTTGACTTGGACTCTGTCCATCGTAGGATCGGTTCCGGCAATAGCCAAGGCACACCACGGCTCCGGTCGGGCACAAGACACCCCGCTGGTGCCCGCCCCGGCTGAGCACCACGATCCGCCCCGTCCGGAAGGATTTGCATGTCCGAGAACCACGACGCAATCGTCACCGACCCCGCCCCCGAGGGCACGGGCGGCTGCCCGGTCGCGCACGGCCGTGCCGCGCACCCGACCCAGGGCGGCGGCAACCGCCAGTGGTGGCCGGAGCGGCTCAACCTGAAGATCCTCGCCACGAACCCCGTCGTGGGGAACCCGCTCGGTGCGGAGTTCGACTACGCCGAGGCCTTCAACGCCCTCGACCTCGCGGCCGTCAAGCGGGACATCGCCGAGGTGCTCACCACCTCGCAGGACTGGTGGCCGGCCGACTTCGGCAACTACGGCCCGCTCATGATCCGCATGGCCTGGCACAGCGCGGGCACGTACCGCATCAGCGACGGCCGCGGTGGCGCCGGAGCCGGTCAGCAGCGCTTCGCGCCGCTGAACAGCTGGCCGGACAACGGCAACCTGGACAAGGCCCGCCGGCTGCTGTGGCCGGTGAAGAAGAAGTACGGCCAGAACATCTCCTGGGCCGACCTCATGATCCTCACGGGCAACGTGGCCCTCGAGACGATGGGCTTCAAGACCTTCGGCTTCGCCGGTGGCCGCGCCGACGTCTGGGAGGCCGACGAGGACGTCTACTGGGGCCCCGAGACCACCTGGCTCGGCGACGAGCGCTACACCGGTGACCGCGAGCTGGAGAACCCGCTCGGCGCGGTCCAGATGGGCCTCATCTACGTCAACCCCGAGGGCCCCAACGGCAACCCGGACCCGGTCGCCGCGGCCCGCGACATCCGTGAGACGTTCCGCCGCATGGCGATGAACGACGAGGAGACCGTCGCCCTCATCGCCGGTGGCCACACCTTCGGCAAGACCCACGGCGCCGGCCCCGCGGACAACGTCGGCGACGACCCCGAGGCCGCGCCCCTGGAGGCGCAGGGCTTCGGCTGGGCGAACTCGTACGGCACCGGCAAGGGCGCCGACGCGATCACCAGCGGTCTCGAGGTCACCTGGACCACCACGCCCGCGCAGTGGAGCAACGACTTCTTCAAGCACCTCTTCGAGTACGAGTACGAGCTCACCCAGAGCCCGGCCGGTGCGAACCAGTGGGTGGCGAAGGACGCCGAGGCGATCATCCCCGACGCCCACGACGCGTCGAAGAAGCACCTGCCGACGATGCTCACCACCGACCTCTCGCTGCGCTTCGACCCGGCCTACGAGCAGATCTCGCGGCGCTTCTACGAGAACCCGGAGCAGTTCGCGGACGCCTTCGCCCGCGCCTGGTACAAGCTGACGCACCGTGACATGGGTCCGGCCGTCCACTACCTCGGCCCGGAGGTCCCCTCCGAGGTCCTCCTGTGGCAGGACCCGCTGCCGGCGCGCGAGGGCGAGACGCTCGACGCCGCGGACATCGCCTCCCTCAAGGAGCAGATCCTCGGTTCCGACCTCACGGTCGCGCAGCTGGTCTCCGCGGCCTGGGCCGCGGCCTCCTCCTTCCGTGGCAGCGACAAGCGAGGCGGCGCCAACGGCGGCCGCATCCGCCTGGAGCCGCAGCGCAACTGGGAGGTCAACAACCCGGACGAGCTCGCGCAGGTGCTGCGCACGCTCGAGGGCATCAAGGCCTCCTTCGACGCCGCGGGCGCCAAGAAGGTCTCGATCGCCGACCTGGTCGTGCTCGCGGGCTCCGCGGCCGTCGAGAAGGCGGCCAAGGACGGCGGCTTCGACGTCGAGGTGCCGTTCACCCCGGGCCGTGTGGACGCCGCGCAGGACCAGACGGACGTGGAGTCCTTCGCCGCGCTCGAGCCGCAGGCCGACGGCTTCCGCAACTACCTCGGCAAGGGCATCCGCCTTCCGGCCGAGTACCTGCTGATCGACCGCGCCAACCTGCTGACCCTGAGCGCGCCGGAGCTGACGGTCCTCGTCGGCGGCCTCCGCGTCCTGGGCGCGAACCACCAGCAGTCCGCGCACGGTGTCCTCACCACGACCCCGGGCTCCCTGACGAACGACTTCTTCGTCAACCTGCTCGACATGGGGACGGCGTGGACGGCGACGTCCGAGGACGCGACCACGTACGAGGGCCGCGACTCCGCCACCGGCGAGGTCAAGTGGACGGGCACCCGCGCCGACCTGGTCTTCGGCTCGAACTCCGAGCTGCGCGCGCTGGCCGAGGTCTACGCGAGCGACGACGCGAAGGAGAAGTTCGTCAAGGACTTCGTCTCCGCGTGGAACAAGGTCATGGACCTGGACCGGTTCGACGTCGCCTGATCGCCGGCCGGCAACGGCTGTGAACGGCTGAACCCCGTGTGATCCAAGGGCCCGGCCGGTCGACTCCTTCGACCGGCCGGGCCCTTGCGCGTAGGCGTGGACGTGCCGGTTCCACAACCCGTGCCCCGTGTCAGGAACCGTTCTCGGACGTTGGCACTCATGATCCATGGGTACCGGGGCCAGGCCTCACGGTCGGGTGTTCCCGTGCCCTGCGGCGCACGTCAGCCGCGCGCCGTACCGAACGATTCGGAAGAAGTCGAGGAAACACCGTGCCCCTGTCGTCGCACCGACGCCTGGCCGTGAGTGCCACCCTGATCGCCGCGCTCGCCGCGGGCGTTGCCCCCGCCACCAGCGCGTTCGCCGCTCCCGGCGCCCCTGTCGCGCCCACCGCCGCCACGACTCCCGCGGTCCCCGCGCCCGACATGGACGGCGTCGTCGCCGCGCTGAACTCGGCCATGGCCAACGGAGCTCCGGGCGCGATGGCCCGGTTCGTCGGTCCCGACGGGGTCCGCAGCCGGACCGTCGGCGTCCAGGACCGCGTCTCGGGCGCGCCCATGGACATCCACTCACGTTTCCGGATCGGCAGCGTCAGCAAGACGTTCTCCACCGTCGTGCTGCTCCAGCTGGTGGAGGAGGGCAGGCTCCAGCTCGACACGCCGGTCAACACCTACCTCCCCGGTCTGCTGCCCGACGACCGCATCACGGTCCGTCATCTGCTGACCCACCGCAGTGGACTTGCCGACTACACGAACGCGATGTTCGAGCACACGGTGCCGGGCTTCGAGGCCGTACGGAATCGGGTGTTCAGCTACCAGGAGCTCGTCGACCTCTCGCTGAGCGAGCCGCGGACCACCCAGCCCGGCGTCTCCTACCAGTACTCGAACGCCAACTTCGTGGTCGTCGGCATGCTGATCGAGCAGCTCACGGGCCGGCCCGTGGCCGACGCGTACGAGCGCCGCATCTTCAAGCCGCTGAAGCTCGGCAAGACGTCGTACGTGCACCCCGACACCCGGATCAAGGGCGCCCACGTGCGGGGGTACCTGCACCCGGACGAGGAGGGCGGCGCGCTGGTGGACTCCACGGAGCAGACGGTCTCCTGGGCGCAGTCCGCCGGGGCCGTCATCTCCAGCCCCGCCGACCTGAACACCTTCACCAGCGCGCTCATGCGCGGCCGGCTGCTGTCCCCGGCGATGATGGAGGCCATGACGACGGTCACGCCGACCGACGCCGCCAACACCCGGTTCTACGGGCTCGGTCTGCGCCGCTACGACCTGTCGTGCGGTACGCAGGTGTACGGGCACACGGGCACGGTGCAGGGCTTCTACACGTACACCTTCTCGACCCGCGACGGCCGCCGCAGCGTCTCGGCGATGGCGAACACCTCGAACCACGGTGCCGCCAACACGGCGCTCGGCGGAACGCTGGAGGCGGCGTTCTGCGGCAAGAAGCCGGCGCCCGCCACGTCCTCGCGCGCCGCCGCCTCGCCCTCGGCCCGTGACCTCACGTCACTGCCGGCGGAGCGGGACCTGCCCGAGCGCCACTGAGGCGGCCTCGACCGGGCTTTTCAGGCCTCGTACTCGGTGAGGTCGATCGCGTAGACCCGCAGGGGAACGTCGAAGGCCGGGTGGGTCGTATCGCGCTCCTCGGTCATGCCGAGCTTGCCGATGACGTTCTCGGAGGCCTGGTTGCTGATGTGGGTGATGGCGACGACCCGGTCGAGCCCGCGGTCCTGGAGTGCGAACTCCAGGACCGCGTGGGCGGCCTCGGAGGCGTATCCCTGGCCCCAGAACTGCCTGCCCAGACGCCAGCCGATCTCCACGTCCGGCATCACCTCCGGGAGGAACTCCGGCAGGGACAGACCGGCGAAGCCGATCAGCTCGCCCGAGGCGATGAGCTCGACGGCGAAGATCCCGAAGCCCTCCTCGTCCCACTCCTCCTCGTACCGCTCGATGTCCTCGGCGGTCCGCTCCAGGTCCCGGACCGAGCCGTCCCCGATCCAGCGCATCACCTCGGGATCGGCGTTGATCTCGGCCAGCGGGACAAGGTCGTCGTCGCTCCAGCGCCGGAGGATGAGACGGGGGGTACGAATTTCGGTCATGCCCCCATCCTGACGCACGGGGCGAGCACCCCGCGCCACCGGCCCTCCCGGTCGCTCAGCTCCGGACCGGTGCCACCACGTGGTGGCAGAGGGATGCTTCGGGGCGGGGGCGGTCCATGGGCCGTGCTACGCGGTTCCTGCAGTGTGCGCGAGGTCGGTGGGGTCCGTGTTGGCGCCGCAGAGGACGACGCAGACCTTCTCGCCCGGGGCCGGGCGGTAGCCGTGGGTCGTGTCTCCCTGCCGGTCCGGGGCCGTGAGGGCGGCCAGGGCGGTGGCGGCCGCGTGCTCGACGGCGAGGCGGCGGTCGTCCCACAGGGCCCGGCGGGCACGGATGATCTCGGTGTCCTGGACGAGGACGGTACGGACGTCGTCGTGCCGGGCGGCCGCAAGGGCGGTGGCGGAGGCTCGGCGGGCGCCGAGCGAGTCGGCGGCGACTGAGTCGACGGTCACGTCGACGGGGTGCCCGGCCCGGAGCGCGGCGTCGAGGGCGCGGCAGTTCCCGGGTTCGACGGCGACGGTGCGGATGCCGTGGTGCCTGGCCGCGGTGGCGACACCGGAGAAGAGGCCGCCCCCGCCGACCGCGACGACGACCGTGTCGAGGTCCGGGATCCGGTCGTGGATCTCGTCGAGCAGGGTGCCGGCCCCGGCGGCGATCAGCGGATGGTCGTACGCGTGGGAGGCGAGCGCCCCGGTCTCGGCCGCGTACGCCTCGCAGGCCGCGAGCGCTTCGGCGTACTCCGTGCCGACGAGCCGGACGTCGGCGCCGTAGCCGACGAGTCTGTCGGCCTTCACCTTCGGGGCGGTGGTCGGCAGGAAGACGGTGGCCCGGACGCCCTGCCGCAGTGCGGCCCAGGCGCAGGCGAGCCCGGCGTTGCCACCGGAGGCGATCGTGACTCCGGCGGCGGGAAGGGTGCCGTCCTCCCGGTGGGCGAGCAGGAAGTTCTGTGCTCCGCGTGCCTTGAAGGAGCCGGTGTGCTGCATGTGTTCCAGGGCGAAGTGGAGCGTGTACGGCTCGGCGCCGGGCTCCGCCTCGGCCACCGTGACGGGGCGGACCTGTCCGGCGATCCGGTCGGCGGCGGTCTTGACGTCGGCGTACGTGAGGGGGGTGTGCACGGGGGCTCCTGGTGCGGGTCGGAGTACCGAGGGCTTTCTTGTCGTCGATCCTCTCAGGAGTGCGGACCCCCGCGGTGGGGCCGGGGCACGGCACCGCCCCGGAGGCGCCGGCTGCCTCCGGGGCGGTGCCCTGTCCGGACCTACGGGACGATCTTCAGGAGCCGGTTCGGGGAGCCGCTGCCCGGGCTGGTCACCTTGCCGGTCGTGGCGCCGTTGACGAGGGCGGTGGACACCTGGGCAGGGGTCGCGGAGGGGTGCCCGGCGAGGTAGATCGCGGCGGCGCCGGCGACGTGCGGGGTGGCCATCGAGGTGCCCGAGATCGTGCTGGTGGCGGTGTCGCTCGTGTTCCAGCCGGCGGTGATCGACACCCCGGGGGCGAAGAGGTCGAGGACCGAACCGTAGTTGGACCAGCTGGCCTTGGCGTCGGTGTTGCTCGTGGCGCCGACCGTGATCGCCGCCGGGACCCGGGCGGGCGACGTGGAGGAGGCGTTGACGCCGGAGTTGCCGGCGGCGACCGCGTAGGTGACGCCGTCGGCGATGGAGTTCTTCACCGCGTTGTCGAGGGCGGTGGACGCGCCGCCGCCGAGCGAGAGGTTGGCGACGGCCGGGGCACCGGCGGTGTGGTGGGCGGTGACCCAGTCGATGCCCGCGATGACACCGGCCGTGGTCCCGGAGCCGTTGTTGTCGAGGACGCGGACGGCCACGATCTTCGCCGACTTGGCCACACCGTAGGTGGTTCCCGCGATCGTCGTGGCGACGTGGGTGCCGTGGCCGTTGCCGTCCTGGGCGACGGTGTCGCCTTCGACGGCGTCGTACCCGTTCACCGCGCGCCCGGCGAGCTGGGAGTGGCTGATCCGGACGCCGGTGTCGATCACGTACGCCGTGACGCCGCTGCCGGCGGAGTCGGGGTAGGTGTAGGTGCCGGAGAGCGGCAGGTTCGCCTGGTCGATGCGGTCCAGGCCCCAGGGGGCGTTGGTCTGCGTCGCGTCGGCGCGGACGATCTGGTTCTGCTCGACGGAGGCGACGGCCGGGTCGGCGGCGAGCCGGCGGGCCTCCGTGGCGTCGAGGGTGGCGGTGTAGCCGTTGACGGCGGAGCCGAACGTCTTGCGGACCGTGCCGCCGTAGCCGGATATCAGGCTACGGCCCTTGGCGGAGGCGGCCTTGAAGCCCGCGCCCTGCTTGAGGGTGACGATGTAGCTGCCGGGTATCGCGTCGGCAGAACCCGCCGCGAGGACGGTGCCCTCCGCGGGGGCGGCGTGGGCCGGGACGGCGGCGAAGGTGCCGAGCAGGGCGGCAATGCTCGCGGCGGAGGCAGTCACGGCGAGGCGGGTCCGGGTGTTCTGCGGGAGTGCCATTGCGAGGGATTCCTCCTCATGGGCGTCGCGCCCCGTGGGGTGGGACGGCGCGACTGTGGGGGGCGCACGTGGGGCCACGTGCACGGTCGGGACCGGTGTGTCCGGTCCCGGCGTGATCAGCAGCCTGGCCGCTCTACGGGCGTAGCTCAAGGGAGTTGGAGCCTTGTCATGCATCTGCCACACGCCTGCAATCGAACCCCCGTCGAACCCCTCTGAAGTGGCCTGATCAGGCTCTTTCGTGGCCAGGACGTGAGGTCGGGGCGTCCGCCAGGGCGCGACCGAGGACCGTGGCGAATCCGTCCGGGTTGTCCAGCATCAGGTTGTGCCCCGCCCCGGGGATCTCGATCACCGGGACCCCGAACCCGGCGACCTTCTCCGCGTCGGGTTCCGGCAGGCTCAACTCCCCCACCAGATAGGTCCGGGGCACCGTGAGCGCGGCGAGGAGGTCACCGGGGGCGGGCGTACTGCCCTCGACCAGGGCGACCGCGCTGCGGTGTACGGCCCGCGGATCGGCGAGGCGCAGCCGGGCTGCGTAGTCGGCACGGTCGGCGCCTGCCACCATCCGGGCGAACCCCTCCGCCACGAACGCGTCCTCGTCCTGGGCGGCCACCGGGGAACTGAACGGTCCCCCGCCCCCGTACAGGTTCGGCTCCGCCACCACGAGTCTCGCCACGAGCTCCGGGCGCGCCGCCGCCAGATGGATCGTCACCGCACCGCCCATGGAGTGCCCGACGAGGTCCACGTCCGTGAGCCCGAGGTGGTCGAGGACCGCGGCGACCGCCTCCGCCTGGGACTCCATGCGGTAGTCGAAGTCCGCGGGCCGGTCGCTCAGCCCGTACCCGAGCAGATCCACGAGCAGCGCCCGGCCGCCGCCGAGCGCGGGGTGGGCCGCGATGTGAGCGAAGTCCGAGGCCGAGGTGCACCCCAGGCCGTGGACGAACACGCGCACGGGCCCGGCCCCCGTGCCCGGCAGGTCGATCCATCGGATGTGCGCCTGCTGTCCCGCCAGGAACAATTCCCGCATGCTGTGTGCTCTCCCCTGTGTCGCGCCTGTTCGTCACGTCGGGAGCCAGCCTAGGAGTCGGCACTGACAACGCCGGGGCGGGCGGGCGGCGATGCCGGATCAACGAAAGGGATGCCATGCCACTCGAAGGTGAATACGAGCCCAGCCCGACGACGTGGGTGCGCAATCAGGTCGAGCTGTACGAGGCGTCCGGCGGCACCAAGGGCACCACCCTGCGGGGCATGCCGGTCATCCTGGTCACGAACCGTGGCGTGAAGAGCGGGAAGCTCCGCAAGACCCCGCTCATGCGCGTCGAGCACGATGGGGCGTACGCACTCGTCGCGTCGAACGGCGGTGCCGTCAAGCACCCCGTCTGGTACCACAATCTCGTCGCCTCGCCCCTCGTCGAGGTGCGCGACGGCACCCAGACGTGGGACATGGAAGCCCGTCTGGTCACCGGAGAGGAACGCGCTGCCTGGTGGGAGCGGGCGGTCGCGGCCTTCCCCAACTACGCCGACTACCGGCTCAAGGCCGAGCGGGAGATTCCCGTCTTCGTGGTCGAGCGGGTCGGCTAGCGCCTGTCCGACCCTGATCGGCAAGACACCCCCGAGCCGCTCGGGCAGGTGCTCCGGGCGGCACGTGCGACCGCCCGGGGCGGGCCCGACGCCTCGGGCTCCTCACGCGGCCGTCGCGTCCGTGACCTCGTCAGCCCCACCCCCACCAGCACGACCGTCATCCCCGCCACCACCCGTGCCGTCAGCGGTTCGTCGAGGATCAGCGCGCCCAGGGTCACGGACACCACCGGGAGCAGATAGCCGACCGTGGCGGCGGCGGTCGGGCCCTCCTCCGCGATCATCCGGTAGTTCAGGTGGAAGGTGAGCCCGGTGGCGAAGACACCGAGGACGACGACCGCCAGGACGCCCGTCCAGGTCACCGTCGCCGTTCCGCCTGCGGCGAGGGCGGGCGTGCTCAGGGCGGTCGCGGCGAGGAGTTGTGCGGCGGAGAGCGCCAGCGGCGCGGTGCCCCGGCCGGTGAGGTGACGGGCCATGTAGGCGAAGGCCACGGCATAGCTTGCGGAGGCGCCGAGGAGGGCGAGGGCGCCCCAGCTCATCAGGCCGGAGCCGTGACTCCAGGGCGCGAAGATCAGCAGCACTCCGGCGAAGCCGAGGGCGAGCCCGGTCAGGCGGGTGGCACGCAGCGGGCGTTCGGTGCCCAGGGCCAGGCCGATGAGGAGGGACCAGAGCGGGGTCGTGGCGTTGAGCACGCCCGCCACTCCGCTGTCCACGGTCTGCTCTCCGACCGAGAAGAGCAGGAACGGCAGCGCGTTGCAGAAGAAGGCGGCGACGACGAGCCGCCCCCAGGTGGCCCGGTCGCGCGGCAGCCGCTGCCCCGCAGCGTACGCGAGCCCGAGGAGCACCGCGGCGCCGAGCACGCACCGGACGAAGGTGATCCACCCCGGGCTGAGGCCCTCGTTGAGGGAGATCTTGATCCAGAGGAAGCCCGAGCCCCAGAGCAGGGCCAGCACGCCCATGCGTATCGCCGATGTCATGGACTCACCGTCCCGCGCATGATCCGACAGGACAAGCGATGAATCATGCATCCAGCGTTAAGCTGTGCTACATGCTGGATGTGAGACGCATGCAGGTGCTCCGGGCCGTCGTCACCAGCGGCTCCGTCACCGCCGCCGCCGCGAACCTCGGCTACACCCCGTCCGCCGTGAGTCAGCAGATCGGTGTCCTGGAGAAGGAGGCGGGCATCGCCCTGCTCGAACGGTTCGGCAGGGGCGTTCGCCCCACCGCCGCCGGGCGGCTGCTCACCGAGCACGCCGCCGTCATCGGCCGCCAGCTCGCCGAGGCCGAGACCGCTCTCGCCGATCTGCGGACGGGCCGCACCGGGCGGATCTCGATCCGCTACTTCGCCACCGCGGGCGCGGATCTCGTGGCACCCGCCCTGGCCCGCTTCCGTACCGAGCACCCGGGCGTGCGCGTCGATCTGAGGATCGCCGACGGCGCGCCCCCCGACGAGGAGGCGGACCTCACCCTTGTCGTACGGCCCCGGGGCGGCGGCCCGGACGCGGCCGGCGACGGCCTCAGGCTGGTCCATCTGCTCGACGACCCCTATCGCGCCGTGCTGCCCAAGGGTCATCCGCTCGCCGACCGCCGTACCGCCGTCGACCTGGCCGAGCTCGCCGGCGAGCCGTGGGTGGGCAGCGAGCGGCCCGGCCCCTGCCTGGACGCGGTCCTCGACGCCTGCGCGGCGGCCGGGTTCGCCCCGGACATCGCGGTGGAGTGCGAGGAGTACGCCACCGCGCAGGGTTTCGTCGCGGCCGGTCTCGGCGTCAGCCTGGTCCCGCTGATGGGCCTGGGCAGCCGCCATCCGAACGTGGTCGTCCGCAAGGTCCGTGGGCCGGAGCCGGTCCGTTCGATCCATGCGGCGGTACGGAAGTCCTCGCTGTCCCTCCCGGCCGTACGCGGCCTCCTCGCGGCGCTCCAGGAAGTGTGATCCGGCGCGGGGAGGCATCCGGCGTCACCGGCTCAGGCGGGTGACAGGACCGTCAGGAGGTGGGCGACCTCGCGGGCCACGGCCGCGCGCGCCGGGGTCAGGTAGTGCCGGGGGTCCACCGCCGTGGGGTGCTCGGTCAGATGGGTGCGGACGGCCCGGGTGAAGGCCTTGTTCAGATGGGTGGAGACGTTCACCTTGGTCATGCCCGCCGCGATGGCGGCGGTGAGGTCCGCGTCCGACACGCCCGAGGAGCCGTGCAGGACGAGCGGAGTGTCGACGGCGGTACGCAGGCGCGTGATGAGGGCGAAGTCCAGGACCGCGTCCCGGGTCAGCATCTGGTGGGAGCTGCCGACCGCGACCGCGAGGGCGTCGACGCCGGTGGCCGCGACGAAGGCACGGGCCTCGTCGGGGTCGGTCCGCACGCCCGGGGTGTGGGCACCGCCCTTGCCGCCGACCTCGCCGAGTTCGGCCTCGACCCAGACGCCGTGCTGGTGGCAGTACTCCACGACCTCGCGGGTCGATGCCACGTTCTCGGCGTAGGGGAGCTTCGAGGCGTCGAACATGACCGAGCCCAGACCGAGTCCGACGGCCTCGCGGACCAGGTCGGGGTTCTCGGCGTGGTCGAGGTGGACGGCGACGGGGGTCTTGGCGGCGCGGGCGATAGCCAGGGACGCGAGGGCGACCGGCTCCAGCGCGCCGTGGTAACGGACGGTGTTCTCGCTGATCTGCAGGACGACGGGGCGGTCGGCGCTCTCGGCGCCGGCCACGATGGCCTGGGCGTGCTCGAGCTGGAGGACGTTGAACGCCCCCACACCGGTGCCCGCCGCGCGGGCGCGGCGGACGATCTCATCGGTCGGCGTCAACGGCATGGTGGTCCTTCTCCGGGGGTGTGAACGGGTGTGGGGCGGGGCGACGCAGGGGCGGGGGGTGGAGGCCGCGGCGACGGAGGTCCTGGCGGCACCGAGGGCTGCGGAGGGGTTCAGGCCTGGGCGTCGGTGAGGACGACCGAGCGGGTCAGGTTCCGCGGGGTGTCCGGGTTCAGGCCCTGGGCCTCGGCGACGGCCACCGCGAGCCGCTGGGCACGGATCAGGTCGGCGAGCGGGTCGAGGTCGCTCTCGGAGAGGGTGCCGCCGACCTTGCGCACCTCGTCCGCGAGTCCGGCCGGCAGCGTGCCGAAGCCCCAGGTGACCCGGCCGGGACCGGTGATGCTGATGGGGCCGTGGCGGTACTCCATCGCCGGGTACGCCTCCGTCCACGCGCCCGCGGCCTCGCGCATCTTCAGACCGGCCTCCAGGGCGAGGCCGTAGGTCCAGCCCATGCCGAGGAAGGTGAACTGCTCCGCCGCACGGACGTCCTCGGCGAGCGGGGAGGCGAGGGCCAGTTCGGCGTCCCGCGCGGCCTCCTCGACGGTGGCCACTCCCTCGGGCAGGGCGTCCTCGGCCTCCAGGTGCGCGCGGAAGAGGGCGAGCGCCGTGGTCGCGAAGCGGGTCTGGACCACCGACTCCTCGTCGGCGAAGTCCAGCACGGCGACCTCGTCGGCGAGGTCCATGACCGGGGTCGTGGGATCGGCCGTGACCGCGCCCGTGGGGATCGTGCCGCGCAGCCGGGACAGCACGGCGAGTACCTCGCTGGTGGTGCCGGAGCGGGTGATGGCCACGACCCGGTCGTAGCCGCGCCCGTAGGGGAACTCGGAGGCGGCGAAGGCGTCGGTCTCCCCGTGACCGCCGGACTCGCGCAGCTCGGCGTAGGCCAGGGCCATGAACCAGGAGGTGCCGCAGCCGATCACGGCGACCCGCTCGCCCCGTCGGGGCAGCGCGGAGGTGTGCTGGGGCAGCGTGCGGGCAGCCTGACGCCAGGTCGTCGGCTGGGACGCGATCTCCACGGCGGTACGGGTGGTGCTCATGCGGGTCTCCTTGCAAGAAGAGTGCACTGAAATGATGAAAGATGCTTGAAGTCGATGTCATTCAAGCAGAAACATGCACGCTCTTTCCAGGTCCCGCGCCCGTCGGCGGATAGAATCGGACGCGCGCACGAGCCCGAGGGAGGGACCCATGTCCAAGCACGAGCGGTGGAACACGCTCCTTGAACTACTCGCCGCCTCGGGGAAGCTGGAGGTCGAGGAGGCGGCGACCGCACTGGACGTGTCGGCCGCCACGATCCGCCGGGATCTCGACGAGCTCGCCGAGCAGCAGCTGTTGATACGGACACGGGGCGGGGCGGTCGCGCACGGCGTCTCGTACGAGCTGCCGCTGCGGTACAAGTCGACGCGGCACGCCGCGGAGAAGCGGCGGATCGCGGAGGCGGCCGCCGACCTGATCGCCCCCGGCGAGGTCGTCGGGCTCAACGGCGGTACGACGACGACGGAGGTGGCACGCGCCCTCGCCCTGCGGTTCGCGAGCGGTCGGGCCGACACCGCGGGGACGGCCGGGACGGCGGGAACGGCGAGCTCCGGACCCGCGCTGACCGTGGTCACCAACGCGCTCAACATCGCGGGCGAACTCGCGGTGCGCCCGCAGATCAAGATCGTCACCACCGGCGGCGTGGCACGCCCCCAGACGTACGAACTGGTGGGCCCCCTGACGGTCGGGGTGCTCAACGAGGTCGTGCTCGACGTGGTGGTGCTCGGGGTCGACGGGGTCGACCCCACGCTCGGCGTGATGGCGCACCACGAGGACGAGGCGAGCATCAGCCGGCTCTTCGCGGAGCGGGCGAGCCGGGTCGTCGTGGTGACCGACTCCTCGAAGATGGGCCGCCGGGCCTTCGCGCGGATCTGCGGCCTGGACCGGATCGATCTGCTCGTGACCGACACGGGCATCGGCGCGGAGGCGGTCGCCCAGCTGACCGAGGCCGGGGTGAAGGTCCTCACCGTCTGACGGGTGGTCCGCTTCCGCCGGACGTCAGAGCTTCAGCGCGTTCCAGGTCTGAGGGCCGACGAAGCCGTCGACGATGACGGCGAGGCGGCTCTGGAACTCCCGGACGTGTACTTCCGTGACATCACCGAAGTCCCCGTCGATCGCGAGGGCTTGGAGATCCGGCACGCGGGCGTTCAGCAACCGCTGGAGCTTGCGAACCGCCGCGCCGTGATCGCCCCTGCGCAGCGGGGGCGTACCGGCCGCGTCCTCTTGTGCTCGTTCAAGGCCCGTCAGCATGCCCCAGGTCTGGAGGCGCACCTCACCGTCGACCACGATGTCGACGCGACGCTGGTACTCGCGGACACGCGCCTCCGTGACGGAGCCGAAGTCCCCGTCGACATCCAAGGGCTGGAGGTCCGGCACATGGGCGTTCAGCAGCCGCTGGAGCTTCTCCACGGCCACTCCCTGCGAACCCCTGCTCAGTGCGGGGGTGCCGACACCGTCGTCCACGGGCCCGCCGCCTCCGCCCGGGGCGGCCAACGGCTGAACGTCCAGGTACAGATGGTAGGCACCCATGTCCCCGGCATCGTCGGTGCCGGTGATGATGACGAGATCGGTGAACTGCAGTGTGTGCGGGTCGTCGGCACGCTGCACGGTCTTGCGTCGGGCGTCCGCGTTCAGCAGCTGGTCCTTTGTGATGAAGATCGCCGACGGGTTGTAGGCGTCGTCCTGAAGGCCGAAAACGTCGTCGGCGAAGACGTCGACCAGACCTTCGACAATGCCATCGATCAAGGGCTCGGCCAAGAAACCCACTCCGCCGGTCGCGAGACCGACAGCTAGCGTCGCCGCAGTGGAGACGGCGTCGGCAACGGCCTCCTTGGCCTTCTCCACGTCACCCGATTCCCATTCCACCATCGCGACGGAGACGCTCATGTCCCGCGCCGGACCGGAGTACAACAGCCGCCCGGCGGAGAAGATTCGCTGCCCGGGAGGCCCGAACTCCAGCGTGCCACTGTCCGGGAACTTCAGCGGTGGCGGTGGATCCGTAGTCACCTCGGTGATCAGCTGAACGGTGCCGAATATCTCGTCTATCTCCTCTTGCCTCATACGGCACTCAAGCCCTGTCCACACGACCCTCACGTCAGGCATGACTCATCGGACCCCTGAACTCAGGGCCGGACGGCAAGGCTCCCCCGTTGGCCGTGGCCGGCCGACCGCGCGAAGTCCCGTACCCCACGCTCCGCATGGTCCACGGTCACGGGCCGGGACGGAACGCCTCTTACTCACGACTCTAAGCCTTGCGGAGAGACGTGTCCTGCGTTGCTGTCAGGTCAGGACACCGGCACAGACATCGACCTTATTGGTATGAGGTCGGACCAATTTCAACCCCGGTGACCCCTGGCCCTTGGCTGTTAACCCAGGAATTACCGCACGGCCGTATACCTTTAAGCCCCCCTCCCCCATCATGTCTCCCGACGTGCCGTCCGGGCACACCGTGACAGGAGAGGCGGAGCATGATTCCCATCAGCCGCAGAGGATTCGTCGGCATCGGCGCGGGGCTCGTGGCGGGCGCCGCGCTGCCGGCGGCCCGGGCCTCCGCCGCCGCGAGGGCGGCCACCGGCACCCTCACCGACGTCCGGCACGTGGTGATCCTCATGCAGGAGAACCGCAGCTTCGACCACTACTTCGGCACCCTGCGCGGTGTACGGGGCTTCGGCGACCGCGCCGCGGGCAACATCCCCGGCGGCTGGGGCATGTTCAACCAGCCCAACTGGGGCGGCCGCCAGTACCCCTGGAAGCTCAGCGACACCCCGCCCGCCGGCGGCGTGGACGGCGAGACCCTCGCCCAGTGCAACGGCGACCTGCCGCACAGCTGGACCTCGCAGCACGCCGCGTGGAACAAGGGCCGTCTCGACAACTGGGTCACCGGCGTGGGCAACACCCGGACGCTCGGCCACCTCGACCGCGAGGACATCCCCTTCCACCACGCGCTCGCCGACCATTACACGATCTGCGACGCGTACTTCTGCTCGGCGCTCAGCGCCACCGGCCCCAACCGCACCTTCCTGTGGAGCGGGAAGATCGACGGCTCCAGCAAGGACGGCGGCGACGAGTCGGGACTCACCTGGGAGACGTACGCCGAGGCGCTCCAGCGGGCCGGCGTGAGCTGGAAGGTCTATCAGAACGCCCAGGACAACTACGGCGACAACGGTCTCGCCTACTTCAAGAAGTTCACCGACGCGCGGCCCGGAGACCCGCTGCACGACCGCGGCATGGGTTCGGTCCCCAAGGTGACCGGCTCGACCCCGGACGACATCGCCGCCGCGATCCGCGCCGATGTCGTCGCGGGCACGCTGCCCCAGGTGTCGTGGGTGGTCGCGAGCGAGGCGTTCTCGGAGCACCCCTACGCACCGCCCGGGGACGGCGCGCACTTCGTCGACCTCGTCTACCGCGCGCTCGCCGCCGACGCCGACGTGTTCGACTCGACCGTGCTGTTCCTCAACTACGACGAGAACGACGGCTTCTTCGACCATGTGCCGCCGCCGGTCGCTCCCCCGGGCACCCCGGGCGAGTACCTCGACGGCGTACCGATCGGCCTGGGCTTCCGGGTCCCCATGATTGTCATGTCCCCGTGGACCCGGGGCGGCTGGGTGAGCTCGGAGGTCTTCGACCACACTTCGGTGCTGCGCTTCATGGAAACGTGGACGACGGCCCTCGGCACGCCGGCCACCTGCCCCCACATCAGCGCCTGGCGACGGAAGGTGACGGGTGATCTGACCGGCGTCTTCGACTTCGCCCACCCGGTGTACGGCGTGCCGTCCGGCCTCCCCTCCACGGCGAAGGTCATCGGTCAGGCGACCTGCGGTCCGCTGCCGAACCCGGCACCCCAGAACAACGCCCAGCCCGCGCAGGAGGCCGGCACCCGGCCGGCCCGCGCCCTGCCGTACCAGGTGAACGGCAACCTCGACCGCTTCGAGTTCGGAGCCGCGGGCAAGATCCTCGCCTGGTTCTCGATGACGAACCAGGGCACCGAGGCACAGCGGGCGGCCCACTTCTCGATCCACCCGCACCAGCACCGCGACACGGCCGCCTGGCAGTACACCGTCGACCCGGGCGGTACGGCCACCGACTACTTCAACATCGGCCTGGGGTCGGGGTCCGGCAAGTACGACATCTCGATGATGGGCCCGAACCGCTTCCTGCGCCGGTTCATCGGCGACGCCTCCAAGGCCGGCAAGGCCATCGAGGCGACCTCCCGGTTCGCGACCGAGACGGGCACGGGCCGGACGGCCCTGTGGTTCAAGCTGAGCAACACCTCGGCCGGACCGGTGACGTTCACGATCCGCTCGAACGCCTACCGCACGGACGGCCCCTGGACCTACACGGTCCCGGCCGGCTCCACGCGGGAGGACTTCTTCAACGCGGTCGCCTACCACAACGGCTGGTACGACTTCACGATCCTGGCCGACATCGACGGGACCTGGTCGCGCCGGTACACCGGTCACATCGAGACCGGAGCGCCGAGCATCACCGGCTGATCCCGCCCTCCGGGTGCGGGGCGGCGACCGCTTCGCCGCCGCCCCGCCTGCCGTCAGGCCGTCAGCGTCCGGCGTGCGCCGCGCGGTGGATCGTGGCGTCGAGGAGGGCCACCGCCTCGGCGGCCGTACGGCCCGGGGCCCGGTTCCACGGCCCGATCAGCTCGCCCCACCCCCGCGACCGGAGCTCGGCCATGATCCATGCGGCCGCCTCGTTCATCGTGGCCGCGCTGCCGTGGCCGAGACGGTGCGCGGCGAGGAGCGCACCGCAGACACACCGGGCCCCGCGCGCGTCGCGCAGCTTGTACGGGGCGTTCTGCCAGCCCCACTCCGTCAGCACGAGGCGCGCGTAGCCGAGGTGGACCGAGGGGCGCAGCTCGGGCCGGCCGATGCGGCGCCAGGCGTGCAGTCGGTCGGGCAGGACGGCTCCGATCCGGCCGGGGAGCCGGCGTTCGGCGGGAAGCGCCGGCGGCAGCGCGTCGAGCGCGTCGGCGACGAGCTGCTCCACCGGCACGGTGAGCAGGTCACGCCAGCTCTCCACGGCGGGGGCGGGCACCGGCGGCTCGGTCCAGTCCGTGACGATTCGCTGCCAGGTGGCGCTCTCGTAGAGGGCGGCGGCCTCACGGTCGAGGGTCTCGGGGGTGAGCAGGGAGGCGGAGGGCGACATCCGGGCGGCTCCTCGGTCGGGTGGCTCCATCTTTCATGAGGAATGTCGGTTTTGCGACTTATGCCCTTGAGTGCCCCTGCGGCCGAACGGGCCCTTATCGCCCACTCCACCATTAACAGAATTATCGTGCACATTCGGGCATTGAGTACCTAGTGATGCGACTCACTTTTCCGGACACCCATCGGTGATCAGAATCCGCGCAGGCCGTGCGGGACAAGGAAGTTCGATGCGAAGGAGCAACCGCCGATCTTGAATTCCATGAATTCGGTGATCCTTTCACCGACCCCTGGACACAGATCCTCTTGTTCTCCATCGCATTACTGGCCTACGGTCACCTCCATTCGAGCGGATCGCCGAATCCTGCCACCGCTCGAAATACCTCTCTTTCACCCGACGGCAGGAGCGGGGGACCCACGAATACGCCGGCCCGGATTCCGGAACGGCTCGGGGTGAAGCCGCGTGTGCGCGGCCGGACATCTCCAGTCCGAACCCGACAGCTCACCCCGAAGGCGCCGGAGAGGAATCCCGTCATGCCTGCTCACGGTAAGCACCGCCGTCCCCGCCGCCGCCCCGTCTCCCGTGGACTCGCGCTGGTCGGCACGGGCGGAGCCGCTCTCGCCCTCCCGCTGATCGCCCCGGCCGTGGCCGGTGCCGCGCCCGTTTCCGGAGCTCCGGAAACCGCCGCCAAGGTCATCACCGCCCCCGCCACTCCGGCCGCCGCGAAGGCCGCGCCGAAGGCTCCCGCCGCTCCGGCCGCCGCGCGCACCTACACGGTCGTCAGCGGCGACTCGCTTTCCCTGATTGCGCAGAAGAAGGGAATTCAGGGCGGCTGGAAGGGCCTTTACCGCGCCAACAAGAGCACCGTGGGTGACAATCCGTCACTTATTCACCCGGGCCTTGAACTGACGCTTCGTCCGGGTTCCGTGAAGGCCGCTGCTCCCACGAAGGCGAAGAAGACCGCCACGACCGAACGGGCGAGCCGCTCCGAGCGCCGGAGCGCCACCCCGGCCGTCGCCACCAACACCGGTGCCTCGGCCGCCGCTCCCGCTGCCGCCGCCGCTCCGGTCAAGGCCGCCGCCGTCGCCGCCACCCAGTACGCGAACAACCTGGACGGCTGGATCCGCGAGTCGCTGGACATCATGGCCCAGCGCGGCATCCCCGGCTCGTACGAGGGGATCCACCGCAACATCTTGCGGGAGTCCTCGGGCAACCCCCAGGCCATCAACCTCTGGGACTCCAACGCCGTGGCCGGCACCCCCTCCAAGGGCCTGCTCCAGGTCATCGAGCCGACCTTCCTGGCCTACCACGTGCCCGGCACCTCGATGGACCTGTTCGACCCGGTCGCCAACATCACCGCCGCCTGCAACTACGCGGCCGACCGTTACGGCTCCATCGACAACGTCAACGGCGCCTACTGATCCCGGAAGTGCCCGGTGAACCAGGAGGTGGCGAGCTCCGCCACCTCCTCCAGGGCGCCCGGCTCCTCGAAGAGGTGCGTGGCGCCCTCCACGATCTCCAGCCGGCTCTCGCAGTGCAGCAGCGACTCGGCCCGCCGGTTGAGGTCGAGCACCAGCGCGTCCCTGCCTCCGACCACGAGGAGCGTCGGGGCCTTGACCCGCGCCAGGTGGTCGGCCGCGAGGTCCGGCCGGCCACCGCGTGAGACGACGGCGGCCACGGAGGACTCGGGGTCGCCCGCCGCCCACAGCGCGGCGGCCGCTCCCGTACTGGCCCCGAAGTAGCCCAGCGGGAGGCCTTCGCTCTCCGGCCGCCCGGCGAGCCACTCCGTGGCGCGCGCGAGCCTGCCGGCGAGCAGCGGGGTGTCGAAGACATGCGCCCGGTCGACCGCCTCGGCCTCGGTGAGCAGGTCGAACAGCAACGTTCCGAGTCCCGCCCGGTTGAGCGCCCCCGCGACCGCCCGGTTGCGGGGGCTGTGCCGGCTGCTCCCGCTGCCGTGGGCGAACAGGACGATGCCGGTGGCGCCCTCGGGCACCGCGAGCCGTCCGGCGAGCGTGACACCGTCGGCGACGGGGATCCGTACGTCCGCGTCCTGGACGACCGGTCCGTGCGCGGCGCGGATCCGGTCCAGAGAGGCGAGGACCTCCGCGTCCGTGGTCTGCGTGAAGTCCCGGTAGAACTGTCCGATCGCGTAGAAGAGCTCCGGCGCGTGCACACTCACCGTCTCGTCGGCCTCACCACCGAGCCGGGCCTTCCAGCCGCGGGGGGCCACCGGCACCGCGAGGATGATCCGGGCGGCGCCCCGGGCCCGTACCACCCGGCAGGCCGCCAGCGCCGTGGCACCCGTGGCGAGACCGTCGTCCACGACCAGGACCGTTCGGCCTTCCAGGGGCACGGAGGGCCTGCTGCCCCGATAGCGGCGGGCCCGCTGATCCAGCTCGGCGTGTTCGCGCTCCTCGACCGCGGCCAGATCACGCGCCCCGACCCCGGCCTCCTGGAGCACCCGCTCGTTCACCACCCGTACGCCGCCCTCGCCGAGCGCGCCCATCGCCAGCTCCGGCTGCTGGGGCACGCCCAGCTTCCGTACGAGACAGATGTCGAGCGGAGCGTCGAGGGCGTCGGCCACCTCGGCCGCCACCGGCACCCCACCGCGGGGAAGACCCAGCACCACGACGTCACGGCCCTTGAGGTGGTCGAGCCGGGCGGCCAGCTGCCGACCGGCGTCGGTGCGATCAGTGAAGAACATGGCCCGCCGTCCTTCCGCCTGCACGGCTCCGGGCTCGGGGAGGAACGCCTTGCTCCGTCCCCTGCCCGTCCCTCCAGGGTAAGACGCCCCTTCCCCGGTGGTCGGGTGAACCGGCCGTCAGCGGGACTGGAGGGCGTCGAGGGCCACGGCCTGGGCTATCGCGAGGCGCCGGTCGAGCTCCGGGTCGGCTATGTCGAGCACGTACCGGTCGCGGAGACCGAAGAGCTTCTCGACGGACATCACCGAGCGGCCCGACTCGGTGAAGTCGAAGTGGTACGGCACGAAGAAGGGGATCAGGTCGGTGTAGGGCAGAAACTCCCAGGCACGTCGCAGCAGCGCGAGGCCCTCGCTCCGCTCCTGCCCGGTCGTCTCCCCCAGAGCGCCCTCGCGGCTCAGATGCCAGGTGCTGCGCAGCAGGGAGGCGCCGAAGTTCTTGCGGAAGCCGCCCAGCCGGGTGCCGGACGCTCCGTGCACGTCGTAGGTCGCGCCGAGGTCGATGACCTGGCGGGCCTTGAAGGTGAAGAGGACCTGGCGCCGGGACTCGTCGGTGTAGAAGGTGACGTGCTCCTTGAACGCCAATCTCTTCTGGTGGGCGAAGGCGACGAGTTCGCCCTCCTCGCCGTCCGCTCCCGCGGTGTGCACGAGGTAGCGATTGGCCATGGGCGTCACCTTCTGCCGGACGAGGAAGCGGTGCTGCGTCTGCGCGAGGCCCATCGAACGTGCTCCTGCTGGTCGTGGGCGAGTCGGTGGAGGACCCGCCCCATGAGGTCGTGAGCACGATGATCCGATGCCGAGGGGTCGCACCGCTGTCCTCGAAAGTCGTCGCCTCCTTCGACGTTCGGATGAGACTCCGCCGACACAGACGCCGCACCGGCGACGGCGGTGGCCGTGGCGGATGCGCAGGCCTGCTGCTCGGCTCGGTCAGTCAGGCGCTGCTCCCCCACGCGAAGTGCCACCAGGAGCTGCCCTGACTCTCATCCTGAGCGTGACCCTCACCCTGAACCTGACCGTGAAGGTTCTCGCCGCGACCGTGCCTGCCGCCGTCCCTCAGGCGGCGAGAAAGGCCTCGATGGCCTCGGCGAGCGCCTGCGGGGTCTCCTCAGGCGCGTAGTGGCCGGCGTCCTTGAGGACCTCCAGCCGCGCGTTGGGGTACCAGCGCAGCCAGGTCGCCTCCATCGCCTCGGCGCCGAGCGCCGGGTCGTGGGCGCCGACGACGAGCAGGACGGGGACCGGGTTGTCGCGGACGCGCTCGTGGAAGTCCGTGCGCGACCAGGAGTCCAGGTAGGCGCGGAAGGCCGTCGCCGAGGAGCGCCGGACGGAGCGCTCGACGAGGGTGCTCAGCCAGGCGTCGTCGTACCGCCCGCCGGTGGTGTTGTCGATGATCGCGCGCCGGTTGGCCGCCTCCTCTGCGGCGCCGGCGAAGAGCTCCCAGGTCTCGCCGTCCATGGGGAAACCGGCCGCCGAGACGGGCGAGATACCGACGATCGAACGGACCCGGTCGGGGGCGTCGAGGAGCATCAGCTGCGCGGCCTTGCCGCCCATCGAGTGCCCGACGACGGAGAAGGAGTCCCAGCCGAGGTCGTCCGCGACCGCGAACGCGTCGGCCGCGACCTCCTCCATCGTGTACGCGCCCGCGTGGTCGAGCGCCTCGCCGTAGCCGCGGCAGTCGACGAAGGCGTAGGAGCCGGAGGCATCGTTCAGATGGGCCCGCAGCGGAGCGAAGCTGGTGCGGTCGCCGAACCAGTTGTGGAGCAGGACGGCCCGCCTCGGACCCTCGCCCTGCACCTCGTACGGAAGAACCCGGCCCGTCATCCTGCCCCCTGGTCATGAGGTGTGTAGCGCGCCCTGCGACGCCGGTCGACGACCGAGTGTGACGGTGCGGACGCGTGCGGTCAACACCCCCTGGTGCGGAGACGGCAAGGGAACGGGTCCGGGATGCGGTGCCTTTCCGGTGGGGCGCATCCTGACTGTGTGACCTCGCACGGCACGACCGCCGCCGGCCCGGCGGGCAGCAGCGGGCCTCCGTCCGGGAAAGGAGCTGCCGACGGGCCGGTTTCCGGCGCTCTGACCTGGACGCTCGCCGAGGCGGCGCTGCGGGCTGTCGACGAGGTCGGAGGCTACGCCGGCGGGGTGTACCTGCGCTCCGGAACACCCGGACTGCTGCGGATGGCGGCCCTGGTGGGGCTGCCGGGTCCCTTGTTCCGCCCGTGGTTTCGCATGCACACGAACCGGCCCTTCCCGATCGCCGAGGTCCATCGCTCCGGACAGGCCGTCCACCTCCATGACGTCGAGGAGGCGATGCGGCGATTTCCGCAGCTGGTGGCCAGCCTGCCGTTCCCCTTCGCCTCGCTGTACACGCCGGTCGTCGCCGGTCGCGAACGGTACGGCGTCCTCGTGGCGCTGCGGCCGCCGACTCCCGGGGTCCCGGTGGACACCCGCGACCGGAACCGGATGATGCGGGGCGGTCTGCAGCTCGGCGAGGCCCTCGCCGAGCTGGCCCGCCAGGGGACGACCCTCGAATGGCCCGGCGACCCGGTGTGCGTACAGCTCTCCACGTCGGGCGCGCCGCCGGTCCGCTTCGGTTCCTTCGACTGGGACCTCGACACCGGCATGGTCACGCTGGACGCCGGCCTGCTTGCGATCCTCGGCGCCGACGTGCCCTCACCGTGCCCGATCGACGTCCTCACCTCGCTCCTCGAGCCGGAGGACGGGTACGCGCTGTGGGCGGCGGCCCGGCAGGCGACGGGGCCGGACGGGCGGCCGGTGGTGCGTCGGATCCGGCTGAAGGGTCCGGACGGAGGTCTGCACCTGCTCGAGGTCTCCACGCGGGCGCGTACGACCTCAGCGGACACGGCACCGAACTCGGGCGCAGCGGGGACAGGGGCTCCACGTCTCGGAATCGGCGGCGTCAGCACCGGTCTGCGGCTCACCTGCACCCTCGTCGACCTCGGCACCGGTCTGATCGGCTCCGACGCCACGGACCGGCTCCCGCGAGCGATCCTGGCGATCGACCGCCTCGGACGCGTCACCTACGTCAACGAGCGCACCGAGCGGCTGCTCGGCCGCCCGCGCGCCGCCCTGGCGGGAAGGCCGCTGTGGGAGGCCCTGCCGTGGTTCGGTCTGCCGTTCCACGAGGAGCAGCTCCGTGCCGCGATGCTCTCCGGTGACCCGGTGCGCTTCCTGGCCCGTCCGGAGCGCAGTCAGTGGCTTTCGGTCTCCCTCCATCCCGGGCGGGACGGCGTGACCATGGTCCTGGTGCCGGAGAACGATCCGGGCCGTCCCGCGCGGGACCGTCCCACGCCCGGCGGGCCGACGGACGACACGCTGTCCCTGCCCGACGACCAGGTCTCGGCCCTGTACCGGCCGGTGGCCCTGGCGATCGCGCTGTCCGAGGCGGTGACGGCACGCCAGGTGTCGGCGGTCGTGACGGAGGAGCTGCTTCCGGCGTTCGGCGGGCGTCAGCTGGCCATCTACCTGCTGAGCGACCGTCGGCTGTATCTGGCCTGGGAGACGGGCTTCCCGCCGGGCTTCCTCGAACCCTTCGACGGCGTGGCCCTGGACTCCCACGTGCCCGGCGTGGAGACGCTCACGACGGGCAGGCCGCTGTTCTTCGAGTCGATGAAGCAGCTGGGCCGCAGGTATCCGGATCTGCCCCTGGACGCGAACTCGGGGGCACGGGCCTTCCTGCCGCTGATCGCCTCCGGCCGGCCGGTCGGCTCCTGCATCCTCGGCTTCGACCGGCCGCGCGGGTTCAGTTCTGAGGAGCGGACCGTCCTCACGGCGCTCGCGGGCCTCATCGCGCAGGCCCTGGAGCGGGCCCAGCGGTACGACACGGAGTCGGCGGTCGCGCGCGGCCTCCAGGACGCGCTGCTCCCCCACCGGCTTCCGGTCCGGGAGGGCGTGGAGACGGTGGGCCGCTACCTGCCCGGCACGCAGGGCATGGACGTCGGCGGGGACTGGTACGACGTCATCGAGACGGAGCGGGGACGCCTCGCGCTCGTCATCGGTGACGTCCAGGGGCACGGGGTGGCGGCCGCGGCCACCATGGGGCAGCTGCGCAGCGCCGTACGGGCCTTCGCGTTGGCCGGTCATCGGCCGCAGGACGTGATGCGGGGGACCAACCGGCTGCTCATCGACCTCGATCCCGGCCAGTTCGCGAGCTGTTGCTACGTACTCCTCGATCCGAGGTCGGGGCAGCTGCGGGCGGTTCGGGCCGGGCATCCGCCGCCGTTGCTCATGCACCCGAACGGGGTGACGGAGCGGATCGAGCTGGCGGGCGGGATGGTCCTCGGGATCGACGTCCGCGCCTCGTATCCGGTGACGCGGCTGCAGCTGGACCCGGGTGCGGTGCTCGCGCTGTTCACGGACGGGCTGGTGGAGAAGCCCGGCCAGGACATCGACGACGGAATCGAGCTGCTGCGCCGGGCGCTCGCGGCGACCGCTTCGCTGCCCCTCGCGGAAGCGGCCGACCGGGTGATCCGGGACGCCCGGCAGGTCACGTCGCGCCCGGACGACATCGCTCTGCTGCTCGCGGCGCGCCGGCCGGCACACGACTGACGGTCACCCGGTCGGGCCCGTGGCGCTGGTCCGTCGCCGTGGGCACGGGGAGGCTGGGGGTGCCGTGCCGATCAGGCCGGACGAGCCAGGGCGTGAGCCCGAGGAGGACACGTGCAGCAGGACAAGCAGCCCGAGTACGGCCCGGTGGTCTTCCGTGACCGCTCGGCCGGGTACGCCTTTCTGACCCGGTCCACGGCGACCAGCGACCGGACCATCGAGTGGGACGACGGCAACACGTACCCCGTGATCGACGTCGAGATCTCCTCCGAGAGCCACCCCTTCTTCACGGGCACCGCGCGGACGGTGGACTCCGAGGGCCGGATCGCCAAGTTCGAGCGGCGCTTCGGCGAGGAGAGCTGAAACCTCTCCGTGAAACTGGCCAGGAGGTGGCCAGTTCGCCTTCCAGGATGAGGTCACGAAGACGGCGGAGCGCTCGCGCTCCGCCGATGACTCCCTGGAGGGGAAGAACCGTGATCGTGGTGACCGGAGCGACCGGAAACGTCGGACGACCGCTGGTGGAGCTGCTGGCCGCGGCCGGTGAGAAGGTGACGGCGGTGAGCCGTCGGCCGGCCGACGGGCTGCCCGCGGGAGTGACGCACCGGCAGGGGGACCTGGCCGATGCGGACGGTCTCGACGGGCTGTTCGAGGGTGCGGAGGCGGTGTACCTGCTCGTGGCGGGTCTCGGGGACGAGCTGGATCCGCGCGCGATCGTCGCGGCGGCGGTGGCCGCCGGGGTGCGGCGGATCGTGTTCCAGTCCTCGCAGTTGGTGGGAACGCGGACCGATTCGGTGTCGCACGACATTCTGCGTGCGTTCGAGACGGCGGTACGGGAGTCGGGGCTGGACTGGACCGTACTGCGGCCGGGTGGTTTCGCCTCGAACGCCTTCCTCTGGGCCGAGCAGGTCCGTTCCGCGCGTACGGTGGCGGCTCCGTTCGCCGATGTGGCGCTGCCGGTGGTGGACCCGATGGACATCGCCGGCGTCGCGGCGGAGGCGCTGCGCGACCCGGCGGCGCACGCGGGTCGGACGTACGTCCTGACCGGGCCGGTGGCGGTGTCACCGCGGGAGCAGGTGCGGGCCCTGGCCCGGGTGGTGGGCGACCCGGTCGCGTTCGTGGCGCTGAGCGCGAGCGAGGCCCGCTCCCAGCTGGTGCGGTTCCTGCCGGAGGACGCCGTCGACGGGATGCTGTCGGTGATGGGCGACCCCAGCGCGGCGGAGCAGCGGGTGAGTCCCGATGTGGAGCGTGTCCTCGGCCGGACGCCGCAGCCGTTCGCGGCGTGGGCGGAACGGAACGCACCCGCCTTCGCCTGAGGAACGGCGCGGTGCGGGGCTCGCGTTCGGCGGGGGCCGGCTCACGGACGGCTGCGCGGGCAGCCGTCGGATACCTCGGCGAGGGCGGGGACGCGCGTCGCTCGGACGGCGTCCCCCGCCCCGGCCGGGTGGGTCGAGCGAGGGCGCGCGGGGCGCCCTCGGCTCAGCTCGGGAAGGCGATCAGGCCTTCACGATGCCGGACTCGGCGACCTTGATGACCGCGGAGGTGGCGCCGGAACGGGAGCCGAGGCCCTCGATCTTCTTGACCAGGTCCTGGCCCTCGACGACCTCGCCGAAGACGACGTGCTTGCCGTCGAGCCAGTCGGTGACGACCGTGGTGACGAAGAACTGCGAGCCGTTGCTGTTCGGGCCGGCGTTGGCCATCGAGAGCAGGAACGGGCGGTCGTGCTTCAGCTTGAAGTTCTCGTCGGCGAACTTCTCGCCGTAGATGCTCTTGCCGCCGGTGCCGTTGCCACGGGTGAAGTCGCCGCCCTGCAGCATGAACTGCGGGATGACGCGGTGGAACGGGGAGCCGGCGTAACCGAAGCCGTGCTCGCCGGTGGCGAGCTCGCGGAAGTTCTGCGCGGTCTTCGGGACGTCCTGGTCGAACAGCTGGAACACGATCCGGCCCGCGGGCTCGTCGTTGATGGTGATGTCGAAGTAAACGTTGTCGCTCATGGGGACATCCTGTCATTAGTCACGCACGGCGCGCGCACGGGCCGCCTCCTCGCGGGTCACGGCGTGCCGGTGCCCCGCGGCCCGTCGGGGGCGCGGGGCACCGGTCGTCGCGGGTGGCACGGGTCAGAGCAGCCCGCCCGCGCCGGGGGCGGGAAGGGTGCTCTGGGCGCCCTGGACGGTGTCGAGGACGGTGTCGACGCCCTGGTCCTCCTGGAGGAGGCCGGTCGCACCGCCCAGGGGGCTCTCGGCGGCGTTGGCCTGCGGCGGAGGCGTGACGAGGGCGGTGACGACGCCTGCGGCGAGGGAGGCGATGGCGAGCATGCTGCGCTTCTTCATGCCCTGGTCAACTGCTGAGCGGCCGAGGGGTTACGGGCTTCGCCGGATCCGGACGAACGACGCGCCCGCCGGCCATCGCGCTCGCACACCCGCACGCGCATGCGCACGCGCGCGCACCCAGAAAGAGGAATATTTACCCCATATCGGGTGGAACCATATGGTGTGGGTGGATGTCTCTGTCAGTGACACCACTGTCCCCGGAGCAGGAGAATTGGGGGACGTCATGCATCACCGTCACACCCTCGCGGCCGTCGCCGCGGGAATCCTGTTGACCGCCGGGATCGGCGCCACGATCCCGGCCGGCGCCACGAACACCCCGTCCCCGAGCTCGTCGACGCAGGCCACGGCCCTGGTCGTCAACGCCCGCTGGGGCGGCCACGCGGCCTTCGACCGGCTCGTGATCGACGTACGGGGTGCCATGCCCCCGGTCACCGTGCACCAGGTCGGCGCGCTGCACTACGACGGCTCGGGCCAGAGGGTCCCGCTGGCGGGCAAGCAGTTCCTGGAGATCCGCCTGTCCCCCGCGGCCGCCCACGACGACGCCGGGAAGTCCGTCTACAAAGGACCCCGGCTGCTGAAGATCCATCTGCCCGCGCTCAAGGGGGTCGCCCTGACCGGCGACTTCGAGGGTGTGGTCACCATCGGAGCCGCCTTCGACACCAAACCCGTCTACAAGACCTTCCGGCTGCACTCGCCGGAGCGCTTCGTGGTCGACATCGCCCACCCGGTGGGCTGCCGGGCCTGAGGGACCGGCCGGAGGCGGGGCCGTCCTGAGGGCCGGCTCCACCTCCGTACTCCTCCCGCGTACGCCTACGGCCGGTCCCCTTCGTGGCCGGTCTCCAGGTAGAACGGGATGCCCGCCCTGCGGGCCCGGTCGGTGCCCGCGAGGCGGGCGAACTCGTGCGGCTCCATCTCCCGCTCCCACTCGTCGAGCGTGCGCAGGCGGTACTCGCTGTGCTCCGCGGGGTCGAGGACGACGCCGGCGATCTGCTCGTCCGTCAGCTCACCGCCGTCGAAGACGAAGCCGATGTGGTTGGCGGGCCAGTCCTCGCCCCGGTCGGTGACGAAGTGGGTGCCGAGCAGCCGCGGTTCGCCGGTGAAGGTGATCCCGGTCTCCTCGTGGCACTCGCGTACCGCCGTCTCCCAGGGGGTCTCCCCCGGGTCCATGTTCCCGCCGGGCCACTGCCACAGCTCGGTGTCGTAGCTGGCGCGCAGCTGGAAGGGGCGGCCTCGGGTGTCGGTGAAGTAGAGGCAGGCGTATGCCGTCGCTCTCGGCAGGGTCGCGACGTACTCGACGGGCGGCAGCCAGATGTTCGCCATGGGCGGCTCTCTTTCGACGGGCCGGTGGGATCACCTTCATCCAAGCGGTCCGGGGGACGGCACCAGGCCGCTCCGGGGTGGATCACCGGATCGTGTGATCGATTTCCCGCCGGTCCGGGCCGTGCTTTGTCAGGTCGCCACCCGTCGCCCCGGCGCCGGGGCGCGGCGGGGGCGGTGCGCGGCGGGGGCGGTCCGCGGCGGGGGCGGTCCGCGGCGGGGGCGGTCCGCGGGCGGTCGGTGAACTCCTTGATGAGGCGGGTCGCCTCGATCAGGCCCGCGAGCCGGGCGATCGCCGCCCATCGGCCGGGGGTGATCCTCCTGAGGAACGGCGCTGACGGAGTGGCGGACAGGCGGTGATCACAAAGGGCGGCCAGGTGGGCGGTCATCGGACCCGGGGTGAACGACCAGGGGAGACAGGGCGGACGCTTGGGCGGGTCGGGATGGTCGGGGTGGTCGGGCCGCTCGGTCGGGCGGGGTCAGGCGCCGGGCGGGGTGTCGCGGCGCAGGCGTCGGTCGAGCAGGCGCTCGTGGACCAGGCGGCCGACGAGGGCGCTTCCGTACACGACGAACCCGACGCCGACGAGCCACGACTGGAGGACGAGGACGGTGCCGAACTGACCGTACGTCACCGCGTTCGAGGCGATGAGCGGGGAGAAGACGAGCTGGGAGAAGATGCGCAGCCCGAGCAGGCCGAGCGCGGTCAGGACGGCTCCCGGGGCGAGGGCGCGCCAGCGGATGCGCCCGCAGAGCAGAAACCGCTGCGACCACCAGAAGAAGAGGAAGGTGCCGACCAGGTCGCCCAGGGCGACGAGAACGGTGACCGTCGCCGGGGACTCGGCCGGTGCGGGGGTGGCGACGAACAGGAGCAGACAGGCGACGAGGACGGCCAGCCAGACGACGTGCCGCCACATGGTGTGCCAGCGGGCCGTGGGGAGGTCCCAGGCCCGCTCGTACCCGGTCTGTACGGCGGATCCGAAGGTGACGCCGAAGGCCGCGAGGGCGGCGAGGCCGAAGGCGGTGGTGCGTTGCAGGGCCTGCCCCGGCTGCCCGAAGAGCCGCTCGACCTCCTCCTCGGAGACCTCGGAGACGCCGAGGCCCTGGACGAGCCAGCGGGCGAAGCCCTGACCGCTGGCGAGGTCGGCCGCCGCGACGACGATGAGGAGCGGCACGAGGGTGAGCAGGCTGAGCGCCGCGAACCCCATGGCGCGGTGCATGAGTTCCATGGCACGGCCGCGGTTCCAGGCGAGCCCGACGGGTGAGACGAGAACGCGGGTGTGGAGCCGCTGGAACCAGTGGCCGTGTTCATGACCGTGTTCGCGGTCGTGTTCTCGGCCGTGCTCGGGGCCGTGCTCGGCGGGGGCACCGTCGTGCGGCGGACCGGGTGTGGAGGGCATGCCTCGTGAGGTACCCGGCTGGGCGGTGGGACATCGCAGGGGTGCGGCCGAACGGGTGCCGGGGCGGCGGATCCAGGGGGTTCGCCCGGGAAGCCGCCCGGCCGGGTGTCAGGGGGTGAGCGGGCGGGCGCCGGGGCCGGGGCGGACGGTGACGTCGCGGGCGGCCAGGGTGGCCCGTTCCTCGCCCTCGCACTGGACGACGACGCGGACGGGGGCTCCGCACTCGGCGTGCCGGATGTCGAGGACCGGACCTTCCGCTTCGCCCGCGTGGGTGTCGCCCCACTGCTTCAGGGCCAGGAGTACGGGCCAGAGGTCGACGCCCTTGCGGGTGAGCCGGTACTCGTACCGGGTCCGGGCACCGGGTTCTCGGTACGGCTCCGCCCGCAGCAGGCCGGCCGTGACCAGCTTGCGGAGCCGGTCGGCGAGGACGGCCTCGGAGAGCCCGAGATGCCGACGGAACTCGTCGTAGCGGCGGACGCCGTTGAAGGCGTCGCGCAGGATCAGCAGGGTCCACTTCTCGCCCACGAGGTCCAGGGCGCGGCGGACCGGGCAGTTCTCCGTGTCCGTCTCCAGCCACTTCATCGTCACACTGTAGCCACCTGACTGTTTCGTTGACAGTCAGCTTTCAGGACAGCTAGCTTCGCAGTACAGAGCCAGCTGGGAATCAGCCGGCCACGTCGGGCGGAGAGTGGTCATGGGGCGGTCGCGCACGGTCGAGTGGGAGGACGCCGGAGCCACCGCACGGGCCGCCGGGACGATGGCTGGCCTCGACTTCCTGCGGGAGATGGTGGCGGGACGCCTGCCGGGGCCCCCGATCGCGGCGCTCCTCGGCTTCGGCCTCGAGGAGGTCGAGGACGGACGCGCGGTGTTCACCTTCGAGCCGGGCGAGGAGCACTACAACCCGATCGGCAGTGTGCACGGCGGGGTCTACGCGACCCTGCTCGACTCGGCGGCCGGCTGCGCGGTCCACTCGACGCTCCCGCTGGGCACGGCGTACACCTCGCTCGACCTGTCGACCCGCTTCCTCCGGCCGATCACGGTCGACACGGGCAAGGTGCGGGCGATCGGCACGGTGATCTCGCGCGGGCGCCGGACCGCGCTCGCGGAGGCGGGCCTGTACGACGCGGAGGACCGGCTGCTCGCCCACGCGACCAGCACGTGCATGCTGTTCCCGGTCCCGACCTAGGGGAGCACGCGCGCGTAGAGCCGTCCGGGCGGGGCTCGGAAAGGACCGGTCTCGGATCCGACCGGTCTCGGATCCGACCGATCTCGGTTACGTCCGGTCTCGGTTGCGTCCGGGCCCCGGACCCGGTTCGGTCAGCGGAGTCCGGAGACCGGGCGGGTGCGCGTGCAGCCGTCCGGGGCGACGTCCGGGACGCCGTTGGCCTGGAGGGCGGCGCTCACCAGGGTGGCGAGCAGGTCGATGTCCGACCCCATGTCGAGACGGACCGTCACCCACCCCGATCCGGCGCGCAGACGGACCGCGCTCGACCCCAGGAGGGCCGGGCGCAGCTTCGCGACCATGGCGCGGGTGAGGTGGACGTCGGCCTCGTGTTCGCCGTGGAAATGCACGATCTCCTGCGTCGCCGTGCCCAGTCCGAGCGCGGCGCCGCAATGGGCGCGGCCGGGGGTCAGCGAGGGCCAGCTCATCAGACGTTCACTGGCATGCCTGGCCGTGTTCATACGAGGAGCGTGCCGGGCCCCGGGGCCCGGCACAAGCGTCCGGCCGGAAGAATCCCGCTCAGGGCTGAAACATGCCGGAGACAGGGGTGGTGTGACCGTGCGTCACGACGTTCCGCGGGGCTGGTGTGACCCTGCGTCACTGGGGTGCACGCGCGCGGATGCGGGCGGCGAGGACGGCGACGTCGTCCTCCGCTCCGTGCGCGCCGAGGCGGCGGAGCACCTCGTCGACGACCCGGTCGGGGCCGGAGTCCCGGGGAAGCCGGAGGGCGGCGAGGCGGGCGAGGGAGTCGTCGATGTCCTCGCCCCGGCGTTCGACGAGTCCGTCGGTGAAGAGCAGCAGGGTGTCTCCGGGGCGGAGCGGACGCGTGGTCGGTTCGTAGCCTCCGACGCCGGTGCCGAGGGGTGGGCCGACGGGGAGGTCGACGACTTCGGCCGAGCCGTCGGCGCCGAACACCACGGGCGGGAGGTGCCCGGCGCTCGCGAACGTCGCGGTGCCGCGGGCCGGGTCGACCCGGACGAGCAGGACGGTGGCGGGGCGCCGGGCGCCGTCCTCCGCCACCACGGAGTCGAGGTGGCGCAGCACCCGGTGCGGGGGCAGGTCGGTCGCGGCGACCTCGCGGAGCGCCGTGCGGTAGGCGTTCATGTCGACGGCCGCGTCGAGGCCGTGCCCCATGACGTCGCCGACGACGAGCAGGCTGCGGCCGAAGTGGAGCCGTACGGTCTCGAACCAGTCCCCGCCGACGAGGGCGCGGGGCCCCGCGGGCAGGTAGCCGCCGGCGATCTCCAGATTGGGGTGCGGCCGTCCGGGCTCGGCGACGAGGGCGCGCTGGAGGTGGAGCGCGGCGTCCTCGGCGGCCGCGAGACGACGGGCATGCCCGAGATGCCGGGCCGCGAGACGGGCGGCGTGCCGGGCCAGCGCCACCTCGTCACCGGAGAAGGGCGTGCCGCCGGTACGGGTCAGGGTGACCGTCCCGAGCGGCTCCTCGTCGTGGACGGAGAGGGGGAGGGAGAGCCGGCGGGCGGTGGGGTCGCCGGGCGCGGCGAGGTCGCCCGCCAGGACGGGAACGCGGCCGGTCGGCCCGCCCGGCCCGGGGGCGAAGGGGTCCGCGGGGTGACGTGGTCCGCCGGCGGGGGTCGTGGCGCCCTCTGCGGCGTTCCCGGGTGCCGTGGGACCGGCCGGGGCGGCGGACGCCCCACGGCCCGTCGGGCCGCCCGGGGCGGTGGCCCGGGGAGCCGCCTCGGCCCCGCCGTCCGGCTCGGCCTCGGTCCCGCCGTCCGGCTCCGCCCCGGATCCCGCGGCCAGGCGGTCACCGGCCACCTCCGCCCCGGATCCCGCCTCCGGACGGTCACCGACCGCCTCCGCCCCGGATCCGACAATCGGACGGCCTCCGCCAGGTTCGGCAGCCGTGGCGGGTGCCGTCGCCTCCGCCACGGTCCGGCCCGTGTGCCCCGACGGCTCCGGCGGTCCCGCGTGGGCCGCGCGCCGCGGTGGGGCACCCGGTTCCGTCAGGAGGTCGACCGTGGTGGTGGCGTTCAGGTGTCGGGCGGCGAAGGCGGCGAGTTCGCGGCAGGTGCTCGTCTCGTCGAGCGTCGTGCCTATCTCGCCGACCGCCTGCTCCATGGCCCGCACCCTGGTCAGGAGGGCCTCTTCCCGCTCCGCTTCCCGTTCCGCCACGACACCTCCACCGCCGCGCGGTCCCCGGGTGGCGTACCCGGTCCCCCCATTGCACCAGCGGGTGGCGCCCCGCGCGCGGCACGGACCTTGCGCGGGGCGGTTGTGCGGCGGTGCCTGATCTGATCAAGTACAGCAGAGGCTACTGGCCAGTACGAGATTCCGCTCCCCGGGGGGACAGCCAATGACGACCGGTTTCTTCAACTCCGTCGACGACGTCGCCGATCGGCTCGCCGCGACCGGCTATCTCGCCTCACCCGCCGTCGCCACGACCGTCTTCCTCGCCGACCGCCTCGGCAAGCCGCTCCTCGTCGAGGGCCCGGCCGGCGTCGGCAAGACGGAGCTCGCCAAGGCGGTCACCGAGGTCACCGGCGCGCGTCTGGTCCGGCTCCAGTGCTACGAGGGCGTCGACGAGTCCCGCGCGCTGTACGAGTGGAACCACGCCAAGCAGCTCCTGCGGATCACCGCCGGGCGGGGCGAGTCCTGGGACGAGACGCGGACGGACATCTTCGGCGAGGAGTTCCTGCTCCCCCGCCCGCTGCTCACCGCGATCCGCTCCGAGCAGCCGACCGTGCTCCTCATCGACGAGACGGACAAGGCCGACGTCGAGGTGGAGGGCCTGCTCCTCGAAGTCCTCAGCGACTTCCAGATCACCGTTCCCGAACTCGGGACGATCAAGGCGACCCGGCGCCCCTTCACCGTGCTCACCTCCAACGCGAGCCGCGAGCTCTCCGAGGCCCTGCGCCGCCGCTGCCTCTTCCTGCACATCGGTTTCCCCGAGGAGGAGCTGGAGCGCAGGATCGTCACCCTCAAGGTCCCCGGCCTCGACGACGCCCTCGCCGCGTCCGTGGTGCGGGTCGTGGGGGCGCTGCGGGCGATGGACCTGCGCAAGGCGCCGTCCGTCTCGGAGACGATCGACTGGGCCCGTACGCTGCTCGCGCTCGGCGCCGACCGGCTGGACGAGCACGTCGTACGCGAGACCCTGGGCGTCCTGCTCAAGCACCAGGACGACATCGTGAGGGCCGCCGCCAAGCTCGACCTGGACGCGGTGTGACCGGGCCGGTCGACGGCGTGGTCGCCGCCTCCGCACCGACGGCGGCCGCCGCCCGTCTCACCGGTCTCGTCGGGGCGCTGCGTGCCCACGGATTCGGGATCGGGACCGGCGAGACGGTGGACGCCGGGCACGCCCTCGAGGCCGTCGGCTTCACCGACCGGGAGCGGGTACGCGAGGCCCTGGCGACGACCTTGCTCCACGGCGAGGCGCAGCGTCCGGTGTTCGACCGCGTCTTCGACCTGTACTTTCCCCTCGGCCACACCGGGGCCGCGGAGACGGACGAGAACACCCCGGCCGGTCCGGCCGATCTCGCGACCCTGCGCGACCGGCTCGCCGAGGCCCTCACCAGCGCTGACGGCGCCGCCCTCGACCGGCTCGCCGCCGAGGCGGTGGGCGGTTTCGGCGGCTACGGCTCCGGCCCCGAGTCGGACGGCTGGTCCTCGTACCAGACCCTGGCCCGGCTGCGCCCCGAGACACTGCTCGCCCGCGTGCGGGAGCGGCTCCGGGCCGCGCCCGGGACGGAGGAGCCCGAGTTCACCGAGCGGCTGCTCGACGACGAGATCCGGCGCCGCATCGAGGCCTTCCGCGAGCGGGTGCGGACCGAGGCCCGGCGGCGCGTGGCCGAGCGCCAGGGCCGCGACCGGGTCGCGCGCCGCGCGGTGGCGGGCACCGCGGACACCGTCGACTTCCTGCTCGCCGGGCGGTCACAGCTGGACGAGCTGCGACGTACGGTACGGCCGCTGGCGCGGAAGCTGGCCACCCGGCTCGCGGCCCGTCGGCGCCGGGCGTCGCGCGGGGAGATCGATCTGCGGCGGACGCTGCGCCGCTCGCTGTCGACCGGCGGCGTACCCGTGCGGCCGGTGCTGCGCCGCCGCCCTCCCCGGCGGCCGGAGCTGGTCCTGCTGTGCGACGTGTCCGGGTCGGTGGCCGGTTTCGCGCAGTTCACGATGCTGCTGGTGCAGGCCCTGCACGACCAGTTCAGCCGGGTACGCGTCTTCGCCTTCGTCAACCGGGTGGACGAGGTGACGGGGCTGATCGCCCGGGGTTCCGCCGATCCGGCCGGTCTCGGCGACCGCATCCTCGCGGAGGCGGAGCTGACCGGGTGGCACGGGCAGAGCGACTACGGGACGGCCCTGGGCGAGTTCGCCGACCGGTACGCCGAGGTCCTCGGCCCGCGCACCGTCGTCTTCGTCCTCGGGGACGCCCGCACCAACGGCTCCGACCCGAACCTCGCGGCCCTGAAGCGGATCGGGGACCGGGCCCGCCGGGTCCACTGGCTCAACCCCGAGCAGCCCTCGCTGTGGGGAACGGGCGATTCGGTGGCGCCGGCCTACGCCGGCCTCGTCGAGATGCGCCCGTGCCGGAACGCCCGCCAGCTGGGGGCTCTGATCGGTCGCCTGCTGCCCGTGTGACCGCGCGTGGCACGGCGGCGGAGAGCGGGCCGGAACTCTCCCCACGTGGCACCATCGGCCCATGTCCACCGGATCCGACCGTCCCGAGACGGAATTCCCCCGCACCATCGGCGCGCCCGCCACCCGTGCGCTCGCCGCGGCCGGGTACACCCGGTTCGATCAGCTCGACGGGGTTCCCGCCACCGAACTCGCCGCCCTGCACGGTGTGGGACCGAAGGCGCTGCGCGTGCTCGCCGAGGAGCTCGCGGAGCGCGGCCTGTCGCTGCGGTGAGCGCCCGTCGCGCCCACCGGGACCTCGGCTGTACGGCGGAAGGGGCCGCGAACTAGCGTGACCCCCATGGAACTCTTGGGAGAGATCACCGCCGACCGTCCGCTGCTCGTCCTCGCCGTCAAGGAGGAGGCGCAGTTCCTGGACACGGACCTGCCGGTGCTGCTGACCGGCATGGGCAAGGTGAACGCGGCGACCGCGCTCGCGCTCACCCTCGGCCGCGGCCCGCGGCCGTCCGGGATCGTGAACCTGGGTACGGCGGGGGCACTGCGTCCCGGCATGACCGGGACGCATGTGATCGGCACCGTGGTGCAGCACGACTTCGACGGCCGGCTTCTCGCCACGCTGACGGGCGAGTCGTACGGCGCGCCGCTGACGCTCCCGGACGGCGGTGACACGGTCCTGGCGACCGGGGACACGTTCATCTCGGACGAGACCGCCCGCGCCCGGCTCGCGGAGCAGGCCGCTCTCGTCGACATGGAGGGGTACGCCCTCGCACACGCCGCCGGGATCGCCGGGGTGCCGCTGCGGATCGTGAAGCACGTCAGCGACGAGGCCGGGGAGGGCGCCGCGCGCACCTGGCGTGAGTCGGTCGCCGAGTGCGCGCGGGTTCTCGCCGACTGGGCGGCGGCGAACACTCCGTACCGCGCCTGAGGGTGGCGACCCCGGCGGCCGCCGTGTGACGGCCGCCGGGCTCCGGGCCGGTCAGCGGTGCTGGAAGTGGACCTCCGGGTTCGCCGGCGAGGGGCCGTCGAGCAGCGGGCGCGGGAGTCCGCGCAGGTGCTGGTCGAAGAAGGCGGCGGCGTACGTCCGGGTGACGGCGACGGCACGGTCGGTGGGCAGCTCGGGCTGCGGCAGGCCGAAGTGGCGCGAGATCACGGGACCGTCGGAGAAGGTGAAGTGCTCGGAGCCGGCCACGGTGACCCAGCGCTTCCACCCGTCGAGGCCGTTCCACGTCCGGTCCCAGGTGGTGTCCGTCCCCCCGGGCAGATGCATGGCGTCGTGGGTCCCGAGCATCATGAACGGGCGGCCCCGCAGGCCCTCCGCCGGCAGCTCCTCCCAGAACGACCCGTCCATGTTGATCCCGGCGTCGATGCGCGGATCGGCCACCATCGCGGAGGCCGCGCTCGCCCCGCCGATGGAGTGGCCCGCCATGCCGATCCGACGGGCGTCGATCACGTCGGCGTGCTTCCAGACGGGCCGCGGCCCGGTGAGCCGGTCCAGGACGTAGCGCATGTCGGCGGCGCGGGTCGAGGTGACCACGCTGCCGTGCACGCCTCCCTCGTCGAGGGCCGTGCAGGCGACGCAGGTGAGGGTGCGGCCGCCGGGGAGGCTGATCCCGTAGGACTCGTAGGCGTGGTCGACGGAGGCGACCACGTAGCCGCGGGAGGCGAGGTCCTCGGCGAGATGGGTGAGGGTCCAGCGGGAGACGCTGAAGCCCGGTGAGAGCAGTACCAGGGGGCGACGGCCCGGGGCGGGCCGCGCGTCGGTCCTGCTGTGGGTGCGCGTACGGGCGAGGACGTCGCCGGAGACTCCGGGCCCGAGCTGCTCGGCGAGCAGCCGCGCCTCCTCCCGGGTGGCGTACGGGGCGGGGCGGCCGCCACCGGCGCCCGCGGCCGGGTAGTGGAGGGTGACCATGAGCGCGCGTCCGTCGGCGGTGGGAACCCACGGGTCGGTGCGGGACCGGTCGACGAGCGGGAGGACGGTGCTTCCGACGGAGTACGGCCCGGTGGGTGCGGGCAGCGTGGCGGCTCTCGCCGGCTGTGCGGCCGACGGCGGCGGGGCATCGGGAGTGGCCGCGGTGGCCACACCGGCGGGTAAGGCGACGGAGCAGACGAGGAGGGCGGCGACGGCCGCCCTGGTGAATCGGATCATGAGGACACGCTAGAAGCACCCACCGCCGGGTCGCGTCCTGCTGCGGGCCCATGTGCCGTCAGCCCGGAGATGTATGCGCCGCGGTCCGGGTGAAGTGGCCCCGAACTCGGGGCCACTTGCCGGCACCACGGGCGAACTCCCTTACCGTCCACGTCCGTCCGCCCGCCCGTCTCCCGGAACGGCCTTGACAGTGCGGAAGGCGGCCTGCCTAAGCTGAAGCGCTCCCTTCCTGAACCCGGACGGGATCTCGGCCCGGACCTGCGGGGAGGCGGATGTGCGCGGAGCGAGCGCGGAGCCGCACGGCCTCCGTCCCGGCCTCCGGCCGAGTGCGCGGCTCGTCTGCCGACGGCACGTCGACCTCTGCCGTACCTCCTCGGCCATCTGTCCTTCCCCCCGCGTCTGACCCCACCCCCGTGGGTCCGCGCATCCGCTGACGTCCCGCCCGCCCCTGCCCCGCGCCGTCGCGCCTCCGCGCGCCCGTGGGTCCTGCCGCGTGCCCCTGTCTTCCGGAAGGACTTCCCATGCCCCGCCCCGCCCTGCGCCTGGCCGTCGAGATCGACGGTGACGGTGCCCATCCGGCCGCGTGGCGCCGTGCCGCGCACTCCCCCGGCGAGCTGCTGACCCCGCGTCGGCTCGCCCGGGTGGCGGCCGTCGCCGAGAACGCCGGGTTCACCCTGGTCACCCTGGACGACTCGATTCTGCCGCCGGGTTCCGGCGCCGGTCCCGTGGGACGGATCGGGGCGGTCGAGCGGGCCGCGTTCGTGGCCGCGTCGACGAGTGTCCTCGGGGTGGCTCCGGTCCTCGCGACCACCTACGCCGAGCCGTTCCACGTGTCCTCGCAGCTCGCCTCGCTCGACCATGTCTCGGCCGGTCGGGCCGGCTGGGTGGTGGGGGTCGAGTCGGCCCCCGCCGCCGCCCGTGCCTGGGGGCGGCCGCCGGTCGAGGGGCCCGACGCGACAGCGCGCGAGGCCCGCGACGGACTCCGGGTCGTACGGGATCTGTGGGACTCGTGGGAGGACGACGCGGTGATCCGGTCGGTGGCCACCAGCCGCTATCTCGACCGGTCGCGGCTCCATTCCATCGACTTCACCGGTGAGACGTACTCCGTGAAGGGGCCGTCGATCGTGCCGCGCCCGCCGCAGGGGCGGCCCGTGGTCCTCGCCCGCCCGGGGATCGTTCCGGCCGAGCTGACCGATGTGACCCTGGTCGGCGGTGGCGGTGTCGCCGACGTGGTGACGGCCGCGGACGACAGCGCGTCTCCGCGCGCCTTCGCCGAGATCGAGGTGGCCCTGGACACCCCGCACGAGACGGCGGAGGAACGGATCACCGACCTGGAGCGGTACGCCCCGTGGACCGGCCGGCCGGACCGGCTGCGGTACACCGGCCCCGCCGCCGGTCTGGTCTCCCTGCTCACCGAGTTGAACGGGCGCGTCGACGGGGTACGGCTGCATCCGCTCGTGCTCGACGAGGACCTCGCCGTGCTCTCCCGGCTCGTGCTGCCCGAGCTGTTCGTCCGGCGGATCGCGGCCCGGCCGCTGCCCGGCACCACCCTGCGTGCCTCCCTGGGCCTCCCCCGGCCCCTCAGCCGCTTCACGACGACCGACAGCGCCGCCGCCGCGCCCGTACGGGAGGAGATCCGATGACCCGCACCGATCCCGCCGACATCCCCCGTCCGGACGCGCTGCTGCACTTCGGGGTGTTCTTCCAGGGGGTCAACCACTGGACGATCTGGTCGGACCCTTCGAGCGGCTCCCAGATCGATCCGGGCTCCTTCCTCCGGGTCGCGCGGACCGCCGAACGCGGGCTCTTCGACGCCTTCTTCCTCGGGGACGGGCTGCGGCTGCGCGAGTCGGAGGGCGGTATCCACGAGCTGGACGTCGCCGGCCGCCCGGACTCGATCACCCAGTTGTCGGCGCTCGCCGCCGCGACCGAGCGGATCGGGCTCGTCTCCACGTCCAACACCACGTTCAACGAGCCGGGCGATCTCGCCCGGCGCCTCGCCGGTCTCGACCTGCTGTCGGGCGGCCGGGCCGGCTGGAACGTGGTGACCACGCACAACGCCTGGACCGGGGAGAACTTCCGGCGCGGCGGTTTCCTCGACCACGCCGACCGCTACCGGCGCGCCGAGGAGTTCCTGTCGGTGGCGCGGGCCGTGTGGGACGGCTGGACGGAGGGTGCGGTGGCCGGGTCCGTCGACGCCCGTTCCTGGTCGGTGCCGGACGCGGTGGGACGCGTACGGTCGAAGGGCGCGCACTTCGACGTCGACCTGGTTCCGACGCTGCCGCGCAGTGCGCAGGGCCATCCGGTGGTCTTCCAGGCGGGCGACTCCGGCGAGGGACGCGACTTCGCCGCCCGTCAGGCGGATGTGGTGTTCTCGGCGCACGGTACGGACTTCGACGACGCGCTCGCCTTCGCCGAGGACATCCGGCGCCGGCTGCGGGCGGCGGGCCGGGCCGAGGATGCGCTGAGGATCCTGCCGGGTACGGAGATCGTCATCGGGGCCACCGAGAAGGAGGCCGAGGAGAAGGCGCGCTGGGTCCGCCTCGAACAGGTCACCCCCGCGGTGGCCCTCGGCATCGCGAGCCGGCTGTGGGGCTTCGACCTGTCGGGGCGGGACGCCGACGGGCCGCTGCCCGCCGAGGACCCGGTGGTCGCCGCGTACGACGGGAAGTTCGGCACCCGTCAGCTGGGCGAGACCCTGGATACGGTGGCCGAGTGGCGTGCGAAGGCCGAGGCCAACGGCTGGTCGCTGCGCGAGACGGTCATCGAGCTCGGTCCGCAGCGCGGCCATGTGGGAACCCCGGCCGGGCTCGCCGAGAAGTTCGCCCGGTTCGTCCGGCACGGGGCCGTCGACGGCTTCAACATCTCGCCGTATCTGGTGCCGGACGGTCTCGACGACATCGTGGAGCTGCTCGTACCCGAGCTCCAGGAGCGGGGCGTGTACCGGTCCGCGTACACGGGGACGACGCTCCGGGAGCATCTGGGGCTTGCCCCGGTGGTGTGACACCCGGGCCGGCCCTGGTGGTGTGACACGCGGGCCGGCCCTGCGGTGCGACACGCGGGCCGGCCCTGCGGTGCGACACCCGTGACGGACGGGCACGCGCGCGTGGAGCCGCGTGCCCGTCCGTCGTACGACTCGGGCAGGAGCCGACCGGGTCAGCCGAGCGGCAGTTCCAGCCGGGACGGTTCGTCCTCCGGGGAGCCGATGCCGGTCTGCGTCCAGGTGACGGAGGCATCGCCGTACAGCGGGTCCTTGCTGTCGACGACCAGCATGAGCCGGTTCCCCGAGGGGATGTCGTACGCGGCCGCCTGGAGCCTCCAGGTGACGGTGGTGTCCTGTTCGGGTGTCAGGCCGTACACGTTGAGCGGCTCATGGGTGACGATCCGGGCCGTGCCGTCCTCGGCGACGTCCAGGAGGTGGGCGTAGAGGCTCGCGGAGGTGGCCGTGGAACGGACCGTGAGGCGCAGCCGCGGGATGCCCCGGACGCGTCGGCCGACGCCCTGCTCCCCGTCGGGCGAGACGAGCGGTTCGGTCGTCCACACGACCGCGTGACGGCGGTCGATCTTGCGGGTGTCGTAGATCTTGGGGTTGCCCTGCCACTCCGCCTGACCGGTCTTCATGATCGCGTCCATGGCGGTGGCCTCGGTGTCCACGCCCGCGAGGAACGCACGCCGCCAGCCGGTCTCCTCCGCCCCGGGCTCGCCCGCGGGGACGAGCCGGCCGTCGGTGCCGCCCCCGCCGTCGCCGGTGAGGCCGAACACCTCGGTGGTGTCGGTGACCTCGCTCCAGCCGGGACTGGTCTCGCGGCGGGCGGGGACGACGATCCGGTTCTCGCCGGTGGGTTCGCCGGTCTCCGGGTCCAGGACGGGTTCCGTCACGTACGAGAACATCACCTGGTTGCAGACCTGCGGCCACTCCTCCACGCCGTTGCGCTCACCCGTGAGGTGGTGGTCGAGCCAGGCGTACGCCTCCGCCATGGGGAGGTTGACCTCGCCCCTGACGGCGGGCGGGCCGATGAGGGCGGGGCCCTCGGGCGCGGCGTGATCGCCGATCCACAGGTTGAGCCGCTTGGGCACGTCCAGGCCGTTGAAGGTCTCCAGGGTCTGGTTGACCGCGAAGAGGCTCTCGTGCCAGGTGTTGGAGAAGAAGGTCGGCGTGCCCTTCTCGTTGGTCAGGGTGAGGTACGACTCGGGGGCGCGCTTGAGGCCCCACTCGACGACGGCGTCCAGGTTCCGGTCGGCCTGGAAGTCGGCGAGGATCTCCCGGTTGGCCTCGTCGAACTTGCTCTCGACCGGTCCGCCGGTGAGGGCGAGGAGGGCCTTCACGGCCGCGAGGTGGCGGGTGTTGTGGTCGTAGAGGCTGGTCGCGAGGTTGCCCCAGGTGCTGAGGGCGACCACGGCGGCGACCCGGTCGTCGTGGGCGGCGACGAGCTGGCTGATGCCCGAGCCGTACGACTCGCCCATGAAGCCGACGACGCTCGGGGCGAAGCGGTCGACGGCGAAGTCGATGACCGCGGAGCCGTCGGCCCAGTCGTGGGGTCCGGCGACGTCGACGAAGCCGCTGGAGGTGGAGGGCAGTCCGGGGATGCCGAGGCCGCGCGGGGTGTAGGCGAGGACGTGGTAGCCCTTGCGGGCGAGGACGAGGTACGACCAGAGGAACAGCGGCCAGCCGAACGGGGTCCAGCCGGCGGGCACGACGACGAGCGGGTGCGGGCCCTGGCCGAGCTGGCGGAGGCTGAACGCGGAGAGCCGGACGTTCTCCGCGGCTCCCTCGCTCTCGGCGGCCCCTTCGATGCGGTGGTACGCGGGCAGCGCCAGGCCGCGCACCTCCTCGACGATCGCGGCGAGTTCGGCGGGGAGCAGTGCAGTGGCCGCGTCTGTGCCGTCGGTCGTGTCGCTCAGGAGCGCGTTGGCGAGGGTCTGTCCGAGCCGGACGGCGCCGGGGTCCACCGTTCCGTCGGCGGCCCAGAGGCCGCGTGCGGTGATCCGGGAGGTCTCGGCCGCGGTCAGGGCCGCCGTGACGTCCGGGAAGCCGGGAAAGCGTTCGGACGAGCCGGTGGTGAAGGGGTTCTCCTTGGGCACGTGCACCCGTTCCTCTCGACTAGACTGGTGACTGTCCGCGTTGCGGACGGTCGCAAGCCTCACCTATGCGGGTCGGAGCGACCAGAGCGCACGAACAGCGCACGTGTCACGCAACCGGTCGGGAACGACACAAGCCGCCCCGAACTCGATGTTTGGGGACGACGAGGGCGGGTCGGGTTCAGCGGTATTCGGGCGGAACCACCACGAGCAGGGCGGCGACGTCGTCGTCGAGGCCGCCGGCTCCGTAGTCGGTGAGGTCCTTGTGGAGGAGGGCCGGCACCTCCTCGGCCGGTTCCCGCACCCAGCCGCGCAGGCGCAGTTCCAGCGGATAGAAGGTGCCGGTCCGGTCGCGGGTCTCGCTGACGCCGTCGGTGTAGAGGAGCATCCGGTCCCCCGGCCCGAACGGCACCTCCTCGATGCGATGGTGGGAGTCGGCGAGGCCCGCGAGGTTCACGGGCAGCGAGGGGTCGGCGAAGCCCACGGGCTCGACCTCACCGCCGCGCTGGAGCAGCGGGGCGGGGTGGCCGCAGCTGAGGAGCCGTGCGATGTCCTCGCCGTCGGGGAGTTCCACGAGCACGACGGTGGCGAAGCGTTCGGCGGCGTCGGAGTCCGGATCCCAGGCGCCGTAGCGGGCGAGGCCCTCGTCGAGCCGGTCGGCGAGGGCGGCCAGGTCGGCGGCGTCGTTGACGGCGGCGCGGAAGGAGCCGAGGAGCACGGAGGCCGTCTCGACGGCGCCGAGGCCCTTGCCCTGGACGTCGCCGAGCATGATCCGTACGGCGCCGGGGACCCGTACGGCCTCGTAGAAGTCGCCCCCGATCCTGGCCTTGGCCGCGGCCGCCACGTACAGCAGATGCAGGTCGAAGCGTCCGAGGTGGGTGGGGAGCGGGCGCAGCACGACCCGCTGGACGACCTCGGCGACGGCGGTGAGTTCGCGCATGTCCTGCTCGTAGCGGGTGCGGACCCGGCTGACCCAGGCAGCGGCGGCGGTGACTCCGGCGATCACGATCAGGTTCGTGACGAGTTCGGGCGCCTCGGCGAACTCGCCCCTGATGAGACTGAGGACCAGCCGGGCCACGACGGCGAGCAGCCCGATGACGATCGTCCAGGGCACGCTCCAGGTGACGGCGGCGAGCGCGGGTGCGGCGACGAGGAGCCGGTCGAAGCGGTCCCGGTCGGGGGTCAGCAGATCGGCGACGAACGCCAGCGCCAGGACCAGGAAGGGCAGCGCGCGACCGAGGTTGAACTGGGTGCGCGTCGGGGCGTCGGGACGAGCCCGCAGACCTGCTGGCATTTCATGATCGTACGCACGGTCGGCGTCCGGCCCGGGGTGTCGGCGGCTCCGGGCGTGTCCTCCGCCGGTCGGCGCCGCGGGGCAGGGCGAGCGCAGCGGGGAGTGCGAGTGCGGCGATCAGGACGAGGGCCGGGAGGGCGACGCCCCGGGACGGTACGAAGCCGCCGTCGGGGACGAGGGCGAGCAGCAGGGTCGCGGTGGCGACGCCGAGCGCGGGTCCGATGTTCATCGCGGTCTGCTGGAGACCGCCGGCGACTCCGGCGTGGGCCTCGGGTGCGCGGTGCACGACGACCGAGGTCGCGGTGACCATCAGGGTGACGAACCCGGCGCCCAGCAGCGCGGCGCTCACGCCGACGGCGGCGGCGCCGGCGGTCGTGTCGAGCCGGGCGAGGAGCAGCACCCCGAGCGTGAGCAGGGCGGCGCCGGCGGTCGCCGTACGCCGGGGGCCGAAGCGGCGCTGGAGCGTCGGGCAGAGGGGCGCGCCGAGCACGATGAGGACGGCGAGCGGGAGGACGCGCAGCGCGCAGTCGAGTGGGTCGAGACCCTGGACGTCCTGCAGGAAGTACGTCGCCACGAAGAGCGAGCCGGAGAGGGCGGCCGAGGCGGCGAGCAGGACGGCGAGGCCGGCGACGACGGGCACGCTCCGGAGCAGCTCCGGGGGCAGCAGGGGGCGCGCGGCACGACGCTCGTGCCGGGCGAGGACGACGCCGGTGAGGACGGCCCCGGCGACGGCGAGCAGGCCGGTGGGGGCGCCGCCGGGACGGGCGGCCTCGACGAGCCCGTGGACGAGCAGCCCCAGCGTGACGGCGAGCAGCAGGGCACCGGCGGGGTCGAGCGCGGAGAGGCCGGTGGCGGCGGTCTGCCGCTTCGGGCTCGGTTCGCGCGACGGGTTCGCTTCGTTCGGGCGTTCTCGGGTGGCGAGCGCGATCAGGCCGATGGCGAGGGTCGGGGGTACGCCGAGGAGGAAGACCGAGCGCCAGCCGTACGCGGAGACCAGCGCGCCGCCGACGAGCGGGCCGGCCGCGGCGGCGAGGCCGATGGCGGCGGTGCGCACGGCGATGGGGGTGCCGAGCCGATCCGGCGGGTAGGCGGTCCGGAGCATGCCGAGCGTGGCGGGCTGGAGGAGCGCGCCGCACACCCCCTGGAGCACCCGGAGCACGATCACGGTGCCGATGCCGGGGGCCAGGGCGATTCCGGTGGAGGCGGCGGCGAAGCCGAGGGCGCCGACGGCGAAGACCCGGCGGTGGCCGTAGCGGTCGCCGAGCCGTCCTGCGAAGACCAGGAGGCTCGCGACGGCGACGAGGTACGCGGTGCTGGTCCACTGGACCTGGCCGACATCCGCGTGCAGGTCGCGTTGGAGGGCGGGTTGGGCGACGGTGAGGACGGTGCCGTCGAGGGCGACGACCGCCGCACCGAGGACGCTGCACGCCAGGACGGGAGCACGGCGCGGGCTCATGAGGCCCTCCCCGCGGGACCGAGGTGCGCGTCGAGGGCCGCGGCGAGGAGCGGGGCGGGATCGTCGCCGCCGGTCGCGAGCCGGAGGCTGCCCCAGTGCCAGAGCTGGGCGATGCCGTGGAGATTGGCCCAGAACGCGCCGGCGAGGACGGTGGGGTCGTCGGCGGCGGGGCGGACGCGGGCGACGAGTTCGGTGAGCCGGGCGAAGAGCGGCAGGCTCGTCTCCCGCAGCCCGAGGCTGCCGCTCTCCAGCAGGTCGTGCCGGAACATCAGCTCGTACATGCCGCGTCGGGTGCCGGCGTAGTCGAGGTAGACGCGGGCGAGGAGCGCGATCCGTTCGCGGGGCGCGGCGGTCTCCCGGTCCTCGGCGGCGACGCGGGCGGCCAGCTCGGTGAAGCCCTGGCGGGCGATGGCCGACAGGAGTTCGAGATGGGTCGGGAAGTAGCGGCGGGGGGCGCCGTGGGAGACGCCGGCGCGACGGGCGATCTCGCGCAGCGAGAGGGCTTGGGCGCCTTCTGCGTTCACTAGCTCGACGCCGACGCGGACGAGCCGCTCGCGCAGCCCGCCGTCGCTCCGGTCGTCGGCCTCGCTCCCGGGCGCCTGGTGATCTTCGACCCGGTGATCTTCGGATTCCTCATGCATAGACACTGTCTACCAAGATCGAGTAGACGTTGTCTACTCACTCTCGCGCCCTGGTCCGCTACACTCGGGGGCAGCGAAGGGGAGTAGCCCTGCAAATCGGTCGTCGACATACTGGAGCCCTCGGGTTCCCGGTGACCGGGTCCGCGTTCGACGCGGACGGGCGAGACCTTCGGCCAGGCATCAACCGCGTCCGCGCTTCCGTGGGCGTGGTCCGTCATGCCGGGCCGAGTGGTCCTCCCGTCGCCCACCGAGGTGCCGTGCCGAGTCCACAGGCCCGGACCGAGCAGAGAGCCCCGGTATGCACCTCGACCCCTTGGCGATCCTCACCGCCTTCGGGCTGATCTTCCTCGCCGAGCTTCCCGACAAGACGATGTTCGCGTCCCTCGCCATGGGCACGCGGATGCGTCCTCTCTACGTATGGATCGGCACCTCGACCGCCTTCCTCGCGCACGTCGCCATCGCGGTCGGCGCCGGCAGCCTGCTCGGGCTGCTCCCGGGCTGGTCCGTGAAGCTCGTCTCCGCCCTGCTGTTCGGTTTCGGCGCGTTCATGCTGCTGCGCGGCGGGGGCGACGACGAGGCCGACGAGGGCGGCAAGACCGTCACCGGCTTCCTGCCCGTCTTCTCGACGGCCTTCATGGCCGTCTTCATCAGCGAGTGGGGCGACCTCACCCAGATCACCACCGCCAACCTGGCCGCCACGAACGGCACCTGGTCGACGGCGATCGGCTCCCTCGCCGCCCTGATGAGCGTCTCCGCGCTCGCCCTGGTCGCGGGCCGCTTCATCGCGAAGCGCGTTCCGCTCAAGACCGTGCAGCGCATCGGCGGTATCTGCATGGCGGGCCTCGCGATCTGGTCCCTCAGCGAGGTCTTCACCGGCTGAGACAGGTCACCCGACCGCACGGCGAACGCCCCCACCCCCGCAGGGTGGGGGCGTTCGCCGTTCGCGCGCCCGCAACCGCAACCGCACCCGGCGCGTCCAGGACCTTGATGAAGCAGTGAATCACTGATTCACTCCTTCCATGCCCTACCGACGCACCCCCGCCGTCCAGGCCAGACTCGACGCCCAGCGGGCCTCGGTCGTCGATGCGGCCCGGGCACTGCTGTCCGAGCAGGGATACGCGGGATGCACGGTGGCGGCCGTCGCCGCCCGCGCCGGAATCGCCACGGGCAGCGTGTACCGCCACTTCCCCGGCAAGACAGAACTCTCCGTGGAGCTCTTCCGGACCGTGGTGAGCCGGGAGGTCGCGGCCGTCTCCGAGGCTGCCGGACACCCCGGGCACCGTTCCTCCGCCGAGCGGGTGGTCGCCGTCATCGAGACCTTCGCCCTGCGTGCCCTCAAGTCGCCGCGCCTCGCCTACGCACTGCTCGCCGAGCCGGTCGACCCGGCCGTGGACGCCGAGCGGCTGGTCTTCCGGCGCGCCTTCCGGGACGTGTTCGCCACGCGCGTCGAGGAGGGCGTGCGCTCGGGCGAACTGCCGCCCCAGGACCCGGTCCTGACCGCCTCGGCACTGGTCGGGGCGGGCGCGGAGGCGCTCGTCGGCCCGTTGGCGGAGGGTTCCGTCGGGCCCGGCACCGTACCCGCACTCGTCACCTTCACCCTGCGAGCACTGGGAGTTCCCGATGCCGACCACGCATGAGGTCACCAACCAGGCACCGCCCCTGACCGGTTACGACGTCTCCGCGGACCCCGCGCTCCTGGAGGCGCTGCGCCGGGAGGGCGCGGGCTGGGCCGAGGCCGAGGTCCGCGAGCTCGGCGCGCGGGCCGGCGGCGAACAGGCCCAGGAGTGGGGGCGGCTCGCCGAGCGCCACTCCCCCGTGCTGCACACCCACGACCGGTACGGCCACCGGATCGACGAGGTCGAGTTCCACCCGCACTGGCACGACCTGATGGACGTGGCCGTCCGGCACGGGCTGCACGGCGCACCCTGGCGCGACGAGCGGCCGGGCGCGCACGTCGCCCGCGCGGCGAAGGTGTTCGTCTGGGGGCAGGCCGACGCGGGGCACCTGTGCCCGATCTCCATGACGTACGCGGCGGTGCCGGCGCTGCGCGCCCAGCCGGAGCTGGCCGAGGTGTACGAGCCGCTGCTGACCTCCTCGTCGTACGACTTCGGTCTCCGGGTACCGACGGAGAAGCGCGGGATCATCGCCGGAATGTCGATGACCGAGAAGCAGGGCGGCTCGGACGTCCGGGCGAACACGACCCGGGCCGTGCCGACGGGCGAGCCGGGCCTGTACGCGCTGACCGGCCACAAGTGGTTCACCTCGGCGCCGATGTCCGACGTCTTCCTCACGCTCGCGCAGGCGCCGGGCGGACTCTCCTGCTTCCTGGTGCCGCGTGTCCTGCCGGACGGCAGCCGCAACGCGATCCACCTCCAGCGGCTCAAGGACAAGCTGGGGAACCGCTCCAACGCCTCCTCCGAGATCGAGTACGAGGGTGCCCTCGGCCGGCTCGTCGGCGAGGAGGGGCGCGGGGTGGCCACCATCATCCGGATGGTGAACATGACGCGGCTCGACTGCGCCATCAGCTCGGCGTCCGGGATGCGCCTCGGGCTCGTCCGGGCGGTGCACCACGCCACGCACCGCGAGGGGTTCGGGGCGCGGCTCGTCGACCAGCCGCTGATGCGGAACGTCCTGGCCGACCTCGCGGTGGAGGCGGAGGCGGCCACGCTCGCGGCGCTGCGACTGGCCGGCGCGGTCGACCGGGCCACGCGCGGCGACGCGGAGGAGGAGCAGCTGCGGCGGCTCGGGCTCGCGGTCACCAAGTACTGGGTGTGCAAGCGGGCGCCCGCGCACGCGGCGGAGGCCCTCGAATGCCTGGGCGGCAACGGCTACGTGGAGGACTCGGGCCTCCCCAGGCTCTACCGGGAGTCGCCCCTGCCGTCGATCTGGGAGGGCTCGGGGAACGTCGCCGCGCTCGACGTGCTGCGGGCGATGACCCGTCAGCCGCAGGCGGTGGAGGCGTACTTCGCGGAGGTCGACCTGGGCGCGGGTGCCGACCGGCGTCTGGACGCGGCCGTCGCGGGCCTCCGCAAGGAAGTCGCGGGGCTCGTCGACCCGGACGCGGCGGCGTACGGGGCGCGGCGTCTCGTCGAGCGCCTGGCCCTGGTGCTGCAGGGCTCGCTGCTCGTACGGCACGGGAATCCGGCGGTGGCGGACGCGTTCTGCGCGTCGCGCCTCGACGGCGACCGCGGCCTCGCGTTCGGCACGCTGCCCGCGGGGGTGGACACGGCGGCGATCATCGCACGGAGCGGTCCTGACGCGGTGAGCGCGGGCTAGGAAGCACGGGGCAGGGCTTCGCCGGCCGGGCCCCCGGGCCGGCCGGCGAAGCCTTCGCGCGGTGGGCGGCTCGGTGCCGGCGCCCTCCGGAGAAAAACCTGTGGTCCCGCCGCGTTCCCCTCGATACGATCATCGTGATGACGACCTACTCTGCTATCAGATCGGGGGTCCCGTCCGCGCAAGGTGAGTGCTGATGCTCACTCATACCGCGAACGGCGATACCCGCCTTTCCCTCTGGCTGCGCGTGCGCGAGTTCGCCGTGCCGCCCTCCATGATCGAGACCGCCGGACTCCGGCGCACCGCCGGCGACTGGGCGGGAGCCTGTGCCGCCGCAAACGTCGACGTCGATCTCGACCTGCGCTCCGCCGCCCATGCGTACGGGCGGGAGCTCACCACCCTGGTCAGGACGGATCTCCGGCGACTCGCTCCCGACCTGCTGCGCTGGCACATGCCGCGGATCGCTCCCGACGGAGTCCTGCGCCCGGGGATCACCGTCCCGCTGGCACGCTACGAAGTCTCGGGGGACGACGCGGGGGACGACGACGTGGGAGGCATCGCCTCCCACTCGGTGTACCTCGTGGTGCGGACCGCGCCCGCGTGGGCGGACGCCGGACAGCGGATGAGCCTCGCGCTGTGGGACGGATCCCGTTCCGCGGGTGAGCGCCGACATCCGCATCCGCGCCCGAGTCGGCGGTACCGCCTGGATCTCCACCGCCACCTCTGGGACGCGCGGCGCAGCGACGAACTGCGGGTCCGTTCCGGGGTCGACGCGGGGCCGTCCACCGATCCGCCGTCGGGGCCGTCCGTCGGCCCGTCGTCGCCGGACGAGGCGGCATCCGGCCGCGCCGTCGACCGCTGGGCGGCGGAGGCCGGGATCCTGCTCCGGGCCGAAGGGCGGGACTCCGGGCGCGTCCGTGTACGGCTCGGGGCCGGGCGGCAGGTGGTTCTCGACGTTCCGGCGGGCGGCGGCCCGGCATCCGCTGCCCCTGTCACGCCTCCGTCGGCAGTGCGGGTGCTGCCCACGCTGCCCGACGCCGCGACCTGGGTGCTGCCCGATCTGGAGTTGCTGCGCGCCGGTCTGATCGAGGCCGGGCGGCTGCATCCGCTGGTCGCCTCGGCGCTCGTACCGGACCACCGGCCCGCCGGGCCGGGCCCGGTCGCGGTCGCGGATCCGCCGGGGCAGCCACGCCGGGTGGACTGCCGGGGCGTCCGGCACCGGATCGGCCTGTCCGACGGCGTCCTCGCCCCGCTCGACCACGGCCCCGCCGAGATCCGGCGGGAGGAGCTCCTGGTCGCGCTGGGCGGGCCTCCCCTCCCCTGCCTCCAGGCCATCGACGACGCCCACCGCCGTCCGGACTGCCTCAGCGGTGTCCGCGAGCGACTGGACCACGGCGACACCGCCGGCGCGCTGGCCGTCGTCGAGGGCCTGCTCGGTCCCGGCGCCGCCCTGCGCAACGGCGCGCTGCGGGACGCGCTGGAGTCGGCCGCGCGGCGGCGGATCGCGTACGGGCTCTACCGGGCGGACCTCTACGGCCCGGGACCGGGACGTGTGCTGCCCGGGCAGGACCGCCCTCGGAGCCATCGCGCCCACCCTCGCCACAGCCACACCCGCTGATCGAAGCGGTACCGGCCCGCGCACCGGTACCACCGGCATCCCCCTCATTTCGCCGGTACCGGCCGTCACGCCGGTACCGGCGCACCGACGACGAACCCACAGGTGATCACCCATGTCCTTGAGCACCCCTTCCCCCGGCCGGCTCGACGTCGCCGACGAACTGCTCGCCCTGCTGCGCGACTCCACGACCGAGCCGCGCCCCGACGACCAGCTGGAGGCCCTGACCCTCGCGGTCGCCGCCGACCTGCCCGTACTCCTCTGGGGTGAGCCGGGGATCGGCAAGACGGCCGCGCTGACCCAGCTCGCCGATTCCCTGGACCTCCCGCTGACGACGGTGATCGCCAGCGTGCACGAGCCGTCCGACTTCTCGGGGCTCCCCGTGATCGGGGACGATCCCGCCGAGCAGGGCGTCCCGATGGCCCCGCCGGACTGGGCGGTACGGCTCGTGAAGGCCGGCCGCGGTCTGCTGTTCCTCGACGAACTGTCCACCGCCCCACCGGCGGTGCAGGCGGCTCTGCTCCGTCTTGTCCTGGAACGACGGGTCGGCGCCCTGCGCCTGCCGTCCGGGGTGCGGATCGTGGCCGCCGCCAACCCGCGGGCCTCGGCGGCCGACGGCTGGGAGCTGAGTCCGCCGCTGGCCAACCGTTTCGTGCACCTCCAGTGGACCCACGACCACGACGTCGTCGTCCGCGGCCTCGGCGGCACCTGGCCGCGGGCGACCCTGCCCCGGCTCGACCCGGAGCGCCTGCCGCACGCCGTGGACTACGCCCGGCGCGCGGTGTGCGGACTCCTCGCCACCCGCCCCACGCTCGTCCACCGGCTGCCCAGCGGGGAGACCCGGCGGGGTGGCGCCTGGCCTTCGCCCCGCAGCTGGGAGGCGACTCTGCGCCTCATCGCCTTCGCCACCGCCGCCGCGTCCTCCCGCGAGGTGATCTCACTCCTGGTCAGGGGCACCGTCGGGGACGGCCCGGGGCTCGAACTCCTCGCGAGTCTGGACCGGATGGACCTCCCGGACCCCGAGACGCTGCTCGCCGACCCCTCCGGCGCCGATCTGCCGGAGCGGGGTGACCTGCGCCAGGCCGCGCTCGACGGTGTCGTGGCGGCGGTCGGGGCGCGCCCCGAGAAGGCCCGCTGGGAGGCCGCCTGGGCCCTGCTCGCCAGGGCGGCGGAGACCGGCGCGCCGGATCTCGTCGTCGTACCCGCGACCACGCTCGCCGCGCTCCGCCGTACGGAGTGGGACGTGCCGCCCACCATCGAACGGCTCGCGGGGGCGGTCTCGATGTCCCGGCGTGCGGACGAGGCGGCGACCCTGGTCGCGAGCGGCGCGCGGCGCGTGAGCGGCACGGCCTCCGCCGCGGGCGCACGATGAGCACGGCGACGGGCGTACGTCCGGGCACGGGTGCGAGCGCGGGCACGGATGCGGGTGCGAGTGCTCATGCGGGTGCGGGTGCGGGCACAGGCACAGGCGCCGATGTCGGCGCTGGCTCCGGTGTGGGGAACACGCTCGACCTCGACAAGCTCTTCACCGCCCGGCTGTTCGCCGTCCGGGCCCGGCCCTATCTGGCGACCGCGTTGTTCGCCCTGCACGTCGTCGAGTCCCGGCGGGTGCCGACGATGGCGGTCGACCGGCACTGGCGCTGCTACGTCTCGCCGGTCTTCGTGAACCGGACACCGGTCGAGGAACTGGCCGGCGTGTGGGTCCACGAGGTGTCGCACCTCCTGCGCGACCACCACGGGCGCGGTGACCGGGTCGCCCGGGAACGCGGCCTGACCGGCCCGGGCGCCAGGCTGCTGATGAACATCGCGGCGGACTGCGAGATCAACGACGACGTGTTCGGGGACGGACTGGTCATGCCCGAGGGCGCGGTCACTCCGGACTCCCTCGGGCTGACCTCCGGCGAGTTGATGGAGGACTACCTGCGCCGGATCGGCCTCGGCTCCGGCATGCAGCACCTCGCCTGGCTGGACTGCGGCAGCGGTGCCGACGGTCTCGAACGGGAATGGGATCTGGGGCCCGACGGCGCGGACGGCCTCAGCGAGCAGCAGCAGGACGCCGTCCGGTTCCGGGTGGCGCAGGCCGTCAAGGGCCGCCCGGGCAGCGCGCCGAGGGGGTGGAAGCGGTGGGCGGAGGAGGTCTTCCACCCGCCGCAGCCGTGGCGGGACCTGTTGGGGGCGGCGGTCCGTTCGGCGGCCTCCGCCTCCGGCGCGGGTGAGGACTACTCGTACGGCCGGCCGTCGCGGCGCTCGGCGGGGGTGCCGGGTGCCGTGCTGCCGAGTCTTCGGCGCAGACCGCCCCGGGTGTCGGTGATCGTGGACACGTCCGGCTCGGTGAGCGACGCGGAGCTGGGCGGCGCGCTCCTGGAGGTGGCCGCGATCTCCCGGGCCGTCGGCGGGCGTCGTGACCTGGTGACCGTGATGTCGTGCGACGCGGCGGCCCGCACCGTGCATCCGTTGTGCCGTGCCGAGGGCATCCCGTTGGTGGGCGGCGGCGGTACGGATCTTCGTACGGGCTTCTCCCGGGCGCTGCGGACGGCGCCCCGGCCCGACGTCATCGTGGTCCTGACGGACGGCCAGACCCCCTGGCCGTCCGAGCCGCCGCCGTGCCGGACGGTGGTGGGGCTGTTCCCCCGTGACGGGTCGCGCGGCGGTTCGTGGATCGAGAACGATCCCGACTACGAGCCGGACACCCCGCCCGACTGGGCGCGCGTGGTGACGATCGGCTAGCCGGTCGTGAGGGCTGCGGCACGTGTGCGCCGGGCGGTGCCCGGTGCCGCCGGGGATGGCAGCCTGGTGGAGCACGTACCCCATGACCGCGGCCGATCGGCATCGGCCGGAACGACAGGGAGTCACGTTGGGCGGCGAGGCGATCCACGGCGAACTGGACCAGCGGGCGGCCGAGGTGGCGGATCAGGTGGTGGCCTGGCGGCACCATCTGCACCGGTATCCGGAGCTGTCCAACCGTGAGGTGAACACGGCCCGCCTGGTGGCGGACCACCTGCGCTCCCTCGGCCTCGACGAGGTCCGTACCGGCATCGCCGGTCACGGGGTCGTGGGCGTTCTGCGCGGCGGGGCCGCGGGCGAACGGGTCGCGGCGCTGCGGGCGGACATGGACGCGCTGCCAGTCCAGGACCTGTGCGGGGTGGACTGCGCCTCCGAGGTGGTCGACGCCGACTACCCGGGCGGCCCGTTCCCCGTCTCGCACGCCTGTGGCCACGACTGCCACACGGCGGCGCTGCTGGGCGCGGCGACGGTGCTCGCGGGGGTGCGCGACCGGCTGCCGGGCACCGTGCTCTTCGTCTTCCAGCCCGCCGAGGAGGGCCCGCCGGTCACCGAGGAGGGCGGGGCGCGGGCGATGGTCGAGGCGGGCGCGTTCGCCGACCCGGTGCCGACGATGGCGTTCGGGCTGCATGTGACTCCGCATCCGAAGGGGTACGTCGGCTACCGGATCGGCAATCAGTACGGGGCCTCGGCCCTCGTCCGTATCGTCGTCACCGGGAAGCAGACCCACGGCTCCACGCCCTGGGAGGGCATCGACCCGATGCCTGCGGTGGGGGCGGTCCTGACGGGCATCGGCCAGCTGTACCGGCAGGTGTCGGCGTTCGACCCGGTCACGGTGTCCATCGGGCACATCGAGGACGTCGGCCGCTTCAACATCGTCGGGCAGACGGTGACGCTGTGGGGCACGGTCCGGTGTGCTGTGGAGTCCGACATGGCGCAGGTCGAGCAGCGCCTCACGGTGCTCGCGGAGCACTCGGCGGCGGCGTTCGGGGCGACGGCCACGGTGGAGTACCTGCAGCCCGTGCCGCCCGTGCACAACAGCGGGCCGTGGGTGGAGGCGGGCCTTCCGACCTTCCGCCGTGTGGTGGGCGAGGAGCGTGTGGTGGAGACGGGCGCGACGCTCGGGTACGACGACGTCTCCGAGTTCGTGAGCCGCTTCGGCGGCCTGTACGTGATGCTCGGCGTCCAGGACGCCGTCCTGGACGCGTCCGGGCGGCCGGTGCCGGTGCCCGGCGGGCGCGGTCTGGTGACCAATCACCACCCGCACTTCTACGCGGACGACGGCACTCTCGTCACCGCCGTCCGGCTGCACGCTCACGTGGCGTACGACCATCTGACGGGCGCGCTCGTCCCCCGCGACGGCGGCTGAACGGGCGGGGTCAGGCCTCCGGTACGGTGCCGACCGCCGCCACGAACGCCCTGATCAGGGCGGAGTCGGCGGCGGTGGGCCAGACCAGGCCGTACTCGAGGGGCGGTGCGTCCCGCAGGGGGACGTAGGCGATGCCGGGTCGGGGGTGGTAGCGGGCGCCCCGGGCCGCGCCCGGGGTGACGCCCCGGCCCGCCGTCACATGGGAGAGGACCTCCTGCCAGGTGGCCGCGACCGGGCCCCGGGGAATGGCTGCCCCGGACGGGGTGTGCCGGGGGTAGTGGTGGTCGAGCCAGTGGCGCGGATGGGCGCCCCCGGTGGTGATCAGCGGCAGCTCGGCGAGGTCCTCCAGGCCGAGGGACGGTCGTCCGGCCAGCGGGTGGGCCGCGGGCAGCAGCAGGACCCGGTCCTCGCGGACGGCGACGGGACCGGTGGTCAGCTCCGGCTCACGCACGGGGAAGGCCGCGAGCTGGATGTCGAGTTCGCCGTCCTGGAGGGGCCGGACTCCGCCGTCGAGGGGGACCTCGCGGACGGTGATCTCGCAGCCGGGACGGCGGGCGAGGAGGGCGTCGGCGGCGGCCGTGAGCAGTTCGGCGTCCCAGGGGGTGCCGAAGCCGGCCCGCAGTCTCCCGTGGACGCCGCGTCCGGCCTCGGTGGCCCGCTCCAGGGCTGTACGGAGCTGCTCGTAGGCGGGCAGGAGGTCCTCGTACAGGCGCAGACCGACCGGGGTGAGGACGACGCTGCGGCTGGTGCGGGCGAAGAGCGGGGTTCCGACGCGGCGCTCCAGCTTCTTCACGGTCTGGCTGACGCGGCCGGTGGATACGCCGAGACGCTCGCCGGTGCGCCCGAAATGGAGCTCCTCGGCGAGCGTGAGGAACGTCTCCAGTTCGTACCGTTCGAGCACCGGACCTCCCGTACGACCGCTGTGATCGTTGAGTGTGGCTCAACGCCGGTTTCATGATGACAGCTTGTTCCGCCCGGGCGGGGGCGGGGAGCCTGGAGGCGTCCCCCTCCCCCGTACGGAAGAGACTTCGTGGACCCTCGCACCACCGCCCCGACCCCCTCCACCGCGCCCGGGCGGCCGGTGAAGGTGAACGTCCCGCTCTTCGCCGTCGCCGGCGCCGTCACCGTCGCCAACATCTACTTCCCGCAGCCGCTCCTCGCCGCGGTCGCCAGGGGCCTCGACGTGACGGAGCGGACGGCGGGACTCATCGCCTCCGTCGCGCAGATCGGGTACGCGCTCGGCATCCTGCTGCTCGTACCGCTGGCCGACACCGCGCGGCTCCGACGCCTGACCTCGGTGCTGCTCGCCCTCACCACCGCCGCGCTGCTCGTCGCGGCGGCGGCGCCCGGTGTGGTCACGCTGACGCTCGCGACGCTCGCGCTGTCCACGACGACGGTGCTTCCGCAGATCCTCACCCCGGTGGCGGCCGCGCTCGCGGGCCCCGGGCGGCAGGGCCGGACCGTGGGGCTCGTGGGGCTCGGACTCACCCTGGGCTCGACCCTCTCGCGTACGGTCTCGGGTGCCGTCACCGACGCGAGCGGCAGCTGGCGGGCGGCCTACCTCGTGGCCGCCGTGGCGACGGCGGCCCTGCTGTGCGTCCTGCCCCGCCGGCTGCCCGAGCGGCTGGGGGCGCGCGGTCGCACCTCGTACGCCGGGCTCCTCGCCGGGCTGCCCGGGCTCCTGGCGTCCCATCGCGCGCTGCGGGTCTCGGCGCTCCTCGGGGCCTGTGCCTTCGCCGCGTTCAGCGTCTTCTGGGCGGTGCTCGCCTTCCACCTGGCGGCGGCACCGCTGGGGTACGGGCCGGGTGCGGCCGGGCTCTTCGGGGTGCTGACCCTGCCCGCCGCGCTGCTCTCGGCGACGGCTGGGCCACTCACCGACCGGTACGGGGCACCTCTGGTGAGCGCCGGAGGGCTGGGGCTCGCGGGGCTCGGGCTCGGCGTGGCCGGCCTGGTCCCCTACTCCCCCGTGGGCCTGGTCGCCGCGGCGAACCTGCTGGTGGTGGGGGTCAGCTCCTGCCAGGTGGCCAACCAGGCGAGGATCTTCGGGATCGGCCGGGCGGTGGCCGCGCGGGTCAACACGGTCTTCATGCTGGCCACCTTCGGCGGCGGGGCGCTCGGCTCCCTCGCCGGGTCCTGGCTGTACGCGGAGCACGGCTGGTCCGCGGTGCTGATCGCCGCCGGGGTGTTCGTCGCCGCCGGCGGGATCGTGGTGACGCGTTCCGGACAGACGGCCCCGAGTTGCGTCCCGGACGGCACACGGGAGGCTGGGGGTATCCGCCCGCGCATCCCGCAGGGAGAGTCATGAAGCTGGACCTCACCGCCCTGGCCGACGAGCACATGGCCGCGGCCCGCACCGCGCCGCACGGGCGCAGCGCCCATCTGATCATGCACGACGGGGTACTCCGGCAGTCCGTCATCGCCCTGACGGCGGGCACGTCCCTGGACGAGCACAACGCGCCGCCGGCGGCGAGCCTCCAGGTGCTGCGGGGCCGGGTGAACCTGACGATGGCGGGCCGGGCGGAGGAGCTGTCGACGGGCACGCTGCGGATGCTCAGGGAACGGCACGGGATCACCGCCCTGGACGACGCGGTGGTGCTCCTGACGGCGGTGAACGACTGACGGGCCCCGGACCGAACGACGGCGGTGAACGACTGACGGGCCCCGGACCGAACGACGGCGGTGAACCCACGCCGCGGGCGAAGCGACGCCGCCGGTGCACGGCAGACGGCACGCGGACCGTCCTCGCCTCACTCGATCGCGTCGAGGTCCTCGGCGTAGTGCTCGATGGCCCGGCGGTACTCCCGTACGGACGGGTCCTCGCTGGTGGCGGCGAGCAGGCGGAGCAGCAGACGGGTCGACTCGTGGTGCCGGCCGGTGTTGTAGAGGGCCATCGCGAGGAACGTCCGCAGGGAGCCGTCCTCCGGGAACTCCTCGACGGCGCCGGTCAGGAGGGCGGCGGAATCCTCGTAGCGGCCGAGGACGCGGTAGGTGCTGCCGAGGCCCAGGAGCGCCCCGCGCCGGTCCTCGGGGGTCAGCCCGGCGCCCTCGGCCCCGCCGCGCGCGAGGGCGCGCTCGTAGTACGGCACGGCCTCCCTCTCCAGACCGAGGACATCGTGCGCCCAGGCCGCCTGGTACGCGATCTCCGCGTCCTCCGGGTGCCGGGCGGCGAGGGCGACGAGCCGCTCGCGGGCCTCTTCCCGGTGGCCCTGTCCGCGCAGTGCGACCGCCTCGGCCAGCCGGCCGTCCCTGTCCTCGTGGTCTTCCATGACCGCATCCTCGCAGCTCGCGTCGGACGGCCCCACGGCGGCTGCCAGGTGACGGGCCGCCATATCGGAGTGGCCGGATTGTGGCGTCCTCGCCCATGGAGGAGGGCTGTGGACCGCCCATAGCCTCCCGGCCGACCCTCCGTCAGGAACGAGCCGCCCGGGAGATCCCATGCGTTCACCCCGTCCCACCCGTCGCCGCGGGCCACGCCGCTTCGCGGCGCTGCTGCTGTGCGTCGCCGCGACCCTGTCTCCCACCACGTCCCCCGCCGGGGCCGCCGCTCCCCCGCCCGTGCCCGGCACGCTCCAGGGCTACGACATCGGCTCCGTGTTCAGTGCCGGGGTGTCGTCCGGCGGGTACATGGCCACCCAGCTGCACGTCGCGTACTCGGGTACATTCGAGGGCTCGGCGGCGTTCGCGTCGGGGCCGTACGACTGCGCGCGCGGCCAGCTCGCCACGGCGCTCAACGCCTGTATGGACACCACGCAGAACCTTCAGCTCGCCACCCTGGAACAGGCCACGCGCGACCGGTCGGCGCAGGGCCAGATCGACCCGGTGGCGCATCTGGCCGGTGACCCGGTGTACGTGTTCAGCGGCTCGGGCGACACCACGGTGAAGCGGCCGGTGGCGGACGCGCTCGCCGACTACTACGGCCGCTTCGGCGCCCGGGTCCAGTACAACCGGTCGACGGCCGCGGGGCACGCCTGGATCACTCCGCTCGGCCCCAACTCCTGCACGGTGACGCAGACTCCGTTCCTCAACAACTGCGGGATCGACGCGGAGGGGGCGCTGCTCGGGCATCTCTTCGGCTCGGTCGCGGCGCCCGGCTCCGGTACCGGCGGCTCGCTGATCCGCTTCGACCAGAACGCGTACGCGCCGGGCGGCTCGGCGGCGGCCCTGTCGATGGGCGCGGAGGGCTTCGCGTACGTCCCGGCCTCCTGTGCACAGGGGGGCCGCTGCAGACTGCTCGTGGCGCTGCACGGCTGCAAGCAGGGGTATGCGTACCAGGGCTTCGGAACCCGGTTCGTCGAGAACGCGTACCTGAACGAGTACGCGGACACCAACGACATGATCGTGCTGTATCCGCAGGCGGCACCCACCGCGAACCTGGAGAACCCGAACGGCTGCTGGAACTGGTGGGGCTACCTCGGTGACGCGGCCTACGCCCGGCACGGCGGGAAGCAGATCGAGGCGATCATGGGCATGGTGCGGGCATTGCGCGGCACCGGCACGCCTCCGCCCACGGGCGACCGGACGGTCCTGTCGAGCACGGACGCCGAGGACGGGTACGTGAAGGCGTCGGCGGACGGTTCGGGCGCGGCGGTCGGCACCCTGGAGGACGTGTACGGGCTCGCGCTGGGGCGGGGTACGGACGGCAGGGTGAACCGGTCGGTGGTCTCCTTCGACACCTCCCGGATTCCGGCCGACAAGGAGGTCACCCGGGCCTGGCTGACCGTCACCAGGTCGAGCGGCTCCGGTGATCCGTGGGCTTCGCCCTCGGGCAACCGGCTGCAGGTGGACCTGCGCACGGGCTGCTTCGGCGGCTGCGCGGTGGAGCCGGCGGACTGGTCGGCGGCGGCGTCGGTGTCGGGTGCGGCGCGCGTCGACGCGTTCACCTCGGGGAGCGCGGTGTCGACGGACCTGTCGGCTGAGGCGCTCGCGGCGCTGAACCGGGGCGGGGTCACGCAGTTCCGGCTCGGGTTCTCGTCGGCGCCGACCGGGACCGCGTACCTCTTCGTGAACCAGGCGACGCCGGTGACGCTGACGGTCGAGTACCGGTAGGACGGCCGGCGGCGGACACGGCGGGGGCGGCCGCCGAGCAGGCCGGCCGGCGGGCGGTTCGGGTTCTGAGCCGGGTCGGGGTCGGGTCTGGGCCGGGTCTGGGCCGGGTCAGGCCGGGTCGGGTCAGGCCGGGTCTGGTCGGGTCGGGTCGGGTCGGGTCGGGTCGGGTCGGGTCGGGTCGGGTCACAGTGCCGGGCGGAGGGCGGCCGCGGCGCTTCCGGAGCGGGGGGCCGCGGCGCCGGCGGCGAAGGCGCTGCCCCGGCGCCACTCGGGCCAGCTGAGGTTCCAGTCGCCGAAGCCGTTGTCGAAGGGGGGCATGAGTTCGCCGTACCCGTTGACCACGCGGACGAGATCGCCCTCGCGCACGGTGGAGAACAGCCAGGCGGCGTCCTCGGTGCTCATGCCGGTGCAGCCGTGGCTGACGTTCTCGCTGCCCTGCGCGTCGAGCGACCAGGGCGCGGCGTGCAGGTACTCGCCGCTCCAGGTCACCCGGGTGGCCCAGCGGACCTTCAGGTCGAAGTAGTCGCTGCTGCCGCGGGCGATGCCGATGGAGTCGCCGCGCATCCGGACGAGCGGCTCCTTGCCGAGCACGACCTTGGTGCCGCCCCGGGTCCGATAGCCGGCCTTGCCGGTGGTGACCGGGAACGTGCGGATCGGTTCGCCGTCGCGGAACACGGTCGTCGTGAGCGCGGCGACGTCGGTGACGGCTTCGATCCGGGCCCCGGTGGTGAAGGAGACGGCCCGTGAGCGGCCCCCGTACAGACGGCCGATGACCCTGGCCCCGTCGAGGCCGCTGCGCACCCGGACCGTGGTGTGGGCGGGCCAGTACGCGCGGGGCCGGTAGTGGAGGGTGTCGGAGTCGACCCAGTACCAGGCGCCCTCGACATGGGGTTCGGTCCGCACGAGGAGGGCGCGTTCGACGACTCGGCGGGCCTGGGGTTCGTCCGCCGGTACGGGGTGGCTGAGTTCGGCGGTGACCGGCCGGCCCACGCCGTACGTGCCGCCGTCATCGGGGCCGAAGGCGACGGTGAGCCGTTCCCCGGCGGGGGCGGCCACCGTACGGAAGTCCAGGCGGGCGAGGTGGCGGTCGGGGCCTTGGGCCCCGGGCCGCTCGACGACGAGACGGGCCGCGTACCGGGCGCCCGCGGGGAGCGGCGCGGCGCTGGTCCAGCGGGTGCCGTCGACGCTCGGCGTCCCTGCGACGCGTCGGCCGCGCTGATCGGTGACGGTGACGTCGGCGAGTGCGCCGGGGGTGCGCAGCGCGAGTTCCACGGGTCCGGAGACCTGGTCTCCGAGGGTGAACGCCTCCCCCGTCAGAACCCGTCCGCCCCGGAGCTCGACGGTGTGGCGGGGGGCGGAGCAGAGACCGCCGGCGGCGGAGCAGCCGTCCACCATGACGAGGACGGCGGGTTCCGGGACAGCGAAGGAACGCGCGCCGGGATCGGCCGGCGACTGGGCCGCCGTACTGACGAGAACGGCTCCGACGGCCAGGGAGAGCGCTCCCCACCCCCGCACATATCTGCGTGACGACGCGTCCGACACGCCCTCCCCTTTCCGACGACGACCAGGACGTCGGCAGGCGGTGCCGACCGCAGCATCAAATCGGATGAAACGAGAAACAGATGATCAAGGGGCTGGGCGTGGCGCCGGAGTGGCGGCCGAGACGACTCGAATGGGTCAGCGGCGCGGATGCCGACCGGCTCAGCGGGGCGGTTCCGGGAGCTCCTCGCCGGTCTCCAGAAGGGACTTGAGGCTGGAGATCAGCGCGGGCCAGCCTTCGCCGATCATCCCCTTCATCAGGCCGCCGGGGTCCAGGTCGCCGTGGGTGACCGTGAGCTTGACCGCGTCGCCCGAGGGCTCGATCAGGAAGGTCACCTTGGACCGGGGCTCCCGGGCGAGCCGCTCGTACACGTCCTGGCCGAGACGCACGGCCTCCGCCCAGGCCGGCGTGAACGTGTGCCAGGTGTACGAGAGGAGGCGGCCGGGCTCGGCCTCCAGGACGACCTGCTCGGGGTCGGCGGTCCGGCGGCCGACCTCGTCCCAGACCATGGGGGAGCCGGGGGTCCACTCGCTCTCGAAGGCCACACCCCAGTACCGCCGGGTGAACGCCGGGTCCGTGAGCGCCTTCCAGAGCTCGTCGGGGGTGGTCCGGATATACGTGGTGTAGACAAACGTGTGGCTGTCCATCGCGCTGCCCCTCGGGTCTGCCGTCCCCTCCCTCCAGCCTAGGCAGGCGCCGGACGGACGTGCCAGCGTAGGACCCCCGTCCGGCCTGGGGATCGCCGGTTGAATAGGTGCGGAGGAAACTATTCAACGTGCTGCTAGCGTGTCGGGATGTCCCTCAAGCACGCCGTCCTCGCAGCTCTCCTGGAGGGCGAGGCATCCGGATACGACCTTGCCAAGATCTTCGACGTGTCCGTCGCCAACTTCTGGGCCGCCACCCCGCAGCAGCTCTACCGCGAGCTGGACAAGCTCGCCGAGGCCGGCCTGATCACGGCGCGCGTGGTGGAGCAGGAACGGCGTCCCAACAAGCGGATGTTCAGCCTCACGGAGCCGGGGATGCGGGATCTGGCCGCCTACACGGCCACGCCGCCGCGCCCCAGCGCCGTACGGGACGAGCTGCTGGTCCAGGTCCAGGCCTGCGATGGGGGTGACACGGCGGCCGTCCGCGGGTTCGTGGCCCAGCGGATGGAGACGTCGCGGGCCAAGCTGGCCCGCTACGACCGGCTGCGGGAGTGGATGCTCGCCGGACGGGACGAGGAGACGTACCTCAACGAGGCGGAGCGGGTCGGCCCGTACCTCACGCTGATGCGCGGCCGGTTCTTCGAGGAGGAGAACCTGCGCTGGGGCGAGCGCGCCCTCACCGTGCTCGACCGGCGCGCCACGGCCCGCGGCGGGGCGACTGCGACTGCGACTGCGACGACTTCGGCACACCAAGCGTGACCGGGCACGACCGGGGCTTGACCGGGCACCCGAAAGGGTGACGGCGAGTCCTACCGTGCGGTAACGTCACCGGCCGGCCACCGGACGCGCCGGTGGCGGAGCACGTACGGATCGGGGACGGGCCTCTATGAACGTCGGTGACCTCGTCGAGGACTTCAGCCTGCCGGACGAGACGGGAGCCGCGCGTTCCCTGAGCGGGCTGCTGGCCGAAGGGCCGGTCGTCCTCTTCTTCTACCCGGCGGCACTCACCCCCGGCTGCACCGCCGAGGCGTGCCACTTCCGGGATCTCGCGGCCGAGTTCCGCGGCGTCGGCGCTCTGCCCGTCGGCATCAGCACGGACCCCGTGGAGCGGCAGCAGGAATTCGCCGAGCGGCACTCCCTCGGCTATCCCCTGCTGTCGGACCCGGACGGTGCCGTGCGCGACAGGTTCGGCGTGAAGCGCGGGTTCTCGCTCGCGCCGACGAAGCGGGTGACGTTCGTGATCGGCCAGGACCGGCGGGTGCGGGAGGTCGTACGCAGCGAGCTGCGCATGAGCGCCCATGCCGACCGCGCGCTCGCGGCCCTGCGCGGCGCCTGAGGCACGGCGCGTGAGGCACGGTGCATGAGGCACGGTGCATGAAGGGCGGTGCCTTAAGGGCGGTGCTTGAAGGCCGACTCTGACGGAGCCGCTCCTCTTCGCGTCCGCGCCCCGAGCCCCTCAGACGCCCAGGAGTTCGGCCTTGGCGGCCGCGAACTCCTCGGGGGTGAGCAGCCCTTGCTGGGCGAGTTCGCCCAGTCGGACGAGCTGATCGGTCACCGAGGGCGCCCCGCCGGAGGCCGGTGCGGCGGGGGCGACCGGGACGGGTGCGGCGGCCGGTGGCGCGCTCGGGGCCGGTGGAGCGGCGGCCATGGACTGCTGCTGGGCCTGGAGATCGGCGATGGCCTCCTCCTGGTCCTGTTCGCGGCGTGCGGCCCGGGCGGAGCTCCGGCCGGCCGCGTAGGCCGCGCCGCCGACGAGCGCGCCGCGCAGGAGCGGCGCTCCGGCGGGCCGGATGACAGGGCGTCCGAGGGGACGGCGTCGCAGGAACATCGTCAGCTCCTTTCGGCCACGGCGCCCGCCACGGCCTCGCGGTGGGCGTCCTGTGCCTGCCGGACGTATTCGGGCGGCACCCGCACGGTCCCCGCGATACGGCCACCGGCCTCGCGGATCGCGTCCGCGGCACGGGCGGCCCAGACGTGTTCGACGAGCAGCATCAGGGCGCACGAGCCGGGTTCGAGTGTCTCGGCGGCCTCCTCGGCGTCCTCGGGGCCGAGCAGGTTCACCTCGGGGCCGATCTCGGCGGTGGCCTCGTCGTACTCCTCGTACTCGACGAGTTCGGAGGTGGACACCTCTCCGCCGGCCGACTTGACCACGACGAGCGAGTCGACGAGCCGCACCTGCCCCTCTCGGCGCAGATCCGCCAAGGCCGTCACCGCCGCCACCTTCAGCCGCTCCCCCGGGAAGGCGAGCACGACACATTCCACCGGCCCCATGGCACTCCGTTCCTCGTGCGGTACGCGGCCTCCATCCGAACACGGCGGCCGGGGGCCCGCACGTGGAGCCGGCGGCCACGACATGCGGAGGCGGCCGCGCTGGGTGAAACTCGCTCCATGCCCGGCTTCCCCGGCCGGTGCGGGAACGGAGTGCGCCGGAATGGACGACTACCCTCTCCTCAACCTCTTCTGGACCATGCTGTGGTTCTTCCTCTGGATCATGTGGCTGTTCCTGCTCTTCAAGGTGATCGGCGACATCTTCCGGGACCACTCGCTGAACGGCTGGGCCAAGGCGGGCTGGCTGATCTTCTGCATCGTGCTCCCGTACCTCGGCGTGCTGGTCTACGTGATCGCCCGGGGCAGGAGCATGGGCGAGCGTGACGTCAAGCGGGCCAAGGAGAGCGAGGCCGCGTTCCAGGACTACATCCGCAAGACCGCCGGCCCCCAGGAGGGCGGTGGCGGCGGCGCCGCCCACGAGCTGGCCCGGCTGGCGGAGCTGAAGGACAAGGGCGCGATCACGCCCGAGGAGTTCGAGAAGGCGAAGGCCAAGGTCCTGGCCTGAGCCCCAGGAGCGCATGACAGGAAGGCGCACCCGGACGTGCGGAAGAGGACGCGGGCGGCACCGGCCGCCGGGCTCGCCGGATCCCTGCTGAAGGAGGTCCTGGCGGAGCCCGGCAGGCTTCCGGAGTCGCTCGCGTCCTTCGCTCTGCGCCATCTGGGCCCGGGCGCCGGTCCGAGCGTCGACCGCCTCCGGGAGGCCCACCCCGAGGCCGACGCCGCCGCGCTGCGCGCCCTGGTCGTGACCCGTGGACGACGGGCGGTGACGGCGGAGGGCGCGTTCGTCGGCGGGCCCTTCCTGCTGCTCATCCCCTTGGCCTTCTGCGGCGCGCTCCTCACCCAGGTGCGGACCGTCCTCGAGATCGCCGCCGTCGACGGGCGGGACTCCACGGACCCGCAGCGCGGTGCCGAACTCCTCGTCCTGCAAGGGGTGTACGGGGACACCGAGACCGCGCGGGCCGCGCTCGACCCGGCCGGAACCCGGCCGGGAAGCGGAGGCGGCCGGGGGCGCATGGCGGCGTTCCGGGACCTGATCGTCCGGATGGCGAAGCTCCTCGGCCTCGTCACGCCGGACGACGAGGCCGGCCGATGGGTCCGCATCGGCAGGTGGGCACTCCTCGGCGCCGTGTTCCTGGTCGGTCTGGTGGCGCCGCTGGTCTGGCTCCCGTACATGGCCGTCGGGTACTACCGGGGAACCACACGCGTGACCGATCGGGCCACCGTCTTCTACGCCGGCTCGCCCGACCCGCGCTCCTCGCGCGGTGTACGGCTCGACCCCGTCATGGCGCGTGCGGGTCTGAAGGCCGTCGGTTCCGTCGTGCTGCCGGCGGTCGCCCTCTTCCTGGTGATCGTCACGGACATCCGCATCGCGGGCGGGCGGTGGCCGGTCGTGGGGATCGTCCTCACCACCAGTTGCCTGGTCTCGGGCGGCTGGTGGCTGTGGCGACACTACCGACGACGTTCCTGAGACGAGCACCGGAACCCTTAATGCGTATGCCGGATACCGCTTTGATACGGTCATGGCGTGAGGCTGACGAAGTTCACCGACCTGGCACTCCGCGCCGTGATGCGCCTGGCGGTCACCGCACCGGAGGAATCCGTCACCACCCGAGAGGTGGCGGAGTCGATGGACGTCCCCTACGCCCATATGGCGAAGGTGGTCACCCGGCTCCAGCACCTCGGCGTGGTCGAGGCGCGCCGCGGCCGCGGCGGCGGTCTGGCCCTCACGGAACGGGGTCGCCGCTCCTCGGTGGGCTGGCTGGCCCGCACCCTGGAGGGCGAGGAGGAGGTCGTCGCCTGCGAAGGCGATCCCCCGTGCCCACTGCGGACCGCCTGCCGGCTGCGGGGGGCGCTGCGCGAGGCGCAGGAGGCGTTCTACCGCGTGCTCGACCCCCTGACCGTGACAGAGCTGGTCGACTCCCCGACCGGCCCCCTGCTCCTCTCCCTCACCCCGCGACCCACCCTTTGAGTCGTCCGCGCCCGACGGCGTGCACGCACACCTTTAAATACGTAGATCATCTACCAGATTGAGAGTCCCCATGCTGTCCGAGCAGGCCGTCCCGGTCGTCCGCGCCACTCTGCCCGCCGTCGGTGGCGCGCTCGACCGGATCACCGAGCGGTTCTACGGCCGCCTCTTCGCCGCCCATCCCGAGCTCCTGCGCGACCTGTTCAACCGGGGCAACCAGGCGAGCGGCGAGCAGCGGCAGGCGCTCGCGGGCTCCATAGCGGCCTTCGCCGTCGCCCTGCTTGAGCGGCCCGACGAGCGTCCCGACGTGATGCTGTCGAGGATCGCCCACAAGCACGCCTCGCTCGGCGTCACCTCCGCGCAGTACAAGACGGTGCACGAGCACCTCTTCGCCGCGATCGTCGAGGTCCTCGGCGACGCGGTCACTCCCGAGGTCGCACGGGCCTGGGACGAGGTGTACTGGCTGATGGCCAACGCGCTGATCGCGGTGGAGGCCCGGCTCTACCAGCAGGCCGGTGTCGCCGAGGGCCAGGTCTGGCGGTCGATGGAGATCGCCGAGCGGCGGGAGGAGACGTCCGACACCGTCTCCTTCGTCATGCGGCACACCGACGGGACGCCCACGGCAGCGTTCCTGCCCGGCCAGTACGTGAGCGTCCAGGTCGCCCTGCCCGACGGTGCCCGGCAGATCCGCCAGTACAGCCTGTCCGCCGCCCCCGGTCACCCGCAGTGGCGGATCACCGTCAAGCGGGTCGCCGGCGACCCGGCCGGCGAGGTCTCGTCCTGGATGCACGACCACGCACGCGAGGGCGACACCGTGGACGTCTCCTCCCCGTTCGGCGACCTGGTCCTGCCCGAGGGTGAGAGCCCGCTGCTCCTTGCCTCCGCGGGGATCGGCAGCACCCCGATGCTGGCGATGCTCGACCACCTCGCGGCCACGGGTTCGACCCGGCCGGTCGTCGTCGTCCACGCCGACCGCGCGCCCGCGTCCCACGCTCACGCCGCCGAACTGCGCCGCCTCGTGGACGCGCTGCCGCAGGGGACGCTGCACCTCTGGTACGAGGAGCCGGGCGACTCCGGAGCCCGGACGGGCCGCGCGGACGTCACGGCGCTCGACCTGCCGGCCGGCGTCACGGCGTACCTCTGTGGACCGCTGCCCTTCCTCCGTACCGTCCGCGGCGCCCTCGTCGGCCGGGGCGTCGCGGCAGCCGACATCCACTACGAGGTCTTCGGCCCCGACCTGTGGCTGGGCAACGAGAACTGACGGGCCGCGCCGTGCCCCTCCCCGCCCGGTGAGCGGGGAGGGGCACGGGCGACCGTTCCACGACGCGGGGAGGGCTCGTGGAGCGGGTGTCAGCAGCCCATCGACCAGGTGTGGGAGTCACCCCGGTCGTTGGCCGCGCCGTTGTAGCCGACCTCCTGGCCCGGAGCGAGACAGATGGTCATGCTGCCGCCCTGCCAGGCGCTCTCGTAGACCTTGACGTGGTCCTTGATGCCGGGTCCGGAGATGCCGTGGTTGGCCCAGGAGGAGTCGGTGTCGGAGATCCAGCTCTCCCACCAGCCGTCGTCCCCGCTCCAGTTGGCGCGCTGGCCACCGAAGTTGGAGTCCTGCCAGACGCAGAACTCGCCGCTGGGGCATTCGGCCGCGCCGGCGGAGGTCGCGAGGGCGAGGCCGGAGGTGGCGGCGAACAGGGCCGCGGCGGCGGTGACGAGAAGTCGCTTCACGAGAGGATGGTGCCTTTCTGCGGTCGGATGGGCGCGGGCAGTTCGACTGCCTGCCGCAGTGCGCGGTCGCGCAGCTGCCGGTATGTGGTGAGCTCGTCCCGGCGCAGCGCGCGCACCGTGGCCAGCTCGGCGGCCTCCAGGCGCTCACGGACCTCGTCGAGTCCGCTCTCGCGGGAGCAGCGGGCGGCGACGGCCGGATCGGGACGGTCGGGGCGGGGGCTGCCCGGTGGTGCGACGCATCGGGTCCACCGGTCGAGTGCCGCTCGGTGGGTGGGGTCGTCGCGCATCCGGGCCTGGGCCTCGGCGCGGAGGTTGTCGACGACGACCTGGGCCCGGAACCAGCGGCGCTGGTCGCCGTAGAGCCGCTGGCGGGCACCGGCGACACAGCCGTCCTCATGGGCGGTGACGGTGGCGCCTGTGGCGAGGGTGACGGAGAGTTCCCGAGGACCGGCGCCGAACAGCGCCGTCTGGAGCTTCCGCTCCTCGTCCGGGGCGCGGGGCCTGGATGCCGGCGAGAGCCCCCGGCGGCTCAGGCAGTCCACGACGAGCCGGTGTTCGGCGGCCTTGAGGAGCGCGTCCTGGGCCGCCTTGCCGGAGGGGACGCCGGGGGTCGTGGGGGCTCCGGGCCCGACGGCGGTACAGCCGGACAGCAGGAGCGCGGCGGCCGCGGTCAGGAGCGCACGTCGGGTGCGCGGGGTGGTGCGAAACATGGGGTCCCCCTTCGATCGTCCCTGGTCGGAGCGACCGGCGAGTGATCGCCTCGGCGCTCGGGATGATCACTGCCCGAGGGCGGAGCCACCATGCCGGGGCTCACTCGAACGGGTCGAACGCGCCGGGGTGCGCGCCGCTCGCGCGCCACTGTCGTGCCGTGCGGAAGGGTGGCCGGGAACGACAGAGCCCCGGTTGGACGGGGGATTCCAACCGGGGCCGATCTGCCGTGACGCGAAGAGCGGTCACCTCATGGGGGGGACCTTGGGGACCGGGCCCCTTCGGCGTCACATACGTATGAACGGTGAACCTCTCCCGAATGTTCCGAGCGTTCCCCTGTGGGCGGTGTGAGACACCTCACCCGGTTTCGGGTGGTCTGGTCAGTCCTTCTCGGGGCGGTACACGGCGCCCGGTTCCGCCTTGCCCGGGGCCAGCAGTTCGGGCACGGTCACGAAGGTGAAGCCCCGCCGCTTGAGCTCGTCGATGATGGAGGGAACGGCCGGGACGGTGCCGTCGTAGATGTCGTGGAGCAGGATGATCCCGTCGCCGTGCGCCTGCTCGAGCACGCGCTGACGTATGAGGGCGGAGTCGGTGGTGGAGTAGTCCTTGGCGGTGATGCTCCACAGGATCTGGGCCAGCCCCAGTTCCCGGCTGACGTCGGACACCGCTCCGTCGGTGCGGCCCTGCGGCGGGCGCATGAGGGTGGGCCTCCGGCCGGTGATCTTCTCGACGGCGTCCTGGGTGCGGGACAGCTCGTCGCGGACCTCCGACTCGTCGAGATCGGTGAGGATCCGATGCGTCCAGGTGTGGTTGGCGACCTCGTGGCCCTCGTCGGCTATGCGCTTGACCACCTTCGGATAGCGGTCGACGTGCTTGCTGCCGAGCAGGAAGAAGGTCGCGGGGACCTGCTTCTCCTTGAGGATGTCGAGGAGCCGGGGGGTGTCCTTGCCCGGCCCGGCGTCGAAGGTCAGCGCGATGCACTTGACCTTGGCGCAGTCGACGCGACGGGCGGCGGCGCCCGCCTTGTCGTCCGTTCCGCCCTCTCCCCGGGCGTCCTGCGGGGTGACGGTGTCGACTCCGCAGCCGCCGAGCGTCAGCATCAATGACGCCGCGGCGATCAGGGCAGTGGCCGTCCCCCTGCGTCGGCCCAGCCTGGATCGGAACATGGTGGAACCCGCTTTCCCCGGTGATGTCTTCGGTACGGCCGCAAACCGCCTGGTCAGAGCGGCACTCACGGCCGACGGAAGACTCTACACACGGTGTATACCGGGGAAGGCAGGGGGGTCCTTCAAGCACGCGGGCACACGTGAACCCCGGACGGCGCCCGTCCGCTCCGTCCGGGGAGTTCGCGCCTCAGGCTCAGCGGGAGGCGAGCAGCAGTCGGGCCTCGGTCTCCTGGTCACCGGAGACGGACTGCTGGGACTGGATGTCGAAGCCGGCGGCGAGCACCTTCTCGACCTCGTTCACGGCGTGGTAGCCGCCGCTGAGCGTGGCACCGACCGGGGAGGTCAGATGCGTGGGACGCACCTCCTGGTGGCGTCCGCCGGCGGTGTCGAAGGTGGCCGTCCAGACGGTGGGGGCCGGCGCGGCGGCCGCCTGGGGACCCGGGGCCGTCATGTCCTCCAGCTCGTAGACACCGTCGAGGACGCCGAAGACGGCCTGCGCGTCCTCCCGGCTGCAGCCACTGAGCTGCACGGTCACGTCGGTGTCGATGTGCAAGTCGTACACGTCGCTCATCTCCTCGCGGCCGCCGGTCGCTCGTGGCGCCCCGCGCTCGTCGTGCCGGCACTCGTCGTGCCACGTCTCCAGCATCCCTCGCGGGGAGGCGTCCCGCGAGGGCCGCCGCCCTCCGCTCAGGTGCGGCCGATGACGTCCTCGACGGTGTCGGCCTCGGAGGCCCGCTTGTCGGGCCGGTGGCGCAGGACGCGGGCGAAGCGGAGGGTGACACCGCCCGGGTAGCGCGTCGAGGCCTGGAGCCCGTCGTAGGCGATCTCGACGACGAGTTCGGGCCGTACCCGCACGGTGAATCCGTCGTCCTCCACGGCGAGTTCACGGAGCCGCTCGGTCTGCCAGCGCAGCATGTCGTCGGAGAGTCCTTTGAAGGTCTTTCCGAGCATGACGAAGCCACCGTCCGCCGTGCGCGCGCCGAGGTGCAGGTTGGAGAGCAGCCCGGTCCTGCGCCCATGGCCGCGCTCGACGGCGAGAACGACGAGGTCGACGGTGTGGACGGGCTTCACCTTCAGCCAGGTGCGTCCCCTGCGGCCGGCCACGTAGGGCGCGTCCAGCGCCTTGACCAGGACGCCTTCGTGCCCCCTGGACAGCGTGTCGGTGAAGAACCGCTCGGCTGCCTCCACCTGCGCGGGGTCGGCGGGATCGGCCACGACGAGGCGGCGGACCCGCTGGGATTCGGGGAGCAGCCGGGCGAGGGCCGCGTGCCGTTCCCGGCCCGGTCGGTCGATCAGTCCCTCGCCGTCGACCGCGAGGACGTCGAAGAAGACCGCGGTGAGGGGCAGGGTGGCGTGGGCCCCGGCGACGTCGGTGCGGGATCCGACCCGGGACGCGATGGACTGGAACGACGCGGGGCGTCCGGTGTCGGGGTCGAGCGCGATCACCTCCCCGTCCAGGATGAATCCGTCGGCCGGTACGGCGCGCGCGGTCGCGACCACTTCGGGAAGCCGGTCGGTGATGCCGTCGAGCGAGCGGGTGTGGACCCGGACGTCGTCACCGCGCCGGTGGACCTGGACGCGGATGCCGTCGAGCTTCTCCTCGACGGCACAGGGCCCGAGTGCACCGATCGCCTCGGTGACGGAGGCCGCGGTGTGCGCGAGCATCGGCTGTACCGGGTTGCCGACCCGGAGGGTGAACCGGTCGAGCGCGGTGACGCCTTCGGCGAGCACCGCCTGCGCGACCGGGGGCAGCGAGCCTTCGAGCATCACGGCACGCCGCAGCTCGGCGGCGGGCACGGTCGCGGCCTGGGCGACGCCTTCCAGAGCGACGGCATCCAGAGCCCCCTGGCGCACCTCCCCGGTGAGGAGCCGCAGCAGGAGCTGTTGCTCGTCGTCGGTGGCCGCGGCGAACAGGGCGTGGACGAGCCGGGTCCGCTCGGCACGGGAGCCGGCTCCGGAGACCGCCGCGAGTTCCGTCATCGCCTCGTCGACGCGCCCGAGCGTGAGGCCCGGCCGTTCGGCGGGCGGGACCGCGGGTGGGACCACCTCCTTGAGTACGCTCCAGCCGACGCCGATCCGCCCCTGCGGGAGCCGGCCGGAGAGATACGCGATGACGAGGGGGCTCTCATCGGGCTCGGCCTCCGCGAACAGCTCGGCGAGGAGCCGTATCTTGCGCGAGCGCGCCGACGCGGCGGCGACCTCCCGGGACACCTCCGCAACACGGGCGAGCAGCATGAGCCCATCCTCCCCACCCCACGCCCGCGCCGCACGCCGCGTGTCGCCGTCAGGGCCAGGACACCGGGCGCTTCCGTCCACCTGCCCGCCCGCCGTCGGCCGCCCTCCTGCGCCGCAGCCGGTCGAGGAGCCTGGTGCGGGCGGCCGGACGGCTCGGCGGACGGTCCATCGCAGTCGGCCGCCCCGCCGGGGCAGGAGCAGGAGCAGCTGGAGGCGGAGCCACTGGTACGGCTGACGGCCGTGGCGGCACGGCCAGTACAGGCGGGAGGGGCCGTACGGGCGGCAGGGGCGGTTCGGGCGCCAGGGTCGGAGCCGGCCGCCGGAGCGTCCGCACGGTCATCCCGGCACCCGGCCGCTCCCCGGACGCACCCGAACGGCCCGGATCGCCCGGATACGGCGCGGGCTGCACTGTCCGGGCCTCGTCGAGCGCCAGGGCCAGGCTCAGGCGGTGCCAGAGGATCTCGTCCGGGTCGTCGGCCCGCGTGAGCCGCTCGGCGATGTCGCGGCCGGCCGCCTGCACCGGCATGCCGGGCGGCGCCGGCGGGCGCAGCCGGTCGAGGTGGGTGCGCTCGTACGGGTCGTCGACGACCTCGGCCACCTGGACCGGGTCGAGCATCGAGGCCATGGCGGCGGCCTGTGCCCATGGGTCGTCCGTGGCGCGGAGGAGCGCGCCGAGCCGCCGCGCCCTCCAGTTCCTGGGGCGCAGGTCCTCGTGCGCGGCCAGCCGTTCGCGGAGTTCCATGGGCAGTCGCCCGGTCAGCAGCGCCGGGCAGGTGAGGCCGAATTCGGCGACCTCTTCCGCGAGATACGTCCAGACCACCGCCCGGTAGCGGTTCAGGGAGAACCGCACGGGACTGACATGGCCCGTCCGGGTCAGCCTGGTGAAGCGCTCCGGGGTGATCTCCAGGAGCGCTGCTGCCTCCGCCGTGCCGACCGCGTGCACCCGGTCACGCAGGCCGGCGGGAAAGTCGGGCGCGGCCCTGAGCCGGTCGAGCTCGCAACGCTCGACCCGCCGTCGTCCACCCTCCCCCGCCGGCACCGTCCTCACCAGGCCGAGCTGGACCGCGAGCCGGAACTCGTCGCGCCTCAGTTCCAGTTCCTGCGCGGCCCGCCCCGGTGTCACCGTCACCGTGCGCGCCCCCTCGTCCACCGTCATCGCGTGGCCCTCCCCCGTACGTCCGTGGTCTCTCCGTGTCGTGGATCTCTCCGACCCACCACCGAGAACGTAACGCAGAGTGACGAACCGTGCACGACCTGTGGACAACCGCCTGTGGACAACGCTTTCGGGACGGCGGCCGTGGCGTCAGATCAGGCCGCCCTCCGGGCGCCCCGGCTGCCGGGCGGCCACGCCGAGGTGCTCGCCGACGCGGTTGACCAGCAGCGTCATCTCGTACGCCACCTGGCCGACATCCGCTTCCGCCGCGCTCAGGACGCAGAGGCAGCTGCCCTCGCCCGCCGCCGTCACGAAGAGCAGCGCCTCGTCGAACTCGACCATCGTCTGGCGCGCCCGGCCCGCCCTGAAGTGCCGGCCCGAGCCCCGGGCCAGGCTGTGCAGGCCCGAGGAGACGGCCGCGAGGTGTTCGGCGTCCTCGCGTGCGAGTCCGCTGCTCGCGCCCGTCACCAGGCCGTCGTTCGACAGCACGAGCGCGTGCCGTATGAATCCGACTCGCTGCGTCAGGTCGTCGAGCAGCCAGTCCAGTCCCTTGTCCAACGCCATCAGTGGTCCTCCCCCTGGGTGGTGCGCCCCGATGACCCGGTTGTCCCGTGGTCCCCGTGCCGCAGTGGTCCGCCGTATCGCCGCAAGCCTTACGCACTGTCGTGAACAGGGCAAGCACTGCACCACGCCCGCGCGTGCCGCAGGATGGGGGCATGACGAGGATGACCGATGATCAGTGGCGGACCTTCGTGTCCGAGGGAACCCGTACCGGCAAGCTGGCGACCGTGCGCGACGACGGCAGTCCGCACGTCGTACCGATCTGGTTCCTTCTGGACGGGGACGAGTTCGTGTTCAACACGGGCAAGGACACGGTGAAGGGCCGCAACCTCGCGCGCGACGGACGGGTCTCCCTGTGCGTCGACGACGACACTCCGCCGTTCGCCTTCGTCTCGCTCAGCGGTCGCGCCGAACTCAGCGAGGACCCTGACGAGTTGCGCCACTGGGCAGGGCGCATCGGCGCCCGCTACATGGGCGAGGACCGGGCGGACGAGTTCGGGGAGCGCAACGCCGTCCCGGGCGAACTCCTCGTCCGGGTAGGCATCCGGAAGGTGATCGCCCAGGCCGGCGTGGCCGACTGACCGGCCCGGGTCGCGGTACGACGGCTCAGCCGACCGTGTCGAGGAGCCGGGCGGTGTGCATCCGCCCGGCGTACTCGACGAGCCGGATGAGCACTTCCTTCCCGGAGTCTCGGTCGCGCGCGTCGCACAGCACGACGGGCGTTCCCCGGTCCAGGTCGAGTGCGCGGGAGACGTCGGCCGCGCCGTATGTACGCGCGCCCGTGAAGCAGTTGACGGCGACCACGAACGGGATCTTCCGGTGCTCGAAGTAGTCGACGGCCGGGAAGCAGTCCTCGAGTCGCCGGGTGTCGGCGAGGACGACGGCGCCGAGTGCGCCCTGCGACAGCTCGTCCCACAGGAACCAGAACCGGTCCTGACCGGGCGTCCCGAAGAGGTACAGGGAGAGCCCGGAGCGGATGGTGATGCGGCCGAAGTCCATGGCGACGGTCGTGGTCGTCTTCTGGTCGACTCCCCCGGTGTCGTCGACCGACTCCCCGGCACGGCTGAGCTGTTCCTCGGTGCGGAGCGGCCGGATCTCGCTGACCGCGCCGACGAGGGTGGTCTTGCCCACGCCGAACCCACCGGCGACCAGGATCTTCAGGGCGAGGGCGCTGGTGTCCGCGCCGTCGTCCCTGCCGTCGTCCGCGCCGGTGCTCTCAGAGCGCTCGTAGGCCATCGATTACTTCCCTCAGGATTCTTTCGTCGGGGAGCTGTGCGGGCGGTACGGGCCGGCTGACGCGTACGAAGCCCGATTCGAGGAGGTCGCCGAGGAGGACCCGGACGACGCCGACGGGCAGGTCGGCGTCGGCGGAGAGCTCCGCGACCGACTGGGTCTCGGCCCGGCACAGGGCGAGCAGGGACCGGTGCTCGGGGCCGAGGAGGGACTCCTCGGCCGGTCCGGGCGGGTCGTCGTCGACGACGACGAGGGCGATGAGGTCGAACCGTACGTTGCTGGGCCCGGGTTTGGTCCGGCCACCGGTCATCGCGTACGGGCGGACGAGCGGTCCGGCATCGGCGTCGTACCACTGACTGCCCGGCACGGACGGGCCGCCGCCGGTGCTGTCCTCGTTCATGGGCCTTCTCCGGGTCAGTCGACGGCCGGCGGGGTCACCGTGAGCCGCGGCGGGGTGTGCAGGTGCTCGCCGACGCGTTTGACGAGGCGGGCCATCTCGTACGCGATGAGGCCGATGTCGGCGCTCACCGAGGCGAGGACGGCGAGGCAGGAGCCGTCCCCCGCCGCGGCGACGAAGAGGAAGCCGTCGTCCATCTCGACCATGGTCTGGCGGACGCCGCCCGTGTGGAACTGGCGGCCCGCCCCCTTGGCGAGGCTGTTGAAGCCGGAGGCGATGGCGGCCAGGTGTTCCGCGTCCTCGCGGCTGAGACCGTTGGAGGCCCCGACGGCGAGTCCGTCGTTGGAGAGCACCACGGTGTGGCGGACCTCCCGGACTCGCATGACGAGGTCGTCGAGGAGCCAGTCGAGCTCGCCGGACCGGTGGTGGGAGATCCTCTCGTGGTCGATCATGGCTGGTCTCCTTCGGGGCGGGGGTCGTCGAGGGGGGTCGTGCCGTGGCCGGGTTCGTGACCGGTGCCGGTGCCGAGGGGGCGTCTGCTGCCCGGGGCCGCACCGCCGCCCCGCTGCCAGCCGTCGCGGTAGGCCGCCATGCGGTCCCGTACCACTTCCGGGGTGCGGGCGTCCGTGCCCGGCTCGGCCGGTACGAACACCGGTGCCGATTCGGGCGCTTCGCGCAGCTGCGGGACCAGGCTCGCCTGCCGTACCCGGCGCGGCAGCTCGCCCTCCGTGTCGTCGCCGTGTCCGGCGTGACGGGCGGCACCTGCGGGACCGGTGGCACCCGCGGGCGTGCCGGGCTGCTGTTGCCGCGTCGGCGGTGGTACGGAGGGCCCGCGGCGTCGCAGTTCGGTGACCCCGGCGGGCGGCGGCCCGGGCTCCGCGGGCGCCGCGAGCGCGGGTACGACGGTCGGGCGCGGCAAGGACTGCGGGCGCGGCGACGCGGGAGCCTGCGGCGGGACCGGCGGCCGGGAGCCGCTCGTCTCCCTGGGCAGGACCCCGGGCCGCGTGCCGCCGGGTGGCTGGGGGGCGGTCCCGCGGGGCGCCGGAACGGGCCCAGCGGGGGCACCTCCCCCCAGGACGGGGGCGGGCGGACCGCCCTGCGCCGGCGGACGGGACACCTGGGGACGGCCGAAGCGGCGGGCCTCGGCGCGCTGTGCCTCCTCGCGTTCGCGTGCGACGCGCGCGTCGTCCGTGCGCCGGTCGGAGCCGAGGCGGTGGGAGCCGGGCCTGTCGGTGCCGAACCGGTCGCCCGCCGTCCGGTCGTCGCCGCTCTGCCGGTGGTCCGCGCCCGGTTCTCCCCGGTCGGGGGCGGGCGTACGGGGATCGCGTACCTGCGGGGTTCCGGCGTGGGGTGTGTCGGTTCCGTGGCCGGTCGCCCCGGCGCCTCGACCCGGGGGCAGGGCGCCCTGGAGGAGATCGGTCGGGAGCAGCACGACGGCCGTGGTGCCGCCGTACGGGGACGTCCGCAGCTGGACCTTGATGTCGTGGCGGGAGGAGAGTCTGCTGACCACGAAGAGGCCGAGCCGGTCGCTGTCGAAGAGGTCGAGGGCCTCGGACTGGGCGATGCGGGCGTTCGCCTCCGCGAGGGTGTCCTTGCCCATGCCGAGTCCCCGGTCCTCGATCTCCAGGGCGTACCCGTTGCCGACGGGCTCGCCGCTGACCCGGACCTTGGTGTGGGGCGGCGAGAACTGGGCCGCGTTCTCGATGAGTTCGGCCAGGAGGTGGGTGAGGTCGGCGACGGCGCCGCCGACGACGGCCGTCTCGGGGAGTCGACGCACCTCCACGCGCGCGTAGTCCTCGATTTCGGAGACGGCGGCGCGGACGACGTTGGTGAGGGGGACGGGCATCCGCCAGGCGCGTCCGGGGGCGGCGCCGGAGAGGATGATGAGGCTCTCGGCGTGGCGGCGCATCCGGGTGGTGAGGTGGTCGAGCCGGAAGAGGTCGCCGAGTTCGTTGGGGTCGTCGGCGCGCCGCTCCATGCTGTCCAGGAGGTTGAGCTGGCGGTGGACGAGGACCTGGCTGCGCCGGGCGAGGTTGACGAAGACGCCGGAGATGCCGCTGGCGAGTTCGGCGCGTTCGACGGCGGCGGAGAGGGCCGCGCGGTGAACGGTGGTGAGGGCCTCGCCGACCTGGCCGATCTCGTCCTGGGAGACGGGACCGCGCGGGGTCTCGGCCTGGACGTCGATCTCCTCCCCGGCGCGCAGCCGGCGCATGGCGTCGGGGAGTTTGCCGCGCGCGATGCCGAGGGCGGTGTTGCGGAGGCTGACGAGTTCGACGACCAGGCCGCGGCCGATCCGGACGGAGATGACGAGGGAGGCGGCGACGGCCGCGAGGCCGAAGGTCACCGCCGCGCCGCCCGCAGTGAGGACACCGCCGGCGAAGGGGTCGGAGCGGTCGGCCGCGGCGGCGCGGGCCTCGGTCTCGATCGCGGTGAGTCCGCTCCGTACGGCCGCGAGGGTGTCGTCCCAGTCGGCGCTGGGGACCGCCTGGGCGGCGGTGCGGCCGGGGCTCTCGGCGCGGACGCGGTCCTCGGCCCGGGTGAGCCGTGCGTGGTCTCCGCCGGCGGCGAGCCGGTCCCACGCGGCGCGTTCGGCTGCGGGCAGGTCGGCGGTGGCGGAGGCGGTGAGGGTACGGCGGGTCTCGACGGCGCCGGAGAAGGCGCGGAGCCCCTCCTCCGAGAACCGGCCGGTGAGGTGGGCGACGGTGAGAAGCGCGTCCTCGCGGGACAGCATCTCGCCGGCCCGGCCGAATTCCAGGAGTACGCGCGCGTCGGAGCCCTGCTGGCTGTCCTGGATGCCGGTGAGGGCGCCGCCGACGGCGAAGGCGGCGGAGACCGCCGCGGTGTACTCCTCGTACACCTGGTTCCCGTCGGCACGTCCGTCGGTGGCGGCGGTACGGAGCCGGGCCAGGCCGGCGACCTTGCCGACGAAGGCGCTGACCCGCTTCCCGACGTCGCGGGGGAGGTCCCCGGTGTCGCCGACGGTGTGCGTGTCGTTCAGGCGGAGGCGGCCGACTGCCTCGTCCGTGCGGCGTATCCGGTCCTTGAGCTCGGCGGCCCGGGTGGCGCCGGGGGCCGCGATCTGCCGTACGGCGGCGCGCCGTTCGGCCTGGAGGGCGGCGAGGGCGGCCGTCACGGGCTCGCGGATCTCGGCGTCCACGCGCTGGAGCTGGCGGAGCCGGGCGACGTCCTGGGCCGTGGTGACAGTGGCGAAGCCCCACAGCGCGAGGAGCGACACGACCGGCACCATCAGGAGCGAGACGATCTTGGCGCGGACGGTTCGGGGACGCAGGCCGCGACGCGGGGCGCCGAGTGCGCGCGCCGCGGCTGCGTGAGGCGCGGGGCCGTGGGCGGTGGCGTGGTCTCCGGTGGTGGCCGTACGACCGGTGTCGGCCGCGTGTCCCGCGCCGGCCGGGTGCCCGGCAGAGGCCGGGCGTCCGGTGCCGGGGAAGGCCCCGGGAGTGGGCTCGCCCGGCTCGTCGGCGGGCGGCCCGGCGTGTGCGCGCCGCCCGCGCGCGGCCGCCGACGGCGGCGCCGACGCCTTGGCGTCGTTGGTCCTGCGGGGAGTTCGCATGGCCTCCTCGTTCCGGCTGCGACGGTCTCTGGTGCGTGGTGTACGAAGTTCGGTTCAGCTCGCGGGTGTACGGGCGGATTCAGCGGTCCGGAAGCCGGGGGGTGCGACGTCCACCGCGCGCTCGTCGGTGAGGCGGCCGGCGGAGGCGTACGCCGCACGTTCCTTGGCCGTCGGAGAGAGTGCGACGAAGGCGGAGGTGATGAAGAGGTACGAGCCGAGGCCGACGGCGAGCGGGAAGATGAACTGCATGACCGTGGCGCCGGGGAGGGTGGCGGTCGAGGGGGCCACGTCCACCCGCACCGCGAACATGCCGGTGTAGTGCATGCTGCTGACGGCCGCGCCCATCACGAGCGAGGCGACGGCCACGGCGGCGGCTGAGTGGATGTTGAGGGCCGCCCACAGGGCAGCGGTGGCGGCGACGACGGCGATGAGCACGGAGAGGCCGACGAGCAGGGGGTCGAAGCGGACCTCGCCGTGGAGCCGGAGGGCGGCCATGCCCATGTAGTGCATGCTCGCCACGCCGACACCTGTGGTGAGTCCGCCGATCAGGAGCGAGCGGACGCGGTCGCGTCCGTAGCCGACGGCGAACACCCCGACTCCGACGACGGCCATCGCGATGACGAGGCTGAGGATGGTGAGCGGAACGTTGTAGCGGATGTCGGTGCCGGTCACGCCGAAGCCGAGCATCGCCACGAAGTGCATCGTCCAGATGCCGGTGCCGATCGCGGAGGCCGCCGTGAGCAGCCAGTTGCGCCGCGAGCGGCCGGTCGCGTCGAGGGCGCGTACGGTGCAGCGCAGCCCGAGGGCGGCGCCGACGCAGGCCATCGCGTACGACAGTGCAGGTGTCAGCCAGCCGAAGGTGGCGTGGTCCAGGTGTCCCATGGCTCCCGGACGCTAGTGCGCATCAGGGGGCGCACCAGGGGCGCATTTCGAAAGCTGATGGAATATGATAGAGAGATGATCCCGAACGATCACACCGGGCTCGAACGTGCACACACACGGTGCACACAAAATGTTCACACACGACGGTCACTCCTCCGGGTACGGAATCATGAGCGCATGAGCGATGACCCCACACACGTCCGAGAGTTCTTCGGCTCCCGCGCCGCCGACTGGGACAGCCGGTTCCCCGACGACGGTCCCGCGTACGCCGCCGCCGTGGAGGAGCTCGGCCTGCGCCCTGGCGACGCGGTGCTCGACGCCGGCTGCGGGACCGGCCGCGCCCTCACACCGCTCCGCGCCGCCGTCGGCCCGTCCGGCACCGTACTCGGCGCCGACCTCACCCCCGAGATGCTCGAGCGGGCCGTCGCCGCCGGGCGCGGCGGCACGGCCGGGACGGCGACGCTGCTGCTCACCGACGTCGGACGCCTGCCGGTGCGCGACGGCGCGCTGGACGCGGTCTTCGGGGCGGGACTCGTCTCGCACCTCGCCGAACCCGTCGCCGGTCTGCGGGAACTCGCCCGCGCCGTACGGCCCGGCGGCCGGCTCGCACTCTTCCACCCGATCGGACGGGCGGCCCTCGCGGCCCGCCACGGCCGGCAGATCACCCCGGACGACCTGCGCGCCGAACCCCGGCTGCGCCCCGTACTCGCCGAGGCGGGCTGGCGGCTCGTCAGTTACGTCGACGAGGACGCGCGCTACCTGGCCATGGCCGTACGGGAGGCCTGAGGCGCGAGCCGTCGCCCTTCGCACTCCCTGCGGAGCACGAGTGCCGGGGCGCGCCCGGCTGCCCGCCCTCGTGCCCCCTCGTCCCCGTCCTTGATCCGGCCGGAACCCTCACGCGGATGTGGCAGAGTCGGGGCGGGGTCGGCGGTGCGACTGAGGGGGCTGTGAGTGGCGCGGGTGGTCGACGATCGGTTCGAGCTGGTGGGGCGGCTCGGCGGCGGCGGTATGGGCACCGTGTGGCGCGCACGGGACCTGGCGCTCCACCGTGAGGTCGCCCTCAAGGAGGTCCGCCCGCCCGACCCCGCGCTGGCCGAGTACGACCCCGAGGCCGCCCGGGAGCTCCGCATCCGGGTACTGCGTGAGGCCCGGGCACTCGCGCGCGTGGCGCACCCCCAGGTGGTGACCATCCATCACATCGTGGACGGCGGCGAGGGCACGTACCCCTGGCTCGTCATGGAGCTGGTCCCCGGCGGTTCCCTCCAGGACCGCCTCGACGGCGGTGCACTCGCCGTCGGCGAGGCGGCGACGCTGGGGCGCGGGATCCTCGCGGGGCTGCGGGCGGCCCACGCGGTGGGCATCCAGCACCGGGACGTCAAGCCGCCGAACGTCCTGCTGCGGCCCGACGGACAGCCGGTCCTGACCGACTTCGGCATCGCGGCGACCCACGGGGCCACCGCCCTCACCGCCGCCGGGTCCATCATCGGCACGCCCGACTACATGGCGCCCGAACGCGTCAGCGGCGAGGAGGGCGGGCCGGCCGCCGACCTCTGGTCGCTGGCCATGACGCTGTACGTCGCGGTGGAAGGCCACCATCCGCTGCGCCGTGCGAACACGCTCGCCACGCTCGCGGCCGTCCTCGGCGAGGAGGTGCCGCCGCCTCGGCGGGCCGGGCCGCTGACACGGGTTCTGACGAGCGTGCTGGTACGGGATCCGGCGGCGCGCCCCGACGGCGAGGCGCTGGACCGGATGCTCGCCGAAGTGGAGGCGGAGGCCAGAGCGGACGCTCACGCTCGACCTCAGCCGCAGCCACCGTCTCAACCACAGCCGCAGCCACAGCCACCGTCTCGACCTCAACGGCAGCCGCAGCCGCAAGATCAGGTGCCTCATGCGGCCGTGGCCGACGCACGCCCCTCCGTCGACGCGGGCGCGGACACCGCCACCGCTTTCCCCCTCGCGCCCCCGGTACCGTCCAGGCCGCCCACGGCACACAGGCGGCGCGGCGGGGTGTACGCGGCGGTAGCAGGGGCGGCCGTCGTCCTCAGCGGTGTGCTCGTCTGGAACCTCCTCCCGTTCGGCGGCGAGAAGGGCGACGGAGACGGCGACCGCGTCGAGGGCAAGCCCAGCGGCCAGGGGTCCTCCTCGCCGTCGACACCCTCCACCCCCTCCACGGGCGCCTCCGGAGCGACCCCGACCGGCGGCGGGCCCAAGATCACCATCGGCATCAAGTTCGACCAGCCCGGACTCGGCTTCAAGAACCCGGACGGCACGTACGCCGGTCTCGACGTGGAGGTGGCGACCTACGTCGCGCGCGTGCTCGGGCACGCTCCTGCCGACATCGTGTGGAAGGAGGCCCGGAGCTCCGCCCGCGAGTCGCTCCTCACCAGTGGTGATGTCGACCTCGTCGTGGCCACGTACACGTTCAACTCCCTGCGGGACAAGAAGGTCGACTTCGTCGGTCCCTACTTCACGGCCCATCAGGACGTCCTGCTCCCCGCGACCGACACCACGGTCAAGCGCCCGACGGATCTCAACGGCCGGAAGGTCTGCACGGCCACGGGTACCGGTACCGCGCTCCTGATCCGGACGAAGCTCGCCCCCCAGGCACAGGTCGTGACCTACGACAGCTACGCCCGCTGCATCGACGACCTCGCCTCGGGCGCCGTCGACGCCGTCACCACCGACAACACGCTGCTCGCCGGGTACGCCGCGCACGACGCGTACAAGGGCCGGTTCAAGCTCGCCGGGTTCAGTGTCAGCGACGAGCTCTACGGCATCGGCGTTCCGGAGGGCGGCGATGCGAAGGGCACCGTCCAGCGGGCGCTCCAGAAGATGATCGACGACGGCTCCTGGAAGAAGGCCGTCGAGAGGAACCTCCCGCTCCTGAAGAACGTCTCGCCGCCGGCCCAGCAGTGGTCCACCAGCGGCGGGGCTTCCTAGCCGACCCCAACGCACCCTTCTTTCCCAGCACTTCACTGACTACCGTGGATGTGCCGGGCAGTCGTGCCCGGGAAAGGCGGCGCGACGTGGCACGGGTACCCGAAAGACTGCGCAGGCTCCTTCCGTCCGCCCGGCGGGCACCCGAGGCCGCCGCGCCGGCGCCAGCGCGCCCCCGGCAGGGGCACAACCTCTTCGAGGCGGCCGCCGAGTACGTGGCCGCGTGCGCCGAGGACGATCCGGCGCGGGCGGAGGAGGCGGCCAGCCGGGTCTCCCCCGGCATGCTGTCGTTCGGCGTCAACGAGCTGGCCTGCCGGGCCCTCCTCACCCTCGCCCGGGAACGGAACGAGTCGCCGAGGGTCGTGGCCCGCTCGCTGCTGGGCCTGCGGGAGGACCCGGCGGGGCGACCTGAGGCCGACGCGTAGGGCTCGCGGTGCGGGGCGGGCCCGAGCGCGGGAGACGCGGCGGCGCCGCGGTCTGCCGCCCGGCCCGCGCCCGTACGGCGATGCAGGTCACGGCGCCGGGCTATGGACAGGGCTCCCTACTCACTGGTTAAGGTGCGCCGACAACCAGATGGGGAGGCATGCGTGGCTGGGACGGACCCGATCGCCGAGGCCGAGGCCGACGGCGCTGCCGACGCGCTGTTCGTGCTGACCGCGGCACTGCTGACGCCCGCGCGATTCCCGAGCGTGCTCGGCGACGACTACCCGGCGGCCTGCACGGCGCTCGGGCTCCAGCCGTACGCCGAGGGGTACGGGCTCGTGTTCGGCCAGGACGGGCTCGGCGCGCGGTGGACGGTCGTCGTCGACGACGTGTCGCTCGTCGCGGTGGCCATCTCCTCCTGGGACTGCGGCATGGCCTACGACCTTTCCCCCGACGAACACTCGGTGGTCGCCGGGCTGCCGGGCTGGCCGCTCGCGGTGGTGACGCGCGCGCCCGGCGTGCCGGCCCCGCACGACCCGGAGCCGGAGGAGGGTGACCCGGCCCCGCTGGTCCCGCCGTCCGGCGACGCTTGGGGGCCTGCCCAGCGGCGCCTCGGCGCGGACGAGGTGGCACTCCAGTGGTCCGCCTGGCGGAGCCAGGTGACGGACGGCGCGTCGTCGGACACGGGGGCGGCGGTGCCGTCCGAAACGCCGGTCCCGTCCGAAAGCGCGGTGTCGTCGTCAGAGCCCGCCGCCTCGCCCAGGACACCGGCCGAGGCCGCGCCAAGGCCCACGACGTGGTTCGAGAGGCCCTCCCCCAAGAAGGCAGCGCCGCCCCCGAAGGCGGCGCCGTCCACCGACGCGGCGACATCGGGCGAGGGCGTGTCGTCCACCGGCGCGGCAGCGGCCGCAGACGCCGTCGCCGACCCGTACACCGGAGTCCGCCGGGCCCTCGACGAGCTCCGCGGCTACCTCAAGGAGCCGCCGCCGATCGGGCGGGTGCGGTCCTCCGACACCGGTACGGACGGGGGCGTGCGGACGTTGCGCGCGGACGGCCCCGGCTGGTCGCTGGTGGCGCGTCCGGACGACATGGCCTTCGTCCTGCTCGACGAGCTGCCGGGCGAGGTCCTGCCGGTGGCCCGCGGTCCGCGGCTGCCCGCGCTCCTCGAGGGGCTCGACGCGATGGCGGTACGGCCCTCCTGATCGACTCCCCATCGGCCCCGATCGAGCCGATCGAGCCGATCGAGCCGATCGATTTCTGATCGCCTCCTGCTCGCCTCCTGCTCGGCAGGAGGCCCGCCGAGGGTGTCATGCCGATCCACACGGCCCGACAGCCCGAGGTGTGGTCCGGGACCATGGCCCGGTGGTGAGGGTGCGCCGCACGATGTGGCGCCGCATCCCTTTCCCCCGCTCCCCGGAGGCCTCCATGCGCCTGTTCCCAGGCGTCCCGCTGCTCGCCGCACTCCTGACCGCCGTCACCGTCCTGGCTCCCGCGGGGCCCGCCGGGGCGGAGGAGCGGGCAGCCGCGGGCAGCACCACGCACTGCGCGCGCCAGGACCGGCTCCACGTTCCCGGCGCCGAGCACCAGCAGTCCGCCTGCCTGGCGGATCTGACGACCGCCGGGCTCGCGGGCACGCCGTACACCGACACGGCGGACCAGGCCGGCCTCGCCGCCCTCGGGACCCGTAACCCGTCGGGCGTGCCCGGCGTCCAGATCGACGGCTACTTCCCCGACGACTCGCGGCTCAACGCCACCCACGGCTGGGCGCACGACGCACAGTTCGTCATCAGGCTGCCCGACCGCTGGAACGGCGGCCTCGTCGTCACCGGCGCGCCCGGAACCCGGCGCCAGTACTCCACGGACGCGCTCATCTCCGACCAGGTCCTCGCCCGGGGCTTCGCCTACGCGGCCACAGACAAGGGCAACACGGGACCGGACTTCTTCACCGACGGACGCGGTCCCGGGGACGCGGTCGCCGAGTGGAACCGCCGGGTGACGGAGCTGACGCGGGCCGCGAAGAAGGCCGTTCGGCAGCGCTACGGCAGCGCCCCGGAGCGCACGTACATGACGGGCATCTCCAACGGCGGCTATCTGACGCGCTGGCAGCTGGAGAACCGTCCCGAGCTGTACGACGGCGGCGTCGACTGGGAGGGCGTGCTCTGGACCTCGCGCGGCCCCAACCTCCTGACCAGCCTGCCGGTGACGGTGGCCCGGTCGCTCGGGCAGGCCTCCGACGAGGACCTGATCGAGGCAGGCTTCGCACCCGGGTCGCGCTTCCTGTGGCCGTACCACGAGAAGGCGTACTGGGGTCTGACACAGAAGATCTTCCGGGCCGAGTTCGACCCCTCGTACGACCCCGGCTGCCCCGGTTCCACCGCCGGCGGGACCGTGGAGCAGATCTTCGCACCCTGCGCCTCGGACGCCTCGTACGACTACGCCGCCCGGCCCGCCTCCGTACACCGCGCGGTGGCGAAGGTCGCGCTCACCGGTCGCATCGGCAAGCCGCTCATCACCCTCCACGGCGACCTCGACACGCTGCTGCCCCTCGCCACCGACTCCGACGTGTACACGCGGATGATCGACGGGCGGGGCCGGGGCGGGATGCACCGGTTCTACACGGTGCAGGACGGGACGCACACCGACGGCCTGTACGACACGTATCCGGACCGTCTGCGTCCGATCCTGCCGTGCTACCGCTCCGCGTTCGACGCGCTGACGAAGTGGGTCGAGGAGGGTACGGATCCGCCGGCGGACCGGACGATCACCCGACCCGCGAGCGGTGACGTGGTGAACTCCTGCGCCCTGGAGGGGTGAGCTACGGGGGCCGGTTCCGCCCTGGAGAAGGTGAGCCCTGGGGACCGGTAGGAGCCCGGGGCCCCGTGGCCGAGACCCTTGGCTCAGACCCGTGGCACAACCCGTGACTGAGGCCCAGGCTCAGACCCGTGACTGAGACCCATGGCTCAGACCCGTGGCTCAGACCTTCTCCAGCGGGCGGTGCGGGGCATCCGGCAGCTCGGCGCGGATCGGGTCGCCGGGGCGCACCTCGCCGCCGGTCAGGACGATGCCCATGATCCCGGCCTTGCGCACGATCTCGCCGTTCTCGTCACGGCCGAGCACCTGCTTGAGCAGTCCGTGCCGGAAGTTGTCGATCTGGGCGCACGGGTTGCGGAGTCCGGTGATCTCGACGACCGCCTCCTTGCCGAGGTGCAGGCGGGTGCCGGTGGGCAGGCCGAGGAGGTCGATCCCCCGGGTGGTGACGTTCTCGCCGAGGTCGCCGGGCGCGACCTCGAAACCGGCTCCGGCGACGTCGTCGAAGAGCTCCGCGTGGATGAGGTGGACCTGACGAAGGTTCGGCTGGGTCGGGTCCTGGGCGACGCGCGACCGGTGCTTGACCGTCACGCCCGCGTGGACGTCGCCCTCCACGCCGAGCCCGGCGAGGAGGGTGATGCCCTCGCGGTTGGGCTTGGTGAACGTGTACGTGCCGTTGCTGCTGACCGTGGTGACCGTGCCGTCGCTCATGGCGAGGAGCTCCCCTTCTCCGCTTTCCGACGGCCGAAGCACCGACCGCCGGACCGATGATCACATCGCATGTGATCATCTGCGACCCTACTCGGCCCACTCGGACCGCAGCGGCGCGCCCACGTCGTGCAGGTGGCCGAGGGCCTGTCGGTACGAGTCCACGAAACCGGTCTCCGTGTACGGCACGCCCAGGGCAGCGCAGTGGGCCCGGACGGCGGGCTGGGCGAGACGAAGGTTCGGGCGCGGCATGCTCGGGAAGAGGTGGTGCTCGACCTGGTAGTTGAGACCGCCGAGGAACCAGTCGGTGAGGACGCCGCCCCGGATGTTGCGCGAGGTGAGCACCTGGCGCCGCAGGTGACCCCAGCCGTCGCCGTCCGCGTGCTCGTCGGGCCGCTCCATGCCCTTGTGGTTGGGCGCGAAGGCCATGCCCAGGTGCACGCCGAGCAGCATCTGGTGGACGAGGGCGAAGACGAGCGCCTGGGCCGGGGTGAGCAGGGTGAGCAGCAGGGCCGTGTAGCCGGCGAAGTGGGCGAGGAGCAGCGCGCCTTCGACGAGCCGCTCGCGACGGGAGCGGCAGGGCCCGTCCTTGGCGAGCAGGGCCTGGACTCCGTACACCTTGAGCGCTATGCCCTCCAGGGTCGTCAGCGGGAAGAACAGCCACGCCTGGTGACGCGTGAGGAAACCGCGCAGCCCCGTGCGGCCGGCCGTCTGGTGCTCGGCGAAGACGAGGATGTCGGCCGCGACGTCCGGGTCCTTGTCGAGGTGGTTGGGGTGGGCGTGGTGGCGGTTGTGCTTGTCGTTCCACCACTCCCGGCTCATGCCGAGGAGGAGGTTGGCGTGGACGAGCTGGAGGATCCGGCTGACCTTGCGGTTCGCGGTGATCTGGGCGTGACCCGCGTCGTGGCCGACGAACGCGGCCCGGGCGGAGAGCAGCGCAAGGGGTACGGCGAGGAGGAGCGCCCACCAGGAGGGACCGATCAGGGCGAGTCCGGTCACGACGGCGGCGATGCCGAGGAGGTTGACGGCGATTCCGCGGGCGTACCAGCCGGGGCGGTGTTCGAGGAGGCCCTGTGACCTGACCGTCCGCAGGAGCGGGGTGAACTCGCTGCCGCCCCGGGCACGGGCAGGCGCCGCGGCGGGAGCGGCGGCGGCCGGGGGCAGGACGGTGGCCTGGGACATGGCGGGCTCCGGTTTCTGTCGGTCGGAAGTCGGCGGCGACGCGGCCTGTGAGGGCGGCGGTGACGGTGTCCGTGACGGCGGCGGCGCCCGTCACCGTGTCGGTGGCGGCATCGGTGTCGGTGTCGGTGTCGGTGATGCCGGTGTCGGTGAGGGTGATGCCGGTGCCGGTGAAGGTCGTTGGGCGCCTACCGAGAACCTACGGATCCGTGATCGTCCGGGGCCATGGCGTCACCACCCGTCCACGGTCGGGGGTGCGCCGGGGGCCGGGGGTGGGGCTCGCCCCACCCCCGGGGGACTGTGTCGTGGATCACGCGAGGCGGGCGCCTCGGCGAGCCGGTGCGGTGAGGTACCCTCGGCCGCTCGGACTTCAGGTAGTCAAATTTGAGGAATGCGTTGTCGCTGTCGCACGGACCCGATGATTCCGCCCGCGAACTTGCCCAGGTACCCCCTCCGGTATCCGCCCAGGACACCTCCCGGGACACTTCCCGCGAACTCACCCGCCACTCCGCCGTCTTCCTCCCCGCAGATCCGGCCCGCGCGGGCCGGATCGCCTTCTGGTCCGCGGACGGTGACGCGCTGCCGAGCCCCGACGCCCTCACGGCCGGCAGCCGGCCGGACGCCCGGACCGACCCCGATACCGACACCGACACCGCTCGTGCCGCTGGCATCGACATCACAGCCGTCGACATCACGGTCGTCGACGGGGAGAGCCTCCGGCCGGTGACCGTCCCCGCGCGTGCCTTCTCCGTACGGGACTCCCTGCCGCTGCTCACCCGCGCCCGCTTCTCCGACACCGCGTCGCCCGCGAGCGCCTTCTGGGGTGCCGCCTCGCTCCTCGCCCTCGACCTGGTCTCACGCGGCCTGCTGCTGCCCGGCCTCACCCCCGGTGACGCCGACGCGTGGCGGGCCGGTCCGCTCGGGCCCGGCGAGCTCGCCGCACTGCGGACACTCGCCGCGTCGATGCCTCCCGAGGCCCACGCCGTACCGCTCTCGTCGGACGAGCCGCTACTCCTGCCCGAACCCGAGGCGTTGCTGCGCGCGTTCGCCGACGCCGTCGCGGACACCCTCCCCCGTACCCCGGCCGCTCCGCTCGCCGCCGGCGGCCCCGCCTTCGCCGCCGACGCGCCGCAGCCGATTCCCGAGCAGCGGGCGTGGGCCGCCGATGTGGCGGCAGTGCACGACGCGGGCGTCCGGCTGTCGCTCCGGCTCGAACTTCCGGGCTTCACCGCCGAGTCGGAGAAGGCTCCCGACTTCCGGGCGGTCCTGCAGCTGCACGGCGTCGCCGACCCGACCCTCGTCGCGGACGCGGCGGAGGTGTGGGCGGGCTCCGGCCGGGCGGCGGCCGCGTTCGGCCCCCGGGCCCGCATGGACGCCCTGCTCGCCCTCCGACGCGCCGCGCGGGCCTGGCCCCCGCTGGCCCCGCTCCTGACGGCGGCGGTGCCCGACACCGTCGAACTCGCCGACGAGGAGGTCGCGGAGCTGCTCGGTACGGCCGGCCGGGCCCTGACGGCCACAGGTGTCCAGGTGCACTGGCCGCGCGAGCTCGCGGACCGGCTGACGGCGAGTGCGGTGATCGGACCGGTCGGCGGGGAACTGCCGGAAGGACAGCGCACCGCCGAAGGGTCCGGGGTCGATACCGAAGGTTTCGGGGCCGCTACCGGAGGTTTCGGGGCCGGTACCGGAGGTTTCGGGGCCGGTACCGGAGGTTTCGGGGCCGGTACCGAAGAGTTCGGCACCGACAAGGCGGCGGACGAGGAGGCACGTTCCTCCTCGACCCTCCCCTCCTTCCTCTCCGCCGACGCCCTGCTCGGCTTCAACTGGCGCTTCGCCGTCGGCGATCAGGAGCTGACCCGCGCCGAGCTCGACCGGCTCGCCGAAGCCGGGCGGCCCCTGGTCCGCCTGCGTGACCGCTGGGTGCTGGTCGACCCGGCCGAGGTGCGGCGGGCCCGGTCGCAGCAGGACCGCACGGTGACTCCGGTGGACGCCCTCTCGGCCGTCCTCACCGGGACCACGGAGTTCGACGGCCGGCCCGTCGAGGTGGCGGCGACCGGCTGGCTGGAGCGGCTGCGGGAGCGGCTCGCCGACCCCGAGGGCGGCCACCCGCGGGTCGCCCAACCCCCGGCGCTCGCCGCGACCCTGCGCGACTACCAGCTGCGCGGGCTCGACTGGCTGCACCGGATGACCTCGCTCGGCCTCGGTGGATGTCTCGCCGACGACATGGGTCTCGGCAAGACCATCACGGTCATCGCGCTGCATCTGCACCGCCAGTCCGACCCGGCCTCCGCCGGGCCCACCCTCGTCGTCTGTCCGACCTCCCTCATGGGCAACTGGCAGCGCGAGATCGAGAAGTTCGCGCCCGGCACGCCGGTGCGCCGCTTCCACGGCGCGACCCGTGACCTGGAGGACCTCGCCGACGGCGGCTTCGTCCTCACCACGTACGGCACCATGCGGCTCGACACGATGCGACTCGCCGAGCGGAGCTGGGGACTCGTCGTCGCGGACGAGGCGCAGCACGTCAAGAACCCGTACTCGGCGACGGCCAGGCAGCTGCGGACCATCGGGGCACGCGCGCGCGTGGCGCTGTCCGGCACGCCGGTGGAGAACAACCTCTCCGAGCTGTGGGCGATCCTCGACTGGACCACGCCGGGGCTGCTCGGCACCCTGGGCGCCTTCAGGACCCGGTTCGCGGCCGCCGTGGAGGGCGGCCGGGACCCGGCCGCGGCCGCGCGACTCGCGGCGCTGGTCCGCCCGTTCCTGCTGCGCCGCCGCAAGTCGGACCCCGGCATCGCGCCCGAGCTGCCGCCGAAGACGGAGACCGACCGGGCCGTCTCCCTGACGCCGGAACAGGCCGGTCTCTACGAGGCGGTGGTACGGGAGACCCTGGCGGCGATCTCCGCGGCCGACGGCATGGCGCGGCGCGGCCTGGTCGTCAAGCTGCTGACCGGGCTCAAGCAGATCTGCAACCACCCCGCCCAGTACCTCAAGGAGGACCGGCCGAGGATCGAGGGCCGCTCGGGCAAGCTGGAGCTGCTCGACGAGCTCCTCGACACCATCCTCGCCGAGGGCGCGTGCACCCTCGTCTTCACCCAGTACGTGGGAATGGCCAGGCTACTGGAGGCCCACCTCGCGGCGCGGGGCGTGCGGACGCAGTTCCTGCACGGCGGGACGCCGGTCGCCGAGCGCGAGGCGATGGTCGCCCGTTTCCAGAGCGGCGAGGTCCCGGTCTTCCTGCTCTCCCTCAAGGCCGCCGGCACGGGGCTCAATCTCACCCGCGCCGAACACGTCGTGCACTACGACCGCTGGTGGAACCCGGCCGTGGAGGCCCAGGCCACCGACCGCGCGTACCGGATCGGGCAGGACCGCCCGGTGCAGGTGCACCGGCTGATCGCCGAGGGGACGATCGAGGACCGGATCGCGACCATGCTCGACCGCAAGCGGGAGCTGGCGGACACCGTCCTCGGGACCGGCGGGGACACCCCGCCTGAGCTGACCGAACTGACCGATGCCGAGCTGGCGGAGCTCGTACGACTGCGGGGTGACGCACGATGAGCGGGTACGGACACGAGGGCGACGAGCGGACGTTCGCGGCGCTGCCTCCCGCGCGGGGTGCGGCCTTCGCCAGGACCTGGTGGGGCCTGGCATGGCTGAAGGCCCTGGAGGACACCGCGCTCGACGGCCAGCAGCTCAAGGCGGGACGGCGGCACGCGCGCGCGGGAGCGGTGGGCGCCGTGTCGGTGCGGCCGGGCCGTATCACGGCGGTGGTGAAGGACCGTGACGGCACTGCGTACCGCAGCGACGTCCTGGTGCGGGAGTTCTCGGAGGAGGAGTGGGAGCGGCTTCTGGACCTCGCCGTCGACAGCGCGGGGCACATCGCCGCGCTCCTCGACCGCGAGATGCCGCCGCACCTGGTCGAGGACGCGGCGGCGGCGGGGCTCGATCTGCTGCCGGGGATCGGGGATCTCGACCCGGAGTGCGGCTGCGAGGCGTGGGACCACTGTCCGCACTCATCGGCGCTCTGCTACCAGGTGGCCCGCCTGCTCGACGAGGACCCCTTCGTCCTGCTCCTCATGCGCGGGCGCGGCGAGCACACCCTCCTGGACCAGTTGCAGGCGCGCAGCGCCTCGCGCGCCGCGCACGGTGGGCGGGGAGCGGACGACACACCGGGCGCGGACACAGCCGAGGGCGCCGGAGGGATGCCGGGCGTGTCGGCCGAGGAGGCCTACGCGGCGGGGTTCCTCGTCCCGCCGCTCCCCGCGCCTCCGGTCGTTCAGGACGCGCCGGGCCGGTCGCCGTCCCTGGACACGGAGACGGAACCGGAGCCCGGGGTCGAACCGGCTGCCCTGGAGTTCCTCGCATCGGACACGGCGGGCCGCGCGCATCGGATGCTGGTGGAGGCGCTCGCCGTCGGGGCGTCCGGCGAGGCGTCGGTCAACGGAGGGTCCCCGGTGCCTGCGGCGCCCACGGCTCCGACGGCTCCCACGGCTCCGCTGACGGTCGCTCAGGACGCGGTGCGGCTCGCGTCGGACTCCCCCATGCCCTGGATCACGGCGCGGCTCACCTCCGGCTCGGGCCGGACGGGGGCGGAGATGGACCTCGCCACGCGCGCGTGGGGATTCGGAGGCGCCGCCGCCCTCGCCGTACTGGAGGAGGACTGGACGCCGGACACCGAGGCGCTCGCCTGGGCGGGAACCCGGCTCACGGAGGCCTGGGAGGACGACGAGCGCCCGGCCCTGCGGCGGTCGGGTGGCGCGCGGTGGACGGTGGTGGGCGCGGAGGCGCAGCTACGGCTCGGCGAGGACGGGCGATGGTGGCCCTACCTGAAGTCGGGTGCCCGCTGGTCCCCCGCCGGACCGGCGGACCGGGATCCGGCGACGGCTCTGGCGACGGCCCTCGCCGCCGGTCCTACTGGAGCCGGCGGCTGAGGGTGCCGTCACCGGTGGAGGTGGCGGCCAGGCTGCAGGCGATGGCGTCCGAGCCGAGGAGGTAGCTCGTCCGGTACGGGTACTGGACGAAGGTGGTCCAGCGCGTGCCGAGCGGCTGCCGTGCGGCCTTGCGGCGCAGCGGTTCGCGGCAGAGCAGTGTGGCCGCCTCACGGATCGCCGTGTCCGTGGCGTGGAGACCGGTGAGGCGGAGCCGGGTGACGAGTTCGGCGTGATGCGGCGTGTCGCAGGAGCGCCGGAGTGCGGTGCCCGGCGCGCCGCGGTCGATGTCGAAGCAGTCACCGACGCTCAGCGCCTCGAAGGAGACGGGGCGGGACGAGCCGGCGCCACCCGTCGCGGGGCGGGTCGGCCAGCGTGTGGCGGTGGTGCCGCCGGTCCGGGAGGGCGTCGCGGCCGTGACTTCCCCGGGGTCGGCGGTCCGGTGCGGGGAGGTGGTACGGGCCGGCGTGGCGTCAGCGGTCACGGCGGCCGACGGCGTGTCGGCGGTGCGGACGCCGGCTGCCCCGGTGTCACCCGTGCGTGTGTCGGTCGGTCCTCCGCCGCCCGGCGGGGTGGCCTCGGCGCGGCCGTCGCCGGACACGACGGGCGACGGCGCGCCGACCTGGTCGCCGCCGGGCCGTTCGGCCGTGGACAGGCTCTGCTCGGTCCCGCCCCGCGAGGCGACGAACGCGGTCGCCACGAGCCCGGCGACGAGCAGCGGGACGAGCGGCACGCCGAACCGGCGGGCGCCCCGGGCGGCCGGCCCGGGCCGGGGCGCGCCGAGCCGGACGATGCGGGGCGACCAGCCGGAGTCGGAACCGGCACCAGGTCGCGCAGGTGTGGCAGAGCAGGTCACCGGGCCCGTACCGGAGACACCACTCGCCCCAAGCTCACCGAGCGAGTCGGACGGGTCACTCGGGTCAGACACATCGACCGCATCCGATACATCAGGCAGATCCGACGGGACGGACAGGTCGACACGGTCGGAGCGGTCGGAGCGGTCGGAGCGGTCGGAGCGGTCCGACCGGTCGGACGTGTCGAACGTGTCGAACGAGTCGGGCTCACCGAGCGCGTGGGGTTCGCCCGGTCGGCGGTCCGGCGACGGGGTGGAGGTGGACGGGTGGGGCACAGGGTCAAGATTCGCCCGTCGGCGGCTCCGCTGCCACCTTTTTGGGGGTGCGGGGAGCGGCCTGTACAGAAACGTGACCATCGTCGGCCTCGATCCCGCCCGCCGCCCCTTCCGCCGCCCCGTCACGAACCGGTCCTACAGGCCGAGCTGGCGCTCAGCGCCCTCGACGGTCTGGGCGAGGAGCACGGCGATGGTCATGGGGCCGACGCCGCCCGGAACGGGGGTGATGAGGGAGGCGCGCTCGGCGGCCGAGGCGAAGTCGACGTCGCCGACGTTGCCCGGGTTGTAGCCGGCGTCGATGACGACGGCGCCGGGCTTGATGTCCGCGCCCTTGATGAAGTTCGGCTTGCCGACGGCGGCCACGAGGATGTCGGCCTCGCGGACGACGGACGAGAGGTCCTCGGTGCGGGAGTGGCAGTAGGTGACGGTGGCGTCGCGGCCGAGGAGGAGGAGTCCGGCCGGCTTGCCGAGGATCGCGCTGCGGCCGACGACGACGGCGCGCTTGCCGCGGATCTCCACGTCGTACGCATCGAGGAGGCGCATGATGCCGCCGGGCGTGCAGGAGACGAAGCCGGGCAGGCCGAAGCCCATGGCGGCGAAGGAGGCCATGGTGACGCCGTCGACGTCCTTCTCCGGGGCGATGGCCTCGAAGGCTGCGCGCTCGTCGATGTGCGGGCCGACGGGGTGCTGGAGGAGGATGCCGTGGACCTCGGGGTCCTCGGAGAGGGCCGTGATCGCGGCGACGAGTTCCTCGGTCGTCGTGGTGGCGGGCAGTTCGACGTGCTGGGAGCGGATTCCGGCCTTCGCGCAGCGGTTCTGCTTCATCTTCACGTACGTGACCGAGGCCGGGTCCGCACCGACCAGGACGGTCGCGAGACACGGCGTGACACCGGTGCGACGGGTGATCTCGGCAGCGCGGGCGGCGGTCTCCTCGACCGTTCGGCGGGCGAGGGCCGTGCCGTCCATGAGGGTGGCGGTGCTGGTGGACATGGCAACTCCTGGGCGTCGTCTCTGACAGGTGATTCGCCCAGGCGCACGGCATCGGTACGGTCGCGCCGGTCGAGCACGCCTCCGCCGGGCCGCTCCCCGGTGGTGATCCACCTCAAGCGCCAGTCACGGCCCGAGCCCTACTGTACGTGAGCGGTCGGGGGCCGGTCCCGGACAGGGTGCGCGGGACGGCGTGCCCAAGCGCTTGTCGACGGCGCCCCCGCGCTTCACGATGAGCCCGACGGGCCGGGACGACCTCGACGAGGAGGCCGAGTTGAGCGACGCGTGGGTGGCCGGACGGGCGATGAAGGCGGACGGGACGGCCCGCGGTGGCGGGGAGGCGACGCCCGGCCCCGCCGAGCCGGCACCCGGTCCCGGCGAGGCACTCCATGACGCCGGGCCGGCGCCCGACCTCCCTGTCGAGGCCCCCGGCTCCGGGCAGGTCCGGCCGCTGGTCGCCGCGTCGTGGCGCCGTTCCGCACGCGCGCACGTGAGTCCGGACGGAGCGGCCCGGGTGGAGCTGGACGAGGACGAGCTCGCCGACTTCCGGGACGGCCATCCGCTGGCGGCGGCGATGCCGGTGATCCGGGAGCTGATGGCGGCGTACGCGACGGACGGGGAGCATCTCCTCGCGGTGTGCGACGCCGCCGGCCGGATGCTGTGGGTCGAGGGCCACCCGGCCACGCTGCGCAAGGCGCGGGGGATGAACTTCGTGGCCGGGGCCCGCTGGTCGGAGGCGGCGGCCGGGACGAACGCGCCCGGCACGGCCCTCGCGGTCGACCGGCCGGTCCAGGTGGTCGCCGCCGAGCACTTCCGGCACCCGGTGCGGGCGTGGACCTGCGCCGCAGCGCCCGTGCACGACCCGCACAGCGGGCGGGTGCTCGGCGCGGTCGACATCACGGGCGGGAGGCGGCTCGCGCATCCGCACAGTCTCGGCTTCGTCCAGGCGGTGGCGCGGGCGGCGGAGTCGCAGCTCGCGCTGCTCGGGCCCGCGCCGGGAGCGGGCAGGGCGAGCCTCGCGGCGCTCGGCCGGGACGAGGCGTCGCTGTCGCTCGGCGGCCGGCGGGTCCGGCTGAGCCGCCGGCACAGCGAGATCCTGGTGCTGCTCGCGCACCGCCCGGAAGGGGTCGGCGGCGGTGAGCTCCTCACGCTCCTCTACGAGGACGAGTCCGTCACGCCGGTGACGCTGCGGGCGGAGCTGTCTCGGCTCCGGGCACTGCTGGGGCCGGATGTGCTGCGCTCGCGCCCGTACCGGCTGGCGGGTGGGGTGGACGCGGACTTCGCGGCGGTGGACCGGCGGCTGGCCTCGGGGGCCGTCGCGGCGGCGGCCGGGGAGTACGCGGGCCCGCTGCTTCCGGCCTCGCTCGCCCCCGGGGTCGTACGGCTGCGGGAGCGGCTCGCGGGCCGGCTGCGGGCGGCGCTGGTGGACCGGGGCGATCCCGGGCTGCTCGCGGACTGGGCGTACAGCAGTTGGGGCGAGGACGACCTGGTGGTATGGCGGGCGTTGTGCGCGGCGGTTCCGGCGGCTCGACTCCCGCCCGTACGCGCGCGTCTCGACTCCCTGGAGGCGGAACTGTCCGCCGGTGCAACGGTCTTGCAACGTCCGGGTCCGCACACTCGCCGGTGAGCGCCGGCCAGGGACGGCCGGCGCGTCCCAGGGAGGCCATGCCCATGACCCGTTACGCCGCACCCGGTACCGAGGGCGCGCTCATGTCGTACGAGGCCCGCTACGACCACTGGATCGGAGGCTCGTACGTCGCTCCGGCGCTCGGCCGCTACTTCGAGAACCCGAGCCCGGTCGACGGCCGCCCCTTCACGGAGGTCGCGCGCGGCACCGCCGAGGACGTGGAGCGCGCCCTCGACGCGGCGCACGCGGCGGCCCCTGCGTGGGGGCGGGCGGCGCCGGCCGAGCGGGCGGCCGTCCTGCTGCGGATCGCGGACCGGATGGAGAGCAGTCTGGAGGCGCTCGCGGTCGCGGAGAGCTGGGACAACGGCAAGCCGGTCCGGGAGACGCTGGCCGCCGACATCCCTCTCGCCATCGACCACTTCCGCTACTTCGCGGGAGCGCTGCGTGCCCAGGAGGGCGCGCTGAGCGAGATCGACGACGACACCGTCGCGTACCACTTCCACGAGCCGCTGGGGGTGGTCGCGCAGATCATCCCGTGGAACTTCCCGATCCTGATGGCGGTCTGGAAGCTGGCGCCGGCGCTCGCCGCGGGCAACGCGGTGATCCTCAAGCCGGCCGAACAGACCCCGGCCTCGATCCACTTCTGGCTCAGCCTGGTCGCGGATCTGCTGCCGCCGGGCGTCCTGAACGTCGTCAACGGCTTCGGCGAGGAGGCCGGGAAGCCGCTCGCTTCCTCGCCGCGCGTCGCCAAGATCGCCTTCACCGGTGAGACCTCGACCGGCCGGCTGATCATGGGGTACGCCTCCGAGAACCTGAAGCCGGTGACGCTGGAACTCGGCGGCAAGTCGCCGAACATCTTCTTCGACGACGTGTGGGCGGCGGACGACGACTTCCGCGACAAGGCTCTCGAGGGCTTCACGATGTTCGCCCTCAACCAGGGCGAGGTCTGTACCTGCCCCTCGCGCGCGCTCGTGCAGCGGGGCCACTACGGCGAGTTCCTGGAGGCGGCGATCGCCCGCACGGAGAAGATCGTCCCGGGCCACCCCCTGGACACCGACACGATGATCGGCGCGCAGGCGTCGGCGGAGCAGCTGCGGAAGATCGTCTCCTACCTGGAGATCGGTCAGAAGGAAGGCGCGCGGATCCTGACGGGCGGCCAGATCGTCGAGCACGGAGGCGATCTGGCGGGCGGCTACTACGTCCAGCCGACGATCTTCGAGGGTGACAACCGCATGCGGGTGTTCCAGGAGGAGATCTTCGGCCCGGTGGTGGCGGTGACGTCCTTCACGGACTTCGACGACGCGATCAGCACGGCGAACGACACCCTGTACGGCCTGGGCGCCGGCGTCTGGACCCGCGACACGAACACGGCCTACCGCGCGGGCCGCGCCATCCAGGCGGGCCGCGTCTGGACCAACTGCTACCACGCGTACCCGGCCCATGCCGCTTTCGGTGGCTACAAGCAGTCGGGCATCGGCCGCGAGACCCACCGGATGATGCTGGACCACTACCAGCAGACGAAGAACCTGCTGGTGAGCTACTCGCCGAAGAAGCTCGGCTTCTTCTAGCGGCACGGAAGAAGGCGCCTGACCTGGGGTTTCCCCGGGTCAGGCGCCTTCTTGGAGCGCTCGAGCCTTCCCCTGGGGGAGGCGTCGAAATGCCCCTCTTCTTCCAGTTCATCCCAGCCGTATCCCAGTTCTGACCAGCAGTTCCGGGCCATACACGGGCCAGATTGCGGCTCAGCCCCTGGGGCTGCTGTCCTCGCTGCGCCGGCTCCACTCCTGCATCGACTCCTCGATGAGCCGGTTGGAATGCTCCTGAAGACCGTCCAGGACTTGGCGTAGTACTGGAAGAGCACTTGGATGCTCTGGCCGGCCCGGCGCTGTGCCACCTACCTGAGACGCCAAAGAGCGAACACCTCACCGCTGCCGGTGACTCCGCACGAGGCTGGCGCGCCGTCGCGGGTACCCCCCGAGCATCAGGAGGGCATCCCCGAACCTGGAGTCAGGCCGCCTGCTGCGTAGGCTCCTGTGGGGAACTGGCGCTGATGCCGTCGCACCGCATTCCACCGCGAGAGCTCACGCGGCGGGGGCCACGCCGAGCCCAGTGACTTTTTCGTCGGCCGCACCGCCGCCGACACTCCCGCCAGACGCTCGCGATCCGCCTCCTGCGCCGATGTGCCCGCTGAGTGGCGCACCTCGGCGGCCGTGCGCCATTCAGCGGGGCCTTCGAGGGTTCAGGGCGCCTGCTGCCCCCGGCCGCCCGACAGCTCTTCCAGAATCCTGCTGACGATCTCCGCCTCGTCAGGCTGCATTCCTTCCTGGAACAGAGCGGGGCCATGCGTTCCGTAGGCAAGGCGCTCGAGGGATGCGGCGAAGGGGCAGGCGTGATGGCCGTAGTCCCGGCGCAGTTCGTCGAGGACGACGAGCAGGTCCGGATTCTCGGCGCGGCCCGCACGACGGCACAGCACGACGCTAGCGATGAGCTGGTCCGCAGTGAGACCGGCGTAGGAACACCCGTGTCGCCGGTCGACGGCGCGCGGAGCGGAGTGGTCGAGCCCCAGAGCCTCGGCGACCGCGACGGGGACGGTCCGGTCGACGGCGGCGAGGCTCGGGAGGACGAAGTCCCAGAGCCGGCCGATGCCGCACAGCCCGCGGGCAAGCAGTCGGCTCACTCGGGCGGGGAGTCCAGCCTCTGCGTCCCTCGCGTCGCGAGAAGTGTCTGCGTTCCGTGCGTCCTCGGCGGCGTCGGCGAGCAGTCGGGCGGCGCCCGCCTCGTCGCCGGCCTCCTTCAACCAGCGAGCCACCTCCGCGACGACCGCGGGTACCTCACCCGGCCCCTCGGACACCCACGTCCGCCGAGGGGCGTCCGTCGCGACGGGCTCCGTGCGCGCCTCGGACACCATCTTCCGCGCCGCTTCACTTTCGTGGTAGCCGCTGATGGCGCCGACCGCCTGCTCGGCCTCGGCGACGTCGCCGAGGCCGAGCAGGACACCGATGACGGCGAGGAGCGCCGGCCCCTGCCCATAGGACAGATCCTGAGCGATCCCCTTGGCCTCGGCGGCGACCACCCGGGCCCGGTCCCGGTCGCCGGCGCGCGTCAATGCTGTCGCGACCGCGACCATCGCCCGGACTTTGTGTTCATGCCCGCTGTCCATGGCGTCCACCACGGACTGTGCCCGGGCGACGTCGCCCGCGTCCACGTACGCCGACGCCGCAGCTTCCAGGGCGGGTTCCCGGTGTGACCAGAACGAGAAGGAGCGGGCCAGCGTCTCGGCCCGGGAGAGGTCCCCGGCGCGGGCCAGGACGACCGCGGCGCGACTGAGCAGAACATCATTGGAGGTTCCGACCAAGGCGACGGCACGCTCCGTGAGTTGGCACGCGAAAGCGTGCTCTTCCCCTTCGACCAGTGCCTCAGCGAGCAGGAGCAGTCGCAACGGGGGAAGCCCTGGCGTCGCTTGCGGCAACTCCGCCGCACGCCACGCGAGCCGACGGGCGGTGGCCGCATCCCCTTCGGCGGCGGCCGTGGCAGCGATCGTGGCCAGCATCTCGGGGTGATCATCCTGGCTTGCCGCGAGTCGTTCCGCTTCGGCGGTCATTCCGTTCTCGACCAGCCACACCGCGATGTCGCGCAGAAGCTGCAGTGCCAGATGCGGCGTGTCGGCAGTGTGCGCCGTCCGTAGGGCCTCGTCGAGGGCCCCCGTCTCCAGGTGGGTGAGGGCCACCGCCTTGAGCACCGCCGAGTCGTCGAACCTGAGGCGGCGGCGGTGCTCAGCGTACAGGGCCTCGGCTCGAGCCGTGTTGCCCGTCATGGCGAGGGCCACAGCCAGTTCGCAGGAGGCCGCCGCGCAGTCGCCGTCGTTCGAGATGCGGCTCACGAAGGATTCGGCGAGGTCTGGTTGGCCTTGCTCCACGAGCGCCCGCACGACGCCCGGCCGTGCATGGTGGCCGAGCCCATCCAACAAGAACTCCGTATCCGACTGGCCCAACTTCTCCCGCAGCGCGCGGACAAGGGGCCCGACGGGAATCTCCCGCGCGACGGAGAGGGCGCGTTCGGTATCCCCTGCCAGCAAGAGCCGGACGACGACGCCTTTCAGGGCCTCGGCCCTGTCGAGATCGTCGGCAACGGAACGTGCCGCCTCCTCCGCCTGGTCGACGTCGTGGGGTGCGGCCATCGTGGCGGTCGCCAGCAGCCTGTTGCGGTTCCGCTCGTCGGGCACGGCGCGAACGAGCCGGTGGAACTGCTCGTCCTGCCCGGTCGCGGCGAGCGCCATGACAAGGTGGGGCAGGGCCAGGACGCCGCCATGTTCCCGAATCGAGTCGGGGCCGGGGAAGGCGCGGGCCAGCGACTCGGCCCGAGCACCCTGCCCGTCGGCAGCGAGCGCGGCGATCACCGGTATCAGCGCCCTACGGTCAGCGCCGCCGGTGTCGTCGCCGTGGTAGCCGTCGGTGCCGCCGTCGTCGGAGGTGAGGGTCAGGGCGAGGTGTTCGGCCTGGTCGAGATGGCCTGCGGCGATCTGAGCGTCCACCAGCGCGCGCAGCACGACCACCCTGGCCGACCGTGAGGGGGCCGCGCGGGCGATACGCTCGGCCGATGTCCACTGGCCCGCGGCGGCGAGCCGCAGCACCGCGTCCTCCGTCACCTTCTCGTCCGATGCGCCCAACTTGGCGATGGTAAGGACGAGTTCGTCGATCGCACGCCGCGCCTCGGCGAGTCGGCCCTCGTCCAGGAGCGCGAGAGCCAGGCCGGTGAAAGCGCCAGCCCTGCGAGCCGGAGCGGCGAAGGAGCGGGCGAGCTGGTCGGCCCGTACCGAGTCGCCGGCAGCAGTGAGGGTCGCGGGCAGGCTGGTGGGCAGCCGGTCGCCGCGGACGCTCAGTTCGTCGTGTAGCAGCGCCAGGACGGCGGCAGCGGCCAGGTCGGGGGCGTCCTGCGCGGCGAGGGCGGCCTGGCAGGCCGCGACCTCGTGCACCGCGGCGACATCGCCACCGGTGAGCGCGCGCAGCCGCGCGTGCCGCGCCCGGTCGGTACCGCAGGCCGTCATTCGGTGTACGTCGCCCGTCGACTCCAGAAGGCGGAAGTATCCGTCCATCAGGTATTCCGGGGTGCCGTCGGGCCAGCCGCCCACGCGGTACGACTCCGCCCACGCATGCAGGGCCGCGGCGCAGTCCGCCGTGACGCGCTGCCCGGCCTCGTCCGTGACCCGCTGCCGCTGCCCGGCGTCGGCGATCACGTGGACAGCCCCGCCGGTCCAGCGGCTCGCTGCCCGGCCGAGGCCGGTGCTGGAGGCGGCGGCGATCGCCGCGCCCAGCTTGTCCGGCGGGAGGTCGGTCAGGGCCAGCAGGTCGGCACGGGTCAGCCCGCCGCCGGCGACGGCGAAGAGAGCGGGGAGGGCCCGCTCGGGCACGGGGGCCACGCTAGACGCCCACATGGATGAACGGCACCCACGTGCTCGGGTGCCGGGGACGCCGTCGGCGTTCCCGGCTCACGGCATCGTGCAGCAGGGTCGCGGCAGAGTCCGGCGGCGATTCCGGCCGCGCCTCGGGGCGGGACTCGGTGAGCCGGCCATAGACCGCCTTGGCCACGCGCTCGGTACTGGTGTCGAGGACGGGCGACATCGTGCCGATGACGGACTGATAGCCGCGGTAGTGCAGGACGGAGGTCACGGAGATCATCTCGTCGAGGTCCATGTGGTCCGGTGCCGCGGTGGAGCACGCGGCGAGGAAGGCGAACTCCGGCCGCCTCGCGCGGACGTCGGCGAGGTCGGCGATGGTCAGATCCTGGTCGTGCAGCACCAGGCCGGTGCGCTCCGGTGACACGGGGTCCTGCCGGCCGTGGCAGTCGAAGTGGACCCGGCTGTGCCGGCCCAGCGCGCTTTTCACGTTCCCGGCGGTGGCCTGCGCCCCGTGCAGCGTGGTCAGCAGGTCCTCCGGAAGGAGGCCGGTGAGAAAGTCACGGAAGCGGGCCGTCGCCGGAAGGACCTGATGGCCGGCGCGGCCGCCTGCCGACACCAGGAGCAGCCGATCCCGGCCGTCCGGATTCCCGCCCTGGTTGCCCTTGCCGCTGTTCCGGCGCAGGTCCCGGGCCTTGCGGGCCGAGATCAGGCTGCGCAGGGTCGGGGTGTACGAGGACACGACCCGCTCCCCGGCCCCGGCACGCGTACTGCCCGCGCCCGGCCGCGGTGTGGCGGCGTGCAGGGGGAGCACCGCGAGCGGCCCGGAAGGACACCACCACAGGCGTGGGAGCTCGCCGTCCGCGCTCTCCCCGGTGCGTCCGGGCAGGGCCAGCGCGGTGAGGACGGGCACGGCGACGGTCTCCCACAGCCAGTGCAGTGTCGCCTGGATGCGTGCCTCCCGCTCCGCCCCGGTCAGTTGGTTCAACGCGGTGAGATAGCCGCGGGCGTTGCGTTGCGCTGCCCGCAAGGTCAGGGCAGGCAGCGGGACGACCCGCGGGGCGTCTTCCTCCGCCGTCACGAGCAGGGCGTGACAGCCGAACCGGCTGAGGATCACTGCCACCACGGGCCCTTCGGCGGCGGCGGGCCTGATGTCGGAGAGGTAGCTCACCGTCTGGAAGGTGGCGTCGGGCAAGAGTCCCTGGGCGCGTTCGGCCGCCCGCGCCCAGCGCCGCTCGCGCCGCCTGGCGCTCTTCTCCGTGAGCCGGAGGACCAGCCCCCACCGTCGTGCGACCTCTGCGGAGGGTGTGTCGGGGCGGGCGTTCCGCTCTGCCGCCACGTCGCGCTCCGCGTATCGGTCGGGTTCCTCGCCGGGTCGGCCGGGCCGTTCGAGTTCGCGGCAGGCCCGGTCCATGCGTCGGGCGAGCCGGCGGTCCACGGCCCGTAACTCGGCCCGAATCGTGGCGTGCAGCAACTGGTCCCACACCACCCCACGGCCGGTCTCCAGCAGCTCGATCGCCTCGACGGGGCGCCCGGCGGCGATGGCGCAGGCCGCCGCGTCCGCCGTGACCGCGGCCTTGAGCGCGACCTGTTCGGTCGCCGATCCCGGGCCCCCAGGGGGAGCGCCCCATCCGATCGTCCGGGGCAGCAGGGCGACGGCGGCGACCATGTCCTCGTACCCGGCGCCTGGCCCGTCCGAGGCCGCGCGGGCGCTGCCGCAGGCGTGCAGCATGCGAACCCGCTGTCGAGCCGGTGCAGCCGCCATCCCGGCCAGTCGCCGCCGTAGCACGTCGAGGTCCGGCACCTGCCCCGGCTCCGTCCCCCACCCGCCCGGGGGTGCAACCCGCTCGATGGCCGCCCACTCCTCAAGACACTCGACGAGCAACGCCACCCGCGCGGCATCCGCCGAGCTGCCCGATCCCACGATCCGCTCCACGCGGGCGTCGTCCACGGCGTGCTGACGGCCGGCCGCATCCTCGGCCGTCCGACCGCCAGCCGCTTCGCTCAGCAGCCGGATCGCCGTCACGAGGTCGGCGAGGTTCTTCTCCGGGCTCTGACGGAAGCGGAGGAGTAGCTCTGCGGACAGGGCCGTCACGGCGGCCGCTCGGCGTCGAGTGCCGGGCTTCGCGCGTGCAACCGCCACGGCCAGGCGGTCCATGTCCGGACGCGTGTCGCGCGCGGCACGAACGTTGCCGCGCAGACGGCGGCTCGCACGCTCGCGGACCTGCTGCTGGAGCGTGCGTAGCCGGTCTCGTTCGCGACGCTCCTCCTCCTGCTGCTCGGGGGACTGTTGAGAGGAAACACTGGCCATAGGTGCCTCGCAGCAACGTCTCGGACCCACGGAACGTGATGGACGGTCATCAACCTTACTGTCATGGGCTCTTGATCAGTTTGCTGAATGGACCCGCACCGGTTCCGTTGCGCCGCTAGGTTCTATGAACATGGAGGAGGAGCTGCGGCAGATGGCGGCCGAGGTGTTGGCGGATGTCGAAGTCTGGCAGCTCCGTGCCAAGAACTGGGACGTGGTCGGACAGGGCCTGAAGGCCATGCGGGACGCGCTCGCAGCGGGAGACTTCGCTGCCTTCGAGCAGGCCCTGGGGGATGTCGAGCTGGCGGGCCCTCAGCGCATCTCCGGGCTGGAGGACTGCTCGATGCTGCCGCTGCCCGAGGAATATCGCGAACGACTCGACGAGTTGGTCCATGCCCTGGACGGCGACAACCCGACCCCCCGCGCCCCATCTGGCTCCGACGCAGCAGGTCCGGATGCTCCAAGCTGAGGCGCTGGGGGTGCATGTCTTCGTCGTCACCACAGGGGACGACCGGCACGACGCTCTCGCCTTCGTCAGGAATCTGTGGAACACGTGCGGTGAGATGCTCGGGATGAACGTTCCCGTGGAGGGCACTGGTACGGGGCTGGAACCGGGGGACGGCTGGGACGCGTGCCTGCCGGGCGCCTCCAGGAGCCCGGATGTCCGGGGCACGCAGGGGCTGCTCGCGACCAGGAATCGACCGGGGCCGGGGGTGTGGCAGGCCGCGCTCCGGCGGGAGCACGATGCCCTCTGCCTGTCGGTCATGCTGGCCCCCGACGCCGCCGACGGTCTGGGCTGGGCGGAACTGGACGGGCAGTGGTCCGGGGTCCTGCGGGCTGCACAGAACACACAGCGGCACGAGGCAGGCGTACTCGGATCGGCCCGGCTGTATCTGGCGCGATTGGCCGAGCCGGACCTTCCTACTCCGAGCAGGCTCTCAGCTGCGCCGTCGGTGGCGCCGGAGGACCCGCTGACCACGTACGTGAGCGGCCACGCTCCGAACGCTGACGACGAAGCATCGACGGGCTGGCCGTACGGGGGCGTCATCGTTCCCCAGGGGTTCGCCGTGTGGGAGACCTCGGCGTCCCAGGATGCTCGCGATGAGCGCCGACTGCTCGTCGTCGCCGCGCACGATCGCGACCCCGAGTTGACCGCCTGGGTCTGGACCACGCGTACACGCGCGCTGCCGCCGTTGGGAAAGTACCTTCTACACACGGCCAAACTCCGGTACCAACTGCGGGTGTGGGACTCGGCCGAGACCATAGGCCGACTGCGCGCCGCTACGGACAAGGTCGTCGGGGACGTGCTGGAGAAGACGGACGCCTCGCAGCGCGGGGCCAGCCACCACTCAGAGTTGCTCGATGCGTCCCGGGCTCTGGTCGATCTCCAAACCCGCGAACGCGGTCTGGTCGACCGCTCGACCCGCAGCCGGGAGATGTCCCGCACCGTGGAGATCGCCGCGGCCAACTTCACGACCCTCAGCGGCGATCCGGATCTCGGCGGACTGTTCGCAGACGATCGAGCTCTGTCCGAGTGGTTCATCCAGCGCCTCGACGACGATGCCACGTATCTGGAGGCCGCGGTGCGCCGGTGCACCCAAGTTGGAGTTCTTGCCGACCAGTTGATTCAACGCAGTCTCCAGCGACGGCAGGAGACGGTCAATCTCGGGCTGACGGGCGCCATCGGCGCCATCCTGATGAGCCTGGCAGCCGTTCAGTCCCTCCAGTACACCGTTCCGCTTCCAGGTTCGGTGAAACCCGCAGTCGTGGCCGCCCTGGGAGCCCTGGCTCTGCTGGCCTCGCTTGTAGTGCTGCGTGTCGTCGTGCCTGAGCGGCGGTGGCCACTCGCCATGCTCCGACTGGGGGCAGGGGCGCTCGGAGGAACCGTCGGCTGGGTCGTGGCGTCCGCGCTTGGAGGGAGCACGTTGGGGCCGGGGTGGACGTGGCTGTGTGGAGCGGCCGGGACAGCTGTCGCCCTGGCCACGGCAGCCGCCAGCGCCAGGCGCGGCGACCGCGGCGGAGGCACATGACGCTGCTGCTCTCGGCCGTAAATACGACCACTCGAAGAGCTGGAGCACGCCGATGCCGGGGAAGCGGAGGGCGCCGGTCAGAGTGCCCCAGTGGACCATGTCGCGGTGTTCAGGCTGCCGGTCGCTCTGCCGGATATGCCGAAGTTCCCGGTAACCATGCGGTTCCCGGGGCCTTCGGGCTGGGGTGGGCATGAACCAGGTGGCTTGTTCGGCGCCAGCCTTCGCTGATGTGCCGTTCCACCGGTCAGCTGGTAGCCGGGGTCTCCTGTTCGTCTTCCGTGGACTTCCGCCGGACGGCGATGATGGCACCGCCTCTAAGGCTTGTCCCGCTATCTATCCGGCGAGGGCGAGGTTGTGCAGGCGGGCGATCCCGAGCATGGCGTGGTGTACTCCGTTGCCCTTGAGGCGGCAGTCGCGAAGGATCTTCCAGCTCTTCATTCGGGCGAAGGTGTGTTCAACGCGGGCGCGTACCTGCTTGTGGGACTTGTTGTGTAGCTGTTTCCAGTCGGGCAGTTCCTCGCCCTTGCGGCGCCGGTGAGGCATGAGCAGGCCGGTCCCGGGGTAACCACCGTCGGCGATCGTCGTCGTTTTGCCGACGGCGGCCTTGGCCCCGGACTCCTCCCACGCCTTGCAGTCGTTGCGGTTACCGGGAAGCGGCCGGCCGACCACGACGACCAAGCGACTGTCGGCATCGATGACGACTTGGTGGTTGGTGGAGTACCGGTAATTCTTGGACTGCTCGGCCACCGTGTGGTCGCGAGTGGGCACCAGCGTGCCGTCCACGATGAGCACGGTGTCCTTGCGAAACCGCTTCCGGGGCTGGAGCGCGAGCAGGGGCCCGAGGTGGGCGATGATGCGGTCAGCCGCGGACTTCGAGATGCCGAACATCAGGGCGAGCTGGCGCATCGTCAAGTTGGTCCGCCAATACGCCGTGCCCAGCAGTACTCGGTCCTCCAGTGGCAAGCTCCACGGTCGGCCCCTGCGAACCGCGGCCGCCCCGTCACGCCGCAGCATCGTCACCAACTTGCTGAAGGAGCGCGGGCTCAGCCCGGTGAACGGAGATATCCATGCCGGAGTCGTGATCACAGCAGTCACGGCAGGATTGTTCCAAACATGACCACTTGCCGTTGGGAATGGGCGTGTGGGTCAGGGCGTCAGCGCGGCTGCCACCCGGGCCAGGCGATCGGCTGACAGGGCGAAGCGGTTGGTCGGGTTGCGGAATGAGTACTCGCCGTCGTTCAGTACCTGTGCCTGAGCCGCCCATGACAAGTTCGGTGTCCGGCTGCGACGGTAGATTGGCTTGGGGCGTCCTCTTCCAGGCCCGAGGATTACCCTGCGTTCCATGGAACTGGATGCTGAACTCAGTGCTCTAGCAGCCCAAGATGACCTGCCCGCTGACCTGGTGCGGCGCCTGCTCCAGCACCCGGGGGCTCGGCGCGCGGTGGCGTTGCTGCGTCGGGACCTGACTGACGAACTGATAGCAGAGATCATCGAGCTCGGCTCCGTACGGACTCTCGCCGGGAACTCCTCCGTGCCCTCTCGGATCAGGGCCCGCTTTGCGGAGCATCCGGAGCCTGCTGTTCGGTGTGCGGCCGCGGCGAGCGTCAGGGACGAGCCTCTGGGGCTGCTCGCCCGTCTGGCGGCCGACCCGGACCCTTCCGTGCGGTCGTTCCTTGCGATGAACAAGCACCTGCCGACGGAGTTGCTAGCCCTCCTGGCCGCGGACTCGGAGGCCAGTGTGCGATCGTCGGTCATCCAGCGCTGGCGTGATGCTCCGGACGACGTCCGCAGGATGTTGCTGACCGATGCCGACCCAGGCATTCGCAGTGGCAGTGTTCGGGCATTCGTCCCTCCCGCGGACCTTCTGCCGGGACTGCTGGCAGATCCGGTGACCCGCGCCGCTGCGGTCGCCCATGCCGTACCGACCCCTGAGCTGGCTGCCGACCCGGATTCCGATGTCCGTGAGGCCGTCGCCGCACATCCGGACCTGCCACCCGGTCTGCGCGACGTGCTGGCAGGTGACCAGGACATCTTCGTCAGGAATGCGATCGCGGCCCGGGCCGACACCCCGCAGGCGATGCGTGAACAGGTTGTGGCCACCCTGGAGCCCGACAGCCCCCTTGCTGAGTGGATGCTGTCGTTCAGCCGCGGCACCCACACGTGTCCCCCAGCCGCACCGGCCCCGCCAAATCTCTCGCGGCAACAGGCCGAGTCCTTGCTCGCTCAGGCCGGGCTGTGAGTATGAGCTCCTGTGGTCAAGCTCCCTGAGGCAGGCTGGCCACGGGCGTTGAGCGTGTGGTTCGACTTTCGCGGCCTCGGGTGATTCGCCGCGTCATGGCCGGGCGCACCAGACGATCTTTGCGGGACAGCCCTTAGGTGACAGCGGTATCAGGGCCGTTCCCGCGCTGGCTGGGCACGCTGACGGCAGACGGCGTCGCCGACCAGTCGCTCAGTGAGTAGCGGCGGTTGCCGTCGGCTCGATCGAGGGTGGCGAGATGGTCGGCGTCGCCGCCGCGCCACTCGATGAGGAAGGTGGTCGCGTCGTCGCTGGTAGAACTCGTCACCCAGTCCAGGTCCCCGGACTGGGCGGCAGACGCATACCGCCCTGCTCGGTCATCATCCCCGGGCCATCAGCGGCCTCCTCTTCACTGCCTTGATGGCCGCCGTCGCTCGATGTGGGGAGTGCGAGACCCATTTCCCTTCCCGTCCGTCAGAGGCTCAGTCCGGCCAGCCTGCGCCGGTCGAGCGGGGACGCGCGACGATCGAGGCGTTGTTCGAGGAGGTGGCGGGCGGTGTCGCCGTGACCTGCCTCCACCAGCGCGTACAGCAATGTCTCCTCGATGACCTCGCGCTGTGCCGCACTGCCTCCCACGCGGCGCAGCGAGGGCAGCAGTTCGCGTAGTTCCCGCACCGCGGTGGCCCATTCCTCCTCCAGTACCGCTTCCAGCGCGCTGCACAGCGGGACGACGACCTCCCGCTGCACCGGGTCCGCGCCGGCCGCGTGTGTGCGCAGGCGGCGGAGTGCGGGGAGGTCGTCGGCGGCGGCGAGGACGACGGCGCTGTGCAGGGCCGTGAATGCGGTCGAGGGACGTTCGACCAGATCGCGGGCGACCGCGTCGAGCACGCCGTCGATGGGGACGCGACCGGTCCAGTTCCGGGACATCCGGGCCCGCCACAGCAGGGAGCCGGAGTCGACGAGGGCCCGCACCCCGTTCACCTGACCCGGAGCGAGCTGAGCAAACCAACGGCGGCGTACCGCTGCGGAGTCGTCGAGGGCCAGTTCGTGGAGCGCCACGTGCCAGGAGAAGTGCGCCCGGTGCACGGCGCCCCGCCCCTGGCCGCCGATCCAGCCATCGAGCCAGTCCCGGCCGGTGCGGTGCTCACCGGACTCGTAGTGGACGTGGGCGAGGGCGTGCACGGCATGGCCGGAGGCGGGTTGTGCGGCGAGTGCTGCCTGGGCGAGCTCGCCGGCCTCCTCGATCCTTCCTTGCTCCTGCCGGACGAAGGAGTGGAGCGAGGTGTGGAACCAGTGCCCTTCGTAGGCGGACGCGGTCAGCTCCACCAAACCGAGGGCCAGTGTGCCGTCGAGATCCGCGACGCCGGAGAAGGCGATGGTGGGGACGGCGATGCCGAGCGCGAACGCGTCGGCGGGGAAGCGGCCGATGTGGTCCACGAGCGCCGTGTCACCGTCGCCCGTGGCGCCTGCGTGGGCTTCGTGCTCCCTGATGCGGCGCGTGACGACGTCGACGAACGACCGCTCCCGCTCGTCGCCGCGTTCCCGCACACTGCGCTGGGCGTCCGCCAGCTCCCGGGCGACATCGACATCCGCTCCGCACTCGTGACCGAGCAAGGCGAGTGCCGCGTGACCGAGCGCGAACCCGGGGTCCAGTTCGGTGGCGCGCGCGAACGACTCGGCCGCCTTCGCCCGAACGGTGATCACCCGGGCGAGTCCGCAACGGAAGGACGCCGCGGCTGCTGCATGGGTGGACAGCGGTAGCCCGAACTGGTCAGTGGGCCGGCGGCGTACCGACCGGGGGGCGCTGGTGAGCGGGGTGAGTACAGTCTCGGCGATCTCCCTGGCCTGGTGACGAATCTCGGGGATCGCGGTCGTCTCCCACAGCTCGCCTCGACGAGGTGCGCCCAGCGTGAAAAGCGGCCGCTCCAGGTGCCCTTGGGCGTCGAGCAGCCTGCCGCCGTCGGTGGACACACCGATGCCCAGCGGTCCGGGTGCGGCAAGGCCGTCGGACAGCAGCCCGCTCCACAACGGGTCGCCGCCGCCGTCGGCCCGCAGCCCCGGCCCCGTACAGTCCACCACCCATGCCACGCGCAACTCACGGCCGTCGGCGAGGGAAACGATCAGGCCGCCGTCCTTGTGTGGTACCGCGGAGGCGACCCGGCCGGCGTGGACGCGGAGCCTGCGGGCAGTGCGCGCCCGGGCGATGGCCTCGGCGGTGGAGGGTGCCATGCGGTGCCGGTGCACGTTCCACGGGGTGGCGTCACGGCCGAGGAACTCCGCCCGCTCGTCGTCGGTGAGGCCCTGCCAGAGCCGTACGATCTCGGGCCGCAGCCCGTCGAGTGCTGGCCGCCAGTCGCCGTGGGTGCGGCGTGTGGCGGCGAAGTGCCGCTTCAACTCCCTGCGGAGGCGGTGGAACGGGAGAGCGGCGAGGCCCGGCGGCGGCGGTACGGGGGGCAGCGGGCCGACCGCGTGCGGCTGGGGAAGCAGCCCGCCACGGGACACGGCGTGCACCGTGCGGCCGGGACGGTCGAGGACGAGCGCGAGATCGACGGCGGTGAGTCCGGTGCCGACGAGAAGGACGTCGTCCGACTCGCCGACGGCGTCGAGCGCGCCCCGCGTCCAGGGGCGGGGGACGAACCGGTCGGAGGCGACCAGCTCGGCCGGGGCCCAGCCGGACCGGCCCGCCGCGGGCCCGGTGGCGAGGACCACGCTGTCCGCCGTCAGCGTGCCGCCGTCGGCGAGCTGAAGCTCCAGACGCCCCCTGGCCGCGTCGGCGCACCCCGTGGCCCTGGTGCGCAGCCGCCGTACGGAGACCGTGCCGTGCGCCGTGATGATGGCCCGGCCGAGCGTGTCGGCGAGATATGAGCCGTAGCGGTACCGGGAGGCGAAGTCCGCCGCGGTGGCGGTGGATTCGCCGTGGCGGCAGAGCCAGCGCAGGAAGTGACCCGGGTCGTCTGGGTAGCAGCTCATGCCACCGACGGGCACGTTGAGCCGGTGCTCGGGAACCTCGGTGGCGTACGCGGTGCCCCGGCCCGCCTCTGGCGCGGGGTCGACGAGGATCAGATCGAGCGGGATTCGGCGTCGGGCCGCCCCCTCGCACAGCTGGACGGCGACGAGCGCACCAGCCGCGCCCGCGCCGACGACTGCCACGGTTGGTCGAGGACGGGCGGACTCGGCGGACGGCGAGGACACGACAGGTACCACGGACACCACGGAAACCTCCGGCCAGGGGCGGGTACTGCACAGCCAATGTTCACTATGTCGATGAACAAAGTGGAGTTGCAACGCCGCTTCCGGACAACAACGACGCACCGGAGCGCTGTTGACGTCCTGTGAGCACCGCCGCAGGTCAGGTTCCCGCTCCTCGTGAGACATTGAGTCCGTGAGGATCTCAGCACGAACGGACTACGCCATCCGGGCCATGGCCGAGTTGGCCTGCTCCCCGGACCGGCCTCTCAAGGCCGAGGACATCGCCGGACGCCAGGACATCCCCGTCCGCTTCCTCTTCGTCGTGCTGAGCGACTTGCGGCAGGCGCGTCTGGTGCTCAGCGTGCGTGGGCCCGACGGTGGTTACTCCCTCACCCGGCCGCCCGTGGAGATCACCCTCGCCGACGTCATCCGCGCGATGGACGGACCGCTCGTCAGTGTGCGGGACCTGAAGCTGACGGGTCTTGAGTACCAGGGTGCGGCGGCTCCCATGCCGGATGTGTGGCGTGCTGTGCGGACGAGTCTGCGCCAGGTCCTGGAGAGCACGACCCTCGCCGATCTGGCGACGGGCACACTGCCCGAGCTCGTACGGGATCGGGCCCGCGACTACAACGACGACGTGCGGACGTACCCCTAGCGTGCAAGGCCGTTCGGCGACCCACCCCTTACGCTCAAGGATGTGCCGCCCTGCACCGAGACCCCTGAGCTCGCCGGATCCGCCGACGGCCGACCGCGCCGGCTGTTCGTCCTGGGGCACGCCAAGAGCGCCTGGCCGGAGGGCGTTGCCGACCATGGCCGTCCCCTCGGCCCGCGCGGGCTGCGCGACGGCCCGGCCGCCGGGGCTCCCTGCAGGGCCCGGACCGCAGCCGATGACCTGACGCCACTCCGGCAGGACTCGGTTCCGTCCTGCCCGGCCTCCTGACCCACCCAGCTCCCGATCCCTCCCTCGCCTTCCCATCACACCCGATTCCCGCCTCCCCAGGGCACCGCGCTCACCAAGATCCGGACCATTTCGGGATCAGCACCCTCCAGGGAGTCGTACGTACCGCCGTTTGCCCTGGTCAGCGCGGTGCAGCTGCTGTACCACCAGCACACGAAGAACCTGCTGGTCAGCTACTCGCCGAAGAAGCTCGGGTTCTTCTAGAGGCACAAAGCAAGGCGTCTGACCTGGGCTTTTGCCCGGCAGGCGCCTTCGGCTCGACTCGCTCGAAGCGAGATGCGACTTGCTCCCTTCCTCCCAGTTCCTCCCACCGCCATCCCGGCCACTGCCGTCATCATTGTCCTGCCCGATGCCGCCCCGCTCCTCGAGGCGGCGTGGCGTACCGACCCGGCTCTGGTGCGTAGTGGGGTGCCGGCGCACGTCTCGCTCCTCTACCCGTTCGTGCCGGAATCGGCGCTGACAGATCAGGGCGAGCAGGGCGTGCGTACCCTGGCTGCGAGTTTTCCGGCAGCTGATCTGCTCTTGGAGGAGGTCGTGACGGCATCCGGTTTCGTCGCCGCACCGTTCCGGGACTCCAACCGATCGTCGACGCGTTCCGCGCCCAGTAGCCTGGGGTCGTACCCGTACAGGGGCCGCTTCGGGGCGCGGCCCGCCGCCCATGTCACGGTCGCCATGGGTGCTGACAACCCGACAGCTACAGCCCATGTCCGCGCTGCGATCGGCAGCCTGCTGCCGCTGGACACCCGTGCGGCGGCGGTCCAGCTGGTGGTGCTGACAGAGGAAGGCCGGCAGCCTCGGTTCGCGGTGCCGCTCGGCGTCCCGGACGGGCCGTGAACACCACCCGCCAGTCCCCCGCCGCTGGCCGCGAGCACAGCCCGAGGCCGGCACCCCATCCTCGGCCGCGCACTGGGCCCCACGACCTCCTGGAGTTCCTGCGGCGGGAAGGACTGGCCCCGGACAACGTCCGCCTGGACGACCCGCTGCTCATCGAGTGGCACGGCGGCGGGCCGGCCGTCTGGCCCCTCTCCCTCCGAGGAGTGAACAGCAGAGCGGGCCGCCACCCGGCGAGGGCGGCGGCCCGCACTGCTGCGCTACTGCTGTGAGCGGGGCATCGCAGGCCCGTTCGCCTTGTCCGGCTACTGCGCCCCGGCATCGGCCGTCTTTGGCTGAGGGTGATCCCCGATCAGCGGCGGCCGGTGGCCAGGATGACGAGGAACTGGCCGCCGCCCGCCTCGATGTCGGCGGTCACCGGCAGCCCCGGTAGAAGTCGGGAGAACCTGTCCACCAGCCAATCCGCCGCCTCTTGGGCGTCCTTCCTGGTCGGACAACGGCCCACCATCTCACGGCCGCCCTTGCGCTCCAGCCTGTCGGCAACGGCGATCAGCGGCGCGGGTTCGACTACGTACAGGCGCTCCGGCCAGGCGATGACGACCTTGACCGCGCCCTTGCGGCTATTGCACCCGCGGTGCGCGAGCCGCTCGGCGACCTTGGCCTTCCGGTCGGCGGTCCGGCTGTCGACACTGGGCCCCCGCGGGTCGTTCACCGACTCGTCGGGGTCGACCGGTTCGTCGCACACCCAGCACCGCCAGCCGTCGCGCTCGGCCACATCATCAAGAAGACTCATCCAAGCAAACTAGCCTGCCCGGCCGCCACCCGCGCACCAGGGCCCCGGCCCAGGACGAGGTCCTCATCCACGGGGCGCTGATGGACACCGACGTCGAGGTCGTCCGGCGGACATCGAAGACCAGGGCAAAGGGTTCGTCCCGCAGCCCAAGCGGTGGGTGGTCGAGCAGGTCAACGGCACATCGATGTTGCATCGCCGCCTGGCCCGCCAGCACGACCACCGCCCGGACACCTCCGCCTCACGCGCCTACTGGGCTGCCATCGCGAACATGACTCGCCGCCCCACCACACCCGCCCCCACCTGGCGCGGCACCCGTGGGCTGGCTGCGTGAACGTCTTCGAGCTCCTGGCAGACCTGCAGGCTCGGCACGACGAGACCACGGCCCGGGCCGGCGAACTACGCAGCCAGGTCGAGCACCTCACCGCCGCCCTCCCCGAGACAGCCGGGGCGCGGTCCAGCCGCGCTCCGGCCCCTCCTGCCGTGGGCCACCCGAGGTTCCTCCCGCCCACCGCCGGACGCTGGGGGCAGCGGCCGGGACCCCGCGCCCGGAGCGACCTGTGACGTGGGGTCAGTCCTCGGCCTGGCTCCTGCCCCGGACGGCCCCCCGGTCCCGCGCCGAGGCCACGTGTCCGGCAGCTGCCACCACGGCCTCGATGAGCGGTTCCGTGCGGTTCTCCCTCAGCCAGGCGAGGCCCGCCGTTGACGGGGGCAGGTCCGTGACCTCGACGTAGCGGATGCCGGGGCGCGGGAAGAGGTCGCGCGCGGCGGCCGGCAGGAAACACATGCCCTTGCCCTGGGCCACGAGGTGCAGAAGGCCCTCCAGGTCCGAGGCGACGGGTCCGTAGCGGACCGGGGTGCCGTCGGGTCGCGGGTCGGCGGCCCAGAAGTCCCACCAGAGCCGTGGCACCTGCGGCGGGACGTCGATCACCGGGTGGCGGGCCAGCTCGGCGAGGCTGATCCGGTCGCGGTCCACGAGCGGGTCGCTCGCAGAGAGACAGGCCAACCGCGTTTCCGTGGCCAGGTGTTGCACCTCGACGCCGGGCGGGACCGGTGGGCGGAGGAAGGCAACATCGATGTCATGGCGGAACAGTGCGTCGAAGTGGTCGGCGAAGTGGAGGCTGCGCACGTCGACCTGCACCAACGGGTGCCGTTCGTGGAGCAGACGCAGCACGGCGTGCGTATAGGGCATCGCCGCTTCCGCGCCGATGGTGCCGACGACGAGCCGTCCGGAGATCCTGCGCGCCTGCGTCGAAGCGCTGCGGCTCAGCCGGTCCATGGCCGCCACCACGCTGCGCGCGTCCGCCAACAGCACCCGGCCCTGCGGGGTAAGCGTCACGGCCCGGCTCGAACGGTCGAACAGCCGCACCCCGAGGCGTCTTTCCAGGTCTCTGATCTGCTGGCTCAGCGCCGACTGCGTGATGAACAGCCGGGCGGCGGCGCGCGAGAAGTGGAGTTCCTCCGCGAGGGCGACGAACAGCCGGAGTTGATGGGCGCTCGGCGTCCGCGGGTCGGGGCCCGTCGGCGCGGCGCCTCCAGCGGCCGTTTCGCCAGTAACCATGATGAATCCCTTATCGATCGTCTTTCATGTCGCATGGTCACAAGCGATGACATGAACAGAGTGCGAGTGGAAGGCTCGGCTCTCAAGCGACGCCCCGTGACAACTCCTCGGTTCCGCAGGGCCGTCCGACCATTGCTTTCTCGACAACGGGGGCCGAAACATGTCTGTGAGACGAGCGGTGGCGATGCTCGCCGCCCTCCTGGCCGTGCTGTTCAGCGCCGGCGCCGTGCAGGCGGCGTCGCCGCAGGCCGGCACGACCACCCGCGCGGTGCGGAGCGCGCCGCCTACGGCCGAGGCCGCGCCCCTCGCGGCCCAGGCGTCGTGCACCGCCCGCAACGTCAGCCACTACGACGCGTACACGAGGCGTACCTGGACGCGTGACTGGGTGTGCGGCAATCGTGCCGGCGCCCCGCTGTACGGCTGCGGCAGCTTCATCGCCGCGTGCCCGGTGATCGGCTGGATCGACACGTCGACGAGCTGGTTCGTGTGCTGGGCCAGCGGCGCCGCGCACAGCGGCGGCAACAACATCTGGTACTACACCATGGGTGACCGCATCGCTCCCGGTCGCGACGGCAATCACGGGTGGGGCTTCATCCCCGCCGTCGACGTGTGGACGTCGACCGATCCCTGGCCCGGCATGACGGAGTGCAACATCCCGTAGGCCGCCGGGAGTCGTCCGCCCGGCCCGCTCCGGTGGAGCCCCTCGCGTCCCGCCAAGCTCCGCGCCTCGGTCCCGCCGCCCTCGTCCGCCAACCCTTTCCGAGCCCCGGGCAGCCCGCTCTCACACCAAGCGAGGACCCCTCACGCCATGCTCCGCATCGCCAGGCACTCCAACATCACCGCTCGCCGTACGCCTCGGCGCCTGCTTGCCGCGACCGCGGCCTTCCTCTCCCTCTCGTTCACCGGCGCGGCGCTCCCGCACTCCGTCGCGGCCGCGACGGAACCGACGGGTGGCTCCGTGTCGGTCACGCCCGCGAGCCCTCAGGTGCCCGCGGGGGTCACGGCAGGCGTGGCCGTGTTCGACCGGCAGACCGGGACGTTCACCGAACAGCTCGCCCCGGCCGCCACGTTCCGGTCCGCGTCGGTCGTCAAGCTCCTAATCGCCCTCGACTTCCTGTGGAACCGCAGCCCCGACACCATCCCGGCCGCCGACCGCACGCGGCTGGACGTCATGCTCCGCAGCAGTCAGGACGCCGCCGCCAACCACTACTGGTCGGCCTACGGCGGGCCGGCGATCGTCGAGCGCATGGTCACGCGGCTCGGGCTCGCCGACACCGCTCCCCCACCGGCAGCCTACGAGGGGTACTGGGGCTACACGGCCATGTCGGCCCGCGACACCGTGAAGACCTACCGACACATCCTGGAGTCCGCTCCCGCGCCGGTTCGTGACTTCATCATGGAGCGTCTGCGCCAGTCGACCCGGTGCGCATCGGACTCCTTCGACCAGCATTTCGGCATCGCTGCCGCGTTCGACCGCCCGTGGGCCGTGAAGCAGGGCTGGTCAGGGAGGTACGCGAAGGGGAACTGCGGTTCCGTAAGCACCACTGCGGCTGGTGGCATCGACGCCTCGGCCCCGTCGTCCGTCGGCGCAGGTGACGCGAGCGTCGACCTGAGCCGACCGGCGCTGCACACGTCCGGCACCGTCGGGGCCGGTGACCGTTCGATCGTGGCCGTCCTCACACTGCACCCGGACGGCACGTCGTACGGAAAGGCGTACACCGACCTCGGCCGGCTGACCCGTTCCCTGAACGTTCCCGGCGGAACGGCGCCGAAGGGGAAGTGGTACGGGACGTGGGGTCAGGACGTCGCCGTCCGGACGGAACCGGTCGTCGGGGACAACCTGCTGACCCGACTCCCGGCCGGCGTGGAGGTGCTGGTGGGCTGCCAGAAGAAGGGGCAGCTCGTCTCCGTCCCGCCGTACACCAACGACTGGTGGGCGTATCTGCCGCAGTACGGGGGCTACATCACCAACATCTACATCAGCCATCCGGACAACCAGTTGCCGGACGTACCGCTGTGCACGAGTCAGAAGTGAACCCGGGGATTCCCGGAGAAGGAGTGACGATGTCGCGTTCTTGGCGTTCCACCCTCGGTGTGGTCGGTGCCTTCCTGTGGGTGCTGGTGTCCGCCTTCGCGGCGGGCCCGGCCCAGGCGGCGGCCTCGGACGGGCCTCACGAGGGCGGCGGCCACACCATGGTCATGCCCCCGGCGCCCCGGGGCGCCGGGGGCATGACCTCGCGTGCCGTGGCGGCCGTATCGCCGACGGTCTCGCCCTGGGCGGACTACGTGCACACGACGTCGGGCAGCCCCGTCACGTGCGCGTCGGGGAATCTCTGCACCGGGGTCTGGGACCCGGTGGTGGGCAAGTACAAGGTCTTCTTCCTCTACCGGTGCCACCAGTACGCCCTGTCCCACTGGAACGGCGTGGGCCAGGTGGTGAACAACCAGGTCGGCGCCGCCGCGTTCTTCTACGGTCAGAACGGCCAGGTGCTGGACGTCGTCCTGCCGGAGCCCACGCCCTTCACGTACGACTGGACGCCCGTGTGGTCCATCCGGAACTGCTGAGCGGCGTGCGTCGACACCGTCCGGGAACCGGACGGCTCCGCCCGGTGACCGTGGTCGCCTTCGGCGGCCTCGGTCACCGGGCGGCCTGCGTGACCACCCGGGACGGACCGGCTCAGGCCGGCGGCGGGGCGATCCGGCTCCGGCGCGCGCACGGCGTGAATGGAGGAGTTCGAACGGAAGGGGCGGGCCGATCCCGCCTTCTTCCGGTCCTGCTTCGCCCGGCGGACCGACGCTGACAACGGCACGCGGACGGCCTCGACCTCGACAGGCAGCTCGAAGATCCGCCGGCCAGGGAGTCGAGGCCGCCCGGCCGATCCGCGACGAAATCAAGAACTCATCGAAGCACGGTCGGCTGCTCGTTCAGCGCGGCGGGAACACCGGTGCCGTCGGAGCCGGCCCCAGCGTCGTCGTGCCGGGGGCCGACCGGTGGCCCAGCCCCGTGCGGTAGGCGTCCAGGGCTGCCTCGGTACGGCCGCCGCGGCGCAGAAGGTCGCCCAGCAGACGGCACAGGTCGGCCAGGTCGCCGCTCGCTCCGCTGCGCTCCAGCAGGCCCAGGGCCATGACGTAGTGCTCCTCGGCGGTCTCGGTGTCCCCCCGCTCCTCCGCGATCAGCCCGAGCAGCCGGTGCGCACCCCCAGCGTGCACCGCGCCGTGCCGGTCACCCAGTTCGAGAAACGCCGAGAGCAGCTCCGACGCCTCGTCGTGCCGTCCGAGCCGCCGGAGGACATCGGCCAGCTCCACCTCCACCTGCGCGGTGAACAGCGCCGCACGCCTGACGTTCAGCATGTCCCGGGCGGCGCGCAACTCCGTCTCAGCTGCGGCGAGTTCTCCGCTCTGAGCCAGGACGTAGCCGCGCATCCAGTGGCAGTGCGCGAGGTCGGTGCGCAGGCTCAGCTGTTGGTAGATCGCCTGCGCCTTGGCCAGCGAGGCGTCCGCGTCGGCCGTGCGCCCCTCGGCGAGGAGGGTGCGGGCCACCTGCCGGTGCATGCCGGCCAGCAGGGCCGGGTCGTCGACCTGCGGAGCAAGCGCCAGGGCGAGCCCGGCGGCGTGCGCGGCGCGGGCATGGGCGCCCATGTCCATGTAGGGGCCGATCACGGCGGCGTACAGGACGACCAGCGCTTCGGGGTCGGCCAGTCCGCTCGCGCCGAGCTCGTCGATGGTGGATTCGAGGAGGTAGCAGGCGTAACGCAGCTCGCCGGCCAGGAGGTGTGCGACGGCACGGCCGCGGATCGCGTGTACGCGGCGCGGCAGCGGATCATCGGCGAGGAGTCGCTCGGCGGCCTGGAAGTGGTGGCCCGCGTCGACCAGTTGACCGGTCTCCAGGGCACAGTCGCCGAGTCCGAGCAGCGCCTCGGCCTGCTCGGGCACGAGGCCCAGGTGCTCCGCGTCGGTGAGGAGGCACCGATAGCGCACGGCGGCCTCCTCCGCCGTCCCGGTGGCCAGCTGTCGGCGCGCCTCGACGAGGGCGAGCCGCAGTTCCGTGGCGAGGTGCGCAGGCCTGCCGGTGGCCAGCTCCTCGTACGACGTGCCGAGCCGCTCCGCGAGGAAGCGCAGGGCGGTCTCCGAGGGTCTGACCCGGCCCGACTCCAGCGTCGACACGTACGCGGGGGTATACGAAGGCTCGGCCAACTGCCGCTGCGTCAGCCCGCGTTGAGCTCGCAGTCGCTGCACTCGGCGACCGATCGCGGCCGGATCGTCCATCAGGACCCCCTGGTTCGTGAACTGCTCAGTATCCAGAAGCAGTAGGCATTGCGCACGCCCTCGCCTTCCCCCTAGGTTAAGCGACTCGTTCATCGTAGTTACTCCCTCACTTAACTCGCCTGGCAAGGGACTGATTTCATGCGTTCAGCACGACGAGCGGCCATGGCGGTCGGAGTGGCCGTCGCCCTCACGGCCGTACTCGCCGCCGCACCCGGCAGCGCCGCCGCGGAGCCGCCCGCACCTCGCACGTCCGGAGTCGAGGTCGAGATACCGGGGCCTGAAGACGGGACGTTCGCAGGCTCCGGCCACACGCACGTGCCGCTGGAAGGCCGGAACCGGCCTGCCTCCCGCCTGACGTCGACCGAGGTGGCCGCCGACGGTGAGGTGGCCAAGATGGTCGACAACGGCTCCACCGCCGACCGGCTCGACATCGTCGTCGTCGGAGACGGCTACACCGTCGCCGAACTGCCCCGCTTCCACGCCGACGCGCAGAAGAAGTGGGCCGAGCTGACGGCCGTCGAGCCGTACACCACCTACCGCAACCTCTTCAACGTGTGGACCGTCGACGCCGTCTCGAACGAGTCCGGAGTCTCCGGCGACCCCTCTCCCGACACCGTCCGCGACACGGCCCTCGGCTCGTACTTCTGGTGCGACGAGATCGAGCGCCTGCTCTGCATCGACCAGGACAAGGTCGACGGATACGTCGCGAAGGCGCCGGAGGCCGACCTGGTGCTCGTCCTCGCCAACAGCACCAAGTACGGCGGCGCGGGCTACAACGAGCGCAGCGAGACCCTCGGCTACGAGGGCATTTCGACGGCCTCGGCAGGCAACGAGAAGTCCGGCCAGGTCGCGATCCACGAGACCGGTCACTCCCTGGGCAAGCTCGCCGACGAGTACTTCTACGCCGACTACCCCGGCTACGAGCGGTACCTGGGCCCCGAGCCCGCCGACTCCAACATCACCACCCTCACCGCCGACGACATGGCGGACCGGGGCACCAAGTGGCACCGCTGGCTCGGCGAGCAGTCTCCCGACGGCGGCATCGTCGGCGCGTACGAGGGCGGCGGCTACTACGTCACCGGGCTGCAGCGCCCCACCGAGGACTCCCTGATGCGCTCCCTGGGCAAGCCCTTCAATCTGCCCGGAGTGGAGGCGATGATCGCCGGCTTCTACCGCGAGGCGCGCATCGCCTCTCCCGTCACGGCCACCGACCGCACCCTCCGCGCGGGCGACACCGCCAAGGCCCTCGTCCCCCGGCTGGCGGGGGCGGACGGGCGTCAGCTCACGATCCGCTGGTACCTGGACGGGCGGGAGATGAAGCCCCTCGCGGGCCGCACCCACGTGCGGGTGTCCGACCTGGCCCTGCGGCTGCTCGACCTCCGGAAGCACACCCTGTCCCTCACGGCCGAGGACCGCTCACCTTCGGTGCGGGACCGCGGCATCGCCCGAACGATGAGGTCCACCGTCACCTGGACGATCCGGCTCTGACGGCTCCGGCGGGCGTACGTCGCGGTTCGCGGCCGACTCGCGGACGCTGCCGAGGAACCTGCCGCATTGACGGCCGTTGCGGCTCCGGAGGCTCAGAGATGCGAGCCGTCTCGTGGGGACGTCGTCGTTGCCTCAGCATGTCCCGGTGGAAGGCGTCGGCCCGCCCGAAACGAACACCCTCGGCGGTGATTCCGGCCGCGGCCGGGCCGTAGCCAGCTGGGGTCACCCAAGGGGCAGCCAGGTCCATTCGTGCGGCGACGATCATTGCGTGGTGGCACGACTGACCGCGGTCGAACCCGCCTCCGCACCGAGCGGCAACGGACACCAGGATCCGGGCCATTCGCGGACCAGCACTCCACCGAAGAGGACCGTCACCGCCGTTCTGGCTGGTCAGCGGGTGTGCAACGCGTGTACCACCATGAGACGAAGAACCTTCTGGTGTCGTACTCGCCGGAGAACCTCGGGTTCAACTAGGGCACGAAAGGCGTCTGACCTGGGCCTTTCCCCGGACGAGGTACCTTTTTAGGAGCGCCTGCGCATCCTCGTCGACAAGGCTGGCTCCACCTGGAACAACGTCGCCCGGAAGACGGCCGACGAGCGAGGGCACGCCAGGCCAGGACATCCACCCGCCGGCCGCCGCAGCCGCACACACCTCGCGCTCCTGGCCCGCGCCACCGGGCTGCGGAGCGCCGGGTCGACGAGGCCCTGGAGATCGTGGACCCAGGAGCCGCCGCCGACTGGCGGGCGGATACTCGCCCCGCCGAGCGACGCCCACCGATGTCACTCGATCCCCGACCGGCGAGCAATGCCGGCCACGTCCTCGCTCGTTCCGACTCCACAGCACCAGTTGCGGCGTGGTCTGGCGACCCTACTCGGCGATCTCCGTGCGCTCCCACCATTCGTACACCCGCAGGGTTCCCTCTGCGGCGTCATGCCGACGTTCGGTCTCCCTGAAGTGCTCGTATCCGCCGAGGTGCGGGATCTTCACGTCCTCGCCGGGAGTCTCGACCGTGACGATCCGCTCGGAGAGATCGTCCGGCCCGCCTTCCAGCAATACCTTGTGCGCCATGGCACCAGTGTCACCACCCTCGTTGCGCATCGCACCCGGGAGGCGCCCGCCGGGTCTACAGCCTCTGACGCAGGTGCCCGGCGGAGCGCACCCCAGCGGCGCAGGCTTCTCGGCGATGAGGGTGGCGAGCTCGGGGGCACGCACCGGCGGCCGGTCCGGTGGCCGCCGGCTCCTGCATCAGGCCGGACCGTACACGGCCGACAGCTCGCTGCTCATCTGCTCCGTGAAGGCGTGGGCCTGGCGGGCGGTTCAGGCCGATCAGCAGTACGTGCCCCCGGGTCGGTCCGTTCCGTGCCGGGGCCGCCCGCTCGCCCGCCGTTCGGGCCGGTGCTAGACATGGACTATGGCCGGACTCCTCGGCCGCCTGCGCTCCGCGTTGAGCGTCCGCACCGTCGCCCGCCAGGTCTTCTCCCTGCAGGCGGCGATCGTGGTGCTCCTCGTCGTGGCCGCCGTGATGGCTCTCGTACTGCAGTCCCGGGCGGACAGCGAGCGGGAAGCGCGCAACCGGTCCCTCGCCGTGGCCGAGACCTTCGCCAACGCGCCGGGAATCGAGGAGGCCCTGGCCGGTCCCGACCCGACCGCAGTGCTCCAGCCACGCGCCGAAGAAGCACGAAAGGCGTCCGGCGTCGACTTTCTCGTGGCGATGACCACGGACGGGATCCGCATCACCCACCCCGATCCGGCACAGATCGGAAGGCACTACATCGGCACGATCGGCCCTGCTGCGGCAGGCGGGATCGTCAGGGAGACCGTGACCGGCACCCTCGGCCCGTCCACCCGCGCCGTGGTCCCTGTGACCGACGCCGAGGGCGACGTCATCGCTCTGGTTTCCGCCGGGGTCACGCTCGAAGCCGTGAGCGGAGTCGTCGATCATCAGCTGCCCCTGCTGCTCGGTGCCGCGGCGGCCGCGCTGGCAGTCGCCACCTTCGGTACCGCTCTGGTCGGCAGGCGACTGCGCCGCCAGACCCACGGCCTGGGTCCCGCCGAGATGACCCGCATGTACGAGCATCACGACGCGGTGCTGCACGCCGTGCGCGAGGGCGTTCTGATCCTCGACGGCGACGGCCGGCTGGAGCTGGCCAACGACGAGGCACGCAGACTGCTCGGTCTGAGCCCGGACGCGGAGGGCCTGCTCGCCCGTGAGCTGGGCCTCGCCCCTGACATAGCCCGACTGTTGGCTTCCGGGCGCTCGGCCACCGACGAGGTGTACCCGGCCGGGGACCGGCTGCTGGCCGTCAACCAGCGGCCGACCGACCCCGGAGGCGGGCCGTCCGGCTGTGTCGCGACGCTGCGGGACACCACCGAGCTGCAGACGGTCACCGGCAGGGCCGATATGGCGCAGGAACGCCTCAAACTGCTGTTCGACGCCGGATTGGAGATCGGCACCAGCCTCGACGTCGAGCGCACCTCCCAGGAGCTGGCGGACTTCGTCGTCCCCCGGTTCGCCGACTTCGTCACCGTCGACCTGGCCGACCCCGTCCTGCGGGGCGAGGAGCCGTCGGGGGCCGGTGCGGCAATGCGCCGTGTCGCGTTCCGGGGTATCCGGGACGACACACCGCTCTACCCACCCGGCAAACTGATCCATTTCGTTCCGTCCACCCCGCAGAGCCTCGGCTACGGCTCGGGCGAGACGGTTCTGGAGGCGGACATGACCGCCTTCTCCGGCTGGCAGGCTCAAGACCCCGAACGGGCCCGGAGACTTGTCGAGGCCGGCATCCATTCGATGATCGCGGCTCCGCTGCGCGCCCGCGGAGTCATCCTGGGTGTCGTCACGTTCTGGCGGTCACGCAAGCCCGAGCCGTTCGAGCACGACGACGTGACCCTCGCCGAGCAACTGGGCGCTCGTGCGGCGGTCACCATCGACAACGCCCGCCGCTTCACCCGCGAGCACACCCTGGCGGTCGCCCTGCAGCGCAGCCTGCTCCCCCGCGCCCTGCCGGAGCAGAACGCGCTCGACGTGGCCCACCGCTACCTGCCCGCGCATGCGGGCAGCGGCGGTGTCGGCGGGGACTGGTTCGACGTCATCCCGCTACCCGGCGCCCGCGTCGCCCTCGTCGTGGGGGACGTGGTCGGCCACGGGCTGCACGCCGCCGCCACCATGGGCCGGCTGCGCACCGCGGTCCACAACTTCTCCTCCCTGGACCTGGCGCCCGACGAACTCCTGTGGCGCCTCGACGAACTGGTCACTCGGATCGACCAGGACGAGAGCGGCGACGGCGCTCCGGTCACGGGCGCCACCTGCCTGTACGCGCTCTACGACCCGGGCACCCGACTGTGCACGATGGCCCGCGCCGGCCACCTCGAGCCCGTCATCGTGCGCCCCGACGGCAGCGCGGCGTTCGCCGCCGTACCGGGCGGCCCACCTCTCGGGCTCTCTGGACTCCCGTTCGAAACCGCCGAGATCCAGCTCCCCGAGGGCAGCGGCCTCGTGCTCTACACCGACGGTCTCGTGGAGGACCGCACCCGCGACATCGACGAAGGGCTGGAACTGCTGCGGCGCACCCTGGCTCACCCCGGCCGCACGCCCGAGGAGACCTGCAGCGCTGTTCTGGACGCGTTGCTGCCCGAGCAGCCCTCGGACGACATCGCGCTGGTGGTCGCCCGCACGCGTGCGCTCGGCAGCGCCCGTACAGCCGCCTGGGACGTCGCGTCCGATCCGTCGGCCGTCGGCCGGGTTCGAGCCGCCGTCGCCCGCACGATGGCCGAGTGGGGCCTGGAGGAGGAGTCGTTCACCACCGAGCTGATCCTCAGCGAGCTAGTCACCAACGCCATCCGCTACGCCGCCGAGCCCGTCCGCGTACGTCTGATCCGCGATCGCGCCCTGATCTGCGAGGTCTCGGACGGCAGCAGCACCGCTCCACACCTACGGCGCGCGGCGACCACCGACGAGGGCGGGCGGGGCCTGTTCCTGGTGGCCCAGTTCGCCGACCGCTGGGGCACCCGCTACACCGCGGACGGCAAGGTCATCTGGACCGAACAGCCACTTCTCACCGGCACGTCGGACAACGACCGGTGATGATCGGTGGCGCCTACGACCGCCGGCCGCTCCGGCTCCCCACGTCCGCCTGTACGGGCACGCACGTCGGCCGTCGATCTTGCGCTGACGGCCGTGCGCCTGGCCTGGAGCGTCAACTCACCCCAGAGTGGAGGCGGGACTTGATCGCTCCGTTGCCGGCGCCGGGCCGACTGGGAAGGCCCGTTCATGACCGGCGCCATACCGTGCATGAGCTCGCCAAGTGACGCCGGTCCAGTCGAGGTTGAGCGTCTCCTGCGCGAAGTCCGCCGCAGCCGGCGTCGGACGGGCTCAGTCCCGGTATGCCGCCGTCCAGCGCGCGGCCAGCTCGTCCTTGCGCATAGTGAGGCTGTCCGCTGATGTCAGCAAGGCCGGCGCGCAGTCCGTCCTACCACTCCGACTCGGCGGGCGGCCTCCGCATCCATGATCACGAGCTACGGCTGTCGTATGACGCCGCGGCAACCTTCGACCGATCGCCGTCGACCTGTGCGTTGTGATGGTGCAACGCCCGATAGGCGAAGAAGCACGCGGTCATCTGGAGGGCCCAGAGGGTGATCGCCATGGTGGAGAAGATCGCCCAGGGTGCGTCGCGTGACGTCCAGGATCACGTACGGCAGGCCCTCACGCCGGCATCGTTCCAGGACGTGCGTCAGTTCCGGTGCCTGCGCCGCCAGGACGTCGCTGCCTTCGTCAAGGCAGCGTCCCATCGCACCAGTCCCGGCCTTGCCTGGGCACCACGCGCTCCAAGATCCCGACCCTTCCCGGACCGGCGCCCAGTCACGCCTCGGCAGCGGGGTCGTGACCGAGGGCAGGAGCCGGTGCGAGCGTCCGTGCCGCCCAGAGCGTCTTGCCTCGCCTTGAGGGCCTCACGCCCCAGCGCTGGGTGAGGTGGGCGGTGATGAACAGGCCCCGGCCGTTCTCGTCCGTGTCCAGGGCACGGCGAAGGTGCGGACTGGCGCTGCTGTCGTCGGTAACCTCGCACGCGAGCGTGCCGTCGTGGATGAGGCGCAACTGGATCGGCCCCTTCGCGTAGCGCACGGAGTTGGTGACCAGCTCGCTGATGACGAGGGCGGTGTCGTCGATGACGTCCTGGGCCAGTCCCCATTCCGCGAGTTGGTCCACGGCTCTCCTGCGCGCCTGCCCGGCGCTCTCCGGACTGTTGGGAAAGGTCCACGCCTTCGTCTGGGAGTCGCCCAACGTGCGGGTGCGGGCCAGCAACAGATAGGCGTCGCGAAGCGGCTGCTCGGGCGCGAGAGCCTCGGCACACCTGTCGCACGCGGCCTGAAGAGCGGGCTGCGATTCGGCGAACAGGTCGGTCACCCGACTCAGCAGCGCCTCCCGGCCGCCGGCCGCGGTCAGCAGAGCGGTGTTGCAGATCAGCAGGGTGCTCCCTTCGGGCAGGACGCGTTCCGTGAGCGCGTACTCCGCGAGGCCCTGCCCGAGAGGTGGTCCGGCCGCGACATCCACCAGTTCGACGGCGCCGCCCGGATGCACCAGCACCGGTGACGGGTGTCCCGCGCTCGCCGCGGTGCACAGGCGGGTGACCGGATCGTAGACGAGGCAGAGGCAGGTGGCGGGCGCTCCGCCACCTGCGTCGGATGCAGCCGTGTCCGGCGGGGTGCTCGGGCGACTGGCGAGGTCGTGAAGACGCTGGAGGATGTCGTCGGGCGGCAGGTCGAGGTCGGCCAGCGCCTCGATCGCCGCGCGAAGCTCGCTCATCGCCGCCGGACGCGAAGTCCCGGAAGTGGTGTCCCCGGCCACAAGGGCGACCCTGGACCCGGAGAGGGAGATGGCGTCGGACCAGCCGCCGCCCGTGCCGGCCGGCAGGTGGGTGCGGGCGAGTTCGACGGCCGTCACGACGGATGCCTGCGCCTGGGCGAAACCACCGGACAGGACGCGGGCGGCCGAGCGCTCACGCCCGTAGAGGCGAGCGTTGTCCAGGCACTGGCCCGCGTGCGTGGTGAGCTGCTGCGCGAGCCTCAGATGCCGGTGGTCGAACGGGGCCGGTTCGCGCCAACGGTAGAAACAGGCCAGGCCGAGCACCACACCCCGCGCTCGGATCGGAACCAGCAGCATGGAATGCGCCCGCGAGCTCAGGATCCGGGCATCACGCCGACGCCGGGGATCGAGCCAATGGGCGTCCGGGCGCAGGCGTCGGATCAGCTTGGGGGCCATGGCGTCCAGGGCGGTTCGGTAGGGCGTGCCGGGCGGGTACACGTCCACCTCGCCGACGGCGGGGACGCCCTGCTGGTCCGGTCCGGCGACCGAGCGGTATCCCACGCGTCGAACGGTCTGATCCCGGTCGAGAGCGTCCGCGATGGGAGCCCGGCCGCCCAGGACCACGTCGTAGACGTCGACGGTCACGGTGTCGGCCAGGGCCGGGGAGACGACGACCTCGCAGAACTCGGCCGCCGTACGGAAGATGTCGAGCGTGGTTCCGATCCGAGCGGCCGCCTCGTTCTGCAGGCGCACCTCCGCTTCGGCCCGCACCCGGGCGGTGATGTCGGTCAGCGCGGCGGCCAGCCCCAGCACAGTGCCGTCGGCCCGCTGCAGGCGGAACACGGACGCCGAGGAGACGGTTTCGACCAAAGGGACACGGCGGTCGCGGAACCGGATGCTCATATCGAGCTCGGGCACGCCGGTCTCCAGCACCCGGTGGGCGGCCCGCTCCACGGCCGCGGGGTCGGTGATGTCGAAGTGCTGCAGGATCTCCGGCAGCGTACGGCCGAGCAACCGGTCGACCGGGAACTCCCGCATCAGCCGGGCCGCCGTGTTCACCCGTACCAGACGCAGCTCCTGGTCGTACACGTGCAGGCCCATGGGCGACTGGGAGAAGAGCGCGTCCAGAACGGCGTCCCCCAGCCCCTCGGGGACGGACCGGCTGTCCGGATGCTCTTCACCAACCACTGTGTGAACGCCCATTCGACGAGACGGGTGGACCGCGCTGCCTCCCATGCAACGCCCACCCCACCCACCCGGCCACCGCAGTGGAGTGGCCGGGTGATGGCGGCCGGTCCCGCCGGACCGGCCTGCTGAGGCGCGGTCGACCGGAGCGCTGCGTACGCTGGTGAGAGGGGGCTCCTCTCGGGACGAGGATCGGAACGTCTGTGAGGCCGGAGATCGACCACGGTGCGTTGTTCGCCGCGACGCCCAGCCCGTATCTGGTGCTGGCACCGGATCTGGTGATCGTGGACGTCAACGAGGCGTACCTGCGGGCGACGGGCCGCACCCGGGAGGATCTGCTCGGGCAGCACGTGTTCGACGCGTTCCCCGACAACCCCGCCGACCCGGGCGCGGACGGGGTGAAGAACCTCGGGGCGTCGTTGAGGCGGGTGCTGGCCACCGGTGAGGCCGACACCATGGCGGTGCAGAAGTACGACATCCCCGTCGTCTCGCAGCCCGGTGTGTTCGAGGAACGCTGGTGGTCCCCGGTAAACACCCCGGTCAAGAAGGCGGACGGACGGGTCGCGTGGATCATCCACCGTGTGGAGGACGTGACGGCGTTCATGCGGTCCCGCCGGTTCCGGGGCCCGAACGAGGGGCGGCGGATGACCGAGCGCGAGGAGGGGATGGAGGCCGAGCTGTATGTGCGCGCGCGGGAGCTGCAGCGGCTGAACGAGGAGCTGCGGGCGGCGCATGCCCGTGAGCGGGAGGTCGCCGTCACCTTGCAGGAGGCGATGCTGCACTCCCCGGACCTGGCCCGGCACAGTGACGTGGCGGTGCGTTATCTACCGGCGGTCGGTTCGCTGAACGTGTGCGGCGACTGGTACGACACCGTCGACCTGGCCGAGGGGCGGTTCACCGTCGCCGTGGGCGACGTCGTCGGGCACGGGCTGGAGGCGGCCACCGTCATGGGCATGCTCCGCAGCGCACTGTCCGCGGCCAGTCGGGCGGTGGCCGGGCCGGCCGGGGCCCTCGAAGTGCTGGGCATGTACGCCCGCTCCGTGGACGGCGCGCTCGCCGCGACCGCGGTCAGCGTGCTCGTGGACACCCGCTCCAAACTGCTCGTCTACTCCAGCGCGGGGCACCCGCCGCCGGTGCTACTGCACACGGACGGCACGTGCGAGCTGTTGGACCAGGCCACCGACCCGCCGCTGGGAGCCAGACCAGAGCACGTTCCCCGGCCGCAGGCCGGCACCGCCTACCGCCCGGGTGACACCCTCGTCCTCTACACCGACGGACTGATCGAACGCCGCGACGAGGACATCGACACCGGCCTGGACCGGCTCACCACCGCCCTGGGAGACCTCGCCGGCCTTGACCCGGCTCAGCTGGCCGACGCGCTGCTCGCGCGACTCGGCGTCGCCAGCGGAGCCCGCGACGACATCGCCCTCGTCATCGTCCGCGTCTGAGCCCGCGGAACGCCCGGCAACGTCGGCGTGGAGCGGTCTAGTTCCGTGGAGTGGGAACGAGGCGCAGCAGCCCGTGGAGGACAGCGTCGATGGTGTCCTGTGCGGGCTCATCGGTCACATGGGTGAGCAGGCGGGCCAGGGTGCGCAGCACGTGGGGTGAGGCCATCACACGGGGGTGCAGGACGGGCCGGAAGCCGTAACGAGAGAAGACCAGATCCCCGGCGAGGTTGCCCAGCCGGTAGTAGCGCGCCCATCGGCGCTGGATCTCGGCCGGGTACTGGTGCAACGCGTGTTCCCGGCGCGGTCCGGCCGGGCGGGCCAGTGCCAGGGCGATGATGTCCGCCGCCACCTCGGCGGCCTCCATGGCCTGGGCGATGCCCTCGCCGCTCCACGGACTGACCATGCCGGCGCTGTCTCCCACGAGCAGCACGCCCCGCCGGTACTGCGGGCGCCGGTTCAGTCCCATCGGCAGCGGCGCGCTGCGCAGCGGCGAGTCGGCGGTCTCTTCGTCCAGCCCCCAGTCTGCGGGCAGGCGGGGCAGCCAGTGGTCCAGCGCCGCTCGCAGGTCCACCGGCCTGAGCCGCCGTTGCTGCGGCAGGACACCGAGGCCCACGTTGACGCGCCCGTCCCCCAGGGGGAACACCCATCCGTATCCGGGCAGATCCCGTCCGGTACGAGGACAGCGCAGGTCGGCCCAGAGCTCCAGGTAGGGGTCGTGCGTGCGGGCCTCACTGCGGTAGTACCGTCGGGCAGCGGCTGCGACGGGCCTCTTGTCGTCTCGTTCGAAGCCCAGGCCGAGAGTCGTGCGCGCCGAGGCTCCGTCGGCGGCGACAACCAACGGCGCCCGGTAGCGGACCGGCTCCTGCCCGGGTCCGCGGGAGGCGGACACGCCGATGACGTGTCCTGCCCGGTCGGTCAGCGGGCCCGTCACCTTCACGTGGGTACGGAGGCGCGCTCCGCTGGCGCGGGCGTGAGCGGCGAGCAGGTCGTCGAAGTCGTGTCGACTGCGGGTGAGTCCGAAATCGGGAAGGGCACCCAGGCGCGGCCAGTCGAGCTCCGCCTGGTGGCCGCCGCAGACCCAGCGCATGCCCTTGTTGCGCATCCACCCCGGTGCATCGATGTCGATGCCCATCCGCACCAACTGGTACACGCTGCGAGGTGTCAGCCCGTCGCCGCACACCTTCTCCCGGGGGAAACCGCCCTTCTCCAGGAGCAGCACGTCCACCCCCGCTCTCGCGAGGTGCACCGCGGCGGAGGAACCCGCCGGACCCGCCCCCACCACGATGACCTGTGCCTCTTCGTCACCGGCGCCTTCAGGGCCCGAGCTGCCGGCGTCGCGCCCGTCGCCGGCCTCGCCACTTTTGGTGATCACCCCACCACTATGCCCAGGGCGGGATTCGGTGGAACGTGCGGCACGGCCGAAGCGGCCGCCCCGTACGGACCAGGTCTCCCGAGGCCGCCCCGGAGGGAGCGTTCGTGGCACCCTGCTCCGCCGCCGGCCACGAGAAGGCGGAGCCCGCGGCTCGCCGTCGCCGGCATCGCCACCGGCCCTCACCTAGAACCAGACCATTCGCGGTCCGGTGCCTCGTCGCCGACGCGTTGGACCAGCATTCCCCCTGGCCAGAGAAATGTCGGGACCGGACCGCCAGCAGACGAAGAACCTGCTGGTCAGCTAGTCGCCGAAGAAGCTCGGGTTCTTCCAGGGGGAGGAAAAGAGGCGCCTGACCTGGCCGGCTCCGCCGCAGGCCCCTTCCCCTGATCTCCACGATCCTCCAGCGCCTCGATGCCCTCCGCCCCGGACCGGCGGCGGTCACGCGAGATCCCGCGGGCCGCCGGAGCGGCGTCGGCCTGCGGAATCGCCTTCTTGCCCGAGGGCGACGCACCACTTATTCAATGGGGCCGGCCCGATCCCCTACCGTTCCCGCATTGATACGCGCCCGCTCCGGGGGTTTCGATGTCCGTCGAGAAAGCGAATTGCCCCACTTTGGAGGCGGATGACGATGGCCCGAGTCCCAGCAGTCCAAACCCAGAGCGCCCCCGCGGGAAGCGCCATATACCTACGCTGCTTCCCCTACGACATGTGGAGCATGAACGGTCACAGGTGGGCGCTCTGCGACTACGCACGGCAACTGGGACTGCCGGAACCTGCCGTCTTCTGCGACAACGGTGTACGTGCCGGTTCGCCGCTCCCCCGCTTCGAGGGTCTGGCGGAAAAAGAACCGCCGGAATACCGTCGATGTCGGTAACCCGACAGGAGGAGATCGCGGTGGGAGCGCTCAAGGCACTGGGAGTCGGCGAGGAGGAGGAGCGCCTGTACCGACTCCTGTTGTCCGGTCCCGACCGGACACTGGCCGACCTGGCGGAGGCGCTGGGCGCCCCGCAGGCGCCGCTGCGTCGGCGGCTGCGGGCGTTGGAGGACACCGGGCTCGTCTCCCGTACCCCGACCCGGCCCGTCCGCTACCGTCCGGCGGCCCCCGGACCCGCCGTGGACGTCCTGATCGCCCGCAGACAGGAGCAGTTGGACCGGACCCGCTCCGAGGCGAAGGAGCTGACCCAGCTGTGGGAAGAGGGGACGGGCCGGGAACCGGCCGTAGAGGTCGTCCAGGGAGCCGAGGCCAACGTCCAGCTCTTCCTGCAGACGCAGCGATCCGCCCGCGAGGAGATCCTCACCTTCGACAAGCCCCCGTACGTCGTCGAGGGGGTCGGAAGACAGGCCGAGGTCCAGCGCGATCGCATGGCCCAGGGGGTGCGCTATCGCACCCTCTACGACCGGGAGTCGCTGCTCGAACCGGAGCAGCACGCCCTCGCTCGTGAGCTCGCGGCCCACGGAGAACAGGCCCGGGTCCTCGACGGCGTCCCCCTCAAGGCCCTCATCGCCGACGGGACCACGGCCCTCGTCCCGGTCCAGCTCACCGAGGACCGGCACGCCGTGGTTCTGCGCGACTCGCCGCTGCTCGACGCGCTCGTCTCCCTCTTCGAGCTCCTGTGGCAGCGGGCCACTCCCCTGTGGCCGACCGGTCGGCACGAACAGCCCGGCGGGCTCAGTGACTTCGACAGGCTGCTGCTCGGCTACGCGGCCGTCGGCTGCACGGACGAGGTCACCGCCCGCAAGACCGGTCTCAACCAACGCACCATCGAACGCCACATGCGCCGCATCATGGACGCCCTCGGCGCACGCACCCGCTTCCAGGCCGGTCTCCAGGCCGGCCTGAAGGGATATCTCGGCGACCGGGAGACCTGAAGCCGGGGCTGCCCTTCTCCCCCGGCGAACAGGGGAAACGCCCGGTACGGCAGCGCGCCGTACCGGGCGACTCGGAAGGAGGAACGCCCCTGCCGAGGATCGAGCGGGGTGGGTCAGCCGATCGAGCAGGTCGTGTACCACTGCTGCTTGGTGCAGGTGACCGTGGTTGAGGCGCCTCCGGTGCCGCCCTTGTCGTCGGTGACGGTGAGCGTGGTCCGGTAGGTGCCGGAGGAGCCGGCGGGGAACTGGTGGCTGATCTCGGAACCGGTGCCCGTCGTGCCGTCACCGAAGTTCCAGCTGTACGAGGCGAGGGTGCCGTCCGGGTCGTAGGAGCCCGCGGAGTTCAGCGAGCAGTGCCCGTTGACCGTGCAGAACCCGTCGACCTTGGCAGTGGGCTTGTCGTTGTGGTTGGGCGCGAGCAGACGGAAGGTGGTCTGGTTCCGGCCGGTACGGCTGGAGGAGTCACCGACTGTCAGCTTCACGGTGTAGGTGCCGTAGGCGGCGTAGGTGTGCGTGGGTTTGACGCCGGTGCCGGTGGTGCCGTCGCCGAAGTCCCAGCGGTACGAGAGCCCGCTGCCACCGGTGAGTGAGGCGTCGAAGGTGCAGGCCCGGGTGGCCCGGTCGCAGTCGGAGACGAACGTCGCCTGGGGTGCGCCGGTGCCGCCGGCCGGGTATGCCGCGGTGTCGGTCACGTCGAGCAGCGGCTCCTTGGCGCCGTCGCCGGAGCTGTCGGTCCAGCCGGCGTTGCCGGTGGCGACGAGCCGGTCGCGGACGGCGAGGACGCCGGCCCTGTTGGTGGGCTTGGCGCTGCCACGGGTGAGCCAGCCTGCGGCGCCGGCGACGTGCGGCGCCGCCTGGGACGTACCGCTGTAGTTCGAGTAGCCGCCGCCCTTGAAGGCGGAGCGGATGCAGTCGCCGGGTGCCGTGAGGTCGACGCCGCGCCCGAAGTTGCTGAAGTTGGAGAGGGTGTCGTCCTTGTTGGTGTTCTTCGCGTTGCACCAGGCGAAGTCGCCGAGGCCGCCGGGCTTGCCGTCGCCGTCGCTGAGGGAGGAGACGGTGATGGCGTCGGCGACGTTGGCGGGGCTCTGGTCGGCGACGTCGCGCTTGTCGTTGCCGGCCGAGACGACGACCACGATGCCCTTGGCGATGGCCCGGTCGACGGCGTCGTTGACGGCCTGGACGGTGCCGTCGAAGCCGAGGCTCAGGTTGACGACCTCGATCTCGTCGGCGTGCGCGGTCACCCAGTCGATGCCGTTGACGATCTCCTCCGTGCTGCCGCTGCCCTTGCTGTTCAGCGACTTGACCGACCAGAGGCGGGCTCCGGGGGCGACACCGACGTACCCGATCCCGTTGTCGAGGCCGCCGACGATGCCGGCGACGTTGCTGCCGTGCCCGTTGTCGTCCATCCCCGCGTTCTCCACGCAGGAGGTGACGGCGACACAGTTCACCCGGCGGACCACGTTGAGGTCCGGGTGGGTGTAGTCGATGCCCGAGTCGATGACTGCCACGTCCACGTCGACCCGTTCGTCCCGCCCGTCACCCACCTTCAGCCCGGAGTTGGCAGTGGCTCCGATCCGGGCGGTGCCGTTCGGCGTGGCCTGACCGTGGGCGTGGGCGACCGCGGACTTCTCCACGTACGCGACGTTCGGGTTGGCCCGGAGCGCGGCCACGGCCGTCGGCGTCAGCTCGGCGGAGAACCCTTCGAGCGCCGAGCGGTAGACCGAGCCGAGCTCGACGCCCGCGGCGGAACGGGCGACCGAGACCGGATCGACGTCTGTGCCGTTCTTCAGGACGACGACGTACCGCGCACCTTCCTGCGGCGCCGCTTCAACGCCTTGAGCGACCGCCGGAAGAGTGCCGAACACCGCAGCGGCTGCCGCCGTCAGGCCCGCAGATATCGCGAACCGCCTCATGCTTCCTCCCAAGTGGGGGTGGGGATGTCGGCCCAGACAGTAGGGGCAGCACGAGCGAACGGGTACACCGGTTTCCCGGCACTGTCGCCAATCCGACAGCACGACTGAGAGCAGGAACACGGCGGTTGTCGAAGCTGTATCGAGGACTTCGGCCGGCCCAACACCCGGGTGTGGGTGGAGCGAAGCCTTCGCCCGGGGGCAGGACGGATCTGTGCGATGGCCAGGCTGCGTGGGCGCTGGGCCGCGTGATCACGGCGTCCGAGGCGCCTGGGACGACGCGGCCGCCTACTGCGCCGGGTCGGGGCGGCGGCTGCCCACCGAGGCCGAGTGGGAGTACGCCGCCCGGTTCGCCGTGGACTGCCCCCGGGGGCCTGGCTGCGGCTCGGTCCACCCGGTGGAAGCGGTCGGAGGACGCGCTAGCCGGTCACGGCTCGCAGAAGCGCTGAGCGACCCGCCCCACCAAGCGAGCGACCGGAAAAGCCTGTCCACTATGTGGAAGGGTGCCTGAGACGATCCCACCCGGTGCTAGCGTGCGCCTCATGCAGCACACCGCCACCCTCGCCATGATGCGAATGATGCCCCCGCCCCCGGAGGCGCTTCGCTAGCGAAGCCGTGTGCGCGCAGAACGCGACGGACCCTCCGGAGACGGAGGGTCCGTTTTTTGTCGTCCCGGCTCGCCACCGAGCCCGTCGACCCCTGCACCTCGAACCCCACCCACCCCGTGTCCTCCCTCGACAGAAGGGCGAAGTACCGCCATGCCCCTTCCCTCGGTCGTCTCCCTCACCGACTGCGCCGACCCCAACGCGCTCGCCCGCCAGTCCACCCGGATCGCCGCCCTGTTCGGCTCCACGCCCACCGTCCTGCCGCTCGGCGGACCGGACCCGGAGGGCGCCGCCGCCCTCACCCTGCTCGACCTGCTCCGCTCCACGGACCTGATCGGCGGCCCGAGCCGACCGGTCGTGGTCGTCGTCAACATCGCGCCGAGAGACGGGCACTGGCCCAACGGCGTGCCTTTCTGCTCCTTCCGCCACGGGAACCACCTGGTCGTCAGCACGCTGAACCAGCGGGTCCTCGCCCCGCTGGCGACCTACCTGGGCCTGACGGAGGTTCAGGTCACCGATGTCCGCGAGGTGCTGGAAGCCGCCGCCGCCGACTGGGCCGAGCTGACGCCGACCGAGATCGAGGAGATGGTACGGACCCAGTTCCGAAGCCTCTGGTACGCGCCCCTGCTGGCCCGCTGGCTGGTGGACGGCCACCCTGTTCCCGCGCAGCCGACAGCGGTGCGCCCGTCCGTCGCCGACGACGTGCGGATCGCCGTCGTCGACAACTTCGGCAACTGCAAGCTGGACCGCCCGGCCACCGAACTGCCCGGCTACGACACCGCCGAGAGCCTTCTCGTGCGCAACCGGCTCGACGGCCGCGACATCCGGGTGCGCTGTTACGACCGGCTCCCCGACGTCCCGCTCGGCGAGCCCGGAATCACCGTCGGGAGTTCCGGGGTCGGATTCGCCGAACTGGTGGTCCGCGGCGGTTCCGCGGCGGAGGCATTCGGACTGCGTCAAGGCGACCGGGTATTCCATCCCACCAGCTGACATGTTATCAACGCGTTACCCCGGCAACGGTCTTCCCGATTGACGCCGGTCTCCGTGAGCCGGAATGCTGGAAAGCATGTCCGGAACTCTCCTGCTGGTACGCCGCCGCCACGTGGACAACGTGCGCTGCGCGGCCGATCTGTGTCGCTGAGCGCACAGCACCGGCCCCCTTTCCCGGACTTCTCTCGAAGGACCTCTGATGTCCCGTACCCGCATATCCCTGGCGGCCTCCGCCGCCGCCCTCGTCGCATTGGCGGTGGCCGGCTGCGCGCCGCAGCCGCAGAACACCCCCGAAGCGGCCGGCTCCAAGGACGCCGCCCGGTGCACGACCGACAGTCCGAGCCTCCACAAGCGCGGCCGGCTCACCGTCGCGACCGACTCCCCGGCCTATGAACCGTGGTTCGACAGCAACACCCCGTCCAACGGAAAGGGCTTCGAAAGCGCCGTGGCCTATGCGGTGGCCGAAAAGCTGGGCTTCGAACGCGGCCAGGTGAAATGGGTCGTCGAGCCCTTCGCCCATTCGTACGCCCCCGGCCCCAAGGCTTTCGACTTCGACATCAACCAGATCTCCATCACGCCGCAGCGCGCGAAAGTCGTCGATTTCTCCACCAGTTACTACACGGCCAATCAGGCCATCCTGGCGCTCGACGGATCCGCGTTCGCGAAGGCCACGTCCCTGAGCGCCTTCAAGGACGCCAGGATCGGCGTGCAGGTCGCGACGACCAGCTACCAGGCCGTGCTCGACCAGATCAAGCCCTCGAAGCAGCCGAGTGTCTTCAGCACCACCAAAGACGAGGTCACCGCGCTGCGGAACGGTCAGATCGATGCGATCGTCACCGACCTGCCCACCGTCTTCTACCTGGCCGGGGCGGAGCTGGAGAACGGCGAGATCGTCGGCCAGTTCGGCTACGCGGGCGGCACCCCCGAGAAGTTCGGTCTGCTGCTGCCGAAGAACAGCGGGTACACCTCCTGCGTCAACCAGGCCCTCGACGAGCTCAGGGCCGACGGCACGCTCGCCAGGCTCACCACGCAGTGGCTTTCCGCCTCGGCGAACGTCCCCGAGCTGAAGCGATAACGGGCCGGCTGTGGACATCGGCAAGACGGCCGTACCGGACCGGTCGGCCACCTCTCCGGGCACGCCCGACACCGGCTACCGGCCCAGCGACCACGAACGGGAGCGGCAGCGGTACCGCCGCTCCCGCAAGCGCCGCCACACCTGGGTCTCCACCCTCTGCACCCTGCTCGGCCTGGTGGCCGTAGGCGCGGCCGCGGTGGCCTCACCGGGCTGGGAGCGCGTCGACACTCTGTTCTTCGACGGCGCCGAGCTCCGCTCCGCCTTCCCCGACCTCCTCCGGGGCTTCTGGCTCAACATCCAGATGTTCCTCGTCGCCGAGGTGCTGATCCTCGTCCTGGGACTGCTGATCGCCCTGGTGCGGGTGACGCGCGCACCGGGTCTCCAGCCGCTGCGGCTCGCCGCCACGGTCTACGTGGACGTCTTCCGCGGCGTACCGACCCTGCTGCTGATCTTCCTCGTCGGCTTCGGACTACCGGCGCTGCAACTGCAGGGCACCCCCTCCGAGCCCTGGCTCCTCGGCGTGATCGCCCTCACCCTCTCCTACACCGCGTACGTCGCCGAGGTGTTCCGGGCGGGACTGAACTCGGTCCACCCGGCCCAGCGGAACGCCGCCCGGGCCCTGGGCCTCAACGAGCGGCAGACCCTGCGGCACGTCGTCCTGCCCCAGGCCGTGCGCAACGTGCTGCCGCCCCTGCTCAACGACTTCATCGCCCTGCAGAAGGACACGGCACTGGTCGCCGTCCTCGGCCCGCTCGAGGCGCTGCGGGCCGCGCAGATCAAGGCGGACTACGACTTCAACTACACCCCGTACCTGGGAGCGGCCCTCTTGTTCATCGCGGTGACCATCCCGCTGACCCGCTTCGCCGACCGGCTCCAGCGGCGGGCGGCCCAGCGCACCTGGGCGGGGGCGGGCCGATGAGCGAGTCGCTGCTGCGCATCCGCGGCCTCCGCAAGCAGTACGGAGAGCGGCTGGTGCTGCGCTCGATCGACCTGGATGTCGCCGAGCACCAGGTCGTCTGTCTGATCGGCGGCTCGGGTTCGGGCAAGTCGACCCTGCTGCGCTGTGTGGACCTGCTGGAGGTCGTCGACGACGGGACCGTCCACCTGAACGAGACCGAGCTGACCGATCCCCGTCTCGACCCCGACGTCGCCCGCCGCCGGATCGGCATCGTCTTCCAGGCGTACAACCTCTTCCCGCATCTGAGCGTGCTGGACAACATCACGCTCGCGCCCCGCCAGGTCCACGGCGTCCCGCGCAGGAAGGCCGAGGCCTCGGCCCGCGAGCTGCTCGACCGCCTCGGGCTCGCGGACAAGGCGCACGAACACCCCGACCGGCTCTCCGGCGGACAGCAGCAGCGGGCGGCGATCGCCCGCGCCCTGGCCACCGAGCCGGAGGTGCTGCTCTTCGACGAGATCACCTCGGCCCTCGATCCCGAACTGGTCGGCGAGGTCCTGGACGTCGTCGCCGACCTGAAGCGGCGCGGCCTGACCATCCTGATGGCCACCCACGAGATGGACTTCGCCCGGCGGGTCGCGGACCGGGTCTGCTTCCTGGAGGGCGGCGTGATCGTGGAGCAGGGCACCGCGGAGCAGGTGCTCACCGCTCCGCGGGAGCAGGCCACGCGGCGCTTCCTCGCCCGCGCACTGAACAGTTCGGCGTCGTGACCAGGGCGGTCAGAACCCGAGACCGCCCCTGACCTGGCTCGCCACGCGGCTCGCGAGGGCACCGACATCGATCTGGGGGACGATCCACTGGATATCCCGTGCCTCGGGAAGGCGGAGCGGCTGGTCGGACTGGTAGTGGAAGGGGGCCATCAGACCGAACTCCAGGCCCGTGGCGTACGAGTAGGACGCCAGCTGGTAGGGGAAGCGCCAGGATCCGCCGACGGCCGCCTCGATGAGGATGTCCGCCTCGATGCGCAGGGTCAGGACGGGCTGCACGCTGATGCGGGCCAGGGTGTCGAAGGTCAGGACCCCCTTCGCGTAGGCGAGCCGGGCCTTGGCATCGAGGCCGCCGCGCAGCAGCACGCCACCGGTGAGGGTGATGCCGCCGGTGGCGCTGGCGATGGCCACGGACGCGCCGAGGCCGGCGCGCACGAACATCTTGAGCCCGGCTTCGGCGGGCAGCACGAGGCGGGCCTCCGCCTCGAGTTCGGTGTTCATGTCCTCTTCGAGGGGGTTGAACGCGCCACGGATGACCATGTCCCGGATCTCGCCCGGGCCGAAGCGGTAGAACACGGCCAGGCCGCCGCCGATGCGGGCGACCAGGCCGACCGCTCCGATGCCCAGGGGGATCGCGAAGATCGGGATGTCCGGCAGGCTGTGGCGGAACAACTCATGGCGAGCACCGCGGGGTTCGAGGAAGCGGTACGGGGGAAAGCGCAGCTCGCCGGAGACGCGGAGCTTCCGGTCCCGGCCGTTGGTGCGTCAGCCGGCCGTAGGCCGCGCCGAGAACGCGGCGCACCGCACCCTGGTCGCTGCGTAGCCGGCGGTCACGGTCACGGTCACGAGCTCACTCCTTCCGGTGTCGGCGACCGCCTCACCGTCACGGCACTCCCCCCGTCACGGTTACGTAGAAGCACTCATTGAGCCAGGCCCGGAACCGACGGGCCGCACGAGACAGGTGACGGACATGCGTACTGAGGCCGCCAAGCGGGTCGAGCTGGTCTTCTCCCTCTTCGACGCCAACGGCAACGGAGTCATCGACTCCGGCGACTTCGACCTCATGACGGGACGCGTTCTGGAGGCGGCGGTCGCATCGGACGCCGGCGCCAAGGAGGCCATCCGGACCGCGTTCCGCGGCTGGTGGACGACGCTGGCCACCGAGCTGGACGCCAACGGCGACGGTGTGATCACCGTCGACGAGTTCCGCCCCTTCGTTCTCGACCCCAAGCGTTTCGGCCCCACGATCACCGAGTTCGCCAAGGCTCTCTCCGCACTCGGCGACCCGGACGGGGACGGCCTGATCGAGCGCCCGCTCTTCGTCTCGCTGATGACGGCGATCGGCTTCGAGAAGGCGAACATCCACGCGCTCTTCGACGCCTTCGGCCCGGACGCCGAGGATCGCATCACCGTGGCCACGTGGGCCGCCGGCATCGAGGACTACTACGCACCGGAGCTGGCCGGGATTCCCGGCGACCGGCTGGTGGGCGCTCCGGCCGTCTGACACGGCCCGGTCGCGAGCGTCCCGGGGCGGCTTCGGCCGCCCCGGGACGCCGTCGGCCCGATCGACGTCACGGTCCGGGCTTGTGGGCGAAGACCCACCGATTCCCCTCCAGGGCGTCGTTCGGCTCGGGGAGGGGGCCGCGGCCGTGTCGGCGGGTGAAGTCGAACGGCGTGCGCATCGACGTGGACCAGCCCTTGGCCGTCAGGTGACCCGCCGAGTCGGGGCGCGGTCCCAGGTCGAAGAGGTCGAGCAGGTCGATGCCGATCTGTTCCCGCGTCGCCGTGTAGATCGCGCTGTCGCGGTATGCCAGCAGGTCCTTCTCCAGTTTGGCCTCGAAGGCCAGGGCGCTGCCCACGGTGGTCAGCCGGTCCACCGTGTCGATGAGGTACGTCTCGGCGGGGCTCGGCAGGTAGAAGAGCAGCCCCTCGGCCAGCCAGACGCTCGGTGCGGCCGGGTCGAAGCCGGCGGTGGTGAGCGCGGTGACCCAGTCCGCGCGCAGGTCGACCGGTACGGGGACGCGCTTCACCCTCGGGGCGGCCGACAGGTCCGTGAGCACCTGGTGCTTGAAGGCCAGCACACCCGCCCGGTCGATCTCGAAGACCACGCAGTCGGAGGGCAGGTCCAGCCGAAAGGCACGCGTGTCAAGTCCCGCGCCCAGCAGGACCACTTGACGGGATCCGTCGAGGACCGACCCGAGGACGAAGTCGTCGAGGACCCGGGTCCGCAGCCCGAAGTAGCGGGCGAACCTGCCCCACAGCGGGTTGTCGTCCCCCTCCGGGACCTGCCCGATGCGTACCGGCCAGTCCGCGCTCGCCGGGGCCGCGCGGACGAAGTGTTCGGCGTGGACGTCCTGGGCCAGGCTGTCGTGGCGGTGGGTCTCGATCGCCCGGGCCGCCGCGACCAGGAGGGCGGTCAGCCCCACACCTCCGTCCACGCCTTCCGCGTCGGCCCGCCGAGTCGCCGTGGCGGCCGTGTCTCCCCCGGTGGCGGAGTGGGAGGACTCCTTGGTGGTGAAGGTTTCGCTCATCGGTCTCTTCTTTCCGGCAGCAGGACGGGTTTGACCACGCGGCCGGCGTCGCAGTCGCGTTCGGCCTCGTTGATGTCGGCCAGCGGGTAGGTGCGGATCAGCTGGTCGAAGGGGAAGCGGCCGGCCTGCCACAGGCCGGTCAGCCGGGGTATCAGCAGTCCGGGTACCGCGTCGCCTTCGCAGATGTGGCGGATGCCGCGGCCTCGGTCGAGCGTGCCGGGTTCGAGCGGCAGCGGGGTGTGGAGGCGTGCCACGAGGCCGAGGGTGCCGGTGGGGCGCAGCGCTTGGAGCGCGTCGTTGATGAGCGGGGCCGAGGCCGTGGTGTCCAGGGCGTACTGGGCTCCGCCGTCGGTCAATCGGCGGATCCGCTCGGGCAGTCCGTACGATCCGGCGGCCAGCGGGGTCGCGCCGAACCGTTCGGCCAGGTCCAGCCGCTCGGGATGCCGGTCGACGGCCACGGTCCGCACGCCGGCAGCAGTGGCCGCCATCACGGCGGCCAGGCCCACCGCTCCCGCGCCGAGGACCGCGAGGGTGTCGCCGGGTCCTGCGGCGAAGGTGTTCAGTACGGCTCCGGCACCGGTGAGGAAGCCGCAGCCGAGCGGCCCGAGCAGTTCGAGCGGCAGGGCGGGGTCGACCCGGACGGCGTTGCGGGCCGGGACGAGCGCGTACGCGGCGAAGGAGGACTGGCCGAACCACCGGGGAGCCAGCGCCTTCCCGGCCGCGTCGGTGAGGCGCGGTGGTTCCTCCCCGCGCCCGCCGAAGAGGTTGAGGGAGGCGAAGGAGTCACAGTAGGCGGGGGCGGCGGCGCGGCAGTTCCGGCAGTGTCCACAGGAGTCGAAGCTCAGCACGACGTGGTCGCCGACGCCGAGCGCGATGCCGGGGCCGCCGCCCGTCGCCACCACGACCCCGGCGCCCTCGTGGCCGAGGACCGCAGGCAGCGGGCTGCGGCCGGCCGATCGCCGTACCGCGAGGTCGGTACGGCACATCCCGGCTCCCGCGATCTCGACCAGGATCTCGCCGGGGCCTGGCGCCGTGCTCAGGGCCACTTCCTCCACCGTGAACGGGTCCTCGTACGAGCGCAGTACGGCCGCCCGGAACCTCCTCGTCACGCCTCCTCCTCCCGCGGGCGGTGGACGACGAACGGCCGGAGGTTGCCGTAGAGGCCCCACGGTCCGCCCGCGACACCGACGCCGCTGTCCTTGACCCCCGCGAAGGGCTGGGCGAGGGAGAGTTCGGCGTGGTGGTTGATCCAGGCCGTGCCGCATTCGAGCCGGTCGGCCACCGCCTCGGCCCGGTCGAGGTCGGTGCCCCATACGGAGCCGCCCAGTCCGAAGCCGGTGCCGTTGGCCGCGTGGACGGCCTCGTCGAGATCCCGGTACGGCAGTACGGGCAGGACCGGTCCGAACTGTTCCTCGGTCACCACCGGGCTGTCGGGCGGGACGTCGGTGAGGATCGTGGGAGCGAAGAAGTAGCCCGCTCCGTCGATTCGGTGGCCGCCGGCCGCGGCCCGGGCGCCGTCCGCCAGGGCCTGCCGCGTGACCTGCTCGACCCGGGCCAGCTGGGGAGCGTTGTTGACCGGACCGATCCGGGTCTCCGGGTCGAGTCCGGATCCGACCGCGACGGCCTTCGCGCGCTGGGCGAGGGCTTCGACGACCTCGGTGTGGAGCCGGGCGGGGGCGTAGACGCGTTTGACCGCCATGCAGACCTGCCCGCAGTTGCGGAACGCGGCCCAGAACAGCCGGTCCGCGATCCGGTCCACGTCGACGTCGTCCAGGAGGACGGCGGCGTCGTTGCCGCCCAGCTCCAGGGTGACCCGGGCGAGCGAGGCCGACGCGGCCTCGGCGACGGCCCGGCCGGTGGGCACCGAGCCGGTGAACGTGACGTGGCGGATGCCGGGGTGGGCGGCGAGACGGGCACCGAGCGGTTCGCGGCCGGTGACGACGGTCAGGACGTCCTCCGGCAGGACGGTGGCGAGGACCGAGCCGAGCAGCCGGGTGGCGAGCGGGGTGTGAGGGGACGGTTTGAGGACCACGGTGTTGCCGGCCGCGAGCGCGGGCGCGAACTTCGCCGCCGCGAGCTGGAGCGGGAAGTTCCACGGAACGATCGCGGCGACGGGCCCGACGGGCCGCCAGCGGACCTCGCTGTGCACGGGCCGACCGTCGTCGATCCGGCGGGACCTGGGGGCCAGGTCGGCGAAGTAGCGCAGCCGGGCAGCCGTACGGGCGATTTCGGCGTACGACTCGGCCAGGGGCTTGCCCTGTTCCCGTGTGAGCAGCCGGGCGAGGTCGTCGCCGGCCGTTTCCACGGCGTCGGCAGCGGCGCGCAGGGCGGTGGTACGGGCGGCGGGGTCGGTGCGCCAGCCGTGCCAGGCCCGCTGGGCCCGGGCGACCACGTCGTCCAGCTCGTCCGGCCGCTGGTCGGGGGCCTCGTCGAAGGCCTTCCCCGTGGCCGGGTCGACGACGGCGAGGCGTACGGCACGACGCCCAGGGACGGGACCGGCTTCTGGTGTCGGCATCCCGGTGGTCAGTTCACGGCCGAGGTGCCGACGGCGTGCTCTCGGGCCTGCCGGTCCATCTCCGCCCGGAAGGCGGCGACCAGATGGGGCCGGATCCTCCCGGCATTGCGGTCACCGCCCGCGCAGACCGCTCCCCGCACGCCCACGATGTCCGTGCCGATGCGGGTCAGCGGACCGAGGTCTGTCTGCTTGACGCTGCCCGCGAGGGCGGCGAGCAGACCGGACGCGTGGGCGCGCCGGACGAACTCGGCGCAGGCGTCGGGCGGGACGTGGTCGAAGAGCCGCGTGCCGTCCTTGATCGCGGTGTCCAGCATGGCCGCGTCGGCGCCGGCGCGGGCGGCGATGTCGGGCAGGGAGAGCGGGTTGACGCAGCCGATGCGGTGGGCGTCGGCGTAGCCCGAGGCGACGACGAGCGCTTCCGGGCGGTGGTCCTTCACCGCACGGACGACCGCCCGCATGACCTCGATGCCCTGCTCGGGAGTCGTACATCCGTACAGGCCGACCTTGATGTAGGTGGCGCCGGAGACGACCGCGCCGAGCGCGGCCTGCGCCACCGTGCCGGGTTTGTACGGCACGTCCCCCACGGTGGCGGACACCGGCTTGTCCGCCGGCACCGCGTCGCGGATCTCCCTGATGACCCAGGGGAAGTTGGCGCCCAATGAGCCCTCGTCGGGCTTCTTGACATCGACGATGTCGAGGTGTTCCGCGGCCTTCGCACAGTCGAGAGCTTCCTCGACACCGTCCGGGGAGATGAGCAGCAACACCGTAAGCTCCTTCCGCCGCATGTCCACCTGGCCGAGGACAGGGGTGCGGATCACCTGGTTCATGCGCGGTGCGCTCATCCTTTCCGTCGCCCCGTGGGCACCGGTAGGGCGCGCGGGGCTCCCAGGAGGCGCGTGTAGGCACGCGCATCACGCGATGTGCACCGGGCGTGCACCGGCGTCCGCCGAACCCTGCCGACCGCCCCCGATGCGCACTTGTGCACTCCAGCGCCTCTGTCTGCCTCGTGCCCGTTCACCAGGCACGAAGGATCCCCCGGGCGAGTCAGCCGAGACTCTCCCTGAACTCCCTGAACTCCCTGAGGGCGTCGTGCGCCCTCTGCTCGAATGCCCTGGCCTGCTCCGGCCGAAGGTGCCGCAGGTCCCGCCGCATCTCGCGCACCACATCCTCCGCGCCGACGTCGTCGCCCTCGAAGACGCGTGCGGCGGCCCAGCCGATGTACGCCTTGCACCACCGCTCGGCGTGTTCCGGGCGCCCCCGCTCCGAGGTCAGAGTGCGGTAGCTGTCCACGGCGATCCTGAATCCGTGCTCTGCCGCCCCGCCCCGCCCGCATCGCATGGCGTACCAACCCAGGAGCTGTCCGGTCTCGGCACGGAGCGCTTCCACCTCATCGCCCGGGAAGGCCCTGGCCAGCCACGTCAGCTGTCCGGTGGCCTTCTCCAGCAGCTGACTGGCCTTCTCCGTCGCGCCGTTGCCGCCCAGATGCGCGGCGCGGGAGTGGAGCGTCCGGAATCGGGCCAGGCGTTCCGGCATGTCACCCGGTCCGGAATCGAGCGTGTCGCGCACCTCCACAAGAAGGCGGGTGAAGGAGCAGACGATGCTTTCACGCAGCTGTGCCCCGGGAGGAGAGGGAGTGTCACCGGAGGAGAGCTCCTCGGCGGGCTCGCCGGACGGACCGAGGTGAATCCGCGCACCGTTGGCCAACGCCACGTCCGTAGCAGGCAGGTTCCGGAAGGCGTGGACGCCCTCCTCCAGCTCCCGTGCCGCGCTGTGGAGTTCACCCGTCCGCATCAGGGCGAGTGCCAGGGTCACCCGCGCCCTGGCGGCCTCGGAGACGAGGTCGACCCGACCGTTCGCGATGAGCTGTGCGTAGGCGTCCAGCGAGGAGCGTGCGGCGGTGGCACTGCCGGACGGGAGGCCGAACTGCATCCGGGCATTGGCCAGTCGGTGGAATCCATCGGCCAGATCGAAGGCGGAGAGGATGCCCTGTCGGACGTACGAGTCGATCTCCACCATGGTGGACTCGCATTCCTCCAGGGCGGCACGATGGAGCCCACAGTCCCCGTAGAGGCCGGTGAGGGTCTGCCGGACAAGGATGCGAGTCAGTACTCCATCGTGCCCTGCGGACGTTGCCAGGACATCGAGAGCAGCCTGGCACCAGTGAAGGGCTTCGTCGAATTCGCCACGGCGGCGGTGTGTCACTGCTCGGTTCCGGTACACCCATGCCTTGGTCACGTCTCCGTGGCCCTCGCTGGAGTACTCCGGGTCGTCGACGACGCGCAGGCCTTCGGCGATCCACTGCTCGGATTCGTCGAGGCGGCCGGCATCCCGCAATGCTTCGGCGAGCTTGGACAGCGCTTCGGCGAGTGACGGACCGCTGGTGCCCAGACCGTCCAGCGCGGCGACGTGGCGCCACATGTCGACTGATCGCTGCGCCGGTTCGACCGCCTGCTCCGGGTTGTGAAGCTGCGCGACCATGGCCGATTCGTGATCGTATGACCACGCGAGATACGCCGTGAACTCCAGCTCTCCGTTCCGGAGCACGGCCGCCTCAAGATGCTCCGAGGCCTCACGGTAGGCCGAGAGGGCTTCCTGGAGGCGATCCCGGAGTTCATGACCTTGCCCTGCGAGGAGGTGCGCTCTGCCCAGATGCCCCGCGTAGGTGTGCATCCCGTGCGCGCGGACCAGGGGTGCGTAGAGCTCCACAGCCCTTCTCGCACAGTCGAGTTCGGCATCCGAGCCGGAGGAAGCCAGAGCTGCCCGGTTGAGCCAGAGGCAGGCGCGTACCGCCTGTATGTCCCGATGCCCGGGTCCGTCGAAGCGAGCCAGCTTCCTGTCGGCGTCATCCCACAACTCGGCGGCGCGGTCCGGCGAGCCGTTCCGCTCCAGGCAAGCGGCCAGGTTCGCGATGGCCTTGGCCTGCCCCTCGTCGTCACCCGCCGATTGGGCGGCCGCGGCGGACGCCCTGTACAGCGCTTCTGCCTCACCCGTGCAGGCCAAGGCGTTGGCCTTGGTCTGCAGCGCGGCGCTGAGTGAGTGGGCAGCCCCCTTCGGGTCGCGCTCCTGTCGTGCGGCCTCGATGGCCCGGTCGGAGACCCGGAGGGATTCCTCGGTGTCCCCGTCCCGCCGCAGCAGCACCGCCAGGCAGTTGAGCGACGGTGAGAGAAACCCGCGGGATTCCTCCGGGGCGAGAGCCTCGAGGATGCGTACGGAGGTGCGGTATCGCTCGATCGCATCGGTCAGATCACCCAGATCGGCCTGCACCTCGCCCAGCGCGGCGGCGCACCGCGCTCGTACGATCGACAGGCCCGGATCGGCGCCTTCGGGAATCTCCGCGAGGACCCGCCATGCCTCGTTCAGAGCCCGCACGTCCTCCAGGTGCTGAGACTTGAGGCTTCCGGCACGGGTGGGCCAGTAGCTCACAGCCTCACGTTCGTCGAGGCCCGCGGTCGCGTACGCGTAACGGAGGAACTCTCGCGGATCCTCCCTCTCGACCCCGATCATCGACCGGCGGCCGTGCGCCTGCCGGTCCGGGGACCACGCGGAGGGCCGCGGAGGGACATCGTCCGCCAACGGGCCACCCGTCTCCCGCTCCGCGATGGTCCGCAACTCGTCCGCCAGCATGCGCAGCGAGACCGGCCGCTCCTGCGGATCCTCCTGGAAGCAGGACCCCAGCAGCTCGGCCAGCGGGGGCGGTACGGCGATGGACCGGTCGGTGAGTCGCTCCCGTCGAGCTGCTTGCAGTACCAGCATCGCGACGGCCCCGGACTGCCATGTCCGGTCGCCGACCAGCAATTCGACCACGGTCAGCGCCCAGCTCCACACGTCCGCCGCCGGCCCGACCGGCAGGCCGTCGGTCTGCTCCGGAGACGCGTAGGCCGAGGTGTGTCCTCGTGTCTGAGGCGCCGTCAACCCTGGCAGATGCTCGTACTCGGGCAACAGCAACGCGCCGAGTGATCCCTTCATCGCCCGGGCCTGTCCCGTATCCAGGAGCGGATCGTCCACGATGTAGTCGATGGCATGCCCAAGCTGGGCCTTCACCTTCACGCTCTCGTGCGGTACGTCGGCGAGACCGAAGTCGGTGATCTTCGCGGCGTCCGCGGCGCCGAACAGTACGTTGGCCGGTTTGACGTCGAGATGGAGCAGCCCGGTCGCGTGAGCGGCGTCGAGCCCGTAGGCCACCTGCGTCGCGACCGTGAGGATCCGGCGCAGGGTGACCGTCTCGTCGTCGGAGTACAGCTTTCCGGACCGGATCCGGTCGTCCAGGGAACCACCGGGGACGAACTCGCTGAAGACGACGAGTTCGTCTCCCACGGTCCGGGTGAACCTGCACTCGGTGATGTACGGATGGGCGGGAAGTGCGATCCACCGCTGCGCTTCGGCGATCAGGTGCCCCTGGTGTACGAGATCGGCGTCGAGCAGGCGCTTGGCGGCGTACAGCTCCCCGGACCTCAGGCTGTGGACGAGGGCCACCTGGCCGAAGCCACCTGCCCCGATGATCCGTTGGACGGTGAACTCCTTCAGCACCGTGGTGCCGGGCTGCCAGTCGGAGGTCATGGGCGGGCCTGCGCTTCCGGGCTCAGGGGCGTACCAGCGCCGCGGCGAGCCTCTCCGCCGTGGGGTACATCTCGTCCGGCTCGTCGCTGAGCGCCCGGTCCAGAGCCGCGGTGAGGTCCTTCGGGAGGGGGACACCACGGTCCGAGACCGGAACGGCGGGGTCGTTGGCGACGGTAAGCCAAGGGTTGCGACCGGGGACGAAGTCGCGGGGTGTGTGTCCCGTCAGGACGTAGTAGAGCGATGCGGCGGTGGACCAGACGTCGACAGGCGGTTTGGCGTACTTGTAGTTGACGACCTGCGCCCGCGGCATGAACGCGGGGGTGCCCGCGACCGCACCGGTCTTCGTGAGTCCGCTGATTCCAGCAGTCTGATAGGCCTTGGCGAGACCGAAGTCGGCGATCTTGGCCACCTTCCCGCCGCCCGGGCTCCCCGTCAGCAGGATGTTCTGCGGTTTGATGTCGCGGTGCACCGTCCCGCCCGACGTGTGAGCGTAGGAGAGGGCGGCGAGCACGTCCAGGAACAGCGGCACCGCTTCCGTGGCGGGCATCGGGCCGTCCGCCACGACGCGGTCCATCAGGGAACCCGCGTCGCACAGCTCCATGACGAGAAAGCAGAGCGAGCCCGCCTGCCCGAAGGTGTCCAGCCGGACGATGTGCGGATGGAGCAGACCCATGGAAATGCGGATCTCCCGTTCGAAGAGCGCGACCGCCTCCGGGGAGGGATCGGCCACGGTGCTGCTGATGGTCTTGAGTGCACGCCGCTCGCCGCTCGTGGAGTCCACCGCGGCGTACACCACACCCATGCCGCCCCGCCCCAATTCCCCCTCCACCACCCACCCGGGGATGTCGGGATACGGGTTCTCGCCTGCCATGACAGCACCCCCTTCTCCTGCTCATGCTCCTCCGCCGACGCCGTGGGCGCATCCGAGGACCAATGCGCAGAACGAGCTCTGCGCGGTCTAAAATGGCCATGAGGGCTGCAGAGACGGAGCGTCGCGATGCCGCACTTCCTTGACACCCTTCCCTTCAACTGGACGAGCCCGGCGGCACGGGAGTTGAGGGACTATCTGAGCAACACCTACTTTCGCGAAGACAGCGTTGTCGGTTTTGCAGCGCAAGCAGGGATACCGCCGGGAACCATCGGATGGGGAAGGCCGATGGTTCTGGTCTGGCACGATCTGATCGAGAAGGCAAGGAATCAGGACAAGCTCAGGGCGCTCCTCGCGCAAATCGAGTCCGGCGCCGATACGGCGGTTGCGATTCGCTTGCGAGAGCTGACGCAGTCGACGCCGGTGGTGGAGGCGCCCGAGCCGGCCGCGCCTGCCGGAGTGTGGAAGAACTTCAGCGATCCCGATGCCCGGGAGCGGCAGATCTTCAGCGATTACTCCCTGCTCGATGTGGCCTTCCTGCGGCGCGGAGTGGAACTCGCACCCTCCGTGGCGAGGCTGTTGGTCACCCTCCCCAGCGGCAGCTACTACGGAACGGCCTTCCGTATCGGTGACGACACGCTGCTCACGAACCACCATGTCCTGTTCGACGACGATCACGGGGGCGGGCCGGCCACGAAGGTGGAGGCCTGGTTCGGATACGAGAAGGATTTCGCCGGACGGGATCTGGCCCACACGGTGGTCATGGGCAGGCCCGACACGATCCAGGGCGTGAAGGAGTACGACTGGGCGGTCATCAGGTCCGAGACTCCACTGCCCGACGACACCCCGGTGATCGAGCTGGATGCGTCCGTACCGGTCGCCAACGGTGACCGGGTCTACATCATTCAGCACCCCAGCGGAGGAACGAAGAAGTTCGGGGTGCACCACAACGTCGTGCGGCATGTGGATGACGATGTCGTCCAGTACTGGACGGACACCGAGGGGGGCTCCTCGGGTTCGCCCGTGTTCGACGAGCGCTGGCGGTTGGTCGGCCTCCACCATCGATGGGTGCGCAACGGATCCGTCGATGCGCCGGAATACCGCAACCAGGGAGTCAGGATCGGGCGGGTCCTTGAAGGATTGACGGCTGCTGGGGTGCTGTGAGGCTGCGATGAACATCCTCGACCAACGGCATTTCCCGTTCGGGGACGCCGACGGGAAGGAGCTCCTCAACAGCCTGATGACCATCTACCAGAAGGCGGACAGCACCCAGACCATCATCCAGGCGGCGGGGCTGAAGATCGCCGATTACGCGTGGACCGGCGTCGCCATGACGGACGCATGGCCGCACCTCCTGGAAAGCGCGGCCAGGAAGGGCCGCTTGCGTGTCCTGGTCGAGTGCGTCGAACGCGACCTGAACAGTGCGGCATACCCCATCTTCGGCATACTCCTCAGCAAACCGCCGCAATCCGTGACGGACAGAGTCAGACTCATCATGTTCGGGAAACGGCGTCCACAGGTGCTCTTCGACAGGTCCACGCTGCGTAAACACATTCAGGATCTCACCGGCACGGGCGGCGGCGGTGCGCTCATCCTCACCGGCGATGACGGATACGGAAAGAGTCATTCCTTGTCCTTCATCTCCTACGTGCTCGATGAATTCGACATCGTTCCCGGTGTGGTCGACTTCGAGCGGTGGGCCGGGAGCAAGGCCACACCCGTGGACGTCATGCGGGACATCTGCGATCAACTCGGCTGGCCCATGCGTGATCCATTTGTCGAGGAGCCTCCGGACACTCAGGCCCGCGTCCTGCTCGCCTGGTTCAAGGGCCGCGTACGAGCGGAGGGTGGCGACCTCTGGATCCTCTTCGACGGCCCGACGGAGGATCGCCTGACCCCGGCCGCGGTGTGGCTGGTCGGGCAGATCGCCGTCGTCGCCGAACGGCATGAGGTCGGATTCGGGCTACGTGTGGTGCTTGCGGACTTCCACGCGCGGTTGCTGCCCGCTGTGGAGCGGTCCGTGCTGCGCGATCCCATAGCCCCCATCGAGGAACAACACCTGAGGTCGTTCTTCGAGAAGGTGGGCGCGGCCGCCGGGCAGCCGATCGACGAGGACGCGGCGACCATGATGGTGCAGAAACTCCTGAACGGCCACCCCCTTCCGTCACCCCCGCCGCTGGCGCAACTGTCCGAGAACGCCGTGGACATCGCCCGGTCGACCTTCGGCCTGCCGGAGGAGTTCAATGGCTGAGACCAAGCTCATCACGGGCAGGGAAATGGCCGCGCGCCTCAAGGATGTGCACGCCGGCGACTCCTTCACGCTCGATCCCACGGCCCCGGACGTCAACAGCGTCCGCTGGGCCTACCGTAGAGCGACGGTGCTCCTCGGCTCTTTCGAGGCGGGGGCGCTGACCGCCGGAACCGGCCCGGGCGAGGACGGGGACGAGGCCCTCCGTACCTTCGTCATCGAGGACTGCGAACGGGTGGGCACCACTGCGGGCAGCCGCTGGAGGCTGTCGTCCGGCGTGCGCACGACCACTCTGAACCGGCTCCGCGACCGCGAGCGACTGCTGGACACCCTCGCCGAGGTGAGGTCCGACCCGGCCGACATCGAGCGCGCCATGGCGGAGGCGTACCTGCGCGGCAAGGCTCCCCCTTCCGACGAGCAGACCTTGGACCAGCTGACGGGCACTCTGCGAGTCGCCGAGTGGCTGGGCGCCGCAGGCCGAGCGTGGGAGGCACTGGCCGAGCAGGGGGTCGAGCTGCCCGCCGCCGAGGACGTCCGCAGCAAGATCAGTCTGGCGACGATCTTCCAGCCTCTGCGCGTCCTGGCGGGCAACGTCTTCGTCGGCCGGCAGAAGGAGCTGGGCCAGATCGCGGAGTACGTGGAGGCCCCCGGCGGAGGCTCCGGCCTGTCCAGCTCCCCGCCCGTCGCCGTGCACGGGCCCGGAGGCGTCGGGAAGTCCACCCTCGTGGCCCGCTACCTGCTCGACCACGCCGGCACGCCGGGCCAACGGCAGTTCCCCTTCAGCTATCTGACCTTCGACCGCGGCGACCTGCTGCCACAGCAGCCCCTGACGCTGCTGGCCGAGGCCACGCACCAGCTCGGCCTTCTGTATCCGGCATGCGCCGAGCAAGCGGGGACGCTGGAACACGCCGTGCGAGCGACCCTGCTCTCACAGACGGCAGTGATCGTCGAGGGGGTCGAGGGCCCCCTTCCCCAGGTCATGGGCGCCGACGACGAGATACTCGTGGGCCGGTTCGCTCAGCTGGCACGGGCGGTGTCGCAAGATCGACCGCTCCCGCTCCTCCTCGTTCTCGACACGGTGGAGCGGGCGCAGCGCCAGGGCATCGAGGCCATGGACCGCCTGTGGGACTTCCTCGACGCCCTTCAGCGCGCTCATCCGATGCTGCGCGTCGTGTTCGCCGGCCGCACCCCTCTCCACCGGCCGACACGTGAGATCCCGCTGTCGGGACTCGAGCCCCATCTCGCGCTGGAATTCCTGCGCACCCGGCTCGCCGGGGCGGGCATCACGGCGGACGAGGGCTTCCTGAGCTCCGTCACCCGCAAGATCGGCGCGAGCCCGCTCAGTCTCGAGCTGGCCGCAGAACTGATCGTGCGCGAGGGCGAGGAGGGTCTGCGAGACCCCGAGAAGCTCCGCGGCATCCTTTTCCGCCTCGGTGACGCCGAAGTCCAGGCGGTGCTGTACCGGCGCATCCTGGACGACATCGAAGACGCCGCTCTGCGGAGCATCGCCAGTCCGGGCCTGACGCTCCGCCGGATCACCCCGGAATTGATCCAGGAAGTGCTGGCCGTCCCCTGCGGCCTGGGCAGGATCTCCGGTGAAGAGGCGCGACGGCTCTTCGGCCTCTTGGCGGCGGAGGCGACGCTGGTCGACGCGGTGCCCGGTCAGGACGTGCTCGTCCACCGTAAGGATGTCCGAGAGGCCACGCTGCCGCTGCTCTACCGGGACCATCCCGAGACCTCGCGGAGCATCCACCGCCGCGCGATCCGCCACTACCACGCCTTCGACGGACCGCAGGCCCGTGCCGAAGAGCTCTACCACCGGCTCGCCCTGGGCCAGGCCACGTCCACGCTGGACAAGCACTGGGTGCCGGAAGCGAGCGCCTTCCTCGATTCGGCGCTCGACGAGCTGCCGCCGTCCAGCCAGGTGTATCTCGCCCATCGGCTCGACATCGCGGTCGATCCGGCAGCACTGGCCGAGGCGGACGGAGAAGCCTGGGCCCGACAGGTGATGCGCAAGGCCCGCGCGCTGCTCGACGACGGGCAGGCGTCCACGGCCTTGTCCCTGATCAGAGCGCGGCCCGGAGGGAACCTGCACCCGAAGATCGCTGCCCTGGAGATCGAGGCGCTGGCCGCACTGGGGCATCCGGAGGAGGCGACGCGCCTCGTGGCGGAGACGCTGGAGCGGGCCGGTGAGCACGGTGACGCCACGACCTTCTGGGACGTGGCGGTACTGGGGGCCCGGATCGCAGAGGAACTCGGAGCGTATTCGGAAGCGCTCGGCCTGCTGAGCCAGGCACAGCAGGCCACCGGCACCATCCCCGGCCGCGTGGAGTGGCTGCAGGCGGGCGTCGCTCGGCTGAGGGTGTACCGCCGCTCCGGCAGCGACCGGTCGGCAGAGGCAGTGGAGCTGCGGAGGGCCGTCGTCGAGGAGGCGGAACGGATGAGCCGCCGGGAGCGCACAAGCCATCCCTCGCTCCTCCGGGGACTGGCCGCGGAGGTGGGTGACGAGGTGCCCGGGCTCGTCTCGCAGGCGGCGCGGATCCTGGGCATCGACGACGCCGGCGCCATGGGCGGGACGCTCATGTGGACCTTGACCGACTCCGACATCCAGGATTTCCGCACCGTATCGGAGACTTCCCCGCCGGCGGCCGGCGGCGAAACCAGCCAGGAGCGGGGCCTCCAGATCTCCATGTACCTGGACGGCGCCCCCGAACAAGGGGCGACCTGGACCAGCGCACTGGTCGAGGCCTACCGCGCGGAGGTCGACGAGCCGACGTTCGAACTCGGAACCCCTGACCAGACCGAAGCCTGATCTCTCAGTGCCGTTCCGCCGCCTCGCGCGGGCTCAGCCCGGATGCGAGATGCGCTTGGCCGTGGGCGTCGAGGGTGCCCTCCATGACCGGGGTCATCAGGGCGAGGAGGTCCTCACGGTCGGCCAACGGGCGGAAGGCGAGACGCGCCTTGGACTCCGGGAGCAGGGACGACGGGGTCCACTGCAGCCGCAGCCGCTCGACCGGCAGCCGTGCGCCGGTGCTCTCCAGCACGCGCGTGCGGGATTCGACCACCTCGCGGGCCGCGGGGTCCTCACGCCAGTCGGGCGGGACGAAGCGACCGTACTCCGGCAGCTTCGCGCCCGCCGGGAAGACGGTCGCCGTCGCCGTCTTGAACAGCCGCAGGCCGATCTCGTCGCGGTCGGCCGGGGTCAGCGTGTCGTCGACGTCGAACTGCAGCGGGGCGTCACCACCCGGGGAAGCCACGGGCCGGCTCGACGGCCTCGGCGTGGTCGCCGGGGCGGCACACCCTCGTCACTCCGGAGGTGTCGGGTCCGGTTCCTTCGGGATGGCGCGGTCGCCCGGGTGGCGGATGGCGCACAGGAAGCCGAGAGCGAGGGCGACGGCCATGCCGTAGAAGACCCATTGGTTGGCCTGGGCGAAGTCCATCTGGATGGACGACATGGCGTCGCGGGTGGCTTCGGCGACCTGGCCGGTGCCGGTCGGCGGGGTGGCGTCGCCGTGGCCGGAGACGGAGTCGGTGATGCCGCGTGCGACCTGGTCGGCGATGGCGGGTTCGATGCCCCGTGCCCGGAGCGTGTCCGTGACGTTCTCCGTCATGGCCCGGGACAGCAGGGTGCCGAACACCGCCAGGCCGATGCTCGCCGCGTAGTTGCGGACGGTCTGTGTGATGCCGGTGACCTCGCCGTACGAGGTGCCGATGGCCCGGTTGACCGCGTCCGTCGACGCCGGGGCCAGGATGAAGCCGATCCCCGCGCCGGCCAGCGCCGCGTAGGGCCACTGGTCGTGCATGGACAGGTTCGTCAGTTCGTTGGCCCACAGGGCGAAGCCGACCGCGCCCAGGATCGTTCCCGCTTTGAGCGCGGGGCGCGCACCCCGTTTGTCGAGGATCCGGCCGCCCCACTGGGAGGCGAGGGCGAAGCCCACGAAGAAGTACAGCAGGAAGAGCGCCGCCTGGTTGGGAGAGGCGCTGAGGGACACCTGCGCATAGACGGAGGAGAAGAAGAACACCGGCACGAAGGCGAGCATCGCGAAGAACAGCACGGCCGCGTCCACCGTGAACGCCTTGTCCTGGAAGACCCGCAGGTCGATCAGCGGGTGGCGGACGCCCCGCTCGTACCGTACGAACACGTACAGGATCACGAGGCCGCCGACGACGCACAGCCAGGTCGCCCAGCTCCCCCATCCCCATGACCAGGCCTGCTGGAAGCCGAGGACACTCAGGCCCATGCCGGCGGCGACGAGAACGGCGCCGGGCACGTCGAGGGTTCCGGGGCGCGGGCGGTCCGCGATGTGCGCGCGGGCGGTGAGGATGAGGGCGACGATCGCGACCGGCACGTTGACCCAGAAGACGGCGCGCCAGGTCCACGAGGCCGTGAGCCAGCCGCCGAGCAGCGGGCCGACGGCGGTCAGCGCTCCGGAGATCCCGAAGAACAGGGCGAGGGCCCTGCCCCGCCGTTCGACGGGGAACACCGCCACGACCACGGCCAGCGCGGCAGGGAAGAGCAGGGCCGCGCCGAGACCCTGCACGGCCCGGAAGGCGATGAGCCAGGGCTGGGCGTAGTCGCCGGACGGAACACACCCGCAGAGGACCGACGCGATGACGAAGACGAGGGTGCCGATGACGACGATGCGCCGTGGCCCGTACAGGTCGGCCAGGCGGCCGCCGAGGGCGAAGAACGCGGCGAGGGCGAGAAGGTAGGCGTTGACCACCCATTGCATGCCCGCGCTGGAGAGTCCCAGTTCGCGCACGATGTCGGGGGCGGCGATGGAGACGATGGTCTGGTCGATGAAGGTCATCGCGACCGCGAACATCATCGCCGCGAGTGCCACTGTCTGGTTCGGGAGCCGCGCGCCCTTCTGCTGCGTGGGGTGCGGCTGCGGATCAGGCTCTGTCCGGCTGCTCACTCTGTCCAGTCTGAGCCCGTCCGTGGCGTCGCGCACGCCGCGCGCGGGCTTGCGGGTGCCGGAGGGGGGCGAGGCGGCCGGGACTCCGGGGCGGAGGCGGGGCGGCGCGGTCTCAGAAGGGGTACGGCGCCCGCCTCACCGCAGGCGCGCAGGCTCGGTGACAGCGGGAAGCCGGACGGGAAGGCGGTCCGGGCGAGGGCGTCCTCGGGGAACGGGCGCGGCGCGGTGCCGGGCGCCGCGAGCCCGGCCTGATCGGCAAGACACCCCCTAGGGACGTTCGAAAGCCTGCAGTACACCGCCGAGCGCGAAGCACAGCGCACCGCACAACGTCCCCCAGTTGGCGATGTCGGCGTTGACCAGGCTCTGGGTCGCGGGCCGGGTGAATGCGGCCAACGCAGAGACCATGAAGAGCACCGACCCGAACTGATTCACCGCGACCACCCACCAGCCGATGCTGCGCGAGCGGATGCAGGGCCGGGAACGATGGCAGATCTCGACGAACGCGAGATGACCCGAAACCAGGAACAGCACGCACCCGACCACGTCGGGAGTCCAGATCAGCCGGTTGGTCTGCTGGACGGTGAGCCCCTGCAGGAAGGAGTCCAGCAGGTTGACTCCGAACACAAGCGTCCCGACGAACAGCACGAACGTGCTGAGCCAGTCCAGACGCATCGGCTCGTACCCCCACCACCTCCAGCCGATCGTTGCCGGTGGGCCGCCCGGTTCGGAGTGGCGAGGCGCGTTCAGCACCTGCAAGAGCGCGGTGTAGCCGCCGATGGTGAAGAACAGCCCGCCCGCGAAGTAGATCGAGGCGCTCTCGACCGGGTCGCCCGAGCCGAACTGGGCGACCCCGGCGCCGAGGGCGAAGAGCATTCCGCCGAGGAGGAACGCACCCGATGCGACGGAGTTGAGCCTCCGGAGGCGATCGAGGGCCTCGGCGTCGGCAGTCGGGGACAGGGCGACCGTGCCCCCGGGGCCGCGGACGGACAGCGCCCCGCGCTTGCGCGCGAGCCGCGACTCCCATACGACCGTCCCCCCTTCGGGGCGGTGCCAGGTGAGCCGGGTGGTGAACGGTCCCGCGCCTTCGGCGCGGTGCTCGGGCTGTTCCACGGCACGAGCCTAGTTTCAGCTCCTCTGCCCTGCGGGCAGCGAAACCCAGAAGAGGCCCCCGCGTTCCCCTGCCCTGCGGCCACGTTCATCGGGGGATGCCACGGGGGCGTCGCCGTAGGTGTAGGCCGTTCTGACGTGGCCGTCGCGGGCATGGACGACGACCTGTGCCGGACCTCCGGCGCCGAAACGTCCCCGCCTTCTACGAAGCCGGCTTCGTGCCCGGGGCCTTCCTCACGCCCGCCTCCTTCGTCGGTTCGGCGGCTCAGGCTCGGGAGTCGCCCGTGATACCCGCGCAGTGGGTGACCACCGAGGCGAGACTGCCATGAGTGCGCAGGAGCTCGCGCTGGACGTGGGCCCCGTTTCCCCGTTCCAGCAGACCAGCGATCCCTTCGCGGACCCTCTCGTCGTCGCCGCTCTCGACCAGGGCCTCCCGGACATGGGCGTACAGCTCCCGGACGACCTCCGCCGCCGACGCCTCCCGCATGGTTTCGGGGTGGAGGAGAGGGCCTTCCAAGCCCGACCGACCGGCCCGCCACGCCGCCAGCCGAAGCAGGCTCGTACTGACGCGGGAGGGCGGCTCTCCGGCCCGCCAGGCCCGGGCGGCGGTCTCGACCAGGCCGCGCACCAGGGCGGCGAGGAGTACCGGCGTCGACGCTTCGAGGCACACGTCCACCACCCTGACCTCCACGGTGGGGTAGGTGGCCGACAACCGGGCGTCGAAGTAGATCATTCCCTCGTCGCGCAGGACGCCGGTGTCGAGCAACGCGCGGACCTGCTCGTGGTAGCGATCGGCGGATCCGAAGACGTCCATCGGGCCGGCCGAGGGCAGCCGGTTCCACACTCTGCTGCGATAGCTCGCGTACTGGCTGTCCTGTCCTTGCCAGAAGGGCGAGTTCGCGCTCATCGCCATCAGAGCGGCGAGCCAGGGCCGGATCCTGTCCAGTACGGCGACACCCTCCTCGTCCGACTCGACCGAGACGTGGACGTGGCAGCCGCAGGTGAGCTGCTCCTGCGCGGTCAGGCCGAACTGCTCGCCCAGCCACGCGTATCGCTCGCCCGGGTTCAGCGAGGGCTGGGCGGGCAGCGGTGAGGTGGCGAGGGCCGCGACGAGGGCGCCCGCGGAGGCGGCGTGTCGGCGGGCCTCGGCGCGACAGCGGATGATCTCGTCCTGGAGTTCGCCCATCTCCGTCACCGGCTTGGTGGCGAACTCCACCTGTTCCTTCTGCAGTTCCTTCTCGAAGGCGTGCTCCGGCTCACCCTCGTCGTCCGGCTGCCGGCCTACGGACCGGTCCGCGGCCGCGAGGACCGCACCGGCCAGAGCGAGCGGCTCTCCACTGCGGGCATGCACCAGCAACAGCTCTTCCTCCACGCCCACGCTTCTCATCGAGCCACCGCCGTTCGCCCCTTCTCTGTGCGGGAACTGACGTCTCACACGGGCACGTCCTCTGCGTTCGTCGGCGAACAGCTTCTCGTCGACCCACCGTCCTCGGCACCCACGGCGGCTCCTCGACCACGACGCACACCGCCACCGGGTCAGCCCTTGAAGACGTCCTTGATCTTCTCCTTGGCCTGGCGGGCGTTCCCCTTCGCCTTCTCGGCACGCCCCTCGGCGGTCAGACGTTCGTTGCCCAGCACACGGCCGACCATCTCCTTGAGCCTGCCCTTGACCTGCTCAGCCTTGGCGCGGCCCTTCTCCTTGTCCGACACGACTGACCACTCCCCTGAAATGGGAATAAACGCTACACATGGGTTCTGACCGGCATTCTGACCGGCAAACCTGACACTCCCTGTCATCCCTCGACGCCGCACCCGGCGCAGCCGCAGTCCTCCCGCCTCTGGTCTAGACGGCGGAGAACGGGCTGTCACCGAGACGGGCCAGCAGATCGGTCGGATCGCGGTACACGGCGGCGGCACCGGCCTCTTCCAGGTCGGCCCGCGGGATTCCACCGGAGAGGAGGCCCACGGCGGTCACACCAGCGCGGGTGGCCGCCCGCATGTCCCACACGGTGTCGCCGACGAACACGGCCCGCTCGGGTGGCACCCCGGCGAGCCGAAGGGCGTGCCGGACGGGTTCCGGTGCGGGTTTGCCTTCCTCGACGTCATCGGACGTACTGGTCTCGGCAATGGCGTCGTCAGCGTCGACGGCTCGGCGCAGGGCCGAGAGTTCGCTGTCCTTCGCCGACGTGACGAGGACGACCACCCAGCCGCCGCCGGCGAGGGTGCGCAGCAGGTCGGCGACCGATGCCAGGGCGGGCAGCCGGTCGAACCAGGTGGCGTACAGGGTGTCGTGCGCGCCGCTCAGGCGGTCGTCCTGCGCGTGGTCACGGTCGCCTCCCAGGAGGTGGCCGAGCAGGTCCTCGCCGGGCAGACCGATCGCCCGGTGGACGGAGTGCATCGGCACCCGGTGCCCGGCCTGGCGCAGTGCCTCCCACCATGCCACCACGTGAAGATAGTTGGTGTCGGTGAGGGTCCCGTCGACATCGAAGAGCGCGGCACGTTCCATGGTTCCCTCCTCACAGCTGCCGCAGGGCGGGGAGCGGCTCTGCCTGCGCCCAGCGGAGGAAGGGCTCCTGCCGGTCGCCGCCGACGTGGACGAGGGTGACGGCGCGGCGGAAGCCGGTGGGCCGGCGAACCCACCTCGGCTTGGACGCCCGGCCCCTTCCTGCGGATTGGTTCCACAGGTCACGCTAGTCACACACCGGGAATCCCGCCCGTCGACGGAAGGTCCTGATGAGGGCATGCGGCCGTGGCGACCTCACGCCTCACGTCGCACGTCTGACGCCTCACGTCTGAGGCCCCACGTCTCACGTCTTCCTCTCCTCACCGCGCCGGCGGAACGATGTGTTCAGAACGTGTTGTGGCGCCGCAACCGCAGCGGACGGCCGTCCGGATCGACCAGAACGTGGTGCAGCGGAGTCGCCAACGCCCGCTGCGCCCCGGACAGATCCGGAGGCGTGTACCGGCGCAGGCGGCCTGCCGGGCGTGGACCACCGCGGCCGGCGTCATGCCACGCGTCGAGTGCTGCGGCAGCCTCCTCGAAGGCACCGAAGGCGCTCGCCGGGTCGCACAGTGCGTCCGGCGCCGCTGCCGCCCGCTGCCCCGAGGCCCCTTGCGCGTCCAGGTGCTCACGCATCAGCCCCAGGCGCAGCTCTCGGGCGAAGACACGCGCGCCGTCCCCGAGTCCTCCGGGGTCGCGTGGTCGCCGCTGGTCCAGGCTCTCGTCGATGACGGCGCAGCTGAGCTCGGAGTCGTGGGTCCACGAGCGGAGGTTGATGTTGTCGGAGCCCACGGAGGCCCACACGTCATCGATCACGCACACCTTGGCATGTACGTACACGGGGGTCCCGGCGTGGTTCTCCAGTCCGTAGACCGCGACCCGGTCGCCGCCGGCGCGACGCAACTCGTCGAGAGCCGTGATCCGCCCGACCAGGTTCATGGGCAGGGTGAGCCTGCCGTCCTGCTCCGGGAACGCGGGGATGACTCCGATCATCAGGAGTCCGGGGTGCCTGGCCAGAGCCTGGGCGAAGCAGGCCACCACCCTCGGGGACCACAGGTACTGGTCCTCGACGTAGATCAGGGCCCTTGCCCGTCGCAGCGCCTTGAGGTACCCCCGTGCGATGCTCCGTTCTCCGTCGGGGGCGAAGGGATAGCCGCGCAACAGTCGGTTCGGATACGTGCGGAGCAGTTGCACGGTGTGCGTGCCGCACGGAACGGGATCGGGGGCCTGCGGCGGCAGTCTGCCCGCGTCGGCGTCCTCCCGGTGCATCAACGCACGCAGGCGGGTGGCCGGGCTGCGACTGAGCGGAGAGGGGTCTTGCCACCGTTCGCGGAACACTGCCTCGACGTCGCCGACGACCGGGCCGCGAAGGGCGAGCTGTACATCGTGCCACGGCGGGTGCGGACCGTAGGCGGAGGCGAGGGGCAGAGACTGACGGTCGCCGGAGTGCGCGGCGTCGTCGTTCCGATTGCGGCAGAGATCGATTCCTCCGACGTACGCCACATCAAGCTCCGGGCGGCCGGGGTGACGCAGCACCACCATCTTCTGGTGGTGCGAGCCTCCGGGCCGCACCCGCATGTCGAGCAGGCACTCGCCGCCCGCCTCCTCGATCTCCGCGCCGAGGCGGCGGTTCTCCTTCTCGCTGAACCGGAGACTGTCCAGGTGGGAGCGCCACAACAGCCCCTTCACGACGACGTGACGGCCGGCCGCCTCGCGCAGAACCGTGCCGATCTCGGTGCCCGGACCGGCGAGCCGCTCGTCGCGATCACCGCGCCAGTCGGTGAACAGGAGCAGGTCGCCGGAGCGCATGACACGGATGGCCTCCAGCAGCTCCGTGAAGTACGCGGCACCGTGAACCAGGGCGTGCGCCCGATTGCCCTCGGACCAGGCCTTCCCGTCCCGGCGGCGCACGTCCAGGCGCGTCGCGGAATTGCCACGTTCGCCGGGTGTCAGAAGCCACTCTGCACGCGTCACGTCGTCGGCCCTCCAAGGCCCTCCTGCCGCCGGCTGCGGCAGAAGGGATGTCGAATCCCGTACGGCCCTCCCGAACCGCGTCGGCACCCTCGTCTTCCAGCCTCCCACTCCAGGGCGGCCTGCGACGTCACGGCGTATCTCAGCAGTCCTCCTCCATGCCGATGGCCTCCTCGAGCGAGTCGAACACCTCACCGGTGGCACGTCGGCGTTCCTCCAGCAGCGCCAGCGCGATCGCGTCGAGTTTGCGCTGGACAGCACGGTCTGCCCGCCGCTCGGCATTCTTGAGAAGAGCCAACAGCAGCAGGCTCACCGACACCATGGTGTCCCCGACCAGAAGCTGCCAGCTCACCGACAGACCCGCTGCATGGACCCCGATGAAGGCTCCGACGAGTAGCAGGCAGAACGAGAAGAACAAAGGGGAACTCGTCAGATTCGACGCTCGCTCCGCGAGGCGTTCGAACAGGCCTCGCCCTTTGCTTACCCGTTCGGAAGGATGCTCCAGGGTCATACTCCGTGAGTACCGCAGCGGGACCCGGACCGCACCTCGCCAGATCTCCCCCGAGTGGCTGCCGGCCTCCGTGGAACGATCCCTGGCCGGCGACCCGCCGCAGGGCGTCCAGGACCTAGGATGCCTGGGTTCGAACGTGCAGGACATCGGGGGTGCGTGGCATGAGCGGTTACGGCAGCGGTGGGTACGGTGACGCGGCGGGCAGCAGCGGCGCGAACCTGCCGCAGGGACACCCCTACGCTCCTCCGGTGCCTCCGCCGGGACACCCGAACTCCCCGCCCGGTCAGCCGCAGGGATACCCGTACGCGCAGTCGGGCCCTCCGCCCGCTTACCCGTACCCGCAGTCCGGCCCTCCGCCGGGATACTCGTACCCGCCGATCTACGCACCGGTCCCGCGTCCGCGCGCAGAGCCCTCGCGGGCCCGGAACATCCTGCGCGGCCTCTACAACCCCCTGTACGCCGCCCAGCGGACCTTCCGTCCCTCACGCCCCGGGATCGTCAACGACCCGGAGGTCCGCAAGCTCCAGTTGTGGCGGACCGGGCTGGGACTCGTCGCCTGGGTGGGTTTGATGGTCACCTACAACGCCATCGCGAGCGCCGACGACGTCCAGGGCGTGGCGAGCGAACGCCTCGACCAGAGCTGGTCAAGTGTCCTGGTGCTCGTCTGCACCTTTCCCGTAGTGGTCGGCGCCTTCGTGGCAGCCGCACGGGACGGTCTGCGCCGGGTGTACCTGCGCCGGACCCTGCGCCCCCTCGGCTCGGTGCTGGCCATCATGGCGTCCATGGGCACCTCCGCCCTCGCCATGGCCCCGGAGCTGGCGGGCCTGCGGGACGCCGTGGGGCTCCCCGGGAGGGTCATCATCGTCGTGCTGTGCCTGTGGTCACTCGGCTTCGCGCTCTACGGCATCGGACTGTCACTGGTGCACGTGTTCCGCACCGCCGACATCCATGAAGTGCTGCCGCCGATCCTCGCCGGTGTCCTGGTGTGGGAGATGGCCCTCGTCGACGTGATCACCGGATCCTACGACCAGGTCCCGACGGGTGCCCGGGTGATCTTCATCCTCGGCGCCCCCGTCACGGTGACGGCCCTGTCGTGCTGGGAGCTGTACCGGCTGCGGCGCGACCACGGACTCACGCTCCGAACGGCTCTGCGACGCTGACACGCCGCTTGCCGTGTGCGGCGTGCCGCGTGCCGTAGGCCTGTAGGGCGTGCGTGTTCCGGCCGCCGGGCGGAGTACGCTGAACGTACCGGGAGTAACCCGAACACCCGCTCCCACGCGGACGTCGTTTCCGGCGATCAAGGCACTGGGCCGCCCTGCAGGACGGCCCGGAGACGGGTCCGCGACCATGACCAGCGCCCTCGCACCCACGCTTTCGGCGCGCCTATCGCTGACACCGAAGACCACCCCCGCCGGCCTCTTGGACGGCGCGTGGTGGCCTCGTTCACGTGACCTCACCGCCGAGATCCCGCCCCTGGTCGACGCAGTCGAGGGGCACTGTGGACGCATCACACGCGTCACCGTGAACCCCACCCGCTGGCTCGTCGTCCCGCACGAGGTTGTCGTCACCGGGCACACCGTTCACGTCGGCTGGTTCACCGAACAGGATCCCGACAGGATGATCCTGCTCTCCTACGCCGTCGGCCGCTGCGACCTGCTGGTCATCCCGCCCGACACCGAACCCGCCGCAGCCGCCCGGCTCATGACCGCCGCCGCCGTCCCCGGCAGCATCCTGGCCGCCGGTGTCCTGATGTCCGACGAGGCCGCGACCGGCCGCCGCATGCGAGACGCCCGCAACAGCGCGAACGCCCGGGAGACCGACGGCGGGGCCGCTCAGCCGCCGCTGCGGCCCCCACCGGTTCACGGGCACCTGGCCCTGGCCGCCCCTGACCGCCCCCCTGATCACCTCCTGATCCCCCCAAAGACCACTCCTCCGACCGAAGGCCGCGGGTGGGGCACCCGACACCCGGGACAACCCACCCGCCAGGCCTCTCGCTCACCCGTGAAGGGACCACACACCTTGCATCCCATCGACACCGCGCTCCTGCCCTCGGCCGGACACGCCGAGATCCGCATCGTCGCCGCCACCCCCGAAGCCGCCCGCGCGGTCGCCGAGGTGATCCGCCGCTCCTTCGCCGGTGCGGAACAGCGCAGCTACCCCGTACCCGAAGGCGGCACACGGCTCCACCTCACCGTCGACACCGGATCCGCCGCGGAACCCGCCCTCCCCTGGCTCGCCACCAGCAGACCGTGCGCTTGCACCGCCACGCACGTCGACGAGGTGTGAGGTCGAGATGTGAGGTGCATCGGCCGCCCCTCACACACGGGAAGGGGCTCGCCGCCGAGCGTGCGTCACATGAGAGTCCCCTGCGCCCTGTCAGCCGTGCGCAGCGCCAGGGCTGCCAGTGCCCTTGAAGCGCCCGCACAGGAGGCGACACCCCCTGGGAAGGCGTTGACGTCCACGATCAGAGCGGCACCACCGCCGGTGTCGAGGATGTCCACTCCGTACACGTCGAGTTCCAGCACCTCGCCGGTGCGCAGCGCGGCAGCGGGCCACTCCGCCGGCAGGGCGGCGATCGGCACAGGGAGGTCGGGTGACCTCGATCCGGCCAGTGGGGAGCGGCGGCGAGCCGTGAAGAGACGGCCGTCCACGACCCACAGTTTGTGGTCCCAGCCGGTGTTGGGGGCGAATTCCTGGACGATCACCGGTTCCCCCGGCCGCCGTACGGAGGCCAGTTCGGCCAATCGGTCCGGGGTGTCCACCCGCACCACCAGATCGTGCCGACGGCTGTCCTGGCTCTTGACCATCAGCGGAAAGCCCGGCAGGGACGAGGTGCCCCTCGCCGAGCAGAGCTCCACCAGTCTGCCCAGCGTGGTCGCGCACACGGTCCGCGCGAACGGTAGCCCGGCCGCCCGCAGGGCCCCTGCCACCTCGAACCGGTCCTGGCAAAGGACGGTCGCCCGGACCGAGTTGATCACCGGCACCCCGCACGCTTCCAGCCGGGCCGCCAGCGCCACCGCCCGGGACGTCTGCGTCTTGAGGAGGACGACGTCGGCGCGACGGCCGGTGCCGCCGGCCCCGCCTCCTCTCACCGTCCCGCCACCGGACCGGGCGGCTTCCGGATCGATGAACTCGACGCTGTGTTCCGGCCGCAACACCCGCGCGGTCGCAGCCAGCAACGGATGACCTGGATCCCCGCTGATCACACCAACCCTCACCGCCCCTCCCTACCTCAAGGACGCCGGGTCTCGGGTGAACCACGCCGTCGGCACGTGCGGCCGACGCCGACGTGAGGGGCCCGGGTGGTGTGCACGGGGAGGCGGTCGCCCTTGGCGCGCCGCCGTCTGCTGCGGTCAAGCAGCGCAGCTGACGCCGTCGCGATCGTGCGCCGGATGCGGCGGCGCGCTCAGCCTGCTGTTTCGAGACGGCTGCGGCAGGCGACGGCGATGGCCTCCTCGATCCCGGGCATGTCGGGCCGCCAGGTGGGATTGCAGTTCACCTCGCACACGGTGAAGGAACCGTCGGCTTCGAAGAGGAGATCGACGCCGGCGACGCCCAGGCCGATGACATTCGCCGCTTCGACGGCCAGCGCCTCCGCGTCCGGATACCGGCCGGTGCAGACGGTGTGGGTGCCGCCCTGCGCCAGGTTGGAGACGAGACGGTCGTCACCGGCTGTGCGCACGGCGGCGGCCACGGCCCGGCGGTCGACCACGATGACGCGCAGGTCCCGGCCGTGGGAGTGGGCGACGTACCGCTGGAGGAGATAGGGGTGCCGGTCGTCCAGACTGCCCGCCACAGCGCGCAGCCCCTTGGCGTCAGCGGCGAGGAAGACCCGTCGGCCACGATGGCCGCGTACGGCCTTCACCACGCACGGCTGCGGTACACCCCCATCGAGTACGTGCTCCAGGGGCGCGTCGGTGTGGGTGCGGGTGTCGGGGACGGGGATACCTGCGGCAGCGAGCTGTTGCAGGTGCCAGAACTTGTTCACCGCCGCGAGGACCGCCTCGGCGGGGTTGATCAGCTGCGTGCCCATCGCAGCCAGGTGTCGCAGCAGGGTGACTTCCCTGTCGGCCGACAGCTGAGGCGTCGACAGGCGGGCGTAGGCCACGGCCGGCGCGGGGACGGGTTGCCCGCTGGTGTCGGCGAGTGTGAGCCGTCCGCCTTCCACACCGAGTACCAGCCGGCTGCTGTGGACCACCACGGCCTGGTGCCCGAGCTCCGCGGCGAAGGCGGCCATGAGCGCCGACGTGACCGGACCGGGGGTTCCGCCGACAGCACCGTCCGTGCCCCGGCTGAGCCCCGGGCACAGGAGCAGCCAGGCACGTGCTTCGATCACGGACGACATGCCGGTCCCTTCGTTCGCGGGCGCCCTCTGCCGGTCCCGACTGATCATAGGGCGAGCGTCCACCGGAAGGTGTTCACGGTGGTCACGACGACCACACCGGGGAACGGACCGCCGACGGCGGTTACTTGTGGGTACGGAGTCTTGTCAGCCACGGGGTGTTTACGCGAACATACTGCGGCACGGCTCCCACCCGTCACCCACCTAAGGCCGTCATGAAGAAGTCACTGCTGGGAGTCGCGCTCGCCGCGGCCCTCATCGTCGCCGGGACACCGGCCACCGCCGCGCCGGCCCGGGCAGGCGCGCCCACTTCCCCGCCCTCGTCCGCCGGCTCCCTGCTCGCCGAGAGCTGGCAGCCGCCGCTCAGCACCCGCGGCCGCTACGTCGTGGACGCCCGTGGCGACCGTTTCAAGCTCAAGTCCGTGAACTGGCACGGCGCCCAGGGCTCGTACAACGGCACCGGCGACGTGAACGACCCCGCCGGCCACCACGACGCCGAGAAGTCCGACCAGGTGCCCCTGGGGCTCGACCGTGCCCCGCTCTCGAACATCCTCGCCGACTTCCACCGGCTCGGCGCCAACAGCATCCGGCTGCCCTTCTCCAACGAGATGCTGCACGACCAGCGGGCCGTGCCGGACGCCGCCGTCGCGGCCAACCCGGCCCTCAAGGGCAAGACCCCGCTCCAGGTCTTCGACTCGGTGATCGCGGCGACCACCGCGGAAGGTTTCGCGGTCATCCTCAACAACCACACCAACACCTCCCGTTGGTGCTGCGGACTGGACGGCAACGAGCGCTGGAACACCAGCCAGTCCACCGCCCAGTGGGAGGCCGACTGGCTCTTCCTCGCCAAGCGCTACAAGGACGACAAGGGCGTCGTCGGCGCCGACCTCTACAACGAGGTCCGCCGCACGGTCATGGACGACGCCAACTGGGGCTGGGGCAACGACCACGACTGGTGGGCCGCCTCCCAGCGGGTCGGCGACCGGCTGCTCACCGAGGCCAACCCCGACCTCCTCGTCATCGTCGAGGGCATCAACTGGCAGGGCATACCCACCGATCTCACCCCGCACGGACGGCCCACCCTCGAACCGGCCCGCGAGCTGTCCCACACCCTGGTCGCCTCGAACAAGCTCGTCTACTCGGCCCACTTCTACGGCTACACCGGCCCCCACCACACCGGCGCGACCGGCACGGGCGAGACCAGCGACTGGCGCTACCAGGAGCTCCCCCGTGAAGAGCTCTTCCAGACCCTCCAGCGCCAGGCCCTCTTCGTCGCCGACGACACCCGGCGTCACTACACCGCGCCCGTCTGGATCAGTGAGTTCGGCATCGGCGCCGACGAGACCAACCCGCAGGGCCGGACCTGGTTCGCGAACTTCGTCGACTACCTCATCGAGCACGACGTCGATTTCGCCTACTGGCCGGCGGTGGGCTTCACCGGCCACGGACGGTGGAAGCTGCTGGACTACGACAGCCAGGGCCGGCGCTCAGGCGTCCTCGACGGCGACGACTGGCGCACCCCGCACTGGCAGCGGCTCGTCGACGCCTCCGGCAGGTCCGGCGCCGTACCCGTCGCCGACTCCTGGGACATGCTCACCACGGACCACGCCGACTTCGTCCAGTCCCTCCGCGCCCGCGCGAAGGGCGACTGGGACCACGGCGCCCGCAAGGCGGCCTGCCCCGACGGCGAGCGGATCGTCGGGCTCTCCCACGACGGCGGACGCGGTCTGTGCACCGACACCGGAGCACGCGGACTCGCCGCGCCCGCCGGCGCGTTCACCGTCGTGACCGACGAGCGACACGTCACCGACGGCGACTGGGCCAGCGGCTACACCAAATTCCAGTGCCCCACGAACCAGTTCATGGTCGGCTACAGCCTCCGCGGCCGGGCCGTGTCCGCCGTGCTGTGCGCCGAGGCCGCCCGGGCCCTGCCGAAGACCGGCCGCACGCTCTGGTTCGACCGCGGCGACAACCGTCCCGCCGGCGCGCCCGGCGGCGAGTTCGCCCTCGGCACCTACAAGGGCCAGTGCGGCAGCGACGAGTACGCGGCCGGCGTCGCGCACAGCGGCGCCTGGGCGAGGGGCGACAAGCCCGCCGCCCTGCTCTGCCGGACCCTCTGAGGGCCGGTCGGTCGTCGTCCGGCGTCCACACGGACGGTGGCACGGTGCCGGCGGACACCGGACGAACACGTCCGCGCCCGCCGGCACCGGCAGCCGTGCCAGGTCCGGGCCGCCCCGGTCCTCCGTCTCAGTACAGGCCCCGCCGCTCGTCCTCGGTCACCGTCGGGGCGACCGGGGGAACGACGACCCGGCGGCGGCGCAGGATGCTCGTGTACACGGCGGTACCGATGATGCCGACGGCCATGAGGATCAGCCCCACCAGATCGAGGTTGACCCCCTCGACCTCCCAGTCGGACGCGAAGGTGAGTATGGCTCCGACGGCGATCAGGATGATGCAGACTCCCAGGCCCATGTTTCCTCCCTAGTCTCCGCCCTTGCGGGGTCGGATGTTCCTCGCGTACCCCGGTCCGTGACTCTCACCCCCTCCGCGGCGAGCGGCCGGGGGCCCGGGGCAGCGGATGTTTGGCGGGCTCGCCGGCGGTGAGGCGTACGGGACGAGCCCGTTCGACTCATCCTCTGGGGAGCACATGGAGACCGTAGTCCGCCTGGCGATCTCCGTCGGCGGCTCGGCGCTGGCGGCGTTCGTCGTCTGCCGCGCGGCGGACCTGCTGGCACGCCTCGCCGACGCGAGGCATCCGGAAACCCCGCTGTGGGGGCTGCTGCGCCGCTGCCGCACACCGCTGTACGTCGTCGTGCTGGCCGCCCTGCTCCGATGGGCCTACCCGGTAGCGGCGCCCGGCCGGGGGCCGCTCGAAGAGCACGTGGAGGCGGTGAGCCGCGTCCTGCTGCTGTGCCTCATCGGCGGCGGAGCCTGGCTGGCGGTGCGGACGGTCGCGGCCGTCGTCGAGTCCTCGTACGCGCGGTACGCCGGACGTTCACGCGACGCCGCCCGGCTCCGCCGGGTCCGTACCCAGGTCACGCTGATCATGCGGGTGGTGTCCGTCGCCGTCGGGGTGCTCGCCGCTGCCGCGGCCCTCGTCACCTTCCCGTCCTTCCGCACCCTCGGCACGTCCCTGCTCGCCTCGGCCGGCATCATCGGCATCGTGGCCGGCGTGGCGGCCCAGTCGACGCTGAGCAACCTCTTCGCCGGGTTCCAGATCGCGTTCGGCGACATGGTCCGCATCGGCGACACCGTCGTCGTGGACGGCGAATGGGGTGTCGTGGAGGAGGTGACCCTCACCTTCCTCACGGTCCGGACCTGGGACGAGCGCCGCGTCACGCTCCCCGTCTCGTACTTCACCTCGCGGCCGTTCGAGAACTGGTCGCGCGGCGGCGCGGAGATGACGGGTTCGGTGTTCGTCCACTGCGACCACACGACACCGGTCGCGCTCGTACGGGCGCACCTCCAGGAGTTCCTCGCCACCTGCGGCACCTGGGACGGGCGGGGCTGGGACCTCGCCGTCACCGACACCTCGCCGACCGGCATCACGGTGCGGGCGATCGTGACCGCCAAGGACGCCGACGACCTGTGGACGACCCGTTGCGCCGTACGGGAGGAACTCGTCGGCTGGCTCGCGCGGGAGCACCCGGGCGCCCTCCCGAAGGTGGTCACCGCTCCCGCCGCCGATCCCTTCGACCGGCCGCGGCCTGCGCGGTCGGACAGGCCCTAGCGACGTGCGGGTGGCGGTGCGGTGCTCTTCCTGACGACGAGGCTGGTCGCCAGCTCCATGCGGGTCACCGAGGGCTCCCCCGCGCGCAGGCGGAGCAGCATCTGCACCGCTTCCTCGCCCATCTCCCGCAGCGGCTGGTGGATCGTGGTGAGCGGTGGGCTCGACCAGCGCGCGATCATCACGTCGTCGTAACCGACGACGGACAGGTCCTCGGGCACGCGCAGCCCGCACACCCGGGCTGCCTCCATGACGCCGAGCGCCTGCAGATCGCTTCCGGCGAAGACGGCGGTGGGCCGGTCCGGCAGCTGCAACAGCTCCATGGCCCATGCGTATCCGCCCTCGACGTGGAAGTCGCCGAAGCGGACGAGGGAGGGGTCGTGGGCGAGGCCGGCCATGTTCAGCGCGGACCGGTAGCCGTCGAGCCGGGCCAGTGAGCACAGCATGTCCTCGGGGCCGGTGATGATGCCGATGCGCCGGTGCCCGAGGTCGATGAGATGACGGGTCGCGGCGACGCCGCCGGACCAGTTCGCCGAACCGACGGACGGCACGTCAGGTTCGGGGTCACCCGCCGGGTCGACGATCACGAAGGGGATCGACCGCGCGTCGAGCTGCCGCTTGACGGCGTCGGGGAGGGAGGAGAAGACGAGGACCACGCCGATCGGCCGGCGCTGCAACACGCCTTCGATCCAGTCCGGAGCCGGGGCGTGACGAGTGCCGCTCTCGGTCAGCACGACGCTCGCCTGGTGCGCCTTGGCGAGGTTCTCCACCCCACGGATCAGTTCCATCGACCACACGCTGTCGAGCTCGTGGAAGACGAGTTCGACGAGCGGCGCCTCCCTGGCGACGCGGGTGGTCCGCCGGTACGAATGCGTTTCGAGGAGCTGCTCCACCTTGACGCGGGTGGCCGACGATACGTCCTGCCGGCCGTTGAGAACTTTCGAAACTGTCGAAAGTGACACTCCGGCCTGCTGCGCTACTTCCGCCAGCGTGATTCGCCTGCTCTCCTCGCCATCTCGCATCTGAGCAGCATAAAGCACCGCTCCCCCCATCGACATGGTCACGCTTTGATAACCCTCCACCGGAGGGTTGACCGGCTCACCGCGCCAACTTTAGCGTCCGACGGCAGTGAAGTTTCGACACTCAGAGCGAAACTCTTTCGAAAGGTGAGGCGATGAAGCGTCACGTACGGCTCCTCAGAACTGCTGTCGTCGGTGGAGCGTCGCTGGCCATGACACTGTCCCTGGCGGCCTGCGGCGGCTCGGGGGACTCCGCCGGAGGCGGCTCGGCCGAGATCCACGTCCTGGTGTACGGCGATGCCGCCAACAAGGTGGAGAAGCAGCTCGTCGCCACCTTCAACAAGACGTCGAAGGTCAAAGCGGTCCTCGACACCATCCCCGGCGCCGACTACCAGTCCAAGCTGCAGACGATCATCAGCGGCAAGCAGGCGCCCGACGTCTTCTTCAACTGGGGCGGCGGCAGCATCAAGCCCTACGTCGACGCCGGCCTGCTCATGCCGCTCGACGACTTCATCGCCAAGGACCCCGGCCTGAAGTCCCAGTTCCTGCCGTCGGTCTTCAACACCGCCGTCGTCGACGGGAAGCCCTACGGCATACCCATGCGCGGCACACAGCCCGTCCTGCTGTTCAGCAACAAGAAGGTCCTTGCGGAGGCCGGTGTCACCGCGCCGCGCACCTGGGACGAGCTCCTGGCCGCCGTCAAGGCGCTCAAGGCCAAGGGCGTCACCCCCATCGCTCTCGGCGGCGGCGACAAGTGGCCGACCCAGATGTGGTTCCAGTACGTCTACGACCGGGTGGCCGGCCCCGACCACTTCCAGAAGGCGGTGAACGGGGACAAGAGCGTCTGGGCGAGCGCCGACAGCAAGAAGGCCCTCGGCATGCTCAAGGAGCTGATCGACGCCGGCGCCTTCGGCACCAACTACGACTCGGTCAAGTTCACCGACGGCGGCTCCCCCGCCCTCCTCGCCAGCGGCAAGGCCGCCTTCGAACTCATGGGCTCCTGGGAGTACTCCACCCTGCAGGACGCCTACCCGGACTTCGTGAAGAGCGACCTCGGCTACGGCACCTTCCCGACCGTCGAGGGCGGCAAGGGGGACCCGGCCAACCTCGCCGGCAACACCAACAACTTCTACTCGGTCCTGAAGACCACCGAGCACCCCGAGGCCGTCGCCGAGTTCCTGAAGCTCATGTACTCCGACGAGTTCGTCAAGAGCCAGCTGGGCATCGGCAACCTGCCCACCACCGCCAACACCCCGAAGTTCCTGGACGGCTCCGCCAGCCCCGCCTACTCGACGTACCAGTACGACCTGGTGAAGAAGGCCCCCGCCTTCCAGCTCTCCTGGGACCAGGCCTTCCCCCCGGCGGCCACGACCACCATCCACCAGGCCGTCCAGCAGTTCTTCAGCGGACAGACCGGTCCTGACGCCTTCATCGCCGCCATGCAGACCCTGCCCGCGGCCTGACCTCCGGAACGCCTGACATGACCACTACCGCAGTCCCCACCGTGGACAGCACCGAGAAGACGAGCCGGCTCGGACGGCCCAGCCGCCCCGTGACCGGTGTGGGCCGCCCGGGCATCGCCTGGGCGGCGCCCGCCGCCGTCTTCTTCGGCCTGTTCGCCCTCGTACCGCTCCTCCTGGTCGTCGTCCTGTCCTTCACCCGCTGGAACGGCCTCGGTTCTCCGGAGTTCGCCGGCCTGGACAACTGGAGCCGGCTGCTCGACGACCCCGTGATGGTGAAGAGCCTCTGGCTGAGCCTGGTGTTCACCGTTCTCGGCGTCGTCGTCCAGACGCCGCTCAGCATCCTGCTCGGCGTCTGGGCCGCCGGCCCGCAGCGCAACCGGGCCGTGCTCTCCGCTGTCTACTTCGTCCCGCTCCTGCTCTCCATCACCGCGGTCTCCGTCCTGTGGCGCGCCGTGCTCGACCCCAACTTCGGGGTCCCCTCACAGGCCAGATGGATCTTCGGCGACGGCAACCTGTTCGGCACGCAGGTCGGCGCCATCGGTGTCCTCGTCTTCGTCAGCACCTGGCAGTTCACCCCCCTGCACACCCTGATCTACCAGGGCGCCGCTCGGGCCGTCCCCGGGGTCCTCTACGAGGCCGCCCGGATCGACGGCGCGGGCACGGTACGCCAGTTCTTCCACATCACCCTGCCGCAGCTGCGCAACACCGTCGTCACCTCGATGATCCTGATGGTGGTCGGCGGGCTCACGACCTTCGACACCGTACTGATCCTCACCCAGGGCGGGCCGGGCACCGACACCACGAACAGCGCCTATTACATGTACCAGAAGGCCTTCAAGAGCTTCGACTTCGGCGGCGCCTCCGCGATCGCGCTCCTCCTCGTCCTCGTCGCCACTCTCGTCTCCCTGGTCATGGTGCGTCTCACCGGATACGACAGGATGCGCAGCACCATGGAGGGCGTGTGATGAGGAGCCGCCCCAACCACCTGGCCGGACTCGGCTCGCTGGTCTGGCTGTTCGTGGTCGGCCTGCCGCTGTACGTCATGCTGATCGCCACCTTCCAGTCCCGTGCGGACTACGCGGCGAACGGCCCTCTGGCCCTCCCCGAGCGATTCACGCTCGACAACTACGTCAACGACCTCGACGACGGCTTCGCGCAGTACTTCCTCAACACGGTCGTCGTCACGGTCGCGGTCGTCGGGATCGTCCTGCTCCTCGTACCGCCCCTCGCGTACGCCATCGTGCGCAGCGACGGCAAGGCCACCGGCCGGATCTTCCGGCTCTTCCTGCTCGGGCTCGCCATCCCGTCCCAGGCGGTCATCGTCCCGATGTTCTACCTCATCAACGAGGCGGGCCTCTACGACAACCTCCTCGGCGTCATCCTGCCGACCGCCGCCTTCGCCATGCCCGTCTGTGCCCTGATCCTCTCCGGCGTCATGCGGGACATCACTCCCGAGCTGTACGAGGCCATGACCGTCGACGGGGCCTCCCCCTGGAGGATCTTCGTGCAGCTGGTGCTACCCCTGTCGAAGAGCGGTCTCTCGACGATCGTCGTCTTCTCGTCGCTCCAGGCCTGGAACGGCTTCCTGTTCCCGCTCGTCCTCACGCAGTCCTCGGAGAACAAGGTCATCACCATGGGCCTCTACGACTTCCAGACGGAACACGGCGTCGACATCCCCGGTCTCCTCTCGGCCGTCGTCCTGTCCATGCTCCCCATCCTGCTCGTGTATCTGTTCGCCCGTCGCGCCCTGGTCCAGGGCCTGATGGGGGTCGGAGGAAAGTGACCGGCACCGTGGCCATCCAGCCCCAAGCCCCGTACCGCGCCTGGCGCGACCCCGCGCTGAGCGCCGAAGCCCGAGTCGACGCGCTGATCCACGAGATGACCCTGGAGGAGAAGGTCGCCCAGCTCTTCGGCGTATGGGTCGGTGCCTCCGACGAGGGCGCCGAGGTCGCGCCGCACCAGCACGACATGGAGGCGCCGGTCGACCTCGACGACCTGTTGCCCGACGGCCTCGGCCAGCTCACCCGGCCCTTCGGAACCGTGCCCGTCGACCCCGCCGTCGGCGCCCTCTCACTGATGCGGACGCAGGCCCGGATCACCGCCGCGAACCGCTTCGGCATCCCGGCCGTCGCCCACGAGGAGTGCCTCGCGGGCTTCGCGGCCTGGGGCGCCACCGCCTACCCCGTCCCCCTCTCGTGGGGAGCCACCTTCGACCCGGCGCTCGTACGGGAGATGGCTGCCGCCATCGGCCGCGACATGCGGGCCGTCGGCGTGCACCAGGGGCTCGCCCCCGTCCTCGACGTCGTCCGCGACGCACGCTGGGGGCGCGTCGAGGAGACCATCGGCGAGGACCCGTACCTCGTCGGGACGATCGCCACCGCCTATGTCCAGGGACTCGAGTCCGCCGGGGTCGTCGCCACCCTCAAGCACTTCGCCGGCTACTCCGCCTCCCGGGCCGGCCGCAACCTCGCCCCGGTCGGCATGGGCGCCAGGGAGCTGGCCGACGTGATCCTGCCCCCGTTCGAGATGGCGGTCCGGGAGAGCGGCGTACGGTCGGTGATGCACGCCTACACCGACACCGACGGCGTTCCCTCGGCGGCCGACGACCGGCTGCTCACCGGACTCCTCCGGGACACCTGGGGCTTCACCGGAACCGTCGTGGCCGACTACTTCGGGATCGCGTTCCTGAAGACCCTGCACGGCGTCGCCGGCACGTTCGGCGAGGCGGCCGGGGCGGCCCTCGCGGCCGGCGTCGACGTGGAACTGCCCACGGTCAAGACCTTCGGCGCCCCGCTCCTGGCCGCGGTCCGGCAGGGACACGTGCCCGAGGAACTCGTGGACCGCGCGGTCCGGCGGGTGCTCCTGCAGAAGACCCGGCTCGGGCTGCTCGACCCCGACTGGAGCCCGGTCCCTCCGGCACTGCGCGATGCCGACACCACGGCCGGACCCGACGCCCTCCGGGGCACGATCGACCTGGACCCGGCCGCCAACCGGGAGCTGGCCGGCCGCATCGCCGAGCAGGCCGTCGTGCTGCTCCGCAACGACGGGACCCTGCCGCTGGACCCGCTCACTCCCCGGCGGATCGCCCTGATCGGCCCCAACTCCGAGGCTCCCACGGCCGCCCTCGGCTGCTACTCCTTCCCCGTCCACGTCGGCGCACAGCACCCCGACATCCCCGTCGGCATCGCGCTGCCCACCCTGCGCGAGGCCCTCGTGGCCGAGTTCCCCGACGCCGAGGTCCTCGTGGCGCGGGGAACCGGCATCGACGACGGCGGTACCGAGGGCTTCGCCGAGGCCCTCGGCATCGCCCGCGGCGCCGACGTCGTCGTGGCGGCCCTCGGAGACCGCGCGGGGCTGTTCGGGCGCGGCACCAGCGGCGAGGGCTGCGACGCCGAGTCCCTCGTCCTTCCCGGCGCGCAGGGCCGGCTGCTCGACGCCCTCCTCGACACCGGGACACCGGTCGTGACGACCCTGCTGGCCGGCCGGCCCTACGCGCTCGGCCGGGCGGCCGACGAGTCCGCCGCCGTCGTGCAGTCCTTCTTCCCCGGCGAGGCGGGAACGGCCGCCATCGCCTCCGTCCTCAGCGGACGGACCGGCCCGAGCGGCCGGCTGCCCGTCAGCGTGCCGCGCCACCCCGGCGCCCAGCCGTCCACCTACCTGGCCTCCCGCCTCGGCCACGGCAGCGAGGTCTCCAGCATCGACCCGACCCCGGCCTTCGGCTTCGGACACGGCCTCACCTACACCGCCTTCGCATGGAGCGATCTGGTCGTCGAGGACACCGAGGTCCGCACGGACGGCGAAGTGCGGCTCGCCCTCACCGTGGCGAACACCGGCGACCGCGCCGGAACCGAACTCGTACAGCTGTATCTGCACGACCCGGTGGCCTCCGTGGTCCAGCCCGTACAGAGGCTCATCGGGTACGTACGTCTCGACCTGGCCCCCGGCCGGCGGGTTCGGATCCGCTCGGTCGTCCCCGCGGACCTCGCCTCGTTCACCGGCAGGGCCGGGAAGCGCGTCGTGGAACCGGGAGAACTGGAGCTGCGGCTCAGCGCGTCCAGTACGGAGCCGCGGCTGACCGCCCGAGTGACACTGACGGGTCCGGTGCGGCAGGTCGACCACCATCGGCGCCTGCACGCCGGCTTCGAGGTCCTCCCGGACACCTGCCGCTGACCGGACGGTCGTGCCGCGCCCACCCGACCGCACCGGCCGGGTGGGCGCCGCCCTGTCGGTCTCCGTCCCGCTGATCCGCCCCCGGGCTCGGCAGGGAACCGGCTACGCGCCGACCCTCCGCTTGTTCCACACGTCGAAACCGACCGCTGCCAGCAGGACGAGTCCCTTGATGACCTGCTGCCAGTCGGTGCCGATGCCGACGAGGTTCATGCCGTTGTTCAGCACACCGAGCACGAGACCGCCGATGATGGCGCCGAGCACCGTGCCGACGCCGCCGCTCATCGACGCGCCGCCGATGAACGAGGCGGCGATGGCCTCCAGTTCGAAGTTGAGACCGGCCTTCGGGGAGGCGGCGTTGAAGCGGGCCGCGAAGACCAGACCGGCCAGCGCCGCCAGCATGCCCATGTTGAGGAAGACCAGGAAGGTGACCTTCCGGTCCCGTACGCCGGACAGCTTCGCCGCCGGCAGGTTGCCTCCGATGGCGTACACATGGCGGCCGATGACCGCGTTGCGCATCAGATAGCCGAAGCCCACCAGGAGCGCCGCCAGGATGAGCAGCACCACCGGCGCGCCCTTGTAGCTGGCGAGCAGCAGCGTGAAGATGAGGACCGAGGCGGTCAGCGCGGCGAGCTTCACCGCGAACAGCTTGGCCGGCAGCATCTCCAGCGCGTACGCGCTCTGCCGGCGCCGGTCACGGACCTCCTGGCGGATCACCACCGCGATCAGCACGAGACCGAGCACGAGTGTCAGGTTGTGGTAGTTCGTGGTGGGGCCGACCTCGGGCAGGAAGCCGTTGGCGAGCTTCTGCAGGCCTTCGGGGAACGGGCCGAGGGTCTGGCCTTCCAGGAACACCTCGGTCAGGCCCCGGAAGACCAGCATTCCGGCGAGCGTGACGATGAACGACGGCATCCCGGCGTAGGCGATGAGCAGGCCCTGCGCAGCGCCCGCGACGGCGCCGATGGCCAGGCACAGCAGCGCCGCGACCGGCCATGGCAGATCGTGCTGGACCATCAGCACGGCCGCCACACCGCCGACGAACGCGGTGATCGAGCCGACCGACAGGTCGATGTGCCCGGCCACGATGACGATCATCATGCCGATCGCGAGGATCAGGATGTAGCTGTTCTGCAGCACCAGGTTGGACACGTTGCGCGGCAGCAGCAGGTCGCCGCCGGTCCACACCGCGAACAGCGCCACGATGACGCCGAGCGCGATCAGCATGCCGTACTGGCGCATGTTGCGGCGCATGCCGTCGAGCAGCGGCCGGGCGGTGCCCCCGGCCGGGCGGGCCACCGGCTTCTCGGCCGTGACGTCAGCGCTCATCGTCGTTCTCCCTCGTGTCTTCCTTGGTCATGTGGCGCATCAGCACGTCCTGCGTCGCCTCCGAGCGGGGCACCTCGCCGGTGAGCCGGCCCGCGGCCATGGTGTAGATCCGGTCGCACATGCCGAGCAGTTCGGGCAGTTCGGAGGAGATGACGATCACCGCCTTGCCCTCGGCGGCCAGCCGGTCGATCACCGTGTAGATCTCGTACTTGGCGCCGACGTCGATGCCCCGTGTCGGCTCGTCGAGGATCAGCACGTCCGGTCCGGCGAAGATCCACTTGCTGAGGACGACCTTCTGCTGGTTGCCGCCGGACAGTCGGCCCACCGGCTCGAAGACGGTGGGCGCCTTGATGTTCATGGAGGTGCGGAACCCCTCGGCGACCCTGCGCTCCTCGTGGGCGTCGACCACGCCCCGCCGGGCGACCCTGCCGAGCGCGCTGAGCGAGATGTTCCGCCCGATGGTGTCGATGAGGTTCAGCCCGTAGTGCTTGCGGTCCTCGGTGACGTACGCGATGCCGTGCGCGACCGCCTCGGGGACGCTGCGGGTGCGGATCGCCGCACCGCCCTTGAGGACCGTGCCACCCCCGTACCGCCCGTACGAGCGGCCGAAGACGCTCATCGCGAGCTCGGTGCGGCCCGCGCCCATGAGGCCCGCGATGCCGACGATCTCGCCGCGCCGGACCGACAGCGAGACCCCGTCGACGACCTTGCGCCGCCGGTCGATCGGGTGGAACACGGTCCAGTCGCGGATCTCCAGGGCCGGGGCGGTGCCCGGCTCGCCCGCGTACGGCGTGCGGTCGGGGAAGCGGTGGTCGAGGTCCCGGCCGATCATGCCGCTGATGATGCGGTCCTCGGTGGTGGCCGGATCGGCCACGTCGAGCGTCTCGATGGTCCGGCCGTCGCGCAGGATCGTCACCGTGTCGGCGACCCGCCGGATCTCGCCCAGCTTGTGCGAGATGATGATCGAGGTGATTCCTTGCTCCTTCAACTCTGCTATGAGATCCAGGAGTTGGGTGCTGTCCTCGTCGTTGAGAGCGGCGGTGGGCTCGTCCAGGACGAGCAGCTTCACCTCCTTCGAAAGCGCCTTGGCGATCTCCACCAGCTGCTGCTTGCCGACGCCGATGTCCGCGACGCGGGTCTGCGGATGCTCGTCGAGGCCGACCCGGCGCATCAGCCGGGCCGCCTCCTTCAGCGTCTCGCTCCAGCTGACGATTCCGCGCGCCGCCCGCTCATTGCCGAGGAAGATGTTCTCGGCGATGGACAGGTACGGTACGAGCGCCAGTTCCTGATGGATGATCACGACGCCGAGCCGCTCGCTCGCCCGGATGTCCCGGAAGCGGCAGGCCGCCCCCTCGAAGAGGATCTCCCCCTCGTAACTGCCGTGCGGGTGGACACCGGAGAGGACCTTCATCAAGGTCGACTTGCCGGCGCCGTTCTCCCCGCAGAGGGCGTGGACCTCGCCCCGCCGGACCGTCAGCGTGACGTCCGAAAGCGCCCGGACTCCGGGGAAGGTCTTGCCGATCGCACGCATCTCCAGGACGGGTCCCGTCATGGTCGCCTCCTCCCGGCTACTTCAGGTCCGCGGCGGTGTAGTAGCCACCGCCAACGAGGACCTGCTCGTAGTTGGTCCTGTCGACGCTCACCGGCTGGAGCAGGTAGGCGGGGACGACCTTGCCGCCGTTGTCGTACGTCTTCTCGTCGTTGACCTCCGGCTTCTTGTCGTGCAGCACCGCGTCGACCATGTTCGCGGCGATCTTCGCGAGCTCCCGGGTGTCCTTGTAGACGGTCTGGGTCTGCTCGCCCGCGATGATCGACTTCACCGAGGCGAGCTCGGCGTCCTGGCCGGTGACCACCGGGAGCGGCTTGGACTTCGAGCCGTAGTCGTCGGACTTGAGCGCGGACAGGATGCCGATCGAGATGCCGTCGTAGGGCGAGAGCACCGCGTCGACCCGCTCGGTCTTGTACGTGGAGGTCAGGATGTCGTCCATCCGCCGCTGCGCCTGGCCGCCGTCCCACCGCAGGGTGGTCACCTGGTTGAGGGCGGTCTGGCCGGATCCGACGAGCAGCTGCTTCTTGTCGATGTACGGCCTCAGCACGCTCATGGCGCCGTCGAAGAAGTACTTGGTGTTGTTGTCGTCGTTGGAGCCGGCGAACAGCTCGATGCGGAACGGGCCCTTCTTCGAGCCGTCCTTCAGGCCGAGCTTCTCGACGATGTACGTGGCCTGGAGCTCTCCGACCTTCGTGTTGTCGAAGGAGGCGTAGTAGTCGACGTTCTTCGAGCCGAGGATCAGCCGGTCGTAGGCGATGACCGGGATGTCCGCGTCGGCGGCCTGCTGGAGCACGTTGTTCAGGGACTTGTTGTCGATCGCGGCGACGACGAGTGCCTTCACTCCCTGCGTGATCAGGTTCTCGATCTGGGCGACCTGCTGGTCCGGGTCGTCCTCGCCGAAGACCAGCCTGGTCTTGTACCCCTTCGCCTCCAGGTTCTTCACGACGTTCTTGCCGTCCGCGATCCACCGCTCGGAGGACTGGGTCGGCATCGCGATGCCGATGGTGGCGCCCTCGGCACCACCCGAGCCACCCTTGCCGCCGCCCTCGGCGTTCTGCCCGCAGGCGGCGAGCACGAGGGAGGCGGTCACGGCCAGGGCGCCGGTCACGGCGGCACTGCGGTTGCGCATGGTCATCAGTCCTCGTTCTTCTCGTCGTTGAGATCGAAGCGATTCAGGAGCCCCGGCAGCCGGGAGCCGAGCGGCGCCATCGCGCCGTCCGCGCCGTGCCGGGCGAGCAGGTCCAGGGCGAGGCGGCCGCGCCGCACCCGCTCCCTGGCGGTGTCCAGGGCGAGGGTCCGCAGATGGTGGCCGTACGGGTAGATCCCGGGAGCCTTGGACAGGCCGAACTTCAGATAGAGCGGTGCGCCGCGCCGGATCAGCTCGGCGACCTCGTACATCCGCACGAAGCCGCCGAGGTCGTCGGGGGCCTCGATGTACAGATCCATGGGGGCCGCGGAAACCCGCCGAATGGCGGTGAGGTGATCCGGCGTCAGGTCGCTCGGCACGTTGATCGAGTCGGCGCCGAGGCGTTCGTACACCGCGTACGAGGCGGGGTTGACCGGGCCGATCAGCGCGGAGACCTTGAGCGTGGTGTCCGCCGGGATGAGGCCCTTGAGCCGCGCCCGGTGCAGCGTCCACAGCACGCCCTCGTCGGCGACGAGCAGGCACCTCACGCCGAGTTCGGTGGCGCGGACGGCGTCCTCGACGCACCCGGCGACGGCGTCGTGGCCACGCGCACGCGGACCGGCCCCCCGCGAGTCGGTGCGCACCGAGCCGCCGATGTCCCAGGTGCCGCGCGGGCCGGTGAACAGGCAGAGCTCGACGGCACGTTCGGTGGTCGCGGCGACCATGTCGGCGATCTCCGCGTCGGTCAGCATCCACACGCCGCTGCCCTGGCTGATCCGGTGCACCGGCACGTCGAGCCGCTCGGCCTCCGCCAGGACCACGGCCAGTGCCTCGGGGCCCTCGCAGGACGGAATCTCGGTGCGCCAGCGGCCCCCGCCGGGGAAGGAGTGCGGCGATGCGTCGGCGGGCGCCGGGGCGGGCGCCCCGAGGCCGAGCACGGCGAGCGCACGCTCGGCGGGCCGGCGGGAGGTCGGGGTCGGATCGTCGGTCACGGACCGTCCTTCACGTTCGAGATATCGGACATGGTTCGAAGTGCCGAGTACGAGCCTCCTCAATCGGGCTGTACGTTCGGTATTTCGTCAGGCGTTCGAAATTCTGGCGTGACAGTAGGGAGGCCGCACGAGGCGCGTCAAGGGGTCGCGCAGTCCTGCGCAGCGCCCGGCCGAGGGCATGGGTGAGGGCCCGAACTCGTCGAGTTCGGGCCCTTCCTCGGAGCCGCACTCAGATCATCGGGCGGCCGCCTGCCCCGAATCGCGCAGGCCGATCCCCCGCACCGCGCTGCTAAGCTCCCCTCTTTGCTTGATCGTTTACAGATCGTCTGTCGGGGGGTACGACACGCAACCCCCCTGATGACGCGGGGAATTCGGGGGCCCACGCATGAGAATCGGCACGACGGGGACGTCCATACTGCTTGCGGGTGCGCTGCTGTGCGGCCTTTCCGCTTGCTCATCGGACAGCGGTGCGAACGGTGGCGGCGCGAGCACTCGCGGTGCGAGCGGTGGCGGTGCGGCGAACGGCGGTGACGCCGGAAGTGCGGACGGCGCTCCGCTTTCGAGCAAGATCGCCGCCCCCTCCGCGTTCGACACGGCCAAGGGCTGGGAGGTCGAGGCCGAGTGGCTCCCCCAGGGGCAGCCCCTGCCCTACGCGGTCTCGCAGAAGGCCGGCACCGTCGCCCATCTCGACAAGACCGGGCAGGGCTACGTCCTGAAGGTGCGTGAAGCGGCTTCCGGCAAGGTGCTGTCGACGAGCAGACCATGGCAGGGACCCAAGCCCACCGAGAAGCAGGCGGACGAGACGTCCGGCGCCCTGGCCGTCCCGCAGATCGCCCTGGTCTCCGGCCTGGACCGCGAGTACTTCGCGGTGTGGGCGCGGGGCGAGGCCCGCAGCGACGAGCTCCACGAGTACAAGGAGGTCGTCGCCGTCGCGTTCTACCCGGCCGATGCCTCGGGCAAGGACATGACCCCGGTCGGCGCGGGCAACGCGGAGGCCCCTGACGGCGAGTTCGACCGGCCCGGCGTGCTGCCGGGGCCCGGGGGCCTGGTCGTCACCTCGTACGGCGGCGACAGCATTCTGGTGTCCGTCGACGGCAAGGTCCACGACACCAGCGACGCGAAGGTCAGCCTGAACGGCAAGTCGACGGACCCCGACTTCCTGATGTCGTTCCCGAGCGCCAAGGGTCTTGTGACGAACGGCGACGATCGTTTCGGGGGTGACGGCGGTTTCGGCGCCGACGGCGGCTGGCAGAGCACGCGCGTGGCTCCGCCCGGCGTGGAAGCCGTCCTCAAGAAGGAGAGCGTGGGCTCGGGCATGACGGAGACGCCCAACGGCCGCATCGCCGGTGCCGCCGGCAGCTACGTGATCGCCAACTGGCTCACCGCGGGCGACGGCGTCTCCGCCGTCCACGACCTGTCGACGGGAGCCGTCCGGGCCACCGCCCCCTGCCGGACCGATGACACCGAGTACGCGATCCGCATCCCGGGCCCGGGGTCCGGCGCCGGGGTGAAGCCGGCCCTGTCCCCCGACGACCGCTTCCTGGTCACGGGCGGCACTGTCTTCGACCTGCGGACCGGCAAGGGCACCTGCGCCGACCGGGGCCAGGACGCCAAGGAGATCACCCTCAGTACCGTCGGAGACGACGGCACCGCCTACGGGACCGCGGGTGAGCGACCTCCCCTGACTCCGGTCTCCGTCTCCGCCACCACCGGCGCCGCCACTCCCCTGCCGGAGGCGACCGCCCTGCCCGCCGCCATGGCCTCCGGCGCAGGCCTGTTCGTGACGTACGCCGGCACGGACACCATGCGTCTGATCGCCCTCCACCTGAAGAAGTAGGACAGTACGCCGCCGGAGCCGTCCCGACCGGCCCGGACACGGCCTTCCGCAGCGCGGTTCAGGGCTGGGGCACGGCGTCGAGCCCCAGCCCTCGCGCGTCCCGCTCCGGGCGGATGGCCGTGAGGGCGCAGGCGCCGGCCACGAGCATCACCGCGCCGGCGACGAGGAAGGCGGCGGTGTACCCGGCGGCCGGCGTGTCGGCCGTGTCGATGAGGTGGCCGGTCAGGAAGGGCGCCACGAGGCCCGGCAGGGTGCCGACACCGGCGACGATGCCGAAGACGGCACCGCGCTGGGCAGGGGGGACGACCTGCGCGGTCGTCATGTAGTGGAGGGGGATGGCGATCGCGGTGCCGCCGAAGGCCAGCGCGATCAGCCCGAGCCGCGGACCGGACGCCTCGACGAACGGGAACGCCGCCATCGCGCACCCGGCCACGCACACGGCGATGCTCTGCGCCGCCCCGCTGGACCAACGGCTGCTCACGCCACGGAACTTCAGCGCGTCCACGAACGGGGAGACCGCGAGCAGCAGCACGAGACCGAAGCCGGAGATGACGCTGATGGCGGTCGCGGAGGCCGCCGCCGACATGTCCAGCTGCGTCCTGAGGTACGCGGGCAGCCAGGCATGGCTGAGGGACAGCGCCCACGCCGCTCCGAAGGCGCTGGCGATGCTGCCGAGCACGGTGCCGGTCAGCAGGATCCTGCGGTACGGCAGCCGAAGCCCGCTGGATCCGGTGGCCGAGTGCTTGTGGTCGTACGGTCCGTCGTGGCCGACGCGCCACCACAGCAGCGCCCAGCAGGCGCTGACGACCGCGAGGACGGCGTAGGCCGAGCGCCAGCCGAAGCCGTCGATCAGCCAGGTGACCAGGGGGGCCGCGATGAGCGTGCCCAGGGCCGCGCCGCCGATCTGGAGGGCCGAGGGCAGGGCGCGGCGTTCCGGCGGGAACCACTTGTAGAGGGCGTGCATCGACATGGAGGCCGCCGGTCCCTCGGCGGCACCGAGCAGAATGCGGCCGGCCATCAGGGTCGGGACCGAGGCCACCACGAGGACCGGGAGCTGGGCCACGGCCCACACCACGGTCATGACGAACAGCAGGACCCGGCTGGAGATCCGGGTGGAGAGGAATCCGACGAGGAGTCCCGAGACGCTGAACAGGAAGGAGAAGGAGCTGGATATGAGGCCGTAGGTGCTGTTGCTGAGGTCGAGTTCCTCCATGATCGGAACGGCGGCGAGGCCGAGGACCGACTTGTCGGCGAAGTTGATGACCATGAAGGCCACGATCATCGCCATGATCAGCCAGGCTCTGCGACGGTCGGGTGCCGGGGCGGCGATGTGCCGGGGCGGCGTGGCGGTACGGGGTGCCATGGGGCGACTCCTGCGGGTGCGGGTGGAGCAGGGGGTCGTACGGGTGGGCGGTCGTCCCCCGTCGCCGCGGGCCCGCTCGCCGAAGCGGGGGCCCGCGGCACCGCCCTGGGCGCCAAGGGGTCGGTCAGATCAGGCCCTTGGCGATGGCGTTCTTGTGGATCTCGGTGGTTCCGGTGACGATCCGGAACATCCGCAGGCTGCGGAAGATCTGCTCGACCTCGTTGCCCCGGGTCAGACCGGCCTTGCCGTGGATCTGGACCGCCTGGTCGGCGACGCGGAAGGACGCCTCGGAGGTGAAGAGCTTGCACATGTTGGCCTCGACCGAGACGTTGTCCCCCCGGTCGGCCTTCGCCGCGGTGGCCATCACCATCGCGCGGGCGGCGTAGATCTCGGTGGCCATCTCGGCGATCTTGTGGTGGACGGCCTGATGGGCGAGGAGCGGTTGTCCGAAGACGACGCGGTTCGTGGCGTACTCCACCGACAGGTCCCAGGCGCGGCGGGCGGCGCCGATGAGGGACGGGCAGTGCAGCAGGCGGTTGAGGGTGATCCGGCCGATGCCGATGCGCAGGCCCTGGCCGATCTCGCCGAGGAGGTTCGCGGCGGGGATCCGGCAATTCTCGAAGACGAGGTCGCCCTCCATCTGCTGGCCGGACATGGGGACTTCGCCGTCGAGGACGTGGCAGCCAGGGGTGTCCAGGTCGACGAGGAACGCGCTGTAGGCCTCCTCGGTGCCGGCCATGCGGGCGACGACGATCGCGAAGTCCGCGAAGGGGGCGGCGGAGCTGAACACCTTCTTGCCGGTGAGCACGTAGGTGTCCCCGTCCGGGGTGGCGGTGGTCGTCATGCGGCGTACGTCGGAGCCCGCGTCCTCCTCCGTGATGGAGAAGCAGCAGGCCCGCTCGCCCCTGACGACGGGCATCAGGTAGCGCTCCCGCTGTTCCTCGGTGGCGTACTTGACGATCGCGCCGACACGCAGCGGACCGCCCATGTCGCCGAGCACCGAGTGGGAGAGAGCGGCACCCGAGGCGGTCAGCTCCTCCTTGAGGGCGCACAGTTCGGAGAAGCTCAGGCCCTGGCCGCCGAGCTCGGGGGGCAGGCTGATGCCGTAGAAGCCGAGTTCCGCGCTGCGCTTCCAGACGTGTTCGAGGGTGGTGCGGTCGAGCTTGGTCTCCGCGGTGATGCCGTGCGCGCGCTCGTACGGGATGAGCTCGTCGGCCAGGTAGGCGCGCAGGCGTACGACGAGGTCCTGGAGCTGCGGGTTGTCGTCGTAGGAGGGTTCGAGGGTGAAGGGCATGCCAGGGGTCCTGTTCAGTTGACGCGGCGCTCGGCGCCCGCCCAGTAGCGGTCGCGGATGGCGCGGCGGTCGATCTTGCCGTTGGGGTTGTGGGGCAGGGCGGCGACGAAGTCGACCGAGCGGGGCTTCTTCATGCGGGCCAGGTGCTCGGCGCAGAAGTCGACGAGGCCGGTCTCCGTGAGGGCGGCGCCGTCGCGCGTCACGACGACCGCCTTGACGGCCTCGCCCCACTGCTCGTCGGGGACGCCGACGACGGCGGCCTCATAGACGTCGGGGTGCTGGTGCAGGATCGCTTCGACCTCGACGGCGTAGATGTTGAACCCGCCGGAGACGATCATGTCCTTCTTGCGGTCGACGATGAAGACGTAGCCGTCGGTACGTCGGCGGGCGAGGTCGCCGGTGAGGAACCAGCCGTCGCGGAAGGTCTCCGCCGTGAGGTTCGGCTCGTTGTGGTAGCCGGGGACGACATCGGGGCCGCGGACGGCGATCTCCCCGATCTCTCCGTCGGCGACGGGCTGTCCGCCGTCGTCGACGATGGCGACCTCGGCCTCGGCGAGCGGCCGGCCGCAGGACAGGAGCAGCTCCTCATCCTCCCCCTCGATCGCCCGCCGGTGGTCCTCCGCGGACAGGAAGAGGACGCCCGATGTGGTCTCGCCGCAGCCGTATCCCTGGGAGAGGACGGGGCCGAAGAGGTCCCAGGCTGCCCTGATCCGGGCCGGTGACATCGGCGCGGCGCCGTAGATCAGCCGGCGCAGGGTGGAGAGGTCGTAGTCGCGGGCGTTCGGCAGCGCGAGGACGGTGTTGACCATCGTCGGCACGACGAAGGCGTGGGTGGCGCGCTCGCGCTGGACGGTGGCGAGGAACTCCTCGGCGTCCCAGCGGGGCAGCACGAGCGCGCAGCCGCCGGCGAAGAAGATCCCCATCAGCGGCATGCCCGAGGCGTGGGTGACCGGCCCGGCCAGGATCTGCCGGTCACCGGGGCCCACCCGGGTGTCGGCGCTCATCACGCACTTGCGCATCAGGGCGAGCCTGTTGCCGTAGGTCTGGACCGCCGCCTTGAGTTTGCCGGTGGAGCCCGAGGTGAAGTGCAGCACGGCGATGTCGCCCTCGTCGCACTCCGTCTCGACGGGTTCCGGCGCGGTGCCCGCGAGGGTCTCGGCATAGCCCGGGCCGAGACCGCTCGGGCCGTCGTAGCCGAGGACGGTCTTCACCCCCGTGCCGGGCAGAGCGGCGCGGGCGATGTCCAGGTGGGCCGCGTCCGTCAGCAGCACCCGCGCGTCGGACTCCGCGAGCAGGTGGGCCACCTCGGCGGTGCCGAGCCTGGCGTTGATCGGGGCGCGGGCCAGGCCCGCCTTGTACAGGGCCACTTCCGTGACGACCAGTTCCGCGCGGTTCCCGGCGAGGGTCGCCACGCGGTCTCCCCGGTTCAGGCCGAGGGCGCGCAGGGCCGTCGCGAGCCGGTCGCTGTGGTCGTCGAGTTCCGCGTACGTCAGCCGCACGGGTCCGCAGACCACCGCCTCGGCATCGGGTTGGTGGCCGGCAGTCCGGCGTACGTACCGCCCGAAGTTCATCGCACCTCCAGAGTTTCCGAACAATCTGTTCAGTAGCAAGCTTGGTGTGCGGCAACGTAAAGGCAGCGTTAGGGTCAGGTCAACGGTCCGGACGAGAAGGAAACGAAGTGGACATGAAGCCCGCGGGAGATCGCCGCGTCCGCAGGACCCGGGCCGCACTGCGCCAGGCCCTGGTCGAACTGGTCCTGGAGAAGGGGTTCCACGCGATCACGGTCGAGGAGATCACCGAGCACGCCGACGTCGGCCGGGCCACCTTCTACGCGCACTACCGCGACAAGGAGGACCTGCTGGTGGGCATCGTCCGCGACCTCGCCGAGGACCGCGAGCGCCTCCTGCCGGCGGTGAGGCAGGCGCACGCGGAGGGGTTCACCGGACTGCCGGTGAAGTACATCTTCGAACACGCCGAGCAGGAGAAGCCCGTCTACCGGGTCGTCCTGCGGGGCGAGGGCGACGGCCGCGCCCTACGGGAATTCACGGACCTCATCTGCGCCCACGCCGAGGCCGCCTTCCGCACGCGGACCGAGCAGCTCGGGGTGACACCGCGCATCCCCCTCGACGTCGTCGCCCGGGCCTGGACCGGCGAACTCATCGGCCTGCTCACCTGGTGGGTGGAGAACGACACCGGCTACAGCGCCGCCGAGATCACGGCGCATCTGCGGGACCTCTCGGTCTACGGCCGCGTGTGGGCCACCGGACTCGCCCCGTCCGACGCCCCCGGAGCCCTCGACCTCACCCCCTGAACCGCGGCCGGACCACACCCGAACCACGCGACTCCCTCGCCCCGCCCGAGACACCTGGTCGAGATACCAGACACCGTGTACGGTATCGAGCCTCATAGGCGCACGACTGCGGAGTGGAGCGGACGCATGACAGGCATTCCCTCATTGGCTGATCTCGTGTGGGCGCGGGGATACACGGATCCGGCCTGGGCTCGACGGCACACGACCTCGGGTCGGGAACTCGTTCCGAGCCGCCGTGTCTGGCGGGGCTCCGGCGGCGCGTCACCGCTGCCGACCGCGCCGCCCGGCGCCCTCGACGGCCTCGCGTTCACAGGACCGCACGGTGGGTCCCTCACGCTCACGGAGCTGCTCTCCCGGGCCGAGACCGACGCCCTGCTCGTCATGCACCGCGGCCTGCTCGTGCACGAGGAGTACCTCCACGGATACGAGCCCCACGTCCCGCACTTCAACGCCTCGGCCGCCAAGTCCTACCTCGGCCTCGTCGCCGCGGTCCTCGCCCACGAGGGGCAGCTCGACCGCGGCATGCAGGTCGCCAAGATCGTCCCCGAGCTCGCCGGCACCGCCTTCGGAGACGCCGAGGTCGACCACCTCCTCCACATGGGCACGCAGATGAGCTACGCGGGCCGCCCGTACGACAAGGCGCTCGAAGCGCAGCGCTACTTCGCCGTCCTCGCCCCCCAGTTGCGCCCCTACGGCTACACCGGGCCGGCCACGATCCGCGAACACCTCGCCACCGCCCGCGCCACCGGCGAGCCGGGCATCGACTTCCGCTACGAGAACGGCAACGTCGAGGCCCTCGCCGAGGTCCTGCGCCGTGCCACCGGCACCACCACCTCGGCCCTGCTGTCCGAGATGATCTGGTCCCGCATCGGCGCGGAGGAGGACGCGTACTACCTCCTCGACTCCGAAGGCGCCGAGGCCGCCTGCGGCGGATTCAGCGCCACCGCCCGTGACCTGGCCCGGCTCGGCGAGATGATCCGCCGTGGTGGCGCGATCGGCGACAGCCAGATCGTGCCGGAGGCCGTCGCCTCCACCATCGTCTCCGGCGTGCCGGACGGATACCCCCGCCGCGTCCGCTTCCCGGCCGCACCTCCCGAGGCGCCCGCCACGCTCTCGTACCACGACCTGTGGTGGATCCCCAACGACCCCTACGGCTCCTTCATGGCCAGCGGCATCCACGGCCAGCGCCTCTTCGTCTCCCCCGCCCTGGACCTGGTGGTCGTCCACTACGCCTCCCAGATCGTCTCCCCGGCCGTCCCCCAGGTCCCTCTGGTCCAGGCGTTCCTGAAGATCGGCACGCACCTCCGCGGTTAGAGGGAAGAACGCGTGACCGTGGTGGCCGACCTGACGGACTCCGTGAGCGCCGACCGTTCCGACACTGCCGTTCGCGTCAACATCAGGCTGATTCCATTCGAAAACGTTCGCACACCACGGGTGTCGCGGAGCACTGTTCACATGGGCGCATTACCCTTCGTTGACTCAACCTTGGGCTTGCTTTGGCGAATTCTGATGATGGTGCGACCAGCGGGAGGAGCGTTCTTGTCGATGTCAGTCCGCACCTCCGCGGCCCTGCGCGCGGCCCTCCTCCTCGTCCTCGCCCTCGTCTGCGGCACGTTCGTCCTGCCCACCCCCGCCGGCCCCCTGCCCCAGCTCGAACGGCCCCGCGTCCAGCAGGCCGCGCCGGCCGCGGCGTACGAGTCCGTGCACGCCGGGGGCGGCGAGGCCGATGCTCCCAGAGGCTCCGTCCTCCACCGTGACCGGCGGCGGGCCGGCACCGCGGCCGCGGGCCCTCCCGGCCCGCCACCGCTCGTCACCCGCACCGCACCGCTCACGGACCCGCCGACCGGCCGCACCGGCGGCCCGGACACCCGGCCGAGACCGCTCGCCGCCCACGACTCCTCCGCCCTCCAGGTGTTCCTCTGCTGACAGGCGGCACCGCCCCGTGCCGACCTGTCAGCCCGACGCGCCCCCACGGCGCGCCAGGAGGAAACCTTCATGCAGCCCCTCATCGACCACGCCCGCCGATTCGGACAGCGCCCTGTCGTCGAGGTCCTCGCCGCCGAGGACGTCGTCGTCCACGTCCCCGCCCCACCGCTCCGCCCGCGCTCCTGTCCGTGCGTCGGACGGAGGCCTGCGGACGGCCTCCTCCGCCTGCACGGCCGGTACCACGAGGTGCGCACCGGCGCCGTCCGGGAGTACCGCCCCGGGGCCGACGCCTTCGAGGCGCTGTGACAGGGGACGTCCGGATGCCACGCTCCTTCCCCTTCCTGCGGCAGGACTTCGCCGCCTCCCTCGTCGTCTTCCTCGTCGCCCTCCCGCTCTGCATCGGCGTCGCCGTCGCCTCCGGCGTCCCCGCCGAACTGGGCCTCATCACCGGCATCGTCGGCGGCATCGTGACCGGCCTGATGCGGGGCAGCAGCCTCCAGGTCTCCGGCCCGGCCGCCGGCCTCACCGTGCTCGTCCTCGAAGCGGTCCGCGCCTTCGGCCTCCCCGCGCTCGGGGTCATCGTGCTGGCGGCCGGCCTGCTGCAGATCGCCATGGGCCTCCTCCGCTGGGGCCGCTGGTTCCGCGCGATCTCCCTCTCCGTGGTCGAGGGCATGCTCGCGGGCATCGGCCTGGTCATCATCGCCGGGCAGCTCTACGCCGCGGCGGGAATCCCCGCCCCCGATTCCGGTCTCGACAAGCTCACCGGCCTGCCGGGCGCCCTCGTCGACGCCCTGGGCAGCCGTACGGCCCTCGTGTCGCTCGCCGTCGGGGCCGGCACCGTCGTCCTCATCGTCGGCTGGCGGTGGATGCCGCGCCGGGCCCGCGCGGTACCCGGCGCCCTGGTGGCGGTCCTCCTGGCCGCCCTCTCGACCGCCGTGTTCGACCTTCCGGTGCAGACCGTGCGGGTGAGCGGCGTACTGGAGGCCGTCCACCTGCCGGGCTCCGAAGCCCTCTCCTCCCTCGCCGACCCGGCTCTCCTCGGCACGGTCCTGGCGTTCGCCCTGATCGCCTCCGCCGAGTCGCTGTTCAGCGCGGCGGCGATCGACCGGCTTCACACGGGAGCGCGCACGGACTACGACAAGGAACTCGTCGCACAAGGCGCGGGCAACACCCTGTGCGGTCTGCTCGGCGCCCTGCCGCTCACCGCGGTCATCGTGCGCAGCTCGGCCAACCTCGAGGCGGGCGCCCGGACGAAGGCGTCCCGGGTCCTCCACGGTGTCTGGCTGGTGCTCTTCGTCGCCCTGCTGCCCGCCGTCCTCGCGTACATCCCGCTGGCCGCGCTGGCCGGGATCCTCGTGCACGCCGGCTGGAAGCTCATCCCGTTCAAGGGCGTCGTGACGCTCTGGCGCCGTCACCGGGGCGAGGCCCTCGTCCTGGTGACGACCGCGACGGCCATCGTCGCGGTCGGCATGTTCGAGGGTGTCCTGATCGGCCTCGTCCTTTCGGTCGCGAAAGCCGCCTGGGAGGCGTCGCACCTCCGGATCGAGCACAGTGACGACGGACGCGACGCGGTCCGCGTGCGGCTCCAGGGGACGATCACCTTTCTGCGGCTGCCCCAGATACTCGACAGCCTGGAGGCCCTTCCCAGCGACCGCCGGGTGGTCCTGGACCTCACCGGGGTCCACCACCTCGACCACGCCTGCCGGGCGGCACTCGAGACGTGGGCCGAACGCCACAGCGGCGCCGACGCCGAGGCGGTCCGCGCCGACACCGCCCCGGACCGCCACGAGGGCTCCGCCGCGGGCCCGGTGGGCACCCCGCGCTGAAAGCCGGACGCGACGGAGGGCGACGCGCGACGCGTCGCCCCCGTTCGCGGACCCGCCGGTGGGACCGCGCCTCGTCGTCTGCGGAGGCCCTCCGGGGCTCAAGCCGTCACAATGAGACGTCGGGCGCGGTTGAGGAGATGTCCGAACCTCCCATCCGCCTCCGCGTGGTACCGAGGAGGTCGCCATGAGTCACTCCACGGACGACCGGCGCGTGCTCGCCGAGATCGAGCGGCGCCTCGCACGCGATGATCCCGAACTCTTCGCTCTCTTCGCCACGCTGATCCAGCAGTTCCCGCCCGTACCGGAAGAGCCCCGCCCGGCAGCCCGTACGGAGCGAAGACGTATGCGCCGCAAGCCGGCCGTGATCCTCTTCGCGCTGATCGCGGTGCTCGGCCTGCTCCTCACCGCCCTCCTGAGTGCCCCGTCGTCCCCGCCCCCCGGAGAGGACAGCCAACCGGGCACCCACTCCGGGTCCCTCCTGACTCCTCCAGCGCGGTGACCCTGCGTGCCGGATCGACTCCGTCGGCTCGCCGGGGGTGCTCCGGGAGGGGTCAGGCCTTGAGCGACCCCGGCGTCGTCGAGCGGGACGCGTCGAAGAGCGAGACGGGGTGACGTGTGGTGCCGTCGATCGCGAGATCGGCCAGGGTCTCTCGCCCCGCAGTCCACCTCGGCCTGAAAGGGAGCCGCCTCATGTGACGTTCAGGCGGGCGCGGCCCAAGCAGCGGGGGCGGGCCCGGAGTCCGGACCGGCGTGTCCATAGGGTGAGCCCATGTCTGCCACGTTGAGTCCCACGAAAGCCGCCGCCGCTCTGCGCACGGCGGCTCGTGTGTCCGCCGAGTCGTTGTTGGTCCTGCTGATGGCCGGGGTGGCCCTGTGGGTCCTCGGTCGCATGTGGTCGGTCGTCTGGCCTCTCGTCGTCGGGCTGATCCTCACGACCCTCACCTGGCCGCCGGCCCGTTTCCTCCGGCGGCACGGCTGGCCTCCCGCCTTGGCGGCGGCGGCCGTCACGGTCTCGTTCATCCTGGCCGTCGCCGGCATCGTCGCGCTCATCTCGGTGCCGGTCGCCTCCCAGTCCGGGGAGCTCTCCGACGGCGTGGTCGAGGGAATCGGGCGACTGCGCGAGTGGGCGGCCGGGCCGCCGCTGAACATCGGCGACGACGAGATCTCCGGCGCTCTCGACACGGCGATGGCCCGCGTCCAGAACAGCATCGGCAGCATGGTCACCGCGATCGCGACCGGCGTGGGCACGGTGTTCAACGGTGTGGTCACGGCCTTCCTCGCCCTCTTCCTGATGTTCTTCTTCCTCAAGGACGGCCCCCGGTTCGTCCCGTGGCTCAGCCGCCAGCTCCCCGGGCGGCTCGCCGTCGACGTCCCGATCGTGGCGGAGCGGAGCTGGGACACCCTGGGAGCGTTCGTGCGCAGCCAGGCGTTCGTCGGCCTCCTCGACGCCGTGCTCATCGGCCTGGGTCTGTGGATGCTCGACGTCCCCCTGGTCCTCCCCCTCGCGGTGCTGACCTTCGTCTCCGCGTTCGTGCCGATCGTGGGCGCCCTGTTCGCCGGCCTGGTCGCGGTGCTCATCGCGCTCGTCTCGAACGGCGTCACCGACGCGCTGATCGTCCTGGCGATCATCGTCGTGGTACAGCAGTTGGAGGGGAACGTCTTCCAGCCCATGATCCAGAGTCGCGGACTCGGCCTGCACGCGGCCGTCGTCCTGCTCGCGGTGACGCTCGGCGGCAGCCTGGCCGGCATCGTGGGCAGTCTGCTCGCCGTCCCGGTGGCCGCGCTGATCGCGGTCTTCTGGAACTACCTGCGGGAGCAGCTGAGCGACGAGAGGCCGGAACAGGATGTGGGCGAGGCAGACACCCCCGTCCCCGTCGTGTCCTGAGCCGACGACGGGCCGACCGGAGAGGCGTCACCAACGGTCGGGATCACCGACGACCGACCCGCCCGCGTCGCAGGCCTGCTCACGGTTCCGCGCCGACCGGCCCGCCTCGGACCGTGGCGCCGTTGCCCCTGGGCGCTATCTCGTTCCCGTCAGGGTCGCGTAGACCACCGTGTTGGCCCGGTAGCCGGTGTCGCTGGACCACTCGCCGCCGCAGGTGATCAGTCGCAGCTCGGGGCGGCCCGAACCGCCGTAGACCTTGTCGTCGGGGAAGCGGTCCTTGGGATGGAGCTCCACCGCGTCGACGGTGAAGAGGGCCGTACGGCCGTCGACACGGTCGATCTCGATGCCGGCGCCCCGGGAGAGGGAGTCGAGCCGGTGGAAGACGGCGGGGCCGAGCGGGGTGTCCACGTGTCCCGCCACGACGGCCGTGCCCGGCGCCCCGGGGGCGGTGCCGTCGGCGTACCAACCGGCCACGGTCGGGGCCGTCGCGGGCGGGGGGCGCAGTGCTCCGGCGCCGTCCAGTTCCAGGGGGACGAGGGAGACGTCGATCCCGATGGCCGGAATCCTGATCCGCGCCGCGTCGGACGCGGGCAGCGGCCGGGGTACGGGGCGGTCCCGCTCGGCTCCGGCGGCGGGCCGGGCGAGCAGCGTCGAGGCCTGCGCCGTCGTCGTCGGCGGCCGCGAGCCGTCGCCGTCCGGTACGTGGGCGAGCAGGACGATGCCGAGGAGCGTCGTGCAGGCGAGTGCCCTGACCGAGGGAACCCGCCGGGGCGGCGCTCCGTCGGGCTTCGGACCGGAGCCGTTCTTCATACGGATCGTGCCTCCGCTGAATGGCGGGGCCCCGGATCCTCTTCGCGGATCCGGGGCCCTGACCGTGCGACGTGGGGCGTGGAGACGTGGACTCAGCCGGAGTTGCGCGCGGCGATGGCGCGGCGGCGCGTCCTGACCACGGCACCCGCGGCGGCGCCGCCGAGGAGCAGCGCGCCGAGGGCGTACGGGCTGCTGCCGCCGCCCTCGTCCGCGCCGGCCGCCCATCCGAAGCCCGCTTCCACGGCGCCGTTCGGCCGGCCGGAGATCTGGTAGGTGACGGTCTGCTGGATGCGGGGCGGGCACTTGAGGGTCACGGTGTCCGTGCCGGAGGCGGCGTCCAGCGGGAGCGTGAACCGACCCACCAGGACGCCCTTCCGGTCACCCGGGAGGAGGTGGAACTTCCCGGCCGCCACCGACTCACCCTTGCCGTACGTCTCCGTGCCGCAGGCGGTGGTGCTGACGGTGACGGTGGTGCCGGGGGCCGCCTTCCCCGGATTGACCCGGACGTCGCCGGCGGGCGCCGCGACGGCAGAGGGTGCGGACAGGGCAAGGGCGCTCAGGACCAGGGCGAGCTGGATTCCCGTACGTGCGAGACGCATGCTTCTTCTCTCCTTCGGCGGAGCTTTCCTGGCCGGCTGGGCCGCGCGGCGCCTGTGCTGTGCTCCGTGCACGAGAAGATCCCCGACCGCTGATCACCGCAACGGGAGGATCGCGCTCGATGTCCCCCGGTCGGAGGCTTGATCGTCCTTGCCGGTGATCATCACCGCAGGTCACGGCGGCCCGCGCGGCGCTCGGGAACGAATTGCGTCCTGCGCGCGAATGGGTTAGGCACCCGCCTGCCCGCCCCGGTCCGACGGCAAGGCCGTGGGCCACGGCGGCTGCCGGGGCCGACGGCAAGGCCGTGGGCCACGGCGGCTGCCGGGCAGGGAGTCCGGGGGCGCGGTCGCCGGAGTGGCTCACCGGCCGATGACACCGGCCGATGACACCGACCGATGACCGGGGCGCCCCGGGACTTCCCTGCCGTGCAGGCGACGGGAGAGCGGTCAGCCCCGGCCCAGGATCGCCGTGAGGGCTTGCTGCAGCGCCGCTCCGGGGTCCGCCGACGCCCCTTCGGAGCGCCACGCGACGAACCCGTCGGGGCGGACGAGGACCGCGCCGTCCGGGGTGACGCCGTGGGCCTCCGCCCAGTCCGTGTCGCTCGCGGGAGAGAGCTCCGCGTCGGGCCCGTCGCCGATCCGGTACGAGTCGAGCGGCACCGACAGCTGCTGCCCGGCGCGTGTCGCCGCGGCGTGCCACCCGCCGGCGCCGTCCTCGGAACTCAGGAGCACCAGGGAGCGCTCGTAGAGGTCGAGCGTGGAGACCCGGGTACCGGCGCGGTTCAGCCACACGTGGGGTGCCCGGCTCCCGGGTTCGCCCGTCAGGCGCAGGCCGTCGGACACGACCGGAATCGTCCGGTCGGCGCCCACGACGGCGCCCTGCGGGTAGCGGTAACCGAGCACCTCGTTGAGGATGCCGCCCTTCTTTCCCTTGGGGCCGCCGGATCCGGGGCCGGGGACGTATCCGGGGTGGCTGTGCTCGACCGACCGCGCCGAAGCCCGGGCGCTCGTCACCTCCGCGACCGGCCGGCGCTCCGCGTCGTAGGACGCGAGCAGGCCGGGGCCGGCCCAGCCGCCCAGTACGGCGGAGAGCTTCCAGGCGAGGTTGTGCGCGTCCTGGATACCGGTGTTGGAGCCGAACGCCCCGGTGGGCGGCATCTCGTGGGCGGAGTCGCCGACGAGGAACACCCGGCCGTCCGCGTACCGTTCGGCGATCCTCTCGGCCGCGTGCCAGGGAGCCCTGCCCGTGATCTCCACATCGAGGTCCGGCACGCCCACGGCCCGCCGGATGTGTTCCCTGCACCGCTCGTCGGTGAACTCCTCCAGCGTCTCGCCGTGTTCGGGGTGCCAGGGAGCGTGGAACACCCAGCGCTCCCGGTTGTCGACCGGCAGCAGGGCCCCGTCGGCCTCCGGGTTCGTCAGGTAGCAGACGATGAAGCGCCGGTCGCCGACGACGTCCGCGAGGCCGCGTGAGACGAAGGTGATGCTCACGTTGTGGAACAGGTCGCCCTGACCGCTCTGCCCGATGCCGAGCCGCTCGCGAACCGGGCTGCGCGGGCCGTCCGCCGCGACGAGGTAGTCCGCGCGGATCGTGGTGTGCTCACCGGAATCGCGGCTCTTGACCTGTGCGGTCACCCCTTCGGCGTCCTGCTCGAAGGACATCAGTTCCGTCGAGAACCGCAGATCTCCGCCCAGCTCGCCGGCACGCTCGAGCAGCACGGGTTCGAGATCGTTCTGGCTGCACAGGCACCACCCGGAGGGGCTGAAGCGGGCGACGCCGCCGCCGGGGTCGATCTCCTTGAACAGCCACTCGCCGACATCACCCACCAGGCTCGGGGTCTGCAGGATGCCGTTGTTGCGGGCCAGGACCGACGCGGCCTCCTGGATGGCCTGCGCGATCCCGGCTCCGCGGAACAGCTCCATCGTGCGCAGGTTGTTGCCGCGGCCGCGCGGGTGGATCGAGGTGCCCGCATGGCGCTCGACCAGGGTGTGCGGCACTCCGAGACGCCCCAGGAACAGCGACGTGGACAGGCCCACCAACGAGCCGCCGACGATGAGTACGGGTGTGCGGTGACCGGCTTCTTCGCCGGTCACGTCGAATCGGTTCATTGTTCGTCTCCGGCGTCACGTGCGACGCGGGTCGGGGATGGGATGCAGATTCATGCCCTTCGGGGAAGGGTCCGCGTGCCGGAGGCACCCGGATGACACGCGGTTCACTCGTCCGCTCGTTCGGGCTCGCGCGCTGTAGGCGCTCCTGTCAACGATCGACACATCACGACCGCGGCGCTTCGGTCACGCAGGTCGTTCCCGCCCCCCCACGAGAAGAGAAGAGGTGTGCCGGATGGCCCCCTCGGGACGCATCTCACAGTCGGCCTTCGACGGCTCCAGGCTCCGGGTGATCCTCCTGCTCGACCTGTACGAAGGAGCTCAGCAGCAGTTCCTGGACGCGTACGAACTCATGTGCAAGCAGGTCGCCTCCGTTCCCGGCCACATCAGCGACCAGCTCTGCCAGTCCATCGAGAACCCCTCGCAGTGGCTCATCACCAGCGAGTGGGAGAGCGCGCCGCCGTTCCTCGCATGGGTGAACAGCGAGGAGCACGTCGAGACCGTCAAGCCCATGCACAGCTGTGTCCGGGACACCCGTTCGATGCGCTACAGCATCCTCCGGGAGACCGGTCCCGCGCAGTCCGCCTCGCGGGCCGGAGCCCCGACGGGCATGCAGGTGGCCGCCCGCGTGGGCGACGGTGTGGCACGCCATGCCCTCACCTTCACCGTCAAGCCGGGCTCCGAGTCGAAGGTGGCGGAGATCCTGGCCGGGTACCAGTCGCCCCGCGCCCAGGTCGACGAGACCACACGGCTGCGCCGTACCTCCCTCTTCATGCACGGCAACCGCGTCGTGCGGGCCGTGGAGGTGGAGGGCGACCTCCTCGTGGCGCTGCGGCACGTCGCCCGTCAGCCCGAGGTACGAGCGGTCGAGGAGGCCATCAACCCGTACCTGGAGCAGGACCGCGACCTGACCGACCCCGAGTCGGCACGGGTGTTCTTCACCCGGGCCGCGCTCCCGGCCGTCCAGCACGTGGTGTCCAGCCGGCCGACACCGGCCGACCTGCGGCGGCACGCGCTGTACTACCCGGCCAAGGAGGGCTGCGGGATGGAGCTGGCCCGGCTGCTCGCCGATCAGGACCGGGCCGCCTCGGACGACCCGGACAGCCCGGTGTACGGCAGCACCGTGTTCCAGCGCGACGACATCGTGGTGCGCCTCATCGACATCACGGGCGAACTCGACCTCGACCCCGTCGCCTCCCTCGGGCTCAAGGACACCCGGAAGGCCGCGGAGCTGGAACTCCTCCTCGACGGCGCCGCGATCGGCGTCGAGGGCTCCCTGAAGACGGAGCGCAACATCAACCGGCTTCTGTCGCACGCCGACATGCTGCCCGTCACCGACCGCTCGGCGGATTCCTGACGGCCGGTCGCGGCCCCACCGCAGTCGTCTCCAGCACGTCACTGCCACATCCGGAGGTATCAACCATGCTCAAGCAGCGTCCACGCATCGTGAACCTGAGCGAGACGGAACCCAACCGCAGGCGAGGAGGTGACCTGCGGGCCATGCTCACTCCGGCCACGGTGGGTTCCACCAGCGGCTTCATGGGCCTGGCCATCGTTCAACCGGGCGAGCGCATCGGCGAGCACTACCACCCGTACTCCGAGGAGTTCGTGTACGTCGTCTCGGGCGCGCTGGAGGTGGATCTGGACGGCGACACGTACGCGCTCCGGCCCGATCAGGGACTCCTGATCCCGATCGACGTGCGGCACCGCTTCCGCAACGTGGGCGACGTGGAGGCCCGCATGGTCTTCCACCTGGGCCCGCTCGCCCCGCGGCCGAGCCTCGGCCACGTCGACACGGAGGACACCGACGAGGCCGAGCTCGCCGCCGCGGGCCCGCACCTGACCGTGGGCGACCCGGGTCAGGTGTCCGAGCGAAGCGGGGCCATCGAGTGACCCGGCGAGTGGCCGTCACCGGCATCGGTGTGGTCGCTCCGGGCGGCACCGGAGCGAAGGCGTTCTGGGACCTCCTCGCCGCCGGCCGTACCGCGACCCGCGGCATCACCCTGTTCGACCCGGTCGGGCTGCGCTCCCGCATAGCCGCCGAGTGCGACTTCGACCCGGCGGACCACGGACTGGACCCGGACCTGAGCCGCCACGCCGACCGGTACATCCAGTTCGCCGTCGTCGCCGCCGGAGAAGCCGTCCGCGACTCCGGACTCGACACCGACACCGAAGACCCCTGGCGCGTCGCCGTCTCCCTGGGCAGCGCCGTCGGCGGCACCACCCGGCTCGAACACGACTACGTCCTGGTCAGTGAGGGCGGGCGACGGTGGGACGTGGACCACCGCGCGGCCGACCCCAAGCTGCACATGGCGTTCTCGCCGAGCACGCTCGCCTCCGTCGTGGCCGAGCAGTTCGGCGCCCGCGGCCCGGTGCAGACCGTCTCCACCGGATGCACCTCCGGCCTCGACGCCGTCGGCTACGCCTTCCACACCATCCAGGAAGGGCGGGCGGACGTCTGCATCGCGGGCGCGTCGGACTCCCCGATATCCCCGATCACCATGGCCTGCTTCGACGCCATCAAGGCCACGTCGCCCGACAACGACGACCCGGAGCACGCCTCCAGGCCCTTCGACAACAACCGCAACGGTTTCGTCATGGGCGAGGGCGCGGCCGTCCTCGTCCTGGAGGAGTACGAGCACGCCAGGGCCCGCGGTGCGCACATCTACTGCGAGATCGGTGGTTACGCCACCTTCGGCAACGCGTACCACATGACCGGCCTGACCGGCGAGGGGCTTGAGATGTCCCGGGCGATCGACTCCACGCTCGACCAGGCCCGGCTCGACCCCACGCTGATCGACTACGTCAACGCGCACGGCTCGGGCACCCGGCAGAACGACCGGCACGAGACGGCCGCCGTGAAGCGGTCCCTGGGGGCGCACGCCTACGACACGCCCATGAGCTCCATCAAATCCATGGTGGGGCACTCGCTGGGCGCGATCGGCGCGATCGAGGTGGCCGCCTGCGTCCTCGCTCTGAAGCACCAGGTGGTACCTCCGACGGCGAACTACGAGACCCCCGACCCCGAGTGCGACCTGGACTACGTGCCGCGCACCGCCCGCCCCCGGAAGCTCAGGAACGTGCTCTCGGTGGGCAGCGGATTCGGCGGCTTCCAGTCCGCGGTCCTCCTGACGGGGCCGGGCGGGAGGACACGATGAGCACTGAACGCCCACGGCGCGCGGTCGTCACCGGCATCGGTGTGATCGCCCCCAACGGACTGCGTGCCGACGCGTACTGGAAGTCCGTCCGCGAAGGGCTCGGCGTACTGGACCGGATCACCCGCGAGGGGTGCCAGGACCTGCCCCTCAAGGTCGCGGGCGAGGTCCGGGGCTTCGACGCCACCGCCCTGATCGAGGAGCGTTTCCTCGTCCAGACCGACCGCTTCAGCCACTACGCGATGGCCGCGGCCCAGCTCGCCCTCGACGACGCCGGCCTCGCCCGGGAGAACCCCGAGGAGCCGTTCGAGATCGGCGTGGTCACCGCGGCCGGTTCCGGCGGCGGCGAGTTCGGCCAACGCGAGCTCCAGAAGCTCTGGGGCCAGGGATCCAAGTTCGTCGGCCCGTACCAGTCCATCGCCTGGTTCTACGCCGCGAGCACCGGCCAGATCTCCATCCGGAGCGGCTTCAAGGGGCCGTGCGGTGTGGTCGCGAGTGACGAGGCGGGAGGCCTGGACGGCATCGCCCACGCGGCCCGGGCCGTACGGCGTGGGACCGGTGCGGTGATCGTCGGAGCGGCGGAGGCCCCCCTCGCCCCGTACTCGATGGTGTGCCAGCTCGGATACCCGGAGCTCAGCACCGTCGAGGACCCTGACCGCGCCTACCGGCCCTTCACCGCGGGAGCCTGCGGCTTCGTCCCGGCGGAGGGCGGCGCGATGCTCGTCGTGGAGGACGAGTCCCGCGCCCGCGACCGGGGAGCCGCCGTCCGGGCCGTCGTGGCCGGCCACGGCGCCACGTTCACCGGCGCCTCCCGATGGCAGGAGTCCCGGGAGGGACTCGCCCGCGCCATCCGGGTCGCCCTCGAGGAGGCCGCGTGCGCCCCCGAGGAGATCGACGTCGTCTTCGCCGACGCCCTGGGCGTACCGGAGGCGGACCGCGCCGAGGCGCTGGCGATCGCCGACGCCCTCGGAGCGCACGCCACCCGCGTACCCGTCACGGCGCCCAAGACGGGCATCGGCCGTGCCTACTGCGGGGCGCCCGTCCTGGACACCGCCGCCGCGGTCTTCGCGATGGAGCACGGCGTGGTCCCCCCCACCCCCAACGTGTTCGACATCTGCCACGACCTCGATCTGGTGGTGTCCCGCGCTCGCCCCGCCGAGCTGCGCACGGCCCTGGTCCTCAGCCGGGGACTCATGGGATCCAACGCGGCGCTGGTCGTGCGCCGCGGCGACGACACCGCCCGGTAGGACCGGGCGGGAAGGAGAGTACAGATGATCACCACCACACTGACCTTCGACGAGCTCGCCGCGCTGATGAAGCAGGCGGCCGGTGTCACCGTGGACGTCCGGGAGCTGGAGAAGGCGCCGGACGCGCCGTTCGCCACCCTCGGCGTCGACTCGCTCGGCCTGCTCGGGATCGTCGGCGAACTGGAGAACCGGTACAGCGTGGCGCTGCCGACGGACGCCGAGCGCTGCAAGACGCCCGCCGAGTTCCTCGGCCTGGTCAACAGCGCCCTCAAGACGGGAGTCTGACGTTGTCCGGTCACACTGACAACAGCATCACCATCGATGCCCCGCTCGACCTCGTCTGGGACATCACCAACGACATCGAGAACTGGCCGAACCTCTTCAGCGAGTACGCCTCCCTCGAGGTGCTCTCCCGCGAGGGCGACTCCACGACCTTCCGCCTGACCATGCACCCGGACGAGTCCGGGAAGGTCTGGAGCTGGGTGTCGGAGCGCACCGTCGACCGCCGCGGGCGGACCGTCCGGGCCCGCCGCGTCGAGACCGGTCCGTTCGACCACATGGACATCCGGTGGGAGTACGAGGAGACACCGGCCGGCGTCCACATGCGCTGGGTGCAGGACTTCGCGATGAAGCCCGAGGCTCCGGTCGACGACGCCTGGATGACCGACAACATCAACCGCAACTCGCGCACGCAGATGGCCCTCATCCGGGACCGCATCGAGCAGGTCGCGCGCGACCGCCGGGGCGCCTCGGTCCTGCCGGGCTGACCGCACGCGGCCGCGCACACCGGCGCGTCCGCACTCCCAGGAAGGAAGCTCAATGCACCACGCCCTGATCGTCGCCCGCATGGCGCCCGATTCGGCGCCGGCGATCGCCGACGTGTTCGCCGCCTCCGACCGTGGCGAACTCCCGCACCTGGTCGGCGTCACCCGGCGCCGCCTGTTCCAGTTCGGCGACGTGTACCTGCACCTCATCGAGTCGGAGCAGGACCCGGCGCCGGCCATCGCGAAGCTGACCGGACACCCCGAGTTCCGGGACGCGAGCGAGAAGCTGTCGGCGTACGTCAGCGCGTACGACCCGAAGACGTGGCGGAGCCCCAAGGACGCCATGGCGCAGTGCTTCTACCGCTGGGAGCGGGACGCAGGCTCCTGATCTCCCTCCCGAGAGCACGCACGACAGGGAAACCCGAGGCCGCCCGCCCCGCGATCGACGCGGAGCGGGCGGCCTCGGGTTTCCCTCGTGCGCCGTTGTCAGCCGGGAACGGTGCACTCGAAGGCGTGGAGATACGCGTTGACCGGCCGGATCTCGCCGATCACGAGGCCCGCGTCCGTGAGCCGGTCGACCATGCTCTGCCGGGTGTGCTTCGCACCGCCGACGTTGAGGAGCAGGAGCAGGTCCATCGCGGTCGTGAACCTCATCGAAGGCGTGTCGTCCACGAGGTTCTCGATCACGACGACCCGGGCGCCGGGGCGCGCCGCCCCGCGGACGTTGGCGAGGGCCCTGCGGGTGCTGTCGTCGTCCCACTCCAGGATGTTCTTGATGATGTACACGTCTGCCTGGACCGGGATGTCCTCCCGGCAGTCGCCGGCCACGACACGGACCCGGGAGCTCAGCGCGCCGCCGTCCCGCAGCCGCGGGTCGGCGTTCTCCACCACTCCGGGAAGGTCGAGCAGCGTGCCGTTCAGGGCGGGGTGCCGCTCCAGCAGACTCGCCAGGACGTGTCCCTGACCGCCTCCGATGTCGGCGACGGAGGCGGCCCCCTGCAGATCGAGCAGGTCGGCGACGTCCCGGGCGGACTGCTGGCTCGACGTGGTCATGGCCCGGTTGAACACGTACGCGGACTCGGGCGCCTCCTCGTTGAGGTACGTGAAGAACTCCTTCCCGTACACGTCCTCGAAGGCGTTACGGCCGGAGCGCACCGCCTCGTCGAGCTTCGGCCACACCTCCCACGTCCACGGCTCCGTGCACCACAGGGCGATGTACCGCAGGCTGTGCGGGTCGTCCTCGCGCAGCAGTCGGGACATCTCCGTGTGGGCGAACGTGCCGTCGGGGTTCTCCGTGAAGACGCCCTGGCAGGACAGCGCGCGCAGCAGGCGTCGCAGTGTCCGCGGCTGGGTCCGCACCGCGGCCGCCAGGTCCTCCACGGTCATGGGTGTGTCGTCCAGGGCGTCCGCCACACCGAGGCGGACGGCCGCGCGTACGGCGGCGGCGCATGCCGCCCCGAACACGAGCTCCCTGAGCCGCATGGGCGGCGGAGGAGCCGGATCGACAGTCGGGGAAACCGGATCAACAGTCGTCATCTGTCGCCTTGTCTGTGCTGTGGTGCCGTGGGTGGGGAAGCGGAGCCGACCGTCAGCACATGCCCGCGGGCTCCGAGACCCCGCAGGTGTTGCCACGGAAGGTGTTGCCCTGGCCGGTGTCGCGGTTGGCGAGGTCGGCCGAGCCGTTGCGGAGTACGACGTTGTCGCGGATCTCGTTGCGCTCGTTGAGGGCGCCCACGAAGCTCTTGAAGAGCACGATGCCGCCCGAAAGCGGCGAGGCGCCGACGTTGTCCACGATCCTGTTCTCCGCCACCAGCGTCTCCTCGGCGCCGGTGAGGACGATTCCCGAGCCCTGCAGGAAGGGCAGGCGGGGGGTCTTGGGGCAGTGCTTGTTGTTGTCGTGGATGTTGTTGCGGCGCAGGGTCATCGCCCCTGCGCGCGGGGTGGACTCGTCGCCCACCACGAACACGGCCGCACAGTTCCCGGTCGCCTCGTTGCGCTCGACGGTCAGGTTCCGCAGGCGGCGCACGGTGAGGCCGATCCGGTTGCCGGAGACCCGGTTGTGGCTGATCACCGTCCCCTGGGCGTCGACGGCGCCCGCCTCCGTGTCGGTGGTGTTGGAGACGAACAGTCCGGCGTCGGCGTTGTTCCGGGCGACGTTGTGCGTCAGCGCGGTGCGTACGGACCGCTCCAGGGCGATGCCCCAGTTGCCGTTCTTCTCGGCGGTGACCCGGTGGATCTTCAGCCGGTCGGTCCGCGACGCCCACAGGCCGTTCTTGGTGAAGCCCTGAAGCGTCAGCGAGCGCACGGTGACACCCTCGACGGGCCGGTCGGCCGTGCCCGTCACACAGACGCCGTGACCGGCCGTGGCGCAGGTGTCGTCGGCGGCGGCCTTGCCGGGCACGAGGACGGTGGGGAAGACGGTCGAGCCCCGCAGGGTCAGGTTCGACGTGGTGATGCGGACGCTCTCACGGTAGGTGCCCGGGGAGAGGACGATCGTGTCCCCGGGCTTCGCGGCGTCCACTGCTTTCTGGATCGATTCGCCGGGCTTGACGCGGTGCACCGTCCGGTGGCCGGCCGCCGGAGCGGCGGCTCCCATCCCCGAGACCACGAGGGTCACGGTGCACGCCAGGTAGGCGATCTGTCGTTTGGTCATACGGCGAAGCTATGAGCGGGCCTTCGGCCCCGCCACCGCTGATCGTCCAGGCGGACCTAGGCATACCTCCCTGCGGTCCATGCGATGGGCGTGGCGCGCGGGTCCTGGGTGGAAACACCGCTCCGCCGTGGATCATGGGGGCCGCCGGGGGCACCTCTTCGGTGCAGCGGGCAGGGAAGGGGTTCGGATGCGCAAGTGGTGGCCTCTGGTGGCGATCTGTCTGGGCACCTTCATGCTTCTGGTGGACGTCACGATCGTGACCGTGGCGCTGCCCGCGATGGCGGCGGACCTCGACACCACGCTCTCCGATCTGGAGTGGGTGGTCGACGTCTACGCTCTGGCACTGGCGTCGCTGCTGCTCGGCGTCGGTTCCCGCGCCGACCGGATCGGCCGCAGGAAGGTGTACCTCGTCGGACTGATCGTCTTCACCGCGGCGTCGGTGGTGTGCGCGATCGCGCCGAACGCGGGTGTGCTGATCGGCGCCCGGGCGGTGCAGGGACTGGGCGCCGCCGGGATGTTCGGGACGACGATCGCCCTGCTCGGCATGCACTACAGCGGCCGGGAGCGGGGGGTGGCCTTCGCCGTGTGGGGCGCCACCAACTCGGTCGCCGCGGCGGCCGGGCCGATGGTCGGCGGACTCCTCACCCAGTACCTGGACTGGCGGTGGATCTTCTTCGTCAACCTGCCGGTCTGTCTGGTCGCCGTCGTGTTGACGCTGCGCTCGGTGCGCGAGGTCAAGGGCCGGGGCCGGCAGCGTGCGGACGTCCTCGGCGTGGTCACCTTCACGGTGGCGAGCGGGGCCCTCACGTTCGGGCTGATCCGAGCCCACTCCGAGGGCTGGACGGCACCCTTCACGCTCGGCCTGTTCGCGGCGGCGGCCGTCGCCCTCACCCTCTTCGTCGTGGTCGAGACGAGGCACGAGCATCCCGTCCTCGATCTGTCGCTGTTCCGCAGGCCGTCGTTCACCGGCATCATGATCAGCGCCCTGTTCCTGCAGGGCGCTGCGTTCGCCGCTCTGTTGTTCGAGTCGCTGTGGATGCAGTCCGTACTGGGGTACGAGCCCGTCGAAGCGGGTCTGTACATCCTGCCCATGTGCGCCGCGGCGTTCCTCGTCTCGGCCCTCGCGGGCCGATTCGGTCCCTGGCCGCCCCGGGCGTCCATCGGCGGAGGGCTGGCGCTCATCGCCCTGGGTTCCGGAATGCAGGCCACCCTCGACGCGGGGTCTTCGGGCAGCAGCATCGTGGCGGGGCTCGTCGTCTCCGGTCTGGGGGTCGGGCTCGTGACACCGAGCCTGGCGGCGGCGGCCCTGGCCACGGTGCCGCCGGAGCGCGGAGGCATGGTGGGCGGTGCGGTCAACACCTTCCGCCAGCTGGGCTTCGCCTTGGGGATCGCCGTGTTCGGCCTGATCTTCCAGTCGCGGATCGAGAGCGTGCTCAAGGCCGACGGCAGTGTCCCGGACCCGCACGGGACGGCGGCAGCTCTGAGCGGCGGACAGGCCCGGTCGGTCGTCGCGGGCTGGCCGGAAGGTGAACGCGCCGAGATGACGCACCTGGTGCGTGAGGCGTTCGCATCGGGCCTGAACGCGGTGCTGGTCGTGGCGGCGGCACTGGGTGCGATGGCCTCACTGCTCGTCGTCGCGACGGTGCGCATCCCGGCGGGCGGCGCCGAGCAGCAGAAGCCGGAGGCGGGCGTGAGTCCGCACGGTCAGGAGACGCCGGCGGACGCCGCCCTGTAGCGGCGGCCGCCCACGACGTGTGGCATCGCGCGGCCGCTGCGGCGCGGCCGCGCGCCGGCGGACTTCCGCGATCTCGGCCGCACTCTCGGGAGACCGGTGGCGGAACGTGAGATTCGACTGATGTTCCCCCGGGCGTACGGATGTTGACGTTGCATCAGGGCAGATCATACACACGGATGTTTGGGTGCAAGTCGGTTGAGCTCGGCGCGGACATGGAGGTTCATTCCGGGCAGTGGACGGCTCTTGACGGTGCTTTGACGGTGTGCGAATCTCTCGACAGGTCTGGACCAATGGTCCGCATCGGACGGGGCTGTAGATACCAGACGCCTCGGGGCATCCTGGCGTGTCCGGCGGTCCTGACCAGTCACGGCCGTCGACCGGTCCCCGGGGGGTGGACCCAGGTCGCACGGCGGCCGGATCCGTCATCGAACCCGGACGCCTCGGACTGCCGTTGGCGTCCGAAGCACCGAGTCGCGGTAGCCCGTGCCCCACGCCGGCGTCCGCACGTTCCCCCGCGCTGCTCCTCCGCTCTGCTCCGACGTCCTAAGTGAGCCGCCGATGTCCGAAGTCCTGCCCTTGACCGACCGCATTCCGGCCTCCCCCGCTCAACAGGGGGTCTGGCTGACCGATCGGCTGGGACTGGCCCGCGAGGCGTTCCACATGCCTGTGCGGATCTCCTTCGAACGGGTCGACACAGCGGCGCTGGTCCGCGCCGTGACCGCCGTGACCAGGCGCCACCCGGCCCTTGCCGCCCGTCTGGTGGAACGCGAAGGCCAGGTCTGGCAGGAACCAGCGGCCTGCCGGCCCGAACTGGAGCAGCTCGAAGCACCGGAGGACGAGGCCGACCTGGAGAAGCGACTGGAGGAGGAGGCCGCTCGTCCGTTCGCTCTGGAGACCGGTCCGCTCAGCCGCTTCACCCTGCACCGCCGCGCCGACGGGAGCGCCGAACTGCTGGTCACCGCCCACCACGCGGTCTTCGACGGCAACTCCAAGGACGTCCTGATCCGGGACCTCGCGGCCGCGTACGGCTCGGCGCCCCTGCACGTGGCCACCCCGCAGGCCGCGCCGGCCGCGGAACCGGACACCGTACGGCGGGCTGCCGAGTGGTACGGGCCGCGTTGGGCCACCGCCACCGAACCGGTACTGCCCGGCTCGCCGCGCACCCCGACCGCCGCCGGGGCCGCCGGGGCCGGCGAGGCGGTCGAATGGCGTCTCGACGGCGTCGAGGCCGGGGAGTTGGCCGCCGCGGCCGCACTCGGCGGCACCACGGTCTTCGAGTTCCTGCTCGCGGCCCTGCACGGGCTGCTGCGCCGCTACGGCGGCGAAGCGGTGCCGGTGTCCGTGCCGCTCTCCACCAGGACGCCCGAACTCCGGGACGAGATAGGGATGTTCGTCAATGAGCTGCCCGTCCACGCACCTGCCGTCGATGCGTCGCAGACCTTCGCCGACTTCGCCGCCGCCGTCAGGGCCGAGCTGCGGGCCGGATACCCGTACCGCAGCGTGCCGTTCGGCACCGCCGTCGCCGGGCTGGTCCCCCGTGTCGGCCTGACCGCCGTCTCGCTCGGCTACCGCCGACGCGGTCCTGACGCGGAGTTCGCCGACACCGGTGTCCGAGTCTCGTGGGCCGTGTACAACCGCACCGCCCGCAACACCCTCCACCTCCAGATCGTCGAAGCCCCCGAGACGCCCGGCACCCCGGGCGGCGGCCTCGACTGCAGCCTCCAGTACGACCCGGCCGTGATCGAGCCGGACGCCGCCCGCCGTATCGCCGGCCACTACCGCACCCTGCTCGCCGGCGCGGTCGCCTCCCCCGGCGCCCGGCTCCTCGACCTGCCGCTCCTGGACGCCGCCGAACTCCGGGCCGTCACCACCGCGGCGAACGCCACCGACCGGCCCTACCCGGCCGACCGGACCGTGCTCGACCTGGTCCGCGCCCAGGCCGCCGCCACCCCCGACGCGGTCGCGGTCAGCACCGCCGGCCGCCAGCTCAGCTACCGCGAACTGCTGCTCCGTGCGGAGCAGTTGGCCACGGCACTGCGTACCGGCGGCGTCCGGCCCGGCGACCTGGTCGCCCTCCACCTGGACCGCACCGCCGACCTGCCCGCCGCGCTGCTCGCCACGCTCGCCACCGGCGCGGCGTACCTGCCGCTGGATCCCGGCTATCCGGCCGAACGCCTCGCCCTCGTCCTGCGCGACTCCGGAGCCGTTCTGGTGCTCGCCGACCGCGAGCCCGCGCCCGCGGTCGCCGATGCCGCCCCCGCGGTCCTCCGGCTCCCGGCGCCGTCGGCCCAGGACCCGGCCGAGACCTCTCCCGTCACGTCCCCCGACGCCACGCCTGACGCCCCTCCCGGTCCGGACGACGTGGCGTACGTCCTCTACACCTCCGGCTCCACGGGCCGCCCCAAGGGCGTCGCCGTCGGCCACCGGGCGCTGGTCAACCTCCTCACCTCCTTCGCCGACCGGCTCGACTCCGGCCCTCGGCACACCTGGCTCGGCCTGACCTCGCTCTCGTTCGACATCTCCGCGCTGGAGCTCTACCTGCCGCTGATCACCGGTGGCCGGCTGGTCCTGGCCCCGGACGGCCTCGCCGTGGACGGCCCCGGGCTGCTCGCGCTGATCGGCGGCGAAGGCGTCACCCACGTCCAGGCCACCCCGTCCGGATGGCGGGTCATGCTCACGGCGGGAACCGGCGTCGACGCGCTCGGCACCGTCACCGGCCTGGCGGGCGGCGAGACGCTTCCGCTCCCGCTCGCCCGCGAACTGCGCGCGCGGACCGCCCGGCTGTTCAATGTGTACGGGCCCACCGAGACCACCGTCTGGTCCACCTGCGCCGAGCTCCCCGCCGTACCCGAGCGGGTCAGGATCGGCCGCCCGATCGCCAACACCCAGGCCTACGTCGTCGACGAGCAGCTGCGTCCCACCCCGCTCGGCGTCCCCGGAGAGCTGGTGATCGGCGGGGACGGCGTCGCCCACGGCTACCTCGGCCGACCCGAACTCACGGCCGACCGCTTCGTGCCGAACCCGTTCGGCCCGCCCGGCACCCGGCTCTACCGCACCGGAGACCAGGCCGTCCGGACGCCCGACGGCGAACTCGACTTCCTCGGCCGGATCGACGACCAGGTCAAGATCCGCGGCCATCGGATCGAACTCGGCGAGATCGAGTCCGCCCTCCTGGAGCACCCGGCCCTCGCCCAGGCCGCCGTCGCCGTCCGTACCGAGGAGGACGGTGAGCCCTTCCTGGCCGGCTACCTGGTCCCGGCCGCCGGCGCCAGGCCGCCCGCCCCCGCCGCACTGCGCGACCATCTGACACGCACGCTGCCGGCCGCGATGGCGCCGCAGCGCTGGCTCACCCTGGAGCGCCTGCCGCTCACCCCGAACGGCAAACTGGACCGGCGGGCCCTGCCCGTACCGCCACGCGAGGTCCCGGCGCCGCGCGCCGCCGACACCGACACCGACACCGACGAGACGACCGCGACGGTCCGCCGGATCTGGGCCGAGGTGCTGCGTCTGCCCGACGTCGGCCCCGAAGACGACCTCTTCGACCTCGGCGGCCACTCGCTCACCGTGGTCCAGATCGCCGCCCGGATCCGCGACGCGCTCGGCGTGGAGGTCGACTTCGACGTCTTCTTCGACACCCCGACCCCGGCCGGCATCGCCGCCGTCGTCCGCGAACGCCCGTAGCCCCTCCCCCGGTTCATCGGGTACGGCCCTCCCGGCCGTACCCGGACCCCGTCACGTCCGCACCCCCTCGATTCCTCACCGAACGCCCGAACAGGAACCCGATGACGGATACCCAGGACCTGCCCATCGGCTGGTCCCCAGCCAAGCGTGCCCTGCTCAGCCGGCGGCTGCGCGGCGCCGCTTCCCCCGCCCGGGTCGTGGACCCCCGCCCGGCGGACACCGCACCGCCCCTCTCCAGCGGTCAGGAACGGCTCTGGTTCATGGACCAGTTCGCTCCCGGTTCCACGGCCTACACGCTGGCACCGGCCCGCCGGCTCCGGGGACGCCTGGACCGCGCCGCGCTGGATGCCGCGCTGACCGATCTGGTGGCCCGGCACGAGAGCCTGCGGATGACCTTCCGCACCACCGAGGCCGGCACCGCCGAGGTGGAGGTCGCCGAGCCCGCGCCGTTCGCCGCCCAGTACCTGGACGCCCGCGCGGACCCGCACCCGGAGGCGCGTGCCGCCGCCGCACTCGGCGCGGTGATCGCGGAGCCCTTCGACCTGCAGACCGGCCCGCTGCTGCGCGCCCTGGTGGTCCGCATCGCCGAGGACGACCACGTCCTCGCCCTGGTGATGCACCACATCATCAGCGACGGTTGGTCGATCGACCTCCTCAACCGCGAGCTCGACCTCCGCCTCGCCCACCACGCGGACGGCGCCCCGGGTGAACTGGCACCCCTGGAGGTCCAGTTCGGAGACTATGCGGCCTGGCAGCGGGACCGTCTGGAGAACGGGCAGCTCGCCGCCTCGCGTGCGTACTGGCGTACCGAGCTCGACGGCGTCCCGGCCCTGGAGCTGCCCTCCGACCGGCCCCGCCCGCCGCTGCTCACCTTCGACGGGGCCGCGACCGAGTTCCGCTGGAGCGCCGATCTCGCCCACCGGATCGGCGAGGTGGCGCGGGCCTACGGTGCCTCCCCGTACATGGTGCTGATGGCCTCGTTCCAGGCCCTGCTCGGCCGGCACACCGGCCAGCGCGACTTCGCCGTCGGCTCCGCCGCCGCCGGCCGTCTCCACCGTGAACTCGAGAACGTGGTCGGGGCGTTCGTCAACATGCTGCCGATCCGCGCCCGGCTCTCCGCCGACCTCGAATTCGGGCAGCTGATCAGCCGGGTCCGCGAGACCACGCTCGACGCGTACGCGCACCAGGAGGTGCCGTTCGAGCAGATGGTCAACGATCTCGCGGTGGAACGCGACGTCAGCCGCGCCGCCGTCTTCCAGACCACCTTCGCCTTCCAGAACTACGGCGACCGCACCGCCGTCCCCGCCGCAGGCCCCGCGGGCCTGGACTCCGAGGGCTTCGGCTACGAGGCCACCACCACCCACGCCGACCTCGCCCTCTACATGCGCGAGGAGTCGGACGGCGGCCTCTACGGCCTGTTCACCTATCGCACCGACCTCTTCGACGCCGACACCGTCGAGCGCATCGCCGAGCGGTTCGAGCTGCTGACCGCGGCCGGCGTCGCCGACCCCGCGCTGCCGGTCGACCGGATCCCGATGCTCGGCACGGCCGAGCGGACGGCCGTGCTCGAGACCTGGGCCGCCGGTCCCCCGCTGCCGGACGGCGGCCCCGCCACGCTCACCCAGGCGCTGGCCCGGACGGCGGCCCGGACGCCCGACGCGCCGGCCCTGGTCTTCGAGGACCGCACGCTCACCTACGGCGACCTCGACCGCCGCGCCGGCTCTCTGGCCCGGCGCCTCCGGGCGCTGGGTGTGGGTGCGGACGACCGGGTGGCCGTCTGCCTGGAGCAGTCCCCCGAGCTGGCGGTCGCCCTGGTCGCCGTCCTCAAGGCCGGCGGCGGCTACCTGCCGCTCGACCCCGAACAGCCCCCGGCACGCCTCGCCCACCTGGTCACCGACGCCGGTGCCAAGGTCCTGATCACCGACACCGTGCTGCGGGCGCGGTTCGGCGACCACCCGGCGGTCGACCTGCTGACCGACGGCGGTACCGACGCGACGGAGGGGGACGGGGCGCCCCTGGAGGAGGTCTCGGGCGCCGACCACCTCGCGTACGTGATCTACACCTCGGGCTCCACCGGCACGCCCAAGGGTGTCGCGGTGCAGCACCGCCAGTTCCTCAACTACCTCGCGGGTGCGGGCGAGCGGCTGCGGATCGAGCCCGGGGCCTCCTTCGGGCTGTTGCAGTCGCTCTCCTTCGACTTCAGCATGACCATGCTCTACCTGGCGCTCACGACCGGCGGTCGGGTGCACCTGCTGCCGCGCCGGATCGCGGGCGTGGAACTGGCCGCGGAGATCGAACGGGCCGGCATCGACTACCTGAAGATGACGCCCTCCCACCTGGCCGCCCTGACCGCCGACGCGCCGATCGAGCGGCTGCTGCCGCGCCGTGCCCTGGTCCTCGGCGGCGAGGCCAGCAGTAGGTCCTGGGCGGCGGGCATCGCCGCGCTGGGCCGGTGCGCGGTGTTCAACCACTACGGGCCGACCGAGGCGACGGTGGGGATCACCGTCCACGAGGTCACCGCCGACGGCCTGGACGCACAAGGCAGCACCCCGATCGGCAGCCCGCTGGCCGGCGGCCGCTGCTACGTGCTCGACGAGGCCCGCAACCCCGTTCCGCCGGGTGTCACCGGTGAGTTGTACCTGGGCGGGGACCGGCTGGCCCGTGGCTACCTCGGGCGGCCGGACCTGACGACCGAGCGGTTCCTGCCCGATCCGTACGCCGGTCCGGCGGGCGCGGAACCGTCCGCTGCGGACCCGGCGGGCACGGATCCGTCCGGCACCGACCGGGACGCCACGGGGACCGGCGGCCCGCGGATGTACCGTACCGGCGACCTGGCGCGCTGGCGGACCGACGGGACACTGGACTACCTCGGCCGCGGCGACGACCAGATCAAGGTCCGCGGCTACCGGGTCGAGCCCGGCGAGATCGAGGCCGCGCTGACCGCCCTGCCCGGCATCACCCAGGCGGTGGTCCTGGCCCGCGGCGAGGGCGTCAGGCAGAACCTGGTCGCCTACCTGGAACGCCCCGCCGGCGGCGAACCGCCGGCCGCCGCCGAACTGCGCGCCGCCCTGGGCGAGGTCCTGCCGGACTACATGGTCCCGGCCCGCTACGTGCTCCTCGAGCGGCTGCCGCTGCTCGCGCACGGCAAGGTCGACCGGAAGGCGCTGCCCGCGCCCGCGGACGGCCCGGCAACCGGCGCACAGGCCGACCCCGAGGGCGAGACCGAGCAGGTGATCGCCGCCATGTGGGCGGATCTCCTCGATCTCCCCCGGGTCGGCGCGCTGGACGACTTCTTCGAACTCGGGGGCCACTCCCTGCTCGCCACCCAGGTGGTCGCCCGGATGCGGCGGGCCTTCCCCGGCCTGGCCACCCCCGTCGGTGTGATGGACCTCTTCAAGTACCCGACGGTCCGTCGGCTGGCCGAACTGGTGGCCACCCCCGAGGGCGAACGCGCCCCGCGCCGGCTGCTGCACCTGCTCACCCCCGAGCGCCGCGAGGTGGCCGCCAGTGTGGTCTGCGCCCCCTACGGCGGCGGCAGCGCGCTGATCTACAAACCGCTCGCCGACGCCATGCCCGCGGACTGGGCCCTGCACTCCATCGCCGTCCCCGGCCACGAGCTGGGCGAGGAGGCGATGGACATCGACGAGGTCGCCCGGCTCTGCGCCGAGGAGATCGTCGCGAACGTCGCGGGACCGCTGGTGCTCTACGGGCACTGCGGGGTCGGCGTGCGGCTGACCGTGGAGATCGCCCGCCGGGTGGAGGCGGCCGGCCGGGAGATCGACGCCGTCCACCTCGGAGGCATCTTCCCGTTCGCCCGCCCGAAGGGCCGCGGCGCCGCGCTGGCCGAGCGCTTCGCCGAGCTGTCCGCCCGCCTGCGCAGCGACCAGGGCATGATCAACGCCCTCGCCGCGGCGGGTCTGGACGTGGACGAGGTGGACGAGGAGCAGCTGCGGCTGATCGTGCGAAACCGCCGGGTCGGCACCAAGGGCGCCGAGCGCTACTTCGGCGAGCTGTACGAGAGCGAGGGCGGCACCCTCACGGCGCCGGTGATCGCCGTCTGCGGCGACCGCGATCCGGCGACCGAGTTCTACCAGGAGCGGTTCCGCGAGTGGCACCGGATCACCGGAACCGCCGCCGTGGTGGTCCTGGACGAAGCCGGGCACTTCTACCTCAAGTACCGCGCCGCTGAGCTGGCCGACATCCTGACGGGGGTGCACCGCTCGATATCCGCCGGCGAGGAGGCGCGCCACGAACGCACCGACGGCGCCACCTGGTGGCTGGCCGGTCTGTCCCGCGACAGCGCCGAGACGGCACCGACCCCTGAGCAGGTACCGACGCCCGAGCAGGAACCCGGGCGCCCGGGGAAGGCCCGCCGGCGCCGTCCCGTCCGCCCGACCATGGGCCGTTTCCTGACCATCGCCACCGGCCAGCAGCTCTCGATGATCGGCTCGGCCCTCACCGAGTTCGCCCTGCCGATCTGGATCTATCTGCAGTCCGGCTCGTTGTTCCACCTCGGTCTGCTCGCCGCCTTCGGCCTGGTGCCGGGCATCGTGGTGGCCCCGCTGGCCGGCGCCATCGTCGACCGCGGAGACCGCCGCCGGGTGATGCTCTGGGGCGACGTCGCGGCCGGCCTGACCCAGGCGGCCCTGCTGGTTCTCTACCTCAGCGACGCGCTGGAGATCTGGCACGCCTACGTGACGATCTCCCTGCTCTCCGCCGCGCTCGCCTTCCAGCGCGTCGCCTGGGGCTCGGCGGTGCCGCAGCTGGTGCCGAAGCGCTTCCTCGGCCGTGCCAACGGTGTGGTCCAGATGGCCCTCGGCCTGGCCCAGTTCCTCGTTCCGCTGATCGCGGTCGGCATCCTGCACGTGATCGGTCTCGGCGGCATCCTGATCTTCGACGTCGTCAGCTATCTGCTCGCGACCGGTGTCACCCTGGCGGTGCGCTTCCCCGACGCGATGGCCGCCACCCGCCGCGAGAGCGTCGGCGCCGAGATCCGAGCGGGCTTCCGACGGGCTCTCGGGAGCCGCTCCTTCAGGGCCATGCTGTTCTGGTTCGCGGTGCTGAACATCTTCCTCTCCCCGCTCTTCCTGCTCGTCACCCCGCTGGTGCTCTCCTTCTCCACGACCGCCGCTGCGGGCTGGGTCTCCACCGCGGCCGGTCTGGGCGCCGTCCTCGGCGGCCTCACCCTGCTGGTCTGGGGAGGCCCGCGCCGGATGCGCCTGCGCGGCGTCCTGTTCGCCGCCCTCGGCCTCGCCGCCGCCTGCGTCGTGACCGGCCTGCGGCCCTCGGTGACCGTGGTCGCCGTCGGCGCGTTCGGCATGACCTACGGGCTCGCGCTGCTCAACGGGATCTACGCGACGGTCGTCCAGACCAAGGTGCCGATGCGCTTCCACGGCCGGGTGATCGCGGTGAACACCATGGTCGCCTGGTCCACCCTGCCGATCGGCTTCGCCCTGGTCGCCCCGGCGGGCCCCGAACTGCTCCAGCCCCTGATGGACGAGGGCGGCGCGCTGGCCTCCAGCGTGGGTGCCCTGATCGGCACGGGCGAGGGGCGCGGCATCGGCCTGCTCTACCTGGTGTTCGGCCTCGCCATGGCCGCACTGGTCCTCATCAGCTTCTGCATTCCCGTCCTGGCCCGCTTCGACCACGAAGTCCCGGACGCCGAGTCCGACGACCTGATCGGCCTGGAGACCTTGCAGGCCCGCGCTCGGAGCGCCGGCCCGGAGACCCTGCAGGCCCGCGCGAAAAGCGAGACGAACGCATGACCTCCCCGACCCCGATCACCCGCCATCCGCTGACCGATGAGCAGCGTCGCCTCTGGTTCCTCCAGCAACTGAACCCGCAGGACGCCGGGTTCAACATGTACCTGAACCGGCGCTGGAGCGGCCCGATCGACCCGCGGGCGCTGAGCTCGGCGCTCACCCGCCTCACCGCTCGGCACCGGGCGCTGCGCACCCGGTTCGCCATGGACGGCGAGCAGCCCGTCCAACTCGTTGAGCCCGTACGGGACGTCGAACTCACGCGGATCCCGATACCGGACTCCGCGGAGGAGTCCTTCACCGCGGCCTGCGCCCCGTTCGTCAACACGCCCTTCGACCTGGGGGAGCGTCCGCCGCTGCGGGCCGTCCTTGTCAGCGCCGGCGAGCACGAGCACGCCCTGAGCGTGGTGGTCCACCACATCGTCTCCGACGGCTGGTCGTTCACCGTGCTGTGGCGTGAGCTGCTCGCGCTGTACCGCGAGGAGCTCGGCGAGGGGCCGGCCGAACTGCCGCATCTCAAATTCCAGTTCGGCGACTTCGCGCTCGCCGAACGGACCAGGCTGGACGGCGGTGCGGCCGAGGAGGCGTTCCGGTACTGGAGCGGACGACTGGCCGGCGTCGGCGCCCTGCGGATGCCGCTGGACCACTCCAGACCCGCCGATCCGGCCCATCCGGCCGGCTTCGCCGAGCTCGCCCTCGGGCCCGAACTCGTCGCCGGACTCGACGCCCTGGCCCGTGAGCAGCGCTGCACCCCGTTCATGGTGCTGCTCGCCGCCTACCAGTGCGTACTGGCCCGCTGGAGCGGCACCTACGACTTCGCCGTCGGCACCCCGCTGGCCGGTCGCAACGAGACCGCCCACGAAGCCCTGCTCGGCTACTTCTCGCGCACCGGGGTGATCCGAGCGGATCTGACCGGTGAGCCCGACTTCCGCACCGTGCTGCGCCGGGTGCGCTCCGCCACGATGGCCGCGCTGTCCCATCAGGACGTCCCGGTCGAGCGGGTGGCCGCCGAGTTGGGGCTGCCCGTGCTGCCCGGCGTCGGCCCGCTCTACCAGGCGGTGTTCGTCCACCAGAGCCAGTACGACCTGGCCGGTGCCGACGAGCGGACCGGACTGCCCGCGGGCGTCCGGACGGCGAGCATGGACTCCGGTTTCGATCGGGCCAAGACCGATCTGCTGTTGGACAGCTGGCGCACCCCGGACGGCGGGATGACCCTCTCGTTCTGCTTCGACCGGGAGCTGTTCGAGCGCGCCACGGTCGAGGGTCTGGCGCGCCGGGTCCGCGACCTGCTCGCCCGAGCCGTCGTGGACGTGGACGTCCCGCTGCACGGTGACTGGCTGCTGCCCGGGGAGGAGCGCGCCGCGCTGCTCGCCCTCGGCGCCGGATCCGCCGTCACCGGGGACGCCCGGCCGATCCTGCGCGGGTTCGCCGATCAAGTCGCCGCCCGCCCCGACGCTCCCGCTCTCGAATGCGCGGGACGGGTCCTCACGTACGCGGAACTCGACCGCGCTTCGGACGCGTTGGCCCGGCGGCTGGGTCCGGCGGTGGCCGGCCGTACGGTAGGCGTCCGGATCGCCCCCTCCTTCGAACTGGTCATCGCCCTCCTCGCGGTCTGGAAGGCCGGCGCCGGGTATCTGCCGCTCGACCCCGCACACCCGGCCGAGCGCCGGCGGCTGATGCTCGGCGAGGCGGACGCCGCCCTCCTGCTCACCGGGGGCGGGCGTCCGGAGCCGGGGCTCTCGGAGCCGGGTGTCCCCGAGCTTGCTGTCACGGAGTCGGGCGTCCCGGTGCCGGCGCTCGGCGATCCGGACACCGGAGCCGGGCGGGCGGGAGACGCGGGCGTCGAGTCCGCGAGCACGGAGCCCGCGGAGGCCGCGACGCTTCCCGGGACCGAACCCGACGGGCTCGCGTACGTCCTCTACACCTCGGGCTCCACCGGTCTCCCCAAGGGCGTCGCCGTCGAGCACGCGGCTCTGGCCGAGCGCGTCCGGTGGATGGCCGGACCGGAGGGCTACCGGCTCCGGCCGGGCGACCGGATCGTCCAGTTCGCCTCCATCGGCTTCGACACCCACGCCGAGGAGATCTGGCCCGCCCTGACCGCGGGCGCCTGCGCCGTCCTGCTGCCCGGCGGCGGCCGAACCCTGCCCGACCTGCTGCGCAGTGAGGCCGGGCGGTCGGTCACCGTACTCGACCTGCCCACCGCGTACTGGCAGGAACTGGTCTCGCTCGGAGACCGGGCCCCGTGGCCGCCGGCGCTGCGCCTGGTGATCCTCGGCGGTTCCGAGGCGCGCGCCGTCACCCTCGCCCAGTGGCGGGAGCGGCACGGCGACACCGTCAGGCTGGTCAACACCTACGGTCCGACCGAGGCCACCGTCATCGTCACCGCGGGCGAGCTCGGCGGCCGCCCCGTCGGCGGGCCCGCCGACGAGCGGCGCCCGCCGCTCGGCCGTCCGCTGCCGGGGGTGCGGCTCTACGTCCTGGACGAGCGCGGCAGCCTGCTGCCCGCCGGATCCGAGGGCGAGCTGTACATCGGCGGCCACGGCCTCGCACGTGGCTACCTGGCCCGGCCCGAGCTGACGGCGGCGGCGTTCCTGCCGGATCCGTTCGCCGCTGCCCCGGACGGCCGGATGTACCGCACCGGCGACCGCGTGCGGTGGCGCGCCGACGGGCAGCTGGAGTTCCTCGGCCGCGCCGACGACCAGGTGAAGATCCGGGGGTACCGGATCGAGCCCGCCGAGATCGAGGCCGCCCTCACCGCACACCCGGCTGTCGGCCGTGCGGCCGTGCTGGTCCGCGACGGCCGCAGGCTGATCGCCTATGCCGTCCTGCGGCCGGCCGCCGCGGAGGGGGCTGCGGCCGTTCCGGAGGCGGGGGAACTGCGCGAGCACCTGGCGCTGCGGCTGCCGGCCTTCATGGTGCCGGACGCCGTGGTGCTGCTCGACACCCTCCCGCTCACCGCCAACGGCAAGCTCGACACCGCAGCCCTGCCCGAGCCCGAGCCGGCGGGCGCGGGCGACGGGTACCTGGCGCCCCGCACCGAGGCCGAGGCTCTGGTGGTCGACCTCTGGCAGGAGGTGCTCGGGGTGCCGAAGGTCGGCGTACTGGACGACTTCCTCGCGCTCGGCGGGGACTCGCTCCTGGTCACCCGGGTCGCCGCCCGCATCCGGGCGGACGTCGGCCTCGACATGTCGATCCGCGACGTCTTCGAGAGCCCCACCCCGGCAGCCCTGGCGGCCCGGGTCGAGGCACTGCTGATCGCCGAGATCGACGCCCTCAGTGAGGAGGAGGCCGCCGACCGGCTGGACTGACCGTCGCTCCGACGGACGATCAGCAGCACCGCCGGGCGGCAGGGCCCGCCCGGCGGTGCGACCCCCACCGCACCGCACCGCACCGCACTGCACTGCATCGCACCGCATCGCACCGCACCGCACCGCACTGCACTGCACCGCATCGCACCGCATCGCAACGCACCGCACCGCACCGCATCGCATCGCATCGGAGAACGCCATCACCACCACCGTGCCGCCCGCCGCGACGACCGTCCCTGAGCTCCTCGACGCGCGGGCCACCGAACACCCGGACCACACGGCGCTGCAGGTCGTCGGCGGCGGGGAACTCAGCTACCGCCGTTGGCGCGAGGAGGCGCTGCGCGCTGCCGTCGGGCTGGCTGCCGCCGGGGTCGAGCCTCACGACAGGGTGGTGCTGCGGTTCTCCAACACGCGCTGGGACCGGTACGCCGTCGGGTTCCTCGCCGTCCAGTACGCGGGCGGGGTGCCCGTCCCGGTCCGTGAGGACCTGTCCGAGACCGATGCCGCCGCACTGGCCGCGCTGGCCGAAGCCGCCACGGTCCTGTCGGACGGCGGGCTGCCTGGCGTACCGGGCCTCGTGGAGCTGCGTCTGGACGCCCTGCTGGCCGCACACCCCGAGCCGCCGACCGAGCCCCCGCACCGGGTCGGTCCGGCCGACCCGGCCCAGGTGATCGGCACCTCCGGCACCACCGGCGCGCCCAAGGGCGTCGTCGCCGCGCACGGAAACCTGACCGCCGGCCTGGCCGCGTACCCCCGCCGCCGCGCCTACGCACACTCACGGCACGCCCTGCACGCCTTCCCGATCGGGACCAACGCGGGTCAGGTGATGCTGCTCACCGCGCTGACCGCCGCGCCCACCATCCTCAGCCTGCCGCGCTTCGACGCGGAGCAGTTCGGCATCGCGGTCGAGAAGTTCGGGGTCGGCACCGCCTTCCTGGTGCCCTCCATGGTGATCGAGCTGGTCAACGCGGGCACCGCCGGGCGGTACGACCTGGGCAGTCTGCGCCTGGTCAACTCCTCCGCCGCCGCGCTTCCCGTGCCGGTGGCGGCCGCCCTGGCCGCGGCGCTGCCGGGCGCGACGCTGGTCAACACGTACACCTCCGCCGAGGCCTCGCCCGCGCAGATCTCCACCGTGGTCGATGCGCTCCGCCCCGGTTCGCTGGGCCGTCCGGCGGACCCCCGTGACCTCCGGATCCTCGACGCGGACGGTCTGCCCCTGCCCGCCGGGCAGGTCGGCGAGGTCTGGCTGCGCCAGCCCGGACCGCCACGCGGCTACCTGGGCGCAGCCGGGCAGAGCGCCCAGGTGTTCCGGGACGGCTGGGTACGGATGGGCGATGTCGGACGCCTCGACCCGGACGGCTACCTGTACCTGGTCGACCGGGAGAGCGACGTCATCAAGAGCGGTGCGCTGAAGGTCTCCACGCTACGGATCGAGGAGGCGCTGCACGAACACCCCGCGGTCGCCGACGCCGCCGCGCTCGGCCTGCCGCACGCCGTGATGGGCGCCGTCCCGGTGGCGGTCGTGGTGGCCGGGCCCTGCGGTCTCGACCTGGACGAGCTGCGGCTGTTCCTGAGCGCCCGGCTGAGCAGGCCCGAGCTGCCGGTCCGGATCCTGCTCGCGGACGACCTGCCCAGGAACCCGAGCGGCAAGGTGGTCAAGCACCGGCTCCGCCCGCTGTTCGACGTGCCCGCGGAGTCCACCGGTCCCGCGGTCGCTCCCGCCACTCCGACGGAACTGCGGTTGGCCGCACTGTGGCGGCGCCTGCTCGGCCGACCGGTCACCGACGTGGCCGCCGAGTTCTTCGCGCTCGGCGGCGACTCGTTCCGGGCGGTCCAGCTCGCCGCAGGCATCAGCGGCGAGTTCGGGATACGGGCGGGCACCGCCGTGGTCTTCGAGCGGCCCTCGCTGCGGGCCCAGGCGGCGTGGGTGGACGACCCCGACCGGCGGTCGGACGCCGCTGCCGGCGCTTCGGCCGGGACCGAGACCGTGACGCCCTACCTGGCCGCGCTCCGCGCGCAGCCGCATGCCGTCGCGCTCACCTCGCAGCAGGAGAACTTCTTCCGTTGGATGGCCGAGGCCCCCGGGCGGGACGCGGGCGCGGTGTCGGCGCTGTTCCGGGTGACCGACCGGCTCGAACCGGAGACCCTGGGCCGGGCACTCACCGAGGTGGTCCGGCGCCACCCGGCGCTGCGGACCCGGTTCGAGACGGTGGCGGGCGGGGTCGTACGGGCGGTGCTCGACGAGGAGCCACGGGTGCGGATCACGCTGACCGAGGCCCCGGGGGCCTCGGACGCCGAGGTGGACGCCCTGCTCCTTGCCGAACGAGACCGTCTCACCGACCTGGCCCGCGATCCGATGACGCGCCTCCTGGTGGTCAGCAGGTCGGAGACCGACCACGTGGTGCTGGTCGGGACGCACCACATGGTGTCCGACGGCTGGTCGGTCGGCGTGGTGCTCGCCGACCTCGGCGTCTGCTACTCCGCGCTGCGGCGGGGCCGGTCGGCACCGCCTGTCCGCTCCGGACCGGGCTACCAGGAGCTGGTGGACTGGGCGAACGCGCACTGGCCGGTCTCCCGGGCCCACTTCGGGACCGCGCTGGCCGGGGCGCCGGAGGCCGTCGAGCGGTTCGACGGCCGCCGGGTGGTGGACGAAGTGCTCATCAAGGCGCACGAGTTCGAGGTGCCGGCGTCGCTGGCCGATGCCCTGCGGGCCCGGGCGGCGGCACTGGGCGCCACGCCCTTCCTGGTCGTCGCCGCGGTCTGGACCGGATTGCTGGCGAGCCGCAGCGGCCACCCCGATCTGGTCGTGATGACCCCGGTGCCCGGACGCCCCCGCCCGGACGCCGAGCGGACGGTGGGCTGCTTCGTCCAGTCGCTGCTCCTGCGGGTGGACGCGAGCGGGCAGCCCGGTTTCGCCGAGCTGGTGGACCGGCTGCGGGTGGTCTACAGCGAGGCGCTCGACCACCAGCTGTACCCGTTCGCCGAGTTCAGTCCGTCCGTGCCGTTCGCGGCCTGGCTCCGCTACGAGGCGTGGGCCGCGCCCGCGCAGCTGCCCGGCCTGGCCTGCGAGCCCTGGGAGCTGCCGCGCGGCAGCACCGTGCCCTGGCCGCTGCCGGGCGGCGACCGGGGCGTGCCCGAGCTGACCGTGGTCGAGCAGCCGGACGGCGGCCTGCGGTGCTGGCTGCAGTACAACGCGCTGGCCTTCGACCTCCCCGTGATCACCGAACTGGCCGAGGAGTTCACCGCCGCTCTGGCCACCGCCTGCGGGTGACCCGGCGGCGGCTCCGGCACACCGCCTGGGCGCCACCCGGGAGGGACCAGGACGGCGCTGTCAGCCCGCTGAAGTAGGCTTCCCGCCACCGCACACCGACTCGGAGGACCCAGAGAATTGACCGGCTCGTCTGCTTTCCCGCTGCCCTTTCACACGTCCCGTTCCCTTCCGTTCGCGACACCGCGAACGCTGCGGGAACTTGAGATGATGCGGTGCAGCTCCAGCATCCGGGCGAAGCCGGAGTGGTTCGACAAGATGCACGACGCCGACATCGTCGCCCGGTGGACGCGGGAGGCGATCGACCAGGGGCTCACCGAAGCGCAGGTTCGCTACGTGCTTGCCGAACTCGCGCACTACGCCGCGCTGCGGGACCCGCGAACCGGTGTCGAGGTGTCCACCGTCGACGGGGTCTGGCAGTCGGACACACTGGTCGACGACAAGCTCGAGGCCCGGCTGCGTGAGGCGGTTCGGGTTCTGGAGCAGGTCCCCGAAGCGGATCGGGACTGGCATCCCGGATCCGACGGCCAGGTACTGGATCTGGTCCATCCCTCGCTGTTCTGCCTCGTGAAGGACGTGAGCGGGGCGCCCGAGCGGGCCTGGCAGAACCCGACGAACCACTACTCGAAGTACGAGTTCTCGGAGAAGTTCCAGTGGCTGCCCACGGACGTCGACGTCGATGACGACGGCGATGTCACCTTCCGTTCGTACGTCAACAACGTGCACCCGGAGGCCCATCGCGAACTGGCCTCCGTCCTGCCGGACCTCTTCGCGCGCATGCGTCCGCTGCTGGAGAACGTGCTCACCGATCTGCGCCATCCCCGGCCCCCGCGGATCACGACCGACCCGTGGGGATGGTACGACTCGGAGCCGCAGCATCCGGACAAGGCCTCCTACAGCGATGACGCGGCCTACGCGGAAGCCGTCACCGCATACGACAAGGCGCAGGACGACTGGTGGGAGAACCGCCGCCCGGTCGTCCCGGACGCCCCGGCCTTCACCGCGCCCGAGGTGCCCGACGCATCCGCCCGAGTCGACCTGCGCGGCCGTGGTCTCCAGGTCATCGTGAAGCTCGCCACCATTCATCTCACCCCGGAGAAGCCCGAGTACTCCGGCGGTTCGTGGCATGTCGAAGGGATGCTGAACGAGCGGATCGTCTCGACCGGCATCTACTACTGGGACAGCGAGAACATCACCGAGAGCCGGCTGAGTTTCAGGGCGGCGCTCGACGACCCGGAGTACGAGCAGAACGACGACAACGGCATGCGTGACGTGTACGGCCTTGAGGACGAGGACGCGCTGAACCAGATGCTCGGATCGGCCTCGACCCCGGCGGGCCGCTGCCTGGCGTTCCCGAACATCCTGCAGCACCGCGTCGGCTCGTTCCGCCTCACGGATCCCACTCGGGCGGGACATCGCAAGATCCTCGCGTTCTTCCTGGTCGACCCGTCGGAGAAGATCGTCTCGACATCCGACGTACCGCCGCAGCAACCGTGGTCCGACACCTCGACCATGACGCTCGACCAGGCCAAGGACTTCCGCGAACAGCTCATGCGGGAACGCAAGTTCTTCGTCGACGAACACAACGAGCAGCTCTACGAACGAGAGTTCTCACTCTGCGAACACTGACCTGACGGAAGGCGCTCAGCCGGCCGGGTGGTGCGCGCGCTGCCACTCCTGCTCTGCTTCCTGCTGCTGATGGACGCGGTGGCGGTGCGCGCCGCCGACCGCCGCGTCGGCCCCGGGCCGGGTCGCGCCTGGCGGGGACCGCGGGCCGCCGTTTGGAACGCTGTGGCCGCCTGCGCTACGGCCCCTCAACTGAGGGCAAGTTGTGCCAGTCATGGCCGCAGGTGCCTTTGCAGTAGGTCTTCCTGCGGCGGGTGTCGGCGACGGAGAACACCGACACAAGGACACGGAACGCTTTGACGTGCTCGTCGGCTGGGAGGGCTGCGAATCCGTAGCGAGGTGGGTCCATGCAGATCATCACTGAAGGATTGGCCGTGGGCTTCACTCCGGACCGGGCCACGCCGGCGTGGCCGTCCGCCGACGTGATGTGCGCTTGCATCGCGTAACCGGCGACTTCCCGCAGTACCTCACGCCGCCCTGCCGGGGAGAGGGCGGAGAACCAGGTGGTCCCGTCGTCCAACGTACGCAGTCCTTGTGCGACCTCGTTCACGACCCGCTCGGCTTCACGCCGAATGACTCGCCCGTCCCCACTGTTGGTCCCCGACATCTCTCGATCATTCCACATCGCCTCCGACAGAGGTCGGGGTCGACGTAAGGGTCGACGCCGGCGCCACGGCGAGCGGTGGGCGGCCGTCTCCTGCCGTGGGGCGGCCGCCGTCGGTCTGTGGATCGGTTCTCGGTGCTTCAGGTCGGCTCCTGGCGCGCCTTCGTCTCGGTCCTCGTCGGGTCATCCGTTCGTACGACAGCACGGGCACGCCCGGGGGAAGCCGCGCAGAGTGGGTCACGACGCCGAGACGGGGAGGTGGCGATGCCGACTCATACGATCCGCTGCTGCTCGCGGGACCACGTGATCGGGCCCCGTCGTGTCTGAGCCGCCGATGACCACAGTGGGCGCGGGGCACTCGGCCGAACGTGTCGTCCGTCCGCGGCGGGCCCTGCGTGCCGGCATCACGCATGCGGTGGCCGTCGGCGTGGCGGTGGCGCTCGGCATCCTGCTCCCGGCGATCGACGGCGGCTCCCGGGTCGCCGGGGACCGCGTCGTGGCCGTGCTCAACGTGCTCGGTGTGGGCGTCCTCAGCGTCACCGCCCTGATCTTCTCGTTGATGTTCCTCGTCGTGCAGTGGGCCGCGGGCAACTTCAGCCATCGCCTCGCCCTGTTCCGCTCCGACCCGCTGGTGTGGCGAGTGTTCGCCTTCGTCATCGGCGTGCTGGTCTATTCCGTCACCGCGGTCCTGGCCATCGGCTCACGTGCCACGGTGTCCGTGGCCGTACCGGTCGCCGCCCTGCTCATGGCCGCCGTCGCGTTCGTGCTCGTCCGTCGCCTCCAGCTCGTCGCGCTGCGCTCGATCCAGCTCTCCCACGTCCTCGACGAGCTGCGCGACCGTGGCCTCCACGTACTCGACGTCTACTGTCCACCGGGTGATGCGGAAGGCGCCCGGGACTCCCCCTCGGGGGCGGTTCCGCTGCCCGGGTCCCCCACCGCGTCGGTCCCCTGGCGGGGTACGTCCGTACTCGTCGAGCAGTTCAACCTGGTTCCGCTGGTGGCCGCGGCACGACGAGGGGGCGCGACCGTCGTCCTGCGGGTGAAGGTGGGAGACGTCCTCTACGACGGTGACGCGGTGGCGGACATCTACCACGGCACGGTCCCGGATGCCGAGGTTCTGAAGGCGGTCGTCGCCGGTCCCGAGCGCACCTTCCACCAGGACCCCCTCCTCGCCTTCCGGCTGCTTTCCGACATCGGTCTGCGCGCGCTGTCCTCGGCGATCAACGACCCCGCCACCGCCGTACAGGCCCTTGACGCCGTCGAGGACCTGCTCCGCCATGCCGCCGCGGGACCGATCGGGCAGACGACCCGTGCGATCGCCGACGCATCCGGCACCGTGCGGGTGATCCTGCCCGTGCCCGGGTGGGACGAACTCCTCCGGGTCGGTCTGGACGACATCCTCGTCATCGCCCCCGGTATGCCGATGGTGCTCGCACGCTGCCGGAAGCTTCTGACCGGTGTGCTCTCCGTCGCCCCCGGCCATCTCCGCCCGCCGCTGGAGGAGCGACTGGCGTGGACGGAGCAACACCTCACGACCCGACCCCCCTTCATGCGGCACGAGGCCGGGTAGGTCCATGCCGGTGGGCGGCCAGAGGGGGACACGTCTGTCCAGCAACGGGCTTGTGCGGGACCGGAATTCGCCCTCTTTCCGATGCCTGGGTGATGGGGCATGCTCGGTGAGGTTGCTGGGGCACCTGCGTGCCAGTGAGGCCCCTGTGACCAGTGTCCCTTTCGGTATGTGACCTTCAAGGATTGATTGTGCGTACGCAGTCCACCACCCGTCCGGCCGACGCCTCCGGCACCTTCGCCCTGGGCGGCGACCTTCCCGTGAACCGTCTCGGTTACGGCGCCATGCAACTGACCGGTCCAGGTGTCTGGGGCGAACCCCGCGATCCGGACGAGGCCGTCCGGGTCTTACGCCGCGCGGTCGAGCTGGGCGTCACGTTCATCGACACGGCGGACGCCTACGGCCCGAGCGTCAACGAGCAGCTGATACGCAAGGCGCTGCACCCCTACGCCGACGACCTGGTCATCGCCACCAAGGGCGGGGTGACGCGTCCGGGTCCGGACGACTGGCGGCCCGACGGCCGGCCCGAGTTCCTGCGTGAGCGGCTGGAGCTGAGCCTGCGGCACCTCGGGCTCGAACGCGTCGACCTGTACCAGCTGCACCGGATCGACCCCGAGGTCCCGCTCGCCGAGCAGCTCGGCGCGCTGGCCCAGCTGCAGCAGGAGGGCAAGATCCGTCACCTCGGACTGTCCGAGGTGACGGTCGAGCAGCTCAAGGAGGCCCGCACGCACGTCGACATCGTCTCCGTGCAGAACCTCTACAACCTCGCGAACCGGTCGGCCGAGGACGTACTCGACTACGCCGAGGCCGAGAACATCGCCTTCATCCCCTGGTTCCCGATCGCCACGGGCGAACTCGCCCGCCCCGGCGGCCCGCTGGACGCCGCGTCCCGGGTGCACGACGCGAGCCCCGCGCAGCTCGCCCTCGCCTGGCTGTTGCGCCGCTCCCCGGTGATGCTCCCGATACCGGGCACGTCGAGCACCGCCCATCTGGAGGAGAACGTCAACGCCGCGCTGGTGCGACTCGACGACGAGGAGTTCGAGACCCTCACCGCCGCCGGCTGACAGCCGCACCGCGTGGTCCTGGCCGGCGCGCGCCCGTGGCGCGCGCCGGCGGTCCGGCTCAGACGCCGGAGGGGACCTCGGCCTTCTCGGTGAGCCCCGCTTGCTCTCCTTCGTCCGCCGCCAGCCTGCGGTTGCGCCGGACGGAGGACCAGAAGGACCAGGCGATCAGGATGACACCGATGAGACCGGTGACCACCTCGGGGATCTGGTAGCGGATGGAGACCATGAGGATCACGGCCAGCGCGCCGATCGCGTAGTGCGCGCCGTGCTCCAGGTAGACGTAGTCGTCGAGGGTGCCCTGGCGGACCAGGTAGACCGTCAGCGAACGCACGTACATCGCGCCGATGCCGAGGCCGAGCGACATCAGGACGATGTCGTTGGTGATCGCGAAGGCGGCGATGACACCGTCGAAGGAGAAGGACGCGTCCAGGACCTCCAGGTAGAGGAACATGAAGAACGCGGCCTTGCCGGCCATCACGACCGCCGGGACCTTCTTGCCGCTCTTCCTGGCCTCTTCCTCGGCCTCGTGCTCGCGCTCCTCCTCTTCCTCGAGCTTGTTCTCGAAGTAGCCGGAGAGACCGCCGACGACGAGGTACGTGATGAGGCCGAAGACGCCCGAGAGCAGGACGGTCGCCGCCTTGTCGACGTGCATGCCGCCGTGCTGGTGGGCCTGGGTCGCGAAGGTCATGGCACTGATCGCCAGGACGACCAGGGCGATGCAGACCGACAGCATGTCGACCTTGCCGAGCTTGGCCAGCGGGCGCTCGAGCCAGCC
>NZ_JACSCH020000011.1 GCF_014451325.2 Streptomyces sp. CB02980 | reverse complement strand
CCCGACGTCCCTGAGGACCGACTCCTCCGCACCCGGGTACCGGAAGTCCGCGCTCCGCACCTCCAGATGCCCCCGGCCGTCCGAGGTACGGACCGGGAAGGCCGGCAGGACGACGGACGAGCGGGTGTCGAGCACCTCGCCGACGCGGACGGCGCCCGCCTCGGCCCGGGGCATGTGCATGAGGAGGAAGACGACCATCATCACGGACATCGAGGTCTGGAGCAGATAGCCGAGGAAGGCCACGAGCCCGCCGGGCTGGAGTGCGCCGGAGTCGATGCGGTGGGCGCCGACGTACACGAGGGCGACGGTCGTCAGCTCCCAGACGATGAGCACCGTCGGGAACATCAGCGCCTGGAGCCGGCCGGCCCGGAGGCCGACGGAGAGGAGTTCGTCGTTGGCGGCGGCGAACCGTTCCCGCTCGTGCCGGTCACGGACGAAGGCGCGGACCACCCGGACGCCGGTGATCTGCTCGCGCAGCACCCGGTTGGCGCGGTCGACGCGCTCCTGCATGCCCTTGAAGAGCGGCCGCATCCGCAGGACGACGGTGCCGACGGCCCCGGTCATCACCGGCACGAAGAGCAGCAGCACCAGGGCGAGCGGCACGTCCTGGCGCAGGGCCATGGCGATGCCGCCGAAGCAGAGGAGCGGTGCGGCGACCAGCATGGTCAGGACGAGGACGGTGAACGTCTGGATCTGCTGGACGTCGTTGGTCGTACGGGTGATCAGGGAGGCGGCGCCGAAGCGGCCCCGCTCCCGCGCGGAGAACTCCTGGACGCGGCGGAAGACTTCGGAGCGCAGGTCGCGGGCGACGCCCATGGCGACCCGGGCGCCGGTGTAGGTGGCGGCGGCCGCGGCCGCCGCCTGGAGGAGGGTGACGGCGACCATCGCGGCGCCGCCGCTGAGGACACGGTCGGTGTCGCCGCGCAGGACGCCCTGGTCGATGACGCCGGCGTTGAGGGCGGGCAGGGCGAGCGAGGCGAGGGACTGGACGAGCTGAAGGGCGACGAGGAGGACGAGGAGGGAGCGGTACGGCCTGAGGCGGGGCGCGAGAAGTCGCAGCAGCACGATGACGACTCCCTCACGCGCCGTACGGGCGGACGGACTTGGCGTCCTTGAGGGCGCGTCCCCACCAGCCGAGCTGGTCGAGGAGGGCCTTGGCGGCCCCCTCCGCGGCGGCGGGGTCCTTGTGCCGGCCGTCCTCGTCGAACAGTCCGTGGGCGTGGTGGAAGGAGACGGTGTCGCGGACGGTGACCGCGTGCATCTCGGCGTACACCTGCCGGAGCTGCTCGACGGCCCGCAGGCCGCCGGAGATGCCGCCGTAGGAGACGAAGCCGACGGGCTTGGCCTGCCATTCGGTGTAGTGCCGGTCGATCAGGTTCTTGAGGGCCGCGGGGAAGGAGTGGTTGTACTCGGGGGTGATGACGACGTACGCGTCGGCTTCCTCCAGCACCGGGGTGATCTTGGCGAGTTCGGCGCGGACGGCCGGGGACGGGTCGTACGAGAGGGAGGTGGGGAGGTCGGTCTCGGCGAGGTCGACGACGGTGACGGTGAAGTCCTCGCGCTCGGCGAGCCGGGAGCGGAACCAGTCGGTCACGACGGGGGCGAAGCGGCCTTCGCGGTCGCTGGCGACGACGAGGGCGAGGGTGAGGGGCGCGGGGGCGGAAGCCCCCTCCGCAGCGGCGGGAGCCTCGGAGGAGGCGGGGGAGACGGTGGCCGTGGAGGCGTTCGCGATGTCCATGCCGATGATCGTGGTACCTCAAGTTTGGTTGAGGTCAAGCGACGTTCTACGGCTCTTTCCCAAGGCCGTTTCCCCGGACGTACGGTGAGTGCATGACGACTCCGCCCCCATACATCGAGATCGACGGCGTCCCCGCGGCCGACCCCGGGCTGCTCGCCGCCCTCATGTCCGGCTTCGGTCACTTCACGGCGATGCAGGTGCGGGACGGGCGGGTGAAGGGCCTCGACCTGCATCTCGCCCGTCTCGACCGCGCGACCCGCGAGCTCTTCGACCAGGAGCTGGACGGCAAGCGGGTCCGCGCCCTGATCACCGGCGCCCTGGAGACCTCCGGGCAGCGGAACGCCTCGGTACGGGTGTACGTCTACCCGGACGTCCGCGTCGTGGTCACCGTCGCCGCACCCGCCCCGGACGGCCTCGGCGCCCCGCAGCGCCTGACGACCGCCGAGTACTGGCGACCCGCGCCGCACATCAAGCACCTCGGCGGCTTCGGCCAGAGCTACCACCGCGAGGCGGCCCAGCGCGCCGGCTACGACGAGGCCGTGCTGACCTCCCCGTACGGCGAGATCGCCGAGGGAGCCGTCACCAACATCGCCTTCTGGGACGGGACTTCCCTGGTCTGGCCGTCGGCGCCCTGTCTCGAAGGCATCACCATGGCCCTTCTTGAGCCCCGCCTGCCCTCGGTCCGGCGCCCGGTCACCCTGGCCGACCTCTCCGGCTACCGGGCCGCGCTCGTCACCAACTCCCGTTCCATCGCGGCCGTGACGGCGATCGACGAGGTGACGTTCACGCTGGACGAGGAGCTGATGGAGCGGGTGTACTCGACATACGACTCGGTGGAGTGGGACGAGTTGTAGAACGACTCGGGATCGACACGGGGGGAGCCATCGGAATGGCCGCGAGATACGTCGTCGCGCCGCGCGGCGGCCGGCGTGCCCACCCCGACATCACGTCGGCGCTCCGGGCGGCGGCCGCACGGGGCCGGCCGGCCCTGATCGAGATCGCGCCCGGCCGGTACGAGGAGGCACTCACCGTCCGGGGCGACGTGCAGCTGGTCGCGGCCGAGGGCCCCGGCTCCGTCGTGGTCGACCTGCCGAGGAGCACCGTCCTGGACACCGCCGGATCGGTCCGGGTGCACGGCCTCACACTGGTCGGCCGCGAGGCGGACGTCGTCGCCTGCCACGCGGGCACGCTCACCCTCGAGCACACCGAGATCTGGGCGCACAGCGGCGTGGCCGTGCACGCGCGGCCGCACTCCACGGTCAGCCTGCGGGACAGCATGGTGGCCCACGGCCGGGCGCTCTTCGCCGGGGCTGCGGGGCTGGTCGAGCGCTGCCGGTTCACCGACGCCGCCGACAACGCGATCGCCGTGATCGAGGGCGCGCGCGTCTCGGTCCGGGGCAGCAGGATCGAGGGCAGCAGGATCCACGGGCTGCGGGTCAGCGACGCGCACGCAGAGGTCGTCGACTGCGAGCTGACCGGCACCGGCCGGGCGGCCCTCACGGCGGACGCCCGCGCGCGGCTCGTCGTGGCGGACTGCGTGATCACCGCCGTGCACGGCGAGGGGATCATGTTCACCGAGCAGTCCCGGGGCTCCGTCGACCGTACGAGGGTCACCGGTGCCCGGCACGGGATCGGCGCGGCGAGCGGCGCCGACCCGGTGGTTCGGGACTGCGTCCTCGACGACTGCCACGACACCGGCATCAACGTACAGACGGACGCCCGGGGCCGGTTCGAGGACTGCCAGGTGCTCGGCTCCGGCAACATCGCGGTGTTCGCGACCAAGGGCGGCGCGCCGGAGGTGCACGGAGGCCGCATCTCCGGGGGCAACGTCGGGATCGCGGTCACCGAGAGCTCCCGGGGCCGTTTCACCGGCATCGCGGTCGAGGACCTGACGAACACCGCGCTGCGGGTCTTCGACGACTCCGGGGCCACGTTCGAGGACATACGGGTGGACCGCTGCCAGTCCGGTCTGGAGGCCAGGGGCAACGGCGGCACCACGGCCGAGATCACCGACACCGTGTTCCGCGACTGCGAGATCGCCGCCGTGGCCATCGGCGGCCAGTCCCGCGTCACGCTCAGGAACGTGACGGCGGAGCACGGCATCCTCGGCTTCGGGGTCTCCGACGAGGCCCAACTGCGCGTGACCGACAGCGTCGTCACGGCGGTGAGCGGCGCCGGGGCCGGAGCCCTCGGCAGCGGACGGCTCATCGCACGGAACCTCACCGTGAACGGCTCGGGGGCGCTCGGCGTCTACGGGACGGGCTCCGCGTACCTCGACATCGCGCGGAGCGAGTTCACCGACTGCGCGCACGCCGGCGCGAGTTTCGAAGCGGAGGCCGGCGGGCAGCTGGTGGACTGCACGGTGAACGGCACCCGAGGGGTGGCCGTCGTCGGCAACGGCAGGGTCGAGACGGTCGGGCTGCGGACCTCGCTCAAGGTCCTCCGGCACGCGGAGAAGCCGGCCGGGCCGCCGCAGCAGATCATCAACATCTTCAACGGGCCGGTCTTCAACGAACCGGTCCGGGACATCCAGGTGGCCTGGGGCAACGAGAACGTCACCCAGAACCAGCAGAGGACGGAAGGAGACGGTTCCCGCTCATGAACGACCGACCGGACGAGAACGACGCAACGGGGAACGGCACACCCCAGGTGAACCAGTACAACGGACCGGTGTTCAACGGCGCCGTCTCGCAGGGCCAGTTCGCCTGGGGCAACGAGAACGCCACCCAGAACCAGCAGAACAACGGCCCGCCCGGCCCGGTCGCCCCGGGGTACGAGGCACTCGCCGAGCGAATCGACGAGCTTCTCCGGCAGCTCCCCCGGGCGGGCCTCGGGGAGCAGGACCGACGGGACACCCAGGAGGCGGCCGAGGAGGTCCTGGCGGTGATCGGCCAGGAGGAGCCGGTCGAGGAGGGCAGGGTGCGCCGGGCGCTCACCACGCTCCGGGGCGCGCTCGCCCCGGTGGCCACCGGCATCGCGGCCGGCACGACGGTGGGCGCGCAGGAGTGGGCCCTGGCGGCGATCACCGGCCTGACGGGGGTCTGACGGGGGCTGGACGGGGGGCAGGGGCCCCCCGCCTGGCGGACGTCTTGCGGGTGCCCGGTGGCGTCTTGCGGGCGCCCGGCGGGCGTCTTCGGGGTGCCCTGGCGGACGTCTTGCGGGTGCGCAGGACAAGGCGGACCCGCCTGCCGGGCGGCATCTGGTCACCCGTTCGGCACGGGGCGTCAGCTGACACAACGGAACCCGCCCTGACCTGCGTAAACACAGAACATCCAGGCGACACACCGTATCGGACGGCCCAATCCTGATGCCTCATCAGGAGGCGCGGCGCGCGCGGCGGCTCTTATCTCGGTCACAGAAGGCCGTTCCGGGAAGTCCCTCCCGGGAGGACCGCCCCGCTCGACCGCTCGCGCGCCCCGGAGGCCCCCCATGCGCACCATTGCCCGCCTGTTCACCGGTACCGCGCTGACGGTCGCCGCGATCGGAGCCCTCGCCGTCCCCTCGGCATTCGCCGGCGACTCCGAGTGGCTGGAGATCTTCCCCTCCGATGCCGAACCCGGCACCACCGTCACCGTGAACACGCTCGCCTGCGGCAAGCACGGCCGCGGCGTCGGGGACGCGAACTCGCTCGGCGCGGGCGAGTTCCAGCTGAGCCCGAGCACGCACAAGGAGGTCGTGGTCGGCCAGTTCCACGTACCGGAGCACGCCAAGGCCGGCACGTACGGCATCAGCGTGGCCTGCGACAACGGCAAGACGGCCCGGGGCGACCTGACCGTCAAGCACCGCCGTCCCAGCGGCCACGTCCAGACCGGTGTCGGGGGCAGCGTCGGCCCCGACATCGCCCAGGTCACGGCAGGCGCGGCGGTGCTGGCCGCAGCTGCCGTGGGCGGGGTCTGGCTCCTGCGCCGCCGGGCGAGCGGCGCGCAGGGCCACTGAGACCATCCGCCTGTCCTGCCCCCGCCGGAGCGCCCGATCACGGCCCGGCGGGGGCAGGGCCACACCCCAGGGAGCCCAGGTGGGCAACAGGAGCAAGGGCTGGGGCATAGCCGTGGCCGCCTGCGTCGGGCTCTGGCTCGTCCAGAACGGCTCCGAGCAGGTCACGCCACCCGTGCCGTCGGCCGCCCAGGCCTTCGCCGCCGGGCCGAGCGTGCACACCGACGCCGCCGCCGACCCCCTGCCGCCCTCGGCGCCGGTCCGGCTGCGCATCCCCGAGACCGATGTGGACACCCCGATGATGCGGCTCGGCCTGGCCTCGGACGGTTCGCTCGGCGTACCGCCGGCCGGGAACCGGAACATGGCCGGCTGGTACGAGAACGGCACCCCGCCCGGCGCCAAGGGCACGGCGATCGTCGCGGGCCATGTCGACAACGCCGAAGGACCCGCCGTCTTCTACACGCTCGGCGCCCTGAAGAAGGGCCACCGGATCGAGGTCGACCGGCAGGACGGGCGGACCGCGGTGTTCACGGTCGACGCGGTCGAGGTCTACGGGAACAAGGACTTCCCCGACCGGAAGGTGTACGACGAGGCGAACCGCGCGGAGATCCGGGTGATCACCTGTGGCGGCGGCTTCTCGAAGAAGAACGGCTACCAGGGGAACGTGGTCGCCTTCGGCCACCTCATCGGGGTGCGGTAGCAGGCCCGGTGGCCGGTCGGGTGGCCCGTCGCGCCCGGGGACGTCCGATGAAGGTCAGGCCCACTGGTCGAAGGCGAGCTTCGCGACCAGCGAGAGCACCACCACGAGCAGCACCCCGCGCACGAACTCGGCGCCCTTGCTGAGCGCCATCCGCGCCCCGACCGTCCCGCCGATCAGGTTGAAGACCGCCATGACGGCGGCGAGCTGCCAGTACACGCTGCCCTGGTACGCGAACATCGCGAGCGCGCCCGCGTTGGTGCAGACGTTGACGATCTTCGCGGTCGCCGAGGCGGTCACCAGGTCGAGATGGAGGACGGCGGTCAGCGCGAGCACCAGGAAGGTGCCGGTGCCGGGGCCGAACAGGCCGTCGTAGAAGCCGATCCCGCCGCCGACCACGACGATCGCGGTGACGATCCGGGCCCGGGTCAGCGGCGCCCGCTCCTCCCCCTCGGCCTTCGCGCCGAACGACGGCCGCAGCATCACGAAGGCCGCCACCGCGAGCAGGACGACCATGATCACCGGGCGCAGGACGTCGCTGCCGATGCCCGCCGCGAAGAAGGCGCCGACCATGGAGCCGGTGAGGGCGGCGAGCCCGATGCGGACCGCCGTCCAGACCCGCACGGGTGCCTTGCGGACGTAGGTGATCGCGGCCCCGGTGGTGCCGACGATCGCGACGGCCTTGTTGGTGCCGAGGATGTGCGCGGCCTGGACGTTCGGCAGCCCGAGCAGCAGGGCGGGCAGCAGGAGCAGCCCGCCGCCGCCGACCACCGCGTCGATCCAGCCCGCCACGAGCGCGGCGAGGCACAGCAGGACAAGGGTGGTCAGTGAGATCTCGGGCATGCCCGTGAGCCTAGGGAGGCGATCGTTGCCCCGTCCATCAATCTCTGGAGAGTTGAGCTACGTCTGAGCTTGCGGCGCCCGGACCCCGGTCCGGGGCCGGCGGCGCGGCCGGGGAGACGGAGGCCGTGAGGAGGGTCGCGGCGAGCGCGCCGGCGCCGAGGAGGGCGGCGGCGAGCCGGCGCCGGGCCTGCTCGACGGAGTGGACGCGCGGGGCGCGGGGGACGCGGGGAGCACCGTGTCTAGGCATGGTCGAAGTCCTCGCTGTGGATGCGGGAGGCCGGCACCCCGGCCCGGATCAGGTTGGCGGTGGCGGCGCGGGCCATGGCGGGCGGCCCGCAGAGGTAGACGTCGTGGGCGGCGAGGTCCGGCACCAGATGGCGCAGGGCGCGCGGCGCGAGGGGGTCGAAGGAGTCGTCGGAGCGGCCGAGGAGGAAGTGGAGGGCGGCCTGCCGTTCGCGGGCGATGGCCTCCAGCTCCTCGCGCAGGACGAGCCCGGCGGCGTCGGAGGCCCGGTAGAGGAGGGTCACGTCGCCGGGACCGCCGGGCAGCGTCTCGAACAGGGCGCGCAGCGGCGTGATGCCGACGCCTCCGGCGAGCAGCAGCACCTTGCGGCGGGTGCGGCGGTGGGCGGTGAGTGCGCCGAAGGGGCCGGAGGCGAGGACCCGGACGCCGGGGCGGAGGCGGCGGATGCGGCGGGTGTGGTCGCCGAGCGCCTTGACGGTGATCCGCAGGGTGTCGTCGCGGACGGGCGCGGAGAGGGAGAAGGGCAGGGCGGTCGCCCAGAGCCCGCGCCGCAGGAAGCGCCAGCGGAAGAACTGGCCGGGTTCGGCGCACAGTCGGGCCACTCCCCTGCCCCGGACGAGCACCGAGACGACGCCAGGGCCCTCGTCACGGACCTCGACGACCCGCAGCTCGTGGCGGAGGGCGGCGCGGACGGGGACGACGAGCCGGTACCAGAGGAGGAGGACGGCGACGGTGCCGTGGGCCATCGACCAGAGCCAGCGGACGGGGAGGCTGTCGGCGATGTCGGGTCCGGCGAGCTGGTGGACGAAGCCGAGGGCGGCGGCGAGCAGCCCGCCGAGGTGGACGGCCCGCCAGATCTCGTGCCTGACCCGGCTCCGTACGGCCCGGGCGGAGGTGACACCGACCGCGACGAAGAGGACGGTGCCGGCGGTGGCGGCGGCGATCGCCCCGTACGAGAGGAGGCCCCCGGTGGCGGTGACGAGGTCGGTACGGGTGTGTACGGCGTAACCGCAGAGCGCGAGGAGCGCGTGCGCGCCGATCAGGCCGAGGACGTACCGGCCGCCGAGGGCGTGCCAGCGGGCGAGCCGGTCGGCGCCCACGCCGTGCTCGACGGCCGGGACGCGGGCCATGAGCAGCAGCAGGACGAGGACGCCGTACCCGGCGAGCAGACCGGTGAGGTGCGCGCCGGACGCGAAGAAGGCGTCGAGGCGGGCGGAGGGCCGGGCCTGGACACCCCAGAGCAGGGCGACGGCCCCGGCGCCGCCGAGGATCGCGGTCCGCAGGCGCCCGGGGGCGAGCCGCAGGGCGGGAAGGGGCGGGGCGGGTGCCGGCGGCGCGGGGGCCGGTTCGGCGCGGAGGGGGTGGATGCGTACGTAGAGAGGATGGCTGGCCTCGGTGGTCACATCCGGCACAGTAGGTCCGCCCGTATACGGGAATCCGCAGCTCAGCTCCCTCCCTCCGATCCTTAAGCCTGGCTTGAGCCGAGCCTGACCACGGGTTAACCCTGACGGCCGCCCCGCCCGGCCTCACAGCGGACGGGGCGGGGGACGGAGATCAGCGTTCCGTACGGGAAACAGTCGGGATGCCGTCGGGTAACACCGGCCGCGCACGCTTCCCGGTATGAGTACACGGATCGTGGTGGTCGGGGGCGGAACGGCGGGCGCCCGGCTCGCCCAGCGCCTGCCCGTCACCCTCCTCGGCGAGGAGCCGCACGCCCCGTACAACAGGGTGCTGCTCGCCGACGTCCTCGCCGGGCGGTACGCCCCCGAGGTGATCGCCCTGCCCGGGACCCGCGAGCCGGTACGGCTCGGGGTGCGGGCGGTGCGGATCGACCGGGCGGCCCGGACGGTGGTGTGCGCGGACGGTTCGCTCGTCGGCTACGACCGTCTGGTCCTGGCCACGGGCTCCAACCCGGTGCTCCCTCCGCTGCGCGGACTGCGCGGCCCGGGCGGGGCGGAGCTGCCGGAGGGCGTCCACGCCTTCCGTACGCTCGACGACTGCCAGGCGCTGCGCGACCGGGTACGGCCCGGGGTGCGGGCGGTGGTCATCGGCGGCGGGCTCCTCGGGGTCTCGGCGGCGCGGGCGCTGGCCGCGCTCGGCGCGGAGGTGGTGCTCACCCAGCAGGGCGAGCGCCTGATGGAACGCCAACTCGACGAGCACGCGTCGGCATTGCTGCGTGAGCACGTCGAGTCGCTCGGGGTCGAGGTGCACACCGAGTGCCGGGTGAGCGGTCTGCGGCAGCGGGACGGCGAGGTGACGGCGGTCGAACTGGCCGACGGCTTCGTCCTCGACGCGCAGGTCGTGGTCCTGGCGTGCGGGGTCCGCCCTCGGGTGGCCCTGGCACGGGAGGCGGGGCTCGCGGTGGCGACGGGGATCGTGGTCGACGACGAACTCCGGACGTCGGACCCGGCCATCCACGCGATCGGCGACTGCGCGGAACACGGGGGCAGGGTCTACGGCCTGGCGGGCCCGGCCCTGGACCAGGCGGACGCGCTGACGGAGGTCCTCCTGGCGGAGGCACCCGCCCTCGCGAACGCGGCCCCCACGGCGACCCCGACCCCCACCCACCCCCGTGTGGGCAATCGTCCCGCGACGGGGTACACCGGGACCCGTGCCCTGACCCGGCTCACTCTGGGCGGCGCCCAACCTCTCGACCTCGCCGCCTTCGGCGACGCCACCCCGCAACCCGGCGACGACGTCGTCCAGCTCACCGACGCCACCCGCCGCGCCTACCGCAAGGTCGTCGTCCGCGGAGACCGCCTCGTCGGTGGCGTCCTCCTCGGCGATCTGGCCGCCGTCGGCACGCTCGCCCGGGCCTGGGAGGGCGACGAAGCCCTGCCCGACGAGGCCCCCCTGCTGCACCTGCTCACCCACGACGGAGGCTCCTCATGACCACCCCCACCATCGTCCTGGTCGGCCACGGAATGGTCGGCCAGCGGTTCCTGGAGTCGCTCGCCGACCGCGGTGTCACCGAGCGGGCCAGGATCGTCGTCCTCTGCGAGGAGCCGCGCCCCGCCTACGACCGCGTCCAGCTGACCTCGTACTTCTCCGGGAAGACCCCGGACGACCTGTCGATGGTCGAGGCGGGCTTCATGGAGAAGCACGGCATCGAGCTGTACGTCGGCGACGCGGCGGAGTCGGTGGACCGGGAGGCCCGTACGGTCACCGCCCGCTCCGGGCGGGTCTTCGCGTACGACGCACTCGTCCTCGCCACCGGCTCGTACCCCTTCGTGCCCCCCGTCCCCGGCAAGGACGCCCGCGGCTGTTTCGTCTACCGGACGATCGAGGACCTCCTCGCCATCGAGGAGTACGCGAAGACGGCGACGACCGGAGCGGTCGTCGGCGGCGGTCTGCTCGGCCTGGAGGCGGCCGGCGCCCTCAAGGATCTCGGACTCGACACCCACGTCGTGGAGTTCGCGCCCCGGCTGATGCCGGTGCAGGTCGACGAGGGCGGCGGCGCCGCGCTGCTGCGCACGATCGAGCGGATGGGGCTGACCGTCCACACGGGGACGGGCACGCAGGAGGTCGTGACGGCGGACGGCTCGGTCACGGGCATGAAGCTGTCGGACGGCTCCGAACTCGCCACGGACCTGGTCGTGTTCTCGGCCGGTGTACGGCCCCGGGACCAGCTGGCCCGCGACTGCGGCCTGACCGTCGGGGAGCGCGGAGGCATCGCGGTCGACGAGCAGTGCCGTACCTCCGACCCGGCGGTCTTCGCGATCGGCGAGTGCGCGCTCGCCTCGGACGGGCGGGTGTACGGCCTGGTGGCGCCGGGCTACGAGATGGCGCAGACGGTGGCCGCGACCCTCGCGGAGGAGGCGGGCGAGGGCGACGGCTTCACCGGCGCCGACATGTCGACGAAGCTGAAGCTGCTCGGCGTGGACGTCGCGTCGTTCGGCGACGCCCACGGCACGGCCGAGGGCTGCCTCGACGTCGTGTACTCCGACTCCCGCTCGGGCGTCTACAAGAAGCTGGTCGTGAGCGGCGACGGCGTCCTCCTCGGCGGCGTCCTGGTCGGCGACGCCGAGCAGTACGGCCTGCTCCGCCCGCTCACCGGCACCGTGCCGCCGGTCTCCCCCGAGCAGCTGGTCCTTCCGGCGGGCGCGGGCGCACCGGTGGCGCTGGGGCCTTCGGCGCTGCCGGACGACGCGGTGATCTGCTCCTGCCACAACGTGACGAAGCACGCGATCGGCGAGTGCTCCTCGCTCGCCGAGGTGAAGAAGTGCACCAAGGCCGGTACGGGCTGCGGCAGTTGCGTGAAGATCATCGAGAAGCTGCTGCCGGCGCCGACCGACAAGGGCCTGTGCGGCTGCTTCTCGTACACCCGGAGCGAGCTGTACGAGATCGCCCGCACCCTGCGGGTGACCTCCTTCGCCGCACTGCTCGACTCGCACGGCCGGGAGGAGTCGCGGGGCGGCGAGGGCTGCGAGGTCTGCAAGCCGACCGTCGGCTCGATCCTCGCCTCCCTCAACAACGGCTACATCCTGGACGGCGAGCAGGCCTCCCTCCAGGACACCAACGACCACTTCCTCGCCAACATGCAGCGCAACGGCTCGTACTCGGTCGTGCCGCGCATCCCCGGCGGTGAGATCACCCCGGACAAGCTGATCGTGATCGGCGAGGTGGCCCGCGACTTCGGCCTCTACACGAAGATCACCGGCGGCCAGCGGATCGACCTCTTCGGCGCCCGGGTGGACCAGCTCCCGTCGATCTGGACCCGGCTGGTCGACGCGGGCTTCGAGTCGGGGCACGCGTACGGCAAGGCGCTGCGCACGATCAAGTCCTGCGTGGGGCAGACCTGGTGCCGGTACGGCGTCCAGGACTCGGTGAAGATGGCGATCCAGCTGGAGCTGCGCTACCGGGGCCTGCGCGCCCCGCACAAGCTCAAGTCGGCGGTCTCCGGCTGCGCCCGCGAGTGCGCCGAGGCGCAGTCGAAGGACTTCGGGATCATCGCGACGGCCAACGGCTGGAACCTGTACGTCGGCGGGAACGGCGGCGCGACCCCGCGCCACGCGGACCTGCTCGCCCAGGACCTCTCCGACGCCGAACTGGTGCGCCTGATCGACCGGTTCCTGATGTTCTACATCCGGACGGCGGACCGCCTGGAGCGGACGTCGACCTGGCTGGAGCGCCTGGAGGGCGGGCTCGACCACCTCAAGGACGTGGTGGTGCACGACTCGCTCGGGCTCTGCGACGAGCTGGAGGCGCTGATGGCGGCGCACGTCGCCGACTACCAGGACGAGTGGGCGCAGACCCTGGACGACCCGGAGCGGCTGCGGCGCTTCGTCTCCTTCGTGAACGCACCGGAGGCACCGGACCCCTCGGTCCGCTTCGTTCCGGAGCGCGACCAGATCAAGCCGGACCTCACGATCCTGACGCTCGGCAGGACGAACAGCACGCTGGAAGGGGCTTCCTCCCGATGACGACCCTCACGACGCTCACGACTCCCACCACGACCACGCTAGAGATCTCCCCCGTCCCCGGCTCCTGGGTGACGGTCTGCGAGGAGGCCCGGCTGACCCCGGGCAGGGGCGTGGCCGCGCTGCTGCCGGACGGCCGGCAGGCGGCGGTCTTCCGGGACCGTTCGGGCCGCACGTACGCGATCGACAACCGCGACCCGTTCACGGGGGCCCAGGTGCTCTCCCGCGGGCTCGTCGGCTCGGCGGACGGGCGGCCGTTCGTGGCCTCGCCGCTCCTGAAGCAGCGCTTCGACCTGGAGACGGGCCGGTGCCTGGACGACGACGGGGTCGCGGTGGCGGTGTTCCCGGTACGGGTGACGTCGCACGAGTGACGTCGCACGAAGCGAAGTAACTTGACCGACCGTTCCAGATAGTCGTACGGTCTTCCTGTGGCCAGGACCAAGGAGTTCGATCCCGACGCCGCGCTCCAGGCCGCCCTCGACCTGTTCTGGGCGCGCGGCTACGAGGCGACGACGATGTCGGACCTCGTGGAGCACCTCGGCGTCGGCCGGGCCAGCATCTACGCGACCTTCGGGAACAAGCACGCGCTGTACCTGAAGGCGATGGACCGCTACCTGGAGACCCGCGACCCGCGGATCGTCGAGGAGCTGTCCGCCCCGGGCCCGGCCCTGCCGGCCGTCCGCGCGCTCGTCCGCCGCTTCGCCGCCGAGGCGTCGGCCGACGACGCGCGGCTGAACGGCTGTTTCGTCACCAACTCGGCGGCGGAACTGGGTCCGCACGACACGGCGGTGGCCCGCCGGGTCGAGCTCAGCTGGGAGCAGATCGAGACGCTCCTGTACGCGGCGCTCACCCGGGCCCGCGCCGGGGGCGAGCTCCCGGCCGACCGGGACCCGCGCGCCCTGGCGCGCATGCTCCTGGTACTGCTCCAGGGGATCCGGGTGGTCGGCAAGGCGTCGAGCGACCCGGCCAGGGTCCGGGACGCGGCGGAACAGGCGTTGGGCCTGCTGGACTGAGGCGGTAGGACCCGAGCAGGACGTAAGAAAGGGCGCCCACGGGGGGCGCCCTTTCTCAGGGGCTCATTTTGGAACGTACGGTCAAGTACAGGGGGACGGGAATGTCGTCGACGAGGGTGCAGGAACCCCACGGGGCCACCAGCGGCGGGCGCCGCACACCAGGAAGCCGCACACCAGGGCGCCGCACCCGCGGAGGCCGTACAGGCGGAGGAGGCCGTACGCCCGGGAGCCGCACCCGCGAGCCCCGCACCCGCGGAGGCTTCGCCCTCCTCGCGGCCGTACAGATGACCCTCATCTTCACGCTCGCCTCCCTCGCCGTGCCCCTCCCCCGCATCGGCACCGAATTCGGTCTCGACCGCGCCCAGTTGATCCTGCTGAGCGCCGCGTACGGCCTGACCTTCGCCGGGCTGCTCCTCTTCGGCGGGCGGCTCGCCGACCGCTTCGGCGGGCGCCGGATCCTCACCGCTGGACTGCTGGTCTTCGGCGCCGCCTCCGCCCTCGCGCCGCTCACCCCCGGGTACGAGGCGCTGCTCGCCGCCCGGTTCGGGCAGGGCGTCGGCGCCGCGCTCGTCGCCCCGGCGGCGATGGCGGTGCTCCGGTCCCTGTTCCCCGAACCGGCCGCGTACGGCAGGGCGATGGCCACCTGGGGCGGCCTCTCCGTACTGGGCGCGACCGCGGGGAACCTGCTCTCGGGGGTGATCGCGGGGGCCACCTCCTGGCGCGGCACGTTCGCGGTCCCGGTGGCGGTGACCGTCGTGGCCCTGCTCCTGGCCCCGCGCGTACTGCCGGGGACCGCGCCCGGACGCGGCCCCGCTCCGAACGGCCGGTCGCTCGACCTCCCCGGCGCCCTGCTCGCCACCGCCGGGATCACCCTCGCCAGCTTCGGGCTCGTCCTCACCGACGCCCACGCGTGGGGCTCCGCCCCGGTCCTCGTCCCCCTCCTGGCCGGACTGGTCCTGCTGGCCGCCTTCGGGGCGGTGGAGCGGCGCACCGCCGACCCGCTGCTGCCCCCGGACTTCCTGCGCGACGGCCGCCGGGTCCTGGGCCTGGCGGCGATCGGTCTCACGGCGGCCGGCACGGCCACCGTCTTCATCCTGCTCTCCCTCTCCTTCCAGCAGCAGCGCGGCTGGGACGAACTGCGGACCTCCGCCGCCTTCGTGCCCTTCGCGGTCGCCCTGCTGGCCTCGGGGCGGCTGGCGGCCCCGCTCATCGGGCGGTACGGCCCCGGGCGCGTGACCGCGGCCGGGCTCGGGACGGCGGCGGCCGGACTCGGACTGCTCGCCGCGACCGGTTTCGACACCTCGGTGCCGTACGCGTACGGGCTGCTCCCCGGCCTGCTCCTGCTGCCGGCCGGCGGCGCCCTGTCCTTCTCGGCCGCCGCCGTCCTGGCCACCGAGGGCGTCCCGGCGCACCGGGCGGGCCTCGCGGGCGGCGTCCTGAACACGGCGATGGAACTCGGCCCGACCGTGGTCTTCGCCGCACTGCTCACCCTCGGCGGGGACGCGGTGTCCCTGGCGGCCGCCGCCGCCCTCTTCACCGCACTCGCCGTCACCACGATCCGCGTCAAGTAGCAAGCACTCACACGGGAGTCGACTCACATGAACGCACGCTTCACCGACCGCGTCGTCCTCGTCACCGGGGCCGGTTCCGGTCTCGGCCGGGCCATCGCGCTCGCCTTCGCCGCCGAGGGCGCGAAGGTCGTCGTCGCCGGCCGTACCGCCGAGCCCCTGGAGGGGACGGTCGGTCTGATCGAGGCCGCCGGGGGCACCGCCGCGGCCGTCACGGCCGATGTGGCCGACGCCGGGTCCGTCCGGGAGCTGGTCCGGCGTACGGTCGAGGTCTACGGCGGTCTCGACGTGGCCGTGAACAACGCCGGGGTCTTCCGGGGCGGCCACAGCGCCGCCGACTTCCCCCTGGACGACTGGCGGACGCTGCTCGACATCAACGTCACGGGGGTGCTGCACGCCCTCCAGGCCGAGGTGGCGCACATGCGGGCGCACGGGGGCGGCTCGATCGTGAACATCGCGTCGAACCTGGGCCCGCACGTCCGGATCCCCGGGGTCTTCGGCTACCAGGTCTCGAAGGCGGCCGTGTCGGCACTGACCAGGGCCGCGGCCCTGGACCACATCGCCGACGGGGTCCGGATCAACGCGGTCAGCCCCGGCGCCTCGGAGTCCGCGATGTCGCTCCGACCCGGCGAGACGGAGGCCGAGCGGGAGGTCCGGATGAAGCAGGAGTCCCCGCTGGGCCGGATCTCCTCCGCCGCGGAGGTGGCGGCGGCCGTGCTGTACCTCGCGTCGGACGCGGCCGGCTCCGCCGTCGGCACGGACCTGGTGATCGACGGCGGCGTCTCCGCCTGACGCGCGGGGCTCAGCCCTGGGCGGCCGCCGGGTCCATCCAGAAGACCTCCCAGTGGTGGCCGTCCAGGTCCGTGAAGGAGCGGCCGTACATGAAGTCCATGTCCATCGCCTCCTTCGCGGGGGTGCCGCCGGCGGCGAGGGCGGCGTCGGCGAGCTCGTCGCACTTCTCACGGCTCTCGGCGCTCAGGGTGACCAGGACCTCGGTGGCCTTGGTGGCGTCGGAGATCTCCTTGCCGGGGGCCATGAAGGACTTGAACTTGTCCTCTTCGAGGAGCATCGCGAAGATCGTGTCGCTGAAGACCACACAGGCGGTCGTCTCGTCGCTGAACTGCGGGTTGTGGGAGAAGCCGAGCTTCTCGAAGAAGGCCCTGCTGGCGTCGACACTCTTGACGGGCAGGTTCACGAAGATCATCTGCGGGGCCATGATGCGCTCTCTTCCCTTGCGGTCGCTCCGGTCGCTTCGGTCGCTCCGGCGCCTTCAAGAGGTAGGACGGGCGTCCCGCCCGTAACTCATCGCTCTCCCGAAGATTTTTTGCGCTCAGGCGGCGGAGCGCAGCTCAAGGGCCGCCAACGGTACGAACCCGCCGCCCGTGCCCTCCGTACCGGCCCCCGGCCCGACGAGCCGCCGCAGCATCGCGAGGGCGATCCGCTCGCCCTGCGCCTTGGCCCGCTCGGCCAGCGGGCCGGTGTGGAGGCCGTCGACGGTGGCCTGCCAGAGCTGCACCCAGCGCCCGAAGTGGGCGGCGGTGAGGGGCCGGGCGGAGTGGAGCGCGGCATGCGGGGCGAAGGCGTCCCGCCCGTAGTCGGCGGTACGGAAGAGGGCGCGCTCCCAGAAGTCGGTGATGCGCGGCAGATGGACCTCGAGATCGGTCCCGGCGACCTCGGTGAAGAACGGCCCGATGAGCGGATCGGCGAAGGCGGCGCGATAGAAGCGCCGCAGCACGACGTCGAGGTCGCCCCGCCCACTGACATCCCGGCTGGCACACATACCCCCAGTGTGCCCGCTGAGGCGGACCGCCCGTAGAGCCGAACGTCCCCTCCCCTCCCCTCCCCACCCCACCCCACCCGGCGAGGCCCCGGCCCCGCAGGCCCCCGCCCGCCCGACAGAGCCCCGCCTCTTCCCCTTCACACCTTGTTGATGCACTGTCAATTCCGTACTCCTAGTTTCCGGAAGCGCGCGACCCCGTCGCCGACCGGACTGACGGGGCGGTTCACCACCCTTCTCAGGAGTGAGACGTGGAGCGACGCAGTTTTCTGCGCGGAGCGGTCATCGGTACGTCGGCGGCGGCCTTCGGCGGCACCCTGATGCACGGCGCCGCCTACGCGGCCCCCGCGCAGCCCGGCGCCGGCCCCTACGGCGCCCTCGGCGCCGCGGACGCCAACGGCATCCTGCTGCCCGCCGGTTTCACCAGCCGGGTCATCGCGCGGTCGGGCCAGACCGTGCCCGGCACCTCGTACACCTGGCACAGCGCCCCCGACGGCGGCGCCTGCTTCGCCGACGGCACCGGCTGGATCTACGTGTCCAACTCGGAGATCAACCCGAGCGGCGGCGCGAGCGCGGTGCGGTTCAGCTCGGCCGGCGCCGTCACCGGCGCGTACCGCATCCTGTCCAACACCCGGCAGAACTGCGCGGGCGGCAAGACCCCGTGGAACACCTGGCTCTCCTGTGAGGAGGTCAGCCTCGGGTACGTCTACGAGACCGACCCGTACGGAGTGAACGCCGCCGTCCGCCGCGCCGCCATGGGCCGGTTCAAGCACGAGGCCGCCGCGGCCGACCCGGTCCGCAAGGTCGTCTACCTGACCGAGGACGAGACGAGCGGCTGCTTCTACCGCTTCATCCCCACCACCTGGGGCGACCTCTCCGCCGGCACCCTCCAGGTGATGGTCGCGGGCTCCGCCGCCTCCGGCTCCTTCACCTGGCAGAACGTGCCGGACCCGGACGGCTCCCCGACCGTGACCCGCAGCCAGGTCTCGGGCGCGAAGAAGTTCAACGGCGGCGAGGGCTGCCACTACGCCAACGACACCGTCTGGTTCACCACCAAGGGCGACAACCGTCTCTGGCAGCTCAACCTCACCACCAACACCTACGAGCTGGCGTACGACGACTCGCTCGTGCCGAGCGGCGCCGCCCCGCTCACCGGTGTCGACAACGTCACGGGCTCCTCCTCCGGCGACCTGTTCATCGCCGAGGACGGCGGCAACATGGAGATCTGCGTCATCACCCCGGACGACGTCGTCGCCCCGTTCCTGCGGATCAGCGGCCAGTCCTCCTCGGAGATCACCGGCCCCGCCTTCTCCCCCGACGGCACGCGGCTGTACTTCTCCAGCCAGCGCGGCACGAGCGGCAGCTCCTCCGCCGGCATCACGTACGAGGTGACGGGCCCGTTCCGCGCCTGACGCCCGCGTCGGGCCCGTCCCGCGCCTGGTACTCGCGCGGCGACGGGCCCTCCCGCCCCGTGATCTCTACGCGGTGACGGGGCCCGTCCCGCCCCGTGATCCCCACGCGGTGACGGGGCCCGTCGCCCCGTGATCCCCACGAGGCGACGGGCCGACCCGCCCCGGACCCTACGAGGTGACGCGGGGCCCGTTCCGTGCGTAGCACCGCAGATCCACCGTCCGTTGGGCGCCGCCGAGCAGGGCGGCGCCCAACGGCGTCAGCGTGTGCAGGACCGCGTTCCCGTGCCGCAGGGTCGCGATGAGCCCCGCCTCGCGCAGCACGCCCGCGTGCTGGCTCGCCGAGGCCAGCGACACCCCGGCCCGGCGGGCGAGCTCGCTCGTCGTGCCGCCGTCGCCGATGGCGTGCAGGACCGCCGAGCGGGTCTGGCCGACCAGCTTGGCGAGCGAGGAGCCGCCCGGCGCGCGCACGGTCGGCGCCTCGCCGTGGGTGACGGGGTAGACGAGGACCGGCGGCAGCGCGGGGTCGCGCAGCACCACGGGCGTCCCCCGGCAGAAGTACGAGGGCTGGAGCAGCAGCCCCCGCCCGTCGAGGTGGACGTCCCGGTCGACCGGGTAGTCGGCCTCCAGGACGGGCGCTCGCCAGCGCAGCATCGGCGGCAGCGAGGCGAGCAGCTCGTCGGCGCCGCCGTCCAGGAGCGCGCGGCCGCGCCGGGCCCGGTCGGCCTCGACGCGGGCCCTGATGTGCGGCCAGTACGGCTCCACGGCGGCCCGGTGGTAGCTCCGCAGCGCCCCCACGAGCCGGTCGAAGGGCTCTGCGCCGGCGTCGGCGAGGGCGCGCAGCGAATGGGGTACGGTCCGTCCGCCGGAGCGGTGCGCGGCGAGCAGCGAGAGTTCGCCGCGCAGCCGGCCGGAGTCGGTCGCGCGGATCGCCTCCAGGCCCTCGTCGAGCCCGTGGACGCCCTCGGCGGGCGTCAGGAAGTCGGGAAAATAGCCGCGGCTGGGGACGAGCGCCGCGAGGAGCCGGGTCTCACCACCGAGCCGCATCCGGGTTTCGGAGCGCCATTCTCCGAAGACGACGGGGCCGCGCCGGTCCCTTAAACGGTGAAAACTGAGAATCGTTTCCCACAGAACATCGGGCCGGGCGGCGGTCCGCACCCCCGCCAGGTCGTTTCCGGTGAAATGAATCCGCAGCATGACGTCCCCACCTGTGCACTCGCAACCACCCCCGACGACGAGTATGCACAGCATCACTGCACGTTACCAGGGTGTTTCAGCCACAGTTGAAAAGCATCGCGGCAATGGGGGCGGAACCGAAAAGCTGTACGGGTCGGGCAGGAAACCTTCAGGACCGAGGTGACGTGGTGAAGACCGTGGGGGGCTTTGCCCGTCCGGCGGCGGTCGGCGAGGTTGCGGCTCACCTGCCCGGCATCGGTAAAGGGCGCGGCCTCCGGGTGGGGATCCGGGGGTCGCGCCCGCTCCATTCTTTGCGGTGGATCCTTTGCGGAGGAACGAGGAAGTTCAATGGCCAATAATTCAATCAGGCGCAATTGAACAACTACTCACATCCGCTCAACAAACAAACGACGGGACGGACACCTCCGCACAAAGGTGTCCGTCCCGTCGTCGTGATTCCGGGGCCGCCGCCCGCCGTTGAGGGTGGTGAGGTGACCGGCGTCGCCCCCGGTCGTACCGGAGTGGTTCGGTGATTCCCGCTGCTGAACGGGGGTTCAGGAGGGCCCGACCGCCGCTCCTGACCCCCCGTTCAGCAGGACTCAGCGGCTGTCGCTGCCCTTCGACTCGGCCGCCGCGCGGCCGGCCTCCAGACGCGCCACCGGGATCCGGAAGGGCGAGCAGGAGACATAGTCCAGACCGACCTCGTGGAAGAAGTGGACCGACTCCGGGTCGCCGCCGTGCTCGCCGCAGACACCGAGCTTGATGTCGGGGCGGGTGGCGCGGCCGGCCTGGACGGCGCTGCGCACGAGCGCGCCGACACCGTCCTTGTCGATGGTCTCGAAGGGGCTGACGCCGAAGATGCCCTTCTCCAGGTACGCGGTGAAGAACGAGGCCTCCACGTCGTCGCGGGAGAAGCCCCAGACCGTCTGCGTCAGGTCGTTGGTGCCGAAGGAGAAGAACTCCGCGGCCTCGGCGATCTGACCGGCGGTCACGGCGGCGCGCGGCAGCTCGATCATGGTGCCGAGCGCGAGCTTGAGCTCGACACCGGTGCGGGCCTGGACCTCGGCGATGACCTGCTCGGCCTCCTCGCGGACGATCTCCAGCTCCTGGACGGTGCCGACGAGCGGGATCATGATCTCGACGCGCGGGTCGCCCTTGGCGTCGACGCGCTGGGCCGCGGCCTCGGCGATCGCGCGGACCTGCATGGTGAACAGGCCGGGGATGACCAGGCCGAGGCGGACGCCGCGCAGACCCAGCATCGGGTTCTGCTCGTGCAGCCGGTGCACGGCCTGAAGGAGGCGCAGGTCGTTCTCGTGCGGCTCCTTGCGGGACTCGGCGAGGGCGACGCGCACCGACAGCTCGGTGATGTCGGGCAGGAACTCGTGCAGCGGCGGGTCGAGCAGCCGAACCGTGACGGGCAGCCCGTCCATGGCCTCGAAGAGCTCGACGAAGTCGGTCTTCTGCAGCGGCAGGAGGGCTTCCAGGGCGTTGTCGCGCTCGACGTCGGTGTCGGCCAGGATCAGCCGCTCGACGAACTGGCGGCGCTCGCCGAGGAACATGTGCTCGGTGCGGCAGAGGCCGATGCCCTGGGCACCGAAGCGGCGGGCGCGGTTGGCGTCCTCGGCGTTGTCGGCGTTGGCGCGGACGCGCAGCCGGCGGACGCGGTCGGCGTAGGCCATGATCCGGTGCACGGCGGCGACGAGCTCGTCGGCGTCGTCGGCTCCGGCGTGCATGCGGCCCTCGAAGTACTCGACGACCGGCGACGGTACGACGGGTACCTCACCGAGGTAGACCTTGCCGGTGGAGCCGTCGATGGAGACGACGTCACCCTCCTCGACGACCTGGCCGTCGGCCGTGGTCATCCGGCGGCGCTTGGTGTCGACCTCGAGCTCCTCGGCGCCGCAGACACAGGTCTTGCCCATGCCGCGGGCGACGACGGCGGCGTGCGAGGTCTTGCCGCCGCGCGAGGTGAGGATGCCCTCGGCGGCGATCATGCCGTCCAGGTCGTCCGGGTTGGTCTCGCGGCGGATCAGGATGACCTTCTCGCCCGAGCGGGACCACTTGACGGCGGTGTACGAGTCGAAGACGGCCTTGCCGACGGCCGCGCCCGGGGAGGCGGCGATGCCGCGCCCGATCTGGTCGACCTTCGCGTCCTCGTCGAACTTGGGGAACATCAGCTGGGCGAGCTGCGCGCCGGTGACGCGCTGGAGCGCCTCGGCCTCGTCGATCAGGCCCTGGTCCACGAGCTGCGTGGCGATGCGGAAGGCGGCACCGGCGGTGCGCTTGCCGACGCGGGTCTGGAGCATCCAGAGCTGGCCGCGCTCGATGGTGAACTCGATGTCGCAGAGATCCTTGTAGTGGGTCTCCAGCGTGTTCATGATGTGCATGAGCTGGTCGTACGACGTCTTGTCGATCGACTCGAGGTCGGCCAGCGGCACGGTGTTGCGGATGCCGGCGACGACGTCCTCGCCCTGCGCGTTCTGCAGGTAGTCGCCGTAGACGCCGGCGTGGCCGGAGGCGGGGTCGCGGGTGAAGGCGACACCGGTGCCGGAGTCCGGGCCGAGGTTGCCGAAGACCATCGAGCAGACGTTGACGGCGGTGCCGAGGTCGCCCGGGATGCGCTCCTGGCGGCGGTACAGCTTCGCGCGGTCGGTGTTCCAGGAGTTGAAGACGGCCTCGATGGCGAGGTCCATCTGCTCACGCGGGTCCTGGGGGAAGTCGCGGCCGGTCTCGGCCTTCACGATCTTCTTGAAGTGCTCGACGACCTTCTTCAGGTCGGCGGCGTCGAGGTCGGTGTCGCTGGCGACCTTCTTCGCGGCCTTCGCCTCGTCCAGCGCGTCCTCGAAGAGCTCGCCCTCGACGCCGAGGACGGTCTTGCCGAACATCTGGATGAGCCGGCGGTACGAGTCCCACGCGAAGCGCTCGTTGCCGGCCTGGCCGGCGAGGCCGACGACGGACGCGTCGGAGAGGCCGATGTTGAGGACGGTGTCCATCATGCCCGGCATGGAGAACTTCGCCCCGGAGCGCACGGAGACGAGCAGCGGGTCGTCGGCCTGGCCGAGCTTCTTGCCCATCTGCTGCTCAAGGGCGTCGAGGTGGGCACTCACCTCGTCGCGGAGCTCGACCGGCTCCGAGCCACTCTCGAGGTAGACCTTGCACGCCTCGGTGGTGATCGTGAACCCGGGAGGGACCGGCAGACCGAGGTTGGTCATCTCGGCCAGGTTCGCGCCCTTGCCACCGAGCAGGTCCTTCAGGTCCCTGTTGCCCTCGGTGAAGTCGTACACGAACTTCTGATCATTGTTTTCCGACACGGGTCCCGACTCCTCGATGACTCGGTTGGCTGCCCTGACGGCGAGGAACATACCCAGATCGAAGGCTTCTGGGGAGGTACGCCTAGCGGTCACGTGGCCTTAACCACCCGTCCGCCAGCACTTCGAAAGTAACCGAGAAGTAGCTTCCGCTTTCAGGCCCCGAAGACGTCATGACCCAAACCAGAGACAAGTTGCTCACATGAGCGCGCATCCGAGCAGTTGCGTTCAAGTCTTGAATGCAAAAAGGGTGGCACCCCGTGCCACCCTTCAGGCGATGCAGCCGTTCGTAACCTGCTCATCTGAGCACCACCCCCCTCAAGGGTGGCGAGGATCACTCCCCCGGAAAGGCCGAATCGAGGCCGAATCTCAGCCGCCGGACGTGTCCAGCTCGGCATCCTCACTCACGCCGGAGCAGTCATACGGGTCCTTCAACCAGCCGTCCGGCAGGACAACTCGGTTGTTTCCGGACGTACGACCCCGAGGGCCGTCGGCACCCACCGGCCACGACTGATCAAGGTCCAGCTCGCTCAACTGAGCGCTCAGTTCGTCGAGGGACGAGGTGATCGCCAGGCTCTTGCGCATCTCGGAGCCCACCGAGAAGCCCTTCAGGTACCAGGCCACGTGCTTGCGGAAGTCGATGACACCGCGTGCCTCGTCGCCGATCCACTCCCCGAGCAGCCGCGCGTGCCGCACCATCGCGTCCGCGACCACGCGCAGGCCGGGCGCGGCGTAGGCGCCGGTGCCCTCGAAGCCGGCCACCAGGTCCGCGAAGAGCCACGGCCGCCCCAGGCAGCCACGGCCGACGACCACGCCGTCGCAGCCCGTCTCCCGCATCATCCGCAGGGCGTCGTCGGCGGACCAGATGTCCCCGTTGCCGAGGACCGGGATCTCCGGCACGTGCTCCTTGAGGCGCGCGATCGCGTCCCAGTCCGCCGTACCGCCGTAGTGCTGCGCCGCCGTCCGCCCGTGCAGGGCGATCGCCGTGACACCCTCCTCCACCGCGATCCGGCCCGCGTCCAGATACGTGATGTGGTCGTCGTCGATGCCCTTGCGCATCTTCATCGTGACCGGCAGGTCGCCCGCGTTGGTCACGGCCTCGTTGAGGATCGCGCGCAGCAGCGGCCGCTTGTAGGGCAGGGCCGAGCCGCCGCCCTTCCGGGTCACCTTGGGGACCGGGCAGCCGAAGTTCAGGTCGATGTGGTCGGCGAGGTCCTCGTCGACGATCATCCGGACGGCCTTCCCGACCGTCACCGGGTCCACCCCGTACAGCTGGATCGAGCGCGGCTGCTCGGTCGCGTCGAAGCGGATGAGCTGCATCGTCTTCTCGTTGCGCTCGACCAGGGCGCGTGTCGTGATCATCTCGCTCACGAACAGCCCCTTGCCGCCGCTGAACTCGCGGCAGAGGGTACGGAAGGGGGCGTTGGTGATGCCGGCCATCGGGGCGAGCACCACCGGCGGCTGCACGATGTGCGGCCCGATGGCAAGGGGGGAGAACGCGGTCATTGGCCCATTGTCGCGCACTGCGCCAGTCATTAGTTAGCCGTACTATCCGAACATGCCAGAGCTCACACGCTCGCAGCTCCCCCGGCGCCGGCAGCTCGTCGTCCTGGCGATCTGCTGCATGAGCCTGCTGATCGTCAGCCTGGACAACACCGCGCTCAACGTCGCCCTGCCCTCCCTGCGGCACGACCTCGACGCCTCCGTCTCCGGCCTGCAGTGGGTCATCGACGCGTACACCCTGGTCCTGGCCTCGCTGCTCATGCTGGCCGGCTCCACCGCCGACCGGATCGGCCGCCGCAAGGTCTTCGTGACCGGCCTCGTCGTCTTCGCGCTCGGCTCACTCCTCTGCTCCCTCGCCCCGAACCTGGAGGCGCTGATCGCCTTCCGGGCGGTGCAGGCGGTGGGCGGCTCGATGCTCAACCCGGTCGCCATGTCGATCATCACCAACACCTTCACCGAACCCGCCGCACGCGCGCGTGCCATCGGCGTCTGGGGCGCCGTCGTCGGCATCTCCCTGGCCCTGGGGCCGCTGGTGGGCGGTGTGCTCGTCGAGTCGGTCGGCTGGCGGGCGATCTTCTGGGTCAATCTGCCGGTCGCCCTCGTCGCCCTGCTCCTGACCCTGCGGTACGTCCCCGAGTCCCGCGCGCCCCGGCCCCGGCGCCCCGACCCGGTCGGACAGCTCCTGGTGGCAACGCTCCTGGGCTCCCTCACGTACGCGATCATCGAGACCGACCCGCTCTTCGCCGGCATCGCGGCCGCGGCGCTCGGCGGGGTCCTCGTGTACGAGCCGAGGCGCCGCGAACCCCTGATCGACCTGCGGTTCTTCCGCAGCGCGCCGTTCAGCGGTGCCACCGTCGTCGCGATCTGCGCCTTCTCGGGCTTCGCCGGCTTCCTGTTCCTGAACACCCTGTACCTCCAGGAGGTGCGCGGGCTCTCCCCGCTGGACGCCGGTCTGTACGTGCTGCCGATGGCGGGCATGACCTTCGTCTTCGCCCCTCTGTCGGGTCGGCTCACGGGCGCGCGTGGACCCCGGCTCCCGCTGCTGCTCGCGGGCACGGCGATGGCGACGGGGGCGCTGCTCTTCGCGGCCTTCGAGGCGGAGACCCACGATCCGCTGCTCTTCGTCGGGTACGTGGCCTTCGGCATCGGGTTCGGCCTGGTGAACGCGCCGATCACCAACACGGCCGTCTCGGGGATGCCCCGCGCGCAGGCCGGGGTGGCGGCGGCGGTGGCCTCGACGAGCCGCCAGGTGGGGCAGACGCTCGGGGTGGCGGTCGTCGGGACGGTGCTCGCGACGGGGGTGGGCGCGGGGATGTCCCCGGACGACTTCGTGACGGCGGCACGGCCGGGCTACTGGGTGGTGACGGCCTGCGGTCTCGCCGTCCTCGCGGTCGGCGCGCTGACCAGCGGAAAGTGGGCCCGCCGCACGGCGGAGCGGACGGCACGGTGCCTGGAGACGGACGATGGGGCGCAGGCGGCGGACGGGACGGACCTGCCGCTCAGGCGGCGGTGAGGGCGGCCTGGGCCTCCCGGGCCGGCTGTGCGTCACCGGAGGCGTGGGCCTCCCGGGCCGCCTGAGCTGCCTGAGCTGCCTGGGCCTCCCGGGTCGGCTGGCCTGCCTGCGTCTCCCGGGTCGCCTGGGCCTCGTCGCGTACGGCCAGTTCCAGGAGCCGTTCGAGCCGGGCCCGGGACTCCTCGTCGAGGGGTACGTACGTGCCGAGGCGCGGTCCGGCGGCGGGCCCGAGCCAGAGGTTGGTGTGTTCCAGGTGCAGGACGCCCACCTGGGCGTTCCGGATGACCTTGGCGCGGCCGGCGAGGTCGGCGACGTCACGCCGGTCCCAGAGCTCGCGGAACTCCGGGGAGGCGTCCTGGAGCCGCTGGACCAGCGCCTTCCAGGCGGGTTCGGCCAGGTGCTCGGCCATCGAGGCGCGGAGCTTTCCGACCATCGCGCGCAGGACCTCAGGGAGGTCGCCGAAGGCGGCGCGGAAGTCCTCGTCGGTGAAGGCGAGCCAGAGGGTGTTGCGGTCCTCGCGGGGCAGCGCGTCCAGGTCGCAGTAGAGCCGCCCGAAGGTGCGGTTGTAGGCGAGGAAGTCGTACCGGCTGTTCTGCACGCAGGCGGGCACGGGCTCCAGCTGGTGGAGCAGCTCGCGCAGCGCGGGGGTGACGGCCGGGCAGGCCGTCTCGGGGTGCGGGTCGCTCTGGGCGGCGAGGGCGAAGAGGTGGCTGCGTTCGGTCGGGTCGAGCAGCAGGGCTCCGGCGAGGGCGTCCAGGACCTGCGGGGAGACCTGGATGTCGCGGGCCTGCTCCAGCCAGGTGTACCAGGTGACGCCGACGGCGGAGAGGTGGGCGACCTCCTCGCGGCGCAGGCCGGGAGTGCGGCGGCGGCGTCCCCGGGGCAGGCCGACCTGCTCGGGGGTGATGCGCTCGCGCCGGCTGCGCAGGAAGGCGGCGAGCTCGTGTCGCCGCGTACCGGGTTCGGCCGTCGTCATGGTCGTCACGCTCCCAGGATGCCGGGCCCGTAAGACCCGTGCCAGGTACTGCTTCTACCAGGATAAAGACACTCTGGTACCAGGCTGAGGGGCGGCGGATCGTCGACACCGTGACTACGACCTCCGCTTCTCCCCGATCCCCGGCCTCTCCCCCGGGCGGCACCCCGCCCGGGGCCGCTCCCGTCGTCCACCACCGACCGGCGCTCGGTTCGCTCGGTCTGTTCACCGTCCTGCTCGGCGCGGCCCTGCCCCTGATCGACTTCTTCATCGTCAACGTCGCCCTGCCGTCGATCGACCACGACCTGGCGGCGGGCCCGGCACTCCTGGAGCTGGTCGTCGCCGGGTACGGCCTTTCGTACGCCGTCCTGCTCGTCCTCGGCGGGCGGCTCGGCGACCTCTTCGGGCGCCGCCGGCTCTTCCTCGCGGGCATGGCGGCCTTCGGGCTGACCTCGCTCGCCTGCGGTCTCGCCCCGGACGCCTGGACGCTGGTCGGGGCGCGGGTGGCGCAGGGCGCGGCGGCGGCGCTGATGCTGCCGCAGGTCCTCGCGACCATCCACTCCTCGACGGAGGGCGCGCGGCGGGCCAGGGCACTGAGCCTGTACGGGGCGACCGCGGGGCTCTCCATGGTGGCCGGGCAGATCCTGGGCGGGGTCCTGGTGGCCGCCGACCTCGCGGGCTCGGGCTGGCGTGCGGTGTTCCTGGTGAACGTGCCGGTGGCGGTGGTCGGTCTGGTCCTGGCCTTCCGTACGGTCCCGGAGACCCGCTCGGACCGCCCGGCGCCGGTGGACGTGCCGGGCACGCTGCTGCTCGCCCTCGCGCTGACCACCCTGCTCGCGCCGCTGACGGAGGGCCGGGCGGCGGGCTGGCCGCTGTGGACGTGGGTGTCGCTGGCCGTGTTCCCGTTCGCGGCGGTGGCGTTCTGGCGGGTGGAGCGGCGGATGGACCGCCGGGGCGGCACGCCGCTGGTCCCGCCGAGCCTGCTCGGCCTGGTGTCGCTGCGGCGCGGGCTCGTGCTGCTGCTGCCGCTCTGCATGGGCTTCGGCGGCTTCATGTTCGTGATCGCGGTCGCCCTCCAGCAGGGCCTGGGCCTGGGCGCGATCACCTCCGGTCTGGCCCTGGTCCCGATGGCGGTGGCCTTCTTCGGTGCCTCGCTCGCGGGTCCCCGGCTGGTGCGGCGCTGGGGCACGCGCGTGGTGACGGCCGGCGGCCTGATCCAGGGCGTCGGCATCGGACTGCTCGCGGTGACGGTCTGGCGCGCCTGGCCGGACCTGTCGGTGGGGATCCTGCTCCCCGGCATGGCGATCGCGGGCCTGGGCCAGGGCCTCCAGCTCCCGGTGCTCTTCCGGGTGATCCTCTCGGAGGTCCCGGGGGAACGCGCGGGCGTGGGCAGCGGCGTGATGGTGACGACCCAGCAGTCGGCTCTCGCCCTGGGCGTCGCCACCCTGGGCTCCCTCTACCTGGGCCTCGCGACCTCGGCGCCGGACGCGGGTACGGCCCTGACGACGACGCTCCTGGTCCAACTGGCCATGGTGGCCGTGACGGTGGCACTGTCCGCGCGCCTGCCGAGGAAGGTGGGCTAGCCGGGACGGCGGAAGGGCCCGGGGCGTGGAGACGCCTCGGGCCCTTCGTCATGCGGTGGTGACTACTCCTGGCCGGTGGCGGTGGCGGCCGTGGTGTCGGCCGTGTCGGCGCCGGCGGCGTCCGCCGCGGTCTCGGCGGCGTCGGCTCCCTGGGTGCGCTCGCGCATCTTCTTCAGGAGGTCCTGCTTGCGCTCGTCGGCGGAGCGCTGGGCCGCCGTGCGGCTCTGGCCGTCGGCGTGCTGATCGGCGCGGGACAGCTTCTTGCGCTGTCCTCCGACGCCGAGGAGGTTGTTGCGGCTCTTCGCCACGGTGTTCTCCCGTCAGTGAGGTGGGCGGTGGTCTGACTCGGGCTGCCGGAGACGGCGCTCACTCGTAGATCTGGAAGAACGAATACATGCCCGTGACGCTACCCCGGCCCCTGGGGGAGAGCACCCGATTTTCCCCGCACCACTCGAAGGAATGACAGATATTGAAATCTGTCATCGGTCATGTCATGGTTGTCGTGTCACGTCGATCCACCGATCGCCCGATCCACCACTTCCGAATCCGAGGAGACAGCCATGACCACCATCAGGCGTCCCGTCCCCACCCGCCGGCTCGGCACCACCGGGCCCGAGGTCTCCGCTCTCGGCCTCGGCTGCATGGGCATGTCCGCGCTGTACGGCGAGAGCGACCGGGCCGAGTCGGTCGCGACGATCCACGCCGCCCTCGACGCGGGGGTGACCCTGCTCGACACGGGCGACTTCTACGGGATGGGTCACAACGAGCTGCTGATCAACGAGGCGCTGCGCACGGCCCCCGCGGCCGCCCGCGAGCAGGCGCTGACCAGCGTGAAGTTCGGCGCCCTGCGCACGGTCGAGGGCGGCTTCACCGGGTACGACGGGCGGCCGGCCGCCGTGAAGAATTTCGCGGCCTACTCGCTCCAGCGCCTCGGCACCGACCACATCGACATCTACCGGATCGCCCGCGTCGACCCGGACGTACCGATCGAGGAGACCGTCGGCGCCATCGCCGAGCTGGTCGAGGCGGGGCACGTGCGGCACATCGGACTCTCCGAGGTCGGCGCGGACACCCTGCGCCGGGCGGCGGCCGTGGCCCCGATCGCGGACCTCCAGATCGAGTACTCGCTGATCTCCCGGTCGATCGAGGAGAAGATCCTGCCGACCGCCCGGGAGCTGGGCATAGGCATCACGGCGTACGGGGTGCTGTCGCGCGGCCTGATCAGCGGCCACTTCGCCCGCGACCGGGAGCTGGCGGCGAACGACTTCCGGGGCATGAGCCCGCGCTTCCAGGGCGACAACCTCCGGCGGAACCTGGACCTCGTGGACCGGCTGCGGGCGCTCGCCGAGGCCAAGGGCGTGACCGTCGCGCAGACCGCGATCGCCTGGGTCCTCGCGCAGGCCGAGCGGCAGGGCGCGGACATCGTCCCGCTGGTCGGCGCCCGGCGCCGGGACCGGCTCGCGGAGGCGCTCGGCGCCCTGGACATCACGCTCGACGCCGCCGACCTGGCGGCGATCGAGGAGGCCGTCCCGGCGGGCGCGGCGGCCGGCGACCGCTACCCGGCGGCACAGATGGCACACCTGGACAGCGAGCACTGACCGGCGCCCCCGGGACCCCGGCGACTGACGGGTACTGTCATTCCATGGCCGCCACCGAGACCCTGACCGCCGAGCGCATCCTCGAAGCCACCGAGGAGGTGCTGCGCCGCTACGGACCGGCGAAGGCGACCGTCGTGGACGTGGCCCGGGTCCTCGGCGTCAGCCACGGCAGCGTCTACCGCCACTTCCGCACGAAGGCGGCTCTGCGCGAGGCGGTGACCGAGCGGTGGCTGGAGCGGACGATCGTCGCACTCCGGCCCTACGCCGAGGGGCCGGGCGGCGCCGACGAACGGCTGACCGGCTGGTTGACCGCCCTGTTCACCCTCAAGCGCCGCAAGGCGGGCGGTGACCCGGAGCTGATGGCCACCTTCCAGGTGCTGATCGGCGAGAACAGCGCCGTGGTCCACCGGCACGAGGAGCATCTGGTGGAGCAGATCGCCCACATCGTGGAGGACGGCCACCGCGAGGGGGTCTTCGCCGCACCGGAGCGGGACTACGCGACCACGGCCCGGGCGGTCTTCGACGCCACCGACCGCTTCCACGACCCGGCGCACGCCGCCGACTGGTCGACCACGGACATCGAGGATGCGTTCGCGGCAGTCATCTCGCTGACCCAGCGAGCGCTGCGAGCCTGACCCGGGCCCAGTTTGAAGATCATTTGGCTCGGACTTTCCCGTTCCCTGTCCGGAACCTGACTAGCGTTCTCCCCACCGCGCCCGAAAACGCTTCCAGGGGGAACCATGTCCGCGCACGATCAGCCACCGGCCGTACCGGCCACAGCGACCGACGGACGACCGGGGCCACCGGCCCGCTCCGGGGCCGCTTCGGCGATCGGCTGGGTCCTGACCATCGGGCTCAATGTCGTCGCGCCGATCCTCACGTACAACATCCTGACCGAGGACCACGGTTGGTCCGAGTTCGCCGCCCTGCTCGCCGGCAGCGCCTGGCCGGTCCTGGACAGCGCGATCATGGTCGCCTGGCGCCGCAAGATCGACGAGTTCGCCGTCGTCACCCTGGTGTTCCTGGTGATCACGGCCCTGGTCTCGCTGGTCGGCGCGCACACCGCCCGCGCGCTGCTGGTCAAGGACTCCGGAGTCACGGGCCTGTTCGGGCTGCTCTGCCTGGCCACCCTGCTCGCGCCGCGCCCGCTGATGTTCTACTTCGGGCGCAAGTTCGCCACCGACGGCACCCCGGCGAGCACCGCCTGGTGGAACGGCATGTGGCAGTACGAGGGCTTCCGCTCCACCATGCGCACGATGACGCTGGTGTGGGGCGTGGCCTACGTGGCCGAGGCGCTGGTCCGGGTCGGGCTCGCCTTCACCCTGGACACCTCGACCATGGTCACGCTCAGTCCGCTCATGATCTACGGCGTGCTCGGCGTCCTCGGGGTGTGGACGGCCTGGTTCGGCAAGCGCCGCGCCGCCGAGGGAGCGAGACGGCAGGCGGAGGCCGATGCGACGGCCGCCCAGGCGGCCTGACCCCGACCACGGGAAAGCCCCCGGTTCCTCTCGGAACCGGGGGCTTTCCCGTACGCGATCAGCGATCAGAGGTCAGCAGCCGAGCAGGCGGCTGCCCAGGTAGCTCTGGATCTGGTCGAGGGAGACGCGCTCCTGCTTCATGGTGTCGCGCTCGCGCACGGTCACCGCGTTGTCCTCGAGGGTGTCGAAGTCGACGGTCACGCAGAACGGGGTACCGATCTCGTCCTGGCGACGGTAGCGGCGGCCGATGGCGCCGGCGTCGTCGAACTCGATGTTCCAGTTCTGGCGCAGGTCCGCCGCCAGGCCCTTGGCCTTCGGGGAGAGCTGCGGGTTGCGGGACAGCGGCAGGACGGCGACCTTGACCGGGGCCAGGCGCGGGTCGAGGCGCATCACGACGCGCTTCTCCATGACGCCCTTGGCGTTGGGGGCCTCGTCCTCGTTGTACGCGTCGAGCAGGAAGGCCAGCATCGCGCGGCCGACACCGGCGGCGGGCTCGATGACGTACGGCGTGTAACGCTCGCCGGACTCCTGGTCCAGGTACGTGAGGTTGGCACCGGAGGCCTTGGAGTGCGCGTTCAGGTCGTAGTCGGTGCGGTTGGCGACGCCCTCGAGCTCGCCCCACTCGCTGCCGCCGAACGAGAAGCGGTACTCGATGTCGGCGGTGCGCTTCGAGTAGTGGGAGAGCTTCTCCTTCGGGTGCTCGAACCAGCGCATGTTCTCCTCACGGAGACCCAGGCCCGTGTACCAGTTCCAGCGCTGCTCCATCCAGTATTCCTGCCACTGCTCGTCCTCGCCCGGCTTGACGAAGAACTCCATCTCCATCTGCTCGAACTCGCGGGTGCGGAAGATGAAGTTGCCCGGAGTGATCTCGTTCCGGAAGGACTTGCCCATCTGACCGATGCCGAACGGCGGCTTCTTGCGCGAGGTCTGCAGCACCTGGCCGAAGTTGGTGAAGATGCCCTGCGCGGTCTCGGGACGCAGGTACGCGACGGAGCCGGTGTCCTGGGTCGGGCCGAGGTGCGTGGAGAGCAGGCCGGAGAACTGCTTGGGCTCGGTGAAGGTGCCCTTGTTGCCGCAGTTGGGGCAGTTGAGGTCGGCGAAGCCGTTCTCGGGGAGACGGCCGTGCTTCTCCTCGTACGCCTCCTCCAGGTGGTCCGCGCGGTAGCGCTTGTGGCAGGAGGTGCACTCGGTCAGCGGGTCGGTGAAGGTGGCGACGTGACCGGAGGCCTCCCAGACCTCGGTGGCCAGGATGACCGACGAGTCGATACCGACGACGTCCTCGCGCGAGGTGACCATGTAGCGCCACCACTGACGCTTCAGGTTCTCCTTGAGTTCGACGCCCAGCGGTCCGTAGTCCCAGGCGGCCTTCTGGCCGCCGTAGATCTCACTGCACGGGTAGACGAAGCCACGGCGCTTGCTCAGGCTGACGATGGTGTCGATCTTGTCGGCGGCCACGGTGCTCTCTTCATTACGACGACGAAGTGCGAATGCCTCAGGTTACCGGCGCCCGCACCCCCCGTATCAAATCGGTTCGGTGAGGTGACCGTGCGAGGGGCCGCGTGGGCGGAGCCACACGTACGACAATTGACAATCGTTTCCAGTTTTGTTGAAAATGAGTGTCATGAACGTACGTCGCCGCCTCATATCCAGCACCGCCGTCGCCGCAGCCGTCACGCTCGGCATCGTCACCCTCTCCGCCTGCGGCGGAAGCTCCGACGCGGCCGACAAGGGCAGCGACGGCAAGCTGGACGTGGTGGCGTCGTTCTACCCCATGCAGTACCTGGCCGAGCAGATAGGCGGCGGCCACGTCGCCGTCGACACACTCACCAAGCCCGGCGTCGAACCCCACGACCTGGAGCTCAAGCCGAAGCAGATCGGCGAGCTCGGCGAGGCCGACGTCGTCCTCTACCTCAAGGGCATCCAGCCCGCCGTCGACGACGCGATCGCCCAGGCCGGCGTCAAGAACACCGTCGACGCCGCCACCCTCACGAAGCTCGAGGCCCACGGCACCGGGGTCGGCCACGAAGGCCACGACCACGCCGAAGGGGAGCACGCCGAGGGCGAGCACGCGGAGGAGGAAGCCGGTCACGATCACGGCTCCGAGGCCGGCAACGACCCGCACGTCTGGCTCGACCCCGTGAAGTACGCCGAGGTCGCCAAGGGGGTCGGCACCGCCCTGGAGAAGGCCGACCCGGCGAACGCCGCCGACTACAAGAAGAACACCGACGCCCTCGTCAAGAAGCTCGGCGACCTGAACACCGACTTCGCGAACGGCCTGAAGAACACCACGACGAAGACCTTCATCACCACCCACTCCGCCTTCGGCTACCTCGCCGAGCGCTACGGCCTGGACCAGGAGGGCATCTCCGGCATCGACCCCGAGTCCGAGCCGAGCCCCGCCCGGATCAAGGAACTCCAGGACGTCGCGAAGAAGGACAAGGTCACCACCGTCTTCTTCGAGACCCTCGCGAGCGACAAGACCGCCAAGACCCTCGCCGGCGACACCGGTCTGAAGACCGACGTGCTCGACCCGCTGGAGGGAATCACGGACACGTCCAAGGGCGATGACTACATCGAGGTCATGCGCTCCAACCTCGCCGCGCTGCAGAAGGCCCTCGGCGCGAAGTGATCACCGCACAGCAGGAGGTACGAGCCATGGCAGCCCCGACACCGGAACGGGAACCCGTCATCTCCGTCCGCGGAGCCACCGCGGCTCTCGGCGCCCGGCCCGTCCTCCGCGGTGTCGACCTCACCGTCCGCCGCGGTGAGGTCGTCGCCCTGCTCGGCGCCAACGGCTCGGGCAAGTCCACCGCGGTCCGCTCCGTCATCGGCCAGGTGCCGCTGACCGGCGGCACGATCGAGCTGTTCGGCACGGACCGGAAGCGGTTCCGCGACTGGGCGCGGGTCGGCTACGTACCGCAGCGGACCACCGCCGCGAGCGGCGTCCCCGCCACCATCCGCGAGGTCGTCGCCTCCGGCCGGCTCTCCCGCCGCAGGTTCGGCTGGCTGACCAGGACCGACAAGGCCGCCGTCGAGCGGGCCATCGACCTCGTCGGGCTCGCCGACCGCGCCAAGGACTCCGTCTCCGCGCTCTCCGGCGGCCAGCACCAGCGGGTCCTGATCGCCCGTGCGCTCGCCTCCGAGCCCGAGCTCCTGATCATGGACGAACCGATGGCGGGCGTCGACCTCGCGAGCCAGGAGATCCTCGCCTCGACCCTGCGCGAGCAGGTCGCCGGCGGCACCTCCGTCCTCCTCGTCCTGCACGAGCTGGGCCCCCTGGAGCCGCTGATCGACCGCGCGGTCGTGCTCCGCGACGGCTGTGTCGTCCACGACGGCCCGCCGCCGGAGGCCCTCGGCCAGCACGCGCTGCCGGGCCACGACCACGTCCATCCGCACGCGGCCGGGGAGCCGCTCCGTACGGGTCTGCTGACCTGAGGAAGCTGACCTGATCATGGAAATGCTCGATCTCGCCTTCATGCAGCGCGCGCTCCTCGCGGCCGTGCTCGTCGGCATCACCGCACCCGCCGTGGGCATCTACCTGGTCCAGCGCCGTCAGGCGCTGATGGGCGACGGCATCGGCCATGTCGCCATGACCGGCGTCGGCCTCGGCTTCCTCCTGAACTCCAGCCCGGTCTGGATGGCGACCCTGGTCGCCGTCGTCGGCTCGGTCGGCATGGAGCTGATCCGGGCGTACGGCAAGACCCGCGGCGACCTCGCGCTCGCGCTGCTCTTCTACGGCGGCATGGCCGGCGGTGTCCTGCTGATCAACCTCTCGCCGACCGGCTCCAACGCCAACCTCAGCTCCTATCTCTTCGGCTCGCTCTCCACGGTCTCCGAGGAGGACATCACCGCGATCGGCATCCTGGCCGCCTTCGTCGTCCTGGTCACGGTCGGTCTGCGCCGGCAGCTCTTCGCGGTCAGCCAGGACGAGGAGTTCGCCCGGGTCACCGGCCTCCCGGTGCGCGCCCTGAACCTGCTGATCGCGGTCACGGCCGCGGTGACCGTCACGGTCGCCATGCGGGTCGTCGGCCTGCTGCTGGTCAGCGCGCTCATGGTGGTGCCGGTCGCGGCGGCCCAGCAGCTGTCGAAGTCCTTCCGCGCGACCTTCGTCCTCGCGGTGGTGACGGGCATCACGGTCACCCTGGCGGGCACGGTCACCTCGTACTACCAGGACGTGCCGCCCGGCGCGACGATCGTCCTGTACGCGATCGGCGTCTTCGTCCTGCTCACCCTGCTCGCCACGCCGCTCGCCAAACGGCGGGCGCGGGCGGCCGAGGCGGGCGCGGAGAGCTGTGACGCACCGGTTCCGGCGACCCGTCGTCCCTCGGACGACGTGAAGGTCTGATCCGGCCCGGACTCAGGGCCGTGGGGGGCTGGCAGAATGGCGGGGGCAGACAAGCATTCAAGGAGGCCCCCGTGGTGACGGCAGGACCCCCCGTACGAGGCCGCTCGACCAAACAGCGTGCCGCCGTCTCCGCGGCGCTGAACGAGGTGGACGAGTTCCGCAGCGCCCAGGAGCTGCACGACATGCTCAAGCACCGCGGCGACTCGGTCGGCCTCACCACCGTCTACCGCACGCTCCAGTCCCTGGCGGACGCGGGCGAGGTCGACGCGCTGCGCACGAGCGAGGGCGAGACGGTGTACCGCCGCTGTTCGACCGGCGACCACCACCACCATCTGGTGTGCCGCGTCTGCGGCAAGGCCGTGGAGGTGGAGGGCCCGATGGTGGAGCAGTGGGCCGAGACGATCGCCTCGGAGCACGGCTTCGTGAACGTGGCGCACACGGTGGAGATCTTCGGAACCTGCGCGGACTGCGCCGGGAAGTGACGCACGAGCAGTGACCTGACATACGAGGAGGCCCGTACCCCTGAGGTACGGGCCTTCTCGCGCAGGGGTCACAGCCGGGCGTGTGTCACACCCGGGCGGACTTCCGGTCCAGGACCGCCCGCAGCCGGTCGATGCCGGCCGGGTCGGCGAGTCCGCTCTTGGGCAGGTACGCGAAGCCGGTGCCGGTCCGCCGGGCGGTGAGCAGCACGAAGAGCCGGGGCGTCTCGACGTACCGGGGCAGCATGGCCCACCGGATCATGACGTCGGTGTCCCGGGTGATCCACCGCCCGCCGTCCTCGTCGACGACGGCCTTCGCCTCGCCCTGGGACCGGATCGCCAGGAAGAGACTGCGTGCGGTCCCCCACGGCACCAGCTCCGCGGCGGCCACGGCCACGAGGCCGAGCAGGGTCATCTCGACCGCCGTCCCCGTTTCCGGCTCCCGCGGGACGGACAGTGCGAGGGCCGCGACGCCGAAGGCCAGAGCGCAGGCGCCGCGGGCCGCCCATCGCAGCACGGGCCACCAGCGGGTGGCCCGCAGCCGGACCCGTACGGCCTCGCTCACGTCCGCGAGCACCGGCGGGTAGACGAGTTCGAGCCCGTCCCGGGTGGTGTGCTGCGTCGCTTCGTTCACGGCGGCGATCGTAGCGGTACGAACGACCGGACCCCGTACCGGTTTTCGATCATCGCGCTTACCCTGGCCCCCGTCGTCGGCCGCCGGAGGGGAAGCGCATGGAGAGCAGACCGAAGGACCTGACTCCGGCCCCCGACTCCTCGCTGCTCTCACTGCTCGGGCTCGACGCCGAGCAGGACGCCGTCTACCGGCTGCTCGTCGACCGTCCCGACAGCGTCCCGACCTCGGTCACGGAGCCCGGCGCGGACCCCGGGGCGGTCGTCCGCGTGCTCCAGGGTCTGGTCGACCGGGGGCTGGCGAGCGCCGAACGGGACGAGGTGGGCGGCCTCCGGTACCGGGCCGCGTCGCCCGTCCTGGCGCTCGGCCCGCTCCTGGAGTCGCGCCGGTCCGCCCTGCACCGGGTCGAGCACTTCGTCTCCGAGCTGGCCGAGCGGCACCGGGCGGCTGCCCGGTCGCAGGCCGGCGGGGCGCCGGTGGAGGTGCTGACGGGGGCGGCGGCGATCCGGCGGCGGCTGGTGGAGATGCAGCGCAAGGCGCGGCACGAGCTGCGGTCGCTGGTGCCGGCGATGGGCCGGACGGTGGCGATCAGCTTCGAGGACAACCTCGACGAGGTCGAGCGCGAGGCGATGCGCCGGGGCGTGGTCGTACGGGCGGTGGTGGCGCGGGCGTGGCTGGAGGAGCCCCGGGCCGCCCGCTGGCTCACCGCCCTGGCCTCGGAGGGGCAGCGGATCGCGGTGACGGAGTCACTGCCGATCAAGCTGGTGATGGTCGACGACGACGTGGCGCTGCTGCCGCTGGATCCGGCGCGGGACGAGACGGTCGAGGAGCCGGTGGCCCTGGTGGTGCACCGCAGTGGTCTGCTCACGGCTCTGATCTCGCTGTTCGAGCAGTACTTCGCGCTCGGCCGGGAGTTGAGTCCGGCCGTCCGGGGGTCGGAGTCCGACGGGCCGGGGCCGCTCGATCCGGTGGACCGGCAGATCGTGGCACTGCTGCACGTGGGGCTCACGGACGCGGCGATCGCCCGGCAGCTGGGGATCGGGCACCGGACGGTGCAGCGGCGGCTGCACGAGCTGATGGAATCGGTGGGGGCGGCGACCCGGTTCCAACTCGGCTGGCATGCCTCGGAGTCGGGCTGGCTGCCGGCACCCTGACGCCGGAGCGAGGCGGCTTTACGCCTGGGCGGTTTTGCGCCGCGTCTCACCCCTTGTAAGCGGAACCTCACCTACCGAACCATCGACCCCATCAGTCGCGAGGGTCTCTCAGGCCCTCGCGAACGTGTGTGATGGGGAGGGCTTCGTGAGGACTCAGAGAACCCGACGGATACGCCGGATGCTCGCGACCGGTGTGGTGACGGCGGCGACCGGTTCGGTGCTGCTGACCGCTCCGGCGCAGGCCGAGGAGGTGAACGAGCCCACCCCGGCCGCCACTCGGGAGGCGACGGTCGCGCCCCGCATGACCCAGGGCCTCGACGGCGCCACCACCCGCCGGGGCACCCCGGCCGAGGCGGCCCGCGCCCACCTGAAGGCCCACCAGGACACGTACCGCGTGCCGGAGTCCGACCTCGCGACGGTCAGGACGAGCGCCAACGGCGGCCAGTCCGCGGTCCGTTTCCAGCAGAAGCGGAACGGCGTGCCGGTCTTCGGCGCCGAGTACGCGGTGCAGACGGAGGCGGCCGACGGCGGTCAGCACGTGACCTCCGCGACGGGCACGCTCTACCCGGAGCTGACCGTCTCCACCACCCCGAAGGTCACCGAGGCCACCGCCGAGCGGCGGATGCTCACCCTCGACACCCGCCTCGCCGCCGCCGAGGGCACGGCGACCGAGCGCCACGGCCTGACCGTCCTGCCGGGCGCGGACGGCGGCCGGCTGGCCTGGCACTTCACGGTGACGGGCGCCACGGCGGCCGGTGAGCCGCTGCGCCAGGAGGTCTTCGTCGACGCCCACGTCGGCGGCATCGTCCTCTCGTACGACAACATCGACGCCGCGACGGCCGCCGGAGCCGCCGCCCCCGAGAAGGGCACGGGCGTCCGCGTCGACGGCACGGAGACCCCGCTCGACGTGAACAGGGAGGCGGACGGCTCGTACACCCTGGTCGACTCGGCGCGGGCGATGTTCCCGGCGACCGGCGGCCAGGTCATCACGTACGACGCGAACCGCCAGAACTACCTCGACGTCGCCAACGGCCCGGTGAGGGAGGGCACCACGATCGTCTCCTCCCCGACGAACCGATTCGCCGGTACGGCGACGAGCTCGGGCGCGGTCGACGCCCACGTCAACGCGAGCAAGGTCTACGAGTACCTCAAGGACCAGCTCGGCCGGGACGGTGTCGACGGCAAGGGCGGCACGATCCACTCCGTCGTCAACGTCGCCAGGAACGGCAAGGACTACGCGAACGCCTTCTGGGACGGCACCAAGATGGTGTACGGCCACATGAACGGCGTACCGCTGTCGGTCGGGCTCGACGTCGTCGGCCACGAGATGGCGCACGGCGTCACCGAGCACAGCGCGGGGCTCGTCTACCTCAACCAGTCCGGCGCGCTCAACGAGGCGATCTCGGACTACTTCGGCAACGCCATGGAGACCGCCGACAAGGGCGTCGCCATGAGCGACCCGACCTCGGGCCTGATCGGCGAGTACCTCTGCAACGGCACCAAGCCGCTCGCCGACTGCGCCCTGCGCGACATGAACGACGGCCGGGTGGCGGGCGAGGACTACCTCCCGGCCTCGCTCGACATCGACAACGGCGGGGTGCACCTCAACTCCACCGTCGTGTCCGGCGCGATGTGGGACATGCGCAAGAACATGGACACGAAGCTCGCCGACCGGATCGTCTACCGCGCCGCGCAGAACTACCTCACCCCGCTCTCCGGCTTCAGCGACATGCGGAACGCGGTCAGGCTCGCCGCGAAGTCCCTCAAGGTCTCCAAGGCCGACCTGGCCGTGATCGACGCGGCCTTCGACGCCCACGGCATCCGGGAGGGCTGGGAGAAGCGCGGCGGCGTCCACGACGGCCGGACCGTCGCCGCCGACGTCCTGCCCGCGTACGAGGTGTACAGCGGCGTCGACGAGCAGGCCGCGCAGATCAGCGGCGACGTCTACGCGATCGGCCACGGCTCGGCGGAGGCCTGGGGCGCGAACAGCGCGGCCTTCGGCATCGCCGTCGGCCGCTTCTCCAAGGAGCACGGCGGGTCGAAGCGTGAACTGGCCGAGAAGGACGCCTACCTCCTCGACCCGTCGGTCGACGACGACCGGATCGTCTTCACCCGGATCACCGCCGACTCGGTCGGTGTCTGGACGGCGAAGGACAAGGGCCACGGCAAGATCCGGAAGCTGGTCGACGGCCCCGCGGACGAGTTGGAGCCCGCGACCGCCGACGGCCGCCTCGCCTACATCAGCCGTGGTACCGGCGAGGGCGCCGAGTCGGACGTCATGCTCCTGGACCGTGACGGCACGACGGTGAACCTGACCCCGGCGGCCGGTTCGGACGCCACCAACCTGACGATGAAGCACGGCACGGTCGCCTGGCGCGACGAGCGCGGCAAGTTCGTCAACGTGTACGACATCGCCACCGGCGAGACCAAGCGGCAGAAGATGACGAGCTTCGCGCTCGGCGAGATCACCGACGTGCAGCTGTCGGAGGACCGGGTCTTCTGGCGCGAGACCACGGCCTTCCTCGTCCGCCTCGACTCGTTCTACTCGGCGCCGCTGTCCGACCTCACGAAGCGCGCGTCGCTGAAGAAGCCGGGCACGACCTACGGCGGCCAGTTCTCCGTCAGCGACGAGTACTTCGCCTACTCGACGTACGACGCCTCGGGCGCGCTGGGCGGCTGGACCGGGAAGATCGGCAAGGTGTACGCGGCTCCGCTCGCGGACGTCGTCAACGGCACCCCGGTCTTCGAGCGGATCTCCTGCTCCTCGGGCATGCAGCTGGCCCCGGCGCTCGGTGACGGGCAGCGCGCGGCCTGGCTGGACACGACGGCCGCCTCGACGGACGTGGTGACCCGGAAGACCTTCGCCGGCACCTGCTCCTGATCACATGACGAGGCGCCCACCGTCCGAGGACGGTGGGCGCCTTGTCGTTCGCTGCGGCTCAGCCCTTGTCGAGGACGGCCATGTCGGCCGGGTCGACGCCGCCGAAGCGGCGGTCGCGCTGGGCGTACTCGACGCAGGCCCGCCACAGGTCGCGGCGGTCGAAGTCGGGCCACAGCACGTCCTGGAAGACCATCTCGGCGTACGCGCTCTGCCAGATCAGGTAGTTGGAGGTGCGCTGCTCGCCGCTGGGCCGCAGGAAGAGGTCCACGTCCGGCATGTCCGGGTAGTAGAGGTACTTCTGGATGGTCTTCTCGGTGATCTTCGCCGGGTCGAGCCGGCCGGCCTTCACGTCCTCGGCCAGCGCCTGCGCCGCGTCCGTGAGCTCCGCGCGACCGCCGTAGTTCATGCAGAAGTACAGCGTGAGCTTGGTGTTGTCCTTGGTCTGCTCCTGCGCGACCTGGAGCTCCTTGGCCACCGACTTCCACAGCTTGGGCATCCGGCCGACCCAGCGCACGCGGATGCCGAGCGAGTCGAGCTGGTCGCGGGACTTGCGGATGAAGTCGCGGTTGAAGTTCATCAGGAAGCGCACCTCCTCGGGGGAGCGCTTCCAGTTCTCGGTGGAGAAGGCGTAGAGGGAGATCGCGCCCACGCCCATCTCGATCGCGCCCTGGAGGACGTCGAGGACCTGCTCGGCGCCGACCTTGTGGCCCTCGGTGCGGGGCAGACCGCGCTCCTTTGCCCAGCGGCCGTTGCCGTCCATGACGATCGCGACGTGCTCCGGGATCAGCTCGGACTGGAGCTTCGGCGGGCGGGCGCCGGACGGGTGCGGCTCGGGGGTGCTGTACTCCCGGCGCTGGCGACCGAGCAGTCGTGCGATGGCCATGACGTGGTCTCTCCTACCTAGCTTTTCTCTACGTACCGCAGGGAGCGCAGGCCGCGCTCCAGATGCCAGTGCAGATAGGCGGACACGAGTCCGCTGCCCTCCCTGACGTGACGCGGCTCGCACGCGTCCGCCGTCGCCCAGTCGCCGGTGAGCAGCGCGCTGAGCAGGCCGACGGCCTCCGGAGAGGGTACGACGCTTCCGGGCACCCGGCAGTCGCCGCATATGACACCGCCCGCCGCGACCGAAAAGAACCGGTTGGGCCCGTGAATGCCGCATTTGGCGCAGTCCTCGAAGCTCGGCGCGTAGCCGTTCACGGCGAGCGAGCGGAGGAGGAAGGCGTCGAGGATGAGGTGGGGGGCGTGCTCACCCCGGGAGAGGGTCCGCAGTCCGCCGACGAGCAGCAGGTACTGCTGCACGGCGGGCTCGCCCTCGTGGTCGGTGAACCGTTCCGCCGTCTCCAGCATGGCGGTGCCGGCGGTGTAGCGGGCGTAGTCGGTGACGATGCCGCTGCCGTACGCGGCGATGGTCTCACTCTGGGTGCAGAGCGGCAGGCCGCGTCCGACCAGCTCACTCCCCCGGGCGAAGAACTGCACGTCCACGTGCGAGAACGGTTCGAGCCGCGCGCCGAACTTCGACTTCGTCCGCCGCACCCCGCGCGCGACGGCGCGTACGCGCCCGTGACCGCGCGTGAGGAGCGTGATGATGCGGTCCGCTTCACCCAGCTTCTGGGTGCGCAGCACGATGCCGTCGTCGCGGAACAGACTCATGGGCCCATTCTCGCGTACGGGGGAAACCCTCCGGACCGGTTACCGGTACGGGATGTTCCATAGGTTTGAAACGCCCCATTCGCTCGAACGAGCGATCGGGACCGTTCTCTCCCCCGCGACGATCACCGCGCGGAGATCATGACGCTGTCACTTCGACACCACCCCCCTGCCATGGAAGGCGGCAACAGCCATGTCCGTTGACGACTACTCGGAGAACCCGTTCGCGCTCAGCGCCGACGACACAGCCAAGCTGGAGGCGATCGAGCAGGCGTTACTCGACCCGTCGCCGCGCCGCATCGGCCGGCTCGACCAGTGGGGCCTGGCCGACACGTACGAGGTCCAAGCGGAGATCGCCGAGTACCGGGAGCTCTCGATCGCCATGGCGGACGGGACGAGGATCGACGCGTCGCTGAGCGTCCCGCGCGGCCTCGCGCCCGGACAGACCTGTCCCGCGATCGTCATGCCCGCCCCGCTGAACGGCCTCGGCCACAGGGCCTGCCTCGGCATGTTCCCGCGCTGGGCCAGCGGCGGCTACGTCGTGCTGGCCTACAGCCAGCGCGGCCTGGCCAAGTCCACCGGCGAGATCCACGTCGCCGGGCCGCAGGACGTGGCCGACGCCAAGGAGATCGTCGACTCGCTGATCCGGATCGACGGCGTCGACCCGGAACGGATCGCCTTCTTCGGCGCGTCCTACGGCGCCGGGACGAGCCTGCTGGCGGCCGCGAACGACCCGCGGATCAAGGCCGTGGCCGGCACCAGCGCCTGGGGCGACCTCTTCGCCTCGCTGTACGAGAACGGCACCCGGCACCTGGCGGCCTTCGAGGCCCTCGTGAAGCTGTTCAAGGAAGACCGCTGCTCGGCGGAGTTCCGCGGCGTCATCCAGAAGATCCGCGGCAACGTCATCGACGACGAGGTCAGGGAGTTCGCCCGGGTCCGCTCGCCCAAGCACCACCTGAAGGCGTACAACGACGCCGAGACCCCGATCCTGATGACCACCGCCTGGCACGAGACGATCTTCTCGGTGCCGGCCGTCGTGGACCTGTTCACGAAGCTCCAGGGCCCCAAGTCGCTGCTCGTCCAGGTCGGCGACCACGGCGACGGCGAGCTGCCCGGTCTGGTGGGCCTCGTCTCCAAGCCCACCGAGATGGCCTACCGCTGGATGGACCACCACCTCGGCGGCACCGCCGGCGACGGCGCTCAGCCGCAGTTCGGTGTCCGCTCGGAGTACATGCACAACCTCCTCTCCGACCTCCAGCACCCCGACTGGGAGAGCTACGCCCTGCCCAAGAAGCGGTTCCACCTCGCCGACGCGGCCGTCGGCGCTGCCGACGGGCAGCTGACCGAGGACAAGCCGCAGCCGGGCTGGACCCGCTCGCTCAAGGCCACGGGCAAGGACACCGAAGCCGTCGTCGCCCCGAAGCTGATCCAGACCGGCCTGGCCGAGCGGGCGGGCCTCCCTCACGTCTACAAGACCGCGGACATCGACCGCGGCCTCGCCGCGATCTGGACCACGGCACCGCTGGAACAGCCCATGCGCGTCCAGGGCGAGTTCGAGTTGCGGGTGACCGTGACCCCGCGGGCGATGGAGGGCACGATCGTGGCCTACCTGATGGACTGCGACCCGGCGACCGGCAAGGCGGCGATCATCACCCACGCCCCGTACACGGTCACCGACCAGGAGCCCGGCCAGGCCACCACCGTGACCTTCCCCCTCCAGCCGGCCCACTACGTCCTGAACAAGGGCCGCCGGCTCCAGCTGATCATCGACACCCACGACCAGTTCTTCGCCGACGCCAACCGCGCGCCGTCCACCGTCGACATCAGCTCCCCGCAGGGCACCGAGTCGTACCTCGACATCCCGCTCCACCCCCTGTCGTAGCCCCGCACGACGAACGCCCGGCCGGAGGTCCCCTCCCGGCCGGGCGTTCCGCGTTCCGCGTCGTGCGGAGTCAGGGCACCTCGCCACGGCTCCGCGCGTTCACGTGCGCCGTGGCCGCGCTCAGCCGCTCGGCCGTGGTGGCCTCCCGTACCCCGTCGGGCTCGACGTCCCATTCCCGTCCACCACCGAGCGGCCGGATCTGGACGTAGGGCCCCTCGTGCCCCATGACCCTCCCGACCCGCCCGGTGCGGATCTCGACGACGTACGACCCGATGGGCAGTGTCATGACCGGTTCTCCTCCCCCGGCGGGACGGCGGCGGCGAGGAGCCGTGCCGTTTCCACCGTGCAGCATCCCAATTCGACGAGCGGCCTCGGAGGATCGGCGGCGAGGGTGACGACGTCGAGCCCGAGCGAGGGAAGCCGGATTCCGGCCCTCGCGAGCGCCTCACGCAATTCCGTCACTGCCTCTTGTGCGACGTCGATGGCCCCCGTGGTCGTCTTCATGATGTCTTCCTTCACCAACGTATGCCTTTCTGAATCCATTTCCTGCTTCGCCTCACCAGGGTGGGGCCGGATCCGTAGAATCGGCAGATGCGCAGGTCGCACAACTGCGGCGTAGGGTTGGGGAGTTAATCCATGGCCAGAGGCAAACAGCAGGATGTACGGGAGTTCTTCGGCGAGCTGCTGAAGGAGCGCCGGGAGGCAGCGGGCCTTACTCAGGGCGAACTTGGCAGACGCGTGTTCGTATCCGGTGGATACATGGGCCTGTTCGAGCAGGGAATCCGAAAGCCGCAGCTGGATGTGGCGATGCGAATCGACGAGGTCCTACAAACCGGCGGTATTTTCGAACGAACGTGGCGCAAACTCATCAACAAGTCGCCCTACGCGTCCTATTTCCAGGCCGCAGCCGCCCTGGAGGACATCGCGACGAAGATCTGCGAGTTCGAGGCCGCTGCCGTCCCCGGCCTCGACGGCGTCACCGGGTTCGCCCCCGTCCGCGACGGCAGGAACCCCACCGGCCCCGTCCTGGTCGTGGCCGCCGCCGCCTGGTCCACGTTCGTCGGCTCGGCGCTGAAGAGCTGACGCGGAAGGCCGTCCGCCCTACGATCTCGGCCATGTCGATCATCGCGTCCATACCCGTCCTCAAGGGGCACGGCGGCACCACCCTGAGCGCCGACCCCGAGGGGCTGCTCCTGGAGCGGCCCCGCGAGGAGCTCACGATCCCCGGCCAGGCCGTCGCCCGGGTGCGGGCCGAAGGAGGGGCCGTCGCCGTCGAGCTGCGGGCTCCCACCGGGACCACGCCCGTGGTCCACCGGATCGAGGGTGTGAGCGAGGCCGCGGCCACCGCCTTCGCCGACGGCGTGAACTCACTGCTGCTCGAACCGGACGAGGAGATCGACGGCGCCACGCTCCTCGTCCTGAGGACCTTCAGGACGCGCAGGCAGCGGAGGCACCTGCGCCGGTTCATGTGGTTCATGCTCGGATGCCTCGGGGCGGTCGTCGCCCTGTCCGTGATCGCCGGGGTCGCGGGAGACGACCCCGGCTACGTCGTCGGCATCGTCCTGATCGGGCTGATCACGGCCGCGGCCCTCGGGGGCGCCTTCTACGAGTTCGGGGAGTGGAACCACAGGCGACGCGTGCGAAGGCACGGCGTCAGGGAGTTCGCCCGGCCGGCCAACGTGCCGGGGATCTACCTCTACGTCGACACCACCGGGATGACCCGCACCGTGTCCCACCTCAGCCACGGGCCGTACCTCGAGGTCGCCTACGACCCGAAGGACCCGGCGGACGTCTGCACGCTGAAGCCGGGGTTCATGCAGCGCCTCAGCATCTCGGCGGGGACGTTCCTCCTCGTCTGCGGGCTGGGTGGCGTGGCGGCGCTGGCCCTCATGACGGTCGACGCCCTCGCCGACAGCGGGGTCTAGTCCGACTTTGGGTAGTCATAAGTTCACCTTATGGGTCCATAGACCGGGGGCGGGTACCAGTCTGCGTACCGCATTATTTAGGGTGGCCTAAGTGTCGGCGGCTTCGCCGCCACGTCGCTTGCGAAGGGAACCCCGTCATGCCCCGCCCCCTCCGGGTCGCGATCGTCGGCGCCGGCCCCGCCGGAATCTACGCCGCCGATGCGCTGCTGAAGTCCGAGGCCGCCGCCGAGCCGGGTGTGTCCATCGACCTCTTCGAGCGGATGCCCGCCCCCTTCGGCCTCATCCGCTACGGCGTCGCCCCCGACCACCCGCGCATCAAGGGCATCGTCAAAGCCCTCCACCAGGTCCTCGACAAGCCGCAGGTCCGCCTCTTCGGCAACATCGACTACGGCACCGACATCCACCTCGACGACCTGCGTGCCTTCTACGACGCCGTGATCTTCTCGACCGGCGCCATGGCCGACCGCCCGCTGAGCATCCCGGGCGTCGAGCTGGACGGCTCCTACGGCGCCGCCGACTTCGCCTCCTGGTACGACGGCCACCCGGACGTCCCGCGCACCTGGCCGCTCGAAGCGGAGAAGGTCGCCGTCCTCGGCGTCGGCAACGTGGCCCTCGACATCGCGCGCATCCTCGCCAAGACCGGCGACGAGCTGCTGCCGACCGAGATCCCGGCGAACGTCTACGACGGTCTCAAGGCCAACAAGGCCGTCGAGATCCACGTCTTCGGACGCCGCGGCCCGGCCCAGGCCAAGTTCAGCCCCATGGAGCTGCGCGAGCTGGACCACTCCCCCACCATCGAGGTCATCGTCAACCCCGAGGACATCGACTACGACGACGGCTCGATCGCCGAGCGGCGCAAGAACAAGCAGACCGACATGGTCGCGAAGACCCTGGAGAACTGGGCGATCCGCGACGCCGGCGACCGCCCGCACAAGCTCTTCCTGCACTTCTTCGAGTCGCCCGTCGAGATCCTCGGCGAGGACGGCCAGGTCGTCGGCCTGCGCACCGAGCGCACCGAGCTGGACGGCACGGGCAACGTGAAGGGCACCGGCACGACCACGGACTGGGACGTCCAGGCCGTCTACCGCGCCGTCGGCTACCTCTCCGACGAGCTGCCCAAGCTCCCCTGGGACGCCGTCAGCGGCACCGTCCCGGACGAGGGCGGCCGGGTCGTCGAGGAGACCGGCGAGCACATGGCCTCCACGTACTGCACCGGCTGGATCCGCCGCGGACCCGTCGGCCTCATCGGCCACACCAAGGGCGACGCCAACGAGACCGTGGCGAACCTCCTGGACGACTTCGCGAACGGCCGGCTGCTCACCCCCGACACCCCGGAGGCGGACGCCGTCGTGTCCTTCCTGGAGGGCAAGGGCCTCACGTACACCACGTGGGAGGGCTGGTACGCCCTGGACGCCGCCGAGAAGGCGCTCGGCGAGCCGCAGGGCCGCGAGCGCGTCAAGATCGTCGAGCGCGAGGACATGCTGCGCGCGAGCGGCGCGATCACGTAGGACTTCGCAGGCTCTCGCCCCTTCCCCGGCCTACCCTGAAAGGACCGGGAAGGGGCGAGAGCCATGTCCGTACCCACCACGACCGACCCGGTCGAACGCGCCAGGGACGCCGCCGCCCGTGAGTCCTGGGCCGAGGCGTACCAGCTGCTCCACGCCCACGACCGGCATCCCTCGCGCGGCCTGACCGCCGACGACCTCTCCGTGCTCGCCGACGCCGCCTGGTGGTCCGGGCACGTCGACGAGTCCGTGACCGCCCGGCTCCGGGCGCACGCCGCCTATCTCGCCGCCGACGACCACCGGGGCGCCGGACTCGCCTCCTGGTGGCTGTACTACGAGTACGCCGGCCTCGGGCGGCCCGCGGCGGCAGCCGGCTGGCTCCACCGGGCCCGGCACCACCTGGAGGACCTGCCCGACTGCCCGGAGCAGTGCTTCCTGGAGATGACGGCCGCCGAGGAGGCCTCGGCGCACGGCGACCACGAGTCCGCCCTCGCCGCGACCCGTCGCATGACCGCCCTGGCCCTCGCCTGCGGCAGCCCCGACCTGCTCGCCCTCAGCCGCCAGGCCGAGTCCCGCGTGCTCCTCGCGGCCGGCCGCAGGACCGAGGGCCTCGCCCTCCTCGACGACGCGATGTGCGCGGTGTCGGCCGGCGAACTGAGCGGCATGGTCACGGGCTGGCTGTACTGCCTCGCCCTGACCCAGTGCATGGAGGCCGCCGACTTCGCGCGCGCGGTGGAGTGGACGAACGCGGCGATGGAGTGGTGCGCCCCGCCGTGGACCGGCCGCCCGCCGGACAGGAACGGGGACACGGACACGGCCCCGGACACAGCGGAAACGTCCGCGGCTGCGGCCCCGCTCCCCATGACCGTCCCCTCCGGCGAGAACCCCTTCCGCGGCGTCTGCCGGGCCCACCGGGTCGAGGTCCTCGACCTCCTCGGGGCCTGGGCGCTCGCCGAGGCCGAGGCCCGGCAGGCCTGCCGGGAGGTGCCGGTGGACTGTCTGGAGTCGGCCGCCGCCGCGTACTACGCCGCCGGGGACGTCCAGCGGCGCCAGGGCCGCCTCGAAGCGGCCGCCGTCTCGTACGGGCACGCCCACGAGCTGGGCCGGATCCCGCAGCCGGGCCTCGCGCTGCTGCGCCTCGCGCAGGGCAGGGCCGACGCGGCCGTGGCGGGCGTCGACCTGGCCCTCGCCTGCCGGAACGACCCCGACCACGACGTGCTGGGCCGGGCCCGTCTGCTCGCCGCCCGTACGGAGGTGGCGCTCGCCGTCCGTGACGTCCCCGGGGCGGCGAAGGCGGCGGCGGACCTCGACGCCCTCGCGGGCGCCGCCGCCGGGGACGTACCCCTGCTGCGTGCCCTGGCCGACACGGCCCTCGGCTCGGTGGCCCTCGCCGAGCAGCGCCCCGGCGCGCTGCTCCCGCTGCGCCGGGCGCTCGCCGGCTGGCTGGAGCTGCGGGTGCCGTACGAGGCCGCGCAGGTGCGGATGCTGCTCGCGGCCGCCTGCCGGGCCGCGGGCGACGAGGAGGCGGCCGGTCTGGAGCTCGGCACCGCGCGGGCGGTCTTCGAGCGGCTCGGGGCCGTACCGGACGCCCGGCGCGCGGCCGCCCTGCTCAGCGGCGGGTCGCGGCGGCGGCTCCCGGGCGGGCTCACCGCACGGGAGGCGGAGGTCCTGCGGCTGGTCGCCTCGGGCGGCACGAACAAGGACATCGCCCGTGCGCTGGTGATCAGCGAGCACACCGTCGCCCGGCACCTGAACAACATCTTCGCCAAGCTGGGCGTCGGCTCCCGCGCCTCCGCCACGGCCTACGCGTACGCGCACGGCCTGGTCTGAACGGCCCATACGCACCGGTGGCCGCGCATGGGCGGTTCGGGCGATGCGCGGCGGGAGCCCACCGGGCTACACCGGAGACATGACCACCACCGACCCCCAGACCACCACCGACAAGCTCCGCGGTGCCGTACGCGGCACCGTCGTGACCCGCGGCGACCCGTCGTACGACGAGGCCCGCCGGGTCTACAACGCCCTGCACGACCGCCGCCCGGCCGTCGTCGTCCACGCCGTGGACGCCGGCGACGTGATCGCGGCGGTGCTCCACGCCCGGGAGCACCAGCTCCCGCTGGCCGTGCGCGGCGGCTCCCACTCGGTCGCCGGCTTCGGCACCGTGGACGACGGCCTCGTCGTCGACCTGTCCCGGATGCGGGGCGTCCGGGTCGACCCGGAGGCCCGTACGGCACGGGCCGAGGGCGGCGCCACCTGGGGCGACTTCAACCACGCCACCCACGCCTTCGGGCTCGCCACCACCGGCGGGGTGATCTCCTCGACCGGCATCGGCGGCCTCACGCTCGGCGGCGGCATGGGCCATCTGTCCCGCCGCTACGGCCTGAGCTGCGACAACCTGATCGCGGCGGACGTGGTGACCGCCGAGGGCACCCTGGTGACCTGCGACGCCGAGCGGAAGCCGGACCTGTTCTGGGCGCTGCGGGGCGGCGGCGGCAACTTCGGCGTCGCCGTCTCCCTCGCGTACCGGCTGCACCCGGTCGCGGACGTCTTCGGCGGTCTGAGCTGCTACCCCCTCGACGGGGACGTGGCACGCGCGTGGCGCGAGCTGATCGCGGACTCCCCGGAGGAGCTGAACTCGATCCTGGTCCTGGCACTGGGCCCGGAGGAACCGTTCCTCCCCGAGCGCTGGCACGGCCGCCCGATCTGCGCCGCGTTCACCTGCTTCAGCGGCCCGGAGGCGGAGGACGAGAAGGTCCTCGCCCGTCTGGACGGAGTCGGCCCGGTGATCGGCCGGTTCATGGAGCGGATGCCGTACCCGATGATCAACACCCTCTTCGACGAGCAGCTGCCGGCCGGGCTCTACCACTACTGGAAGGGCAACTTCAGCCGTGAGCTGTCGGACGGGGCGATCGCGGTCCACACGGAGTACGGCGCGACGATGCCGTCCCTCGAATCGGACACGGCGATCTTCCCGATCGACGGCGCCTGCCACCGGGTGGGCCCGGAGGAGACCGCGTTCGCGTACCGGGACGCCGTCTTCTCGCACTCCTTCGGCGGCACCTGGACCGACCCGGCCGACTCGGACCACAACATCGCCTGGACCCGCGCCTACGACACGGCCCTGCGCCCGCACACCCAGGAGGGCGGCTACGTCAACTTCATGGACACCGACGACCAGGACCGCGTACGGGTCAACTACCGCCAGAACTACGACCGGCTGAGGACGGTCAAGCGCCGCTACGACCCCGACAACGTGTTCCGGCTGAACCAGAACATCGCCCCCTAGCACCCTCGAAATGGGGAAAGGCGGTGTGGCACCGCCGGCCTGCGCGCTCCGGCGTGAGGCAATGGCCGGGTGAACCGGTCCACGTCCCTCGAACGGATCCGCCGTAGCCGGCGACGGCGGGCCGCCCGGCGTCGGCTGGCACAAGGCCGCAGGGCGGCCGGGGCAGGTGGCGGCGCCACGGCCCCCGCCTCACGGCTCTCGCTGGTCCTGCTCAGCCTGCCGGGGCTGGCCGCCATCGCCGCGCTGCTCTTCACCTGGCTGCAGGTCAGCCAGTCGGGCAAGGAGCTGCGGATCGTCGAGGACCAGCAGATCACCACCCGCTTCAACGCCGCGATCGACAACCTGGCCTCCACCTCGCTCGACGTCCGGCTCGGCGGGATCTACGCGCTTGAGCGGATCATGAAGGACTCCGCCGCCGACCAGCCCACCATCGTGTCCGTGCTCTCGGCGTACGTACGCCAGCACGCGCCGCTGCCACGGAAGGCCGCGCCGACGACCGATGTACGGGTCGCCATGGACGTGCTGGTGCGGCGCCGGCCCGAGCGGGACGGCGGGCTGACCATGGACCTGAGCCGGGCGGATCTGCGGGGCTGGGGCGCGGAGGGGACCCGGCCGCCGGGCGAGCGCATCCGGTTGCACGGCGCGGTGCTCGCCGGGGCGGACCTGAGCGGCGCGGAGCTCTCGGACGCCGACCTCGGCGAAGCCGATCTGGAGGCCGCGAACCTGGACGGCGCGAACCTGTCCCGAGCGGACCTCGGTGATGCCTACCTGTACCGCGCCCGATTGACCGACACGCAATTCCTCAGGGCCGACCTCACGGCTGTCACCCTCTGCGCGCCCGACGGCCCCTGCTCCGAGATGAACGGAACGAACTTCTCGGGTGCCGACCTCAGCGGTGCCTCCCTCTTCCACGCCGACCTGAGGAAAGCGCAGCTCTGCGATCGCGAGCACTACATCCAGTCACCGGGACAGGACGAGGCGGAGGCGATCGGCTGCGCCCGCCTGAGCGAGGCGGACCTCACGTCGGCGAATCTCACGGGAGCCGACCTGAGCGGGGTGGACCTGTCGGACGCCGCCCTCGACGGCGCCGATCTGACGGGCGCCGACCTGACCGGCGCAAACCTCACCGGCACGACCTTCGAGGGGGCGGTCATTACCGGAACCAAGGGGCTGCCCGCGGCAGACCGTCCTGCGCGGTCGCCCGGCAGGTGAGACGCCCCGGGGCTACGAGACCGTCCGGGCCGAGGCAAGCAGCCGCACGACGTCGTCCGGGGCGAGTGCGAGCGCGTTGCCGACCGTCCCGAGGACCTCTCGCTCGGCCGGGCTGTAGACGCCGTCGGCGAGGGCGATCCCGGCGGCCTGGAGCAGGATCGACTCCCGGCCGGAGGGCGCCAGGTGCGGGGTGAGGGGCTCCAGGGCCTCGTGCAGCTCGATCGCGAGGAGCGCGCCCTCGGGGTTCACCTCGGGCATGAAGCGCCCGGTGTCGGCCTCCAGGGCCTCGACGAGGTCGACGAGCTGGACGGCGGTGCACTCGGCGAAACCGGCGGACCTGACGGCGCTCACGGCCCGGTCGAGGACCGCGCGCGAGTCGGTGCCGCCGGCCGCGAGCACGGCGAGGGCGACGGTGTGCACGGCGTCCCGCAGCATCGCGGAGAAGCGGCTGGTCGTGGGGTGGTCGAGCACCTCCGTACCGAAGTGGGTGTGACAGGCCGCGCACTCGACGACGGGCCCCGTACAGCCCCGGGGCAGGACCGGGACCCCCAGGACGGCGAACCTGCGGCGGCCGGTGCGGCGCCGGTAATTGCGGTCGCCGCCGCACTCCTCGCAGAAGAACTCGCCGTCTCCGACCGTGTTCCAGGAGGTACGGATTCCGCAGACGCCCACTTTCCCACCACGTGAATTCCGGGCAGACCGCACACGCACCTCCTCAACGGCCCGGCTGCACTGCCGGCGTTGGCGTGATGTTAGCCACATCCTTGATGTGGCGTCAGCACCCCGTCAGGACTTCACCGCGGAGATGGCCGAGACACGTCACCGCCCGCGGAGCGCGGCGTCGGCGCTTTGTGAAGGCCAGGAAGCCTCCGCCGGCCCGGCCGGCCGCCTCCACCGGGCCTGTCGCACCGGATTCGATGGCCGAAGCGGTCGTCGCGAGATCACCCTCCGGGGTGGCACCGAGCCCCGGAAACATGACACGGGCCGGAAACGGGACGGCCCCCGCCCCTCGGAAGGGTGCGGGGGCCGTCTCCTGGGGACCGGGTCAGCGGGCGGAGCGGTTGACCGCCGAGATGACCGCCTTCAGGGAGGCGCGGGTCGTGTTGGCGTCGATGCCGATGCCCCACAGGACCTGACCGTCGATGGCGCACTCGATGTACGAGGCGGCCTGCGCGGAGGCGCCCTCGCTCATGGTGTGCTCCTGGTAGTCCAGCAGGCGGGCGTCCACGCCGATCGCCTGCAGGGCGGCGAAGAAGGCGGAGATCGGGCCGTTGCCGGAGCCGGTCAGGACGGTCTCGGCACCGTCCACGACCGCCTCGACGGTCAGCGTGTCCGTGCCGTCCGTGTCGGAGGTGGTCTGGCCGGAGCGCAGCTGGATGCGCCCCCAGGCGTTCTCCGGGTTGGGCAGGTACTCGTCCTGGAAGACGGACCAGATCGCGGCCGGGGTGACCTCGCCGCCCTCGGTGTCCGTCTTCTGCTGGATGATCTTCGAGAACTCGATCTGCATCCGGCGGGGCAGGTCCAGCTTGTGGTCGTTCTTCAGGACGTACGCGATGCCGCCCTTGCCGGACTGCGAGTTGACCCGGATGACGGCCTCGTAGGAGCGGCCGACGTCCTTCGGGTCGATCGGCAGGTACGGCACGGCCCACTCGATGTCGTCCACGGTGACGCCCTTGGCGGCCGCGTCGGCCTCCATGGCGTCGAAGCCCTTCTTGATGGCGTCCTGGTGGGAGCCGGAGAAGGCGGTGTAGACCAGGTCGCCCGCGTAGGGGTGGCGCGGGTGGACCTCCATCTGGTTGCAGTACTCGGAGGTGCGACGGATCTCGTCGATCTGCGAGAAGTCGATCTGCGGGTCGACGCCCTGGCTGAACAGGTTCATGCCCAGGGTCACCAGGTCGACGTTGCCGGTGCGCTCGCCCTGCCCGAACAGGCAGCCCTCGATGCGGTCGGCGCCGGCCATGATCGCCAGCTCGGCGGCCGCCACGGCCGTGCCGCGGTCGTTGTGCGGGTGGACCGATACGCAGATGTGCTCGCGGCGGGTCAGGTTCCGGGACATCCACTCGAAGCGGTCCGCGTGCGTGGACGGCGTCGAACGCTCCACGGTGGCGGGCAGGTTCAGGATGATCTCGCGGCCCGGGCCCGGCTGCCAGACGTCACAGACCGCCTCGCAGACCTCCAGGGCGAAGTCCAGCTCGGTGTCGGTGAAGATCTCGGGGCTGTACTGGTAGCCGAAGATCGTGCGCTCGTCGAGCAGCTTCTCCGCGTACTCCATGACCAGGCGGGTGCCGTCCACGGCGATCTGCTTGATCTGCTCCTTCGAGCCGCGGAAGACGACCCGGCGGAAGGTGGGCGCGGTGGCGTTGTACAGGTGGACGGTGGCGCGCTTCGCGCCGACCAGGGACTCCACGGTCCGCTCGATCAGGTCCTCGCGGGCCTGGGTCAGTACGGAGATGGTGACGTCGTCCGGGATCGCGCCCTCTTCGATGATGGAGCGCACGAACGCGAAGTCGGTCTCGCCGGAGGACGGGAAGCCGACCTCGATCTCCTTGTAGCCCATGCGCACGAGCAGGTCGAACATCTCGCGCTTGCGGGCCGGGGACATCGGGTCGATCAGGGCCTGGTTGCCGTCGCGCAGGTCGGTGGACAGCCAGCGCGGGGCCTTGGTGATCCGCTGCTCGGGCCAGGTGCGGTCGGGGATCCGTACCTGCTCGTACTGGCCGTACTTGTGGATCGGCATCCCGGACGGCTTCTGCAGCTGCGTCGCGTTGGTGATCGGCGTGGGGCGGCCGACGAACGGAGACTGGGTCATTGCGTTGGGCTCCTCGGGTCCAGCAAGAAGGACGGCCGACTGTCGAACGCAACACCAGGTCCCGCGGGGAGGGGGTCGGCCTACGACTACAGGCCCTCGCCGCGGCAGCTAAGGAGAAGCAGCCCGAAACGCATGATGTGCCGCAGCCTAGCCCAGGGACGCCGGAGGCGGACGTCCCGTATCAGTATGCGGGACGGCGCCCGCGTCAAGGCCGAACAGTGACGCATCACTCCATTTCGCCAATCTTCGTCTCACCCCGTGACAGTCGCCTCACGCAGTGCCACATTGCGAGCATGACTCCCCAGACGCCCGTCTTCTGCTCGATCGTCCCCCCGCACCTCCTGGAGCACCTGGCTCACTCCTCGAACCCGGCCGTCGCCGCGGCCGCGCGCCGCACGCTCATCGCGGACGCCTCGGCCCGTACGTTCCGGATCCTGCCGCTGCCCGGCACCGCGCCCACGCTCGCCCCCGCCGAGGCCGGCAAGCCGCACCGCACGATCTACGACTGCGAGCGCGGCACCGGCCTGCCCGGGGTGAAGGTCCGCGGCGAGGGCGACGCGGCGACCGGGGACGCCACCGTCAACCGGGCGTACGCCGGCCTGGGCGCCACCTTCGACCTCTTCCTCAACGCCTTCGGGCACAACTCCATCGACGGCGCCGGGCTGCCGCTGCTCGCCTCCGTCCACTACGACGAGAAGTACGGCAACGCCTTCTGGAACGGCGAGCAGATGGTGTTCGGCGACGGCGACGACGAGATCTTCCTCGACTTCACCCTCCCCGTGGACGTCATCGGCCACGAGCTCGCCCACGGCTTCACCCAGTACTCGGCGAACCTGGAGTACTTCAGCCAGTCCGGCGCCCTCAACGAGTCGGTCTCCGACGTCTTCGGCTCCCTCGTGAAGCAGTACGCGCTCGGCCAGTCCGCCGAGACCGCCGACTGGCTCATCGGCGAGGGCCTCTTCCACCCGAACGTGGAGGGGACGGCGCTGCGCTCCATGAAGGCCCCGGGCACCGCGTACGACGACGACGTCCTCGGCAAGGACCCGCAGCCCGGCCACATGGACGACTACGTCCGCACCGGCCGCGACAACGGCGGCGTCCACATCAACTCCGGCATCCCCAACCACGCCTTCTACCTGGCGGCGACCGAGCTGGGCGGCAACTCCTGGGAGCGGGCCGGGCAGATCTGGTACGACGTGATGACCGGCGGGACGCTCACCCCCGAGGCCCGGTTCTCCGAGTTCGCGGCGGCCACGGTGGCGGCGGCGCGGGCGCGGTACGGCGACGGGGAGGAGATCCAGGCCGTCCTGAAGTCCTGGTCGGCGGTGGGCGTACCGACCGACTGATCCGGCTGGTACACAGGTCCCATGCGGATTCGAGTGCGGCGCACGGGCGGTTTCGCGGGCATCGAGCGGTCGGCGGAGGTGGAGGTCTGGGGCCCCGAGTGGGAGTCCCTGGCCACCGCCGTCCTCGCCGACGGCGACGACGGGAGCCAGGGCGTGCCGGACGGCTTCCGGTACGAGATCACCGTCGACGCCCGCACGGTCCACTGCTGCGACCCCCGCCTCACGGACGCGCAGAGGACCCTCGTGACGAGGGTCCTCAAGGAGGGCGCGTAGCGGGCCCTAGGGGGTGTCTTGTCGATCAGGCCCCGCGAGCCCGGCCTGATCGGCAAGACACCCCCTAACGGGTGCGGCGCCAGAAGCGCCCGGACCGGCGCCCTTCGTCCCGGACGGGCCCGACGTCGAGGGTCCAGTCCCCCTCGGCGCTCCGGACGGCCACGAGCAGCGGCCCTTCGGGCAGCGGCCGCGAGGACTTCGGCCGCCTGGCCGCCTCGTTCACCAGCAGGTGGTCGCTACCGTCCGGCTCGTAGCCGCGCGCGTAGAAGTACGCGTGGTCGTCGCGCGGGCGCAGCCGGCCGACGAGCTCGCCGGCCGGCCCCGTGTGGAGCAGGACGTCGGCGCCCCGCCCTGCGGCGCCTTCGCCGAGTGGCCGCACGGCGCTGATGGGCCGGATCACGATCTTCCAGTCCTCCTCGCTGTGGGAGCCGACGCGGAGGCGCAGCGGATTCCGGCCCTCGTGGCGCAGCAGCATCCGGCCCTCGTAGTCCCGCAGCGTGGTGTTCGCGAGGAGCTTCTCGCCCTTGCCTGTCTTGCCGACCGCTTCGAGCAGGAAGTAGCCCTCACCCCACCGGTAGGAGTCGACCAGCAGGAACCCGGCCGGCAGGGGAACGTCGACGGTGATGTCGGTCCTGCCGTTGCCGGTGCAGACGAACTCGGGAAAGTCCTCGCCGAAGAGACCGGCGGGTGAGGCCGCCGGGGAGACCGGTGGCCACGGCGACGGGGGTGCGGCCTGGGCCGGGATGCCCGGGGCGGGATCCCCGACCGGGGCAGCGGCCGGAGGCCGGGCCGCGACCGGGGCAGCGTCCTGAGGCGGGGTGTCGACCGGGGCAGCGTCCTGAGGCGGGGTGTCGACCGGCGACGCGGCCTGAGCCGAGCTGGGGACCGGGTCCGTCGTCTTGGTGACGGCGAGGGACAGCGGCTCCACGGAGGCGGGCTCGACGGGGTCCCTCCCCTCGATGCCGAAGTCCTCTGCCAGTCCGACGAGCCCGGAGTCGTACCCCTGGCCCACGGCGCGGAACTTCCACGCGCCGTCGCGCCGGTAGAACTCGCCGAGGACGAACGCCGTCTCGGTGGTCGCGTCGTCGACCTCGTACAGCGCCAGCTGCTCGCCGCTTCCGGCGCTCACCGTCCGCACGTACAGCCCCGGCACCTGCCCGAACATCCCGCCCTCGCTGGAGGCGGTGATCACGACCCGCTGGACGGCCGGCTCGACGCGGGCGGTGTCGATCTCCAGCCAGTCGGCGACCTGGTCGTCCTCGATGCTCACCCGGCCGAGCAGGCGGACCGCCCCGGACAGGTGGGTGAGCTGGTTGTAGAAGACCAGGTCACCGTCGCCCCTGACCCTGCCGGCGGCGTCGAGCAGCAGCGCAGAGGTGTCGACCTCCGGTACCTCGCCACCGGCCGCCCGCCGGACGACCGCGATCCGCCACACCTGCCCGGGGACCGGCAGGTTTCCCCCCTTGACGATCTTTGTCACCGCGCCATGCTGGCACGCGGTGACGGGGAAGTCGACGGGTCGGAACCCGGCCTCCGGCCGGACGGCTGGTGGCCGCGCGGGAAGCCCGGCTTCCGCAGCTGCTTCGGAACCCCCTTCACTGCCGTCCTCGCACCGCTCGGCCCCAGGGGGCCTCACGGGCATCGGGCGGCTGCGCCGGCCTCCGGCCGGACGGCTGGTGGCCGCGCTAGAAGCCCAGCTTCCGCAGCTGCTTCGGATCGCGCTGCCAGTCCTTCGCGACCTTGACGTGGAGGTCCAGGAAGACCGGGGTGCCGAGGAGGGCCTCGATGTGCTTGCGGGACTTCATGCCGACCTCCTTGAGACGGCTGCCCTTCGGGCCGATGATGATGCCCTTCTGGCTCGGGCGCTCGATGTACACGTTGGCGTGGATGTCGAGCAGCGGCCGGTCCGCCGGGCGGTTCTCGCGGGGGATCATCTCCTCGACGACCACCGCGATCGAGTGCGGCAGCTCGTCCCGTACGCCTTCGAGCGCGGCCTCGCGGATCAGCTCCGCGACCATGACCTGCTCCGGCTCGTCCGTGAGGTCGCCCTCCGGGTAGAGCGGCGGGGACTCCGGGAGCAGCGGGATCAGCAGGTCGGCGACGAGCTGGACCTGCTTGTTGCCGACGGCCGAGACCGGCACGATCTGCGCCCACTCGAAGCCCAGCTCCTTGCCGAGCTGGTCGACGGCGATCAGCTGCTCGGCGAGGGTCTTGGAGTCGACCAGGTCGGTCTTGGTGATGATCGCGACCTTGGGGGTCTTCTTGATCCCGGCGAGTTCCTTGGCGATGAACTTGTCGCCGGGGCCGAGCTTCTGGTCGGCGGGCAGGCAGAAGCCGATCACGTCGACCTCGGCCCAGGTGGTGCGCACGACGTCGTTGAGCCGCTCCCCGAGGAGGGTGCGCGGCTTGTGGAGGCCGGGGGTGTCCACCAGGATCAGCTGCGCCTCCGGGCGGTGCACGATGCCACGCACGGTGTGCCGGGTGGTCTGCGGCCGGTTCGAGGTGATGGCCACCTTCTGGCCGACCAGAGCGTTCGTAAGAGTGGACTTGCCCGCGTTGGGGCGGCCGACGAAGCAGGCGAAGCCGGCCCGGTGGACGGCTTCGGTTTCTTGGTTGCGAGCGCTCATGGGGGCCATTGTCCCCGATGAGCGCCCGCCTCACGTACTCACGTGCGCACTCGGCTCGGCGCGGGCCGCCCTGTGGCGTCGGATCCGGAGGCCGAAGAGGCCCGCGGCGCCCCCGACGAGCAGGGTCGCGGCGGCGAGCCAGGGCAGGGCGAGGAAGGAGACCGTGCCGGTTTCCCGGACGTCCTTCGCGGTCGCGGTGAGGGTGATGTCACCCCAGTCGAGCTGCGGGGAGCCGGTCCACCGCTCGGTGAGCCGGATCTTCTGCCGGGGCAGCAGCTCGGACGGCACCTTGGCGAGGTCGCGGTCGAGGAGGGTGCGCCCGAAGAGCCCCTCCGCCTTGAGGGCGACCTTGGGGTTGAGGGTGACGTTGCCCCGGTTGTGCAGCGTGTACGAGACGACCGCGCTGCTCGTGCCGGCGCCGGGGACCAGCGGCCGGTCCTGGTCGACGGTGACGTCCTCGACGCCGAGGGCGGGCACGGTCGGCCCGTTGACCCGCAGGTAGAGGCGGGCGGCGACGGCGCGCTGGACGCCGACGGCGACGGCGCCCTTCCCGCCGGGGCTGATCCGCTCGTCGAGGGCGACGAGCGCCCCGGGGTGGTCGCCGGGGTCGGCGTCGGCGGGGACGGTCAGCGTGTACCGGACGGTGACGGCGGAGCCGGGCGGGACGGTGATCCGGGTCCGCTCGGGCGTGATCCAGGCACCGGCGCCGGTCTGCTTCTCCCGCTGGGTGCGGACGGCGAAGCCGCCGTCCCGGTCGGTGTTGTAGGCGTCGGCGCCGTAGAGCCGGAAGGTCAGCGGGGCGGCCGTCTTGTTGGCGACGGTGACCCGGTCGGTGAGCGTGGAGCCCGGATCGGCGGAGAGGAAGAAGTAGGGGCGGCTGCCCAGCCGGGCGGCGGCCGGATAGACGGCCCACTCGCCGTTCTCGGCGGCCTGCGCGTGCGGGGCGGGGCCCAGCAGGAGGAGCAGGACGCTCAGGAGGAGTACGTACAGCGTGCGCACGAGTCGGAAACCCCCGGGGTGCGGAGCGGGCCGGCCGGGTGCGCGCCCGGCCCGCACGGTGGTCAGGACAGGGTGAGCGTCAGCACGCCCGCGTACGAGCCCGGCGCCGTGAAGGCCGGGACGTCGAGGGAGAGCCCCGCGTCGATGGTGAACTCGCCGCCCGTGAGGGCGCCGTTCGGCGTGGAGGCGAGGGTCGCGCCGCCGCTGCCGACCGGACCGGACGAGCCGGCCGCGCAGGCGCTGGGGCTGCCGGCCTTGGCGGTGCAGGCCGGGGTCCAGCTGAGGTTGCCGGCGCCGATGGAGCCGCCGGTGCCGGTGAAGTCGGTGACCTTGCCGGTGAGGGACCAGCCCGCGGGGCCGCCGCGGAAGTCCTTCACCGTCACCGTCTTGAGGTCGCCGGTCGCCGCGCCGCCCTGACCGAAGTCGACGGACGACAGCTCGACGGCGTCCCCGGCCTGGGTCATGGACAGCTCACCGGCGGTGACGGCCGCGGTGATGGTCTGGCTGTTCGGCGGCGCCGGTACGACGACCTTGTACGCGGCGGGTCCGGCCCCCTTCTCGGGGTCCCAGGCCGCGCCCTCGTAGGCCACGATCCCGGTGGTCGCCACGTCGTTGACCTTCAGGCGCGCGGCGAAGGAGCCCTCGCTGTCGGTCGTGACGGTCATCTTGTCCGCGGTCTCCGCCGCCCCGGCCCGGCCGACGACGGTGACGTCGGTGAGCGGGGTGAACTTGGAACCGTTGACGGTCACCCGGACGCCCGGGTCGCCGGACGCGGTGTCGAGGGCCAGCGCGCGGGTGTTGGGGCTGGTCACGGGGCTCGCGACGACCGTCTCGGAGACCGGGGCGGGCGGGTTGAGCACCGTACAGGGGGTGTCCAGCTCCATGAGGTAGCTGGTGTGGATGTTGTAGTCGCCGGGCGAGAGGGTGATCGACCCGGCCTGGGTGACGGTGAAGGTGCCGGTCATCGAGAAGGCCGGGAAGGAGCCCTTGCCGGGGACCGGCGGGTTCTTCTTGGGGCCGTTGACGGTGACCGCGCCGTTCTGGGCGCCGCCGAGGACGACCTTGCCGCTGGGCGTCATGATGTCGGCCGGCAACGCGAGGTCGACCGGGTTGGACGCGGCGGGCTTGGTGATCGTGTACGTCACCGTGACCGTCTCGCCGACCTTGGGGCTGGCCTTGTCGACGGTGATCTCGGCGGTGGTGGCGCCCGTGATGGGCGGGATGCCGGCGATCGGCGGCGGGACGCAGCGGGTCTGGAATTCCACCGGCTGGGAGGTGGTCGTCGCGCCGGCCGGGGCCGCGAGCGCGCCTCCTGCGACCGCGAGGGCGGTGGCGCCGAGAACGGCGGTCCAGCGCCGTCTTCGGGCCGCCGCCCGGGATCGGGTGAGTGCCATGGGTATGCCCCCTCCTGAGGGATGAGTGGGCGCCATTGACGGCTGCGGGCGGAGAGAAGTCAATGCCAGCGAAAGACATCGACTGATGTCCCGTCAGATACTGTCAAGATCCTCGAAGCGGAGTCGTTTCCCCAGGTCAGCCACCTCTTCCAGGGCGCCGGAACACGACGGAGACCGGTGCCGCCCAGGGCGACACCGGTCCGGTTGGTGCGGGGCTCAGCTGAAGACGAACGGGCCCGGCGACTGCGAGGTCAGCGCGTCACAGTTCACCGTGACCCCGAAGATCACCATCTTGAGGGCGACACCCGCGAAGTACGAGTTGAGGCTGTCGCCGGAGGCCACGGTCCCGCTGAGAGGTCCGATGGTCACGGGCCCCACGGGGAGCGCCGGGTTCTTCTTGCCGCTGAAGACCCGCGTACCGCCACCGGCCTTGGCCAGCGTCAGCGTGGCGTTGATCTGGTTGGCGCCGACCGGGATCGGGGTCGTCACGGACGAGGTGAGGGTGATGGTGGCGGCGGTGCCGCTCTGCGTGGCGACGAGGGTGGCGCTGCCGCCGCCCCACGAACCGCAGTCGTACGTCGCCGTGGCCGAGCCCGGCGAGACGGCGGCGGCCGTCGGCGCGAAGGCGAGCGAGGCGGCGGCGAGTCCTCCGGCGACGACCGCGAAGGTCCCTAAGGTGCTTCTGCTTCTCATGGCGAGTTCGAACCCCTTCCGATGGCGAACGCAGGGGGTGCGGACACTGCGTGAATGGTGGAGATCTGACGGTCCGTCGGGCGGACCGGTGTTCATTGAGACGCAGACCGCATGGGAAGGCAAGAGAAGATGCGGTGATCCTTCACAAACACACAAACGCGCTGACGCGCAAGGGCCCGGCGCGTGTACGCCGGGCCCTCGATGTCCAGTTCTCGCCGCTCGCCCCAGCCTGATCGGCGAGACACCCCCGAGGGGCGGCCGAGTCGCTCAGCCCGCCGTGACCGCCACGCGCAGCCGTCCGTCCGGACCGGCCAGCAGGACCGGGGTCTCCGGGCCGCCGAGGTCCCGTACCGCCGCGCGGTCCTCGTCCGACGCGGACTCGGCGCTCGACACGACGGCCGCCGCCTCCAGGGACTGGGCGCCGCTCGCCACCGCCATCGCGACCGCGGTCCGCAGGGCGCTCAGCTTGAGCGACTCCAGCTCCACGGTCCCCGCCACGTACGTGCGGCCGGTCTCGTCCCGTACGGCGGCCCCCTCGGGCACACCGTTGCGGGCGCGGGCGCTGCGCGCCAGCGTGATGATCTTGAGGTCCTCGGCGCCGAGGTCGCCGTGCTCGCTGCTGAGTGTCATGCCCTGAGCATAGATCCGCTCCGGAACGCCGCCCGCGACGACCCCGAGGCTCAGCCCGCGACCGGGTACATCGCCCCGCGGCGCCCCGCGGGCGACACCAGCCACTCCAGCTTCTCCGCCGTGCCGGCCTCCGGCAGCGGGGTGTGGAGCACGATCACCAGGTCCGGGCGGGCCGGGACCCTGAGCTGGGTCGCCTCGACGTACAGCGTGCCGACCAGCGGGTGCTCCAGCTCCTTGCGGTTCTGGCCGCCGGGCAGGATGTCCCGCCGCTCCCACAGCTCCGCGAACTCCGGGCTCAGCTCCTTGACCTCCTCGACGACCTGCCGGAAACCCTCGTCGTCGGGGCTCTCCGAGCACGCCGAACGGAACTGGGCGACGACCCGGGGGGCGATCTCCTCCCAGTGGCCCATGCGGGTGCGGTACAGCGGGTCGGTGAAGAAGGTGACCAGGCAGTTCTGCGCGGACTCGGGACCCATCCCGAGCACGATCGCCGCCGCGTCGTTGTAGAGGACGGTGTTCCAGTACGCGTCCATGATGTGCGCGGGGAACGGCATCCACGCGTCGATGAGCCGCCTCAGCCCGTCGCACATGTCCCGGTCCTCCGGGGCCGTCTCCGGCGCCGGCGGGTTCAGCGCCGCCAGGACGTACAGATGGCGCCGCTCGGCCGGGCTCAGCCGCAGCACCCGCGCCACCGCGTCGAGCACCTGCGGCGAGACCGTGATGTCCCGGCCCTGCTCGAGCCACTGGTACCAGGAGACCCCGACGCCCGCGAGGACCGCGACCTCCTCCCGGCGCAGCCCCGGCGTCCGGCGGCGCGCGCCACCGTCCGGGAGGCCCGCCTCCGCGGGGCTCACCCGGGCCCGACGGCTCATCAGGAACTCGCGCAGCTCGCCGAGTCGGTGCTGCTTCGTCGTGGTGCTCTCGAGAGCGGTGGCCACGTGTGCTTCCTCCCCCTGGATGCCTGGTGGTACGACCAACAGGATAAGTTCCCGCTCCCCAGCCTTGTTCCCGGACGCCGAAGGTGGGGTCATGGCAACCCTGACCTCTCCCCCCGCGGGCACCGACAGCAAGGCCGCCCCTCCGGCCGCTCCCCCGGTCCTCACCGGCCGCACCCGGCTCATCCTCTTCGTGCTGTGCGCCGCCCAGTTCATGGTCGCGCTCGACTTCTCCGTACTGAACGTGGCGCTGCCCGTCCTCGGTGCCGACCTCGGCCTCGGCCAGTCCGCCCTCCAGTGGGCGGTCACCGCCTTCGCGCTGCCCTCCGGCGGCTTCCTGCTCCTCTTCGGCCGCGTCGGCGACCTCTACGGACGCAAGAAGCTGTTCCTCGCCGGACTCGCCCTCTTCGGCCTCGCGTCGCTGCTCGCCACCTTCGCCTGGAACCCGGCCGCCTTCCTCACCGGACGCGCCCTCCAGGGCATCGGCGCCGCCGCGATCGTGCCCACCGGCATGTCCCTGCTGACCACGACCTTCCCCGAGGGGCCGCTGCGCGACAAGGCGCTCGGCATCTCCGGCACGCTGCTCTCGCTCGGCTTCACCGTCGGCATGGTCCTCGGCGGCGTCATGACGGACACCCTCGGCTGGCGCTCCACCATGGGCCTGCTCGCCCTCTTCGCCGTGATCGTGCTGCCGCTGGCCCCGGGCCTGCTCCCCGAGTCCCGCACCCCCGAGCGGCCCCGCCTGGACGTGCCCGGCGCGGTGACCGTCACCGGTGGTCTGCTCGCCCTGATCTACGCCCTGTCGACGGCGGCCGAGCGCGGCTTCGGCGGCACGGACGTGCAGGTCGGCCTGGTGGCGGGAATCGTGCTGCTCGCGGTGTTCGTGCGGGTCGAGTCCCGGCACGCGGCCCCGCTGGTCTCGCTGCCGATGCTGCGGCGCCGCACGGTCGCCTTCGGCAACCTGGGCGGTCTGATCACCTTCTCGATGATGTCGACCGTCGTCTTCGTCCTCACCCTGTACCTGCAGGAGACGATGGATCTTTCGGCCTTCGCGACCGGACTGATCTTCGGTGTGCAGGGCGTGATGTCGGTCGTGGCCGGCATGCTCGCGCCGAAGGTGATCGGCCGGATCGGCACCCGCGCCACCCTGGTCGGCTCGCTGGTCGGTCAGGGCGTGCTGACGGCCGCGCTGCTCGGCCTGAGCGAGGAGTCGGGCGTGGTCCTGGCGACCGTCGCCGTCTCGCTGGCCTCGATGTGCCACCTCGGCGCGATCATCTCGTACGGACTGACCGTCACCTCGGGTGTCCCGGACGAGGAGCAGGGCCTGGCGACCGGCCTGGTGACGACCACCCAGCAGGTCGGCCTCACGATCGGCATCCCGCTGCTCGGCGTGCTCGCCACCACGGGCGGTGACCTGTTCGGAGGCGTCCGCACGGTCCTCGTCCTGGACACGGCGATCGTCCTCGGCACGGCGGTCCTGGTCGGCCTCGGTCTGCGGCGCCGGTCCTGAACCACGCCGGCGGGAGAGCGACGGCCGGTCGAGAGCTACCGCCTGTCGAGAGCTACGGCCTGTCGAGACGGAGCCGTACGGCCTTCGGCAGACCCGCGACCACCAGGTCGTACGAGTCCTCGACGAGCTCCCGGACCATACGGTCCGGGAGCTCTCCGACGGTCACCGTGTTCCAGTGCCGCTTGTTCATGTGATAGCCCGGGGCGATCGCCGGATGCTCCTCGCGGAGCCGTAGGGCATCGTCCGGATCGCACTTGAGGTTGACCCGCAGCGGCTCGGCTTCGAGCCACGAGAGCGCGAACAGCTTCCCGGCGACCTTGAAGACGGAGACGTCGGGTCCGAACGGGAACTCCTCCGTCGCGTCGTTGAAGTCCAGGCAGAAGGCGCGCAGCTCGTCGGGGGTCATGCCTGCTTCTCCTCCGGTTCCAGGGGTTCCACGAGAACGGTGACGATCTTGTTCCGGCGGCCCGCCGGGGACTCGGCCGTCAGCCGCAGCGAACGCCCGTCCGGCAGCTCCACGACCGCCTTGGCTCCCGCGATCGGAACCCGGCCGAGTGCCTTCGCGAGCAGTCCGCCGACGGTCTCCACGTCCTCGTCGTCGTACTCGTCGGGCCCCAGCCCGTACAGCTCGCCGAGGTCGCCGATGTCGAGGCGCGCGGTGACCCGGTGACTGCCCCCGCCGAGGTCCTGGACCGGCGGCAGCTCCCGGTCGTACTCGTCGGTGATCTCGCCGACGATCTCCTCCAGGATGTCCTCGATGGTGACGATCCCGGCCGTGCCGCCGTACTCGTCGATGACGACGGCGACGTGATTGCGCTCCTGCTGCATCTCGCGCAGCAGGTCACCGGCGTTCTTGGTGTCGGGTACGAAGGCGGCGGGCCGCATCGCCGTCGACACCACGTCCGCCTCGGAGTCCCGGTTGATGTGCGTCTTGCGGACCAGGTCCTTCAGATACACGATGCCGACGATGTCGTCCTCGTTCTCCCCGGTGACGGGGATGCGGGAGAAGCCGGAGCGCAGCGCGAGGGTGAGGGCCTGACGGATCGTCTTGTACCGCTCGATGCAGATGAGATCGGTACGGGGCACCATCACCTCCCGTACGAGCGTGTCGCCCAGCTCGAAGACGGAGTGCACCATGCGGCGCTCCTCGTCCTCGATCAGCGACTCCTGCTCGGCGAGGTCCACCATGGCCCGCAGCTCGGCCTCGGAGGCGAAGGGGCCCTTGCGGAAGCCCTTGCCCGGGGTCAGCGCGTTGCCGATGAGGATCAGCAGCTGCGGGATCGGCCCCATGATCCGGGCCAGCGGCAGCAGGACGTACGCGGCGGCCGTCGCCGTGTTCAGCGGGTGCTGGCGGCCGATGGTGCGCGGTGAGACGCCCACGGCCACGTACGACACGAGGACCATCACGCCGATGGCGACGAGCAGCGCCTCCCAGGTCTCCGGGAAGGCTTCGAGGCAGGCGTACGTGACGAGGACGCCGGCCGCCATCTCGCAGGCGACGCGCACGAGCAGGGCCACGTTGAGATAGCGGGTGGGGTCGGAGGCGACCTGGGCGAGCTTCTCGGCCCCGCGCCGGCCGGACCGTACGGCCTCGGCGGCGCGGAAGCTGGTGACGCGCGCGAGACCGGCCTCGGCGCAGGCGGCGAGCCAGGCCACGACGACCAGGGCCACCGCGCCGAGGATCAGCGAAACGTCCATCGGGGTCAGGAGACGGTCGGCGCCGGGGACGGGCCGGTGAGGCCCTTCTCCTCGCGCCAGCCGTCGACGATCGCCGCCTGGAGGCCGAACATCTCGGCCTTCTCGTCGGGCTCCTCGTGGTCGTACCCGAGGAGGTGGAGCACGCCGTGGACGGTGAGCAGCTGCAGCTCCTCGTCCATGGAGTGCTCCGTCGGCGCGTCCTTGCCCTGCTGGGTGGCGACCTCGGGGCAGAGCACGATGTCACCCAGGAGCCCCTGCGGGGGCTCCTGGTCGTCCTTCGCCGGCGGACGAAGCTCGTCCATCGGGAAGGACATGACGTCCGTCGGACCCGGCAGATCCATCCACTGGATGTGGAGCTGCTCCATCGCCTCCGCGTCCACGACGATCACCGAGAGCTCGGAGAGCGGGTGGATGCGCATGCGCGCGAGCGCGTAGCGGGCGACGTCGAGGATCGCCTGCTCGTCGACCTCGGTACCGGACTCGTTGTTGACGTCGATCGACATGGTGCTTGTGTACTTCTCTCGTTAAGTCGTCACAGCCCGTTGCGGCCGTTGCGGCTGTCGTACTGCTCGTACGCGTCGACGATACGGCCGACGAGCTTGTGCCGGACGACATCCTGCGACGTGAGCGTCGAGAAGTGGACGTCCTGGACGCCTTCCAGGATGTCGCGGACCTGTCGCAGACCGCTCTTCGTCCCGTTCGGCAGGTCGACCTGGGTGATGTCACCGGTGATGACGATCTTCGAGTCGAAGCCGAGGCGGGTGAGGAACATCTTCATCTGCTCGGGGCTCGTGTTCTGCGCCTCGTCCAGGATGATGAACGCGTCGTTCAGCGTCCGGCCGCGCATGTACGCCAGGGGCGCGACCTCGATCGTCCCGCTCGCCATGAGCTTGGGGATGGAGTCGGGGTCGAGCATGTCGTGCAGCGCGTCGTAGAGCGGGCGCAGGTAGGGGTCGATCTTCTCGTAGAGCGTGCCGGGCAGGAAGCCGAGGCGCTCGCCGGCCTCGACGGCCGGGCGGGTCAGGATGATCCGGGTGACCTGCTTGGACTGCAGGGCCTGGACCGCCTTGGCCATGGCCAGGTAGGTCTTTCCCGTACCGGCGGGGCCGATGCCGAAGACGATCGTGTGCTTGTCGATCGCGTCGACGTACCGCTTCTGGTTGAGGGTCTTGGGACGGATCGTGCGACCGCGGTTGGAGAGGATGTTCTGCGTGAGCACCTCGGCGGGGGTCTCCTCGCCGCCCTCCGAACCGTTCTCGCTCGCCCTGAGCATGGCGATCGAGCGTTCCACTGCGTCCTCCGTCATCGGCTGACCGGTGCGGAGCACCAGCATCATCTCGTCGAACAGGCGCTGGATCAGCGCGACTTCCGCCGCGTCGCCCACCGCGCTGACCTGGTTGCCCCGGACATGGATGTCGGCCTGCGGGAACGACCGCTCGATCACGCGGAGCAGCGCGTCACCGGAGCCGAGCAGGCTGACCATCGGATGCTTGGCGGGGACGGTGAAGTGGGCGCGGGCCTGTCCGGGCGCCCCGTCCTGGGGCGATCCGTTGCGGGCTGTGGGTGTCTGAGTCATGGGCCGGCACTGAGGCCTGCGCATACCTCCCGTTGCAGGGTTCTCGCTGCTCGACAACCTCTGGGCTACCAAGCCTACGACTTGGCACGGACAAGCCCGTAGCGGTTTACGGAGGGGCCCGCGGCGGCCGACGGCTCAGGTGTGGGCCGCGCGGAAACCGATCGTCGGCACCGCCCGGCGCAGCGGCCAGGGGCGGGCGGGGGCGGGGAGGAGCCGCTCCAGGAAGGCGTAGCGGTCGCGCAGGGCCTCGGGGTCCTGGCTCTCGTGGCCCTGGACGTGCTGCCACCAGGCGGCGATCTCGCCCCAGGTCGGGGCGGACAGGGAGCCGCCGAACTCCTGGACGGAGAGGGCGGCGGTGAGCCCGGCGAAGGCGAGGCGGTCGGCGAGCGGCCAGTCGGCGAGGGTGCCGGTGACGAACCCGGCGACGAAGACGTCCCCGGCGCCGGTCGGGTCGAGGGCGGAGACCTGGATGGCGGGCACTTCGGCGGTCTCGCCGGTGCCGCCGTCGACGGCGTAGGCCCCTTCGGAGCCCAGGGTGACGACGGCGTAGCGGACCTTGTCGGCCAGGGCGCGGGCGGCGGCCCGGGGGCAGTCGGTCCGGGTGTAGCGCATCGCCTCGGCGGCGTTCGGCAGGAAGGCCTCGCAGTGCGCGAGGTCGGTGAGGCCGGCCAGGTCCCAGCGGCCGGTGTCGTCCCAGCCGACGTCGGCGAAGACCTTGGCGCCGCCGCGGGCGGCCTGGGCGACCCAGTCCTCGTCACGGCCGGGGACGAGGGAGGCGACGGCCGCGCGCGCGTGCGGCGGGTAGGCGGGCAGGGCGCCGTCCAGCGGCGGGGCCTCGTGGCCGTGGGAGACCATCGTGCGCTCGCCCTCGTAGGCCATGGAGACCGTGACCGGGGAGTGCCAGCCGGGGACGGTGCGGGAGAGCGACAGATCGATCCCCTCGCCCTGTTCGAGCGCGTCCCAGCAGTACTCGCCGTAGTGGTCGTCGCCGAAGGCGGCGGCGAGGGAGGTGCGGAGCCCCAGCCGGGCGAGGGCGGTGGCCATGTTGGCGACCCCGCCGGGGCTGGAGCCCATGCCGCGGGCCCAGGACTCGGTGCCGCGGACGGGGGCGGAGTCGAGGCCGGTGAAGATGATGTCGAGGAAGACCGTGCCGGTCAGGAAGACGTCGCAGGCGGGGTCGGTGGGCTCGCGCAGGCACACCAACGGGTCGACCCCGGCGTCCTGTTGCGGCTGGTCTCCCCTTGCTGTGGTCACGGCGGACTCCCCGGTCGTGGTGCGTGGATCGGCACCGTGGTGCCGATCTGGACAGTGTGCCCGATGGGGCTTGAGAGACGGAGAGACACCACGCGACGGTCGCGCGATACCCATCCCTCTCGACCCCAAACCAATTGTGACCCGTATCACGGCCCGAATCGGGGGAATCCACCTTCTCCGCCCACTCGGATGCTTGATACACATGGTGCCGCGACCCCGTGGCTCACCGGGCGCCGTCTCACTTCCCTGTTCAGTTCCTGGAACGCCCATGTCGTCGCGCCCGCGCGTCCCGGGGGGCCTCGCCGCCCTCGTCTGCCTCTTCACCGCCGGTTACCTGGCCCCGTACCTGCTGCCGACCGTCGTCGGCCGGCTCTCCGCCGGGCTCGGCCTCACTCCGTCACAGGCGGGCCTCGTGGGGTCCGTCCTGCTCCTCGGCTCCTCCACCGCGGGCTTCACGCTCGCCGCGCGCGGGGAACGGATCGGCCCCCGCCGGGCGGCCCGCGCGGGCCTGCTCGCGATGGCGGTGGGATACGGCTCCGCCGCCGCGACCGGCATCGTGCCCCTGGTGGTCGCGGGCGCGGTCCTCGGCGGCCTCGGCTCGGGTACGGCGACGGCGGTGGCGGCGGCCGGGATCGCCGGACAGCGGGACCCGCACCGGGCCTCGACGCTCGGCCTGCTCTCGGTCTCGGCCACGGCGGGCGCGCTCTACCTCACCCTCCCGCACCTGTCCGGCGGCCACGCGCCGCCGCTGCTCGCGATCGCCTGCGCGGCGGCCCTCGTGTGGCCGCTCACGAGCAGGCTGCCGGGCACGGTCCGGGAGCCCCGCGAGTCCGCCCCCACCGGCCCCCTCCCCCACCGCACGGCAGGCGCGGTCCTGGCGGGCGGCATCCTCCTCTGGTCCCTCTCCCAGAACGCCCTGTGGGGCGTGAGCGGCCGCATCGGCCTCACCCAGGCCGGACTCTCCGAGGTCACCGTCGGCGCGGTCTTCGCGGCGGCGCTCGGCGCGGGACTCCTGGGAGTCACGGCGGCCGGCGCACTCGGCTCCCGCCTGGGCCGGGCGGTGCCGATCGGCGTGGGCACGGTCGTCATCGCGGCCTGCGTACTGCTCAGCTCGGCGGCGGGAGATCTGACCTCCTTCGCGACCGGCGAGATCCTGTGGAACGCCTGCTACCCGGTGGTCCTCTCCTACCTCCTGGGCCTGGCCGCCTCCCTCGACCCCCGGGGCCGCTGGGCGGTCCTGGTCGGCGCGGCGTCCTCCCTGGGCGTGGCCTGCGGCCCCCTGGCGGGAAGCCTGCTCTCGGAGGGCGCCGGGTACCCGGGCATGGGCATGGTCCTGTGCGCCCTGCTCGTCCTGGTCGCGATCCCGATGACAGCGGTGGCCCGCCACGTCTCGGGCCGCCCCCTGGTCCCGGGCTCGGTGCGGCGCAGGGGCGGCGCGGCGGGCGCGGTCCTGGCGGGCACGGCGGCGGCGACCCCGCCGACGGTCCCGCAGATGGGCGCGCCGGAACAGGAGATCGCCCCCGTGCGGGTCCCGGCGAGCCGCCGCCGCCTTGTGAAGTCGGCCTACAGACTGGCGAGGCCGAGCGACCGGGGGTGAGAGGGGCGCCTGCGGCGAGCCTCTCCCCCACCCCGCCGCAGGCGCTACGCCCGGCCCCCGCCGAACTCGTACGCCTCCACCTCGGAGAGATACCGCGCCCGCCGCCCCTCGTCATCCTCCAGGAACGACGCCTCGAACGAATTCCGCGCCAACTCCCGCAGCTGCTCCGACGACAGCCCCAACGCCTCCCGCACCCCGTCGAAGTTGTCCCCCACATACCCCCCGAAGTACGCCGGGTCGTCCGAGTTCACGGTGACGAGCAGCCCCGCCGCCATCATCGCCGGCAGCGGGTGATCACCCAGCACGTCGATCGCGCGCAACCGCACGTTCGACAGCGGACAGAGCGTCAGCGGCACCCGCTCCCGCACGAGCCGCTCGACGAGCTCCGGGTCCTCCATGCACCGCAGACCGTGGTCGATCCGCTCCACGCCGAGGACGTCGAGCGCCTCACGGATGTACTCCGCCGGGCCCTCCTCGCCCGCGTGGGCGACGCGGCGCAGCCCGAGCGCCCCGGCCGCCTCGTACACCTCGCGGAACTTGGCCGGCGGGTGGCCGACCTCCGCCGAGTCCAGGCCGACACCGGTGATCCGGTCCAGATAGGGCTTCGCGGCGTCCAGGGTCGCGAGCGCCGACTCCGCCGACTCGTCGCGCAGGAAGCACATGATGAGCCGGGTGGAGATCCCGTACCGCTCCTCGGAGCGTTCGAGGGAGGCGCTCAGGCCCTCGATCACCGTGCCGATGGGGACGCCGCGGGCGGTGTGCGCCTGCGGGTCGAAGAAGATCTCGGCGTGCCGGACGCCCTGGGCGGCGGCCCGCTCCAGATAGGCGTCGGTGAGCTCGGTGAAGTCCTCGGCGGTGCGCAGGACCGCCATCAGGCCGTAGTAGAGGTCCAGGAAGGACTGGAGGTCGCTGAAGCGGTACGCCTCGCGCAGGGCGTCGGTGTCCGCGTACGGCAGGGTGACGCCGTTGCGCGCGGCGAGCGCGAAGGCCAGCTCGGGTTCGAGGGTGCCTTCGATGTGGAGGTGCAGTTCGGCCTTGGGGAGAGCCGCGGGGAGGGGCATGCGTGGTGCTCTATCTCTTCGGTACGGGGACCCTCATGAGGTCCTGGGCAATGCTCAGTTCGCCCTCGAACCCGACCGCCCGCGCCTGCCGCTCGAACTCGGCCGGGTCGGAGTAGCGCTGCGAGAAGTGGGTCAGGACGAGATGCCGTACGCCCGCGTCCCGGGCGACCGCCGCGGCCTGTCCGGCCGTCAGATGGCCGTGGTCGGTGGCGAGGCGGACGTCCTCGTCGAGGAAGGTCGACTCGATGACGAGCATGTCGGCGCCGTCGGCGAGCGCGTGCACGCCGTCGCAGAGCCGGGTGTCCATGACGAAGGCGAACCGCTGCCCGCGCCGGACCTCGCTGACGTCGTCGAGGGTCACGCCGCCGAGGACGCCCTCGCGCTGGAGGCGGCCGACGTCGGGGCCCTTGATGCCGTGCGCGGCGAGCCGTTCGGGCAGGATGCGGCGCCCGTCGGGCTCGGTGAGCCGGTAGCCGTACGACTCGACCGGGTGCGAGAGCAGGCACGCGTCGAGGGTGTACGCCTCGGTGACGGCGAGCGGCCCGTCGGCGGCCACCGGCGCCTCGGCCAGCCGCACGGTCTCGCGGTAGGCCGTGGCGTACCGCAGCCGCTCGAAGAAGTGCTGCCCGCTCGCCGGGTAGTGGGCGGTGACGGGGTGCGGGACCTGGTCGAGGTTGATCCGCTGGATCACCCCGGCGAGGCCGAGCGAGTGGTCGCCGTGGAAGTGCGTGACGCAGATCCGGTCGATGTCGTGCGCGGCGACCCCGGCCCGCAGCATCTGGCGCTGGGTGCCCTCACCGGGGTCGAAGAGGATGCCCTGTCCGTCCCAGCGCAGCAGATAGCCGTTGTGGTTGCGGTGCCGGGTCGGGACCTGGCTTGCGGTCCCGAGCACGACGAGTTCCCGTACGGACATGACGGCTGCCGGTCTAGCCGGGGGGCCAGTTGAGGCCGCGGCCGCCGAGCACGTGCGCGTGGGCGTGGAAAACGGTCTGGCCCGCGCCGGCGCCGGTGTTGAAGACGATCCTGAAGCCGCTGCCCTCGACCTTCTCCTGGGCGGCGACCTCTCCGGCCTCGCGCAGTATGTCGGCGGCGACGGTCGGGGCGGCGGTGGCCAGGGACGCGGCGTCCGGGTAGTGGAGGCGCGGGATCACGAGGACGTGGCTGGGCGCCTGCGGGTTGATGTCGCGGAACGCGAGCGTGGTCTCCGTCTCGCGCACGATCGTCGCGGGCACTTCCCCCGCCACGATCTTGCAGAACAGGCAGTCGCTCTGCGGCTCTCCGGCCATGGCCCGGGCCTCCTCGCCTCGTCGGTCGCTACACGCGCATGCTATCCGCCGCCACGGCCGCCGCCGTGTCCCAGGTCAGTCCTTGGGCGCGCGCCGGTTGAGGGCCGAGCGGCTCACCCAGTACGTGATGATCACGGCCCAGAACAGCGGCGTCCCGAGCCCGCCGACCACCCCGGCGTCGAAGGACCAGAGGGCCATCGACACCACCGAGTAGAGCCCGAGCAGCCCCACGGCGGTGGCCATCGCGATCACCGGCCGGCAGGAGCGCGCCACCAGGAGCATCGGGCGGCGCAGCCGGGGCGGCACCCGGCGGCCCATCCACAGCACCCAGCCGCCCCAGGAGCCGACGATCACGGCCACGCCGATCACGAACGGCACGATCGCGTCCGCGCCGGTGTCACCGCTCCGGGCCGGAGCGGCGCCGAACGTCGAGGCGATGAAGCCGAGCAGCGCCACCCAGCGCGCCCCCGCCACCGTGTTCCAGGCCATGGCCTCCAGGTTGTAGCGGGCCTTGCGGTCCTGGAGGTCGAGCGCGGCGGAGGCGACGAAGCCCTCGGCGGCCTGGGTCCAGGCCCCGCGCCGGAACCAACGGCGCCGCAGCCGAAGCAGCGACAGGTTGTTGTGGGCCTCGCTGCTCTGCGGGTTGAGCCGCAGGGCGGCCTCGTACGCCCGCTGCGCGGTGGCGTGATCGCCCCGGCGCTGGGCGGTGAGCCCCACCAGGAAGTGGGCCGCGTCCTCCTCGGGGGCGAGGCTGACGGCGGCCCGCGCCGCCTCGTACGCCTCGACGGTACGCGCGGGCGTACGCGCGTGCTCCGCGAACTGCGCGAGGGCGGTGCCGAGGGCGTAGTGGGTGCCCCAGTACTGCGGGGCGAGCCGGACGGAGTACCGGGCGGCGGTCTCGGCCTCCTGGAACCGCCGCAGTTCGAGCAGGATCTGGACGCGCATCAGCCAGGCCATGAGCAGCTCGGGTTCGGCGCGCAGCGCACCGTCCACGGCTTCCAGGGCGGCCTGGTGCTTCTCGGCACGGTGATGGCAGCGGGCGAGCAGGACGAGCGCCTCGGCGTCCTCCGGTTCGCCCGCCAGGTGCTGGGCGACCAGTTCGCCGGCCTGCGCGAACCGCCCGGTGTCGTACAGGGCCTCGGCGCGCAGGAGCGTGGTCGGCGTGGTCACAGCTTGCGCTTCCGCTTGAGGTGGGCGAGGAGGTCGTCGTACAGGCCGCCCTCGTTGGCGAACATGGCGACGTTCCGGGCGGCGGCGAACCACGGCTCGGTGGACGGCTTGATCTGCTTGGCCGCGCCCAGCAGGTCCTTGGTGGTGATCAGTCGCACGGAGCCGCTGCGGGCGGAGTCGAGCAGCGCGGCCTCGGCGGCCGATTCGCAGACATGGGCGAGGTCGGCGCCGGAGAAGTCCTCGGTGACCTTGACGAGCTTGCCGAGGTCGACGGCCTCGATGGGCCGCTCGCGCAGGTGGTAGCGGAGGATCGCCTCGCGCGCGGTGGCGTCCGGCGGCAGCACGAGGAGCGTGCGGTCGAGGCGGCCGGGGCGGCGCAGCGCGATGTCCACGTCCCAGGGCACGTTGGTGGCGGCGAGCACGAACACGCCCTCGTTGCCCGCGCCGCTGGCGATGCCGTCGAGCTCGGTGAGGAGCTGGTTGACGACGTTGCGCAGTCCGCTGTGGTGAGTCCGGGAGCGCTTGGCGCCGAGGGCGTCCAGCTCGTCGAGGAAGACGACGCAGGGAGCCTGGCGGCGGGCGGTCTCGAAGATGTCGTGGATGTTCTTCTCGGAGGCCCCGATCCACATGTCGAGGACGTCGGAGAGCGAGACGGTGAGGAAGTTCGCGCCCAGCTCGCCGGCGACGGCCCGCGCGATGAAGGTCTTGCCGCAGCCGGGAGGCCCGTAGAGGAGCAGCCCGCCGCGCAGCGACTTGCCGTACAGCCTGCGCAGTTCGGGGTTGCGCATGGGAGCGAGGAAGGCGGCCTCCAGGCGCTCCTTGACCTCGTCCATGCCACCGACGTCGGCGAGGCGTACGGCGCCGGGCGCGTCGACGTCCCAGGCGTCGGCGTCCCCTGCGGCTCCGTCGCCTTCGGCCGCCTGCGGGTCCTCCAGGAAGCGGGGCCCGACGACGTCCTGCACCTGCTGCTCGGCGGCGTCCCAGTCGAAGGCGGGGGCCTTGCCCACGGCCGGCTCGGGCCGCTCGGTCGGCCCGGTCGGCCCGGTCGGCTCGGGGGCGCTCTCCGTGGGGGCCGGGGTCGCGGTCGGCCCGGTCGCGCGCTCCGTGGGAGCGGTGGCCGGGGCCGGCGGCATCCCCATGGCCCGCATCATCAGCGCACGCGCGTCCGCGTCCCCCGGCGCGTGCTGGAGTGCGACGGCCGCCTCCGCGACGGCCTCGTCGTTCCGTCCCTCGGAGAGGAGGAGTTCGGCGAAGTGAAGACGCAGGGGTACGTCACCGGGGGCGGCGGCCACGGCGGCGCGCAGACTGCGGATCAGGGGGGACTCGTCGGCCATGCGGCCAGCCTAAGGAGCGCGCGGGGGCAGCTGTCCACCGGGTTCGGTCCGTTGCACACTCCGTACACTTCGCGGGATGAGACGGGACCGCGTACCGCGCAGGCTGACGGTGGGCGCCACGGTGTGGCTGTGGACGGTCGGGCACCACCACGCCCCGGACTGCCTGACGTTCCTCACCCTGCGCCGCGCCGAGAACCGCCACACCCAGCTCCGTCTGGTCTTCCGGGACGGTCCGGGCCGCATCGTGTCCGGCTACCCCTTCGGCGCCGGCGACATCGCCTCGACCGGCGCCGGCGCCATCCTCAACCTGAACGAGCCGGGCGTCGTACGCCGCTTCCTGGACGAGGCCGCGGCCCGCGGCCTGCTCCCCGCCGCCCACGGCATCCACGACGAGGACGGCTGGCCCCTCTACGACACCCTGACGACAGGGGAAGGACCCGGGAGCGCAGAGGTCGCCGGGAGCCCTGAGGCCGGAAGCGACTGAGGCCTGGAGTGCCTGAGGCCGGGAGCGACTGAGGACTGAAGTGCCTGAGGCCGGAAGTGCCTGAGGCCGGGAGCGATCAGCTCCAGCGGCCCGTGCTCCCCAGGACGAGCGCCGTCGCCGCCGTGCCCGCCGTCGACGTCCGCAGCACGCTCCGGCCGAGCCGGTACGGCTTCGCCCCGGCCGTCTCGAACGCGGCAAGCTCCTCCGGGGAGACCCCGCCCTCGGGGCCGACGACCAGCACGATCGAGCCCTTCTCCGGGAGTTCGGCGGTGGCGAGCGCCCCGCTCGGGTGGTCGCGGTCCTCGTGCAGCACGGCCGCGAAGTCGGCGCCGGCGAGCAGCGCGGCGACCTGCTTGGTCGTCATCAGGTCCGCGACCTCGGGGAACCGGGAGCGGCGCGACTGCTTCCCGGCCTCGCGCGCGGTGGACCGCCACTTGGCGAGCGCCTTGAGGCCCCGGTCGCCCTTCCACTGCGTGATGCAGCGGGAGGCGGCCCACGGCACGATCGCGTCCACCCCGGTCTCCGTCATGGTCTCGACGGCGAGTTCGCCCCGGTCGCCCTTGGGCAGCGCCTGGACGACGGTGATACGGGGCTCCTCCTCGGGGTCCTCGTGGACCTCGTCGACCCGCACGGTGAGCTGGTCCTTGCCCTCGGCGGCCAGCACCACGCACGCGGCCCAGCGGCCCAGGCCGTCGGCGAGGACGAGCTCCTCGCCCTCCCGCAGTCGCTTCACGGAGACGGCGTGCCGGCCCTCGGGGCCGTCCAGGAGAAAACTCCCGGGGCCGGGAACGGCGTCGACGACGAAGACGGGTGCGGTCATGAGGCGCTCCTGTGGGGCAGCTCGGAGAGAGCGGTGTCGAGTTCGGCGGCCAGCACCTCGACCAGCTGCCCGGCGGGGAGTTCGCGGGCGAGCCGGTGGCCCTGACCGGCCCACAGGGCCATGCCCTGGGCGTCACCGGCGGTGGCGGCGGCCTTCCGGATCGGGGCGGTGAGGTGGTGGATCTCGGGGTAGGCGGCGGGGGCGTACGGCCCGTGCTCGCGCATGAAGCGGTTGACGAGGCCGCGCGCCGGGCGCCCGGTGAAGGCCCGGGTGAGGGCGGTCCGGGTGTACAGCGGGTCGGTCAGGGCCCGCTTGTGCAGCGGGTGGGCGCCCGACTCGGGGCAGCAGAGGAAGGCCGTGCCGAGCTGGGCTGCGTCCGCCCCGGCGGCCAGGGCGGCGGCGATCTGCGCGCCGCGCATGATGCCGCCGGCCGCGACGATCGGCAGGGCGACGCTCTCGCGGACCAGGCTGAGCAGGGCGAGCAGTCCGGTGCCCGGGGCGTCCTCGGCGGGATCGTCGCGGAACGTGCCCTGGTGTCCACCCGCCTCGGCGCCCTGCACGCAGACGGCGTTCGCCCCGGCCTGCTGGGCGGCGAGGGCCTCCTCTGCGGAGGTGACGGTCACGATCGTGAACGTTCCCACACGCGCGAAGGAGGCGAGGACCTCGGGCGCGGGGCAGCCGAAGGTGAAGGAGACCACACGGACCGGGTCCTCCAGGAGGATCGCCAGCTTGGCGTCGTACGCGTCGTCACGACAGTCGTCGGTCTCGCCGAGCGGGGTCTCGTACCAGGTGGCCTCGCCCGCGAGCTGATGCCGGTAGACCTCGACGGAGGCGGGGTCGGCGGGCCGCCCGGACTCCGGCAGGAAGAGGTTGACGCCGAAAGGACGTGCGGTGAGCCCGCGCACCTGCTTGATCTCCTGGTAGAGGCCTCCGGCCGTCTTGTACCCGCCGGCCAGGAAGCCGAGCGCCCCGGCCGCGCACACGGCTCCGACGAGCTCGGAAGAGGAGGCGCCACCCGCCATGGGGGCCTGCACGATCGGAAACCGAGAGAGATCGTTCAGTGCGGTGGTGGACATATGGGCATCGTGCCATGCCCCTGCTTCCGGGCCGAATCCGTACGTCAGGTTACGGAAGGGGCGGGCGGAATCCGTACGTCAGGTCGCGGAAGGCGGGCCGGAGACGGGAAAGGGGCGGGGCCGCGTCACCGCGGTCCCGCCCCTTCCGCACCGATTTCCGGGTCCCGTCAGGTCCGCCCGTTGAACGCATCCTTCAACCGCGAGAACAGCCCCTGCTGTCCCGGCTGGAACTGCCCCGTGGGCCGCTCCTCGCCACGCAGCTTGGCCAGTTCGCGCAGGAGGCGCTCCTGCTCCGCGTCGAGCTTGCCCGGGGTCTGCACCTCGACGTGCACGATCAGGTCGCCCCGGCCGTTGCCGCGCAGGTGCGTGACGCCGCGGCCGTGCAGCGGGATCGACTGACCGGACTGCGTGCCCGGCCGGACGTCGATCTCCTCGAGGCCGTCGAGGGTCTGCAGCTGCACCTTGGTACCGAGCGAGGCCGCCGTCATCGGGAGGGTGACCGTGCAGTGCAGATCGTCGCCGCGCCGCTGGAAGGTGTCGTGCGGGGTCTCGTGGATCTCGACGTACAGGTCGCCGGCGGGGCCGCCGCCGGGGCCGACCTCGCCCTCGCCCGCGAGCTGGATCCGGGTGCCGTTGTCGACACCGGCCGGGATCTTCACCGTGAGGGTGCGGCGGGACCGGACCCGGCCGTCGCCCGCGCACTCGGGGCACGGGGTCGGGACCACGGTGCCGAAGCCCTGGCACTGCGGGCAGGGGCGCGAGGTCATGACCTGGCCCAGGAAGGACCGGGTGACCTGCGAGACCTCGCCGCGACCGCGGCACATGTCACAGGTCTGCGCGGAGGTGCCGGGTGCGGCGCCCTCGCCCGAGCAGGTCGTACAGACGACCGCCGTGTCGACCTGGATGTCCTTGGTGGTGCCGAAGGCCGCCTCGTTGAGGTCGATCTCCAGACGGATCATGGCGTCCTGGCCGCGGCGGGTCCGCGAGCGCGGGCCGCGCTGCGAGGCCGTACCGAAGAAGGCGTCCATGATGTCGGAGAAGTTGCCGAAGCCACCGGCCCCGAAGCCGCCCGCGCCGCCTCCGCCGGAGGCCGAGAGCGGGTCGCCACCCAGGTCGTAGACCTGCTTCTTCTGCGGGTCCGAGAGGACCTCGTAGGCGGCGTTGATCTCCTTGAAGCGTTCCTGCGTCTTCGGATCGGGATTCACATCCGGGTGCAGCTCGCGCGCGAGCCTCCGGAAGGCCTTCTTGATCTCGTCCTGGGAAGCGTCGCGGCGCACGCCGAGTACGGCGTAGTAGTCCGTGGCCACTTACGACTCCGCCAGGATCTGTCCGACGTAACGTGCCACTGCGCGTACCGCTCCCATCGTTCCGGGGTAGTCCATGCGGGTCGGTCCGACCACGCCGAGTTTGGCGACTGCCTCGCCGCCCGAACCGTAGCCGACCGAGACGACTGACGTGGAGCTCAGCCCCTCGTGGGCGTTCTCGTGCCCGATGCGTACGGTCATGCCCGATTCCTTGGCCTCGCCGAGCAGCTTGAGGAGCACGACCTGCTCCTCCAGAGCCTCAAGGACAGGCCTGATCATCAGGGGGAAGTCGTGTCCGAAGCGGGTGAGATTGGCGGTGCCGCCGATCATCAGCCGCTCCTCGTGCTCCTCGACGAGGGTTTCGAGGAGGGTCGCGAGCACGGTCGAGACCGTGGCGCGGTCCTCGGGCTCCTCGAAGGACTCGGGGAGGTCCTGCACCAGCTGCGGCACGTCGGCGAACCGGCGGCCGACGACCCGGCTGTTGAGCCGGGCCCGCAGGTCGGCGAGCGAGGTCTCGCCGAAGGGCGCGGGGCAGTCGATGACCCGCTGCTCGACGCGGCCGGTGTCCGTGATGAGCACCAGCATCAGGCGGGCGGGAGCCAGCGAGAGCAGCTCCACGTGCCGGACGGTCGAGCGGGTCAGCGAGGGGTACTGGACGACGGCGACCTGACGGGTCAGCTGGGCGAGCAGCCGGACCGTACGGCCGACGACGTCGTCCAGGTCGACCGCGCCGTCGAGGAAGTTGTGGATGGCGCGGCGCTCGGGCGTCGACAGCGGCTTGACGCCGGCGAGCCGGTCGACGAAGAGGCGGTAGCCCTTGTCGGTCGGGATGCGGCCGGCGCTGGTGTGAGGCTGGGCGATGAAGCCCTCCTCCTCCAGGACGGCCATGTCGTTGCGCACGGTGGCGGGCGAGACGCCGAGCTTGTGACGCTCGGTGAGCGCCTTGGAGCCGACGGGCTCCTCCGTCCCGACGTAGTCCTGGACGATGGCACGCAGGACCTCGAGTCTGCGTTCGCTGAGCATCGTGCGCACCTCCAGCTGTCGTCGTCGTTCCGGTTGCTCCGCTTTTGGCACTCGCCCTGTTCGAGTGCCAGCGATCCCCCGGCCAGTGTACGGCGGCGGGCATCGCTCCTGGCAAGGTGGCGACGCCTCCACCGGTTAGCGTCGCCGCATGGACGTGGATTGGGAAGCGTACGGATGGGAGCGGCTCGCGGACGGGGTGGGCCGGCGACGCCTGCCCGGGTGGGACGCCACGGTCGGACTGGCACTGGGCGAACGGGCGGTGCTGCTGTACGACACGGGCTCCTCGCTCGCGGAGGGCGCCGAGCTGCGGACACAGATCACGGACCTCACGGGCGGCCGCAGAGTGACGCACATCGCACTGAGCCACCCCCATTTCGACCACGTCTTCGGCACCGCGGCGTTCTCGGGAGCAGAGGTCTTCGGCGCGGTGGGCTCGGACGAGCTCCTCGGCCGGGTGCGGGACCGGGAGGCGCTGCGCGCGGACGCGGTACGGCACGGGCTCGACGAGGCGGCGGCGACGGAGGCGGTGGACGTCCTGGTGACCCCGCGGCACGTGGTCTCCGGCGAGTGGACGCTCGACCTGGGCGGCCGGCAGGTCCTCCTGGCGAACGTCGGCCCCGGCCACACGGGCCACGACCTGGTGCTCCTGGTGCCGGGTGAGCGCGAGGTGGTCTTCTGCGGCGACCTGGTCGAGGAGTCGGGCGAACCACAGGCGGGCCCGGACGCGATCCCCTCCCGCTGGCCGGACGCGCTCGACCGGCTGCTGCGGCTCGGCGGCGAGGACGCGGTGTACGTGCCGGGGCACGGGGCGGTGGTGGACGCCACGTTCGTACGACTCCAGCGGGAGGAACTGGCAACGCGCTTCTCCGTCGCATAACGTCGCCCGAATGCGCAGCTACAACCCGGACCTGACGCCCCCCCTGACTGCATCTCCCGGGGGGCGACCCCCGGACCCCCAGCCGTGCCTTCCGACACCGCGCCGCCCTGGACAGGATCGAGCCCATGCGCAGCTACAACCCGGACCTGACGCCCCCCTGGAAGCGCTCGGCACCCGTTCCCGAGGTCCCGGCCGACCGTGATCTGGTCGTCGAGGAGGTCACGACGGGCTTCTGCGGGGCGGTGATCCGCTGCGAGGCGGGCACGGTGACCCTGGAGGACCGTTTCGGCAAGCACCGCGTGTTCCCGCTGGATCCGCGCGGCTTCCTCCTGGAGGGCCGGGTGGTGACCCTGATCCGCCCGTCAACCCATCCCACCCGCCCCACCCGTACGGCGTCGGGCTCCGTGGCGGTCCCGGGGGCGCGGGCCCGGGTGGCGCGCGCGGGCCGGATCTACGTGGAGGGCCGCCACGACGCGGAGTTGGTGGAGCGGGTCTGGGGCGACGACCTCCGCATCGAGGGCGTGGTCGTGGAGTACCTGGAGGGCGTCGACGACCTCCCCTCGATCGTCACGGAGTTCGCCCCCGCGCCGGACGCCCGCCTGGGCGTCCTGGTGGACCACCTGGTCCCGGGTTCGAAGGAGTCGAGGATCGCCGCCCAGGTGACCTCGCCGGACGTGCTGGTCGTCGGCCACCCGTACATCGACATCTGGGAGGCGGTGAAACCGGCGTCGGTGGGCATCCGGGCCTGGCCGCGGGTCCCCAGGGGCCAGGACTGGAAGACGGGCGTGTGCGAGGCCCTGGGCTGGCCGCCGAACACGGGCGCGGCCTGGCAGCACATCCTGTCGAGGGTGACGACGTACAAGGACCTGGAACCGGAGCTGCTGGGCCGGGTGGAGGAACTGATCGACTTCGTGACGGCGCCGTAGGGCCTTCCGCCCCGACCGCGCCGTGGGGCGTTCCGCCCCCCCCACTCGCCCCCGTGGGAACGGGGGTGCCGGGGCGGGGCGCGGTCGGGTAGCGTGCGCGGCATGTCGAGCCCCGAGTCGGACACGTCGGGGGCTTTCGGTCACGCCGTCAGCCCCCTGGACCCCCGAGTTCTCACGGACCACTGAGTTCACTTCGTACGGCCCCCCGCGGCCGTACGGACCACTGGGTTCGAAGTCCTGCCACCCTGCCGTCCCGCCGCCCTCCGCGGCCGGACGCGTGGGCCCGTGGGTGCTGACCGCGGTGACGAGATGCCTCTGTCGTCATTTCCTCACCCCGGAGCCACTCGATGCCCCTCCCGCTCCTTCTGCTCGCCCTGGCGGCCTTCGCCATGGGCACCTCCGAATTCATGCTCGCCGGCCTTGTGCCGGACATCGCCTCCGACCTCGGCGTCACGGTCGGCAGCGCGGGTCTGCTCACCTCGGCCTTCGCCGTCGGAATGATCGTCGGCGCGCCGCTCCTGGCCGCGCTCGCCCGCGCCTGGCCGGTACGGGCGAGCCTGCTCGGGTTCGTCCTCGTGTTCTCGGCGGCGCACGTCCTGGGCGCCGTCACCAGCAGCTTCACCGTCCTGTTCGCGACCAGGGTGGTCGCGGCCCTCGCGAACGCCGGGTTCCTCGCCGTTGCCCTGACCACCGCCACCCGGCTCGTGCCGCCGGACCGGAAGGGGCGCGCGCTGGCCGTTCTGCTGTCGGGCACGACGCTGGCCACCATCGCCGGAGTCCCCGCGGGATCGCTGCTCGGCACGCTGCTCGACTGGCGGGCCACGTTCTGGGCCGTCGCCGCCCTCTGCGTGCCCGCGGCCCTCGGCGTGCTCCGGGGAATCCCGGCGCGGCCCGCGCGGGAGGGCACGGCCGAGGGGCCGGACCTGCGCGCGGAGCTGGCGCGGCTCAGGCATCCGCGGCTGCTCCTGGTGATGCTGCTGGGCGCCCTGGTGAACGCCGCGACCTTCGCGAGCTTCACCTTCCTGGCGCCCGTCGTGACCGGTTCCGCCGGTCTTGGCGAGCTGTGGGTTCCGGTCGCCCTGGTCCTCTTCGGGCTCGGCTCCTTCGCCGGGATCACCCTGGCGGGGCGGTGGTCCGACCGGTACCCGGGCCTGGTCGTCGCGGTCGGCGGTCCGCTGCTGCTCCTCGGCTGGCCGGCCCTGGCCGTGCTGGCCGAGGAGCCGGCCGCGCTGCTCACCCTCGTGTTCACGCAGGGCATGGCGTCGTTCGCGCTGGGCGGCACGCTGATCGCGCGGGTCCTCTACGAGGCCGCGGGAGCCCCCACCATGGCCGGCTCCTACGCGACCGCCGCGCTCAACGCCGGGGCCGCCACCGGACCGCTCGTCGCCGCCCTCGCCCTCCGGACCGGAGCGGGCACACTCGGCCCGCTGTGGGCGAGCGGCCTCCTCGTCGTGGGCGCACTGCTCATCGCCCTGCCGTCACGCAGGGTGCTCTCCGCCGCCCAGGCCACCCGGACAGGCCCGAACGGACCAGGCACAGGCCCTGGCGACGTCCTGCCGGTCAGGCCGCGAGCCCGGCCTGACCGGCAGGAAACCCCCTAGGAGGTGGCTTGCCGATCAGGCCGGGCTCGTCGGCAGGACATCCCTAGTCCACGAGGTCCCGCACCACCGCGTCCGCGAGCAGCCGTCCGCGCAGGGTCAGAACCGCCCGCCCCGCGGCGTACGGCCCGTCGTCGAGCAGCCCGTCGGCGAGGGCCTTGCGGGAGGCCGCGAGGCCCGCCGGCTTGAGGAGGGACAGCTCGACGCCCTCCTTGAGCCGCAGCTCCAGGAGCACGCGCTCGACTCTCCGGTCCTCCTCGGAGAGCAGCTCCCGTCCGGCCCCCGGCGACTTCCCGGCGGCCAGCGCGGCGGCGTACGCACCGGGATGCTTCACGTTCCACCAGCGGACGCCGCCGACGTGGCTGTGGGCGCCGGGGCCCGCGCCCCACCAGTCGGCCCCCCGCCAGTACAGCTCGTTGTGGAGGCAGCGCCCGGCCTCGGAGGTGGCCCAGTTGGAGACCTCGTACCACTCGAAGCCGGCCCTGGAGAAGACGTCCTCGGCGATCAGGTACCGGTCGGCGTGGACGTCGTCGTCGGTCATGGGGACCTCGCCGCGCCGAATGCGCCGCGCCAGCTGCGTACCCTCCTCGACGATCAGCGCGTAGGCGCTGATGTGGTCGGGCCCGGCGCCGATGGCCGCGTCGAGCGAGGCCCGCCAGTCGTCGTCGGTCTCGCCGGGGGTGCCGTAGATCAGGTCGAGGTTGACGTGCTCGAACCCGGCGGCCCGCGCCTCACCGACGCAGGCCTCGGGGCGGCCCGGGGTGTGCGTCCGGTCGAGGATCTTCAGGACGTGCTGCTTGGCGCTCTGCATGCCGAAGGAGATCCGGTTGAAGCCGCCGGCCCGCAGCTCCGCCAGATAGGCCGGGTTCACGGAGTCGGGGTTCGCCTCGGTCGTCACCTCGGCGTCGTCGGCGAGCCCGAACTCCTCGCGGACGGCACCCAGCATCCGTACGAGATCAGCGGCGGCGAGCAGCGTGGGCGTACCGCCGCCCACGAAGACGGTCCGCACCGGCCGCGGATCGTCGCCGAGCACCTTCCGGGCGAGCCGGATCTCCTCGACGACCTGCTCGGCGTAGTTGTCCCGGGAGGCGAGCACGCCACCGGTCCCCCGCAGCTCACTGGCCGTGTAGGTGTTGAAGTCGCAGTACCCGCAGCGCGTCGCGCAGTACGGCACGTGCAGATAGAACCCGAGCGGCCGCTCCCCCGCCCCTTCGAGGGCGTGCGGGGGCAGCGCCCCGTCGTCGGGAACGGACTCACCATCGGGCAGTACGGAAGGCATGAGCCCCATTGTCCCGTACTGCCCGAGGTGAACGCCCGGCCTGTGGACAACCTCTCCACAGGGGCGAGGGTCGGGTCCACGGCGGCGAGGGTCAGGACTCCCGCGACCCCGCGTACATCTCCTCGATGAGCGCCTTGTACTCGCGCTCCACCACCGGCCGCTTCAGCTTCAGGGACGGGGTCAGTTCGCCGTGTTCGATGTCGAGGTCGCGCGGCAGCAGGCGGAACTTCTTGATCGTCTGCCAGCGCTGGAGGCCCTCGTTGAGCCGGTCGACGTAGCCCTGGACCATCGCCACGGTCTGCGGGGCGGCGACGACCTCGGCGTACGACTTGCCCGCGAGGTCGTGCTCGGCGGCCCAGCCGAGGAGGGTGGGCTCGTCGAGCGCGATCAGCGCGGTGCAGAAGTTCCGGTCGGCACCGTGGACGAGGATGTTCGAGACGAACGGGCAGACGGCCTTGAAGTGGCCCTCGACCTCGGCCGGCGCGATGTACTTGCCGCCGGACGTCTTGATCAGGTCCTTCTTGCGGTCGGTGATCCGCAGGTACCCGTCGGGCGACAGCTCGCCGATGTCACCGGTGTGGAACCAGCCGTCGGACTCCAGGACCTCGTTCGTCTTCTCCGGCAGGCCGTGGTAGCCCTCCATGACGCCGGGGCCGCGGAGCAGGATCTCGCCGTCGTCGGCGATCCTGACCTCGGTGCCGGGGAGCGGCTTGCCGACGGTGCCGGTGCGGTAGGCCTCGCCCGGGTTGACGAAGGAGGCGGCGGACGTCTCGGTGAGTCCGTAGCCCTCCAGGATGTGGATGCCGGCGCCGGCGAAGAAGTAGCCGATCTCGGGGGCGAGCGCGGCGGATCCGGAGACGCACGCGCGCAGGTTGCCGCCGAAGGCCTCACGGATCTTGGCGTAGACGAGGGCGTCGGCGACCTTGTGCTTGGCGGTGAGGCCGAAGGGCACGGAGGCGGTCCCGGTGCGGCGGAAGTTGTCCTGGCTGGCCTTGGCGTACTCGCGGGAGACGCCGGCCGCCCACTGGAAGATCTTGTACTTGGCTCCGCCGGCGGCGCGGGCCTTGGCGGCGACGCCGTTGTAGACCTTCTCGAAGATGCGGGGGACGGCCGCCATGTAGGTCGGCTGGACGACCGGCAGGTTCTCGATGATCTTGTCGACGCGGCCGTCGACGGCGGTGACGTGCCCGACCTCGATCTGGCCCGAGGTGAGGACCTTGCCGAAGACGTGGGCGAGCGGCAGCCACAGGTACTGGACGTCGACCTGGGTGACGAGACCGGTGGCGGCGATGGCCTTGGCCATGTACGACCAGTTGTCGTGCGGGAGGCGGACGCCCTTGGGGCGGCCCGTGGTGCCCGAGGTGTAGATGAGGGTGGCGAGCTGCGTGGCGGTGATCGCCGCGACCCGCTCCTTGACGGCCTCGGGGTGCTTCTCCAGGTAGCCCTTTCCGCGCGCCTCCAGCTCGGCGAGGGTGAGGACGAACTCGCCGTCGCTCTCCACCCCGGTGGCGTCGATGACGACGACATGGCGGAGGTTCGGCAGGTCGGCGCGGCGCTCGACGGCCTTCGCGAGCTGGGCCGCGTCCTCGGCGATGAGGACCCGCGACTCGGAGTCGGAGAGGATGAACGCCGACTCCTCGGCGTTGGTCTGCGGGTAGACCGTGGTGGTCGCGGCGCCCGCGCACATGACACCGAGGTCGGCGAGGATCCACTCGACCCGGGTGGAGGAGGCGAGGGCGACCCGCTCCTCGGACTCGACACCGAGGTCGGCGAGGCCGGCGGCGATCGCGTAGACCCGCTCGGCGGCCTGCCCCCAGCTGAGCGACTTCCAGTCGTCCGGGCCGGCGCCGGAGGCGGCGGGCACCGGATAGCGGTAAGCCTCCGCATCCGGAGTCCGCTCGACGCGCTCAAGGAAGAGGGTCGCCACGGAGGGCGGCCGATTCTCGATCTGGGTCTGTGTGTCGCTCACGACGTCCTCCGGGCGGCGGCGGTGCCTTCTGGTGGTTCGTAACTAACTGGCGAGTAACCTTCGAGCCGGGATCAGAGTAAAGGCCCGAGGTCCGGCGCGTAAGGGCCTACGGGGCGCCGCTTGATAACGAACGGGCCCACGCGCACTCGGCACGTGGACCCGTCGTTTCCCCAGGACAGCGATGTACGGCTCGTCCCGGTTACTTCTTCTTGCCGGAGGACTCGTCGCTGGAGAGGACGGCGATGAAGGCCTCCTGCGGCACCTCCACCGAGCCGACCATCTTCATGCGCTTCTTGCCTTCCTTCTGCTTCTCCAGCAGCTTCCGCTTACGGGAGATGTCACCGCCGTAGCACTTGGCGAGGACGTCCTTGCGGATGGCGCGGATGGTCTCCCGGGCGATGACCCGGGAGCCGATCGCGGCCTGGATCGGCACCTCGAAGGCCTGCCGGGGGATGAGCTCGCGCAGCTTGGCGACGAGCCGCACACCGTAGGCGTACGCGGCGTCCTTGTGGGTGACGGCGGAGAAGGCGTCGACCTTGTCGCCGTGCAGCAGGATGTCGACCTTGACCAGGCTGGAGGCCTGCTCGCCGGTGGGCTCGTAGTCGAGGGAGGCGTAACCGCGCGTCTTGGACTTCAGCTGGTCGAAGAAGTCGAAGACGATCTCGGCGAGGGGCAGGGTGTAGCGGATCTCGACCCGGTCCTCGGAGAGGTAGTCCATGCCGATCAGCGTGCCGCGACGGGTCTGGCACAGCTCCATGATCGCGCCGATGAACTCACTGGGGGCGAGGATCGTGGCGCGTACGACGGGCTCGTACACGTCGTCGATCTTGCCCTCGGGGAACTCGCTCGGGTTGGTGACCGTGTGCTCGCTGCCGTCCTCCATGACCACGCGGTAGACCACGTTGGGGGCGGTGGCGATGAGGTCGAGCCCGAACTCGCGCTCGAGCCGCTCACGGATCACGTCGAGGTGGAGGAGCCCCAGGAAGCCGACGCGGAAGCCGAAGCCCAGCGCGGCGGAGGTCTCCGGCTCGTAGACCAGCGCGGCGTCGTTGAGCTGCAGCTTGTCGAGGGCCTCGCGGAGGTCCGGGTACTCCGAGCCGTCCAGCGGGTAGAGGCCCGAGAACACCATCGGCTTCGGGTCCTTGTAACCGCCGAGGGCCTGGGTGGCGCCCTTGTGCAGGGAGGTGATCGTGTCACCGACCTTGGACTGGCGGACGTCCTTCACACCGGTGATGAGGTAGCCCACCTCACCGACGCCGAGACCGTCGGAAGGCGTCATCTCCGGAGACGAGACACCGATCTCGAGCAGCTCGTGGGTGGCACCGGTCGACATCATCTTGATGCGCTCGCGCTTGTTGAGCTGGCCGTCGACCACTCGTACATAGGTCACGACACCCCGGTACGAGTCGTACACGGAGTCGAAGATCATCGCGCGGGCGGGCGCGTCGGCGACACCGACCGGGGCGGGAACGTCCCGGACGACCCGGTCGAGCAGCGCGTCGACACCGACACCGGTCTTCGCGGAGACCTTGAGGACGTCCTCCGGCTGGCAGCCGATGAGATTGGCCAGCTCCTCGGAGAACTTCTCCGGCTGGGCGGCCGGCAGGTCGATCTTGTTCAGCACGGGAACGATCGTGAGGTCGTTCTCCATGGCCAGGTAGAGGTTGGCCAGCGTCTGCGCCTCGATGCCCTGCGCCGCGTCGACCAGCAGGACCGTGCCCTCACAGGCCGCGAGCGAACGCGAGACCTCGTACGTGAAGTCGACGTGCCCGGGAGTGTCGATCATGTTCAGGATGTGCGTGCTGCCCTGACCCGGCCCCTCGGTCGGCGCCCACGGCAGCCGGACCGCCTGGGACTTGATCGTGATGCCGCGCTCCCGCTCGATGTCCATGCGGTCGAGGTACTGGGCACGCATCTGCCGCTGGTCGACCACACCGGTCAGCTGGAGCATCCGGTCGGCGAGCGTGGACTTGCCGTGGTCGATGTGCGCGATGATGCAGAAGTTGCGGATCAGAGCCGGGTCGGTACGGCTCGGCTCGGGCACGTTGGTAGGAGTCGCGGGCACGCAGGGTCTCGTCTCGGGGCGATGTCGGATCGATACGTAGGCTCCATGGTCCCATGCCCGTCGCCCTGCGCCCGGTTTGGGCGGGCACGAGAGTGGCTGATACCGTGGACAGCTGTGTCTCGTGTGCCCTCTCAGCCTGCGAGACGCATCCAGAAGGAACATCGAACCTGTAAAGGCTCTTTTCGTGGCGAACATCAAGTCCCAGATCAAGCGGAACAAGACGAACGAGAAGGCGCGCCTGCGCAACAAGGCCGTCAAGTCCTCGCTCAAGACCGCGATCCGCAAGGCCCGCGAGGCCGTCGCCGCGGGTGACGTCGAGAAGGCCACCGTGGCTTCCCGCGCCGCCTCCCGCGCGCTCGACAAGGCTGTCTCGAAGGGCGTCATCCACAAGAACGCCGCCGCCAACAAGAAGTCGGCGCTGGCCACCAAGGTTGCCGCTCTCCAGGGCTGAGCTCTGATGTAACGGCCGCACGGGACCCAGCGGGCCCTCTCTCCCGCTCCCACCCGGCCACCCAGGACTCGCACGCGGACGCGTTCGCCACGCGGGTGCGAGCCCACCAGCTCAACACCAAAGGCCCCACCACCTCCTTCCCCAGGAGGGCTGGGGCCTTTGGCGTACGTACGTACGTACGGGTTGGGCGACGGGGCAGCCCGGGAAACGGGTCGGGGACGGAGCCCTTGCAGGGTCCGAGGGCACAGCCCCAGGCGGGGCTGGGGGGCGGAGCCCCAATCGGCCTGGGGCGAGCCACACACGGGCCGGGGGCGGAGCCCTTGCAGGGTCCGCGGGCCGACGGCCCTAGGCGGGGTGCGGGGCCTACGGCCCCGGGGCCAGGGGCGCGGCCGCGAGAGGGCCCAGGGAGCAGAGCCCCAGGCGGAGTGCTGGGCGCAGCCCCAGGCGGGTCCAGAGGTCGAGCCCCAGACGGGGCGCGGGCACAGCCGCGAACGGGGGGCGGGGGCGGTGCCCCAGGCGGGACCCCGGGGCGCAGCCCCGAGGGGGTCCAGGGGCGCAGCCCCAGGCACCCCGGGGCGCAGCCCCGAGGGGGTCCAGGGGCGCAGCCCCAGGCAGGGTCCGGGGCGGAGCCCCGAGGGGGGTTCGGGGGCGCAGCCCCAGGCAGGGTCCGGGGCGCAGCCCCGAGGGGGTCCAGGGGCGCAGCCCCAGGCAGGGTCCGGGGCGCAGCCCCGAGGGGGGTTCGGGGGCGCAGCCCCCGGAGCTCTCTCCCCCGCCCACCACCAGCCCCCGGCAGGGTTTCGGGAAGGGGTGGGGTGGGGGAATCCGCCCTGGCACCAGCCACCAACCGCCCCGCACCCACACCACACGCACAACCGGCCCCCCGGCCACGGCCACGGCACGCACCGGCACGGCACGGCACGCCACCGGCACCGGCACCGCACAGGCCAAGCCCGCCCCACCGCCCCCAACCCCCAACCGCTACCCGCCCCGCCGCATCCTCGCCGCCCGAGCCACCGCGACCACCGCCTTCTCCAGGGCGTACTCCGGGTCGTCCCCGCCGCCCTTCACCCCCGCGTCCGCCTCCGCGATCGCCCGCAGCGCGAGCGACACCCCGTCGGGGGTCCAGCCCCGCATCTGCTGCCGTACGCGGTCGATCTTCCACGGCGGCATACCCAGCTCCCGCGCCAGATCCGCAGGCCGCCCACCCCGCGCCGACGACAGCTTGCCGATCGCCCGTACGCCCTGCGCCAACGCGCTCGTGACGAGCACCGGCGCGACCCCGGTCGAGAGCGACCACCGCAGGGCCTCGAGGGCCTCCGCCGCACGTCCCTCCACCGCGCGGTCCGCGATGTTGAAGGAGGAGGCCTCGGCGCGGCCCGTGTAGTAGCGCCCGACGACGGCCTCGTCGATCGTCCCGTCCACGTCGGACGTGAGCTGCGCGACCGCGGACGCGAGCTCCCGCAGATCGCTGCCGATGGAGTCGACGATTGCCTGGCAGGCCTCGGGCGTGGCCGAACGCCCCAGCGTCCGGAACTCCTGCCGCACGAACGTCAGCCGTTCCGCCGGCTTCGTCGTCTTCGGGCAGGCCACCTCCCGCGCCCCCGCCTTGCGCGCCGCGTCGAGCAGCCCCTTGCCCTTGGCGCCGCCGGCGTGGAGCAGGACGAGCGAGATGTCCTCGATCGGGTCGTCGAGATACGCCTTGACGTCCTTGATCGTGTCGGCGGACAGATCGTGGGCGTTCCGCACGACCAGCACCTTGCGCTCGGCGAAGAGCGAGGGGCTGGTGAGCTCCGCCAGCGAGCCGGGCTGGAGCTGGTCGGGCGCGAGGTCGCGCACGTCCGTGTCGGCGTCGGCGGCACGCGCGGCCGCCACCACCGCCTGGACGACACGGTCGAGGAGCAGGTCCTCCTGCCCCACGGCGAGCGTCACGGGGCCGAGGAGGTCGTCGGGGGAAGTCTTTCTGGTGGCCATCGCGGTCCAGCATCCCACGGACCACTGACAGGACGGCGATGCCCGAGAATGACGGGGTGAGTGAACGACACGTACTGGTACTCCCCGACCGCGACGCCGCCGAGGAGGTCGCCGGGGAACTCCCCGACCGCTTCGGCGTCGCCGAGGAACCGCAGCTCGTACGGGACTCCCTGGCCGGGGAGGACGACGCCGAGGACGCCCAGTGGCTGGTGGTCGTCGAGGACCCGGACGGCCGGCTCGACCCGACGGCACTGGACTCCCTGGCGGCGGAGTACGAGGGCTGGCTGGAAGCCCCATAGGCCCGACCTACGTCCCGCCGCCGGGCCAACCCCCGGGGCGAACCCTCAGCCCCGCCCCGCCTTGGGCACGATCTGCACATCCAGATCGATGCTGATGCTCGACCCCACCGCCGCGATCCCCCGCGCCAGCAACGTCTGCCAGGTGAGCGTGAAGTCCTCCCGGTGCAGTTCGGTGGTGGCCCGGCAGGCGCACCGGGTCTCGCCCTCAAGACCGCTCCCGAGGCCCAGGTACTGGGTGTCGAGGGTGACCGTGCGGCTCACCCCGTGGAGGGTGAGCGCCCCGGTGACGGCCCAACGGCTGCCGCCCTTGTGTGTGAAGCGCTCGCTGAAGAACTCCAGCGTCGGGTACGCGCCGACGTCGAGGAAGTCGCCGGACCGCAGATGGTCGTCGCGCATCTGCACCCCGGTGTCGATGGAGGCCGCGTCGATGACGACGTGCATCGCGGAGCGCTCCACGCGGTCACCGATCCGGACCGCGCCGGCGAAGCTGTTGAACCGGCCGTGGATCCGCGCGAGCCCGATGTGACGTGCGGTGAAACCGATCTGGGAGTGCGTCGGGTCGATCTCCCAGTCGCCGGGCTCGGGAAGCTGGGGCTGCGGGGCGATCTGGAGCAGCACGTCGTCGAGACCGGTGTGGCCGCCCTCGGTGACGACGACCCTGCCGTGGTGCGGCGTGTAGCCCTCGGCGGTGACCGCGAGCCGGTACTCGCCCGCCGGCACGGTCGCGAGCGCCGTGCCGTACGGGTCGGTCTCGCCGGCGATCACCTTGCGCCCGGCGGCGTCGCTGAGGACGAACTCGGCCTGCCGGACCGGTTCGTGCACGGGGTCGAGCACCCGGCAGCTCAGCATCCCGGCCGAGGCGGGAACGGTGAGACCGGCGAGCGGGCCGCCTCGCACGGCGCCCGCCCCACGCTTCCCGAAGAGACGATCGAACATTCTTCACGCACCCCCGTGCGACTCGTTCACTATGCAACGAAGTCGCATTCGATCACCGCTGGGGCGTTCGACGCAAACCGGGCACTAGGTGAGCAAGCGTTACCGAGGGTTCGAATCGGAAATTCCGCCGCGAACGACCGGCAGCACGTCGAGCTCGATCCCGAACAGATCCCGGTACGCGCCCCTCACCTCGTCCTCACCCTCGAGGATCCGCTCGTCGCGCTCACCCTTGGCCCTCGTGATCAGCTTCCGGTCGCTGAGGGTGATCCGGCCCTCCTCCGTGAGAAGGGAGCAGACGAGACTGTGCGGGAAGTGCGAGTCGGGCGAGGTCCGGTGGTACCAGGCACCGGCCGTGAAGTCCCCGAGCCGACGCGGCCGGAGCTCCATCCGGTACTGCGGCTTCCCGTCCCGCAACACGTCCACGTCACCCTCGGCCGTGTCCACGAGCCGGAAGACACCACCCGGATCCGCCTGGTCACCGCGGTCTTCGAAGCGGAGCGGGAAGTGGCCGTGGTCACCGAAGCCGACGTCGGCGAGCCACCGCTCCCCGTCCGCCGTCTCCACGAGCAGCGCCATGTGGTCGTACGCGATGCCCAGTTTCCCCTCCGGCCCGAAGACCCGCGCCTGGAGCAGCGACACCCGGTAGCCGAGCCCCCGCAGCAGAACGGCGAACGCCGTGTTGACCTCGTAGCAGAACCCTCCCCGGTGCGCGCCGATCACCTTGTCGAGCAGCGCCTTCTCCTCCAGGACGATGTCCTCGCCGAGGTGGATCGAGAGGTTCTCGAACGGCACGGTCCGCAGATGACGCAGATGCAGATCGCGCAGGGCCTCGGCGTCCGCACGGTCCGGCCGCTCCGCGCCGATGCGCCGCAGATAGGCCCGGACGTCCCCCGGCGTGGGAGCGAAGGGCTCGGAGGGAACGGGAGACCCGGAGGGAACGGGAGACCCGGAAGGAACGGGGGGTTCGGAGGGAACGGGGGAATCGGAGGGAACGGGAGCCGTCGGTCGCGTCGTCATGTCGCCAGTCTGCCCGGTCAGCCCTGCCCTGCCCCCGGCTGTCCGACCGGCTCCGACTCCTCTTTCGGAGAGGGTAGTTCCCGCATCCGCGGCAGCGGCGAGGGCAGCACCCACAGCACGGCGAAGACGGCCCCGACGGTGGCGATCCAGAGCGTCGGGCGCAGCCCGATCGAGGTGCCGAGGAGACCGCCGACGAGCGCGCCGAGCGGACGGAAGCCGTGGTTGAGCGTCCGGAAGGCGCCCATGACCCGGGCCCGCACGGCGTCGGGTATCAGCGCCATCTGGAACGATCCCGCCGCGATGTCGACGATCATCACGCCGACGCAGGAGAGGAACTCGGCCACGAACAGCACGAAGACCACGAGCGCCGGCGGACCGTCGGCCAGGGGTATCAGGACCAGGGGCAGGGTGAATCCGAGGAAGCCGGCGACGAGCGAGCCCCCGATGCCGATCCGTCGGACGACCGCCCCGCTGACCACCGCACCGAGGAGACCGCCCACGGCTCCCGCTCCGAGGATCAGGCCGAGCAGTCCGGCACCGAGGCCGAGTTCGGTGGTCACGTAGAGCACGAAGAGGGTGTGGAACATGTAGTTGAAGAACTGGACCGTGCCGGAGGCGGCGAACAGCGCCCGCATCGAGCGCTCCCGGACCACCCAGCGCAGCCCCTCGGTGAAGTGCCCCTTGGCCACGGGGGCCGGCGGGGGCTCGACCGGCTTGATCCGGGCCAGGTACCCGGCCGACACGAGATAGGTCAGGGCGTCCGCGACCAGCGCGAAGGGGGCGGTGAGGAACTGCACGAGCAGCCCGCCGATCCCGGGTCCCGCCAGCCAGGCCGTCGAACGGCTGCCGTTCACCAGCGAGTTCGCCTGCACATAGCGCTCGGTGGGCACGAGCGCCACGAAGAGCGTGGTGTTGCAGACCTCGAAGAGCACGGTGAGCGCGCCGATCCCGAAGGCCACCACGTACAGCTGGGTGAGCGTCAGCACGTCGAGCACATGGGCCACGGGAAGGGTCAGGACCAGCGCCGCCCGTCCGAAGTCGGCCGCGATCATCGCCCGTCTGCGACTGGTCTGCCGGTCGGCCCAGGCGCCGAACGGCAGGTTGAGCAGGAGCGCGGGCAGGAGTTCGGCGGCCTTGAGCCAGCCCATCGCCGCGGCGTCGGCGCCGAGGACGAGGACGGCGGCGAGCGGGATCGCCATGAGGGATATCTGGTCCCCGGCGAGGGAGATGGTCTGCCCGGTCCAGTAGCGGCGGAAGGTCCGCTCGCGCAGCAGCGCCGGTACGCGTTCGACGAGAGCCATCCCGCTCACTCCTTCTCGCTGTCGGGGACGTCCAGATCCAGGTAGGCGATCCGCAGGACACTGACGGGCCTGGCGCCCTCCGGGCGGAGGGACGGGTCGGAGGCCCGCACCTCGTAGGGCCGGAGCAGCGCGCCGATGCGCGCTCCGAGGTCGGCCAGCTCCTCGTGGGTGAGATGGAGCAGCGAGTCGCCGAACTGCTCGGCCTCCTGCCACTCCTTCGGCAGCCGGTGCCGGTTCGCCATGGCCCGGGCGACCCGCTCGAAGTACCGCTCGGCGACGGCGACGCTCAGCGCGTCGGCCGCCTGGGCGATCGACGGGTCCTCGCTGTACTCCGGCCACTCCGTGTACTGGGCCGTGGCCTGCCAGGGCTTCTCCCGCCCCCGGCCGCCCTGCGCCTCCTCCACGAGCCCGTACTTGGCGAGTATCCGCAGGTGGTAGGAGCAGCTGGCCACGGACTCGCCGGTCAGTTCGGCGGCCCGGGTGGCGGTGAAGGGGCCGCTGCTGCGCAGCATCCCCACCAGCGACATCCGCAGGGGGTGAGCGTAGGCGCGCAGGGCTCGCGGGTCGGTGAGTCGGATACTGCGGGGCTGCTGGCCCTCGGGCTGCGGGTCGATGATCTCCTCCGGCATGATGAAAAGATATCTTTAGAAAGATTTCTTTACAAGCATTCTCTCCGTCGGCGGTCACCCTCCCCCCGGTACGGCCGCCAGCCCCGGCCCCGCCCCGACGACCGCGATCGCCCCGTCGCGGTCCGTCCGCAGCACCCGCGCCCCACCGGCCCGCAACGACTCCACCGTCCGGGGCGAGGGATGCCCGTACGGGTTGTCGCGCCCCGCCGACACCAGCGCGAGCCGCGGCCGTACGGCCCGTATCAGCCCCGGGTCCTGATGCGCGGAGCCGTGGTGGGCGACCTTGAGCACGTCCACCGGCGCGAGCCCCGGATGAGCCCGCAGCAGCCCCCGCTGGGCCGGCGGCTCCAGATCACCGAGCAGCAGCAACGTCAGCCCACCGGCGGCCCTGACGAGCAGCGCGACACTGGCGTCGTTCGCCCCACCGGAGCCCGCCGCCGCTCGCCCTCTCCCCACCGCCCCTCTCCCCACCGCCCCACCATCTGCCGCCCCACCACCTGCCGTCGGCCAGAGCACGGTCCACTCCAGCTCGCCGATCCTGCGTCGCTCGCCCGGCCCCGCACGGATCAGCGGCACCCGCGCCGCCGCCGCCGTCCGCCGTACGAACGCCGCCTGGGCCGGCGGCTCCTCAAGACCCGTCGTCTGGATCGCGCCCACCGACCGCCCCCGCAACACCCCCGGCAACCCGGCCACATGGTCCGCGTGGAAGTGCGTCAGCACCAGCAACGGCACCCTGCGCACCCCGAGTTCCCGCAGACACCGGTCCACCGGTACGGGGTCGGGGCCCGCGTCCACCACAACGGCCGCGTCCCCGCCCGCCGCGAGGACCGTCGCATCCCCCTGCCCCACCTGACACATCGCGAACACCCAGCCCCGCGGCGGCCATCCGGTGGCCCACCGCGTCAGCGGCACCGGCCGCACCACCACGAGCAGCAGCAGTACGACGACGAGCCCGGCGACCGGCCCCCGGTACGGCAGCCTGCGCGCCGCGAGAACCACCACCGCGGTCACCAGGGCGAGAGCGAACCCGCCCCACCACCCACCGGGCCAGCTCAGCTCCGCCCCCGGCAGCGCGGCGCCCGTACGGGCCACCCGCGCGATCCACCCGGCCGGCCACCCCGCCACCCACGCCAGCCCCTCCGCGGCCGGCATCCAGATCGCCGCCACGGCGAGCGTGGCGAAGCCGAACACCGTCGCGGGCGCCACCGCGAGCTCGGCGAACAGATTCGCCGGGATCGCCACCAGACTCACCCGGGCGGCGAAGACCACCACGACGGGTGCGCACACCGCCTGCGCCGCCAGGGACGCCGCCAACACCTCCGCCAGACGGCCCGGCACCCCGCGCCGCCGCAGCGCCTCGCTCCAGCGTGGCGCCGCCGTCAGAAGGGCTCCGGTGGCGAGGACCGAGAGCAGGAATCCGTAACTCCGCGCGAGCCACGGGTCGTAGAGCACCAGCAGCAGTACCGCGGCAGCCAGCGCGGGGATCAGCGATCTCCGCCGGCCGGTGCCGATCGCGAGCAGCACGACGAACCCGCAGGCCGCGGCGCGCAGCACACTCGGATCGGGCCGGCAGACCACCACGAAGGCAAGCGTCAGCGCTCCCCCGGCCACCGCCGTGACCCGCAGCGACATCCCCAACCTGGGCGCGAGCCCGCCACGTTCCACCTGATGGGCCCGCCCGGGACGGCCGACCAGCAGAAGCAGGACGACGGACAGATTGCTTCCCGAAACGGCAAGCAAGTGGGTGAGGTCGGTGGCCACGAAGGCGTCCCGCAGCTCGGACCCGATCCGTGAGGTGTCCCCGACGACCAGACCGGGCAACAGGGCCCGCGCGTCCGGGTCGAGGCCGTCCGTCGCCCGCCGCAGGCCGGCACGCAGCTCCCCCGCCGTCCGCTGCAGCGCGCTCGGCGGACCGACGATCCGCGGCGGTCCCCCACCGCCGACCTTGAGCACCGCCGCGAAGGGATCGCCGGGACGCGAGGGCGGCGCGAGCCGGGCACCGACCCTCAGCCGCGTGGACGGCAGCAGCCGCAGCCACTCCGCCCGCCCCTCCCCGGGCGGCACGATCAGCAGCACCGGCGCCCTCGTCCGGTGGACCGTCCCGTCCGACCGCTCGGCGCGGGTCACCTCGCCGTCCAGGACGACGGAGACCGGCACCGTCTCACTGCCCCGCACCCGGGGCCGGGTGAGCCGGGGATCCGAGGTCACCGTCACCTCCAGCTGCGCCCGCGCGTACTCCCGCGCCAGGGCCGGTACGGGACCGCGCCGCAGATCCGCCGTATGCAGCCCGGCCGACGCGGCCCCGGCGGCGGCACAGAGCAGGACTCCGGCGAACGCAGTCGCCCGTAACCGCCACCCGGGTGTGCCCCGCCGAGTCGGCGGGTCCGCCGCCGCGATCGCCTCGCCGGGCCAGGCGGTCCCGCCGAGCCAGCGCGCCGCCACAGGCGTCAGAAGGAGACCGCCTCCCACCAGACAGACCACGACTCCCGCCACCGTCCACCACCCGGAGACCCCCACCGCGATCGCCGCCGCCACCCACGCGGCCACCGCGAGCGGGATCAGCCGGAGATCGGCCGGCCCCTCCTCCCAGGAGGGCGCCCTGGCTCCCCGCTCGTCAGCTGTCTCTTCGTCCGCCGTCGCCCCGTCCACCGTCGCCTCGTCCGGCTTCACGGCCGCACCAGCCGTTCGAGTTCGGCGAACCGTCGCTCGCCGATGCCGTTGACCTCCCGCAGCTCCCCGACCGATCGGAAACCGCCGTGCTCCGCACGATGGTCGACGATGTGCCGGGCAAGAACCGGACCGACGCCCGGCAACGTGTCGAGCTGCTCGACCGTGGCCGTGTTGAGGCTCAACGGCACCCCCGGCCCACCCCCACCGGTACCGCCACCGGGGCCCGCTCCGCCGCCGGAGCCAGGACCTGAACCCCCGACCGGCGTCCCCGGCAGCCCGACGAGAACCTGCTCGCCGTCGAACAGCACCCGGGCCCGGTTGAGTCCGGTGAGATCGGCGCCGGGCTTCGCCCCACCCGCGGCCCGCAGGGCGTCCGCCACCCGCGAGCCGGCCGGCAGGGTCAGCACCCCGGGCCTGCGCACCTTGCCCCCGACATCCACGATCACCCGCGCCCCACCCGCGCCAGACCCCGGCCCGGCCCGCGTGGCGGACCCCGCGGGTACAGCGGGTACAGCGGGTACAGCGGGTACGGAGGGTACGGCAGCGACCGGCGCGGCGCGCACGAGCTCCGGAGCCCGCACCGGCTCCGGCCGCCCCGTCCAGAAATAGCCGCCCGCGAGACCCGCGGCCACGACCAGCACCACCGTCAGCGCGGCCAGCGCCCTCGGTTCGAGCCCGATCCGCGTCTGCACCCACACCGGAGTCCGGTCACGCAGCACCGCCGCAAGCCGCGCCCGCACCCCCGGCGGCGAACCCCGATCCCGTACCCCCGACGGAGATCCCCGCTCCTCCGCCACCGGGCCCGCAATCGCGTCCTCCGCCGCAGCCGCCTCCTCCGCTGCCGCTGCTGACGCCGCCGGGAACAGCTCATCCCCTCGCCGCCGTACGACAGCCTCGGGAACCGCCCCGGCCCTCCTCACCCGGGTCCGCCTCCTGACCCGCCCAGGAGCCGCGCCACGCGCCCCTGGGCGGGTCCTGCCGTCGGAGCCCGGCGTCCTGCCGGGACCGCTGGTCGGAGCGCCCGTCGTGACGAGAGCGCCGGAGGACGTCGATGAGATACGTGTACGAAGAGTCATGCGGATGACGGTAGGAATCACCGCCGTGCTGTGCGGGACTCACCCACGTTCCGTGGACAGAGCCCACGCTGTGGACAACTCCGTCACTCCCCCGGGGGATGGACCCGTGTACGGACTCAGCGCGGCGAGACGACCACCGCGAGCAGCCCGGGCCCCGTGTGGGCGCCGATGACCGCTCCCACCTCGCTGACGTGCAGCTCCGCCACACCAGGCACCCGCTCCTTGAGCCGGTCGGCGAGCGCGGCGGCCCGCTCGGGCGCGGAGAGATGGTGGACGGCGATGTCGACGGGTCCGGAGCCGGCGCGCTCCACGGCGATCTCCTCGAGCCGGGCGATGGCCTTCGAGGCCGTCCGCACCTTCTCCCGCAGCTCGATCCGTCCGCCGTCGAGTTCGAGGAGCGGCTTCACCGCGAGCGCGGAGCCGAGCAGCGCCTGCGCCGCCCCGATGCGACCGCCGCGGCGCAGATAGTCCAGGGTGTCGACGTAGAAGTAGGCGGAGGTGCCCGCGGCGCGCTTCTCGGCGGCCGCGACGGCCTCGTCGAGCGATCCCCCGGCCTCGGCGACCTCGGCCGCCGCGAGGGCGCAGAAGCCCAGGGCCATGCCCATCATGCGGGTGTCCACGACCCGCACGGGCACGGGAGCGTCCTTCGCGGCGAGCACGGCCGCGTCGTAGGTCCCGGAGACCTCGGCGGAGAGATGGAGGGAGACGACGCCCTTCGCGCCGGCCTCCGCGGCCTCGCGGTAGGCCTCGGCGAAGATCTCGGGGCTGGGCCGCGAGGTGGTGACGGCGCGCTTCTTCTGCAGGGCCTCGACGAGCGCCTTGGCCGAGACCTCGGTGCCCTCCTCGAGGGCGCGGTCGCCGATGACGACGGTCAGCGGGACCGTGGTGATGGCGTGCCGCTCCCTGGTCTGGCGTGGCAGGTAGGCCGTGGAATCGGTGACGATCGCGACATGCCGGGACATGAGCGGGAGGTTACCCGCCGAGACCGGCGCGCGGCAGCCCGGCCCCCGTCGTGAACGCTCTGACGCCACCGGGCGCCCGTCCCGACCGGCGCCCGGCCGGGCTTCCGCGTCCGCGGTTCCGTCAGGTGGTGGTCTCCGGGCGGGCCGACTTCTCCCAGGGGTAGGAGGTCAGCCGGGGGTCGGGCGCCGTGATCGCGGACGGCTCACCGCCGGCTCCCGGTCGCGAACTCCCGGAGGCGGCACCCTGGCCACCCGGCACCGTGCTCCCTGAAGCCGCCCCGGGAACCGTCCCCGGCGTGCCGGCGGTCCCCGACGTCCCGGTCGTCCCTGAGGTGGTCTCCGGGCCCGTCGTCGTCCAGTGCCGCAGCGCACCCGCCTCGACGTCGATCTGGGCGCTGAGCGACGACAGGTCGTCCTCGGCGAACCTGAGGGCCCGCTCCCGGGCGGCGCGGCGCAGTGCGTCGGCCGAGCTGGTGATCCGCTCGGTCCGTGCGGTGAGCTCGGGGAGCTGTCCGGCCGCCCAGGCCCGGTCGGGCTCCCGCTCGATCCGCTTGAGGTCCTCGTCCAGTTCGAGCCCGTGCGCGCTGAGCCGGTGGAACAGTTCGAGCGACTCCTTCAGCGAGGCGTCCTCGCCGACCCCGGCCTGCAGGGCCTCCTGGGTGGCTCGCATCGAGGTGCGCAGCGAGAGCCTCAGTCGGGCCAGCTCACCCGCCGTCCCGGCCTGGCCGAAGCTCTTGGCCCGCAGCGTGGTGTCCTCGACGGTGCGCCGGGCCTGGTCGATCGTGCGGTCCACGCCGCGCTTGGCGGCCTTGACCGCCTTCACCGTGGCGTAGACCCCCAGCGCCACGAAGGACAAGAAGAGCAGCGCCATGATCGTGATAATCGCGGCTTCCATGTGCGCCCCTCCGGCGTCCGTCCGGTCCCCACGGATGTGGTTCCTCCACGGTAAACGGAACGGGCAGGCCAGGGGTTCCATCGGAACCCCCAACCTGCCCGTAGGGGAAATCCCTATGTGCGTCAGCCGGCGACGATGTTGACCAGCTTCGGCGCCCGCACGATCACCTTGCGGATCTCGGCGCCGCCCAGCGCGGCGACCACGTGCGGGTCGGCCAGCGCCAGCGTCTCGAGCTCCGCGTCGGTGATCGACGGGGAGACCTCCAGGCGGGCCTTGACCTTGCCCTTGATCTGCACGACGCAGGTCACGGTCTCGTCGACGACGTACGCCGGGTCGGCGACCGGGAAGCCCTGGTGGACCACCGAGTCGCTGTGGCCCAGCCTGCGCCACAGCTCCTCCCCGATGTGCGGGGCCAGCGGGGCGACCAGCAGGACCAGCTGCTCGGCGACCGACCGGGAGAGCGCGCCACCGGACTTCGTCAGGTGGTTGTTCAGCTCGGTGATCTTGGCGATGGCGGTGTTGAAGCGCATCGCGACCATGTCCTGGGCGACGCCGTCGATCGCCTTGTGCAGGGCGCGCAGCGTGTCCTCGTCGGCCGCGGCGTCGACGACGGTGACCTCACCGGTCGACTCGTCGACGATGTTGCGCCACAGCCGCTGCAGCAGCCGGTACTGGCCGATCACCGCGCGCGTGTCCCAGGGGCGCGAGACGTCCAGCGGGCCCATCGCCATCTCGTACAGACGCAGGGTGTCGGCGCCGTACTCGGAGCAGATCTCGTCCGGCGTCACGGCGTTCTTCAGGGACTTGCCCATCTTGCCCAGGACGCGGCTGACCTTCTCGCCCTGGTACCAGAAGCCGCCGTCGCGCTCCTCGACCTCGGCCGCCGGCACGGCGATGCCGCGCGCGTCGCGGTACACGAAGGCCTGGATCATGCCCTGGTTGTAGAGCTTGTGGAACGGCTCGGCCGAGGAGATGTGCCCCAGGTCGAACAGCATCTTGGACCAGAAGCGCGCGTACAGCAGGTGCAGCACGGCGTGCTCGGCGCCGCCGACGTACAGGTCGACTCCACCGGTGGGCATGCCCTCGCGCGGGCCCATCCAGTACTGCTCGACGGCGGGGTCGACCAGCTGCTCGGAGTTGCGCGGGTCCAGGTAGCGCAGCTCGTACCAGCAGGAACCGGCCCAGTTGGGCATGGTGTTGGTCTCGCGGCGGTACGGGCGCGGACCGGCGCCGTCACCGAGGTCCAGGGTGACGTTGACCCAGTCCTCGTTGCGGGACAGCGGGGTCTCCGGCTGGGTGTCCGCGTCGTTCGGGTCGAAGGTGCGCGGCGAGTAGTCCTCGACCTCCGGCAGCTCCAGCGGCAGCATCGACTCGGGCAGCGAGTGGGCGACGCCGTCCTCGTCGTAGACGATCGGGAAGGGCTCGCCCCAGTAGCGCTGGCGGCTGAACAGCCAGTCGCGCAGCCGGAAGTTGACGGTGCCCTCGCCGATGCCGCGGTCGGCCAGCCAGGCGGTGATCTTCGCCTTGGCGTCGACGACGCCCAGGCCGTCGAGCGCCACGTCCTCGTTGGAGGAGTTGACCAGCTTGGCCTCGTACGAGGAGAAGGCGTCGTCCCAGGTCGACGCGTCGGTGCCGCGCTCGTCGCTCGGCTCGACGACGCAGCGCATCGGCAGCTCGAAGGCGCGCGCGAAGGCGAAGTCGCGGCTGTCGTGGGCGGGGACGGCCATGATGGCGCCGGTGCCGTAGCCCATCAGGACGTAGTCGGCGATGAAGACCGGGACCCGCTCGCCGCTGACCGGGTTGGTCGCGTACGCGCCGGTGAAGACGCCGGTCTTCTCCTTGGCGTCGGCCTGCCGCTCGACGTCGGACTTGGAGGCGGCCTGCTTGCGGTAGGCGTCGACGGCCTCGGACGGGGTGGCGTGTCCGCCGGTCCACACGTCGTGGGTGCCCTCGGGCCAGGTGGCCGGGACGATCTTCTCGACCAGGTCGTGCTCGGGCGCCAGGACCATGTAGGTGGCGCCGAACAGGGTGTCCTGGCGGGTGGTGAAGACGGTGATGGCACCGGTGTCGCCGACCTGGAAGTCGACGCGGGCGCCCTCGGAGCGGCCGATCCAGTTCCGCTGCTGCAGCTTGATGGCCTCGGGCCAGTCCAGCGCGTCCAGGTCGTCGAGCAGGCGGTCCGCGTAGGCGGTGATCCGCATGTTCCACTGGCGCAGCTTGGACTTGAAGACGGGGAAGTTGCCGCGCTCGGAGCGGCCGTCGGCGGTGACCTCCTCGTTGGCCAGGACCGTGCCCAGGCCGGGGCACCAGTTGACGGGCGCGTCGGAGGCGTAGGCCAGGCGGTACTCGCCCAGGACCTCGGAGCGCTCGGCGGCGGTCAGCTCGCTCCACGCGCGCGTGGTGCCGGGAACCTCACGCGTGCCGTTCTCGAACTGCGCGATCAGCTCGGCGATCGGACGGGCCTTGCCGGCCTCGTCGTCATACCAGGAGTTGAAGATCTGCAGGAAGATCCACTGGGTCCACTTGTAGTACTCGGGGTCGATCGTGGCGAACGACCGGCGCTTGTCGTGGCCCAGGCCCAGCCGGCGCAGCTGGACCTTCATGTTCTCCATGTTGGCCTCGGTGGACACACGCGGGTGCGTGCCCGTCTGCACGGCGTACTGCTCGGCCGGCAGGCCGAAGGCGTCGAAGCCCAGGGTGTGCAGCACGTTGTGGCCGGTCATGCGCGCGTGGCGGGCGAAGACGTCCGTGGCGATGTAGCCGAGCGGGTGGCCGACGTGCAGGCCCGCACCCGAGGGGTACGGGAACATGTCCATGATGAACTTCTTGGGCCGGGCGGCGATCGCGGGGTCGCCCGCCAGGTCACCGGTGGGGTTCGGGGCCTCGTACGTGCCCTCGGCGTCCCAGAAGTCCTGCCAGCGTGCCTCGATGTCGGCGGCCATGGCCGCCGTGTAGCGATGCGGGGCCGCCGTCTCGGCGGCCGTATTGATCTCGGTCATGGTCCTTGAAGCTCCATCGATCGTCTCTGCCCACTGCCACGGACTGCCGTGAAATGAAAAAACCCCTCACACAGGAGGGGACGCCGCGCCGACTCCGACGAATGTCTGTCATCCGCCGGGACTGATCAGCGCGGCTCGGTAAGCAGAAGGCGTACGGCACGCATGGCGCCAGGGTACCGCAGGGCCCGAGCGGGCCGCACCGGCGTTCCACGGCGCCGAGCCGCGGCGAATGAAGCCGGACGGAGCCGCGGCGAGTGAAGCCGGACAACGAAGAAGCGGGCCACCCGATCCGGGTGACCCGCTTCTTTTCTGTGGAGCTAAGGAGAATTGAACTCCTGACCTCCTGCATGCCATGCAGGCGCTCTACCAACTGAGCTATAGCCCCTTGCTTTCCGTCTCCGTTTCGGTTTCCCTCGCGGCGACAGACAGAACATTAACCGGCTCCCCGGCAGATCTCCAAATCGATTCTCCGGGCCCTCCTGACCTGCCGGGTAGGGTCGCCGACTGTGTCCGTCTCCGTGCTCTCCAAGACCCGCGCCCGGCCCTGGCCCCTGGCCACCGCCGCGGCGATCTGCCTGCTCTCGTTCGTGGCCTTCTGGGTGGCGCAACGCCTCGCCCACGTGAACATGCTCGACGTGATGGTCTACCGGGCCGAGGGCGAGACGGTCCGGGCGGGCGGTGATCTGTACGCGATGCGCGCGACCTCGGCGAACCTCGGCATGACCTACCCGCCCTTCGCGGCCCTGCTGTTCGTCCCGCTGACCCTGGTGAGCGTGCCCGTGATGCGGACGCTCGCCACCGCGGGGAACCTGCTCCTGGTGGTCGCGCTGGTGCAGCTGTCGCTCCAGCTGGTCCGCCCGTCGCTGTCGCGTACGGACCTGTGGCGTACGACACTGTGGGTCGCCGCGGTGGTGGTCTGGTGCGAGCCGGTGTGGACGACCCTGCGGTACGGCCAGATCAACCTGCTCATAGCGGTGGCGGTGCTCTGGGACCTCACCCGGCACCGGGACAGCCGCTGGGCCGGGCTGGGCATCGGCCTGGCGACCGCGGTAAAGCTCACACCGGGGCTCTTCGTGGTCCTGCTGCTCGTCGCGGGCGTGCTGCTGTGGCGCCGGGACCGGAGCTGGAACACCTGGCTGCGCACGGCGGTGACGGCGACCGGGGTGTTCCTGGGGACGGCACTGGCCGTGGCGCTCGTGCTGCCGGCGGACTCGAAGCGGTTCTGGACGGAGACGCTGTTCGAGACCGGCCGGGTGGGCTTCGCCGAGGAGACCGCCAACCAGTCGATCCGCGGGGTCCTGGCCCGGCTGATGCACACCGACGACCCGGGCATGTGGTGGGCGGTGACCGCGGCCGTCCTGGGCGGCGTGGCGATGGTCCTCGCGGTGCGGGCGGCGGTGCGCGGGGACAAGGCGGTGGCGGTGATCGTCTGCGCGTTCACGGCGCTGATGATCAGCCCGATCTCCTGGTCCCACCACTGGGTCTGGTGTGTGCCCCTGCTGATCCTGCTCGCGGACCGCGCCACGCGCACGTGGCCGGTGACGGGGGCGGTGGCCCTGGCCTTCGCCTCGTTCGCGCTGTGGTGGGTTCCGCACGACCCGGGCCGGCCGGAACTGGACCAGAACGCGGGTCAGATGGTGCTGTCCGCGATCTATCCGCTGACGACCACGGCCCTGCTCGTGGGGTACGTGCTGACGCTGCGGCGTCAGGCCGTGGCGAAGGAGTAGAACCGCTTGAGGGTGCAGTGCTCGTCGAGGAGCCGGCCGTAGATCGGCTCCCCCTCCAGCTCGCGGTACGTCTCGATGGGGTCGCCTTTTATGATCAGCGCCCGCGCGCACTCCTCGCACCAGTACTGGAACCCCGGGTTGACGGGGTCCATGTCGCGCACGATGGGCGTGCCGCTGCCGCACCAGTCGCACTTCCGCCTGTGTGCACCCATCAGTCAGCTCCAGCTGTGGCCGCAGGCCGTGCACCCATAGGACACCCCGCCGTTGTCGCCGAGCACTTGGGCCACCCTCCCGTCCGGATCCTCGTCCCCCTCCGGCCGTCCGATTCTGCCATGGCCCCGCAAGGGGGTCAGCGTGCTCGACGCCACGGTCCGGCCACCGCGCCGGCGAGCGCGGCGACGGCCAGGGCGATCATGGTCGTCCGCAGCGCGTCGGCGGAGTTCTGTGCTCCGGATCCGTCCGACGCGGCGAGGAAGAGGGTCCCGAACGCGGCGACCCCGATGAGCTGGCCGAGCTGGGTGACGGTGGCGAGCAGCCCGCTCGCGTCGGCCGCGTCCTCCGGTCGTACGGTGGCCAGCGCGCCGGTCAGGGCGGGGCTGAAGGCCAGCGAGATCCCGGCGCCGAGCGCGCCCAGGGCCGGATAGAGCCCCCAGCCGCCCGCACCACCGTCCGCGAGCAGCCCGCCGACGCCGAGGGCTCCCGCGGCGGCGAGCAGGAATCCGCCCGGGATCAGCGCGCGGTGGAGCCGGGCAGGCCAGCGCCGCCAGGTCAGCCCGACGGTGCCGAAGACGACGGCGGCGGGACCGAAGGTGAGCCCGGCGCGCAGCGCGCTGTGGCCGAGTCCGCCCTGCAGATGCAGGGTGAGGGTGAACAGGAAGCCGGCGTTGACTCCCATCGACACCGCGATCCACACGACGGCCCGCCCCATGCCCGGGAGCCGCAGCACGCGCGGGGCGATGAGCGGGGCGCCGCCGCGCCGGGCGAGCCGCGACTCGTACGCGCCGAAGAGGGCGAGGAGCATCAGGGAGCTGCCGAGCGAGAGCCAGGACCACAGGGGCCAGTCCTGTTCCTGGCCGAGGACCAGGGGAACGGTCAGCAGGGACACGGCGCCGGCGAGCAGGACGAGGCCCGGCAGATCGAGGGCACGCGCACGCGTGGCCCCGGCCGGGGCGTCACGGGGCAGGACCCGGGCTCCGAGCACGAGCAGGGCGATGCCGATGGGGACGTTGACGAGGAAGACGGGCCGCCAGCCGGTGCCGAAGAGGTCGGCGCTCACCAGGATCCCGCCGACGACCTGCCCGGCGGCGGCGCCGGTGGCCAGGACCGCGGAGTAGGCACTGAGCGCCTTCACACGGCGCTCGCCGGCGAACTCGCGCTGGATGAGGCTCAGGACCTGAGGGATCATCAGGGCGGCGCCCGCGCCCTGCGCGAGCCGGAAGGCGATCAACTGGCCGGTTCCTGCGGCGAGGCCGCAGGCGAGGGAGGCCGCGGTGAAGACGGCGAGGCCGCCGAGGTACATCCGGCGGTGTCCGACGAGGGCGCCCAGGCGGGCACCGGTGATCAGCAACACCGCGTAGGCGATGGTGTATCCGGCGACGACGAGCTGGAGCGCGGCTCCGGACGCGGAGAGCTCGACACGGATCGTGGGCGCGGCGACGTTGACGATGAAGACGTCGAGGAGCGCCATGAACTGGGCGGCGAGGACCACGCCGAGCAACAGTCCGGGGCGGTTGTCGGTGCCACCGTCTTTACTGAGTACGGGACGTGTTGTGGTCGAGGTCATACGCCGAGCGTGACCTCGATCGGATACGGGTAACGAGAGCCCGCTGATGCTGGTACTGACACCACCTGGCAGCGGCGGCACGGGGACTCGACCATGGGGGTGTGACGATCGTGGCAGCGGTACCGACACAGCGACGCCGACGACCGGAGCTGGCCGCGTTCCTGCGCAGCCGCCGGGCCAGGGTGACACCGGAGGACGTGGGGATGCCCCCGGGACTCCGCCGCCGCACGCCGGGACTGCGCCGCGAGGAGGTCGCCCAGCTCTCCGGCGTCGGCGTCACCTGGTACACGTGGCTGGAGCAGGGGCGCCCGATCAACGCCTCGGCGCAGGTGCTCGACGCGGTGGCCAGGACGCTCCGGCTCGACCGGCCCGAGCGCGAGCACCTCTACCACCTGGCCGAGGTGCCGTACGCGCCGGAGCGGTCGGCCTCGGACGTGGCGGTGGTCAGCCCGGAGATCCAGGGCATCCTCGACGCCCTGGACCCGCACCCGGCGGTGCTCTACAACGCGCGGTACGACGTGCTCGCGACCAACGCCATGTACGAGCTGCTCTTCTTCCAGGAGGGCCGGGACGACCTGGACACCGGCCCGTTCGGCATACGCAACGTGCTGTGGGCGCTGTTCAGCGTGCCCGGACCCACCTGCCCGGTGGTCGACCGGAAGCGGGAGCTGCCGCTGATGGTGGCCCAGCTGCGGGGCGCGTACGGCCGCCATGTCGGCGAGCCGGCCTGGGAGGAGTTCGTACGGGCCCTGGCGGAGACCAGCTCGGAGTTCACCCGGCTGTGGCGCAGCGGCGACGTGGTCCCGCCGGGGACGCGGGTGAAGACCTTCCGTCACGCGCGGACCGGCGAGATCCGGCTGACCTCGGTCTCCCTCTCGGTGAACGGGTTGCCGGAGTGCCGGATCGTGGCCTACACGCCGAACGACGAGGAGAGCCGCCACGGGCTCGCGTCCCTGCGGGAGATGACGGAACGACCGACCCCGTAGAACGACCGACCCCACCGGCCGACGGACCCCGGGAACGACGAATCCCGCCCCCTGCTGGGGACGGGATCCGGTGATTGTGGAGCTAAGGAGAATTGAACTCCTGACCTCCTGCATGCCATGCAGGCGCTCTACCAACTGAGCTATAGCCCCTCGTGTTCTTCGCGCTCTGCGCTGCGAACAAGAAGAACTTTAGCCTGTGACCTGCCGGAAAGCGAAATCCGGGTCCGGCAGGCCGGTCGTGGGGCTCAGTCGTCGTCGCCGAGGACCGGCTCGGGCAGCGTGCCCGCGTTGTGCTCCATCAGACGCCAGCCGCGCGCGCCCTCGCCGAGGACCGACCAGCAGCAGTTCGAGAGGCCACCCAGGCTCTCCCAGTGCTGGGACTCCAGACCGAGGAGCCGGCCGATGGTGGTGCGGATCGTGCCGCCGTGGCTGACCACGACGAGCGTGCCGTCCTCGGGAAGCTTGTCGGCGTGCTCCAGGACCACCGGGGCGGCCCGGTCGGCCACCTCGGTCTCCAGTTCGCCGCCGCCCCGGCGCACGGGCTCGCCGCGCTTCCACGCGGCGTACTGCTCGCCGTACCGCGCCACGATCTCGTCGTGGGTCAGTCCCTGCCACTCCCCCGCGTACGTCTCGCGCAGCGCGGAGTCGTGGGCGACGGCGTGGCCGGTGAGCACGGCGAGCTCGGCGGCGGTGGCCGCCGCCCGCTTCAGGTCGGAGGCCACGATGGTGTCCGGCTTCAGCGCGGCGAGCAGCCGGGCGGCCCGGCGCGCCTGGGCGACGCCGGTCTCCGTCAGCTCGATGTCGGTCGAGCCCTGGAAGCGGCGCTCCAGGTTCCAGGAGGTCTGGCCGTGACGCCAGAGAACGATGCGGCGGCCAGTGCCGCCCTTGGTGGTGCTCAGCTCAGCTCACCGTCGGGTCCGTCGGGCAGCCCTGCGGCGTGCTCGGAGAGGTCGACACCGGTCAGCTCGGCGTGCTCGGCACCCTTGCCGCGGGTCTTCGCCGCGTCCTCGGGGAGCTCGAGCTCGGGGCAGTCCTTCCACAGGCGCTCGAGCGCGTAGAAGACACGCTCCTCGCTGTGCTGGACGTGGACGACGATGTCGACGTAGTCCAGGAGGATCCAACGCGCGTCGCGGTCGCCCTCACGGCGGACCGGCTTGGCGCCGAGGTCCTTGTTGAGGCGCTCCTCGATCTCGTCGACGATCGACTTGACCTGGCGGTCGTTGGGCGCGGAGGCGAGCAGGAAGGCGTCGGTGATCGACAGCACATCGCTGACGTCGTACGCGATGATGTCGTGCGCGAGCCGGTCGGCGGCCGCCTGAGCGGCGGCGTTGACGAGTTCGATGGAACGATCCGTGGCGGTCACAAGCAGGCTTTCGTCGGCGGTCCAGTACCCCTCCAGGGTCTCACGGACCGCCGACGGCCCCGCCAACGTTTTCCGGAGCGCCGTTACGGGGCCTCCGGCACCTTGTAGTCCTGGCCCAGAATCACGGTCACCGCGGCCGCTCCCGAGGGCTTGCCCTTGGCTACCGAGCCGGCCGGCAGACCCAGCGTCTTGGCCACCTCGGCCGCCGTCGCCTTCTGGAGGTCGTCACCGTAGACGACCTGCGACTTCTCCTGGGTGTCCGCGTCGCCGCCGCCCACGAAGGCGTAGCCGCCGTTGATCAGGACGATCCGGGCCGCCTCGGTCGCCTTCTTGCCGGAACCGTCCCGCAGCGAGACCCGGGGCACGTCGCCCGCCTCGGGGGCGGTGACCTTTCCGCCCAGGATGTCCTTCACCACACTGTCGCTCGCGCCCTCGGTCAGCATGCCGTCCTGGCCGACCGGGAGCAGGGCCGTCTTGTAGTCGCCGACCTTGGCGTGCTCGGCGAGCTTGGCCAGGGCGGCGCCCAGGTCCTTCTCGGAGAGCGAGGGGTCGAAGATCTGGGTGAGGCTCTCGACGGTCATCGTGGCGGACTCGGGATTGTCCGAGATCTTGCGCAGTACCGCGAACATGACCTGGCCGAAGCGCTGGAGCTGCTTGGTCTCGGCCTCGCCGGGGGCCCGGTAGGTCGCGTAGGCGACGGCGGCGCGGCCGTTCAGGGACTGCTTCTCGCCCTTCCTGACCAGCGGATCGGCGCCCTTCTTCGTGTCGGGCACGTCGATGTCGGTGTCCGTCTCGATACCGCTGACGAGGTCGACGAGGGTGTCCAGGTACGGCGTGTCCAGGCGCCAGGTGCCGGTGATGGGGGCGCCGAGGAGATTGCCGATCGCCTCGCGGGTCCCGCTGGACCCGTCGTCCTCGACCGACTTGCCGAGGGTGGTCGCGGCGCCCTCTCCGTCGGCGACGACGACGGAGTTGGGAATCAGGACCGAGGTGCCCTGACCGGTGGTGGTGTTGTTGACGAGCAGGACGGTGGAGGTCCCGCCTCCCGTGGTGTTGTGGAGGTGGATGACGATCGTGTCGCGCTTCTGCGGACCGGTCGCGGTGCCCCCCTTCTGCTGCTCCTCGGAGGCCCCGGGGAGCATTCCCGCGGACCAGAGGTAGCCGACGCCGCCCACGGCCGCGAGGACGAGCACGACGACAAGGGCGATGATCCGGTTGCGGCCCTTGCGCCTGGCCTCCTCGCGCCGCTCGGAACGGCTCTCGGTGAACTTCAGCCAGTCGATGACGTCCTCGGAGTCCTCGTCCGGCTCCTCGATGAACGAGAACTGCTCGGTGCGGTACTCACGGTCGTCGTCGGGGGCGGGCCGGGCCGGCGCGGAGCGCTCGGAGGCGGGGCGCTGGCCGGGGACCCCGGCGGGCGCCGCGACGGGCGCGGCCGGCGCCGCGGGAGGTGCGGCCTGCGCCATGGGGGGTGCGGCGGGCGCGACGGGTGCGGCGGACTCGGGCTGGGCCGCCCACTGCTGCCCCGTGTCGTAGGAGGGGTAGCTGTAGCCCTGCTGTCCGTACGGGTCGTACTGCGGCTCGTGGGACGGCTGGGGCTGCCCCTGGTACTGCGAGGGCTGCTCCTGGTACTGCTGCTGCGGTTCCTGGTACTGCTGCTGGGCGTACGGGTCATATCCGTATCCCTGCTGCGGCTGCTGATACACCGGCTGCCCGTACTCGTCGTAGCCGATGATCTGCGGCTGCGGATAGTACGGGTCGTACGGATGCTGCTGATCGTTCACCGGTGGCCCTCCCCGAAGCTCACTCGCCGCGGTACAACTGGCGCTTGTCGATGTAGCGCACCACGCCGTCCGGGACCAGATACCAGACGGGATCGCCCTGTGCGACCCTCGCCCGGCAGTCGGTGGAGGAGATGGCGAGCGCGGGAACCTCGACCAGCGAGACGCCGCCCTTGGGCAGTCCGTCGTCGGTGAGGTCGTGACCCGGCCGGGTGACGCCGATGAAGTGCGCGAGCGAGAAGAGTTCCTCGGCGTCGCGCCAGGTGAGGATCTGCGACAGCGCGTCGGCCCCGGTGATGAAGAAGAGGTCCGAGTCGCTGTTGAGGGAGCGCAGGTCCCGCAGGGTGTCGATGGTGTAGGTCGCGCCGCCGCGGTCGATGTCGATCCGGCTGACCGAGAACTGCGGGTTGGAGGCCGTCGCGATGACCGTCATCAGATAGCGGTCCTCGGCCGCGGACACGGCCCGGTCGCTCTTCTGCCACGGCTGCCCGGTCGGCACGAACACGACCTCGTCCAGGTGGAACAGGGCGGCGACCTCGCTGGCCGCCACCAGGTGTCCGTGGTGGATCGGGTCGAAGGTTCCGCCCATCACGCCGAGTCGGCGCTTCCCGCGCCCGCCAGTAGGCATTTCCTGCTCTCCCATGCGTGCAGAGCCTACTGGCACGGCAGCGGACGCCTGATCAGGGTCGCCGGTTCAGCGGTCGCGGTTGAAGCGCGTGGTGATCCACAGCAGCAGAAGCAGGGCGCCGAAGGCACCGAAGCCGGTGAGGTAGGGGCTGAGGCTGTCGTGGTTGCCGCCGTGCTCGGCGCCCTCGGCGAGAGTGACCAGGTTGGCGGCGGTGCTGTGGAGGCTCATCTTCGGCAGACCTATCGATCGGGGATGGGAGCGGAGACTTCGCGCACATCGTATGCGGGCGGTCCGGGCGGGCTCACGCCGACTCAGGCACTCGCGTCACGGTCCGTGTTGCCGTCCGGGCCGCCTTCGCTGCCGCCGCCGGCGCCGTCGCCGGTGCGGGCGTCAGCCGAGTCGTCGGTGCGGTAGCCGCGCAGCAGGAACCAGGCGAGCAGCGCGCCGCCCACGATCGAGACCAGCAGCACGATACGGAGCGTGTCACCCGGCCCCTGCTGCGCGGCGGCCGCGAGCAGGGCGGCGGCGGTGTCGACGGTGTCCGGCATGTCGGTCGTGCTCCTCGGTCGTCCTTGGTGCCCGAGTTATCCACAGGCCCCGGCACACGGTAGCGCCAGCGCCTAGGCTGGGGTTCGTCAGGGGGACGAGCATCGACTCGTACGAACAGGGGGCATCCATGACCGAGAACGACCAGGGGAACGTGCCGAGCAGGCAGCGGAAGCGGTTCCCCGGCATCTCCTCGCGGGCCTACGAGCATCCGGCCGACCGCTCGGCGCTGGTGGCGCTGCGCAAGCTCAGCGGCTTCGACACGGTCTTCAAGGCGCTCAGCGGGCTGCTGCCGGAGCGCAGTCTGCGACTGCTCTTCCTCTCGGACTCCGTCCGGGTGAGCGACGCGCAGTTCAGCCATCTCAACGACATGCTGCGGGACGCCTGTTACATCCTGGACCTGGAGAAGGTCCCGCCGATGTACGTGACGCAGGACCCGAAGCCCAACGCGATGTGCATCGGCCTGGACGAGCCGATCATCGTCGTCACGACCGGCCTCGTGGAGCTCCTCGACGAGGAGGAGATGCGTGCGGTCGTCGGCCACGAGGTGGGCCACGCACTGTCCGGGCACTCCGTGTACCGCACGGTGCTGCTCTTCCTCACCGGCCTGGCCCTCAAGATCGCCTGGATCCCGCTGGGGAACGTCGCGATCATGGCCATCGTCACGGCGCTGCGCGAGTGGTTCCGCAAGTCGGAGCTCTCCGCCGACCGGGCCGGGCTCCTCGTCGGGCAGGACGTGCAGGCGTCGATGCGCGGTCTGATGAAGATCGCCGGCGGCAACCACCTCCACGAGATGAACGTGGACGCGTTCCTCGCCCAGGCCGACGAGTACGAGAAGGCCGGGGACCTGCGGGACTCGGTCCTCAAGATCCTCAACGTGCTGCCGCGCACGCATCCCTTCACCACCGTCCGGGCGGCGGAGCTGAAGAAGTGGTCGGAGAGCCGCGACTTCCAGCGGATCATGGACGGCCACTACCCGAAGCGCTCGGAGGACAAGGACGCCTCGGTCACGGACTCCTTCCGCGAGTCGGCTGGGCACTACGCCGACACCGTGCGGACCAGCAAGGATCCGCTGATGAAGCTGGTCGGTGACATAGCCGGTGGCGCCGGTGACCTGGCGGGCGACCTGGGCGGCAAGCTGCGCAACGCCTTCGGCGGCGGCCAGGGCCCGCAGAAGCCGGACGCCGCGGGGACCGACGGAACCACGGGGACCACCGGGACAGCCGGGGACGGCAAGAGCGGCCCGGACAGCGGCGCCGGGGACGCCAAGTAGCGAGAACCGGGCGCTCGGGGCCTCAGGAGCGAGGGCTGAGGGCTCGCGGTCTGAGAGCGACGGCGAAGCACTGCGGGCCTCAGAGCGACGGCTGAGGGCTGCGGGCCCCAGAGCAAGGGCTGAGGGCTCGTGGTCTCAGAGCAAGGGCTTAGGGCTCGTGGTCTCAGAGCAAGGGCTGAGGGCTCGCGGTCTCAGAGCAAGGGCTGAGGGCTCGCGGTCTCAGAGCAAGGGCTGAGGGCTCGTGGTCTCAGAGCGAGGGCTGCGCGTCCGGCGCCAGCGCTCCGCACAGTGAGGGGGCGGCGGGGCGGCCCGTGGCGTACGGGTCGGTGACCGGAGGTCCGCCGCCCGCCTCGGGGGCCCGCGCTCCGGCCAGGAGCGGCTTCAGGGAGCCGGTGGTGTCCGCGCCGCACGCCTGCGGGCCCGCCTCGACGGTGCTGGTCACCAGCTCGGCCCGGTGCATGCGCAGGTCCTCGCGGTCGAAGCGGAAGTGCACCTCGCGGTGGACGGTGAAGAGCGAGGCCTGACCGACCGGTCCCGCGCCCTGGGCGGCCGGGCGGAGCGCGTAGGTGTACGTGTGGTCCGCGGTGACGTCCAGGGTGTCGGGTCCGGTCTCCTCGAAGCGGAGAGTGCCCTGGACGCGGGCCGAGGGGTCCGCGAGGACGGCCTGGCGCGGGTCGAAGCGGACCAGCCAGGCGGCGAGGGCGTGCCGGCCGTCGTCGGCCGGTGCCTCCACGCTCCGGTCGAACTGTTCCAGCTGGTCGGGGTCGAGCAGCAGGCGCGCGGGCCGCACGGTGACCCCGGCCAGGACGTCGGGTTCCAGGGACGAGGCCACCAGATAGTCCTTGGCGATGCTCAGGGCGGTGACGACCTGGCTCTCGGCGAAGTGGGTGGTGCGCCCCGCGACGGGGAGGTTGATGCCGGCGGCCCCCGTGCGGTACTCGGCGACCGGACTGTGGTCGAAGAGCCGGTCGGGCACACCGCCGACGACGGGGCCCTGCGGGGCGAGCGGGACCACGGTGGTCCGCAGTGGCTCGGCCCGCTGGTCGGCGGGCGGCTGGTAGGGGTTCCGGACGCCCAGATAGATGGCCGTACCGAAGGCGAGGAGGATCAGCAGGACCAGCATGAGGGCCTGGCGGGAGCCGCTCCGGCCCTCCCAGGACGACGGGCGGCTGCGGACGGCCTCGGTGTGCTCGCCCATCCGCTCCCGGGCCGAGAACTCCTGGAGGTGGGCAGCACGGACAAACGCCTCGTCGAAGACGACGGACCTGTACTCGTCCTCACCGCCGGGGAGACCCTCGGGTGTCCCCTCAGGCGGGTCGCCACGCCCTGCCATACCTTCAGGGTAGGTCCGCGGGGGCTTCGGTAAACGCCCAGGTACAGGACAAGTTCGGAAGAATTCCGCCGTCAGGGTGTGTCCGCGCCGCCGTGGAGCCGTGCGGCTCGGCCACCCGGGGGACGCGGACCGCACCGGGACGGCAGCGGACCGCGATGCGGGGGACGCGGAGCGTGCCTACTCGGGAGATGCGGAGCCGGCCTACTTGGGGGACGCGGAGCGTGCCGCGGGCGCGTGGGCGGCGGGCGGGGCCGGGTTCGGGTTGGGCGTGTCGACGCCGGTCGTGGCCGGCGGCGGAACCTGGTCCTGGCGGTTGGCGGCCGCGCCCCGGTAGACGGCGCTGAACGCCAGGGCGACCATGCCGATCCCCATGACGAGAGCGAGGACCCAGGCGACGGGCCGGTGCCAGCGGGCGCTGCCCCGGTAGGGGCGCAGAGCGCCGCCGTGGCGGCCGTAGGGGCTGGCGTCGTCGCCGACGTCGTCCGGCTCGTAGGTGAGGCCGGAGACGTCGTGGAAGTCCTCGTAGAGGTCGTCGTCGGCCGATCCGCCACCGGCGCGGGCGCGGGCCGACTCGGCCTCCGCGCGGGCCTGGGCGGCGGCGAGCAGCCGCTCGACGGCGGTGGGTTCGTGGACGGTCGCGGCCCGCACGAAGGCCTCGTCGAACACCACGTCGGCGTAGACCTCGTCGGCGCCTCCGCGGTCGACAGAGTCCTCAGGGTCCCCGCCGTTCTGGAACGGCGTGCCCCCCACGTCGTCCGGCACGGATTCAGAGTAGACCCGCGAGGTGGTTTTGGGCAGGGAGAGTGCGAACCCTCCCCGCCCGTACCGAAAGGAGCGATTACCGCACGTGACCGTCGCCGGTGACGATGTACTTGGTCGAGGTGAGCTCCGGAAGGCCCATGGGGCCCCTGGCGTGCAGCTTCTGGGTGGAGATGCCGATCTCCGCGCCGAAGCCGAACTGGCCGCCGTCCGTGAACCGGGTGGAGGCGTTCACGGCGACCGTGGTGGAGTCGACCAGCTGGGTGAAGCGGCGCGCCGCGGCCTGCGAGGTGGTCACGATCGCCTCGGTGTGACCGGAGGACCAGGTCCTGATGTGCTCGACGGCCTTGTCGAGGGAGTCGACGACGGCGGCGGCGATGTCGTACGAGAGGTACTCGGTCTCCCAGTCCTCCGGCGTGGCCGGTACGACGGTGGCCTTGGAGCGCTCGGCGAAGGCGATCACCCGCTCGTCGGCGTGGACGGTGACACCGGCCTCGGCGAGCGCGTCGAGGGCCCTGGGCAGGAAGGCCGCGGCGACGTCCTGGTGGACGAGGAGGGTCTCGGCCGCGTTGCAGACGCTGACCCGGTGGGCCTTGGAGTTGATCAGGATGTCGACGGCCATGTCGAGGTCGGTCTGGGCGTCGACGTAGACGTGGCAGTTGCCGGTGCCGGTCTCGATGACGGGGACCGTGGACTCCTCGACGACCGTCCGGATCAGGGAGGCTCCGCCGCGCGGGATGAGGACGTCGACGAGGCCGCGGGCGCGCATCAACTCGCGGACCGAGTCACGGGACTCGCCGGGGACGAGCTGGATGGCGTCCGCGGGCAGTCCGGCGCCGCCGACGGCGTCGCGCAGGACCTTCACCAGGGCGCTGTTGGAGGCGTAGGCGGAGGACGAGCCGCGGAGCAGGACGGCGTTGCCGGACTTGAGGCAGAGGGCGGCGGCGTCGACGGTGACGTTGGGGCGGGCCTCGTAGATGATGCCGACGACGCCGAGCGGGACGCGGACCTGGCGCAGGTCGATGCCGTTGGGCAGGGTCGAGCCGCGGACGACCTCGCCGACGGGGTCGGGCAGCGCGACCACGTCGCGGACGTCGGCGGCGATGGCCCGGACGCGCTCGGGGGTGAGGGTCAGCCGGTCGATGATCGCCTCGCTGGTCCCGGCTTCGCGGGCCTTGGCGATGTCCTCGGCGTTGGCCTCGACGATTTCGGCGGTGCGCACTTCGAGGGCGTCCGCGATCGCCAGCAGGGCGTCGTCCTTGGTCGCGCGCGGGAGTGGCGCGATTTCGGCGGCGGCGCCACGGGCCCGGTAGGCGGCCCGGGTGACCGGGGACAGGTTGTCGAGGGGCGTGAGCGAGGTCATGCCCGCAGGGTACTGGCACCCCTGCGGACATCCCTCACGTATCCCGCACTGCGAGACGTGCCCCGGTGGTTCCGAGACGCCCCGCACGGGGAGGCGTCTTGAACACGCCCCCGTGCAGGAACGCGCCCCCGCTCAGTACGGGTGGACGCCGACCGGAGCGGCCGGCGGCGGGCCGTAGCCCTCCGCGATCCGCTGGTGGTAGGTCTCGCGGTCGATGACCTCGAGGCCGACGATCTCCCACGGCGGCAGCTTGGCGGTCTGCCGGTGCTCGCCCCACAGGCGCAGGGCGACGGCCGCGGCGTCGTGCAGGTCGCGGGCCTCCTCCCAGTACCGGATCTCGGCGTGGTCGTTGGCATACCTGCTGGTCAGCAGGAAGGGGTGGTCGTGGGCCAGTTGTTCGAGCCCGCGGCGCACCTCCTTCAGGGGTGACTCCACACCCGACACGCTGAGCGTGATGTGCCAGAGTTTGGACACGGGCTGTTCCTTGGCGCGTGCCTCACGTGCCTCGCGAACCTCGCGTGTCTCGGTGGTGGTCTCGGTCTTGGTGTCCGTGGACCTGTCCCGTGCCTCGTCGAAGTCGGCTCCGGCCTCGACACTGGTCAGGGCGCGTTCGGCAGTCCCTCGGGGCGGTGCCCCTGGGCGCGCTCGTCTCACCGGCGGCCTCCTGTGTGATGCGTGTGGTGCTGTACCCCGCCCCTGCTCTCTTACCCCCGAGACAAAGTTGACCAGCCCGAGGCGGCACTTGGGGCGGTTTTGGTAAACGTCCCTTCCGGATGGCCGCACTTTCAGCCGTTTCGGGAGGGGCCCGAGGGTCAGCGGATGACGACCAGGTCGTCGCGGTGGACGACCTCGCGCTCGTACTCGGGGCCGAGCTCCCTGGCGAGCTCGGGGGTGGAGCGCCCGAGCATCCGGGGCATCTCCTTGGCGTCGAAGTTGACGAGACCGCGGGCGACGGCCCGGCCGGCGGTGTCGCGCAGTTCGACCGGGTCGCCCGCCACGAAGTCGCCCTCGATGCCCGCGACACCGGCCGCGAGCAGGGACTTCTTGCCCTCGACGACGGCTCGTACGGCTCCGTCGTCCAGGGTGAGGGAGCCCTGCGGGGTGGAGGCGTGCGCCAGCCACAGGAGCCGGTCGGCGGAGCGGCGGCCGGTGCGGTGGAAGTACGTACCGGTGTCGCGCCCGGCGAGGGCGTCGGCGGCGCGGCTCGCGGAGGTGAGGACCACGGGGATGCCGGCGGCGGCGGCGATCCGGGCGGCCTCGACCTTGGTGACCATGCCGCCGGTGCCGACGCCCGCCTTCCCTGCGGAGCCGATCTCCACATGGGCGATGTCGTCGGGGCCGGCGACCTGGGCGATCCTCGACGTGCCGGGCTTGGACGGGTCCCCGTCGTAGAGGCCGTCGACGTCGGAGAGCAGGACGAGCAGGTCGGCGCGGACGAGATGGGCGACGAGGGCGGCGAGCCGGTCGTTGTCGCCGAAGCGGATCTCGTCGGTGGCGACGGTGTCGTTCTCGTTGACGACCGGCAGCGCGCCCATGGCGAGGAGCTGGTCGAGGGTTCGGTAGGCGTTGCGGTAGTGCGCGCGCCGACTGGTGTCGTCGGTGGTGAGGAGGACCTGTCCGACACGGACGCCGTAGCGGGCGAAGGAGGCGGTGTACCGGGCGACGAGGAGGCCCTGGCCGACGCTGGCGGCGGCCTGCTGCCGGGCGAGGTCCTTGGGGCGGCGGGTGAGTCCGAGCGGCGCGAGTCCTGCGGCGATCGCGCCGGAGGAGACGAGGACGATCTCCTTCTCGCCGCCGCTGCGGACCTTGGCCAGCACATCGACGAGGGCGTCGACGCGGTCGGCGTCGAGGCCTCCGGAGGCGGTGGTGAGGGAGGAGGATCCGACCTTGACGACGATCCTGCGGGCCTCCGTCACATATCGCCTCGCGTCGTCCGTCTCTCCGGTCATCTGCGTCGTCACCTGTGCCGCCACCTGCGTCGTCCTCACTCGGCTGTCCCACGCGCCGTGTGTTCCCCGCCGCGACTGCCAGGCAATCTACGCGAGCCGGGAGGGCTGCCGCTCGTCCGTTTCGCTCCCTGGACCGGGGTCGTCGGTGTCCTGTCCGTTGTTCCGGGGGACGAGGATCCGCTGGGAGATGAGGTAGGTGAAGGGGATGGCGACGACGGCCGCGACGAGTGGCGCGATTCTGTCGTCCATTCCGGCCCAGGTGACGAGCGCGTACAGACCGACGCTCTGCACCAGGTAGTTGGTGACGTTGGTAAGCGGGAAGAGGGCGAACTTCTTCCAGGTCGGCCGGGTGCGGTAGGTGAAGTACGTGTTGAGGAAGAAGGAGCCGATCATGCTGAGGACGAAGGCGAGGGAGTACGCGGCGAAGTAGGGCATCCACGGGTGGAGCAGCAGGTAACAGCCGAAGAAGGTGCCGGTGTTGACGCCGCCGACGAGCGCGAAGCGGAAGATCTCGGCGAGCCGTCCGCGCCGGGCGGTGGGAGACCCGGCTCCCATCAGTGCTCTCCCTCGGTGGCCACGACGCTGATCCGCTCGGCGGCGGCGCGCTCGGACGCGCCGCGGCCGAAGGAGCGGTGGGTCTCCTTGACGAGGAAGTGCGGCCGGCGCTTCGTCTCGTAGTAGATACGGCCGATGTACTCGCCGATCAGCCCCAGCATCACCATCTGCACGCCTCCGAGTCCCGCGATGATCGCGACCAGGGTGACGTATCCGGGGGCGGTGACGCCCTGGGTGAGGGCGGCGACGACGACCCAGGCCGCGTAGAGGGCGGCGAGGCCGGTCAGTGTCATGCCGAGCCAGAGGGCGATGCGCAGCGGACGGTTGTTGAAGGAGATCAGCCCGTCCATGCCGTAGTTGATCAGGGAGCTGAACCTCCACTTCGTCTCACCGCCCTCGCGTGCGGCGTTCTGGTAGTCGAAGGTGACGGTGTCGAAGCCGATCCAGGAGAAGAGGCCCTTGGAGAAGCGGTTGTACTCGGGCAGCGAGAGCAGCGCGTCGACGGCGGGCCGGGACAGGAGGCGGAAGTCACCGACGCCGTCGGTGAGTTCCACGTCGACCCAGCGGTTGACCGCCCGGTAGTACATCCGGCTGAGCGCGGATCGGAGCTTCTTGTCGCCTTCGCGGGTCCGGCGCGCGATGACCTGGTCGTGGCCCTGGTGGTGCAGGTCCAGCATGCGCGCGAGGAGCTCGGGCGGGTGCTGGAGGTCGGCGTCCATGATGACCACGGCGTCACCGGTGGACTTGCGCAGGCCGGCGAGCATGGCGGCCTCCTTGCCGAAGTTACGGCTGAAGGAGGCGTACTGGGTGCGGTGCGGGTGCCGGGCGGCGATCTCGCGCAGCTTGTCCAGCGTTCCGTCGGAGCTGCCGTCGTCGACGTAGCAGATCTCGTAACCGACGGGGAGTGTGTCGAGCACCTGGCGCATCCGCGCGTCGAAGCGTTCGACGACGTCCTCCTCGTTGTAGCAGGGGACGACGACGGAAAGCCTGGTCATGAACGGTCACTCCAGAGGGATGGGCAAGAGAACGTCCTGAGGGACCGCCACCGAACTCGCCTTCGAGCAGCGCGGCCACGGTACGAAGCGGCGGTGACCGTCCGGCGTCGCCCGGGTGGCCACCCCCGGTCGGCATGTCGTCCATGCGGCAAAGCATGCGGGGAAGATACTGCTATTCGTGGCGTTTTTTTGGCTTTTGTCACCCGAAGAGACCCGTTGTGCCGATACCTTGGCGACGCCACGGAGGCGGCGCCCTCGTGCCACGGAACTCGGCCCCCTGGAGCAATGCCCCGTGAGTAGAACGACCCTGTCGGACCTCGGTGACGCACGAATGTCGGACGACGAAGAACAGCACACCGACGCGGCGCGCGGACTCCGGCAGGTACTCCCCTGGATCGCGCTGGTCATCGCCACCGGAGCGGGCGCGCTGCTCTCGGTCGGCGCCTTCCTCGGTCTGTACGTTCGCCCCACGTCGGACGACTGGTGCGCCCTGTGGAAGACCCGGGACATGGGGGTCCTCGGCATCACGTCGGACTTCTACCTCACCCAGAACGGACGCGTCACCAACGCCTTTCTGACCGGGCTGCTCTACTCCGACGGCATGCGGGGGCCGAAACTGCTGCCCGCCTTCCTGGTGGTCGCGCTCGGCTCGGGACTGTTCCTCCTCGCCCGCGCCGCCCTGCGCTCCCTGCACCACGCCACGGGCACACGCGCCGAGCCCGCCGCCCTCGCCGAGCCCCGTCCCCGGCTGCCCGTCGTCCCGCTCGTGGCCGCGGCGGGGCTCCTCTCCGCGCTGCTGTTCTTCGCGGGCACCCGCTCGTACCAGGTACTGCTCTGGGCGCCCGCCACCATCTCCCACACCCTGCCGAGCGTGATCGGCCTCTGGACCGTGCTCGGCGCCGTGCGGGCCGCGCGCAGCGGCGTGCGGTGGGCCAGGATCGCGGCGGTGGGGGCGGTGCTCCTGACCGGAGCGGCGCTCGGCATGCTGAGCGAACCGTTCACGCTGGTGGCCGGCCTGCTCGCGGCCACCGTCGGGATCCTCTGTCTGCCCTGGTTCGGCTGGGCGGCGAACCGGTACGTCTCCACCTGGTGTGCGGCGGCGTGTCTTGGGCTCCTCCTCGGGCTCGTCCTGCTCTACACCTCACCCGGCGCACGCTGGCGGCGCGCCCAGCACCCGCAGGAGCCACTGTCGGCGGCCCAGCTCGGAGAGACGTTCCAGGACTGGTGGCGCCTCTGGCAGACGGTCGGCGGCCAGTGGGCGTACCTGGGGGCGCTCGCCGTCGGCGCGCTGCTCGGCCTGGCGCTGGCCGCCGCGCCCCGGCAGGACGGCAGCGCCGTCCCCCGGGATGCCTCGGGGCTCCCGCCCCGCAGGCTGTTCCTGGTCGCGGTGCTCCTGCCGCTGCCGCTGATCGCCCTCGCCTCCCTGGCCGTGGTCTTCGGACTGCGCAGCGGCTACGGCGACGTCGGCTGGACGTACGGCCGGACCTGGACGAGCTTCCTCCTGCCGATGCTGCTCGTGCTCTGCGCGTACGGCGCGTGGGGCGGCCACGTGTGGGGACGACGCCTGCTGAAGCCCGCGCGGCCCGCGGGACGCGCCGCCGCGCTCGTGGCGATCGGCGCGGTCGCCGTCGGCAGCGCGGCCGCCCTGGTGCAGCCGGTCTACGCGCTGACCACGGACACGGTGGTACGGGCTGCCGCATGGGACCGTCAGAACGCCCGCATCCGGGCGGAGGTGGCGGCGGGCGCCCGCGACGTCGCCTATCAGCCGCTGCTCATCGGGGGTCTCTCCGAACCCCTCTTCGCCTCCTCGTACCGGCGGGACTGGGCGGCGCAGTGCACGGCCACGTACTACGGAGTGGACCGCATCCACCGGCCCTGAGGGCCCGGCTCCGGCCGCCCACCCGCCACCGGCCCTGAGGGCCCGGCTCCGGCCGCCCGCCCGCCACCGGCCCGCGCCGGCATCCGAGCCCGCCGGCAGGGATCGGGCACGCGAAAGCGGGGTGCCCCACCAGGGGCACCCCGCCTACGGAAACGCTCGCGTCAGACCGTCGCGCGGACCGCGCGGTTCGCGCCCCAGCCCTCCCAGGCGGAGCTGATCATGGAGCGGACGTCGTGCTGCGCCTTCCAGCCCAACTGCGACTCGATGCGCTCCGCCGAGGCGACCACGCGGGCCGGGTCGCCCGGCCGACGCGGAGTGACCAGGGGCTCGATGCTGTGACCGGTGATCTCGTTGATCAGGTCCACCATCTCACGCACCGACACGCCCTCGCCGCGCCCGATGTTCAGGGTCAGCGCGGCCGTCTCGCCGGCCTCGCCCGCCGCGACGAGCGCGCGGGCCGCGGCCAGGTGCGCGTCCGCGATGTCGGCGACGTGGATGTAGTCGCGGATGCAGGTGCCGTCCGGCGTCGGGTAGTCGTCACCGAAGATGCGCGGGGACTCGCCGGCGTCGAGGCGCTCGAAGACCATCGGCACCAGGTTGAAGACACCGGTGTCGGCGAGCTCCGGGGCGGCGGCGCCCGCCACGTTGAAGTACCGCAGGCAGGCCGTGGAGAGGCCGTGGGCCTGGCCGACGGCGCGCGCCATCCACTCGCCGACGAGCTTGGTCTCGCCGTACGGGCTGAGGGGCAGGCACTCGGTGTCCTCGGTGACCAGGTCCACGTCGGGCATGCCGTAGACGGAGGCGGAGGAGGAGAAGAGGAAGCTCTTCACGCCCGCTGCGGCGGCCGCGTCGAGGATGATCTGCAGACCCGTCACGTTCTCGTGGTAGTAGAACAGCGGCTTCTCGACGGACTCGCCGACCTGCTTCTTGCCGGCCAGGTGGACGATGCCCTTGATCTGGTGCTCGCGCAGCACCCGGTCGAGGAACGCGCGGTCGAGGACCGTGCCCTGCTCCAGGACGATGCCCTCGGGGATGCGCGCGGGGTTGCCGGTGCTGAGGTCGTCGACCACGACGACGCGCTCGCCGCCCTCGGTCATTGCTTTGACGACGTGGGAACCGATGTAACCGGCGCCGCCGGTGATGAGCCAGGTCATTCCGACAGTGTAGCCACAGCCTCCGGGGCCTCCGGCGGCTCCGGAGGTGGCCTCGGACACCCGACCTGGGCACACGGCCCGACACGCGCGGAAGGCCCGTCCGGCCTCGTGGCCCGACGCGCGGAGCCCCGCCGGGACACCTCTGCCGACATGCGGAAGCCCCGTCCCGGCGCGTGGTCGGGGCGGGGCTTCCGCAGTCGTCCGTGGTCGTCCGTGGTCGTCGTGACCGGACGTCCTCCGGCGGACCTAGCGCTCGATCTCCTCGAACGCCGCGTCCCACTGGTCGAGGACGTGCGGCAGCGCCAGGTGCGCGACGTGCTCGCGGCCCGCCCTGCCGTACCGCAGGCGCATCGCGTCGTCGTCCATCAGCTCGCCGAGCGCGGCGGCGAGACCCGGCACGTCGGCCGGCGGCACCAGGGTGCCGGAGACACCGTCCGCGACGAGCTCCCGGACACCGCCGGAGACGTCGAAGCTGACGCACGGCACACCGCAGGCGGCGGCCTCGGCCAGCGCCATCGGGCGGCCCTCGCGCTCACTGCTGATCGCGACGACGGACAGCTCGCGGTAGGCGGCGGCCATGTCCTGCGCCGTGCCCCGGAAGACGACCTGCTCCGCCACGCCGAGGTCCTCGGCGCGCATCCGGAGCTCGCCCTCCAGCGGGCCCTCGCCGAAGAGGTGCAGCTCCCAGCCGTCGCGGCCCTTGTGGGCCTGGGCGAAGGCCTCGATCATCCGGTCGTACCGCTTGATCGGGTCGAGCCGGCCGACCGCGCCGATCTTGCGGGTGTCGAGCGGCGCCAGCTCGTCCGGGAAGAACGGCAGCGGATTCGGCATGACCCGCACGTTCGGCACGCGCTGGTTGACGAACTCGACCGCGTCGCCCTCGGAGAGCACCAGGGTCTGCTCGAGCGCCGGGTAGTGACGCCGGATCAAGCCCAGGTTGGCGCTCCGCTTCGCCTGCGCGAAGGACTCGTGGTACTGCCCGATGCCCTTGAGGTGACGCCACTTCAGCGGCATGACCCAGTCCACCGCCCACGGCGAGCCGAAGACGATGTAGCCGTCCTCGACCTCCGCGAGCTTGCGCTCGAACTCCGCCCGCGCGTTGTCGCGGTCGGAGAGGGCCCGGCGCGCTTCGGCGCGCCGCGCCAGGCTGATCCGGTCGCCGACCGTACGCACGGGCGGCTTGGGCTCGGAGGGGGCCGGGTAGAGCGTCGAGTGCCGGTACGCGCGCGTGGCGTTGTACGGGAACGGCTCCGGGCTCGGCCGGATGCCGATCAGCTCGACCCGGTGACCGCGCTCCCCCATGCCCTGGGCGAGGGTGTGCAGCACCCGCTGGGAGCCACCCATCGAGTCGACGTCGATGCCGACGAAGAACACGTTGCGGACAGGGGAGGCCTCAGTCATGGGTGCCGCCTTCGAAAAAAGCATCGACCACCATCTTGCTGGCGTGGCCGGTCTCGTACGAGCAGAACATTTCCTGGAAGCGCGCGTACCGCTGGGCGTGGCGCTCCTGGGTGCCCTCGAGGTCCCGCACGGCGGCGGCGAGGTCCTCGGTGGTCGTCACCATCGGCCCGGGCGCGATGTCCTCGAGGTCGTAGTACGTGCCGCGGTCGCCGCCCCGGTACGCCTCGTAGTCGTCCGTGTAGAGGAATATCGGACGACCGGTGTTGGCGTAGTCGAACATCAGCGACGAGTAGTCCGTGAGGACCGCGTCCGAGGCCAGCATCACATCGTTGATGTCGGCGAACGAGGAGCCGTCGCGCAGGAAGTGACCGAGCTCCGGAGCGATCTTGAACCGGTCGTACGGGTGGGTCCGCACGACGATGATCCACTCGTCGGACAGGTGCGGGGCCAGCGCCTCGAAGTCCACCCGCACCGACTGTCCGGTGCGGCGGGCCGCGTCGCGGAAGGTCGGCGCGTAGAGCAGCACCTTCTTGTCGGCCGGGATGTTCAGGGCCTCACGGACGGAGGCGGCCCTGGCCTGCTGCTCGGGCTCGGCCCAGCGCACCAGCACGTCGTTGCGCGGGTAGCCGGAGCGGATCAGGTCGGCGGACACCTCGAAGGCCGGCACGAAGGTCTTCTCGAACTCGGCGCTCGGGCAGACGAGCGCGTCCCAGCGGCCCACGGCCGCGCGGAAGCGCCCCTTCTCGATCTCCGACGCACCCCGCAGCGAGGGCACGTCGAAGCCCATCGCCTTGAACGTCTGACCGTGCCAGGTCTGCAGGTACCGGGTGCCCTTGGGCTTCGGGTACAGGTACGGCAGGTTGTGCGAGTCGACCCAGTAGGTGGCGCGGGCCAGCGCCCGCCCGTACGCGAAGCTGCCGCGCCGGACGAGGGTGACGTCCTTCGGGAAGGACGAGCGGTCGCCGGAGTACGCCCAGATCACGTCGATCGGGAGGTTCCGGCGCTTGAGCTCCTCGTAGATGTAGCGCGGGCTGTCCGCGTAGCCGCGGCCCTCCATCGCCTCGAACACGGCGAGGCTGCGCTTGCGCGGGAGCTTGGACACGGCGTCGTAGGCGGTGGCCTTGCCCTCGTTGCCGACGAGGATCTTCCTGACCTTGCCGACCTTGCCCTTGGCCTTGCGGGCGTAGGGGCCGAGCGGTTCGAGGGACTTCAGGACGCCGGACCGCTGCCAGGTCACCTCAAGACGACCGGCACCCTTCTGCTCCGCCTTGATGCGGAGGTGGTGGATGCCGAACTTGTTGTAGGTGACGGTGGCGCGGAAGTCCGGCTGGTCGTGCTCGGCCAGCAGGACGTCCGTACGGCGGGCTCCGTCGCGCTCCAGCGCGACCACCGGGTGGCGGCGGGTCGCCACGCCGGCGCGGCCGACGGGCACCTTGCGGAAGTCGATCTCGGCCTTGGAGACGTACTGTCCGTCGCCCTCCGGGCGCAGGGTCAGCGGCACCGTGAGCGGCGTCTTGTGCGCGGCCAGCTTCACCGAGGCCTGGGTGCCCTCGCCGATCAGACCCACCGGGTCGTACGTGCGGATCTCCAGGTGCAGGACCGGGCCCAGCATCGTCACGGAGGTCAGCTCGTGCCGGATGCGGCCGGTGGCGAGCGTCTGCTCGCGCATGTGCCACTCGCTGATGTCCAGCGCGTCACGGCTCGCGTCGTCGGCGGGGGCGACGGCGCCCCAGTAGGCGGTCTCGCCCTCCTCCGTCACGAAGCGCGGCGCGAGCTGCGGCCGGCCCAGCTGGCGGGCGGCGACCTTGAGGTCCTCCAGCCGGCCGGTGCGGAGCAGGTGGATGCAGATGCGCTCTTCGCGGGAGAGCCGGGCGTAGGTCTCGTCGGAGATCTCGTCCAGGTACGGGTTCACCACGTCGGCGAACTCGGCGACCCATTCGAGGTCGCGGAACGGCAGGTCGCCCAGGTAGAGACGGAAGTCGTGGCGGAGGAACTTGTAGTCCTTCTCCGCACGCAACTCGGCGCGGCCGTTCTCCTCGAACCAGGTGTCGATGAGCCGGGCCACACCGATGCGGTCCGCGACGTTCTGGATCTTGTGACGGCTGGAGGAGATGGAGACGCTCTCCGGGGCGAGACGCCAGGTGTAGACCGACCACGGGACGACGGCGAAGGTCTCCGCGAGCGAGAAGGCCTGCGCGGAGAACAGCTGGTCCTCGTAGTGGATGCCCTCGGGGAAGGTGAGCGCGTTGTCCCGGATGAAGGAGGTCCGGTAGAGCTTGTTCGTCGACAGGTGGTCGAAGAAGTACTCGGGGCGCTCGGCGATGCCGTTCACGACCCGCTTCTCGGTGAAGAGGTGCGGGTACCAGAAGCCGGTGGTGTTCGACTCCTCGAAGAGGCGGGTCACCTCACCGGTGACGAAGTCGACCCCGGTCTCCTCGGCGACGAGCAGCAGGCTCTTGCAGGCATGGCGGGGCAGCTCGTCGTCGCTGTCCAGGAACATGACGTACGGGGCGCGCGCGACCGCGATGCCGCGGTTGCGGGGCGCGCTGCAGCCGCCACTGTTCTGCTCCAGGCGCACGTAGCGCACGCGCGGGTCGGATGCCTCCAGGGCGCGCGCCACGCGCTCGGTGTCATCGGTCGAACAGTCGTCGGCGATGATCACTTCGAGGTTGTTCAGGGTCTGGTCGAGAAGTGACCGAACCGCTCGCGGGAGCCGTTCCTCATCGTTGTAGACGATGACGACGACGCTCACATCAGGGACGTCGCTAGTCGGCATCCAAGTCCTCTCACAAGTGCGGGCGGCAACATCTGGCGTGTCTCGGCCAGGCGCGGCGCTGCCTGCGCCATGGTCAATGGCGCACTACTGCCTTCAGGGGTGAAGGGTGTCGTCCCGCTTGTTCGACGAGCGCCACCCGGCGACCGGAAAGATTACCCGGCAGGAGGAATTGTTCCATACCTGATCTCCCAGACCTTCGGTGATTTTCACCGCATCGCAAACAACCTCTTGAAGCGGCCGGACATGACCTGCCGAGCGCCCACCGCGCCGCCCGCGAACCGCAGGACGAGGCCCCGGCGCGCCGAGGCCACCACCTGGACGAGCAGCACCCGGCCCAGTCGGCCGAGGACCATGCCACGCCGGCCCGCGAACCCCTGCGGGGCCCTGACCTCGGCGTTCGTCGTCGATCCGTCGGCGTACCGCAGCTCGGCGTGGAGCGACCAGGCGGCGAGGCGGCCCGCGCGGAGCAGCTTCGCGGTGGGGAGTGTCACGGTGGCGGTCCAGCCCCCGTCCGTCGGGAGCAGCGGTGCCTCGGCCGGCAGCTCGGCCGCGGAGACCCGCTCGGTGAACACCACGCGAACGGCGGTGGGGGCCAGCGCGCCGACCCGGCCGTACAGGTCGTGGACGGTCACGGTCAGCCGCGTCGACGCTCCGACGGTCACGGAACCGTCGACCGCCACGGGAAGCGCGGCGGGCGCCAGCTCCGCGAGACCCTCCAGGGGTACGTCGGCGGGCGCGGCGGCCAGGACGGGGGCGCCGTCCTCGGCACGCGGGTACGGCGGGACCAGCCGGGGCCGGGGCGCGGCCAGTTCGACGAACCGGGTCAGCTCCCGGCCCTCGGGTACGGCGCCGAGCGCGGTGAGCGCGGCGTGCAGCCAGCGGGACGGGGCCTGGGCGCCGGCGACCGCGGCGGGCTCGAAGCCGGCCAGATGGGCGCGGGTCACCGTCCACCAGTCGGCCCGGTAGGCGGCGGTCCGCTGCGGAAGCTCGCGCAGATACATGGGGAGGTCGTAGTCGAGGAACTTCGTCTGCGCGGAACGGGCGAGCGCGGGTCGCCCCGCCGCGCGGAACACATCGAGGACGGCGGCGTGCGCGGCGATCCGGTGCTCCCAGTTCGCCAGGGAGGCGCGGCGCAGCGAGATCGACAGGGTCGCGGCCTGGCGCCGGACGTGCCACACGTACACGGGCACGTCGGTGACGGCGAGCCGGGGGGCGGCGGCCTGGACGCGGGCGCTGAAGACGAAGTCCTCGTAGTGGAAGGCGCCGTCGGGGAAGCGGATGGCGTGCCGGTCGAGGAAGTCGCGGCGGTAGAGCTTGTTCACGGAGAGGGTGTCGAGGACGAACTCGGGGTTCTCCTCGACGCCGTCGAGGACGGTGCCGGGGAGCGTGGCGCCCTGGGACACGTCGTACAGCGAGGGGGCCCAGACGGTCTCCCGCCCCTCGGGGAGCTCGCGGCGCACGCAGATCCCGGCGACCACGTCGGCGTCCTGCTCGGCGGCGACGGCGAGCAGCCCGTCGACGGCGCCGGGCAGCAGCAGGTCGTCGCTGTCGAGGAAGAGGACGTACGGGTGGACGGCGGCGCCGATGCCGTCGTTGCGGGGGGTGCCGCAGCCGCCGCTGTTCTCGGTCCGGATCAGCGGCCTGACCCGCGGGTCGTCGGCGAACCGGGCGAGCACGTCGGGTGTGGTGTCCCCGGAGGCGTCGTCGACGACGACGACCTCACCGACCGCCTCGCCCTGGGCGAGAGCGGAGCGGATGGCGTCGGCGACGTGCGCGGCGTCGTTGTACGCGATGACGACGACACTGACGCGCGCGGGGTCCTGCGGCCGGGGGATCTCACTCACCCGTGAATCCTACGTGGCTCCCGTACGGCCCCCGGAGGACGAGGGCCTGAACGAAGCCCGACCGGGCCCCGAGGGGCCTCACCGGCATCGGGCGGTGCGCCGGACTCCGTCCGGCGACCGGCGCACCGCCCGGTCCCGCTAGAACGGGTCGAACTCGTCGAACTCGCGCTGCGGGTCGCTGCGCTCCGCGTCGCGGTCCCGACGGCGCTGGGCCGCCGGACGCGGGGCTTCGAGGCGGTGGTCCTCGCCGCGGCGGCCGAGCATCTCGGCGCCGGCCATCATCGAGGGCTCCCAGTCGAAGACGACCGCGTTCTCCAGGGAGCCGATCGCGACGCCGTCGCCCGCGCGGGCACCGGCCTTCATCAGCCTGTCCTCGACACCGAGGCGGTTGAGGCGGTCGGCCAGGTAGCCGACGGCCTCGTCGTTGTTGAAGTCGGTCTGGCGGACCCAGCGCTCCGGCTTCTCGCCGCGCACCCGGTACACGTCCTCGGCCTCGTCGTACACGATGGTGAAGCCCGCGTCGTCGACGGCCTTCGGGCGGATGACGACACGGGTCGCCTCCTCCTTCGGCTTGGCCGCGCGCGCCTCGCCGACGATGCCGGCGAGCGCGAAGGAGAGCTCCTTGAGGCCCAGACGGGCGACGGCGGAGACCTCGAACACCTGGTAGCCGCGCTCCTCCAGGTCCGGGCGGATCATGTCCGCGAGGTCCTGGCCGTCCGGGATGTCGATCTTGTTGAGGACGACGATGCGGGGCCGGTCGTCGAGGCCGCCGTACTGCCGCAGCTCCTCCTCGATGACGTCGAGGTCGGAGACCGGGTCGCGGTCGGACTCCAGCGTCGCGGTGTCCAGGACGTGCACGAGGACCGAGCAGCGCTCGACGTGGCGGAGGAACTCCAGGCCCAGGCCGCGGCCCTGGCTGGCGCCCGGGATCAGGCCCGGGACGTCGGCGATCGTGTAAACGGTCGAGCCGGCCGTGACGACGCCCAGGTTCGGGACGAGCGTGGTGAAGGGGTAGTCCGCGATCTTCGGCTTGGCGGCCGAGAGGACCGAGATGAGCGAGGACTTGCCGGCGCTCGGGTAGCCGACGAGCGCCACGTCGGCGACGGTCTTCAGCTCCAGGACGATGTCCCGCGCCTCGCCGGGCTCCCCGAGGAGCGCGAAGCCGGGGGCCTTGCGGCGCGCGGAGGACAGCGCGGCGTTGCCGAGGCCGCCGCGGCCGCCCTGGCCCGCGACGAAGACGGTGCCCTGGCCGACGAGGTCGGCGAGGACGTTGCCGTCCTTGTCGAGGACGACGGTGCCGTCGGGCACGGTCAGGACGAGGTCCTGGCCGTCCTTGCCGGAGCGGTTGTCGCCGGCGCCGGGCTGGCCGTTGGTGGCCTTGCGGTGCGGCGAGTGGTGGTAGTCGAGGAGCGTGGTGACCGACTGGTCGACGACCAGGGTCACATCGCCGCCGCGGCCGCCGTTTCCGCCGTCGGGGCCGCCGAGCGGCGTGAACTTCTCCCGGTGAACGGAGGCGCAGCCGTGGCCTCCGTTACCCGCGGCGACATGCAGCTCGACGCGGTCCACGAAGGTGGTCATGGGTGTGCCTCCATCTGAATACGTGCGGAATGTCTATCTAGTAACACGCGAAAGGCGGACCCGCTTCCCGACCGGGAAGTGAGGTCCGCCTCCGCAAAATGAACCGATCAGGCGACCGGAACGATGTTCACGACCTTGCGGCCACGGTGGGTGCCGAACTGCACCGAACCGGCCTGCAGGGCGAACAGCGTGTCGTCGCCGCCACGGCCGACGCCGGAGCCCGGGTGGAAGTGGGTGCCACGCTGGCGGATCAGGATCTCACCCGCGTTGACGACCTGACCGCCGAAGCGCTTCACGCCGAGCCGCTGGGCATTGGAGTCGCGCCCGTTCCGGGTGGACGATGCGCCCTTCTTGTGTGCCATGTCTCAGTCCCTCTTACTTCGCAGCCGCGGGGATACCGGTGACCTTGATCGCCGTGTACTGCTGGCGGTGACCCTGGCGACGGCGGTAGCCGGTCTTGTTCTTGTAGCGCAGGATGTCGATCTTGGCGCCCTTGTGGTGGTCCACGACCTCGGCCGTGACCTTGATGCCGGCCAGGACCCACGGGTCGCTGGTCACGGCGTCGCCGTCGACAACGAGCAGGGTCGAGAGCTCGACCGTGTCGCCAACCTTGGCAGTGGAAATCTTGTCAACCTCAACGATGTCGCCGACAGCAACCTTGTGCTGGCGACCACCGCTGCGCACGATGGCGTACACGCGGATCTCTCTCTCACTCGGGATCGAAACCTCTGAAGCCAGCCACTCACACGGACCCGAGGGTCCGCGGCGTTCCGGGAATCGGACGAGCGGCCTCTCCCGACGAGCGGGAGGGAAGTTGCTCAGAGGCGCGACGCGTCGATAGACACGCCGACGGTCTAGGTTACGGGCGGCTGCCTCGGAGGGTCAAATTCGCCCGTTCGGTGCGGGCCGCCCCCGGTCAGGGGGCGGCCCGCACCCACCGGTCAGTCCTGGGCCGGGGCGGCGGTCTTCTCCGCCGCCTTCTTGGCCGGGGCCTTCTTGGTGGTGGTCTTCTTCGCCGCGGTCTTCTTGGTCGCCGCCGTCTTCTTGGTGGCGGCCTTCTTGGCCGTGGTCTTCTTCGCCGCGGTCTTCCGCGCCGCCGTCTTCTTGACGGGGGCGGGCTCGGCCTCGGCGGCCTCCGGAGCCGTCTCGGCGGCCTCGGCCGGGGCCGTGGTCACCACGACGACGGCCGCGTCCTCGGCGCCCGAGGGCGAACCGGCGGGAGCGGTGGCCTTACGGACCACCCGGCGGCGGGCGCGCGGCGGGGCGGCCACGGGGGCCTCCTCGGCAACGGGCTCGGCGACCGGCGCCACGACGGGCTCCGGCTCCGGGGCGGTCTCGACGACCGGCTCGACGACGGTCGGCGCGGCGGCCGGCTCCGTGGTCGAGACGACCGGGGAGGTCGCCCGGCGGGTGGCACGGCGACGGCCGCGCGGGGCCGGGGCGGCGGTCTCCTCGACCACCGGCTCGGCGACCGGCTCGACGACGGCCTCGGCGACCGGCGCCACGACGGGCTCCGGCTCGACGACCGGCTCCGGCGCCGCCACGGGCTCCGGCTTCGGCTCGGCCTTCGGCTTCGCCTCGAACTCGACGGCCTCGGTCTCCACGACCGACCGCGGGGCGGCCGGCGCGGACACCCGGCGGGTCGCGCGACGACGGCCACGACCGCGCGTCGCGGCGGCCTCCGCCTCGGCGATGGAGCCGTACAGCTCCTCGTCCGCGGCGATCGGCTCGGGCAGGGCCACCGGGGCGGCCAGCTCGGCGGCGACCTCGGCCTCGGTCTCGGCCTCGGTGGTCTCGCCGTCCGTCTCGGTGGGCTCGGTGACCTCGGCGTGCTCGTGCTCGTGGACGTGCTCGGCGCCGCCGCGGCCACGCTTCTTCGAGCGCTTGCCGCCGCCACCGCCACCGGCGGTGCTCGGCTGCTCCATGTGCACGATGACACCGCGGCCGTTGCAGTGGACGCAGGTCTCGGAGAAGGACTCCAGGAGGCCCTGGCCGACCCGCTTGCGGGTCATCTGCACCAGGCCGAGCGAGGTGACCTCGGCCACCTGGTGCTTGGTCCGGTCCCGGCCCAGGCACTCCAGGAGGCGGCGCAGCACCAGGTCGCGGTTGGACTCCAGGACCATGTCGATGAAGTCGATGACGACGATGCCGCCGAGGTCGCGCAGCCGGAGCTGGCGCACGATCTCCTCGGCCGCTTCGAGGTTGTTCCTCGTCACGGTCTCTTCGAGGTTGCCGCCCTGGCCGGTGAACTTGCCGGTGTTGACGTCGACGACGATCATCGCCTCGGTCTTGTCGATCACCAGCGAGCCGCCGCTGGGCAGCCAGACCTTGCGGTCGAGCGCCTTCATGAGCTGCTCGTCGATCCGGTACGTCGCGAAGACGTCGACCTCGCTCGTCCACTTGGACAGGCGGTCGGTCAGGTCCGGGGCGACGTGGTGCACGTAGCCGTGGATGGTCTCCCACGCCTCGTCACCGCTGACGATGACCTTGGAGAAGTCCTCGTTGAAGATGTCGCGGACGACCCGGACGGTCATGTCCGGCTCGCCGTAGAGCAGCGTCGGGGCGTTGCCGCTCTTCGCCTTCTTCTGGATGTCCTCCCACTGCGCCTGCAGTCGCTCGACGTCGCGGCGCAGCTCGTCCTCGCTCGCGCCCTCGGCGGCGGTGCGCACGATGACGCCCGCGTCCTCGGGGACGATCTTCTTGAGGATGGTCTTGAGGCGGGCGCGCTCGGTGTCCGGGAGCTTGCGGCTGATGCCGGTCATCGAGCCCTCGGGGACGTACACGAGGTAGCGGCCGGGCAGCGAGACCTGGCTGGTCAGACGGGCACCCTTGTGGCCGATCGGGTCCTTCGTCACCTGGACGAGGACCGACTGGCCGGACTTGAGGGCGGTCTCGATGCGGCGCGGGCCGTGGCCCATGCCGAGCGCCTCGAAGTTGACCTCACCGGCGTACAGGACCGCGTTGCGGCCCTTGCCGATGTCGACGAAGGCGGCCTCCATGGACGGCAGGACGTTCTGGACCTTGCCCAGGTAGACGTTGCCGACGTACGAGGTGGCCTGCTCCTTGTTGACGTAGTGCTCGACGAGCACGTTGTCCTCGAGGACGCCGATCTGGGTGCGCTCGCCGCTCTGGCGGACGACCATGACGCGCTCGACGGCCTCGCGGCGGGCCAGGAACTCGGCCTCGGTGATGATCGGGACGCGGCGACGGCCCTGCTCACGGCCCTCGCGGCGGCGCTGCTTCTTGGCCTCCAGGCGGGTCGAGCCCTTGATGGACTGGACCTCGTCGGCGCCGGTGCCGGGCTCGGCCTTCTCACGGGCCGGGCGGGGCTCGCGGACCTTGACGACCGTACGGACGCCCTCCTCGTCGGTGCCCTCGACGTCGGCGGAGGCGTCCCCACTGCGACGGCGGCGACGACGACGGCGACGGGAGCTGCTGGAGCCGCCGGCGAAGGCCTCGGCCTCGTCGTGCTCCTCCTCGCCGTCCTCGGACTCCTCGGTCTCGTCGGACTCGTCGGAGCGCGGCTCCTCGCCCTCCTCGGACTCCTCGATCTCGGTGAGCTCACCGCGACGACGGCGACGGCCGCCACGGCGGCGACGACGGGACGGGCGGTCCTCGTAGTCGTCGGCCTCCTCGGCTTCCTCGGCCTCCTCGACCTCGTCGGCGACGGCCTCGACCTCGGGCTCGTCGGCGACGGTGGCCGGGACGGGCTCGACGGCGACGGGCTCGCCACGGCGGCGACGGCGACGGCGGGAGCCCTCGGGGCGCTCGGCGGGCTCGGGGGTCTCCTCGACCTCGGCCTCGACCTCGGCCTCGACGAGCTCGATCTCCTCGACCGTCTCGTCGTCCTCCGGCTCCTCCGGGGCGGCGGCAGCGGCCGCGGCGGCGGTCTCCGGGGTCTGGAACATCGGCTCGGTGAAGACCGGCGCCTGGAAGACGGCGACGGAGGGGCGCGCGGCACGGCGCGACTCGCGGGTCGGGGCGGGCTCGGAGGTGAACTGCGGGGAGGTCGCGCGGCGGCGGCCGCGGCCACGGGTGGCGGCGGTCTCGGCGGCGGCGACCTCGGCCTCGTCGGCGGCGATCTGCGCGACGGCGGCCGTCGGCAGCGACTCACCGGTGGCGGCGGCCTCGATGGTGGCGGCGGCCTCGGTGGTGGCGGCGGCCTCGGTGGTGGCGGCGGCCTCGGTGGTCACCTCGGGCGAGGTGACCTTGCGGGTGGCGCGGCGGCGGGTACGCGGGGCGGGCTCGGCCTCGGCCGGAGCGGCAGCGACGGCCGGAGCGGCAGCGACCACCGGTTCAGCGGCCGGAGCGGAAGCGGCCACGGCCTCCGCGGTCTCGGTCTCGGAGGCGACGACCCCCGCGCCGGCCGGGGCGGTGGCCTTACGGGTGGCGCGGCGGCGGGCGCGGGCCGGCGCGGCGGCCTCGGGGGCCTCCTCGGCGACCGGCTCGGCCGGCGTGACCGCGGCGGTCTCTTCGGGGGCCTCGGCGGCGACCGGGGAGGTCACCGGCGAGGTGGCCTTACGGGTGGCGCGGCGGCGCGTGCGGGCCGGGGCGGCCTCGGGGGCCTCCTCGACGGCCTCGGGGGCGAGGGCCTCGGCGGCGGGGGTCTCCACGACCGGCTCCGGGGTCTCCACGGCGGGTGCGGCGGTCTCCGCGGCCGGTGCGGTGGCCTTGCGGGTGGCCCTGCGGCGGGCACGCGGCGCGGGTGCGGCCTCGGTCTCGGCCGGGGCGGCCTCCACGGCCGCGGTCTCGGCGGCCGGCGTGGCCGCTGTGGTCTCGGCGGTCGCGCCCGTCACCGGCGGACCGGCGGGGCGGGAAGCGGCGCGGCGCCTGCGGCGCGGCGGCAGCTTGTCACCGGGGGCGTTGGTGTCTTCGTTGGACTCGAGCATGCGGGGTTCTCCCGTCACGCTCCCGGGCGCCGCGTCTTGGTCCGGTCCGGTGGCACGGTCGCGCCTGGGGCGCGGTGCCGCCGTCCGGGGCGCGGGCGCCGCACGGGAGCTCTATGTCTGGCTCGCCGGTTCCGTACGCCCTGTGCGTACGGCCTGGCGAAAGTCTCCTGGTCTGTGCGCTGCCCGACCCAGGTGGCTCCCGAGTACCAGGGCTGCGCTACGACGACCGCTCCCTACGCGATGCCGGCACCCGGCGCCGTCGCAGAGGCGGTCGCGGCGGCCGTGGTAGATGCGGCCTTGACTGCCTCGCGGTCGGGCGCGAGCGGGTCGGTCACCGTGCCGGACTCCTCGTCGAAGAGCCCCTGCGCCAGCCTGGTCACCGCAGCGGGGACCGGCGGCGCCAGGTCGGCCACAGCTCGGAGACCGGACAGGACGTCGTCGGGTCGTACGGCAGGTGTCACGTGCCGAACAACCAGCCGCAGTATCGCACAGGCGCTGTCCAGCGGCCTATCACCCTGGGGATCGCCCTGGGGAGCGGCTACCGTCAGCTCGCTGACCGCGGAGCGTGCGTCGAAGGTGCGGACGCCGTTCTTGGTCTTGCGCTGTACTTCCACGGTCTCGGCCGCGAGAAACGCCTCGGCGGCCTTCTCCACGTCCTCGACGGTGACGCCTTCGAGGCGCAGCTCCCAGATGGATGCGGTGAGCCGGTCGGCGAGGCCCGAGGTGCGGGCCTCGACGGCGTCGGTGATGTCGAGGCCGGCCGGGAGGGAGTCGTCGAGCAGGACCCGCAGGGTCTCCGGGTCGCGTGCCTCGGTGAGGGCGATCTCCAGGTATTCGGCCTCGGAGCCCGTGCCCGTGGGGGCGGCGTTGGCGTACGACACCTTGGGGTGCGGGGTGAAGCCGGCCGAGTACGCCATGGGCACCTCGGCACGGCGCAGCGCACGCTCGAAAGCGCGCTGGAAGTCACGGTGGCTGGTGAACCGGAGGCGGCCGCGCTTGGTGTAGCGCAGTCGGATGCGCTGCACCGCCGGTGCGGGCGGCGGGCCTTCGGGCTGTCGCTTGCCCAGTGGTTCTTCTCCTCGGTGCGGGGCGGCGCGGGTGGCGCCGTCCACGAGATGTACGGGTTGCCTCGGGGGTCCCGCCCGGTTCACCCCCGCTTTCGCGGGGAGATCTCGGGGGCGGGCACCGCGCCGGGGACGTTCGTTGTACTACCCAGAGTACGCGCCCGGGCCGCCTCCGGTTCCCCGGGCCGGGTCACCGCAGTCCGCCGAAGAGAGCGACCCGCACCTCCCGGGCGGCGGTGCGGACGGCCCGCGCGGCGGCGGCGACGGGCGCCCACACCCAGGCCCGCAGCCAGTGGCCCACGGGGGTGAGGACCACCCGGTACACCCAGGCCAGGGGCCGGCCGATCACGTTCCACAGGACCCAGCCGATCGCCCGGCCGACGGCCCGCAGGATCAGGCCGGCGATCCGCCACGCCCAGGCGAGTACGGCGCCTGCCGCCCGGCCGACGGGCGCGAGCACGTACCGCCAGAGCCAGGTCAGCGGAGTGACGATCAGCAGGTCGACGACCCACCACAGGGCCTTGAGGACGGGGAGGAGGACCCAGCGCCAGAGCCATTCCAGGGGAGTGACGATCAGCAGGTCGATCAGCCACCAGAGGGCCCGGCCGACCGGAACGAGCACCCACTCCCACAGGAATCGCAGCGGTACCACGATCAGGTAGTGGATCAGCCATCCGAGGGCCCGGCCGATCGGGGCGAGGATCCAGCGCCACAGCTGCTTCAGGCAGAAGGCGAAGGCGTCCCAGATCAGCCGGATGGGCAGGACGATCACCAGGGCGACGGCGCGCGCCACCCCGGTCAGACAGCCCGGGTTTTCCGTGTTCATGCCCAGAACGACGTACCGGCCCGGCGAAGGGTTTCCCCTTCGCCGGGCCGTCACGCAAGCGTTACCGCTCGACCACCGTCCACAGACAAGGGCGCCCGGACCGTGTGGTCCGGGCGCCTCTCGTTCAGGTGGGAGCGGCTACTTCACGACCGACAGCGGCAGCAGCTTCTTGCCGGTGGGGCCGATCTGGATGTGGGTGTCCATCTGCGGGCAGACGCCGCAGTCGAAGCACGGCGTCCAGCGGCAGTCCTCGACCTCGGTCTCGTCGAGCGAGTCCTGCCAGTCCTCCCAGAGCCAGTCCTTGTCGAGACCGGAGTCCAGGTGGTCCCAGGGCAGGACCTCCTCGTAGGTGCGCTCGCGGGTCGTGTACCAGGCGACGTCGACGCCCACCTCCGGCAGCGTCTTCTCGGCGCAGGCCATCCAGCGGTCGTACGAGAAGTGCTCGCGCCAGCCGTCGAAGCGGCCGCCGTCCTCGTACACCGCGCGGATGACCGCGCCGATGCGACGGTCGCCGCGGGAGAGGAGGCCCTCGACGATGCCCGGCTTGCCGTCGTGGTAGCGGAAGCCGATCGAGCGGCCGTACTTCTTGTCGCCGCGGATCTTGTCGCGGAGCTTGCGCAGCCGCTCGTCCGTCTCCTCGGCCGACAGCTGCGGGGCCCACTGGAACGGGGTGTGCGGCTTGGGGACGAAACCGCCGATGGAGACGGTGCAGCGGATGTCGTTCTGGCCGGAGACCTTGCGGCCCTCGGCGATCACGTTCATCGCCATGTCGGCGATCTGGAGGACGTCCTCGTCGGTCTCCGTCGGCAGGCCGCACATGAAGTACAGCTTCACCTGGCGCCAGCCGTTGCCGTACGCGGTGGAGACGGTCCGGATGAGGTCCTCCTCCGAGACCATCTTGTTGATGACCTTGCGCATGCGCTCGGAGCCGCCCTCGGGGGCGAAGGTGAGGCCGGAGCGGCGCCCGTTCCTGGTCAGCTCGTTGGCCAGGTCCACGTTGAAGGCGTCGACACGGGTGGAGGGGAGGGACAGGCCCACCTTGTCCTCCGTGTACCGGTCGGCGAGGCCCTTGGCGATCTCACCGATCTCGGAGTGGTCCGCGGAGGACAGCGAGAGGAGGCCGACCTCCTCGAAGCCCGTCGCCTTGAGACCCTTCTCGACCATCTCGCCGATGCCGGTGATGCTTCGCTCCCGCACGGGGCGCGTGATCATGCCGGCCTGGCAGAAGCGGCAGCCGCGGGTGCAGCCGCGGAAGATCTCGACGGACATGCGCTCGTGGACGGTCTCCGCGAGCGGCACGAGGGGCTGCTTGGGGTACGGCCACTCGTCGAGGTCCATGACGGTGTGCTTGGAGACGCGCCACGGCACACCGGACCTGTTGGGCACGACACGGCCGATGCGGCCGTCCGGCAGGTACTCCACGTCGTAGAACCGCGGGATGTACACCGAGCCGGTCTTCGCGAGGCGGAAGAGGACCTCCTCGCGGCCGCCCGGCCGGCCCTCGGCCTTCCAGGCGCGGATGATCTCGGTCATGTCGAGGACGGCCTGCTCGCCGTCGCCGATGATCGCCGCGTCGATGAAGTCCGCGATCGGCTCGGGGTTGAAGGCCGCGTGGCCGCCCGCGAGCACGATCGGGTGGTCGACGGTCCGGTCCTTCGCCTCCAGCGGGATGCCGGCCAGGTCGAGGGCGGTGAGCATGTTCGTGTAGCCGAGCTCGGTGGAGAAGCTCAGGCCGAAGACGTCGAACGCGCCGACGGGGCGGTGGCTGTCGACCGTGAACTGCGGAACCTTGTGCTCCCGCATCAGCTCTTCGAGGTCCGGCCAGACGCTGTAGGTGCGCTCGGCGAGGACGCCCTCGCGCTCGTTGAGCACCTCGTACAGGATCATGACGCCCTGGTTGGGCAGACCGACCTCGTACGCGTCCGGGTACATCAGCGCCCAGCGGACATCGGCGGACTCCCACGGCTTGACCGTGGAGTTCAGCTCTCCACCGACGTACTGAATCGGCTTCTGCACGTGCGGGAGCAGAGCTTCGAGCTGCGGGAAGACAGACTCGGCAGCAGACATCTCGAACCTTCGTGAGCTGGCAGGGGGGCGACTCTCAAGCGTACCCCGGTGCTCAGTGGGTCAGGGACGCCGTGAGTTCCGGGGCCGAGGCCCTGGCCCACACCTCGGGGAGCGCCCGCTCGGCGGCCGCCGCGGCCGCTTCCTCGTGTCCGTACAGAAGCCCCCAGGTGAAGGCCGATTCGCCGGCCCCGTGGGCCACGATCGCGAGCTCGCGCAGGGCGCCCCGGGCGACGACGGCGTCCTGGTGCTCGCCGAGCAGGCTCTGGACGGCCTTCACGCGTTTCGCCAGCCGCTTCGCGGGCTTCCCGAGCGTGGGGCGGGCGGCCTCGGCCGCGTAGCGCGCGCGTTTGGCGGCCTTGCGGGCCTCGTGGAGGGCGAGGTCGCGTTCGTGCTGGGGTTCGAGGGAGTGGGCGTGGCCGATCCGGCCGGCGAGGCGGTCGTGGTCCTTGCGGACGGCGCGGGCGAGGACCGTCCGGGCGTCGCCGGCGGCGTCCTTGAGCAGCGGCGGGTCGGCGAGGAGCGCGTCGAGGGCTCCGAGAAGGGCGAGGTAGCGGGTGGAGTCGAGGGCGGCGAGGGCCTGGCGGCGGGCGGTCCTGCCGTGGGCGGCGTCACGGCGGCGCAGCCGGGCCTTGACCGGGCCGAGGACCAGGGTGCGGGGCAGCTCGTCGAGGCGGGCGCGCAGCCGTTCGTCGAGGACCTCCTGGTCGCGGGCGACGCCGAGCTCTCCGGCGAGCCATTTCAGTTCCTCGCCGATCGGGTCGGTGACCTCCCGGTCGAGGACCTTCCTGTACGTCTTGAAGGCGCTGCGCAGTCGGCGGCAGGCGACGCGCAGCTGGTGGACGGCGTCGGGCAGTTCGCGCCGTACGGCGGGGTCGTACGCGACGATCGCCTCGACCTGTTCCCGTGCGTAGGCGAGGACGGCGGCTCCTGCCGTGCCGGGCGCACCGGGTGGCTCCGGCGTGGCCGCGGGCGCCTCGGGCTCCACGCCCGTCTCGGCGAGCGCGCGCGACAGTTTCGACGGGGAGTCCGAGGGCCGGATGCCGGCCTTCCTGAGGCGTTTCTCGACGGCGTCGAGGACGGCGGGGTCGGTGTCGTCGGCGAGTTCGACCTCGATCTCGGTCCAGGCGGCCTCTCCCCCGCTCGTGAGGCCCTCGGCATGGACGGTGTCCACGGAGAGTTCGGCGAGGAGGGTGCCGTCGCCGTCGCGGAGGTGGCGGACGTCACGGGAGGAGCGGAGGCGGACGACGGGGACGACCTCGGCGTCCCGGACGCGGGACCGCAGGAGCCCCGCAAGGGACCGCGGGAGCGTGTCCGAGAGCGGGGCTCTGATCTCGTCGCGGATACCGGAGGCGACGGGGAACTTCAGGTGCCAGCCGGCGTCAGCGCCGCCGGTGCGGCGGCGCAGGGTGAGCGCGTCGGCGGCGAGCCGCAGGTCGGGTGTGTCGTAGTAGACGGCGTCGAGTTCGGTGACGCCCTCGTCGGTGACCGAGGCCACCCCGGCCGCCCGGGTCAGGTCCGGGAGGCCGGTCCGGGGGGTGGCTTCGTACTTCCGCTCGATCTCTCGCTTCGTCTCCGCCATGAATCGAATCTAGACGGGAAGTGAACTCCGCGGGAGTACGCCCATCAGCCTGTCCGGAAATCCCCTGGGGGATCCGCCGGACACCCCTAGGGGTGTCTTGCCGATCAGGCCGTCATGGGCCGCTGGACCCTGATCGACTGGAGCAGTCCGATCGCCACCCACACCGCGAACATCGACGAGCCGCCGTACGAGACGAACGGCAGCGGCAGTCCGGCGACCGGCATGATGCCGAGCGTCATGCCGATGTTCTCGAAGGACTGGAAGGCGAACCAGGCGATGATCCCGGCCGCGACGACCGTGCCGTAGAGCTCGGTGGTCTCGCGGGCGATCCGGCAGGCCCGCCAGAGGACGACGCCGAGGAGCAGCAGGATCAGGCCGGCGCCGACGAAGCCGAGTTCCTCCCCGGCCACCGTGAAGACGAAGTCGGTCTGCTGCTCGGGCACGAACTGGCCGGTGGTCTGGGAGCCCTTGAAGAGCCCGGAGCCGAGGAGGCCGCCGGAGCCGATCGCGATCCGGGCCTGGTTGGTGTTGTAGCCGACGCCGGCCGGGTCGAGGTCGGGGTTGGCGAAGGCCGCGAAGCGGTTGATCTGGTACTCGTCGAGCATGCCGAGCGCGGTGACGAGTACCGCGCCTCCGACGCCGGCGCCGATCAGTCCGAGGACCCAGCGGTTGGAGGCGCCGGAGGCGAGCAGCACGCCGAGCACGATGACCGCCATGACCATGACCGAGCCGAGGTCCGGCATCAGCATGACGATGCCCATGGGGAGCGCGGCCAGGGTGAGGGCCTTGGCGACGGTGCGGTGGTCGGGGTGGATCTGGTCGCCTGCGTCGACCTTCGCGGCCAGCAGCATCGCCATCACCAGGATGATCGTGATCTTCACGAACTCACTGGGCTGGAGCGAGAAGCCGCCGCCGACGACGATCCACGCGTGGGCGCCGTTGATGGTGGCGCCGAGCGGGGTGAGGACGGCGAGGATCAGCACGATCGAGAGGCCGTAGAGGACCGGGACCGCGCCGCGCAGGGTGCGGTGGCCGAGCCAGATCGTGCCGATCATCAGGGCGACGCCGATGCCGGTGTTGAGCAGGTGCCGGAAGAGGAAGTAGTACGGGTCGCCGTTGTTGAGCTCGGTGCGGCCGCGGGTGGCGGACCAGACGAGCAGCGCCCCGAGCAGGGAGAGCGCGAGCGCGGAGAGCAGTATCGGCCAGTCGAGCCGGCGGACCACCGAGTCGCGGGCGGCCAGCTTGGCGAGCGTGCCGCGCTCGGGGGCGTACCGGGAGATGGAGAAGCCGTGGGGTGCGGTCATCGGTTCAGTCCCTCCGCCAGGCGGCGGGCGGGCCCGCGAGTTCCTGCTGGTCGGGCTTGTCGGGGTCGGCCTGGCCCGGGTCGGTCGGGTCGGGCTGCCGGGTGCCGTCCGGCGTGTTCAGGGGCGCGTCGGGGTCGACCTTCCCGATCTCCGGGTCGTACGGCTTGATCTTCGGGGCGTCGATGGAGCCGTCGGCCTCGATCTTCGGGAGGGCCTTCTGCGGCTGCGGCAGCAGGGCCCTCTTGAGGTCCTGGTTGCCGGCGTCGTCGAGTCCGTAGAGCGCGTCGTAGATGTTGCGGACGGCGGGGCCGGAGGCGCCGGAGCCCGTACCACCCTGGGCGATCGTCATGATGATCGCGTAGTCCTTGGTGTACGTGGCGAACCAGGAGGTCGTCTGCTTGCCGTAGACCTCGGCGGTACCCGTCTTGGCGTGCATCGGGATCTTGTCCTGCGGCCAGCCGCCGAATCGCCAGGCGGCCGTACCGCGGGTGGCGACTCCCGCGAGGGCTTCCTCTATCAACGCCTGCGTCTTGGCGTCCATGGGGAGCCTGCCGTGGGACTTGGGCTTGATCTCGGTGACCTTCTTGCCGTCGGGGCTGACGATCGCCTTGCCGACGGTGGGGTTCCAGAGGGTGCCGCCGTTGGCGATCGCGGCGTAGATGGTGGCCATCTGGATGGGGGTGACGAGGGTGTCGCCCTGGCCGATGGAGTAGTTGACGGAGTCACCGGCGCGCATGAGGTTGCCTTCGAGGCAGTTCTCGTAGGAGAGCTGCTGCACGTAGGTGCCACCGCGCTTGCCGATCTTGCACCAGTAGTCCTTGTTGGCCGTCCAGAAGTCCTGCTTCCACTTCCGGTCGGGGACGCGGCCGGTGACCTCGTTGGGGAGGTCGATGCCGGTCTCGGCGCCGAGGCCGAACTGATGGGCCGTCTTGTAGAACCAGTCCTTGGCGTCCTTCTTCGGCTTCATCCCGCCGTCGTTCAGCCACTGCTGGTGGGAGAGGGCGTAGAAGACGGTGTCGCAGGAGACTTCGAGGGCCTGGCCGAGGGTGATGGAGCCGTGGCCCTGGGACTCGAAGTTCTTGAAGACCTGGCCGCCGATGGAGTACGAGGACGGGCACGGGTAGCGGCCGTTGAAGTCGTATCCGGCGTTGACGGCGGCGGTGGTCGGGACGACCTTGAAGATCGAGCCGGGGGCGGCCTGGCCCTGGATGGCCCGGTTGAGGAGCGGGAAGTTGGAGTTCTTGCCGGTGAGCGCCGCGTAGTCCTTGGCGGAGATGCCGCCGACCCAGGCGTTGGGGTCGTAGTCGGGCTGGGAGGCCATGGCGACGATCCGGCCGGTCTTGTTCTCCATGACCACGACGGCGCCGGAGTCGGCCTTGTAGTTCTCGCTGGTGTTCTTGTCGTGCACCTTGCGGGCCTCGACCATCGCGTTGTGCAGCTCCCACTCGGCGACCGCCTGCACGCGGGCGTCGATGGAGGTGACGACGTTGGAGCCGGGGACCGCGGGGTCGTTCTTGGCCTGGCCGATGACCCGGCCGAGGTTGTCGACCTCGTAGCGGGTGACGCCGGCCTTGCCGCGCAGTTCCTTGTCGTACGTGCGCTCCAGGCCGGAGCGGCCGATCTGGTCGGAGCGGAGGAACGGCGAGTCCGTGTCCTTGGCCTTCTCGATCTCCGTGTCGGTGACGGGCGAGAGGTAGCCGAGGACCTGCGAGGTACGGGACTTGCCGGGCGCCGGGTAGCGGCGTACGGCGGTGGGTTCGGCGGTGATGCCGGGGAAGTCCTCGGCGCGCTCGCGGATCTGGAGGGCCTGCTGGGTGGTGGCCTCGTCCGTGACCGGGATCGGCTGGTAGGGCGAACCGTTCCAGCAGGGCTTCGGGGTCTTGGAGTCGCAGAGCCGGATCTTGTTGACGACGTCGTCGGCCTTCATGTCGAGGACGTCGGCGAGCCGGGTCAGGACCGCCTTGCCGCGGTCCTTCATCTTCATCATCTCGGTGCGGGACGCGGAGACCACGAGCCGGGTCTCGTTGTCGGCCAGCGGGACGCCGCGGGCGTCGAGGACGGAGCCGCGCACGGCGGGCTGCACGACCTGCTGGACGTGGTTGTTCTTCGCCTCGTCCGTGTACTCCTTGCCGTTGCGGATCTGGAGGTACCAGAGCCGGCCCCCCAGGGTCAGCAGCAGCGAGAAGACGAGGATCTGGATGACGACGAGCCGGATCTGGACCCGAGGGGTCCGCCCTGTCTCGGGGATGTTGCTCATACGGCCGGGGCCCCCTCGGTCACAGTCGCTTGACTCCCTTGATGCGTCCGGCCCGTGAGGCGCGGCTCCGGGCGGTCTTCACCCGCAGGCCGCCGCGCTGGTTCCCGATCCTCAGGCCGGTGCCGGAGGAGAGCCAGCCGGAGGCGACGTCGGTGCCGTTGCCCCCGCCGGCGTCGGCGAGCGGGTCGTTCTCCGCGCGGCGGGCCAGCGCCATGATGAGCGGCACCGTGAAGGGCGCGAGGAGCAGGTCGTACACGGCCGCGGTGAACAGCAGGAACCCCAGCCCGACATGGCGGGCGGCGGTGTCGCCGACGAGGGCGCCCACCCCCGCGTACAGCAGGGTGGAGCCGACGGCGGCCGCGACGACGACGGCCATCGGGCCGGTCGCCGAGGTCAGCCGGCCGTTCTCCGGGCGGGCCAGGCCGACGAGGTAGCCGATGACGCAGAGCACGAGGGCGTAGCGGCCGGCGGCGTGGTCGGCGGGCGGGGCCAGGTCGGCGAGGAGGCCGGCGCTGAAGCCGATGAGCGAGCCGCTGACCGGTCCGTACACCAGGGCCAGGCCGACCACGGTGAGCAGGACCAGGTCGGGGACGGCGCCGGGCAGCTGGAGCCGGGCGAGCACGGAGACCTGCACGACCAGGGCCACCACGATCAGGGTGGCGGAGAGGAGGATCCGGTTGAACTTCACGGTGTCGCGTCCCCCTGGTCCTGGCCCTGCTGGTTCTGGCCCTGCTGGTTCCGCTGTCCGTCGGCGGCCTGCTGCCCGTCCGGCGGCGGTGGCGTCACCGTGACGGTGACGGTCGGCGCGGGCTTGGGCTTCTGCGGAAGGACCATGTCGCGCGGGTCGGCGCGGGGGGCCTGGACGACGATGCCGACGATGTCGAGCTTGGTGAAGCCGACGTACGGGCGGACGTAGATGTTGCGGGTCAGGCCGCCGCCCGCGGGGTCGACGCGGACGACCTCGCCGACCGGGACGCCGGGCACGAAGGGCTTGTCGGCGCGCGAGCCGAAGGTGACGAGCCGGTCGCCGGGCTTCACCTTGGCCTTGCCGTTGAGGAGCTGCACGAGCAGCGGGCGGTCGCCCTGGCCGGTGGCGAAGCCGAGTTCGTCGGACTTCTCCATGCGCGTACCGACGGTGAAGTCGGGGTCGTTGGCGAGCAGGACCGTGGAGGTGGAGGGGCCGACGGTGGTGACGCGGCCGACGAGCCCGGAGCCGTTCAGCACGGTCATGTCCCGCTTGATGCCGTCGCGCGCGCCCACGTCGACGGTGACGGTCCAGGAGAAGCCCTGGGCCGCTCCTATGGCGATGACCTGCGCGCCCTTGATGCCGTACTGCCCGGCGCCGGCGGTCTTCAGCATGGAGTCGAGCTCGCGCAGCCGGTTGCGGTTGCGGTCGTCGCTGCCGAGCTCCGCCTTGAGCTCGGCGTTCTCCTTCTCCAGAGCGGCGATCCGGGTGTGCCGCTCGCCGGAGTCCCTGACCGCGCCTATGGCGTTGCCGATGGGATCGACGGCGGCCGCCACACCGTTCTCGACCGGCCCGAAGACCGCCGCTGCGGCCTGCCGGGCACCGTCGACGGGTGACTCCTGGCCGCCGCGGATGTCCACCGTGATCAGTGCGAACGCGATGGCGATCAGCAGCACCAGGAGCAGCCGGCTCTCTCGTGTGTCCCTCACGTGCGGCGGCCGTGCCTTTCCTCGTGGTTCGGTTGTTCGGCTGTGCGGTTGTACGGCTGTGCAGTCGTACGGCTGTGCGGTGGTGCTCGCGTGGGCCGTACGGGTGGTGCTAGCGGCGCGGCTGGGCGTCCAGGACCTGCTGGAGGGCCTCGAACTCCTCCACGCACTTGCCGGAGCCGAGCGCCACCGAGTCCAGCGGGTCCTCGGCGATGTGGATCGGCATTCCGGTCTCGCGGCGGAGTCGCTCGTCGAGGCCGCGCAGCAGGGCACCGCCACCCGTGAGAACGATGCCGCGGTCCATGACGTCACCGGAGAGCTCCGGCGGGCACTTGTCGAGGGTGGTCTTCACCGCGTCGACGATGGCGTTCACCGGCTCCTCGATGGCCTTGCGGACCTCGGCGGCCGAGATGACCACGGTCTTGGGCAGACCGGAGACGAGGTCGCGGCCGCGGATCTCGGTGTGCTCGTCCTTGTCGAGGTCGTACGCCGAGCCGATGGTGATCTTGATCTGCTCGGCGGTGCGCTCACCGAGGAGGAGCGAGTACTCCTTCTTGATGTGCTGGATGATCGCGTTGTCCAGCTCGTCGCCGGCGACCCGGATCGACTGTGCCGTGACGATTCCGCCGAGGGAGATGACGGCGACCTCGGTGGTGCCGCCGCCGATGTCCACGACCATGTTGCCGGTGGCCTCGTGGACCGGGAGGCCCGAGCCGATGGCCGCCGCCATGGGCTCCTCGATGATGTGCACCTGGCGGGCGCCGGCCTGCGTCGAGGCCTCGATGACGGCGCGGCGCTCCACTCCGGTGATGCCGGAGGGCACGCAGACGACGACCCGGGGGCGGGCCAGGTAGCGGCGCTTGTGGATCTTGAGGATGAAGTAGCGGAGCATCCGCTCGGTGATCTCGAAGTCGGCGATCACGCCGTCCTTCAGGGGCCGGACGGCGACGATGTTGCCGGGGGTCCGGCCGATCATCTTCTTCGCCTCGGCGCCCACCGCGAGGATGCCTCCGGTGTTGGTGTTGATGGCGACCACGGACGGCTCGTTGAGGACGATGCCACGCCCCCTGACGTACACCAGCGTGTTGGCAGTCCCGAGGTCGATAGCCATGTCACGGCCGATGAACGACATTGAGTTCCCCTTGTTTCCCATGAGGATGCTTCGGGCCTTCCCCAGCGAGCGTTGACGGCTTCTCAGGCAGGCGAAACGGTGGCTGAAATGGGTGGCTGAAGGTGGTGCGGCGTGGAGTTTTCCATCGTAGTGCCGCCCGCCCGGATACCGCGCGGTGGTCCACCTCTGTACAGGTGACGGTAGGACGCGGCGATCCGTTCCCGGGATCGGCGTTCATATGCCTGGGGGCGACCGAATTCCTTCGGTCGCCCCACAGGCTGCTGCATTCGGCTGACGCCGAGTCAGCGACGTCGGGTCGGCTCAGGCGAGACCGGGGAAGAAGATCTTCAGCTCGCGCAGGGCCGACTCCTCCGAGTCGGAGGCGTGGATCAGGTTCTCCCGGACGATGGTGCCGAAGTCGCCGCGGATCGAACCGGGCGCGGCGGCGATCGGGTCGGTCGGACCGGCCAGCTGGCGGACACCCTCGATGACCCGCTCACCCTCGACGACGAGCGCGACGACGGGGCCGGAGGACATGAAGCCCATCAGCGGCTCGTAGAAGGGCTTGCCCTTGTGCTCGCCGTAGTGCTGCTCCAGGGTCTCCTGGTCCAGCTCGCGCAGCTCCAGGGCCGCCAGGGTCCAGCCGGCCTTGCGCTCGATGCGGCCGATGATCTCGCCGACCAGGCCACGGCGGACGGCGTCGGGCTTGAGCAGGACGAGCGTGCGCTGGCTCACGGGGGAACTCCTTCGGAAAAGCGTGTGCGGGACCTCCGAGGCTACAGGCCCCGCACGCCCCTCGATTACGCAGCGTCAGGCCCTGCCGAGGCCCCCGCGGCCTGGGCCTCGGCCCACCGTGCCTTGATGTCGTCGATCCGTCGCCCATAGTGAACGGACGCCCACCACAGACCGGCGAAAACCGCCCCGAGGAAGAACATCGTCGGCACGACGAAGCCGCTGAGGATCAGGCCGATCTGCAGAACCCAGCCGAGCTGCACACCGCCGGGGCGGGTGACCATCCCACAGAGCAGCACCGAGATGACCATCGCGACACCGCAGACCCACCAGACGGTGGACATCGCGAGACTGTCGTCCTTCATCGCGACGAGACCGGCGAAGCCGATCACGAAGAACTCGCCGATGAGCGTCGAGGAACAGAGGGTACGCATCGGGTTCAGCCCCTTCGCAGCAGCAGCCGGGCATCGCCGACCGTGAAGATCGAACCGGTCACGAGGACACCCGCGCCGCCGTACTCGGCCTCTTCCTCCGCGAGCGTGATGGCCGCCTCCAGGGCGTCGGGCAGCCGCGGCTCCACGACGACCCGGTCCTCGCCGAAGACCTCGACCGCGACGGCGGCGAGCTCGTCCACGTCCGTGGCACGGGGGTTGGAGTTCGCCGTGACGACGACCTCCGCGAAGATCGGCTCGAAGGCCTCCAGGAGGCCCTTGGCGTCCTTGTCTCCGCTCGTCGAGACCACGCCGACGAGCCGCGAGAAGCCGAAGGCCTCGCTGACGCCCTCCGCCGTCGCCCGCGCGCCGTGCGGGTTGTGCGCGGCGTCCAGGATCACCGTCGGGGACGAGCGGACGATCTCCAGACGGCCGGGCGAGGCCACCTGGGCGAAGGCCTGCCGGACCGTGTCGAGGTCCAGGGTCCGCGCGTGCTCCGAGCCGATCCCGAAGAAGGCCTCGACCGCCGCCAGCGCCACCGCCGCGTTGTGCGCCTGGTAGGCGCCGTGCAGCGGCAGGAAGATGTTGTCGTACTCGCCGCCCAGACCGCGCAGGGTGAGGAGCTGGCCGCCGACCGCGACCTCGCGGGCGACGATGCCGAACTCCATGCCCTCGCGGGCCACGGTGGCGTCCGCCTCGACGGCCTTCTTCAGCAGGACCTGCGCCGCGTCCACCGGCTGCTGGGCCAGGATCACGGTCGCGCCCTGCTTGATGATCCCGGACTTCTCGCCGGCGATCTCGGCGGTCGTCGTGCCGAGCCGGTCCGTGTGGTCCAGGTCGATGGGGGTGACGACGGCGACGGAGCCGTCGATGACGTTCGTCGCGTCCCAGGTGCCGCCCATGCCGACCTCGACGACGGCCGCGTCGACCGGGGCGTCGGCGAAGGCCGCGTACGCCATTCCGGTGAGGACCTCGAAGAAGGAGAGCCGGTACTCCTCGCGGGCGTCGACCAGCTCCACGTACGGCTTGATGTCCTGGTACGTCTCGACGAACCGCTCGGCGGAGATCGGGGCGCCGTCCAGGCTGATGCGCTCGGTGATGGTCTGCACGTGCGGCGACGTGTACCGCCCGGTGCGCAGCTCGAAGGCGCCGAGCAGGGCCTCGATCATGCGGGCCGTCGACGTCTTGCCGTTGGTGCCGGTGATGTGGATCGAGGGGTACGCGCGCTGCGGCTCGCCCAGGACGTCCATCAGGGCCGCGATCCGGGTGACCGAGGGCTCCAGCTTGGTCTCGCCCCAGCGGGTGGACAGCTCGGTCTCGACCTCGCGCAGCGCCTTGTCGAGCTCCGGGTCCTCGGGGCGGCTGGGCACCGGGTCGCCCTGGGGCCGGCCGCCCTGGGTGCGCAGGGTGCGGCTGCCGGCCTCGATCACCGCCAGGTCGGGGTCTCGGTCGGTCTCGGCGTCGACGATGTCGTCGAACTGGTCACTCGGGTCGCTCGGCTCGCTCACGGGCCCAGTCTACGGAGCGGTACCGACAGGACATCGGACCCACCCCTTTCGGGACTTTCGGTCCACCGTCCGCCGCACCCGCCCGGCAAAGTCGGCGATCACGGACATCGGGATCGACCGTGTCAGCGCGGCAGGCCCGTCGGCAGCAGCGCCGTCACCTCGTAGCCGTCGCCCTCCCGGCGGGCGTTCAGGGTGCCGCCCATGCTGGTGACCCGTTCCTCCATCGAGACGAGCCCGGTGCCGGTGGAGACCGGGGCCGGGTCCGGCGGGGTCTTCGGCAGCGGGTTGCGGACCGCGATGCGCAGATCGGGGCCCTCCACCGTGATCGCGACCGTCACGGCCAGCCCGGGGGCGTGCTTCGCGGCGTTCGTCAGGCACTCCCGCACGACCCGGTGGACGGCCGCCTGCCGCAGCGGCGAGAGGGCCTTCGCCTCCTCGGCGACCGTCAGCTCGACGGGACTGCCCATCCGCTCGCTCTCCCCGGCGAGCTCGGCGAGCCCTTCGAGGCCGGGGGTGGCCGCGTCCCGGTCGGCGCGGCGCACGATCGTCTCGTTGAGCATGAGGTGGGCGCGCCGGGCGGTGTCCGCGAGCTCCTCGAAGTCCTTCTGGTGGCCCTCGCCCCTGGCCCGTACGGCGAGGACCTCGGCCCGCACCGCGAGGACGGTCAGCTCGCGGCCGACCAGGTCGTGGACGTCCCGGCCGACGGAGATCCGCTCCTCCTGGACGGCCTGCCGGGCGGCTGCCTCGCGCCGCTGGACCTCCAGGGCGCGGACGAGGTCCTGCCGGTACGCCGCGATGCCGACGCCCGCCGCGAGGACGCCGATCGGGACGACCAGGCTCAGGAAGTCGCTCAGGGTGTCGCCGTGCCGGGCGGGCCAGCCGGGTGTCAGGAAGAGGCCGTAGGCGACGCCGACGTACAGCAGGGTGGCGACGACGGCGGCGCGGCGCCCCCGGTACCGGCCGATCGAGTACAGCGCGAACTGGATCATGGTCAGCTCGTGCAGCCAGCCCATCAGACCGAGCGCCACCAGGTACGGCACCCAGGGCAGTCGGCGCCGGAGGACCAGGGTGGCGGCGCCGGCCGCGAGAACCAGGGTGGCGGTGACGCCGGTCAGGGAGTTGTCGGCGCGGGCGAGCCCCGGCACGTCCAGGCACATGAGGCCGAAGGCGCTGAGCGCGGCGACGACGTCGAGGGCGCGGGGCGAGACCGCCCACCGGTCCACGCATCGGCGCAGCGCGGGGACGGTGGGGAGGCGGAGCATGCCTTCCATCATCCAAGGTCTTTCGTCCCGACGGCGTGGACCTGAAGTCCCGTCTGATGTGACATCGGGCACTTCGTCCCTATTCCTGTTTGACTCGGAATCGTGCACGACGCCTCACAGGAGCAGCTGTCCTTCGCCGCCGCACTGCTCGACGCGCTCCCCCAGGCGGCGCTCCTCCTCGACCGTGAGCTGCGGGTGGTCCGGATCAACCGCCGCTTCGCCACGCTCCTTCGGCTGCCCGAGGGAGCCGGCCTCTCCCCCGGCACGCCGCGCGAGCGGGTGGTCGACCTGGTGGCCGGCCTGCTGGCCCGTCCGGAGGAGCGGCGGCGCCTCCTGGAGGAGAGCGAGACGCACGGGCCCGTCACCCGCTCGACCGACTACCACCTGCGGGACGGCCGGACGCTGCGCCGCCGGCGGGCCCCCGTCCTCGACGACGGCGAACTGCTCGGCCATCTCTGGCTGGTCGAGGACGTGACGCGGCGCGGCGCGGCGGAGGACGGCCTGTACGAGCAGGTACGGAAGCTGGCGGCGCTCGCCGACGAACGGGCGGCGTTCGCCGGACGGGCCCTGCACGAGCTGCGGACCCCGCTCGCCACCGTCCTCAGCTTCGCCGAACTGCTCCGGGACCCCGCCGGCGGCCCCCTCAGCCAGGAGCAGGCCTCGTACGTGGACGCCATCCGCCGCAACGCGATCCGCATGCGGTCGGTCGCCGAGAACCTGCCGAAGGCCGCCACCGGGGGTCCGACGGCCGAGCCCCGGCTGGGGCAGGTCCTCGTCCACGAGCTGATCGAGCGGGTCGTCCTGGAGGCGCTCCAGCGGGCGGACGGGGCCGGCCCGTACATCGCGTCCGAGTGCCCGCCGACCGGGCCGCCGCTGGTCGCCGACGCGGGCATGCTGACGGGCGCGATCGAGGAGCTCCTGGCGAACGCGCTGCGCTTCACTCCGGAGGGCGGCCGGGTCGACGTCGTCGGCCGGACGGCCGACGGCCACTGGACGATCGAGGTCCGGGACAACGGCATCGGGGTCCCGATGGAGTACCACGAGGAGATCTTCACCCCCTTCGTCCGGGCACCCAACGCCCGGCGCGGCGGCTTCCCCGGTACGGGCCTGGGCCTGGCGGGAGCGCTCGACACGGTACGGCTGCACGGCGGGACCATCACGGTCCGCGACCGGGACGGCCGGCCCGGCGCCGTGTTCACCGTCCGGCTTCCCCTGCCCCACACCGGCCACACCGGCCACACCGGCCACACCGGCCGCGCCTCATGACGAGACTCCTGATCGTGGAGGACGACCCGGACCTCGCGCTGGCCCTCCGGGTCCTCCTCGGCCGCCGCGGATACGAGGTCTCGGTGGCCGCCGACGGCCGCGAGGGCCTCCGTCTCCTCTTCGCGGAACGCCCGGCGCTCATGCTCCTCGACGTCCTCCTCCCGGAACTGGACGGCTGGGAGGTCCTGGACCGCACCCGGGACATGAGCGACCTGCCGGTCCTGGTCCTGTCGGGCCTGGGAGACGTCGACGACCGGGTACGCGGACTGCGCTCGGGCGCCGACGACTACCTGGTCAAGCCCTTCGACCACACGGAGCTCCTGGCCCGCGTCGAGGCCCTGCTCCGAAGGTCGGGCCCCCGCCGCTGGGCGGGCGAACCGGTCGAGGAGGACCTCCGCCTCGTCCCCGAACGACGCGCCGCCCTCTGGCAGGGCAGCGAGATCCGGCTGAGCGACATCGAGTACCGGCTGCTCCAGCTCCTGGTCCGCAACCGGGGCCGGGTGGTGACCACGGAACAGCTTCTGGACCAGGTCTGGGACGACACGACCGCCATCGGCCGCGACCGGGTGAAGTTCGCCGTCCTCCGCCTCCGCCGCAAACTCCGCACCGCTGCCGGCCCCGGCTCCCGGGACCCCCTGGAAGCGGTCCGGGGCCTGGGGTACCGCTACGAGAGCGCACCGGGGGGAGGCCGGAACCGCTGACAGGCCCGTCCCCCCGGGACCGGCCCTCCCCCGGGACCAAGGTCCCGGCGTCCACCGGCCGTACGGCCCGGACGGACGTCCCGACCCACCCGGCCCCGCCCCACCGCAACCGTCCGGCAACCGAGCACCACCGCATCACGCGACCGGGGCCCGCCACCTTCGACCGTATGAAGACTCTCCCTGCCCGCAGCGTCGCCGTCGTCCTCGGCACCCGCCCCGAGCTGGTCAAGCTCGCCGAGCTGATCCGGGCCCTCGGTCCCGCCGCCCGGGTCGTGCACACCGGTCAGCACTACGACGACGCGCTCTCCGGCGACTTCCTCGACGAGCTGGGGCTGCCCGAGCCCGAGTATCTGACCGGGGTCGGCGGGCAGCCGCGGGCCGTGCAGGTCGCCGCCGCCCTGACCGGCCTCGACGAGCGCTTCTCCGCCGAGCCGCCGCTCGCCGTCGTCGTCCAGGGCGACACCAACGCCGCCCTCTCCGGCGCCCTCGCCGCCAACGCCCGTGGCCTCCCCCTCGTCCACGTCGAGGCGGGCCTCCGCAGCCACGACCGGGCCATGCCCGAGGAGCACAACCGGGTCCTCATCGACCGGCTCGCCGACGTCCTGTGCGCCGCCACCCCCGACAACCGCGACCTCCTGCTCGCCGAGGGGGTCGCGGAGGAGCGCATCGCGGTCACCGGCAACACCGTCGTCGAGGCCGTCCACGACCACCTCCCGCCGCCCGAGGAGCGCGCCCGGCTGCTCGCCATCAGCGGTCTCGTCCCCGACGGCTACGTCCTCGCGACCGTCCACCGGCCCGAGAACACCGACGACCCCGCCGCCCTCAGCGCCGTCCTGGAGGAGCTCGCCGCCCTCGCCCGCGAACTGCCGGTCGTCCTCCCCCTGCACCCCCGCACCCGCGCCCGGATCGAGGCGGCCGGACTGCTGCCGCTCCTCGACGGACTGACGGTGCTGCCGCCGGCCGGCTACGGCACCTTCCTTGCCCTGGCCCGGCACGCCGCCCTGATCGTCTCCGACTCCGGCGGCATCCAGGAGGAGACGACCGTCCTCGGCCGCCCCCTGGTCGTCGTCCGCCGCTCCACCGAGCGCCCCGAGTCGCTCACCGACTTCGCCGACCTGGTCGCACCCGGGCCGGGCATCGGGGCCGCGGCCCGCCGGCGCCTCGCCGAGGGCGGCCTCGGACTGCGCCGTCTGGGCACGCTCCCCAGCCCGTACGGCGACGGCACCGCGTCCCACCGGATCGCGGCCCTCCTCCGGGACCTGATCGCCGAGCGGGGCGCGGACCGCGTGCTCCCGGTCCCCCGCCCGGCCCCCGCCGACGTCGTCACCGCGGCCTGACCACCGAGCCCCCACCGGAGACCCCCATGAGCCTTCCTTTCCTGCTGTACGTCTTCCCCTTCCTCCTCCTCGCCTGCTTCCTCCTCTACTGGGCCGGTGCCCGCCATGCCTACGCCCGCCGCCGGCCCACCGAGGCCGGTGACCCGGCCGCGTACGACTGGCACTTCTTCGTGCCCTGCCGGGACGAGGAGGCCGTGATCGCGACGACCGTCACCCGGCTCCGCGGCGACTTCCCCGGCGGCCACGTCTGGGTGATCGACGACGCAAGCGACGACCTCACCGCCCCGATCGTCACCTCGCTCGCCGGCCGGGACCCCCGCATCCACCTCGTCTCCCGCCACCGTCCCGACGCCCGCATCGGCAAGGGAGCCGCGCTCAACGCCGCCTACGCCGCCCTCGACGAGCACCTCGCGGACACACGGGACCGCGACCGCGTGATCGTCTGTGTCGTCGACGCCGACGGCCAGGTGTCCCCCGAAGCCCTCGCGCGGGTCAGCGGCCCGGACGCGTTCGGCGACCCGGAGACGGGCGGGGTGCAGATCGGGGTCCGGATGCGGAACGTCGAGGACGAGCGCCCGCTCGCCCACCGGGGCCGGCTGGGCAACGCGTACGCCCGGCTCCTGATCCGTATGCAGGACGCCGAGTTCGCCGTCTCCAACACCGGCATGCAGCTGCTTCGCCGCCGCACCGGCTCGGTCGGCCTCGGCGGCAACGGCCAGTTCACCCGGCTCACCGCCCTCGACCGGATCGCCGCCGCCGAGCGCCGCCCGTGGCAGCAGGACGCCCTCCTGGAGGACTACGAGCTCGGCCTCCACATGCGGCTCGTCGGCTACCGGGTCACCCATGTCGCCGACACCTGGGTCACCCAGGAGGCACTCCCGTACACCCGCCGCTTCCTGACCCAGCGCACCCGCTGGGCCCAGGGGAACATCCAGTGCGTGCGCTACACGGGCCGGATCGCCGGCTCCCGCCACTACAAGGCCGCCGGTGTCCTCGAATCCCTCTACACCTTCTGCCAGCCCCTCGCGCATCTCGCGACGCTCGTCCTGACCGCGGTCATGCTCGTCGCCCTCCTGACCGGCGGCGGCGCGGCCGAGGTGCTGCTCGCCGCGTGGCCGCTCGCGCTCGCGCTGGCCGTCGTGTCGATCGTCCCGTTCCTGCTGTGGGGCCCGGTCTACCGCCGCGAGTTCGCCCCGGACCGCTCCCGGCTGAAGGGCCTGCTGTGGGGGTTCGCGCTCTGGCTGTACGCGTACCACCTCTTCATCGTCTCGGCGCGCGGCTTGGTGCGGCTGGTGCGCGGCAGGACGGGCTGGGCGAAGACCCGGCGGAACGCGGAGACGGCGGGCGTGGGCCCGGTGGCCACGGAGTCCTGAGGAGTACGGGAAGGCGTACGCGAAGGGGCCCGGAACCGTGTCACGGTTCCGGGCCCCTTCGTCATGCCGTGCTAGGCCTGCGGCAGGTTCGCCAGCTGGGCCTCGATGCGGGCGATGTCCTCGTCCGCCTTGGCGAGGCGGCCACGGATCTTGTCGACCACGTTGTCCGGGGCCTTGGCCAGGAACGCCTCGTTGCCGAGCTTTCCGTTCGCCTGGGCCTTCTCCTTCTCGGCGGCCGCGAGGTCCTTCGCGAGACGCTTGCGCTCCGCGGCCACGTCGATCGTGCCCGACAGGTCGAGCGCGACCGTGGCGCCGGCGACCGGCAGGGAGGCGGTGGCGGCGAAGCCCTCGCCCTCCGGCTGGAGGCGCAGGATCTGGCGGATGGCGGCCTCGTGCGCGACGAGCGGGGTGCCGTCGACCATGAGGCGGGCCGGCACCTTCTGGGCGTCCTGGAGACCCTGCTCCTTGCGGAAGCGGCGGACCTCGGTGACGACCCGCTGGACGAGCTCGATCTCCTGCTCGGCGGCCTTGTCGCGGAAGCCGCTGTCCTTCGGCCAGTCGGCGATCACCAGGGACTCACCGCCGGTGAGGGTGGTCCACAGGGTGTCGGTGACGAACGGGACGATCGGGTGCAGCAGCCGCAGCATGACGTCCAGGACCTCGCCGAGGACCCGGCCGGAGACCTTGGCGCCCTCGCCGCCCGCGAAGAACGTGGTCTTCGACAGCTCGACGTACCAGGCGAAGACCTCGTCCCACGCGAAGTGGTAGAGGGTGTCGGCGAGCTTGGCGAACTGGAAGTCCTCGTAGTACGCGTCGGCCTGCGCGACCGTCTCGTTGAGCCGGGACAGGATCCAGCGGTCGGTCGCCGACATCTCGGAGGCGTCCGGCAGCGGGCCCTCGGTCGTGGCGCCGTTCATCATCGCGAAACGGGTCGCGTTCCAGATCTTGTTGGCGAAGTTCCGGGACGCCTGGACCCAGTCCTCGCCGATCGGGACGTCGACGCCCGGGTTGGCGCCCTTGGCCAGGGTGAAGCGCAGGGCGTCGGAGCCGTACTTGTCCATCCAGTCCAGCGGGTTGACCGTGTTCCCGAACGACTTCGACATCTTCTTGCCGAACTCGTCGCGGACCATCCCGTGGAACGCGATGGTGCGGAACGGCGGCTGACCGTCCATCGCGTACAGACCGAACATCATCATCCGGGCGACCCAGAAGAACATCAGGTCGTAGCCGGTGACCAGGACGGAGTTCGGGTAGAACTTCTCCAGGTCCGGGGTCTTCTCGGGCCAGCCGAGCGTGGAGAACGGCCACAGGCCGGACGAGAACCACGTGTCGAGGACGTCGGTGTCCTGCGTCCAGCCCTCACCCGTGGGCGGCTCCTCGTCGGGACCGACGCAGACCAGCTCGCCGTCGGGGCCGTGCCAGACGGGGATGCGGTGGCCCCACCACAGCTGGCGCGAGATGCACCAGTCGTTGAGGTTGTCGACCCAGTCGAAGTACCGCTGCGACATGTCGGCCGGGTGGATGTCGACCCGGCCGTCGCGGACCGCGTCACCGGCGGCCTTGGCGAGGGTCTCGACCTTGACCCACCACTGCAGCGACAGACGCGGCTCAAGCGTCGTCTTGCAGCGCGAGCAGTGGCCGACGGAGTGGACGTACGGGCGCTTCTCGGCGACGATCCGGCCGTCGGCCCGCAGGGCGGCGACGATCGCGGAGCGCGCCTCGAAGCGGTCGAGGCCCTGGAAGGGGCCGTGGACGGTGATCACGCCGCGCTCGTCGAGGACCTCGATGGACTCGAGGTCGTGGCGCTGGCCGATGGCGAAGTCGTTCGGGTCGTGCGCCGGGGTCACCTTGACGGCGCCGGTGCCGAACTCCGGGTCGACGTGCGTGTCGGCGACGACCGGGATGGTCCGGTCCGTCAGCGGCAGCTTGATCCGCTTGCCGATCAGGTGGGCGTAGCGCTCGTCGTCGGGGTGGACGGCGACGGCGGTGTCACCGAGCATCGTCTCCGCGCGCGTGGTGGCGACGACGATCGTGTCGTCACCCTCGCCGTACTTCATGGAGACGAGCTCGCCGTCGTCGTCCTGGTAGTCGACCTCGATGTCGGAGATGGCCGTCAGACAGCGCGGGCACCAGTTGATGATGCGCTCGGCACGGTAGATCAGACCGTCGTCGAACATCTTCTTGAAGACGGTCTGGACGGCGCGGGACAGACCCTCGTCCATGGTGAAGCGGTCGCGGCTCCACGCGAGGCCCTCGCCGAGGCGCCGCATCTGGCCGGCGATCTGCCCGCCGGACTCGGCCTTCCACTCCCAGACGCGCTCGACGAAGGCCTCGCGGCCCAGGTCGTGGCGGGACTTGCCCTCCTTGGCGAGCTCACGCTCGACGACGTTCTGGGTGGCGATGCCGGCGTGGTCCATGCCGGGCTGCCACAGCGTCTCGAAGCCCTGCATGCGCTTGCGGCGGGTGAGGGCGTCGATCAGCGTGTGCTCGAAGGCGTGGCCCAGGTGGAGCGAGCCCGTGACGTTCGGCGGCGGGATGACGATGGTGTACGCGGGCTTCTCGCTCTTCGCGTCCGCCTCGAAGTAGCCGCGCTCTACCCAGCGCTCGTACAGCGGCCCCTCTACCTCGGCCGGCGCGTACGTGGTCGGCAGTTCGGTGGTGGGCGCTGTCTGCTGCTGAGTGTTCTCGGTCACGGGGCCAGTTTAGGGGTGTCGCGGTGCTGTCCTGAAACGCTTTGGTTCGGTAACGGTGTGGGCCCCGCCGCACTTACGCCCCGGCGGTTCCGCCAGGATGTTCGGTAGGCATAAACATCCTGTGAGGGGAACCTGTCGATGAGCTACAACCAGCCGGGCCCGTACGGCCAGCAGCCGCAGCAGCCCGGGCCCTACGGCCAGCAGCCGGGACCGTACGGGCAGCAGCCGCAGCAGCCGGGACCGTACGGCGCGCAGCCCGGTTACGGCTACCCCCAGCAGGCCCCGCAGGGCGTCCCGCCGCAGCAGCCGCCGTACGGCTACCCGCAGCAGCAGCCCCAGCAGCCCGGCCCGTACGGGCAGCAGCCCCAGTACGGCGCCCCCCAGGGCCCGGGCGGCTACGTCCCCCACCCGCCGGCCCCGAAGAAGTCGAAGGCGGGCTGGATCATCGGCGCGGTCGCGGTGGTCGCGGCGATCGGCGTGGGCGCGTACTTCGTGCTGGGCGGGGGCGGCGCCTCGGTCGCGGACGACGGCCCGCACAAGCTGACGACACCGGAGACGGTGCTGGGCGAGTACAAGAAGGCCGCCGGCAAGAGCGGCTCCCAGAACAGCGACGACGACTTCGTCAAGGACGCCGAGAAGTTCGGCATGAAGAACCCGCAGCGCGTCAACGCGCAGTGGGAGGTCAAGAACGACGCCAACCCGCTCGGCTCCAAGCTCCTGCAGTTCGGCGGCGCGTACGGCCAGATCGACGACCCGGAGAAGACCCTCGACGCCGTCTTCGCGAACATGCGTGCCGAGGCCGCGAAGGAGAAGGACGGCAAGACCCAACTGGTCGGAGACCCGAAGGAGTTCACGCCGGAGGGGCTCGACGGAGCGCTCCTGAAGTGCCAGGAGATCAAGTCCAAGACGGACACCGGAGCGGAAACCGGCGGCCTCGGCCCCAAGGAGATCGTCATGGCGGTCTGCATCTGGAGCGACCACAGCACGCTCGGCTACGTCATGCCCATGAACCTCGCCGACCTGATGGCCGGCAAGAGCACCTCGATGGAGGACGCCGCGGCGACCTCCGCCAAGCTCCGCAAGGAGATCCGCGTCAAGCTCTGACCGGCTCGCCGGACATGACGAAGGGGGTCCCGCCTCGGGCGGGACCCCCTTCCGTCGTTCTCGGCGTCAGGCCGACTTCTCGTGCCTGCCGTCGTTCTTCACGATCCGCGGGACCAGCGTCGGGTTCACGTTGTTGCGGACGACGTCCGCCGTGATGACCACGCGGGCCACGTCCTTGCGGGACGGGACCTCGTACATCACCGACTGGAGGACCTCCTCCATGATGGCCCGCAGGCCTCGCGCGCCGGTGCCGCGGAGGATCGCCTGGTCGGCGATGGCCTCCAGGGCCGGGCGGTCGAAGTCCAGCTCCACACCGTCGAGTTCGAAGAGGCGCTGGTACTGCTTCACCAGGGCGTTCCGCGGCTCGACCAGGATCTGGAGGAGCGCCTCGCGGTCCAGGTTGTGGACGGAGGTGAGGACGGGGAGGCGGCCGATGAACTCGGGGATCATCCCGAACTTCACCAGGTCCTCCGGCATGACCTCCTGGAACTGGTCGCTCGCCTCGATCTCGCGCTTGGAGCGGATGGTCGCCCCGAAGCCGATGCCCTTGGCGCCCGCCCGCGACTCGATGATCTTCTCAAGGCCGGCGAAGGCGCCGCCCACGATGAAGAGCACGTTCGTCGTGTCGATCTGGATGAACTCCTGGTGGGGGTGCTTTCGGCCGCCCTGCGGGGGGACCGAGGCCGTCGTCCCTTCCAGGATCTTCAGGAGGGCCTGCTGCACGCCCTCGCCGGAGACATCGCGGGTGATCGACGGGTTTTCGCTCTTACGGGCGACCTTGTCGATCTCGTCGATGTAGATGATCCCGGTCTCGGCCTTCTTGACGTCGTAGTCGGCCGCCTGGATCAGCTTGAGCAGGATGTTCTCGACGTCCTCGCCGACATAGCCGGCCTCCGTCAGCGCCGTCGCGTCGGCGATGGCGAACGGAACGTTGAGCATGCGCGCCAGCGTCTGCGCCAGGAGCGTCTTGCCGGAGCCCGTGGGGCCCAGCAGCAGAATGTTGGACTTCGCCAGCTCGATGGCGTCGTCCCGCCCCGCCCCGCCGCCGTTCTCGCCGGCCTGGACGCGCTTGTAGTGGTTGTACACCGCGACCGAGAGGGCCTTCTTCGCGGGCTCCTGCCCGACGACGTACCCCTCGAGGAACTCGTAGATCTCGCGGGGCTTGGGAAGTTCCTCCCAGCGCACCTCGCTCGTCTCCGCGAGTTCTTCCTCGATGATCTCGTTGCAGAGGTCGATGCACTCGTCGCAGATGTACACACCGGGTCCCGCGATGAGCTTCTTCACCTGCTTCTGGCTCTTTCCGCAGAACGAGCACTTGAGCAGGTCGCCGCCATCACCGATGCGTGCCACGAGGTGCTTCCCCTTCGCCTGGGAGCGCTTGGTTCAGCGACTCCTGGTGCCTCATATTCGACGGTACCTTGCCGGGCCCCCCGTTCGGGCCCCCCTTGGCACGGTTCACATGGTCGCGATTCGGCCACGCGTACCGTGCCACGGGAAGGTCGGGCGTCAGCGCTCCGCGGAGGCCGTGCTCTTACGGGTCGAGACGATCTGGTCGACCAGGCCGTACGCCAGGGCGTCCTCGGCCGTGAGGATCTTGTCACGCTCGATGTCGTCGCGGATCTTCTCGATCGGCGTCGAGGAGTGCTTGGCCAGCATCTCCTCGAGCTGGCTGCGCATCCGCAGGATCTCGCGGGCGGCGATCTCCAGGTCGGAGAGCTGCTCACGGCCGGTGCCGCCGGACGGCTGGTGGATCAGCACGCGGGCGTTCGGCAGGGCCATCCGCTTGCCGGGGGTGCCCGCGGCGAGCAGCACGGCCGCGGCGGAGGCCGCCTGGCCCATGCAGACCGTCTGGATGTCCGGCTTCACGAACTGCATGGTGTCGTAGATCGCCGTGAGGGCGGTGAAGGAGCCGCCCGGGCTGTTGATGTAGATCGAGATGTCGCGGTCCGGGTCCATCGACTCCAGGCACAGGAGCTGCGCCATGACGTCGTTGGCCGAGGCGTCGTCGATCTGCACGCCGAGGAAGATCACGCGCTCTTCGAAGAGCTTGGCGTACGGGTCGTACTCGCGGATGCCCTGCGAGGTGCGCTCGACGAAGCGCGGCACGACGTAGCGGTTGTCGATCGGCGCGCCGGTGTAGAGGCCGCTCGCGGAGAGGTTGTTCTGCATCTGGGTGTTCACCGTCCTGGTGGCGTTCGGTGGGCTGGGGCTCTTGGGCGGGCGGACGGGCTCAGGCGCCCGTGCCGCCGCCGCCCGGAACACCTGCGGCGTGCGTGATGATGTCGTCGATGAGGCCGTACTGCTTGGCCTCGTCCGCGGTGAACCAGCGGTCGCGGTCACCGTCACGGATGATCGTCTCGACGGTCTGGCCGGAGTGCTGCGCGGTGATCTCGGCCATCCGCTTCTTCGTGCGGAGCAGGTACTCGGCCTGGATCTTGATGTCGGAGGCGGTGCCGCCGATACCGGCGGAGCCCTGGTGCATCAGGATGTCGGTGTTCGGCAGCGCGAAGCGCTTGCCGGGGGCGCCGGCGGTGAGCAGGAACTGGCCCATGGAGGCCGCCATGCCCATGCCGATGGTGACGACGTCGTTCGGGATGAACTGGATGGTGTCGTAGACCGCCATCCCGGCCGTCACCGAGCCGCCGGGGCTGTTGATGTACAGGTAGATGTCCTTGTCCGGCTCGGCGGCCAGGAGGAGCATCTGGGCGGTGATCTTGTTGGCGATGTCGTCGTCGACCTGCTGGCCGAGGAAGATGATCCGCTCGCCGAGCAGCCGGTTGTAGACATGGTCGCCGAGGCCGCCACCGATGGACGGCTCACCCGCGGCGTAAGGCTTCAGATTCGTCACGTATCCACCTGCTCGTCTCCGACGGCCAGGGCCGTCTCAGCGTCTCGTACCGAGGGCACTGCCCTCTCTTCATGGACCCTAACGCGCAGGTAGGACAACGCCATCCCGGTTCCCGAACTGTTCGCTGGGAGCGCAAGGTAGTTGGGGGCGCATGGCCGGGTCCTCGTACGTCCACGGGCCCGTACGCACTGGAGTGCGTACGGGCCCGTGGAGCGGGGTCCGCGCGGGGCGGAGGGCCCCTTACTTGTCCTCGGAGACCTCGGCCTCGCCGGTGACGGCCTCGACGGCCTCGGCGGCGGTCTCGACCTCGTCCTCGTCGTCGGAGAGGTCGACGACCTCACCGTTGCTGTCGAGGACCTTGGCGGCCTCGACGACGACCGCGAGGGCCTTGCCGCGGGCGACCTCGCCGACGAGCATCGGAACCTGGCCACCCTCGGCCACGGCCTGGGCGAACTGGTCGGGGCTCATGCCGGAGGAGGCGGCACGGCGGAACAGGTGCTCGGTGAGCTCCTCGCGGGAGACGTCGAGCTTCTCCTTGTTGACGAGCTCATCGAGGATGAACTGCGTCTTGATGCCCTTCTCGGCCTGCTCCTTGGTCTCGGCCAGGAACTCTTCCTCGGTCTTGCCCTGGATCTCCAGGTACTTCACGAGGTCGAGGCCCATCTGGCCGAGCTGGTGGTGCTCCAGGTTGTGCTTGCGGGTGTTGATCTCGTCCTCGAGAAGCTTCTCGGGCATCGGGACCTCGACCAGCTTGAGGAGCTCGTCGAGGACGCGCTCCTGGGCCTGGGTGGCCTGGTCGAACTGCTTCATGTTCTCGAGGCGCTTGCGGCTGTCGGCCTTGAGCTCGTCGAGGGTGTCGAACTCCGACGCCATCTGCGCGAACTCGTCGTCGAGCTCGGGGAGCTCACGGGCGGAGACGGTGGTGACCTTGACGGTGACCTCCGCGTCCTTGCCCTCGGCGGAGCCGCCCTTCAGCTGCGAGGTGAAGGTGGCCTCGCCACCGGCCTCCAGGCCCTTGACGGCCTCGTCGATGCCTTCGAGCAGCTCGCCCGAACCGATGGTGTACGAGACGTCGCTCGCGACACCGTCGGGCAGGACCTCGCCGTCGACCTTGGCTTCGAGGTCGATGGTGACGACGTCGCCGTCCTGGGCGGCGCGCTCGACCGCGGAGGTCGAGGCGAAGCGCTCGCGGAGCTGCTCCACGGACTTCTCGACGTCCTCGTCGGTGACCTCGACCGCGTCGACGGTGACCTCGATGCCGGAGTAGTCCGGGATCTCGAGCGTCGGGCGGATGTCGACCTCGGCGGTGAAGGCCAGCAGCTCGCCGTCCTTCAGCTCGGTGATGTCGACCTCGGGCTGGCCCAGCGGGTTGACCTCGGCCTCGTTGACGGCCTCGGTGTAGAACTTCGGGAGCGCGTCGTTGACGGCCTCTTCCAGCACGGCGCCGCGGCCGAACCGCTGGTCGATCACGCGAGCCGGGATCTTGCCCTTACGGAAGCCCTTGACCGTGACCTGCTGGTTGATCTTCTTGTACGCCGCGTCGAGGCTGTCCTTGAGCTCCTCGAAGGGCACCTCGACAGTGAGCCGAACCCGAGTCGGGTTCAGGGTCTCCACGGCGCTCTTCACGGTTCGGTCTCCTTGTGGCTGATTCCTGGAATCCACCGGCGCCGCGTGTGGCGGTTCCGGCGGGTCGGCCCGGTCAGAAAGACACACGGGCACGCAGCTTGCATAGTAACCGCAAGCGGGATGACGCCCACAACGTGATCAAGAGCGCGCGGTCTTTGCGCGTGATCGTCATGGTCGGGGTGGCGGGATTTGAACCCACGGCCTTCCGCTCCCAAAGCGGACGCGCTACCAAGCTGCGCCACACCCCGTCGGTGCGACACGTAGGGTACATGGACGGGGACTGTACGGCGCCCCCTGTTTTCGGGGTGTGCGCGAAGGGCCCCCGAACCGCTACCATGCTCTTCGTGCCGCGGTCCTCGTGACCTGCGGCGCGATGCTGTGCGGGTGTAGCTCAATGGTAGAGCACTAGTCTTCCAAACTAGCTACGCGGGTTCGATTCCCGTCACCCGCTCCATGTGCTCGGGGCCGGTCAGGAGTTGTCTTCTCCTGACCGGCCCCGAGGCGTTTCACGGGGTGTCCCCCGTTCGTGCGAGATGCCGGGTCGGGCGGACGGCCGCAGACTGGGCTGAGATCGATCCCGTCCTTCTCCGCACCGGAGGCCGTCCATGAAGGACCTGAAGTTCGAGCAGAAGCGCTCGCTGTCCCGCGCCGAGGCCGCGGATCAGCTGACCGCGCTCGCCGCCGCCCTGCGCCAGGGCGGAGAGGCCGAGCTGGAGCTGGGGGCGGGGACCCTGAGCCTGCGCATCCCCGACGAGCTCCGCTGCGAGCTGGAATTCGAGGTGTCGAACGGGGAGATCGAGCTGGAGATCGAGTTCAAGTGGCCGACGGGCCGCGCCCGGAAGAGCGCGCCCGCGAAGCCGGCCGAGCCGGCGAAGACCGCGGCGGCGAAGTCGACCAGGACGGCCACACCGGCGAAGCGGGCGTCGCGCAAGGCGGCGGCCGGGCCCGCGTCGGCCTCCGGTGGCGGCCGGCGGACGAAGCGAGCGGCGGCGACGCCCTCCGCGGCGGCCGCGCCGGCCGCGACCTGAGAGTCGCCTCGGAGCTTTCCCGGGGTCCGCCTCAGAACTTTATCGAGGCGACCGTCTGCGTTATCGAGTCCAGGAAGCGCTGGATGTCGTCGGCCATGCCGGTGGAGGCGAGGAAGAAGCCGAAGAGGACCGCGACCACGGCCGGGCCGCCCTTGAGGTTCCCCCCGCGGATCAGCACCACCAGGATGATTGCCAACAGCAACACCACAGACAGTGAAATGGCCACAACTGATCACACCCTCGGTCGGTCCCGCCTTGCCCACCAGGGAGCCCGTGTCCCGGAACACCCCCCGCTGTCTCCATCGTGCCACCAACCCCCCTGCCCCCGCTGCCCGGTGACGAATCGTCGTGGACGAGATCACGTCGCCGCGGCGGACGCGGGTCAGGCGCGGCGGGAGATCAGCAGCAGGGCCCGGTCGTCGTTGACGTCCTTGGCGACGGCCTCGATCAGGTCCCAGGCGACGCCGTCGAAGCCTTCCACGACACAGCGGTCGGCCTCGCCGGTGAGGCGGTCGATGCCCTCGGCGATGTCCCGGTCGGCGGCCTCGACGAGGCCGTCGGTGAAGAGCATGAGGACGTCGCCGGGGCGCAGGGATCCCTTGTCCGGGTGGAACTCGGCGCCGTCGTAGACGCCGAGCAGCGGCCCGTCGGCGGCCTTCTCCTCCCACCGCCCGTTGCCCGCGTGCAGCTGGAGGGCGGGCAGGTGGCCGGCGGAGAAGAGCTCGTAGTCGCCGGACTCCAGGTCCAGGACGAGGTGGATGGAGGTGGCGAAGCCCTCGTCCCAGTTCTGGCGGAGCAGATAGCCGTTGGCCGCGGGCAGGAAGCCGTGCGGCGGGAGCGAGCCGAGGAGTCCGCCGAAGGCGCCGGAGAGCAGCAGGGAACGGGAGGCCGCGTCCATGCCCTTGCCGGAGACGTCGGTGAGGACGACCTCCAGGGTCCGGCCGCCGTGGGTGCGGGCGGCGACGACGAAGTCGCCGGAGAACGACTGGCCGCCGGCCGGGCGCAGGGCCATCTCGCGGTGCCAGCCCTGCGGGAGGCGCGGCAGGGCGCTCTGGACGCGGATGCGCTCGCGCAGGTCGAAGAGCATGGTGCCGCCGCGCCGCCAGGGCACCCCGACCCGGGCCCTGAACTGGGCGATGAGCAGTCCGAAGAGTCCGCAGGCGGCGACGACCAGGACGGTGCCGGGGGTCACGCGCGCGGGGCCCTGGGTGTACGGGCCGAGGACGATGGACTCGACGATGAGGGCGCCGGCGGCGGCCGCGTACAGACCGAGCAGGCTCGCGGGGCGCAGCAGCAGTCCGCCGGCCACGATCGGCAGCACGAGGGCGGCGGGTGCGCACCAGACCGGGTCGAGGAGCGTTCCGAAGGCGATGGCCGGAATCGTCAGCAGGAGTCCGGCGAAGGCGAGCCAGTCGGAGCCGTCCCCGCGGAAGTAGTCGACACCGGATCTGCGCAGCGCGATGCGGGCCCGGCGGGCGCGTCGGCGCATCCGGGCCGCGTACGTCTTCACTCCGGCGCGGTGTCCCATTGGCCTGGACCCTATCCATCCCGTCCGACATCGCGCAGGGGTACCCCTGTGACAATGTGCGCGAAATCGGGTCGCCCCGGGCGGGCGCCGCTGATATCGATGGCATATGACTACTGAACTGCGGGTTCTCGACCCGACCGAGTGGGACCGCTGGTACGGAGTCCTCGAACTCGCCTTCGGGGGTGTGCCCGAGGCACCGGAGGAACGGCAGCTGTGGCGCGACCTGACCGAGTTCGACCGGTCTCTGGGGGTTTGGGACGGTGACCTGTGTGTCGGCACGGCGGGGGCGTTCACGTTCCGGCTCACGGTGCCGGGCGGGGCGTCGGTCCCGGCCGGCGGCGTGACGATGGTGAGCGTGGCCGGCACGCACCGGCGGCGCGGGATCCTGACCTCGATGATGCGGCGGCAACTGGACGACCTGCGGGCGGCCGGCGAGTCGATCGCGGTGCTCACGGCCTCGGAGCCGGAGATCTACGGGCGGTTCGGGTACGGCCTGACCGCGTACACGGCACGGGCGACGATCGACACCACGCGGGTGCGGCTCACGGTGCCGGAGGGCACGGACGAGGTGCGGCTCCGGCAGGCCGATCCCACCGAGTCCTCGGCGGCGTGCGAGGCGGTGTACGCGCGCCTCGTGCCCACGCGGCCGGGCATGCTCGCCTCGATGCCCGGCTGGGAGCGCCTCGCGCTGATCGACCCGCCGGGCGACCGGGAGGGCGCGTCGCCGCGGCTCTGTGTGCTCGCCGAGCGGGACGGGGAGGTCGTGGGGTACGCCCATTACGCGATCAAGCCCGACTGGTCGTTCACGGGAGCGGCGGGGTCGGTGATCGTGCACCGGCTGTTCGGTCTCGACCCGGCGGCGGAGGCGGCGCTGTGGCGGTTCCTCTGCTCGGTGGACCTGACCTCGGAGGTACGGATCCTCAGTCGGCCGGTGGACGACGGCTGGCAGCACCTGGTGAGCGACATCCGGCGCTGCGCGCCGCATCTGCGGGACGCGCTGCATCTGCGGCTCGTGGAGGTGGGCGCGGCGCTGGAGGCGCGGACGTATCAGGCGGCGGTGGATGTGGTGTTCGAGGTCGAGGACGCGTTCTGTCCGTGGAACGAGGGGCGGTGGCGGCTGACGGGAGACCAGAAGGGCGCGACCTGCGTCCGTACCTCGGATCCGGCGGATCTGGCGCTGTCCGTAAGGGAGTTGGGCGCGGCATACCTGGGCGGGATCTCGCTGGCGTCGCTGGCGGGGGCCGGGCGGGTGCGGGAGCTGCGGGAAGGGGCCCTGGTGGAGGCGTCCGTCGCGTTCGGGTCGCCGGTCGCGCCGTGGCTGCCGCACGGGTTCTAGCGCAGCGCGCCCTCTAGAGCTGCTGGCAGCCCGGGCACCAGAAGAGGTTTCGGGCTGCCAGGTCCGCCGTGCGGATCTCCGTGGTGCAGAGGTGGCACGGCATGTGGGCGCGGCGGTAGACGTAGACCTCGCCGCCGTGGTCGTCCACGCGCGGCGGACGGCCCATCGCCTCGGGGGTGTGTTCGGGGCGGACCGTGTCGATGCGGTTCAGGCGGACGCCCTCGCGCATGAGCTCCCTCAGGTCCGTCCAGATCGCGTCCCATTCCCGGCGCGTCAGGTCCTTGCCCGTGCGGTAGGGGTCGATGCCGTGCCGGAAGAGGACCTCGGCACGGTAGACGTTGCCGACGCCGGCGATGACCTTCTGGTCCATGAGCAGCGCGGCGATCGTGGTGCGGGACTTAGAGACCCGGTGCCAGGCCCGGTCGGGGTCGTCGCCGTCGCGGAGCGGGTCCGGGCCGAGGCGGTCGTGTATCGCCTGCTTCTCGGCGTCCGTGATCAGCGCGCACGTGGTGGGGCCGCGGAGGTCGACGTACGACTCAGGGTTCGCGAGGCGCAGCCGGACCGTGTCGGTGGGCGGCGGGGCAGGCGCGTCCCCGAAGTTCACCTTGCCGAAGAGGCCCAGGTGGATGTGGACCCAGCCCATGCCGGCGAAGCCGAGGAAGAGGTGCTTGCCGTGGGCCTCGGTGGTGTCGAGCACGGTGCGGTCGAGCAGCGCCGCGGAGTCCGTGAACTTGCCCTGCGGGCTGGTCACCCGCACGGACCGGCCGCCGAACCGTTCCCGGTGGTCGGCGGCCAGTCGGTGGATCGTGTGCCCCTCGGGCATCAGGCGGTCGGCTCCTGCGGGTGGTGGGCCGGGATCGGGGGGAGCTCGCCGGTGTTCTCGTACGCGGTGAGCATGTCGATCCGGCGGGTGTGACGCTCGTCACCGGAGTACGGGGTGCTGAGGAAGATCTCGACGAACTTGGTCGCCTCTTCCCGGGTGTGCATCCGGCCGCCGACGGAGATCACGTTGGCGTTGTTGTGCTCGCGGCCGAGGGCGGCGGTCTGCTCGCTCCAGGCGAGGGCGGCGCGCACCCCCTTCACCTTGTTCGCGGCGATCTGCTCGCCGTTGCCCGAACCGCCGATGACGATGCCCAGGCCGTCCGGGTCCGCGGCCGTCTTCTCGGCGGCACGCAGGCAGAACGGCGGGTAGTCGTCCAGGGCGTCGTAGATGTGGGGACCGCAGTCGACGGGCTCGTGGCCGTGTGCCGTGAGCCACTCGACGAGGTGGTTCTTGAGTTCAAAGCCGGCGTGGTCGGAACCGATGTAGACGCGCATGAAACCGAGTGTGGCATGTCCGGGCCCGGGTAGCAGGCAGCGGGGTCGGGACCTTCACCCGGCCTGGTACGGACCTTCGACTCTCGCGAAGTGGTCCACACAACGATCCGGAATGAGGTCTTCCGATCACACCCGTTCCCGGTGTTCAATGCTCGGGCTCGCGACCCGAGCGCCCCCCACACGCAAGGAAGCGTTCATGAACACGCAACCGACCCTGACGAAGGACGGCGAGGAGACCGGTGCCCCCGGGGCACCGCACTCCTCCGACGGCCTCAAGGCCGGTCTCAAGAACCGTCACCTGTCGATGATCGCCATCGGTGGCGTCATCGGTGCCGGTCTCTTCGTCGGCTCCGGCTCCGGCATCGCCGCCGCCGGTCCCGCGATCCTGCTCTCGTACGCTCTCGTCGGCACCATGGTCGTCTTCGTGATGCGGATGCTCGGCGAGATGGCCGCCGCCCGGCCGTCCTCCGGCTCCTTCTCCGCCTACGCCGACCGGGCGCTCGGCCGCTGGGCCGGCTTCAGCATCGGCTGGCTCTACTGGTTCTTCTGGGTCGTCGTGCTCGCCGTCGAGGCGACCGCGGGCGCCAAGATCCTGGAGAGCTGGATCCCCGCCGTGCCGCAGTGGGGCTGGGCGCTCATCGTGATGGTGGTGCTCACCGCCACCAACCTCGGTTCCGTCGCCTCGTACGGCGAGTTCGAGTTCTGGTTCGCCGGCATCAAGGTCGTCGCGATCGGCGCGTTCGTCGTCATCGGCATGCTCGCCGTCTTCGGCGTGCTGCCCGGCTCGGACAACCCGGGCGCCGGGTTCGCGCATCTCACCGACAGCGGGGGCTTCTTCCCGATGGGCGCGGGGGCGATCCTCACCGGTGTGCTGATGGTCGTCTTCTCCTTCATGGGCAGCGAGATCGTCACCCTGGCCGCCGGCGAGTCCGAGGACCCGCAGCGGGCCGTCACCAAGGCCACCAACAGCGTCATCTGGCGCATCGGCGTCTTCTACCTGGGCTCGATCTTCATCGTCCTGACCCTGCTGCCGTGGAACGACAAGTCGATCGTCGAGAAGGGCTCGTACGTCGCCGCCCTCGACTCCATCGGCATCGCGCACGCCGGTCAGATCATGAACGTGATCGTCCTCACCGCCGTGCTCTCCTGCCTGAACTCGGGCCTCTACACCGCCTCCCGCATGGCCTTCTCGCTCGGCCGGCGCGGTGACGCGCCCAAGGCCTTCGCCAAGGTCAACAAGCGGGGCGTGCCGGTGGCGGCGATCCTCGGCTCGGTCGTCTTCGGCTTCGTCGCGGTCTTCTTCAACTACAAGTGGCCGGACACCGTCTTCGCGTTCCTGCTGAACTCCTCCGGCGCGGTGGCGCTCTTCGTCTGGCTGGTCATCTGTGTGACCCAGCTGCGGATGCGCGGCATCATCCTGCGCGAGACGCCGGAGAAGCTCGTCGTGAAGATGTGGCTCTTCCCGTACCTGACCTGGGCGACGATCGCCATGATCGTCTTCGTCCTCGGCTACATGATCTACGACGGCGGCAGCGCCCGTGAGCAGGTCGTCCTCTCGCTGCTCGTGGCCGCGCTCGTGATCGTGATCGCGCTGGTCAAGGAGCGGTTCACGAAGGCCTCGACGGAGGCCGCCACGGAGATCTCCGAGCGCGTCTAGCGCCGGGGGCACCCACGCGAGAGGGCCCGCCGTTCCTCGGGGAACGGCGGGCCCTCTTCGTATGCGCGCGGGTCCGTACCCACGGGGTGACGGCTCAGCCCTTGCGGTCGAGCAGCTTCCACGCGGTCGGCAGGACGCCCATCGCGAGGGCCGCCTTGAGGGCGTCGCCGATGAGGAACGGGGTGAGGCCCGCCGCGACGGCCTGGCCGAGGGTCATGCCGGTGGCGAGCGCCAGGTACGGCACGCCGACCGCGTAGATGATCGCGGAGCCCAGGACCATCGCGCCGGCCGTGCGGAGCACCGAGCGGTCCGCGCCCCGGCGGGCGAGGGCGCCGACGACGGTCGAGGCGAGCAGCATGCCGAGGACGTAGCCGAAGGACGGCATGCCGTAGCCCGAGGATGCCTGCGCGAACCACGGCACGCCCGCCATGCCGGCCACCGCGTACAGGGCAAGGGCGAGGAAGCCGCGGCGGGCGCCGAGGGCCGTGCCGACGAGCAGGGCGGCGAAGGTCTGGCCGGAGACCGGGACCGGCGAGCCGGGGACCGGGAGGGAGAGCTGCGCGGCGAGGCCGGTGAGGGCGGCGCCGCCGACGACCAGGGCGATGTCGCGGGCGCGGCTCGCGGCCACGCTCCCGCTCGTGGGCAGCAGGTCGGCGAGGACGGTTCCCGCACGGAGGGAACGGACGGGGGCGGCGGCGGTGCTCATCGGTACTCCGCGGGGGTGAGGGTGAGTGGGACGCCTTGACGGTATGCCAGGAGTGAACGCTCGATCACCGTCAGCCGCCGACAAAGCGACGGTCGAGTGCTTCGTTGAGAACGAACAAACCGCGACGATCACCCTTCTCGCCACGTGACGCTTGTCACTGGGAACTCCTGCGCGGAGGTCCCTTTTGCGCCAGGGGTCGTTCACTGGAGAGACTGTGGGGTCTCCATAAACCGTCAGAGAGCACGAGCCCCCACATGCACGACTCCCTCGCCTCCGAACCGGAGCCCCTCTCCCACGGTCTGAAGCAGCGTCATCTGACGATGCTGGGGCTCGGCGGTGTGATCGGCGCCGGGCTCTTCGTCGGATCCGGCGCGGGCATCGCCGTCGCCGGGCCAGGCATCGTGGTCTCGTATCTGATCGCCGGCGCCCTCGCGATGCTGGTCATGCGGATGCTGGGCGAGATGTCGGCGGCGATGCCCGCCTCGGGGGCCTTCTCGGTGCACGCCGAGCGCGCGCTCGGCCGGTGGGCCGGTTTCTCGGTGGGCTGGCTGTACTGGTTCCTGCTCGTCGTCGTCCTCGCCGTGGAGGCGACGGGCGCGGCGCGGATCGCGAACGGCTGGGTGCCGGAGGTCCCGCAGTGGGGCTGGGTGCTGATCTTCATGATCGTGTTCACCGTGGCCAACCTCGCGGCGGTGAAGAACTTCGGCGAGTTCGAGTTCTGGTTCGCGGCGCTCAAGGTCGGTGCGATCGTCCTCTTCCTGGTGCTCGGCACGCTGGCGATCGTGGGCTGGCTGCCCGACACGGATCCGGTGGGGCTCGCGAATCTGACCGGGCAGGGCGGTTTCCTGCCCAACGGCTGGTCGGGAGTGATCTCCGGGGTCCTCGCCGTCGTCTTCGCCTTCGGCGGTCTGGAGGTCGTCACGATCGCGGCGGCCGAGTCCGACGACCCGGCGCGGAACGTGGCCCGGGCGGTGCGCAGCGCGGTCTGGCGGATCCTCCTCTTCTACGTGGGCTCGATGCTGGTCATCGTGACGCTGCTGCCCTGGACCTCGATGGAGCCGGGCGAGTCGCCGTACGTCGCCGTCCTGGACGCGATCGGGGTGCCGGGGGCGGGCCAGATCATGAACGTGGTGGTGTTCGTGGCGCTGCTCTCGGCGCTCAACGCGAACCTGTACGGCTCCTCGCGGATGGTGTTCTCGCTGGCCGAGCGCGGCGAGGCGCCGAAGGGGCTGCTGCGGGTCTCGGGCGGCGGGGTGCCGCGCCGGGCGGTGCTCGCCTCGGTGGCCTTCGGCTTCGTCTCCGTACTGCTGAATCTGAAGTGGCCGGATTCCGTCTTCCTCTACATGCTCAACGCCGTCGGCGCGGTGCTGCTCTTCGTCTGGGCGCTGATCGCGGTCTCGCAGCTGCGGCTGCGGCGCCGGATCGAGCGCGAGGCCCCGGAGACGCTGACGCTGAGGATGTGGGGCTTCCCGTGGCTGACCTGGGTGGCGCTCGCGGCGATGGGCGCGGTGCTGGTCCTGATGCTGACGGACGACGCGGCCCGGCCGCAGGTGCTGTGGTCGGGGGCGGCGACCGGGGCGGTGCTGCTGGTCGCCTGGGCCCGGGAACTGCGTACGAAGCGAGGTTAGATCTTCACCTTGTGTGAAGGTCGTGCCCGTATAGCGGACATCCGTTCCCTGTCAGCGGTGGTGGCCCACAGACTGTGGGCTCCCTCCCCGTCTCAGCTAGTGAACAGGGCTCGCCCATGTCTCGGACCACCGCGCCCGCGCCGGCCGACCGCAAGGACGGCGCGACCGCACCCGCCGAAGGCCTCACCCACGGCCTCAAGCAGCGCCATCTCTCGATGATCGCCCTCGGCGGCGTCATCGGCGCCGGGCTCTTCGTCGGCTCCGGCGCCGGCATCGCCGCCGCCGGGCCCTCGATCGTGATCGCCTACGCGATCTCCGGCATCCTCGTGATGCTGGTGATGCGCATGCTCGGCGAGATGTCCGCGGCGAACCCGGCCTCCGGCTCGTTCTCCGTCCACGCCGAGCGGGCCCTCGGCCCCTGGGCCGGGTTCACCGCCGGCTGGGCCTTCTGGTTCCTGCTCTGCGTCGCCGTCGGCCTGGAGGGCATCGGCGCCGCGAAGATCATGACCGGCTGGTTCCCGGACAGCCCCGAGTGGGCCTGGGTCGCGCTCTTCATGCTGGTCTTCTGCGTCACCAACCTCGCGGCCGTGAAGAACTTCGGCGAGTTCGAGTTCTGGTTCGCCGCGCTCAAGGTCGGCGCGATCGTCCTCTTCCTCGGCATCGGCGTCCTCGCGATCGTCGGCGTCCTGCCCGGCACGGACGCCCCCGGCACCGCGAACCTCACCGGCGACGGCGGCTTCTTCCCGCACGGCTCCGAGGGCCTGATCGTGGGTCTGCTCGCCTCCGTCTTCGCGTACGGCGGTCTGGAGACGGTCACCATCGCGGCGGCCGAGTCGGAGCACCCGGTACAGGGCGTCGCCAAGGCGGTCCGTACGGCGATGTGGCGGATCGCGCTCTTCTACATCGGCTCGATGGCGGTCATCGTCACCCTCGTCCCGTGGGGCGACAAGGGGGTCGTCGAGAAGGGCCCGTACGTCGCGACCCTCGACCACCTGGGCATCCCGGCGGCCGGCCAGATCATGAACGTCGTCGTGCTCGTCGCCCTGCTGTCGGCGATGAACGCCAACATCTACGGCGCCTCCCGCATGGCCGGTTCGCTCGTCTCGCGCGGCCAGGGCCCGAAGGCGCTCGGCCGCACCTTCGGCGGGGTCCCCCGCCCGGCGGTGCTCGTCTCCTCCGTCTTCGGCTTCGCCTGCGTGCTGCTCAGCTACTGGCGTCCGGACGACATCTTCGTCTGGCTGCTCAACACGATCGGCGCGATCATCCTGGTCGTCTGGTTCTTCATCGCCGCCTCCCAGCTGGTGCTGCGCCGCCGCACCGAGCGCGAGGCGCCCGAGAAGCTGGTCGTGCGGATGTGGGCCTTCCCGGTGCTGACCTGGGTGGCGCTCGCCGGCATGGCGGCGATCTTCGTCCTGATGGCCCGTGAGGAGGGCACGCGGGTGCAGCTGTACTGGACGGGCGGCCTGACGCTGCTGCTCGCCGCCGTCGGCTTCGCGCGGCAGAAGCTGCGGGGGCCGGTGACCGAGGAGTCCTGAGCCTCCCTCCTCCCGCGTGACCGCGCCCCGTCGAGCAGCTCGTGCTCGGCGGGGCGCGGTGCCGTGTCCGGAGGGGGTGGGGTCGGAACGGGGTCAGACTCCGCAGCACGGGGCCGCCCGTACGTACCCGCCGGCGTTCTCGTCGTCCGTGCCGAGCAGGGCATCGCCCGTGCCGGGCAGGCACTCCACGGCCTCGATCTTGTAGCCGGGGAAGGTGCCGAGGACCTTCGGTGCCGCTTCGAGCGAGATCCGTACCCGGCCGACGGCCGAGAGGGTCACCCGGCCCGCGTCGCTCACGGCCGAGTCGAACGGGCCGTCATCTCCGGCGTCCGACGCCGAACCGACCAGGATCCGGCCGGAGTCGGTCACCGTGATGTCGGAGATGTGGCGCGTCCCGGCGTCGGTCGGATACGCCGACCGGTAGACCCGCCGGCTGGCGGCGCCGAACAGCACCTGCCCCCAGGACGCGAACGAGAGCGGCGCCGCGTACAGGGTGGCGGGCCGGTCCGTACCGGAGCCGCGGTCCGCCCACAGCGCGGCGAACATCCCGTCCCGGGACACGAGGGCGAAGCTCTCGAAGTCGTCGCCCTCGCCGATCTCCAGGAGCGGGGAGTAGTCGAGGACGGTGGCGGTGTCGCCGTCGACCTTGATGCGGTAGACGATGCCGCGGGCGGCGAGGGCCAGGTACTCGCCGGGTGCGCCGGGGACGGCCTCGATCGCCTCCAGGTCGATGGGCTCGGCCCCGGTCCAGGAGAGCGGGGTGACGGTGGCGGGACCCTCCGCGTGGATGAGGCGGGAGAGGCGCTGCTGTCCGGTCCGCTTGTTGTCGTGGACGACCAGCGCGCCGGCGCCCTCGTGGGCGATGCCGCTGATGCCACTGCGTGCGTCGGTGCCGACCTGCTGCCAGTCCTCGGGGGCGGCGACTGCGGGGGTGGCGCCGAGCACGGCGAGGAGCGTGGTCGCCGCGAGAAGTCTCAGGGGGAGTCTCATGCGAGCACGTTATGGATCTTGGTGGGACCGGTCCCAGTGCCGGTTGACCCGTTCGGCGGAGCGCGCGGAAGCAGGACGAACGCACCAGGGACCAGGACCGGCTTAGGACCAAGGGCTGATCACCTACGACGTGCACCTACTGTTAGCCTGCACCTGCATATAGGTTGCAATAAGAGGTCAGGCGAAGGGCTCGGCAATGGCGATCTACACACTTCCGGAGCTGCCGTACGACTACGCGGCGCTGGAACCGGTGATCAATCCGCAGATCATCGAGCTGCACCACGACAAGCACCACGCCGCGTACGTCAAGGGCGCGAACGACACCCTGGAGCAGCTGGAGGAGGCGCGCGACAAGGACCAGTGGGGCGCGATCAACGGCCTGGAGAAGAACCTGGCCTTCCACCTCTCGGGCCACATCCTGCACTCCATCTACTGGAACAACATGAACAGCCCGAAGGAGGGAGGCGGCGGCGAGCCGCTGGCCGCCGACGGCGTCGGTGACCTCGCGGACGCGATCACCGAGTCCTTCGGCTCCTTCGCCAAGTTCAAGGCCCAGCTGACCAAGGCCTCCGCGACCACCCAGGGCTCCGGCTGGGGCGTCCTCGCGTACGAGCCGATCAGCGGCCGGCTCATCGTCGAGCAGGTCTACGACCACCAGGGCAACGTCGGCCAGGGCTCGGTACCGGTCCTGGTCTTCGACGCCTGGGAGCACGCCTTCTACCTGCAGTACAAGAACCAGAAGGTGGACTTCATCGAGGCCATGTGGCAGGTCGTCAACTGGCAGGACGTCAGCAGGCGCTACCACGCCGCCAAGGCCTCCGTACCGCTGATCTCCTTCTGATCGGTGCCCGAGAGGGCTCCCCTGTCGTCCTGCTCGTGATCGTCTTCTCAACCTTCACTCGCAGGCGGATGAAAGAAGAACCCCCGTGATGACGTGAATCACGGGGGTTCTTCCATGCCTCGGCAGAGGCCTCACGGACTACTTGAAGCTGGGCTCCGCCGTCCGCGTGCGCTTGATCTCGTAGAAGCCCGGCGTCGACGCCACGAGCAGGGTGCCGTCCCAGAGCCGGGCCGCCGCCTCGCCGCGCGGGGTCGGGGTGACGACGGGGCCGAAGAAGGCGACCTCGTCGCCGTCCGCGCCCGGCACCGCGATGACCGGGGTGCCGACGTCCTGGCCGACCTTCGATATGCCCTCGGTGTGCGAGGCGCGCAGCTCGGCGTCGTAGGTGTCCTTGTCGGCGTACTCGACCAGGTCCTCGGGCAGCCCCGCGTCGGTCAGGGCGCCGACGATCGCCTCTCGGGTCGGGCCCTCGCCGTTGTTGTGGAAGCGGGTGCCGAGCGCGGTGTAGAGCTTGCCGACGACCTCGTCGCCGTGCAGCTGCTGGGCTGCGATGACGACCCGGACGGGGCCCCAGGCCTTGGTCTCCAGCATCTCCCGGTACTCGGCGGGGACCTCGTCGAGACGGTTCTCGTTGAGCACGGCCAGGCTCATGACCTTCCACCGCACGTCGACCGGGCGGACCTGCTCCACCTCCAGCATCCAGCGGGAGGTCATCCAGGCCCAGGGGCACAGCGGGTCGAAGTAGAAGTCGGCGGTGGTCCTGCTCTCGGACATGTCACTCCTCGGTACGGCCGTGGCGAAAAGAAAGGCGGAAAGAAGACGGTGGTGCGCCGAAAGGAGGGAACCCCCGGACGCGCGACGGCATTCCCGTGTCCCGGGTGACAGCTGCACATGGGAAGATCGGTGCTGTTTCGAACGTGCCACGAAGGAGTGACCGTGCCCGGTGAGAATCTGTCCCGCGACGAGGCCCACGAGCGGGCGGCGCTGCTGTCCGTCGACGGGTACGAGGTCGTCCTCGACCTGCGCTCGGCGGTCGGCGACTCGGCCGAGGCCGTGCGCACCTTCCGCTCGGAGACGACGATCCGCTTCCGCCGCACCGGCGAGGGCACGAGCACGTTCGTGGATCTGATCGCCCCGTCCGTGACCGCGGTCACCCTCAACGGGCGCTCCCTCGACCCGGCGGTCGTCTTCGACGGCTCCCGGATCGTGCTCGACGGGCTCGCCGACGAGAACGTCCTCGTGGTGGACGCGCAGTGCGCCTACAGCCGGACCGGCGAGGGCATGCACCGCTTCGTCGACCCGGAGGACGGCGAGGTCTACCTCTACACGCAGTACGAGCCGGCCGACGCCCGCCGGGTGTACGCGAACTTCGAGCAGCCCGACCTCAAGGCCCCGTACCGCTTCGCGGTGACCGCGCCCGAGGGCTGGACGGTCTGGTCGAACGGCGTGGGCGAGCAGGACGCCGAGGGCGTGTGGCGGTTCGCCGAGACGGCGCCGATCTCCACGTACATCACCTGTGTCGTGGCGGGGCCGTACCACTACGTCACGGACAGCTACACGCGGACGCTGGCCGACGGGACCGAGCTGGAGATCCCGCTCGGCGCGATGTGCCGCAAGGGGCTCGCCAAGCACTTCGACGCGGACGACGTCTTCCTGATCACCAAGCAGGGCTTCGACTTCTTCCACGACAACTTCGACTACCCGTACCCCTTCGGGAAGTACGACCAGGCCTTCGTCCCCGAGTACAACCTCGGCGCGATGGAGAACCCGGGCATGGTGACCTTCCGCGAGGAGTACATCTACCGGGGCAAGGTGACGCAGGCGGCGTACGAGCGCCGGGCGAACGTCATCCTGCACGAGATGGCGCACATGTGGTTCGGCGACCTCGTCACCATGGTGTGGTGGGACGACCTGTGGCTGAAGGAGTCCTTCGCGGACTTCATGGGCTCCTTCTCGCTCGCCGAGGCGACCCGCTTCACCAACAGCTGGGTGACCTTCGCCAACAACCGCAAGGCCTGGGCGTACCGCGCCGACCAGCTGCCGTCCACGCACCCGATCACGGCCGACATCCGTGACCTGGAGGACGCCAAGCTCAACTTCGACGGCATCACGTACGCCAAGGGCGCGTCGGTGCTCAAGCAGCTCGTCGCCTACGCCGGCCGGGACGCGTTCCTGGAGGGCGCGCGCCGCTACTTCAAGCGCCACGCGTACGGGAACACGCGGCTCGCCGACCTCCTCACCATCCTGGAGGAGACCTCGGGCCGCGACATGAAGGCCTGGGCGAAGTCCTGGCTCCAGACCTCCGGCGTGAACACCCTGACGCCGGCCGTCACCTACGACGCCGAGGGCCGGATCACCGAGCTCGCGGTCCTCCAGGAGGGCGACGAGCTGCGCCCCCACCGCGCCGCCGTCGGCCTCTACCGGCTCTCCGGCGGAGAGCTCGTCCGGTACGCGCGCGCCGAGGCCGACATCACCGGGGCCCGGACCGTCGTCGCCGACCTGGCGGGCGAGGAGAAGCCCGACCTGGTCCTCGTCAACGACGACGACCTCACCTACTGCAAGGTCCGCTTCGACGAGGACTCGCTCGCCACCCTGCGCGCGCACCTCGGCGACATCACCGACCCGCTGGCCCGCGCCCTGTGCTGGTCGGCGCTGTGGAACCTGACCCGCGACGCCCTGATGCCCGCCCGGGACTTCGTCTCCGTCGTCCTCGCCTTCGCGGGCCGCGAGACCGACATCGGCGTCCTCCAGATGGTGCACGCCTGGGGCAAGTCCGCGGTCACCCACTACGCGGCACCCGCGTGGCGCGAGGAGGGCGGGCGGCTGCTCGCCGAGGGCGCCCTGCGCGAGCTGCGGGTGGCCGAGCCGGGCAGCGAGCACCAGCTGACCTGGGCGCGGTTCTTCGCCGCGACGGCCTCGTCCGACGCCGGGTTCCAGCTCCTCGAAGGGCTGCTCGACGGCACGGCGAAGATCGACGGGCTCGACGTCGACCAGGAGCTGCGCTGGTCGCTGCTCTCGCCGCTCGCCGCGCACGGCCGCGCGGACGAGAGGCGGATCGGCGAGGAGCTGACCCGGGACGACACGGCGACGGGCAAGCGCCACCAGGTCCGCCTGCTGGCCTCGCGGCCCTCGGCGGCCGTCAAGGCGCAGGCCTGGGCGCAGGTCGTCGAGTCGGACACCCTGTCGAACGCTCTCGTCGAGGCGACGATCGCGGGCTTCGTCCAGCCCTCGCAGCGCGAACTGATCGCCCCCTACGCGGAGAAGTACTTCGCGGTGATCGAGCGGCTGTGGGCCGAGCGGTCGATCCAGATCGGCATGGACGTCGTCCGGGGCCTGTTCCCGGCGCTCCAGGACGACGAGGCGACGCTGGCCGCGACGGACGCCTGGCTGTCGGCGCACGAGACGGCCGCCCCGGCCCTTCGCCGGCTGGTCCTGGAGTCGCGGGACGACCTGGCGCGGGCGCTGCGGGCGCAGGACCGTGACGGACGCCTGGCCGGCTGACGTCCTCGGTCGACGGCGGTGGGGGTCGCGGACTTCGGTCCGCGGCCCCCTCCGGGCTTTCCGGGCCCGCGCCGGGGCGGGCCGGGGCGCGTCCCTCATCGGCACTCGAACGCGCGTACTTTAGGGCGGGGTTGTCCCTAATTGTCGACGAGCGTGTAACAGGGGTTAGGGCAGCCTTCGGGAGCGGAAGACCCCCGGCATGAACCACAACACCCCCATCACTCCCCGCCCCCTCCCCCTCTCCCCCCACACCGGCCGGGAACAACGCCTGGCGTCCGCCGACCAGTTGAGGGCCCAGGGCATTGCCGCCGGCGAGGTCGCCGCACACTGCCGGCCGGGCGACTGGCAGCAGCTCCTCCCCGGCGTCTTCCTGCTCCGGCCGGGGCCGCCCACCAGCGAGGACCGGCTCCACGCCGCGCTCCTCTACGCCCGCAGGACCGGGGCCGTACCCCCGCAGGGTCCCGACGCGATGATCACCGGGCTCGCCGCGCTGACCCTGCACCGCTTCTCCTCCGCTCCCCCGCTCACCGCCCTGGACCGGATCGACGTCCTGGTCCCCCGCACCCGGCGGCTGCGCTCCACCGGCTGGGTGCGGGTGGTGCGCGCCCCCGAGTCCCCGGAGCCGGTGGAGCTGACGGGGGTGCCCGTCGCCCCGGTCGCCCGCGCCGTCGCCGACGCGGTGTCCGGGCTCTCGGACGCGGAGACCGTACGCCGGCTGCTCACCGAGGCGGTGCGCGGCGGGCACTGCGAACCGGGCTCGGTGGTACGCGAGTTGAACCGCGCCCGGCTCCTCACCCGGCCGCACGTGGTGGACGCGGTGGACGCGCTGCTCGCCGAGGGGCGCTCGCTCTCCGAGGAGCGGCTGTACGAGATGGTGCGGGAGTTCGCCCTGCCGGACCCGCTGTGGAACGTGGACCTGCGGCTGCCGGGCGGCCCGCACCTGGGCGGGGTGGACGCCTACTGGCCCGACCAGGCCGTCGCCGTCGAGCTGGACACCCGGGCGCCGCGGCAGGACGAGGACGCGCTGTGGTCCGAGTACACCCGCAAGCGGGAACATCTGGAGCGGCTCGGCATCACGGTCGTCCACCTCACCCCGCGCAAGCTGCGCGAGGCGATGGACCAGCAGGCCACCGTGGTGCGTACGGCCCTGATGGCCGCGCCCGACCGGCAGCCCGCCGCGTATGTCGTCGTCCTGCCGCGGTGAGGGGTCAGCCCTTCGGCGTGACGCCGCAGAACTCGGCCTCCAGGACGCTGCTGCCGTCACCCGTCCAGTCGGCGTTGAAGTTCATGGCGAGGGAGTGCCCCCCGTCGCGGGTGGCCTGGGCCTCGGAGGAGGAACCGTGGATGCCACCGCCGTGACCCCAGATCTCCTTGCCGCAGCTCAGCTTCTGCTTCATGAGCCCGAGTCCGTACCCCACGCCGGGGAGTTCGGGGGACACCGGGACGGTGGCGGTCATCTCCTTCATCTCGGCCTTCGGGAGCAGCCGGCCCTTGAGCAGGGCGCGGTAGAAGGTCTGGAGGTCGTTGGAGTCGGAGATCATCTCGCCGGCCGCGTAGGCGATGGTGGGGCTCAGCTCGCTGACGTCGTGGACCTGCGCGTCCGGGTCGGCGGAGAGCGTGGACCAGGCGGGGGAGCTCGGCTTCGGCATCCTCACATCGGTGCCGGGGACGCTCGTGGCGCGGAGCTTGAGCGGCTTGACGATGCGGTTCTCGACCGCCTTGCCGTAGGGGCGTCCGGTGACCTTCTCGATGACCATCCCGGCGAGGACGTAGTTGGTGTTGGAGTAGTTCCAGCCGGTGCCGGGGGTGAAGTCCGGCGCGTGGGTCATGGCGATGTCGACGAGCTGACGCGGGGTCCAGCGGTCGTAGCGGTGCTCCAGGAAGCCGGGGCCGAAGACCTTCTCCTGGAAGCCGGGGTCGGAGGTGACGCTGTAGACGCCGCTGGTGTGGTTGAGCAGCTGACGGACGGTGATCCTGCGGCCGTCGTGGCCGTTGCCCCGGACGACGCCGGGCAGCCACTTCTCGACCGGGTCGTCGAGGTCGAGCCGGCCCTCCGCCTGGAGCTGGAGGAGGACGGTGGCGACGAAGGTCTTGGTGATGGAACCGACGCGGAAACGGTCGTTCCCACGCCGCTCGCCGGCGGTGCCGGTCCAGTTGCCCCGGCCGTCCCGCGCCTGGGCCACGACCCCGGGCACACCGGCGTCGACCGCGGCCTGGAGCGCCGCCTGGGTGGCGGCGTGGTCGCCCGCCTGCACTGAGGCCGTCGGCGCGGCCGCCGCCAGGGCCGGGGTGGCGAGTGCCGTGGCGGTGAGTCCGGCGACCAGGACGGCGGCGAGGACGGTGCGGGTCGTGCGTACGGCTGACATGCGGGCTCCCCTGAGATTCTGCTGCGGTGCGTGTACCGCGGTCGGCGGGGAGGACCGCGGGGGCCTGCGGGACGGTTGAGCGGGGTTGCACCGGTTGAGCGGTTTTCAGCCGATCCTCAGCCGTACGGTCGATCCTCAGGTGATCGACGGATCGGCGAGCCGCGAGCGGCCGACCGGGGGCCGCTCGCGCCACAGGTCGAGGCCGATGTCGACGAGGCCGACGCGGGCCAGTTCGGGGACGGCTTCGAGCGGATGCCAGGCGGCGAGGTCGGTGGAACCGTCGGTCTCGTTGCGCAGCGCACCGCCGGTGATACGGGCCTCGTAGATGATCCCCAGGCCCTGGAAGTCGCCGGGTCCACCGAGGCGGCGCAGCCGGCCGCGACGGATGGAGTCGATGCCGAGGAGGGCGGTGGGCTCGGTGAGATAACCCGTCTCCTCCTCCACCTCGCGGACCACGGTGTCCACGGGCTCCTCGCCGTGGTCCATGCCGCCGCCCGGCAGCGTCCACCGCTTGGTGCCGTCGCCCGCCACCCAGCGGGCCAGGAGCATCTGCCCGTCCCGTACGCACACGGCGTAGGCCGCCACCCTCAACTCCTTCTTCATGAGCCGAGGTTAGAACCAGTACACGGGGTATGTCCGGCCGGTGACGCGGGCGGCTCCGAGACCGACGGCGACGAGGAGGAGGCAGGCGAGCGCGAGAAGGCCGAGAAACAACCAGAAGGGAGGCGACGTGACGGCGACGATCACGGCGGTGGCGGCGGCGGGCGAGTGCGGGGTGCGGGCCATCGTCATCACGCCCAGGGCGAGACCGCCCGCGACGGCGGCGCCCCAGAGGCCGGGCCCGGCCACGGTCAGGACGGCGAAGCCGGTGAGGGCGGAGAGCAGCTGGCCGCCGACGACCGAGCGCGGCTGGGACAGCGGCAGATCGGGTGCGCCGGCGACCAGGGCCATGCTCGCGGCGAGCGGCGGGATGAGCAGGGGCTGGTCGAGCACGGTCCCGACGGCGACCAGGAGGAGCAGCGCGGCGACGCTCCCGGCGGTGGAGAGGAGGAGGACCCGGGGCCGTGGACGCGGGGGGCCGGGGCGGCGGGGCGCGACGGGGACCGCGACGGCCGCCGGAGCCGTGGAGGGGGCGGTTTCGGTGGCGGTCGCGGTCGCGGTGGGCAGGGTGGTGTCGGGGGCCGGGGTGGTGGTCACGGAGCGGTCCTCGGGGTGGGGTCGGCGGGTGGGCGTGGGTGTACGGGGGGGGTGGGCGTACGGGGGCGTGGGCGTACGGGGGCGGGTGAGCGGCGGGGGCCGCGGCGGCGCGGTGGGCGCGGCGCGTGGCGGTGGTGGGTCGTCGTCAGGCCGCGGTCGGGTTGGCCGGGGAGTACTCCGGCGGCGACCAGCGCAGCGGGCTGCCGGCCGGGGTCTCGGCCGTGCGCTCGACACGGAAGCGGGTGACCCGTCCCTCGGGACCGTACTCGGTGTGGGCGAGGCCGCTGAACTGCAGGGTCGCCCCCGTCTCCCAGTCGAGGAAGAGCAGCCCCGCGCGGCCGTCCGACTCCAGGTTCCCCAGGGTCAGGAACATCGCGTTGCCCGGATAGTCGCGCCAGCTGAGCTCCCGGGGCGCGTCGACCCGGACGAAGCCGGGGTTGCCCCCGCGATGACTGGTGTCGACCCCGTCGGACGCGACGCTGGCCACGAAGAAGGTGTCCGCCGCCCGGACGTGGCGCACCTGGGCGGGGGTGAGCTCCTCGCCGTACTGGACGGTGCCGGTCCCGGGGCGGGTGGGATCGGAGCCGTACCACTCTCTCTTCTGGAGGTACTTCGGGCAGTTGGAGAACACCTGCTCGGCCTCGATCGTGAAGCCGCGCGCGCTGGGGCGGGCGGTGCCGTTGAGGCGCATGCGGCGGCGGGTGCGGGGGTCGAGGGCGAGGGTGCCGACGGGTGTGCCGTCGGGGGTGATCGCGTCGGCGAGCGGGTCGTACGCGGGGATGCCGCCGGCGACGGAGACGGTGTGCGGGCCGGTGGCGCGGGTGAAGCCGGGCGCGCCGGTGAGGAGGCTCGCCCAGACGCGGCCGCCCTGGTCCGCCGCGCCGATCATCAGCATCGGCTGGGCTTCCAGGAAGGCGGCGGCGATGGGGCGGATGCCGGGGCTTATGGAGGGGGCGATGTGGGCGGCCAGGTCCTGGACTCCTACTCGGGCCTGGACGTTGATCGAGCCTTGGTTGTAGGCGGTCACGTGGTCACGGGCGTGCACGGGGTCCTCCGGAGTGCGGGTTGCTCGGGGTGCGGTTCTGGTCCCTGGCGCGGGAGGCGCGTTCTCGGTTAGAAGAAGCCGCAGGTCGGGGCCGTTTCGCTGGGGGCTTCCGCGTCCTCCGCGCCCTTCGGGATCGAGATTTCCAGGCGGGTGCCGTCCGGGTCGTGGAAGAAGATGCCGCCCGAGGCCGCGCCCTCGCGGTGGGCCACCACGCCCTCGTACGCGAAGGTCGTGCCGCGGGCGAGCAGCGCGGCCTCGGCGGCGCGGACGTGGTCGAGGGACTCGGCCTCGAAGGCGAGGTGGTGGAGACCCGCCCGGCCCGGCGCGTAGGCCTCGTCGGCCTGCTGCCAGAGGGTGAGGACCAGGCGGCCCTCCCGGCCGAGGAAGGCGAAGCGGCTGTCCCCCTCCTTGCCCTCGCCGAGCGTCTCGAAGCCGAGGACCTCTCCGTAGAAGGTGAGCGAGCGGTCCAGGTCGGTGACGTTGAGGCCGACGTGGTGGGTGGTGAGCGTGCCGATCGCGGTCATGGCGGATCCATCCGATCTGATGCGGCCGGCCCTCCTCCCGGGCTAACCTCTTAATTCGACTTTAGGGGTTAGACACCAAGAGCGTCAACCGCTCACGTACTCTTGAGGGGTTAGTTCATCGAGGAGGGCTCCGTCATGACCGCGATCGACCCACGGCCGCTCGTCGGCGAGCCCGTCGCCCTTGATCTGCTCAACACCCGCTGGAACGAGGAGGGCGTCCGGCAGGACCTGCTCGCCGGGGTCGAGGGGCTCACCGTCTGGCTCGCCGCCAACGGGCTCGACGAGCGGTTCACCGCCGACGCCACCACCCTGCGCCACACCCTCACCGCCCGGGACGCGCTCGCCGCGCTCGTCGACCGCCCCGGCGACCCCGCCGCCACCGCCCGCGTCGACTTCGTCCTCGGCCACGGCCGCATCCGGGCCACGCTCACCGCCGAGGGCCCCGGCGAGCGGCCCGAGTTCGCGGACCCCGCCTGGGGCCCCGGCTGGACCGCCGCCCGCGACTACCTCGACCTGCTGCGCACCGCCCCCGACCGGATCCGGGCCTGCGCCCACGAGGCGTGCATCCTGCACTTCTTCGACACCTCGCGGAACGGCACCCGCCGCTGGTGCTCGATGGCCGTCTGCGGCAACCGCGCCAAGGCCTCCCGCCACTACGCCCGCACGAAGGAGAGCTGACCCTCTTTCGTCCCGTCCCTTGGACAATGGATTGGACAAGGCGACCCGGGACATACGCATCATGGACCGGCAGCAACCTGCACATACGTACGGAGGAGTCCTCGTGAAGGTCGGAATCGTCGGAGCCACCGGTCAGGTCGGCACAGTCATGCGCAGCATCCTGGCCGAGCGGAGCTTCCCCCTCGACGAGCTGCGGCTCTTCGCCTCCGCCCGCTCCGCCGGCACCGTCGTGGACGGCGTCACGGTCGAGGACGCCTCCACCGCCGACTACACCGGCCTGGACATCGTCCTCTTCTCCGCCGGCGGCGCCACCTCCCGCGCCCTCGCCGAGAAGGTCGCCTCCCAGGGCGCCGTCGTGATCGACAACTCCTCCGCCTGGCGCGGCGACCCCGAGGTCCCGCTGGTGGTCTCCGAGGTCAACGCGCACGCGATCAAGGACCGCCCCAAGGGCATCATCGCCAACCCGAACTGCACCACGATGGCCGCGATGCCGGTCCTCAAGCCGCTCCACCAGGAGGCCGGCCTCACCGCGCTGATCGCCACCACCTACCAGGCCGTCTCCGGCTCGGGCGTGGCCGGTGTCGCCGAGCTGCGCACCCAGGCGTGTGCCGTGGCCGAGACCGCCGACCAGCTGGCGTTCGACGGCGAGGCCGTCGAGTTCCCCGAGCCCGCCGTCTACAAGCGCCCGATCGCGTTCAACGTGGTCCCGCTGGCCGGCTCGATCGTCGACGACGGCTCCTTCGAGACCGACGAGGAGCAGAAGCTCCGCAACGAGTCCCGCAAGATCCTGGAGATCCCCGGCCTCAAGGTCTCCGGCACCTGCGTGCGCGTCCCGGTCTTCTCCGGCCACTCCCTCCAGGTGAACGTCCGCTTCGACCGCCCGATCAGCGTCGAGCGCGCCTACGAGCTGCTCAAGGACGCCGAGGGCGTCGAGCTCTCCGAGATCCCGACCCCGCTCCAGGCGGCCGGCAAGGACGCCTCGTACGTGGGCCGCATCCGGGTGGACGAGACCGTCGAGAACGGCCTCGCGCTCTTCCTCTCCAACGACAACCTGCGCAAGGGCGCGGCGCTGAACGCCGTGCAGATCGCGGAGCTGGTCGCGGCCGAGCTCAAGGGCGCCTGACGCCCGGAACGGTACGAGGGCGGCCATCCGGAGACGGGTGGCCGCCCTCGCGCGTTCGCCCCGGAAGGCTCCCGTGTTCGCCCTGGGAAATGTCTCGTGCGCTGCCGACACGCCCCGTGGAAGGATGGGCCAAACATCACAAAACCGAGGAGTTGACCGGGTGCCTGGCACAAACCTGACCCGTGAAGAGGCGCAGCAGCGGGCAGCGCTGCTCACCGTGGACGCGTACGAGGTCGAACTCGACCTCTCCGGTGCGCAGGAGGGCGGCACCTACCGGTCCGTCACCACCGTCCGCTTCGATTCCGCCGAGGCCGGTGCCTCGACCTTCATCGACCTCGTCGCCCCCGCCGTCCACGAGGTCGTGCTGAACGGCCACGCGCTGGACGTCGCCGCCGTCTTCCGCGACTCGCGGATCGCGCTGGCCCACCTGGCCGCGGGCCGCAACGAGCTGAAGGTCGTCGCCGACTGCGCGTACACCAACACCGGCGAGGGTCTGCACCGCTTCGTCGACCCGGTCGACGACCAGGCCTATCTGTACACGCAGTTCGAGGTCCCGGACGCGCGTCGCGTCTTCGCCTCGTTCGAGCAGCCCGACCTCAAGGCGACCTTCCAGTTCACCGTGAAGGCACCGACGGGCTGGAAGGTCATCTCGAACTCGCCGACCCCGGAGCCCAAGGACGACATCTGGGTCTTCGAGCCGACGCCGCGGATCTCCACGTACATCACCGCGCTGATCGTCGGCCCGTACCACTCGGTGCACTCCTCGTACGAGAAGGACGGGCAGAGCGTCCCGCTCGGCATCTACTGCCGTCCGTCGCTCGCCGAGTTCCTCGACGCGGACCACATCTTCGACGTCACGCGCCAGGGCTTCGACTGGTTCCAGGAGAAGTTCGCGTACGACTACCCGTTCGCGAAGTACGACCAGCTCTTCGTGCCGGAGTTCAACGCGGGCGCGATGGAGAACGCGGGCGCGGTCACCATCCGCGACCAGTACGTCTTCCGCTCGAAGGTGACGGACGCGGCGTACGAGCGGCGCGCCGAGACCATCCTGCACGAGCTCGCCCACATGTGGTTCGGCGACCTCGTGACGATGGAGTGGTGGAACGACCTCTGGCTGAACGAGTCGTTCGCCACCTACACCTCCGTCGCCTGCCAGGCCTCGGTGGCGGGCACCCGCTGGCCCAACGCCTGGACGACCTTCGCCAACGCGGAGAAGACCTGGGCCTACCGCCAGGACCAGCTGCCGTCCACGCACCCGATCATGGCCGAGATCAACGACCTGGAGGACGTGCTCGTCAACTTCGACGGGATCACGTACGCCAAGGGCGCCTCGGTCCTGAAGCAGCTCGTCGCCTATGTCGGCCAGGACGAGTTCTTCAAGGGCGTCCAGGCCTACTTCCAGGCCCACGCCTTCGGCAACACCCGCCTCTCCGACCTCCTCGGCGCGCTGGAGGAGACCTCCGGCCGCGACCTGAAGACCTGGTCGAAGGCATGGCTGGAGACGGCCGGCATCAACATCCTCCGCCCGGAGATCGAGACCGACGAGAACGGCTCGATCACCTCCTTCGCCGTCAAGCAGGAGGCGCCCGCGCTTCCCGCCGGCGCCAAGGGCGAGGCCGTCCTGCGCCCGCACCGGATCGCGATCGGCTTCTACGACCTCGACGCGGCCGGCAAGCTGGTCCGCACCGAGCGCCTCGAACTCGACATCGAGGCCGCCGAGCTGACCGCCGTCCCGCAGCTCGTGGGCAAGGCCCGCCCGGCGGTCGTCCTCCTCAACGACGACGACCTGTCGTACGCCAAGGTCCGCCTCGACGAGGTGTCCCTGCAGAACGTCACCGCGCACCTCGGCGACTTCGCCGAGTCGCTGCCGCGCGCCCTGTGCTGGGCCTCGGCCTGGGACATGACCCGCGACGGCGAGCTGGCCACCCGCGACTACCTGGAGCTCGTCCTCTCCGGTGTCGCCAAGGAGTCCGACATCGGCGTGGTCCAGTCGCTCCAGGGCCAGGTCAAGGCGGCCCTGGAGATGTACGCGGCGCCGGAGTGGCGGGCCACCGGCCTGGCCCGCTGGGGCGCCTTCGCCCAGGAGCAGCTGCGTGCCGCCGGGGGTGGCAGCGACCACCAGCTGGCGTGGGCGCGGGCCTTCGCGGCGACCGCGCGTACCGACGCGGAGCTCGACCTGCTCGCCGGGCTGCTCGACGGCTCCCAGGTGATCGACGGCCTGGCCGTCGACACCGAGCTGCGCTGGGCGTTCGTCCAGCGGCTCGCGGCCACCGGCCGCTTCGACGAGGCGGAGATCGCCGCCGAGCTGGAGCGCGACCGCACGGCGGCGGGCGAGCGCCACGCGGCCACCGCGCGCGCGGCCCGTCCGACGGAGGCGGCGAAGGCGGAGGCCTGGGCGTCGGTCGTCGAGGACGACAAGCTGGCGAACGCCGTGCAGGAGGCCGTCATCGGCGGCTTCGTGCAGGCCGACCAGCGCGAGCTGCTCGCCCCGTACACGGCGAAGTACTTCGCCGCGATCAAGGGCGTCTCGGAGACCCGCAGCCACGAGATCGTCCAGCAGATCGTGGTCGGTCTCTACCCGAGCTTCCAGGTCTCGCAGGAGACCCTGGACGCGACGGACGCCTGGATCGCCGAGCACGACCCGGCCCCGGCGCTGCGGCGCCTGGTGACGGAGAGCCGCGCGGGCATCGAGCGTGCGCTCCGGGCGCGGGCGGCGGACGCGGCGGCGGCGAAGTAACGCACCCCGTAGGGAAGAAGGGGCCCCGGACCATGTCGGTCCGGGGCCCCTTCGGCGTGTCGACGACCCGATGGCTCAGCCCGGCGCCGTGAGGTCCGCCCGGCGCCGTGAGGTCCGCCCGGCGGGCGGGCGTCGGCGCGCTGCCGCGCCGCCGGGCGGAAGTGTGCGGCTCGCGGCCGTGATCAGCCGCCGAGCGCCGTGAACCGGGCGCGCAGATCGGCCGCGCCCTGCTCCGTCAGCGCCCCGTGCAGGCGCATCCGGGCGACGCCGCCGTCGGGGAAGGCGTCGAGGCGGACGTGGGTGACGACGGCCTGGGCGGGGAGCTTGAAGCGGTGGAGGGTGTCGGGCTGGAGCTTGGTGCGGGGGATGATCTCGAACCACTCTGCGCCTCCCGAGGGATCGCCGTTGCATCCCTGGAGCGCGATCCAGCCGGCCGAGTTGCCCTTGAGGTAGGCGGTGTCGATCTCGACGGCGCGGACGGCGCCCTGCGCGGCGAGCCGGAAGCGCACCCAGTCGTTGGTGCCGCGCACCCGGCGGCGCCGGTTCTCCCAGCCGTCGTCCATCTTGCGGGAGGTGCCGGGCAGGATGATCTGGGTCGGCGAGGAGTAGAACCTGTCCGAGGCGTCCTCGTACGAACCGCCGTTGAGTACGGAGATCAGGTCGAGGGTGCCGAGCAGCTCCAGCCATTCGGGGTCGGGCACGACCTCGCCGTGGACGCGGAGGCGGGCGATGCCGCCGTCGGGGTGCTGGCAGACCCGGAGGTGGGTCCAGCGGCGCTCGGCGGTGAGGGTGAAGCCGTTCTCGGCATGGCCCCGGACGGGGGTCGGCGGGACGAGCTCCTCCCACTTGGCGTCCAGGAGCTCCGCGGGGCTCGGAGAGCCCTCCACCGAGGTGGCCTGGATGCTCACGCGCTGCGGGTAGTTGCCGCGGAAGTGGGCGGTGTCGACGATGATCCCGCGGATCACACCGGGGGCGCCGAGCCGGACGATCGCCCAGTCGTGGTCCTCGGGGGCGGGGAAGACGTTCTCGGCGTCGGCGCCACGGCGGCGGCGGGTCTCCCAGCCGTCCATGATCTTGCCCTTGTGGCCGAAGTGCTCCGGGTCGAAGACGGCCCGCTCACGGACGAGGAGGTTCTCCCGCTCGGCGAAGAACTCGTCGTTCGCGGCGACGACGCCGGCGCCGAGACGGCGGTCGGCGAGGTCGACCAGCTCGGTGAAGGGGAAGTCACCGGTCCGGTAGTCGGCGTACGGGTCGCCGCCGGAGTACGGGGCGGCGTCGTTGGCGTGCGGGTCCTGGTCCTGGCTCGTCTCGAAGGTCATGCGTCGACTGTGCGCCTCGGAGACCTGGTGGGTCCATCGAATGTTTTCGATGGACATCTTCAGCTCTGCTGAACGGTCTCCCGTTGGGCCGCCGCCTGCCGGAGGGCTCCCAGCACCCGTGCCACCGCCGGGCCTTCCTCCGCCCCGCGTCGTACCGCCGCGACGACATGGCGGCGCGGCTGGTCCGCGGCGAGGACGCGCATCACGATCCCTGCGCCGCCCCGGCGTTCCGCGGAGGCCATCCGGGGCACCAGGGCGATGCCCATCCCGGCCTCGACCATCGCGAGGATCGCGGTCCAGCCGGAGGCGCTGTGGGCCTGCTCGGGCACGAAGCCGGCGGCCTCGCAGGCGGCGGTGGTGATCTCCGACCAGGGACCCGAGCCGCCGAAGATCCAGGGCTCGGCGGCGAGATCGGCGAGCCGCAGGCCGGGCGCGTCGGCGTGCGGATGCCCGGCGGGCAGGGCCACGTCGAGGGGGTCGGCGAGCAGCGGGACCCGGCTGAACTTGGGGTCGCGCGCGGAGGGCGCGTGGGCGGCCAGCGAGAGTGCCAGGTCGACCTCGCCGGCCGAGAGCAGCTCGTACGCCTCCGCCGCCTCGGCCTCCCGGATCCGGACGTCGAGCCCGGGGTGCGCGCTCCGCAACTGCCGTACGGCGGGCACGACGAGCGCGGGCACGGCCGTCGAGAACGCCGCCACCCGCACCTCTCCGGCCTCGCCCCGCAGATAGCCGTCGAGTTCGGCGTCGGCGCGCTCCAGCTGGGCGAAGACCACCTCCGCGTGCCGCAGTACGAGATGGGCGGCGTCGGTGAGCCGGACGCGGCGGCCCTGGGCCTCGAGGACGGGTACGCCGAGCTGTCTGGCGAGGTTGGTGAGCTGCTGCGACACGGCCGAGGGGGTCATGAGCAGCGCCTCCGCGGTCGCGGTGACGGTGCCGCGGTCACGGAGGGTGCGGAGGATCTGGAGCTTCTTGATGTCCCACTCGGTCATGGGGCGCAACCTATCCGGACCCGTGCGGCCCCGCGCGCGCCGGTCGCCGAGCTCAGGGCCACTCCGCCGAGGATGAGCGCCATGCAGGCCGCACCGAGGGCGTCGAGCCGCTCGCCGAGCAGGGCGTACGAGAGGAGGGCGACGCAGACGGGCTGGAGGTGGTAGATGACGCCCGCGCGGGCCGCGCCGATGAGGGAGACGGCCTTGTTCCAGGCGAAGAAGGCGACGGCGGAGGAGAGCACGCCGACGTAGACGAGCGGACCGACGGTGCCGACGGTGGGCTCGAAGCCGCCGTGGACCGCGAGGTCGGCCACGTACACCGGGAGCAGCATCAGGGCGCCGAAGAGGAAGGTCGCGTAGAGGAAGACGACCCCGCCGAGTCCTTCCGGTCGGCGCTTGAGCAGGGCGCTGTATGAGGCGAAGCCGAGCGCCGCGGCGAACATCCACAGGTCGCCGGCGCCGAGCCGGGACGGCAGGGCTCCCTTGCCGACCAGGAGCAGCACGCCGACGCAGGCGATGGCCATGCCCGTGACGCGCCGGGCGCCGAGCCGGGCGCCGCCGAACCGCTCGTACAGCGCCATGACCACCGGCGAGGCGGCCATGATCATGCCCATGTTGCCGGCGGAGGTGGTGAGTCCGGCCTGGTTGACGAGGGTGTTGTAGACGGTGATGCCGAGCAGCGAGGCGAGGACGACGAAGCCCAGGTGACGGCGGATCAGGTGCCGCTGCCGCCAGGTGGCGCGGGCGGCGAAGGGGGTGACGACCAGGATCGCCACGATCCAGCGCCAGAAGGCGGCCTGGACGGGTGGGACGGTGTCGTGCAGGGCGCGGGCCGCGACGAAGCTGCCGGACCAGACGACGGTGGCGAGCAGGGCGAGGAGCACACCGAAGCCGGCGCCTCGGGCGGGCGCCGGCTTCCGGGTGCTGACGGGGGTCGGGTGACGTGCGGTGATCAGGCTCATGGGGCCTACCGTCGCACCGCCGAACCTTCCAGGTCCATCGAAACTTCCTGACCATTCCCTTCAGTGGAGCTGAACGATTCGGCGTCCGCCTCGCCGATCGGTCCGACCTCCTTCGCCTTACGGGGGCTCAGCTGGCCCGCCAGGGTCGCACCGAAGGCGATCGTCATGCCGAGCAGCTGCACCGCGCCGAGGGCCTGGCCGAGCGCCACCCAGCCGATGATCGCGGCGGTGATGGGCGAGAGCGGGCCGAGGAGAGTGACGGAGGAGGCGCTGAGCCGCTCGATGCCGCGGAACCAGAGGAAGTACGAGATCGCGGTGTTGCCGAAGGCGAGGTAGGCGTACCCGGCCAGGTTGGTGCCGGTCAGGGCCGGCGGGGCACCCTCGATCAGGAAGGCGATCGGCAGGATGATCAGGCCGCCCGCGGTGAGCTGCCAGCCGGTGAGCGCGAGGGCGCCGACGCCCTCGGGGCGGCCCCAGCGCTTGGTGAAGACCACGCCCGCCGACATCGACAGGGAGGAGAGCAGTCCGGCGAGCACGCCGACGGTGTCGAACGCCGCCCCGGCCTTGAGGACCACGAGGCTGACGCCGAAGGCGGCGGCGATGGCGGTGAGCAGGGTCCTCACCGTGGGCTTCTCGCCGAGGAAGAGGGCGGCGAGGCCGACGACGAAGAGCGGGCCGACCGAGCCGACGACGGCGGCGACGCCGCCGGGGAGCCGGTAGGCGGCGAGGAAGAGCAGCGGGAAGAACGCGCCGATGTTGAGGGCTCCGAGGACGGCGGACTTCCACCACCAGGCGCCCTGCGGGAGCTTGCGGGTGAGCGCCAGGAGCAGGAGTCCGGCGGGCAGGGCGCGCATCAGGCCGGTGAAGAGCGGCCGGTCGGGCGGCAGGAACTCCGTGGTGACGAAGTAGGTCGAGCCCCAGGAGATCGGGGCCAGGGCGGTCAGTGCGACGACGGCTGCCTTGCGGGACATGACGGTCTCCCCCTTGCTGCGGATGCCGGTCCGGGTGAGCCGGACTGGCTTGGCGGTAATTAACTTACCACTAAGCTACTTACTTGCAAGTGGCTTTCTTGCCATCGAGTCACACGGAAGAGGAGACTGCTCGCATGGACACGAAGACCCCCGGCCCCGGCCCCGCCCACGACGCCGTCGACGCCATCACCGACCAGTGGGCGGCGGTCCGCCCCGACCTGGACACCGTGCCGATGGCCGTCTTCGGGCGGATCTACCGGCTCTCGAACGCCATGCGCGGCAAGGTGGACAAGGCGTACGCGCCCTACGGGCTGGCGCTCGGGGAGTTCGACGTGCTCGCGACGCTGCGCCGCTCAGGGGAGCCGTACACGCTCTCGCCCCGCGAGCTGACGGCGACGCTGATGATCACCACCGGCGGGATGACCGGCCGGCTGGACAAGCTGGAGAAGGCGGGGCTCGTCACCCGCAGCCCCGATCCGCACGACCGGCGCGGACTGCGGGTCACGCTCACCGAGCGCGGCCGGGAGCTGGTGGACGAGTCCGTCGCGGCCGGCCTCGCGCAGCAGCGGGCGGCCCTGGAGGGCGCGCTCAGCGAGGAGGAGGCGGCGCAGCTGGCCGGACTGCTGCGCAAGCTGCTGGCGACCACGGCATAGGGGCCGGAAGGGGTTTCCGCGCACGGATCCGCACGCGGTTCCACGCACGCGAGGGCGCCGCACGGTACGTCGTACCGTGCGGCGCCCTCGGCGGAGCGGAGGAGGAGGCGGTCAGGCCTTCTTGGACTTGTCGAGCAGCATCACGAGACCGACGATCACCAGGAACAGCACCAGCGGTGCGGCCACGAACAGGCCGAGGGTCTCGATGACCTCCAGCTTGGGGGCCGGGTCGTCGCCGTCGTCGCGAGTGAGCGCGAGCGCGGGGGACGACATGAGCAGCATCATCAGCGTCGTACCGGCCGCGAGCGAGCCGGCGCGCAGTGCGTTCTTCTTGTCCACGGTGCAAACGTAGCGAACACCTAATCGGACCGCGCGCCCGGGGGTGCCGTACGGGCGTCGGACGGGGTGGTACGTGCCTCCGGGACCGCCGTACGCGCGTGGAGTTCGCGCAGCAGGGCGTGCGCCCGGGGCGAGGCGGCGAGGCGCTCCAGGGTCATCGGCTGTCCGTCCGCGTCCGCGAGCGGCAGCCGCCAGTTGGGGTACTCGTCCCAGGTGCCGGGCAGGTTCTGCGGCCTGCGGTCGCCCACCGCGTCCGGCAGCCAGACGCCCACCATCCGGGCCGGGGTGTCGAGCAGGAACCGGTGGACGGCCGTGATCTCGGCCTCCTCGGCTCCCGGGCCCTCCGGGAGCAGACCGAGCCGCTGGAACAGGCCCAGCCACTCGGCCGTCTCGGCCGCGTCCGCCGCCCGCTCGCGCGCCAGGTCTCCGGGGAGCAGGCCGAGGCGGTGCCGCAGGGCGACATGGTCGCCGGAGAGCCGGGCGGCGGTCGGGGGCAGGTCGTGGGTCGTGGCGGTGGCCACGCACTCCGCGCGCCACTCGGCCGGGGCCAGCGGACGGCCGGAGGCCGCCCAGTCCCGCTCGAACCAGAGCACGGAGGTACCGAACACCCCGCGCGCGGCCAGCTCCTCCCGTACGCCGGACTCGACCGTGCCGAGGTCCTCGCCGATGACGAGGGCGCCGGCGCGGTGGGCCTCCAGGACGAGGACGGCGAGCATCGCCCCGGCGTCGTACCGGACGTAGGTGCCCTCGGTGGGCTCGCGGCCCTCCGGCACCCACCAGAGCCGGAACAGGCCCATCACATGGTCGATGCGCAGCGCGCCCGCGTGGCGCAGGAGTTCGCGCAGGAGTCCGCGGTACGGGGCGTAGCCGGCGGCGGCCAGGGCGTCGGGCCGCCAGGGCGGCAGGCCCCAGTCCTGGCCGCGGGAGTTGAAGGCGTCGGGCGGGGCGCCGACCGACATGCCGGCCGCGAAGGCGTCCTGCTGGGCCCAGGCGTCGGAGCCCTCAGGGTGGACGCCGACCGCCAGGTCGTGGACGATCCCGACCTCCATCCCGGCCTCGCGGGCGGCCGCGGCGGCGTCGGCGAGCTGCCGGTCCGTCAGCCAGGCGAGCCGGCAGTGGAAGTCGACCCGGGCGGCGAGGGCGGGGTCGTCCCGGACGACGGCCTCCGCCGCGCGCGGGGAACGCAGCTCCTCGGGCCAGCTCCGCCAGTGGTGGCCGTGCCGCTCGGCGAGGGCCTGGTAGGTGGCGTGGTCCTCCAGGGCGCGGCCGCGCGCGGCGAGGAAGTCGTGGAAGTCGGCGCGTCTGCCGGGGCCGAGTTCCACGCCGCCGACGACGAGTTCGAGGGCGCGCCGCTTGACCTCCCACACGGCGTCCCGGTCGATCACCGCGCCCTTGCCGAGGACCCGTTCACGCAGGTCGGCGGCGTCGGCGAGGATCAGGTCGAGCTCCTCGCGGCGCTCGGGGCCGACCAGGGCGTACTCGGGGATCTCCTCGATCCGCAGATGGACCGGGTCGGGGAAGCGGCGCGAGGACGGGCGGTACGGGGAGGGGTCGCTCGGCGCCCCGGGCACGCCCGCGTGGAGCGGGTTGACCTGGACGAAGCCGGCGCCGTGCGTGCGGCCGGCCCAGGTGGCGAGTTCGCGCAGGTCGCCGAGGTCGCCCATGCCCCAGGAGCGGGTGGAGAGCAGAGAGTAGAGCTGGACCAGCAGCCCGTACGCGCGCCGCTCGGGGGCGGGCACGCGCGCGGGGGCGACGATCAGGGTGGCGGTGGCGGCGCGCCCGTCGGGGGCCTGCGCCTCGACCGCGTGGACGCCGGGGGGAAGGTGCTCCCAGTCCTGGCCGGTGACGACGGTGCCGTCCTCGGTGGTGACCCGGAGCCGGGTGCCGGGCGGCAGGTCCGCCGGCGGGCGGGCGGGCTCCGCGCCGCGCCACCGGACCAGGGTCGGGGGCAACAGGCGCTCCCGGTCGGCCCGTTCGGCCGCGTCGAGGGCGGCGGCGACCGCTTCCGGCGTCGCCGCGTCCACGCCGAGGGCGCCGAGGACGGCCACCACGGTGGCGTCCGGCACGGGCACGGTGACGCCCGCGGAGGGGCTGTATGCGGTGGCGACGCCGTGACGGGCGGCGAGACGGGCCAGGGTCACTTCACACTCCGGGGGACTCCGTGCCCGCACTTCCTGGGGCGGTGGGTTCGCTGGTGAGGGGGGCCGCCACGGTCAGGGGCGGCTCGCTGGTGAGGGGCGCGGCGTCGGGGAGCGGCGGTTCGCTGGTCAGCGGTTCGTCCGTCCGGGCCGGCTGCTGCGGAATCCGTATCCGTCCGAGGTGCGGGGCGGTCGTGGTCACGGGGGTCTCCCGATTCGTCTCGACTGGTGGGACCTGGGTAACGACTGAGCCCTACCCAGCGCACCTCGTTTTACCGGCGGAAAGTGGCGAAGTGACGTCACCTCGCCGACGGCTCGCCGGGCAAAGCCGACACATCGGCCATGCGCATTGACACTTCAGTGCGACGGGTGGTGGGCTCGTGACCCACTCGTGACCAAACCGGCGAGCGGCCGGCGGCCCCGGCCGAAGGGAGACCCCCGTGCACCTCGGGCACCTCGGACGCAGCAGGCGCACCGCGACGGCCGTCGCCGCCGCCGTCATCGGCGGCCTCCTCGGCGGCACTGTGCCGGGCTCGGCGCAGGCGGTCCCGGGGGCGGCTCCGAACGAGCGCCCGAAGGCCGCGCCGTTCACCCCGACGACGCCGTTCGCCCCCGCGGCGCCGAACGTTCCGACGGCCCCGGGCGCCCCGGCGGACCCGGTCACCCCCACGGCCTCCTCCCCCAAGGCCTCCTCCACCACAGCCCCCTCCGCCGGCTCCGCGGACGCCGCCTCCGCGCGCGTGCCCGCCGTCTGGCCGCGCCCGCAGTCGCTGACCGCCGCCGGGCCCGCCGTACCCCTCGGGGACGAGGTGACGCTGCTCGCGGACGCCGACGCCGATCCGTACGCCCTCGCCGCCCTGCGCGAGCTGCTGCGGGCCGCCGGGGTGCGGACCGTCCACACCGGACTCCCGGGCCGGGGGCCGCTCTTCCGGGTCGCGGGCCCCTCCGGCGGGGCCGCCGAGGACGCGCTGAGCGCCCTGCGGGTGCCCGACCGGCTCGATCTGCCGCGCGGTGGCTACCGGCTCGCCACGGGCCGCCTCGGAGGCCGGGACACGGTCGTCCTGGACGGGGTCGGCGGCGACGGAGTGTTCCACGCCGTGCAGACGCTGCGTCAGCTCATCGGCGGCGGCAGGGAGATCCCCGGGGTCGTCGTGCGCGACTGGCCGGGCACGGCCGAGCGCGGGATCACCGAGGGCTTCTACGGGACGCCCTGGACGGCCGAACAGCGGCTCGCCCAGATCGACTTCCTGGGCCGGACCAAGCAGAACCGCTATCTGTACGCGCCCGGCGACGACCCGTACCGGGGCGTGCAGTGGCGCGACCCCTACCCGGCCGCGCGGCAGGCCGAGTTCCGCACGCTGGCGGAGCGGGCCCGCGCCAACCACGTGACGCTCGGCTGGGCCGTGGCGCCCGCCCAGTCCATGTGCCTGTCCTCGGGCGGTGACATGGCGGCGCTGACGCGGAAGCTCGACGGGATGTGGGCGCTCGGGGTGCGCTCCTTCCAGCTCCAGTTCCAGGACGCCTCGTACGACGAGTGGCACTGCGACCGGGACGCCGACACCTTCGGGCGGGGTCCCGAGGCCGCCGCGGCCGCCCACGCGCGCGTGGCGAACACGGTCGCCCGGCACCTCGCCGAGCGGTATCCGGACGCCGAGCCGCTGACGGTGATGCCGACGGAGTACTACCAGGACGGCGCGACCGCCTACCGCACCCGGCTCGGCGAGGCGCTCGACGCGGACGTGCGGGTGGCGTGGACCGGCGTCGGTGTCGTGCCGCGCTCGATCACCGGCGGGGAGCTGGCGCGGACGCGGGGCGCCCTGCGCCATCCGCTGGTCACCATGGACAACTACCCGGTCAACGACTACGCGCAGGACCGGCTGTTCCTCGGCCCCGCGACGGGCCGTGAGCCCGCCGTGGCCGCCGGTTCCGCGGCCTTCCTGGCGCTCGCCATGGAGCAGCCCACGGCCTCCCGCGTCCCGCTCTTCACCACCGCCGACTACGCCTGGAACCCGCGCGGCTACCGGCCGGAGGAGTCCTGGCGGGCGGCCGTCGACGACCTCGCGGGCCCGGAGCCGGCCGCCCGCGAGGCGCTGCGGGCACTCGCGGGGAACGGCGCCTCCTCGGTGCTCGACCCGGCCGCCGAATCGGCGTACCTGAAGCCCCTCCTGGCGGCCTTCTGGGCCTCGCGCACGAGCGCGGGGACCGGGGCGAACCCGGGGCGGGAGAAGGCGGCGCGGGAGCTGCGGGCCGCGTTCACCGTGATGCGCGAGGCCCCCGGGCGGCTCTCGGGCAGCGCCGGCGGCACCCTCGACGACGAGACCGGCCCCTGGCTCGATCAGCTCTCCCGGTACGGCCGGGCGGGCGAGACGGCGGTCGACATGCTGGTCGCCCAGGAGTCCGGTGACGGGGCGGCGGCCTGGCGGGCGCAGTTGAGCCTGGAGTCGCTGCGGAAGGACCTCGCGGCGGGCCGGGTGACGGTCGGCGCGGGGGTGCTCGACCCGTTCCTCACGCGCGCGGTGGACCGGGCGAAGGCCTGGACCGGCGCCGACCGGACGCCGAAAGCCCGTGCCGACCGCGCCACCGGCTCGTACACCGTGCGGCTCGACCGGGCGCGGCCCGTGGAGGCCCTGACGGTGATGACGGATCCGGGTGCCGGGGCGCCGCGCGACGCGCGCGTGGAGGCGTACGTCGAGGGCGAGGGCTGGCGGCAGCTCGGCCCGCTGTCTGCGTCCGGCTGGACGCAGGCCGAGCTCAAGGGGCTGCGGGCGGAGGCGCTGCGGGTGGTGTGGAGCGGCGACGGGCCGGCGCCCGCGGTGCGCTCGCTGGTGCCGTGGTTCGCGGACGGGCCGCGTGCGGCGCTCGACCTGGCCCGGACGGAGACGGACGCGGAGATCGGCGGCCCGGCCCAGCGGGTGGACGTGGAGCTGTCGGGCCTGCGCGCGGGCGAGGTGCGGGGGCCGCTGACGGCGAAGGCCCCGAAGGGGATCACGGTCACGCTGCCGAAGCAGGCGGTGGTCGAGCGCGGTGCCCGGTCGACGGTGCCCCTTGAGGTGTCGGTGGCGCCGGACGCACACGCGGGCACGTACCGGGTGCCGGTGTCGTTCGCGGGCGAGGAGCGGGTGCTGACGGTGCGCGCCTTCCCCCGTACGGCGGGCCCTGACCTGGCGCGGACGGCGACGGCCTCCTCCTCGGGCGACGAGACGCCGGACTTCCCGGCCGCCCTGGCGGTGGACGGCGATCCGGCCACCCGCTGGTCCTCGCCTGCTGAGGACGGCGCCTGGTGGCAGCTGGAGCTGCCGGAGCCGGCCCGGATAGGGCAGGTGGTGCTGCACTGGCAGGACGCGTACGCCTCCCGCTACCGGGTCCAGGTCTCGGCAGACGGGCGCGTGTGGCGTACGGCGGCGACGGTCGCGGAGGGCCGGGGCGGCCGTGAGTCGGTGCGGATGGACGCGACGGACACGCGCTTCCTGCGGGTGCAGGGCGACGCGCGGGCGACGCAGTACGGCTATTCGCTCTGGTCGGTGGAGACCTATGCGGTGGCCGGGCAGAAGCAGCCTGAGCGGCCCGAGCAGCCCGCCGGGAAGCCGGCGGAGCCGCCGACGGGGGCCGAGGGCACGGCGCCGGACGACGCGCCGGACGACGCGCCGGAGGGCACGCCGGAGGGCACGCCGGAGGAGCGGCCCGCCCCCTGAGGGGCACACCGCTCCCGTGCCGAACCCGCCTTCGCGTACGTACGCGCGTGGTGTTCGCGTACGTACGCGAAAGGCCCGGCTCAACCCGTCGTCAGCGCCCTCACGGGGGCGTCGGCGACGGAGTCGATCCGGGCCATCACATCCTCGGCGCCGTACGGCTGGAGGTACGGCAGCCAGCGGGGGTCCCGGTGTCCGGTCCCGATGATCCGCCAGGCCAGGCCGGTCGGCGGGGCCGGTTGGTGGCGCAGCCGCCAGCCGATCTCGCGCAGGTGCCGGTCGGCCTTGACGTGGTTGCAGCGGCGGCAGGCCGCCACCACGTTCTCCCAGGCGTGCGTGCCCCCGCGGCTGCGGGGGATGACGTGGTCGACGCTGGTCGCGACGCCCCCGCAGTACATGCAGCGCCCGCCGTCACGTGCGAAGAGGGCTCTGCGGGTCAAGGGAACGGGCCCCCGGTAGGGGACCCGCACGAAGCGCTTCAGTCGCACCACGCTGGGCGCGGGGACGACTTGGGTCTCGCTGTGCAGGAAGGCGCCGGATTCCTCGAGGCAGAGAGCCTTGTTCTCCAGGACGAGGACGAGTGCGCGGCGGAGCGGTACGACGCCGAGCGGCTCGTACGACGCGTTGAGGACCAGGACATGCGGCACGGATGCCTCCTATGACGCCGGCGGCGCGTGGCTCGCGCCGGGACGAACTGCTCTCAGTCTCTCCTCATGCCTGGTCGGAACGCCACCACGTACCGGGATCGGGGTGACGGGCCCGGCGTGTTCTCGACCACATCGGCATGTCTCCTTCTCTTTGCCCGGGTGAGGTCCGTCTCTCCCTCGAACAGGGCTACGGGACCATGTCCGACGCCCCGTTACTGTGGATGGTCTGCGTACGCGATGCCTGGAGGTCCCCCCGTGTTTTGGTCCGCCCTTGCGGCTGCCACCGAACCCGAGCCCATTCCGGTGACCCTCGACGAGGCGGCGGAGAAGGCCACGAACGCGGCGAGCTGGGTGGAGGAGAACTGGTCCACCTGGCTGAACACCGGCCTGCGCATCCTGCTCATCCTGATCGTCGCGCTGCTTCTGCGGATGGCCGTCCGGCGGGCCCTGACGAAGCTGATCGAGCGGATGAACCGTTCGGCGCAGGCGGTGGAGGGGACGGCCCTGGGCGGTCTCCTGGTCAACACCGAGCGCCGGCGGCAGCGCTCGGAGGCGATCGGTTCGGTCCTGCGTTCGGTGGCGTCGTTCCTGATCCTGGGCACGGCCGGGCTGATGATCCTGGGCGCCTTCAAGATCGACCTGGCGCCGCTGCTCGCCTCGGCCGGTGTGGCCGGTGTGGCGATCGGTTTCGGCGCGCGGAACCTGGTGACGGACTTCCTGTCGGGTGTCTTCATGATCCTTGAGGACCAGTACGGCGTGGGTGACTCGGTCGACGCGGGCGTGGCCTCCGGCGAGGTCGTGGAGGTCGGTCTGCGGGTGACCAAGCTGCGCGGCGTGGACGGCGAGATCTGGTACGTGCGCAACGGCGAGATCAAGCGGATAGGGAACCTCAGCCAGGGCTGGGCGACGGCGGGCGTGGACGTGACCGTCCGGCCGACGGAGGACCTGGAGAAGGTGAGGTCCGTGATCGTCGAGGCGGCGGAGTCCATGGCCAAGGAGGAGCCGTGGAACGAGCGCCTCTGGGGTCCGGTGGAGGTGCTCGGCCTGAGCGAGGTGCTGCTCGACTCGATGACCGTCCGGGTCTCGGCGAAGACGATGCCGGGGAAGGCGCTGGGCGTGGAGCGCGAGCTGCGCTGGCGGATCAAGCAGGGCCTGGACCAGGCCGGCATCCGGATCGTGGGCGGGCTTCCGGCGCAGGCCGAGGAGTCGGCCGCGGATCCGACCGCGGGCATGGCGGCGCCGTCGGCCTTCGCCTCGGCGACCTCGCCGCAGTCGGCGGCGGCGACCCCGCTGCCGAAGGCGGACCTCACCAAGTAGCGGGACCTCGACAAGTCTCGACAAGCGGCCGGACCTCGACAAGCAGCCGGACCGCGACAACCGGGAACGCCCGGCGAACGCGCGCGTGGACGACGCCCCCGCAGGTAACGCTTTGGTTGCCTTCGGGGGCGTCTCGCGTGCCCGGGTATTGACGCCCCGATGACGGCCGCCTTATTTTCCTCCCACCGAATAGGAAACTTTCCTAACAGTGAAGTCGGGGAGACGGGCGGCCGCGAGGCAGCAGAATGGCCCGACGAGCAACCGAAGGGCAGGTGCGACCACATGGCCGGTACGACCCCGGGAACCCCCGGCACGCCGCGCGTGCTGCGCGCCATGAACGACCGCGCCGCCCTGGACCTGCTCCTGGAGCACGGCCCCCTCTCGCGGACCCGGATCGGCAAGCTCACCGGCCTGTCCAAGCCGACCGCCTCCCAGCTGCTCGCCCGCCTCGAAGCGGCCGGTCTCGTCGTCGCCACCGGCACCATCGCGGGCCGACCCGGACCGAACGCCCAGCTCTACGCGGTGAACGCGCGGGCCGCGTACGCCGCCGGACTCGACGTCAACCCGTTCCGCATCCACGCCGCCGTCGCCGACATCACGGGCGAGATCGTCGGCGAGTACGAGCTCCGCACCCCCGGCCGCGCCGCCTCCGGCGTCGTCCGCCAGGTCACCGACGCCCTCGACGGGGCCGTCAAGGCGGCCGGGATCACCCGCGAGGACGTCCGGCGTCTGGTCATCGGCACCCCCGGCGCCTTCGACCCGGCCACCGGACGCCTGCGGTACGCCTCCCACCTGCCCGGCTGGCACTCCCCCACCCTCCTGGAGGAGCTGGCCGCCGTCCTGCCGATGCCGTTCGAGTACGAGAACGACGTCAACCTCGTCGCCGTCGCCGAGCAGCGCGTCGGCGCGGCCCGCGGTCACACGGACTTCGCCCTGCTGTGGAACGAGGAGGGCCTCGGCGCCGCCCTCGTCCTCGGCGGGCGGCTGCACCGCGGCTTCACCGGCGGCGCCGGCGAGGTCGGCTTCCTGCCCGTGCCCGGCACCCCGCTCGTACGGCAGGTCACCAAGGCCAACTCCGGCGGCTTCCAGGAGCTCGCCGGCGTCCAGGCCGTGCCCCGGATCGCCCGCGCCATCGGGATCGACACCCCCGAGCAGCCGTACGTGGCGGTCGCGAGCGGGCTGCTCGCGCACGCTGTCGAGGCGCACGGCGAGGACCCCCGGTACGCGGAGCTGCTCGACCGGTACGCCGAGCGCGTCGCCATCGGACTCGCCTCGATCGTCGCCGTCCTCGACCCCGAACTCATCGTGCTCTCCGGCGACGTCCTCGTCGCCGGCGGCGAACCCCTCCGCGCGCGCGTGCAGTCCGAGCTCGCCGACCTCGCCGCCTCCCGGCCACGGCTCGTCCTCGCCGCCGTTCCCCGGCGCCCCGTGCTGCGCGGCGCCCTCGAAAGCGCCCTCGCCACCACGCGCGCCGAGGTCTTCGACACCTCGCGCTGACCCACCGACCGTCTCACCGCCCCATGCGTTGCCCTTCCCCCGTAAGCCCTCCGCCACAGGGAGACACCGTCATGCCCGTACGTCCGCGCAGAGCAGCCGCAGCGCTCGCCGCCACCGCCTCGATAGCCCTCTTCGCCTCGGCCTGTACGGGCTCCGCGAACAACGCGGCCTCCGACGACCCCAAGGGCGAGACCACCATCACCTTCTGGCACGGCTGGTCGGACCCCGCCGAGGTGAAGGCGATCACGGACAACGTCGCCCGCTTCGAGAAGGCCCACCCGAACATCAAGGTGAAGCTCGTCGGCGACATCAACGACGACAAGCTGGGCCAGGCGCTGCGCGCGGGCGGTTCGAAGGGCCCGGACGTCGTCTCCTCCTTCACCACCTCCAACGTCGGCAAGTTCTGCTCCTCGGGCGCGCTCGCGGACCTCAAGCCCTTCATCGAGAAGGACAAGCTGGACCTCGACAAGCTCTTCCCGAAGGTCCTCCAGGAGTACACGCAGTTCGAGGGCAAGCGCTGCTCGCTGCCCCTGCTCTCCGACGCGTACGGCCTCTACTACAACAAGGACTTGTTCAAGGCGGCCGGTCTCGACCCCGAGGCCCCGCCGAAGACCTGGTCCCAGTTCACCGAGGTGGCCAAGAAGCTCACCAAGGCCAAGGGCGACTCCTACGAGCGGATCGGCTTCATGCCGAACTACCTCGGTTACGAGACCGTCGTGGAGCACTACATGTCGCAGTGGAAGCACAACGGGTACTTCGACGCGGACGGCAGGTCGACCATCGGGAAGGACCCGGCGTTCGCCGAGATGTTGACGTACCAGAAGTCCCTGGTGGACGCCCTGGGCGGGTTCCAGAAGCTCGACAAGTACCGCACCACCTTCGGTGACGAGTGGGGCGCCAAGCACCCCTTCCACACCGGGCAGGTCGCCATGCAGCTGGACGGCGAGTGGCGACTGAACTTCGTCAAGAAGGCCGGCGTGACCTTCGACGTCGGCGTCGCGCCGCTGCCGGTCGCCGACGACGAGATCGCCGAGTACGGCAAGGGCTACCTCTCCGGCACGATCATGGGCATCGCTCCGCAGAGCAAGAAGCAGAGCGCGGCCTGGGAGCTGATCAAGTACATGACCACGGACACCGAGGCCGTGGTGAGCTTCGCCAACGACATCGGCAACGTCCCCTCCACCCTGGAGGCGCTGAAGTCCCCGAACCTGAAGTTCGACGCGCGCTTCAAGACCTTCCTGGACATCGCCCGGCACCCCGAGTCCACCACCATGGACGGCGCCGTGAACGGCCCGAGCTACCAGGAGACCCTCTCCGCCTTTGGCCACAAGTACGAGAAGGGCCAGGTCACGGACCTGAAGAAGGGCCTCGCGGACACCGCGGCGCAGATCGACCGCGACATCGCAGCCGCGAAGTGACGGCCGGCACCCACCCATGAGCACGGACACCCTGCCCGCGAAGGAGGCGGCCGCCCCGGCCGCCGCCTCCCCGGAGGGACGGAACACCCTGCGGTCGAAGCGCCGACGCAACGCGCTCCGCACCCTGGCGTTCATGTCGCCCTGGCTGCTCGGATTCGGCATCTTCTTCGCCTATCCGCTCCTCTCCACCCTGTACTTCTCGTTCATGCGGTACGACGGCCTCAACCCGCCGACCTGGCGGGGCGTGGAGAACTGGACGTACGTCTTCTCCGACCTGCCGAAGTTCTGGCCGGCGATGCAGAACACCCTCTGGCTGGCCGTCGTCATGGTCTCCTGCCGAGTGGTCTTCGGCCTGGGCATCGGCATGCTGATCACCAAGATCAAGACCGGCGCCGGAGTCTTCCGCACCCTCTTCTACCTGCCGTACCTGGCCCCGCCGGTGGCGGCCACGCTCGCCTTCGTCTTCCTGCTCAACCCCGGCACCGGACCGGTCAACTCCCTCCTCGAGGCGGTCGGCATCCCCGCCCCCTCCTGGTTCAACGACGCGGCCTGGGCCAAGCCGGCCCTGACCGTCCTCGCCGTGTGGGGCGTCGGCGACCTCATGGTCATCTTCATGGCTGCGCTGCTCGACGTACCGAAGGAGCAGTACGAGGCCGCCGAGCTGGACGGCGCGTCCCCGTGGCAGCGGTTCCGCTTCATCACGCTGCCGAACATCTCGCCGATCGTGCTCTTCGCGGTCGTCACCGGGATCATCGGCGCGATGCAGTACTACACCCAGCCGATCGTGGCCTCGAAGGTCGCCTCGGGGGTGCTGGGCGGCTCCGGCGTCACCTTCCAGCCCGGCTACCCGGACGACTCCACACTGACCCTCCCGCAGCTGGTCTACAGCCTCGGCTTCAGCCAGTTCAACTACGGCGCGGCCTGCGTCGTGGCACTGGTGCTCTTCGCCTTCTCCATGGCCTTCACCGCGCTCCTCATGCGCCGGCGCGGCGGCCTGATCGGCTCGGGTGACTGACTCATGACGACCGCATCCGCCCCCGCCCGCCCCGCGGTGAGCCCCGCCGAGAAGCGGGCCCGCCGGAAGTCGCTGCTGCACTGGATCGCCGTGCACTCGCTCGGCATCGCCGCGGCCCTGTTCTTCGTGCTCCCGTTCGTCTTCGTCTTCCTGACCTCCCTGATGAGCGACCAGCAGGCGCTCACCCGGGACCTGACGCCGAACTCCTGGCACTGGGAGAACTACGTCAAGGTCTTCCAGACGGACGGCTTCCTCACCTGGTGGAGGAACTCGCTGCTGTACGCGGGGCTCGGCACCGTCCTCGTCGTGGTGTCGTCGATACCCGTGGCGTACGCGCTCGCCAAACTCCGCTTCCGCGGCCGGCACCTGTCGCTGCTGCTCGTCATCTCGATGATGATGCTGCCGCCGCAGGTGATCATCATCCCGATGTACCTGTTCTGGGCCAAGCAGATGGACCTCTCCGGCAGCCTGTGGCCGCTGATCATCCCGATGGCCTTCGGTGACGCCTTCGCCATCTTCCTGCTGCGCCAGTTCCTGCTGACCATCCCGAACGAGTACATCGAGGCCGCGAAGATCGACGGGTGCGGCGAACTGCGCACCCTGCTCAAGGTCGTGCTCCCGATGGCGAAGCCCGGCATCGCCGCCGTGGCCCTGTTCCAGTTCTTCTACAGCTGGAACGACTACTTCGGACCGCAGATCTACGCCTCGGAGAACCCGGGCGCCTGGACGCTCAGTTACGGCCTGGAGTCCTTCAAGGGCGCGCACCACACCGACTGGAATCTGACCATGGCCGCGACCGTCCTGGTCATGGCCCCTGTGATCCTCGTCTTCTTCTTCGCCCAGAAGGCGTTCGTCGAGGGAGTCACACTGACCGGAGTGAAGGGCTGACTCACATGAAGCTCACTGTCGTGGGGGGCGGTTCCACCTACACCCCCGAACTGATCGACGGATTCGCGCGGCTGCGCGACACCCTGCCCATCACGGAACTCGTCCTCGTCGACCCGGCCGCGGACCGGCTCGACCTGGTCGGCGGTCTCGCCCGGCGGATCTTCGCCAAGCAGGACCACGAAGGGAAGATCACCACCACCTCCGACCTCGACGCCGGGGTCGACGGCGCCGACGCCGTCCTGCTCCAGCTGCGGGTCGGCGGACAGGCCGCCCGCGAGCAGGACGAGACCTGGCCGCTGGAGTGCGACTGCGTCGGCCAGGAGACCACCGGCGCCGGCGGTCTCGCCAAGGCGCTGCGCACGGTCCCGGTCGTCCTGGACATCGCGGAGCGGGTCCGGCGCGCCAACCCGGACGCCTGGATCATCGACTTCACCAACCCGGTCGGCATCGTCACGCGCGCGCTGCTCCAAGCCGGCCACAAGGCCGTCGGCCTGTGCAACGTGGCCATCGGTTTCCAGCGGAAGTTCGCCGGGCTCCTCGGCGTCGCCCCGTCCGAGGTCCACCTGGACCACGTCGGGCTCAACCACCTGACCTGGGAGCGTGCCGTACGCGTCGGGGGCCCCGAGGGCGAGAACGTGCTGCCCCGGCTGCTCGCCGAGCACGGTGACACGATCGCCGACGACCTGCGACTGCCGCGCCCGGTCCTGGACCGGCTCGGCGTCGTCCCCTCGTACTACCTGCGCTACTTCTACGCGCACGACGAGGTCGTCCGGGAGCTCGGCACCAAGCCCTCGCGGGCCGCCGAGGTCGCCGCGATGGAGAAGGAACTCCTGGAGATGTACGGGGACCCGGCGCTCGACGAGAAGCCGGCCCTGCTCGCCAAGCGCGGCGGCGCCTTCTACTCGGAGGCGGCCGTGGACCTGGCCGCGTCCCTGCTCGGCGGCGGGGGTTCGCCGTACCAGGTGGTCAACACGTACAACAACGGCACGCTGCCGTTCCTGCCGGACGACGCCGTCATCGAGACGCAGGCCGCGGTCGGCGCCCACGGTGCCGCGCCGCTGCCGGTCGCGCCGGTGGACCCGCTGTACGCCGGACTCATCGCGAACGTCACGGCCTACGAGGACCTGGCGCTCGAAGCGGCGCTGCGCGGCGGCCGCGACCGGGTGTTCAAGGCGCTGCTCGCGCACCCGCTGGTGGGTCAGTACGCGTACGCCGACGGGCTCACCGACCGGCTGATCGCGCACAACCGGGAGCACCTCGCGTGGGCGTGAACCTGAACGGCGTGCTCCTCGCGATCGACGCGGGGAACAGCAAGACCGACGTCGCGGTCCTCGCCCAGGACGGCACCGTCCTCGGCGCGGCGCGCGGCGGCGGGTTCCAGCCGCCGGTGGTGGGGGTGGAGACGGCCGTCGACGCCCTGGCGGAGATCGTCGGGCGGGCGTGGGCGGAGGCCGGCGGCGCCGGTCTCTCCCCGGCGTTCGCCCATGTCGCGGCCTGTCTCGCCAACGCCGACCTGCCCGTCGAGGAGACCGCTCTCCAGGCCGAACTCCTCCGCAGGGGCTGGAGCCGGTCGGTGAGGGTGCACAACGACACCTTCGCCATACTGCGGGCCGGGCTCGACGAGCCGCGCGGTGTCGCGGTGGTGTGCGGGGCGGGCATCAACTGTGTCGGGATGACCCCGGACGGCCGGACCGCGCGGTTCCCCGCGATCGGGAAGCTCTCCGGGGACTGGGGCGGCGGCAGCGGCATGGCCGAGGAGGCGCTCTGGTTCGCGGCGCGCGCCGAGGACGGGCGCGGCGAGGCGTCCGAGCTGGCGCGGGCGCTGCCGGCGCACTTCGGTCTGGAGACGATGTACGCGCTGATCGAGGCGCTGCACCTGGGTCTTGTGCCCTTCGAGCGGCGGCACGAGCTGACGCCGGTCCTGTTCCGGGTGAGCGCGGACGGCGACCCGGTCGCGCTGTCGCTGGTGCACCGGCTCGCCGAGGAGGTCGTCGCGCTGTCGGCGGTCGCGCTCGGGCGGCTCGGACTCCTGGAGGAGGAGGCGCCGGTGATGCTGGGCGGCAGCGTGCTGGCCGCACGGCATCCGCAGCTGGAGGAGAGGATCCGTGAACTCCTCGCCGAGCGGGCGCCGAAGGCCGTCATCGGCTTCGTGACGGCGCCGCCGGTCCTCGGTGCGGGGCTGCTCGCCCTGGACGAGGTGGCGGCGGGCCCGGAGGCGGCGGCCCGGCTGCGGGAGCACTACGGGGCCTGAGTGACCTGTGGGGTGTGGTCGCGGGGCGTCTCCTCTGCCGGGGGAGACGCCCCGCAGGCATGTTCACCTGTTCGAGCGATGTCCGATACGGAACCGATCACGGCCGCGTGACGTATTCAGAGTGAGGGGATTCGCCCCTCGATGTGAGGGGGGTTCGCCCCTCGACGTGAGGGGGCTCGCCCGCGGATGTGCCGGGGGCATGCGGCAGGATAAGAACAAGATCCAGTCAATCCCGGTGTGCGGACGGCCCCCTGCGGCCATACTGCAGGCCGGACCGGCCGAAGTCGGCGACCCAGGGGGAGGTCACGTGACACACCCGCCGAACGCACCCGCCGCCCCGGCGGCGCGGAGCACGGCGCAGGCGCCCGCGCGCCCGGCCGGCGTGCCCGCGCAGCCGTCGCCCGCGCCGGGCGCCGCCCCGCCCGCGGGGCAGAGCGCCTGGGCCGTGGGACGGGAGCGGCTGCGGGTCGCCACGACGACCGAGCCGGGCCGGCTCCAGATCCTCGGGGCCGTCCTCGCGCTGCTCGTCGTCGCGTTCGGGGCCGTCACCGCCGTCCAGGTCGACGACCGCACGACCGCCGCCGACGACGTCGTCAGCCGCAGCCAGCCGCTGTCCGCCGACGCCGCCGCGATCTACCGCTCCCTCGCCGACGCGGACACCACCGCCGCCGGCGGCTTCCTCGCGGGCACCCTGGAGCCCGCGGAGTCCCGCGCGCGGTACGACCGGGACATCGCCACCGCCGCCCGACTGCTCGTCAAGGCCGCCGCGAGCACGGACGGTTCGGGCGAGTCGGCCCGCGAGATCGCCACCCTCAACGAACAGCTCCCGCGCTACACGGGCCTGATCGAGCGCGCCCGCGCCGCCAACCGGCAGGGCCTCCCGCTGGGCGGGGCCTATCTGCGGTACGCCAACCAGCAGATGACCAGCATCCTGCTGCCCGCCGCCGAGCGGCTGTACGAGGCCGAGACGGTACGGCTCCACGAGGACGACGAATCGGCCCGCACCTGGCCGTTCCTCGCCCTCGGCCTCGGACTGCTCACCCTCGCCGTCCTGGCCTGGGCCCAGCGCCGCACCTACGCGCGGACGAACCGGGTCTTCAACCACGGACTGCTCGCCGCCACCGCCGCCACGCTGACCGTGCTGCTCTGGCTGCTCGCCGCGCACACCGTCGCCCGCAGCGGCCTCGACAACGCGCGGGCACACGGGCAGGAGTCCCTCCAGGCCCTCAACACGGCCCGGATCGGCTCGCTCACGGCCCGCGCCAACGAGCTCCTGACCCTGGTCGCCCGGGGCGCCGTCCTCACCGAGGACGGCAAGAACGACAAGTACGAGGCCGAGTACACGTCGAGCACGGGCACCCTGACGGACGCGCTCGCCACGGCGCGGGAGCTGGCCGACGACGACGCCGGCCGCGTCCCCGTCGACGAGGCCGCCTCGCGTACGGCCGAGTGGAAGCAGCGTCACAAGGACGCCCGCGCCAAGGACGAGGCGGGCGACTTCGAGGGCGCCCTCGGCCGCATCGTCGGGCCCAAGGACTCGGCGCAGTCGACGGGGCAGTCCTTCGACCAGGTCGACGCCGCCCTGGACCGCGCCCTGGCGCACGAGCAGACCGAGTTCACCCGCTCCGCCGGGCACGCCAGGGACGCGCTGACGGCGCTGCCGCTCGGCGCGCTGGCCCTCGGGATCCTGGGCGCGGCGGGCGCCGTGCTCGGCATCAACCGCAGACTGTCGGAGTACCGGTGAGAGGGGGCGGGATGCCGAACGGCACGTACCCGCTGGTGCGGCGGACGGCGCAGCGCTTCCGGGGCTGGGGCGGGGTGGCCGCGATGGCCGTGGCCTGCGGGCTCACCGCCTCGCTCACCGTGCTCCCGCTGGCCCACGAGGGCGGCGACGCGGCGGCCGTACCCGGCATCGCGGGGCCGGGGCCCGGCATCGGCACCGGGGTCCAGATCAAGGCGGACACCTGCGACAAGCCCTGGGCCTCCCTCACTCCCTCGACGGCGGACGGCCCGTCGATCGAGGCGATCAGGAACCGCGGGAAGCTCGTCGTCGGCGTCGACCAGTCCAGCTACCGCTGGGGCTACCGCAACCCGGAGACGCGCGCGCTCGAAGGCTTCGACATCGATCTGGCCCGGGCCATCGCCAAGGACATCCTGGGCAGTCCGGACGCCGTCATCTTCCGGGCGATCCCCACGAACCAGCGGATCGCCGCCCTGGACAGCGGCAAGGTCGACCTCGTCGTGCGCACCATGACGATCAACTGCAAGCGGATCCAGCAGGTCGCCTTCTCCACCGCCTACTTCCAGGCCGGACAGCAGGTCCTCGCGCCCAAGCAGGCCACGGACATCACCGGCTACGACACCTCGCTGAAGGGCAAGCGGGTCTGCACCGCCGAGGGCTCCACGGCCTACGAGGCCCTGGAGGAGAAGTCCTTCGGCGCGCTCTTCAAGGACGAGGCCGACGGCACCAAGGACGACAGGGACCTGCTGACCGTCCCCAACCAGCTGGACTGCCTGGCCAGGCTCCAGATGGGCGAGGTCGACGCCGTCGTCACCGACAACGCCCTGGCGGCCGGCCAGGCCGCCCAGGACCCGGCGGTCGAGCTCAAGGGCACCCCGTTCACCACCGAGTTCTACGGCGTGGCCGCCAAGCTCGGCAACGACGACCTGGTCCGCCGGGTCAACCAGGTCCTCGTGGGCTACCGCCAGGGCCCCTGGCAGCAGGCGTACAGGAACTGGCTGGAGAAGGACCTGCCCGGGATAACCGGGCCGCCCGCTCCCCTGTACAAGTAGCGCCGGGCAGCCCCCGTACAACCAGCCCTGTACACGGAGAGGAAGAGGTGATCGATGGGCGTCACGGGACCCCCTGGGCCGGTGATGGACCGGGACGAGGTGGACCGTGCGCTGGCGCGCCTCGGAGCCGAGCACAAGGCGGTCGAGGACTCGCTCCTCGCGCTCCAGGACCACGCGGGCCGCAGGCTGCTCGAAGGGGCGGAGCTGACCGGCACGACCCGGGACCGCTGGGTGACGACCGAGCGGACCATCACCCTGCTCTGGACCTGCTTCGACGTGTACACCGGCGCCCTGCGGGACGCCCGCGAGGTGCGCGCCCGGCGCCGCTGGCCCGGCCGTGAGGAGCTCGTGGAGCTGACCGACCGGCTGCGCGGCGAGAGCGTCCACGTGGCCGGCGGGGCGGGTGAACAGGGACTGCTCACCGAGCGGTTCACCCTGGAGGGCCTCGTCCGGCGGATGAACGAGCTGTACGCGTCCTCGCTGGACATGGTGGTGACCGCCGACGGGGTCTGGTCGGCGCTGCCCGCCCGGATAGACCTCCTCGCCGCCGAGCTGGGCCGGACGCGCTCGCTCGCGCACTCGGTCGGCGTACGGCCCGGGGAGCACCCGGCCGGCGACGAGCTGGAGGACATCACCGCCGAGCTGACCCTGCTGCGGGCCCAGGTCGTCACCGATCCGCTGGCCTTCTGGCGTCCGGCGGTCGGGAGTTCGGCGCCCGGCGGGGGCCGTCCCGACACCGAGCGGTACGACCGGGCGGCCCTGGCCCTCGAGGACATCCGACGGGAGATCGAGGCGGTGCTCGCGGTCCGGCAGGACTCCGAGGACCGGCTGCTCCGGCTGCGGGACGTGCTGTCGCGGGCGGACCGGACGCTCGCCGAGGCGCGGGCCGCGCGCGGCGAGGTCCTCGCGAAGATCGCCGCCTCCGAGGTGCCGGCCGTCAGCGGGCCGCCGATCGTGCTCCAGGAGCGGCTCGTGGCGGCGGCCGAGTACCGCAGGCACGCCCAGTGGCACCGGCTCTCCCCGCTCCTGGAGTCCCTGGAGCGGGACGCGGAGGACGAACTGCTGCGGGCCCGGGAGTCGCTGACCGCGGTCACGGCACCGCTCGCGGTCCGGGCCGAGCTGCGCGGCAGGCTCGACGCGTACAAGGCGAAGGTGGCGCGGCTCGGGGCGGCGGAGGACCCGCTGCTCGTGGAGCGGTACGACGCGGCCCGCCGGATGCTGTGGAGCGCGCCCTGCGATCTGCGGGTCGCGGAACAGGCCGTCCTGCGCTACCAGCAGGCGGCGGCGGACGTACTGTCCGGCCCGAGAGACGCGGGAGGACGACAGTGGTGAGCGGGGAACAGTGGTGAGCGGCGGGGAGACGGGCGTGGGGAGCTGTCAGCGTCCTTCGTGCGAGGGTTCGTACGAGGACATGGGAGGCGGCGAGCTGTACTGCGACACCTGCGGCCTCGCCCCGGTGGTCGCGGCCGGAGGGCTCATCGGCTCGACGCCCACGGGGGTGGCCGTGCCGGGCAGAGGCACGGGCACGGGCAGCGGTGTCGGGGGCGGCTCCGGCGTCGGGGGGCCGGACTCCAGCTCCTCGCGGAGCAGTTCGCGGGCGTCCTCGCGGGCCTCGTCGCGCTCGTCGACCTCCCGCCGTTCGGTCTCCGGGCGGCTCTCGCGCTCGCTCTCCGGGGCCTCCGCGTCCCGCTCGGTGTCGGTGCGCAGTTCCGGTACGTCGACCGGTCAGTCCGCCCGCAACCGGCTGGGCGCCGGCCTGGTGTCGATCCCCGAGGTGCCGCGCCCGGATCCGCGGGCTGCGGTCATGGAGAACCCCGAGGTTCCCGAGCGGAAGCGTTTCTGCTCGCGCTCGGACTGCGGTGCGCCCGTGGGCCGTTCGCGGGGCGAGCGGCCGGGCCGTACGGAGGGTTTCTGCACCAAGTGCGGGCACCCGTACTCCTTCGTGCCGAAGCTGCGCGGCGGGGACATCGTCCACGGCCAGTACGAGGTCGCGGGCTGTCTCGCGCACGGCGGCCTCGGCTGGATCTACCTCGCCGTCGACCGGGCCGTCTCCGACCGCTGGGTCGTCCTCAAGGGCCTTCTCGACACTGGCGACCAGGACGCCATGGCCGCCGCGATCTCCGAGCGCCGCTTCCTCGCCGAGATCGAGCACTCCAACATCGTCCGCATCTACAACTTCGTCGAGCACCTCGACCAGCGGACCGGCTCCATGGACGGCTACATCGTCATGGAGTACGTCGGCGGCAAGTCCCTCAAGGAGATCGCCAACGACCGGCGCACCCCGGACGGCCGCCGTGATCCGCTGCCGGTCGAGCAGGCCTGCGCGTACGGGATCGAGGCCCTGGAGGCGCTCGGCCACCTGCACAGCCGCAACCTGCTGTACTGCGACTTCAAGGTCGACAACGCCATCCAGTCCGAGGACCAGCTGAAGCTCATCGACATGGGCGCGGTCCGGCGGATGGACGACGACGAGTCCGCGATCTACGGCACCGTCGGCTACCAGGCGCCGGAGGTGGCCGAGGTCGGGCCGTCGGTGGCGAGCGACCTGTACACGGTGGCGCGCACCCTCGCGGTGATGACCTTCGACTTCCAGGGCTACACGAACGTCTTCGTGGACTCGCTGCCCGACCCGGACCACATCGCGGTCTTCCGGACGTACGAGTCGTTCTACCGCTTCCTGGTCCGCGCCACCGACCCGGACCCGGCGCGCCGGTTCGCCTCCTCGCAGGAGATGGCGGAGCAGCTGACAGGTGTGCTGCGGGAGGTCGTGGCGCTCCAGTCGGGGCGGCCGCGGCCCGCGCTGTCGACGCTGTTCGGCACGGAGGTACGCGTCACGGACACGGCCCTGTTCGCCGAGCTGACGGAGGACGTGTCGCTGCTCGGCGCCCGCCGGGGACGCAAGCAGCCCGCGCTGCCCGCCGCCGCGACCGGTGCAGTGCCGGGCGCTGTGCCCGGTGCTGTGCCCGGTGCTGTGCCCGGTGCTGTGCCCGGTGCTGTGCCCGGTGCTGTGCCCGGTGCTGTGCCCGGTGCTGTGCCCGGGCCCGCCCTGCCGGGCGCTGTGCCCGGGGCCGCGTCCGGCTCTGTGCCCGGGCCCGTGTCCGGCGCTGTGCCCGGGGCCGTGCTGCCCGGCGGGCCCGGGGCCGTGGCATCCGCCCCCGCCGCCTCGCCCGGGCTCGGGGCCCTGCTCGCGCCGCTCGACACGCCCGCCACCGCGCTCGCGCTGCCCGTCCCGCGCGTCGACACGGGCGACCCCAACGCCGGCTTCCTCGCCGGTCTCGCCGCCGCCGCGCCCGGCGAGCTGCTCGCCGCGCTGCAGGCCGCGCCCGCGCCCTCCGCCGAGCTGCGGCTGCGGACCCTGCGGGCCGAGCTGGAGCTGGGCGACCTGCCGTCCGCCGCCCGGACCCTGGCCGGTCTCGAGGAGCGGGACCCGGACGACTGGCGGGTCGTCTGGTACCGGGGCGTTGCCTCCCTGGTGACCGGCGACCACCAGCACGCGGCGCTCGCCTTCGACGCGGTCTACGACGCCTTCCCCGGCGAGCCCTCGCCGAAGCTGGCCCTCGGGATCTGCGCCGAGGTGCTGGGCCAGCTGGACAACGCCGCCGAGTACTACCGCCTGGTGTGGGCCACCGACCCGAGCTTCGTCAGCGCGGCCTTCGGGCTCGCCCGGGTGCAGCTCGCCGCCGGGGACCGGATCGGAGCCGTACAGACGCTGGAGTCCGTGCCGGAGGCCTCGATCCACTACACGGCGGCGCGGGTCGCGACCGTGCGGGCGCGGCTGCGGCGGCGCCCGGCGTGGGAGCCGCTCGCCGCCGATCTGACGGCGGCCGCGGCTCAGGTCTCGGCGCTCCAGGGCTTCGGTCTGGACGCCGTGCGCCGGGAGCAGTTGTCGACGGAGGTCCTCGGGACCGCCCTCGACTGGGTACTCTCCGGGAGTCCCGGTGCGGAACCGGGCGGCGGCGCGCTGCTGCTCGGGAGTGAACTGGACGAGCGCGGACTGCGCTTCGGCCTCGAACGCTCGTACCGGGTGCTGGCCCGGCTCGCCCAGCAGGGCGAGGAGAGGATCGAACTGGTGGAGCGGGCCAACCGCTTCCGCCCTCGGACGTGGGTGTGAGGATGTCCCAGAAGCCGAAGCCGTCGCACGGCCTCACCGTCTGCCCGGACTGCGCGGAGCCGCTGGAGTCGGGTGACCGGTTCTGCGGGGCGTGCGGTCACGACCTGACGGCCGTGCCGGTCGCCGAGGTCGAGCCGGACCGCCCGACCGTGGCCATCGGCACCCCCGTGGCATGGCCGGACGCCCCGCCCCGGGACCCCGGTTCGCTGTCGACCGCCACCCAGCACCCGGGCGACCTCCCGGGCACCGACTCCGGTGGCCGCGACCTGCCCACGATGGCGGTCCGCACGGACGGGCCGGTGCCGCCCGGAGCCGACCCCGCCGGGGAGACCACGGCGGGCAGCGGCGACTTCGAGCTGGCCGCGCCGGACCCGCGTGCGGCGGTACGGGTGGACCCGGCGCCGGCGGCACCCGCCCCGGCACCCACGCCCTCCCCCGCACCGGCAGCGGCACCGGCAGCTCCGGCTCCCGCCGCCGGTGCCGCCCCGGGCTCCGCCCTGTGCGTGGCCTGCCGGGCCGGGCGGGTGGACACCGACGGCTACTGCGAGAACTGCGGGCACGCTCAGCCCCGCGAGCGCGACCACATGGAGCGGGAGCTCGGCAGTGTGGCCGCCGTCTCCGACCGGGGCCTGCGTCATCACCGCAACGAGGACGCGTTCGCCGTATCGGCGACCACGCTCCCGGACGGCTCGCCCGCCACCCTCGCGATCGTCTGCGACGGCGTGTCCTCGGCGACCCGGCCCGACGAGGCGTCCGCCGCCGCCGCCGAGGCGGCCGGCGCCTCGCTGCTCGCCGCGCTGCCCAGGGGAACGCACCCGCAGCAGGCGATGCACGAGGCGATCGTGGCCGCCGCCGAGGCCGTCAACTCCCTCGCGGAGGAGCCCGGTCAGGACGGCGCCGAGCACGACCCGCACCGCCACCGCAACGCCCCGGCCTGCACCATCGTGGGCTCCGTCGTCGCCGACGGCCTGCTCGTCGTCGGCTGGGTCGGCGACAGCCGCGTCTACTGGGTGCCGGACGACCGGGCCACCCCGGCCGCCCGGCTCACCGAGGACGACTCGTGGGCCGCGCAGATGGTCGCGGCCGGCCTGATGAACGAGGCGGAGGCGTACGCGGACGAGCGCGCCCACGCGATCACCGGCTGGCTCGGCGCCGACGCGTACGAACTGGAACCGCACACCGCCGCGTTCAAGCCCGACCGGTCCGGTGTGGTCGTCGTCTGCACGGACGGCCTGTGGAACTACGCGGAGGGCGCCGACGACATGGCCAGGGTCATCCCGGCCGACGCGTCCGACCGGCCGCTGCACAGCGCCCAGGTCCTCGTCGGCCACGCCCTGGACGGCGGAGGCCACGACAACATCACGGTCGCGCTCGTGCCGTTCACCGTCGCTCCCCAAGGGGCAGGATCCGCCTGAGCGGCCGCCGATCCCCTGTCCCTCCACCGATTGACCGTTGTTGCCCGAGGAGCCGTAACAGATGGCGAACTTCTCCAAGTCGACCGTGCCGCAGTTCTCGGTGGACGTCTACCAGAACGAGTTCCTGCCCGAGGGCGGCCGGGACGTCAGCGCGATCGTCACGGTCACCTCGACCGGCGGCGGCACCACCGGCCGGCAGCCGCTCGGCGCGGCGGGCGGCGGCACGGCCGGTGTCGTGATCATGGTCGACTGCTCCGGTTCGATGGACTACCCCGCCACCAAGATGCGCGGCGCCCGTGAGGCGACCGCCGCCGCCGTCGACACCCTGCGCGACGGCACGGCCTTCGCCGTCGTCGCCGGTACGCACGTGGCGAAGGAGGTCTACCCGGGGAACGGCGGGCTCGCCGTCGCCGACGCCAGGACCCGGGCCGAGGCCAAGGAGTCGCTGCGCCGGCTGAGCGCGGGCGGCGGCACGGCCATCGGCACCTGGCTGCGGCTCGCGGACCGGCTGCTCTCCACCGACGGCCTCACCATCCGGCACGGCATCCTGCTCACCGACGGCCGCAACGAGCACGAGTCGCCGGAGGAGCTGCGGGCCGCGCTCGACGCCTGCGCCGGCCGCTTCACCTGCGACGCGCGCGGGGTGGGCACCGACTGGGAGGTCAAGGAGGTCACCGGGATCGCCTCGGCGCTCCTCGGCTCCGCCGACATCGTCGCCGACCCGGCCGCCCTCGCGGCCGACTTCACGGCGATGATGGAGCAGGCGATGGGCAAGGGCGTGGCGGACGTCGCGCTGCGGCTGTGGACCCCGGTCGGGGTGGAGATCGCCTATGTGAAGCAGGTCGCGCCGACGGTGGAGGACCTGACCGGGCGCCGTACTGAGGCCGGGCCGCGCGCCGGGGACTACCCCACGGGCTCCTGGGGCGACGAGTCCCGCGACTACCACGTGAGCGTGCGGGTCCCGCAGGCCGCGATCGGCCAGGAGATGCTGGCGGCCCGGGTCTCCCTGATCGCGCCGGACCCGCTGGGCGGCGACCCGAAGCCGCTGTCCCAAGGACTGGTACGCGCGGTGTGGACCGACGACCTGGCGATGTCGACGTCGATCAACCCGCAGGTCGCCCACTACACGGGCCAGGCCGAGCTCGCGGACGTCATCCAGCAGGGGCTGGATGCCCGCAAATCGGGCGATCACGACGGCGCGACGGCGAAACTGGGCCGCGCCGTGCAGCTCGCGGCGGCCTCCGGCAACGCGGATACGGCGAAACTCCTTTCGAAGGTGGTCGACGTCGTCGATGCGGCGACCGGTACTGTGCGTTTGAAGGCGAAGGTCGCGGAAGCGGACGAGATGACACTCGAGACCCGCTCCACCAAGACCGTTCGCGTCAAGAGGTAGCCCGGCCAGCGGGCCGGACGACGAGAGGGGGAAGCACCGACATGCCTACCTGCCCGAACGGACACCAGTCGGTCTCCGACGACTGGTGCGAGGTCTGCGGCCATCGCATGGCCGGGGCGGGTGCGCCGACGGGTGCCGTACCGCCGCCTCCCCCGCCGCCGCCTCCCGCGTACGGATATCCCGGCCCCGGTGGCCCCGGTGGCTACGACGCACCCGGTGCTCCCGGTGGCTTCGGCCACGGTGGCGACCCGAACGCGACGGCCCAGGCCGAGCTCTGCCCGCAGTGCCGGACGCCGCGCGAGCACATGGCGCCGTTCTGCGAGGAGTGCCGCTGGAACTTCCTCACGAACACGGCGACCTCGTACACGCCGGTGGCCCCCCAGAACGTACCGTCCGCGCAGCGCCCGGCGGGCCCTCCGCCCGGTCTGAACCTGCCGCCGGGCTTCCAGTCCACGCCGCCGCCCCCGCCGGGACCGCAGCCGGGCCATCCGGGCCAGCAGCCGGGTCCGCAGGGTCCGCACGGGCAGCAGGGACCGCCGCCGGGGCAGGATCCGTTCGGCTACCAGGGCTCGCGGCCCTCGCAGGTGAACCGTCCCGCCGAGCCGCTGGGCGGCGACCCCACGCACCACCAGGCCCCGCCGCAGCGCCCGCCGGCGCAGCAGCCGCCCGGCCCGCCCGGTCAGGGCGACCCCTTCGGTCCGCCTGGTCAGGGCGACCCCTTCGGCCCGCCCGGTCAGAGCGACCCCTTCGGCCCGCCCGGTCAGAGCGACCCCTTCGGCCCGCCCGGTCAGCAGCCGCCCGCGCCTCCGGCGTACCTCCAGACCCCGTCCGCTCCGCCGGCCGCGCCCCCGGGCGCTCCGGCCCAGGCCCCGGCGCCGCCCGCGCCGCCGCAGCCGCGCGCGGACGACGACTGGGTGCTCTCGCCGCCGTCGCACCAGGCACCGCCGCAGCCCCCGCAGCATCAGGCACCCCCGCAGCATCAGGCACCCCCGCAGCCTCCACAGCACCAGGGACCCCCGCCGCACATGGCACCCCCGCCGCCACAGCAGCAGCAGCAGTTCCAGGCGCCCCCGCAGCAGCAGTTCCAGCCGCCGCGGCAGCCGCTGACCTGGACCGCGGTCATCGGTCCGGACCGCGAGTACTTCATGGCGATGATGCAGCGCAGCGGCCCGGAGGCCGGCGGGCTGAACCTGCCCGCGTACTCGCCGGACAAGCACCTGCCGCTCCAGGGCAACCAGATCTCCATCGGCCGTCGCCGGCACTCCACCGGCGAGTCCCCGGACATCGACCTGGCGGTGCCGCCGGAGGACCCGGGCGTCTCGCACCAGCACGCCGTGCTCGTGCAGCAGCCGGACGGTTCGTGGGCGGTGGTGGACCAGAACTCCACCAACGGCACCACGATCAACGGCGGCGAGGAGCCGATCCAGCCCTACGTCCCCGTCCAGCTCCAGGACGGTGACCGGGTGCACGTCGGCGCCTGGACGACGATCACGATCCGCGTGGGCTGAATCCCTCTCTGAGCAGCGGCCAGGCGTACGGCCCTCCGGGGTCGTCCAGCCAGGCCCACTGCCGGTCGCCGCTGACCGTCACACCGAAGCGCTCCCGCTCCGGCCGCCCCTCGCGCAGCCAGAGCGAGAGCGCTTCGTTCCTGTCCAGGGCCTGGTCGACCAGCCCCCAGAAGAAGCGGAAGCGCTCGTCCCCGGCCGGGCCGTGGCGCGGGACCCGTCCCGCGACGCCCCGCAGCGCCACGAAGTACGCCGAGGTCTCCAGGAACCGTCCCTCCGCGTGGGTGACGTCATGCACCCGCAGCAGCAGGAGCCCGGTGGAGAGCGGGGCGAGCACCAGGGCGCCGGGCCTGCACTGGGCGAGCCAGGGGTACGGGACCGAGGGCATCGCGCAGGTGGCCACGATCCGGTCGAAGGGGGCGTGCTCCGGGCAGCCGCGGGCGCCGTCGGCGGCGACCACGGCGGGCCGGTACCCGGCGGCGGCCAGATGGGTCCGGGCGGACTCCGCGATCTCCTCGTCCAGGTCGACGGTGGTGACGTGCTCCGCGCCGAGGCGGTGGCAGAGCAGGGCGGCGTGGTAGCCGGTCCCGGCGCCGATCTCCAGGACGTCGTCCCCCTCGCGGACGTCGAGGGCGTGGAGCATCAGGGCCATCAGGGAGGGCTGGCTGGCGGAGGAGACCAGTTCCCCGTCCCGTACCCGGGTGGCGATCGCGGTGTCCGCGTAGGCGCCGCTCAGCCAGCGGTCCCGCCGCTCGGGCTCGGGGTCGCCGGACCAGAGCCGCTCGTAGCCGCCGGTGCCGGGGACGTAGTAATAGGGCACGAAGAGATGGCGCGGGACCTCGGCGAAGGCCTGCCGCCAGCGGGCGTCGGCCAGCACGCCCTCGGTCTCGATCTCCCGCACGAGCGCCCGTCGCGCCCGTGCGCCGGCCTCGGCGAACTCGTCCCGCCGCTCACCCATGCCTCCACTGTCCCGCCGCCCGGGGGCCCCGGCGAGCGGTCCTGGACCTCAAGTCCTAGGGCGGGGCATCTGAGACGATGGAATGGTGAACGAGATTCCCGGGGAAACAGTGCAGGAGCAGACCTTCTACGAGCAGGTGGGCGGCGAGGAGACCTTCCGCCGTCTGGTCCGCCGTTTCTACGAGGGAGTCGCGGGGGACCCGCTGCTCCGCCCGATGTACCCCGAGGAGGACCTGGGCCCGGCGGAGGAGCGTCTCGCGCTCTTCCTGATGCAGTACTGGGGCGGCCCCCGGACCTACAGCGACCACCGCGGCCACCCGCGCCTGCGCATGCGCCACGCTCCGTTCACCGTGGACCAGGCGGCCCACGACGCGTGGCTCCGTCACATGCGCGCGGCCCTGGACGACCTCGCCCTGGTCCCGGAGCACGAGGCCGAACTGTGGCGCTATCTGACGTACGCGGCGGCGTCGATGGTGAACACGGCCGGCTGACGGCCCCTCACACCCCCGTCGTCGCCCCGTCCTCACCCCCGCCCACCCCGATCCCACCCCCCTCACCGCTTCCACCTCCACGGACGGACACATTCCGGAGTCGGAACCCCGAATAACGGTCACGATCGGATCAAGGTCGGCCCGCAAGCGGTTTCCAGCGGCACATGCACTCTGAAAGCATCCGAGAGAAGTTTCGGGAGCGTTCGGCACATGTTCGACGTGCGCACCGTGATCAGGGTGGCCAGGGGGATGGGTGACGGGGTTCGTATTTCTGCGCGTCAGGGCGCACCGGCTGTTGCTCGCCGCGGCACTGCTCGCCGTGCTCCTGACGACCTCGGTGCTCGCCACCCTCGCCTCGTTCTCCGGGACGATCGGGGACGCCGCGCTCCAGGCGGGGCTGCGGGGGCGTTCCGCGGCCGCCGCCTCGCTGCTCGTGAGCGGGCAGGTGTCCGCCGCCAAGCGGGCGGATGCGGAGGAGGCCGTCCAGGAGGGGATGCGGAAGACCTTCGACGGGCTGCCCGTGACCGTACGGCGGCTCGAGCGCTCGGGGCCGTACGCGCTGCCCCGCAGCCTTCAGCCGGCCTCCGCCCGTAAGGGCGACCCCGACCTGACGCACTTCGCCGCGCTCGACCGCTCGCGGCTCTCCCTCGTCAAGGGCGCCTGGCCCTCGGCCGCCCGCACGGCCGGTGTCGTCGAGACGGCGCTGCCCGAGGAGGCCGCGCGGCGGCTGAAGGTCGCTCCCGGGGCGGTGCTCGACCTCACCGACCGGCTCGACGCCCGGAAGGTGAAGGCCCGGGTCACCGGCGTCTACCGGCCCACCGACACCGGCGACCTGTACTGGCAGCTGGATCCGGCCGGGGGCCGCGGCGTGCGGACGGTCGCGTTCACGACGTACGGGCCGCTGCTCGTCGACCCGGCCGTCATGAGCTCCGGGGCGCTGACCACCGGCGAGACGTCCTGGCTGGGCTCCGCCGACTTCACCGGCTTCACCACCGACCGCATCGACACCCTGCGCGCCACCGCGACCGAGGGGCCGAAGGCGCTGGCCGGTGCCACCGACCGGTTCGGTACGACGGTCGCCGCCTCCACCGCGCTGCCGACCGTCCTGGAGCAGACCCAGCGGTCCCTGCTCGTCTCCCGCTCCACCCTGCTGATCGTCGCCGTCCAGCTGATCCTCCTCGCCGCGTACGCACTGCTGCTCGTCGCCCGGCTGCTCAGCACCGAGCGGTCCGGGGAGACCGCGCTGCTGCGGGCCCGCGGTGGTTCGCGGCGCCGGATCGCCGGGCTCGCCGCCACCGAGGCACTGCTGCTCGCCCTGCCCGCCGCGCTCGCCGCCCCGCTCCTGTCCGGACCGCTGACCCGGCTCTTCGCCGAGCGGTCCGCACTCTCCTCCCTCGGCGTACGGCTCGACACGACCCCGTCGCTCCAGGTGTGGCTGGTCGCCGCCGCCGTCGCCCTGTGCTGCGCCGCGGCCGTCGTCGCGCCCGCGCTGGCCGCCGGGGACGGCTCCGTCGTCTCGCTGCGCAAGGCCCGCTCGGCCTCGCTGCCCGGGCCCGTACGGGCCGGGGCGGACCTCGGTCTGCTCGCCGTCGCCGCCGTCGCCTACTGGCAGTTGCAGCGGCCCGCCGCCGCGGGCGGCACCCTCGGCACGGACGGGGACGGCGGCGGCTCCATCGACCCGGTGCTCGTCGCCGCGCCCGCCCTCGCCCTGCTCGCCGGCACCGTCCTGACGCTGCGTCTGCTGCCGCCCGCCGCCAAGCTGGCCGAGCGGCGGGCGGCGGGCGGGCGCGGTCTCTCCGCCGCCCTCGCCGGCTGGCAGTTCAGCCGCCGGCCGCTGCGCGGCGCCGGACCGGTCCTGCTGCTCGTCCTCGCCGTGGCGATGGGCATGCTGGCCATCGGACAGAGCGGCTCGTGGGAGCGTTCGCAGCGCGACCAGGCCGACTTCCGCGTCGGCGCGGCCGTCCGCGTCCTCAGCGCGGGCCCCGGTGAGCCCACCGAGACCGAACAGCTGGGCAAGGTACCCGGTGTCCGCGCCGTGGCCCCGGTGCACCGCACCACCATGGACCTGACCGGCAAGAACGCGACCATCCTGGCCGTGGACACCCGTAACGCCGGCGACGGCATGCTGCTCCGCTCCGACCTCGCCGACGTCCCCGCCCGCTCCCTCCTCTCCCCGCTGGCCCCCAAGGCCACCACGCGCCCCGGCCTCCCCCTGCCCGCCGGTACCCGGACGCTCACCGCCGACCTGCGGCTCGCCGAGCCGAAGGGCGACGCCCGGGTCACGGCGGTCCTGGAGGACCCGAACGGCGTCCCGTACCGACGGGCCCTGGGCTCGCTGGCCGACGACGGCCGGACGCACCGGCTGACCCTGGACGTCGGTGCCACGACCACGAGCCCCGGCAGCACCGGGGGCGACCCTGGCTCCGCCGGGCTGCTCACCCTCGTCGGTCTGGAGTTCAACGGAGAGGTCACCGCCGACGCGAAGGGCACCCAGACCCTCCACGTGGAGCGGTTCGGTGTCGTCGGTGCGGACGGCGGCGAGAAGGTCCACGCCCCCGGGACGCTCCTCGGCTCCTGGGCGCACTCCTTCGAGCAGACCAAGCAGGGCGACCCCCAGAACCCCGTCCCCACCTCCGGCGTGCCCGGCGCCGCCGGCCCGGGCGGCCGCCCCGCCCCGTACGTCCTCAGCTTCGCCGTCTCCGGCACGCCCCTGAGCGAGATGTTCTGGTCGGCGGAGGAGTTCGTCGTCCGCATGAAGGCCCCCGGGCCCAAGGCGCCCGGCCGCCTCTCGGCCGTGGCCACCCGGACCTTCATGACGGCGGCCGGCGCCAGGCCCGGCGACGTGATCGAGATCGCCCTCGGCGGCCGCCGGATCGACGTCGCCGTCTCCCGCATCGTCGAGGAACTGCCCACCACAGGACCCGGCGCCCAGGCCGCGTCCGCGACCAGCCCGGTCGCCACCCCCGAGGACGGCGGCACGATCCTCCTCGACCTGGCCTCCGTCAACCAGTACCTGTCCACCGGTGAGGCCTCGACCGTGGCGGCGACCGAGTGGTGGCTGACCGTCGAACCCGGCCGGGCCGACGACGTCGCCGTCGCCCTGCGCGCCCGGCCCAACGCCGACCCCGCCCAGGTCCTCGTACGCGACGAGGTCGCCGCCGAACTGCTCGGCGACCCGCTCGGCGCCGGCCCCAACGCCGCGCTCATGGCGGTCGCCGCCGCTGCCGCCGCGCTCGCCGCCGTCGGCTTCGCGGTCGGCTCCGCCGGCGCCATGCGGGAACGGTCCGCCGAGTTCGGCGTCCTGCGCGCCCTCGGCGCACCACGCCGCCGCCTCGCCCGGCTGATCGCCGCGGAACAGGGGCTCCTCATCGGCATCGGCCTGCTCATCGGCATCGGACTCGGCACGGTCCTGGCCCGGGCCGTCGTCCCGCTCGTCGTCCTGACCGGCCAGGCCGCCCGGCCCATACCCCCGGTCCTGGTCGAACTGCCCCTCGGCCAGGTGGCCCTGCTGCTCGCCGGCGTCGCCGCGCTGCCGCTCGCCATGGTCGCCGCGATCGCCCTGCGACGCACCGACCCGGCCGTGACGCTGCGCCACCAGGGGGAGAACTGATGTCCGGCACGGCCGGGGAGCACCCGGACGAGGGCCCGCACCGGATGAAGACCCCCGACACACCCGCCGTACGCAGGAAGGCACCCGACATGTCCCGGTCCCGGTCGCCCCGGTCCGAGAAGCCCGCCCGCGCCGTGGCGCCCTGGGTGCGGACCCGGCTGCGGACCGCGCCCTGGGCCGCCGCCTCCCTCGCCGCCCTCGTCCTCGTCACCGCCTACCTCGCGGCCGCGCTGCCGCGCGCCGTGGACGCGTACGAGAGCGAGGGGCTGCGGCACGACATCCGGACCGCCGCACCCCGCAACAGCGTCCTCGAACTGACCGCCGAGCCCCCGGGCCTCGAACTCGACCTGCCCGTACGCGAGGCGGGCCTGACCCCCGCCGTGCTCGGGAAACAGCGTGACGAGGCGCGCGCCCTGCTGCCCGAGCCGCTGCGGACCGACCCGGAGCAGACCGTCCACGGCCTGCGCACGGTCAAGCGGGTCGACGGGCTCGACCCGTGGCTGCCCCGGCCGGACGGCATCTCCCCCGAGTTCGTGCTCTCCTCCCCGTCGGACCTGACGGAACACACCACGCTGCGCACGGGCCGCCTCCCCGCGGGCACGGCCCGTGCCCCGGAGGCGGTGGTGACCGTGAAGACCGCCGAGGCACTGCGCCTGAAGCCCGGCTCCGTCGTGCACGTGCCGGGCCGGGTCAGCGCGGAACCGATCGCCCTGACGATCACCGGGATCGTGGAGCCGCGCCGCCCCGAGGGCCCGTACTGGGCGGTGGAGCCGCTGCTCCGCACCCCGGCGCTCGCCCCCCTGGTCGGCGACGAGATCAAGTACTACTGGCAGGGAGCGCTGCTGCTCTCCCCCACGTCGGCGCCCGCGATGCTCTCCACCACCGGTGAGCCGGAGGTCTTCTTCCGGTACATGCCCACCGCCGGGCATCTCACCGGGCGGGACACCGAGCGTCTCGGCGCGGCGCTCGACTCGGCGGCAGGCGGCCCCGATCTGGTCAAGATGCGCGAGGTCGTGGGACCCACCGGGGCGCTGATCACCGAACTCGACTCGATCGTCGACTCGTACGGTTCGATGCGCGAGGCGATCAATCCGGTCGTGGCCGTCGCCGTCTTCGGGATCGGCGCGGTCGCGGCGGTCGTCCTCGCCATGACCGGCGGGCTCTTCGTCGCCCGCCGGGACAGCGAACTGGCCCTGATCCGCTCCCGAGGCGCCTCGCTCACCGGGATCGGGCTGCGACTGCTCGGCGAGACCTCGGCGGTCGCCGTACCGGCCGCGGCGCTCGCGCTGGGGCTCGCGGTGGTGACGGTACGGGGGCCCGACGGCGGGTCCGACGGCGCGTCGGGGGGAATCCCGCTGCTCCCCTCGGTCCTCGCCACCTCCGCCGTCGCCCTGGTCGCGATGCTGGTCCTGCCGCTGCGGGCCGTAGTCGTGCACCGGCGCCCGCGGCTGCACGGCGGTCGCGACGACCTGCTCACCGCCCGCCCCTCACGGCGCCGTACGGTCCTCGAACTCACCCTGCTCGTCCTGGCCGTGGGCGCGGTCGGCTCGCTGCGGCTCCGTGGCACCGGAGACTCCGGAGACCATCTGGTGAGCGCCGCCCCGGTGCTCGTCGGCCTGATCGCCGCCATGGTGCTCGTACGGATCTATCCGCTGCCCCTGCGGTGGGCGGCCCGCCCGGCCCGCCGGCTGCGCGGGGCCGTCGGCCCGCTGGCCCTGGCCCGTGCCGGGCGCACGTCCTCGGCGGGCACACTGCCCCTGCTCGCGCTCGTCCTCGCCCTGACCACGGCGGCCTTCGGCGGCTCCGTCCTGGCCGGCGTGGCCGACGCCCGCGACCGGGCCGCGCTCCTGGCGACCGGAGCGGACGCCCGGATCGACGGCTCGGTCGAGTGGACCCCGGTGCCGGCCGACCTCACCGAGGCGGTGCGCGGGACGGCGGGCGTACGGGACGTGGCGCCGCTGCAGATCGAGTACGGGGTGTCGCTGCCGTCCCCCGGGAACAGCTCCGCCCAGCCGATGAGCTCGGCGCTCGTGGGCGTCGAACCCGGCTCGTACACCCGGCTCGCGAAGCGGACCGGTTTCGGCCCCTTCCCGGCGGCACTGCTCGCGTCGACGGGCAAGGGCGGCAAGGAGGCCGCGGCGGACACGGAGCGGGTACTGCCCGCGATCGCCTCGCCCTCGGTCGCGAAGCGGCTCGGCAGCGCGCCGCAGGAGATCGTGTCGGCGGCCGGGGTGTTCCGGGTGAAGATCGTCGCGGTCCGGCCGACCACCCCGGCCCTGCAGGGCGCCGACTTCCTCCTGGTCAACGCCGCCGACCTCACCCACCGGACGAACACGGCCCTGCTCGTCACGGGCCCGGAGGACGGGGCCGCGCTGCGGGCCGTGGTGAAGGCGAAGTCCGACGCGCTCCTGGTGTCGATGCGGACCGAGGAGCGGGCCGGCTATGTGGACTCGCCGCTCCAGTCGGGCGCCGAGCGGATGTACCTGGGCGCGATCGGCGCGGGCGCCGGGTTCGCCGTGGTGGCCGTGCTGCTCTCCCTGATGCAGAGCGCGCCGGAGCGGACCACGCTCCTCGCGCGGCTGCGGACGATGGGCCTGACCCGCAAGCAGGGTCGGCGGCTGCTCGGTCTCGAGGCGCTGCCGCAGGCGATCCTCGCTGCGGTCGGCGGCACGCTCGTCGGCTGGGCGACGGTGCCGCTGCTCGCGCCCGGCATCGACCTGTTCCGGCTCGCGCTCGCGACGACACCGGGGTTCGCCCCGCTGGACAGCGCGCCGCTGCGGGCGGACCCGTGGTCGTTGGTGGTGCCGGCGGTCGCGGTCGTCCTGATCACGGCGGTGGCGGCGGCCGGACAGGCGTGGTGGGCGGGACGCAAGGGCTCGATCAAGGAACTCAGGGCAGGAGACGCACGATGACGAAGACCGACACGTCGATCCGGGCCGGTGCGGCCGGGTCCGCCTCCGGCCCCACCACCCTGGAGGAGCTGGAGCGAAAGGTGACCGCGCGGCGCGACCGGCCCTCCTACGGCCATGACGCGCTCATCGCCTGCGACCGCCTCGTCCGGATCTTCACCACGGACGGGGTGGAGGTGCAGGCCCTCCAGGGGCTCGATCTCCTCGTGAAGGAGGGCGAGTTGATGGCCCTGGTCGGCGCCTCGGGCTCCGGCAAGTCGACACTCATGAACATCCTCGCCGGCCTGGACGTGCCGACCGCCGGGGCGGCCCGGGTCGCCGGGGCCGATCTCCTCGCGATGGACGGCAAGGCGCGGCTGCGCTACCGCCGCGAGGTCGTCGGCTTCGTCTGGCAGCAGACCGCCCGCAACCTGCTCCCCTATCTGACGGCAGCCCAGAACGTGGCGCTGCCCATGCAGCTGAAGGGCCGCGCGAAGCAGAAGGCGGAGCGCGCCGAGGAGCTCCTCGCCATGCTGGGCATAGCGGACGCCCGCGACCGGCGGCCGAACCAGCTCTCCGGCGGCCAGCAGCAGCGGGTGGCCATCGCCGTCGCGCTGGCCAACAACCCGGCCGTGCTCCTCGCCGACGAGCCGACGGGCGAGCTGGACTCGGCCACCGGCGAGCAGGTCTTCGCGGCCTTCCGCCGCGCCAACGAGGAACTGGGCACGACGATCGTGATCGTCACCCACGACCAGGCGGTCGCCTCCGAGGTCCGCCGCACGGTCGCCATCCGCGACGGCCGCACCTCCTCGGAGGTCCTGCGCCGCACGGAGGTCGACGAGCAGGGCAAGGAGTCCGTGGTGGCCCGGGAGTACGCGATGCTCGACCGCGCGGGCCGGCTCCAGCTCCCGGCGGACTACACGCAGGCGCTCGGCATGGAGCACCGGGTGGCCCTGGAGCTGGAGCAGGACCACATCGGGGTGTGGCCGGACGACGCGGAGGGCTGAGCAACCGGGAGACGCCGCCGGACGTCCCACCCTGCGGGGGTGATGTCCATGTCATCTAGCGGTGCGGGAAGCCCGTCGGGTACGGGGAGTCCGTCGGGTACGGGGAGTCCGTCGGGCGCCGGGACTCCGGCAGGCGCGGGGAGTCGGGCGGGCGCGGGGAGCCGGGCAGGCGCGGGGAGCTGGGTGGCCACGCTCCTGCCCGCGTTCTGCGCGGTGGCCGTCTACGCCTGGTCGGCCTGGTCCTTCGGAAGCGCCTCGGCGCCGTCCACCACGGTCGCGGTCTCGGTCGGCGGCGTGGCGGTCCTCGCCGCGGCCGTGGCCTACTACCTGCTCGTCGACGGGGTGGCGGGCTTCTGGGGCGCGCTGGCGCTGGTCGGCGCGCTGCTGCTCACGGTGGCCACCGCCGACCAGTGGGCCTCGCGCGGGGCGGTCGCGGACTGTGTGGTGGTGAAGGTCCACGAGGAGAAGCACGTATCGGTCGGCGAGGGCGGCGGCGAGCGGACCGTGTACCGCCACATCCTGCGCTGCCCGGGCGGCTATCCGTCGGCCCTGTCGGAGAACCGCCGGATCGCCCCGGACGGCGGGGAGGTACGGGTCGCCTACGATCCGCGGCGACGGGTGGCACCGGCGGTGGAGGGCTCGTCCCCGCCCTGGGGCCAGGCGGTCTTCGCCGTACTGCTGCTCGCGGCCGCCACGGCGGGGGCTCGGAAGTTCAGCCGCGCGGGCCGGCGGGAGCGGGAGGCCCGCTCAGGTCCATCAGGCCGACCGCCGTCGGCCTGAAGCCGCACCGCTCGTGGAAGGCGGTGAGGTGGGGCTCGTCTCCCGTGAGCCCCGCGTCGACCTCGACGACGAGGTCCGTCACGCGGGGCCGCCGGGGGTGACGGTCAGCGACATGGACACCGTACGGAGGGCGATCGAGCCGTACGGGGTGCGGAGCCGCAGCCAGGGACCGGAGGCGAAGAGGACGACCGGGGCCTCGGTGTCCGCGGACGGCAGGAAGCCCAGCGACTGCGCGGCGTGCACGGCCCGCAGCGGGAGTCCGGTGGGCCCGAGGGTCCGGGACCAGATCTCGCGGCCGATCCGGTCACGTTCGGCCGTGGTGCGCCGCTCCTCGGGCAACTCCTCGTCCCGCGACCGGAATTCGGCGACGGCGGCGGCGACCGCACCGCGCATCTCGGCGGCGCCGGGCAGCCCGGCGACCGGCTGCCAGCCGGCGCGGGGCGGGAGGACGCCGGTCCACGGGGGCCCGGTGACGGATCCCGGGACGACCGCCTTGCCCGCCGACTCCTCGATGCCTTCGAGGAGTTCACCGGCGGAGACGGTGACGTCGAGGTCGACGTCGTCGACCAGCCGGGCCGTACGGATCGCGAGCACCTCGAAGGACGCCGGCCGGCCGAAGACGGCCAGCGCCCCGCCACCGGCCTGGAGGCGGACGGCGGCGGCCCGGTCGTAGTGGACGAGCCGGGTCAGGAAGGCGGCGAGGGCCGCCGCCTCCCTGGCGTCGGCGAAGTGCAGGGGCGCGAGCACGGTCATGCTGCGGACGTCATCCCGTCGTCGACGTACTCCTGGAGGAACGCGCGCTCCTCCACGGAGATCCTGCGCGGCCGCTGCGCCTCCAGGTCGAAGGGCACGACGACCGTGGACGCCCGTACGTACGTGACCTCGGGGTCCTTGATCTCGTACGCGATCGTCAGCGACGCCGCGCCTATCTTCGTCACCCAGGACTCGATGGTCACCGGCTGGTGCCGGTGGACCAGCGGCCGCACGTAGTCGATCTCGTGCCGGGCCACGACGGACCCGCCGGAGAACGAGGGGGAACCGTCCCCCGGCGCGAGCCGGAACATGAAGTCGATCCGCGCCTCTTCCAGGTACCGCAGGAAGACGACGTTGTTGACGTGCCCGAAGGCGTCCATGTCCGACCAGCGCAGGGGACAGCTGTAGATGTGGCGCACGCTCAGCCTCGGGTCAGCTTCTTGTACGTGGCACGGTGCGGGCGGGCCGCGTCCGGGCCGAGACGCTCGACCTTGTTCTTCTCGTACGACTCGAAGTTGCCCTCGAACCAGTACCACTTCGACTCACCCTCGTACGCGAGGATGTGCGTCGCCACCCGGTCCAGGAACCAACGGTCGTGGGAGATGACCACGGCCGCACCCGGGAACTCGAGCAGCGCGTTCTCCAGCGAGGAGAGGGTCTCGACGTCGAGGTCGTTGGTGGGCTCGTCGAGGAGCAGCAGGTTGCCGCCCTCCTTGAGCGTGAGCGCCAGGTTCAGGCGGTTGCGCTCACCACCGGAGAGGACACCGGCCGGCTTCTGCTGGTCCGGGCCCTTGAAGCCGAAGGCGCTGACGTACGCGCGCGAGGGCATCTCGACGTGGCCGACGTTGATGTAGTCCAGCTCGTCCGACACGACGGCCCAGAGGGTCTTCTTGGGGTCGATGTTGGAACGGGTCTGGTCGACGTAGCTGATCTTGACCGTGTCGCCGATCTTGACCGAGCCCGAGTCCGGGGCCTCCAGGCCCTGGATCATCTTGAACAGCGTGGTCTTGCCGGCGCCGTTCGGGCCGATGATGCCGACGATGCCGTTACGGGGCAGGGTGAAGGACAGGTCGTCGACGAGGACCTTGTCGCCGAACGCCTTGGAGAGGTTGGTGACCTCGACGACGATGGAGCCCAGACGCGGGCCCGGCGGGATCTGGATCTCCTCGAAGTCCAGCTTCCGCATCTTGTCGGCCTCGGCAGCCATCTCCTCGTAGCGGGCGAGGCGCGCCTTGGACTTGGTCTGCCGGCCCTTGGCGTTGGAGCGGACCCACTCCAGCTCTTCCTTGAGGCGCTTGGCGCGCTTCTCGTCCTTGCGGCCCTCGACCTTGAGGCGGGTGGCCTTCTTGTCCAGGTACGTGGAGTAGTTGCCCTCGTACGGGATCGCGCGGCCGCGGTCGAGCTCGAGGATCCACTCGGCGACGTTGTTCAGGAAGTACCGGTCGTGCGTGACGGCGACGACGGCGCCCGCGTACTTCGAGAGGTGCTGCTCCAGCCAGTTCACCGACTCGGCGTCGAGGTGGTTGGTGGGCTCGTCGAGGAGGAGCAGGTCCGGGGCCTCGATCAGCAGCTTGCAGAGCGCCACGCGACGCTTCTCGCCACCGGAGAGGTTGGTGACGGCCCAGTCGCCGGGCGGGCAGCCCAGGGCGTCCATGGCCTGCTCCAGCTGCGCGTCGAGGTCCCAGGCGTTGGCGTGGTCCAGGTCCTCCTGGAGCTTGCCCATCTCGTCCATGAGCGCGTCCGAGTAGTCGGTCGCCATGAGCTCCGCGACCTCGTTGAAGCGCTTGAGCTTCCCCATGATCTCGGCGGCGCCGTCCTGGACGTTCTCCAGAACCGTCTTGGCCTCGTCCAGCTTCGGCTCCTGCATGAGGATGCCGACGCTGAAGCCCGGCGACAGGAACGCGTCACCGTTGGACGGCTGCTCGAGGCCCGCCATGATCTTGAGAACGGTGGACTTACCGGCACCGTTCGGGCCGACCACACCGATCTTCGCGCCCGGCAGGAAGCTCAGCGTCACGTCATCGAGGATGACCTTGTCGCCGTGCGCCTTGCGCGTCTTGCGCATCGTGTAGATGTACTCAGCCAAGAGAAACCGTCCGGCTAGGAGTGAGTGGGCAGATACACCCATCTTGCCTGACCGGAACCCTCGGGCGGAAACCGGTAAGACGGGAGCGGGGCCCGGCCGAGGGGGCGCACCGGGGCCGGGACGGAGCCGTACCAGGCGGTAGGGGGCGGAAACGGAGCCCGGACGTGCGACGACCCCGGACGCCGATGCGTTCCGGGGTCGTGCGGTGATCACGGGGCGATCATGGTGTGACGCAGATCACTCCACGGGATCGGGCGGCTTCCCGGTGCCGGCGGGGCCGGCACCGGGGGCCTGGGATCAGGCGCCGGCGGCCTTCTTCTTGCGGAGGAAGAACACCGCGCCGCCGCCGATCACGACGAGCGCCGCGGCGATGCCGGCGATCATCGGGGTGGCGTTGGAGCTGCCGGTCTCGGCGAGGTCGCCGCCACCGGTCGTGGTGGAGCCGGTGGTGCCGGTGCCGCCCGTGGTGTCACCGGTCGTGGGAGCGGTGGTCGACGGGGAGGGCTCGGCCGGCGGCTCGGTCGAGGGCTCCGTGGTGGGGGTCTCGGACGGCTTCGGGCCGGGGGTGGCCGTCTTGCAGTCCAGGACGCCCTCGAAGGTCTCCTCGAAGCCGTTCGGGCCGGTGATGGTGAACTTGTAGGCCTCGTCCTCGGCGAGCGGGACCGGGATGGTCTTCGTCTCACCGGCGGCGATGGTGTACGAGGTGCCCTTCAGGTCGAAGGTCCAGGCCTCGTCGCCCTCGTTGGAGGCGATGACCTCCAGGCCGCCCTTGGCGCAGTCCTTGGCGACCGTGACGGCCGGGACGGCACCCTTCTTCGCCCACGTGGCCGAGGCCTGGGCGGTGACGGTCGACTCGCTGGAGCCGGCCAGGATCAGGGTCTGGGACGGGCCGTCGATGGAGACGAACGCGCGGCCCAGGGAGACCTTGGTGCTGGCCTCGGCGGTCAGACCGGCGGTGCCGTCGGCGGTGCCGGCGGGAACGTCGAAGAAGACCTGGTCGCCGTTCTTGGCCTCGGTGACGGGCTTGCCGTCCTTGTCCACGATCTTGACGCCGTCCGGGGTGCCCGGGGCGGTCGCCAGCTTGGCGATCTGGGCGTTGGTGGAGACGGTGATCGGGCCGAGCCGGTCACCGGCCTTGCCCGCGACCGAGGACGGGGAGAGCGAGAGGGAGGCCTTCGGCTCCTCGAGCTTGACCGCGTCCTTCAGGAGCTGCTCGGTGAGCTTCCGGGCGTCGGGGCTCTTCGGCGTCGCCGTCACGTCGTCGGACAGGGTCCAGATGGCGGCCTGGGTGGCCGCGGCGGCCTCGTTCTTCGACAGGTCGACGTCGAGCTTCGCGCCGAGCTCCTCGGCGGAGAGCTTCGGGTAGCCGTGCTCGAGGATCCAGAGGATCTTTCCGGCGTTGTCGTTGTTGTGCAGGGAGGACTCGTCCCAGCCGACTTCCTTGTAGTCGAAGTCGTGCTTGGCCGGCGTCCGGAGGTCGATGCAGTAGGTCTGGAGCGTTCCCCCGCCCTCGACCTGCATCTTGAAGAGGCCGCCCTTGACGCCCCACTTCTGGCCGTTCTTCTCGGCGATCACGACGTCGTCCCGGTCGGTCATCCCGCCGAGCTTCGCCGTCACACCTCCGGTGCCCGGGGCACCGTCGTCGGCCAGCGCCGGACCGGCGGTCGCTATCGCGCCGGCCATGACGAGGCCGGAGACGAGGGCGGCGGCAGCGAGGCGAGCAGCGCCTCGGCCACGTACTGAATACATTGCTTTCCCCTCCGGGCGAGTCGCTCCACGAACATGTTGATTCGCGTGGGGGGAGCGCACGCCAGCAGATCACAGACCCGATGGGCTCACGTGCCACATGAGTACCCGGGAATCCTAGGGATGCGGAACCCCCCGGTGCCCGGCCATACGGTCAGATAACCATTCCGAATCGGAATCGTTATCGCGCAGGGCGAGTTGGTCGATAAATCCCCACAACACAAGGTCAGGGCACGGTCACCAACCGCGTCGTCGACTCCGCCGCTGCCTCCTCCGCCGCCACCGCCCAGGGGTCCCGGTCCGGCGCCGGACCGAGCGCCGGCACCCTCTCCGCCGCCCCCACCTGCGGTTCCGCCCATGGCCCGGCCCCCGGCCCGGCCCCCGGATCGGCTCCTGGCCCGGCTTCCGGCCCGGCTCCTGGCCAAGTTCCCGGCTCCGACTCGGCCCTGAGCGGCCGTGCCGCCCGCCGGAAGGCCGCAGTCCCCCGGCTCAGATCGTGCCCCACGGCCAGCGCGGCCACGTCCACGAAGGTCTTGCGCTGCCCGTCCCGCTCGTCCTCACGCACCCTCAGCCTGCCGTGCACCACGAGCGGTTCCCCGACGGACACCGAGGCCGCCAGATTGGCCCCGAGGGAGCGCCAGGCGGACACCGTGTAGAAGCTGGTGGGCCCGTCGGACCAGAGCCCCTTCTCCCGGTCCCAGCGGCGCGCCGTCACCGCGAAGCGGAACCTGGCGACCCCGCCCGTCGCCGTGTCCCGGTACTCCACCGCCGTCGCCACGTTGCCGACGAGCGTCACGGTCGTGTCGTTCATGGTCCGTACCCCCACCCTGCGTTCACGCTGCTGCCTCTTCACCGGTCGGACACCATCGTGGGGCCGCGGAGAAGAAGCCGCCGGGGGCTGTGGACAAGGGCAGGAATGTGGATAACTCCCCCACCCGGAAGGGGGACCGAAGGCCTGTCGAGGGGCTCCGAAGGCGTACCGAGGGGACGCTCCGAAGGCGTACCGAGGGCGTACCGCGGTCGTACCGAAGGCGTGCCGAAGGGGAACGCGCCTGCGAGAAGACGTCTGCGGACGAGTGCTCCGCTACCTCCCCCGTACCCCTGTCCGCGTCGCACCCAGCCGCCCCGTACCGCCGCGGCTTCCGCCGACGATCCGAGCCGACGGACGCGTGCCCACCACCGTCGCGTACTGCTCGCGCACCTCGCGGTAGCGCATCAGCTCCGCCGCGACCGGGTCGAGCACCCGGGCCCGGCCGCAGGCCGCCGTCGCCTCGCGCAGGCGGCGTTCGGCCTCCTGCCCGTACCGTCGCGCGGGGCCCTTGACGGCTCCCTCGCAGGCCCATTCGACGAGCGGTCCGCCGATGATGCCGCCGAGCATGACGAGGACCGGCGGGAGCAGTCCCGGCTCGACGACGCCGACGATCTGGCCCACCAGCCACAGCGCGCCGAAGATCTGCAGGAGCGTCATCACGGCCTGGGCGAGGACGGCCGCGGGCCACCAGGCGGGGCGGGGCGGCCGGGCCGCCGCGTCGCCGATGGTGACCGTGAGCTCGTCCAAGGCCTCGGGCAGCCCTTCCGCCCCGCGCGCCGCCGCCTCGCGCACGGCCTGCGCCCAGGAGGCCGGGAGACCGCGGGAGGCCTCGTCGGCGACGACCCGCACCGCCTGCTCCACGCGTTGGCGTGCCGTCAGTTCGTCCTCGACCGGGGTGGCGAGGTGCGGGTCGGTGGAGCCGTGCTCGCGGATCCGCTCGTACCAGCGGTAGAGGCGCAGCCAGGGGGTGCCGCACGCCCGGATGGCGCCGCGGCGCCAGACCCGTTCGGCGGCCTCGCCTGCGGCCTGGGCGCCGACGGCGACGGCGAGCCGGTCGGTGAAGGCGTCGCGGGCGCGCTCGTCGAGCCCTGACCGGCCGTCGCCGAGGTAGGCGGGGCGGAGCCGGGCCGCGGCGGCGTCGACGTCGGCGGCGAGTCGACGCTCGGGAGCGGTACGTTCCTGGACGAATCCGGCGACCATGTCCCGCAGTTCGGGTACGCCCTCGCCGGTCAGCGCGGAGACGGAGAGGACGGTGGCGCCGGGTTCGCCGTGCTCGCCGAGCGCGACGCCGTCCTCGTCGAGGAGACGGCGGAGGTCGTCGAGGACGAGGTCGGCGGCCTCCGTACCGAGCCGGTCGATCTGGTTGAGGACGACGAAGGTGACCTCGGCGTGCCCGGCGAGCGGCCGGAGGTAGCGCTCGTGGAGGGCTGCGTCGGCGTACTTCTCCGGGTCGACGACCCAGATGACGGCGTCGACGAGACCGAGGACCCGGTCGACCTGGTCGCGGTGGGCGGTGACCGCCGAGTCGTGGTCGGGGAGGTCGATGAGGACGAGCCCCTGGAGCCCGGTGTCGGCGGCGCCGCCCGCGAGCGGCCGGCGGCGCAGCCGGCTGGGGACGGCGAGCCGGTCGAGCAGCCCGGCGGCGCCCTCGGACCACGAGAGCGCGATGGGCGCGGAAGTGGTGGGGCGGCGGAGTCCGGTCTCGGACACGGGAACGCCGGCGAGGGCGTTGAAGAGCGTGGACTTGCCGCTGCCGGTGGCGCCGGCGATCGCGATCACGGTGTGCCGGGAGGAGAGCCGCTGCCGGGCGGCGGCCTCGTCGAGCACCCGCCCGGCCTCGGCGAGGGCCTCGCTCTCGACCCGCGTACGGGAGAGCCCGACGAGTTCGTGGAGGGCGTCGAGTCGGGCACGGAGGGGCCCGCCGTAGGTCCCGCCGAGCGGCGGCAGGGTGTCGGGCTCCTGCGTGTCGTCCGCGCCGGAGGGCACGTCGGCGACGGCGGCACCGCGCCCGGCGGCGCGCCGCGCGATCAGCCCGTCGTCCCAGCGGCCAGGCTGCTCGCGGTCGCGGTCACTGTCACGGTCGCGGGTACTGTCGCCGCCGCGGTGCGTGTCGCGGTCGCGGGTACTGTCGCCGCCGCGGTGCGTGTCGCGGTCGCGGGTACTGTCGCCGCCTCCTCCCCCGGTACGGGTACCGGCACCGGCACCGCCCTGGCCACCGGCACCGCTTCTCCCCGTGTCGGCACGGGCTCCGGCGCGCGACTCGTCGTCGTCCACCACGTCACTTCTCCTTCTGCAGTACGGAGAGCGCGGCGATGAGCTCCGCCTGCGGCTCGGGGGTCACGTCGAGCGCTTCGAGGGGCGCGAGACGCCGGTCGCGTTCGGCGTGCAGGACACGGTCGACGTACGAGAGGACGAGTGCGCCGCCCTTGTCGCGCAGGCGCAGGGCGGCCTGGGCCCCGAGGAGTTCGGCGAGGCGCTCGCCCGCGGCCCGGGTGCGGCGGCCGCCGAGGAGGGAGGCGGCGAGGAGGGCGGCGACGGTGTCGGCCTCGGGGGCGGCCGTACGGGGAGCGGAGGGGCGCTCGACGGTGCGCACCTCTTCCTCGGCGACTTCCTCCAGGACGCGGCGCCAGCGCCGTACCTCCACGCCGATCCGCTCGGCCGTGTCGCGGTCGCCGCCGGTCCGGGCGGGGCCGAGGGCGTCGGCGGCGGGTTCGCGGCGCCAGGCGTCGCGGACGCGTTCCTCGGCGGCGGAGACGGCGCAGTGGAGGAGCGCGGCGAGGGACTCGGCGAGGGCGTCGAGGAGCTCGTCGGCGGTGCTGTCGCGGGGGTAGGCGCGCCAGCGGGTGCGGGCGTCGCCGGCGAGGACGGCGCCGCGGCCGAGCTGTTCGCGCACCCGCTTGGCCTGTTCGCCGTAGGCGGCTTCGACGGCGCCGCCGAGGCGGACGGAGGCGGCGTACTGGGCGGCGACGGCGCCGGCCAGTTCGGGGAGCCGGGCGTCGAGGGAGTCGATGACGCCGGTGGCCGTCCGGTCGGCGGCCTGCTGACGGGCGGCGGGGTCCTCGGCTCGGTGGGCGAGCCAGCCGCGCAGGGCGGCGACGGCGGAGTCGGGGAGCAGCCCGCTGCCGCCGTCGGCGGACTCGGGGAGCTCGGGGATGGTGAAGCGGGGCACGTCGCCGAGGCCGGCCTTGTCGAGGAGGGCCTCGTACTGGCGGGAGACCTCGCCGATGACCTGGTGGGGGACGCGGTCGAGGACGGTGACGAGGGTGGCGTCGTACTCCTTGGCGGTACGGAGGAGGTGCCAGGGGACGGCGTCGGCGTACCGCGAGGCGGTGGTGACCATCACCCAGATGTCGGCGGCGCAGATCAACTCGGCGGCGAGGAGTCGGTTCTCGACGACGAGGGAGTCGATGTCGGGCGCGTCGAGGAGGGCGAGGCCGCGGGGCATGGAGGCGGCGGTCTCGACGCGGAGCGCGTTCTCCTCGGGGGGCGGGGCGTCGTCGGCGTGGTCGTCGTCGGCCTGGGGCAGCCAGACGCGGGTGAGCTGCGGGAGGACCCGCGTCCCGGCGAACCAGTGGTGGTCCTCGGGGTGGCAGACGAGCACGGGGGTGCGGGTGGTGGGCCGGAGCACACCGGACTCGCTGACGCGCCGCCCGACAAGGGAGTTGACGAGCGTGGACTTGCCGGCCCCGGTGGACCCGCCGACGACGGCGAGCAGCGGGGCGTCGGGATCTTTGAGCCGGGGCACCAGATAGTCGTCGAGCTGAGCGAGCAGCTCGGCCCGGGTCTGCCGGGCGCGTGGCGTGTCGGGGAGGGGGAGGGGAAGGCGCACGGCGGCGACACGGTCGCGCAGGGCGGAGAGTGCGTCGATCAGCTGAGGCCGTTCGTCCAAGGTCACCACATGCGAAGAATGCCCAATTTATGAGTGTTTTTGAAGCCTATTGCGGCCCTGCGCGCCGAAGAGAGGGGTGGTGACCGGAACCTCAGGCATAACGAGTGCACAACACCCGCCCCGAGCGATGCGAAAAGCGCTGCGCGAATCGCACCTGCCTGCGATTATCGTTCCGCTTCACCGAACCTACACATCGTGCCACGCAGGTGAAGCAACCGGGCCAAGGCGATCGGAGCCCTATCCTTGTCCCGGCAGGCCACACCCCACCCACAAGGGGCTCCTGGCCACACGGCCACCACCCGGCCCCCGTAGCTCAGTGGATAGAGCAGGTGCCTTCTAAGCACTTGGCCGCAGGTTCGAGTCCTGCCGGGGGCGCTCCGCGATCGGCCCTCCTTCGGGAGGGTCTTTTTGCTGGTCGGGGGTGGCTGATCCGGCCGAGACCGGGACCGAGCGGTCAGCCCGCGTCGTGGTCGAGCACGTCGCCGTCGGTGCAGTGGTTGACGGTGTCGCCCGTCCACGTGCCGCCCGTCCACGTGCCGCCCACGGGGCGATGACCTTCTTCATGGTTCGCCAACCGGCCACCGGAACGCCCGGTCACGGGGCCGTGGGGCGTGTCCCCCGCACGGCGCTCGCACCCCGCCTCCGTCCGGGTGGCCTGACGCTGCGTCAACCCGGATCGGCTCAGGCCCGAGTCGGGACGTCCGGGGCGGTCCGTACAGGCGGGAGACCTTGATCAGGACCACCACGCGCCGGTCGGGCGGCAGCCTTGGGTGCTCAGTCCTCCAGCGCCTGGTAGAGGGTGGTCCAGAAGTCGTGCATCAGGTGCACCGAGTTGGGGGCTGAGCTGCCGACCTGGGTGAGGAGGATGCCGACGACGTTGTCGACGGGGTCGGCGTACGTGGAGGTCCCGGACCCGCCGTCCCAGCCGAACTGGCCGATCGGCGCGTAGTCGCCCCGGTACGTCCGTACCGCCATCCCGAAGCCCCAGCCTCCGTGCTGCCCCTGACCGTAGGAGATGTGGACGTTGCCGGTGGCCAGTTCGGTGCGGGCGGCGTTCTGCTCGGGGGTCAGGCGGTTGGTGGTCATCAGCTCCACGGCCTGCCGGGACAGGATCCGCTCCCCGCGGTGCTTGCCGCCGTTCAGCAGCATCCGGAAGTAGGCGTGGTAGTCGTCCGCGGTGGAGACCAGACCGCCCCCGCCGCCCTGGAACGCCGGCGGCGTGTTCCACCGGCCGCCCCGGGACTCGTCCCACACGTGGAACTCGCCCGACGCCGGATCGGGGGCGTACAGGACCGGCATGCGGTCGGCCTTCTCGTCCGGCACGTGGAAGCCGGTGTCCCGCATCCCCAGCGGGTCGAGGACGCTCTCGCGCAGCACTTCGCCGAAGGGCCTGCCCGTCACCCGGGAGACCAGCACACCCGCCAGGTCGCCGGCGATGTGGTACTGCCACCGGTCGCCGGGCTGATGCATCAGCGGCAGCGCGCCCAGGCGGCGCAGCCACTCGTCCTGGTCGGGCATCGGAGTGGGCAGGTTGGGCGTCAGCCCCTGCGCGAAGACCTCGTTCATGATCGGTGTACCGATCGAGGTCATGTCCATCCCGAGGCCGAACGTCGAGGTCAGCACGTCCCGGACGGTGATCGGACGGCGCGCCGGGACCGTCTCGTCGAGCGGGCCGTCGAACCTCTTCAGCACCTGCCGGTCGGCCAGTTCCGGCAGCCACGGGTCCACGGGGTCGTCCAGCCGCAGCCGGCACTCGTCCAGGAGCACCATCGCCGCCGCTATCGACAGCGGCTTGGAGGCCGAGGCCATCCGGAAGACGGTGTCCCGGCGCATCGGGGCGCCGCCGTCCTGCCGCATCGTGCCGAGCGTCTCGACGTGCGTCTCGTCGTCCTTGCCGAACAGCGCGACGACACCGGGGATCTTCCCGGAATCGACATGCCGGGCCAGCACGTCGTGGATCTTGCGCTGCCCTGCTGCGGTGAAGTGGGACATGGTGCGGTGCTCCCTGGTCGGGTGGGGGTGAGGGGGGAGGTGATCGAGGCGGGGGGAGGTGATCGAGGCGGGGCAGGTGCGGGCCCCGGTCACTCCGCCGGCAGGTCCAGCTGGTACTCGTGCGTGCTGCGGTGGAAACGGAAGCCCAGTCGGCGGTTCACCGCGATCATGTGGGTGTTGTCCTGCGCGTTGTCCGTCTCGACCTCCTCGATTCCGGGGTGTTCGGCCCGCAGCCTGCGCACCATCTCCGCCTTGACCCACAGCCCCAGCCCGTGGCCGCGGTGGGCCGGCGCCACGACGGTGTCGTACTGCAGGGCCCGGTGGGTCTCCCCGGAGCGGATGACGATCTCGGTGTATCCCGCCATCTCGCCCTTGCCGAGCGCGGCGGTCGTCAGCAGCAGGTCACCGCGGTCGGCCAGTACTTCGGCCATCGCGCGGACCCGGTCGGCGGTCCAGGTCTGGCTGCCGTAGTCCATGTCGCCCATGGGCATGTCGTTCATCGCGTTCTTGACCGAGGCGAACGCCTCCGCCAGTTCGTCGGGAACCGTGCCGGTCCAGCTGACCAGTTCGTAGCCGGGGTGTTCGGCCTCGGCGACGTCGGCGTCCGCGACGTCGAGCAGCAGGTGGTCGAGGGCCAGGACGCGCCGGAAGCCGCGGGCGGCGCAGAAGGCGCCGGTCGGTCCCTCGCCGGGTGCGGCGGCCACCAGACTGCGGCGATCCTCGTCCCGTGCCGCCCGTACGGCCGTGGCCAGCAGGTGCGAGCCCACTCCCGAGCGTCGCCGGTCCGGGGTGACGTGCAGCTCCAGCTCCGCCAGGTGCTGCTGCCCGGACGAGGTGAACAGTCGCAGTCCGGCCACACCGACCACCGCGCCGTCGGCGTCGGTGGCCAGCCACAGGAGTCGGCGGTCGTGCCGCCCGGTGACGGAGAGTTGAGCGTGGATCTGCTCGAAGGTGGGCCGGGGCTCCTCGGGCAGGTCGGCGGCGAGCGAGGCCGACACGACCGCGTGCCAGGCGGTGGCGTCCTCGGTCGAGACCCGGGTGAGCGGGACGGCGTTGATCATGGGGAACTCCTCGGTGGGAATGGCTTCTGTCGCCTGTGTGGGGACCGGCTCGGGAGAGCCGCTCGGGTGATCCGGCCCAACCTGTGTCATCGCGTGCATTCAGGCCGTCCCGTTCTCCCAGTCGGTGTGCCGCACGAGCGGCCAGTCGATGTCGATACGCGCCGCCGTGGCCAGGTGATGGGTGAACACGCCGAGCGCCACGTGGGCGATGATCTCGACGACATGCCCGTCGGAGAGGCCGGCGTGCCGGGCCGCGTCCAGCCGCTCGTCGGAGACGACCCCGTGGTCGCGTACCACCGCGGCGGCCAGGTCCAGGACAGCGGCTGCCCAGGGGTCCCCGGCCTCGCCCCTCCGTGCGCGGGTCGCCTCGGCCGTGGTCAGCCCGGCCACCTTGGTCCCGCGGAACGTGTGCACGGACAGGCAGTAGTCGGACCGGTTCTCCTGCGCCACGAGCAGCGCGATGCGCTCGCGCACGTCCGCCGACAGGGTCCCCCGCGTGCTCAGGGCGGTGACCACGTCCACGTATCCCCTCAGTACGGTCGGGTTGTTGGCCATCACCCTGGCCAGCTGGGGGATGACCCCCAGGGCGCGGTGTGTGGCGGTGAACAGGGACGCGGTCTCGCCGGTCGCCTTCTCCGGGTCGACGGGGTGGAGCGCTGGGGCGGGGAATGCGGGGGTGGGGAGTCCGGGGGTGGGGAGTGCTGGCATGCCGGTAACCCTGCCGGTGGATCTTGATACATTCCCGATGCTTCTTCGATGCACGTACTGGTGACCCCCGGAGTGACGGAATGCGGTTCACGATTCTCGGCCCGGTGGAGGTCCAGGCCCCCGGTCCGGAGTCGCCCGGTCTTGCGCCCCGCCATCGGGCCGTACTCGCCTATCTGTTGCTGCACGCCGGGGTCGTGATCAGCGCGGACCGCCTGGTCGACGCGATGTGGGGGCCGCTGCCGCCGGACTCCGCCCGCGCGCAGATCCAGACCACGATCGCCGCGATCCGCCGTATGCTGCGCGCTTCGGGTGCCGACCACATGCTGGCCACGCGGCCGGCGGGGTACGTGTTCACCCCCGAGCCGGGACAACTCGATCTGCAGGAGTTCACCGGCCTGATCGCCAGGGCACCGGGCGGGCCCGACGACGCGGCGGCCACCGCCGACGCCGCCGACACCGCCGCCGATACCGCCGCCGCCGACCGGATACGTGCCGCGCTGGCCCTTTGGCGGGGCGAGCCGCTGGCCGACATCACCGCCCATTACGTCCCCGCCGCCAGAGCGCGGCTCGACGGCCGGCGCCTGACGGCGATCGAGCGCCTGGCCGAGCTCGAGCTGTCCCTGGGCCGTCACGACGACCTCATCGACGAACTGACCGCCCACATGGCGGCCAACCCCCTGCGGGAGCGGCTGTGCTGCCGGCTGATGCTCGCCCTGCACCGCGCGGGACGCCAACCCGAGGCCCTGCGGGTGGCCAGGGACTTCCGGACGGCGCTGGCCGAGGAGCAGGGCCTCGACCCCGGCCACGCGTTCGCCCGGCTCGAACAGGACATCCTGCGGGACGCACCCGGTCTCCGGGCGCCGGCCTCCGCGCCCGCGAGGCCGCAGGGGGGCAACTTCCTGCCGTACGACGTCCCGGACTTCACCGGACGCGACGGCGAGTTCGACGGGCTGACCCGCCAGTGGGCGGGCAACAGCGGCGGCGTCGTGACGATCTCGGCGATCGACGGGATGGCCGGGGTCGGCAAGACGACGCTCGCGGTCCACGCGGGGCACCGCCTCGCGGACCGGTTCCCCGACGGACAGCTCTTCGTGGACCTGCAGGCCCACACCGCCGGTCAGGCACCGCTCGACGCCGGTGCCGCGCTCGAGGTCCTCCTGGGCCAACTCGGCGTGCCCGCCAAGAACATCCCGGCGTCGGTCGCCGATCGCGCCGCGCTGTGGCGGTCCGAGCTCTCCGGCCGCCGGGTACTGGCCGTACTGGACAACGCCCTCGGCACCGAGCAGATACGCCCCTTGCTGCCGGGCGCCTCCTCCCACACCCTCATCCTGATCACGAGCCGCCGGCGGCTGACCGACCTGGACGGGGCGCACGCCCTGTCCATGGACGTGCTGCCCGCCGCGGACGCCATGGAGTTGTTCACGTCGATCGTGGGCGAACGGGCGACCGCCGAACCCCTGGCCGCCCTCGACGTCCTGCAGCTGTGCGGCTTCCTGCCGCTGGCCGTCCGCATCGCCGCCGCCCGCCTGCACCATCGCCGCAGCTGGACCGTCGCCTACCTGGCCGACCGGCTCCGTGACCAGCGCCGCCGACTGGCCGAGCTCGCCACCTCGGAGCGCGGCGTGGCGGCGGCGTTCACGCTGTCGTACCAGCAGTTGACGCCCGAGCAGCAGCGGATGTTCCGTCTTCTGGGGCTGCAGCCGGGCCGGGACATCGGCCCGGACGCGGCCGCCGCGCTGGCCGACCTCCCCTTCGATCAGGCCGAGATGCTCCTGGAAGACCTCCTGGACGCCCATGTCCTGATCCAGCTCAAGCCCGGCCGCTACACCTTCCACGACCTGCTGCGCGAGCACGCCCTTGCCACGGCGGACGCCCAGGAACCTCCCCAGGCGCGGCACGAGGCCGTCGACCGGCTCGTCCACCACTATCTCCACACCGCGAGCACGGCCGTCGACCACCTCTACCCCGAGGGCCGGAACCGCAGACCACGCATCCCCGCCCCGGACACCCCGACCCCGGCCCCGCCCCCGCGGGACGGCGCCGAGGCGATCAGCTGGCTGGACGGCGAGCGCGCGAACCTCATGGCGGTCGGCCAGTACGCCGCCGAGCACGACCGGCACCCGCACACCAGCCAACTGGCCGCCACCCTGCACCGCTACCTGCTGGGCCACGCCCACCAGACCGACGCGCTGACCCTCCACGGCCTGGCGCTCCGGTCAAGCCGCCGCGGCGGCGACACGACCGCCGAGGCACGCACCCTCATCGACGTCGGCGAGGTCCACTTCTGGTGGCACGGCGCGTACGAGCAGGCGGCCGAGCACTACCGGCACGCCCTGGGCCTCGCCCGGGAGAGCGGCGACCGGATCGCCGCCGCCCGCGCGCTGCAGAACCTCGGCGACGTCGCCAGGCGGCGGCGTGACCACGAACGGGCCCACGAACACTGCGTCGAGGCCCTGTCGCTCTTCCGCGAACTCGGCGACCGCGCCGGCGAGGCACGCTGTCTGACCGGCCTCGGCATCGACCACGACCGTCAAGGCCGGTACGAGGAGGCCCACGACCACCACCGCCAGGCCCTGCACGCGTACCGCGAGACCGGATCCCGCATCGGCGAGACCATCGTCCTGAACAACATCGGACTGCTGTACCGACGGCAGGGCCGTTACGACGAGGCCCGGCGGCACCATCACGACGCCCTGGAACTGAGCCGCAGGTTCGACTTCCCCGGCGACGAGGCCGAGTCCCTCAACGCCCTGGCGGAGGCCGCCCGTTCCATGGGCGACCTGGAACGGGCGGAGGTCGAACACGACTCCGCGCTGGCCCTCGCCCGCGAGTTCGGCTACCGCCCCGAACAGGCCCGCGCCCACCGGGGCCTGGCACACGTCCACCGCGATCTGGGCCGCGTCGACCGCGCCCACGACCACGCCCGGCAGGCCCTCGATCTGTACACCGCCCTCGCCGTCCCCGAGGCCGAGGAGCTCCGCGCCTTCCTCACCGAGCCGGTGCCGGCGACGGAGGCGGAGGCGGAGGCGGAGACAGAGGCAGAGGCAGAGGCAGACGCAGACGCAGACGCAGAGGCAGACGCAGAGGCAGACGGCTCGTGAACGGCCGGTTCCTCGACGGTACGGGTGAGGTGCGGGGGCTTCCCGATTGGCGGGTGCTCGTCGTCGGGGGCGCGTCGGGACGGGGAAGACCGGTGTCGGGCGGGCGCCGGCGCGGCGGTACGACGTCCCCGTCGTGGAGGCCGACGACATCGTGGAGGCGCTGCTCGCGGTGACGCTGCCCGAGCACCTGCCGGAGGTCCACTTCTGGCGTCCGCACGGCCGAAGCGGCGTTCACGGCCGCTGCTAGCCTGCGGCTCATGATCAAGAGCAGCCCGGCCGACCGAACAGCCCGCCTGGCCCGCGTGGCGGGGGACAGCAGGCCGGAGCGCGTGCTGATCGCCGCCAGCTTCGTCAACCGGGTCGGGAACGGTCTGTTCAACGCGGCGTCGGCGCTCTACTTCACCTTGATCGTGGGCCTGCCGGCGGTGCAGGTCGGTGCCGCGCTCACCATCGCCGGACTGATCGGCCTGTTCGCGGGGATACCCGGGGGCCATCTCGCCGACCGGCGCGGGGCCCGCACGATCATGATGCTGGCCCTCGCGGTCCAGGCGGTGTCGATGTCGGCTCTCGTGCTCGTCGAGAGCTGGACCGCGCTGACCGTCCTCGCGACGGTCGACCAGATCGCCGCGGCGGCCGGCGGGGCGGCCTGGGGCGCTCTGGTGGCCCGGGTCGGTACCGAACGCCCGGCGCTGTTCCGGGCGAAGCTGCGCACCTTCGTCAATCTGGGCGTCATCTTCGGAACCGTGGGTTCCGGGCTGGCGGTGGCAGCGGGCACCCGCGGCGCCTATGTCGCGCTGATCCTCGGCAACGCCGCGAGCTTCGCCCTGTGCGCGCTGCTTCTGTTCCTGCTGCCGAACTACCCGGCGCTGCCGGCACCGCCGCGAGAGCATCGCCGGCCGGCCTTCTCGGACCGCCCGTACCTGACGTTCACCGCCCTGTACGGGGCCATGGGGCTGCAGTACTCGGTGGTGTCCCTGCTCCTGCCGATCTGGATCTCCCAGCACACCGAGGCGCCGCGCTGGACGGTGGCGGCGGTGTTCGCCGTCAACGCGGCCTTCTGCGTCCTGCTGCAGACCAGGATCGGCTCCCGTATCGAAACCCCGCACGACGGCGGCAGGGCGTTCCGCAACGCGGGCCTGCTCTTCCTCGTCAGCTGCCCGATGATGGCGCTGGCGGCGCACACGCCGGTCTGGGCGGCGGCGGGGCTGCTCGTCGCGGCGATCTTCGTCCACAGCCTCGGGGAGATCTGGGAGTCCTCGGCGGGCTTCGCCCTGGGCTTCGGCCTCGCGCCCGACCACGCCCAGGGCCAGTACCAGGGCCTCCTCGGCCTCGGCTTCCGCGCGGGCCAGGCGCTGGCCCCCGCGATCCTGACCACGGTGGTACTCGGCCTCGGCACGGCGGGCTGGCTGCTCCTCGCGGCGTTCTTCGCGGCCCTGGGCGCGGCCGGGCCCGCGCTCGCCCGCTGGGGCGTACGAACCCGGCCGCAGCCGGCCGTGGCCGCGGAAGCGACGGGGTGACCGGGACGACCGGGTGACTGCGCGGACCGGGCTGACCGGGCTGACCGCGGAGTAGCCGGGCCGGGCTCCAGGGGCCTTCCGCCCGGGTGGCCGCTCCCGCCGTGCGTGCCGGGGCGCCCCGCCGTGGGTGCCATGGCCGGGAACGTGGGTCATTCTTGGGGTATGGATGCCGTGCGTGGTGGGTCCCCGGGGAAGGGGCGGAGTCGCGGCCGAGGGCCGCGCTCGGCTCTGGTCGGCGTGGTCGCCGCCCTCGTCGTGGGTTTCACCGCCTCGGCCGGTTGCGCGGGCGGTGGCGGCAGCGGTGCGGATCGCAGTGCCGGTACGTCCACCGGCGCGCCCGGGCCCGTGTCGCTCGTTCCCCCGGTCTCCGCCCCTCCCCCGACGCCCTCGATCGCTTCCCCCGTGTCCCGGGTCGCCGCCCCTCCCCCCACGCCCTCCCCCGCGCCCTCCACCTCGGCGGCCCCCACGCCCCGTGGGCCCGTCGCCGCCGAGATCTCCATACCCTCGATCGGTGTCGAGGACCTCGACGTCCTGCCGTACGAGGGGACGACCGACGACCGCGCGGGCACCCGTATCCAGGACCGTGGCGTCGCCGCGAGTCCCCACGGCGCGCAGGGCGGTGTGGGGCCGGGTGAGGTCGGCAATTACCTGGTGACCGCCCACCGGCTCTCCGCCGGCGGGCCCCTGCGTGAGCTTCCCTCGGTCGAGGTGGGCGATCCGGTGCACGTCACCGCCGACGGCACCGTCTACACCTACGAGATCGTCGAGACCCGGACCACGTCGTTCCGCTCGGCCCGCTCGCTCGCCGAGCAGCGGGCCGCCGTGCCGGGCGAGCCGGGCGAGCCGCCCACCCGGGCCATGATCACGCTCTCCACCTGTGCGACCCCCGAGGACAACGCCGCGGGCAACTTCTGGCGGGACGCCCAGCACAACCCCGAGCACCGCATCGACAAGATCGGTGTCCTGACGTCCACGCGGCCCGCGTAGTGTCCCGGCGCGTCAGCGCAGGCGGTGCGGCAGGCGGACGCGGACCAGCGTGGTGTCCACATCGCTGTCGACCAGGCGCCCGTTCGCGTCGAAGGCCGCCGGGCCGTCCGTCATGCCGAAGTCGTTGTCGTTGAGGAGGACCAGGGTCGAGGAGCCCTCCACCGCGATGCCCTCGATCTTGCCGGGGACGCCCTCGACCGTGTTCAGGTCGACCACCAGGCGCTTCGCCAGGACCGGGGCGTCGGCGGCCGCCTCGTCGTCGAGCTGCTCCAGGGCCGGGCTCGCCGTCGTGTCCCACGGGGAGCCGAGGATGTCGGCGCCGCGGCGGAGCCGTACCTCGTGGACGCGGGAGGACTTGTCCGTGCGCTCCTGGACCAGGAGGCGGTCGCCGCCCAGAGCCACGATCGAGGAGATCTTCAGCTCCGACGTCTTCGTCTGGCCCGGCTCCACGACGCCCACCGGGTCGAAGCGGTACGCGTACTCCGCCGTGACCCGGTTCTTGCGGGTCGAGAAGCGCAGCAGGCGGGTGTTGCGGGAGTCCTCGCCGGCGGCCTTGTCCGGGTTGAGGAGCGGGCTCTGCAGCGCCATCACCAGGTCGCCGTCGGGGAGCAGCGCCAGGCCCTCGAAGCCGCGGTTGACCTTGCGCTTGAGGAAGATCGACGGGAGCGACTCGATCACCGGGTAGTCGGCGCCGGTCAGGTTGAGCCCCTTGGGCACGTGGCGGGCGAGGACCCGGCCCTTGGCGGAGACGTGCACCAGCGACGGGCCGTACTCGTCCACCAGCCAGAAGCTGCCGTCCCGGTCCCGTACGAGCCCCTCGGTGTCGAGGCCGTTCACGTTGTACGCGAGCGGGGTCGTGGCGTTGTAGTCGTACGGGGCCTCGTCGCGGCCCGGCTGGTTGGGCAGGCCCGTGACGGGCGCGCCGGAGGCGGTGGTGAGCGGGATGGACCTCAGCACCTGGATCCGGCCGCCGGTCGCGCGGACCTTCACGATCGCCGGGTCGAAGCCGGGCACCGGGAACGTGCGCCGCTTGTCCTTGCCGACCGCTATCTGGCCGTTGGGGCCCCGGTCGGTGACCGTCCAGTACTCGCCGCGCCGCTCGGCCGGGTACAGGTCGCTGCCGATGCCGCCCAGGTCGACGTCCCGGTCGTCGTCGACGCTGCCGGGCAGCAGGCCGTTGCTGAAGGCGGCCAGCGGAATGTCCGGCAGGGTCGAGGTGGAGACGACCCGGGCGGCGGAGCCGTGCCGCGCCGGCTCCGCCTCGGCCGTACCCATGACCACCGTCAGCGCGAGCGCGGCGGACAGCGGAAGAACCACGGCGGCGGGCCGGCGCATGAGGCGCGGATTCATCTGAACTCCCTTTGAACACATGGAATGTCGCCCATGGAGGCGGCCTCATGGTCCAGTTCCGGCCACAACGGTGGGCGTCGGGTGTGCGACGTCGGGGCGAGCCCTGGGTGAACGCGCGACTCCGGCCCGCGGGTGTCCGTGCCAGGGGGGACAATCGCGCCATGGTGATCAGCGCGCGCGCCCTCAACCGCTCCACTCTCGCCCGGCAACTCCTCCTCGACCGGGTGCCGATCGGCGTCGGGGACGCCGTACGCCGGGTGGTGGCGCTGCAGGCGCAGCAACCGGGCTCGCCCTACGTGGCGTTGTGGAACCGCGTCGCCGGCTTCGATCCCGCGCTGCTCGACAAGGCCGTGGAGGGTTTCGAGCTCGTCAGGTCGACCCTGATGCGGCTCACGCTGCATCTGGTGCACGCCGAGGACTACCGGGCGTTCCGGGAGGGCATGGAGCCGACCCTGCGCGGTTCGCGGCTCCACGACCCCCGGTACAAGGCGGCGGGGTTCACGGCCGACGACGCCGACGCGCTGCTGCCCGCTCTCCTCGACTTCGCCGGGGAGGCCCGGAGCGGAGCACAGATGCGGGAGCGCCTCGAAGCGGCGCGGGGCGGGCCGGTGGAGGCCGTGGTGTGGCGGATGATGCGGCAGTACGCGCCGCTGTGGCACGCGCCGACGGGGCCGCCGTGGTCGTTCGGGGCGGCGCAGTCGTTCGTGACGGCGAGCGCGCCGCTGCCCGTGCTCGGTGATCCGGAGGCGGCGACGGCGGGGCTCGCCGTCCTGATCCGGCGCTATCTGGAGGGTTTCGGGCCGGCGTCCGTACCCGACATGGCGCAGTTCACGCTGGCACCGCGGGGGAAGGTACGTGAGGCCGTACGGCTTGTCGAGGGCGAGCTCGAGCGGTTGGAGGGGCCCGGAGGGATCCTCCTGTACGACGTACCCGGGGCGCTCCGGCCCGAGGAGGACGTCCCGGCGCCGCCCCGTCTGCTGGCGATGTGGGACAGCGTCCTGCTGGCCTACGCGGACCGCAGCCGCGTCATCCCGGCCGAGTACCGCAAGCACGTGATCCGCGTGAACGGCGACACGCTGCCCACGCTGCTCGTCGACGGGTACGTGGCCGGGGTCTGGCGCCCCGTCGAGGGAGGCATCGAGGCCTCGGCCTTCCACTCGCTGCCCGACCGGGTCTGGGCGGAACTCGCGGAGGAGGCCGAGGCGCTCGACGGCTTCCTCGCCGCCCGTGACCGTCGTGTCTACAGCCGCTACGACCACTGGTGGGTCAAGGGGCTGCCCACGGTGGAGACCCGGGTGCTGCCGGGGCGCTGACCGCCCCCGGGGGCCGGCACCGGGGTCGCCGGCCCGCCGGCCGGGGCTCAGCCCTTCGCCGCCACCAGCTGCTTGAGGGCGATGTTGAGCCGGAGGACGTTGACGCGGGGCTCGCCGACGAAGCCGAGGATGCGGTCGTCGGTGTGGTCGGCGACCAGCTTGTCGACCGCCTTGACGTCCAGCTCGTTCACCTCGGCGATCCGGTGGACCTGGAGCTTGGCGTACTCCGGGGAGATGTGCGGGTCCAGGCCGGAGCCGGAGGAGGTGACCGCGTCGGCGGGGACGTCCGACGGCTTCACCTCGTAGTCGGCCGTCGAGTTGTCCTTGATGACGGCGGCCTTGGCGGCCTTGACCCACTGGATCAGGTCCGCGTTGTCGCCCGAGCGGTTCGTGGCACCGGAGAGGATGATCGAGTACCGGGTGTTGACGCTGTTGGAGCCCAGGCCGTTCGACGGGCGCGGCTGGAACCACTTCAGTTCCGGGGACGCGGTCTCCTCCCCCTCCTTCATCGGCAGGCTGTAGGTCTGGCCGATCAGTTCCGAGCCGACGACCCTGCCGCTCGCGTCGGTGACCTCGGAGCCGTTCGCCTTGCCGGGGAAGGCCACCTGGGCGATCCCGGTGACGGCCAGCGGGTAGAGGACACCGCACACGACGGTGAGGACGAGGAGGGCGCGAAGGCCCGCCCAGAGCACGCGGCCGGTGTTTCCTACGGAGTTGTTCATCGTGGTCAGCCGATTCCGGGGATGAGGGAGATGAGCAGGTCGATGATCTTGATGCCGATGAACGGGGCGATCAGGCCGCCGAGTCCGTAGATCCCGAGGTTGCGCCGGAGCATCGAGTCGGCGCTGGACGGCCGGTAGCGGACGCCCTTGAGGGCGAGCGGGACCAGCGCGATGATGATCAGCGCGTTGAAGACGACCGCGGAGAGGATCGCGGACTCGGGCGAGGTCAGGCCCATGATGTTGAGCCTGTCGAGGCTCGGGTAGGCCACCGCGAACATCGCGGGGATGATCGCGAAGTACTTCGCCACGTCGTTGGCGATCGAGAAGGTCGTCAACGCACCGCGTGTGATGAGGAGTTGCTTGCCGATCTCGACGATCTCGATGAGCTTGGTCGGGTTGGAGTCGAGGTCGACCATGTTGCCGGCCTCCTTCGCGGCCGACGTGCCCGTGTTCATCGCGACACCGACGTCGGCCTGCGCGAGCGCGGGGGCGTCGTTGGTGCCGTCACCGGTCATCGCGACCAGCTTCCCGCCCGCCTGCTCACGCTTGATGAGGGCCATCTTGTCCTCGGGCGTCGCCTCGGCGAGGAAGTCGTCGACGCCCGCCTCCTCGGCGATCGCCTTCGCGGTCAGCGGGTTGTCGCCCGTGATCATGACCGTACGGATGCCCATGCGGCGCAGCTCGTCGAACCGCTCCCGCATGCCCTCCTTCACGACGTCCTTCAGGTGGATGACGCCGAGGACGCGCGCGCCCTTGTCGTCCTCCAGAGCCACCAGCAGCGGCGTGCCACCAGCCTGGGAAATCCGGTCCGTGAGCGCCTGCGCGTCCTCGGAGACACTGCCGCCCCGCTCCTTCACCCACGCCACGACCGAACCGGTCGCGCCCTTGCGCACCCTGCGTCCGTCCACGTCCACACCCGACATGCGGGTCTGGGCGGTGAACTCGATCCACTCGGCACCGGCCAACTCGCCCTGATGGCGCTCTCGAAGGCCGTACTTCTCCTTCGCCAGGACCACGATCGAGCGGCCCTCGGGCGTCTCGTCGGCGAGCGAGGACAGCTGGGCGGCGTCGGCCAGCTCGGCCTCCGTCGTCCCGGCCACCGGGGCGAACTCCGAGGCCTGGCGGTTGCCGAGCGTGATCGTGCCGGTCTTGTCGAGCAGCAGCGTCGACACGTCGCCGGCGGCCTCGACCGCGCGGCCCGACATGGCGAGGACGTTGCGCTGCACGAGCCGGTCCATGCCCGCGATGCCGATCGCGGAGAGCAGCGCGCCGATCGTCGTCGGGATCAGACACACCAGCAGGGCCGTGAGGACGATGAGCGAGGTCTGCTTGTCGGCGCCCGCGTAGATCGCGAACGGCTTGAGCGTCACGACCGCGAGCAGGAACACGATCGTCAGCGAGGCGAGCAGGATGTTAAGCGCGATCTCGTTCGGCGTCTTCTGCCGGGCCGCGCCCTCGACCAGGCTGATCATCCGGTCGATGAAGGTCTCGCCGGGCTTCGTCGTGATCTTCACGACGATCCGGTCGGACAGCACCTTCGTGCCGCCCGTCACCGCACACCGGTCGCCGCCGGACTCGCGGATCACCGGGGCGGACTCGCCGGTGATGGCGGACTCGTCGACGCTGGCGACGCCCTCGACGACGTCACCGTCGCCGGGGATGATGTCGCCGGCCTCGCAGACGACCAGGTCGCCGATGCGCAGCTCCGTTCCCGGGACCCGCTCCTCGTTCGTGCCGATGAGACGGCGGGCGACGGTGTCGGTCTTGGCCTTGCGCAGGGTGTCGGCCTGCGCCTTGCCGCGGCCCTCGGCGACCGCCTCCGCCAGGTTGGCGAAGATCGTGGTCAGCCACAGCCAGGCCGTGATCGCCCAGCCGAACCAGTCCCCCGGGTTCTTGACCGCGAGCACGGTCGTGACGATCGAGCCGATCAACACCACGAACATGACAGGGGACTTGACCATGACCCGCGGGTCGAGCTTCCTGACCGCGTCCGGGAAGGACGTGACCAGCTGCTTCGGGTCGAACAGTCCGCCGCCGACGCGTCCGGCCTCGGCCGGCCGGCCGCTGGGCGCCCCGGACTGCGGGAGCCGGGTGGGAGTGATGGTGCTCATGCTGCGAGCCCTTCGGCGAGCGGTCCCAGCGCGAGGGCCGGGAAGTAGGTGAGACCGGTGATGATGAGGATCGTGCCGACCAGCAGGCCGGTGAACAGCGGCTTCTCGGTCCGCAGCGTGCCCGCCGTCTCCGGTACGGGCGTCTGCTCGGCCAGCGAACCGGCCAGCGCGAGCACGAACACCATCGGCAGGAACCGGCCGAGCAGCATCGCGATGCCGATGGTCGAGTTGAACCACTGGGTGTCCGCGTTCAGACCGGCGAAGGCCGAACCGTTGTTGTTCGCACCCGAGGTGTAGGCGTAGAGGATCTCGGAGAAGCCGTGCGCGCCGGAGTTCGTCATCGAGTTCGACGGTGTGTCCAGCGCCATCGCGACCGCCGTGAAGCAGAGCACCAGGGCGGGGGTGATCAGGATGTAGCAGGCCGCGAACTTGATCTCGCGGGTGCCGATCTTCTTGCCCAGGTACTCCGGGGTGCGGCCGACCATCAGGCCGGCGATGAACACCGCGATGATCGCCATGATCAGCATGCCGTAGAGGCCGGAGCCGACGCCGCCGGGCGCGATCTCGCCGAGCTGCATGCCCAGCATCGTGATGCCGCCGCCGAAGCCGGTGTACGAGGAGTGGAAGGAGTTCACCGCTCCCGTCGAGGTCAGCGTGGTGGCGACCGCGAAGATCGACGAGCCGCCGATCCCGAACCGGGTCTCCTTGCCCTCCATCGCACCACCGGCGATGTCGAACGCCGGGCCGTTGTGGGCGAACTCGGTCCACATCATCAGCGCCGTGAACCCGAGCCAGATCGCGGCCATCGTGCCGAGGATCGCGTACCCCTGCTTCAGCGAGCCGACCATCCGGCCGAACGTCCGCGTCAGCGCGAAGGGGATGACCAGGATCAGGTAGATCTCGAAGAGGTTCGAGAGCCCGTTGGGGTTCTCGAAGGGGTGGGAAGAGTTGGCGTTGAAGTAACCGCCGCCGTTCGTGCCCAGCTCCTTGATGACCTCCTGCGAGGCCACCGCCCCGCCGTTCCACTGCTGTGTCCCGCCCATGAACTGGCCGACCTCGTGGATGCCGGCGAAGTTCTGGATCGCGCCGCAGGCCACCAGGACCAGCGCGCCGATCACCGAGATCGGCAGCAGGATGCGGACGGTGCCCCGGACCAGGTCGGACCAGAAGTTGCCCAGCTCACCGGTACGGGACCGGGCGAAGCCGCGCACCAGGGCGACCGCGACCGCGATGCCCACCGCCGCCGACACGAAGTTCTGCACCGCCAGGCCGCCGGTCTGCACGACGTGGCCCATGGCCTGCTCGCCGTAGTACGACTGCCAGTTGGTGTTCGCCACGAAGGACGCGGCCGTGTTGAACGCCTGGTCCGGGTCGATCGACACGAAGCCGAGCGAGCCGGGCAGCGAACCCTGCACCCGCTGGAGCAGATAGAGGAAGAGGACGCTCACGGCGGAGAAGGCGAGGACTCCGCGCAGGTAGGCGGGCCAGCGCATCTCCACCGACGGGTTGGCGCCGATGCCCTTGTAGATCCACTTCTCCACCCGGAGGTGCTTCTCGGAGGAGTAGACCCTGGCCATGTAGTCACCCAGCGGGCGGTACGAAAGGCCGAGTGCGACCAGAAGAGCGAGGAGCTGGAGGACTCCAGCAAGAACGGGACTCATGATCGGCCTCAGAACCTCTCGGGCTTGACGAGGGCGAGGACGAGGTAGCCCAGGAGGGCGGCGGCCACCAGCAGACCGACGATGTTCTCGGCACTCACAGCTTGGCCACCCCCTTGGCGATGAAGGCCACCAGCGCGAAGACCGCGATCGTGGTGACGACGAAGGCCACGTCGGCCATCGTGAGCTCCCGGATGCAGGAAGAAGGAAGAACGGATTCTCGGACGAGACGAGGAAACCTCTCCCCTGCTGCCTCGCCGCCTCCGTTGACGTGCCCCTAACGCCGCCCATGCCCGTCTTGACGCGTCCCGTACGTCCGGGTGACCTGGCCCACGGGTTTCGGCCTCCCCCGGGTTCGGTGCTCGCCCATTGCCAGTGGCCGGAAGGGGACATATCTTCGAGCGAAACCTACGGACCGGGATGCTCGTCAGTCCCGGGGCGGCCCGCCGTTCACGGGCCGGACGGCGGGGAGCGGAACCCTCGGGGACGACGGGGGACGCTGGACGCCGGGCGTACGGGATATCCGTATCCACGTACCCGCAGGAGCTGAGCAGCATGAGCAAGCACGTCCTGGCGCAGAACCAGTACGGCAAGGCCGAGAACCGCATCGTCGCCGTGACCCGCAAGGGCGACGACGGCGCATGGCACGAGATCCGCGACCTGAACGTGTCGGTGGCGCTGCGCGGTGAGTACCGCGACGTCCATCTGACCGGCGACAACGGCAACTGCCTGCCGACCGACACCACCAAGAACACGGTCTACGCCTTCGCCAAGGAGCACGGCGTGGCCTCCCCCGAGGCCTTCGGCATCCTCCTGGCCAAGCACTTCGTGACCTCGCAGGCGGTGATCCACGAGGCGCAGATCCGGGTGGAGGAGTACACCTGGGAACGGATCTCCGTCCCCACCCGCAAGGAGCAGCACTCCTTCGCCCGTAAGGGCCAGGAGGTCCGCACCGCGCAGATCACCTACTCGGCGAACACCGGGCTCCAGGTCCTCTCGGGCCTCAAGGACCTCACCGTCATGAACTCGACGAACTCCGAGTTCCACGGCTTCATCAAGGACAGGTACACGACGCTCCAGGAGGCGTACGACCGGATCCTCGCCACCAAGGTCACCGCCCGCTGGGCGAACTCGGCCCCGGCGGCCGCGGACGAGGAGCACGACTGGGACCGCTCGTACCAGAAGGTGCGCCGTCACATGCTGGAGGCGTTCGCGGAGACGTACAGCTACTCGCTCCAGCAGACGCTGCACGCGATGGCCGACCGGGTCCTGGACAACGTCTCCACGGTCAACGAGGTCCGGCTCAACCTGCCGAACAAGCACCACTTCCTGGTGGACCTGGAGCCCTTCGGCCTCAAGAACGACAACGAGGTCTACTTCGCGGCGGACCGGATGTACGGCCTCATCGAGGGCACCATCCACCGTGACGGCGTGCAGCCGGTGATCGCGACCGGCGACTGGATCACCGCCTGAGGAACCGGATCACCACAGCCTGGCCGTCTCCACTCCCAGCCATACGGCTCCGAGTCCGGCGGCCAGGCTCGCGGCGACGTTGAGCACCGCGTACCCCTTCGCCCCGTCCTCGTACAGCTTCAGCGTCTCGTACGAGAAGGTCGAGTACGTCGTGAGCGCCCCGCACAGGCCCGTGCCGAGCAGCAGATGGATCTGGGCCGACGTCACCCCGGTGAGCAGTCCGAGGAGGAACGAGCCGGCGACGTTCACCGTGAACGTGCCCCAGGGGAACCCGGGACCGAAGCGGGCGCGCGCCGCGCGGTCCGTGAGGTAGCGCAGGGGCGCGCCGACGGCGGCGCCCGCGACGACCAGCAGCCAGTTCACGCCCGCCCCACCCGGCCCCGTCCCGCCCTCGCGCGGACGGCCCTGGTGCCGGCGACCCCGGCCCAGACGGCGGCGAGCGCGGTGACCAGGGTGCCGCCGAGGTAGAGCAGACCGCGCGTCGGGTGCCCGGCGCTCAGCAGCCGCTCGGTTTCGAGGCTGTACGTCGAGAAGGTGGTGAACCCGCCGCAGAATCCGGTGCCGAGGAAGGGCCGGAGAAGTGGGTGCGGGGGTGCCGTCGACCACTCGGTCGGCCGCTCCGTCACCAGGACCATCAGCGTGCCGAGGAGTGCGCACCCGACGACGTTCACCGTGAACGTGGTCCACGGGAAGGCGCCTTCGGGGGTCGGCCAGACGAGTCCCGCGCCGTAGCGGGCGGATGCGCCGAGGGCGCCACCGGCGGCCACCACCCCGACGACCGGCAGTTCCGCGCGCAGTCCCATGGCCGCAAGCCTACGAGGGACGGGTCAAGGCGAGGCGCACAGGCACGGCCCCCGGCCTGGGGCATTAACCGGGGTCCGGCCCGTGCAGCCTCGCTCTGCGATGGTCCGGCCACGCCCTGCGACCGGTCAAAGCCGGTCCTGCGAGTCTGTCAGATCCCCCACGGGGTATTCCGGAGGGCCGTGGCAAGGCGCGGGCCGGCCACCGGCGGTGGGCCGTGGGAGGGCCTTGGGCACGCCTCCGACCTGCGACGACACGGCGGGGGGTGGTCCGGTCACCATCCGACGGCCGATTCGGGTGCCGGGTACACCTCGCCGCCGGAGGGCGTGTCGGGCGACGGTGGTGGAGCAGCGGGAGGGAGCTGCGCAACCTTCGGGCAGGAGTGTCGTGAGTACATCCGTCGCAACCAAGCGCAGGGCCGTGACCGGGTCCGTTCCGCCGGCCGTTCCCCTGGACGTCGTCAGGTCCGTCGGCGCGCCCGGCTCGCGCGAGGACGTCTACGCCGAGCTGTGTGCCGCGCTGTTCTCCGGCTTCCCGCGCCGGGACCAGCGTCTGAAGGCCGAGCAGTATCTGCACGGCCTGCTCACCGCGCAGGGCCGCAAGTCCATCCGTAACATCGCCGCTCAGATAGGCGGTCCCGCCGCCGAGCAGAGCCTGCACCACTTCGTGTCCAGTTCCACCTGGGACTGGCAGCCGATGCGGGCGGCGCTCGCCCGCTACCTCGAGCGCAACAGCTGCCCGCAGGCCTGGGTGGTGCGGCCGATGCCGATACCGAAGGCCGGGGAGCACTCGGTGGGTGTGGACCGGCGGTTCGACCCGGAGCGCGGGCAGGTCTTCCACGGCCAGCAGGCGTTCGGCGTGTGGTTCGCGAGCGACGAGCTGAGCGTGCCCGTCAACTGGCGTCTCTTCCTGCCGGACCCGTGGGTGAACGACCGTACGCGGCGTGATCGCGCGGAGGTTCCGCAGGAGGCCGGCGAGGAGACCCTGGAGGAGTGCGCCGTCGCGGCGGCGCTCGACACGGCCCGCTGGTCGGACGTGACCCGGAAGCCGGTGCTGCTCGACATCCGGGGCGGCGCGGGGCGGGCTGCCCTGACCCGGCTCGCCGGTGCGGGGGTGCCGGTCGTGGCCCGGATCGGTCCGGGTTCCCGGTTGGCGATCGCCGACCGTTCGCTGCCCGGCTTCGGGGCCGGTCCGCTGTCGGCGCTCCAGATCCTGGAGTCGCTCAAGGGTCTGCGCAGGCCGGTGAGTTGGGTGGACACGGTGGCCGGTGCGCGGACCTCGCGCACCTCGCTGGCCACGGCGGTGCGGGTGGCGCTGCCCACGCCGGGCGGCGAGCGGATGCGTCCGCTGGTGCTGCTCGGCGAGTGGGACGACCCGCGGCGGCCCCCCGCCCGGGTGTGGATCAGCGATCTGACCGGTTCGCCGGTCGGCTCCCTGCTGCGGCTGACGAAGCTGGCCCGCCGGGTGGAGCGGGACTTCGTGGAGGTCGGCGAGGGGGCGGGTCTGCGGGACTTCGTGGGCCGCTCGTTCCGCGGCTGGCACCGGCACATCACGCTGGCCTCGGCCGCCCACGCGGCGACGGTCATGGCCGCCACCGACTGGGAGGCGTCCTACGGCTCCGGCTACGGATCAGGACGTACGGCGCGTACGGCGAGCTGAGCCGCACGCGCGGCCGCACGGCGCGCGCACACGGATCAGGCGCTCCGCTCCGGCGGACCCGGTGACGGCCGGCCCGGGTCCGCGGTGGCGCGGCCCCTGGCCAGGACCTCCCGGGTGCGCTGGAGGCGCAGCGCCAGCTGGACCTCCAGGACCTGGCCGGGCTTCTGCCACTCGGGGCCGAGGAGTTCACCGATCCGTTCCAGCCGGCGCGAGACCGTGTTGGGGTGGACGTGGAGCGCCTCGGCCGCGTTGGTCGGGCTGCCGCCGGAGGCGAAGTACGCCTCCAGGGTGTGGGTGAGGTCGGTGAACCGCTCGGCGTCGTAGTCGAGTACGGGTCCGATCGCCGCCTCGACGAAGCCGTCGACGTCGTTGTCGTCGGAGAGCAGCAGCCCGAGGAAGCCCAGGTCCTGCACGGACGCCGCGGAGCCGGTGCCGCCGAGGGCGCTCATCGCGTCCAGGCAGCGCCCGGCCTCCTGGTGCATCCGGGCGACGCCGTCCGGGCTCTGACCGGGTCCGGCGGCGGCGACGGATACGGGGTGGCCGAGCAGCGGGGACAGTTCGTCGGCGACGGCCCTGGCGGCGGCCGAGGCGTCGATGCCGGGGAGCAGCAGCACGATGCAGCCGCCCTGCACGGTCTTCAGACCGCTGAGGCGGTACGCGTACGAGGACGCCCACACCACGGCCCTGCCCTGTTCTCCGCCCTCCGGCCGGGCGAGCACGAGGACGTGCGGTTTGCGCAGGTCGACGCCGAGGCGGCGGGCGCGCTGGGCGATCTGCTGGGGTGCGTGCGGCGGGTCGGCGATGAGGTCGTCGAGGAGTTCGTCGCGGACGGGTCCCTCGGCGACGGCGGTGGAGCGCCGCATGAGGAGGAGGAAGGCGACGGACTGGGCGGCGAGTTCGAGGAGCCGCTCGTCCTCGCCGGTGAGGCCGCCGGCGGCGCGGATGACGAGGCCGCCGAGGTCTTCGGAGCCGGCGATGACGGGGGCGACCCAGGTGTCGTCGTCGGCGAGGACCGGGCGGCGGCGGGCGTGTGCGTCGAGCGAGGCCTTGGCGACGGCCTCCTCGACGAGGCCGGGTATGTCTCCTGCGGTGGCGAGGCAGCGGCCGCCCTGGTCGCGGATCATCACCGTCGCGTCGAGGGCGTCGGCGGCGGCCTTGGCGACACTGCCCAGGTCCCCGCCGGCGAGCACGAGGTTCATGATCCGGCCGTGGGCCTCGCTGACGTGCCGCATCCGGGTGAGGCTGGTGCGGACCCGGGAGCTGTCCCGTTCGAGTTCGGAGACCTCGGCCCTGGTCCTTTCGAGGAGTCCGGCCTTCTCGACGGCGAGTGCGGCGAGGTCGGCGAGCGCGGTGAGGAGCCCGATCTCCTCGCCGGTGTGGTGGCGGACCCGCCGGTCCGCTCCGTGCAGGACGCCGATCACGGTGTCGCCGCTGCGCAGCGGCGCAGCCATGATCGCGTGCAGTTCCTCGGCGCGCAGGGCCGCTTCGGCGACCTCGTCGAAGGCGGGTGCGTGGACGCCGGCGTCGAGGGAGTCGAAGGAGGCGAAGCGTTCGTCGGCGAGGCGGTCGGCGGTCCACACGGCCTCGCCGTGCGACTGGACGGCGCCGCCCAGCCCGTACCCCTCGGCGATCCGCAGACCGGGGGCGATCCTCGGGCCGCCGGCCTGTCCGGTGCGGGAGCCCTCGGCGGAGTGGACGTAGCAGACTCCGTGCGGGCCGCGCAGGGTCACGTACGCCAGGTCGAGGCCGAGGAGCCGGCGGGCTCGACGGATGATCACGCGCAGCAGGCTGTCGAGGTCGTACGACAGGGTGAGGTCGCGGGCGGTGTCGGTGAGCGCGGCGAGTCCGGCTTCGCGGCGCGCGTCCTGCTCGCGTCCGGCGTTCACCTCACCGGCGAGTGCCACGGCCCGTTCGACGCGGTCGAGTTCCGCTCCGCCAGGCCCGGCGAGCCGGGCCTCGTCGAGGAGGGTGTCGAAGTGGGCGGGCGGAGCCTGCCGGGCGAGTAGTTCGAGGACCGTGAGCAGCGCGTCGGCACCGGCTCCGTCCGCGCCGTGCAAGGTCATGGCCCCGTCCCCCGTAGTCGAGCGAAATCGGGCACCTGGGAGGAAACCCGTACTGCTCGCCGAAACTAATTCGGCTTCGGGAGTCGGTCAACGGTGAGTTCCCGCACTTCATTCCCGGTGAAGGCCCCCGGGAGGTGTCCGGCTGGTCAGACCGGCCATCCTCGGAGGGCTGTGATGTCGAACGGGCGGCCGTGCTCCGGGCCGCGTCGAGCGGTCAGCCCACGGATCCCGCCGGGACGAGCCGGGCCCGCGCGGGGCTGAACTGGGCCGGGATGCGAGGCGCGTAGAACGGGCGGACCTCGGTGTTCCGTACGGCGAGGACCGAGCGCTGGAGGCGGCGCAGCCGCGCCGAGGGCTCCATGCCGCTCTCCCCCTTGAGGGCCACGCGCAGCCGCTCGTACACGGTGAGGGCCTCGTCGTGCTGGCCGCAGCGCAGCAGGGCCACCATGTAGTGGGCGTGGAGGGGCTCGTTGGTGCGGTAGCGGGCGACGAGCCCGGAGAGTTCGGGGACGAGTTCCACGTGCCGGCCGAGGCCCAACTGGGCTTCCACCCACTGGTCGAGGACGCTCAGCCGCGAGGTTTCGAGGCGCTCGACCTCCCGGCGGAGGCGGGGTCCCGCGGCGACGCCGGCGTAGGGTTCACCGCGCCACAGGGCGAGGGCCTCGCCGAGGCGGAGTGCGGCGCGGTCGAGGTCGCCGGCCTCCATGGCGCGGTATCCGGCGCCGGCCGCGCGCTCGAACTGCCGGACGTCGTTGGTACCGCCGCCGGTGTCGAGCCGGTAGCCGCCGGGCTGGGAGACGAGGATCGCGTCGGCGGTGCGCCGGTCGGACCAGCCGGGCCCGGGCTCCGCCGAGGGGGCACCGCGCAGCGCACCGGTGATGAGGGCGCGCAACTCGGTTATGTGGGCCTGGAGTTCGGCGCGGGCGCCGCGCGGCGCACCGGACGGCCACAGCTCCTCGGTGAGCACCGTCACGGGGACGACCTGGTCGGCGCTGGCCGTGAGTAGGGCGAGGAGCTGCCGGGGCGCGGCGGCTGTCGGCGTGATCGACACCCCGTGCTCACGTACCGACAGTCCCCCCAGAATCCGGACGTCCACCTTGCCCCCTCCATGCCTGTGCGGTGTCAGCGCGCGGGATGACTCTCGATGATTAGAAAAGACCCCCGTAGGCATGTCAATAAGAAACCGGAGGGTACGGAAACCCAACCCGGGATATCGGGGTGATTCACCCCCTTTGAGGGCCTATAAGGGCGTAGGATTTTCGTCACTGGCGCAGACCGACACACACCCGAAGACTGTTTCCGGACTCGTAGGTACGCTTTCGCGGGACCCTGGCGAAGGGTGAAGAGGCCGACACGCACGAGTTCACGCCAGAAACCGTCGGCCGGGTACGGTTCCGCGGCCGGCGGGCTCCGGGGGTGCGGGCAGCCGAACGGCCCGCCGGGGCATGCCGACGGGCCGGGGGGCGGAAAGGGGCGGAAGGGGGCGGAAGGGGCCGGGACGGGCCGCCCTAGACGACGGCGGCGGCGGTCAGCAGGCCGAACGCGAGGACGATCAGGGGCGTACGGACACGGTGGAAACCGTTCCAGCGCTTCTCGAAGGCGGCCCGGACGGCCGACGGCTCGTCGCCCGTGGCCTCCGACGCGGCCAGCGCGTTGTTGAGCGGGATGTTCCCGCCGATGGTGACCGCGTGGTTGAGGGCCGCGCACACGAGCCCCGCGAGCACCAGCCACTTCTGGGTGTCCGTCCGGCCGTCGACGGGGACGAAGAACGCGGCGACGGGGAAGGCGACCACCCCGAGGAAGACGATCAGGAACACGCCCCTCGGGACGGCTTCGTTGATCCGGCGCATCGCGGTGACGAACTCGGCGTCCGTCAGACGGGCGAGCGCGGGCATGATCCCGGTCTGGAAGATCAGCATGAAACCGGCGTACAGGCCGGTGGATCCGATGGCGAGGGCGAGCAGCAGGGAAGCCATGCGGCCATTCTCACCCGCTGCCCGCCCCACGCGTCAGCTGTACGGGTCGCCGGATTTCACCTCGCCCTCGTGAGTGGCCCCTTCGGTCGGCCCGCGCAGCCGGTCGGCCTGCCGTACGGCCTCGGCCAGGTCCCGCACCACCGCCGAACCCGACCGGCCGGCGATCGACTCGGCGCGCTCCGCGAGCGCCGGAAACCCCGGCGCGCCCGGCAGGTCGCCGCCCCGCAGGGCGTCCGCGAAGTAGGCGGTGACCGCCGTCAGCTGCAGGCTGTCGTGGCCGCCGCCCCAGAGGTCACCGGCGAGGGCGGCCGTGCCGACCGAGCCGGAACGCTCGTGGGGCGCGCGCGTGGCCGGGTCGAGCCAGCGGACGGTGGCGGTGGCCACCGGGCCGGTGGCCCCGGCCCTGGTCCTGACCGCGTACAGCGCGGTGACCGTGTGACCGGCACCGACCTCACCGCCGTCGACCCGGTCGTTCCGGAAGTCCTCGTCGGCGACCTCACGGTTCTCGTAGCCGATCAGCCGGAACTTCTCGACGGTCCGCCGGTCGAAGGAGACCTGCGCCTTGGCGTCCCGCGCGCGCAGTTCGACATGGGCGGGCAGCTGGTCGACGAAGACCTTGCGGGCCTGCGCCGAGTCGGAGACGTACGTGGTCTGGCCGTCGCCCCGGTCGGCTAGCTGCTCCATGAACGCGTCGCCGTAGTCGCTGCCCACGCCGACGCCGAAGAGGGTGATCCCGTACCGCTTCCGCTCCGCGTCGATGCGTTCCAGGATCGTCCCGGCCCCGGTGGCACCGGTGTTGGCGAGTGCGTCGGAGAGCAGCACGACCCTGTTGGTGGCGCCCTCGCGGTGGCCGTCGACGGCCACGTCGTAGCCGGTGCGGACGCCCGCCTCGACATTGGTGGAGGAGCTCGTCGCGAGGGAGTCCACCACCTCGCGGATCCGGCCGCGGGCGTCGCCCACCCGGGTCAGCGGCAGCCGGGTCTCGGCCTGGTCGCTGAAGGTGACGAGGCCGATCGAGTCGTCGTCGCGGAGCTCGTCGGCGAGCAGTCCGAGCGACTCCTTGACCAGGTCGAGCCGGCCCGGCTCGGCCATCGAGCCGGAGACGTCGACGACGAAGGTGAGGGCGGCGGGCGGGCGTTCGCCGCTCCGGTCCGCCGCGCGCGTGGCGAGACCGACCCGGACCAGGGACCAGCCGTCCTGCCCGGCGCGGGCCCCGTCGAGGGTCACGCTGAAGCCGTTGTCCTCCGGGCGCGGGTAGTCGGGACGGAAGCTGTTGACGAACTCCTCGGGGCGCACGGTCGCCGGGTCCGGCAGCCTTCCCTCGGCGAGGGTGCGGCGGGCGTAGCCGTACGAGGCGGTGTCCACGTCCAGGGCGAACGTGGAGAGGTAGTCGGGGGCGGGCGCGGAGGACGGCCGCCGGTCCTCCGCGGCGCCCTCGGCTCCCTCGGGGTTCACGGTGCCCGCTCCCCCGTCGGGGGCCGCCGGGGCGGTCCGGCCGCCCTCCCCCTTCGCCCGGTCGGCGCTGGTTCGTTCGCCGCCCGCGCCGCAGCCTCCGACGGCCAGTCCGGCCGCCAGCAGAGCCGCGACGGTGGCCGAGAACCGGGCCCGGCGGCGTCCGGCCGTCCCCTTGTCCTGTCGTGTCATGTCATCTCCCCCTCTTGGTAAGCCACTTGTGAATGTGACGAACGAGAGGCCCGCTGGGAGCAGTCGAAGGAGTTGCGGATGGATCTCGATGCGGCAACGGCGACCGGGGGGACAACGTGTGGCATGGATTCGCCATCCTCTTCAACAGGGGTTGTCACCGTGTGCAGTCGCATGCGTACATGGAGTGGACATCGATCGGGCGGGGGTGGTCAGCGGTGGCAGAGAGCGCGGGCTCCGTGATGCTCGCCCGTTCGGCGATGAACCGGGCCGCGACCGAGGGACAGCGGCCCGCGGGGCGCCCGGTCCGGGGTGCGCGGCGCATCAGCGCGGCGCTCGCCGGGCTGGCCGCTTCCACGCGGTACGAGTTGCTGACCTTCGACGACCCGGTCGCGTCGGCGGGCTGCGCGATCCCCGAGCCGTTCCTGGAGCTGGCGGAGGCGTGCATGCGGGCGGCGGCGGAGCGGGCCGGCGAGGTCCGGCGGATCGTGCCGCGGCACGCGCTGCCACGCATCGAGGGCGGGCTCCGGATTCCCGGCCGGGCCCGGCTCGCGGAGGCCATTCCGTTCAAGATGATCGTCGTCGACCGGACGGTGGCCGCGGTCCCGCTCGACCTGGAGCTGCTCTACAACGGGCTGTTGCTGATCCGCGACCCGGTGGTGGTGCAGGCCCTCGCCCGGGCGCATCACGCCTGCTGGGCGACGGCCGAGGAGCTGACGTACACGCCGCCGCCCCCGCGGCCGCCGTGCGATCTGCCGCCGCAGCTGCGTCCGGTGCTCGACGCCCTTCTGTCGGGGGTCACGGACGAGACGGCGGCGGCCCGGCTCGGCATGTCCGCGCGGACGTACAGCCGGCGGGTGGGCGAGCTGATGGCCGCCCTCGGCACGACGAGCCGCTTCCGCGCGGGCGCGGAAGCGGCTCGAAGGGGGTGGCTGTGAACAGAAGACCCTAGGGCCCCGGCCGGGACTGCCGTTCGGGACTGCCGTTCGGAAGTGCCGGTGAGCCGTGCCGGTCGGGAGTCGCCGGTCGGGGCCTACGACACGATGTCCTTGCGGGCGAAGCCGCGGAAGGCGAGCGCGAAGAGGACCAGGGCGTACGTCAGTGAGATCGCCGTGCCCTTCACCATGCCGCCCCACTCCAGCTGCGGCTGGAGCGCGTCGATCCAGGCGAACTGCCAGTGCGCGGGCAGGTAGTCGCGCCAGTCGCCGAGCGCCGTGACGGCGTCCAGGACGTTGCCGACGATCGTCAGGCCGACGGCTCCGCCGACCGCGCCGAGCGGGGCGTCGGTGCGGGTGGAGAGCCAGAAGGCGAGGCCCGCGGTGACCAGTTGGGAGGCGAAGACGAAGGCGACGGCGATGCCGATGCGGAGCACCGCGTCCCCGGCGGGCACCGCGCCGCCGGTGGGCAGCTGGAGCGGCCCCCAGCCGTAGGCGACCGTGCCCACGGCCAGGGCGACGAGCGGCAGCAGGACCATCGCGGCCGCGCTGTAGGCGAGGGCGACCGTCAGCTTGGAGGCGAGGAGCCGGGACCGGGGCACGGGCGCGGCCAGGAGGTAGCGCAGGGAGGACCAGCTCGCCTCGGAGGCGACGGTGTCCCCGCAGAAGAGCGCGACCGGGACGACGAGGAGGAACCCGGCCGAGACGAAGAGGCTGGTCGCGGCGAAGTTGGCGCCGGAGGCGGTCGCCGTGTCCATCAGGGTGATGCGGCCGTTGCCGCCGCCGTCCTGGTCGCCGCCGATCGCGAAGGCGATCAGCAGGACGAACGGCAGGGCGACCAGGATGCCGCCCATGATCAGGGTGCGGCGGCGCTTCCACTGGCGCAGGGCCTCGACGCGCAGCGGCAGGGTGCGTCCGGCGCGGTAGCCGGGGGCGGACTCCACGGGTGCCTCGGCGGCCTCGGGAGCCGTGGGGGTGTCGAGCAGCGGGCTCATGCGGCTCCTCCTCCGATCAGGGTCAGGAACGCGTCTTCGAGGCGCCGGTGCGGTCCGACGCCGGTCAGCGGCACGTCCAGGCCGACGAGTTCGCCGATGAGGGCGGTCGGGTCGAGGGTGTCGAGGCGGACGAGGATCCCGCCGTCGCTCCGGGTCGCCGTGGCGACGCCCGGGAGGGCGCCGACCTTCTCGACGAGCGCGTCGGGGACGGCCTCGGCGAGGGTGACGAGCAGGGTGTCGCCGGAGCCGGTGATCTCGGCGACCGGTCCGGCCTGCACGAGCTGTCCCCGGTCCATGACGACGAGGTGGGTGCAGGACTGCTCGACCTCGGCGAGGAGGTGGCTGGAGACGATGACGGTACGGCCGCCGGCCGCGTACCGGATCATCACCTCGCGCATCTCGCGGATCTGCGGCGGGTCGAGTCCGTTGGTGGGCTCGTCCAGGATCAGCAGGTCCGGCATGCCGAGCATGGCCTGGGCGAGGGCGAGGCGCTGCCGCATGCCCTGCGAGTAGGTGCGGACGGCCCGGTCGAGGGCGTTGCCCAGGTTGGCGATGCGCAGGGCCTCGTCGGCATGGGCGTCCTCGGCGGGGCGGCCGGTGGCCTTCCAGTACAGGTCCAGGTTCTCCCGGCCGTTGAGGTGCGGCAGGAAGCCGGCGCCCTCGACGAAGGAGCCGACGCGGGAGAGGACCGGGGCGCCGGGCCGGATGGCCTGGCCGAAGACCCGGATCTCGCCCTCGTCGGGGGTGATCAGGCCCATCAGCATGCGCAGGGTGGTGGTCTTTCCGGCGCCGTTGGGGCCGAGGAGGCCCAGGACCTGGCCCTGCTCGACGCGGAAGGTGAGGTCCTTGACGCTGTACCGGTCGCCGCCCTTGTACTTCTTGGAGAGCCCGGTGATCTGGAGCGGGACGGCGGCCAGTTCGGGGTCGGGCGAGGGGGCGGCGGTGCGGCGGCGGGCGGTGAGCAGCAGCGCGGCGGCGCCGGCGAGGCCGAGGAGCGGCAGGCCCCAGACCCACCAGGGCAGGGCGGCGGCCTGGGTGTCGAGGCCGGGGGCGGTGGGGACGGTGAGCGGGCCCTCGACGGCGACGGTGTAGCCGGCGGGGACGGTCGGGGAGGCGTAGCCGAGGTCGGTGGCGGCGACGACGAGCCGGAGCCGGTGCCCGGCCTCCACCTCGTGGTCGATCGCGGGCAGGGTGAGTGTGACGCTCTTCCCGGCCTCGGCGCCGTCGACGCGGACGGGGGCGACGAGCTGGGCGGGCAGTACCTGCTGCCGGCCGTCGGGCCCGACGTCGTACACCTTGGCGAAGAGGACGGCGGAACCGTCGGCGGCGGTGGAGGTGACCTTGACGCGGACGGTCGGGGTGCCGGTGATCCGGAGCGGCTCGTCCTGCGGCTTCGCGTCGAACCGGGCGTGCTGGCCGGGGAAGTCGAGGGAGAGGCCGACGCCGAGGGAGGAGAGGCCGGCGAGTCCGCCGCCGAGGCCGGGGACGGCCGAGACGGCGGGCGGTGCGGCGCCGGCGGGGTTCGCGAAGGTCTGGGCCGGTCCGGCGAGCGGGATGTCGGTGGCACCCGCGGTGAGACCCGGGTAGCGGTCGGCGGTCGCGGCGCGCAGGGTGGCCTGCCCGTCGGTGGAGTCGACGCCGCCGGTTCGGCTGACGCGGAAGGCGGGGCCGGTGTCGACGGAGGTGTCCTTCTTCAGCCAGCGGTCGAACCAGGTGCTGATCCGTCGCTCGACGCGCTCGGTCTCGCGGTCGCCGCCGTCGTGACCGCCGGAGATCCAGTCGACGGCGACGGGGGCGCCGTTGGCGGTGAGGGTGCGGGCCATGGCGTCGGACTGGGCCAGGGTGAAGAGCGAGTCGGACTGGCCCTGGACGAGCAGCGCGGGCACCTTGACCTTGGAGCCGACGGCGGAGGGGCTGCGGGCTTCGAGGAGGGCGCGGGCGGCGGCGTCGGGCTTCCCGGAGACGGCGACGCGCTCGTAGAGGGCGCAGAGCTCGGGGGTGAACCGGCCGCAGGCGGCCGACTTCTCCGCGGGGGCCTTCCCCGTCGGGGGCTTCCCCGCGGGGGCCTTCTCCGCGGGGGCCTTCTCCGGTGCGGTCGCGGAAGGAGCTCCGGGCTGGTTCCCCGCGGAGAAGAAGATCCCGGCCCAGAGCTTCTTGAAGACACCCTCCGGGAAGAGGGCGTCGGCGAGGTTCCAGTAGGTGATCTGCGGGGCGATGGCGTCGACGCGGTCGTCGTGTCCGGCGGCGAGCAGGGAGATCGCGCCGCCGTAGGAGGCGCCGGTGACGCCGACGCGCGGATCGCCCGGCTTGTCGAGGAGGACCTCGGGTCGGGCGGCGAGCCAGTCGATCAGCTTCCGGGCGTCCTCGACCTCGTGGTCGGGGTCGTTGAGCCCGATCTCGCCGGTGGAGGCGCCGAAGCCGCGTGCGGACCAGGTGAGGACGGCGTAGCCGTCCCGGGCGAGCTGCTCGGCCTGGGCGCGGACGTCGTCCTTGGAACCGCCGAAGCCGTGGCCGAGGAGGACGGCCGGCCGGCGTCCGTCGGCGTCGCCGGTGAAGTACGAGGTGTCGATACGGGTGCCGTCGAGGTCGAGCATCCGGTCCACCCGGTGCACGGGCGGCGGATCGTCCGAGGCAACGGCGGTCCAGGTGCCGGCACCCGCGATGACGGCGAGGACGGCGGTGACCGCGGCCCACCGGGGAAGTCGGAGTCGCATGGTTCGAGCGTAAGCGGGCCGCCTGTGCGCCACGGCTGCCCGAAGACGGAAGTACCGCACCTCCTCCGGTCGTACGCAGTACGGTCCGCGTACAGCAGGCGCGGTACGCGGGCACGCGAACACACGGGGGCGGCATGGAGATCCGGCGGGCGGCGACGGTGGCGGAGCTGCTGGCGGCGGGACACCTGTACGACGACCCGCCCCGGGAGGACTGGGCGGCGCGCTTCCTGGCGGCACCGGGCCATCTGATGCTGATCGCGTACGCGGAGGACGGCTTCCCGGCCGGGTTCGTCTCCGGGATCGAGATGCTGCACCCGGACAAGGGCGCGGAGATGTGCCTCTACGAGCTGTCCGTGGACGAGGCCCACCGGAGGCGCGGGGTGGGGCGGGCCCTGACGGAGGCACTCCTCGCGGAGGCCAGGGAGCGGGACTGCCGGGGCGTGTGGGTGGGCGTGGACACGGACAACGATCCCGCGCTCGCGACGTACCGGTCGGCGGGCGCGGCGGACGAAGGGGTGTTCTCGATGCGCGGCTGGATCTTCTCCGAGGACCGCTGACCGGCCTTCACCGAGAACCGCTGAGGCAGGAGACCGCCGGGCCGGGAGACCGCCGGGCCGGGAGACCGCCGGGCCGGGAGACCGCCGACGGCCCCCGGGGTGTGCTGTCAGCACCCCGGGGGCCGTCGGCGTGAACCGCCCGCGTCAGTGGTTGCGCGGGAAGCCCAGGTCCACGCCCGCCGGGGCGTCGGACGGGTCCGGCCAGCGGGTGGTGACGACCTTGCCGCGGGTGTAGAAGTGCACGCCGTCGTTGCCGTAGATGTGGTGGTCGCCGAAGAGCGAGTCCTTCCAGCCACCGAAGGAGTGGTAGCCGACCGGCACCGGGATCGGCACGTTCACGCCGACCATGCCGGCCTCGACCTCCAGCTGGAAGCGGCGGGCGGCGCCGCCGTCGCGGGTGAAGATCGCGGTGCCGTTGCCGAAGCGCGAGCCGTTGATGAGGGCGAGGCCCTCCTCGTACGACTCGGCGCGCAGCACGCACAGCACCGGGCCGAAGATCTCGTCCTGGTACGCCTTGGCCGTGGTCGGCACGTGGTCCAGGAGGGACAGGCCGATCCAGTGGCCGTCCTCGTGACCCTCGACCGTGTAGCCGGTGCCGTCGAGGACGACCTCGCAGCCCTCGTCCGCCGCGCCGTGGACGTAGGAGGCGACCTTGTCGCGGTGGACGGCCGTGATGAGCGGGCCCATCTCGGAGGTCGGGTCGGTGCCGGGGCCGATCTTGATCTTCTCGGCGCGCTCGCGGATCTTCTGGACCAGCTCGTCGCCGATGGAGCCGACGGCCACGACGGCCGAGATGGCCATGCAGCGCTCGCCGGCGGAGCCGTACGCCGCGGAGACCGCCGCGTCGGCCGCCGCGTCGAGGTCGGCGTCCGGGAGGACCAGCATGTGGTTCTTCGCGCCGCCGAGCGCCTGGACGCGCTTGCCGTTGGCGGAGGCGGTGGTGTGGATGTACCGGGCGATCGGGGTCGAGCCGACGAAGGAGATCGCGGAGACGTCCGGGTGCTCCAGGAGGCGGTCCACGGCCACCTTGTCGCCGTGCAGGACGTTGAAGACACCGTCCGGGAGGCCCGCCTCGGCGAGCAGCTCGGCCATCTTGAGGGACGGCGAGGGGTCCTTCTCGCTCGGCTTGAGGATGAAGGTGTTGCCGGTCGCGATGGCGATCGGGAACATCCACATCGGCACCATGGCCGGGAAGTTGAAGGGCGTGATGCCGGCGACGACGCCGACGGGCTGGCGGATGGACGCCACGTCCACCCGGTTCGACACCTGGGTGGAGAGCTCGCCCTTGAGCTGGGTGGTGATGCCGCAGGCCAGGTCGACGATCTCCAGGCCGCGGGCGACCTCGCCGAGCGCGTCGGAGTGGACCTTGCCGTGCTCGGCGACGATCAGCTCGGCGATGGCGTCGCGGTTGGCGTCGAGGAGCGCGCGGAACTTGAAGAGGATGGTGGTGCGCTGGGCGAGCGAGGAGGTGCCCCAGGTCGCCCAGGCGTCCTTGGCGGCGGCGACGGCGAGGTCGACCTCCTCGACGGAGGCGAGCGCGACCTTCGTGGTCACGGCGCCGGTGGCCGGGTCGGTGACCGGGCCCCAGTTGCCCGACGTGCCCTCGACGGTCTTGCCACCGATCCAGTGGTTGACGGTCTTGACGGTGTTCGTCATGACGAAATGCTCCTTCAGAGATGGCGGCGTCGGGCGGTGACGTGCCGGTCGTACTCCTCCCGGGCCTTGACCGCCGACGGGCGGGTCGAGGTCTCGGCCACGGGCACATCCCACCATGCCTGGGCCGGGGGCGGGCCCGACACAGTGTCTGGCGTTTCGGTCTCGACGTAGACACATGTGGGAACCCTCGCGGTCCGCGCGTCCGCGAGGGCTTCCCGCAGGTCACGCACGGTGCGGGGGCGCAGCACCCGCATGCCGAGGGAGGCGGCGTTGGCGCCGAGGTCGACGGGGAGCGGCGGGCCGGTGAAGCCGCCGAAGGCGTCCCGGTGGCGGTAGTCGGTGCCGAACCGCTCGGCGCCGACGGCTTCCGAGAGGCCGCCGATGGAGGCGTAGCCGTGGTTCTGGAGGATGACCAGCTTGATGGGCAGTCCCTCCTGGACGGCGGTGACGATCTCGGTGGGATTCATCAGGTACGTACCGTCGCCGACGAGGGCCCAGACCGGCCGGCCGGGGGCGGCGAGGGCGACGCCGATGGCGGCGGGGATCTCGTAGCCCATGCACGAGTAGCCGTATTCGACGTGGTACTGGTCGCTGGACCGGGCCCGCCACAGCTTGTGCAGGTCGCCGGGGAGCGAGCCGGCGGCGTTGATCAGGATGTCGCTGCCGTCGACCAGAGTGTCGAGTGCACCGAGGACCTGGACCTGGGTGGGGCGGGCGCGCGGGTCGGGTGCGGCGTAGGCGGCGTCGGTCCGCTCCTGCCAGTCCTGCTTGGAGGAGGTCCACCGCACTGTGTCGTGCCGTCCGCCTTGCCGGTGGCCGCCGAGCGCCTCGGTGAGCGCCTCGAGCCCGGCCCGGGCGTCGGCGACGAGCGGCAGCGCGGCCTGCTTGTGGGCGTCGAATGCGGTGATGTTGAGGTTGACGAGCCGCGTGTCGGGGCGGAAGAGGGTGCCGGATGCGGTGGTGAAGTCGGTGAGGCGGGTGCCGACGCCGATGATCAGGTCGCTGGTGCGGGCGAGGGCGTCGGCGGTCTGTGTGCCGGTGTGGCCGATGCCGCCGACGTCGCAGGGGTGGTCCCAGGGCAGGACGCCCTTGCCGGACTGGGTGGTGGCGACGGGGAGGTCGGCCGACCGGGCGAGGGTGCTCAGGGCGTCCTGGGCCGCGCTGTACTTGACCCCTCCGCCGGCGATGATCATCGGCCGGCGGGCCTTCCTGACCGCCTGTACGGCCGCGTCGAGTTCGGCGGTGTCGGGTCGCGGCCGGCGCACGGTCCAGGTCCGCTCGGCGAGGAACTCCTCGGGCCAGTCGTACGCCTCGGCCTGCACGTCCTGCGGCAGTGCGAGCGTGACCGCCCCGGTGTCGGCGGGGTCGGTGAGGACGCGTACGGCGGCGAGGGCGGCCGGGACCAGCGCCTCGGGGCGGGTGACCCGGTCGAAGTAGCGCGACACGGGGCGCAGGCAGTCGTTGACGGACATCTCGCCCGCGTACGGGACTTCGAGCTGCTGCAGGACGGGGTCGGCGGGGCGGGTGGCGAAGGTGTCGCCGGGCAGCAGGAGGACGGGCAGCCGGTTGACGGTGGCGAGGGCGGCGCCGGTGACGAGGTTGGTGGCGCCGGGGCCGATGGAGGTGGTGACGGCGTGGGTGCGCAGCCGGTTGGACTGGCGGGCGTAGCCGACGGCCGCGTGCACCATGGCCTGTTCGTTGCGTCCCTGGTGGTACGGCATGAGGTCGGGGTACTCGACGAGCGCCTGCCCGATGCCGGCGACGTTGCCGTGGCCGAAGATGCCCCAGGTCGCGGTGATCAGCCGCTGCCGTACGCCGTCGCGTTCGGTGTACTGCGCGGCGAGGAAACGCACCAGGGCCTGGGCGACGGTGAGCCGGACGCTCATGCGTATCCCTCCGTGTGGTCGGGGTGGAAGCAGATCCGCCACTCCCGTTCGGGGCCGGGTCCGGCCATGACGTTCAGGTAGTACAGCGGGTGTCCGGGCTGGGCGATCGACGGGCCGTGCCAGCCGTCGGGTACGAGGACGGCGTCACCGTCCCGGACTTCGGCGAGGAGCTCGGCGCCGCCGGGCCGGGAGGGGGAGATCCGCTGGTAGGCGAGGGCGCCCGGGCCCTCGATCTCGTAGTAGTAGATCTCTTCGAGGACGGACTCGGCGCCGGGGCGGTGCTCGTCGTGCTTGTGCGGCGGGTAGGAGGACCAGTTGCCGCCGGGCGTGACGACCTCGACGGCGATGAGCCGGTCGCAGGCGAAGGCGTCGGCCGAGGCGAAGTTCCGCACCTCGCGGATGCAGTTGCCTCCCCCGGACTTCGTCCGGGGCCCCGAGCCGCGGGTCTCGACGGGAACCTCCGGCGCGGGGCCGTAGCGGGCGGGGAGTCGTCGCTCGCACTTCGCTCCTGCCAAAGCGAAGCGGCCTCCCGCACCGGAGGCGATCTGGGCGTGGGCGTCGCGCGGTACATAGGCGAAGTCGGTCACTCCGTCGAACACGCTCGCGCGGCCCTGGAGTTCGAGGATCTCTCCGTCGACGCGCACGCTACAGGCACCGGAGAGGGGAAGCACGACCCATTCGGAATCCCCGCTCTCGAAGGAGTGGATCCCGCCCGGTCCGAGCGTGAGGACCCGGAGGGCGGAGTACGTCCAGCCGGCCCGCCCGGGGTCGATGTCGAGCCCGTACGGGCCGCGGGCGGCGGTTCCGGCGGGGAGGTGGAGGGACGGGGGGTGACGGGTGCTCATGACTCAGCCCTACCCGTTTTCCGCCAGTGTTCCTGAGCCGGTCGCGAGTGCCTCGGCGATCTCGGCGGCGTACGGCATGGCGGACGAGCAGGCGAGGCGGCCCGCGACGATCGCGCCGGCGGCGTTGGCGTGGCGCAGGGTGGTCTCCAGGTCCCGGCCGGCGAGCAGTCCGTGGACGAGCGCCCCGCCGAACGCGTCGCCCGCGCCGAGGCCGTTGACCACCTCGACCGGCAGCGGCGGCACCTCGGCGCTCGTCCCGTCGGCGGCGAGCGCGAGGACGCCCTCGGGGCCCCGCTTGACGACGGCTAGCCGGAGCCCGGTGTCCCCTCCGGCGGCGAGCAGCGCGCGGGCGGCCGCATACGGCTCGCGCTCCCCCGTCGCCACCTCGCACTCGTCGAGGTTGCCGACGGCGACGGTCGCGTGCCGCAGCGCCTCGGCGTAGTACGGGCGGGCGGCCGCCGGGTCCGTCCAGAACATCGGCCGCCAGTCCAGGTCGAGGACCGTCACCTCCCGCCCGGACCTGGCCCGCAGCGCCTCCAGGGTCGCGGTGCGGCTCGGCTCGGCGCAGAGGCCCGTGCCGGTCGCCCAGAGGACCCGGGCGGCGCGGATCGCGTCGAGGTCCAGCTCGTGCGGGTGGATCTCCAGGTCGGGGGCCTTGGGGCGGCGGTAGAAGGTGAGCGGGAAGTCGTCGGGCGGGAAGAGGGCGCAGAAGGTGACGGGGGTGGGGTAGGCGTCGACCTCGGTCACCCAGCGGTCGTCCACCCCGAAGCCCTTCAGCTCGCGGCGCAGATAGGTCCCGAAGGGGTCGGCGCCGGTGCGGGAGACGAGTGCGGTGCGCAGGCCGAGCCGGGCGGCGGCGACGGCCACGTTCGCCGGGGACCCGCCGAGGAACTTGGCGAAGGTCTCGACCCGGTCGAGCCCGACCCCGGTCTGGAGCGGGTACAGGTCCACGCCGAGGCGCCCCATGGTGATCAGGTCGTACGGCTCCGACTCCACCCGCGCCACCTCTCGCGTCCGGCTTCCGCACCCAGGTCTAGCCGTCCGCCCGGAGGCGTGTCAACGATATGTCCGGACATTCTGACGACCGGGCCGCCGGCGAGGAGCGGCACGTGCGGGCCGGAGCGGCCTCCTTGACGCTGCTCGCGGGCCCCGGTCAAGGTGGCAGGCATGACGACGCCGTCACCGCAGCCGCCCTCGCCCGCGTCCCCGTCCCGGATCCGGATCGGCTCCGCGCCGGACTCCTGGGGGGTGTGGTTCCCCGACGATCCCCGGCAGGTGCCGTGGCAGCGCTTCCTGGACGAGGTGTCCGGCGCGGGTTACGCGTGGATCGAGCTCGGGCCTTACGGCTATCTGCCCACCGATCCGTCCGTCCTGACGGAGGAGACCGCGCGGCGCGGGCTGCGGGTCTCGGCGGGGACGGTCTTCACCGGCCTGCACCACGGCCCGGACGTCTGGGACCGGACCTGGGCGCACGTCGCCGAGAACGCGGCCCTGGCGCAGGCCGTGGGCGCGGGCCATCTGGTCGTCATCCCGTCGTTCTGGCGGGACGACCGGACGGGCGAGGTCCTGGAGGACCGGACGCTCACCGCCGCGCAGTGGCGGGACCTGACGGGGCTCACCGAGCGGCTCGGCCGGGAGGTGCGCGAGCGGTACGGGCTGCGGATCGTCGTCCATCCGCATGCCGACACCCATCTGGACGACGAGGAGAGCGTGACGCGGTTCCTGGACGCGACCGACCCGGAGGCGGTCTCGCTCTGTCTGGACACCGGGCACTACGCGTACGCCGGCGGTGACAGCGTCAAGCTGATCGAGACGTACGGCGAGCGGATCGGCTACCTGCATCTCAAGCAGGTCGACCCGGAGATCCTGGCGGGGGTGGTGGCCGAGGGGGTGCCGTTCGGGCCGGCGGTGGCGCGCGGGGTGATGTGCGAGCCGCCGTCCGGGGTGCCCGCCCTGGAACCGGTGCTCGCGGCCGCGTCGGCGCTGGACGTGGACCTGTTCGCGATCGTCGAGCAGGACATGTACCCGTGCGAGCCGGACGTTCCGTACCCGATCGCGTTGCGTACCCGGCGCTTCCTCCGCTCCTGTGGCGTGTGACCGGCGCGCGACCGGCGTATATCTCCCTGACCAGGGGCGAGGCACGCGGACACACCGATGTCCCGATGCCGCGTTTTCGTCACACACGTCCCTTCGGCGTCACGCATGTCTTCGTTACGCGGGCTTTCCGTCACAGGCGCTCGACAGGCGCTCTCCTCCGGTCTGACGGGGTCGTTGCAGGGGGCAATGGCTCAGTGATCGCCATCGCATGCCCGCAGCGCCCCCGAACGGCACCCCCGCCGCCGCTGCGCGGCGCGCAGGGAGGTACCAGGCATGACGGACAGAAGTCTCTGGTCGTACAAGGACATCGCCGCACACATCCGGGTGCAGCCCGACACGGTCCGCTCCTACCGGAAGCACGGACTGCTGCCTGCCCCCGACCACGTGGAGTCGGGCAAGCCCTACTGGTACGCGGACACGATCCGCGTCTGGGTCGCCGGCCGCCCCGGCAACCGGGGCCGCCGCGACTGACCTGGCGTACCGCACCTCCTCTCCCCCGCGGGGCCGGACCCGGTGTTCCCGGGCCCGGCCCTCGACGTGTCACGAGGACGTGTCACGGGGGTCTGTCACGAGGGTCTGTCACGAGGACGTGTCACGGGTGGAGCGAGCTCATCTCCCGGCGCTCCTCGGCCACCGCGCTCCCGTCCGGCGCGGGCGCGGGCGTGTCCGACTCGCTGATTCCGAAGCGGTCGTGGAAGCGGCGCAGCGGGCCTGGGGCCCACCAGGTGAGGCGGCCGGTCAGCTTCATGACGGTGGGGACGAGGAGGCTGCGGACCACCATGGCGTCCATGAGGACGGCGAGGGCGACGCCGAGGCCGAGCATCTTGGTGTTGGTGACGCGGGAGGTGCCGATGGCGACCATGACGACGGCGAGGATCACGGCGGCCGCGGTGATGAGGCCGCCGGTGTGGCGCAGACCGAAGCGGACGGAGTGCTCGTGGTCGCCGGTGCGGTCGTACTCCTCCTTGATGCGGGAGAGCAGGAACACCCCGTAGTCCATGGAGAGTCCGAAGGCCACGCAGAACATGAGCACCGGCAGGGTGGTCTCGATGTCGCCGGTGGGGGTGAAGCCGAGGAGTCCCGCGAGGTGCCCGTCCTGGAAGACCCAGACCACCGCGCCGAACATCGCCGTGAGGCTGAGGGCGTTGAGGGCGACGGCCTGGACGGGGATGAGGACGCTGCCGGTGAGCAGGAAGACCAGGAGCAGCGTGACGATCACGATGATCGCCGCGGCCCAGGGCAGCCGCTCGGCGAGGGCGTCCTTGGAGTCGGCGAGGACGGCTGCCTGTCCGGTGACGGAGGTCTCGAACGGGGCGGGTGCGGCGCGCAGTTCGGCCACGGTCCGCTGGGCCTGGGCGCCGACGGTCTCGCCCTCGGGGACGACGGTGAAGTAGGCGTGGCCGCCGGCGGCGGTCACCGGCCCGTCGGCCCGGACCACGCCGTCGAGGGCGCCGATCCGCTCACGGAAGGCCGCGTACTGCGCGGGGGTGGCCTCGCCCTCGGCGAGGACGGTGAGGGTGCCGCCGGGGTCGCCGGGGAAGCCGTGCCGCAGTTCGTCCTGGACGACCCGGGAGGAGGCGGTGACGGGGAGCTGGCGGTCGTCGGCGGTGCCGAACTTCACGCCGAGGAAGGGCAGTCCGAGGAGGACGAGTCCGGCGGTGGTGAGGACGGCGAAGACCGGCGCCCTGCGCATCACGAGCGCGGCGGCCCGCCCCCAGCCCGTCCCCTCGCCGTCCCCGACGGGGTGGGCGCCGGGCGTCCGGCCGCGCCGGAGGAGGCGCCGCAGGTCGAGCGCGTTGACCCGGTCGCCGAGCAGCACGAGAGCCGCCGGGAGCAGGGTGAGGGCGGCGGTCGCGGCGAGCAGGACCACGGCGATGCCGGCGTATGCGAAGGAGCGCAGGAAGTACTGCGGGAAGACCAGCATCGCGGCGAGCGAGACGGCGACGGTGAGGGCGGAGAAGAGCACGGTCCGCCCGGCGGTGCGCAGGGTGGTGCGGACGGCGGTGTACGTGTCGGCCCCGGCGGCGAGCTCCTCGCGGTAGCGGCGGACGACGAACAGGGCGTAGTCGATGGCGAGTCCGAGGCCGAGGGCCGTCGTCAGGTTCTGCGCGAAGACGGAGACGTCGGTGAACTCGGTGAGGCCGCGCAGGACGGCGTTGGTGCCGAGGATGGCGACGATGCCGACGCCGAGCGGCAGCAGGGCGGCGACGGCGCTGCCGAAGACCATGACGAGCAGGACGAGGGTGAGGGGCAGGGCGATGAGCTCGGCCCGCAGCAGGTCCTCCTGGATGACCGTCTGCATCTCGTGGCGCACGGCGAGTCCGCCGCCGAGGGAGACCTCGACGGGGCCGTGGGTGCCGCGGTACTCGGGGGCTATCCGGTCGAGGACGGCGGCCGCGTCCTTCTCCTCGCCGGCGATCCGGGCGGCTATCACGGCCTTGCGGCCGTCCTCGGAGCGGAGGGCGGGTGAGCCGGTGGACCAGTAGGAGCCGACGCCGTCGACGCCCGGTTCGGCGTCGAGCCGCTCGGCGAGCCGGCGTGCCTCGGCGGCGACCGCGGGCGCGTCGGCGCCGGCCGCTCCGGCGTCGACGAGCAGGAGCAGATTGGGCTGGGAGCCGGGGAACTGGCGCCCGAGGGCCTCCGTCGCATACGTGGACTCGGCTGCCGGGTCCTCCCAGCCGCCGCTGCCCATCCGGTCGGCGACCCCGCCGCCGGCCAGGACGGCGAGGGCGGTGAGGACGAGGGCGACGAGCAGGGTCAGGCGCGGCCGGACGGTCACGAACCGCGTCCAGCCGCCCGCCCCGTCCCGCTTCGGCGATCCGCCGCCATCCGCGGGGGGCCCGCTGGATCCGGCCCCGCCGGGCGCTGATTTCTTGACTTCGGCCATGACGAGGTGTCCCCTTCACCTGACCCCTGCGCTCGCTTCCCGGCAGGTCACATGGGTCGCCCATTGCCATAGACTGGCAAACACGAGTGATCACTCGCGTTTCTCAAGAATGCGAGCGACCGCTCGTGTTTGTCAAACGTGTTGAGGAGAGCTGGGGACAGCCATGTCCGAAGAACCGAAGCCGCGCCGCCGTCAGGCGCGGGGAGAGCGCCGTATCGCGCAGCTGCTCCAGGCCGCCGCGAACGTCTTCTGCGCGAACGGCTACACGGCGTCCAGCACCAACGCGATCGCGCGCGAGGCCCATGTCTCGCCCGGCACGCTCTACCAGTACTTCCCCAACAAGGAAGCCATCGCGATCGAGCTGGGCGAGCGCCTGCTGCACCAGATGCGCGAGGCCCACGGCCAGGCGTTCACCCCGGAGAACCTCGCGCTGCCGCTGCCCGGCCTGCTGGACGCCGTCGTCGACCCGCTGATCGAGTTCAACTGCGCCAACCCGGCCTTCCTCGCCCTGATGCACGGCTCCGAGGTCCCCGGCCGGATCGCGGAGGAGCACGACGAACTGCACGCGACCCTGCTCACCCGCGTGCAGGACGTGATCGCCCACTACGCGCCCACGCTGCCCGCCGAGGACCGCCTCCGGACGGCGGGCATGGCCTTCGCCGCCTTCAAGGGGGGCCTGGACCTCGTCCTCGCCGCGCCGGAGGGGGCCGAACGGGACGCCACGATCGCGGAGCTGAAGACGCTTCTCCTGCGCTACCTCTCCCCCTTGGTCGAGGGGCCGGTCACCACGACTCCGAGCCGCTGATCCGCTCGGTCGGGAGGCCCTTCGCCCCCGACCGCGACTTCAGCGCGACCAGCGGGAAGACGAGCACGGAGACCATGCCGGCTCCGACGAGCGCCGCCGCCTCGCCGGCCGTCATCGCCTTGTCGTCCACGCCGATGGTCGTGATGGCGACGACGAGCGGCAGCGCGGTGGAGCCGTACAGCACGAGCCCGCCCCGGTCCCTGCGGTCGAGGTCGCGCGGGGCGAGGAACCAGATCGGTCCGCCGCGCACCGCCAGGAAGAGCAGCAGGAAGACCGGCAGCAGGAGCAGGGTGCGGCCGCCGTCGAGGAGCGAGGCCAGGTCGAACTCGATCCCGGTGACCACGAAGAAGACCGGCACGAGGAAGCCGAAGCCGACGCCCTCGATCTTCTCCAGGATCTGCGGCCCCGACTCGGGCGCGGCCCCGGTCAGGACGAGCCGGGTGACGAGTCCGGCCGCGAAGGCGCCGAGCAGGATGTCGAGTCCGAGGGCCTGCGAGGCGCCCAGCATCAGGGCGAGCAGCAGGAAGACGAACCGGACCGCGAACTGACCGCTGGTGTGCAGGGTCTTGGCGATGATCCGGGAGAACCACGGCGGGCGCGGCCGCAGCGCCCAGAACACCGCCCCGGCGGTGAGCGCGGCGAAGACCGCGAGCAGCGCGGTCGACTCGCCCGCGCCGCGTCCGCTGAGCAGCAGGGCCATCGCGATGATCGGGCCGAACTCGCCGACCGCGCCGAACGCCATGACGACCGAGCCGAACCGCCCGTGGAGGTCGCCCGAGTCCCGGAGCACGGGCAGGACGGTGCCGAGCGCGGTACTGGTCAGCGCGACGCCGATGAAGACGCCCTTGGTGTAACCGCCGCCGAGGAGGACACCGGTGGCGAGTCCGAGCCCGAGGGCGATCAGCCAGGCCCGGACGGAGCGCCGGAGGGTGTCGCCGCGGACCTTGCCGAACTCGATCTCGTACCCCGCGAGGAAGATCAGCATGGCGAGGCCCAGCTCCGAGAGCCCGTCGATCAGCGCGTCGGGCTGCGCCCAGTCCAGGACGTCGGGGCCGATGAGGATGCCGAGCAGGATCTCGAAGATGACGAGGGGGACGGGAAGCCTGCGCCCGACTCCGTAGGCGAGCAGCGGCGCCAGGACGGCGATCGCCATGATCAGGATGAGCGTGGTCCCCGAATGCGACATATCGGGTATTTACCATAGGCTCCAGCCGGGGTCACCGGCGCGGCGCGGCCGGACCCGACTGGATTTCATACCCCCTAGGGGTATAAACTGCCGGCGTACGGTCCTGAACCCACGAGGAGAACGCCATGACCGCAGAGACGAAGACCGACCTCACCACCGTCTACCAGGTCAAGGGCATGACCTGTGGCCACTGCGAGGGCGCGGTGTCGAGCGAGATCTCCGAGCTTCCCGGCGTCTCGTCGGTGACGGCCGTCGCCTCCACCGGCCAGGTGACCGTCGTCTCCGCAGCCCCGCTCGACGAGGAGGCCGTCCGCGCCGCCGTCGACGAGGCCGGCTACGAGCTGGTCTGACCACTCCCCCCGTCAACACCCCGCAGGGCCGTACCGTTACCGGGTACGGCCCTGCTCCCCTTTGGAACCGCACATGACCTCCAGCACCACCGCACCCCCCGTCGATGTCGCGGTCACCGAGCTGACGATCGGCGGGATGACCTGCGCCTCGTGCGCGGCCCGCGTCGAGAAGAAGCTCAACCGCCTCGACGGGGTGACCGCGACCGTCAACTACGCCACGGAGAAGGCGCGGATCGAACACCCGCCGGAGGTCGGGGTCGACGCGCTGATCGCCACCGTCGTCAAGACCGGCTACACGGCCGAGGAACCGCCGCCGCCGGAGCCCGAACCGACCGCCGCACCGGAGGATCGGGAGCCCGCCCGGGACCCCGAACTCGCCTCCCTCCGGCAGCGGCTCACCGTCTCCGCACTGCTCTCCGCGCCCGTCGTCCTGCTCGCCATGGTCCCGAGCCTCCAGTTCGACAACTGGCAGTGGCTCTCCCTCACCCTCGCCGCGCCCGTCGTCGTCTGGGGCGGGCTGCCCTTCCACCGGGCCGCCTGGACCAACCTCCGGCACGGCGCCGCCACCATGGACACCCTCGTCTCGGTCGGCACCCTCGCCGCCTTCGGCTGGTCGCTCTGGGCCCTCTTCCTCGGCGACGCGGGCATGCCCGGCATGCGGCACGGCTTCGACCTGACCGTCGACCGCTCCGAAGCCTCGTCCGCGATCTACCTGGAGGTCGCGGCGGGGGTCGTCACCTTCATCCTCCTCGGTCGCTACCTGGAGGCCCGCGCCAAGAGGAAGGCGGGCGCGGCACTCCGGGCCCTGATGGAACTCGGCGCCAAGGACGTGGCCGTCCTGCGCGGGGGAACGGAGGTGCGGGTGCCGGTCGCCGCGCTGCGGACCGACGACCTCTTCGTCGTACGGCCCGGGGAGAAGATCGCCACCGACGGCACCGTCACCGAAGGCGCGTCGGCCGTCGACGCCTCCCTGCTCACCGGCGAGTCGCTGCCGCTGGACGTCACCGCGGGCAGCGACGTCGCCGGCGGCTGCGTCAACGTCTCGGGCCGGCTCGTCGTCCGGGCCACCCGGGTCGGCGCCGACACCCAGCTCGCCCGGATGGCGAAGCTCGTCGAGGACGCCCAGAACGGCAAGGCCGAGGTGCAGCGGCTCGCCGACCGGATCTCGGCCGTCTTCGTACCGGTCGTGCTGCTCGTCGCGCTCGGCACCCTCGTCACCTGGCTGCTGCTGACCGACGACCCGACGGCCTCCTTCACGGCCGCCGTCGCCGTCCTGATCATCGCCTGCCCCTGCGCCCTGGGCCTCGCGACCCCGACGGCACTCATGGTCGGCACCGGCCGCGGCGCCCAGCTCGGCATCCTGATCAAGGGCCCCGAGGTCCTGGAGTCCACCCGCCGCGTCGACACGATCGTCCTCGACAAGACCGGGACGGTCACCACGGGCCGGATGCGGCTGGCCGGTGTGCGCGTGTACGGCGGGAAGTACGCCACCGACGCCACCGACGAGACCGAGCTGCTCCGGCTGGCCGGGGCCCTGGAGCACTCCTCCGAGCACCCGGTGGCCCGCGCGGTCGCGGCCGGCGCCGTCGAGCGCTGCGGGGAGCTTCCCGTACCGAAGACCTTCGAGAACGTCCCCGGGCTCGGCGTCCGCGGCTCGGTCGACGGCCACCTGGTCCTCGTCGGCCGCGCCGCGCTGCTGACGGCGGAGGGCGTCGACGTGCCGACGGGGGCGGAGCCCGGCGCCGTCCACGTCGCCTGGGACGGGGTCGCCCGGGGCACCCTGACCGTCGCGGACACCGTCAAGGACACCAGCGCGGAGGCGGTGGCGCGGCTGCGCGGCCTCGGACTGCGGCCGGTCCTCCTCACCGGGGACCACCGGGCGGTGGCGGAGGCCGTGGCGGCGGAGGTGGGCATCGACGAGGTGATCGCCGAGGTGCTGCCGGAGGAGAAGGCCGAGGTGGTCCGGCGGCTCCAGGCGGAGGGCCGGACGGTCGCGATGGTCGGCGACGGGGTGAACGACGCGGCGGCCCTCGCCACGGCGGACCTGGGCCTGGCGATGGGGACGGGCACGGACGCGGCGATCGAGGCGAGCGATCTGACCCTGGTACGGGGCGACCTGCGGGTCGCGGCCGACGCGATCCGGCTCGCCCGCCGCACCCTGGCGACGATCAAGGGCAACCTCGGCTGGGCCTTCGGCTACAACGTGGCGGCGCTGCCGCTCGCCGCGGCCGGACTCCTGAACCCGATGATCGCGGGCCTGGCGATGGCCTTTTCGTCCGTCTTCGTCGTATCCAACAGCCTTCGTCTACGCCGCTTCACGTGAATTCACCCACGTGTGACGCACAGGACCTTCACAAAGAGACCTAGATCACAGATATTGGGGGGTAACCATCTGGGCTGTTCGCGAGTCTAAGTGGGCGATGCCGAGAACGTCTTGGGGGACGTTCATGGAATGTCTTGGGGGACGTTCCAGGCAAGCGTTGGCCGGGGCACGTGCACCGGGGAGCTTTGAGCGGCCCTCCCGTACGTACCCCGGCAGACCGCGTCGCGCCGACCCGCATAGCTTCTGCGACACCCGCAGACGCCCGGCCCGGATCCCGTGGGGGGAATCCGCACCGGGACATGGGAAGCGCCCCGATCGTCGACCCGTGGGGGGATCGACGACGGGGCGCTTCCTCTTTTTCCGGAGGCCCGTTCGCCGCAAGGGCTCGGCCCGCAGTCGACGCGGGCCGACCCCGGGCGCAGCGACTAGCGCGCCTCGACCGGAACGAAGTCGCGGAGGATCTCGCCGGTGTAGATCTGGCGCGGGCGGCCGATGCGGGAGCCGGGCTCCTTGATCATCTCGTGCCACTGGGCGATCCAGCCGGGCAGGCGGCCGAGCGCGAAGAGCACGGTGAACATCTCGGTCGGGAAGCCCATCGCGCGGTAGATGAGGCCCGTGTAGAAGTCCACGTTGGGGTAGAGGTTGCGCGAGACGAAGTACTCGTCGGAGAGCGCGTGCTCCTCCAGCTTGAGCGCGATGTCCAGCAGCTCGTCGGACTTGCCGAGGGCCGAGAGGACGTCGTGCGCCGCCGCCTTGATGATCTTGGCGCGCGGGTCGAAGGACTTGTACACCCGGTGGCCGAAGCCCATCAGGCGGACGCCGTCCTCCTTGTTCTTCACCTTGCGGATGAAGGAGTCGACATCGCCGCCGTTGGCCTTGATGCCCTCGAGCATCTCCAGGACCGACTGGTTGGCGCCACCGTGCAGCGGGCCCCACAGGGCCGAGATGCCGGCGGAGATCGAGGCGAACATGTTCGCCTGCGAGGAGCCGACCAGACGCACGGTGGAGGTCGAGCAGTTCTGCTCGTGGTCCGCGTGCAGGATCAGCAGCTTGTCGAGCGCGTTGACGACGACCGGGTCCAGGTCGTACTCCTGCGCCGGGACCGAGAAGGTCATGCGCAGGAAGTTCTCGACGTACCCGAGGTCGTTGCGCGGGTAGACGAACGGGTGGCCGATCGACTTCTTGTACGCGTACGCCGCGATCGTCGGCAGCTTGGCGAGCAGCCGGATCGTGGAGAGGTGGCGCTGCTCCTCGTCGAACGGGTTGTGGCTGTCCTGGTAGAAGGTGGACAGCGCGGAGACCACCGAGGACAGCATCGCCATCGGGTGGGCGTCCCGCGGGAAACCGCGGAAGAAGTTCTTGACGTCCTCGTGGACGAGCGTGTGCTGCGTGATCTCGTTCTTGAAGGTCGCCAGCTCGTCGACCTTGGGCAGCTCACCGTTGATCAGCAGGTACGCCACCTCAAGGAAGGTGGAGCGCTCGGCCAGCTGCTCGATGGGGTAACCGCGGTACCGCAGAATCCCCTGCTCACCGTCCAGGTAGGTGATCGCGGATTTATAGGCGGCGGTGTTGCCGTATCCGCTGTCCAGGGTGACCAGACCGGTCTGGGCTCGGAGTTTCCCGATGTCGAAGCCCTTGTCGCCGACGGTGCTCTCGACCACCGGGTAGGTGTATTCACCGTCCGCGTACCGCAGTACTACAGAGTTGTCGCTCACGTCATCCCTCACCGACGTAGTGCCTCTTCTTCGAGGTGCCCTGACTGTCTCTACCATCCCCCATTTGGCTCAGGAGAGTGCACTCGGGGTCGACCATTGGGCCAATCGGCGGCACTCAGTGCCGCCAACCTTCATATCCTGCCCCCTTCGCCCCGGTTCCGGTAGCCCTCCGTGATCTTTCACACGGGGGTGCTCCCTGTGAGCCGAAACGCGAGTGCGGTAAAGCGTCTGCCTGCGGAGACCGTTCTGACCGCCTGGGCGATCGCCCGCCGGGAGCCGACGAGGACCACGAGCTTCTTCGCCCGGGTCACCGCCGTGTAGAGCAGGTTCCGCTGAAGCATCATCCAGGCACTCATCGTGACCGGAATCACCACGGCCGGATACTCGCTGCCCTGCGAACGGTGGATGGTGACCGCGTAGGCGTGGGCGAGCTCGTCCAGCTCGTCGAAGTCGTACGGCACCTCCTCGTCCTCGTCCGTCCGCACCGTCAGCTTCTGCTCGACCAGGTCCAGCTGGGTCACGACACCGACCGTGCCGTTGAAGACCCCGTTGACCCCCTTGTCATAGTTGTTCCTGATCTGGGTGACCTTGTCACCAACCCGGAAGACCCGGCCGCCGAACCGCTTCTCCGGCAGATCGGGGCGGCCCGGGGTGATGACCTGCTGCAGCAGCCCGTTGAGCGAGCCCGCGCCGGCCGGGCCGCGGTGCATGGGGGCGAGGACCTGCACGTCACGGCGGGGGTCCAGGCCGAACTTGGCCGGAATCCGCCGGGCCGCGACATCCACGGCGACCCGTGCGGCGTCCTCGGTCTCCTCCTCGACGAAGAGGAAGAAGTCCGGCAGGCCCTCGGTCTTCGGCGGGGTGCCGGCGTTGATCCGGTGCGCGTTGGTGACGACGCCGGACTCCTGCGCCTGACGGAAGATCCGGGTCAGCCGGACCGCCGGTACGGGGCTTCCCGGGGCGAGCAGATCGCCGAGGACCTCGCCCGCGCCGACCGACGGGAGCTGGTCCACATCGCCCACGAGCAGCAGATGAGCCCCGGGGGCGACCGCCTTGACCAGCTTGTTCGCCAGGAGCAGGTCGAGCATGGAGGCCTCGTCGACCACGACCAGGTCCGCGTCGAGCGGCCGGTCCCGGTCGTAGGCCGCGTCGCCGCCCGGCTTCAGCTCCAGGAGCCGGTGGACGGTGGAGGCCTCCGCGCCGGTCAGCTCGGCGAGCCGCTTGGCCGCCCGCCCGGTGGGGGCGGCGAGGACGACCTTGGCCTTCTTGGCGCGGGCCAGCTCCACGATGGAGCGGACCGTGAACGACTTGCCGCAGCCCGGGCCGCCGGTGAGCACGGCAACCTTCCGGGTGAGCGCGAGCCGGACGGCCTCCTCCTGCTCGGGCGCGAGCGAGGCCCCCGTCCGGTCCGCGAGCCAGGCGAGGGCCTTGTCCCAGGCCACGTCCCGGAAGCCCGGCATCCGGTCCTCCTCGGCCCGCAGCAGCCGCCGGAGCTGTCCGGCGAGCGACAGCTCGGCCCGGTGGAAGGGGATCAGGTACACGGCGGTGACAGGCGTCCCCTCGGGACCCGGCACCGTCTCCCGTACGACCCCCTCGGGGTCCTCGGCCAACTCGGCGAGGCACTCGATGACCAGTCCGGTGTCGACCTGGAGGAGCTTCACCGCGTCGGCGATCAACCGCTCCTCGGGGAGGAAGCAGTGCCCCTGGTCGCTGGACTGCGAGAGGGCGTACTGCAGGCCGGCCTTCACCCGGTCCGGGCTGTCGTGGGGTATGCCCACGGCCTGGGCGATCTTGTCGGCGGTGAGGAAGCCGATGCCCCAGACGTCGGCGGCGAGCCGGTAGGGCTGGTTCCGCACGACCGAGATCGAGGCGTCCCCGTACTTCTTGTAGATCCGGACCGCGATGGAGGTGGAGACGCCGACGCCCTGGAGGAAGACCATCACCTCCTTGATCGCCTTCTGCTCCTCCCAGGCCGCGCTGATCTTCTTCGTGCGCTTGGGACCCAGGCCCGGGACCTCGATCAGCCGGCCGGGGGCCTCCTCCAGGATCTGGAGGGTGTCCAGGCCGAAGTGCTGGGTGATGCGATCGGCGAAGACGGGGCCGATGCCCTTGACCAGACCCGAGCCGAGATAGCGGCGAATGCCCTGGATCGTGGCGGGCAGCAGGGTCGTGTAGTTCTCCACGGTGAACTGCTTGCCGTACTGCGGATGCGAGCCCCAACGGCCCTCCATCCGCAGCGACTCCCCCGGCTGCGCGCCGAGCAGCGCCCCGACCACGGTGAGCAGGTCCCCGGCCCCGCGCCCGGTGTCGACGCGGGCGACCGTGTACCCGCTCTCCTCATTGGCGTAGGTGATCCGCTCCAGGACCCCTTCGAGCACGGCCGATCCCGGCCCACGACCTTCGTTGGACATGCCCCGAAGGTAGCGAACCGGTCGGACAGCGTGGGCGGCCCTGTGGACAACTCCCCTCCGGGGCACCGGGGGCAGGGGAGCTCGGTACGACCACGAAGAAGGACACGATCGACACGGCCCTGGAAGAGGTCATAAGGCGGCATCACCGCCGGGGCGTTCCAGCGGCTCGCAGAGCGCGGCGCGCGCGGGGAGCTGGAGCGCACACGCCGGGACTGGGAAGCCCGCAAGGCCGCCCAGCACGCTGGGGACGGCGAGTGATCACGTACCTCATCGACACCAGCGCGTACGTCCACCTGGGCACCGATCCCGCCGCACAGCGGCGCTGGGACGCCGAGATCGAGACAGGCGCCATCGGCATGTGCGAGGCCATCCGGACGGAGATCCTTTTCAGCGCCGTGAACGCGGAAGACCGCGATGAGATCGATGACGACCTCGCTGCCATGTTCGCGCCGGTGCGCGTCCCGAAGGACGCGTGGCGATGGGTGGAGACCGCCCAGTACAAGCTGACGCAGAAGGGGCGGCACCGCGCGGCGGGTGTCGTGGATCTGCTTCTCTGCGCCACGGCGGTCCATCACGGCCTGACCCTCCTGCACAGGGACGACGACTTCGCCACGGTCGCTCGCGTCCTCAAAGGGGTCGAGCAGCAGGACGTGCGGCGCCCGGGCGAGTGACAGCCCACGCGCGGCGCCGCCGGGGCTCGTCCGTCACACCTCCAGGAAGCGTTCCAGCGTCTCCTCCAGGACCTCCACGCCGTCCCTCGACCACAGGTCGTCGTTGAAGATCTCCACCTCCACCGGGCCCGTCCAGCCCGCCTTCTCCGTCAGGTCGGCCCAGGCCCTGAGGTCGATCGCGCCTGTGCCCAGTTGACCTCGGCCGGTCAGGACGCCGGCCGGGAGGGGGGTGGTCCAGTCGGCGAGCTGGAAGGAGTGGATGCGGCCCGAAGCGCCCGCGCGTTCCACCGCCGCCGGGGCGCGGTCGTCCCACCAGAGGTGGTACGTGTCGACCACCACGCCCACCTGCTCGGGCGGGAAGCGCTCGGCGACGGCCAGTGCCTGGTCCAGGGTGGAGACCGCGCAGCGGTCGGCGGCGTACATGGGGTGGAGGGGCTCGACGGCCAGGCGGATTCCCCGTTCCCCCGCGTAGGGGGCCAGCGCGCCGATCGCCTCGGTGATCCGGGCGCGGGCCGATGCCAGGTCCGGGAAGGCGGGGGTGAGGCCGCCGGAGACCAGGACGACGGTGTCCGTGCCGAGCGTGACCGCCTCGTCGATGGCCGTCCGGTTCTCCGCCTCCCAGCCGTCCGAGGTGAAGAAGCCGCCCCGGCAGAGGGTGGTGACCGTCAGCCCCGCGTCCCGCACCAGGTCGGCCGCCGCCTCGACGCCGTACTCCTGGACCGGCTCGCGCCACAGTCCCACGCCCGGGATGCCGAGCCGGACGCAGTGGGCGACCAGGTCGGGGAGGGACAGCTGCTTGACCGTCATCTGGTTGACGCTGAAGCGGTCGAGGTTCATCACAGGCCTCCCTGGACCGTCAGGAGGGAGCGCATGCGCGATTCCGCGAGCGCCGGATCGGGGAACAGGCCGAGACCGTCCGCCAGTTCGTACGCCTTCGCGAGGTGCGGGAGCGAGCGGGCGGACTGCAGGCCGCCGACCATCGTGAAGTGGTCCTGGTGCCCGGCGAGCCAGGCGAGGAGGACCACTCCCGTCTTGTAGAAGCGGGTCGGTGCCCGGAACAGGTGCCGGGACAGGGCGACCGTCGGGTCGAGGACGGCACGGAAACCGTGTACATCGCCCGTGTCGAGAATCCGCACCGCCTCCGCCGCGAGCGGCGCCAGCGGGTCGAAGATGCCCAGCAGGGCGTGGCTGAAGCCCTGTTCGTCGCCCGCGATCAGCTCCGGGTAGTGGAAGTCGTCGCCCGTGTAGCAGCGCACGCCCTCCGGGAGGCGGCGGCGCAGTTCGACCTCGCGCCGGGCGTCCAGGAGGGAGACCTTGATGCCGTCGACCTTGTCCGGGTGCGCGGCGATGACCTCGAGGAACGTCTCGGTCGCGGTGTCCAGGTCGGCCGAGCCCCAGTACCCGTCGAGCGCCGGGTCGAACATCGGGCCGAGCCAGTGCAGGATCACCGGCTCGCTCGCCTGGCGGAGGAGGTGGCCGTACAGGTCGAGATAGTCCTCCGGGCCCGACGCCGCCGCGGCGAGGGCGCGGGAGGCCATCAGGATCGTCTGGGAGCCGGTCTCCTCGACGAGCGCGAGCTGTTCCTCGTACGCCTTGCGGACCGCCGCCAGGCCGGCGGGGCCGGTGAGCAGGTCCGGTCCGGCGAGTTGGTCGGTGCCGACGCCGCAGGCGATCTTGCCGCCCACCGCCTTCGCCTCCGCCGCGCTGCGGCGGACCAGCTCGGCCGCCCCCGTCCAGTCGAGGCCCATCCCCCGCTGCGCGGTGTCCATGGCCTCGGCGACCCCGAGGCCGTGGGACCAGAGGTGACGGCGGAAGGCGAGGGTGGCGTCCCAGTCGACCGCGGCGGGCGAGTCGGGGGTGGTGTCGGCGTACGGGTCGGCGACCACGTGGGCGGCGGAGAAGACCGTACGGGAGGTCAGGGGGCCGCTCCCGCCCGGCGTCAGCGGCTCGGTGCGCGGCGCGTACTCCCGTACGCCGCCGCCGGTTTCGGGCAGGCGGATCACAGGCTCACCTCCGGGACGTCGAGGCGGCGGCCCTCGGCGGCGGACCTCAGGCCGAGCTCGGCGAGCTGGACGCCGCGGGCGCCCGCCAGGAGGTCCCAGTGGTACGGCTCGTCGAGGGCGACGTGCCGCAGGAACAGCTCCCACTGGGCCTTGAAGCCGTTGTCGAACTCGGCGTTGTCGGGGACCTCCTGCCACTGCTCGCGGAAGGGCTCGGTCGCCGGGATGTCCGGGTTCCAGACGGGCTTGGGGGTCGCCGAGCGGTGCTGGACGCGGCAGTTGCGCAGTCCGGCGACGGCGGAGCCGTGGGTGCCGTCGACCTGGAACTCGACGAGCTCGTCGCGGTTGACGCGGACGGTCCAGGAGGAGTTGATCTGAGCGATGGCGCCGCCCTCCAGCTGGAAGATGCCGTAGGCGGCGTCGTCCGCGGTGGCCTCGTACGGCTTGCCCTGCTCGTCCCAGCGGCGCGGGACGTGGGTGGCGACCTGGGCGGTGACGGAGGTGACGCGGCCGAACAGCTCGTGGAGCACGTACTCCCAGTGCGGGAACATGTCGACGACGATGCCGCCGCCGTCCTGGGAGCGGTAGTTCCAGCTGGGGCGCTGGGCGTCCTGCCAGTCGCCCTCGAAGACCCAGTAGCCGAACTCGCCGCGGACGGACAGGATCTCGCCGAAGAAGCCGCCGTCGATGAGGCGCTTGAGCTTGAGCAGGCCCGGCAGGAACAGCTTGTCCTGGACGACGCCGTGCTTGACGCCCTTCTCGGTGGCGAGCCGGGCGAGCTCCAGGGCGCCGGCGAGGTCGGCGGCCGTGGGCTTCTCGGTGTAGATGTGCTTGCCGGCGTGGACGGCCTTGGTGATCGCCTCGGCACGGGCGGAGGTGACCTGGGCGTCGAAGTAGATGTCGATCGTGTCGTCGGCGAGGACGGCGTCGAGGTCGGTGGACCACTCGGTGAGGCCGTGGCGCTCGGCGAGCGCGCGCAGGGCGGGCTCGCGGCGGCCGACGAGGACCGGCTCGGGCCAGAGGGTCTCGCCGTTGCCGAGGTCGAGGCCGCCCTGTTCACGCAGGGCGAGGATCGAACGGACGAGGTGCTGGCGGTGTCCCATGCGCCCGGTAACGCCGTTCATGGCGATGCGGACTGTCCTGCGTGTCACGAAAGGTTCCTCTCCCCGGTGTTCCGCGCCTCGATAGAAAGCGCTTTCCATCGGCGATGACGCTAGCCTGCCGACATCGCCGTCGACAAGGCCCTGGAGGTACGCACACGATGACCGTCACCCTGGCGGACGTGGCCGCTCGCGCACGGGTCTCGCCCGCCACCGTGTCCCGCGTCCTCAACGGCAACTACCCGGTCGCCGAGTCGACCCGCGAGCGGGTCCTGCGGGCCGTGGACGAGCTGGACTACGTCCTCAACGGGCCCGCCAGCTCACTCGCCGCCGCCACCTCCGACCTCGTCGGCGTCCTCGTCCACGACATCGCCGACCCGTTCTTCGGGATCATGGCGAGCGCGGCGCAGAGCGCCATCGGGGAGAGCGGATCGGGGCGCGGCGGCGGCGAGAAGCTCGCCGTCGTCTGCAACACCGGCGGCTCCCCCGAACGCGAACTGACCTACCTCACCCTGCTCCAGCGACAGCGGGCCGCGGCCGTGATCCTCATGGGCGGCTCCCTGGAGGACCCCGAGCACCTGGCGGCGACGACCGGCAAGCTGGCCAAGCTGGCGGAGGCGGGGACCCGGGTCGTGCTCTGCGGGCGCCCGCCGGTCACCGGCGACGCGAACGCCGCCGCGCTCGTCTTCGACAACCGGGGCGGCGCGCGCCGCCTCACCGAGCACCTGCTCGAACTCGGCCACCGGCGCATCGGTTACGCGGCCGGCCCGGCCGACCGGACGACGACCCGGCACCGCCTGGAGGGCCACCGGGCGGCACTCACGGCGGCGGGGATCACCGAGGGTCCGACGGTCCACGGCGCGTACGACCGACAGGCCGGCTACCGGGCCACGGCAGAGCTCCTCGCCCGCGATCCGGAGCTCACGGCGGTCGTGGCCGCCAACGACACGGTCGCCCTCGGCGTCTGCGCGGCCCTGCGGGAACGCGGCCTGTCGATCCCGGGCGACGTGTCCGTGGCGGGCTTCGACGACCTCCCGTTCTCGGTGGACGCGGTCCCGTCCCTGACGACTGTCCATCTGCCGCTGCACGAGGCGGGGACCCGAGCGGGCCGCCTGGCGATGGGCACGGAGGACCCCCCGGCGGGCGGCCTGGCACGCGTCCCGGCGGAGCTGGTGGTACGGGGGTCGACGGGGCGGCCTCGGGGGTAGGCGGGGGCCGGGACTGCGGGGGGGGGGCGCTGGGCCACGGGGGTGGCTGAGCGCCGGGCGCGGCTGGCGGCTGGCGGCTGGCGGCTGGCGGCTGCGCAGGTACGGGGGTACGGGGGTACGGGAAAGTACGCGGCCTGATGGTCGCAGGAGGTACGCGGCCTGATGGTCGCAGGAGGTACGCGGCCTGATGGTCGCAGGAGGTACGCGGCCTGATGGCCGCGAGGGGGGAAGTGGCCGGGCGGGCGCGGGAGTAGGCGCCCGGCCCCGCCGGGTGCCGACAAGGGCGAACGACCCGCCCGCCGAGCATCCACGAGGGCCGGATCCGGCGCGCGCGGCGCCGCACCGGGATCCGCCGACCGGGCCGGCCGGGCCGGCGACCGAGGACGCGTCCGCCCTCGCCGTATCGCCGTCGGCACCGACACCGGCGGCCCGCGCCCCGCACGAGCGCCCGGAGCACCCGGAGCGCCCCCACAGTGCATTCACCTTCATTTCATTGCAACGAACAACACTCCTGACGTTGCATTAGCCTCGAAATCGTTGCAACGAAATCCCTCAATCTACCTGCGGTGATGCCTATTTCGCGCAACGAACATGTTGCCAGATCTATGAACGCAACGTAGCTTTTCCCTCATCGGAAACGGCGGGCCCGAGAGTGGGTCCGCCCCAAGAAGGAGAAGAACCTTGCAGAAGTTCGCCACCACCGCCGCCATCACCACCGTCCTCGACATCCCCGCCGGCCGCATCCAGCTCATCGCCGCCGACCGCGCCGACGCCACCGTCGACGTCCGCCCCGCGAACGCCGCCAAGGGCAACGACGTGAAGGCCGCCGAAGAGATCACCGTCGAGTTCTCCGACGGCGTCCTGCGGATCGCCGCCGCTCCCGCGAAGAACAAGATCCTCGGCGACTCCGGATCGGTCGAGGTGACCGTCCAGCTCCCGGCCGGCTCCCGCGTCGAGGCCAAGACCGCCGCCGCCGAACTCCGCGGCGTCGGACGCCTCGGAGACGTCACCGTCGAGGGTGCCCAGGGCACGGTCAAGCTCGACGAGACCGCGGGCGCCCGCCTCACCCTGCTCGCCGGCGACATCACGGTCGGCCGCCTCGGCGGCCCCGCCGAGATCAGCACCAAGAAGGGCGACCTCCGCATCGCCGAGGCCACGCAGGGCACCGTCGAACTGCGCACCGAGTCCGGCGAGATCGTGGTCGGCGCCGCCCGCGGCGTCTCCGCCACCCTGAACGCCGGCACCGCCTACGGCCGCGTCCACAACGCCCTCACCAACACCGACGGCGCCGCCGCCGGACTGCACATCCACGCCACCACCTCGTACGGCGACATCACCGCCCGCAGCCTCTGAACCACCCCGGCGGCGTGACCCCGACCCCCAGATCTTCAGCGACGAACTCCGAGGACGGACAAGCAGAATGAGTACCACTCAGAACTACCAGGCCGCCGAACAGCTCCTCCGCCGCCCCGCCCGCCCGGGCGAGCTCGTCGTCGGTGACAAGGTCAGGCCGCAGTGGATCGACGGGGGCGCCCGGTTCTGGTACGCGGTGAGCAACGGGGTCGGCAGGCGGTTCATGCTGGTCGACCCGGCGGCGGGCACGCGTGAGCCGGTCTTCGACCACGCCCGGCTGGCCGCCTCGCTGGCCACCGCATCCGAGCAGCGGGTCGACCCCGAGGCCCTGCCGTTCATCGGCATCGAACTCGCCGGGAACGAGGTCAAGTTCGTGGCGTTCGGCGCATATTGGCGCTGCGACCTGGACAGTTACGTCTGCGAGCCGGCCGAGTTCACCGCCCCGGGCAACCCGCTGGACGTGACGTCGCCCGACGGGAAGTCCGCGGTGTCCCAGCGGGGGCACGACCTGTGGGCCCGCTCGCTGTCCGACGGCCGCGAGTGGCCCCTGACCACCGACGGCGCACCCGATCACGCCTACGGTCCGGGCCCCGCCGCGACCGGCAACGCCACCCTGCTGCGCAAGCTCGGCGTGCCCTACCTGCCGCCCGCGGTCGCCTGGTCGCCGGACTCGACGAAGGTCCTCGCCCACCGGACCGACGAGCGCGAGGTCCGCAGGACCCACCTCGTGGAGGCGATGCCCGCCGACGGGGGCGCGCCCCGCCTGCACACCCAGCCGTTCGCGTACGCCGGGGACGAACACCTGCCGCTGGCCGAGCTGGTCGTCCTCGACGTCGCCGAGGGCACGGTGGTCCGCGCCAAGACGGAGCCGCTGATCATGACCCACGTGTCGCCGATCACCGTGAAGTGGGCGTGGTGGGCCGCGGACGGCTCCGCCGTCTACTTCCTCGCCCGGCCCCGGGACCAGCACTCCCTCACCCTGAACCGCCTCGACCCGGTCACCGGCGACGTCACCACCGTGATCCGCGAGACCGGGGAGACCCGGGTGGAGCCCAACCAGTGGATGACCGAGCCGCCCCTCGTGCGGGTGCTCGCCGACGAGGTGCTGTGGTTCTCGCAGCGCGACGGCTGGGGCCACCTCTACCGTTACGACCTGCACACCGGCGAGCTGCTCGGCCGGGTCACCTCCGGGCCGTGGCTGGTGCGGCAGATCCTGCGCGTCGACGAGGCCGAGCGCGTCGTGTACTTCACGGCCTCCGGGCTCGTCGAGGAGGACCCGTACCGGCGCACGGTGTGCCGGGTCGGCCTGGACGGCTCCGGTTTCGCCCGGCTCACCGACGACACGCTCGACCACGTCGCCGCCCTGCCGGAAAGCCCGTACGACCAGGAGTACTTCATCGACTCCGCGTCCACCGTCGACACCGCGCCCGTCACCACGGTCCGCGACTGGACCGGGCGGGTGCTCGTCGCACTGGAGCGCGCCGACATCAGCAGGCTCGCCGCCACCGGGTGGACCGCGCCGGAGCGCTTCCGCGTCAAGGCGGCCGACGGCGAGACCGACATCTACGGAGTGCTGTACCGGCCGAGGGACTTCGACCCCGCCCTGTCCTACCCGGTGGTGGACAACCTCTACCCCGGCCCGCAGGTCAACCGGGTCGCCCCGTGCTTCGACCCCGGCGGCATGGGCATGGACGCCGAACCCCTCGCGGCACTCGGCTTCGTGGTCATCGCGCTCGACGGCCGGGGCACCCCGGGCCGGAGCAAGGCCTTCCACGACGCCTCCTTCGGCCACCTGGCCGACGCCGGCTCCCTGGCCGACCATGTCGCGGCGCTGGGGCAGCTGGCCGAGACCCGGCCGTGGATGGACCTGGACCGGGTCGGCGTCTTCGGCCACTCCGGGGGCGGGTTCGCCGCGGCCCGCGCGATGCTGGACTTCCCCGGGACGTACAAGGCCGGGGCCGCCCTCTCCGGCTCGCACGACGCCCGCTCCTTCAACGCCGGCTTCGTCGAGTCCTACGACGGCGCGGACGCCCCCGAGGCCTGGGCACGGACGTCCAACCTGGACCTCGCCGACCGGCTGACCGGCAAGCTGCTGCTCGTCCACGGCGACATGGACGACCAGGTCCACCCGCACCAGACCCTGCGGTTCGCCGACCGGCTCCTCGCCGCCGGCAAGGACTTCGAACTGCACGTCGTGCCCGGCGCCGAGCACACCTTCATCGACTGCCTGGCCCATGTCCGCACCCGCTGCTGGGACTTCCTGGTCCGCGAGCTGATGGGCACGCTGCCGCCCGCCTACCGCCCGGCGCCGATCGTGATCGGCCCCGAGCTGCTGGCCGACATGTTCGCCTGACCACGACGCCGCGGACAGGACGACGAGCCCGTCGGATCCCACCCCCGTGGGGATCCGACGCGCTACTTCTCGGGGGTCAGGCCCGTCGCCGCGAGGACCGCGTCCACCGTCTCCGCCACCGTGAGGTCCGCGTTGTCGATCCAGACGCCCTCGTCCGACAGCTCCGCGCGCATCGCCTCGTCCAGGAAGGCCCAGTTGGTCGTCAGGCGCTTGTCGCGGGCGTTGTTGCGTTCCCAGGCCTTGTCGGGGCCGGGGGCCAGGATCACCACATGGAGCGCGGCCGCCTTCGTCTGGGCGCGGTAGTAGTCCAGGTGGGAGCGGCGTACGACCACGTCGTCGAGGACCGGGAGGAAGCCGGCCGCGGCGAAGCTGCCGGCGAGGAGGCAGGCGTTGCGGGCGCGCAGCAGGATCTGGCGGTCCGCCTCGGGGTCGCCGTCCGGGCTCGGCCAGTGGCAGCCGCTCACGATGAGGGACTGGAGGTCGTCGACCTCGATGTGCGCCGCCCGGGCGAAGCGGGCCGCGAGGGCGGCCGCGACGGTGGACTTCCCGCTGCCGGGGATGCCGGCGAGCAGCACGGCCCCGGGAGCGGGTCCGAAAGCGTCGACGGTGATGTTCTCGAAGGTCATGCGGGCCTTTCCTCGCGGGTCGTACGCCGTTCCTCGCCGAGCGGGCGGCCGGTCGACGATACGGCCACGGGCTCCGGCGACGCCACGGGATTCCCGGCCCCGGTGGCCCGCCGGCCCGGCGCGAACGACGTCAGGGCCACTCCCCCGACGAGCAGCGCCGCCGCGCACCAGCGGGCCGGGCTCACTCCCTCGCCCAGGACGAGCGCCGCCGAGGACATCCCGAAGACGGGCACGAGGAGGGAGAAGGGTGCGACGGAGGAGGCCGGGTAGCGGCGGAGCAGCCAGCCCCAGGCGCCGAAGCCGAAGACGGTCGTGACCCAGGCGACGTAGACGATGACGCCGACGCCGGTCCAGTCGAGCCCGCGCAGGGCCGCGAGGTCGCGGTCCGGGCCCTCCAGGAGGAGGGAGAGACCGAGCAGCGGCAGGACGGGCACGACGCTGACCCACACCATGAAGTTGAGCGCGTCGGGCGGGGAGGCCTTGCGGGTCAGGACGTTGGAGACGCCCCAGCAGGCCGCGGCGGCGATCACCAGGGCGAATCCGGTGAGGGACCCGGCCCCGCCCTCGTCGGCCGCCGCCACGCCGATGCCCACCAGGGCGACCCCCATGCCCGCGAGCTTGAGGCGGCCGGGACGTTCGCCGAGGGCGGCGAAGGCGAAGAGGGCGGTGAAGACGGCCTGCACCTGGAGGACGAGGGAGGAGAGCCCGGCGGGGGCGCCGAGGTCCATGCCCGTGAAGAGGAGCCCGAACTTGGCGACGCCGAGGACGAGTCCCACCGCCAGGATCCACTTCCAGGCCACGGTGGGCCGGCCCACCAGGAAGACGGCGGGCAGGGCGGCGGCGAGGAAGCGGAGGGCGGAGAAGAGCAGCGGCGGGAAGTGGTCGAGGCCGATCTCGATGACGACGAAGTTGACTCCCCAGACGGCGGCGACCAGGGCGGCGAGGGCGAGGTGGGCAGGGCGCATGCGATCGAGCATGGTCGCCGCGACCGTGTAGCACCAGCACGGACTTCTTCATGGTGAGATGTAGCAACGCTTCATCCATGACGTACGAGGATGCGGCGACGCTTCGTCCAACCGTCCCGCGCATCGAAGAGGAGGAGGGCCCGTGCTGGATCTCGGCCGTCTGCGCGCCCTGCACGCCGTCGCCGTCCACGGCAGTGTCGGCGCCGCCGCCACCGCCCTCGGCTACACGCCGTCCGCGGTCTCCCAGCAGATCGCGAAGCTGGAGCGGGAGACCCGGACGACCCTGCTCGAACGCAGCGGCCGCGGCATCCGCCTCACCGACGACGCCCATCACCTCGCCGCCACCGCCCGCCGGTTGCTCGCCCTCGTGGAGGAGGCGGAGGTACGACTGGAGGAGCGGCGCGGCCGGCCCGCCGGCCGGCTCGACATCGGCTGCTTCGCGAGCGCGGCGCGCGGGCTGATGCCCCGGGTGCTCGCGGAGCTGGGCCGGGTCCATCCCGATGTCGACGCCCGGCTCTCGGAGGTGGACCCGCATGTGTCGATCGACCTGGTGGCGCGCGGGGTCATCGATCTGGCGGTGGCGCACGACTGGGACATCGCCCCGCTTCCCGTACCGCCGGGGGTCGAGCAGGCGGTGATCGGCGACGACCTGTGCGACATCCTCGTCCACCGGGGCCATCCGCTGGCCGCGCGGGACTCGGTGCGCCGGGAGGAGCTGGCGGCGGAGCGGTGGATCTCGCAGCCGCCGGGGACGGTCTGCCACGACTGGCTGACGCGGACGCTGCGGGAGACGGGTTTCGAGCCGCTGATCGTCCATCAGGCGGAGGAGAACCACACGCAGGTCGCCCTGGTCGCGGCCGGTCTGGGCATCGCGCTGGTGCCGCGGCTGGGACGCGGGGTCCTGCCGCCGGAGGTGGCGCCGGTGCGGCTGGACCCGATGCCGACCCGTCGCCTGCACGCCATGTGGCGGACCGGGGCGGCGCGGCGCCCGGCGATCCGGGAGACGGTCCGTACGCTCCAGGAGCTCTGGCCCGGGATCGCCGCCGTGGGCGATTCGTGCGCGGGTCCTTGACCTGGCAGTTACTTTCGGGCTATCCGTGACTCCTTGGAAGTTTCCTTCAGAGGCGGCTTCCGAGGATTTCGCGCATGGATCCCTTCAACCTCGCACGGCCGGAAGGAGCATCAGTGCACCACCGCGCCCCCGCCCCCTCCCGACGCACCCTCCTCACGGTGACCGCCGCCGCGGCAGCGGCCGCCGTCACCGGGGTCAGCACCCCCGCCCTCGCCGGGCAGGACCGGCACGACGACCGGAAGCTCCGGCGGATCATCGACCGCATGTCCCTTGAGGAGAAGGTCGGCCAGCTCTTCGTGATGCGGGTGTACGGCCACTCCGCCACCGCACCCGACCAGGCCGACATCGACGCCAACCTCGCGGAGATCGGTGTCCGTACGGTCGCCGAGCTGGTCGAGCGCTACCACGTGGGCGGCGTCATCTACTTCTCCTGGGCCCACAACACCCGTGACCCGCAGCAGATCGCCGCGCTCTCCAACGGCATCCAACAGGCGGCGCTCGCGCAGCCCACGCCGATCCCCGCGCTCATCTCCACCGATCAGGAACACGGCATCGTCTGCCGGGTGGGCGAGCCCGCCACCCTGGTGCCCGGCGCGATGGCCCTCGGCGCCGGCGGTTCGCTCGCGGACTCCCGTAAGGCGGCACAGATCGCGGGCGCGGAGCTGGCGGCCGTCGGCATCCGGCAGAACTACGCCCCGGTCGCGGACGTCAACGTCAACCCGGCCAACCCGGTCATCGGCGTCCGCTCCTTCGGCGCCGACCCCGCGGCGGTCGCCGGAATGGTCGCCGCGCAGGTCAAGGGCTACCAGCGGGCCGGGGTCGCGGCCACCTCCAAGCACTTCCCGGGGCACGGCGACACCGCCGTCGACAGCCACTACGGCCTGCCGACGATCACCCACACGCGGGCGCAGTGGAGTGCGCTTGACGCCCCGCCGTTCCGGTCCGCGATCGCCGCCGGGATCGACTCGATCATGACCGCGCACATCGTGGTCCCGGCGCTCGACCCGAGCGAGGACCCGGCGACGCTGTCCCGGCCGATCCTCACCGGCATCCTCCGCGAGGAGCTCGGCTACGACGGGGTGGTGGTCACCGACTCGCTCGGCATGGAGGGGGTGCGCACCAAGTACGGCGACGCGCGCGTCCCGGTCCTCGCCCTGAAGGCGGGTGTGGACCAGCTGCTCAACCCGCCGAAGCTGGACGTGGCCTGGAACGCGGTCCTGAAGGCCGTCAGGGACGGCGAACTGACGGAGGCCCGGCTCGACGAATCGATCCTGCGGATCCTGCGGCTCAAGTCGAAGCTCGGTCTGTTCCGGAACGCGTACGTCACCCGGGCCGGCGTCGAGCGGGTGGTCGGCACCGCCGCCCATCTCGCCCAGGCCGACCGGATCGCCGAGGCCACCACGACCCTGCTCCGCAACGAGGGCGGTTTCCTGCCGCTGAGCCCCGCCCGTCACGGCTCGGTCCTCGTCGTCGGCGCCGACCCGGCCTCCCCGTCCGGTACGACGGGCCCGCCGACGACGACGCTCGCGAACGCCCTGACGGAGCTGGGGTTCACCGCGACCGCGCTCTCCACCGGGATCACCCCGACGGCCGCGAAGATCGAGGAGGCGGTGGCGGCGGCCGCGGGCAGGGACGTCGTCGTGGTGGGCACGTACAACGTCACCGCGGCCAGCCCGCAGCGCACGCTCGTGGCGCGGCTCGTCGCGACCGGGGTGCCCGTCGTGACGATCGCGATCCGCAACCCGTACGACATCGCCCGGATCGACGGCCAGCGGGCGACGCTCGCCGCCTACTCCTGGACCGATGTCGAACTCCGGGCCGCCGCACGGGTCCTGGCGGGCAGGGCCAGGCCCAGGGGCCGCCTGCCGGTCCCGGTGCAGAGCGCCGACGACCCGGCGAAGGTGCTCTACCCGGTCGGACACGGCCTGTCGTACCGCTGACACGGCTGATGCGACGAAGGGGGTGGGGTGCGCCGCCGGGCGCACCCCACCCCCCTCGAAGCGGTTACGGCCGCAGGCCGTGCTCCTTCGTCGCGTCCTCGTCGACCTGCTGGTCGAGGCGCGCGTCGAAGCGGGCCAGCGGCTGCGCCGCCTGGACGGCCGGGGCGGGGACGCCGGCCCAGGCGAGGATGCGGGCGGTGGCGTTGTTCCGCTCGGCCTCGACGAGCCCGGCGACGTTCGCACCGTGGTTGGCGCCCGGCGCCACGTACACGTAGCTGTCGCGCGCGCTCTTGCCCAGGTGGAACTTCTCGGAGCCCCACGGGTCGTTGCCGCCGTACACGAACAGCATCTTGTTCGCGTTCTTGCGGACCCAGTCGTCCACGTCACGCATGGCGTGCTGCTTGAACTTCATGGGGATCTCGCGCGGCACGAAGTTGCTCGCGGGCTGGTAGCCGTAGCGGCTCAGGCCCTTGAGGTGCGGCTGCTTGATCGTGGGCGAGCCGAGCTCGGTCGCCGCCTGGTAGTAGTACGGCGTGTACGGCTCCAGGCCCTGGTCGGTGTAGGCGGCCCAGCCGGAGAAGGCGTCGATCGTGCCGTACACCTCGTCGTCGGTGGCGGTCTTCGCGACCGGGATCTGGTCGCAGACGTCCTCGCCGTAGTACTGCCAGAAGCCCCACACGAAGTCGAGGACGACGGCCTCGAAGGCCTTGTCGAGCGTGCCGACCGTGTTGAAGGTGACGCCCTCCGACTCGGCCCACGCCTTGTACTTGGCCTCGAGCGGCGCGCGGCGGACGAGGGCCTCGCGCTGCAGGTTGTTCAGACGGTCGCGGCACTCCTTGGTGCCGACGGTCTCGAAGAACCGGTCGTAGGCCGAGTCCTCCTTGTTGACCACGTCGTTCGGGGCGACGTAGGCGACGACACCGTCCATGTCACGCGGGTAGAAGCGCTCGAAGTAGGTGGCGGTCATGCCGCCCTTGGAGGCGCCGGTCGAGAGCCACTTCTGGCCGTAGATCTTCTTCAGCGCGGTGAAGATCCGGTGCTGGTCGCTGGCCGCCTGCCAGATGTCGAGCTTCGACCAGTCGGCGGGCTGCGGGCGGGACGGCGTGAAGAAGCGGTACTCCATGGAGACCTGGTTGCCGTCGATGATCCGCGTCGGCTCGGCGCGGCTCGGGGTGGTGCTCAGCGAGTAGCCGCTGGTGCGGAAGACGGTCGGGCGGCTCGTGTCCTTGTGGAGGACGGAGATCCGCTGGTCGAACGTGCCGGCCCACGGGCGCCGGTGGTCGATCGGCTGCTTGTAGTTCAGGACGAAGAAGCGGTAGCCCGCGTACGGCTTCTCCTCGATCAGGCTCATCCCGGGGATCGCCAGGATGCGGTCCTTGATGTCCGTGCTCTGCGAGTCGACGACGGCCGTGCTGCCCGTGTCCGTGTCCGCGGCGGTAGCCACGCCGGTCGGTGCCACGGTGCCTATGAGCACCGAAAGCGACAGCGCCCATCTCAGCGACTTGCGCATTCACCCTCCCCTTGGTTCACAACGGTGTCGCGAACCTAGCGGGGGCAACGTGTGGACCGCCAGCCCCAGTTGATCCTTACTCTTGGACTTTCCTGTACATCAGCACAGGATCCAGCCGATCGACGTGCCTTCTCCGGCCACCGAACCGCTCGCCCGGACGCAGCGGTTGAGGGCGTGGACGGTGACGGGCCCGGCCTGCCGGTCGAACCGTCCGGCCCGGACGGCGGGCCGGCCGCCGCGCGGCTGGAGGGAGACGGCCATCGGGCGGCGGGCGCCGGGGCGCTTGGCGACGGTGACGGCGCAGGCGTAGTGGCGGGTCCGGTAGAGGCGGAGCTCGCCGGTGGCGAAGGTGAGGGTCCGGGTGGGCCGGCCCTGGCAGACGGAGACGGCCTCGGCGGTGTCGGCGGCGGCGCCGGGGACGAGGGTGGCCGGGGTCAGGACGAGGACGAGGGCGGCGAGGAGCGGCGCGAGGACTCGGGCGAGCAGCCGTGGGCCACGTCGTGGGTGCTGCGGGTCCGTGGGCATGCGTTCCCCTCCCGAGTGGATCGGCGTACAGGCGTACGACGCAGCCCGCCCCGGAACGGTTGCCTCCGCCCTGGGCGCCCGCTGCGAGAACGCGGTGAGGAGGAAGATCAGGAAGATGCCCTCGGCGCCGAGCCGGGTCCAGAACGCCGCCCGGCGGACCTCGGGGCCGGGACGGGCGAGGCGGCGCGGGGGCGGGGCTCGGGGCTCATGCCCCCGTCCCACCCCGCCCGTCCGTGCTCCGGTATCCGCCCGGGTACTCACCTGCCGGGCGGGCGGGTGCTCACACCCGCTCCGGCTCCTCCTCGTCCACGGTCTCGCCGATGAACGTCCGCCACAGCGTCGCGTATTGGCCGTCGAGGGCGAGCAGCTCCTCGTGGGTGCCGTCCTCCGCGACCCGGCCGTGGTCCATGAGGACCACCCGGTCGGCGCGGGCGGCGGTGGTCAGCCGGTGGGCGACTACCAGGGTCGTGCGGCGGCCGGCGAGGCGGTCGGTGGCCTGGTTGACCTGGGCCTCGGTGGCCAGGTCCAGGGCCGCCGTGGCCTCGTCGAGGAGCAGGACGTCCGGGTCGACGAGCTCGGCCCGGGCGAGGGCGATGAGCTGGCGCTGACCGGCCGAGAGGTTGCGGCCCCGCTCGGCGACCTCGTGGAGGTAGCCGCCGTCGAGGGTCGCGATCATGTCGTGGGCGCCGACCGCGCGGGCCGCCGCCTCCACCTCGGCGTCGGTCGCCTCGGGACGGCCGTACGCGATGGCGTCGCGGATCGTCCCGGCGAAGAGGTACGCCTCCTGCGGGACGACGCCGAGCCGGTGCCGGTACGCGGTGAGGTCGAGGTCGCGCAGGTCGGTGCCGTCGGCGGTGACCCGGCCGCCCGTCGGGTCGTAGAACCGGGCGACCAGCTTGACCAGGGTGGACTTGCCCGCGCCGGTCTCGCCGACGAACGCGACGGTCTGACCGGCCGGGATGCGCAGGTCGATGCCCGTGAGGGCGGTCTCGTCCTTCGGGGCGCCGTCCTCGCCGCCGTACGCGAAGGAGACGTCCTCGAACGCGATCTCGCCGCGCAGCGACAGCACGTCCAGGGGCGCGGGCGCGGCGGCCGTCGACGTCGGCTCCTGGAGGAGCTCCTGCATCCGCTTCAGCGACACGGCGGCCTGCTGATAGCCGTCGAAGACCTGTGAGAGCTGCTGCACGGGGGCGAAGAACAGGTCGATGTAGAGGAGGTAGGCGACGAGGGCGCCGGTGGTGAGCGTGCCGCCGTCGATGCGGTTCGCACCGACGATCATGACGGCCGCGGCGGCCACCGAGGACAGCAGGGTGACGAACGGGAAGTAGATGGAGATCAGCCACTGGCCGCGGACGCGCGCCTCGCGGTAGTGGTCGCTGCGCTCGGCGAACCGGGCCGCGCCGGACTGCTCGCGGCGGAAGGCCTGCACGATCCGGAGGCCGGAGACGGACTCCTGGAGGTCGGCGTTGACGACGCTGATCCGCTCGCGCGCCAGCTCGTACGCCTTCACGCTGGAGCGGCGGAAGTAGTACGTGGCGACGGCGAGGACCGGCAGGGTCGCGAAGACGACCAGGGCGAGCTGGAGGTCCAGCACGAGCAGCGCGACCATGATCCCGAAGAAGGTCACGACGGAGACGAAGGCGGTGACCAGGCCCGTCTGCAGGAACGTCGACAGGGCGTCCACGTCCGTGGTCATCCGGGTCATGATCCGGCCGGTGAGCTCGCGCTCGTAGTAGTCGAGACCGAGCCGCTGGAGCTGGGCGAAGATCTTCAGGCGCAGCGCGTAGAGGACCCGCTCGCCGGTACGGCCGGTCATCCGGGTCTCCGCGGTCTGTGCGACCCACTGCACGAGCACGGTGACCAGGGCGAGCGCGGAGGCCGCCCAGACGGCGCCGATCGCGAGCCGGTTCACGCCCTCGTCGATGCCGTGCCGGATCAGGACCGGGAGCAGCAGACCGGCGCCCGCGTCGAGGGCGACCAGGCCGAGGCTGATGAGCAGCGGGGCGCCGAAGCCGCGGAGCAGCCGGCGCAGACCGTAGCTGTCCTCGGGCGAGACGGCGCGGCCCTCGTCGATGCCGGGGATGTCGGTGGCGGGCGGCAGCGCCTCGACGGCGGCGAGCAGCTCGGGGGTGGCCCCGGGCGCGTCGCTCTCCCGGTCGGTGGTCTCGTCCCGTACCCACAGGGTGGGGGTGAGGCCGCGCTCGGCGTCGAACTCGGCGTCCAGTTCGGCCCGCAGGGTGCGGTCCTCGGGGAGCTCGGCCGGGGTGAGGTGGCCGGGCGAGACGGCGCCCAGCTCGTCGGGGTCGGTGAGCAGGCGGCGGAAGAGCGGCGAGCGCTCCTCCAGCTCGGCGTGGGTGCCGATGTCGGCGAGCCGGCCGTCCTCCAGGACGGCGATGCGGTCGGCGAGGCCGAGGGTGGAGCGGCGGTGCGCGATGAGCAGGGTCGTACGGCCCGCCATCACCGACTTCAGGGCCTCGTGGATCTCGTGCTCGACCTTGGCGTCGACGGCGGAGGTGGCGTCGTCGAGGAGGAGCAGCCGGGGGTCGGTGAGGATCGCGCGGGCGAGGGCGACGCGCTGGCGCTGGCCGCCGGAGAGGGTGAGGCCGTGCTCGCCGACCTTGGTGTCGTACCCCTCGGGCAGCTCGGCGATGAAACGGTCCGCCTGGGCGGCGCGGGCGGCCGCCTCGATCTGCTCCTGGGTGGCCTCCGGGAGGCCGTACGCGATGTTGGCGCGGACGGTGTCGGAGAAGAGGAAGGAGTCCTCGGGGACGAGGCCGATCGCGGCGCGCAGCGAGTCCAGGGTGAGCTCGCGGACGTCGTGGCCGCCGACGAGGACGGCGCCGTGGGTGACGTCGTAGAAGCGCGGGAGGAGGAGGGAGACGGTGGACTTGCCGGAACCGGAGGCGCCGACGACGGCGACGGTCTCGCCGGCGCGGATCTCCAGCGAGAACCCGTCGAGGACGGGGCTGGTCCTGCCGTGGGCGTCCTCGTATCCGAACGAGACGTCGTCGAACTCGACGGTGGCGGGCGCGTCGGCGGGCAGCTCCTTGGTCCCGTCCTCGATGGCCGGCTCGGTGTCGACGAGGTCGAGGACCCGCTCGACGCCGGCGCGGGCCTGCTGGCCGACGGTGAGGACCATGGCGAGCATGCGGACCGGGCCGACGAGGGAGGCCAGGTAGGCGGAGAAGGCGACGAAGGTGCCGAGGGTGATCTGGCCGCGGTAGGCGAGCCAGCCGCCGAGGGCGAGGACGGCGACCTGGCCGAGGGCGGGGACGGCCTGGAGGGCCGGGGTGTACCGCGAGTTCAGCCGGATCGTCCGCAGCCGGCCGGCGAACAGCTTCCGCCCGGCCTCGCGGATCTTGCCGGTCTCCTGGTCCTCCTGGCCGAAGCCCTTGACGACCCGGACGCCGGTCACGGCCCCGTCGACGACCCCGGCGACGACCGCGGCCTGCTGCTGCGCGTGCCAGGTGGCGGGGTGGAGGCGGGTACGGCTGCGCTTGGCGATGAACCAGAGGGCGGGGGCGACGGCGAGGGCGACGAGGGTGAGCGGCAGGGACAGCCAGGCCATGACGCCCAGCGAGATGAGGAAGAGGAGAACGTTCCCGATCGTCATCGGAAGCATGAACAGCAGACCCTGGATCAGCTGGAGGTCGCTGGTGGCCCGCCCGATCACCTGCCCGGTCGACAGCTCGTCCTGCCGCCGCCCGTCGAGCCGGGTGATGGTGGCGTACATGTCGGTGCGCAGGTCGTGCTGGACGTCGAGGGCGAGGCGGCCGCCGTAGTAGCGGCGGACGTAGGTGAGGGCGTAGACGAGGACGGCGGCGCCGATGAGGAGGCCGGTCCAGACGGAGAGGTCCCGGGTCTTCGCCCCGATGACGTCGTCGATGATCACCTTGGTGACCAGCGGCACGAGGGCGAGCACGGCCATACCGGCCAGCGAGGACCCGAGCGCGAGCAACGTGTTCGCCTTGTACCGCCACGCGTACCCGGCGAGCCTTCGCGCCCAGCCCTGCTGTTGTTCCCCGACCGCCGCCACGAGTGGCCTCCCGTTCGTCCTGCTCTACCGGAAGCCCCAACACGGGTGGGCTGCGATTTCATCCCGCCGCAACAAACCGGGGAGAAGGTCCGGTCTCTGGTCCTAGGACCTCACGGACGGCCCCGGCGCGCGAGGGGGCCTCGGGATGGGTATGGGGACAGGGAGTGCGGGGTGGTCTCGCAGGGTGCCCGGGGAGAAGGGGTCGTACGTGACGCGGATCGAGGACGGCAGGCCGTACGCGTGGGGGCAGCTGTACGCGGCGTTGCTCGCGTTGCGGGGGCTCGCGGTGGCCGGGAGGGTCGACCCCGCCCCCGAGGCGGAGCTGGAGCGGACGGCCGGCAAGCCGCGCAGCGTCTTCGAGGAGTGTCTGCGGGCGGTCGGGGTCCAGGTGTTCGCCGCCCGGCAGAAGGGCGGAACCGTGGCGGAGGCGGCCGCCGTGGTCTTCGCCGACGCGGGAAGGCTGATACGGCCGGAGCGGATGTCCCGCGAGGGACTCACCCCCCGGGAGGCGAAGGAGTTCCGGCAGGGGTACGAGGCGCGGCTCGCCGAGTACCGGAAGGCGTGGGAGGGACTCGTCGGGTGAGCCCCGGTGGCCCGGCCCTTCCGGGTCCGGGCCACCGGCTCGGCACCGTCAGAGGTGCGTCGGCTCGAACATGCGGAGGAGGGCCGGGAGGACGACCACCGACGGGCCCGGGGTCGCGAGGGACTTCGCGAGGTCCGCCGTCAGGGATTCCGGGGTCGTCAGGGTCGCCGGGACGCCGAAGGACTCCGAAAGGGCCACGAAGTCCGGGCGGGACAGCTCCGTGCCCGTGGCCTCGCCGAACGCGCCCGTCATGTACTCGCGCAGGATGCCGTAGCCGCCGTCGTCCACGATCAGCCACGTCACGTCGAGGCCGTACTGCTTCGCCGTCGCCAGCTCCGCGATCGAGTACATCGCGCCGCCGTCGCCGGACACCGCGAGCACCGGCCGGCTCGGGTCCGCCGCCGCCGCGCCGAGCGCCGCCGGGAAGCCGTAGCCGAGGCCGCCTGCGCCCTGCGCGGAGTGCATCGTGTTCGGGTGCTTCGCGTCGAAGGCCGACCACGCCCAGTACGCCAGGATCGTCATGTCCCAGAAGCTCGGGGACCGCTCCGGGAGCGCCTCCCGTACCGCCGCGACGATGCGCTGCTCCAGGCCCAGGTCCTGCGCCGCGATCCGGTCCCGGACCTTCGTCAGGACGGCCGAGACCCGCTCGGGAGCGGTGGCGTCCCGGCGCTCCGGCACCGTCTCCAGGAGTGCCTGGAGCGCGAGCCGGGCGTCCGCGTGGATGCCGAGCGCCGCGTGGTTGGACTCCAGCTTCCCGGCGTCCGCCTCGATCTGGATCACCCGGCCGCGCGGCGCGAACGTGTGGTAGTTCGAGGACAGCTCCCCGAGCCCCGAGCCGACGACGAGCAGGACGTCCGCGTCCTCCAGGAAGTCGGTGGTGTGCCGGTCCTCCAGCCAGGACTGCAGCGACAGCGGGTGCTCCCAGGGGAACGCGCCCTTGCCGCCGAAGGTCGTCACCACGGGGACGTCGAGCCGCTCCGCGAGCGCGAGCAGCTTGCCCGAGGCGTCGGAGCGGACGACCCCGCCGCCCGCGATGATCGCCGGGCGCTCGGCGTTCGCCAGGAGGTACGCGGCGACCGCCGTCAGCTCCGGGCGCGGGGCGATGTCCTCGGGCGTCGCGTCCATCGCCGTCACGACCGGCAGGGTGGTCTCCGCGAGGAGCACGTCCTGCGGGATCTCCACCCAGACCGGCCCGTGCGGGGCGGTGAGCGCCGACTCCCAGGCCGCGGCGATGGCCGACGGGATCTGGGACTGCGTACGGACCGTGTGGACCGACTTCACGATGTCCCGGAAGGACGCCTGCTGGTCGCGCAGCTCGTGCAGGTAGCCGTGCCGGCCGCCACCGAGGCCGGCCACCGGGATCTGGCTGCCGATCGCGAGGACGGGCGCGGAGGCGGCAGCCGCCTCCTGGAGCGCGGCGAGCGACATGAGCGCGCCGGGGCCGGTGGAGAGCAGCAGCGGGGCCGCCTCGCCGGTGATCCGGCCGTACGCGTCGGCGGCGAAGCCCGCGTTGTTCTCGACACGGAGGCCGACGTACCGGAGGGCGGAGCGGCGCAGGGCGTCGAACATGCCGAGCGCGTGCTGGCCCGGGAGGCCGAAGACGGTGGTGGCGCCGAGGCCGGTGAGGGTCTCGACGACGAGGTCACCGCCGTTCCGCCCTGCGGGCGGGTTGAGCGCGGCGGTCGTCTGCGCGGCGGTCGGGCGGAGTACCAGGTCGTGGTCGTGGGTCATCAGGTCCCTCGGGGCGTGGCTCGGTCGGTCGGGTGCGGCCCGGTGGTCGGGTTGTGCCCACCCTCCCCCAGAGCTTCGCCTGGGGGTGCCCCCAGCCCTGCGGAACGATTGCCCACAACCAGGCCCGATGGCCAGGCGCGGCGCGCGCCGCGCCTGGCGGGGGCGACTACTTCGCGGCGCGGCTCTCGGCGATCTGGCGGGACATGATCGTCGTCAGTTCGTACGCGGTGTGGGAGGCGGCGACCGCGGTGATCTCGGCGTGGTCGTAGGCCGGGGCGACCTCGACGACGTCCGCCGACACCAGGTTGCAGGAGGAGAGGCCGCGGAGGATCTCCAGGAGCTCGCGGGAGGTCATGCCGCCCGCCTCCGGGGTGCCGGTGCCCGGCGCGTGGGCCGGGTCGAGGCAGTCGATGTCGATGGAGATGTACAGCGGGCGGTCGCCGATGCGCTGGCGCAGCTGGTCGGCCACCTCGTCGGCGCCGCGGCGGTAGATGTCCGCCGAGGTGACGATGCCGAAGCCCATCTTCTCGTCGTCGGTGAGGTCCTGCTTGCCGTACAGCGGGCCGCGCGTGCCGACGTGGGAGAGCGCCTCGGTGTCGAGGATGCCCTCCTCGACGGCGCGGCGGAACGGGGTGCCGTGGGTGTACTCGGCGCCGAAGTACGTGTCCCAGGTGTCGAGGTGCGCGTCGAAGTGGAGCAGGGCGACGGGGCCGTGCTTCTTGGCGACGGAGCGGAGCAGCGGAAGCGCGATGGTGTGGTCGCCGCCGAGGGTCATCATGCGGGCGCCGGAGTTCAGCAGGTCGTCCGCCGCGGCCTCGATCGTCTCGACGGCCTCGTTGATGTTGAACGGGTTGGCGGCGATGTCACCGGCGTCCGCGACCTGGGCGAGGGCGAACGGGGAGGCGTCCTGCGCCGGGTTGTACGGGCGGAGCAGGCGGGAGGCCTCGCGGATGGCGTTGCCGCCGAAGCGGGCGCCGGGGCGGTAGGAGACGCCGCTGTCGAAGGGGACGCCGACCACGGCGATGTCGGCGGTGCCGACCTCGTCGAGCCGCGGCAGCCGGGCGAACGTCGCGGGACCGGCGTACCGCGGGATGCGGGACGAGTCGATCGGGCCGCGCGGGGTGTTCTGGTCGCTGCTGCTCATGGTCGGGTCCTCCTGGGATGTATCGGTGGGGGTCCGGTCGGGGCCTCGGGTCTCGGGGCCCCGTCCGGGAGTCTCGGTGCGGTCAGCCGGTCGCGGGGGCCGGAACGGTCTCCGGCGTCGGGTCGGCCTCGGGGGTCTCCCGGCCCGCGAGGCGGGCGCGCCAGTGCGCGAGCACGGCGGCGTCCGTCGGACGGGTCGACAGGGAAACGATCACATATGCGGCGAGCGAGGCCAACAAACCATAGTAAACAGGCTCATTTGCCAAGATTCCGTAAGTCCACATCAGGCCAATGACAGCCAGGCCGCCGACGGTGACCGCGGCGAGCGCGCCCTGGACCGTGCCGCGGCGCCAGAGCAGTCCGCCGAGGATCGGCACGAGGAGCCCGCCGACCAGCAGGTTGTAGGCGACGGTGAGGGCCTGGACGACGTCGTTGAGGGCGATGGCGATGAGGATGACGGCGATGCCCATGATCAGGATGAAGACGCGGTTGCCCTTCACCTCGTCGTGGTCGTCCTTGTCCACCGACACGGTTCCGCGCAGCCGCGACCAGATGTCGTTGTTGGCGACGGTGGCGCAGGCGATCAGCGCGCCGGAGGAGGTCGACATGACGGCGGCGAGCGCGGCGGCGAGGACCAGGCCCCGGACGCCCATCGGCAGCTCGTCCTTGACGATGGTGGCGAAGGCGTCGTCGGCGCTCGGCAGGTTCGGGTAGAGCACCTTCGCCGCCGTACCGATGACGGCTCCGGCCAGGGCGTACACGAGACAGTAGGTGCCGGCGACGGTGCCGCCCCACTTGGCGACCTTGTCGGTGCGGGCGGTGAAGACCCGCTGCCAGATGTCCTGGCCGATGAGCATGCCGAAGGTGTAGATCAGCACGTACGTGAAGATCGTCTCGCCGCCGATGCCGAGGGGCTCGAAGTACGAGGTGGGCAGCGCGGCCTTCATCTCGGCGAAGCCGCCCGCCTTGACGACGGCGATCGGCAGCAGCAGGAGCAGCACGCCGATGGTCTTCACCACGAACTGCACCATGTCGGTGATGGTGATGGACCACATGCCGCCGAGCGTCGAATAGGCGACGACGATGGTGCCGCCGAGGACGATCGCGAGGGTCCGGGGCAGGTCGAAGAGGACGTCGAAGATGGTGGCGTACGCGATGGTCGAGGTGACCGCGAGCATCAGCGTGTACGCCCACATGACGACGCCCGAGATGACGCCGGCCCGGCCGCCGTAGCGCAGGTCGAGCATCTCGGAGACGGTGTAGACCTTCAGCCGGGCGATCCGGGCGGAGAAGAACACGCTCAGCGCGAGCAGGCCGAGGCCGATGGCGAAGACCATCCAGGCGCCCGAGAGGCCGTACTTGTAGCCGAGGCCCACGCCACCGATGGTGGAGGCACCGCCGAGGACGATGGCGGCCATCGTGCCGGAGTACATCCAGGGACCGAGGCGGCGCCCGGCGACCAGGAACTCGCTCTTGGACTTGGCACGGCGCATGCCCCACCAGCCCATCGCGAGCATGCCGGCCAGGTACAGGGCGATCACTGTGTAGTCGACGGCCATGGGGCCTCCTTCGTTCACCTCGGTGGCGTGTCGTGCAGGGGAGTGACCGGAAGCTGATCGCGGGGACATCCGCCCGTACCCGCGGCCTCTGGATGCCATGACAGTAGGTGGCCGGAAAGCGACGATGAAGTGTACGTTTCCTCCACTGACCGGGCGGGGGGTGTACGAAGGGCCCATGACCATGACCTCCGCCGAGCCCGCCGCCACCCCTCCCGCGCCGCCGGTCTCGCTGGCCGCGCTGCTCGCCCGGCGGGACCTCGGGCTGCGGCTGCTCGCCGGTCCCGAGGACGTCTCGATCCACTGGGTGCACACCTCGGAGATGGCCGACCCGTATCCGTACCTACTCGGCGGTGAGCTGCTCATGACGGCAGGCGTGCTGCTCGCCGACCCGGCGCACTACGTGGAGCGGGTGGTGGAGGCGGGGGCGGCGGCGCTCGCCTTCGGCGTGACGCCGGTGTACGACACGGTCCCCGCGGAGCTCGTCGAGGCCTGCGCCCGGCACGGTCTGCCGCTGGTCGAGGTGCCGCCGAGGACCCCGTTCACGGCGGTGGCGCGGGCGCTGTGGCGGCTGATGGCGGAGGCCAGGCTGCACGAGCTCCGCCGGGTGACGGAGGCGCAGCAGTCCCTGGCGGCGGCCGCGGCCCGGCCGGCCCCGGTCCCGGCGGTGCTCGGCGCGCTCGCCTCACGACTCGGGGGACGGGCGGTGCTCTTCGGGGCGGACGGTACGGAGTCGGTGGCGGCCGGCCGTGAGGTGCCGGAGGAGGTGACCCGGGCGCTGCGGGACCTCGCGGGCGTCCTCGGCCCGCGCCCGGGCGGCCCGGCCTCGGCGAGCGGGGACGGCGGCGGGCTCCGGCTCGCCGCGTACGCGCTCGGCGGCGGGGACGGGCTGACGCTCGGGGTGGCGACGGAGCGGCGCGGCCCCGGGGACCACACGATCGCGGGGGTCGCGGTCGTCCTGCTGTCCCTGCTGACGGCCCCGCACCGGGGCGCGGACGCGACCGTACGGGACGGGGCCCTGGTCCGGCTCCTGCTCGGCACGGCCCCGGCGGAGATCGCGGGCGCACTGGGCCCGGGCCCGTGGACTGTGGTCCACGCCTCGGGCGGCGACGGCACCCCGTTCGCGGCGGCGGGCCTGGCGGCGGCCCTGGGCACACCGCTGCTGGACACGGGCGGTACGGCTCCGGGGGCGGCGGGCTCGGGAGGTACGGCTCCAGGGGCCGGGGGCTCGGGCGGCACGGCAGCAGGGGCCGCCGGCTCGGGAGGTACGGCTCCAGGCGCGGCCCGCTCAAGCGGCACGGCCCCGGGGGCTGCGGGCTCGGGCGGTACCGCTGCAGGGGCCGCGCTCGGAGCCGTACGCCTGCTCCTGCCCGCCCCCTCCCCCGTCACCGCTCAGTCCGGCTGGACGCTCGGGGTGAGCGCCCCGGTGGAGGTGGGCGAGCTCGCGGCGGCCGACGCGCAGGCGGCGCGAGCCCTGCGGCGGGCGGAGGCGACCGGGGCGGATCTGGTGCGGCACCGCCCGGGCGGGATCGCCGCCCTGGTGGACCCGGACGAGGCCACCGCCCACGCGCGCGCCCTCCTCGCCCCGCTGAGCGAACCCCTCGCCGAGACCCTGCGCGTCTGGCTCTCGCTGCACGGCGGCTGGGACCGGACGGCCGCCGCGATGGACATCCACCGCAACACCGTCCGCCAGCGGATCACCCGCTGCGCCGCCCTCCTGGACCGGGACCTGGACGACCCGGACGTGCGCATGGAGCTGTGGTTCGCGCTCAAGTCCCTCTGAGGGGAGGGGCCGAGGACTCCACCGGAATCCGCCCCGGTGTCGCGGCGGCCGGTTCGGGCGTCGCCCCAGTTGCGTGATCAGGCGTTCGGGACGCCGAGGACTCGGGACGCGGAGGACTCGGCACGCCACCCCCGTCGGCGTGCTCGAGTCCTCCGCTCTGCGACTCACCGAGGAGCCGCTCGTGCTGCTCGGCCGGGTCAGTGAACGCCCGCGGCCTGGGCGGCAGCCAGCTCCTCGACCCGGCTGCGGTACGCCTCCGCCAGGCCGCCGCCGTTGGAGGCGGGAGTCCCCTCGGCACCGGTCCCGAGGGACTCCAGGACCGCGTCGGCGCGGGCCTGACGGTCCGCCAGTGCGCCTGCGGTGTGCGGGTACAGCAGGTCGAGACCGCGCTTGTCGCCGTCCGACAGGTTCTGCCCGTCACTGGCCGGCGCGCAGCTGCTGGGGGTGGACTTGTAGAAGAACTCCGGGAACCGGTACAGCATCACGGACCTCGTGTCGAAGGGTCCGAGAACGAGATCCGGGTCGTTCACGGTGCGCAGGTTGTGGTCCACCTTCGCGCGCGGCCACCGGTTCGGCGCACCCGCGAGGAACGTGTAGATGCCGGGTTGCCGACCCTGGGCGTCCGCCACGAAGGCACCGGTCGGGTCCTGCGTGAGGATGTAGTCGGCCGGGTCCTCCCACCGGAACTCGCCCTCGCAGGTGCCGCGCATGTTCTGGTGGGAGTGGTGGAATCCCAGTGCGTGCAGGAACTCGTGCCGCACGGTGCCCTTCCAGTCGACGGGCCTGTTCGACACGAACCGCCCGAGGTTCAGGCTGCGCTGGTTGGGGTTGCCGCCGACCGGGCCGCCTCCCGCGCCGATGGTGCGGTCCGTGCTGTCGGTGCCCACCAGGGAGAAGAAGCCCGACTGGTCGAAGCTGACCCGGATCTCGGCGGCGTAGTCGGTGTCGGCCGTGGTCCATCGCCGGAACGTTCCGGCCCCGTTCTGCCCGAAGTCGAGTGTCAGGTTGCAGGCGTCGGTGATCTGCTTCGTCGCTCCCGCGATGTCCGCGTGCAACTGGTCGTTCCCGTCGAGGAACGCGACCCGCACCGTCTTGCCCAGTGGCCATCTCCCGAGGTCGGTGAAGATGAACTCCAGGCCGTCGTGGGCCAATGCGCGCCTCCAGCGATCCCGTACCTCGATCTCGGCGACGACCTCATCAGGGAGGGATTCGAGTTCCATGACGCATCCTTTCGCATCACATTCGAAACGGTCCCCCCGGCCGACAGCGGCCTGACGACGGATGGGCAGCTCGGCTCGACACGAGCATGCCTACGTCGGAATCTCACCTCCCAGTATCGCCCGAATGGAGGTATTCTGCGACTTGACTGTCACTCTGAGTAGTTCAATATCTGCCGTGATGACGCTGCGTCAGGACCAGAGCTTGTTGACGGCGGTCTTCGTCGTCGCCTTGAACGCCGTCAGCGGCGCGTCCTTCAGGTCGCCCATCTGACCCCACCGGACGAACGTGACGGTCCGGCCGTCACGGCCCACCGAGAAGAGGTGGATGTCGGTGTTGCCGACCTGCGGGTCGGCGGTGTCCAGGCTGTAGACCCAGGCGCCCTCCTCGACGGCGAGCTTGCCGTGGGAGGCGCTGACGGCGTGCAGGCCCGGGTTCTGCCGCTCAAGGAGGGGCCCGCAGCCGGCGAGGGCCTTGCGGAGGGTGTCGACCAGCTTCACGGCATCGGCCTCGGTGCGGGCGACGGTGGTGATCTGGACGCCGTTGGTGTCGAGCTCGGTGCTGAACTCGCGGTAGCGGGTGTTCTGCGCCGGGATCTTGTACGGGGCGCAGAGGGCGCCGCCGTTCTCCGGGACACCGGCGAAGACCTGGGTGGCGGTCCACGGCGTCGACGACGGCGGCATCTGGGACGCGGCGAGGAAGGCGGGCTGGGCGGCGGCCTGCGCCGGGCCCGTGGCGAGGGCCGCGAGGCCCAGGGCGGCAGCGGCGGTGGTGGCGAGTGCGGTACGGAGCTTGTTCATGGTGGTGGATCCCCCGTCGGGTCGTTCGGTCAGTGCTCAACCAGCGTCGGGCCGGCGCCCGCCGCCTGCAACGGTGACGCGCCCGCCATCCGTCCCGGAACCATTCCACCCCCGCTGACGTGCAAGGACGTGAAGGGTGGGACGCAGGGTCGAGGGGGATGGAATGCCGAAGGACGCCGCCGTCGAGGAGTTCGCGCGGCTCGTGCGCGCACTGAAGGCGCGGGACGGGAGGAGTTACGAGGCGCTGGGCCGGCGCCTGAGCGTCAGCGCGTCCACCCTCCACCGCTACTGCTCCGGCGCGACCGTCCCGGAGGAGTTCGCCGTGGTCGACCGCCTCGCCCTGCTGTGCGGGGCGGACGAGGAGGAGCGGCGGGCCCTGGAGGTGGCCTGGACCCGCGCGGACGGCGCCCGCCGCCCTCCGGCACCGGAACCCGGCGCGGAGCCGGCGCCCGAGCCCGACCCGGCGCCCGCTCCGGCCCCGGAGGCGGCGCCCGAGCCCGAGTCGGAACCCGTGCACGCGCGCGTGCCGGGCCTCCCGCCCGAGCGGCGGAGGCACCGCTGGGGGTGGGTGGGCGTGGTCTGCGGGGCGCTGGCGGTCGTGGGGACGGTGACGCTCGGAGCCGTACTCCTGCCCGGGAAGACCCGGGAGCGGGCCGCCGAACCACCGGCGCCGCTGACGTGGACGGTCGCCTCGGACCTCTGGAAGAACGGATGCGGGCACACCTACCTCGTGGAGCGGACGCCCCCTCCCCCGCCGGAGTCGGCCGACGCGCGGAGCTGGGCGGCGGCGCAGGGGGCCGTGGACGGCGGGGAGACGCTGGTGCGGGTGTCGGTGCAGGGGAAGAGCGCGGCGGCGGTGGTGCTCCAGGCGCTGCACGTGCGGGTGGTGGAGCGGGGCGCGCCGCTGCCGTGGGCGGCGTACCGGATGGACGACGGGTGCGGCGGGGCGGTGACGCCGCGCCGTTTCGAGGTGGACCTGGACCGGCCGCGGCCCGTGGCGCGGGCGCTGGACGGGTACGACGCCTCCGGGCAGGAGGGCCGGACGCTCCCGGCGGTCTCCTTCCCGTACGCGGTCAGCGCCGCCGAGCCGGAGGAGCTGCTGGTCTCGGCCGGGGCGGCGGGGTGCGACTGCCGCTGGTACCTGGAGCTGGAGTGGAGCTCGGAGGGGCGCCGGGGCACGGTCCGGATCGGGGACGAGGACGGCCTGCCCTTTCGGACGAGCGGGGCGAAGGGGCGGCCCGCGTACGCGTACGACTCCGTGGGGCGGGCCTGGATCACAGGCGAGAAGTCTGGACAGGGCGAGTGACCGCTGGGTAACTTCGTTGACGACAGACTGAGCAAGCGCTTAGACAACTGGGCACCGGAGGAGTCGCATCGTGCGCCGTACCGTATTCAACGAGGACCACGAGGCGTTCCGGGAGACCATCCGCGCCTTCATCGAGGCCGAGGTCGTCCCGGTCTACGACGAGTGGTTCGCGGCCGGCCAGGCGCCGCGCGAGTTCTACGACAAGCTCGGCGAGCTGGGCATCTTCGGCATCAACGTGCCCGAGGAGTTCGGCGGCGCGGGCCTGGACACCCACAAGTTCGAGGCCGTCCTCTACGAGGAGACCTCGCGCGCGGGTGTGCAGTTCGGCGGTTCCGGTGTCCACGTGCTGCTCGCCCTGCCGTACATCAAGATGCTCGCCACCGGCGACCAGAAGAAGCGCTACCTGCCGAAGTTCGTCACCGGCGAGGAGATGTGGGCCCTCGCGATGACCGAGCCGGGCACCGGCTCCGACGTCGCGGGCATGAAGACCACCGCCAAGCTCTCCGAGGACGGCACGCACTACGTCCTCAACGGCTCCAAGACCTTCATCACCGGTGGCGTCCACGCCGACCGGGTGATCGTCTGCGCCCGTACGTCCGCCCCGACGGCCGAGGACCGCCGCCACGGCATCTCCCTCTTCGCCGTGGACACCAAGTCCGAGGGCTACTCCATCGGCCGCAAGCTGGACAAGCTCGGCCTGCGCACCTCCGACACCGCCGAGCTCGCCTTCGTCGACGTCAAGGTGCCCGTCGAGGACCTCCTCGGCGAGGAGAACAAGGGCTTCCACTACCTCGGCCACAACCTGGCCTCCGAGCGCTGGGGCATCGCCTTCGGTGCGTACGCGCAGGCCAAGGCCGCCGTGCGCTTCGCCAAGGAGTACGTGCAGGACCGCACCGTCTTCGGCAAGCCGGTCGCGCACTTCCAGAACACCAAGTTCGAGCTGGCCGCCTGCCAGGCCGAGGTCGACGCCGCCGAGGCCGTGGCCGACCGCGCCCTGGAGGCCCTGGACGCGGGCGAGCTGTCCCCGGCCGAGGCCGCGAGCGCCAAGCTCTTCTGCACCGAGGTCGCGCACCGCGTCATCGACCGCTGCCTCCAGCTGCACGGCGGCTACGGCTACATGAACGAGTACCCGATCGCGCGCCTGTACGCCGACAACCGCGTCAACCGCATCTACGGCGGCACCAGCGAGATCATGAAGTCGATCATCGCCAAGTCGATGGGCCTCTAGGTCCAGGTGCCCGACGCACACAACGCCCTGGATGCCCTGCTCGATCTGCTCGACCTGGAGCGGATCGAGCGGGACATCTTCCGGGGTGAGTCCCGCTCCGCGCTCGTCCCCCGCGTCTTCGGCGGCCAGGTGGCCGCCCAGGCCCTGGTGGCGGCCGGCAGGACCGTACCCGCAGACCGCCTGGCGCACTCGCTCCACGCGTACTTCCTGCGGCCCGGGGACCCGGGCGCGCCGATCGTGTACACCGTCGACCGGATCCGCGACGGACGCTCCTTCACCACCCGCCGGGTCGTCGCCGTCCAGCACGGGCAGCCGATCTTCCACCTCTCGGCGTCCTTCCAGACGTACGAGGAGGGGCTCGACCACCAGGCGGACATGCCGGCCGCGCCGGACCCGGAGTCGCTCCCCACACCGGCCGAGATGCTGCCCCGTCACCTCCCCCGCGAGGTCGCGGACCGGCTGATCGAGGCCAGGGCGGCCGTCGACCTCCGCTATGCCGAGGTCCCCCCGTGGGGCTCGGTCGGGGAGCCGCGCGAGCCGCGCTCGCAGGTCTGGTTCCGCACCAACGGCAAGCTGGCCGACGACCCTCTCCTCCACGTCGTCCTCGCCACGTACGTCTCCGACATGACGCTGCTCGACTCCGTCCTGCTCGCGCACGGGCGGGGCGGCTGGGCCGTCGGGGACGTCGTCGGGGCGTCCCTGGACCACGCGATGTGGTTCCACCGCCCCTTCCGGGCCGACGAATGGCTGCTGTACGACCAGGAGTCGCCGACCGCGTCCGGCGGGCGCGGCCTGGGCCAGGCCCGGATCTACACACAGGACGGCAGGCTCGCGATCTCGGTCATCCAGGAGGGTGTCGTTCGCGTGCCGCGCTGATGATCGGACATAGCGTCCGATGTCATGGCAGAACAGTCGGAGAACGGTGAGAGCACGTTCACGGTGATCGTGGCGGCGGTGGCGAATCTGGGGATCGCCGCCGCCAAGGCCGTCGCCGGTGTCATCAGCGGATCCAGCGCGATGCTGTCGGAGGCCGCCCACTCGGTCGCCGACACCGTCACCGAGGTCATGCTGCTCACCGCGCTGAAGCGGAGCGAGAAGCCGGCGGACGAGGACCACCCGGTGGGCTACGCGGGCGAACGGTACGTCTGGGCGATGCTCGCGGCCGTGGCGACCTTCGTGGGCGGCGCGGTCTTCTCGATCTACGACGGCATCCACACCCTCACCCACGGCGAGGAGCTGGGCGACCCGCTGGTCTCGTACATCGTGCTGGGCGTCGCCTTCGTCCTGGAGGGCTACTCGCTCCGGACCGGCGTCAGGCAGATGCGGGCCGAGGCGGATCGGGCCCGGACCCCCTTCGCCCGCTACCTCCGCCTCACCCCCGACACCACGGTGAAGGCGGTGGTGATGGAGGACTCGGCGGCCCTGGCCGGCCTGATGCTGGCGGCGGGCGGGCTCCTCGGCGGCCAGATCACCGGCTCCGGCGTCTGGGACGGCGTCGCGTCGATCCTCATCGGCGCGCTGCTCGTGTACGTGGCCTGGGTCCTGGGCCGCTCCAACGCCGAACTCCTCATCGGCCGGCCGCTGCCGAAGCACGTACGGGCCGAGGTCCGCGAGGAGCTGCTCTCCGTGCCGCACGTGGTGGACGTCCTCGACCTGACGACGCTCATCCAAGGGCCCGGGGAGGTACTGATCGCGGCGAAGGTCGACTTCCGGGACGTGTCATCGGCGGAACAGGTGGAGTGGGCGTGCGAGGACGCGGAGTCGCAGCTCCGGGAACGCTTCCCCCAAATCCGCCGCGTCTACCTGGACCCCACCCCAGCCCTGACCCAACACCGCCCCCACCCCTGAGAACTCACGGACCCCACACGCCGTGCGCCACCCCGCCCACACCACCTCTGCGCAAGCACACGCCGCGCCCCACCCCACCGCCGTGTGGGCAATCGTCCCGCTGGGCGGGACGGGTGGGCACACGGGACGGCGCCCTCGGCGGCGCCTCCGCCCCTTGTGCCTGGACCCGCACCCGACTGTGCGCCGCACCTGTGGTGCGGGTTCAGGCGCGGAAGCCTAGGCCCGGCAAAGGGGCGCCGCAGGGACGGGGCGCGTGCCCCGGAACAGCAGGGGTGGGGGCACCGCGGCGCGCGGTCAGGTCGTCAGAGGAGGCCGGCCGCGTTCAGGGTGTACGTCGTCATCGGTTCGTAGAAGCGCGGGTCCAGGACGTGGTCGTCCAGCGGGATCGTGACCTGCATCGTGCCCTCGGCCTCGCCGATGAAGAGGGCGGGGTCGTTGCAGTCCGCGTACCCCACCGAGTCGATCCCCCGCTGCCCCGCCCGCCCGGCCCACCCGTGGTCCGCGATCACCAGATCGGGCCGTCCGTCCTCGCCGAGCGCGTCGAGGATCGCGTTCATCGGCTCCGGGGAGTGGGTGTGCCAGAGGCTCGCACCCCGCTCGAAGACCGCGACGTCGGCGAACTGCACGACGTACCCCTCGTCGGCGACGAGCCCCCCGGGGATCTTCACGATGTCGCAGCCCTGGGCGCGCAGCCCGGCCGCGACCCGGCTGTGCACGTCGATCAGCGCGCCGGGGTGGCCGGTCGCGAAGAGGACCCGCTCCTTGCCGGCGGCGGCCTTGCGGAGCCGGGCGGCCATCCGCTCCAGGCCGTCCACGGTGAGCTCGGGGTCGATGGTGTCCTGGCCGGCCCGGTGGGCCGGGTCGTCGATGACTCCGCAGCGCTCGGCCATCACGGCGAGCACGTCCTGCTCGTCGGTCCAGCGGTCGCCGAGCTCCAGGCCGAGCCAGTAGTGCCGGTCGCCGTTGGCGAGCTTGCGGTAGTGGGAGAGGTTGTTGTCGCGCGGAGTGGCGACGTCTCCCGCGATCCGGGTGCGGACGAGGTGCTCGACAAGGGCAGGGCGGCTGAGTATCGGCATGGGGCTCATTCTGGACGACGGCCCGCCGTTGTGGACAATCGTTCCGTCCCGTGGACCCGCCGGGCCCCAGGGGGTGTCCGACCCTGATCCGCCGGACAGACCCTAGCCCTGGAGCGCCCCGAAGGCCCCGTGGGCCAGGCGCCGGAGAAGGTCCTCCATCGACCGGCGACCCACCGCGTCGAGGTGCGGCGTCGAGTTGAGCAGGCCGAACACCGCGTGGACCGCCGTCCGCGACTCCGACTCCCCCGCGTCCGGGTACAGCTCCCGCACCACCGTCACCCACAGCTCGACGTACTGCCGCTGGAGCTGCCGTACCCGCTTGCGGTCCTCGTCCTTGAGGCGGTCCAGCTCGCGGTCGTGGAGGATGATCAGCGGCCGGTCGTCGAGGGCGAAGTCGATGTGGCCGTCGATGAGGGCGCCGAGCAGGGCCTCGGGGTCGCCGGTGGTCTCGCCGACCCGCAGCCGGCCGCCGTCGAGGAGGCGCTCGCTGATGCCGACGAGGAGCTCGGCGAGCATCGCGTCCTTGCCGGGGAAGTGGCGGTAGAGGCCGGGGCCGCTGATGCCGACGGCGGCTCCTATCTCGTCCACGCCCACGCCGTGGAAGCCGCGCTCGGCGAAGAGGCGGGCGGCCTCCTTGAGGATCTGCTGGCGCCGCGTCGGGGCGTCGGTCCTGCCGGTGGCGGTCCGGATCGTGGCGGGGGTCGTGGTCATGGATTCGATTCTAGACAACCCGGTTAGCGGTCGTTAACCTGAACGGCATACGTTAACGCTCATTAACCGAGCAAGGGAGCTCGAGGGATGCAGCAGGCACCTGTGCTGGCGAGTGCGGCGGATCCCGCCTCGCCGGCCTGGCAGGCGAACGAGGCGGCGCACCACGAGCTGGCGGCCGTCCTGCGCGCCAAGCTCGCGGCGGCGGCGCTGGGCGGCGGTGAGAGGTCCCGGGCCCGGCACACCGCGCGCGGGAAACTGTTGCCGAGGGACCGGGTCGACACCCTCCTCGACCCCGGCTCCCCCTTCCTGGAGCTGGCGCCGCTCGCGGCGAACGGGATGTACGGCGATGCGGCGCCGGCGGCCGGGGTGATCGCGGGTGTCGGCCGGGTCTCGGGTCGTGAGTGTGTGATCGTCGCCAACGATGCGACGGTCAAGGGCGGTACGTACTACCCGATGACGGTGAAGAAGCATCTGCGGGCGCAGGAGGTGGCGCTGGAGAACCGTCTCCCGTGTCTTTATCTGGTCGATTCGGGTGGTGCGTTCCTGCCGATGCAGGACGAGGTGTTTCCCGACCGGGAGCACTTCGGCCGGATCTTCTACAACCAGGCCCGGATGTCCGGCGCGGGCATCCCGCAGATCGCGGC
>NZ_JACSCH020000086.1 GCF_014451325.2 Streptomyces sp. CB02980 | reverse complement strand
GGCCTGATCCGCGCTGGGCGGGCTGGGGGGCGGGCGTTTGCGGAGCGGCGGCTGCGGCGTTGCGGGTCTCGTGCATGATCAGCAGGCCGTTGAGCACCATCAGTGTCGCGGTCAGGCCGTGGACGCCGAGCGCGGTGGCCACGGAGCCGTGGTGGGCCAGTACGTTGGTCATGTCGCCGTAGGCGGCGAGTGCTTCTACCAGCAGCACCCAGCCCAGCGCCCGGCGGTGGCCCGTCACCAGCAGGATGCCCAGGACCAGGGCCAGGACGACGTCGCGGATGCCCTTGATGATCAGGAAGCCGTCGCCGTCGCCGGGCGGCCGGCTCGGCAGGCCGTAGCCCGGTGCCGTCGTCTGCGGGCTCAGGATGTACTCCGTCCCGAACCAGAGGATGAAGAGGATGAAGACGGCGGCCAGGACGGTGTTGATCTTCTTCAGTGACATGGTGCTTCTCCTTGCGAGTCGTCGTCGGCGTGGGTGAGGTTCGTGGAACGTGCCGAGGC
>NZ_JACSCH020000085.1 GCF_014451325.2 Streptomyces sp. CB02980 | reverse complement strand
TCGTCGGCGATGCGGGTGAGGGCGTCGAGGGCCGGGCCGTCGGCGTGGAGGAGGGCGAGGGCCTGGGTGTCGGTGAGCCTGGTGGGGTCGTCGGCGGCGACGGCGAGGGCCTCGCGGACGTCGGAGTCGACCCGCTCGGGGACCATGCCCGGTGCGGCTGCCTCCCGCAGGGCGTCCCAGTCGCCGTAGACGTCGTCGAAGTCCTCGCGCCGGTCGTGGGTGCGGCCGGTGGTGTCGATGGTGGCGTGCAGGTCGGTGCGGCCCGTAGCGGTGAACGCCTCGTCGGGTTCCTGCCAGGGCAGACCGCGCACCGGGGCGTCGGGGTTGGCCAGACCGGTGGCGGGGTCGGCGAGGGCGCGGACGTGCGGGAGGAGGCGGGGGTCGAGCCAGGGCTCGCCGCGGGTGACGAACTCCGGGTAGACGCAGAGGCGTTCACGCAGCTCGAACCCGGCGGCCCGTGACTTCGCGGCGAGTTCCTCGATCCGCGGCCAGGGGCGTTCGGGGTTGACGTGGTCGATGG
>NZ_JACSCH020000084.1 GCF_014451325.2 Streptomyces sp. CB02980 | reverse complement strand
TGGATCCGGGCGAAGCCGGTGATCAGCGTCTGCCCGTACTCGGACTTGAACTCCTGGAAACGGGAGCCGTCCACGACCCGGGCGATGACCTCGCGCACGTCGTACGGGGTACGGGAGTCCACCGGCACCGCGCCGTACAGCCCGGCCGGGTCCACCTTCGGCTCCTCGACCGGCTCGACCGACCAGGGCAGCGGGCCGCGGTCGGGGAGCGTCGCGACGATGTTCCGGACGATCCGCAGCGCGTGGGCGTCGTCCTCGGCGAGGTGGTCGGTGACGCCGGAGATCCGCGAGTGGACCTCGCCGCCGCCCAGCTCCTCGGCCGTCACGACCTCACCGGTCGCCGCCTTCACCAGCGGCGGACCGCCGAGGAAGATCGTGCCCTGGTTCCGCACGATCACGGCCTCGTCGCTCATCGCCGGCACGTACGCGCCGCCGGCCGTGCACGAGCCGAGGACCGCCGCGATCTGCGGGATGCCCGCGCCGGACATCCGGGCCTGGTTGTAGAAGATCCGGCCGAAGTGCTCCCGGTCGGG
>NZ_JACSCH020000010.1:322950-335610 GCF_014451325.2 Streptomyces sp. CB02980 | reverse complement strand
GCCATCCCCACCGGCAACGGACCCAACGGCCGCACCATCTCCCCCGGCACCCCCAACGGCTCCCGGCTCGTCGCGAGCACGGTGACGCCCGGGCAGCGTGTGAGCAGCACGTGCGTGAGCTCCGCCGCCGCGGCGATCACGTGCTCGCAGTTGTCGAGGACGAGCAGCATCCGCCGCCCGGCGCAGTGTTCGACGAGCTCGGCGAAGGGATCCTCCGGGTCCGTCGCGGCGACCGCCGCACGGTGCCAGACGTGCGTCTCGCGCGCGCCCAGTGCGCTGAGGACCGCGGCGACGACCGTGGACCCCTCGCGTACGGAGGCGAGTTCGGCTAGGTGGACCGGGCCGCCCTGGTACGTCTCGGCCGCCTCCAGGGCGAGCCGTGTCTTGCCGACGCCGCCCGGCCCGGTGAGGGTGACGAGCCGCCTGGCGCCCCACTCGGCGGCGAGCGCGCCCAGGTCGTCGTCCCGGCCGATGAACGAGGTCAGCCGGGCGGGATGACCGACCGCCTGCCCGCTCCCCTCCGACGCGGCCGGCGAAGGCGCCGGCGCGGGCGCCGCGTCCGCCAGGAGTTCGGCGTGGAGGGCGCGCAGTGCGGGTCCCGGGTCCGTGCCCAGCCGGTCCGCGAGACCCGCGCGGACCTCCTCGTACACGGCCAGGGCCTCGGCGGTCCGCCCGGCCCCCCGCAGGGCGCGGATCCGCAGGGCCTGGAGAGGTTCGTCCAGCGGTTCTCCGGCCGCCAGGGCGGCGAGCGGGGCGAGGACCTCCGTGGCCCGTCCCAGGGCCAGGCCGGCGGCCAGCCGGTCGCGTCGCGCCTGTGTGTGCCGCTGTTCGACCCGTACGACCAGGGGGTCGGCGTCCCGGCCGGGCAGATCCGCGAGAGCGGGACCCCGCCAGAGCCCGAGGGCCTCGTCGAGGAGGGCGGCGGCCCGGGCCGGGTCCCCCGCGCCGAGCGCGGCGGAGCCCTCGGCGGCGAGCCGTTCGAAGCGGTGGAGGTCGACGGCGTCCGGGGCCGCGGCCAGCCGGTAGCCGCCGCCGGGCGCGGAGACGACGGCCTCCCGGCCCACGGTCCGGCGCAGACGCCCGACGAGGGCCTGGAGCGCCGCCGTACGGTCCTCGGCACGGTCGGTGTCGCCCCACACCTGGTCGATCAGCGCGCGCGTGCCCACCGCCCGCCCGCCGGCCGCCGCGAGGGCGGTGAGCAGGGCGCGGAGCCTGGCACCGCTCAGGACGGCCTCCGTCCCGTCGTCGGTACGGAAGGCCTGGCACGGACCGAGAACACGGTAGGGCGGCTGCACCGGCCCATTCTGCCCCGCCGCACGCCGGGGCCCACCGGCATTTTCGTGCGGCGCCGTGGTGCCGGCCCGCCGAACGACCCGCGCGGCGCTCCCGCCGCCGTCCGGCCCCGCTCCCCTCACCTCCCGGCCGCTCCCGCCGCCATCCGGCCCCGCTCCCCTCACCTCCCGGCCGCTCCCGCCGCCATCCGACCCCGCTCCCCTCACCTCCCGGCCGCTCCCGCCGCCATCCGGCCCCGCTCCCCTAGCCTCCCGGCCGCTCCCCCGTCGAGGCGAACTCGCGCCACGCCGTGTCATCGCCATGGCGTCGGAGGGGCGCGGGTTCGACAATGGGGAGGATGACCGATGAAGACCGGCGTACGCGCAATGGCGAGATCGGGCCCGCCGAGTGGCTCGCCATGAACCGGACCGGCAGCTTCGACTGGGATCTCGACACGGGCACCATCGATGTCGACAAGTCCGGGCTGCTGGTCTTCGGGGTGGCCCCGGACGCCTTCGACGGCCGCCCGGTGTCGCTGATCGCCCGCCTCGATCCCGAGGAGCGGACCAGACTGGAGGCTGTCGTACGGGAGGCGGTCACCAGCGGCGAGATGTCGTACGCCGCGCACTTCCCCATCCCGCAGGCCGACGGACCACCCCACTGGACGCATGTGCAGGCGCGGATCCTGCGCTCGCCGGACGGACGGGCGCGCCGGATCGTCGGAGTCGTACGGGACACGACCGCCGAGGTCACCCGCTTCGCGTTCGTCCAGGAGCTGGAGAAGCGGCGCGAGGTCCAGACGAACATCGTCGAGCGGACGACGGCCGCGCTGTCACGCGCGGTGACCGTGGACGACGTGACGGCCTCCCTGACCGGCCCCGGCGGGCTCGCCAGGCTCGGCGCGGACGGCCTGGCGCTCGGCCTCGTCGAGAACGGCTCGCTCAACATCATCGCGCTCAGCGGCGAAACCCTCGACGCGCTCGACGACTTCCGGACCCGGCGGCTCGACCGGGGCATGCCGCTCGCCGAGGCGGTGCTCAGCGGTCGGCCCCGGTTCGTCTCCTCGTTCCCGTCGCTCGGGCGGGACTTCCCCGAGCTGGCCCCCTACCTGGCGCGGCTGGACTTCCGGGCGGCCTGCTATCTGCCGCTGGTCGCGCAGGCGCGGTCGCTCGGCGGCATGGCCCTGTTCTACCGGGGCCGTACCTCGTTCAACGCCGACGAGCGCAACCTGGCCCTCGGGCTCGCGGCGATCGTCGCCCAGTCCCTCCAGCGGGCGATCCTCTTCGACGAGGAGCGGGAGCTCGCGACCGGGCTCCAGGCGACGATGCTGCCGCGCCGGATCCCGCGGATCAGCGGCGGCGAGATCGCCGTGCGGTACCACGCGGCCTGGAGCGGGCGGCAGGTCGGCGGCGACTGGTACGACGTGATCCCGCTGCCCCGCGGCCGGGTCGGAATCGTCGTGGGCGACGTCCAGGGACACGACACCCACGCCGCCGCCATCATGGGGCAGCTGCGCATCGCCCTGCGCGCGTACGCGGGTGAGGGCCACGCCCCCTCGACGGTACTGGCCCGCGCCTCCCGATTTCTCGCCGAGCTGGACACCAACCGGTTCGCCACCTGCACGTACGCCCAGGTGGATCTGGGCAGCGGCACGCTGCGGGCCGTACGGGCCGGGCATCTCGGGCCGCTGATCCGGCACACCGACGGCCGGGTCGGGCAGCCCAAGCTGCGGGGCGGGCTGCCGCTGGGGCTCGCGACGGTGTTCGGCGACGAGGAGTTCCCCGAGACGCGGCTCGACCTCGTCCCCGGGGAGACGCTGGTGCTGTGCACGGACGGACTCGTCGAGCAGCCCGGGTCGGACATCGAGACCGGTCTGGCCGCGCTCTCGGGAGCCATCAGCAGCGGCCCGCCGCAGGCGGAGGCGCTCGCCGACCACCTCTCCGAGCGGCTGTGGGAGCGCTGGGGCTCGGGCGACGACGTCGCGCTTCTGGTGCTGCGGCGCAGCCCGGACCCGGGCACGCCCCGCGCGCCGCGCATCCACCAGTACATCCACCAGGCCGATCCGCAGGGCCTGTCGGACGCGCGCGCGGCCGTGGGGCAGGCGCTGCACGACTGGGGCATGTCGGAACTTGCCGACGACGCCGAGCTGTTGACGGGCGAGCTGCTCGTCAACGTCCTGCTGCACACCGAGGGCGGTGCGGTGCTGACCCTGGAGGTGCTGCCCGAACCGGTGCGGCGGGTACGGCTGTCGGTGCAGGACCGGTCGAGCGCCTGGCCCCGGCGGCGTACCCCCGGCGAGGCCGCGACCTCGGGGCGCGGACTGATGCTGCTCGACGCGCTGGCGTCGCGCTGGGGTGTCGAGCCGCGCGGTGAGGGCAAGGCCGTGTGGTGCGAGATCGGTCCGGCGGAGGTGCCGGCGGACGCCGTGTGAGGAAGACCTGGGACGCCGTCTGAGGAAGACCTGGGAAGCACCCTGAGGAAACGGGCCCGAGGAAGGCCCGCCGCCCTGGGGAAGCGGGCTCGAAAGGAGACCCGCCGCCTTGGGGAAGCGGGTCCGAGGGGGCCCGAGGACGGGTTTCGAGGAAAACGAGGAGCGACGTCATGGATCCTGTGGCCGCCCTGAACCGGATCGCGTTCCTCCTTGAGCGCGCCCAGGCCCCGGGGTACCGGGCACGGGCCTTCCGCACGGCCGCCGCCGCGGTCTCCGCCCTGCCGGAGGGCGAGGCGGCCGAGCGTGCGGCGGCGGGCACCCTGGAGTCCGTGAAGGGCCTCGGGCCGAAGACGGCGGCGGTGGTGCGGGAGGCGCTGGACGGGCGGGTCCCGGAGTATCTGGCGGGGCTCGAGGCGGAGCTGGAGGAGTCCCTGCGGACCGCCGGACCGACGAGCGGCGGCGAGGCGTTGCGGGCGGCCCTGCGCGGCGACTGCCATCTCCATTCGGACTGGTCCGACGGCGGCGCCACGATCGAGGACATGGGCCGTGCGGCGGCGGCTCTCGGCCACGAGTGGGCCGTGCTCACCGACCATTCGCCCCGGCTCACGGTGGCGCGGGGCCTGTCGGCCGAGCGGCTCCGGGAGCAACTGGACGTGGTGGCGCCGCTGAACGAGGAGTGGGCGCCGTTCCGTCTGCTCACCGGGATCGAGTGCGACATCCTGGAGGACGGTTCGCTCGACCAGGAGCCCGAGCTGCTCGACCGCCTCGACCTGGTGGTCGGTTCGGCCCACTCGAAGCTCCGGATGGACGGGAAGGCGATGACCCGCCGGCTCGAACGGGCCGTGCGCAACCCGCTGATGGACGTGCTCGGGCACTGCACGGGCCGTCTGGTGGCGGGCGGACGGCTGCGGCCGGAGTCGGCGTTCGACGCGGAGCGGGTGTTCGCCGCGTGCGCCGAGTCGGGGACGGCGGTCGAGATCAACAGCCGTCCGGAACGGCTCGACCCGCCGCGGCGGCTGTTGCGGCTCGCGGTGGCGGCGGGCACGTACTTCGCGGTCGACACGGACGCGCACGCACCGGGCCAGCTGGAGTGGCAGATCCTCGGGTGCGCGCGGGCGGAGGAGTGCGGAGTGCCGGAGGAGCGGGTGATCAACACATGGTCGGCGGAACGGTTGTCGGAGTGGACCCGGGCCTGAGGGGGCGACTCGGGCCTGAGGGAGTGACCCGGGCCTGAGGGGGCGACTCGGGCCCGAGCGAGTGACCCGGGCCTGAGGGGGCGACTCGGGCCCGAGCGAGTGACCCGGGCCTGAGGGAGTGACCGGGCCCTCTGGATCATGACGCCGACCCGCGCGAACTGACGGTCCCGGCGGACGCCGCGAACTGACGGTTCCGGCGGACGCGAGGGCGCGGGTGAGCCGGTGGACGGGTGGTCAGGCGCGTTGCCACACCGTCGTCGCGTTGCAGAACTCGCGGATGCCGTGCCCGGAGAGCTCACGGCCGTACCCGGAGCGCTTGATCCCGCCGAAGGGGAGGGCGGGGTGCGAGGCCGTCATGCCGTTGACGAACACGCCCCCGGCCTCCAGGTCGCGCACGAAGAAGGCGACGTCCTCCGGGGTGCGGGTCCAGACGTTGGAGCTGAGACCGAACGGGGAGTCGTTGGCGACGGTCACGGCCTCCTCGATGTCACGGACCGGGTACACCGTGGCGACCGGCCCGAAGGCCTCCTCCTGGTGGATCCGCATCTCGGGAGTGATGCCGACGAGGACGGTCGGCCGGTAGTACCAGCCGTTCGCGAACTCCGGCTCCGCCGGCCGGTGGCCGCCGCACAGGGCGGTGGCGCCCCGCCGTACGGCGTCGTCGACGAGCGCCTCCAGGTCGGTGCGGCCCTGTTCGGTGGCGAGGGGGCCGACGTCGGTGGCCTCGTCGAGGGGGTCGCCGACGGTGAGGGCGTTCATGGCGGCGGTGAAGCGCTCGGAGAAGTCGTCGTACACGTCCTGGTGGACGATGAACCGCTTGGCGGCGATGCAGGACTGCCCGTTGTTCTGCACGCGCGCGGTGACGGCCGTCTTCACGGCCCCGACGATGTCGGCCGAGGGCATGACGATGAACGGGTCGCTGCCGCCGAGTTCCAGGACGGTCTTCTTGACCTCGTCGCCCGCGACGGAGGCGACGGCCCTGCCCGCGGGTTCGCTGCCGGTGAGGGTGGCGGCGACGACCCTGGGGTCGCGCAGGACGCGCTCGACGTCGCCGGAGCCGATGAGCAGGGTCTGGAAACAGCCCTCGGGGAATCCGGCGCGGCGGAAGAGATCGCCGAGGTAGAGCGCGGTCTGCGGCACGTTGGAGGCGTGCTTGAGGAGGCCGGTGTTGCCCGCCATGAGCGCGGGCGCGGCGAAGCGGATCACCTGCCAGAGCGGGAAGTTCCACGGCATGACGGCGAGAATCGGGCCGAGCGGCCGGTAGTGGACGCGCGCGACGTCGGCGCCGGAGTCCTGGACGTCGCTCTCCGCCGGGTGCTCGTCGGCGAGCAGTTCCTCGGCGGAGCGGGCGTACCAGCGCATCGCCTTGGCGCACTTGCCGGCCTCCGCGCGGGCGGCGGCGATCGGCTTGCCCATCTCGACGGTCATGGTGTGCGCGATGTCCTCGGTGTCCTCGTCGAGGAGGCCGGCGGCGGCGCGCAGCAGGCGGGCGCGTTCGGCGAAGGAGGTGGTGCGGTACTGGCGGTACGCCTCGTGAGCGGCGGCGATCCGCCGCTCGACCTCCTCGGGCCCGTGGGCCTCGTAGACGCGCAGCGTCTCGCCGGTCGCGGGGTTCACGGTGGCGATGCCCATGACGGGTCTCCTCCTGACATCGGCCCCCGTCTGCACGTTTCCGCTAAGCGGGGCTCGGCGCAACAGGGGCGGTGCGGTGGGGTGACCCGAAAGCGGCCGTGACCTCGGGAAACGTGGCCGGCGGGCGGTTTCTAGGCGGTGAGCCAGGTCAGGGCGCCGGAGAGGTGGGCGCGGAAGACGGGGTCGCGGTACGTCTCCGAGGCATGGCCGAGCGCGGTGAAGAACACCCGCCCGCCGTCGATCTCCCGGCACCAGACCAGCGGGTGGTCGTCACCGTGGGTGCCGCCGCGGTACGAGGTCTCGTCGGCCCGGGCGAGGATCCGTACCCCTGACTCAGTGCCGCCCCGCGGGTCGGACGTGAAGTTGTACCACTCGTCGGTCCAGGCCCAGCGGGCCGGCAGCGGTGCCGTCGCGGGGTGGTCGTGGTCGTCGACGAGGACGATGCCGGGCTGTATCTCGGGGTGGCCGTCGAAGCGGGTGCCGAGCAGCTCGCCGTAGAAGGGCCAGTCGGGCTCGGCGTTGGCCGCCGCGTGGACGGCGAGAAGGGCGCCGCCGCCCCTGAGGTACGCCTCGAGGGCGACGCGCCCCTCCGGCGTCAGGACGTTCCCGGTCGTGGACAGCAGGACGACGACGGCACACCCGGCCAGGCGCCCGGGCGTGAACACCTCCGGGTCCTCGGTCACCTCGGCCTTCCACCCGAGGTCGTGCGCCAGCTCCGTGAGCGCGGCGGCCCCGTCGGGGATCGAGTCGTGGCGGTAGCCCGTGGTGCGGGTGCAGATCAGGACGTCCGGGGTGGGCACGCGGGGACTCCAGGGGACGGGGGCAGCGGACGAGGCACGGGAGTAAGCGCTTTCCGTACGGGATCGACCGTAGCCAGCGAAAACCCCCGACCGCAACCCTCGGCCGTGGACCCGGCGACCTTCTGCCGTCCGGACGGTTTCCTGGAGCCCACCGAGTTCGGCGTCGCGGCCCGGATGGGCCTGATCGCACTCGCCGAGGGCGACGACAAGGACCTGCTCGACGACTGCATCGAGGCGCAGATCCACGGCCCGGTCCACATCGCGCGCGATGTGGAGGCACTGGTCCTGGACCCGAGCCACCGGGGCACGGAGGTGGAGGGTCTGGCACCACCTGGCCCGCTTCGGCGCGCCGGCCGCGTGACCGGCCGACGTACTCCGCGATGCGCCCCATCTGCGCACCTGATCCGTTGTCGTATCGGATACATCTCTGTATCTTTTGGCGCGCCATGCCTCGCCCGTGCCCCACCCGCTCACCGAGGAGCCGTCATGAGCACCGTGCCGCCCGCGCTCGCCGCCGCCGTCGGGCCGTTGCCCGAAGGGGTCGTCCTTCCGCTGCCGCCCACCTTCGACTCCGTCGAGGAGGAGCGCCGGTACCGCAAGGAGCAACTCGCCGCCGGTTTCCGCATCTTCGGGAGGTTCGGCTTCTCCGAGGGGGTCGCCGGGCACATCACCGTCCGCGACCCCGGCGACCCGAACGCCTTCTGGGTCAACCCCTTCGGCATGAGCTTCGGCCAGATCAAGGCCTCCGACCTGATCCTGGTGGACCACGAGGGGACCGTACTGGAGGGGCGCAGGCCCGTGAACCGGGCCGCGTTCGTCATCCACTCGCGGGTCCACGCCGCCCGGCCCGACGCGATCGCCGCCGCGCACTCGCACTCCCTGCACGGCAAGGCCTTCTCCAGCCTCGGCATCCCGCTCGACCCGATCACCCAGGACGCCTGTGCCTTCTTCGAGGACCACGGGATCTACGACGACTACCGGGGCGTGGTCAACGAGACCGAGGAGGGCGAGCGGGTCGCCAAGGCCCTCGCCGACCACAAGGCGGTCATCCTCAAGAACCACGGGCTGTTGACCGTCGGGCAGTCCGTCGCCGAGGCCGTGTGGTGGTTCGTCACCATGGAGCGGTCCTGCCAGGCGCAGCTCCTCGCGATGGCGGCGGGCACGCCGCAGCACATCGACCGGGAGACGGCCCTGCTCACGCGTGGGCAGATCGGCGGGCATCTGGCCGGCTGGTTCCAGGCGCGCCCGCTCTGGGATCAGATCACGGCGTCGGACCCTGACCTCTTCGACTGACCCTCGTCCTCGGTGCCGGTGTCGGCGCCGCTGCCGGTGTCGGCGCCGGGGATCTGCCGTGTCGACACCTCCAGGAGCGGGGCGAGGAACTGTCGCTCCAGGCTGCCCGGCGGCAGCTCCGCCGGCTCCACGTAGCTCTGCGCGAGTCCCCCCTCGCGCAGGGCGATGAGGAGGCGCGCGAACCGGTCTGCGTCCACGGTCAGTTCGCGCCCGGCCCGGCGCAGGACGAGGGTGAGCCCGCGGGCGATCTCGGCCCGCAGCCGCGCGTCGTGGCGCGCGAGCACCCAGGCGGTCTGCGGGTCGCGGATGGCGTGCAGGGTGAACTCGGTGGTGACGAGGTACCAGTCCCGCTCGTCCGGCTCGACCCGGGCGGCCAGCTCCGCGAGCCGGGTCAGGGTGTACTCCTCGGCGGTCAGCGCGTCGATCGACTCGGCGAGCCGTCGTACGGTCCGGTCGCTGTGCTCGTCGAAGAGGGCGAGGAAGAGCTCTTCCTTGCTGGCGAAGTTCGAGTAGTACGCGCCCCGCGTGTATCCGGCGCGCTCACAGATCTGCTCGATCGTCGTCGCGTGGAAGCCGTGCTCTGCGAAGGTCTCCAGGGCGGCCTTCAGCAGCGCCGCGCGGGTACGGGGCCGCCGCCTGGTGACACCTTTCGGCACGGGTGGGTCCTCCTTCGTCCTGGGCCGCTTCCTGCGGCGGACGACCACCCTACCGGCGGCCTCATCCCGGGCAGGGATGACCACCGGCGGATAATATTCACGCATGGGAGAGCGACCCGTCGCGCCCGCGGCGCCCGATCTGGTCCTCGAGCTCGACGGGGACGCGACCCGGATGAGTCCGAGCCGTGTCTATCGCATCGGGCGCGACCCCACCAGCGACATCGTGCTCGCGGACGCGCGCGCGTCCTGGCACCACGCGGTGCTCAGCGCCCCCGCCGGCCACTGGACCCTCGCCGACGAGAACAGCACGAACGGCACCTTCACGGACGGCCTGCGAGTGGCCGGGCCGCGGGAGGTGGGCCCCGGGACGGTCGTACGGTTCGGGCATCCGGAGGACGGACCGCGCGCGGTGCTGTCGTCGGGAGCGGCCCCAGCCACTCCGGAGGCGATGCCGGCGGCGCAGCCGCAAGCACAACCGGAAGCAGAACCGGAAGCCCCGCCGCCCCACCCCGCACCGGCACCGGCACCGGCACCGGCCTCCGAGCCGGAACCCCCGCCCACCCCAGCGACACCGACACCGGCACCGGCACCTGCTCCGACGCCGGCCCCCGCCCCGCCCCCGGCGGTCTCCCCCGTGGAGCCCGCCCCCGCACCGACCTCCCCCGTGCCCCCCGACCTCGTCACCCCGCGGAACGCGCCGCCGCCCCGGCCCTCCTCCGTCTCGCACCCCGCCGCCACCGGTACCTTCCGGCAGCCGACGTCCGTGCGGCCCCTGCCCGCCCACAGCATCCGGATCGGCCGTGCCCCCGACAACGACGTCGTCGTCCCCGATCTCGTCGTCTCCCGACGCCACGCCGAGCTGCGCGCCCATCCCGACGGCACGTACTGGATCCATGACCTGGGCAGTCACAACGGCACCTACCTCAACGGCGCCCCCGTCGTCGACGCCCGTGTGACTCCGGACGACATCGTCGGTGTCGGCCACTGCGCGTTCTGTCTCATCGGCGGGCAGCTCGTCGAGTTCACCGACACCGGCGAGGTCTCCCTCGACGTCCAGTCGCTCGCCGTCACCGTCGACCACGGGCGCAAGACCCTCCTCGACGAGGTGTCGTTCCCCGTGGGCGAGAAGTGCCTGCTCGGGGTCGTCGGACCGTCCGGCGCCGGGAAGTCGACGCTCCTGGGCGCGCTCACCGGGCAGCGCCCCGCCGACCGGGGCACGGTGCTCTACGACGGCCGTGACCTGTACCGGGACTACGCCGAGCTGCGGCAGCGCATCGGGCTCGTCCCGCAGGACGACATCCTGCACCTCCAGCTGAGCGTGCGCCGGGCCCTCGGGTACGCCGCCGAGCTGCGCTTCCCCGAGGACACCGAGCCGGACGAGCGGCGGGCCCGGGTGGACGAGGTGATCCAGGAGCTGGGGCTCGTGGAGCGCGCGCAGCAGCCGATCCACAGCCTCTCCGGCGGCCAGCGCAAGCGGGTGAGCGTCGCGCTCGAACTGCTCACCAAGCCGTCGCTGCTCTTTCTCGACGAGCCGACGTCCGGCCTCGACCCGGGCATGGACCGGTCCGTGATGCACATGCTGCGCGGGCTCGCGGACGACGGCCGGACGGTCGTCGTCGTCACGCACAGCGTGCTCAGTCTGGACGTGTGCGACCGGCTGCTCGTCCTCGCGCCGGGCGGCCGGGTCGCCTACTACGGGCCGCCCGCGGAGTCCCTCGGCTTCTTCGGTTTCGACGAGTGGCCGGAGGCCTTCGAGGCCTTCGAGAACGACCGGGACCGCGACTGGGCCGGCCTGTACCGCTCCTCCCGCTTCCACCGCCGTTACGTCGCCGACGCGACGGCCCGCCCGAACGTCCCCGTACCGGGGTCCGCCCCGGTGGAGCGGGAACCGGCCCCGCCGCCGAAGGCGCAGAGCTGGGGCTCCCAGCTGCGGACGCTCGTCCGCCGGTACACGGCGGCGCTCTCCGCCGACCGCACGTTCCTGGCCATCATGATCGCGTTGCCGTTCGTGATGGGGGCGATGGCCCGGGCCCTGTCCGAGGGCGGCTTCAACCAGGAGTCGACGCTGAACGTCCTGCTCATCCTCTGTGTGGGCGGTGTCCTCACCGGCGCGGCGAACGCCGTCCGTGAACTGGTCAAGGAACGCACGATCTACCGGCGTGAGAGAGCCGTCGGCCTGTCCCGCTCGGCGTACCTCGCCTCCAAGGTGGTCGTCCTCGGTGCGATCACGGTCGTCCAGGCGGTCGTCCTGACCCTGGTGGCCCTGATCGGCGTCCCGCTGAACGTGCCCGGCGGCAAGGGCGTCCTGATGCCACCGCTCGTGGAGATCACCCTCGCCGTCGCGCTGCTCTCGTTCACGGCGATGATGCTCGGTCTGCTCGTCTCCGCCCTGGTCCGCAAGGAGGAGGTGACGATGCCGCTGCTCGTCCTCCTCGCGATCGTGCAGGTGGTGTTCTGCGGGGCGCTCCTGACCGTACGGGGGACACCCGTCCTGGAGCAGCTGGCGTGGCTGGTGCCGTCGCGGTGGGCGTTCGCGGCGATGGGCGCCACGGTCGACATCGGGACGGTCTCGCCGAGCGACAAGACGGCGGATCCGCTGATGGACCACACGGCGGCGGCCTGGCTGTTCGACATGGGCATGATGGTGGTGCTCTGTCTCCTCATCGGCCTGGCCGTGGCGCGGCTGCTGCGCCGCCACGAGCCGGTCGTCATGCGGAGGTAGGCCCGTGCACCCGGAGGTAGGCCCGTGAGCGTCCCCGTACCCGAGTACGTGCCGGACTTCCGGCCCACCCATGTCGTACCGCGCGACGGACTCGACACCTGGGAGGAGCCGGATCCGGGGCTGCCCACGACGCCGCTCGACGCGTTCCTGCCGGTACGTCTGGAGGAGCGGGCCGGTGACTGGGGGCGGATCCTCTGCTCCAACGGCTGGACGGCCTGGGTCGACGCGCGGCTCCTGGTCACCGTCCCGGACGACCCGCCGGCGGCGGGGCAGCCGCTCACCAGGACCGCCGACCCGCGCCCGCTGATCGCCCGCGCCGAGGACGCGCTCGGCCGCTACCGGCGGGCGGCGGAGGCGCTGGGGGCGGGGCGCCTCGACGGCGAGAACTTCCGGCTGCGGACGCGTGGGCTGCGGGTGGGCATGGTCGTCGACGGCGAGTCGGTGTGGCTGTACGACGCGGAGCACGAGCGGTGGGTGTACTGCGACGGGGTGGGGCTGAGTACGTACGCGGCGTCGTCGGCGCCCTCGGTCGCCTCCCCGGTGTCCCCGGTCTCCCCCGCCGTCGATGCGGCGAACCCCGACGAAGCCACGGATGCCGACGCAGCCGACGGAGCCGACGGAGCCGACAGTCACGAGCAGCCCGCCGCCGCTCCCCCCG
>NZ_JACSCH020000010.1:231097-322940 GCF_014451325.2 Streptomyces sp. CB02980 | reverse complement strand
ACCACGAGCCGACCCAGGTGGTGCTGCGGGGCGACCCGCCGCCGGCCGCAGGACCGCCACCGACCCAGGTCGTGCCTCAGCCGCAGGCGGACCCCGCCCCGGCCGCGGCGCCACCGCCCACCCAGATCGTGGAGCGCCCGCCGCCCCGAACGGCCGGTGAGAAGTGATGACCGGCGCGCCGCGCGACGAACCGGAGCTGCCGGCGGGCCGTCCCTCCGGCCTCCTCGGCAAGGAGATCGCGGGCTACCGGGTGGAGAGCGAGATCGGGCGCGGCGGGATGGCGGTCGTGTACCGGGCGCGGGATCTGCGGCTCGACCGGACGGTGGCGCTGAAGCTGCTCGCCCCCGAGCTGGCCCGCAACGACACCTTCCGCAGGCGCTTCGCGCACGAGTCGCGGGTCGCCGCCTCGATCGACCACCCCCACATCGTGCCGGTCTTCGACGCGGGTGAGACGGAGGGGGTGCTGTACATCGCCATGCGGTACGTGGCGGGGCAGGACCTGGTGGCCCTGCTGGACCGCGAGGGGCCGCTGCCGCCGGGGAAGGCGGGTCGGATCGCCGTACAGGTGGCGTCGGCCCTGGACGCGGCGCACGCCCACGACCTGGTGCACCGGGATGTGAAGCCCGGCAACATCCTGGTCGCGGAGGGCACGGACCGGGACCATCCGGAGCACGTGTACCTCACGGACTTCGGCCTGACGAAGAAGTCGCTGTCGCTGACGGGGTTCACCACCGTGGGCGAGTTCGTGGGCACGCTGGACTACGTGGCGCCCGAGCAGATCTCGGGGAAGCCGGTGGACGGCCGGTGCGACGTGTACAGCCTGGCGTGTGTGGTGTTCGAGACGCTGGTGGGAGCGCCGCCGTTCCGCCGTGACACCGACTGGGCGGTGCTGTGGGCGCAGCAGTACGACCCGCCGCCCCCGCTCTCCGAGGTCCGGCCGGGGCTGCCGGAGTCGGCGGACGCGGTGTTCGCGAAGGCGCTGGCGAAGACGCCCGAGGAGCGGTACGGGACGTGCCTGGAGTTCGTGGCCGAGCTGCGGGCGGCGCTGACGACGGGCGGTGGCGGGCCGGTCGTGACGCAGGGCCGGGAGCCGCTGACCCCGCCGCTGGACCCGCCCGCGTGGGCGAGGCCGATGTTCCGGGACCGGTAGACGGTTCCCCCCGCCTCACCGCCCGACCGCCGCCCCACCGCCCGAGTACGCGCCCTGTGCTGTTGAGTACACGCCTGAGTACGCGACCCCTTCGGCTCCGGAACCCGCGCGTGCGAAAGTGCGTCCCTACGGGGTCCGGGGGTGGCCCGGGCGGGGAGAGGGGGACGAACGTGGACCTGTTCGACGGAGAGCTGGGCGGTCGGGACGAGCACCAGGTGGACGCGGGGGGCGGCTGTTCCTGGTTCTACGTGGTCCTGATCGGGCTCGCGATCCTCGTGGTCGTCGGCATGAACTGGTTCTTCGACTTCGTCAGAAACCTGTTCTGACGGTGTCCGAGGGAGCGGTGGCGCCACACCACGGCGTCGAGCGCGCTCAGCGACATCCCCGTCCCCACTGCCTCGTTCACCCCCACACCGTCCTGCCGGGCCACCGGCGCACCCTCATTGTCCGGTGCCGGCGCAAGTCGCGGGCGGCGTTGGCGCCGGCCCGTCCGCCGGCCCGTCCGCCGGCCCGTCCGGCGGCGTAGGGGCGCCGGGACGCCGAGCTCAGGCCGGGGCTCCGTAGTGGTCGGCCAGTGCGGTGGCGCGGTCGTGCAGGGCCGTGCGCAGGGACTGCGGTGTCAGGGCTTCCGCGTCCATGCCGAGCTGCCACAGGGCCCATTCGGCGTGTCGTGCGTCTTGGTAGGTCAGCTCCAGACGCAGCCGGCCGTCCGCGTCCGGCTCTTCGGCGCGGACGGCCACCGCGGTGTCCAGGAGGTCCTCCCGGCGCGCCGGGTTCACCCGTACGAGGACGGTGAGGTGGCCGTCGCTGAGGAACCGCGCGGAGCGTTCCCGCCAGATCCGGTCCAGGTCGACCCGGTTGGGCCGCTCTGCCGTCTCGGCCAGTTCCTCGGCGGCCAGCACCCGCGACAGCCGGTACGTGCGGTCCGCGCCCGCTCGCGTGGCCAGCAGGTACCCCCGGTCGCGCACCGTGACCAGGCCGATCGGGTCCACCGTGCGCCACTCCGGTTCCTGGCCCGTGGCCGCGTAGTGGATGCGCAGTCTGTGTCCGGCGAGCACCGCGCGCCGGACCTCCATCATCGTGGTGCCGGGTACCTCGTCGGCGACCGTCCTCCGTGAGAGCAGGTCCGTCTCCGGCTCGACGAGAAAGCGCTGGACCGCGTCGCTCGCGGTGGCCCGGTGGTTCTCGGGCAGCGCGTCGAGGACCTTCCGCATGGCCGAGGCGCGCGCCGAGCCGAGGCCGAACGCCTGCTCCCCGCGCCCCGATCCGGCGGTCAGCAGGGCGAGGGCCTCGTCATGGTTCAGCCCGGTGAGCTCGGTCCGGAACCCGGGCAACAGGGCGAAGCCGCCGTGGCGGCCGCGCTCGGCGTAGACGGGGACGCCGGCCGTGGAGAGCGCCTCGATGTCGCGCAGCACGGTACGGGTGGACACCCCCAGCTCACCGGCCAGTGTGTCCGCGGTCATGCGACCGCGCTGACGGAGCAGAAGCACCAGGGAAACCAGCCGGTCGGCGCGCATGCGAGAACGCTAACGGAATACATGACCAAGGGTGTCGTGATTTGTTGGCAGGATCGTGAGCACGACATCGGAGCAGGCGGCCGCCACGGCGATGGACGTACGTACTCCCCATGGATCGACATGGGGTCGAACGAATCGAATGGAGCTGATGTGGCGATGGAGCGAACCGCGGTCAACCCGGTGACGTGGTCGGTGGAGATGGGGTTCAACCAGGGTGAGCTCGTCTCCGGGCACACCCGGACCCTGTACGTCTCGGGCCAGACCGCGATGAGCGACGAGGGCAAGCCCCAGCACGAGGGCGACATGGCGGGGCAGTTGGCGCTCAGCATCGACAACGTCGAGGCCGTACTCGCCGAGGCCGGCATGTCCCTCGCCAACCTCGTGCGGCTCAACGTCTACACGACCGACGTCGACCAGCTCTTCCAGCACTACGGCGAGTTGGCGGGCCGGTTGGGAGCCGCCGGGGTGGCGCCGACCACCACGATGCTCGGGGTGACGCGCCTGGCGATCCCCGGCCAGCTGGTCGAACTCGAGGGAACCGCCGTCGCGTGACGCGACCGCGCCGCCTCCGCTCCTCGTGCCGGTTCGGCCGGCACGAGGAGCGGGCCGGGCTCGCCGGGAGCACTGTGGAGGCAGTCGTTCGAAGACCCGGGTCGACGAGCCCGTCACCTGTCGGATCACCGAGGTGACGCGGTCCCTTCCTGACCCCTTGGGACTCCGGGTGTCTCCCCTCACCGGGGTGACGCAGGGAACACGGAGAACGGGGCAACCATTCAGCGCAGTCGTGAGTCTCCTGATCGATCACGCCGGTGATCGCACCTACGAGGAGACCACCATCACCGCCATACGCAAGACCCTCACCGCCACCGCAGTCGTCGGCGCCGTCCTGGTGGGTTCGGCCGCCTGCGGCACGGTGGAGCAGCTCTCCGCCGGGAAGAAGCTGGACCGGGCCTTCGAGAAGCTGGGCAAGGAGAAGTCGATCTCCTTCGAACTGGACCTGGACGTCGACGCGAAGACCCTCAAGCTGATGGACGCCGAGTCGGACCCGGAGCCCGGCGAGGAGATCCCCGACGAGGCCGCGGAGCTGATCAGCGGTGCGAAGATCAGCGTCACCGTGGAGTCGAAGAAGGCGATCGACGAGTCCGAGGAGAAGGACTTCGTCGGTATGGCCATGAAGGTCAGCACCTCGGGCGGGGACCTCCTCGACTACCGGGTCGTCGGCGACTACACGTACGTCCGGTCCGACGTCGAGGCCCTCGGCAAGGCGATGGGCACGCCCATGCCGCCCGCCGACCAGCTGCCTCCGGAGGCGAAGGGCCTCAAGAAGGTGCTCGACGGCGAGTGGGTCAAGCTCAACACCAAGGAGATGGAGAAGGCCGGCCGCGACATGGCCGAGGAGATGGGCGGGGCGGCCGGCGCCACGCCGTCGCCGGAGGCCTCTCTGGACCCCAAGACCCAGAAGAAGCTCGTCGAGTCCCTCCGCGAGGTCATCGCCCGTGAGGTCGACTTCAAGACCGCCGGCGGCCAGGACGGCACCGAGCACATCACCGCCACGGCCCCGCTCCGCACCCTGATCACGGAGCTCATCGGCGAACTCCGTCCGCTCGCCAAGGACCTGCCGCCCGGCATGGACCTGCCGTCGGACAAGGACCTGAAGGACACCCCCGACACCAAGGTCTCGGCCGACTTCACGCTCAAGAACGGCGAGCTGACCGAGGTGTACGTCGACCTCGCCGAGCTGGCCGAGAACGCGAAGGTCAAGAAGTTCGGCCTGGTGCTGAAGATGAGCGGCGGCACCAAGCCGGTGGCCCCGGCCGGTGCGACCGAGATGAACCTGGAGGAGCTCATGGGCGGCTTCTTCGGCGCCATGATGGCGGACGAGGGCCTCGAAGAGGACTCCGCCGAGGGCGGCGCGTAGGCACACGGCACAGCGCCCGGTCCCGTGCACGGGGGAGGCACGGGACCGGGCTGTTCCTTACGTTACTGGCCGTGGGCTCTGCCGCGTAGGTCCGCGGACCATCGCGGTTCCTTCGGTTGTCCCCTGCGGTAGGCGGTGCGCTCGGCCCGTTCTACTTCCCGGGCCGTGGCGGCGCGGGCTCGGTCCTGGTCCCGGTCTCGCCCTTGCGGCGGACGCGGGTGGCGAGCAGGCCTCCCAGGAAGCCGAAGAACAGGCCCCAGAGCAGGGCGAAGCCGACCGTCCTCCAGATGTGGGGGCGGAGGATCACTTCGCCGCCCAGGGAGTCCAGGTCGCCGATGCCGAGGACCGAGAGGCCGAGGCGGGCCTCCACCAGGGTCAGGGGGGCCGCGACCAGCATCGTCAGCGCGAAGGCGATTCCCAGGTGCAGGGCGTGCTGCCAGAGCTTGGTTCTCGCCGGGGAGCGGACCGCCGCCACGAAGGCCGCCGCGAGGACCAGGACGGCGGCCACCGGGAGCAGCCACCAGGCCCGGGCGTCCTCGGCCGCGAGCGAGCCCAGGTCGATCGTCGAGAGGTCCGTGCTGTCGCCCGTGCCGCCGCCCTGGCGCAGGACGGCGTCGAGGATCTGCGGCATCGGCAGGCCGAACGGGCCGTCGACCCTGCCCTCCCAGGAGCCTCCGATGCCCACGCCGAGCGCCAGCCAGGAGACGTTGGGCAGGCCGAGCAGGAGGACGGCGAGGGTCTCCGCGGCGTGGCCCTTGGTCGCCGCGACCACCACGCCGATGACCAGGCCCACGACCACGTACGCGAGGAGCAGCAGGAGCATCGCGTGCGCCGCCGGCCGCACGGGTTCGTGGTAGCGGACGAACCGGGGCGGCAGTGGGGTCCTTCGGGAGACGAGGAGCGCGACGACGAGCACGCCGAGGATCCACAGCAGCCCGTAGAAGAGGGTCGGCCCGAAGTCGGTACGGAAGCCGACGGTGGGGTTCACGGCGTCGAGCAGCTCGCCGAAGATGTCCATCAGGGCGTCCTGCTCGTCCCCGCCGCCGATGGTGAGGGGGAAGTCGTGCCGGGCGACGGCGGAGACTCCCGCCAGGGCCACGAGCCAGAGGACGACCGTGCTCACGATGCGGAGCAGGAGCTCGCGGGAGCCGGCCACGGCGTGGTGCCGCAGGGGCCGCAGGAAGCAGTAGCCGGTGACCAGTGCGCCCACCAGGGTGACGGTCAGCGGCATGGCGGTCAGTTCGGCCTGGGTTCCGGCGAGGCCGCCGGCGTCGCCGGAGAGTTCGACCTTGCCGCCCGCGGCCATGACGACGACGGCGGCCAGGACGGCGGTGAAGCCGCCGGGCAGATCGCCCGCGCCCGCCGCCCAGAGGCCGAGGCCCGCGACGATGCCCATCGCGACGTACCCGGCGACCACCGCGGCCAGGGACTGCAGGCCGACGCGGGCGAGAAGCCCGGTGGTGGTCGCGGCGGGCCGCGTGGAGGTGGGGAGCCGACTGCTCACCCTGCCCACGCTAGTACCGGTGCCGGTCGGCCGCTTGTGGACGGGACCGCACGTGTACGGGCCCCGCCGGCCGGCCCCGTGTGCGAGGCCGCTCGTGTACCGGCCGACCCGTGGACGAGGCCGCTTCTTGCCGGGCTCCGCCACTCGGGGTCCTCCGCTTGCGGGTACCCACCGTTCGGCGCACACAATGGGCCCGGAACGGAAGAAAGGGAAAAACGTGACTTCCCACCCGCCGTCCGGCCCTCCGTCGGTTCCTCCCGCAGGTCCCCCCTCGGGCCCTCTCTCGGGCCCGGGCGCACGCCCGGGTTCCGCCGGACCCCCGCCACCGCCTCCCGGACCGCCCCACAGCGGCGCGGGCGGCGGTTCCGGTGGCGGCGGTTCCTCCGGCGGCGGCAGCGGCGGCGGCAGTTCGGGGGGTTCCGGCGGTCCAGGTGGCCCCGGCGGTTCCGGCGGTTCCGGTGACGGCACCCCCGGCGCCCCCGGGAACGGCGGCTCCGGCAAGCGCCCCTGGTGGCGTTCCGTCCCGAAGGTCGCCTCCATCACGGCCGTCGCGGTCGCGGCCGCCGCCCTGGCCGTGGTGCTCACCAACAGCCCCGACGACAAGAACGACACGGCGGGTTCCGGTGGCGGCGAGGTGTTCCTCCAGAACGCGGCCGCGTCCGGTCCCGACCCGTTCACCAAGTCGACGGCCCGTACCGAGACGGCCTCCGCCTCACCTGCCTCACTGCCTCCCCGCACCGCCTCGGCCACTCCCGAGGTGTCGGGCTCGGCACCCGGTCTCTACGGCGGGACGCAGTCGGTGGCCAGCTGCGACGTGGAACAGCAGGTCCGCTATCTCACCAGCGAGCCCGCGAAGAACGCCGCCTTCGCCTCCACCCTGGGCATCCAGGCGAACCAGGTGCCCGGCTACCTGCGCTCCCTGACCCCGCTGCAGCTCCGGGCCGACACCCGGGTGACGAACCACGGCTACAAGAACGGCGCCGCCACCACGTACCAGTCGGTGCTCCAGGCCGGAACGGCGGTCCTGGTCGACAACCGCGGGGTGCCCCGGGTGCGCTGCGCCTGCGGCAACCCGCTGACCACGCCGGTGGCCCAGAAGTCGCCGAAGACGACGGGCACACCGTGGCAGGGCTACAACTCCAGCCAGGTGGTCGTGGTGGCGCCGTCGGTGACGGTCGTGAACGTCTTCGTGGTGTACGACCCGGAGGACGACAGCTGGTTCGCACGGCAGCACGGGGACCACGGCAAGAACGACAAGCCGACCCCGCCGCCCACCCCGCCCCCGTCGACCTCGACGTCCCCGTCCACCTCGGCGTCCCCGTCCACCTCGACGTCGACCTCGACGTCCCCGTCCGTCTCGCCCTCCACGCCGGTGCCGTGCGTGACGCTGACGGGTGACCAGACCCCGACGCCGAGCGACGGCGTGACACCGTCGCCGTGCCCGTCGACGCTCACCCCCTCGGAGTCGACGTCCTCGCCGCCGACATCGCCCTCGGACACGTCCCCGTCCACCGCTACGCCCCCGTCCGACACCACCCCGCAGGACGACACGTCACCGTCGGCCGACGCGCCGGGCCCCGAGTCCGCGCCGGCCACGGAGAGTTAGGCGGACCTGTCCGGCGAGTCGACCGACGGGGCCACCCCCGTCGCGGTCGATCCCCTTCGATCGGGTGCGCGGGTACGGGCGTTCCGCCGCAGGACGCGGGCCTCGCCCGGGAGCAGCGCGGGGCCCGGCACGGTCAGCACCGGGCAGCCGGCACCCTTCAGGACGGCCCGCAGGACCGGACGGCGGCGCAGCCGCGCGAAGGCCGACCGGCCTCGGCCGGGCCCCGAGCCGACGACGAGCAGGTCGCCGGGCAGGTCGGCCGCCCGGCACAGGGCCGCCGCCGGGGTGCCCCTGACGACGTGCCCCTCGAAGGCGACGCCTGCGGGGACGGCCCCGAGTCCGTCGACGACCGCGTCCTCCAGGCGCCGCCGGGCGTCCTCGGCCCACATCCGGGCCCAGGAACGGTCGGGCATCCGGGCGTACAGCGCCTCGCCCTCCGGCGGCTCCCAGACCAGCACCGCGAGCAGCGGCACGCCGTCCCGCCGGGCGAGGGCGGAGGCGTACCGCAGGGCGGCGAGCGAGGCCAGTGACCCGGTCACCCCGACGACGATCCGGCCGGTTCCGCTCACGGCTGTTCCACGGGGCGAGGGCGGGCGGGGGCCGGGGGCGCCTTCGTCTCCGTACGCGAGGCCCGCGACACCCGCAGGCTCTCCAGGTTGCGCAGGCTCCGCAGCCGCGCCCCGATCCGAAGGGGCCGGGCCGCCCGCTCCTCCGCGCGCTGCTGCCACATCCGCTCGTCACGGTCGGTGAAGTAACGGTCGGTGAAGTCTCCGGACATCGGTCGTCCCCTTTCCCTGGTGGAAGGTGGCCACCAGGCCACTGAAAAGGAGTCTGTAACCTTATTGGCCCGGACAGCAGAGCCAATGAGGAGTGATTGGCATGGCAATGGCACGCGTGGTCCATACGGCGGACCGGACCCTCACGGGCCGTCAGCTGGCGTCGCTCCTCACCCCGCCCCCCGAGGGCCGGTTCGGCTACCGGGAGCTCGCGCGGGCGGTCCGGGAGGCCCTTCTCGACGGGCGGGTGGCCCTGCGGCTGCGGCTGCCGGCCGAGCGGGAGCTCGCCACGGTGCTCGCCGTGAGCCGGACGACGGTCACGGGGGCGTACGACCTGCTCCGGGAGAGCGGGTACGCGCACAGCCGACGGGGCGCGGGCACCTGGACCGCACTCCCCGAGGGCCAGGCCCCGACCGCGCTCGGGGCCTTCCACGACGGCACCGGGGCGACCTTCGACCTCGCACTGGCCTCGCCGGAGGCCCCCGCCGAGGAACTCTCCGCCGCGCTGGCCTCGGCCGCCGCCGAGCTCCCCCGGTACGCCGGCACACAGGGCTACCACCCGTACGGGCTGCCCGCGCTGCGCGCCGCCGTCGCCGCGCGCTACACGGCCCGCGGCCTGCCGACGCTCCCGGAGCAGATCCTCGTCACCACGGGGGCGCAGCAGGCCCTTTCCCTGGTGCTGACCCTGCTCGGCCGTTCCGGTGACCGGGTGCTCGCCGAGAACCCCTCGTACACCAACGCCCTGGACGCGATGCGGGGCCGCATGCTCCGCATCACCCCGGTGCCGGTCACCGAGACCGGCTGGGACACCGGGCTCGTCGATGCCGCGCTCCGGCAGACCGCGCCGCGCCTCGCCTATCTGATCCCCGACTTCCACAACCCGACCGGGCACCTGATGCCGCAGGAGCAGCGGCGTGACCTGGCGCGGTCGGCGCGGGCCACCGGGACCTGGCTGGTGGTGGACGAGACGCTGACGGACATCGCGCTCGACGTGCCCGCGCCGCCGCCGTTCGCGGCGGCGGCCGCCGGCGGCGACAGTGAGCAGATCGTCTCCGTGGGCTCGCTGAGCAAGAGCTGCTGGGGCGGTCTCCGGGTCGGCTGGGTGCGGGCCGCGTCCCGGGTCGTCACCGAACTGGCCCGGGTACGGATCACCGCCGACCTGTCCGGTTCCGTACTGGACCAGCTGGTGGCCGTCGCCCTCATGGACCGGCTCGACGTGATCCTGCCGAAGCGCCTGGCGGAGCTGCGGCTGCGCAGGGACGCGCTGACCTCGGCCCTGGCCCGCCATGTGCCCGAGTGGCGGTGGACGGTGCCGCCCGGCGGCATGTGCCTGTGGATCGACCTGGGCCGACCGGGTGCCTCGGCCCTCGCGGCCCGCGGTCTGCGACACGGGGTACGGGTGGAGGGCGGCGCCCGGTTCGGTGTGGACCCCGGCACGCACGAACACCGGCTGCGCATTCCGTACACCCTGCCCGAGGACGTGTACGAACCGGCGGCGGAGCGGCTCGCGGCGGCCCTCGACGGCGCGCCGGGGCGCTTCACCGACCCGGCGCTGCCGGACTGGGTGGCCTGAGGGACCCTCGCCGCGCGGCCATATTCGGATGCCCACCGACCGGGGTCCGTGTACGGTCCACCGAGTGGAACCATTGACCGACAAACAGATCCGCTCGTCCTTCGTGAACTGCACCAAGGGCGAGGCGGCACGCCTCAAGCTGCCGCTCGACTTCGCCGAACTCCCTTGGGAGGACCTGGACTTCCTCGGCTGGGTCGACCCCGGTGCACCGCTCCGCGCCCACCTGGTCGTCCCCCGCGCGGACGGGCCGGTCGGCGTGAGCCTGCGGGTTCCGGCGGCCGGGCGGACCAGCGCCATGAAGTCGAGCATGTGCCAGGTGTGTCTGACCGGGCACGCCTCCTCGGGTGTCGCGCTGCTCGTGGCGCCGCTCGCCGGGCCCCGGGGCCGCGAGGGGAACACCGTCGGGATCTACCTCTGCGCCGACCTCGCCTGCTCCCTGTACGTGCGGGACAAGCGGCAGCCGAAGCTGCGCGGCCGGCGCCAGGAGGAGTCCCTCACGGTCGACGAGCAGGTCGCCCGCCTGACGGGCAACCTGGACGGCTTCGTCGACCGGGTGACGTCGGCCTGAGCCCGCGTCGGGCCGAATCGACGTCAGGCCCGAACCGACGTCAGGCCGAGCCCGTGCCAGGACGAGCCGGCCTCAGGACGGCCTTCCGACGCGGCTCAGCGGAAGGCCTGTTCGCCGGTGAGCGCCTTGCCGATGACCAGGGAGTGGACCTCGCTCGTGCCCTCGTAGGTGAGCACCGACTCCAGGTTGTTGGCGTGGCGCAGCACCGGGTACTCCAGGGTGATGCCGTTGGCGCCCAGGATCGTGCGGCACTCGCGGGCGATGGCGATGGCCTCGCGGACGTTGTTCAGCTTGCCCACGCTGACCTGCTCCGGGGTGAGCGCGCCCGCGTCCTTGAGCCGCCCCAGGTGGAGGGCGAGCAGCATGCCCTTGCCGAGTTCGACGGACATGTCGGCGAGCTTCTGCTGCGTCAGCTGGTACGAGGCGAGGGAGCGGGCGAAGACGGTCCGGTCGCGGGCGTACGAGATCGCCGTCTCCAGGCAGTCGCGGGCGGCACCGAGGGCGCCGAAGACGATGCCGAAACGGGCCTCGTTGAGGCAGCCGAGCGGACCGGACAGGCCCCGGGCCTCGGGCAGCACGGCGTCGGCCGGGAGGCGGACGTCCTCCATGACCAGTTCGCTGGTGACGCTGGCGCGCAGCGACAGCTTCATCCTGATCTCCGGGGCACTGAACCCGGGGGTGCCGGCCGGCACGAGGAAGCCGCGTACGCCCTCCTCGGTACGGGCCCAGACGACGGCGACATCGGCCACCGAGCCGTTGGTGATCCACATCTTCGTGCCGTTGAGGATCCAGTCGGAGCCGTCGCGCTTGGCGTTGGTCCGCATGGCGCCCGGGTCGGAGCCGGCGTCGGGCTCGGTGAGGCCGAAGCAGCCGATGTACTCCCCCGCCGCCATCTTCGGCAGCCACTGCTGCTTCTGCTCCTCGGAGCCGTACTTCCAGATCGCGTACATGGCGAGTGAGCCCTGCACCGAGACGAGCGAGCGCAGTCCGGAGTCGACCGCCTCCAGCTCCAGGCAGGCGAGGCCGTACGCGACGGCGTTGGTGCCCGCGCAGCCGTAGCCCTCCAGGTGCATGCCGAGCACACCGATGCCGCCGAGGGTGCGGGCGAGTTCGCGGGCGGGGATCTCGCCCTTCTCGAACCAGCCGGCGACGTGCGGGCGCAGCTCGCGGTCGGCGACGGCGCGCACGGTCCGGCGGATCTCGCGCTCCTCGTCGGTCAGCAGTCCGTCGATGGCGAGCAGGTCGAAGGGGTGGACGGGGGCAGAACTGGACTGCGACGACGATGGCGACTGCGACGACTTCACGGACGGCCTCCTGGCGGCTGTGGCAACTCGGCGAGGCGAAGCGTAGCCCCAGACCGGATATTGGATCCAGTATTGAAAATCCCCTACCCCGGCCGTACGGTCCGAAGAGATCCGATCGCCAGCGAGGGAGAGCGGAATGCGCGCAGACCAGGCGGGCGCACCGGGGCCGACGGCGGCCGGCGCCCTGTCCGGAATCGTCGTCGCCGACTTCGGCCGGGTCCTGGCGGGGCCGTACATGACGATGCTCCTCGCCGACCTGGGCGCGGACGTGATCAAGATCGAGCGGCCGGGGTCCGGCGACGACACGCGCGCGTGGGGGCCGCCGTTCGCCGGCGGCGAGGCCACCTACTTCCTCGGGGTGAACCGCAACAAGCGCTCGGTCGCGCTCGACCTCACCGACCCCGACGACCTGGCGGCGGCGCGCGCGATCGTGGACCGCGCGGACGTCCTGGTGGAGAACTTCCGCCCCGGCACGATGGAGAAGCTGGGCCTCGGGTACGAGGACGTGCGGGCCGCCCATCCCGGTCTCGTCTACTGCTCGGTGACCGGCTTCGGCACCGACGAGGGCGCCCGGCTGCCCGGCTACGACCTCCTCGTCCAGGCCATGGGCGGTCTCATGAGCGTGACGGGCGAACCGGACGGACAGGGGACGAAGGCCGGGGTCGCCCTGGTCGACGTCATCACCGGGCTGCACGCGGGCATGGGCGTCCTCGCCGCCCTCCGTCACCGTGAGCGCACCGGCGAGGGCCAGCGGGTCGAGGTCTCGCTGCTCTCCTCCCTCCTGTCGGCGCTCACCAACCAGGCGGCCGCCCACCTGGGGGCGGGGGTCGTGCCGCGCGCGATGGGCAACCGGCACCCGAGCATCGCTCCGTACGAGGTGTTCGAGGCGCGGGACCGGCCGCTGGTCCTGGCCGTGGGCAACGACCGGCAGTTCCGGGTCCTGTGCGAGCGGCTGGGCCTGCCCGGGCTCGCCGGGGATCCGCGGTTCGCGACCAACACGGCCCGGGTCGCCCACCGGGACGAGCTGGTGACGGCACTCGCCGGGCCGCTGGGGACCCGTACCGCCGACGGCTGGTTCGAGGAGCTCACCGCGGCCGGGGTGCCGTGCGGGCCGATCAACGACCTGGCCGCCGCGTTCGACCTCGCCGACCGGCTGGGGCTCGCCCCGCGGGTCCCGGAGTCCGCCGCCGGTCCCGGTCAGGTCGCCCATCCGGTCCGGCTCGGCGCCACCCCGCCCACGTACCGCACCGCTCCCCCGCGGCTCGGCGAGCACACGGCGGGCGTGCTGGCCTCCCTGGGGCGGACGGAGGAGAGCTCCGCGGGAGATCCATGACCGCGCGCGTAGGAGGATGGTCGGCACCGGTGGAGAGATCATCCGGTGGGCAGCACGAGGGATCGGAAGGTCACAGGCGATGAGCAGCGCGGTGCAGAGGCGGCGGCCGCAGACCGCCCAGCAGTTCGTTCTGGAGGAACTGCGGCGCGCCATCACCAGCGGGGAGCTGAGGCCCGGCGGACAGATCCGTCAGGACGCCCTCGCGGCCCGGTTCGAGGTGAGCCGGGTGCCGCTGCGCGAGGCTCTGAAGGCCTTGGAGGCCGAGGGCCTGGTCGTCCATCACATCCACCGGGGCTACTTCGTCGCGGAGCTCTCGCTCGCCGATCTGGAGGAGATCTACCGGATCCGTGAGCTCCTGGAGACTGAGGCCGTGCGGATGGCCGTGCGGCGGATGCCGGACGGCATCGTGGCCGCCCTGGAGCGCGTCCAGCGTGAGGTGGAGCTGGCGGCCGACGAGGGCGACGTGCCGGCGATGGCGGCGGCGAACCGGCTCTTCCACTTCACGCTCATCGAGGCGTCGGGGATGCCGCGCCTGGTCCGTCTGATCGCGACCCTGTGGGACTCCACCGACGCGTACCGCTCGCTCTACTACACCGAGGACCCACACCGGAAGCAGGCCGTCCGCGAGCACCGCGCCGTCATCTCCGCGCTGCGGCACGGCGACGAGGACGCCGCCGTCCACTGGCTGGACGAGCACCGGGCGCACGCGGTGGCGGCCTTGCGCGAGGTCCTGGACCTGGAGCGGGACTGATCCTTCCTCCCCGTCGGCAGCGGTGCTCGCCGAGGGGGAGAACGCTCAGTCGAGACAGAACTCCTCGCACCGGAAACGGGCGACGCGCTCGGGATCCGTGCAGTCGAAGGTGACTTGGAGCTTCCCGATCAACGACATCGGCGCCCCCTGACAGGGGGACCGATTAGGCTTCTCCGCATGTATCACGGGGGATTGGTCAACATCGTCGACGTCGAGGCGACCTGCTGGGAGCGCGAGCGTCCGCCCGGTGCCGTCAGCGAGATCATCGAGATCGGGCTGACGGTGGTCGATACGGGCGCGGGGGAGCGGGTCTCCCGGCACCGGATCCTGGTGCGGCCGGCCCGCTCGAAGGTCAGCGCGTTCTGCACCGAACTGACCGGACTCACCCAGGCGGAGGTGGACACCGGTCTGGACTTCGCCGCCGCCTGCCGACTCCTGGCGACCACGTACGAGGCGGGTCTGCGGCCCTGGGCGAGCTGGGGCGACTACGACCGCAAGCAGTTCACCCACCAGTGCCGGGTCACCGGCACCCCGTATCCCTTCGGGCGCCACCACACCAACGCCAAGGCCGTGTTCACCGAGGCGTACGGCCTTCCCAAGCGCCCCGGCATGGCGCGCGCCCTGGAGATCGCGGGGCTGCCCCTGGAGGGGCGTCATCACCGGGGCGAGGACGACGCCTGGAACATCGCGGCGTTGGTGCTGCGGCTCGCGGAGCGGGGCGCGTGGCCGCCGGCCCGCGCGGTGGACGTTCCGTAGGCGCCTCAGGGACCTGCGGTTACCCTGGCGCCGGACGCGAGGAGGAACCATGGGGCGGATGCCGTCGGCCGAACGACGCAGACAGCTGGTCGACGCGGCGATCAGGGCGATGACCAGGGACGGGGTCGCCCGGACCACCACCCGGTCGATCTGTGCCGAGGCGGGTGTCTCGCTGAGCGTCTTCCACTACTGCTTCGAGTCCAAGCAGGCCCTCCTCGAAGCCGCGATCGAGACGATCAACAGCGACTACGTGGCGCGTGTGATGTCGGCGGTCGAACCGGGTGCCACCCTGCGCGATACCGTGCGGGGCGCGCTCCAGTCGTACTGGGACCATGTCACGGCCCACCCCGGCGAGCACATGCTGACGTACGACCTCACCCAGTACGCCCTGCGGGAACCGGGGTTCGAGCATCTGGCGCGCGCCCAGTACGAGCAGTACGTGGTGTCGGCGGGCGCGCTCGTCGAGCAGGTCCGCGCGATGCGGGACATGGAACCGCGGGTGCCGGTGGAGACGATCGCCCGGTACCTGGCGGCCGCGATCGACGGTCTCACCCTCCAGTTCCTGGTCGTCGGCGACGAGAAGACTGCGGCGACCCTGCTCGACCTGACGGCCGATCAACTGGTGCTCCTCATCGACGGATAGACGCCCGCCCGTCCACTCGGGGGCAGCCTCATGACCATCAACAGGTCATCTGTCCCGGACTATTGACTCACTCCGCCATCACCGCGATCCTCGGGGCGCCCGGTACTCCCCCACCGTCCGGAGGCATCGCTGACCATGACTCGACCCATTTCGCGCGCGACCGGCGGCAGATCCGCCCTCCTCGCGCTGTTCCTCGCCCTGGCCGCCGTCCTCTTCGGCTCCGGTCCCGTCCCCGCTGCCGCCGCCGGCGGTGCGTGGTGGGAGCCCACCTCCCGGCCCGCGGCCGACTCGCAGATCAACGTCACGGGCGCGCCGTTCACGGGAACGGACGCGCAGGGGAAGGTGCGCGGCTTCGTCGACGCGCACAACCACCTGATGTCCAACGAGGGGTTCGGCGGCCGGCTCATCTGCGGCCAGACGTTCTCCACGGCGGGCGCCGCCGAGGCGCTCAAGGACTGTCCCGAGCACTATCCCGACGGCTCGGGCGCGCTGTTCGAGAACATCACCGGCGGGGCCGACGGCCATCACGACCCGGTCGGCTGGCCCACGTTCAAGGACTGGCCCGCCCACAACTCCCTGACGCACCAGCAGAACTACTACGCGTGGGTGGAGCGTGCCTGGCGCGGCGGGCAGCGCGTGCTCGTCAACGACCTGGTGACGAACGGCCTCATCTGCTCGATCCTGCCCCGTGACCGGAGCTGCGACGAGATGACGTCGATCCGTCTCCAGGCCCGTAAGACGTACGAACTCCAGGACTACGTCGACGGGATGTACGGCGGGCCCGGCAAGGGCTGGTTCCGGATCGTCACCTCCGCGGCGCAGGCGCGCTCGGTGGTCGAGCAGGGCAAGCTCGCGGTCGTCCTGGGCGTCGAGACCTCGGAGCCGTTCGGCTGCAAGCAGATCCTCGATGTCGCGCAGTGCAGCAAGGAGGACATCGACCGCGGTCTCGACGAGCTGTACGGACTCGGGGTCCGCAGCATGTTCCTGTGCCACAAGTTCGACAACGCGCTGTGCGGTGTCCGCTTCGACTCGGGCACCATCGGTACGGCGGTCAACATCGGCCAGTTCCTGTCGACGGGCACCTTCTGGGCGACGGAGAAGTGCGCGGGCCCGCAGCACGACAACCCGATCGGGCTCGCGGCCGCCCCGGTGATGGCGTCCAAGCTGCCGCCGGGCGTGAGCACCCCCTCGTACGCCTCCGACGCGAAATGCAACACGCGTGGCCTGACCCGGCTCGGTGAGCACGCCCTGCGGGGCATGATCGACCGCGGCATGATGCTGGAGCTGGACCACATGAGCGTCAAGGCCGCCGGGCGGGCGCTCGACATCCTGGAGTCCGAGGAGTACCCGGGCGTCCTGTCCAGCCACAGCTGGATGGACCTGGACTGGACGGAGCGCCTCTACAAGCTGGGCGGCTTCGTCGCCCAGTACATGCACGGCGCGGAGGGCTTCGTCGGCGAGGCGGGCCAGAAGGCCGCGCTGCGCGCGAAGTACAAGGTCGGTCTCGGCTACGGCACCGACATGAACGGCGTCGGCGGCTGGCCGGCCCCGGTGGGCAGCGGGGCGCCGAACGCGGTGAAGTACCCCTTCCGCAGCTTCGACGGCGGCTCGGTGATCGACCGTCAGGTGACGGGCGAACGCACCTGGGACCTCAACACCGACGGCGCGGCGCACAACGGCCTGGTGCCGGACTGGGTCGAGCAGATCCGGCTCAGCGGCGGCCAGGGCGTCGTCGACGAGCTGGCCTCCGGCGCGGAGTCGTACCTGACCACGTGGAAGGCGACCGAGAACCACGAGCCGGGGGTCGACCTCGCGAAGGGCCGGCCGGGTTCGGCGAGCTCCTCGGAGTGGAACCCGTTCGTCAGCTACGCGCCGGGCCGCGCCCTCGACGGCGACACCGGCTCGCGCTGGGCCAGCGACTGGTCGGACGACCAGTGGATGGGCGTGGACCTCGGGGCCGTCCGCAGGGTGGGCAGGGTCACCCTGGACTGGGAGCGGGCGTACGCGCGCCAGTACCGGATCGACGTGTCGGAGAACGGCACGGACTGGCGGACGGTGTGGTCCACGGACGCCGGTGACGGCGGGTACGACACGGCGGAGTTCCCGTCGACGTCGGCCCGCTACGTACGGATCCACGGCGAGCGGCGGGCGACCCAGTGGGGCTATTCCCTCTACGAGGTCGCGGTGCACAGAGGCTGAGCGTGCCCGGGCGGGGGCCGGCCGGATCGTCCTTCGATCCGGCCGGCCCCCGCTGCCGGTTCTCACCTCCCGTCGACTCCCGCCCAGTCGGCCGGGATGTGGGCGAGCCGCACGCGCTGCGGGTGGTCGCCGACGTCCACGGAGGCCACGCGTCGCCCGGTGGCGAAGTCGATCGCGGTGACGCGGTCGGCGCCGCTCTCGGAGATGACGCAGGACCGTCCGTCGCCGCTCACGGTCGCCCAGTACGGCTTGGACGCCTCGACGAGCGGGCCCTCCTGGAGCGTGGCGCGGTCCACCACGGTGGCGTAGTCGTCCATCGTTCCCGCGACGCAGAGCTTGCCGCCGTCGGGGCTCATCGAAAGGCCGTGGTGGCGCGAGTCGTTGACCCAGGTGGTGCGGTCGGGGTCGGTCTTCGGGTTGCCGGGGAGGACCTTGGCCCGGGTGATGCGGTCGGTGGTGACGTCGTACTCCAGGAGACCGTTGTAGAACGAGACCTGGAGGTAGAGCTTCTTCTCGTCCGGGGTGAAGGCGACGGGCCGGACGGCGTCGGAGAGATCGCTGCGGCCGAAGGCGTCGAGCCGCTCGCGCATGTCGATGACGCGGACGGTCTTGAAGGTGGTGGCGTCGACGACGGTGATGCGGCGGTCGCCCTTGGTCCAGTCGAGCCAGGGGGCGTCGAGGGCGGTGGTCACCTCGCCGATGGACATGTTCCACAGGAGTCCGTCGGAGGTGAAGACGTTCTCGTGGGGCTTGTCGCCCGTCTTGAAGGAGCCGATCTCGCGGCCGGTGCCGATGTCGAGGACGTGCACGGTGTCGGCGGTGGAGGCGGAGACCGCGACCCGCGTGCCGTCGGGCGAGACGGCCATGTGGTCGGCGCGGTAACCGGCCACGGGGAAGCGCCAGTTGATCCGGCCGGTGCGCAGGTCGAGGGAGACGACATCGGCGAAGCTCGGCCGGGAGACGACCATGGAGGAGCCGTCGGGGGTCGCGTACATGTCGTCGACGAACTGGTCGTGCCCCTCCCCCGGGCCGCTGCGGACACCGAGGAAGAACGCGAGCTTGATGGGGTTCAGGTAGATCTCGCGGAGGCGTTCCTCCTTGTCGGGGACGACGTTCACGCGGCCGATGCGGTGGAAGTCGCCCCGGGCGGCGATGACGTCGGCCGTTCCGTCCCAGTTGTTGCCGACGAACATCGCCTCACGGAGTCCGGCGGCCGCCGGCGCCCCGGTGGTGGCCGGTCCGGGGACGGCCGAACCGCTGCCGCCGGCCGTGGCCACGAGGGCGACGGCTGCCGCGAGGGCGGCGGCGAGGCGGCGGGGGCGGGTGGACGACGTACGGAGAGAGGGCATGCGGGGTCCTTCTTCCGGATCGAAGAGCTGACTTGAGGTGTGACGTGATGTGTGGCTTGGGGTGTGGCCCGGAGCGGGCTTACCCGAAGTAACCATGTACATGACAACCCTTGCAAGGCCCTGTGGCTCCCTTGTCCCGCTCCGGCGCCCGGTAGGAGATCATGGACTCAGGAACCCAGAAGGGACGGAACGGACGATGAGGCACCGCAGTGTCGCCGACCTGATGACGCCGACCGCGGTCGCGGTACAGCCGGGGACGTCGTTCAAGGAGATCGCGCGGCTCCTCGACGAGTACGGCATCACCGCCGTCCCGGTGGTCGACGACGAGAACCGGCCCGTGGGCGTGGTCTCCGAGGCCGACCTCCTGCGGCGGCACACCGCGAAGGACGGGCCGAGCACCGCGGAGGCCATGATGTCGAGCCCCGTCGTGACGGCCAGGCCGTCCTGGACGGCCGTCGAGGCCGCCCGCCTCATGGAACGGCACCGGGTGAAGCGACTGCCGGTCGTCGACGCGGAGGGGAAGCTGATCGGGGTGCTGAGCCGGAGCGACCTGCTGCAGCTGTTCCTGCGCCGGGACCGCTCGATCCAGGAGGAGATCCGCGAGGACGTGGTCGTCCGCATCCTGCGCCTCTCCCCCTCCGCCGTCCACATCGACGTCGACGAGGGCCGGGTGACGCTGAGCGGCACGCTGGACCGCGCGGGGATCGGTCCGATCCTCGTCCGGCTGTGCGAGACCGTGGACGGGGTGGTGGAGGTCGAGGACCGGCTGACGTACGAGGACGAGGGGAGCAAGAGGGACGAGCGGGACACCGGGGGCGGGGAAGACGGGTCGGCGTAGGGGCGGGTCGAGAGCCCTGCCTAGGGCGAGGTCGAGAGCCCGGCTCAGGTGGATGTCGAGAGCCCGGCTCAGGACGAGGCTGACGAGCTCGGCTCAGGGGCAGGTCGAGAGCCCGGCTCAGGACGAGGCTGAGAGCCGGCTCAGGCAGGTCGAGACCCCGGCTCAGCGCGAGGCTGAGAGCCCGGCTCAGGGGCAGGTCGAGACCCCGGCTCAGCACGAGGCTGAGAGCCCGGCTCAGGGCACGCCGACGGGCTGGTCAGGGCGCGCCCGCCCCTTGGCCCGGCGCGTCGCTCACGTGCCGCCGGGTCCTCGTCGCCCCGCAGACGCCCGCGGGCGGGTCAGGAGACCGCCTCCGGCCAGCCGTAACCGGGTCCGGTGCGCTGGGGTACGGTCCCGGCGCCCACCGCCTCCATCTCCCGGTTGGCCTCGCGCATGAGCTTGCCGGCCAGGTCCTTCATCGCCCGGCTCGCCGCGAGCTCGTCACCGATCGCCGGAACGTCGACGTCCGACGGGTTGCAGCGGGCGGAGCCGTGACCCGTGAGGGTCGAGTTGCCGGTCAGGAGCCGGGCCTCGGCCTTGGTCCTGCCGTCGTCCTCGACCAGCTCCACGCCGACCGTCCACTCCAGACTGCGGGTCATGATCTGCCTCCTCGCACAGCCGGCCTCGCGCGACCGAGGCGCGGCCCCTTCCGATACCTCCAGGATCCATCGGCGCGCGCCGAGCGGCACGCCGCGCGACGGGGGCGGTCACGGAGCCGGAGCGCACGCGCACGCTCGGTGGCAGACCCCGGTCTACGGGGCGCGGAAGAGGCGCGGGAAGCGCGGGGCCAGCCAGGGCTTGCGGCCCCAGCCGAGGGCCTTGCCGCGGGCGATCACGGGCCAGGGGTCGATCCGGCCCAGGCCGAGGAGGAGGAAGGCGACCGGCTCGGTGAGGATCGTGCAGTCCGGGCGGGCGGGCGGCTCGTGGCTGGTCTCGACGGCGCCGTCCGTGACGAGGACTCCGAAGCTCGGGCCGCTCCGGAGCCGTACCGCGAAGCGGGCCGTCAGACCGTCGACGGCGGCCGGGTCGGCGACCCGGGGCATCGCCTCGATCATGAACGGAAGGGTGAGGTCGACCCGGGGGGCGTCCAGCATGTGGGGGCGGCCGACGGCGAGTGCCAGGTCGTAGCCGTGCCCGAGCATGTGCGTCAGCAGGTACGAGCCGAGGACGGCCGGACGCATGGCGCCCAGCGGGGTGGCGAGGAGCTCCTCCGGATCGCGCTCCTCGACGGACGCGAGGAAGGCCTCGGCCTGGGCGGTGATCATCTCGGCGAGGGGGCCGGGCGCCCGCTCGTCGAATCCGGCGAGCGCGCGTTCGTTGGCGTCGGCGAGGCTCCCGGGAGTGCCGTCGCCGTAGGGGCGCTCATGTCCGGCAGCCAGGTCGGCCATGAGGGCGTTGGCCTGCGCCAGGTGGGCGGCGGCCTCCCCGAGGGTCCAGGTGGACCGGGGTACGGGCAGTCCGGCGCCGCCCCCCTCGGGCGCGGCGCGCAGCACCGTGGCGATGTCCTCGGCCGTCCCCCGTATCGCCTCCGCGAGCCCCTCGGGCAGCACCCCGACCGCACCCACTCGTCCCACCGTCACTCCGCACCCCTCCCGACCCGGCGGCCCCACGTGGAGCACCGGTTGGTCAGGGACCGTACCAGTGAGTAGGACCATCGGCACCGGTCACGTCAGCCGTACGTCAAGGTTGGCCATGGTCGTATCAGTACCTCGTCAAGGAGGGGAGTCCGGTACGTCGGGTGTCCTAGCCTCCGGGCCATGGAGCACCCCTTCGTCCCTCCTGCGCCGGCCGACGGAAGCGACGACGCCGTGCACGGGTACGTGTACGACAGCGCGTGGGCCGGTGAGGCCCGGGCCGCCGGCGGTTGCGGTGGACTGCTCCTCGCGCTGTCCCTGACCGTGGACGCCGGCTACGGCGGTCTCACGCTGCCGAGCGCGGTCCTGTGGATCGCCCTGTCCGCTCTGCTCTTCGTGATCCTGCTGCCGCCCCGCGTCGCCGTGGCGCCGGGCCTGGTGACCGTACGGACCCTGTGGACCCGCCGTACCGTACGCACCGACCGGCTCGACCTCCTGCGCCGGCCCGACGGGATCGAGCAGCGCCTCGTCCTCGGCGACACGGACGGCGGGCGGGCGGAGATCGCGCTGCGCGTCCTGCTCCGCGACCCGCGTCTGTGGCTGCTCCTGGAGGCGGACGCGCGGACCTCCCACGCGCGGGGGACCCTGCCGGGCACACGGGACCTCGACCGGCTCGCCCGACGGGTCGAACGGGACACCGTCGACTCGGTGTTCAGGATCTCGGGCCTGCGCTGACCCGCCCCGCACCGCCCCGGTCGCCCGGGATCCCGGGCCCGCACCGACCCGACCCGGCCCGCCCCGCACCGCCCCGGTCGCCGGCCGGCGCAGCCGCCGCCTGCGCCGCCAGGTCGCCGACGCCCGTGGGCCGGCCGTCCCCCGACGGCCGGCCCACGACACCCCCGTCCCCGCGGCCTACAGACCGACGTCCCGGGCCCGCAGGTCCTCCAGCGTCTCCCTGCGCACCAGGAGTCGCGCGTGGCCGTCGAGCACGGCGACCACCGGCGGGCGGCCCACGAGGTTGTACGAGGAGGCCATCGAGAGGTGGTACGCGCCGGCCACCGGTACCGCGAGCAGGTCGCCCGGGTGGGTGTCGGCGGGCAGCGGCACGTCCTCGGCCAGGATGTCCCCGGCCTCGCAGTGACGGCCGACGACCGTCACGCTCTCGCTGTCGGCCGGCGAGTGGCGGCCGATCAGACGCGGGGCGTAGCGCACCCCGTACAGCGCGGGGCGCGGGTTGTCGCTCATCCCGCCGTCCACCGCCACGAAGGTCCGTCCGGGTGTGCGCTTGACCGCGAGGACCCGGTAGACGGCGACTCCGGCCGGTCCGGAGACCGCACGGCCCGGCTCGACGAGGAGGCGCGGGACGGGAAGGCCGGCGGCGACGCAGCTCTCGGCCAGTTCGGCGCGGACCTTCCGGGCGAGCGCGGTGAGGTCGAGGGCGGGCTCGCCGGGGCGGTACGCGATGCCGTGGCCGCCGCCGAGGTCGAGCTCCGGCAGGGTGACCCCATGGGTGTCGCGCACCCTGGCCATGAGGCCGACGAGCCGCCGTACGGCCACGAGGTACGGCTTGACGTCCGTGATCTGGGAGCCCAGGTGGCAATGGATTCCGGTGAGTTCGAGCTGTGGCTGGTCGAGTATCCGGGCGATCGCGTGCTGGGCGTGGCCGTCCCGGAGGGAGAGGCCGAACTTCTGGTCGTCGGAGCCCGTGCGGATCTTGCGGTGGCCGCCCGCGCTGATCCCGGGCGTCACACGGACCATGACCTTCTGATGGCCCCCGGTACCGACCGTGGCGGCGATGCGCGCGATCTCGGCGGGGGTGTCGATGACGATCCGGCCCACGCCCAGACGCAGTGCGGTGCCCAGGTCCTGCGGCGACTTGGCGTTGCCGTGGAGCAGGATCCGGTCGGCCGGGAAACCGGTCGTGACGGCGAGCTCCAGCTCACCGGCGGAGCACACGTCCAGGCCGAGTCCCTCCTCCTCCACCCAGCGGGCGAGGGCACGGCACAGGAAGGCCTTGGCCGCGTAGTGGATCTCGGCGTCGGGGAAGGCGCTGCGGTAGGTGCGGCAGCGTTCGCGTACCTCGTTCTCGTCCAGGACGTACACGGGCGTGCCGTGGCTCTCGGCGATCTCGGTGAGGGGCACACCGCCGACGAGGAGGCCGCCGTGGGGCTGCTCGGTGGTGGACGCGGGCCAGACGGAGAGCGCGTCGGCGCCGGGGGCGGTTCCGGCATCGGGGCGGGGCCGGGTGTCGAGCGTGGTCATCTCCGGGTCTCCCGTCAGCTCGCGAGCGCGGTCAGGGGCCGCGGCAGCGGCTCCGGCAGGGGCACGGAGGTGGTGGCGGGCCGCGGAGCCGTCAGGACCGGGTCGATCCTCAGCTCGCGGACGTCCAGCGGCTCCGTCAGTGCCCGCAGGGCGGGTTCCGACAGCAGGATCCAGGGCTGGCCGGCGCCCAGGACGGCCCTCAGCCGCGCCGGGTCGGTGAACGCGACGGCGGTCCTTCCTCCGACCGGCGTGCGGAACAGACGGGTCACGAAGCCGCAGGTGCCCGGCCGGACGGGCACGCAGAGGCGTCCGGCCGGGAACGGTTCCCCAGGCTCCGGGTCGTCTCCGTACAGGGCGTCTGCCATGGGTTCCTCCCGAGGAGCGAAACACGGTCCCCGGCACGGTCGCGCCGGGGGTGTCTTCGACGCTATGCCCGGTGATCACCGCTCCCGGGTCCGCCCTGACGCGCCCCTGACGCGCGGGGGCCGAATGCATACACCCCGCTGACGCATCGCGGGGAAGGTCGGATCCGCCGCCGGCACCTCACTGCGCCGGCACCCGCGTGCCGCCATCGGGGTCACTCCGCTCGCCCATCGGCGCACCTTCCGTGGCATGGTGCCGACGGAGGCCGAGGCGGCGAACGTCCGGCCTTTCCGCAGGCCAGGGGGATGGACGTATTCCCGTGGAGCCATCGGAGTTCCCATGGCAGCCATTGGATTCCGCATTGGAAAGGTCTCCGGGACGGGGCTACGTTCGAGGACATCGCCACACCGACGGTCCCCGCACCGGGGTGCCGGGTGGGCGATCACCGTCTTCGGGCCGGAACCCGGCCCGTACCTCCCGGGAGAACCCTCATGCCCAAGATCCTTTTCGTGTTGACCGGCACCGACTTCTGGACCCTGGCCGACGGTACGAAGCACCCGACCGGCTTCTGGGCCGAGGAGGCGGCCGCGCCGTACGAGGCGTTCACGGCCGCCGGGTACGAGGTCGTCGTCGCCACCCCCGGCGGTGTCGTCCCGACCGTCGACAAGAGCAGCCTCGCCCCGGAGTTCAACGGCGGGCAGGAGGGTGCCGACAAGGTCGCCGCCCTCGTCGACTCGCTCACCGAGCTCCGGCACCCGATCCGCCTCGAGGACGTGGACCTGGCCGACTACGCGGCCGTCTTCTACCCGGGCGGCCACGGCCCCATGGAGGACCTCGCGGTCGACGCGGCCTCGGGCCGGCTGCTGATCGACGCCCTGAACTCCGGCAAGCCGCTGGCCGTCGTCTGCCACGGCCCGGCCGCGCTGCTCGCCGCCACGAAGGACGACGGCACCAACGCCTTCGCCGGCTACAAGGTCGCCGCGTTCACCAACGATGAGGAGACCCAGTCCGGTTTCGCCGACAAGGCGAAGTGGCTCCTGGAGACCCGCCTGGTCGAGGCCGGTGTCGACGTCCAGGTCGGCGAGCCGTGGGTGCCGAAGGTCGTCGTCGACCGGAACCTCATCACCGGCCAGAACCCGGCCTCGGCCGCCCCGCTCGCGGACCGGGTCCTGAGGGAACTGGGCTGACACGACACCCGGACGGCCCCGGCGGCCGGCCGCCCCGCACCCCTGAGGGTGCGGGGCGCCTCCGTCATAGGGATGCCAGTAGGCTTCCGATGTGAGGCATACGGATCCTGATGGGCCGGTCGGCGTTCCCCACCCCGGTGCGGCGACGCCCGGCGGCGGCACCGGACCGGCGGACCTGAATCTGCTGCGTACCTTCCTGGCGGTCTACCGCTCCGGCTCGTTCACGGCGGCCGCCGGGCTCCTGGGCCTCTCGCAGCCCACGGTGACGACCCAGATCCGCTCCCTGGAGCGGCAGACGGGCCGCGAGCTGTTCGAGCGACTTCCGCGTGGCGTCGCCCCGACCGCGGTCGCCCACGACCTCGCGGCCCGTGTCGCCGCTCCCCTCGACGCACTCGCCGGCGCGACCGGCCAGGACGCCGAACCCCACGAGCGGGGCGCTCCCGTGCACCTGGCGGGCCCCGCCGAACTGCTCTGCACCCGCGTCCTGCCGGCCCTGGCGCCCCTGGCGGCCGAAGGGGTACGGCTCCGGATCACGCCGGGCCTCACCGAACCTCTGCTCGACGAACTCCGGGCGGGACGCCACGACTTGGTGATCGCGACCTTCCGTCCACGGGGGCGCGCGCTGACCGCCGTACCGCTGATGGACGAGGAGTTCGTGCTCGTCGCCGCCCCCGCCTGGGCCGACCTCGTCGGGGAGCGGCCGGCGGTGGAGGGCCCGGCGGCGCTGCACACCGTCCCGCTGATCACCTACGCCGAGGACCTGCCGATAGCCCGTCGCTACTGGCGCCATGTCTTCGGCAGCCGACTCTCCCTTCCCGCCGCCGTCACCGTCCCCGACCTGCGCGGCGTCCTCGCGGCGGTCACCGCGGGGGCCGGATTCACGGTCCTGCCCCGCTACCTCTGCGAATCCGAACTGGCCTCGGGCGCCCTCGTACCCCTGCATCACCCGGACGACCCGCCCATCAACACCGCCTACCTCACCCAGCGCCCCGGCCGCCCCACCAACCCCGACGTCAACCGCGTCCGGGACCTCCTGATGGAGGCCGGACGCACCTGGTGACGCTGCGTCAGGACCCGCTCCCGGTGGATGCGGTCCCGGTGGATGCGGTCCCGGCTGTCGACGCCGCCGTCGCGGCCGCGCGCTGCCAGGCGGCCTCCCGGAGAAGGCGCAGGCCGTTGAGGCCGACCAGGACCGTGGAGCCCTCGTGGCCGAGGACGCCGAGGGGCAGCGGCAGGGTGCCCACCAGGTCCCAGAGCACCAGGCCGGTGATGCACGCCCCCGCGATGACGAGGTTCTGCACGACCAGGCCGCGGGCGCGGCGGGAGAGCGCGACGACCGTGGGGACGGTGGCGAGTTCGTCGCGGACGATCACCGCGTCCGCCGTCTCCAGGGCGAGGTCGGAGCCCGCGCGGCCCATGGCGATGCCGGTGTGGGCGGCGGCCAGTGCGGGCGCGTCGTTGACGCCGTCCCCGATCACCAGAACCCTGCTTCCGGCTCTTTCCCGCTCCTGGACGGCGGCGACCTTGTCCTGGGGCAGGAGTCCGGCGCGTACGTCGGTGATGCCGACGTCGGCGGCCAGGCGGGCGGCGGCGCGCGGATTGTCTCCGGTGAGCAGCGTCGGCGCGGTGCCGGTCAGCCCGGTCAGGGCGGCGACGGTGGCGGCGGCGTCCGGGCGCAGCCGGTCCGCGATGCCGAGGACGCCGACGGGCATGCCGTTGACCTTGATCAGGACGGCGGTGTGTCCGTCCGCCTCCAGTTCGGCCGCAAGGCTCGCGGCCACGGCGGCGGCGCGGGCCGTGCGCGCGTCCTCGGCCCCGCACAGGAGCCGGGCGGGGGCGCCGACCTTGACCGTGTCGCCGGCGACGGTGGCGGTGACGCCGATGCCGGGGGTGGAGCTGAAGTCCTCGGCGGGCAGGAGCCGATGGCCGCGGGCGTGGGCGGCAAGGACGATCGCGCGGGCCAGCGGGTGTTCGCTGGGGTGCTCGGCGGCCGCCGCGAGTGCGAGGAGCCGGCCCTCGTCGGTGTCTCGCCCGCCGGGAACGGGGCGGACGTCCGTGACACGTGGGGTGCCCTCGGTCAGCGTGCCCGTCTTGTCGAGGGCCACGGCGTCGACCTGCCCGAGCCGCTCCATGACGACGGCGGACTTCACGAGGACGCCGTGCCGGCCGGCGTTGGCGAGGGCGGAGAGCAGCGGGGGCATGGTGGCGAGCACCACGGCGCACGGCGAGGCGACGATCATGAAGGTCATCGCCCGCAGCAGGGCGTCGGTCTGCCCGGCGCCGAACGCGAGCGGTACGAAGAACACCGCGAGGGTGGCCGCCACCATGCCGAGCGAGTACCGCTGTTCGACCTTCTCGATGAAGAGCTGCGTGGGGGCCTTGGTCTCGGAGGCCTCCTCGACCATCCGTACGATCCGGGCGATCACCGAATCCGAGGGATCCCGCTCGACCTCGACGCGGAGCGCGCCGGTGCCGTTGAGGGTGCCGGCGAAGACCTCGTCGCCGGTCTCCTTGACCACCGGCAGCGGTTCTCCCGTGATGGTGGCCTGGTCGACCTCGCTCACCCCCTCCAGGACCCGGCCGTCGGCCCCGATCCGCTCCCCCGGGCGGATCACGACGACGTCCCCGACCATGAGGTCGGCGGTCGCGACCGTCTCCTCGGCGCCGTCGTCGAGGAGACGGGTCGCGGTGGCGGGGGCGAGGTCGAGCAGCCCGCGCACCGAGTCGGCGGTACGGGCGGTGGCCACCGCCTCCAGGGCTCCGGAGGTCGCGAAGATGACGATCAGGAGCGCTCCGTCGAGGACCTGTCCGATGGCGGCGGCGCCGAGGGCGGCGACCACCATGAGCAGGTCGACGTCCAGGGTCTTGTCCTTGAGGGCCTTCAGGCCCTCCCATGCCGGTTCCCAGCCGCCGGTGAGGTAGGTGGCGGCGAAGAGCGGCCCCCACGTCCACGCGGGAGCGCCGAGCAGGTCGAGGGGAAGCCCGATGAGGAACAGCACCAGGGCGGCCAGGGCCCAGCGGGCCTCCGGCAGTGCCAGGACGCGGGTGCGGCGGCGTACGGCCGGGGGTTCGGCGGAGGGCCGTGCGGGCTTGGTCAGGGTGGAGGCCATGACAGGGGGAGTCCTTCACGGGAGGTGTCGTACGCCCTCACCGTACAGGAACACTTGAACATCCATTCATATATCTGCTTCCGTAGGATGGCACCCATGGGCCACGGAGTGAACGCACCGGACAGCAGCGCGGCACCGCGCACCCGTCTGACCCCCGAGAACGCCCAGCAGGTCGCCACCACGCTCCAGGCGCTGTCCACCCCGTCGCGGCTGCTGATCCTGGCCCGCCTGCGCGAAGGACCGTGCGCGGCGACCGAACTGGCGGCGGCCGTGGGCATGGAACAGTCCGCGTGCTCCCATCAGTTGCGCCTGCTGCGCAACCTCGGCCTCGTCACCGGCACCCGCGAGGGCCGCTCCGTCGTCTACGCGCTCCACGACGACCACGTCGCGGGCCTCCTCGACCAGGCGCTCTACCACGTGGAACACCTCCGACTCGGCATGACCGACGCGGCCGCGTCGACGCGCTGACGATCAGCGCAGGAACGGGCCGTACGCCTGTCGCACGGCAAGGGACTCCATCTGCCGTACGGCCGGCAGCGCGGTCCTCACGGCGGCGCTCACGACGATCAGCAGCGTCGTCGCACTGAGGGCGAACCGCCCGGCGGGCCCGGCGGAGAGGGTGAGGGCGAGCACGGGGACCAGGGCGACGCCCGTCATGGCGAGCGCGGCGGTCAGCCCGATCCGCGACTGGACGTAAGCGATGTACTGCGCGGTCTGCGGCCCCGTACGGACACCGGGTACGAACAGGCCCGAGCGCTTCAGCCGGTCGGCGAGGTCGGGGGCGGCGGGCTCGACTCGGGCCCGGAGCCACCCGTACGCGAAGACGACCAGGACGTACGCGGGCAGGAGCCACGGCCCGACCGGGGCGGGCGCGAGGAGCAGCAGCGAGGCCGGGATCATCACGACGAAGCCGTCCTGGCCGCCCCTGACGGGGACGTAGGTCGGGGTGGGGCCGAGGGCGCTGCGGCCGACCATCCGCTTGGCCTGCTGCACGGGGATGCGCCGCTCGCTCTGCTGCACGACGACGACCACCACCGTCATGACCAGGAGGGCGAGGACGACGGCGAGGAGCACCAGGGTGCCGCGCGTGCCCCCGGTCTCCCGGGCGGCGCTCGCGACCTGACCCGGGACGACGGCGGCGAGTTGGGCGAGGAAGAGCACGGAGAGCCCCTCGCCGACCCCGCGCGCCGTGATCAGCCCGCCCAACCGAAGGACGACCGCCGTGCCCGCGGCCGTCGTCGCCACCAGGGCGACGGCCACGATCGGGCCGTCGGCGCGGTCGTGGAGCAGGCCCGGGCCCCCGGAAGCGCAGATGCCGGTGAGCGGGACGCACCCTTCGCCGGCCACGGCGGCCGCCACCCATACACCGAGGCCGGCGGCCAGAAGGACGGCGAGCCGCCTGGTCCAGCGCGCGATCACCGCGGCACCCTCGCTGCCGGCCGCCGCCAGAAGCCGGACGCGCGGAACCAACGGCCCCGCGACCTCCATGACGAGCCGGGCGGCGATGACGGGCACGATCCCGAACGTGAACACCGACAGCTGCCCGAGGCCGCCTCCGGTGAGCAACTCGACGAGGCCGTAGAGCCGTTGCCCTCCCTCGCCGTCCTCGGCCGCCGCGGTCTCGGCCGCCGCCGCCCTCGCCAACGCTTCGCCGTGTACGCCCGGGAGGGGCAGGTTCTGCCCCAGCCGGAACAGCACCACGGCGAGCAGGGTCCACAGCAGTCTCTTCCGCACCGCGGGTACGCGCAGTATTCGTGCGAGCATGACCGACTCCCCCGTCCGTCCCTACTGCCACCGGGCGGCCCGAACCCGCCCCTCCGAACGCTCGCCGCTGTTGGACACGTAGTCAACTCCCGTACAGGGACGTGACGGAAGAAGCATGCACATGTCGGCGTGTGTTCACCGCCCGGCCGCGAGGGCCACGACACCGCCGGGGCAGGGCGGTCAGCAGATCGCGCCGGGCCGGACCGCGGTGGCCTTCAGGAGGTCGCGCACCAGATCGAAGTCGATCCGCTCGGGCTTCCTGAACCGCAGACACCCCTTGCCCATGTCCTGCCCCGCGAGCCGCTCCGTGAAGGCGTCGCGGACGTCGCCGCGCATGAGGTAGAAGGAGATGTACTGCTTCTGGCTGGCGAAGGCGATCTCGGCGCTGCCGTCCCGCTCGTAGACCGGCATGCCGTACGCCATCGACTCCGTGAAGCCGACCAGTTCCTCCCGGCACAGCTCGCGCAGCCGCCGCAGCGTCTCCTGCCGGGGCGCGGGCACCTCGGCCAGGTATCCGTCGACGTCTTCAGCGTTGCTCTGGACCATACGACGAGCCTACCGACGCACAGCGACACATGAACATCACGTTGCCGCCGAGCCCCTGGCCGGCCGGCCCGCGGACACGGTCCGGTACTGTCCGGGCGGCGTCGGAGGAACGGGGAGCCCGGTGGACTGGACGGTGTGGGCGGGCCTGGTCGCCGGGCTGCTGATCGCGGTGGTGACCGCGCCGGCCGGCGTGTCCGGGGCGGTGTTCCTGCTGCCGGTCCATCTGAGCGTCTTCGGCGTACCGAACCCGGCGATCACTCCGACGAACCTCCTGTACAACGTGGTGGCCGGACCCGGCGCCCTGTGGCGCTACCGCCGCGACGGCACACTGCGCGGCCCGCTGACCCGGCGGCTGATCGCCGGCACGCTGCCGGGAGTCGTCCTCGGCGCCGCGATCCGCGTCTACGCCCTCCCGGGCCCGGAGGTCTTCCAGTTGCTGGTCGCGGTCCTCCTGCTGCCTCTCGGACTCTGGCTGTGCGCCCGCACGCTCGCCCCCGCACGCCGCACCCCGACCCCCGCCGTCTCACCGGCGGAGCCGCGCCCGGCCGTGCTCACCACGCTGGCCGTGGGGGTGGGGGTGTTCGGCGGGATCTACGGCATCGGCGGCGGCTCGCTGCTCGGGCCGATCCTGGCCGCCCGCGGCCTGCCCATGAGCCGGGTGGCACCGGCCGCGCTCGCCGCCACGTTCGCCACCTCCCTCGTCGGCGCCGCCGCGTACGTGGTGCTGTCCCTGGCCAGCTCCGGTGACGTCGCCCCCGACTGGTGGCTCGGCCTGGCGTGCGGCCTCGGCGGACTGGTCGGCGGCTATCTCGGCGCCCGCCTCCAGCCTCGCCTGCCCGAGAAGGCCCTGCGTCTGCTGCTCGGCGTACTCGCCGCCGCGATCGGCGCCTTCTACGCCGCCCGGACCATCGGAGCCCTCTGATGCGGCCCGGCACCCGGGGCCTGACTATTGGGAAACTTTCCTAACAACGTATTGACCGTGCCCTGCCAAGCCCTGAAGCTGAGAACGTCCGTTGGCCGCACTGCCACGCTGCTGCGGGTGCTCGACACCGCGGCCGGTGCCGCGATTCCGCAGCCCGGGCGGGGCTGATCACCCCACCGCACCCCTCCCGGGAAGTGAGTTGACGTGCAGAGATCCACACACCCGACCCTCCGACGCCTACGCCCCGGACTGATCAGCACGATGGTGGTCGCCGCCCTCGGGTCGGCCGCCCTGCTGGTCCCTCCCCCGGCCACCGCCGCCACCGAGCGCACAGCGGCCACCGACCGCGCACGCGTCCCCGACCGCGCCGACGTCCCCGACCGCGCGGCGGCGCCCGTCCGCTACGAAGCCGAGTCCGCCGCCGTGTCCCAGGGCGTGGTGGAGGCCAACCACGCCGGCTTCTCCGGCACCGGGTTCGTCAACGGCGACAACGTGGCGGGCAGTCATGTGGAGTTCACCGTGAACGCCGCGAGCGCCGGTACGGCGGTGCTCGCGATCCGGTACGCCAACGGGACCACCACGGACCGCCCGGCGACCATCTCCGTCAACGGCGCGGTGGTCGCGGCCGCCCGTTCGTTCCCGTCCACCGGTTCATGGAGCGGCTGGACGACAGCCACCGTGACCGCCCCCGTCACGGCCGGGAACAACAAGATCCGGCTGACCTCCACCACCGCGGCAGGCCTGCCCAATCTGGATCACCTGGACGTCGAACTCACCGCTCCGGTCTCCGACTACCAGGCCGAGGACGCCGCCATCGGGCAGGGCGCCGTGGCGACCAACCACACGGGCTACACCGGCAGCGGATTCGTCGACTACACCAACATCGCCGGTTCGTACGTGGAGTTCACGGTGAGCGCCGCGACGGCGGGCAGTGCCTCGCTCGCCCTCCAGTACGCCAACGGAACGACGGCCACCCGCCCCCTGGACATCTCCGTCAACGGCACGGTGGTCGCGTCCGGCGTCACGTTCCCGTCCACGGGCAGCTGGGACACCTGGACGGCGAAGACCGTGAACGCCGTGCTCCAGGCCGGTACGAACAAGGTCCGGGCCACCGCGACCAGTGCCGACGGCGGCCCGAACCTCGACCGGCTGCGGGTCGGCACCGCGGCCGACACCACGCCCCCGACCCGACCCGGCACACCGAGCTGCTCCGCCGCCGGCCCGAACGGGCTGACCCTCACGTGGGGCGCCGCCACCGACGACGTGGCCGTCAGCGCGTACGACATCTACGAGCGCGGCAACAAGCTCGCCGAGGCGCCGGGCGACACCACCGCCAAGGCCCTCACCGGACTCGCCCCGGGCACCACGTACAACCTGACCGTGATCGCGCGTGACGCGTCCGGCAACGCCTCCCCGGCGAGCCCGGCCGTCGACTGCGCCACCACACCCGGCACCGATCCGCTGCCGAGCCGGCCGGGCACCCCCACCGTCTCCGCCGTCACCTCCACCGGGGCCACCCTGACGTGGGGCGCTGCCACGGACGACCAGGGTGTCGTGGCGTACGAGATCCGCAGCGGTGCGGCGGTCGTCGCCACCGTGACCGGCACCCCGCCGGTCACCACGAAGGCCGTGACGGGGCTCGCGTGCGACGCGCCGTTCAGCCTGACGGTGGTCGCCAAGGACACGGCGGGCGGCTACTCGGCAGCGTCCGATCCGGTCTCCTTCACGACCGGAGCGTGTGCCGACGACGGTGGCGTGCCCGGCTCCCCGGCGACGCTGTCCAGCGGCTGGACCATTCCCTGGGGCGTCCACTGGATGCCGGACGGCACGTCCGCCCTGGTGACGGAACGGGACAGCTTCAAGGTCTACAGGCTGACCCCGACCGGTACGAAGACACAGGTGGGCACGGTCCCCAACGTGGTGACCACGGACGGCGAGGGCGGTCTGCTCGGCGTGGCCGTCGACCCCGACTGGTCGACCAACCGCCACGTCTACCTCATGCACACCGCTTCCGAGGGCAACCGGATCGTGCGGATGACGTACAACGGCACCTCGCTCGGCGGCTACACCGTGCTGCTCCAGGGCATCAAGAAGAACCGCTTCCACAACGGCGGCCGGCTGGCCATCGGCCCGGACGGGTTCCTGTACGCCTCCACGGGTGACGGTCAGACGCCCGCGCTGGCCCAGGACAAGAACTCGCTCAACGGCAAGATCCTGCGGCTGACCACGGCGGGCGCTCCCGCCCCGGGCAACCCGTTCGGCAACTACGTGTACAGCCTGGGCCACCGCAATCCCCAGGGCCTGGCGTTCGACCGCGGCGGCCGTCTGTGGGAGGCGGAGTTCGGCGACGCCACGCGGGACGAGCTCAACCTCGTCAAGCCCGGGGCCAACTACGGCTGGCCCACCTGTGAGGGCACCTGCGGTGCGGCCGGCATGACCGACCCCAAGGCGTCCTGGCCGGTCGCGCAGGCATCGCCGAGCGGCATCGCGATCGTGCGCAACGTCGTCTACATGGCGAGCCTGCGGGGCGAGCGGATGTGGCGGATCCCGATCAACGGCGACACCGAGACGGTCGGCACACCGACCTCGTACTACGTCGGCAGCTACGGCCGTCTGCGTACGGTCACGAAGGTCCCGGGCGCCGACCGGCTCTGGCTGACGACGACCAACGCCGACAACAACGGCGGCGATCCCGACGGCTCCGACAAGATCTTCCGCATCGACGTCGGCTGACCGCCACCGCCACGGGTGTCACGACACCCCGACGGCGCCCGCACGAGGTGCGGGCGCCGTCGACAGCGGGTCGCCGTCAGGAGGGAGACAAGCCCGCCGGAGCGGGCCCGGGGCTCAGCCCCGGACGATGTTCTCCGCCTGCGGACCCTTCTGGCCCTGGGTGATGTCGAACGTCACGGCCTCGCCCTCGGTCAGCTCGCGGTACCCGTTGCCCGAGATGTTGGAGTAGTGGGCGAAGACGTCCGGTCCGCCGCCGTCCTGGGCGATGAAGCCGAAGCCCTTCTCGGAGTTGAACCACTTCACGGTGCCGCTGGCCATGCTCGTCCTTCTGGTCAGTCCGGCGACGGTCCGGGGTGGGACCGTCGCGGCGCCCTTCCACGGGTGCCACTCGGGTCTTCCCCCGACACATCCCCACCTACACCCACTGATCCGATCTTGTTACTCCGATGTGATGATCTTCCGGTCGGCCGGGACGTACGACTCCGGACCTCGCACCGGTGACCGGGGGTCAGATCCGGCCGTGCGAGTCCTTCGGGTGGCGGCAGCGGACGCGGGGGGAGCCCGTGCCGAGATCAGGTCCCGTGTCGTCGACGAAGGTGTTCACACAGGGCTCGTGGCCGTTGCCGCGGTAGCGCGGGCACAGGCAGAAGTGGGGAGTCGGGGGCGGTGCCAGCGCACCCCCGCAGCCGTCGCCCACGAACCAGTCGCGCTCCTCGGGCAGCAGCTCCGTGTCCGCCCTCCGCAGGATCGCCGCTGCCTCGCGTCGCGCGGCGACGACCACCGCCGCGGCTTCCGCCAGCGCCTTCGTCTGCTCACCGGTCCGCCGGTTCGGCTCCATGTTGTCGGACACCCACGTCCTCCTCCGAGTGGTCGGGCCACCGTCGTACCAGAAGGCCGACGCCCGGCCGGAGAGGGCACGCACGGGGTGCGCCGCACGCCCGACGGGGCTTCCGCCTATCGGAGCAGCCGGGAGGTGGGGGACCGCGTCGCCGATCAGATGGCAGCGGTGTCGGTGGGCGAAGGCGCACCATGAGGGCGGAGGACCATGAGCCCGTCCTCCAGGGTCGCCACCATGGCGAAGGGGAACCGGTCGAGTTCGAGGCAGAGGGCGACGTCATCGGGGTGGGCTCCCTCGCGCATGCCCTCCGTCAGCTCGGCGGCGGCGCGCGACGCGCCGGCGCGGAGGAGGAACTCGGCCGCGTCCGTCGCGCTCTCGGTCGCCCGACGAGCGATGTACTGCGCGCACGCCAGGTCTTCGTCGGCCCGGCCGTCCTCGCCCGTGACCACGAACGTGACGTCGTCGCCATCGCGTGCCCGCAGGATCCGAGCCGTCGCCTCCGCCACCACGAAGCCGGCGCACAGCACCAGCGACGCCTCCTTGACCGCGAGGGCGCCCACCGTCCCCGCCGTGGTCTTCTGCACGACGGTCCGTCCACCCAGGTCGACGGACCGCAGCAGCCCCGGCGAGTTGACGGCGTCGAAGCCGGGCGCGGGCGGGCCGTCCTTGAGCGCCACCCAGTCCGGGTGACGGGCCTTCAGCGCCAGGGCGTCGTCCAGCGACTCGGCGAGAACGATCTTCTCCGCGCCCCGGGCGAAGGCCCAGGCGGCCACCGTGTAAGCACGCATGACGTCGATCACGACCGCCACGGACGGGGCTTCGGAAAGCTCAGCGATACCAAGGAAACGAGCGTCCATCCGACCATGATCACGCATGCCCGACGCGAAGTGCCCCGACAGTGGCACGCATCACGCCGTCCGGTTCACCGGCCCGCGCCGGCTTCGAGACGCAGGCCGGCCGGGATCCGTCCGGTCGATCACGGTCGCAGACCGCAGACCGCCGACATACGGTATGCGTGGTCCGCCCCGCCGGCCCCACCCCGGCCCGTGTGTACGCCGCAACCGCAGTCCGACCCCACGGCGTTGGAACCCCGACGCGACAAGAGGAGTCCGCGATGGGAATGTACGAGGATGTCTTCCGCGCCAGTACGGAAGACCCCGAGACCTTCTGGCTCGACGCCGCCGAGGGCATCGACTGGGATGTCGTCCCGCGACGGGCCCTGGACTCCTCGGGCGCCCCCTTCTACCGCTGGTTTCCCGACGGACGACTCAACGTCTGCTTCAACGCGCTCGACCGGCACGTCGAAGCCGGTCGCGGCGACCAGCCCGCGCTCGTCTACGACTCCCCCGTCACCGACACCCGGCGTACCTACAGCTACACGCAGCTGAGGGACGAGGTGGCGGCTTTCGCCGGGGCGCTCGCCCAGCTCGGCGTGGGGCGTGGTGACCGGGTGGTGATCTACCTGCCGATGGTCCCGGAGGCCGCCATCGCGATGCTGGCCTGCGCCCGGATCGGCGCGGTCCACTCGGTCGTCTTCGGCGGGTTCGCCCCGCGCGAGCTCGCCCTCCGCATCGACGACGCCAAGCCCAAGGTGGTCGTCTCCGCCTCCTGCGGCATCGAGGGCAAGCGCGTCATCGCGTACAAGCCGCTGCTCGACCGGGCGATCGAACTCGCCGCCCACAGACCCGAGAAGAGCGTGATCCTGCAACGGCCGCAGGCGCCGGCCGAGTTGGGGCCCGACGACCTCGACTGGGCCGGCCTGGTGGCCGCCGCACCGCCGGCCGACTGCGTTCCCGTGTCCGCGACCGATCCGCTGTACGTCCTCTACACCTCCGGGACCACCGGAAAGCCCAAGGGAGTGGTGCGCGACTGCGGCGGCTACGCGGTCGCCCTGCAGTGGTCGATGGGCGCCGTGTACGACATCGGGCCGGGCGAGACCATGTTCACCGGATCCGACGTCGGCTGGGTCGTCGGTCATTCGTACATCGTCTACGGGCCCCTGCTGGCCGGTGCCACGACCGTCCTGTACGAGGGCAAGCCGGTCGGCACACCGGACGCGGGTCAGTTCTGGCGCGTCGCGGCCGACTACGGCGTCAAGACCATGTTCACGGCGCCCACCGCCTTCCGGGCGATCCGCAAGGAGGACCCGGAGGGAACACTCGCCGCGGACCACGACCTCTCCCGCCTGCGCTACCTCTTCCTCGCCGGCGAGCGTCTCGACCCCGAGACCTATCGCTGGGCGAGCGCCCTCCTGGACGTCCCGGTGATCGACCACTGGTGGCAGACCGAGACCGGCTGGCCCATCGTCGCCAACCCGGTAGGCATCGAAGCCGCCCCCGTCAAACCCGGCTCCCCCACCCGCCCGCTGCCCGGCTGGGACGTCCGCGTCCTCGACCCCTCGGGCAAGCCGGCCCCCGAGGGCGTCGACGGCGCGATCGTGGTCAGACTCCCCCTGCCGCCCGGAGCACTCCCCACCCTCTGGAACGACGACGACCGGTACGTCGCCTCCTACCTGTCCGCCTACGACGGCTACTACCTCACGGGTGACAGCGGGCACATCGACGACGACGGCTACGTCTTCGTCATGGGCCGCACCGACGACGTCATCAACGTCGCCGGACACCGGCTGTCCACGGGCAGCATGGAGGAGGCCCTGGCCGCCCACCCCGACGTCGCCGAGTGCGCGGTCATCGGTGTCGCCGACCCCCTCAAGGGACAGGTGCCGCGGGGCTTCGTCGTCCTGAAAGCCGGCGCCGGCCGCGAACCGGGCGAGGTCGAGGCCGAACTCGTCCAGCTCGTACGCGACCGGATCGGCGCCGTCGCCTCCCTCAAGGACGTGGCGGTCGTGGCCGCCCTGCCCAAGACCCGCTCGGGAAAGATCCTTCGCAAGACGATGCGGGGCATCGCCGACGGCCGCGACGAACCCATCCCGTCCACCGTCGACGACGCGAGCGTCATCGACGCGCTGCGCCCCGTTCTCCGACGCGGCGGTTCCCACGGTCCCGACGGCCGCACCCCGTGAAGGGATCTCAGCCGTTGTCGGGCCCCGTCGAGACGACGGCCTCCTGGTCCTCCCCGCTGCCGTGACTCACCGTCGTCCTCCCTGCTGTCCGGCTGACCGGCGGCCCGGCGGGGAGGCTACGCCGCTGCGGGTCGCGAGTACGGGGCGATCCGGGTGGGCCCGACGACCGTCATGGGGGTCCCCAGGCCTTCGCACAGGCGGCGGGCGCGGGCGAGCACGCTGAGCGAGGCCGGGGAGGGGTCCGAAGTGGGCAGCTGTATCCGGACGTGCCGCGGACCATGGGTGGCCAGGAGCATCTCGATGTGCAGCGTGACCGCCGCACGGCCGGTGACATCGAGGTCGCGCAGGAGGGTCACGTGCAGGACGCGATCCTCGAAGACATGGCTGATGAGCATGAACCCTCCTGCCACACGTCGGTCCACCCGCTGCCTCGGTCCTCTGTGGGCGAGAGGAGGCAAGGGGTGGTGAACCCAGTATCCGACAACCCTCCCGAAGCGGCGCGCGGGACGCCCGAGGGCAGGCCGCCACCCGGTCCGGAAGCCGCCTGCCCGGGGCCCCGAGCGGGAGGACCGGGGCGTGAGGTGGTGACCGGGCTCCTCCCATGTTTACGCGACACGAAAACGGCTAGCCGCGATACAGCAGACGTGACGCAAGAGAGGAGCACGACCGTGTCGGGTGAGGAAAAGATGAAGGCCAAGAAGGAACAGGCCAAGGGCAAGGTCGAGGAAGCGGCCGGCCGGACCGTCGGGAACGAGCGCCTCACGGCGAAAGGCCGCGCCGAGCAGATGAAGGGAGACGCTCGGCAGGCCAAGGAGAAGATCAAGGACACGATGAAGGACTGACACCGCCCGGTTCGCCATCCGCGGTGCAGCCTTCGCGGTACAGGGCGGGTTCGGACAAGGCTCCCGGTCTCCGGCCCGCCCTCGGCCCGTGCTTCAGCCGTTCATGAGGTGACGGGACACCCATACGCCGCCCGGTTTCGGGCCCGCTGCCCGTGCCGAACACGGCTCACCTCCAGAGAGCGAGGCACACCATGATCCTTGTCGGAGTCATTCTGCTCATCATCGGATTCGTCGCCGGCATCTCGATTCTGTGGACCATCGGGATCGTCCTGGTCGTCATCGGCGCCATCCTGTGGATCCTCGGAGCCGTCGGCCACGCGGTGGGAGGCCGACGCCACTACTGGTGACGTAGCCCCTCCCGGTCCTACCGTGGAGAGAGCAGCGAACCCCTGGAGCGCGCCATGCTCGACTCTCCGAGCGACGCAGGTGGGCCGATGGTGCCGGGCGCGACGCGCGCGCCGGACAGCCGATGACCGGCCGTCCCGCCGGGCGTTGGTCTCCGTTCGAGCGGACACGAAGCGTGATCCGCCGACTGCGCGCCGGGCACCGGTGGGGGCCGGTCAGCGAGCTTGACCTGTGGCAGCGTTCGCTGGGGTTCGCGGCGCTCGGATTCCTCACCCTGATACCGCTGCTGATCGTCGTGTCCGCGGCCGGGGCGGGCAGTGGCAAGGGGTTCGCGCAGTGGCTCGGCGACGGACTCGGGGTCTCGGAGCCCGCCAGGATGGAGATCGAGCGGCTGTTCGCGCTCCCCGGCCAGGTACGGCGGGCCACGACGGCGTTCGGCCTCGCCCTGCTCGCCGTGTTCGGGCTGTCGTTCGGCACCGTGGTGCAGAGCGGCTACGAGAAGGTCTGGGACCTGCCCCCGGCCCGCTGGCGGGCCAGATGGCGGCATGTGCTGTGGCTGGCCGTCCTCCTGGGGGTCCTGTATCTGCTCGCCATCGCCGCCTTCTGGCGCCAGGGCCCGACCGGGGGCGTCGTCACCGTGCTCAGCGGCATCCTGTTCTTCTGGTGGTCGCAGCGCCTGCTGCTCGGGGGCAGGATCGCGTGGAGGGACCTGCTGCCCGGTGCGGTGGCCACGGTGCTAGGGCTGCTGGGGCTCCGGGTGTTCTCCCGGCTCGTCTTCTCTCCGTTGATCGCGTCGAGTGCTGTCAGCTACGGGCCGTTCGGAGCGTTCCTGGTCATCCAGACCTGGCTCGTCGCGGTGGGCGTGGTCGTGTTCGGCGGCGCGCTGGCCGGCCGCCTGTTCGACGACGAGCTGCCCCGCGTGACAGACAGGCTGAAACGACGGAAGTGACCCCCGTCGGCGATCGCGGGCATGGGTCGCCGAGGCCGGGGCAGGCGGAGCACAGGCGGGCACGCAACCCGCCGCGTACGAAGCACGAGGCACGAAGTACGAAGCACGGAAAGGGAGGACGGCGGGGAACCACACGCCGTCCTCTGCCTACCGGAGGAGTTGTTTTCGCGTGACCGAGCACATCTGGAGCTACAAGTCGACCACGGGCCACCTGGCCGGGACCGATCTGACCGGCTACAAGGTCGAGGCGACCAACGGCGGCATCGGGAAGGTGGACAAGCACTCCGAGGAGGTCGATGACGCCTATCTGGTCGTGGACACCGGCCCCTGGATCTTCGGCAAGGAAGTCCTGCTGCCGGCCGGCACCGTCGTCCGCATCGACGTGGACGAGCGGAAGATCTTCGTCGACGGGTCCAAGGAGCAGATCAAGGACGCTCCCGAGTTCCACCGCGACACGCACCTGGACGACCCCGCCTACCGTCACGAGCTGGGCGCGTACTACATGCTGGGCGGCCCCTTCGGTAACCGCCTGGTCTGAACCCCCGCGCGACGGAGGGCCCGAACTCGACGAGTTCGGGCCCTCCGTCGTCTGCGCGTGGAGGCCGGTCCCGTCGACGTGACAACCGCTCACGCGCACGCCGTCCAGCTCAATCGACCTTTCAGACGGCCTGGTTGACAGAATTTGGCGTGTCAGGTGCATGACGTATCGGGTCGCTGGAGCATACCTTCGGAAGGCCCCGGAGGATCGGCGATCCGACCGCCCCAGGTCGACCGGTTCCAGTGCCGCTCCTCCCGCACTCTCGGTTCCGCCAGGTTCCGAGTCCCCCATGAGTGAAGGAGCAGCATGTCGCTCTACACATGGCTGAAGACGGCCGCCGTCGGCGTCGCCGTCGTCCTCGCCACGGCAACGGCCACAACGGCGAACGCCGCACCCGTGCCGACGGCGGAACCGTCGGCGGCGAGTACGTCGGCAGCAGTGGTGACACTTCGTTACGACGACAGCCGGGCCGGAGGCTGGGAGGCGGCCATCGCCGCCGGCGTCGCCTCGTGGAACGCGAACGTCGACAACGTCAAGCTGGTCGAGGCCGCGCCGGGCACCCGGGCGGAGATCGTGATCGTGGCGACCACCGGCTGGCCCCAGGCCACACTCGGGCCCGTCCGTCCCGGCAGGCAGGTCCGTGTCGAACTCGGGAGTCAGGCCGTGAGCCAGGGGTACGACAAGACCCGTATCGCCGCCCATGAACTCGGCCACAGCCTGGGCCTGCCGGACACGAAGCCCGGCCCGTGCTCGCAGCTGATGTCGGGGTCGAGCGCCGGTACGGCGTGCGTGAACGCGATCCCCAACGCGACCGAACAGGCCCGGGTGGAGTCCGCCTACGCCAACGGCGCCGCCTCGCGCATCGCCACGGACGGCCGAACCATCGTGGACGCCCCGTAACGCCGTAACCCCGTAGCCCGTAGTCCGTAGCCCCGTCGCCGGAGCCGTAACCGAAGCTCCGCAACCGGAGCCCCGAAAGGCAGGGCGCCCGATCGGAGTCCACGATCGGGCGCCCTGCCGTCGCCGTACCGCAGAACCCCGTTGTGGCCGCCGTGGACAACGCAGTACCGTCCGGAAGTTCACGGCGGAGTTCGAATGGCAGGCACGGTTTGACGTACACGACAGAGCTGACAGAAGCCTGCATCGAGGATGCGAGCAACATCCTGGTCGCGCCTTCGACGCTGCGGGACCATGACGTGATCAGGGACTTCTTCGGGTCCACGATCACGCCGGAGGACCTGGCCTCCGGTGCGCCCGGCCTCGTGCGGAGGAGGACCGTCTACCTGTGCGGCGACGTATCCGGGATCAGCGGCCGTCAACTACAGGGGGCAGCACGGGTGTTCGTCATCCGGGAGCTGTCACGCGGTGACGACGAGGACGTCGACGCCCCTTGGACCCTCGTCGACCTCGGCCGGGTGCCCGTCCGCGTACACGGCGCCGGCGTGTACTACCGCCGCTTCTTCGACCTCGACGCCGATCACTTCGGACGGATCGGTGCGGAGCACGCCTTCCAGTCCCTGACGGAGTCCACCAAGCCCGGGACAGCCCATCGCAGCGGAATCTATCTGACGCCCGTCACCCAAGACGGCGACGCACTGCGCTTCCGTCTGCTCCGGTGCTCCACGAACCTCTCGGGGCCGACCGAGGGCTTCCGCCCGACCGACACGGACATCGTCGAGGCTCTGAACCGCGAGGCAGCCGCCGTCTTCCGGAACCAGGCACCGCTCAATCACGTCCTCGCCCAGATCTACCACAACACCCTTGCCACGGCCGAGCGCAAGCAGTCCAAGGCGAAGATCTCGGCCCATGCCGACAAGACCAAGGACATGCCCGTCAACGGCATCATGGCCTTCTGCACGTTCTATGACGGGCTCGACGGACTGCGGCCCCTGGCCGAAGACCCGTTCGACCACGGCGTGAAGGGCACCAGCGGACTGACCAGACTCCACTTTCGCCTCAAGGAGCAGACCGAGGACGGCGACGGGACCGCGCTCGCGCTCCCCCCGCAGTTCGGCGTGACGCTGTACCCCGGCTCCGTCTTCTTCATGCCGCTGTCCACCAACCGCCTGTATACGCACGAGATCCGGCCCTCGACGTTGGACGCCGAGTTGCTCCCGACCCGCCTGGGATACGTGGTGCGCTGTTCGAGCACCGAAGCCGTTCACAAGAACGGACACACGTTCCTCGACGTGGCCGGAGACCTGGTGAAGATGGAGCCACCCCACGAGGACGGGATGAACGAGCTGCGCAGGCTGTACGGCGAGGAGAACAGGACCTCGTCCTTCATCGACTACGGCGACAGGTTTCTCTTCAGCATGAACACGGGAGACTATCTTGCCCCCCGCGTCTAGGATTTCGGACGAGATCCTCTCGTACGCTGTGCCGGGCGAAGAGAACCTCTTCGCGGAGCTGTCCGCGTCGGCTCTCCTGGAGGACGTGGGAAGAGGCCGGCGAGGCGCCACGCTCACCCAGGCCGACGGGGCGGTGGGTGTGCCTCTCGTACGCACGACGACGCGGTACGGCAGCCCGGCGCAGCGCTTCCGGGCGGTGCACGAGCGGCTGGCGCGGCAGATCCAGGAACGTGCGGCGCTCCCGGTCGGCTTCAACAACGCCCTCATCGAGACGTACACGAACGCGTACACCACGATGGGCAGCCATTCCGACCAGGCCCTCGATCTGGCCGACGAGTCGTTCATCGCCGTCTTCTCCTGTTACCGGCATCCCGAAGCGGGCCCGCCGAGGAAGCTGATCTTCGAATCGAAGGGGTCCGCCGGCGAGACGTTCGAGGTCCCGCTCGCCCACCACAGCGTCGTCGCGTTCTCTGTCGACGCGAATCGGCGATTCAGGCACAAGATCGTACTGGACAAGCCGGTACCGGCGGCGGACAACCAGTGGTTGGGCGTGACCTTTCGAACGTCGAAGACCTTGGTCCGGTTCCGCGACGGACGGGCATACCTCCCGCAGGGTGCGCGCCTCGTGTCGGCCGACGAGGAGCAGCGGCACGAGTTCTACCGACTCAGACGCCGTGAGAACAACGAAACGGACTTCGTCTATCCCCCGCTGACGTACACGATCAGCGAGAGCGATCTGATGCCGCCCGTCTGAAGTCGAGCTCTCACACCGGGTCTTCGGCCACCCGGTACGGGACGAACGTGCTGGTGTTCTCGTCCACGGCGAGCGGGCGGCCCAGGGGCGGAACCGCGCGTTGGGGGCAGTCGAGGCGTTCGCAGAGCCGGCACCCCATGCCGATCGGGGTGGCCGCCCCGGCGTTGTCGAGGTCGATCCCGTCCGAGTACACCAGCCGGGACGCGTGCCGGATCTCGCAGCCGAGGCCGATCGCGAAGGTCTTGCCGGGCTCGCCCCAGCCGCCCCGGTGCCGGGTGACCGCTCGGGCCGTCCACAGGTACCGCTGCCCGTCGGGCATGGCGGCGACCTGGACGTGGATCCGGCCGGGCGCGGCGAAGGCCTCGTACACGTTCCAGAGCGGGCAGGTGCCGCCCGCGCGGGAGAAGTGGAATCCGGTCGCGGACTGCCGCTTGGACATGTTCCCCGCCCGGTCGACGCGGACGAAGGAGAAGGGGACCCCGCGCAGCCTGGGGCGTTGCAGGGTGCTCAGCCGGTGGCAGACCGTCTCGTAGCCGAGACCGAAGTGGTCGATGAGTCGCTCGATGTCGTAGCGGAACTCCTCGGCGGCCGTGTGGAAGGCGCGGTACGGGAGGATCAGCGCGGCGGCGAAGTAGTTGGCGATGCCGATCCGGGCCAGGCCGTGCGGGGTGGAGCCGGCCGGGAAGTCCTCGGCGGCGATCCGGTCGAGCTCGGCCCCGTACTCGAGGAGCGCCAGCTGCGTGGCCATCCGGAAGGCCTGCTGGCCGGGCCGCAGCCGTGCGGAGAGGTGGAGCACGCGCCCGGATTCGTCGTAGTGGTGCAGTCGCTCGGACCCGGCCGCCGCGTCCCCGACGACCCGTACGCCGTGCCGGTCCGCGAGCCGGGCGGAGAGGGCGTGGACGACTTCTCCGGGCCGGATGCCGATGCCGCGGGCCAGCTCTTCGGCGGCGAGGTCGGTCTCGTGGAGGTAGTTCTGGCGGCGGTAGAAGAACTCGCGGATCTCCTCGTGCGGCGAGAGGGGGCCGCCCCGGTCCCCGTCCCGGCCGTCCGCCACCCCGGCCAGGCCCTCGGCGAGCCGCTGCCCGCGGCGCCCGAGGTCGAGCAGGACCTGGGCGACGGCCGGCATGCGGGAGGCGAGCTCGGCCAGGTCGGTGGCCGAGACGCGGGCCTCGGCGACCTCGCCGGCCAGCGCTTCGCGCAGGTCCGCGACCAGACGGCTGGTGTCGCGCTCCGAGAAGAAACCGGGATCGACGCCGAAGGCCTCGGTCAGCCGCAACAGGACCGGCACGGTCAGCGGGCGTGAGTCGTGCTCCATCTGGTTCAGATAGCTGGGCGAGATGGCCAGTACGCGGGCCAGTTCGGCCTGGCTCATCCGCCGTTCCTCACGCAGCCGCCGCAGCCGCGCACCCGCATACGTCTTGCTCACCCGACCCCCCTCGACTCCCTCGACTCCCGGCTCACACTACGCCGGGATCCGAGCTGGGCGACCTTCGCAGACTTGGCAAATCAGCCCGAGAAGATTCGCAGAAGTTGGCAGTCGTCCACGGTTGATGGCACCCAGTGTCATTGGGAGAGTCGTCCTGCGGCCCGCCGATCCAGTCGGCGCAGGCGGTACCACCGGGCGCGACTCATGCCCTGACGTCGGCGATCCCGGCGGGTACCAGTCGGCGGTTCGGCACGATTGCTCAGTTCGTTCCACGCGGGACGGCGGGCCGCACCCCATCGACGGCACACAGTGCCAAGCCTTTGCACCTTTGACGTGCACGGCCCGCTCGAACGACTCATGGAGACGGTGACGGTCATGGCAGACACGAACACGACGGCAGCGGCGACGACGGAGCCGTCGGCCGCCGCGGCGAAGCTGGCCGCACGCTGGGCGACGGACCCCCGCTGGGCCGGCATCGAGCGCACGTACGGCGCGGAGGACGTCGTACGCCTCTCGGGCAGCGTCCGCGAGGAGCACACCCTGGCCCGGCGCGGCGCCGAGCGGCTCTGGCGTCAGCTGCACGAGCGGGACTACGTCCACGCGCTCGGCGCGCTGACCGGCGGGCAGGCCGTGCAGCAGGTCCGGGCCGGCCTCCAGGCGATCTACCTGTCGGGCTGGCAGGTCGCCGCCGACGCCAACCAGGCGGGGCACACGTACCCCGACCAGAGCCTCTACCCGGTCAACTCCGTTCCCCAGGTGGTCCGTCGGATCAACAACGCACTGCTGCGCGCCGATCAGATCGCCACCGCCGAGGGCGGCTCGACCGCTTCGGCCGACGAGGGCATCGACTGGCTCGCGCCGATCGTCGCCGACGCCGAGGCCGGCTTCGGCGGCCCGCTCAACGCCTTCGAGCTGACCAAGGCGATGATCGCGGCGGGCGCGGCCGGTATCCACTACGAGGACCAGCTGGCCTCCGAGAAGAAGTGCGGCCACCTCGGCGGCAAGGTCCTCGTGCCCACCGCGCAGCACATCCGGACCCTCAACGCGGCCCGGCTCGCGGCGGACATCGCCGACACCCCGACCCTGATCATCGCCCGCACGGACGCCCTCGCGGCGAACCTGCTGACCAGCGACGTCGACGAGCGCGACGCGCGGTTCACGACCGGCGAGCGCACCGCCGAGGGCTTCTACCGCGTCCAGAACGGCATGGCGCACGTCATCGCCCGTGGCCTCGCCTACGCCCCGTACGCCGATCTCATCTGGGTCGAGACGGGCACCCCCGACCTGGCGCAGGCCCGGGAGTTCGCCGAGGCGATCCACGCCCGGTACCCGGACCAGATGCTGGCGTACAACTGCTCGCCGTCCTTCAACTGGAAGGCGGCACTCGACGACGACCAGATCGCCAAGTTCCAGCGGGAGCTGGGCGCGATGGGCTACCGCTTCCAGTTCATCACCCTGGCCGGCTTCCACTCCCTCAACCACGGCATGTTCGACCTCGCCCGCGGCTACGCGGAGCACGGGATGACGGCGTACGTCGACCTCCAGGAGCGGGAGTTCGCCGCGCAGGCGCAGGGCTTCACCGCGGTGAAGCACCAGCGCGAGGTCGGCACCGGCTACTTCGACCTGGTGTCCACCGCGGTCAACCCGGCCTCTTCGACCACCGCGCTGGCCGGCTCCACCGAGGAGGAGCAGTTCCACTAGGACGCCCTCCGGCGCCCGACCGGATCGCGCCTCCGGACGAACGGGGGCGAGCGACCGTCGCCGCCCGCCCCCGTTCCCCCTCGCAGCTCAGGAGAGTTCGATGACCACCAGCGCCCCGACCCGTCACGTCCGTGTCCTGGCCGCCCCGGGTGACCGCCACGACGAGATCCTCACCCCGGCAGCCCTGGACTTCGTCGGCAGGCTCGCCGCCGCCTTCGGCGAGCGCCGCCAGTGGCTCCTGAAGGAGCGCCGCCGGCAGGCCATCCGGCTCGCCACCGGCTCGCCGCTCGACTTCCCGGTCGCCACCTCGGCCGTCCGCGCCGACCGGACCTGGAGGGTCGGCCCGCCCGCCCCCGGCCTGACCGACCGCCGTGTCGAGATCACCGGCCCGCCCGAGCGCCGGATGGCGGTCAACGCGCTCAACTCCGGAGCCCGCGTGTGGATGGCGGACTTCGAGGACGCCACCGCGCCCACGTGGGACAACGTCATCGAGGGTCAGCTCGTCCTGCTCGACGCCATCGAGCGGCGGATCGACTTCACCGCCGACGGCGGCAAGGAGTACCGCCTCGGCGAGAACCTCGCCACGATCATGGTCCGGCCGCGCGGCTGGCACCTCGACGAGGAGCACCTGGACTTCGACGGCCGTCCGGTCCCGGCTTCCCTGGTCGACTTCGGGCTCTACTTCTTCCACTGCGCCCAGCGGCAGATCGACGCCGGGTACGGCCCGTACTTCTACCTCCCCAAGCTGGAGAACCACTACGAGGCCCGGCTCTGGAACGACGTGTTCGTCCTGGCCCAGGAACTCCTCGGCATCCCCCGGGGCACCGTCCGCGCCACCGTCCTCATCGAGACGATCACCGCCGCGTTCCAGATGGAGGAGATCCTCCACGAGCTCCGCGAGCACAGCGCCGGCCTCAACGCCGGGCGCTGGGACTACCTGTTCAGCCTCATCAAGACCTTCGGCCACCGGACCGACTTCCTGCTCCCCGACCGGGCGAAGGTCACCATGACCGCCCCGTTCATGCGCGCCTACACCGATCTCCTGGTCCGCACCTGCCACCGGCGCGGCGCCCATGCCATCGGTGGCATGGCCGCTCAGGTGCCCGGCAAGGACCCGGCCGCGCACGAGGCGGCCCTCGCCAAGGTGAGGCTCGACAAGGAGCGGGAGGCCGAGGACGGCTTCGACGGCTCCTGGGTCGCGCACCCGGGGCTCGTCCCGGTCTGCCGCGCTGTCTTCGACGGCGTACTGGGTGACCGGCCCGAGCAGCTCCATCGGACCCGGGACGACGTGGAGACCACGGCCACGGACCTTCTCTCCGTGCGCCGGATCAGTGGCCCGCCGACGGAGGAGGGCGTGCGGACCAACATCGCCGTGTCGCTGCGCTACTTCGACGCCTGGCTGCGCGGACAGGGAGCCGTCGCCCTCCGCGGCCTGATGGAGGACGCCGCCACGGCCGAGATCGCCCGCGTCCAGATCTGGCAGTGGCTGCGCCACCGCGTGATCGACCGGGAAGCCGTGCTCCTGGTGCTCGACGAGGAGCTGGCCGGGCTCTGCGCGGAGTACCCGTGGGCCGCACTCGACGAGGTCCGCGAGCTGTTCGAGAGGACCGCGCTCGCGGCCGAGCTGCCGCTGTTCTTCACCCCGGAGGCGTACACCCGCCACCTCGTCCGCACCACGACCGCGGAGAGGCAGGCATGAGCGCCGCGGGCAGGGCCGCACGCACGGGCGCTGCGGGCATCGCCGCGGGCATGAGCGCCGCGAGCATCCGCCGCGCCGGCGTCGTCGGCGGCGGCCTGATGGGCGCCGGTATCGCCGAGGTATGCGCGCGGGCGGGGCTCGACACCCTGCTCTGCGAGGCGAGCCGCCCGGCGGCGGCGAAGGCCCGGGAGCGGATCGCCGTCTCCCTCGAACGCGCCGTGCAGCGCGGCAAGCTCGACCGCCCCTCGGCCGAGGCCGCCCTCGCACGGGTCACCGTCACCGCGGAGCTCACCGATCTCGCCGACCGGCAGCTGGTCGTCGAGGCCGTCACCGAGGACGCCGACGCCAAGACGGAGGTGTTCGCCGCCCTCGACAAGATCGTCGACGATCCGGCGGCCATCCTGGCCACGAACACCTCCTCCCTCCCCGTGATGCGTCTGGGCATGGCCACCGGCCGCGCCGACCGGGTCGTCGGGCTCCACTTCTTCAACCCCGTTCCCGTGCTGCCGCTCGTGGAGGTCGTCACCACCCTGCACACCTCGGCCGACGTCACGTCGGCCGTGACCGAGTTCGCCACCCACGTCCTCGGCAAGACGGTCATCCACTCCGGGGACCGGGCCGGCTTCGTCGTCAACGCCCTGCTCGTCCCCTACCTGCTCTCCGCGATCCGCATGACCGAGTCCGGCTTCGCCACCACCACGGACGTCGACCGCGGCATGGAACTGGGCTGTGCCCACCCGATGGGCCCGCTGAGGCTCGCCGACCTGATCGGCCTCGACACCGTCGCCGCCATCGCCGAATCCCTCTACGAGGAGTTCAAGGAACCCCTGTACGCCCCGCCGCCCCTGCTCCTGCGGATGGTGGAGGCGGGGCTGCTCGGCCGCAAGACGGGGCGCGGGTTCCACACGTACCACCGGGAGGAGAGACCCGGTAGCACGGGCTGAGGGGCCCGGGCGGCGCGGGAGGCACCGGGTGAGGGTCCGGTGCCGTGCGCGTGCGGGAGGGCGGGAGGCGTGGAGGCTTCCCGCCCTCCCGTCGTCAGTCCCTGCCCAGCTCCTCCGCGTACTCGCTGAGCTCACTCTCCTGATCCCAGGTCACGTGCCGGACCTCCCAGATCAGCGCCGCCGTGTCGACCACCTCGGGGGCGGGTTCCCGGCCGTCCGCCGACGGGTGGACGCCGGTCAGCCCGGCCAGGACGGCGACCGGCACGCCGAGGGTCGCGGCGAAGCCGTCCAGCATCTCCGCGTCGAGCGGCTTGGCGCCTCGCCCCACCGCGCCGATCGTCGAAGCCGCCTTGCAGACACCGGACATCAGGCACATCGCCTTGGCCGTCCCCGACCAGTTCAGGTTGCGGAGGGCCAGCATCCGGAGGAGGAGCGAGCCGAAGCCCGGTGGGTACTGCTCGTACGGGCGGGGCTGCCACGGGGCGAGCGTGCCCGTCGGCGCGGTCAGGGAGCGTGCGCGGGTGCGCAGCAGCCGACGACCGGACGCGGGCAGCGCGAGAGAGCGCGACACCAGGGAGCTGGAGGCGCCGGCCGTCTCGTCGAAGAGCCACGCGGTCCCGGGCAGGGGGATGTCCGCGACGAGCAGGAGGTCGTGGGCGCGCAGCCCGGTCCGCCGCGCGAGGCCGTCGAGGAACTCCTCGGTGGGGGGCCACTCGGCCGGGAGGCCGACCGCGCCGGCCAGGCGCGCCAGACGTACGTCGGGTTCGGGATAGGGCGAGGTTTCCATGGCCACCAGGGCTTCGGTCGGAGGTGCGGTGGACGGTGTTCGGTCGTGCGTGGGTCCTGCCGGGGACGGTCTCCAGGAGACCGTCCCCGGGACAGTCATGCACCCGGTCGGGGAATCTTGGGGCCGGGGTAGTACTTCCATGCCTTCTCGGGGAACAGCCAGCCGTGCCCGAGGAAGGCCGCGCGAGTGACCTCCTTCAGAGGAGTGAACCCCTCCCTGTCCAACGGCATGTAGTGCCCGGAGAAGTTCTCGATCCGGGTGAACACACCGCCGGGAGCCACGTCCAGCTCGCCCGCCATGAGTACGGGCTTGCGTTCGCCCAGCGAGGTGTGACCCCCGCCGGGGTTGACGGCACGTATGTCGTCCACGTGCGCGGCGCGCAGCGAACCGTCCAGGCGGACGACGAAGATGTACTCGCCGGGGCGCAGGAACGCACCGAACGGTTCCCCGATGTCCGCCGGGACGTCGCCCTGCGGCTCGTCGTCGACGCCGGGGCGGAACGGCACCCAGATGTACGGACCGCAGCCGAGGTCGGCGTCGTCCGCGGCGGCCGACTGGAGCCGGCTGCCGCTGCCGGTACGGAGCATCCCGCTGCGCGCGCTGCCGGGGAGAGCGGTACCGGCGGCGGTGGCCCTTTCGAGGGTCTTGCCTCCCTTGCCGCCCTTGCCTCCGCCCTTGCCGTCGTCGGTCAGGCACTTGGTGGCCTTCTTGGCCCGCTCCAGCGCCTTGTCGTACTTCTTGAGCTTCTTCTTCGCGTCGGCGACCTTGTCGAGGAACGCGCCGATCCCCCAGATCGCCTTGGTGATCTTCGGGAGCTTCGAGCCGAGCTTGAGTAGCTTGCCCACCGGCAGCACGGAGATGATCGCCCACAGACAGGTGGGGATGTCCGGGTCCTCGATGCAGGCCATGATGTCCTCGGCGAACATCTCGACCAGCAGCTCACCCCCGTTCTCGATCAGGTAGTCGAGGATGTCCTGCCCCGACAGCTCCAGGGCCGTCCGGTACTCCTCCTCGGTCAGCCCCGCCTCGGCGAGGGCCTTCTTCACGGTGTCCGCGTCGGCATCGACCGGGGGCGGCACCTGCCCCCTGGCCGCTTCCTCACGGGACTTGCGCTGCTCTTCGCGCTGGAACTCCTCGGCCCTCTTGGCCGCCTCGTCGGCCTCCTTGGCATACGTGCCGGCGTTCTTCGCCGCCGTCTCGGCCGAGGTGGCGTACTCCTCCGCCGAGGTCGCCAGCTTCGCGGCGTCGGCGGCGTCCTTGGCCGCCTGCTCGGCGGCCGCCTCCGCGGTGGCCGCCTCCTTCTCGGCCAGCGTCGCGGCATGGCCGGCCGCGATGGCCTGCCTCTCCGCCTCGGTGGCGGCGTCGCGTGCCCGCTGGGCTTCGGCCTCCGCCTGCGTGGCGGCGGTCCGGGCGGCCGCCGCGTCGGCGAAGGCCTGGTTGGCCGCCTCGCGGGCGAGCCGGGCGTCGCCCTGGGCCTGGGTGTCGGCCTGGGTGGCGCGGACGGCGGCGGCTCTTGCCTTGGCGCCGTCCTCGGCGGCCTGCGCCGAGGACCTGATCGCGGCGGCGGCGGAGCGCGCGGCGTCCGCCGAGGAGCGTGCTGCCGCGGCGGCGGCCTTGAACGCGGGTGCGACCTGGGCGTTGGCGTTCCTGGCCGCCGTCTCGGCCGCCTCGGCGGCCTTGACCGCCTCGGTCGCCCTTGCTTCGGCCTTGGCCGCCTCCTCAAGACCGAGCTGCTGTGCCGCCTTGGCCACCTCGGTCGCGAAGTCGGCGCCCACGTCGGTGCCGGCGAACGGAGCGGTGAGGGCGATGGCGGTGTTCGCCGGGTCCGCGATGCCCGCGGCGGTGGTGCGTGCGGAGACCGCGGCCTGAAGGGCGATACCCGCCTGCACGCGCGCCATGCCGGCTTCGCGGGTGGCTCCCTCGGCCTCCTCGCGCGTGCGGTTCGCGGACTGCAGCGCCTGGTTGGCGTGGATCGCCGCGAGGCCCGCGAGGCGCGAGGCCTCGTGCGCGGCGATACCCGCGCGGGCCTCCTGCGCGGTGGCCTCGGCCGCCTTGGCGCCGGCCCGGTTCGCGGCCGCGTGGGTGGCCGCCGCCTCCGATTCGGCCCGGTTCGCCGCCGCGTCGGCGGCGCGGGCGGCCGCCTCGGCGGTATTGGCCGCCGCGTTCGCCCGCGAGGCATGCGCGTTCGCCTCCTGGGCGGCCGCGCGAGCCCGGCCGGCCGCGCCGTCGGCCTCGATGGCCGCCTGCCGCGACCGTGTCGCCGCCGCCGACGACCCGTCCGCGGCGGTTCGCGCCCGTGCGGCCGCCGTGCCCGCCGCGTTGGCCGCGCCGCGGGCCTCGGTGGCCGCCGCTCGCGCGGTCTCCGCGTGCTCGGTGCCGGCGGAGGCGGCTGCCAGTGCCTCGTTGGCCTTGGCCCTGGCTTCCTCCGCCTTGTGCAGCCGCTCGGCCTCGTTCGCGTTGTTCCGTGCGGTGCGGGCCTTGGACTCCTCCCCGCGCGCCTTGCGGTCCGCCTCGGCGGCGATGCCCTCCTGGGTCTGCGCGCGTGCCCGCTTCTCCGCCGCCGTCGCGGCAGCGGCCTGGGCATCGGCGCGCTTGGCCGACGCGATGCGCTGCTCGGCCTCCGCGCGCGCCCGGGCGGCGGTGGCCTTGTCCCGCTCCTGCTCCGCGCGTACGCGCGCGGCGGCGGCCAACTGCCGCTCCCGCTCCGCGATCCCGCGCTGCTCGGCCGCCACCTTCGCCTGCTGCTGCGCCTCGATCCGGGCGTCGCGGGTGCGCTGCGCGTGGGCCCAGGCCGACGTCTCGGCCGCTTCGGCCTCGATCCGTGCCCGACGCGACGTGGCCGCCGCGTCCGCCGCGATCTTCGCCTGCTTGGCCGCGGCGGCCGCGAGACCGGCTGCCGCCTTGGCGTGCTGCTCGGTGTTGGCGCGCCATGCCTTGGCCTGCTTCTCGTGCAGCTCGGCCTGGTTCTGCGCGTTGAGGCCGGCCGCGTCGGCGGCGGTGGCGTCGACCGCGTGCTGGGCGGTCTGCGCGGCCCGCAGTGCGGCGTCGGACGCGGCGGCGATGCCGGCGGCGATGTCGGCCCACTGGGTGCCGTACGTCAGGCCGGTCTCCACCAGGATCTCGGCCTGGACCTTCGCCTGCCCCGACGCGACCTGGGCCTGCTTGGCTGCGGTGTCGGCGAAGCCCACCTGGCGGGCTACGTCCTTCTTCACCTCCGTGTAGTCCGAAAGGCGCTTGCCCGCTCGGTCCGCCGCGAGCAACCGGTCGGCGTTGCGCGAGGCCGCGGCTGCCAGGCTCATGGCGTTGGAGGAGTTCTTGAGGGCCCGGACCGCGTCGCCGTGAACGGCGATCAGCTTCGTACGGGCCTCGGCGGCGCGGGCGGAATTCTCGGCCAGCTTGCGCAGCCGCTCCGCCGCCTCCAGGGCGTCCTTCTGCGCCTTCTCCTGTGCGGCCCGGTCGTCGGCGTCCTTCCGCGCCGCGACCAGATAGCCCTTCTCGAGGAACTCGGCGATCAGCTTGTCGTCGGCGGTGGCGAGCGCCACCTGCGCGGCGCGCTTGACCTCTGGTCCGCCGATCGCGGCGAGCATCTCCACCCGCTTGCGGTTCTCGGCCGCGCGCTGCCGTTCGTTCTGCTCGGTGGCCTTGTCCCGCTGCCGGGCGATCTCGGCGCCGAAGGCCAGGAAGTCCGCGCGGTCCCGAGCGGTGCCGTTCAGTACGCGCTGGACCTCGGCGTTGAAGTACGGCCCGCCCGTGCCCCGCAATGCCTCGATCTTCTGCCGGTTCTCGACGTCGGCCGCGTTCCGCTTGTCCCGGGCCCGCTGGCGGGCCTCGGCCTCGCCGCGCTCCAGGAAGTCCCGGATCGCGTTCGGATCCGTGCTGTCGAGCGCCTTCCTCGCAGCCTCGCGGACTTCCTCCTCATCGTCGAACTGCGCGTAGTCCTCGACCAGTTGACGGTCACGTTCGTCGCTGATCCGGTCGAGTTCGGTGCGGGTGTCCGCCGGTGGTGTGGCTCGCGCCTCGGCCAGTGCCGCATTCCCCCGCTGCACGACGTCCCAGGCGCGGGCGTCGAGGGCCGCGCCGGCCGGCGCTCCGGCGGCGGGTGCCGCGGACGCCTGTCCTGTCAGACCCGCGAGCAGCGCCGTGGCCAGCGCCAGGGACACCGCCCTGGCTGCGACGGCCCGGGCACGGCCGGGCCGTCTTCCGGCCCTCGGCCGGAAGGTCTCTCCCATGAGAAATATCCCCCTGAAGTATGTGAAATCCGGGATGGATCGGGAACAGAGAAACGGGTGCTCCGCCCTTCCCGAGGAGGGCGGAGCACCCGGGTGACGCGGCGAGAGCACCGGCTGGACAGCGGCCGGCGCCGGTCGCACCGGCGGGCCGAGCACACCGCTCGCCGGTCACCCGCGAGAGGTGGTCAGCCCCTCACTCGGGTCTCGCCTTCGTGGGCCTGGCGGAGGATCTCCTGCCAGGTGGTGGCCGCACCGGCCGCGTCCTGCTCCTCCTTGGACCAGGACCGCTGGTTCTCGCCGGCGGGGTCGGCAAGGCGCTTCCACATCTCCTCGGCCGAGCCCTGGGCGAGCGCCTGGATGCCGCGCCAGGTCTCGGCCTGGCGCGCGGAGTGTTCCCGCTCGGTGTCCCACGCCGTGCCGGAGTCGCGGGCGTGCGCGGCGACGGCCTGCCAGGCGCGTTCCGCCTCGGCGCGGGCCGTGGCGGCGTCGGACGTGTGCCGCAGCGCCTCCTCGGCCTCGACCGCGGCCTTGAGGAGCAGCGTCAGCGTCCGGTGTCGGAGTGCCTCGGACTCCGCGGTGCGCAGCCGGTGGCCCTCCAGGTCGAGGGTCGCGCCGTTCACCCAGCCGAAGCCGTAGAACTCACGGGTGTCCTCGTCGGTCGCGCCGGGCCGCAGCGCCCACTGGGCCGACCCCCGGACCTGCTCGCCCGGGTCGTGCTCGGCGAGTGACCGTACGAACTCCCGGTCACGCTCGAGGACCGCGCGCTGTTCCCCGGCCACCGCCTCACGGGCGGTCCGGTCGCTCTGCTGCGCCTGGGCGTAGCCGGTCCTGACGAAGGCGGCCCGATCGGCGTCGGTGCCCTTGAGCGCCCTCTCCGCCGCACCGCGTGTTCGCGGGGCGAAGTCGACCGGGTGCGTCCGTACGACGCGCTCACAGAACAGCCGGTTACGGGTACGGGTGTCCCGCAGTCGCTGCCTGGCCGCGTCGTAGCCACCGCCCGGCGCCAGCCAGTCGGCGATCGCGGCGTCGCCGGCGGTGCTGCGCAGCGCGTTCCACGCCGAGGTCCGCAACTCCGGCGGGAGGCCCGACAGCGCGATCCGCCGCACCTGTTCACGTGCTCCGGCGGCCGCGGCGGCGAGCGCCGCGCGCGGCCCCTCGTCCTGTTGCGGCGCATCCGCCGGGGCGAGGACGAGCACCCGCTCGCGCGGGGGCTCCTGGGCGTGGGCGGCGGTCCCGGCGAGGGGCCACGCCACCACCGCGGCCACTGTGCAGACGGCCAGGGCCGTGCGGACGGCCCGGCTCGGCCCGGAGTGCGATCCGGCGCCCATCAGGGAGCCAGCGGGGGGACGACCTGCCACGCCGGGTGGGCGCGGAGGTCGATGTCGTCGGACCAGCGCCCGTGCAGCGAGAGCTCGTTCCGCTGGTTCATCGCCACCTGGGTGCCCTCGTTGTACGAGCCCGCGATGAACCACGCGGCGGTGGGCCTGCTCTGCGGCCAGCCCTTCATCCTCGCGCACCAGGTGGCGTCCGAGCGGAAGGCCGCGGTGTTGTTGTCCGCCGCCAGGGTCACCAGGCCCTTGGACTCGTCGGCCTTGAGGTAGTGGCCGGACTTGGCGGCGGCCTCGAACGAGTAGCAGCCGGGCTCCCCGGACAGCGCGGGGAGGACCAGCCAGGTCGCCTTCTCCCGCCAGTCCAGCGGGCTGGCCTCGGTCACCGGACCGACGGAGGCCGCTCCGCCGTTGACACCGGTGTGGCGGATGGGTCGCCAGGTGGCGGGAGCGGTCGCCCAGCCGAACACCAGCGTCTGCCGCTTGGCCCGCTTCTGGCCGTCCTCGGAGAGGAAGTCCGCGACCGCCATGTCACCGGTGGCCAGTGCCTTCTCGGCCGAGGCCACGAGGTTCGGATTGAACCCGCTCTGCTGGGCCGCGGTCAGGATCTGACGCGCCAGCACCCGGTTGGCCTCCGCCAGCTTCGCGCGCCGCGCGGCGTCGTCGCGCTTGTACGCCGCTTCGGCACCGCCGTGCAGGAAGCCCTGCAGGTGCCCCGGGTTCATGCTGTTCACCGCGGACTGGGCGGCCCGGTACAGCTCGGAGTTCTGCAGGTCCGCGGGTGCCGTCCGCAGCATCTCGCGGATGAAGATGTCGTCGCTCACGTCGAGCAGGCTCTGTGTCATCGGGACGCGGAACAGAGCGGCGACGTTCTTGCGCGCGGCCTGGTTCTTGCGGAGTTCGGCCTCCTTGCGATCTTTCTCGGCGAGTTCGAGCAGCTCCCTGGCGACGTCCCTGTTGTGGGCCTCGCGCGCGCCGTTGACGATGAACTCCTGCCGGGCCGCCGGGGTGCCGGTCAGCGCCGCCGTGGCGGCGGCGCGCACCTCGGGGCCGGAGGCCGGATGCCTGAGGACCGCGCGGATGAAGTTCTCGTCGTTGAGCTCAAGGAGATCCGGGGCGCCGGTGATGCCGATGACCGTCATGACCTGCTGGCGGGCGAGACGTGCGAGGCGTGCGGCCTCCGCCTTGTCGCGCTCGCGGCGCTGGTCCAGCCGATGGGCCTCGTGGATGCCGGTGGTGATGAACGCGACATGGTCGGCGTCCAGGGTGCTCGCCATGGCCTTCTCGGCCGCGGTGCGCACCGAGTCGTACGCCTCACCGCCGTCCCTGGCCTTCTGCCACAGGGCGTGGACGAAGTCGTAGTCGCTGAGCAGCAGCACCTCCCACGTGGGGTCGAGCCGCACCACGGCGGCCGCGTCGACGCGCTGGGTCTCGGTGGTGCCGATGCCCACCCCCCGCGCCTCCTGGTGCGGCGGCGCGGGGGCGGCGAACGCCGCGGCCCCGGCGCTCACCGCGAGCACGGCGGCCATGGCGGTGGTGCCGGCCACGGTACGGGTGACGGCCCGCCGGACCGCCGGCGACGGATTTCTGCGCATGATGATTCGTATCCCCCATAGAACAAATCAAAGGAACCCGGCTCGCAGCCATGGAATGGCCGCGCGGGCACGAGGAGAAGTCCAGGGGACCGTCACGCCGAGATGGCGCGAGAAACGACAGGAAACCCCGTCGGCCGAATCCCCCACGACTCACTGAGTTCTCGCGACGGGTGAACTGCTAATGCCCCGCCGCTGCATGCCGGTTGGTCAGACCGGCCAGCTAAACCCTACCAAAGGACGAAGCGAAACGATCAACGAAATACGAGTCGGTCATGGCCGGGGAAAGTCGTCGGAGCAGGGTCTCAGCAGATACGTGTCCATGATCCAGCCGTGTTCCGCCCTGGCCGCGGCACGTACCCGCCGGATCTCCTCGGCGACGTCCCCGAGCGGGCCGGAGATCAGGATCTCGTCCGGCGTGCCGATGTACGCGCCCCAGTAGATCCAGGTCCCCCCGGCGGCGAAGTGCCGGAACGACTCGTGGGCGTCGAGCATGACGACGATGTCGCCGTCGTCGTTGCCCACGGTCTCGGCGAGCCGCCGCCCGGGGGTGATGTGGATCGGCCGGCCCACCCGGTTGAGCCCGGTGCGGTGGCGCGCCGCCAGGGCGGACACGCTGCTGATCCCCGGGATCACCTCGTACGAGAACGTCACGTTCCCACGGGACGTGATGTCCCCCAGGACGGCCAGGGTGCTGTCGTACAGCGAGGGGTCGCCCCACACCAGGAAGGCGCCCCGTTGCCCCGGCGCGAGTTCCTCGCGGATCAGCCGCTCGCAGAGGTCGGCGCGCCGCCGGCGCCAGTCGTGGACGGCGTCGGTGTAGCCGCCCGGTTCGTCCTGGGTCCGGTCGCGCCACGGGTCCTCGGCCCGGACGACCCGGTGGGGGCCGGGGGCGTGCTCGGCGAGCATGTTCCGTCGGAGCCGGGTGAGGGAGGATTTCTCCGGTCCCTTCTCCAGGACGAAGAAGACGTCCGTTCTCCGCATCGCTTTCACGGCCCCGAGCGTCAGCTGGTCGGGATCCCCCGATCCGATGCCGATCACCGCGATGTGTCTGATCTCGTCGCCCAACGCCTTGTCTCTCCTCCTGCGGATCCACACGGAACCGATTCAGGCCCGGAATGACCGCGATCCCGTCGTACGTGCCACCGGAGTTCTCCGGCGAATTCCTCCGGGTCCGGTTCCGACGCGGCCGAATCGAGTCGCTCCCCCTCGTGGTCAGGCGCCCCAGCGCAGCGCGATGGTGTCGCCGACGTTGATCGTCTTCTCGCGGAGGGCTCCGGCGAAGGACGAACCGTCGACGCTGACCTTCCAGGTGCCGGAACCGCTGTTGGCCTTGCCGTCGACCGCGGTGATCGTGCCGGTGCCGGACGCCGGGGTGACGCCGGTGACGCAGCCCGACGGGGTGGCCGCGCCCGTCGCGGCGGCGAGGACGTCACCGAGGGTCGTGGTCGTCCCCGTGGGCGTGAAGGTCACCGAGCACGCCTTGAGGCTGCCCGCGCCGTCGTCGACGGTCAGCGCCAGCTTGGTGGCGGTGCCCGCCGTGAAGGTGGGCTGGGCGACCCACTGGGTGGCGCCCGGGGTGACCGGAACCGGCGGGGCCGCGGTGAATCCGCCGCCGGCGACCGCGCGCAGCGCGTCGATGGAGGAGTAGGCGGAGGGCACGGTGTCGGCGGGCTTGTATGTGAAGCCACCGGCCGGGTTGTACTGGTTGGCGATGAGGAAGTCGACCGGCGTCTTGCCGCTGATCGTGGTGAACTCGGCCGACTGCGGGTTGATGCCGCAGGCGTTGAGGCCCGCGACGCCCCAGCCGTTGGAGTTGGTGTTGACCCCGTACAGGGAGTTGAAGGCGCCGGAGGAGGCGACCAGCTTGCCCTTGAGGAAGTTCTTGGCCTGGACGACGTCCGTGTCGGTGTGCGGGACGCCGGAGACGCACAGGGCGGCCATCGCGGCACCGGTCATGTCGATGTCACTCGCGGTGTTGAGGGCGGTGGGGTTGCCCTCCACCTTCTGGTAGGTCCAGCCGCCGTCGTTGTGCTGGTTGGCCCGGAGGCGGGTGACGATCGAGTCGGTGAGGGCCTGCGGGACGCGGGCGGTGCCGGCCTGGGTCTTCGTGCCGCCCAGTGAAAGGGCCGCGAAGACCGTGCCGTTGAAGTTCGCGGACGGGCCGAAGTAGCCCGGCTCGGCCGTCCGCCAGTACGCGTAGATGTCGGCGATGAGGTTGCGCGAGGCGGAGACGCGGGCCGGGTCGATACCCGCGGCGTACGCGTTGAGCGTGCCGCGCTCGTAGTCCGTGACCACCGGGGTCGCCGACGGCCAGCCGGCCGTGGACAGCAGGTTGCGGTAGACGGTTCTGGCGTTCTTCGTGGTGTCGCCGCCCGGAGCGACGTCGACGACGGCCGTACCGGCGGCCGCGAAGGCGCTGAACGCCCACTCGTTGGACAGGCCCGCCCCGGCGTAGGAACCGTCCGCCGCCTGGAGGGACTTGAGGTAGGCGACGCCGTTGGTCCTGGAGGTGGCGATCTGCGCGGGGGTGGAGGTCGCGAAGGCGGGCAGCGCGGTGAGCGCGAAGGCGCCGAGTGCCGCCGGTACGGCGAGCGCGAGACGGCGGGAGGTGCGGAAACGGGGCATGGCCTGCTCCTGGAATCGGCGAACGCCGGCTCCGGTGCACGCCGCGGAGCACCGTGCGGAAGCACGGCCGGGCATGGCCGGGGAGCCGCCGTCCGGAACGCGTGGTACGGCTTCTGTACTGCATCGCCGTATGGGCATTCGGGCTCGGAACGGCCCCCGCCGTCCCATACCGCTGCGCGTCAGCTCCGGCTTCGCACCGGATTCCCCCACGTGGCAGCCCAGGACGCTACCCGAGTGATCAGGGGTCCGCCAGCCGGTTGAACGCGGTGAGCACGGCACGCCGTCGCGAGCCCCCCGCAGGTGAGCCACACCGTCTTGACGGTTCGAACACATCCGTGTTGCACTCCGGCTGATAAGCAATCAGCACCAGGGGAAGCCGGTCGAATTCCGGCGCTGACCCGCAACCGTAGGCCCGGCTTCGTCCCGGGTGAGTCGGAATGCCTGGAGCTGGGACTCAGTACGAGGAACGCCGTCGCGGACTACGGCGTGGTCGTCCCCGCCCTCCCATGGCGCAGCAGCCGTGTGGGGGCGCATCGCCACGCACCCACCGCCCGGCAGAGACGAGGGCCGCGGTGGGGACCGAACAGCAGGCGAGACGGCCGGGGAGAGCGGGGCAGCGGTTGCTGTCGCTCGTGACCGCCGCCCTTCTGGCGATCGGCGCGGCAGTGGCGTTCCTCACGGTGGCCCCGCCGGCCCAGGCCGACCCGATCGCACGGTGCACGCCCACCAAGGGCGCCATCGTCGCGGTGGACTTCGGAAAGTGGGGCGGTCCGGTCGTCCGCGGCTGCGACACCACCCCCACCACCGGCTACGAACTGCTGCGTGACGGCGGTTTCACCACCGAGGGAACGGGCCACGACGGGCCCGCGTTCATCTGCCGCATAGGCAACCGCTCGTTCACCAACGGGAAGAAGTACCCCACTCCGGCCGAGGACGACTGCGTCCTCACCCCGCAGGCCACCGCCTACTGGTCGTACTGGATCGCCTCCCCCGGCCAGCGGAAGTGGACCTACAGCCCGCTGGGCGCCATGGCGCGCACCCTCAAGCCCGGTGACGTGGACGCCTGGGTCTTCGGCGGTACGGACATCGGCGGCACCAAGGGCAGGCCCTCGTTCACCCCCGACGACGTCCGGGCCGAGGGCGGCGACCCGCCGAACCCGAGCGACCCCGCCGCGCCGACCGTCCCCCCGGGCTCGGTCGACCTGCCCGCCGCGACGCGCTGGCTCACCGAGCGGCTGACCAACGGGCAGCGCGTCGTCGACGAGGGCGCCACGACGCCGAACTACCTGGCCACCACCGAGGTCGCCTACGCGCTGGCCTCGCTCGACGACGCGAACCCCACGGCCCGGCGGATCGCCGACTTCCTCGGCAGACCCGAGCACACCGACGCGTACGCCTACCCCGCAGGGAAGGACGAGGCACCCGACGCCACCGCCGCCGCCCGCCTCGCCCTCGTCGCCGAGGCCACCGGCAAGGACCCCCGCGCCTTCGGCGGCCACGACCTCCTCGGCGACCTCCTGGCGAACGTCTGCCTCAGCGGCGCCGACGCTCCGCAGCCGGTCCCCGGCTGCGCGACCAAGGGCGACTTCCGTACGACCGGACAGACCGAGGGCCAGACGCTGGCCGTCATCGCCCTGCTGAGCGGCGGAGCGAAGCCGCCGGCGGAGTCCGTCGCGCGCCTGGCCCAACTGCAGTGCGACGACGGCGGGTTCCCCAGCTTCCTGATCCTGGACGGCCAGACGTGCGAGAGCGAGGCCGGGAGCACCGCCCTCGTCGCGCTCGCCCTCAAGCAGGCCGGCGGTCACACCCCCGTGGTGACCAAGGCCCGGTCCTCGCTCAAGAAGGCCCAGTTCCGGACGGGTGCCTGGCCCGCCGCCTCGTACAGCATCCCGGGCAGCGCGCACGCCACCGGCTGGGTGGCCCAGACCCTGCGGGCCCTGGGCGATCGCGCCCACGCGAACGCAGGTGTCTCCTGGCTCTCCCGGCAGCAACTGCCCGGCGGCGGCTTCCCCTTCGAGGAGGGCACCACGGACCCGCTGCTGTACGCCACCACCTCGGCCGTCATCGCGGGCGCCAAGAGCGACCTGGTCTCCCTGACCGCCAAGGAGCCCGCCCCGCCGACCACACCCCCGACGACGCCTCCGACCACTCCGCCCAGCACGCCGCCCACGACGGGGCCCACCCATCCCCCGGCCGGTGAGGGACCGGACCTCAGGAAGGGTTCGGCCTACCTCGCCGCCCACAAGCGGCTGATCCAGGGCCGGTACTACGAGGGCAGCCCCCGCTTCGCGGACTACGGACTGACCATCGACGGCGCCTACGCACTCGCCGCCACCGGCCACGACAACGCCACCCTGCGCAACATCGTCGACTTCCTCGACAAGGGCGGCAAGGACGCCTCGGGCCGCGGCGTCCACGACTGGACCAAGATCGGGACGAAGTACGCGGGAGGCGGCTTCATCGGCAAGACCGCGGTGCTCGCCGAGTCCGTGGGCCGCGACCCCCGCGACTTCGGCGGGCGGGACCTGATCGCCGCGCTCGCCGAGGGCAGCTGTCCGGCCGCGACCCCGGCCGAGCCCCGCAAGTGCGCGGGCAAGGGCAACTACACCTACGCCACCTCGGTCTTCTCCCAGTCGCTCGGCATCATCGCCCAGATCCGGGCGGGCGAGGCGGCCGCCGCGGCCGACCCCGTCACGTACCTCAAGAGTCTCCGCGATCCGTCGACGGGCGCCTGGCCCAGCCTCATCGGCGAGAAGAGCGACATCGAGGTCGACTCGACCGCGATGGCCGCCATGGCCCTGGACCTGTTGCCCGACGCCGACTCGCAGGCGTCCGTGGACCGGGCCCTCGGCTGGCTGGCCGGCCGGCAGCTCCCCGACGGCGGCTTCACCGGCGCCTCGGGGAACTCCGTGAACTCGGCGGCGCTCGCCGTCCAGGGGCTGTCGCTGGACGCCGGAAAGTACGGGCCCGAGATCGCGAAGGCCCGGAAGTTCCTTGCCTCGCAGCAGAACGAGGACGGCGGATTCAACGTCGTCAAGGGCGGTCAGCGGGGCTCTGACGTCCGCGCCTCCACCCAGGCGGTCGGCGGCGCCACCGGCATCTCCTTCGGCGTGCTGACCCGGGACCTGAGCGGCACCACCCCGGAGCCGGTCCCGAGCATCTCCGGGCCGCCGAGCACCTCCACACCCGTGATCATCACCCCCGGCGAGGACACCGGTGGCTCCGGTTCCGCCGGAGGCCGGGGCAGCGGCACGGGAAGCGGCGGCAGCCTCGCCGCCACCGGGTCCCAGGTCACCGGCCTCGCCGTCGTGGCCGTGCTCCTCGTCCTCGCCGGCTGGGGCGCGACCCATGCCGCGCGCAGGCGCCGCGAGACCGACGGCGGCCAGGCATGACCGCCCGCCGGGTCCCGCGCGCCCTCGCCCGTACGACGGCCGCGCTGGGTCTTGCCGCGGCGGCCTTCGCCGGCACCGCGGCCCCGGCCGGGGCCGCCCCGCAGCCGATGGGGCAGTGCACGACCTCGTCCGGTGCCGTGCTCGCCGTCGACTTCAGCCGCTGGGGAGGGCCGATCTACCGCTCCTGCGGCACGACGCCCACCACCGGGTACGAGCTCCTGAACCAGGGCGGCTGGCGGACCACCGGCACGGGCCACGACGGCCCGGCCTTCATCTGCCGCATCGGCTACAGCGGTCATCAGGGCGGCAGGCAGTACCCGACGCCCCGGCAGGACGACTGCGTCCTGACCCCGCCCGCCTCCGCGTACTGGTCGTACTGGCACGCCGACGCGGGCCAGAACACCTGGACGTACAGCCAGCTCGGCGCCATGCTCTACAAGCCCAGGCCCGGCAGCGTCGACCTGTGGATCTTCGGCGGCACCGACATCGAGGGCACCCGTGGCCGGCCCACCGTCTCCCCCGACCAGCTGCGCGCCAGGAACACGAGGCCCACCGGGGACGACGGGCCCGCGCCCGAGGGCACCCGGACCGCGGCCCCGCTGCCGCCGAACGCCGACACCGGGCCCGCGCCGGAGAACCCGCCGCCGGCCGACCGGACGCCTCCTCCGACGCCGACGCACTCCCCTTCGGCCACGGCGAGCCCGACCGCCTCGAAGAGCCCTTCACCGAGTCCGTCGAAGAGCGTCTCCCCGACGCCGTCCGCGACGCCGTCCGCGACTCCCCCGGCGACGACCGGCTCTCCGGCGGTGGCCGCCTCCGGCCCCACGGTGGTCGACGCGGCACCAGCCGCGGACGCGGCCCACGACGTGGGCTCGTGGGTACCCGCCGTGATCACCGGGGTGCTGGGCCTGCTGATCGGCGCCGCCGCCGTGTTCGCGGCCAAGCGCCGCCGTCGTGCGGAGTAGCCCCGTGTCCCGCACCTCCGCGGCAGCCGCCCGGCCGCGCGCGTCCGGCCACGCGCCGGACGCGGGTGGCCGCCGGCTGCCCCGCACCCTGCACCCCGTCGCCTGGTGGGTCTGGGCGCTGGCCCTCGCCACCGCCGTCAGCCGCACCAACAACCCGCTGCTGCTCTTCCTGGTCCTCGCGGTCCTCGGCTACGTCATCACCATGCGCCGCACCGAGGCCCCCTGGGCGCGCGGCTTCACGTACTACCTCTATCTCGCGCTCACCGTCGTCGCCATCCGGGTGGTGTTCCGCGCGGTCTTCGCCACCGGGATCACGCCCCACGACCACTTCCTCTTCTCCCTCCCCCACATCCCCACCCCGGACTGGTACGCGGGGATCCGACTCGGCGGCCCCGTCTCCCTGGAGGCGCTGCTCTCCGCGGCCACCGACGGACTCCGGCTGGCCTGCATGCTCTGCTGCATCGGCGCCGCCAACACCCTCGCCAACCCCAAACGGGCGCTGCGGGTGCTGCCGGGCGCGCTGTACGAACTCGGCGTCGCCGTCACGGTCTCCATCAGCGTGGCGCCCCAACTGGTCCAGAGCGTCCAGCGCGTTCACCGGGCACGACGTCTGCGCGCCGGACGCTCCAAGGGGCTGCGGGCCCTGCGGGGCATCATCGTCCCCGTTCTCGAGGACGCGCTGGAACGCTCCCTGCGGCTGGCCGCGGCGATGGACTCCCGCGGTTACGGCCGGGCCGGAACGGCCACCCGCCGTTCACGCCGGGCCACCGGCGCCCTGATGCTGCTCGGGATGTGCGGCCTGTGCGCCGGCGCTTACGGGCTCCTCGACGCCACCGCGCCCACCCTGCTCGGCTTTCCCGCGCTGGCGGTCGGCGGAGTGCTGTGCGTGGCGGGGCTCCGTCTCGGTGGGCGCCGGATCACGCGTACCACCTACCGGCCGGATCCCTGGCGGGCCGCCGAGTGGGCCGTGGCCGGCTGCGGCGTCCTGTCCGCCGTACTCCTCTTCAGCAACGCGGGCTTCGACGCTGCCGAGCTCAACCCGTCCATCTACCCGCTCAGTTGGCCCACCCTTCCGCTGGTGCCTGCCGCCGCGATCCTCCTCGCGGGAACCGCGGGATTCCTGGCCCCGCCACCGAGCGCACCGGTCCGTCCGGCCGTCCCCGCACAGCGCACCGAGGAACTCACGTGATCACCTTCGACCAGGTCGGCGTCCAGTACGAGGACACGGCCGAACCCGTGCTGCGGGACGTGAACCTGACGGTGGAGGAGGGCGAGCTCTGTCTTGTCGTCGGACACACCGGGGTCGGCAAGTCGACCCTCCTCGGCGCCGTGAACGGCCTCGTCCCGCACTTCACGGGCGGCACCCTGTACGGGCGGGTGACCGTGGACGGCCGGGACACGGCCGACCATCCGCCGCGCGAACTCGCCGACGTCGTGGGCGTCGTGGGCCAGGACCCCCTCGACGGTTTCGTCACCGACACGGTCGAGGAGGAACTCGCTTACTCAATGGAGCAGTTGGCAGTCCCTCCGGCCACCATGCGCAAGCGGGTCGAGGAGACCCTCGACCTCCTCGGCCTCGCCGACCTCCGCCACCGGGCCCTTCACGAACTCTCGGGCGGACAGCAGCAGCGCGTCGCCATCGGCTCCGTCCTCACCGCGCATCCCCGCGTCCTGGTCCTGGACGAGCCCACCTCCGCGCTCGACCCGACGGCCGCCGAGGAGGTCCTGGCCGCCGTCACCCGGCTGGTCCACGACCTGGGAGTCACCGTCCTGCTCGCCGAGCACCGCCTGGAGCGGGTCGTCCAGTACGCCGACCGCGTCATCCACCTCCCGGGCGACGGCCGTGTCGTGTCGGGCGCGCCCGCCGAGATCCTCCGTACGTCGTCGATCGCCCCGCCCGTCGTCGAACTCGGCCGGAGGGCCGCCTGGTCCCCGCTGCCTCTCTCCATCCGCGACGCCCGGCGGGCCGCGGCCCCTCTCCGTGCCCGGTTGAGCGGCGTCGTCCCCCCGCCGGTCCGGCCGGCCGGGGACGCGAACCGGTCGGAGCTCCTGACGGCACGCGGCATCACCGTGACGTACCAGGGCGTTCCCGCCGTCCGTGAGGTCGACCTCGGCCTCCGTGGCGGGGAGGTCACCGCGCTGATGGGCCGTAACGGCTCCGGCAAGTCCTCCCTGCTCTGGGCCCTCCAGGGCTCCGGCCCCCGCAAGGCCGGTGCGGTCTCCGTCGGGGAGCCCGGCGGCCCGACGTCGCGGGACCCCCGGAAGGTCTCGGCGGCCGAGGCCCGGCAGCTCGTCGGCCTGGTGCCGCAGACCCCCACCGACCTCCTCTACCTGGAGAGCGTCAAGCAGGAACTCGACCAGGCCGACGCCGAGTCCGGGGTCGCCGCCGACGGGGTACCGGCCCGTACCGTCCTGGACCGGCTCGCTCCCGGCATCCCCGACAGCACCCACCCCCGCGACCTGTCCGAGGGCCAGAAGCTGGCCCTCGTCCTGGCGATCCAGCTCGCGGCCGCGCCACGGGTGGTCCTCCTCGACGAGCCCACCCGCGGTCTCGACTACCGGGCCAAGGGCGAACTGATCACGATCGTCGACGGTCTCGCGGCCGAGGGCCGGGCGGTCGTCATCTCGACGCACGACGTGGAGTTCGTCGCCCGCGCAGCCGACCGGGTCGTGGTCATGGCCGAAGGGGACGTCGTCGCGGACGGCCCCACCAGCGAGGTCATCGTCGCGTCCCCGGTCTTCGCCCCGCAGGCCGCGAAGATCCTCGCCCCGCTGCCGTTCCTCACGGTGGACCAGCTGGCCGCGGTACTCGACGCCGACGGATCGGACCCGGAATCGTGAGCACGTACGCCGCCGCCCTTCGCATCCGCGCACGGGCCGGGGTCGTCATCGCCATGGCGGCCTTCCTGGGTGTCGTCGCGTTCTTCTGGCCGTTCCTCGTCGCACCGGGGAAGTTCGGCTCGAACTACGCCCCGCCGCTGATCTTCGGCGTGCTGCTGGTCATCGTGCTCAGCGTCGTGATCTCCGAGATCGCGGAGGGCGGCATCGACTCCAAGGCCCTGGCCATGCTGGGCGTGCTGTCCGCGGTCAACGCCGCTGTCCGTCCCCTCGGCGCGGGTACGGCCGGCATCGAGACGGTCTTCTTCATCCTGGTGCTGGCGGGCCGGGTGTACGGACCCGGCTTCGGTTTCACCCTGGGCTGCACCTCGCTCTTCGCCTCGGCGCTCATCACCGGCGGCGTCGGCCCCTGGATGCCGTACCAGATGTTCGGCTGCGCCTTCGTGGGCATGCTCGCCGGCTTCCTTCCGAGAGCCACGGGCCGTCGGGAGGTCGCCCTGCTCGCGGTGTACGGCTCGCTCTCCGGGTACCTGTTCGGCTTCCTCCTGAACCTGTCCTTCTGGCCGTTCTCGCTCGACCCGAACAGCTCCATCGCCTATCTGCCCGGACTTCCGTTCACCGAGCAGTTCCAGCGGTACATCGCCTTCGACCTGGCGACCTCGCTCGGCTGGGACACCGGCCGCGCCGTCACGAACCTCGTCGCCATCACCCTGGCCGGCCCCGCCGTCCTCACCGTCTTCCGCCGCGCTGCCCGCAAGGCCCGCTTCCAGGCCCCGATCCGGTTCGCGGGTCGGGGTACGAGCCCGGACTCCACGGCCGGATGACCTCCGCACCACCCACCGCATCCCTTACCGAGAGGAACACCATGCGCCCCACCCTGCTCCGCCGCGCCGCCGTGACGACCGCCGCGGTCGGTCTCGCCCTGACCACCGCACCCGCCGCCGTCGCGCAGGCCGGGACCACGGCCACGTACACGAACGCGCCGGTGAGAGTCACCGTCACCGTCCAGGGCCCGGACGGCCTGCTCTTCCAGAAGAAGATCTTCACCTGGGGTCATGACGTCACGACCGCCACCGGCGGCACGCACAAGTGCGACGGCACCAACGGCAGCGCGCACGCCACGAAGGTCCCGACCCCGACCGCCGCCCTGGACCACGCGGCCAAGCGGAACGGCTTCTCGTGGGACGGCACCTGGTACGCGTCCTTCGACGACTACGCGGTGGAGACGGTCAAGGGCGTGAACGGAGGCGGCTCGGCGTACTGGAGCATCTCGGTGAACGGCACCCCGACCCCGGTCGGCGGCTGCCAGTTCGAGATAGAGAACGGCGACCAGGTCGCCTTCACCTGGACCTCGTTCTGACGGTCGGCGCTCCCACGGCGGCCCGGGCTTCCGAAGCCCGGGCCGCCTCGCCATGCGGCCCGCCGTGGTACGCCACCCCTCGGCGGGGCGGCACACGAGGGCTTGACCGGGGAACCGCGTCATCGTAGGTTCGGGCGCACCGGCTCACCCGCGAGACACTGGAAGGAGGCGACGTCGGATGTCGATCATCTCCGATCTTTCCCGCCTCCCTCACCAGACCGCCTGGGCCCCGGGTCTCATAGCACACGGCTGCTGAACAGCCCTCTTCCGGCGTGCCCGATCGCGGCCCCGGAACTTTCGCATGTCTGTCACCGCTGAGACACGTCGTTGCGTGCCCTGTGTGGCGCGCTCCGGGTCACCGAGCTGCGCCACCGCGAGAGAAAGCTCCTGAGATGGCGACTTGGACAGTCACAACAACCGCGCGCCCGGACGGGGACGTTCCGTGGTAGCGGCGCGGCCCACGGCCACCGTCACGGTCAACGGCGGAGAAGCACCGATCTCACCGGCCGCGCCCCACACCACCGTGCTGGACTTTCTGCGCGAACGCGGCCTCACCGGCACCAAGGAGGGCTGCGCCGAGGGCGAGTGCGGCGCCTGTTCGGTCCTCGTGGCCCGTCCCGGGACGGACAAGCCCACGGACTGGGTGGCGGTCAACGCCTGTCTGGTCCCGGTCGCCGCGCTCGACGGTCAGGAGATCGTCACCTCCGAGGGACTCGCCACCGCCGGCGTGGCCGGCGGGCCGGCCACGCTGCACCCGGTGCAGGAGGAGATGGCCGTCCGCGGCGGCTCCCAATGCGGTTACTGCACACCGGGATTCGTCTGCAGCATGGCCGCCGAGTACTACCGGCCGAACCGCTGCGCGCACGCGGACCCGGCCGGCGGCGGCGACCCCGAGCACGGTCCGAACGGTTTCGATCTCCACGCGCTGAGCGGAAACCTGTGCCGCTGCACCGGCTACCGCCCCATTCGCGATGCCGCGTTCGCCGTCGGCAGTCCCACCGAGGACGACCCCCTGGCGCGGCGTCGCGAGCTGTCCCCGCCCGAACCGGTGGCCACCGAATACTCCCGGTACGACAGCGTGTTCCTGCGCAGGAGCACCCTGGCCGGGACACTGCGGGTGCTGCGCGAGCGGCCCGACGCGGTCGTGGTCGCCGGTTCCACGGACTGGGGCGTGGAGGTCAACATCGCCTCCCGTCGGGCGAACTGCGTGGTCGCCGTCGACCGGCTGCCCGAACTGCGCGAGCTGCGCGTCGAGTCCGACCGCGTCGAGATCGGAGCGGGGCTGACGCTCACCGAGATCGAACGCCGCCTCGACGGCCAAGTCCCTCTGCTGGCAGAGCTGTTCCCGCAGTTCGCGTCCCGGCTCATTCGCAACAGCGCGACGCTCGGCGGCAATCTGGGTACCGGTTCCCCCATCGGGGACAGCCCACCGGTCCTGCTCGCGCTCGAGGCGTCGGTGGTACTCGCCGACGCCGACGGCGAGCGCGAGGTGCCCCTCTCCGACTACTTCACGGGCTACCGGCAGAGCGTGCGCCGTCCCGGTGAGCTGATCCGCGCGGTGCGCGTCCCGCTGCCGCTGTCGCCGGTCGCGGCCTTCCACAAGATCGCCAAGCGGCGCTTCGACGACATCTCCAGCGTGGCGGTCGCCTTCGCGCTCGACATCGAGGGCGGGATCGTCCGCAAGGCGCGCATCGGCCTGGGCGGCGTGGCCGCCACCCCGCTCCGCGCCCTCGCCGCGGAGGCGGCCCTGGAGGGCCGGCCGTGGACGACCGAGACCGTCGAGGCCGCGGCCCGGGTGCTGCGGGCCCAGGGCACCCCCATGGACGATCACCGCGCCAGCGCGGCCTACCGCGCCGCGATGCTCGGCCAGAGCCTGCTGAAGCTGTACGCGCGAACCACCGAGGCGGTGTCGTCATGAGCCAGTTGTCCCAGCGTCCCGAAAAGCCCGTCGTCGGTGTTGCGATGCCGCACGAGAGCGCCCGCCTGCACGTCACGGGCACCGCGCTCTACACCGACGACCTGGTCCATCGCACCAAGGACGTGCTGCACGCCTACCCGGTGCAGGTCATGAAGGCGCACGGCAGGATCATCGCGCTGCACACCGGGCCCGCGCTCGCCGTCCCCGGTGTGGTCCGCGTGCTGACCGGTGCCGACGTGCCCGGCGTCAACGACGCCGGGATGAAGCACGACGAACCTCTCTTCCCCGACGAGGTCATGTTCCACGGCCACGCGGTCGCCTGGGTGCTCGGCGAGACCGTGGAGGCGGCGCGGCTCGGTGCGGCGGCCGTCCAGGTGGAACTCGACGAGCGGCCCTCCCTGATCGCGCTGCGGGACGCGATCGCGGCCGGGAGCTTCCACGGCGCCCGGCCCGTGATGCGGACCGGTGACGTCGACGCCGGCTTCGCCGACTCCGCGCACGTGTTCACGGGCGAGTTCCAGTTCTCCGATCAGGAACACTTCTATCTCGAGACGCACACGGCGCTGGCCCTCGTCGACGAGAACGGGCAGATGTTCGTCCAGAGCAGTACCCAGCATCCTTCGGAGACGCAGGAGATCGTCGCGCACGTGCTCGGCCTGCACAGTCACGAGGTGACCGTGCAGTGCCTGCGGATGGGTGGCGGCTTCGGCGGCAAGGAGATGCAGCCGCACGGCTTCGCGGCCGTCGCCGCGCTCGGCGCCAGGCTGACCGGCCGGCCGGTCCGCGTACGGCTCAACAGAACCCAGGACCTGACCATGTCCGGCAAGCGCCACGGGTTCCACGCCGAGTGGAAGATCGGCTTCGACGGCGACGGCCGCATCCAGGCCCTGGACGCCACCCTGACCGCCGACGGCGGCTGGAGCCTGGACCTGTCCGAGCCGGTGGTCGCCCGGGCGCTCTGCCACATCGACAACACCTACTGGATTCCCCACGCACGCGTCGCCGGCCGCATCGCCAAGACCAACAAGGTCTCCAACACCGCCTTCCGCGGTTTCGGCGGACCGCAGGGCATGCTGGTGATCGAGGACATCATGGGCCGGTGTGCGCCACTGCTCGGCCTGGATCCGATGGAACTGCGGGAGCGTAACTTCTACCGGCCGGGCCAGGGCCAGACGACGCCGTACGGGCAGCCGGTGACGCACGCCGAACGGATCTCGACCGTCTGGCAGCAGGTGCGGGACGACGCCGCACTCACCGATCGCAAGCGCGAGATCGCGGCCTTCAACGCCGCGCACCCGCACACCAAGCGCGGGCTCGCTCTCACCGGCATCAAGTTCGGCATCTCGTTCAACCTCACCGCCTTCAACCAGGGCGGCGCGCTGGTGCTGATCTACAAGGACGGCTCGGTCCTGATCAACCACGGCGGCACCGAGATGGGGCAGGGCCTGCACACCAAGATGCTGCAGGTGGCCGCGACCACGCTGGGCATCCCGCTGCACAAGGTGCGGCTGGCCCCGACGCGCACCGACAAGGTGCCGAACACCTCCGCCACGGCCGCCAGTGCCGGGGCGGACCTCAACGGCGCGGCGGTGAAGAACGCCTGCGAGCAGTTGCGCGGGCGGCTGCTGGGGGTGGCCGGCACCCAGCTGGGTGTGAACGCCTCGGACGTGCGCATCGTCGAGGGCGTCGCGCGCGCCCTCGGCCACGACGGGGAACTGGCCTGGGACGACCTGGTGCGCACGGCGTACTTCCAGCGGGTGCAGTTGTCGGCGGCCGGTTTCTACCGGACCGAAGGCCTGCACTGGGACGCCAAGGCGTTCCAGGGCTCACCGTTCAAGTACTTCTCGTACGGCGCCGCCGCTGCCGAGGTGGAGGTGGACGGCTTCACCGGCGCGTACCGCATCCGGCGGGTGGACATCGTGCACGACGTCGGCGACAGCCTCTCGCCGTTGATCGACATCGGTCAGGTCGAAGGAGGCTTCGTCCAGGGCGCGGGGTGGCTGACGCTCGAGGACCTGCGCTGGGACACCGGTGACGGGCCGAACCGCGGGCGGCTGCTGACCCGGGCGGCAAGTACGTACAAGCTGCCGAGCTTCTCCGAGATGCCCGAGGAGTTCCACGTCCGGCTGCTGGAGAACGCCACTGAGGAGGGCGCGGTCTACGGCTCCAAGGCCGTGGGCGAGCCTCCCCTGATGCTGGCGTTCTCGGTACGCGAGGCGTTGCGGCAGGCCGCCGCGGCGTTCGGGCCCGCCGGGGTCGGCGTGGAACTCGCCTCGCCCGCCACACCGGAAGCGGTGTACTGGGCGATCGAAGCGGCCCGCGGCGGCGCCGCGCGAGACGGAGAGCACGCTCGCGTCGGCGACGCGACAAGCATCGACGCGAGCTCAGCGAGCCATGCCTGACATGACCTGGGTCACCGCGGTCGCGCGGTTGCGGGCACGCCGGGAACCCGGCGTGCTCGTGACCGTCGCGACCGTGCGCGGCCACGCGCCCCGCCGGGCCGGTGCCAAACTCGTCGTGGGACGGACGGAGTCCTGGGGTTCGATCGGCGGTGGCAATATCGAGGCCGTCGCGATCGACCGCGCGCGCGAGCTGATCGGCACGCCCGATCCGGAGCCGGAGCTGATGGAGTTCGCCCTCAACGACAAGGTCGCGGGCCGGCACGGCGTGCAGTGCTGCGGCGGTGCCGTCACCGTACTGCTCGAACCGCTGCCGGTGGTTCAGGCCGTGGCGGTCTTCGGTATCGGGCACGTCGGCCTCGAGCTGGCACGCATCCTGGCCCGCCACGACCTCGACCTGCACCTGACCGACAGCCGCGCCGACATGCTCACCGACGGTCGGCTCGGCGTGCTCGCGGACGCGGTGGCACAGATCCACGTGCACCACACACCGCTGCTTCCCGAGGAGGTGCTCGCGGAGTTGCCGGCCGGCACCCACGTCCTGATCATGACCCATGATCACGCCGAGGACGCCGCACTGTGCGACGCCGCGTTGCGCACCGCAGGTCTCGGCTCGATCGGACTGATCGGCTCGGCCGCCAAATGGACGCGGTTCCGACGACGCCTGGCCACCGAGGGCGGCCACGACGCCGTCACCATCGACCGGATCAAGACCCCGATCGGCATCGCCGAGATCACCGGCAAGGAACCCGCCACGATCGCCCTGAGCGTCGCTGCCGACCTGATGCGGAACTTCGCTTCCGGATGACGGCCCCACCGGGGCTCCCTTCGACGTCCGACGCGCGTCGACGGGGGTGGGGGTGGAATCCGGACAGGCGGAGGCGCCGGGCGGGCACCGCGAACGCATCCAACTCGCGCTGTTTCAGGGCAGTCCGGGCCACGAGGAGAACGCGTGGTGGGCGCGCCCGGGGCGACGGAACCCCTGCGAGGGTGGCGAAAAGTAACCCTTTGCTTCCTTTGGCACATGCCGGTTACGGTTCCAGTGATCATTTGACGGGGGCAGGCGCCGGAGGGGATCGACGGAGTGTTGACCGCACTTCGTCGGGACAGGGCGTACCCCCGAGCACGTTCGTAGTCCGGGGGGAACCATGAGCCGTGAGTCTGTGTACGCAGGCTGCACGATGGCCGTTTGCGTTGTCGTGCCGCCCCATGGGCGGCAAAGCGACATCGCCGCGCGCGCGAGCTTCTTCACCGGCTGAGAGCCCGAGCCCGGCCGGCCCCTCGGGGTGCGGGCGCCCCTCGGCATGCCGCAGCGCGAAGGCGTGGGGACTGTTTCGTACGCGTACCGCACGCCTATCCGTAACCCTGACGTACCCGCACCCGCACCCGAGCCGATGTCGGTGCCGGTGCCGGTGCCGGTGCCGCTGTGCGGCAACTCCTTCGTCGTCGCGTCCCGATGCGACTCGACGCGTCCGCGTCGGACAACCCAGTAAGAAGAGAACGGATCCCATGAAGTTCCACAGACTCCGCTCCGCCCTGACAGTCGGTGCCGGTGTGACCGCCCTCATGGTCGGCGCGGGCACTGCTCACGCGGGCCCGGCCGTGCCCGCCCCCGCCGCCGCCCCCGCCGCCGCCACGGCCGGCGGCCCGGACGCGCAGCTACAGGTGAAGTACCGCGACAAGTGCCTCGCCATCGCGAACGGCAGTCTGCGCAACGGGGCCCACGCCGTCGAGGGCACCTGCGACAGCACCTCGCTCCACCAGGTCTTCAAGCTGAAGCCCGGGGACACGTCGGGCTGGGAGCTGGTCGCCGCCCACAGCGGCCGATGCCTCGCCCATCGCCCTTCCGGAAGGGTCGATGTCGTGCAGGACTGGTGCAACGGTTCCACCGCCCAGCGCTGGACGATGCAGTTCCTGGAGGGCGCCGAGAAGAACCGGCTGCAGCTGCGTCCGGTCGACGCCCCGAACGAGTGCCTGTCCATGGGGGGAACTCCCGAAGGGGAGGAACCGACGGCCTACGTCACCGACTGCTTCGACGACATGCCCAGCCAGGAGTGGCGTCTCGCCTTCATCAACTGATGACTCCTGCTTGCTCTTTGCCCATCGCTCTCGCACGCATTGTGTCGTCGGTTCACGGCGACGGAGGGATCTCGACATCAGCATGAACACCAAGCACATGACGTCCGCGTGGATGCGGCGGACCGTTTCCCGCGGCCTGGTCACCGCCACCGCACTGGCAGCGGTGACCGGTACGGTGGTGCCGGGTACGGCCGTGGCCGGCACGTCCGCCGGGACGCTGGACATGGCGGCCCGCGCGGCCGGCATCGGCACGACCGACACCCAGCGGGTGGAGGCCGCGGCCGTGGTCCGACTGGATCCGACGGCGGACGTACTCCTGCTCAGCGACTACGACTTCGTGCACGCGCTGTGGCAGAAGGCCCGCGACGCGGGCGAGAGGCTCGACGCGGTACGGACGGCAGCCGAGCAGGCCATGGCCGGCACGGCGGCCGAGGACCACGTGCGATTCATCGTCACGGGCGTCCACGAGGCGTACAGGCTCGATCAGCAGCGCGAGCGGGAGAAGGCCGAGGCAGAGCGCGTCGCCCGGCTCGCCAGGTCGCAGGTGTTGCTGGCCATCGGCATCCCCAGCACTCCTGAACTGCTCGCGCTGACGGACGACAACTTCGTCCGCGCGGTCGCCAGGCACCCCGCGTCCGGTCCCGAGGTGCGGGGCGCGGCGCTGAAGGCACTGGTCGGCGAGGCGGCGGACTGGCGGGAGTTCATCGTCAACGGCGCCCGTGAGGCGCACAGGCGGGACGTGGCCAAGGAGTTGGAGGAGCTGGAGGAGCAGAACCGCAAGGAGGCCGAGCGCCGCAAGGAACTCGCCGCCCGCAACAACACCGCGGCCCTGTTCCGCATCTCGCCCTCCCCGGCCATGCTCACGCTGAGCGACGACAACTTCATCCGCGAGCTCCTGCGCATGGCCCCGGCCGATCTCAAGGGATCCGAACTGCTCGCGGCCGCTCAGCGCGCGGCCCTGAGCGCGAACGCCCTGGACTGGAAGACGTTCATCCACACCGGTGCCGAAGCCGCGTACAAGCAGGACGACGAGAACCGCCGCAAGAAGCTCGCGGCGGCCAATCGCACGCTCGCCCTGCAGATACAGGCCGCCGCGGAGAACAGCGGCGTGAACCCCCACCTGGTCTCCGCCGCGAAGAAGGTGCTCGCCGGGACCGACGACGCCGCCGTGGCCGAGTTCCTCAAGGAGGACACGCAGTACCGGCTCAAGCGCCAGTCCCTCCGGTCGGGGGACAACAAACTGACCGGATGGTTCGCCCGCCAGTCCAGCCCGGACGGCGGCGAGGGGTTCATCGGTCCCCTGGACGCCAAGAGCGGGCAGGCCGACCGCGAGGACGCCACCTGGGTCATCGTGCCCTCCCTGGCCGGTCTGCCCGGCTGCTACTCCTTCGAGTCGGTCGGCAAGCCGGGCCACTACCTGAAGGGCGACAAGCCGTCGCTGCGCGTACGGATCGCCGCGGACGACCGCAGCGGGGCCTTCAGGCAGAGTGCGACCTGGTGCGCGACCAAGGGCCAGAACGGCTCCGGCACGTCCTTCAAGTGGGCCGTCGGGCCTGAGGAGCGTTCTCTGCGCCACATGGCCGGCGAACTCTACGTGGCGCAGCACTACACCACCGACGACGCCCGTCAGGCGTCCAGCTGGCAGATCGCCGCCCCGCTCGCACCCTGAGCGCCCCGCGCCCCGGCCGGCCCTGCCTCCTGCTCGTACCCGTGGCACGAGACGAGATCGACAGGAACGAGGCAGACCTGCCGGTCGTCTTCCGCGGGTGAGCCCCTCCACCGCCTTCCTCAGGTGCGCCACTACGCGCCCGGCACGGTGCGCACGGTCGACCGACTGCTCGAACGCGGACAACTCTCGGTCGATCGAGGCGCCCGGCCTCTGTAGAGCAGAACGCAACGGAAACCCCGCCGGGGCCGCCCGGCGGGGTTTCCGTACCCGTCTGCTCGTCGATGTGGGCGGTGCAGCCAGGAGTCCGCGGCGCCCGAGAAGGGCGGGGTCGAGGGGCAGATCGGCTGGTTCCATCGCAACCACCGTGTCCCAGTGCACGAGGTCGCGACGCTCGCCGAGCTCGACGCACCGGGGAGGCCCTCGACCGATAACCCCGTACTCCCCGCGCTCGGCCGTGTTCCGCATGCGAGCATGCACGTCACACGGCCCGCCTGTCGTCCAGTCGGTCGCCGCCGCCGCCGCGCACCCCACAGAGCCGGCCACCGCGGAATCGGCCGCTTCCTACCGCCGAACACCGCTGCACGACCGCACCCCTGCACCGATAATTGCGCCATCATGCACTGATGCAGAGAGCACCTATCGCACGCTCTTCCTGATGGCCAGTCAGGACGGTCGGCAACAGGTCGGCATCGGCGCCGCGCGATACCGCTTCCGACCGCCGTGAACCGCCGAGATCAACAACGTGTCTCATCCCTTCCTACCTGCGAAAATCCCGCTCAGCCACATGCCTGCTCATTGCACCAGGAGGTATCTGTGAGGATGCTCATCAACGTCCCCGAGACCGTCGTCGCCGACGCGCTGCGCGGGATGGCCGCCGCTCACCCGGAACTCACCGTCGACGTGGAGCGGCGGGTCGTGGTGCGGCGGGACGCGCCCGTGGCCGGGAAGGTCGCGCTGGTGTCCGGCGGCGGTTCCGGGCACGAGCCGTTGCACGGGGGGTTCGTGGGGCCCGGGATGCTGGCGGCCGCCTGTCCCGGGGAGGTGTTCACCTCCCCGGTGCCCGATCAGATCGTGCGGGCCGCGGCCGCCGTCGACAGCGGCGCCGGCGTGTTGTTCGTCGTCAAGAACTACACCGGTGACGTGCTGAACTTCGAGATGGCGGCGGAGCTCGCCGAGGACGAGGGCATCCAGGTCGCCAGGGTCCTGGTCGACGACGACGTCGCCGTCATGGACAGTCTCTACACGGCCGGCCGGCGCGGGACCGGCGGCACGCTCTTCGTGGAGAAGATCGCGGGCGCCGCCGCCGAGGAGGGCGCACCCCTGGAGCGCGTGGAGTCGATCGCCCGCCGGGTCAACGAGCGCTGCCGTTCCTTCGGCGTCGCCCTGAGCGCGTGCACGACGCCCGCCAAGGGCAGCCCCACCTTCGACCTCCCCGAGGGCGAGCTGGAGTTGGGCATCGGCATCCACGGCGAACCGGGCCGCGAGCGGCGTCCGATGATGACCTCCCGCGAGATCGCGGACTTCGCCGTCGACGCCGTCGTCGAGGACCTCGGCCCCTCCGGGCCCGTCATCGCCCTGGTGAACGGGATGGGCGCCACCCCGCTCCTCGAGCTGTACGGGTTCAACGCCGAGGTGCAGCGCGTCCTGGGCGAGCGGGGTGTGCCGGTGGCCCGGACCCTCGTCGGGAACTATGTGACCTCGCTCGACATGGCCGGCTGCTCGGTGACCCTGTGCGAGGTGGACGAGGAGCTCCTGCGCCTCTGGGACGCGCCCGTGGAGACGCCCGCGCTGCGCTGGGGCCGGTGAGACGAGCGAGGGAAGAGGGGACCGACATGACGCAGACCTTCGACGCCGAGTTCCTCGTGCGCTGGCTGGCCGCCGTGGCCGAGGCCGTCGACCGCGAGGCCGACCGGCTCACCGAGCTCGACTCGGCCATCGGCGACGCCGACCACGGCGCCAACCTCAGGCGCGGCTTCGCCGCCGTGACCGGGACCCTGGCCAAGGACCCGCCCGCGACGCCGGGCGCGGTGCTCACCGCCGCCGGGCGGCAGCTGATCTCCACCGTGGGCGGCGCTTCGGGGCCGCTGTACGGCACGCTGCTTCGCCGTACCGGCAAGACGCTCGGCGACGACGAGCGCGTCACCCGCGAGCAGTTGGCGGAGGCGCTCGGCTCCGGCGTGGCCGCCGTGTCCCAGCTGGGCGGAGCGCAGGTGGGTGACAAGACGATGCTCGACGCGCTCGTGCCGGCCGTGGAGGGGCTGCGGGACTCGTTCGGCGCGGCCCGCGCGGCGGCCGAGGAGGGTGCCCTCGCGACCGTACCCCTGCGGGCGCGCAAGGGCAGGGCCAGCTATCTGGGCGAGCGGTCGGTGGGGCACCAGGATCCGGGGGCCACGTCCTCGGCGCTGCTGTTCGCCGCGCTCGACCAGATCGCCCGGACGGAGACCTCGTCGGGCACCGAGGAGGCGTCATGAGCACCGGGAGCGGGACCGGCTCGGGCGCGGTCGACCCCGGCGCGGCCGGTTCCGGTTCCAATTTCGGTTCCGGGTCCGGGTCCGGGTTCGGTTCCGTCGGCATCGTGCTCGTCTCGCACAGCGCCGCCGTCGCGACCGCCGTGGCCGAGCTGGCCCGGGGGCTCGCCGGTGGCGGTGACCTCGCCCCGATCCTCCCGGCCGGCGGCACCCCCGACGGTGGTCTCGGGACGAGTTCCGAGCTGATCTCCGAGGCGGCGAAGGCCGTCGACCGGGGCGCCGGTGTGGCGATCCTCGTCGATCTGGGGAGCGCGGTGCTCACCGTGAAGGCCCTCCTCGCCGAGGGCGACGACCTGCCCGCGGGCTCCCGGCTCGTGGACGCGCCGTTCGTCGAGGGCTCGGTCGCCGCCCTGGTCACGGCGAGCGCGGGCGGGGACCTCGACGCCGTGGCGGCGGCCGCGTCGGAGGCGTACGCCTACCGCAAGGAGTGAGGTCGCGGGAAGACGGTGATCCAGCCTCAAGCGGCTGAGTCTCAGGCGCTGTTTGGCCGGAACTCAGCCGCTGAGGCGGCACGGGTGCGACCTACCCTGGGAGATCGCAACCGCGATCCGGCTGCGCGGCGGGCCTCTCCGGGAGCCGGCTATCACCCGTGTTCCACCTGGCCCGGCCAGGTGATGGAGGAGGGGCAATGTTCGGCGGTCTGTCCGCTGTACTGATTCTCGCGCTCGTCTGGTTCCTGATCGCCCTGGTGCCCCTGCGCACCCCGTCCGCCCGCAAGGCATGGGCGAGGGGCGTACTCGGTGTGTCGCTCCTTCTGGTGGTGGGCGCGGCCCTGTTCGGCGCCAACGCGGAGGTGTCGGCCGGCTACGACGGCCCGGACCCCATGCTGCTCGCGGCGCTCGCGGCGGCGGTCGTCGTGGCGCCGGGTGCCATCGCGGCCCTCGTGCGCAGCGGCAGGAACGGCTAGGCGGCGGAAATCCGGGAGATCCACGGCGCCGCCCACGGGACCCGGCAAGCACCCACATTGTGATGTACCTGGTCAACGCACTAATGTCGCAGGGCCTTGGTGTACGGGAAACCGGTGCGGTACCGGTGCGGCCCTCGCCACTGTGATCGGGAGGTCCGGCTCCACCCCCGCGGGGAACACCCACGGGGAAGCCACTGGACCACGTCGGGAGACCGTCGTGGTGTGGGAAGGCGGAGTCGGGCGGAATGACCGTCAGCCAGGAGACCGGCCAGGGTGCGTTGTCCATCCACGAGGTGCTGGAGAGGGTCTCCCAACCATGCATATAGCCGAGGGGTATCTGCCCCCTGTGCACGCGGCCGCCTGGGGCGTCGCGTCCGCGCCGTTCGTCGTCCACGGGGTCCGCGCGCTGACCCGCGAGGTGCGGTCGAATCCTGAGTCCACCCTGTTGCTCGGCGCCGCCGGCGCCTTCACGTTCGTCCTGTCGGCACTCAAGTTGCCCTCAGTCACCGGCAGCTGCTCGCATCCGACCGGCACGGGCCTGGGCGCCATCCTGTTCCGGCCGCCGATCATGGCGGTCCTGGGGACGATCACCCTGCTCTTCCAGGCCCTGCTGCTCGCCCACGGCGGGCTCACCACGCTGGGCGCGAACGTCTTCTCGATGGCGATCGTCGGACCCTGGGCCGGATACGGGGCCTACGTCCTGCTGCGCCGGTTCGGCGCTCCGCTGATGGTGGCCGTCTTCTTCGGCGCGTTCGTCGCCGACCTGTCCACGTACTGCGTGACCAGCGTCCAGCTGGCGCTCGCCTTCCCCGACCCGGGCAGCGGCATCCCCGGCGCACTCGCCAAGTTCGGCGGGATCTTCGCCGTCACGCAGATTCCGCTCGCGGTCAGCGAGGGCCTGCTCACCGTGCTCGTGATGCGCCTGCTCACCCAGTCCAGCAAGGGCGACCTGATCCGGCTCGGCGTCCTCGCCGGACGCACGTCGGAGCGACGCGAGGAGGCGACCGCGCGATGAACCGGAACACGAAGATCAACGCCCTGCTGCTGCTCGTCGTCGCGGCGCTCGCGGTGCTGCCGCTCGCGCTGGGACTCGGGGACCACAAGGAGGAGCCCTTCACGGGGGCCGACGCGGAGGCCGAGACCGCGATCACGGAACTCCAGCCGGACTACGAGCCGTGGTTCAGCCCGCTCTACGAACCGCCGTCGGGGGAGATCGAGTCGGCGCTGTTCGCCCTTCAGGCCGCCCTCGGCGCCGGTGTCCTGGCGTACTACTTCGGTCTGCGGCGCGGCCGCCGACAGGGGGCGGCGCGGGCCGAGGAGGCCGGGGCGGCCGATACCGATACCGATGCCGATGCCGCGAACGCGACCGCGGACAACGAGGGCGGCTCCGGCGGCGGGTCCGCCGGCGGGCCGGGCGCGTAGCCGTCGATGCTGCCGATCGACGCGGCTGCGCACAGCAGTCGCTGGCGCCGCCGCCATCCCGCAGAGAAGGCGCTTCTCGGCTTCGGTCTCACCCTCTGCGCGGTCGGTCTGCCGCCGTGGCCGGGCGCGGTCCTCGTCGCGGCGGCCACGCTCACGGTGCTGCTCGGTCCGGCCGGTGTGCCGGGCCGGGCCCTGTGGCGGGCGTTCCGCATCCCGCTCGGGTTCTGTGTCACGGGCGCGATTCCGCTGCTCTTCGAGGTCGGCGGCGCACGGGGGCTCGTGGCCCTCGCGCCGGACGGTCCGACGCACGCGGGCGAGTTGCTGCTGCGGACCGCTTCGGCCTCGCTCGGGGTGCTGCTCTTCGCGTTCACGACGCCGGTGTCCGACGTCCTGCCCCGGCTGGTACGGGCGGGGGTGCCGGCGCCGGTGGTGGACGTGGCGCTGGTGATGTACCGGATCATCTTCCTGCTGCTCGACGCGATGTCCAAGATCCGGCAGGCGCAGGCGGCCCGGCTCGGACACACCACGCGGGCCGCGACCTGGCGTTCTCTCGCGGGCCTCGGTGCGACCACGTTCGTACGGGCCTTCGACCGGGCGCAGCGCCTCCAGTCGGGGCTCGCCGGGCGCGGGTACGACGGGACGCTGCGGGTCCTGGTGCCCGCGGGTGCGCTCTCCCGCCCGTTCCTCGCCGCGACGGGCGTGCTGCTCGCCGGACTCGTCGCCCTCACCCTCGTACTGGAAAGGCTCCTTCCGTGACGTCTCCGACCCCTGTCGTGGAACTGGTGCAAGCCGGCTTCGCCTACGAGGACGGACCCCCGGTCCTGTCCGGCGTGGACTTCGCCGTCGCGGAGGGGAGGGCGGTCGCGCTGCTCGGGCGCAACGGCAGCGGCAAGACGACGCTGCTGCGCCTGCTCAGCGGGGGACTGCGCTGCGTGAGCGGGTCGCTGCGCCTGGACGGTACGGAGGTGGCGTACGACCGGAAGGGGCTGACCCGGCTGCGGACGACCGTGCAGCTGGTGGTGCAGGATCCCGACGACCAGCTGTTCGCCGCGTCGGTGGGGCAGGACGTGTCGTTCGGTCCGATGAACCTGGGACTGCCCGAGGAGGAGGTGCATCGACGGGTCGGCGAGGCCCTGGAGGCGCTGGACATCACGGCGCTCGCCGACCGGCCGACGCATCTGCTGTCGTACGGGCAGCGCAAGCGGGCGGCGATCGCGGGCGCCGTGGCGATGCGGCCCCGGGTCCTGATCATGGACGAGCCGACGGCCGGTCTCGATCCGCACGGGCAGGAGCGGCTGCTCGACGCGCTCCAGCGGCTGCGGGAGGCCGGCACGACGGTGCTGATGGCCACGCACGACGTGGATCTGGCGTTGCGCTGGGCGGACGAGGCGGCGGTGCTCGCCCCGTCGGGACTGCGGACCGGCCCCGTCGCGGAGCTCCTCGCGGACGACGCACTGCTCGACGAGGCCCGGCTGCGCCGCCCCTGGGGTACGGCGGTGGCCCGGCTGCTCCGCACCCACGGCCTGCTCGCGGCGGGGGCGGCCGAGCCGCGGACCCCGGAGGAGCTGGACGCGTGGCTCGGGGCGGCGGCTCCCCTGCGTACCGAGTAGCTCGGAGCAGCGGCGACTCCCCTGCGTACCGCAGTGGCTCGGAGCGGCGTCCCCGCCGAGTGGCGCGGCGGCCGCCACCCCCCTGCGCCCCGATGGGTTACCGAGTAGTAGACATCACGTCCCGAATCTTCTGCAACTAGTTGCACAAAGCGAGGGGGTCCCCTAGAACTGAAGGCGACGATCCTGCGCAAGGAGGCGCCCGCATGACCCCGTACCCGCACCTGCTGAGCCCGCTCGACCTCGGGTTCACCACCCTGCCCAACCGGGTGATCATGGGGTCGATGCACGTCGGCCTCGAGGAGGCCGAGCACGGCTTCGAGCGCATGGCCGCCTTCTACGCCGAGCGGGCCCGCGGTGGCGTGGGCCTCATCGTCACCGGTGGCATCGCGCCCAACGACGCCGGCCGTCCCTGGGACGGCGGCGCCAAGCTCACCACCGCCGACGAGGTCGCCGAACACCGGCTGATCACCGACGCCGTGCACGCCGAAGGCGGCCGGATCGCGATGCAGATCCTGCACTTCGGCCGGTACGCGTACCACCCCGCGCTCGTCGCGCCCAGCGCCCTCAAGGCCCCCATCAGCCCCTTCGTACCGAACGAGCTGACGGACGCCGAGGTCGAGCAGACCGTCGAGGACTACGCCCGCTGCGCCGAGCTCGCCAAGGAGGCCGGGTACGACGGCGTCGAGGTGATGGGCTCCGAGGGCTACCTCATCAACGAGTTCATCGCCGCCGCGACCAACCAGCGCACCGACCGCTGGGGCGGCTCCTACGAGAACCGCGTCCGCTTCCCGCTGGAGATCGTCCGCCGGATCCGCGAGCGCGTCGGCACGGACTTCATCCTCGTCTACCGCCTCTCCATGCTGGACCTCGTGCCCGGCGGCTCCACCCTGGAGGAGGTCGTCCGGCTCGCCAAGGAGATCGAGGCCGCCGGCGCCACCATCATCAACACCGGTATCGGCTGGCACGAGGCGCGCATCCCCACCATCGCCACCTCCGTGCCGCGCGGCGCCTACACCTGGGTGACGAAGAAGCTGATGGGCGCGGTCTCCGTGCCGCTCGTCACCAGCAACCGCATCAACACCCCCGAGGTCGCCGAGGAGATCCTCGCCGACGGCCGCGCCGACCTGGTCTCGCTGGCCCGCCCCTTCCTCGCCGACCCGGAGTTCGTCGCCAAGGCCACGGCCGACCGCGCCGACACGATCAACACCTGCATCGGCTGCAACCAGGCCTGCCTGGACCACACCTTCAACCTGAAGACCTCCTCCTGCCTGGTCAACCCGCGCGCGTGCCACGAGACCGAGCTGGTCCTCTCCCCCACCCGCCGCGCCAAGCGGATCGCCGTCGTCGGCGCGGGCCCGGCCGGCCTCTCCTGCGCGGTGTCGGCGGCCGAGCGCGGCCACTCCGTGACGCTGTTCGACGCGGCCGCCGAGATCGGCGGTCAGCTGAACATCGCCAAGAAGGTGCCCGGCAAGGAGGAGTTCGACGAGACGCTGCGCTACTTCCGCGTCCAGCTCGCCGAGCGCGGGGTCGACGTGCGCCTCGACACCCGGGTCTCGGCCGGTGACCTGGACGAGTTCGACGAGGTCGTCGTCGCCACCGGTGTCTCCCCCCGCACCCCCGGCATCGCGGGCGTGGACCACCCGAGCGTCCTCAGCTACCTGGACGTGCTGCGGGACGGCGCGCCCGTCGGCGAGCGGGTCGCGATCATCGGCGCCGGCGGCATCGGCTTCGACGTCGCGGAGTTCCTGACGGACGGCGGGGAGGGCGCGAGCCAGGACCCCGAGACGTACTTCCGCCAGTGGGGTGTCGACACGTCGTACGAGAACCGGGGCGGGCTGCGCGCCCCCGAGCGCGGCGCGCCGCCGCGCCAGGTGCACCTGCTCCAGCGCAAGGAGTCCAAGGTCGGCGCCGGCCTCGGCAAGACCACGGGGTGGATCCACCGCACCGAGCTCAAGCACCGGGGCGTCGCGATGGTCGCGGGCGTCTCGTACGACCGGATCGACGACGAGGGCCTGCACGTCACGATCGGCGGCGAGCAGCAGCTCCTGCCCGTCGACACCGTCGTGCTCTGCGCGGGCCAGGAGCCGCGCCGCGAGCTGTACGCGGAGCTGGTCGCGGCGGGCCGCGTGGCGCACCTGATCGGCGGCGCCGACGTGGCCGCCGAGCTGGACGCCAAGCGCGCCATCGACCAGGGCACCCGCCTCGCGGCCACCCTGTGATCACCGTGGCCGGCCACTCCTAGGATGCGTTCATGTCCCTCCCGCACGCGATCCTCACCGCGCTGCTCGAGAAGCCGTCCTCCGGCCTCGAACTGACGCGCCGCTTCGACAAGTCGATCGGCTACTTCTGGTCGGCCACGCACCAGCAGATCTACCGCGAGCTGGGCAGGCTGGAGCAGGCGGGGCACATCCGTGCCCTGCCCGCCCCGGTGCCGGTACGGGGACAGCGCAAGGAGTACGAGGTGCTGCCCGCGGGCCGCGAGGAGCTCGGCACCTGGGTGGCGAGGTCCGAGGACCCGAAGCCCATGCGGGCCGCCCTGCTGCTCCGGATGCGGGCGGCCGCGGTGGTGGGGGCGTCGGGCCTGCGCGCCGAGCTCACCCGCCATCTCGCGCTGCACCAGGAGCAGTTGGACGAGTACCTCGCGATCGAGACCCGCGACTTCCCGAGCGAACGCCGCCACTCGGAGCCCGACCGGCTGCGCCATCTCGTCCTGCGGGGCGGGATCGAGATGGAGCGCTTCTGGGTGGAGTGGCTGACGGGGGCGCTGGCGGAGCTCGGGACGGAGTGACGTCCCGGGCGTGCCCTCTCCGGACCCGCGCGGGCCACTGTGCCCAGGGGTGTCCTGCCGATCAGGCCGGGCTCGCGACGCCTGGCGCCGCGCGGGGGACTCCGTGGGCCGGCGCCGTCGGGGACCTCCCGGCGGGCTACCTGAACCCCGTGGGCCCGTACGCCCGTTCGCCTGCCAGGTGGCCGATCCTCGCGACCTCGGGGCGACGCGGTCCGTGGTGGTGTGGATACTGGGAGGTTCGAGTTCCACGACACGAAAGGGCGGGTATGGCCGACGACTTGGGGCATCGCGCGACACGTCACGCGGTGGTCATCGGGGGAAGTCTCGCTGGGCTGCTTGCCGCCCGGGTGCTGGCCGAGCACGCGGAGCGGGTGACGGTCGTCGAGCGCGACCGGCTGCCCGAGGGCCCGGAGGCGCGGGCGGGCGTCCCGCAGGGCAGGCACCTGCACGTCCTGATCGCGGGTGGGCAGCGCGCGCTCGACGAACTGCTCCCGGGATTCACGGACGAGTTGACCGCGCTCGGGGCGCCCACGGTGGGCGCCCCCGCCGACATGATCCAGTGGCAGAACGGCAAGTGGTTCCGCCGCACCACCGCCACCACCCACCACTACACCGGCCCGCGTCCCCAGCTGGAATGGCTGGTGCGGCAGCGGGTCCTCGCCGATCCGCGCATCGAGCTGATCGAGGGCACCGAGACCGTGGGCCTGACCGGCGACTCCTCGCGGGTCAGGGGCGTACGGCTGCGTGAGCGGGGTGCGGGGGCCGACAAGGAGCCCCGCACCCTGGCCGCCGATCTGGTGGTGGACGCCTCCGGGCGCTCCACGAAGGCCGCCGACTGGCTGGCGGGGATCGGCGCGGAGGCCCCGCACGAGGAGACCCTGGACACGGGGCTCGCGTACGGCACCCGGGTGTACCGCGCCGCCCCGGCCGAGGACTCGGACACCGACGCGACGGGCTACTACATCGTGCCCAACCCCGCCCAGGTGTACGGCGGCGTCGTGCTGCCCCTCGGCGACGGGCACCACCTGGTGACCCTCTCGGGGTTGCGCGGCGACGAACCGCCCACCGAGGAGGGCGCGTTCGAGGAGTACGCGAAGCGGCTTCCGCATCCGGTGATCAGCGACTGGCTGACGCGGGCCGAGCCGGTCTCTCCGGTGTACGGCTTCCGGAAGACCGCCAACATCCGGCGCCGGTACGACCGTCCGGGCCGCCGCCCGGCCGGCTTCCTCGCGATCGGCGACGCGCTCTGCGCGTTCAATCCCATCTACGGGCAGGGCATGGCGGTGGCCGCGCTCAGCGCGGTCGCGCTGCGCAAGGCGCTCGCCGAGCCGAAGCGCACCCCGACCACGCGTACCGTGCAGCGGGCGCTGCTCGACGCCTCCCGGCAGGCCTGGGACATCTCGGCGGGCGCCGACAAGAAGATGCCGGGCGCGACCGGTGACGCGGCCCGGCCGGGCCCGATGGACCGGGTCGTCGGCTGGTACCTGGGCCGGGTGGTGGAGCGGTCCGCGGGCAATCCGGCCGTGGGGGCGTCGTTCCGTGCGACGATCACCCTGACCGCCCCGCTGACGAGCCTCTTCGCCCCCTCGGTGGCGCGGGCCGTGCTCTTCGGACCGCCCGGCGAGACGCCGTCGGGGCCGCCCCTGCGCCGCGACGCGTAGGGAGTGTCTCCCGGGGCCGGGCCGCGGCCGTGGGGCCCGGCCCGGCCACCGGAGGGTGGCGGGGCCGCTTCGGCACGCCCCTCCTCAGGCCCCGGGCGCCGCCACCACCACGCCCGCGGCGATGGCCCCGCCGAGTGCCGCGTAGTCGTCGGCGTTCTGGCCCGCGTAGGCGAGCGCGAAGTCGGCGACGGCGCGGTCGAAGACGTCCGAGCCGCCGAGGTACGCCGCGATCGCGATCCGGTCGCCGGAGCGGGCGTGGGCGCGGGCCAGGGCGCGCCCGCAGAGCCTCGCGTAGTCCCGCAGCATGGTGGCGGACATGGTCTCCACCTCGGCGGAGCCCTTCATGTCGCGCAGCTGGCGCCAGTAGAAGTGGCGCTTCTCGGGTCCGGTCATCCAGCCGAGGAAGATGTCGCTGGCGGCCTGGGTGAGGCGCTGTCCGTAGACGACGCGGCGCCCCTGGTGGGCGTAGGCGCTCGGCTCCAGGTACGGCTCGAGGACCGAGCCGACGGCCTCCTTGATCTGGAGGATGAGCGGGTCGCCGTCGTCCCGGCCTTCGAGGAGGAGGACGAAGCAGCGGGTGCCGACGCTGCCGACCCCGACGACCTTGCGGGCGGCTTCGAGGAAGCGGTAGCGGTCGAGGAGCACCCGCCGTTCCTCGGAGAGCGAGCTGCGGTAGTCGTGGTAGATCTTGCCGAGGGTGACCCGGTCGATGTCCGTGGTCCGTTCGAGCAGCGGCGGGTCGTCGACGAAGTGCCGCTTCCCGGTCGCGTCGGTCTCGGTGAGCTTGGCGAGCGCGTGGAGGCTGGTGCGCCGGCGGGCGCGGGCGAGCCTGTTCTCGAATCGGGCGCGTTCGTCGCGGCGCACCAGGGGGACGAGGTCGTCGGCGGCGATCCGCTCGTACCAGACGGTGAGCTCCCCGAGGTCGGCGAGCCGGCGCATGGTGGTCCGGTACGACTCCACGGCGACGAGGGCCGCGCGGCGGGCCTTGGCCCTGCTGCTGCCGTTCTGGAGGGCGGCGACGGTGATGCTGGCGGCGAGCCTCTTCACGTCCCATTCGAAGGGTCCCGGAAGCGTCTCGTCGAAGTCGTTCACATCGAAGAGGAGCGTCCGTTCGGGTGAGGCGTAGACCCCGAAGTTGAGGAGGTGGGCGTCGCCGCAGAGCTGGACGGTGAGTCCGGTGTGGCGCTGGGCGGCGAGGTCGGCGGCCATGACGGCGGCGGCGCCGCGGAGGAAGGCGAAGGGGGAGGCCGCCATCCGGCCGTACCGGAGGGGAACGAGGTCGGGCAGCCGGTCCTCGGCCTGGCGTTCGAGCACGCCGATGGGGTCGGGGCGCTGGGAGCTGGGTATCCAGCGGCCGTGGGAGGAGCGTGGGACGTGCTTGCGGGCCGCCCTGCCCCGTTCGGCACGCTCTGACGGTGTCGTCATCCGGCCTCACCCGCCTCGTCCGCGGTCACGGTCTCGTCCCCGTCACCTGCTACCTCATTACATGGTGACTCGCTCGTTTCGGCCACTCTGCCGGACAGCCCTGGCAAAATGGTTTAGACCAATGATAGGAATTGGTCACCCGCACGACCCATGCGGTCACGCTGAGCGAAGAGAGGGTTTGATCATGGCCGAGCCCGAATCCGAGGCGGCGGCAGACGCGCCGCTCTATCTCCGGGTCGCCGCCGCGCTGCGCGAGGACCTCGCCCACCGCCGCATCTCCCCCGGCAGCAGGCTCCCTTCGGAACGATCCCTGTCCCAGCGCTACCACGTCAACCGTCAGACGGTACGCAGCGCGCTCCAACTCCTGCGGGACGAACGGCTCGTGGTGACCGACCGGCGCGGCACCTTCGCCGCCTCCGGAGCCGAGGGCGGGAGCGAGCCCGTCGCCCCAGCCCTGACGGCCCGCCGGCCGACCTTTCCGGGCGGTCCGCGCGCGGCCGAGGCGCTGGTGCGGGCCTCGCTCACCTGGGAGCCGCCGCCCACGCCGCTGACGGCGCGGCTCCTGCTCACGCCGGGCGAGCCGACGCTCGTCCACCGGCACGTGGTGCTCGGGCCGCAGGGAGCGGCGCTCCAGCGGGCGGTGTCGTGGTTCTCACGGCCCGCGCTCACCGAGATCCCGCAGCTCGCGCGCTACCGGCGGGGGCGGGACTGGCGCCAACAGCCCGATCTGCGGCTGCTCTACCACTGGATGCACCAGGCGGGGCTGCGGGTCACCCACCGGGAGTCGGTCGGTGTGCCGGGTCCGGCCACGACGACGGCCGGCGGCGCGGCCCGGCTGATCGTCCACCGGGTGGTGAGCGACCAGCACGGGCACGCCCTGGAGATCACGGACATCGACTTCTCGGCCCAGTCGGCGGCCTGGACGTACGAGTTCAGCGCCTGAGGGCGGGCCGGTTCCTGTCCGGTACGGGGACAGGAACCGGCTCGCTCGTCACAGGAGCCGGCTCTCCGGTGCCGTCGGGCTCCTGGGCTGCTCCGACTCCCCCGGCCGGTCCGACTGCTCCGGTCGATCCGGCTCTTCCGTCAGATGATGCCTTCCGAGATCTCCGCCTCCTCGCGGGCGTTGCCGTACGCCGTCGGAGTGCCGTACGAGCGCCGGGCGACGTACCACCAGACGCTGGCCAGGACGAGCACGACGGCCAGCGCGATCACGGCGTAGTTCATGGTGTCGACCGTCACCGGGGACTTCTGCGGCAGGCAGAACAGCACGGTCACGAAGGCCACCCAGACGACGGCGGTCCAGCCGATCGGCTTGCTCCAGCGGCCCAGGCTCCACGGGCCGGGCGTGAACCGGTTCCCGGCGCGCAGACGCAGATAGATCGGGATGGCGTAGGCGGGCGTGATGCCGATGACGTTGATCGCGGTGACGGCGCCGTAGGCGGTGGCGGAGTACAGCGAGGGGAGGGCGAGCACCGCGGCCACGGCCACGGCGAGCCAGACGGCCGGCACCGGGGTCTGGGTGCGGCCGCTGACCTTGCGCCAGATCGCCGAGCCCGGCAGGGCGTTGTCACGGCTGAAGGCGAAGACCATGCGGCTGGCGGCGGCCACCTCGGCGTTGCCGCAGAAGAGCTGGGCGACGATGACGACGAGGAGCAGGGCGGTGGCGCCGCCGGAACCGAGCGCGTCCAGGAAGATCTGGGCGGGCGGGACGCCCGTGGCGCTGTTCTGCGTGGCGGTGTAGTCCTGGATGGCGAAGCTCAGCCCGGCGAGCAGGGCGAATCCGGCGAGCCAGGAGACCCAGATGGCCCGCACGATGCCCTTGGATGCGGCGACGGAGGCGTTGGAGGTCTCCTCCGAGAGGTGGGCCGAGGCGTCGTAGCCGGAGAACGTGTACTGGGCCAGGAGCAGGCCGATCGCGGCGACGTAGAAGGGGTTGGCCCACCCGGTGTCGTTGACGAACTCGGTGAACACGAAGTCGACGGACTGGTGCCGGTCGGGGATGAACGCGAGGGCGCCGACGATGATCGCCACGCCCGCGAGGTGCCACCAGACGCTGATCGAGTTGAGCACGCTGACCAGGCGGACGCCGAAGAGGTTCAGGACGGCGTGGAGCAGCAGGATCGCGAGGAAGATCAGGAAGGTGGAGCCCGCGGTGGGTTCGAAGCCCCACTGGAGGTTGAGGAAGGCGCCGGTGAAGAGCGCGGCGCCGTAGTCGATGCCCGCGATGGCGCCGAGGAGACCGAGGAGGTTCAGCCAGCCGGTGTACCAGCCCCAGCGGCGCCCGCCGAGCCGGTCGGCCATGTAGTAGAGGGCGCCGGAGGTCGGGTAGGCGCTGGTGACCTCGGCGAGGGCGAGGCCCACGCACAGCACGAAGAGACCGACACCGACCCAGCCCCAGAGCATGACGGCGGGGCCGCCGGTGCCCATGCCGAAGCCGTACAGGGTCATGCATCCGGAGAGGACGGAGATCACCGAGAAGCTGATCGCGAAGTTGCCGAAGCCGCCCATGCGGCGGGCGAGGACGGGCTGGTAGCCGAGCTCTCTCAGCCGCGCCTCCTCGTCCTGGGCCGGGGGTGGCTTGCGCAGCGCGTCGGTGGGGTCGGGGGCGGTGCGGGACATGCGTT
>NZ_JACSCH020000010.1:228277-231083 GCF_014451325.2 Streptomyces sp. CB02980 | reverse complement strand
GGGGGGGGGGGGGGGGGGGGGGGGGGGGGGGGGGACGGCATGAGACGTGGGAACAGGCCTCAGCCGCTGAGACAGCGGGCGCGGGCCCGCAGGAAGACCTCTTCGGCGAGCACGCGGTCGTCCGGATGAGGGGTCCGGTACGCCCACGGCAGGGTCGTGTAGTACGGGCCGAGCGATGCGAAGACCCGGGCCGCGTCGGTGAAGCGGAGGGCTCCGAAGAGGGCGTGCGCCAGGTGGTTGAGGTCGAGGAGGGAGGCCTCGTCGGTGGCGCAGAAGAGGAACCAGGTGTCGAGGGCGCGCTGGGCTTCGCGGACGGCGTCCTCGGCGACCCAGTGCAGGTCCAGGGCCCGTTCGTGGCCGCGCTCGCGCCGGTAGCGCTCGACGCGCACGTACAGCGGGAGGACGTGCAGGGCGGAGCCGACGGGTGCCGAAGAGGCGGCCCAGTGCGAGTAGTTGACGGCCTCGGAGAGCGGTCCCGGGCGTCGGGCGTACACGAACTGGAGCATGCGGTGGTGCGCCTCGCGGTTGTGCGGGTCGCGCTTCTCCGCCTCGGCGAGCAGGCCCCAGGGGCCCGGCGGCAGCATGGGGGCCGGCGGGGCCAGCCGGTGCTCCTCCATGCGCTGACGGCCGTCGAGGGCTGCGAGGGCGATGAGTCCGACCCAGGGCACCGGGTCGTCGGGGGCCAGGTCGGCGGCCTCCCGGCACGCGGTCCAGGCCTCCTGCCAGAGCTCCCGGGTGCGGGCGTGGCCGGCGCGGTGCGCGCGTACGGCCCGCTCGACGGTCACGCGGCTGTGCATCACGGTGGCGGCGAGGCTCCCGGGCTGTTCGGTCCGCCACATGTGGACGACGTCGGTGCCCGCGGCGACGGCGGCGAGGACCTGGGTGCGCCGGGTCCAGCCGTCCCACCCCGTCGTCTCGTCGAGGAGCCGCGCCATCGCCACCCAGCGTCCGGTGCGTAAGTCCTGGACGGCGTTGCGCAGGGCGTGGTCGTGGCCCGCGGGGTGGTAGACGGGTCTGAAGCCGTGTCCGGCCATCAGGGGGTGGTGCGTGGTGTGGATGACATGGGTCCTCGGTGGATGGGAGGGGGTGGTCAGTCCCCCGGCGGGCGTCCCGGCCGTTGATCGGCGATCACTATAGAGGGCTCTGGATGCGACCGGTCCACTTTCTTTCGTGACAGTAATTATCAAGCCAACGACCGAATTTGAGTGTCTGTCAGGTTCAGCGGTGGACCTGACGTGATCACCCGTCGAGGCTTGACGGAGCGCCGCGACGGCGGCACCCTGACCCTTTTCGGTGATCGGATGATCACCGAACGTCCAGGGACAGGAGCAGTGCGATGACGGCCGGTCCGGTACTCGCCGTCGACCAGGGCACCTCGGGCACCAAGGCCCTCGTCCTCTGCCCCGAGCGCGGAGTCATCGGCAGCGGTACGGCTCCCGTACGGCCCCGGTATCTGCCGGGCGGTCTGGTCGAGGTCGACCCGCGTGAGCTGTACGACTCCGTGGTCACCGCGGGCCGAGCGGCCCTCGCCGAGGCCGGCGCGCCGGTCGTCGCCGTGGGTCTCGCCAATCAGGGCGAGACGGTCCTCGCCTGGGACCCCGCCACCGGCGAGCCACTCACCGACGCCCTGGTCTGGCAGGACCGCCGAGCGGCCTCCGTCTGCACCGAACTCGACGTACACGCACAGCAGTTGAGGCAACTGACCGGACTTCCCCTCGACCCGTATTTCGCCGCTCCCAAGATGGCCTGGATCCGCCGCCACTCCACCGGGGCCGGCGTCGTCACCACCAGCGACGCCTGGCTCGTCCACCGGCTGACCGGCGCCTTCGTCACCGACGCGGCGACGGCCGGCCGGACCGGACTCCTCGACCTCGACACCGTCGCCTGGTCGGAGACCGCCCTCGACCTGTACGGCCTGGGCGGCGAACGCCTCCCCCGGGTCGTGGACTGCGACGCGCCCGTCGGCACCACCACCGCCTTCGGCCCGGCGCTGCCGCTCACCGGCCTGCTGGTCGACCAGCAGGCGGCGCTGCTCACCCAGAGCGCCGACGACCCGGCCGCCGCCAAGTGCACGTACGGCACCGGCGCCTTCCTGCTCGCCCAGACCGGCCCCGAACCCCGGCGCGCGTCCTCGGGCCTGGTCAGCTGTGTCGCCTGGCGGCTCGGCGGACAGGTCGCCCACTGCCTGGACGGCCAGGTGTACACCGTCGCCTCCGCCGTACGCTGGCTCACCAACCTCGGCGTCATCGGCGGGGCGGCCGAGATCGACCCGGTCGGCGGAGGGGTCCCGGACACCGGCGGTGTCACCTTCGTGCCCGCGCTCGCGGGGCTCGCCGCGCCCTGGTGGCGGGGCGACGTGCGCGGCTCGCTCACCGGGCTCGGCCTGGACACCACGCCGGGCCATCTGGTCCGCGCCCTGTGCGAGGGAATCGCCGCGCAGGTCGTGGACCTCGCCTCGGCCGTCGCCTCCGACCGGGGCGCGCCGCTGACCTCGCTGCGCGCCGACGGCGGCCTCACCCGGTCCGCGCTGCTCATGCAGACCCAGGCGGACCTCCTGCAGCTGCCGGTCGAGGTCTCGTCGTTGCCCGACGCGACGGCGCTCGGCGTCGGCGCGGTGGCCCGGCTCGGACACGACCCGGGGCTCACGCTCCGCGAGGCCGTACCCGAGTGGAAACCCTCGGCCGTGTACGAACCCCGGATCTCGGGCGACGAGGCGAGCGAGCGCCTCGCGCGGTTCCGGGCGGAGGTGGCGGCGCTGGTCGAGCGGACCGGGTCGGGCTCCGGGGCACCGACACGCGAGGGCCCG
>NZ_JACSCH020000010.1:104340-228257 GCF_014451325.2 Streptomyces sp. CB02980 | reverse complement strand
GCTCCGGCTCCGGCTCCGGCTCCGGCTCCGGCTCCGGCTCCGGCTCCGGCTCCGGCTCCGGCTCCGGCTCCGGCTCCTCATGAGTGTCACCCGTTCAGGCCCCCTCCCCGCGGGCTCCGACGCGACGTACGACGTCGTGGTCGTCGGCGCCGGGGTCGTCGGATCCGCGATCGCCCGGACGCTGGCCCGACACCCCCTGCGGGTCGCCCTCGTGGAGGCCGCGAACGACGTCGGCGACGGTACGTCGAAGGCCAACACCGCCATCCTGCACACCGGTTTCGACGCTCTGCCGGGCACGCTGGAGGCGAAGCTCGTCCGCGAGGGATACCGACTCCTCTCCTCGTACGCCCAGGAGACCGGCATCCCCGTGGAGCCGATCGGCGCCCTGCTCGTCGCCTGGGACGAGCAGCAGCAGGCCGCCCTCCCCCGCCTCGCGGAGAAGGCCGAGCGCAACGGACACCGCACGACCGGTCTGCTCACCGTCTCCGAACTCCGTGCACGTGAACCGCACTTGGGCCCCGGCGCGCTCGCCGCACTCGAAGTGCCGGGCGAGTCGGTCATCTGCCCGTGGACGACCACCCTCGCCTACGCCACCCAGGCCGTCCGCTCAGGCGTCGACCTGCACCTCGACTGCCGGGTCGAGAAGGTCCGTCCGGGCGATCCGTACCACCGGCTCGTCACCCGGCGCGGGGTGCTGCGGACCCGGCATCTCGTCAACGCCTGCGGTCTCCACGCCGACGCCTTCGACGCGCTGGTCGGCCGCGCGGACTTCACCGTCACCCCGCGCCGGGGGCAGCTGCTCGTCTTCGACAAGTTCGCGCGCGACCTGGTGCGGCACATCCTGCTCCCCGTGCCGGGCCCGCTCGGCAAGGGCGTGCTGATCGCGCCGACGGTGTACGGGAACGTCATGCTCGGGCCCACCGCCGAGGACCTGGACGACAAGACCGCCACCGGCACGACGGCGGAGGGGCTCGCGGGACTCCGCGAGCAGGGCGGCCGGATCCTCCCGGCGCTGCTCGACGAGGAGGTCACCGCCGTCTACGCCGGGCTGCGGGCCGCCACCGGGCAGGAGGACTACCGGATCGCCGCACATCCGGGTCTCCGGTACGTGACGGTGGGCGGAATCCGGTCCACCGGGCTCACCGCCTCCCTGGCCGTCGCCGAGCACGTCCGCGGGCTGCTCGCCGACTGCGGGCTCGGCCTCGGGCCCGAGCGGCCCCTCGCCCGGCTCCGGATGCCGAACCTCGGCGAGGCCTTCCCCCGCCCGTACCGGGACGCCCGGCTCATCGCCCGGGACCCGGACTTCGGTGCGATCGTCTGTCACTGCGAGCGGGTCACCCGGGGCGAGATCCGGGCCGCGCTCACGTCGACGATCCCGCCGGGCGGCCTCGACGGACTGCGCCGCCGCACGCGCGCGCGTGGGGGCCGCTGCCAGGGGAACCACTGCGGCGCCGAGGTACGGGCGTTGTTCGAGGAGCACGCGGAGCACCGGGAGGGGACCCGGTGAGCCGTACGGGCGCGGTCGTTCGCGTACGAGGAGGGGCCCGGTGAACCGCACGGTCGACGTGCTCGTGGTCGGCGCCGGACCCGCCGGTCTCGCCGCGGCCGAGCGCCTCGCCGCGGCGGGTGCGGGGCGCGTCGAGGTCCTGGAGCGGGAGCAGGCCGCCGGCGGGGTCCCCCGGCACTGCGCCCGTCCGGGATTCGGCGCGGACGCCCGGGGGCGCCCGCTGGACGGTCCGGGCTACGCACGCCGCTCGGTGCGCGCGGCCCTGCGCGCCGGGGCCACCGTCCGTACGGGCGTGTCCGCCACCGGCTGGGCGGGGCCGCTCACGCTCGACGTCACCGCGCCGACGGGGCTCGAACGCATCCGGACCCGCGCGGTCGTCCTGGCCACCGGCGCCCGCGAACGCCCCCGCAGCGCACGGCTCGTCCCGGGGTCGCGGCCCGCCGGGGTCCTGACCACGGGCGAGCTCCAGCGGCTGGTCCTCCGGTTCGGGGCGCGGCCGGGGCACATCGGGCGGCGGGCGGTCGTCGTCGGTGGCGATCCCGTGACCCGCAACGCCGTGCGGACGCTGCGCGCCGCCGGGGTCGAGGTGGTGGCCGTCGTCTGCGAACACCCGGCGAGAAGGGTGGCGTTCGGGGCTGTTCCGGTGCTCGGCGGCGCGGTCGTGTCGGAGCTTCTCGGCCGCGGGCGGCTGACCGGGGTCTCGGTCCGGGGCGGGGCGGACGGTGCCACGCGGCACACACTGCGGTGCGACACCGTGGTCTTCACCGGGGACTGGATCCCGGACCACGAACTCGCCCGCGCCGGCGGGCTGCCGCTCGCCCCCGGCACGCGGGGACCCGCGACGGACGGCGCCTTCCGCACCGCCGCACCCGGGGTCTTCGCGGTCGGCAACCTCCTGCGCGGCGGGGAGCCGGCGGCGGTGGCCGCCGCCGAAGGGCGCGCGGTGGCGACGGCCGTGATCGACCTGCTCGAAGGAGGGTCCTGGCCGGAGGGCGGAGTGCCGGTGGGAGTGCCGGCGGGATCGGCGGGATCGGCGGGGCCGCTTCGGTGGGTGACGCCCGGTCTGCTCGGCCCGGTGGCCACGCCTCTGCTCGTACGTCCGGAGCGCCGGCTCGTACGCCCGGTCCTGACCGTCACCCAGGACGGCGTCCCGCTGCGGCGGATGCGGCTGAGCGGCTCGCTCGTTCCTTGGCGTTCGGTGCGGTTGCCGGCGCGGTGGGCGGACCGGGTGGACCTCGGCGGCGGACCGGTGGTGGTCGGCGCCGAGGAGTGACGTGTGCGGCGGGGGACCTTCGGCCAGACTGGCCCGCATGTCTGACAAACGCAGTGCGGGCCTTCTCGTCTTCCGCCGTACGACGGACGGTGGCGTCGAGGTACTCATCGGTCATATGGGCGGGCCCTTCTGGGCGTCCCGCGAGCAGTCGGCCTGGTCGATCCCCAAGGGGGAGTACGAGCCGGACGAGGCCCCGGAGGCGGCGGCGAGCCGCGAGTTCCTGGAGGAGCTTGGGCTTCCGGCGCCCGAGGGGGAGTGGCTGGACCTCGGCGAGTCCCGGCAGCGCAACGGAAAGCTCGTCACCATCTGGGCCGTCGAAGGGACGCTCGACCCGGGCGCGATCGTGCCGGGCACCTTCACCATGGAATGGCCGCCGCGCTCCGGCGTCCAGGGGGAGTTCCCGGAGATCGACCGGGTGGGCTGGTTCGCCCCGGAGACGGCGGCACCGCTGCTCGTGGAGGGTCAGCGGGTCTTCCTGGAACGGCTGGTGGAGCGGCTCGACGGGCGGGGCTGAGGGCGATTGTCAGACCCGTACGAGAGGGTGGTGAGCGCCGAACTGTCGAGAGGGAGCCCGACATGACCACGACCACGATCACCGCCAACGAGCGCGCGGCCGCCCAGGCGTACCTGCGGTTGCTCGAATCCACGCAGGCCGTGCTGACCGATCCACAGCTCGCCCCGTACGCGGGGGTGATGCTCACCCATCCGATGGCCGAGGCGGACGAGGCGCTCCGCGCGGCCGGCCTCGTGGGGAACGAGGCCCGGCTCCTGCGGCTCGTCTCGTCCCTGCGCACCTCCCCCGCGACCGCCTGGGGGCGTACCGGTTGAGGAGGGGGCCAGGTCCGCAGGGAGCCGGGTGAGGGGGCGGGCCGCCCCGCCCCCGCACGGCTCGGGGGCCGTCAGCCGCCCGGCCGGACCGGGAGCGTCCTGACGCTGTTGCCGACGAAACCGGCGTGGCGGGGCAGCTCCGACTCCGGGACAGCCAGGTCCAGCTCCGGGAAGCGGGTGAAGAGCGCCTCCAGGGCGATGGTGGCCTCCATCCGGGCGAGCGGGGCGCCCAGGCAGTAGTGGGGGCCGTGGCCGAGCGACAGGTGCTTCACCGGCGCCGTTCGGGTCAGGTCGAAGCGGTCGGCGTCCGGGCCGTGGGCCTTGGTGTCCCGGCCCGCCGCCGAGTACCCGGCCAGAACGGGCGTGCCCCGCGGGATGAGGGTGCCGTCGACCGTGAGGTCGCGGGTCGGATAGCGGAACGGGAAGTAGCTGACCGGGCTGTCCCAGCGGAGGGTCTCCTCCACCACGTCCGCCCAGGTCGCGCGGCCCTCGGCGACCAGGGCGAGCTGGTCGCGGTGGGTGCAGAGCGCCCGGACCGCGTTGGTGAGCAGGTTCAGGGTGGTCTCGTGGCCAGCGACGATCAGCAGGAGCAGGGTGCCGATCAACTCGGCCTGGTCGAGTCGGTCGCCGTCCTCGTCCCGGGCCGCGATGAGCGCGCTCGTGAGGTCGTCGCCGGGGGCGGCCTTGTCGGCGGCGATGGAGGCGAGGAGTTCGACGAGTTCGCGGTTGGCAGCGACGGCCTGCGCGGGCGTGGTGTCGGTCGCGACGACCAGGCTGGAGAGATGGTGCAGCCGGTCCTGGTGGGCGGCGTCGACGCCGAGCAGTTCGCAGATGACGCCGAGCGGCAGCGGAAGCGCGTAGTGACGGCGCAGGTCGGCGACGCCGGCGCCGGTCCTGGCCGCCTCTGCGAGCCCGTCGAGGAGCCCGGCGGTGACCGCCTCGACCCGCGGGCGGAGTTCCTCCACCCGGCGGGTGGTGAAGGCGCTGCTCACCAGGGCGCGGAGGCGGCGGTGGTCGGCGCCGTCCGCGGTGATCATGCCGGGCACCGTGGCGAAGGTCCGCAGGGGCCAGCCGTCGGGTATCCGGCCCTCGGCGAGTGCGGTGAAGTGCTGGGGGCCCTTGGCTACGTCGGGGTGGGAGAGGAAGTCCCGGAGGGCGTCGTGGCCGAGGACCGCCATCCCGTCGATCTCGCCGGGGAGCACCACCGGGGTGACGGCGCCCTCGGCAAGGAGGCGGGCGTTGTGCGCGTGGGGGCAGCCTCCGGAGGGGTCCATGCGGTGGGGCGGGCGGGGGGTGGTGTCGTGCGGGGCGTTCACTGGCGGTGTGTCCACTGTGGAAGCTCCTGACTGCGGGCCTTCGGGGGGCGGGACCAGGGCGGTGCGGGACCCCGGGGTGCGGGGGGCCCTTGTGGTGCGGGAGGGGCCAGAGCGGTTCGGGTCTGGGTGGGGCAAGGGGCATGGGCGCACGCCAGGACGCCGTCCCGTGTGCCCGCTGACCGGGCGCGGGGTCCGGGCGGTGCTTGCGGGCCGAGCCTACGGTCAATCCTGGTCCGTTCGTGGGCAGTTGACCACCGCATGGGGGCCTCGGCCCAGGAGTTCGGCCAGGCCTCGGCGGGTTGCCGCCACGACGACCCGGTCGTCCGGTTTCAGGACGCGGTCGGGGTCCAGGCGCCAGGCCTGGCCCGTACCGGATCTCGCGCCGCCGCCGTCCATGGCGATGACGCGCCACTTGCCCGGGTGGAAGGCCTCGGCCACGGTCAGGCCGTCCAGGAGCGGGTGGGCCGCGACGTCCACCGCGGCGAAGAGGAGGACCCGGCGCTCGACCGGTACGGCGCCGAGCACCTGTCGGCCCAGCATGGCGCCCGCGAAGGCGGGTGCGGCGAGGTAGGAGACGCTGCGGCTCCGGGTGAGGGCCGCCGGGTGGGCCGTACGGAGCGTACGGAAGACGGCCGTGGCGAAGTCGTCGTCGTACAGGCGCAGGACGACTCTCAGGTCGGGGCTGACGGCGCGGGCGGAGAGTGCCGCTTCCAGGTTGGTGATGTCGACGCTGGTCAGGGCGAGCAGGGCGTGGGCGCGGTCGATGCGGGCGGCCTCCAGGACGCCCTCCTCCGTGACGTCGCCGATGACGGTGGGGACGCGCAGCCGTCTGGCGACGGCGACGCCCCGGGCCTCCGGGTCGGACTCGACGCAGACCACGGGGATGTTCAGCCGGCGGAGCCGGGCGAGGACGCGGGTGCCGACCTTGCCGAGGCCGAGGAGGACGACATGGCCGGAGAGTCCGCGCGGCGGCCGACGCAGGGTGGTCGCCGTACGGAAGGTGCCGAGGCCCTCGATGAGGGCGGCGACGATGACCGGCAGCAGGAGCAGTCCGACGAACCCGGCGCAGATCTGGAGGACCTGGCGGCTGGTCGACTCCCCCACCGCCGGGTCGCCGATGGCGAAGATGTCGAGCAGCGTCAGATAGGCGGCGTGCAGCGGGTGGTCGCCGGTGGTGAAGGTGGAGGCCAGGGCGAGTGCGAGGACGGCGGCGGCCGCCCCGGCCAGGGACCAGCGCAGCCGGCGCGAGAAGAGCGAGGCGACGGGCAGCGCGGAGGCGGCGAGCCGGGCGGACGCCAGGGCGGGGCCCGCCGCGGTGACCGCTTCGAGGGTGACGGCGGCTCGGCCGGTGGCGGCGGCCACCGTGCGGTCGTCCGGCAGCAGTCGGGGGCCCGCGTCGCCACTCCGCTCGGAGCCCTCACAGCCCGCCGGGTCGCCGGCCGTGGCCGAGAGCAGAGCCAGGGTGCACAGACCCGGGTCGGGGGCCTCGCCGGCGGCGGGCAGCCGCTCCACGGCGTGCAGGAGCAGTCCGCCGGCCTGGACCACCTTGCTCGTGCCCGCGACCGCGGCCGCGGCGAGGCCTGGGGCGGCGGTGTCGACGTCCGAGAGGACGGTGGTGGCGGCGGCCGGCTTGTCGGGGTCGAGGCCCGGTTCGGCGACGGCGGCGGCCTGGTCGAGGAGGGTTTCCAGGTGCAGGCCGAGCTTGCGGTTGTAGAGCCGGATGACGAGGCGCAGCCGGGGGTTGAGACGGCGGGCGGTGAGCGCGGCCCGGATGTTGGTCTCGTCGTCCTCGTGGACGAGGGCGAGCGCGGCGGCCCGCTCCACACCGGCGTCCGTCAGGGCCCGGTCGTCGGCGTCGGCGGACTCGACGACGCGCAGGGTGCCGGTGGGTTCACCGCCGTCCGTGCCGGAAGCCGCCGGCGCGGCCGGGACGGCGGTGCCGGGAGCGCCGGCAGGAGCGGTGGTGCCCGTGGTGCGGATGACGGCGGCCGTGACGCGTCCGAAGAGGGCCAGCGCCCGGCCGGTGCGGGCGGTGGGCGTGCGCGGCGCGTCGGGCCGTACCGGCACGAGGAGGGTGACCTGCTCCCCGTACACCTCGTGCAGCTCGCCCGCGAGACGGTGGGCGAGGGCGTCGTCCCCGCAGACGATCATGTGCCCGGTGGCGGCCTGACGCGGCTGCCGCTCGGTGCGGAAGGCGGGCGCGCCGAAGGGACCGCCGCCGGAGGTCCCCGAGGACCTGGCGGGGCCCGGAACGGACCGGGAGGCCGGTTCGGCGGGAGGCACTCCGGCGCTCTCGGCCGGAACGCCGTTGCTCTGGTATGGGTGTGAGGGCACGTCACAAGCATGCCCTGCGCCACCGACAGCGGGCCGGGGAGGGCGTCACCACCCGGGCGGGCTCACGACTCGCCGCCGTACGCCACACCCGCTACGCCGGTCGGCGCACTCCGATCTGCGCGTTCCACACCTCCTTCCTACGGTTACTGAATGATCGTCACGTCAGCTGTCCGTCATGCTGCCGCCGGTACCGCGGCGGTGCTGCTCGCGCTGCCCGCTCCGTCGGCCACGGCATCTCCTGTCACCTCGACCGCGACCGTCACCTCGACCACGACCTTCTCTTCGACCGCGGCAGTCGCTTCTTCCGCGACCGTCACCTCTTCTCTCGATTCCCTCCGGACTTTCCTCCGGGAGCCCACGCCGCCCGCGCGCCAGTACGTCGACCGGGCCCGGCTCGGCCTGAAGGGCACCCAGGTGCAGCCGCTGCCGGGCGCGCCCGACGTGCCCTCGGTCTCCGCGCTGTCGTGGGTGGTCGCGGACGCCTCCTCGGGCGAGGTGCTCGCCGCGCGCAACGCCCACCGGAAGCTGCCGCCGGCCAGCACCCTCAAGGCGCTGTTCGCCCTCACGGCGCTCCCCCACCACGAAGCCTCCGAGCAGCACACCGTGGCCGATTCCGAGCTGACCGGGATCGGGGACGGCAGCAGCCTGGTCGGGGTGAAGGAGGGGTACACGTACAAGGTCTCCGACCTGTGGAACGGCGTGTTCCTCAGCTCCGGGAACGACGCGGTGCACGTCCTGGCCGCGATGAACGGCGGCTGGGAGTCGATGTCCCGGCAGATGCAGGAGAAGGCCAGGTCGCTGGGCGCCCTGGACACCCAGGTGGTGTCCCCCGACGGGTACGACGCCGCGGGGCAGGTGTCCTCCGCGTACGACCTGGCGGTGTTCGGCAGGGCCGGGCTCCAGGACCCCGCGTTCGTCCGGTACTGCTCGACTCGGTACGCCGACTTCCCGGCGGGATCCTGGTCGTACGGCATCGCCAACACCAACCGGCTCCTGACGGGCGCGGACGGCGTGGACCGCTACCCGGGGCTCATCGGGATCAAGAACGGCTACACGAGCAACGCGGGCAACACGTTGATCTCGGCGGCCCGGCGCGGCGACCGGACGCTGGTCGTCACGGTGATGAACCCGCAGAGCGGCGGCGGACTCGCCGTGTACGAGGAGGCTCGCGAACTCCTCGACTGGGGCTTCGAGGCGGCGGACGTGGTCCGGCCGGTGGGCTCGCTGCTCCCCGTACCGACCGAACCGACCGTACCGGCGAAGGCAGCGGCCGGTGCGGGCAACCGCGCGGTGGCGGTGGCCCGTGAGAGCCGCGACGCGAGGGCGGACAGTCGGGCGCCCCGGGCCGGGGCCCGGGCCGCGGCCGCGGCCGCGCCCGCCAAGGACCCCGCGCGCGGGGAGGAGCCGTCGGGCGCGTCGGCCGGCCTTCCGCTGGCCCTGGTGGGCTCGGCCTGCGCGGCGGCGCTCGCGCTGTGGGGCTGGCGGCGCAGGGTGGCCCACCGGGCGGGCTGACCAAAGGACGCGCCGGACCGGACTGGCAGGGCCGCGCCGCGTCGGACCGGACCGCGCCGGGCCTGTGCGACCCCGACCGGACCCGTCCATGCCTGTCGGCGACGGTTCGGTGGGTGCCGCACGATCCCGCTTCTAGCCTGCGGGGACGCCGTCCGGGGCACGCTCGGACGGCTTCCCGAGGGAGTGATGTGATGGCGGACCGGACGCTCGTACGGCGGATCGCCGAGCGGTTCCGCGAGGTGAACGGCGACCATCCGATGACCGCGGCCGACGACGCGTACGTCACCGCGCAGTTCGTCCCCCTGGAGGCCCTCTGTGCCTCGCTCGGGCGGGATCCCGACGCGGCCCGGCGGCTGATGCTCGGGCGGGTGCTTCCGCTGCCGGGCTATCTGCGCTCCGACGGCGCCGAGATGGTGCCGCGCGATCTGTTCCGCCTCACCGAGGCGGCGGGCGGATCCGAGCGGCTGCACGCCTGGTTCACCGCGCACTGGGAGGACGGGGAACAGGGGGAGGCGGAATGGCAGGCGTATCTGAGCGGCCAGTACGTCTGTCTGCGCACGGTGACGCCGACGCACATACGGCGCAAGGACGAGCTGACGGCGGAGATCACCGGGGCGCTGGCCTCGGCGAGGGCCGGAACGGCGGACGGAACCGCAGACGGAATCTCGGCCGGATCGGCGGACGGGTCCTGCCCCTCCCCCGGATGGCGTGCCGCGCTCCACGCGCGCGTGGACGAGCTCGACGCGCTGGAGCCGGCGTTCACGGCGTACGACCGGCTTCGTTTCGGCGGCCCCACCTCCCGGGACACCTGCGTGGACGCGCCGCGCGCCCTTTTTCCGCGCGGCGGCCCGGCAGCCTGAGAACACAGGCCGCCGGGCCGCCGTCGGACCTCGCCGTCAGGCTCCCACGTACGCCGCCAGGTGCTCGCCCGTGAGCGTCGACCGCGCGGCCACCAGGTCGGCGGGGGTCCCCTCGAAGACGATCTTGCCGCCGTCGTGACCGGCGCCGGGGCCGAGGTCGATGATCCAGTCGGCGTGGGCCATCACCGCCTGGTGGTGCTCGACGACGATGACCGACTTGCCGGAGTCCACGAGCCGGTCGAGCAGGCCGAGCAGCTGCTCGACATCGGCGAGGTGCAGACCGGTGGTCGGCTCGTCGAGGATGTAGACGCCGCCCTTCTCGCCCATGTTCGTGGCCAGCTTGAGCCGCTGGCGTTCGCCGCCGGACAGCGTGGTGAGCGGCTGGCCGAGGCTGAGGTAGCCGAGACCGACGTCCGCGAGACGCGTGAGGATGCGCTGGGCGGCCGGGGTGCTCGCCTCGCCCGAGCCGAAGAACTCCACGGCCTCGGTCACGGACATCGCGAGCACCTGGCTGATGTCACGGCCGCCGAGGAGGTATTCGAGCACGGCGGCCTGGAACCGCTTGCCCTCGCAGTCCTCGCAGGTCGAGGAGACGCCGGCCATGATGCCGAGGTCGGTGTAGATGACGCCCGCGCCGTTGCAGGTGGGGCAGGCGCCCTCGGAGTTGGCGCTGAACAATGCGGGCTTCACGCCGTTGGCCTTGGCGAAGGCCTTGCGGATCGGGTCGAGCAGTCCGGTGTACGTCGCCGGGTTGCTGCGGCGCGAGCCCCGGATGGGGCTCTGGTCGATGGACACGACGTCGTCGCTCGCGGGAATCGAGCCGTGCACCAGCGAGCTCTTGCCGGAGCCGGCCACGCCGGTGACGACGGCGAGTACCCCGAGCGGGATGTCGACGTCGACGTCGCGCAGGTTGTGGGTCGTCGCCCCGCGGATCTCCAGCATGCCGGTGGGCTCCCGCACGCCGTCCTTGACGGAGGCCCGGTCGTCGAAGTGCCGGCCGGTGACGGTGCCGCCGGTCCGCAGCCCGTCCACGGTGCCCTCGAAACAGACGGTGCCGCCCTCCGTACCGGCGCCGGGGCCGAGGTCGACGACGTGGTCCGCGATCGCGATGGTCTCCGGCTTGTGCTCCACGACGAGGACGGTGTTGCCCTTGTCCCGCAGTTGCAGGAGCAGTTCGTTCATCCGCTGGATGTCGTGCGGGTGCAGTCCGACGGTGGGCTCGTCGAAGACGTACGTGACGTCGGTGAGCGAGGAGCCGAGGTGGCGGATCATCTTGACGCGCTGCGCCTCGCCCCCGGACAGCGTGCCGGCGGGCCGGTCGAGGGAGAGATAGCCGAGACCGATCTCCACGAAGGAGTCCAGGGTCAGCTGGAGCGCGGTGAGCAGCGGCGCGACGGAGGGCTCCTTCAGACCGCGGACCCACTTGGCGAGGTCGCTGATCTGCATGGCGCAGGCGTCGGCGATGCTGATCCGCTTGATCTTCGACGACCTGGCGCCCTCTGCGAGTCGGGTGCCGTCGCACTCGGGGCAGGTGGTGAAGGTGACGGCCCGCTCCACGAAGGCCCGGATGTGGGGCTGCATGCCCTCCTTGTCCTTGGCCAGAAAGGACTTCTGGATCCGCGGGATGAGCCCCTCGTACGTCATGTTGATGCCCGCGATCTTCATGCGGGTGGGCTCGTGGTGGAGGAAGGCCAGGAGTTCCTTCTTCGTGTACTTGCGGATCGGCTTGGCCGGGTCGACGAGGCCGGATTCGCTGTAGAGGCGGTAGTTCCAGCCGCCGGGCGTGTAGCCGGGGATGGTCAGGGCGCCCTCGTCGAGCGACTTGGAGTCGTCGTAGAGCTGGGTGAGGTCGATGTCGGAGACCGCGCCCCGGCCCTCGCAGTGGGGGCACATGCCGCCGGTGCGGTTGAAGGTCGCCTTGACGGTCTTCTTGTCGCCGCGCTCGACCGTGATGGCGCCGCGCGCCGTGACCGAGGGGACGTTGAAGGCGTACGCGCTGGGCGGGCCGATGTGCGGCTTGCCGAGCCGGCTGAAGAGGATTCGGAGCATCGCGTTGGCGTCGGTGGCGGTGCCGACGGTGGAGCGGGGGTCGGCCCCCATCCGCTGCTGGTCGACGATGATCGCGGTCGTCAGGCCGTCGAGCACGTCGACCTCGGGCCGCGCCAGGGTCGGCATGAAGCCCTGGACGAAGGCGCTGTACGTCTCGTTGATCAGCCGCTGGGACTCGGCGGCGATCGTGTCGAAGACGAGCGAGCTCTTGCCCGAGCCGGAGACGCCCGTGAACACCGTGAGCCGGCGCTTCGGGATCTCGATGCTGACGTCCTTGAGGTTGTTCTCCCGCGCGCCGTGCACACGGATCAGATCGTGCCGGTCGGCCGGGTGCGGCTGCTTGTCCGCCCTGGGGGCCTTGCTCATCGTCTCTCCAGCTGTCGCGCGGGGCCGAAAAACGGACCGGCGCGGTGCGTCGTGAGCGACGGCGGCCGTATCGCGAGGTCCATGGCAGCCACGCTAGCGGCGGCCGGATGCGAACGCTTCTCACATCCTGATCGAATGATCCCTGCCGAACGATCATGACCGCCCTGATCGACGGCCCTGCTCGACGGCCCTGATCAGGCTCCCGGGAGGCCCTCAAGGGTCTGCCGCGACGCCGGGCGGGTTCCGGCCACATAGTGCTCGGCCGCCTGGACGGCCTCGCGGGCGGTCCGCTCCCCCATCAGCACGCACAGCGTGTACGCCGTGTCCTCGAAGCGCCGGCGCGCCGACAGGTCGCACGGCCTGGCCAGCACGGTCCGCTCCTGGGCGCGGTAGTGCCGGAGCAGCCGGTCGACCGTGTTCCTGTCGGGCAGCAGCATCGCGTCCTCCTTCTCCTGAGTCGCTCCATACTCCCGGTCGTCGGCCACACTCGCGACCGGCACGGACACGCTGTGTGACGGCCGGGTGATCGGGACGCCTCCGGAGTGCGGTTCCGACGCCGATGGCGGAGGGTCGGAGACATGAACCCGAGCGAGATTTCGCGGGTGGTCGTCACCGGCGCCACCGGCAACGTGGGCACCAGTCTGGTACGGCTCCTGGCGCGCGAGCCGCGCGTCGGCTCGGTCCTGGGTCTCGCCCGGCGCCGGCCGGGACTCGAACTGCCCGGGGTGGAGTGGGCCGAGGTGGACCTGTCCCGGGAGGGGGACGAGCCGCTGCTCGCGCGGCACGTGGCCGACGCGGACGCGGTGGTGCACCTGGCCTGGCGGTTCGGGCCGACCCACGACCCGGTGGAGACGTGGCGGACCAATGTCCTGGGCGCGGTGCGTGTCTTCAAGGCGGTCGCGGCGGCGCGGGTGCCGGTTCTGGTGCACGCCTCCTCGGTGGGGGCGTACTCGCCGGGCCCGGCCGGCGGTGCCCCGGTGTCCGAGGCGTGGCCGACGCACGGCTGGCCGGGTGCGGCGTACACGCGGGAGAAGGCGTATCTGGAGCGGGTCCTTGACACCTTCGAGCGGGACCATCCGCTGATCCGGGTGGTACGGATGCGTCCGGCGTTCCTCTTCAAGGAGGAGTCGGCGAGCGGACAGCGCCGGATCTTCGCGGGGCGCTTCTTCCCCGGGCAGCTGATGCGGCCCGACCTGCTGCCGCTGCTCCCGGAGTTCGACGGGCTCCGCTTCCAGGTCCTGCACACCGAGGACGCGGCGGACGCCTACGGGCAGGCCCTGCTGCGGGACGTCCGTGGCGCGTTCAACCTGGCCGCGGAGCCGGTGATCGACGGCGCGGTCCTGGGCGAACTCCTCGACGCCAAGCCCGTGCGGGTGCCGGCGGGCGCGGTGCGGGGCGCGCTGTCGGCGGCCTGGCGCCTGAGGCTGGCCTCCGCGTCCCCCGGTCTCTTCGACGCGCTGCGGCACATGCCGCTGCTCGCGACGGAGCGGGCCCGGAAGGACCTGGGCTGGGAGCCGTCGAGAAGTTCCCTGGAGGCCCTGGAGGCGTTCCTGCGCGGCGTGCGTACGGGTGCGGGCGACGACACGGGCCCGCTGGCGGGCCATCGCATCGGCTGACCGGGGTGGCCAGGAGACCGCTCCCGGGCCACCCCGTGTCTCATCCGGTGGTCCGCCGCCCGCGCGCCGCCCGTCAGTCGGTCGGGCCGGACCAGTCGACGAGGCGGATGCCCGCGCCCGCGGCCTCGCGGCCCCGGCAGTGGGTGCGGTGGCGGCGCAGGATGCCGTCGATGTCGAGTCGGTGGGCGAACTCGGGGCGCGCGGCGAGACGTCGGGCGTAGGCCCAGAGGGCCGGGTAGCCGGCGACGCGGTCCATCGCGGCGGCGTCCAGGTGCCAGCGGTGGACGGTGTCGAGCTGGACCAGGGTGACCCAGACCTGCACATCGGCCGCGGTGGGCGCGTCGCCGAGCACGTACGGGTGGCGGGCGAGGCGGCGTTCCAGGGAGCCGAGGGCCGCGAAGAGGACCGTGAGGGGATCGTGGTGGGCGGCCTCGCCGTCGAGTCCGAGCTCACCGGCGCGCTGGGCGGCCCGGTTGATGCTCCGCTCGCACAGGTCGGCGATCGCCTCTATCTCGCCGCGGTGCTCCTCCGGCAGCAGCTCGGGGCCTTCGCCGCGGAAGCGGAGGGCGAGGTCCCGCAGGATGTCGGGGACGTGTGTGCTGACGATCCGTCCGGTCCAGCCGTCGCTGAGGACGGGCGCCGCGGCCGGCCCGTCGTAGAGGTGCGCGCTCGCCTCGTACAGCGGGCGGAGGGCGGCGTACCCGCCGTCGGGCGTGTCGGGGCTCTCGGGCAGTACGGAGAGCGGGAGCGTGTCGTCGAGTCCGAGCAGGCTGTGGGTCAGGGCGATGCTCAGACAGCCGGGGTCGTACGGGGCGACGTGGAGGCGGTAGCGGTGCGGTACGGCGTAGTGGCCGCTGTGCACGTCGCGGCCGATCCGGCCCCGGAAGGCGGGCACGGCAGAGGCGGGCAGCAGCGAGGAGGGGACGACGGACATGCTTCTCCCTTGAGGGTGCTCGGTGCTGGGTCCGGGCGGCGCTCGGCGCGGCGCCGGCCGCGGCAGCGCGACCACGGCACCGGCCCCACGAGGCCCGGAGGCAGCAGAGGTACGGGAAGAGGAGGAGAGGGGCGCGGCACTGCGCCCGCGGGGGCGACGCCCCCTCGGCGAACAGACCCTCAGCGGGTGGGCTGAACCACCCGGCGATGCCCGCGACTCGCCGCGCTGCAGACCCGCAGCAGGTCGATGTGGCGGCGGGAGGTGAGGGGCAGGGAGCGCGGGAGGGGTGCGGCGAGTGGCGTGTCGCGTCGACCGCTGCGTCCCATGGTTCCCTACCTGTTCGCTCGGTTTCCCCGTCCTGAGTGTCCGACCGGCCCAGGATGACGTCAAGGGTGCGGTACGGGCCACCTCCGGCAAGCGTGCGGAATAATGCGCGCATGCGCATTTCAGCCAGGGCCGACTACGCGGTGCGTGCCGCCCTCCAGCTCGCCGCCGCCCAGGACGCGGGTCCGCTGAAGGCCGAGGCCATCGCCGAGGGCCAGGGCATCTCGCACAAGTTCCTCGAAGGCATCCTCGGGGACATGCGCAAGGGCGGTCTCGTACAGAGCCAGCGCGGCGGCAACGGCGGTTACTGGCTGGCCAGGCCCGCGGAGTCGATCTCGGTCGCGGAGGTCATCCGCTGCGTGGAGGGACCCCTGGTCTCGGTCCGCGGGGAGCGTCCGCCGGACCTGTCGTACACCGGTCCGGCCGAGTCGTTGCTCACCCTCTGGATCGCGCTCCGGGCGGGCGTCCGCGAGGTGCTCGGGGTGTCGCTCGCGGAGGTGGCGGCGGCCCAGCTGCCCGACACGATCGTCGCGCTCGCGGACGATCCGGAGGCCTGGACCAACCCCTGAGCCCTGGGGTCAACCCCTCGCGACCTGCGCCGAAGTGACTCTTTCTCACTTTTCGAGACGGCCTTGTCCAGCTTACGGACGCCCCTTGGGGCGACGGCCTCCCCTCTGCCACTATCCCTACTATTCCAGTGGGGATACTAGGAACCATGTGAGGTGACGTGAGTACGCCGAGGAAATCGCCGAAGAGACCCGCGATACGCACCACCTCCGCACCGGCCGCCGGCCCTGTCGCACGACCCGCCGAACGGCCCGGCGAAAGCCCGGTCGACCGGCCCGCCGACGATGCGATCTGGCCCCGCGTCACCCGCGAACTCGCCGACGACCTCGCCGTCGACGCCCTCGCCAGGGACCGGGCGGGCAAGGAGCCGTTCGACGAGGTCGCCCGGCTCCAGGAGGCCGGCCTTCCCGCCCTCCTGACGGCCCCGGGCCCGAACCGGCGGGGCGCCGAATGGCAGGCGGCGTGTGCGGTCGTACGGGAGATCTCCGCCGCCGACAGCTCGGTCGGCGAACTCCTCGCCCACCACTACGCCCTGTCCTGGAGCAGCCGCTTCTTCGGCGGCCCCGCACGGGACCCGGGCACCACCCTCGCGAACGGCCACCCCCTCGACGTACGCACCACCGAGGAACGCTGGCTGCTCGCCGGGGGCGTCGAGACACCGCGCCTGGAGACGGGCGCCGGCCTCACGCTGACCCCCGCCGACTCCGGCGGCGGCTGGATCCTCGACGGGACCCGTACCTTCGCGTCCGCCGTGACGGTCGCCGACCGGCTCGTCGTCGGGGCCCGCCCCGGCGGCAGCGGCGACCTCTTCGTCGTCCTGGTGGACCCGGCCGAACCCGGGGTGTTCACCGACGCCGGGACGGAACGGGTCGGCCAGCGGCTCGCCGGCGCGGGCACCGTCACCTTCGACCGGGTCCCCGTGGCGCCCGAGGACGTCCTGGGCGCGCTCCCCCACGACGAGCACGCCGTCGCCCCCTTCTCCACCCTCGCCCCGCTCGTCCTGCGACTGCTCCTGGTCCACGTCGGGCTCGGCATCGCCGAGGGTGCGCTCGCCGAGGCCAGGGACATCAGCCGCGCCGGTCACGCCGGACCGGCACCGGCGGATCGCTCCGGCGGCGCCTCCGACGGCTCCGTACCGGCCGGCGCCGGGGACGACCCGTACCTCCTGCTCGCGTACGGGGAACTGGCGACGGCCGCGCACGCCGCCGCCGCCGTGGTGGAGCGGGCGACCGACGCGCTGACCCACGGCCTGCTCGCCGCCTGGTCGCTCGGCGTGGAGGAGCGCGCCGACATCGCCGTCCTGGTGGCCGCCGCCGAGACCGTCGCCGGCCGCGCGGCCGTGCACATCACCACCCGCATCCTCGAACTCGTCGACGGAACGGCGGGCGCCGACGCACGCGCCGGAGGCCCCGGCTTCGACCGCTTCTGGCGCAACGCCCGCGCGCTCACCGCCCCCACCCAGGCGGCCCACCGGCTCCGCGACATCGGCGACCACTACCTCAACGGCACCCACGCGCGGCTGACCCTGCTGGCCTGACGGAGGGGCCCACCCCGGCCGGATCGACAGGACACCCCCGGGAGGACGAAGGGACGGACGGACCGGCATGTCGGGACGTCCGGCCCTCTCGTGGGGCGGCCGAAGGGCCCAAGCTGGGAGGTGCGGGGTCCGGCCGTCCGGCGGGCCCGACACGGCAACCCACGGAGGCAGCCTGATGAGTCGTGAGATCGTCGCAGGAGTGGACGGATCGCCCGAGAGCCTCGCCGCGGCGGACTGGGCCGCCCGCGAGGCGCTCCACCGGGACCTCCCGCTACGGCTCGCGCACGCGTGGCGCTGGGAACCGCTCGACCTCCCCCTGGTCCAGGACCGCGCGAGCCAGGAACGCGCCGCGGACGCGGTCCTGCGCGAGGCGGAGGCCACGATCGCCCGGCGCCATCCGAAGCTCACCCTCACCGCCGAGGTGCTGGGCGACACGCCGGTCGCCGCGCTCCTCGGCACCGAGGAGCGGGCCGAGATGCTCGTCATCGGCTCGCGCGGGCACGGGGCCGTCGCCGGGTTCCTGCTCGGCTCGTACGGCCAGCAGATCATCGCCGATGCCACCCGCCCCGTGGTGGCCGTCCGCTCCCGCGACGGCGATCCGGCCGAACCGCCCACCGGGCACGTGCTCGTCGGGCAGCTCGGCAGCCCGGAGGACAGCGCCGCCGCCCTGGGCTTCGCCTTCGCGACCGCCGCCGCGCGCGGGGCGTCCCTGCGGGCCGTGCGCGCCTGGAGCCTGCCGGCCCTCTACGCGTACAGCCCGGCCTCGATGCGGCTCGCCGACGAGGCCGGCGGGCTGGTCCCGTACGAGGAGAAGGCGCTGCGCGAGGCCCTCGCGCCCTGGCGCGAGCGCTACCCGGACGTGTCGGTCACCGAGCACGTCGAGTTGGGCAGCGCCGGCCAGGTGCTGCTCTCCGCCTCGGGGGCCGCCCAGCTCCTCGTGGTCGGCCGGCGGGCCAAGCGGGGTGCCGTCGGACCGCGCATCGGGTCCGTGGCGCACGCGGCCCTGCATCTCGCGCCCTGTCCGGTGGCGGTCGTCCCCCAGGGCTGAAAGGGTGCGAAACGGGTTGACGCGCGAGGTTGACGCGTCACGTTGACGAGGAGTGTCGGGATGGCCGGGGCCGGACAGTGTTACCGCCGTCGCCCCGGTGGCTCTCCCCAGCGCCGGACCGTTCGGCGACCACGGCGAGAGAGCGGAGCTCCATGCGGCACCACGACCGTCCCGGTCACCCCGGCAACCCCGAACACACCCCGCACCCGCACGATGCCGTACGGGACTTCACGGCGGATCCCGCAGCGGCGGACGATCCCGCGACGGCGGACGCTCGCGCGGCGGCGGACGTCTCCGCGGCGCGCACGGGCGGGCGGCACCGCAAGGGCGGCGGAGCGAGACCGCGCGCCGCGCGCCGGCCGTCCTTCCGGACCGCCGTCACCGTCGCCGGGTCCGCGGCCGCCGTCCTGACGGTGGCCACCGGGATGTACGTCGCCTCCCTCGGGACCGGTGGCACGACCGCCGCCCCCTCGGTCGCCGAGCCGGTCGTGTCGCTGCGTTCCACCACCACCGGCGGGGGCGCGGCCGCCACGCCGGAGACCGTACGGACGGCAGGGAGCGTACGGGAGGCGGGGAGTGTACGGGAGGTGGAGGCCGTACGGGTGGCCAGGCCGACGCCCTCGGGCCCGTCGGCGCCCTCGACCGCCGCCACGCCCGCACCCCGTGCGGCGGGGACGGCACCGGTCGGCTCCGCACCGGCGGGGCCCCGGCCCGAGACACCTCCGAAGGCGGAGTCGGAGCGGCAGCACGAGCCCCGTCCCGAACAGGCCCCGGACCAGCCGCGACCGGCACGGCCCCAAGGGCGGCAGCAGGGGCAGCCGGGTGCGGCCCCCGTGGCGGAGGCACCGGCGGGAAAGGCCGCGCGGTTCGTCCAGGACGTCATCGCGCTCGCCAACACCGAGCGGGAGAAGGCCGGTTGCGGCCCGCTGCACTCCGAGAGCCATCTGCGGTCCGCCGCCCAGGGCCACGCCGACGACATGGCCGCCCGCGACTACTACGAGCACGACAACCCGGAGGGCGGCGACGCGGGCGACCGGATGACCGGCGCCGGGTACACATGGTCGACCTGGGGGGAGAACATCCACCGCGGGCCGAAGACCCCGGCCCGGGCGATGGAGGACTGGATGGACAGTCCCGGCCACCGGGCGAACATCCTCAACTGCTCGTTCAAGGACATCGGCGTCGGGGTGACGCTGACGGCCAACGGCCCTTGGTGGGTGCAGAACTTCGGTGCGCGGCGCTGAGCCGCCGACCCGGCCGTCAGGAGGCGGGAGCGGCGAGCTTCTGCACCCAGATCGTGCCGCCGGGACCGGGCGCCGACGCCACTCCGGTGTCCCGGTACCGGCAGTCGAGCATGTTCTCCTCGTGCATCGACCCGTCCGTCCAGTCGTCGACCACGGACGCCGGGTCGGCCGTACCCTGGTCCAGGTTCTCCGCCCAGGCGCTCCAGGCGTAACCGGCGGCGGTGATCCGGGTGTCCGCGAACTCGCCCTCGGGACTGGCGTGTCCGAAGTAGCCGCGCGCGGCCATGTCACGGGCGTAGCCGCGGGCCGCCTCGGTGAGCCGGGGGTCGATGCGCAGCGGGGCGCAACCCGCCTCCGCCCGCAGCCGGTTGACGAGGCCGGTCACCCGCTCCTCACCCGTGGGTGCCGGCGTGGGGCGCGGGGTGCGGCGTGGGGTCGGGGGCGTGGTCGTCGGCGTGACGGTGCGGGTGGGGGTCGGCGACGCCGGGGGCGTCGTCGGGGCGGGGGTCGCCGGAGGCGCGGCGACCGGGCTGCCCGGCGCCATGCGCGCGCGTGGCTCCTGGGGTACGAGGAGGACCACGGCGCCGAGGACGGCGACGGCCGCGGCTCCGGCGGCTCCGGCCCGGCGCAGGGGTGTCCACCGGGAGACGCTTTCGGACACGGCCGTGTCCGGAGCGGTCCCGTCCGACCCGGGCGTGTGGGACCCGGCCGGGTCGGAGGCGGCCGGGCTCGGGGCGGCCGTGTCCGGGATGGTTGATTCCGGAACGGCCGTGTCGGACGCCACCGTGTCGAAGGCGACGGGATCGCCGGTGGGACCGTGCGTCAGCCCGATCACCAGCGGCGGTACGAGGCCGAGGCCGACGAGCAGCCCTTCGACGGGGGCGAGGCCACTGCGGCCGGTGACCCTCGCCGTACAGACGGCGCAGGTCCGTACGTGGCGGGCGACGCGTTTGCGCCAGAGCGGGGAGGGGCGGCCGTCCCAGGCCGTGACGGTCTCCGCGAGGTCGGGGCAGATCGGCAGGGCGTCGAGGGCGCGGACGACGGCGCGGCCGGTCTCCAGGCGTTCCTTCATCCGCTGGACGCGGACGGCGGCGTGCTGCGGGGATATCCCGCCGAGGCCCTCGGCGAGCTCGGCGCGGGTCAGCTCGCCCGCGGCCTCCAGCCACCACAGGGCGAGCAGCTCGCGGTCGTCCTCGTCGAGCCAGCGGGTCGCGCGGGCCACGTCGCGGCGCTGCCCCGACAGGCCGAGCCGGATGATGGTGACCTCGGTGAAGTCGCCGGCGGCCGGGTCGGCGAGGCCGGCGGCCCGGTCGAGTCCGGGCACGGGTGCCTGCTGGCGTTCGCGCCAGCGGCGGCGGATCCCGTTCATGGCGATGGCGACGAGCCAGGACCGGAATCGGGCCGGGTCGCGGAGGCCCGTCAGGCCGTCGAGGGCGCGGACCATCGTCTCCTGGACGATGTCGTCGGTGTCGGCATGGCCGTCGAGCGCCCGGCCGACGATGTTGTGGACGAGCGGCAGGTAGGCGCGGACCAGCGCGTCCCTGGCGTGCGCGTCACCGGCCCTGGCGGCCTCCACCAGCGCGGTGGTGCGGCGCTCGTCGCTGTGCATGGATCTGCTCCCTCATCCCTGGTGCGAGTCCCCCGTGGTTCGGAGACCCGTGGGCGAGGGAGGGATAACACTTATCGGTGATCGACGCCGACGTCCATCACACCGGTGGTACGGGCAGGGTCGGGACCGTGGCCCCGTTCCCCTCCCGGACGGCTGCCACGACGGCGTCGTGCAGATCGCGGCTCTCCTCCTCCGACGCGCACGGAACGGGACTGCCCGACATGGTGAACCAGTCGGACGCGCCGCTGTACTGCACGGCCACGCGTGCCTCGTTGTCGGCCCAGGTCGTGTGCACGGTCAGATCGCCCGTGACGACTCCGGCCTCGACGGTCAGCACCCCACCTCGCCCGGTGTAGACACCGGCGGTCGTCCAAGATGCCCAGCTCATCCATCCAGGTTCACACCCGGACGGCGGATGCGCCACCGACGGGACCGCCCCGGTCGGAAGAGTTCCGTCCGGGGCGGCGCCACGCGTGTGCTCGACGGGGCGTGGGAGGCGGGGGCCTCCCGTGCCGCGTCAGGCGAGGGAGGCGACGGCCTCGTTGAAGGTGGCGGACGGGCGCATCACGGCCGCGGCCTTGGCCGGGTCGGGCTGGTAGTAGCCGCCGATCTCGGCCGGGGAGCCCTGGACGGCGACGAGCTCGTCGACGATCTTCTGCTCGTTGGCGGCGAGGGTCTCGGCCAGCGGCGCGAAGGCCTTGGCCAGCTCCGCGTCCTCGGTCTGGGCGGCCAGCTCCTGGGCCCAGTACAGGGCCAGGTAGAAGTGGCTGCCGCGGTTGTCGATACCACCGAGGCGACGGGTCGGCGACTTGTCCTCGTTGAGGAAGGTGCCGGTGGCGCGGTCGAGGGTGTCGGCGAGGACCTGGGCGCGGGAGTTGTCCGTGGAGGTCGCGAGGTGCTCGAAGCTGGCGGCCAGCGCGAAGAACTCGCCGAGGCTGTCCCAGCGGAGGTAGTTCTCCTTGACGAGCTGCTGGACGTGCTTCGGGGCGGAGCCGCCGGCGCCGGTCTCGAAGAGGCCGCCGCCCGCCATCAGCGGGACGACCGACAGCATCTTGGCGCTGGTGCCCAGCTCCAGGATGGGGAAGAGGTCGGTCAGGTAGTCACGGAGGACGTTGCCGGTGACGGAGATGGTGTCCTCGCCGCGGCGGATGCGCTCCAGGGAGAACGTCGTCGCCTCGACCGGGGACAGCACCTTGATGTCCAGGCCCTCGGTGTCGTGCTCCGGCAGGTACTGCTTGACCTTGGCGATCAGCTGGGCGTCGTGGGCGCGGTTCTCGTCCAGCCAGAAGACGGCCGGGGCGCCGGTGGCGCGGGCGCGGGTGACGGCGAGCTTGACCCAGTCCTGGATGGGCAGGTCCTTGGTCTGGCAGGCGCGGAAGATGTCGCCCTCGGCGACCTCCTGCTCCAGGACGACGTTGCCCTCGGAGTCGACGAGGCGGACGGTGCCGGCCTGGGCCATCTCGAAGGTCTTGTCGTGCGAGCCGTACTCCTCGGCCTTCTGCGCCATGAGGCCGACGTTCGGGACGGAGCCCATGGTCGACGGGTCGAAGGCGCCGTTGGCGCGGCAGTCCTCGATGACGGCCTGGTACACGCCGGAGTAGCTGTGGTCCGGGAGGACCGCGAGGGTGTCGGCCTCCTGGCCGTCCGGGCCCCACATGTGGCCGGAGGTGCGGATCATGGCCGGCATCGAGGCGTCGACGATGACGTCGGACGGCACGTGCAGGTTGGTGATGCCCTTGTCGGAGTCGACCATCGCCAGGGCGGGGCCCGCGGCGAGCTCGGCCTCGAAGGAGGCCTTGATCTCGGCGCCCTGCGGGAGGGAGTCCAGGCCCTTCAGGACGCCGCCGAGGCCGTCGTTCGGGGAGAGGCCGGCACCGGCGAGCACCTCGCCGTACGTGGCGAAGGTCTCGGGGAAGAAGGCGCGGACGACGTGGCCGAAGACGATCGGGTCGGAGACCTTCATCATCGTGGCCTTGAGGTGCACGGAGAAGAGCACGTTCTCGGCCTTGGCGCGGGCTACCTGCTCGCCGAGGAAGGTGCGCAGGGCGGCGGCGCGCATGACGGCGGCGTCGACGACCTCGCCGGCGATGACCTTCAGCGGCTCGCGGAGCTCGCTGGTGGTGCCGTCGGCGGCGGTGAACTCGAAGCGGAGGGTGTCGTCCTTGGTGACGACGGCGGACTTCTCCGTGGAGGCGAAGTCGTTCTCACCCATGGTCGCGACATTGGTCTTGGACTCGGGGGTCCAGGCGCCCATGCGGTGGGGGTGGTTCTTGGCGTAGTTCTTGACCGAGCCGGGCGCGCGGCGGTCGGAGTTGCCCTCGCGCAGGACCGGGTTGACGGCCGAGCCCTTGATCTTGTCGTAACGGGCGCGGACGTCCTTGTCCTGGTCCGTCTGCGGGTCGTCCGGGTAGTCCGGGAGGGCGTAGCCCTGCGCCTGGAGCTCGGCGACCGCGGCCTTGAGCTGCGGGATGGACGCCGAGACGTTCGGCAGCTTGATGATGTTGGCGCCCGGCGTCTTGGCCAGGTCACCGAGCTCGGCGAGGGCGTCGGCGATGCGCTGGCCCTCCTCCAGGAACTCGGGGAAGACGGCGATGATGCGGCCCGCGAGGGAGATGTCCCGCGTCTCGACCGTGACGCCGGCCTGCGAGGCATACGCCTGGATCACGGGCAGGAACGAGTACGTCGCCAGGGCAGGCGCCTCGTCAGTGTGGGTGTAGATGATGGTCGAGTCAGTCACCGGGTGCTCCGCTCCACGTCTGCGTATGCGAGATTGCTCGACATCAAGATATCTCGTGATCGAGGTCCTCGGTGAAGGGCCCCATGAGCTCGCCGTCCCCGGGCGCTCCGGCGGCCTCGACGAAGGGCCCGCCGAGCCGGTACGGAGTGGGGGCGCCCTCGACGTCGACGCGGCGCAGCAGACCGAGCAGGGCGAGGCCGACGGCGGCGACCACGCCCGCGGCGAGGGCCTGGCCGCAGCGGTGCGCGAGCCTGAGCTCGGCCGGGTCGTAGGGGGCGGCGCTCGGCAGGGCGAGGGTGTCCCCGAGGAGCCAGAGGCCCACGCCGAGGCCGCCGGCGGCGAGCAGGGCGAGCGGCACGGTCACCGGGAGGCCGGGGAGGGCGGGCCCCCGTCGGGCGCCGGGGCGCACCTTGTCCTTGCGGGCGAGGACGGCGAGGAGGCCGCAGAAGACGGCGAGGACCACCAGGGCGGCGGCGATGGCGTCACCGGGCCGGTGCTGGCCGGCGGCGATGGTGTACGCGCCGACGCCGACGGCCCAGAGCGTGGCGGCGCCGACGGCGACGCTGCGCAGCCGGTAGGGGACGACGAGGGCCAGCCCGAAGGCGATGCCGAGGGCGAGCGTGGTCTGGGCGCTGGGGAAGCCGGTGGACATGAGCCCGCCGGCGTCGGCGAGCCGGGGGCGCGGTGCGTACCGCTGGAGGAGGCCGGTGAGGGCGAGGGCGGTGACGACCGCGCCGGCGGCGAGGCCGGTGAGGGCGTACCGCTTGCGTATCAGGCCGGCGGCGAGCACCAGGACGCAGCCGAGGACCAGGGAGAGGGTGGTGAGTCCGGCGAGCGAGGGGTGCTCGCGGAGCACGGTGGTGGCGGCGGCGTCGGCGCGCCGGCCGGTCATGGCCGCGTCACCCCAGCGACGGCCGGTCGCGGTGAGCACGAGGCCCGCGTAGACGACGGTGAGCAGGAGTACGGCCCCGAGGCAGCCACGCCGGGTCCGGGTGCGGACTCGGGTGCTGAACGATCCGGCGGCCTCGCCTGCCACGGCGGCGTACCACCAGGTGTCACCGGTCTCCAGCGGCCTCGGGGAGCCGCCCGCGCGGGGCCTGTCGTAAGAAGCCATGCCCCGATTCGAACCCACGCGCGGCGGCCCCGCCCGCTGGACGCACCCGAACGAAACGCGTCGGGGACGGTTCGGCGGGGCGGGCCCGGACGGCGGCGCGGGTGGACGGCCGGGGGACCGCTCGGCTCACCGGTCCGGGCTCGGGCGCGGGCAGCCGCTCAGGGGTCCGGGCTCCGGCGCGTCGCGACCGCTCACCGGTCCGGGCTCGGGCGTTGGGCGACGGTCGCGAGGACGAGTCCGCCGAGCAGGGCGAGCACCGTGACGACTCCGAGGACGTAGCGGGCCTCGCGCTCACCGAGGAGCTGTCCGACCGCCTGGGCGCCGAAGGCCACCGCCATCACCAGCTGCGCCCAGCCGAAGAGCTCGGTCCGGTGGACGCGGCGCCGCTGGAACGGCAGGATCCAGCCGGTCCGGATCGCCGCCACGCCTCCGGCGACGAGCAGCACCCCGAGCACGCTCGGCACGAGCAGGAACCACGGCATGTTCCACCCCCTGAACTCCCGGAGGGCGCCCGGTGGCCACCCGGAGTGGCCCGATCATGCCACAGCGAAATGACGGGAACCCGTACGGTCGTGGCGCCTGGTCCCGTACAGCGTGAACGCCGTGTTCACCAGGGCCACGTGACTGAGCGCCTGCGGCATGTTGCCCAACTGACGGCTCGTCACCGGGTCCCATTCCTCGGCGAGCAGGCCGACGTCGTTGCGGACGTCGAGGACCCGCTCGAAGACCCCGCGGGCCTCGTCGGCGCGGCCGGTCATGGCGAGCGCGTCGGCGTACCAGAACGTGCAGGCGACGAAGGCTCCTTCGGTGCCGCCGAGGTCGTCGAGATCATGCGTTCCGCCGTCCCGCACGTCGCCGTAGCGGCGGAGGAATCCATGGTCGTCGAGCCGGGCCATCGCCCGGACGGTGCCGAGTACGCGGGCGTCGTCGGCGGGGAGGAAGCCGAGCCGGGGGATCAACAGGGCGGTGGCGTCGACCTGGTGACTTCCGTAGTACTGGGTGAAGGACTGCTGTTCGTCGCTCCAGCCCCGGGCGCAGACGTCCGCGCGCAGCTCGTTGCGCAGGGCCTGCCAGTGCCTGAGCGAACCGCGGAGTCCGGCGACCCGGGCGAGGCGGACGGCGCGGTCGGCGCCGACCCAGGCCATGACCTTGGAGTGGACGAAGTGGCGGCGCGGGCCCCGGACTTCCCAGATGCCCTCGTCCGGTTCCTGCCAGCGTTTGCCGAGGTACTCCAGGAGCGAGGCGACCAGCGCCCAGTCGGGGGCGTCGAGGGCGACTCCGGCCCGGACGGCCGAGTAGACGGTGTTGAGCACCTCGCCGTAGATGTCGAGCTGGAACTGGTCGACGGCCGCGTTGCCGAATCTGACGGGGCGCGAGTTCTCGTAGCCCGGGAGCCAGTCGGCGTACGTCTCGGGCAACTGCCGCTGGCCCTGTACCCCGTACAGCGGCTGGAGGTCGGCGGGGTCGCCGGCGACGGCGCGGACGAGCCAGTCCTTCCAGGCGAGCGCCTCTCTGCGATAGCCGCCGCGCAGCAGGCAGGAGAGGGTGAACGTGGAGTCACGCAGCCAGCAGAAGCGGTAGTCCCAGTTGCGCTGCCCGCCGAGGGACTCGGGGAGGGAGGCGGTGGCCGCGGCGACGATACCGCCGGTGGGGGCGTAGGTGAGGGCCTTGAGGGTGAGCAGGGAGCGGATGACCGCCTCGCGCGTCGGCCCCTCGTAACGGAGGTCGGCGGCCCAGTCGTTCCAGAGGGCGAGGGTACGGGTGAGGGCGGCGTCGATGTCGGCGGGCGGGGTGGCCGGGGGCGCGGGGGTGTGCGAGGGACGCCAGCCGAGGACGAAGGAGACGCGACGGCCGGCGGTGACGGTGAAGTCGACGGTGGTGCGGTCCGGGGTGACGACGGGCTCGACGCCGGGCTCGCAGGAGAGGTACGCGGCGTCGGGTCCGGCGACCCAGGCGACGGTACGGCGGTCCACCGAGCGGATCCAGGGCACGATGCTGCCGTGGTGGAAGCGGACCCTCAACTCGCTGCGTACGTCGACGCGTCCGGCGATTCCCTCGACCACGCGGACGATGCGCGGGGCGTCCTCGCTCGGGGAGCGCAGGGGCATGAAGTCGGTGACGCGGACGGTTCCGGTGAGGGATTCCCAGATGGTGTCGAGGACGAGGGTGTCGCCCCGGTAACTCCTGCGCGTGCAGCGGGTCCTGCCGACGGGGGCGAGGAGCCAGCGGCCGTGCCCCGGATCGCCCAGCAGGGCCGCCAGGCACGCGGGCGAGTCGAAGCGCGGCGCGCACCACCAGTCGACGGACCCGTCGGTCCCCACGAGCGCCGCGGTCTCCAGGTCACCGACGAGGGCGTAGTCCTCAATTCGCCCTGCCATGACGGGATTGTATGCCTGATCGAATTCCGGCGCAGAGGGGCGAGGAATAGTTTCCTGGAGTTCCGCATATCTTTCCCGAGTTCTTGACGGCATCGTCTCCGGCGCAGGATCCTGAAGTACGCGGGTTTTCCGCGCGGGAGGCCGTACCTATGAGTAGCGATTCGCATCCCCTGCGCCGTTCGACCGACCGCGCACCCGGTTCCGGCACGCGTACGGTGAGCCTCGTCCTCACGGTCCGCCCCGGCGGCGGGGACCCGCGGCCGGCGCTCGATCTGCTCCTCGATCAAGTGCCGTCGAGCGTGGGGGACGTGGTCCTGGTCGGCGGCCCGCCCGGTGAGCGGCGGGCGCGCAAGGGGCTCACCGTGCGCGGGCTCGGCTCCTGGGACTCCTCGCGCGGCGACATTCCGCACGCGGGTCTGCTCGCGGCGACCGGCGATCTGGTCGTGCTGATGAACGCCGACGGGAGCATGTCGCCGCACGAGATCCCGCACTATCTGCACTACCTGGAAAGCGGTTACGACTTCGTCAAGGGATCACGCTTCATCGCGGGCGGGGATTTCGCCGACTATCCGCTCTCGCGACGGCTCGGACATCGCGCGCTGCTGCGGGTCGCGCACCGGATGTACGGCCAGCACCTCACCGATCTCTGGTACGGGTTCTGTGCGTTCCGGCGCTCCTTCGTGGACCTCCTCGACCTGCGCGAGGACGGGGTCGAGCTGGGCGCCGAGCTGGTCACGCACGCCCTGCACTACGGCCTGCGCGTCGCCGAGGTGCCCAGTCTCGAACGGCCGCGGCTCCACGAGCCGGTCCGCCTCCGCACGATCCGCGACGGCACGCGGATCCTCGGCACGCTCCTCGACGAGCGGCCGCACAACGCCCTGTCGCGGCTGGCGCACCGGCGGCGCCCGCGCGCCGCCCGCACCTCCTCCGGTTGACGAACCACCCGCAAGGGTGCTAACGGTGGAAAGAGCACTATTTCAGGACAGACCCTCGGCAGGGTCGGTTGCCGGAAGAGGTACGTCGTGGCCTCCAGCCAGTTCGACCGATCGCCGGTGGCATCCGCACCGCATCCTCTGCGACGGATGACCGACTGGCCGCTCGCCGACGCCCGGCGCCGCTCGCTCTGCCGCCCCGCGCACCGCCCGACCGCCCACCCCGCACGCCGGGCGGCCGACCGGATCACCGCCGCCGCCCCGCCGCCACGGAGCCGGGCGTGCAGGCCGCGAGGAACGGCCCGCCGGCGACGCGCCCGTACGACCCACACCCGCACGCGCACCGCGCGGCGAAGCCGCGGCTCCGACGGTCCGGCCGGGTCGTCCGAACCAGCACCAGCGGGGGCCGGCGAACCCCCACCGGCCGGCGCCTGCGAGCCGCACCGACGACGTGAAGCGCGTCACCCCCGACCCACCCCCGCCCTGATCCCCCGCGCGCCCGTGCGCCCCGCGCCCCGCGCCTTGCCCCGAGGAGGCGAGGCGTGATGGCCACCGCCCGCGCCCACGCACCGCTCCCCCATCGGCTCGTCCGCCCGCCGGTGGAGCTCGAACTGCTCATCCCGGCCTACAACGAGCAGCGCAGGCTGCCCTCGACCGTGGCCGCCACGGTCGACTTCCTGGCCGGACGGCCCTGGTCGTCGGCGGTCGTCGTGGTCGACAACAACAGCGCCGACGGCACCCTCGACGCCCTGGAGCGCTTCGCCGACCCCCCCGTCCCGGTCCACGCCATCGGGTGCAGCGACCAGGGCAAGGGCGCGGCGGTCCGGCGCGGCATCGAGACCTCCTCCGCCCGCTTCATCGGCTTCGCCGACGCCGACAACGCCACCCCCGTCGAGACCCTGGACCGCGTGATGGAGCTGCTCCGGGCGGGCCACGGCGCGGTCATCGCCTCGCGCCACGCACCGGGCGCCCGGCTCGACGTGGAGCAGTCGGCCCTGCGGCGCGGCGGCGGCCTGCTGTTCCGTTCGCTCGCGCATCTGTCGCTGCCCGGGGTCGCCGACACCCAGTGCGGGTTCAAGTTCTTCTGCGGTCCGCTCGCCCGCGCGATCGCGCGTGACTGCCACATCGACGGCTTCGCCTTCGACGTGGAACTGCTCGCCCATGTCGTACGGGCCGGGCGGGACGTCGTGGAGGTGCCGGTGGTCTGGCACGACGTACCCGGCTCGACGTTCTCGGCACGGCGCGACGGACTGCGCTCGATGGCCGATCTCCTGCGCATCTCGCTGGCCCGGTGATGATCATGACCGCACTCGACCGGCTCGCCCGTACCGACCTCGCCTTCCTCAACTGGCGCGACCCCACGCACCCCGACGCGGGCGGGGCCGAGGCGTACTGCTGGGAGATCGCCCGGCGGTTCGCGGCGGCCGGAGCCCACGTCACCCTCGTCTCGTCGCGGTACCCCGGCTCGCGTGCCCGGGAGTACCGCGACGGGATCCGCGTCGTGCGCGCCGGCGGCACGTTCGGCGTGTACGCCGCCGCCGCGGCGCACCTGCTGCGGAACCGTCACGCGTACGACGCCGTGGTCGACTTCCAGAACGGGATCCCGTTCTTCTCACCGCTGTTCACACCCCGGTGGACCGCGGACCTCTGCGTCATCCACCACGTCCACCAGCACCAGTTCGACACCCGGTTCCGGTGGCCGATGAACACCGTCGGCCGGGTCCTGGAGAAGCAGGTCAGCCGACGCGTCTACCGGGGCCGGCCCGTGGTGGTCGTCTCGCCCTCCACCCGCGAGGGCACCCGGCGGGAACTCGGCTTCGGCAATCCGATCTACATCGTGCCCAACGGGCGCCCCCGCCCCCGGCTCACGGGTCCCGCCGGGCGGCGCTCGGCCACCCCGGCGCTCACCGTCGTCAGCCGGCTGGTGCCGCAGAAGCGGGTCGACCTGATCCTCCGGGCCCTGCCGGCGCTGCTGCGCCGCCTGCCGGAGCTGCGCGTCGACCTGTGCGGGGACGGCCCCGAGGGCGATGCGCTGCGCAAGCTCGCCGCCGGTCTCGGCATCGGCTCCGCCGTCGAGTTCCACGGACACGTCTCCGACGAGCGCAAGCAGGAGCTGTTCCACCGGGCGTGGCTGACGGTCGTTCCGTCGGTCGCCGAGGGCTGGGGCCTCGCCGTCATCGAGGCGAACACCGTCGGCACCCCCGCGCTCGCCTTCGACGTGCCGGGGCTGCGGGACGCGATCCGCCCGGGCGTCAACGGGTGGCTGCTCGATCCGGACGCGGATCTGGCGGCCGGTATCGCCGCGGCCTTCGACGCGCTGTCCAGCCCCGAGGCGCGGGCCCGCACCGCGGCCCGCTGCCGTGCCTGGGCCGCCGCCTTCTCCTGGGACGCCAGCGCCGAACGGCTCGCCCAGGTCGTCGTGGAGGACCTCCAGCGCATCCACCGGCACCGGCGCTCGCGCCGCTCGGCCAGCGACCTGTCCGTCATCACGCGCTTCACGTCCCCCGACCCCGAGTCCACCGAACGGGCGGTCCGCCGCGCCCTGCGGCAGACCGACGCCTGGCAGCGGAACGGCGACGCCTTCCGGCTGCTGCTCCACGGCTGCGACGAGGTGCGGGCGTTGAGCGCGCTGCGTCGCCTCGACGTCGCCGAGGCCGACATCGTCCTGGCGAACGGCCACGACGTCCTGCTCGGCGCGGCGGAGCCCGGCGAAGGGTCCGCCCGCGGTCCGGACCCCGGGCGGCCGTCATGATCTCCGCCGCGCGCGTCGCCGAGCGGTCGCACGTCCACCAGGACGAGGTCACCGCCGTCCACGGCGCGCGCTGGATCGCGACCGCGGTGGTCGTGGTCGGCGCGGTGAACTACGCGTACACCCTGATCCTCACCCGGCTCCTCGACGTCTCCGGGTACGCGACCTTCGCCGCCGGTCAGGGACTGGTCGTGTGCACGGCAGCGGTCGCCGTGGTCACCGTGCCCTGGATGCTGGCCCAGGCCCTCGCCCGGGCCGGCTCGGACGCCGAACGCGGTGAGGCGGTCCGCTTCGCCATGGTCACGGCCGTCGTGGGCGGAACCGTCGCCGCGATCGCGGTGGGCTGTGTGGCGATGGAGTTCGCGGGCACCCTGACGACGCTCGCCATCGCGGGCTCGACCCTGGCCATCTACGTCACCCGGGTCAGCGTGGGCTGGCTCCAGGGCACCGAGCGGCTGCGGACCCTCGCGGTCCTCACCGCCGTCGAGGCCCTGCTCAAGTTCGGCGTGGGCCTCTTCTTCGTGTCGGCGCTGGGGCTCGGCGAGACGGGAGCCCTCGCCGCCTTCGGCGTCGCCGTACTGCCGTACGTGTTCTTCTGGCCGAACCGGTTCCGCAACGAGCCGCGCCGGCCGTGGCGCGCGGTCAGCGCCGACCGGGACCTGTGGCGGCGGGCGTCCGGCGTCGCCTCGCTCCAGGGCGTGGTGGCACTGATCGCCTCCGTGGACATCGTCCTCGTCGCGATGCTGCCGACCGACCGTGCGGCGGCGGCCAGTTACCAGGCGGCGGTCATGCTGGGCCGGGTCCCGCTGTTCCTGGCCGGGGCCGTCTCGATCGCCTTCCTGCCCGCGCTCTCGCGACGCCGGGCGGGCGACCCGCTGACCGCGAGCGCGCTGCGGATGTATCTGACCGTGGCGCTGCCCCTGACGGTGGTGGCCGCGACGGTGCCGAACGCGCTCATCACCGAGGTCTTCCCCTCCGGCTACTCGATGGTCTCCACGCTGATGGCCTGCACGGCGACGGCGGGCCTCGCGCTCGGCGCGCTCGCCCTCCTCGTGACCTTCGCCCAGGCCGTCAACGACTATGCGTGCCTGCGCACGCTGCTCGTGGGACTCGGTCTGTACGTGACCGCCCTGGCGTCCGGCTGGGCGACCGGCGGCGTGCTCGGCATGGCGATCGGCGGGCTGTGCGGAACGGTCGCCGCACTGGTCCTGCTGGCCGTGCGGCACTCCCGCCGGCACGGGTTCGGGGTCGCCGATCGGCCGTTCGGCCGGGTGGTGCTGCCCCTGCTCGCACTGGCCGCGGGCCTCGCGCTGCTCCGCCCGTTCACCTACGTGTGGTTCGCCGCAGCGCTGGTGGTCACCACGGTGGCCCTGTGGCGGTTCTTCGGACGGCGGCGGACACCCGTACTCGAGACCGGACCCGCCGGAGGGCCCGGGGACGAACCCGGGGACGGACCCGGGGACGGCCCTGGTGACGGCCCTGGTGACGGCCCTGGTGACGGGCCCGTGGCAAGGCCCGAGAAAGCGCCCCTGAACGGCGGGACCGGTACGGCTCCGGAGGCAGAGCCCGTACCGGAGCGGCGGGAGCCGTCGCCCGCCGAGGCTCGAGGGACCCGGGCCGCGGTCCACGACGAGCGCGCCGTGAACCTTCTCGTCGACGCCGTGTGGCGGGGTCGGGTCCGGCCTGCCGCAGACGAGGAGCTCCTCGGTGCGCTGGCCGCGGCCCGGCGCAACCAGGTCGAGGGCAGGCTGGCCCGCGCGTACCCCCGTCAGCTCGCGGCCACGCTCACCGAGGTGGAGAGCGCGACCGGGCTGTTCCGGCGGAACCTCGTCGAGTCCACGGACCGGCTGCGGGCGGCGGGCATCCCCACTGTCCTGATCAAGGCCGATCTGGCGGGGGACTACGTGTACGGCAACTTCGACCTGGTGGTGCCCCCGGGGCGGCTGCGGGCCGCCCAGGCCGCGCTCGACGGCTGGTACGCGCATCGCACGACGTACTGGCTGGAGCGCTCGACGAAGGTGCTCCTGGAACCCCCGAAGGGCCCGGCGGCCCATCTGCACGGTTCGGTCTCGTGGTTCGGTGTTCCGGTGGTGCCGACCGACCGGCTCTTCGCCCGCGCCGAACACGTCGCGCGGCCCGAAACCGCGAACGGGCACCTGAACGGCTCCCCTGACAGGCACCCGCGCGACGCCGCGGACGGAGGCACCGACGGCTACGCCTGGCTGACCCCGTGTCCCTCCGACCGGCTGCGGATCTGGCTGGCGCACGCCCTCTTCCAGAACCTGACCCTGGACCTCTCCGAACTCCTCGCCCTGCGCTCGCTCCTCCACCCCGACGTCGTGGCGGAGGCCCGTCACGAGGCCGCCCGCGAGGGCTGGTCCGCGGGCGGCCGGCAGGCGCTCACCACCGCCGTCGAGGCGATGGCACGGCTCGACCGGGGCGAGCACGTCCCGCTGCCGCTGCCGCTCCCGGTGGCGACCTCGCTCCGGGTGGGGGCCGAGCACTCGGGCCACCTCCTCGGCGAGGGCCGGCTGCGGGCCGCGACCCGCGAAGCGTCCCTGCGGGTGCCCCTCGTGGTGACCAAGAGACTGCGGAGGCGAGTGCCATGACGAGCTCGCACGGCCCCCTCCTGGTCGCCGTGTCCGGACCGGACGGGGCGGGCAAGTCCTCGCTGGTCGGCCGGCTTGCGGCACTGCTCGACGAGCGCGGGCTCACCGTCGTCACCCTGCACTGCTACGGCTGCTTCCTGTGCCGCGGTTTCCCGGTCCCCCCCAAGGCGAGGGAGACGGGACCGGGCGGGGACGGGTGGGCACGGCGCGCCACGGATCCCAAGCGCCGGGGATCCCGGCTGCGCCGTGCCCACGCGTTCCTGGACGCGGGCGAACTCGCCGCCCGGATCGCGGTCGCCGGAGTGCGGGCCCGCAGGCGCGCACGGGGCGGTGAGTCCGTGGTCCTCACGGACCGGGGGCCGCTCGACGGCCTGGTGAAGTTCGACCTGCCGACCCGCTCGGCCGCGGCGTCCGTGTTCCGCCGGATCGCCGACCGCTACGGACTGACCCTGCTCGTGGAGACCGGGCCCGCCACCCTGCGGAACCGCGGCTGGGAGGAGATCGCCGGTCCCCCGACCGTCTGGTGGGCCCGCTACCGGAGCTGGTCCCAGCGGCTGCCGCGGCTCGCGCGGATCGACGGCGAACGGTCGCAGGCCCTGATCGCCGGTGAGGCGCTCGACCGGATCCTGGACGTCGTTCGGGACCGGGAGCGGATCCGGCGCACGACCCTGCGGCGCCGGCACGTGGTGGTGTCCATCTACGACGATGCGGAGAACCCCGCCTACCGGGGCGGTGGCGCACTGGTCGTCGGCAAGGTGGCCCGCCGGCTCGCCGAGGACTTCCGGGTGACCGTCGTCACGGCCGGCCGCGACGCCGGCAGCGAGGAACGCGACGGCATCCGCTACGTCCGGCTGCCGGTCTGCCGGGCCGGCCCGCGCGCCGGCCAGCTGCTGTTCCTGACGCTGCTGCCGTTCGTCGCCCGCCGCATCCGCCACGACCTGTGGCTGGAGAGCTTCACTCCCCCGTTCTCGACGAGCTTCCTGCCCCTGACGACGGACGCCCCCGTCATCGGCATCGACCAGGGCCGCAGCGCCGAGGCCCTGTGGCGGCGCTACCACATCCCCTTCTTCCTGGTCGAGCGGCTCGGGCTGCGCTGCTACCGGCACATCGTGGTGATGAACGCGGCCGACGGATCGGAGATCCGGCGGCTCAGCCCCAGGGCCGACGTCCAGGTCATCGCCAACGGGGTCGAGCAGCGGGTCCTCGACGAGAACCGGCTGGGCGGCGGGCAGTTCATCCTGTTCCTCGGACGCATCGACACCTGGGTCAAGGGCCTCGACCTGCTCCTCAGCGCGTACGAGAGCGCCGCGCCGCCGCTTGAGCTGCTCATCGCGGGCAGCGGTACCCCGGCCGAGGAACGCCGGCTCGCCGCGCTCGTGGCCGCCCACGGCCGCGGACCGAAGCCCCGGATCCACTGGGTCGGATACGCCGAGGGCGACCGCAAGCGCCAGCTCCTGCGCGACTGCGCCTTCCTGGTGGTGCCGTCCCGCCACGAGACCTTCGGTCTGGTGGCCCTCGAAGGCATGGCGTGCGGCAAGCCCGTCCTCCACTTCGATCTGCCCGCGCTGCGCTGGATGCGCGACGGCGGCGACGTGGCCGTGCCGCCGTTCGACGTGGCGGCCTTCGGCCGGCGGATGAACGAGCTGGCCACGGACGCGGCGCTGCGCCACCGGTTGGGGCGGCGCTCCGGGATCGCCGCCCAGCACTACACGTGGGACGAGATGACGGGCCGCTATCTGGCCCTGGCCCACCGGCTTCTGGACAGTCCCGCCCCCGCACGGCGGCCGAGGAAGAGGGGTGCGTCATGGCAGTCGACCCGCTGACCGGGTTCGTCCGGACGGTCGTCGGTTCGGACGTCCCGATCCTGGTGCTCTCGCCGCACCTGGACGACGCCGTCCTGTCCTGTGGCGGGCTGCTCGGATGGGCCGGGCGCCGGGCACCGGTGACGGTCGCCTCCCTGTTCACGGAGGCCGCGCCGCCGCCGCACACCCTGTCGGCCCGCCAGTACCTGAAGCAGACCGGCGCCGAGGACGCCGCGGAACTCTACGCCGAGCGACGGGCCGAGGACCTGCGGGTCCTGGAGCGGCTCGACGTCGGGTGGCGCCACATCGGACTGGTCGACGGGCTCTTCCGGCGGCTGCCGCGGCCCCGCCCGGGCACCGGTCGGCTGACCGGGCTGCTGCCCGAACTGGCCCATGTGTACCCGACGTACCGGCTGCACCTGTCCCGGGGCCGGGTCTCCCCGTACGACGACGAGACGCTCCGCGCCGTGGGCGAGACGATCGACGCCCTGCTGCCCGGCACCGACGGCGGCCTGGTCCTCGCCCCGCTGGGCGTGGGCGGGCACGCCGACCACGTCCTCGTCCGCACCGCGGCCGAGCGGTGCGGACGCCCGGTCGTGTACTACAGCGACTTCCCGTACAACCAGCACGCCGATCCCGACGCCCGGTTCACCGCCCGGCACGGTCTGGTCGCCCGCGACTGGGAGCGCGGAATCGACCGGAAGGCCGAGCTGATCCGGGGCTACGGGACCCAGGCCGACGCCTTGTTCCCCGAGGGCCGCGTCCCCAGGACACCCGAGGTCTACCTCCTCCCCGAGACGGCGGACGCGACGGTCCGCCCCCGGCCGAAGCACCCGGCACCGACGCGCGAGGTCCGAGGGATCCGTGCCCCGAGGGGTGTGTCGTGACGATCCCGCGCACCGCTCCCTCGTCCGCCCGGACCGACCCGGCCACGGCTGTCGCGCCCTCGCCGGCGCGTCGGCGCATCCGGCTCGGCTCGGTGCCGACCGCGGTGTACGCGGCCGCCGCGGCGCTGCTCACCGTGACCCTCCGACTGGTGGAGATCAGCCGGGCGGGCGACCTGTTCATCGACGAGCCGATCTACCGGCAGCTCGGGGAGAGCGCCGCGGCGGGCGGTTTCCCCCGCACCGACGAGGGCCTGTTCTTCCTGCACCCGCCCGGCTACTTCTACGTGGAGGCCGGCTGGACCAAGCTCGTCGGGGAGCACTCCGACATCATCGCGGGCGTGCACTCCTCACGGGTGCTCAACGCGCTCCTGGCCGGGGTCACCGCGGCCCTCGTCGTCTTCCTGGTCGCCCGGGTGCGGTCGCGCGGCGCCGGCGCGGTCGCCGGTCTGGTGTTCGCCCTGGACCAGTTCTGCATCCGGCAGAACAACCGGGTGCTCCTGGAGACCGGGACGATGGTGTGGATCCTCGCGGGCTATCTGGTCCTGGTGGGTCTCACCCGCGCCGAACCGCCGCCCCGGCCACGGGCCCGGGCACTGCTCGCCGGGGTGTTCTTCGGTCTTGCGATCCTGACGAAGGACCACGCGGTGCTGATCACCGTGCTGCCGCTGCTCGCCGCCCTGCTGCTCGGCTGGGGTCCGCCCCGCAGGCTCGTCGCCCTCACCACCGGGGTGACCGCCCTCTCGTACGTCGTCTACGTGGCGCTCCTGGCCGGGTTCGGGCACTTCGACGAGTTCTGGGAGGCCAAGACGTCCGGCGTCCGCCGGCTCCTCGGAGTCGTCCAGGAGACCGGCTTCAACGCGGAGGGCACGCCCTCGCTCTCTGGCCGGCTCCTCGCCGAACTCCCGGGGTACGCGGGCACGTACCTGCTCCTCGCCCTCACCCCGGTGGCGCTCTTCCTGCTGCTGCGCCGCAAGGAGCCGGTGTACCGGCTGCTCGCGCTCTTCCACGCCTCGGCGATCGTCACCCTCGGGTACGCGCTCGGCGTGGGCACGCTGGAGGAGCAGGCGCTGTACCTGCTGTTCGTGCCCAACCTGGTGGCGCTCGCGGTCACCGTGCCGATGCCGTCCCGGAGCCGGCCCGGACTCCGCCTGGCGGCCTGGGCCGCCCTCGTCGCCGTGGTCGCCGCCCCCGCCGCGGTGTACGCCCGCGACCGATGGACCCCCGACGACGGCTTCGACCGCCTGCGCGCCCATCTGCTCACCCAGGTACCGGCGGGCAGCGGGATCGTCACGGTGGACGGGCAGCGGACGCGCGGTGTCACCAACTGGGCGCTGAACGACACCTACCGGCTCGGGCACTGGGCGACCCCCGAGGAGCAGGCGGTGAACGACGCCCGGTACGTGATCGTGCCGTGGCGGGTCATCGAGCAGGGATACGGGCGGTACTCGCTCGCCGAGGTGGAGCGGCTCACGGAGGGGCTGCGGCCGGTGTTCGCGTTCGACGGTCCCACCTACGGCACGCTCGCCCTGTACCGCCTGCCGCCGCCGCTGCCCGGACCGAGCGTGACCGCGCTCGCGGTGCCCGGATCGACGGTGAACGGCCCGCTGCTGCCGGCCCCGCAAGCGCCTCCGGCGGAGCGTGGCGACGGCACCTCCGTGACGGGAGCGGGCGATGCGCCACGGTGAGCGACGCCCCCGTGTCCTCCTCCTGACCAGCAGCCCGCTGGACGGGGCGGAAGGGTGTGACGTGCGGCTCGCCACCGACGTCCTCGGAGCCCTGCCCGACGTCGACTTCGTCTGGTTCTCCCAGTGGCCGGGCCGCCGGCAGCCCCCGCCGGGGCGCGGCCGGCCTGTCCGCATCCTCTCCCGCGACGGTGTGCCGCACGTTCCCGAGCGGGTGCAGTCCGCCCTCTTCGGCGCGTTCCTGGCCCGCCGGGTCGACCTGGTGCACGCCTTCCTCACCGTCGGCCGTACCTTCCCGGCCTTCTCGTGGCTGCGCCCGCTGCTGCTCGGGAGGCGGCCGGTCGTCCACACCGTGCCCGGAGTGATGGACACCCGCTTCCTGAAGCGCGTCCGGCCGCTGGGGACGACGGTCGCCCTGTCGGAGTCCATGGCACGACGGCTGCGGGCCGCGGACTTCAAGGACGTACGGGTGATCCCGCCCATGATCGGCCTGGACGAGTGGCCGTACCTGCCGCGCCCCAAGGGTTTCCCGGTGGTGCTGTTCGCGGGGCACCACGATCTGCACGGCGGTGCGGAGACGGCGATCGACGCGGCGGCGGAGGCCGTACGGACGGGGGCGAGGTTCCACCTCGTGCTGGCGATGCGCGGGCGGCCGGGGCAGGACAACGCGATGCTCGACGAGGCGCTGCGGGAGCGGGCCGGGGCGGCGGGGCTCACCGACTTCGAGGTGCGCGGGTACGTCGAGGACATGCACACGCTGCTCGCCGGCGTCCATGTGCTGCTGTTCCCGCCGGCCGTCCTCGGCGGCAAGGCCGATATCCCGCTGACCGTCCTGCAGGCGCTCGCCTCGGGGCGGCCGGCGATCCTCAGCGACCTCCCCCAGTTCGCCGACTTCGGGCACGCGGTGCTGCGGGCCCCGGCGGGCGACGCGCGCCGCACCGGGCAGCAGCTGGCCTGGCTGCTCGACCAGCCGCGCTCCTGGGACGTGCTCGCCGACCGGGGCCGGGCGCTCGTGGAGGACCACTTCGGTCCCGAGCGGTTCGCGGCCCGGTACGGGGCCCTGTACCGGGAGCTGCTGTCGTGACGGCACGGTGGTGGACCGGATCCCCCGGTGTGCCGGTCGTGGCGGCGGTGCTCGCGGTCCTCGTGCTGCTCGTCGGGGCGTTCGGTGTGCTGCGGAGCGCGCCGAACGACCCGGAGCCGGAGCCGTACTGGTACGGCACCCTGCAGACCGATCCGGACCGGGCGGTCACGGAGTACGAGCACGGCATCCGGGTCGCCCATCTCCAGATCGACTGGAGCAGGTTGGAGCCCGAGCAGGGGGTGTACGACGAGGAGTACGCGCGCGAGGTGCGGGAGCAGCTCGACGTCTTCCGGGAGGCGGGGCTGCGGGTGGAGGCGGGGCTCGGCCTCAATCATCCGCCGCCGTGGCTGCCGGACTCCTTTCCGGAGTCGGTCTATGTGAACCAGTTCGGCGACCGGTCCACCGGCGTCCCGAACATCGTCTTCAGCGAACCCGTGCGGGAGCACGTCACCGAGTACGCACGCGCGGTGGACCGGCTGATCGGCCTGGAGAACTTCTGGGCGGTCCGGGTCGGCGTCAACGAGACCGGCGAGTTCGCCTATCCGACGCCGCTGTCGGAGAGCGACGGTCCCGCCGAGTTCTGGGCATACGACAGCCACGCCCAGGCGAGCAGCCCGTACCCGGGGTGGCGGCCCGGCGAGGCCACGTACCACGGGAAGCCGTTCACCCGGGAGCAGGTGGCCCGGTGGTTCGACTGGTACGTCGGGGCCCTGGCCGGGGCAGTGAACTGGCAGCTCGACCTGTACACCTCGCTCGGGTACGAGGGGGCGCTCAAGATCCTCGTCCCGGGGGCCGGCTTCTACCCCTCCGACCTGCGGGCGGCCGTCGACGCCCGGCTCGTCGACACCCCGGCGATCAGGCTCGTCGCGCGCGGCGCCGGGTTCTTCCTGACGCTCCCTCTGGTCGAGCACCGGGACTCGGTACGGATCGTCACCACCGCCCTGGTGGACGGGACGGGCGACCCGGACGACAACGGCTGCGCGCCCGCCGACGCGCGGACGGACGTCGCCGCCCCGGACGACGCGCTGGTGCGCGACTGGTCCTCGGCGCGCTGGGTGGTGGCGGTGGCCAGGAGCGCGGGCTTCGACCGGCTGACCGGGGAGAGCGCCGGGCCCCAGGTGTCCCCGTACCGGCCGGGGGTGACGGAGACGGCGTACCGGCAGATGGCGTCCTGCGGTCTCGAGGGCATCATGTGGGCCTTCGACCGGCAGTTGTACGACGGGACACCGGGTTCCTCCCTCGAGGAGTACGCGGAGACGATCCGGCGTCACCCCTGAGACGCCGGTGCGCCGGTCGCGGTGGCGGGCCGCTCCGCGGTGAGGAGCAGGATGCCGGTGTCCCCGTACTCGGGCAGGGTGAGGTCCTTGGCGACCCGGGCGATCCGCAGACCGGTGGTACGAGGCGCGAAGACGGCCCGCAGGGCGGCTTCGTCGACCGGGCAGGCGGGCCAGACCGGTCCCGCGCCGATGCGGTAGCTCGGCATGCGTTCCATGAACGCGGCGAGGAGCCGTCCGCCGGGGCGGACCGCGTGGACGAAGGCGTCGCAGAACAGGGTGAACTCCTCGGCGTCCTCGGTGATGCTCTCGGCGACGAAGTTCATCGAGGCGAGGTCGTACGTGCCGGGCACCAGGTCGTCGACGGTGCCGGGCACGACCCGCACCGGACGCAGCGCCTCCGTAATGCTCTCGGGGAGGGCGGGGTCGAGGGAGCGGCACAGGGCGTAGAAGGGCTGCCAGCTGGCGTCGGGGCTTCGGTCGAGCTGGTGGCGCAGATAGCGGAGGTTGGCGGCGCTGGGTTCGAGCGCGTCGATCCGGCGGCTCGCGGCGCCCGCGAGCATCAGGGGGTAGAGGTTGGGGCCCGCGCCGAGTTCGAGGGTGCGGGCCAGGCTGCCGGGGGCGCAGTGCCGGTAGACGGCGGCGTGGTGGTGGATGACGCCGATGTCGCAGGGGTGGAGCCGGCGGTAGTTCTCGGCGAGGTAGTCGGTGACGGGCCAGGCGTCCCAGTCGGCGTCCCGGTTGCGGCGCACCTGGGTCGTGCCCATCACGGCGGCTCCGGTGTCCGGCCGGCCGTGACGGCGGAGGGGCGTGCGGCGCCGGCCGGTTGCAGGGGGAAGCGTGCGGCGAGCCGGGTGAGCGCCGTGCAGAGTTCCTCGATCTCCTCGTCGGTGTTGGCGGCGGTGATCTGGACGCGGAAGCCGACCCGGTCGCGCGGGACGAGCGGGTAGGAGGCGAGTGTCACGTAGATGCCGTGCTCCCAGAGGAAGGCCGCGACCTGGTCGAGGTCGTCGGCGTCGGCGAGCGGGATCTCGATGATCGGCAGTCCGTCGGTGTTGGGGGTGGCGATGCCGAGCGCACGGACGTGTTCGAGCACGCGGGCCGTCTTGCGGTAGAGACCGGCGCGGATCTCGTCCCCGCGCGCGTCGTTGACGTCGAGTCCGGCCAGGGCGGTGGCGAGCGAGGCCGTCGGCGAGGGGCCGGAGTAGAGGTACGGGGCCGCCGCCACCTTGAGATGGTCCTTGAGCCACTTCGGGACGGCGAGGAAGGCGAGCAGTGAGGAGAACGCCTTGGAGAAGCCGCCGACCAGGACCAGGTCGTCGTAGGTCTCGCCGAGGTGGCGGACGATGCTGTTGCCGCGCGAGCCGTAGGGGCTGGTCTCGCCGGGCCGCCGTTCTCCGATGACCCCGAAGCCGTGGGCGTCGTCGATGTACAGCAGGGCGCCGTTCTCGCGGGAGACCCGGGCCAGGGTGGGGAGGTCGGGGAAGTTGCCGGTCATGCTGTTGACGCCGTCCATGCAGATGAGGCGGTTCGCGTCGGCGGGGGCGCCGCGCAGCAGCGCCTCCAGCTCGTCGGGCCGTTCGGCGTGGAAGCGGTGGATCTCGGCACCCTGGCCGCGGGCGGCGACGCAGCCGTCGTACACGGTGCGGTGGGCCTGTGCCTCGACGAAGACCTGTCCGGTGCCGGCGAGGAGCGGGATCACCGACTGGTGGATGAGGGTGATGGTGGGCAGCAGCAGGGTGTCGGAGGCGCCGAGGAGTTCGGTGAGCCGCTCCTCGATCCGGGGGTAGAGCCGCGGGCTGCCGATGAGCCGGGACCAGCTGGGGTGGGTGCCCCAGCGCCTGACCTCCGGCTCGATCGCCTCGATGACCGTCGGGTCGAGGTCGAGGCCCAGGTAGTTGCAGGAGGCGAAGTCGATGAGCCAGTCATCGCCGACCCGGATGCGGCGGCCGTCGATCTCGTCGATGACTGCGTCGCACATGCGGCTGGTCCGGTGGAGGTGTTCGAGGTCGCGCCAGCGTGACGCGCGCGGGGGGTGTCCCGCCCGGGCCGCGGGGCGGACGGCGGGCCGGGCGGGCGGACGCTCGCCGGACGGCGGGGCGTGGTTCAGATAGGACTCGGCCTGATGGGCGGTCATGGGGCGGGCGAAGAGATAGCCCTGCCCGTAGCGGCAGCCCATGTCGGCGAGGAGCGCCCGCTGTTCCTCGTTCTCGATGCCCTCGGCGACGACCTGGAGGCCGAGGACGTCGGCGATGCGCACGATGCCCTCCACGAGCGCCACCTGCTGGGGGTCGGTCGTGATGCTGTCGATGAAGGACTTGTCGACCTTCAGGACGTCGATGGGGAACTCGCGGAGGTAGCTGAGCGAGGAGAACCCGGTGCCGAAGTCGTCGATGGCGATGGAGACGCCCAGGTCCTTCAGGGCGGCCATGGTGGTCCTGATCTGGGCGTCCCTGCGCATCAGGACGGTCTCGGTGAGCTCCAGGACGAGGGAGCCGGGCGCGAGCCCGGAGGAGCGGAGGGTGCGGCGTACGCCTTCGAGGAATCCCGGGTCGCGGAACTGGCGAGCGGAGACGTTGACGCTGGCGTACAGCGGGGCCTTGCGGGGGCGGGCGCGCTGCCAGCGGGCGATGTCGAGCGCCGCGTGTTCGAGGACCCAGGCGCCGAGCGGCATGATGTGGCCGCTCTCCTCGGCCAGGGCGATGAACTGGTCCGGCGGGACCATGCCGCGGCGGGCGTGCGGCCAGCGGATGAGCGCTTCGAGGCCGGCCGGCGCACCGTCGCGCACCTCGACGATCGGCTGGTAGCGCAGGGCGAACGCCTTGTCGGCGATGGCCGTGTCCATGCCCGCCTGGAGTTCGTGCCGGGCGACGAGCCGGGAGTGGAACTCGGGGTGGAAGAGCCGCCAGCGCTTCTTGCCGGCCGCCTTGGCCGCGTACAGGGCGAGGTCGGCGTGGCCGAGGAGTTCCTCGGCGTGGGCGCTGTCGAGGACGGTCGCGATGCCGACGCTGGTCGACACGGAGACGGCTCCGTCGGTGAGGTGGAAGGGCTGGCTCAGGGTGTGCACGATCTCCGCCGCGAGGGTCTCGGCGTCGCGGGGTTCGCGCGCGCCCTCGATGAGGACGGCGAACTCGTCGCCGCCGAGCCGGGCCGCGGTGTCGGTGAGCCGCAGGACGGAGGTGAGGCGGCGGGCGACGGCGACCAGGAGTTCGTCGCCGACGGAGTGCCCCATGGTGTCGTTGACGACCTTGAAGTCGTCGAGGTCGACGAAGAGCATGCAGGTCAGGGTGGATTCGCGGCGTCCCCTGAGCAGGGCACGCTCGACCCGTTCGAGGAGCAGGACGCGGTTGGGGAGCCCGGTGAGGGAGTCGTGGAAGGCCCGGTGGGTCAGCTCGCGTTCCAGTTTCCGCTGTTCGGTCACGTCGCGGAGGGTGAGGACGAGGCCGTGCACGGTGTGTTCGTCGCGCAGGTTGCTGCAGCGGACCTCCACCTCCAGGTCGGCCTGCCCGCCGTGGAGGAGCTTCCAGTCGTCCCGGGCGTCGACGGCGGCGCGGGTGCGCGCGTCGGCCAGGACGCGCAGGGCGGAGGCCGTGTCGGCGGGGGCGACGAGGTCGGTGAGGGGGGTGCCGGGGAGCAGGGAGCGGCCGAACATGGACTCGGCGGAGGGGCTCGCGTACCGGACGGTGTCGTCGTCGTCGACGATGAGGATGACGTCCGATGTGTTGTGCACGAGGGTACGGAAGTAGGCCTCGCTGGTACGGCGGTTGACCTCCTCGCTGAGGGCGAAGCGTTCGAGGGCGAGGGCCGCCTGGGAGGCGAGGGACTGGGCCGGGCCGGAGATCTCGGCGAGCTTCTTCTCCGGACCGGCGATGAGCAGGACGCCGAGCAGCGGTTCGGGGCCCGCCGGGGCCTGGAGTTCCAGGGGGCAGAGCAGCGCGAAGGTCTCGGGGACGAGCTCCGCGGCGACGGCGGGGTCGAGCCGGGACACGGGGAGGAGCCGGGTGCCGTCGGAGACGGTGTCGGGCCAGGCGGTCCCCGGGGACTGCTGGGTCTCGTCGCCGGCGGGACGGGTCGGATCGGTGGGGGGTCGGGCCGGGCCGGTGGGGGGTGGGGCCGGGCCGGTCGGGGGTCGGGCCGGGCCGGCCTCGGAGGCGGTGGGACGCCCGTTCCCGCCCGACTCGTTCGCGGGCGGGGTGGAGTCGTCCGCCGTCGGCGTCGACGCGTTCGGCGCCCGGGGTGCCGAGGTCGAGGGCCGGGTCAGGTCGTCCGTGCGGCAGCTCCACGGGTGGCCGGCGGTGGCCACGCCGCTCAGGCCGCCCCGGCGGTCCCGGGTGAGCAGGAGGACCCGATGCCCGGTGCCGGGGCCGAAGAGGGTGGCGGACGCCGTCTCCACGGCTCCGGCGACCTCGCGGGGGCTCAGGGCGGCGACGAGGGAGGCGGCGGCGATCCGGAGGCTGCGTTCGCGCGCCTCGGCCTTGCCGTGGTCGTTCATCATGCCCCAGAGCCGGGCGAGGACCAGCAGGAACATCAGCGCCGAGAAGATCGCGATGACGGCGATGTCCTGGTCCCGGTCGTGCCGCAGCGACTGGAACAGCAGCAGGGCGGGGGCGACGAGCGAGGCACCCGCGAGCAGGGCGAGCCGTCGCTCGGCCACGTGCGGCGCGGGTTCGGGCGCGCGCTCGGTGAGCCCGGTCATGGAGGGGTGGAGGGCGGCGAGGCCCCAGGCGGTGAAGAAGACGACCCAGCCGAGGTCCCAGGGGGTGCCGACCTGCCAGGTGCCGCGCAGCTGGAGCGTGCCGTAGATGACGTCGGAGGCGAGGATGCCGCAGGTGCCGAGGGTGAGGAGCTGCACGGACCTGGATCTGAGGCCGCCGGGAACGAGCAGCCGGGCCAGCATGGCGAGCATCAGGACGTCGCCGAGGGGATAGGCGATGGAGATGGCCTTCTCGATCCAGCTCATGTCCTCGCTCCTGGCCAGCGGGGTGATGAGGTTGACCCAGGAGAGCAGGGCGAGGCCCGAGGTGAGGATCAGCGCGTCGAGGACGACGCCGAGGTCGCGGCCGACGGCCCGGTAGCGGATGAAGCCGAACAGGCCGATGGCGAACAGCGGGTACGTGGCCAGGTACAGGGCGTCGGCGACGGAGGGGAACGGCCTGGTCTGACCGAAGAAGGCCTCCAGGGCGTTGTACGCGGTGTCGCCGCCCACGAAGGCGAGGTTGGCGGCGGCCAGCACCAGCCAGGGCCAGCGCCGGGACGGCTTGTGGAGGTGGACGCCGACGAGGATCGCGGCGACGCCGCCGAGACCGATGAGTGCCCACAGCACGGTGTGCCGGGCGGGGAACTGCAGGTAGGCGGCCGTCAGCGCGGCCACGATCACGAGGTACAGCAGGGTCCAACGGCGCAGAGCCCCGGTCGCTGTGAACGGCCGGTTCGGCTGGCGCAGCGACATCGTCGACCGCCCCCTTGCCGGGTCGGACGGACGCCGTCGGGAGCGCCCTGTTCGCGGATGGACCCCGTACGGTGTCCATTCTCCGGGGCGCCCGGGGCACCTGCATCTCGGAGCCGAGCACGTGGGGACCGGAGCGCGGACGGGAGCGGGGTGGCCCGGCGTGAGGAGGAGGCGGGCGGCCGGAGGGACTCCGCGTCAGGAGGAGGCGCGGACCACGAGTTCCGTCGGGAGAATCCGGCGGGGCTGCTCGTCCGGCTCGCTGGGCTCGGCGATCTCCTGGAGCAGCAGCCGGGCCATGGTGCGGCCCATCTCCTCGATGGGCTGCCGGACGCTCGTGAGCGGCGGGTCCATGTGCCGGGCGACGGCCGAGTCGTCGACGCCGACGAGCGCCACGTCCTCGGGGACCCGGCGGCCGGCCTCGCGCAGGACGCCGCGCGCGCCCGCGGCCATGACGTCGGAGGCGGCGAACACGGCGTCCAGGTCCGGCCTGCGGTCCAGGAGTTGACGCATGGCGCGCCGCCCGCCCTCCTCGGTGAAGTCGCCGGTGGCGACGAGCCCGTCGTCGGCGGCGAGTCCGGCCTCCGCCAGGCCCTCCCGGTAGCCGTCGAGACGGCAGCGGGCCACGTACATGTCGAGCGGTCCGGTGATCGTGGCGACGGCGCGGCGGCCGCGCGAGGCGAGATGGGCGGCGGCGGTCCGGCCGGCGCCGGTGTTGTCGGAGTCGACGAAGGCGACGCGCTCGTCCTCGGTGCGACGGCCGTTGAGGACGGCGGGCAGGCCGAGGGCGCGGACCTGGTCGGGCAGGGGGTCGGAGGCGTGCACGGAGACGAGGAGGACGCCGTCGACGCGCTGGGCGGCGAGGTACTGCTCGAAACGCTGCCGCTCCTGCTCGCTGCGGACCAGGGTGAGCAGCAACTGCTTGTCGGCGTCGGCGAGTTCGCTGCTGACGCCGCGGATGATGTCGAGGAAGTACGGCTCCGCGAAGAGCCGGGCCTCGGTCTCGGGGATGACGAGCGCGACGGCGTCGGTCCGGCTGCCCGCCAGGGCGCGGGCGGCCCGGTTGGGTACGTAGCCGAGCTCGGCGACGGCCCGCTCGACGGCGGCCTTGGCCTGTTCGCTCACCCGGGGGGAGCCGTTGATGACCCGGGAGACGGTGCCGCGGCCGACTCCGGCCCTGGCCGCGACCTCCTCAAGGGTGGGCCTGCCGGTCTGCCGCCCGCTCACCGCCATGTGCGCTTCTCCCCTCGGGCCGCCGCCCCGCCTGCGTGTGCACGCGAACCTATCAGGCGGGGCGGGGCCGTCCCGGGGCCGCCGCGGACGGGCTCGGGGCACGCCGCCCCGGGCCGCCGGGAACGGCTCGGCCGGCCGCTCCGGGAAGCGCTCGGGCGGCGGTCGGGGGACGCTCAGGCGCCGCCGGTCGGGGCAAGCTCCGCCATGGCGCCCCAGCCCTGCTGCGGGACCTCGACGTTGATGATCTCGGGGGTGGTGGCGATGGCTCCGGCCATGGCCTCCAGACCGGCCGTGAAGTGCGGGGAGGCGACGTGGGCCGCGCCCGCCGCGGCGTCCGCGAAGGCCTCCAGGAGGACGAAGACGTTCGGGTCGTCGACGCTGCGGGACCAGTCGAAGAAGAGGTTGCCGGGCTCCGCGCGGGTGGCGCGGGTGAAGTCGGCGACCAGGTCGAGCCAGCGGTCGGCGTGGTCGGGGCGGGCGGTGAAACGAACGGCGATGAAGATCATGCGACAAGCCTGCGGCGCCCCGGCCGGCGCGGCCAGTCGGTCCGGTCAGGATTCCGGCAGGGCCGGAAACTCCGGTACGGCGCGGGTGAGCGCCGCCCGGATCTCGCCCTGGCGCCGCCCGAAGTCGGCGGTCGACAGGGAGACGGACAGGGCGTGCACGATGCCGTCGCCGCGCTCGGGCAGCGCCACGGCGAGACAGGTGTACGCGAGGTCCGCCTCGCCCACGGACACGGCGATGCCCTGCCCGCGCACCCGGTCGACCTCGGCCTCGAAGCGCTCGGCGCTGGTGATCGTCCGCTCGGTGAATCGGGCCATCCCGTGCTCCGCGAGATAGCGGCGGCGCAGCGGGCGCGGCAGCGCGGCGAGCAGGGCCTTGCCGTGGGCGGTCGCGTGGGCGCGCTGTTCGGGGCCCGGCGCGAAGGGGTGGGCGGCGTCGGTGACCGGGGCGGTGGTGTCGACGACGGTGATCAGGCCGTCGCGGTAGGCGGTGTGGTACGCCTCCGCGCCCGTGGCCCGCCGCAGCCGGCCGAGGAGCTCGCCGGTGCCGGCGCCGAGCCCGTGGTGCCGCTGGTGAGAGCGGTGCAGGGCCGGGACGCGGGGCCCGGGGGCGTACCCCTCGGCGGTGCGGACGAGGTAGCCGCGCGCGAGCAGGGGCCCGGTGAGGTGGTAGACGGTCGAGAGGGCGCAGCCTAGGTGCCTGGCCAGCGCCTTCGCCCCGACGGGCCGGTCGGCGTCGGCGACGGCGTCGAGGACGGCGAGGGCCCGGTCGACGGACTGGGGCCCGGGGCTCGGGGGCGGGGCAGGCATCGGTCCAGCTTAGGCGGGCGGGGCGGGGTGCGGCTGCCGGGCGCCCCGGCGCGGGACGCTCCGTGCCCGCCCCCCCCGGGGGCTCTCCGCGCCGACTCTCCGTACCGCCTCCGCTCCTCTCCGTATCCCCGCAGGTCAAACCCCCCTTATGTGCATAAGACACTCTTTCGGCGTACCGTCGAGTGTTCCCCTGATCCTCGACGCCACGGGAGAGCGCGTGCCCCGCTCCACGACCCACCATGCCCCGACGCCCCGCGAGGGGCGCCGTCCGCGTCTCCGGACGGCGGCGATCGCGACAGGCGTGGTCGCCGTCGCCGCGGGCGGGCTGTACGTGGCGGGGCTCGTCGCCACCGGCGACGACATATCCGCCGGCACCCGCGTCGGCGGCGTCGACATCGGCGGCATGAGCCGCACCGACGCCGAGGCGAAGCTGGCGGCCGAGGCACCGGTCGCGTGGAGCGCGCCGATACCCGTGCGGGTCGGCGGCAGCGCCTCGACCGTGACACCGGCGACCGCCGGCCTCACCGTGGACCTGGCGAAGACCGCCGAGCTGGCGGCCGATCCCTCCCGCGACCCGTTCACCGTCATCGGGCGGCTCTTCTCGTCCGGCGACCGGGAGATCCAGCCGGTCCTCGCGTACGACGCGGGCAAGGCGAACGCCGCCGTGGCCGAGCTCGCCAAGAAGAACGACCGCACGGTGCGCGAGGGGTCTGTGGCCTTCCGCGAGGGCAAGGCCGTCGCGACCCGTCCCGTCGCCGGCCAGAAGCTGGACACGGGCAAGGCCGTCGAGACCCTGCGCGCCGCCTACCCCGCCGCCACCGGCGCCTCGCCCGTCACGCTCCCCGTCGCCGTGACCGAGCCGAAGCTGGCCGCGGCCGAGGTGACCCGCTTCCTCGACACGTACGCGAAGCCCGCCGTCTCGGGACCCGTGACGCTCACGGCGGGCGCGGACCGGCTGCGGATCTCCGCCGCGACACTCGGCGACCACCTCACCGTGAAGAACGAGAACGGCCGGCTGACCGCCGCCCTCGACGCCGAGGCGCTGCTGCGCGACCCGGACGTGGCGGACCCGATCTCCTCCCTGACGGGCGCGCCCGTCGAGGCGACCCTCGGCGTGCGGGACGGCAGGGTCGTCGTCGAGTCGGAGGGCAGGCCGGGGCACGAGGTGACCGCGAAGGCCCTCGGCGACGCGGTGCGCCCGCTGCTGACCCGGTCGGGAGCCGCCGCGCGTACCGCCGACGTGGCCACGACGGTCACGCAGCCCGAGCTGACGTCCGGCTCCCTGGCGCGTCTCGGGATCACCGAGCAGATGTCGACGTACACGGTGAACTTCCCGGCCGCTCCGTACCGGACGACGAACATCGGCCGGGCCGCCGAGCTCATCAACGGTTCGATCGTGCAGCCGGGCGAGGTGTGGAGCTTCAACAAGACGGTCGGCGAGCGCACCCCGGACAACGGCTTCGTGGACGGCACGATGATCCTGGACGGCCAGTACCGCTCGGCGCCCGGCGGCGGTGTGTCGGCGATGGCCACCACCATGTTCAACGCCATGTTCTTCGCCGGGGTGAAGCCCGTCGAGTACGGCGCCCACTCCTTCTACATCGAGCGCTACCCGGCGGGCCGTGAGGCGACCGTCGCCTGGGGGCAGCTCGACCTGAAGTTCCGCAACGACTCCGGGAAGCCGATCTACATCAAGGCGGGCGCGACGGACTCGTCCGTCACCGTGAGCTTCCTCGGGACGAAGAAGTACGACTCCGTGGAGGCGGTCGCCGGGGAGCGCACCAACCTCACGGAGCCGAAGAAGGCCGAGGGCACCGGCAAGGCCTGTGTGCCGCAGCCGCCGCTGGAGGGTTTCGACATCTCGGTCGACCGGGTCTTCAAGAACGACGGCGCCGAGGTCAAGCGGGAGACCTTCAAGACCCACTACACCCCGCGCGACGAGGTCACCTGCAAGCCGGTCGACGAGCCCGACAAGGAGACGGACGCCAGGTGACCGGCGTACGGCCGGTGGGGAGACGGACGGCCGGAAGGGTGTCTTCCCGTACGTCCGGGGCATGACTCCGGAGCACGGCCCACCAGGCCAGGGCCGCCCTCAACCGTCCGGAGGCCCGCCTTGGCGCAGCGCAGCGACCCCTTCGAGCGGCTCCTCTCTGACGCCGTGCGCGCGGGCGTCTGCCCCGGCATGGCGTGGGCCGTGGGCGACGCCCGTACGACCCTGTCGGCGGGGGCCGTCGGTCTGCTCGACCCGGCGCGGCCGGATGAACCGATGCGCCACGACACGCTGTTCGACGTGGCGAGCCTCACCAAGATCCTGGCCGTCTGGGCCGTGATCGGGACCCTCGTCGACGCCGGGAAGCTCGACCTGACGGCCCCGCTGGGCAGTTACTGGCCCGAGGCGGCGGCGCGGCCGCTCGCCGATGTGACGGCACATCACCTCCTCACCCACACCGCCGGCATGCCGCTCCGTGCCAACCTCCGGCACCTCTACGGCTCCGATCCGCAGGACGTGCGGGACGGCGTCCTCGCCGAACGGCTCCGGCACCGGCCCGGGGAGGCCGTCGCGTACACCGACCGGGCGGCCCTGATCCTCGGCTACCTCGCCGAGCACCTCACCCGCCGTCCGCTCCCCCGGCTCGCCGAGGAGCGGATCTGGACGCCGCTCGGGATGGCGGAGACCCGGTACGGTCCGCTGCCCGCCGCACTCAGGGAGCGGTGCGCGCCCACCGAGTACGACGAGGAGAGCGGCCGGCACCTCAAGGGCACCGTCCACGACTTCTCGGCCAGGCTGCTCGGCGGCGCCTGCGGGATCGCGGGGGTCTTCACGACCACCGGCGACGTCGGACGGTTCCTCCGCCACCTCCTCGCCCCGGTGCCCGACACCTTCTCCGCCGAGTGGACGGCCGGCTCGCTCCGCGTGCACACCGGCGACCTCGAACCACCTCGCGGCCTGTTCTGGCACCCGGCGCCGGGCACGGAACCCGCGGCCGGCGTCTGGTCCCACTTCGGCTTCACCGGCACGGGCATGTGGGTCTCGCCGACCCGGGACCGCTGGGCGGCCCTCCTCACCAATCGCCTCCACCTGACCCGGGACCCCGGTCCCCTGGCCCGCGTCAGGGAGGTGTTCCGGGCCCTCGCCTTCCCGTGACCGCGCCACGCGCCTCGCCACGCGTCCGACCACGCGTCCGGCCGCGCCGTCACCGAGCAGGTCGTGAGCTTCGACACCCCTCTGATGGAGCAAACAGACCGGGGGTTACCATATGAGCGCCGCCTAGCTCGAAAGATAAACTTGTGACTGTCAATGACGACTCGTTCACCAGCTGGAAGAACCGCGAGGAGATCGCGGAGTCGATGATCCCGATCATCGGGAAGCTGCACCGGGAGCAGGACATCACCGTCCTGGTCCACAGCCGCTCCCTGGTGAACAAGTCGGTGGTCAGCATCCTCAAGACCCACCGGTTCGCCCGCCAGATCGCCGGCGAGGAGCTGTCGGTCACCGAGACGCTTCCGTTCCTCCAGACGCTCACCACCCTCGATCTCGGCCCGTCCCAGATCGACATCGGCATGCTGGCCGCCGAGTACAAGACCGACAACCGCGGTCTCACGGTGGAGGAGTTCACCGCCGAGGCCGTCGCCGGCGCCACCGGTGAGAACAAGATCGAGCGCCGCGACGGACGCGACGTCGTCCTCTACGGCTTCGGCCGCATCGGCCGCCTCGTCGCCCGCCTCCTCATCGAGAAGGCCGGCTCGGGCAACGGTCTGCGCCTGCGCGCGATCGTCGTCCGCGGCGGTGGCGAGCAGGACCTGGTGAAGCGTGCGTCGCTGCTGCGCCGCGACTCGATCCACGGCCAGTTCCAGGGCACGATCACCGTCGACGAGGCGAACAGCACCATCGTCGCCAACGGCAACACCATCAAGGTGATCTACGCCAACGACCCCTCCGAGGTCGACTACACGGCGTACGGCATCGAGAACGCCATCCTCATCGACAACACCGGCAAGTGGCGCGACCGCGAGGGCCTGTCGAAGCACCTGCGCCCCGGCATCGACAAGGTCGTCCTGACCGCGCCCGGCAAGGGTGACGTGCCGAACATCGTGCACGGCGTCAACCACGACACGATCAAGCCGGACGAGCAGATCCTCTCCTGCGCCTCCTGCACCACCAACGCGATCGTGCCGCCGCTGAAGGCGATGGACGACGAGTACGGCGTGCTGCGCGGTCACGTGGAGACGGTCCACTCGTTCACGAACGACCAGAACCTCCTGGACAACTACCACAAGGCGGACCGCCGCGGCCGTTCCGCGCCGCTCAACATGGTGATCACCGAGACCGGTGCCGCGTCGGCCGTCGCGAAGGCGCTGCCGGAGCTCAAGGCCCCGATCACGGGCAGCTCGATCCGCGTCCCCGTCCCGGACGTCTCGATCGCCATCCTGAGCCTGCGCCTGGGCCGCGAGACCACCCGCGACGAGGTCCTCGAGTACCTCCGCGACGTCTCGCTGCACTCGCCGCTGAAGCGTCAGATCGACTTCACCACGGCCCCCGACGCGGTCTCGATGGACTTCGTGGGCTCGCGCCACGCGTCGATCGTCGACGCCGGCGCGACCAAGGTCGACGGCGACAACGCGATCCTCTACCTGTGGTACGACAACGAGTTCGGCTACTCGTGCCAGGTCATCCGGGTCGTCCAGCACGTCTCCGGCGTGGAGTACCCGACCTTCCCGGCCCCGGCGGTCTGATCCCCACCCGCCCACCGGCACGGCGGCGCGCCGCACTTCCTCCGGGAGGTGCGGCGCGCCGCCGTCTGCCGTCCCCCTTCCAGCCACGCCGCGCGAACCGACCGCCGCCGCCCGGCGTCCCTCCCCGCATGGACACGTTCACGCACGGGATACGCCAGCTCCTGCGGTTCGCGGTACTGGAGGCGCGGTGCTGCGCCTTCGCGGTCGCGCTCGTCGGGGGGATCGCCGTCTCGTCCCTGCTGCCCGAGCTGCCGGTCGCCCGCTACGACCTGCTGTTGCTGTACGGGATCGGCCTCACCGTCGTGGCCTGGAAGGTCGGGTGGGACACCGGGCGGGACATCGCGGTGATCGCCGCCTGCCACGCCACCGGCCTGCTCTTCGAGTTGGTCAAGGTACGGATGGGCTCGTGGAGTTATCCGGAGGAGGCGCTGACGAAGGTCGGCGGGGTGCCGCTGTACGGCGGATTCCTGTACGCGGCGCTCGGCAGTTACGTCTGCCGGGCCCGGCGCCTGTTCGACCTGCGGCTGACGGGCTACCGGCCGCGCGCGACGGCCGCGCTCGCCGCCGCCGTGTACGTGAACTTCTTCAGCCACCACTGGCTGCCCGACGCCCGCTGGGCCCTGGCGGCACTGCTTCTCGTGGCGACGGCGGGGACCTGGGTGCGGTTCCGGGTGGGCGACCGGGACCACCGGATGCCACTGGCCCTGTCGTTCGTCCTGATCGGTTTCTTCCTCTGGGTCGCGGAGAACGCGGCCACGTACGTCGGCGCCTGGAGCTATCCGGACCAGCTGGACGGCTGGCAGCCGGTGTCCCTCGCCAAGTTCGGGGCATGGGCGCTGCTGATGACGGTCACGTTCGTCCTCGCGATGTCTTCCCGTTCGGCGCGACACGAGAATTGAGGCAATTCCTCGCACGGGCGCAGGGGACGTGGTACAGTCGACAGCAGTTGCAGTCGTGGTTCCCAAAGAAACTTACAAGTGCCTTTGACGATTCGACATCGTCAGGCACTTTCTGTGTTTTCGGTGCAGTTTTCCGGACGGGGCAATCATCACGGCGACTCCGGGTTCCGCACAGTGCGGACCCCTGGGCTACGCCCCGAAGGAGATTTGACATGGCTAACGGCACCGTGAAGTGGTTCAACGCTGAAAAGGGCTTCGGCTTCATCGAGCAGGAGGGTGGCGGCCCGGACGTCTTCGCCCACTACTCCAACATCGCCACCTCTGGCTTCCGTGAGCTCCAGGAAGGCCAGAAGGTGACCTTCGACGTCACGCAGGGCCAGAAGGGCCCCCAGGCGGAGAACATCCTCCCCGCCTGACGTTGACACGTCCGACGCAGCCGGTGTCCTCACCCGTGTGGTGAGGGCTCCGGCTCGTCGCATTTTCCAGGCTTTTTCATATATTCCCGGGCTTTTCACCGGCCGGTCGCCGATTTCATCCCCTCGGCGTGGCCGGATCCGCACGCCCGTGGCATTCGGTACGTTCCAGTAATTCATCGGGCCCGCGGCCCCTCGCGAATTCCTCGAAGCGCACCGTTTCGAGGAGGACCCATGAACAACGCGAACAGCGCACCCCGTACGGACCGACGCGGCGCCCCCGCCAAGGACGAATGGGCGGCACTGCCCGCCGGCACCCCGTCCCTGCCGCCCGCCGCCACCTTCGCCGAGCTCGATCTGCCGGCCGAGGTCCACGACGTCCTCACCGGGCTCGGCGTCGACACGCCGTTCCCGATCCAGTCCGCGACCCTGCCCGACGCCCTCGCGGGCCGTGACGTCCTGGGGCGCGGGCGCACCGGATCCGGCAAGACCCTCGCCTTCGGCCTGCCCCTGCTGGTCCGTATCGCCGGCCGGCGCGCCGATGCCCGTAAGCCGCTCGCGCTCGTCCTCGTGCCCACGCGCGAACTGGCCCAGCAGGTCACGGACGCCCTCGACCCGTTCGCCCGGGCCCTCAAGCTGCGCCTGGCCACCGTCGTCGGCGGCATGTCGATCGGCCGGCAGGCCACGGCGCTGCGCGACGGGGCCGAAGTCCTGATCGCCACGCCGGGCCGGCTCATGGACCTCGTCGAGCGCAAGGACTGCCGACTGGACCGGGTGGGCGCGACCGTCCTCGACGAGGCCGACCAGATGGCCGACATGGGCTTCATGCCGCAGGTCACCGAGCTCCTCGACCTGGTGCCCGCAGGAGGCCAGCGGTTGCTGTTCTCCGCCACGCTCGACCGCAACGTCGACCTCCTGGTCGAGCGGTACCTCTCGGACCCGGTCGTCCACTCCGTCGACCCGTCGGCGGCGACCGTCTCCACGATGGACCACCACGTGCTCCACGTGCACGGCGCCGACAAGTTCGCCACCGCCACGGAGATCGCCGCCCGCGACGGGCGGGTCATCATGTTCCTGGCGACCAAGGCGGCCGTCGACCGCTTCACCAAGCACCTCCTCGGCAGCGGCGTGCGCGCCGCCGCGCTGCACGGCGGCAAGTCCCAGCCGCTGCGGACCCGCACCCTGGACCGCTTCAGGTCCGGCGAGGTCCCGGTCCTCGTCGCCACCAACGTGGCGGCGCGCGGCATCCACGTCGACGAGCTCGACCTCGTCGTCAACGTCGACCCGCCCGCCGACCACAAGGACTATCTGCACCGCGGCGGACGCACCGCGCGCGCCGGCGAGTCCGGGGTCGTCGTCACCCTGGTCACCACCGACGAGCGGCGCGAGGTGGCCCGTCTGATGGCGGACGCGGGCATCCGCCCCAGCGTCACCCAGGTCCGCTCGGGCGAGGCCGCGCTGAGCCGCATCACCGGCGCCCGTACCCCCTCGGGCGTGCCCGTCGACGGCGCCGCGCCCAGCCAGGAGGGCACCAAGCGCGGCGGGGCGGCCTTCCGCGGCATGGGCACCGTCCCCGGCCGACCGGGCCGTGCCAAGAACGAGTCCCGCAAGGCCGCCGACGCCCGCAAGACGGCCGAGGCGAGGCAGGCGGCCCGCATCCGCCGCGGCAAGTAGGCCGTCCCTCGGGGCCTGCGGGCCCCGCGGTGGGGCGGCTACCGTCCGGGTGACACCACCCCGGCGGCCGCGACAGCGACGGCCGCCCGGTGCGCCGCCTCCCGCACACCAGAGGAGACCCCGTGAGGGACAACGACCCGTGGGACACGATCCGTTCGCTCGCCGCGCTGTTCTCGGAGTTCGACGCCGAGCGGGGGCTCGCGGCGGAGGAGCAGTGGACGCTGCAGGTGCTCAAGCTCGCGGAGGAGGTGGGCGAGGCCGCGCAGGCCGTCATCGGGGTCCGGGCGGCGAACCCGCGCAAGGGCCGCAGCCACGACTGGGAGCAGGTGCAGGAGGAGGTGGTCGACGCCGTGATCACCGGCATGGTCGCCCTCGCCCGGATGCGCCCCGACGACGCACCCGAGTTCTTCGCCTCCGTACTCGCCCGGAAGTCGGCCAGGTTCCTGCCGCGTACGGACCCGCACCCGCACGACGGCGACCCCGTGGTCACGTCGCGTTGAGCGCCACCGTCGGGTGGAGGCGCGAGGCGCGGATCGCCGGGTAGAGGCCGGCGATCACCCCGATCAGGAGGGTGGCGGCGAGGCCCCCCGCGAGGGACCAGGGCGGGACGACCGCCGTCCAGTCCTGGACCCGAGCGAAGCCGTACGTCGCCGCCGCCCCGAGCAGCGCGCCCGTCGCCCCGCCCAGGGCGGACAACAGCAGTGACTCGGTGAGGAACTGCAGCCGGATCGCGTTGCGGGTCGCGCCCAGGGAGCGGCGCAGGCCGATCTCCTGACGGCGCTCCAGGACGGAGATGACCATGGTGTTGGCGACGCCGACACCGCCGACCAGGAGCGCCACCGCGCCCAGGCCCAGCATCAGGGTCGTCAGGCCCTTGTCGGTGGCCGCCTTGGCGGCGAGCGCGTCGGAGGGACGGGAGACCTTGACGCCCGCCTCGCCGCCGGGGCTGATCGTGCGGGCCAGGATCGCCCGTACGTCCTCCACCGAGGCGTCCGTGGAGCGCTCGAAGATCGTGGTCGGGTGACCGTCGAAGCCGAAGTGACGCTCGGCGGCGGGGAATCCGACCATCGCCACCCGGTCGAGGTTCGGGACCAGTTCGAGCGGCTTCAGGATGCCGACGACGACCACTCGGGTGTCGTTCATCATGATCGTCTCGCCGGTGCGGGTGATGCCGAGCCGGTCGGCGGCCACCGCTCCGAGGACCGTGACCGGGAGCCGTTCGCCGGCCGGGTCCAGCCAGGCGCCCTTGTCGACCTCGCCGCCGAGCGCGGCCAGGAGGTCGGTGCGGACCGCCTGGGTGGTGACGCCGGCGGTGCGCTCCTCGGGGACCAGATCGCTGCGGCGGATCCGGGCGTCGACATCGCCTGTTCCGGTGGCGTGCCGGACGGGGCCGATGCGCTCGACCATCGCGACCGCGTTCTTGGGGAGTTTGATCTCCTTGCCCAGGGCGTCCTTGCCCGCCTCGGCGGTCAGGAGGTTGGTGCCGAGCCGGTCGAGCCGGGCCATCAGGTCCGCCCGGCTGGACTCGGAGAGGCCGACGACCGCGACCATGGTCGCGATGCCGATGGCGATGCCGAGCGCCGACAGCACCACGCGCGCGCGGCGCGCGCGGAGACCGACCGAGCCGACCCGGAGGACGTCGCCGGCGGACAGACGCGAGGGCTTGAGGGTGCCTTTCACGGCGCGGCTCCTTCTCCGGGAAGGACACGGTGCTCGTCCGAAAGGACACCGTGCTCGTCCGAGACGATCTCGCCGTCCTTGAAGCGGACCCGGCGCGGCAGCGAGTCCGCGATCTCGTTGTCGTGGGTGATGACGCAGATCGTGGTGCCCGCGGCGTTCAGCTCGTGCAGCAGCTCCATGACGATCTCCCCCGAGGCGGTGTCGAGGGCGCCGGTGGGCTCGTCCGCGAGCAGCAGCCGGGGCTCCCCCACCAGCGCGCGGGCGATGGCCACGCGCTGCTTCTCGCCGCCGGACAGCTCGTTCGGCGTGTGGGAGTGGCGGTGACCGAGGCGTACCCGGTCCAGCGCCGCCCGCGCCCGCGCCCGGCGTTCCCGCAGCGGCACGCCCGCGTACAGCAGCCCGTCGGCGACGTTGTCGACGGCGTCACGTCCCGCCGCGAGGTGGAAGTGCTGGAACACGAAGCCGATGTGGCGGGCGCGGAGTGCGGAGAGGCGGTTGTCGGAGAGTGCGGACACGTCGTGGCCGGCGATCCGGACGGTGCCACTGGTGGGCTTGTCGAGGGTGCCCATGACGTGGAGCATCGTGGACTTGCCGGACCCGGAGGGGCCGACGACGGCGAGCAGTTCACCTGCGCCGACGGTGAGGTTCACGCCGCGCAGGGCGTGGACACCCCCGGGGTACGACTTGGTGGCGTCCCGCAGTTCCACGACGGGGGCGGGTGCCGCGGGTTTCCCGGCGGGGGCCGGGGCGGGCCTGGTACGGGCCCGGGCATCCTCGGCGCGGGCTGCGGCGGTCCTGGTGCGGTCCGGGGTCATGAGGCCGCCATTCCGACCTTCAGGCCTTCCTTCACGTCCGGGCCGCTGACCTCGATCTGCCCGTCGGCGGTCATGCCCGTCTCCACCCGTATCGTCCTCGTGGTGGTGCCCTGGACGATCTGGAGGCCGTAACCGCCGTTCTCACCGCGCAGGGCGAGGACCGCCTCGACGGGCACCACGAGGACTCCTCTGCGGGCCTCGCTGACGAACTTCACGGCGGCCGACGCCTTGGCGTCCTCGCCGGACGCCGCACGCGCCCCGTCGTCGAGGACGACCTCGACGACGATGCCCTCCTGCGACACGGCACCGTCCCCGGAACCGGTCTCCTCGGGGCGTACGGTGCCGGCGACCCGCCCGGCCACGGTCTTCCCGCTGGGCAGTGTGACCTCGACCTTGGTGCCGGCGGCGGTGAGCGCGCCGTCGGTCTGGTCCAGGTGGGCCCTGACGACGGGTTTGGTGGAGGCGATGGTCAGGACGGCCTCGCCGGGGCCGACCTGGTCGGCGAGCGCGGCGTCGACGGAGACCACCTTGACCTGGCCGGGCTGGAAGACGACGTCTCCTCTGCCGACCTTTCCGGTGGGCTCGCGGTTCAGGGACTTCTGCCACTGCTTGACCGCTGTCTCGGTGTCCTCGTCGTAGCGGGTGTCGACGTAGACCCCGGCTCCGTACCCCAGGTCGCGCAGGTTGCGCTCCAGTTGGAGTACGTCGCTGCCCCGGTCGCCGGTCTTCATCTCGCGGAACATCGGGACGGGACCGTAGAGGAGGGTGACGGGCTTGTCGTTGAGCTCGTACAGGGCCTGCCCCCGGGTCAGCGTCCTGCCCTCGGTGGCGGCGACCGTGATGGTGCCGTCGACGGCGGACCTGACGGGGCGGCGCTGCGCGAAGTCGAGCCTGCCGTCGACGGTCTTGGACCGGACGAGGTCGGTTCGTACGACGGTCGCGGTGGCGGGCGGCAGATCGCCGCCCTTTCCGGCGGCTCCGGAGCCGCCCGCGCCCTCGTCGAGGAGTCCGAAGTCCCCCAGGAGGACGACTCCCCCGGCGACGGCGGCGGCGACCGCCGCCGCGCCGAGCGTGCGGAGGGCGGTACGGCGCTTCACTGCATGCCGTCCAGACCGTCGAGCAGCTTCGTCTTGCACGCCTCGCGGGCCTGCTTGTACGCCGGTGAGCCGCTGTCGATGACCGGGGACGCCGGGTTGGGGTCGCCCCCCGGCTGGGCGTTGCCGCCGCTCATCGTCGGATTGGTGAACCGGGAGACGCCGTTGTCCCGCATGCACTTGGCGTGCGCCAGCATCGACTCGTAGTCCTTCTGCTGGTCCCGCTTGGGCTCGGCCAGCATGACCTTCTGGAGTTCGTCGACGCAGACGCCGTTCCTGCCGCCCTTGGCGGCCTCCATCTGGCCGGGCCGGGAGGAGATCTCCTCGACCTTCCCCCAGTCGAGATGCCCGCTGAGCTTGGGGTCGGGGAAGTCCTTGTACCCGCCCTTGACGCGCATGCAGCGGACGTAGTCCATCTGGGCGTCGTAGAAGGCGCTCTTCCCGGCGGGCCGGGTGCTCGGGGTGGTGTCGGTCCGCGCGGACGGCGAGGCGGTGGCGGTCTCCGGCAGCGAGGCGATCTCGTCGTTCTTCTTGCCGCCGCCGGCGCTGTCGTCGCCGCTGCCGCACGCCGCGGAGAAGGCGAGGACGGGGAGCACGGCGAGGGCGGTCAGGCACAGCCGGGCGGTCACGCCGGGGACGGCACGGCGGAGGTCACCGGGAAGGGCACGGGCCATGACTCGGGAGCTTGTCTTCGGGGTCATGGCCACCACCCTCGTCACGCCACGTGATGGCGATTCCATGGCGACATGATGAGAACGTAACAATGCCCCCGACCTGCGCATCGAGCCCCTGCCGGGGCACTGGACGGGCCCGCGCGGCACCCATAATCGACGGCATGCCGCATGTACTGCTCATCGAGGACGACGCGTCCGTACGGGACGGAATGGAGCTCGTGCTGCGCCGGCACGGGTACGACGTCGACACGGCGGCCACCGGCGAGGAGGCGCTCGCGCTGCTCGACGCACCGGCCGGCGCGAAGATCGAGCTGGCCGTCCTCGACCTGATGCTGCCGGGGATGGACGGGTTCGAGGTGTGCCGCCGCATCCGCGCCCGTACGACCACGCTTCCGGTCATCATGCTGACCGCGCGCGGGGACGACCACGACATCGTGACGGGTCTGGAGGCCGGTGCCGACGACTACGTGGTCAAGCCGGTCACCGCACCCGTCCTGGAGGCCCGCATCCGGGCCGCGCTGCGCCGCGTGGAGCCGTCGGGGCCTGCGGGGCTGGCGGGACCGGCGGGCGCTCAGACCTCGGCCGGCGCCGAGTTCGCCGGCCTGGCGATCGACCGCGCCGGTCTCACCGTCACCAAGCACGGCGTGCTGATCCCGTTGCCGCCCACCGAGCTGCGGCTGCTCCTCGAACTGTCCGCCTCACCCGGCCGGGTCTTCAGCCGCGAGCAGCTCCTCGCCTCGGTCTGGGACCACTCCTTCCTCGGTGACTCCCGGCTGGTGGACGCGGCGGTCGGCCGCCTGCGGGCGAAGCTGGAGGACGTACCGGCGAAGCCTCGGTACGTCCAGACCGTGCGGGGCTTCGGCTACCGCTTCGGGCCGCTGTGAGCGGGACCGGAGGTACGGGTGGTGCGGGCGGTGCGGGCGGTGCGGGTGGTGCGGGTGGTGCCCACCCCGTCGGAGGCTCCCCGAAGCGACGCTCCCGGCGGCTCGTCGGCGGGCTGCGGACCCGGCTCGTCGTGACCTTCGTCGTCGTCGCGCTCATCAGCGCGGTGACCGCGACCGCGCTCGCCTACCGGGACGCGCGGACCGCCGTCCTCCGGCGTACCCAGGACGCCGCGGTGAACGACGTACGGACGCGCGTCACCGCGGTGGCGGCCGACTTCGACCTGCCGCCCGACCAGCGGTCGCTGGCCCGGTTCGCGGCGAAGGTCTCGGACGGCCTCGGCGCCCGGATCGTCGTCGCCCGCTACCAGGACCTCGTCGCGGTGTCCGACCCGCTCGCCGACACGGAGGGCCGGATCACCGTCGAGCTGCGGAGCGCCGTACGGGCCGGGGACGGGACCCGGTTCCAGCGGGTGATGTGGCGGGACGAGCCGTACCTCGTGGTCGGCATGCCCGTGACGTACGCGGACGGGGACCGCCGTTTCTCCGGCCTCGAGGTCTTCGCGATCACCGATCTCCGCGCCGAACGCGACGACACCGCCGCCCTGTTGGACTCCGTACGGGCCGGCATCCTGCCGGTGGTCGTGCTGGCCGCGATCCTGGCGCTGCTCGCCGCCGGAACGGTCCTGCGTCCCGTACGGAAGCTGGGGCGGGCCACACGTGAGCTCGCGGAGGGCGACCTCGGGAGCCGGGTCGCGGTCAAGGGGCACGACGAACTCGCCGATCTGGCACGGACGTTCAACGAGACGGCGGACGCCCTGCAGGCCTCGGACGCGCGGCTGCGCGAGCAGGAGGCGAAGGCGCGCCGCTTCGTCGCGGACGTGTCGCACGAGCTGCGCACGCCGCTGGCGGCGATGACGATGGTCGCGACCGTCCTGGAGGAGGACGCCGACCAGCTGCCGCCGGACGCGGCGCGGGCGGCGCGCACGGTGGGCGCGGAGACGGCGCGGCTCTCGCGGCTCGTCGAGGACCTGATGGAGATCTCCCGTTTCGACGCGAACGCGATCCGGCTCAACGCGGCCGAGACCGATCTCGCCGACACGGTACGGGCGTCCCTGGCGCTGCGCGGGTGGACCGACCGGGTGGAGGTCCATCTCGACGAAGGCGTACGGGCGGTGGTCGACCGGCGGCGCGTCGATGTGATCGTGGCGAACCTGGTGGGCAACGCGCTGCGGCACGGAGCGCCGCCGGTCATCGTGACCCTCGGCACGAGCACGAGCACGACGCCGAGGACGACGGGGGCGACGAGCACGCCGCCGGGCACGCGCGCCGACGCGGGCGAGGAGTGGGTGACGGTGGAGGTCGCCGACCACGGCCCGGGGCTGCCCCCGGAGGCCCGGGAGCGGGTCTTCGACCGCTTCTACAAGGCGGACGCGGCCCGTACGCGGAGCGCGGCCGACACCGGCGGCCAGGGCAGCGGCCTCGGGACGGCGATCGCCCTGGAGAACGCGCGGCTGCACGGCGGCACGATCGTCGCCGAAGGACCGGAGGGTGGCGCGGTGTTCACCCTGTGGCTGCCCCTGCGGCGTACGGGAGAGGACGCGGAGTGAAGGTAAGGGCACGCGTGCTGGTCTCCCTCCTCGGGACCGTCCTGGTGGGGTGCGGTGTGCAGCCGACGGGGGTGATAGGGGCGGGTGAGCCGGCGACCGGGCCGACGCGCGGGATCCGGCTGTACTACGCGTCGGACAGCGGGCTGCGGGGTGTGCCCGTGCTCGACAGGGAGATCGAGAACCTCGGCTCGGTGGTGAAGCTGCTCGCGAGCGGCCCGCCGCCCGCCGAACAGCGTGACGGCCTCACCAACCTCGTGGAGCTCGGCGGCTACACGGTGACGGGCCGGGGCTCCCAGGTCACGGTGCGCCTGGAGAGCCCGTACGCGGGGACGGGCCGCGACCAGGGAACGGGGCAGCTGGTGTGCACACTGGCCCGCGCCCAGTCCGTACTCGACCCGAAGGTCAGGACGGATGACGTGGAGGTCACGCTGCGCCAGCCGGAGGGCCCGTCCCTCGGCCCCTACCGGTGCGCCGAGTTCCTCAACGGCTAGCACGAGGAACCCGGCCGGGGCAGGCGGTCGCGGGGGCGCGGCAACGAACGAGCCAACGGCGGTCCGGCCGACGGCACCGGTGGACGGACTCGCTCCGTGCGGGGTGAGTGGCGGCACGCTGCGTGGTTGCGGTGTGGGGTGTGACGGGGGTGCGAGGTGCTTCCGCGTCAATCCGGCGGGGCCACGGGGGGAGTTCGCCGTGGAGCAGGCCATTCCGCAGATGTCGGACATTACGTTGACCTTCCGTCAGGCGCCGATCGGCGGCGTCTGGAACCACGGAGGTGTCGTCATGAAGCACATATCGCGCGTTCTCGCCGCCGGTGCGCTGGTCGCCGCCGCTCTCGCGGTGACCGCGCCGTCGGCCAGCGCCGGCGGATCCGGCGCGCTCGACTGCACCGTCAACTTCTCCATCTCCTCCGGAGAGGGCTACGCCAACGGGAAGTGGTGCGACTACAACACACGGATCTCCGGCAACGTGCACGACACCAAGTCGGACGGCCGCTGCCCCTTCGTCCGCGCCTACATGTCCGGGGGCGGCTGGCGGGACAGCGACTGGGCCGGCCCGAAGGGCGACTCTTCACCGGTCAACGTCTCCGCGCCCTCCGGGCAGAGCATCACCAGCATCTCCATGAGCTACATCCGCTGCTGATCGCCCCACGGAGGGCCGCACGGCGCCGGATCCGGAAGGGCCCTCGTCCGAAGTCTTCGGACGAGGGCCCTCAGGAGTCGGCGCCCGGCAGAGGGGCGGCGTCACTCGTCCCGGGGTGGGGCACGGCGCCCGGGTCGGTGCTCCCGGGGTGGGGCACGGCGACGGGGTGGGGCGCGGCGCCCGGGTCGGTGCTCCCGGGATGGGGCGACGGGCCGGCGTCGCCGACCCCGACGCGGGGCACCGGGCGGCCGTCGCCGGGGGCCGCCTTGAGCAGGTCGAGGAGGCCGGTGATCTCGTAGTCGCCCTCCAGCGGATGCCGGAAACGCTTGCCCCGGGCCAGGCGGTAGCGGTTGCGCCGGCCCTCCCGGGCGTGCGTGAGGTATCCGGCGTCCTCCAGGTCGGCGACGATCGCCTGCACCGTTCGCTCGGTCACCCCGCACGCGGCGGCGACATCACGCAGGCGCACGCCGGGATCTCGGGCGATCACCACCAGCACTCGGGCGTGATTCGTCAGGAAGGTCCATGACTGACGATCGCCTGAACTGTCACCCATGGGCCCATTATGTGGCGGATTACTCACGAGTCGCAAGACCCGAAATTTATCTCATGTGATTATTGACGCATTACGCAATGAAAGGGGACTATAGGGACGAAAGACCAGGTTTGGCTGGCCCATGGGAGCACACCATGCATCCCCTTCCAGACCGCTCCGCCGGTCACACCGACATCGAGCCGGACGCGACCGGCCCGGACGCGCAGATGACCGTGAAGGTCACGCCGGACGGCACCGTCGTCGTCAGCGGCGAGATCGACAGCGCCACCGCCCCGCACCTGCGACGGAGCCTCCTCGCCGCGCTGGACGCGCACCCGGAGGGCGTCACGCTCGACCTCACGGCCGTCACCTTCTGCGACTGCGCCGGTCTGCGTGCCTTCCTGACCGCACGAGCCGCATCGGCCGCCCCGCGTCCTCGCCTCGACGGCGAGCGCCGCCCCCCTCCCCTCACCTTCGGCCCCGTGAGCCCACGGATGACCCGCCTGCTTCAGCTGACCGGCACGGGACGACTCTTCGCGCCGCCGAAGACGGGACAGCCTCAATGAAGCGGCAGCCGTACCTCGATCGTCTTGCCGCCCTCCGGCGGCAGGGTCAGCCTGATCTCCAGGGCGAGCAGCCTGACCAGGGGCCATCCGAAGCCGCCCTCCGCCGGGCCGGAGGCGCGTTCCACCCCTCGGCCGTCCGTGAGATGCGGCAGCTCGACGCTCGTGTCCGCGACGGTGATCGTCACCGCGCCCGGGGCGAGTTCCACACTGAACCCCGTGAGGCCTCCCCCATGACGCAGCGCGTTGGTCACCAGCTCGGACGTCACGAGCAGCGCGTCCCCGACGGCGGTGGTGGACGGCGGGCCGCCCGTCCCCGTCGCGGCCATCCGCAGTGCTTCCGCCACCCGGGCGCGCGCCTCGGCCGCGTCATGCGGAACGAGGGGCTGCTTCCCACCCGGCGTGGGACGTCCCGTGCGATGCCGTGTGACCACTGTTCTTCCTACCCGGTCTCCGCTCGTCCCCCGCACACTGTCCGCCCCAGCCCCGTCCCCACCCCCTCCGGGACGATCCCCTTCGGGCGTTCAGCAGGCCCCTGCCCCGACGATCCGTTCGCATGCCCCCGAATATCACAGCATGCCCCTGTATTCCCCTGCCTTCTCCCTTCCTGTCACCCACGGCACACTGCTCGTGTGGGGCGGGAGTGGGTATGAGGCAAGAGGGGGCTCTCACGAGGAGCCTTGATGTCGAACGACCGCACCACCGTCCGGGGCCGCGGCGGGCCCGTCCCCAGTAACCGCCGGTCCGCCCCGAGCGACCGCCGCCCTGTCCGTCACGCTCCCGAGCCCCCGGCCGGGCTTCCGGAGATCGCGGATCCCCTGACGGTGAGCACCGCCGACGCCCGCACGCTCTCGACCTCCCTGTTCGAGCGGCTGCGCTCACTCGAGGAGGGCACGGCGGACTACTCGTACGTACGCAACACCCTCGTCGAGCTGAACCTCAGCCTGGTCAAGTACGCAGCGACCCGCTTCCGCCGCTCCAACGAGTCCTGGGAGGACATCGTCCAGGTCGGCACCGTCGGTCTGATCAAGGCGATCAACCGGTTCGACCCCGAGCGGGGCAACGAGTTCATGTCCTTCGCCCTGCCGACCGTGCTCGGCGAGATACGGCGGCATCTGCGGGACACCTGCTGGAGCGTGCACGTACCGCGCCGCCTGCAGGAACTGCGCCTGAACCTGGCCAAGGCGAACGACGCCCTCGAACAGGAGCTCGGCCGCCCGCCGACGGCCGCCGAGCTCGGCGTCCGCCTCCACATCACCGAGGCCGAACTGCGCGAGGGCCGGATCGCCGCGAACGGATTCACCAGTCGCTCGCTCGACGTTCCCGTCGACGACGAGGACGGTGGTCCCGGCTTGCTCGCGCGCCGCCTCGGCAGCGACGACGACTCCTTCGAGAAGATCGAGAACCTGGAGGCGCTCAAGCCGCTCGTCGCCGACCTCTCCGCGCGCGACCGGACGATCCTGGCGCTGCGGTTCGGCGACGAGCTGACCCAGTCGGAGATAGGCGAGCGCCTCGGCCTCTCCCAGATGCACGTGTCCCGTCTCCTCAGCCGCATCCTGGGCGGTCTGCGTACGGCGCTGACGGCGGAAGAGCCTCCGAAGGCGACCGACACGACCGCGACCGCGACCGCAACGGGCCGATCGGCCCTTGAGCCGCACGGCGACGGCACGTCACAGGCCGCCGCCCGGGGCCGCCCCGCCACGGGTGTGTGAAGGGCCCTCCGGAACCGGCCATGACGAGCCGCCCCGGCCCGACGCCGCCCGCGGTGAATCCGGAGCGGGCGACGGTGGCGTCGCGGGAGGCAGCGGTGGCTGCGGGGCAGCCGGCGGCCCGTACGCCGGGACCGGGGTCGCCACCTCCATCCAGAAGGACTTGCCCGTCTCCCCGGGGACGGCTCCCCACGCGCGCGCGAGCCGGTCGATCACTCGCAGGCCGTTGCCCCCCGGTTGCCCCGGCGCTCCCCGTGGCCGGAACTCGGGAATCCGGCTGCTCCGGTCACCCACCTCGATCCGCAGGTCCCCGGCCGTCCCGGGGGCCGCGCGGGTCGGCGCGCCGCTCTCCGCACCGTTCTCCGCCGGCTCGGCGGGGGCGAGCCGGATGACCAGCTCCGTGGGGCCGCCGGCGTGCAGACAGGCGTTGGTCACGGCCTCCGACACGACCAGGAGCACGTCCTCGATCGCGAGGTCCCGCTCCTCCTCGGTGAGCCCGGTGTCCTCCGGCGAGCCGGGCCAGTCCCAGTCGGTGAGCGCGACCCGACAGAAGTCACGGCACCGCGCGACCACCGACTCGCCGCTCCGCAGGACGAGCCGTCTGATCTGGCCCCTGGACCGGACCGGTTCACTCATCCCTGCCTCCACCGTGCCCGGTGTCGCGCCGCGTTCACGAGTACTCTCCCTCGGCCAGTTCGGCGGGCAGCTCGTCGTACACCGTGAAGACCGCCACGACGCCGGTGACGTCGAAGACCCGGTCGACGGGCGGACGCAGCGCGGCCAGCTCCAGCCGGCTTCCGGCCTCCAGCGCGTCCAGCCTCGTCGTCAGCAGCAGATTGAGTCCGGTCGAGTCACAGAACGTCAGTCGTCCGCAGTCCACGACGATCCGTTCGGGGCCCCCGTCCAGGACCCCGGTCAGCGCCGTGCGCAGGGGCTCCTGGGTGTCGCGGTCGAGCTCCCCCGCCACCGTGACGACGACCGTGGCGCCGTGCCATCGGGCCTCGGCCGTCAGACGTGGGCCGATGAGCCCGGCATCACCCGTCCCCGTCGCATCCCTTGGCATCCGGCACTCCGGTTCCCGTCGGCGCAGAATTCCGAGCTGAGGCCGACGATACGCCGAGGGCTGCCGGAGCGGCGAGCGGAAGTCCTCCGGCCGCGTGGATCACCCGCCCCGGTCGGTCTGACCCGCTCTCGACCGGGTACTCGTGTGATGGGACGAAGAGCCGCGGTGGAACGGCTGCGACCGGGCCGGGCAGGGAAGACGCGGCGTACGGCCTCCGCCCCGCGCGGGCCCCTCGAACCGGAAGGTGAGACGGATGACTGACCGCGAGACCGGGCGGGGACGCGACACCGAGCGACCGGAGGGGCAGGAGGGCGTGCGCGGGGACGGTGCGCTCGCGCGCGGGCGCACCGAGACCGCGGAAGAGCGCGCCGACCGGCAGTGGCAGGACCTCATGCAGGAGATCCGAGTGGTCCAGACCGGCGTCCAGATCCTCCTCGGCTTCCTCCTGACGGTCGTCTTCACTCCCCGGTACGAGAGCCTCGGCTCGGCCGACAAGGGGATCTACATCCTGACGGTGGTCCTCGGCTCGCTGGCCACCGGCGCGCTGATCGGCCCCGTCTCCTTCCACCGCCTCGTGGCGGGCCGGCGGATCAAACCCGAGACGGTCGCGTGGGCGTCCCGGCTGACCTTCATCGGGATCCTGCTCCTGCTCGCCACCCTCACGACCGCGCTCGTCCTCATCCTCCGCGTGGCCACCGACAACGCGATCGTTCCGTGGCTCGTGGCCGGGGTCCTCGCCTGGTACCTGCTGTGCTGGTTCGCCCTGCCGCTGTGGGCCCGCAGCCGGCACACCGCGAAGATGAGGGAGTGAGGGGACTCCGGGGAGCGCTCGGAGACGCCGGCCGGTCAGGCGTCCTGGATGCGCCGGAACGGGCGGTCCGCCTCCAGTGCGTAGGCCACGTCGAGCAGCGTCCGTTCGCTCCCGGGGCGGCCCGAGAACATGACGCCGATGGGCAGCCCGTCCTCCGTCGCGCCGGCGGCGGGAACCGAGATCGACGGTGTCCCGACGACGTTGTTGACCGGCGTGAAGGCGACGTACGCGAGGATCCGCTCGACCAGCGTCGCGTACGGCACGGTCGGGCTGAGGTGACCGATCCGCGGCGTGGTGTGCGCGAGCACGGGGGTGAGGACGAGGTCGAGTCCGCGGAACGCCGCCGCGTACGCCTCCCGCGTCCGCTTCAGCCTCCGCAGCACGCCGGGCGTGCGCCGCCAGCTCTTCAGGTACTCCTCGCGCAACCCCCGGCTGAGGCCGTCCATCCGGTGCCGGTCGAAGTCCGGACCGAAGGTCCGGCCCGTGACGCCGAGAAGGAACGACAGCATGCCCCAGTACGTGAGGAAGTCGTCGGTGAAGCGGGGGTCGAGGTACAGCTCGACCGGCTCCACGGTGTGGCCGAGCCGTTCGAGCGTCGCGACGGTGTCCATGACGGCGGCCCGGGTCGCGGTGTCGGCGTGGACACCGTTCGGCGAGTCGGCCAGGAACCCGATGCGCAGGCGCCGTTCGGAGGGTCCCTCGACCAGACCGAGGGGCGGCAGCTTCGGGTTGCGCCAGTGGGTCTCGGCGGCGGCGAGGAACGCGGCGGTGTCCCGTACCGAACGGCTCACGATGCCGTCGGAGACGATGTCCAGGGGCAGTTGGCGGCTCTGGGCGTTCGTCACGACCCGGCCGCGGGTCGGCTTGAGACCGACCAGCCCGCAGCAGGCGGCGGGTATGCGGATCGATCCGCCGCCGTCGTTGGCGTGGGCGATCGGCACCGCCCCGGCGGCGACGAGCGCGGCGCTGCCGCCCGACGAACCGCCTGCCGAGTAGCCGGTGTTCCAGGGGTTGCGGACCGGTTCGGCCGCCTCGTACTCCGTGGTGGGGCTGAATCCGAACTCGGGCAGCCGGGTCTTGCCGAGGACCGTGACGCCGCTGCTCAGGAGCTGCCGGGCGAAGGGCGCGTGGCGCCGGGCGACACGCGGGGTGAAGGCCGCGCTGCCGTGGCCGGTGGGCAGGCCCAGGTAGTCGGTGTTGTCCTTGACGAAGGTCGGCACTCCGGCGAAGGCGCCGTGGCCCGGCCCGGTGGCGTACGAGGGGGCGTCGATGTGGACCTGGACCGCGTGGAGCCGGTCCTCGACGTCCCGTACGCGCTCGGCCGCGTCCCGTGCGACCTCGGCGGCGCCGACCTCGCCCCGCCGTATCGCCGCGGCGAGCCCGACGGCATCGTGCTCGCCCAGTGCGTCGTCCCGGAAGGCGTGCACCGTGGCCTGTTCCTCGAAAGTCGTCACCGCTACCTCAGCCCCCGGCCGTGTGAATGGTTGGCCGCCAGCATGCCCTACCAACCAGTAACTCGCGAGGGGTCGGGTCCGACAAGGGCTCACCCCTGGTCCGGAAGCAGGGCGGGGCCGCCATCGCCGGCGCAAAAGAAAAAGGCAAGGAGATGAAACATCTCCTCGCCACTCTCAAGGTATAGCGCACAGGGGGCCTTGCGGCAAGGCCCCCGTCGTGGTGCAGAATCTCCAGCCGTAGCCAGTGACCTGCGGAAATCGACTTGTTCGCAAGATCAACACGCTCGTGGGCCGTAGAAATCCCACGACCGGCGGCTGGCTGGATGCAACCTATCGAAACGGGGCGGTTCTCATGTTTGACGTGATCGTTGTGGGCAGCGGTCCGACCGGCTTGATGCTGGCCGGCGAGCTGCGGCTGCACGGCGTCCACGTGCTCGTGCTGGACAAGGAGGCGGAGCCGACCCGGCAGTCGCGTGCCCAGGGTCTGCACGTACGCAGCATCGAGGTGATGGCCCAGCGCGGTCTGCTTGAGCGGTTCCTCGCACTCGGGCAGCAGATCGCGGTCGGCGGCTTCTTCGCCGGGCTCGCCAAGGCGTGGCCCGAGCAGCTGGACACGGCCCACTCGTACGTACTCGCCATTCCGCAGCAGGTCACCGAGCGTCTGCTGACCGAGCACGCGACCGAGGTCGGCACCGAGATCCGCCGCGGCTGCGAAGTGGTCGGTCTGAGCCAGGACGAGAACGGCGTGACCGTCGAACTGGCCGACGGCGAGGAGCTTCGCGCGCGGTACGTCGTCGGCTGCGACGGCGGCCGCAGCGCGGTGCGCAAGCTGCTCGGCGTCGCGTTCCCCGGCGAGCCCTCCCGGGTGGAGACGCTGCTGGGCGAGATGGAGCTGACCGTCGCGCAGGAGGAGCTGACCGCGGTGATGACCGAGGTCCGCAAGACCCAACTGCGGTTCGGCGCCATGCCCCTGGGCGACGGGGTGTTCCGGGTCGTCGTGCCCGCCGAGGGGGTGGCCGAGGACCGCTCGACCGCGCCGACGCTCGACGAGTTCAAGGAGCAGCTGCGGGCGATCGCCGGAACGGACTTCGGCGCGCACTCGCCGCGTTGGCTGTCCCGCTTCGGCGACGCGACCCGGCAGGCCGAGCAGTACCGGGTCGACCGGGTGTTCCTCGCGGGCGACGCGGCGCACATCCACCCGCCGACCGGCGGCCAGGGGCTCAACCTCGGTATCCAGGACGCGTTCAACCTGGGCTGGAAGCTGGCCGCCGCGGTCGCAGGCTGGGCGCCCGAGGGGCTTCTCGACAGCTACCACGCCGAGCGGCACCCGGTGGCCACGGACGTCCTGGACAACACCCGCGCGCAGATCCAGCTGATGTCGACCGAGCCGGGCGCGCAGGCGGTGCGCCGACTGCTCGCGGAACTCGTGGAGTTCGACGACGTCAACCGGTACCTCATCGAGAAGATCACGGCGATCTCGGTGCGCTACGACTTCGGCGAGGGCGACGAACTGCTGGGCAGGCGGATGCGTGACCTGGAGCTCAAGCAGGGACGCCTCTACGAGCGGATGCACGAGGGCCGCGGGCTGCTCCTCGACCGGACCGGCCGGCTCTCGGTCGAGGGCTGGGCGGACCGGGTCGACCATGTCGTCGAGGTCAGCGAGGAACTGGACGTGCCCGCCGTCCTGTTGCGACCGGACGGCCACGTGGCCTGGGTCGGCGAGGACCAGCAGGAGCTGCTCGCGCACCTGCCGAGGTGGTTCGGTCCGGCCACGAGCTGATCACGTGATGCGGTGGTGATTCGGCGCCCGGCGCAGCCCCGGGCCGGGCGTCCGAACTCCCCCGCGGACAGGTCGGTGCAGAATGGTGGCATGACCATGGAGATCACCCCCGTACGGGTGTTGCGCACCGGCGACACGCCGGAGTCGGCCGTACTGCCCGCCGCCGACGGAACGGTGGCGCTCTGGCTGCTGCCCATGGCGGAGGACCCCGGTGCGCCCGCCCTCCTGGACGCCGAGGAACGCCGCCGGTGGAAGGCCTTGATACGGGCGGATCACCGGGCGCGGTACCTCGCCGCGCACGGGGGGCTTCGGCGTCTCCTCGGGCACTACCTGGGGATACGGGCGGACGAGGTGGTGTTCGTCAGGGAGGACTGCCCGGTCTGCGGAGGACCGCACGGCCGGCCGGCGGTGCGGGACGCCGGGTTCCACTTCTCGCTCTCCCACAGCGGGGATCTGGCGCTGGTCGGAATCGCCGCTGCGCCCGTGGGCGTGGACGTCGAGGCGCATCCGGAGGCCGAGGTGTCGGCCCTCGTGGCGGACAGCCTGCACCCGCGGGAGCGGGAGGAGTTCGCGCGGCTGCCCGCGGAGGCTCGGCCGGCCGCGTTCGCGCAGTGCTGGGCGCGCAAGGAGGCGTACCTCAAGGGCACGGGAGAAGGGCTGGCCGGGGGCCTCGACCGTACGTACACGGGCATGGGCGCCGAGCCGGCCGCCGTACCGGGCTGGTCGCTCGCCGACGTACGGGTCGCGCCGTCGTATGCCGCGGCGGTGGCGGTCGCACAGCGGTAGAGCGGCCGCACCACGTCACCGCCACCGGCGTGGCGCCGGGCTTGACCTTGACACGATGACAAGGTCTTGACTGCCGGGCAAGGAGGTGGTCCCGATGACCATGGCGACCCACGACAAGGACACGCCGCGCGCCCTCCAGGGCCTGGCGGACGGCAGCTCGTCGGTACGGCTGCGGGCGGCGCTGGCGGCCGGTACGGCCCCGGATCCGCGGTTCGTCGACGAGCTCGTCGAGCGGTGCGCGATCGAGCCCGACTTCTCCGTGCGCGAGATGCTCACGTGGGCACTCACCCGGCACGCGCCGTCCCTCACCCTTCCGGGTCTTCTCGGCGAGGTCCGCTCCGAGCGGGCGCAGGCTCGGAGTCAGGCGTTGCACACGCTGTCCAAGATCGGGGACCGGCGGGCGTGGCCGGCGATCTCGCGGGAGCTGCTGTCCGACGCCGACGACGAGGTGGCGCGGAGCGCGTGGCGGGCGGCGGTCGTGCTGGTGCCCGAGGAGGAGCGGGCCGAGCTCGCGGAGGTGCTGGCGACACAACTCGGGCGTGGCGGGCGGGAGACGCAGTTGAGCCTCAGCAGGGCGCTGATCGCCCTCGGCGAGGTGATCCTGCCGATGCTCGGCGCCGCGACGACGGACGGCGCCCCCGGCGCGCGCCGGCATGCGATCGCCACGGAACGACTGCTGCACGACCCGGATGCCGGATTCGAGTTCGCGATCGAGGAGGCGAAGCGTGTCGTCGCCCTCGGAACGACCAGCCAGGAGGGGTAGCAACGCATGCCGATCGGTGAGGTGGCACGGCGCTACGGGGTCGGCGCATGCCGATCGGTGAGATGGCACGGCGCTACGGGGTCGGCGCATGCTGATCGGTGAGGTGGCACGACGTTCCGGGGTCAGCGCCCGCATGCTCCGGCATTACGAGTCGCTGGGCCTGGTGCGGCCGACGGGCCGTACCGGGTCCGGCTACCGGGAGTACTCCAGCGAGGACATCCGGCGGATCTTCCACATCGAGAGCCTGAGGTCCCTGGGGCTTTCGCTGCGTGACGTGGGGAGTGCGCTCGACGATCCCGGCTTCGCGCCGACGGAGCTCGTCGAGGACCTCATCCGCGGGACACGGGAGCGCATCGCGGCCGAGACGGCGCTGCTCACACGACTCCGGCGGATCGGCGCCGCGGAACCCGCGGGCTGGGAGGAGGTCCTCCAGATCGTGGCGCTCCTCCACGCGTTGGGGTCGGAGAGCGCGGGCAAGCGGCAGCGCGCGGCGCTGTCCTCGGTCGAGGAGGTCTCCGTACCGGTGGAGGCGCTGGTCGAGGCGGCCTTGAGCGAGACGGACCCGAACGTCGCAGGAGCCCTGCGCTGGGCCTTGGCGCAGTCGGGCGACGGCGGATCGATCGCCCTGCTGGCGGAGGGCCTGCGCTCACCGGCGGCCGAGGTACGGGAACGCGCCGTGCAGGCCGTCGCCGAGATCACGGGCGACGAGGCGACGGCGCTCCTGCGCGAGGCGCTCGCGATCGGCGACACCGCGGTCCGCAGGCACGCGGCGCTCGCGCTGGGGGCGCGCGGAGTGGCCGACGCGATCCCGGCGCTCCTCGACGTGGTCGTGGAGGAGACGAACGACGTCGACGCGGCGGACACGCTGGGCGCACTGGCGGGTCGCCCCGAGTGGGCGGACCGGATCGCCACCGACCTCGTCGCCCGCCTGACGCACGACGCGGTGGACTCGTCGGCGCGCCGCCGGCTGACGCAGGCGCTGGCGGACATCCCGGGAGTCAAGGCGTCACGCGCTCTGGAGAGGCTGTCGCACGACGAGGACCGCGCGGTGGCGCTGACGGCGACGTACGTCCTGACGCTGCGGGAGAAGCGCCGGGGGCCGTCAGGTCCTTGAGGGCATCCTGCTCGAGTTCCGCACCGGCCTGCCCCGGCGGGACCTGCCCGAGCGGTTCGGCCCGTGGCAGCCGCACCGTCGGTCGGGGGCGGAGGTGGGCTGGCTGGTCGCGATCGGCTCCACCGGTGCGGTGACCGGTGCGGTGCTCGACAGGGCGATTCCTAGGCGTGCGCGCGGCAGAAGGTGCGAACCGCCGCCGTGCAGGCCTCCGGCGCCTCCAGGTTGCTCATGTGGCCCACTGCGGGGATCACCACCAGCTCTGCGTGCGGGATGGCGTCCTGGAAGGCGTAGGCGACGTCCAGCGGGGAGCGGGCATCTCGCTCGCCCCACAGGAGCAGGGTCGGCACCGTGATCCGGGGCAGCAGGTCCGTCTCGTCGGCCTCGGCCATCAGGGACAGCTGCACGGCCATGCTCTCCGGCCGGACTTCCCGGCTCATGGCGTCCAGCATCACCGTGAAGCGCTCCGGCGGGCCGGCGGCGAAGAGCCCGGGCAACGTCGGGTCGAACTCCTCCCGGGGCGCCGCGAGCATCCGCTGTGCCCCCTCGACGCGCGCCGCGACCTCCTCCGGCGGCAGCGAGCCCTTCCAGCCGGCGTACGTGTCCACCATCAGCAGCGACCGCACCAGGTCCGGCCGCCACCGGTACAGCTCCAGGACCACCGTCCCGCCCCAGGACAGCCCCGCGACCTGCGCAGGCCCCAGCCCCACGTCCTCGATCACGGCGGCGAGAGCGCGCGCGAAGTCCGCGAGCCCGAAGTCCGCGGGCAGCGCGCCGGACCGCCCGGACCCCGGCTCGTCCCAGGCCACCACCGTGAACTCGTCCGCCAGCGCTTCGACCTGCGGTTGCCACATCCGCCCGTCGAGCCCGGCCCCGTGAGCGAGCACCACGACCGGCCCCCGCCCCTTCCGCGTATAGGCCACGTCGACGCCACCGACCCGCACCACTGCCATGCCTCCAGGCTAGGGGGTGTCTCGCGGATCGGGAGACTCTGGGGCGCCCAGGGCGCCGAGGAACGTCTGCCGGAGAACGTCTGTCAGACGCGTGTGTCAGAGTCTGCGCATGCTCGAGATCGTGGTGAAGACGGAGAACGGGGAGCGGCACGTCCGTGTGTCCGCCGAGGAGCTGGCCGGTCTCGTCCGGCGTGTCGGCGATGAAGGGGACCGCTTCCTGGTGGTCCAGCGGATTCCGGACCTGCCTGATGTCTTCGCCCAGGTCTGGCACAAGACGGGTGGTGACTACACGCTTGAGCACCGGGACGGTGCCGCCACCCGCCACTTCCAGGTGACGACCGACGGGCCCGAGGCCGTGATCGCGGCGATGGCCGGCTGGGCGCACCAGGATGCGGGCTGGGACGCGGGGCTCGACTGGTCGCCGCTGGACATGGGCCCGGCCCGCGAGGTGCCGCCGCTCGACCTGGACGAGGGAGAGGGCGAGGAGCTGGAGCGGCGCGTCCGGGAGGTGCTGGCGGGCGGCTACGCCTCCCGCGCCGAACTGGCCGAGATCGCGGAGTACTACCTGGTCACCGAGGGCCGCCGCCCCGTCTCGCCCGAGCAGGCCGAGGCGCTGGTCGACCGGATGTGGCTGGAGCGGGTCGAGGAGCAGTCGAGCTGGCAGGGCGAGACGGACCCCGAGCGCCTGACCCGCGCGTTCGAGTCCCTGCGGGAGGCCGGCATCACGGCCCGCGAGCACTTCACCTGCTGCCGCACCTGTGGCGAGTCGGAGATCGGTGCCGAGGGCGAGCCCGACGCCCGCGGCTTCGTCTACTTCCACACCCAGTGCACGGACTCCGCCGCGGCGGGCCACGGACTGACGCTCCTGTACGGCGGCTTCGACGGCTCACGCGAGACGACGACGGCCATCGGCCACGAGGTCGTGGCCGCCCTGGAGGCGACCGGCCTCCCCACCGAGTGGGACGGGACCCCCGACCGAGCCATCACCCTCACTCCTCTGAACTGGCGCCGGCGCCTGGTCGGCTAGTCCGTTCCAAGAGGCAGTCCCTGAGCGCCGGCAGACGTTCCCGCCTCGTCGTGTGCCGTCCAGGGCCACCTCGCCTGGAGACCGGATTCGATGAGGGGGATCATGCGGAAGGCCGCGTCCGTCAGGCCGCCGAAGGTGTGGCGGTGGGGGCCCGTGGGGGCGTGGGCGGGGTGGTAGCCCGCCAGGTTCCAGGTGTAGACCGGGATCTCCGGTGGGACCGGTTCGGACGGGCCTCCGGAGTGGTACGGGGCGACCTGTTCGTCGGTGACGATCACTACTCGGTCGTGGTCCCGGTAGCGGTCCCGCAGGGCCTTCGTGGTGTGGGTGCCGCCGAGGCGGTGGAAGCGTTTCTCCACGTCGAGCACCGGTTCGCCCGGCGTGAACGGGACCTCCTTGGTGGACCAGCCGAACTCCACCAGGTCCGCCTGCTCGGCCCGCAGGGCCAGCGCGCAGCCGAAGACGGCCGCCGCTGCCGCCCGGGTCAGTGTGGATCGTTCCGAGACGGTGTCCCAGAACATGGAGTCCGACCGGTCCACCAGGATCAGCGTCCGGCCGGGCAGCGCCGGTACGTTGGCCAGGGAGTGGCCCAGTGCCTGTTCCAGCGCGTCCGCCCAGCACCGCTTCGGCGCGTGCTTGCGCGCGGCCAGATAGCGCATGGGGAACTGCCGGGACCTGGCGACCTCGTCGACGTCCGAGATCCTGGCCGCGACCCTGCCCGTGGCCTCTGCCGAGATCTTCGCGGCGTCGAAGTTCCGCAAATTCCGCAGCAGTGCCATCGGGCCCATCGCGGGGATCACGGCCTCCCACACCGCGGCGTCCAGTGGCCCGTGGAGCCAGCCCGCCAGGGCCTCCCACGTCATGCCGGCCGCGGCCAGCCGCTCGCTGCCGTCCGGCCCGGTCACCACGGACCGCCTCTCGTCCACGGGCAGTTCCATGAGGGCCCGGTGCGCCGTCAGCACGGTGTCGGAGGCCGGCGGAAGCGCCGTCTCCGGGTGGTGACGGCGGTCCAGGGCGTACCGGAAGAGCGCGCCCTGCCACGGCTTGTCCGGGTCGGGGGAAGCGTGCACCAGGTTGAGCACGTCACCGAAGCGGAACTCGTGGGACGCGGTGTCGTACTTCAGCAGGGACCGCGACGAGTACAGCCTGCGTACGGCGTCGGCGATGCCCCGCTTCACGGGTTGCGGCACGTTCCGTCCGTACGTCGCGGTCCAGTGGGCGAGCAACTCGCCGGGCTCGTCGGCCCGTTGGAGCACCGCGTCGATCACGGAACGGTTGGAGGGGCCGTCGGACGCGCCCGCCTCCAGCCGGGCCCGTACGTACGCGGCGGCGCCCACCAGGGACGCCGTACGCATGTTGCCCTCGCCGCGCAGCCAGCGCAGCAGGCCCGCAGTCCATGCGGGGTCCTCGACAGCGAGCCGCCCGACGAGCCGGACGTACCGTTCGTCGCGCTCCGTGCCGCTCTCGTAGAAGGTCCGCTGCGCGACGAAGTTGGCGACGGCCAACAGGAAGAGCTCGTCACGGGGTTCCCGGACGAAGGCCGGTCCGCCCTCGTACGTGTGGAACTGCTGCGGGGTGGGCTGATGGTGGATCTGCGGCTGCTGAGGCATCGCGCGGGCCGCCGCCGAAACGTGCGGGGCCACGAGCATCTCGGACCAGACTTTCGAGACGCGTCGGGTGTAGCGAGGCAGTGAATCCCCCCGGATCCAAAGGAAAGGAAAGGAACGGACGGCCCCGGGAAAGGTCCACCGGGGCCGAGGCGACCACGCCCACCGAGATCAGAGGTGGCGGCGGCGTCACTTGGTTTCGGAAGAAGTAGCCGCAGCCGAGCGCATCGGAGACGCGGTCGCGGGACCAACTTATGCGGGCCGCCCTGCCGGACACCACCGATTTAATGCCGATCGGGCCGTTGATGCCGGCCGATCCGGTCCGCGGTCGGCGTTGGGCCGATCACCGTCGCACCCTGGGGGCCGTCGCGTGGAAGCATGCGGCAATGGTCTTTCGACACCCCGACGGCGACTACGCGATCACCGCGATGTACTCCGTGCCCGATGACGCCTGGTATCTGGAACTGGATCACGTGGCTGGGCAACGGACTCTCGTGATCGCCATCGTCCCTGACGAGGATCCGGCACGGGAGCCGACGGTGTGCCTCAACCCGAATGCAGGGCACGCTGACGTTCCGTACGAGGTCATGCGGTGGTTCATGCATGAGGTCGATGAAGAGATCCGTAGCTCCCGTGCCTGGATGCGGCTGCGACCGGAGCTCGTCGAGATCATCTACCGACTCCGTCAGGAGCACATGGGCGTCATCGACGATGACGACTTTCCCCAGGTTCTGGCGGACGTGCGCACCGCGGTCCCCGAGGAGGACCTCCCCGCCGTTCTAGAGGCCGCCCTTGGGCGGAATCCTGACGGCACCACCATGGAACACCCGCAACTCCCCGGCCTGTAGACGGTCTCTGGCACGGCGCCCTCCCCTGATCACCCAGCGGAGGGCACCACGCCATGATCATGATCATCTCCCGCGCGCTGGCCGCACCCCTCGCCGGAGGCGATTGTGCGACGTCCCGTGAGTTCCCCTGAGCCTCGCTCAGTGACCGAGGCCGTGGCCAGGGGCTTCTCCCTCCTTCGAGTGTTCGCCCGACCAGTGACGTAACAGCCCTGGCCCAAGGAACGGACCCACTTCACCTCGCCGAGGTCCTCGGGCTCGATGAGAAGACCGCCATGTGCTGCGCGGACTCGGCCCGGCACCCCCTGGAAATCAGTGCCGAGTCGTTTCACGCCGTGAAAGCATCGGCAGATGATCAACGCTGAGGACCTTGTCGGCAAACGCCTGCTGAAGGTGACGACGTCCTGGCACCACTACCCGGAGACCGAGCCCTCTCTCCTCCACATGTGGTTGCACATGGACGGCCTCGGTCCCGTGCGGTTCCACACGCCGGGCGACAGGCTGTCCATGGAGATCAACCAGCCCCACGGCCCCTACGACATGGACGAATGCGGCCACACCGCGGTCGAGGACGACCTGCCCGACTTCCCCGTGACCCGGTTCGTCGGCCGGCAGATCCTCGCCGCCCGAGAGATCCGCTACCAGCACGGCACGTACGACTTCGCCGTCGGCATCACCGTCCGGTTTCCTACCGGCACCATCCGCATCCTCAACCTCGCGGACGAGATCGTCCTGGCTCATGACCAGCACCTGGGCCCGGTCGAGACGCATCTCCACGAGGCGACGACGCCCGCGAGTCAGGACGGGGTGTGACCGAGATACGCGCCAAGGGGCAACGAGATGATCTCGACGCCCTGAGCACACCTCGACTGTCACCCATTCGGCACGTGTCGCCAGCGCTGCCGTGGGGACGGGGCTTGTGACGGTTCTTGTGAGCCCTCGCCGTATTTCAGAGGGCTACCCGCTGTTCTGCCAGCGGCAGAACAGCAGCCGGACCGGGCTCGACGATCACTACAGTCCAGTCTCATGACGACCATGACGACGCGTACGGTCGAGTACCCGGCCGACGGTTTGACGATGATCGGGCACCTCGCGCTCCCGGCCGGTGTCGACCGCCGGCCCGCGGTGCTGCTCGGACCAGAGGGCACGGGGCTCAGCGACGTCGAGCGCCGCCGGGCCGACGCTCTCGCCGAACTGGGGTACATAGCGCTGGCCTTCGACCTTCACGGCGGGCGCTATCTGGGCGACCCCGAGGAGATGCTGGCCCGTTGCCTGCCGCTGCTCGCTGATCCCGACCGGATGCGGGGCATCGGCCAAGCGGCGCTCGACGTGTTGCGCGCCGAACCGCGGACCGACCCCGACCGGATCGCCGCCGTCGGCTACGGCACCGGGGGCGCCGTCGGGCTGGAACTCGGGCGCGGCGGCGTCAGCCTGCGCGCGATCGGAACGGTCAACGGACTGACCACGGGCCGACCGGGCGAGGCGGCGCGCATTCGCTGCCCGGTGTGGGCCGGGGTCGGGTCGGAAGACCCGATCATGCCGCCCGCGCAACGGAACGCGTTCACCGCCGAGATGCAGGCCGCGGGCGTCGACTGGCGCCTCACGGTCTACGGCGGCGCCTTGCACGCCTTCCACCACCCGCCGGTCGACCACCCCGTGGTCCCCGGCGTCGGCTACCACCCACGGCACGCGCAGCGAGCCTGGCGCGACGTCGTCGACCTGCTCGCCGAGTGCCTGCCCGTGACGGAGGATCCGGGGGCATGACCCAGGTACGCACGCTGGCGCCGGGCCTCCGTCCGTCCCCTGGAGCGGTACGCCCGCCCCGGCGTCGACGCGGCCGCCCGGCACGTCGCCGAGCGCGACCCTGCCACCCGCCGTCGCAGGCGAGTCCGAGCGCATCAGGACTTCAAGAACATCCCGCTGCCCCTTCGGCGCGCATCTCGGTCACACCCGAGGACGGCTCGCCGTGAGTCGGCACGGAGCTCGAGGGCCGACCCTCGCAGAGCGCAGCATCCGACCCGCGGGCCTGCCGCCGGGGTCCTCCGGCGCGGCTGGGGTCGCCGGGGCCTCGACCCCGGCCAGCCGTGATTCAGCGGTACTGCTCCGGAATCTCCCTCTCGTCTGAGCCGTCGGAGACGTACTCCATCCCCGGGTTCTCGACCTCGGCAACGACGATCCAGGGTCTATGCCCCTCCACCTCGCAGACCGCGTGCAGGCGCAGTTTCGCGTCCCCATACCCGTCCACCCAATCTCCCGGGTCCTGGAACCAGCTCGGCGGCTCGGAGTTGTCCATCTGCCGGTACACGAAGTCGCCGCGCTCCAGGCTCCGGATAGTGCTCTTGCGGCCGGGCGCGGCAACCCCGTCGACCCCGGGGCTGAATCGGGCGGCCCCCCAGATCACCGACGCCAGCTCCGTACGCATTGCTTCGTCGTAGTGCGGTCTGGCTGAGTGATCCCGTCCGGCCTCGTCGCGCACCGTGAGGGTGATCGTGTCGAGGTGATCCAGGCCGACCGGGCCGTCGAGTGTGGTGGTGAGCCTCAGACGGTTGGGGCCCACGCGGATCAGGCTGAAGGTCAGCTCAGGAGTCAACTCGCGGTGCCAGCGGTCGCGTTCGATCTTCGCCACCTCTCGCGCGGTGTCAGCCGAGTCCGCGGCGGCCGCCGCCGCTTTGCGGGTCGTCCAGTACGCCATGACCGCGGTGACCACCACCCCGACCGCGGCAGCAATGGCGCTGAGCGCCGTCCAGTCGTCAGTGTTCATGGCGCTGGACCGTAGCAGCAGCGGCGGCGGCCTCACCCGGTGGCTCAGAACCTCGACGTGACGTCGACAGCCGTCTCCCGGCATGCGGTGAAGGCCGTCGGGGCAAGCCCGAACGTGAATCTGAAGGATCGGAGGCGGTGACCGAGCTGCGGCATATTCACCACACTCGCACGTGGCCCAATCACCGTGAAGTCAAAAAGAGAAGGCCTAGACGTCCTTCACGAACACGATGCCTTCGATGTCGGCCAGGTGCGCCGGGGCGAGCGGCGCGTAGCCGAACCAAGGAGATACCCGCGGCGCGGGCGGGGAGTCGCCGAGGGCGGCGGCCAGACCGCGGGCGTCGATGACCGAGCACCCCTCCGGTCCCGCGTACAGGAGTCCCTCGACGGTGTCCCGCGGCGGGCTGTCCACTCCCTTGTGCCGGATCGTGCCGAGTGCCGTCGCCAGGAAGGCGTACTCCTCGCCCAGTTGGGCGCTCACGATCGCGCCCGCGCTCCACCACTCGACCGGCAGGCCGCCCATCCGCATCGTGCTCTTGTTCCGCTGGAGATGGCCGTTGTGGGCGTGGACCAGTACCGGGGCCCGGTCGACGGGGGCCGCAGGGTCGACGGCCCCGACGGCAGCGGCGTCGGCGTCGGCACCCGCGACAGCCAGGAGGTTGTCGGCCATCATCCGGTCCCGCAGGCTCACCAGCCGCGTCATGCGGCTCGGCGAGGTGTCGGCCATCCAGTAGTGGTAGCGGAGCAGACCGGTGGCCGTGCGGCCGTACAGACGTGCCCGGTCCCCGTCGTCCGGCGAGCTCGTCGCGATCAGGTGCGGCCCCTGCGCGTCGAGCAGCGCCACCAGGTCGTCGGCGAGCAGGCGCAGTTCCGTGGCATCGGCCGACTGCCCCACGGACCGGGACGGGTCCGTCATCGCGGCGGGATTCGTCCACCGGTCGTCGGGGCCGAGCAGGCGGTCGAGCGTGTCCAGGGTGCAGGTGGCGTCGAGCAGGTCCGTTTCCACCCGGGCGGAGAGGTAGCCGTGGAGTGCGGTGAGGGCCTCTCGGGGGCTCTCGGCGCCGGTGATCTCCAGCGGGCCGTCGAAGCCCGCGAAGCGGAGCCGGTCGGCCGCCGGGCGGCCGTCGTTGAAGGTACGCATCCAGCGGACGAGCTCGCGGTTGGCGGCCGACGCGCCCCAACCGTGGCTGAATCCCTGCTCCATGACCTGGTCGAGGGTGCCGGCACCCGTGGTGACGTAGTCGTCCACGAGCAGACCCCGCATGCAGTCGCTCTCGATGGTGATCGTCCGGTAGCCCTCCTGCTCGACGAGCTGCCGGAACAGTTCGTTGCGTACGTCGAGCAGCGCGTCCTCGCCGTGCGTGGGCTCGCCCAGGGCGAGCAGCCTCGGCCTGCCCCGGAGCAGGGCCATGACAGCGGCGGCGTCGACGGCATGGGTGACGTCCTTGATGTCGGTAGCCATGCCTTCAACGGTATCGTTGAACACTCGGTTGAGACTTTTGCGCGAAATCGGCGGCATCATGGGGCGAAACCTTCAAAGCAATGGACAGCTTCGGCCCGTCGATCTGGCGCGCGAGCACGGTCTGTCCACGCAGGCGATCCGGAATTACGAGGAGGCCGGCGCGCTGCCGGCCGCCGCCCGCACCCCCTCCGGATACCGCAGCTACACCTCGCTCCACGCGGGCGCGCTCCGCGCCTTCCTCGCCCTGCTGCCCGGCCACGGCCACCGGACGGCGACGGCGATCATGCGGGCGGTGAACGAGGGCGCGGCCGAGGAGGCGTTCCGTCTCGTCGACGAGAGCCACGCCCTGCTCCTCGACGACCGCCGGACCCTCCGGGCCGTCGAGAACGCCCTCCGCGACCTGGAGCCCACCGCCGCCACCACCGCGACCGAGCCCGGCGGCACGCTCGTCGTGCCGGGCGACACGTTCATCGGCCCCCTCGCGGAGAAGCTCGGCATCCGGCCCGCGACACTGCGCGCCTGGGAGCGCGCCGGGCTGGTGCGCCCGCGCCGCGATCCGCTCACCGGGTACCGCGTCTACGACGAGGCCGACGTGCGGGACGCCCGTCTTGTCCACCAACTCAGGCGTGGCGGCTACCTGTTGGAGCAGATCGCCCCGCTGATCACGCAGGTGCGGGCGGCCGGTGGTCTCCAGCCGCTGGAGGCCGCGCTCGGGGACTGGCGCGACCGGCTGTCCGCGCGCGGCCGGTCGATGCTGGCGGGGGCCGCGGCGCTGGAGGCGTATCTGCGCGAGCGGGAGCGCGGCTGAGACCTCGGCCTCCGAGGACACGGACCACGGGCCACGGGCCCACTCACGCGCCGGTCGCCGTCACCTCGTCCCCCGTGGCGGGGCCGTCGCCGCCCTCGCCGCCGCCCGCCACGTAACGGCGCAGCCCCGCGACCGACACCTCCTCCAGGCTCTCCGCGAAGATCCGCCCCGGTCGTGCCGGCACGGGCAGCATGGACGGGACGACGAGGACCGTGCAGCCCGCCGCGTCGGCCGAGGCCGCCCCGTCCGGGGAGTCCTCGACGGCGACGCACGCCGCGTCCGGTACGCCGAACCGGCGGGCGGCCGCGCGGTACGGGTCGGGATGCGGCTTCGTCCGTACGGTGTCGTCGGCCGAGAGGGTGAACGCGAAGGGGACGTGCGCGAGCGCGCCCCCGATGACCGAGTCCACCACCGACCGCGGCGACGCACTCACCAGGGCGAACGGCACGCCCTCCGCGACGAGTTCGGCCAGGAGCCGGCCCGCGCCTGGACGCAGCGGCGCACCCCGGTCGACCCGCTCCTGGAAGGCGGCGGTGAGTGCCGTCGCCACGCCGTCGGCGTCCGGGTTTCCCGTCACGCGTACGAGGTGGGCGGCGGTGTCCTCGACGGCGCGTCCGACGACCTCGGGGGCGTCCGCGTCCGTCAGCCGGTGGCCGATCCGTGCGGCGATCTCCACCGTGGCCTCCCACCAGAGGACCTCGGTGTCGACCAGGGTGCCGTCCATGTCGAAGAGGACGGCGGCGAGTTCGGTCACCGCTCCGCCCTCGGCGCGACGAGCGCGGGGTGCGGGGCGAGGCCGAGGGTGACGCGCGCGCCGGGGGTGAGCCCGGTCGCCTCCCGGGAGGAGAGGTCCGCCTTGACGCGCGTACCGGCGTGGTCGAGGTGGACGCGGGTGACGGAGCCGAGGAAGGAGGTGGAGACGACGGTGGCGTCGCCGTCGGCGGCCTCGGTCACGGTGACGTTCTCGGGGCGGACCAGGACGTCGACCTCGCGGAGCTTCGGGGCCTCGCCGTCGACGGGCAGGCGGATGCCCGCCACCTCGACCTCGCCGGAGTCCGTCAGGACGCCCGGGAGCCGGTTCATGGTGCCGACGAACTCGGCGACGAAGGGGGTCGCCGGGCGGCGGTAGAGCTCGGCCGGGGCGGCGCACTGCTCCAGCTTTCCGGCGTTGAGGACGGCGACGCGGTCCGCCATGGACAGCGCCTCCTCCTGGTCGTGGGTGACGAAGACCGTGGTGATGCCGAGGGAGAGCTGGAGGCGGCGGATCTCCTCCCGCAGGCTGAGCCGGACCTTGGCGTCGAGCGCGGACAGCGGCTCGTCGAGGAGCAGGACGCGGGGCCGCAGGGCGAGTGCCCGGGCGAGTGCCACGCGCTGCTGCTGGCCGCCCGACATCTGGTGCGGGTAGCGGTCCCCGTGCTGGGGCAGGCCGACGAGGTCGAGGAGTTCGGCGGCCCGGGCGCGCCGTTCGGCCGCCTTCACCTTCCGTACGCGCAGGCCGAAGGCGACGTTGTCGGCGGCCGTGAGGTTGGGGAAGAGGCTGTACGACTGGAACACCATGCCCGCGTCGCGGCGGTTGGCCGGGACCTGGGTGATGTCGGCGCCGTCGACGAGGACTTCGCCCGCGTCGGGTCGCTCGAAGCCGGCGAGGACGCGGAGCGCGGTGGTCTTGCCGCAGCCCGACGGGCCGAGCAGGGCGAGGAGTTTGCCGGGCTCGACGGTCAGGTCGAGTCCGTCGAGTGCGATGGTGGTGCCGAACGTGCGGCGCAGGCCCCGGAATTCGACGCGCGCCCCGCCGACCGCGACCGGCTCGGTCCGCTCCGCTGTTGCTGTGGACGAGGACATGGGTCAGGACTCCTTGGGCGAAGTGCGGGACGGCGTACGGGAACTGCGGGCCTTGCGGGCGGAGCTCGGAGCGCCGGGTGTGCTGGTCGGCGCCGTTCCCGCCCTGGAGAGGGCGAGCAGCAGGACCCAGGTGATGACGAGGCTGAGCAGGGACACGGCCACCGACATCCGGGCGTGGGCTCCGGAGATGGACACGATCCACACCGCGAAGGGCCGGAAGCCGAGCAGCGAGGCGATGGTGAACTCGCCGAGGACCAGGGCCAGGGTGAGGAACGCGGCGCCCGCGAGCGAGGAGCGCAGGTTGGGCAGGATGACGCGGAACATCACGTACGGCCAGCTCGCCCCGCAGCTGCGCGCGGCCTCGACGAGCGTGGGGACGTCGACGGCGCGCAGTCCGGCGTCGAGGGACCGGTACACGAACGGCAGGGCCATCACCGTGTACGCGAGGACCAGGACGAACGGGAAGCTCTCGTTCTGCACCGCGAGGAAGGTCTGGTAGAGCGGGGTCCGCGAGAGGTGGTCGGGGCCCCAGCGCAGGACGGTGCTGATGCCGGTGACGAGCGCGATGGGCGGCACCACCAGCGGCAGCATGCACATCACCTCGACGACCGGCCGCAGCCGGGGCGCCCCGATCCGTACGGCCACCAGGGCGGGTACGGCGAGCAGCAGCGCGAGGACGATCGTCGCGGCCGCCAGGCCCAGGGAGAGCAGCAGGCTCTCGGTGAAGCCGTCGGCGGCGAGCAGCGCGGTGTACGCCTCGAAGGAGACGCCCTGGCCGGGCGTGTGCACGGTGAAGACGAACGAGGCGATCAGCGGGACGAGGAAGTAGGCGCCGCCGAGGCCGAGGACGACTCCGCGCCAGACGCGGGGCCGACGCCGGGTCCGGGTCCGCGTGGGTGCGGCGGGTGGGACCGTGTCCGCGTCGTCCGTGCCGGGCCTCGGTGCGGCCTCCCGGGCGGTGGGGGTCATCGCAGCCATCGGGCGCTCCTGCGCTGGAGGGGGAGGTAGACGGCCATGACGAGTCCGGCGATGAGGATCATGTCGAGGCCGAGGGCGAGGGCGACGTTCTCCTGGCCGACGAGGACGTTCCCGGAGAGGGCGTCCGCGATCTTGAGGGTGACCAGGGGGACGGATCCGCCGACGAGCGCCGCCGCGGTGGCGTGCGCGGCGAAGGCGCTGCCGAAGAGCAGCACGAACCCGCCGAGCAGGGACGGCGCGAGGACGGGGATGCCGACGTGGCGCCAGTACTGCCACCCGCCGGCGCCCGCGTTCTGCGCGGCCTCGCGCCACTGGGGGCGCAGCCCGTCGAGCGCGGGGAGGATCACCAGGACCATGAGCGGGATGAGGAAGTACAGGTAGACCACGGCGAGGCCGGTGAACGAGTACAGGTTCCAGCCGAGGCTGCTCAGGTCGGCGAGCTGGGTGACGACGCCGGAGATGCCGACGGTCGCGATGAACGCGAACGCGAGGGGGACGCCGCCGAAGTTGGCGAGGACTCCGGAGGCGGTGAGTACGGCGTTGCGCAGCGCCTGGGAGCGGGAGGTGACGACGGCCTGGGCGATGAGGACACCGAGGACCGAGGCGATGAGCGCGGTGAGGGCGGAGAGCTGGACGCTGCCGACGAGGGAGCCCAGGTAGGGCCCCTGGAGGGAGCGGCTCAGGTGCTCGCCGGTCAGGGCGGTGGCGCCGGTGCCGGGGTCGGTGCGGGTCACGGCGCCGTACAGGAGGGCGCCGAGCGGCAGGCCGAAGCACAGCCCGGTGAAGGCGATGAGGGGGAGGGCGGCGAGCCACGTGCGCGGGCCGCGCCGCCGGCGGCGGGTGCCGCCGGCGGTTCCCCCGGTGGGGGTGGAGGAGGCGGAGGACATCAGGAGACGGCCTTGTCCCACTTCTCGGCGAGGGTGGCCTTGGCCTTGTCGAGCTCGGCGGAGGCCGGGAAGGCGGGGGTGCCGGTGACGGCGGGCAGCTTGGCGACGAAGGTCTTGTCGGCGGTGCCGTCGGCGGTCATGGCCGGGAGGAGCACCGGGCGGGCGTAGCCCTTGAGCCAGAGGTTCTGGCCCTCGGCGCTGTAGAGGTACTCCATCCACAGGCGGGCGGCCGCGGGGTGCGGGGCGTCCTTGTTGACGGCCTGCGAGTAGAACTGGGCGTAGACGCCGTCGGTGGGCACGGCGACCTGCCAGTCGACGCCCTTGTCCTTGAACTGGTCGGCGTAGCCGGCGTTCAGGTAGTCCCAGTCGATGCTGATGGGCGTCTCGCCCTTCTCGACCGTGGCCGGGGTGGACTCGACGGGGATGAAGTTGCCGCTCTTCTTCAGCTTGCCGAAGAAGTCGATGCCGGGCTGGATGTCGGCGAAGGAGCCCTTGTCGGCGAGGGCCGCCGCGTACACACCGCCGAAGGCGGAGCCGGACTTGGTCGGGTTGCCGTTGAGGGCGACCTTGCCCTTGTACTCCGGCTTGAGCAGGTCGGCGAAGGTCTTCGGGCAGTTGGGGATGCGCTTGGCGTCGCAGCCGATGGAGACGTAGCCGCCGTAGTCGTTGTACCAGCGGCCGGCCTCGTCCTTCTGGGCGGCGGGGATCTTGTCCCAGGCCTCGACCTTGTACGGGGCGAACAGGCCCTCCTCGGCGCCGCTGCGGGCGAAGGCGATGCCGAGGTCGAGGACGTCGGGGGCGCGCTTCTGGCCCTTGCGGGACTTGACGGCGGCGATCTCGTCGGCGCTCGCGGCGTCCGGGTTCTCGCTCTCGATCTTGATGCCGTACCTGGTCTCGAAGGTCTTGATCAGTTCGCCGTAGTTGGCCCAGTCCGGCGGGAGCGCGATGACGTGGAGGGCGCCTTCCTGCTTGGCCGCCTTGACGAGGGCGTCCATGCCGCCGAAGTCCTTGGCCGACGCCGCGGTGGCCGCCTTGGCACCGTCGCCGTTGGCTCCGGCCTCACCCTCGGGTGCGGCGCCACAGGCGGTGACGGTGGTCAGGACGGCGGCGCCGAGCAGCACGGCGGCACCGCGGAGGGGGGTTCTGCGCACGGGTTCTCCCAGAAGCGAGTGAAGGAACTTGTCTGAACAAGCCGCCCTTAGTTCGCCCTTACATCCTGTCCGCAAAATGAACGGAACATGACCGGCTCCGGGCGCCTCCCGGAAGAGCCGGGTGCGGTGAACACCAGGTGAATGCAGTGAACTTGGACCTATCGGGGAACTCACCGCGGGGCCGTCCGGTCGGGTTAGGCTGCCCCCTGCACAACACACGCTGTGACCAGCTGTGCACAGCGATACGCAACCACACGCAAGAAGGGGGATGCCGTGACGGCGCTCTACGTGGAGATCGCGGAGGGACTCCGCCGCTCGATCCTCAGCGGCGAGTACGCCGTCGGTGCCCGCCTGCCCTCCGAGAGCGACCTCGCCACCCGCTGGGCGGCGTCGCGCGGCACGGTACGCCAGGCCGTCGCCCTGCTCACCTCCGAAGGGCTCATCGGCTCACGCCAGGGCGCCCGCCGCATCGTCCTCCGCAGGGAGCGCCGGCACAGCTTCGCCGAGCTCCACAGCTTCGCCCAGTGGGCGCGGGCCATGGGCTACCAGGCGACCAGCCACTTCCTCCACCGGGAACGCCGTACGGCCACCCCCGAGGAGGCACGCCGGCTCGTCCTGCCGGAGGGGGCGGGGGTCCTGGACGTCCTGCGCCTGCGGCTCCTGGACGGCGAACCCGTCATGGTGGAACGTACGGCGTACGCGGGCTGGGTCGCCCCGACGGTCGAGGCGCTGCCCGTCGACTGTGCCTCGATCATGGACAGCATGGCGGAGGAGGCCGGGATCATCGCGCACTACGGCGAGCACCTCATCGACGCCGTCCCGGCCGGCAGCGACGACGCCCGGCTGCTCCGGGTCCGCCGGGGAAGCCCGCTACTGCGCCAGCGGCACCTGACCAGCAATCCGGACGGCCGCCCGATCGAATGGACCGAGGACCGCTACCGCGCGGGCAGCGTGACCTTCAACGTGAGCAACTCGGTGGGGACGGCGCCACTGGTGAGGGATCCGGGCTCGCTGCTGATGTGATCCGGGTGCGGGCTCCGCACCCGGAAACGACGAAGTGGTGGCCGAGATCGCTCTCGACCACCACTTCGTACGACGAGTCGTCGTGTCCGAGGGGGGACTTGAACCCCCACGCCCGATAAAGGGCACTAGCACCTCAAGCTAGCGCGTCTGCCATTCCGCCACCCGGACAAGGTGTGCGTCGCGGTGAGTGATGATCACCCGCAGCGACAAGATGAATATATCAGGGCTCTGACCTGCACTTCACCTCCGTTTCCCCGGAATCCCGCCACACGTACCGCAATGGGTGCTGTACGCAGCGTGATCACCGGTGATTCACTGGCGGCATGCCATTCCAGAACTACGGCGTGCTCGTGGGGACCCTCGACGACCACTTCCGGGACGACGAGGACGACCAGGGGCGCTGGTTCCACGTCAATCTGAAGGTGGACGCGCCCGCCGGGCAGTACCACTGCGCCATCGACGTCGACAGTCACAAGTCCAACGTGGGGGTGCAGTGGAAGACCTTCACCCTGAAGGCCTCCCTCGTCGGGCCCGCCGCCGCCCTCTCCCCCGGCTACCTCGACCTCGCGCCCACCCCCGACTCCGGCGCCATGGACTACCTGCGCCACCCGGAACTGGTGGACCACACCGGGGTCCTCTTCGAACGCCGTCCCCCGTCCTGGCTCCAGGAACTCCTGGACCTGCTGGGCTCGCGACCGTGGCAGGCGGGCTCCAACGAGGACGCCGCAGACGCGCTGGAGCCGATGCTCGTGCGGGGGCGGCACACGCTCGTCTTCGGCGAACCGTTCGTCGACGACGCCGAGGGACGCCTCGGCATGCACAACATCCACCAGAACCAGGGAGACCCGATCGGCTCCCAGTGGTGGCCGGAGAACGGCATCTGGCAGGACGGCGCGACGCTCACCCGGCGCCCGGACGGCCGGTACGACGTCTTCCTGAACAAGTTCTCCAGCCAGGCGGCGCGGACGGACAGCGCGGGGCACCCGGTCGCCTGACCAGGGCCGGTCGCGCACCGAACGGGGCCGGGGCGAGCATGCCCCGGCCCCGTTCGACGGGACCCTACGGTGCCATCTCGTACGTGCCGGACAGCGCCTCGACGCGCTGCCAGACCCGGCCCGAGCGGGCCTCGTCGACGACCGGGCGCCGGACGGCTCCCAGGGCCCACGCCTGCTGCTGCTCGCTGGCGGAGTCCTTGCCGTGCAGCTCGACCGCATGGGCGGAGAAGTCCCGTACGAGCACGGCGAACAGCTCGTCGAGGACGTCCTCGTCGAGTTCCGTCAGGCGGGCCTGCTCCAGGACCAGCTGGCCGTGCACGACGAGCGCGAAGAGCTGGCCGACGGCGAGGAGGAGGTCGAGGTCGCGGCTCTGCTCCTCGTCGGGCGCGGCGGTGCGGACGAACTCGCAGAGTGCGTCGGCCTGTTCGCGGAAGCGGGCGACGTTCGGCACTCCGGCGTACGTGTCGTACGCCGGGCGCCAGTCGTGGAAGCGGACGGAGCCCAGACCGCGGGCCGGTCCCTGACGGAAGAGGAAGGTGTCGTCGGCCGCGTCCAGCCGGGTGGGTACGGGCTCGTAGTCGGCCGGCGCGAGGAGGTGGTTGCGCATGAACTTCAGGATCAGCGCCAGGTTGACGTGGACCGTGCCCTCCAGCTTCGGCAGGCCGCGGATCTCGACGGCCGCCTGGGCGAAGTAGTTGTCCTTCTCGAAGCCCTTGGCGGCGATGACGTCCCACATCAGGTCGATGACCTTCTCGCCCTCCGTGGTCACCTTCATCTTCGTCATCGGGTTGAAGAGGAGGTAGCGGCGGTCGTCGGGACCGGCGGAGCGGAAGTAGTCGACGGCGCGGTCGCTGAACATCTTCATGCCGACGAGACGGACGTACGCGTCGGCGAGCTCGCGCCGCACGTGCGGGAAGGCGGTGACGGGGCGGCCGTAGAGGATGCGGTTCTGGGCGTGGGTGACGGCCTCGTACATCGCGTGCTCGCAGATGCCGATCGAGGCGGTGCACAGGTTGAACTTGCCGACGTTGACGGTGTTGAGGGCGGCGTCGAAGGCGGCGCGGCCGGTGTGCAGGACGTCCTCGGCGGCGACCGGGTAGTCCTCCAGACGGAACTCGCTGACGAACTTCGAGGAGTCGACGACGTTCTTGACGAGGTGGTACGCCGGGTGGCGGCTGTCGGCGGCGAAGAACACGTAGCCGTCGGGGCCCTCGACGTCGGTACGGCGGCCGAAGACGGAGACGAGTCCGGCGGCGTTGCCGTTGCCGATGTAGTACTTGGAACCGGTGGCGCGGAAGCCGCCGTCGGCCTCAGGCTCCAGAAGCATGTCGGTGGAGTAGATGTCGGCGCCGTGGGTCTTCTCGGAGAGACCGAAGGCGAACACCTCGCCCTGGGCGAGGAGTTCGGCGGCGCGGGCGCGGGCGGCGGCGTTGTCGCTCTGCCAGACCGGGCCGAGGCCGAGGATGGTGACCTGCCAGGCGTACCAGTAGTCGAGTCCGTAGAAGCCGAGGATCTCGTTGAGGGCGGCGATACGGGCGGTGTCCCAGCGCTTGTCCTGCCCGCCCTCGGAGGCGTCGCCCCCCGCCTCGGCGGACGGCGTCAGGAAGGTCTCGAACAGGCCCTCCTTGGCGGAGAAGGCGAGGAAGTCGCCCAGCCAGGCCCGGGTGCGGTAGTCCTCGATGATCCGGCGCTTGCCGCGCGCCTCGAACCAGTCGACGGTGGCGCGGAGCAGCCGCCGGGTCTCGGGGTCGAAGTGCGCCGGGTCGTAGGTGTGCGGGTTGAACAGCAGCGAGTCGGCCATGGCTCCGTCTTTCGGTCCGGTGGGGTGCGGTGAAGTGGGGTGGAGTGGTGGAGTGCGGTGGACGCGGTGGTCGTGGCGGTTCGGGGCGCGTCTCAGCGCGCCGCGGCGAGCCGGTGGAGGGTGGCGAGGACGTCGTCGAGCCAGGCCAGCGTCATCCGTTCGTACGCGATGCCCCCGCGCAGTACGACGTGCTGGAGCTCCCGGCCGGCGTCGAGCGGGCCGGCGGCGGGCGAGTCCTCGTCGGCTTCCGGCCCCGGGAAATCGCGTTCCTCGCCCGCGAGGTAGTGGGCGAGGCGCTCGGTGTGCGCGCTCCGGTGCCGCTCGACCTCGTGGATCAGCGCGGCCGGGTCGTCGAAGGCCGCGCCCCGGATCTTCACGGCGAGGTCGTGCCGGATGCTCTCGGGCTCGATGGGTTCGTGGATCCAGCTGGACAGCACGGCCTGACCGAGGTCCGCGACGGTGTACTCCTTCTTGTCCGGACGGCCCTGCTGCGGCACGTCCCGGACGTCGACCCAGCCGTCGCTCTGCATCCGCTTGAGCACGCGGTAGATCTGCTGATGGCTGGCGGTCCAGAAGTACCCGATGGACCGCTCGAAGCGCCGGGCCAGCTCGTAGCCGGATCCGGGCTTCTCAAGGAGGGACACGAGAATCGCGTGTTCGATCGCCACACCCGGAATCCTTCTATGCAACTCGTTGCATAGGCAAGCGCGACCGCCCGGGTGAGACGCGGCTCACCCGCGCGGCGCGGAGACACCCGGGGCCGACGGGGGTACGCCCTCAAGATCCAGGGTGTGCCGAAACGCTCGGCGAGCACGGCCGTCGGGCTCACCTCAGGTCGGCGGCCTTGTCGAGTTCCTCGTCGAGGGCCATCGCGGCGGTGATGAGGGCGAGGTGGGTGAACGCCTGGGGGAAGTTACCGAGTTGCTCACCGGTGCGGCCGATCTCCTCCGCGAAGAGGCCGACGTGGTTGGCGTATGTGAGCATCTTGTCCATCGCGTAGCGGGCCTGGTCGAGGCGGCCGGCCCGGGCGAGGGCCTCCACGTAGAGGAAGCTGCAGAGCGAGAAGGTGCCCTCGGAGCCGCGCAGTCCGTCGGGGGACGCCTCGGGGTTGTAGCGGTAGACGAGGCTGTCGGTGACGAGTTCGCGGTCCATGGCGTCGAGCGTGGAGAGCCACGAGGGCGCCTTCGGCGAGATGAAGCCGACGAGCGGCATGAGCAGCAGGGACGCGTCGAGCACCTCGCTGTCGTAGTGCTGGACGAAGGCCTTGCGCTCCGGATTCCAGCCGCGTTCCATGACCTGGACCAGGATCGCGTCGCGCTGCGCGGTCCAGCGCGAAAGGTCGGCGGGACGGGCGTACTCGTGGGCGAGACGGATGCCGCGGTCCAGGGCCACCCAGCACATCATCCGGCTGTACGTGAAGTCCTTGCGTCCGCCGCGCGTCTCCCAGATGCCCTCGTCGGGTCGGTCCCAGTTGTCGCAGAGCCAGTCGAGGAGCGCGGCGAACCCCTTCCACCCCTCGTAGCCTGCGAGTTCGGCCAGATCCGGCGAGTGGGTCATCGCGTAGGCGAACTCGCCGTAGATGTCGAGCTGGAGCTGGTCGGCGGCGCCGTTCCCGGCCCGTACGGGGTAGGAGTCGCGGTAGCCGGACAGGTGCGGCAGGACCTCCTCGGACAGCCGGGGGTCGCCGTCGACCCGGTACATGATCTGCATCGGCTCGGCGCCCGGCGGGCGGGCGGCGCGGCCGCGGCCGCCGAGCCAGCGACGGAAGGCGTCGGCCTCCTCGATGTATCCGAGGTCGAGCAGGACCCGCACCGAGAACGACGCGTCACGGATCCAGGTGTAGCGGTAGTCCCAGTTCCGCTCCCCGCCGATCTGCTCGGGGAGCCCCATGGTGGGGGCGGCGATCGGGGCGCCGGAGGGAGCGTAGATGAGCAGCTTGAGCGTGATGGCCGAGCGGTTGACCATGCTCTGCCAGCGGCCGCGATAGCGGCACCGGCGCATCCATCCGTGCCAGAAGACGCGGGTCTCCTCCAGCGCCGCCTGGACGGCCTCCTCGGTGATCGGCTCGGGGGCGACGGCTCCCGGGGCGGAGGTCTCCAGGACGATTCCGGCGGTCTGGCCGTGCCGGAGGGTGACGGTGGCGCGCACGTCCTGCCCGTCCGCTTCCAGGGGGACGCTGCTCCGCAGGTGGACGTCGAGGTCGGGGCCGTGGAAGGTGGCGGCGGCGCCGTCGAGCATGAGGGTGTGCGGCGCGCGCCCGTAGTCGAAGCGCGGCCGGCACGCGACGTCGAAGGTGAGGGTGCCGCGCACGACGCGCAGGGCCCGCACGAGGCGGTGCCGGTCGGTGGGTACGTCCGGCCGGTCGCTCACCGGCATGAAGTCGACGACCTCGCCCACCCCCTCCGGGGTGAGGAACCGGGTGATCAGGACGGCCGTGTCGGGCAGGTAGAGCTGGCGGACGGTGACCTCGTCGTGCGCGGGGGCGATGGTGAAGTGGCCGCCGCGCTCCTGGTCGAGCAGTGAGGCGAAGATGCTCGGCGAGTCGAATCGGGGCGCACAGAACCAGTCGACGGCGCCGTCGGCGGAGATCAGGGCGGCGCTCTGCAGGTCGCCGATCAGACCGTGGTTGGCGATCGGGGGGTACTCGGGCACGAGCGACCTCGATTTCTCCCGCGGCTCCGGGCAGCCTTCGGTGCCACCTCGGCGCCACTCCTCGGCGACACCTCGGCGACACCTCGGCGCCGCTGCTCGGTGCCACTCCTCGGGTCCACGCAACCGGTAGCCGGGCGTCCCGGCAACGCGGAGGGACCGACCGGGCGAACCCCGCCGTGTCTCCGGACGCCTCCGTGCGCACTCCCTTCCCTGCTGTCCGACCGGTCGGTATGTTGCCGGTGTCGCTGCTCGCGACTGCCGAGTTCTCGTGGAGGACGCCATGCAAGAGACCCCGTCGACCGAGGGGCACTGCGACCCCCGCTTCGCCGCCGTACGAGAGGCCTTCGAGGACAACTTCCGTACGAGGGACGAGCTCGGGGCCGCCGTGACGGTCCAGGTCCACGGCGAGACCGTGGTCGACCTGTGGGCCGGCTGGGCGGACGCGGCCCGCACGCGCCCGTGGGAACGCGACACCGTGGTGAACGTCTGGTCCACGACCAAGGGCGTGACCGCGCTCTGCGCCCATCTGCTCGCGGACCGGGGACTGCTCGACCTGGACGCGCCTGTCGCCACCTACTGGCCGGAGTTCGCCGCCGCCGGCAAGGAGGGGCTTCCCGTACGCCATCTCCTCTCGCACCGCGCAGGGCTGTCCGGCCTGCGCGAGCCGCTCACGCTCGCCGAGTTCTACGACTGGGAGGTGACGACGGCCCGGCTCGCGGCGACGGAGCCCTGGTGGGAGCCCGGCACCCGGTCCGGCTACCACGCGATGACGTACGGCTTCCTGGTCGGCGAGGTGATCCGGCGCATCACGGGACGGCTGCCGGGAGCCTTCCTCCACGACGAGATCACGGGCCCCCTCGGCATCGACTTCACGATCGGGCTGCCGGAGAAGGAGGCGGGCCGGGCCGCCGAGCTCGTCCACCCCCGCACCTCGTCCGCGAGCGCACAGGCCGCGATCTTCGCCCAGTTGGAGCCCGCGGCGCAGGCCGCCCTGGCCAACCCGCTCGTCGGCGTCACCGAGGCCAACAGCCCCGAGTGGCGCGCCGCCGAGCTGCCCGCGGCCAACGGCCACGGGACGGCGCGCGCGGTCGCCCGGCTATACGGCTTCCTCGCCGGGCACGGCGGGGTCGGCGGGCACGGCGGGGTCGGCGGGGTCGGCGGGGTCGGCGGGGTCGGCGGGGTCGGCGGGGTCGGCGAGCGCAGGATCCTCTCCGCGGCGGCCGTCGAGAGGGCCCGCGAAGGCCAGGGGGCCTGCCGGGACCTGGTCCTTGGCGCGGGCTTCGCCCACGACACGGAGTGCGCCCTCGGCCTGTGGCTGAGCGGCCCCAACGCCTCGTACGGCCCGAATCCACGCGCCTTCGGCCACGACGGCTTCGGCGGGTCCTGCGGCCTGGCGGACCCCGAGTCGGGAGTCTCACTGGGTTACGTGATGAACCGCATGGGTCCGCACATCGCCGACGACCCCCGGAAGATGGCCCTGGTCGAGGCGCTGTACACGGCACTCTGACACCCGGCTACGACGGGAACCGGCCATTCGGCCGGCTGGGACGGAGGGCATGATTCCGGCATTGAGGGGCGTCCACGGCTGGACCACTCACCCGTGGACGCCCGTCTCGCCGCCACCACAGAGCCCGCCGGCACCCTGCCGCCCGGCCGAGAGCGCGGCCGGATCTGTGCGGGTGCTACTCCCCGGGCGAGCGTCCGGCGCTCCGACCACCGGGCCACGATGGCGGCGTAGCGGGAGGCGCCGGATCGAGAGGCTCCGAAGGGGCTGAACTGGGGAATCGGTACCGCCCCTTCCGCTTCCCATGCCGATCCGATCAGGCTCGACTCCCCTCTTGAACAAGGGCCCCTAAAAGAACATCAGTAAATTTCCGTAAGCACTTGCACACCCTCACTCGCCGCTCCCGCCGCCGCGCCCGTCCCGACCCGAGGGACACCCCTCGTCGCTTGAACCACATGGACGCGCGTAGATGGGCCGAAAGGCGTTCTTGCCGCCGGGCCGCCCGGATTCGAGGATTCCCTTGTCGAGATTGACAGGTTCATGGCGAGTCGAACTCCCTCGCCGGGGACCCGCCCGCTCGGCGCCGAAGGGATCGCCCACCCAGCGGTTCCCCCCACTCCCCCACCGGAGGATCCAGTGAACCTCAAGCGTCTGTCCCCCCTCGGCGGCGCGGCCAAGGGCGCACGGCTGATCGCCGTGACCTCCGCCCTGCTCGCCGCCTCAGCGCTTGCCGTCCCCGCCTCGTCCGCCGCCACGACCGGGGAAGGCCGGGCCACCGCCGCCCAGCTCGCCGTCGCCGACCAGGCGGTACGCGGAGCCGACGTTCCCGGCACCGCGTGGTACACCGACCAGGCGACCGGGAAGATCGTCCTCACCGCCGACTCCACGGTCTCCGCCGCCGAGATCGCCGAGATCAAGAAGGCGGCGGGCGACCGCGCCGCCAGCCTGGAGATCAAGCGGACGCCCGGCACGTTCAACAAGCTCATCGCGGGCGGCCAGGCCATCTACGCGGGCGGCGGGCGCTGCTCGCTCGGCTTCAACGTCCGCAGCGGCTCCACCTACTACGCCCTGACCGCCGGTCACTGCACCAACATCGGCAGCACCTGGTACACCAACTCGTCCAGCACCACGGTGCTCGGCACCCGGGCCGGCACCAGCTTCCCGACCAACGACTACGGCATCATCCGGCACTCCAACGCCTCGGCGGCGGACGGCCGCGTCTACCTCTACAACGGCACCTACCGCGACATCACCGGCGCGGGCAACGCCTCCGTCGGTCAGTCCGTGCAGCGCAGCGGCAGCACCACCGGTCTGCACGGCGGAACGGTCACCGGCCTCAACGCGACCGTCAACTACGGCGGCGGCGACATCGTCTACGGCCTGATCCAGACCAACGTCTGCGCCGAGCCCGGCGACAGCGGCGGCGCGCTCTTCTCCGGCACGACGGCGCTCGGCCTCACCTCCGGCGGCAGCGGCAACTGCTCCAGCGGCGGCACGACGTTCTTCCAGCCGGTGACGGAGGCGCTGAGCGCGTACGGCGTCAGCGTCTTCTGACAACGGCGTGAGCGCTTCCGGCAAGGCGTGAAAGTCTTCTGACCTCTCGGTCCGCACCCGCGCACACAGGCCGGCGGCCCCCTCGGGGCCGCCGGCCCCGCCGCGCTCACGGCGCCCGCGCGCGCCGCCCGTCCTCCTCAGCCGATCAGCCGATCAGGCGATCAGGCGATCCATCAGGCGTTCCACCAGCAGGAATCCGCCGATGGCGATCATCATGGCACCGGACACCCGGGTGACGACCCGGGCCGCGGAGGGCCTGGTGCTCAGGACCGTGCGGGCGAGCACCCCGACGGCGAGGTAGACCACTGCGCAGGCCGTCATGTGGAGCGTGCCGAGCAGCCCCGTCTGGGCGGCGACCGGCCAGCCGCCCGCGCTGTCGATGAACTGCGGGAACAACGAGAAGTACAGGATCAACGCCTTGGGATTCAGGCCACTGATCCCCGCGCCCTTCAGCATGATCCGCCCCCGCGAGGAGGCCATGGTCTGCGTGGACGCGGCGAGCACGGCCGGCCGGCGCAGCACGCCCCAGCCCAGCCACATCAGGTAGCCGGCCCCGGCGACGGTCAGCGCGGTGAGGGCGGTCGCCGAGCTCGCCACGATCACCACCAGGCCGGCCACGGCGAGCAGCGTGTACCCGGCGTATCCGGCTATCAGCCCGGCGACCGCCGGAACGACCGACCGGTCCCGCAGCCCGGCCGAGATCGCGTAGGCCCAGTCCGCGCCCGGCGTGAACACCAGCAGCAGATCCACTGCCAGGAATGCCGCCACCGTCGTCGTGTCCATCGATCGATCCCTCTCGCGCTTCGTGCTTCGAGAGGGAAGATTAGGCCTGATATGCCCGAAAGTGTTTGCGCACTTACCCCATGATCGGCGCTGGAGGGGGAGAATATTCTCCATGGATGCCCTGGACCGGAAGATTCTCACCGAGCTGCAGATGGACGGTCGTCTGACCGTGACCGAGCTGGCCGCCCGCGTACAGCTGAGCGTCTCGCCCTGCCACCGGCGGCTGCGCGACCTCGAACGGGAGGGCGCCATCCGCGGCTACCGCGCCGTCGTCGACCCGGCGGCCGTCGGTCTGCACTTCGAAGCGCTCGTCTTCGCCACCCTGCGCTGGGAGGACCGCGACACCGTCACGGCCTTCGAAGAGGCCGTGACGGCCATCCCGCACGTCATCCAGGCCCAGCGCCTCTTCGGCGAGCCCGACTACCTCCTGCGCGTCGCCACCACCGACCTGGTCGCCTACCAGCAGCTCTACGACGAGAAGCTGGCCAAGCTGCCGGGGGTCCAGCGGCTGACGTCGACCCTCGTCATGAAGAACGTCATCGACGACCGTCCGCTGCCGGAGTAGGCCGTAGGCCCCGCACCGCTCGCCACCACCCTCGGACCCGCCCCCGGTGGTCGAGTCCCGCCGTCGTCCGGCCGCCGAGTCAGCGATCCAGTTCCTTGTGGGCGGTCTCCGGAAGCCGGAGGTACACCGCCGAGGAGACGACGCACAGGGCGGCCACGTACCAGGGGAAGAGACCGGGCACGTCCCACTCCTTCAGGAGCGTTCCGACATACGGTGCCGTGCCGCCGAAGAGCGCCACCGTCAGCGAGTACGGGAAGCCGATCCCGGCCGCCCGCACGCGCGCGGGGAACATCTCCGCGTTCACCGCGGCGGAGATCGAGGTGAAGCCGGTCAGCAGCACCATGCCCGCGCACTGCACCAGGAGGAGGGAGAGGAACGAGCCGTCGAGCGCGCGCAGCAGCGGCACGGCGAGCACCGCGAAACCGATGCCGAAGAACAGCAGGGACGGCTTGCGGCCGAAGCGGTCGGAGAGCAGTCCGCCGACCGGTTGCAGCAGCGCGAAGAACGCCAGGGAGAGGGTTCCGGCCAGCAGCGCGTCCGCCTTGTCGATGCCGGTGTTGAGCTCCGCGTACGTCGGGAGGTAGGAGGTCCACGTGTAGTACGCGAGGGTGCCGCCGGCCGTGATGCCGCCGATCAGCAGCGAGGCGCGGGGGTGGTGGCGCAGGGCCTCGAAGAGCCCCGGGCGGGGAGCCTCGCGCTGGGCGACGCTCCGGGTCTCCTCGGCGCCCCGGCGGATCCAGAAGCCGGCGAGGCTGAACACCGCACCGAGCAGGAAGGGGATCCGCCAGCCCCAGCCGTTCATCCGGTCCTCACCGAGCAGGCTGACCAGCAGGGCGGCGATGCCGGAGGCGGCGAGCTGTCCGGCGGAGGTGGAGACGTACTGGAAGGAGGAGAACAGACCGCGTCGGCCGGGTCCCGCCGACTCGACGAGGAAGGTCGTCGAGGCCGCGAACTCGCCTCCCACGGACAGCCCTTGAAGGAGTCGGGCGATCACGAGCACGACGGGGGCGAGGACGCCGGCCGCGGCGTACGTCGGGGTGAGTCCGACCAGCAGGCTGCTGCCGCCCATGAGCAGGATCGTCGCGGTGAGGGCGGTCCGCCGTCCGCGCCGGTCGGCCAGTGCGCCCATGAGGAGTCCGCCGACGGGGCGCATGAAGAAGCCGACGGCGAAGACGGCGAAGGTCGACAGGAGGGGGACGAGGGAGTTCCCCGAGCTCTTGGGGAAGACCTGGTTCGCGAGGTAGGCGGCCAGGAAGGTGTACGCGTACCAGTCGTACCACTCCACCGCGTTGCCGACGGACGCCGCGAGGAGCTGACGTAACGGACGGCGGGAGGAGGGAGGTTGTGGCGGGGCCGCGGGATCGAAGGAGGTTGTCGTGGTGGCACGGGAGGTCGCGTCGTGGCGCCCGGGAGGCGGCGTGTCGGTCATGATCACGCCCCTGCCCCGACTCACCCCGCCATACGCTTCAGTCGACCGGCCAGGTGTGGGCCGGCGCGTTCAGATGCATGTACTCGATGTACTGCTGTGTCATCCGCCGCAGCGCCTGATGCCGGCCCGCGTGGTCGATGTCATGGATGTGATGGAACATCTCGGACTGCCACTGCGCGCCGTTGCGACCGCTGACGCACCGCTGCTCGATGACTCCGAGGAGCGGCTCCCGCCGGGACGCCTCCAGGCCCATCCGTTCGAGGCCTCGGTCCGCGAGCGGCAGCAGCCGCCGCAGGACCAGTTCGGTCACCGGGACCTCGCCCATCCCGGGCCAGTACACCTGCGCGTCGATGCCGTGGCGGGCGGCGGTGTGCAGGTTGTCCTCGGCGGCCGCGAAGGACATCCGTGACCAGACGGGCCGGTCCTCGTCGACCAGGGCCCGGATCAGCCCGTAGTAGAACGCGCCGTTCGCCAGCGTGTCGGCGACGGTGGGGCCCGCGGGGAGCACCCTGTTCTCCACGCGGAGGTGCGGGACGCCGTCGGCCACGTCGTAGACGGGGCGGTTCCAGCGGTAGACGGTGCCGTTGTGGAGGGTGAGCTCGGACAGTCCCGGCGTTGCGCCGCGGCCGAGCGTCTCCTCCGGGTCCTCGTCGTCGCACAGGGGCAGCAGGGCCGGGAAGTAGCGCGCGTTCTCCTCGAAGAGGTCGAAGACGGAGGTGATCCACCGCTCGCCGAACCAGACCCGCGGCCGCACGCCCTGCACCTTCAGCTCGTCGGGCCGGGTGTCGGTGGCCTGCTCGAAGAGGGGGATGCGCGTCTCGCGCCACAGCTCCTTGGAGAACAGGAACGGCGAGTTCGCCGCCAGTGCCACCTGCACGCCCGCCACGGCCTGCGCGGCGTTCCAGTAGTCCGCGAACTCGTCCGGCGACACCTGGAGGTGGAACTGGGTGCTGGTGCACGCCGCCTCCGGCGTGATCGTCTCCGCGTGGGTACGCAGCCGTTCCACGCCGTCCACGGAGATCAGCAGGTCCTCGCCGCGGGCGGCGAAGATCTGCTCGTTCAGGAGGTGGTAGCGGGGGTTCTCGGAGAGCGACTCGGGGCCCGCGTCCTTGAGTTCGAGGGTCGGCAGGATGCCGATCATGACCAGATGCGCGCCGATCCCCGCCGCCTGCTGCTCGGCGTGGTTGAGCGCGTCTCGGATCTCCTGCTCCCAGGAGTCGGGACCGCCGCCCGCGCTGAGCCGCCTCGGTTCGAGGTTGATCTCCAGGTTGAACCGGCCCAGCTCGGTCGACCAGGCGGGATCCGCGATCGCCTCCAGCACGTCGGTGCTGCGCATGGCCGGTTCGCCGGTGGCGTCCACGAGGTTCAGCTCGATCTCCAGACCGACCTGCGGCCGTTCGAAGTCGAACCGCGACTCGCGCAGCATCCGCGCGAACACGTCGAGGCACGTGTGCACCTTGTTCCGGAACCGGCGACGGTCTTCACGGGTGAACTCCAGCGCCGGAACGTCACGTCCCATCGGGCCCTCCCGAGTCTCGTCGGCACGGACCTCCACCCTCCAGCGTCCCACTCCCGGGGCCGGCCAACCACCGAAGCGGATCGGAAGCCCTCCCCGGGCGCACGCGCGCACCCGACCGGCGGTACTCCGGAAAGCCCTCGGTGCGTGTCAGTGCCCGGGCGTAGGCTTCGTCACGCCGCTGACGGAGCAGGACAGCGTGACAGGACGGGGGCGGGGGCGCATGACGGCTGACGCAGCTGGAACGACGACCGGGGTGGCCGGGACGAGCGGGTCGACCGGGGTGGCCGGGGTGGCCGGGACGACTGGGTCGACCGGCACGAGCGGGACGGCATCGACGTGGGGATCGGCCCTCGACTCGGTCGTCGTGTACGCGCAGGGGGCGCTCTGCCGCCGCCTGGCCCGGGGGCCCGTGCCCTCGGACGGCCGGGTCCGCGTCACGGGGCTGCCGCGTTCGCTGGACCCCGGCTCGCTGCGGGCCCGGGTCCTCGGCGCCTCCGGGATACGGGTCACCGAGGCCCGGGTGGAGGTCGAGGCCGAGCCGCTGGGCACCGCCTCCGGCGTGCCGGAGGGGCTGCGACGCGAGGTCGAGCGGCTGCGCGACGCGTACGCGGCGGCGGAGGGACGCCGGGACCGGCAGCAGCGACTGATCGCGGAGGTCGGTGGGCTGCGCCCGGTGCCGCCGGCCCGCAAGCGCGACGACCCGCACCGCCGTACCCCTGTCGACGCGTGGCTGGAGCTCGCCGACTTCGTGGACGCCCGGCTCACCGGACTGCACGCCCGGCTCGCCGAGCTGGAGGAGGAGCTGCTCCGGGCCGAGCACGAGCTGTCCGTCGCCACGGACCGGCTCGCCCGTGCTTCCAGCGCCACTCCGTCGACGCACGTGGAGACCACGGTGTCCGCGGTCCTGACCCTGGTGGAAGCGGACGGTGACGCCGAGGTGGAGGGCGGGGCGCAGGGCGAGGCGGCGCCGCGTCCCGAAGTGGAGCTGGAGCTGGAGTACGGGGTGCCCGGCGCCGTCTGGGTGCCGGCCTACCGCCTCACCCACCGTCAGGGCGACGGCACCGGCCGCCTGGTGCTGCGCGCCTCGGTCGCCCAGCGCACCGGCGAGGACTGGACCGGGGTACGGATCGCCCTGGCCACCGCCGATCTGCGGCGCCGTACCGACCTGCCGAAGCTCCGCTCGATCCGGATCGGACGCCGTCAGGCGGCCCCCGCTCCTTCCGGCTGGCGCGAGCCTCCGGCGGGGCTCGCCGACCTGTTCGCCGGCTACGCGGCGGCGGGCCCGCGACCTCTCGCGCCCCGCGCACCCGGGGCCGCGGCACCCGCGGCCGGGAGCGGCTCCCCCCTGCCCGTCGCGGCCGGGGGAGGCTTCGTACCCGATCCCGTACCGCTGCCGGCGCCACTGACCTCCGGTGGGCCGCCGATCCCCCCGCCGGCACCACAGGCCTACGGCGCACCGCCGCCGCCACCGGCGCCGGGAGGCGGATACGGCTCCGCCCCCGAGGCCTTCCGCCGCGAGGCTTCCCCCGACTTCGCCCGGCGGTCGCCGGCTCAGCCCGGCGGCATGCCACGCGGCGGCGGTCAGTCCTTCGCGGGCGCTCCCGCCCCCGCCGCGATGGCCCCCGCTGCTCCGGCACCGCTCGGCGCTGCCCCGGCACCGCCGCCTCCTCCCCCACCGCCCGGGCCGCCGCGGCCGAGCGGCGACGAGCTCGACTACGCCGCCCTGGTGCTGTCCGGCCCGGACGAGCCGAGTGCGCGCAGAGGCCGGCTGTTCCCCGCCTCGCCCTTCGACGCGGTGGCGGCCGAACACCGGCGTCGCGCCGATGCCGTGGCCTCGCTGCCGCTGCCCGGGCATGCCGTTCGGCCCCGCGAGTCGGCCGGTTCCTTCGACCACCGCTTCGATGCCGCCGCCCGCGCCGACGTGCCGTCGGACGGCACCTGGCACACCGTCACCGTCGGGGAGATTCCGGTCGGTCTGCGCACCGAGTACCTCTGCGTGCCGTCCGTGGAGCAGACCGTGTACGCGACGCTGGTCCTCTCCAACGCCACGGACCAGGCGCTGCTCGCCGGCCCGGTGGAGGTCACCGTCGACGACGACTTCCTGCTGACCACCGCACTGCCCACCCTCGCCCCCGGCGGCGTACGCCGGGTGGGACTCGGGCCGGCCGAGGGCATCCGGGTCACGCGCCGCACGCACCTGAACGAGTCGACCGCAGGCCTGCGCAACAACATCACCGTGCTCGACCACCGCGTCCACGTCGAGCTGGCCAACGGGCTCGCGAGGCCCGCCACGGTCGAGATCCGCGAGCGCGTGCCGGTCACCTCCGAGGCCGACGTGCGCATCGAGGAGCGGGCCGGCTGGACGGCGCCCGAGGACGGCGGAACGTCCGAGCAGCACGCCCCGGGCACCCGCGTCTGGCGGGTGGACCTGCCCGCCGGTGGCACCGCCGCCCTCGACGGCGGTTACGAGATTCGCATCCCGGCCGGCAAAGCCCTGGTCGGCGGCAACCGCAGGAGCTGAGACACACCATGTCCACCGCCTCGAAGACGAGCGCCGGCGACGGCACGGCCGTGCCGTCGACCCGCGTGCCCGCGGCCCCCGTCCCCGTCACCCCCGCCCCTGTCACCGCCGTCACCTGCCTGGAGGACCGCGCCCACATCGATCGCGCCGTCGAGCTGGACCTGGCGGGCGGGGTCCAGCGGCTGCGGCTCGGACCGGTCAGCGCGCTGGCCGTCGACCGTACCCTCCATGCCGAGTTGACCTCCGGTCACCCGGCCACCGTGCTCGACGTGCGCGTCGTCCGCAGCTGGGAGCCGCGCGCGCCTCGGCGGCCGGCCGCCGACGACTCCGCGCTGCGCCACCGCGTCCACGCCCTCGACGAGGAGCGACGGGCCATGGAGCAGCGGCGCGACCGGCTCCGGACCCGCCTCGACGTGCTCGGCCGCCTCGCCACCGATGTCCTGCGGGACATCGGTGAGGGAGCCGGCTCGGGGGAGGCCGAAGGGCCCCGCTGGATCCGCGAACTGGACCGGGTGGACGCCGAGCGCGACAGGTACGGCGAGCAGCTCCGTACCGCTGACGCCCGGTTGTCCGCGCTGGCCGCCGAACTCGGCGAGGTCCGGTGGGCCATGGACGCCACCGAGGAGGAACCCGCCGAGCTGGTGGCCCATGTCGAGCTGACCGTGGAGGCCACGGCCGCCGGTCCGGTCGGGCTGCGCCTGAGCCACCTCGTCCCGTGCGCGCTGTGGCGGCCCGCCTACCGGGCCGTGCTCGACGGCGGCTCCGTGACCCTCGAGACCGACGCGATGGTCTGGCAGCGCACGGGCGAGGACTGGACCGGCGTCGAGCTGACGCTGTCGACCGCCAGGTCGGCGCTGGCCACCGACCCGCCGTCGCTGGGCGAGGACCGGCTGACGCTCAAGGACCGTACGGCGGCGGAGCGGCGCACGGTCGACGTCGAGCTCCGCGAGGAGGACATCAGCGACCTGGGGCCCGTTCCGGTCCTCGGGCTGCCCGGTGTGGACGACGGCGGCGAGACGCGGGTGCTGCACTCCCCCACGCCGGTCTCCGTGCCCTCGGACGGCCGCGCGCACCGGGTGCCGCTCTCCGTCTTCAGTACGGCGGCCGGCAGCGAGTACGCCAGCTCGCCCGAGGTGTCTCCGCTGGTCACCCAGGTGGTGCGGTTCGACAACCGGTCCGGGCACGTGCTGCTCGCCGGACCCGTCGACCTGATCCGCGGCAGCGGCTTCGGCGGCCGGGGCACTCTCGAGTTCACCACCCCCGGCGCCCCGGTCGAACTCGCCTTCGGCAGCCGTGACGACCACCGGGTGGTGCGGGAGACGGAGGAGACCCGGGACACCACCGGGCTCACCCAGCGGACGGTGGTCACCCGCACGGTCCGGCTGCACGTCTCCCGGTTCTCGGCTCCCGGGGAGACGGACGACCGGGTGGTCGTGCTCCGGGAGCGGATCCCGGTCTCGGAGGTCTCGGCGGTGGAGGTGCGGCTCCGCAAGGAGGCCTGCTCCCCGGCGCCCGACGCGGTCGACGCCGAGGGCATCGCCCGCTGGGACGTCCCGCTGCCGCCCGGCGGCCGGCGCACGGTCACGCTGGTCTACGAGCTGTCGGCGAGCTCCAAGGTCGCCGGGCTCTGACGGAGGGCCGACGACGAAGGGTCGAGGGCCGAGGATCGAAGCCGAAGGCCGAGGTCACCGTGGGGGGTTCGGCGCGCCCGGTGCCCGGAGCGGAGCGCACTCCGGGCACAGCCCCCAGTAGGTGACCTCCGCCTCGGCCACCGTGAAGCCGAACCGGTCCTCGGCCGGGAGGGCGGCCAGCGCGGCCACCGGGTCGCCGGTCGGGTGGACGTCCCGGACGGTGCCGCAGACGGAGCACACCAGGTGCTGGTGCGGGTGGCGCGCGTTCGGGTCGTACCTCTTCGCGCGGCCGTGGACGGAGACCTCCACGACCTCGCCGAGCCGGCCCAGTTCACCCAGGATGTTGTAGACGGTCGCCCGGGAGATCTCCGGCAGCCGCTCCGCCGCGCGGGAGTGCACCTCGTCGGCCGTGAGGTGGACGTGCTCGCCGTCGAGGACCTCGGCGACGACACGCCGCTGGGAGGTCATCCGCCAGCCACGCCCGCGCAGCCGCTCCAACAGGTCGCTCATAGGATTTCACCTTTCTCGCATGAATTCCGGTCCGGGAATGTCGCCGGCCGCCCGAACCGGGCCGCCGGCGCCTTTTCGGATTCCGCCCGCTTGTTACGCGGTGGCGCCCTGCGTGTTCTCTTAGCAGTGCGGTCCCCAGTGCGCGACCATACGGACGCCGAGTCGCCGTGCTCGACACCTGAAAAGCAGACGACGTCACGAGCATGCGGCCGGCAGACGGAAACATCGCGACAGGAAGAAGGACGTACGTGTCCGGCAGCGACAGCGAGAACCCGGCAATCCCCTCCCCGACCCCGAAGGAGACGCCCCCCAGGACGAACCGGGACTGGTGGCCGAACCAGCTGGACCTCACGGTCCTCCACCAGCACTCGCCCCAGGCCAGTCCGATGGACGAGGACTTCGACTACGCGGCGGAGTTCGCGACCCTGGACGTCGACGCGCTGAAGCAGGACGTCTTCGAGGTGATGACGGCCTCGCAGGACTGGTGGCCGGCCGACTACGGCCACTACGGGCCGCTCTTCATCCGGATGAGCTGGCACGCGGCGGGGACGTACCGCATCGAGGACGGCCGGGGCGGTGGCGGCTCCGGAGCGCAGCGTTTCGCGCCGCTCAACAGCTGGCCGGACAACGCGAGCCTCGACAAGGCACGCCGGCTCCTTTGGCCGGTCAAGCAGAAGTACGGCCGGAAGATCTCCTGGGCCGATCTGCTGGTTTTCGCCGGTAACTGCGCCATGGAATCCATGGGATTCAAGACGTTCGGATTCGGCTTCGGCCGTGCGGACATCTGGGAGCCCGAGGAGGTCTTCTGGGGCCCCGAGGACACCTGGCTCGGCGATGAGCGCTACCGCGGCGACCGGGAACTCACCGGTCCTTTCGGCGCCGTGCAGATGGGCCTGATCTACGTCAATCCCGAAGGCCCCAACGGAAATCCGGATCCGATCGCCGCGGCCCGGGACATTCGCGAGACGTTCAGCCGCATGGCGATGAACGACGAGGAGACGGCCGCGCTGATCATCGGCGGCCACACCTTCGGCAAGTGTCACGGCGCGGTCGATCCCTCGTGCATCGGTCCGGAGCCGGAGGCCGCCCCCGTCGAGCAGCAGGGCATCGGCTGGCGCAACACGTGCGGCAGCGGCAAGGGCGCCGACGCGCTCACCAGCGGCCTGGAGGGCGCGTGGACCACCGCGCCGACGAAGTGGGACAACGGCTTCCTGGACAACCTCTTCCGGTACGACTGGGAGCTGACGACGAGCCCGGCCGGCGCCCAGCAGTGGACCCCCACGGATCCCGCGGCCCAGGACACGGTGCCCGACGCCCACGATCCGTCGAAGCGGCACGCTCCGATCATGCTGACGACGGACCTCTCGCTGAAGCTCGATCCGGTCTACGGGCCGATCGCGAAGCGCTTCCACGAGAACCCGGACCAGCTCGCGGACGCCTTCGCCCGCGCCTGGTACAAGCTCCTGCACCGCGACATGGGGCCCGTCTCGCGGTACCTCGGCCCGTGGATCCCCGAGCAGCAGCTGTGGCAGGACCCCGTCCCCGCGGCCGGGCACGCCCTGGTCACCGACGCGGACGTCGCCGGCCTCAAGCGCCGGATCCTCGACTCGGGTCTCTCCGTCTCCCGGCTGGCCACCACCGCGTGGGCGTCGGCTGCGAGCTTCCGCGGCACGGACAAGCGGGGCGGCGCCAACGGCGCGCGGATCCGGCTCGCACCGCAGAAGGACTGGGAGTCCAACGCCCTTCCCGAGGTGACCGAGACGGTGGCGGCCCTCGACCGGATCGGGCAGGAGTTCAACGACGCCCAGTCCGGCGGGGTGCGGATCTCGCTCGCCGACATGATCGTCCTGGGTGGCTGCGCGGCCGTCGAACAGGCCGCGAAGAACGCGGGGCACGACATCACGGTCCCGTTCTCGCCGGGGCGCACGGACGCCTCGCAGGAGCAGACCGACGTGGAGTCGTTCGCCGTGCTCGAACCGCGGGCGGACGGGTTCCGCAACTACCTCCGGGCGGGCGAGAAGCTGTCGCCGGAGACCCTCCTCCTCGACCGCGCCAGCCTGTTGACGCTGACGGCGCCCGAGATGACGGTCCTCGTCGGCGGCATGCGGGCGCTGAACACCGGCTTCCGCACGTCCAGGCACGGGGTGTTCACCGACCGGCCGGAGTCCCTGACCAACGACTTCTTCGTGAACCTGCTCGACATGGGCACGGAGTGGAAGCCGTCGACGGCCACCGAGAACGTCTACGAGGGGCGGGCCCGCGGGACGGGCGAGGTCACATGGACGGCCACCGCCGCCGACCTCGTCTTCGGCTCGAACTCCCAGCTCCGCGCGTTGTCGGAGGTCTACGGGTCCCGGGACGCGGGCGAGAAGTTCGTCCGTGACTTCGTGGCGGCGTGGAACAAGGTGATGAACCTGGACCGGTTCGACCTCTCCTGACCCGCACCCGGCCTGCCCCGGCCGCCCGACGACCGGCCCGGGCAGGCCGGGGCAGGCCGGGGCATCTCTGGGTACCTCTGGGTGTCTCGGGTCCTCACTCCTCCAGGAGACGGCGGGCCTCCGCGAGGAGGCGCAGGAGTTCGGCCCGCGCGGGGTCCTCGGGGGCGGCGGGTTCCGCCCCGCGAGGTGCGTGGGTGGTGAGGACGTGCAGGGCGACGGCGGCCTGCCGGGCGAAGAGGCTCAGCAGGTCGAGCTCGGACAGGCTGGACCGGGCCTGCGGAGACGGGTCGAGGACCTCGAGTACGCCGAGGACACGGTCTCCGTGCACGAGCGGCGCGGCCATCAGGGCGTTCGGCACGAAGCCGGTGGACCGGGCGACGTCCCGGTCGAAGGACGTGCTGTCGTGCAGGTCGTCGACGACCATCGGCTCGCCCGAGGCGGCGACCCAGCCGGCGATCCCCCGGCCCGCCGGGAAGCGCCGGCCCACCAGGAACTCCTGCCCCTGTCCGGAGACGGCCTCGAAGACGAGCTCGTCCGCTGCCTCCTCCAGGAGCAGGATGGAGCTCGCCTCGGCGCCGAAGATGGCGCGCGCGGTGTCCACGACCGACTGCAGAAGCTCCGCCATGGCCGGATCGGGCCGGGGCGCGGAGGGGACGGCGGGGGCGATCGTCTGAGCCATGGGGGTTCCCTTCCGGCGCCGGTCGTTACCGGCTGCCGTGGACACGGACGTTGGCGGCGGACAGGTACAGGGCGTTCTTCAGCTGGAACGGCGTCAGCCGCGGTCGGCTCGACAGGATCCGCGCGCAGAGGCCGGCGACGAACGGGGTGGCGAAGCTGTTGCCGGAGGTACGGATCGACGTACCGCCGAGCCAGGCCACCTGCACCCGCTGGCCGGGGGCGAAGAACTCCACCGGTGGCTCGGGGTTGTAGAGGTGGAGGTCGGGGTCGTCCTCCTGGTGGCTGCCGACCGAGATCACCGAGGAGAAACGCCAGGGGAAGCTCTCCACGTGGGTGTTGTGCGCGGAGGCGACGATCACGGTCTGCTGGAAGTACGCCTCGTCGGCCAGCCGGCGCAGTTCCTCCACGAAGCGGTCGCGGCTGGTGGAGAGGCTGAGGTTCACGACGTCGAAGCGCTGGCGGACGGCCCAGCGGATCCCTTCGAGGAGGATGTCGCCGCTGCCGGAGAACCGCTCGCCGAGCACGCGGACGCTGGACAGCTCGCAGTCCGGGGCGGTGCGGCGGATGATCCCGGCGCAGGCGGTGCCGTGACCGCAGGCGTCGCCCTCGTCGGTCTCCTCGACGTGGACACCGTCGTCGTCCTTGAAGACGCGCCAGGACTGGTCGACGGGGCCGACCATGGGGTGGTCGCGTTCGACCCCGGAGTCGACCACGCAGACGCGAACGCCGCGCCCGGTCCCACCGAGCAGACCGCCCTCGGGCGGCTCCGGCGGATGGTCGGCCTCCACGGGTACGTCGTCGGGGCCACGGCCTCGGAGGCCCCAGGTGAGTCCGGGGGCCGAAGTCCGGGCCGAGGTCCGGGTCCGGGTCTCGGCCCCGTCGGGTCGGCCTGTCGGCGCCGGGCCCGGCGTGGTGGGGGTGGAGGCCTTGTCCGGCCTCCGGCCGGTGGTCATCGCTGGGCGTCCTTTCCGGTTCCGCTGACCGCCGGGCCGACGGAGCCGGGCCCGAAGGCCCGGCGGCCCCGGCAGCGCAGGGCGACGGCCTCGGCCTCGCGTGCCGCGGGGAGGTGGCCCTTGGCGGCGAAGCTCCACCGGGCGCGCACCGCCGCCTCGGCCGCGTCCTTCGTGTGTCCCAACGCCAGAGCGGTGCGGGCAGCGTCGAGTGCGGCGAGACCCTGGACGATGGGCGAGTCGGTACGGACGGCGGTGGCGAGCGCCCGGTCGGCCAGGCGGGTGGCGGTCGCGGCCTCCCCTCGTACCGCGGCGATCCGGGCGCGCAGACCGTCGAGGTCGGCCGATTCGGCGCGTGGCCGGGCCGCCTCGGACCGCCCTCCCGGCGGTTCGAGTTCGGCGAGGGTGTCGTGTGCGGTACGCCAGTCGCCGAGGTCGAGGCGGATGCGGGTGGCGTCCAGGAGGGCGCTGCGCAGGAGCCCGGTGGCGCCGAGCGCCCGCGCGGCGGCGGCGGCCCGCTCCAGGTTGAGGAGGGCCTCCTCGCGGCGGCCGGCCAGGTCGTCGACGGTGGCGGTGAAGAGGGGCAGGAAGGCGTCGGTCTCGGCGTAGCCGAGCCGCTGGGCGAGTTGTCCGGCCTCCGCGAGGCAGGCCAGCGCGCCGTCCCTGTCGTCGTGCAGGGCGAGAACAACGGCCAGCGGGCAGTTGAGCGTCAGCCGCACGGCGCGGCGGCCGGCCCCCTGCTCGGCGAGCAGGGCGCGGCAGCGGGTCACGGCGTCCACGACGGGGAGAGGCCCGCGCCAGAGGGACACCCCCATGGCCCCGAGGGCGGCGGCCCGCTCGGGCTCGGCATCGGCCCGTACGGCATGTCCGAGGGCCCGGTCGAGCAGGCGCTCGGCTTCCCGGTGCCGGCCCTGCTCCTGGGCCTGCTGGGCGAGCCGCAGACAGGCCCGGGCCTGGCCGAACTCGTCACCGGCGGCGGCAAAGACGGGCAGGGTGACGGCTGCGGCCTCGGCCGGCGACTCACCGCCGGGGGCGATACGGCGCACGGCCGGGCGCGTGGGGAACCGAGCGTGGGCACCGGGGGCGGCAGCGAACCGACTGCCCCCGGACGGGCTGTCGTCGTCGGTCCGCGGCTCCCCGGTCGACGTACCGTCCGCCGCCGGACTCGCCTCGGGGAGGCTGTCCTCGGACCGGGCGTCCCCGGCGCCGCACGCTTCCTCCGTACGGCTCGTCGTCCCGGCCCGGCGGCTGTCCGACCGGCCGGCTGCCGACCGGCCTGCGGACGCCAGGCCGGCGGACGCCAGGCCCAGTCGGGCGTGCGCGGCCTCCACCGCATCGGTCCCGCAGCCGTCCGCCGGAACCTCCGCCAGGACCTCTTCGAGCAGTGCCCGGCCTTCCGTCACGCGGCCGAGGTCGAGCAGCGTCTGGCCGAGCCGCCGTCGCGTGGCCGCACGGCCCGGCTCGCCCGCCGCGTACCGGTCCGTGGCCCTGCCCAGCAGGTCGGCGGCCCATACGGGGTCGGCGTGGGCCAGCGCGAGACGACCGCCCTCCGCCAGGGCGTCGGCGGCGCGTCGCCGGAGCCCGTCGGTGTGCGCGTCCTGGGCGCCGAGCTCGACGCGATAGCGGTACGCCTGCTCCAGATGCGCCCCGACCGCGGCACTGCCGCGGTGCCGGACCGTGTCGAGGCGTGCCGCGCGTTCGTGCCGGTCGGCGCGGTCCTGCTTGGACTGGCTGGTGTGGACGACCTCCTGGATCAGCCCTCCGGCGAAGCGGAACGCCCTGCCGTCCGGCCTGATGAGACGGTGACGGACGAGCCGGTGGAGGGTGGTCCGGAGCTCGGACTCGGTCCACGTCTCGGCGGGAGGTCCGGCGAGCTCCGTGAGTTCGTCGGCGGTGAAGTCGCCGCCGAGGACGGACGCCAGGCCGAGGGCCCGCTGTTCGGGCGGTTCGAGCGCGTCGATCCGAGCCCCGATCAGGGCCTGGAGGGGCAGCGGGACGCTGTCCGCGTCGACGGGGTTCCCCGCCACGAGCAGCTGCTCCAGGTGCAGCGGATTCCCGCCGACCCGCGCCAGGACCTGCGGTGCGAGCGGCGCGCCGTCGGCCGCCTGCCCCGTCAGCTCGGCCGCGAGGAGCTGCGCCTCGGCATCGGAGAGGCCGCCGAGCAGGACGGCGCCCGGGGCGAGTTCGGGCCGCACGTCGAACAGTTGGGGTCGGGTGAGCAGGACGATCAGGACGGCCGCGTCGGTGAGGGCGCGCAGGAGCCGGTCGAGGGCGTCGAAGAGCGGCTGCGCCGCCCAGTGACAGTCGTCGATCACCAGCACGAGGGGCTGTTCCTCGGACAGCTCGGCGAGAACCTTGGCGAGCGCGGCACAGGTGTCCGCCGGGGACGGATGGGGAGTCCCGTCGAGGAGCAGGCCCTGACGGAGCAGGTCCAGTTCGGGCGAAGGCACGACCGCGCCAAGGCTCTTCAGCAGCCCGGCCACCGCATCGGCAAGCGGCCCGAGACTGGGCTGCTCACCCCGAGCCCGACAACGCCCGACGCCGTGACGGGGGGCGGGACCCGGGAGCGGGGCGGGCCCTGAGGCCGGGTCCGGGCCCTTCGCCGGCGCGTGGGGCGTGGGGAGCGGCGGCGTGCGTCCGTCCCTCCGGCCCGTGGCTGTCGCGTGGTGCAGCCACTCCCGTATCAGGCGGGTCTTTCCCTGGCCCGCCTCTCCGACCACCACCAGGCGGTCGGCGCTTCCCCTTCGCACCACCCGGGTCAACACCTCGTTCATCAGCGTCAGTTCGTGCATACGGCCGACGAAGCCGACGTCGAAGCGGCGTAGGGCTTCCGGGCCGTCCTCCTCGTCCAGCGCCACCAGACGGTGCGCCGCCACCCGGTCGCTCTTGCCCTTGAGGAGCAGGGGGCCCGTCTCCGTCGTCCGGATGCCCGGCCCGGCGGCCGCGAGGGTGCCGGGACCGAGCAGGATCTCGCCGGCCGCCGCGTTCTGTTCCAGGCGGGCGGCCACGTTCACCACCTCGCCCGAGACCATCGCCTGCCGCTGCGTGGCCGAACCCGTCACCGCCTGACCGGTGTTGATTCCGATCCTCATCTCGAGCCGTACCCCCACGGCCTCCTCAAGGCGCGCGTTGAACCCGGCGAGCGCCTCCCTCATCGCCAGGGCCGCGGAGGCCGCCCTCCGTGCGTCGTCCTCCCGGACCGTCGGCACACCGAACACCGCCATCACCGCGTCCCCGATGAACTTCTCCACCGTGCCGCCCTGCTCCTCGATCCGCAGCCGCATCAGGTCGAACCAGCGGAGCGTGACCGACCGCAGCGTCTCCGCGTCCAGCGCCCCGGAGAGCGCGGTGGAGCCCACCAGGTCGCAGAAGAGGACCGTCACCACCTTGCGGCCCGTCGGCCTGGCCGTGACCGGCCCGGGAGCGCACGGGCTGCCGCAGGACGGGCAGAACCGGGCTCCGGGCGGCAGAGCACTCCCGCACGAAGCGCAGGGCATGGATTCCTCCGGTGGACGGGGGGACGGGGGGTTCGACGGGGACCACTCGACTGCCGGGGCGGCGGTGCGCCCCGCGTCAGAACAGCGCGCCGCCCGCCACGTCCGCGTGGGCCTGGACCTCGGGGGCCGCCGCGTCGAGACGCCCCCTGATGTCGACCAGCAGAGCCAGCTCGTCCGGCGTCAACGCCCGTACGACGTCCTGCTGTTCATCACTCAGCGCGTCCACGTCGAAGCCCGCGGCGGCGAGTGCCTCCAGGGTGGGCTCCGTGCCGTGCGGGGCGGCGTTGTCGGTCATGGGTGTCCTCCGTTGTCCTCGGCGAGGGAAAGGAACAGGCGGGTGAGCAGGTTCGCCGTGTGGAGCGCGCTGACGGAGACGGCCGTCTGCCGGGCCGGGCTCGGCGCGAGCGCGTCGTACACCCGGTAGAGGTCGTCCAGGTGCCCGCCGTCGAGCTCCGCATGCTCCCTGAGCGTGCGGAACGCGCCGCCCGGCAGCCCGGTGACCTCGGCGAGGCGGTCCGCGAGCCGCGGCCCGGGGGCGTTGCCCTCCAGGACCGCGATGTAGCCGAGCAGGGCCACGGGGTGCTCGTGTTCGATCCGGTAGTACTGCGCCCCGGCCAGTTCCACGACGATCGGGTGCGCCACGGCCGCCGGACCTGCACCGGCGGCGGCCAGGTCGTCGAGCAGCCAGACGTCGTGGTCCCGCTCCTCCTCGGCATGGCGGAGGTAGTACGCGGCCAGGCGGCGCGCGGCCGGGTCGTGGCGCTCGGCGGCGCACCGCTCGGCCGCCCGTACGAGAAGCGGCACCGAGGCCCGTACGAGCGGATGCATGGCGGCCAGATAGCGCACGTACCGCTGCCGCAGTCCGTCCGGTCGCCAGAGCGCGGCGGTCGCGGCCCTCAGGACGGGTGCGGTGGGCGTGAGTTTGGTGCGGAGCGCCAGGGATGCCGTGACCGTGGCGGCGCCGGTGGCGGTGCTTGCCGCTGCGGCTGCGGCGGTCGGGGCTGTGACGGTGGGCGCTGTGGTTGTGGCGTTCATCGGCTGCTCCTCGCCTCTGCGGTTGGCGACGCCTGGTTGGGTCGGGGCTCGTTCGTGGACACGCGTTCCTCTCCGGACGTCGGCTCGACCAGGTGCGCATAGCGCGCGCAGCCCATGCGCCGCACCAGGGCGGCGGGTCCTGCCGCGCGCTGCTGCGCCGTGGTGAGCCGGTCGAGGAGTTCGCCGACGCGACCGCCGGCGTCCCTGGCCGCGCCCTCCAGGACGCTCGGGCGGTCGGCGAGCGCGTGACAGCTGCGGCAGTAGCCGGCCGGGGCTTGCTCGGTCTCGTACCGGGCGTGCAGCCGCCTTGGGCCGACCGCGCGCAGCATCCGCAGCACCGGGGAGCCGAGGGAACGCTCGCGGACGGTCGGCCAGTCGTCCTCGGCGATGTGTCCGAGCCGCAGGTGCGGGGGAACGGGGCGCCGGTCGACCGTCCACTGGTTGCAGCAGGCCGCCACCGTCCCGTCGAAGGCGACCACGGGCCAGGCCGCGAGGGCGCAGGGCGCCGCCAGGCCGTCGTCCGGTCCCGGCGGCGTCGGCCGGACGAGGCCGGCGGCGCGGCCGAGCGGCCGCACCTCGTTGACCAGCATGGGCATCCCGGCTCCGAAGACACGGCGCACGTCCGCGACGACGTCGACCAGGTACGGGTCGTCGACGTCCGCGCCAGTGCCTGTACCGGGACCTGCGCCGGAGCCGGTACCGGTGCCCGTGAGGTGGATGCTGGCGGGGACCCCGGCGTCGAGTACGGCGCGGAGGGCGCGCAGGACGTCCGCGCGCGGGACCTCTCGCTCGTGGTGGACGTCCAGGCTCGCCGAGAAGTGGTCCAGGGCGGTGATCGTCCGCATGATCCGGTCGGGGACGCGTCCCCCACGGGCGAAGAACATCCCGCTGAGCAGTGCCACCCGGGACCCCTTGGCCTGTGCGATTCCGGCCACGCGGGCGGCCAGCTCGGGGAGCAGCAGCGGTTCGCCGCCGGTCAGCATGACCACCTCTGGGCGGTCCTCGGCACCGAACGAGCCGATGAAGTCGAGGAGTTGCCGCTGGTCGGGCTCCTCCGAGGCCGCCATGGACGAGCCCGTGGAGCAGTGCGCGCAGCTCATGGGGCAGCGGCGGGTGAGTGCCACGAGGAGACCACCGCAGGGCACCGGCCGCAGGCCGATGAGCTCCGCCAGGTCCATGTCCGTCTCCTCCTCCTTGAGTTCGCGCCGCGCCCGGTCCCCCGGCGAGTTCTCCCGGAGGTCGCTGCCGGCTCGCCGTCAGGACGCCGTCGGCCGCACTCGTACCGCGCGCGGAGCATTCCTGGATGGTGGCCCCGGGCGGCAGACTTCCGGTTCACGAACGCCTGGTGAACGGTTAAGTCCCAGGTCCGGAGGGGTGCGGAAGGCTTCGGAACGGGCCTGGGGGAGCGTGCGGGCGTCCTGCGGACGGCCGGGCGCCGCTGCCCGGCGCGGGCATCGGCCCACGTCACGGAGTCGTACCGGGTCCGTCCCTTCGACGCATACCGGCGTCGAACCGACGACCAGGCGTTCCCATACCCGTCGTTCGTACGTTCTTCTCAGCCGGCGCAGCGACGCCGTCAAACGAGGAGGACGAACATGCCCGAGAACACGAACCCGAAGCCGGTCGAGGACGAGGACATCGAGGTCGTGGCGCACGGGGAGGCCGAGGAGGACGAGGCCGGCTGCATCATCAACAACTCCAGCGACATCTCCTGACGCGACTCGTCTCGTCCTGAGTACCTCGCGGGCCGCCCGGTTCTCGGCGCATCACGCCAGGAACCGGGGGGCCCGCGGCCACTCACGGTCCGACCGCCATCACCCTCCGCCCTTCCACCACCCGCCCGACCCCGAGGGAGCGCGCACGTCGTGAAGATCCTGCTCTGCCCGCTCAGCGACGGCGGCTACCTCTACCCGGCGCTCGCGGCCGGCCGCGAGCTGCGTCGCCGCGGCCACCACGTCAGCGTCCTCGCCAGGTCCTCCGCCGGCCCCGTCGTCGCCGAGGCCGGGCTGCCGTGCGCGGTGGCCGAGGACTTCGGCGGTCACCGGGCGTTCTCCGCCACGTGGTGGGGGAAGACGGGTGCCGCGCAGTACCGGGCGATCCTGCGCGCGGCCCGGGCGGCGCGGGCCGATCTTCTCGTCACCTCGGTGCTGTGCAACGGCGCCCTGCTCGCCGCCGAGACCCTGGACATTCCGGTGGTCGTGGTCGGGCTCTCGGTTCATCTGTGGGACTACCGGAGCGGCGGCGACGGGGAGCCGCACCTGGGCAGGACCCGGGAGAGCCGGACCCGCGACAGCCTGGAGCTCCACGCCGCCACGCGGGAGGAGGTCGGCCTGGCCGGGCGCGCCTCCCGTTGGGAAGACGATCCCCTTCTCGGTGACGCGCTGCTGCTCCGCGGGGACAGGGCACTCGAGTACCCGGACGCGGAACTCCCCGAGCGGGTGCGGTACGTGGGACCACTGGCCTGGGAACCAGCTCCCGAGCAGGGCGAGTGGGAGGCCGTCGAGGACCACCTGGAGCGGACGGGCACGGGGAAGCCCGTCGTCTACGTCCACCTCGGCCGCTTCTTCGGCGGCCGGACCCTCTGGCCGCGGCTCAACGAGGCGTTCACCGGCGGACCGTTCCAGGCGGTGGTCGAGCAGGGCAGGTCCACCGACCCCAGGCCCGCTCCGGAGGCCGACATCCTGCTCGTACGGAAGCCCTGGATGGGACCGTTCGTCGACGCGGCCGACCTGGTGCTGGCCAACGGCACCTCGGCACCGGTCCTGTCGGCCCTCCTGCGCGGCCGCCCCCTGGTGCTCTCGCCCAACGGGTCCGAACAGCCGCTGCTCACCGGCGCCTGCGTACGGGCCGGCGTGGCCGTGCGCGACCCGAAGACCCCGTCCGTGGACCTGTCGGCGCTGCTGGAGTGCGTGTCGCGCGACGAAGGACTGCGGACCCGAGCCCGCGCGCTCGGCGACAGGCTGGCCGCGGTGGACGGCGCGGCCCGCGCGGCCGACATCGTCAAGCGGGCGGCTCAGGCATCCGCGACCCCGAAGGAGAACCATGAGTACGCGATCAGTCGGCCTCGATGAGGCCGTGGCGAGTCTGTCCATGGGTACGCGGCACTGGATCGCGCGACACGCGGGGTACCTCGACTCCCCCGCCGGACACGCCGAACTGCCGGTGACACCCCGCGTCAAGGCCCTCCTGCAGCTCGCGCTGCTCTGCCGCTACTGGGGAGAGTCCGCGCCGGCGGAGACCGCCCTGCGCGAGGCGACCTCGATCGTCGAACAGGCGTGGCAGCGCCCGGACTTCCCGCGACTCCTCACCCTCGACGGCAGGTACGCCCGGCAGTTCGAGCTGATGTACGCGGCACTGGCACCCGCCGGGACCGTCACCGACGCCCCCCGCGCCGTCCTGGCCCGGCTGAAGGACGTCGGTTACCTCGCGCCGCGGCGCAAGGCCCCCTACCTCCACCTGGAGGCGAGGTTCTACGCCGATCTCGCGGGCGCCGACCACGAGTTCGCCTCGTACGACGAGCTGTACGCGGCCAGCCTGCCGGCCCGGGCCGCCACTCTGCCCGTGGCCGACCTGGACGCCTGCGTGGTCACCCACACCGTCTTCTACCTCAGCGACTTCGGCCTCCGCGATCCCGGACTGACCGACGAGGCCCGCGAGCAGGCCCTCCAGGTCGTGGAGCGGCTCACCCACCACTGCCTGGGCCTCGGCGAATGGGACCTCGTCGGCAAGCTCGTGCTCGCGCAGTACTGCCTCGGCGCGGATCCCCTCGGCACGCCCTCCGGGGCGGCCGGCATCCGGATGCTCGCCGAGGTCCAGGCGCCGGACGGAGCGATCCCCGGGAAGTCCGTCGTCAGGCGTGCCCCGGCGGACGCGACGCCCGTGCAGTACTTCCGGAAGTCGTACCAGGCGACCCTCGTCACCGCGCTCACGACGCTGATCGTCGGCAACGGCCGGCAGGCCGCACCCGTCGGTCGCTCCACCACAGAAGCCACTGGAGCCGCGGGAGCCGCAGGAGCAACGGCCGTACAGGAGGCGACACGGTGAGCATCGACCAAGCGACGAGTGTCGACCGGCAGACGGCGCACTCCGCCCCGCCGGCCGGCACCGACCTGGCCTCCTCCGGCGCCCGTCTCCTCCGGGGCGAGCGCACCTGGTGGTTTCTCGGTCCGGGCGGCGTCGCCCGGCTCGCCGACCGCCATGTCGCCCCCGGCGGAGGCCTGCGTCCCGAGGCCGAGCAACGGCTGCGCGAGAGCGGCATGTTCACCCCCGCCACGGTCCGCGCCTACGCCCTGACCGTCCTCACCAGCACCCACTGCAACCTGGGCTGCGGCTACTGCTTCCAGAACACCGCGCAGGACCTGGCGGGCGGGAGCCGGCCGCCGCGGATCGCGCGGACCCGGCTCACCTCGGAGACGATCACCTCGATCCTCGGGTTCACCGAGCGCCAGATGGCCGCCGTGGGTTTGGAGAAGCTCAGGATTCTCCTCTTCGGCGGCGAGCCCCTCCTCAACCCGCGCGGGTGTCTCGAACTCCTGGAGCGGGCCGCGGACATCGCTCCCACCTCGGCCTGGATGATCTCCAACGCCACCCTGCTCACCCCGTCCCTCGCCCGTCGGCTCCACGACCGCGGCCTGACCTCCGTCCAGGTCACCTTCGACGGCGACCGCGACGACCACGACCGGATCCGGGTCGGCAGGGCGGACGGCAGCGGCACGTTCGACAGGATCGTCCGCAATATCGTCAAGGCCTCCGAGGTCACGCCGCTGCGGTGGACCCTGCGGGTCAACGTCTCCCAGGAGACCTTCCACGGCGTCGACGCGCTGATCGACCGGCTGGGGGCCGCGCTCGACCCCACGCGCTGCACGCTGTACTTCGCCCGCATCGGCGATGTCGGCGTCGGATACGCCAACAGCCTCCTGCACACCGGGGAGCTCTCCGCCGCCTTCACCCGGTGGCAGCGCAGGGCCCTCGACCTCGGCTTCACCGTGAACCGCCCCGGCGGCCGGAAGACCTGCGTCACCTGCGGTCACACCAACGGCCGGTACGGCGCGGTCGTGAGCGCGGACGGAACCCTGGCCAGTTGCTGGGAGACCGCAGGCAAACCCGACTGGGAGGTCGGCACGGTCGCCGACGGCTACCTGCCCAGCGCGGAGACCGGTGACCGGTGGATCGCCTGCCAGGACCTCTACAGCTACGACGAGGACGCCCGTACGCTCGCCAGGTTCCGCGACACCGTCGACACGGCCCTGCTCGACCATCTGCACGAGACGGGGCGCCTGTAGCCATGCCGCCCTCACTCCTGGAGCAGCTCTCCGCCGGCGCGCTGGACTGGCTGGGCGGGCACCTCGACCACTTCGACCCCTTCTCCGCGACCACCGGGTCGAGAACCCGGTCGGCAGCCCGATCGACAGCGCACGGAAAGGCCAAGGCCGCACTGGAGTTGGGGCTGCTCTGTCACCGCGCGGCGCGGCCGGACGACACCGCCCCGGACCCCTTGAGCGGGGCGACCGCACTCGTGCGGAAGCTCTGGCAGGACCCGGACTTCCCGCGGCTCTTCGACGACAGTCCCGCGTACGCCTCCACGTACCGGCTGGTCTACGCCGCGCTCGCCCCCGCCGGAATCGACGACACGCAGTGCCGGGAGGCGCTCGCGCGGCTGGACCCCGAGTTCCTGTCACCGGGCGGGAAGTCACCGTACCGACGCATCGAGATCCGCTACTACGCGGACAAGGCGGGTGTCCGCCACGACATCGAGTCGTACGCAGAACTCCTCCCGCAGAGCCCGCTCGTCGCCCTCCGAGCCGCCGGCCCCGCGGCCGCGAACGCGGCCGCTCGGAGCACGGTGGAGCCGCTCACCGTCCCGCAGGGGTACGCGCTGACCCACACCGCCTTCTACCTCGGCGACTTCGGCCGCACCGACCCCCGGATCACCGGGGCCGACCTGGATCACGCGCGGGACCTCACCCACAGGATGCTGCTCCACTGCGTCGCGCACGATCTCTGGGACCTGGCGGCGGAGCTCGTCCTCACCCAGTTCGTCCTGCGGCAGGATCCGCTCGGCACGCCCTCGGGAGCGGCGGCCGTGGAGTGCCTGGCGCGCGCCCAGCGGCCCGACGGGGCGATCCCCGGGAGGTCGGCGGAGCTCAAGGCCGCGCCGCGGGCCACGGCCGTGGAGTTCTTCCGCAAGGCGTACCACACGACCCTGGTGACGGCCCTCATGGCGTCGATCGTCTCGTCGGCGAGGTGGGCCTCATGACACCGCGCCTCACGCTGATCAACCGCGACTACACCCGCCTCTGGTTCGGCCAGGCCGTCTCGTCCGTCGGGGACGCCGTCTTCAGCACGACGCTGGTGCTGTGGGTGGCGACCGTACTGGCGAAGGGCGAGTCGTGGGCGCCGATGGCGGTCAGCGGCGTACTGATGGCGTCCAGCGTCGCCGTCCTGGTCATCGGCCCCCTCGCGGGCGTGTTCGTCGACCGCTGGGACAAGCTCGCCACTCTGCTCCGCACCGAGGTGGTGCGCGGAGTGCTCGTGGTGGTCCTGACCGCCGTCTCCTTCCTGCCGACCGACGCGCTCCCGGCAGGCGTCTGGCTCGCCCTCGTCTATGTGACCGTGCTCCTGCTGCACGCGGCCGGCCAGTTCTTCTCACCGGCGCGCTTCGCGATCCTGGCGGACCTCGTGAAGGGGGACGCCAACCGCGCCCGGGCCGCCGGCATCGGTCAGGCGACCGGCGAGACCGCCTGGATCATCGGCCCTCCGCTCGCGGCGCCGCTGCTGTTCGCCGCCGGCATCCAATGGGCGCTGCTCTTCAACGCGTTGTCCTACGCGGTGTCGTACGTGGCGATCCGGTCGATCGAGGTACCCGCGACGGCAGCGACGTCGGAGAGCCGGAAGCCCACTCCCCAGCCGACTCCGAACGACTCGAAACCGGCGGGCCAAAAGCCCAGCCTGGGCCGTGAGTTCGCGGACGGCGTGCGGTTCTTCGCCCGCAGCAGGTTCCTGGTCGTGCTTCTTCTGCTGGCCGTCATCGGGCAGTTCGGGATCGGGGCGCTCAGCACCCTCAACGTCTTCTTCACCACCGACAACCTCAACGCCGACGCCCATCTGTACGGATACATCGGCATGGCGATGGGAGTGGGCGGCATCACGGGCGCGCTGAGCGGGGGCCGGGTCGTGCAGTGGCTCGGGGCACGCCGGAGCACCTGGATCAGCCTGCTGGTGAGCGGTGTTCTGCTGATCGCCTACTCCCGGCAGACCACCTTCCTCGGCGGCATCGCGCTGCTCTTCGTCTTCACTGTTCCGCTGACCGTCCTCAACACCGCGATGGCGCCGCTGCTGCTCGCGGCGGCGCCCCCGGACTTCCGGGGTCGGGTGATGGCCGTGTTCTATCCGGTGACGAAGCTGGCGTCGATGCTCGCCGCGGTCCTGTCCGGCTGGCTCGCCGGCTCGGTGCTGACGGACGTCGCGGGCTCGGTCGCCGGTGTCCGGTTCGGACCCATCGACACGGTCTTCGCGGTGTCCGGGGTGATCGTCGTCCTGTCGGGCGTCTTCGCGTGGCTTGCCCTGCCGGGCACGGAGAACGCGGGGAAGGGCGCGGGGGAGGACGTCGCCGGGGGCCCCGGGGAGGCTGCTGCGAAGGGCGCTGCGGAGACCGATGCGGAGCGCACCGGGGAGGCCGCGGGGACGGGTGCCGGGCCGGATGCCCGAACGGGGCCCGAGAAGGCCGCTGGGAAGACCGCGGAGAAGGCCGGCGCGCTCACGGTCGACGTCACCTCTCCGGCCGGATCCCACGGCCACCGTCCGCCCGACCACGAACGAGGGAGACCGGAGTGACCACCGACGCCCGACGGACACGGCGCCCGTACCCGCACGCCGAGCGGCAGGACGTCGTCCAGGAACTCCACGGGGTGCGCGTCCCGGACCCGTACCGCTGGCTCGAGAACGCCGAGACCGCCGAGACGCGCCGCTGGAGCGCCGGGCAGGACGCCCTGTACGCGGCGGAGCGGGCGGCCTGGCCCGGTCTGGAGCAGTGGGAGGCGGAGGTGTCGGCGCTCGGCGCCGGCGATCGTGTCCGGTCGCCCAAGGTCCGCGGCGGCAGGGTGTTCTGGCTGCGGCAGGAGGCCGGCCAGGAGCATCCGGTCCTGGTGGTGGCCGATGCCGGGACG
>NZ_JACSCH020000010.1:0-104330 GCF_014451325.2 Streptomyces sp. CB02980 | reverse complement strand
GGGCGGGGGCCGGGGCGGGGGCCGGGGCGGATGCCGGGACGGGGTCCGGGACGGGGTCCGGGACGGGGTCCGGGACGGGGGCGAGCCCGGTCTCCGCCTCCGCCTCCGCCTCCGCCTCCGCCTCGGAGCGGGTGCTGCTGGACCCCAGCGTCCTCGACCCGTCGGGTCGTACCGTCCTCGACGCCTGGGAGCCCTCCCTGGAGGGCGATCTGGTCGCCTGTCAGGTGTCCCGGGACGGCACGGAGGACTCGCTGCTCCGGGTGATCGACGTGACCACCGGCGAGGTCGTGGACGGCCCGTTGGACCGGGTGCGGAAGTCGTCGGTCGGCTGGCTTCCCGGCGGCGGGGCGTTCTACTACGTCCGGCGGCTGGATCCCCGGCTGAACCCCGGCGAGGAGCGCTACCACCGCAGGGTCTGTCTGCACCGGGTCGGCACGTCACCGGACGCGGACGCCGTGGTCTTCGGCGAGGGGCGGGACAAGACCCGGTTCTACAGCGTCTCCGTGACCGGGGACGGCCGCTGGCTCGGCATCACGGCCACGCTCGGCACCGGCCGTGGGACCGACCTCTACCTGGCCGATCTGTCGGCCGCGCCGCTCGACCGGCCGCTGCTTCGGCCGGTCCAGGAGGGCATGGGGGCCGCCACCCGGCTGCACGCCGTGCCCGGTACGGGCCCGGCGGACCGGGTGTGGCTCCGCACCGACCGCGACGCGGCGCGCGGTCGCGTCGTCGCGTGCCGGCCGGACGAGCTCCACCTGGGCCCCGACGCCTGGCACGAGGTCGTCCCCGAACGGCCGGACGCGGTGCTGACCCACCTGGTCGTGCTCTCCGGTCCCGAGCTGAAGAACCCCCTCGGCCTGGTCGCCTGGACCCGCGACACCGTGGCCGAGGTGACGTTGCACGACCTGGTCGAGGGCCGTCAGGTGGCCACGGTGCCGCTCCCCGGCACCGGTGCGGTCGGCGACTTCTCGGCCGTGGCGTCGGACGGTCACGAGGCGTGGTTCGCGTACACGGACTTCGTCACGCCGGTACGCGTACTCCACTTCGACGCGCGTACGCGCCGCCTGAGGCGCTGGCAGCGGGACGCGGACGGCCCGGCGGCCGGCGGTCCGCGAGACGGCGGTCCGGCGACGGGCGGTGCGGCGGACAACCGCCCGACGACGGGCGGCGCGGTGACCCGCCAGGTCGCGTTCCCTTCGCGGGACGGGACGACGGTACGGATGTTCGTGATCTCCCCCAGCGGGCGCCCGGACCGGCCGCGCCCCGTGCTGCTCACGGGGTACGGCGGCTTCGGCCGCACCATGTCGCCCCGCTACCGTGCGCAGGTCCTGGCCTGGGTCAGGGCGGGTGGGGTGTTCGCCTGGGCGGGTCTTCGCGGCGGCGGCGAGGAGGGCGAGGCGTGGCACCGGGCAGGGAGCGGGGCGCACAAGCAGAACACGTTCGACGACTTCGCCGCGGCGGCCGACCGGCTGGTCGAGGCGGGCTGGACCGAGCCCGGCCGGATCGCGATCATGGGCGGCTCCAACGGCGGGCTGCTCGTCGCAGCGGCCCTCACCCAGGAACCGGGGAAGTACGCCGCCGTGGTGTGCTCGTCCCCGCTCCTGGACATGGTCCGCTACGAACTGTCCGGCCTCGGCCCCAGCTGGACGCCGGAGTACGGCAGCGCGCAGGATCCGGCGCGGCTGCCGGTGCTCTTCGGCTACTCGCCCTACCACCGGGTCATGCCCGGGACCGCGTACCCGGCGGTGCTGCTGACCGCCGCGGACGGCGACACGCGCACCGACCCCCTGCACGCCCGCAAGATGTGCGCCGCACTCCAGCACGCCACGTCGGGCAACGGCCCGATCCTGCTGCGACTCGAACACGGCGTCGGCCACGGGGACCGGGCCGCGTCCCGCGCGGCGGCACTCCAGGCGGAGTGCCTGGCCTTCCTGGCGTCCCACGTGGGCCTCCCGGCCCCGGGCTCCGCCGCGGGTGCGCCGCCGCGGTGACCTCCGGCGCCGACGCGTCACGGCCTCGACGCGTCGGCGCCGCGCTCGGCCGGTGCGCGCCGCCGAGACCACCGCCCCCGTCGACCGCCGCCCCTACGTCAACACCGGTGTCCCGTACCCCGCGCCCCGTGCGTACAGCCGTATCAAGTGCGGCATGTCGTACTGCGCCGCGTGTGCGGTGACCTCGCCGCCCGGCGACGTGACCATTCCCGCGTCGATGAGCGCCTCCACCACCCTCACCGCATGCCGCTCGTCGCAGCCGAGCGCCTCCGCCGCCTCCGTCAGGCCGAACGGGCCGTCCCCGGTGCCCGCGGCCAGCCGGCCCGCGTCCCTGCCCCGCTCCTCCGGGAGCGTCTCCCAGCCGTGGGCCAGCCGCTGCCGTACGGACACGTCCCCGGCGGTCAGTTCGTCCAGGGCGCCGGTGGGATCCGTCAGCCGGTCGGCGAACTCCCGCAGCGGTACGTGGCGGAGCACCGCGAGCCGCATCCCACTCACCCGGACCGCGAGCGGCGACCCGCCGCACGCCCGTACGATCCGCAGCGCGGCCTCCCGGTCTGCCCGCACCCGCCGCAGGCCGACGAGCCCGGCCAGGAGTTGTACGGCCTCGGCCGTGTCGAGCGGCGGGACGGTGATCCGGTGCACCGGTGCGAGACCGCCCAGTTGGCCGCGTGCGGTGAGCAGCACCCGGCCCTGTCCGCCGCACGGGAGCAGCGCTCGTACGGCGCGTTCCTCGGGTACGTCGTCCAGGATCACCAGCACCCGGTGCTGCGCCAGCCACTCCCGCCACGCCTCGGGAGTCGACAGTCCGGTCCGACCTGTTCGTTCGCCGAGTTCCGCGAGTACGGCGGACACGGGCCGGGTGCGGCCCTCCGTGTCCCGCAGGGAGACGCAGATCCGCCCCTCGGGGAAGCTGCTGCCGAGGAGGTGGGCGGCTCTCACCGCCAGCGTGGTCTTCCCCGATCCCGCGGGGCCGGACAGCAGCACGACATCGCCCGCGTCTCCCGCCTCGCCCGTACGGACGCCACCGACCGCACCGCCGCCACCGCCACCGCCACCGCCACCGCCACCGCCACTTTCCAACAGGTCGAGTACGTCGTGGAGTTCCTCGCCGTGTCCCGTGAAGTCGACCAGGTCGGGCGGCAGCAGCACGGTCGCCTTCGGCGGGGCGACGGGAGGTCTCCCAGCCGGCGGCCCGCCGGCCGTGCCCGCCCCGGCGGCCCGGGTGTCCCCCGCGAGGATCGCCCGGTAGCGGGCGGCCATGGCGCCGCTCGGCTCCAGGCCCAACTCCCTGGCCAGCAACTGCCGGTAGTCGTCGTACACCGCGAGCGCCTCCGGCTGTCGGCCGGAGCCGCTCAGCGCACACATCCACGCGGAGCGGAGCCGCTCCCTCAGCGGATGCCGCTCCACCAGGTCGCGCAGCCCCTCGACCACGGCCGGCGCGCCGCCCAGCTCCAGCTCCGCCTCCGCCCAGCTCTCGTACGCCGTCACATGCCGCAACCTCAGCCGCTCGGCCTCCTCGGCCAGTGTGGGTGACTGCCGGAGGTCGTCGCCCAGCGGTGGCCCCTGCCACAGGTCGAGGGCCTGTCTCAGCAGTCGGGCAGCCGCCTGGGGCGCCTGCCCCTCGGCGGCCCGTACCAGGGAGCGGAACCCCAGGAGGTCGAGTTCCTCCTCCGCCGCTCGCAGGACGTATCCGCCTCCGGTGTGCGTGAGCCGTGGCCGGTCCCCGGCCTCCCGGTCGTCCTGCCCGAACAGCGCGCGGAGGGCGCTGACGTACACCTGGATGTTCTTGCGTGCGGTACGAGGGGGCTCCTCCGGCCAGACCGCTTCGGTCAACGCGTCGACGGAGACCGGGGAGTTGACGGATGCCAAGAGCGTCGCCAGCACCATGCGCTGCTTCAACGGGCCCAGGGGCAAGGCGCGTTCACCCCGGGTGACCGTGAGGGGGCCGAGGACGGTGAACCGGAGTGTGCCGGGTGAGACGGCGGGCGGCGCGGACGGACTCGGCATCGAGCGAACCTCCGTATGGTGACGGGAGTTGGTCGGTCTGCTCGATGATCCGTCGCGCCGGACCTTCACACATCGGTACCGGACCCTCACAGTCGCACCGCCGCGGAACACGTCCTGGGGGACCGGGCCCCCATGGGGTCGGGAACGCCCCCCATCCCGGGTCCGCCGAGCCCCCACATCGCCGGACCGGCACTGGACCGGGGGTGCGGGCAGTCGGGGCCCGCCGTCTGGTTCCGGGTCAGGCCGACGGCCGCCGGGACGCGATCCCGGCCAGCCCGGCCAGCCCGGCCGGCCCGGCCGGTCCCCCGTCCTCTGCCCGCTCCGCGGACAGCGCGCACAGCGCCGAGCGGTCCACACAGCCGGTCTTGGCCATCAGGCTCGCCATGTGCTTCTCCACAGTCCTGGGCGAGATGCACAGCCGCTGGGCGATCTGCAGATTGCCCGGACGCTCCATGAGCAGCACGAACACCTCGTACTCGCGCGGCGTGACGCCGGCGGTGCGCAGCTCCGCCGGGATCCGCTCCCGGCCGCCCCGGCGCTGCGGCACGCTGACGCCCGCCTGCCGCAGCAGCGCCCGGCAGGCGCCGGCCACGGGCTGTACGCCCGCCTCGTGGAAGTACTCCTCGGCCGTCCGCAGCCAGGCGACCGGTTCGCCCCAGGAGTCGGCGAGCGCCGCCTCGGCGACCAGCCGCAGGGCGAGATGCCAGGCCTGCGGGAACACCGTCGCCGCGCGGCCGGCCTCCTCCACCGCGCGCCGCGCGCCGTCGGGGTCGCCGTCCCGGCCGCGCAGGACCGCGTCCGCCATCCCGAGGAACATCCGGTTCCAGGCCAACTGACCGCCCGGTGAGGCGAGCGCCTCCCGATACGCCTCCCGGCCTCCGCCGGCGCCTCCGTGGGCGCCGCCGCCTCCGTACGTGCCGCCACCGCCGCCCGCCTCCCCGTCGCCCCCCGCCTTCCCACCGGTGCGATCGCCGTCGAGGATCCGCAACAGCGGGCGGAGCCCGTACCGCCCGCTGAGGTAGAAGAAGCTGGGGTGCTCCCGCTCCCAGGCGAGCGCCGCGTCGAGCTCGGCCGCGGCCCGTCTCCGGTCCTCCGCCATGAGCGCGCCGACGGCCTGACACAGTCCACGTTGCAGGGGTACCAGCATCGACTCCTCGCCGCCCGCGCGGCGGAACCGGACGAGGGCTCGTTCCTGTTCGCGGCCCCGCCCCTGGTGAGCGGCGAGCGTGGCGTCGACGAGGAGCAGATAGCGGTGCGCCGACAGGTTCTGGAGGCGGGCACTCGCCTCCACGGAACGATCGACGATCTCCCGGGCCCGGTCCCATCGTCCGGCGAGGACGCTCTGCATGGCGAGCAGCCCGTCGACGGTCTGGAGCACGGTCAGCGAGCCGAGTTCGTGCGCCGCCGCGCGGGCGGTCTCCAGCTGCGTCGCCTCTCCGGTCCGCATGAACGCGTTGGTGCCGAGCCGTACCAGGGCCTCGGCCCGCGACACCGCGAGCCGGTGCTTCTCGGCGACCTCCAGCATCCGCACCAGACAGGCGTCGGCCTCGTCGAACCCGCGCTGCCGGGACAGCAGGGCGAGGAGCTGCCAGGCCTGGCAGGCCACGACGGGCCGGCCGCGCTGTTCCGCGGTGAGCGCGGCGCTTCTGGCGGAACGTTCCGCCTCCTTCAGCCGCTCGCGACCGCCCCGGCCCGCCGAGCCCCGTCCGGCACCCTCTCCGCCCCGGCCGGCCGGGCTCCCGGGGTCGCCCTCTCCGTCTCGGTCGGCCGGACGCGGTCCGCTGCCCACGCCCTCCTGGCCGTCCTGCTCCGGCAGGAGCGCCAGATGGCCCTCGACGACCACGAGCGCCGCCTCCTGCTCCGGGCGCGGCTCGGCCCCGAGCAGGGCGCGGGCCGCCCGGATCCGGCGCCGTGCCTCCTGCTGCCGCTCGGCCATCGTCGCGACCCAGGCGACCTGGGTGTGCGCCTGGGCCCGCTCCTCCGCCGCGGGGGATCCGACCGGCACCGGTGCCAGGTCGTCGAGCAGCGCGGAAGCCACGTCGGTCCGCCCGGACTCGGCCTGGGCGATGGCCAGTTGGACCGTGACTTCGTCCCGTTCTCCGTCGGCCGCGAGGCCCCGGGCGCGTTCGAGGAGCACGGCGGCCGATCCCGAGGCGCCGGCGTCCAGCATCTGTCGGCCGACCTGGGCGAACTGTCGGGAGGCCGCCACCTTGTCACCGGCCGCGAGTCGGAGCGTGGCCACCAACTGGCGCTGCTCTCCCGAGAGTTCGCCCGGCCGATCACAGGAGAGCGGCGGGACGGCGGACTCCTCGATCGCCTGGGCCGCGCGGCGGGCGAGCGCGGCCTGCTCGGCGGGCGGCAACGACGCCCTGAGCGCGTCCGCGGTCAGGACATGTCGAAACGTGTAGTGGTCGTGGGCCGCCCCGTCCGGGGCGATGATCCCGGCCTCGGAGGCGGACCGGAGGTGGGCGAAGAGGGCCCGGTCGTCGAGCCCGGTCACCACTCTCAGCGCCCCGACCGAGAACCGGCCGCCGAGCGTCGCCGCGATGAGGAGCAGTTCGCGCACCGGCTCGTCGAGCCGGGCGAGACGGCGCGCCCAGCTGCGGACCGCTCCCGTGGGAACGGTCGCCTCGCCGTGGTCGGCGAGCAGCCATCCATCGTCCGCCCTGCTCAGCCGCCCCATGTCCAGCAGGTCGGCCAGCAGCACCTCCACGAGGTACGGGTTCCCGCCCGCGCGCTGCGAGAGGTGCCGATGTGCGGCCGGGGGCACCTCGCCCGGGGCCGCGTCCAGACACGCGTCCACCATGTTCCGTACGGCTGTCTCGTCCAGCGGCCCCAGCTCCGCCACCGAGGCCGTGTTGCGCAGCTCGGCGGCGAGCGCGAGGTCCAGCGCCGGTCCCGGATCGGGCCGGAGCGTGCCGACCAGCAGGACCGGGAGGTCCGCCACGTTGTCGGCGACGTACTCGACGACCGCGATCGTCTCGGTGTCGGAGTCGTGCAGGTCCTCCAGGAGGATCACGCAGCCGCGTTCGCGCCCCAGCACGGCGAGCAGCCTGAGGAGCGCCTCGGCCAGTTCGACGAGCGAGATGGCGTATCCGGGCGCTGTCGCGGCGGCCCGCCATTCCGGCACCAGGCCGGCCAAGGCGGGCCGGTAGGGGTCGAGTTCCGGATCGTCCGGTGCTCCGGCCGCCCGGAACCGTGAGGACAGTGCCTCGACCAGCGGCCGGAAGGGGACGACGAGCCCGGTGGACGTGGCGCGGCCGCGCAGCACCGGCATGTCCCGGTCGTAGGCGCGAAGAGCGCACTCGCCGGCCAGCCTGGACTTGCCGATCCCCGCCTCGCCGACGAGGAACACGGCCCTTCCGGCGCCCCTCCGGGCGCTCTCCAGGGCCTCGTCGAGTAACTCGATCTCGGCGTCCCGCCCCACGATGACCGACGACGTCGCACGCATGTCCGCAGGCTACTTGATCCTTTTCGTGCACGGCAGTGGGCCGGGGAGCCCCCGGCCCACGCCCGCTCTCGCGTCAGGACACCGTGATGGTGCCCGTGGTGTAGGGCATGTCCCACGTGGCGACCGTGTCCAGATCGGCCGTCCTGAGCAGCCGGCTGCGCCGCCCCAGCATGCCGCCGGTGCCGAGCGTCACCTCGCCCACCGGGTCGTCCTGGGCCGCGGCCTCCGCGCCGGCGCCGCCGTTGACGTACGTCACCGAGTCACTGATCTGCATGGTCCTCACTCGTCCTTCGTGTCCGCGGGAGTGGTGGTCGTGCCGTGGATGGTGCGGGTCGTGTGTGCCCTGCGGTCGTCCGTGGTGCGGTTCAGCGGTCCTGGTACCCCTCCGTGGTGCGCAGGAGGAGGAGCGACGGTACGCGCTCCGGGAATCCCGCCCGGAGGAGTCCGTGGCCGATCCCCGCGAGACCGGTCAACAGGCCGGGGTGCGGGACTCCGTCCGGGGCGCCGCTCCTGGCGTCGTTCTCCTCGACGGAGGCGAGGAGCGCCCCTGCTCGGCGGAGCCAATGCGGTCGCGCTTCGGGGAGCGCGGTATGGCCGAGGAGTTCGCACAGGCCGGCCTCTCCGTGGCACAGGCTGTCGTCGGGAGCCGCCCCGTTCTGTCCCAGTCGCTCGGCGGTCCCCCGCGCCCAGGCCGCGAGGTGCGGGTCGGTCAGGGCGCCGGGTGCGTCCAGCACGGCGAGCGCGATGCCGGCGTCTCCCCGGCACCAGGCCGAGGCCCTGGCGGTGCCCGCGAGTCCGGCACCCGGGGTGGGGGCGGAGGCTCCCCTGCGGCCTCCGCCCGAACCCGGGCCACCGCCCGAACCCGGGCCGCGGTCCGGCGCATCCGCGCCGACGGCCGCCCGGATCGCGGACAGTCCCGCCAGCCGGTACCGCTCGGCCGCCCGGCGCCCCGCCCCCGCGGTGTCCCCGACGGTGGCTTCGGCGGATTCACCGGCGATTTCCTCGGCCTCGGCGAACCTCATCAGAGCCCATCCGATCCCGGCAGTCCCCTCCGTGAAACCCCGCCCGAGAGGGGTAAGTTCGGCATCCACGGGTTCGGCGGCCGCGACAGAGTGGGCGACGCCGACCAGCCGGTCCGCGCAGGCCCGCGCAGCCCGCACGATCTCCGGATCAGCGCCCGGACCGCCACCCGTACCCGCGCCCGTGCTCGTTCCCGTACCCGTACGACCGCCGCGCGCGGCCGTCAGCGCCACAAGACCGCCCGCGAGCCCCGCGCCCACCCCGTACTCCGGCTCGACCCCGGTCGCCGCGGCGGCCAGCCGCAGTGCGCCCGATGCCCAGGCGCCGACCTCCGGATCGTCCAGCAGCCGTGCCGTCTCGGCGAGGGCGTACGCGATGCCGCCGAGTCCGGAGAAGGCCCCCGAGCCCACCGCGCCGAGTTCCTCGGGCCTTGCGTGCAGCGCTTCGAGCAGGCCGGACATCGGCGTCAGGGCCGTGCGGGCGGCCTCCGCGTAGTGTCCGGCGCCGGTGAGGGCCGCCAACTGGGCCAGGAACAGCGCCGGTCCGGTGTAGCCGTCGGCCAGGTCGGCCGCCATCGGACCGATCCGCCAGTAGCGGTCGTCGAGAAGCTCCAGGCCGATCCAGTTGCTGCGCGGCCCTTCGCGGTACGCGAGGGAGACCAGCTCATCCCCGACGGACCTGGCCGCCGAGAGCAGCCGCTCCGGCTCGGGGGCGCGTCCCGCGGTACGGGTGCGCCGCCCCGCGACCGGCCGGTGTGCGGGGACGCGGGAGGTCGTCGCCATCGCCGCCCGTACGATCCACTCCTGGTCCTGCCGGTCGACGGTGTCCAGGGCGTCGAGCTTCGCGGTGACGCGGGCGATGCCCGGCAGGTCCGTACGGTCCGCCGGCGGTCGTCCGGGTGCACCCCAGAGGCCGTCGCGACCGGGCCTGGCGGTGAACAACGGCACGTCTCCGGACCAGAGTTGGGCGATCTCCTCGTCGATCACACCGGGTGCGAGGACCGGTCCGAACTGCTCGGTCCGCAGGGTCTCCAGGACACGCTGGCGAGCGTTCGCGTCCTTCAGGAGGTCAGGATGCGTCGACTCGTCGAGCAGCAGCGAGTACACCCAGGTGGGACGCACGACCACCCGTACCTCGTCCTCCTCGAACGACCTCAACAGGCCGGAGTCGCCGTGCAGTTCGCCCGCCGCCGCGCCCATGGCCGTATACCCGGCCCGGAACCCGGCGCAGAGCGCGTCGATGTGGGCTCCCGGGTCGACGGGCCCGCCGTCCGCCGCCCTTGGCAGGTTGGCGGATTCGCCGAACGTCCCGGCCCTGCGCACCAGTCGCATCCGGTCGGTGCCGGCGTCGGCGAAGTCCGCGCGTTCGACGGGCGACACGCCCTCACGGCCACCGCCGACCGCGGACACGTCCAGAGCACTGTGGTCGCCGACCAGGAGCTGCGGCAGCAACCCGACCCGGTGCACCGAGCCGTGGAGCGCGCGGGCCGCGGGGTCGGACGTGTCTGAGCCCGGCAGCGGCGGATGGAACAGGGTCTCCACGTCGACGAGGACCGGGTGCGCGCCGACGGCGATCAGGTTCTCGTGGTGCAGGTCGGTCCCGTCGAGCAGGTGCAGCAGCGCGAGCAGCGCGCCCTGCCGGCGGTAGAACGTCTCGACCTCCGCCGATGAGGCACAGGGGCGGGCGGCGACGAACTCCACCCATCCGTACGCGCCCCGGTCGAGCAGCCGGAGGGTGCGCAGGTCCACGGTGCCGGGGAGCCCGTTGAACCAGGCGACGAGGTCGTTGAAGTGGCGGTGTACGGCGAGGGGGCGTGGCTTGTACACCAGCCGCGTGCCGTCGGCGAAGCTCAGCAGCATCACGGTGCGCCCGCCCCGGTGGCCGTCGCCGGCGCCGGGCCCGATGCCCACGAGCGGCCCCGGGTCGCCGCCGGACTTCTTCGGAAGGCCGGAGGTCATCAGCAGGGCGTGGTCGTCCGCGAGCCGTTCCAGCGCCTCCGCCACCGCATCCGCCGCGTCGAGCGCCGCCCTCCCGAGGATCCGCGCGAGTACGGGACGCCCGGCCAGCAGGTCGGAGAGTCCGCGCCGGGAAGCGGTACGCGCCAGGAAGTCCCGGAACCGGGCCCGCGAGTCGTCCCCTTCGAGCCGCCCGGCGCTACGCGCCTCGTGCAGTTCGAGGACGAGCGTCCGCGCGGCGGCCCGCGCCAGCCTGCCGCTGAGCTGCCGCTCCAGGTCGTCCCGTACGGCGGTCATGTCCACCAGCTCGCGCGCCCGGCCCGACAGACACCGCTCCAACCGCGCCCCGGCACAGCCGGTGAACGGCCGCAGGACCCATTCGAATCCGCTGAGCCCAGGCAACTCCCCCGTGGGCACGGTGGCCACGGCCCTCTCGGGAGCGGCGGCCACGGCCTCCTCGGCCAGCACGGCCCAGTCCGGCCGTTCCGCGTCCCCGTCGTCGCGGACCAGCCCGCTGTCCCACCACCGCTCGATCGCCGACAGCGACGTCGCCGCCCGCTCATGCCCGGCTCTCACCGCCATCGCCCCCTCCTCGAACCGACCCGGCCCCCCGCTCCGGGCCACGTCCGATCCTCGTACGGGGTGGGCCCGCGGGGCATGGGGAACATCCCCCCATGTTTTCCACCGGACGGCGACGGAGGCCGACGGCCGCGCGTGGGGGAGCCGGGTCGGCCGCCGGTCGGACGGACCAAGAACGCCGCCGGCCGCCCCACCGCGATCGCCGACGACGCGTACGGGATGCAGCGGCACGCCGCGAGCCCGGCACGACACCCCCTAGGAGCGCGCCGCGGGCTCCTCGCCTCGGGCGATGCCGAGGGTGGCGAGCAGGTCCTCGTGGAGTTCCATCCACACCGTGTGGCACGAGTCCGCCTTGACCCGGTCGACCCATGACAGTTCGCCGCGCCGGACCCGTGCGAGCGCGCCCGTGAAGCGGGGGCCGTACCCGTCGAGGCGGCCGATCCTCGTCCCCAGCTCCTCCGACAGCAGGTCGATGACCCCGCCCAGTTCGGTGAGTTCGTCGAGCACCCGCCCGTCCCACGCCGCGTCCCCGTGGTCGTTGACGGCCAGCCGCCCCGCGCCGTCCGGCCGCAACTGCCAGTCGGTGCACGCCCGGAGACAACGGGCGTTGTGGGCGAGGAACGTCTCGTACCGCTCCCGCACGAAGGGTCCGAGCCCCGCCCCCGCCAGCTCCCCGGCGAGCTGCCGCTCCCCCTCGGCCCGGCCGGAGTCGGTCAGGGTCCACCCCCGCGTCCCGGCGAACGCCCGCCGGGTCACCCAGCCCCTCGCCTCGTGGTCGAGCAGCGCTTCCCGTACGACCTCGGGGTCGAGCCCGTAGCGCGCCGCCGCCTCCTCGTCGTCGGCCACGCCCTTGAGCCGTACGGCGTGCAGGGCGAGCAGCTCGGGGGCGGAGCCGACGGGGCCGGCCGAGGAGTCCTGGAGATCGCTGGGGTTCACCACACTTCAGAGCATAGGTCGCCGGGTCGGGGCGGGGCCTGCCTCGTACGACACGAAGCCGGTGGCCCGAGTCACCGCGAGGACGACGGCGTCGGCTACCGCGGCGGTCTCCGTACCAGGAGGAGGGCCACGTCGTCGGTCCTGTGCGCGGCGTCCCTGACATGCAGGGTCAGCTCGTCCGCGAGCCGGTCCAGATCAGGGGCGCCCGACACCCCGAGCCGCTCCGCCAGATCCGCCATGGCGGTGCCGATGTCGAGGCCCGGAGCCTCGACGAGACCGTCGGTGTACAGGGCGAGCACGGAGCCGGGCTCCCAGGGCAGTTCCATGGTGTCGTACGTGACATCCGTCGCGATCCCCAGGAGGAGCCCCGGCGGGACCTCCAGCACCTCGGCGCTGCCGTCCGCCCGGCGCAGGAGCGGCGGCGGATGGCCCGCGCTCGCCAGTCGCAGCCGGTGTCGGGCGAGGTCGAACTCGGCGATCAGACAACTCGTGAAGCGGTCGGCGTCGAGGTCGTCGAGCAGCCGGTTCGTGCGCGCCAGGATGCCGCCGGGTGACGCGCCCGCCGTCGCGTGCGCGTGGACGGCGGTCCTCACCTGCCCCATGAGCGCGGCGGCGGTCGTGTTGTGTCCCTGGACGTCACCGATGACGGCGACGACGGAGGTCGGAGTCGCACGGACGAGGTCGTAGAAGTCCCCGCCGATGTCCATGCCGTGACCCGCCGGCAGATAGCGGGCGGCGACGTCGAGACCCGGGAGCGAGGTCAGATGGTGCGGCAGCAGAACGTTCTGCAGGCTCCGCGCGAGCGAGCGGTTGGCGTCGTACAGCCGGGCCCTGTCCAGGGCCTGGGCGATGAGCCCGGCCAGCGAGGTGAGCAGCGCGCGCTCCGCCGACGGGAAGGGACGAGGCCGACCGTACGAGAGGACCAGCGAGCCCACGGGACGGCCGGAGGCGATCAGGGGCAGGAACGCCCAGGCGTGGCGGCCCTCGTAGCGCGGGGCCTGGGGATGGGCGCGGCGAAGGTCCTCGTACGTGGGGAAGAAGACGGGGACGCCGGTGGAGAGCACCTGGGCGTCGGCGACCGGCGCCGTGAGCGGCTTGCCGTCGAAGTGATCGATGAACTCGTCGCTGTAGCCGCGGTGGCCGATGACGCGGAGTCGGCCCTCGTCGACGCTCATGAGAACGAGGCCTTCCGGGCCGAACGCGGGCACGATCTGGTCGGCGACCAGATCGACGACGTCGCGCACGCCGGCCGCCTCGGCCAGGGACGCCGCCAGATGCATGAGCTGGTAGACGGCGGTCGCACCGACCGGCTCGCCGGGGCGGTTCGGCAGCGTCGGGACGGAGGCGGTCGCGGGGGCGGCGGCTGAGCCGGGGACGGTCGCGGAGCCCGGACCGGTCCCTGAGGCGGGGGCGGTCGCGGAGCCCGGACCGGTCCCTGAGGCGGGGGCGGTCGCGGAGCCCGGACCGGTCCCTGAGGCGGGGGCGGTCCCTGAGGCGGGGGCCGTCGCGGCCCCGGGAGCAGCCGCATCCCCGGGGGCCGTCGCGGCCCCGCGGACGGAGCCCTCATAGGGGACGGGCCCGTCCTGTGGCCCGGGCGGCCCGTCGTGGGGCAGTGCCCCGTCCGCCTTCGGGATCATGAGCACACTGATGCCGGTCGCGTCCGGGTAGAGCTCGAACAGCAACGACGTCGCCGGCCCTCGCAGCACCGTGAACGACGTCGGCCGCCGGGTCACGACCGCGGCGCGGTAGCGGTCCTCGAAGGCGGGGTCGTTCAGCCACAACAGCGTCTCCCACGGCCGTCTGCCGAGGAGCGCGGCCGCGCCGGCGTTCACCAGCTCGGCGCCGGCGGTGTTGATGAACGTGATGCGCCCGTCGAGGTCCAGGGCGCAACACCCCACCGGCAGCCGCTCCGCGAGGTCGAGTGCGGCCGCCGCGAGGGCCGGGTCGGCCTCGGAGGGGCGCTCCGGGTGGACGACCAACGGTTCGGTGGGGTGAGGCGGTGGGGGATCCTGGTCGGCGGCCCGCCGCAGCAACCGTGCCGACAGACGGCCGTGGGCGTCGAGCGTCTCGTGTTCGCGCGCGTCGAGCTCCGGCGCGTGCGAGACCGGCCAGAGCAGGACGACACCGCCCCATACGGTCGTGTCGTCGGCGATGGGGACCGCCGCCAGCATGAAGTCGTACGGCAGCACGATCCCGATCCGCGGATAGCGGTGGGCGATGTCCTGCAGGCCGCTCAGCCATACGAGCTTCCGCTCGCGGATGGCGTCGGCGACCGGGATCGGGGCGTCGACCGGGATCCGTACCCAGGGCGCGGCGATCTCCCGGGACAGGCCCGAGATGAGCACCAGGCGCAGCATCCGGTCCCCCGGGATCAGCAGGTAGACCAGCCCCACCGAGGCTTCGGTGTCCCGCATGAGACCGGTGAGCACGGCGGCCATCCGGCCGTCGGCGAAGACGTCCTCGGTGCCGCTGCCCGCGCTTTCGTCCACGGGGCTCACCCGCCTGCGGGGGCCGGCACGGCACCGCGCGGGTCCGGACGCGGAGCGCGGCGGAGCCGACCGGCCCGCGTGTCCGGGCCCGGCGGCCCGGAGCGCGGTCGACGGCGGGATACGCGCTCGTCACGCATATTCGGACGATACGTCGCCCGCCCGGCGCCCGCGCGACGGAGGCGGGGCCGGGGAGGAGGCGAAGGCGGGGGGCAGGGGGCAGGGGGACAGGGGGGCAGGAGGGCGGGGCGGCGGCAGGGCCCACGGGTTCGGCCCACCCGTCGGCTATCGTGCACCGTCGCCGGCCGCCCCACTCGTCAGGGGCGGCCAGAATCAGGAGAGCGTGCATGTCAGAGGCCATACGCGGCAACGCAGCACCACCCGGCGCCGGCAATCCGCCCGCCTCCGTGCGCCGGTCCGCCCGACCGCGTACGGCGGTGGGTCGCACCCTCGCCCTTGTGCTGTACGTCTGGGGGTCGGCCGCTGTCGTCTCGGGCGTCTCGTTCCTCGTCCCGAGCGCGGAAGGGGTGGCCATCGGCACCGGAGTGGTGCTGTGCCTGGCCTTCGGGATGCTGCTGCACCTGCTGCACCGGGGCATCTGGCTGGTGCTGCTCGCGGTCGCACCGGCGCTGTTCGTGCTGGTCGGCGCGGTTCAGTACGCGCCCGAACTGGCGCTCGAACGGTACGGGGTCCGTGAGAACGTCGTCGTCGTGGCCGACAGCGCCGCCGGCACCGGCGGCAAGAACCACGAACTGACCCTGCGCGGCTCCGACGGCCAGGAGCTGGCGGAGAGGTTCGTCTATCGCGGCAGCGGCGCTCCTGCCGTCGGCGAACGCCTGGCCGTCGTGCGCGACTCACGCGGCAAGGTGCCCATGGAACAGGCCGACGAGGTCGACGCGGCCGGCCGGCTGGACGGGCTCATCGGCGGCCTCGTCGCCTGGACGGTCCTGGTGCTGCTGGCCGGCTGGCGCGGTCATGTCGCGCGCCGCCGTGACCTGCGGCTGTACGGAGGCGGCGCCGGCCGTTGAACCCCACCCGAGGGGTCCGGCGATCTCCGCCGCCACTTCACGGGGCGCCGTCGCCGCTGCCGCTCTTCGGGGCATCCCGGGGTCGCCCGCCGCGCGGCTTCGGTGCGTGGCCCGGGGGCCGGGATATCAGTGGGCGGAGGTGGCGGTCGAAGGCGACCGCCCTGTCGGGAAAGGCGCGCACCGTGACCGTACAACCCATCCCCGAGGGGTATCCGCGGGTCACGCCGTACCTCTGCCTCGACGGAGCCGCGGCCGGGATCGACTTCTACGTGGCCGTGCTCGGTGCCGAGGAGCGCATGAGGATGCCGGCCCCGGGCGGCAAGATCGGTCACGCGGAGCTGGCCATCGGGAACTCGGTCATCATGCTCGCGGACGAGTTCCCGGAGATCGGGTTCCGCTCCCCCAGGACGATCGGCGGCACGCCGGTCACCCTGCACGTGTACGTGTCGGACGTCGACGCGGTCTTCGCCCGGGCACTCGCCCAGGGCGCGAAGGAACTGTCGGCGGTCAAGGACGAGTTCTACGGCGACCGCACCGGCCAGTTCGAGGACCCCTTCGGGCACCGGTGGAACGTCGCCTCGCACATCGAGGACGTCCCGGCCGAGGAGATGGGAAAGCGGGCCAAGGAAGCGCTGGAGTCCATGAACTCCGGGTCGAACGGCGCCTGATCCCCCGGCCGCGCCTGCTCGCCGTCAGCGGCCGTACATGCCGCGGCACAGGTCGGCCGCGCCCATGGGAGCGTCGATGTCCTCGGCCTGGCGGCACAGTTGGCGCATCGCCGGAGTCCCCGCGTTCGTCGGCTGCGGCCCACCGCGCGCGGCGGGCGGCGCCTTGGGGCGTGGCGTCGTCCCTCGCCCGGACGGTACCGCCGCCCGGGGTTCCGTCCGTGTACGGGTCTTCCCGGCAGCCGGGTTCGCCGCATTCCGCGTGGCCTTCGCGCCTCTGTGCGTCGGCGGCGGCGCCGTTCGCCGCTCCGGTGACCGCCCGGCGGCGGGAACCTCGGCGGCTCCCACGACCTCCTGGGTGGCCGGCCGTCCCCTCGGCCTCCCGGTCGGCGTGCCGGGGAGCGGTTCCGTGTCGGCGATCTCCTCGTGCGGAACGGGCTGCGCGGGCACGGGCCATGCGGGGACCTGCGTCGGGATCGGTGCCGGCGGCCGGTCGGCGGCCGGCGCCGGCCCTTCGGGCGCGGGCTGAGGCCGGGACGGCGGCGGGTGGGGAACGGCCACACAGCCGGCCGTGAGGAGTACGGAGAGCAGGAGGAACGTCGTACGGCGGGGGTGCATGGAGATCACCGTGCCCGATCCGGCCCGGGGCGCGCGGGCGGCTCGGACCGGGTCCACCGTCACGGGTGAACCCGGCCGTACGGAGGGGAATCACCGCACACCGTGGCGTGGAGAAGGCCCGGGTCGATGCCGAGGCCCCCGGTGAGCAGGTCGTATGCCCCTTCGAGGCTCCGGGGCCCTCGTAGCCGCCGGGCGACCAGGTCCCGAGCATCTCGAAGACGGTCAGATGGGTGGCGTCACCGACCTCCTCCAGGTCCGTCGTGCGCAGACAGCGCTGTACGTTGACGAGGCACCAGCCCATCGGGTGGGGGCGCCCCTCCAGGTAGGGGGTGAGCGGGTGCATGCCGGAGGTGGTGAACAGGACCGGGTCGCCCGGCGGCAGCAGGGTCGATCCGGTGATGCGGCGGCGAGCGACGGTAACGCGCCGCCGTCGTTCGGGCACGCGGTTTCCCCGCGGCCGACCAGGGCCCGGGGCGTGAGCCACGAGCCACGAGCCCGCCGCGACGAGATCCCGCTCGGGCCCTTCTCCGTCCGGTGCCCGCGGCGGGCGTCGCGGTCGAATGGCGTCGCCTCCGCGCTCGACGACGTCACGCGCGAGTTCGGCACCGCCCGCGAAGGCGTCGCGAACGCCGTCGAGGGGGCGGGCGGAGCCGGCTCCCTCGGTCGGGCGCCGATCCGCGCGGTCCAGGAGTCCTTCGTCGACGGCCGGCGCGGGCCGTGTGGGCGGGGGTCGTCGTGATGGCCGCCCCCCTCCTCTGCATACTCGTCCGAGGCCCGAAGGGCACTCGGCCGCCGCCCCCCGGGGAGGATGACGACAGTTTGCGCGGAATTACGGAACGTTCTCCAGAAGGATCGTTTCCTTCCGCATGAAGCTGTTCTGAATACTGGTCAGGAACAGTTGAGGGGTTGACGATCGACGGTGGCGGGCAGGTTTGGAGGGCCGCGGGCCGGGCATCGTCCGGCGTCACGGCACTGCGGCCGTCACCTCGTGCGGGAGTGCACACAGCCCAACCGCGTCCCTCCGCGGCCGAACGAAGAAGGAGGTTGGTCCCCATGACAGTGCGTGCTCTCGAGCAGCCCCGGCTGTGGATGCCCTATCCGCTGCGGGTGAATCCGTATCTGTCGGCCCTGCACGAGGAGAGCGAGACGTGGGCGCGCGCGATGGGCATGCTGGCCGGCGCGGAAGGACCGTCGGGCCATCCCCCCATATGGACCCGCTCGCAGTTCCATGCCATGACGGTCGACCAGCTGACCTCCTGGGCCCTGCCCGACGCCTCGTTCGCCGACCTCCGGCTCAACCACCGTTTCAACATCTGGGCGTTGGCCTGGGACGACTACTTCGCCGCCGCGTTCAAGCAGACCGGTGACCTGCCCGGCGCCGTGGCCTTCACCGCCCGGCTCCACGAGTTCCTGCGACCGGACCTCGGCCACGGCGCCCGGTCGCCCGAGCCGTCGAACCCGGTCGAGCGGGGCATCGCCGATCTGCAGCGGTACTTCTTCCCGCCGCGACTGGCGCACTGGCGGCACGAGTTCAACCGGGCCCTGGTGCGCTACGTCGACGCGGGAGTCGAGGAGCTGGTCAACAGCCGCGGCGGCCGTGTCCCCCACCTGATCGAGTACGCCCCGTTCCGGCGCGAGAGCTTCGCCGCCCACACGGCCCCGTACTCCGTCGAGCTGGCCACCGGCGCGCGCATACCCGAGCAGATACGCCACAGCCGTACCGTAAGGGCCCTGCTCGACGCCTTCATGGACTACATGGGGCTGGCCAACGACCTCGCGTCGTACGAGCGGGAGGTCAACGAGGAACACGACGTCAACAACCTGGTCGTGGTCCTCGGTACGTCCCTGGGCATCGCCCTCCACGACGCCGTACCCGCCGCCCTGAACCTGGTGAACACCCGGCTGCGGGACTTCGAGCACCTCCGGCAGAGCGAACTGCCGCAGCTGGTACGGCGATCGGGTCTCGACCACGACGAGCGGGCCGAACTGGAGACCTGGCTCCAGGGGGCCTGTGGCTTCCTGTCCGGCCTCCACGCCTGGTACACGGGAGCACCCCGTTACGCCGCCACTGACCTCTCCGTACCGGAACAGCGGCAGCGGTCCTGATCCGGCGAGGGGGATACCGACGGACAGGCGTCGGCAGCCCCCTCGGCGTGCGGCCTACCTCATCCGCAGAAGGCGCTTGAGCCGCGTCCGCCACGAGGGACGGGGTTCGGGCAGGCGCTCCGGCTCGGGCGAGGGCTCCGGCTCGGCCGTCTGCCACGGCGGCGCCGCAGGCGTCCCGACGCTCGGGGCCGGCGGGGCCGGCAGCGGGCTCGGGACGTCGAAGTCCTGGGGGGCGCGGGCGGCGAAGCTCACGGGCAGGGCCGTCAGGTGCCGGGACCAGGTGGAGGAGCGCCAGGTGAGGTCCTCCTCGGGGATCGACAGGGCGATGTCGGGGAGCCGGGTGAGCAGGATGTCGATGCCGGTGTCGGCGATGATGCGGCCGATGTCCTGGCCGGGGCACTCGTGGGTGCCGGCGCTGAAGGACAGGTGCGCGCGGTTGTGGTGCACCGCCGTCGCGGGATCCGGGCGGATCGCCTCGTCGACGTTTCCGGCGGCGAGGCCGAGCAGGAGCATGTCTCCCGCCTTGATCTGCTGTCCTCCCAGGGTGGTGTCGCCGTTGGCCCAGCGGCCGGGGCACACCATCAGCGGGGGCTCGTCCCAGAGGACCTGCTCCACCGCCTCCGGCAGGGTCATCTGACCGCCGGCCAGCGATCCGCGGAACCGGGGGTCGGTGACCACCATGCGCAGGACGTTGGACATGAGGTTGGCGGTGGTCTCGTACCCGGCGAGGAGGATGAGGCGCAGGTGGTGCTGCACCTCCTCGTCCGACAGGTTCGCGGGGTGGGCCATCAGCGCGGACGCGATGTCCTGCCCGGGGCGTACCCGCTTGGCGTCGACGAGCTGCGCGAGGCTCTCCAGGACGTACGCGTTGCTGGCGAGCGAGGTCTCGGTGGCCTTGAAGAGGTCACGGGCGGCGTGGACGAGCCGGGGGCCCGCCTCGTCCGACATGCCGAGCAGGTGGGTCAGCGTGAGCATGGGGACGTGCTCGGTGAACTGGCCGACCAGTTCCGCCTCGCCGTCCTCGCAGAACGTGTCGATCACCTCGTGCGCGAAGCGGGTGATGTGACGGCGGATGCCGCGGTGGTCGAACTGGCTGAGGCCGGCCGTGACCGCGCCGCGCAGCCGCTGGTGTTCCTCGCCGTCCGCGCAGACGCAGTCGGGGCGCCAGCCGATCATCGGCACCAGCGGCGAGGTGGCGGGGTCGATCTCGCCGCTGCGCCAGCCGTGCCAGACACGGGGGTCGCGGGAGAACTGGGTCGGTCGGCTGGCCACGTCGCGGTTCTCGAGGTAGCCGAGGACGAGCCAGGCTCGTACGTCGCCGTCGAGCAGCACGGGCGCCACCGGACCGTGTTTGGCGCGCAGTTCCTCGTACAGGCCCATGGGGTCCGTCTCGGCGGCGCCGCCGTAGAGACGGGTCGCTCCGCCGGGTCCGGTGGCGGCGTGGGCCGGGCAGCCCGGAGGGGGGATCGCCCCGGGCGTGGCGGTGGTGTGTTCGGCGGGTGGCAGGGTCATGCGGTCTCCTGGGCGGCGGCGAGGGTGCGCAGGTAGACCATCAGCGACAGCAGGGCGTCACGGCAGGACGCCCGGTCACGTGCGTCACAGGTGACCATGGGCACGGATTCGCTGAGGGCCAGAGCAGCGCGCAGGTCTTCTACGGGGTGGTGCGGGGCCTCCGGGAACGTGTTGACGGCCACGACGAACGGGACGCGGCGGTCCTCGAGGCGGGTGATGACTTCGAAACAGACTTCGATCCTGCGGGTGTCGACGAGGACGACGGCGCCGAGCGCGCCTTCGAAGATGCCGTTCCACAGGAACCAGAAGCGCTCCTGTCCGGGCGTCCCGAACAGATAGAGGATCAGCTCCTCGTTGATGCTGATCCGTCCGAAGTCCATGGCGACGGTCGTGGTGTTCTTGCCCTGGGCGCCGGGGTTGTGGTCGATGCCCACGCCCGCCTGCGTCATGGTCTCCTCGGTGGTCAGGGGCGGGATCTCGCTGACCGCTCCGACCATGGTCGTCTTGCCGACGCCGAAGCCTCCGACGATCACGACCTTGACGCCTCTGGCACTGTGGGGCAGCGGCATGTCCGAGCCGCGTGGGCCGGCATCGCGTACGTCAGAGCTTGCGTAGTCCATGGATCACCGCCTCCAGCAGGCCGCGTTCGGGAAATGCCGCGACGGGCACGGGTGCGATGGCCTCGACCCGTTCGTCCTCGACGAGTTGGGAGAGCAGCGTGGTGACGACGCTGAACGGAAGGCTGAGGTACGCGGACACCTCGGCCACCGAGAGCGGGTAGGCGCACATCGTGAGGATGGCCGCCTGCTCGGGCTGCATCGCGGAGTCGGGCTCGGAGCGCGTCGCGATGAGGGTGACCAGGTTGAAGGTGTTCGCCGCGGAACCCGTGCCCCCGGTAATGACGTAGAGCGGAACGGGATCGGTTTCATTCCAGGGGTCCTGGTTCTCCGATGTCACATCGCCTGCCCGACGTCCTCACGAGGAGGGCTGGTCATGTGCTGCCCGATCCGGACCACCAGCGTCCGCATGCGGTCGCCCAGCAGGCCGGCGTCCACCTGGTCGTCGGCGAGCACCGCGAGGTAGGCACCAGGGCCGGCCGCCATCAGGGAGAAGTAACCGCCGTCGGCCTCGATCCCGACCATCCGCGTCGAGCCGTCCCCCTCGGGGAACCGCTGGGCGATGGCCCTCGCCAGGCTCTGGATGCCGGAGCAGGCCGCGGCGATCGCGTCGGCCGTGTCGGGCTCCGTGTTCGACTGCCCGATGCACAGGCCGTCCGCCGACAGCACGACGACGTGTCGTACGTACGGGACGCCGCCCACGAGCTCCTTGAGCATCCAGTCCATGTTCGGCAGTGGCAGCATGTTACTCGACCTCATCTGAAGGCTCGCGGTGTGAAGTGGAAGGTTCGGATTCCGCGCGCTTGTCGCCGTTGAAGGCCTCCCACATCAGACCCGGCTGACGGGTCGTGCCGGAGGATTCCCGGGTGGCGGCCGGAGCGGGGGGCGTGGGGCCCACCTGGACGATCGGCGTCTGGACGGGTGTCTCGCGTCGCCGCTGCGGGAGTCCGTTGACGGTCTTCCTGACCTCCGCGGATTCCTTCGGGGCGTCGCCCGGGGGCGTCGGCCTGGGCAGGATCGGACCTCCCGTGCGCCGTCGGGCGGGCGGCTGCGGGTACCGCACGGCGGACTGCGGCACTGTGGTGATCAGGTTCCTGGGGACCAGCACCACGGCCCGTACGCCTCCGTAGGCGGAGGTGCGCAGGTCGACCTCGCAGCCGTGCTCGCGGGCCAGCCGGCTGACGACGGGCAGGCCGAGCTGCGTCACCTCGCCGAGTCCGGCCAGGTGGATGCCCGACGCCGACTGCGCCATGATGCGCTCGACGCGCCGGCGGACCTCTTCGGTGAGTCCGACTCCGCGGTCCTCGATCTCGATGGCGATGCCGGAGGGCACCTCGCTCGCGGACACCTCCACCGGGGTGTGCGGCGGCGAGAACGTGGTGGCGTTGTCGAGCAGTTCGGCGAGGAGGTGCATGAGCGGCTCGGCTCCGGGGCCGACGACGGCCACGGCGGTCACCGACTGCAGCTTCACCCGGGGGAAGTCGACGATGCGCGACATGGCTCCGCGCAGCACGTCGTAGAGCGGGATCGCCTTCGACCACTGCCGTCCGGGCCGCGCGTCGCCGAGGACGGCGATGCTGGCGGCGAGGCGGCCGATCAGGGCGGTGCGGTGGTCGACGCCCTGGAGACCGCGGGAGACCACGAGATCGGTGCCGTGGATGATCTGCATCTGGTGCAGGTCCTTGGCCAGCTGGTGCACGATCGCCTGGACGCGGCGCGCGACGGCGACGAGTGCCCGCTGGGAGGCGTCCCTGGTGTACTCCTCGGCCTCCACCGCTTCCAGGAGCGTGTGCAGAGCCCCGCGGACCGCTTCGGTGAACTCCTCGTCGAGGTGCTCGCCGAAGTTGACGGACCGCAGGATCTCCGATGCGGGGTCGCCCTTCTTCATCCGGGCGACCGCGGCCGGGAGCAGCTCCTCGGCGAGCCAGACGGTGGTGGCACGCTGATCGGCCAGCCGTCCGAGCAGCGCGGACTCGCGTTGCGCGTAGTACTCCTGCGCGTCGGCGATCGCCCGCTCGTAGCGCACCACGGCCCCCGACCGCAGTCGGCGCGCGGTCACGGCGGACATGACGGTCGTCAGCGCGACCGCGGCGAGACCGCACCAGGCGACGGGTGTCCGTATCTGTGCGGAGGAGAAGAGAAAAGCCATGGCAAAGGCTCCGGCCAGAACTCCAGGGGGGAGGAGCCAAACGCGATCGACCGCGGGTGGCCGGGCTCTGGAAATTGAACCTGCACGAACCATCAAGGGGTCCCTAATCAGTCTGGAATGAACGGACTGAGGTGATGCGATGCACCGACTGGAACGAATCGGGCTTCTTTCGGGCGATTGCCACGTTCCGTCCGCTCGGCACCACAGCGTTCATGACTCGCTGTGACCGCAGCGCAACACACCGGGGAGCATAGTCAGTTCGGGTTCGCCATGTGACCGTGCTGGAAGGGCTGCCTCCAGTGGTCATTCTCGACCCATAAAGCGACCAATCACTGCACGGAAAATGCAATGAACCGATCGCATCCTGGCACCCGTTCATCAGATTTCGCGGCCCCCGAACAGACGACCGCCCCGCGAGGCGCCGGACCCGCCGGAGCCACGCGCCCCTCCCGAGCATCAGCGCCACCCCATCGCGTGTGACGTGCGTCACGCCTTAAAAGTCCTTTAAGGAACAAGGTCGGAAAGCTTCTGTTTTCGGACGCATTGAGGCCAGTTGACGCTCCCTTTGAACGATGGTCAAGATCTCCACGAGTTCGCCACACCTCACTCGGCTTCACCTCATCTGGAGCACTCGATGCGCAACAGGGCTGCCCTGACCACAGCAGTCACTCCCGTCGCCCGGGAAACAGCGCGCCCGGAGCACCCGTCCGGTCGCGTCTTCGGGAAGGTCGCCCGGCCCGACCACAGCGGTACGGGCGTACGCGGGCAGGACATCGAACTCTTCGACGCCACCGTGCGGCTGCCGAAGGTTCCGGCCCCTGCCGCGCCGCCCTCCCCCAGGTCGCGCAAGTCCCGGCCCGCCCCCACGGCGCCCCTCGCGTGGCGGCCCATGTCGCTTCCCCTGATGGTCGCGGGCGCGCTCTCCGCGGGGCTCGCCTGCGCGCTGACGGTCTGGCTCTCCGCCGACCCCGAGCCGGCGCCGCAGGCGCTCCCCTCCCTCGCGCTCCCACTCCCCGACCTCGCGACGGCCGCGCCCCCGTCCGCGGCTTCCCCGTCCGACAGCCGCCTCCCGGCCGAGGCGCACCCGGCCGAGGCGCACCCCTCGGCCGAGGAGAGCGCTCATGTCCGTGCCGCGCGGGCCACCCCTCCCCCGGCCCCCACCTCTCCCGCGCCCTCGACCACCCCCTCCCGGACGCCCGTGCCCACACGCTCCCTCGTCCCCACGACGACTCCTCCGCCGCCGCCCTCCTCACACCGCCCCCACCCGCCCTCACGGCCCGCCTCGCGCGACCTCGCCCTGGGCAGCGCCGGTCCCGAAGTCGCCGATCTCCAGCGGCGGCTCCAGCAGCTCTACCTCTATCTCGGTTCGGCCGACGGGGTGTTCACCGAGTCCGTGGGTGAGGCCCTGAGCCGCTTCCAGGTCGCCCGGAGCATCCCGGAGAGGCCAGGCGTCTACGGCCCCCTCACCCGCACCGCGCTGCGGGCCGAGACCGACTGAGCCCGGGCGCCCGCCCCGCCCCGCCTCACCCCGCCCCACCCCGCCCCCTCGCAGAAACCCAGAAAAGGACCAGCACATGAGCACCACCGGAAGAACGGGCCTTCGGCTGAGCAGCGCCGTGGCACTCGGCGTCGTCCTCGGCATCACCGCCGCGGGCCCCGCCCTCGCCACACCCCTCGCCCCCGCCGCCACCCCCGCCCCGGGGAGCGCCCGGACCTGCCCGGCTCCCGGTGAGGAACCCGGCATCGGTCACGAACCGCGGTTCACGGACACCAACGTGGCCCTGTTCGCCGGCGGCGACTACACCGCCGACGGCGCGTCCGCCGAGGCCGAGGGACTGCTGGTCGTCGGCGGGAACGCCACGTTCGCCAAGGCGTCCGGCGGCGTGTTCAACGTCGGCCGCGCCGGCGCGGGTTCCGGCATCGTGCCGCCGCCCGGGTCGGTCATGCTGGCCGTGGGCGGGGACCTGGCGATAGCCGGTGGGACGACGGTCGACGTCGGCCACGGCCTCACCTCCGCCTCCGGCCACGGCGGTGCCGTCCGCGTCGGCGGCGCCATCGACGAGAAGGGCAGGCTGGAGACGAACGGCGGGAGCCGCTCGGCGGGACTCGGTGCGCACGAGGCCCTCACGCCGTACGACACGTTCGCCGGCACCGTACGGGACGAGTCGGCGTCCCTCGGTTCGCTGAAGCCCACGGGTACGAGCGTGCGCCGGGGCGACACCGTCACCTTCGAGGGCGGCCAGGCAGGCACCGGTGGCCCGCAGGTGTTCGAGATCTCCGCCAAGGAGCTGGACGGCGCCTCGTCCTTCGACTTCCGGTCGATTCCCGGACGATCCGCCGTCGTGGTGAACGTGACGGGACGTCAGGCGGTGGGCATCTCCCCCCTGTCCGTCGGGTTCAACGGGGACCGCGTCGACGGGTACGGCTCCGCGCACTTCGGCGAGGCCGCCGCGCGGATCCTCTACAACTTCGAGGCGTCCCCGTCGCTCACCCTCGGCGGCGGAGGGAACTTCATGGGGTCGATCCTCGCCCCCGAGGCGTCCGCGGACCTGACGGCCAGCACGAACGGCCGCGTCTACGTCGGCGGCGACCTGCGCACCCACGGCACGGGGAACGAGACCCACAACTACCCGTGGACCGGCTCCTCGACGTTCAGCTGCAAGCCCACCCCCGAGGGCCCGGGCGCCACCCCCACGCCGGCCCCCTCCTCCACGACGCCCACCACCTCGTCGCCGACCCCCTCCTCCTCGCAGCCCGCGGAGGAGACCCCGGGGGCCCCGGAGTCGACGGCGCCCGAGGGCTCCGCGCCTCCCACCGAGAGCAGCTCCGCGCCCGCCGCGCCCGGTACGACGCCGCCCTCGCCGTCCGTCACCGAGCCCGGCGACAGCTCCCTCGCGACCACGGGTGCGCAGCTCACGCCGTACGCCGTCGCCGCCGCGGCCCTGGGCGCGGCCGGTGCCGCGATCCTCGTACTCGCCCGTCGCCGCCGCGCAGGCGCCCGGCGCTGAGCCGGTGCCGGTGCTCGCGCCGGTGACCTGACGGCACGCCCGACCACGGGCGGGCCACGAACGAACACTCCACGGAGCCGCCCTCCGGCCGGGAAGTCATCCCGGCCGGAGGGCGGCTCTGTGCCGTTTCGCTCCCCCGGCATCCCCACCCCACCTCGATGGATACCTAGGGGGGTATTTGACTTGCCGCGCCGAGTGCCCTTACGGTCGAGCTCGCACATACCCAGGGGGGTATCACAGACCAAGGGGTACCCCGGTCCGTGCATACCGCACGAAAGGATGGCCGTGTTCTTCGCCCAGTACTACCTCGACTGTCTCTCCCAGGCGTCCTACCTGATCGCCGACGAGCGGACCGGCCAGGCGGTGGTCGTCGACCCGCGTCGCGACGTCTCCGAGTACCTGGCCGACGCCCGTGCCCACGGCCTGACCGTGGTCGGCGTCATCAACACCCACTTCCACGCCGACTTCGTCGCCGGCCACCTGGAGCTGGCCGACACCACCGGCGCCTGGATCGGCTACGGCAGCCGGGCCGAGACCGAGTACCCGATCCGCACGCTGGCCGGGGGCGAGCGGATCGCCCTCGGCGACGTCGCCCTGGAGATCATGGAGACGCCCGGGCACACCCCGGAGTCGATCAGCGTCCTGGTGTACGAGCACGGTGAGGACACCGTCCCGTACGGCGTCCTCACCGGCGACGCCCTCTTCATCGGCGACGTCGGCCGCCCCGACCTGCTCGCCTCCGTCGGCGTCACCGCCGAGGAGCTCGGCGCGATGCTCCACGACAGCGTCCAGAACAAGCTGATGGCCCTCCCCGACGAGGTGCGGGTATTCCCCGCGCACGGGGCCGGCTCCGCCTGCGGCAAGAGCCTCTCCACCGAGAAGCAGTCCACGATCGGGGCGCAGCGTGCCACCAACTACGCCTGCGCGCCGATGAGCCGCGACGCCTTCGTCGCACTGGTCACCGCCGGGCAGCCCGCCGCGCCGGGCTACTTCGCCTACGACGCCGAGCTCAACCGCAGGAACCGGGACCGGTACGACGCCACGACGGCGGCGCGCTCGCTCTCCCGCCCCGAGTTCGCCGAGCTGCGCCGCTCGGGCGCGGTCGTCGTCGACGCGCGCTCACCCCAGGAGTTCGCGGCGGGCCACCTGTACGGCGCGGTGAACGTTCCCGCCGACGGCCGGTTCGCCGAGCAGGCCGGCAGCGTCCTCGACCCCGTCGGCGACCTGGTCGTCATCGCGCCGGAGAACCGCGAGGAGGAGGTCGTGACCCGCCTCGCCCGGATCGGCTTCGACCGCGTGGCGGGCTGCCTGCGCGACCCCGAGGACGCCCTGGAGGAGCTGGCCGACGAGGTCACCGCGGCGAGTCGGCTGACCGCCGCCCAGCTCCGGGCCGCGCTCGCGGGCGAGCACCCTCCGGTGGTCGTGGACGTCCGCACCTGCGGTGAGCGCGAGACGAACGGCTTCATCGACGACGCCCTGCACATCCCCCTGAGCGAGCTTCCCCGGCGCACGGACGAGCTGCCCGCCGACCGGCCCCTGGTCGTGCACTGCGCCGGCGGTCACCGCTCCTCCATCGCGGCGAGCCTGCTGCGCCACCGCGGCTTCGAGGACGTCTCCGACGTCCTGGGCGGCCACGCGGCCCTGGCCCAGCCCACGGCCCCTGCCGCCGTCTGACCTTCCGGGCGCTCTCGGGGGCCTCGCCGCTCCGACGCGGCAGCCCTTCACACGCTTTCATATACCCCCACCGGTATCCCACGGGTATCCCTGACACCTCCCTTCCTCCCTCCTCCCTTCCTCCGGAGTCGCTCATGAGCGCCACGCCCTCACCCGCCCCGCCCTCCCTCACCCCCCTCGTCCTGCACCGGCTCGTCCAGGAAGGGCGCGCCCCGCGCCTCCTCGACGTCCGCACGCCCGGCGAGTTCCGTACCGTCCACATCCCCGGCTCGTACAACGTCCCCCTGGACACCCTGCGTGAGCACCGCGGCGAGCTCCTCTCCCACCTCGACGAGGACGTCGTCCTGGTCTGCCGGTCGGGGGCCCGGGCCGCGCAGGCCGAGCAGGCGCTCGCCGGGGCGGGGCTGCCGAACCTCCGCGTCCTCGACGGCGGCGTGAACGCCTGGGAGGCAGCCGGCGCGCCCGTGAACCGCGGTCCCGAGCGCTGGGACATGGAGCGCCAGGTGCGCCTCGTCGCGGGCTCCGTCGTCCTGACCACCGGTCTCGTCGGCGTCCTGGTGCCGGGAGTCCATCTGATCGGAACGGCGATCGGCGCGGGACTGGCCTACGCGGCCCTCAGCAACTCCTGCATGATGGGCGTCCTGCTCTCCAAGCTGCCGTACAACCGCGGCCCCCGGCCCGACATCCGCTCGGTGATCGCGGAGCTGCGGAGCACGCCGTGACCGTGCTCGTCGTCGCCGCCTCCCTGCTCATCGGCGTCAGCCTGGGCGTGCTCGGGGGCGGCGGCTCGATCCTGACGGTGCCGATCCTGGTCTACCTGGCGGGCCAGGGCACCAAGGAGGCGATCGCCACCTCGCTGTTCGTGGTCGGCGTCACCAGCCTGGCCGCCCTGGTCCCGCACGCGCGGGCGCGGCGGGTCCGATGGCGGACCGGCCTGCTCTTCGGCGCGTTCAGCATGGCCGGGGCGTACGGGGGCGGGCGGCTCGCGGAGTACGTGCCCGGCACGGTCCTGCTCGTCGGCTTCGCGCTGATGATGCCGGCCACGGCGGTGGCGATGCTCCGCGGGCCGCGCCACGGGCGCGAGCCGGATCGGCCCGCGTCCGATCGACCCGGGCGGGCCCGGCCCGAGAAGGGCGGTCCTGCGCTCGTGGGCATCGCCGCCAAGGGCCTGGCCGTGGGTGCCGTGACGGGTCTTGTCGGCTCCGGCGGCGGCTTTCTCGTCGTCCCGGCCCTGGCGATCCTCGGCGGACTGCCGATGGGCCTCGCGGTCGGGACCTCGCTCCTCGTCATCGCGATGAACTCGTTCGCCGGACTCGCAGGTCACCTCACGGGCGTGACGATCGACTGGGGTCTCGCCCTGACGGTCACCGCGGCCGCCGTGATCGGCAGCACGGTCGGCGCGCGACTGGCGGGCCGCATCCCGCAGGACGCCCTGCGGGCGGCCTTCGGCTGGTTCGTCGTCTTCATGGCGGTCCTCGTCCTGGCGCAGCAGCTCCCCCCTGCCGCCTGGACGCACCCCGCCACCTGGGCGGTACTCGGCGCCGGATTCGGAAGCGGCACGACGGCCGTGATCGCCTCCCGCGTACGGCGTACCCTGCGGCACCCCTGACGGGGCGCGCGGGGCCGCTGCGGCGCGACGCGTCGCGTGCCGTCGCCGTACGTACTACTGCGGCTTGGTCGCGATCTGGATCAGGTTGCCGCAGGTGTCGTCGAAGACGGCAGTGGTGACGGGGCCCATCTCCAGGGGTTCCTGGGTGAACCGGACTCCGAGGGCGGTCAGGCGCCCGAACTCCGCCCGCACGTCGTCCACGGCGAACTGGGCGAGCGGGATGCCGTCCTGGGCGAGCGCGTCGCGGTACGGCTTGACGGCCGGGTGGCCGGCGGGCTCCAGGAGGAGTTCGGTGCCGTCGAGCTCGTCGGGCGAGACGACGGTCAGCCATCGGTCCGTCTCGCCCAGCGGGACGTCGTGCTTCTTCACGAAGCCGAGGATCTCGGTGTAGAAGCGCTCGGCCTTGGCCTGGTCGTCGACGAAGAGGCTGGTCAGGTGGATCTTCATGGGGTGTTCTCCTCCGGTCCGGACGGGTGGGGTGCGAGCCACCGGTCGGCGATCTGCCGCAGCGGGGCCGTGTTCAGGTCGTGGAACTTGTAGCGCCCCTCCCGTCTGGTCTCGACGAGCCCGGCGGCCTCCAGCACGGCAAGATGCTGGGAGACGCCCTGGCGCGAGATGCCGAGCTGGTGCTTCATGCTCAGCCGGGCGCAGATCTCGAACAGTGTCTGTCCGGACTTCTGCGTCAGCTCGTCGAGGATGGTGCGGCGGGTGGGGTCGGCCAATGCTTTGAAGAGGTCGTCGGCCACCACCTCAGGATAGGCAAGCATTCACTTGCCTATCAAGTCGGGACGGAGCCCTCGGAGGCCGAGGCCCCCCGAGGGCTCCACCCGCACCCGCGTCAGCCCAGACGGATGTGGTCCACCGCCCAGTACCAGTTGTTTCCGGCGTCGTACATCCGGAAGCGGAGGGTCACCGCGCGGGCCCCCGCCGGAACCGTGAGGTCCCTGCCGACCGCCGTGTTCTCGGCGTCGGGCGAGCCGGGGCCGTACTGCAGCACGATCTGTTCCTCACCGGAGTCGAAGACCGCGCGGACCTCGGCCTTCTGGTTGCCCTCCTGCCGGTAGTGGGAGTCGAAGTCCACCCGGAGGGTCGTACGGCCGGCCGGGATCGGGACCGCGGGTGAGACCAGGGTCGAGTCGAAGCGGCCCCTGCTCGCGGGTGCGCCGGTGTCGTCCCAGTCGTCCGGGTCGGCGACCGCGACGATGCCGAGGCCCCGGGTGAAGTTCGGCCGGTTCTGGGCGCCGGCCGACCAGGCGCGGCGGGTGTGGAAGGTCCAGCCCTGGAACATCGGCGTGCCCTGCGGCATCGCGGCCGCGTTGACGACCGACCAGCCGTCCGGTGCCGTCGCCGTCCAGCCGAGCACCTGGCCGCGCCTGACCAGCTTCCCGGCGAGCGACTGGAAGTCCTCCGCGAGCAGATGGCCGCTCATGGACGGGGCGATCCGTGCCTGGATCTCGCCTTCGGCGAGGCGCAGGCCGTCCGCCGCGCGGCCGCGGGCGACCGCGAGCAGCCGGGCGGAGCCGTACGCGGGGGCGTCGGCGGGCGCGGTGACGTCCCAGCTCGCGGCGGCCGAGGAACCGGCGGGCAGGGTCCGCGGCGGGGTGTCCGCGACCGGCTTCGCCGTCCACCCGGAGGGCACCGTGAAGGCGAGGGCCACGTCGTGGAGCTCGACGGGGCCGCGGTTGGTCACGGTGGCGGTGAACCGGGCCGTGGTCCCGCCCGCGACGACCGGCTCGTCACCGGCGGCCGTGGTGACCTCGACGGTGAGGGCGTCGGGGAGGCCCATGGCCGGGTCCGTGACGCCACGGGTCCGGCCCCGGTCGCGGCCGTGGTGGCGGTCCTGGTGCCGGTCGGCGAAACGGCCGGCGAAACGGCGGAGGAACCGCGGGTCGTCGGCGGCGCTCACGGCGATGTCGTACCAGCGCTCGGCCGGCACCCGCAGTTTCACGGTGCGCTCGTCGCGCGCGCCGACCCGGACCTCACGGACCCCGCCGCCGTACGCGAGATCGCCGACGAGCACGGTGCGGGAGCGCCGGCCGCGGTTCTCGATCTCGATCTCCACGTACGCGCGGTCGCCGTCGGACCCCTCCTTCAGGCGGGCCTCCAGCGCGTCGTCGGTGTCGCCGCGCAGCACCCACAGGGAGCCGTTGGGGCCGTGGACCCGCAGGTCGTAGGCGTCGCCCTGGAGCGCTCGGGTGCCGGAGAGGCGCTCGCCCGCGCCGACGGTGTAGAAGTCGGGGGTGCTGCCGGGCTCCGCGTACACCTGGAAGACGGCGGCCTGGCGGCCCTTGTTGCGGAGGTCGAGTTCGACCTTGCCGTCGCGGACCCTGGAGCGCAGCGACAGGGCGTACGGCACGGGGCGGGCGGGCCGGATGCCGCGCTGCTGGCGCGGGAGGAACTGCGGGGAGGGGACGGCGATGGACGGCTTCCCGGAGGCGGCATTGCCCTTGGCCACGTTGCCGCTGGTTTCGGGCAGTTCGGGCCGGACGATGTCCTCGCCGGAGAAGTCGAATACGGACGTCAGGTCGCCGGAGACGGAGCGGCGCCAGGGGCTGATGTTGGGCTCGCGCACGCCGAAGCGGCGCTCCAGGAAGCGGATGACGGAGGTGTGGTCGAGGACGGTGGAGTCGACGACGCCACCGCGGGTCCACGGGGAGACGACGAGCATCGGCACCCGGAGACCGAGGCCCATGGCGTGCGGTCCTGAGACCAGGGTCTCCCCGGCGGGCAGGGTGTCCGACCAGCTGAGGCCGCCGTCGGCGGCGCGGACCCGGTAGCGGCCGTCCTGGGAGACGACCCGCATCGCGACGGCCCCGTCGGCCTGCTTCACCCGGACGACGACCTCGCCGTCCACGGACATGGTGGCCTTGCCGCGGTCGGCGGAGAGCGGCGGCACGGGCGGCATGCAGTGGTCGAAGAAGCCGCCGTGCTCGTCGTAGTTGAGGATGAAGACGGTCTTGGCCCACACCTCGGGGTGGTCCGCGAGCGCCTCGATCAGGCGGGCGGTGAGGTCCTCGCCGAACGGCGGGGGCCAGCTGGCGTGCTCGGAGAGGGCCTCCGGAGCGACGATCCAGGACACCTTCGGCAGGCGGTCGGCGGCCACGTCGGCGCGGAACGCCTCGACGAGCGCGTCACCCATCTTGTGGCCGTCGCCCTGGTCGGCGGCGGCGCCGGCCATCGCCATGCCCCGGTCGTGGAGCGGCTCGCCGGGCTTGGCCTGCTGGAACGGCCGGAACCAGGCGAGGGCGTTGTCGTCGTAGTTGTCCCGGGCCTGGTACGTCTTCCAGCTGACGCCGGCGTTCTGGAGCCGCTCGGCGTAGGTGGTCCAGGTGTAACCGCCCGGTATGTAGCTGTTGTTGTAGACGACGGTGTCGTTGACGGTGCCACCGCTGGTGCCGGTCATGAAGTGGTCGCGGTTGGTGTTGGTGTTGCACTGGACCGACGCGTGGTACTGGTCGCAGACCGTGAAGGTGCCGGCGAGCGCGTTGTAGAACGGCATGTCGGCGGGCTCGTAGAAGCCGTGGCCGAGCCAGCCGCTGCTGCGGCCGGTGACGTAGCCGTCGGCCCGCCCGTCGTTCCAGAGCGGGAAGGAGTCGACGAAGCCGAAGGCGGGGGCGCCGTTCCGGTAGGCGTTGGTGTGGGCCGCGTTCATCGCGAAGGGAACGAGGTGGCCCTCGGGGCGGGAGGGATCGGGCTGGTGGAAGACCGACCTGCCGTTGACGCCGCGGACGGCGGTACGGTCTCCGAAGCCGCGGACGCCGGGCAGGGTCCCGAAGTAGTGGTCGAAGGAACGATTCTCCTGCATCAGGACGACGACATGCTCGATGTCTTCCAGCCGGCCGGGGCGGGCGGGCGCGGCGAGGGCCTCGCGCACGCTGAGCGGCAGCGAGGCGAGCACGGCGGCGCCGGCGGCACCGCCGAGCAGCGCGCGGCGGGAGACATCGGGGGAGGGAGGCATGACGGGGGACTCCTCGGGGCTTTCGCATCGGGACCTCTTTGGTCCAGACCCGTTATGTCTAGGAGGTGATGGAGTCCCGGGCTGGGGCTGCCGGTGAACGCGAGACGAACACCGCCGCCGAATCGTGGCACTCCACCCGTATCCGGACACAGGGTCCGTTCACCGGTGCGCACGGGCCGAGCGGCCTCCGCCACAACCGCGTTGTCAGTGCCTCGCGATAGCTTCGATCTTGTTCGAGCGGTTGCGCGAGAGGGGCGAATTCGTGGGTGTCGAACATGCGTTGAAGGTCGTTCTGGTCGATGTCAACGACGAGGTGGTGGCGGCCTGGCGGTCCGCTTTCGCGGACACGCCCGAGGTGGAGATCCGGCGCGGATCCCTGCTCGATGTGGATGTCGACGCGTGGGTGTCCCCCACCAACGCGCGGGGCCGGATGGACGGTGGCGTCGACGCCGTCGTCAAGCGGCACCTCGGCGCGGGTATCCAGGTGAGGGTGCAGCGGGCGATCCGCGACCGGTTCGGCGGGAGCCTGCCGGTGGGCAGCGCCGTGTGCGTCCCGTCCGGGGCGGCCGTACCGCGGTATCTGATCTCGACGCCGACCATGCGTCAGTCCTCGCAGAACGTCAGCGAGACGATGAACGTGGCGCTGGCGTGCGCGGCGGCGTTCCAGGCGGTGCACCTGCAGAACCGGGTGAAGCCCGGCAGCATCAGGTCGGTGGCACTCGTGGGGATGGGCGCGCAGACGGGCCGGGTGCCGGCGGGGGTGTGCGCCAATCTGATGTGGACGGGCTACGCGCTGTTCCACGACCACGGATTCGCGGACTACGACGAGTTGCGGGCCGCGGTGCTCGGGCAGCTCGACGACATCGAGGGAGCGGGGTCCGCGCGGCGGGTCCGGATCAACGTCCCGCAGCGACCTTCCTTTCGTCACTGACGCGAAGGTTCCGCAGACCGGCACCGCGCAGGGCGGGGCTGCCGGCGACGACCTCACCGCATCCGTACAGCACGCCGGTGGGCCCCAGGGGGCGGCCGGTCCGAGTTCTGGGAGTTCTGCCCTCGTGAATGATGTCGACGTGACGGCCACCGGCGGCGCGGGTTCCCCCGCCGGGGACCCCCTGGGTCTCGCCGATCTGTTCACCGGCGGCGGTGAGCCGTGGCTTCCGCTGCTGGCTCCGGTGATCGAGGCGCAGCCGGGTGCCGCCGACTTCATCGGTCCGAAGCGCAGTCCGGAGGTGGTTCCGGTGCGCGAGTTGACGTTTCAGGCGTTGAAGCCTCATCCGCCGCACAAGTGGAAGGTGGTCGCCTTCGGGCAGAACCCGTATCCGCGGGCCGAGAGCGCGACCGGCATCGCGATGTTCGACAACACCTTCAACGACTGGAAGGACAGCCAGTTCGGCCGCGTGGTCAGCATCCGCTGCATCATCAAGGCGGCCGCGATGTGGAAGTACGGCATCGTCAAGAAGACGCCGATCGCCGACGTCCGCGCGCTGTTGAAGAAGGAGGACACCGTCGCGCCGCCCGAGTGGTTCCAGGCGATGCTCACGCAGGGTGTGCTGCTGCTCAACGCCTCTCTCACGGCGAGTGCGGACGGCGCGGTCCCGACGGATCGTCACACCTCCTTCTGGCGCCCGGTGGCCGAGCAGATCGTCGAGGAGATCCTCCGGGCGAAGCAGGAGGCCGCGGAGGAGGACCGGGGCGTGGTGTTCGCCTGGTGGGGCGCGCACGCCCGGAGCCTGAAGAGGGTCGTCCAGCGGCTGGAGAAGAAGTACCCGGGGGTCGAGGTCCGGCACCTCGACCACGCGAACCCGGCCGCCCAGGGCGACATCTTCTGCGACGGGGACCACTTCGCCCAGGTGAACGACGCCCTGGCCGCGGTGGGCGCCGACCCGGTCGACTGGCTGCCGAGCAAGGGCTGGGACCGGAAGGCGGCGGGCGCGGGCGGTGCGGAGGGCGGTGACGTCGCGGAGCGGATGGGGGCGTTCATCGCTTCGACGATGGAGCTCCACCAGCTCTATCTGGAACGCCTCACGAGCGTCAAGGACGAGGGACTCGTCCTCCCGGCCGTCACCGGGGTGTTCGACACGCCGCTGATGGACTTCCGCAAGGCCGTCGAGCCGGTGTCGCGGGTCCTCGCCCGGCTGGACCGGCACATCGAGAGGTCGAGCGCGTTCGGCGAGTCGAAGGTCGCCGAGGCGGCACTCGGGGAGTCCGCGCCCGGGGGGTCCGCCTTCGGGGAGGGGCTGTCCGCCGACGCGATCTCGGCGCTGCACCTCTACACCTGCGAGTCGGCGTTCTACCGCGAGATCAACGCCGTCCTGCGGTCCCCGGACCGGGAGCGGCTGGTCCCCTACCTGCCGTATCTGCGGCTGCTGTTCTCCGCGGTGGAGTCGCTGCCCGCGCAGACCCGGCCCTTGTGGCGCGGTGTGGCACTGGATCTGCGGTCGCAGTATCCGCTGGGACAGACCGTGACGTGGTGGGGCGTCTCGTCCTGCACGTCCGAGCTGGGCGTGGCGAAGGCGTTCCTCGGGAGCCGCGGCCGGCGGACCCTGTTCGAGGTCACCCCGGCGCGGGCGGTGGCGATCCGGCGGTTCTCCGCGTTCACGGGCGAGGAGGAGTACATCCTCGCGCCGGGCACCCAGCTCAAGGTGACGGAGGTGAAGGCAGAACGCGGCGGGCTCTGCACCGTGCGACTGACCGAGCTGGCGGGTCAGGGTCTGGTGTCCTAGCTCCGGCAGCGCCTCGGCCGACGCGTCGGCCGAGGCGCTGTCACGTCCGACGAGGCTTGTCGCGTCCGACAAGGCCTCAGCACGACTCCCGCCGTCAACACTTGACACCAGCCCCCGACAAAACCCAACTCGGGTTCCTGTTGGGGGCGTTGTGCGTTCAAGGCCTGAATGCGCGAACTCTTGACGCGCCTGGTTCAGACCTTTACTTTTGCCGCTCAGAAAGTGGAATGGCGTTCATGTCCTTGAACTGCCTGGTCGACCCGGTAGATCCGCGGTGGGCGCCGCCGCCAGGCCCCGTCCACCGACGACCCCTCCCCCACCCGAGAGGACCCCCCACATGCACCGGACCCGTCTGCCACTCACCGTGGCCGCGCTCGCCCTCGCCGCCGGCGGTCTCACCGTCGCCACCGACGCCCCCGCCGAGGCCGCCGCCGGCCGGATCACCGGCATCGGCGGCAAGTGCGTCGACGTCGCGGGGGCCAACCCCGCGAACGGCACCCCCGTCCAGCTGTACGACTGCAACGACACCTCCGCCCAGACCTGGGACGTGGGCGCCGACGGCACCCTCAAGGCCCTCGGCAAGTGCCTGGACGTGACCTCGGGCGGCACGGCCAACGGAGCGACGGTCCAGCTCTGGGACTGCAACGGCTCCGCAGCGCAGCGCTGGACCGTCACCGCCGCCCGCGACATCGTCAACCCGCAGGCCGACAAGTGTCTTGACGCCACGGGCAACAGCTCGGCCAACGGCACCCGGCTGCAGATCTGGACGTGTTCCGGCGCCGCCAACCAGAAGTGGACGGCGCCCCCGGCCGGTGGCACCGGACCGGCCCCCGGCGGGAACATGGCGGTCGCGCCGTACCTCTACAACGGCTGGGGCAGCCCGCCGAGCCCGACCACCGTCATGAACGCCACCGGCGTCAAGTGGTTCACGCTCGCCTTCGTCCTCAGCAACGGCTACTGCAACCCGCAGTGGGACGGGGGCCGCCCCCTCGTCGGCGGCGTGGACCAGCAGACGGTCAACACGGTCCGGGCCGCCGGCGGCGACGTCATACCCTCCTTCGGCGGCTGGAGCGGCAACAAGCTGGAGAGCTCATGCTCCAGCGCGGGCGAACTCGCCGCCGCGTACCAGAAGGTCATCAACGCGTACGGCCTCAAGGCCATCGACATCGACATCGAGGCCGCCGCCTACGACAGCCCCACCGTCCAGCAGCGCACGGTCGACGCCCTCAGGACGGTCAAGGCGAACAACCCCGGCATGAAGGTGTACGTCACCTTCGGGACCGGCCAGAACGGCCCCGACACCAGCCTCGTCAACCGGGCCGCCGCGGCCGGCCTCACGGTCGACAGCTGGACCATCATGCCGTTCAACTTCGGCGGCAACGGACAGAACATGGGCACCCTGACCGTCCGCGCGGCCGAGGGCCTCAAGACCGCGGTGAAGAACGCGTACGGCTACAGCGACGACCAGGCCTACCGCCACACCGGCATCTCCTCCATGAACGGGGTCACGGACGTGGGCGAGACCATCACCCAGGCCGACTTCCGCACGATCCTCGCGTACGCGCAGCAGCGGCACCTGGCCCGGCTGACCTTCTGGTCCGTCAACCGCGACCGGCCCTGCACCGGCGGCGGCGCCGACACCTGCTCCGGGATCGGCCAGCAGGCCTGGGAGTTCACCCGGATCCTCGCGGCCTACAACGGCTGACCCACGACCCACGACCCACGACCCACGGCTCATGGCTCATGGCTCACGGCTCACGGCCCACGAGCCTGCGGGCCCGGGCCTGCAAGCCACGGACCCACGGCCCCCTCCGTGCCTCTCTTCCCGTCCCCACCAAGGAGACCCATGTCCGCCCCCACCACCCCGCGGAGCGCCGCACCCCGGCGCCCCGCCCGTGCCCGCCCACGACCCCAGCGCCTCGCGGCGGTCCTGGCCACCGGCACGGTGCTCTGCTCGGCCCTCGTCGCCCTCTCCCCCGGATCCGCCGCCTCCGCCGTCTCCCCCTCCAGGGCCGGAGACGCGGCCGCGGCCGCGATTCCCACCGGAACCGTCACCGTCGTGAACGCCGGCAGCGGCAAGTGCCTCGACGCCCGCGCCGCCGTGACCGCCAACGGCACCGCCGTCCAGCAGTACGCGTGCAACGGCACCACCGCCCAGCAGTGGACCGTCGCGCCGACCTCGGACGGTCACGTCCGGATCGGCGCCCGCAACGACTCCGCCCAGGTCGTCGACGTCAGCGACGTCTCCACCGCCGACAACACCGCCGTCCACCTGTGGACGTACGGCGGAGGCCTCAACCAGCAGTGGCGGGCCGTAGACGAGGGAGGCGGCGCCTTCCACCTCGTCAACCGCAACAGCGGGAAGTGCCTCGACGTCCCCGCCGCCTCCACCGCCGACAGCGTCCAGCTCGTCCAGTACACCTGCAACGGCACGGCCGCCCAACGCTTCCAGGTCACGCCGGTCGGCACCGCGCCCGGGGACGTCGACCTCGGGCCGAACGTCGTCGTCCTCGACCCGTCGATGCCCTCGGCGACCGTCCAGGGCCGGCTGAACACGATCTTCCAGCGCCAGGAGACCAACCAGTTCGGGCCGGAGCGGTACGCCGTCCTGTTCAAGCCGGGCACGTACAACAACGATGTCAACGTCGGCTTCTACACCCAGGTCCTCGGGCTCGGGCAGTCTCCCGACTCCGTGACGATCAACGGCGCCGTGCACGTGGAGGCCGACTGGTTCCCGCCGCAGAACGCGACCCAGAACTTCTGGCGCGGCGCCGAGAACCTCTCCGTCACCCCGACCGGCGGCACCGACCGCTGGGCCGTGTCCCAGGCCTCGGCGTACCGCCGGATGCACGTCCGCGGCAACCTGGAACTGAGCGACGGCGGCTGGTCCAGCGGCGGTTTCATGGCCGACACCAAGATCGACGGACAGGTCCGCTCCGGCACCCAGCAGCAGTGGCTGACCCGCAACTCCCAGCTCGGCTCCTGGACGGGGTCGAACTGGAACATGGTCTTCGTCGGCAGCCAGGGCGTCCCCGGCACGAGCTTCCCCAACCCGCCCCACACGACCGTGGACCGCTCCCCCGTCGTCCGTGAGAAGCCGTTCCTCACCGTGGACGCCACCGGCGCCTACAAGGTCGTCGTGCCCGCCCCGCGCACCGACTCCACGGGCACCACATGGGCGGCCGGCGGCACCCCGGCCGCGACCCAACTGCCCATCGACCGCTTCCACATCGTGAAGCCGGGCGCGACCGCGGCCCAGATCAACGCCGCCCTCGCCGCGGGCAAGGACCTCCTGGTCACCCCCGGCGTGTACCACCTCGACGAGACCCTCCGGGTCACCCGCCCCGACACCGTGGTCCTCGGCCTCGGCCTCGCCACCTTCGTCCCCGACAACGGCATCACCGCGATGACCGTCGCCGACGTCGACGGGGTCAAGATCGCCGGTGTCCTCTTCGACGCCGGTACGGTCAACTCTCCGACCCTGCTGGAGATCGGTCCCGCCGGATCGTCCGCCTCCCACGCGGCCGACCCGACCTCGCTCCACGACGTGTACTTCCGCGTCGGCGGCGCGGCCGTCGGCAAGGCCACCACCAGCCTGGTCGTGAACAGCGACCACGTCATCGGCGACCACCTGTGGGTCTGGCGCGCGGACCACGGCACGGGCGTCGGCTGGAACACCAACACCGCCGACACCGGCCTCGTCGTCAACGGCGACGACGTCACCATGTACGGCCTGTTCGTCGAGCACTACCAGAAGCACCAGACCGTCTGGAACGGCAACCGCGGCCGGACGTACTTCTACCAGAACGAGATGCCGTACGACCCGCCCAGCCAGGCCGCCTGGATGAACGGCACGACCCAGGGCTACGCCGCCTACAAGGTCGCCGACTCGGTCACCAGCCACCAGGCCTACGGGCTCGGCAGCTACTGCTACTTCAACGTCAATCCGGGTGTCACGGCCGAGCACGCCATCGAGGCACCCAACCGTCCCGACGTGCGCTTCCGGAGCATGGTGACCGTCTCCCTCGGCGGGACCGGCACGATCCGGCACGTCGTCAACGACCGCGGCGGCCCGTCCAACTCCTCCACCAACGTCGCGAACCTGGTGAGCTACCCATGAGACGACACCTGATACGGCTCCTCGGGCTGATGGCGCTCGTCCTCGGCCTCGGTGCCGTCGGACCCGCCCAGGCCGCCCCGGCCGCACCCGACTTCCGGGTGATCGCGTTCTACAACGGCACCTGGGACTCGGCCCACATCGACTTCGTGAAGGAGGCCAACGACTGGTTCCCCCGGACGGCGGCCGCCCAGAACTTCTCCTACACGGCGACCACCGACTGGAACCTGCTCGCCAACGGCGGTGTCGACGCGTACGACGTCGTCCTCTTCCTCGACGACGCCCCGCAGAGCGCCGCCCAACGCGCCGGATTCGAGCGGTACATGCGCAACGGCGGCGGCTGGCTCGGCTTCCACGTCTCGGCGTTCACGACGAACGCCTCCGGCTGGAACTGGTACTACAACCAGTTCCTGGGCAGCGGGAACTTCCGCTCCAACACCTGGGGTCCGACCACCGCCCTCGTCCGCACGGAGAACGGCTCCCACCCGGCCGCGGCCGGCCTGCCCACGACCTGGACCTCCGCCGTCAGCGAGTGGTACAGCTGGTCGAACAACCTGCGGTCCAACCCGTCGATCAAAGTGCTCGCCTCGGTCGACCCGGCCGGCTTCCCGCTGGGCACCGACCCGAACCAGTCCTGGTACAGCGGGGACTACCCGCTCGTGTGGACCAACACGCAGTACCGCATGCTGTACGCGAACTTCGGGCACAACGCCATGAACTACAGCACCAACACCCGGCTGTCCTCGACCTTCGCCGACCCCACCCAGAACCGTCTCCTCCTCGACGGCCTCCGGTGGCTGGCGGGCGCCGGCGCCACCCCGCCCGGCCCGTTCCCCGGGGACTCCTGGTACACCCTCGCCGCCGAGGCGAACGGCCTGTGCGTCGACGTCAGGGCGGCGGGCACGGCCAACGGCACGCCCGTCCAGCAGTACACCTGCAACGGCACCCAGGCCCAGCAGTTCCGCTTCACCCCGACGACCGACGGCCACACCCGGATCGGCGTCCGTACCGCTCCCCAGCAGTCCGTCGACGTCACGGACCGGTCGACGGCCGACGGGGCGCCCCTGCAGCTGTGGGCCTACGGGGGCGGCACGAACCAGCAGTGGCTGCCGGTGGCCGAGCCCTCCGGCCGGTACCACCTCGTCGCCCGCCACAGCGGCAAGTGCCTCGCCACGACCGGCACGAGCGCGGTCGGCGTCGCCCTCGTCCAACGGCCCTGCGACGGCTCCCCGTCGCAGAGCTTCCGCCCCACCGCGATGCCCTGACGGTCCCGCAGGACGCCACGCCCCCGGCCCCCGGGCACGACCCCGTGCCCGGGGGTCGTGACGTGGGCCGTGGCACCGGGACCCTCCGATGCCGCCGCCCCCCGGGCGGCGGTATCCGCATGCGCACCCGGCGCCCCCGACCGATCATCCCTACATGGCAGGTACTCCCCCACTCCCCGGGCCGGCCGGTGCCGCCGGCGCACCGGCGCCCCGTCAGAAGAGCACGCCCGCCGCCCTGCCGGCCGCGGTGTCGCTAGTCTTCGTCGACCGGACCTCCCGAAGCACGCCCCGCCTTTCCGCTCGACCCGCAGCAGGGAGCCAGATGGGCCGTCGCCTGATCCTTCGATGCCGTGCCGTCCTCGCCGCCACGGCGCTCGCCGCCGTGACGGCGGTGAGCGCGCCCGGGGTGCCGCCGCTGTCGACGGCCACCGCCTCTGCGGCCACCCCCGCCCCCGGCCCGCGGCCCGCCTCCGCCGGGGCCGTCGCGCCGGCCGTCGGCACCCGGTCGGCCGCGGACACCGCGCCCGCCCTCTTCGACCCCGCGCCCGCCCGGGCGAGCCTGGAGCGCCTGCTGCCCTCCCGGGCGGCGCAGTTCACCCTGCTCCCGGTCGAGGAGCCCGCCTCGGGGGACTATTTCGAGGTCTCGGGCGAGGCAGGGGCGATCGTGGTCCGGGGCACCTCGCCCGCCACGCTCCTCACCGGTGTCGGCTGGTACCTGGAGCGGGTCGCGGGGGTGGACCTGGGATGGCCCGGCTCCAGCGTCGGCCGGCTGCCCGGCACGCTCCCCGCGGTCGCCACCGCCATCACCCGGTCGGCCTCCGTGCCCCACCGCTACGCCCTCAACGACACCGACGAGGGGTACTCCGGCGCCTACCGCGACTTCGCGTCCTACCAGCACGACATCGACCTGATGGCGCTGCACGGCGTGAACGAGGTCTTCGTCCCGACCGGGGCCGAATACCCGTACTACCGGGCGCTCCAGGAGTTCGGCTACAGCGCGGCGGAGCTGCGCGACTGGATTCCCGCCCCGGCCCATCAGGGCTGGTGGCTGCTGCAGAACCTGTCGGGGTTCGCCGGGCCGGTATCCGAACAGCTCGTCGAGGCGCGGGCGACGCTGGGCGGGCGGATCGCGCAGCACCTCCGCTCGCTCGGGATGACGCCCGTGCTGCCGGGCTTCTTCGGCACCGTGCCGGCGGACTTCGCCACCCGGAACGACGGCGCGGTCACCGTTCCGCAGGGCAAGTGGGTGGGCTTCGACCGGCCCGACTGGCTGGATCCGAACGGGCCCGTCTTCGCCCGGCTCGCCGCCGCCTACTACCGCTTCCAGCAGGAGCGGTTCGGTGACAGCGACATGTTCAAGATGGACCTGCTGCACGAGGGCGGGGTCGCGGGCGCGGTCGACGTCGCGGCGGCCGCCGGGGCCGTCCAGCGGGCCCTGGACACCGCGCGCCCCGGCGCCACCTGGGTCATGCTCGGCTGGCAGAACAACCCCACCGACGCCCTCCTGAGCGGCGTCGACCGCCGCCGGGTCCTGATCGTCGACGGCCTCTCCGACCGGTACGACGGGCTCGACCGCGAGGTCCGGTGGGGCGGCACGCCGTACGCCTTCGGCACGATCCCGAACTTCGGCGGCCACACCAGCATCGGCGCCAACACCGGCGCGTGGGTGGACCGCTTCCACGCCTGGCTGGGCAAGCAGGACAGCGCGCTGCGCGGCATCGCGTACCTGCCCGAGGCCACCGGCGGGAGCCCCGCAGCGTTCGACCTCTTCACCGAACTCGCCTGGCAGGCGACTCCGATCGACCAGAAGAGCTGGTTCGCCGACTACGCCGCCCGACGCTACGGCGGTACGGATCCCCATGCGGCGGCCGCGTGGGAGCAGCTGCGCCTCGGCCCGTACAGCATGCGGTCCGGGACCTGGAGCGAGCCGCAGGACAGCCTCTTCGGCGCACGGCCGGGTCTGACGGCGGCCACCGCCGCGAAATGGAGCCCGAAGACCATGCGGTACGACGCCGCGACGGTCGAGCGGGCGCTCGCGGAACTGCTCCAGGTGGCGCCCCGGCTGCGGACCACGGACGCGTACCGCTTCGACCTCGTGGACGTGGCACGTCAGGCGCTCACGAACCGCAGCCGGGTCCTGCTGCCGCGTATCAAGGCGGCGTACGAGGCCGAGGACCTGACGGGCTTCCGGGCGCTGGTACGGGAGTGGCAGGCGCACCAGGAGCTGCTGGGGCGGCTCGTCGGCTCCGACCAGCGGTTCCTGATCGGCCCCTGGCTGGCCGACGCGCGCTCCTGGGGCGCCGACCCGGAGGAACAGGACCAGTTGGAGTACGACGCCCGCTCGATCCTCACCACCTGGGCCGACAGGGGACCGAGCGAGACGGGTGGTCTGCACGACTACGCCAACCGTGAGTGGTCCGGCCTCGTCCAGGACGTCTACGCGCCGCGCTGGGCCGCCTACTTCGCGAGTCTCGACCGTGCGCTGGTGACCGACACCGCGCCGGTCGCCGTCGCCTGGTTCACTCGGGACGACACCTGGGCGCGCGGCCACCAGCGCTACCCGACGACGCCCACGGGGGACCCCTTCGCCCTGGCGGGCGAGGTGCGGGCGGCCCTGGCGGCATGAACGAGAGCCCATGCATGAGGGAGAAGCCGTGACGGACGACGTCTGGCCGATGGTGCACGCCGAGCGGGCGGCGCTGATCGGCGACCTGACGCACCTCGAGGACGAGCAGTGGCGGGAGCCGTCGCTCTGCGACGGCTGGACCGTGCACGACGTGCTCGCCCATCTGGTCGACAACGCCCGCGCGACACGCCTCGGTTTCCTCACGGGCATGGTGCTCGCGCGGTTCGACTTCGACCGCCAGAACACGCGCGGTGTGGAACGCGAGCGCGGGACCACTCCGCAGGAGACCCTGGAGCGGTTCCGTCGGGTGGCGCCGAGGACTTCGGCGCCACCCGCGCCCCTGGACAGCCGGCTCGTCGAGGAGATCGTCCACGGGGAGGACATCCGTCGGCCCCTGGGCCTCGCCCGCTCCTACCCGCCGCGGGCCGTCGTCCGGGCCCTCCGGCTCCAGGCGCGCACCCCGGTGTCGTTCGGCGGAGCGAAGGAACTCCTGTCCCGCGTCCGGATCACGGCGACGGACACCGACCTGACGATCGGAACCGGGCCGGAGGCGGAGGGCCCCGCACTGTCCCTGCTCCTTGCGGTGACGGGCCGCAAGGCGGTGCTGGCCGATCTTCGCGGTCCGGGGGTGGCCACGCTGTCGGCGGGCGGCTGAGCCGGTGGGCGACAACCCGTCATCGTTCACCTTGAAGTCACCGGGAATCCACCTCCAATACCGCTCCCAACCAGCCATGCGCAAGGTGTCGACCGGAGAATCCTGGCCGACGCACTAGACTGGCGGGCTGTTTGGCGTCGGATCGGAACAACCCGGGCAGACCCGGGCTCCGCCGACGACCCGGACGTTGCCGGGAACGAGACACGAGGTCCGATGGCAGCCACACCAGAGCACGGTGACACCACTCTGCTCCACGACGGCGACACGTGGGAGGAGGAGTCCGGGAAGTCCGCCCGGTTCTCCGCCGGGCCCGCCGCCCCGGTGCGCACCCTCGTCGACGTCTTCGAGGCCTCGGTACGGGCCCACCCCGACGAGCTCGCCCTGGACGACGGCAGCACCCGGCTGACCTACCGGGCGCTGGCCGGGGAGGTCGAGCGCCGGAGGCGCGCGCTCGCGGCCGCCGGTGTGGGGCTCGGCGACCGGGTGAGCGTCCGGGTGCCGTCCGGGACGAACGAGCTGTACGTGGCCATCCTCGCCGTGCTCGCGGCGGGAGCCGCCTATGTGCCGGTCGACGCCGAGGACCCGGACGAGCGGGCCGAGCTGGTCTTCGGCGAGGCCGGTGTGCGGGCCGTGGTCGGCGCGGAGCAGCGGATCGACGTCACCGGGCGGGAGGACGACCGTGCCGCCGCCGCGCGCCCCGGGCCCGGACACGACGCGTGGATCATCTTCACCTCGGGCTCCACGGGCAAGCCCAAGGGTGTCGCCGTCAGCCACCGCAGCGCCGCCGCGTTCGTGGACGCCGAGGCCGCGCTGTTCCTCGTCGACGAGCCGATCGCACCCGGCGACCGGGTCATGGCGGGCCTCTCCGTCGCCTTCGACGCCTCCTGCGAGGAGATGTGGCTGGCCTGGCGCTACGGCGCCTGCCTGGTGCCCGTCCCCCGGTCGCAGGTGCGCAGCGGCGCCGACCTCGGCCCGTGGCTGGTGGAGCAGGAGATCACCGTGGTCTCCACCGTGCCGACCCTCGCCGCGCTCTGGGATCCGGAGACCCTCGACGAGGTCCGGCTGCTGATCTTCGGCGGCGAGGCCTGCCCGCCCGAGCTGACCCAGCGCCTGGTCACCGAGGGCCGCGAGGTGTGGAACACGTACGGCCCCACCGAGGCGACCGTCGTCGCCTGTGCCTCCCTGCTGACCGGTGAGGAGCCGATCAGGATCGGTCTCCCGCTGAACGGCTGGGAGCTGGCCGTGGTCGACGAGTCCGGCGAGCCGGTGCCGATGGGCGGCAGCGGCCAGCTGGTGATCGGCGGCGTCGGTCTCGCCCGCTACCTCGACCCCGAGAAGGACGCGGAGAAGTACGCCCCGCTGGAATCCCTCGGCTGGGAGCGCGCGTACCGCAGCGGCGACCTCGTCCGTGCCGAGCCGGAGGGTCTGGTCTTCCTCGGCCGCGGCGACGAGCAGATCAAGCTCGGCGGCCGCCGTATCGAGCTGGGCGAGGTGGACTCCGCCCTCCAGGGCCTGCCCGGTGTCGCCGGCGCGGCCGCCGCCGTGCGTACCGCGCGCAGCGGCAACCAGCTGCTCGTCGGCTATCTCGTGACGCAGGAGGGCTGGGACCACGCGGCGGCGGTCGAGCGGCTGCGCGCCGAGCTCCCCGCGGCCCTCGTGCCGCTCCTCGCGCCCGTCGCCGAACTGCCCACCCGTACGTCGGGCAAGGTGGACCGGGACGCGCTGCCGTGGCCTCTGCCCGACCTGGAGACCACCGGCCCCTCCGAGCAGCTGTACGGCACGGAGGCCTGGCTCGCCGAGCAGTGGAGCGAGACCCTCGGCGTGGCCGTCACCGGCGCCGCCGACGACTTCTTCGCGATCGGCGGCAACAGCCTCGCCGCCGCCCAGCTCACCACCCGGCTGCGCACCCGCTATCCGAGCGCGGCCGTCGTCGACATCTACCAGCAGCCCACCCTGCGCAAGCTGGCCCGGCGCCTGGAGAAGTCCGTCCAGGACGACGGGGCCGTACGGACGATTCCGCCGGTTCCGTTCCGGGCCGGGCTCCTCCAGACCGTCCTGCTGCTCCCGCTGTTCACCGTGATCGGGCTCCGCTGGACGGTGGCGCTGCTCGCCGTGGGCAACGTCCTGCACTGGTTCGGGGCCTATCCGTGGGCACCGACCGCCTCGTGGTGGGTGGTGGCCGCCGGCGCGGCGCTGCTCTTCAGTCCGCCCGGCCGGCTGGCGATCGCCGCGGGCGGCGCACGGCTGCTGCTGCGCGGGGTGAAGGCCGGACGCCACCCGCGCGGCGGCAGCGTCCACCTGCGGCTGTGGACGGCCGAGCGGCTCGCCGAGTTCGTCGGCGCGACCTCGCTCACCGGATCCTGGCTCGAACGGTACGCGCGGGCGCTCGGCGCCAAGGTGGGCCCCGACGTGGACCTGCACTCGCTGCCGCCGGTCACGGGCATGCTCAAGCTCGGCCGCGGCTGCGCCGTGGAGTCCGAGGTGGACCTCTCCGGCTACTGGCTGGACGGCGACCGGCTGGAGATCGGCCCGGTGAAGGTCGGCGCGGGCGCCGTGGTCGGCACCCGCAGCCTGCTGTTCCCCGGGGCGCGGGTCGGCAAGCGGGCCGAGGTGGCCCCCGGCTCCGCCGTGGCGGGACAGGTCCCGACCGGGCAGCGCTGGGCGGGTGCGCCCGCGGGCAAGCTCGGCAAGGCCAAGCGGAACTGGCCCAAGGAGCGGCCGGCGCGGCCGCTCCACTGGCGGGCCGTCTACGGGGCGACCGGTTTCTTCCTCACGGTTCTGCCGGTGCTCGCCGCCCTGCCCGCGCTGCTCGTCGTGAGCCGCTTCGTGCCCGCCGACGCCGGGCTCGCCGAGGCGCTGCGGGGAGCGCTGCTCGCCGTGGTGCCCGGGGCGCTCGCCTACGGGTTCGCGTACGCCTCGCTCGTGCTCGTCTCGGTGCGGCTGCTCAGCCTCGGGCTGCGCACCGGCAGCCATCCGACGCACAGCCGGGTCGCCTGGCAGGCGTGGACCGTCACGCAGCTGATGGACCTGGCGCGGGAGACGCTGTTCCCGCTGTACGCCGGGCTGATCACCCCGGTCTGGCTGCGGCTGCTCGGGATGAAGATCGGCCGCGGCGCCGAGGTGTCCACGGTCCTCGCGCTGCCGAGCCTCACCACGGTCGGCGAGGGCGCGTTCCTCGCCGACGACACCCTGACCGCCCCGTACGAGCTGGGCGGCGGCTGGGTGCGGATCGGTCACTCCGAGATCGGCCGCCGGGCGTTCCTCGGCAACTCCGGCATGACCGCGCCGGGGCGCACGGTGCCGGACGACGGGCTGGTCGGCGTGCTGTCGGCGACGCCGAAGAAGGCCAAGAAGGGCAGCTCGTACCTGGGCCTGCCCCCGGTCAAGCTGCCGCGGTCCACGGCGGACTCCGACCGGAGCCGGACGTACGACCCGCCCGCGCGGCTGCTGTGGGCGCGCGGTCTGGTGGAGCTCTTCCGGCTGCTCCCGGTGTTCTCCTCGGCCGCCCTCGCGGTCCTGACCGTGGCGGCCCTCTGCGCCCTCGCCACGGCGGCCGGTACGGGGGTCTGGGGCACGGCGCTGCTGTCCGGGGCGGTCCTGCTCGCCGCCGGTGCGGCCGCGTGCCTGGTCTCGGTGGCCGCGAAGTGGCTGCTCGTGGGCCGGCACCGGGCGGGCGAGCACCCGCTCTGGTCGGGTTTCGTGTGGCGCAACGAGCTGGCCGACACGTTCGTCGAGGTCCTCGCCGTGCCGTGGCTGGTCGGATCGGTGCCCGGTACGCCGCTGCTCAACCTGTGGCTGCGCGGGCTCGGGGCCCGGGTCGGCCGGGGCGTGTGGTGCGAGAGCTACTGGCTGCCGGAGACGGACCTGGTCGTCCTCGGTGACGCGGTCAGCGTGAACCGTGGCTGTGTCTTGCAGACTCACCTCTTCCACGACCGGATCTTGAGGACGGATACTGTGGTCCTCCGCGAGGGCGCCACCCTGGGCCCGGGCGGAATCGTCCTGCCCGGCAGTTCGGTCGGGGCCCGCAGCACGCTGGGTCCCGCCTCTCTCGTGATGGCCGGGGAATCCGTCCCCGCCGACACCCGCTGGCTGGGCAATCCGATCGAGGCGTGGCGGGCCTGAACGGGCAGCACGAGCACAGCACAGGGCAGGGAGCGGGAGCAGCAGTGAGCGGCGAGCGGACAACGGCATCGGACCCGTACTTCCCTGACCACGGCGACTCCCGTTACCGCGTGCATCGGTACGAACTCGCTCTGGAGTACCGTCCCGGTCCCAACCGGCTGGCCGGGACGGCGCGGCTCAGCGCCATCGCCGGCCGGGCGCCGCTCACCGAGTTCCATCTGAACCTCTCCGAGTTCAAGGTCGGCCGGATCCTGGTGAACGGCCGTGCGCCGCACTACGCCCACCGCGGCGGCAAGCTCCGGGTCCGGCCGGCCAAGCCGCTGTCCGCGGGCGCCGCGTTCACGGTGGAGGTGCACTACGCGGGCAACCCCAAGCCGGTGCGCAGCCCGTGGGGCGGGCTCGGCTGGGAGGAGCTGACCGACGGCGCGCTGGTCGCGAGCCAGCCCGTCGGAGCCCCCTCCTGGTACCCGTGCAACGACCGGCCCGCCGACAAGGCCTCGTACCAGATCTCGGTCAACACGCCCTCCGCGTACACCGTGGTCGCGGGTGGCCGGCTGCTCACCCGTACGACCAAGGCCAGTACGACGACCTGGGTGTACGAGCAGGCAGCGCCGACGTCCAGCTATCTGGTCGGGCTCTCCATCGGCATGCACCAGACGGTGCTGCTCGGGGATCCCGGGCTCGGCGGGGTGCCGCAGAGCGCCCATGTGCCGGCGCATCTGCTGCCGCGCTTCTCACGTGACTTCGCCCGGCAGCCCGCCATGATGCAGCTGTTCGAGGAGCTCTTCGGGCCGTATCCGTTCGGCGAGTACGCGGTGGTCGTCGCCGACGAGGAGCTCGACGTGCCGGTGGAGGCCCAGGGACTCTCCCTCTTCGGCACCAACCACGTCGACGGCGCGCGCGGTTCGGAGCGCCTCGTCGCGCACGAGCTCGCGCACCAGTGGTTCGGCAACAGCGTGACCATCGGCGACTGGCGGCACATCTGGCTGAACGAGGGCCTGGCCAAGTACGCCGAGTGGCTCTGGTCGGAGCGCTCCGGCGGCCGCACGGCGCAGGAGCTCGCGGCGACCGCGTACCGGCTGCTCGCCACGCAGCCGCAGGACCTGAAGCTCGCCGACCCCGGGCGCAAGCTGATGTTCGACGACCGCCTGTACGAGCGCGGGGGCCTCACCGTGCACGCGATCCGCTGCGCCCTGGGCGACGGCGCCTTCTTCCGCATGCTGCGCGACTGGGCCACCGTGCACCGCCACGGCGTGGTGACCACGGCGACCTTCACGGCCCATGTGTCCCGCTACGCGACGGAGCCGCTGGACGGCCTGCTCAGGGCCTGGCTGCAGCAGCCGTCCCTGCCGCCCCTCCCGTCCCCGCACGGCTCCCCGGCCATACCGGAGCGGCCCGCGTACCCGCCCACGAACGGCGGATCCGGGGGCCTGGGCAGAGCCTCGGCGTAGCGCATCGGCGACAGCACCGCTTGGGCGGCCGCCGCACCGGGTGCTCCAGTCGAGCACCCGGTGCGCCCGGGGCGGACCTGCGGGGACGGCCTGCGAGGCGGGCCTGTGGCGCGGGGCCTGCGCGGCCCGGCCTCAGACGGGCGTCACGCCTCGCGGGCGCCCTCGTACATGGCCTCGATGACATCGGCGTACTCCCGCTCCACGACGGGCCGCTTGACCTTGAGGCTCGGGGTGAGTTCGCCGTGCTCGATGTCGAGGTCACGCGGCAGGACCGCGAACTTCTTGATCGTCTGCCACCGCTGCAGATCGCCGTTCACGCGCCGGACGAAGCCGTCGATCAGCGCGTGCACCTCCGGCGAGGAGACGACCTCCGCGTAGCTGCGCCCTTCGAGGCCCTGCGACACCGCCCAGGGCATGATCACGCTCTCTTCGACTGTGATCAGGGCGGTGCAGTAGTTGCGGTTGTTGCCGATGACCAGGATGTTGCTGGCAAACGGGCAGACGGCCTTGAACCGGCTCTCGATCTCGGTGGGCGCGATGTACTTGCCGCCCGAGGTCTTGAACAGGTCCTTCTTGCGGTCGGTGATCCGGACGAAGCCGTCCTTGTCGATCTCGCCGATGTCGCCGGTGTGGAACCAGCCGTCGCTCTCCAGCACTTCGGCGGTCTTCTCCGGGAGGTTGTGGTACCCGCGCATGACACCGGGGCCCTTCAGGAGAATCTCCCCGTCCTCGGCGACGCGGACCTCGGTGCCGGGCAGGGGCCTGCCGACCGTGCCCACCCGGAAGTCCTCGACGGGGTTGACCGTGACGGCCGCGCTCGTCTCCGTCAGGCCGTAGCCCTCCAGCACGGGAACGCCCGCGCCGGCGAAGAAGTAGCCGATGTCGGAGGCGAGTGCGGCACTGCCCGAGGCACTGCCGCGGAGTTCGCCGCCGAAGGCCGCCCGGATCTTGCCGTACACGAGTCTGTCGGCCACGGCGTGCTGCACGGAGAGCCACAGCGGCAGCGTGCGCCGTCCCGTCGCCACCATGGTCTCCTGCCCGGTCCTGGCGTAGTCGCGGGCGACCTGCGCCGCCCACAGGAAGATCTTGTGCTTGGCACCGCCCTCGGCCTTCGACCTGGCGGCGATCCCGTTGTAGACCTTCTCGAAGATCCTCGGTGCGGACGCCATCACGGTGGGCCGGACGGCGGGCAGGTTGGTGATGATGCGGTCGATGCGGCCGTCCACCGCGATCACGCTGCCGGTCTTCACCTGACCGGCGATCAGGGCGTTGCCGAAGACGTGGGACAGCGGCAGCCACAGGAACTGCACGTCGTCGGGGAGCAGCAGCCCGCTGACCTCCTGCGCGACCGCCTGGTAGGACCAGCAGTCGTGCACCAGGCGCACGCCCTTCGGGCGGCCGGTCGTGCCGGAGGTGTAGATGAGGGTGGCGAGCTGGTCAGGCCGGATGGCCCCGACCGCCGTGTCGATCGCGTCCGGATGCTCCTGCAGGTGCGCGGTGCCCCGCTTCTCCAGCTCGGCGAGGGTCAGCACGTCCAGCCCCTCCACCTGGGGCATGTCCGCCTCCGGGTCGAAGACGACGACGGTGTCGAGCCCGGGCAGGTCCTCCGTGTGGGCGGCCACCTTGGCCAGTTGCTCGGCGTTCTCGACGAAGATCGCCCGGCTGCCGGAGTCGGCGAGGATGTACGCCGTCTCCTCGGCGTTGGTGCTCGGGTAGACGGCGGTCGCGGCGACGCCGGCGCACATCATGCCCAGGTCGGCGAGGATCCACTCGACCCGTGTCGAGGAGGAGATGGCCACTCGCTCCTCGGGCCGCAGCCCGAGGGTGAGCAGACCGGCCGCGATCGCCGTCACGCGCTCCGCGGTCTGGGCCCATGTCAGCGAGCGCCACTCCTCGGCGCCCGCGGCGCCGTGCTCGGCCGCCACGGGGTGGCGGTAGGCCTCCCGGTCGGGCGTGGCCTCGACCCTTGAGAGGAAGATGTGCGCCACCGACTGCGGGCGACTTTCAAGAAGGTGCTGCGCGGAACTCATCTCAACCCCCCGGGACCGGACGGCCCGTCAATGATTCATTGACCGGCCGGTAACTTGCGAGCTGTGGCGAGGCTAGGCGGAAACGCGCCGGTGCGTAAGGGAGCAGGCGAAGAAAGGTACGGCGTCAGCGGGTATTCGGGGAGGCGGAGGAGCCGGGGGGCTTGGGGGACTCGGAGGAGTCAGGGGGCTCGGGGGCATCCGGCGGCGACAAGGCGTCCACCAACGGGTGCTGTGTGCCGAAGGTGTTGTGGATCCAGAACGCCGGCCGCGGGCCCTTCCAGAAGAACTCCAGCGAGTCGCCCACGCGGGCGATGAGTTCCAGGTTCGCCCCCGGACCGCCGTCCTGCCCGCCGTAGGTGCTCTGGATCATGGTCACCGCCGTGACCTCGAGGTCCTCCGCCAGGAAGTACGGCATGGTCCACGGCAGACCGGCGACGCCGTTCCGGCGACGGAGGAACACCATCCCGCCGTCCGCCGCGGGGCAGGCCAGCAGCAGGTCTCCGGGCTCCGTGGTGCGGTCCTGGACAAGGACCGGGTTGCCCGTCGCCCCACGGACGATCGGGTCCGCGAGCTCCTGCCAGTCGGTCGGTTCCCCGGTCTCGTTCCAGAGGAACCGCAGCTCGTCCCCCGTCCTCGCCACGACGTCCAGGCTGCTCCGACCGTCCCCGGCATCACTCTCCACCATGCCCACCGCCGCGAACTCGCCCCTTCCCCGGGCGACCATGTAGGGAGTGGTCCATGGATAGCCCTCGACGTCGTTCCTGCGGCGCATGACCATCAGGCCACCGCCCGCGGCCGGACACACGAGGTGGAAGTCGCCCGGATCGCCGTGCCTGGTCTGGAGAAGGGCCGGGTTGCCCACGGCCCGATCGGCGATGGGCGTCGGCGCCGCGTGCCAGTCGGTGGGCTCCTCGCTGTCATTCCAGAGGAATCGCAGCTTCTCCCCCGTCCTGGCGACGACTTCGAGGCTGCTCCTGCCCTCGCCGAGCCTGCTCTCGACCATCCCGACCGCGTCGACGGGCCCGAGACCGGGCTCGATGGGGCAGGGCGGACCCCAGGGGACGCCGGGAACGCTGTTCCTCCGGCGCATGGAGACGAGCCCGCTCCGCGGCCCGGGAAAGACGAGCTCGAAGTCGCTGGGGGTGTACTTCCCCGGCCGGGCGGTGGTGCTGCCGCCAGGCCACTTCTGGATCAGTACCGGATTTCCGTGGATCCGTGTGCTCTTGGAGGCCTGGACCGCGATGAGTCGCTCCTCGTCGAGTCGCACGCCCTCGACGGCCCTCTCGTAGGTCGGCGCGTCCTCCATCCCGACGTCGAACAGTCGGATGTCCTTGTCGTCGCGCACGTACAGCACGGGCGTCGCCCACTCGAGGCTGTTCTCGTCCTGCAACAGCATGGCGACACGCCCTTGGTGCACGGCCATGTCGATGGGCCGGCCGAGGCCGACCAGCGCCTGGTAGAAGTAGCGGGAGAACGCGACCGCCGCCTTGTCGGTCACCGCGAACTGCATGGCGACCACGGCCGGGACGAATTGCAGGAGCGCCGCGGCCACACTGGAGAAGAGCTCGTCGTGGCTGCCCTTCCCCGTCTCGCACCCGTTGAGAACCACAAGCTGTGGTTTCAGGGGCGCCTGTTGGATGGCCCTGCCCACGGAATCGCCGCTGATCAGTTGCTTGTGGCCGAGCTCGTCGCTGAAGATGAGGGCGCCTGCACCACGCTCGGAGTCGTACTCACCATGGCCGATGTAATGGAGCACGTGGCATCCACCGTCCTTCCCCGTGAACTCGTTCATCAGGGAAATCCAGTTGACCGCGTTGATCCACCGCCGTTCGGCGATCTTCGGCTCGGTGAGCCGGTTCAGGCTGTCCCGTAGATTTCGCTTCTCGTCGGCGACTTTCAGGGCTCTTTCGAACGGAGGCGCGGACACGATTCCGGTGACACGGACTGGATGGCGCGTCGGAGGCGGCCCGAGCGGCCGTCGGGGCAGGTCGACACAGCGTACGACCTCGTCCTCCAGGCAGAGAAAGCCGAAATCCTGACTGTGAATCAACTCCCACGGCAGCGTGGTCAGTTCCGGGGCGTCCATGCGGAGCATCATCCGCAGGTTCTCTCCACGTGCGGCGGCCCGCCTACGCCGGTCGGCGTAGAGACCACCCACCTCGCCGGGGAAGAGAGCTCCGAACAGCTCGTCGCCGATCGCGGCCGCGGACCGGCCCCGCAGGGCGACGGCGGTCTTCGGTGATCCGCTCCTCATCGAATGGGGCTGAGAATCGTCCTGGAGTATCCCGGACCGCTCACGGATGCTCTCCACGTTCAACGAGACATCACGAACGCTGACAGGGGGTGAAGTTCCTGACGTCGCAGTGACGGAATACTGACCTTCGCCGCCGGATATTTCCAGTGTAAATGTGTTGCGTTCCACCACTTCGCCCACCTCTTCGGTGTCGAGCAGCTGGGCAGGAACGAGATCAACTCTACCCCCGCTCCCCCGGCCCGTAGAAGGAGCCCGGGGGCGCGGCCGAGTGCGCCCGGCGCAATGGACAGAGGTTTCCGAGGGCCGCAAGCTGGAAGAGGACGCATATTCCTGTTCCAGACGCCCAGGCTCACGCCGGCGCCTGTGAGATGCCCGTCAGATGCCCAGGAGGCGTGCGTGATGGAGGGCTCACTGGTATTCGTGCATGGCACGGGGGTTCGCGAGGGGCTTGAAGACACACTCAAGAAGGTGCGCGCGGGCGTGAAGACTCTGCCCCTGTCCCCGACATCGGTATTCGGCCCCGAGTGGGGTAAGGAGATCGGCCCTGCCGACCTCGATGTGACACCCATATTGCCCACATCGTCGGAGAGTACTCGTGCCGCAGCGGACGGAGAGGCTCCCGACGACCACGCCACCGAGGTGGCCGCCTGGGGACTTCTCATCGACGATCCCCTGCTCGAGCTTCGGTTGCTCGCTGCCGCACCGCCCGCGGAGACGGACCTCGTGATCGACGAGGAATCAGCGGAAGTCGAGCTGCAACAGCTGCTCGACGATGCCGAGGTGGCCCCGACGGCGCTTGATGCCGCAGGGGTCGACGACGAGGAGCTGCGCTCGGCCATCGCCTTCGTACGTGACTCAGAGGCCCTGCTCGGCGCCGTACAAGCGGTCGGAGAGGCCAGTGACGAGGAGCTGCTCGACTCCGTCGCCCAGGCCGTCGTCGCGACCGTCCTGCACGCTCAGCGGACCGCCGTTCCTCCACGGCTGTCGCCCGTCGCGCTCTCCGGCGAACAGCGAGCGGCCTTCGTCGAATCGGTCTACGTCGCGTTGTCCGAGGCCCTCACCAGGAGTTTCTTCACACGGGGGATCTGGAAGACGCTCGGACCTCTGGCGGTGCGCATCGGAAACGCCAAGGTCAGGGAGAACCGGGCGAAAATCATGGACCCGTTCTCCGACTTCATCCGCGACGTGGCGTTCTACATACGTCGTGGGGACAGAGTCCGGGAGCATCTCGCGAAGTTCATCTCGGACCTGCCGGCGAACGGACCCGTCGTCGTCGTGGGGCACAGCCTCGGGGGGATCGCCATGGTGGATCTGATGTCCGGAGACAACGCCCCGCACGTCGATCTGCTGGTGACCGTCGGATCGCAGGCGCCCTATCTGTACCTTCTGGACTCCCTCGTGTCGATGCGGCCCGACAGCGACCCGCCGGCTCATCCCTTCACTCCTTGGCTGAACATCTACAGCCCGGCGGACTTCCTTTCGTTCCGCGCGGCTCCCGCGTTCCCGGGGGTGGACGGAATCGTCGACGAGGAGGTCGACGCCGGTGTGCCCTTCCCGGAATCGCACAGCGCCTACTGGTCCCATGAGGAGACGTACTCCTTGATCGGACAGCATTGGCCATGACAAGCACCTACCAGGACAGCTGGGCCCTGGTCGTCGGAATCGACGCGTACGACGATCCGAAGATCAAAGATCTCGGCGGCGCGGTGCGGGATGCGTGCGAAGCAGTGAACTGGCTGCGGAACGCGGGAGTTCCGGATGATCACATCCTCCTGCACGCCCAGCCGACGGAGGCGAGCCGGCCGCTGCTCGAATCGCTGGGACCTGGAGTTCCCTGGAACGAGGCGACGGCACAGGCCATCACAGCGTCGGTCTCCAGACTGCACGCGCTGAGCGGAACCCACCTGTTCGTGTTCCTCGTCGGGCACGGCATCTACGAACCGGCTACGAAGAGACTCTTCATCACCAAAGAGGCCTCGCTCGGAAAATTCGGCGTCCTCTCCAATCTGGCCGTCGACGCGTACATCGACTTGTTCCTCTCCATGGCGTTCCCGGAACAGTTGCTGGTCATGGACGGTTGCCAGAACCTGCCGTACAGCGCGAGCCGACGTTCCAGAGTCGTGGCCGGCATGCCTTTCACGGGCTTCACCGCCAAGGCCGGGAACACTCTGGTCTTCTGCTTCGCGTGCCAGCAGGGCGAGCGAGCGGTGGAGGTCGAGGGCCGGGGCCTCTTCCTTTCGAGCCTGCTCGCGGCCATCGACTCACGAAATCCGTCCCCCGATGTTCTCCATCTGGACTTCGCCAGCGGTGACGTCAGCATCGACCTGCGCAAGGCGGTGACCGAGGTCGTCGGGCCGCCGGTGGCGGAGACCGCGTGGGCCCAGCGTCCCCGCATCCGTCAGGAGCCCGGGGTGCAGGTGTACGGCGCCGGTACGGCACAGAACGTGTGGCGGCTCCATCTGCCACCGACCCCGGCAGCGCGCCTTTCCATAGCCGTGAAGCCGGCCTCGGCCGCGCGGGATGTGGAAGCGATCCTCGTCCAGGTCGAGGCTCCGCCCTACTGGAGGCGAGTGGCTCCAGTGCCGCCGAGCAAGGCGGTGCCGGTGCCCTTCGAGAATCGGCTCCCCCATGCGACAGACCTGAGCGTGGTGTGCCGGTTGAAGAGCCACGCCCCGTGGCGCAAACCGGCCGAACGTCGAGTGCGTATCGACGACAAGGACCGCGAGGTCGTCTTCTCGCTGCGGCCGGAGCCGATCGAGGAGGACGCCCGCAGATCCACGTGGGCGGCGAGGCGCGACGACACCGAGTGGGTGTTCGTAGAAGGTGTCGACGCCGCCGGTCGGAACACCGGCGAGAACGCGCTGGACACTCCATCGGAATCGCCGAGAGGGATCGAGGTCACGAGGGAGGACGGGGGGCTGTTCATCTCCGCACGGTACGACGACCGGGAGCGGCTCGCGCGATACGCGTCGCACATCGCCGCCACTGTCGCTTCCGTCGCACCGGAAGGTGTGTCGGCGACGATCCGCGGATCGTCGGCGTTCCGCAGAACCGCCCTTCGGCTCGTGCTCCCGGACGGAGGTCCTGGGGCCTTGGTCGGTTCTCTCGTGGAGACCCCCTGCGTCACCGTGGGGCAGGTGACAAGAACCGTCCAGGAGATCGAGGAGGACCCGCTGGTCGATGTACAGCCCGGCCATGTCGAGGTGCGAGTCGACCTCCCTTGGGGGTCCTGGTCCGACGTGGTCGAGGTGTTCGAGGGGATCGAGAAGGACGTACGCCTGCCTGCAACCGTCGGGAACGGCCTCGTGCCCCTCCGCGTGGGCATCCGCGCCGACGTCTGGAAGGAGCTTCCGCGGTATTCCGTTCTCGGCTTCGGCGCTCGCCCCACGGAAGCGGTGCTCCACGGGGATCACGTCGGCGCGACCTCGCCGCAGGCCCTGCCCGGATCCGTCGGCTGGCTCCTCACCGCGCATCCGGCGGAATCCACCTGGGGGACCCGTGTGTCCCTGACCGGCACTGGCGTGACGTTCCCCCTGCACCCCAAGCTCCCCCTGGCGCTCGACGGCACGGACGGCGCCGCCCGGGTGGAACCGCTCTCGCCACTCCCCGTCGCAGATTGGGACGAGCTGGTGTCGCTCGGGCGTCTGAGCGGGCACGATCCCCAGCGTCTCCTGCAGGCGGACCGGGCCTGGGCACCCGACCCGGTGCTGACCCTGGCCCGCGCCTACGCCTGCTACGCCGCCGGTGCGGACACGTACACCCGAGGCCTCCTCGGGCTTCTGCAGGCTCGGGGCGCCGACATCTGCGACATGGCCGTGCTGGAGCGTGCAACGGCACTCCGAGCAGGCAGTTCCGTATCGCAGGCCGCCCGCTCCGCACTGGCCCCCTGGGCCGAGGCGGAGACCGTACCGGTCCTGCGGTGGGGCGTGGCCCCCGCCATCGTCCTGGCCGAGGAGCTGGACCTTCGCGGGTGGCGCAAGCGCTTGGAGACCGTCGAGGCTTCGCTGTCGCCGAATTCCGTCTGGACCGTGTGGCGCACGCCGTGACACCCCCGCTCCGCCTCGCCCCGGCAGGTCCGTAGCGCACAGCTGCCGGCAGCGCACAGGCCGTCGCCATCCGGAGCGGTCCCACGGGATCGAACTTACGATGGGCGGGAGCCGGCGTCGGCAGCCCGCCGTGCCGGCCCTCCGAGGCGAGCAGGGCGGAGACGCATGGCACAGGTCACCGACGCGGCACGGACCGTCATCCTGACGGTGGACGACGACCCGGGAGTGTCCCGCGCCATCGCCCGCGACCTGCGGCGTCGCTACGGCGGCGGCTACCGGATCGTGCGCGCCGAGTCCGGCGATTCCGCCCTCGGCGCGCTCCGCGAGCTGAAGCTGCGGGGCGACCTCGTCGCCGTGATCCTCGCCGACTACCGCATGCCGCAGATGAACGGCATCGAATTCCTCGAACAGGCCCTCGGCGTGTACCCGGGGGCCCGGCGCGTCCTGCTGACCGCCTACGCCGACACCAACGCGGCCATCGACGCGATCAACGTCGTCGACCTCGACCACTACCTGCTCAAGCCCTGGGACCCGCCGGAGGAGAAGCTCTACCCCGTCGTGGACGACCTTCTCACGGCCTGGCGCGCCAGTGACTACCGGCCGGTGCCCGCGACCAAGGTGGTCGGTCACCGCTGGTCGGCACGGTCCTCGTACGTCCGCGAGTTCCTGGCCCGCAACCAGGTGCCGTACCGCTGGTACTCCTCCGACGAGCCCGAGGGCCGGCGTCTCCTCGACGCGGCCGGGGCCGACGGGCGCCGACTGCCCCTGGTGATCACGCCGGACGGCTCGGTACTGGTCGAGCCGGACGCGCCCGAGCTGGCCGCCCGGGTGGGGCTCGCGACGACGCCGGCCGCCGACTTCTACGACCTCGTCGTCATCGGCGGCGGCCCGGCCGGGCTCGGCTCGGCGGTGTACGGGGCCTCCGAGGGGCTGCGGACCGTGCTGGTCGAGCGTTCGGCGACCGGCGGGCAGGCCGGCCAGAGCTCCCGGATCGAGAACTACCTCGGCTTCCCGGACGGCGTCTCCGGCGGGCAGCTCACCGAACGCGCCCGCCGCCAGGCCACCCGCTTCGGTGCCGAGATCCTGACGGCGCGCGAGGTCACGGGTCTGGAGGTGAACGGCGCGGCCCGCGTCGTCCGTTTCTCGGACGGCACGGAGGTCGCCGCCCACAGCGTCATCCTCGCGACCGGGGTGTCCTACCGGCAGCTCCTGGCACCGGGTTGCGAGGACCTGACCGGACGCGGTGTGTACTACGGCTCCTCCCTCACCGAGGCGTCCTCCTGCGAGGACCAGGACGTGTACATCGTCGGCGGCGCGAACTCCGCCGGGCAGGCCGCGGTGTTCCTGGCGCGGGGCGCGAAGTCGGTGACCCTGCTCGTGCGCGGGGAGTCGCTGGCGGCGTCGATGTCGTACTACCTGATCCAGCAGATCGAGGAGGCGCCGAACATCACCGTGCGGCCCAGGACGGTCGTCGAGGCGGCGCACGGCGAGGAGCACCTGGAACGGCTGACCCTGCGGGACGCCGTGACCGGCGCGACCGAAGTCGTGGACGCCCAGTGGATGTTCGTCTTCATCGGGGCGGCCCCGCTCACCGACTGGCTCGGCGGGACGGTGCTGCGCGACGAGCACGGCTTCATCCTGGCGGGGCCGGACCTCACGCCGGACGGGCGGCCACCGGCCGAGTGGGCCCTCGACCGGCCGCCGTACCACCTGGAGACGAACGTTCCCGGCGTGTTCGTGGCGGGCGACGCGCGCGCCCAGTCCGCGAAACGCGTCGCCTCGGCCGTGGGCGAGGGAGCCATGGCCGTGATGCTCGTCCACCGGTATCTGGAGCAGTCATGAGCGGACAGGACACGGACGGCCGGACCACGGACGGCCAGGACGCGGACGGCCGGAGCGAGGGCGGCGCGGACGCGGGTGGCGAGGTCATGCCCTGTGACCAGCACGAGATCGGCTCGCTGTTCCTGTTCGAGAAGCTCTCCCCCGAGCAACTCTCCCGGCTGTGCGCCGAGGGACGGGTGGAACGGTTCGGGGCCGGCCCCGTCTACACCGAGGGCGACCCGGCCACCTGCTTCTACGTGATGATCGAGGGAACCGTCGTCCTGTCCCGCCGGGTCGGCGGCGACGACGTGGAGGTGAGCCGCACCTCGCAGCGGGGTGTGTACGCGGGGGCCATGCAGGCGTATCTCGGCGACCGGGTGCCCCAGACGTACAACAACTCCATGCGGGTGACCGAGCCCACCCGGTTCTTCGTCATGCCCGCGCAGTCGTTCGCGGACATCATGGCCGAGTGGTTCCCGATGGCGGTGCACCTCCTCGAAGGGCTGTTCTTCGGCTCCAAGAACACCCAGCGCGCCATCGGCCAGCGTGAACGGCTCCTCGCTCTCGGCTCGTTGTCGGCCGGACTCACCCACGAGCTCAACAACCCGGCCGCGGCGGCCGTCCGGGCCACGGCGGCGCTCCGGGAGCGGGTCGGCAAGATGCGGCACAAGCTGTCCGTCATCGCCAAGGGCCCCTACTCCCGGGAGGCGCTCGCCGACCTCATCGAGATCCAGGAACGCACCGCGGAACGGGTCGCCAAGGCGCCGGTGCTGAGCCCGCTGGAGGCGTCCGACCGGGAGGACGAGCTCGCCGACTGGCTGGAGGACCACGGCATCCCGGAGGGCTGGCGCATCGCGCCCACCTTCGTCCAGGCCGGTCTGGACACGGACTGGCTGGAACAGGTGGCGGCGACCGTGGCCGACGACGTGCTGCCGGGGGCCGTCGGCTGGCTCAACTACACGGTCGAGACGGAGCTGTTGATGGACGAGATCGACGACTCGACCAACCGCATCTCCCACCTGGTGGACGCGGCCAAGCAGTACGCGCAGCTCGACCGCGCCCCGCACCGTGAGGTCGACGTCCACGAACTCCTCGACAGCACGCTCCTGATGCTGTCCGGCAAGATCGGCCCCCGGGTGCGCGTCGTCAAGGACTACGACCGTTCCCTGCCCGATGTGCCCGCCTATCCGGCGGAGCTGAACCAGGTGTGGACCAACCTCATCGACAACGCGGTGTCCGCCATCGGGAGCGACGGCGGCGACGGCACCCTGACGGTCCGTACGGCCCGGGAGGGCGACCGGCTGCTCGTGGAGTTCCGCGACACGGGCCCCGGCGTCCCCGAGGAGATCCGCAGCCGCATCTTCGACCCCTTCTTCACGACCAAGCCGGTCGGCGAGGGCACCGGTCTCGGCCTCGACATCTCCTGGCGGATCGTCGTGAGCAAGCACCACGGAAGCCTCCAGGTCGAGTCCGTCCCGGGCGACACGCGGTTCCAGGTCCTGCTGCCGCTGACCGCCCCCGCGCCGGATTCCGAGCCCGAAACCGGTTCCGACTCCATCGCCCGCACCGGCGTCGCCACCGACACCACCGAGGAGCACGCATGACCGAGATCGACGGAATCGACCCCAGCGTCCCGCCCAGCGGCCCCGGCTGCGGGGACTGCGACACGGTGGGCGGCTGGTGGTTCCACCTGCGGCGCTGCGCACAGTGCGGTCACATCGGCTGCTGCGACTCCTCCCCGGCCCAGCACGCCACCGCGCACTGGAAGTCCACCGGGCATCCCCTCGTCCAGAGCTACGAGCCGGGCGAGAGCTGGTTCTGGAACTACGCCACGGACGACCTGTACGACGCCGGCCCCGCACTGGCCCCGCCGGACGGCCACCCTGCCGACCAGCCTGCCCCGGGCCCGGCCGCCCGCGTCCCACAGGACTGGCAGCAGCACCTCCACCGCTGAGGGCCGCCGACGCCCGTCCGTCCGGCAACCGTCCGGCAACCGTCCGGCAAGCGGCCGACCCACGGGTGGCCGAAGTGCGCCCGTCGCGTTCCGGTATGCGGTCAGGGGTGTGCGGTCGGCGTTCGTCCGCCTAAGGTGGCCGTGCAGCTGGTTCGCCCCGTCCGCCAGGCGGGATGCGTCGTAAGAGGGAACCCGGTGGGAATCCGGGACTGCCCCGCAGCGGTGAGCGGGAACGACCGCCGTCATACGCACTGGGCCCGGACGGGTCTGGGAAGCGACGGCCAGTAGGTGTCCTCCGGTCGCATCCGGAGAGCGTGCCCGCGAGTCCGAAGACCTGCCCGTTGCCCGCGCGCGGACCATTCCGTGTGCGGAGATCCCGGTGACCTCGTGGGCGGGTCGGCGCGCATATCGAGCGGCACGTGCGGCATCCCCGCATCGTGGTCCGCTGGTCTGTCCGTTCCTTCGCGTCCGCGTCCCGTCTCCGGGGCGCTCAGGACACATCTCGCGAAGGAGAGTTCCGTGACACCGAAGCCCGCGGCCGCGGCAGCACGAGCCACCGTGTACGGGTACCCCCGCCAGGGGGAGAACCGCGAACTGAAGAAGGCCGTCGAGGGGTACTGGAAGGGCCGCGTCGACGCCGGCGCGCTCCGGGAGACCGCGGCCGAGCTGCGCCGGTCGAGCTGGCGGCAGCTGACCGAGGCCGGCCTCCACGAGGTGCCGACCGGCGACTTCTCGTACTACGACCACGTCCTGGACACCAGCGTGATGGTGGGCGCCGTCCCCGACCGGCACCGTGCGGCCGTCGAGGCGGACGCGCTCGACGGGTACTTCGCGATGGCCCGCGGCACCCAGGACGTCGCGCCGCTGGAGATGACCAAGTGGTTCGACACGAACTACCACTACCTGGTGCCCGAACTCGGACCCGACACCGTCTTCACCGCCGACTCCCGCAAGCAGGTCGCCGAGCTGAAGGAGGCCCTCGCGCTCGGCCACTCCGCCCGCCCGGTGCTCGTGGGCCCCGTCACCTACCTGCTGCTCGCCAAGCCCGCGCAGGGTGTGGCCCCGGACTTCGAGCCGCTGACCCTGCTGGACCGGCTGCTGCCGGTGTACGCGGAGGTGCTCGCCGATCTCCGCGCGGCCGGGGCCGAGTGGGTGCAGCTGGACGAGCCCGCGCTGGTCCAGGACCGGACCCCGGCCGAGCTCAACGCCGCCGCCCGTACCTACCGCGACCTGGGCGGCGCCACCGACCGTCCGAAGCTGCTCGTCGCCTCCTATTTCGGGCGGCTCGGAGACGCTCTGGGCGTGCTGGCCAAGGCACCGGTCGAAGGGCTCGCCCTCGACTTCACGGAATCGGGCGCCGCCAACCTGGAAGACCTCGCCGCCGTCGGCGGGCTGCCCGGCAAGCGCCTGGTGGCGGGCGTCGTCAACGGACGCAACATCTGGATCAACGACTACCAGAAGTCCCTGGGGACCCTCGGTACGCTCCTCGGGCTCGCCGATCAGGTGGACGTCGCCGCCTCCTGCTCCCTTCTGCACGTGCCGCTGGACGCGGCCGCCGAGCGGGGCATCGATCCGCAGATCGCCCGCTGGCTCGCCTTCGCCCGGCAGAAGACCGCGGAGATCGCCGTCCTGGCGCGCGGGCTCGCCCAGGGCACGGACGGCATCACGGCGGAACTCGCCGCGAACCGCGCCGACCTGGCATCCCGCACCGGCTCCGCCCTCACCCGGGACCCCGCCGTGCGGGCCCGTGCCGCCGCCGTCACCGACGCCGACGGGCGGCGCTCGCAGCCCTACGCGGTGCGGACCGCGGCCCAGCGGGCCCAACTGGGCCTTCCGCTGCTGCCGACGACGACCATCGGTTCGTTCCCGCAGACGAGCGAGCTGCGCGTCGCGCGGGCCGATCTGCGGGCCGGCCGGATCGACGCCGCCGGTTACGAGGAGCGGATCAAGGACGAGATCCGCGAGGTCCTCTCCTTCCAGGAGAAGACGGGGATCGACGTCCTGGTGCACGGCGAGCCCGAACGCAACGACATGGTGCAGTACTTCGCCGAGCAGCTCACCGGCTACCTGGCTACCGAGCACGGCTGGGTCCAGTCGTACGGCACCCGCTACGTCCGGCCCCCGGTCCTGGCCGGGGACATCTCCCGCCCCGACCCGATGACCGTGCGCTGGACGACGTACTCCCAGGCGCAGACCTCGAAGCCGGTCAAGGGCATGCTGACCGGTCCGGTGACCATGCTCGCCTGGTCCTTCGTACGGGACGACCAGCCGCTCGGGGACACCGCGCGGCAGGTGGCGCTCGCCCTGCGCGACGAGGTCAACGACCTGGAGGCGGCCGGGACTCCGGTGATCCAGGTCGACGAACCGGCCCTGCGCGAGACGCTGCCGCTGCGGGCCGCCGAGCACGCCGCCTATCTGGCCTGGGCCACGGAGTCCTTCCGCCTCACCACCAGCGGTGTGCGGCCGGACACCCAGATCCACACCCACATGTGCTACGCCGAGTTCGGGGACATCGTCCGGGCGATCGACGACCTCGACGCGGACGTCATCAGCCTGGAGGCGGCCCGCTCCCACATGCAGGTCGCCGACGAACTCGCCGAGCACGGCTATCCGCGCGAGGCCGGCCCCGGCGTCTGGGACATCCACTCCCCGCGCGTCCCCGGCACCGGGGAGGCGGCCGCCCTCCTCCGCAAGGGCCTCGAGGCCATCCCCGCCGAGCGCCTGTGGGTCAACCCCGACTGCGGTCTGAAGACCCGTGGCTGGCCCGAGACCCGGGCCTCGCTGGAGAACCTCGTCGCAGCCGCCCGTGAGGTGCGCGCGGAACTGGCCTCCGAGAGGTCCTGATCCCGTGGGTCCTGGCCGGGCGCCGACGGCGCCCGGCCAGGACACGCATCCGACCGTCAGCGGTGGGTGAAGTCGGGGCGCCGCTTGTCCACGAAGGCGGACATGCCCTCCTTCTGGTCGGCCGTCGCGAACACCGCGTGGAACAGCCGGCGTTCGAAGCGGACGCCCTCGGCCAGGGTGGTCTCGAAGGCCCGGTCGACGGCCTCCTTGGCCATCATGGCGACCGGCTTCGACATCCCGGCGACGGTCTCGGCGACCGCGAGGGCCTCCGGGAGGAGGGTGTCGGCCGGGACGACACGGGAGACCAGACCGGCCCGTTCGGCCTCGACGGCGTCCATGGTGCGGCCCGTCAGGCAGAGTTCCATGGCCTTGGCCTTGCCGACCGCGCGGGTGAGCCGCTGGGAGCCGCCGATGCCCGGGATCACGCCCAGCTTGATCTCGGGCTGGCCGAAGACGGCCGTGTCGGAGGCGAGGAGGATGTCGCAGAGCATGGCCAGCTCGCAGCCGCCGCCCAGGGCGTAGCCGGAGACGGCCGCGACGGTGGGCGTGCGGAGGTTGCCGAGCCGGTCCCAGGCGGTGAACCAGTCGGTGAGGTACATGTCCATGTACCCCTGGGGCTGCATCTCCTTGATGTCCGCGCCGGCCGCGAAGGCCTTCGGGGAGCCGGTGAGGACGATGCAGCCGATGTCCGGGTCCCGGTCGAGGGCCTCGGTGGCGGCCACGACCTCGTGCATGACCTGGAGGTTGAGGGCGTTGAGCGCTTTCGGCCGGTTCAGCGTGAGCAGCGCGGTGCGGCCGCCCGTACGCTCGACGGTGATCGTTTCGTAGTCGGTCCCGGTCATGCGGTGGTCGTTCCCTTCGGTGCTTCCGCGGCCGTGTCGCGGAGGACGTGGACGATGCCGGAGAAGTCCTGGGCCGCGCCGTCGCCCGCCGCGAAGGCGGCGTACAGCTCGGCGGCGCGCGCGCCGAGCCCGGCGTCGATTCCGGCGGTGCGCAGGGCGTCGGCGGCGAGTCCCAGGTCCTTGGCCATGAGCGGGGCCGCGAACCCGGGGCGGTAGTCCCGGTTGGCCGGGCTCGCCGGAACGGGCCCGGGGACGGGGCAGTTGGTGGTGAGCGCCCAGCACTGACCGGAGGCGGTGGAGGCGACGTCGTAGAGCGCCTGGTGCGAAAGACCGAGGCTCTCACCGAGGACGAAGGCCTCGCTGACGGCGATCATCGAGATGCCGAGGATCATGTTGTTGCAGATCTTGGCGGCCTGGCCGGCGCCCGCGTCTCCGCAGTGCACGACCCTCCTGCCCATGACGGCCAGCAGCGGTTCCGCCCGGGCGAACTCCGCCTCTCCCCCGCCGGCCATGAAGGTGAGGGTGGCGGACTCGGCGCCCACCACCCCGCCGGAGACGGGGGCGTCCAGGGCGCGGTGCCCGGCGGCGGCCGCCGCCTCGTGGGCGGCGCGCGCGTCGGCGACGTCGATGGTGGAGCAGTCGATGAACAGCGTGCCCGGCCTCGCGGCCGCGAGGAGGCCCTGGTCCCCGTAGAGGGCGAGGACATGGCGTCCCGCGGGCAGCATGGTGATGACCACGTCCGCGACGGCGGCGGCCGCGACGGCGGACTCCGCCGCCTCCACCCCGGTCGCGGAGGCGGTGGCCAGCGCCTCGGGGACGAGATCGAAGCCGAGGACGCGGTGGCCGGCGGCGACCAGGTTGGCGGCCATCGGGCCGCCCATGCGGCCGAGGCCGACGAAGGCGATGACGGTGGTCACCAGGGCACCTCCTGGAACGAGTCGGTGACGGCGGGAAGCCGCAGTTCGCGGTCGGCGCCGAGTGGGGCGAAGTACCGCGCCACGTCCTCTCCGGTGACGTCGGCGAGGGCGGCGGGCGACCAGCGGGGATCGCGGTCCTTGTCGATGACCTGGGCCCGGATGCCCTCGACCAGGTCGGGCGCGGTCAGCGCCGCGCACGAGACCCGGTACTCCTGTTCGAGGACCCGCTCCAGCGGGCCGAGCCCACGGGCCCGGCGCAAGGCGGTCAGCGTGACCTTGAGGGAGGTCGGGGACTTGGCGGCCAGAGTGGCGGCCGCCTCCTTGGCGGCCGGCACGCCGCTCGTGAGGAGCCGGTCCACGATCTGCTCGACCGTGTCGGCGGCGTAGCAGTGGTCGATCCAGTCGCGGTGGGAGGCCAGTCGCCCGGGCGGCGCCTGCCCGACGTGTGCCGCCAGGGCGTCGTGCACGGACGCCCGCGCGAGCCCTGCCGTCAACCGGTCGAGCCGCTCGGACGGTACGAAGTGGTCGGCGAGGCCGCAGAGCAGGGCGTCGGCGGCGCCGACGGCCGTCCCGGTCAGGGCCAGGTGGGTGCCCAGCTCGCCGGGCGCCAGCGCGAGGAGGTAGGTGCCGCCGACGTCGGGGACGAAGCCGATTCCCGTCTCGGGCATGGCGACGCGGGAACGTTCGGTGACGATCCGTACGGTGCCGTGGGCCGAGACGCCGACGCCCCCGCCCATCACGATGCCGTCCATGAGGGCGACGTACGGCTTGGGGTAGCGGGCGATCAGGGCGTTGAGCCGGTACTCGTCCCGCCAGAAGCCGGCGGATTCCGTACCGCCGGCCCGGGCGTCCTCGTAGATGGCGCGGATGTCGCCGCCCGCGCACAGTCCGCGTTCCCCGGCCCCGGAGATCACGACCGCCTCGACGGCGGGATCGTCCCGCCAGGCGGTGAGGGCCTCCTCGATCCGCAGCACCATGCCATGACTGAGCGCGTTCAGGGCCTCGGGGCGATTGAGGATCAGCCGGCCCGTCCGCCCTTCGACACGGACGACGACCTGCTCGTCGCCGGTCGGGTCGCTCCCGGTCGGCTCGTTCCCGGTCGGCTCGCTCCCGGTCGCGTGGTCGCCGGTCATCGCAGGTGCTCCGTCAGGCCGCGGGCGACGATGACGTTCATGATCTCGTTGGTTCCTTCCAGGATCCGGTGGACCCGCAGGTCCCGGACGATCTTCTCGATGCCGTACTCGCTCAAGTAGCCGTAGCCGCCGTGGAGTTGCAGCGCCCGGTCGGCGACGGAGAACCCGGTGTCGGTGGCGAACCGCTTGGCCATGGCGCAGAGCTGGACCGCCTGCGGGTCGCCCCGGTCGAGGGCCTCGGCGGCCTGCCGTACCAGCGCGCGGGCGGCCGTCAGTTCGGTGGCCATGTCGGCCAGCCGGAACTGCAGGGCCTGGGCGTCGAGCAGCCGTGCGCCGAAGGCCTCGCGGTCGGCGAGGTGGGTGAGGCTGCGGTCGAGTGCGCTTCGGGCGCCGCCGAGGGAGCAGGCGGCGATGCCGAGGCGGCCTCCGTTGAGACCGTGCATGGCGATGCGGAAGCCCTCGCCCTCGGCGCCGAGGCGCCGGTCGGCGGGGATCCGCACGCCGTCGAGGACCACCTGGCGGGTGGGCTGGGCGTTCCAGCCCATCTTGCGTTCGTCGGCGCCGAAGGAGACTCCCGGGTCGCCGCGTTCGACGACGAAGGCGGAGATCCCGCGGGGGCCGTCCCCACCGGTGCGGGCGAGGACGATGTACACGTCGGAGACACCGGCGCCGGAGATGAACTGCTTCACTCCGGTCAGGACGTAGTGCCCGCCGTCCTGTTCGGCGCGGGAGCGCAGCGCGGCGGCGTCCGAGCCCGCGCCGGGTTCGGTGAGGCAGTAACTGCCCAGGGTCTCGGCGGAGCAGAGGCCGGGCAGCCACCGGGCACGCTGGGCGGGGTCTCCGTACCGGTCGATCATCCAGGCGACCATGTTGTGGATGGAGAGGTAGCCGGCGATGGAGGGGCAGCCGGTCGCCAGGGTCTCGAAGACGAGGACCCCGTCGGCCCGGGTGAGTCCGGAACCGCCGTGCTCCTCCCGTACGTAGACGCCGCCGAGGCCGAGCGCGGCGGCCCCGCGGATGACGTCGACGGGGAAGTGCTTGTCCTGGTCCCAGGCCACGGCGTGCGGGGCGAGCTGCTCCTGGGCGAAGTCCAGGGTGACTTCGGCGAGGGCGAGCTGGTCCTCGGTGAGGGTGGTCACGGCGCTCATCCCATCGTCGGGATGGTGAAGCTCGCGCCCTCCTTGACCCCGGAGGGCCAGCGCGAGGTGACGGTCTTGGTCCGGGTGTAGAAGCGGATGGCGTCGGGGCCGTGCTGGTTCAGGTCGCCGAAGCCGGAGCGCTTCCAGCCGCCGAAGGTGTGGTACGCCACGGGGACCGGGATGGGGACGTTGACGCCGACCATGCCGGTGTTGACGCGGCGGGTGAAGTCGCGGGCGGTGTCTCCGTCACGGGTGAAGATCGCCACGCCGTTGCCGTACGGGTGCTCGCTGGGCAGCCGCAGGGCCTCCTCGTAGTCGGCGGCCCGTACGACGCACAGGACGGGGCCGAAGATCTCCTCCTGGTGGATCCGCATCGAGGGGGTGACCCGGTCGAAGAGCGAGGGCCCGGCGAAGAATCCGGCCTCATGACCGGGAAGGGTGAACTCCCGCCCGTCCACGACGAGTTCGGCTCCCTCGTCGACACCGATGCCGACGTAGCGGTTCACCCGGTCCAGGGCGTCGCGGCTCACGAGGGGACCGAAGTCCGCGTCCGGGTCGTCGGAGGTGCCGATGCGCAGGCCCGCGATGCGCTCCTTCAGCTTCGCCACGAGGGCGTCGGCGGTCTCCTCCCCCACCGGGACGGCGACGGAGATGGCCATGCAGCGCTCGCCGGCGGAGCCGTAGCCGGCGCCGATCAGCGCGTCGGCGGCCTGGTCGAGGTCGGCGTCGGGCATCACGATCATGTGGTTCTTGGCGCCGCCGAAGCACTGGGCGCGCTTGCCGTGCGCGGCGGCGGTGGCGTAGATGTGCGCGGCGATCGGGGTGGAGCCGACGAAGCCGAGGGCCTGGACGCGGGGGTCTTCGAGGAGGGTGTCGACGGCTTCCCTGCCGCCGTTGACGACGTTGAACACGCCGGGCGGGAGACCGGCCTCAAGGAACAGCTCGGCGAGCCGCAGGGGTACGGAGGGATCGCGCTCGGACGGCTTGAGGATGAACGCGTTACCGCATGCCAGGGCTGGTGCGGCTTTCCACAGCGGGATCATCGCGGGGAAGTTGAAGGGGGTGATCCCGGCGACGACGCCCAGCGGGCTGCGGAGCGAGTGCACGTCGATGCCGGTGCCCGCGTTGTCGGTGAACTCGCCCTTGAGGAGGTGCGGGATCCCGGCGGCGAACTCGACCACCTCCAGGCCGCGTTGCAGGTCGCCGTGGGCGTCGGCGACGGTCTTGCCGTGTTCGGCGGAGAGCAGCCGGGCGAGGGAGTCCCGTTCGCCCTCGACGAGTTGGAGGAAGCGCAGCAGGACGCGTGCGCGTCGCTGCGGATTCCACCGGCCCCACTCCTGCTGGGCCGCCTCGGCGTCGGCGATCGCCGTCTCGGTGTCGGCGCGCCCGGCCAGGGGGACCCTGGCCTGGACGGCGCCGGTGTTGGGGTCGTACACGTCGGCGAAGAGACCGGAGGTGCCGGTGGTGTGCTTTCCGCCGATGAAATGGGTGAGTTCGCGGACCATCGAAGCCTGCTCTCGTCAGGTGAGGATCCGAGGAGGGCGCGGCGAGGACCGCGAGCACGGCACCGATCGGGGTGCGCGCACGCGGGTCCTCCCGCGGGACAGGGGAAGGCGAGGGCGCCTTCGTCGAGTCACGAACGCGGGGACAGGGCCTCGGGGTTCGGGTACTCCGCCGGATCACCTGGGCCGTGGTCACGTACCGGTGCCATGCGTGTCTGCTCCATCCTCGTGGACAACACGGAACACCCCACGGCCGGTATCCTGACTCCCGGATCAGCGCGCGCTCTCCGGCCTTCCCGACGGATGGATTCCGTCAGTGGCCTCATCTGCTGAAGAGCACACTCCCCGGTCACAGTGGCGGGACCGCGCCGGATTCACACCGGCTTCCCTGCACCGCGGGCTTGTCACGAACATATAGTTGGACGTCCTAGTAAGTCCACCCCCCGCCCCGGCACGACGGCGGGCACATCGACGGGTCCCTGCCCGCCCACGTCCGGACGACCCGCACGGCGAACTCCCCGCACGGGAAGGGCCGGCGCGCCGCCGCGGACCGGCCCGGGAACACGACCGCGCCGAGGACGGTCCTCGTCACCCGCCGCGAGCGAGCGGAGGCTGCCCGAGTCCTCGGCACAGCCCGTGCGCAGGTTCGCCGGGACTTCGGCACCGGCGCTGGTGGTGAAGGAGGTGGCGTACGTGCCGCAGAGGGCGGCGGGTTCCCCTGCGGGGTCCTGCGCCGCGGCCGGCTCGGCGAGCGTGCCGAGCGGCACGCACAGCGGTCCATGCGTAGAGTACGGCCGGGCGCGGTGAGATCAGATGGAGTACATGTGACCGCGATCAGCCTTGAGCACTCCACCGTCCCCGCCGACACGGGCGAGGTGACCCTCCTCATAGCCCGCCGGGTGGAGCCCGGCTACGAAGCGGCCTTCGAGCTGTGGGCCCGGGGCATCCTCGACAGCGCGGCCGCCTTCCCGGGGCACCTCGGACACGGTCTCTTCCGCTCCTCGGGCGGCGACGCCCCGTGGTTCCTCGTTCACCGCTTCCGGGACGAGGCGGCGTGCCGGGCCTGGCAGGAGTCTCCGGAGCGGGCGGCCTGGTTCGCCGGCTGCGAGGGGCACCACCACACGGAGATCGCCCGGCGCACGCTGACCGGCATGGAGACCTGGTTCGCCAAGCCGGGCTCGACGCGGCCCGCCCCGCCCCGGTGGAAGATGGCGATCAGCGCGACCCTGGCGATCTACCCGATCTCGGTCCTGGGAAGCCTCCTCCTCATCCCCCGGCTGACCGGTCTCCCCCTCCTGCTCAGCAGCGCGATCGTCGCCTGTGTGTTCAACGTGCTCATGACATACGTGGCGATGCCCGCCGTGAGCAGGCTGCTGCGCGGCTGGCTCACGCCGTAGCCCAGCCGATGCGGCTCCCCGCTTCGGGGCCGGTGAGGCGGGCGCCTGCGGTCCGGCCCACCTGGGGCGCATTCGTCATCTAAAATTCAGGGCGGCCTCAGGGCCGCGGCTCGTCGCTGCCCGCGGCGACCGCGGAACGGTCAGGCCGGTCCACGACAGCGGCCCGCCCCAGGGCCTCGGTCCGGACGGGACCACATGACGCTGATCACAAAGATCCCAGGGAATCGGGTGACCGCCGGCGTGCGTCTCATTGGTGCGGGTTTCCCAGCTCACCCGGCTCACCCGCCCACGCTAGAGAAGACCCCCAGGGAGAAGTGAGGTATGTCCGTGATCTGCGTCGGCGGCATGATCGGAATCGGCAAGACGAGTGTGGCCGAGCTGATCGCCAAGGAGCTGGGCAGCGACGTCTTCTACGAGAGCGTGGACGACAACCCGATCCTGCCGCTCTTCTACACGGCGAGCCCCGAGGAGATCCAGGCCAAGCGGTACCCCTTCCTCCTCCAGCTGTACTTCCTCCAGACGCGCTTCGCCGCGATCAAGGAGGCGTACAAGCGGGGGGACAACGTCCTCGACCGGTCCATCTACGAGGACTGGTACTTCGCCAAGGTCAATCACGACCTGGGACGGATCAGCTCCCTCGAGATGCAGGTGTACGAGGGGCTGCTCGACGAGATGATGCGCGAGATCGACGGCCTGCCCTACCGCAAGGCTCCCGATCTCATGGTCTACCTCAAGGCGGACTTCGAGACCGTGCTGCACCGCATCGGTCTGCGCGGCCGCGATTTCGAACAGGACGAGAGCCTCGTCGAGTACTACCGGACCCTGTGGTCCGGCTACGACGACTGGGTGCACAAGCACTACTCGGCCAGCGATGTCCTGGTCATCGACATGAACCACACGGACATCGTCAACAACGCCGAGGACGCGGCCCGTGTGGCCCAGGAGGTCAGGAACGCGCTGGCGGCGGCCACCCGGCGCGCCTGATCCGGCGCGCGGGTCCGACGGCCGGGAGTCCGGCCGCCGGACGGACTCACCTGCCGTCGGGAGTCCGCGCCGCCGTCGTCGGGGGTCAGCAGGCGATGGTGCCCCTGCGCAGGGCGTGGCCGCCCGTGTTGCTGTCGTCGGACCAGTACACCGGCTTGGTGCCGGAGACGCACTCGTCGGCACCGGCCACGGCGAAGCCCTCGTTGTTGAGGTCGGGCATGCCGCTCGGGCGCTGGTAGGAGGCGGCGGGCGCGAAGGTGCCCGCGCTGCCGATCTTCATGGTCTTGTGCAGACCGCCGCAGGTGTCGTCGCAGACCGTCCACAGCCGGGCGGCCTGCGGCTCCCACTGGAGCTCCATCACGCCGGCCATGCCGCTGGCGAGGGTGGCGACGCGGGTGGCGGTGCCGCTGTCCTGGAGGACGTACGCGTGGACCGCGCCGGTGCCCTCCACGCCGAGGAGGAAGACGCCGCCGGTGTGCGCGCCGTACCGGTTCGGGTCATAGGCCGCGCCGGTCGACTCGTCCTTGAACCCGGCCGCGACGAGGGTGGTGTCGGGGATCCAGGTGATCGCCTCGAAGCCGAGGTTGGAGCCCACGGCCGGCAGACCGGCGGTCAGGTTCCACTCCTTCGTGGCGGTCAGGGAGCTGCCGGTGCCGGTCGCGACCTCGTAGCGGAGCACGGACAGGCGGCTGGTGCCGGAGGCGTCGCCGTTGCGCTCGGTGGCGACGTACGCGCCGCCCGCGGCGCCGGCGGCGGTCAGGGTGACGGCCTCGCCGTCGGGGCTGCCGCTCCCGCCCGGGTAGCGCAGCGACTTGCCGGAGGTCCAGCCGTCGGCGGTGTCAGGCCGCCAGCCGCCGGAGCCGTCACGGACCAGGCGCCACAGCTTGCCGGAGTTCTGGGCGGCCCAGAGGACGGAGCCCTCCTGGTACAGGCCGCTGAGGTCCTCGCCGAAGACGTCGGCCCCGTCGGCCGTCGACACGGAGCTGCCGCCGGGCCAGGACACCGGGTTCGTACCGCCACCGGAACCGCAGCCGTTCGGCGCGCCGAGCGTCACGGCCGCCTTCCCGAAGGCGCCCGTGCCGTCGGGACAGCGCGACCACGACGGGGCGGAGTGGGCGCTCCAGCCGAAGCTGTCGACGAGGGTGCTGCCGCCCGGCAGGTAGAGGCGGGCCTTGTCGCTGGACCCGAGACCGAACGCCGCGGCCACGGTGAACGCGCGCGCCGCCCCCGGAGCGAGCGTCGTCCCCGCCGGAACCGTGAACGTGTGGCTCGTGTCGTCGTCCTTGAGGACCCAGCCGGAGATGTCGACCGCGGCCGCGCCCTTGTTGAACAGCTCGATCGAGTCGTCGACGCTGCCGGTCGTCACCACCTCGTTGATACGGATGTCGTCCGCCGGAGCGGCGTGCGCGGCCGGAGCGGCCAGCGTCGCGGCGGCGAGCAGCGTGGCACCGGCGACAACGGCGAGGCGGATCGGGGCGAGGCGGCGACGCCCCCGGAGAGCACGAACTTCGAGCACGGAGTGTCCGTCCTGAGAGAGTGGCGAAGGGCGTCACGAGACTCACGCCCGCCGCCGAACGCCGGTCGGCGTCGGACCCGTTGTCACATGAACGCCCGTCGAACGCCAGGCCGCACGCCGTGGCCCGCCCCGGCATCGGGTCGGGCCGCGGCGGGCCTCGTCGGGCTGCGGCGGGCCTCGTCGGCTACGCCGGGTCGATGCGGGTGATGGCGCCGCCCAGCGCGAGGACGTACAGCTCGCCCGCGCGGCCCTCCACGAAGGAGATGACCTCGCCCCCGTTGACGACGAGGTCGTTCACCTCGGTCACCCTGCCGTTCTTGAGCCCGAGGGAGCGGATGGTGCCGTCGCAGTAGTCGCTGAACACGTACTGCCCCCTGAGGGCCGGGATCGCGCTCCCCCGGTAGACGAACCCGCCGGTCACCGCGCAGCCGAGGCCGGTGCGGGCGTACTCGTGGATCGGGCGCACGTGGTTCGCCGGCTCGGTGCCGCCCCGGAAGGGGTGGTTGCCCTCCATCTGGGACCAGCCGTAGTTCTCGCCGCCCCTGCTCCTCGCGGGCGCCCGGTCGATCTCCTCCCAGTCGTTCTGGCCGACGTCGCCGATCAGCAGGTCACCCGTGCGCGAATCGAAGGAGAACCGCCATGGGTTGCGCAGCCCGTACGCCCAGATCTCGTCCTTCGCGTTCGGGTCGTCGACGAAGGGGTTGTCCGGGGGGATCGCGTACGGCGTGCCTCCGCGCGGGTCGATCCGCAGCAGCTTGCCGAGCAGCGTGTCGAGGTTCTGCCCGTTGCCGTGCGGGTCGCCGCCCGCGCCTCCGTCCCCGAACGCGATGTAGAGGTATCCGTCGGGCCCGAACTTGATGTCGCCGCCGTTGTGGTTCGCGTACGGCTGCGTCTGGGTGAGGACGGTGCGTCGGGTCTCCGGCCGGATCCTGCCCTTCTTTACGGCGAACTCGTCGATGGTGCTGGTGCCTTCGAGATTCGTGTACGAGAGGTAGAGATGGGTGCGTGCGTTGTCGAACGCGATGCCGAGGAGGCCGCGTTCACCGTCGGTGGTGGTCTCGGCGGAGATGTCGAGCACCGGCTCGCCGAGCCCGTGGGCACCCAACACCCTGACGGTACCGGCCCGTTCGGCGATCCAGACCGTGCCGCCGGGACCGGCGGCGCCGGCGATCGGATTGCGCGCCGTGGCGACATGGGTGAGCGAGATCTTCGCGACCTTCGCGACCTCCGCGACCGGCTGCCGGGCGTCGGCGTCCTCCGCGGTGGCCGTGGCGAGAGCGAGGGAGGTGACGAGACCGAGGGTGCAGAGGATGGCCGAGCTTCTCGTGCGAACGTTCACCGTGATCCTCCTGGAGGCGGCGAATGGGGGGAACCCGGCTGCTCGGGGCAGTGGTCGGGGTCGACGTCGCCCGCGCCGGCACGCAACCGGGGTGGGGGGACGGGTTGTACCGCCGGCCACGCAGGAGACTACTGGGACGCGGGCGATTGGTATAGGCCAAGCGCGCCCCCGGTAGGGGCGACGGGGGCGCGCGACTGCGGCGCCGGGACCCGGGAATCAGTCCTGCGGGCGGGTGGCCGTGACGAGGTAGTAGTCGAGGTTGCGCTGCTCGTAGGCCTTCAGGAAGTTGCGCGGCCAGGTTCCCGGCTTCCACTGGTCCGACAGCCAGCGGTCCCAGCCCTGCCACACGTCCGGCCCGATGGACACGGCCCGCGCGTCCGTGAGGCCCGCCCGGGTGAACGCGTCGGTCACGAGCGTGACGGGACGCGCGATGTCCAGCCCGTCGGCGAACGTCTCCAGGGACGACGCGAGCCGGGCTCCGTGGTCCGGGTCGTCATCCGGGGTGAAGAAGCTCGCGACGACCACCCGGCCGCCGGGCCGCAGCACCCGGGCCGCCTCCCGGGTGAAGGCGGCCATGTCGTCGAAGTGCTGGGCGGCCTCGACGCTGTAGACGCAGTCGAACTCCCCGTCGTCGAACGGCATCTCCTCCGCCGCGCCACGGACGAAGCGGAGCGCCGACGGCGAGGTCTCCAGCAGATCCGCGTTCGCCCGGTGGGCCCGGTCCAGCTGCTGCGGATGGATGTCCATACCGGTCACCCGCTCCGGCCGGTACTCGCGCAGAGCGAGCGCACAGCCGACACCGAGCCCGCAGCCGACCTCGACGATCCGCCGACCGTCGAGCGGACCGGCGGCGCCGAGCACCTGCCGGTACATGTCCTCCTGGCTGCGGACCCGGTCGCCGACCGTGAGCGGTCCGGCGAGGTCGATCGAGCGCCAGTACCCGAAGTTGATGAACCCCCCGGCGAACACCGGGACCGAACTGAGGTCGGCCGGACCGTACGTCTCCCGAACAGCGGCCCGCATCTCCACCGGCTCCACCACCCGCGTCACCTCCGCGACCAGTCTGACGCCCGGCCCCACCCCTGTCGACGGCGCCCCGCACCACTCAACCCGAAAGGGCGCACACGTCGTCGGCCGGCAGCCCGGCGTCAACGACCGGGGCGACCGCTTTCCGCATCGCCGGGACCGGTGCCGAGGTAGGCCTCCCGCACCGCCGGGTCCGCGTGGATCTCGGCCGCCGACCCTTCGGCGAGGACCCGGCCGAGGTCGAGCACCACGACACGGGAGCACACCTCCATCACGAAGGCCACGTTGTGCTCGACGAGCAGCACCGCGCAGTTCTCCTCGTCCGCCATATGGCGGATGACGGCGGCGAGTCTGCGACGTTCCTCGGCCGTCGTCCCGGACGCGGGCTCGTCGAGGAGCAGGACCCGGGGTGGATCGGCGAGCGCGCGGGCCAGCTCGACCATGCGGGCCTGTCCGACGGGCAGGCCGCCCGCGTACGAGCCGGCGAGTGCGTCGAGCCCGCACTCGTGGAGCACGGCGGCGGCCCGCTCCCTGTGGCGGCGCGCCGCGGGCCGCACTCCGCCCCGCCAGTCCTGTGCCACCACGAGATTGTCCGCGACGGTCAACTGACCGAAGAGCTGCTGGCGTTGGAAGGTACGGCGGATTCCGTGCCGGGCTCGCCAGACGGGGGAACGGCGGGTGATGTCCGTACCGTCGTACGCGATCGTTCCCGCGTCCGGCCGCCGTATCCCCGACACCACGTCGAAGAGCGTCGTCTTGCCCGCGCCGTTCGGCCCGATGAGGCCGCAGATCTCGCCGGGGCCGACGGAGACGGTGACGTCGCGCAGGGCGTGGACGCCCCCGAAGCGGACGTCGATCCCGGTGGCGCGGAGCAGCGGGTGGCTCATCGGCGGACTCCCGTCCCCAGGTAGGCCTCGGCGAGCCGGTCCCGGTCCACCTCGGACCGCGGCCCGGACCAGGCGATCTCGCCCTGCGCGAGGTACGCGACGGTGTCGGCGATGCCGAGCACCTCGGCCGCCTTCTCCTCGACGAGGACCAACGCGGTGCCGTGGTCGCGGAGTTCGGTCAGGAGACGGAAGACCTCGTCCACGACGAGCGGCGCGAGGCCGAGGGACGGTTCGTCGGCGACGAGGACCGCCGGTGGCCGCTGGAGGAGCGGGGCGAGGGCGAGGAGCTGCTGCTCGCCGCCCGACAGGGACCCGGCGGCGACGGAGCGGCGGGCGGCGAGCGCGGGGAACCGCGCGTACACGGCGTCCCGGTCCTCCGCCCCCGTCAGCTGGAGGGCCAGGTTCTCCTCGATCGACAGCCCGGCGAAGATCCCCCGCCCTTCGGGAGCCAGCCGTACCCCCCGGCGGGCCCGGGTGACCGCCGCGTCGCGGGTGGCGTCCTCACCGCGCACCCGCACGAGTCCGCCGGCCGGCCGCAGCAGTCCCGCCGCCACCCGGCAGAGGGTGGACTTCCCCGCCCCGTTGGGCCCGAGCAGCACCAGCACCTCACCGCCGCGCACCACGAGATCCACGCCGTGCAGCACGGGTGCGCCGCCGTACCCGGCGTGGACACCGCTCAGTTCGAGCGCGCTCGACGTCTCGCCTGGGCCGCTGCCCGTTCCCGGGGCGATGCCCCCGGCGCCGCCGCCCTCCGGGGGCCGGGGGCTTGTCGCCGGCTTCGGGACGTGTGGTTCCGCCCAGGCCTCGCGGCGCGGGCGAACGACCCCCGGTTCGACTTCGACCCCCGGTTCGACCCCCGGTACGACTCCCGGTTCGGCCCCCGGTTCGGTCCCCCGCGCCGCAGCTCCCCGCTTCGCGGCGCGCCGGGCGGCTCGCCTCGACGGCAGCGCCGCGCAGTAGCCGTCCGGGTCGTTGGCCAGCGCGAGCCCCGCCAGTCCGAAGAGGATCACCGGCAGATGCGCGGACTCCGTCACGTAGGTCGCCATCAGATGCGGGACCACCGCGAAGACCAGCCCGGCCACCACCGCGAACTGCGGCCTGCGCACCCCTGCCGCGACGACGACCGCCAGCCACACCAGGCCCGTCATCGCCGTGAAGTCCGTGGCCGTGATCCTGGTGTTGTACGAGGCGTAGAGCACCCCTCCGAAGCCCGCGAGGCCCGCCGACACCGTGAACAGCAGGAGCTTCGTCCGTACCACCGACACCCCCGAGGCCGCGGCGGCCTCCGGAGCCGAGCGGACCGCCAGCATGGCCCGGCCCCAGCGGGAGCCGCGCAGCCGGCTGAGCAGGGCGACGAGCACGCCGCTGAGCAGCACGAGTGCGAGCCCCATGGCCCGGTCGTCGCCCAGGTCCACGGGTCCGGCCACCGGTCGCGGGATCTCCCACCCGGTGTCGCCGTTGCGCAGCCACCCGAGCTGGAAGAGCACCTGATCCGCCAGGAAGGCGAGCGCCAGGGTGGCCAGGGCCAGTGATCTGCCCCCGAGCCGCAGTGCGGGCAGCGCGACCACCGCGCCGAGCAGGGCCGCGGCCGCCGTGCCGACCGCCGCCGCGGCGACGAAGGGCCAGCCGTGGCTCATCAGCAGCCCCGCGACCAGGGCGGCGCCGGTCACGAACGTCGCCTGGGCGAGAGACACCATCGCACCGAGCCCGGTGACCACCGTGAACGACATGAACACGAGCCCGATCGCGAGCCCTTGGGTCAGGATCCCGCTCCAGAAGGGGGTGGTGACGGTGTAGAACGCCGTGCCGAGGAGCACGCCGGCCACCAGCCACGTGCCCCAGCGGCGGCCCCACCCCTTCCCGGCGAGGTACTCCACCGGCGGCGGGTCCACGGCCGCCGTGCCCGTCGCGCGGCGCCGCCGACGTACCAGGACGACGAGACCGGCGAAGAGGATGAGGAACGGTACGGCTGTCCGGAAGCCGGTGATGCCCTCGGCGAACGACGCGTACCCCGCCACGAGGTTCTGCAGGACCCCGAGCCCGAGGCCGCCGACGAAGGCGAGGGGGACCGACGCGAAGCGCCCCAGGACCGCCGCGGTGGCCGAGACGAACAGGAACAGCGTGTAGTCGTGCGCGGAGAGCCCGAGGAGCGGGGTCGCGAGGACGCCAGCGAGACCCGCGAGACCGGACGACAGCATCCACGCGGTCGAGGACAGCCGGTCCGCGCTGATGCCCCGCAGCTCGGTCAGCGCGCGGTTGTCGACCGCCGCCCGCAGCCGCAGGCCGAGCCGGGTGTGCCGCATCAGGACCCACAGACCGGCCGCCGCGAGGGCGGTGGCGATCCAGGTGATCAGCTGGTCGGAGTCGATGCCCACACCGTCGAGCGGCTGCCAGGACGCCGCCGGGCTCGGCCCGACGCCCGGCAGCCCGAACTGGTTCTCGGCGGGCAGGACCGGGGCGCCCGCCCGCTCCAGGAGTTCGACCACCCACAGCCCGGCCGCGGGCAGCGCGACCAGCAGACCGATGGTGGCCACGATCTGCGCCGTCTCGCCGACCCTGGCCAGCTTTCTGAACATCAGCCGGTCCAGGCCCCAGCCGAGGCCGGGCGCCACCACGAACACCAGGAGCAGAGCGGTGGGGACGGCCGGCCAGCCGAAGCCGGAGTGGAGCTCGTAGAACGCCAGCGCGCACAGATAGGCGGTGGCGCCGTGCGCGAAGTTGAAGAGCCCGGACGCGGAGTACGACAGCACGAGGCCGGTCGCGAGCAGCGCGTACAGCGCGCCGGAGACCAGCCCGCTCAGGACGAAGCCCAGCAGGTCACCCATGTGACGCGCCCCTCAGCCGAAGGGGATCGGCGGGTAGCACGTGAACGGCACCGCCACCTCGTACCGCCCGTTCTTCAGCCGGACGAGCGCCCCGCAGCCGAAGCTCTCCTTCTGCCCCTTGGGCAGCGCGCGGTCGCCGACGAGCGTGCCGGTGTCGGAGAACCCGGACGCGGCCTGCTGGAAGGACTCGACGGTGAGGTCCTTGCCGGCCTTCGCGGCGACGGAGAGGAAGAGGTCGGCGCTCATGTATCCCGTCATCATGTGCATGTTGAGGGGTACGTCCTTGCCACCGGCGGCCTTCCTGATGTCCTCCTTGAACTGCCGCATCGCGGGGCTGTCCGACTCGAAGGGCTGGAACTGCAGCAGCACGTGCACCCCGTCGAGGGCCTGTTTCGTCGCGTCCTTCGCGAGCAGCCCGGGGTCGTAGTCCGTCGGGTCGGAGATGACCCCCTTGTATCCGGACCGCTTGAGCGCGGTGAACAGGCCGATGTTGTACGGCGTCTGCATCACGGAGACGACGGCGTCGGGTGCGGCGCCGCCGGGACCCGAGCGGAGGATCTCCTTGGTGTACGCCGACCAGTCGCTGGGCATCGAGGTCGCCGGCACCACGGCCTTGGCGTACGCGACCTGGAAGCCGGCCGCCTTGAAGCCCTGGGTGAAGGTGCGGATGCCGAACTTGCCGGCGTCGTTGTCGCCGGCGATCAGCGCGACCGACTTGCCGCGCGAGCCTCCGAGGACGGCCGCGAGACCCTCGGGCCAGGTCTGGTTGAGCGTGCCGCCGGGCGTCGGGACGAGGCAGCCGTTGAAGCCGTAGAGATGCGCCGGCCCGCAGAACGAGGGGAGCGTGCCCCAGCCCACCGTCGGGACCTTCTGGGCGTCGAGGAAGTCGGCCCCGGCGAAGGTGACCGAGCTCATGGGCGAGACGGCGAAGACCTTGTCCTGCTGGACGAGCTTGCGTGCTGCGGCGAGGTTCCTCGCGGGGTCCTGACCGTCGTCCTCGGCCCCCAGGTACTCGATCTTCCGTCCGTTGATCCCGCCCTCGGCGTTGGCCCGGTCGTAGCGGGCCCGGGCGCCGAGGTCGGTGTCCTTCTTGGAGTAGCCGCTGGCGGTCGTCATGGAGACGATGCCTCCGACCTTGATCGTGTCGGCGGTGACTCCGCGTACGGAGGAGGGGGTACTCCCGCCGCTGGAGGCGGAGTTGCAGGCGGTGACGAGGAGCAGCGCGAAGCTGGCGGCGATGACGCGCAACGGTCGAGGCACGGGCGATCCCTCCGTCGGGTGACCGCATTCTGTAACCGACCTGACGAACCGTCAATGACTGATACAGCGTCAATTGACGATCCGTCAGATATGGACTGCCTCCTACTGCGGTACCGCGGGGATGCTGCGGGGGCCCGTGCAGCGGGCGCCCGCCTCTTCCACCCGCCGGCGCAGTTCGCGGTCGGCCGTGACGACCAGGCACGGCCGGCCGCTCGCGTTCCGGGCGAGCTCGGCGATCAGGTCGTCGCCGCTGCCGGGGGCCTCCTCGACCCGTACGCCGGGTACCGAGGCGACGCCCCGGGCGCGGCCCTCCACGACCAGCACGATCTCGTAAGGGCCCGCGAACGGGCCGTCGGCCGGGCCGCCCGTCAGGGCGAGCCGGTCGCGCAGTCGCTCCGCGGCCCCGCGCCGGTCCCGCCACCAGCCGTCCGGCACCGATCCCACGACGTTGGCGCCGTCCACCACGAGCAGGGGACGGAGCGGCGGATCATCAGGGCTCATCGCCCCAGGATGTCAGCAAGCCCTACGGGCAGGTGGTGACACCTGTGCCACCGGCCCCGGCGGCACCGTCGCCATCGCGAACGCCTCGTCGGTGGTGCCGCCGAAGTCGGCGGTCACCCTGTCGTCGCCGTCGAAGGAGGTGTCCAGGTCCCCCGACGCCGCGACGGCGGCCCAGGGACAGGACGACACCAGCGCGGCGGACATGGCCGCCACCGCCCCCACCGGGCCACGCCTCGGCCGACGCCGGTCCGGGGCGCCCCTGGTACGGCGCCGGTACGAGCGAAGTGGATCAGGAAAGGAGCCGGTCATGACCATGCCCACTGCCTTTCGCCTTCGCGCCGCCACTCCGGTGCCTTCGGCGACGGCACGTCTCGCGGGTCCCTGACGTACCGGCTCGACGACAGACCCCCCGGGGAGGAGCCGCACCGGCCTGGGACACCCACACGACAGCCTTGCCTCGGGGCCCCAGGGCGCTTGCCGAGCTCGGCCAAATGACACCGCGCACCCACCTCCCGTCCGACGGGTCCCGCACCCGTCGGGACCCGGACGCCACCGGGTGCGACGAGGACCTCAGGTGGCGGCTTTCACCGAGGAGGAAGAGGGTGGTCGTGCGCGACGACGAAAGGCAGCAGAGCAATGACCGAGAGCCGCCCCGCGACGACGACCGACTCCGGCGCCCCGGTGGAAAGCGACGAGCACTCGCTCACCGTGGGCCCAGGAGGACCGATCCTCCTCCAGGACGCCTACCTGATCGAACAGATGGCGCAGTTCAACCGTGAGCGCATCCCGGAACGCCAGCCGCACGCCAAGGGCAGCGGCGCGTTCGGCCGCTTCGAGGTCACCCACGACGTGAGCCGCTACACCAAGGCCGCGCTGTTCCAGCCGGGGACCCGCACCGACCTGGTCACCCGCTTCTCCACGGTGGCCGGTGAGCGGGGCAGCCCGGACACCTGGCGGGACCCGCGCGGCTTCGCGGTGAAGTTCTACACCTCCGAGGGCAACTACGACATGGTCGGCAACAACACGCCGGTGTTCTTCGTGAAGGACCCGATGAAGTTCCAGCACTTCATCCGGTCCCAGAAGCGCCGCGCCGACAGCAACCTGCGCGACCACGACATGCAGTGGGATTTCTGGACCCTCTCCCCCGAGTCCGCGCACCAGGTCACCTGGCTGATGGGCGACCGCGGCATCCCGCGCAGCTGGCGCCATATGAACGGGTACACCTCCCACACGTACATGTGGATCAATGCGTCCGGTGCGCGGTTCTGGGTGAAGTACCACTTCAAGACCGACCAGGGCATCGACTTCCTCACCCAGGCCGACGCCGACCGCCTGGCGGGCGTCGACCCGGACTACCACATGCGGGACCTGTTCGAGCACATCCGGGACGGGGACTTCCCGTCGTGGACGCTGCACGTCCAGGTGATGCCGTACGAGGACGCGGCCGGGTACCGCTTCAACCCGTTCGACCTCACCAAGGTCTGGCCGCACGGCGACTACCCGCTCATCCCGGTGGGCCGCATGACGCTGGACCGCAACCCCACCGACAACCACGCCGAGATCGAGCAGGCCGCGTTCCAGCCGAACAACCTGGTCCCCGGCATCGGGCCGAGCCCCGACCGGATGCTCCTTGCCCGGCTCTTCTCGTACGCGGACGCCCACCGGGCCCGGATCGGCGTCAACTACCAGCAACTTCCGGTGAACGCACCCGTCGTCGACGTCCACACCTACTCCAAGGACGGGGCGATGGCGTACCGGAAGACGTCCGATCCGGTCTACGCGCCGAACTCCAAGGGCGGGCCCGCCGCCGACACCGAGCGGTACGGGAGCCCGCCGAGCTGGACCGCCGACGGTGAGATCACCCGGACGGCCTACGTCTCTCATCCGGAGGACGACGACTGGGGTCAGCCCGGCACCCTCGTACGCGAGGTCCTGGACGACGCCGCCCGCGACCGCCTCGTGGACAACGTGGTCGGCCACCTCCTCGACGGCGTGAGCGAGCCGGTCCTGGAGCGTGCCTTCGCGTACTGGACGAACATCGACGCGACCCTTGGCAAGCGCATCTCCGAGGGCGTCCGGGCGGAGCAGGCCCCGTAGGACCGGTGGGCCGTGCCCGGTCGTGTTCAGAACTCCACCGTGATGAAGCCGTCCACGTCGTCCTGCGCCGGCGCGTGCACGGTGTAGCCGAACCGGTCCCTCAGGTCGGGCACGTCCCAGTTCACCGCTCGGTCGCGGTAGTTGAAGAAGAGGTCCTTCTTCGCTCCGCCGTTCTTCAGGATCCGGGAGATCGCGATGTCGTCGGGGTGCCCGTGGATGCTTCCGTTCGTGGAGATCAGGTAGCGGCCGCAGTCGAGGAGGCCGAGGAGGTTGTTCGAGATGTTCTTGGCGCTGCCGTGGTGGGCGACCTTCAGGGCGTCGATCCGCAGCCGGCCGTTCTCCTCCTCGGCGCGCGGGCGGAGCGAGGCCACCAGGCGTGGGTCGTCCGCGTCCCCGGTGAGGATGATGCGGGTGCCCTCGAACTCGAAGAGCAGACCGATGCTGGTCGGGTTCGTCGGGGAGCCGTCGCGCCGGAAGGGGGCTGCGGCCAGTGCGTCGACGTCGATCGCCCCGAAGTGTTCGATCCCGGCCTCCGGCTGCCTCTCCTTGGGGTCGATCCCCGGGATCAGGCCGGCTTCCTCGCACTTCGTCTTCCAGGTGTCGATCAGCGACTCCAGGAGCCGGCGGTCCGGGGCGAGCACCTCCATGGTGGAACCGTCGTCGAACCAGGTCGGCGGGTGGTCGACCTCGATGCTGCGGCCGGCGAAGGCGGCGTTCCAGGGGAGCTGCTGGTTCATGAGCTCCGTGGTGAGCAGCTCCCCGTCGACGGCCCCGAAGACCTCGCGGTCGTGCAGGTGGTCGAAGCCGTTGAACCACACGTCACCGAACTCCACCGGCCGCTCGGGGTCGCCGAGCAGAGCCAGCACGCCGAGGATGTGGTCCTGGTCGACGTGGGTCACGACGAGCACGTCGATCCGGCCGTCCAGTCCGGCCAGGAGCGGTTTGATCCGCGCGTAGGTGCCCCGCCGGCCGCCGTCGACGAGGATCCGCCGGACGAAGTCGTCGTTGCCGTATTCGAGGAGCAGACAGTCGCCGTCCTCCGCGGGCAGCATGCTGAGGCGGATCATCACGCGCTCCCTTGACGCAGGTCGAGGATGAGGAACGGCTCGCGCATGTCGGCCAGCCAGGAGAGCCGGCGGACCTGGTCGAGCCGGGACGCGCACTCGGGGTCGTCGGGGAAGGCGGCGAGTCCGTCGGCGAGCCAGGTGAGACCGAGGGTGTAGAAGGGGATCCCGCGGTCGAAGGCGTCGATCAGCCCGTTCCGGGCCTCCTGCCGGTCGGCCCCGGGCCGGCGCAGCTGCCGTACGGCCCGCAGGATCGCGCCGTCGCTGAGCCACGGGTAGCGGTCGGCCAGCAGCCGCAGCCAGGGGTCCCAGTACGTCTCGTCGGTCCTGTGGTCGGTGCCGAGCAGGACGTACGATCCGGCGGTGGCCGCGAGCGGGTTCGCGGGATCGGAGTGCAGGGTCCCCTCCACGTCGGTGAAGAGCTGGGCCGCGGTGTCCAGGGCACCCTGGGCCATGTACGCGAGTCCGGCCCCGAGCCGGGGGTCGCGTACGGCCACGGCCACGGCGCTGCCGGTCGGGCTCTGCCGCAGGTTGACCAGGACCTCGACGTCGCTGTCGCCCCAGGGCAGGGGGAGGGTGACGAGTCGTACGGCTCCGGCCGCCTCCACGACGAGGAACTGCCGCTCGCCGACCGGTCCGCCGGGGGCCAGGGCGGGGCCGTCGGGGCCGAACCGGTAGAGCGGGGTGACGTCGTCCCCGCGTTCCGCGGGAGCCGGCAGCGGGCGGGGGTCGCTTCGGGCGATGAGCGGGGCGACCGACGGCCTCGCGGGGTCCTGTTCGAGGGCCAGGATCGACGCGTAGGACCAGCCGGCCGGCAGGGAGTCTCCGACCCAGGTGGCGAGCGCGGAGACGTCGACGACGGACTCGGTCGGGAAGCCGTCCGCACCGATGGCGGGCGCGATCATGGACCGCGAGGCGACCGACTCGGGAAGCGGGACCTCGGTGGCGCCGTGGTAGACGCGCTCGGGCTCGATGTTGCCCATCAGGTACTGCCAGGCGTGCGTCCCGTACGGCGAGTCGGTCATGTCGAAGTCCACCGGGGCCGACCGGCCCTCGACCGCCTCGGCGTCCTTCGTCAGCACCATCCCCGAGGGCAGGGTCGCGGACACGATGTAGCGACCGGGGTCGACCGGGTACGAGGTGGGCTCGGGTGAACGCCCGCAGGGTATGAGGATGTTGCGCACCGAGGTGCCGTCGAGGCCGGCGGGGCGGATGTCTCCGATGATCACCGCCTCGTTGAACTCCCCGGTGGGAGAGAGGAGGAGCCGGACGGCGAGCGTGGCAGTCATGGTCTGGCCAGGACGACGCGGAACATCGGAGGGCGGGCGTCGAACCTCTCGCGGCGGGTGTCTCCGGGCCCGAGGAGGGCCTCGACCTCGTACTGTCCGAACGGCAGGAACAGGGGCCATTCGCCGTCGTCCGCCTCGTCGTCGGCGGGCGGTGGGCGCCGCCGCTCCTCCTGGGCCGGGTGCCGGCAGACGAACTCCGCACGGGCGTTGTCCTCGGCGGGATCGCAGCCGACGTACACGGGGACGACCGGGTCTCCCCTCAGTTCGTGGAAGTCGAACTCGAACGACTCCGGGCTCGCCGGCACGGCGGCCCCGGCGAGGGTGCCCGCGAAGGGGATGGCCCTCATGAACTGGCTGATCGCGTGCATGAGGGTCTGGGTCGTCACCCGCCACACCCGGCCCTGGGTGTTCTCGCTTCCGGCGCCGTCGAAGCTCCGGAGCAGCGCGTCGGTGAACAGGCTGACGCGGCCGGCGCGGCCGAAGGACTCCTGGCCGTGCAGAGTCGCGAAGTAGACGGCGTGTTTCCTCGGCACAAGACCGTCGGGACGCAGGGTGCTGCCGCTGAGCGGGACCCGCCCGAGGTTGTCCGTTCCCACGCGCTTGACGAGCGTGTCGGAACCCGCCCGGCAGGCGTCCACGAAGAACACCTGCTGCCCGGCCCGGCAGTTGTTGAGCCCGTTCTTCAGCGCCTCGAACTGCAGGGCGCCGTTCATCGGGCTGTCGCGGTCGGCGAAGACGTCCGACGCCAGGAGGGACGTGGTGATTCCCAGGGAGACGCCGTGACCGCAGAAATAGAAGACCAGCCGGGCTTCGTCGTGGTCGCCCCGGTCCTTCCACTCCGTGATGGCGGCGACGATGTTGTCGATGGTTGCCTCTTCCACGACGTGCTCCGCGCCCGTCGCCGGGTGGACGAAGGGCGTGGGCGCGGCCTCGCTCAGCAGCAGCGCGAGGCTCCCCAGGGGTCTGCTCCTGTCGTGGTACCCGCCGATCATCCAGGTCGCGAACTCGCGTGCCGAAAGGGGCGGTGAGGAGAGCTGCCGCATTCCCAGGGCGCCCGGATGGTCCGTCGGCGACCGACCACCCTGCAGATGCGCGTACGCCCCGACCCCGATGACGAGTGCGTGTGTTGCCGCGACGCCCACGTCCTCGGAGAGGTGAACGGTGAATCCGGCCATGGAACCTCCACGTGACGCACTGGCAGGCCGGTGGGAGGCTTTGCTTCTAGCATAGGAGGAAGAGTGGCTTATGTCCCTCGGAGGCCGTGATGGGAAAGAACATCGTGATGTGCCTGGACGGGACCGGCAACCAGCTGAACGCCCGCGGCAACACCAATGTCGTCAACCTCTACGAGATGCTCGACCTCGCTGACCCGACGGCGCAGATCGCCTACTACGACCCCGGCGTCGGCACCTTCTCCGCCGCCGGCGCCTGGACCGCCCCGGCACGGAAGCTCTCCCGTGTCCTCGGCCTCGCCTTCGGCGCCGGGCTCAAGGAGAACCTGGCCGAGTCGTACACGTACCTGATGCACCATTACGAACCCGGCGACCGGATCTACCTCTTCGGCTTCAGCCGCGGCGCGTACACCGCACGCGCCCTGGCCGGGCTGCTCAGGGCGGTCGGCCTGCTGCGTCCCGGGTCGGAGAACCTCGTGCCGTACGCGATCTCCGTGTACGCCAAGAACCGGACCTGGACCGACGACGACTGGAGGCAACTGCACCAATTCGCGGGCGCGTTCAGCCGGAAGGTGGACGACCGCACCGGAATCCCCGTTCATTTCATGGGAATCTGGGACTCGGTCAAGGCCGCCGGGCTGCTGCGCTGGAACCTGCGCTGGCTCTTCACGCGACGGATCCCCAACGTGGGCCGCGTCCGCCACGCCGTCTCCATCGACGAGAAGCGCCGGCCGTACGAGGAGTACCTCGTCCTGCCGCCGGAGGAGCCGGGGGCACCGGGCCCGCTCATCGAGGAGGCCTGGTTCGCCGGAGTCCACTCCGACGTGGGCGGCACCTTCGACGACGACCCGAGACTGCCCACCGTCGCGCTCAAGTGGATCGTGGACGGCGCTCTCGACGCGGACCTCCTGCTCAAGCGGAAGGCGTACGGCAAGCACCTCACGCTCGACGCCGGCCACGCGCTGGGCACGGTGCACCGCATGGGCGCCGTGTGGGCCCTGCTCACCTACCGACCGCGCCGCGTTCCCGCCGATGCCCACGTGCACGAGAGCGTACGGCGGCGGATCGAGACGGACGCCGGGTACGCGAAGCGGATCCCGGACGGGGTGATCTGGACGGACAAGGAGTGGTTGAGTCCGCATCCCCGGGCGGGGGCCGTGACCGGGGCCGGAGCCGGAGCCGGGGCCGGGGCCGGGGCCGGGGCCGGGTGAGTGGCTCGGTCGGCGGGGCGGGGCGTCACGTCACGTCTGCTTCTCGAAGTGCTCCAGAAGCCTCTGCTGGAGCGACTGAAGGACAAGGGTGTGCTGCTTGAGCATCGACAGGCGGTTCGCCGCGGTGGCGGCGTAGGCCGCGTCCGCCTGCGCCTGAGTCGTCGCCGCGGTGAGGAGGTAGCCGTTGAGGGCGTCCATGGCCGACGCCTCGTCGAAAACCTGCCCCCTTCGCATCAGATAGCGGTCCAGGGGCGTTTCGTCGTCGGCGATCACGTTGGCGATGGCGGACGGCTGCCAATCGTCCGCGTTGGTCAGCGAGTAATGCGTGTCGAACCCCACGGTGACCGTTTCACCTTCGGGAATCTCCACCTCGTACCGACCTTCCTCGTTGGTATAGGAACGGTCGATCAGCGACAGATCACCGCGATAGACGCTGACCTTGATCATGAAGATCGGCTTCTTGTCGTCGATCGCTCTTACGTACCCGAACATGAGAGTCTCCTCTCGGCGGAACCTCGGGTTCGGCCGGGGTGTCGGAGCGTGCGAAAGCATCGTGCACGCCCTCCTCCCTCCAGTCTCTCCGCGCCCAACAGCCGCCGCCATTCGGCGTGTTTCAACGGACGACACCGGGGTGTCAGGGGCGACCGGCCGCCGCCAGGGTGGTGAGGACCCTGTGGGTCTTGCTCTCGGGGAGCTCGGAGACCGTCACCCCGAGCTCCCGCACCGCCTCCTCCAGCTTCCGTTGCCTGCGCTCGGCCCGCGCCGTCAACTCATCGGCGTTCTCCCCGCTCTTGGGCTTCACCCGGATCGAGGCCTCCAGGAACTCCAGGCCGGCGACCCGCCATGCCTCCAGGTCGACCTCCAGATCACCGAGCGCGACGTCGGCGGCCTTCGTGGAGAGGACCGGCCCGAGCGCGACCAGCCCGTCGAGCTCGACGACGGGTGCGCAGATGTCCAGGAACTGGTCCTGCACCGCGTCGATCGACGCGGTGGGATCGGCCCCGGGCTGGACCGCGCCCAGCAGCGCGCCCGAAGGGTGACCGTGGGTCAGGGAAGCGGCCACCACACGGCGGTCCGCCGACCAGTCCTCCTCGATCCGATACGTGATCGGCGTGACGTCGAAAGCCTCCTCGAACCGGCCGACCAGCTGTTCCCGGGTGCACGGCCGCAGCTTCACGGTCAGCTCGTCCGGGCCGCCCCCGTTCCTGAACCGCACGATCACGCCCGCGTCCAGCAGCCGCACCCGGCCCTCGGCGACACCGTCCCGGTCCTCCGCGAACCAGATCCGGCGCGTGGTCGTCGCGGCGCCCGCCCCGCCCAGCGCCGACAGCGCCGCTGCGACGTCACCTTCGATGTTGACCTTGATCTCGATCGGCAGCAGGTTCATGGCATCGCTCCCGCATGATCCCCCGGTGAATCCGGCTGTTCCATGGTATTCACACCACCTCGCGGGCCGCAGTGCGACCCCGAATCAACGCATGCACGTTCAACTACCCCCGCGACCGCACCGGTTGCAGCCGCATGTCGACAGGTGTGTTCTTGAATCGCGGGACTCGGCAGCCCGCGCCCGACGCGCCGCATCGGAAGGGAATCCTCATGATGAGCAGACGCCGTCCGGCGGGGGCGCTCGCCGCGGTACTGATCGCAGCGGCGGCCACCTCGGTGCTCTCCGCCCCCGCGCATGCCGCGCCGGACGCGGTGTCGAAGGCCCCGACGAGGGCTCCGGCGACGTGCTTCGCCACCACGTGTCACGGCCTCGATCCCCTCGCGACCCATTGCGTCGACGACGCCGTGACGATCGCCGACGCCACGCTCGACGGTCGCATCGTCCGTCTGCGGTACAGCGCGGAGTGCAGGGCCGCCTGGGCGCAGCTCTGGTTCGGGAAGGCGGACGACACCGCGTCCGTACGGACCGAGGACGCCGGCGGACACACCATCGCCGTACAGAGCATCACGGTCAGGCCGGGGGACGCGAACAGCGTGTACACGCCGATGGTGAACGACAAGGACCTCAAGGCCCAGGCGTGCGTGGACGTTCCGTCCCTGCCGCCCGGCTCCGATTTCGCGTGCACGATCTTCTACTGAAGCCTCGGCCGACGCTGAAGCTGAAGCGGGACGAGGCCATCGGCCCGTGTCGCGGCGGCCGCGTTGCGGCCCGCCGTACCCGGGACATGCTGGAATTCGGTGGAGAGGGTGGGCCTGGGATGCCGCCCGCGGAGACGTACGGGCCCTCGGCGGGGCCGCTGGTCAGCTCCGCGATGCGCGGCGGCAGACGATCCGGCTCGACGCGACGGGGGAACCCCGGTTTTCAACCGTAGGCCGCGTACCGGAGACGGCGGCTCCCGGCGGCTCCGCCCCGGAGTTCACCGGGCCCGCCCGGTGCGGCAGGGACAGCCGGGATCTCGGTGGGCGGCGGCTCCGGTATCGTCGCGACTCCTCGCGCGCGACGGGCACGCGACCCCACCGGAATTCTGAACCGGATTCCGGCAGGCGAACGCTCAAACCGTCGATCCGGGGAACCGTGCGGGGCGAACAGGCGTGTACTCCCGAGAAACGGGGGAGGCCCCGGTACGACGTCGGGGAGGCGGGACGGTGGGCGGAGCGACGGTACTTGCAGAACGGATCGCCGAGCGGCGGGCCGGGCTCGGTGACCCCAGGGAACTGGTGGGGGAGCTGCGGCGGGCCCTGGTCCTCGTCCCGGTGGACTCCGGGGGTCTGTGGACGGCGGAGTTCGGCGGGGTGCGCTGGATCTGCGCCTTCACCGACGAGGCGGCGCTCGCCCGGTTCGCCCGGGCCCGGGACGCGGCCGGCGGGGACGCCGGGCGCGAGGCGGGCGGTGCGTGGGAGTTCGCGGAGCTGCGCGGGGCGCGGCTGCTCGACGAGATCGTCCCCGCCCTGGGCGTCCCTGCCGGAGTGGCCGTCGACATCGCCGATGCGGAGGGGGCGATGGCCTTCCCGCCGGTCCGGGGCATCGTGCCCGACGACGTGGCGATCGACATCCCGGCCGACGGGCCGACCGACCCACCGACGTCCCCTCCGGCCGACGGGCCGACCGCGCCCTGGGAGCCGACTGCCGGCGGTGGCGTCCGATGAGCGGGGGCGGGCAGGAGAACCTGCGGTTCGACGCGGAGAGCATCAAGAAGATCACCGAGGGGATCCGCGCGGCCACCGCCGAACTCCGGGACATCGGCACGGGCACGGGGGCCGTGCTCGGCAAGGGTTTCTCCGACCTCTCGATGACCGGCATGGAAGCCGGGCACCACGGTCTCTCGGTGGACTTCGAGGACTACTGCGAGCGCTGGGAATGGGGCGTACGGGCGCAGATCCAGGACGCCAACACGCTCGCGGCGGCGCTGGGCCTCGCCGCCGGACTGGTCTGGGAGGAGGACCAGTACCTCCAGGGCACCTTCAAGATCGCCGTGAACTCCGCCGTGGGCAACCCGCACGCCTCCGAGGCCGACATCGTCAAGCAGGACTGGGGCGACGTCTTCACCCCGGACTATCTGAACCCCGACTGGAGCCCCGAGTCCTTTCAGCGCGCCGGGGACGAAGCCGCTCAGACCTGGAAGGACACCGGGCGCGCGGTCCTCACGGAGGGCCAGGGCGGGAGCCGGGCACGGATCCTCAACGAACTCCTCGGGGTGGACCAGGGCGACTTCGACCGTGCCGTGGACGAGACTTTCGGCCCGTCCCCTGAGGAGAGGGCCCAACAGCAGGACACCGGGGGGAACTGACCGTGGGTATCGGGGACTTCATCAGCGACATCACTCCGGACGTCGTCGAGGACGCGGTCGAGGACGGCGTCGAGTGGGCCGGCAACCGGGTCGAGGACGCCGGGAACTGGACCGCGGACCGGCTGGACGACGTCGGCTGGGAGTCCGGCGCCGACTGGGTGCGCGAGCAGTCGCGTTCACTGGCGAACCGGATGGGCGCCGAGGTCGACGAGATGGACCTCGGGCAGACCGAGGACAAGACCAAGTTGATCTACGGCAGTCCCTCCAAACTCCGGGACACCGCCTCCCACCTGCGGGACCTCCAGGCCTCCTTCGAGAAGGTCGGACAGGGACTGAAGGGCCTCGACGCGTCCGCCGTGAAGGGCGAGGCCGCCGACGCGTTCCGGGAGAAGGTCGCGGTCGAGCCGCCCAAGTGGTTCAAGGGCGCGGACGCCTTCGGCAAGGCCGCCGACGCCCTGGCGAGCTTCGGCCTCACCGTCGAATGGGCCCAAGGGCAGGCCCAGAGCGCCATCGAGAAGTGGAAGGCGGGCACCAAGGCATCCGCCGACGCGGCCGACGCGCACAACAAGAGCGTCGACGACTACAACAAGGCCGTCGACGGCTACAACGCCCAGCCCGCCGACAAACGGAACCCGGCCTCGCTGCCGCCCAAGCCGGGCGCCTTCACCGACCCGGGCAAGGCGGGAATGCAGGAGGCGCAGGAGATCCTCGCCGAGGCCCGCAAGCAGCGCAACGCCGCCGCCGAGACGGCCCGCACCGCCGTCCGGGCCGCCCGGGACGCGGCCCCGCCCAAACCCTCGTACGCCGACCAGGCCATGGACGGGCTCGAAGAACTCCAGGTGATGCAGACCCACTTCGGCGGCGGCATCGTCAAGGGCACGGCAGGGCTGCTCAGCTTCGTCCGGAGCGTCAACCCCACCGACCCGTACAACCTCACCCACCCCGCCGAATACCTCACCCAGCTCAACAGCCTCGCCTCCGGCCTCGTCCTCATGGCCAACGACCCGTGGGGCACGGGCAAGCAGATGATCGACAACTTCATGAAGGACCCGGCGGAGGGGTTCGGCCGGCTCGTCCCCGACCTGCTGCTCACCGCCGCCACCGCCGGCGGTGGCGCGGCCGTCAAGGGCGTCCGGGTGGCGGCCGAGGGAGCAGACCTGGCATCCGACGCCAACCGCGCCCGCCGCCTGATCGACGGAGCGCCGAACGGCACTCACAACCGCCCCGACGCCCACCGTCTCGTCGACGAGACCGACCCGGTGGACCTCGCCTCGGGCCGGATGTTCCTGCCCCAGACCGATGTCTCCCTGCCCGGCACCCTCCCGCTCACCTTCACCCGGCGCGTCGAGTCCGGCTACACCGCCGGACGCTTCTTCGGCCCCTCGTGGTCCTCCACCGTCGACGAGCACCTGGAGATCGACGCGCAGGGGGTCGTCCACGTCACGGACGACGGCCTCCTGCTCCCCTACCCGCACCCGGTGCCCGGCCTCCCCACGCTCCCCGAGTCCGGCACCGGCCGCCGTCCGCTCGCCCGTGACGAGTCCGGCGACTACACGCTCACCGACCCGGACACCGGCCTGACCCGGCACTTCGCGGGGCCCGCCGGCGCCGAACCCGGCGGCGACGGAGAGGCATGGCTCGTACGGACGGTGGACCGCAACGGCCACACCGTCACCGTCGACCGCACCGAGGACGGTACCCCGCTGGCCCTCGTCCACACGGCCGGCTACCACGTCGACGTCACCACCGAGAACGGCCGGGTGACCCGCCTCGCCCTGCGCCTCCCCGACGGCACCGGGCAGGACCTCGTCCGCTACGGCCACACCGACGGGGACCTGACCGCGGTCACCAAGCCCTCCGGGGCCACCCTCGCCCTCGCCTACGACGACCGGCACCGGGTGATCACCTGGACCGACTCCAACGGCAGCCGCTACGACTACGCCTACGACGAGCACGACCGGGTCATCGGCGAGGGCGGCGAGGACGGCCACGTCCAGCTCACCCTCGCCTACGGCCACCCAGATCCGGCCACCGGCCACCGCACCACCACCCTCACCACCGCCGACGGACGGGTCACCCGCCACCTGATCGACGGCGCCTGCCGCGTCCTCGCCACCGTCGACCCGCTCGGCCACACCACCCGGCTCGGCCACGACGCCCGGGGGAACCTGCTCACCCGCACCGACGCCCTCGGCCGGACGACCGCCTTCTCGTACGACGAGGAGGGCCGGCTGCTCACGGTCCTCCGGGCCGACGGCAGCCGCCTCTCCACCGTCCGGGACGACCGGGGCCGGCCCGTGGAGTTCACCGACGCCGACGGCGGGCGGATCCGTCAGGAGTTCGACGACCGCGGCAACCTCACCGCCGTCACGGACCCCGCCGGCCACACCACCCGCTACGCCTACGACGACCGGGGCCACCTCGTCGCCAGCGCCGACCCCTCCGGCGCCGTCACCACGTTCCGCTGCGACCCCGCCGGACTCCCCCTGGAGGTCGGCGACCCCCTCGGCGGCACCACGCGGTGCGAGCGCGACGCCCACGGCCGGCTCGTCCGCGTCACCGACCCGCTCGGCACCGTCACCACCCTGGAGTGGACCGAGGACGGCGAACTCGCCCGGCGGGTCCGCCCGGACGGCGCCACCGAGACATGGGCCTACGACGGTGAGGGCAACTGCACCGCGTACACCGATCCGAACGGCCTCACGACCCGCTTCGAGTACACCCACTTCGACCTGCTCGCCGCCCGCACCGGCCCCGACGGCGCGCGCCACGCCTTCGATCACGACGCCGCCCTGCGCCTCACCCGGGTCACCGACCCCCAGGGGCTGACCTGGGACTACGTGTACGACCGGGCCGGCCGCACGGTCGCCGAGACCGACTTCGACGGGCGGACCGTCGGCTACGAACTGAACGCGGTCGGGCAGGTCACCGCCCGCACCGCCCCCACCGGCCAGACCGTCCGCTACGAGCGGGACGCGCTCGACCGGGTCGTCCGCAAGGACGCGGCCGGAGCCGTCACCAGCTACGCGTACGACGCCGCCGGCCGGATGGTCCGCGCCGAGGGCCCCGACGGCGAACTCGTCCGGCAGTACGACCGCCGCGGCGAACTCAAGGCCGAACTCGTCGACGGCCGCCCGCTCACCTACTCCTACGACGACGCCGGACGTCTGGCTCGCCGCATCACCCCCACCGGACACGTCACCGCCTACGCGTACGACACCACCGGCCGGCTCGCCCAGCTCACCAGCGGCACCCGGCGGATCTCCTTCGCCCACGACACGGCCGGACGGGAACTGCGCCGCGCCTTCGGCGACACCCTCGCGCTCACCACGTCCTGGGACGGATCCGGGCGGCTGGCCGGCCAGCACCTGACCGCGGGCACCAGCACCGTCAACCGCCGCGCCTACACCTATCGCGCCGACGGCCACCTCACCGCGCTCGACGACGCCCTGCGCGGCTCCTTCCGCTACGGCCTCGACGCCACCGGCCGCGTCACCACGGTCACCGCCGCGGGCTGGAAGGAGTCGTACGCCTACGACGCCTCCGGCAACCAGACCTCCGCGTCCTGGCCGGGCGGCCACCCGGGCCAGGACGCCACGGGCTCCCGCAGCTACACCGGAACCACCCTCACCCGCGCCGGAGCGGTCCGGTACGAGCACGATGCCGGCGGCCGGATCACCCTGCGCCGTCGGGCCCGGCTCTCCGGGAAGGCCGACACCTGGCGGTACACCTGGGACTCCGAGAGCCGCCTCACCGCCGTCACCACCCCCGACGGGACGCGCTGGCGCTACCGGTACGACCCGCTCGGCCGCCGCACCGCGAAGCAGCGGCTCGCCGACGACGGCGAGACGGTGGTCGAGGAGACCCTGTTCACCTGGGACGGCCCGACCCTGTGCGAACAGGTCACGACCGCACCCGAGCTGCCCCGCCCCGTCGCCCTCACCTGGGACCACCGGCACGCCAAGCCGCTGGCCCAGACGGAACGCGTCCTCGGCGCGGACGCCTCGCGGGAGGCCGTCGACGAGCGCTTCTTCGCCATCGCCACCGACCTCGTGGGCACCCCCACCGAACTCGTCGACGAGACCGGCCGGGTGGCCTGGCACAGCCGCGCCACGCTCTGGGGCACCACCACCTGGAACAGCGGCGCCACCGCCTACACCCCGCTGCGGTTCCCCGGTCAGTACTTCGACCCCGAGACCGGTCTCCACCACAACTACTTCCGGCAGTACGACCCGGAGACCGCCCGCTACCTCACCCCCGACCCGCTCGGGCTCCTCCCCGCCCCCAACCCGGCCGCCTACGTCCACAACCCGGTCACCTGGTCCGACCCGCTCGGCCTCTCCCCCTACCGCGGGCTCGGACTCAGCGACGAGGCGATGAACGCCATCCAGAAGCTGGAGAACATCAAGGCCGACCCGATCGGCCGCATCAACGCCGAACCCAACCACAACCACTACTCGGCAGCACGGCGCGAGTCGGCCGGCGAGGTGGTGGCCCGCAAGCCGGACGGCACCCCGTTCGACCACGTCCAGGACCTCACACAGGCCGCGAACGGGCTGGAGAACGTCCGCAAGGCCCTGTGGAAGGAGATGGAGAAGCTACCGGACGGCATGACCGAGCGCGGGCTCGAAGTGCTCCTCAAGAAGCACGACGAGACCGTCTACCACCTGGACCGTGTGAAAGGCTTCCTGCACCAGATCAAGCAGCAGCCGTGACCGACCCCAGAAACGGAACAGTGCCCCATGACCGACGAGAACAGCCACGCCACCGAGGTACGGGACCGGTGGGCCCGGCCGGAGAACGCCCCCGCCCTCGACGGCATCCGCGCCGCCCTCGCCGGCGGCGGCGACTGGCGCACCCTCGTGCGCGAGTGGACCCTGCCCTGGGGCACCGAGAACGACCTGGCCGGCATTCCGCTCGCCGGCGTGGGCCTCGGCGGCGTGGACCTGACGGGCGTCATCCTCAGCTACGCCGACCTGAGCGGCTGCGACCTGAGCGGCTGCGACCTCACCGACGCGTTCCTCACGGGCACCGACCTGCGCGACGCCACGCTGGTGAACGCGACCCTCACCCGCGTCAACGCCGGGCTGTGCGACCTCAGCGGCGCCGACCTGAGCGGCGCGAACGCGGACGACGCCGTGTTCTCCCGCGCCCGCCTCGTCGGCACCCGGCTGTCCGGCGCCTCCCTGCGCCGGGTGAAGTTCGTCGCGGCCGAACTCGGCGACGCGGACTTCTCGAACGCGGACCTGTCGGAAGCCGTTCTGGTCGCGGCCAGGACGGCGGGCGTGATCCTGGACGGCGCCCGCCTGGAGGGGACCCGCCGCGGCTCACTGAGGCCGTGAGCCCTTGAGGTCATGGCGGCTGAGCGCACTCGGCACGTCGTCGACTCCCACACTCCCTGACGCCCCCGACCGGGCCCGCACCGAACGGACCACGGACGGGGTCTGCCGACGGGTCTGCCGGCGCGTCTGCCGGCGGGGAAGACACTCAGGCGAGGGCGTTCACCGCGAGGGCGAAGGCGCGGGGAAGCCGGGCCGCGGTCGGCACGATCCTGTGTGCCAGTCGGGGGCGTTGCCGAGCTCGCAACAGGCAGTCGGTCAGGAGCCGGTGCCGGAAGGTCGCCTGCTTCCATGCGGCCTCGTACCCGCCGGGTGAGCCGCGACGCAGCTGATCGACCAGGACCCTGGCACCGGCGAGAGCCAGTGAGACGCCCTCGCCGGTCAGCGCGTCGATGTAGCCGGCGGCATCGCCCACCAGCAGGACCCGCCCTTGGACGCGCGAGCGGACCTTCTGGCGGAGGGGACCCGCACCACGCACGGCGCCGACCGCGGCCTGGCGGGGCAGAGCGGCCGCGAGTTCGGGGAAGCCGGCCAGCTGTTCGTCGAACGGCGCACGCAGCGAGGTCAGGAGCGCGACGCCCAGGAGCTGTGACCCGAGTGGGGTCACGTACGCCTCGCCGTGGGGACCCCAATGGACCTCGACGTACGAGGAAGGCGGCGCCACGGCGTAATGCCGGCGCAGCCCGTAGCGCGGGACGCCCTCGCCGGGCATACCGAGCCCCAGCGAACGTCGCACCGGCGAGTGCAGTCCGTCCGCGGCGACGAGCCACCTGGCGCGCACACCCGTGGCACTGTCGGAGACGCCCGCGGCGTCCTGACACACGTCCCGCACGCGTACCGGCAGGACGGGGACTCCGGCGGCGACGACGGCCGCGTGCAGGGCGGCGTGCAGGACGGTGCGCCGCACTCCGAGGCCGGGGCCGTGCCGGAACTCCGCCTGGGCGTGGTGAGGGCCCTGCCGGTAGCGGATGCCGACGATCGGCCGGCCTGGCACGTCCAGTCCCAGCGCGCGCAGTTCCCTGACCGCCCCAGGCATCAGCCCCTCTCCGCAGGCCTTGTCGACGGGCAGGCCTCGCGGCTCCGCCAGGACGACGTCCAGTCCCGCTCGCACCGCGTACAGCGCGGTGGCCAGCCCCGCGGGGCCGCCGCCCGCGATCAGCAGATCGTGTGTGCGGCTCACGCCACGCTCACCCGCCCCAGGGCGGTGTTCTCACACCGGATGCGGACGGCGAGCAGCGCCGCGTTGGCCACGGTGAAGAAGGTCGCAGTCAGCCACGCACTGTGCACCAGGGGCAGCGCCGCGATCTCCGCCACGACCGCGACGTAGTTCGGGTGGCGCGCGAAGCGGTACGGCCCGGCCCGCACGAGACGGGCGCCGGGAACCACGATGACCCGCGTGTTCCAGTACGGGCCAAGGGTCGTGACACACCACCAGCGCAGCGCCTGGGCCAGGACGACGACGGCCACCATGGTCCAGCCGAGTACGGGCAGGAACGGCCGGTGGGCCAGCCAGGCCTCGGTCAGACAGCTCGCGAGCAGAGCCGTGTGCAGGGCCACCATGACCGGGTAGTGACCCCTGCCGTACTCGACCCCGAGACGGGCCAGGGTCCAGGCCGCGTTGCGTCGCGCGACGACGAGTTCGACGAGGCGTTCCGCGGCGACGGCCGCCAGGAGGAGCGTGTACCAGAGCATGATCAGTGATTCCTCACCAGCGCAGGAGGACGAACTCGACGCAGAAGCCGGGGCCCATCGCCATCATCAGACCCCACGAGCCCGGCGACGGAGGGGCGTTGGTGGTGACGTCCTCCAGGATCCGCAGCACCGAGGCGGAGGACATGTTCCCCGACACGGCCAGGGCCCGGTGGGCCGATTCGAGGGCTCCGTCGGGAAGGTCCAGGGCGTGTGCCACCGCCGTGAGGATCCGCGGTCCCCCGGGGTGGCAGATCCAGGTCCCGATGTCGTCCGGAGTCAGGCCGTGGACGGCCAGGAAGTCCCGGAGGTCCGGGCCGATCCGGGCGCCCACGACATCGGGGATGGCGGCGTCCACCACCGGTCGGAACCCTCCGGCACCGATCGTCCAGCCCAGCAGATGCTCGGTGTCCGGGTAGAGGAGACTGCGGGTGGCCGCCACCGCCGGGCGACCGGACCGGTGGTCGTCGGCCCGCGCGGCGTGTGCGACGACCGCCGCCGCACCGTCGCCGAACAGGGCACCGGCGACGAGGTTGGCCGGCGAGTCGTCACGCTGCTGCAGGGTGAGTGAGCACAGCTCCACGCTGAGCAGCGCGGCCACCTCGCCCGGGTGGCCGCGCAGGTAGTCGTGGAGCCGGGCAAGACCGGCCGCTCCCGCGACGCAGCCGAGCCCGAACACGGGAATCCGCTTCACGTCCGGCCGCATGCCCATGCGCGAGGCGAGCCGGGCGTCGAGCGACGGCGCGGCGATACCGGTGATGGAGGTGCACACCAACAGATCCAGCTCCGAGGGTGACAGCCCGGCGGCTTCGAGCGCACGCGTCAGAGCCCGTTCCCCGAGTTCCAGACCGGCAGTCATCCATGCCGCGTTCGTCTCGCCGAAGTCCCCCAGAGCCGCGTACTGGTCGATGGGGAGAGCGAGGTGACGGGTCCGCACCCCGGCGGCTCCGTGCAGTCGGCGCAGCACTGTGCGGTCCGCTCCGGGGGCGAGACAGAGGTCGCCGATCAGCTCGGTGAGTTCGTCCTGGGCGTATCGATGCTCCGGCAGGGCCGTACGGACGGCGGCGACAACGCTCTTCCACCCGTCGGGATCGGGCCGCGCATCGCCGGCGCCGCCGGCGTGCGCGGCCCGCGGCGTGACGGCGGCGAGCCGGTCGACTGTGGGGACACGCATTCCGGGATGTCTCCTCACGACCGACGGCGCGATTACCTTGCTCCCGTGTCTCTATACCTCCCTGGTCTTCCGGTGCGAGCGACACACCGGCTCGTGACGCTGCTCCACTCGTGCCACCCGGAGCCGACGCTCGCGGTGACGGTGTTCGTCACCGCTCTGGCCGCCACGTCGGGGCGGGGACCGGGGGATGTCGTGGCGGTCGGAGCGGCGGTGCTCGCCGGTCAGCTCTCGATCGGATGGTGCAACGACGCGGTGGACGCGGGCCGGGACGCCGCCAGCGGCCGGCACGACAAACCGATCGTGGCCGGGGCCCTGCACCCACGGACGGCCGCCATGGCCGCCGTGGCGGCGCTCGTCGCCTGTGTGCCGCTCTCCTTGCTCAGCGGCCCTGCCGCCGCGGCTGTCCACCTCACGGGCGTGATCGCCGGCGGGTGGGCGTACAACCTGGTCCTGAAGAGGACTCCGCTCTCCCCCGTGCCGTACGCCGTCGGGTTCGCGTCCCTGCCCGCATTCGTGGCGCTCGGCCCGCCGACGCACGCCTGGCCTGCCTGGTGGGCCGTGGTCACGAGTGCCCTGCTCGGTGTCGGCGCCCACGGGGTGAACGCGCTGCCGGACATCGCGGACGATCTCGCGACGGGCGTCCGTGGTCTGCCCCAACGCCTCGGCCCCGTGGCCTGTCGCCGGCTCTCACTGGTCACGATGCTGGCCGCGGTCGCGATCGTCACCGTGTGCCCGCCCGGGACGGCAGGAGCACCGGGCTGGGTGTGCGCGACGGCAGCGGGATGTGCCGCGGCCCTCGGTACTGTCCCGAGGTGGCGTGAGGGCAGCCGATGGCCTTTCCGGGCGGCGATCGCGGTTGCGGGGCTGGCCGTCGTGCAGCTCCTGTCACGGGGCTCTGTCATCGCCTGAGGCCGCACCGCAGCCGTGACAAGCGACTTCTCAAGGCGACGCGGAGGGCAACGGCTCTTCCCCGGCCTGGTTCAGCGGCGAGTACAGGAGCGTTGCGATCCCGCTGACCTTGACGAAGTTCCCTGTTGGCATGGCGTGTTCCGCGCCGGAGACCTTCTCCCGGTGTCTGCTCCGCTGTCACCATGTACCGTATGACGCACATGATCAAGGGTGCGAACGCGCCCGTCCCCGCCGCCCCTCTGCGTGTTGCCGTGGGCCGGCAGTCGGTGCCGGGTGCGCCGACCGTGTCAGCCGCGGCCCTTCTGCTCGACGCGGCCGGAGCAGTGCGCGGCGATGCCGACATCGTCTTCCACGACCGGCCCGTCCACCCCTCGGGCGCCGTTCGGCACGTCGGTACGGGGCAGGGCGCCGGACAGCTCGCCGAATGGCTGGAGTTGGACCTGCTCCGCGTCGAACCCGACGTCCAGCGGGTCCTGATAGTCGGATCCTGCACGGACGGGACCTTCGGACAGGTCCGCGGTCTCTACGCCCAGTTGAGCACGTTCGACGGAACCATCGTCGCGCAGTACGCGGTCACGGACGCCGCCGCCGAGACCGCGTTCGTGCTGGGTGAGTTGTACCGACGCGAGGGGGCGTGGCGGTTCCGCGCGGTGGGGCAGGGCTACGAGGACGGGCTCGCGGGCCTGACGCGGGACGTAGGGGGCGCGGGGACGGTGACGGCGGTGTCACCACCAACGCCGGCGGTCCCCTCGGCGTCGTCGGCTGTGCCCTCCGTGTCCGGCCCGGTGCCGCTCGCCGAGGTGGGCAAGACGGGCTCCGGGCTGGTGGCTCCCGGGGCGCCGCCGGTGCCGGGGCCTGGTGCGTACAGGGCGGACCAGGTGTCGTCCGGACCCGCCCCGGTGAGCGCTTCCGCGACGTACCCCACCTCACCCATGTCGCCTGTTTCTGCGCCCGCCGGGTTCGTGCCCGCGTACGCCGCCGGGACGCCCGCGGCCGGCACATCCGTCGAGCCCCCGCCCTGGGCGGCCGACTTCTTCGCGTTCGAGCCGTGCGTCTATCGCGGCAAGGGTTCCAAGACGGTCACTGTGGACCTGCCGTTTCCGCCCAACGGGGAGCCGGTGATCCTGGAGGCACGGACGGAGGAGTACAACTTCATCTCCGTCAAGATTCCCGGCCGCGAGGACGATGTCTTCCTGTCCGACCTTCCTGATCACTACGGCCGAACCCTGATGGTGCCCAACCGCAAGGGCGGGCCGCTCACTCTGAAGGTGCGCAACTCCGGGGCGTGGCAGCTCACGGTCCTGCCCCTGTCGGCGGCCCTGCCGCTGGACTTCGGCACCATCGCGGGCAGCGGCCAGGAGGTCTTCGTCCGCACCGGCCCCGCGGCCGAGTTGAAGGTGCGGGCGGAGGACCCGCACAAGGGCTGGTTCCAGATGCATTACCACTGGGGTGACTCCCCCAGTGACCTGAGGCGCCCTGCCAAGCGGCTCGTGTACGAGTGGAACGGTCGCCGGGTCCGGGAGAAGGTCGCCCTGCCCAGCGGGCCCCTCCTGGTCACCATCGACAAGAGCAGACACCAGTGGGAACTCACCCTCGATCCGGCTGCCCCGAGCGAGCCGGATCGAGGGGCGCGAAGGGCATGGCGTCGCTAGGTCTTGTCGGAGTCGCGCGTGCGGGGAATCTGTGGGCGATCTCGGGAGGACCCGGTCATCGCCCGCCCGCAGTCGGGGCTTTCCCGAGGAGAGCCGCAGTTCGACAGAGTCGCGGACGGCATTCGACGGCTATCAGCCCGCTGTGTCGTCTTCGCCGCCTTGCAGCCCGGACAGAACCTCAAGACTCCGCCGGCATCGCCATCGGCAACGCTGCCCCTGATCGCCGTCATCCTCGTCCTGGCCACCCCCAAGGGCCGGGCGAATAGCCTGGCCTTCACCTGCGAGTGATCCTGGCTGTCGCCGCCCGCCACCGTGAGGTCCTCGCAGGATCCGGCCCGAACGCCCCGGCTGCGTGACCGCCGGGGCGGTGTGTCAGACGATGGCGAGCCGGTCCACCAGCAGTTCCACCCTCCATTCGGTGTGTTCCGGCGGCAGTCGTCCCGCCCTTGTCAGGG
>NZ_JACSCH020000001.1:226844-845781 GCF_014451325.2 Streptomyces sp. CB02980 | reverse complement strand
GCGCCATCTCACGTACTACCGGGAACTCGCCCGTACCACCGACCCCGAACTGCGCGGCTCCGGGCAGGTCGCCGCCACCGCCCTCCTGGAGCGCGAGCACGACAACCTGCGCGGGGCCCTGCGGACGGCCGTCGCACTCGGAGACGAGCAGGAGGTGCTCTGCCTCGTCCACTCCCTCAGCTGGTTCTGGCAACTGCGCCACCACCAGGTCGACGCCCGCACCTGGGCCGTGGAGGCGGGCCGGCTCGGCCCCGACCCGTTCCAGGAGCCCGTCCGCCCGGCCGAGCCGCTCGACGGCCTGTGTACGGACGTCCCGCCGCCGTGGCACGGCGAGCGACTCGCCGAGGCACGGCGCGGCGGGCGGCTCTATGTGCTCGCGACCCAGGGCGGCCGGGGCGCCAGCTCGTTCGAACACCCCGAAACCCGCGCCAGGCTCGCCGCGCTGGTCTCCGCGTACCGCCCCGGCCTTCCTCAGACCTGCCGCCAGCCGGCGATGATGTGGTACTTCGCCCGCCTCATGACCGGAGAGTTCACCGGCCTCGACGAGACCCTGACGGCGATCGTCGACGCCTGCCGCGACCACGCCCCCGGCTGGGACCTGGCCTTCGCCCTCCTCGTACGGGCCAAGCTCGTCGTCCACGGCCCCCACGACGCGGCCGAGGCGCTCGCCCTCTTCGAGACCGCCGGGGACTCCTGGGGCATCGCCGAATCGCACGCCGCCCGGGGCGAGGCCTACGAGCGCGCGGGCCGGCTCGTCGAGGCCGCCGCCGACTTCGAGCGGGCCACGGACGCCGCCGCCCACGTCGGCGCGCGCTCCCAGGTGCCCCTCTACACCGCGCGCCTCGCGGCCGTACGGCTCCGGCTCCACCCGGAGGGGGACCCGGCGGCCGAACAGCTCCTGGCCGAAGCCGCCGACGCGGCGGGGGAGTGGGGCGCCGAGGTCGCCGGCTCCGCACGGCTGCTGCTCACCCAGCACTACGGCCACACCGGGCGCACCGGTCTCGCCCGGGCTCAGCTCTCCCGCCTGGAGGGTGAGTTCGGAGACGTGACCCCGGGCCTCTTCTGGGGGCTCGCCGGAGGCGCGTGGGCCTGGCTCGACTGCCTCGACGGCGCCTACGACCGGGCCGTGGAGCGGCTGGCGCACGCCGTCGCGGAGGTGGAGACCCTCGCCCATCTGGTCGCCCCGTACCTGCTCGTCACCCAGTTCGCCACGGCCGCGTGGGCGCTCGGCGGGCGGGGCGGGCCGGGCGACGCCGAGACCGGGGCGCGGCTCCTCGGCGCGTACGACGCCCACGCCGGCTCCGGCACGGACGGCGGCTTCCGGCCCTTCACCGCCGAGACGGAGGCCCTGATCAGGGCGCGAGCCGAGGAAACCCTCCGCGCGGCGCTCCCTTCGGAGGCGTACACCCGCCATTTCGAGGAGGGGACGGGGCTCGCCGCGCGCACGGCCGCGGAGCTCGTCCGGAACCCGGGGGCGGCTCCGGCCTGCTGACCGCCTCCGGACGAGGCCCGGACGCGGTCAGCCGATCAGCCGATCCAGTGGCGCCGGCGGGCGAGCACGAAGCCGTCGAGGGAGGGTCCGCCGAGGGTGACGCGCCGGGTGCGGGCGGTGATGCGGCGGGCGGCGACCACCCCCGACCTTCCCGGGCCGCACCGACAGCGCACCGCGACCGCGTCGACACGGGGACGCGGAGGCCGGGAGGTGCGGCGGCGAGGTACCGGCGGCCGGGAGGTGCGGCGGCGCTGAGGTACCGGCGGCCGGGAGACACCGGTCTACGCCGCTCCCGGATGCGGACGCGCTGACCGGACACGAGAATGGCGAGTGCCGGACGAACACGTAGGAGGCGGCATGAACGCTGAGCCCGACAAGACGTCCCTGGGGGACTTCCCGACGCCCGACCGGCTGTTGCATTCCGGGTCGGAGGGCGAGTTCACGGCCGAGGACCTGGTCCTCGCCTCCGGCCGTGACGTGACTCCGAAGACCCTCGCCTGGGCGGAACGCCGCATGGCGGAGAAGGGTCGCGCCTCCATGGACGAGCTGCTGCCGTAGGCCGCCCCGGCCCAGGCGCCGACAATCCGCAGTGATCCGGAGGGATCAGCAGCGATCCACAGTGATCAGATTGATGAGCAGTACCCCTCGACAACCCCCACGGCCCCGGTTCGGCAGCTGCGAACCGGGGCCGAGGGCCGTCCGGAGCCGCTCCGGAGCCGCTCCGGAGCCACTCCGGAGCCACTCCGAAGCCGCTCCGAGGCTTCCGCATTTATGGAACACGTTCTACCGTGGCCGCCGTCGCGCGTCGCCCCGCCCGGGTGGCGCCGAGGACCCCGCAGGACCGCCGCCGCAGGACAGCCGCCACGGGAGGCCCGCCCCATGCACCTCGCATACACGCCCGCTCAGAACAGCCTGCGCGCCGAGCTGCGTGCGTACTTCGCCGAGCTGGTCCCCGAGGACGTCCACACCCGCTACGCGGACCCGGCGGCGCAGAAGCGCTTCTACCGGGAGACCGTGCGCCGGCTGGGCGCCGACGGCTGGCTCGGGGTCGGCTGGCCGACCGAGTACGGCGGCCGGGGGCTGACCCCGATGGAACAGTTCATCTTCTTCGACGAGGCCGCGCAGGCGGGCGTACCCCTGCCGCTCATGGCGCTGAACACCGTCGGACCGACGATCATGAGCTTCGGCACCGACGAGCAGAAGGCGTACTTCCTGCCGCGGATCCTCTCCGGCGAGATCGACTTCGCCATCGGCTACAGCGAGCCCGACGCGGGCACCGACCTCGCCGCCCTGAAGACCCGCGCGGTCCGGGAGGGGGACGAGACCACCGGTACGTACACGGTGAACGGGCAGAAGATCTGGACCACGAACGGCGACACCGCCGACTGGGTCTGGCTCGCGGTCCGCACCGACCCGGACGCGCCGCCGCACAAGGGCATCACGATGCTGCTCGTCCCGACCGGCGACCCCGGCTACTCCTGCACGATCATCAACACCCTCGCCTCGCACGACACCACCGCCAGCTACTACGACAACATCAAGGTCCCCGCCTCGCGCCGGGTCGGCGACGAGAACAAGGGCTGGCGCCTCATCACCAACCAGCTCAACCACGAGCGCGTCACCCTCGCCGCCCACGGCACGATGGCGATCCGCGCGCTCCACGACGTCCAGCACTGGGCCGCCGCCACCCCGCTCACCGACGGCCGGCGCGTCATCGACCTGCCCTGGGTCCGCCGCACCCTGGCCCGCACCCACGCCCGGCTCGACGCGATGAAACTCCTCAACTGGCAGATGGTGAACGCCGTCCAGAACGGCACCCTCACCCCCCAGGACGCCTCCGCCGTGAAGGTCTACGGCTCCGAGGCCCGCCGCGACGCCTACGCGGCCCTCATGGAGGTCGTCGGCGCGGCGGGCGCCCTCAAGGAGGGCTCGGCGGGCGCGGTCCTCCACGGCGACCTGGAACGCGGCTACCGCTCGGCCGTCATCTTCACCTTCGGCGGCGGCAACAACGAGATCCAGCGCGAGATCATCTCCTGGATCGGCCTGGGCATGCCCCGCGTCCGCCGGTAGCGACATGTGACGAGGCTTTTTAGTTGGCACAAAAGATGGGTAGTTGGCGCCATGCTCGGTCGTCCACTTTGAGGTGATCTCGGTTGTCGGACGAGTTCGCCAGTGGGCCTCGTCAAACTGACTCGACGGTCCGAGTGCGGGGTTGATGACACCCTCAGGTTTGGCCCTGAGGGTGTTCGTTGATCCAGGACAGGCTGCCGAGGTCAAGCCGGTGGCTGGCGCGGGTGACGGCGACGTAGGCGAGGCGTGCTTCGCCTACGTCGATCGGACCCGGCACCGGCCGTCCCGTGTTGTCCTGCTCGGTGGTCCTGGGGAGGCATGAAGTCGTCGGCGATCTTCACGCTGTCCCACTCCCGCCCTTTGGCCTTGTGAGCCGTGGACACGGTGGTTTCGGCGTGGAGTTCGTGGGTGAGCCTGCCGACGGCGGCGAGGATGGCCGGGGTTCCGTGGGTGTCCACGAGGTCCACCAGGGGCTGGAGGTCTCGTCCGGAGGGGTCGTAGGCGGCGTAGTCCTGAACGGCTCCCCAGGTGGGGAACAGGACGACTTCGGGGTGGCTTGTGGGCGGCCCTCCTGGAGCTGCTGGGCGGCGAGCGCGAGTGCTGCGCCTGAACGTCGCACGCCTCTACGGATGGCCAGCCGCCGCCACCACGTACGAGCACGTGGAGCAGTGGCTCCGCTCGCGCTACTGCGCGATCGTCTGGCACCGCACCCGTGCGTCGGGCGCGCTCGTCGACCTGGTCGCCGCCGACTCGATGCCGTGCCCGGCCAGCGTCGCGCTCTACCGGACGGGCCCGGGACGCGTCGCGCGCCCGGGCCCGTCCCGTATCGGTGCAGGTCAGCGGACCTGGACGGATGCGACCAGAGTGTTTAGGTCCGGCCAGAGCTTCTTGTTCGTCTCCGGCAGTACGACCCACAGCACCGAGGGGCGGACCCGCCCGGTGTCGACCACCAGGACCGCGTTCAGGTCCATCGTGGACGGCACCCCGCGTTTGTGGAAGTGGATCTCGCTGACCAGCAGCCAGGCGTCATGTCCGTCGACCTTCAGCGGCTGCGAGGCGACGTCGACCAGGATCGCCTGGTCACGGGGGTACTCGTAGCGCCGCCGCTCGTCCATCACCGCGCCCGCCACGCCCCGCAGCTCCCCGGTGCCGCCGGCCGCGGCCATGATGTCCTCGTCGACCTGCGTGGACTTCACGAGTGCGCGCTGGCGCCCCTCCTGCTTGCGGGTGAAGCCGTCGAAGACCGGATCCAGCGTCTTGCTCCGGTCCCACGTGCCGCCCAGCTCCGCGTACTCCAGGGAGGAGTCCGTGACGGTGCCGATGACCGGCGAGCCCTCGCCCGGGTAGTCCGGCACCTTGACGGTCCCGGTGAGCCGCCGCTCCTCGGGCAGCGGGGAGGCGCCGGGGGTGAGAGTGGGCACGGGGATGCCCCGCTGCGGGGCGTCCGCGGTGCTGCCCGCGCAGGTGGCGGACGAGGAGTCCGGTGTGCTGTGCGCCTGCTGGACCACCTTGCCGCCGACCAGCACGGTGCACGTGAGAGTGCCCCCTTCCTGGTCCTCGCGGCTTCTGACGTCCAGATAGAAGTCGGCGCCCGCCGCCAGCTCGACGGTCTTGCGGTACGGCAGGATGACGACCGCGTGGGGCTCGTGGTTGCCGTTCGCCTCCCCGACGGTGAGGTTCACCGAGGGGTGGTCGCCCGTCGCGATGTAGGTGACCTCGACCCGCCGGGATTCCTTGTCCGGGGATGCCCCGTCGTCGCTCGGGTCGCCGACGGCCAGGGCCAGGCCCACCGCGCCGAGCGTGACCACCTCGAAGAGGATCACCAGGGCGCCGACCAGGTAGAACCCGCCCGGGATCCGGTCGAAGGTCTTCTTGCCGCGGCCGGAGTGGAACTCGCGTCTCGGCTGGGATGTCTGCGTCATGTCGTCCTCCCCCTCACGCCCGGCCGCTGTCGCCGGACCGGCGGTCGGCCGGCTCGTCGGCGAACCGCGTGGCCAGCAGCCCCGCCTCCCGCGCCTCGTCCAGCATCCGGTGCAGGTCCTGGAACCGGGACCGGTCGGCGAGCCCCTCGATCTCGGCGACGGCCAGCTCGTCCCGCACCGTGTTCACCACCAGCTCGTGCATGTCCTCGCCAAGTTCCTCCAGCTCTCGTACGGCCTCCCACTCGCGGTACGCCGCGTCCGCCGCGCGGGTGTTCTCGGCGTACCGCTCCAGCGCCTCCACCCGCTCCTCCAGCGCGCTCGACGACAGCCGCAGCGCCTGCCGCTGGGTCCGCAGCACCTCCTCCACCCGCGAGCCGGAGGCGTCCCCGGCAGCGGTGCGCACCTTCCGCGCCAGCCGGGTCAGCTCGGCCAGGCGCTGGGCGATCTCGTACTGTTGGGCTGGCAGCGTCACGTCGTTGGCGATGTCGTCCAGCAGCCCGTCCCGGTCGACCTGCGACTGGAGTACCGCCGTCACGGCGGCCTGGGCGCGCTCCATCCGGCGCAGCGGCGAGTGGCCCAGCAGCTCGCGCAGGGAGTCGTCGCCGAAGTCCTCGGCCAGGTAGTAGCGGCCGTGGCGCAGCCGGGCCACCCGCTGCCGCTCGTCGGTCCCGCAGCCGAGGACGACGATCAGCAGCCAGGCCAGCAGGTGCACGCCCACGACGGTCAGGATGAACGCCTCGAACCCGAACTGGACCCCGACCCAGATCAGCCCCGCCTGCGCCGCGAGCCCGACGACCAGGCCGGGCCACACGCCGATCAGCGCCCACAGGATCGTCACCGGCAGTAGCGCGCACACCGCGGAGCCCCCCAGAGCCGTCCAGATGTCCGCCTTGGTACGGCCGCCCAGCCCCGGCTCCTCGGGCAGCGGCAGCGTGGCTGGGAAGAGTCCGTCGGCGGACTTCTCCAGCAGCGCGCGCTCCGCGTCTTCGAGGGCCGGATCCACCACCGGCCGCAGCGCAATGTCCTGCGCCATTCAGCAACACCCCCCACAGGTTGGGGGAGATCGTGACACACGCCGGAGGGGCTGCCCACGCCACCCCTGTTCACGGCCGCCGACTGAGACGGCGCGAACCCGAAGACAAACTGTCTTCCACCCTTGGCCTGATGCCGCTGAGGCCGACGGGGTGCGACGCGCAGCCAGAGGCGCGAGAGGCGCCCCTGTCCGGTAGCCGGCGCCCCCAGTCCTGCGCCCGGTGACCCCTGTCCGGGCGCTGGCAATTGCCACTTCACACGCTTCTGTGCATTCCCTTGAACGTAACTGGCGCGTGCACCACGCTAAGGGCTGTCCCGAAATCCAGTGCCGGGCTGGGGCGCGACTACCCCAGGGCGGGAGGTGGCGGCTACTGGCCTGGCACTTGCGTTTGGTGCCTGCCCCGGGAAGAGTTTCGCGGACGCCGTTCGGGGCGAAGTCGTGCGGGCAGGGGCAGAGAGATGTGCGTGATGGATGCGGCGGCCAAAGAGGTTGTCGTTGCTCAGTTCCTCCGCGAGTATCCGCAGATGGAGCGAGCTGCATGCGACCACCCCGCGCTGCTGGGCTGCACGGATGTCGACTGGTCGCGGATTCCCGGGTGCCCTGCGGGGATCCCGGTCCTGCTCCGCAGTCTCCTGGATGAGGTAGCCGGCCCCGCGGCTCTGCCCGTACTGGAGAACGTCCTGATGAACAGCGCCTTCCGCGTGAGCGCCGTGATGCCGGCCGTCCTGCCCTTCCTGATCCGGCTGGCAGCCGTCCCTGGCATCGCGGTGCGGCCCGACCTGGTAGAACTCTTGGTCCTTGCCGCGGAGCTGTCTCGGCCCGTCAACGCCGACGATGAACGCCAGGTGATGATGTTCGGGAAGGACTGCGATCACCCGGAACGCGAGTGGTGCAGGGCTGCCTTCGCCGCACACGCTTCCGACCTGCGCGCGTTGCTGGAGGAGGGAACCCTTCCGGACGGATTGATCAGCGTGGATGACCGCGAGTGTCTGCTCAGGGCTGTGGAACCGCAGCGATGTCCCTCCTGACTACCCGCAAGCCGGCACTGCGGCCCGTGAAAAGATCTTGCGGTGTCTGGTGTGATTACGGCGTCGGAGCCTTCCTGGATAGCCCCGTTCACTGGGCTGAGTCCCCGCTGTTTTGACACGTTGGTGACACAGTTGCGGCGTGAAGGAGCTGACGCGGTCCGCAGAGGCCGACCGTGGAGCTTGCCGCTGGAGGACCGGGTACTGCTGGTCACGGCTTACTGGCGCACCAACTTGACGCTACGGCAGCTCGCACCGCTGTTCGGCGTCTCGAAGTCCGCGGCTGACCGCATCATCGGCCACCTCGGCCACCTCGGCCACCTCGGCCCCCTGCTCGCGCTCAAGCCCCGCAGGCGGTTCCGCAAGGACACCGTGCTCATCGTGGACGGAACCCTGGTCCCCACCCGCGACCACACCGTGGCCGAGCGGTCGAAGAACTACCGATACTCCACCAACCACCAGGTCGTAATCGACGCAGATACCCGGCGCGTTGTCGTGGTCGGCCGGCCGTTGCCCGGCAACCGCAACGACTGCAAGGCGTGGGCGCTGTCCGGAGCCAAGGACGCAGTCGGCCGCACCACCGTGATCGCCGACGGCGGCTACCGAGGCACCGGCCTGGTCATCCCGCACCGCCGCGCGCGCGGGCAGAGCGAACTGCCGACTTGGAAGGAAGAGCACAACACTCCCCACCGCCAGGTCCGCGCCCGTGTCGAGCACGCCTTCGCCCGCATGAAGACCTGGAAGATCCTCCGAGACTGCCGATTGAAGGGTGACGGCGTCCATCACGCAATGAACGGAATCGCCCACCTGCACAACCTCGCACTCGGCCGATAGGCAAGCCGAGCGGGCAGCAGCCGATCACGGCCCCACTGACTCGAAGATCTTTACGGGACAAGCCTTAGCCTCGCGTTTTCATGAAGCGGGCTGTCCGACGGGTGGGCAGGTAAGCGAGAAATGCCTCTGACCAGCAAGAATGAGGATTGTCGAGGTCCTTGTTCCTGCCACCGCCGGAGGCACTTCTCAGGTGAAGAAGCGTATCGGGTCCTACCCACGCGTCCGCGTCGAGGGCGGTGGCCGTGCGGTGGTGTCCCAGGCCGGGGCCGTGCTGCTGGTCGAGACGGTCCGCAAGACCGGGCTGGACCAGGCGATGTCGGCGGCGCTTGCGCCATGGCGACGGCCGCGGGCGGTGCACGATCCAGGCAAGGTCCTCCTGGACGCAGCACCTCGCGGTCGCGCTGGGCGGGGACTGCCTCGCGGATGTCGGGACGCTGCGGGCCGAGCCCGGCGTGTTCGGGCCGGTGGCCTCCGACCCCACGGTCTCCCGGCTCGTCGACGCCCTCGCCGCAGCCGGGCCGAAGGCCCTGTCCGCGATCAGGACCGCTCGGGCCGGCGTGCGCGAGCACGTGTGGAAGCTGGCCGGCACTGCGGCGCCGGATGCCGCGGGGCAGGTGATCGTGGACCTGGACGGGGTGCTCGTGCTGGCTCACTCCGAGAAGCAGGACGCCACCGCGACCTGGAAGAAGACCTTCGGACACCATCCTCTGACGGCCTTCGTCGACCACGGAAGCGGCGGGAGCGGGGAGCCGGTGGCCGCCCTGCTCAGGCCGGGCAACGCGGGCAGCAACACCGCCACGACCACATCACCACCACCCAACTTGCCCTGGCCCAAATGCCGAAGAAGTACCGGCGCGGACGCCGGACCCTGATCCGCACCGACTCCGGAGGCGGAACCCACGAGCTCGTCGCCTGGCTCGCCCAGCGCGGCCGGTGGCTGTCGTACTCGGTCGGCATGACCATCACCGAGCAGATCCACCAGGCCGTCCTCAAGGTTCCCGCCACGTCCTGGACGGCAGCGATCGAGCCCGGCGGCGAGATCCGCGACGGCGCCTGGGTCGCCGAACTGTCCGGCGACTGCCTGAAGGGCCGGCCGAAGGGAATGCGGCTGATCGTCCGCAAGGAACGGCCCCACCCCGGTGTCCAGCTGCGGATCACCGACGCCGATGGACTGCGGCTGACCTGCTTCGCCACCAACACCACCGTCATGCCGATCGCTGCACTGGAGCTACGACACCGCCAGCGGGCGCGGGCCGAGGACCGCATCCGGGCCGCGCGGACCACCGGCCTGCGCAACCTGCCCCTGCACGACACCGCGCAGAACCGGATCTGGCTGGAGATCGTCCAGCTCGCCCTGGACCTGCTGGCCTGGATGTTCGTCTTTCCACACGATCACGGTGGCCGGCTTCGTGTCCGCGCTGAGCACGGCTGCTTGATCCGCCTCCGGGATCCTCATCGGCCGGGACCAGGTGGTGCCGCCGGCTCCTCGGGCTGCGGATGCCGTGCGAACCAGCGGGCGACCGGTTCCGCCGACACGCCGTGCAGGATCACACTGAGCAGGACTGTCGCGGCGGTCACGTTCACCACGAAGTCCGCTTCTTCCCTGGGGAGCTGGAGGTAGGCGAGGACCGCGAAGACGATGGAAGTGACGCCGCGTGGCCCCAGCCAGCCGATCGCGGCCCGCTCGGCGCGGGTGAAGTCCGTCCCGGTGAGCGAGGCGACCACCGGGACGAAGCGGGCCACCGTCAGCACGAGGAGTGCGTAGGCGAGGACCTGGAGCGCGATTCCGTCGGCGAACGCCTCCGCGGCCAGCGCGCCGAAGGCGTACCAGGCGGCCAGGGCCAGCAGGTGGCTTACGTCCTCCACCAGGGCGAGGGAGTCACCCCCGATCACGAAGACCGTGTTCGCGTACCAGAGACCCGCCACGAAGGCCGCGACGAAGCCGTTCCCCTCCACGAGAACGGAAGCCGCGTACGTCAGGAACGGCAGGGCGAGCCCCGCCATGCGCAGACTCGCCGGCCTGGCCCACCCGGACTCCAGGGCCCGGCGTACCACCTGCGAGGCCAGACACCCCAGGACGCTGCCGATGATCGCCGCGTACGCCGCGCCCTTGAGGGCGTTGAGGAGGAGGTCGCCGAAGGTCTCGCCCTCGGCGGAGACAAGGTTGGCGACGCAGAAGACGAAGAGCGGGGAGATCAGACCGTCGTTGAACCCGCCCTCGATGTTGAGCGCGGCCCGCACCCGCAGCGGCACACGCTCGTCACGCAGGATCGTCAGGACCGGGGCGAGGTCCATGGGCATGACGACGAGGGCCGCGACGGCCAGCAGCCACCAGCTCCTGCCGGGAAAGACGAGGGCGCCCGCGAGTGTCGCGAGCACGACCGAGGCCGGCAGGGCGATTCCGAGAAGTCTTCCCTCGCCGACCGGGCCCCGCAGGCGGGCGTAGTCCCGGGCCTCGGTGGCGTCGGTGAACAGCATCACCGCGAGGACGAGTTCGATGGCCCGCTGGAAGGTGTGGGTGTCCATGTCGAGCGGTACGACCGGGTGGTCCTGACCGCTGAGGAAGATCCCGGCCAGGGCGAAGGTGATCGGGGCGGTGATGCTCCACCGCGCCAGCCGGTCGGACACGACGGTCCACAGGAACAGCAGGGACAGGAGGACGAGGAGAGCGATCACGGCGACTCGCAGAGCGGGAGGGGGAGAGAAGACAGGGAGGGGCGGGGAGGTCCCCAGGCCGACGGCGCCATCCTCACAGCGAGGGGGAGAGCGTCGGCCCCGGACACTCCGCGTTTGCCGCACTCGGTTTGGGCGTGGGGATGCGCGGGCCGGTCCTCCTCGCGGGTGTTCGCGCTGCTCTGTCGAGGACTGCGGTCGGCCGCGTGCCCTCGCGGCGGGGGCGGGCCGAACAGAGCCGATGGATCAGTGGCCCAGGCTCGACAGAACGGCCTTCGCCGCGTTCGCGCCCGACGTGGCCGCGTCGGCGAGCGACGGCATGTCGAGCTGATAGTCGCCGGCGAGATGGATCGGTCCGAGGGGGGCGCGCAGCGTCGGCAACGATTCGCGCCCCCGGGGTGCCCAGAACGGCACCACACGCTGGTGACGTCGCACGATCCCCTCCCCGAGCTTCCCTTCGAGCTGGGGGTAGACCGTGAGCAGGTCCCCGGAGAATCGACCGACGATCTCCTCGTCGGAGAGCTTGAAGAGGGCGTCGGCCGAGGCGCCACCGGCGAAGCACGCCAGCGCGCCGCCCGGCTTTCTCGGGCCGTTCCTGCGCAGGGCGGCGGCGTGGTTGAACACCGCCTGGAAGGAGAGCTGCGGCGTGGACACGCCGAGGAGTCCGTCCCAGGGCTGAGGGCCCTCCTCTTCGGTGAAGAAGCCGACGATCACGTACCGGCCGTAGCGGATGCTATCGAAGGCTTCACGGTGCCTCTGGGGAAGGTCGGGAAGGATCCGCGAGGCGACGTCCCCGGGAACCGTCACGATGGCGCGTTTGGCGCGTATGCGCGCCGGGCGGCCCGCGACGACGTGGTTCACGACGACGCCGTCCCTGCTCCTCTCCACGGACCGGACGGTCGACCCGAGCCGAAGACGCTCACCGAGGTCCGCGGCCAGGATGTCGGTCAGGGTCTGATTGCCCCCGACCGGCAGGGCGAAGTTCGGCACCTTCGCCGGGTCCGTCAGGGCGACTCCGATCGACGCCACGAGCTGTGTCGCCGCCGTCTCCTCCGGCTCACACCCCATCCACTGCCCCGACCAGGACCGGACCACGGCCCGGGTCAGCTCGGAGCGGACGCCGCGCAGGAGGTCCGACGCGGGACGCCTGTCGAGCCTGGCCCGCACCCTCCGCGCCAGGCGGCCGTCCGACTCCAGGAACGGGACCGCGGAGAGGATGCGGGCACCGACCAGGGCCATGCCGACCCGGTCCATGAAGCTCATGCGGGTGCGGAACATGAGGGCGAGCACGTCGGACGTGTCGATCAGTGCACCGTTGAGGACGAGAGCCACGCTCGTGTCGGCCAGGGACCCCATCTCGACGCCGTGCCTGTCGAGAGCGTCGATCAACGGCCCGGTCCCCTCCGTGAACTGGGTGCCGACGTTGATCCAGTACTCGCCCTTGCGGACCGTTTCGACCCGTCCGCCCGGCCGGTCCTCGGCCTCGACCACCACGACGTCGACTTCGTCCGCGAGGGTCGTGGCCGCCATCAGACCCGCCATTCCCGCGCCGATGACCACGACGTCGCAGGTCTCCTCGTCACTGTGTTGCGCTGCGGCCATGATTCGCGATTCCCTGTACCTGTTCTTCGATGCTGAATTACTCAAACTCGAATCCATGTCGAGATTATCGGGGTCGGCGACTCCAGGACACCCGGACCGTGCCCGCTACGTGGCGCGGAACCGTCCCGGTTCGACCTCGGCGACCCGCCCCGCGCCGGCCAGACGGTCCAGGTGCTGCACCGCGGTCCGGCGCTCCACCGGCATGACGTGGGGGCCCTCGACGTGCGGGCGGTACACCAGCCGACGGCGGGCGATCTCATCGACGGTCCGGGGTTCCGAGAGGAACGCCAAGAGGGTGTCGTCGCGCGTCGCCATCACGCCGACGAACGCGTCGAGGCGCTCCGAGAACTCGGCTGCGCCTGCGATGACACCCTTCTGGTGGGCCGTTCCGTACCACCGGGCGTCGACATCCCGGCAGCGGCGCATGGACGCCTCGAAGTCGGTGAGGCTGCTGCCGACGTCTCCGTAGAAGGGGCCGAACGACGTCAGGTCGATGTCCGCCACGAAGAGGAAGCCGTCCGGCTCGATGAGGAAACCGCAATGGCCCGCCGTGTGGCCGGGCAGGTGCACGACGGTCACCGTGCGACCGCCGAGATCGAAGACCGTGCCGTCCTCGAAACCCGTCGCCTCGGGGCGGTCTTGGAGGTGGAAGCGGTCGCGCAGCATCAGGGTGGTGTACTCGGCGGCCTCCGGAGGGAGGCCGTAGCCTTCGACCATTGCCGCGAGGGATCGCACCGCCGCCAGATCCTGCACGTGCACGTGAACAGGTGTCTCGTAGTCACCCAGAGCCGCGATGTGGTCCTCGTGAGCATGGCTCACGAGGACCACATCGGCGGGTGGTGCCGCTCCGACGAGTGACAGCGACGGGTCGATGACCAACGTCTCGGCGGCGCCGCGTACGAGGACCGAGTTGGCGTAGGGGTAGGCGCCTCGCTCCGCGCCGACCATCACGGTGACTCCGCCGCCGTACCCCGTCTCCGTGTATCCGGTGTTGAGCAAGGTCGCACTCCTTCGTATGGGCGCAGGCTACGGAACAGGGGCTTGCGGACACGGGGTCCTCCCGTGGGGGGAGGACCCGGGGTGCGGGGTGGAACGGGCCCCGGGCGACGGTGCGTTCCGGTCCGCCCATGAGCAGGCGTCGTGCACGGCCGCCTTGCGGGGGTGGTGGCGACCAGGGCATCGCCGCACCCGGACCTCCCGGGTGCGCGGGCGCGGCGATGTCCTGGTCAGGCCGGGTCGGGGACCTCCCTAAAGGACCGACTCGACGATCTCGTGGCGCGGTGTCCCCACGCGCTCCAGGGCGTTGTAGAAGGACTCCGGCTCGGCCCAGTCCTCCGGCGCGAACGACCCGGCGCGCTTGCCGGCCTCGTCGAGCGCCAGCACCATGAACGCCGCGCAGGCGGTGCCCGTACCCGTAGCCATGCTGGCGCTGAGATACGACCCCGGCCCGCTGACCGGCGTACGACGGACGGCTACGGCCGGGCGCCCGTTGCGGGTACCGCTGACGCGGGCCAGCAGGCCGCCTCGCCAGGTGTAGCGACGACGGACGGCCGAGGCCCCGAGGAACCTGAGCAGCTCTCCTGCTCCGCTCTCGCCGCGGCGGACCTGCGTGATCATGCCGCCCAGGGCGTTGCGCCAGCCCGCGGGAGTGCCGAAGCGGCTCTTGACGATTGCCATCATGAAGTCGACCGCCTCGTCGGAGGTCATCCGACCCGACTCGATGGCCTGGCCGAGGCCCTTGACCAGGCCGTTGACCGGCGCCGGGTCCATGCCGCCGAGACAGCGGATGCGCCGCGCCCCGGGAAAGCGGCGGGGCATGGTCACGGGCTCCGGATGGGCCGTCTCGTACAGCAGGGTCTCGCCCAGGCCGCCGCCCATCGGCGCCGATCCGGTCTCCACGTACGACTGGTGGGTGACCGGCCCGCCGTTCTCCCACGTCAGGCAGTCGCCGGCGGCGATGTGCATGAGGTGGTGGATCACGGCCCTGCCCACGTGGGGTCGCTCGTCGCCCACCGTCCAGAACATCTCGATGTCGTCGACCGTGTCCAGCTCGCTCGCGGCGTCCACGGCCAGCACATTGCTCATGCCCGGTGAGGCGCCGCAGCCGATGTAGAGCGGGATGCCCGCCTCCTGGGCCTTGTCGGTGAGGCTCAGGGCGTGCTGGGTGCTCTCGACGTCGTCGTCGAAGTCGAGGTACGGCACCTTCAGCTCGATGCAGGCGGTGATCACGGGTTCGGAGGTGCGGATGTAGGGCCCCGCACCCAGGACGACGAGGGTGGCGCCGTCCACCACGTCGAGGAGGGCGTCGCGGTCGTAGAGATCGAGCCGCCGGACCTTGACCCGGCCGGCCGGGAGCCTCTTCACGAGCGGCTGCAGCAGCTCGGGCCGGATGTCGCACAGGGTGAGGTCGAAGTCGCCCCCCGCCCGCGCGAAGCGCTCGATGGCCACCTTGCACATCTCGCCCGCGGCGCCGATGAAAACGACCCGCCGCGCCGTCATGCGACGACTCCGGCCGTGAGCACCACAACGCCGTAACAGTGGGTCATGACCCGCTCCGTTCTGTTGTCGTCGCCGGGCATGCGCGGCGAGCTTCGTTTCGTGGACGGCCGGAAGGCCGAAGATGCAAGATTCATTCTCGAATCGAATTCGAGTTTAGTCGTCGGTCGTGTGCCGTCAAGGTCTTGGTGGGGATGAGGTCGACTCGATACCTGCGGCCCGGCAGGGCGCGCCTGCCTACGGAAGTGCTTGCTCGGCCCAGATGGTCTTGCCCTCGCGGCCGTGCCGCGTGCCCCAGCGCTCGGCGAACTGGGCGACGAGCAGCAGTCCGCGGCCGCCCTCGTCGAACGTCCGGGCGCGGCGCATGTGCGGCGCGGTGCTGTTGGCGTCGAACACTTCGCAGGTCAGAGCCGAATCGAGGACGAGCCGCAGGTGCACGGGGGGCTTGCCGTAGCGGATCGCGTTGGTCACCAGCTCGCTGACGATGAGTTCCGTCGTGAAGGACAGCTCGTCGAGACCCCACGAGCCCAGCGTGTCGGCGGTGAAGCGGCGGGCTCCCGAGACCGCGGCGGGGTCCGACGGGAGGTCGAGTGTGGCGACATGGCCGGGATCCAGTGCCCGGGTGCGAGCTACCAGGAGGGCCACGTCGTCCGAGGGGCGCGCTGGGAGCATCGTGGCCAGTAGCCGTTCGCATACTTCGTCCGGTGAGGCCGAGGACTGCGACGCCCGTGCGAGGGTGTCGCTGAGCAGCGTCAGCGACGCGTCCAGATCGCGCGTACGGCTCTGGACGAGGCCATCTGTGTACAGGGCCAGCAGGCTGCCCTCGGGCAGTTCCCACTGGGCGGTCTCGAACGGTAGGCCGCCGAGTCCCAGCGGTGGGCCGATCGGCAGGGCCGGGAGGTCGGCCGGCGCCGTCCCGGCCTTCGGGACTTCTGCCGGGGCAGCGCCGGTCGTCCCGGTGTCGGCCGCAGGCGTCGCCGCAGACGTAGCCACGGCCGGCGGTACGTGCCCGGCGCTGGCGAGGGAGCAGAGTCGGGTGGCGGGGTCGTAGATCGCGTACAGGCAGGTCGCGCTGATCTCCCCGTCCTCGCGGGACTCCTCCCTCTGGAGGCGGATGACCACGTCGTCGAGGTGGGTGAGCAGTTCGTCGGGCATCAGGTCGATGTCGGCGAAGGCGCGGACTGCGGTGCGCAGGCGGCCCATGGTGGCGGCGGCGTGCAGTCCGCGGCCGACGACGTCGCCCACGACGAGGGCGACGCGGCCGCCGGACAGAGGGATCACGTCGTACCAGTCGCCGCCCACGCCTGCCCGTGAGCCGCTGGGGAGGTAGCGGGCAGCGGTATCGACGGCTGACTGCTCCACCGGGCGCTGGGGCAGCAGGCTGCGCTGGAGCGTGAGTGCGGTGGTGCGCTCGTGGGTGTACCGGCGGGCGTTGTCGATGTACAGCGCGGCTCTCGCGGCGATGTCCTGCGCCAGAAGAAGGTCGTCGTCGTCGAACGGGGTGGGCGTGCGATGGCGGACGAACTGTGCCAGGCCCAGGGTGGTTCCCCGCGCGTACAAGGGCAGCAGCAGGACCGAGTGGTAACCGAAACGGGGCGGACCCGGGGACGCGAGCCACGGCGGGGCGTCCGAGGCCGTGACCGGCAGCAGCACGGGTCGCCCGGTGGCCAGCACCTCCGCCGGCACCGAATCCGGCGCGTAGACGTGCCGTTCGTCCGTGGCGACGGGGGAGTCGGGGCAGCCGTCCAGGACGGACCGCTGGGCGACGCGCCGCAGCACCGGCGCATCCGCCGGCGGGAGTTGCTCTCCGTCCTGGAGGACGGAGTCGAGGATGTCGACGGTGGCGAGGTCGGCGAATCCGTCGGCGCCGACCTCCGCCAGCTCCTCGGCGGTGCGGACGGTGTCGAGGGTGGTCCCGATCCGCCTGCTCGCCTCGTTGGTGATCATCAGCCTGCGCTGCACCCGTCGGTCGCGCACCTCCTGGTAGGCGGCGACCACCTGCTCCGAGCTCTGGTCGACGTACGCGAATCCGGTCTTGATCAGCCGGAGGGTCGCGGCGTTTGCCAGCCGCTGGTCGTCGGTGAACCGGGTGACCTCGTCCTGGAGCAGCTGGAGCAGGCCGACGTGCCCGAGGCGGTAGGTGCGGAGGAGCGTACTGAGCGGTACGCCGGCTTCGGCGAACCCGCGGGCGAGTTCCAGGGCAGCGGGAGGTGCCTGGGCCTCGGTGACGTCGCGGCCGTGCTCCAAGGCGTCGAGGAAGGCGGTGACGTGGTCGGCCGTCTCGCTCAGGGCGCGCTGGGCGAGGTCCGCGCGCTGCCACAGCTCGGGAAGCTCACCGCGCATCTGCTCCATCAGGAGACCGGCCCACTGATCCGAGCGCGGTCTCAGATCGCGCGCCAGGCGCCCGAGGAAGGCGGAGACGTCCTTCTCCATGAGGGAAACGTATCCAAGGACCCGGTCGCCCGCCTGTCCTGGCGGCGGGAGCTTCGCCGATGGTAAGAGCGGTGCCTGTATTCGATTCGAAATCGGATTCCCTCAGCCGATTCTGCGGCCGTGGCCGCGAGCAGGCCTGTGCCGAGAGCGCACGGCGTATGCGGGGTGGACCGCCCTCCAGGCGGAGGGCGGTCGGCAGGGGTGTCACGGCGACCCTCTCGACGTCGTGGTGCGTCAGAGGGCGCCGACGATGTCCTCGACCCGGGCCTTCGCGTCGCCGAAGAGCATCGAGGTGTTCTCCTTGAAGAAGAGCGGGTTCTGCACGCCCGCGTAGCCGGAGGCCATCGAGCGTTTGAACACGATGACCTTGCCGGCCTCCCAGACGGTGAGGACGGGCATGCCGGCGAGGGGGCTGCCGGGGTCCTCGGCTCCGGCCGGGTTGACCGTGTCGTTGGCGCCGATGACGAGGACGACGTCGGTCTTCGCGAAGTCCTCGTTGATCTCGTCCATCTCCAGGACGATGTCGTACGGCACCTTGGCCTCGGCGAGGAGGACGTTCATGTGGCCGGGCAGGCGGCCGGCGACCGGGTGGATGCCGAACCGTACGTGGACACCCTTGGCACGCAGCTTCGAGGTGAGTTCCGCGACCGGGTACTGGGCCTGCGCCACAGCCATGCCGTAGCCGGGTGTGATGACCACGGAGCGGGCGGAGCCGAGCAGTTCGGCGGCGCCCTGGGCGGTGATCTCCTGGTGTTCTCCGTAGTCGACGTCCGAGCCCGACGGCGCCTCGATGCCGAAGCCGCCCGCGATCACGGAGAGGAACGAGCGGTTCATGGCCTTGCACATGATGTACGACAGGTACGCGCCGGAGGAGCCGACGAGCGCGCCGGTGATGATCAGCAGGTCGTTGCCGAGGAGGAAGCCAGAGGCGGCCGCGGCCCAGCCGGAGTAGCTGTTGAGCATCGAGACCACGACCGGCATGTCGCCGCCGCCGATCGAGGCGACCAGGTGCCAGCCCAGCGCCAGTGCCAGGACCGTCACGGTGATCAGCAGCCACAGCTCCGGCGTGATCACGAACCACACCGTCAGGGCGACGAACAGACCCAGCGCGCCGAGGTTCAGTACGTTCTTGCCCGGCAGCACCAGCGGCTTGGAGCTGATCTTCGCGGAGAGCTTCAGGTACGCCACGATGGAGCCGGTGAAGGTCACGGCGCCGATGAACAGGCCGATGAACACCTCGGCGTGGTGGATGCCCAGGGTGCCGAGCGTGTCCAGGGCCTGGGCCTCGTGGCCGTTCGGGTCGTGCTCGACGTTCAGGAAGCCGTTCCAGCTGACCAGTACGGCGGCCAGACCGACGAAGGAGTGCAGCAGGGCGATCAGTTCGGGCATGCCGGTCATCTCGACGCCGCGGGCCCGCTGGAGGCCGATCAGCGCGCCGATCAGCATCGCGAGGCCCATCAGGGCGAGGCCGGCGGTGCTGACGTCGCCGTCCACCGCGAGCACGACCGTCGCGACGAGCGCGACGCCCATGCCGAGCATGCCGAACGCGTTGCCGAGCCGGGCCGTCTCGTGCTTGGAGAGTCCTGCCAGGGCGAGGATGAACAGCAGCGCGGCAACAAGGTAGGCCGCCTGTGCGGCAATGGTCGCAGACATGTCAGCTCCGGTTGAACATCGCGAGCATGCGACGCGTCACCGCGAAGCCGCCGAAGACATTGATACTTGCCAGCAGGATCGCCACGGCCGACAACACCGTGACCACCGCGTTCGTGCGCCCGATCTGCAGCAGCGCGCCGACGACGATGATCCCGGAGATCGCGTTCGTCACCGACATCAGCGGCGTGTGCAGCGCGTGGTGCACATGGCCGATCACGTAGTAGCCGATCACGATCGCGAGCACGAAGACCGTCACGTGCGGGAGCAGCGCTGCGGGGGCGAACCCGGCGGTGAGGAAGAGCGCCAGGGCGCCGAGGGCCACTGCGCCGAACCTCTGCTTCGCCGTCATCGGCGGCTTCTTCGGCGCCGGCTCCCGTACGGCCGCCGCGGGTGCGGTGGCCGGGGCCGCCGAGACCTGCACCGGCGGGGGCGGCCAGGCCGACTCACCCTTGCGTACGACGGTGATCGAGCGCTGTACCGGATCCTCCCAGTCGAGGACGAGGCGGGCGTCCTTGTCCGGCGTCATCAGCTTGAGCAGGTTCACCAGGTTGGTGCCGTACAACTGCGACGCCTGCGCGGGCAGTCGGCCCGCGAGGTCGGTGTAGCCGATGATCGTCACGCCGTTGGCCGTGACGGTCTTCTCACCCTTCACGGTGCCCTCGACGTTGCCGCCGTTGGCGGCCGCCATGTCGACGATCACCGAACCCGGCTTCATGCTCGCCACCATCTCCGCGGTGATCAGCGTCGGCGCGGGACGGCCCGGGATCAGCGCGGTGGTGACGACGATGTCGGCCTCGCGGCACTGCGCGGCGTACAGCTCCACCTCGCGCGCCTTGTAGTCGTCGCCCATCTCCTTGGCGTAACCGGTCTTGGAGACCTCGACCTCGGCGGACTCGATCGACAGGTACTCGCCGCCCAGAGAACGCACCTGGTCGGCCACCTCCGGCCGCGGGTCGGTCGCCCGCACGATCGCGCCGAGCGAGCCCGCCGCGCCGATCGCCGCCAGACCGGCGACGCCGGCGCCCGCGACGAGCACCTTCGCCGGGGGCACCTTGCCCGCCGCCGTCACCTGGCCGGTGAAGAACCGGCCGAACTCGTGCGCGGCTTCGATGACGGCCCGGTAGCCGGCGATGTTCGCCATCGACGACAGGACGTCCATCGACTGGGCCCGGCTGATGCGCGGCACGGCGTCCATCGAAAGCGCGGTGAAGGGACGCCGGCCCAGATCCTCGACCATCGCCGGGTCGAAGGCCGGTGCGAACAGGGCGATCACCGTCGCCTCCGGCCGGATCCGGTCCAGCTGCGACGGGGCCGGGGCGTTGACCCCGAGCACCACGTCCGTCGCCACCGCGACGCCGACGGTCGCACCGGCGGCCTCGTAGGCGCCGTCGGTGAAGCCGGCCGCGAGACCCGCGTCCGGGTCGACGACCACGCCGTACCCCAGTTTGCGGATCTGCTCGACAGTGGCCGGCGTGGCCGAAACGCGACTCTCACCTGCCCGCGCTTCCTTGAGGACTCCGACAATCACGTGTGTTCTCCGTTCGCTACCAAGCCGTCATAGCCGTCATAGCCGTCATAGCCGTCATAGCCGTCATAGTCGTCATTAATTCCGACTCTGAATCGAGTTTTTGTCGTCCCTCAGAATCGGTCCGCTGTCGCCTCGATCGGAAGCGTGCCAGCCGTGATTAATGCCATACCCTGCCGCAACTGCGATGGGCGGTGGAGAGGAATGCTCACCGGAGGGCGACCATCCCGGCGATGGAGCCGTTCCAGGTCGGCGGCCTCGACGCTCAGGCAAGTGGCTGGAGTTCAGGACGCGGGCGTATCAAGCCAGTCGTCGTAGAACGGCGGCATCGTGGAGGCCTTCCGGGAGAACTGCGGGGAGCGCTTCTCGCGGAAGGCGGTCACGCCCTCGCGCCCGTCTCCGACGCTGCTGTAGAACATCGCGAGGGACTCCACGCGGTGTGCGTCCTCCGGGCGTTCGAGGGTCGCGTTGCGGACCGTCATCTGCCGGGTGAGGGCGGTCGCGACGCGCGAGCGTCCCAGCGTCCAGCGGTCTGCCAGCGCCCGTGCCTGCGCGTACAACTGGTCCGGGGCGTGAACCGCTTGGGCGATTCCGGCGGTGGCGGCGGCTTCGGCGTCGAGGATCTCCGCGGAGTACAGCAGGTCCAGGGCCTTCGGCAGGCCGACCAGGCGGGGCAGGAACCAGGTGGAGGCGGCCTCGGGCGTGATGCCGAGCCGGCCGAAGACCAGACCGAAACGTGCCGCCGCCGACATCAGCCGCGCGTCCATCGCGAGTGTCATGGTGGCCCCGATGCCCACGGCGGGACCGTTGATCGCGGCGATCACGGGCTTCCGGCACGCGTGGATCGCCAGCGTGACCCTGCCTCCGGTGTCCCGAACCCGGCGGATGTCGGGGCTGTCCAGGTCGGCCATGTCGGCCAGCGTGGGGGTGCGTGACTCGTCGAGGCCGAAGACGTTGCCCTCCGAGCTGAGGTCCATGCCTGCGCAGAAGGCCTTTCCGGCGCCGGTCACGATGACGGCGCGTACGTCGTCGTCCTCGTTGACCTCGGTGAACGTCTGCTCGAGCTCCGCGGCCATCGTGGGCGTGAACGCGTTGAGGTGTCCGGGCCGGTCGAGGGTGACGGTGAGGATGCCGTCGTCGACGCGGTGGTGGAGGGTGGTCCAGGTCATGGCGTGCCTCCTGTTGTCGTCTGGAGTGTCCGGGCTCATCCGCGCAGTCCGGCGAGCCGGTCGATGATCTTCTCGGCGTCGGTCACGATGCTGCTGACGATCTCGTCGCAGGTGGCGACGGACTCGATGAGTCCCTGCGCCTGGCCGGCCCACCACAGGCCGTCGTCCATCTGCCCCTCCTGGAGCACGCGGGTACGGCCACGGATGCCCGAAGCCAGCTCGGCGACGTCCTCGAAGACGGCTCCGGGGCGCCGCGACCGGAGGACGATCTCCTCGGAGATCGCGTTGCGAGCGACTCGGCCGGTGTTGCCGAACTGCCGGAAGACGAGCTGCGTGGCCCGCTCGTCGTTGGTGACGATCTGTGCCTTGACGTTGGGATGCACCGGGGCCTCCGCGCTGGCGACGAACCGTGTGCCCATGTTGATGGCGCAGGCCCCGAGCGAGAGGGCGGCGGCGAGGCCGCTGCCGGTCGCGAAGCCGCCGCTGGCGATGACCGGGATCTCCAGCTGTCGCACGGCGGCGGGGATGAGGACGAGGCCGGGGATGTCCTCCTCGCCCGGGTGCCCCGCGCACTCGAAGCCGTCGATGCTCACCGCGTCCACACCGAGCTTCTGTGCCTTGACGGCATGTCGCACGGCCACTGCCTTGTGGATCACCTTGACGCCCGCCGCCTTGAAGGCGGCCACGTGCTCGGCCGGATTGCGGCCGGCCGTCTCGACCACCTTGATTCCGCTCTCGATGATCGCTGCCCGGTACTCCGCGTAGGGCACTGGCTTGAGGGTGGGCAGGATGGTCAGATTGATGCCGAACGGCTTGTCGGTCATCTCGCGGCATCGCGCGATCTCCCGCGCCAGCGCCTCCGGAGTGGGCTGGGTCAGGGCCGTAAGGAACCCCAGGGCGCCTGCCTCGGCCACGGCGGAGATGAGTTCCGCCGTGCCGACGCCGGTCATCCCGCCGCAGACGACCGGGTGATCCACCCCGAATGTCTCGGTGAAGCGCGTCGCGATCATGTGAGTCCTTCTCAAATCTGGTGCCGTCGCCGATGAGCGGACAGCAGCAAGGGATAAACTTGATGTCGATTCTAAGTCGAATTTTGACTCTAGAGGTTTCCGTCGAGAGCCTGTCAAGCTCCGTCCGGTCGGTGGAACTCGCAGGTGCGCCGGGGCACGGTGGTCGGAACCTATGCCTTCACGGTGTCAGCGGGTCGGGATTCGAGCACGGCTCCTCGCGGTGTTCTCGTGCTGCCCAGCCAGCCCAGAAGAAACGCCGTCGGCACGGAGATCACGCCCGATGTGTGAAGCGGGTACCAGTCGAAGTTCGCCTGCGGCAGCAGTGCGTAGTCCGTCCCGGAAACGGTGGGGGAGAAGATCGTCAGCACTGTGCAGACGATCAGCCCCCCGTAGACGCACCACAGGAGACCCCGACGATTGAACCTCCGCCAGAAGAAGGAGTAGACGAGCGAGGGAAAGACGCATGTCGCCCCCACGCTGAGCGAGAAGGTCACCAGGAACTCGACGGGATACCGGTGGAAGGCGACGGACAGCGCCATTCCCCCGACGCACAGGAGGACGACGGAGAGACGAACGGCCCTTATCTCTCCGGCCCCGGTGAGGGAGCGTCCGGACCGGGTGAGGACGTCATGAGTGAGGGCGACCGAAGCGGCGAAGGTCAGGCTGCTCACCGCGGTCAGCACCGCGAGGAACGCGACGCACGCCACGAGGGTGATGAGCACCACGCGTGACGTCGACGCGTGCCCGATCACGTCGGAGGCGAGCAGGATCGCGGCCCCTTGACCGTTCGCGTCGACCGCGCCGATCTCCTTGCTGCCGACCACGGCTGCCGCCGCGAACCCGGTCGTGGCCAGAAGGAGGTAGAACGCGCCCGTCAGTCCCACCGAGAGGCTCGTGGAGCGCCGGGCCGACCTCCCGCTTCGCGATGCGGCGATGCGGAGCACGAGGTGCGGCATCATCGCTGTGCCGAGAACCACGACGAGGTGGTCGCTGATCGTGTTCATCGGGCCGAGATTCACGGTGTGCGCCCAGAGCCCCGGGCTCAGGTACCTGTCCGGCGCCGTGCTCTGTTCCCTGGCGGCCGACAGCAGGTCGCCGGGATTCCACGAGAACGTGTTCAAGGCGAGCAGGGTGACCACCGCGAGCACTGCCAGCGTGACGGGCACCTTGACGACCTGGACGAAGGTGGTGCCCCTCAGGTCCGCCACGGCGGCGAAGCACGCGATGAGGCAGCCCATCATCACGGTGCAGGCCACCTGGGCGGCGGGGCTCGACATGCCGATCAGGAGGGCCGCGCTGATGCCTGCGGCGCGTAGCTGGACCATGAGCAGGGGAACGGTGATGACGAGCGTCACCACGGCGGCTGCCGTACGCGTACCCGGTCCGGACGCGCGCAGGGAGAAGAGACCGCCGAGTGTGTAGTGGCCGCTGTCGCGGATCTTCTGGGCGAGAAGGAGGAGAACGCCGAGCGCGATGACGCTGTTGGCGATGACGGAGACCAATCCGTCGTAGCCGAAGAGGGCGACCGCCCCCGGCGCCGCGAACAGGGTGACGACCGTGATGTGCTCGCCGGCCAGCGCGAACCCGTTGAGAACCGGGGAGAGCGACCGATCGGCGACGTAGAGCCTCTCGGGGTGATCGTCCTGAGATGCGAGAGTGAAGACCCAGAGCAGGCAGAGGCCGATGAAGACCAGAAAGGCGCTGATCACGGGCCCCCGGGCGGCCGGGCCGACCGGGTCGACCGTGCCCCAGCTCAGGAGAAGCTGCGTCGTCACCGGCTCACCGCCCGGGCTGTCGCGAGGAAGATGTTCCCTTGGTCCCGACTGAGGGCAGGCCGGCTGCCGCGTCCTTGTCCACGCCGTCGCGCAGCCGCGTGGACCGGTACTCGTACCACCACGTACTGGCGAGGAAAAGGCCGAGTTGCAGGGAGACCCATACGACGCCGAGCGTCAGTTGCCCGTACACGGTGACGCCGGCGATCACGGGGGCGCAGGACAGCACCACGCCGAGGACCAGGGTGGCCGCGTTGACGACCAGGAACGCTCGCCGGACGCTCCGGCCGGTGCCATCGGGGCCGGAGCCACCTGGCGAGGCAGGCGGACCGCCTGGGGGAGTCGGGACGAAGAAGGCGCGCAAGGAAACCTCCGGGCGCTGAAGGGTGTGGGCGAGGGGCCGCGTACGAGAGGGGCGAGGCCTCTCCCGGCGGACGTGGGGGGCAGCCGTGGTTCACCGCCGTATGCCGGGTGCCGGGCTGCGGGCCGTGAGAAGAGAGGCGATCACGCCGGGGAATGGGCCAGTCGATGGCAAGTCGATCTCGAATCGACTCCGCATTTATGCACGGCCGGTCGCGCAACGTCAACCGCCACGGCCTGTGAGGGGCGCCCGGGGCCCGGTGGCGCCGTTGCCGGCCCTCACTGGGCAGGAGGATCAGCTCCGGCGGACGCGACCTTCGGTGACGTAGGACTCCACGTACGCGATCACGATGCGGCGCGCTTCGTGGATGGTGGCGTCGTCGCCCTCCGGTGAGCGCCGGAAGGCCGCTTCGAAGAGCCGGTTGCCCACCTCGAAGGCGAGCTGCACGACGAGGAGGGGCAGGTCGGTGGGGACGAGGTCGCGCGCGACCAGGAGCTGCCAGACCCGCTCGGCTTGGGCCTCGTCGAATGCGCGGACGTGTTCACCGACCGTCTCGGAGCTCCCCTTGAACCACAGTTCGGCACAGCTGGGGTGGCTGCGGAAGTAGCCGAGCAGCGGGTCGATGACCGCGTCGGCTACGTCGGAGAGCGTGTGCGGCCGCTTGTCGGCCAGCGCGGCACCGATGCGGGTGTCGAGCTCGTGGGCATGGCGCCGCAGGAGTTCGGCCTCCACCTGATGGCGGTGCGAGAAGTAGTGGTAGACGGAAGCGACGGGAATGCCCGCTCGCTCTCCGATCGCCTTCAGCGTGGCCGCCTCGTAGCCCTGCGCGCCGAGCAGTGCCTCGGCGGCGTCGAGGAGGGCCCGCCTCCGTGCGATCCCGCGCCGCTGTGCCCCGGCCGGTCGCGAGGGTGTCTGCACAGTCAAGCTTTTCTCGAACACGATTCGAGATCATATCAGGCAAACCGTCTGTCCTTGCTGTCTGGAGGGTTGACAGCTCAGGGGTGCGCCCTAAACTCAAATTCAAGTCGATTTTGGGTTTTGTTGCGGAGTGAGCAGCTCCACCTGCGGTCGACTTCCTGCCGATGGCCACCTCCGCAGTCCGCTCCCCGTTCGAGGAGAAGCAAGGAACCATGTCCGACAGATTCGCGGGACAGACCGCGATCATCACCGGCGCCAGCCGTGGCATCGGTCTCGCGATAGCCGAACGACTCGTCGCCGAAGGCGCGAAGGTCGTGATCACCGGACGCAAGGCGGATGCACTGGCCGATGCTGTCGCCTGCCTCGGCGGGCCCGACCACGCACTCGGCGTCGCCGGGCATGCCGCCGACACCGCCCACCAGGACGAGGCCGTCACCCGGGCCATCGACACCTTCGGCAGCGCCGACCTGCTGGTCAACAACACCGGCATCAACCCGGTGTACGGGCCGCTGATGGAACTCGATCCCACGGTGGCCCGCAACGTGGTCGAGGTCAACGTCCTGTCCGCGCTGTCATGGGTCCAGAAGACCTACAAGGCATGGATGTCCGGACACGGCGGCGCGATCGTCAACATCGCCTCGCTCAGCGGCATCCGGCCGGAGCCCGGCATCGGAATGTACGGCGCAAGCAAGGCGATGCTGATGCATCTCACCAAGGAACTGGCCGTCGAGATGAGCCCACGTGTCCGGGTCAACGCGGTCGCGCCCGCCGTGGTGAAGACGAGGTTCGCCGCCGCGCTCTACGAGGGGCGGGAGGAAGCCGTCGCGGCGGAGTATCCGCTGATGCGACTCGGAGCCCCCGATGACATCGCCGGCGTCGTGACGTTCCTGCTCTCCGGGGACGCGGCGTGGATGACGGGTCGGACCCTGGTCGTCGACGGCGGCCTCGCAGCCGCGGGCGGTGCCTGATGGGAGCGCACGAGGCAGACGCGACTCCGGGGCTCGACCTCGCCCGGCTCCGCCCCTGGTTCACCGAGACCGTGCCGACAGCGCGGGCAGGCATGCTGACGGCCACCCTGATCACCGGCGGCAAGTCCAATCTGACCTACCGCCTCACCGACGGCGCGTCCCACTGGATCCTTCGCCGGCCGCCCCTGGGCCACATCCTCGCCACGGCCCACGACATGGGACGCGAGTACGCGGTGATGGCGGCGCTCGCCGACACCCCCGTCCCCGTGCCTGCCATGCACGGACTGTGCCTCGACACCGGCGTCCTGGGCGCCGAGTTCTACGTGATGGAAGCGGTACCCGGCAGGCCGTACCGCACGGCGGCCGACCTGAAGCCGCTCGGCCCGCACCGGGTCCGGCGGATCTCCGGCGCCCTCGTCGACACCCTCGCCGACCTCCACACGGTGGACCCGGACACCGTCGGGCTCGGCGGCTTCGGCCGCCCCGAGGGCTTCCTCACCCGGCAGGTCGCGCGCTGGCGACGCCAGTTGGGCGCCTCGTACTCCCGCGACCTGCCCGACGCCATCACCTTGCACGCCGCGCTGGAGCAGCGGGCCCCGGCGGCGGACGCCGCGGCCCGGCCCGGAATCGTCCACGGCGACTTCCGACTCGACAACGTCCTGGTCGACGGCGACGACCGGCTCCGAGCGGTCATCGACTGGGAGATGGCCACCGTCGGCGACCCGGTCACCGACCTGGCGCTGATGCTGCTCTACACCCGGCTCGCCCGCCTCGTCGGCGCCGAGGTCGCCCCCGACGCCGGCCTGGCGCCCGGCTTCCTGACCGAGACGGAGATCGTCGCCCGCTACGCCACCCGCAGCGCGCGCGACCTCGGCGACCTCGGTTTCCACCTCGGCCTTGGGGCCTTCAAGCTCGCCGCGATCCTCGAAGGCATCCACTACCGCCACCTCAAGGGGCAGACGGTCGGCCCCGGCTTCGACCGGATCGGCGACGTGGTCCACCCCCTTCTGGACGCCGGAATCGCCGCACTCAAGGAACACTGACTATGCACTTCGCGTTCGACCGCCGCACCGAGATGCTCCGCGAGAACCTCCAGGACCTGATGTGGAGCCACATCCACCCCGCGGAACCCGTGTTCGAGCAGCAGCTCGGGGTCCTGGAGGAGCGCTGGGCCTGGGACTCGGTACCCGTGCTCGACGAGCTGCGAGCCGAGGCCCGCCGCCGCGGCCTGTGGAACCTCTTCCTTCCCGGTGAGGAGGGCGCCGGGCTCACCAACCTGCAGTACGCGCCCCTCGCCGAGATCACCGGCCGCTCGCCGGAACTCGCGCCCGCCGCACTCAACTGCGCGGCACCGGACACCGGCAACATGGAAGTGCTGTCCATGTTCGGCACCGAGGCCCAGCGCAAGGAGTGGCTGGAACCCCTCCTCGCCGGCGAGATCCGCTCCGCCTTCGCGATGACGGAACCCGACGTCGCCTCCTCCGACGCCACCAACATCGCCACCTCGATCGTCCGTGACGGCGACGACTACGTGATCAACGGGCGGAAGTGGTGGATCACCGGGGCGATGAACCCCAACGCCCGGGTGTTCATCGTGATGGGCCGGACCGACCCGGAGGCCGAGCGGCACCGCCGGCAGTCGATGATCCTCGTCCCCCGCGACACTCCCGGCCTCGAGATCAGACGGTCCATGGAGGTCTTCGGGTACGACGACCACGACCACGGCGGTCACGCCGAGATGGTGTTCCACGACGTACGGGTCCCGGCCGCGAACCTCATCGGTCGGGAAGGCGACGGCTTCGCGATCGCCCAGGCCCGCCTCGGCCCGGGACGGATTCATCACTGCATGCGCTTCATCGGCGTCGCCGAGCGGGCCATCGAGCTGATGTGCGCCCGCGCCGAGGAGCGAGTGGCCTTCGGCAAGCCCCTCGCCCGCCAGGGCGTCATCCGCGACTGGATCGCCGAGTCGAGGGTGCGGATCGAGCAACTACGCCTCCTCGTCCTCAAGACCGCCTGGCTGATGGACACCGTCGGCAACAAGGGCGCCCACACGGAGATCCAGGCCATCAAGATCGCCACACCCCGGACGGTCCAGTGGATTCTCGACAAGGCGATCCAGATCCACGGAGCCGCCGGCCTGTCCCAGGACTTCCCGCTCGCCCGCGCATACGCCGGCATCCGCTCGCTGCGCTTCGCCGACGGTCCCGACGAGGTGCACAAGAACGCCCTCGCACGCGCCGAACTCGGCCGGAGGGCCACCCGAGAGGCGGGCTCCGGCTCCGCGCATTCCTTCACCCCCGCGGCCAGGAGGCACCAGTGACCCGCACGAACACCAGCCGGACGCCCTCCGGGGCCGCCGCCCATGAAGACGTCGACGTCCTGATCATCGGTGCCGGGATCTCTGGCATCGGCATGGGCAGTCACCTTCGTGCCCATCGCCCCGGCACGTCGTTCGCGATCCTGGAGGCACGGGACGAAATTGGCGGCACGTGGAGCCTGTTCCAGTACCCCGGCATCCGCTCCGACTCGGACATGCCGACGTTCGGTTTCGGATTCAGGCCGTGGACCCACGGGAAGTCGATCGCGGACGGGCACCTCATCCTCGACTACCTGCGGCAGACGGCCGCCGAGAACGATCTGACCGGACACATCCGCCTCGGTCACCGCGTGCTCGGTGCCGACTTCTCGAGGGCGACCGGTCGCTGGACCGTCACGGCCCAGCCGTCCGGTGGCCGCAAGACGGTACGGTTCACGGCGCGGTTCCTGTTCGTGGGCACCGGTCCGTACGACCACGACGCCGGCTTCACCCCCGAGTTCCCCGGCATCGAGGACTTCGCAGGCCAGGTCGTACACCCGCAGCACTGGCCGCACGAGCTGAACTACGCGGGCAAGCGGGTGGTGGTGATCGGCAGCGGCGCCACCGCCGTCACTCTGATCCCCTCCATGGCCCGCACGGCGGCCCACGTCACGATGCTCCAGCGCTCGCCCAGCTACGTGTTCTCGATGCCGGCCAAGGACGCGATCGCCAACGCGCTCAGGACACTGCTCGGCCACCGACGCGCCCACGAGGTCATCCGGCGCAAGAACGTCTTCGTCACCCGCGGGCTCTTCAAGGCATGCCGCCGCGCCCCGAAGCTGACGCGCAAGCTGCTGATCGCCGGCGTGCGACGGCAGCTGCCCCGGCACTTCGATGTCGACACCCACTTCACGCCGCACTACGCGCCCTGGGACCAGCGGCTCTGCGTGGTGCCCAACGGCGACCTCTTCAAGGCGATCTCCTCCGGCCGTGCCTCGGTCGTCACGGACCACATCGAACGGTTCACCGAGACCGGCATCCGGCTGAAGTCCGGCCAGGAAGTCGCCGCCGACGTCGTCGTGACCGCGACCGGTCTGACCATGGCGGTGTTCGGCAAGATCCGGCTGAGCATCGACAAGCAGCAGGTACACGTACCGGACACGACGGCGTACAAGGCCATGATGCTCTCCGGTGTGCCCAACTTCGTGTTCGCGCTGGGCTACACGAACCTCTCCTGGACGCTCAAGGTCGACCTGGTCTGCGCGCACTTCTGTCGTCTGCTCGACCACATGGACTCCCACGACTACACCACCGCCGAACCGGTCCTGACGGACCCCACGATGGACCGCCTGCCCTACATGGACCTGACCTCGGGCTACGTCCAGCGCGGGATCGGAACGTTCCCCCGCCGCGGGACCAAGGGACCGTGGACGGTCGAGATGGCGTACGAGAAGGACATCGAGCGGCTGCGCGAGGAGCCGGTCGACGACGATGCGCTGCAGTTCACCAGGAGCGCCGCCCCCGCGGCGCCCGCCCGCTCGCGGTCCCGGTCGGAGGGAGCGTGATGAAGAGGGAGATCCGCTTCACCAGCCACGGCGTCACCTGCGCCGCTTGGCACGTGCCCGCCACGAACGAGGGACTGGCGGGTCCGGGCGGGCGACCGTGTGTGGTGATGGCCCACGGCTTCGGCGGGACCCGCGACAGCGGCCTGCTGAACTACGCCGAGCCCTTCGCCGAGGCCGGTATCGACTCGCTCGTCTTCGACTACCGCGGCTTCGGGGACTCCGGCGGCAGGCCACGCCAGGACGTCTCGGTCCGGCGCCAGCGGCAGGATTACCATGCCGCCCTCGCGGCCGCCCGCCGGCTGGCCGGCGTCGACCCGGACAGGGTCGCGCTGTGGGGCGCCTCGTACGCCGGAGGTCACGCCCTGGTGGTCGCGGCGCAGGACGGCCGGGCGGCGGCGGTCGTGTCCCTGACGCCGGTGACGGACGGCCTCGCCTCGCTGGCACATCTCCTGCGCCACGCCGGGGTCCGCCCGCTGCGCCGCCTGGCAGGGCACGGGTTGTGGGACGCCGCTCGCGCCCTCGCCGGCCGACCGCCGCACCACGTGCCGGTCGTGGGGGATCCCGGATCCCTCGCGATGATGACCCTCCCCGACGCCCTGAAGACCGCCGCCTCGTTCGCCGGCCCCACCTTCCGCAACGAGGTGTGCGCCCGTGCGGCGCTCAAGGTCGGACTGAACCGGCCCAGCACCTTTGTCGGACGCCTGACCTGCCCGATTCTGGTGCAGGTCGGCACGAACGATCGCATCGCGCCGCCCGAAGCGGCGCGTCGGACGGCCGACAGGGCCGGCACGCCGGCACAGCTGCGTGAGTACCCGGTCGACCATCTCGACGTCTACGACGGACCGGGACAGGCGCGGGCGCTCGCCGATCAGCTCGACTTCCTGACGCATTGCCTCGATCCGCGGAGTTCACCCCGGCGCCCGGGGCGTCACCGGGCCCCTCGGACATAACGGCGCACCGGGGAGCGCAGGCCCTTCTTCGGCAGCGCTCCACCCCTTCGTTCGTGACCACGCACTCTTCATTCAAGGGACGGGATGAATATGTACGACTACGTCATTGTCGGTGCAGGATCCGCAGGCTGTGTCCTCGCGGCGCGACTCTCGGAGGACCCTGCGGTCCGGGTGGCCCTGATCGAGGCCGGCGGCCCCGACACGGCACAGGAGATCCATGTTCCGGCGGCCTTCCCCCAGCTGTTCAAGTCCGCCCTCGACTGGGACCTGGACACCGACCCGGAGCCGGGCATCGGCGGACGGCGGGCCTATCTGCCCCGGGGGAGGGTGTTCGGCGGTTCCAGCTCGATCAACGCGATGATCTACATCCGCGGCAGCCGTGCCGACTACGACGGCTGGGCCGCGGCCGGGGCGACCGGCTGGTCGTACGACGAGGTGCTGCCGTACTTCAAGCGCGGCGAGGACAACGAGCGCGGCGCGGACGGGTACCACGGCGCGGGCGGGCCGCTGACCGTCAGCGACGGCCGGTCCGTGCACCCGCTCGCCTCCGCCTTCGTCCGGGCCGCCGAGCAGGCCGGGCACAAGGCGAACGACGACTTCAACGGCGAGACGCAGTTCGGCGTCGGGCGCTACCAGCTCACCCAGCGCGGCGGCCTGCGTTGCAGCGCGGCCGTCGCCTATCTGCACCCCGCCCTCGAACGGCCGAACCTCACCGTGATCCCCTCGGCCCTCGCCCACCGCGTGGTGATCGAGGACGGCCGGGCCACGGGCGTCGAGGTGGAGCGGGACGGCGCCGTCGAGGTGGTCCGCGCCGAGAGCGAGGTGATCCTGTCCGCCGGCGCGTACGCGTCCCCGAAGCTGCTGATGCTCTCCGGCGTCGGGCCCGCCGCCGCTCTGGCCCCCTTCGGCATCGACGTCGTCCAGGACCTGCCGGTCGGCCAAGGCCTGCAGGACCACTACATGACCCTGCTGAACCTCCGTACCGACACCGAGTCGCTCATCGGCGCGGCCACCGCGGAGAACGCCGCCCTGCTGCAGAGCGAAGGGCGCGGTCCGCTGACCTCCAACATCGGCGAGGCCGGCGGCTTCTTCCGCAGCCGACCCGAACTGGACGCCCCCGACGTGCAGTTCCACGCCGCCCCGGTGCTCTTCCACCAGGAGGGGCTCGGCGCGCCCGTCGAGCACGGCTTCTCCTTCGGGCCGTGCGTGGTCGCCCCGACGAGCCGCGGATCGGTCACCCTGCGCTCCCCGCGCCCCGACGCGGCGCCGCGGATCGTGCACAACTACCTGACCACGGCCGAGGATCGGGACGCGATCGTCGCGGGCATCCGGATCGCCCTGGACATCGCCGCGCAGTCGGCCGTCGCCGACCTGGTCACGGAGCCGTTCGACGTGCCGGCCTCGGACTCCGACGCGGACCTCCTCGCCTGGGCCCAGCGGTCCGGCCAGACACTGTTCCACCCGACGTCGACCTGTGCCATCGGCTCGGTCGTCGACTCCGATCTGCGCGTGTTCGGCGTGCAGGGCCTGCGGGTCGTCGACGCTTCGGTCTTCCCGTCGGTGCCGCGAGGCAATACCAACGCGCCCACGATCATGGCCGCAGAGAAGGCGGCCGACCTCATCAAGGGAGCCGTCTGATGGCCACGTCGTCGCCGACCACCGAGCAGGTGTGGGAGATCGACCGGGCCGTCGATGACCTGGTCCGTGGCGAGGCCGCGTGGGCCGCCTGCGACCGGGCGAAGCGGCGCGAGCTCCTGGAGCGGATGCGTGTTTCCACCACCGAGCACGCGGAGGAGTGGGTCCGCGCGGCCGTCGCGTACAAACGCCTGCCGGAGGACAGCCCTCTGGTCGGCGAGGAGTGGATCACCGGCCCGTATCCCGTCCTCACCTCCCTGGGCTCGCTCGCCGCCAGCATCGAGGCCCTGGAGGAGAGCCGCAGCCCCGTCGACGACTTCTCCTTCGGCCGGGCGCCCGGCGGGCGCGTGTCGGTCCGAGTGCTGCCGCACAGCATCTGGGATCAGCTGCTCCTGAACGGCTTCAGCGCCGAGGTGTGGATGCCCCCGGGTGTCACCAAGGAGGAGGTACGGACGCGCGCGGGCCTCGCCCAGCTCCGCCCGGCCGAGACGGACGGCGTGGGCGTCGTGCTGGGCGCGGGGAACATCACCTCGATCCCGATCCTGGACGTGCTGTACGAGCTGTACGCGAACAACCGGGTGGTGGCCCTCAAGCTCAACCCGGTCACCGACGGTCTCCTCGACGTCTTCGGCGAGGTCCTCGCCCCGCTGATCGACCTGGGCGCGGTACGGATCCTCACCGGCGGCGCCGACGTGGGCGGGTACCTCGTGAACCACCCGAAGGTCTCCCACGTCCACATGACCGGCAGCGCCGCCACCCATGACGCGATCGTCTTCGGCTCGGGCAAGGAGGGCGCCGCCCGGAAGGCGGCCGGCACTCCGCTGCTCGGCAAGCCGGTGACGAGTGAACTGGGCGGGGTGTCCCCGACGATCGTGATCCCGGGCGACTGGTCCGAGGCGGACCTGCGCTACCAGGCCGAGCACATCGCCACCCAGAAGCTCCACAACGGCGGCTACAACTGCGTCGCCAGCCAGGTCGTCCTCATCAGCTCCGACTGGGCGCAGAAGGACCGCTTCCTCACCCATCTCCGGCAGGCGCTGTCCGACGCGCCGGCGCGCCCCGCCTACTACCCGGGCAGCGACGCCCGCGTGGGCCGGGCCGTCGACGCGTACGCCGACGCACGGCGCCTCGCCGGGGGCAGGGTGCTCCTCACGGACCTCGACCCGGCCGATCCGGGCCCCGCCCTGACCACCGAGTACTTCGGACCGGTGCTCGCGGTGCTGGCACTCCCCGGAGACATGGGACAGTTCCTCGACGAGGCGATCCACACCGCGAACGAGAGACTCGCCGGAACGCTCGGGGTGAACCTGATCGCGCACCCCCGGACCATCGCCGCGCTCGGAGACGCGCTCGACAAGGTCATCGCCGAACTCCGATACGGGACGGTCGCCCTGAACGCCTGGACCGGCGTCGGCTACCTCACCGCGACCGCCAGCTGGGGCGCCTACCCGGGCCACACCCTCGACGACGTGCAGAGCGGCATCGGCGTCGTGCACAACGCCCTCCTCCTGGACGGGCCGGAACGCACCGTCGTCCGCGGTCCGTTCCACCCGGCGCCCCGGGCCATCCTGCACGGCAGGACGACCCTGTCCCCGAAGCCCCCGTGGTTCGTCAGCAACCGCACGGCGGCCACCACGGGCCGACTCCTCGCCGACTTCGCCGCCTCGCCCCGCTGGACCGCCCTGCCGAAGATCTTCGCCTCCGCCCTGCGCGGCTGACCAGGTGCCGGCCCGATCCGTGCCGGCAGTCCGCGCCACCAAGACGTCGAGTCGGCGCACCAGGGACGCTCCCGACTCGACTCCGACCAGGGCGTCGCCGCGACCTCGCACCGGGGAGGTCGAGTCGCTGCGACGCCCTGGTCACCCCGTACACCGTGCGTACGTCGACGGTCCACGCCCTTCCGAGGAGAGCCGCTGCCATGCCCCACGCCATCATTCCCCTCACGCGCGCGCGTGATCCCTTTCCCCAGGACGACCTGACAAGAGACGCGAACGGCCACCCCCACTACGCGGACGTACCCGCGACGCTCCTCGACCTGCTCCGCAAGCACGTCGAGGAACGGCCCGACGTCGAAGCCCTCGTCGAGCTCGGCGGGGATCGACTCACCTACGGGCAGCTGTGGGAGCGTGCGACGCGGGTCGCCGGCGGGCTTCGCGCCCTCGGCGTGGGACACGGGGACCGGGTGGCCGTCCGGTACCCGGCCGGTACGAACTGGGTGCTCGCCTTCTGGGGCACCGTCATGGCCGGCGGCATCGCCGTCGCGGTCAATACGCGGTCCGCCCGGCCGGAGGTCGAGTTCGTCCTCGAGGACGCCGGCGTGCGGGTGGACCTGTCGGCCGACGCCCCGCTGCCCGACGGGCTTCCGTACGTGACGGCGGACCCCGACCGTGACGATGTCGCCGCGCTCTTCTACACCTCGGGGACGACCGGGCATCCCAAGGGAGTGCCGACCACCCACGAGGCATTCGTCACCAGCGCGGAGAACATGGTCCGCTGCCTCGGCATACCGCGCGACGCGGGTCCCGACCTGCGGACGCTGATCTCCGTGCCGTTGTTCCACGTCACCGCCTGCAACGCGCAGCTCATGGTCGCCGCGTACGTCGGCGGCACGTCCGTGATCATGCCCGCGCTCGACCTGCCGGCGCTGCCGGAGGCGATCACTTCCGAGCGGATCTCCTTCCTGGTCACCGTGCCCGCGGTGTACGCCCTGCTGCTGCGCCACCCGGCTTTCGTCGGCGCCGACGTGTCCGGCGTGCGTACGGTGGCGTACGGGGGCGCGCCGATCGCCCCCGTCCTGGTGCGGGCCCTCCGAGAGGCGTTCCCGCAGGCCAGAGTCATCAACGGGTACGGCATGACCGAGACGGCCTCGCTGATCACCGTCCTGCCGGACGGGGACGCGGTCGAGCACGCGGATTCCGTGGGCTACGCCGTCCCCTCGGTGGACCTCGGCGTCGTCCCCATCGGGGACGACGCGAGTTTCGGGGAGCTGGTGGTCCGCGGCGCCAACGTGACGGTCGGCTACTGGCGAAGGCCGGGGGCCACGGCAGCGGCGGTCGTGGACGGGTGGCTGCACACCGGTGACATCGTCCGGGTGGACGACGCCGGACGGGTCCACATCGTCGACCGGATCAAGGACATCATCAACCGCGGCGGTGAGAACGTCTCCAGCGTGGAGGTCGAGGCGGTCCTGCTCTCCGCCCCCGGCGTCACGGACGCCGCGGTCCTCGGTGTGCCCGACGACGTGATGGGCGAGAAGGTCGGGGCCGTCCTCTACGGCGACCGGGGCGAGATCGACCTCGCCGCCGTCCTTGCGCACTGTCGGGACCGGCTCGCCGACTTCAAGATCCCCCAGTACGCCACTGTCGTCACCGAGGCGCTCCCGCGCAACGCGGGGGGCAAGCTCCTCAAGAACCGGATCCGGGAAGAGGTGCGGTGGGGCGCCCCGCTACGGTGACATACCGCCAGGGCGGGGCGGGCCCGCCGACGGCCGCCCCGCCGATGGCCGCCCCGCCCTTGGCGTGCGGCGCCGCAGAAGGGCGCGGGCACCCGGCTGGTGCCCGGAGATGTCAGTCGGCCCGGTTGGCCGTGCCCTTCTCCGCGTAGGTCTCGAGGTAGGCGGTCACCATCCGCTTCGCCTCGGTCATCGTCCTCTCGTCCCCGTTCGGGTCCTGCTGGAAGGCGACGTCGAAGAGGCGTCCGCCGGCTTCGAACGCCAGCCTCATCACGAGAAGCGGCGTGTCGACGCGCAGCAGTCCGCGACCGATCCCCAGTCGCCACAGGCGTTCCGCGACCTGGTCGTCGAACTCCTGGAACTGGGCACTCAGAGCCTCGTGACGACCGGAGAACCAGAGCTGGACACAGCTCGGGTGCGCCCGGAAGTACTCGACGATCGGGTCGAACACCAGGCCCACGACGTCGGAGACCGATCCGAACGCCTCGCCGTCGATGCCGTCGAGCACGCCCAGCAGCGCGTCGCTGTGACGCGTGATGATGGCCGCGTCCACCTGGTAGCGGTCCTTGAAGTAGTGGTAGACGGACGGCGTCGGGATGCCCGCCCGTTCTCCGATCGCCTTGAGGGTGGCTGCTTCGTAGCCGCCTTCGGCCAGGATCTCCTCCGCGGCGTCCAGGATCGCCTTGACCCGGGCCACCCCGCGACGCTGCAGTGCCGCTTCCGGCCGGGCAGGAGCCTGAGGCGCTCCCGCAGTGGCGGTTGCCGAGCGGCCGCGTTTCGGCTCGCCGGTACGTTCCTCAACCACGCGACCCCCCGGCCGGACAAGCAAAGTCGATCATGAGTCGACAGTCTAGCAAGCAGCCCTCCGGCGGCATCGCGTCCTTGCCCTTGACATCGCTCCGTCTCGATATCAAACTCGAATCGAGTTTGATATTAATGAATTGCTCGCACCACGGGTGCAGCGCGCGCAAGGAACGGTGAGATGGCAAGCCACAGCATCGACTACAGGACGTTCACCGGATGGATCGAGGCACCGTCCGATGTGAGTCCAGCGCTAGAGGGCGATCTGACCTGTGAAGTGACGGTCGTGGGGGGCGGGCTCGGAGGCATGTCGACCGCCCTGCGCCTGGCCGAACGCGGAGTCGACGTCGTTCTGCTCGAGGCGGAGTTCTGCGGCCATGGCTCGAGTTCGCGAAACGCCGGACAGCTGGCGGGCGGGCCTGGCGGCGACATCCAGTTGCTCAATCTCCTCTATCCCAAGCGCCTGCCCGCCATCGTGAGGTTCGCCGAGAACTCCGCCCACTTCATCGAGGCTCTCATCGACCGCCTCGGCATCGAGTGCGACTACGAGCCGACGGGCAATGTCGGTGTCGCGGTGTCGAAGGGCCAGATGGGCAGGGTCCGCCGAGTCGCCAAGATCCTCGCCGCAGCGGGCGCGACGGTCGAGGTCGGGGACAGCACCGAACTCGGTATCCCGCGGGGCTTCATCGGCGGGGTACGCGAACCGGTCGGCGGCATGCTGGACCCGGGGAAGCTGACCATGGGCGTGCGTCGCGCCCTGCTCGCCTCGACGGTACGCGTATACGAACGAACACGTGTCGAGAACGTCGAGGCGTCCGGCGCCGGTGTACGGGTCTCGGTGCCCGGTGGTCACGTCCGGGCCGACCGAGTGGTGCTGGCCGCGAATGCGTTCGGCGGAGAGCTGGCGGTCACCCCGAAGCGACTGGCCTCTCCGATCTGGGTCACGGAGGCCGAAACCGCGCCGATCGATCCCGCCCGCCTCGCCGCTCTGGGCTGGACCAGCCGGTCCGGACTCGTCACCCAGCACGCCATCATGCAGAACTTCCGGCTGACGTCGCGCAACACGATCGTCACCGGCGTGCGCAGGTTGCAGCGCGGAAAGTACCCGCTGTCGCCAGGACGCACGGCCGACGAGTCGGTAGTGGCCGGTCTCCTGGAGGGGTTCAGGACGTACTTCCCCTCCCTCGCGGACGTCGAGTTCGACCGCACGTGGGGCGGCTGGGTGGCGGTCACGCCCAGCTGGCTGCCCGTGGCGGGCCGGGTCGCCGACAACATCCACTACTCGATCGGCTGCAATGGGCACGGCCTGGGGCAAGCCCCCTACCTCGGGCAGCTGATCGCCGACCACGTTGCCGGCGACACCCCGCACGAGGACCTCCTCGCCCTGTGGCGCGAGAAGCCCAGGTTCTTCCCCGCGCCGGCCATGTCCCGGGCCGGTCTCCGTGCGGTCTGGCTCGTGGACCGTATCGCCGATTGGTTCAACGGCGGCCGGCACAACGGCCGGCGGGCCTGAGAGGGCATCCGTAGAAGACAGGGACGAGCACTGTCGGCCGAACCTCCCGTAGCCGAGGAGGACGGTGGGAGAAGTCCGTCTGCTGAGCCCGGCCCTGCCGGCCTCCGTCATCCTCGCCGGCGCCCTGCTCTTCCCCGGAACGAACTGGTGGCTCCCTACCGTGGCCGCAGTCTGCGTGATGCCTATGGATCTCGCCCCGGTCCTCCTGAGGGACGAAAGGGTTCCCCTGCGGGTACGGGCGGCCCTGAACATCGAGGGAGGTTTCGACGACGGGTTGATCTCCCTCGTCGTCGTACTCTGCGTGGCCAATCAGCTCCCGGCCGACGGCGACGGCTTCACGACCTCGTCGTGAACGTTTTCAGGGGCCCGGGTACGCGGTTCTGGCCGGCGAACTCATCGGCTTCGTTGCGGTCTGGCTACTCGCTTCGTCCCCTCGGTCCCGATGGGCCGCCTATCGGCCCGAGGCCGTTCAGCATGGTGCTCAAATGCCGTCGTGGGTCGAGAACGGCACGAAGGGTGCTCCACGGGCGCCCAGGTGGCCCGCGGGCGTTCGAGCATGACGACACCCCGGCGCGCACCGCTGGTGGGCCGGCGTGATGCCGTAGCTTCGGGACTCGACGTGGTCGACAGCCGGAAGTCCTGAGGAGTTCGCCCGTGCAGCAGTCGCGTCCCGGGGCTCGCAGCCGGAACGAGTGGCTCTCCGAACGCCGCCGGTCGGCGCTGAGTGGATGCATCGCCGCAGGAACAGCAGCACTGCTTCTCGGTATCGATCGCAGCTGGGCGCGCTACTCGGGGGCTGATGTGTGCGTGCTGCTGTTGCTCGCCTACCTCTTTCCCTATCTCCTGATCACGACCATCGCCTTCTCGACCGCCCCTCCGGAGCGGGTGCGCACCTGGGCCGGCCGGGAGACGCGGGGCACGATGCTCCAGCGGTACGTGTACGGGACGGCACCCGGGCCAGGGGTTTCCCTCTTCATCGCGGCCGCCGCCCTGGTCGTGGCGGTCGTGTGGCGTCCCGGGCACATCGGCTCTGCGTTCGAACCGGTTCCCCGAGCGCTTGCGGCCCTCGCCCTGGTGGCCGTCGCCTGGATCTGCGTCGCCGTCTCCTTCGCGGTCGCCTTCCAAGCCGACAACCTTGTGGAAGGAGAGCGGGCACTTGAGTTTCCCGGCGACGGAAACTTGATCTGGATCGACTACATCTATTTCGCCTTCTCGGTCATGACGACGTTCGGCACGACCGATGTCACCGTGATGTCCAAGGAGATGCGCCGGACTGTGACGGCCAACGCGTGTATCGCGTTCGTTTTCAATACCATCACCGTGGCCAGTCTCGTCTCCGCTCTGGACAGCGTCTGACGAGGGCCGAAGTGGCCGAAGGCGGTCGTGGCGCGGGGAGCATGCACCGCGCCGGCCGAGGCTCGCAGGCGGGATGTGCCATCGCCGCTGAGGCGTCATGTCACAGGAGTGAACAGCGCGGGCTTCAGACCCGCTCCCACCAACCGAGCGCGAGAACGACGCCCTTCTTGGCCGCGCATCTCAGCGTGTGCCCCCTGAAGGAGAAGAAGAGCGAGGAGAGTGCGGCCGCTCCCGCGGTCACCATGATGACGGCTGTGCCCATCTCCCAGGAGATGAAGAATCCCAGGAGGAGGGCAGGTATGAGCATGATCAGGCTTCCGACGACCACTTCACGCAGTACCCGGTTCCAGCTCGCCTTCTGCCATTCACGCGCTCTGCCGGAGTACCCCCGAAGGTCGACGTGTCGGGTGGTGCCGCAGGCATCGGTGTTCATCGGGGTGTGCCCGCAAGGGCATGGCTGTCGATCGTGCCGCTCATGAGTTCGTGCTCCTGCCTGCCCAGCCGTGGAGACCGCCGCGCTGACCGACGATCCGCGCGGCCCTGGCCACGATCAGCTGAGATCTCGCTGGTGGATGGTGAGCCGGAAACAAAAGTCGTCTTCGATTCCACTTTGAGTTTAGAATGTTCCGGCGAGGGGTTGTCAAGTTCCGCATCCGCAGCACCCCCGCCGGCCATGCGCCGTCCTGAGAGGAGGCTGTCGCGATCAGCGAGGGTGACGACACGGAACGAGCGTCCGAGCGATGGAAGACGAAGGGTGTCGCATGGCGAGTGTTCTTCTACGTCCTCGGCGCGTATCTGTTCCTCAACGCGGTGGACATGCTGGGTGCGCGCGCCCAGGAGTAGCGGCCGGGAGGTGCGAGGCGCGTGCCGTGGCGCCTGTGAACGTGTCGCAGGGGCGGCAGTCGACCGACTGCCGCCCCTGCGGCGAGCCTTTGCATCACCGCTACTCCCATGGCCCTGCCGGTCAGCGGATCTGCTCGCGGCGACCTGCGTGAGGACGCAGCAGGCTGCCCGAGGCCCGCTGCCCTCATCTGCAGGGGTGTGCGCAGTGCCCATGGGCTTTCGGGCGTGGGTGGTCACCGGCTGGTGTGGTGGCCAGGGCGCCTTGCCGGGGCGAGGTAGACATCGCCGGGTTGGGGAGATCCCGATGCGGGCGTTGCCCTGGTCCTCGTGCCCGGGCGGCAGCTTCCTGGATGCAGCCCCGCTACTGCCCGGCGGCAGGTAGTGACGCGGCGCTTCGGTGTGAGGCGACCGCTGGGTCGGCGCTGTAGAGCGTCGACATCCAGATGTTGTAGAGGACGTCGGCAACCACCTGCGGATCGGCGTGCGGTTCGCGACCAAGGGCTTCGGAGAGGTACCGCTCGTCCATCCAGATCAGGGCACGGGCCGTCTGCTCGACATCCGCGAGTTCACCGATTCGACCGCGGGCTTGCTCATCTCGGATGTGCCGGACGGTAGCGTCGATGAAGCGCTGGACGAGCGCGTTATAGGCGCGCTCGACTTTCTCGTCGCTCGCGGCGGCGTCGGCCAGCGCGCGTAGGACAGAGCCGTGCTCGACGTAGACCTCGACCAAGCCCTCGAAGGCGCGACGGGCGTCGGCCGCCGGGTCCTCGCCGCGCAACCAGCGGTCGGTCATCTCGAACAGGGTGCGGCCGGCGTTCTCCACGACGCGCAGGGCCAGATCGTGCCGGTCTCGAAAGTGCACGTAGAACGCAGGGCGCTTGAGCCCGGTCTGGCTCATCACGGCATCGACGCTGATCTCACGAAAGGGCCGCTCGCGCAGCAACCGCTCGGCGGCGTCGAGAATCTCACGTTCCGTCTCGCGGCGGATCTGGCACCGATGATCAACTCGGCGGCCGGTTCCAGATTCCACACGGCCTCTATCGCCGTGCTCACGCCTCAAGCTCCCGGCGATGCTGCCGCGGAGCGCGCGCGGTGGAACCCGGGGACGGCCATGTGCCTTGTCCGCTCGCGCGCGTTGAGCATCGTCGGGGGCGGGAGCGGATCGACACGAGGGGGTGTATGCCATGAGCGCAGAAGCCGAGATCGCCGAGATCGTGACCGCGGAGCGGAGCTCCGAGACGGTCCCTACCTGGGGAATCAACCCGGGGGCCCCCGCCGTTGCCCCGGCATGAACTCCACACGGGAAACCCCCGACGTCCTGCGTTACACCGCCTTCTCCGACGATCCCGAGGGAGGCAATCCCGCCGGAATCGTTCTCGACGCCACGGGCCTCAGCGACGAGGAGATGCTGGCGATCGCCGCCGAAGTCGGCTACAGCGAGAGCGCGTTCCTGACTGCGCCGTCCGAGGGAGCGGGCTCCGGCGCGTCGGACGCCGGGCGCGCGTACACCATCCGCTACTTCAGCCCCAAGGCGGAAGTGCCCTTCTGCGGTCACGCCACCGTCGCGACGGCCGTGGCCCTCGGCGAGCGCATCGGTCCCGGCGACCTGGTATTCACCACGCGGGCCGGGACCGTGCCGGTCACCGTGACGCGCGAGGGCGGGGCGTTGCGGGCCACACTCACGAGCGTCGAGCCGCACATCGAGGAGGTCGCGGCCGATGACCTGGCAGAGGCACTCGCCGCGCTCGACTGGCCGGCCGGCGACCTCGATCCCGCCCTGCCTCCCCGCATCGCCTTCGCGGGCGCCCGCCATCTGATCCTTGCCGCCGCGAGCCGAGAGCGCCTGGCCCACCTGGCGTACGACTTCGCCCGCCTGGAGACCCTCATGCACCGGCTCGACCTGACGACGCTGGAGTTGGTCTGGCGCGCCTCTGCGGAGGTCTTCCACGTCCGCGCCCCCTTCCCGGTGGGCGGTGTGGTCGAGGACCCGGCGACCGGGGCGGCGGCCGCCGCCTTCGGCGCGTACGCCCGTGAGCTCGGACTCGTCCCCGAGGCGACGGTCCTCACCCTCCACCAAGGGGAGGACATGGGACGCCCCGGCGTCCTGACGGTGGAACTGCGGGCGGGCGACCGGCGGATCAGGGTCGGCGGCGCAGGGACCCGCATCCCGGCCTGATCCGAACGACAGGCTTCAGGGAGTGTCCGGGCAGTCATGGGAGCCGGAGTCGTAGGCGGGCGACGGTGACCATGGCTCGGCAGTGCCGGGCGCGTTTGTCGTAGCGAGTGGCCAGGGCCCGGCTCTGCTTGAGCCGGCCCTCGCCGACGCAGGCGAGGTGGATCTTGGTGGTCAGCCCGCCGCGTGACCGACCGACCGCTTCGCCTTCCCAGGCCCTCTTTTCTGGCCCCGGCCGCATGCTGATGCGCCCGCACCGTCGTCGAGTTCACGCAGACGCCGGTGGAAATCGTTCACAAGATCCCGTTGACCGGCACCCGCCCCGGCACCTTCCGCCACATCCACCGGGGCCAGTAGCGGTTCCGTGAAGGCCAGGTGGCGGGCGCGGCGGCGCTGTTCGAAGCGCATCGACGGCGATGTCCACAGGTGAAAGAAGTGTGTCTTCCTGCGCAGAGTCTTGCTGTTCAGACGTCCCATCATTACTGTCCGGCGGGACGCAAGCGCTTCGACAGTGTGCAACTGCGTCTGGCAGACCGGTGCTTGAAAGCAAGGGGACCGAGCACCGTTCCCGCAGCTCTTGAGCGCGCCACCTCGACGACACGAGCCACCCACCATCGCGAGCTGCACCGCATGCGAACGGAGCGAAGGTGTCACCACGTCAGCCGATCGACCGTCTCGGCCGAATCGCTTTCGGCGGGGTCCGGAACAACCCATCGCCGTCCTTGGAGGGACACATGAGTGGGCAATCCCTTGAATCCATCAGCAGCAAGTCGGCCGGGTTCGGACGGCTCGCCCTGATCGTCGCCGTGATCGCCGGGTTCCTGAGCTTCGCGTCTCCGGCGCAGGCCCAGGCAAGCGCCACCTGCGACCGGTGGGGTCAGTACACCCAGGGCACCTGGACGATCTACAACAACGTCTGGGGCGAAAACCACGGCACGCAGTGTCAGACCGTGAACAGCATCAAGTCCTGGTACGTCGATGCCAACCACTCCGGCGGCGGGATCAAGTCCTACCCGAACACCTCGGTCCGGCCCCGGACGCCCCTGTCGCAGTTGAACTCGGCGGGCTTCTGGTACAACACGTCGTCGGCTCCCGTCGCCGGCAGCGACCACTGGAACTGGACGAGCGACCTCTGGTCGACCGGCAACCAGGACGAGATCATGGTCTTCACCAGCTGGTCCGGGACGGCAGGCGGCTGGGGAAGGCAGATCGCGTCCAACGTGACCGTCGGCGGCATCCTGTACGCGTCGGTCTGGCAGGTCGATCCCGGCTGGAACGTCCTGCAGCTCATCCCCGCCCAACAGACCGACACCGGCAGCATCGACGCCTCGGCGGTCTGGCGATGGGCCGCGTCGCAGAACCTCCTGCGCAACACCGATTTCGACACGATGCAGTTCGGCCTTGAGATCACCTCGACCAGCGGCGTGCAGAAGCGGTACTCGCTGAACTCCTACAGCGCCTGGTGGAACAACACATCCGGCGGCGGATCAAGCATCTAGCCGCACTCCGCGCGACACGACAGTGCACTCCGTCCGCGCAGAGAGATGAACGCCGGAGCGATTCCCCCACGCATACCGTGCCGCCGGGCCTCGAACGACGAAGTCCGGCGGCAAGGTGTGCGGAGTCTTCGAACGCAGGTGGCGTGGAGACGGTCTCGGGCCCGACCTGCCGGAAGGCGTCGATCACCGTCGACCACGCCTCGAACACCGCCCTCGGAGTGCTGGCGGGCCCCTTTGCGTCCTCCAGCTCGTGCCACTCCTGGTGCAGGGGCGTGCGACGGGTGGTTCGACGGGCGGTTCGACTGCCGTCAGGCCTCTGCGGCCGCGCGCCGGATCGCGTCGAGTGTGCGCGTCACATCGTCGTCGGTGGTCGACCAGTTGCTCACCGAGATCCGCATGACGCGTCTGCCGTGCCAGGTGGAGCCGCTGATCCAGGCGGTGCCGTCGTCGAGCAGCCTGGCAAGTACCCGGTCGGTGCGTCCGTCGCTGCCGAACTCGGCGCAGACCTGTGTGAACGCGACCTCGTTGAGAACGGTCGCGCCGTCGATCCCGGTGATGCCGGCGGCGAACGCGGAGGCGTGGCGGCACAGCCGCTCGACGAGGTCGGAGACGCCTGATCGGCCGAGGGACCTGAGGGCGGCCCACACGGTGAACGCTCTGCCGCGCCGGGAGAGTTCGGGCACCTTGTCGATGGGGTCGCCGTGTTCGTGCTGGATGAGGTAGTCGCCACGCTGGCCCATCGCCGCCCGGACCGCGGACGCGTCGCGCACGATCGCGAGTCCGCAGTCGTAGGGGACGTTCAGCGTCTTGTGGGCGTCCGTCGCCCAGGAGTCCGCGTCCGCGCAGCCCGCCGTCAGGTGGGCGTAGTGCGGCGAGGCGGCTGCCCACAGTCCGAACGCGCCGTCGACATGGACCCAGGCGTCTGCCTCGCGCGCGGCACGGATGCCGGCGGCGAAGGGATCGAAGGCGCCGGAATGGATGTCGCCGGCCTGGAGGATCACGATCGTGGGGCTCTGTCCGCCGGTGGTCAGCGCCCTGCGCAGGGCCTCGGGCTCGATGCGTCCTTGATCGTCCGCGGCCACCAGGTCGGGCCGGCCGAGCCCGAGGTAGCGCAAGGCCAGGTCGATGGCCATGTGCCGGGACTCGCCGGCGACGACACGCACGGGCGGGCCACCCGTGAGGCCGTCACGGGCGACGTTCCAGCCGGTGCGCCGCAGCACCGTGTCCCGCCCGGCGGCGAGGCACGTGAAGTTCGCCATCGTCGCACCCGTGGTGAAGCCCACGGAGCTGTCCCCCGGCAGGCCGAGCAGATCGAGCAACCAGGCGCCGGCGATCTCCTCCGCCGCCGTGTACGCGGGCGAGACGGTGCGCATCACACAGTTCTGGTCCCAGGCGCTGACCAGCCAGTCGGCAGCCAGCGCGGCCGGCTCGGTGCCGCCCACCACGAACCCGTAGAAGCGGCCGCTGGGGAACGCGGTGAGCCCCGGTTCACAGGCCGTGGCCAGCAGGTCGACGACGTCGGCGGGCGTGCCGGGGCCGGCAGGCAGTTCGGCACCGAGCGCGTTCACGATCTCGTCGACCGAAGCGCGGGCGGGAATCCGGCGGTCGGACAGGCTCGCCAGCCACCGGACAGCATGCTCGTACGCCTGTCGGAGCGCCGCCTCACGCGCGTCCATACCTCGGACTATGCGACCGTCGCCGCCACCCCGCAAGCCGACCGCGGTCGGCGTCCCCCGCGAGATCCGGAGCGAGGGTCCGGAGGCGTTCCGGCTGCGCGGGGTCGTGCGAGACGAGCAGGACCGTCCGATTGCCCCGCAGGGCCGCCACGGACTCCTCGACCGTGTCGCGGCTCCGCTCGTCCAGGGCGCTTGTGGGGACGCCCGTACCGGGTGACGGAGGTCGAACAGGGCGTTGTCCAGGATGCTGCCGCAGAAGACCACGGGGGTCTGCGGTACCAGGACGACGGTGCTGCGCAGGCCGGCGTCGCCCTTGCCGTGCCGGACGGGACGGCCGAGGACCTCCACCTCGCCCTGACGGCGGAGACCGTGGGGCAGCAGGTCGACCAGGGTGTGAAGCACGGTGGACTTGCCGGCGCCCGACGGACCGCACAGGCCGGTGGTGGATCCGGCGGCCAGCTCGAACGTCACCGGTCCGACCAGGCGCTTGGTGCCGTCGAGGATCTGCAGGTCGCGGACCGAGATGACAGTCCTGTCGACCTTGTTGTCCATGGTCGTGGCACCGGTTGGGAGGGTGGGGGCCCCGAGGAACACCGTGGCGGTGAAGATCAGGGGGCCGTCTCGCCCGCCGCGCCGGCCAGTCCGAGCAGCAGGCCGGTGAGCGTGGCCGGCCGGTCCGAGCGTGGTCGATCCGTCGCGTTTGACGACAACCAGGCACGGGGTTGCACTGGAGTCATGGACGCTGCGGCAACTCCGCCCTAAGGAGAGCAGCGATGACCACCATGGAAAGTTTCACCCTTCTGCAGCCGTACAAGATCGCCGAGGAGACGTTCGTCATCCCATGGGCCCTCGAGGCCCCGCCGGTCGGCCACTTCCCGATGAACTCGATGGTGATCCGGGGAGCGGAACCGATCCTCGTGGACACCGGGGCGCCGGCGGTGCGCGCCCAGTGGCTGGAGGCAGCCTGGTCCGTCGTGGATCCCCTGGACGTGCGGTGGATCTTCCTCACCCACGACGACCGCGACCACGCCGGCAACCTCCTCGCCGTCCTCGCGGCATGCCCGAACGCGACCCTGCTGACGACGTGGTTCTCCCTCGGCCGCATGGCCGAGGAGTGGGAGACTCCCATCAACCGGTGCCGCTTCATGACCGACGGCGACACGATCGACGCGGGCGACCGCACCCTGGTCGCCAAACGACCGCCTCTGTACGACAACCCCACGACCCGCGCACTCTTCGACCCGAAGACCGACGTCCTGTGGGCCGTCGACACCTTCGCCACGAACGTGTCGGCTCCCATGCCCGAAACGGCAGCGATGTCGCCGGACGAATTCCGCGACGGCCAGCTCTTCGGCGGGCGCCTGGTGTCCCCCTGGGTCGCCCTGCTGGACGCCCAGAAGTTCGGGGCGGTCGTCACCGACTTCCAACGCCTGAACGCGGAGGTCATCGCCGGCTGTCATTGCCCGGTCCTCCGCGGCCCCCAGATCCCCGAGGCCTACGACCTCCTCCGCCGGCTCCCCGAGATCCCACCGTGGGCGGAGTTCACCCAGGCCGACCTGGACCAGTGGATGGCGGCTGCCGAGAGCTCGGTTCCGCCGGAGCAGCCGCGGCCGTCGGGGACGTGAGCGGCGCCGACCCAGGCGGGCCGGGCAGCGTGGGCTTCGGTGTGGCCTCAGGCTGTGACGGCGACGCTCGCGGCGGCCGTGCTCCTGTCGGCGAGGGCGGCGAGGTATCGCTCCGCGTCGAGTGCGGCCTGGCAGCCGGAGCCCGTGGCCGTGATGGCCTGTCGGTAGGTGTGGTCGACGACGTCGCCGGCGGCGAAGACCCCTGGCAGGTTCGTGCGGGTGGAGGGCGCCTCGACCTTGATGTACCCCTCGTCGTCGAGGTCGATCTGCCCCGTGAACAGATCCGCGCGCGGGTCGTGGCCGATGGCGATGAAGAGACCGGTGGCGTCGAGGTCGCGGGTCTTGCCGCTGAAGGTGTCGCGCAGGACGACGCCGGCGAGCATGCCGTTCTCGGCCTTGATCTCGGCGATCTCGCTGTCGAAGGCGAAGGAGATCTTGTCGTCCGCGAAGGCCCGGTTCTGCATGGTCTTGGAGGCGCGCAGGGTCGAGCGGCGGTGGACGACAGTGACGGAGCGGGCGAAGCGGGTGAGGAAGGTGGCCTCCTCCATGGCAGTGTCGCCGCCGCCGACCACGACGATGTCGCGGTCGCGGAAGAAGAAGCCGTCGCAGGTGGCGCACCACGAGACACCGCGGCCGGACAGCTCGTCCTCGTTCGGGAGGCCTAGCTTGCGGTAGCCGGAGCCGGTCGCGATGATCACGGCCTTGGCGCGGTGAACTGTGCCCTCGCTGTCGGTGACTTCCTTGATGTCGCCGGTCAGGTCGACGGAGACGATGTCGTCGTCGATCATCTCGGCGCCGAAGCGCTCGGCCTGGGCCCGCATGTTGTCCATGAGGTCGGGGCCTTCGATGCCGGTGGGGAATCCGGGGAAGTTCTCGACCTCGGTCGTGGTGGTGAGGGACCCGCCGACGAAGATCGAGCTGCCGAAGAGCAGCGGCTTGAGCTGCGCGCGGGCGGTGTAGAGGGCGGCGGTGTATCCGGCGGGGCCGGAGCCTATGACGACGACCCACGGACGTCGCCCCCGGTCGCCGCATTCGAGTCGGTCAAGGGAGTCACGCCTCCTGCTTCGCGTCGATCTCGGCGATGAGGCCTTCGATGAGGACCTTGATCTCGTCGCGGATCGGACGGACGGCCTCGACGCCCTGGCCGGCCGGGTCCTCCAGGGCCCAGTCGAGGTACTTCTTGCCGGGGAAGATCGGGCAGGCGTCTCCGCAGCCCATGGTGATGACGTAGTCGGATGCCCGGACGGCCTCGGTGGTCAGCACCTTCGGCTTCTGATCGGAGATGTCGACGCCGACCTCGGCCATGGCCTCGACGGCGGCCGGGTTGACCTGGTCGCCCGGGATCGAGCCGGCGGAGCGGACCTCGACGCGATCGCCGGCCAGGTGGTTGAGGAACCCGGCGGCCATCTGGGAGCGGCCCGCGTTGTGGACGCAGACGAAGAGCACGGAGGCGAGCGGAGCGGTGGTCATCGGATCTTCCTTGCCGGCAAGAGGTCAGCCCCGGCTGGTATCAGCAGCGAGTGATGTGACAGTATCAGTCCATGATGACGTCAGTCGATACTGATCTGATCCGGGTTCTGGCCGATCCCCTCAGGCTCCAGATCGTGACCCTGCTCGCCCGCGAGACCCTCTGCACCACCCACCTCGTCGAGGAGACGGGCGCCAAGCAGACCAACCTCTCCAACCACCTGCGCGTGCTGCGCGAGGCCGGTGTGGTGGAGACCGAGCCCTGCGGTCGCTTCACGTACTACCGCTTGAAGCCGGACGTCATCGCCCAGCTCGCCGGCCAGTTCGCCGACCTGGCCGAGTCCGCCCGTACCGCTGCCGAGAACAAGAGGGCCTGTCCGTGACCCCCACCCAAGCGCCCGCTCCGGCGGCGGATTCCTCGGTCGTCGCGAAGCTGTCGACGCTCGACCGTTTCCTCGCCGTCTGGATCCTCCTCGCCATGGGCCTCGGCCTCGGGCTCGGGCGGCTGATCCCAGGCCTGAACGACGCCCTGGCCAAGGTCGAGATCGGCGGCATCTCGCTGCCCATCGCCGTCGGCCTGCTGATCATGATGTACCCGGTCCTCGCCAAGGTCCGGTACGACAAGCTCGACGCCGTCACGGGCGACAAGAAGCTCATGGTCTCGTCGCTCGTCATCAACTGGATCCTCGGCCCGGCACTCATGTTCGCCCTCGCCTGGATCTTCCTGCCGGACCTGCCCGAGTACCGCACCGGCCTGATCATCGTCGGCCTGGCGCGGTGCATCGCCATGGTGATCATCTGGAACGACCTGGCCTGCGGCGACCGTGAGGCCGCCGCTGTCCTCGTCGCCCTGAACTCGGTCTTCCAGGTCATCGCCTTCGGCGTCCTGGGCTGGTTCTACCTCGACCTGCTGCCCGGCTGGCTGGGCCTCGGCGAGGGCGAGACGCTCGACATCTCGATGTGGAAGATCGCCCTGAACGTCGTCATCTTCCTCGGCGTTCCGCTGGTGGCCGGATTCCTCACCCGCCGGATCGGCGAGAAGAGGATGGGCCGGGAGTCGTACGAGACGAAGTTCTTGCCGAAGATCGGACCGTGGGCGCTCTACGGGTTGCTGTTCACGATCGTCATCCTCTTCGCCCTTCAGGGGAAGACCATCACCTCGCAGCCGCTGGACGTCGCGAGGATCGCGCTGCCGCTCCTCGTCTACTTCGCGGTCATGTGGTTCGGCACCTTCGCCCTCGGCAAGGCCATCGGCCTCAACTACGACCGCACCGCAACGCTCGCCTTCACCGCCGCCGGCAACAACTTCGAACTCGCCATCGCCGTCGCCATCGCCACCTTCGGCGTCACCTCCGGCCAGGCGCTCTCCGGAGTCGTCGGCCCGCTCATCGAGGTTCCCGTCCTGGTCGCGCTCGTGTACGTGTCGCTGGCCTGGCGCAAGAAGTTCGCCCCTGCTCAGCGGTAACCCCGCCACGCCACTCCTCGGTGCCTCGCCCCTCCGACCGGGCGAGGCACCGTCGCACGAAGGGAAGCCGGAGAGATGAGCAGGCCACTCGACGTCGTTGTGATCGGCGGTGGCCAGGCGGGACTCGCCGCCGGATACCACCTGCGCCGCCTCGGCGGCCTCGACTTCGCAGTCCTGGACGCTCAGCCCACGCCGGGTGGAGCCTGGCAGCACACGTGGGACTCGCTGCACCTCTTCTCGCCGGCCGCCTACTCGTCCCTGCCCGGTCGCCTGATGCCGCCGCAGCAGGGGGAGACGTACCCCGACGCCGCGCACGTCGTCGACTACCTGACGGACTACGAGCAGCGGTACGAGCTCCCCGTCCATCGGCCCGTTCGCGTCGCGGCGGTCCGCCGCGACGGCGAGCACCTTCGCGTCGAGACCGACTCCGGTACCTGGCGCGCCCGCGCCGTCGTCAGCGCCACCGGAACGTGGTCACGGCCGTTCCTCCCCGCCGTCCCCGGCCGCGAGGCGTTCCAGGGGCGGCAGCTCCACACCGTCGAGTACCGCACCCCCGGCGAGTTCGCCGGAATGCAAGTGATCGTCGTCGGAGGCGGGAACTCCGGAGCGCAGGTCGCCGCCGATCTCGCGTACGGCACCGACCTCACCTGGGTCACGCAGCGCCCCGCGCGGTTCCTCGCCGACGACATCGACGGACGTGCCCTCTTCGACCACGCCACCGCCCGCCGCCGTGCCCTCGACGAAGGCCGCACCGACGGCGGGGGAGTCGCTTCGCTCGGTGACATCGTCGCCGTACCGCCCGTACGCGAAGCCCGCGATACGGGCCTCCTCAAGGCGCAACCGATGTTCGAGCGTGTGACGGGGACCGGTGTCGAGTGGGCTGACGGTACGCGTGCCGAGGCCGACGCGATCATCTGGTGCACCGGCTTCCGTCCTGCTCTCGCCCACCTCGCCCCGCTCGGGCTCCGCGGTCCTCGCGGACACATCCCCACCCGGGGAACAGAGGCTGTGGGGGAGCCCCGACTTCACTTGCTCGGGTACGGCGACTGGACCGGCCCCGCCTCGGCCACCCTCGTCGGCGTCGGTCGTCCCGCCCGCGAAGCCGCGCGGGCCATTGCTGCCCTTCTGCGGTGAGGCCGCATGGGTGAACGAAGGGTGAACGCCTGACGGACATCGATCGTCGGATTCGCCGTGCGATCTTGTCGGCTCGTATGGTGCCCGGAGGGCAACTCCGTTGGCAGGCATACCGATCGAGGACGTGAGCGGGGAGCACTGTGTGCCCTGTTCCCCGGGGCGTTCGACCTGGCGCAGCCCACGGTGAGCCGGCACCTGAAGATCCTCACCACCGCAGGGCTGCTGCGCCGTGAACAGCGAGGAACCTGGGCCTGGTTCTCGGTCCGCTGGGATGCTCTTCAGGAGCTCAGGAAGCACGCCGCCGAGGCCGGGGCGGAGTCCGCCGAACGGACCTCGATCCGGTCGCCGGCCAAGTGGCGAAGCCACGCGGCGGCCATCTGGGACCGGCAGGCGTTGTGCATGTAGACGAACAGGACAGAGGGCATCCGGGACACGTCGGTCTCCTCAAATGGGTTTCGGTACAAGGGCGTTCAGAATTCCGGTGGTTGACACCGGTTGTGCTGGGTGTGTCACGATCAGGCCATGCTGACGTCGGTGAACGCGGATCTGCCGAGGGCCCTGGCGGACCCGGCGTCGGACAGTCGACGGTGTCCCACCATCTGAGGAAGCTCCGGGAAGCGGGCCTGCTCACCTCCGAGCGGCGCGGTACCTGGGTGTACTACCGCCCGGCGCCCGGGGTCCTGGCCTCGCTGGGCGCGTTTCTCGCCGACACCGGGAACGCCGGCAAGGAAGAGGTCTCTCTGGCGGCCCAGGCATCCTGAGTTCGGCGCCGTCGCCCCTGAACAAGGGCGACGGCGCCGTTCTGTCGTGGTGTGCCTCCTGCCTGCCTGCCTGCCTGCATGCGGGCGGGCGGGCAGGCGTGCGTCCGGGCTTGCTTGCGTCAGTCGATGTGCGGGCTGCGACGCTCCACGAGGACGGTGTCGCGCCAGACACCGTGGTGACGGCCGACGCGCTCACGCGTGCCGATGACCCGGAAGCCCGCACGGGCGTGGACGGCGAGGCTGGCGGTGTTCTCAGGGAAGATGCCGGACTGAATCGTCCAGATCCCGGCCGCCTCGGTGGAGTCGATGAGCGCCTTCAGCAGCACCGAGGCGACGCCGCGCCCCCGCGCGTCGGGGTGTACGTACACGGAGTGCTCGACGACTCCGGCGTACGCGCACCGGTCGGAGACCTTCGTGGCCGCCACCCACCCAAGCACCCGGCCGGCCTCGTCGAGCGCGGCGAATCGGTGCTCGGGCAGCTTGGCCGCGTCGAACTGCTCCCAGGTCGGAGCGACGGTCTCGAAGGTGGCGTTGCCCTCGTCGATGCCGGCCTGGTAGATCGCGACGACCTCGTCGGCGTGATCGGCCGTGAGGGGTACGACGGTGATGGTGCGGGTGGCTGATCCGGTCATGGGGCGGAGTCTCCCAGACAGAGCTGTGGGTCCGGCGCCGAGGCAGGGATCGGAAGAGTGCCGAGGCTGGGATCGGAGAAGTGGACGAACGTTGAGTGGACACCCGGTGCCTTCCCCCGAAGATCGGGCAGAGCCGTAGTGGGCAAGGGTGCTCAGCGGCGAGGATCCCTGTCGTGACCACCGGCCAGAACCTCGTTCCGCTTCGTTCGACGCGCTCGGCACCCGTCGTGTTCGGGGCGGGAGCGGCCATCGGCGTTCTGGGTGGAATGATCGGACTGGGCGGCGCCGAGTTCCGGCTCCCGCTGCTGATCGGCCTGTTCGGGTTCGCCGCTTTGTCGGCCGTCATCCTGAACAAGGCGATGAGCCTGGTCGTGGTCCTGGTCGCGCTGCCCGCCCGACTCGCGGCGGTCCCGGCAGCGGAGGTGGCCGCACGCTGGCCCGTCGCGCTCAACCTGCTGGCCGGCAGTCTGATCGGTGCGTGGGCCGGAGCCTCCTGGGCGGTGCGCATGCGCACCGCCAGCCTCTACAAGGTGCTGGCCGGGCTGATGGTCCTGATGGCGGCTGCCCTGGTGGTCACGCACACCACGACCTTGGGGACACTCGACCTGCCGCTGTGGGCAGAGGTGCCTTCCGGTGTCGTGGCCGGGTTCGGCATCGGGGTGGTCGCGGCGATCATGGGCGTGGCCGGCGGCGAGCTGCTGATTCCCACGATCGTGCTGCTGTTCGGAGAGGACGTCAGGACCGCGGGCAGCCTCTCCCTCCTGGTCTCCCTGCCGACGATGCTCGTGGCGTTCGCCCGCTACAGCCGGGACGGCAGCTTCGCGGTGCTCGGCGCGAACGTGCGCTTCGCCATGGTCATGGCCGCAGGGTCGGTCATGGGCGCGGTAGGGGGCGCGCTGCTCCTTGGAGTCTTCCCGGATGCGGTACTGATTCCAGCGCTGGCTTTGATCCTGCTGGTCTCGGCGGTGAAGCTCGCCCGCCACGAATGACGGCGCCGAGGTACCGGTGATCAGCATCGCCGGTACTTCGGCGGTCACGTGAAAGTCCTGCCGAGATCAGCCTTCCAGTCCGTGGAGACCCCAGACGTGGAGGACGTCACGAGTCTGGGACAGCGTCGACCAGACACCGTTTCCCAGCGCGGTCGGCTCGCAGGAGATCGGCGAGGGGTAGTCGATCGGCACGAAACCGTGGTGTCCCGTGGTGTCGACCAGCCAGTGTCGGCCCTGCCCCCACTCCTCGTCGCTCTCGGCAGTCGAGGCGACAAGGGTCGTCTCGTCGAGGAAGCCGCCCGCCCAGTCCCAGCAGACGTGCAGCTCGCCCTCGTCCTCCTCGGCGTCGGTGTCGGCGGGAGCGTCCGGGTGTCGGGGAATCGCTGCTTCGGCGTTCCAGTCCAGTGCCTCGACGACGGCGCCACGAGAGTCTCGTACGGCGAGGGAGTCCTGGTCGTGAGAGACGGTCATGAGCCGGTCGCCCGTGGGGCTGAGGCTCAGTAGGCACAGATCGCCGTCCAGGCAGTCCACGGTCAGTTCCTTCCCGTCCCAGCGGCCCCATCGCAGGGGTGCGCCGTCCTGCCCTTCGCCGATGCTCAGCCCCATCTGATGAGGATCGGTCGGGTGGGGAAGGTGGAAGCTGCCGGCTGCTGCGGCCTGGGCGTCGGCCCGCGCGAGCACGCGACCGTTCTCGGCGTCGATGACCAGCCACTCGTCGGCCGTGTCGGGGCTCAGCTCGCCCTCGGACAACGGGCCGCGTACGTGCGCCCAGACGAGCCTGCCGTCCGCCGAGAAACCGACCGAGCCGCTCTCGGGGTACCGATGGTCCTGCCGGTCCGTGTACTCGTCGTACGACTCGTGCATCTCCCGGCACGCGCCGTACCAGCATCCGTGGCGGACCTCCCAGCGTGTCGCACCCGACGGATCCACCGCGCGCACGGCATGGACCCCGGCGAAGACGGCCAGACTCGCGTCCGGCGCCACTTCCCACGTCCCGCGACTACGAGGCCAGGGCGCGGGGAAGCGAACGCTCGCCCCAGTGCGGGCGACGAAGGCGTCGTCCAGGGGCTGGGCCACGATCTCGTCGTCGCTCCGCTGGACGAGCATCCTGCGCTCGGGCGGCCCCACGATCTCCGGCGGACCGGCCTGTGACGAGGGCATGAGGGCGGGGACGGTGGCACGGAGCCGAGCACGAGCGGACAAGCGAATCTCCCGGGGCAGTCGAACTCGGGGAAGAGTACGACGCGCCTCGGACATCGGCCGCGCAGCGCGCAGTTCGCCTACGGGCGGCGCCATGAGCCTGCGGCGCCCGTGGCACTCTGGCGACCGAGAGACCGGGGTCAGGCCGAGGCGGCCTTGGTGAGGAGGGCGCCCATGGCCGCGAGGACGGTGGGCTCGACGCGGTAGTAGACCCAGGTGCCGCGCCGTTCCGAGGAGAGCAGCCCGGCTTCCTTCAGCTTCTTCAGGTGATGGGAGACCGTGGGCTGGGAGACGCCGACGTCGGAGATGTCGCAGACGCATGCCTCGCCGCCCTCGTGCGAGGCGACGGAGGAGAAGAGCCGCAGCCGGACCGGATCGCCCAGCGCCTTGAACATGACAGCGGTCCGCTCGGCCTCCTCGGCGGTCAGCGGCCGCTCATTGAGGGGCGGGCAGCAGGGCTCTATCTCGGGCTCCAGTACCGGCAGCACCTTCACGTTCGACATGTATCTATGTTGACACATGTCGAACCAGCGGCCTAAGGCTCTGCCGGGCGGGATGGCCGGGGTTGTTATGGCGCGTAGCGCCACGGCCCGTCCTCGCAGTCGACGCGCACCCCGTTCCTGTAGAAGCAGAACTTGACCCGCAGTACGTCCTCGGTGTGGGTCACGGCCTTGCCGGAGTTGCCGGAGCCGTTGTCGTCGATCTGGTCGGAGTAGGTCAGGCTGTTCTTCCACTGGATGTACGCCCCGATCGCGGAGCCGTCGGCGTTTCCGTCGTACACCCATACCCACGATTGGTTGCCGGCCTGGTCGGGGCCGTTGTCGACTTCGATCTGGTTGTTGTAGAAGGTCCACTCGCACTGCCACCCGCTACAGCCGTCCGCAGTGGCAGGGCTTGCCGACAGTGCCACCAATCCGGTGACCGCCGCCGCAATTCCGAGGAGGCGTGAGTGCCTCGATGTCCGGGCCATGGCGAGCGAGCGTAGTTCCGCACCCTGAGCCGCACCCAGCCTCGTTCCAGCCGTACTGACGCGGTCGTCACCGGCTTCGGCCGGAATTGCGCGACGCAGTTGCGCCGCCCTGTCGCGCGCCCATGCGGTCGGGCGGCCTCGTTCAACCGGCGAGCGATTGGGCAATCACGGCTTCGATAGATGTCTATGTTGACGCTTGTCGAATCAAGTGCCATGCTGAAGGTGCAAGACATCGACAAACGTCGAATCAAAAGGGGAAGAGCCGTGAACGTCACCGCCATCGACCAGCTGCCCGTCGTGGTCGTCGGAGCCGGGCCCGCCGGTCTGGCCGCTGCCGCGCACCTCGTCGACCGGGGCCTGGAACCCTTGGTGCTGGAGGCCGGCACCCAGGCGGGAGCCGCTGTGCGGGAGTGGTCCCACGTGCGGCTCTTCTCCGCATGGGCCGAGGTCGTCGACCCCGTCGCCGAGAAGCTCCTGGCTCCGACCGGCTGGGTGAAGCCCGACGCCGACACCTATCCGACCGGCGGGGACTGGGTGGCCGCCTACCTCCAGCCGCTCGCGGACGTCCTCGGTGACAGGATCCGGCTCGACGTCCTGGTCACCGGCGTCTCCCGTACCGGACGCGACCGCGTTGTCGACGCCGACCGCGAGCAGCAGCCCTTCACCGTGCACATCCGGTACGGCGACGGACGCGAGGAGCGCGTCCTCGCCCGGGCGGTGATCGACGCCTCCGGTACGTGGTCCACCCCGAGCCCCGCCGGCGGCGACGGCCTCCCGGCCCTCGGCGAGCGCGCGGCGGCCGATCGGATCTCCTACCGCGTTCCCGACCTCAACGACCCCGCCGTGCGGGCGCGTTACGCAGGCAGGCGCGCCGCCGTCATCGGCTCCGGAGCCTCCGCCTTCACCGCCCTCGCCTCGCTCGCCGCCCTTGCGAAGTCCCAGGACGGCGCGGACACCCGTGCGACATGGATCCTGCGGCGCGCCATCTCGGGCAACACCTTCGGCGGGGGCGGCGCCGATCAGCTCCCCGCCCGCGGTGCCCTCGGCCTCGCGGCGAAGGCAGCGGTCGACGAGGGGTACGCGAACGCCGTCACCGGCTTCCGTACGGATGCGATCGAGCGCGACGGCGAGCGCCTGGTCCTGGTCGCCGAGGACGGCCGCCGGCTCGAGCCGGTCGACGAGGTCATCGTCCTGACCGGCTTCCGCCCCGATCTGACCTTCCTCGACGAACTGCGCCTGGGTCTCGACGACCGCCTCCAGGCCCCCGTCGAGCTCGCTCCGCTCATCGACCCGAACCAGCACTCCTGCGGCACCGTCTACCCGCACGGTGTGAAGGAGCTGGCGCACCCGGAGGCGGGCGTGTACCTGGTGGGGATGAAGTCCTACGGCCGCGCGCCGTCCTTCCTTGCCCTCACCGGCTACGAGCAGGTCCGCTCGGTCGTCGCCGCCATTGCCGGTGACCGTGAGTCCGCCGAGCGCGTCGAGCTCGTACTCCCGGAGACCGGGGTCTGCGGCGGCGCCGGCCTCTTCGATCAGCCCGCCGACACCCCGACCGGCGACGGCGGCTGCTGCGCGAGCCCGACGGCGCTCCAGATCGGCGTCGGAGCCCCGGCCGCCTCCGGCGGCTGCTGACCCCGCCCCATCCACCCACCCGCAGCTGGAGGAACACGATGTCCCGCGTACAGCTCGCCCTGCGCGTTCCCGACTTGGCGGCATCCGTCGCCTTCTACACCAAGCTCTTCGGCACCGAACCGGCCAAGCTCCGTGACGGCTACGCCAATTTCGCCATCGCGGAACCGCCGCTCAAGCTCGTCCTCATCGAAGGCGCCGAGAACGAGGACACCCGTCTGGACCACCTCGGCGTCGAGGTCGACAGCACCGAGGCGGTCCACGCCGCCACCGCCCGCCTGGGCGAGGCCGGTCTGCCGACGACGGAGGAGAACGACACCACCTGTTGTTACGCCCTCCAGGACAAGGTGTGGGTCCACGGCCCCGGCCGCGAACCGTGGGAGGTGTACGTCGTCAAGGCAGACGCCGACACCCTGACCAAGCAACAGGGCAGCACCTGCTGCGCCGGCACAGCGGCCACCGCCGACAACGAGGCGAGTGAACCGGTCGCCGCCGGCGGATGCTGCTGATCTCTCTATGACCGACCTTCACACCGGCGGAGCCGCGACCGGAACAGGGGACCGGTCGCGGCCCCGCGCCGTCATGCCCGCGCTCTGCGTCACCCAGATCACCAGCTGGGGCATCGTCTACTACGCCTTCCCGGTCCTGAACCCGCAGATCACCGCCGACAGCGGCTGGTCCACCGGCGCCACGACGGCCGCGTTCTCACTCGCCCTGGTCGTCTCCGGCCTCGCCGGGATCCGCGTGGGTCGCATCATCGACCACCGCGGCCCACGCACGGTCATGACGGCAGGCTCCGTGGCCGGGGTCCTGAGTCTGGTGATCGTGGCCCTGGCGCCGAACCTGCCGGTGTTCTTCGCCGGGTGGCTGCTGGGCGGGTTCGCCATGGCGGCCACCTTCTACCAGCCCGCGTTCGCCGCACTCACCCGCTGGTGGGCCCCCGATCACCTCCGCGCCCTCACGATCGTCACCCTCGCCGGCGGCCTCGCTTCCACGGTCTTCGCGCCGCTCACGGCCGCCCTGGCCGAGCAACTGTCGTGGCGGGAGACCTATCTGGTGCTGGCGGCGATCCTCGCCGCCATCACGATCCCGGCCCACGCGATCACCCTCAGAGCCCCCTGGCCCCCGGCGGCACCCTCCCCGGTCGGTACGGACGCGAGCCCCGGCGCCGTAGCCCGAAGCCGACCGTTCCTCCTGCTCGCGGTCGCGTTCACGCTCTCGGCCTTCGCGATGTACGCCGTCGTCGTCACTCTCGTCCCGCTGCTGCTCGAACGCGGCTACACCACATCCCAAGCGGCCTGGGCTCTCGGCCTCGGCGGCGCAGGCCAGACCCTCGGCCGCACTCTCTACGCGCCACTGGCCCGCCATACCGGGACGACAGTCCGCACCACGACCCTCATCGCCCTCGGCGCCCTGACCACCGCGGCGCTCGCCGTCACGCCGGGCCCGTACGGCATGGTGATCGCGGTGTCGATCGCGGCAGGCATGGTCCGCGGCAACCTCACCCTCCTCCAGGCCACGGCGATCACCGACCGCTGGGGAACAGAGCACTACGGCCGGCTCTCCGGAATTCTCAGCGCCCCCGCCATGACGGCCGCAGCGCTCGCCCCCTTCGCGGCAGCGACCCTCGCCTCGATTCTGGACGGCTACCCGGAATTGTTCGGAGTGCTTTCCGGCCTTGCGGCCGCGGCTGCTTTCGTCGCCACGGCGACCTCTGTGCGAGGCCCTCGAGCCGGTGGCGCTACCCGGCATCAGCGCAGGTCATGAACGTTGCCCGGGTGCCGCGTGGCAATCCGGGTCACACGACACCCCCGGCGTGACGGCCCGGCGTGCCGGAGGCCGTCCGTGCCGGAATGGCCGACGGGCCGGAAGCGCCGACGGGCCGGGAGCGCCGACGGGCCGGGCAGGGTCAGCGGTACTCGCAGAGGTAGGCGGTCTCCACCGCGACCCGCAGCTGGAACCGGCTGTCGCCTGCGACCTTGAAGTGGTCCCCGGCGGCGAAGGTCTCCCACGCGTCGGCGCCGGGCAGCCGCACCGTCAGGGCGCCGCTGACCACGTGCATGATCTCCGCGGCGGCGGTGCCGAACTCGTACTCCCCGGGGGCCATGACGCCGATGGTCGCAGGGCCCTGCTCCTGCGTGAACGCGATCGACTTGACCGTGCCGTCGAAGTACTCGTTGACCGTAAACATGGGCATCCTCATGCGAATCAGGTGACTGAAAGGGGTGGTCGGGGCATCGCGTACCGGCCACGCGTAGGGGCACTTTAAGGGCGCGACGGGGGTCGACGAATCCCCGGACGGCCCGGTCTCACGTACTGGACGGAGCGGGCCGGTGTCCGTGCCTCCGGGCTCCGGTTGAGGCCCGGCGTCATCGGCGTAGCGTGGAAATGATTCGAACGAGGAGCGGTGGCCATGGGCAAGCTCTCGAGCGACCAGCTGCGCGAACGGGTGCGCGGGACGGTCGTCACGGCCGACGACGACGCCTTCGACGAGGCGCGCACGGTGCACAACGCCATGATCGACAAGAGACCCGCCGTCGTCGTGCGCTGTGTCAACGCGGGCGACGTCATGGCCGCGGTCGACTTCGCCCGCGAGAACGGGCTCGATCTGGCGGTCCGGGGCGGCGCGCACAGTGTGCCCGGCTTCGGGACCTGTGACGACGGAGTCGTGGCCGATCTCTCCGGGATGCGAGGCGTCCGCGTCGATCCCGTGCGGCGGACGGCCCGCGCGGAGGGCGGGGCGACCTGGGGCGACTTCAACGCGGCCACCTACCCCTTCGGCCTCGCCACCACCGGTGGGATCATCTCCACCACCGGCGTCGGCGGACTCACCCTCGGCGGCGGCATCGGCTATCTGGCCCGAGGGCTGGGTCTGAGCTGCGACAACCTCGTCTCGGCCGATGTGGTGACCGCGGACGGCCGGCTCGTCGTCGCCGACGAGGAGGAGAACGCCGACCTGTTCTGGGCCCTGCGCGGAGGAGGCGGCAACTTCGGCGCCGTGACCTCGTTCGAGTACCGGCTCGCCCCCGTCAAGGACATCTACGGCGGACCGATGCTCTTCGAACTGGAGGACGCGGCCACCGTCGTGCGTGCCTTCGCCGACTACATCGCCGACGCACCGGAGCAACTGGGCGGGTTCCCCGCCTTCCAGATCGCCCCGCCGCTCCCCTTCATCCCGGAGGACCGGCACGGTGACACCTTCGCCCTGGTCGTGGCGTGCTGGGCCGGACCGCTCGACGAGGGCGAGAACGCCCTGCGGCCCCTCCGCGACTTCGCGCCGGTGGTCGCCGAACACGTCGGGCCCATGCCGTACCCGGCGCTCAACAGCGCCTTCGACGCGCTCGTACCGCCCGGCCTCCAGCACTACTGGAAGGCCAACTTCGTGACCGAGCTGACCGACGCCGCGATCGAGGCGCACGTCGAGCACGCCGCCGGGCTGCCCGCCGTGAACTCGACGGTCCACATCTACCCGATCAACGGCGCCTGCCACCGCGTCGCCCCGGACGCCACGGCCTTCGCCTACCGGGACGCCTCGTTCGCCACCGTCATCGCCGGCATGTGGCCCGACCCCTCCGCCAACGAGGCCAACATCGCCTGGGTCCGCGACTACTACGAGGCCACCGCGCCGCACTCCGAGGAGGGCGGCTACATCAACTTCATGGCCGACGACGACCGGGGCCGGATCAGGGCCAACTACGGGGCGAACTACGACCGCCTGGTCGAGGTCAAGCGGACGTACGACCCGGGGAACCTGTTCCACCTCAACCAGAACATCGAGCCCTGAGGCCCGCACCGGTGCTCCCGTGACTCCCGGGACGTCCGCTCGCCCCGTCGTGCACGACCGGTTCCAGGGAGCCGGTTCCGACGTAGCCTGAACGGTATGAGCGAGGACGCTTCTTGAGTGCCGACCCGGGGCTCTTCGGACCCCGTTCCGTGACCTGGCAGGTGCACAGCGACCCGGTCATGTGGATCGCGGGTGTGCGGGCGCTGTGGCTGCAGGCGCTGCATCCCGTCGCCGTGCGCGGCGTCATGATCAACAGCAGCTTCCGGAAGGATCCCTGGGGTCGGCTCATGCGGACCGCGGACTTCGTCGGGACGCTGAGTTACGGGACCACCGAGGCCGCGGAAGCCGCCGGGGCCCGGGTGCGCCGGATCCACCGGCGGCTCGGCGTGGACGACCCGGAGCTGCTCCTGTGGGTGCACTGCGCCGAGACCGACTCGTACCTCTCGGTCGCACGCCGCTCGGGCATCCCGCTCACCGACGCCCAGGCCGACCGGTACGTCGACGAACACCGCACCTCGGCGCGGCTCGTCGGTCTTGATCCGGCCGCCGTCCCCGGATCCACCGCCGCGCTCGCCGCCTACTTCGAGACCGTGCGGCCCCGGCTCGAGGCCGGCGCGGACGCCCGTACCGTCGAGGACTTCCTGCGCCGGCCGCCGGTGAAACCCGCGCTCGTACCGGCGCGCGAGGTGATCTGGCGGCGCGTCGCGGCGCTCGCGTACGACACTCTGCCCCCTTACGCCCACAAGCTCTACGGTCGTCCCGCGCCGCCGCCGGAGACCGTCACCCGCCGCCTCGTCACCACGGCCGACCTGCTGCGCCGCATCCCGGCCCGCCTGCGCTGGCGGCTGCCGCCCGGACACATCCTCCGCGCCATGGACCGGCTCGGCCCGGGGACGCGACCCGATCCTTACGCGTACCCCGCCCCGTACCCACTGTCCGAACCGCCGTCCATACTGGAGGAGCCGGGAAAGGCGTAGGAAATCGACGGGGGCGGCAGCACACGATGGGGGACTCGAGACTGATCCAGGGCCGGTACCGCCTGCACGAGGTCATCGGTCGCGGGGGCATGGGCGAGGTGTGGCGCGCCACGGACGAGGCGCTCGGCCGCGGGGTCGCCGTGAAGTGCCTCAAGCCGATCGGACCGCAGCAGGACCCACAGGTCCTCGCCGTGGTCCGCGAGCGGTTCCGGCGCGAGGCGCGGGTGGCCGCCGCGCTCCAGCACCGGGGCATCACCGTCGTGCACGACTTCGGCGAGTACGACGGCGTGCTCTTCCTCGTCATGGAGCTCCTCGAGGGGCGCAACCTCAGCCAGCTCCTCGCCGCCAACGCCCAGCATCCGCTGCCCGTCCACGACGTCGTCGAGATCGCCGACCAGGTCGCGGACGCCCTCGCGTACACCCACCGGCACGGGATCGTGCACCGCGACCTGAAGCCCGCGAACATCATGCGGCTGCGGGACGGCACGGTGAAGATCTGTGACTTCGGCATAGCGCGCCTCGGCGCGGACGTGGGCTTCACGTCCAAGCTCACCGGCACGGGCATCGCCATGGGCACGCCCCACTACATGTCGCCCGAGCAGATCGGCGGCGGCGAGATCGACCACCGCAGCGACCTCTACTCGCTGGGGTGCGTGCTGTACGAACTCGCCACCGGCGTCCCGCCCTTCGACCTGGGCGACTCCTGGGCGATCCTCATCGGACACCGCGACACGGTGCCGAGTCCGCCGCGCGCGCACCGGGCCGAACTCCCGGACTACTTCGACCGGATCGTCGTCGACCTGCTCGCCAAGGTGCCGGCGGAGCGGCCGGCCGACGCGGGGGACCTGCGCCGCCGGATCGTGACGGGGCGGGTCGCGCTGTCCCTGCCGGGGGCGGGCGCCGCCGCCGCGGCGCAGGCCGGGGCGACCGTCGTTCCGGGGCCGGGGCCGGGTTCCGCCGCCGGGCCCGGGTCCGCCTCCGAGTCCGGGCCCGGTGCCGATCCCGGCGTGACCGCTCCCATGCCCGCGTGGGTCCGGACGATCACCGGCGGGCACCGGCCCGCCGACGTCGCCGGCGCGCCGCGCCCGGTCGCCCACGACCCCGCCGCGGCCGTTCTCACCACGGAGTGGACGACCGCCATCGGCACCGGCGGAGCGCCCGCGCAGCACGAGCCCGCGCCGGTGCGCCCCGCCGCCTCCGCGGAGCTGATCGCGGTACTCGCCGGCCGGTACCGGGCGGGCATGGGCCTCGGACGGCTCGGCCGCTGGGACGAGGCCGAGTCCGTGCACCGGTCCGTCGCCGAGCACCGCTCGGCGGCCCTCGGCGAGGACCACCCGGACACCCTGGCCAGCCACTACGAGGTCGGCTTCGCCCTCGCCCGGCTCGACCGCCCCGCCGACGCCCTGCGCGTCTTCGGCATGGTCGCCGCCACCCGCGCGCGCGTCCTCGGCGAGGACCACTCCGACACCCTCGCGGCCCGGCAGGAGCGGGCGTACGCGCTCGGCCGCCTGGGACGGCACCCCGAGGCGTACGAGGTGTACGTCACCGTGCTCGCCGCACGCGAGCGCACCGTGGGCCCCGACCACCCGGACACCCTGCGCTGCCGCCACAACCTCGCCTTCACGCTCGGCCGCCTGGGCCGCTTCGAGGAGTCGTACCGCACGGCGCACCAGGTCGCGGAGGCACGGGCCCGGCTGCTCGGCGAGGACCATCCCGACACGCTCGTGACCCGGCGCGAAGTGGCTTACACCCTCGGGCGGTTGGGGCGGGGCGACGAGGCCCTCGCCCAGTACCGCGCGGTCGCCGACGCACGCGCCGCCGCCCTCGGGCCCGACCACCCGGACACCCTCGCCGCCCGCTACGAGACCGGCGTCCTCCTCGGCCGGCTCGGGCAGGCCGCGGACGCGATGGGCGTCTGCCGCGACCTCGTCGCCGCGCGCACCCGCGCACAGGGCGCCGACGGCCCCGAGACCCTCCGCGCCCGCCACGCCCTGGCCGTCAACCTCGGCCGCCTCGGCCGCTGGCCCGAAGCGCTCACGGAGTCCGAGAGCGTCCACGCGGACCGCGAGCGGGTCCTCGGCCCGGACCACCCGGACACCCTCCTGAGCCGCCGGGAGACCGCCGTCGCCCTCGGCCGCCTCGGCCGCTGGGAGGAGGCGCTCGCCTCGCACAGCGCGGTCGCCGCCGCCCGCACCCGGCTCCTCGGCCCGGCCCACCCCGACACCCTCGCGGCCCTGGACGACGAGGCCCACTGCCTGGAGCGCCTGGGCCGCCACGCAGAGGCCGCCGCCCTCCACCTGAGAGCGGCCACGGCACCGCCGCAGACCTGAGCGACCGGGGTCGCCGCCGCGGACCTGAGCGACCGGGGCCGCCGCCGCAGACCCGGGCCCACCGGGGCCGTCGCCGAGGTGGGCGGCCGCCGGGGCCTGCGCCGCAGACCGGGGCGGCCACCGCACCGCCGCGGACCCGAGCGGACCGGGGCCGCCGCCGCAGACCCGGCCCCACCGGGCGGGGGCCCACCGGGGCCGGCGCTTCCACGCCCCCGTGTCGCCGACGACGGGTCCGGCCGCCCGCAGGGGGCGCGCCCCGCGGCAGGCACGATCCCGCGGGCCCGGCGTTGGCCGGCCCGCCGTGCCGTCCTCTTCCCCGGCCGTCGCCTCCGTGTGAGCATGAGCCATGACTGCCCCTGACCTGCTTCCGGACGCCCGGCCCGCCGCCCGCTCGTACGACGCCGTCGTCGTCGGCGGAGGACACAACGGCCTCGTCGCCGCCGCCTACCTCGCCCGTGCCGGGCGCTCCGTGCTCGTCCTGGAGCGGCTCGGCTCCACCGGTGGTGCGGCCGTGTCCACCCGGCCGTTCGCCGGGGTCGACGCGCGCCTGTCCCGGTACTCGTACCTCGTCTCGCTCCTTCCGGAGAAGATCGTGCGCGAGCTCGGGCTGCGGTTCGCCGTACGGAAACGGTCCATCTCCTCGTACACCCCGAAGGGCGACGGCGGCCTGCTCGTCGGCGGCGGCGCCGATCGCACCCGTGCCTCCTTCGCCGAACTCACCGGGTCCGACCGCGAGTACGAGGCCTGGCAGGCCTTCTACGAGCGCACCGGCCGCGCCGCCCGCCGGATCTTCCCCACCCTCACCGAACCCCTCCCCACCCGCGCCGCGCTCCGCGCCCGCGTGGACGACGCCGACACCTGGCGGATGCTCTTCGAGGAACCGCTGGGCGTCACCGTCGAGCGGGAGTTCGCCGACGACCTCGTCCGCGGAGTCGTCCTCACCGACGCCCTCATCGGCACCTTCTCCGACGCCCACGACCCGACGCTCCTCCAGAACCGCTGCTTCCTCTACCACGTCATCGGCGGCGGCACCGGCGACTGGGACGTACCCGTCGGCGGCATGGGAGCCCTCACCGACGCCCTCGCCGACGCGGCCCGAGCCGCCGGGGCCGACATCCGCACCAGCCACGAGGCCACCCGGATCGAGACCGACGGGCAGCGCGCCGCGGTCACCTTCCGCACCGCCGACGGCGAGGGCACCGTCGAGGCAGGCCACGTCCTCGTCAACGCCTCACCCCGTGACCTCGCCGCCCTGCTCGGCGACACGCCCCCGCCCGCACCCGAAGGCGCCCAGCTCAAGGTCAACATGCTGCTGACCCGGCTGCCGAAGCTCCGCGACCGCTCCGTCGACCCACACGAGGCCTTCGCCGGCACCTTCCACATCGCCGAGGGGTACGGCCGGCTCGCCCTCGCCTACGCCGAGGCCGCCGCCGGCCGGCTGCCCTCCGCGCCGCCCTCCGAGATCTACTGCCACTCCCTGACCGACCCGACGATCCTCGGCCCCGAACTCGCCGCCACGGGGCACCACACCCTCACCCTGTTCGGGCTGCACACCCCCGCCCGGCTGTTCGCCGCCGACAACGACGGCACCCGCGCCGCGCTCCTCGCGGCGACCCTCGACCAGCTCGACGCCCACCTCGACGAGCCGATCGCCGACTGCCTCGCCCTCGACGCGGACGGCCGTCCCTGCATCGAGGCGAAGACCCCGCTCGACCTCGAACGCGAGCTGCGCCTCCCGGGCGGCCACATCTTCCACCGCGACCTGTCCTTCCCGTACGGGGCGGAGGACGCGGACGCGAGCACGGACGCGAGCACGGGCACGGACGCGAGGGCCGGCCGCTGGGGTGTCGAGACGCGCCACGCCAACGTGCTGCTGTGCGGCGCGGGCGCGATCCGGGGCGGCGGAGTCAGCGGAATCCCCGGCCACAACGCGGCGATGGCAGCCCTCGGCCGCTGACCCGGATGTCCGTCACGCAGCCCGGACGGAGGGACCCCGAGGGTGGCCTCTCCGTTCGGACGCGTTGACGTCGCCCCGCCCCCGCCTGTGGTGTGAAGCTGATCTGCGAGCGCGCTTAAGAAATCCTCGATGGACCGCGAGCGCTCCGTACGGAAGATTCTGTTCCAGGGATCTTGGGCGCGCTGCCGCGCCCGTACCCCGCACATCACAGGACACGCACGTCGGGAGCCGTGGCATTGAAGGCGTTGGTCAAGCTGAAGGCGGAGCCGGGACTCTGGCTCACGGACGTGCCCGAGCCGGAGACCGGTCCCGGCGACGTACTCATCAAGGTGAAGCGGACCGGTATCTGCGGGACCGACCTGCACATCCGCTCCTGGGACGGCTGGGCGCAGAAGACGATCGCCACCCCGCTGACCGTCGGCCACGAGTTCGTCGGCGAGGTCGTCTCCGTCGGCCGTGACGTCGCCGACATCACCATCGGCGACCTGGTCAGCGGCGAGGGCCACCTCGTCTGCGGCAGGTGCCGCAACTGTCTGGCCGGCCGGCGCCACCTCTGCCGCGCCACCATCGGCCTCGGCGTCGGCCGGGACGGCGCCTTCGCCGAGTACGTGGCGCTGCCCGCCTCCAACGTGTGGGTGCACCGCGTCCCCGTCGACCTCGACATCGCCGCGATCTTCGACCCCTTCGGCAACGCCGTGCACACGGCGCTCTCCTTCCCGCTCGTCGGCGAGGACGTGCTCGTCACCGGCGCGGGCCCGATCGGCATCATGGCCGCCGCCGTCGCCAAGCACGCCGGCGCCCGCAGCGTCATGATCACCGACGTCAGCGAGGAGCGCCTCGCCCTGGCGCGCAAGACGGGCGTCACGCTCGCCCTCAACGTCGCCGAGCAGACCATCGCCGACGGCCAGCGCACCCTCGGGCTCAAGGAGGGCTTCGACGTCGGCCTGGAGATGTCCGGCAACCCGCACGCGATGCGCGACATGGTCGCCAACATGACCCACGGCGGCAAGATCGCCATGCTGGGCCTGCCCAGCGAGGACTTCGCCGTCGACTGGGCGAAGATCGTCACCTCCATGATCACGATCAAGGGCATCTACGGCCGCGAGATGTTCGAGACCTGGTACGCGATGTCGGTGCTCCTGGAGGGCGGACTCGACCTCTCGCCCGTCGTCACCGGACGTTACGCGTACACCGACTTCGAGGCCGCCTTCGACGACGCGGCCTCCGGCAAGAGCGGCAAGATCATCCTCGACTGGACTGCGGGAGCCTGACCCATGTTCGATTCCGTACGCGACGACATCCGTGCCACTCTCGACGAGATCCAGAAGGCCGGACTCCACAAGCCCGAGCGCGTCATCGGCACCCCCCAGTCGGCCACCGTCGCCGTCACCTCGGGCGGCCGCCCGGGCGAGGTGCTGAACTTCTGCGCCAACAACTACCTGGGCCTCGCCGACCACCCCGAGGTGGTCGCCGCCGCCCACGAGGCGCTCGACCGCTGGGGCTACGGCATGGCGTCCGTCCGCTTCATCTGCGGCACGCAGGAGGTGCACAAGGAGCTGGAGGCACGCCTCTCGTCCTTCCTCGGCCAGGAGGACACGATCCTCTACTCCTCCTGCTTCGACGCCAACGGCGGTGTCTTCGAGACGATCCTCGGTGCCGAGGACGCCGTCATCTCCGACGCCCTCAACCACGCGTCGATCATCGACGGCATCCGCCTCTCCAAGGCCCGCCGCTTCCGCTACGCCAACCGCGACATGGCCGACCTGGAGCAGCAGCTCAAGGAGGCCACGGAGGGCGGCGCCCGGCGCAAGCTCATCGTCACCGACGGCGTCTTCTCCATGGACGGCTACGTCGCCCCGCTCGGCGAGATCTGCGACCTGGCCGAGCGCTACGACGCCATGGTCATGGTCGACGACTCGCACGCCGTCGGCTTCGTCGGCCCCGGCGGCCGCGGCACCCCCGAGCTGCACGGCGTGATGGACCGTGTCGACATCATCACCGGCACCCTGGGCAAGGCCCTCGGCGGCGCCTCCGGCGGCTACGTCGCGGCCCGTGCCGAGATCGTCGCCCTGCTGCGCCAGCGCTCCCGCCCGTACCTCTTCTCGAACACCCTCGCCCCGGTGATCGCCGCCGCCTCCCTCAAGGTCCTCGACCTGCTGGAGTCCGCCGGCGACCTGCGTGACCGGCTGCGCGCCAACACGGAGCTGTTCCGGACCCGGATGACGGCGGAGGGCTTCGACATCCTCCCCGGCGACCACGCCATCGCCCCCGTCATGATCGGCGACGCGTCCGAGGCCGGCCGCATGGCCGAGCTGCTCCTGGAGCGCGGTGTGTACGTGATCGGCTTCTCGTACCCGGTCGTGCCGCAGGGCAAGGCCCGCATCCGCGTCCAGCTCTCCGCCGCCCACTCCACGGACGACGTGAACCGGGCCGTCGACGCCTTCGTCGACGCCCGCGCGGCCCTGCAGGGCTGAGGCGGGCGCGGGCCCCACGGCCTGCGAGACTGGGGGAATGATCGAAGCGCGGCGGTTGCACATCCTCCGTGCGGTGGCCGACCACCGCACGGTCACGGCGGCGGCCGCCGCGCTCTATCTCACCCCCTCCGCCGTCTCCCAGCAGCTCGCCGCCCTGGAGCAGGAGACCGGCCACCGCCTGGTGGACCGCAGCGCCCGCGGCGCCCGGCTCACCCCGGCCGGCGAGATCCTGCTCAGCCACGCCAACGCCGTCCTCGCCCAGTTGGAGCGCGCCGAGTCGGAACTCGCCGCCTACGGCTCCGGCGAGGCCGGTACGGTCACGGTCGCCGCCTTCGCCACCGGCATCGGACTCGTGGTGGCCCCGGCCATCAGGGCACTGGCCGACTCCGCCCCCGGCATCCGGGTCCGGGTCCGGGACGCCGAGGGCGACGAGAGCCTGATGATGGTCCTCGACCGGCAGGTCGACGTCGCCGTCGCGGTCGAGTACCGGGGCGCGCCGGGCGAGGACGACGCCCGCCTCACCCGTGTCCCGCTCTACGCGGAGCCCTTCGACGCGGTCCTCCCGCCCGGCCACCCGCTGGCGGCCGGCGAGCGGGTCGCGCTCGGCGACCTCGCGAAGGACGCCTGGATCGGCCAGTCCGCAGGCAACCCCTGCCATGACGTCACCGTCCTGGCCTGCGAACACGCCGGGTTCACGCTGAACCCGGAGCACTCGTCCGACGACTTCCGCGCCGTCGTCGCCCTCGCGGCCGCGTCCGCCGGCGTGGCGCTCGTGCCGCGTTCGGCCCTGCGCGGCATGGAGCTCACGGGCGTGGAGGTCCGCCCGATCGAGGGCGTCGCCCCGACCCGCAGGGTCTTCGCCGCCGTCCGGCGGGGCGCGGAGGACCACCCCCTGATCAGCCCCGTACTGACCGCCCTGGGCGTGGCATCGGAATCCGGCGCCTGACGGGTGCGATGTCCGCCAAACACCGTTCGGGTGCTGGCGGAGCCCCGTGGGCCCCACCAGACTGGGGAACCGTGGAGACCATGGTGCGTGTCAGTCACGGTGAAGTCTGGGCGGACGACGCGGGAGGGGACGGCCTGCCGCTGGTCCTGCTCCATCCCGGCGTCGGCGACTCCGCGGTGTGGGACCCGGTCCTGCCCGCGCTCACCGCGCGGCGCCGGGTGATCCGCTACGACGTGCGCGGCTACGGACGCTCGCCCGCGCCCACCGCCGAGTACCTCCCGGTCCGCGATCTGGCCGAGGTCCTCGACCACTTCGAGATCGAGCGAGCGGTCCTCGTGGGCTCCAGCATGGGCGGGGCCACCTCGGTCGACTTCGCGCTCGAGGCGCCCGAGCGGGTGGCGGGCCTCGCCCTCCTCGTCCCCGGTGTCTCCGGGTACGAGGGGCTGGCCACGGGAGAGTTCTTCGAGCGCCTGGAGCCGCTGGCCACGGCCGGCGACATGGACGGCATCGTCCGGCTCGGCCTCCGCGCGTGGGCGAAGGCCGGCGGCGGCACCCCCGAGTCCGATCCGGTCGCGGCCGCCCTCTGCCGGGCCGTGCTGCCCGCCTGGTTCAGCAACATCGGCCACCAGCTCACCGGCCCGCCCGCCTTCGACCGGCTCGGGGAGATCTCCGCACCGACCCTGCTCGCGCTGGGCGAACAGGACCGGCCGGAGGTCGTGCGCTGCAACGAGAGGATGGCCGAACGCATCCCGGGCTGCCGCCTCGTCCGGCTGGCCGCCTCCGACCACTACCCGACGCTGCGCGAGCCGGAGCAGGTCGTCCGCCTGATCGAGGAGCTGTACGCGGAGGCGGCCTGAGCACCGGAGCACCGGAGCACCGGAACCCGAAGCCCGCGGCCGAAGCCCGCGGCCGAAGCGCGCTACGCCCGTCGGCCGGGGGTTCGCGCCGGCTACCAGATGGTGCTGAAGCCGAGACGGAGCTTCTCCTTGTCGTTCGCCACGGCGAGCGATCCGGCCCTCACCTCGGCCGCTTCGGCCTCGGTCAGCGCGGTCCCGAAGAGGCGTACGTCGTCCAGGGTGCCGCGGAAGAGCTGCGCGACCCCGGCAGGCTGGTTGGGGAAGTCGGGCCGGGCCCCGATGTGGATGTTGAACTCGGCCCCCGGGGAGACGTTCCGGTCCGACGCCTTGGTACCCGCCGGCATGGTCGCGATCGCCGGAGCGGCCCCGTCCACCGCCAGGCCGAGGGAGAGACCCTGCCGGGTGAACACGACGTGGTGCCACGCGCCGTCGTTGTACGAGGACGGCAGCGTCACCTCGGTGGAGCCGATGTCCGTGCCGACGGTGGCGCGCAGGACGTTGCCGACGCCGGGTTCGGCCCGGACCGAGAAGTGGCGGCCCTTCTTCGCCGGGTCGGTGCCCGGCATGCCGTACGCCCAGACTATCGGCAGCGTGCCGGTGGTGGCCGAGTGCCGGAACCAGGCCGTGACGGTGAAGTCCCCTTCGCCGACCCGCAGGGACGGCGAGCAGACGAGACGCAGGTAGTCGTCCTGGCCGTCGAAGTCCATGGCGACGCCGCCGAGACGCGTCCCGAGCTGGGCCCCGCCGTGGATGACGGCGTGGTTACCGGCCTCGCCGGGCGCCCGTACGCGGGTGTCGGCGGTGCGCGGGCGGCGCAGTCCGGTGCCGGCGTCGTCCATGGCCTGCTCGGTGAAGGCGCTGAAGGCGAGGTTGCCGTGCGGGATGTTGCCGGCCGTCTCGTACAGGACGCCGATGGAACCGCTCGGCAGCACCGTCAGATCGGAGTAGCCGGTGCGGGCGGGCGAGATCAGGGTGCCGACGGTCTGCCAGGTCTTCCCCTCGTCGTACGAGGAGCGGACGGCCAGCTCGCGCCGGTCCTCCAGCGGGCTGGGGCCGAGCCGGGAGCCACCCGAGTACAGCAGCCTGTCGGGCTTCGCGTCCTGGTCCTCGGCGTGCAGTCGCAGCAGCGAGCCGAAGACCGGGGAGGTGTCCAGGTTGGCCACCGGGGTGAAGGGGGCCGCGAAGGAGCCTCCGCCGTCGGCGCTGACGGACTCCAGGCGGTGCTCGTTGGTCAGGCAGCGCGTCGGCTCGGAGTTGCGGGCGTTGACGTAGACGCCGCCGTCGGTGGTCTGGGCGACCGTCAACTCGGCGGGATACGCACCGGACTTGCTCGATTCGGACGTCGCCCCGAGACGCCAGGTGAGGCCGCCGTCGTCGCTGAGGTACAGCTGGCCCCCGGCGGTCGTGTCGCCGCCGGCCGTGTGGTCGCCGGGGACGATCAGCCGACCGTGGTGCGGCCCGCGGCCGAGCTGGATGCCGTGGCCGGGGCCGGTGGAGACCCAGCCCCAGCCGGCGGCCTTGAGCTGTGGCTGCGGCACGCTCTGCGACCAGGTGGCACCGCCGTCCATGCTGTGCACGGCGTGGACGGTGCGGGGGAAGGCGTCGCGCTTGGGGTTGGTCTGGTCACGGTTCCAGTCGCTGCTGGAGTACAGCACGGTGATCCGGCCGGTGAAGGCGTCCACCACCGGCGCGGGGTTGCCGTGCGCGAGCTCGTCGCCCGCGCCGACGACGACCTGGAGGGTCTGCCAGGTCGCACCGCCGTCGAGGGACCTCTTGAGCACGATGTCGTTGTCGCCGACGTCGTGGCAGCCGGTCGTCGTCAGCCGGGTGCGGCCCTCGGCGAAGGCGAGGAGGACGCCCTTCGTGGTGGTGACGAGGGCGGGTATGCGCGTGCAGTAGTAGTTCTCGCGAGCCTTGAACGGCGTGTTGGACACCTGGGTGGCGAGCGGTGCCGCGGTGGCGCCCGTCGTCGCCGCCGTCGCGGGCGACTGCGGAGCGACCGCCAGGACGACCGCGGCCAGGACGGCGAGGGCGAGCGCGCACAGCCATGCGGACAGCGCGAAGCGGCGCGCGCCCGGTGGACGGCGTTCGGACAGGGACGGCATGAAGGAACACCTCGTGGAGGAAGGGCGAACGACGGGGGAGCGGCTGGGTCTCGAAGCGGTCGTGCCGCTCGCCGACGGGCCGGTTGCGGCGGCCCCCGCGGACGGAAGGGCACCGCGAACGGGCGACACGACAGACGCTCGCCCTCGCGTTCGTCTCATCCCCCCGGTGAGATCTTCCCGCCGGGACGGTACCTCACATGATCACTTGTACGCAGTTCGATCAGGTGGGCGGGCGGGCTCAATCGGCCGACCTGATCCAGCCGTTCGCCTCGATCCGCGCCCCGTCCGCCGGCCGCGCCTCGTCGAACACCGGGCGTCCCGCTCCGTCGAAGAGCCGCAGCCCGTCCACGTACACGCCCCGTCCCACGTACCGCCGGTCCGTCGTGTACCGCCAGCGCAGGAGAGTGTCCGTCCCGGCCAGCGGGGCGGACACGGAGTGCCAGAGGCGGCCGGACCAGCCGCCCGCCGTGCCCGTCGGGTGCTCCGTGCGTCCGTCGGTGGTGAAGGGAACCGGCCGCCAGGTCGTGCCGCCGTCGGCCGAGGCCTCCAGGGCGGCCGTGTCGGCGCCCGGCTCGGTGTCCCACCACAGCGCGCACTCCAGGCGTGCGGCGCGCGGCACATGAGGGAGCGTCAGGGTGGCGGTCGTAGCGCTCGCCATGCCGGAGAACCAGGACATGCGGCCCCGGTCGGGGCGGACGGGCACGGCGCGGGCCAGGTTGTCCGCCGCAGCGACGCGGGGAGCCGACCCCGAGCGCCAGGAGCGCATCGGGTGCACGGAGTTGCCGAGGACGATCAGGAAGGCGTCGGTGGTCGGGTCGAGGACCAGGCTGGTGCCGGTGAAGCCGGTGTGTCCGGCAGTCCGGGGCGTGGCCATCGCGCCCATGTACCAGTGCTGGTAGAGCTCGAAGCCGAGCCCGTGCTCGTCGCCGGGGAACGCGGTGTTGAAGTCGGTGAACATCAGCTCCACCGAGGCGGGGGAGAGGATGCGGGCCTTGCCGTACGCCCCGCCGTTGAGCAGGGTGCGGGCGAGGATCGCGAGGTCCCAGGCGCGGGAGAAGATCCCGGCGTGTCCCGCGACCCCGCCCAGGCTGTGGGCGTTCTCGTCGTGGACCTCGCCGCGCACCATGCCGCGGTCGAGACCGGACCACGGCGGGCGGGCGTCCTCGGTGGCGGCGATCCCCGGCCGCCAGGAGAGCGGGGGATTGAAACGAGTGCGGTGCATCCCGAGCGGAGCAGTGATCTCGTCGTGGAGCAGCACATCCAGACCGAGACCGGTGATCTTCTCCAGGATCAGCTGGAGAGTGATGAGATTCAGATCCGAGTAGAGGTACGTCGACCCCGGCGGGTTCGCCGGGACCTCGTCCCAGATCAGCCGCAGCTTCCCCTCGCGCGTCGGCGCCTTGTACAGCGGGATCCACGCCCGGAACCCCGAGGTGTGGGTGAGGAGTTGACGCACCGTCACGTCCTGCTTCCCGCCACCGCCGAACTCCGGAAGGTACGCGGTGACCCTCGCCTCAAGCTCCAGCGCCCCGCGCTCGATCTGCTGCACGGCGAGGATCGAGGTGAAGAGCTTCGAGACCGAAGCCAGGTCGAAGACGGTGTCCTCGGCCATCGGGACCTGCTCGTGCGGTGGCAGCTCCACGCCGGTGTCGGTCTTCTCGTCGTACGACGCGTACCGCACGGCCATGCCGATCGGCCGGTGCAGCGCCACCGTCCCGCCCCGCCCGGCGAGCAGTACGGCGCCCGCGTACCAGGGGTGCGTGGGGGAGGGGCCGAGGAAGGCCTCGGCGTCCGTGACCAGCCGGTCCAGGTGCTCCGACAGGAGCCCCGCCCGTGCGGCGGACCCGCGTCGCAGGGTGGTCCTGCGCGCGCCGGGTGCACCACCGCCCCCCGCCGCTCCCGGGCTCCCCGCTCCTCGGCTCCCCGGTCCCGGCGCCGCCGCGGCCCCCGGAATCGAACCGATCATCAGCGCACCTCCCAGGGCGAGGACTCCGCCGCCGAACGCCCGGCGGCTCGGGCCCCGGCCCCTCATGGACTCCTCCGTCATGCCCACCCTCTCCCACAGCCCTTTGAAAGAAAACTTCGGCCACGCCGGAAAGATCTGAAACTTTCTTACCGGAGTCGAGGTGCGTCGCGGAAGCGTGCGGCGTTCCAAAGAATCTGACGAGGCATCAGAAAACCTCTTCCCTCCGTCGCGCCGCTGCGGCATCCTGCCGCCCATGAAGACGGAGCTGAGTCGCACCCTGGGGATCGAGCACGCCATCTTCGGCTTCACGCCCTTCCCCGCGGTGGCCGCCGCACTGACCAGAGCCGGCGGGTTCGGCGTCCTCGGCGCGGTCCGCTACACCGCCCCCGACGACCTCGCCCGCGACCTCGACTGGATGCAGGACAACACCGACGGCCTGCCCTACGGCCTCGACGTCGTGATGCCCGCCAAGAAGGTCGAGGCCCCGGGAAACCGAACACTGACCGAGGCCGAGGTCGAGGCCATGATCCCGGAGGAGCACCGGGCGTTCGTCCGCGCCACGCTCGCCAAGCACGGCGTGCCCGAACTCGCCGAGGGCGAGGCCTCCGGCTGGCGCATCACCGGCTGGATGGAGCAGGTCGCCCGCAACCAGCTCGACGTGGCCTTCGACTACCCGATCAAGCTCCTCGCCAACGCCCTCGGCTCCCCGCCCGCGGACGTCGTCGCCCGGGCCCACGACCACGGCGTCCTCGTCGCAGCCCTCGCCGGGAGCGCCCGGCACGCCCGCCACCACGCCGACGCCGGGATCGACGTCGTCGTCGCCCAGGGCTACGAGGCCGGCGGCCACACCGGCGAGATCGCCTCCATGGTGCTCACCCCCGAGGTCGTCGACGCCGTGTCGCCGCTGCCCGTGCTCGCCGCCGGCGGCATCGGCAGCGGCGAGCAGATCGCCGCCGGACTCGCCCTCGGCGCCCAGGGCGTCTGGCTCGGCTCGGTCTGGCTCACCACCACCGAGGCCGAACTGCACTCCCGCGCCCTCACCGCCAAGCTCCTCGCCGCAGGTTCCGGCGACACCGTCCGCTCCCGCGCCCTGACCGGCAAGCCCGCCCGGCAGCTCCGTACCGAGTGGACCGACGCATGGGACGACCCGGCGGGCCCCGGCACGCTCCCCATGCCGCTCCAGGGACTGCTGGTCGCCGAGGCCGTCTCCCGTATCCAGCGGTACGAGGTCGAACCGCTGCTCGGCACCCCCGTCGGGCAGATCGTCGGCCGGATGAACTCCGAGCGCAGCGTCCAGCAGGTCGTGGACGAGCTCACCCGCGGCTTCGAGAAGGCCGTCGACCGGATCAACCGCATCGCCGGACGGAGCGAGGCATGAGCCAGTCAGTCGCAGCCGCCGGATTCTGGGCGCAGGCAGCCGCCGACCCCGGCCGTACGGTCCTGATCGCACCCGACGGCGAGGAGTGGACCGCAGGCCGGCTGCACGCCGAGGCCAACCGACTGGTCCACGGGCTGCGGGCGGCCGGCCTCGAGCGCGGCGACGCGTTCGCCGTCGTCCTGCCCAACGGGCCGGAGTTCTTCACCGCCCATCTCGCCGCCAGCCAGGCCGGGTTCTACCTCGTCCCGGTCAACCACCACTTCGTCGGCCCCGAGATCGCCTGGATCGTCGCCGACTCCGGCGCCAAGGTCCTCGTCGCCCACGAGCGGTTCGCCGAGGCCGTGACCCTCGCCGCCGACGAGGCCGGACTCGCCGCCACCCACCGGTACGCCGTCGGCACGATCCCCGGCTTCCGCGCGTACGGCGAACTCCTCGAAGGACAGGACACGAGCCCGCCCGCCGACCGCACCCTCGGCTGGGTCATGAACTACACCTCCGGCACCACCGGACGTCCCCGGGGCATCCGCCGGCCCCTCCCCGGGAAGCTCCCCGAGGAGACCCATCTCGGCGGCTTCCTCGGCATCTTCGGCATCCGGCCGGCCGACGGAAACGTCCACCTCGTCTGCTCGCCGCTCTACCACACGGCGGTGCTGCAGTTCGCCGCCGCCGCCCTGCACATCGGGCACCCGCTGGTCCTGATGGACCGGTGGACGCCCGAGGAGATGCTCCGTCTGATCGACCGGTACGACTGCACCCACACCCACATGGTCCCCACCCAGTTCCACCGCCTGCTCTCCCTGCCCGAGGAGGTACGGAACCGGTACGACGTCTCCTCGATGCGCCACGCCATCCACGGCGCCGCACCGTGCCCCGAGCACGTCAAGCGGGCGATGATCGACTGGTGGGGCCGGTGTGTCGAGGAGTACTACGCCGCGAGCGAGGGCGGCGGCGCCTTCGCGACCGCCGAGGAGTGGCTGAAGAAGCCCGGGACGGTCGGCCGGGCCTGGCCCATCAGCGAACTGGCCGTCTTCGACGACGACGGGGTCCGGCTGCCTCCGGGTGAACTCGGCACCGTCTACCTGAAGATGAACACCGGCGGATTCCAGTACCACAAGGACGAGGCGAAGACCGCGAAGAACCGCATCGGCGACTTCTTCACCGTCGGGGACCTCGGCGTCCTCGACGAGGACGGCTATCTCTTCCTGCGCGACCGCAAGATCGACATGATCATCTCCGGCGGGGTCAACATCTACCCGGCCGAGATCGAGGCCGCCCTCCTCGCCCACCCCGCCGTCGCCGACGCCGCCGCCTTCGGCATCCCGCACGCCGACTGGGGCGAGGAGGTCAAGGCGGTCGTCGAGGCGGCCGAGGGGTACGAGCCCGGGGCGGCGCTCGCCGAGGAGATCCTGGCCCACTGCGCCGACCGCCTCGCCGGCTTCAAGCGCCCGAAGTCGGTCGACTTCGTCCAGGCCATGCCGCGCGACCCCAACGGCAAGCTGTACAAGCGCCGCCTGCGCGACCCGTACTGGGAGGGCCGCGAGCGCCCGCTCTGAGGACCCCGACGGCTCCCGGCCCGCGGGCGGCGCCCGTCGACCGCGAGGGTGATCAGGAACAGCTTTCTGCGTCCGCTTAGACTTCGTGCGCGAGGAGGTCTCCCACGGTGACCGCCTTCCCCGTTCGACACGGAGCATGAGAGGGACGACACGATGGCGGGCCGCGATCCCTTCGTACTGGACGACCCCGTGGGCGAGTCCCTCCGGGGCCGTCACGCCCATCTCGCCCGCCGCGTCGGCAGGGCCGTCACCTATCTGCCGGACGTCTCGACCTTCGCCGCCGTCTCCACCGACCCGGATCCGGCGAGGTGGGCCGACCTCACCGAACTCCTCGGCCGGGGCGCGTTCGCCGACATGTTCAGCTGCCCGGTTCTCCCGCCGTCGGACTGGGAGCCCGTCTTCGTCCTGGAAGGCCGCCAGATGATCCGGCCGGGCGACGGCGCGCCCGGGCTTCCGGGAGACGAGACGGACGACGGCGTGGTCGAACTGGGCGCGGACAGCGTGCCCGAGATGCTGGACCTGGTCGAACGCACGCGACCCGGGCCGTTCTGGTCCCGGACCCCCGAACTGGGCACCTACCTCGGCATCCGTGCGAAGGGCACGCTGGTCGCCATGGCCGGCGAGCGGCTCCGGCCTCCGGGGTGGACCGAGATCAGCGCGGTCTGCACCGCCCCCGAGGCCCGCGGGCAGGGCCACGCCGCCCGCCTGGTCGGCGCGCTCGCGGCACGCATCGAGGCGCGGGGCGAGGGGGCCTTCCTCCATGTGGCCGAGGCGAACGCCGGTGCGCGCGCCCTCTACGAGAAGCTCGGCTTCGTGACGCGCACACACGTGACCTTCCGCGGCTTCCGTACGCCGTAGGGCCCCGCGGCCGACCTCCGGGCCCCGCGGCCGGCCTCCGGGCCCTGCGGCCGGCCTCAGGGCCGGGGTGCCAGCAGCTCGTCCAGTTCGGCCGCGAAGAGCAGGGCCGGGTCGAAGTCCATGCCGGTGAAGTGGCCTGCGAGTTCCAGTGACAGGACGCCGTGCACACGGGTCCAGAAGGTCAGGAACCGGTGGAGGGCGCCGGGCGGGGCGGGATGGCCCGCGGCCCAGCCCCGATGGTCCTCCAGATGGCTGCCGAAGGAGGTCGTCGCGCCCGCCCGGGGGAGCGACGCGCACGCGTCGAGCAGCGTCGTCATGATCTCGGCGGAGACGGCGGTGGTGTCCGCGGGCGCCTGGTACCCGGGGACGTGAGGGCCTCGAAGCGTGGCTGCGAGACCTGAAGTCCGCCGCCGAAGCCGGGTGACCCGAGGTCCGCCGCCGGGGCTACGTGCCGGGCACGGCCCGGGAGCGCGTGAGGGCCGGGACCAGCTGTGCCTCCTCGTACGTGAAGTGTTCCTCCAGCCGGGTGGCCAGCCGGTCCACCTCGGCGCGGAGGGTCGCGGGTGCGGCCCCCGAGGTGAGGAGCGCCTCCAGTTCCTCCACCGTGCGGGCGACCACCTTGTGCTCCTCGCGCATCCGGTCCAGCGAGTCGGACAGCTCCGGGAACTCGCGCTCCAGGAGGTCGAAGGCGCTGTCCTCGTTGTGATGGTGGGCGTGCAGCGCGCCGCAGAAGGTCAGGCAGTGGCGGGCCAGCCGGCTGCCGAGAGTCGGGGTGTGCCGTACCGCCGTGCCTGCGGTGTCCGTCGAGCCCGCCGGATCCGTCGCCTCCTCCGCCGCGGACCCCAGCCCCTCGCGTAACGCCGTCAGCTCGGCGCGCAGTTCGGCGTGGACCTTGACCAGGTGGTCGGCGATCGCCCGGTGCCGCGCCGGGTCCCCGAGGTCCACCCGGTGCAGGGCGACGACCGGGATGATCCGGTCCGTGGCCGCCTGGTAGGCGGCGAACCCCGGGTCGCGGCCCGCCTGTTCCGCGTACAGCCGGTCCCGCTCCTCGCCCTCCGTCACCACCGCCGTCGCCCCGAAGCGCTCGACGGTCCCCTCGGGGGTGCCCAGCTCGACGGTCACGTACGGGTCGGCGCTGAGGTTGTGGAACCAGGCCGGGTGCTTCGGCCCGCCGGCGTTCGACGCGAAGACGAGCAGCCGTGCCCCGTCGCGCACGTACACGGCGGGGTTGGTGTGTGCCCGCCCGCTGCGGGCGCCCGTCGTGGTGAGCAGGAGCAGGGCCGCGCCCTCGAACATCCCGCCCACCCGGCCGCCGTTGGCGCGGAACTCCTCGATGACCTGTTGGTTGAAATCGGGCATGGCTGTGCCTTCCGGTAGCATCGATCCCGACGGATCTATTTGCTTTGAAAGCAAAGCTAAAAGGGAGGGTGCACGGTGTCAACCGCACACGAGGGGGACGAGGCCGCCGACGGGCCGGAACTCGACGAGGCCGTGCGCACGTTGCTGCTGCTCATGCCTCGGATGGTCTCGAGGGCGAAGCGGATCAGGATTCCTGAGGAGCTGCAGACGCTCACGCTGGCGCCCCGCCATCTCTCCCTGCTCGCCTATCTCCTGTTCGACGGGTCGCTGAGCGTCAACGAGCTCGCCGCCCGCCTGGAGATCGCCCCGACGACCGTGAGTCTCATGGTGGGGGACCTGGCGAAGAAGGGCGTGCTGGAACGGGTCGAGGACCCCGCCGACCGCAGGCGCAAGATCGTCTCCATCGCGCCGGCGCACGCTGCCGCCATCGACGGCTGGCTCGGCCGCAGCGCAGACGCCTGGCGCTTCGCCCTCGCCCCGCTCGACGCGGCGCAGCGGCGGATGTTCCTCGAGACCCTCAGCGCGTACGAGCGCGGCCTCAGCGACCCCTTGGATTGACCGAACCGGGCGAAAGCCCCCTTTGTGGCAGGATGCGGATCATGAGTTCGAGCACGGCGTCATTGGCACGGCAGTGGACCACCTGGGGGCCGGTGGTGGCGGCGCTTGCGCTTGTCGCGGCCTGGGGGCGCGACCTGCCGGGCTTCGCCGTCGGGCTCATCGCGCTCTGCCTGATCGCCGCCGTCCTCGCCGCGGTCCACCACGCCGAGGTCATCGCCCACCGGGTGGGCGAACCCTACGGCTCGCTCGTCCTCGCCGTGGCCGTCACCGTCATCGAGGTCGGACTCATCGTCACACTGATGGCGGGAGGCGGCGAGAAGACCTCGACCTACGCGCGCGACACCGTCTTCGCCGCCGTCATGATCACCTGCAACGGCATCGTCGGCCTCTCCCTGCTCGTCGCCGCGCTCCGCAACCGGGTCGCGGTCTTCAACGCCGAGGGCTCCGGCGGCGCGCTCGCCACGGTCTGCACCCTGGCCACGATGACACTGGTCCTGCCGACCTTCACGACCAGCCACCCGGGCCCCGAGTTCTCCTCCGCCCAGCTCGCCTTCGCCGCCGTCGCCTCCATCTGCCTGTACGGGGTGTTCGTCGGCGTCCAGACCGTACGGCACCGGGACTACTTCCTCCCCGTACCGCGTCCCGGCCATGACTCGGAGGACGAGCACGCGGACCCGCCGACCCGGCGCGACGCCTGGACCAGCCTCGGCCTCCTGGTCGTCGCCCTCGTCGCCGTCGTCGGCAACGCCAAGCTGATCTCGCCGACCATCGAGGACGGCGTCGAGTCGGCGGGCCTGCCCAAGGCGGTCGTCGGTGTCGTCATCGCCCTGATGGTGCTGCTGCCCGAGACCCTCGCCGCCGTCCGCGCGGCCCGCAGGGACCGCGTCCAGACCAGCCTCAACCTCGCGTACGGCTCCGCGATCGCCAGCATCGGCCTGACGATTCCGGCGATCGCGCTCGCCTCGATCTGGCTGTCCGGACCCCTGGTCCTCGGCCTGGGCCCGCTCCACATGGTCCTGCTCGTCCTCACCAGTGTGGTGAGCGCCCTGACCGTGGTGCCCGGACGGGCCACGCTCCTCCAGGGCGGCGTCCATCTCGCGATCTTCGCCGCCTTCGTGTTCCTGTCGTTCAGCCCCTGACGAGCCCTGCGTCAGACCGAGCAGAACCGTTCAGCCCCTGGCGACCACCACCCGCAGCGCCGGCGAGCGCAGGATGTCCTTCTCGCAGAACCGGGAGGTCACCCAGCGCTCGCCCGCGTACAGCCGGGTCTGGTCGCTGTAGTGCGGCGACATCGGGTTCGAGGACTGGGAGTACGAGAGCAGGGTGCGGGCCACCGGGCACCGGCCGCCGTCCCAGCCCACCGCCTGCACATGACTGGTCCCGTGCGCGACCTCCGGGTAGCCGCCGCCCGCCGCGTTCCACACCGGCTCCGTCTTGTTCCAGACGCCCAGCGACTCGGTGCCGCCGCTCACCGGGATCCGCTCCCCGTTCCGTACGACGAACTGGTGCGCGCCGAGCGGTGCGTCCAGCGGGATCCCCGCCGCCCGCAGCTCCGCCACCGCGTCCGCCAGGGCCTTCGTGAAGCCCGGTGCCGCCGTGTTCAGGGTGTTCGGGGTACGGACCGGATCCGTCGCCGAGAACGGCACCGTCCACTGCTGGGCCGACGGCACCGCCGCCGTGAACTTCCGCCAGAAGCGGTCGAAGAGCAGCGCGCCCCTGCTGTCCGTGTTCACCGTCCGGTCCCAGGCGCCGATCACCCGGCAGGCCCCGGGATCGTCCGGCAGCGCCGTCCCACAGGACCGTGCCGCGTCGGCCGCCGCCAGATCACCGGCCGGAGCCCGGTTGGCGAACTGCTGGCGCTGCAGGTCGGCGACCGTCAGATCGCCGCGCGCCGCCATCGCCGCCACGTCCTCGACACCGCCGCGGGTACGCAGCGAGCGCTGCGTGGCGATCGTGCCGAAGATCCGCTCGTAGCCGGTCAACGGCCGGTCGGCGTTGGCCAGCCAGGCACTGTCGTTGGAGTTCTCCACGTACGGCGTGTCCCGCAGCACCGGCATCCTCGCCGGCCCGAAGACGCCCGGCTGCACCGCGTCCGGGTCGGAGCCGAGCGCGCAGTCCGACCGCGAGCCGTCGAGCACCGCCACCCCCGACGAGGGGTAGGTGGCCCGGCCCAGCGGGGTGGAGCAGCGCGCGGCGAGCTCGTCGGTGATCCGGGGGAGCACCTGCGACTGACTGAAGTAGGAGTGGCCCGCCGAGTCCGCCGCGATCGTGTTGACCCAGGGCAGCCCCTGGGTGCGCCGCAGGGCCTCGGCGATGTCCCGGGTGGAGCGCGCCTTGCCGAAGCCGAGCGCGGTGTCGGAGCCGCGCAGATTGCTCGCGTTGGGGTCGTTGAGCGCGTACGCCGTGCTCGCCGTCCACGGCAGCGGGAGCTGTGCGCCGAGACCGCCGACGACGGGGCCGTACCGGGTCCACCACTGGGTCCGGGTGACCGGGGCGCCGCCCTTGACCGGGACGGTCACCTGACGCGGGGTCATCCGTTCCGGCCGGCCGTCCACCAGGTACGAGGTCGGGTCGCCCGGGGCGAGCATCAGCTGGTGCAGGTTGAACGGGACGCCGGTGGCGACGGTGTGGCTCCAGGCCACCTTGTCGTTGAAGCCGATGTTCACGACGGTCGTGCCGAGGAGCGAGGCGCCCGAGACGTTCAGCTCCCCGGGGATGGTCTGCTGCGACTGCCAGAAGCGGCGGCCGCCCTGCCAGGGGTAGTGGGGGTTGCCCAGGAGCAGGCCGCGCCCGTTCGCCGTGGTGGCCCCCGAGAAGGCAACGGCGTTGGAGCCCATCGTGGCGTTTTCGGCGGCGAAGAGTTCCCGCGCGGCCTCGGCGGCCCGCTCCGGGTCGGGCAGCTGCCCGGAGGCACCGGCCGGCGGTGCGGGCGTCTGCCCGTCCGCGCCGGTGTGCGGTGCGCCGGTCGGCGGGCCGGCGGGAGTGGCCGGCGGCCGGGCGGTGGTGATGCCGTCGACGGCACGGCCCTGGCCGCCGAGCACCGAGACGGCGAAACCGCGCCGGGCCACGTCGAGGGCCGTCACCGGGCGGACCCAGTCGGCCTTCGCGCAGGCGGGATCAGTGACGCGGTTCTTCCGCAGCCAGGCGTTGTACCCGGCCGCCCAGCCGCGCATGAGCTCCTTCAGATCGCGGCTCGGACCGGTCGGCGCCGGAGTGCCGACCAGCGCCTCGACGGTTCCGGCGTCCCTCACCCCGCGGAAGTACAGGTCGCTGGAGAGGTTCGTGGCGGCGGAGGACAGCGAGCCGTCCGGGGCGGCGTCCGGGCCGAAGTACCGGGAGCGCTCCCCGTTCACCGTCAGGAAGCCGTCCGCGAGCGTGCATACCTGGTCGGCGGCCTGGGCCCAGCCCGTCCCGAAGCCGAGGTTCGCGTAGTCCTCGGCCACGATGTGCGGGATGCCGTACTCGGTGTACCGGATGACCGCCGACAAGCCCCGGTCGGACGGACGGTGGCCCCGGCCCCCGGAGTCGGCGGCCGCCGCGCCGGGCAGCGTGGCGGTGACGACGGCGAGGGCGGATGCGGTGAGCGCCAGGTGCTTCAGACGGGTACGGAGGTGCAAGGTGCCTCCCAACGGGCGGATGAGCACTACGGGTTGGACCATGCACGCAGTCGCGGGCCCCCGTGTCAACATCCCGTTCGGTATCCGAGGTCCGGGCCTGTCCGGCGCGCCCGCACGGTACTTGACCTTCCGCCCGGTGCGCGCGGAGGATCACGGCATGGATCGACTCCTCAGCCGCGCCGTCGACGGTGTCCTGCGCATGAGCGCTCAGCGCGTCCCCGACCGGATCGCCCTCCGCTACGCCGACCGGACCTGGACGTACGCCGAGCTGGACACGGCCGTCTCCACCGCCGCGGCCGTCCTGCGGGAACCGCACCACGGCCTCGGCCTGCCCGAGGCCGCCCGGGTCGCGACCTACGGCCACAACTCGGACGCCTACCTCATCGCGTTCCTCGCCTGCTCCCGGGCGGGCCTGATCCATGTGCCGGTCAACCACCACCTGACCGGCGAGGACCTCACGTACCTCCTCGAACAGTCCGAGACCTCCCTGGTCCTCGCCGACCCCGCCCTCGCGGAGCGCGTACCGGACGGTTTCGCGGTCAAGGCGCTGCGGGACGCGCCCGGTTCACTCCTCGACGCGCTCGCGGAGCCGGAGGCGTACGACAGCGACCGTGACGCCCGGGAGGTCGTCCAACTGCTCTACACCTCGGGCACCACCGCGCTGCCCAAGGGCGCGACGATGACCCACCGGGCGCTCGTCCACGAGTACGCGAGCGCGATCGAGGCGCTCGACCTGCACGAGGACGACCGGCCGGTGCACGCGCTGCCGCTCTACCACTCGGCCCAGATGCACGTCTTCCTGCTGCCGTATCTCGCCGTCGGCGCCGAGAACACGATCGTCGACGGACCCGATCCGGCCGTCCTCTTCGACCTGATCGAGGCGGGCCGCGCCGACAGCCTCTTCGCCCCTCCGACGGTGTGGATCGGCCTCGCCAACCACCCCGAGTTCGCGGACCGCGACCTGTCGGCCCTGCGCAAGGCCTACTACGGGGCCTCGATCATGCCCGTACCGGTCCTCGAGGGGCTGCGCGCACGACTCCCCGAACTGCGCTTCTACAACTGCTTCGGCCAGTCCGAGATCGGCCCCCTCGCCACGGTCCTCGGCCCCGACGAGCACGAGGGCCGGATGGACTCCTGCGGCCGGCCCGTCCGCCACGTCGAGGCGCGGGTCGTCGACGAGGACGGCAAGGACGTGCCCGCCGGCACCCCCGGCGAGATCGTCTACCGCTCCCCGCAGCTGTGCGACGGGTACTGGCGCAAGCCCGAGGAGACCGAGGCGGCCTTCAGGGACGGCTGGTTCCGCTCGGGCGACCTCGCCGTCCGCGACGCCGAGGGCTATCTCACGATCGTCGACCGGGTGAAGGACGTCATCAACTCCGGTGGCGTGCTGGTCGCTTCGCGCCAGGTGGAGGACGCGCTCTACACCCATCCGGGGGTCGCCGAGGTGGCCGTGATCGGCCTCCCCGACGAACGCTGGATCGAGGCGGTCACGGCGGTGGTCGTCCCGCGCGGCGAGGTCACCGAGACGGAACTGCTCACCCACGCGCGGGAGAACCTGGTCCACTTCAAGGCCCCGAAGCGCATCCACTTCCTCCCGGAGCTGCCCCGCAACGCCAGCGGCAAGATCCTCAAGCGTGAGCTGCGCGAGCGGTACGCGGACGGCTAGGCCTGTCCGGCGGATCATGGCCGGGGCCGACCCTGATCCGCCGGACAGGCCCTAGGCGGGCTTGAGGCAGTAGTCCCGGTCCCAGGTCTCGGTGTACGGGAGGCTGTTCGGCCGCGCGTTCCATTCCGTGCCGCAGTCGGTGAACGCGTCCCGGGGCGCGTCGACGACCTTGACCACCTTCAGCTGCCTTCCTTCGCCGCAGGTCCGTTCCGACCACAGCACGTCGATGGAGAGGAATCCACCGTCGCCCTGGCCGGCATCGAGACAGTCGCCGGCCACGACGTGCGGTGCCACGCACAGCTTCTGCGCCGCCCAGCGCTCGCCCACGACGGACACGTTGAGGCAGGAGCCGTCCGCGCGTGCCCCCATCACGACCGTCCGGGCGCCGGTCGTGCCGCAGTCGACTACACGAGGCCGGCCGGGAGTGAACGTCTCCTTGCCGGAGCGGGTGTTGCCGAGGCAGTCACCGACGGCGGGGACCTTGTCGGCGAGGTCGGGGTCGCCGGTGTCGAACAGCCCCTGGCGGTACCCCACATAGCCGCCCGTCGCCAGCACGACGGCGAGTACGCCGGCCACCGCACCCAGGACTCGGCGCCGCGGCCCCGGCGGCACACGCGCGGGCTGGGACGAGGGAAGGGGGGCGCGGGGCGGGGCCGTGCGAGTGGGCGCCTCATGGGATCCCGCCGGGGCAGCGGGAGGCGAGGATGCTTCAAGGACGCCTTCCTCCGGCGTGCCGGGAGTCGAGGACATGGGGGCGTCGAAGGCCGCGGACTCCTCGTCCGGCCGCGGTGCCACGAAGTCCTGGTGCGCCCTGATCGCAGCCGTCCACGACGCGGGGAGCAGTTCGCTGCCGCCGGTCGGGTCCTTCGCGAAGCCGGCGAGCAGAGCCGCCGGTGTCGGCCGGTCCGCCGGGGACAGGGAGAGCAGCGGGAGGACCAGTTCCCGCAGCTCCTCCGGCAGGAGGCGATCGTCGACGTCGGCGCGCTGGACGCGAGCCAGCAGCCGGAACGCGTCGTTCACCGGCCCGTACGGGAACCGCGCCGTCGCGAGATGGAGCAGCGTCGCCCCCATGGAGTACATGTCGGATGCAGCCGTCGACGCCTCGCCGCGTGCCTGTTCCGGCGAGGTGAAGGCCATCGTGCCCAGCGTCAGGGTGGTGCGGGTCAGGTCGAGGGCGTGGGAGATGCCGAAGTCGATGAGGCGGGGGCCGGACAGCGGCAGCAGCACGTTGCCGGGTTTGACGTCGCGGTGGACGACGCCCGCGCCGTGGAGGTCCGCGAGGGCCTCGGCCATGCCGACGGCGATCCAGCGCACGGCCGGGGCGGGCAGCGGGCCTGCCTCCCGGACGAGTTCGGCGAGCGAGGGGGCGGGGATGTACTCGGTGGCCATCCACGGCCTCGGGGCCTCCGCGTCCGCGTCCATCACGGATACCGTGAAGGCCCCGGTGACGCGGCGGGCCAGCGCGGCCTCACGGGCGAAGCGCCGCCGGTCGGACTCCTCGGGCACGCCGTCGGCGAGCAGCGTCTTGACCGCGACCAGCCGGCCGCTGACGGTGCGGCCGAGATAGACCCGCCCCATGCCGCCGGAGCCGATCCGGCCGATCAGCCGGTACGTGCCCAGCCGGCGCGGGTCGTCCCCCTGTAACGGCTCAAGCCGTGGCCCGCCCATGCCGAGTCCCCCGCTCCCGGTGACGCCTGGGGCCAGGGTGGTCCCGCCCCTGCCGCAGACCGTACGCGATCGGGTACGTGCGCAGGGGCCGTTCGCATACGATCGGCCAGGTCCGCCACGGAGGTGACGGGCGGCCGGCTAGGACGTCTTCCGCAGGTCCACGATCCGCTTGATCTTGCCCACCGAGCGCTCCAGGGTCTCCGGGTCGACCACCTCCACGCCCACCGAGACCCCGATGCCGTCCTTGACCGCCGCCGAGATCGTCCGGGCCGCCTCCGCGCGCTGCTCGACCGTCGCGCCCGCGCGGGCCTCGGCCCGTACGGTCAGGGCGTCGAGCCGGCCCTCGCGGGTCAGCCGGAGCTGGAAGTGCGGGGCCACGGCCGGGGTGCGGAGGACGATCTCCTCGATCTGGGTGGGGAAGAGGTTCACCCCGCGCAGGATGATCATGTCGTCGCTGCGCCCCGTGACCTTCTCCATCCGCCGGAACACTCGCGCGGTCCCCGGCAGCAGTCGGGTCAGATCGCGCGTCCGGTAGCGGACGATCGGCATGGCCTCCTTGGTGAGCGAGGTGAAGACGAGCTCCCCCTCCTCGCCGTCCGGCAGCACCTCGCCCGTGAACGGGTCCACGATCTCCGGGTAGAAGTGGTCCTCCCAGATGTGCAGGCCGTCCTTCGTCTCCACGCACTCCTGTGCCACGCCGGGGCCGATCACCTCCGACAGGCCGTAGATGTCGACCGCGTCGATCGCGAAGGCCTCCTCGATCTCCTTCCGCATCGCCTCCGTCCACGGCTCGGCGCCGAAGACGCCCACCTTCAGGGAGGTCGAGCGCGGGTCCACGCCCTGCCGCTCGAACTCGTCGAGCAGCGTCAGCATGTACGAGGGGGTCACCATGATGATCTCGGGACGGAAGTCCTGGATGAGCTGCACCTGCCGGGCCGTCATGCCGCCCGACGCGGGGATCACCGTGCACCCGAGCCGCTCCGCGCCGTAGTGCGCGCCGAGTCCGCCCGTGAACAGGCCGTATCCGTACGCCACGTGCACCTTGTGCCCGGGGCGTGCCCCGGCGGCGCGCAGCGAGCGGGCGACCACGTCGGCCCACATGTCGAGGTCGCCGTCGGTGTAGCCGACGACGGTCGGCCGGCCGGTGGTGCCGCTGGAGGCGTGGATGCGCCGGATCCGGGACTGGTCGACGGCGAACATGCCGAAGGGGTAGTGGTCGCGCAGGTCCGTCTTGGCGGTGAAGGGGAAGCGGGCCAGGTCCGCGAGCGTACGGCAGTCGTCCGGGGTCACTCCGGCCGCGTCGAAGGAGCGCCGGTAGAAGTCCACGTTCTCGTACGCGTGGCGCAGGCTCGCCCGCAGCCGCTCCAGCTGGAGGGCCGCAAGCTCCTCGCGTCCGAGCCGTTCGCCGCTGTCCAGCAGTTCCGTCATCGCGCCACTCCTCCACGGTCGTAAAACGGACGACCGATCATTCGGTCGATCCGTTCCCGGTCAGTAAAACCGGAGGCACCGGGGGGTTGGCAAGGGGTCGGAGCAAGGTTCCCGGCTTGTGCCGCAATCCCACCTCGGGGTGTTTCGGGTGGTTCGGGCAGGGCGGGCGGCTCCTGCGGGGAGGGGTGGCCCCTCCGGCCCCTCCGGCCCCTGCGGTCATCCCGTAGCCGGGCGGCCTCCGGCCCCTCCGGTAAACCCGTTGCCGGGCGCGGGGACGGGTGCTGGAGTGGCCCGCATGGAACCCCAGCACCTCCGTGACCTGTACGACCGTCAGCTCCGACGCGACGCCCGCCCCGACGGGCCCGGCTGCCGGGTCGAGCGCGTCGGCGACGTCGTCCGCCAGACCGGACCCGCGCACGCCTGGAACGGCGTCCTCTGGTCCGGTCTCGACGCCGAGAACGCCGACCGTGCCATCGCAGGCCAGATCGACCACTACCGCGCCGAAGGGCTGCCCTTCGAGTGGAAGCTGTACGCCCACGACACCCCCGTCGACCTCGGCGAAAGGCTCCTCGCCGCGGGCTTCGCCGCCGAGGACCCCGAGACCCTGATGGCCGCCGAGGCCGCCGAGCTGCCCCACGACGTACCGCTGCCCGCCGGCGTCGAGCTCCGGGCCGTCACCGACGAGTCGGGGGTACGCCAGGTGGCCGAGGTCCACGAACGCGCCTTCGGCACCGACAGCGGGCACCTCGAACGCCAGCTCCTGGACCGGCTCGCGGCCGACCCCGACACCGTCACCGCCGTCCTCGCCCTCGCGGACGGCGAGCCCGTCAGCGCCGCCCGCCTCGAACTCTGCCCCGGCACCGACTTCGCCGGCCTCTGGGGCGGCGGCACCGTCGAGTCCTGGCGCGGCCGCGGCCTCTACCGCGCACTCGTCGCCCACCGCGCGCGCATCGCCGCCGAACGAGGCCACCGCTACGTCCAGGTCGACGCGGCCGACACGAGCCGCCCCATCCTCCACCGCCTCGGATTCCTCACCCTTTCCACCACGACCCCTCACACATACGGCGGTTGAACCGAACCCTTCCCCGGCGCTCCCCGTAGACAGGGCGGGACCGGTGTCCGGAAACGGTAGGGTGCCGTCCGGCAATTGAGGTCTGCGTGGGGAGACACGAGTTCATGAGTGGTCAGCAGTCGGGTCGCGGGGGCGGCACGGGCGAGGTCTTCCAGCCGCTCGCGGCAGACGACCCCACCACAGTGGCGGGATACCGGCTCGCCGCACGGCTGGGCGCCGGCGGCATGGGCAAGGTGTACCTGTCGTACACCCCCGGAGGCCGGCCCGTCGCCATCAAGCTGATCCGCCCCGAGTTCGGCGAGGACGCGGAGTTCCGCCGCCGCTTCGCCCAGGAGGTGCGCTCCGCGCAGCGCGTCCAGGGGCTCTTCACCGCGCCCGTGATCGACGCCGACCCCGAGGGGGCACAGCCCTGGCTGGCGACCGCCTACGTCCCCGGCCCCTCGCTCGCCGACGCGGTCGTCTCCCACGGCGCACTGCCCGTGGAGACGGTGCTGCTGCTCGTCGCGGGCATGGCCGAGGCCCTGCACGTCATCCACGGCGCCGGGATCGTGCACCGCGACCTCAAGCCGTCCAACGTACTGCTCGCCGCCGACGGGCCCCGCGTCATCGACTTCGGCATCGCGCACGCGGCCGACGCGACCTCCCTCACCGGCAGTGGCGTCACCATCGGCACCCCGTCGTTCATGGCGCCCGAGCAGGCCGCCGGGCGCAGGGTGACCGCGGCCACCGACGTCTTCGCGCTCGGGCAGGTCGCGGCGTACGCGTCGACAGGGGTCCCGGCGTTCGGCGAGGGGACCTCGCACGGCGTCCTCTACCGGATCGTGCACGAGGAGCCCGACCTCGGCGCGGTGCCGGAGCGCCTGAGCGAGCTGGTCACCCGGTGCCTGGTGAAGGACCCGGAGGCGCGGCCGTCGCTCGCCGAGATCATCCAGCTCTGCCAGGCGGCGAACGCGTCGACCGTGCTCCGCCGGCCCGAGGACTGGCTGCCGGGCCCGGTCTCCGCCGACATCACGGCGCGTGCGGCCGCTCCGGCGCCCGTCCAGACGCCGCCGCCCCCGCCGACCGCGCCCACGGGCGGCTACCCGCCCACCGCTCCGGCCGGGCCGCCGGCGCCCGCCGTGGCCTACTCGCCGACCGCTCCGTCGACCCCGGCTCCGCCGGCCGCCCCGCCCGGGGCGTACGGGCCGTCCGCGGGACACCAGGCGACCCCGCCGCCCGGGCCGTACAGCACGCCCCCGCCGCACGCGGCACCGACCCATGCCGCCCCGCCGCACACGGCGCCGACCCATGCCGCCCCGACGCACACGGCGCCGACCCATGCCGCCCCGACGCACACGGCGCCGACCCATGCCGCCCCGACGCACACGGCGCCGACCCATGCCGCCCCGCCGCACGCGGCGCCGACCCATGCGGCACCCGGTCACGCCTACCAGCCGCCACAGGGGCCGTACCCGCCGTCGTCGTACCCGCACCCCGGAGCCCCCGGCGGGCCGATGTCCGGGCCGCCCGGCGCACGGCGCGGCTCGGCCAGGAAGGGGCTGCTCGTCGCCGTGGCCGCCGTGCTCGCCTTCGGCGCCGTGGGCGGTGTCACGGCCTACACGCTCCTGAAGGACAAGGAGCGGACGAACGCCGCGGACGACGACAAGCCGAGCGGCGGTACGGGTGGCCCGACGGCTTCGGGCCCCACCGGGACCGGCGGCAGCAACGGAACCGGCGGCACGCCGAGTGCGAAGCCCCCGACGGCGGCCGCCGCGAAGCCCGCCGACTTCGAGAGCATCAACCTCACCGCCGGCTACCACCTGACCCTCGGGGACGAGGTCGTACGGCCCCAGGACGGCGAGGACGGCGGGTACGAACTCTCCTACGACACCGGCGGTTACCTCGACGCCGAGAGCAGCGGCGGCAACATGGTGCTCCTCGACCCGGGGCAGGAGGGCTCCCTCGACGTGTGCCGCGCGGAGACCCGGTTCACCAAGGAGGTGTACGTGAACAAGCTGTCCCAGGGCCGCCAGCTGTGCGTCACGACAGGGACCGGCCACATGGGCCTCGTCACCGTGAGGGGCATCTCTCCGGAGGACTCGCCCAGCACCTACATGACGCTCGACGTGACGGTCTGGCGCAACGCGGCCCCCGCGTCGTAGCTCAGGACGCCCAGTGCGCGGGGCGCTCGAAACCCTCCGGAAGGCGGGTCTCGGCGTTCCCGCGCGCCGCGTTCAGCTGGGGCTGCGTCAGGAAGAGGACGCCGGTCAGGTCCGCACCCGACAGATCGGCGTCCCGCAGGTCCGCACCGATCAGATCCGCGAGCGACAGATCGGCACCCGCCAGATCCGCCGCGATCAGCAGCGCCCCGCGCAGGTCGGTGCCGCGCAGCGTCGCCCCGCGCAGCCGCTTGCCGATCAGGTCCGCCCCGCGCCGGCTCTTCGGCTTCCCGCCGGCCGTGGCGCGGACGAGTTCACTCGTCCGCAGGAGCAGCTCGTTCACCTCGGCGCGCACCTCCGGCACCCTCAGCTCCTCCAGGTCGTCCGCCGAGCCCCCGGTGAGGCCCTCGACCCGGGCGAGTGCCGTCCGCAGCTCGGCGTGGACGGGACGGGCCGCCGGGCGGCCCAGCGCCTCCGTGAGATAGCGCAGCAGCTCGTGGAGCTGGCGCATCACGTAGAACACGTCGTACATCCGGCTCGCGGTCTCCGGCGCCTCGCGCCAGGACACACCGCCGAAGGTCACCTGGGAGACCTGCTGGCCGGCGCCGAAGCAGTCGTACACCGTGCAGCCCTGGAAGCCGCTCGTCCGCAGCCGGGTGTGGATGCCGCAGCGGAAGTCCTCCTGAAGGTTCCGGCAGGGCTCGCCCGGCGCCTTGTTCACGGCGAAGTCGGCCGACTTCGCGAAGGGCAGCGCGACACAGCACAGTCCGAAGCAGTTGGCACAGTCGCCGCGCAATGCGGATTCCCGGGATTCGGGCACAGTGGGATGGTTCCTTCGCTGGTCGGGGACGGTCCACCCACCGTATCGCGCTCCCCGTCAAACCCGTTGCGAAGATCGTTCGTGGTCCTTGAGGATCGGTGCCATGCCACAGTTCACCTCATACGACGGAACCGAACTCGCCTACCGGATCGTGGGGGAGGGCGAGCCCCTGGTGTGCCTCGCGGGCGGGCCGATGCGCGACGCTGTCTACCTCGGTGACCTGGGCGGACTCGCCGCCCACCGCGCGCTGGTCCTGCTCGACGCCCGGGGGACCGGGGCGAGTGCCGAGCCCGCCGACACCGACACGTACCGCTGCGACCGGCAGGTCGGCGACGTCGAGGCGCTCCGCCTCCACCTCGGCCTGGAGCGGATCGACCTGCTGGGCCACTCGGCGGGCGGAAACCTGGCCACCCTGTACGCCGCCGCCCACCCCGAGCGGATCCGCTCCCTCGTGCTCGTCACCAGCCTGGGCCGCGCGCTCGGCGTCGGCACCACCGACGAGGAGTGGGACGAGGCCGTCGAGATCTTCGCCGACCAACCCTGGTACGCGCAGGCCAGGGCCGCGCTCGACGCGATCGGCCCGGACACTCCGGAGTCCCGCGTCCGTGAGATCGTCGCGCCCTTCGCGTACGGCCGCTGGGACGCGGCCGCCCAGGACCACGCGGCCCGCGATGCCGAGCAGGTGAACCGGGCGGCCGCCCCCGCGTACCACGGCGAGGGCGCGTACACCCCGGAGGCGACCCGCCGCGCGCTCACCGCGCTCACGGCGCCGGTCCTCCTGCTCGCGGGGGAGTGCGATCCCGGCCCCACCCCGGCCAAGGCCGCCGAGGCCGCCGCCCTCTTCCCGAACGCCGAGCTCGTCGTCGTGCCGGGCGCCGGACACTTCCCGTGGGTGGACGACGCGGAGGCGTTCGTCCGCCCCGTCGCCGCCTTCCTCGACCCGGAGGTCCGTACGGTCACGGTGGACGGCGTCCGCCTCGCCTACCGGGTACGGGGCTCCGAGGACGCCCCGCCCATCGTCCTGGTCCACGGGCGGGGCGAGAACAGCACCACCTGGACGGGGATCGCGGCCGATCTCGCCGCCGACCACCGGGTGTACGCGGTCGACCTGCGCGGCCACGGACTCAGCGACCGGCCCGGCACCTACGGCTTCGACGTCTTCCGCGACGAACTCGGCGGCTTCCTCAAGGCCCTCGGCCTCACCGGCGCCACCGTCGTCGCCCACTCGATGGGCGGCGGGTCCGCATATCTCCTCGCCGCCAGGGAACCGGACCTGATCGGGCGGCTCGTCCTGGAGGACGTCCCCGTGTTCTTCCCGCTCGACCCGCCGCGCCCCCGGGCCGAACGCCCCGAGGGCCCGCTCGGCTTCGACTGGGAGATCGTCCCGTCCACCGACGCCCAGCTGAACGAGCCCGACCCGGCCTGGCGCGCAGAACTCCCCGCGATCACGGCCCCGACGCTCGTCCTGGCGGGCGGCCCGACCAGCCACGTCCGCCAGGACCAGCTGTCCTGGCTGGCCGACCGCATCCCCGGCACTCGGTTCGTCACGATCGGGGCGGGGCACCTCGTCCACACGGACGCGCCGGACGAATTCCTGCGCGCACTGCGGGAGTTCGGCCTCTAGGAGGTGTCGTGCCGGTCGCGCCGGGTCGACGCGGCCGACGTCATCTCGCCGTCACCCGCCGTGGCGCTCCTGGGCGGCCATCACCTCGTCGCCGTGCTCGAAGGCCCACGCGCCGAACGCGTCGATCGGACCCAGTAAGGTCCGCCCCAGGCCGGTGAGTTCGTAGCTGATCCTGGCCGGCGCGCCGTCCTCGACGCGCCGCTCCACCAGGCCGTTGAACTCCAGCCGCCGCAGCGTCTCGGTGAGGACCTTGGAACTGATGCCGCCGATGTGCTCCCGGAGTTCGCCGTGGCGGCTCGGGCCCCGGCGGAGGGACCAGAGCACCACGGCGTTCCAGGTGTTCGAGAGCAGGTCGAAGGCGAGGCGGGCGCGGCAGTCGGCGAGGTAGGCGTCGGAAGTCACGTACCAGATGGTGCCCGACCGCCTTCCTAGTGTCGTTCCCGAGGTGCCGAAAGCCGGCGCGGAGAGGGGACGGACGATGAGGATCGGCGTACTGGGCACGGGCAACATGGCGGACGCCCTGGCCACCCACTGGGTACGGGCGGGACACGAGGTCCTCGTCGGGGGCCGGGACGAGACGAAGGCGCGGCACCTCGCGAGCCGCCTGGGCGGCGCGACCGGGTACGGCAGCCTGCGCGCGGCGGCGGGATTCGGCGACGTGGTCCTCGCCGCACTGCCGTACGGGGCGGGGGAGACGATCGTCGGCGAGCTGCGGGCGCCCCTGGCCGGGAAGGTGCTGCTCGACTGCTCCAACCCGGTGGGACCCGGCTTCCGGCTGCTCACGGACGGTGGCCCCTCGGCCGCGCGCCGCCTCGCGGACGCCGCGCCCGGCGCACGGGTCGTCAAGGCCTTCAACCTGTGCCACGAGGACGTGTGGAGGATGGACCCTCCCGCTTTCGACGGGCAGCTTCTCGCCGTCCCGGTGTGCGGCGACGACGAGACCGCGCTCGCGCTCGTACGGCAGCTGGTGAGGGACGCGGGCTGCGTACCGCTGACCGGGGGAGGCCTCGACAGGGCGGGGCTCCTGGAGGCGACGGCCGCGCTCTTCATCGGCCTGTGGGTCGGGGAGAACGCGGACGCCCGGGCGATGGCGCCGCCGCTGGCGTTCGCGGCGGGGCCGGGAGAGAGGCCGGACGGCAGGTAGCGGGTGTCCGTGGCCATGGGCCGATCGGCCCAGGCGCGGCGCGCCTCGGCCGATCGGACGGACCCCGGTGCAGGATCGGTCGGGCGGCGCCCTCGGACGGTGCCCGACATCGCCACGGCGCGACATGACAGGAGCCAGGTGTGACCACTCGTCTCAACCCCTACCTCAGCTTCTCCGGCGACGCGAAGCAGGCCCTGGAGTTCTACCAGCAGGTCCTGGGGGGCACCCTCGACCTCAACACGTACGGCGGGTTCGGCGCCGAGGCGCCGCCCGGGTACGCCGACAAGATCATGCACGGCATGCTGGAGACGCCCAGCGGCTTCACGCTGATGGCCGCCGACAATCCGCCGGGCACGGAGCAGACCCCGGGGGGCGGCTTCGCGGTGAGCCTGAGCGGCGACGACGCCGAGGAGCTGCGCGGCTACTGGGGCGGGCTGTCCGACGGCAGCACCGTGGCCGTCCCCCTGGAGAAGCAGATGTGGGGCGATGTGTTCGGCATGTGCACGGACAAGTTCGGCGTCACGTGGATGGTCAACATCACCGAGCGGAGCTGACCTGGCTCCGCTTCCGCCTACGGGTTCGTGTCCGGGCCCGCGTTCGTGTCCGCCTCCACCGCCACCGTGCGGGCCCAGCGGTAGTCCGCCTTGCCGCTGGGGGAGCGCTGGATGCGGTCGGTGAGGACCAGCTGGCGCGGGACCTTGTACCCCGCCAGGCGGGGACGGCAATGGGTCTGGAGGGTCTCCAGGTCCAGCGGCGGAGCGTCAGCGCGGAGCTGGACGACCGCGGCGACGTGGTTGCCCCAGCGGGCGTCCGGCACTCCGGCGACCAGCGCGTCGTACACGTCGGGGTGGGACTTCAGGGCCTGCTCCACCTCCTCCGGATAGACCTTCTCGCCACCCGTGTTGATGCACTGCGAGCCGCGCCCGAGGACGGTGACCACCCCGGTCTCGTCCACGGTCGCCATGTCGCCGAGGAGCACCCACCGGACCCCGTCCCGCTCGAAGAACGTCTCGGCGGTCTTCTCCGGGTCGTTGTAGTAGCCGAGCGGCACGTGGCCGCGCTGGGCCAGCCGGCCGATCTCGCCGGTGGCGACGGGGGCACGGGTCACCGGGTCGACGACCTGGGTGCGTTCGTTGACGTGCAGCCGGAAGCCCCTGGCCGGGCCGGAGTCGTCGGTGGCGCGGCCGTTGGAACCGGACTCGGTCGAGCCGAAGTTGTTGAGCAGCAGGACGTTCGGCATCAGTTCCTGGAGCTGGGCCCGTACGGTCTCGGACATGATCGCCCCGGACGAGGACAGGCTGAACAGGGCGGAGAGGTCCGTGCCCTTCAGCGGCCCGCGCAGCGCGTCCACGAGGGGCCGCAGCATCGCGTCCCCGACCAGGGAGATGCTGGAGACCCTCTCCTTCTCCAGGGTGCGGAGGACTTCCTCGGGGACGTACTTGCGGTGCAGGACGACCCGCTGGCCGTAGTTGAAGGCGATGAACGCGGTCAGCGTGGAGGTGCCGTGCATCAGCGGCGGCGCGGGGAAGAAGGTGATGCCGGCGCCGCCGGCGGCGACTCGCTCGGCCAGCTCCTCGGGGCGCTTCACCGCCTCGCCCGAGGGGTCCCCGCCGAACAGCCCCGCGAAGAACAGGTCCTCCTGGCGCCACAGGACGCCCTTGGGCATCCCGGTCGTGCCACCGGTGTAGATGATGAAGAGGTCGTCGGCCGAGCGGGGCCCGAAGCCGCGCGCGGGTGAACCGGCGGCCTCCGCCTCGGCGTACGGGACACAGTCCAGCGCGGCCGCTCCCTCGCGTTCGGCGCTTCGCTGTGCAGCGGATCCTTGAGGGGTGGTGGTCGGGCGACGGGTCGGCGGGGTCCCCACCCGCACGAGGTGCCGCAGCTTCTCCGTCTGCGGCAGCGCCGCCGCGACCCGGTCGGTGAACTCGGCGTCGAAGACGAGTGCGGCCAGGTCGGCGTCCCGGTAGAGGTAGACGAGCTCCTCCTCCACGTACCGGTAGTTCACGTTGACCGGCACGATCCGTGCCTTGAGGCAGGCGAGGACGGTCTGCAGGTACTCGATGCCGTTGTACAGGTGGAGGCCGAGGTGCTCGCCGGGCCGGATGCCCGCGTCGATGAGGTGGTGCGCGATCCGGTTGGCGGCTTCGTCGAGCTCGGCGTAGGTGAGCCGGCGCTCCTCGCCCGTCCCCGGATGATCGACGTACACCAGCGCCTCGCGGTCGGGGACCGCGTCGACCACCGATTCGAACAGGTCGGCAAGGTTGTACTCCACCGTTCCTCCTGACCCCGGTTCGCACTGACTCGGCGGTCATTAGAGCGCCGACCGGCGACAGGGGGAAGGGGGTGCGCAGAAGAATCTGACTGAGTGTCAGAAAACTATTGAACTGGACCCCCGGCTACTGCAACCTGTTCCAGAACTGGAGACGGGAGACCCCCATGGGTGGCACTGGTGGCACCGAACATCTCGGCGTACGGCGCGAAGGCGCCACGCTCGTCCTCACCTTGAACCGGCCCGAGGCCAAGAACGCCCTCTCGCTGCCGATGCTCGTCGGCCTCCACGACGGCTGGCTGGAGGCCGACGCCGACGACGGCATCCGCTCCGTCGTCCTCACCGGCGCGGGCGGCTCCTTCTGCGCGGGCATGGACCTCAAGGCCCTGGCCGGCAAGGGAATGGAGGGCGAGCAGTACCGGGACCGGCTCAAGGCCGACCCCGACCTGCACTGGAAGGCGATGCTGCGCCACCACCGCCCCCGCAAACCCGTCATCGCCGCGGTGGAGGGCCACTGCGTCGCCGGCGGCACCGAGATCCTCCAGGGCACCGACATCCGGGTCGCGGCGGCCTCGGCGACGTTCGGACTCTTCGAGGTCCGGCGCGGCCTCTTCCCGATCGGCGGCTCCACGGTCCGCCTGCCCCGGCAGATCGCCCGTACCCACGCCCTCGAAATGCTCCTCACGGGCCGCCCGTACTCGGCGGAGGAGGCCGCCCGGATCGGCCTCGTCGGCCGGGTCGTCCCCGACGGCACCGCACTCGACGCGGCCCTCGACATCGCCGAGCGGATCAACGCGTGCGGGCCGCTCGCCGTCGAGGCGGTCAAGGCGTCCGTGTACGAGACCGCCGAGATGACGGAGACGGAGGGGCTGGCCGCCGAACTGAAGCGGGGGTGGCCGATCTTCGACACGGCGGACGCGAAGGAGGGGGCGAGGGCGTTCGCGGAGAAGCGGACGCCGGAGTACCGCCGGGAGTGAGTTTCCCCCACCCCACCCCGCCCCTTCCCGAACGGGGGCTCCGCCCCAGGCCCCGGTCCTCGAACGCCGGACGGGCTGGATGTGCCGCCGTAGTCCAGCCCCGCCAGCGTGTGAGGCGTGGGGGTCCGGGGGCGGAGCCCCCCGGTCACGGGAAGGGGCGGGGTGGGGGAAACGGCCCCGCGCAGCGGCCTCATCGCATCCACCACCACCGACCGGCCACCAAGGAGCCCGCCCCATGACCGTCACCCCGCCCCCTGAAATCCTGCGCGCACCCCTCGTCGTCGAATTCCCCTTCACCCGCTCCCTCGGACCCGTCCAGTCCGCCTTCCTCACCGGTCTGCGCGAGCAGACCGTCCTCGGCGTCCGCACCGAGACCGGTGAGGTCCTCGTCCCGCCCGTCGAGTACGACCCCGCCACCGCCGCCGAGCTCCGCGATCTCGTCGAGGTGGGTGCCACCGGGACCGTCACCACCTGGGCCTGGAACCCCGAGCCCCGCCCCGGGCAGCCCCTCGTGACCCCCTTCGCCTGGGTCCTCGTCCGCCTCGACGGCGCCGACACCGCCCTCCTGCACGCCCTCGACGCCCCCGGCCCCGAAGCCGTCCGCACCGGCATGCGGGTCCGGATCCGCTGGGCCGCCGAACGGTCCGGTGCCATCACGGACATCGCGTGCTTCGAGCCGTACGACAGCGATCCGGCGGCCGAACCGGGCGCCCACGACGGCCGGTTCACCGACCCCGTCACCGGCATCGTCGCCGCCGCCCGCCTCGACTACACCTACAGTCCCGGCCGCGCCCAGACCCGCTACCTGCAGGCCCTCGCCGAGCGCCGGACCGTCGGCGAGCGCTGCCCCTCCTGCGCCAAGGTGTACGTGCCGCCCCGCGGCGCCTGCCCCACCTGCGGAGTCGCCACCACCGACCAGGTCGAGGTCGGACCGCGCGGCACCGTCACCACGTACTGCATCGTCAACATCAAGGCGAAGAACCTCGACATCGAGGTGCCGTACGTCTACGCCCACATCGCCCTCGACGGCGCCGGGCTCGCCCTCCACGGCCGCATCGGAGGCATCCCGTACGACCAGGTCCGCATGGGCCTGCGCGTCGAACCCGTGTGGAGCGAGGACGGCCGCTACCCCGACCACTACCGGCCCGCCGGCGAGCCCGACGCCGACTACGACACCTACAAGGAGCTGCTGTGACGCCGCACCGGCCGGACCGAGAGGTGGCGATCGTCGCCTTCGCCCAGAGCGACCACCGCCGCCGCACCGACGACCTCTCCGAGGTCGAGATGGTCATGCCCGTCCTGCACGACGTCCTGCGGCAGACCGGCCTCAGGACCTCCGACATCGGCTTCACCTGCTCCGGCTCCTCCGACTACCTGGCCGGCCGCGCCTTCTCCTTCACGATGGCCCTCGACGGCGTGGGCGCCTGGCCGCCGATCTCCGAGTCCCACGTGGAGACGGACGGCGCCTGGGCACTGTACGAGGCCTGGGTGAAGCTCCTCACCGGTGAGGCCGACACCGCCCTCGTCTACTCCTACGGGAAGTCCTCGCCCGGCTCCGTCCGCGACGTCCTCACCCGTCAGCTCGACCCGTACTACCTGGCCCCGCTCTGGCCGGACTCGGTCGCCCTCGCCGCGCTCCAGGCGCAGGCTCTCGTCGACGCGGGCGCCACCGACGAACCCGCCCTCGCCTCGATCGCCACCCGCAGCCGCGAGGACGCCACCGCGAACCCCCACGCCCAGCTGCCCGGCGCCCGCCCCCAGGGCGAGTACGTCGTCCAGCCGCTGCGCACCGGCGACTGCCCGCCCATCGGCGACGGCGCCGCCGCCGTGATCCTCGCCGTCGGCGACCGGGCCCGCGAACTCTGCGCCCGCCCCGCCTGGATCCGGGGCATGGACCACCGCATCGAGGCCCACTCGCTCGGCGTCCGCGACCTCACCGACTCGCCCTCCACCCGCCTCGCCGCGGAACGCGCCGGAGCCTTCGAGGCGCCCGTCGACACCGCCGAACTCCACGCGCCCTTCACCTCCCAGGAGGTCGTCCTCCGCCGGGCCCTCGACCTCGACGAGAGCGTGAGGGTCAACCCGTCCGGCGGAGCGCTCGCCGCCAACCCCGTCATGGCCGCCGGCCTCATCCGGCTCGGCGAGGCCGCCGCCCGCATCCACCGGGGCGACTCCGACCGCGCCCTCGCCCACGCCACCTCAGGGCCCTGCCTCCAGCAGAACCTGGTCGCCGTCCTGGAAGGAGAGCCGCATGTCCGGTAAAGAGCCCGTCGCCGTCATCGGCATAGGCCAGACCAAGCACGTCGCCGCACGCAGGGACGTGTCGATCGCCGGACTCGTCCGCGAGGCCGCCGTCCGCGCCCTGGCGGACGCGGAGCTGACCTGGGCGGACATCGACGCCGTCGTCATCGGCAAGGCGCCCGACTTCTTCGAGGGCGTCATGATGCCGGAGCTGTACCTCGCCGACGCGCTCGGCGCGGTCGGCAAGCCCATGCTCCGGGTGCACACGGCGGGGTCCGTCGGCGGTTCCACCGCGCTCGTCGCCGCGAACCTGGTCGCCGCCCGGGTCCACCGGACCGTCCTCACCCTGGCGTTCGAGAAGCAGTCCGAGTCCAACGCCATGTGGGGCCTCTCCCTGCCCGTGCCCTTCCAGCAGCCGCTGCTCGCCGGAGCCGGCGGCTTCTTCGCCCCGCACGTGCGCGCGTACATGCGGCGGACCGGCGCACCCGACGCGATCGGCTCCCTCGTCGCGTACAAGGACCGGCGGAACGCGCTCAAGAACCCGTACGCCCATCTCCACGAGCACGACCTCACCCTGGAGAAGGTGCAGGCCTCCCCGATGCTCTGGGACCCGATCCGCTACTCCGAGACCTGCCCCTCATCGGACGGGGCCTGCGCGATGATCCTCACCGACCGGACGGGCGCGGCCCGTGCGCCCCGCCCGCCCGCCTGGGTGCACGGCGGCGCGATGCGCAGCGAACCGACCCTGTTCGCGGGCAAGGACTTCGTCTCCCCGCAGGCGGGCCGGGACTGCGCCGCCGACGTCTACCGGCAGGCCGGCATCACCGACCCCCGGCGGGAGATCGACGCCGTGGAGATGTACGTGCCGTTCTCCTGGTACGAGCCGATGTGGCTGGAGAACCTCGGCTTCGCGGAGGAGGGCGAGGGCTGGAAGCTCACCGAGGCAGGAGTGACCGAACTCGACGGCGACCTGCCCGTGAACCCCTCCGGCGGGGTGCTCTCCACCAACCCCATCGGAGCCTCCGGGATGATCCGCTTCGCCGAGGCCGCGCTCCAGGTACGGGGCGAGGCGGGCGAGCACCAGGTCGACGGCGCACACCGGGCCCTCGGACACGCCTACGGAGGCGGCGCCCAGTTCTTCTCCATGTGGCTCGTGGGAGACACCCCGCCCGCCGGGTGAGCCGCGCCGCCGGGCCGGGCGCCTACCCTGGCGGCCATGAACGCGGAACGTGATCTGACCCGGCTGCTCGCCGGGATGCGGCCGGAACTCGACCCCGGCCGCTACGTCTTCACCACGGTGGACGGCCCCGCCCCGGCCGGGGTCGCCCCGGTGGTCACCGTCACCGAGGACGAGGGTCTCACCCTCGTCGTACGCCAGGAGGAGGCGGACGCCGCCGCCCTCCCGTACGACTACGTGGCGGGCCGGATCACGCTGCGCGTGCACTCCGCACTCGACGCCGTCGGGCTGACGGCCGCCGTCGCCGGGGCGCTCGCCGCGGCGGGACTCAGCTGCAACGTGGTGGCGGGCTTCCACCACGACCACCTCTTCGTGGAACACGCGCGCGCGGAGGAGGCGTTGGCCGTGCTCGAACGGCTCGCGGAAGGCGGCTCCGGCGACCCTCAGGGGCATCCTTAGGGCCGGTCGTGGGGCACACGGGCGAGGTCGTCGGTTACCAGACGTTCGGCTTCACTTCCGCGGACGGAGAGCGGCAGGTCGCCCTGGCCGTCAACACCGGCCTGACCATGACGGACGCGGCCGCGACGGCCGCGACGAAGGTGCTCTCCACCGCACTGCACCGAGCCGAATATGCCACTGACGACACGACGGTATTTTGCTTGGCCGTTTGACCGCCCCAGCTCACTCCTTCGGGCGTACGCTGGGACTTTCGCGGGGCATCCCGCTCGGCACTCCTGACCGTGCGCCGGGCGCGCGCCCCCTGTGTGGGGGTGGAACGTGGCACGTCAGGACGGCGGGTCGGCCCGTCAGGGAGTCGGCCTCTTCGAGCGCGAGGCGGCGCTCACCGCTGCCGAGGAGGCGCTCGACCTCCTGACAGGTCTGGCGGACGAGCCGTTGTGGCCGGTCGCCGTACCCTCTCCCCGCGAGACGCGGGGCCCGCACCTGGTCGCCGTCCCCACCCGGACCTCCGGCCAGGACGCCGATCCGGCGACCGGCCCGCTGCCCACACCGCCCGACAACGACCGGGTCCCCGGCGGCCGGACCGGACTGCGCCCCGTGCCCGACGCCGGCCCCACGTCGCCCCCGGAGCCCCGTCCCGGCCCCGGTTCCGTGTTCACCTCCGCAGCCGACGAGAGTGCGACCTCCGCGCGCCCCCAGGTCGTCCGCCGCGGCGGCATACTCGCCTACGCCGCCCCGGCCGGCCTCGGCAAGACCACCCTGCTCGCCGAGATCCGGCGCCGCGCCGGCGCCCGCGGCTGCACGGTGCTTTCCGCGCGCGGCGGCGACCAGGAACAGCGGGTCGCCTTCCACGTCGCCCGGCAGCTCCTCCAGCCGCAGCTGGCCCACGCCACCGACGCCGAACTGCGCGAACGGCTCGGCTCCTGGTACGACATCGTCGGCCCCGCCCTCGGGCTCCGCGCCTCCGCCGAAGGCTCGCCGCCCGACCCGCAGGGTCTGCGCGACGGGCTCGACTGGGTCCTCACCCATCTCGCCGTACGCCGCGCTCCCCTCGTCGTGGTCCTGGACGACGTCCACTGGGCCGACCCCGAATCCCTCGGCTGGCTCGCCGCGTTCGCCCCGCGCGCCGAGGAGCTGCCCATGCTCCTCGTCGTCGCCTACCGCCCCGACGAACTCCCCGCCGAGGGTGTGGAGTTCACCGGCCGCCGGTCCGGCCAGCGCCCCCTCGACCTCGCCCCGCTGACCTCGTCCGCCGTGGCCCGGCTCGTCCGCGACCGCGTCGGCGCCCACGCCGACGACAGCTTCTGCCGCGACTTCTGGTCCGTCACCGCCGGCAACCCCTTCGAGGCGGTCGAACTCGCCGCCAAGGTCCGCGACCAGGGCCTCGAACCCACCGCCGACGGAGCCCACGAACTCCCCGACCTCTCCGCCGCCCTCAAGGGCAGCGGCCTCGTCACCCGGCTCGAACGGCTCGGACCCGCCACCGTCCGCCTCGCATGGGCCTGCGCCGTCCTCGGCACCGAGATCTCACCCCAGCTCGCGGGCGCCGTCGCCGGTCTCGGCGGCGAGGCCGTCGCCGACTGCGCCGCCCGGCTCCGCGAGGCGCGCGTCCTCGCCGAGGCCGAACAGGCCGACGATCCCCTCCAGTTCACCCACCCCCTCATCGCGACCACCGTCTACCGGTCCATCCCGGACGCCACCCGCGTCGCCCTGCACGGTCAGGCCGCCTGGTGCGTCGTCGACGCCGGACTCGGCCCCACCGCGGCCGCCCGCCATCTCCTGGAGACCCACCCCGACGGCGACCCCTGGGTCGTCGGCCAGCTGCGCGCCGCCGCCGGCGAGAACCTCCGCGCCGGAGCCCCCGACGCGGCCCGCCGCTTCCTCGCCCGCGCCCTGCGCGAGCCGCCCGCCCCCGACGACCGGGCCGCCGTCCTCTTCGAACTCGGCTGCTCCTCGCTCCTCACCGAGCCCGCCACCACCGTCAACCATCTGCGGGCCGCCCTGGAGGAGCCGGTCAGCGACCCGGCGCTCCGCCACGGCATCGTCTACCGCCTCGCCCAGGTCCTCGCCCACAGCGACCGGCTCGTCGAGGCCTCCGAGCTCCTCGGCGAGGAGGCCCGGAAGGCGACCGACGCCCGCAGCCGACTGCGGATGCAGGCCGAGAAGTTCATGTGGGACGCCCTGCGCGCCGACGAACCGGAATCGCCCGCCCGGTCCCGGCGCCTCGCGGCGCTCGCCGACCGGCTCACCGGCCGCGACGTCACCGAGCGGTACATCATCGGACTCCGCGCCTGGGACGCCACCCTGCGCGCCGAACCCGCCTCGCTCGCCCTCAAGGAGGCCGAACGCGCCCTCGAAGGCGGCCTCACCTGGGCCGACGAGAGCCGGGGCTTCGAGGTGCCGGTCCTCGTGGCCCTGCTCCACCTCTACGCCGACCGGCCCGGCCGCGCCGAGGAACTGTTCGCCGCCGGAACCGCCGAATTCGAGAAGCAGGGCTGGCGCGGGGCCCACCTGGCCTTCGCGTACACCCTCATCGGCTACATCCGCTTCCGGCGCGGCCGGCTGATGGAGGCCGAGGACTTCGCCCGCGCCGGACTCCGCCTCGCCGAGCGCGTCGGCGCCCGCACCCCCGCGCTCTGGTACGCCACCGGTGTCATGATCGAGGTCCTCATCGCCCGCGGCCGTACGGGCGAGGCCGTACGGGTCGCCCGCGAGCACGACTTCGGCGAACCGTTCCCCGCCGCCATCACCATTCCCGACTGCGAGACCGTCCACGCCGAACTGCTGCTCGCCACCGGCCGCACCCAGGAGGCCGCCGAGGAGCTGGCCGCCGTCGGCAGGCGCCTCGACCCGCGGGGCAAGCGCAACCCCTCCTGCTGCCCCTGGCAGCTCCACCTCGCGCTCGCCGAGGCGGCGACCTCCCCGTCGAAGGCCCTCGCCACCGCCCACGAGGCCGTCGCCCGCGCCCGCCAGTACGGGGCGCCCTCCGCGATCGGCCAGGCGCTCCGCGTGACCGCCGAGGTGTCCGAGCCCGCCGATCGCGTGAAGCTCCTGGAGGAGTCCGTCGACTGGCTCGACCAGTCACCCGCCGCGTACGAGCTGGCCCGCTCCCTCGTCGCCCTCGGCGCGGCCCTGCGACGCACCGAACGGGCCGCGGAGGCCGCCGAGCACCTCTACCGGGGTCTGGAGGCCGCGCAGGACTGCGGCGCCGACGCCCTCGTCGAGGTGGCCCGCGCCGAGCTCGCGGCGGCCGGACTCCGCCCCCGGGCGCTCCACCCCGCGGGCACGGACACGCTCACCGCCCGTGAGCGCGCCGCCGCCGATCTCACCGTCCGCGACCAGGACGCCGGCGCCGTCCTCGGCGTCGACGCGACCACCGTGGCCCGGCTCCTCTCGGCCGTCTACCGCAAGCTCGGAACCGACCGGACGGGCCTCGCGCAGGCCCTCCGGAACACCGGGCGGGAGCCCCGGGACCCCGCCGGACAGGACTGACCGTCCGGACCCGCCCGGCGCGTCGCATCGCGCGCCGGGGCACGTACCATGGCCGTATGTCCTTCCTCCGCCGCCGCAGCGCCGCCACTCCCGCGGGCCCGGACTTCGATGTCCTGGCCATGGACCCGGGGGACTGGCCCGGCAACCTCGGCGCCGGCCTGCTGCCCGCTCCCGACGGCTCCTGCCAGGGCGTCTTCCTCCGGTACGACCTGTTCGGCGGCCGCGGCCCCGCGATGATCATCGGCAACCTGCCCGAGGGCTCCCCGGCGCGCGAGCTCACCGACGGCCAGATCCCCTTCGAGGTGGCCCAGCTCCTCGCCGCCCTCGAGAACGACGAACCGGTCGAGGTCCTCGACACCGAGGACGTCCCCGTGATGCAGGGCGACAACCTGCTGATCGTCCGTCGCCTCAAGCTCTCCGAGAGCCGTATCTCCTGCGTCCAGTTCGACCGCAGCGACAACGTCCTCGTCACGATCGCCAGTTGGGACCGGCCGATCACCGACGACCTGTACGCGCTGCTCAAGCCGCTGCCCGCCGAGCTGTTCCAGCAGGGCTGACGGGGGAGCGGGGGCCGATGAGCGCACGCGTCGACAGCTGGATCTGGGCGGTCCGCCTCACCAAGACCCGCGCCCAGGCGGCCGCGGCCTGCCGGGCCGGACACGTCAAGGTCAACGGCGAACGGGCCAAGCCCGCCCAGGCGGTGAAGCCCGGCGACGAGGTCCGGGTCTTCCACGGCGGGCGGGAACGGATCGTCGAGGTCAAGGAACTCCACACCAAGCGGGTCGGCCCACCGGTCGCCGTCGAGGCGTACGTGGACAACAGCCCGCCCCCGCCGCCGCGCGAGCACGTCGCCGTCGCGGCCGTACGGGACCGGGGCGCCGGCCGCCCCACCAAGCGCGACCGCCGCGAACTCGACGAGCTGCGCGGCCGTCACGGCTGATCGCCGGCGCGCGGAGCGGCCCTCGGGGCCGCTCCGCCCTCCGCCTCAGACCCTGACCGGCCCAAGGAGATCCGCCATCCGGGCCGCCGAGGTGCCGAGACCGGTCGGCCCACGCCGCAGCAGTGCCGTACCGCTGCCCGCGTGCACGTCCTCCGCCCCGTAACGCCGCACCTTCCGGTGCCAGTTCAGGATGCCCGCGAGCCAGTCCTCCAACTCCCGCAGATAGGACTCGAAGGCGGCGCGCCCCGCCGCGCCGAGCCCGAACTCCTGGTACATCAACGGGACTTCACGCGCCTTGAGATGCTCGTACTGGCGCAGCCGGCCCCGCATCAGGTCGTCGACCATGGCCACCGCCGTCGGGTAGTCGCAGTCGAAGAACTTCTGGAGCACCAGCACGCCGTTGTGCACCTCGCCCTCGACCTCGATCTCCTTCTGGTACGAGAACAGGTCGTTGATCAGCGTCCCGTAGTCCATGACCGCGTTCTCCAGGGCGCGCACGGTCCCCGACCGGAACAGCTCCGGCGGCAGCACCTCGTCGTGCCGCAACCGGCACATCAGCATGGTCAGTTCGGAGCCGAAGGTGCTGCGACGCATCTCGATGTAGTCGACGGGGTCGGGAACCCGGTGCTGCGCCTGGTTGTGCAGCTCCCACAGCCAGCTGTCCAGCATGACGTCGAGCGCGTACCGCAGTTGGGTGCGGGCCTCCGCCGCCATGGGCCCCGCGGTCCGGGCCCAGAGGTCGGCGAGCGAGCGCTCCATCGGGTTCACGGCGAGCGCCGCACCCGCGGCCGGATCCTCCAACAACAGGCAGGACTTGAACCGGTCGGTCTGCTCCTTCGCCCCCAGCAGGTTGCGCGAGCGGCCGAAGACGGAGGGGTAGTAGTCGTCCCCGTACGTCCCCCAGGTCAGCCACTCAGCGCTGAGCTCCAGCTCCTCCAGGGTGGCGTCCGGATCGAGCCCGGCCGAGCACAGCGCCAGGTCGAACCCCTCCGCCAGCGGCCGGTCCCAGATGTCGTCCAGGAGCCCGAACCGCTCGGCCCAGTCGAGCGACAGCCGGCGCGCCTCCGCGTGGTGCGGGCTGAGGGCGAGCGGGTACGGCAGGTCGAACTCGGGCAGCAGCGACGGGCCCACCTTCCGGTGCGGCACGTGGGTGAGCGCCCGAAGCCGCGACGCCGCAGGGCGCCCGAAGAGGGTGCGGATGTCGAGCGCGGAGGTGCCGAGGACCCCTTCGAGGTGCGAAGGGCCGCCGACCATGCCCTCGTTCATGTACCGGCTGGAGCGCATGTGCCACTCGTGGCCACCGGACTGCCAGTCCTGCAGCCCCTTCGCGTACGCCGCGACGGCCGCGCACTCGGCCGCGTCGAGACCCTTGCCGGCGGCGAGCAGCGGCACTTCGGTGAGGGCCGTGTTCTCGAACTGCTGGAGCCGTGAGGTCAGCAGGTCGTTGACGGCGTTCGCCGCCTCCTGGGTCGTACAGCCGAGGAACTTCTCGAGGACGAGCACGCCGTTGCTGTTCTCGCCCTCGTCCTCCACCTCGCGCTGGTACGAGAAGAGGTCGTTGCGCAGATGGACGGCGTCGGAGAAGGCGTCCCTGAGCACCCGCAGCGGCCGCGAGTACGCCACCTGGGCCGGGACCTCCGCCCCCGCCGCGTACTCGACGAGCCCCGCCGACCAGGGCGCGCCGCCCACCTTGCGCCGCATCTCGATGTACTCGACGGGGTTGGCGATCCGCCCGTCGTTGATGTTGTCGAGCTCCCAGAGCGACTCGTACAGCAGATGCTCCGTCGCCTCCGCGAACCGCACCCGCCAGCCCGCCGACATCGAGGGAACGGTCCGCCGCCAGAGATCGGCGAGCCCCGCCTCGACCGGGTTGGTCGGCTCGGGCATGCCCGCCGCCGGATCGGCCGGCATGAACAGCGGCAGCCGGTCGAGATAGGCCTTGCCGCCCGCCCGGTCCTGGGGCCGCTTGAAGATCTCCAGGAAGTGGTCGTCGAAGAAGAAGACCCAGGTGTACCAGTCGGTGACGAGGTCGAGGGCCTCCTTGTCGCAGTCGGGATGGGTGTACGAGCAGAGCAGCGCGTAGTCGTGCGAGTCGAGGTCGTGCTGCTCCCAGACCCCCGAACCCTCCAGCATCCCCATCTCCCGCGCCCAGTCACGGGTGTGCGTGCGGGCGGCCTCCACATGGGGATTGAGCCGCGCCGGATACGGAACATAGAAATCCGGCATAACGAAGGGCTGAGGCATCTGCTGAGGGGCCTTCCGGTGAGCATGGGCTGTGTCCGGCCCACCTTTACCCGTAGCCCGTACGGCGCACGCGATCTCCTGAATAGTCCTATGAACGCCGAAGGGGTGGTGTCGGATCGTTCATCCGGCACCGCCCCTCGGCTTTCGGCCATGCTTCCGTCAGGACTGGGAAACCCGCACGTCAGCAGCCTTCACAAAGGCCACCCGGTGGCCGAACTGGATCTGGTAGTACTCCTCCTGCCCCCGGACGACCGTGTGCCCACTGCTGTCGAACACCGGCGCGAAGTAGTACTCGCCCGGGGTCCGTCCGCCCACCACGTACCGCTGACCCGCAAGCAGCCGGTACGGCAGCGGCGACACCGCCTGCACCGGCACACCCGCCGGATACGCCGAGGCCTCCGGATACGCCCGCCCGTACACCGGCACCGATGCCGACCCCTCGCGGGGTGTCAGGACGAGACCGCGCGCGTTCACGGCGGTCGGCTCCTTCGCCGGATTGTGGAACCAGGCCTTCTGCCCGAGGTACCAGACCGCCGTCCACTCGCCCCGGCGATCCGCCACCGCGTAGCTCTGCCCGGTCGATGCGCGCGCCCCCGTGTCGTTGACCCCGGTGGTCGACTCCTGCCCGTCCGGCCGCAGGCCGATGTCCCTCACCAGGGGCGCGTCGGCGCTCGGCCCGGTGTGCAGGCGCACCGCCCCGCTGCCGTGCGGCGCGCACGCCTCGCCCGCCGTGACACAGCCCGTGTAGACCGGCCGGTGGGAGCCGTACGCGGGCCGGATCGTCACCACACCGGCCCCGGGACCGGCACTCGGCGTGATCGGGCGGCCGAGCAGCTTGAAGTAGTGCGCCCAGTCCCAGTACGGCCCCGGGTCCGTGTGCATGCCCTTGATCGTGGACGTCACCGTGCCCGGCACGTTGTCGTGGCCCAGGATGTGCTGCCGGTCGAGCGGGATGTCGTACCGGGCGGCGAGATACCGCACGAGCCGTGCCGACGACCGGTACATCGCCTCCGTGTACCAGGAGTCCGGCGCGGTGAGGAAACCTTCGTGCTCCAGGCCCACGGACTTGGCGTTCACGAACCAGTTGCCCGCGTGCCAGCCGACGTCCTTGAGCGCCAGGTGCTGGGCGATGTGCCCGTCGGAGGAGCGCAGCGAGTACTGCCACGAGACGTACGTCGGGTCCTGCACCAGCTTCAGGGTGACGTCCCAGGTGGCCTCGGTGTCATGGACGACGATGTAGTCGATCGACTGGGAGACCGGCCGGTTCGCCTTGTCGTGATTGCCGTAGTCGCCGTCGCCGAACTCCTCGTACGGCGCCGGGATCCACTCGCAGGCCACCGTGCGCGGGCACTCCACCGGGCCGCCGGCGGGCCGGCGCAGGCCGAGACCGGCGACCTGCGCGGTGTCGGGCGCGACCGCCGGGGCGGCCGCGAGCGTCACCACCTGCCCGCTGTCCGTCGTCCGCGACTCGCCGGACCGGATCACGTCGAACACGTCGTCCGCGTACCTGGCGGCGGTCGCCGAGTCGTCGGCGCCCGAGTACCGCGCCACCGCCCCGTACCAGTCGGCCGGGTCCGTGCTCGCCGGACGGCCGGACTCCCGCTGCGCGGCGGCGAGCAGCACCGCCCCGCCCTCGATGTTCGCGGCCGTACGGGTCCGCAGCTCCTCGGCCGGAATCCCGGACAGCGCGGACGCCCGCTCCAGGGTGCGCAGCCGCGCGGGAAGCGAACCGGCGGCCGGGACGGCGGCGGACCCGGGCGCCCGCGCGCCGGAGCGCACGGCGCGCGAGGAGTCACCGCGTGGGTCCTCCGTACCCTCCGAGTGGTGCGGGGGCGCCTCGGCCAGCGCCGTCACCGCGTCCGTCAGATGCATCGGCCCGTAGCCACCGGTCACACTCGGCGCACCACCGTGGGCGTCCCAGCGCGACTGGAGGTACGAGACGGCGAGCAGCACACGCTCCGGTACGCCGTGCCGCGCGGCCGCCCGCGCGAACTGTTCCTGGAGGACACCCGCCTCGGGCACCTCGGCACCGGCCGGCGGGGCGGCGGACAACAGCGGGAGCAACAGGGCGGCGGACGCGAGGGCGCCCAGGGCCTTCGGCAGACGACGTGACCGTGCACGTCTGAGGGACGCGGAACGGAGCAAGGCAGCCTCCAGGGGCGGGGGGTGACACCGGGGCGTGCGGGACCGAACCCGTACAGGGGTATCGGCTCCCGGACGATCCGTCAATCACGCACGCGCGACGGGAAGTTCCCACGTCAGAGCGGGAATGGAGGCCATCCGGCGGAGTTTCGCGGAGACGGGTCCCGGGCCTGGGACGCGTCAGTGGAGTGGACCATTGGCTCGGCCCGCCCGAGGGCGGAGGTGCCGGTGCGCCGCGTCCCGGTGTGTCGGCACCGGGCGCACGGCGCACCCCCCGTGTCGTCGGTCGGGCCCGCCTGTTCAGCGCGTCCCGACCGCCGCGCGCACGGCCCGCCGTGCCATGGCGCAGTCGTCGTGCAGCCGCCTCAGGAGCAGCCGCTGTTCCTCACCGGGCGCGAGCGCGCCCGTGGGCACCGGTACGGAACCCGCCGGCGGAGCCTCCTTCATGGTGCGCTGCACCGCCGTCTCGTAGGTCCGGATCTCCCGCGTCAGCACGATCATCAGGTTCACCAGGAAGGCGTCCCGGGAGGCCGGGCCCGCCTGTTGGGCGAGCTGACTGATCTGGCGCCGGGCGAGCGGCGCGTCACCGAGCACGGCCCAGAGGGTCGCCAGGTCGTAGCCGGGCAGGTACCAGCCGGCGTGCTCCCAGTCGACCAGGACCGGTCCGGCGGGGGAGAGGAGGATGTTGGAGAGCAGCGCGTCACCGTGACAGAACTGGCCCATGCCCTGGCGGCCGCCCGCGTGCGCCAGACCGTGCAGCAGCTTCTGCAGGTCGTCCCGGTCCCGGTCGGTGAAGAGACCGAGCTCGTGATAGCGGGTGATGCGAGTGCCGTAGTCCAGCGGCGCGTCGAACGTCCCGGCCGGCGGCCGCCACGCGTTGAGCCGGGCGATCGCGCCGAGCGCGGCCCGCACATCGGCGCGGGGCGGAGCCTCGACGGGGTGGCGCGAGAGCGCCGCCGCCCGTCCGGGCATCCGCTCGATCACCAGCGTGCAGTTCTCCGGGTCGGCCGCGATCAGCCGGGGCGCCCGCACCGGCGGACGGTGGCGGACGAAGGAGCGGTAGGAAGCTATCTCGTGCCTGAACTGCTCGACCCACGCGGGGGAGTGGTCCAGTAAACACTTCGCGACCGCCGTGGTCCGCCCGGTCGTTCCGACGATCAGTACGGAACGCCCGCTGCGCCGCAGCACCTGCACCGGGTTGAACTCCGGGCAGATGCGGTGGACGGAGGCGATCGCGATCTTCAGCTGCGCCCCCTGGGGGCCGGACAGATCGATTCTCCCGCTGATCGGCTGGGTACCCGTGCCCGCCACCCAGCGCCTCGGCCGTACGGCCTGCGGGGCGGGAGCGAGGTAGGGCCCGGCGCCTGCCGGGACGATGCGGTGCTGCGGCCGGGGCGGGGCGGACACGGAGGACGATGCTGTGTACATGGGTGACAGATCCCTTCGTGTGCCGACGAGTTGCGTGCGTCGCCCCGCCCGCCCCCGGTCCGCACCCTGGGGAATGAGGGCCGGTCGGCGGGGCGGGGTGGCGCGTTCCTACCTGACACCCGCGTGCGGGTGGCGGAACATCGAGCGGGCCCTGGCGAACCCTGGCGAATTGTCGCCAGGCCTATGACAGCGGGCTACTGTCAACTCAGCCGAGAACCTGGGGGCTTAGACGTGACCGGACAAACCAACACCCGCCTGGCAGACCTGTTCGGCCTGGCCGGATGGTCCAAGGGCGAACTCGCGAGACTCGTCAACCGGCAGGCGGCGGCCATGGGCCACCCCCAGCTGGCGACCGACACCTCGCGGGTGCGGCGGTGGATCGACCGGGGCGAAACCCCCCGCGATCCCGTCCCCCGGGTGCTGGCAGCACTGTTCACCGAGCGACTCGGCCGTGTCGTGACCATCGAGGACCTCGGGTTCGTACGACACGGGCGCAGCGGAAAGCGGCAGGACGTCAGGAAGACGGAGAACCCTGACGGGCTGCCCTGGGCACCCGATCGTACGGCGGCGGTCCTCACCGAATTCACGGGAATGGACCTCATGCTCAACCGACGCGGCCTGGTGGGCGCGGGTGCCGCGCTTGCCGCCGGCTCCGTACTCAGCAATGCCATGCACGACTGGCTGCAGACCGACCCCGCTCGCCAGGGAACCCCCCAACGGGCCACCGATCCCCTCCACGCCGACCCCGCTGGGTTCGACCGCTACGAGGCCGCCCCCATCGGGTCGGAGGAGATCGAGGCGCTGGAACACTCGGTGGAGGTGTTCCGTGCCTGGGACGCCTCTCGGGGTGGCGGACTCCAGCGCAAGGCCGTGGTGGGCCAGCTCAACGAGGTGGGCGGCATGCTCGCCTACCGCCACGCCGACCACCTGCAGCGACGCCTCTGGGGCGTCGCCGCCAACCTGGCCGTCCTGGCCGGCTGGATGTCCCACGACGTGGGCCTCGAACCCACCGCACAGAAGTACTTCGTGATCGCCGCCCACGCGGCCCGCGAGGGCGGCGACCGGCCGAGGGCCGGCGAGGCGCTGTCCCGTGCCGCCCGCCAGATGGTGCACCTGGGCAGGCCCGACGACGCCCTCGACCTGATGAAGCTCGCCAAGGACGGCTCGGGCGAACGCGTCCTGCCCAGGACCCGGGCCATGTTCCACACGATCGAGGCCTGGGCGCAGGCCTCGATGGGCCGGGGCCAGGCCATGCGCCGCACCCTCGGCGAGGCCGAGGACCTGTTCGTGTCCGACCGGCGCGACGAGGAACACCCCAGCTGGATGCAGAACTTCGACGAGGCCGACATGCACGGCATGCAGGCCCTCGCGTACCGCACCCTGGCGGATCACGACCCGGCCGCGGCCGTACCCGCCCAGCGCCACGCCAAGCTGGCGCTCGAACTGCGGCGCGGCGGTCACGACCGCTCGAAGCTCTTCGACCACATCTCGCTCGCCTCGGCCTGCTTCATCGCCGACGACCCCGAGCAGGCCGACCGGTATGCCCGGCTCGCCCTGATGTCCATGGGGGAGACCTCGTCCCACCGCACCTGGGACCGGCTCCGCGAGATGTACCGGCTGACCGGGCAGTACGCGGGCTACGCGAAGATCGAGCACCTTCGCGAGGAGATCGAGCTGGCACTGCCGAGGTCCCCGGTCAACCGACCGAGGACGGGGCAGGCCTGAGGGGCCGAACTCCGGGGGCTAGGTAGGGGAGCCCCACGTACGGTCGATGCGCGCGGTCGTCAACGGGCTGTCCCCGAGCGGCAGTCGGTGACCCGGGCTGTCGATGTCGGGATCGCCGAAGTCGCGGTTGTCGATGACAGGGTGGTTCCCTGTGATCGCGCTGCCGTGCCACAGCGTCGTGGCGCGCCAGTGCGCAAGGCCGCTGTCGCGGTCTCACGGCGGGCCCCGCCCCGGCAGGCCCTGCGCCCGGTCGTCGCCCGGTGGTTCAGCGTCCGACCCGGACCACCATCACACAGGCGTCGTCCTCGCGCTGTTCCTCGCCGAACTCCTCGACCACCGCGCGCACACCGTCCTGGGCGTCCCGCGCCCCGATGAGCCGCCGGCCGAGCGCGAGCAGTCGTCGCGTGCCCGTGTCGTCGTCCGGACCGCTGCCACGGGTGAGCCCGTCCGTGTGCAGGACGAGCAGGTCACCGGGGATCAGCCGGGTTTCGGCCTCGCCGTACACGGCCCCGGTCGTGGCCCCGAGGAGGACGCCTTCGGGCCGCCGGAGGACGTGCCCCGTCCCGTCGCGGAACAGCAGCGGGGCGGGGTGGCCGGCCTGCGCCCAGGTCAGTGTCTGGGCGACCGGGTCGTAGCGGCAGCACATCGCACTGCCGAGCGCCGGCTGTACGGAGGTCTCCAGGAGCTGGTTGAGATGACCCATCAGGGCGGCGGGCCGGATCCCGGCCACGGCCATGCCGCGCAGCGCGCCGAGGAGCATGGCCATCGAGGAGGTCGCGGCGACCCCGTGGCCCGTCAGGTCACCGACGGTGAGCAGTGCGTCCCCGTCGGGCAGGGCCAGTGCGTCGTACCAGTCGCCACCGATGAGACCGGTGCTTGCGGCCGGGAGGTAGTGGGCGGCCACGTCCAGCGGAGCGGGGCCGTCGTGGGCGAAGCGGAGCGAGCCGCGCCAGGGCGGGAGCACCGCTTCCTGGAGTTCGACGGCGACCCGTCGCTCGGTCTGCTCGATGTGGCGGCTGCGCTCCAGGCTGTCCCGGCTCTCCCGGACCGCCCGCTCGCTGCGCCGCAGTTCGCTGACATCGCGGAGCACGGCCCACATCGAGGCGGTGCAGCCGTCGGCGTCGAGGACGGGCTCGCCCGTCATGTGCAGGGTGCGCACGCAGCCGTCGGTCCGCACGATCCGGAACTCGCCGTCGATCGGCTTTCCGTCGATCAGGCAGTCCGTCACCATCCCCTGGAGGACGGACTGGTCCTCGACGAAGACCATCGTGGGCATCTCGTCCAGTGACATCGGGCCGCTCTCGCGCGTACGCCCGAAGATCTGGAACAGCTCTTCGGACCAGCTGACCTCGTCGGTGAGGAGGTTCCACTCGGCGCTGCCGACGCGGGAGAGCAGGGAGCCGGTGCGCTGCGGGGCGATCTCGCCGTACGCGGTGCCGGGGGCGGTGGGGAGCGCGGTGTCGGGGACCGGCTCGGCGGGCTCCTCGATGACGACCTGCTCGGGGACGCCCGCACGGAGCTGACCCAAGTGGGCTCCGAGGTCGTCGAGTTGGTGAACGGCCAGGTCGCACAGGGCACGCTGCCAGCGCTGCTGGGGGTCGTCGTCGTTCACCACGGATTCCCGGCGCACGGCGACGAGTTCGCCGCGCAGGCGGCGGGTCTGTGAGATCAGCGCGTCCACCGCGCCCGGCTCCGGCTGCTGGGCGGGGCGATCCGCGAACAGTGGGGACGGCATGTCGTACTCCGATACAGGCGCGGCACGGCCAGGCCAGGTGTGAAAGTGAGGCCCGCATACGACTGTTGCACAGCCCGGCACAGCCCGTAAGGGATTTGGCAACACTCGATCCGGTGGTGCTTCTGGCATATGTCAAAGGCCCAGCGATTATCGGCCAGGGCACGACGGGTTACGGTGCGGGGGTGGTGAACGACGACGGAATCGGCACGGTGAGCACGCGCACGGCGGTCACGGGCGGGGCGGGTACGGGGGCGGGCATGACGCCGACGACGGGTGTGGTGCCGACGGCCCACGCGATGCCTGCGACGGGTGTGGTGCCGGCGGCCCACGCCATGCCGACGACGGGTGTGGTGCCGGCGGCCCACGCCATGCCGACGACGGGTGTGATGCCGGCGGCCCACGCCGCTCCCGCGGCGGGCGTGACGCCTCAGGCCCGTACCGGCGCACCGGGAACCGCCGCCACCGGCACCGCCTTTCTGCTCGCCGCGGCGCCCGCCGGGCGCGGGCGCGCCATGGACGCCGCGTCCGTGCTGCCGGCCCTCGCCGCCGTGCCGCCCGGTGTCCTCACCGGAACAAGCACCGCCACGCTCGTCGAACTCGCCGATCCGCTCGACCCGCAGACCGTCCTCACCCGCCTGCGTGCCGCCGCGGCGAGCCCGGGTCCGCTCGTGCTCTGCCTCGCGGGCCAGCTCCATCTCGACCGCCGGCAGCAGCTGCCCCACCTCGCCCTCGCCCGCACCACCCCGGCGACCCTCCGCTACACGGCGCTGCCCTGGCACTGGCTCGCCGTCGAACTCGCCGCCCGTGCCCCCGGCACCACGACCGTCGTCGCGGACCTCGCGGCGGACCCCGCCGTTTGGGAACGCCTCACCACCACACGGGACCTCCTGCATCTGGGACCCGGTCCGACCCTCTACGGGAGGGTGACCCCCGCCCCGCGGAGGGGCGAGCCCCTCGCGCCCGCCTATCTGCGGTCCTGGGCGGAGCTCTGGCGCTCAGGCGCCCGCCTCCCGTACGCCACGCTCCACGCGGAGGCCGCCGCCCACGCGGCCGGGGCCGCGCCGGAGGCGTTCCTCCTGGCACCCGCCCCCGCTCCCGTACCGGTCGTGGAGCAGGACCCGCACCCAGCGATCCTGGCCGCCGCGACGGCCGGGCGTCACGGCGAGGCGGCGGCGGTGGCAGCGGCCTGGGAGCGCGAGGCGCTGCGCCGCCACGGGCCCCGGTCCGCGGAGGCCGTCCACTGGACGGAGGTGCGGGCCGACCTCGCCCGCCTCGCCGGGGAGCCCGCCCGCAGCTGCGAACTGTGGCTCTCCGCAGCCGAGGCCCGGCTCGCGCTGGGGCAGCGCACGGACGACGCCGACGTCGAAGGGGCCGTGGACCGGGCCCACCACCAGTGGGAACGGATCGGCGACCGGGCGCGGGCCCGCGCCCTCGGGCCCCTGCTCATCGCCCTGCGGCAGCGGGTCCCGGGCCGCCGGCCCGGAGCCCTGGCCGCACTGACGCGCCGCATGGCGGACTGAGCCGGTACGGACGCCGGCGGGGGTGATCGGCTAGTGGTCGAGGCCGCTCCCGCCCGAGGTGGGGAGGACGACCCGGATGCCGAACTCGTAGGTGCCCGTCGCCGCCGCGATCCCGATGAACAGCAGGGCGAAGTTCTCCTGGCCCCGCGCCGTCGCGATCCCACCCAGGTCGAGCTGCGCGTCGTCGGCCCAGCCGAGGTCGCCGACCAGACCGCGCACCACCTTCTTCGCCTCCGCGTCCTCGCCCGAGAGGAACACCGTGGCCGGGCCCTCCAGGGAGTCCGGCGCGATCATCACCTTCCGGTCGACGGTGCAGAGCGTCTTCACCACCCGTGTCTCCGGGAACGCCTGCTGGATCTCCTCGCCCAGGCTGACGCCCGGGTGCGAGAGCGATCCGTCATCGAGGAAGCCGACCCCGACGTCAAGAACGACCTTGTCGGCGAGCGCCTCGGCGCCGATCGTGTGCAGCAGGGCCACGGAGGCCGTGCCCGGGGTGGCGTTCACCAGCACCTCGGCGTGCGCCGCCGCTCCCGCCGGGCTGTCGATCCGTAATCCCGACGAGGTGAGTTCCTTCAGCTTCGCGAGCAGTTCCGGGTCGTCCGGCCGACGTGATCCGAGGACCACGTCGTGGCCGGCCCGCGCCCACGCCGAGGCGAGTGCCTGTCCTACATTTCCCGTACCGAGGATTCCGATTCGCATGAGCGTCATCCTGGTGCCGCCGCCCCCGCCCGCACCTCGGCCCGGAGACCGTACCCGCGTGGGCCCCTCGTCCTAGGCCGAATCGCCGACCGGATCCGATCACCGATCCGCCGACCGCGTGTCGGGGCTGAGATGATCGGACGTATGACCACCTCGTCGATCTCAGCCCCGACACCGGGGACCGCCCCCCTCACCACGGAGCGGCTCCTGCTGCGCCCCGTGCGCGCCGCCGACGTGCCGGCGGTCACCCGGCTGTGGACGGACCCCGAGGTCAGGCGTCATCTGGGCGGGCCCGTCGCCGAGCAGGTCGTACGGATCCGGCAGCGGCGGGTCCCCGGGGCGCCCGGCGTGTACGCGGTGGTGCGGACGGCCGACGAGGTCCTGCTCGGCCTCGTCACGGTGGAGCCCGCGGCACGGGAGGGGGAGACGGAGGTCTCGTACCAGTTCCTGCCCGAGCACTGGGGGCACGGCTACGCGCGCGAGGCCGTGGCCGCCGTCGTCGAGGCGACGCTCCTCGGCACCCCCAGCGTGGTCGCGCTGACCCAGGAGGCGAACCACCGCTCCCGGCGGCTCCTGGAGGCCGTCGGCATGACCCACGTCTCCTCGTTCGTCGAGTACGACGCCCACCAGGTCCTCTACCGCCGCAGCCGCTGACCTCCCGGCCCTCCGTCGCTCACTGGACCTTCTCGCCCGCCGCCAGCTTCGCGATCGTCCGCTCCAGCCGCTGCGCACGGCCCTTCTCGGTGCGGGCCTGCCACAGCTTCATGATGATCAGATACCGGTCGGTCTTCCCGAGCGCCTCGTAGCCGGCCCGTGCCGCCTCGTCGGCCGCGAGTGCCGCCGCGAGGTCGTCCGGCACGGTCGCCTCCGCCTGCGAGGGGTACGCGGACTCCCACCGGCCGTCCGCCTGCGCCGCCCGCACCTCGGCGAGGCCCGGCTCACGCATCCGCCCCGACTCGGTGAGCACCGCGACCTTGCGGACGTTCACCTGCGACCAGAGGCTGCGCGAGCGCCGCGGCGTGTACTTCTGAAAGTAGTACGCCCCGTCCCCGCCCTTGCGCTGTCCGTCGATCCAGCCGAAGCAGAGCATGCTGTCGAGGATCTCCGGATTCGTCAGCGACGCGCCCCCCTTGCCCTTCTTGGCGATCATCAGCCAGATCCCGGGCCGGTCGGCATGGTGACTCTCCAGCCATGCCTCCAGTGCCGCGGTCTCCGTGAAGGTCATCAGGTCGAGTCCCTCGTACTGCTCCACCGGACCGGCCCCCTGTCGTCGTCGCTCGTCGCTCCCGGACGTCGCCCGCAGCGCTCGTGACCACGATATGGGCATCGCCCGGTCGACGACCGCCCCGCTCCGGTGCGGCACGCGGCCACGTACGATCTGCGGATCGTCCACGCCAAGGAGCTCCGACCCATGTCCTTCCTGGTCATCGGCGAGTGCGTCGCCGACATCGTCCGCGCCCCGGCCGGCTCCGACGCCGCCGACCGCGTCCACCCGGGTGGCAGTCCCGCCAACGTCGCCTACGGTCTGGGGCGGCTCGGCCGGGACGTCACCCTGCTCACCCAGCTCGCCGACGACCCCACCGGGCGGCTCATCGAGGCCCACCTCAAGGGCGCGGGCGTCCGGGTGGCGGTCGGCGACGTGCCCGAACGCACCCCGTCGGCGGTCGTCGGCCTCGACGCGCGCGGTCAGGCCTCGTACACCTTCGACATCGCCTGGACGCTGAAGGGCGGGGCGCCGGCCGAACTGGTGCCCCGCCATGTGCACATCGGCTCGATCGCCGCCGTCACCGCGCCCGGCGCGGCCGCCGTCCTCGCCGAGACCGAGCGGCTGCGGGAGCGCGCCACCGTCAGCTACGACCCCAACGTGCGGCCCGGACTGATGGGGGAGCACGGGTCGGCCGTGACCCGCGTCGAGCGCTGCGTCGCCCTCAGCGACCTGGTCAAGGCGAGCGACGAGGACCTGGCCTGGCTGTACCCGGGCGAGGATCCGCGCACGGTCGCCGCCCGATGGCTCGCCCTCGGCCCGGCCGTCGTCCTCGTCACCCTGGGAGCGGCCGGGTCGTTCGCCGTCACCCGCCACAGCACGGTCGCCGCCGAGGCGCCTTCGGTCACCGTCGTCGACACGGTCGGTGCGGGCGACTCCTTCATGTCCGCCGTCCTCGACGCACTCGCGGGGTGGGAGCGGGACGCCCTGGGCACACTCGGCGCCGAGCACCTCGCGAGGCTCCTGGGGAGGGCGGGCGCGGCAGCGGCCGTCACCGTCTCCCGGGCCGGCGCCCAGCCGCCCGACCGGACCGAACTGGACGCCGCCCGCGCGACGTTCGCCCTCAGGTCCGTGCGTGCGTGGTGATGTCCGAGGCGAACTGCTCGACCATCTCCGGTGTGACCGTCGGCCGGCACTCACCGATGGCGGCCAGATAGTCCGCGGTGCTCGCGCCCGGCACCGGACCCTCGCCGCCCCGCCCGCCGACGGCGAACAGATCCCGCTCGAAGGAGGCCTGGGCGGCGATCCGGGCCGCGTGCTCGATGTCGGCCGGGGTGAACAGGTCGCTCGCCACGACCAGTTCGTCGATGTCGACGTCCGTCCTGCCGTCGGTGTACCGGGCCCAGATCGCCGCCCGCGCTGCCTTGTCCGGCGTACCGATCGGGATGAGGTAGTCGAAGCGGCCGGGCCGCAGGAACGCCGGGTCCAGTGAGCGGATCGAGTTGGTGGCGCAGACGAGCAGCCGCTCGTCCCGCTCCCTGAACCCCGGTATCAGCTTGAGGAGTTCGTTCGTCACCCCGTGCATGCCACCGGGCTGCGCGGGCTCCGAGCGTACGGGCGCGATCTCCTCGACCTCGTCGATGAAGACGAGCACCCGCTCCAGCTCCGCGATCCGCGCGAACGCGGACCGCAGGGCGGCGGCGAGGTTCCCCTCGTCGGCGAGACGGGACGGCAGGATCTCCACGAACGGCCAGCCCAGCCGGGAGGCGATCCCGCGCGCGAAGGTCGTCTTGCCGGTGCCCGGCGGACCGAACAGACAGACCGCGCGCGGCGGCCGCACCCCGTGCCGGCCGGCCCGCTCCGGCTCGGCGAGCGGCAGCACCACCCGGCGCTCGATCAGGTCCTTCTCCCGCTCCATGCCGGCGACCTTGGCCCACAGGTCGCCGGGCAGGAGCCGGCCGCCCAGATCGTCGAGGAGCCCGGCGGCGGGACCGTGCAGCGGCTCCACCTTCTCGAAGTACGCGACGGCCGGCCGGCGTGTGTACCCGGCGTTGAGGAGACCCTCGCCGAGGAGGTCCTCCTCCGGCAGGACGTACGCGATCCGCCCGACCCGGGCCGCCACCAGCCGCCGCTCCAGCTCCACGAGAAGGGCGCTGGCGAGACCGCGGCCGCGCCAGACCGAGGAGATCGCGATCCGCATGACCCACGCCCGCTCGCCGGAGACGGAGGCGAGCGCGGCGCCGATGGGGACGCCCTGGTGGACGGCGACCACGGCGGGCTGGCGGGTGGTCAGGGCGCTGATGCACTCGGCCAGCGAGAACACGGACTCCTGACCGAGCTCCGCGGTCGTGTCGATCAGATGGACGACGGCGGCGAGATCGCTCTCGCGGTAGTCGTGGATGTGCCAGTTCACCGGTGGTACCGCCCCTCGTTGGTGCCGTTGCGGCGAGGCTAGGCGGGGGCTTCGGTCCCGGTCGTGCGCCATCCTGCACAAGGCGGCGCGGGCGAACGCGCCGTGGCGGCTCTATGCGGCAGCGGCGCCGTGCCGCGGGATGACGTGCCGCGCAAGACGTGCCGCGCGATGACGTGCCGCGGAAGACGTACCCCGGTCGGCACGTTGGATCGCCCTCCGATACGCGGAAGGCCCCCGGAGGATTCCTCCGGGGGCCGCATGCGCGTACGAGGCCTTCAGTAGGCCTGGCCTTCAGCGGGCCTGACCTTCGGCAGGTCGGGACCCGCCGAGGGTCGGGACCGTCAGTAGGCCGGGGCCAGCTTCGGGTTCGGGCCGTGCGCGTTCTCGTGCTGGTCGCCCTCGGTGGCCGCGAAGACGATGAGGACGATGAAGCCGACGAGCGGCACCAGGCCGATGAGGACCCACCAGCCCGAGCGGCCGGTGTCGTGGAGTCGGCGGACGGTCACACCGAGGGACGGCAGGAAGACGGCGAGCGAGTAAAGCGTGCTCAGGAGCGAGAAGTCGAGCGCAAAGCCGATGATCATCAGCACGACCGCGATGATGAAGTTGAACAGCTCGAACATCCAGAATTCCTGGCGGCGTGCCCGGCCGTTGAAGACCGCGTACTTCTTGATGACGTCGAGGTACCAGTTCACTTTGTCCCCCCAAGGACTGGGTATGCGAGCGGGAGCCTGTCCCTGTGGAGCAAGCTTTACGCAGAACTTAGGTGGCTGAAACCACATGGGTCAATTCGTTACCGGGCAGTGGCCGTTCCGGGGCGGAAAACAGTGAACGGCGGCACCTCCGGGGGTGGAGGGGCCGCCGTTCCGGGAGAGGATCAGAGCGTCACGTCCTTTGCTTGGTCATGAGCAGTCCGCCGGCCGTGAGGGAGAACAGGCAGACGCACGCGCCGGTGATGACGTTGCTGAGGATGGTGCCGGTGTCGGGGCTCGACCCGACCACCCACGGGGCGACGATCAGCCACGCACCCATCAACAGGACGACGAAGTTGAGGTCCTGGGACCGCTCCGGAACCATCGACATGCACAGGCCGAGGACCGCGAGGGCGATGCCGACGACCAGGTTGCTGATGGCGAGCGCGGGCTGGGTGGCGGAGAAGTGGACCGTCCACGCGGAGATCGCGGCGTAGATACCGGCGAGGATCACGAGTTCCTCGACCGCCGCGACACCTCGGGTCTGGAGCATACGGGCATACCGGTCCCGCATTTCCGGCGCATCGGGGTGTCCTGCGATATCACCAGGACGGTGAGAGACGTCGGCCATACGACTCGCCTCCTTCTGGCGTCATGCACGTCTGACCGCACTTGCGGCAAATGCTGCCGCTGCTTCATTGTGCTCTTATCTGGCCTTTATGTGTAGGTCTGCCCGGTAAGGGATGCGCACAGAATTTGAGCTGCGGATATGCGTGGACCCGCCAAATGGCGATCTCCGTTCAACAAAAATTCAATGCAAATATGAACCACTTGCGGCATGGGTATGCAGAGGTGCCCGCTGGATTGTCGCCGCGTAGCCTGGAAGTGGACTCGGGGATTCCGCCTCTCCATCGCCGGGAGCGAATGATGGCCGGCATCGTCAAGAAGAGCTTCGACGCAGCGGACGAGACCCGCCCCTTCGAGGACGGCAAGGGCAGGCTCGACCTGGTCAGCGGTAAGAGCGGTGCGGTCGGCCGCGCCGTGTTCGAGCCGGGCTGGCAGTGGTCCAAGCACGTCAAACCGATCGCCGGCACCGACAGTTGCCAGGCGTCGCACATGGGATACATCGTCAGCGGCCGGATGAAGGTCGTCATGGACGACGGCGAGACGACCGAGTACGGCGCCGGGGACTACATGGAGGTCCAGCCCGGCCACGACGCGTGGGTCCTCGGTGACGAGGCCTGCGTCGCGCTGGACTGGACGGGCTTCGCCGACTACGCGAAGCCGTCCGGCTGACCGGACAAGCCAAGCCCTCCATGTCCTGACGCGACCAGCGGCGGCGCCCCCGGGTCAGCGGTGGCCGAAGCGCACCCCTTCCCAGGGGACCCGGCCGTCCGAGAACGACTCGGGACGCCGCTGGTCCAGGCTCCGTGAGGGGGCGGCCTCGATCACCGGCCCCGCCCCCTCGGCCCGCAGCAGCCACTCGGGCGGCGCGTCGCGCAGCCGTCGGCCACCTCGCGATGGGGAGCCGGTCCGAGGCCGGCCAGTGGGTGTAGCCGCCCCGCCGCCCGGGCCACGATCACTTGGGGCGGGACGCCGGTCATACGGCGGCGGGCTCCTCCGTCGAGTCGCCGGAGGCGATGCCGAACGCCGGGTCCGGGACGGACTCGGGCGCGAGGAGGACCGAGGCGCGTCCGTCCACGCCGACCGGCACGTCGCCGTCGACGGTCACGCGGCGCAGCTTGCGCACGTGGTCGTCGGAGTCGTCCACGCCGTAGTGCTGGGTGGCGCGGTTGTCCCAGATGGCCACGTCGCCGACCTGCCACTGCCAGCGCACCGTGTTCTCCGGCCGCTCGACGTGCGACTGGAAGAGGCCGAGCAGGGCGCGGGAGTCGGCGCCCGTCAGTCCGCTGATCCGCTGGACGAAGTTGCCGAGGAGCAGGGTCCGCTCGCCGGTCTCGGGGTGGACCCGCACCACCGGGTGCTCCGTGAGGAACTTCGTGGAGGCGAAGATCTCGCGGAAGCGGGCGAGCTGCTCCGGGAGGGCGCCGGGGCGCAGGGCCGCGTAGTCGTAGTCGTTGGAGTGCTCCGCGCGCAGGCTGTCGGCCAGGGCGCGCAGCGGCTCGGGGAGGTTCTCGTACGCGGTGGCGGTGTTGGCCCACAGGGTGTTGCCGCCGTACGGCGGGATCACCACCGCGCGCAGGATCGAGAAGGCGGGGTAGGCGGGCACGAAGGTCACGTCGGTGTGCCACTGGTTGGCGCGGCCGCCGTAGTCCGAGTCGATCGGGAAGGAGTAACGGCCGTCGGCCGAGGGGACGGTGGGGTGGGCGACGGGTGTGCCGAGGAGCCGGCCGAAGGCCTCGTGGGCGTCCTCGTCGAGGTGGTCCTGGCCGCGGAAGAAGACGACCTTGTGCGCGAGGAGCGCGGAGCGGATCTCGGCCACGGTCTCGGCGGGCAGGTCGCCGCCGAGGCGGACGCCGGAGATGACGGCGCCGAGGCGGCCGCCGACCTTCTGGACGGTGACGGACTCGGTGCTGGTCGCGGTCGACATGGTGGGTCCTTTCATGGGTCCGGTACGGGTTCCGGACAGGGCTCGGGCAGGGCTTGGACAGGGCTTGGACAGGGCCTGGACAGGGCTTGGACAGGGGCCCGGGCGGGCCCCGGACGGAATTAATCCCGGAGCGGAAGCAATGAGGAGGTGGGAAGCCCCGACGAGAGCCGGTGAGTTCCCACCGGTTCTCCTGCGTCGTACGAGCGCCGCGACGGGCCGGGCGACGGCCGACGGGCCTCGGGGCGGGACACGACGTGCGAGAGCCGGAGCGGCGTACCGCTCGCAGGAGGGGGTCGCGAGGATCAGACGCCGGAGACGGCGGGACAGGAGGAGGTCGCGAACATGTCCCGGAGACTCGCAGCGCCCGCCGCGGCGCGTCAAGCGCCAGTCCGCTCCCCGAACGGTCGCCCCCGATGGTTGAATCGGCGCCTGCCCGGCGCCGCCGACCCGCTCCGAATCATCCCGTCGAACCGCCAGTGACCTGCGGTGACTTCCCGTCGCGGCAGGCGCGGGAGCGGCGCGGGCGGCAGGCCGGCGGTCCCCGCGGGGACCGCCACGGATTTCACACCACCGCAACAGTGACCAGAGAGGCACCCATGACGAGGAACTCCCCGCACGGTCCCCGGATGGCAGGCGACGGCCGGCGCGAGGCCAACGCCGCCACCGTCCTGCGGACCGTCCTCGATCACGGACCGGTGGCCCGCAGTGCCGTCGCCCGGCTCTCCGGCCTCAGCCCCGCCGCCGTCTCGCGCCAGGCCACCGACCTCACCCGTCTGGGCCTCCTGCGCGAGCTGCCCGAACCGGCCGGGAGCGGGGGAGTGGGGCGGCCCCAGATCCCCGTCGACCTGCACATCGGGGCCTCCGGCGGGCCGGTCGCGGGCGGTGTCCATCTGGGCGTCCCCAGTTCGACCTTCGCCCTCGTCGACCTGCGCGGACAGGTCCTGGCCCGGCACTCGTACCCCCACGACGGCATCCCGCCGGACGGGCTGCCCGGTGCCGTCGCCCGCGAACTCCGTGCCTTCCTCGACGCCCACACGAGGAGGCGGCCGCTGCTCGGGGTCGGCGCCGCGGTCGGCGGCTGGGTGGATCCCGCCGAGGGTGTGGTCGTCCGCCACCAGGCCCTGGGGTGGCGGCGCCGTCCGCTCGCCGCCGAACTCGCCCGTGGCCTCGGCGGACGCACCGTGCGCGTGGACAACCACGCCCGTTCCATCGCCCAGTCGGAGATCCTCTTCGGCCGGCCCGCCGCCCGGCGGAGCCTGGTCCATCTGTTCATCGGCAATGTCGTCGACGCGGCCGTCGGGCTCGCCGGGGTCGTCCACCAGGGCCCCGGGGCCGCGGCCGGCGACGTGGCGCACCTGCCCGTGCCGGACTCCACCGTTCCCTGCCCGTGCGGGCGTTCCGGCTGTCTGGAGGCGACCGCCTCGAACACCGCGCTCGGCCGCACCGCCGTTCGTCGCGGGATCGTGCCCGAACCCGACACCTCCCTCGTGGTGGACGCGGCGGCGGCGGGGGACCGGCGTGCCGACCGGTTGCTCCGCGAGCGGGCCCGCGCGGTGGGCCGCGCCGTCGCCCTCCTGCTCGACGTCGTCAACCCCGATCTGGTCGTGGTGACCGAGCAGGCGAGCGTCCTCGCGCCGGAGTACCTGGAGGAGATCCGGGGGGCCGCGATCGACCTCTCGCACGTCTGCGACGATCCCGAACGCATCGTCAGTCCACATGCCGGACCGGCCACGCTGCCCGTCGCGGCGGGCACGGTTCTGTTGAATTCCCTGTTCAGAAGGCCTCTTGAGGCCATGGGTGAGCTGTTCCCTGTGGAGGGCGACAGCTGATGTCGTCTCAGAATGCGGTCAAGGCCGGTTGACCGCCCTGCGAAGCCGCTGTCATATTGCTCCCGTGAATCCGGACATGAGCCTCATCTCCCGCAGGCACGTCGACCTCTGTCGACAGGCCGGCGCGGTCTGTGCCGTCCGCGTCTGACCCAGGCGCCGGCCACCGCACCGGCCCCACCCGTTCCGCTCCGGCCCTGCCGAAGGCGGGTCGCCCGCCGTCGCTCCGCTGACGGGCCGCGCCCCCTGAAGTCCTGAACGCCGGCCGGATCGCGTCACACCCTCACTGCGCCACGCCCTCACCGCGTCACACCCTCACCACGTCGCCGCATCCCCGCGTGTCGCCCCGGAACCCCGTACCTCTGGGGACCCCCGGCCCCCCTTCCCCGCTCTCCGCTTCCCTTTCTTCCGCAGCGGGCCGAATCCGTGCGTCCCGCGCGCCTCCGACCTCTTTCACAGGCAGGCATCGATGACCGAGCTGTACTCCTCCGCACCCTCCGCCCCCTCGCGGCGCACCACCCTGCGCGCCGCGGGCGGCGGCACCCTGCTGCTCGGTCTCGGACTCGCCGGCTGCCGCTCGGCGGTCTCCGAGGCCGAGGCGCCCGCCGGAAAGGCCGGTGCGGGGCCCCGCCGCGGCGGCACCGTCACCGTCGCCGTCAACAGCGACTTCACGCCCAGCCTGCTCTTCGCCCAGAGCGGCCAGTCGCTCCAGCAGCGACTGATCTACAACACCCTCACCCGATACGACGACCGGCTGAAGCCGCAGCCCGAGCTCGCCACCTCCTGGGACTACGCCGAGGACGGCCGCGGCATCACCCTCAAGCTCCGTACCGGAGTCACCTACCACGACGGCCGTCCGTTCACCGCCGACGATGTGATCTTCGCGGTGAAGAACCTTCAGAACCCGCTGCGCGCAGCCCAGTTGAGGGCCACGGCGGCCGCCGTCACCGGCTTCGAGAAGCGCGGCGACCACGAGCTCGTCCTGCGGCTCGCCCATCCCGTGAACAACCTCTTCGACCTCTTCGAATTCATGATCATCACCGATCGGAACAGCGTCGAGGACGCCGTCACCGGCAGGAAGCTCAACGGCACGGGACCCTTCCGGCTGACCAAGTGGAGCCCCGGCACGGGCCTCAGCCTCACCCGCAATGAGAAGTACTGGCAGCCCGACCGCCCCTACCTCGACGCTGTCGAACTCCGCGTCGTGCCCCAGGCCGACGCCCTGCTGTCCTCCCTCCGCACCGGCCAGTCACAGCTCTCCTTCAGCGTCCCCGGCAAGAACCTCCCCGTCATCGCCTCCACCCCCGAGCTCGCCATCAGCGAGTACACCACCGGAGGCGGCGCCTACTACCTCGGCGTCAACACCACCGTCGCCCCGCTGAACGACAAGACCGTCCGGCAGGCCCTCGCCCGGGCCATCGACCGCGAACGGATCCTCAAGCAGGTCCTCGGCGGCTACGGGCTCGCCTCCGCCACCCCCTGGCCCAAGTCCTCGCCCGCCTTCACCGAGGCCGGCCGCACCCACTACACGTACGACCCCGGCAAGGCCCGCGAGCTCCTCAAGTCGGCCGGCCACACCCGGCTCGACCTGCCGCTCCTCCACATCAACCTGCCCGGAGACACCGCGGTCGCCGAGGCGATCCAGTACGACCTCAAGCAGATCGGCGTCCAGGTCACCCTCCAGCCCACCGACCCGGCCACCGCGCAGAAGAACCTCATCTCCCAGAAGATGCCGGGTCTCTGGGCCATGAGCCATGGCTTCGCCCAGGTCCAGCCCTCCACCCTCGCCGTCAGCGCGTACCCCTTCAACGAGGCCAAGAACACCTCGAAGTTCCGCTCCGCCGCCTACACGAAGATCGTCCGCGAGGCCTGGACCACGCCCGAGACCGGCGCCCGCGCCAACGCCCTCCGGCAGCAGATCACCGACACCCTCCTCGACGAGGCGTTCATCATCGACCTCGTCATCCGCGGCGCCGTCCAGGTCTCCGCGAAGAAGCTGCACGGCGTCACCCTCAACAAGTTCTCCTACCTCAACCTCGACGACGCCTACCTGGCGGGCTGAGATGCGCGGCTACCTGCTGCGGAGACTCCCCTCCGCCCTCCTCGTCCTCCTCGTCGCCTCCTTCGTCGCCTTCGCCGTCCTCCGGCTCGTCCCCGGAGACCCCGCGGCCGTCCTCGCGGGACCCGACGCGAGCCCCGAGACCGAGGCGGCCATCCGGGCCCGCCTCGGACTCGACGCCCCGCTGCACACCCAGTACCTCCGGTGGATCGGCGACCTCCTCACCGGGGACCTCGGACCGTCCTACGCGATCGGCGGACAGACCGCCGACCTCATCGGCGAAGGGCTCGGCGCCACCGTCGAACTCACCCTCGGTGCCCTGCTGTTCGTCGTCGTCCTCGGAGGTGCCTTCGGCATCCTCGGCGCCACCTCCCGCAACCGCTGGGCCGGCGGAGCCGTACGGATCCTCACCACCACCGCGCTCGCCGTGCCGCCCTTCGTCACCGGCGTCCTCCTCGTCCTCCTCTTCGCGGTCGTCCTCGGCGTCCTGCCCCCGGGCGGACGCGTCCCGCTCCTCACCGCACCCGACCTCGGCGTCCAGTACCTGTTGCTGCCCGCCCTCTGCCTCGCCCTGCCCAGCGCCGCCGTCCTCGGCCGCTACCTCAAGGACGGCATCGAACGCGCCCTCGCCGAGGACTACGTCCGCACCGCCACCGCCGCCGGCATCGCCCCACGACGCCTCCTCTGGCGACACGCCCTGCCGAACGCCCTCCCGCCCGTCGTCACCCTCCTCGGCATGCAGACCGGCCACCTCCTCGGCGGCGCCGTCCTCGTCGAGGCGATCTTCGCCTGGCCGGGCCTCGGCCAGCTCGCCGAACAGGCCCTGGTCCGCCGCGACTACCCCGTCGTCCAGGACCTGCTGCTGCTCCTCGTCACCGTCTTCGTCCTCGTCCAGCTGCTGACCGACCTCGTCCACGCCTGGCTCGACCCCCGGATCCGGTGGGAGTGACCGTCATGACCACCACCCTCACGAAGGCCGCGCCGCCCGCCACGCGCCGCCGCCATCCCTACCGGGCCGCCCTCGCCACCGCCCGAGGCCGCACCGGACTCGTCCTCGTCGGCCTGGTCGTCCTCGCCGGACTCCTCGCGCCGCTCCTCGCCGGACACGGGCCCACCGACCAGAGCGGTCTCGCGCTCGCCCCGCCCGGCACCCCCGGCCACCCGCTCGGCACCGACGACCTCGGCCGCGACCTCCTCGCCCGGCTGCTCCACGGCATCCGCGCGGACCTCGGCATCATCGTCGTCGCGGTGCCGCTCGGCGCCGCCCTCGGCTGCCTCCTCGCCCTGGCGGCAGCGGTCCACCCGATCGCGGACACCGTCGTCCAGCGCACCTTCGACCTGATCCTCGCCTTCCCCGGACTGATCCTCGCGCTCGCCGTCACCGCCGTCCTCGGCCCCGGCCGGCTCCCCGTGATCCTCGTCATCGCGCTCGCCGAGATCCCCGTCTTCGGACGACTCCTCCGCACCGGGATCCTCGTCCAGCGCGGCCGGGAGTACGTGACGGCCGCCCGCGTCGGCGGCACCTCGGGCGGCCGGATCCTCACCCGCCACATCCTGCCCAACGCCGCCGACCCGCTCGTCGTCCAGATCGCCGTCTCCCTCACCGTCGCCGTCTTCATCGAAGGCGCGATGAGCTTCCTCGGCGTGGGCGTCCGGCCCCCCGAACCCACCCTCGGAGCCGTCCTCAGCCAATCGATGCCCTATCTCGCCCAGGCCCCGCACTTCGCTGCCGGACCGCTCGTGACCGTGACCGTGCTCGTCCTCGGCCTCTCCCTGACCGCCGAGGCACTGAACCGGGAGATACGCCGATGACCACCCCACCGCTGCTCGAAGTCCAGGGCCTCGACGTGGAGTTCACCACTCCCGACGGGGGGAGGCTGCACGCCGTCCGGGACGTGTCGTTCACCCTCCGCCGGGGCGAGACGCTCGCCGTCGTCGGCGAGTCGGGCTCCGGCAAGTCCACCACCGCCCTCGCCCTGCTCGGGATGCTGCCCGGCACGGGCCGGGTCCGCGGCGGCTCGGTCCGGCTCGACGGGGAGGACCTCGTCGCGGCCGGGGAGGACCGGCTCCGGGCCGTACGGGGCGCCCGCATCGGCATGATCTTCCAGGACCCGATGACGGCCCTCAACCCCGTCCTCACGATCGGCCGCCACCTCGACGAGGTCCTCCGCGCCCACGCGGGACACGCTCCCGCAGGACATGCCAGGGCGGGAGGCGCCAGGGCGGGACACGCTCCCGTCCGACGTGACAGGACCGCCCGGCGCGCCCGGGCCGTCGAGCTCCTCCGCCTCGTCGGCATCCCCGACCCCGAGCGGCGTCTCGACGACCACCCGCACCAGTTCTCCGGCGGCCAGCGCCAGCGCGTCCTCATCGCCATGGCCCTCGCCGGCGAACCCGACGTCCTCCTCGCCGACGAACCGACGACCGCCCTCGACGCCACCGTCCAGGACCAGATCCTCACCCTCCTCGGTGAGCTCACCCGTACCACCGGCACCGCAGTCGTCCTCATCACCCACAACATGGGCGTCGTCGCCCGCGCCTGCGAGCGCGTCCTCGTGATGTACGGAGGCACGGTCGTCGAGGACGGCCCCACCGCCGAGGTCCTCACCCGCCCCCGCCACCCCTACACCGCCGGTCTCCTCGCCGCCGTGCCCCGGCTCTCCACCCCCTCCGGCACCCGGCTGACCGGAATCCCCGGCACCCCGCCCGACCTGAGCCTCCCGCTCACCGGCTGCGCCTTCGCCGCCCGCTGCGCCCTGGTCGAGGACCGCTGCCTCACCACCGCCCCACCGCTCACCGCCGTCGGCGCCGCCGTGGGCGGCACCGTCCGCGCCGCCTGCCTGCCCGCCGCCGAACACGCCGAACCACTGCCGCCCGCCCCGCCGCCCGCGCGGATCGACCGCCCCGCGCCGGGAGCCGTCGTCCTGGCCGCCGAGGGACTGCACAAGACCTACAGGAGTCGTCGTCGTCGCCTCACCGCCCTCGACGACGTCTCGATCACCCTCGCGGCGGGGGAGACCCTCGGGATCGTCGGCGAGTCCGGCTCCGGCAAGTCGACCCTCGCCCGGGTCCTCGCCCACGCCCACCCCGCCGACGCGGGCCAAATCCTCCTCGACGGCCGGGACGTCACCCGCCCCGACCGCGCCGAGCTGCACTCCGTACGCCGCCGTGTGCAGATGGTCTTCCAGGATCCGTACGCCTCCCTCAACCCCCGTATGACCGTGGGGGAGATCGTCGCCGAGCCGCTGCGCGCCTTCGGCATCGGCACCCCCGCGGAGCGCCCCGCCCGCGTCGCGGAACTCCTCCGCCTCGTCGGCCTCGACCCGGCAGCCGCCGGCCGGCACCCCCGCTCGTTCTCCGGCGGCCAGCGACAGCGCATCGGCATCGCCCGCGCCCTCGCCCCGGAACCGGCCGTCCTCATCTGCGACGAACCCGTCTCCGCGCTCGACGTCTCCGTCCAGGCCCAGATCGTCGGCCTCCTCACCGACCTCCAGCGCGACCTGGGCCTCGCCCTCGTCTTCATCGCCCACGACCTGGCCGTCGTCCGCCAGGTCAGCCACCGCATCGCGGTGATGCACGACGGCCGGATCGTGGAGACCGGCGGCGCCGACGAGCTGTGCGAGCGTCCCCGCGACCCCTACACGCGCGCGCTGCTCGCCGCCGCACCCGAGCCCGTTCCCGTCGCGGCCCGGCAGCCCGCACCGCGCACGACCGAGGCGGTGACCGTATGAGCGCCTGCTGCACCCCCGGACGTGGCTGTACCGCCGGCACCGGCCGTCCGGACGCCCTCGCACTCCTCCCGTCGCCCACCGTGCGGACCGCCCCGCCGCTCCACCCGCTGGTGGAGCTGCCGGGCGGCACCTTCCGCATGGGCGACGCCTTCGGCGAGGGCTACCCCGCCGACCACGAGGGACCCGTACGGGAGGTGACCGTCGCCCCCTTCGCGATCGGCGCCACCGCCGTCACCAACGCCCGGTACGCCGAGTTCGTCGAGGCCACCGGACACCGCACCGACGCCGAACGCTTCGGCTCCTCCTTCGTCTTCCACCTGCTGCTCCACCCCGCCGCCGAACGTCACGTCCTCGGCGCCGTCCCACAGGCCCCCTGGTGGCTCGGCGTCAGCGGCGCCGCCTGGCACGCCCCCGAGGGCCCCGGCTCCGACCTCGAAGGCCGCGCCGACCACCCCGTCGTCCACATCAGTCACGGCGACGCCCTCGCCTACTGCGCCTGGGCAGGTGTCCGGCTGCCCACCGAGGCCGAATGGGAGTACGCGGCCCGCGGCGGCCTCGACGGCGCCCGCTACCCCTGGGGCGACGACTTCACCCCCGGCGGCCGGGAGATGTGCAACACCTGGCTCGGCACCTTCCCGCACCGCTCGGAGCGGCCCGGAGGACGCATCGGCACCATCCCCGTCACCGCGTACGCCCCCAACGGGTACGGCCTCCACAACACCTCCGGCAACGTCTGGGAGTGGTGCGCCGACCCCTTCGGCCCGGTGCGGCCGCCGACCCCCGGCCAGGTCCCCGAGCGCGTCATCCGCGGCGGCTCCTACCTCTGCCACGCCTCCTACTGCAACCGCTACCGGGTCGCCGCCCGCTCCCACAACACCCCCGACTCCTCGACCGGCCACGGCGGCTTCCGCGTCGCCCGCTCGCTCCCCCCGGAAGGACCCGACCCCGCATGACCACCGGCACCCCACGCGAAGCCACTCGGCCCACCGCCGCCCGGCGCGACCCCTACGAGGGGTTCGCCGGGCGCGTCGGCCGCACCTTCGCGGAGTCCGAGCCCGCCTGGCCCACCCGGACCACCCCGCCCGCCAAGGCCCCCAACATCGTCGTCGTCCTCGTCGACGACATGGGCTTCAGCGACATCGGACCCTTCGGCTCCGAGATCCCCACGCCCGTCCTCGACGGACTCGCCGACACGGGCGTCCGGCTCACCAACTACCACACCATGCCCCTGTGCTCACCGGCCCGTGCCGCCCTGCTCACCGGCCTCAACCCGCACCGCGTCGGCTACGCCATGGTCGCCAACTCCGACCCCGGCTTCCCCGGTTACGGCATGGAGATCGCGGACGACATCCCCACCCTCGCCGAACTCCTCCACGACGCCGGCTACGCCACCTACGCCGTCGGCAAATGGCACCTCGTCCGCGACTCCGCCTCCAACGCGGCGAACGACCGCGTCAACTGGCCCCTGCAGAAGGGCTTCGACCAGTACTACGGTGTCCTGGAAGGGCTCACCAGCCTCTTCCACCCGCACCAGCTCGTCCGGGACAACAGCCCACTCGACATCGACGAGTTCGCCGACGACTACTACTACACCGACGACATCACCGACCAGGCGATCTCCATGGTGAAGTCGCTGCGCGCCCACGAGCCCGACAAGCCCTTCTTCCTCTACCTCGCCCACAACGCCGTCCACGGCCCCCTCCAGGCCAAGGCCGAGGACATCGTCCGCCACCGCGGCCGCTACGACGAGGGCTGGGACGTCCTGCGCGAGCGGCGCTTCGCCGCCCAGCTCGCCGCCGGCCTCTTCCCGCCCGGCACCGAACTCCCCGCCCGCAACAGCGAGGCCGGACTCGACGCCCCCGCGTGGGATTCCCTGACGGACAGTCAACAGCAGCTCTACTGCCGCTACATGGAGGTGTACGCGGCCCTCGTCGACAACATCGACCAGAACCTCGGCCGGCTCACCGACACCCTCGCCGCCCTCGGTGAACTCGACAACACCGTCATCGTGTTCACGTCCGACAACGGCGGCACCGGCGAGGGCGGCGCCGAGGGCACCCGCTCGTACTTCAGCCGCTTCGTCCACCACCCCCGCCTCCCCGGCGACTGGGACCCCGACGTGGACCGCGACCCCGAGCTCATCGGCGGCCCCCGCAGCCTCGTCCACTACCCCCGCGGCTGGGGCATGGCCTCCAACACCCCCTTCCGCCTCTACAAGGGCCACACCTACGCGGGCGGCGTCCGCGTGCCGTTCGTCCTCTCCTGGCCCGAAGGCGTCAGGGACGGCCGGCTCGCGAGCGGACCGCGCCCCCAGTACCAGTACGTCACCGACATCGCGCCCACCCTCCTCGAACTCGCCGGTCTCGCCCGGCCCGAGAGCCGCGCGGGCGTCCCGCTCCAGGAACCGGACGGCATCAGCTTCACCCCCGTCCTCGCCGACCCCGCCCACGCGTCCACCCACCCCGAGCAGTACTGCGAGATGACCGGCAACCGCAGCCACTACCGCGACGGCCACAAGCTCGTCACCCTCCACCGGCCCGGGGCCCCCTACGACGACTCCGAATGGGCCCTGTACGACATCCGTACCGACCCCACCGAGATCCACGACCTCGCCGCAGCCCACCCCGAACTCGTCAAGGAACTCTCCGCGGCCTGGGAGGACGCCGCCTGGCGCAACGGAGTCTTCCCGCTGCCCGACCACAGCGGGGCACTCGCCCGCCGCAACCCGGCCGAGGAGCGCCTCACCCGCCCCCTCACCCTGCTGGCCGGCACCCCGGAGCTGGAGCGCTACCGCTCCTCCCGGCTCGTCTCGCTGCGCTCCTTCGAGATCGCCGTGGCCGTCGACGAGACCGGGGACGGCGTCCTCGTCTCCCACGGCGACCAGGGCGGCGGCTACAGCCTCTACGTCGAGAACGGCCGGCTCGCCCTCGCGTACAACGAGTACGGAACCCTCCACGAGACCGACGCGGGCCCCCTCGGCCCCGGCCCGCACGCGATCCTCCTCGCCGCCACGGCGGAGGAGGGACTGCGCTGGCGGTTCACGATCACCGTGGACGGCGAGCACCGCGCCGCCCCCGACAGCGTGCACCAACTCATCGGCATGGCTCCGTTCCAGGGCATCAGCATCGGCGTCGACCGGAAGTCCCCCGTCTCCTGGCCGCTCTTCGAACGCCACCGGTCCTTCCGCTACACCGGTCGGCTGAAGTCCGTCACCTACCGGCCCGGAGCCCCCGGCCCCGACGCGCCCGAAGCCGTCGCCGCCGCGCTCAAGGAGGCCGCAGCCGCCTTCGAGTAGACCTGCCCGTCCGGGGGTCGCCGGGGAAATTCCCGGGCCACCCCCGGAGGACGGCGGCACAATGACCGCATGACCATCCGAGATCACCGCACGTCCGTGCCGTACACCGGGGACGAACGCGCCGTCCTCACGGCCATGCTCGACTTCCAGCGCGACACCCTCGCCCTGAAGTGCGAGGGGCTCACGCCTGAGCAGCTGCGGACGCGGGCGGTCGACCCCTCGGGGCTCTCCCTCCTCGGTCTCGTCCGCCATGCCGCCGAGGTCGAACGCGGCTGGTTCCGGAACACTCTCAACGGCGAGCGGAGCCGCAGCCCCTGGACGCCGCCGGGCTCCACCGACTGGGCCGACTTCGACGTGGACGAGGCCGACGTCGACGAGGCCTTCACCGTCTGGCGCGAGGAGTGCGCCCGTGCCCGCGCGATCGTGGCCGCGGCCGACTCCCTCGACGTCACCGGAACCCACGAGGAGGAGACGTACTCCGTGCGCTACGTCCTCGCCCACATGATCGAGGAGTACGCACGGCACAACGGCCACGCCGACCTGCTGCGCGAACGCCTCGACGGCACGACGGGGGAGTGACACGGGTGACCGCCTTCGCACCCCCCGACGACCCCGACATCGCCGAGGCCGTCGCCGGCGAACTGGCGCTCATGGACCCGGCCGTACGCGTCTCCCGGGCGCGCGCCGCCGAACTGCTCGACCCCGAGTTCGTCGAGGTCGGCGCCTCCGGCCGGCGCTGGACGTACGAGGAGATGCTCGCCGGTCTCCCCGAGATGTCCGGCGCGACGGAGGACGGACCGCGCTACGAGCCCACCGCCTTCTCGGCCACGCTGCTCGCCCCCGGCCTCGTCCACCTCACGTACGAGACGCTCCACGACGGCCGCAGGGCCAGACGCAGCTCGCTCTGGCGCCGCGGCCCCGCCGCGCCGGCCGGAACCGCCCTGCGGATGTACTACCACCAGGGAACGCCCGTACCCGAGGCGGACGTTCAGCCGTAGGCGTCGGTGACGCAGTCGACCGCGCAGCGCCAGTGCTCGAACCGGCGGCGCAGCGCGGCCGCCGCGTGCCTCCGCTCCACCCCGGCGTACCCGTAACGCTCCTGCGTGGTGCGCACCACGGCCTCGACGGTGACGATCGCCGGTTCGCCCTCGCCGGCCGACCGGCGGGCCAGCGCGATCACATGGTCGGCCGCCCGCTGGAGATCGCGGGCGTACTCCTGCTGGGCCACGGAACGCGCGCGGGACGCGGCGAACGGCCGGACCGCGCGCCCCTTCCAGACCACGCCGGCGGTGATGAGCCCCGCACCGAGCAGGAGCACGAGCGCGCCCCCCACGGCATCATGGATCCACTGCATCACGGGCCGCCCTTCCCTGCGCCTGCCCGTCCCCCGGGCGTTCAGAGTCTAGGGCTCGGGAGGATGATCCCGTGGCCGTGCCCAGGCGGGTGTCCAGATGTCGGCCTGCCGCCCGGCCGCGGCGGGGGACCCGGGGGCCCCGGGCGAGGCGGCGAGGTGGTCGCGAAGGGTGAGCAGCGAGGGGTGCGGGTTGTCCGCGGCCCACAGAAGTGAGTGCGGATATACCGGAGTCGGACCGTGTACGGCGACGCGCCGCAGGTCGTGCCCCTGCGGCCAGACGAGGCGGGTGCCCTCGCCGACGAACGTCGCAAGCTCGGGGGAGTCCGCGATGGTGTCGAACAGCGCCTCGGGGCCGAAGTCCGGGCCCGTCACCTCGATGGTGAGCCCGAACCGGGCGGCCAGGTCCGCGTAGTAGGCCGCCCACTCGGTCCCGCCGACGATGCCGGGAATCCAGATCCGATGGCCGGCGAGCCGCGTGAGCGGGACGGACCGCGCGCCCGCGAGCGCGTGCCGGGGACCCGTCAGGAGCTGCAGCGGCTCGTCCAGGACCGGGAGCGCCTCGATGCCTTCGGGAAGCCGACGGCCGGGCATCGTGACCGCCCGGAAGGACGCGTCGATCGTGCCGGCCCCGAGGGCGGCGACGGCCGCGTCGGCGTCGAAGAGCGTCACGACGTCCAGCTCGATCTCCGGATACGCCCGGTGGAACCCCCGCAGCAGCCCCGCGGTCGCCAGCCGCCGGCCGATCACGTCCACGCGCAGCGCGCGCCGCTCGGGCCGTACGGAGGCCATCGCCCGCGCCTCGGCGTGGAGCAGGGCGCGCGCGTGCGGCAGGAACGCCTGCCCGTCGATCGTCACCTCCGCCCCGCGTGCGGTGCGGGCGAGCAGCCGCACGCCGAGCTCCCTCTCCAGCGCGGCGACCCGCTTGGAGACGGCCTGCTGGGTGACCGCGAGCTCGGCGGCCGCCTCCCGGAACCGGCCCGAGTCCACCACGGCCAGGAAGGTGCGCACGGCTTCGAGATCCACGCCCCGAGCCTAGACCGACAACCGTGGGTTGTGTCGTGGGTGCGCCCCGGTTGTTTGATCTGCGCGTCCTCGACTCGCTTTGATGGCGGCCGACGGTCCGCGGTTGTGCGGCCGTTCCGCGAGAGGGGTACGGGCATGGCGGGTGGGGCGTCCCTCGGACGGGACTTCGGGTGGCTGTGGGCGGCGTACGCGGCCGGCACCCTGGGCACCTGGGTCGCCTTCAACGCCCTCCCGCTGCTCGCCATCACCGTGCTCCACAAGGGCTCCGCCGAGGTGGCGGCGCTGGCCGCCGTGGGGGCCGCCGTCGGCGCGGCGGTGGCGCTGCCGCTCGGCCCCTGGGTGGAGTTCCGCCTCAAGCGGCCCGTGATGATCGCCATGGACCTCGTGCGGTGCGCGGCGATGCTGAGCGTCGCCGCCGCGTACGCGCTGGACCGGCTCGGCTTCGTCCAGCTCCTCGTCGTCTCCGTGGTCGTCTCCGCGGCCGACATCACCTTCGGCGCTGCCTCAGGCGCCTGCCTGAAGGCGCTCGTACCGGCGCAGGGCCGGCTTGTCGCGCAGGCCCGGCTCGAATCCACGACCTGGACCGCGACCGTCCTCGGACCGCCGCTCGGTGGCGCTCTGGTCACCCTCCTCGGCCCGGTGGCGACCGTACTGGTGGACGCCCTGAGCTATCTGCTCTCGGCGGCGGGCATCCGCGCGATCAAGGGGCGCGAGCCCCGCCCCGCACGTAAGGAGGGGTCGGGGATGAGGGCCGGCGCCGCACGCAGGAAGGGGGCGGGGATGAGGGCCGGCGACCTTCTCGAAGGGTGGCGGCACATCCTCGCCCAGCCCGTCCTGCGCCCGCTGTTCCTCAACTCCGTCCTGGTCAACGGGCTGATCATGGCGACCGCACCCCTTCTCGCCGTCCTCATGCTGGGGCCGCTGGGCTTCGCCCCCTGGCAGTACGGGCTCGCCTTCGCCGTGCCCTGTATCGGCGGGCTCATCGGCTCACGGCTCTCCCGGCCGCTCGTCGCGCGGTACGGCCGGCACCGGGTCCTGCGGACCTCGGGCGTGCTCCGGGCCTGCTGGCCCGTCGGCCTCGCCCTCGTCCACCCGGGCGTCACCGGCCTCGTGCTCGTGATGGCGGTGGAGCTGGCGCTGATCACCTGCGCCGCGGTGTTCACCCCGGTGCTCGCCGCCCACCGCCTCGACCTGACGCCGACCGACCGGGTCGCCCGTACCCTCACCGCCTGGTCCGTCACCGCGAAGGCCTCCCTCGCCGCCCTGACCGCGCTCTGGGGGCTCCTCGCTGCCGCTGTCGGACCCCGCGCGGCGATCGGCCTGGCAGGCGTCCTGCTGCTGGCCACGCCGCTGCTGCTGCCCAGGGAGGAGGCGCGTGCGACAGCGAACGTTGACACGTGTAAGTAGCGGATGACAGGCTCCTGCCCCGGGCTTCGTGTGCCCCCGCGCAGAAGGAGCAGCACCCATGAGCACCACGGCCACCACCGGCAGCACAGTGACCACCGACCGCGGTCCCGTCCGTGGCGAGCGCCGTGCCGACGGCAGCCTGCGCTTCCTCGGCATCCCGTACGCGCAGCCGCCCGTCGGCGACCTGCGGTTCGCCGCGCCCGTGCCGCCGGAGCCGTGGACGGAGCCGCTGGACGCCACCGCGTACGGCCCGACGGCCCAGCGCCGCCCCTTCGCCGAGATCACCACCATCCCCGAGCCCTCCGTCCCGGGCGCCGGAATCCTCAACCTCAACGTCTTCACCCCCGGCACCGACCCCGCCGCCGCGCTGCCCGTCCTCGTCTGGATCCACGGCGGCGGCTACGTCGCCGGCTCGGCGGCCAGCCCCTGGTACGACGGAGCCGCCTTCAACCGGGACGGCGTCGTCCTCGTCTCGGTCGGCTACCGCCTCGGCATCGAGGGCTTCCTGCACCTGGAGGACGCCCCCGACAACCGGGGCGTACGCGACTGGATCGCCGCCCTGGAATGGGTACGGGACAACATCGCGGCCTTCGGCGGCGACCCCGCCAAGGTCACCGTCGCCGGACAGTCGGCGGGCGGCGGCGCCGTCCAGACCCTCCTCGCCGTCCCCGCCGCCCAGGGCCTGTTCCGTGGCGCGCTCTCCGTCTCGGGCGCCGTCCCGCGGCCCGACGGCCCGGAGGCCGCCCGTGCCGCCTCCCGGCTCCTCACCGCCCGCACCGGCGTACCGGCCACCGCCGCCGCCCTCCGCGACCTGGGAGACGACGAGATCCTCGCCCTCCAGGACCGCATGAACGAGCCGGGCCCCGACCGCGAGGGCCTGCCGCCGATGCTGTCCTTCGCCCCCTTCGCCGACGGCGAGCTCATCCCGCTGCCCGTCCTCGACGCGCTCACGACGGGCGAGGCGGGCGCGGACGTGCCGCTGATGCTCGGCTTCACCGAGCACGAGTTCACGATGTTCCCCGCGCCCGGCCCGGAGGCCCCGCCACTGCCCGTCCTCCTCGGCGGCCTCGGCCTCGACCCCGCGCGGACCGACGCCCTCACACAGGAGTACGCGGAGGGCGGCCCGGAGCGGCTCTTCGGCCAGGCGCTGACCGACGCGACCTTCCGCGCCCCGAACCTCGCCGTCGCCGACGCCCGCGCCGCCCGCGAACGGCCCACCTGGCTCTATGAGTTCGCCTGGCGCTCACCCGCCGCGGACCTCGCCTTCCACTGCGTCGACCTGCCCTTCGCCTTCGACCTCCTCGACGCCGAGGGAGTCCCGGCCGTCGCCGGGGACGCGCCGCCGCGCGCGCTGGCCGACGCCATGCACCGGGCCTGGGTCGCCTTCGTGACCGACCAGGACCCGGGCGCCGACTGGCCCCGCTACACGGAGGCCGGACGAGCCACCATGATCTGGGACACCGAGCCCCGGATCGCCTCGGACCCGGTCCACCGGGTCCGCGAACTCTGGCTGGACCGAGCGCCGGGCGGGCCCGGACACCTGGACTGAGCGGTGGCGGCGGGCGCGGGCGGTGGTGTGCCCGCGCGGCGGCCGACCCGGGGATGGAGACGTGCGGTGCCGGCCCGGGGGTGGACGCGTGCGATGCCGGCCCACGCGGGGAGCGGACCAGGGCCTGTCCGGCGGACCAGGGCCTGTCCGGCGGATCAGCGCCGGACACGCCCCGGCGGTGGGCCCCGGGTGGGGGCCCGGTCCGGCTCGTCACAGGGGGCGGACCGGCTCAACAGGCGCGTGTCACACGCTTTTCATACGCCGTGCATGGTCCGCCGGGGCGGGGGCCGCCATGCTCGGCTGGATGCCGGGGGCGGACGACAGGCCCTTGCCCGCCCCTGGCATCCAGCCGTTCCCGGCATGCCCGCGCGCGCCGCGTCCGACTCCCCGCCCAAGGAGCCCCACCATGTCCAGTCGCCGCCGCTTCATCGCCGGGTCCGCCGCCACCCTCGGCGCCCTGCCCGCGACCGCCGTCGCCGACGCCCAGGCGGCACCGGCACCGGCTGCGGCCGGGACCGGGAGCGCGGCGGCACCGACCCGCCCGCCGAACCTCGTCGTCGTGCTCGCCGACGACCTCGGACACGGCGAACTCGGCGCGTACGGCCAGAAGCTCATCACCACCCCGCGCCTCGACGGACTCGCCGCGGAGGGGCTGCGGTTCACGGACGCGTACTCGACGGCGGCCGTCTGCGCCCCCTCCCGCTGCTCGCTCCTCACCGGTCTGCACACCGGGCACGCGACCGTCCGGGCCAACCCGTCCGGGGCGCAGGGCTCCCTCACCGCCGCCGACACCACCTTCGCCCAGGTGCTCAGGGCCCGCGGCTACCGCACCGGGGTGATCGGCAAATGGGGCTTCGGGCCGGAGAGCGCCGGCCAGGACAGCCACCCCAACGCCCGGGGCTTCGAGGAGTTCCACGGCTACATCGACCACGGTCACGCCCACCAGTACTACCCCGCCTACCTCTGGCACAACGGCGTCAAGGAGCCGATCGCCGCCAACGCGGGCGGCGCCAAGGGCGCCTACGCCCCGGACCTGCTGCGGCAGCGGGCGCTGGACTTCCTCGACCGACACGCGGCCGAACCGTTCCTCCTTCTGCTCACCCCGACCGTGCCCCACGCCCCCAGCGACATCCCCGACCACGGCGCGTACGCCTCCCGGACGTGGAGCGCCGCGAACAAGGGCCACGCCGCCCAGGTGAGCCTCTTCGACGCCCTCGTCGGCGACGTCGTCGACCGGCTGAGCTCCCTCGGCCTCGCGGACGACACGATCGTCCTCGTCACCAGCGACAACGGCCCCCACGAGGAGGGCGGCGTCAACCCCGACCTGTTCGACTCCAACGGACCGCTGCGCGGCTACAAGCGCAACCTGTACGAGGGCGGCGTCCGCGTCCCCCTCGTCGCCTGGGGCCCCGGCCGGATCCGGACCGGCACGAGCGACCGCCCGACCCCGCTCACCGACCTCCTCCCCACCCTCGCCGAGCTCGGCGGCGCCCCCGCGCCCTCCGACGTCGACGGACTCTCGGTCGCACCGCTGCTCGCCGGAGGCACGGAGGCCGCACTCCACGACCACCTGTACTGGTTCCGCGACGAGCGGGGCGTCACCTCCCGCGCCGACGCCCAGGACAAGCAGCGGGCCACCTGGCTCGCCGAGGCGCTCCGCAAGGACCGGTGGAAGGCGGTCAGGTTCGCCCCCGTCCGCGACCACGCCCTGCCGGACGACCAGTGGCAGGTGGAGCTGTACGACCTGGCCACCGACATCGGCGAGAGCTCGGACCTCGCGTCCCGCCACCCCGCCCGGGCCGCCGAACTCGTCGCGCTGATGCGCTCCTCATGGCAGGACACCTACCCCCGCGCCGCGTTCGGCACGACCCTCACCGTGCCGCCGCTCGCCGTCCCGGGCCAGGCCTTCACCGTCACCGCCGCGCTCGCCAACGGCTCGTCACGCCCCTGGAGCTCCGCGGCCCTCGCCCTGCGTGCGCCCGCGGGCTGGACCGTTCAGGCCATCACGCCCACCACCGCCGGGCAGCTCGCTCCGGGCGCCGCGCTCACCGTCGGCTGGCAGGTCACTCCGCCCGCCGGCGTCCCCGCCTCCACTCCGTGGACCCTCACCGCCGAAGGCACCGCGCTCGCCGCGGGAGCTCCCGTGCGGTACGAGGACGCGGGCCTCGTCACCACCCCGCCCTCGGCACCCGCCCGGGACAGCTACCTCTCCGACCTCACCTGGATCCACGCCGTCAACGGCTGGGGCCCGGTGGAACGCGACACGTCCAACGGCAAGAACGCCGGGGGCGACGGCACCCCGATCGCCTTCGGCGGCACCACCTACGCCAAGGGGCTCGGCGTCCACGCCCACAGCGACGTCGCCTTCCACCTGGGCGGCGCCGGGGACCGGTTCACCGCCCTGGTCGGCATCGACGACTTCTCGGCCCGCCAGAGCTCCGCCGGAGCCACCCGCGCCACCGTGTACGGCGACGACCGCGTTCTGTTCACCACCCCCGTCCTGACCGCAGCCGGCGGCCCCGTCCCGGTGGACGTCGACGTGCGGGGCGTCCGGGTGCTGCGCCTGGAGGTGGCGGACGCCAACGCCAAGACCTCCTTCGACCACACCTCCTGGGCCCTGGCCCGCGTCACGGTCCTCCCGCGGACATGAGCGGCCGGCGGGTCACGGTCGCCCGGGGGCGCGCGGTCATTCCTCCGGCGGCACGCACAGCACCGGCACGGTCGACATGTGGAGCAGCTTGTGGGGTGTGGAACCCAGCAGCGCGCCGCGCATCGGGCTCTCGCCCCAGCTGCCCACCACGATGACGCGGGCCGCGTGCCGGGTCGCCGCGTCGATGAGGGCCTGGGCCGGATTCTTGTCGAGCACCTCGACGACGGTCGGCACCCCCGCCCGGTCGGCCTCCGTGACCGCGTGCTCGAGGCCGGCGCGGCCGGTCTGGCGGATGGCCTCGTGGTGGGACCGGTACTCCTCGCCCAGCGGACCGGGCACCGCCGCGCCGTAGACCAGCACGAGCCGCTCGTCGAAAGCCGAGGCCACCTCGACCGCGATGCGCAGGGCGCGGGCCGCGCCGGGGGATTCGTCGTAACCGAGCACGACCGACATCTCAGTGCTCCTTGCCGTGCACCAGGTCGGGGTCGGCCACGCTCGGCCGCTCCTCCCAGAAGGCGGGAGACCGCAGCCGCCACACGATCATGACGAGCACCCCGGTGAGGGCGATGCCGATACCGATGACGAGCGGCGGCCCGAGGCCGAACCACGAGGTGCCGCTGTACGAGTTCGCGGGATCGGACATGTCGGAGACCGACCTCACCAGGAGCCAGGTCAGGAGCCCGGCACCGACGAGCGGGCCGAGCCCGATCAGCAGGAAGTTGTGGACGCTCTCGAGGAGATGACGCCGGTAGTAGACGGCGCAGGCGATTCCGGTGAGCGCGTAGTAGAAGGCGATCAGGAGCGACAGCGCGGTCAGCGAGTCGAAGAGGGCGTTGGTGCTGATCTGGTTCACCACCAGGTACCAGGCGATGGCGATGCCGGCGACCCACCACGTACTCACGTCGGGGGTACGGAAGCGGGGGCTGATGTGGCCGTAGTGCGCGGGCAGCGCACGCCGGCGGGCCATGGAGAGCGCCGTCCGCGAGGCCGGGATGATCGTCGTCTGGGTGGAGGCGATGGCGGACGTGGAGACGGCCAGGAGCAGCACCCAGTCCCAGCCGCCCAGCACATCGGTGGCGAGCTGGGCGAAGATGAACTCCTCCTCGCCCGCGTTCTCCGCGAGGAACGCCGGACCGGCGTACGCGACGACCGCGAACCCGACCGACACGTACGTGACCAGCAGGATGACGGTCGACCAGAGGCCGGCCTTGCCGGGAGCGGTCGCGGAGTCCTTGACCTCCTCGGTGAGATTGACCGCCGACTCCCAGCCCCAGTAGATGAACACGCCGAGCAGCAGCCCGCCGGTCAGCGCCGCGCCTCCGGCGCCGAAGGGGTTCAGCCAGCTGAGGGCGGGTTCGACGGAGTCGTACGCGCTCGTGCCGTCGTACACCTTGTACATCGCCACACCCACGAAGATCAGCAGGAAGGCGACCTGCGCGAGGATGAGGACGTTCTGCACATGGGCCGACAGCTCGGTGCCGATGACGCAGACGGCCGTCATCACCAGGATCAGGAGCACGGTGAGGGACTGCCGTACGAAGGCGTTGTCCACCCAGCTGTCGAGGCCGAAGGAGAGCAGCGCGAAGCTCACGGCCACGTCCGCGAGCGAGCCGACGACCAGGACGCCGGTCATCGCGATGGCCCAGCCACCGAGCCACCCGGCCCACGGGCCCATCGCGCGCGTGACCCAGGAGAACGTCGTGCCGCAGTCCTGGTCCACCTTGTTCAGGTAGTAGAACGCGGACGCGATGAGCAGCATCGGGACGAAGGACGCGAACATCACGCCGGGCGCGTAGATCCCGGCGAGCGCGACGATCGGGCCGATGACGGCGGCCAGGGAGTACGCGGGGGAGGTCGAGTTGAGTCCGATGACGAGGGCGTCGACGAACCCGATCGCATTGGCCTTCAGACCCGGGGGGCGACCGGCGGGTGAGGCGGCATCCTCTGCGGCCATGGTGCCTCGCTCTGGAGAGGTATGCCTTCATCGTAGGGAGGGAGGGCCGGGCCTGCACGCCAGGAGCGCGCGGCGGACGGGGGCCGGGCGCGCGAGGCCGGGCGCGTGAGGCCGGGTCGGGCCCACGCCGTCGGCCGTTCGCAGGCCGTCGGCCGGGCGCAGGAACATGAGCCGTTCGCGGGACGTCGGCCGGGCGTAGGACGTGAGCCGTTCGCGGGACGTCGGCCGGTCGCACACGGTCACCCGATAGCATCGCGCAGCCCGCCGTACCGTACTCGTCACCGAACGGAACGCCTGATGCCGAAGGATCTGGACGACTTCGCGGAGCTCTCCACCCCTCTCGTCGCCGACGCCTGCGTGCGCCTCGGCGAGCCGCTGCGCGCCGCGCCCGCCGGGATTCTGCCCGTCGTCGCGGGGCGGCGGCTCGCCGGGCGGGCGCTGCCCGTACGCCACTACGGCAGCGTCGACGTCTTCCTGGAGGCGTTCACCCGGGCCGGGCCCGGTGACGTCCTCGTCATCGACAACGCGGGCCGCCGCGACGAGGCCTGCATCGGCGACCTCGCCGTCCTGGAGGCGGAAGCGGCGGGTGTCGCCGGGGTCGTCGTCTGGGGCCTGCACCGGGACACGCCCGACCTCGTCGAGATCGGGCTGCCCGTCTTCTCGTACGGACGGCATGCGCCCGGCCCCGTACGTGTCGACCCCCGGGACCCCGACGCGCTGACCACGGCCCGGTTCGGCGAGCATGCGGTGACCGCCGCCGATGTCGTCTTCGCCGACGACGACGGTGTGCTCTTCGTGTCGGCCGACCGGGTGGACGCCGTCCTCGAGGTGGCCCGCACGCTGTTCCGCACGGAGCGGGACCAGGCCCGCCGCATCAGGGCGGGGGAGACGCTGCGCGCCCAGACCGGGTTCGACGCCTATCTGGCGGCCAGGGCCGAGGACCCCACGTACACCTTCCGGCAGCATCTGCGCCGGATCGGCGGCGCGATCGAGGAGTGAACCGGGGCGTGCGGCGGGGGATACCGGGGCGTGCGGCGGGGGATGCGGTGGGGATCAGCCCTCGAAGCCGACCGTGCCGTCCGGCAGGATCGCCTCCACGCGCGCGCCGTGCTCCACGGTACGGCTCACCGTGCAGAACTTCTCGTGCGTCAGACGCACCCCGCGGGCGAACACCTCCGCCGCCTTCGGGTTGTTGTCCGGCAGCTCGAACTCGTAGCTGACCCGGATACGGCCCACCCGGCCGTCGTCCTCGGGCCCGGAGACCGACTCCACCACGATCTTCAGGTCGTCGTGGTCCACGGCCCGCGCGGTCCGGTCCACGACGAGCCCGCCGCAGCCGCCCATCGCCGCGAGCAGCAACTCGACCGGGGTGAACGAGGGCTGCGCGTCGGCGTCGTCGGCGGCGGCCATCCGGACCTCCGCGCCCCGGTCGTTCCGGGCGGTCCAGTTCCGGTACCCGGTGCGGACGGTCTCGATCCGGTAGTCGGCCATGGCGGCGGTCTCCTTCGTTCTGGGGTGCGTGCTCGTACGGTACGGCGCCGCGATCAAGCAACCCCACCACCCCCGCCCGGCCAAGGGGACGCGCCGGGCAGGCACTCACCGGAGAGGTGAGTACCGGGACTCATGTGCGCGGACGGGACCGGGGGATGGGATGGGGTCATGCCCCACCGCACCCTTCCCGTCGCCACCGGCCCGGAGACCACCGGCCGTGAGCACATCGGCCCGGAGCCCACCGGCCCCGCCCCCGACGGCGACGAGCACACCCCGCATGCCTGGATCGCCCCACTCGTCGCCACCGTCCTCACCCTGCCGCTCGCGTTCGTCGCGTTCATCGGTGTGGCTCTCTCCCCGATGGCCTGCGACCCCTGCTCCGGGCCGAGAAGCGCCGAGTTCAGCGCGGACTTCGTGCCGGCCTTCTGGACCTTCCTCGTCGGCCTGGTGCTGCCGCTCGGGCTGCTCGTCACGAGCTGGGCCCTGCCGCGCCGCCGCCGCCACACGGCCCGCCGCCTGACGACGGCCGCCCTGGCCCCGCTCTCCGTCGTGCTGCTCTATCTCCTCTTCCTGGGGCTCGTCGACTGGCCCTAGTCGAGCGTTTCCGCACGCGGAGGCGCGCCGGTCGCGCCGGCGCACGCCTCGTTCCCCTCGGGATCGGCCAACACCCGGTTCGACGTGCCGCAGCCCGGCCGGCGGTTCCTCCGGACGCTAACGCCTCGCGTCCGCGTGGGCCCGGACCACCGCTCCCCAGGCCTCCGCCACCGCGCCCCAGACCGTGCGGAGTTCGGGCTCCGCGTCCCGTACCGCGGCCGGCAGGGCCTCCGGGTCGGTGCCCGACTCCCGTATCCGCTCGCCGTCCTCGGCCGCCCACTCCGCCACCGTGTTCCCACCCGCCTCCGGATGGAACTGCACCGCCCAGCCGGCGCTCCCGACCCGGAACGCCTGGTACGGGCAGTCGTCGCCCGTCAGCAACGGGACCGCGCCGGGTGGCAGCCGGTCCACGTCGTCCCAGTGCCACTGCGCCGCGAGGGCGCCGTCCGGCACTCCTCCGAGCACCGGATCCTCCGTCGCGGCCGGCAGCCTCCGGAGCGGTACGGCGCCCAACTCCGGTCCCTGGGGACGTGTCGTGACCGAACCGCCCAGGGCATGGGCGACGATCTGGCCGCCCAGGCAGATCCCGAACAGCGGTATCTCCTCGGTCACGGCTTCCCGGACGAGCCCCCGGACACCTGGCAGCCAGGGAGCGGCCTCGTCGTCCGCGCAGTTCACCGCTCCACCGAGGACCAACAGCCCCGCATGGCCGCCCAGGTCGGCCGGCAGCGCCTCGCCCTCCCAGGCGCGCACCACGTCGAGCCGGAGGCCTGCCCGTACGAGGCGCTCACCGACGAGCCCCGCGCCCGCCTCCTCCTCGTGCTGCACCACGAGCACGGCGGCGGGCACGGACGCGGTACCTATCGGCGCCCGGCTCCCGGCTATCTCCACCGCCTCAGCCGCCTCCGCCGTCCCCGTCGCTTCTGTCGTCTCCGTCGTCACGGTCGGTCCGCCTCCCATGGCCCGCCCGGGAACGCCTCGTCGCGTTCGCCGAACCCGAGGATCGCGGAAGAAACGTTCGCGCGGGACCCCTCGGGGGCTCTTGCGCGATCACGTCTGAGTAGCCACCCGCGCCCGTCTGAGTACCTGGACCGATACGGCGCCGCCCGCGCGCTGCTGGACTGTGACCATGACCTTCGACGTCCTGCGCACCCGCCCCCTCCAGCACGTCACCGCCACCGGCACGGCACTCGCCGTCGCCCTCGGTCCGGTGGTCGTCGGTGCGTTGCTCGCCCGGTCGGTGGGCGGTGACCCGATGGCATCCGTCAACGCCCTGATCGCGGGCGGCGGCCAGCGCGCCAGGATCTCGTCCGCCCAGCTCCGCTCGTCCGCCCTGCGCCGCTCGGGCGCGCGACTCCGCTCCCGGGCGACGCGGGGGGCCGTCCGCCCGCCCCGAGGCGCCCGTACGGCACCGGTTCGCAGGCTCGCCCGTACGGCTCCGCTGCCGCGCCGGGCCGGATCAGCCGCGCGGTTTGCGCGCCAGGAGGAAGCCCTGCGGCGTCTTCTCCTGGGGGTGCGGCTCACGGACCAGACGGGCCGACTCGACGAGGCCGGCCGCCGCCAGGAGCTCGGCGACGTGGTCCGGTGACCAAGCGGTACACGTCGAGCGTGACCTCGTGGCCGTACGCCCGCTCAAGGCGTACGCGCCCTCTCCCCGGCTTGACGGTGACCTGACACTCGCCGGGTCGAACGACTCCCCACGGGCACCCACATGAGCGATGATCATCACATCCGAGGAGGCATCCGGGCGTCAGCTTCGGGGCCATGACGAAGGGCACACCGAATGGCGAGGCGGCACCCCGTGCGGGACGACCACCCCACGAGCGGCAGCGGGGACGGAACCGCGCGTCCCGAGGGTGCGGACGGTGACGACGCGACACGCGGTACCAGCCGGCGCCGCTTCCTCGGGTACGTCCTCGCCGCCCCCACCCTCACCGTCGCCGCACAGCTCGGCGCCGAGGCGCTCGCGCCCCGGCAGGCCGCCGCCGCGGCCCCGGCGCTCATCCCCTCGCTTCCCGGACCCGCCGAACTCCTCGACCTCAACGAGCTGCTCACCCTCGCGGCCCTGCCCACCAGCCACCTCATCACCATCCGTCTCGACGAGGACGGCACCGCCCACTTCGCGCTGCCCCGCGCCGAGGTCGGCCAGGGCATCACCACCTCCAGCGCCATGATCGTCGCCGAGGAACTCGACCTGCCCCTGGACAAGGTCAAGGTCACGCTCGCCGACGCGCGGCCCGAGCTGCTCTTCAACCAGCTGACCGGCGGCTCCAACACCACGTACTCCACCTACCACCCCCTGCGCGTCGCCGCCGCCGTCGCCCGCGGCCGGCTCCTGCGCGCCGCCTCCCTCGTCCTCGGCGAGGCCGTCGGCACCCTCACCACCAAGGCCGGCGCCGTCCTCTCCCCGGCCGGCGCGCTGCTCGGCTACGGCGAGCTCGCGGTGAAGGCGGCCGCCGTGTCCGACACCGCCGTCGAGGTCACCCTCAAGGACTCCGACCGCTTCCGGCTCATCGGCACCGGGCAGCGCCGCGTCGACGCCCTCGAAGCGATCACCGGCCGCAAGAAGTTCGCGATGGACCTCCAGGTCCCGGACGCCCTGCCCACCATGGTCTGCCGCCCGCCCACCATCAACGGCACGGTCCGCTCCGTCGCCAACCTCGCCGAGGTCCGGGCCATGCCCGGCGTCACCGACGTCGTCGCCGTCTCCACCGGCGTCGCCGTCCGCGGCCGCACCTTCGGCCAGTGCGTCGACGCCGTGCGCGCCCTCCGGGTCGACTGGGGACCCGGCACCGCAGAGGGCGCCTCCGACGCGACCGTCCTGGCGAAGCTCCGCCGGGCCGAACTGCCCCTGGTCGTACCGGCGCTGCCGCTGCTCACCAAGGCCGTCGACGCCCGCTTCACCTTCCACTTCGCCAGCAACGCCGCCCTGGAGACCAACTGCGCGATCGCCGACGTCCGGGAGGACTCCGCCGAGATCTGGGGCTCGCTCAAGGCCCCGATCGTCGCCCAGGAGCAGATCGCCCTGAAGCTCGGTCTGCCGGTCTCCGCCGTCCGCGTCCATGTCACCGAGGGCGGCGGCTCCTTCGGCCGCAAGCTCTTCCACGACGCCGCCGACGAGGCCGTCGAGATCTCCCGCGCCATGGGCAAGCCCGTCAAGCTGATGTGGCACCGGACCGACGACTTCCGCCAGGGCCGCACGCACCCGATGTCCACCTCGCGCGTCCGCGCCACGTACACGCTCGGCGAGGTCCTCACGTACGAGCAGCGGCACACCTCCGTGGCCACCGACTTCGGGCACGGCATCGGCGAGGTCCTCACGGCCGAGGCGGCCCGGCTGCCCGTCGGCGACCTCGCGTTCTCCCAGACGATGTTCCAGCTCACCCAGATCAGCCCCTACCACCTCGGTGTCACCACCCAGCTGCTCTCCGAGACCGACAAGGGCTTCAACACCGGGTCGATGCGCAACATCTACTCGCCCAACGTCCGCTGCGCACAGGAACTCGTCATGGACGAACTGGCCCGGCGCATGGGGCAGGACGGGTACGCGATGCGCCGCCGGCTCCTGAAGGACCCGCGCGCCCGCGCCGTCCTCGACAAGGTCGCCGAGGTGGGGGAGTGGGGCCGCGCCATGCCCGCCGGCACCGCCCAGGGCATCGCCGTCCACACCGAGTACCACTCCGTCGTCGCCATGCTCGTCGAGATCGACTGCCGCCCCGGGACCACCGGGCGGAAGATCCCCGGCGCGGTCACCGGACCTCGGGTGACCAAGGTGGTCTGCGCCGTCGACGTCGGTCTGGCCGTCAACCCGCGCGGCCTGGAGGCCCAGATGATGGGCGGCATCTCGGACGGCATCGCCATCACCCTGACGTCCGGCCTCCACCTGCGCGACGGCCACTTCCTCGAAGGCAGCTGGGACCAGTACTTCTACACCCGGCAGTGGAACACCCCGCCCGAGCTCGAGATCATCGTGATGCCCTCGACCGGCGACAAGCCCGGCGGCGCGGGCGAACTCGCGGTCGCCGGCGCCATGGCAGCCGTCGCCTGCGCCTACGGCCGGGCCACCGGAGCCATGCCGACGGTCTTCCCCGTCAACCACGCCGATCCGCTCGCGTTCACCCCCCTGCCGACCGTCCCGCCCGTCCCCGCCTCGCCGACCGACGGCCGCGACCGCGCCCTCTGAGACCTGGAGCAGCATCCGTGCCGCAGCACACCTTCATCCTGAACGGCAAGGCCGTCACCGCCGACGTCGAGGGCGACGTCCGGCTCCTCTGGGTCCTCCGGGACGTCCTGGGCGTCACCGGACCCAAGTACGGCTGCGGGGTCGGCGTCTGCCGGGCCTGTACGAGCCACCTGAACGGCAAGGCGTTCACGCCCTGCGCCGTGCCCGTCGAGGACCTCGCCCCGAACGACGAGGTCACCACCATCGAGGGGCTCCCCGACACCGTCGGAAGCGACCTCCACCCCATGCAGGAGGCCTGGCTCGACCTCGACGTCGCCCAGTGCGGCTACTGCCAGCCTGGCCAGATCATGACCGCGGTCGCGGAGGTGCGCCGGGCCCGCGAGGCCGGGCGCGAGATCACCGAGGCGGACCTGGACACGATCCGCAACATCTGCCGGTGCGGGACCTACCACCGCATCCGGCAGGCCGTGCTCGACGGCGCGCGCAGGATGACCTGACCTGAGAAGCAGTGTCCCGACCGAACGCGATCGCTTGATTCCTGCTGAAAGGCTTCCCTCGCCGGCCGGGCCGTCCATGGCCCGGCCGGCGAGGGAAGAGCCACGCCTCGACCGGTGATCCGCCGGGGATTCAGTACCTGGCCGCGACGATCGTCTGCGCGGCCCCTGCGGCTTGGGCCGCTATGCCCGCAATGCTCGACGTGATGAACGGACCGCCCCCGGCGAGGTCTCCCACCACGTGCAGACGCGGGTCGGCGGGAACCAGCCCCCCGGCCGGGTGCAACTCGGCCGAGCCGTCGGCCAGCAGGGCCGTGACCAGCGAGCCGGCCGTCCGAGGGATCGCTCGCGGCAGCGGATTCACGGCGTTGACGACGACGTCGAAAGTGCGTTCGCCGTCGTCGCCGTGCACCCGGAACACCCCGTCCGCAGCCTCGATCTTGCGGACGCCCGCGGCGACAGAGAGTTGCCCGGAGTCCAACAGCCGCATCATGGTGGCGGCGTTCACCGGGACCATCGGTGAGGCCACGCTCGTCGCCGTACGGAAGTGATGCCGCAGCCGCATGCGGTCGGGCTCGGGCAGCAGCCGCCACGCGTACGGGCCGACGCTGTGCGCCGTCTCCTGGAGGACCCGGCGGCCGATCCCGGAGTCGTCGACAGCGGCCAATTGCGCCCGCAAGCGGTGGACCGGCTCTTCAGTCTCGGCCGCCAGCAGTTCGGCCACGAACGCTTCGAAGTCCTCTCCCGTCTCCGCCAGCTCGGCGCGCATCAGCCCGATGAGGTCATCGAGGGTGACGACACCGTGCTGCCGGTGCAGCGCCGCCACCCGCTCGGCGGTCACGTGCCGCGGCCGGTGGTCGACCGGGCGCTGCCAGACGTGGGGCAGCACACCGCTGCGGGACAGCAGCGTGATCGGCCCGGTGTGCCCGCGCGCGGCGAGCGACACGACGACGTCGACCGCCGTCAGGCCGCTCCCGATGACCGCGATGTCGCTGCCGGGCGGCACCCTGTCGAGTGTGCGTGCCAGCGGGTACGGATCATCCACGAAACCGGAGGCGCCGCCGAGACCGTAGTGGTCCTGCGGTGTCCCCCCGCCCACGCACAGAGCCACGTGGCCGGCCTCGTGCCCACGTCCGTCCTCGGTGCGCAGCGACCAGTCGGCCCCGGACCGGGCCACCCCGGTGACGCGGGCGGTCACGATGCGAACCCGCCAGCCGTCTTCGCGCAGGGTGGCCAACGCCGTCTCCGCGGTGTGCGTCAGGTATGCGCCGTAGAGCGCGCGCGGAACCAGCGGCCGGCCCAGCCGTTCGTCGAGGTGGGCGGTGCCACGCGTGCCCAGCCAGGCCGCGTAGTGCCCGAAGTCCCGATGGCGGATCGACATGATGGCCGGTGGTGCGTTGACCAACACCGTGTCCAGGTCCGGGCCGTAGGGGCGGCCTCGCCAAAGATGCGGGGACGGCTCGAACACCGTGATGGCCCCAGGGCTCTCGGCGGTGGCCGCCAGTGAGTCCAGCAGGCCGACGGCGGCGGCACCCGCTCCGACGATTGCGATGTCCATGTTCTTCCCTTCATATTCCGGGCCGCGCCGAACGGAGCCGCGGCCTCTACGAGCCTCGCCGCCGCCCATGCCGAGCCCCATCCCCCACGAGCGGTGACCTGCCGGGAATGACCCCCTCAAACGGGGGGTTGGCGCAGGACAAGAGGGCGGGCAGGCTGGCCTGCATCCACACCACGGGAGGGATCTCCATGCCTGATGCGCGCCGCCACGCCGAGGTGCTGTCAGGTCACGCCAAGGTGCTGTCGGGTGCGGAGGGGGCCACCGACACACGCGATCTCTTCAGCCGGACGTCCACCCACCTGCGACGGCTCGTCCCGTTCGACTCGGCCGTATGGGCGGCCACCGACCCGGAGACCGGCCTCATCACCGCGCCGATGCTGGTGGAGAACCTCGGCGCCGGCGAGAGCTGCGCCGATTACTGGGAAAGCGAACTCCTGGAGGAGAACGTCCTCCCGTTTCGGGATCTCGCCCGCGCCGCCGTCCCGGCGGCCGGCCTGCGCGCGGCCACCGGTGACCTGCCGGCACGCAGCGCGCGCTTCCGCCGGCTGCTCGGGAGCCAGGGCGTGGACGACGAACTACGGGCCGTGCTGCGGGTCGGCGACCGGCCATGGGCCGTGGTGAGCCTGTTCCGCATGCGCGGTGGCCTCCCGTTCGGTCCGGCCGAGACCACGCTGCTCGCCGGTCTGTCAGGTCCGCTGGCCTCCCGGGTACGCCGGTTCGCCCGCCCGTCGGCGTCCGGCGGCGCAACCGACGCACCCGCGCCCGGACTGGTGCTCTTCGGTCCCTCCGGCGAGCCGACGTCGATCAACGAGGAGGCGCGGCAGTACCTCTCGCAACTCCCTGAAGGCCCCTCCATCCCCTCGCAATTGGGCCTGAGGCTGCCGATCTGGGTGGTCGCCACCGCGCTACAGGCGCGGGCGATCGCCCGGGGCCGCGACCGGGCAGGCGGCGCGAGAGTGCGCATCCGGACCGTTGACGGCCGCTGGTTGACCTGCCACGCCTCCTGTCTCAGCGGCCCCGCTGGGCAACCCGGTCCCGTGGCACTCGTCATCGAGCCGGCGGCCGCCGCCGAACGGGCGGTCCTCATCGCCGAGGCGTACGGCCTGACGCCGCGCGAGCTGGAGATCACCCAGCTCGTCACGCGCGGGCTGCCCACCACCGAGATCGCCTCGACGCTGTTCATCTCCCCGCACACCGTGCGCGACCACCTCAAGGCCGTCTTCGGCAAGGCGGAGGTCAACACCCGAGGCGAACTCGTCGCGCGACTGTTCGCCGAGCACTACCGGCCCGTGTGAGCACCCCACCCCTCGGGCGTCGCCTTCGGGCCGTCCGCGCGGCGCCTGCTTCGGGCTGCCGCTCACGCGCGAGCGGCTGCGGGCGCCGGAGCGTACGGACGGCCCGGAGGGTCCCGGTCAGACGGACGGCGCCGGCTTCTCCCGTACCGCGTCCAGGTACTCCGCCACCGCGTCCCGGTTCCGGGTGAGGCAGCGGATCCGCTCGGTCATCCGGTCCCGCTCGTCCTCCAGGGTGGCCAGCATCTCCGGGGTGGCGTCCGGGAAATGGATGATTCGCGGCTTGTTCAGGCAGGGCAGGATCTGCTTGATGATCCGGGTCGGCAGACCGGCGTCCAGAAGGCCCCGGATCTGCATGACCCGGTCCAGGTTCGACTCGTCGTAGACCCGGTAGCCGTTCGGCAGCCGGTCCGCGACGATGAGGCCCTGCTCCTCGTAGTAGCGCAGCAGCCGGCGTGGTGTTCCGGTGCGCTCCGACAGTTCCCCGATCCGCATGGACGCCCCTCCAGGGACTCGCTTGACCTTCACATCAATGTGAGGGTTCGAGCATAGATCCATGGCCAACGACACGACAGCGGCGGCCCGTTCCGCCGCCCTCGGCACCTCTGAGACCCCTTCCACCCCCGAGACCCCTTCCACCCCCGAGGCTCGTGCCACCCCCGAGACCCCCTCCGGCCGGCTTCCGCTCCTCGCGCTGCTCGCCCTCGCCACCGCGGTCTTCGTCACGAGCCTCACCGAGACCCTCCCCGCCGGTGTCCTGCCCGGCATGAGCGCCGACCTCGGCGTCGGCGAGGCCGCCATGGGCCAGGCGGTCACCGTCTACGCCCTCGGTACCGCCCTCACCGCCGTCCCCCTGGCCGCCCGCACCGCCGCATGGCGCCGCAAGCGCCTGCTGCTCACCTCGGTCGCCGGATTCGCCGCCGCCAACACCGTGACGGCCGTCTCCTCCTCGTACGCCCTCACCATGGGCGCCCGGTTCCTCGCCGGGGTCGCCGCGGGCGTCGCCTGGGCCCTGCTCGCCGGATACGCCCGGCGCATCGCCCCGCCCCACCTCCAGGGCCGGGCCGTCGCCGTCGCCATGACCGGCATCCCCCTGGCGCTCTCCCTCGGCGTGCCGGCCGGCACCTTCCTCGGTGAGGCCGTGGGCTGGCGGATCGCCTTCGCCGCCATGACCGTGATCGCCGTCGTGCTCCTCGGCTGGATCGCCCTCGCCGTCCCCGACCTGCCGGGCGAGGCGCACGGTGGGCGCGCCCCGGTCGCCCGGACCCTGAGGGCGCCCGGTGTCCTCCCGGTCCTGGCCGTCACGTTCACCCTCGTCCTGGCCCACACCGTCCTCTACACCTACGTCGCCGCCTACCTCGGTCATCTCGGCCTGGCCGGCTCCACCGGCCTCGTCCTGCTGGTCTTCGGCGCCGCCTCGCTCGCCGGAATCTGGTTCACCGGACGGCACATCGACCGCAGGCTCCGGATCCTGACCCTCGGCGGCACGATCCTCGTCGCCGTGGCGGCCGCCGTGCTCGCCGTCCCGGCCGGCAGCACCGCGCTCGTCCTGACGGCCGCCGCGCTCTGGGGGTTCGGCTGGGGCGGCGCGCCCACCCTCCTCCAGACGGCCGTCGCCGACGCGGGCGGCGAGCACGCCGACACCGCCCAGACGCTGCTGGTCAGCCTCTGGAACGCGGCCATGGCGGCGGGCGGCATCGCCGGCGGTGTCCTGCTCGACGTCCTCGGCGCGGGCGCCCTCTCCTGGAGCGTGCTCGTCCTCCTCGTCCCGGTGGTGGCGATCGTGGCGGGGGCCCGCGTCCACGGTTTCCCTGCCCGCCCGGCCTCCCGCCGGTGAACCGGAGCGCCCGCGGACCGGAACACCCGAAGGCCCCCACCGCGTCGACGCGGTGGGGGCCTTCGGGTGTTCCGTGGACCGGTCAGGCGGCCGGCGGGACCCGGGACGGCCGTCCGACGCCGCGCGTCAGCACATAGCCGCCGATGCCCGCGAGGGCCGCGAGGATGCCGCCCGCCGCGGTCCAGAGCCAGCGGTCGGACCACCAGCCGGAGGACCAGCCGTCCTCCGGGGCCGCGGCCTCGACGGCGGAGGGCCGGCCGGCCTCCTCGTCGGCCTCCGCCTGGTCGGCCGTGGTCGCCCCGGGCACGAGCGGCGCGGCGAGCGAGCCGTCGGTCGCGTAGGCGCCGCCCTTGTCGACGGTGCTCACCCCGAGCCGGGCCGTGAACGGCTGGCCGAGGTCCTCGTCCGGCAGCGAGGTGGCGGTCAGCCGCACGTAGTAGCTGCCGGGCAGCGGGTCGTTGGACCAGGTGTCGGCCGAGGCGCGGACCGGCCGCAGCACACAGGTGAGCCGCACGGTCGCGGTCTCCTTCGCCGCGGCACGGGACTGGGTCCCGTACATGCACGGCTGACGCCGCCGGAGCCCGTCGTACACGTCGACCCGCCAGGTGGCGGGGCCGTGCCGCAGAGCCGCGTCGGGCAGGGTGACGGTGGCGTTCACCGTCGGCCGCTGCCCGGTGTCCGCCGGGAACACCCAGTACAGGTAGTCACCCGTGGCGGCCTGCGCGGTGGCCTCCTGCCCGGGGAGGAACCCGGCGGCCGTGCGGAACGTGGTGCCGGCCTCCGTCGGCCCCGCGGTGGAACCGTCCTTGCCCGAGGCGGTCGAGGGTGAGGGGGAGTCGGCCAGGGCGGCCGGGGCCGCGAGTCCGAGGAGAGCGGCGCCGGCGAGGGCGACCGTGGCGAGCGTGCGTACGGTACGCATCAGTGGGTCCTCCAGACAGCGACGCGCCAGCGGGACAGCCAGCCCCAGAGCAGACCGGCCACGAAGCCGACGAGCACCAGCGCGCCGAGCAGCCACCAGCCGCGGCCGAGACCGAACGAGGCCACGTCCGAGGCGGTCGACGGGCCGTCGACGACGTCCACCGTCAGCTCGATGGGCATGCCCGGCGTCGTCTTGACCGACGGGGGAGCGGAGAACGAGTTGCTGACCTGGAGACAGACCGTCTCCGCGGCAGGCTTGCCGTCCTCGGGCTCGTCGTCGAGCTCCGGCTTCGGGTAGCGCAGCCCCGTCGAGATGACGTCGGTGCGTCCGTCACCGGCCTCGGAGCCGCGGACGATCTCCCGGCCGTGGCGGGTGACGGCGCGCAGCAGCACGCCGTAGTCGTTGTTGACGGCGCGGTCGGCCGACACACTGACGGAGGCGCGGAGTTCCTGACCGGGCAGCAGGTCCACCCGGTACCAGCGGTGCTGGCCGAAGGCCTCGCGGTCGGTGTACAGGCCGGGCTTGAGCTGCGGCGCGTCGGCGCAGCGCAGCGCGCCCTCGGTGGCCACGGGCGTGACGACCGGGTCGGCGGCACGGTCGACCAGCTGCCGGACGCGGCGGGAGAGGTCCTCGGTGCGGTGGATGGAGGTGTACGTGCCTCCGGTGGCCTCCGCGATGCAGGTGAGCTGCTGCCGGGTCTTGGCGTCCGGCACCAGGCCCAGGGTGTCGATGACGAGATGGATGCCCTTCGCCGCGATCTCGCGCGCCACCTGGCACGGGTCGAGCGGGGCGCAGGTGTCCTCGCCGTCCGTGATGAGGACGATCCGCCGGGTGGCGTCACCGCCCTCCAGGTCCTCGGCCGCTCCGAGCAGCGCCGGACCGATCGGGGTCCAGCCGGTCGGGGCCAGGGTGGCCACGGCGGTCTTGGCCTCGGTCCGGTCGAGCGGGCCCACCGGGTAGAGCTGCCGGGTGTCCTTGCAGCCCCGCTTGCGGTCCTGCCCCGGGTAGTCGGCGCCCAGGGTGCGGATGCCCAGCCGGACCTCCGAGGGCACCGCGTCGAGGACCTCGTTGAAGGCCTGCTTGGCCGCGGCCATCCGGGACTTGCCGTCGATGTCCTTGGCCCGCATGGAGCCGCTCACGTCGAGGACGAGCTCGACCTTGGGGGATTCCTTCGCCACCGGTGCGTCCGCGGTCGCGCCCGTCGGCAGGAGCGCGACGCTCAGGGCGGCGAGCAGCGCGCAGGCCCCGGTCGCCAGCCGTTTTCTCGTGATCATCGCCGGATCGTATTGATGATCCTCCGACAATCCAAAACGGGGGTGCGTGCCCAGGCCTGAGATGCGGTCAGAACGGGGAGACCGGGCGGCTCGCCGCGACGGTCCCTCCGCGAGCGGATCGGGCGGCGCGTCCGCTGTCTCCTCGACGAACTCGGCCTCACGGCAGCCCCCCAGGGGGCTCGCGCACCGGCGGGGTGGAGCGCGGCTGGGCGAAAGCCGGGTGAGAGGCTGTGGGCGGGCGCGCCGAAGTGTGGGGGAAACACGTGGGTTTGCCGACTTTGACCGATGCCGCCGGGGTGGGGGAGGACAGGTTCGACTGGTTTTGCGAGACGGTCTCCCGTGCCGTCATGCCTGTCATGCTCAGCACACGGCATGCGGCCGACTTCCGGGCGAGCATGACGGACCTGGATCTCGGCACGGTGCGGCTGTCCGCCGTGTCCTGCTCGCCCGTGCTCTCGCGTCGCACCCCGACGCACGTCCGGCGTGCCGATCCGGAGCATTTGCAGCTGGCACTCGTCACTCAAGGCGAAGTGTGGGTCTCCCAGCAGGGCAACGAATCGGTGGTCGCGGGGGGACTCGTGCTCACGGACACCTCACGGCCGAGCGAGGGGGCGTGCACAGCGCGGCAGATCGAGTCGGTGGTCCTGCAGATCCCCCGCCAGGCGCTGGTGCTGAGACCCGACCGGGTGGACAGCCTCCTCGCACGGAACCTGGCCACGGACGCCGGGTCAGGGGCGATCCTCGCCGACTTCCTGAAGGCGCTGCACTCACGAGGCCCGCAATGTCGCCCTGAGGAGCTGCGCGCCATGGGGTCCGTCGCCCTCGACCTGGCCACGGCTTTCCTCGCGCGGCAGCTCGGTGACCCAGGTGAGGCGCCCGCCGAGGCGCGCGCGCAGGAGACGCTGCAGCGGATCTACCGCTTCATCGAGAGCAACCTCGGCGACCCGGGCCTGACTCCCGAGCTGATCGCCGATCGGCACAACATGTCCGTGCGGGGTCTCTACCGCCTGTTCGGCGACCAGCCCCGGACCGTCGCGGCACACATCCGCCAGAGCCGCCTGGAGCACGCCCACACCGACCTCGCACGCGGGAAACTGAGCGGTCAGCCCGTTCAGACGATCGCGGCTCGCTGGGGCTTCTCCAGCGCGACCGGGTTCAGCCGGGCGTTCCGCGAGGCCTACGGAATCACCCCTGTGGAACACCGCGCCCTCTCCCCGGCTCAACGGGGTGCGGCACGCCGGCGTCCTGTGGACGGTGCAGTCCCGGCAGAGCGCCGCCGAACTCACCGTCGCCGCCGCCCCGGTGGGCGACGCCGCGGGGGAACCTCTCAACGTCGTGGCCGCCGCCCCCGGTGCCCTGCTGGCGGCCGAGCCCCGGCTCTCGCAGGGCAGGCTGTACGACGACTTCCACACCGACACCCGCCAGCGTGTCACCGTGATCAGCTCCGGCATCGCCGCACGGCTGGGGATCACCACCCTGGAGACCGAGCCGGCGATCTTCATCGGGGGACAGCCGTTCACCGTCGCCGGCATCGTCGAGAACGTCCAGCGCCAGCCGGATCTGCTGCTCTCCGTCCTCGTGCCGGAAACCACCGCGGTGGAGCTCTGGGGGCGGCCCGTCCAGGGCGCCAGGATGCTCATCGCCACCGACCTGGGCGCGGCCCGTCAGGTGGCCGGGGAGGCCGCGACGGCGCTGCGCCCCGACCACCCGGAGTACTTCAAGGCGGTGCCACCGCCCGACCCGAAGAGCCTGCGGTCCTCGGTGACCTCCGACCTCGAACAGCTCTTTCTGCTGCTCGCCGCCGTGTGCCTGGTCATCGGAGCGGTCGGGATCGCCAACACCACCCTGGTGGCAGTCCTGGAACGCACCGGGGAGATCGGCCTGCGCCGCGCACTCGGCGCGCAGAGGCGGCACGTCACCGTCCAGTTCCTCGCCGAGTCGGGCACGCTGGGCGCGTTCGGCGGACTCGTCGGTACGGCCATCGGCACGCTGGTCGTCCTGGCGGTGGCGCTGATCAGGGACTGGACGCCGGTCATGCACCCGGTGATCCTGGCCACCGCCCCACTCATCGGTCTGGCAACCGGAGTCGTGGCCGGGATCTACCCCGCCCGCCGCGCCTCCTCGGTACAACCAGCCGAGGCCCTCCGCGGCTGACGCTCGTTTGCCGAAGGCAGCCGGGCCGCTGTTCGGCGCGGCCCCGAGGCAGGGCGTCAGGCTGAGGCCGCTGTCGTCGCGGGCACCGCCGCGCGATGGACCTGCCTGATCCGGGACTGACCTCCACCGGACCTCCGACTGTTCCGGCACGCACTCAACGGTGCTCGGGGTTCTCGAAGTCGAACCGGCAGCCGGCGTCCCACTCGGAGCGCTGGTTTCCGTGGGCGGGGATGCCACCGGTGTCCTTGAGCATCCTCGCCAGGTGGAGCTGGTTCCAGGTCATGAAGGTCGTGTTGCGGTTCGTGAAGTCGTTGTCCGGCCCGCCGGAGCCGGGGTCGAGGTACGACGGGCCCGGGCCGGCCTCGCCGACCCAGCCCGCGTCCGCCTGCGGCGGAATGACGTATCCGAGGTGCTGGAGGCTGTAGAGGACGTTCATCGCGCAGTGCTTGGCGCCGTCCTCGTTGCCAGTGATCAGGCAGCCGCCCACACGACCGTAGTAGGCGTACTGGCCGCGCTCGTTGAGGATCGACGAGCAGGCGTACAGACGCTCGATCACCTTCTTCATGACCGAGGAGTTGTCTCCCAGCCACACGGGCCCCGCCAGAGTGAGGATGTCGGCGGCCATCACCTGCGAGTAGATCACCGGCCACTCGTCCGTCTCCCACCCGTGCTCCGTCATGTCCGGCCAGACACCGGTCGCGATGTCGATGTCCACCGCCCTGAGCACCTCGACCTGCACGCCCTGGCGCTCCATGATCCCGGTGCTGATGTCGATCAGCCCCTGTGTATGGCTGCGCTCCGGCGACCGCTTGAGGGTGCAGTTGATCACCAGGGCGCGGAGATCACGGAAGGACGTGCCGGCGTCGGTCATCGATGCATCCTCTTGCGGGCGAGTGGGCGGTCGGACGGCGAAACACACCCAGCCGCGAGGTCGATGCGGCCCCGGGTCGGTCCGGCCGAAAATCCCGTCCACTGTCTCGCCTCGTCGAGCGGAATGACCGAACGCCGCGCCAACGGCAGCGAAGTCGCCCCCGATCACCCGCATGGCCCGCTGCCGGCGCGGTGTGCTTGGCCCTGGGGGAGTATCCGACCGGATGGCCGACTTCACGCGCGACAACCGCCCCCTCTCCGAGAAGGCATGTGCTCCCGGGACCACCCCCAGCCTGCGCACGCCCTCGCCCCCGGGCCGCTCGGCCGCGGCCGAACGCATGCGCAGGCGTCCGGGACCGCGATGCCGTCCCTACGCCGCGGGGTGCGGCGGCACGGCGTCGACGAGCGCGGCCAGGGCCGCTCCGAGCGCCTGTAGCCCCGGGCCCGCCGCGCCGCCCGGCTCACTCATGTAGACATCGCGCCGAATCTCGATCATGAGCGCGCTGACCCGAGGATCCTTGCCGTAGTACGACAGCGGCACGTACGTCCCGGCGAAGGGCGTGTCCGTCGCCAGGCCCCCGAACCCGCCGAACGCCTCCCGCGCGGCGTCCAGCAGGGCCGGCGGCGTGTGGAAGGCGTCGGTACCGAGGCAGACCGGCGGGCGGGGACCCTCGCCGTGCAGCTCGTACGGCAGCGGCCCGGTCGGGTACGAGTGGACGTCGACGATCACGGCCCGCCCCGTCGCGTCGAGCCGCCCGGCCACGGCGGCGGCCATGCCCTCGGCGTACGGCGTGAAGTACCGGTCGATCAGCGGCGCCGGGTCGAACCCGGCGGGGCGGAGCGCCGCCCGGTGCGTGGTCCGCGTGTACACCGCGCCCATCCCGACGGCCAGCATCTCCTCGCGCTCGTCGGGGAACCGCTCGGGGTCGACGACCAGGCGCGACAGCCGGTTGACGAACTGCCAGGGGGTCGCGCCGGCGGCCGCCGCGGCCACGGCCGCGATCTCCGCCGTGTGGGCGTCGGTGATGTGGTCGAGCTCGCGGTCCAGTTCCCCGTCGCCGAGCAGGATGCCGTCGCGTACGTCCGGGGGTATCACCCGGGAGGAGTGCGGGACATGGAGGAGGACGGGGGAGTCCGGGGCGCCGGCGAGGACGTCGTACGAGCGTGAGGTCATCGGCTCAGCCTTCCACAGGTCGGGCCCGCCGTGGCGTGCGCCCGGTGCGCGCCGTACGCCCCGCCGGGCGCGGGCGAGCGGGCGCCAGGGTCCGGGTGCGCCCCGGGACGCCGCACCTCCGCGCGCTCTTCTCGCAGGTGATCGGGTCAAGTTCCGGCGGGTTCCGGACGGAAAGACCTCGTGGTGCGCGGAACTGTCCCCGATCGGCCCGGCGGGTCCGTATGACCTTCATGGGCGCTTTCGTGCGGCCGTGCTCGGATTCGCCGGCTCGGAGGCTCCCGGCCCGGAGCCTCGCGGTCCCGAGTCTCCGCTCGGACCCTCCCCGCTCGGGCCCGCCCTGCTCCGACCCGCCCGGACCCAGTCGGTGAAGTGAAGGGGACAGAACCGTATGCCGCCCTCCCTGCCCCACCTCCGCCACGACGTCGCCGCGTCCCTCGTCGTGTTCCTCGTGGCGCTGCCGCTCTGTATCGGCGTGGCCGTCGCCTCCGGCGTGCCCGCCGAACTAGGCCTGGTCACCGGCATCGTCGGCGGCCTCGTCACCGGTCCGATGCGCGGCAGCAGCATCCAGGTCTCCGGACCGGCCGCCGGTATGACCGTCCTCGTGTTCGAGGCGGTCCGCACCCTCGGTCCGGCCGGGCTCGGTGTCGCCGTGCTCCTCACCGGACTCGTTCAGATCGCGATGGGCCTGCTGAAGTGGGGCCGTTGGTTCCGGGCCATCTCCCTCTCCGTGGTCGAGGGCATGCTCGCCGGCATTGGCCTCGTCATCGTCGCCGGTCAGCTCTACGCCGCCGCCGGCCTCAGCGCCCCGGCCTCGGGTGCGGACCGGCTCGCAGGGCTGCCGGTCGCCCTGGCCCGTGCCCTGACGGGTGCCGCCACCCTGACCGCGCTCGCGGTCGCCGCCGCCACCGTCCTCGTGATCGTGGGATGGCGTCACATGCCGCGACGCGTGCGGTGGGTGCCCGGCGCGCTCGTCGCGGTCCTGCTGGCCGCTCTCGCGACCGCCCTGTTCGACCTGCCGATCGCGACCGTCCGGGTGAGCGGGGTGCTGGACGCCGTCCGTGTTCCCGGGGCCGACGACGTCGCCGCCCTCACCGACGTCGCCCTGCTCGGTACCGTCCTCGCCTTCGTCCTGATCGCCTCGGCGGAGTCGTTGTTCGGCGCGGCGGCCGTGGACCGGCTGCACGACGGGCCGCGCACCGACTACGACCGGGAACTGCTCGCCCAGGGCTGCGGCAACACCGTCTGCGGCCTCCTCGGCGCGCTGCCCATGACCGCGGTGATCGTCCGCAGCGCAGCCAACGCCCAGGCCGGAGCGAGGACCAAGGCGTCCCGCGTCCTGCACGGGGTGTGGCTGCTGCTGTTCGCCGCCCTGCTCCCCGGCACCCTCACCTACGTCCCGCTCGCCGGGCTCGCCGGCATCCTCGTCCACGCCGGCTGGAAGCTCATCCCCTTCAGGGGAGTGGTCGCGCTGTGGCGCGGTCACCGGGGCGAGGCGCTCGTCCTGGTCGTGACGGCCGTGGCGATCGTCGGCGTGAACATGCTCGAAGGGGTCCTGATCGGCCTCGCCCTCTCGGTGGCCAAGGCCGCGTGGGACCTCTCCCACGTCCGCGTGGACCGCGCCGACGACGGTCTCGGCCCCGCGCGGGTGAGCCTGTCGGGCAACGCCAACTTCCTGCGCCTGCCCAAGCTGCTCGACGTGCTCGAAGCGCTGCCCCGCGACCGCCCGGTCGAACTGGACCTCTCCGGACTCCACCACCTCGACCACGCCTGCCGTACGGCGCTCGAAGGCTGGGCCGAGCGCCACTCCACGGCCGGCCCCGGAGCCGTACGGCTCCACGCCCTCCCGGAACAGCGCCCCGACCGGCCGGCGGACGGGGAACCCGCCCCCGCGGCCCCCTGATCCGCGACAGCCCGCGCCCGCGGGAGCGGCTCCGGTCACAGGGCGCGGGCCGCCCCGGGTCACGGGTCGCCGGTCGCCGGTCGCCCGTCGGCCCAGGTCACGGGTCGCCGGTCGGTGGTCGCCGGTCGACCGTCACGGCCGCGTGGATGGTCTTGCCGTCGGGACCCGCGTCCACGGTCACCTCACGGCACAGCCGGAGCACGATCGGCCAGCCGTAGCCACCGGGACGGAGTCCCTCGTGGCGCTCGTACAGCGGTGGCTCCCCGCTGGCGTCCGACACGGACACCGTCACCCGGTCGCGTCCGACCCCGATCCCGAAGCCCGTGACGCCGCCCGCGTGCCGGTGCGCGTTCGTGACGAGCTCCGAGGTGACGAGCAGCAGGTCCTCCACCTGGGCGGGCCGCAGGGGGCCGAGCGCCGCGAGGGTGTGACGGACGAGCTGCCGCGCCTGGGCCGGGGTACGGACCGGGGGCGAACCGGAGCTCCCGGCGCCGCGAGGGTCCGCCCCGGGGGCCGGGGACCGGGTGTCGCTCCGGGTCTTCATCGCACATCCCTTTCTTCCTGATCTGGCCGGTTCCTCAGCAGGTGATGGGTTTCGTCTGCCCGTTCGAACCACGGTGATGCGCTCCTTCCGGGCGAAATCGGCCGGGAGCGGACGAGGAGTGCGTTCGGGAAGCGGGGGTACGAGAACCGGGACCGCTGAACGGACCGCGAGCCAGAGGAGGTTGTTCCTGTGCGGACCGATCCGGCCGAGGCGACGACGACGTACGCGACGAACGGCGTGGGAGAGGAACTGCCCTTTCCCGAGGTCCCGCACGCGATTCCACCCCGGGACGCGCGTGCCCTGTCGAAGGTGTTCCTCCGTGAACTGGCGGCGCGGGAGGAGGGCACTGCGGGGCACCAGTACGTCCGGAACACCCTCATCGAGATGAACATGTCACTGGTGGTCTACGCGGCGGGGCGGTTCCGGGCCCACGGCGACGAGCGGGAGGACATCCTCCAGGTCGGCATGGTCGGCCTGATCAAGGCGATCGACCGCTTCGACCTGTCGCGCGAGGTGGAGTTCGCCACCTTCGCCGTGCCGTACATCGTGGGCGAGATCAAGCGCTTCTTCCGCGACACCACCTGGGCCGTGCACGTCCCGCGCCGCCTCCAGGAGGCGCGGGTGGAGCTGGCGAAGGCGACCGACGAGCTGAGCTCACGGCTCGGCCGGGCCCCGCGCCTCTCCGAGCTGGCGCCGGTCATGGACCTGTCCGAGGACGAGGTGGTCGAGGCCCAGGTCGCCGCCAACGGCTACCACTCCACGTCCCTGGACGCCACGTTCGCCGGCGGCGACAGCGAGGAGGAGGATGCCGCCCTGGCCGATCTCATCGGCCAGGAGGACCCGGCGCTCGCGCTCTTCGAGGAGTTCCACACCCTCGCCCCGCTCGTCGAGGCCCTCGCCCCGCGCGACCGGCTGCTGCTGCACCTCCGCTTCGTGGAGGAGCTCACCCAGACGCAGATCGGCGAGCGGCTCGGCGTCTCCCAGATGCATGTCTCACGGCTGCTCGCCCGAAGCCTGGACCGGCTGCGGCAGGGCATGGTCGAGGACGGTGGTGACGGCTGAGGGGGCCGAGAGAGCTGAGAGAGACGCGCGGGCCGGCCCGCCCCGGGCCGCGCGTCGGCGGAGTCAGCGGACCGAGCTCAGGAACGCCCGGGTGCGCTCCTCCACGGGCGCGTCCAGGAGCTCGTCGGCCGGTCCCGACTCGACGATCCGGCCGCCGTCGAACATCAGGATCCGGTCCGAGACGTCCCTGGCGAAGCCCATCTCGTGCGTCACGCAGAGCAGCGTGATGTCGGTCCGCCGGGCGACGTCCCGCAGCACGTCCAGCACCTCCGCCACGAGTTCCGGGTCGAGCGCCGAGGTCACCTCGTCCAGGAGCAGGATCTCGGGACGCATCGCCAGCGCGCGGGCGATGGCCACCCGCTGCTGCTGGCCGCCGGAGAGCCGGGTCGGCCGTGCGTCGACCTTGTCGGAGAGCCCGACCAGGTCGAGCAGGTCCCGGGCCCGGCGTCCGGCCTCCTCCCGGCCCTCGCCGAGCACGTGCACGGGCGCCTCGACGACGTTCTCCAGGACACTCATGTGGGGGAAGAGGTTGAACTGCTGGAACACCATGCCGATCCGCCGCCGTCGCGCGGCCAGATGACGCTCGCTCGCCGGCACCAGCTTTCCGGGCGTCCGGCCCGGCATGTGGGAGAAGGGCTCGCCGTCCACCTGGATGACGCCGTCGGTCACCCGCTCCAGCGTCATGAGCAGCCGGAGGATCGTGGTCTTCCCGGAGCCGCTCGGGCCGATCAGCGTCACGTGCTCCCCGCGGGCCACCTCCAGGTCGAGGCCGTCGAGCACGGTGTGGTCCCCGAACCGCTTCGTGACCCGGTCGAAGCGGACCGCCGGGTGCGCGGTCGGGGCCTTGGTGAGGTCCTCGGACAGCTCCTCAATGGGCAAGGCGTGCCTCCAGTCGTCGTATCAGCACCGAGGTCGGCCAGCTCGCGAGCAGGAACACCACGGCGGCCAGGGTGAAGCTCTCCAGATAGGCGAAGTGGGTGCTGCCGAAGGTGTTCGCCTCGTGGACCATCTCGTGCACCGTGATCACCGAGAGCAGGGGTGTCTCCTTGAACATGGAGACCGCGTAGTTGCCCAGCGGCGGCAGCACGTTGCGCACGGCCTGCGGCAGCACCACCGCCCGCCAGACCCGCCGGCGCGGCAGCGACAGCGCCGTGCACGCCTCCCACTGCCCCTTCGGCACGGCGTCGATGCCCGTCCGGTACACCTCGGAGAGGTACGTGGCGTAGTGCACGCCCAGGACCAGGACGCCGAGCGTCGGCGCGTCGAGCCCCGGGACGAGCACCCATGCAGCGAACAGCTGCACCAGGAGCGGGGTCGAGCGGACGAACCCGGCCGCCCCGCGCAGCGGAAGGGCCAGCCACGCGGGACCCGCGCGCTGCGCGAGGGCGAGCGCGAGTCCCAGGACCATCGCGACGGCGAAGGCGAGCACCGTCGCGACCAGGGTGACGCCGAAGCCCTCGAGAACGGTCGGCAGAGCGGCCCGGGCCGCCTCTCCGTCCCACATCAGACGCCTCCTTCCTGCCCGAGACGGGCCTTCGCGGCCCGCTCCAGTGCGTTCATGAGGAGGCTCAGGACGACGGCCATGCCGAAGTAGAGCCCCAGGAGCAGCAGGTACGAGGCGGCCGTGGCGCCCGTCGAGGAGCGCAACTGGTCGATCTGGAAGGTGAGATCCGGGACCGTGACCAGGGAGAGCAGCGGCGTCGCCTTGAGCAGCTGGACGAGCAGGTTCTTGAACGGCGCCACCATCAGGGCGTGCGCCTGCGGCAGGACGACCCGCCGCAGCCGCAGCACCGGGCCCATGCCGAGCGCGATCGCCGCCTCGGTCTGGGCGCGGGGGACCGCGGTCACCGCGCCCCGTACGACCTCGGAGCCGTATGCCCCGAAGTTGAGACCGAGCGCGAGCACACCGCAGGCCAAGGGCTCCAGCCGGAAGCCGACCATCGGCAGCGCGAAGAACAGCCAGAAGAGCTGCACGTACAGCGAGGTGCCCCGGAAGAACTCCACGACGACCCGCGTCGCTCCGCGCACCGGCAGCCGGGCCGACCGGGACAGCAGACCGAGCGTGTACGCGAGGAGCAGGGCGAGCGCGGCGCCGAGCACCGTGGCCTCCACCGTGGTCAGGAGCCCCTCGCCGAGCCGGGGCAGCGCCCGGCGGAGCTCGGGGAGGAACTCAGCCATTCAGGCCGCCCCCCGACACCGCGCCCGTCACCGGGCCGCCCTCCTCCGGGCCGCCCCTCACCCGGCGCACAGGTCGGCGGTCCGCAGGGAGCGGGGCGGTACCTCGCGCGCGGTGAAGCCGTAACGGCCCAGGAGCTCCACGAACCGGTCCGGAGAACCGGTGATCTTGAGGAGCTCCTTGTCGAACGCGTCCCGCAGCCCGGTCGCGCCCGGCCGGAACACTGCTCCGCCCGCGCCCAGCTGCCGTACGCCGTCGACCACCGGCACGAACGCCTCGGTCACCTCCACCGCCGCGTCCCGGTTCGTCCGCGCCAGCCAGCGCAGGGAGATGGCGGTCAGCGCGAAGGCGTCGATCCGCCCGGCGAGCAGGGCGTCGAGACCGTCCTGCTGCTTGGCCAGGGTCTTCACCGACCCGTCGGGAACACCCGCGGCCTTCGCGAAGGACGCCTCCACCGCGGCTGTCAGCACACCGACGGTGGCACGCTTCGCCGCGCAGGACGCCAGGTCGCTCAGCCCCTTCGGATTGCCCTTGCGGACCATCAGCGCGGTGGGGGAGACGAACTCCGGCTCGGAGAAGATCACCTTGGCGCAGCGCTCGGGCGTGATCGACATGCCCGCGCTCACGACGTCGAAGCGGTCGGCGAGGAGACCGGGGATCAGCGCCCCGAACTCGGTCAGCGTCGGCCGCAGTTCGCGCACCCCGAGCGCCGTGAACACCTCGCGGTGCAGCGTCGGGGCCTCGCCGGCCGGCTCGGCGCCGTCCTGGAAGCCGTACGGCGCCTCACCGGCGAACCCGACCCGTACGAAGCCCTGTTTCCGCAGCCGCGCCAGGAGCGCGCCGTCGTCCTCGGGCGCGCCCGAACCGACCTGGGTGCGGGTGCAGGCCGAAAGGAGCCCCGGGGCCAGGGCGAGGCCGCCGAGGAGCGCCGTTCTGCCGAGGAAGCCGCGTCGGTCCAGGCGCGGCGTGCCGGTCACGCGTGATCCGATGAGGGCGCGGCGATGAAGGAGGGCCGCCGGACCGGGGCGGCGAAGGGCGCCTCCGGCTGGTTCTCGACGCTGTTGAAGACGAGGAACACATTGCTCCGGGGGTACGGGGTGATGTTGTCGCCCGACCCGTGCAGGGCGTTGCAGTCGAACCAGGTGGCGGAGCCGGCCGGACCCGTGAAGTGGCGTATGCCGCAGGCGTCGGCGAACGTGGTCAGCGCCTCGTGGGAGGGCGTACCGGCGTCCTGCATCTGGAGCGACCGCTTGTAGTTGTCCTTCGGAGTGGCACCGGCGCAGCCGAGGAAGGTGCGGTGCGAACCGGGCATGATCATCAGGCTGCCGTTGGTGGTGTGGTTCGGCGTGAGCGCGATCGACACCGACACGGTCCGCATCCTCGGCAGGCCGTCCTCCGCGTGCCAGGTCTCGAAGTCCGAGTGCCAGTAGAAGCCGCTGGCCCCGAAGCCGGGCTTGACGTTGACCCGCGACTGGTGGACGTAGACGTCGGAGCCGAGGATCTGGCGGGCGCGCCCGAGGATCCGCGGATCCTCGGCGAGCCGGCCGAAGACCTCGCTCATCCGGTGCACCTCGAAGACGGAACGTATCTCCTGGGAACGGGGCTCGACGACCGCCCGTTCGTCGGCCCGTACGGCCGGGTCGGAGACGAGCCGGTCCAGCTCCGCCCGGAGCACGTCGACCTCGTCCGGGGTGACGATCTCGTCCACCGTGACGAAGCCGTCGCGGTCGTACTCCTCCAGTTCACGGGCCCAGAAGGGGCCCGCCGTGCCGGGCCCGGACCACACGACGGGGTCCTTGCGGCCGATCAGTTCCTCGTTGGGGCCACGGGTGGGGTAGAGGTCGACGGGGCGGGTGGGTGCGGAGGGCATGGGGGAGCGTGCTTCCTTTCACGTAGGGGTGTGGTCGCGTGCCGGGCTCAGACGTCGTCGGACGCGGGCTCGGGTTCCGTCAGCAGCGGGTAGACGCCGTTCTCGTCGTGGTCCTCGCGCCCCGTCACGGGCGGGTTGAAGACGCACAGGCAGCGGAAGTCGGCCTTGACCCTGAGGGTGTGGCGTTCGTGCCCGTCGAGCAGGTACATCGTTCCGGGCACGATCGTGTACGTGCGGCCAGTCTCGTGGTCGGTGAGCTCGGCCTCGCCGGCCGTGCAGACCACGGCCTCGACGTGGTTCGCGTACCACATGGCGGTCTCGGTGCCGGCGTACAGCACCGTCTCGTGGAGGGAGAAGCCGACCCGCTCGCGGGCCAGGACGATGCGCTTGCTCTCCCAGGTGCCCGAGGCGGCCCTCACGTGCCGCTCGGTGTTCTCCAGCTCGTCGAAGGTACGGACGATCATGGGGTACGACTGCCTTTCGGGTCATCGGGTCATCGGGTCATCGGGCCGACGGGTCATCGGGCCGACGGGTCGGCCGGCCATCGGAACATGGGGTCGGGAGAGGGGTCAGGCGGTGTGGCGGACGGATCGGGCGAGGATCCCGAGGCCCTCGTCGAGTTCGTCGTCCGTCGCGGTCAACGGCGGCAGCAGCTTGACCACCTCGCCGCGCGGACCCGAGGTCTCCACCAGGAGGCCGGTCTCGAAGGCACGCCGGCACACGGCGTCGGCGCGCTCCCCGTCGGCGAACTCCAGGCCCCACACGAGTCCGCGGCCGCGGACGGACAGGCCGGTGCGCCCGTCGCCCCCGCACAGGTCGAGGAGGGCGCGCTCCACCCGGTCCGCCCGGCTCAGGGTGCGCCCGCGCAGGGCGCCGTCGCGCCAGTAGGCGTCGAGGGCGGCCGTGGCGGTGACGAAGGCGGGGTTGTTGCCGCGGAAGGTCCCGTTGTGCTCGCCGGGCTGCCAGACGTCGAGCTCCGGCCGGAACAGGCAGAGGGCCATGGGCAGGCCGTACCCGCTGATGGACTTGGACAGGGTGACGATGTCGGGCGTGATGCCCGCCTCCTCGAAGGAGAAGAAGTCGCCGGTGCGGCCGCAGCCCATCTGGATGTCGTCGACGATGAGGAGCATCTCGTGCCGGCGGCAGAGCTCCGCGAGGGCGCGCAGCCACTCGGCCCGTGCGACGTTGATGCCGCCCTCGCCCTGGACGGTCTCGACGATCACGGCCGCCGGGTGATCCAGGCCGGAGCCGGCGTCGTTGAGGAGCCGCTCGAACCAGAGGAAGTCGGGGAGCTGCCCGTCGAGGTAGTCGTCGAAGGGCATGCGGATGGCGTGGTGCAGCGGGACGCCCGCGCCGGCGCGCTTGGCGGCGTTCCCGGTGACGGCGAGCGAGCCGAGCGACATGCCGTGGAACGCGTTGGTGAAGGAGACGACCGTCTGCCGCCCGGTGACCTTGCGGGCGAGTTTCAGCGCCGCCTCGACGGCGTTGGTGCCGGTGGGGCCAGGGAACATCACCTTGTAGGGCAGGGCGCGGGGCTCCAGGACCGTGGTGTGGAAGGCCTCCAGGAAGTCGCGTTTGGCGGTGGTCGACATGTCGAGGCCGTGGGTGATGCCGTCGTTGCCGAGGTACTCGAGGAGGGCCCGCTTGAGCACGGGGTTGTTGTGGCCGTAGTTCAGCGAGCCGGCACCGGCGAAGAAGTCGAGGTACGGACGCCCCTGCTCGTCGTACAGCCTGCTGCCACTGGCGCGTTCGAAGACGACGGGCCAGGCACGGCAGTAGCTGCGGACCTCCGATTCGACGGTCTCGAAGACGGAGGGCGTGGCGATGTCGGTCAGGGTCACGAAGCTCTTCTCCAGAGTGTGGTTCGGGGGTGTGGCGTGCGCGGTCGACGGCTCAGGAGACCGGCGGGCCGAGGGGGCCGATGCGGTACAGCACCTCGGACTCGTGTCCCGCCGCGGGGAACGCGGCGGCCGGGAAGAGGACCTCCTGTGTCACCTCCGCGCCGTGCCGGCGTGCGAACGACCGGAACAGCCGGTCGGAGGCGAGGTTCCCCGGGGTGACGGTCGCCTCGATCCGATTGATCCCGTGCTCGGCCGCGACCTGCGCGGACAGAGCGTCGAGCAGGGTCCCGGCTACCCCGCTTCCGCGGTGTGAACCCTCGACGGCGATCTGCCAGACGAAGAGGGTCTCCGGCTCGTCGGGGCGCAGATAGCCGGTCACGAAGCCGATCGGGCGTCCGGAGGCGTCACGGGCGACCGTGGTCGTGCCGGCGAAGTCGCGGCACCACAGCAGATAGCTGTACGGCGAGTTGAGGTCGAGTTCGCCCGCGCCGCGTGCGATCCGCCAGAGCTCGGCGCCGTCCGCGAGCGTCGGGGGGGTCGTGCGGGGAGTCGTGGTCGTCAGGCCAGTGGTCAACGGGGTCATGGGCGCCGAAGCTACCCAGTGGATCTCGGAACTTCCTGGCCCGGAGGGGTTGTTACGGACACCGGGGCGTGATAGATGCACCGGCGGCTTCCAGGGCGGAAATGTGCGCCATGCCGCACGGAAAAGGCGCCTGAAACGGGGCGAACTCACCGTTTATAACGGATGGATAACGCCTCCAGGGTGCATCCGTCCTTCGCGCCAAGAACATGAGAACATCCGCCATTTGACGTTTGAAGGTCGCCTCAGCGGTCAGGCGTAGAGGCCCTTCCGTGTGCGGAGCCCGACGCCCAGCCCGGAGCACGCCGGAGCCGGGCCGGGTACGACGACCCCGGCCCGGCTCCGATCACTGCTGTGGCGCTCGGCCTACCAGATCGCCTCGACCCACTCCGGGTGGTCGATGAACGGGTTCCGGTTGCCCTGGTAGGTGTTGTGGATGACGTCGTTGCGACGCTCCTCGAAGGCGCTCGGCGGGTCCTGCTCGTTCCACTGCTTCAGGACCGAGAGGCGCCCGTGGAAGCGGACGCTGCCGTTGGTGGTCGACTCGTTGGGCTCCAGGTCGGCCCAGGCGTCGTCGCCCTCGTAGCGGACGGCCATGTAGAGGATCATCCGGGCCACGTCGCCCTTGTCGGCGTCGCGCGGCTCGAACGAGTTGCTGTCCGTGTAGCTGCCGGGAGCGCCGCTGACCGCGCTGCCGCCGTTGTCGAAGTCCTTGTTGCCGCGGATGCTGTTGACCTGGACGTCCGCCGCACGCAGATGGTGCAGATCGGTGCCGGGGCCGGCCGAGGTGCCGAAGTTGCCGTGGGACTGGGCCCAGGTGTGCTCGCGGTTCCAGTCGCCGACGTCGCCGCCGTTGAGGCTCTTGCTCCGCGAGGTCCCGCTGTAGAGCAGGATGACGTTGTTGGTGTTGGCGGGGTCCTGGTCGGCTACCTTCAGCGCGTTCCAGACCGCGTCGTAGGAGATCTTGCTCTGGCTGCTGATGATGGTGTGCAGCGAGGACTTGAGGCTCGTGCCGGTCTTGCCGATCGCGTTCTTGTAGTACGTGCTGTCGTACGCGGTGGTGGTGGCGCCGGCGGGGGTAGCGGCGACCGTGGGGAGCGTGACGCCGACGAGGGTGGCGGCGACGGCCGCTGCCCACACCTTCCATCTGCCGATCCGCACAACGGACATGGGGGGCCCTTTCCCGGGGACGGTGCGCGTGGGACGGCGGGCGTCGGCTCAACGATTCCGCTGTCTACGCGTGTTGACTTCGTGTCATCGGGAGAGTGGCACACGGCAGGTACCTGTCATGTAACGAGGAGAAGACTGTTCCATGACGAGTTCGCATATATGGCCGAAACGAGGGGGTCGCTCCAGGGCTCGCCGCAGGGCTCGTCCTCGTCGGGGTCGGCCGGCCCGGGCGCCCTCAGTCGCCCCGGACGTCCACCGGCATCCCCTTCGGCTCCTTGATGCGCTTCATGATGATCTGCGAGTTGACCTCGGTGACCCCGGTGAGGGTCGTCAGCCGCTCGATCCACAGCCGCTCGTACGCCGCGAGATCGGCGACCGCGATCCGCAGCAGACAGCCGGGGCTCCCGAACAGCCGGTACGCCTCGATGACGTCCGGCACGTCCTGGAGCGCCTCCTCGAAGGCCTCCACCGTCTCCCGGTCCCGCCGCACCTCCACCGAGACGAGGACCTCGAAGCCCCGCCCCACCGCCTCCGGATCGATGATCGCCCGGTACCCCTGGATCACCCCGTCCTGCTCCAGCTGACGGACCCGGCGCAGACAGGGCGACGGGCTGAGCCCCACCCGCTGGGCCAGCTCCTGGTTGCTCAGCCGGCCGTCGTTCTGAAGCTCGCGCAAGATGTGGAGATCGATTCGGTCCATGGCGCAATTATCTACCACGGCGAAACGATACGGCGGCTGATTTCGCAATCGTCTTGCGCGCCTTCTGTCCTATCGTTGCGACGCAGGGCGATTTCGGTACGGAGTAAGGACGGCAGGCATGAAGCGGACGAACGACGGGGGAGCGCGCCGGATCGTCGTCATCAGCACGGGCGGCACGATCGCCAGCCGCTGGCAGGGCACCGGATACGCCGCCGATGCCTCCGGCAACGACGTGCTGGCCACCGCCCCGCTTCCCGAGGGCGTCACCGTCGAGGTCGTCGACCTCTTCAACGTCAACAGCTCCCGCGTGACCGCGGCGCACCAGCTCGCCCTCCTCAGGACCGTCCACGAGACCCTCGCCGACCCCGGCGTCGACGGCATCGTGATCACCCACGGCACCGACACCCTCGAAGAGACCGCCTTCTTCCTGGACCTCCACCACACCGACGCCCGCCCGGTCGTCCTCACCGGCGCCCAGCGCCCGTTCGGCACCGGCGACGGGGACGGCCCCGGCAACCTGTACGACGCGCTCCAGGTCGCCTCCTCCGTCAGCGACCTCGGTGTCCTCGTCGTCTTCGACGGACGCGTCCACGCCGCCCGCGGCACCGTCAAGACCCAGACGCTCGCCGCCGACGCCTTCTCCGACCCCTCGGCCGAGCGCCTGGGCCGCGTCGGCTTCTCCCGTGTCGACATCGAGCGGCAGCCGGAGCGTCCGACGCCGCTGCCGCTGCCCGCCGCCGCGGACAAGGCGGACCCCGACGTCCCCGACGCCGTCCCGCTGCCCCGGGTCGCCATCGTCACGCACCACTCCGACGGCGATCCCTTCCTCCTGAACGCGGCCGTCGGCGCCGGCGCCCGGGGCATCGTCCTCGTCGCCACCGGCGCGGGCAACGCCACCCCCGAGATCGCCGCCGCGGTGGCCGACGCGGTCGCCCAGGGCGTCCTGGTCGCCGTGACCACCCGTGTCCCCGCCGGGCCGCTCGCCGAGATCTACACCGGTGGCGGGGCCGTCGACCTCGTCGCCGCCGGAGCCGTGCTCACCGGCACGCTCCGCGCCGCGCAGGCACGGATCGCGGTCCTCGCGACGCTCCTCGCCGAAGGCGGCAGCGGCGCGGCAGACCCCGTCCGCAGCACCGCCCTGATGAGGCGCCTCCTCGACGGGCCCGTGCGCGCGGAACCGGCCCTCGCCACCGGCGGCTCCCGCTCGGCCTCGGCCGTCGCCGCCCGCGCCTGACCCGGCGCACCCCAGAACCCCGGCTCGCGGGCGGCGCACCCCCCGCCCGTCCGCGAGCCGGAGCCAACCTTCGCGGGGTCTCCCGGGCCGTGTCCGTACGGCCCCGAGGCGGGCCGCCGCCCTTCGCCGCCCGCCCCGCCCGCCCGTCACCGGTGCCGCCCGCACCCGCCCCGCGTACCCGCGACGGGCCGTGACGCGTCCACGTACCGCCGGACACGGCCCCACGCGTGCGCGTGCACCCGGACAGGCCCGGGTACGCCCCGCCGACCCCCCTCAGCGCCCTCCTCCGCACTTCGGCGCTCGCCACCCGCGACGCGCCCCCACCCTCCCCACCCCTCAAGGACGCTTCATGGTTCCCGCACCGGCCCCGCACCCCGTTCCCGTCCGCCGCGAGCACGATCTGCTCGGCGACCGGGACGTTCCCGCCGACGCCTACTGGGGTGTCCACACCCTGCGCGCCAGCGAGAACTTCACCGTCACCGGCACGCCCATCTCCGTGTACCCGCTCCTGATCGACGCGCTCGCCGCCGTCAAGGAGGCCGCGGCCCGCGCCAACGAGGAACTGGGGCTGCTGCCCGCCGACAAGGCCGCCGCCATCGCCGGCGCCTGCCGGGAGATCCGTACGGGACGGCTCCACGACCAGTTCGTCGTGGACGTCGTCCAGGGCGGCGCCGGCACCTCCACCAACATGAACGCCAACGAGGTCGTCGCCAACCGCGCCCTGGAACTCCTCGGCCACGCCAAGGGCGACTACGACCGCCTCCACCCCAACGAGGACGTCAACCTCGGCCAGTCCACCAACGATGTCTACCCGACCGCCATCCGCATCGCGGCGATCGGCGCCGCCCGCGAACTCCTCCTCGCCATGGCCGTGCTCCAGGACGCCTTCGCAGCCAAGGCCCTGGAGTTCCGCGACGTCGTCAAGATGGGCCGCACCCAGCTCCAGGACGCGGTGCCCATGACGCTGGGCCAGGAGTTCTCCACGTACGCCGTGATGCTGGAGGAGGACCGCAGCCGGCTCGCCGAGGCCGTCGAGCTCATCCACGAGATCAACCTCGGGGCCACCGCCATCGGCACCGGCCTCAACGCCGCCCCCGGCTACGCCGAGACCGCCCGCCGCAACCTCGCCGAGCTGACCGGCCTGCCGCTCGTCACCTCCGCCAACCTCATCGAGGCCACCCAGGACTGCGGCGCCTTCGTCCAGCTCTCCGGGGTCCTCAAGCGCATCGCGGTCAAGCTCTCCAAGACCTGCAACGACCTGCGGCTGCTGTCCTCGGGACCGCGCGCCGGGCTCAACGAGATCAACCTGCCGCCGGTCCAGGCCGGTTCCAGCATCATGCCCGGCAAGGTCAACCCGGTGATCCCCGAGGTCGTCAACCAGGTCGCCTTCGAGGTGATCGGCAACGACATCACCATCACCATGGCCGCCGAGGCCGGGCAGCTCCAGCTCAACGCCTTCGAGCCGGTCATCTTCCACGCCCTCTCGAAGAGCCTCCTCTCCCTGCGCGCCGCCTGCCTGACCCTCGCCGACCGCTGCGTCAGCGGCATCACCGCCAACACCGAGGCGCTCCGGGCGGCCGTCGAGAACTCCATCGGCCTCGCCACCGCGCTCAACCCGCACCTCGGCTACACCGCGGCCACGGCCATCGCGCAGGAGGCACTCGCCACCGGGCGCGGAGTCGTCGAACTCACCCTGGAGAAGGGCCTGCTGCCCGCCGAACGCCTCGCCGAGCTGCTCACCCCCGAGCGTCTCACCGGGGCGCCGGGCCCGGCCCTGGCCTGACCTCGCCGCCTCCTCGGCCCCCGGTACGGTGACGGGTTCACGCCTGACGCATCCGGAGCCGAGGAGGCCACGCATGACCCACGCGGAGGGAAGGGAGCAGGCCGAGCACGTCGTACGCCTGGTCCGTGACGTACTCGGATCCGAGGTGCTCGCCGCCTGTCTTCACGGTTCCGCCGTGCTCGGCGGACTGCGGCCGGGCAGCGACATCGACGTGCTCGTGACCGTGCGCCGCGGCACCACCGGGGCCGAACGGCGGGCCCTCGTCGAGGCGTTGCTCGCCGTCTCGGGGGAGCGGGCGTACGAGGGACCGGCCAGGCCCGTGGAACTGAGCGTTGTGGTGCACTCCGAGGTCCGTCCCTGGCGGTACCCGCCGGTCTGCGAGTTCCTCTACGGGGAGTGGCTCCGCGACGGATTCGAGGCGGGCGAGGCCCCCGTTCCCGGGCCGTGCCCGGATCTCGCCCCGCTGATCACCATGGCGCGGGCGGGGAACGCTCCGCTCCTCGGCCCGCCTCCCACGGAGGTCTTCGACCCGGTCCCGGAGGCGGACCTGCGCGCCGCGATCGTGGCCGGTGTCCCCGAGCTGATCGAGGACCTGGACGGTGACACCCGGAACGTCCTGCTGACCCTGGCGCGGGTCCTCAGCACCCTCGCCACCGGCGAGATCCGCTCGAAGGACGCCGCCGCCGACTGGGTCCTGGAGCGCCTTCCGGCCATCCACCGTCCGGCCCTCGCCGAGGCTCGTGCGCTCTATGTGGCGGGGGAGTACGGGAGTTGGACGAACAGACTGCCGGAAGTCCATGCGGTCGCCCGGTATCTGACGGCATCCGTTCGAGAGGTGTACTCGACCTGAAGTTACCCGTCGGTTTCTCGTGACTTCCCCGATGGCCGACAGTAGAACATGTTCCCATTCGCCCTTGAGTGAGGAACATCACATGAGCGAACACCCCCTGCCCGCAAGGGGAATCGGTGGCGTCAGTCGCCGTCGATTCCTCGCGGGAACAGGTTCTGTTCTCGGTGCTGCCGCCCTCGTCGGCCACGGCACCCCGGCCCAGGCCGAAGCCCGCCTCGCCGACACCCCCATCCCCACCGGCGCCCACGTGCCCGCCCTCGTCATCGGCACCGGATACGGCGGCTCCGTGGCCGCCCTCCGGCTCGCCCGTGCGGGCGTCGCCGTCCACATGGTCGAGATGGGCATGGCCTGGGACACCCCGGGACCGGACGGCAAGATCTTCGCCAACACCACCCGGCCCGACTACCGCTCCTTCTGGCTGCGGACCCGCACCAAGCAGCCGCTGAGCAACTTCCTCGGCTTCCCCCTCGACAAGGACGTCCCGCGGCACACGGGCATCCTCGACGCCGAGGACTTCGCCGGCATCACCGTCTACCAGGGCAGGGGCGTCGGCGGAGGCTCCCTCGTCAACGGCGGCATGGCCGTCACCCCGCGCCGCGAGAACTTCGCGGCCATCCTCCCCACCGTCGACGCGGCCGAGATGTACTCGACGTACTACCCGCGCGCCAACGCGGGACTCGGCGTCACCGAGGTGGACAAGGCCTGGTGGGAGAGCGCCGCCTGCTACCAGTACGCGCGCGTCGGCCGCAAGCACGCCCAGCGCTCCGGCTTCCCCTTCGTGTTCGTCCCGAACGTCTACGACTGGGACTACATGAAGCAGGAGGCCGCCGGGGCCGTCCCGAAGTCCGCCCTCGACGGCGAGGTCATCTACGGCAACAACGCCGGCAAGAAGACCCTCCAGAAGACCTATCTGGCCCAGGCCGCCGCCACCGGCCGGGTCACCGTCTCCGCCCTGCACAAGGTCACCTCCGTCACCCCGGCGGCCGGCGGCGGCTACACCGTCGCCATCGACCAGATCGACACCACGGGCGCCACCCTCGCGAGCAAGACCGTCACCGCCGACAAGGTCTTCTTCGCCGCCGGAAGCATCGGCACGAGCAAGCTCCTCACCCGCCTCAAGGCCACCGGCGCACTCCCCGCCCTCAACAACGAGATCGGCAAGGGCTGGGGCGACAACGGCAACGTCATGTGCGGCCGCGCCAACCACATGTGGGACCCGACCGGCAAGCTCCAGTCCGCCATGCCCACCGCGGGCATCGACAACTGGGACGCGGGCGGCGCCTTCGCCGAGGTCGCCCCGCTGCCCACCGGCATCGAGACGTACGCCTCCTTCTACCTCTCCATCACCAAGACGCCCCACCGGGCCGAGTTCACCTGGAACCCGGCCACCGGCAAGGTCGACCTCAGCTGGGACAGGGCCTGGAAGCAGACCTCCATCGACGCCGCGAAGACCATCTTCGACAAGATCAACTCCAAGGAGGGCACGATCTACCGCACCGACCTCTTCGGTGTGTACAAGATCTGGGGCGACCACCTCACGTACCACCCGCTCGGCGGCGCGGTCCTGGGCAAGGCGACCGACAACCACGGACGCCTCCACGGCTACTCCGGGCTGTACGTCATCGACGGATCCCTGATCCCCGGCAACGCCAGCGTCAACCCGTTCGTCACCATCACGGCCCTCGCCGAACGCAACATCGAACGCATCGTCGCCGAGGACTTCTGAGCCCGAAGCGCGCCACGCGCACGTCGAACGGGAAGGGCCGGCCGGGAACCACCCGGCCGGCCCTTCCTCGCGCGCTCAGTGCGTCGGCAGCACGCACACCTCGTCGAGCCCGAGCACCCGGTTGAGCCGCCCGAACGCCAGCCACGAGCCCAGACTCATCGTCAGCTCCACGATCTCCGCCTGGCTGTACCGGGCCGTCATCCGCTCCCAGAACTCCTCGTCCAGACCGTGATGGTCCAGCGCGTACCGCTCCGCGTACTCGGCCGCGAGCCGCGTCCGCTCGTCGAAGCCCTCCGAGACCTCCGTCTCCCGCCAGGCCGCGACGACCTCGTCGAAGCCCTCCTCGACCTTCACCCCGTCCCGGTCGGTACGCCAGTCCAGACAGAAGCCGCAGCCGTTGATCTGCGCGATCCGCAGCCGCGCCGCCTCGAACTCGCGCAGCCCCAGCGTCGTATGGGCGTACACCGACAGCGAGAAGTTCGCCGCCGCCGTCCCGATCTCCGGGACCATGTCGCCCCACACGTACCCGATCGGCTCCTGGCCCTCGGGAATGTCGATGATCACCGTGGTCTCCTTCCCAGCTTCCCGACCGCCGGCCGCAACGGCACGTCCAGCGCGTCGTACAGCCCCGGTTCCGCCGCCGCCAGCCAGTCGATCGCCCCGACCAGCCGGCCCACCGCCGTCGCGTTCCCGCCCGCCGAACGGTTCTCGCCCTCGGCGGTCGCCGCCACCGTCACCTCGATCCGGGGACTGCCCTCGACGATCACCCGGTGCGCCCCCGCCCCGTCCGGCGGCACCGGCCAGTCCGGCGCGCACGAGGGATGGATGCGGGTCACGTGCTCGATCACGATGCGGGGCTCCCCGCCGACGACGCCCTGCACCTCGAAGCGGATCGCTCCCTGCGTGCCCGCCTCGAAGACCCCCATCGTGCGGGTCTTCACGGTGGACTCCAGCGGACGCCGGTCCACCGTCTCGCGGATCTCGTCGAGCTCGGCGCCGAGCGCGCGGGCCATCAGGCGTATCTGCCCGCCCCACACCATCGTCGGCACCGACGGCAGTAGCATCGGCGGTTCGTAGTCGAGCGGCCGGCCCATCCCGATCAGGTCCCGGACCGACTCCTCCTGCTCGTACGTCGAGTAGTCGAAGATCTCCTGACAGCGGATCACGTCCACCGTGCTGCCGAGCCCGCTCACGAGCAGCGGCAGGACGTCGTTGCCCCAGCCCGGGTCCACTCCCGACACGAACAGCGAACCACCGCCCTCGGCGACCGCGGCCAGCACCGGATCCCGGAACTCGGGCGGCGCGTTGCGCTGGTCGTACAGCGGATAGAGCGCGGGGGTGACCACCACCGCGCCCGTCCGCACCGCGCGCGCCACGTCGTCGAGCGCCCCGTCGGGCCGGGTGTCCCCGGAAGCCGCGTACACCACCGCCCCCGGCCGCCCGCCGAGCACCGCGCCCACATCGTCGACGGCCACGACCCCGAGGTCGTGGCCGAGCCCCGCAAGCCGGCCCGCGTCCCGTCCGACCTTCGCCGGATCGGAGACCAGTACGGCCGCGAGTTCCAGCCCTGGATGGGCGTCCACGGCGCGGATCGCCGCGCGCCCGACATTTCCCGTACCCCACACCACCGTCCGAATCATGCGCGGAGGGTAGCGCCGGGCCCCGAAGGTTCCCAGACCCGCGACGCAACGATCTGACGAATCGTCAGATCCCGGTGTGGGCCGGGCGCGTCAGGCCAGCCGCAGCGTCACGAACGGCACCGTGTCGCCCGGCAGGACGTACCGCTCCACCTCGACGAAGCCGCGCGCGAGCGCGAACCGCAGCCCCTCCTCGTTCGAGGCCAGCACCACCGTCTCCACACCCTCGTCGCTCAGCGTCCGCGCGTGCGCGAGCCCCCGCTCGTACAGCGCGGTCCCGACACCCCGCCCCCGGAACCCGGGCAGCGTCCGCGCGATGACCGTCGCCGCCGCGGTCTCCTCGTCCGGCGGCCGCACCGTCGAACAACCCACCGCCACCTCCCCGAGATACACGACCTCCAGTCGGTTCCGGCCCGCGCGCTCGCGCACCTCGTCGGGGGAGAGCACGGCCGTCGGGATGATCGTGTTGTGGACGTCCCGCCAGTCCGCGAGGCGCCCCTCGCTCCGGGCCGGCTCGATACGAAGATCGTTCATGCGTGCAGGAAAGCGTGCCCCGTCCCCCCGGTCAACCGCTTCGGGTACGGAACGGTGCGAGGGACAGCGACACCGCCGGACGCGGCCGTACGGGTGAGGGCACCGGAACCACCGCAGCGCCGCCCGCCGAACGGGTACGGATCCACGCATTGCCCCCGGCCAGGAGGATCCGTCCATGTCCGTCCACAAGGGCGCCCCCGCGCTGCTGAGCGCCGGCACACTGTGCGCGGCCCTGCTGCTCAGCGGCTGCGCGAACACCGCGCCCCCCGCCCCCGCCGCACCCGCAGGGACGGCCGCCGCGGCCGCGTCCGCCGGGGACTCCCGCCCCGCGGGCGCCCCACCCGGCGCCGCGCGAGGCGCCGGCGGGCCGGGGGAGCCGGCCAGCAGCATCGCCTCCGCGCCCGTCCCCACGCCCGGGCTCCCCGGCGTCGGCCCCGCCACCCAGGCCTTCGTCCCCGACGGCACCACCCAGGCCCTCGTCGTCACCGGTGCCGACTCCGACGACGACACCTCCACCGCGACCCTCTACGAGAAGGACCCCGGCGGCCAATGGATCGAGTCGGCGGGGCCGTGGCCCGCCCACAACGCGCTACGGGGCTGGACCGCCGACCACACGGCCGGCGACCTGCGCAGCCCCATCGGGGTCTTCCGGCTCGGTGACGCGGGCGGCCGACTGCCCGATCCGGGCTCCCGCCTCCCGTACGACCAGGACGACGAGTTCGCCATCAGCGGCACCGGCTTCGCCGGTGAACCCCTCGAAGGCTCCTTCGACCATGTGGTCGCCATCGACTACAACCGCGTCCCCGGCCGGACCCCGCTCGACAAGGAACGCCCGCTCGGTGCCGAGAAGGGCGGCGGAGTCTGGATCCACGTCGACCACGGCGGCCCCACCCACGCCTGCATCGCCCTCGAACGCGCGTCACTGCGCGAACTCATCCGCGCCCTCGACCCGGCCAAGGAGCCCGTCATCGTCATGGGCCCGGCGCCCGAACTGGCCCGCTGAGCGAGGCGGGGAGTCTCCGGGCACGCCCGCCGGGCACAGCGACGGGCATGCCCGGCGGGCGGGCACGCCGGGCACAGCGCCGGGGCCGGACGCGCCCTCGCCGTCCGGCCCCGTACGCGCGCGGGCCCCTCAGTTCCCTCCGCCGGTCCCGACCGCCCCGCGGAACGCGCCCGTGTGGAGACGGACCTGCTCCGGGGTCAGATACGCGTCGGTGTACTCGAAGTCCCGCAGCGTGCCCGACTTCGCCGCCAGGAACCCGGTCCGTACGAAGTCGTCCCCGGCCGCGGCGTTCAGCAGCCAGTTCGTCATCACCCGGGTCTTCGCCACATTGGTCCGCAGGGCCGCCCAGTGGTAGGCGCGGGCGACGGCCTGCGCCGGCGCCCCGTGCAGCTCCACACCGAGCGGCTTGGAGACCCCGTCCATCCCGCCGAGGTCCACCACCAGACCCAGATCCTTGTGGGTGTACGGATGTGTCGGCTCGCCGCGCAGCGTCGCGACCAGGTTGTCGGCGAGCGCCTTGCCCTGACGCATCGCGTGCTGGGCGGTCGGCGGACAGATCGCGCCCTCCTCGCCCTTGGCGAGATCCGGCACCGCCGCCGCGTCTCCGAGGGCCCACACCCCGTCGAGCCCCGGCACGGTCATCTCGGCCGTGACCACGAGCCGTCCCCGGAACGTCTCCGCACCCAGCGTGCCGATCAGCGGGCTCGCCGCCACCCCGGCCGTCCAGATCAGCGTCCGGCTCGGCAGCACCCGCCCGTCCGTGAGCGTCACGGCGTCGTCGTCCACGGAGGCCACCGACACCCCCAGGGACACCTCGATGCCACGCTTGGTCAGGATGTCCATCGCGGCGGCGCCCAGCTTGTCGCCCAGCTCGGGCATCAGCTTCGGCGCGATGTCGACCAGGTGCCACTTGATGAGCTTCGGGTCGATGCGGGGATACCGCTTGACCGCGTTGTGGGTGAGCAGCTGGAGACAGGCCGCCGTCTCCGTACCCGCGTAACCACCGCCGACCACCACGAACCGCAGCCGCGCGGCCCGCTCCTCCTCGTCGTTGCTCGCGTCCGCCAGGTCCAGCTGCGCGATGACGTGGTCGCGGATGTACACGGCCTCGGCGAGGGTCTTCATCCCCCGCGCGTGCTCGGCGAGCCCGGGGATGTCGAAACTGCGGGTCACGCTGCCGGGTGCGAGCACGAGATGGTCGTACGGCTCGGTCACGTACTCCCCGGCGATCGTGCGCACCACACAGACCTTCGCCGCCGTGTCCACGCCGACCACACCGCCCGGCACGATCCGGGTGCGGTGCCGTTCGCTGCGGCGCAGCGACAGCGCGACCGACTGCGGGGTCAGCACCCCCGCCGCCACCTGGGGGAGCAGGGGCAGGTACAGCTGGTACGAGAACGGTGAAAGGAGTGCGAGCTGTGCCTCCCGCTCCGCGAGGCGTCGTTCGAGCCGCCGTACACAGGCCACTCCGGCGAATCCGGCGCCCACCACGAGAATCCTCGGTCGCGTCACGCTGTCCGCCCTTCCGTATGAGCGTGCAAGAAGCCATCGGATATGGCCGAGTAAGCCGCATATGGCAGTTTTTCGCTGGCTATCCGTGGTTCACCCTTTTTATCGTCATTGCGGCCGGATCGCTCCTCGGCATGGTCCGCTTCGGTCCGGTGACGCTCGGCCCCGCCGGCGTCCTCTTCGCCGGCCTGCTGCTCGGCTCGCTCGACGGCCTGGCCAGTTGCGGGCGGCGGCGACGGCCGAGACGAAGAGGACGGTGAGGACGACGGCTGGGGGGTAGCCGATCGCCTGGCCGGTGGCAGGACTCCGGTCGCAGCCGTGCCACGGGCGGGTTACGTTGCCGAAGGCCCCGCGCGGAGGCCGTACCCCCCTCCCGGAAGGCGGAACACCCCGCATGACCACGTACAAGGTCGGCTACTTCGTCGGCAGCCTGTCGAAGGACTCCATCAACAGGATCCTCTCCCGCGCCCTCCTCCGCGTGGCACCGCCGGAGCTGGAGTTCCAGGAGATCCCCATCAAGGACCTGCCGCTCTACAACCACGACTTCGACGCGGACTACCCGCCCGAGGGCCGGGCCCTCAAGGACGCCATCGCCGCCGTCGACGCCGTCCTCTTCGTCACCCCCGAGTACAACCGGTCCATCCCCGGCGGCCTCAAGAACGCCATCGACTGGGCCAGCCGCCCCTGGGGAACCAACTCCTTCACCCACAAGCCCTCGGCCGTCATCGGCGCCTCGCCCGGCAAGATCGGCACCGCCGTCGCCCAGCAGAGCCTCCGCTCGGTGCTGAGCTTCTGCAACTCCCCGCAGATGAACGCCCCCGAGGCCTACATCCAGTTCGTCCCGGGGCTCTTCACACCGGACGGCGAGGTCACCGACCAGACGACCCAGCAGTTCCTGACCGACTTCATGGCCGACTTCAAGACCTTCATCGAGCGGGTGCTCACCGTCCTGCCCCAGCGCTGAACGGGGTCAGAGGACCACCACCCCCAGCGGCCGCGAACCCGCCTCCAGCCTGCGGACGTCACCCGTTTCGAGGTCGACGACGCTCAGGCCGTCCCAGTACCCGTCGCGGGTGAACCCGCCGGTCACATAGGCGGTGCGCCCGTCCTCGGAGACCGCCACGTCCTCGTGCGGCCCCTCCAGGGGGTAGACCCGCTCGGCGCCGCCGGGGGTCCTGACCGTCAGGGAGGGCCCCTCGTCCTCGTCCGGGTCGATCGGTCCCGTGCCCACCGTCAGGAGCGTGCCGTCGGCGGTCACCGCGGCACCGTGCTGGTGGGTGTTCGCGGTCATCGGCTCGATGGTCGTCCGGCCGGTCCGCGGGTCGACGACCGCGAGCCGCTCGCCCTCGAAGGGCAGCAGCAGCTTGCCGTCCGAGGGGCGCACGGCCGTGTAGTGCGGCTTCAGCCAGGAACCGAGCCCGCCCTCCGTGCCGTACGGGGCGACCTCCACCCGGCGCGACTCCCACGTCCCCGCGTCGACGACCGTGACGTCGAAGGAGTCGTGGTTCGTCGCGTACACCTCGGCGCCGTCACGCGAGACGTCCACGTCGAAGGGGCGCCGGCCGACCGGCACCGTGTCCGTGACCCGCAGGGCCGTCGTGTCGATCACCTCCAGGGTGCCGTTCCCGCCGGGCACATTGACCCCCACGTACACCCGGCGCCCGTCCGGCGCGAGGGCGATGCCCATGCCGCCGCCCCGGTACTCGCCCGTGGTCACCGGACCCGTGTCCGTCTCGTACGGGATGAGCGCGAGCCGCTGCCGGGTCGTCGTGTCCACGACCGCGACGCCCTCGGCGGTCGCCACCCAGGCCCGCCCGTCCTTGCCGAGGACCAGACCGTAGGGAGCGGTGCCGACCTTCACCGAGCCGGTGGCACCCCGGGCGGGGTCGACGAAGGTCACCGTGTCGGAGCCGAAGTCGGCGACCAGGAGCGTGCCCGGCGCGGGCCTGCCGGCCGGGGCGGGTGTCACGGTGACGGAGGAGCCGGCGGTGGGCGGCGCACCGGTGGGGGACACCCCGGCCGACGACGTCGGTCCCGTCGCGGAGGCCGCCCCTCCGGACCCCTGAGCGCACCCGGCGAGCAGGACCACGGCCACGGCTCCGGGCAGGAGCACCCGGGCGGTACGGGACGCACGGCGGTACTTCGTCATGACGGACTCCTCGGTACGGCGGACACGGGCGGCCCCGTCCGAGGACGGGCCGCACCCTGCACCGATCCTCCGCCCGCGCACGGCCGTGTACGGTCCGACGGCCGGCCCCGGCCCGAGGGCGGGACGGACGACACCGGGGTCGACCGATCGGCTGACCCCGAAGTGATCCCGATGCTGTCCCCCGAGCCCCGTCTGCCCCTACGGTGACGGGATGACCGAACCCTGGCAGGAGTCGGCCCCCGGCGTCCTGAGACTTCCCTCCGGACGGCTGGTACGCGGCCGCGCCCTGCGCCGCCCGCTTCCCGGGGGGCCCCGGCCGACCTACGCGGTCCATCTGCTCGGCAAGAGGCCGCCCGAGGTCCCGTGGGAGTCGGTGTGGCTCCGATGGCCGGACTTCCGCCTCCCCACGGACCGGGACACCGCACGAGCCGTCCTCACCGAGGCCTGGGGACGCGCTGCGGACGAACGGGTCGAGATCGCCTGCGGAGGCGGGCGGGGCCGCACCGGCACCGCCCTGGCCTGCCTCGCCGTCCTCGACGGGGTCCCGGCCGACGAGGCCGTCGACCACGTCCGCCGTCACTACGACCGGCACGCCGTCGAGACCCCCTGGCAGCGCCGCTACGTCCGCCGCTTCAGCGCTTGACGGCGTCCAGGAAGCAGACCGCCCGCTCCAGGCACAGCGCGGCCGCCTCCGGCACGAAGGACGGCGCCCCGCGCTCGGCGAACAGATGCGCGCTCCCCGGGTACAGGAAGAGTCTCCGGTCCGCAGCGTCCGCCACCAGCGCGCGGGCGGCCGCCAGATCGCCCTCGTCGACGAAGAAGGGGTCGGCGTCCATCCCGTGCACCTGCGCGGGGACGCCCTCCGGCCAGGCCGCGCCGAACTCCGACACCGGCACGCAGGCGCTGAACAGCACGGCGCCGAGCGCCCCGGCCCGGGTCTGCGCCAGCCTCTGGGCGGGCAGCACACCGAGCGAGAACCCGGCGTAGACGAGGGCCTCGGGCAGCTCCGAGGCCGCCTGCTCACCGCGCGCCACGAGCGTGTCGAAGCCGATCTCCTGGGCGTGGCCGACGCCGGCCTCGAGGTCGGTGAAGGTCCTGCCCTCGTACAGATCTGGTGTGTGCACCGTGTGCCCCGCCCGCCGCAGCTCCTCGGCGAACGCGCCGACTCCCTCGGTCAGCCCGAGCGAGTGGTGGAAGAGCAGAACCTCGGCCATGTCGCCATCCCCAGTCGTCCGTACGTGGCCCGCCCCACTGCGGCACGGGCCGATCGCAGCAGCATGGCTTACGGCACTGACAACGCCCGGAAACGGGCGGTCGGGCCGGGGCGCCGAGCGGGATCGGGGCGGTCGGGCCGGGGCGCCGAGCGGGATCGGGGCGGCCGGGGCCGGGTCGACGACGGGGAACGGAGCCGACGGGGAACAGGGCAGACGGGGGCCGGGGCGACGACCGGAAACGGGCCGAAGGGCCGGGGCCGGCCGGAAGCGTGACGGACGGCCCCGGAACGGTCGGCTAGCGCATCGGCCGCTGCGGCAGGACGGCGCCCGCCTGGCCCACGACACCCGCGGGCCCGCCGACGCCCATCGGGCCACCGACGCCGGAGTGCTGGACGCCGCCCTGGTGCGCGAGGACGACGGCGCCCTGGTGCGCCCCCTGGTGCGCGCCCGCTCCCGCGTGCGCGACGACGCCCTGCTGCGGTCCCTGGACCCCCTGCGGCGGCACCTGGATGACCCGGCTCAGGTCCCGCAGAACCTCCTCGGCGACCTGGCGGACGTCACCCGGAACATCCCCCCGCTCCCGTATGAGCTCGGCGTAGATCGGTGCCGTGCCGTCCGCGTGGTTCATGGGGCTCGCTTCCTTCGTCTGCGCCGGTGACGTCACCGACGGGGAGACGGCGAGTCTACGGGGCACCACCGACACACCCCGGAGCGAGCCCCCGCACACCACCCCGCCGCGCCCCGCCGCGCCGGATATTCGCTGTCCTCCCACTCCTCCGACCGCAGAGAATGGATCACCGAACACCCGGGAGGGACCCCATGAGCCAGGCGACCCTGACTCTGCACGACCTGATGCCGTCCGACGAGCTCGCCGCCGCACTCACGGACGGGCACGTCACGCGCAAGCGGCACCCCGAGCTGCCGCTGTCGATCTACACGTACACGCGCGCGTGCCAGTACGCCCAGCTCTGGAACCGGGTGACCACACGCTGCCGCGGACTCGTCGCCGACGACGCCACCGGACGGATCGTCGCGCTCCCCCTCCCCAAGTTCTTCAACATCGCCGAGCACGCCGTCGGCCGCCCCTACGCGCCGCCGCTCCCCGACGAGCCCTTCGAGGTGTACGACAAGGTCGACGGCAGTCTCGGCGTGCTCTTCCACTACGACGGCCGCTGGCACGTCGCCTCCAAGGGCTCCTTCACCAGCACCCAGGCCACCTGGGCGCAGCGCCGGCTCGACGCGGCCGACACGGCGGGCCTGACGCCCGGCGTCACGTACCTCGCCGAGATCCTCTACCCGGGCAACCGCATCGTCGTGAACTACGGCGAGCGCCGCGACCTCGTCCTGCTCGCCGCCTTCGGCCGGGACGGCACCGAGGTGCCGCTCGCCGAGGCCGCCACCGGCTGGCAGCCCGTCGGCTCCGTCGTCCGCACCTGGCCCGCGATGGACATCGCCGAGCTCGTCGCCCTGACCGAGTCCAACACCCTCCCCGGCGGCCACCGGGCCACCGGCACCGACGCCGAGGGCTTCGTCCTGCGCTTCGCCTCCGGCCTGCGGGCCAAGGCCAAGCTCGCCGAGTACGTACGCCTCCACAAGGTGCTCACCGGTGTCACCGAGCGCGACATCTGGCGCGGCCACGGCATCCAGCGCTTCGCCTCCCTCCCGGCCGGCGAACTCGCCAAGGGCCTCGGCTGCTCCGTGACCGAGGTCGAGGCCGACGGCGGCAAGCCGCTGGACGCCCTCCTCGAGCAGGTGCCGGACGAGTTCGACGCCTGGGTGCGCGAGGTGATCGGCGGCCTCGAAGCCGCGGCCGCCGAGCGCGAGCGGGCCGTCGACGAGGCGTACGTGCGCCTGGCCCACCTCGCAGGCGACCGGGGCGCCTTCGCCCGCGCCGCGGCCGGGGTGCCCGACCGAGGCCTGCGCGCCGCCCTGTTCCTGCGCCTCGACGGGCGCCCCACCGACCTCCTCCTCTGGCGCCAGCTGCGCCCCGAGGCCACCGACCCCTTCGCCCACGACCAGGAGAACTGACCGTGCCTGTCGTCCATGTCATGACCGGCCTCCCGGCCTCCGGGAAGACGACGGCCGCCCGCGCCCTCCAGGCGGCCGCCGAGGGACGCGTGCGGCGCGTCAACCTCGACGACCTCCGCTCCATGCTCGACGTCCCGTCGCCGGACCGCGGCCGGTCCCACAAGCACGAGCAGACCGTACTCGGCATCCAGGACTCCGCCGTCCGCGCCGCCGTCGACGACGGCTTCGACGTCGTCGTCGACAACACCCATCTGACCCCGCACATCCCGAAGCGGCTGAAGGCCGCCGTGGGCGGCCTCGCCACCTTCGCCGTCCACGACTTCACCGACGTCCCCGTCGACGAGTGCGTGCGCCGCGACGCCGCCCGCGAGCGGCCCGTCGGCGAGGAGATCATCCGCATCCTCGCCGAGAAGCACGCCAAGGCCACCCGTGGCGGCTGGCGGCTCACCGCGGACTGGCTCAACGACCGCCCCACGGTCGGCGAGCCCTACGTCCCCGACCCGAGCCTCCCCACCGCCGTCATGTGCGACATCGACGGCACCCTCGCCCTGCGCGTGAACCGGGGCCCGTACGACTTCAGGTACTGCGACCGCGACCTGCTCAACGTCTCGGTGCGGGACGCCCTGCGCGCCTTCCGCCACACCGAGCGGGACCGGATCGTGCTGCTGTCCGGCCGGAGCGAGGACCACCGCGCGATCACCGAGTCCTGGCTCGCCCACCACGAGGTGCCGTACGACGAACTGTGGATGCGGGCGTCCGGCGACGGCCGCGGCGACGACCTCGTGAAGGCCGAGCTCTTCGACGCCCAGGTGCGCCACCGGTACAACGTCCGCGTCTCGCTCGACGACCGTGACCGCGTCGTCGCCCTCTGGCGCCGGATGGGCCTGCCCACCTGGCAGGTCAACTACGGCGACTTCTGACCCACGACGGCCGGCGCCGCGGGGGTGGGACCGCCCACCCCCGCCGCCGTGTCAGGATCGTGGGATGTTGGAAAAGATCATCGCGGCGTGCGACGGCGCGTCGAAGGGAAACCCCGGGCCCGCGGCCTGGGCATGGGTCATCGGCCGCACCGACGGAGCGATCGACCGCTGGGAGGCCGGCCCGCTCGGCCGCGCGACCAACAACGTGGCCGAACTCACGGCCCTTGAACGGCTGCTCGAAACCCTCGACCCGGCGGTGCCGGTCGAGGTCCGGATGGACTCCCAGTACGCCATGAAGGCCGTCACGACCTGGCTGCCCGGCTGGCGTCGCAAGGGCTGGAAGACGTCCTCCGGCAGCCCCGTGGCCAACAAGGACCTGGTCGTCCGGATCGACGCGCTCCTCACCGGCCGGGACGTCGACTTCGTCTACGTCCCCGCGCACCAGGTCGACGGCGACCCCCTCAACGACGCGGCCGACCGCGCGGCCAGCCACACCGCCCGTACGCAGGAGCCCACGGGCTCCGACGCCGGAGCCCCGCTGCCGCCCCCCGAAGCCCCGACACGCGCCTCCGCGCCCCGCGCGCGCTCCTCAGCGCCGTCCGGCTCCGCGGGCGCCTCGTCGGCCGCTTCCTCCGGTGGCTCCGGCGGCGGTTCGGCCGCCCGCCGGACTCGCCCGTCCGGCGGCACCCTGAAGGCGAGATTCTCGGGCCGCTGCCGCTGCGGCAAGGCCTACGACAAGGGCGAGACCATCGCGAAGAACCCCGACGGCTGGGGCCATCCCACCTGCGTCTGACCCCTTTCCGGGCCCTCCGGCCGTCCGACTGGCGGGCGGCTCCGTCCGTTGCTTGAGACCGGTCCACCCGGGCGCGCGCCAGCCTTCACCCAGGCGTGTACCCGGGTTCGCCGGGGGTTCTGTTCTCCGAGCGCTTGTGGCTGCATACTGTCCTCCTCGCCACCGGTGACGAACCGTTTTACCTGCTTATTTGTCGCTCTCTTGACGTGGTCGGCACCGGCGAGAACCTCCCTCCTGCTGCCGCCGCGGCGACCCCTCGGCGGAAGCTTTCCCTGCCCGTGAAAGACCCGAGGTTCCGTGCCAGTACCTGTTCTCCTGACCGGGCGCTCCGTGCGCCTGGAGCCGCTGGCGATGCGGCACGCCGAAGCCCTCGCCCGGGCCGGCGGGGCGGACCGATCGGCCTACGCCTTCACCCCCGTACCCGACGGCTTCGAATCGGCCCTCGACTACATCGCCCGTGCCCTGACCGAGCAGGCGGCAGGAAGATCCCTGCCCTTCGCCCTGGTCAGTACGGCCGACGAGCGAGTCATCGGTTCGACCCGTTTCCTCGAACTCGACTACTGGCGGGGGCCGCTGGTCTGGCCGCCCGTCCCCGGCATGCCCCACGGAGATCCGCTGACCTCCGTGCCGGACGCCGCCGAGATCGGCAACACCTGGATCGCGGGCGACGCCCGGGGTACCGGCATCAACACCGAGGCCAAGTACCTCATGCTCCGGCATGCCTTCGAAGCCTGGGGCGTGCGCCGCATCACGATGCGCGCGGACGCCCGCAACACCCGCTCCAGAATCGCGATCGAGCGCCTCGGAGCGAGCTGCGAAGGAGTCCGTCGCGCCCACTCCCGCGGGCTCGACGGAGCCGTCCGCGACACGGCCTTCTACTCGGTCCTCGACGAGGAGTGGCCGACCGTCCGCGACATCATCGAACTCCGCCTGTCCACACCCCGCCAGGTGCGCGTTCCGCAGGATCTGCTCCCGGCCTGAACCCCTTCCGGCACCGCTCCGGCGGGCGCTCGCGCCCCCGCCGGAGCGGTGGTTCCATGGAAGGGACGGGAAGGACTCGACATATGAGGACGCGGGGTAGCGGCCGTCACAGGACCGTGCACCGTGCAATCAGGATCCGCGAGAAGCGGATGAGTCCTTCCCGCCCCCCTGTCCACCCGCCCTCCTCCCCGCCGCGGGGCCTCCCGTCCTCCCGCTCCCGGCGCCTCCCGTCCTCCCGCTCCCGGCGCCTCCCCGCGCCTACAGTGACCGGCATGATCAACGTCTGCTTCGCCGGCGTCACCGGCTGGACCGCGCCGCCTCTCGTCGCCGCCCTCGACGCGGCCGACGACCTCACCCTCACCGCCGGCGTCTCCCGCTCGGCGGCCGGCCGGAGCCTCGCGGACGCCGCCGGCTCCCGCTCCGACGGCACGGTCCACGCGACGGTCGCCGAAGCCCTCGCAGCCGCCCCCGTCGACCTCCTCATCGACTACACCAGCGCCGCCGCCGTCAAGGAGAACGTCCTGACCGCGGTCCGGGCCGGAGTCCACGTCGTCGTCGGCTCCAGCGGCCTCACCGCCGACGACTACACGGAGCTCGACGCCCTCGCCCGCACCCACGGCGTCGGTGTCATCGCCGCGGGCAACTTCTCGATCATGGCCGCCCTCCTGCGCCGCTCCGCCGCCCTCGCCGCCGAGCACCTCGACCACTGGGAGATCATCGACTACGCGAGCGCCACCAAGCCCGACGTCCCCAGCGGCACCGCCCGGGAACTCGCCGAGACGCTCGGCGCCGTCCGTACCCCCGCCCCCGCCGTCCCGCTCCAGGACCTCCACGGACCCGTCGAGGCACGCGGTGCCGACATCGCCGGCACCCGCGTCCACTCCGTCCGGCTGCCCAGCTACTCCGTCACCACCGAGGTCGTCTTCGGCGGCCCCGGCGAGCGGCTCGTCCTGCGCCACGACCCGGGCACCGACCCCGACCCGTACGTCGCGGGCACCCTGCTCGCCGCCCGCCACGCGCACGACACCCCGGGCGTCCGCCGGGGCATCGACTCCCTCCTCTTCGGCGACTGACCCGGCGACCGATCCGGCGACATAGACCGCGACCGATCCGGCGACCGGGCGACCGATCCGGTGACCGGCGCGACCGGAGCGGATGAGCGGCGCGACCCCCGGATCCACCTGGGCCGCGTCCCGGCCCGCCCGGTACGGTGATCGCGACAGCGCCCCGCGCCACCGAAGGGACCGAGTGAACGTGCCGACCGGAACCGCCGACGTACTCCTCCGGACGGAGGGCCGGGCCGGCTTCCTCACCCTGAACCGCCCCCGCGCCATCAACGCGCTCACCCACACCATGGTCCTCGCCCTCGACGCGGCCCTGACCGAGTGGGAGCACGACCCCGCCGTCACGACCGTCGTCATCGAGGGCGCGGGGGAGCGCGGGCTCTGCGCCGGCGGCGACATCCGGGCCATCCACGACGACGCGAGCGCCGGCGGCTCCGCCTCCGCGGCCTTCTGGCGCGACGAGTACCGGCTCAACGCCCGTATCGCCCGCTACCCGAAGCCGTACGTCGCCCTCATGGACGGCATCGTCATGGGCGGCGGCGTCGGCGTCTCCGCGCACGGCTCCGTCCGCGTCGTCACCGAACGCTCACGGGTCGCCATGCCGGAGACCGGCATCGGATTCGTCCCCGACGTCGGCGGCACGTACCTCCTCGGGCGCGCCCCCGGCGAGCTCGGCACCCATCTCGCCCTCACCGGCGGCCACGTCGGCGCCGCCGACACGATCCTCACCGGCCTCGCCGACCACTTCGTCCCCTCCGCCGAACTGCCCGCCCTGGTCCACGACCTGACCCGGCTTCCGGCCGAGGAGGCCGTCGCCCGGCACACCGCCACGCCGCCGCCCGGCGTCCTCGCCGAGCAGCGGGCCTGGATCGACGCCTGCTACCTCGCCGAGACCGTCGAGACCGTCGTGGAGCGCCTCTTCGACACCGGCGTGCCCGCCGCCAAGGAGGCGGCCACCACCCTGCTCGCGAAGTCCCCGACCGCCCTCAAGGCGACCCTGGCCACCCTGCGCCGCTCGCGGGCCCTCGCGACCCTTGAAGAGGTCCTGGACCTGGAGTTCCGCGTCTCCTGCGCCGCCCTGACCACCCCCGACCTCGTCGAGGGCATCCGCGCCCAGGTCGTCGACAAGGACCGGAACCCCCGCTGGACCCCGGCCACGCTCCCCGAGGTCACGGACGAGGCCGTCGCCCGCTCCTTCGCCGTACCGGCCGGCGGCGACCTCGGCCTCGCCGCCGCCCGGCAGGACGAGGCGAACCGGCAGGCCGCCGACGACCGGACCGCCCTCCGGCAGGCCGCCGAGGACCGGACCGCCCTCCGGCAGGCCGCCGAGGACCGGACCGCCCTCCGGCAGGCCGCCGAGGACCGGACCGCCCTCCGGCAGGCCGCCGAGGACCGGGGACCACGGGACCACGCGTGACCACGAACGCCACCACCTCCTTCCAGCCCGTCCTCGACCGCATCGCCGAGGAGATCGCCGAGCTCGCCGACCGGGGCACCCCGGCCGACTACATCCCCGCGCTCGCCGCCGGCGACCCCACCGACTTCGGCATGGCCGTGGCGGAACTCGACGGCACGGTCTACGGGGTGGGGGACTGGCGGCGGCCCTTCTCCACCCAGTCCGTCACCAAGGTCTTCACCCTCGCGCTCGCCCTCGCCGGAGAGGGCGACGCGCTCTGGGCCCATGTCGGCCGGGAACCCTCCGGCGACCCGTTCAACTCCCTGGTCCAGCTGGAGTACGAGAACGGCATCCCCCGCAACCCGTTCATCAACGCCGGCGCGCTCGTCGTCACCGACCGCCTGCACCGGCTGACCGGCGACGCCTCGGGCAGCCTCCTCGCCTTCCTGCGCGCCGAGAGCGGCAACCAGGACCTGGACTTCGACACCGACGTGGCCGCGTCGGAAGCCGCCCACGGCGACCGCAACGCGGCCCTCGCCCACTTCATAGCCTCCTACGGCAACATCACGGGACCGGTGCCCGACCTGCTCCGCGAGTACTTCCGCCAGTGCTCCCTCGAAGCGTCCTGCGCCGACCTGGCCCTGGCCACCGGCTTCCTGGCCCGCCACGGCCTGCGCGCCGACGGCTCACGGGTGCTGACCCGCAGCCAGGCCAAGCAGGTCAACGCCGTCATGCTCACCTGCGGTACGTACGACGCGGCCGGTGACTTCGCCTACCGGGTGGGTCTCCCGGGCAAGAGCGGCGTCGGCGGAGCGGTTGTCGCCGTCGTGCCGGGCCGCTGCACCCTCTGCGTCTGGAGCCCGGGTCTCGACGAACGGGGCAACTCGGTGGCCGGCGTGACCGCCCTCGACCGCTTCACGACCATCACGGGCCTGTCGGTCTTCTGACCCTCCCGGTCGGCGGGCCTCCGCCCCGCGGTCGGTGGGGGAGCGGCATGCCGCAGGACGGGGTGGGCATGCTGCCGGGGTGGCCGACCGCCCGGACCGAGGAGACCCGTATGACCGTCCCCACCCGTATCCGCAACTCCGCGAAGGCCGTCGTCCTCCACGAGGGGTCCGTCCTGCTCACCCGGAACCTCTGGAACGGCCGAGAGTGCCATTTCCTCCCCGGAGGCGGCCAGGAGACCGGCGAGCTGCTGCCCGACGCGCTCCGCCGCGAGGTACGCGAGGAGACCGGGCTGACCGTGCGGGTCGGCCCGCTGCTCTGGGTCCTGGAGGGCTGGACGGAGGACCCCGGTGTGATCAGCTCGGAGAACTTCCACCGGGTCGAAGTCGTCTTCCTCTGCACCGTGGAAGGCAGCGCCGAACTCGTCGGCGGAACCGAGCAGGACATCGACCAGATCGGCCTCGACTGGATCCCGTTGGAGAAGATCACCTCACTGGAAACCCTGTCACCCCGCTACCGCCGGCACATGGCCCCGCTGGTGTCCGGCACCGTCCCCCACGCGGCGTATCTGGAACGCTAGGCAGTCTCCGGCCTGCGTGCCTCGATCAGGGTCCGCGCGGAGTGGGCCACGAACGGACCCTCCGCGCGGATCAGCGCGTCGAGCGCGCGCAGCCGGGACAGGTGGGACTCCACCGTGAACCCCGGCACGATCCATATGACCTTGCGCAGGAACCACACGACGGCACCGATGTCGTGGAACTCCATCCGCAGCCGCTCGGAGCGTAGATCGACGATGTCGAGACCGGCGCCGCGCGCCGCCGCGCTCTCGTCGTCGGGATGCCGGTGACGGGCCGTCTCCGGCTGCGGGCCCAGGAAGTACTCGACCAGCTCCCAGACGCTGGCGGGACCGACGTGCTGGGCGAGATAGGTGCCGCCCGGCCGCAGGACGCGGGCGATCTCCGCCCACCACACCGTGACGGGGTGGCGACTGGTGACGAGATCGAACGCGGCGTCGGCGAAGGGCAGGGGAGGCTCGTCGGGATCCGCGACGACGGCGGCTCCCCGCGGGTGCAACAGCGCCGTGGCCCGCGCGAGGTTGGGGGGCCACGACTCGGTGGCCACCATCGTCCGCGGCAGCGTCGGCACACCGGCGAGGACCTCCCCGCCGCCCGTCTGGACGTCGAGGCCGGCCGAGGCACGGGCGAGCCGCTCGCCGAGCAACCGGTGGTATCCCCAGGAGGGCCGCTGCTCCGTCGCCCGGCCGTCGAGCCAGGAGAAGTCCCAGCCGTCGACGGAGGCCTCGGAGGCCTCCGCGACGAGTTCTTCGAAGGAGAGTGTCATCCCTTCATCATCTCCCGTCACCCGGCCCGGGACGGGGCCATCGGCCCGGCGGCCGCGTGGCCGCACGGCCGGAGAACGAGCCACACCATCTGGCTCGCGCTCTCCGAAGGCTTCACTGCCACAGTGCTCGTTCTCGCAGAACGCGCCGTGATCAAGGTGGACTGGGCACGGCAGGGAGCAGCCCCGGAAGCCCCACTCGAAGACGTACAGGTTTCCACCGTCACCGGGATGTCCACTCCTGCGGAAGGCGCAGCCTGGGCTGCGGGTCTGCGCGAGAAGGCACAGGAGCTGGGACGCCGCATGCCCCGCTGACCGGAGCAGCCAGACCACTCAGTCCGACGAATGAGACGACGTCTCAGGACCGGCGTCCCAGCCGGACCGTGACCGTCTTCGGGCGCTGGTACTCCTGGAGTGCCAGCGTGCTCAGGTCGGTTCCGTGGCCGGAGGCGCCGCGGCCGCCGTGCGGGAGTTCCGCCGTCTGCACGAGGTGGCAGTTGACCCAGGTCTCGCCCGCGTCCAGCGCGGCCGTCAGTTCCAGGCCGGTCGTCAGGTCGGTGGTCCACACGCTCGCGGCCAGGGCCTGCGGGACACCGTTCGCCAGGGCGAGCGCGGCCGCCAACCCGTCGGCCCGCTGCACGGTGAGAAGCGGGCCGAACACCTCCTCGGTGACCGCCGGGTCGTCGTCCGGGAGGTCGGCGAGCACCCGCGCCGGCCGCCAGTGCCCCGCCTCCTCGCCCGGCGCCGGGGCGATGTCAGCGACGATGTTCCGCTTGGCGTCGGACGCGGCGACCAGACGGTCGTAACGCTCCGCCTGGTCGGGGTTGTTGAGCGGGCCGAAGTCCCGTCCGGCCACCCGGGCCGCCATCGCCGCCGTCAGTCCGGCGACGGCGGCCTCGTAGTTCTCCGGCAGGGTGATGACCCGTGCCGGAGCGGCGCAGCTCTGCCCCGCGTTGTACGTGACGGCGTCGGCGAGCGACTCCCAGGTGTCGGCGGGCGCGTCCGGGAGGACGATCGCCGGAGCGTTGCCGCCCAGCTCCAGACTCACCCGCCGCGTCCCCGCGCGGACCGCCACATCCGCCCCGGCCCGGCCGCTACCCGTGAACGCCACCATGTCCACCGCCGACTCGACGAGCAGCCGGCCCGTCTCCCGGTCGCCGGGGAGCTGCACGAGGACCCCCGGTCCCAGGGCGAGCGCGGCGTGCTCCGCGAGGAGCTCCAGGCTGTCCGGGGTCGTCTCGGCCGGCTTCGCCACCACCGTGTTCCCGGCCGCCAGGGCCGGCGCACACCGCCAGGCCGCCATCAGCAGCGGATAGTTCCACGGCACGACCACCCCCACCACACCGACCGGCTCCCAGCGCACCCAGCTCTCGTGGCCCGCCACCAGCAGGCCTGCGGCCGGTGCCGTACGGGTCCTGGCCGCCGTCGCGAAGAACCGGAACAGGTCCGCGACCTGCTCGATCTCGCCCGCCGTCTCCGCCTCCGGCTTGCCCGTCCCGGCCCCCTCGCGGGCCGCGTACTCCGCCGCGTGCTCCTCGACCAGACCCGCGAGCCGGTCGAGGCGCCGACCCCGGTCCTTGGGCGTCAGGGCACTCCAGCCGGGCAGGGCGGCACGCGCGCCGGCCACGGCGGCCCGGACCTCGGGCAGCCGGGACAGCACGGCCGTACCCCGCGGCGCCCCGGTACGGGGGTCGGTCAGTTCGGTCACGGCGGGGGAGCCGGTTGCGTCGCTGGTCATGCGGGGGCCTCTCGTCCATCGGGGTGGTGCGGGTTCACACGTCGTACGACCTCAGCCAGAGCTCCAGGGTGAGCACCAGCCACAACTTGCCGCCCTGCCGGGGCAGCAGAGCGCCCTCGCCCCGCAGCCAGTCCCGGACCGTCTCCGGCCGGAACAGGCCCCGCTGCAGAGACCTGGGCCCGAGGAGGAGGTCCTGGCCGAGGTCGCGGAGCGGACCCGTCAGCCACTGCTGGACCGGCACCCGCATCCCGCTCTTGGGCCGGTCGACCACCGTGCCCGGGAGCAGGTCCCGTACCGCCTCCTTGAGGATCCACTTCTCCGCCGTACCGCGGAGCTTGAAGGACGGCGGGGTGGCGAAGGCGTGGTCGACGACCGACCGGTCGAAGAGCGGCGAACGGCCCTCCACCCCCTGCGAGGAGGTCAGCCGCTCCACCTTGGTGAGGATGTGGTGGGCGCCCTTGGTCCGCAGGTTGCAGTGGAGCAGCTGGTTGAGGAGGTGCCCCATCCGGTACGGGCTGCCGCCGGCGGCCGTCAGATACGGCGCCACGTGCCGCTCCAGGGGCGGGGCGTCCCGCAGGGCGTCGAGCGCCGGCGCGGTCAGCAGGTCCGGCAGGTCCGTCCAGCACTTGCGGTACGAGCGCAGATACGCGGTCGCCCGGTCCTCGTCCCAGGGCGCCCCCGGAGTCCGGTGCATCTCGTGCACCAGCATGGGCAGGTTCTTCGGCCCGCCGAAGACGGGGTCCCCGCCCTCGCCGTTGAGGACCACGGAGGCGCCGTCGGCGGCCACGGCCTCGGCGAGCATCAGGTTCGGCACGGTCAGCGGGTCGCCGACGGGGCTGTCGAGCAGGGCGGCCGCCTCGGCGAGCCGGGCGGCCACGGCCGCGCCCGAGACGTTCAGGACCCGGTGGCGGGTGTGGCAGTGAGCGGCCACCAGACCCGAGTAGCCCAGCTCGTTCGGCAGGTCGTCGCCGAAGCTGATCGAGTAGGTGTGCACCGGATGGCTGTGGAGTTTCGCCGCGAGGGCCGTGACCAGGGAGCTGTCGATCCCGCCGGAGAGGAGCACGGCGGCCGGCTCGGCGACGGGCAGCCGACTCGCCGTCGCCCGCTCCAACAGGCCCCGCAGCGCGAGGACATGGCCGCTGGGGTCCTCCGGCGGAGGGTCCTCGATCCGCTCCCGGGGCTCCCAGTGCACGGTCTCGGTGGACGTTCCGTCCCGGTGCAGCCGGAGCACCCGGCCGGGCAGCACCTCCCGGACGCCGGTCAGCAGGGTCTCCTCGCCGGGCAGATAGGCGAAGGTGAGGAAGGAGCGGACCGCGGACAGGTTCATCGAGGTGCCGAGCGCGGGCCAGCGGCGCAGCGCGCGCAGCGAGGTGGAAGCCGCCCAGGCGGCGTCGGCCCGCGCGTAGAACAGGGTGCGGGCGCCGACGTGGTCACGGATCAGGACCAGGTCGGGGCCGTCGAGCACGGCGAGCACGAACATTCCCTCGGCCAGGGCCACCCCCGCGTCCCCGAGCAACGCCCAGCAGCGAAGCAGGAGTTCGCCGTCCGGACAGTCGGACGGCGGGGGAACGGCCCGCTCCGCGAGCGCGGCCAGGAGCACCGGACGGTTGTGCAGGGTGACCTCTCCGACGGCCGTCCGCCCGTGCGCGGTGAACGGGCCCTCGGCGCAGCCGTGTTCACCGGGGAGCAGCGACAGCTCGGCGCCGGGGACCTCGGCCGGGACATGGCCGGCGCCGAGGGCGCCCATCGCGTCGAGATGGGCGCGGGCCTGCCCGGTGGTGGCGGCCAGACAGGCGCACAGACGTGCCACGAACTTGCTCCTTCTCCTGGTGTAACCGGTCGTGCTGTCGTGCGGGTGGTGCGGGTGGTGCGGGTGGTGCCGGGCGCGAGGCGGGCGCGCGGCGGGCGCCGCGGATGCCGGGGCGCGGCGGGTGACGGGGGCCGGGGCGCGGCCGCGCCGGGGCGCGGATCAGCCGAAGTCGTCGTCGTTCCAGGCGTCCCCGTCACCGTCCCAGTTCGCGTCCCAGTCGTTCCCGTCGCCGGACCCGTCCCCGGACCCGTCGGTCCCCTCCGACCCGTCGTCGGCGTACCCCGAGCCACTGCTGTCGCCGCCTCCGCCGCCGGACTGCTGGGCCTGCGCCTGCTGCTGGCGCAGCGCCTCCTCCTGCTCGGGGGACATGCTCAGCGGCGGCAGCTGGGCGGCGGTGACGGCGAGGGTCGCCACCCCGAGGCCCGCGAGCAGGACGCCCATCCGGCCGCCGAAGGAACTCCGGTTGACCAGGACCTGCTCGCCGCGTGCCCACAGGGTGCGGCCGTAGCCGATGTCCCGGGCGTAGGTGACGGTGCCGTCGGCGAGGCTGCGCTTGATGATGCGGTCGCCGAGCAGCTCGTCGGTGCCGGAGGCACCGCGGTTGTCGTGCCAGTGCACGAGGTGCGGGTGGCCGGAGGTGCGGCGGCGCCACTCCTCCAGGCCGTTCTCGTAGCGGCGGTGGACGGTGCCGTCGGCGAGCAGTTCGTCCGCGTAGCCGATCTCTTCGGGACGGTTCATGGTGTGCGTACCTCGGGTCGGTGGGAGGGAGCGCCGGGACGGGTCACGCGGCGGGCCAGGTCATGAAGCCGGTTCCGCGCAGTCCGCGCAGACCGCTCCACAGGGAGTCGCGAGGCGGTCGTGGCCCCCGCGTGAGACGCAGTACCGTGCGCAACAGCCGGTCCGGGGGCACGGCCGCCACCTCGGCGAACCGTCCCTCCGCCAGCCAGGCGGCCTCCCGCGGCCGCAGTGCGGCGGGCAGGGCGGCGAGGTCGGCGGGACCGAGAGCGGGGCCCCGGCCGGTGGGCAGGCGCAGGGCGGCAGCGTGCCGGGGCACCAGGCCGAGGGACACCACCCGGACTCCGGGCACCGCCCCCAGACCGGCCCGCACCAGGGCCGGGAACGCGAGCCCGGCCGGGCTCGCGTCGTGCAGGACGTACACGGTGGCGCCCTCGGCCCGCTGCAGGGCGGCGAGCAGCCGCGGGTCGAGCGGCAGGGCGTCCGCGGCGGCGAACACCGGGCAGGCCGCCTCCAGATGGACGTGGTTGGCGAGCAGCATCCCGGCGATCGAGCGGTCCTGGCACATCAGCAGCCGGGGCAGCCCGTAGTCGTAGAGGTCGGGCTCGGACGATCCCGACGGCTCGGACGGCCCGTGCGACTGGGGCGGCTGCACCCGCGCGGCCGGCTCGGGCAGCGGCGGAAGCAGCCCCGGTACGGTCTCCCGGCCGCGCGCCTCCAGGGCACGGGTGAACGCGGGCAGCTGCAGGACCGGGGCAGGGGTGCCGGGGACCCGGCCCCGCAGGAGCGTCGAGCCGGGGCTCAGGACGCGGCAGGTCTCGTAGTACAGCTGGCGCTCGGTGAAGCGCAGCCCGCCGGGTGCTCCGGCGCGGGCCGCGGCCGCGGTGATCGCCCGGCCGGCCACCCCGATCGTCGTGCGGGCGGCGAACCCGAGGGTGGGGCGACCCCCGGTGCGGGCGGCCTGACCGGCACTGGCGGCCCGGCTGACCCCGGCGGGCTGCCCGGCGGGCTGCCCGGTCCCGGTGGTCGGGCCGGTGCGCGGAGGCGGGAGGTGTCGCTGGCTCATCCGGCCGTGGCGCCTTTCGTACGGGACGGGCCGCCGGCCCGCGCCGGCGCCTCGGCCGGCCAGGTCAGGAAGCCGTCGGTGGAGCGGAGTTCGGCGGGGCGGGCGGACAGGGCCCGTTCCACGGCCGCCGTGACGACCGATTCCAGGACGGGCGGCGGGACGGCGGCGAGCGGGCTCCAGCGGCCCCCGGCCAGCCACGCGGCGTCCTCCTCGGCCAGGCCCGCGACGGAACGGAGGTCCGCCGCGTCCACCGTGGACGTGGTCGAGACCCGGTGCACGGCACCCCGGCGGGTCCTGACCGCCGAGACCGGGAGGCCGGCGTCCACCACGACCCGGCCGGGGTGGGCGAGGCGCAGCAGCGGGGCGAGCAGTGCCCCCAGGGCGCTCGCGTCGTGGAGCACCACCACCGGGAGCCCGGCGGGCACGTCCGCCAGCGCCTCGTGCGCGGCGGCCGGTTCGGCCTCGACGAGCCGCGCCCTCAGCCTCGCGGGGATGGCGTTGACCCGGAGGAACACGGCGACCGCGTGATCGGTGCAGAGGATGACGGCCTCGCGGCGGCCGTCGACGGACTCACGGGGTGCGGGCGTGCGCGGGTCGTCGTCCACCACACCCGGTGGCAGCCGCTTGTACACGGTTCGCCAGGGACCGGTCATCGCCTGGCGGAACGCGGACTCCGAGGGAGTGATGTTCCACCAGGCCTTGCCGGCGGGCCTGTACCGCATGGCCGACGCCACCACCACGACGACGACCGCGGCGGTGACGCCGATCGCGCCCACCACGCCGTGGACGAGATTGCCGACGACGAGAAGGAGAACGGAGAGGGGCACGGCGACCAGCCACCGGACACCGGGCCGGATCCCGCGAGCGGGCCTCGCGTCCCAGAGGTGGGTGGACACCCGGGAGAGGTACCAGAGCTGGGTGAGCGTCACCTTCAGACGTCCGTCGTCGGTGGCGCGCCCGGCGATCCGCCGGATCCGGAGATCGTGCATGCCCCGGCCGTGGAGCTTCGGGTCGAGCGCGAACCGGCGCTCGCAGCGCGAGCACGTCTGCCTGGTCCGTTCCCTGGCCGCCAGCTGGGCGGCGCAGTGCGGGCAGATCACCGGCCACCCACCGGGTCCGGTCCTGCCGTCTCCGGCCAGGTGAGGAACCCCAGGTCCGCCGCGCGCCGCCGGTCGGGGTCGACCCCGTGTGCGACCTGCCCGGCGACCCGGTCGACGACCGCGAGCAGCCGGGCCGGCGGCAGTCCGACGAGCGGGAACCGCCAGCCCTGCCCGAGCCACTTCAGCTCCTCGGACGTGTACGTCCCCAGTGCGGTGAGGATCCGCATGTCCGCCGGGCCGGGCTTCCGCCGCGGGTCCCGGTAGGGAACGGCCTGGGGCAGGGCCCGTACGGTGCGCAGCGGCGGTCCCACATCGATGACCGTCCGGTCCGGCAGGGCGTCCCGGAGGCTTCGTACGAGCAGTTCGCCGTCCGCGTCGGCGTCGTGGAGCACGAGCACCGGCCCCTTCGACAGGACGGCCGCGGCCTCCGCGGTGCTCCGGACCACCACGAGGCCGTGGCGGGCGGGCAGTCCGTCGGCGACGAGGAACGCGACGACGGCGCGGTCGGGGCAGACCAGTACCCCGGTCGTGCCGGCCGCACCCGCCGGGTCCGCCGTGCCGCCGTCGGAGCCCGCGGTGTCGAGCACACCGGGCGGGAGCACCCCGTACACCGCACGCCACGGGGAGAGCACCAGCGCGGGGAAGGCCTCCCGCACGACCGGCGGGACGCCTTTGCCCGCGCCCATGGCCCGGGCCACGGAGATGCCCAGGCCGATGAGCAGCAGAACGGCGGAGCCGATCAGCAGGACCGGTGCCTCGGCGAAGAAGGCGATGACGGTGACGAAGCCGGCCACCACGAACGCCCCGCCCATGCAGCCCTGCCCGAACTCACTGTCCCGGAGGCGCTTGCGGGAGAGGGCGTACCAGAGCTGGTCGGGGACGATCCCGATCCGGCCCCCGTCGGTGAGGGCGGCGGTGATCCGGCGTACCCGGAGGTCGTTGAGACGGAGCGGGTTGGTCTTGGGGTCCAGCGCGTAGGAGCGATTGCAATGGGTGCAGCGGTTGCCGGTGCGCTCCTTGCGGAGCAGGTTGCGTTCGCAGTGCGGACAGATCACCTGGGCACCTCCAGTGCGGCGGCCACCCGGCGCAGCCGGGCGGCGAGCCGCTCGCGGACGGTGGTGGCGGCGATGCCGTGGACCCGCTGGGCGCGCTCGATGTCCCGGAGCTCGGCGGCCAGGGCCCGGTAGTCCGTGACGGGTTCGGCGGCCACGGCGGTCCGGCCGCCGGCGGGGGAGCCGCCGGGGGACTGGGCCCGCCGCTCGGCCTCGGCCGCGGTGATCGCGTAGTCCTCGTGGTCGATCCCGTAGCCGGTGTTCGCGGCGAGGATCGTCAGCGGGGCGTCGCCGCGGTTGGCGAAGGAGTGCGGCATCATCTCCGGGATCCGGATCAGCATGCCCGGTGCGAGCGGGACGTCGGTGACGCGCCCGCGGACCTCGTCGTACAGCCCGCAGGAGGCATGACCGAGGCTGAGGACGAAGTGTTCGCCGCCGTGCGCGTGCGGGGTGAAGGCGCTGCGCGGGCCCACGACCCCGAGTTTGACGGTGGCGTTCGACGGCCGCTCGGGCGAGGTCCCCGCGTCCCCGACCAGATAGTGGGCGAACTGCCCGTCGTCGATGAACCGCAGGAACTCCCGCTCCGGTCCGAGCTCCCGGCTGCCTTCCCGGTCGGCGAGCAGAATGCCGCCGTCGGGCCTCAGGTGGTACAGCTCCACCCCACCGGGCAGATCCCGCGGGACCCGGCCCGGTATCCCGTCCGGTATCCGGTCCTGCGCTCGTACCTGTCGTACGGGTCGTACCGCCATCGCGCCTCCCCCTGACGCCCGTTGTGCGTGCTCACGCACAACCAACCGCATGGTAGAGCGCTGATCGGTAACAGCGGGAGTCCTCGGGACCACTCTCGGGGGACCCGGGGGTGAACGCCGGTCCTCCGCCGGTCCCTCCGCCGGCCCTCCGCCGGTCCCTCCGCCGGGCCCAGCGCCCCCGATCAGAGCCGTCGGTCCGCCGTCGCCGCCGGTTCGCCGAGCGCCCCCGCCGCCGTCCGCCACGCCGCCGTGACGGCGCCGTGGGCCAGCTCCGTCGCGGCGGTCACATCGGCGGGCAGCCGCAGCGGCGCCCCGATGTGGACATGCAGACACGGCCTCCGGACCGGCGCGGTGAGCACCCCGGCGATCTGCTTCACGCGCCCGCCCGAGGTGATCCGGCGGGCGCCCGCCTGACCGATCGGCACGACCGGCCGCCCGGTGGCCTCGGCGAGCCGCGCGAGCCCCGTACGGAACGCCTCCGGCGGGTTCTCGGCGGAGTCCGGACGCGTCGGGATGCGGCCCTCCGCGTACAGCATCACGTGCCGCCCCGAGGCGAGGGCCACCGCCGCGTGGTCGAGGGCGGCGGCAGCGCGGGCCGAGCCGCGGTGGACGGGCACATGCCCCTCGCGGGTCAAGGCCCGGCCGAGCAGGGGGATCCGCCACAGCCCCGCGGTGGCGAGCAGCACCGGCTCGACGGCGAGCCGTTGGCGGAGCGCGGCGAGGACGAGTGCCGGGTCGGCCGTCGAGGTGTGGTTCACGACGAGGATGCTGCCGGGTTCGAGGCGTGCCCCGGGATCGGCGGTGACGGTCAGTCGCCCGAAGAACGGGACGACGCGGGCGGCGAGACGGCTGAGCACGAAGGGCCCCCTGGCTCCGAGGACGAGGCGCTGACCCACTCATCGTGCGAGACCGGGCGTCCCCTCACATGAGCACGCGTACTCAGCTCCCGTACCCAAAGGTCATGAATGCGGGGCGCGGTGGCGGGTAGTCTCGCGGGGCGGTCTACGCTGATGGCTCGACGGCCGGGATGGTGGACGCCGGACCGGGGACGCCGGACCGGGGACGCCGGACCGGGGACACCAGACTGGGGACGCCGGGACCGGGGACGCCGGGACCGGGGACAGGGATCAGCGGGAGAGGGGGGACGACGGTGGGACGTTCGACGCGACAGCTCATGGCCCTCCTGCCCGCGATGCTCTGCGCGGTCTGGTCCCTCCTCGTCCTGCCCGCGTCGACGGCGCAGCCGACGGACCACACGGCCGCGGCCGGCCCGGCTCCGACCAGGACCGTGGCGCCCGCCGCGTCCCACGGCGCCGGACCCCGCGCCGCGGCTCCCGAGCCGCACTTCGCGCCCACCGCCGTCGTACGGCTCCCCGCCGCCGTCGAGAACCCCGTACGGATCCCGGTCACGCCCGCGGGCACGGTCGCCGTTCCCGTCGACCTCTCCCTCCCGGCGCGCGGCGTCCTCGCCGGCGACCCCCGCCGGGAGCGCGCACCGCCCGGCACGGCCCACGACCCGCGGGCCCCTCGCGGCCCTCCCTCCACCCGGCACAGCTGACGTCTTCCCGCGTCGCCGTCCGGGCCATCGGCATGCCCTCGGACCGGTCCACGACGCGTATCCATCCGTACGTCCGGCACGGCCGGCGCGCGCTCCCACCCTCCGCGTGGACGCGCGCCGTCGCCGTGCGCCGCCCGTGGAGCAACCGTGTCCTCTCGTTCCGCCTTCTGGCGTGCGCTGCTCGCGCTCGCCGTCGTCGCACTGTCCCTCTGGATCACCCTGACCACCCCGCCCCGCCTCGGACTCGACCTCCGCGGCGGGACCCGTATCGTCCTCCAGACCGAGCACGGGCCCACCGCCCGCGCCGACGCCGCGGCCACCGACCGCGCCCTGGAGGTGCTCCGCAAGCGCGTCGACGGGCTCGGCGTCGCCGAACCCTCGCTCGCCCGCTCCGGCGAACGCCGCATCGTCGTCGAACTCCCGGGACTCCGCGACCCGCGTCAGGCCGCCGAGGTCATCGGCCGTACGGCCCAGCTCACCTTCCACGCCGTCACGGGCGAGGCGCAGCGCCCGGCCGGACCGGCTGCGTCGGACGGTTCGAGCGGGTCGGGTGGGCAGGCCGGAACGGTCGCGAAGAGCGGGACGCCTCGCGTCCTCGCCGACCCCGACGCGCCCGGCCGCTTCCTCGGCCTCGCCGCACCCGTACTCACCGGCGACGGCGTCAAGAGCGCCGAGGCCGTGCTCGACACCACGAGCGGCCGTGGCTGGACGGTCGACCTCTCCTTCCGCGACCGCGCCGCCGACACCTGGGCCCGGCTGACCGGCGCCGCCGCCTGCGCGGCGCCCGGAGACCCGGCCCGCAGGGTCGCGATCGTCCTCGACGACCGCATCGTCTCCGCCCCCGCCATGCAGACCGGCGTCCCGTGCGGCTCGGGCATCGGCGGCGGCTCCGCGCAGATCACCGGCGGCTTCTCCGCGCAGGACGCCCGCGACCTCGCGGCCCTCGTCCAGGGCGGCGCCCTGCCGGTTCCCGTCACGACGATCGAGCAGAGCACCGTGGGCCCGACGCTCGGCGCCGAGGCGATCCGGGCCAGCGCCTGGGCCGCGGTGATCGGCCTCGCCTGCACCGGGGTCTTCGTGATGGTGATCTACCGGCTCCTCGGCGTTCTCGCGACCGCCGCGCTCCTCCTCTACGGACTGATCTCGTACGCCGCCGTGGTCGCCCTCGGCGCCACGCTCACCCTCCCCGGCCTCGCCGGATTCGTCCTGGCCATCGGCATCGCCGTCGACGCGAACGTCCTCGTCTTCGAACGCGCGAGGGAGGAATACGCGGCACTGGGCCGGGCCACGACCGGGCTCGATCTGCGGCGGCCGCTGACGACGGCCTTCGGCAAGGTGTGGAGCGCGGTCGCGGACTCGCACGTCACCACCCTGCTCGCGGCGGGCCTGCTGTTCGTCTTCGCCACCGGCCCCGTCAAGGGCTTCGGCGTGACCCTCGCGATCGGCGTCGTGACCTCCCTCCTCACCGCGATGGTGATCACCCGCCTCCTCGCCGACCTCGCCCTGCGCCTCCCCGCCGTGCGCCGACGGCCGGCGGTCACCGGCATGGCGGGACTCGGCCGGCTGCGCACCCGGCTGACCCGCCGGGTGCCGCGCCTGATGGCCCACCGGCGCCGCTGGCTGCTCTCCTGCGCCGGACTCCTGATGGTGGCCCTCGCCGGAATCGGCGTCCGGGGCGTGGAGTTCGGTGTCGAGTTCACCGGCGGCCGGGTCGTCCAGTACACGGCCGAGCGACCCGTCGACGCGGACGCGGCGCGCGCGGCGATCGCGACGGCGGGCTTCCCCGACGCCGTCGTCCAGACGACTGGCGACAGCGACGTGTCGGTACGCGTCCGGGAGAGCGGGGACGGCGAACAGCGGGAGATCCGGGAGGCGCTCACCCGGGTCGCGGGCCCGGTGGAGGTGGAGCGCGACGACCTGATCGGCCCCAGCCTGGGCGGCGAGCTGCGCACCCACGCCCTGCTCGCGCTCGGACTGGCGGTCGCGGCCCAACTCCTCTATCTGACCGTACGGTTCCGCTGGACGTACGCGACGGCGGCGGTGGCCGCCATGACCCAGGACGTGCTGCTCGTGATCGGCCTGTTCGCCTGGCTCGGCAAGCCGGTGGACAGCGTCTTCCTCGCCGCGCTCCTGACGGTCGTCGGCTACTCGGTCAACGACTCCGTGGTCGTCCTCGACCGGCTGCGGGAGCTGCGGCGGCGAGGCGGGGGCGTTCCGCTCGCGGACCTCGCCGACCGGGCCGTCGCACAGACCCTGCCCCGTACGGTCAACACCGGTATGGGCGCGCTCTTCGTCCTGGTGGCGCTCGCCGCCCTGGGCGGCGACTCGCTCACGGACTTCTCCGTCGCGCTGCTCGCCGGGGTCGTGCTCGGCATGGCGTCCACGGTGTTCACGGCGATGCCGTTGGCCGTAGCCCTGGAGGCCAGGAACCCGGCGCCGGCCGCGACCGGCGCATCGGGCGGCCCTTCCGGCTCCGGCACTCGGCAGCGGGCGGGCGGTGCCGGCGCGGACCGGGACCGCTCGGGGGCGGTGGTCTGACCCGGGCGGACCGAGCGGCGCGCCCGGAGTTCCTCCGGCGGAGGCGGCGACCCGTCACCCGCACCGTACGGCCTCTCCGTACGGAGCCCTCGTACGGCCTCCCCGTACGAGGGCTGACGGGTCGCCGCCCGGTCACGCCCCCGCGAGCTCCGCCTCGATCAGGTCGGCGGCACGGCGGGTGCCGCCCTCGCGGGCCATCGACTCCTGGATCTCCCGGGCGCGGCGGGCCACTTCGGGATCGTCGAGGAGCGCGAGCATGTCCTTCCGCAGCCGCTCCGGGGTGACCTCGTCCATCGGCAGGTGCCGCGCCACGCCCAGCGCCTGGAGCATGTCGGCGTTCCCGAACTGGTCGACGGCCTGCGGAACGGCCACCATGGGCGTGGCCGTGGCCAGTCCCTCCTGGCTGCCTCCCGCGCCCGCGTGGGTCACGAAGGCGTCGGCCTGCCGCAGGATCGCCAACTGCGGTACCCAGGAGCGCACTTCCACGTTGGCCGGCACATCGCCGAGCTCGGCGGGGTCGACGAACTTGCCGATCTGGAGGACGACATGCCAGCCGGGAAGCCCGGCGAACGCCTCCACGCAGTCCCGGTAGAACCCGGGCAGCTTGGTGAACGCGGAGCCGAGGGAGACCAGGACCACCTTCTCCGCGTCCGCCGGCCGCTCCCAGCCGCCCTGGTCGGCGCGCTCGCCCTGACAGGCGCCGACGAAGGTGTAGACGGACTCGTCGACCCGGTCGGCCTGCGGCTGCAGCGCCTTCGGGATGAGGACGAGCGCGCGGCGCGGGCGGGCGACGAACCTGTCCGGGTCGGTGTCGAGCCCGTGCTCGGCGAGCCAGGCCGCGAACCGCGCGTAGTACGCCTTGCCGCGCGGTGAGGCCTTGAGCTCGGCGAACATCGGCTCGGCGACCTCCTCCTCGTACCCCTCCCACGGCACGAGGTTCGGCCACAGCGAGAGCGCCGGTACTCCCCAGCCGTGGGCGAGGACACGGGCCGGGTAGGCGGTGATGTCGTGGAGGACGAGGTCCGGCCGGTCCCCTTCGAAGGCCTCGGCGAGCTGGGGCAGCGCCTGCACGGCATCGCTCAGGAAGGGTTCGAGGTTGTCGATCAGTTCCGTTCCCCAGGCGTCCGGGTCGTCGTCGGTCGGCAGGGTCGAGGTGTAGACGACGGGTGTGGCCCCCGTCTCCGCGACCTTCTGGGCGAAGGACGCGGGGACGGCGTAGCTGACGCGGTGGCCACGCGCGACGAGCTCGCGGATCACCTCCAGGCTCGGGTTCACGTGGCCGTGCGCGGCGATGGAGAACATGGCGATGTGTGCGGGAGACGCGGTGGAGGTCATGACGACCACTCTAGATGAGACGAGACGTCTCGTCTACTCAATTGTGTCGCAGAGCCCCAAGGGGCGGGGGAGCGCACCCCGGTGCCACGTGACGCCGAGGAACTCGTCGCCGGTCCTGTCGCCTGCGTCGAGCGGCGGCTCGCGGGGGACGGGTGGCGTCGTTCGCTCACGCGCTACGCCTGCGCCCTGGAGGGCGTGCACCGGCCCGAGTTGAGCGTGTGCCGGCCCGAGTTGGGTGACCGGTCAGGGCCGCGATGCGCCGAGTTCATGATCGAACCCCATCGGGGTGAACTGTTCATGCCAAGATGTCGCCTGTCGAATCATGCCGCCCGACCCAGGGGACACAGTGAAGACACAGGTGTACGCCACCAGGGGCGCGCTCGCCCTCGCCGCCGCCCTCACGATGATCATCGCCCTGCCCAGCAGCGCGTTCGCCGCACCGCCTCCCCCGCTCCCTGCCAACGCCGACGGCCTGGAGCAGACCTTCCAGCCGGCCTACGACTACGACACGGACGGTTGCTACTCCACCGCCGCGATCGGACCCGACGGCACCGTCAACGGCGGGCTCAACCCGTCCGGCGCCCTCAACGGCCAGTGCCGCGACTCCTGGGACCTCACCCAGACCAACGGCTACTCCCGCGCGAAGTGCAACAACGGCTGGTGCGCGATCCTCTACGGCCTGTACTTCGAGAAGGACCAGGCCGTCATCGGCAGCGGCCTCGGGGGACACCGCCACGACTGGGAACACGTCGTGGTCTGGGTCCAGAACAACCAGGCGCAGTACGTCTCCACGTCCGCCCACGGCAACTTCAACACCTACGGCCGGGACGCGATCCGCTGGGACGGCACCCACCCGAAGGTCGTCTACCACAAGGACGGCATCAGCACGCACTGCTTCCGCCCCGCCAACTCCAACGACGAGCCGCCGGAGAACCACCAGCACACCTGGCAGTTCCCGAGCCTGGTCGGCTGGAACGGCTACCCGGCCGGCCTGCGCGACAAGCTCAGCCAGGCCAACTTCGGCAGCGCGGTGTTCGGCCTGAAGGACGGCAACTTCGCTCCCCACCTGGCCAAGGCCAAGCCGGCCGGCATCCCCTTCGACCCGTACGCCTGATCCGACAGGGGCCCGAGACTTCGGCAGTCGGCGGCCGACATCGCCGGTCCACGTCTCTCGGCCCCCGGGCGTTGCCGGCCTGCCAGAGCCAGTGGAAACCCTCCAAGGCGGGCCGCGCATCGTTGTGCCAGGTCAAGATCACCATGCTCGTCCGCACGACCGCAGACTTGCAGGACGAGGCCGCTGCCGCGGCCTCGTCCGTATCGACACCTGGGACACCACACGTGAGCGAACGCGTCATCACGCCCAAGAACCGGGGCTTCCTGTTCCTCGACTCCCACCCCGACGGCTGCCGGCAGCTGGTGGACGAGATGTGGCAGGCAGTCCCGGCCCCGGCCGCCGCAGGAGGCGAAGGGCCGGTGGCTCTGGTCATCGGCTCGTCCGCCGGGTACGGCCTGGCCGCGACGATCGCGGGCCTGGCCCGGGTCGGTATCCGTGGGATCGGCGTGTGCTTCGAGAAGGCGCCCGCGCGCCGCACCGGCACGGCCGGCTGGTATCGCACCGCCGCCACCGCGCGGCTCGCCCGGGAGCACGGGCGGGACATGGTCTTCCTCAACGGTGACGCGTTCGGCGACACGATGAAGGAGCAGGTCGCCGACCTGCTGACCGAGCGCTTCGGGGGACGACTCGACTACCTGATCTACTCGGTGGCCGCGCCTCGTCGCACCGACCCGGACAGCGGCGACGTGTACTCCTCGGTCCTGAAGCCGGTCGGCTCGCCCCACACCACCAAGACCCTCGTCTTCGACGAGCACGGCGCCCCGGAGGTCAAGGACGTCACCACGGCGCCGGCCGAGGGCGATGACATCGAGCAGACCGTGGCGGTGATGGGCGGCGCCGACTGGGAACGATGGATCACCTTCCTGGCCGACCGGTCCCTGCTCGCCGACGGCTTCGCGACCGCGGCCCTGTCCTACATCGGTTCGCCGCTCACCGCGGCGATCTATCGGCAGGGCACCATCGGCGCCGCGAAGGCCCATCTGGAAGCCACCGCACGCACGCTGGACGAGCGCCTGGGCAAGACCCTGGGCGGTCGGGCCGTGACCTCGGTCAACGCCGCCGCCGTCACCCAGTCCTCCACCGCCATCCCGGGGATCGCCCTGTACGTCGGGCTGCTGCGCGGCGTCCTCGGCGACGCCATGACGGCCCCGATCGGTCAACTGGTGGAGCTGTGGGACCAGCTGACCGGCGCCCGCCCCCTCGACCTCGACGACGAGGACCGGGTCCGCCTCGACACCTGGGAACTCGACCCCGCCGTGCAGAACGCGGTCTCCGAACGCTGGAGCAGCGCCACCAGCGACACCATCACCGGACTCGCCGACCTCGACTGGTTCAGCGACGAAGTCCGCCGCCTCTACGGCTTCTCCGTCCCCGGAGTCGACTACACGGTCGCCGTCGAGACGGACGTCCCCTGGCCCGCCCCCACCATCTGAACCGTGCCCCGAGTGCCCCGATCGCGCGAGCGGCGGCAACCTTTCCCCTTCCCGTGGCGACTACCGGGTGCCCGCCCTTCCCGGCGGGCGCCCCCACACGGAAGGACGTACGACATGACCGAGGTGCGCGGCAGGGCGAGGCACCGCAGACGCGGCAAGGCGCTGGTGATCGGTGTCCCGGCGGTGCTCACCGCGGCGGGGGTGCTTGCCTACGGCACGGCCTTCGGCGTGTTCGGCGCGGACGCGCGGGCCGGGGCGGCGGCCGTGGAGGCGAAGGCAGGGGCAGCGAAGGCCGGGGCGGCGAAGGCCGGGGCGGCCCCCGCGTCGACAGCGCCGGCGGCTGAGGCGCCCGTCTGGGCCCGTGCCGTCGCCGACGGTTTCGCCTCGGTCGACGCGCTGGGGCAGCAGGGCACGTACGGCGGGCGGGACGGCAGGACGGTCACGGTGCGGACCCTCGCCGACCTGGAGAAGTACGCGACCGCCCCTGAGCCGTACGTCATCGTCGTGGCCGGGACGATCACGGTGAACCCCACGGGCAAGGAGATCAAGGTCGCCTCCGACAAGACCATCGTCGGCTCGGGGACGTCCGGCCACATCGTCGGAGGAGGCTTCTTCCTCGGGCAGGGCGTGCACAACGTCATCATCCGGAACCTGACGATCCGGGACGCGTACCAGGGGATCTGGAACGACAAGGAACACGACTTCGACGCCGTCCAGATGGACGGCGCGCACCACGTGTGGATCGACCACAACGACCTGCGGCACATGGCCGACGGGCTCATCGACAGCCGCAAGGACACGACGTACGTCACCGTCTCCTGGAACAGGCTCGGCACCAACAACAAGACCTTCGGCATCGGCTGGACGGAGAACGTCACGGCCGACCTGACCATCCACCACAACTGGTTCCGCGAGACGGAACAGCGCAACCCGTCCACCGACAACGTCGCCCACGCGCACCTCTACAACAACCTCCTCCAGGACGACCCGGGCACGAACATCACGTCGTCGTACGGGAACTACGCGCGGGGGAAGACGAGGATGGTCCTGGAGAACAGCGTCTTCCAGGGCGTGAACAACCCCGTCGTCAAGGACGGTACGGCGGCGCTGGTGCAGCGCGGAAACGTCTTCTCGGGTACGACGGGCCGCAACGAGAGCGGCGGTACGGCGTTCGACCCGAGGACCTTCTACCCGTACACGCTCGATCCGACCGCGAAGGTACCGGCGCTGCTCAGGTCGGGGGCGGGCCCGCGGCCGACGATCGGCACGGCGAGCACGGCGAGCGCGGGGGGTACGCCGAGCGCGGCGCCGGCCGCGGCGCCGACCGTCCTCACCGTGGCGAAGGACGGCAGCGGCCGCTTCACCAGCGTGCAGAAGGCCGTCGACGCGGTTCCGGCGGGCAACAGCTCGCGCGTCGTGATCCGGGTGGCGCCCGGGGTCTACCGGGAGACGGTCAAGGTCCCCTCGAACAAGCCGCAGGTCACGATCGAGGGCACGGGCGGCAGCCGCAAGGACACCGTCCTCGTCGAGGGCCACGCCTCCGGCATGACCAGGCCGGACGGCTCGGGAACGTACGGGACGAGCGGCAGCGCCACCGTCGCGGTCGAGGCCGACGACTTCCAGGCGCGGAACCTCACCATCTCGAACGACTTCGACGAGGCCGCGAACCGCGACCTGAACGGGCATCAGGCCGTGGCCCTCCGCACGGCCGCCGACCGGATCCTCCTCGACGGCGTCATCGTCACCGGCGACCAGGACACCCTCCTGCTCGACACCGCCGCGAAGGAAAGGCCCGGCCGGGTGTACGTCACCCACTCCTACGTGATCGGCAACGTCGACTTCGTCTTCGGGCGGGCCACGGCGGTGATCGACAGGTCGGTCCTCACCCTGAAGAAGCGCTGGGACGGCACGTCGGCGGGGTACGTGACGGCCCCGAGCACCCCGGCCGGGCGCAAGGGCTTCCTGATCACCCGCTCCACGGTGAACGGTGACGTCGCCGCGGGCGGCTTCTTCCTCGGACGCCCCTGGCACGCGGGCGGAGACGCGACGCTCTCGCCCCAGACGACGGTCCGCGACAGCGTCCTGAGCGCCGCGGTGAAGCCCACGCCCTGGACGGACATGAGCGGCTTCTCCTGGAAGGCGGACCGCTTCGCTGAATACCGCAACACGGGCCCGGGTTCGGGCCCGGCCCACCCGGACCGCCCCCACCTGACCCCCACGGAGGCGGCCACCCAGGACACGCTCCACTGGCTGGGCGACTGGACTCCTCGGACAAGCTGAGCCCCCGCCCTTGCCCCGCCCCGTCGCCCTCATCCCAGGGGCGCCCGGCCGAGCGCCGTGGACGGCCTGACCTGCCTCAACACCCCGAAGTCCGGGATGGGATCATGCGGTTGCCCCGGGGGTGGGCCGCCCATTCGGGCGTGTGCGATACGAGGAGCGCGGTGTGAATACGGGTGGGGACCGGGGCGATTCGTCGGTGCCGGACGACGTGTGGGAACAGTTCCTGCGGGATTCCGTGGAAGGCGTCGCGGACGCGCCCAAGGAGCCGTCCGCGCGGGCGCGGGTCGTGACGGACCGGCTGCGCAACGAGCCTGCGGGAAACGACGGTTGGCGTACGTACACGCCCGCCGCCCCGGCCCGGCGCAGGAAGGGCCGGTACCTGGTCGGGCTGCTCGCCGCCGCGGCGCTGCTGGTCGTGGCGCTCGACCCGTGGAACATGATCGGCGCCTCCGGCGGGGGCGCGGCGTCCGGACCGCCGCTCGCCCAGGAGTCGGGGCGTCCGACCGACGCGCCGCCCGTGGAACCGGCCCGCCGCCCCACGCCCGCCGAACCGTTCCGAGGCTCGCCCGCCGTGCGCTGGGCGGACGGCACGGCCGGGATCACCGTCCCCGACGCACGGGCGACCGGTTGGATGAGCAAGGCACAGGTGGAGAAGGCGCTCCGGCAGACGCGCGACTTCCTCGTCGCGACCAGTCTGGACCCGGCCGTGCTGCGCGGTGGGCGTCCCACCCAGGCGATCGCCCTGATCAACCCGCACCAGAAGGACGTCAAGGACTATCTGGCCGCCGCGTTCGGCACGCCGACGGAGGAGAACGACCCGCTCCTCCTCTTCAGCCGCTTCGACACCTCGTACGCGCGCCTGGCCGGCGACATCGTCAAGACCCGGGGCCGGATGACGTTCCGGGAGGGCGATCGCGGCGCGCTTCAGGTGACCACCGACGTCACCTACGTCTACCCGGTCGTACGGGCCGGGGCCGGCGGCGACGAGGTCGTGCGCACGATCGCGCGGCGCGAGGTCGTGGTGAACTGGGACGACCCCTCGAAGATCATCACCGAGCCGGGCACCCTCTCCCTCGTCTCGTACAAGGTCGACATGACCAACGGCGGCTGCGACACCCACACCGGCTACTTCACCCCGGAGTTCGGTACCCGGGGGTCGGACGGCGGTTCGCCCGACGGCGAGACCGTCGACCCGTACAACCGCAGCACGTCGATGTCCGGCGGGACAGCGAGCCCGGACGGCGGGTGCAGGACCGCGTCGCGCTCCTGACCACCGGTCACACCGAGACCTGTCCATTCCCGGCCGCCGTTCCATGGTCACGGGCGCGCGGGGCGGGCACCATGGGGGCCACCACGGCGGGGCGCCCCGAGCGCGCCGTCAGGAACCGGAAGGGACACGTCACCCCATGCCCCAGCACTACGGCGACTACCAGCACGAGATCTACTTCGACGGGCTCTTCGGCGTCCTGCCCACACAGCCGATGACCTTCGCCGAACTGGAGACGAGGGCGCGGGCCGCGCTCCCGCCCTCGCTGTGGTCGTACGTGGCCGGCGGCGCGGGTGACGAGTCCACCCAGGAGGCCAACGCCACGGCCTTCCGCACCTGGGGGCTCGTGCCGCGCATGATGGTCGGCGCGGCCCGGCGCGACCTGTCCGTCGACCTGCTCGGGCTCAAGCTGCCGTCTCCGCTGTTCATGGCGCCGGTCGGCGTGATCGGCCTCTGCGCTCAGGACGGGCACGGCGACCTGGCGACCGCCCGCGCCGCCGCCCGTACCGGCGTGCCGATGATCGCCTCCACGCTCAGCGTGGACCCGATGGAGGACGTCGCCGCCGAGTTCGGCGACACGCCGGGCTTCTTCCAGCTCTACACGCCCACCGACCGCGACCTCGCGGAGAGCCTCGTACGCCGTGCCGAGGCCGCCGGCTTCAAGGGCATCGTCGTCACGCTCGACACCTGGATCACCGGCTGGCGGCCCAGGGACCTCGCCACCGGCAACTTCCCCCAGCTGCGCGGACACGCGCTCGCGAACTACACCTCGGACCCCGTCTTCCGGGCCCGGCTGGCCAAGAGCCCCGAGGAGGACCCGCGCGCCGCCGTCCTGGAGTGGGTGGGCGTCTTCGGCAAGCCGCTCGTCTGGGACGACCTGGCCTGGCTCCGCTCGCTCACCGACCTGCCGATCGTCCTCAAGGGCATCTGCCACCCCGAGGACGTCCGCCGCGCGAGGGACGGCGGCGTGGACGGCATCTACTGCTCCAACCACGGCGGCCGCCAGGCCAACGGCGGCCTGCCCGCCCTGGACGCCCTGCCCGACGTGGTCGCCGCCGCCGACGGCCTCCCCGTGCTCTTCGACTCGGGGGTCCGCAGCGGCGCCGACGTCATCAAGGCCCTCGCGCTCGGGGCCACGGCGGTGGGCGTCGGGCGCCCGTACGCGTACGGACTCGCCCTCGGCGGCGCCGACGGCATCGTGCACGTCCTGCGCGCCCTCCTCGCCGAGGCCGACCTGATCATGGCCGTCGACGGCTACCCGACGCTCGCAGACCTCCGCACGGACGGTTCGCTGCGCACGGTCCGGGCGTAGGGCCGGCGCGCGCGTCGCGGACGGCCCGAGCCCTGCGGTACGCCCTCGCGGCCGACGGGCGGCGGGGGCGCGGACGATCCGGGAGCCGGGACGGGCTCAGTTGAGGGTGTCGGGGTCCGGCCCGGTGCGCAGTCCGCGGTCGAGGCCGCCGAGCGCGCTCATCTCCTCGTCGGAGAGGACGAAGTCGAAGACGTCGATGTTCTCGCGGATACGAGCGGGGGTGACGGACTTCGGGATCGCGACGTTCCCGAGCTGGAGGTGCCAGCGCAGCACCACCTGGGCGGGGGACTTGTCGTGCCGTGCGGCGATGTCCACGAGGGCCGGCTCGGCGAGGACGGCGCCCTGGGCGAGCGGGCTCCACGCTTCGGTGGCGATGGAGTGGGCGGCGTGCAGGTCGCGGAGTTCCCGCTGCTGGAGCGCCGGGTGGAGCTCGATCTGGTTGACGGCCGGGACGAGACTGCTGCTGTCGAGCAGCCGCTTCAGATGCGCGGGCTGGAAGTTGGAGACTCCGGCGGCGCGGACTCGCCCGTCGGCGACCAGCTTCTCGATGGCGCGCCAGGTGTCGACGTACAGGTCACGCGCCGGCGTCGGCCAGTGGATCAGGTACAGGTCCACGTGGTCGAGGCCCAGCTTGGCGAGGCTGTCCTCGAAGGCCCGCAGGGTGGAGTCGTACCCCTGGTCGGCGTTCCAGAGCTTGGTCGTCACGAAGAGCTCGTCGCGGTCGATGCCGGAGTCGGCGAGCGCCCGTCCGACGCCGGCCTCGTTGCCGTAGACGGCGGCGGTGTCCAAGGAGCGGTAACCGGCCTGGAGGGCGTGGCCGACGGCGGCGGTCGTCTCGTCGTCGGGGATCTGGAAGACACCGAAGCCGAACTGCGGGATCTCCACGCCGTTGTTGAGCGTGACGGTGGGGAGGTGGGACATGCGTGGACTGCTTTCTCTACGGGTTTCTCTGCGGATGTCGCTACGGGTTTCTCGCCGGTACGGATCAGACGAGGGCTGCGGTGGCCGTGACCGCGAAGGAGTGGTCCTGCTCGGGCGCGCCGCCGCCGACACCGATGGCGCCGATGAGCGTGCCGCCGCGGTGGACGGGGACGCCGCCGGCGATGAAGAGGAGCGGGCGGTCCAGGGCCGTGGTCAGGGAGTGGAAGGGGCCGTCCGGCTTGACCAGGTCGACGAGGTCGGCGGTGGGGGCGTTGAGCTGCAGGGCGGTGTAGGCCTTGCGGGTGCTGGTCTCGCCGGAGATCAGTACGGCGCGGTCGTCGCGGCGGAAGGCGAGGAGGTGGCCGCCGGCATCGAGGACGGTGACGCTCACGGTGGCCCCGGCGGCCTCGGCGGCGCGACGGGCGGCGGTGAGCAGGATCTCGGCGTCCTGGGTGGTCAGCGGGGCGACGGCGGTGGTGGTCATGGCGCTTCTCCTGGGGTGGTGTGCGGCGGGGGAGAGGAGGGGGTCAGTGGTGTACGGCGACACGGGCGACGGCGCTGGTGTCCGCGGCATCGGCGGTCGCGGCATCGGAGGCATCGGTGCTCGCGGGGGCCCGGCGTTCCAGCGCGGCGGACCAGAGGGCGAGGCCGAGCGCGGCTCCGGCGAGGACGGCGCCGACCCAGTTCGGCGCGGTGTAGCCGAGGCCGGCGGCGATGACGAGGCCGCCAAGCCAGGCGGCGAGCGCGTTGCCGAGGTTGAAGGCGCCGATGTTGACGGCGGAGGCCAGGGTCGGTGCGCCGTGCGCCTGGTCGAGGACGCGCTTCTGCAGCGGCGGGACGGTGGCGAAGCCGAGCGCTCCGACGAGGAAGATGGCGATCGCGGCGAGGACCTTGTCGTGGGCGACCACGGTGAAGAGGGCGAGGACGATCACGAGCCCGCCCAGGGCGGCGTACAGCAGGGGCATCAGCGCGCGGTCGGCGAACCGGCCGCCGAGCAGGTTGCCGAGGAACATTCCGACGCCGAAGAGGACCAGGAGCCAGGTGACCGCGCCGTCGGAGTAGCCGGCGACCTCGGTCATCATCGGTGCGATGTAGGTGATCGCGGCGAAGACGCCGCCGAAGCCGAGCACGGTCATCGCCATCGCGAGCAGTACCTGGGGGTTGCGGAACGCCTTCAGCTCCCGGCGCAGGTGGGTGCCCTCCGGGCGGGGCATGGCGGGGACCAGCTTGGAGATGCCGAACAGGCCGATCACTCCGAGCGCGGCGACGATCGCGAAGGTGGTGCGCCAGCCGACGGCCTGCCCGATGAGGGTGCCGAGCGGCACGCCGACGATGTTGGCGACGGTGAGGCCGGTGAACATGGTGGCGATGGCGCCGGCCTTCTTGTCCGGGGCGACGAGTCCGGCGGCGACGACGGACCCGATGCCGAAGAACGAGCCGTGCGCGAGCGAGGCGATCACACGGCCGGTCACCATCAATCCGAAGCTCGGGGCGATGGCGGAGAGTATGTTGCCGACCACGAACAGTCCCATGAGCAGCATGAGCATCCGCTTGCGGCTCACCTTGCTGCCGAGGACGGTCAGCAGTGGCGCGCCGACGACGACGCCGAGCGCGTAGCCGGTGACGAGCAGACCGGCGGTGGGGATCGAGACGCCGTAGTCGCCGGCGATCTCGGGCAGTAGCCCCATGACGACGAACTCGGTCGTGCCGATGCCGAAGGCCCCGACTGCCAGGGCGAGGAGTGCGAGCGGCATGGCTCACCCCTTCTGTGATTGCTTGAGTAGGCTCCTTACGTGCCTCGACAATAATTGCAGACGCGCTATAAATGCAACCGCAGGTAGTCGGTGTGCTCGGGATGACGGTGATTGCATGCACCGTGGGGAGCGCCGACGCTCCCCAGTCGCGGCGCGTGGTGGAGGAATCCGGGTCCCGGGGCGATGTCGGGGCCGGGCGGCACTGCTGGCACAGGGAAGGTGAGGCACATTGCCCCCACCGTCGCAACGAGCGGTGCCCGCGCGGGGCCCCGGTGCGGCCGGCCAGCGTGAAAGAAGACGCCGAAGGCGATCGAGGCGGCGGTCACCTGCAGGCCCCCGCGACGGGACGGAACCCGCTCGGCGTCACCCGCCGTGACCTTGCGCCCGGGCTGTGGGTCGGCTCCTTCGGGAGCGCGGTGCACTGTCGCCGTGGTCATCCTGGCCCTGACTGATCACGCCGTCGCGGCCACCGCCGTCGGGGTCATCGGCGGCGGAGTGAGTGCCGCCGGTGGCATCCAGGTGACCATCCGCATCCGACGCTGAAGCGTTGGCGTTCTGCTACGCCGCAGCGGGTCGTCCAGCGCCGCTGCGGCGTGGCAGGACCCGCCGGCCTGAGTCGCACCGCAACGATGCACTCAGCCTTGAGTGACACATGCTCGGGTTTCGCCGTCACATGGCAGTCCCGTATCAAACGATCTGGTCCGTCGAAGACGGACCTGGACATCGGTTTGCGTGCGCCGCAGGGACCGTGAAGCCGGCGCTATTGCGGGTTGCCGTTGGCGGCGAGGTGGGCGCTCATCTCCATGTGGGCACGCTGGGAGTGGGCGTTGGCCGGGTCGTGCTTGAGCCGGAGGTAGTCGTAGAGGACCTGCACGCACTCGTCCCGGGTGGAGTAGGACGTGTCGGAGGCCAGCTCAAGGCTCTTGGTGACCTCCATCAGCTTCCCGTCGGCCGCGACGTACACCGGGTGCCAGATGAGCCGCACTGCCGGGTTGAGCGCCATGACCACGCGCAGTTGCGGGACCTCCTGCGAGATGAGAACGCTGTCGGGGTTGAATGCCCGCAGAAAGATGTGGACGGGGCCGCGGGCATGGTTCACGAAGGCCTTGGACAGGACGTTCCACATCGGTGTCTTGAGCATCCAGTCAGGGGTCAAGGTCAGCTTGTCGACCACGCCCCCGAAGGGGGTGGACTCCAGGGGGGTGTGGCCCTTGGCAAGGGCGTAGTCGCTGACCTGCCTGCCGCCCGACCAGAGAGCCAGCGTCGGCGTGTCGATCTTCAGGTATTCGCCGATGAGCTGCACGAGCTCTTGGTACCAGCTGTTCGACGCGCGATGGTCGCGCTGTTCCTGGCGGCCGGCGTACTTCGCCATGGCCTCGTCGTTGAGCTGCCCCTGTTCGGCGATGCCACTGAGGATGAGCTGCCAGGCGTCGTCCGTGACGTCGTTGGGGAAGCCCGCCTGCGCCATCGTGTCGCGGAAAGTGCCCCACTCGCCGTGCACGGTGGGATCGGCGGCATGCCGCCGCGCCTCCTCCCTGGCCCCGGGATCTTCCTGGCACTGCACCCAGCGCGTCACGGCCGCGTTGCCCACCGTCCGTTGGAGGTCGGCGAGTACGGCGGGGTGCGGCACCTGTCGGGCGGAGTGCTCCGGGGCCGCGCCCTGTGCCTGCCTCCTCGGTGCTGCCGCAGCTGCCGGTGACACCTCGGGCGTCCTTGTCTCGTGCATGCTTGCCAGCTCTCCAGGTCGCTGTTCGGCCCCGAAGTCCGAGACTAGGGCCTCTGTACGGCCCCTGTGAGGGCCGAAAGGGCAGCCAGAAGGGCACAACGGGCCCGAGGCCGGCCAATGGTCACCCGCGCGCGGTGGGAATCGAGCAGCGCGGAGTGCGCCCCATGGGAAGCCGCCGGCTGCGAGGTGACAGGACATCCCGCATGCCGGCGAACCAGATCTTCTGAGACCTCGAGTGAATCGGACCAAGTCACTTGAGACAGGGGCCAGATCACCGGAGACGCGACAGGGGCCACCCTTTGTCCCGTGCCGCCGATTCCTCATGCCGTCTGTCAAGCCGCGAGGGCGGTCGCGGTGTGAGCTCGTAGGTCCGTCCGCCGCGGAGGAGGGCTCAGAGGACCTTGACGCGGCGGCGTGCGAGGGCGAGGGCGAGGACGGCTTGGGTGTGGCGCTTGCCCTCGGCTCGTTTGCGGTCGTAGAACCGGCGGGATTCCTCGGACCGTCGGATGCTGAACAGCGCGGAGGTGTAGAGCACGCGCTGGAGCCGTCGGTTGTACCGCTGGGGGGCGCCGCAGATTGCCTCGGCGACCTCCTCGTTGAGGGCCATCAGCTCCTTCACCAGCGTGTGCACCATCTGAGCGGTCGGCTTCTCCCCGGGCAGGCTGGTGTGCTGACGTTCGGCGGCCTGAACCGCGGTCTCGGCGAGCGGATCGGCGTGGAGAACCTTGCAGTTCCGCAGCCAGGTCTCCAGGCGCTCGGCGCCGAGCCGGCGCACGGCCGAAGGGGTCTGGTAACCGGTCAGCAGGGTCAGCGGGCCCTTGTTCGTGAGGTCCAAGGCCCGCTCCAGGCCCGGGAAGATTCCGGAGAGCCGGGCCCGGAGCCGGTGAGCAGTCGAACAGGCTTCGCCTCGAAGAGGCGATTGGACTGAGGCACGGAAGGACGACCAACGAGGCCTCCGCGCAACGTGATTGAGACGTCAGACATCTCGACCAACAGCCCGAGGGCCCTCGCTCGCCGCACTTCACGATCCATCATTGTGACGGAGCGCTTCATGTGGCGATGACCGCCACATGAAGCGCTCACGCGGAACCGGAGCCGCTGGGGTCAGTCCTGATCTCGGGCGTACTGAGCTGCGTACCAGCTGGAGTCGATGGCGGGGTTGCGCAGGGTCCCCCAGAATCGATCGTCAGGTATCGGTGGCAGTGGAGGATTGCCCAGGTCCGCATGCAGATCCGCACGCCAGTCGACAGTAAGGCGACTCCGGATCCCCGCGCTCTCGTACACGGACCTGTAGGGGGACCCCCAGATCCCGTGTGCCATCTTCTCCGCGGCCCACCTGCGAGTGACGTCTCGGTGGGTGTTCGCCTGCACAAGCACCGCGCGTAGGCGCAAGGCCAGTGGATCGGTCTGGTCCAGCCGTGGTGGGGCTTCACCCCGCTCCAACGCGTCCAGAGCTGACTTGACCTCCGGGTATTTGTTCAAGCCCGTTTCGACCGCCAGTCTGCGCAGCTGCTTCCGCGCAGCCTCAGCCACCTGCTCACGTGGCAGGACCGCGAGCAGTGCACCGAGTTCCTCAAATCCGTCCAGGTAACTCACGTGGAGGAGGTCGGTGGGACTGCAGGAAAGGTCCAGCTCAGGTAGCGGCTCGTCCGGTGCGGGAAGGGGATCGTCGGCGCTGCCCCACTCAGGGCGGGCAGACATGGCCGACTCCCAGAACAGCCGACCGTTGAACGTCACGACACCACCGTCCTGCCCGCGCTCGAGCCGGCCGGCCAGCTCTGCCAGATACCCACCCAGCGAGTCGGCCTGACCGAAACTGGTGCCGGTCTCGTCGAAGAACCGTCCGATCGCACCGAAAGAGTCCCGCCCAGTGCGGCAATCGATCATGAGACCGTCCGACGTCGCCCCATAGGAACCGAACTTCACGTAGCCGTGATGCCAATAGTGCTCGGCCCCCTCCTCGTCAAGGTCTTGGGCGACGCCGCGCATGAACCCGGTATCTCCGAGGATCCCACTCACTCCGAGCAGCCGGTCGTCCGTGCTGAACCGGAAAGCCTCCGCCCCGTCCACCGCCCCGTTGTGCCGGAGCAGTGAAGCGACCAGGTCCGGAGGGAAGGTGACACCGAGTTCCTCTTGCGCTGCCACAATCTCCTCATCTCCCGCTGGCGGCTGAAGCGTGGCGAAAGTACGAGGCGCGTGCTCGCGCAGCCACGCGTCGATGCGGTTCCATGAGTCCCGGACCAGGTCTGCTGTCATAGGGCTGACCTTAGTGTCAGACACTGACAGCTTGATCGTCGAAGAAGAACGGACAGCTACGGGGCCTTGTCGCGGCGACCGGCGGCGACTACCGGGCCGTCTTCGGCTGGGCCGAGCTCGACCCCGGCTGGGCCGAGCTCGACCCCGGTTTCGCCAAGTCCCGGATCCTGCCGGCGGTTTCGGAGGACGGCAAGCCGTTTGACGACGCGGCCGGTCCGCACTTCGTCGTCCCGCAGGACACGCACGGCGGCCGGTACGTGTCCGAGGTGAACCAGCTCTGAGAGGTCCCGGGAGACGGCTCCCCCTCGCAGTCTCGGAGGAGAATCAGGCGAGGCAGAACTCGTTGCCCTCGACGTCCTGCATCGTGATGCACGACTCGTTGACGCCATCGGCGCGCTGCGTCAGCACGTGTTTCGCGCCGAGCGCCATCAGCCGTGCGCATTCGGCCTCAAGTGTGGCCAGGCGCTCGTCACCCACGAGCCCTGTCCCGACCCGCACATCGAGATGCACCCGGTTCTTGACGACCTTGCCTTCGGGAACTCGCTGGAAGAGCACGCGCGGGCCCACACCCGAGGGATCAGCGCACGCGAAGTAGACCTCGTCCTCAGGCGGCAGCGAGTGGTGGTACTCCTCCCACGTGGCAAAGCCCTCCGGGACTGCCGGTACGACGTACCCCAGCACCTCGCACCAGAAGGCGGCGAGGCGCGCAGGTTCCGCGCAGTCGAAGGTCACTTGGAACTGCTTGATCGTTGACATCGGCGCACGATAACAGGGGCCCTGCCCATCTCCCGGGGCGGGTGGATCCACACGTTGCCGGGAGGACGGCCCCTGCCATCCGCTGCCATGTCGTGCGGTCACAGGGGTGAACCGAGGTCGGCGCCTCTTCCGAAGGGTGGGACCCAGGATCCGATCTCAGCCGACCACCCTCGTACTAAAGATCACTTACGGGACAGCCCTTGGGGTGAGATCCTGGAGAGGAGTCGGCAAATGCGGTCGAGATCGCTGTGGAATCTGCGCATCTGCGATTTCCCGGAACCATTTCGAATGGGAGTGGATCCGATGTGAAGGGAAATGAGTCCCAGCTCAGAAGGCTGATGGGCCCGAAACGTTGAGGTCTGGAGACCTTCATGGAATGAGCGAGGGGAATTCGTCCATTCGGCTGGTGGATGCGACGCATGGCGCCGAAGGCGATTTTCTTTCCGGTAGCGTCGGTCGAGACGCAGGTCACAGAAGTGACGGCTGCTCGTTTCCGGCTTTGTGAGGCGTGTTCCATGACTCTGTCCATTCGTAACCAGCTCCCCGGTACCGTCACGTCCGTCACCGCGGGCGAGGCGATGGCGTCCGTGAAGGTGCGCCTGGACGGCGGTCAGGACATCACCGCGGCCATCACCGCCGACGCCGTCAAGGACTTGGGCCTGGCCGAGGGGTCGGCGGTCAAGGCCCTGGTGAAGTCCACCGAGGTCGCCCTCGCGACCGGCCCGGTGGAGGGCATCTCCATCCGCAACCAACTCGCGGGCTCCGTCACCGAGGTGGCGACCGGTGGGGCCATGGGTTCGGTGAAGGTCTCGGTGGAGGGCGGCGAGTTGACCGCCGCGATCACCAAGGACGCCGTCGAGGACCTCGGCCTGAAGGCCGGCGCCTCCGTCGTCGCCCTGATCAAGTCGACCGAGATCTCCCTCGCTTCCGCCTGATCACTCGTGCCCAGTGAGAGGGCCGCGCTTCCGAGGCCGGGAGCGCGGCCCTCTCGCGTCGGTGAACCGGGCGTCAGGACCAGAGCTGACGTCCGTGCCGGCCGTCCGGCTCCCTCTCGTACCGGAGCCGGACGTGAACACGGGTTTCGGCGGCCTGCCAAGGGGTGGCCCACAACATCGCCGACCCGTGGACCGAGCAGCGCCATTCGTACGAGGAGGACGAACACCCATAGGGGGGTTCCGGGGGAGTCTTCTCAGGTGCCCGGCTTGGACGGTGAGCCAAACGGCGCGCCGGGAAATCTCACGGGCGGCGACCGGAAACGCCGCGGCCCGACACTGGGTGCCATGCCGCCCACGACGCACGCATCCCCCTCGGTGTCCGCCGCGCTTGCGCCGCCACATCCGCAGGTCACGCACGCGGTGACGTGGGCCGAAAGCAGGATGCTGGCGCATGGAGCGGCGCGGCCGATGGGCAGCGGGCCCGTCTCGCTGCGCGATGCCGCGGGGCTGACGCTCGCCGAGGGCCTGTGTACCCTCCGGCCCGTCCCGGCGTTCGACACGGCGGCCATGGACGGCTTTGCCGTGTCCGGTCCGGGACCGTGGAGGATTCGGGGTACGGCCCGGGCCGGGACGCCGTGGCGGGGAGAGCTGGGACCGGGCGACGGTGTGGAGATCTCCACCGGAGCGCTGGTGCCGTCGGGGGCAGTCGCGGTCCTGCCGAAGGAGCTGGCGTCGTTCGACGACGGTCGGCTGTTCGGGCCTGCGCAAGCGGAAGGTCGGCACATCCGTCGCACGGGCGAGGATGCCGAGCCCGGCGACCGCCTTGCTCCGGCGGGAACGCGCATCTCTCCGGCACTGATCGGGCTGGCCGCCGTGTGCGGCCACGACACCCTGCCGGTCCGCCCACGTCCCCATGTCGGCTTGCTGGTCAGCGGTGACGAACTTGACCTCTCGGGTGTCCCGGGGGTCGGTCGGGTCCGTGACGCGCTGGGGCCGCTGATGCCCGCCCTGGTGGCCGAACTCGGTGGCGAGATGGTGACATCGCGGCACGTCCCGGACCTGCCGGCGGGCGGCCTCGCCGCAGCCGTGCACGCGCGACACGACGCCGAAGTCGTCGCGGTCACCGGCTCGACCTCCGTAGGAGACACCGACCAGCTCCGGCGGCTCCTCGCCGACGCCGGAGCCCACCTGGTCGTCGACACCGTCGCCTGCCGCCCGGGCCATCCCATGCTGCTCGCCCGACTCCGCACCGGGCGCTGGGTGGTGGGACTACCGGGCAATCCGTACGCGGCCCTGGTCGCCGCCCGCACCCTTCTCGGCCCTCTGATCGCCGGACTGTCGGGGCGCCCCCTTGCGCCCCTCCCATGCCTACCGGTCCGGGGCCGGGCGCGGACGTCGCCCGGGCTCACCCGTTTGGTACCCGTCTCCTGGGCCGGCGGCGAGGCCCGCATCGTCGGCGGTCACCGGGCGGCCTTCCTCCGAGGCGCCGCCGTGGCCGACGCCCTGGCCGCGCTTCCCCCGGGCTGGAACGACGGGGACCCGGCGCCCCTGCTGCTCCAGGACAGTTGAGGAGGGCCGTCCCGGCGGGGTCGTCTGAGCGCCGCCGGCCGTGAGGACGCCGAGGTCCCACCGGAGTCCTGCGGGGAGATGCCTCCGGTCGCCGGTGCTGCAGGCGGGCGGAGACCTGGGCGGAGGCGTTTCTGTCATCGGCGGCAGGCCGGGCCGATCCGGGCCGAGGACAGCCGAGGGCATCGACCCGATCACATCGTCGGCCCGCCCGGCGCATTCGCCGGACCGGTCGTGCCGAGCGGTCTGCCCTGCCCATGGGGCGGCCCGAGACACACCCGTGACCTGCGGAAAGATCCACGAGGGGGTTTCCGCCGGTTTCGTCGCCACGCGCACAGGATCGTCACCGAACCGACATACCGAGCGGTCGGACACCCCCTTACGCAGGAGCCATACCCATGAGTAACGTACGCGGACCACCAGCGCCACCCGCCCGTTCCCCGGGGCGGCAAGGAGCAAGATCGATGTCGTACCACCAGCCTTTCCCCGGCCCACCACCCGTACCCCAGCACCGGAATGCCGGGCGGCACCGCCAAGAGGCGGCGTCGCAGTCCTGGGAGGGCGGATCGCCGTCCTGGGACACCGATCCACAGGCAGCCTGGGACTCGTCCCCGCCAGCGTGGGACTCCTCGCCGCAGGGCTGGGACTCCGCGCAGCAGCCCTGGGACGCGTCCCCGCAGCCGCAACCGCCCGCCGCCACCGACGATCGTGATGACCTGCACCGGCTCGGATCGGCCTACCGCAGGCTCCGCCGCGTCGCCACCTTCACCGCACTCGGCTACTTCGTCATCTTCCTTTTCCTGTCCGGCTACGCCCCCTCGATGATGACCGGCAACATCACCGGTGGTCTCACCACCGGTCTGGTCCTGGGGCTCCTCCAGCTGCCCGTGGCGCTGGCTGCGATCGCGCTGTACGAGCGGATCGCGCGCAACCGCGTCGACCCGCTCGCCGCGGCGATCCGCGAACGCGCCGAGCAGGCGGCCGCGGCAGCCGCGCCCCGGCCGGAACGCCCGAGGCGCTCCGGACGTCCCGTGTGGCAGCAGCCCACCGGAGGTGCGCGCGCATGACCAGCTTCAGCTCCGAGGCCCAGACCATGTCGCTGATGGCGTTCATCGCGGTCATCACCGTCACGCTGCTGCTGTGCGTGATGACCGGCCCCGATCGTGACGACCTGAGCGATTTCTACACCGGCTACCGCTCGCTCTCCCCCGTGCAGAGCGGCCTCGCGATCGCCGGCGACTACATCTCCGCCGGCACCGTGCTCGGCACCATCGGCATCATCGCGCTCGTCGGCTACGACGGCGTCACGCTCGCCCTGAGCACCGTGCTCTCGCTGGTCCTGATGATGTTCCTGCTCGCCGAACCGCTGCGCAACGCCGGCCGGTTCACGATCGGCGACGTCTTCACCCGGCGTCTCCCCGGCCCCGCCGTGCGGATCACCACGGCCGCGGTCACCCTGACCGCACTGCTGCCGCTGGTGATCTTCCAGCTCGCGGGCGCCGGCGATCTCCTCTCCGTCGTCCTCGGCTTCGACGCCGACGGCTTCAAGACCGGGGCGATCGTGTTCCTGGGCCTGCTGATGATCGCGTACGCGGCGCTCGGCGGCATGAAGGGCACCGCCTTCATCCAGATCGTCAAGACCGTCGCCCTGCTCGGCGCGTCCCTCGCGATCGCCGTGCTCATCCTCAACCGGTTCGACTTCAGCCTGCCCTCCCTGCTGGAGGCCGCCAAGCGCGGCAGCGGGGCGGGAGACGCCTATCTCGCCTCCGGTCTGCAGTTCGGCGGCAACGAACTCGACATGATCAGCACTCAGTTGACGGTCGTGCTCGGCGCCGCGGTGCTGCCGCACATCACCATGCGCATGTTCACCGCGCGCAGCGCGGCAGCCGTGCGGCGCTCGATGTCCTGGGCCGTGTCGACCGTCGTCGTGACCTGTCTGCTGATCGCCGTCATCGGCTTCGGCGCGGCGGCGATCGTCGGCCACCAGGGGATCGTCGCCGGCGACCCGCAGGGCAAGACAGCGTTCCTCATGGTCAGCCAGGCCGTCATGGGCACGGACCAGACGACCGTCGAGACACTGCTGTTCACGGCCGTGGCGACAGCCATCTTCCTGACCCTGCTGGCCTCGGTGGCCGGGATCACCCTCGCCTGCGCCAACACCCTGGCGCACGACCTCATCACGCACGGGCTGCGGCGAAAGGCGCAACTGAAGGACTCCGCAGAGATGGCCATCGCCCGGATCGCCGCGGCCGGCGTCGGGCTCGTGGCGATCGCGATCGCCGCCGGTGCACGGCATCTGAACCTTCAGGCACTGCTCACGCTGTCGTTCTGCATCGGCGCGTCCGCGGTCGCACCGGCCCTCATCTACAGCCTCTTCTGGCGCCGGTACTCCCGTAGTGGACTGCTCTGCACCCTCATCGTGGGCAGTGCCTCCGCGATCATCCTCATGATCGGCAGCAACCTGGTGTCCGGATCCCCCCAGGCGATCTTCCCGGACCAGGACTTCAACTGGTTCCCGTTCACCACGTCGGGCATCCTCTCGGCCCCGCTGGGCTTCCTCGCGGGCTGGCTCGGTACGGTCCTCCGCGAACGTGACCCGGCCGACCAGCGCATGCGGTACGAAGCGGTGGAGGAGACGATCCTGGCCGGCACGCCCGCGTCGAACAGCGCCTCCGCGTCCTGACGCGCACGCCCCGACGAAAGGGCGCCCGGCCTGAACTTCCAGGCCTGGCGCCCTTTCGGCTGTCCCGAGGTGCCTAGGCCTCACGTGGGATCGTGCCGGGCTCGCGTGCCCTGGTGCCGCACCTCGCCGCGTTGTCGTCGGTCGCAGTGCTCCGCCTGCCTGGAAACACCGGCCCCGCCAGAGTCCGTTGCGCCGGTTACGGGTGTTCGGCGCCGCCTGCCCGTGATTCATGAGGGTCGTCGTCGGCAGGTGGGTTGCCCGCCCGCAGTTCCCGTCGCAGTGCGCGCAGCGCGGTGCGTTCCTCTGCGTGACGACGCAGCCAGGCACGCCGTCGCTTGCGCGTGATGACGAGGAGAAGGCCCAGGGCAAGGAGGCCGCCGACGGTGAGGGCGGCGATGAGCCAGGGGAAGGAGGACAGCCGGACCGTGTTGCTGTCCACGGTCTTCGCCGCGCCGCCGGGAACCGTGGCGGTCACCGAGGCGGTGACCGTGCGGCGGCCGAGAGCGGGGAGGTCGGCCAGGCGGCCGGTGATGGTGGCGCTGCCACCGGGGATCACGTAGATCCCCGTGGGGGTGAGCGGGACGGTGCGCGGGGAGCTGCCGCCGGTGATGTGCAGCGTTCCGGCGAAGGTGTAGAGGACGTTGCCCGTGTTCCGTACGGTCACGGTGAACTCCTCGCCGCCGCCCGCAGGCCGGTGTTCCAGTTCCGTGAGGGAGACCTGGAGGTCGGCGGTGCCGGGGACGGTGAGTTCGACGAGCCGGGCGATACGGGTCTCGGTGTTCACCCTGCCGCTGACCGCGGGGGTGCGCAGCGCGGTGACCAGGCTGCCGAGATAGCTGCCCGGCGGGGTGCCGGCGGGGACCGCGAGGGAGAAGCGGACCGTGGCCCTGCTCTTCGGCCGCACGGTGACGGTGGCCTCGGAGTCCAGCTTCAGCCAGGCCCCGACCGCTCCCATGCTCTGGCCTTCCTGCGCGGGGGCCAGGCCGCCGCCGGCCGCGTTGGCGACGTCGGCGCCGTAGACGTGGAAGGTCCGGGCCTCGTCGCTCTCGTTGGAGATGACCGCGGAATCCTCGATCCGGGCGCCGGCCTTCAGCGCGTACCCGAAGTGCCCGCCGGTCAGCGTCGTCAGACCGTAGAGCCCGGCCCGCACGCCGAACGGCGCGCCCGCGGCGGATTCCGGTGGAGTGGGCGATGGTACGGAGGCCGGCGCTGCCTGCGCGCCCGGCGCCAGAGCGAGCACGAGGCCCGTGAGGAGGATGCTCCACAGGGCGGGAAACCGTGCCCGGCAGGTGGCGGTGGCGCCGCCCTGGGCGCGCAGACAACTGTTCACGGGATCAGCCGGTGATCGTGTACTGGAGGGTGCCGCTGTACGAGCCGGGGGCGGTCTCCGCGGGGATGTTCCACTGCGCCGTCGACCCGTCGTGGGTGAAGACACCGCGGGTGCCGCCGTCGCCGGTCGCCATCGTCACGGCCGGGGAGAGGCTGGTGCCCGGCTGCGGGTCGGCGCCCTCGGGGAAGTGGCCGCCTGGGCCGGGCTTGGCGATGCCCGTCCACTGGCCGCCGGTCCCGTTGAGGTGTCCGCCGGCCGTGATCCTCAGATTCTTCCACCCGATGGTGTCCGTGCCGCTGACCAGGTCGGTGGTGGCAACGGTCACCGACCAGGGGGCGGTGGTGGAGAGGGTGTCGGTGTACGTGAACGTGCCGAGTCCGGCCGGAGTGCTGACGGTGCCGGGTGCCGGCGTGCCGAAGTTGACGGCCGGCAGGTTCACCTCCATCGACAGGACACCGGGCGCCTTGGCGACCTGCACCGACATCGACTGGGCCGTGCCCTTCGGCTTCGAGGTGTTCAGCAGTACCTGCGCCGCCACGCCCGGGGCAGTGGAGGCGGCCGCCAAGTCGGGCCGGCCGTCGGCGTTCAGGTCTCCGACGGCGTACGCGCCGTTCGCGCCGCTCGCCGTGCCGTACAGCGGGCCGGCGTTGCGGAAGGTGCCCGTGCCGTCGCCGAGGAGGACGGTGGGCTGGTTGTCGGGGCCGTTGTCGGTGACCAGGTCCGGCTTCCCGTCCGTGTTGACGTCGGTGAGGGCCACGCCCGCAAGAGCGCTGCCGCCGACCGGGTAGGTGACCGGGGCGCCGAAGGCTCCGGCGCCGTCGCCGAGGAAGACGGTGATCGTCCGGTCGGTGTGCGCGACGGCCGCGTCCGGCCTGCCGTCGCCGCTCACGTCGCCGAGGGCGATGGCCCGGCCGAGGAAGACGCCGTCGGCGAAGCGGGTGGCGGGGCCGAGACGGCCCTTGCCGTCACCGAGGAGGACGGAGATGTCGGACGTACCCGTGTTCACGGTGACCACGTCGGTCCTGCCGTCGCCGTTCACATCCCCGGTCCTCAAGCCGGAAGGGCGCAGTTGCGCGGCGGAGTAGCTGGTGGGCCGACCGCCACCGACGTAGTAGTTGCTCGCGGTGCCCAGTGCACCGGTGCCGTCGTTGGTCCACACCGAGACGTTGTCGCCGTTGGTGTTGGAGGTCAGCACGTCGGGCTTGGCGTCACCGTTCATGTCGGCGACCGCGATGTCCGCGGGGAACATGGCGTTCGTCGACGGGTTGACCAGCGTCGGCGCGAAGTAGGAGGTGGCCGGGGCGAAGCCGCCCTTGCCGTCACCGAGCAGCTCGACGATGCTGCCCATGCTCTCCGTGCCGTGCTGCGTGGGCTGCCTGGTCAAGGCAGCGGCGACGACCGCGTCCAGCCGGCCGTCACCGTTGAGGTCCGCGAGGGCGACCGCCGTCGGGTAGGCGCCGGTGTCGAGCGTGAAGGAGACACCGGGGGCGAAGCCGCCCTTGCCGTCGCCGAGCGCGGCCACCAGGGTGTTCGAGCCCCGGACCGGGGTGACGAGGTCGGCCTTGCCGTCGCCGTTCAGGTCGCCCAGCGCCGGGGCGGTGCCCTTTCCGGAGCCCGCGGGCAGCGGGACGGCGGTCGCCCCGCCGAAGGAGACGCCGGGATCCGGTGCAGCCTGGGCGGCCGGCGCCAGACACAGCCCGGCCACGAGCGCGGCTGCGGAGCCGAGCACGAGTCCGGCTCTGCGTGGTGTGGAAGTCTTCAACGTACCTGCCCCTTGACGATGTCGAGGCACGCCGACGGGAGGAGTCGACCTGCGGTGGTGTTGGGAGGGTTGGTTGCAGTCAACACCGCAGCGCCGGGAAAGATCAGTGGATGTCCCACCAGTTCCGGGGGCCGCACCGCAGGTGTGACCTGGTGATTCCTACGGCCGGCCGGCCGGCCGGCTGTGGACGGGGACGGGGACGGGGACGGGGACTGGGCCTTGGCGTACTGGTCCAGGTCGTCGATCACGAGCAGGTGTGGCTGGACCACTCACCGGGCCAGACCGCGAAGAACCGCGAACTGCCGGCCAGGGCCCGTCCCCGTGCTCCGGTAGCGAGGGTGGCACAGCCGGCGTGGGCCGGACGCCGACGCCGGCGCCGCGTTCGTGATCGCCGACGCCGCCGCGCGATGCGAGGAGGGGCTTCACTTCAGCGCGAGGACGTCGTCGCGGCGCGCCGCGCTCGCCGGACCATGAAGGGTGACGACGAAGTGGAGCCAGGATCATCCCGGCTCCACTTCCTGGTGCGACTTGTCACTGGAACTGTGCGAAGAACCTCCAGATCCCTCCCTTGGTCCAGGTGGTGACGCCGCTCTCGTCGGGGGAGCCGTCGACCGGGCCGGGCAGGTGGCCTCCGTCGAACGCGGCCCACTGGGCCGGGTACCCGGCACGGCAGCCGGAGTAGGCGATGGGCCGGGTGCCGCCGCTGCACCCGCTGTTCTCGCCGCCGGAGACGACCGCGACTGCCCTGAACAGGTTCGCCCGGGTGCCTGCGAGGGTGTAGCTCAACCCGCCGTCCGAGCTGAAACCGGTGGCGAAACGCTGTGCCGGGTTGACGCAGAGGCCGCCCTCGATGCGCCGGATCAGGTGCGGGTCCAGCGTTGGTTGCTGCCGTTCCAGCAGGAGTAGAGCTGGATCAGGGTGCCGTTGGCGGTGCCGTTGGCGGCGGCGTCGAGGCAGAGTCCGGACTGGGCGCCGACGATGGATCCGTCGGATTCGAGGCGCCACTTCTGGTTGTCGCCACCCCAGCAGCTGTAGATCTGGACTTTGGCGCCGTTGCCGGTGCCGCCGGCGTCCAGGCACTTGTCGCCGTAGACCCTGAGCTCACCTGCCGCGGTGAAGGTCCACTGCTGGTTGGTGCGGTTGTTGCAGTCCCACAGGTTGAGCTGGGTGCCGTCGGTGGTGCCGGCGTTGGGCACGTCCAGGCAGCGGCCCGAGGCAACGCCCTTGATCTGCCCGGAACCGGGCGAGGGGGTCGGATTCGGGTTGGGGGAGGCGGCGTTGAGTGCGTTGAGGACGGAGGCGTAGGCGGACTTCTTGCTGCCGTCGCCGTTGAAGAGCAGCGGCGAGTGCTCCGGTCGCCAGGAGTCGGTGTCGCGCACGCCCCAGACGGTGATGCCGAGGCAGCGCGGGACGGCCAGGCAGTCGTTGGTCACGTTGGCGTAGGTCGTGCCCGAGGCACCCTGGATGTCGAGTTCGGTGACGGCCACATCGACGCCGAGGGCGGCGAAGCTCTGCAGGGTGGTGCGGAAGTTGCTGTTGTAGGGGCTGTCGTTGTTGAAGTGGGACTGGAAGCCGACGCAGTCGATCGGCACGCCGCGCTGCTTGAAGTCTCGGACCATGGAGTACATGGCCTGGGTCTTGGCCCAGGTCCAGTTCTCGACGTTGTAGTCGTTGTAGCAGAGCTTGGCGGCCGGGTCGGCGGCGCGCGCGGTGCGGAAGGCGAGCTCGATCCAGTCGTTGCCGGAGCGCTGCAGGTTGGAGTCGCGCCGGGCACCCGAACTGCCGTCGGCGAAGGCCTCGTTGACGACGTCCCACTGGACGATCTTGCCCTTGTAGTGGCCCATCACACCGTTGATGTGGTGGGTCATCGCCTGCCGCAGCGCGCTGCCGCGGAGGTTCTGCATCCAGCCGGGCTGCTGGGAGTGCCAGGCCAGGGTGTGGCCGCGCACCTGCTTGCCGTTCTGCACCGCCCAGTTGTAGACGCGGTCGCCGGCGGCGAAGTTGAACTGGCCCTGCTGGGGTTCGGTGGCGTCGATCTTCATCTCGTTCTCGGCCGTCACCGAGTTGAACTCGCGGGCCGCGATCGCCGTGTACGCCGAATCGTTGAGCCTGCCCGAGGCGATGGCGGTGCCGAAGTATCGGCCGCTCTGCGCCGCCGCACTGCCGAGTGTGCTCTCGGCGGCCTGTGAGGTCTGCGGCGCCACCAGCACGGCGGCCGAACCGAGGACGCCGACGATCAGCGCCGCACACAGGCTGCCGATCTTCCGGCGGGCGGTGGACGGTGGAACGGTATGTGAGCGCATGAATGAGCCTCCAGGATGGAAATCACGGAAGGATTTGAGCGCGGGCGGAATGAATTCGCGTGAACGACGCCCCCGTCCATGAGTAAAAGGACGCGCACCACCAGGGCGTAATGGTTCAAGGCCTGCACCCGGAATTCAGGCAGAGGGGTGTCACCGCCTTGGAACTCAGTGTGGAAACCCCGCAGAAACATGTCAAGAGTTTCGAAAGAGTTTCGGTGATCCTGGCCCTCGAAGTGGCCCCGTAGCGGCTTTCGGTAGCACGCTCCCTGTCGAAAGTATTTCGATGGAGGGCGCTCTGATCTGGCGTTATCAGTTGAAAACTGAGACGGAATACGGTGGTCGCTTGACGTCCCTCGTCGTCTCCGGTGGACGTCCCGGACGCGTCCACATTCACATTCGGACGAATGGAGAGAAATCCGTGTCCGGTGCGGATGTCAGAGCCGACAAATGGGTGCTGGATTCCGAACTGTGGATCCTGAGGAGAGATGCCTCCATAAACGACTGCTTCCTCCGGCCTCAGTAGATCGGCGACGCGTACGGACGCGGGCAGGAGTGCGGGACCGGGTCACGCCGGGGACCCGTCAAGGTCTTTCCTAGGGCCGGGGCGGGGCCGTGGAGAGCCGGACCTTGAGTTCGGTCGAGAGCTCCATCCGAGGGCTGACCAGGGGCTGGTCCTCCAGCAGCTGGAACAGCGTGCGGGCGGCGAGCCGGCCCATCTCCTCCAGCGGCTGGCGCACGGTCGTCAGCGGCGGTGACAGCCATTCGCACATCGGCAGGTCGTCGAAGCCGACCACGCTGAGGTCCTGCGGGATCCTCAGGCCGCCCTGCCGGGCGGCCTCGTAGACGCCCATCGCCTGCTGGTCGCTACCGGCGAAGATCGCGGTCGGCGGCTCGGGGAGGGCGAGCAGCTCCCGGGCGCCCTGGAACCCGCCCTCGTGCTGGAAGTCGCCGAACCGGATCAGGTCGCGGTCGATCTCGATCCCGGCCCGCTCCAGCGCGGCCCGGTACCCGTCGATGCGGGCCTGGCTGCAGAGCATCTCCTTGCGCCCGCCGATCGCGGCGATCCGGCGGTGCCCCAGCTCCAGGAGGTGCTCGGTGGCGGCGAGGCCGCCCGCCCAGTTGGTCGCGCCGATGCTCGGCACACCGTTGCCCGGCAGGTCGATCGGGTCGATGACGACCAGCGCCACCCCGGCGCGTTCGACCTGGGCGCGCTGGGCTTGGGTGACCGAGGTGGTGACGAGGATGACGCCGTCGCTGTGGTGCAGGACCGGCAGTGCGGCCCAGCTCGACGGCGTGGCCTCGCCCGGCGGGACGAGCGACACGACGGTGCCGACGCTCCGCTGGGCGCACTCGGCCTCGACGCCGCGCAGGATCTCCACCGCCCACGCGCTGTCCAGGCCGCCGATGATCAGGTCGACGAGGCCCGACCTGCGGGCCCTGCCCTGTCGGCCGGGGGAGAGGTAGTTGTGAGATCGCAGCAGGCCCTCGATCCGTTCGCGTGTCGAGGGTGCGACATCGGAGCGGCCGTTGATCACCTTGGACACGGTGGCCTGGGAGACCCCTGCCTCCGCGGCGATGAAGGCCAGGGTCGGACGCTGCTCGCTCAACTTCTCTCCTCTGCGCGGACGCCTTCGGCTGGCGACAGGTATCGCAAACTTTCGAAGAGTTTCTGGTCGGCGCGACGGCTTGTCAAGCCTATGAACAGCCGCTGTTTCCAGAGCAATTGACGACGGGGGTCTTGACCGAGAAGCCCTGTGTTCCTAGTTTATGGCAGCACCGAATTCGAGAGTATTTCGAAAAGTTTTCGGGCGCGAACCGGCGTTCCCCACCCCGGAGGTCCCATGGCCAGCACCCCCCCGAGCCGACGAAGCTTCCTGGCGCTCTCGGGCTTGACCGTACTGTCCGCCTCCCTGGCCGCGGCCTGCGGCGTCGACGACTCCGGCGGCGAGCCGGCGGCCGACGGCAAGGTGACGTTCGCGTGGTGGAACATCGCCACGACAGAACCGGGCAAGTCCCTCTTCCCGCAGATCTCCTCGGCGTTCACGTCCGCTCACCCGAACATCACGATCAGGACGACCTCGTTGGAGAACGAGGCGTTCAAGTCCAAGCTGACCGCCACCACTTCTTCGGGAAAGCTCCCTGATGTCTTCCAGACCTGGGGCGGCGGCGTGCTGCAGCAGCAGGTCGACGCGGGTCTCGTCGAGGACCTCACCGACGCGTTCGGCTGGTCGTCCGACCTCATCCCGGTCTCGCTGCAGGCCTATCAGTTCGGGGGCCGGACCTACGGGGTGCCCTACGACGTCGGCATGGTCGGCTTCTGGTACAACAAGAAGCTCTTCGCCGAGGCCGGGATCACCGCTCCGCCGGCCACCTGGGCCGAGCTCCTCGAAGACGTCAGGAAGCTCAAGGCGGCGGGCATCACTCCGATCGCCCTCGCGGGCAAGGAGAAGTGGCCGGGCCACTACTACTGGGCCTACCTCGCGATGCGCGTCGCGGGCCTCCCCGCGCTGCAGCGGGCCGCGACCACCAAGGACTTCACCGGCGCTGGCTTCGTCCAGGCGGGCACCCACCTCAAGGAGCTGGTCGACCTCCAGCCGTTCCAGACGGCCTTCCTCGGCGCCGGCTACGCCACTCCCGGCGGCCAGGCCGCGACCATGGGCAACGGCAAGGCCGCCATGGAGCTGATGGGGCAGTGGGGACCGTCGGTACAGAAGGACGCGGGCGCCGACCTCGGAGCGGACCTGGGCTTCTTCCCCTTCCCGGCGGTCGACGGCGGTGTCGGCCAGGTCACCGAGGTGTTCGGCGGTGGCGGCGGCTTCGCGCTGCGCAAGGGCGCCCCGAAGGAGGCACTGGACTTCCTGAAGTTCCTCGTGCTGGAGAACGAGTCCAAGCTGCTGGCCTCCAACGGCTACCTGCCGGTGGTCAAGGGCGCGGAGAGCCAGCTCACCGACGCCAACAGGAAGGTGGTGGCCGACAGCCTGGTCAGGGCGACGGGCTTCCAGCTCTTCCTCGACCAGGCCTACCCGCCGGCGGTCGGCCAGGAGGTCAACGACAGCGTCGCCGACCTCATCGCGGGCAAGAAGACGCCCGAGCAGGTCACCAGGTCGATCACCGAGGCTGCGAAGGGTGCCTGACGCCGTGTCCACCCTGACCGAGGAGCGGACGGAGGACGCCGTGCCGGTGCGCCCGCCCGCCCCGGCCCGGTCGCTCCTGCGCGGATGGCGAAGCTGGGCGTCGGTCGCCTGGTTCCTCGTCCCGGCTCTGGTCCTCTTCCTCGTCTTCGTCCTCGCCCCGATCGTCGTCGCCGTCTACACCGGCTTCTTCAAGTGGGGCGGGGTCGGCCCCATGGACGACTTCGTCGGCCTGGCGAACTACGCCAAGCTGTTCGACGATCAGGTCTTCCTCGGCGATCTGGGGCGCGGGCTGTACCTGATCGTCCTGTCGATCACGGTGCAGTTGCCGTTCGCGCTGTTCACGGCGGTCCTGCTCAACCAGAGGCTGCGCGGCCGGGCCGTCTACCGGATGCTGTTCTTCGCGCCGTACATCCTGTCCGAGGTGGTCACGGCGGTCCTCTTCACGATGATCTTCCTTCCGGGCGACGGCATGGCCGACCATCTCGTCGGCGTCCTCGGCCTGGAGGGCCTGGAAGGCAAGTGGCTCGCCGATCCCTCGACGGTCATGCCGACCCTGTTCGTGGTCATGATCTGGAAGTACTTCGGCTTCCACATGATGCTCTTCCTCGCCGGGCTGCAGAGCATCCCGGGCGAGATCCTCGAGGCCGCCTCCATCGACGGCGCCGGCGCCTGGCAGCGCTTCCGGCACGTGACGCTGCCGCTGCTCGGCCCGACGATCCGGATCAGCGTCTTCCTTTCGATCATCGGGTCCATCCAGCTCTTCGACCTCGTCTGGGTCATGACCGCGGGCGGGCCCAACCACTCCTCCGAGACGATGGCGATCTCGATGTTCCAGTTCGGGTTCAAGCGGTACCAGGTCGGCTACGCCAGTGCGATCAGCGTGGTGCTGTTCATGATCAGCCTGGTCTTCTCCCTCTTCTACCAGCGTTACGTGCTCCGCCGTGACCTGAGCGGGGCCGTCACCACGGGAGGCGGTCGATGAACGCCCGCAGAACCGCACGCGGCCTGTCGCTGCACGCGGTGGTCTGGCTGATCGGCGCATTCGTCGTCGTGCCGCTGATCTACGCGGTGATCTCCGGGTTCAAGAGCACGGGCGAGCTGACGACCAACCCGTTCGGGCTGCCGGAGCACTGGAGGACCGGCAACTACACCGGCATTCTCAGCGACGGAATGTTCTGGCGACAGATCGCCAACAGCGCGGGTATCGCCATCGGCACGACGTGCTGCACGGTGGCGGCCGCCGCGATGGCGGCGTTCGTGCTGGCCCGCTACGCGTTCCGGGGCAGGGAGCTGTTCTACACGCTGTTCACGATCGGGCTGATGTTCCCGTTCGCGGTGGCCGTCCTGCCGCTGTTCCTCATGCTGCGCAACTTCGACCTGCTCGACAACCCGCTCGGGGTGATCCTCCCGCAGGCGGCCTTCGGGCTCCCCATGACGATCATCATTCTGCGCGGTTTCTTCCGGACCGTCCCGGCGGAGGTCGAGGAGGCGGCCATCGTGGACGGCTGCGGGAAGTTCCGCTTCTTCTGGAAGATCCTGCTGCCGATGGCGCGTCCGGCGCTCGGCACGGTCTCGGTGCTGGCGATCGTCACGAGCTGGAACAACTTCTTCCTGCCGCTGCTGGTGTTCAACGACCCGAAATGGCAGACGATCCCGGTCGGCGTCCAACAGTTCCAGGGCCAGTACTCGACCGACTACGCGCTCGTCCTCGCCTACATCGTGCTCGCCATGGTCCCCGCCCTCGCCTTCTACGCCCTCGCCGAACGGCAGCTGATCGGCGGCCTCACCGCGGGCGCCACCAAGGGCTGACCCCGTCCGCGCGACCTCCACCCCCGAGGAGACGTTGTGAAACGCCTGACCGCACTCACTGCCGCACTGATGTTCGCGTTACCGTCGCAGGCCGTGGCCGCCCCCGCGCGATCCGGCATCGACTTCCGCGCCGAACTCCAGCCCATCGACGGATTCGGCTTCTCGATGGCCTTCCAGCGGGCCGACCTGCTGCACGGCGCGCGCGGCCTCAGCCCGGCCAAGCAGCGCGAGGTGCTCGACCTGCTGCTCAGCGAGGACAAGGGCGCGGGCCTCTCGATCCTGCGGCTGGGCATCGGGTCGTCCACCGACAGGGTCTACGACCACATGCCGACGATCCTGCCGGCCGATCCCGGCGGGCCGGACGCCACGCCGGAGTACGTCTGGGACGGCTGGGACGGCGGCCAGGTCTGGCTCGCCAAGGAGGCCAAGGCCTACGGCGTCACACGGTTCTTCGCCGACGCATGGAGCGCCCCGGCCTTCATGAAGACCAACGGAAGCGAGAACGACGGCGGCGAGCTCCTGCCCGAATGGCGTCAGGCCTACGCGAACTACCTCGTCCAGTACGCCGAGTTCTACCGGCAGGAAGGCATCAGGATCACCGACCTGGGGTTCACCAACGAACCCGACTGGACGGCGACCTACGCCTCGATGCGGTTCACCCCGCAGCAGGCCGTCGACTTCCTCAAGGTGCTCGGACCGACCGTTCGCGCGTCCGGGCTGAGGACCGGGGTGGTCTGCTGCGACGCCGCGGGCTGGGACCGGCAGGTCGCCTACACCGAGGCCATCGAGGCGGACCCGGCCGCCGCAGGGCCGTACGGACCATCACCGGCCACCGCTACGGCGGTCCGGCCGACGTCCCGCAGCCGACCGACAAGCGCGTGTGGATGTCGGAATGGTCGCCGGACGGCTCCACCTGGAACGAGAACTGGGACGACGGCAGCGGCTACGACGGTCTCACCGTCGCGGCCGACATCCAGCACACCCTGACCGTCGGCAACGCCAATGCCTACGTCTACTGGACCGGCGCGTCCCTCGGCGCGACCCGGGGGCTGATCCGGCTCGCCGACCCCGGTGACGACTACCGGGTGTCCAAGCGGTACTGGGCGCTGGCCGCCTTCAGCCGGTTCATCCGCCCCGGCGCCGTCCGCGTACCGGTCACGAACGCCGACCCGGCCCTGAAGATCACGGCCTTCCGCAACGCCGACGGCAGCCGCGTGATCGAGATCCTCAACACCGCGACGACCGAGAGCTCCGCCGAGTTCTCTCTTCGCGGTGGCCATGACCGGCACCCCGACGGCTACGTCACCGACGAGACGCGCTCGATCACCCCGGCCGACATCGTCTCCACGCACGGCACGACCCTCACGGCGACGCTCGCCCCGCGCGCCCTGACCACGATCGTCCTCGACTGATCCGCCCAGTACAGGAGCTTGTCATGCTCATGTCTCGAAATCTCGCCGCCCTGTCCGCCGTCATCTGCCTCGCGGCCGGCCTCGTCGCCGCCCCCGCAGCCGCCGAGTCCCGCCCCAGGACGCTCGGCGAACTGGCCGAGAGGCACCACAAGTACTTCGGCTCCGCCACCGACAACCCCGAGTTCACCGACGCCGCCTATCTGAAGCTCCTCGGCAGCGAATTCGGGCAGACCACCCCCGGCAACGCCATGAAGTGGTACGCCACCGAACCCGAGCGCGGCGTCTTCGACTTCACCGCCGCCGACCAGGTGACGGCCTTCGCCAAGGCCCACCACCAGAAGGTCCGCGGCCACACCCTCGTCTGGCACAACCAGCTCCCCGACTGGCTCACCGAGGGCACCTGGACCGCCGACGAACTGCGCGCCATCCTCAAGAACCACATACAGACCGTGGTCCGGCACCACAAGGGCCAGGTGATCCACTGGGACGTCGTCAACGAGGCCTTCAACGAGGACGGCACCTACCGCGAGACGCTCTTCCTCAGGACGCTCGGCCCCGGCTACATCGCCGATGCCCTGCGCTGGGCCCATGAGGCCGACCGGCACGCCAAGCTGTACCTCAACGACTACAACGTCGACGGGATCGGCCCCAAGAGCGACGCCTACTACACCCTGATCAAGCAGTTGAAGGCCGACGGCGTCCCGGTGGAGGGCTTCGGCATCCAGGGCCATCTGGCGCTCCAGTACGGCTTCCCCGCCGACGTCCGGCAGAACATCCAGCGCTTCGCCGACCTCGGGGTCGAGGTCGCGATCACCGAGCTCGACATCCGGATGACCCTCCCCGCGACCTCGGAGAAGCTCGCCACCCAGGCCACCTGGTACGCCGACTACGTCAAGGCCTGCCTGGCGGTCAGGAAGTGCGTCGGCATCACCATCTGGGACTACACGGACAAGTACTCGTGGATCCCCTCCGTCTTCCCCGGCGAGGGCGCGGCACTGCCCTACGACGAGAACCTGCTGCCCAAGCCCGCCTACCACTCGATCAAGGCGGTGCTGGGCGGATGATACGAACGGCGATCGTCGGAACGGGCGGGATCGCGGGCATCTGCCACGTTCCAGCCCTCCGGGCGCAGGCGCACCGGGCCGTGATCGTGGCAGCCGTCGATGTGGATGCCGCGCGCGCCGAGGCGTTCGCGGCCGAACACGGCATTCCCGCGGTCTACACCGACCTCCACACGATGCTCGAGGCGCAGCGGCCGGACCTCGTGCACCTGTGCACGCCGCCGTTCCTGCACGCCGACCAGGCCGTGGCCTGCCTGAAGTCGGGGGCGTGGGTGTGGTGCGAGAAGCCGGTGGCGCTGTCCCTCGCCGAACTCGACCGGATCAGTGCCGCCGAGGGGCCCGCCGCCGCGGGCGCGGTGTTCCAGCACAGGTACGGCTCGGGGGCCCGCTACCTGCGCGACCGGATCGCGGCCGGGGCGCTGGGCCGCCCGCTGGTCGCGCAGTGCGTCACGGCGTGGTACCGCGACGACGCCTACTACGACGTGCCCTGGCGCGGCACCTGGGGGAGCGAGGGCGGTGGCCCGACGCTGGGCCACGGCATCCACCAGATGGACCTGATGCTCGCGGTGCTCGGCGAATGGGCCGAGGTACGCGCGATGGCCGGCCGCCTGGAGCGCGATGTCCAGACCGAGGACGTGTCCGCCGCCCTGGTCCGGTTCGACAACGGAGCCATCGCGACGGTCGTCAACAGCGTCCTGTCCCCACGCGAGGAGAGCTACCTGCGGTTCGACCTCACCGACGCCACGGTCGAGCTGCGGCACCTGTACGGCTACTCCAACGCGGACTGGACGTTCACCACCAGGTCGGCCGGCGTGAAGTGGGAGCCGCCGGACGACCTGCCCAGCTCGCACACCGCCCAGCTCGCGGCCTACCTGGACGGCTACGACGCGGGGATCAGGCCCGACCTCGGCAGGACCACCATGGAACTTGTCACGGCCTTGTACAAGGCCGCGATCACCGGCCTGCCGGTCCGGCGCGGAGAGATCGACGCGGCCGACCCGTTCTACGGCTCACTCGACGGCGGCCGGCCGGAGGTGTTCCGATGACGTTCGAACTCCTCGAGAACGAGGACTCGCTGATCGTCCGCGCTCGTGACGTCGACCTCTTCCGGTATGTGCACCGGCCGGTCATGGACCCCTTCGAGGCGCCGAAGCCCTACCTGCACCCGGTGCGCACGCTCGCCGGCGACGTGGTCACCGGGTACCGGCCGCACGACCACCGCTGGCACAAGGGCGTCCAGATCACGGCGTCGTGGGTGTCGGGGCAGAACTTCTGGGGCGGCGGCACCTACCTGCGCGGCCAGGGCTACGTGGACCTGCTGAACCTCGGCACGATGCGCAGCCTCACCGTGTCCGCCGAAACGGGCCACGGCCGCGCCGTGATCACCGAGGACCTCGCCTGGCACACGATGGCGGGGGAGCGCTGGATCGACGAGCGCCGCACGCTGACCGCACGCGACGTCGAGGCCGACTCCTGGACCCTGGACGTCACCACCGCGCTGACCAACGTCCTCGACACCGATCTGATGTTCGGCAGCCCCGGTACACAGGGCAGAAGGCTCGCGGGCTACTCCGGCCTGTTCTGGCGCGGCCCGCGCGACTTCACCGGCGGCCACGTGATCGGCCCCGCGATGGGCGAGCAGGGCGACTGGCTGGCCTTCATCGGCACGCACGACGAGGTCGACCGCTCCTCCACGCTCCTGTTCCTGGACGATCCGGACGCCCCTTGCCACTGGTTCGTCCGCAGCGAGCCCATCCCCGCCGTCAACCCGTCCCTGGCGTTCGACAAGGAACTGCCGCTGGCCCCGGGCGCATCCCTGTCACGCCGCTACCGGATCGTCGTGGCCGACGGCGCATGGACCCGCAGCCGCCTGGCCCGCCATGTCGCGGAACACCCGTGGTGACCCCGCTCCCCGGCGGCGTGGGGATCTCCGGGTTGACCGTGTACGACTGGGAGGCGGCCGACGGGCTGTGCGGCGGCACACCCCACATGCACCTCGTCTGCGCCGAGGCCTACGTCGTCATCGGCGGCGCGGGCAGCGTCCAGACGCTCACCACGTCCGGCTTCGCCGACACCCCGCTGCACCCCGGCGACGTCGTCTGGTTCACCCCCGGCACGATCCACCGTCTCGTCAACGGCGGCGGCCTGCGCCTCGTGGTGCTCATGCAGAACAGCGGACTCCCCGAGGCAGGCGACGCCGTCTTCACCTTCCCCGCTCCTGTGCTGGCCGATCCCCATGCCTACCGGAGGGCGGCCGCCCTGACCGGCGACCATTCCGCGGCGGCGCGCCGCCGCCGCGACCTGGCGATCGAGGGTTTTCTGGCCTTGCGCGAAGGCGGTCTGCGGGAGTTCCACATCGCGGCCCACCGCCTGAAGACCGAGCTGCTTGACGCCTGGCGGATCCGCTGGCGTGACGGCCCCCTGGCCGCGGCCGTCACGACCGGCCGCCAGCTGGAACGGCTGAAGGCCGGAGACCTCTCTCACCTCAGCCACGGCACGGTGTCCCGACTGGAGCGCCCGGAGCGCCGACTCTTCGGCATGTGCGGCCGCCTTCACACCTATCCCGTTCTTCATCACCCCCACCCCCACTCCCCGAAGGAGCTCTTCTGATGCGGTCCCGCCATCCCTCCTCGGTCCACCTGAAACGCCTGCTCGCCGTCCTCGCACCCCTGCTGCTCCTGGCGACGTTCTTCAGTGCCCAGCCCGCCGGCGCGGCGACCGTCGACCCCAACGCCTCGTACGTGCTGGTCAACCGCAACAGCGGCAAGGCCCTGGACGTCTACAACCTGGCGACCGACGACGGCGCCCGCATCACCCAGTGGGCCAGGAACGATCAGAACCAGCAGCAGTGGCAGTTCGTCGACTCCGGCGGCGGCTACTACCGCCTCAAGTCCCGCCACTCCGGCAAGGTGCTGGACGTCCACAACAGGTCCACCGCCAACGGCGGTTCGATCGTCCAGTGGGCGGACCTGAACGGCACCAATCAGCAGTGGCGGCTGGCCGACAGCTCCGACGGCTACGTGAGGCTCATCGCACGCCACAGCGGCAAGGCCCTCGAAGTACAGGGCGCCTCCACCGCCGACAACGCGAACATCGTCCAGTACGACGACTGGGGCGGCACCAACCAGCAGTGGCAGTTCGTCAAGGTCGGCGGCGGCAACCCCGGCGTGTGCGCTCTTCCGTCGACGTACCGCTGGACGTCGACAGGCGCGCTGGCGCAGCCCAAGCCGGGCTGGGCGTCGCTCAAGGACTTCACCGTCGTCCCCCACAACGGCAGGCAACTCGTCTACGCGACGACGCACGACACGGGGACGAGGTGGGGTTCGATGAACTTCAACCTGTTCACCAACTGGTCGGAGATGGCCTCGGCCGGCCAGAACACGATGTCTACCTCCACCGTCGCGCCCACGCTCTTCTACTTCGCGCCGAAGAACATCTGGGTGCTCGCCTACCAGTGGGGTGGGACCGCCTTCTCCTACCGGACATCGAGCGACCCCACGAACCCGAACGGCTGGTCATCCGAGCAGGTGCTCTTCTCCGGAAGCATCACCGGCTCCGGAACCGGACCCATCGACCAGACGCTCATCGGTGACGGGACGAACATGTACCTGTTCTTCGCCGGTGACAACGGCAAGATCTACCGGGCCAGTATGCCGATCGGGAACTTCCCGGGCACTTTCGGCACGAACTCGACCGTGATCATGAGCGATACGACGAACAACCTGTTCGAAGCCCCACAGGTCTACAAGCTCCAGGGCCAGGACCGCTACCTCATGATCGTCGAGGCCATCGGCTCGCAGGGCCGGTACTTCCGCTCGTTCACGGCCACCGGCCTGAACGGTTCGTGGACTCCCCAGGCCGCGACCGAGAGCAACCCGTTCGCAGGCAAGGCCAACAGCGGCGCCACCTGGACCGACGACATCAGCCATGGCGAACTGATCCGCACCAGCGCCGATCAGACCATGACCGTCGATCCGTGCAATCTGCAGTTGCTCTACCAGGGACGCAGCCCCGACTCAGGCGGTGACTACGGTCTCCTGCCCTACCGGCCGGGCCTGCTGACACTGCAGCGCTGACGACATGACGCGGGTCCGGCTCCGGTGCGGAGCCGGTGCGGCGGGCTCGGCGGAAGGCCGAGCCCGCCACGGCCACGCGCTCAGGGTGCCTGAGGCGGGTGCGAGCCGGGACCGTTGACATGGTCCTCGTGGCGTCACTACGGTCGCGCCACGATTTCGAACATGTGACGAAATATCGAACGTCCTACGTCAAGGAGCTCCATCGACATGACCATCGACAGGCGTACGGTGATGGCGGCGGGCGCCGCCGGAATCGCGGCAGCGGCCGCCGGGCCGACCTCGGCGTTCGCCGCGGGCGGCACGGAACGGTTAGGCGGCAGGCCGGCGAAGGAGCTGTTCGGGACCCTGTCCGACGGCACACGCGTCCACCGCTGGACCGTGGCCGCGGGAGGCACCCGGCTGCGCGTGCTGTCGTACGGCGGCATCGTCCAGGCCCTCGAAGTCCCTGACCGGCGTGGGCGGTACGCGAACGTGTCGCTGGGCTTCGACAACCTCGAGGACTACGTGGCGGGCAGCCCGTACTTCGGCGCCGTCATCGGGCGCTACGGCAACCGCATCGCGGGCGGCGCCTTCACCCTCGATGGCAGCACGTACAGACTCCCCGTCAACGACGACCCGAACAGCCTGCACGGCGGGGACAAGGGCTTCGACAAGCGGGTGTGGGACGTGGAGCCGTACGCGCAGGGGCGGGACACCGGCCTCACCCTGCGGTACGTCAGCGCCGACGGCGAGATGGGCTACCCCGGCACCCTGCGCATCCGGGTCGACTACGTCCTCACACCCCGCGGCGACTTCCGCATCGACTACAGGGCCACGACGGACAGGGCCACCGTCGTGAACCTCACCAACCACACGTACTTCAACCTCGCGGGAGAGGGCAGCGGCAGCATCCTCGACCACACCCTGAGGATCGCCGCTTCCCGATACACCCCCGTCGACTCCACCCTCATCCCGACCGGCGAACTCGCGAGGGTCGCACACACCCCCTTCGACTTCCGCAGCGGCAAGCCCATGGGCCGGGACATCCGCGAGGCGCACCAGCAGGTCCTCTTCGGCCGCGGCTACGACCACAACTTCGTGCTCGACAAGGGACCCACCGACACCCCGCAGCATGCCGTGACCGTGACGGAGCCCGTCCTCGGCCGCGTGATGGAGATCGCGACCACCGAGCCGGGCGTGCAGTTCTACAGCGGCAACTTCCTCGACGCCGCGCTGGCGGGTACCTCCGGGAAGGTCTACCGCCAGGGCGACGGCTTCTGCCTGGAGACCCAGCACTTCCCCGACTCGCCCAACCAGCCGTCCTTCCCGTCGACGGTGCTCCGCCCGGGACGGACCTACCGCTCGACGACGGTGCACTCCTTCGGCGCCCGCTGAATCGCGGCACGCTGCCGGGATGTGGGCATCGACGGCGTCGGTGAGCAACCGCGCCGAGGGCGGGGGCCCCGCGGGGCCCCCGCCCTGACGGTCGGGTTCAGCCCGGGTAGGGAAGATCGGCCTCCGAGGTGCCGGCCGGCCGGGTGTGCGCGGTCGCGTCCGGGCTGCCGATCCGCAGCTGCCACGGGTGCGGGCTGTCGGTGGTCACGTACAGGCGGTCGCCCCGGCGGCGCAGGTGGAAGCGGGCGGTCTCACCTGTGCCGTCGGTGCTGGGGATCAGGACGGTGCGCTCGGCTCCGTCGGCGAAGGCGTGGACCCGCAGTTCGACGCCGTCCGCCCAGGCCGAGACCGGGTGCCGGTCGTCGGCGGCCAGCGCGATGACGGAGTCCGGGCGGGCAAGGAGTGGCAGGGTGTGGAAGCCGTGCTGCTCACGGGCCCAGCGAGGCCCGGTGACCTGGGCGCCCGTCAGCACATTGGTCCATGTGCCGTCCGGCACGTAGTACTCGACTGTGCCGTCGTCGGTGAAGACCGGGGCGACGAGCAGGTCGTCCCCGAGCATGTACTGCCGGTCCACCGTGGCGGCGGCCGGGTCGTCGGGGAACTCGAGCACCATGGCCCGCATCACCGGGACGCCGGTGGCGTGCGCCTGCTGGGCGGCGCGCTGGAGGTAGGGGGCGAGACGGTGCTTGAGCAGGGTGAACTCGCGGGTGACCTCGACGGCCTCCTCGCCGTAGTCCCAGGGCACGCGGTACGACTTGCTGCCGTGCAGGCGGCTGTGCGAGGAGAGCAGCCCGAACTGCACCCAGCGCTTGAAGACGGTGGGGGTCGGGGTGCCCTCGAATCCGCCGATGTCATGGCTCCAGAAGCCGAAGCCGGACAGTCCGAGGGAGAGCCCACCGCGCAGCGACTCGGCCATGGCGTTGAAGTGGGACTCGCAGTCGCCGCCCCAGTGGACCGGGTACTGCTGGCCTCCGGCGGTGGCGGAGCGGGCGAAGAGCAGCGCCTCGCCCTCGCCTCGCTCGGCGCGCAGGAGGTCGAAGACGGCCTGGTTGTAGAGGTGGGTGTAGTAGTTGTGCATCCGTTCCGGGTCGGAGCCGTCGTGCCAGACGACGTCGGTGGGGATGCGCTCGCCGAAGTCGGTCTTGAAGCAGTCCACGCCCTGGTCGAGCAGCGTCTTCAGCTTGCCCGTGTACCAGTCGCGGGCGGCGGGGTCGGTGAAGTCCACCAGGGCCATGCCGGGCTGCCACAGGTCCCATTGCCAGACGCTGCCGTCCGGGCGGCGCACCAGGTAGCCCTCTCGCATACCCTCCTCGAACAGCGCCGACTTCTGCGCGATGTACGGGTTGATCCAGGCGGAGACCCGCAGCCCCCGCTCCTTGAGGCGCGCCAGCATGCCGGCCGGGTCGGGGAAGGTGTCGGAGTCCCAGACGAAGTCGCTCCACTGGTAGCCGCGCATCCAGAAGCAGTCGAAGTGGAAGACGCTCAGCGGGATGCCGCGTTCGGCCATGCCGTCGACGAAGCGGGTGACGGTGGCCTCGTCGTAGTCGGTGGTGAAGGAGGTGGTCAGCCACAGGCCGAGCGCCCAGGCCGGCGGCAGGGCGGGGCGGCCGGTGAGCGCGGTGTAGCGCTGGAGGATCTCCTTCGGGGTCGGGCCGTGGACGACGAAGAACTCCAGAGACTGGTCCTCGACGCTGAACTGGACCTGGCCGACCGACTCGGAGCCGACCTCGTAACTGACCTTGCCGGGGTGGTTGACGAAGACGCCGTAGCCGCGGTTCGTCAGGTGGAAGGGGACGTTCTTGTACGCCTGCTCGCTGCTGGTGCCGCCGTCCGCCTGCCAGATGTCCACGACCTGGCCGTTCCTGACGAACGGGGTGAACCGTTCGCCCAGTCCGTAGACCAGCTCGCCGACTCCCAGGGCGAGTTGTCCGAACATGAAGTGGCGGCCTTCGGCGTCGGTGGCGAAACCGGTCCCGCGCTCACCCACGGAGGTCAGCACCCGGCCACCCGCGGTGAACTCCAGGCGCCACGGCTCGGAGGTGTCCACCCGCAGTGACAGCTCACCCGCACTGAGCTCGACCACCGTGCCGTCCCGGTGTACCTTCCCGGCATCCGGTTGCCCGCCCGGCAGTGCGAACTCCGGCCCCCGGTGCACCGAACCGGCGTGGTGGGTGGCACGCACCCCGATCACGCCCTCGGCCGGCGACCAGCACTCGATCGTCAGCAGCGGACTGTTGAGCATGCCGCCGCGACCGAGCACATGTTTCACCGGCGCGTAGAGGGTCATCCGGTGCTCGTCGGCGCGGACGTCGGCGACCTCGGTGGCGTAGCGGGCGGTGACGCCCGGACGCATCAGCCAGTAGCCGTCGGTGAACTTCATGGGGTGGATTCCTCCGTCCGCGCGCGGTGCGCGGTGATCAGGCCCCGGTACCAGTCGTAGCTGTCCTTGGGCGTTCGGGTCAGGCTGGTGTAGTCGACGTGGACGAGGCCGAAGCGCCGGTCATAGCCGCGCGCCCACTCGAAGTTGTCGAGCAGGGACCACGCGTAGTAGCCGCGTACGTCCACCCCGGCCGTGATGGCGTCGGCGACGGCGGTCAGGTGGTCGGCCAGGTAGGCGATCCGGTCCGGGTCGTGGACCCGGCCGTCGGGGGCGACGGTGTCGTCCTCGGCGGAGCCGTTCTCGGTGATCCAGACCGGTGGGAGCCGCGGGTGGCGGGCGCGCAGGTCCAGGAGGAGCTCCGTGAGCGCGGCCGGGACGACGGGCCAGCCCATGGTGGTGTGCCGTGTCCCGTACGGGTCCTGCTCGGCGACGCCGATGTCGACGGCGGTGCGGAGTCCGGGGTCGTCCGTACGGCGTGGTGCGGCGGCGATGGTCACCGGCCGGTAGTAGTTGATGCCGAGGAAGTCCAACGGCTCGCCGATCACCTCCAGGTCACCGGGCTGCCGCCAGGGGCCGTCGGCGAGGCCGCCCCAGGTCTCGGGCTCGTGCTCGGGGTAGCGCCCGGCGAGGAGCGGCTCGGTCCAGACCTCGTTGTGGAGGACCTCGGCGCGGCGCAGCGCGTCGAGGTCCTCGGGGCGGTCGGAGGCGGCGTGGAGCCGGTCGAGGTTGAGCGTGATCCCGACCTCCCGGGCGCCCGCGGTGCGCAGCTCCCGTACCGCGAGGCCGTGGGCGACCAGCAGGTGGTGGGCGGCCGCCAGGGCTCCGCGGCCCTCCTGGGCGCCGGGCGCGTGCCGGCCCTCGGCGTAGCCGACGAAGGCGGAGCAGTACGGCTCGTTGAGGGTGATCCAGCGCTCGACCCGGTCCCCGTAGCGCTCGGCGGCAAGGGCCGCGTACGCGGCGAACGCCTCGGCGGTCTCTCTGACGCGCCAGCCTCCGCGGTCCTCCAGGGCCTGGGGCAGGTCCCAGTGGTAGAGGGTGACGGCGGGCGCGATCCCGGCGGCCAGCAGATCGTCGATCAGCCGGTCGTAGAAGTCCAGGCCCTTGGCGTTGACCGGCCCGGTGCCCCGGGGCAGCAGGCGGGACCAGGCGATCGAGAAGCGGTAGCCGTCGACGCCGAGCCCGCGCAGCAGGGCGATGTCCTCGCGGTGGCGGTGGTAGTGGTCGCAGGCGGTGTCGCCCGTGGCGCCGCCGAGGGTGCGGCCAGGGGTGTGGCTGAAGGTGTCCCAGATGGACGGTCCGCGGCCGTCCTCGTCATGGGCACCCTCGATCTGGTAGGCGGCGGTCGCGGCTCCGTAGCGGAACCCGGCGGGCAGGTCGGGGAACGGGCGCACGGTGGGCCCGGGTGTGTCGGACACGGCCACCTCAACGAGAGGGAGAGACAGGGGCGATTGGTGAAGCGCTTCGACGCTCCCACCGCCTAAGATGCGCTGTCAATGCCTGGCAGGAAAGAACGTTCCCTTATCCACGGCCTCTTGTTTCGTCCTGAGTACCTCAATACCTTGCATCTCAAGGTGAAGCGCTTCGACGATCCGTGATCCGCCGAGGGGGCGGCCGGAACCCCTACGTCCCTGAAGGGCCCCGCATGACTGATCTGCCCGCGCGCGTCCTGTTCGGCGCCGCCTACTACCACGAGTACCAGCCGTACGAGCGGCTCAAGACCGGCCTCGATCTCATGGCGGAGGCGAAGTTCACCGTCATCCGCGTCGGCGAGTCGGTCTGGTCCACCTGGGAACCCGAGAACGGCCGGTTCGAACTCGACTGGCTGCAACCCGTCCTGGACGGCGCCCACGAGCGCGGTATCGCCGTCCTCCTCGGGACTCCCACCTACGCGGTGCCGCCGTGGCTGGCCCGGCAGTACCCGGAGATCGCCGCCGAGGACGCCACCGGGCGCCGCGCCGCGTGGGGCGCCCGGCAGGAGGTCGACTTCACGCACCCGGCCTTCCGTTTCCACGCGGAGCGGGTGATCCGCGCGATCGTGGCCCGTTACGCCGACCACCCGGCGGTCATCGGCTTCCAGGTCGACAACGAACCCGGCCCGCGACTCCCGCACAACCACGGCGTCTTCCAGCGCTTCGTGGACGACCTGCGGCAGCGGTACGGCGACGTGGAGACCCTCAACCGCGAGTGGGGGCTGGTGTACTGGTCGCACCGACTGTCCACCTGGGCCGACCTGTGGACCCCGGAGGGCAACGCGCAGCCCCAGTACGACCTGGCCTGGCGGGCGTTCCAGGCGCGTCAGACCACCGAGTTCATCGCCTGGCAGGCCGGCATCGTGCGCGAGTGCGCGAAGCCCGGCCAGTTCGTCACCTCGTGCCTTGCCTACGGCCTGCCCGGCCTGGAGGACGACGAGCTCACCGACAGCCTGGACGTCACCGCGGGCAACCCGTACTACGACATGCAGGACAGCCTTACGATGCCCGAGCCGCCGCGGGAGAAGCTGCCGCAGCAGTGGATGGCGTACGGGGCGTGGGCGCTGCACCACAGCGCAGACCGGATCTACTCCTCGCGTCAGGAGCCCTTCCTGATCACGGAGACCAACGCCCAGGCGATCGGCGGCACTTCGGACAACCGGCCGGCCTTCGACGGGCAGTGGCGGCAGGCCGCGTGGGCGCTGGTCGCACGCGGGGCCCGCATGATCGAGTACTGGCACTGGCACACGCTGCACTTCGGCACCGAGACGTACTGGGGCGGGGTCCTCCCGCACAGTGGGCGGCCCGGGCGCGCGTACCGCGAAATCGCCCGACTGGGCGTCGAGTTCGAGCGTGCCGGCGAACTGGTCGCCGGGATCACGCCGGACGCGGACATCGCGATGGTGTACTCGGCGCCGAGCCGGTGGCTGATGCAGAAGCATCCGCCGCTCGCCGGCCCCGACGGCGGCCCGGACGCGGGTGCCTACGAGGGCATCTTCGAGCCGTTCTACCGGGGCGCGTTCGAGGCGGGGCGCCAGATACGGATCCTGCACGCCCGCCAGTTGCACGACCCGCACCGCGAACGCCCGGGAATGACCCCTGAGTCGGCGGCCGAGCTGTACCCCGTGCTCATCGCTCCCGCGCTGTACGTGGCGGACGACGGGATGCTCGACTGGCTCGGCGCCTACGCGGAGGCGGGCGGCCACCTCGTGCTCGGTCCCCGCACCGGCTACGGCGACCACGAGGCGCGGGCGCGCCACGAGGTGACACCGGCGCGACTGGTCCGGGCCGCGGGCGTCCGCTACGACGAGTTCAGCAACCTGCACGCCGACGTGCCACTGCACACCCCACCGGACAGCCCGCTCCGGCTGCCCGCCGACGCGGTGGCCACCCGTTGGGTGGAGGGCCTGGCCGTCGAGGACGCCGACGTCCTGGCCGCGTACGACCACCCGCACTTCGGGCGCTGGCCCGCCGTCACCACCCGCCGCCACGGCGCGGGCCGCGTCACGTGCGTGGGCACCGTGCCCGGCCGTGACCTGGCGCGCGCGCTCGCCGCGTGGCTCACGCCCACCCCGTGCAGCGGATGGCAGGACCTGCCGGACTCGGTCACCGTCGCCACCGGCACCGCCCCCGACGGCCGGCGCGTCCATGTCGTCCACAACTGGAACTGGCAGCCGGCCACCGCCCAGGCCCCGGTGGGCCTGACCGACGCCCTGGACGGCAGCGTGGTCCCGGCCGGTACGCCCGTGCGGCTCGGTGCCTGGGACGTCCGCGTCCTCGCCGCCGCACCGGGGTCTGCCGCGGAAGACCGGTGACATTCGCCCGAAGAGCGTCTCGAACGCAGGCCTGAAGAAGCCGAGTCCGGCACCGAAGCCTTCCGGTGCCGGACTCCTGCGTGTCGACTCCCGTGCGCAGGGGGTCGGTGCGGACCTCAGTCGGAGAACGCGACGCGCGCGAGCCGCACCGGGCCGCGCAGCCCGAGGCGGACGTCGTGCACACCGGCAGCCGCGACGACGGGGGCGCTCACCGTGGTGTAGTCGTAGGGCCCGGCCGAACCCGGGGAGAGCGTGAGCACGGCCAGCACCGGACCGTCACCCAGCGAGAACTCGACCGTGCCCTCACCCGAGGCCTCCACCGTGATCCCGGCGGCACCCTTGCCGAAGTCACCGTCACGGAACACCAGTTCGCCCCTTCGGCCGGCCACAGGGGTGACGGAGTCACCCGACGTCTTCGTGCGGTCCACGATCTCCGTGTCGCTCTGCTCGTCGAAGTCCGCCGCGTCCAGGCCGCCCACCATGACCGGCCGGGGGAGGGACGGCTCGCCGTCGAGGTCGACGGTCTGATCCAGGCGGATGTCCTCGCTGGACCCTCCGACGAGGATCTCGTAGAGGCCCGGTGCCACCCGCTGACGTCCCTGCGCCACGTCCCAGAACGCGAAGGCCGACAGAGGCACCCGGAAGGCGATCTCCGTGACCTCGCCGGGCGCGAGCGTCACGCGCTGGTGCGCGGCCAGTTCCCTGCGGGGCCGCGGCACGGACGACTCCACGGTCCGCGTGTAGAGCTGGGCGACCTCGTCCGCCGTGACCTCACCGGTGTTGGCGACGGTGAAGGACACGTGCAGCGTCCCGTCCTCGACGCGCGTCGTGAGGCCTTCGTAGGAGAAGGACGCGTACGACAGGCCGTGGCCGAACGGGAAGAGAGGCGTGCCCTCGAAGTAGAGGTACGTCTGGCGGCCGCCGATCACGTCGTAGTCGAGGAGGTCGGGCAGGTCGGAGTCGTCGGCGTACCAGGTCTGCGGGAGGCGTCCGGCGGGGGAGACGTCGCCGGCCAGGACCCGGGCAAGGGCGCTGCCGGCCGCCTGGCCGCCATGGGCCGTCCACAGCAGCGCCGGGACCTCCGCGTGATCGACCGCGTACGGGTACGCCGACACCAGCGCCAGCACCGTGTTCGGGTTGGCCGCGCGGGCAGCGCGCAGCAGGCGCTCCTGGTGGGCGGGGAGGGCCAGGGTCGTACGGTCCTCGGTCTCGCGTCCGTTGATGTGCGGATCGTTGCCCGCGACCACCAGGACCACGTCCGCCTGCGAGGCGACCTTGCTCACCGCGTCCTCGCCGCTTTCGACGACGACGATCTCGAAGATCTCGCCGTTCCCGGCGGCAACCTTCAGGCCGTCGGCGGCAACAGAGAGGGGGTGACCCGTACCGATGTGCCGAAGAAGGTGTCCGTTCTCATGTGGTTCCAGGCGGAACGTCTCCTGGACGACCCAGCCGCCGGGCTGGTCGGCGGAGGCTCGGACAAGGCCGTCCTCGGCGACGGAGAGATAGCGGCCGTCGGGGGCGCGCAGGGTCAGCACGCCCTCGCCCCAGTCGACGAGGGAGAACTCGGTGCCGATCGCGTCGTCGGTGGTGAGCGGGGGCAGGTCGGTCCGGCCCGCGAGCAGGGCCGGGTCGAGGGCGCCTTCGGCGCCGCGCACCTCGTCCTCGGCGTCCGCCTCGGGGACATGCAGAAACGTTCCGGCCGAGGTCTTCAGCAGGATCCGGTCCACGCCCTCCGCGAACTGCACGTGCTCCGGGCCGAACCGCTCGGACAGGCCCTCCAGCGGCGTGGAGCGGTGCAGGAACGTGCCGCTGTACCAGTCGCCCTTGCACTCGTCGGCGAGCAGGCCGACCACCGCGAGCCGGGTGCCGGGCGCGAGCGGCAGCAGGTCACCGCTGTTCTTGAGCAGCACGACCGCCTGCTCGGCCGCCTCCTGGGCGAGGGCCCGGTGGGCCGGGGTGTCGAAGTCCGTGGTGAGCGCGTGCGGGTCGTGCTCCGGGTCGAACTCGCCGAGGCGGAAACGGACCGAGAGCTGGCGGCGGACCGCCGCGTCGAGGTCCGACTCGGTCAGCAGGCCCTGCTCCAGGGCGCCACGGAGCCGTCCGGTGATCTTCGAACTGTCGGTGCCGTGGTCGGTGAAGCTGTCGACGCCGGCCAGCAGCGAAGCGGCCGTCGCCTCCTCGTGGGTGTCGAAGTAGTGCTCGGAGTCGACCAGGTTGGAGGGCGCGCCCGCGTCCGAGCAGACCATCAGCTCCTCGTCGGTCCAGGTGCGCAGCTGCTCGCGCAGATACGGCGAGACGTGGTTCGGGCGGCCGTTGACCAGGTTGTACGCCGGCATCACACCGGCCACGGCGCCCGCCTCGACCGTCTCGCGGAAGGCGCGCAGGTCGTATTCGTGCAGGACGCGCGGGCGGACCGAGGAGGACAGGACGTCACGGCCCGTCTCGTTGTTGTGGGCCAGCCAGTGCTTGAGGACGGGCGCGGTGCGCCAGTACGTCGGGTGCTCGCCGCGCAGGCCGTGCGTGTAGGCGGTGGCGATGGCCGAGGTGAGCTTCGGGTCCTCCGAGTAGCCCTCCTCGTTGCGGCCCCACAGAGGGTGGCGCAGCAGGTTCACGGTCGGGGCCCAGACGTTCAGTCCCACGCGGTCGTCGCGGGCGCGCATCGCCCGGACCTCCTTGGACACCGCCTCGCCGACCCGTCGTACGAGATCCGTGTTCCAGGTCGCGCCCAGGCCCACCGCCTGCGGGAAGACGGTGGCCGGACCCATCCACGCCACGCCGTGCAGGGCCTCCTGGCCGGTGCGGAAGGCGGCGACGCCGAGCCGCTCCACGGCCGGCGCGAACTGGTGCAGGAAGTCGATCTTCTCATCGAGGGTGAGCCGCGACAGAAGGTCGTCGATGCGCTTCGCGAAAGGCAGCTGCGGATCGCGGAAAGGCGGCGGCGTGTGCGGAGTGTGTGCGGACACCTGGGATCTCCTAGAAATGGCGCATCAAGTACTTTCGAAGCGCTTCGATGCTCGTCAGACATCAGGGTGAGTGTCAAGGGGCATGTCAAGGGGCACCACCGTTCCATGAAGCAGCGGGCGTGGAAAGGCCCTTACGGCAAGACCTCGGAGGAATCTTGGAACCGACTCTTGTGCGTCCATGAGCCTTCACTTAACCTCGCAGCAACATCGAAGCGCTTCGACTGCAATACGCACAGCAGTGGTCGGATGTCCGCTTTCAGCTCAGCCAGTTCCAGTCATGACACCGCAGCCGACGGCCCACCGCCGGGTGTCCAGCTGCGCCACGAAGGGTTGACGCAATGACGCCGAATGTCGCCTCCTCCGGACCGAGCCGGAGAAGTTTTCTCGCCACCACGGCAATCGCCACCGCGGCAGTGGCCGGGGGGATCCCCCTGCTCACCTCCTGCAGCGGCGGTTCGGAAGGCGATTCGCGAGAGGGTGCCACGACGGGCAAGGCCGCCGACAAGCTGCTCCCCACATACGTGGCCAGCACGGTCGCCAAGCCGGACGTTCCGTCGAAGAACGGCTCCTCGGCCGGCTACACCGGCAAGCTCGAGCTTGCGGCCCTCGTCACCGCGGTCCCGCAGAAGCTCGGCACCGGCGCCCCCCTCAAGGTCATGTCCCCGCTCTGGGGCACCCCGCCGAAGCCCGGATGCGACTACTACAAGGCGGTCGACGCTGCTGCGGGCACCGCGGTCACCTGGCAGAACCAGGACGGCAACACCTACGCGCAGAAGCTCGGAGCCGTCCTGGCCTCCAGCTCCATACCCGACCTGGTGGTCGTGCCCAACTGGATCCTCGACGGCAAGATCGCGAACGCGGTCACCGCGAAGTTCATGGACCTCGGCCCCTACCTGCAGGGCGACAAGGCCAAGAAGTACCCGAACCTGGCCGCGATCCCGTCCGATTCCTGGCGCATGGGCATCTTCGGCGGGGCGCTGCGCGGCATTCCGATGCCCTCCGCCCCCGCGAGCATGATCACGCCGTATTACCGCAAGGACATCTTCGACGCGAAGGGGTACTCCGTACCCAAGTCGGCCGATGAGTTCCTCAGCTGGGCCAAGGACGCCACCAGCGCCAAGGCCAAGGTGTGGGCCTGCGGTGACCTGTCCTGGATCTCGGGGTCCATCTTCGGTGCCGCCCCCGACTGGAACATCGACGACGACGGCAAGCTGCGGTACGGCATCGAGCGGCCCGAATACCTCGAAGCCCTGGAGTGGACCCGCAAGTTGTTCGACGCCGGTGTGGTCCACCCCGACGACAGGGCGCGCTCCGGCGACGCGGGCCAGCGCTTCACCTCCGGACAGATCCTCACCTGGGTCAGCGACTCCTCCGCCTGGTACGTGAAGACCGCCGAACAGGCCGCGGCCAACCCGGACTTCAAGATCGAGGCCATGGACATCTTCGGTGCCGACGGCGGCAACCCGACGCTGTACGCGTCCTCGCCCGCCAACATCTGGTCGATGATCCGCAAGGGCGCCTCGAAGGAGACCGTGGAGAACGCCCTCGCCGCGGCCGACTTCGCGGCAGCGCCCTACGGCACCAAGGAGCGGATGCTCGTCGACTACGGCGTCGAGGGCACCCACTACACGGTCAAGGACGGCGTGCCGGTCAAGAGCGACCAGGGCAACTCCGAAGTGATCAACGCCTGGGGGATGCTGGCGGCCCCGGCTCCCTACTTCGCGCACCCCGACTTCCCCGACGTCGCCCGCAAGCAGGCCGAGTACCAGCAGCGGATGGGTGCCTTCATGAAGAAGGGGTCCACCTACGGTATGAAGGTCATCGAGCCCTCCCGCTACGCCAACCTCCGCAGCCAGCACGAGCAGCTGCAGATCGACTACGTCCGGGGCAACAAGAAGATGTCCGACGTGCAGGCCGCCATCTCCACCTGGCGGTCCTCCGGCGGAGACAAGCTGCGCGACTGGTACAAGGAGCTTCTCGACAAGAACGGCAGTGGCAACTGATGTCCGTCACGACCGGGAGCAAGCCCGACGGGACGCATCTCGCCGGGGCCGTCGAGGAGGGGACGGTCGAGGTCGCCGCCGCGCGAGCGAAGGCGCGGGCGCCGCGCAGGGCCGAGAAGGTCGGCAAGGTGCCGTTCCGGATCCGGCTGCGCCGTGACCGCACGCTCATCCTGATGACCTTGCCCGTCATCGTCCTGCTCCTGCTCTTCCACTATGTTCCGCTGCTCGGCAACGTCGTCGCGTTCCAGGAGTACGACCCGTACGTCTCCGACAACGGCATCACGGCGATCTTCCACAGCCCGTGGGTCGGTGTCGAGCAGTTCCAGCGGATGGTCGAAGACCCGCTGTTCTGGAGTGCAACGAAGAACACCCTCGTTCTGTTCGTGCTCCAACTGGTGCTGTTCTTCCCGGTCCCCATCGCTCTCGCCCTGGTCATCAACAGTGTGATCCGGCCCCGGGTGCGGGCCGTCGCGCAGGCGATCATGTATCTGCCGCACTTCTTCTCCTGGGTCCTCGTGATCACCGTCTTCCAGCAGATGTTCGGCGGCGCGGGCCTCATCGCCCAGACCCTGGAGGACCACGGGTGGAGCGGCTTCGACCTGATGACCAACGCGGACCTCTTCAAGTATCTGGTCACCGCGCAGGCCGTGTGGAAGGACGCCGGCTGGGGGATCATCGTCTTCCTCGCGGCCCTGTCCGCCGTCAGCACCGATCTCTACGAGGCCGCCGCCATGGACGGCGCGGGGCGCTGGCGACGCATGTGGCACGTGACGCTGCCGGCGCTGCGCCCGGTGATCGCGCTGCTGCTCGTGCTGCGGGTCGGTGACGCGCTGAGCGTCGGGTTCGAGCAGTACCTGCTCCAGCGGGACGCGGTCGGCGCCGGGGCCAGCGAGGTCCTCGACACATACGTGTGGAACGTGGGTCTCCAGAACGGCGACTTCAGCTATGCGGCCGCCGTCGGCCTGGCCAAGGGACTCATCGGTGTCGGTCTCGTCCTGGGTGCGAACAAGTTCGCTCACCTGCTGGGCGAGCAGGGGGTGTACAAGAAGTGAGCCTGAACACGCAACTCGTCCGCAGCCTCAAGGCTCCCCCTCGCCCTGTGTGGGAGGAGCCGCCGAGCAAGGCCGGAATCACCGCCAAGAGCGGCTTCCTCCTGCTCTGCTGCCTGGCCGTGCTCGGTCCGCTGTGGATCGTGATCGTCACCAGCCTCTCTCCCAAACCCGTGATCGACCGGGTCGGCGGCCTCGTCGTGATTCCTCAGGGCATCACCTTCGTCAACTACACCGAACTGCTCGGCGGTGGCCAGGTCAGCCGGGCGATCATGGTCTCGGTCGGTGTCACGCTCTTCGGCACGCTGTTCTCGATGGCGGTGTCGGTGCTCGCGGCCTACGGGCTGTCCCGGTCGGGCAGTCTGGGCCAGCGGTTCTTCCTGATGTTCATCATGGCGACCATGTTCTTCGGGGCCGGGCTCATTCCGACGTACCTTCTGGTGCAGTCGCTTGGCCTCACCGACTCCTATCTGTCGCTGGTCCTGCCGAGCGCGGTGAGCATCTTCAACATCCTCGTCCTGCGGGCCTTCTTCATGGGGATCTCACCCGAGCTCACCGAGTCCGCCCGCATCGACGGGGCCAGTGATCTGCGCATCCTGCTGACCATCATCATGCCGCTGTCGCGCGCGGTGCTGGCCGTCATCTCGCTGTTCTACGCGGTGGGCTACTGGAGTGCCTGGTTCAACGCCTCCATCTACCTGACCGACCAGGAGATGATGCCGCTGCAGAACGTGCTCATCCAACTGGTCCAGAAGAACACCGAGGCGCCGACCGGCCTCCAGCAGGCGGTCCGCACCGGTGAACTCTCCGCCCTGGGGCTGCAGATGGCCGTCATGGTCCTCGCCCTGATCCCCGTCGCGGTCGCCTCCCCCTTCGTCCAGCGGCACTTCAAGAAGGGCATGCTCACCGGCGCCATCAAGGGCTGACGCCCGTGGGTCCGGGTCCCGCCGCCGTGCCGTCCGTCGTATGCCCTCCGCGGCTCCGGCCGGCTGGTCGCGCGGGGCCCCCGCGCCCTTGATCCCAGCTCGACTTCCCCCTTCGTAACGACCGAGGTATGTCATGAGCACGTTCCATCTCAGCCGACGCTCCGTTCTCGCCGGTTCCGCCGTCGTCGCCGCCGTCTCCTTGCCGGCGGTTTCGGGGCAGGCTCGGGCCGCCGTCCCCGCGGCTCCCGCGGCCGCCGCGAAGAGCGGCTACCGATGGCGCAACGCCGTCATGGGCGGCACCGGGTTCATCACCGGGGTGCTGTTCCACCCGTCGGTGCGAGGGCTCGCCTACGCGCGGACCGACATCGGGGGCGCCTACCGCTGGGAAGACCGGACCGACCGGTGGATCCCGCTGACCGACCACCTCGGCTGGGACGACTCGAACCTGCTCGGGGTCGAGGCCATGGCCCTCGACCCCGCCCACCCCGACCGGGTCTGGCTCGCCCTCGGCACCTACACCCAGTCCTGGGCCGGCAACGGAGCAGTGCTGCGTTCCGAGGACCGGGGAGCCACCTGGAAGCGCACCGACCTCACCGTGAAGCTCGGCGCCAACGAGGACGGACGGGGCTGCGGTGAACGACTCCTCGTCGACCCACGGAACAGCGACACCCTGTGGCTCGGCACCCGGCACGACGGGCTGCTCAGGTCGACCGACCGCGGCGCGACCTGGACGGCCGTGAGCTTCCCGGCCACCCCGAGCGCCACCGGCCAGGGCATCACCCTCCTCGTCGCCGCGGGCCGCGGCGTCTATGCCGGCTGGGGCGACTCCGACGGCACCGCGGGCAGCCCGAACCTGTACCGCACGTCCGACGGGAAGACCTGGGAGCCCGTCCCCGGGCAGCCCGCCGGTGGCGCCGCCAAGGTGCCGATCCGTGCCGCGTACGACCACCGCGCCCGCGAGCTCTACCTGACGTACGCCAACGCCCCCGGCCCCAACGGGCAGTCGGACGGCAGCGTGCACAAGCTGCGGACGACGGACGGGAAGTGGACCGAGGTCACCCCCGTGAAGCCCGGCGGCACGACGAGCGAGGGCGGGACAGACGCCTTCGGCTACGGCGGTGTCGCCGTCGACGCCGGCCGGGCCGGGACGCTCGTCGTGTCCACCAACAACCGCTGGGCCGAGACCGACACCGTCTTCCGCTCCACCGACGGCGGCCACACCTGGAAGTCCTTGAAGGACGAGGCCGTCCTCGACGTCTCCGAGACCCCCTACCTCACATGGGGCAAGGACAAGCCCAAGTTCGGCTGGTGGATCCAGGCCGTCGGCCTCGACCCGTACGACTCGCAGCACGTCGTCCACGGCACCGGCGCCACCCTCTACAGCACACGCGACCTCAAGCATTGGGCCCCGCAGATCCGCGGTCTCGAGGAGGCGTCCGTGGTGCAGCTCCTGTCGCCTCCGACGGGAGAGGCCCATCTGATCAGCGGGTCGCGGGACATCGGCGTGCTCTACCACGAGCGACTGACCGCCTCGCCGTCGCGCGGCCTGGCCACGAACCCCGTGTTCGGGTCCTCCACCGGACTCGCCCAGGCCGCGGCCAAGCCCTCGTACGTCGTGCGCACCGGCTCCGGCGACAACGGCAACGGCGCCTGGTCGAACGACGGCGGAAAGACCTGGGCGCCCTTCGAGGCACAGCCCGCCGCCGCCGAGGACGCGCCCGGCCTGATCGTCAGCAACGCCGACGGCAGCGTGCTGCTGTGGGCCCTCGCGCACTGGGACGGCACCCTGCACCCGGCGCACCGCTCCGCGGACAACGGCGCCACCTGGTCCGAGGTCACCTCCCTCCCGAAGGGCGCCGTCCTGGTCGCGGACCCCGTGGACCCGGCGCGCTTCTACGCCTTCGACACGACCGCCGGCACGCTCCACGCCAGCACCGACGGCGGCCTGACCTTCACCGCCCGGGCCACCGGCCTGAGCTCCGGTGACGCCGGGTTCCAGCTGGCCGCCGCCCCAGGACGCTCCGGTGACCTGTGGCTCAGCGCCAAGGCGAACGGGCTCTACCGCTCCACCGACGGCGGCGCCGCCTTCACCAGGGTCGGCAGCTGCCGGGCCTCGCACACCCTGGGCTTCGGCAAGGCCGCCGAGGGCGCCTCCTACCCGGCGATCTACATGGTCGGCGGGATCGAGGACTTCACCGCCGTCCACCGCTCCGACGACGAGGCCAGGACCTGGACACGGATCAACGACGACCAGCACCAGTGGGGCTGGACCGGCACGGCCGTCACCGGCGATCCACGCGTCCACGGCCGGGTCTACCTCGCCACCAACGGGCGCGGCGTGCAGTACGGGGAGCCCGTCTGATGCCCGGCCTGAGCGACGCGACACGAGGCCGCCTGATCTTCGGCGGCGACTACAACCCGGAGCAGTGGCCCGAGGAGACCTGGCACGAGGACGTACGCCTGATGAAGGCGGCCGGGGTCAACTCGGTCACCCTCGGTGTCTTCTCCTGGTCGATGCTGGAACCGGAACCGGGAGCAAGGGAGTTCGGCCGGCTGGACACGCTGATGGACCTGATGCACGCGAACGGCATCGGCGTCGTCCTCGCCACCCCCACCTCCTCGCCCCCGCCCTGGATGGGCCGGCTCCACCCCGACACCCTGCCCGTCACCGAGGACGGCCGCACCGAGTGGTGGGGCGGCCGGCAGCACTTCGCGCACTCCAGCGCCACCTACCGGCGCTATGCCGCCGCCATCACCGAGGACCTCGCCGCACGCTACGGCGACCACCCGGCCCTGACGATGTGGCACATCAACAACGAGTACTGCACCTTCGACTACGGCGACGAGGCCGCGGCCGCCTTCCGCCGCTGGCTGCGCGAGAGGTACGGCACCCTCGACGCCCTCAACGAGACCTGGGGCACCGCCTTCTGGAGCCAGGGCTACGACACCTGGGACGGCATCCTGCCGCCGCGCCTGCCGCACTACATGCGCAACCCCGGCCAGGTCCTGGACTTCCGGCGCTTCACCTCCGACATGCTCCTGGAGTGCTACGTCGCGGAGCGGGACATCGTCCGCCGCCACACCCCGCACCTGCCGGTCACCAGCAACTTCATGCCGCTGTGGATCGGCCAGGACGCCTGGCGCTGGGCGGCGGAGGAGGACGTCGTGTCCGTCGACATCTACCCCGACCCGCGCGACCCGCTGGGCGCCCAGAGCGGCGCCCTCGTCCAGGACATGACCCGCTCCCAGGCACGCGGGCCGTGGATGCTCATGGAACAGGCGGCCGGGCCCGTCAACTGGCGGGGCGTGAACCACCCCAAGCCCCGCGGCCTCAACCGGCTCTGGTCCCTCCAGGCGGTGGCCCGGGGCGCGGACGCCGTCTGCTACTTCCAGTGGCGGCAGTCCCGCCAGGGCGCGGAGAAGTTCCACTCCGGCATGGTCAGCCACGCCGGTGAGGAGGGCCGGACCTATCAGGAGGTCAAGCGGCTCGGCGCGGAGCTCGAGCGGATCGGTGCCGAGGTGACCGGCCGGAACATCACCGCGGACATCGTGGTCCTGCACGACTGGCACGCCTGGTGGGCCGGCGCCCAGGACGGCCGCCTGTCGAACCGGGCGGAGTACCCGGACGTGCTGGGCGCCTGGCACCGAGCCCTCTGGCAGGAGCACCTCACCACCGACTTCGCCCACCCCGAGCACGACCTGACGCCGTACTCCGTGGTCGTCGTGCCGCAGCTGTACGCGCTCACCGACACGGCGATCGACAACCTCCTCGCCCACGTCGGCAGGGGCGGCACCCTCGTCTGCGGCTTCCAGACCGGCGTCGCCGACGAGGACGACCGGGTGCGCCCCGGCGGCATGGACACCCGGCTGCGCGATCTGTTCGGCATCCGTACCCTGCACGAGTGGTGGCCCCTGGACGAGGGGGAGACCGTCACCTGTGAGGGCTTCCGGGGAACCCTGTGGTCCGAGGAACTGGAGGCCGACGGCACCGCCGACGAGACCGTGCCGTACAAGGGCGGTGAACTCGACGGACTGCCCGCCGTCCTGCGCAAGGGCCGGGCCTGGTACGTCTCCACGCTCCCGGAGCCGGAGGGGCTGCGCGACCTGCTGGCCCGGATCACCTCAGGCGCGGGCGTCCGGCCGGTGCTCGACGGCCTCCCCGAGCAGGTCGAGGCCGTCCGCAGGGGCGAAGCGCTGTTCGTGCTCAACCACGGCCGCGAGCAGGTGACCGTCGAGGTCCCCGGCACCCACACCGACCTGCTCACGGGGACGGCCGTCACCGATCGGGTGACCCTCGGCCGCTACGACGTGGCGGTGCTGCGGCCATGAATCGAACACCGGTCCACGGAACCTGGGAGCCCCAGCCGGCCGCCCGCTGGGAGGACGCCTTCCTCAGCGGCAACGGCCACCACGGCACCCTCGTGTTCGGCGATCCGAACGACGATCGTGTCATCGTCACACACCACACCCTGGTGCGCCCCAACGGCAGCGACACCCGGCCCCCGCGGCTCGCCGCCGAGCTCCCCGCCCTCCAGGACCGCCTCCTGGCGGGCGACCGCACCGCCGCGGAGAACTTCACCGACGGCCGTCCGCTCCAGTGGGTTCGGCCCTTCCATCCCGCCTTCCAGATCCGGCTGCACCGGCCGTCCAGGAAGGGGCAGCTCAGGAAAGGGCCGTCCAGGAAGGGGCAGGGCTACCGCCGGTCCGTCGACTTCGCCACGGGCGTCGTCCGGGCGGAGCGCGCCGACTGGACCAGCCAGGTCTTCGTCTCCCGCGCCGACGACGTGATCGTCCAGCAGGTGACGGCGCCCGGCCTCACCCTCGACGTCTCCCTCGACCACCGTCTCCCCGGTGCTCCCGCCGGGCTGGCCGTCGGCCACGGCGCCGTCCTCACCCCCGAGGGCGCCCTGCTCAGCCTGCGCGCCCGCTACCCCGAGGGCGATCGTGCCTTCACCGGAGTCACGCTGATCGTCGTCACCGGCGGCACGACGGCCCTCGCCCCTCCGGGCGCGCACATCGAGGGAGCCCGGTCCGTCCTGCTCCTCACCAAGGTCAGGCGGCACACCGGCGAACTCGACGTGACCGAGGAGGGCCGCGCGCTGCGCGAGCTGGCCACGGAGTACGACCAGCTCCTCGACCGCCATGTCTCCCTCCACCGCACCGCGTACGAGCGTGTCACCCTCGACCTCGCCGCCGCCCCGGCCGAACGGGCGCTGCCCGGCTCCGAGCTGCTGAAGCGCCCGCGTGACCCCGCCCTCCTGGAGCGGCTGTTCGCGGCCGGCCGCTACCACCTGCTGTCCGCCAGCGGCCTCTTCCCGCCCCGGCTCACCGGACTGTGGACCGGCGACTGGAACACGGCCTGGTCGGGGGCGTTCACCAACGACGCCAACCTCAACCTCCAGACCGCCTCCGCCCCGGCCGCCGCACTTCCCGAGGTCACCGAGGCCCACGCGGCGCTGATCCGGCGTCAGCTGCCCGACTGGCGCGACAACGCCCGCGTGATCTTCGGGACGCGGGGAGTGGTCGCCCCCGGTCACACCGACGGCGAGTCGGGCCACTCGTACCACTTCAACCGCGAGTACCCCCTGCACCTGTGGACCGCCGGCGCCGACTGGCTGCTCAAACCGCTCGTCGACCACGACGAGACCCGGGGCGGCCGCGACCCGCACACCGCTGCCGCCCTCGCCGAAGTCGCCCGCTTCTACGAGGACTTCCTCACCCGGACCGACGACGACGGCCAGGTGGTCGTCGTCCCCTCCTACTCGCCCGAGAACCGTCCGGCGAATGCGAGCTGGGGCACGATCAACGCGGCCATGGACCTGTCGGCGGCCCGGCACGCGCTGCTCACGGCCGCCGACTACCACCCGGAGCACGCCGGCCGCTGGCGCGCGCTCGCCGACCGGCTCCCGCCGCACCGGATCAACGACGACGGTGCCCTGGCCGAATGGGCCTGGCCCGGCCTGCAGGACTCCTACGACCACCGCCACCTCAGCCATCTGTACGGCGCCTGGCCGCTCGACGAGATCACCCCCTACGACACCCCCGACCTCGCCGCGGCCGCCCACCGCGCCCTCGAACTGCGCGGCGCCGAGAACGACTCCGCGCACGGCCACCTCCACCACGCGCTCATCGCGGCCCGGCTCCGGGACGGCGAACGCGTCGCCCACGCCCTCGGCCAGGTCCTGGACGGCGACTTCTTCCACGCCTCCCTGATGAGCGCCCACTACCCGAACCGCCACGTCTACAACGCCGACGCCGCGCACACCCTGCCCGGCGCACTGATCGAGACGCTTCTCCAGTCGACTCCCCACCGACTGGTCCTCCTGCCCGCGCTGCCGCCCGCTCTCCCGGCGGGCCGGCTCACGGGCGTACGCACGCGGTTCGGAGCCGAGGTCGAACTGACCTGGGCGCCGGGCCGGGCGACGGCGGTTCTGAAGCCGACTCGCACGGTCCGCATCGAACTCAGGACTTCTTCCGGTGACGCGCAGCCGATCGATCTCGTCGCCGGAGAGGACCACGTCCTCAGCATGGAGGCGTGGTAGCCCCCCCCCCACAATTCCCCACCCATGGAAGGGACACCCATGGCCACGAGCACGATTCGCAAGATCACGATGGCGGTGCTGGCGCCGGCGATGGCTCTCGGTGCCACCGTCGGTCTCGCCGCCGCCCCCGCTTCGGCGGCACTCTGGAACACCTGCGACCAGTGGGGCAGCACCAGCCTCGACGGCTACACGCTCTACAACAACATCTGGGGCTCCGGCGCGGGCAGCCAGTGCACCTGGGCCAACTCCGGTACCGGCTGGGGCGTCTGGGCCGACCACCCCAACACCGGCGGCATCAAGTCGTACCCCAACTCGACGAAGTCGATCAACAAGACGATCGACTCGCTCGCCCGGCTCACCAGCAGCTACAACGTCAGTGTCCCGTCGTCCGGCGCGTACAACACGTCGTACGACATCTGGGACACCGACCATCAGTACGAGATCATGCTCTGGGTCAACGACAACGGTGCCGTGGGTCCGATCGGCACCTGGCAGGCCAACGTCACGCTCGGCGGCCACAGCTGGAACGTCTACAAGGGCACCAACGGGTCGAACCAGGTGTTCTCGTTCCTGCGGACGTCCGACTCCGGCTCCGGCACCGTGGACATCAAGCCGATTCTCAACTGGATCGCCTACACCAAGGGCTGGATGCCGGGCAGCGAGACCATCGGTGACGTCCAGTTCGGCTATGAGATCACCTCGTCGGCCGGCGGACTCGACTTCAACACCCACAGTCTGACCGTCAACGGCGGCTGATTCGACACCAGGGCCGAGGTCGGTCCGCGTCCCTCTCGGGCGCGGTCGGCCTCGGCCCGCGGTGCGTTGCTCAGGCGACGGTCGAGGGCGCCGACCCCGTGCTCGTGCGCACCGTCAACTCGGGTGCGATGAGCACCACTTCGTCCGTCCCGCGGCCTTCGAGCTTGGCGACCAGTCGCTGCACCGCCTGTCGGCCCATCTCCTGTGCGGGGATGGAGACCGACGTCAGTCGCACCGAGGCCTGGACGGCCACCTGGTCCGGGCAGACCGCGACCACCGACACGTCCTCGGGCACGGCGCGGCCCTGCTGGCGCAGCAGGGCGAGCAGGGGCTCGACCGCCTGCTCGTTCTGCACGACGAACCCCGTGGTGCCCGGGCGCTCGTCGAGGATGCGGGCGAGGGTGCCGGCCGTCGCGTCGTAGCCGCCCTCGCACGGCCGGTGCAGCACGCTGATGCCCAGCTCCGCCGCTCGGGACCGAAGTCCGTAGAGCGTCCGCTCGGCGAAGCCGGTGTGCCGTTCGTAGACCGCGGGGGCCTCGCCGATGACGGCGATGTCGCGGTGGCCGAGCGTCGCCAGATGCTCGACGCACAGCGCGCCCGTCGCCTTGAAGTCGAGGTCGACACAGGTCAGTTCCGAGGTGTCGGCGGGCAGTCCGATCAGTACGGCCGGCAGGTCGGTGCCACGCAGCAACGGCAGCCGCTCGTCGTCGAGTTCGACGTCCATCAGGATCATCGCGTCGGCGAGACCACTGCCGGTGACACGGCGGACGGCGTCGGGACCCTCCTCGCCGGTCAGCAGCAGCACGTCGTACCCGTGGGTCCGGGCCGTCGTGGCGACCGCGACGGCGATCTCCATCATCACCGGCACGTACATGTCGGTGCGCAGCGGAATCATCAGCGCGATGACGTTCGACCTGTTGCTGGCCAGGGCCCGCGCGCCCGCGTTCGGGTGGTATCCCAGCTCGTGGATGCTCTGCTCGACCCGCAGCCGGGTGGTCGCGGAGATGGACCGCTTGCCGCTGAGCACGTAGCTGACCGTGCTGGCCGACACTCCGGCGTGCCGGGCGACCTCGGCGAGGGTTACCATCCAGCTCTCCCAGCCTTGTGAAGCGCTTCGACAATGCGTGCGGATCATGTTTGCAGGAAATGCATGCCGACCCTAGCTCCATCCAGAGCGCGTGTCCATGGTACGTCGATGCGCTTCGATCCGCTTCGATGGGCTTCTGGGCTTCTGGGCTTCTGTGCTTCTGGAGCGGCGCGCGGAGACGACAGTGCCCTGGTCGCCCGGTGAGGTGGGCGACCAGGGCGAGGGCCGACCGGTCAGGATTCCTTGACGGCCGTACCGGTGACCGAGTCGCCGGACTTCGTCACCTTGTACTTCACCTTGGCGCCGCTGTGGAAGTGGAAGGTCAGCGTGGCCGGATCGCCGTCACGCAGTGCCTTCAGGTACGCGGTGGTGAGGATGATCGTGCCGTTCCGGAAGTCCGGCCGGAAGGACTGGTTGAACTCCTGGTACGGAGTCCAGCCGGTCTGGCCGGCGTTGGTGCCGTCGGAGTACGTGGACTCCATCGTCGCCAGGTCGTCTCCCAGGTACTTCGTGGGAACGGCGAACTGCTCGGCCGTGCCCGTGGCGTCCGACAGCACCGGGGTGTCGTACGTGACCACGTCGATCTGCCAGGGCAGCCCCTTGGAGAACCGGGCCTGGAGCGTCGCGTCGACCCCGTGGGCGCGATCGCCGGCCAGCCGGGTCAGGGCCGGTGCCGTGAGGGTGAGCCGATTCTCGAAGACGGTGTAGTCCCGGCCCTCGGCCAGCTTGGTGTCGCCGTGCCACAGCCCCCGGAACTTGGTGCCGTTCGGGTTCAGGGTGAGCGACTGGGGCGTGATCCGGCTCGACTTGGCCAGGTAGACCCTGTCGAAGGAGGCGGTTCCCGAGCGGGTGGTCCAGCTCGACTTGATCCAGGCGAAGAGGGCGGGGTCGCGCCACTTCAGGGTCGCGCGGTTCAGGTACGCGAAGCCGGGGTCCCACAGGGCGGTGGTGGCACCCGCGGCGCGTGCCAGGTGTCCGACGTGCTCGTAGTACTTCAGCGCCTCGCCCCGCTCGATGCGGGAGGGGTGGTTGTCGTCCGGGTACGCGAGCAGACCGTACTCGCCGAGGTAGACGGGGATGCCCCTGGCGACGAAGGTGTGGTGAATGCGGGCGAAGACGTCCTCCGCGTCGTTGCGGGCGTTGTCGTCGTACCGGGTGCCGCCCGCGATGTTCACGCTGAACGGGAAGTAGCTGTAGTAGTGCACGGTGGCGACCAGGTTGCTGTCGCGCAGCGCCGTGATCGTGGCGTACAGGTCGTCCATCAGGTCCTGGGACGGGGTGCCGACCTGTGTGGTCAGGACGAGCAGGCGAGTCTTGTTCCCGCCGCCCGAAGCGCGGACGACCTTCTGGAACGAGGTGTTCAACTCGTCCATGAACTGCGTCTTCTGCGCGGCCGTGGCGTTGCTGAAGTTCGGTTCGTTGACGCCTTCGAAGAGCAGCGTGCGCGGCTCGTTCCGGAACGTCGCGGAGATCTGGGTCCACAGGGCGTCGAAGCGGGCGACCACGTTGTCGTGGTCGGTGGCGATCTTCTCGATCCACTGCCATGAGTCGTGGTGGACGTTGAGCACGACGTAGAGGTTCTCGGCCAGCGCCCAGTCGACCACGTCCTTGACGCGGCTCATGTACGCGGCGTCGACGCTGTACGGCGCGGTGGTGGACTGGTGGTCATGCCAGGACACCGGGATGCGGACGCTGCGGAAGCCCTCCGCCCGGATGGTCTTGAACAGTTCCCTGGTGGCCTTGGGGTTGCCCCAGGACGTCTCGTCCGGAATCGCGTCCAGGGTGTTGCCCAGGTTCCAGCTGGGCTGCATCGCGGCGACGGCGTCCAGGGCGCGGGCCGGAACCTTGACCGTGACGCGTGCCTGCTGTGCCGTGCCGCCGGGCGCGGCGATCGCGGTGCTGCCGGCCAGCCCCAGGACGACGAGCAGCGCCATCAGCAGGCCGGCCAGGCGTCCGGGACCGCGGTTGCGGTGACGCGCGGCTGGTCGTATGTCCTTCATGTGTCATGCCTTTCGGTGGGTCGTACGGGTGATCCGGTCCGTGGCCGGCAGCGGCAGGACGCCGTCGCCGGCCACACCTGCCGCCGCAGGTTCGTCGGGTGAGGTGTGTGGTGCCGTTCTCGGGGCCTGGTTCAGCCGTCGAGGGGCTCGTAGTCGAACCAGTCGAAGTGGACGGTGCCCGCCGCGGCGTACATGCCGATGACCCGGCCCGTGAAGCCGCCGGCGACCTCGGTCGACAGGTAGCGGCCGTCGAGGGTCGCCAGCACGGTGTACGTGCCGTCGGGCTGCTCGACGCCGAGGGAGACGACGTCGGGTCCGGTGCACGGTCCGTGCGGAGACGGCGGCTCGGTGACCGTGACGACGAGGACCACCGGCCCGGCCGGCACGGACCGCGCGGCCACGACCGTGCGCAGGGAGCCGACGTGCGCGACGACCCGCACCTTCGTACCGGACGCCTCGATCGCGTAGTGGTGCTGCTCGTCGAGCCGGACGGCGAGGCCGCCGCGCCCCTCGGAAGGATCGACCAGGGTGCGCGCCCGGCACGCGAGGTGCTGCTGGCGCCGGCCGGTGAACACCACGTCGGGTTCGTCCAGGGAACCGGCCCGCGCGCGGAGGGTCAGCCAGCCGGGACGTTCCTTGGTGGTGCAGTGTTCGGCGGCCCGGTCGCGCAGGGAGATCCAGGACGGGCGCAGTTCGGCGAGCTCGAAGTCGTCCCGCTGCTCCTCGGCCGGGCCGGGGGAGAGCGGCCACGGGAGCTCGGGCAGGTCCAGGGTGACCTCGCCGACGACCGGCCAGTCGTCCACCCAGGTCACGGGGGCCAGGAAGGTCTCCCGGCCGAGCACGTGCCAGCCCGGCGTGCCGCCGCCCGGCCGGACGCCGAGCAGCACCATCCACCAGGAGCCGTCGGGGCCCTGGACCAGGTCGGCGTGCCCGGTGTTCTGGACGGGGCGGTCGGTGCCGCGGTGGGTGAGGATCGGGTTGGCCGGGCACGGCTCGAACGGGCCGGCGGGACTGAGGCCGCGGGCGATCGAGACACCGTGGCCGCGCTCGGTGCCGCCCTCGGCGATGAGCAGGTACCAGTAGTCCCCGATCCGGTACAGGTGCGGCGCCTCCGGGGCCTTGGCACCGGGTCCGCCGGACCAGAGCTTGTGCGGCGTTCCGTACGTCTGCCCGGTGGACGGGTCGATACGGACTTGCGAGACCCCGGCGACCGTGCACCAGCAGGTGCCGTCCTCGTCCCAGACCAGGTCGGGATCGATGCCGGGGACACCCGGCGCCCAGACGGGGTCCGACCACGGTCCGGAGGGGTCGGTGGCCGTGACGATGAAGTTGCCGCCGCCCTCGCTGCAATTGGTGACGATCAGCCAGAAGCGGCCGTCGTGGTGGCGCAGGGTGGGGGCGTAGATCCCTCCGGAGGACGGCATGTCCGCCGGCAGGCGCAACTGCTCGGGCCGGTCCAGGGCATTGCCGATCTGCGTCCAGTGCACCAGGTCACGGCTGTGGAAGACGGGGATGCCGGGGAAGTACTCGAAGCTGGAGCACACCAGGTAGTAGTCGTCGCCGACGCGGCAGACGCTGGGGTCGGGGTGGAAGCCGGGGATCACCGGGTTGGCGAAGCGTTCGTCCGGCTGGCGCGCAGGGGGCACCTGACAGGTCCTCTCGTCGATTCGTGATGCGGGGGCGGGGTGGTTCAGGGAGCGCCGGGGTCCGTGGGAGTGATGCGGAGCAGGACGGCGGACGGCGCGGTGGGCAGGGTCAGGCTCAGCTCGGCCGTGCCGGGCGTCCATGCGGCCAGGGCCCGGCTGACCGAGGGGTAGAGCACCTCGACTCGCGCGGCGGTGTCCCGCAGGTGGGGCAGGTGCAGCGTCGCCGTGGCGTCGGTTCCGGGGCGGCGCCAGGCGGTGAGGTAGGTGGTGGCGGGAGTGTGCAGGGCCAGGGCGATCCAGGGGTCGTCCCAGGCAGGAAGGTCCAGCGGCCAGGACGGTACGGCTTGCGGCAGGTCGGCGCGGATGGCCTTGTACACCGCTACCGCCTCCCAGACCAGGGCGCGGGCCTCCGGCTGGAGTTCGGGGATGCGGCCGGAGAGATGGATCCGGCCGAGGAGCGCGTTGGCCATGGTGAAGGCCACCTCGTCGAGGGAGTCCTCCGGCTGGGGGTACGCCCAGACGGCACCCTGCTCGGGCGTGACGGCGGTGGGGGCGGAGGCCGCGATGGGCGCGTAGAGGTGCAGGTTCTGCTGGTCGCTGGTGGACTGCAGCTGCATCCGGGAGAGCAGGGCGTGGTCCCAGCGCATGCCGCCGGAGGAGCAGTTCTCCACGACGAGGTGCGGGTACCGGTCGAGGACGCCGTCGAGCCAGTCGAGGTGCGCCCGGTTGTGGCCGAGCAGGCCCGCGCCCGGGGTCTCGCCGGGGTGGGCACTGGTGCCGGAACCGGGGTCGATGTTGTGGTCGAGTTTGAGGTAGCCGACGCCCCACTCGCCGACCAGGCGGTCCACGACCTGGTCCAGATGGGCACGGGCGGCGGGGTGGCGCAGGTCCAGGTGGTGCCGGCCCGCCTCCGTGACGCGGGCGCCGTCGCGGCGGAAGAACGCCGCGTCGGGCAGGGACTTGGCGATGGGGCTGCGTACGCCGATCACCTCGGGCTCCAGCCACAGGCCGGGAACCATGCCGCGCTCCCGGATGCGGTCGAGGACCTCGTGGATCCCGCGCGTCCCGGGGAACCGGGAGGCCGCAGGCTCCCAGGCGCCGACACTGTCCCACCAGCCGCCGTTGTCGCCGTCGTACCAGCCGGCGTCGATCACGAAGTACTCCGCGCCCGCGTCGGCCGCCGCGTCGATGTGCGGCAGCAGCCTCTCGGTCGTGGGGTCGCCCATCAGGCAGTTCATGTAGTCGTTGAAAATGACGGGCAGGCGCTGGTGGTCGGCATGCGGGCGGCGCTGGGCGCGGCGGTAACGGGTCAGCGCGGCGAACGCGGCGTCGGGGCCGCCGTCGGCGCTGAACGACAGGGCGGCGGGTACGGTGCGGAAGACGGCGCCGGGTTCGAGGGAGTGCCGCCACCCGTGGTGGGTGTCGGTGGGTCCGAACAGCGCCGCGTAGGCGACCTCTTCGTGCTCCGCGCACTCCCAGCGCCAGCCCCCGCCGCTGTGCTCGATCTGCCACACCCAGGTGCGGCCGGTATGCCGGTCCGTCAGGCCGCCCATGGGGAGGCGCCCGCAACTGGACCAGGTGCCCTGCCCGTTCAGGGTGAAGCCGGCTCTGCCGTGCGCCCGGCTCACCCGGCCGTTGCGGGCCGGTGTGGTCACGCGCATCGGCTGTCGCTGCCAGCGGCATTCGGCGAGCCAGTCGTTCTCCGCCCACAGCAGGTCCGCGGCGTCGATGGCCGCCGGGTCCTGCGGGGTGAGGCAGCCCACCGCGAGCGAGCTGACCGACTCCAGGTGCAGCGCGGTCTGCCCTTCGTTGCGCAGGGTCACCTCGCTGCGGAGCACGGGGACGCCGTCCGGCGATCGGTAGGTCACCTCCGCGGCCAGCCCGGTCTCCGGATCGTGGAGGTGCACGGTCAGCGTGTGCCAGTCGCCGTCGCGGGTCGCGCGGTGGCTCCGGTGGCGCAGACGCCGGCCGAGATCGGTGTCGATCAGCCGGTCGCCCGACCAGCCGCGGCCGTGCCCCGTGGCCGTCACCTCCACCAGCGGCAGGGACGCACCGGGGATTCTGTGAGCCTCGCCCGGCAGCCCGAGGTGCGTGAGACGCGGGCTGCCGTCGTCATCGAGGGCGATGTCGAGGTGAAGGGCCTCGTGCCCCCAGGGGAAGGTTGCGTGTTCCTCGGTCATGACGACCCTTTCGAGGTCAGTTTCCGCGCAGTACCGCGCAACCGCCGGGCGGCAGTTCGTGCGTGAGGGCATCGGTGAGCAGGTCGTGGGCGGGGTCCGGCAAGGGCACGGCCTCGGAGTTGTGGTTGAGCAGGACCTGCCAGTTGCGGCCGTCGGGTGCGTGTCGGGTGACGGCTTCGACACCGGCCGGCAGGCCCGGCACGTCCGGTGCGACGCCGGCCTCCTTCAGCAGGCGGCCGACCAGGGCGGCGTAGTCGGCGTCGTCCAGGAGGGTGGAGAGATACCAGCCCTGCCCGGTGCCGGAGCGGTGCCGGGTGAGCGCGGGGCGGCCCGTGAGCATGCCGTGGGTGTAGGTGGCGAGCGTCTCCGCGCCCTCCGTGCGCAGGGACTCGCTCCAGACCGTGCCGAGCGACCCGTCCGACAGGGTGATCCGCTCGTCCTGCCGCAGCGGCCGGTACTCCTCGACGCGGATGCCCAGCGCCTCGCGCAGCGGCTCGGCGGGATAGCCGCCTAGCCTGGCGTGCAGCCGGTCGTCGACGAAACCGGTCGCGTGCTGGACCAGGAGCGTCCCGCCGCCGGCGACGTAACGGCGCAGGTTCGCGGCGCCCTTGTCCGACAGCAGGAACAGGGCCGGGGCGATGACGAGCCGGTAGCGGCTCAACTCGTGCTCCGGGTGGGCGAAGTCGACGGTGGCTTCCGCGTCCCACAGCGCACGGTGCGCCCGGACGAGTGCCGCGTGGTAGTCGAGGCGGGAGGAGGGCAGCCCGTCCACGTCGAGCGCCCACCAGGCGTCCGGGTCGTCAAGCACGGCCACCGACGCGGTGACCATCGATCCCGCCAGCTCGCCCAGCCGGGCGACCGCCTCGCCCACCTGCGTGACCTCGCGGAAGATGCGGCTGTCCCGACCCGCGTGCGGGACCATGGCCGAGTGCCAGGTCTCGGCGCCGGCCCGGGACTGCCGCCACTGGAAGAACAGTGCGCCCTCCGAACCGCGGGCGATGTGGCCGAGGGTGTGGCGCAGCATCTCGCCGGGCTCCTTGCCGAGTGTCTGGTCGCCGTCGTAGACGGTGCTCGTGCCCTGTTCCATCAGCAGCCAGGGGTGTCCGCCGCCCAGGGAACGGGTGCGGTCCGCGTGGAACGCGGCGTCGGCGGAGGCGTCCAGGCCGGGTGCGGTCGGATACTGGTCGGAGGTGACGACGTCGAGTTCGCGGGCGAAGGCCCACAGGTCCACGTTCTGGTAGGCGGGGAGCATCAGATTGGTCGTCACCGGCAGGTCGCTGTAGGAGCGGATCGCGTCGCGCTGCTCGCGGTAGGCGGCGATGATCTCGTCGGACCAGAAGCGGTGGAAATCCAGGGCCTGGCCGGGGTTCTTGTGCCACTGCGTCGCGCGCGGCGGCAGCACCTGCTCCCAGGAGGTGTAGCGCTGGCTCCAGAAGGCCGTTCCCCAGGCGTCGTTGAGGGAGTCCAGCGAGCCGTGGCGGGCCCGCAGCCACACCCGGAAGGCGGCGGCCGCATGGTCGCAGGAGCAGAGTGTGCCGTACTCGTTGTGCACGTGCCACAGCGTGAGGGCGGGATGGTCGCCGTATCGCTCGGCGAGCGCGGAGGCGATCCGGCGGGCCGCGCTGCGGTAGGCGGGGGCGGCGAGGCAGTACGTGTCGCGGCTGCCGTGGACGAGGCGGGTGCCGTCGGGCAGGACCGCCAGCGCGTCGGGGTGGGCCAGGGTGAACCAGGGCGGTGGGGAGGCCGTCGGGGTGGCGAGGTCGACGGCCACTCCGTTCGCGTGGAGGCGGTCGATCTGGGCGTCGAGCCAGGCGAAGTCGTAGCGCCCCTCCTCCGGTTCGAGCAGGGCCCACGAGAAGACGCCCACGGTGGCCAGGTTGACCCTGGCCCGTTGCATGAGCTCGTCGTCCTCCTTCCAGACCGCCTCGTCCCACTGCTCGGGGTTGTAGTCCCCGCCGAAGGCCAGGCCGCCGAGGCGGTCGGTGATGCTGCGAGTCGTCATGACGGTTCCTTGGGGACGGAGAGTCGCGTGGTGCTCTGACGGCCCTGTGCGGGGCCGGAGACGGTTGGCGAAGGCAGGTGCGTGTTGCTTCGGCGACCGGGCCACCGCCCGTAGGCCGGACAGCAGCGGGGTCGGTGCTCCTGGCCGCAGTCGAAGCGCTTCGCTTCCAGACGCAAGTTAACGGACTTGTTTCGTGCGAAACAAGAGTCTCTACCGTTCGACGGATTCTTCTACTGGTTTGTTGACAGCTCAACAGGGCACATGGGATCGTCGAAGCGCTTCGACGTCTCGGGTTTGCGGCGCCGTGGGTAATCCCGTTGCCGGCACGCCGGCCCCTTCGATGGAATGCCTCCATGACTGATGACGCCCTGGCGGACCATCTGGAGCAGAACCGACGATTCTGGGATGACGAGGCGGCAGCGTGGCACGGGCCGTTGGCCCGTGATCACTGGGCGCAGAGGGAACCGTCCTGGGGGTTGTGGGGCACCCCTGAATCGCGGGTCCGCGTGCTTCCCGACGGCATCGACGGGATGCGCGCCGTCGAGCTGGGCTGCGGGACCGCCTACGTCTCCGCCTGGCTGGCCAGAGCAGGCGCCCGCCCGGTCGGCGTCGACCTCTCGGAGAAGCAGCTCGCCACTGCTCGCGCGATGCAGGCGGAGTTCGGCATCGACTTCCCCCTTGTCCTGGGCAATGCCGAGAAGGTGCCCTACGAGGACGACACGTTCGACCTGGCGATCAGCGAATACGGCGCCTCGTTGTGGTGCGATCCCTACCAGTGGATCCCGGAGGCGGCCCGGCTTCTCGTTCCCGGAGGCCGGCTGGTCTTCATGCGTTACTCACCGCTGTACGCGCTGTGCGCGTCGTCCGAGGGGCCGGCGTCCACCACCCTGTCCCGTGGGCAATTCGGTCTGCATCGACTGCACTCGGGGAATCATGTGGAGTTCGTCCTGCCGCACGGTGAGATGCTCCGGCTGCTGCGGGACTGCGGCTTCGTCGTGGAGGACCTGATCGAGATCCAAGCACCCGGGTCTGCGCGGGACTACGCGGAAGTCTCCGCCGACTGGGCCCGGCGATGGCCCAGCGAGGAGATCTGGAAAGCTCGACTGGCGGGCTGACGCCACTCGGGCCCGGCAGTGTCCGCCACCGGTTTCGCCCGGGGCCGGAGCCCGGAAAGGGTTCCGGCCCCGGGCGCGGGGGTCATCCGGTGGCCAGAGTGGTCCACTTCTGGTTGGAGCCGCCGTGGCAGTTCCACAGGTGGAGCTGCGTGCCGTCGGACGTGGAAGAGCCCGGAACGTCGAGGCAGCGGCCGGAGACGGGGTTGCGGTAGCCGCCGTTGTAGGGCTCCCAGACCTGGTTGGCGCCGCCGTGGCAGCCCCAGATCTGCACCTTGGTGCCGTTGGCGGTGCCCCGGCCGGCGGCTTCGAGGCACTTGCCCATGGAGCGCACGGTGCCGTCGGTGTAGGCGGACCAGAGCTGGTTGACACCGTCGCCGCAGCCCCGGATCTGGACGGCGGTCCCGTCGGCGGTGCCGGCGCCGCTGACATCCAGGCACTTGCCGGTGATGCCGGACCGCACGGGTGAGGCGGCGGGGACGGGATTCCTCAGCCACCCGGCGCCATCAGCGGTCTTGATGCCGCGGTGGAAGGCGTCGGCCATCTTCTGGTAGCCCGCGTCGTTGGGATGCAGGGCGTCGGCCAGGTCGGCCGTGGTCAGGCTGCTCATGTCCACGTAGGCGACGTGCCTGCCCGTGGCCTGAGCGTCCCTCACGATGTGGGGGACGGCCTGGTTGTACGCGGCGCGGTACTGCTCCTCCGAGCCGCTGGTGGAGACGACCAGGGAGGCCACGAGGACGGTCGCGTCGGGGGCGGCGGCGGTGATCCGGTCGACCAGCGCCCTCAGCCGGGCGGTGGCGGTGGAGACCTGGTAGCTCTGGTTGAGGTCGTTGGTGCCGACCATCAGTGTCACGACGTTGGGCCGGTAGCGGGTCAGAGAGGCGTCGGCGAGTGCGGCGATCTCGTGGATCTTGTATCCGGAGTGACCCTCGTTGTCGGAGTCGGGCATCGAACCGCCACGCAACGTGCCCACGAAGTCCAGCAGATGGCCGTCTGCCGCAAGCCTGTTCCGCAATGGGCTTCGGTAGCCGTTGCCCGTACTGCTGCCCACGCCCCAGGTGATCGAGTCGCCCAACGGCATGACCCTCAAGGACGTGGTCGAGGCGACGGAGGCAGGGGTCACGCCGGCCGCCGTCACCCCGAGCGTGACAGCGACAAGCATGATCAGGGGGAGAAACCAAGGCCTTCTCATACAGGTGTCCTCTTCTGCGAGTGATAGCCCTGTCAGCGGGGCCGGGCGCCGTTCCGTCGGCGGTTCGACCGTAGCGTCTGGCCGGCGTCGGCGGTCGGCTGACGTGCTGACAGGACGGCGTGGGTGGCGGCCTCGTGGGCCGAGAGTCGGCTGACGAGGGCCGGGGCAGACGGGACGCCGGTCGGCGACCGGGCTCCGTCGCAGGACAGTAGGCATGCGGCATGGTCTCGTCAATGCGTGCCCCACGGTGGATACATCCCATGATGAGCGGATCGGCATCCGGATAGCGATGCTCAACTCCTGCGAGGTCAGGGATTCTCGTCCCGCCTATGGACAGAGTGCCTCTCTGTGGCTACTAATGCATCCCATGTCTGGAGTGCTGCGGCGACATGCGGTTCACCACCGAGGTGCCCTCTCCGCTCCTGCTCCCGAGACGGCTGCGACATCGTCCGTGCTGTTCTGCGAACTGTCAGGAGAGAGCCTTGTCCCCACCGTTCGGTCGCCGCAACGTGCTGACCGGCATAACCGCCATGACGGTTGCCGCAGACGTCTCGCCGACGCCGACGCCGACGCCGACGACGCCGGCCCGCGCTGCCTCCTCCCCGCAGCCGCTGCCCCTTCTCCCCCTACGGATCCCCAAGTCGGACCTGGGTGTCGAGCAGCAGTCCGACGAGAAGATCCAGTGGCTGCAGGACGCCAAGCTCGGCATGTTCATCCACTGGGGCGTCTACTCCGGCCCGGCCAAGGGCGAGTGGTACATGGAGAACGCCGCCGTCACCCCGGAGGACTACAGGGAGTACGTCACCGAGGCCACCAGCGAGCAGTTCACCGCCACCGCGTACGACCCCGCCGACTGGGCGCAGCTGGCCAAGGACATGGGCGCCACGTACACGGTACTCACGGCCCGTCATCACGACGGGTTCGCGCTGTGGCCGTCCACGCACCCGAACGCCTGGCATGCCGGACAGGCGCCTCTGCAGCGCGACTTCATCAGCAGGTACGTCACCTCTGTGCGCGCCGCCGGGCTGAAGGTGGGTCTGTACTACTCGCCGATGAGCTGGCGCCACCCCGGCTATTTCGACGTCCGCGGCACCGACTGCCTGCCGAACACATGGGGATACGTGACCGATCCCGCGCACAAGGAGGACGCGCGGATCATGAAGAACGAGGTGTACCAGCAGATCAAGGAGCTGATCACCCAGTACGGCAAGATCGACGACCTGTGGTGGGACGGCGGCTGGCTCGGTCAGACGGGCACCGACGCGGACGCCGCCTTCTTCTGGGAGCCCGGCAGGTTCCGCGCCCCTTCCAACGAATGGCCGGTCGACTCCGCGTACAGCGAGACCGACCCCGCCACCGGCAGGCCGTTGGGGCTGACCGGCATGGTGCGCAAGCACCAGCCCGACATCGTCACCACTCTGCGCTCCGGCTGGATCGGCGACTACACCAGCGAGGAAGGCGGTTCCGTCCCGAGTGGAGCGATCCGCACCGGCAAGCTGGCGGAGAAGTGCTTCACCATCGGCGGCGCCTGGGGTCACACGGCCGGCGCGACCGTGATGAGCTTCGGCGACATCATGAACATTCTGGTCAACGCCTGGGTGCGGAACATGACCTGCCTGCTCAATGTCGGCCCGGACCGTACCGGCGTGGTACCGGCCGACCAGGCGGCGGCGGTGCGCAGGGTCGGCTCCTTTTTGTCCACCTGCGGACAGGCCGTCTACGGCACGCGCGGCGGGCCGTGGGAACCCGTGGACGGACAGTACGGCTACACGTACGGGGACGACACCTTCTACGTCCATCTGCTGCCCGGCCACAGCGGCACCGGCTTCACCACCCCGTCCATCGGGGACGCGCACGTCACCCGGGTGTTCGACGTCGCCACCGGTTCCGACCTGCCGTACGCCGTCGGTGCGGACGGCAGGGTGACGATCACGGACATCAACCGCATCCGCATCCCCGAGGACAGCGTCGTCGGCGTCACGCTGGACCGCTCCGTGCAGCCGGCCGACATCGCCGCCGGCAGGACGGCCACGGCCGGCAGCGAGGAGACCTCCCGGGGCAACACCGCGGCCAAGGCCGTCGACGGCTCCACCGCCACGCGCTGGTGCGCGCACGACGGCGACGCGGGACAGTGGCTGAAGGTGGACCTGGGATCGGAGAGGTCGCTTACCGGCACCCGTATCGCCTGGGAGTCCGCGGGCGCGAACTACCGGTACCGGATCGAGGGTTCCACCGACAACGCCACCTGGACCACTCTGGCCGACCTGACCACCACCACCGGCACCGGACAGGTGCAGGTCTCCGTCTTCCGCGCCCAGGCACGCCATGTGCGGGTGACCGTCACCGGTCTTCCCCACGGCGTCTGGGCCTCGATCCGCAGCCTGGAGGTCTACGACCGGCCCTTCGACCCGGACGTCGCACCTCCAGGGCGGTGAACCGCTGGAGCGGCAAGGTGCGGGCGCCCGGCGTCGCAGGGCGCTGTGCGGGCAGCGCCTGCCGTCACTTCTGCGCAGTCGTCCCGAAGGGGAGGGGTTCGCCTGAGCGCAGGTGTTCTCTCAGCCACTGCTCGGTGTTGCTCACGTGCAGCAGTGCGGCGGCCTGGCTGAGGACGGCGTCACGGCTGGACAGCGCGTCGAAGATCGCCTCGTGCTCGGCGAGAGTGCGGCCCGCGGCCTTGTCGTCGACAAGACCGCGCCAGATGCGGGCGCGCAGCGTGCGGCCGGAGATCCCCTCCAGGAGGGTGAGCAGGGTCTCGTTGCCCGTGGCGGAGACGACGGCGCGGTGGAAGGCGGCGTCGTGGGCGTTGAGCTGTTCGACGTCGTCGCGGGCCTCGCGCATGGCATCCAAGTGATGCTCCACCTCGGCGAGCTGGTCGTCGGAGATCCGGGTCGCGGCCAGTGCCGTGGCGACCGGTTCCAGGAGCCGCCGTACCTCCATGAGGTCCTGCAGCGCGATCGCGTCGCCCTGCAGGAGTTCCACCGCGCTGCCGAGCCCTTCGAGCAGCAGGCTCGGCTGGAGGCTGGTCACATACGTGCCGTCGCCCCGCCGGACCTCCAGGATCCGCGCGACCGCCAGCGCCTTGACCGCTTCCCGGGCGAGGTTGCGGGACAGGCCCAGCTGAGCCGCCAGGTCAGGCTCCGGTGGGAGCTTCGAGCCCGGCGGCAGGGCGCCGGTCCGGATCAGCTCGCGGATCCGCTCGATGGCCTTGTCCGTCAGAGACACCGCTCATCCCTCCCCCCACCGTGCCCGGTGGGCACGTCCGACCTGCTCAGGCCCTGAGTGCGGAGAGCGCCCCAGAGGCCGTCCGGGACGTGCTGATCATGGATTTCCACGTTTCGTCCGACCTGTTCCCGAGTCCGCATGCCGAGGGTGACGTTGATGATACGGGGACGCGTGTACGGGAAGGCGTTCGCGGCGGCGGGCAGCGCGCTCCCGTGCGCCGCACGGACCTCGCCGGCCGGCCGGCGCCTACTCAGTGAAAGGGACACGAATGCAGGGAGACGGCATGCAGAGGACATTCCGGGTGTGGGGGCGGGGGAGGCGCGTGGGGGTGTTTGCCGCGGTGACCGCTTTGATGGCGGCGCTGGTGGCCGGGCTTGGTGCCGCCGGGGCTGCGCAGGCGGCCACGGTGGACACGAGTGGTTGGTACGTGCTGGTCAACCGCAACAGCGGCAGGGCCGTCGAGGTCCAGAACGCCTCCACCGCGGACGGCGCCGAGGTCGTGCAGTTCACCGACTGGGGCGGGGCCAACCAGCAATGGCAACTGGTCCGCGCGTCGGGAGTGGCGGCACAGGTGCACACCGCGGGGCGGGTCAAGGACGCCGGGAACACGGTGCAGTACAGCTGGCCCGGCGTGTACTTCGAGGGCCGCGTCAGGGGCACCGGTGTGGGGGTCGTACTCAACGACTCGGCAGCCGACTACGACATCCAGATCGACGGAGCCACTGTCGCCACACTCGTCACGCCCGGCAACACCACACACTGGATCGACGGGCTGCAGGACCGAGAGCACTCGGTCCGACTCGTCAAGCGCAACGACACTCCGGGGGACACCAGCACGTTCGGAGGCTTCGTCGCGGCGCCCGGCGGTGCCGTACTGAGCAAGCCGGCCGCCCGCAGCCGTCAGATCGAGTTCATCGGTGACTCCCTCACGGTGGGCTACGGCAACCTCTCGACCTCCCGCACCTGTACCTGGGACCAGGTCAAGCGGAACACCAACTCCGATGTCGGTTACGGCGCCCTCACCGCCCGGCAACTGAACGCCGACTACCAGATCAACGGCTACTCGGGCCGTGGCATGGTGCGCAACTTCAACGGAGGCGAGCCGGACGTCACGTACCGGACCTTCTACGACCGGGCCCTGCAGAACGTGTCCGGCGACGTCTGGCAGAACCCGGGCACCTGGCGCCCCCAGGTCGTGGTGGTCAACCTCGGCACCAACGACTTCTCGACCGCCGTCAACCCCGGCGAGCCCTGGACGCCCGACAGCCTCGCGGCCGGCTACCGCAGCGCCTACGACGGCTTCCTCCAGAAGCTGCGTACACGCTACGGAACGGGGACGACCATCGTCGCCGTCGGCGCCGGCCAGTACGCCGGCCACGTCCAGCAGGTGGTCAAGACACGCAACGACGCCGGCGACAGCGGCGTCCGCTACTGGTTCCTCGACGACTCGGGCCTGGACTTCCTCGGCTGCGACTGGCATTACTCGGCCCGGGACGACCGACTCATCGCCGACCGGCTCGTCCCGTTCGTCGCCGGTCTGCCGACCGGCTGGTGACGGTGCCCGGAAAGGCGCTCCTCAGGGGAGGGTCTGCGCACACCAGATCGTCTTGCCGTCGGTGGTGTGCCGGCTGCCCCACCCCTGGGTGAGCTGGGCGACGAGCAACAGGCCCCGGCCTCCCTCGTCGAAGGTGCGGGCCCGGCGCAGGTGCGGAGCGGTGTTGCTCGCGTCGGAGACCTCGCAGATCAGGGACGTATCGCGAATCAGCCGCAGCCTGATCGGCGGCTCGCCGTATCTGATGGCGTTGGTGACCAGCTCGCTGACGACCAGTTCGGTGACGAACGACAGCTCCTCCAGGCCCCAGGCGTCCACCTGGTCGACGGCGGACTTCCTGGCGCGCGGCACCTGCGAGGGGTCGGGCTCGACGTCCCAGTCGGCGACGTGGTGGGGATCCAGCGCGTGGGTGCGGGCGAGCAGCAGGGCGGCGTCATCGGTGCGGCGCTCGGGGAGCATGGCGTCCATCACCGTGTCGCACAGCGCCTCCAGCGAGGTGGCCGAGTGGTTGAGGACCCGCTGCAGTTCGGCGATGCCCTGGTCGACGTCGCGCTCGCGGCTTTCCACCAGCCCGTCGGTGTAGAGGGCGAGCAGGCTGCCCTCCGGCAGTTCGAGCTCGGTGACCTCGAAAGGCAGCCCACCGATGCCGAGCGGCGGTCCCGGCTGTGAGGCCACCGGCGTCCTGGTGCCGTCCGGGGAGACGATCAGCGGCAGCGGATGGCCGGCACTCGCCAGCGTGAAGCGCCGGGAGACAGGGTCGTAGACGGTGTACAGGCAGGTGGCTCCGGACTCGCCGGTCGGCTGGAAGTGACCGGCGGGCTGGAGGTCGACTCCGAGGTGCAGGACCAGGTCGTCCAGGTGGGTCAGCAACTCGTCCGGCGGCAGGTCGACGTCGGCGAGGGTGCGGACCGCCGTGCGCAGCCGGCCCATGCTGGCCGCGGCGTGCAGGCCGTGGCCGACGACATCGCCGACGACCAGGGCGACCCGGGCGCCGGACAGCGGAACGACATCGAACCAGTCACCGCCCACTTCGGCGTCGGCCCCACCGGGCAGGTAGCGGGACGCCACCTCGACCGCCTCCTGGTTCGGCAGCCCCTGTGGCAGCAGGCTGCGTTGCAGGGTCAGCGCGGTCGTGCGCTCGCGCGAGTACCGGCGGGCGTTGTCGATGGCGACGGCTGCCTTGGCGGTCAGCTCTTCGGCGAGGATCAGGTCGTCGGCGGTGAAGGCCTCGGGCCGGTCGAGGCGTGAGAAGGCGACGACCCCGAGCAGCGCGCCGCGCGCCCGGAGCGGCACGGTGATCCGGCCGGTCAGCCCGTCCGCGACAAGGGACTCGTCGATCAACGGGTTGCCCGGCGGCCAGTGGGCCGGGTCGGCGGCGAGCCCGGGCCCGAAGGCCCATTCGCCGCCCTGGCCGGGCTCGGCGGCGAGCTCGACCGTGGAACTGCCGGTGGCCATGCAGCGGGCGGCGACGGAACCGGGAGGGTGGCTGACCGGCGTCGTGGGCCCGGGCGCCCGGTCGGTGTCCTCCTTCGCGCGGTGCTGGGCGGCACGGCTGAGCACGATGGTCTCGCCGGGGGTGAACGCGGACACGGAGGGCGGTTCCTCTCCGCGCAGCACCTCGTCGAAGAGATCGACGGTGACGAGGTCGGTGAATCCCGGCACCGCGGTCGTGGCCAGTTCCTGGGCGGTGCCGATCACGTCGAGTGTCCGGCCGATGCCGCCGCTGGCCTTGTTGAGGAGGAGCAGGCGCTGCCGAGCCCAGTACTCGGCGCTCATGTCGAATCCCCAGTTGGCGACGGCACGGACCCTGCCCTCGGCATCGCGGACGGGCCAGATGCTGGTGGCCCAGGCGTTGGGGTAGTTACTGCCGAGCGGGCGGAAGACGGTGATGAGACGCGCGGGCTTGCCCGTCCTCGCCACTTCGGAAAGCTGGTCGGTGTAGGGCTTGTCGTCCCTTTCGGGAAAGAGCGAGCGGTCGAATTCCGGAAGCACCTCGCGGTACTTCTTACCGAGCACCTGCTCCTCGGAGTGCGCGATCACCCGGCCCGAGGAGGCGTTGATCCATAGGAACCGCAGGTCAGGGTCGTAGACGCCCAGAGCGAAGGGGCATTGTTCGAAGGCCCGGTCGGCGATCACCGGGCGGCGTCCCCAACGCTGGACGGTCATCGCGTGGCCCAGTGCCCGCCCGCCGGGGCCGAACAGCGGGTGAGCCGTCACCACGGCGTCCACCGTGGAACCGTCCCGGTGGCGCAGGGGGATGAACCCCGCGGGGCCGGCACCGTCGGACTCGGGGAAGCCGGGTGGTGGGGGATCGACCAGCAGATCGGTCACGGGCCGCCCCACGGTCTCCTCCGCCGTCCAGCCCAGCAGCAGCCGCCCGCCCTCGCTCCAGCCGCTCACCGTGCCGTCCGGGTCGACCACGACAGCGGCAGTCGGGGCATCCTGCTCGGCAGCCATCTCCACGCGCCACGCCTCCGTCCGGACAGCGTTGCTCGCCAGGACCGGTGTCCAGCGGCTGTTTCCAGCCTAGGTCCGCTCCGTCCGCCCCGCGCCCCGGTCACGACTCGTGACAGCGAGTGAACGTCGAGGCGGGTTCAGCGCGGGGCGAACTGGACGCGGGTGGGCTGGGCGACATCCGGCCTCAGCGCGATCCCGTCGACCGTCAGCCGTTCTCCGTAGATGTCGGTGATCCTGATCGAGCTGCCGCATCCGCTGCCGTCGGTGGCGAGGAAGTAGTTGTACTCGGTACGGGGCAGCTGTCGCCAGCCTTGGGCGGTGCGGACCTCCAGCCGATCGACCGGGTTGCGGTGGTCGATCACTTGGATGCCGCACCAGTGGGGGTTGGACCCGGTCTTGTACCGGATGGAGAGCGGGCCGAGCGTGCCGGGGCTCAGCAGGCTCCAGGTGACCGGGAGCCGGCCGACCTTGAGGTCCGCCAGCTTGGCGAATGCCTGCTCGCTGAGGTCGAGTTGTCCGGGCGCGCAGGGCAGCGGGCATTCGTTGGTGATCCGGACCGTGATCGAGGCGCCGTTGGAGGCGCGGACGCGCACGTACGCACCGCACGCCCTGGACGACTCGTAATCGGTGGTGTTCATCGCCGCGACCATGAGGTCGTCGCTCGGCCCGAACAGGCAGGCGCCGTTGCCGTCCGCGGCTTTGTAAGCGGTCGCGACCCCCTTGTAGGGGGTGTGGGGCTGGATGCGTCCGGTCCGGGGTGCCGCGCGGCCGGTCGTCCGCGAGCGGACCGTCGGCGAGGGCTTCGGCGCCGCGGTGGTCGTGCCCGCGGCCGTGCCCGTGGTCGGGTTCCGGGTCGGGGTGGGGGGCGACGCCGGGGTCGTCGGCGTGTGAGAGGCCCTGGCCGGGGTCGCGGAACTGGTCGTGGGAGTGGTCGTCGGCGCCGCCTCGGTGCCGTTGACGGGGGCTACGGTCGTGGCCGCCCCCGCATCCGCCGGAGGGCCCGGGCGCAGCGCCACCACCAGGCAGATCAGAGCGCCCGCGGCTGCCATCACCGCCGTCGTGCTCCACATCAGCCTTTGCCTGCGTCTGTGCCTGCGCTGCCGCGATGCCTGCCGTGCTGTCCGCATGTCCGTCCGTCCGGAAGATCGAGCCGATGGTGCACTGCTTGGTTGCCGCCGGAGGCGAAAGGGTTGCCGGAGATCTTCGGAGCAGGAGCCGATCGGGTCTTGGGGGAGGCGGGAGGCGGTCTGCCGATGGTCTGTGCCTACTGATCCGCGCTGTTGCGCGGGGCGGGGCCGGCGGTACGGATGCCGCGTGGTGACGCCCCGAGTTCACGGCGGCAGGCCTTGTTGAACGCCTGGAGGTCGGGGATGCCGACCGAGGCGGCGACGGCGGGGATGGAGAGGGTGGTGGCCCGCAGGAAATGGCGTGCGCGTTCCATCCGGCGGGCCCGGATGTAGCCGACGACGGTTTCCCCGGTGGCGGCGCGGAAGAGCCGGGTCAGATGGTTGTGGGAGACGCCGGCCGCCTTCGCGATCTCCGGCACCGTCAGGGCCTCCGTCAGCCGCGCCTCGATCAGGGCCGTCGCGGCCGCCACGGCCGGATGAACGGCCCGGGCGCTCTGCTCCCGCGCCGAGGTGAGCCGGGCGATCCGCCACAGGGCGCCCCACACCTCGGCGGTGGCCCCGGCCGGGGTGTTCGGCCAGGCTGCCAGTGCCTGCCGCAACTGTGCGGTGAGCAGGTCGAGCTCGTGGCCGGCGGGCTGGATCACGGGAATGCCGTGGGGTGTCCCCGCCGAGCCCAGGCGGAAGTGGACGTAGAGGTGTTCGGAGCGGCCCCGGTAGCGGTAACGCACCTCGGTTCCGGGCGGTACGAGGCTGACCCGCCCGGGGCGGATCGCGTGCTCGGTGCCGTCGACCGTCAAGTCGGCCTCGTAGCCGTACAGATGGAGCTGCCACAGGTCCGGCAGCGAGAACACCTCGACCCGGCCGGCCGGTCCGTGCACGCCGATGCCGAGGGCGGCGAGCGTGGGAGGCTCGTCGAGATGGGCGAGAACCGTCTGCATGGTCACGTGTTCTACCACGGCATACGCGGCCCGCTCCTGGGCGCGGTCCTCGACGGACCCGTCGGACAGCATGGTGATAATCGACCAGTGGAGGGTGAGCGCGGCCCACGCGGTGCGCGGCGGCGGGACCTAGCGTGGCGGTCATGGAGAACAGGCAAGAACTGCTCAATTCCGTGCAGATGGCGCGCTTCGTGGCATCCGGGTCACTACGGCTTGACGCGGTGGTCCCGGCGGAGATGAACGCCGAGGGCATGGCGGTACTGGCGGACGGAGTGCCACCGGTGCCGTACGGGACGCCCCTGTCCGATGCGTACGCGAACGGCTCCTTCGTCCGCAGGCTGCTGGAACTGCCGCAGGTGGCGGGGGCCCTGCGCAGCCTGGTCGGTCCGGATCCATGGGTGGACCACCACTTCGTGCACACCCGCGAGCCGCACGGAGGCGCCGCGCAGGCCTTGCACGGGGACGCCATCATCGACGTCCGGCCGGACGCCTTCGACGTCCAGCTGATGTACTACCCGCAGGCCGTGACGCTCGAGATGGGCGGAACGCTCAGCGTGCCGGGCAGCCATCTGCGGCGGACCAACGAATCGGACACCGGCCGCTACCAGAACCTGCGCGGTCAGAACCGCTTGGTCTGCCCGGCCGGCACCGTGGTGTTTCTGCACCACGGCATCTGGCACGGGGGTCGGCGCAACGACAGCGACACCCTCCGCTACATGTTCAAGATCCGCTTCAACCCCAGGGTGCGTCAACGACGTCTGTGGGACACCACGGATCTCCACGACCCGCAGGTGACCGCGGAGCTGGACACGATGTTCCCGTGGTACGAGGGAGCGACCGGCCGGCTGGAGCGGTACAACCGCATCCTGCTGTGGCGGGAGCTGACCGGCGACGACGGCTTCGACCTCGACCACTGGGTGACCAGGGTCTCCAACCGCCCGAAGGGGGCCGTGGCATGACGACCGAAGCGATTCTTCCCGCGCGGGCGGACACCGGAGACGCCACCGCCCCGGTGCTGCGGCAGCAGGTGCTCGTGCTGTACCTGGCGGACTCGGCGCTGGACTCCTCTGTGGTCGGCTGGTCGCGCTACGACGGCACCGGCCACACCTCGCCCACCACGGGCGACAGCGACGAGCCGCCGTACGAGTCGGGGGTGGCAGCGCTCCGGGACGGCTGGCGGCTGTTCCAGGCCGCCCAGCTGATTCCGCCGTATCCGGGTCACGAGTACGACGTGTCCTTCCTCAAGCACGAGTTCTTGTTCGAACGGTTCGTCGACGTGCGGGCGTAGCCACGACAGAAGGACGCCGGGAGGGCGTTGCAGCCCGCACCCTGTCGATCGCCTCGCCGGCGACGCCCCCCTCAGACGGCGGGGCGCCCGACGAGCGCACCCAATGAACCGGCCATTCCTCCGATGTATCTCGGACGTCGAGGACGTTACGGCGACGTTGGCGGCGTTGACAAGAGTGCGCGACCGGCGACATGCGGCCCCGGGGGAGCGTCGTCGACGGGCATGCCGAGGAAATACATCCGAGGAATCCATTGTCAGCGGCGATCTCCGCGTCTAAGGTCGCTGTGGCTCGTGAAACATCCCATGACTGACGGTGTGGATGACCGAAGCCCTGGCGAACGGCCCGGACCGGCGCACCTCAGGTCGTCTGACCCGTACGGCCGGCCGACCCCAGAGACGAAACCGAAACTCGGCAAGGGAGTTGCCCGGTGAAACTGCTACGAGTCGGATCCCCAGGTGAAGAGCGGCCCGCGGTACGCGCCGACGACGGCCGTCTCCTTGACCTGTCCTCCGTGACCCGGGACATCGACGGTGCCTTCCTCGCCTCCGGGGGGATCGACAGGGCCCGCGCGGCGGTCGCGGCGGGGCGGCTGCCCGAACTGGACCCGGACGGGCTGCGCATCGGGGCGCCCGTCACCCGCCCCGGCAAGGTCGTCTGCATCGGCCTGAACTACCGCGACCACGCCGCCGAGACCGGCGCGGCGATCCCCCCGCGTCCGGTGGTGTTCATGAAGGACCCGAGCACGGTCGTCGGCCCGTACGACGAGGTGCTGATACCCCGTGGATCGGTGAAGACCGACTGGGAGGTCGAGCTCGCGATCGTCATCGGCCGCCAGGCGCGCTACCTGGACGGACCGGATGCCGCGCGGGCCGTGATCGCGGGGTACGCGATCAGCCACGACGTGTCGGAGCGGGAATTCCAGCTGGAGTACTCGTCGCAGTGGGACCTGGGCAAATCCTGCGAGACCTTCAACCCGCTCGGGCCGTGGCTGGTCACCGCCGACGAGGCCGGCGACCCGCAGGACCTCGGCCTGCACCTGAGCGTCAACGGCGCCAAGCGGCAGAACGGTCACACCAGCGACATGGTCTTCACGGTCGGCCACATCGTCTGGTACCTGAGCCGGTACATGGTCCTGGAGCCGGGCGACGTGATCAACACCGGCACCCCCGCGGGTGTGGCTCTGGGCCTCCCCGGTACTCCCTTCCTGCGCCCCGGCGACACCGTCGAGCTCTCCGTCGACGGCCTCGGCAGCCAGCGCCAGACCTTCGCCCAAGCGTGAAAGGCAGCACCACCTTGACTGCAACCTCCGCTCGGATCACCGCCGTCGACACCTACGACGTCCGCTTCCCCACCTCGCGGGAACTGGACGGCTCCGACGCGATGAACCCGGACCCCGACTACTCCGCCGCCTACGTCGTACTGCGCACCGACGCCGGCGACGGCCACGAGGGCCACGGCTTCACCTTCACCATCGGACGCGGCAACGACGTCCAGGTCGCCGCGATCGACGCACTGCGGCCCCACGTCGTGGGCCGCTCCGTAGCGGAACTGTGCGCCGATCCGGGATCGGTCAGCCGGGACCTGATCGGCGACAGCCAACTGCGCTGGCTCGGCCCCGAGAAGGGCGTGATGCACATGGCGATCGGCGCCGTGGTCAACGCCGTGTGGGACCTGGCCGCCAAGCGGGAGGGCAAGCCGCTGTGGCGGCTGCTCGCCGACGCCTCGCCGGAGTGGCTGGTCTCCCAGGTCGACTTCCGCTACATCGCCGACGCCCTCACCCCCGAGGACGCCCTCACGCTCCTCCACGAGGGCCGCACGGGCCTCGCGGAGCGTGAGACGACCCTGCTGGAGCGCGGATATCCCGGCTACACCACCTCCCCGGGCTGGCTCGGCTACACCGACGACAAGCTCACCCGACTGGCCAAGCAGGCCGTGGCCGACGGCTTCACGCAGATCAAGCTCAAGGTGGGCGCGGACCTCAGCGACGACATCCGTCGGCTGCGCACCGCCCGCGCCGCTGTCGGTGACGGCATCCGCATCGCCATCGACGCCAACCAGCGGTGGAACGTGGCCGAGGCGATCAGGTGGACCAACGCGCTCGCCGCGTTCGACCCGTACTGGATCGAGGAGCCGACCAGCCCCGACGACATCCTCGGCCACGCGGCCGTACGGCAGGGCGTCGCTCCCGTGAAGGTGGCCACCGGCGAGCACGTGCAGAACCGGATCGTCTTCAAACAGCTCCTCCAGGCCGGCGCCATCGACGTCCTCCAGATCGACGCGGCGCGCGTCGGCGGGGTCAACGAGAATCTGGCGATCCTGCTGCTCGCCGCGAAGTTCGGGGTGCCGGTGTGCCCGCACGCCGGCGGAGTGGGGCTGTGCGAGCTGGTGCAGCACCTGTCGATGTTCGACTACCTGGCCCTCGCCGGAACCACCGAGAACCGCGTCATCGAGTACGTCGACCACCTCCACCAGCACTTCGTCGAACCGGTGGTGATCCGGGACGGCCACTACACGGCGCCGCTCGCCCCCGGCTTCTCCGCAGCCATGCGTGAGGAGTCCATCGCCGAGTACCGCTACCCGGACGGTACGTTCTGGGTTGCCGACCGCGCCGCGCAGGAGGAAGCGGCATGACCGAACTGACCGGCCTCAAGGCTCTCGTCACGGGCGGCGCGTCCGGTATCGGGCTCGCCACGGCCCGCGCGCTGGCGGCGCGGGGTGCGGCCGTCGCCGTACTCGACCTCGATCCGGAAGGCATACGGGAACCCCTGCTCGGCCTCAAGGCCGACGTCAGCGACGACGCCTCCGTACGCGCCGCCGTGGAGGAGACGGCCATGCGGCTCGGTGGCATCGACATCCTCGTCAACAACGCGGGCATCGGCGCCACCGGCACCGTCGAGGACAACCCCGACGAACAGTGGCACCGCGTCCTGGACGTCAACGTCCTCGGCATGGTTCGCACCACCCGCGCCGCCCTGCCCCATCTGCGCCGCGCCGCCACTGCCCGTCCGGGCACCGCGTCCGTGGTCAACACCTGCTCCATCGCGGCCACCGCCGGACTGCCGCAGCGCGCCCTGTACTCCGCCAGCAAGGGCGCCGTGCTGTCTCTCACCCTGGCCATGGCCGCCGACCACGTCCGTGACGGCATCCGGGTCAACTGCGTCAACCCCGGCACCGCCGACACCCCGTGGGTGGCCCGGCTGCTCGACGCCGCCGACGACCCCGAGGCCGAACGGGCCGCACTCGACGCCCGCCAGCCCATGGGCCGTCTGGTGACCGCCGACGAGGTGGCGGCCGCCATCGTCTACCTGGCCGGTCCGGCCGCGGCGTCCGTCACCGGCACCGCGCTCGCGGTGGACGGCGGCATGCAAGGACTGCGGCTGCGCCCGGCGGCCCGGTCGTGAGGACCACCGGGCTCGGCGGCAGCGAGGTACCGGTCTCGGAGCTCGCCCTGGGCTGCGCGGCCCTCGGCAACCTCTACCACCCGGTCACCGACGAGGCCGCCCACGCCACGGTGGACGCGGCCTGGGACGCCGGCGTCCGCACCTTCGACACCGCCCCCCACTACGGACTCGGCCTGTCGGAACGGCGGCTCGGTGCCGCCCTGCGCGACCGCCCCCGCGACACCTACACCGTCTCCACGAAGGTGGGCCGGCTCCTCGTCCCGAGCCCTCGGGGAGGTCCCGGGAACGACCTCGCCCACGGCTTCGCCGTCCCGGCCACCCACCGCCGGGTCTGGGACTTCAGCGCCGACGGAGTGCTGCGCTCCCTCGAGGCGAGCCTGGACCGCCTCGGCCTCGCCCGCGTCGACATCGCCCTGCTGCACGACCCGGACGACCACGCCGAGCAGGCACTGCGTGGGGCCTACCCGGCCCTTGAGCGGCTGCGAGGCGAAGGCGTGGTCGGGGCGATCGGCATCGGCATGAACCGGTCCGCCCTGCCCGCCCGCTTCCTGCGCGAGACCGATGTCGACGTGGTGCTCCTGGCCGGCCGCTACACCCTCCTGGAACAGGACGGGCTCACCGAACTGCTGCCGGAGGCGGCTGCCCGGGGCCGCAGCGTCGTCATCGGCGGAGTGTTCAACTCCGGGCTTCTGTCCGCCCCCCGGCCGGGCGCCACCTACGACTACGCGCCGGCCCCGCAGCCGGTGCTCGACCGGGCGCTGCGGCTGCTCGCGGTCACCGAGCGCCACGGCGTGCCGTTGCGGGCCGCCGCGCTGCGCTTCCCCTTCGGCCACCCGGCCGTGGCGAGCGTCCTGACCGGTGCCCGTTCCCCCGAGGAGGTGCGCGACACCGTGGCGCAGCTGCGGCGCCCGATCCCGGACGCCCTGTGGGACGAGCTGCGCGCCGAGGGCCTGCTGGACCCGGAGACGCCCGTCCCCGTCACCGCACCCACCGGGAAAGAAGCCCCGTCGCCGAAGGAGGCGTCATGAAGGTCGCCCTGCACACCAAGGTCCGCGCCGACCGCATCGAGGAGTACGACGCCGCGCACCGGCAGGTGCCCGAGGAGCTGGCCGCGGCCATCCGGGCCGCGGGGGTGAGCGAGTGGACGATCTGGCGCAGCGGCACCGACCTGTTCCACGTGCTGGAGGTCCAGGACTACCAGGCCATGATCGCCGCACTCGCGAAGCTGCCGGTCAACATCGCATGGCAGGCACGGATGGCCGAGCTCCTCGACGTCGTCCACGACTACTCCGCGCAGGGCACGGACGCCTCGCTGCCGGTGGTGTGGGAGCTGTGACCCGGGCGGACCACGGGCCGGGAATCGTGGACGCACACCACCACGTGTGGGACCTTTCCGTCCGCGACCAGGACTGGATCGCCGGGCCCGAACTCTCCCCGCTGCGAAGGAACTTCTCCCTCGCCGACCTGACACCGGAGGCCCGCGCGGCCGGCGTCACCGCGACCGTGCTGGTGCAGACGATCACCGTGCCGGAAGAGACCCCCGAATTCCTCGCCCTGGCCGCGCGCAGCGACCTGGTCGCCGGGGTCGTCGGCTGGACCGACCTGACCGCACCCGACGTCGCGGACACCCTCGCCGGGCTGCGCGCCGGCCTCGGTGGGGAACACCTGGTGGGAATGCGCCACCAGGTACAGGGCGAGCCGTACCCCCGCTGGCTCGTGCGCCCGGAGGCACTGCGCGGCCTGACCGCGATCGCCGAGGCAGGACTCGTCTACGACCTCTTGGTGAAGCCGCACCAACTCGCGGCCGCCGTCGAGGCCGCGCAGCGCCTGCCCGGCCTCACCTTCGTCCTCGACCACCTCGGCAAACCGCCCATCGCGTCCGGCGAACTCGCCCCCTGGGCGGAGCAGATCAGACGCCTTGCCGCCCTCCCCAACACCGTCTGCAAACTCTCGGGCCTGGTCACCGAGGCCGACTGGGACTCCTGGACGGTGGATGAGCTGAGGCCGTACGCCGACACCGTCCTGGACGCCTTCGGACCCGCGCGGCTGATGTTCGGCTCCGACTGGCCCGTCTGCCGGCTCGCCGCCACCTACGCCGAAGTCCTCGCCACCGCGGTCGACATGACCGCCGAGCTCAGCCCGGCCGAGCGCCGCGACGTCCTCACCGGCACGGCTGTACGGACCTATGGCCTGACCATCCCGGCACCCCCGGTCCCGCCCCAGGAACCCCCATGCGCATAGCCCTTTTCATCACGTGCTTCAACGACACGATGTTCCCCCGCACCGGCCAGGCGGTGACCGCCCTCCTTGAACGCCTCGGCCACACCGTGGAGTTCCCGCAGGGCCAGACGTGCTGTGGCCAGATGCACTTCAACACCGGCTACCGGCCCGAGACCCTGCCCATGGTGCGCCGCTTCGCCGAGGTGTTCGCGGGCTACGACGCCGTCGTCGCTCCCTCCGGGTCCTGCGCGGGCATGGTGCGCGACCACCACCGGGTGGTGGCCGCCCAGTACGGCGACGCCGCCCTCACCGAGGCGGTCGAGCGAGTGGCGCCGACGGTGTACGAGCTGTCGGAACTCCTCGTCGACGTCCTCGGCGTCACCGACGTCGGCGCGTACTTCCCGCACCGCGTCACCTACCACCCGACCTGCCACTCGCTGCGCATGCTCCGCGTCGGCGACCGGCCGCTCAGGCTGCTGCGCGCCGTGAAGGGCATCGACCTCGTCGAACTGCCCGCCGCCGAGTCCTGCTGCGGCTTCGGCGGCACCTTCGCGCTGAAGAACGCCGAGGTGTCCAACGCCATGCTCGCCGACAAGATGCGCCATGTCCTCGACACCGGGGCCGAGTTCCTGTGCGCGGGCGACAACTCCTGTCTCACGCACATCGGCGGCGGCCTGTCCCGCCTCCGCACCGGCGTCGGCACGATGCACCTGGCCGAGATCCTGGCTTCCACGGAAGCCTCCACGGAGGGGGACGTACGGTGAGCGGCGCGGACAACGTCGTATGGCTGGGCACACCGGCCTTCCCGGAGGCGGCGCGTGCCGCGCTCGCGGACACCCGACTGCGGGCGAACCTGCGCCGGGCCACCGGCACCATCCGGGACAAGCGGCTGGCGGTCGCCGCCGAACTGGAGGACTGGGAGGATCTGCGGGAGACGGCCGCGGCCGTCAAGCGTCACACCCTGCGCCACCTCGACCACCATCTCCTCCGCCTGGAGAAGGCCGTGACGGCCGCGGGCGGAGTGGTCCACTGGGCGGCGGACGCCGCCGAGGCCAACCGCATCGTCACCGACCTGGTGCGGGCGGCCGGCGGCAGTGACACCGAGCAGCAGGAAGTCGTCAAGGTCAAGTCGATGGCGACCCAGGAGATCGGCCTCAACGAGGCGCTCGCCGACGCCGGCATACGCGCCTACGAGACCGATCTCGCCGAACTCATCGTGCAGTTGGGCAGCGACCGCCCCTCCCACATCCTGGTGCCGGCCATCCACCGCAATCGCTCCGAGATCCGGGAGATCTTCCGGCGCGAGATGGGGGAGTGGGGAAGGCCGGCTCCCGAAGGGCTCTCCGACGACCCCCGCGATCTCGCCGAGGCGGCCCGGCTCCACCTGCGGGAGAAGTTCCTGCGGGCCAAGGTGGCCGTCTCGGGCGCCAACTTCGCCGCCGCCGACACCGGAACGGTGGTGGTGCTGGAGTCGGAGGGCAACGGCCGGATGTGCCTCACCCTGCCGGAGACGCTGATCACCGTGATGGGCATCGAGAAGGTCCTGCCGTCCTTCGCCGACCTGGAGGTCTTCCTCCAGCTCCTGCCCCGCTCGTCGACGGGCGAGCGCATGAACCCGTACACCTCCCTGTGGACCGGCGTCACCGAGGGCGACGGTCCACAGAACTTCCATCTGGTCCTCCTCGACAACGGCCGCACCGCGACGCTGGCCGACGAGGTGGGCCGCCAGGCCCTCGCCTGCATCCGCTGCTCGGCGTGCCTGAACGTCTGCCCGGTGTACGAGCGGACAGGCGGCCACGCCTACGGATCCGTCTACCCCGGCCCGATCGGCGCCGTACTGACCCCGCAACTCGTGGGCATCGAGAACGCGGCCTCTCTGCCCTTCGCCTCGACCCTGTGCGGCGCCTGCTACGACGCCTGTCCCGTGAAGATCGACATTCCCGAGGTGCTGGTCCACCTGCGCGCGGAGGCCGTGGAGGCGGGGCGGCGGAACAGACTCCTGCCCTCCGTCGAGTCGCTCGCCATGAAGGCCGCGGGCGCCGCCATGTCCTCCCCGGGTCGACTGGCCGCGGCCCAGAGGCTCGCCGCCTTCGGGGCCCGCCTGGTGGCCCGTAACGGCCGGATCGGCGCCCTGCCGGGTCCGCTCGCCCGCTGGTCCGACAGCCGTGACACGCCTGTGCCGCCCCCGGAGACGCTCCGTGCCTGGTGGCGCCGGACGAGAACACCCGCGCATGAGGACGGCCCCGCGACGGGGGAGAGGAAGGGACGACGATGAACGGCCGCAAGAGCATCCTGGACGCGGTGCGGGGAGCCCTGGCCGGCGTGCCCGGCTCGGAGAACCCCGACGACATACCGCTCCCGGCCATCCGACGCGCCGACCACGCGGGACCGGACGTCGTCGGGCTGTTCGCCGAGCGTGCCGCCGAGTACCGCGCCACGGTGGTCCGGGTTCCGGCGGCCGAGGCGGCGGCGGCCGTCGGCCGCGCGCTGGCCCGCACCGGAGCACGCTCCCTGGTGGTGCCGTCCGGGCTTCCCGAGGACCTGGTCCCGGAGGGGCCGTGGTCGCGGCTGGCGGACGCTCCGCCGCTGACGGTGGGGCAACTCGACGGCGCGGACGCCGTGGTCACCACGGTCGCCACCGCGATCGCCGTCACCGGTACCGTGATCCTCGACCACGGACCCGGCCAGGGCCGCAGGGCCCTCACCCTGCTGCCCGACCAGCACGTCTGCGTGGTCCGGGTGGACCAGATCGTCCCCGACGTGCCCGAGGCGCTGAGCCGGCTCGACCCCCGCCGGCCGCTCACGCTCATCTCCGGTCCCTCGGCCACGAGTGACATCGAGCTGGAGCGTGTCGAGGGCGTGCACGGCCCCAGGACCCTGGACATCGTTCTGGTGATGGCCTGATCAAGGCGGCCGCCCTTGCCGGCGGCCCCCTGGGACGGTGTGGGTGCGGTGCCGGCCGGGCCCGGGCGGAACCGTCCGCCCGGGCCCGGCCGGCAGCGGATCAGGCGCAGGCGTTCCCGTTGAGCGTGAACGCGGCGGGGGAGGGGTTGGTCCCGCTGTGCGTTCCCTGGACCCCGAAGCTCGCGGTCCCGCCGGGGGCGATCGCCCGGTTCCAGTCGGCGTTGCGGGCGCCGACGGCGGTGCCGTTCTGGGTGACGGTCGCGTTCCAGGCGCTCGTGACGCGCTGGTCGCCCGGGTAGGACCAGGCCAGCTGCCATCCGTCCACGGTCGTCTGGCCGGTGTTCTCGACGGTGACCGTCGCGGTGAAGCCGGTGCTCCAGACGTTGCTCACCGTGTACGTCACCGCGCAGGCGGGGGTGGGCGGTTCACCGCCGCCGGACGCCCGCTCGGCGGCGTAGGCGGCGAGCCAGGCCAGCGGGGCGTTCCAGTTGACCGCCACCTCGTTGGTCGAGTACGAGCCGATGTCGTCGACGTAGCAGGCGGCGGGGGCGCAGCCGGTCAGCTTCTCCACCGCCACGGGGTCCTGGAGCGCGCTGTTGGGGCCTCCCGCGAGCGATCCGGCCGGCGGGTGGGGCAGCGAGGGGTCCAGCTGATGCGCCCAGAAGCGGTGGTGCTGGTTCTGCGAGGACGTCTCGCCGTAGCCGGTCACGTACGACAGGCCGAGGGCGTTGCGGCCGAGCAGGTAGTCCATGGTCTCCAGCGCGCCGGCGCGGTAGCGCCCGTCGCCGGTCAGCTCCCCGGCGACGGCCATGACGACCGCGTCGTTGGCGACCTCGCCGTTGGAGCCCCAGAAGTACCCGTCCGCGGGGACGGGCACCGCGTATCCCTGGGCGGTCATCCTGGAGAGGTATCCGTCGGCGGCCGCGGTCACCGAAGAACGGACCCGGGCGACGTCGGTGGCGGGCAGCCCGTTGGGGATCGTGGCCAGGACGAGCCGGCCGAGCGCGGCCGTGTCCGCCCAGCCGAAGCCGTAGGGGGTGAAGGCGGTGGCGGAGGTGTGCCAGGACGATGAGGTGACCGCGTCCCGGTAGGCGTTCTCCCCGGTCGTCGCGTACAGCTCGGCGGCCGCCCAGTAGAACTCGTCGGTGACCTGCGCGTCCCCGTAGGCGCCTCCACCCGTACCGTCCGAATCCGGCGCGTACAGGGCCGGGTTCGCCTGCGCCGCGGTCCAGGCACGGCGGGCCGCCGAGAGGCAGCGGTCCGCGTACGCGGAGTCGTACGGCCGGAAGACCCGGGCGCACTGCGCGGCCGCCGCCGCGAGATTGAGGGTCGCCGCCGTGGACGGGCGGTGCAGCTCGCGTGGCTGGGAGTCCTGTTCGGGGCGCATCGGCATCCCGGTCCAGGCCGCGTCGTGGATCTTGTGGAACGCCATGCCCGCGTACTGCCTGCCTTCGGGCACCTGCATGCGCATCAGGAAGTCCAGCTCCCAGCGGGCCTCGTCCAGGACGTCCGGTACGCCGTTGCCCCGCTCGGGTACGCGCAGGGTGGAGTCGCCGAGCGCCGCGTCCTTGCCCGCGCGCTTGGCACGCTCGAAGGAGTTGACGACCAGCCAGGTGGATATGCCGCCGTTCACCACGTACTTGCCGTGGTCGCCCGCGTCGTACCAGCCGCCCCTGACGTCCTGGGTGTAGTCGCACACGGTGGCCTGGCAGGGGACGGAGGTGTCGCCCTTGTTGGGCGCGACGCCGAGGTGTCCGGCCGGGCGCGCGTAGGCGGAGCCGACGAGGGAGGCGTCGATGGAGATGCCGCTGCGCTGGTGGTGGAAGAACGCCATCGAGTCGGAGCGCAGCGTGTCGTAGAGGTCCGCGCGGATGTCGAAGGGGACGCTGCTGCCGCCGTCGACCGCCAGGACGTATCCCGCGCCGGTGCTCCTGTACGCGGAGAAGTCGGCCACCTGGACGGACTGGCCGGAGGGGGCGTCGGCGCCGTACGGGACGGTCGAGCCCGAGGCGACCACCGTCCCGGACGCGTTCCGCAGCTGCCAGGCGAGCGAGCCCGTCGCCGTGGTGACGACGGTGGCGCGCTTGGGGCCGTCCGGCAGATAGCCGACCTGGTTGACCCGTACGGCCGTGGTCGTCGCCGCCGCGGAGGCGGTGGCGCCCACGGCGGCCGGTGCGGTCGTGAGACCGCCGAGGAGGAGGGTCCCTGCCAGCAGTGCGGTGGAGAGGCGCAGGGGGCGGCGTAACGACCGGGTGGTGCGGGGCATGAGCGGCTCCTGTGTGTCGGTGGTGGGTCAGCCGAGGGAGTTGGGAGCGCTCCCACTCTGACGAAGTGTCGAACAAGGGTCGATGGGCCGGGGATCTGGAGCGCACCGTAATGACGCCTGTCGTCACCGTCAACGGGGTCGACCGGAGCGGCGAGAAGTCGGCCACCGGTCAATGCGCGGAGCGCGATGTCGCAGGGCGTAGCGTTCGGCGCGACGGCGCGGACGGCCCGACCCGCCGCTACGGAAGGACCCGATCCTGAACCCCCCGCTCGCGGAGACGCTGTCCGCGGCCCTGCTCCTCCTCGTGCTCGCCTGCGCGGTCATCCGCCCCTTCGGCCGGCCGGAAGCCGTCGTGGCCGTCCCGGCCGCGGTACTGGTGATCGCCACCGGGGCCATCTCCTTCGACGACGCGCTGGCCGAGGCGGAACGGCTCGGGCCGGTGATCGGCTTCCTGGCGGCCGTACTGGTGCTGGCTCACCTCTGCGACGACGAAGGGCTGTTCCAGGCGTGCGGCGCGTGGATGGCACGTACGGCGGCGGGTCGGCCACGCCGTCTGCTCACCCAGGTGTTCCTGGCCGCATCGGTCATCACGGCCGCGCTCAGCCTGGACGCCACGGTGGTGCTGCTCACCCCGGTCGTGTTCGCCACCGCGGCACGCATCGGGGCCCGCCCCAAGCCCCACGTGTACGCCTGCACCCACCTGTCGAACACGGCCTCCCTGCTGCTGCCCGTCTCCAACCTCACCAACCTGCTGGCTTTCACGGCCAGCGGGCTGACCTTCACCCGGTTCGCCGCACTGATGGCACTGCCGTGGACGGTGGCGATCGGCGTCGAGTACCTGGTCTTCCGGCGCTTCTTCGCCACCGACCTGGACGCCGGGGCGCAGGCCCCCGCCGCCGTGGAACCGCCGCCGCTGCCGCTGTTCGCCCTCGTGACCGTGGGGTGCACGCTGGCCGGATTCGTGCTGACCTCGGTGGTCGGCATCAACCCGGCGTGGGCCGCCCTGGCGGGCGCGCTGGCCCTCGCCGTGCGGGCCCTGGTCCGGCGCCGCACCACTCCCCGGGCGCTGGTCCGGGCCGCCTCCGTGCCCTTCCTCGCCTTCGTGCTCGCCCTCGGGGTCGTGGTCCTGGCGGTGGTGGACAACGGTCTCGACGACGCGTTGGGACATCTGATCCCCGAGGGCACGGGGCTGCCGGAACTGCTCGCCCTCGCCGCGCTGGCCGCCGTCCTCGCGAACGTCATCAACAACCTGCCCGCGGCCCTGGTGCTGCTGCCGCTGACCGCCCCGTCGGGACCCGGCGCCGTCCTCGCCGTCCTGCTCGGGGTCAACATCGGCCCCAACCTCACCTACGCCGGTTCGCTGGCCACGCTGCTGTGGCGGCGTATCGTCCACGCCCACGACGGTGAGGTGGAGCTGAAGGAGTTCACCCGGCTCGGCGTGTACACGGTACCCGCGAGCCTCCTCGCCGCGGTCCTGGCACTGTGGCTCTCGCTGACCGTCATCGGAGGAGGCTGACCCCATGGCCGTGGTCGTCTGGATCGTCGAGGGCACCTGGCGCGCCTGCGTGGATGCCGCCCGCACGCACACCCCGGCGGATGCCGACGTCGTCCTGCTGCACGTCACCCCCGCAGACGTCCCCGGCGCGGCGCACGGAGCCTTCGCCGGCCTGCTCGGCCGCGGTCACCCCTCGGGGGACCGCCCGGCCGAAGGCTGGGGGAGGGATCCCGGCACGCGTCTGGAGCACCTCGCCGCCGCCTCCGGGCGGCAGCTGCTCCAGGACGCCGCCGACCGCCTGGGCCGTCCCTGCGCCCGTACCGAGCGCACCGGGCGCGTCGAGCGCGAGGTCGTCGCCGCGGCCGAGGGATGCGACCTGCTGATCCTGGCCCGTGACGGCGACCGCACCCACCTCGGTCCGCACAGCCTCGGCCCCGCCGCACGCTTCGTCGTCGACCACGCCCCCTGCCCGGTACTGCTCGTCTGGCCCGAGCCGCCGCCGGGGCTCCCCACGATGCCGCGGCCTCCCGGCCACCACACCGCCTGACGGGCGGCGAAGCCCCGTACGTCCGGTGGCGTCCCGGTGGCGTCCCGGAGGGCGTATGACGCGGGCCGCTTCTCCAACTGCGCGTCGAATCGCTTCCCTTGGCAGGCAGAGGTGGCGGACTCGTTTCGTGCGAAACGAGAGATCGTGAGGGAGGAACTTTCTTTCCGGCTTCCGTTGACAGGTCGTTCAGGCGAATGGGACCGTCGAAGCGCTTCGACGACCGACCCACCGTGCCCAGCCGCCTGAGGGGTTCTCCACGTGAGTTCCGTGCCCGCGTCCGCATCCGAGCGGCCCGATTTCCGCGACCCCGCGCTCAACCTGCACAAGCGCGTCGACGACCTGCTCTCACGGCTCACGCCCGACGAGCGGATCGCGATGCTGCACCAGTACGTGCCGGCCGTCCCACGGCTCGGCATCGCCGCCTTCCGTACCGGCAGCGAGGCCCTGCACGGGGTCTCCTGGATGGGCGTGGCGACCGTCTTTCCGCAGGCCGTCGGTCTCGGCGCCACCTGGGACGAGGCCCTGGTGCACCGGGTCGCCGAGGCGATCTCGGTCGAGCTGCGCGCCTGCCACCGTCACCGCCCGCCCGTCACCGGCAGCGGCGCCAACAGCCTGCAGGCCTGGGCCCCCGTCCTGAACCCGCTGCGCGATCCCCGATGGGGGCGCAACGAGGAGGGCTACTCCGAGGACCCGGTGCACACCGCCCGGCTCGGCGAGGCGTTCTGCAAGGGGCTGGCCGGCGATCACCCGGCCTACCTGCGGGCGGCCCCGGTGCTCAAGCACTTCCTCGCCTACAACAACGAGGACGACCGCTGTACCACCTCCTCCGGACTGCGCCCGCGCGTCCTCCACGAGTACGACCTCGCCGCCTTCCGCCCCGTCGTCGCCTCCGGCGCCGCGACCGGAGCCATGGCCGCCTACAACCTGGTCAACGGCCGCCCCTGCCACGTCAGTCCGCTGATCGAGACGGAGCTGCGGCGCTGGGCACAGCCGACCGGCCACGAGCTGTTCGTGGTCAGTGACGCCGAGGCCCCCTCCAACCTGGTCGACCCGCAGCACTACTTCGACGACCACGCCGAGTCCCACGCGGCTGCGCTCAAGGCCGGCATCGACAGCTTCACCGACCACTGGGAGGACAGCGCCACACCGATCGACCGGCTGCGCGAGGCGCGGGAGCGCGGTCTCATCGACCAGGCCGACGTGGACCGCGCCGTGCGGCGACACCTGGAACTCCGCTTCCGGCTGGGGGAGTTCGACCCCGAGCTGGACCCGTACGCCGGGATCGGCCCGGAAGCGATCGACTGCCCCGAGCACCGAGCCCTGGCGCGACACGCGGCGACCGAGTCGGTCGTGCTGCTCAAGAACGACGCCCTGCTGCCGCTGAATCCGGCCCGGACCCCGCGGACAGCCGTCATCGGCCCCCTCGCCGACACCCTCTGCGAGGACTGGTACAGCGGCACCATGCCCTACCGGGTGACCGTCGCCGACGGCCTCGCCGCCGCCCTCCGCGCCCACGACGGCGAGGTGGTACGAGTCGAGGGCGCCGATCGGATCGCCCTGCGCGTCCGCACCACCGGCGAGCTCCTCGGCGGGACCGCCTTCGACGTGACCGACTGGGGCCGAGGCGTCCTGACCCTCCGCGCCGCCGACACCGGCCGCTACGTGAGCCTCAAGGACGACGCCACCGTGATCGCCGACCAGGAGGTGCTCAAGACCTGGGAGATCCACGAGACCTTCCGCCTCGAACCGGCCGGGGACGGCACGGTGCTGCTGCGCTCCGTGCTCACCGGTCGCTACGCCGCCGTGGACCCCGCCGACGGCAAGGTCGCGCTGACCGCCGATGACCCGGACTCCGCCGAACGCTTCGAGCGGGAGCTGCTGCTCGACGGCGTGGCCGAGGCCCGCGCAGCCGCCGAGGCGGCCGACGCGGCGGTCGTCGTCCTCGGCAACCACCCCCTGATCCACGGCCGCGAGACCGAGGACCGCGCGGACATCCACCTGCCCGAGTCGCAGGAGGAGCTGTTGCGGACGGTCGCGGCCGCACGCCCGGAGACGGCACTCGTGGTGATGAGCAGCTACCCGTACGCCGTCGACTGGGCCGACGAGCACCTGCCCGCCGTGGTGTGGACCTCCCACGGCGGGCAGGAATCAGGCCACGCGCTCGCCGCCGTACTCCTCGGCGAGGCCGAGCCCGCCGGCCGCCTGCCACAGACCTGGTACCGGGGCGACGATCCGCTGCCGGCCCCGCTCGACTACGACATCATCACGGCGGGCTGGACCTACCAGTACCACCCGACCGCGCCTTGCTACCCCTTCGGCCACGGCCTGTCCTACACCGACTTCGCCCACCGCGACCTGCGCCTTTCGCGGTCGTCGATCGACCAGGACGGCTCGGTCGACGTCACGGTGACCCTGGCCAACATCGGTGCCCGGTCAGGCAGCGAGGTGGTGCAGCTCTACGTCCGGGCGCTGGACGCCCGTCACGAGGCGCCCAGGCTCCGCCTGGCCGACTTCCGCAAGGTGCGCCTGGCACCGGGGGAGAGCCGCGAGGTGACGTTCCGGCTGCCCGCCGAACAGCTCGCCCACTGGTCCGTCGCCACCTCGGCCTTCACCGTCGACCCCGGCGGCTACGAGATCATCGTCGCCCGCTCGGCCGATCACCCGGTCCTCAGCGCGCCGCTGACGGTGACCGGGACGGCCCCGGCGCCCCGGGACGTCGTGGAACGGCGGACCCCGGCGGTCGACTTCGACGACTACGCGGACGCCACCCTCGTCGACGCCACCCGCGCCGACGGTGACGCGGTCACGCCCACCGACCCCGCCCGGCCCGCGACGCTCCTCTTCCGCGACGCCGACCTCTCGGGGGCCGTCCGGATCGAGGCCGAGACCGCCCGCGAGGACACCGGACCGGGCGAGGCGCGGCTCGTCCTCGAAACGGTCGACCAGGTGGTGGCCGAGCTCGACGTCCCCGTCACCGGCGACCGCTACGCGTGGACGACCGTCGCCGCCGACCTGGCCGCCCTGCCCGAGGGCGTCCACGACCTGCGCCTGACCCTGCACGGGGACTTCCGCCTCGCCGCCTTCCGCTTCTGCGGACCCGGCAGGACCGGCTGATCGCCTGCGCCCCATGGTCCGGCGGCCCGTCCGACGTGGGGGGACGGGCCGCCACCTCCTGGGGGTGTCTTGCCGATCAGGCCGGGCTCGCGGCTGATCCGGCCTGATCGACAAGACACCCCCAGGGCCGTGTCCGCCGGGCGCGCGTTCCCGGTGTCACGTGAACCCCACCACCCCGTCACCTCGTCCACACTCCGACCGGAGGAAGCACCATGCCGCTCACCGACTTCGGTACCGACGAACTCGTCGGCTACCGGCCGCAACTGCCCGCCCCGCGGGACTTCGACGCGTTCTGGTCCCGCTCCCTCGCCGAAGCCAGGTCCTACGACGGGACCGTCAAGACCGAACGCGTCACGTCCGCACACCTGCTGCACACCGTCGAGGTCGACGACGTGCGCTTCCCTGGCTGGAACGGCGAGCCGGTGGCCGCCTGGCTGCTGCGCCCGCGCGGCGCGGAGGGACCGCTGCCGGTCGTCGTCACGTACATCGGCTACAGCGGTGGTCGTGGTCTGCCCACCGACCACCTGTTCTGGTCCGCCGCCGGTTACGCCCAGCTCGTCGTCGACAGCCGGGGCCAGGGTCACGACACGCCGGACCGTACGGCGGGCGACGGCACGCAGTGGGCCGGGGGATTCATGACCCGTGGCATCGACTCCCCCGAGAACTACTACTACCGGCGCCTGATCACCGACTGCGTGCGCGCCGTGGACGCCGTCACGGAACTGCCCGGGCTCGACCCCGAGAGGGTGGTCGTGGCAGGAGGCAGCCAGGGGGGCGGCCTGGCCCTCGCCGTGGCCGGTCTCGCCGGGGACCGCGTCGCGGCGGCGCTGCCGGACGTCCCGTTCCTGTGCCACTTCCGCCGGGCCGTACAGATCACCGGGGAGGGCCCCTACCCGGAGATCGTCGAGTACCTGCGCTGGCACAGCCGCGACCGCGTGGAGCAGACCTTCGCCACCCTCGACCACTTCGACGGCGTCCACTTCGCCCAGCGGGCCACCGCTCCGGCACTGTTCAGCGTCGGCCTGATGGACCCGATATGCCCGCCCTCGACGGTCTACGCCGCCTTCAACAGCTACCAGGGGAAGGACCGCACGATGACCGTCTGGCCCTTCGGCGACCACGGCGGCGGCTGCGGCTCCAACCCGCCGGTCCAACTGTCCTGGCTGCGCGAGCGCGGGCTCTCACCGGAGATCTGACCGCGGATGAGCACCCCCGCCTTCCCGCGCCTCCCCGCCGGCATCGCGCCTGCCGTCATCCTCTCCCCCCGGGGGCTGCCCCCTGGTGTCTCGGGCGGGGGGACAGGGGCGGAGCTCAGCGGTTGAACGTCAGGCGCGGGGCCCCGTTGCGGGCGAGCGTGTGTGCCTGGGCGGGCCACCAGGTGCCGGCGGGCGGGTCGACGATGCCGTACTCGGGGTCGATGGTGCCGCCGGTGTTGCGTGTGCAGCTGCCGTCGGACTCACCGGGGATCTTGACCCACAGGTAGGCGTCGACGAGCGGGACGCCGGTCTCGGCGGTGGGACGCGGGCCGAGGCCACGGCCGGGCGCGTTGCACCAGATCTCAGGGTCCCCGCTGTACCTGCCGGGCTCCGGGGTCCAGGCGCCCAGACCGTTGCGGCTGGTGTCGATGACGAAGTGGTGCAGCGCGTCGGTGGGCGGGGTGCCCACGCTCTGGTCGAACCACGCGTCGGTCCAGCGCCAGGTGGCGGGGTCGGCGGAGTCGACGGCGTTGCCGGGGGCGCCGTCGTTGGGTGCGGCGGACGAGTAGTACTGCGTGGCACACCAGTCGGTGTGGCCGCGCGCCTCCGCGGGCCCCTCGGTGGCGAACCACATGCACTTCGCGATCCACGTGCCGTACCTGGCGTTGTGGTCGGTGGGGTGGGTGTTGGACACGTTGAGGGCGAAGCCGTCGCCGTACCGGACGCCGGCGTCCAGCAACCGCCGCGCCATGTCGCCGACGGGACGCCACAGGACGTTGCCCGCGTCCAGGTAGACCGCGGTGCCGGCCTTGGACTTGATGGTCCTGACCGCGTATGCGAGATCGGCGATGCGGGTCGCCGTGAGTTCGCCGGTCGGGTCCACGGCCGGCCCGCAGTCCCTGGGGAGGAGGGCAAGGCCGTCGGGCTCGACCACGACGACCGCCTTGCTGTCGCCGATAGCGGCGGCGAAGGCGTCGATCCACTGCCGGTAGGCGGCTGAGGACGCGGCTCCGCCGCTGGAGTACTGGGTGCAGTCCCGACCCGGCACGTTGTAGGGGACCAGGACGGGGGTCCGGTTCACCGCCCGGGCCTCGCGGACGAGAGTTCTCACCTTGCCCCGTACCTCGGCGGGCGTGCCCTCGGTGAACCACTCGGCCTGCGGCCAGCTCGCGAGCTTGGCCATGTTCACGGCGTTCGCGAAGTCGCCGTTCCCGAAGTCGACGAGGGCCTGCTTGGCTGCCTTGCTGTGCGGGTCCACGTAGAACCGGGTGGTCGGGGTGATCCCGTCCCCGGCGGGGGCGGCCTGCGCCTGGCCCTGCGTCGCGGTGAGGGCGGCACAGGCCGCGAGCGCCGCGAGGGCGGCGGTCGCACGGCGCCGTAGGCTGCGTGGCTTCAATGGGGCTCCTGGTCGAGGGATGGATGAGGGGCGGGCCGGTGGCTCCTGCGACCCGGTCCCGGGGCGGCGGGAACCGGGCCACAGGAGTCCGGGGTCAGTAGCCGTAGATCATCTTGTAGGCGGCCTCGGGGAGGAACTGTCCGGCCGAGGATCCCGTTCCGACGCCGCAGTTGCCGTCGGACTCACCCGGGGTCTTGATCCACAGGAGCATCTCCGCGCCGCCTCCCAGCTGGGTGGGGGTACCGATGCGGCGGCCCGCGGCGTTGCACCACTCGCCGTTGGATCCGTTGCCGTTCCGGCTGGTGTCGACGACGAACGGCTTGGTGTAGCCGTAGCGGGCGGCCAGTTCGCTGTTGACCGAGTTGCCGTAGGCGGTGTTCTGCGCGGTGGTGTAGTAGTTGGAGATGTTGAGGGAGAAGCCGTGGGCCTGCCGGAGGCCGGCTTCGTGGAGGCGCTGGGCCATCGTCGCCGCGCTCACCCAGCCGGGGTTGCCGGCGTCGAGATAGACCCAGGTGTGGGGCGCCTGGCGGTTGAACTCGGCGAGTGCTCCGATGATCATGCCCTGGCGTTCGCGGATCTGCGTCTGGTTCATGCAGCCGTAGTCCGCGAGGGAGTCCGGTTCGAGGACGACGGCGGCCGGGCGGCCGGCGATCCCGCCGGCGAACTGCGCGATCCAGGTCGCGTAGGCGGACGGGGAGGCGGCGCCGCCTCCGGAGTGCCCGCCGCACGTGTCGCGGTTGTAGATGTTGTAGGCGACGAGGACGGGCAGCTTGTCCGAGTGGTCCGCCGCCCCGACGTACGCACCCGTGGCGGTGCCGATGGTGCCGCTCCAGGAGCCGAACCAGCGGGCCATGGGGGTGTTGGCGAGGGACGCGTTGATCGCGGGCGCTCGACCGTCACCGGAGTTGGCGGCGACCCACTGCTTCGCGCTGGAGCTCGGGTCCACATAGAACCCGCTGGTCATGGTGGTCGGGTCCGCCGCGTGGGCGGACGGCGCGACGGCGAGCGCCAACGGCAGCGCGGAAAGGGCTGCCACGAGGGCGCGGATTCTGTGGCGCATGGCTGTACCTCGGTTTCCTGACGGCGGACGCGTCGCGCAGTCTCGTCCCGATCCGGCGACGCACTGAGGAAGTGCGGTGGTACGGCGTCCCCTTGCGGCGGTTCCGCACCGGCGGGGACAAGAGGGCACCTCAGGCGTACGAGGATGCGTGGAAGCGCTCCCACTGGAAGCGATTCCAGTGCACGCTCTGCATGCCTGGGGTGTGGCCGTATCGTGTGACGCGCCCACAAGCACTGTCAAGAGCCGTCATGTAACCCGCACTTCACGCGGCGGAAAGAAAGCTCTACAGTCCAGGAACTGGAAGCGCTCCCAGTCTTCCACCGGTTCAGAGCACGACAGTGAGGGCAGATCATGGCCGAAGGTGTGCCACGCCGGCAGTCGACACTCGACGAGGTGGCCGAACTGGCCGGTGTGTCGCGGTCGGTGGCCTCCCGTGTGCTCAACAACGCCCCGCACGTCAGCCGCGCCAAACGCGAGGCGGTCGAACGGGCCGTCCACCGACTCGACTACGTACCGAATCCGACGGCCCGTGCGCTGGCGACCCGTCAGACGGGCGCGGCGGCCCTGGTCGTCTCGGGGGAGGATCCGTCGATCTTCGCGGATCCGTTCTTCGCCCAGGTGATCGTGGGGGCCTCGGCCGCCCTGGAGGACGCCGATCTGCACCTGATGCTGTGCCTGGCCGCCTCCGACCGGGGTCGCAGGAGAGTGGAGCAGCTTCTGCGGTCCAAGGGTGCCGACGGCGTGATGCTGATGGCGCTGCGCGAGGACGATCCGCTGGCCCGCATGGCCCAGGAGGCGGAGATGCCCGTCGTGTTCGGCGGGCGCCCGGTCGGGTTGGACCCCCGGTGGTACGTGGACGTCGACAACATCGGCGGAGCGCGCGCGGCGACCGAGCACCTGATCTCGGCCGGCCGGACCCGCGTGGCCACGATCTGCGGGCGCCTGGACACCGAGGCCGGGCGCGCCCGGTACCGCGGCTACCGGGATGCCATGCTGGCGGCGGGCCTCGAACCGTACCCGCCGGAGGTCGGCGACTTCACCGAGTCCAGCGGAGCCGAAGCCATGGCCGCCCTGCTGGCGAACCACCCCGACGTGGACGGGGTGTTCGCCGCGAGCGACAACATGGGAGTCGGCGCGCTGCGCACGCTGCGCGAGGCCGGTCGGCCGGTCCCCGGTGACGTCGCCGTGGTCGGCTTCGACGACCTTGCCGTGGCCCGGATGGCCGATCCGCCGCTGACCACGGTCCACCAGCCCATAGAGGGTCTCGGACGGGAGATGGCGCGCATGCTCGTCGCGCTCATCAACGGGCAGGACCCCACCCCGCTGATCCTGCCCACGCGCCTGGTCGCCCGCGCCAGCTCCTGACGAGACCGCGCGCTCAGCCGTGCCGCGGCCGAGGGGTCGCCTCACCCGTCCTTGAGAAGGGCGCAGGCGAAGTCCTCCTGGACGGTGCGCAGTCGGGCGAGCAGGGCGGGCTTGTTGCGGGGGCTGGTCTGGGTGTTGATGGAGAAGGTCAGGGAGCGGGTGCCGTCGGGGGTGGCAGCGATGAGCTGGGTGTAGCCGGTGGTGTTCCCGGTGTGGCCGTAGAGCACTCCGCAGCGGGTGGTGTACTGGAAGATCGCCAGCCCGGCGGCGTTCGTGCCGGGCCCCGGGGGCTCGGAGGAGTCGCCGGGGCGGAACGCGAGTTGCGCCTTGCGGGTCTGATCCGAGAGCAGCGCGGGGCCGGCGTAGGCGCGGATGAACCTGCCCAGCTCTCGGGGGGTGGAGACGATTCCGCCCGAAGCCCAGGCCCCGGAGGCGCCGAAGGCCTCGCTCACGTCCTCGGGGGCGGCCGGCGGGGCGACCGCGTAGCCGTGGAGATAGGGCCGCGGGAGCCGGTAGCCCAGCGGCAGGCTGGTGCGGTGCAGGCCCAGGGGCCGGTACACGAGCTCGTCGAGGAGGTCCTCGTAGGAGCGGCCGGTCGCGGCCTCCGCCATGAGCGCCACCGCGATGTTGTCGGAGTTGGAGTACTCGTACAGCGAGCCGGGACTGAAGAGCAGCGGCTTGTCGGCGACGAAGTCGAGGAGCCGGCGCGGGTCGAAGACGTGGTGGGGGTCGGCGGTGAGGATGGCCACGAACTCGGGGTCGGCGGAGTAGTCGGGCAGACCGCTGGTGTGCGCCAGGAGCTGGCGCAGCGTCACCGCACCCCAGGCCGCGGGCTGTCCGGGCAGCAGGTCGGCGACGGTGTCGTCGAGGGAGAGCCGGCCCTGGTCGACGAGCCGGAGGGCGACGGCGCCGCTGAACGCCTTGGCGGTGCTGGCGATCCGCATGTGGTCGTCGGGGCGCGGCGGCCGGCCGGTGGTGATGTCGCCGACGCCCGCGGTGTACACCTGGGTACGGTCGCCCCTCGTGAGCAGGGCGATCACCCCGGGCGGGCCGTCGTCCTGGGCGACGAGCCGGTCGAGCTGCCGCTGCAGGCGCGGGTCGTGCCGCGGCGGGTGGCCGTCGGCGGCCTGCGCGGGCTGGAGCAGCGTCGCGCCGAGCACGGCGGCGGTGAAGGCGGCGGCGGGCAGTACGGTGCGCGGGCGGCGGCGGCCACGGGTGCGGGTGGGCACGTGCGGATCTCCCTGGGTGCGGTGAGCTGGGGGCGGCGGGCCGGCGCCCGGCCCTCGGCCCGGGCCGGGAGACCCGGTCGGGGCACCTGCCTGCCTAGCAGACCGGAAGCCGTACGAGCCCGCGGCACGCCCCGCCCAGGGCCGGTCGGCGGACGTGTCCCACCGGTACGCGCTGAGCAGCCTCCGCTCGGGGCCGCGAGCGACGCGGTCCGGTGCGCTGCGGTGCGCTGCGGTGCGCTGCGGTCCGGTGTGCTGCGGTGCGGTGCGCGAGGCGGCGACTCGTCGTCCAGACGGAAAGTCCAAGCGCCGCGGCGATTCGTCCCTATGAGCCATGACGCGGGTGCGAGCAGTCTGAGTGCCGCTTGGCCGCATGCCGTGCACCCACCCCACCCCACCCCCCACGCCCTCACCCCCACCCCGACAGCCGGCCGCGCCCCGCCCGTCAGTTCGTCGGCCGTCCCCGAGGACGCCGGACCGTCAAGGAGCCCTCCCCCTCGCGGCTCCTCCGATCAGGGAGAACCATGCCCACTCCTCGTAGCAGACTGGCCGCGGCGCTCGTCGCCGCCGCGCTGGTCGTCACCGGCGGCAGCACGCTGGCGACGCCCATGGCGTCGGCGGCGGACGTGGCGGCCGCGGCACCCAGCGCCGCCACCTACACCGTCACCGTCGGCGCCAAGGGTTCGTGGACCCACCCCGACGACACCCCCGCCGGCACGTACATCGACAAGGACGGCACCTTCTACTTCCAGCAGGCGCACGCGCTGTACGGCGCGAGCGACCCCCGCAAGTGGACCTTCTACACCGGAACGAACTTCGACGATGCCACCCGGTCCGGCGGCATCAGCGACGCGGTGAACCCGGCCAACTCCAACGACCGCAACAACGACACCACCTGGCGCTGCAACAACAGCCCGACGGGTGTGGAGTCCACCCAGGCGCCGTCCACCGGTTCGTACGCGCACCGCAACTACTGCGACCTCGCCGGTGTCTGGGTCGACCCGGACACCGGCGACTGGTACGGACTCGTGCACAACGAGTTCACCCCGCAGCCCTTCGGCGACGGCATCCACTACGACGGCATCGACTACGCCGTCTCCAAGGACCAGGGACGTACGTGGACGATCAAGGACCACGTCATCACCTCGCACTACAGCACCAAGCGCGGCGACACCGCTGCCTTCCCGCAGCAGACCTACCACTACGGCACCGGTGACCAGCGCCTGTTCGTCGACATGGCGTCCGGCTACTTCTACGCCTTCTACGGCTCCCGGATCGTGAACAAGGGCGGTGGCTGGGCCGCGTTCTACGGGCACGTCGCCCGGGCTCCGATCGCGTCGAAGATGGCGCCCGGCTCCTGGCAGAAGTGGTACGACGGCGCCTGGTCCGAGCCCGGCGTCGGAGGCCGCGAGAGCACCATGGTCCCGGTCGGCCCCGGCAGCACGACGGGCTACATCCCGCCGTCGAAGGAGTACAACCCGGCCGGCAGCGGCACCGTGAGCCAGCAGGTGGCCGCCGGCCTGATGCCCCCGACGTCCCCGCTGTTCGTCATGGACATCACGTACAACGCCCATCTCGGCCTGTACATCGGCCAGCCCCAGGCGGTCGACCAGAGCGGCAACGCCTCCCAGGAGATCTACGCGACCGACAACCTGGCCACCCAGAAGTGGTTCCGTCTCGGTGACACCGGCAGCTACAAGAACGCGTCCTGGTACCGCTGGTTCCTCGACAGCGGCAACAAGACCGGCTCCGGGATCGTCGGCAAGAACTTCCGCTCGTACTGCTCCTTCGGCTGTTCCAACGGCACCAGCAGCGAGTACGTCAACCTGACGATCGGCACCACCGAGCCGGCGGCCCCCGTCGACACGACCAAGGCGTACCGCATCTCCAGCTCCGGTGGCCGTGTCCTGGCCCAGGTCTCCGGCGGTTCGGCCACCACCTCGCTGGCCGCCGCCACCGGTTCCGGCCTCGAGTCGTGGACCTTCACGCCGAACGGCGACGGCTCGTACCGCATCGCCAACTCCGGCTCCGGCCACCTCCTCGGCGTGAGCACCACGTCCACCGCCACGCGGGCCTGGGGCACGAAACCCACCGTCACGGCCGCCCCGACCGGCGGTCCCACCGTCGGACAGCAGTGGTTCGTCATCCGGGGCACCTCGTCCACCGACGGCACCGCCACCGGCACCTACAAGATCGTCAACCGCTACAGCGGCCTCGTGATCGGCCTCTCCGCCGACTCCGGCCGCCTCGCCGAGACCACGCCCACCCGCAGCTGGAGCAACACCACGGGCAACGCGGTCGGCGGCACCCGGACGGCGGGTGAGCAGGCCCTCACACTGGCCCCGACCACTCAGGTCCCCGAGACGGTGACGGTCACCCATCCGGGCAACCGGACGACCACCCCGAACAAGCCCGTCTCCCTCCAGATGGAAGCCGCCGACTCCGCGGGCAAGCCGCTGACCTTCGCCGCCACCGGCCTTCCCACCGGTCTGAGCATCAGCACCGGCGGACTGATCACCGGCACCCCCACCGCGGCGGGCACGTCCACGGTCACCGTCACCGCGTCCTCCGGCAGCGCCACCGGCACGACCACGTTCACCTGGGCCGTGACGGCCTCTCTCGACGGCGTCCACACCCTCACCGCCGCGGGCAAGGCGCTCGACAACCCCGACCACAGCACCACCGTCGGCACCCGGCTCATCACCTGGGCGCCGACCGGCGGCCTCAACCAGAAGTGGACCTTCACCCAGCAGACCGACGGGACCTACGAGCTCAAGAACAGCGAGTCCGGGCTGTGCGCCGACGTCGAGGGCGGCTCGACCAGCGCGGGTGCGCGCATCATCCAGTGGACCTGCACCAAGGGGGCCAACCAGCGCTGGAACATCGTCCGCCAGGCCGCCGGCACCTCTACCGTCACCTCCGCGGCGAGCGGGCTGCTCCTGACCACCGCATCCGCCGCCGACGGAGCCCTCGTCACCCAGCAGTCCGACACCGGCACGTCGCTTCAGCGGTGGACCGTCAACTGACGGTGATGCCGGCACGGCTGTGACCGACCTGCCGGGCCCTTGCGCAGCTGCCGGGGCCCGGCAGGCGTTCCCTCGCCGGTCCGGCGTACGAGCCGGGCCGGCGTCGGCTCACCACACACGTTCACCCGTTCGGAGTAGTTGAACGATCGCTCCCGGAGCGACGGCCGGACGATGACCCCATGAGCCAGAACACCGCACCCCGCCCGCCCAGCGCCGACGCACGTGCCAGAGGTGCCGCCGGCGGAACCCTGTTCGCCGGTGTCCTCATGGTGGTCATCGGTATCCTGGACATCCTCCAGGGCATCGTCGCCATCGCCAAGGACGACGTCTACGCCCGCGTCGGCGACTACGTCTTCGAGTTCAACCTGACCAGCTGGGGCTGGACCCACGTCGTCCTCGGCATCCTCGTCGGCCTCGCAGGCGCCGGAATCCTCATGGGTTCCGAGTGGGGACGGATGGGCGGCATCACGCTGGCCGTCCTGAACACCGTCGCCCAGTTCCTGTTCCTGCCCTATCACCCCTGGTGGGCACTCTTCTCGATGGCCATCTCGATCATCGTGATCTGGGCACTGGCCACGGACGACACCTCCTTCAAGAAGCACGGCGTGGCCTGATCGGGCCCGCCGCACTGATCACGAGGGCAGCCGTGCCCAGTCGGCGGCGGCGGACCGTGAGGCGAGCATGACCCCATGGCTGCCGAAGGGCACTGCGGCCTCGCCCACGAGACCCACGAGGTGTCCCATGGTCGTGACGCGCTCCAGGACCGCGCGGATGAGGGTCTCCGCGGCCGCGTCGACGGCCGTGACGTGCACGAGGTCGACGACAGCACGGCCGTGGCCGACCTCGGGCAGGCGCTCCGCCAGGGCGTAGGCCAACCGTTCGGCGGCTGTGAAGTCGAGTTCTCCCTGTGCCGCGACCCAGGTGGGCAGATCACCGGGCGCCGCTTCGCCCCCGGCCCGGGACCACGCGGCCCCACCGGGTCCGTCGCTCGGGGCGGGCTCGATGATCGTCGGGGTGCCGGGCGGAGGGTTGTGCATCAGATGGAGCCCGAGTTCCTGCGACAGCACGGTCAGCGCCGCGACCGCGCGGACGGGGTTCCCGGCGGCGTCGAGCAGGGGGCTGTAGCAGCCCATTCCGGACCGCCCCGGACTGACGGCCACCAAGCCCCCGGAAACGCCGCTCTTCGCCGGCAGCCCCACGCGGAGCAGCCAGTCGCCCGAACCGTCGTACATCCCGCATGTCGCCATGACGGCCAGGACCTGAACGGTCACCGGCTCAGGGACGACCCTCGCGCCGGTGACGGGATTGACCCCGCCGTTCGCGAGAGTCGCAGCCATCACCGCCAGGTCGACGGCATGGACCCGGATCGCGCACTGCCGGAAGTAGACGTCGAGTGCTTCTGACGGACGACCCGTGAGGGACCCCGCCGCGCGCATCAGGTGCGCGAGGGCGATGTTTCGGTCGCCCGTGGCGGCTTCGGCGCGGTAGACCTCTTCATCGACGTCGAGAGCCCGCCCGGCGAAGCCGCTCAGCGACTCCAGGATGCGCGAGAACCGCTGCTCCGCGCTTGCGGCCGGAACCAGGGCAGTGGTCGCGATGGCCCCTGCGTTGATCATGGGGTTCGCCGGCCGGCCCGTCTCCGGATCCAGACTGATCGCATTGAACGGCTCACCACTCGGCTCGGCCCCCACGCGGCGGAAGACCTCGCCCGCGCCGAGTTCGCTCAGCGCGAGCGCGAGGACGAACGGCTTGGACACCGACTGGATCGTGAAGAGCCTGTCCGCCTCGCCCGCCTGGTAGCGATGCCCGTCCGCACTGGCCAGGGCGATGCCGAAATCTGCCGGATCTGCCTGCGTCAGAGGCGGAATGTACGTGGCGAGGTGCCCGCTGTTCAGTTCCCGGAACTCACGGCACAGATTCGCCAGCAAGGCGTTCACCGCATCGACCACGACACCCTTCACCATGCGGCCATCCTCGTCCAGATATCGATGACGCCCCACCGGAGGGGCGCGAGCGTCGCCGGTCGCGCCGGCTCGCTACGTCCGCGGGCCGGGGGAACAGCCGCCCTCCGGGGCGTGGTTCACGCACCCCGAGCCGCGGCGATCGCGTCCCTGAGTGCCTCGGGCGTACGGGTCGACAAGTAGACGTACGGCGTCGGATCACCGGGATCGACCACCTCGATCCGGACCGCGCCCGGCACGAAGCTCCGCATCAGCATGTGCGCCCGAAGGTCGGCCTTGTACGTGCGCCAGGCCCGTGCCTCCTCTCCCTTCAGGACCTCGACGTCACCGAGCGCCGCGAGGGGGACGCGCGCGTCGTCGGCCACCAATAGATCGCCCACGATCCTGATCCGGGAGGAGCCCTGCGCGTTCACCCAGGAGCCCGCCACCGCCGTGCCGACCGCCCATCCGCCGAGGGCGGCGGGCAGGCCGTACGGGAAGACGATGAGCGCCGCGGCGAGGCCGACCAGGACGGCGATCACCCAGGAGGAGCGGGGAGCCGTCAGTCGTTCGTCGTACGTGGGGGAGAGGGCGGTCGTCATGGCACGTGGTCCTGTTCCGTAGGTCGCGCGGAGCGAGCAGTCCACTCCGGGGAGGTCGTCGTCGGTGGTCACCGGGCGAGCCGGGAGTCGATGAGGGCCTTGAAGTCCTCGTGGGTGCCGGGGGTCTGGATCTTCACCCCGTCGACGAGGAAGGCCGGCGTTCCCCGCACGCCGAGAACGAGTCCGTCCCTCTGGTCGGCCTCGACGCGCTCCAGAGTCGCCGGTGCGTTCACCGCGGCGTCGTACTTCGCCAGGTCGAGACCCAGGCCGACGGCGTACGTACGGAAGAGGCCGGCCTTGGACTCCTTCGCCTCGCCCCACTCCTTCTGCGTGGCGAACAGCCTGCCGTACATGGCCTCGAACCTGCCCTGCCGGGCCGCTGCCTCGACCGCGAGGGCGGCGGTCGTGCTGTTGCGATGGCCGGGCATCGGGAAGTAGCGGGCGACGAACGTCACGCGGTCCCCGTACTCGGCGCGCAGCCTCTCGACGGTGGGGTGGACCGCACCGCAGCCCTCGCATGCGAAGTCGAGGAACTCCACGACGGTCAGCTCGCTGCGTCGGGGCGTGGTCAGGCGGTGGCTGTCGTCCCGGACGGGACGGGCGTCCGCGGCGGGCTCCGTGGTCACGGAGGCGGAGTCCCTCGGCGCGAAGAGCAGGAACGAGCCGAACGCGACGCCGAGAGCCGCCACGAGGACCGCGGCGGCCAGGAGGTTCTTCTTGAGCTTGGTCATGAGTCCTCATGCGTGGGGTGGTCGGTCGCCGTGCCGCCGGGCTGCCCCGGGTCCTGGCGAGCTGCGGGGCCCGGTCGTGTGCGTGGAGGTCGGTGTGTGCGGCAGCGTGCGGCGTCGCGGCCCAGGTGACGGTGAGTGCGAGCGGCAGGGTCAGGGTGCGCGCCACCGTACGGACGGCACGCCTCCCCGGCGTCGAGGAATGCAGGGGACTCAGGGCTCTCTGCGGGCCCGCCCGGACGGGCGGGTCGGGAATGCCGAGCCCGCAGCGGCCCCGGGCTACGCCGCGAGGGCGTACGGAGGCAACCGGAGGGACACGGCCCGGTCGAGGAGAGGGGCGCGGACGGTCAGGCCGCGCCGGTCACGAGGCGGCGCACGCCCGGCGTGCAACCGGGCGATGAAGCGCGAGAGCGGCAGAGCGTCGTCCTGGGCGGGGCGGCGGGCCGGCCTGGGCCCCCAGCCGGGGACGCCGCAGCACAGCCAGACGAAACGCAGCAACGCCACCACGGCGGTGAGCACCGGCGGCGTCTGCCACCGGAACCGCTCGAAGACCCTGAGGAGCCGGGCCGCCAGAACGAGCGTGATCATGTGCCCGGCGGCGAAGGCCTTCGGAGGTGCTCCGGCGGCGGCGCCATGGCCGAGCGAGGTCGCGAAGCCGTCGGGAACACCCACGACGGCGCAGACACCCGGTACGGCGTAGGCGGCCTGATACGCCACCTGCGTACCCACGAGTGCGGTCAGCAGCTGGGTGTCGGAGAGGCGGCGCCGCGACAGGACGACCGCCCCCGAGCCCGCGCCGCACAGCAGCACGGAGAGGACCATCCACCGGGGGAGATGCCCCTGGACCAGCAGGTGACCGGCCAACGGCAGGAGCACGCAGACGGCGGCGGCGATCGCCGTCCACAGTCCGCGCATCGCCTCCGGGAGGGGCGATGCGCAGCCGGTGACGCGTGCGCGTGCCATGTCGTCCGTGCTTCCAGATTCACTCGGGGGCCCAGGTGTACGGGTGGCACCGGGCAGTTCACGCAGGGTATCCCGCCGCTCCGAACGGTCCGACCCGGCCTCACCGCAGCCGGACCCGCGAGGCGTACGCCGCCGCGCTGATGGAGGACGGTCCTGAGCGTGAGCCTCACCTCGTGGGTACGCGACCGGGCTGATCCGCCGGACCGAGGTCGCCTTCGAGGACGGTCCGGACGAACGGGGGCCGGTCCCCCAGGGCGAGGAGCCCGTCGGCAAGGTCGGCGACGGCCACGGCAACCCGGTACCGCTGTGTCCCTCCAGAGGGTGGGATCTGTTCGGACCCGCCTCCGGAGATGCACCTGGCCGACAGGATGACCCCATGCCTGTCGAACTGGTCAGGAAGCTGCCCTCGTACCCCGCGTCCGCTCCCCACAGCGCCCGTAAGGAGATCCATGTCCGTCGACCAGGACACCGACCAGGACCGCAGCGCCGGTCAACTCTCCCTGCACAACGACTGGTTTCCCAGCGGCTGGTCGAGCCACCTTCCCCGGCACCAGGCGATGACGCTGTGCATGCTCTTCGGCACCGCCACCGTCCGGGGCCTGCGCGGCAGCATCGACGATGTCCTTGAGCAGCAGTTCGGCGGCGAACCCGGCCGCTTCTTCGGTCGCGTCGGCGACTCCCTCGACTCACCCGTCGCCTGGATGGACCCGGACGCACTGGAGTACGCCGAGACCGAGGAGGAGAGGAACCGGCTCCTCGTCGATGCCGAACAGCACCGGGCCCGGTGCGAGCAACTGCTCCGCACGGCCGGCCTGCCGGTCCCGACGACGATCCGCGAGCTCGCCGACACCATGCTCGCGGTGGGCATCGCCACCCGGCACGACGACGAGTGGTCCATGCCCGACCGACTTCCGGGCCCCGAGACCGTCCTGGCCCTGACGGACGACGAGCGGGCCGAGATCGTGGACCTCCGACGGATCTGGGAGTGCGGCCCCGCGGACCAAGCCCTGATGGACCACCTCGTGGACGACTTGAACCGTCCGGCGGAGGTGTTCACGTCCGTCGACCGGCTGGCCAGGGCGACCGACCTGGACGAGGACGACCTTCGCCACGCGCTCGGCCGACTGATCCAGGAGGGCGATGCCCGGCTCGAGCGTGGCCGGGGCCGAGAGCGAACGGCCCTCGATGACCTGAAGGGTCACGAGCGGTTCCATCTCGTGCTGGACTGGCAGCACTTCGAGGAGAACCGGATCATCGTCGGACGAGTCTGATGAACGGCTGTTCGCGAATACCGGGGAAGGCGGGCGGCCCGCCTGCGGCTGCCCGTGGCCGGTGCGGCCGGTGAGCCGACGGTGCGCCAGTGGTGGGGTCACGTTCCCTTGCGCAGGGTACGGGTGATCGCGAGGCCGACGGTGGTGGTCAGTTGCTCCTCGCAGGGGATGCCCAGGGCGGTGGCGAGGTCCCGCCCGTGGAGGTCGACGGCGGCTTCCACCAGTTCGGCGAACTCGTGGACCGCCACCCGTCCCTGACGCCAGGCGCCGGTCCAGGTGACCACGGCGACCAGGGCGGCCGGCCACCACCACAGGGCGGGCAGTACGTAGAGCAGCCCCCATGCCGCGCGGCGGGTCGCGGCCGTGAGCGCGGACCGGGCGGCCTGGACCTCGCCGTGCGCCGTGTCGGGCAGGAGGAGCCAGAGCCGGGGCCAGGCCGAGACGAGGTCGATCCGGTAGGTCCGGTGGACCCGGGCGTCGGCGGCGATCAGGCGGTCGCCCATCCAGGTCGGCCTGGCCGGCCGGGCCGGTGCGATCCGGTTGCGGGCCTCGTTGAGACCGACGGTGTCCAGGGCCGCCGGGGCCGCCGGGGCCGCCGGGGCCGCCGGGGCCGCCGGGGCCGCCGGGGCCGCCGGGGCCTCCGGCATCCGGCCGACGAGGTCCGTCGCGGCCGGGTCCTCCGACGTCGTGGCCGGGCCGGCCGCCCCCGTGGCATCCGGTGCGGCCGCGTGCCGCCCGTCCGCGGCGACCAGCAGGGCCCTTGCCGCCACCGCCCGGCGGTGGGCCGCGTCGGCAGCCTCCCACCGCGTGGCGCGCCGCCGGGTCAGGGTGCGCGCGGCGGGCCGCAGCGGGGCGGGCCAGTCGCCGAGCCACAGCCGCTCGACCCCGGCCCCCAGCGCGGCGGCCAGTCGGCTGACGCCCGCGGCGGCGACCAGGAGGAGCAGCCCGAAGACGATCACCGTACCGGGCGCGTGGGCTGCGGGGTCGTCGGCCAGCGCGTCGATCCGGGCGGTCAACAGGCCGTGGTCGAGGGCGTGTCGGTGCCCGAGCACCGAGGCGCCCGAGGCCACGGCGAGGTACAGCAGACCGGGCAGGACCAGCAACGAGACCCAGGTGTCGGCGAGTTTGCCGCCCAGCGTCGCCAGGAACGTCGTCACGCTCACCACCTGACCAGACGCAGCGGGGCGTCGTACAGCTCGCACGTGCCGCCGCCGTCGAGGACGACCCGGTCACAGCGGCCCCCCGGACACACATGGGCCTCCTCCACCGGATGCCCGCCGCCCAGGCCGGGAAGCACCCCGCCGGGGGAGCGCAGCTCGCCGAGCCCCCGGGCCACGCCACATCGGCGCACCAACTCGTCCGCACGTGAGGTGAGTTCGGGAATGTCGCCGCCGGTCCGGAGTCCGGTCAGGACGGCGTCCAGTTCCGCCGCCTCCCCCTGACGTTCCACGAGCCCCCGGATCGCGCCGAGTTGCGCGCACAGCCGACCGAGCCGGATCCTCTCCTCGCCCGCCATGCAACCGCCCCCTCGGTCGACGCCGCCACGCTCGGTACCGTAACCCGTATGGCGGTCACGAGGCGGGACGATCTGCTGCGCGCCCTGGCGGCACGCGTACTGCTGTTCCGGACGAACATGGACGGGACGGCGGTACTGGACCCCGAAGCCCTGCGAATGGCGCGGGAGTTGATGCGACACGTGCCCGACCCGTCCGTCGACCTCGAAGCCGTCCTGACGCTCGCCGACCTTCACCGGTGCCGGAGCGTGCTGCTGGGTGACGAGGCCGGCCGTGAGGACGCGGCCATCGCCACAGCCCTTGAGCGGTACGCAGGCCAGGGGGAGGCGGACCCCGACCCCGAGACCGCCGAAGCGACCGCCCGCGTCGCCGCGCTCCACGCGCGGGCCAGGGAGGGCGTCCTGGCGGCGGAACGCCACCGGGACCGGGGCCGGTTGGAGAGCGCGATCCTGGCCTGTGAAGCCGCCGTCGACGGAACTCCCGTGCGGGCGCGCCCCCTCCGCGCCTCCGCCCTGGCCCTCTGGGGAGTGGCCCTGCGCCTCCGGTACGAGCGCGAGGGCAGGTCGGAGGACCTCGACGACGCGGTCACGGCCCTGCGCCGGGCCGAGGCCGCGGCCGGCACCGGACACCCCGAGCGGAACCTCGTCCTGAGCGGGCTGAGCGCCGCACTGCGCGAGCGGTACGAACTCCGGGGCGCGCTCGACGACTTGATGGAAGCGGTACGGGTCGCCCGGGCGGCCGTCGACGAAGGCGGTCCGGAGGGCCGTGGCGGACGACTGCACAACCTCGGCCTCGCCCTGCGCCTGCGCCATGAACGCACCGGCGACCCGACGGACCTCGCCCAGGCCGTCGCCGTACACCGGGAGGCCGTCGCTCTGGCCCCGCCGGGCCACCGCGACCACACCCTCCTCCAGCAGGGCCTCGCCAACGCCTTGCGCGTACGGCACGAACACACCGCCGCCGAGGCGGACGTGCGGGAGCGGCTCGACGCCCTTGAGGCGGCGCAGGCGAAGGGGGTCGCCCGGCCGGACGGCGGCGTCGGACCGGCCGACACGGCCGGAGCCGTCGGAGCGAGTGTCGGGGCCCTGGTCAATCTGGCCTCCGCGCTGACCGAGCGCTACCAGCTCGACGGCCGCCCTGAGGACGCCGATCGAGCCGAGAGCCTGCTCCGTACGGCAGCCGAATCGGTGCCCGCGCGTCATCCCCTGCACGCGGGCGTCCAGTACCAGCTGGGCCTCGTCCTGGCCGCGCGCAAGCGGCCCGGAGCCGCAGCCGCCCTTCGCGCCGCCGCCCTCCACCCCACCGCCGCACCCCTGACACGACTGCGGGCGGCACACGCCTGGGGGTTCGAGGCGATGGCGGCGCACCGGCCGGAGGAGGCCGCCGTCGCGTATGGCCACGCCCTGGCCCGACTCCCCGCTCTCGCCTCCCGTCACCTCCCCCTCGTGGACGCGGAACGGGCCCTCGCCGAGAGCCGGGGCCTCGCCGGGGACGCGGCGGCCTGCGCGCTCGCCGCCGGCGACCCAACCCAGGCGCTGCGCCTCCTGGAGTCGGGGCGCGGTGTCCTCCTCGGCCAGGGCCTCGGCCGGCACGATGACGACCTGGCCCGGCTGCGCGCCCAGGACCCCCGTACCGCGGACCGGCTCGCGTGGCTGCGTACCCGGCTGAACGCCGAAGGCCCCGATGAAGCCGAAGGCCCCGAAGGCCCCGAAGGACCCGAGGAAGCCGAAGTCCCCGCAGGATCCGGGGACGGGGCGGGAGCCACACACGAGCGCCACGCGCTCGTCTCGGAATGGGAACGGACGCTCGCCGGTGTCCGGCGCCGCGACGGCTTCGAGGACTTCCTGCTTCCGCCCGACCCCGCCGGCCTCCTCGCCGAAGGGGCGGACGGACCCGTCGTCCTCGTCAACGTCAGCCGCTTCCGCTGTGACGCCCTGGCGATCACGGCAGGGGGACTGCGTACCGTACCGCTGCCCCGGCTCGCCCTGCATGAGGTGGTCCACCGGACCACTGCCTTCCTGGGCGCCCTCGAACGGCTCCAAGCCGCGGACGAGGGCGACGACCTGATGGCCGGTCCCGCCGCCGAGGACGAGATCGACGGACATCTGGGATGGCTGTGGGACACGATCACCGGACCGGTGCTCGACGCCCTCGGCATCACGGGGACGCCCGCCGGGGAACGCCCGCCCCGCGTCTGGTGGATCCCCACCGGCCCCCTGGCCTTCCTGCCGCTGCACGCCGCCGGTCACCACCGTGAGGCCGGCGGACGCACGGTGCTCGACCGGACCGTCCCCTCGTACGCCCCCACCGTCCGCGCGCTCGCCGCAGGACGCTGCCGCACCCCCGCGCCCCCGCCCTCGTTCCTGGTGGTCGCCGTAGCCGACGCACCCGGGGCCCGGCCGCTTCCCGGAGCGGCGGGTGAGGGGGCCGCCGTCGTCGGAGCACTGCCCGGTGCGCGGTTGCTCAGTGGCGAGGCCGCCACCAGGGACGCGGTCGTCACCGCCCTCACAGACCACACCTGGCTGCACTTCTGCGGCCACGGGACCTCCGAGCCGCTCACGGCCGTGGGCAGCAGGCTGCTGGTCCACGACCACCTCGACCACCCCCTGACCGTGGCGGGGATCTCCCGCCTCGACCTGTCCGGCGCGGAGCTCGCGTACCTGTCCGCCTGCGGCACGGCCCGGTCGGGATTCACGGTCATGGACGAGGGCCTGCACCTCGCGGGCGGCCTGCAACTCGCGGGGTTCCGCCATGTGGTGGGGACCCTGTGGGAGATCGACGACACCATGTCCGTACGGATCGCCGAGCAGGTGTACGCCGGACTGGGCGCACCGAACCCGGTGGCCGACCGGGCCGCGTACGCGGTGCGCGAGGCGGTGCGCGGCGTACGCGACCGGTACCCCCGCACCCCCTCCCTGTGGGCCGCCCACATCCATGTCGGACCCTGAGCTCACCGTCGAACTCCTTTGCCGCTCAGGCGTGTTGGAGGTGTTGCGCCCGGGTGCGTGAGGGTCACAATGGCGGCACGGCGGTGGACGGGGGAGTGACGTGGTCGGGTGGTGGCGGAGGCGGGCGGGGCGGGGATCCGGTGCTGCGGCCGGCGGAGCGGACGACGGACCGGTCCGCGGCGCGGCGCGGGAGGCGGCGCTCGACGAGCTGGTACGAGCGGCGTACGAGGAAGGCGCCCCGATCCCGGAGGAGCTCGCCGCGGAGGCCGCACGCGCGGGCGACGTGCGGGCGATGACCGTGTACGGCATCGGACTCGGCAACCGGGGAGCCGTCAAGGAGGCCGAGGAGTGGCTCCGGCGCGCACGGGTCGCCGGTGACCGGATGGCCGCGCTCGCGCTCGGAACGCTGTACATGGACCGAGGAGAGTTCGCCGCGGCGGAACGGTACTTCCGGCCGGTGGCCGAGACCGGCCATGTCGGCGCCCGCCAAGCCCTGGCCGAACTGAAGGCCCTGCGCGAGACCGAGGCCCGCAGCACGCCGCCGCCGTCGAGGCCGGAGCCGGTGCGTCCACCCGCGGAGTCGGCGCCCGCTTCCGTGCCTCCGGCGGCTTCCCCCACGGAATGGGCGGCGCGGCAGCTGCTCCTCCACCCGGATGACGATCACCACCCCCACGTCCTCATGGCCATGGCCGTGCTGAAGGCCGAGGAAGGCGACGCGGCAGGCGCCCGCGCGTACGTCGCGGGCGCCCTCGCGTCCGGCGATCCCGAGGTCCTCTTCTGGGTCTCCCGGATGCACGTGGCCCAGGACGGGCTCCACGGCGCGCGCGAGCACATCCGACGGGCGGCGGACGCCGGACACACGACCTCCCAGCACACCATGGGCGTGCTCCTGACCGAGGAGGGGGACACGGCACGGGCGGAGCACTACTACCGGCTCGCCGCCGATGCCGGACACACCGACTCCTACGTCAATCTCGGCGTCCTGCTGCGAGGCCGGGGCGACCTCGACGGCGCGGAGACGTGCTACCGCAGGGCCATCGAGGCGGGCGACAGCGCAGGAATGAACAACCTCGGCAATCTGCTGCGCCAGCGCGGCGACCTGGCGGGCGCCGAACGGTGGTGGCGCGAAGCGGCGGACGCGGGCGAAAGGGACGCGCTCGTCAGCTACGGCGCCGTCCTCGCCGAGCGCGGCGACTGGGACGCGGCGGAGCCGCTGTGGCGCCGGGCGGCCGAGGCGGGACACGCCGCGGCGCGGCTCAACCTCGTGGGGGCCCTGGCGCGCACGGGCCGCATGGAGGAGGCGGAACGATGGCTTCGCTCCGTCGACACCGACACCGACGCCGCCGCGCCGCTCCCTTCCGGATCCCACGGGGCGCCGCCGCCGGACGGGCCCGCCGTCGACGACCAACCGGTCGGACCCGACCTCGCGGCCGTGGCCGACTGGCTCGGCGGCCCCGCCCGCGCGGGCGACGCGGACGCCCGCGCCGCACTCGACCTCCTGGACGGCGAACAAGGAACCCGCTGAAACACGACCTGTGCGGTCGCGCGATCACCTCCGGCAGGCCGAGCGTCTCGAAGCCGAAGGCCAGGCAGGCCAGGGCCGCCTCGGTGGCGTAGCCGTTCCCCCACGCCGAACGGGTCAGCCACCACCCCACGTCCACCCCCGCGAACGGCATGTCCGGGCCCACCACGTCCAGGCCGGCGCGGCCGATGAACTCACCGGTCTCGCGTGATTCGAGCGCCCACCACCCGAAGCCTCGCTCGTGGAAGTCGGCCCGCACGCCGGACAGCACGGCGTCGCTCTGCTCCCGCGTGAGCAATTCCGGTTTCGTCGCGCCCGCGACGGCGGGAGCGCGCTCCGAGCGACGCTGTCCCGCTCGTCGATCACCCTCGAAGGCCGTTGTCAGTGGCCGGGGATAGGTTCGTTCCTGTTCCGCCGCAACGGCGAGAACATCCCCTTCGTCGTGCATGGGAGAGGTACGTTGCCGGTCTGGGAGCTGTCGAGTACGGCGCGGGTGGTACCGCCCGCGCGACCGCGGAAACTCGCCAAGGTGCCGTTCGTCGAACTGGCCGACGGACGCTTGCAGGGAGTCGTGTCCAGCGGGTCCGACGCAGGACGCGTGTACGTGTCCTCGATCGCGACCGGGACGTACGCGTTCGCCTGCAGCACGAACAACAACCGCCCCTGCGGCGGCGCTCGGGGCAGCTTCTGCAACCACATCCGGGCGCTCGTCGGCGAGGCCGTCCTGCAGTACGGCGCCGAGCGCGTCGCCCGCTACCTGAAGGCCGACACGGGCGACACGTCGGCCACCGAGCCCGACGCGCACAGGCTCGTCTCGCTGATGACGGCCACGCGGCCCTCGCAGGGCGACACCTCGGCGGCGGCGCCGGTGTTCAGCCGCTTCCTGCGGCACCTCGCGTATCTGGAACTGGAGCCGACCACCGCGCCGCTGCCCGAGATGCAGTGGTTCCCGCCGACGAGGACGGTCGCCTGATGCGTACGGACCTGTTCACCGACCCCGTCGACGGGCTCGACGAGGCGCTGTCCGCCGTCGACGCCTTCGACCGGGCACTCGTCTCCGGACTGCTCCGCCCGCAGCCCGACCAGGCCGCGGGACTTGCGGCACTCGCCGCCGCCGTCGCCGGAACGCCGCTGGCCGCGCCGGTCGCCGAGGCGGCCGACAAGGCCGCCGCCGGCGCCGCGGGCGAGGACCACCTCATGGCGCTCGCCGCCGCCCGCACCGCCCTCATGGGCTCCCTCCACGACGCCCTGACCGAACGCGTCGCGGACATCACCGGCCGGCCGCGCGCCGAACGGAACACCCCGGACGCCACGGTGGACGAGCCCGGAGCCAACGTGCTGGCCGCCGCCCGCGCCTGGCTGTGCGACCTCGCCCGAGCGGGCTGGCAGGGCATCGACCACGATCTCGTCGCCGGCGCCGCGCCCGTCGTCTCCGCGATGCTCCCGGACCTGCGGCTGCGCCGGCAGGCCACTCTGCTGGACGGCTTCGCCGCCGAACTCGCGGCCTCCTGCCCCGGAGCCACCCTGGACCGCGTCCCGGTCCGCCGCTGGGCCGACCTGTGGACACGCGCCCTGCTCCTGACCCTGCCGGGAGCCGCCCGGACCCCGGACCTGTCCACCGCGACCGGCCGTCTGCTGCCGCTCGGCGTGGACGTACAGGAACACGCGACAGCCGTACAGGCACAGGTCCACGCGGTGTTCGAACCCGCCGACGGCACGGAGCCCCGTCTGGTCAGGGCGGCCGTGTCCGCACCCAAGCCGGACACGGTCGTGGGCGCGGGCCTGTGGCAGCTGCTCCGGCCGCGGATGTCGCTGCTCGCCGCCGCGGGGGAGTGCCGCACCATGGAGCTCGACGGCATGCCGGTCACGGACGAGGGCGACCTCGTCTGGGACGACGAGCGGGCACGTACGGGAGAGCCCGTCGACCCGTTCGGCACGGCCCGGGTCATCCTCTCCACCGCCATCGACCCGGTGACCGCGCCGCTGGACCGCCACCCGGTGCGGATCGCCGTCCCCGTCCTCCTGGAGGGGTACACGGTGGGGGACGAGGGCGACGGCCGGCTGACGTTCGCGCTCGCCGGGCACCGGCTGGCCGTCGACACCGACCGCATCCCGGCGGCCGGTCCGCTCACCCCGGAGGTGGTCGCCGCGTCCGGTGCGTGCCTGGGGCTGCTCCGGTGGGATGCGGGGGAGTTCGTCCTCCAGCCGCTGGCCGTCGAGACGACCGTCCGGAAGAAGGCCGTCGCCGTCCACGCGGGCGAGTGGGCAGGAGGCACCACCGACAAGGCGGGTGTCAGGGCGGAGAAGGCGGCCACGGACTCGGTCGCCGTGTTGCGCGAACGAGCCGGGAAGCTGCTGCGCGCATGACCGACGCCGACGCCTCTTCCACCGACCTCCCGCCGGCCGACCGCCGGTCCACCGACCTCCCGCCGGCCGACCGCAGGTCCACCGACCTTCCGCCGGCCCCCGACCCCGACGACAACCGTCGACAGGTCCTCTACTGGCGGCTCCTCGCCCGGCTCTTCGACCCCGAGGAGCAGGCCGCCCTGGAAGCGGCGAGCCTCGCCGTCGTCGAGGACATCGGCCTGCCGTCCGCGCTGCTCGACCCGGGTGCGTCCGTCGACTCCGTCGTCCAGCGCCATCCGGAACTGGCCGACGAGTTCGACGGGTTGATGACCCCGGAGCCCGATCCGGACGGCGCCCGGGACCGGGCGGCCGAAGTGCGGCGTGCCGCACTCGCGTCGAAGCTGCTGCTCAACGTCTTCTCCACCGGATCGGGAACGGTCTCCGCCGGGCAGCTGGCCCGATGGCAGTCGGACGCCGGCTGGCTGGAGCGTTCGCTCGGCTGCCCGCCCGGCGGGCTGCGCGGCGGCCGGGGCGCCGGGGCCGTCGTCGACGGCGGCGGCGCGGGGCTCGAACTCGGTGCCGTCGAGGCCGACCTCGTCCGCCGGATGCACCTGAGAGAAGTGCTGGCCGACCCCGCACTCGCCGCCCGGCTCACCCCCAGCATGTCCCTGATCGAGCAGCTCCTGCGGGACAAGGGAAACCTGTCCGGCATCGCGCTCGCCAACGCCAAGTCCCTCATCCGGCGTTACGTCGACGAGGTCGCCCAGGTGCTCCGCACCCAGGTGGAGAAGGCCACCGTCGGGGAGCTGGACCGCTCGGTCCCGCCCAAGCGGGTCTTCCGCAACCTCGACCTCGACCGCACCATCTGGAAGAACCTCACCAACTGGAGCCCGGAGGAGGAGCGGCTCTACGTCGACCGCCTCTACTACCGGCACACCGTTCGCCGGACCACACCGCAGCGGCTCGTCGTCGTCGTGGACCAGTCCGGCTCCATGGTCGACTCGATGGTCAACTGCACCATCCTCGCCTCGATCTTCGCCGGACTGCCGAAGGTGGACGTCCACCTCATCGCGTACGACACCCGCGCGATCGACCTCACCCCCTGGGTGCACGACCCGTTCGACGTGCTCCTGCGCACCAACCTCGGTGGCGGCAACGACGGACCCGTCGCGATGGCCATGGCCAGACCGAAGATCGCCGAGCCGAAGAACACCGTCATGGTGTGGATCTCCGACTTCTACGAGTTCGGCCGCTCACAGCCGCTGTTCGAGGGCATCGAGGCGGTCCACCGGTCCGGCGTGCGGTTCATCCCCGTCGGCTCGGTGACCAGCTCGGGACGGCAGGAGGTCAACCCCTGGTTCCGGGAGCGGTTCAAGGCGCTCGGCACCCCGGTGGTCTCCGGCCACATCAACAAGCTCGTGCACGAACTCAAGACCTTCCTCACCTGAGCCTGCCCAGAAAGGCCCTCGCATGTCCGACCTGCTCCGCGCCCCCGCCGAGATCAAGTACGCCGAGGAACTCGACTGGCTCGAGTCGATCGACGACAACCCCAAGCCGTTCTCGTGGCGTCTCTCCCCGAAGATGGTCCGCCTCTTCGTCCTCGGCTCCGAGCGAGCCGACGGCCTGGACCGGGAGGTGACGCAGAAGTGGTTCGGCGACCGCAGCTTCGTCGAGCGCTCGATCGTCACCCTCGCCTCCGACCGCGGACTGCTCCTGATCGGAGACCCCGGCACCGGCAAGAGCTGGCTCGCCGAGCTCCTCTCCGCCGCGATCAGCCGCAACTCCACCCAGGTCGTCCAGGGCACCGCGGGCACCACCGAGGACCACATCAAGTACTCCTGGAACGTCTCGATGGTCATCGCCAAGGGCCAGTCCCGCGAGTCGATGATCCCCTCGCCGATCATGACCGCGATGGAGACCGGCACCATCGGCCGCTTCGAGGAGCTCACCCGCTCCACCAGCGACGTCCAGGACGCGCTCATCTCGATCCTCTCCGAGAAGTACATCTCGGTCCCGGAACTCGACAGCGCCGGCGGCGAGAACATCGTCTTCGCCCAGCCGGGGTTCTCGGTGATCGCCACCGCCAACAGCCGCGACCGCGGCGTCAACGACCTGTCCTCCGCGCTCAAGCGCCGGTTCAACTTCGTCCGCATCCCGGTCGTCACGAACAAGAAGAGCGAGGCCGAGATCGTCCGCTTCCGCACCGAGGAACTCCTGCGCCGGCACTCGATCGAGCTGGACGTGCCGCCCACCCTCCTCGACGTCCTCCTCCAGAGCTTCGCCGACCTCCGCGCCTCCGCCGCCGCGGCCGGGAGCGACGACGAGAAGCTGGAGTCCGCCCTGTCCACCGCCGAGCAGATCGGCGTCCTGGAGGACGCGGTCCTGCACAGCGACTTCTTCGGCGAGCGCACGCTCACGGCCCGCGCCCTCGCCGCCTCCCTGGTCGGTACGCTCGCCCGCCGCGAGCCCGAGGACCTGGCCATCCTCAACAAGTACCTGCACGGTGTCGTCGAGCCGCGCGGCAAGGAGCAGGGCGGCTCCTGGCCCGAGTTCCTCGAGGGCGGCCGCGAGGCGATCGCGAAGCTGGCATGAGCACCACCTCCGAGAAGCCGACAAGCGCCTCCTTCGCCGCCCTGCGCGGGCAACTCCACGAAGCGGCGGCCGAGTTCGCCGGCGGACAGGACGCTCTGGAGGGCATCCTGCTCGGCATGGTGGACGACGTCGACCGGGCGGCCGCCGAACCGCTGGAGATCTTCCCCGTCTGCCACCACTCGCCCTCCTCCGCGCTCGCCATGGCCCGCCGGCTGCGCGAGAAGCAGCCCAAGGTCGTGTACCTGGAGCTGTGCGAGGACATGGCCCCGCTCCTCACCGAGCTCCGCAACTGCCGGCTGCCGGTCGCCGTACAGGCCTTCGCGAGCGACATCGACGGCTTCCCGCCCGACTGGGCCCCGCTCTCGGTCGTCGCCCCGATCACGGAGGCCTCCGCCGAGTACCAGGCCATCGCGTACGCGCTCGACACCCCCGGCGTGGACCTCGTTCTCGTCGACCGCTCCTCCGACCACGTCTTCCAGTGGGACACCCGACAGCCTGCCGACGGCGAGACCCACACGGCCGGGACCGAGACCGAGCCCACGGCCGGGACCGAGCCCGAGCCCACGGCCGGGACCGAGCCCGAGGCGGCCCTCCACGGCGAGGCCGTGGGCGTCGAGATCGGCGACCTGCGTCCGCGCTTCGCCGAACTGGAGGAGCACCTGCTGCGGCACGGCAAGGTGCGGCACTGGTCGGAGTGGTGGCACCAGTACGTCGAGGTCCCCCTCGGCGACAGCGACCACGACACCTACCGCCAGGTCATGTTCCTCATCGGCAGCCTGTTCCGGCGACTCGCCCCGGGCCGGGGCGAGCGGGTACGGGTCGACGAGGACCGCGAGCGCTACATGTGGACCCGGATGCGCGAGCACCTCACCGCGACCGGCACCGACCCCGCGGACTGCCTGTACGTGTGCGGCGCCTTCCACGCGGCCAGCCACGTCGACGAGTTCGGCGTCCACGGCACGGGCGACTTCGCCATCTCCCCACGGACCGCCACGACCTGGCAGTACGGGCTGATTCCCTCCAGCCACGCGGCGATCGAGGCACAGTTCGGCCTCGCGTCCGGCTCGGTGTCGATCGCCGCGACGGAGTGGGCGAAGAACCTCAAGCGCACCCGGGTGAAGCCGTACCGCCTGGAGGGCCAGTCCGGCACGAAGAAGCCGAGCGCGAAGAAGACGGCGGCGAAGGCCCCGGCGGCCACGCCCACATCCGTACCCGCGCCCGACCTCGCGTCCGGTCCGACCGAGGACCGGCTCACCGGCTTCCTCCGGCAGCCGCCCGTCCTCCACACCCTCGACGAGGCCGAACTGCTCGGCTGGTCCGTGGACATCGTGCGCGCCGCCCGCCGCAGCGGCTATCTGGCCTCCACCGCCGACGCCATCGCCGTGTTCGAGACGTCCATCCTGCTCGCCGCCATGCGGGACCGGGCCAAGCCGACGCCGTACGACTTCCAGGACGCGGCGGTCACCTGCATCGAGAAGGACACCGTCCCCGGCCGACGGGACGTGCGGCGGCTCGTCGAGATCATGATGGGCGGCGACCGGATCGGCCAGGTCGGCTACGACGCGCTGCCGCCCCTCGCCCGTGACGTGCACGACCGGCTGGCGCCCCTGGAACTGAACCTCCAGCAGCGCGGCGTACGCCGGGCCCTGCTCGACATGGCGTCCCGGCCGGAGCTGCGCGCCTGCTCGGACGTCCTGTGGATGCTGCGCCGCCTGCTGCCGCCCGGCGCGGCCCGCACGGTGATGGGGGAGCGGCGGCTCGGCGAGCGGTCGATCCAGGAGTCCTGGGACCTCTCGCTCGGTACTCACCAACGCGCGCTCATCGAGCTCGGGTACGAGGGCGTGAGCCTGGAGCAGGTGCTGGAGCAGCGGCTGCGCCGCGCGGCGTACGGACCGCAGGCCACCACGGCCGAGGTCCTCGCGGCCGTCGAGGACGCGACGCTCTACCTCGGCGGTCGGCGCCTCGCCGAGGAGCTCGGCACCCGGGCCCTGGAAGTCCTCGCCGGCGAGCGCACGGTGGACGGCGCCCCGGCGGTACTGCGCCGGGTGCGCGGCCTCCTGGCGTACTACCGCACCAGCGAACCGGTCCTCCCGCCGTGGATCGAGTCCTTCGTCAGAGCCGGGTACGCGCACTACTGCACCCTGCTGCCGACGGCCTTCCGGGACGAGGACGCGACCGTGGGGCAGGTGGCGGCGATGCTGGGCTTCCTGTTCAGCATGGAAAGCCTGGCACTCTCGCTCGGCTGCGACCGGACGCAGCTGGAGCTCGCGGTCGCGCAGTCGCACCCGAACGACCCGGCCAAGACGGCCCTGCTGTGGGCCGCCCAGGTCCAGCTCGGCACGCTCTCCCGGGGCGAACTGCGCGGCCGCTGCGACGAACTCCTCGGCAACCCCCTGGTGGTCCCCTCGTACCCCCGCTACCTCAGTGGCTTCGTGCACGCGCTCGAGCCGGTCCCGGGACTCGCGGACGTCGTCGTGGAGGCCGTGTCGAACGCCTTCGGACGGCTCCCCGACCCCGTCCTGCTGCCGTGGCTGCCCACCCTCATCACCACGCTGCGGTCGAACGCCGCCGACCTCGCCCCGCTGATCGTCCGCGAGGCGGGCCGGATCTTCCCGGCACGGCTGGCGGCCCTGGACACCTGGGTCCCCCCGTGGCACGCACAGCCGGTGGCCCGGGCGCCCCTGGCCGCGCCACGCGGCGCGGCGCTGCTCCCCCTCCACCCGGAGACCTGCGACGCGGTCGCGGACCTCCTGGGCTGCACGGACGGGTGGGCCCCGGCGGACGGCCCGACGACGGGCACGACGGCCTCGACGGGCGCGGCGCTCCTGTTCGCCCACCGCGCCACCTGCGACGCCGTCGCGGACCTCCTGGGCTGCGGCGATCCCTGGACGCCCGTGGCTTCGGCGCTCCCCGTTTCGGCCCCGCTGACGACGAGACACCCCGCCACGGCCCACGCGGTGGCGGCGCTTCTCGCGACGCCGTGACGGCGCACCGGCCGCCGGGTCGTCGGACCCCGGCGGCCGGTGCGGGTGAGGGAGAGCGGTCGTGGGGCGGATCAGTCGTCGAGGGCGTCCAGGACGGGGCCGAGGTCGACGAACTTGAAGTTGGTCGCGGGGCGGTCACCGTCGCCGGGGGCGTCGTGGCCGTCCTGCACGACGAGGAGGCCGTTCGGGTACTTCGAACCCAGGGGAGCGTTCAGGGCGGCGGCGCCGTCGCACTCCTCGGAACCGTCGAGGGCGCCGCTCGCGGACGCGACCCGGAATCCGCCCTCGTACTCGTTGTGGTCCGCGAGCTCCCGGTCGTAGGCGGCGAAGGTGTTGTCGCCCTGGCTGGAGGCGAGCAGGTATCCGTCGCCGTCGGACTCGGTGACCAGCGTCAGGCCCTCGACGTCCGAAGAGATCCTGGTCCCGCCAAAGCCCGGGTCGGCGCCCGGCGTGCACTCCTCGGTCTCCTCGTCGTAGACGCCGGGGACGCCGTACTCGCGGACCTTGTCGAGCAGCTTCGGCGTGCCGGTGAGGTCGGCGCGCAGCCGCCAGATGCCGATGTCCTCCTGGCCGGCGTACAGGGTGCCGTTGGCGGGGTCGACGACCATGCCCTCGACCTGCGGCAGCTCGCCGGGCTCGCCGCACGGGGCCCACGAGGTGCCGTTCGGCAGCCGGAACGTGGCCGGCAGGTCCAGGGTGCGGATCGTGCGGTACGTGACCTTGTCGCCGCCGGCCGGGAGCAGTTCGAGCAGGGCGATGCTGGTCCGCTCGCGGCGGCTGACGAGCGCGAAGGACTTCCCGGACGCCGGGTCCGTCCAGGTCGCCAGACCGTACGCGGTCCGCTGGTCGTTGATCTCGGCCTGGTCCCGCGAGAAGACTGCCGGGGCGGCGGGATCGGTGACATCGGTCAGCGGGCCGCCGGCGCGGTCGCGGTCGATGCGGTAGAACCGCAGCCGGTCGTGGCCGCGGTCGCTGGTGACGGCGAGGTCGGCCCGTCCCGAGGAGAGCCGCAGGCCCTGGACGAGGTCCACGTTGTTGAACCGGCCGGGGGCGTCGTCCGGTCCGTCCGCCGGAGGCGCGGCTATCGACTGCACCGGGCGCGCGTCCAGGTCGTAGACGCGGAGCCCGCCCTCCTTGGCAGTGGCGATGACAAGGCTGCGGCCGGGAGCGGCGGCGTTGCGCCAGATGGCGGGGTCGTCCGCGTCGGCGTTGCCGCCCGCGTCGTCGTCGTGCAGCACCGGCGTCTCCGCGCGGGGGGTCACGGCCGGCAGCGAGCGGGCGGGACCACGGTGGCGGGCCTGAGCCTGCGCCTGGGCACCGGCGTCGGTGTCGGCCCGAGCGGGCACGGCGAGGGCGGCCGCGGCGAGCGCCGTGGTGACGGCGAGCACGAGCGACCGGGCGGTACTGGGGCGAGTCACGCAAGTCTCCTCAGGAGGGGGGCTTGTACGTCCTGCGTGAGCGTGGTGCCCTTCCGTGTCGGCCCGGCGGCCTCCGCCCGACCGGAGGCCCGAAGTCCAGGTGTACGCGCGATGAACCGCGGCGCGGGCCGCGACAGTGTGTCGCGGCCCGCGCCCGGCTGCTGCGGCAGGCGATCAGGCGGGGTTCTTCACGTCCGCCAGGTAGCTCGCACCGATGAGGCAGTCGCGCATCTCGTAACGGGGCGCGACGGCCCCGGTCCAGCGGAGGAAACCGGTCGTCCCGGTCGCCGCCGACATGTCGATGAACCGGCAACCGTCGTACAGGACCTTGCCGTAGGTGGTCGGGGTGGCCCCGGTCGACACCTGGTGCGAGCCCATCAGGCCGCAGTCCACGTACCGCACCATCGGGCCACGGGCACCGTTGGCGTTGAAGTCGTAGACGTGCGTGACGGCGTTCGGCGCCCAGGACTTGAAGCTCAGGGCGGTGTCGTCACAGGACTCGAAGGTGATGTTGCCCTTGTACCATTGGGAGTCGATGACCTTGTGGCCGACGCCGCGCAGCTCGAAGCGGATGCCCTGCGCGTACAGCCGCATGACGGAGTCGGCGCGGGTGGTGGCGTCGGGGGTGAGCTTGAAGAACGTGCCGGTCGACGCGGCGTCGGTGAGGATGTACGAGCCGCCGATGAAGTTCATCGAACCGCCGCGGTTGTTCTTCACGAACACCCCGGACTGGTACTCCACCTTGCAGTCGCGGAACCAGTAGTTGAGGAACTGGTCCTGCTGGGTCGCGGCCGTCGTCATCCCCATGACGAGGAACGCGTCGGAGTAGGAGCCGCCGACCTGGCAGTGGTCCCAGCCCATCTCGCTGTTCAGGTTGGACGTGGTGGCCGGGCCGTCCAGGCCGATGCCCCGCTTCCAGCTGCCGCGCCACTCCACGTCGCTGTACCAGGTGTCCTGGACGCCGTAGTCGGCCGACGAGTAGGCGTAGTTGAAGCTCGACGTGGCGTTGGTGCTGGTGAACGTCAGGCCCGAGATGCGGATGTTCTTGTAGCGCTGGTAGTTCGTCCAGAGCGTGGTGTCGTCGGCCGCCGGCGAGTACACGATCCGCGAAAGCCGCTTGCCGTAGCCGGTGATCGACACCCCGTCGACGATCCCGCCGTTGCCCTCGCCGTTGACGTTCGGCAGGAGCGAGTCCGGCTGGGTCAGGAGATAGGTGCCGGGCGGGACGACCAGGACCTTCTTCGGGATGGCCCCGGAGATCGGACCGGGCTGGAACGAGGCGAGCACCTCGGCCGCGGCGGCACGGAAGGCTGCGTCGCTCGGGGTGGCGCCGGTCGGGTCCGCACCCTTGCTGATGACATCGACGCTGTACGGGTCGCCCCCGGAGCCGGCCGCGTACGCGGTACCGCCACCCATGGTCAGAGCGCCGGCGGCGACTCCGACTCCCGCTGTCGCCACGCCGCGTATGACGGAACGACGGTCCATGCCTCTGGTCATTTCTACCCCCAGGTAATGATCACAAGAAAGGCCTGAATATGATCATGACGAGGGCCTAAAGGGCAAGATTCCAGCCAAGGTTGCGTGTTCCGTTCGCTCAGGGCGAGCGGGGGAGCGGGCGAGCACATGGGTGGGCGAGCGGGCGGCCGGATTGTCCGTGTCGTTCAGTCACCCGGAGGTGACGGCGGCGCCCCGGCGGGCGTTCGTCCCGTCGCCGGTGCTTCCGCCTGGCCGAGCAGTTCGGCGAGGCCCGCGCGGGTGGCGGCGACGACGACGCGGTCGCCGGGGTGGAGCACGTAGCCGGGGTGGAGGTCCCAGAGCAGCCCGGGCGGTTCGTCGGCGGCGGACGTTCGCGTCCTCGGTTCCGGACCGTCCTGGGGGTCCCGGAGGTCCGACGGCTCCGTCGGATCCGGGGCACTCGTGTCAAGGGCGAGGACGCGCCACGCACCCGGGCGGAAGGCCTCCGCGACCGTTCGGCCCTCCAGCTGGGGCTGGCCCGCGATGTCGAGTGCCGCGAACACGAGCACCCGGCGTTCGACGGCGATCGCCCCGAGGATCTGGCGGCCCATCATCGCCGTGGCGAAGGCGGGCGCGGCGAGCGTCGACACGCTGCGGCTGCGGGTGAGCGCGTCGGGATGGGCCGCGCGCAGCGTGCGGTAGACGGTGGACGCGAAGTCGTCGTCGTACAGGCGCAGGGCCACGAGCAGGTCCGGGTGGAGTGTCCGCGCGTACAGCGCGGCTTCCAGGTTGGTGGTGTCGGCACTGGTGAGGGCGAGCAGGGCGCGGGCCCGCTGGATCTTCGCCGCCTCCAGGACCCCCTCCTGCGTGACGTCGCCCAGGACGACCGGCACGCGCAGGGTGCGGGCAAGGGCGACGCCCCGCGCCTCGGGGTCGTCCTCCACGCAGACCACGGGCACGCCGAGTTCGTGGAGCTGGACCAGGACGCGGGTACCGATGCGCCCCAGGCCCAGGAGGACCACATGGCCGGCGAGGCCGCGCGGCGGGCGCCGGAGGGCGGCGGCGCTGCGGTACGCGCCGAGAGCTTCGAGGGATCCCGCGATCAGCAGCGGCAGCAGGACGAGGCCGAGCAGACCGGCGAGGATCTGGAGGACCTGGCGGGCGGTGGGTTCACCGACGGCGGGGTCGCCGATCGCGAACAGGTCGAGCAGCGTGAGGTACGCGGCGTGCAGCAGGTGGTCCCCGGTGGTCACCGAGGACGTGACGGCGAGCGCCACGACCGCCGCGCAGACACCGGCGAGAGCCCAGCGCACCCGGGGAGACAGGAGCTCGCGCGGCGAGGCGCCCCGGCTCTCCCGGCGCCGGGGGAGGACCGGTTCGTGGGTGACGGCCTCCAGGACGACGGTGCCGTGCCCGGCCGCCGCCCGTACCTCGGCGTCGTCGGGCAGCAGCCGGGGCGCGAGCCGCCCGCTGCGGTCGGACCCGTCCGCGCCCGCCGGGTCGCGCGTCGTCGACGACAGCAGGGCGAGGGTGACGAGGCCGGGGTCGGCCGCGACGTCGGCCGCGTCCTCGGCCTCGGCGGCCTGCGCTGCGGCGGGGCTCTGCTCGGTGGGGATCCGCTCGGCGGCGCGCAGCAGCAGGCCGTCGGCCTGGACGATCTTGCGTGTTCCGGTGACGGCCGTGGCGGCGAGCGCCGGCGCGGCGGTGTCCGCGTCGGACAGGACGATCGTGGTGGCGTCGTGCCCGTGCCCGTCCCTGTGCCTCTGCCCGTTCCCGTGGCCGGGCCCGTCGTCGGCCGTCGTCCGGTCCTCGACCTGGCCTCGGGCCTGGCCTCGGGCCTGGTCGAGGAGCTCGGCCATCCGTCTGCCGAGGTTGCGGTTGTACATCCGGAGGACCAGGCGAATGTGCGGATTGAGCCGGCGGGCCAGGAACGCGGCCCGCATGTTGACCTCGTCGTCCTCGTACAGCAGCGCCAGTGCCTGGGCCCGGCGTACACCCGCCTCCACGAGGGTCGGCTCGTCTGGCGGTATCCGGTCGGCCTGCTGGACGCGCACGCGCGGCTCGTCGGTGTCCGGTCCGCCCCCGGTGGGCGCGACGAGGACGACGTCCTGCCGGTACACCTCGGCCAGTTCACCGGCGATTCGGTGCGCGAGGGCGTCGTCCCCGCACACGACCATGTGCCCGTCCTGCGGCGAGGACGGCCCGGCGGGCCGGGTGCCCGTGCCGGTCTCCCGACGAGTGACCTGACGCGGTACGGCGGTCATGGTCGCCTCTCGTCCGGGTGCCGACCCGGTCCTGGGTCTGGTCGTGGGTGCCGACCCGGTCCTGGGCCGAGTCCTGATGCTGTTCCGGCCCGCGTCGGCGGAGCCGCTCCCAGCTTTCCAGCCGCACCGTCACCCCGGCATGGGTGCTGACACCCAACTTCCCTACCAGTGCGGCCGTGTGGCGTGGTGGCGGCCCGATCACCCCTCGGCGACCGACGCCCCCTCGCGCCACGCCGTCTCCACGGCCGCGGGGATGTCCACGACGGGGAACTGCACGTGCCGAACGGTCCGTTCGCGGTCCACGACCAGGATCGCGCGCTTCAGCCGGAGGGCCTGGCCCGCGCGGAACGTCGGGAGGCGGAGCGCCGCCGAGAGCCCGTTGTCCATGTCGGAGAGGAGCGGGAAGGGGATCTCCTCGGCCACCGCGAACGTCCGCTGCTCGTCCGGGCGTTGGGTGCTGATGCCGCGCACCGAGACGCCTGCCGCCGCGAACCTCTCGTACTCCTCCCGGAACAGCCGGTTCTCCAGCGTGCACCCCGCCGCGCCGGGGATGTCCGTCCAGTCGTCCGGCAGCGGGGCGGGCCGGGCGGTCGCCGGGAAGCAGAACAGGACGGTGGCACCCGCTCCTGCGTCGACCGGGTCGAGCGCGCCGCCCGTGTGCGCGGGCAGCGTGAGCCGGGGCAGCCGGGTGCCGGGCAGGTCGTGGACGCGGTGCGCCTCGGCGCTCCGCTCGTCGGCGGAGGCGGTGAGCGAGCCGTCGCCGAGCAGCCAGCGGTCGGCCCAGTCCTGCATCGAGACCAGGACGGGCAGCAGCGCGCGCCCGGCGTCGCTCAGCCGGTACTCGAACCGGACCGGTCCCTCCTGGTACGGGACCTTGTCGAGCACCCCGCTGTCGACGAGGTGGTTGAGCCGCTCGGTGAGCACCTTGCGGGAGATGTCCAGCTCGCGCTGGAGCTCGTCGAAGCGGTGCCGCCCCCGCGCCGTCTCGCGGACGAGGAGCAGGCTCCACCAGTCGCCGACGACGGCCGCGGCCTGGGCGATGGCGCAGGCGGCGTCGCGGTCGGGAACGGTTCGCGCCATGACGTGTCCTCCTCGTTCGGGTCACCGGTCCAGTCCCGGCCCGCCCGGGCCGGTCGGTCCAGTCCCGGCCCGTCCGGTCCGGATGCGGTCCGTCAGTGATCCATCTTGCGCCATCGAGTGAGTTCCCGATAGAAACTCATTATAAGTTCCCAATAGGAACTCGCTCGATTCCACTGTTCTTCGGGGGAGGGATCCTTTTCATGCCCACAGCCTGGGCAACCGCCTGGCGCACCTGGCAGATGACCCGCCGCGCCTACCCATGGACGTACGCCGTCGGCACCGTCCTGCCCGCCGCGCTCACCATCGCGCTCGCCTACCTCGGTTTCCACGTCATCGGCGGCGGTGCCGTCGGCGACGACTTCGCCGCGGGCAGCGGCACCACCGACTACCTCGCCTACATGGTCGTCGGCACCACCGCCTTCCACTTCGCCGTCCGGCTGATCCTCTGGTCCGCGAAGGCCCTCATCACCGAACAGCGGCAGGGCACCCTCGGCGCCCTGCTCATCGCCCCCGCCGGCCGCCTCCCGTACCTGCTGGGCTTCACCGGCTTCGCGGTGCTCAGCAGCGTTCTCGAGTTCCTGACCCTCGGCCTGGTCGTCGCCGTCCTCGGCATCACCGTGCCGGTCTCCTCCGTGCCCGGCGCGCTGCTCGGCGTCCTCGCGCTGATCGCGGCCGTCTTCGCGCTCTCGGTCGGCCTCGGCGGACTGATGATCGCGGCAGGCGAGGCACACATCTCGCAGAACACCGTCTTCATCGTGCTCGGCCTGGTCGGCGGCTTCACCTTCCCGCGCGACTACCTGCCGGAGCCGGCCCGCTGGTTCGCCGAACTCCTCCCCACCACCTCGGCCATGGACGTCCTGCACGGCAGCTTCACCGGCGGCCAGACCCTCCCCGAACTCCTCCCGAGGCTCGCCGTCTGCGCCGCCCTCACCTGCGCCTACCTCTTCCTGGGACTGGCCTACCTGCCGCGGGCCGAGGCCCGTGCGGTCGAAAGGACGTACTGATGACCACGACCATGACCACGGCGATCGAAGTCCGCGGCCTGCGCAAGGACTTTCCCGTCCGGGAGAAGGGGATTCTCGGCCCCCGCACCCTCAAGCGCGCCGTCGACGGCCTCGACCTCGACATCCCCCGCGGCCGCGTCACCGGGCTCCTCGGCCTCAACGGCGCCGGGAAGACCACCACCATCAAGATCCTCGCCACGCTCCTGCGGCCCAGCGCCGGCACCGTCCGCGTCGACGGCCTGGACGCGGTCGCCGACGCCCGCGCCGTACGCCGTCGCATCAACCTCATCGCCGGCGGCGAACGCATGGTCTACACCCGCATGACGGGCCGCGAGAACCTCTGGTACTTCGGCCAGCTCTACGACGTCCCGAAGGCCGAGCTGCGCCGCAGGACCGGCGAACTCCTCGATCTCGTCGGTCTGTCCGACGCCGCCGACACCATGGTCGAGCGGTACTCGCGCGGCATGACCCAGCGGCTCGCCATCGCCCGCGGCCTCATCAACCGTCCGGACTACCTGCTCCTCGACGAGCCGACCCTCGGCCTCGACGCTCCCATCGCCCGCGACCTGCGCCGGGTCGTCGCCGACCTCGCGGCGCACGACGGCACCGGGGTGCTGCTGACCTCGCACTACCTGGCCGAGGTCGAGGAGCTCTGCGGCCATGTGTACGTGATCTCCGCCGGCCGCCACCTCGCCCAGGGCAGCCCGGCCGAGCTGAAGGCCGCGACCGGCAGCCACCGGACCGTCCGTCTGACCGTCACCGACCCGACGGAGCGCACCCGGGCCGTCGCGGACGCCTTCGGGGCCACCCGCGAAACCCTCTCCGACGGGGGAGAGGTGATCACCCTGCGCCACCCCGGGGACATGGCGGGACCGCTGGCAGCGGCGGTGTTCGAGGCGGGCGGCTCCATCGGCGGCCTGGAGATCGCCGAGGCGAGCCTGGAGGACGCGATCCTGACCCTCGCGGAGCGGGGCGAGGCGGGCCTCGCGGGCCCGGGGACCGGTCGGCCCGATGCCGCGACCATCCGGTCCGGCGCCGCGGTCGTGCGGCCGGACGCCGCGGTCGTTCCGCCCGGCGCCGAGACCGTCCGGGCCGGCGCCGAGACCGTCCGGCCCGATGCCGAGACCGTCCGGCCCGATGCCGAGACCGTCCGGCCCGATGCCGAGACCGTCCTCTCGGAGGCCGCGGCCGCCGGAGCCAAGGGCGGCACCTCGTGAACCCTCTCCGTCACGCCCTGCGGGTCTTCGCCGCGGAGACGCTCAAGCAGCACCGCAGGCTCTTCGGCCAGCCGCTCGTCGTCTTCTCCATGCTCGTCTGGCCCGTCCTCCAACTGGCCACCACCTACTACACCCTGCGCCCCGTCGCCACGGCCTCGCGGGCTGCCGAGAACTGGCCCCTCGCCGCCGACCCCGAGCGCCTGCTCGCCTTCCTGGCCACCGGCACCCTCGCGTACGCCTTCTTCTTCTCCCTCGTCCAGAGCGCCTGGCACCTCTCCTTCGAGCGGACCACCGGCACCCTCGAACTGCTCTTCCTCTCCCCGGCCGGCCGGCTCACCCTGATGATCGCCAACGGCGCCGGCGCGCTCCTCCAGAACGCCTGGCTGCTCACCTGCTTCACCGTCGCCGCCCTGACCGGCTTCGGCACGCTGTCGGTGTCGGCCTGGTGGATGTACGGGATCGTTCTCCTGGCCCTGTTGATCCCGGCGGTGGCGTGGGGAGCGTTCCTCAACAGCCTCCTGGTCTTCTCCCGGGACTCGGCCTTCCTGTACACGATCCTCGACGAGCCCCTCTGGTTCGTCTCGGGCGTCCGCCTCCCGCACTTCGCACTCCCGGCCGCGGTCCAGGTCGTCGGCGCGGTCTTCCCGCTCACCGGCAGCCTGCTCGCCGTCCGCGGCGCCCTGCTCGAACACCGCACCGCAGGCGAACTCGCCCCGACCCTGCTCGGCCTCGGAGCACTGAGCGCCCTGCTCCTCGTGGCCGCCGCGCTGATCCTGCGGGTGGGCGAGGCACGCGCCCGCAGGACGGGCGCGCTGAGTCTGGCCTGACAGGGCGGGCCGCCGGAACCAGGCGCATCACCTGACCCGCGCGGCCAGCCGCGTCATCGCCTCCTCCAGCTCGCGCCGCGCGCCGAACGGCACCAGCGCCGCGCGGCCGGGAACCCGTACGCCACCGGTGAGCGCGACCCGCGTGTGCCCGCTCTCGTCCTCGGCCTCCACGGCCGCCATCCCGATCACCAGGAACCGGCTCTGCAGCCAGCACCAGCCCGGCCGCAGCACGCCGTGGAAGTGCGCCCGCAGCCCGTAGCGGCTGCGGGCCAGGGCCTCCACCCGGTCACCGTCGCGCCGCAGGATCCGGACCGACCGCATGTCGGGCTGGAACTCCCCGAAGCCGCCCTCCAGATCACTCATCACCTGCCAGACCCGGGGGAGCGGCGCGGGGAGCACCCGCTCGACGAGCCGGGCCCCCCGGACACCCGCGACCATGACGTGCATCCGCCGTACGTCGTCGAGCAGCAGGCCACCCCTGCCCCCCTCGCTCGCGTCGCCACCACGGCTCTCGTTGCTCGCGTCGCTCTCGTTCACGCGGACCACGCCTTTCGGAAACTCTGCCGGGCCCGGTGCAGCCGGGACTTCGCCGTGCCGGTCGGTACGCCGAGGAGCGCCGCCGCGGACTCCTCGTCCATCCCCTCGACGTCCCGCAGCACGAGGACGGCCCGGTGCGCGGGCGACAGCCGTGCCAGGACGTCGTCGATGTCGGCGGCCAGTTGTGGATCTCCCCGCTCCGGTACGTCGGCCAGCTCGGCCGGCCGCGCCCGCCCCGCCCGCTTCGCCACCCGCACCGCCTCCCGTACGGAGATCGCCCGCACCCACCCGTAGAGCGCCTCCGGTTCCCGCAGCGAACGCAGAGAGGTGAAGACCGCCATCAGGGCCTCCTGCGTGGCGTCCGGTCCGTCGTCCAGCGCGATGGGACGGCAGATCCGGGAGATGTACGGGGTGAGGTGATCGAGCAGGTCGTGCAGGGCCAGTGTGTCGCCGCGCCGGGCGGCCCGGACCAGCACGACGCCCCGGACGGCGGGGTCGACGGGGTCGACGGGCTCGGCAGTGTGGACGGGCTCGACGGCGTGGACGGGGTCAGCGGGCGGCACGCAGGGCCGCCCCTCCGAAGACCAGGCACAGGGGGGTGTACACCAGCGCGTTCAGCCAGGGGAACGCCGCTCCCGAGCCGTCCTTGCCGACGACGATCCAGACCAGCCCGACAGCCCCGCGGAGCAGTATCCCGGCGGCGACGGCTGCCGTGACCAGGCGCGGAATTCCGCGTCGGCGGCCACCACCGCGCGCGTGGAGCGCGACGGCGAACGCCGCGCACCCCTCAAGGGCCGCGAGCGGCAGGACCACGGCCGGCCCGAAGGAGACGACGCTGCCGAGGACGGCGAGCGACAGGGCCGGCTCGTCGGCGGCGGGCCAGGTCAGGCCGGTGGCCCAGTAGAGGTGCACGAGCGCGAGGACGGCGAGCAGCGCGGCGACGCCGCGTCCGCCGATGATCGTGCGAGGCCGCTCGATGTCGATGACCGCCATGGGGTTCCCCTCCGTTCCGAGGCCGGCGCCGCAGTGCGCCGACACCCCGAGGAGGAGCGGTACCGCCCGAAGGTTCCCTGTGATCCGGCTCACAGCAACGGGTGCAGGCTGGCGCCAGGGGGTGCAGGGGCGGTGCAGGGGGCCGGGAACGCAGACGACCCGTGGGCCTTGGTCCCGTCCGCTCGAGTTCGGACGGGAGCCGGCCGGATTACCGGCGGCCCACGGGTCGGGTGACTGCGTGGTTTTCGGCAGATGACCTGCCGAGGTGCACAGAGTGCGACGGCAGGCCGTTAGCCCGCAGTCACCTCACGAATCCGAAAAGAAACCATGTTCTCGGATCACCTCCTTTCAGCGTGTGACCACAGCCTAGGAAAGCCCGCGGCGACGCTCAAGCGATTTATCGCGAGCTCTTTTTCTGATCAGCGGAGTTCCGCCGCGACCAGCGCGGCCGCGTCGGCCACCAGCGGATCGACGGGCGCCGCGTCCTCCACGAAACGCGTGGTCAGCACGGTGAGCACGATCGGGCCGCCGTCCGGCGGCCAGGTGACGCCCGCGTCGTTGTTTCCGCCGTAGCGACCGCCGCCGGTCTTGTCGGCGAGGATCCAGTCGGCGGGCAGCCCCTTGCGGAACCGCTCACCGCTGGTCGTGTTGGCGAGCATCCACGCCGTGAGCCGCTCCCGGTCCTTGCGCGGGAGCGCGTCGCCCAGGACGAGTCGTCCATAGCTCCGCCCGACGGCGCGGGGCGTCGAGGTGTCGGTCTCCCGCCACGGCTCCGCCGAGTTCAGCTCGGGCTCCCAGCGGTCGAGCCGGGTCGTACGGTCGCCGATCGACCGGGCGAACCGGGTGACGGCGGTCGGGCCGCCCAGCTCGCGGAGGAGCAGATTGGCGGCGGTGTTGTCGCTGAAGCGCAGCGTGGCGTCGCACAGCTCGGCGACGGTCATCCCGTGCGCGAGGTTCTCGGGCAGATCCGTCTTCGGGGACCAGCCGGACCGCCGGACGTCCGCCGTCGTGTACCGGATGCGCCGTGCGAGGAAGGAGCCGTCGTGGTCGAGGTCGCGCAGCACGGCCGCGACGGCGAAGGTCTTGAAGACCGAGCACATCGGGAAGCGCTCGTCGGCGCGGTACGCGACGGACCGCCCGGTCCGCACGTCGTGGGCGAACACCCCGAGCCGTGCGGAGTGCCGCTCCTCCAGCTCCCGAAGCCGTGCGACGAGGTCCTCCCCGCCGGGCGCGGAGGCGTACGCCGTCCCGCCGAGCGGTAACGCGACGGCGAGCGCGGCACCGGCACCGAGGCCGAGGACACTGCGACGGGACGGGCTGAAACCTGTGATGGACAAGGTGATTCCCTTTCCGGAGCGATCACTGCACAGGGAAACACGCACAGGCACCCCCGGCCGGTTTCGACGGGCACGGGGGTCCCGGGGACGGGCGCGGACCTCCGGCACCGGGTGGCCGCGGCGGCGGGCACGGACCTCGGGCACCGGGTGGCCGCTGCGGCGGGCCCGCAGGCAGCCGCGCCGCTGTCAGCCGTCCCGTCCCTGCCACGTCGTGACACAGGCCTCGTTGCCCTCGGGGTCGGCCAGGACCCAGAAGGCCGGGGCCCGATCCTCGGACACGAGACGGCCCCCCGCCGTCAGCGCGGCGTCGATCCTCCGCAGCGCCTCGTCGTGCGGCACGCAGAGGTCGAAGTGGATGCGATTGCGCTGCGGGCGCGGAACGTCCATCTGCTGGAACCACACCGCCGGGCCCTGCCAGAGGGGATCGATGAGCGCGTCGGCGGGTCCGTCGTGGCCCTGCTCGTCCGCGTACCCGAGGAGCGCCTTCCAGAACGGCCGGATCGCGGCGATGTCGAGCGCGTCGATCGCGATCTCCAGGAGCTGGAGCGACCGCGGTGCCCCCGTCGCGATCTCGGGTTCGGTGCGCAGCCCCAGCCCGCCGACTGCCGTGGACACCCGGTGCGCGAGCTCGACGTCCAGGGTGGTGACGCCCGCGTGCTCGGCGGACTGCAGGGTCAGAAGGATCCGCCCGGGCCGGATGTCGAGGGCCAGGTGCCGGTCGGCGTCGTCACCGCACGCGGCGACCGCCAGCGCCGCGACGTCGGCCGCCTGCGCCATCGACCCGACCGGGACGGCCGTGCGGAGGCCGCCCAGCAGATAGCGCCAACCCGAATCACCGACCGCGGCCGAGGCGCGCGAGCCGTTCAGTGTCGTCTCCATGCCGGGCATCCTCGCAGCCACGGGCACCGGGGCGATGCAGCATCAGGGAATCAGGCGATGCAGCATCAGGGAGACAGTCGATGCAGCATCAGGGAGACAGGGGTGCTGCGCCGACCGTGGTGGCGCACCACCAGGGTTGCCGCACCACCAGGGCGGGATCAGCGCCCGCCGAACGTCCAGGCCTCGATGTCGCGGTACCGGATCGGCCCCGGGCCCCGGCCGAAGTCGCTGGCCACCAGGTGGAGCCGTTCGGCCCGCCAGGGGCGACCGGTGAAGCCGGCAAGACCGTCGGCCACGTCCACCACGCTCGACTGGTCGTCGCGGCGGGCGCGGGCCAGCGTCAGATGGGGCCGCAGCGGCCGGTCCTCGAAGGGGATGCCGCACTCCTTGACCACACCGCGCACGTCGGCGGCGAGCCGGTGCAGTCCCTCGACGTCTCCGTCGATCCCGCTCCACAACACCCGCTCGTCGAAGTGCCCGCCGCCCCGCAGCGCCAGTTCCACCGGCCCGCGCGATGCCGCGAGGTCCCCGAGCGGCGGCCGGAGCAGGGGCACGGTCTCGACCGGCAGCTCGCCGAGGAACGCCAGGGTGATGTGCCAGTCCTCGATGCGGTTCCACCGCATCCGGGGGTACGCGTCGTACGCGGGGCGGAGCTCGCGCTCCAGCTCGTCCTTCGCCTCGTCGGGCGGGGCGAGGGCGATGAAGACGCGAACCGTCGCCGCCCGGTCCCGATCCCGCTCGCCCCCACCGGGCTCCGTCCCCTGCCCCCGCACCTGAGTCATGTTCCGATCCCTGCTCGCCCTGCCGGCCGTGCTCGCCCTGCTTGTCCTGCACCCGGCGAGGCCGGTGCCCGTTTCGGATGTGAGGGTACGCGGTGTCCGAGCGCCCCCCGCTGCTGGGGACCCTGACCGTCAGCGCGCGAACAGGGCGCCGACGAGACGCTGGGCGACCGCCGGGGCGCCGTTCCCGGACGGGCCCGAGGTGCCCGTCGCGTAGACGGCGCGCAGGTTCAGGTCACGGGTGGCGAAGACACCGCTCCGGTATCCCATGTCGGATCCCGTCTTGCCCCACAGGACCGAGCCGTCCGGCAGCGGCGTGTACATCAGGGCGACGCTGAAGCAGGCCGTGCCCTTGGCGGGCCCGGTGTTGCAGTTGGAGCCGCCGACGTAGGGCAGGGGCTTGCCGTCGGGGCCCTTCGGCAGTGCGAACAGCTCGGCGGTCTGGGCCGGTCGCAGCAGTCGGCCGTCGAACAGGCCCCTGATGAAGCGGTCCAGGTCGGCGGTGGTGGAGGTCATGCTCGCGGGCAGTCCGCCCTGCACGTTGACGTCGACCAGCCGGCCGTCGCTCGCCGCCTCGTAGCCGGGCAGGTAGGGGCGGGGCACGGGCGTACTGCGGCCGGGCACGGTGGCCCGCGTCTCCCGCATCCTCAGCGGTTCGAGGATGCGGGCCGTCACCTCGTGCTGGAACGAGTGCCCGGTGATCTCCTCGATGAGCTTCCCGGCGACGCGGTAGCCGAAGGAGTTGTACTCCTGCCGCGTGCCGGGGCTGAAACGCGGGCCGGGAGCCGGCCTGCCCTCCGGGCGCAGCGTCTGCCGGATCACCTCGTCGAAGGTGACGTAGTCGAGGCGGCGTTCGATGTCCTCGTCCGGGGATGTGGACGCCGGGGCACCCTCGAACTCCTGGGGCAGGCCGCTCGTGTGGTCGAGCAGCTGCCGTACGGTGACCGGCTCCTTGAACAGGTTCTCCGGCAGCAGCCCGGGAAGGTAGTCCTGAACACTCCGGTCCAGGGCGACGCGGCCCTCGGCGGAGAGCTGGAGCAGGATCACGGCCTCCATGGGCTTGCTGATGCTGCCGATCCGGAAGCGGGCGTCACGGCTGAGCCGCTGCCCGGTCACGACGTCGCCCGAGGCGCCCCGCCAGGTCTCTCCGTTCCTGTGCACCTGCGCCAGGACACCGGCGGTCCCGTCCTCCGGGCGCACGGTGATCGCCTCGCGCAGGGCGCCCCGGTCCAGGCCGGGGGAGGCGTGGCCCGGAGCGGGGCCGGGCCCGCCGTCCCCGGTCGCGGCGAGCGCGGGGGCGGCGGCACCGATCGTCATCGTGGCGGCGAGGGCCAGCGACAGGTGGAACGGCAGGGACGAGGAACGACGCATGGGGACTCCCCCGGGAAGGTGATGATCAACTTCTTCGAGTCTGCCCGACCGCCTCGCCCGGTTCGCCAGGGACCACCCCCGGCTTCACCCTGAACCATCCCTGACGCCACATCAGGGGATCATTTCCGGCCACCGCATGGCCGAATCGGGAGCAACCACGGCACGCCCGTCGAGGTGGAGCACCCCGGCGACGGTCCGGCACGACGGTCCGGCGCGGCGATCAGGGACGACGGTCAGGCACGACCGTCCGGCACAGGGATCGCGCCCGGGAACCACCCCCGTGCGCTCCCTCGCGGGGGTGGTTCCCGGGGGCCGGTGGGCGTAGTCCGGCACGGCCCGCGGGAACGGGGCCCGCTCCGGCACGAAGCTGTGCGCTGCTCCCCGTACACCACGAAGACGGAGGTTCGTACGCAGATGACCCACGTACAGCTGAGACCGGCGGTTCGGCGGCGCAGGCCCGGCGGAAGGGCCGGGATGCCGGTCGCGCTCGGCATGGCGCTCGTCCTCGCGCTGCCCGGTACCGCGTTCGCCGCGCCCGGCGATCTGGATCCGACGTTCGGCCCCGACGGCCGGGTGACGACCCCGATCACCGGGTACGCGGAAGGCCACGACATCGCGCGCCAGGCCGACGGCAGATTGGTCGTGGTCGGTGTGAGCGAGGCCGGCTTCGCGCTCGCCCGCTACGACACCGACGGCGGCCTCGACACCGGCTTCGGCGGGGACGGCATCGTGACCAGCGACTTCGGCGGTGGCGGTCACACCGCCAACGCCGTCGCGATCCAGCCGTCCGACGGGAAGATCGTCGTGGCGGGCACCACCGAGGTGATCGCGGAGGAGGGCGGCGGCTGCTGCTTCTTCTCCGTGGCCCGGTACAACACCGACGGCAGTCTCGACACGGGCTTCGGCGACGGCGGCCTGGTGCGCGTCGAGGAGTTCGGCGGGTCCGCGGACGGCGCGGACGTGGCCGTCCAGCCCGACGGCAGGATCGTCGCCGCGGGCAAGGGCGGCGGCGGAGGCTTCGCGCTCGTCCGCCTCGGCACCGACGGCACCCTCGACCCCGGCCTCGGCGGTGACGGGGCGGTCGTCGCGGGCTTCACCCCCACGTCGCCGCAGGACGGTGGTGGTATCGCCCGGGGCATGGCGCTCCAGCCGGACGGCAAGATCGTGTCCGTCGGCTACGTGGGCAACACCGCCTTCGACATCGGCGTGGCCCGCTACAACACCAACGGAACCCTCGACACCACCTTCAGCGGTGACGGCATGGTGACGGCGGACTTCGGCGGCACCGAGTTCGGCAACGCCGTGGCCGTCCAGCCCGACGGCAGGATCGTCGCCGCGGGATCGGGCGGCCTCGGCTTCGCCGTCCTCCGCTACAACGCCAACGGCACCCCGGACGTCGGCTTCGGCACGGGCGGCCGTACGTCGGTCAACGCCCCCGGCGACGGAGGCATCGCGTACGGTCTGGCGCTCCAGCAGAACGGCAGGATCGTGCTCGCCGGACGTGCGGACGACCCGAACAGCTCCGAGGCCAACGACTTCGGCCTGGCCCGTCTCCACGTCAACGGCGCGGTGGACACCGGCTTCGGCGGCGACGGCTTCGTCGTGACCGGCTTCAACGACTTCGACGAGGCGCGTGGTGTGCTCGTCCAGCCCGACGGCAAGATCGTCGCGGCCGGGTACGGAGCGGGCTTCGCCTTCGCCCTCGCCCGCTACCAGGGCGGTGACGGTACGACTCCGCCCCCGCCGCGCGCCGACCTGTCGGTGACGAAGACCGGGACGACCACGGTGAGCATCGGCGACCGCGCCACCTACACGGTGCAGGTCACCAACGCCACGACGTCCACGGCCACCGCGACCGGCGTCTCGCTCTCCGACACGCTCTCCGGAACCGGTGCGACGCTCGTCTCGGCCGTTCCCTCACAGGGCACCTGTGCGACGACCACGACCGGTGCCACCTGCGCCCTCGGCTCCCTGGCCCCGGGCGCGAGCGCGACCGTCACGGTCACGGCCGAACCCCGCGCCGCCGGCACCCTGACCAACGCGGTCGGCGTCAGCGGCTCGCCGCAGGACCCGGTGACCTCCAACAACACGGCCACCGCGACCACTTCGGTGAACAACGCGCGCGGGTGCACCATCATCGGCACCAGCGCCGCGGAGACCATCAACGGCGGCTTCGGCAACGAGGTGATCTGCGGCCTCGGCGGCAACGACACCATCCGGGCGAGCTACGGCAACGACACGGTCCACGGCGGCTTCGGGAACGACAACATCGACGGCGGCTACGGCGACGACACCCTGAACGGCGGCCCGGGCAACGACACCCTGACCGGCTACTACGGCAACGACCGCCTCACCACCACCGACGGCGTCTCGGGCAACGACACCGCCAACGGCGGCGCCGGTACGGACACCTGCACCACCGACCCGGGCGACATCCGCATCAGCTGCCCCTGACAAGACCCCGGGAAGACCGCCCGGGCCCCGAGGCCCGGACCACCCCTTCACGGCTGACGTGCCCGTCCCGGGGACGGAAGCCGTGCTCGACGAGCGACGCGATGCGGGCGCCGCCCCGCATCGCGTCCGCACCCGGTGGGGCACGTCGGTCATGCTCACAGCCTCTCGGACGAGGTGTTCCCCCCTTCCACCCCGGCCGCCGCCAGCCACGCGCGCGCGACGACGCGGTGGCCGAGCGGGCTCGGATGGACCCCGTCCGGGGCGAGGGCCGCCGCGCCGTGTTCCTCGGCGGCGCGCAGCAGTGCCAGGTCCGTGCGGACCACCGTCGCGCCGTGCGCGGTCGCCGTGCGCAGGACGGCGTCGGTGCGGGGCGCGAGGTCCTCGAACCACGTCTCCTGCTCGGGGCCGGCCGGGAGCAGGAACGGCGTCATGACGAAGAGCCGGGCGCCGCACTTCTCCTCGGCGAGGGTGAGGATGCGGTCGAGGGACGCCTCGAACTCCGGTACCGGGCTGAGGAGTCCGCGGTCGTAGCGGCGCCAGGTGTCGTTGATGCCGATCAGCACGGTGACGACCGAGGGGGCGAGGGCGAGGACATCGGTGGCCCAGCGTGCCTCCAGGTCGTGGACCCGATGGCCGTCGACGCCCTTGTTGACGACGGTGGCGGGGGAGGGCAGGGCCTCGGCGATCATCCGTACGTATCCGTCGCCCAGGGATGTGGGGTCCTCGCGGTCACGGCCGGTGTCCGTGACGGAGTCACCGATGAAGAGCAGCCGGTCGTCCCGGGTGAACCGCATGCGCGTCTCCTCTCAAGTCTGTCGGTAGGTCTGGCCCATGGTGCCGAAGCCGTTGATCCCGCACGCGACCACATCGCCGTGCCGCAGGTACGGCCGGGGCTCGGGCCGACTGAGGCGCGATAGACATCGGATGTATCGACTCGGGAATGCAAACAATCGTCCGCAGTTTTGTCCAGCCCTTCGACCGAGTCAGGTTTGTCCTCCGATGTATCGTGTGGCCGCCGATACCGCCACGCCCCAGGAGGCCGAGCCGATGGCAGCTGCGACCACAACGCCCAACGTCCTACTGGTCATGGAGGAGGAGCGCAGAGCCGATGTCTATCCGGCGCACGTCCTGGAGGAGATCGGACACCTGGGGCGCTGGCACGCCCCCGCCCTCACCCGTGACGCCCTTCTCCGGGACCCCGGCGTACTGGAAGAGGTCGACGTCCTGCTCACCGGCTGGGGAGCCCCGGTGCTCGGCGCGGCGCTGCTCTCCCGTGCGCCGAGGCTGAACGCGGTGATGGTGGCGGCCGGTTCGGTGCGGCACCTGACGCCGCCGGAGTTCTGGGCCCGAGGCATCCCCATCGTCTCCGCGGCCGCGGCCAACGCCGTCCCGGTCGCCGAGTTCAGCCTCGCCCAGATCCTGCTCGGCCTGAAGCAGGTCCACCGCCTCGGTCGCGAGGTGACGGCCGGCCGCCGCTTCCCGCACGACCCGCGGGTGTCCGGAGGGTACGGCTCCCGCGTGGGCCTGCTCGGACTGGGGGAGATCGGCCGGCTCGTCGCCCGGCACCTACGGTCCTTCGACGTCGAGGTGCTCGCCTGCGACCCGGTGGTCGACCCGGCCGCCGCCGGGGAGCTGGGCGTCCGACTGACGGGAATCGACGAGCTGTTCGCCTCCTGCGACGTCGTGAGCGTCCACGCCCCCCTCCTGCCCGAGACCGAAGGCCTCGTGGGCAAGCGGCTGACGGCGCTGCTCCCCGAGGGCGCGACCCTGATCAACACGGCACGCGGTGCCGTGCTGGACGAGCCGGAGGTGATCGGAGTTCTCCGCGACCGGCCCGACCTCACCGCCGTACTCGATGTGACCTGGCCCGAACCGCCCGCCTCCGACTCGCCGCTCTTCGCGCTGCCGAACGTCCTGCTCACCCCGCACCTCGCCGGCGCCATGGGCCGGGAACGCGCCCGCCTGGGTGAGCTCGTACGTGACGAACTGCGGCGGCTGGTACGCGGCGAGCCCCTGCGGCACGCCGTCGCGCCGGCCCGGGCGTCGACCCGGGCGTAACTGTCCTGTTTCCCACACCCCGAGCTCTCACATCCGCTCAGACATCGGAGCTTTTATCGATGTCTGAGCGGTGGTCTCGGGGAGCGCTCCCGGTGTAGAGGTGAAGCGCTTCGCTTTTTGATCTCGCTTCATGACTGCTCAAGCGGGTGATGAGGGCCCCGTCGGGCACGCGTCGGCAAGTGCCCTCATTCCCTTCAACTCTTAGCAGTCATCGGACTATTGACCCTCGTTCGGCCGCGCGTTAGCGTCCCCGGCAAGCGCTTACAGGCCAGCTGCCGACGGCGGCGAACAGGAGTTGTCATGCAGAGAACGCGATGGATCGGTGCGGGTCTTCTCGCCTCGGCGTTGGCCCTGACGAGCTGTACGTCCGGTCCTGCCGGGGCGGACGCCGAACAGGACTCCAAGGCGGAGCTGGAGCTGTGGACCAGGACCACACCCGGCGGCCCCGGCGAGAAGGCCACCCTGAGGCTGGTCGAAGGCTTCGAGAAGGCCACCGGACACAAGGTCAAGGTCACGGCGATCTTCGACGACTTCGAGACGAAGCTCCAGCAGCGTGCCGCCCAGCGGCAGTTGCCCGACATCGTCATGAACGACGTCACCCAGCTCGGCGCGATGCACAGCCAGGGGCTCCTCAGGGAGATCGACCTCAGCAGGATCAAGAACAGCCAGGACCTCGTCGAACAGGGCCTGAACTCCGGCAAGAGCGTCGACGGCAAGCAGTACGGCATCCCGTACTCCGCCCAGGCCGGCGCCCTCCTCATCCGCAAGGACTGGCGCGAGAAGCTGAAGCTGGAGGCCCCGCAGAGCTGGGACGACCTCGCCGCGCTCGCCACCGCCTTCACCACCCGCGACCCCGACGGCAACGGCAAGCAGGACACCCACGGCCTCGCCGCCCCGCTGTCGACCAAGCGCGGCTACGCCTCCTGGTACTTCTCCAACTTCCTCTGGGCCGCCGGCGGGGACTTCATCACCGAGGCGGGCCAAGGCACGTACAAGCCGTCGATGACGAGCAAGGAGTCGACGGAGGCCATGCGCTGGTTCCGCGCCCTCGGCTGCGACAAGAAGGTCGTCCAGCCCGGCGCCGTCACCATGGACACCCCGCCGACGAACGAGACCTTCGAGGCGGGCAGGACCGGCATGTTCGTCGTCGGCCCCTACCTCATGCCCCGCTTCGACAAGTCCCTCGGCAAGGACAAGTACGAGGTCGTCCCCATGCCCAAGGGACCGAAGGACGCCACCGTGCTCGCCGAGGGCGGCTCCGTCTATCTGATGGCCGGTTCGGAGAACCGCGCCGGACAGGACGCCTTCGCCGGGTACGCCATCTCCGCCGAGGGCCAGAAACTCGGCATGGAGGGCGTCGACGGCTCCACCGTCCAGCTCCCCGTGAACAAGAAGGTCGACGTCACCGAGGTACGCCCCGACCCCCGCTGGAAGACGTACGCCGACGTCTACCGCTCCTCCGGGCGCTACGCCCCCTCCATCCCCAACTGGACCCCCGTACGGCAGACCACCGCCGAGACCGTCAACGCGCTGATGGCCGACTGCTCCCTCGACCTGGGCGAGAAGCTGCGCGAACTCGACACGAAGCTCGCCGGGATCCTCCAGGAGCAGGGAATCGCCGGATGACGAGCCTCGACCAGGTGAAGGCGGCCGCCGGCCCGGCGGCCGGCTCCACCCCGCCCGCCCGGCGCGGGCCGGCGCCGACCGCGCCGGGAGGAAGCGCGCCGCCCGTCTCCCGCCGGGTGAGGAACCGCCGCGGAGGCAGATGGTGGACGCCGTGGCTCTTCCTCGCCCCGGCCCTGATCCTCTTCCTCTACTTCAAGTTCATCCCCATGGCCAGCGCGCTGACCATGTCCTTCCAGGAAGTCCAGCCCTACCTCGGCAACCGGTGGGTCGGCGGCGAGAACTACGCCACCGTGCTCTCCTCGGACGGCTTCCGCGAGGCCGCCTGGCACACCGTCGTCCTCGCCGTCGGCCAGACCGCCGGCTCGATGCTGCTCGGCCTCACCCTCGCCCTCCTCATGGAGGGACAGGGACGCAAGCTCGGCTTCGTCCGCTCGGCGGCCTTCCTCCCCGTCGTCGTGCCCATCGCGGTCGTCGCCGAACTCTGGCGGATCATGTACCACCCCACCGAGGACGGCATGCTCAACTCCCTCCTCGGCCTCGTGGGGTTCGGCCCGTCGGGATTCATCAACGACCCCGACACCTCGATGGCCTCCATCATGCTCACCGGCATCTGGCGGGGCGCCCCCTACGACATGATGATCTTCCTCGCCGGTCTCGCCGGGGTGGACCGCGGACTGTACGAGGCCGCCAAGGTCGACGGCGCGTCCAGGTTCCAGCGCATCCGCCACGTGACGGTCCCCGGCCTGCGCGCCGTCCTCACCATCCTCTTCATCCTCGCCGCCATCCGGGGCCTGCGCGTCTTCACCGAGGTCTTCCTGCTCACCAACGGCGGCCCCGACGGCTCGACCGAAGTCGTCATGACCGTGATCTACAAGCTGGGCCTCGAACAGAACCGGCTCGGCGTCGGCGCGGCCGGAGCGGTCCTGCTGTTCCTGGCGACGCTGCTCCTCACGGTCGGCGTCCACCTGTTCCGACGGAGGGGTAACGAATGAGCGCGCCGACCGAGACCGCCCTCGGGCTGACCGAGAGCCGCAGCGCCGCCGGCCGCGCCCTGAAGGTCCTCACGTACCTCCTCGTCCTCGTGGTGTTCGCGGGACCGCTGCTCGCCCTGCTCGTCAGCGCGTTCAACCACGTCAAGGACCCCACCCAGCTCAGCGTCGTCCCCTCCGACCCCACCGTCGACAACTTCACCGTCGCCTTCGACCAGGGCGTCCTGAAGTACCTCCTCAACTCGTTCTTCGTCGTCGGCCTCGGGCTGCTGCTCCAGGTCGCCGTCTCCGTCCTCGCGGGCTACGCCCTCGCCAGGAAGCGGTTCCGGGGCATGACCCTCGCGTTCGTCGCGATCCTGGCCACGCTGATGCTGCCCGAGGAGATCCTGGCCATCCCGCTCTCCGTGATCCTCGCCGACCTGCCGGTCGTCCACATCAATCTGATCGGCTCCCTCGCCGGCATGATCGTGCCCCTCGGCGCCTGGGCGTTCTCCATCCTCGTCATGACCGAGTTCATGAAGGAGGTACCGAAGGAACTGGAGGAGGCGGCGCGCATCGACGGCGCCGGAGACCTGCGGATCTTCGCGCAGATCATCCTTCCCATGTGCAAGCCCGCGCTCGGCGTCATCGGAGTCTTCGGCTTCACGATGATCTGGGACCAGTACCTGCTGCCCCTGCTCGTGGCCACCGACTCCTCCTCGTACACCCTGCCGCTCGCCCTGCGCACGCTGCGGGTCGACCCCCTCGTCACCCCCGGCGTGGTGATGGCCGCGTCGCTGCTCGCCCTGCTGCCGTCCGTAGTCGTCTTCCTCTTCTTCCAGCGCTCCTTCGTCCACGGCCTGTCCAGCGGCGCCCTCAAGGGCTGACCCGAACGGCCGACCCCTCCGAAAGGACCACCACCCGTGATCCCGTCCGGCCTGATGTCCTTCCCGCTCACGCCGTTCACCCCCGCCGACGAGGTGAACACGGGCGTGCTCGCCGACCACGTCGAGGACCAGCTCGCCCACGGCCCCGCCGCGCTCTTCGTCGCCTGCGGCACGGGGGAGTACTCCTCGCTCAGCGCCCCCGAGTACGCCGAGGTCGTCCGGCACGCCGTACGCGTCGTCGCCGGCCGCGTGCCCGTCTTCGCGGGCGCCGGCGGAGGCCTCGGCAACGCCCGGGCAGCCGTCGCCGCCGCCTCGGACGCGGGCGCCGACGGGATCCTGCTGCTGCCCCCGTACCTCGTCGGCGGCACCGAGGACGGCTACCTCGCCTATGTGGAGTCCGTCGCCCGCGCCGGACGCCTCCCCGTCCTCGTCTACCGGCGCGGCCTCGCCAGGATCGGCGCGTCCACCGCCCTCCGGCTCCTCTCCGTGCCCCAGGTCGCCGGGATCAAGGAGGGCAACGGCGACCTGGACTCGATGGCACGCATGGTCACCGCCGTACGCACCAGCGGCCACCCCCGCGCCGAGACCTTCGCCTTCCTCAACGGCCTGCCCACCGCCGAGGTCAGCGCGACCGCCTGCCGGGCCATCGGCATCCGCGACTACTCCTCCGCCGTCCTGTGCTTCGCCCCCGACATCGCCCGCGCCTTCCACACGGCCCTGACGACCGGCGACACCGCCACCACCGGCCGGCTCCTCGCCGACTTCTACCTGCCGCTGACCGCCCTCCGCGACCAGGTCCCCGGCTACGCCGTCTCCCTCGTCAAGGCCGGAGCCCGCCTGCGCTCGCTCGACGTCGGCCACGTCCGCGCACCCCTGGTGGACGCGGCAGCGGACCACGTCGACCGGTTGAAGGACCTCCTGGCCCAGGGCCGGCGCGCGCTGGCCGAACTGAAGGGCGGCGGCGGTGCCGAGCCCGCCGTGACGAAAGGCGCCGGCGCCGAACGCACTCCGGAACAGGGCGCCACCGCCGTGGCGGTGGCCTCGTGAAGGTCACCTCCGTCGTCGTCACCCCCGTCGCCTTCGCCGACCCGCCGCTGCTCAACGCCGTAGGCGTCCACGAGCCGTACGCCCTGCGCGCGGTGGTGGAGGTCAGGACCGACACCGGCGCCTACGGCCTGGGCGAGAGCTACGGCGACGCCGCCCACCTCGAACTGCTCCGCGCCGTCGCCGAGGACCTGCCCGGCCTCGACGCCTTCGACCTCAACGAGCTGTCCCGGAGAGTCACCGCGATCGTCGGCGGCCGGGTGGCGCGCGACGCCCACGGCCTCATCGGTGACGGCGGGGCCGCCAAGACGGTCGCCGGCGTCACCTCGCCGTTCGAGGTGGCCTGCCACGACCTCCAGGGCAAACACCTCGGCAGGCCCGTGTCCGACCTCCTCGGCGGCGCCGCCCGCGACCGGATCGACTTCTGCGGCTACCTGTTCGCGAAGTGGGCCGCGCACCCCGGCCACGAGCCGGACACGTGGGGACCGGCCCTCGACCCGGCCGGACTCGTGGCGCAGGCCCGGCTCCTGGCGAACCGATTCGGCTTCCGCTCGTTCAAGCTCAAGGGCGGCGTACTCCCTCCGGACGACGAGGTCGCCGCGATCCGTGCCCTGCGCGAGGCGTTCCCGGACCATCCGCTCCGCCTCGACCCCAACGCGAGCTGGGACCCGGAGACCGCCGCCCGGGTGGCCGACGAGCTGACGGGAGTACTGGAGTACCTCGAGGACCCGGTCGCCGGCATCCCCGCCATGGCGGACCTCGCCCGGACCGCCCCGATGCCCCTCGCCACCAACATGTGCGTGGTCACCTGGGAGCACCTGACCGAGGCGATCCCCGCCCGGGCCGTCGGCGTGCTGCTCGGCGACCACCACTTCTGGGGCGGCCTCAAGGCCACCCAGCACCTGGCGACCGCCTGCCACCACTTCGGCATCGGGATGTCCATGCACTCCAACTCTCACCTCGGGATCAGCCTCGCCGCGATGGTCCACCTCGCCGCCGCGACCCCCGCCCTCACCCACGACCTGGACACCCACTGGCCCTGGAAGCGGCCCGAGGACGACGTCGTCACCACACCGTGGAGCTTCGCGGACGGCGCGGTCACCGTCCCGCGGACACCCGGACTCGGCGTCGAGCTCGACCGCGACGCACTGGACCGGCTGCACGAGCAGTACCTGGCGTGCGGCCTGACCCGTCGCGACGACGCCGGCTACCTGGCCCGCGTCGCCCCCGACGTACGGCTCCGCGAAGACGTCCACGAACCGGCCTGACGGCGTCGCCGGACCGCCCGCCCCTCCCGACCGCACAGGAACGATGCCCCATGACCTCCACCAGCGCCGACGCCGACCTCCTGTCGGCCCCTTCGCCCGACACGACCTGGTTCACCCACGACCGCTTCGGCATGTTCGTCCACTGGGGCCTCTACTCCCTCGCCGCGCGCCACGAGTGGGTGAAGACCCGGGAGAAGATGACGGACGAGCAGTACCAGGTGTACTTCGACCACTTCGACCCCGACCGCTACGACCCGGTCCGGTGGGCGCGGACGGCGAAGGCCGCCGGCATGCGGTACGTCGTGCTGACCACCAAGCACCACGACGGCTTCTGCCTCTGGGACAGCCGGCTCACCGACTACAAGGTGACGAAGACACCCCACGGCCGCGACCTGGTCGGACCGTTCGTCGAGGCGTGCCGCGCCGAGGGCCTCAAGGTCGGCTTCTACCACTCCCTGATCGACTGGCACCACCCGTCGTTCCCCGTCGACGGAACGCACCCGCAGCGCGACGACGAGGAGTTCAAGGCCGCGGCCGCGGACCGCGACATCCGCGCGTACCAGGAGTATCTGCACGGCCAGGTACGCGAACTGCTCACGGAGTACGGACGCGTCGACTACCTCTTCTTCGACTTCTCCTACGCGGGCCGCGAATGGTGGGGCGGCAAGGGCCCCGACGACTGGGACTCCCCGCGGCTCATGGCGATGGTCCGCGAGCTCCAGCCGCACATCCTGGTCAACGACCGGGCCGGCCTCCCGGGGGACTTCGTCACGCCCGAGCAGTACCAGCCGTCCGCCCCGATGACCGTCGACGGCCGGCCCGTCCGGTGGGAGGCGTGCCAGACCCTCAACGGAAGCTGGGGCTACGACCGGGACAACCTCGACCACAAGAGCCCCGACCTGCTCATCCGGATGCTTGTCGACGGCGTCTCCAAGGGCGGCAACCTCCTGCTCAACGTCGGCCCCACCGGCCGGGGCGACCTCGACCCGCGCGACACCGCCGCCCTCGCCGAGATCGGCCGCTGGACCGACCTGCACGAACGGTCCGTACGCGGCTGCGGCCCCTCCCCGTACACCCCGCCCGCCGACTGCCGGTACACCCAGCGCGGCGACCGGCTCTACGTCCACCTCTTCTCCTGGCCGCTGCGCCATCTGCACCTGCCCGGTCTCGCGGGCCGGGTGCGCTACGCCCAACTCCTGAACGACGCCTCGGAGATCGTCCAGGAACCGCTCGACCCCGACCGCCCGGCGATGAACACCCAGATGGGCGGCCAGCCGGCCGGCACCCTCACGCTCCGGCTCCCGGTGCAGCGGCCCGACACACCCGTGCCCGTCATCGAGCTGCACCTGACGGACCCGTCCGGGCCCGGCGCCTCGATGTGACGGGCCGTACGCGTACCACTCATCCGACCGATCACGGAGGCACCATGCAACGACGCACGTTCCTCACCGGCACCGCTGTAGGGGCGGCAGCCGCCGTCCTGCCCCTCTCCGCCCCGGCGTACGCGAATGCCGCCCGGTGCGAACCCGCGCGCCCACTGGGTCCCACCGTCGACGTCGGCTCCCTGGACGACCTCCAGGACGCGATCGACGCGGCGGGACCCGGCACCCGCATCGTCCTCGCGAACGGCACCTACACCGTCCCCGCCGCCAAGCCCCTCACCATCAGCGGCAAGAACGGCTCCCGCACCGCGCCGATCACCATCGTCGCCGCGTCACGGGGCGGCGCCGTGCTGCGTGGCGAGCGGAGCTTCGTCTTCGACGCGTCCAGCAACGTGACCGTGAGCGGCTTCTCCTTCCGCCAGAGCACCACCCTGGAGATCCCGCCGACCTGCACGTACATCCGGCTCACCCGCAACGACTTCCAGCTCGCGGACATCGAGGGCCTGCACTGGGTCATGGTGCGCGGCGACGAGGCCGTGATCGACCGCAACCACTTCCACGGCAAGACCACGCTCGGCATCTTCCTCGGCATCGAGGGCTCGGGCAGCGAAGCCATGGCCCAGGGCGTGCACGTCCACCGCAACCACTTCTCCGACCACACCTTCGCGGGCGCCAACGGCGGCGAACCGATCCGCCTCGGCGTCAGCCCCCGTGCCCTGTCCAGCGCGCACGCGCTCGTCGAGTACAACCTGTTCGAGCGGGCCGACGGCGACCCCGAGGCCATCTCCGTCAAGAGCTCCGACAACGTCATCCGCTACAACACGATCCGCGACAGCCTCGGCGGCATCGTCCTGCGCCACGGCAACGGCACCCTCGTCGACAGCAACTACCTCATCGGCGGCGAGGAGGGCGTGCGGATCTACGGGAACGACCACGTCATCGTCAACAACTACCTGGCCGGCCTCAGCGGGCGGGCGATGGTCATCGGCAGCGGAACGGAACGCGACCACGTCCCCGGCGAATCGGCCGAGGCCCGCCGGGGCAACGACGCACCCGACCGCGTGCTCATCGCCCACAACACCCTCCTCGACAACGCGGGCGGCGCGCTCTCGGGCGAGAGCCACCGCCCGCACGAACCCCGCGACGTCACCGTCGCCGACAATCTGCTGGTCGGGCAGACCGGCAGCCTGGTCGAGATGGCGACCACGGTCCGCTTCACCTGGCAGAGCAACATCCTGTTCGGCGCGGCGGCCGACGGGAACATCCCCGCCGGCGGGTTCCTGCGGGCCGACCCCCGCCTGCTACGGGGCTCCGACGGGGTGTACCGCCTGTCCAGCACGAGCCGGGCGATCGGCGCGGCCACGCTGTCCCCGGCGCCGGTCACCCATGACATCGACGGCGACGCGCGGGGCAGCGTGCGCGACGTCGGTGCCGACGAGTACGCGACGGCGACGCCGATCCGCCGGCCGCTGACCCCGGCGGACGTGGGCCCCAACGCCCGCTGACGGGGAAGGGGAGCGGAGAAGGGGAGCGGGGAGGGAGAGCGGGAAGGGAGAGCGGTGAAGGACAGTCGGCCCGTCGTACGTCCGCTCCGGGCCGGCTGTCGTCCCCTGAACCTCCCCTCGTGGACGGGGCCGGCCGGCCCCACGCCACCCTGCAGTAAGGTGGCGCCCGGCAGACACATCCGATGTATATGGCCTTGGACAGGAGGACGCTGTGGCGGTTACGGACGAGGCGATCGGCAAGATCAAGGAGATGATCGTCTCCGGCGCGCTGCGCCCGGGGGACCGGCTGCCCAAGGAGGCCGACCTCGCCGCCGAACTGGGCCTGTCGCGCAACTCCCTGCGCGAGGCGGTGAAGGCGCTGTCCCTGCTGAACATCCTCGACGTACGGCAGGGCGACGGGACGTACGTCTCCAGCCTCGAACCGCCGCTGCTGCTCGAAGCGGTGTCGTTCGTCCTGGACTTCCACCAGGACGACCAGGCGCTCCAGGCCCTGAAGGTACGGGGCATCCTGGAGCCGGCGGCGACCGCGCTGGCGGCGGAGCGCATCCCCGAGGGCGAGATCAGGGAGCTCGGGGAGCTCCTCGACCGGCTCGGTGACGCCCCGAGTCTGGACGAACTCGTCGCCAGCGACCTGGAGTTCCACCGGCGCATCGCGGCGGCCTCCGGGATTCCCCTGCTGTGCTCGCTCCTCGACAGCATCTCCGGGGCCACCGTACGGGCGCGGCTGTGGCGCGGCATCACCGAGGAGACGGCCGTGGCCCGGACCCTGTCGGAGCACCGGGCGATCCTGGACGCGCTCGCCGCGCGGGACGCGCGGACGGCGGAGGCCTGGGCGACGATCCACATCTCCAACGTCGTCCGCTGGCTCGACAGCGCGCTGTGACCTGCTGTCCCGACTCGCTCCTCCGCCTCCACCGTCATTGACGTACGACGAGGGCGGGCGCTACCCGGAGAGAAACGTCCGATGTCCGGGCGCGGCAGTGGAGACGTACCGACGGGGAGAGCGCGCCGCTCACCGGGCGGGCGGGCCGGCGGTCACGTAGTGTCGTGATGCCGCTACGACAGTCGCGGTGCTACGGCGAGGGTGAACGCCTCGTCGCCGCAGGCGCGTGCGGGGGCGCCGCTCGATCGATCTGGGGTGCCCATGACTGGACAGTTCGAAGCGACGTTCGAGGTCGATCGGCCGGTGGAGGACGTGTTCGCCTTTCTCGCCGACGGACGCAACGATCCGGAGTTCAGCCCCCGGGTGCTCAGGATCGAGCGGGTCCCGGACACCCCGACCGCCGTGGGCACCGTCTTCCGGAGCACCGTCAAGGACGCCGGGATGAAGACCGCGAGGGAGTTCCGCATCACCGCCCTCGAAGCGCCCGTGAAGATCCGCTGGGCGGAGGTGTCGAAGAACCTCATCACGGCGAGTGAGGGTGGCTACGACCTGGAACCGCTCACCGACGGCCGGACCCAGGTCCGGATCTACAACGTCCTCGAAGGCCACGGCGTGGGCAAACTCCTCGCCGGCCTGGCGCTCTCGGCCGCCCGCAAGGACGCCCCCGGTTTCGGCGCCCGGATCAAGGGGGCGGCGGAGGCGGGGATCGCCCCGCGCTGAGACCGCGAGCGAGCTACCTGTCCCCGTCCCTCGGGCGCGGGATCGACACGACCCGCGGATCCCTCGGCGGGGCACTGAAGCGGACCGGCACGCACGGCGAGTAGAGCACGCTCACCGGCGGGCCGGACGGCCGCTCCAGACCGGCCGCGGTGAGCAGCGTCTCGTCGCAGTCGAGCAGCCGGGCGCGGTGCAGCGGCCAGCGCGGGTGGGTGTTCGGGAGATAGAGCGGCCGCCCGCGGAACGAGCTGTGCATGCCCCAGCGGGCGGTCAGGAAGTGTTCGAGCGCGGTGGGCTCCTCCACCGGCTCCCCGACCTCCACGCTGATCGCGCTGCGCGCGCCGCGCGGGCCGGGCCAGCGCCGGCTGCTGGTGTACGTCACGGTGGAGCCGTCGTTCCGGATGCTCATCCTGGACCAGACGTACGGGATCCGGAACGCCCACCGTCCGACGGCCACCGGGATCAGCCGGGACGCGTCGAGGGAGCGGAAGACGACACCCCGGCGCCCGTGGGCGTCCACGGAGTAGAGCCGGACGTTGGTCTCGGGGAAGGTCCCGAGATACGGGATCCCGGGGAGCCGGAGCCAGCCGACCCGGTGCATCCGGAAGGCGACCAGGCCCACGTAGGTGACGCCGTCGTGGGTGTCGGGCACGGTTCCGGCGGGCAGGAGCGGGGCCACGTCGGCGGGGTCCACGGCCCAGTGCAGGAACGCCAGGTCGAGCCAGGACTGGGTGAGCAGGGTGAGGTCCGGGCGGTGCGGCGGCTCGGCCGATATCGGCTCGGGGAGCGCGGCGGGCGGCGTCTGCGGCATCCCAGCAGTATCGGGCACCGAACCGAAGGAGGTGGCCCTCCACGGGTGTGTGGAGGGCCACCTCTTCACAGCTCATCGGGGGCGGATACGGCCCCGGCGAGTCGTGGACACGCTGTTACGGCGTCACCTTGAGGAGCTTGTTCGCGGTGCCGGAGGACGGGTTCTTGATGGCGTCCGCGGTGGCCGCCCCGGTCAGCGCGGCGGCCGTGTCGGCCGGCGTCGCCGACGGGTTGGCCGCCAGGTAGAGGGCCGCGGCACCCGCCACGTGCGGGCTGGCCATCGACGTTCCGGAGATCGTCTTGACGCCGGTGTCGCTGTCGTTCCAGGCCGAGGTGATCTCCGAGCCGGGCGCGTACAGGTCCACCACCGAGCCGAAGTTCGAGAACTCCGACTGCTGGTCGTCCTTGGTGCTGGACGCCACGGTGAGCGCCTCCGGCACCCGGGAGGGCGAGCCCTGGCCGGCGTCGGAGGACTCGTTGCCGGCCGCCACCGCGAAGGTCACGCCGGAGGCGATGGCCCGCTGGACCGCCGCGTCCAGGGCCTCGTCGGCGCCGCCGCCGAGGCTCATGTTCGCCACCGAGGGCCCGGAGTGGTTCTTGGTCACCCAGTCGATGCCGGCCACGACCTGCTCGGTGGTGCCGGAGCCGCTGTCGTCGAGGACGCGGACGGCCACGACCTTGGCCTTCTTGGCGACTCCGTGGGCGGTGCCGGCGATGGTGCCCGCCACGTGGGTGCCGTGGCCGTTGCCGTCGTCGGCGCTGTCGTCGTTGTCCACGGCGTCGAAGCCGTGGGTCGCCCGGCCGCCGAAGTCCTGGTGCGAGACCCGGACGCCGGTGTCGATGACGTACGCGGTCACGCCCTCCCCGCCGTTGTCGGGGTACGTGTACTTCTGGTCGCCGGCCGTGTCGGCCTGGTCGATCCGGTCCAGGCCCCAGGACGGGGGCTGTTCCTGCGTCTCCTTGATGCTGAACCGCTTGTTCTGCACGACCGTCCCGACCGCGGGGTCGGCGGCGAGGCGCTTGGCCTCGTCGACGGACAGGCCGGACGCCGAGAAGCCGTTGACCTCGGAGCCGTAGGAGCGGACGAGCTTGCCGCCGTACTTCTTTGCGAGGTCCCCCTTGTTCGCGGATGCGTCGAGGATGACGATGAAGCTGCCGTCGACGGCGCCCGGGGCGCCGAGTCCGTGGACGGTGCCCTCGGCCGGGGTGGATGCCCCGGCGAGATTGCCCGCGAACAGCGCTGCGGCGGCCGCGGCAGCAGTACCTGTGGCTATGGCCGCGTTGCGAAGTCCGTGGGACCGCTTGTGAGTTGCCATGAAAGTGGATCTCTCCTCGTGTTGACGTGTGGGGCGTCAAACGTTCGAGAGAAGCCTGTTCGGATTGGCAGGAGCAAATCAAGAGCGAACCAGGGGTAAAGGCTTTTTCAACAAGGTTTCTTAAACAGCTCTCCGCACCGCCTCCATGTCGCACACGTCCCCTGGCCAACTCCTCCGTGAAATGGTCACGTTCGGCCACCCTGCCCCCGGGTGCGGCCGGGACGTACGGACCCGGTTGACGTCGACCGTGTGCAGCGGCGACGGTGACCGGCATGGGGAGAGAACACCGACTGCTCGTTCTGCTGGTCTGCCTGGTCCTGGGGGGTGCCCTGACCGCCGCCGTGCTGGGAGCGTCCGAAGGGAAAGGGCCGCACGAGGCGATGTCCGGCGCGATGCCCGGAGCCGGGTCCGGCGCCCCCGCGCCCGGCGACTTCGTCGACATCCGTGACGTACCGCCGACCCGGGAACAGGCGTCGCGCCCCGGCCCCGACGCCTCGACGGGCTCCTTCACCGTCGACTGCGGCCGCAACGAGGAGGGCCACTACAACCAGGACAACGTGGTGATCTCACCCGGACTCCGCCACGGCGCCCATCACACCCACGCCTACGTCGGCAACCGCTCCACCGACGCGTTCTCCACCGACGAGAGCCTCGCCGCCGCCCCCACCACCTGCCGCGGCGGCGACCGTTCCACCTACTACTGGCCCGTCCTCCGCCGTCCCGACCTGCCGGCGACACGGCCGTACGAGAAGGCGGCGGGCCACGGCAACACGGGACGGATCCTCACGCCCGTCGACGTGCGCCTGACGTTCCACGGCAACCCGGCCGGCCAGGTCGTCCCGATGCCGCGCTTCCTGCGCGCCTTCACGGGTGACGCCGTCGCCTTCACCGCACGCGGTGACGAGGGCGTGAAGGCGCGCTGGGGCTGCGTCGGCCTGCCCGACCGCTCCACCACCCGCTACCCGCGCTGCCCGGTGGGCGACCGCCTCACCCGCACCCTGGTCTTCCCCAGCTGCTGGAACGGCCTCGACACCGCCGGCCCCGAACGCACCCACCTGCTCTTCCCCGCCGCCAACGGTGTCTGCCCCCAGAACACCTTCGCCGTCCCCGAACTGCGCATCACCCTGGCCTACGACGCACCCCCGGCCGACGCGCCGATCGCCCTGGACTCCTTCCCCGAGCAGCGCCACAGCCCGAAGACCGACCACGCGATGTTCGTCAACGTGATGACGGACGACCGGATGACGAAGCTCGTCACCTGCGTCAACACGGGCCGGCACTGCTGAAAACACATGCGAGTGACCCACGTCACATGAACCAAGGGTGCCGGGGCGACGTGTTGGGCACGGCGCGGACGGCGCCGACGATGCTGGCACCGCAGACGGAGTGGATGGGATGGCCGGACCACGATGGCCCCGCAGCAGGCGGGGATCGACCGACGAAGCACTGATCAGGGCGGTGTACGAGGAACACGGCAACGCCCTCCTCGCGTACGCCACCCGACTGACCGGCGACCGGGCCACCGCGGAGGATGTCGTACAGGAGACCCTCATCCGCGCCTGGCGCCACTCCGAGGCCCTCGTCAACGGAAAGGGCTCGGTACGCGGGTGGCTCCTCACGGTCGCCCGGAACATCATCACCGACCGCTACCGGGCCAAGGCCGCCCGCCCCGCAGAGGTGGCCGAATCCCCCGCGACACCCCCCGTCGAGGAGGACCACGCCGACTCGGTCGTCGACACGATGACCGTCCTGGGCGCCCTCGACCGGCTGTCACCCGAGCACCGCGACGTGCTCACCGAGCTGTACTACCGCGAACGCAGCGTCGCGGAGGCGGCCGACACCCTGGGCATCCCGGCCGGCACGGTGAAATCCCGCTCGCACTACGCGCTGAAGGCGTTGCGCGAGACGTTCAGAGAAGGAAACCGGCCGAGCGCGCCGCAGCAGCCCGCCGGACTCAGGGAGGTGGTCGCATGAACCGGCAGCAGCACGAAGAGGAGGAACTCCTCGGCCCGTACGTGCTCGGCGTACTCGACGAAACCGACACCCGGCGCCTGGAAGCGCACGTGAACGACTGCGCGGCGTGCCGGGAGGAGGTGTCCGCATTGCGTGAGATGGAAGCGGCGCTCGGCGAAGTGCCGCCGGAAGCCTTCCTCGACGGCCCGCCCCAGGGCGGCGACCTGCTCCTCCAGCGCACCCTGCGGCAGATGCGCGGCGAGAGCGCGAAAGCGCGGAACCGCCGCGGCGGACTGATCGGCCTCGCGGCGGCGGCAGCACTCGCCGGCGTCTTCTGGGCCGGTACGGCGACCTCGGGCGCCGGCGATCCGGTCGCCCTGCCACCGAACCCGCCGCCGACGTCCACGACGGCCCCCGCCACGCCGCCGCCGGGCACCCGCGTGGCCTCGGCCACGGACGCCACGAGCGGCGCCCGGATGACGGTACGGGTGACCCCGGCGGCCGCCTGGGTCCGCGTTCACGCGGCGGTGACCGGCCTGCCCCCGGGGGAGCGCTGCAAGCTCGTGGTGGTCGGCCGCGACGGCAGCAGGACGACGGCCGGAAGCTGGGTCGTGGGCGAGGCCCCGGGCGGCGGCGAGGGCAAGGGAGCCTCGCTCGACGGCTCGGCGGCGGTCGACCCGGCCGACGTGCAAGCGGTCGTGGTCGAGAACGAGGCGGGAAAGACCTTCGTGACCGTGCCGGTGTAGCAGGCGAAGGCGCGCAGGAGTAGGAGCAGGACCGGGAGCAGGCTCAGGCTCAGGCGCGGACGAAGACGGAACCGGAACGAGAGCGCCGGTCGGGGACGACCCCGGCCGGCGCTCTCGTGCGAGAGGCGCCGAAAAGAATTTCCGGATCCGTTGAACCGGCCCCGTACGGCCCGCGTGTTTCCGGTGCCGACAGAGACCAACGAAGCACCGGATAAGAGGAGTTCTCATGATGAACCTGCGCAAGCTCACCATCGCCGCAGCCGGGACCGCACTCGTGCTCGGGGCGACGGCCTGCGGAACGCAGGGCACCACGAACGGCTCCCCGCAGCAGGCCCCGGCACAGACGGCCGCCCCCGCCGCCGACGGCGACAGCAGCGCCGACGCGTACGGCAACGGCGCGGACTCCGGCACCGAAGCCGCCGCCGGGACCGCGTCCGGCCCGCTGGCGGTCCGCGACGACGCCAGGCTGGGCCCGCTCGTGGCCGACGCGGCGGGCTTCACCCTGTACCGCTTCGACAAGGACACCGCCAACCCGTCCTCGTCCGCCTGCGCCGGTGACTGCGCCAAGGCCTGGCCCCCGGTCCCCGCCTCCGCGACCAAGCCCGGTGGCGTCGACGCCGCCAAGATCGGCTCGGTCGAGCGGGCCGACGGCACGGAGCAGCTGACCATCGCCGGCTGGCCGGTGTACCGCTTCGCCAAGGACACCGCGCCCGGTCAGACGAACGGCCAGGGCGTGGGCGGCACCTGGTTCGCCGTCACCCCGGACGGCAAGAAGGCGGGCGTGAAGGAGGCGGCCGAGTCGCTCCCGGCCCTCTCGCTCGCCGACGACGCGAAGCTCGGCAAGATCATCCGCGACGGCAAGGGCCGCACCCTCTACCGCTTCACCAAGGACACCGCCTGGCCCATGAAGTCCAACTGCGAGGGCGGCTGCCTCGAGAAGTGGCGGCCCGCCAAGCTGGTCGACCTCAACGACGTGGAGGGCATCGACCCCAAGAAGCTGATCAGTTACACCCGCTCGGACGGCACGAAGCAGCTCACGATCGACTGCTGGCCCCTCTACTGGTTCACCGGCGACAAGACCCCCGGCGACACCGACGGCCAGGGCGTCGGCGGCACGTGGTTCGCCGTCACGGCGAACGGCAAGCTCGCCAAGTAGGTGCTTCGATCCCCGCCACATGACTCGCCCGCCCCCGACACCACGGGGGCGGGCGGACGTGTCCGACCGATCGGTCAGGGCTTGGCGGCCGGGGCGTCGGGGGCGCAGGAGAGGCGGGCGGCCGTCAGGGCCGGTTCCCCCTCCTTCGCGTCCTTGATCGGTGTGGAGCATTCCAGGATGCCTGAGCCGTCGATGACCCAGCCGGTTGCCCGGCCCGTCACCGGCTTGCCGCCCCCGCAGGTGTACCGGAAGTCGGCGGTGACCTGTTCCACCCAGGCGTAGTGCACGATGGTCCCGACACCGTCGATGGTGGTGCTGCCGTTGTTGATGTCCGGTGCGGCCCTGCGGACATTGGTGAACTCGGTGCTCACCCCGTGGTCATCGGGGTCCGCTTCTCCGATGAGGACGGCGAGCGAGCGGAGGACGGCCTTGGCGTTGCCTGCCCGCGATCCCTGCTCGAAGGTGACGGCGGTACGCGGTGTGTGAAGGGTCGCCAGCTTGTGCGTGAGCCTGGTGCCCTTCCTGCTGACCTTCTCCTTCTCGGCGACACCGGTCAGGACGTCCCGCTTGTCCACGTTGAACCATGAGTAGGCGCCGTTCTTGCAGGTGGTGTCGGCCGCTGCCGTGGGTGCGGCTGAGGCCTTGACGCCGGGCCCTTCGCCGTCCGACGTACAGGCAGCCGTGCCCGCCAGCACCGCGGCGACGGCGCACGCTGACAGAACCGTCTTTTTGATCTTCATGTTGTGTCCCCCCGGAACCACTGGTCAGATGGTGCGGTCGATCCTGCCCGGCAGGAAACCTGCCGATCAAGGGACTTGAGCCACTTCTGAGCTCGGGCTCGGGCTCGGGGCAGGCCGCGCCGGAGCAACCCCCCGGCTGACCTGCCGCCAGGATCTCCGGCTGCCCCTTCGGAACAGGCTTCAGCGGACTCCGGACGGTCGGGGCGGGAAGCCGTCGAGGTCGTCGTCCTTGGCGGCGACGGCGTGTCCCAGGAGGTGCAGCGGGCCTGCTGTGACACCCGCCGTTTCCATCCCCCGCCAGTACGCCAGCGCGAGCCGTGCGTCCACCAGGCCGTGAACCAGGGGGAGTTCCGGGTCGGCGGCGTGCAGCAGCGACTCCAGGCGGCAGGAGGCGACCGTGTCGGGGAGCCACGAGCGCGCGGCGTACCCCGCCGCGGCGGCGGGCGGCAGCCCCGGAGCCGTACGGCGTTCCACCGACCCACCGGCGCCGGCCGGTCCACCGGATCCGCCGCCGCGGGCGGATCCAGCTGCTCCTCCCGCACCGACCGAGAGCAGACCGCCGCCGACGATGAGGACGTCGCGCCGCTCCCGCATCCGGGCCAGTGCCCTCGTCGTGTCGAAGCAGTGGGGGAAGGAGTCGTCGACGACGATCGTGCCCGGCCGGAGGCGCGACACGTCGAGCGGCGCGCCGCCCCCGCTGACGGCCGTGACGAGGAGGTCGGCCTCGTAGACCGCGGCCGGGAGGGCGGACCGGCCGGACTCGTGGATCTCCACGTTCCGGGCCAGACCGATGGCGGTCAGGTCGTCGGCCAGCGTGTGCAGCCGCGACGCACTGCCGGCGACATCGCACAGGAGCAGCCGGGCGGGCGGCTCGGGCGCGAGGGTCAGGAGCAGTTCGAGCGACGAACGGCCGATGGAGCCCAGGCCGACCACGGCAACGGCGAGATCAGCGAGATCGACGAGATCGACGAGATCTCCGAGATCACGTCGGCCGACGGGTTCGCGGCCCGTCCGGACCAGCGCGGCATGGACGGTCTTGACCACGGACACCGCGGTCGCCGCGTGCCCGGTCGTCAGCGCCGTCGTCCCCTCGGTCTCCCGCAGAACACCGAAGCCGTACGCGGTGAGGGACGGGATCATCCCCGCGAGCGAGACGGAACGGGCGCCCAACGACGCCGCCAGCTCGACGGCCCGGGCCGTCCGAGCGCCGAGGTCGGCCGTCGACGCGAGCTCGTCCGCGAACAGCGGCAGGCACACGAATCCCGAGCGCCCCAGTGGCGTGTCGATCTCTTCCACGAGCCGTGGGCGCCCGCCCGGGAAGAGCAACTCCCGGAGCTGCTCACGCGACGCTGCCGCGTCGGTTCCCGGCGCGCCGAGCCCGCCCGGGCCGCTGTGCCCGCCGAGCCCGCCGACCGCCACCGGTGCGGCAAGCAACCCCGGCGGCGGGAGGTACCCGACGAGCGCGGAGTCCAGGACGCCGGGGGACGAGGCCTCGACCGAGTGACGTGGCCGCCTTCCCGCCGCCCCGACCGCGTCCTCGGTCAGCCCGCTCCGCAAGGCCCCGGTGAACGAGGCGAACGCCGCCTCCTCGGGGAACGCCGTGGTGGCCGCGCGCAGCGTCACCCGCAGCTGTCCCTCTCCGACCGGCCGTACCGCCAGGAACGTGTCCGTGCCCACCGGCGGAGGTGCGAGTTCGGCGTCGGCGTCGTCCCACCGCACGCTCAGCGTGTCGCCGCTCATCGGCCCGAGAGCGGAGAAGTCCAGGAAGGTGAAGAAGAACTGGGCCGCCGGCGGAAGCCCGCCGTCACTCCGAGGGGGCCGGACCTCCTGGGTACGGGATGCCTCGACCTCCTCCACGACCGCCCGAAGGTCGTCCGCGAACGTGCGGCCGGCCGCCCTCTCAGCAGGTGACCGGAGACCCGGCCGGAGAGGTACAGCCGCGGCGTACGGGCCGAACACCAGGTGGGCGTCCGGATGCGCGTCGTCGCGGCCGGACACGGCGAGACCGAGCATCAGATCCGCCTGCCCGGTCGTGGCCGCCAGCGTCCGGTAGTACGCGGTCAGGACCGGGGCGAACAGAGTCGTACCCGCGTCGGCGGCGATCCGGCGCAGCGCGGCGACCTCGTCGGCGGCCAGGGTGAACCCGGTCGAGCGGTACGGAGGCGCGTCGAGGTCCTTGGCAGACGTCCGCTCCCCGGCACGGCCTCCGAGGACCGGGCGCCGGTACGGCTTGTCGAGTCGGGCGGCGGTCCCGCGGGTGTCGGCGCCGCCGGCCGCGGCCCTGCGTTCCTGAAGAACGACGTGGTCGCGGAACGTGCCCCGCAATGACGGGAGTTCGGCGGCCCCACCCCGTACGACACGGTCGTAGACGGCGAGCAGCTCCCGGCCGAGCAGCGCCACGCTGTAACCGTCGCCGATCAGGTGGTGGGCATGGACGACGAGCGCGTGCTCGTCGGGCCCGAGGGTGAGCACCCGCAGGCGCAGCAGCGGCCAGGCCCAGGACTCGAAGCGCCGTTCGCGTTCCTCGGCGATCCGCGACGCGAGGAGATCCGGCGCGGCGAGGGTCTCGAAGTCGACCGGCAGCCGGAGGGCGGGCGGGAGCTCCTGCTGGACGGGCGGTCGCACCCCGGCGGGGAACACGGTCCGCAGCATCGGATGGCGTACGACGCAGGCGTCGACGGCCTGCTGGAAAGCGTCGGGCCGGAGGGGCCCGTCAACTCGCAGGCAGGCGAGCCAGGCCGTGGGCGAGCCGGGCGCCATGGCCTCCGCGAGCAGGAACCCGCGCTGCGAGGGGGAGAGGGGGAAGGGGGAGGGGAAGGGGGAGGCCGGTCCGTCCTGAGGGCGCTCGACGACCAGGGACTTCCCCTGATCGGTCGCCGCAGGCTCGTCCGTCGGGCCGCGGTCGACGGCGGCGGCGAGCGCGGCCAGCGTGCGGTGGGTGTACACGACCGTGGGCCGAGGCAGGGCCGGGATCGTCTCCCGCAGCCGGGCGAACACCTGGAGGATGAGCAGGGAGTCGCCGCCGAGGGCGAAGAAGTCGTCCTCGCGCCGGATCGCGTCCGCGTCCGCGTCGAGGAGTTCGGACCAGACGCGGGACAGCAGGACCTCGGTCGAGGTCGCGGGGAGCGATCCTGATGATCCCCCCTCGGGCTCCTGCGGTTCGGTCACCGGGGATCTCAGACCGGCGCGGTCGATCTTGCCGGTTCCCGTCAGGGGGAGTTCCTCGACGAGGTGGATACGGGTCGGCAGCATGTACTCCGGAAGCGTCCGCGCCAGGTGCGCGCGCAGTGCCGTGGAATCCGGAGCCGTGACGCCCGGCAGACACTGCACGAAGGCGCTCAGCCGATCCTCGCGGTGGACCACGGCGGCGCGGGCGACCGCCGGATGAGTCAGGAGCGCCGACTCGATCTCGCCCGGTTCCACCCGGTGGCCGCGGATCTTCACCTGGTCGTCGAGGCGCCCGAGGAACTCCAGGACGCCGTCCTTGTCGCGCCGGACCCGGTCGCCGCTGCGGTACCAGCGACGGCCGCCGCGTTCGGTGAACGCGGCGGCGGTCAGTTCCGGGGCGTGCAGATAGCCGGGCGTGAGCCCCACGCCCGCGATGAGCAGCTCGCCGGGCTCACCCGGTGCGCAGCGCCGCCTTCCGTCGGCCGTGACGACGTCGACCTCCGTGCCGGTGAGGGGGGTTCCGATGGGGAGGGTCCGCACGTCGTCCGCGGGGCGGGTCTCGATGATGTGGAAGGTGGCGTTGATGGTGGCTTCGGTGGGCCCGTAGAGGTTGGCGATCCGGTGTCCGGGCCCGAACAGGTCGTACCAGCGGCGAACATGAGCGGGCGGGAGCGCCTCGCCGCCGACGTGGATCCAGCGCAGGGCCGACAGGTCCGGCGCCGGCCCGCCCTCCCGTGCACGCGTCTCTGCGGCTTCGAGCAGCCGCGACCACAGGCTCGGGACCGAACTCCACACCGATATCCGGGCCTGCTCGACCCGGTCGAGCAGCGCCTCGGGGTCCCGGAGGAGCTGCCGGGGCAGGGTGACGACCGTCGCCCCGACGAGGAGGGGCGCGAGGAGCTGGCGTACGGACGCGTCGAAGCACAGCGACGCCGTCTGGGCGAGCCGGTCACCTTCGCCGTAACCGAAGGTGGCGAGCGCCCAGTCGAGGTAGTTGGTCATCGAACGGCGGGTGATGGGCACGGCCTTGGGGCGCCCGGTGGATCCGGAGGTGAAGATGACGTAGGCGAGGGAGTCGGGATCGGGGGCGGGGGACTCCCCCTCCGGAGAGGGGGAGTGCGGCTCGGGGGAGGGGCCGTCGGTCGTGAGCAGCGTGATGCTCGCTGACGAGGCGAGCTCCGCCGCCGCGTCCCGGGTGGCCGCATGGCAGACGAGCGCCCCGGCGCGGGACCGCTCCAGCTGATCGGCCAGGCGTACGGGGGGATGGGCGGAGTCCAGGGGGACCCAGCCCGCACCGGCGCGCAGGATGCCGACCACACCGATGACGGCGTCGGCGCCGGGCTCGGTCAGGAGGCCCACGAGGTCACCCGGGACCACGCCGCGGGAGCGCAGGCGGGCTGCGAGGGCGCCCGACGCCCGGTCCAGCTCGGCGTAGGTGAGGGTGGCGCCGTCCGTGTCGACGGCCACCGCGTCCGGCGTCGCTCGGAACCGGGCGCGCAGGCGGGCGACGACGTCTCCGGCCGGGGGTGCGCTCTCAGCAGCGGTCCCGTTGAGCTCGGCTGTGGTCATCCCGAGCTCGTCCGTCTTGTCGGGCGAGTCCGTCCCTTCGAGCCCGGCCGTCCCTTCGAGCCCGGCCGTCCCTTCGAGCCTGGCCGTCTCGGCGAGTTCGGCCAAGTGCTCGGCGGCAAGGCGCGCGATCGTGGACCGGTCGAAGAGCCGCGCCGGGAAGTTCCACGAGAAGGCCAGCTCCCCGTCGGACTCCCAGCACAGCAGGCTGAGCCGGGTGGCGGCGGAGGCCGTCCCGGCCGAGGTCGGACGCACCTGCACAGGGCAGTCGGGGTCGACGGAGACCGGGAACCGAGCGAAGCTGAAGGACGCGGGCGCGGCGGTACGAGGTCCCGCCCCGTTCGCCGGCAGGAGCCGGGCGAGGTCCAGGCTCGTGAGCCGGCTGTGCCGTTCACTCACGGGCCACGCGTTGCGGAGCCGTACCGCGAGGGCGTGCACCGAGTCGTCCGGTCCGACGTGAAGAGGGATCGGGAGGGTGTCGGCCAGCGGTCCCACCAGCCGGTCGATGCCGGCCAGCCGCGTCTCGCGACGGGCCCTGGCGACGTTCACGGTCACGTCCTCCCGCCCGCCGCTCCATCGCGACAGGCAGCGCGCGTATGCCGCGAGGAGCAGGTGGAAGAGGGATACGCCGTGGGCGGCGGCCGTCTCCCGGAGTGCGGCCGTCAGGCCGGGCCCCGGATCCACCTGGTGGGCGAGGAGCGGGGGTTCGGGGAGGCCCAGCGGATCACCGTCGTACGGGAGCGCGAGCGGCTCGCTCTGCGCGCTGAGTACCTCACGCCAGTACGCCCGGTCCTCGGCGAGGACGGCGTCCGAACGCTCGGACCGCTCGTGGGCGACGTAGGCGGCGAAATCGGTGCTGAGCGGAGGGAGTTCTGGGGCGCGCACCAGCGACAGGGCGGTGTAGAGGGTCCAGAGTTCCTCGCCGAGGATGTTGAGGCTGAAGCCGTCGGCGGCGGCGTGGTGCACGACGAGCATGAGACGGGTGAACCCCTCGGCGACCCCACCGTCCCCGCCACCGGCACCGTCCCCGCCACCGGCACCGTCCCCGCCACCGGCGGCGGGGCCACCGTCCCCGCCACCGCCGGCGCGGGCGAGTACGGCGCGGATCGGAGGCTCGACGGTGAGGTCGAACGGCCGGTTGCACAGGGCCTCTTCGAGCTCCTCGAACTCCTCCTCGGCGGCACGGGTCCCGGGCAGCTCGCGTACCTCGTACCAATCGGGAGTCCGTGTGTCGTCGTACCCGGTCGGTACGGCGGCGGCCTGGGCGGGTGCCGCATCCCCGGGGAGGACCCGGATGCGAAGCATCGCGTGACGGTCGGCGAGCAGGCCGAGTGCCTTGCCGAGCAGATCGGGGTCGAGGGGGCCGCGGACGTCCTGGGTCACGTACCCGTAGGCGGGGACATCCGGGTACAGCCCGCCCTGGGTGTGGAAGGCGAGCTGGACCGGCGTCAGGGGGAAGGGAACGCCGTCGTCGGTCGACGGCGCTGCCGCGGACTCCTGGAGGGCGGGGGAGAGGTCCTCCTCGGACCTGACGGGTTCCCGGGCGGGTTCGCGCCCGAGTTCGCGGGCGAGTTCGCCCAGCGTCCGGTGCTCGAAGAACAGAGTGATGGGCAGGGAGCGGTCCAGCTCCTGCTCCAGCCGCTTCACGAGGTCGACGGCCATGAGCGAGTCGAGCCCGAGGCCGAGGAGCGGTTCGTCGTCACCGAGGGCGTCGGGGGAGACGTGGAGCGCGTCGGACAGGAGCTGCCGCAGGACGTCCGACACACCGTCCGGTCGGGAGGTCGCTGCCTGTTCTGTGCGTGTGGGGGGCGTCGGGGGAGTGGAGGGGAGCGGGGGTACGCGGAAGCCGGCCGAGGTACGAGGCGCGGTGGCCCTCTGGCCGAGGTCGGCGACGATGAGCTGGGCGGCGTCGATGCCGCAGGCCGTACGCAGGGCCTCCAGTGCCTCGCCGGTCGCCAGCGGCAGCGGCCCGCGCGCGGCACCGGTCGCGGTACGGGAGCCGGCGGCGGTACCAGCACCGGCACCGGCACCGCGGGCGAACGTGCTCGTACCGGCGACGGCTCCCGTACCGGCGACGAGTCCCGTACCGGCGACGAGTCCCGTCTCGGCGAACGCGGCGAAGTTGACCGCCAGCCACGGCCGACCTGCCGCGCGTTCGGCGGAGGCGAAGGCGTCGACGTAGGCGTTGGCGGCGGCGTAGTCGCCGATCGCGCCCGCCAGGCCCGGCAGCACCGAGGCGACCGAGGAGAACGCCACGCACAGGGAGGGGCGCAGGTCGTGCTTGACGACTCCACGGGCGAGCAGGTCGGTGCCGCGCGTCTTGGCGGCCAGGACTTCGGCCATCTCGTCGGGCGTCTTGGCTCGCAGAGTGCCAGGACGTACGACTCCGGCGGCGTGGACCAGCACGTCGAGTCGCGGCAGACCGGCCAGCAGCGTGTCGACGTCGGCCTCGCGGGAGACATCGGCGGCGCGGTACTCCACGGTGGCGCCGAGCGCCCGGAGTTCGGCGAGCAGCCCGGCGGGCGGCTCGGCGGAGCGGCCGGTCAGCAGCAGGGTGGGCCGGCCCCGCCCCGCGAGATCGCGGGCCAACGCGGCGCCGACACCGCCGGTTCCCCCGGTGATCAGATACGTGCCGTGGGGCGGCAACGCCGCAACTTCGGCGTCAGGTCCCGTGCCAGGCCCCATGTCAGGTCCCGTGCCAGGCCCCATGTCGGGTCCCGTGCCAGGCCCCGTGTCGGGCCCGCTGTCAGGCCCCGTGGCGACCGGCTCGGTCGTCCGGCTCAGGCGTCGCCCCGCCCGCCAGGCGACGGCGTGCGCCGGGCGGAAGTCCGCACCGTCGTCCGGCGCGGTGGGCCGTGCGGCGAGCTCGTGGTCGAGTGCGTCGAGCCGTGCGCCTACCGCGTCGAGGGACGACAGGTCGACGTTGTGGGCCACCACGCCGGGGAACTCCTCGGGCAGCGCCAGGGTCAGCCCGGTCAGGACCGCCTGCACCGGGCGCGGACGCTCGGGTCCGGCACCGGTGACGTGGACGTCCTCGGTGACGACGAGCACGCGCGGGCGGTGGAGCGCGAACTCCGGCAGGAGCTCCTGAAGCCCGGCCGCCATGGCGCGGTGGGCCGCGTCGAGGGCGTCGGCGGATTCCGGCTCCACGGCGGGACCTGCGAGCAGCACGACGACCTCGGGGGTCGACGCGCCCTCGGTCACCGGCCCGCAGCCGACCAGCACGTCCCCGGCTGCCCGGCCCACAGTGACACCCCGCCTCGTGAGCCGGTCCGCGAACGCACGGGAGAGCGGCGATTCCGGCCCCGCCAGAAGGACGGAACGCGGCCCGGATCCGACGGTCGACGGGGCGTCGTCGTCCCACCCGAGCCGGTGCAGCAGCGGCGGCCGCGGCCGGGGAGCGGGGGCCGGCCAGTAGCGGCGCCGCTGATAGGGATACGTGGGTATGCCGGAGATCCGGGCCCGTCCGGCGTCCAGCCCGGTACGGTCCAGCGGCACCCCCCGCTCCCAGAGCCGGCCGACGGTCTCCAGGAGCCCCCGGGCACCGCCCCGGTGCCCGGCGGCAAGGGCGACCGCCCCACCCCCGCGCGCATGCGCGGCCGCGACGGCACGCACGGAGCCACCGAGGGCGTCGGCGCCGAGCTCGACGAACGTGTCGTACCCGTCACCGAGCAGCCGCTCCACCGCAGCACCGAAACGCACCGGCAGCCGGGCATGGCCACGCAGATAGGCCGGGTCCAGGACGGGCTGCCAACCGGCCGTGACCGTACTGATCAGCGGTGTCGACATCGTCGACCTCGTCGAGTTCACCGACGGCCGGAGCACGAGAGTCCGCGCGGCTTCGGCGAGCGCGTCCAGGGCCGGATCCATCAGGGACGAGTGGAAGGCCCGGGACACGCCGAGCCGACGTGCGACGATGCCCCGAGCGGACAGGGTGACGATCGCGCACCCGACAGCGGCCTCGGTGCCGGCGAGGACGACCTGGTCGGGACCGTTGACGGCGGCGAGGCTCAGCGCGCCCCGCGCCCCGGCCACCACGTCAGCGACCGACTCCTCACTGCACCGCACGGCCGCCATGGCGCCGGGGGCACACAGTTCGGCCATCAGGCGGCCACGGTCGGCGGCGAACCGCACGGCGTCGGCGAGCGAGAGCGTCCCCGCGACACACGCGGCGGCGATCTCCCCGACGCTGTGCCCGGCGACGGCGTCCGGCGTGATGCCCCAGGCCCGCACCTGACGGGCGAGCGCGACTCCGTACGCGACGAGGAGCGGCTGCGCGATGTCGGTACGGGCGAGCGCGTCGGGCGACGACTCGTCGTCATCGAGGCACCAGGCGGCGAGACTGCGCCCGCCGATCACCCCGACGTGGCCGGAGGCCTCGTCGAGCGCCTCGCGGAAGACGGGCGCGTCGGCGTACAGGGAGCGGATCTGAGCGTGCGGCCGTACGCCCTGCCCGGGAAGGAGAAGAACGAGCCGAGCCCGGGACCGTACGGGGGGACTGACCGGCGTCACCCCGTCGCGTACGGCTTCAAGCCGCGCGGCGAGATCACCGTCGGAGACGAGGGAGAGACGATCGGGCCCCTCGTCACGGGCGGCGGCGACGGCGGCGCAGACGTCGCCCTCGTCGAGACGGGGGTGGTCGCGAAGACGGGCGGCGAGTCCGGTGGCAGCGGCACGCAGCCCGTCCTCCCCATGAGCCGACAGGGTCAGCAGCCGGGGCCCGCGTGACGACACCCGCTCCGGCCGATGCGGGGCGGGCGGCTCCTCCAGTACGGCATGGGCGTTGGTGCCACCGAAGCCGAAGGCGTTGATCCCGGCGACGAGCGGGCCGGGCGCCTCCCAGTCGCGTACGGCATCCACCAGGGCGAACCCGGACCCGGCCAGGTCGGGCGAGGGCGAGGCCGAGAGCGAGGGTGCCGGCGCCGGCGGCGGCACCGACGCGGTCGAGGGCGCGGTCGAGGGCGCGGTCCGGAGCGGTGACGGCGGCAGGCGCCGCTGACCGAGCGCGAGGACCACCTTCACCAGGCTCGGCATTCCGGCGGCGTTGAGCAGATGGCCGATGTTCGTCTTGACCGAGCCGAGCAGGCGGAGCCGTCCGTCGGGAAGCGGCGGAAAGGCGTGGGCGAGCGAGCGCACCTCGACGGGGTCGCCGATCGGCGTGCCGGTGCCGTGGGCCTCCACGTACGACACGCTCTCGGGGTCGATGCCCGCGTCGCGGTACGCCTGCGTGATGACCTCACGCTGGGTCAGGGGATTGGGTGCCATCAGACTGAGCGAACGGCCGTCGTTGTTCACGGCGGTGCCGCGAAGCACCGCGAGGACGGGATCCCCGGCCTCCTGTGCCTCGTCGAGCCGGGTCAGCACGAGCGCCGCGCCGCCCTCGCCGGGGACGAACCCGTCGGCCGCCGCGCCGAACGCGTGACAACGTCCGGTCGGGGAAAGCGCCCCCGCCTTCTCCAGGAGCGCGTAGCCGGCCGGCGAGAGATGGAGATGTACGCCGCCGACCACGGCGATGTCGCACTCACCGGCCTGGAGACTGCGGCGCGCCAGGTGGAGCGCGACGAGGGCCGAGGAGCAGGCGGTGTCGACCGCGAGCGTGGGCCCGGTCAGGTCGAGGCAGTGGGCGACGCGCGCGGCGAGCATGTTGGGAAGGTTCCCGGTGAGGGCGGCGGCGGGCAACTCGCCTTCACCGCAGCCCTGTTCAAGAACGCCCCGATAGCCGCTGTCACCGGCCGCGACGAACACCCCCACCCGGCGCCCGCGCCGCCGCGGCCCGGCATAGCCGGCCCGCTCCAGGGCCTCGTGGGCGAGCTCCAGCAGAATCCGCGCCTGAGGGTCGGCCGCCCGCGCCTCCTCCTCCCCGATCCCGAAGAACCCCGCGTCGAAACCGCCGGGCTCGTCGAGGAACGCACCCCACCGGGCGTGTCCGTCCGCCGGATCGGCCCATCGCCCGTCGGGTACGGGGGTGACGGCGTCGTAGCCGTCGAGGAGCCGGTCCCAGAAGGCCTCGGGGGTATCGGCCCCGGGGAAACGACAGGCGAGTGCGGAGACGGCGACCAACGGCGCGACGGCCTGAGCCGACTCGTGCGGAGTGGCGTGCGGCTGGGACTCACTCGCCCCGGAGCCTTCAGAACCGCCGCCGGCGAGAATCAGCCCGGCGAGGGCAGCCACCGTGGTGTGGTCACGTACGTCGGACGGGCGCAGCGCCACGTCGAACGCGTCCTCAAGCCCGGCCAGGACCTCCATGGCCTTGAGCGACGAGCCCCCGAGCGCCCGGAAGTCGTCGTCCAGCCCGATGGCGCTGCCCGGAAGCCCCAGCGCCCGAGCCCAGATACCGCGCACGACGGCTTCGACGTCCGGGCGGGGCAGCGGTGCGCCGGTCGACGGAAGGGCTCCGGACGGACCGTCGCCGGCACAGGGGGCGCCCGCACCGCCGTCGCGACGAGAGCCGGACGGCTCCCCCTCCACGGACCCGGACCGCTGCCCGGGCAGGGCACCAACCGCCGCACCCGGCTGGGAGCCTGCCCTCGTCCCCACCTCAGAAGGATGCGTCACGGCCTCCAAAGCTGCTGTGGTCGCCGTGGTCGCCAAAGCCGCCGTGGTCGCCGTGGCCGTCAGGGTTCCCCTGCCCACCATCCCCACGGCCGCCCGCCCCGCGATCTCCGGATACTCCCCGCCCTCGAAGCGCTCGCGGAGGACCCCGCGACGCACCTTGCCACTCGTCGTCCGCGGGAACCCGCGTACGGGCAGCGCCAACACCCGTACGTCCTCGTGCCCCACAACCTCGCGGACCCGTCCGCGGACCGCGTGCAGGAGCTCGGCGGTCATGGAGGACAGGGGAGGCGCGGGCGCGAGGAAGACGACCACCCGCTCGCCGCCGCCGTCCGAAGGATCGGTCGATCCCACGACCGCGACCGGGCACCGACCAAGCCCCGGAGTGTTCGCCGCGACCTCCTCCAGGTCCGACGCGTGCAGGGTGCGCCCGTCGACGAAGACGACGTCCTTGGACCGGCCGGTCACACAGAGACGCCCCTCGCGCAGGAATCCCAGGTCACCCGTGCGCAGCCACGCACCACGAAACGCGTCCGCCGTCGCCTCCGGGGCCCGGTGGTAGCCGCGGGCCAGCTGGGGGCCGCTGACCTCGATGTGGCCGACCCGGCGTTCCTCGACGGGGCGACCCGAGTCGTCGGTGATCCGTACGGTGCACCCGTGCACGGGGCTGCCCACGTCCATCAGTTCCACCGCGTCCGGTCCGGGCGCGGTGTCCACGGCGCGGCCGCGGCCGAGCGCGGCCCTGTCCAGGGCGAGCGGCCGGGCGACCTCCCCCGGCGGTGGGAAGGTGACCGCGAGGGTGGACTCCGCGAGGCCGTACACCGGCGTGGGCGCGCACGCCGGGAGCCCCGCCGGCCGCATCCGCCCGACGAAGGCCCGCCACACGGCCGGCGAGATCGGCTCGGCGCCGACCAGGAGCATCCGTACACACGTCAGGTCAAGACGTGCGAGTGCGTCCGCAGGTACGCGCCGTTCGACGAGGGCCAGGGCGAAGTTGGCGGCCGAGAGCAGCGTCGCCCGGTGCCGTGAGGCTGCCTCCAGCCACCGAAGGGGCCGTTTGGCGAACGTCAGCGGTTCGAGCCGCACTTGCCTGATCCGGGCCGACAACGGCACGAGATGGGTGCCGATCAGCCCCATGTCGTGGAAGTACGGCATCCAGGTGGCGAGCACATCAGCGGAGTTGATACCGGCCGCGGCACGGATCTGCGCCAGATTGGCGAGAACGGCCGCGTGGGTCAGTTCGACACCCTTCGGGGCCCCCGTGCTGCCGGAGGAGAACTGCAGAAACGCCACGTCGCCGGGCACCCGCTGCGGCAGGCGCGGAGGAGCCGCGTGCCGGCGGAGCTCGTCGAGCGTCAGGGGATGTACGGAGCCGGGCAAGGCGTCGAGCAGCGACGCGGTGGATTCGCCGACGACGACCGGCGGCCGGCCGAGAAACTCCCACACGGGCAGCACTCGCCGTACGTCCGGGGCGAGCGGCACCGGTACGAGCCCGGCGGCGACGGCGCCCCAGAAGAGCGGCAGGAACTCCTCGCTCCGCTCGGCGGGCAGCACCACATGGCTTCCCGGCGCGAGCCCGGCGTCGAGGAATCCTCCGGCAACGCGCAGGGCATCGGCGAAGAGCGCGCGATGGCTGACGGTCCTCTCCGCACCGTTCCCGTCGACATGGACGATGGCCTGGCCGGGTGCGGCCTCGGCCGCCCCGGCCAACACGTCCAGCAGCACTGTCTCGCCGTATCCCCGCATCAACGCCCCCGTGCATCCGCCCGAGGTGGGTCCTCCCGCGGTCCGTGCGAGATGGACCGCCCCCGGTCTGCTCTGCTGTGCTCTGCTCTGTGCTGATCCATGACTGGAGTGGACTGGACTGGTCTGTTTCAGTCTCCAGTCATCATGACTGATCGCAGATCCCGCACAGCACTGGCCGAGTACCGGTCGCATTCACCGTCGGCTCGGCCGATGGCCCTGATGGCCCGATGCCCGCGGCACCGGTGTGACGGTGCGACGGTGGGAAGGCGCGACGGGCCGGTGGGCCATCGGGGTTGATCAGGCCCGAGGGGCGGCGCCGGAAGTCCGTGCGGCGTGACCTCTTCGCGTGCAACGGGGTTGGGGGCGGAGGAAGTGCTTCGGCACAGCACCCCGCCCACCACCACCCCCGGTCGGCGCTCCGCCCGGCCGTCGTCCCGGGCCGCGTCGATCCTCATGACCCGGAGTCGTCCATGCCGCGTTTCACAGGCCTTGCGCTCGCCCTGGCCCTGGCCGCCCTCTCCACCTGTTCCACCGCCTCGGTTGCATCCGCCGCCGCAGCCGCACCGGTCCCTCTGGACCACCTCACCCTGACGGTGACCGACAGCGCCGACCGGGCCTCCGACGGCACGTATGAGCTCATCTGCCATCCGGCGGCCGGCACTCATCCCGCACCGCAGACGGCCTGTGACAGGCTCGACGAACTGACCACGTGGGGCACCGACCCCTTCGCACCGGTGCCGCCGGACTCCCTCTGCACGATGCAGTACGGAGGACCGGCCACGGCCCACGTCACGGGCACCTGGGCGGGCCGACCGGTGGACGCGAGCTACAAGCGAACGGACGGCTGCGAGATCGCCCGCTGGGACGACTTCGCGCCTGTACTGCCCACGAGGACCGGCACCTGACCGCGCTCACGGTGAGCCCGGCCGTGTCGACTCACCCGCCCGCCGAGTGAGTCGACGCAGGGTCGCCACATGAAGCCCAGCACCAGACGGAGCGGCTGACCACCGTGACCACTCCAAGCTCGCAAGCGGCGTTGTCGTCGGCCACGGCGCACGTTCTTCGAGGCCTGTCCATGCCAGGTGAACCACGGCCCAGGGGAACGGCCGGTTCGCGACACCGAACAGGACGTCGCACCATCCTTGCGCAGCTCACCCTCGTGCGCCGCCGAGCGCGTCCACCGCCAAGCGGATGCTCAGCTGACGTCCCAGCTCCTGGAACCCGAGCGACCGCGCGACTCTTCGAGAGGCCGGCGGGCGGGCACGCCACTGGGGGAGCGAGCCCGCGGCCAGTGCGTGCCCCACGGCGGCGGAGCTCGTGTGGCGGGCGAGTCGGCGGCCGCGCCACCGCGGATGCGTCAGCACACAGACGTGCGCGGTCTCGGCGGGCCAGGTGCGGTATCCCGCCGCGGCCACCACGTCCGTTCCTTCGCGCACGACGAATGCTGGAGAGGTGATCTCCTCCATACCGCTCTCCGCGACGTCCTCCGGCTCGGCCGACCGCAACAACCCCTGAAGGTCGGGATGGTCGGAGGCCAGGGGCTCGACAGCGCCGTCCGGGTGCGCGGGACGGAAGGCGGCGCCGGAGAGGTACGCCAAGCTCGCCGGACCTGGCACGTCCGACACCGGCAGTACGGCCCGAACCGTCTCCGGCCGGGTGAGCGAGTCGACCGGCACCGAAGCGAGCGCGCGGCGCAGTACCAGGGCTGCGCTCTCCGTGGGCGCGGTGGCGATCGCCGCGTCGCCCAGGACCACGATTCCCGCCCAGGAGGGCGGGCACAGTGCGGAGGCCGGCGAAACGACCACGGCGGGACCAGCGGGACCAGCGGGTCCACCGGACGACGCAAACGACACCGGCGCGTTGGCCAGCGTCTCCCACAGCCTGCGGGCGCGGTTCAGCAACGGATGGTCAGCGATGGCGTCGGCATCAGCATGGGACATGTCAGCAGCCATGCCGTGATCCTCTCACCGGCGGGGAGCAGCGGTCCGGCTGGGGAGGAGTGGCCCGGCCGGGGGCCCGGCTCGCATCGGCCGGGCCCCGCAACCGCCGCCTCAATCGGGCAACTCGCCTACGCTTGCAGGGACTTTGCCTCGGGTGCAGTCTCGGCAGCCACTGCCGTCCCGACCGCCTCGCCCGCCGCTCCAGCTTCGGAGGCCTTCCCCGGCGCGTCCTCCGGCGCCTTCTCCGGCGTCTCCTCCGTCTTCACCGACTTCTCGGGCGTCTTGTCCGGTACGAACTCGATCTCGCCGTTCCGTACCTTCCTGGCCGTCACCCGGTCGAGCGCGCCCTCCCACCGCGAGACCACGAAGACCGCCACGCAGTTGCCGAGCAGATTCGTCGCGACGCGCATCGCGTCCATGATCCGGTCGACGCCGAGCAGCAGGGCCACGGCACCGGCCGGGATGACCCCGAGGGCGGAAGCCGTCGCGGAGAGCGCGAGGAACGCCGAGCCGGGGACACCGGCCATGCCCTTGCTGGTCGGCATCAGGACCAGGACCACCGTGATCTGCTGGCCCAGCGTCAGGTCGACGCCTACCGCCTGGGCGATGAAGAGCGTCCCGACGGACAGGTAGATCGAGGCCCCGTCCAGATTGAACGAGTAGCCCGTGGGCAGTACGAGCCCGACCGCGTCGTCCCTGCAGCCTGCGGCGCGCACGCGACTTGGACGCCGGGCACGGCGGCGCCGGCGATCGTCGGAGTGCAGCGGCGCGGCCTGTGAGATGCCGTCGGAACGGCTGACCACTGTGAAGACGCGAACCCGTCGTACGCCCTCGGATCAAGGACTGCCGATGAGCTCGCCGAGCCGCATGGCGAGCCACGGCCTGCGACCGCCGGCCCGCATCCGCCCGTACGCGATCGCCTTCCACACGGGCATGCGGCGGAAGGAGACCAGCAGGAACGCGACCGGCTCCGCCGTGATCCGGCAGTCGTACGCGCGCGGCGGGGCGTCACGGGTCACGGTCGCCGCCCCGTTCTCGACGACGACCGCCAGTCGCGGGCCGCCCTTGATGGCCAGGTCGAACGCGATGCCGACGCCCCTCGCCTTCTCCGCGTCCAGGCCCAGCGGCATCATCGTCGGCATCGACTGACCGAGCACGAGGCTCGCCTCGTCGGGGCCGATCGGCCAGGGGAGTCCGGCGCCGCGGGCGATGTCCAGGCCGTGTACGAGAGTCTCGCTGAGCATCAGACCGGTCGCAGCCGCCAGCGTGAGGGACAGGTCCTTCCCGAGCCAGGGTGCGTTGACGGGGGTGTCAGGTGCGAGCCCCTCGGTGACCCGCAGGAACATCTCGCTCCGCTCGCCGATGAACTCGCCGATACGGGCACGCTCCCCGCCGCCGAAGAGGCCGATGGAGGTGGCGTTCAAGGCCGCGATCCGCTCGCTGAACGAGCCGTCGCCCGGCGGGAGGAGGGCGTCCCACTCCATGGCCTCGTCGGTGAAACCGGCGGAGTACGCGAAGTGCACGCCCGCGAGGTGCGTGCCGACGTCCCCCACGGTCCACACGGGGACCCCGGAGGCCGCCTCCATGTCCGGCACGTCCCGCAAGAGCCGGACCAGGCGCAGGACCACGGCCCTCAGTGCGGCACGGGTCCTCTCGTGCTCCGCGACGGTGTCGAACCTCGTGACGGTACCCATGCAGCGCCCCCCCAAGTCGCGTACGGGAAACGAAGGTTACCGCCGGGTAGTGGGGTTGCGACAGTGCTTCCGCACGGCGATCCGACCCCGATCCAATGAGTCCGTTCTGTCACAGGGCGTCGATATGTCGCCGATGGCCTTGCCCACCCGCCCGCGTGATCCGCAGACTCCCGCCGGAAGCGCGACAGATCCGATTCCCACGACCAGGGAGCAGACCACAGCATGCATTCCGTCCGACACCGCCGAGCGGCGGCAGCGACCGGCGTACTGACAGCCGCGTTACTCACCTGGCTGCCGGCCGCATCAGGCTCCGCAGCCGCACAGACAACCCCGTCCGCACAGGCAGCTCAGCCCGCACAGACAACCCGGCCCGCACAGACCAATCAGCCCGCGCAGTCCGCACAGCCGCGCAACGGCGAGCCCGCCCTCGGTCGCATCCTGATCAACCCGGCCACCGCCGACCTGAAGCTTCCCTTCGACAGCGTGACGGACACGGCCGCGGAACGCCGCATGACCGACGTCGCCCAGAATCGGCTGATCACCCGGTGCATGGCGCGCTACGGCATCACGTACGTACGCCAGGACCCGGCGCCGGTCACCGGCCCCGAGGATCCCCACCGCTACCTCTTCGGGCTCGCCGACCCGGCGTTCGCGGCGACGCACGGCTACGACACGACCGCCGGCACGCCCCGCCCGCCGCGCCCGGAGGAGCCGCCCCTGAACGACGACGGCCTCACCGCCCTGTACGGCCACCGGCCGGGCGACACGCTCCCGATGCCGGACCCGCTCTCCGAGGAGGAGGCGCAGGAGACGGACACCGGGATCAAGGTCAACGGGGTGAGCGTCCCCGTCCACGGCTGCCTCGGCGAGGGATATCGCACGCTCTATTTCCCCACCCGGACGAGCATCGACGCGCTCTTCCCGTTCATGCTCTCCTCCGAGGCCCACACCCGTGCCAAGGCGGACTCCCGGATGCAGCGGGTCTTCGGGCTCTGGTCGCGCTGCATGGCACGCGCCGGCTATCCGGGCATCGAGACCCCGTACGAGGTGACGCGCAAGCTCGACTTCGGGGACGACCTCGACGGGCCCGCTGCGATCGCGGCCGCAGTCCGCGACGTCGCGTGCAAGCGGAAGGTGAACCTGGTCGGCTTCGGGGCCGCGATCGAGACGGCCCACCAGAAGCGCGTCGCCTCCGAGGTCGCGGACGACCTCGCGGCGTACCGCAGTCAGCGCGCCACCCGCCTGGCGCTCGCGGCCACCCTTCCCTGACACAGAACGCCCGCGACCGGCTCGCGTCTGCGGGACGCGAGGATCTGACGATTGGCCACCGGGCCCGGCTTGAGCCCTTGCTGCCGCGGGGTATCGAGCCGGGCCCGGTTTCCACGAGCCGACCGACGAGGACGACTGCACGGTGTTCTCGTACTTCTGCCAGGCGCATGACCGCGCATACCAGCACGAGGCGTGCGGGGAGGGACCGCATCTCGTGCGGCTTCAAGCAGAGCGGGATGCCGCCTGAGCCCGGGGCGGTCGGCTCACGGAGCGAGCGTGGCGGCAGGTGGAGTCCAACGACGGGCGCGGGACGGTGCGTCGGGGACGCCGTACTCCTTCCTGAGGTGCTCGGGGATGGCGTAGTGCATGACGCGCCCCCGGGTGAGCGAGGACAGCTCGAAGACCGTCGTGAGGTGCCCGAGCCGGTCGAGCGCCCAGGCGCCGAGCGGTGAGCGGTCCTCGACGGTCTCCAGTACGCCCAGGAGATGGGGCACGGCCTTGACGACGGTGTCCCAGGGCGTGCTGGGAACCTCGAGCCAGTCGGCACTGGTGTCGCCGATGAGGTACCGGACGAGAGCGGCCACGACCGGGTCGAGCAGCGTCCCGGGCACGATGTCCTCGTAGAGCTGGATGAGCTGCCGGGTCAGGTGGGCGCCCTCCGGGGACGGCCCCATGTACCGGATCATGTACTGATCGAGGAACCGGCGTGCCTCGTCAAGGGACTTGGGGACGGCGTCCTGGTCGACGCCGAGCATCGCGCCGACCACACGCCAGGCGTAGTAGTACGCCTCCGCTCCCTCCTGCGACATGTGGATGCCGAGGCGGTGCAGGCTGTCGAGGACGAGCAGCGAGAAGAACATCTGCCCGCCGATCATGTCCTCCTGGCAGATCGGCACCCCCGACATCCCGGCGTCCCAGCGGTCCTCGCGCGTGAGGTGGTGGCGGATGGAGGCGTGGAGCAGACGGACCTTCTGTGCGGCGGGGATGAAACGGCTGCCGGCCTCGAAGGCATCGGGCTGCATCAGATAGACGGTGAACTGGCCGGTCGCCGCCATACGCGTCGAGGGGTAGTTCAGACCGTGGGTCGTCGACAGCAGCTTCGCCACGTGGGGGACGAGATAGCAGGCGGGCATGGAGGCGAAGGACAGGGCGGTGGCGATGTGCACGTTGTTGTCGATGAAGAACAGCCGGGCCCGCTCCATCTCGTCCCAGTCCACCCAGGCCGGCGGGGCGCTCGTGGCCTCCAGGTACTCCCTGGCGACATCGGGCAACCCGTCCGGAACGGGCGCGCCGGCCGTGGAGAAGAAGCGCATCAAGGTGTTGAAGGTGCCCATCTCGCCGCGCTCGAAGAGAGCGGCGACGGTGGCGTCGGCGAGCTCGTCGCCGCTCTGCCGGAGGGCGTGCATCGATGTCTCGGTGTGGAGCATGGGGAGACTCCTTCGTATCTGTGTGGGGGAGGAGAGGCGCGGAGAAGCGGTGGCCGGTCCAGGTCGCCCAGGTTGTCGAGGTCGGTTCGGGGTCGGTTCGGGGTCGGGCCAAGGCGGTCCGGGCAGTTCCGCCTGTTCTGACCGTCCTGCCTGTCCTGCCTGTTCTGCCTGTTCTGACCGTCCTGCCTGTCCTGACCGGGTCAGGACAGGCGGACCGCAGCCGAATGCGCCAGGCCGGTCAGGGCATGGGCCGCGGGCGCGGGTACGTCCAGCTCGTGGAGCGCGCCGAGCGCCTCCCCGACCCTGGCGGCGATCATGCTCTCGACCCGGTCGGGTGCCTTGAGCCGCCGCATCACCCCGCGTACGGCCTCCAGGCCGTCCTCGTCGAGGTCGTGCCGCCCCAGCAGAGCGCGCAGCTGCTCGCGCTCGTCGGCACCGGCGATGCGCCACGTCTCCGCGAGGAGCGCGGTGGGACGATGGCCGCGTACGTCATCGGCGTTGGCCTTGCCGGTGTGGCGTGTGTCGCCGAACAGGCCGAGCAGATCGTCCCTGAGCTGGAAGGCCTCGCCCAGCGGCAGCCCGTAGGCGCTGTACCCCTCGCGCAGCCGGTCGCCGGCCCCGGCCAGTACACCGCCGATCAACAGGGGCTGCTCCACGGTGTACTTGGCGGTCTTGTAGCGGATCACCTTCAGCGACGCCGTCGTGTCCGGGGTGACGCCGGTGTGGAGGATCTCCAGGCACTCACCGGCGATGAGATCGCGGGCCAGCGCCGCCCACAACGGTCGGGCCCGGGCGAGGAAGGCGGCGGGCAGACCGCTGGTGGCGAACAGCTGCCCGGCGAGCGACATGAGCAGATCTCCGACGAGCATCGCGAGGGACCGGGCTGCATCCGCGGCCCGCGGGTGGTGCCGTACGGCGCCCCCGAGAGCGATGTGGGCGGTCGGCCGCCCGTGCCGCAGCGGACTGTCGTCGATGAGGTCGTCGTGCACGACGGCGGCCGCGTGCACCAGCTCCATGGAGGCCGCCGCCCGCACCAGCGCGTCGCTGTCGGGCTGGCGAGCCGCCCGCCAGCCCCAGTAGCAGAACGCCGCCCGTAGCCGCTTCCCGACCGCGACCGATGCCTCAAGCTGCTCGGCCACCGGACCGAGCGCCGGGTCGACCGCCGCCAGCAGGTCGGCCTCGTCGGCGACGAAACGGTGCAGGACCTCGTCGACACGCGCCTTGAAGGCGGCCGACTCCCACTGATCAGCCACTCTCGCCCACCCGCCGGGCCAGGGCGTGCCGGGCGAGGATCTCCAGGTGCGCCGGGGGTGCGGCCGCGTAGCGATCCAGTACGAGCCGCCCACGCGCGGTCAGATCCCGCTCCGCCTCCGAGACCAGCTCGGCCGCGTCCGAGCGCCGGGCCAGCCCCCGTACGACTCCGAGTGCGGACCCCAGTGTGCCCAGGGCCACATCGGCCAGCCCGGCGACCAGGAGCACCGCCTGCTCACCGGGACCCCCGCGGCGGCTCGCTTCCCGCGTCATGACATCTCCCCCTCCGCACCGCACCGATACGGCGACGCAGGTCACGCGCCGCGAAAGGCCAGCGTCGCGGGGTGGTGGGCGCGAACGAGCGGAAACTCACGAACGAGTGATCACTCCGATGGGGCGTACGGATCATGGACGAGGGGCGGAGGCCTCGGCATCACCATCGGCATCACCATCGGCACCGGCTTCGGTACCGGCCTGGGCACCGGCGGCGGGCCCGACGGCGGGCCCGGCTCCGGCCTCAGCGGCGGGCCCGATGGCGGCCCCACCCCCGGCCCCACCCCCGGCCTCAGCCTGAAGTCGCTGCATCTGCTGGATCATCCGCGCGATGACCGGCTCGGGCAGTCCCGGGTTCTGGGCAGCCGCGTATGCGGTGTCCTTGTTGCGCAGCAGCGGGATCAGGGTCCGCGCCGGCAGTCTCGGGTGCCTGGCCGCCGCCCGCCGCACCTGCTCGTAGGGGTCGTCGAGCAGCCGCACCGCCGACGCCGGCGCCAGCCGGGCGTCGGTCGCGGCCCGCAACCGGACCTCCTCGTTGCTGTCCCGGCTGAAGCGCTCGACGAGCTCCACGGTCGACTCCGGGTCGTCCAGGGCCAGTTGCCGCATCCTTGGGTTCGGGTCGTCGGCATGACGGACCAGGTCACGGCGGGGGAAGTTCGGATGGCCGAGGGGACGGTCGGGTGTGCTGAGACTGCCGTTCCACCACTGCCACACCCGCAGCAGCATCTCGGCGGGCGCGTCGTCGCACGATTCGGCGAGGAAGAGCTGCACGACACGGTCCTCGTCGCGCGCGAGCGACTCGACGACGTCCGGCGGGAGGTGTCCGGCCCGTGCGACGCTTCTGCGTACGAGAGGGTGCGAGGAGGCTGCCAGCCGCCGCATGGCGTCGGGATCGTCGTGCAGCGCCCTGACCCAGTCGAGCGCGTTGGAGCGCGTACTCGGATCGAAGTCGACGGCGATGCGCGCCCGTTGCTCCTCGGTGAGATCGGGACGCGTGGAGACCGCGAACCGGACGCCTTCGTCGGGGTCCAGGGCGAGAACGGCGACCAGGTCACTGTCCAGCCACGGGTTCCCCGCGAGGTCACTGCGCCGGCCGGGGTCGCCGTAGTGGGCCAGATGCTCGGCGAGATCGCGCTCGAGCCGGCAGGTCCTCGACGCGTCGCTCCTGCCGAGTCCCTCGGAGTCGTAGGCCGACCGGGACAGCGGGTGCTCCTGGTGGTGCCGGAGGCGCGCCTCGACGCGGACCTTGCCGTCGGGGTCGTCGAGAAGCGCCAGCCGGATCGTGCTGTCCAGCTGCGACCAGGCCGTCCCGCGGCACGCCGAGGCGCGAACGGAGGGATCGACGTCGCGGGCCAGCACCGCGAGCAGGTGGGCGGGCAGACCGGTCAGCCGGGCCGCCTCGTGGCGCGTCTGCGCGGACGGGTCCGCGGCGAGCCGCGCGTACGCGGTGCCGGTGAGCTCGGCGCGCCGGTCTGCCGCGAGCAGGGTGAGCACCCACCGCCTCCGGGCGTCCTGCTCGCCCAGGATGAGGCGCGCCCACTGCTCGGTCGTGATGTTCGGCTGGACCTCGGCGAGCAACGCGCGCACCTGCCACTCCGGATGGACCATCGCGGCCTCGACGACCGAGGCCGGGAGGGCACGCCACAGGAGGTGAGGGGTCAAGCCCAGGAGACCCGCACGAAGGTCCTCGGAGACGGCCGGGTTGCGCGCCAGCCCGTGCGCCCACTCCTCACGCAGTCTCTGCGAAGACATCGGCCCCCGGAACAACCGCTCCCACGCGGCAGCCCGTGCCTCGGCGGTCTCGGTGGCCGCGGCGCGCGCCTCCGCCTCCTGCCGCTCCTTGAGGCGGTCCAGTGCGACGAGCCAGACGTCGTACTCCTCGGTGGTCGCCCCGATCAGAGCGTCGCCGTCCGTGGAGAGCGTGACGAACTCGGGCCGGCCGGGCCGCTCACCGAGGACTCCGGCGAGGTCCCACCGCTCGGTGAGCCGCACCCGCGTCCAGCGCTGCGACGTGTCGCCCGACACACTGCCGGCGACGTGGATGAGGAACGCGCCGTCCGTGCCGATGATCCCGAGCTCGACCGCCAGTCGGTACCACTGCCCGTTGAGCTCGGCGACCGGCTCCGGTGCGTCCATCCGTACGGCCACCGTCGGTGTGGTGTTGGCCGAGACGACCGGTCGCCAAGCGGCCCAAGGCCTCACGACCCCCTCGACCCGAGATCCCTCCACGATGTCAAGACCGGCCTGCCGCAGCCGTTCCACGAGCTTCTCTCGCCCACCTGTCATGGTCACTCATCCTGCCCGAGCCGATTCCCTTCCCCCGAGCGGCCCCCGGCACGCCGCGACGACCAAGACCCGGGGCACGCGAACGAGGTACGTGTGCCGAGCCCGCGGAGGCGTGACGGAGCACACCGAGGCGCTCCCGTCCCCGTGCGTCCCGACGATCGAGGACGAAGCCGATTGAGCGCCCGCACCGGAGCGGAACGAAGGGCGGACACCGACCCGTGAAGCGATCGGTGTCCGCCTACGTCACGTCGCGCTGTGAGACAGCCGCGCCGCGCACAGAGGGAGGCTGCTCGTCGCGCTACGCGACAGCCGCGCCGCACACGGCGCGACGAGCAACGCGCACCCTACGACGCGTCCCGCACCGTCCCCACGAACTCGGGCCCCGGGATCGGCTCCCAGGTGGCGTCGTACGTGATCAGCTGAGCCCGCAGCGACTCCTCCGGCTCACTCACGGCGTCCTTGGCCGTGGGCACGCTCACCTCGGCGGTCGTCGCCCCGGCCGGGACGGAGACGGGCAGGTTCAGGCCGCCGAACTCGATCTGGGAGAGGGGCGTGGCCGTGGCCGGCACCTCCCCGAGCTGTTCCTTCAGCCACGCCTGGTCGACGTCCGCCGTGGACAGCTCGGTACCGCCGGCCGGCGGCAGGAAGGCGACGTGGCCGCTGATCTCGGCGTCGGCCGGCTCGGACAGCGTCACCCGCCAGGTCAGCGCGGCGCCCTCGGTCACGGAGTCGGCGACGGGCGTCACGGTCACCTTGGGCATGGGGTCGTCGTTCCGCACGGTCACCCCGCCGCGGTGCGCGCCGATCGCCGTGCCGCGCACCGCCTTGACGAAGGCGTCGTGCGTGACGTCGTAGCCGAAGCGGTCGTTGCCCCGTACCTCGACCGGTACGTCGATGTCATGACGTCCCGGACGGACCGTCACCGTGCGGGAGGTGAGCTCGCCCGTGGCCGGATCGGGGACGAAGAGCCGCACCTGACCGCTGCCCTGGCCGGACACCCGTACCGGCACCCGGTAGGTCCGGACGCCGGAGTCACCTTCCTCGACCGTCAGGCGCCCGACGTCGACACGCGCCAGCGCGGCCGGACGTACGGCCGGCGTGCCGGGGCGCCAGCCCCACGCGTCCATCAGCCACGCACGACCGGCAGTCGTACGCGGAGTCAGCTCAAGAGCCGCGATCCGCTTCAGATCCAGGCCGGACCGGACGGCGGCGGACAGCGGTACGCGTACCTCGCGTGCCCAGTAGGAGGTGGTCCGCTCGCTGCCCGGGAGCCCGTCGACGCGGGTGCGGCCCAGGTGCGCGCGGCGCCCCGAGGCGTCGGTCACGGCGACGTCCAGCTCGGTTCCCGTGCTGTTCGGCGGGACGATCACCCGAAGGGCGAGAGAGCCGGAGCCGACCAGGGAGACCGGCCGAGCCGAGCGCACCGCGACCGGCGTTCCGGGACGCGACCACTCCATGGCGACGGCTTCACGGCCCGGTTCGGGCGACGCCTCCCAGTACGCGAAGTGCGGTGACGCACCGCCCGCGTCGGGGGACAGGCACGCACGGCCGGCGTCGGGGTCGATCTGGGCGCAGAGCCTGCCGCCGCCGGACACGGTGAGCGCGGAGGAGCCGGGCACGAAGGCCGGCGTACGGTTCGCGCCGACGGCGTGACTGAGGGCCTGGACCGGGCCGGCCGAGGGCGCACGACGGCCGGTGCCGTCGAGGAGCGGACGGACCCGGTCGTCACCGGCGACGAACAGCCGGGCGGACGCGGCGATGTAGGTGGCGCCGGCGGCCTGCTGCTGTGCGGCGGTGAGACGGGTCCTCGTGCCGGGGGAGCAGACCGGGTCGGGCTGCTCGTCGGACCAGAAGTCGTCGAAGGCCGGCGCCTGCGCCTGGCCCGGGGTCCACTCGCTGTTGAAGAAGTTGTGGTTGGCGCCGACCATGTAGACCGCGCTGTGCAGAGCGGCGCCACGGCTGACGCCACGCGTGCCGTCGACGAAGTTCTGGCCCTGGAGGTCGGACACGTCGCCGTCGCAGCCCGGCAGGATGGTCATGGAGGGCACGTCGGGCGCGGGGTTGTTGCCGAAGATCGTGGGTCCGATCGGCACCGTGCCGAGGATCTTCCACCGTACGGCGCCCCGGTAGCCGTCCTGGTCGGCGGGCGGCGGGGTGAGGGTGTCGAGCGCGGCCCGGTTGACGCCCTCGCCGCCACGGGAGTGGCCGACGAGCAGGACCCGCGACAGGTCCGCGGCGGAGGACCGGCGTACGGCTGCCGGGGCGGCGGCCCGGTTGGCGGACCAGTCGGCCCAGCGCGCCAGGTGCTGCCGTATGAGGGACGAGCGGGCCTGGGCGCCGCCGTCCTCGGCACGGAAGTCCTGGCCGTTGATGCCGTTGGCGGATATGGACAGGGTCACGTACCCCTGGGAGGCCAGGAGCCGCTGGGCCCGCAGATACCCCTGGTGGCTCGGTATCGGCTTCGAACCGGCCGCACAGGGCCAGTCGCCGGTCACGTCCTCGGTCCCGGGGGTGTAGCAGGTGCCGTGGCGGCCGTGCAGGAAGAGGGCCACGGGCCGCTTTCCGGGTGCACCGGCCGGTCCGACGACCGTGGCGCGCATCTCGACGGGCTCGGGGAACCCGGGCAGCCGCACGGACTTCAGGTCGTACTCGCCGCTGACGGTGCGGTAGCGACCCGGCACTCCGGGGTCCACTCCGTTCGCGGGAAGCGGGGCACCCGGCAGCGCGGTCGGGGCGGAGGGATCGGAGGGGTTGAGGCGCGCGGAGCGGGCGGGACCGGCCGCGTCGAGCCGCCGCCCACTGGCCGTGACCCGCAACCGGGTCCCCTCGGTGAGCTGCACGTCCTGGAGGGGCAACCGGAAGGACCGGCCGTCCCGCGCGGCCACCGGGTGACCGAGAAGCCGGTCGCCGGCGTGGAACGCGACGCGGGAGTCGCCCATGGGGACGGGTTCGGGCGAGGTCCATACCAGCTGCCGATGTGCACCGGCGCCGGAAACCTGCCAGCCCTCGGGCAGGTCGAGATTGCCGAGCCGGCTGCTCGGGGCGGTAGCCGAAGGTGCTCCGGAAGACGGAGCTCCGGATGGCGATACTCCGGAGGAGGGTGCTCCGGAAGAGCCTGACGACTGTGCGAACGCCGCCCCGGGTGACACCGAGGCCAGCGCGAGTAACGCCGCGGCGGTGGCCACGCCGCGTGTAGCACGTATCAAAACGGACTTCCTCACGATCGGTCTTGTGGGGTGCGGGGAAGACGTGCGAAGAGCGTCGGCGACTCGGATCTCGCGGATGTGCCCGAGTGCGTCCGTCCTCCCCGGCCCCCTCTCTCGCCTTCGGAGGATGGCAACGACGCCGTGTGGGTTGCCTGGTGGCGCGAACAGGGCACCAGGAGGCGAGTTCTCGCCTCGGGGAAGGGCGTGCAGGTGATGCGAGCGCAAGGGCAGGGCAGGGCATGGGGCAGCGCAAGCGCAGGGCAAGGGCAAGCGCAAGGCGTCACGCGACGCCGTGGGCCTGTCCCGGGGAACTCCCGTCCCGTAGGAATACATTCACATGGCAGACATCTCGGGGTCGGACAACAGGCCGGGCAGGTTGCGTATGCATAACGGGTCTGGTTCGAAGAGCGGTGCCCGGGGCGCGAGTACGCGAAGTACGGGCGGACGGGCGCGCGTCGGAAGGCGTGCTCGCCGGTGGGCACCGCCCGTCCGAGAGGAACTCTCCGTGGATCGCAGGTCTCTGCTCACCGTCGCGACAGGGGCGGTGGGCGCGTTCGCCGCCTCCGGGATACCGGCGAGCGCGGCACACCCGGAACACTCCGGTCCGGCGGCGCAGTCCGGTTCGGCGCACGCGGGCCCGGGGCGCCCGGTCACCACCTTCAACGTCATCAGCGACATCCAGGGTGACCTCCGGGACCTCGGCGTCGCCCTGGAGGACATGAACCGGACCAACCCCGCGAGTTCGGGCCTCGCCGTGGCCGGCGACATCACACCGCGCGGGTACGACGCCGAGTACGCGGCGGTCAGCCACGAGGTCTCGCGCCACACCCACGCGGGTACGGTCGCCTGGGCCATCGGCAACCACGAGTTCTACGTCCCCAAGTGGCGCGACCCGTCGACCCTTGCGCAGGACACCTGGCCCAACGGCACCACCGAGGACTCGCTGTTCCGGAGCTTCTACGACTTCGCAGGCCGCAACACGGTGTACGCGGAACACTCGTTCGGCGGCGTTCCGGTGCTGAGCCTCGGCACCGAGAAGTACATGCATTACCACGACCCGAAACTGTGGGACGAGGTCTGGCTGAGCGAGGCCCAGCTCACCTGGCTGGAGGAGCGCCTCGCGCACTGGGCGCGCCGTCGAAAGCCGGTCATGGTCATCACCCATCATCCGCTCCCCAACACGGTCTCGGGCAGCCACAACCGCCTCTACTCGCGCGACTACCTCCAGGCGGACCGTCTCCTCGGCATCCTCGGCCGCCACAAGGACGTCTTCCTCTTCTGCGGGCACACGCACTGGGACCTCGCGCTGTCGGACTGGTACGTCCGCCGGGTCGTCCCCGGCACGGCCAACCTCGACGGCTTCTCGGTGATCAACACCGGCGCGGTGCAGACGGGATACACGGACGACGGCAAGGGCGGAGAGGTCACGGTCCCCGGCACGTTCAACCAGGGCCTCCAGGTAGAGGTGTTCCGCGACCGCGTGGTGGTGAAGGCCCGCGACTTCGCGGCCGGCAGCTGGCTGAAGCAGATCACGGTCCCGCTCTCGACCCGAATCTGAGGCGCGGCCGAGAGCCGGCCCTCGGCGTCTCCCGTGAACCCCGCAGGATCAGGATCACGGAACCGGACTGCACCGCCGGGTGCTGCGGGGCCCGGTACGTCACCGTGCGCCGCGAGAGCGACCCAGTGATCCGGTGATCCGGTGATCCGGGATGAACAATCCACGGGCGGTAGGCAGTCGGCGTACGCCCTGATCTCCGGCTACGGTCTCGGGATGACCGAACTCAACACCCTGGGCGCGACTCGCGACGCCTACGACGCCATCGCAACCGTGTACGCGCAGCAGTTCCAGGACTCCCTGCGGGACCGCCCCCTGGAGCGCGCCATGCTGGGCGCCTTTGCCGAACTGGTGCGTTCGAACGGTGACGGCCACGGCGAGGTCGCGGACCTCGGCTGCGGGCCGGGCTACGTCACGGCCCACCTGCACGGATTGGGCCTGAAGGCGTTCGGCGTCGACGCCTCGCCGGTGATGGTCGAGCTTGCGCACGCATCCCACCCCGGGCTGCGGTTCGAGGTCGGATCGATGGCCGCGCTGGACATCGAGGACGGCGCTCTGGGTGGCGTACTCTCGCGGTGGTCCGTCATCCACACCCCGCCGCAGGACGTCCCTGCCATCGTGGCCGAGATCGCCCGGGTCCTCGCACCCGGCGGACACCTCTTGATCGACTTCCCCGCCACGGACGGCCCGCACCTGGAGACGCAGAGCTACGACCACGCTGTGGTGACGGCCTACCGCTGGCATCCCGACCGCCTTGCCGCACTCCTGCACGACCACGGATTGCCGGAGGTGGGCCGCACGACGATCGAGCCGTTGCCCACGGACCGGCGGCAGTTCCAGGAGATCCAGCTCCTCGCCCGCAAGGCGTGACCCGGCGAACCCTGACCGGTAGGGGCGGGGCGGAGGCCCATTCGTCGAGCGGGGTGCGGTTGAAGCGTTCGACCTTGCCGTCGGTCTGGGGCCGGTAGGGCCGGGTTCGTTTGTGGGTGATCCCGGCCGCCGCCAGGCTGTCGCGCCAGTCGCGTGAGCGGTGGCAGGAGCCGTTGTCGGTCAGAACCCGTTCGACGGTGATCCCAGCGCCGGTGGGCCCGTTGCCAGAAGGCGGTGGCGGTCTCCTTCTTCTCGTCCGCGCGGATCTCGCTGTAGGCGAGGCGGGAGTGGTCGTCGACGGCGGTGTGCAGGTAGCTGTAGCCGGCGTTCCTGCGGGTCTTGCGGCCCGCTTGCCGGCCCAGGACCTTGTGTCCGCCGCCGTCGGGGAGGTTGCCGAGCTTCTTGATGTCGACGTGCACGAGCTCGCCGGGTTTCTCGCGTTCGTAGCGGCGTATGACGTGCCCGGTCGCCCGGTCGCCCGGTCGCCCGGTCGCCCGGTCGCCCGGTCGTGCATTCGTCGCCCCTTGACGGCCTCGGTCTCCTGTCCCAGACCCGGGTGCGAAGCAGGCGTCTCAACTCGGCGGGGGCGGCAGGCTGGTCTGCCTGCCGGGAATCGGATCGCCATCAACGGGGTTGGTGGGGGAAGAGCCGTTAATTGGAGGGTCATGCGAGCGATTCAGGTGTACGAAGTGGGCGGTCCCGAGGTGCTGCAGGAGGCCGAGGTGGACCAGCCGCGGCCGGGTCCGGGCGAGGCGGTCGTGGAGGTCGCCGCATCCGGGGTCAACTTCCTCGACGTCTACCACCGCGAAGGCCGGTACAGCCTCCCGCTGCCCTTCACCCCGGGCGCTGAGGGCGCCGGCACGGTCGTCGAAGTCGGACCCGGCGTCGCTGACGTCGCAGTCGGGGACCGGGTCGGTTGGGTGGAGATTCCCGGCACGTATGCCGAGCGGGCCGTCGTGGACTCCTCCCGGCTGGTGCCGCTGCCCGACGACATCGGCTTCGAGACAGCCGCCGCCGTGCTCCTCCAAGGCATGACCGCGCACTATCTCGTCAAGGACGCCTACCCGGTTCAGGGGGGCGACACGGTGCTCGTGCATGCGGCTGCTGGTGGCATGGGGCTGCTTTTGACCCAGCTCATCACCCATCTCGGCGGCAGGGTGATCGGCACGACGTCGACCACGGCGAAGGCCGAGCTGGCGAAGCGTGCCGGGGCCGCTGAGGTGATCCTTTCCTCCGCAGTCGACGATCTCGCAGCCGAGGTGAGGCGGCTCAACGGCGGTCAGGGACTGCCGGTTGTCTTCGACGGCGTCGGCGCGCACACCTTCGATGCGAGCCTCGCCAGCCTGCGAACCCGCGGCCATCTCGTGCTCTTCGGCGCGGCAAGTGGTGCCGTGCCGCCGTTTGATCCGATTCGGCTCGCCCACGGCGGCTCGCTGACCCTGATCCGGCCCAGCCTCGGGGACTTCATCGCCGATCGGTCCGAACTGCTCCGACGGGCCGCCGATGTGTTCGAGTGGGTGCGCTCCAAGGCGCTTGAGGTCACCGTAACGGGCCGCTATGCATTGTCCGAGGCCGCCCAGGCCCACAGCGATCTGGAGGCTCGGCGTACCACCGGCAAGCTGCTCGTCGTACCCGATGCGGCCGCTATTGGACGCCGCGAGGAGACGCAGAGCTGATCGCGGGTGACGAGGTCGGGGATCTTGGAGACTGAGATGTCGAGGGCATGGCCGACCGTCATCGCCAAGATTCCCGACAGCGTCAGGCACTCAGCAGGCCAGGACCACGTTCTGGCGGGTTTCTGGCGTATCTGGGTTACCCCCCCCTTCAAGATCCCTCAGCCGAGACCTGGCTCACCCGTCCACAACCTCCCGGGACAGAACACCTAGGCGAGCGGCCCCAGGGTGTCCTGCGACTCGATGAGCCCCTGCTCGCTCGGGGCCCGGCCGTCGTCGAGCACCCGCGCGATCTGTCGGGCCCGCAGATCGAGATGCGCTTCGGCGGGCTTGACGAAGCCGTGGCGGGCGCGGGCCTCGGTGGGGGTCAGGACCTCCTCGCGGCGGGGCGGAATCCCGAGCTTCATCGGGGCGACCACGGCAACCGTGGACGGGGACTGCCGTCCCAGCAGGAGCAGCTCGATCCTGGGGTTGAGGTGCGCGAGCGCGAACGAGACCTTCATGACGGGCACGATGAGCACGTCGAGGGCACGCGACTGCCGGATTCCGGCCAGCTCGCGCATCCAGCGCGGCATGGTGGCAAGGGTGGCGATCCGTAGCGCCTGCGCCACGACCAGACCGGCCGGCCTCGCCCAGAGGGGCGTAGGAGGCAGCACAAGGTCGGCGCGCAGCAGGTGGGCCATGGCCTGCCGGGCGATCGGGCTGGCGGACAGCTGCGGACGCATCCGCTCGAAGTAGGCCCGCACGCCCTCACGGTTGCGGGGTATGTCGTCGGGGGAGCAGGTCTGCAGTTCGGCGGCGGTCGCGCACGCCTGCCAGTACTCCCGCTCCTCCTCGGCGGTCAGCTTGCCCGGACCGTACTTCTCGTACGCGTACAGGATCGAGTGCCAGCCGGTGAGTTGGATCCACAGCTGGGAGGCGGGGTCGTTGGCGTCGTAGGTCCCCTCGCTGTAAGGCAGTCGTCCGACAGCCTTGGAGTGCACCTTGACCAGGACGTCCGCCGCCTTGCACACCTCGCGCGAGCCGGCGAAGGCCACCATCGCGAAGTACCGCAGGGTGCGGTCGTAGCGCGTGCGCGGACGTCGGTAGATGCCCTGAGTTCCGTGTACGGCGGCCACCAGGGGCGGATCGAGCTCCTCGACCACCACGGACCGCTGGAAGCCGACTGTCAGCGACGTCGGATAGCTCCAGACCTTCCACACCACCGACCCGGGCCCGAAGAAGCCGTAGTCCTCATGAGGTTCGACCTCGCTCCGCTTCAGCAACGCCATCGTCCCGCTCCTCGCCTCGCGCCCGATCGCGCCATTACGACAGTGCTGTCGTAAATTAAGACACGGATGTCGTAAACTGCCAAGGTGTCTGCCTCCACCGCTTCGGAACCCACGCCGCGCAAGCGACGCCCCTACGCCCCGCGCGTCCCGCTCGCGGAACGCCGCGAGCAACTCCTCGACGCGGCGCTGGCCGTGATCGTCAGTGACGGATACGCCGGGGTCTCCATCGACGCGATCGCGAAGCGGGCCGACGTCGCACGGTCGGTGGTCTACGGCGTCTTCGAGAACCTGGGCGACCTGCTGGGCGCCCTGCTCGACCGAGAGCAGGCCCGCGCCTTCCGGCAGCTCCTTGAGACCCTTCCTGAAGGGGCGGACCCACGGGAGCCGGCCGCGTTCGCCGCCGAGACCGTGCGGCGGATGTCCGCGATGCTCCGCACCGCCCCCGCCACCTGGCGGCTGATCCTGTTGACACCGGGGGACATGCCCGCGGTCGTCCGCGACCGCGTCGAGGCGGACCGGGAGCGGTTCCGCCATCGGGTCGCCGACTGGACCACCGCCGTCCTGGCCGACCGGGGCCGCTCCGAGCTCGACCCTCAGATCCTTGCCCACGCCTTCGTCGCCTGCGCCGAGCACTTCGGCCGCACGGCGCTCACCGACCCGCAGAGGTTCGACCCGGAGCACGTGGCGCGGCAGGTGGAGATGCTGTTCCAGGCGTTCTGGCCCGCCGGATGACGAGGGCTGCTGCCGTCGAGGTGCCGAGGAAGGCCTGGCGACGCTCGTCAGCAGGTCCCACTCGTCCCGAGAGCAGCGTGTTCGGCGGATCAGTCGCGGTCGAGCCGAGGCAGTGACGCGCAGAGGCGTTCGGGCAGCTCCGGCAGGACTTTGTGGATGCCCGCGCAACCCGCATCGCCGTTCGTGGTGACCGGCCGCCAGCCCGAGGGCTCGGCCCGGTAGAACCAGCGCTGGGAGACACTTGAGGAGGAGCAGCCGTCGGCGGATTCACCGCACACCGGCCCCATCCGGGTCGACAGGTCGAGAACCAGCCACGTGTCGTCGCAGCCGCGTTCCTCCCAACTCGTGTGCTCGGGGATGTCCGTGTCGTTGACCGCCTGCCGGTACGAGGGCGAGGTGCAGCGCGGGGGCGTGGGGTCGCAGCCGTTCTCACCGCAGTGCCGCAGGGCCGGCGGGGTGGCACCGGCGGGGGTGTACACGTCCCGGCTGTTCACCATGACCCTGCGGGAGCTCAGCGGCTCTCCCAGCTTCACCGTCGCTTCGACCCGCTGCGTCCCGGTGCAGCCGGCGGCCCGGTCCAGGGAACGGGTCTCGTAGGTGACCCGCACGTATACGGTGCCGCGCTCGACAGTGTCGAGTTCACCGCTCAGGCCGCGCACGCAGTCACGTGCGCCGTCGGGCACTTCGGCGTCGACCACCAGGGACCGGCCGCCGTCGGCGGTACGGACACCGTCGATGCGGATCGGTGCGGCGAGCGTCCAGGCGGTGTCCGCGCCTGTCGCCTCCTCCACGGTCTCCACCGTCTCGGAACCGCAGCCGGCGAGGACCACCAGGACCGCGCCCAGCACAACCATCCGTATGCCCCGCTGCCACATGACATGCCCCCCGTTCGCCGAAGATCGGCAGCCTAGCGCGCTCCCGGGACTCCCTCGCAGGCACCTCCCGGACAGCTTGCGGGGCCGATACGGGCCGAGCCCGTCGTCCACGGCCTTGACGATCCTGCTCTGAGGGCTGTCCGTAAATGATCTTCGGGCTGCTCAGGGTGCGGTCGGCCGGGGTTCGGCCTACTCGCCTGCTCGGCGAGGTCGGGCCAGATGCGCAAGCAACAGCTCTACGAGCCGTTCGGGACTGCGGAGCGGCAGGTAATGGTCGGCCTCCGGGACGGTCACGCCGTGGGCGTCGGGTAGGTCGGCGACGAGGCGTTCGGCGATGGCCGCGATCTCCGGGTGGTCCTGGTCGCCGTGGACGACCAGGACCGGGACGGCGATCTCGCCCAGGCGGGATTCGGCGGCGCGGTCCGGGAAGTGGGCGAGGAAGGGTTCGCTGGCGATGCGGCGTTCGGCGTTGTCCGCCACCATCGCCTCGACGAGCTCTCCGCCGGGGGCCGTGCGGCCCAGCGCGGCCCAGATCGAGAGCTCCAGCGCGGCCAGGGCCCCCGCGTCGCGCTGTCGGCGGGCGGTGGCGTAGGCGGAGGACTGCGGGTCCGCCGGCCAGTCGTGTCCGCTGACCGACGCACCGACGAGGGCGAGCGCGCCGACCCGCCCGGGATGGGCGAGCGTGAAGTCCAGCGCCGTCTCCCCGCCCATGCTCAGCCCGACCAGGGCGGCACGGTCCAGGCCGAAGTGGTCAAGGACGGCGCTCAGGTCCTCGACATCGTCGAACGGCCGGTCCGGCAGGCTGGAACGTCCCAGGCCGCGGGCGTCATAGCGGATGACGTCGTGGTGCCGGGCCAGCTCCGGAACCACCGTGTCCCACAGGCGGGCGTCCATCCCCGCTCCGTGCAGCAGGACGACTGGGCTGCCGCTGCCGGTGCGTTCGGCTCGCAGCCGGCCACCGCCTGGGGCAGGGATATCGACGTCGAGTGCGTCAACGGAGGCCGGCCCGCCGGTGTTCGATCTCATGACGTGATCATCTCAGAGCGTCCCATCGGGATCCCGAGAGCGCATAGGATCCGGCGGCTGCCCATCCCGCGCAGTGGACCGGAAGCGTTCACAGCTCTTGCCTACCCCCTACCGGTGCCCAAGACCCCGGTTGCAGGCGATGGCAGGGGCGGCGATGGTGAACTCGCCCACGCCGCATGCCTGTTCTCGGTGCCACCAGAGGCCCGGGCGGGCCCGGTGAGGTCCGGGGTGCCGGGGACCCGACCGGGTCCCCGGACAAGGCGTCAGTGCATCAGCAGCAGTCGGGTGTTCGGTACGAGCTTGCGGTTCACGCTGGTGCTCTGCACGAAGATCGTGAAGTCGTCGTTGTGGTCGGGCTTGACGCGCACCTCGACGTCCGGCAGGCCCAGCAACGACCGGGCCTCGGGCCCCGCGTACACCCGGTCCGTCTTCTTCTCCAGTACCGCGATCTGCTTCCGCGCCTGGATCTTCTCCGACTTGCTCAGCTGGTAGAACGCACCACCGGTGCGGTAGGCGTGCCCGCTCTCGACGACCCAGTCCCGGATCGCCGCATCGCGAGCCACCGCGATCAGCTCGTATTCCGACGGATCCACAGGGGTCAGGCCCGCCGCTTCGACGGTGTCCTTGTTCACGGCCTCGGCCCCCACGGAGAACACGGCCCGCGATCCCCGGATGCCCTTGCTGCGCCCCACCATGAACTTCTCGGTGGCCTCCTGGATGACCTGCCCGGCCTCCTCCAGACCCTGCGTGCTCGTGGCGTCCCAGATGGCGATGTTGTCCTTCGGGAAGCCGCCCTGCATGGCCTCGTGCTTGCCCATCTGGTCCGGCACGAGGACGGCCAGCGTCCAGTTGTCGTCCTGCGTCCGGATCATCTCCGCCACGGCCTTCACCAGTTCACGCGGATCCTTGGTCGGAGCATCCGGGCAGCGGTGGCTCGCGTTCTCCTGGCCGTCGGTGAGCACGAACGTCAGGAAGCTGTGGTCGCCGTAGAGCTGCGCCGTCTGCGCGAGCTCCCGCTGGGACTTCAGTGCGGCCGCCAGCAGAGCCGTCATTCCCCCCACCCGGTACAGCTGCTTCAGCGACGGCATGCGCAGCACGTCCTTGTCGTAGATGACGCACTCCACCTTGTCGGCGAAGACGTACACCGTGACACGGGTCTCCTGGTCCAGGTCCTTCGATCGGCGGGCGAGGTACGCGATCTGCTGGTCGGCGACCTCGATGACCTTGCGGCTCAGGTGCGACATGGACGAACTGGCGTCCAGCACAAGAGCAACGTGGTTGATGAAGTTCTGGCTACCCGTCATGACGGCTCCCCCTCGTTCCGACTCGATGTACCTACCGTCTCACCCACCACTGACAATCGAACGTGTCTTCGGGGTCGGTGGTCACCGGAGGCTGAGCGCTCCCTGTGGGGCCGGTCGGTTCACGGCGGGGGCCTGCTGGGCCGAGATGCGGGCGTGTCGGTGACGGTGTCACTTCCGACGGTGGGCCCGTCCGTGCGTGGTTCGTCGGGGGCGGCGAGTACGCGTGCTGCTGCTGCCCTTCCCGGGCGGCAGCAGCGTGGCGTCCGTCTTCTTCGGCCTGGCCCCGACTCTCAGTACACGTGCCCCACGTGCGCGAGGGCCTGCTTCAGCAGCGCCCCGCGGCCGTCCGGCATCTCGTTCTGTACGGCGGGGGAGGCCGCCTCCTGCGGGCTGAACCAGACGAGGTCCAGTGCGTCCTGCCGTGGGCGGCAGTCGCCGCTCACCGGCACGATGTACGCCAGCGAGACCGCGTGTTGGCGAGGGTCGTGGTACGGCGTGATGCCGGCCGTGGGGAAGTACTCGGCGACGGTGAAGGGCTGCAGTGCGGGAGGGACGCGTGGCAGGGCCACGGGGCCGAGGTCTTTCTCCAGGTGGCGTAGGAGTGCGTCACGGACTCGTTCGTGGTGCATGACCCGGCCGGAGACCAGGGTGCGGCTGATGGTTCCGTCCGCGCCGATCCGCAGGAGCAGGCCGATGCTGGTGACTTCGCCGCTGTCGTCCACACGTACGGGTACGGCCTCGACGTACAGGATCGGCATCTGGGCCCGAGCCGTGTTCAGCTCGTCCGTGCTCAGCCAGCCGGGCGTGGTCTCTGTCATGTCGGACATCGCTTGATCATACTTTCCCGGCTGTGCCCCGGCCTAGGTCCCAGGACGCGTGTCTGCCAGGCGGGTGTGAGTTCGCGCGGACCCGTCAGTCGTCGATGGCGGCCGCCGATGAGCTCGGCGGCGGGTGCTGTGCGCCGTTCTCCGTCGAGAGGTGGCGGCAGACTCCTCCGGTCGGGCCGCCACGGCCCGGGAGCTTACGGGGTGGCGTCGGTCGGCCACGGCTCGTCGGCGAGCAGTGCCAGCAGTCGGCCGAGCGTCTCGCGCTGCTCCCGGTCGAGCGCTCCGAGCGGGTCGGTGGCGAACGGCATGGCCGTACGCAGCTCGGCGATCGCCTGATGGCCCTCTTCGGTGGCGGCGACCAGCTTGACCCGGCGGTCCGTGGCCCCCGACCGTCGTTCGACCAAGCCGCGTTCCTCCAGCCGGTCGACCAGTGCCGTGAGGTTGGACGGCTCGGCGCGCAGCCGCTCGGCGAGCGCTCGCATCGGCACCGGCTCGGCGCTGTACAGCAGCGCCTTGGCCTGGAGCGGGGTCAGGTCCTGCGCGGTGGCGGCGGCCTCGGCCTCGCGCGCGTACCTGCGGTTGACGACGGCGAACAGGCCGACCACCCGCGCGTCGAGCTCGTCTGCGGGAAAGGTCATGCCGTCCACTGTAGCCAGGTGCTTGACAGTAGCAAATATCGGGGCTCATAGTTATGGAGTATTGTAATGATGATTCATAAGTAATTGTCCTCGTGAGTGCCACTGAGCACCGCCCGGCGCCACCCGGCACCACCGCAGAGAGGGTTCTCCATGTCCGACAAGGTCGTCCTGATCACCGGCACCTCCTCCGGCATCGGCCTCGCCGCTGCCGTCTCCGCCGCCCGCGCGGGCTTCACCACGGTCGCCACGCTGCGCGACCCGGCCCGGGCCGGCGCGTTGCGCAAGGCGGCAGAGGTGGCCGGGGTCGAGCTGGACATCCGCCGCCTGGACGTCACCGACGCCGCCTCGGTCGAGGAGTGCGTCGCCGGAGTGATCGCCGACCACGGCCGGCTGGACGCCGTGGTCAACAACGCGGGCGCGGGGCACGTCGGCACCATCGAGAACGAGTCCGTGGACGAGGTTCGCCAGGTGATGGAGGTCAACTTCTTCGGCGTGGTCACCGTCACCAAGGCCGTCATGCCGCACCTGCGCGCCACCGGCGGGCGGCTGCTCACCGTCACCAGCGTCGGCGGCGTGATCGGCCAGCCGTTCAACGAGGCGTACTGCGCTGCCAAGTTCGCGGCCGAGGGCTTCATGGAGAGCCTGGCCCCGGTCGCCGCCACGGCCGGTGTCACGGTCGCGGTGATCGAGCCCGGCGCGGTGGCCAGTGAGTTCGTCGCGAACGTGGGCATCCAGGAGGGTGCGGCGGCGGAGGCCGGCGTCTACGGTCCGGCGCTGGCGAACTACCTCCACCGCACCCGGGGCGCCTTCGCCGCCGCCCAGACGTCTGAGGCGGTGGGAGAGGCGATCACCGAGGCGCTCACCACCGATCGACCGGCCTTCCGGATCCAGACATCGGACGCGGCACGCACGTTCGTCGGTGCGAAGCTGGCGGACCTGGACGGCTCGCTGGTCCAGACGGCCACCTCGGCCTGGGTGGCCTGAGCCACGCTCGGGGCACAGCTGGATGACCGGCGGGGCGTCCGTGAGGTTCGCTCGGTGCACATCGGAAGGGCCGTTGGTGTACGTGCGGATGGGGAGAGGGCGATGCCGAGGAAGCGGCGGAAGCCGTCGTCGATCCACCCTCGGGGCCGCGGCACGGAGCGGGGCACCAGCGCGTCCGCAGGGGCGGTGCCCTCCCACCGCCGGTCGCCCGGCAGGGCGGTACCACCGCGAGCTGTGGAGCGATCCGGCGACCGGTGTCCGTGCCCGTCATGGAGTCCTCCGTCGTTCCGTCTCGCGGCGGGCCAACGTGTGTACGAGGCGGCCGAGCTGCCGGTACGGGTCCCGCGTCGAGTAGAGGTGAACGCCGACGATGTGCGGGACGGTGCCGGACGGCGCGGCCATCGTCAGGAAAGGGAGTCTGCCCGGGTCCAGCAGCCCGGCGAGGGCCGGGTGCTCATGGGGGTGCTTGGCGAGGTAGGCGGTGACCAGATCACGTACGGGGGAGATGGAAGGCGGCATGTGTCAGAACCTCGCCTGGAACTGGGACGGAGGGGCCGTAGCGGCCGGAGGGGCAGCAGGGGGAGAGCAGGGGCGGCCGGCGTCCCCCGCCGCGTCCACCTCCACCGGGGCGGGGAGGACGCCGAGGTCGCGGGCGGGCAGGAGCGCCACCAGGGAAAGCTCCGTCTGGAGGACGCGCGTCATGAGGTGGCCTCCCCGGTGCCCGCCGGGGCGTGTGGGGCGCCCGGGGCGCCCGGAGCACTCGGCGTCCCCGTGGACCGTACGGGCTGCGTCGGAACGGCCGGCTGTACGAACTGGCGGGCCTGCAGCTCGTACGCCTCTCTGAACGCCCCGGGGCCGGTGGCCGGGTCCATGAGCTCGGCGAAGGTGCCCTGCTCGGCGACCCGGCCCTCGTCGAGCACGTAGATCACATCGGCGTGGCGGGCGCTGGCCAGGCGGTGGGTGATCAGCACGGTGGTCTGCCCCTTGTCGGCCAGCTGGTGGATCTGGTCGAAGACCCGCTGCTCGGCGGCCGCGTCCAGGGCGCTGGTGGGCTCGTCGACGATGAGCACGGCGCCGTCGCGGTGCCGGGCCCGGGCGAGGCCGAACTTCTGCCACTGGCCGCCGGAGATCTCCTGCCCGCCCTTGTAGCCGCGGGCGAGCAGGGAGTCCCAGCGACGCGGGAGTCCCGTGATGACCTTGTCCGCCCCCGAGTACGCTGCGGCCGGTTCGACGGCCGCGTCGTCCATCGAACCGGACGTGCGCCCGATGCCGATGTTGACGCGGGCGGTGAACGGCCACCGGAAGAAGTCCTGGGCGACCATCGCCACGCGCGCGAAGACCTGCGCCCGGTCGGCCTCCGCGGTGCTCACCCCGCCCCACAGGACTCTTCCGCTGTCGGGGAGCCGGGCGCCGCTGAGCAGACTGATCAGGGTCGACTTGCCGGCGCCGTTGCTGCCGACGAGGGCGACGGTCTTGCCTCGGGGGATGACCAGGTCGACCTCGCACAGGGACGGCTTGTCCTTGCCGGGGTAGGTGAAGGTGACCTGCTCGAAGCGAACCTCGTCCACGTCCTCGGGCAGGTCGCGCCCGCCGGTGGGGATGGCGCGCCGGACGGCCTCCGTGCACAGTGTCTCCAGATCGGCGACGAACAGCGCCTCCTCCTGCACGTCCGTGACACGGAGGACGAGGTCGGTGATGCTGGCCGAGCCGGCGCGGATCGCCAGTACCGCCGTGCCGGCCACCGCGAGGTCCATGCGTCCGTTCCACAGCAGCAGTCCGAGGACTCCGTAGGTGGCGACGGTCGCGAGCCCGCGGGCCGAGTCCGCCAGTACATGGGTGCGCGCGCCGGTCCAGGCGAGCCGGGTCTGCTCGCGCTCGCTCGTCTGCGCCATCTCCCGGAAGTGCGTGAGGAGGAAGGGAGCCACGTCATGGACACGGATCTCGGCCGCCGCCTGTGGGTTGATCAGGAGCTGGCTGATCAGTTTGGCGGCCCGGACGTGCTGGACGAAGCGGTGCCAGCTGACGTACCGATGCCTGGCCATGGTGAGCGAGCCCCATGCGCTGGGGAGCGCCATGAACGCCAGCAGCGGCAGGAGTGTCCAGTGCAGCACCGCGAGAACGCCGGCGGCGGCGATCAGGGAGATCGCGGAGGTGACCACGGCGGTGCAGTAGCCGACCATCCGCCGGGCCGCGTCGGCGCCCCACTGCGCGGAGTCCATCAGCTTGTGGAAGGCGTCGTCCTCGATCGCCTCCAGCTCCACCTTCGCCACGAGCCCGAGATAGCGCTCGGTCGCCACCCTCTGGGCCTTCGGCTCCAGAATGCCGGTCGCAGCGGCCGAGGCCGACTTGCACGCCGAGCCGATCACCGCCAGCACGGCGACCAGGGCGAGCGACGGCAGCGCGGCGCGGAGCCTTCCGGTGATGTCCCCGGACGCGAGCAGTTCGACCAGGAGGGAGTTGACCGCGATCAGGGAGACGGCCTGCGCGATCCCGCGGGCGATCTCGCAGACGGCGACCGTGACGAACGCCCGCTGGTCGGCCTCGCGCGCCAGCCGGATCGCGACCGCGACCTGTCGTGGCAGCGCGCCGCCCATCTGCCGCAGTCCGAGCTTCAGCCAGGCCCCGTCGTGGCTGCCCCAGCCGTAGTCGTAGGTGAGCTCGCCGCCGAAGAGCAACTGCTCGGAGGGCGAAGGCCCGTCCACCGAGGAAGGGGCGGTGACGTTGCTGTCGGTCATCCCCACCACCTCGTATCCGGTCGTGCTGCGCAGGAGGCGCCGGCGGTACGTCGGGGCCGTACCGCCGCGGTCGGGAGCCGGACAAGCACAGGCTCAGCGGCGGGAGGAAGAGCGGTCCGGGGATTCGGCAGAGGGTACAAGTCAGCCTCCGGGAAGGGGTGCGGTGAGGGGTTGCCAGGCTCAACGACGACCCCTGCCCTCTCGAACACATGACTTTTGGACGTGCTGTGAACCCCGACTCCAGGCGAAAGTTCGTTCGTTCCAGCTACACCGACCCTTGCCGGGCCTGGTCCGGGCCCCGATGCGTCGGTGGCCGAAACGCCGACGCCGTCCTCCGGCCCCCGAATCTCAACTGGGGTGCCTGACGCGGTGCGTTGTCAGTGGTCCCGTTCAAGATGGGCACGTTCCTTCCTCATCCCCTCTTCAAGGACGGAGGCGTCATGCCGATCACGAACCGGCAGGTCGCCGGGCACGCGTTTCTCCGGCAGCTGTACGCGGACGCGTACTTCCCCGACCACGTCGTCGACAAGGGCAGAGCGATCCTGCTGCGGCTGTGCGAACGGATCGAAGCCGAGCGGCCGGCTGACCTGGCAGCCCTGTACGGACTGACTCACGCCGCGACGGACGAGTTCAATCTCCTGGAGGCGGAGTTCGACGCTGCAGGGAGCGAGATCGAGACGGTCGCGCGGGAAGTCATCGCTGAGGACTTCTGGTGTGTCGCGTCGGCCTACGGGTTCTCGGACGCGGACGTGGAGGAACTGATCGCCACGCGGGAGTGGTGAGAGGCTGGTGTGTCAGGAGTCGGCGCGGCCGACGCTGCGTGCCCACAGGATCAGGGGGATCTGGAGGGGAAGTCGGCCGTAGGCGATCGCCTGCGCCTTCGGCGAGCGGCCTCGCCAGTCGTAGGCCATCTTGACGTTGGCCGGGAAGACTCCGGCGAAGAACAGGGCCGTGGCGCGGGCGCTCGCCTTGCGGGTCGCCGGAAGGACGAGGCCGGCGGCCAGGGCGAGTTCCGCGACCCCACTGGCCTTGGTCCAGGTCCGGGGGCTGCCCGGAAGGGACTCCGGCACGGTGGCGTCGAACTGCTTCGGGGAGACGAAATGGGCGACGCCCGCGGAGGCGAGCAGGCCGGCGAGCAGGAAGGCGGAGCGTGCGGACCGGGACATCGGTTTCCTTCGGAGGGAGGGCGGCGCGGCGGTGGGGAAGGAAGGCAGTGCGCACACCTTACCGGCCGGTAAGTATGTGTGGGGGCTGCATTCCGTATCTCACTCGGGGTGGACCGCGACGTGCACCCGCCGTCGGAGGGTGAGGCCTGGACACCGCTCAGCTCGCCCGTGGATCCCTGCCCACCCGGGATGGCGGCCGGCATCTTCGCCTACGACCCGGAGCCGGGCGCCTGGTCAGCCGTTCGCCAGCCACCCCCGCTGCGCCACCTGCCACACCAGCTGCGTCCTGGTCAGGGCCCCGGCGCGCTGCATCAGGGCCTGGATCCGGCGCTGCACCGTGCGCTGACTGACCCACAGCTGCGAGGCGATGGCCTTGTCCGCGACCCCGGCGACGATCAGGGACAGCAGATACCGCTCGTCGTCGGCGAGGTGCACCGCCGGATTCGGGCCGCCGTCGAAGTCGGCCAGTTCGCCGGAGTCCGTGACGTGCAGCGGGGTCGCCGCCGCCCACTGGCTCTCGAACAGGGCGATCAGCGCGTCGAGCAGACTGCTGCTGTGGATCACGGCGGCCGTCGGCTCGCCCACCCGGTCGGCAGGACCCGCCGCCCGTTCCGTACCGTCGAGGCCTTCCCCGCTCTCGTACACGAGAGGGCAGATGGCCATCGAGCTGTCCGCGATCACCAGCCGCACCGGCAGCGTTCCGACGGCCCGCGCCTGCTCGCCCGCGCGGATGCTCCGGGCAACGTTGTCAACCATCCCGGGCCCTTCCAGGAGTTCGCGCTCGTAGATCGTCTTGTAGCGCACCCCCCGGGCGAGCAGCTCCCACTCCTCGTCGTTCTCCGCCGCCGCCAGAGCGACCGGACGGGCCTTGCAGAGCCAGCGCATCTCACCGGCCCCGTACGCCATCTGCCGCAGCCGCTGCCGGATCACGCTCGCCCCGGTGATCACCTCGACGAGCTGCCCGGCGTCGTGCCGCCGCCCGCCGGCCCGGTACTCCTCGGCGAGCTGTTCCACGCCCCGCCGTGCCCATTCGAGCGCTTCGTGCCCGCGCAGCAGCAGCGGGCGCAACGCCGCGTCGGGCGCCATCGGCACATACCGCTCGGGACCGCCTCCCGGTGGCTCGGCGGCCCGGCCCACCAGGCCCTTGTCGTGGAGGGAGGTCAGCAGCCACTGGACCCGTGCCTCGTCCAACCCCAACTGCCCCGCGATTCCGGCGGTGTCGGCTTCCCGAACCCCGAGGAGAAAGCGGTACACCCGCTCCTCATCGGCGTCGACCCCTGCCGCCTCCAGCATGTGTCCTTCGCCCACGACGCCTTCCCCCACCCCGGTTGACGTGATCTCACCCCCGTACCCGGAGTGATCAAATCACATCAGGACCGTCGAAAACGAGAGCCCGCCATACCACGCGGGTCCCGTAAGTAGCCTGCGGTGCACGCACATTGGCGGCGAGTGGACATGTCGCTTCTTCGCCAGTCGCGGGCTGTAGCGAAGGTGATCGTTCCTGTTGACTCTTGGTTCCGCCGGACACGGATCCCCCTTCCGCCGGCGGAAGGAGTGCCCTCAGCATGCGCAGCAGACGGAGAACCGCACTGCTCGGCTTCGCCCTGGCAGCCACCATGACCGCAGGCGGCATGGCGTACGGCGCCACCCCTCTCCCCGCGACCGGGGAGGAGTCGGTGACCCCCGCGCCCCGGGACGCCGTCCGCACCGCCACGGTCACCCTGGTGACCGGCGACAAGGTGACGGTGGCCACCCGGGCGGGCAAGACCGTCGCCGTCAACGTCACCCCGTACCGGGACAGCGCCGCCGGACTGCGGACGTACACGGTCGGCACCGACGTGTACGTCATTCCCCGGGACGTCGAGGCGCTGGTCCACAACGGCCAGGTCGACAAGCGACTGTTCAACGTCACCCAGCTCGTCGCCCAGGGCTTCGACGACGCCCACCGCGCGTCGACCCCGCTGATCGTGCGCTACGACTCCACCGGCACCACGGCCCCCGGCGGTGCCCGTCTCACCCGTAGGCTCCCCGGCGTGCGCGGCGCCGCCGTCACCGCCGACAAGGCCGAGGGCGACACCTTCTGGGAGGCCGTCGACGACGACAGCGCCCGGGCCGGAACCCCCGAGGCCCGCCTGTCGGGCGGCGTCCAGCGCCTCTGGCTGGACGGCAAGGTCGACGCGCTCCTGGAGAAGAGCGTCCCGCAGATCGGCGCGCCGGAGGCGTGGGCCGCCGGATACGACGGCACCGGCGTCAAGGTCGCCGTGCTCGACACCGGCGTCGACGCCACCCACCCCGACCTCGCCGACCGCATCGTCGAGAGCCGCAGCTTCGTCCCCGGCGAGACCGCGCGCGACGGCCACGGTCACGGCACCCACGTCGCCTCCACGATCCTCGGCAGCGGCGCCGGCTCCGACGGCAGGTACCGGGGCGTCGCCCCCGGCGCCGAGCTGGTCGTGGGCAAGGTCCTCGACGACGGCGGCTCCGGCTCGGAGTCCGGCATCATCGAGGGCATGGAATGGGCCGCGCACTCCGGCGCGAAGGTCGTCTCCATGAGCCTGGGCGGCCAGGAGGGCGCCGACGGCACCGACCCCATGTCGCTCGCGGTCAACGAACTCACCGCGAGGACGGGCGTCCTGTTCACCATCGCGGCGGGCAACAGCGGCCCCGGCGCGAGGACCGTCGGCTCGCCCGGCGCCGCAGCCGCGGCCCTGACGGTCGGAGCCGTGGACTCGGACGACGCCGTCGCGAGCTTCTCCAGCCGTGGCCCGCGCGGCGACGGCGGCCTCAAGCCGGAGATCACCGCACCGGGCGTCAGGATCGTCGCGGCCCGCGCGGCGGGCACCACGATGGGCGCCCCGGTCGGCGAGCTCTACACCACCGCGAGCGGCACCTCCATGGCGACGCCGCACGTGGCGGGCGCGGCGGCGATCCTCGCCCAGCGCCACCCCGACTGGTCGCCCGCCCAGCTGAAGAGCCACCTCATCAGCACCGCGAAGACCACCGCCGACACCTCCGTGTACGCCCAGGGCGCCGGCCGCCTCGACGTGGCACGCGCGGTCCGCCAGCCGGTGTCGGCCGGCGGCACGATCGACTTCGGCCTGCGCGGCTGGGACGACTCGGCCACGGTCGAGAAGAAGATCGAGTACGCCAACGACGGCGACGCCCCGGTCACACTGGCGCTCTCGCTGGAGAACGCGGGAGAGACGCTGCCCGCCGGCACGCTCGCCCTGGGCGCCGACTCGGTGACCGTCCCCGCGCACGGCACCGCCGGGGTCGCCGTCACCCTCGACACGGGCAGGGTCACCACCGGCTCGCACGGTGCGCACGTCACCGCCCGTGCCACCGACGGGACGACGGTGGCGACCGCGGTCGGCTTCGGCCGGGACGTGCAGCGCTTCGACGTCACCCTGAAGGTCCTCGACCGCGACGGCAAGCCGACCGGCGGCATCGCCGCGATCACCGACACCTCCCTGGACAGGGCGGTGCTCCCGGAGACGTACCCGGTCGGTGAGGACGGGACCGTCGTGGTGCGGGTGCCGCGCGGCGAGCACTCCTTCATCGCGGAGATCTTCCACTACAGCCCCGACTGGAGCATGCTCCACGAGTACACCTACGGCGCCCAGCCCGGCACGCTCATCGACACCGACCGCACGTTCACCTTCGACGGCTCCAAGGCCGGCCCGGTCACCATGGCCACGCCCCGCCCGTCGGAGACGAACCGCCTCCGGGTCGGCATCACCTCCCGCTCCTCCTCGCAGCCCCTCGTCCAGGACCGCGAGACCTGGCTGGGCGGGGAGACGGCGGTCTACTCGGTGCCGTCGGCCACCACCGACGCCGGCCTCTTCGAGTCGCGGGTCGGCTGGTCCCTCGGTGCCCCCGCGCTCTCGGCCCGGCTCGCCGGACACGGCAGCCGTGCCCTGGACGTCTCCTACTTCCAGGGCTGGACCGGCTCTGCGCGCTTCGACGGCAGCCGCACCCTCCGGGTGGCCAGGCCCGGAGAGGATGTCCGGGGCAAGCTCGCGCTGGTGAAGCGTGACTCGGGCACCACCACGTACGCACAGGTCGACGCGGCGGCCGACGCCGGAGCGCTGGCCGTGCTCGTCTACAACGACAGCCCCGGCGGCTGGCTGGCGGGCAACTGGAGCGCGAAGGAGACCCGCATCCCCGCGATGACCGCCTCCGGCACCGAGGGCGAGCGGCTGCTGGCTCTGTCCGGCGCCCGGATCACCTTCTCCGGCACGGCGGTCAGCCCGTACTCCTACGAACTGCTCAAGTACCGTGCCGGCGGCATTCCCGCCGACCAGCGCTACCGCGTCCGGGCCGGTGAACTGGCCACGATCGACTCCCGGTTCCACGGTACGACCGCCGGAGCCGAGGCCGGATACGGCCGGCTGATGCACGCGCCGATGCAACCGGTGGCGAACTTCGCCTTCGGGCGGATGCAGCTCCAGCGCACCCTGACCGAGTACGTCACCACGGGCCTGCGCACCTACGAGGCCATGAAGCTGGGCCCCGTGTGGACGGCGGGCGGCACCTGGCAGCTGACGGCCGCCACGAAGCTCACCCCCGGCCGGCAGGCCCGCCGCGACTGGAACAAGGCCGTCGTCCGCACCGCGCTCCCGGGCGGCCTGGACAACGCCGCCGTCCGTGACGGCGCGGTCGCCGGAATCACCGCCGCGGGACTCCTCGACAGCGGCTTCGGGCAGTGGGCCGTCATGCGCAACGGCAGCGACAAGGAGCTGACCACGGTCTACCGGAACGGCACGCTCCTCGGCACCGCACCCGCCACCGCCGTCGCCTTCCCGGTGGTCCCGGAACGAGCCGAGTACCGCGTGGTCACCGACGTACAGCGGGAGGAGGCCGGCTGGAACACCTCCACGAAGGTACGCACCGACTGGCGCTTCCACTCCGCGCAGGGTGAGGGGCGGACACTGCTGCCCGTCCTGTCGGTCGACTACCGCCTCGGTACCGACCTGGCCAACAGCGCCCGGACCAGATCCCGCACGACCGTCGGCCTCGGCGTACGGCACCCCAAGGGTCTCGTCGGCCCGGCCGTCACCGGGGTCGAGCTGTGGGCCTCGTACGACGACGGCGCCTCCTGGCGACAGGTCCGCCTGGACGGCCGTCTGAACGGCACCATCGACAATCCGGCGGCCGCGGGCTTCGTCTCGCTGCGGGTCATCGCCACCGACGCCGACGGCAACTCCGTCGACCAGACGGTGACGCGGGCCTACCAGGTCCGCCGCTGACGGACCGCAGCCGTACGTCCGGGGCAGCCGCGCGGCTGCCCCGGACGTACGCGTCAGCAGGACCGACTGCGGCCGTACGAGCCGAGGGACCTACGGGGGACAAGGGGCTGCCCGACCCGGGCCGAGTCCGGCGTTCCAGGGCGTCGCCGATCGATGATCGCCGGCCGGGTAGGGCGTGTCGCAGTCCGCGGCGGACCGGGGCCCGTTGGAGGCTGAGGAGATGACCGACCCGACTCAGGAACCCCGCTTCCTCCAGGACCCCTATCCGGCCTACGCGGCCATGCGCTCCATATCCCCGGTGCGTCCCGTCTCCGGCTCCGGCGGGCACCGCAACTACCTGGTCACAGGCTACGCGGAAGCCAGAGAGGCCCTCGGCGACGCCCGCCTCTCGAAGGACACGGCCGCGTTCTTCGCGGGCAAGGGGTCACGGCGCCGTCTGCACCCCGCGGTCGCCCACACGATGCTGGCCGGCGACCCGCCCCAGCACACCCGGCTGCGCACACTGGTGACCAAGGCGTTCACGACCGGGGCCGTCGCGCAGCTGCGACCGTTCATCGCCCGCGTCACCGACGAGCTGCTGGATCAGTGGCCCGCCGGCGGGACGTTCGACTTCGTGGCCGGCCTGGCGGTGCCGCTGCCGGTCATCGTGATCTGCGAGCTGCTCGGAGTCCCGCAGACGGACCGGCCCGATGTCCAGCGCTGGTCGGCGGAGCTCTTCGCGGCAGGGAAGCCCGATGTCATCGACGCCGCCTCGCACTCGATGGCCGACTACATGACGGGCCTCATCACCACCAAGCGCCGGGATCCCGGCAGTTCTCTCCTTGACCGGCTCATCGCCGCTCGCGACGGAGACGATCACCTGAGCGAGACGGAGCTGGTCTCCCTGGCCGTGCTCCTGCTCGTGGCCGGCCACGAGACCACCACCAACGCCCTCGGCAACGCTCTTCTGGCACTGCTCCAGCACCCCGCCGCGCTGGATCGCCTTCGGGCGAAGCCCGACGACGTCCCTGCCGCGCTGGATGAACTGCTCCGCTTCGACTCGGCGGTGAGTACGGCGACGTTCCGGTTCACCACGGAAGCCGTCGAGCTCGGCGGTACCGAAATCCCGGCCGGAGTCCCGGTCCTGGTCGCACTGGGGGCAGCCAACCGAGACCCGGCGCGGTTCCCCGCGCCGGACCAGCTCGACCTGGACCGGAACGCGGCTGCCCACCTCGCCTTCGGCCACGGCATTCACCGCTGTGTCGGCGCACCCCTGGCGAAGGCGGAGGCGGAGATCGCCCTGCGAGCCGTTCTGACCCGGTTCTCCGGCATCCGTCTTGCCGTCCCGGCAGACCGACTGGAGTGGCGGCACACCCGACTCGTCCGTGGGCTGACAGCCCTACCCGTCCTGGCCTGACTGAACGCCGTCGAGCGCGGCCCGGACCAGACCCGTCTTCTCTCTCATCGGCCTTCGCCCCCGCTCGTGGCTGTCCGCTGGTCGAGGAATCGTCGCCCGCCTCCTCGCCACGCTGGCCGACAGCTCCACAAGCTGAAGGCCGCAGCCGATCGCGCCGTCACCGAAGGCGTGTTCCAGCCGTGGTTCCGTCACCTGATCGGACCAGTAAGTCCTAGAGTGTGCGCGTGACCGAGCAGAATCCCGAACTCATCGCCGGCCGCTACCAGCTGGTCGAACGCATCGGCCAGGGCGGCATGGGCCGGGTGTGGCGTGGCCTCGACCAGCAGCTCTTCGGGCGCGAGGTCGCCGTCAAGGAGATCCTGTTCCCGCCGGGCATGGACGACGACGACCGAGCCGTGCTGCTCCGGCGGTTCACCGGCGAGGCCCGCGCAGCGGTCACTCTCAGCCACCCCGGAGTCATCACCGTCCATGACGTCGTGGAGCACCACGGAGCCCCCGTCATCATCATGGAGTTGATCCGTGGGCAGTCCCTGGCCGCCGCCATCCGAAGCCACGGCAGACTGCCCGTACGGCGGGTGGCCGAGATCGGCGCCGCCATGCTCGACGCGTTGGCCGAGGCGCACCGGGCGCGCATCGTCCATCGCGACATCAAGCCGGACAACGTGCTGCTGACCAAGGACCGTGTCGTCCTGACCGACTTCGGCATCGCCCACCTCGCCGACGCCACGACCAAGCTGAGCCACAGCGGAATCGTGATCGGCACCCCGCAGTACATGCCGCCGGAGCAGCTGGACGGCAAGCGCCCGACTCCGGCCAACGACCTGTGGGCGCTCGGCGCGACCCTGTACCACGCTGTCGAGGGACGCCCGCCGTTCGAGGCGGAGGGGCTCCATGCCCTCGCCGTGGCGGTGTTCACCAGCCCGCACCGGTCGCCGGTCCATGCCGGCCCGCTGACCCCCGTGCTTGACGCGCTCCTCACCAAGGACCCGGCTCAGCGCGTGGCCGCCTCGGAAGCGGCCGAGATGCTCGCGTCGGTGCTGCGGTCCTCGGCCGGTCCCGACGTATCAGCCGAGCACGGGCCGGCGCGCGAACGCGCCCCCGAATCCGAAGCCACGCCCACCCCCGCCCACACGCCCGATCCTCGGGCGACCCCGGCACCTGCACCCGTACCGGCACCCGCACCGGACGCGGCAGCGGAGAACGCTTCCGCCCCGCCGATGCCGCAGCAGGCACCCTCACCGACTCCGCCACCACCAACCCCCACGGTCCGGGACTCCGGGTCCGCCGTCGGCACTCCGCGCGGCCCCGTGCCGGACCGCCCGACCACCCCGCCCGTGCCCGTACCCCAGGGCGAAGGCCCGGTCACACTGGATGCGACGGCCGACTCCGGGCACCGAGGGCCGACGTCGGGCCGGCGGCGCGGCCTCACCCGGCGCTCCGCGGTCCTGAGCACGGCGCTGGCGGTGCTGGCCTCGGGCTCCCTCCTGACCTGGGCCCTCACCCGTGATGACGACGCCGCTCGGGGCGGGGCGGCCGGCAGCGGAGCGGGGAACCCCTCCGTCACGGTGGTGATCGGTGTGGACGCACCACTGAGCGGCGGACTGTCCTCGATGGGCGTCGGCATCAAGAACGCCGCCGACCTGGCGGCCAGGACCGCCAACGAGTCCCGCCACGTCCCCGGCGTGACATTCGAGATCAAGGCCCTGGACGACGCGGCCGACCCCGCCAAGGGCGCATCCATCGCCGGCCGGTTCGTGGCCGACGAGAAGGTTCTCGGGGTCGTCGGCCCTCTCAACTCCGCAGTCGCCCGAACGCTGGTGCCCTCGCTCGCGCGGGCGGACGTGGTCAACGTGTCACCGGGCAACACCGACCCCGCCCTGACCCTGGGCCCCGACTGGGCCGCGGGGACCAGGTCCCGTCCCCACTCCACCTACTTCCGCACCATCGCCACGGATGTCGACCAGGGGCCGTTCGCCGCCCGGTACCTGCATGAGGCGAAGAAGACCAAGCTGTACGTCATCGACGACACGAGCGCCCACGGCACCGCGCTCACCGCCGGTCTCACGGCCGAGTTCACCAGACTCGGCGGGACCGTCGTCGGCACCGAGCAGGTCGACCCCGCGGAACGCGCCTTCGCGGGACTGGCCGTCCGAGTACGGTCCTCAGGCGCCGACGCCGTCTACTTCGGCGGCTACTACGACACCGCGGCGCCGCTGTCCCGGCAGCTCAAGCAGGCGGGGGTGAACGTCCCCCTGATGGGCGGCGACGGCATCTTCGACCAGCAGTACCTCACGGAGAACCCGCAGGCCGAGGGCGACCTCGCGACCCAGATCGGCGTACCCGCCGAGGAATCGGAGGCAGGGCGGGAGTTCCTCGCCCGGTACCGGAAGGCGAACTACCCCGAGCCGCCAGGCTGGTACGGACCGTACGCCTACGACGCGACCTGGGCCCTCATCGAAGCGGTGAAGACCCTCGTGACGGACAACGGCGGCACTCTCCCCGACAACGCCCGGGCGAAACTCTCACCGGCAGTGGCCGGTGTGGCCTTCGACGGTGTCTCCGGCCGGGTCGCCTTCGACAAGGACGGCGACACGGTCAACCGCAGGCTGACGGTGTACGCGGTGAACGACGGGAGCTGGACGGTCGCCCCGACCGGCCCCACCGCCCCCTGACCCCGGCACCCTGGGGGAGGCGATCGAGTAGCGCGTGGCCGAGTGTGAACTGCTTGCCGCACCACCACTCCTGCCGACCTGGGGCTAGGCTCCGTGAAATGGAGCGAGCTGAGGTTCTGAAGCGAGTGATCGGCATCCTGACGGAGGCTCAGGAGATCCGCCGGGCCGTGGAGGACGAGAGTGAGGGCGACGAGGCCTTCGAGGCCGCGTCCGAGATCGAGCCGCGGGTGGTCACCCAGATGCTGAACGAGATGCTGCCCCACATCAGCGTGCCGGCCGACGCCACTCCGCAGGAGGTCGCCCACCTCCTCGCCTCAGCGCTCGGTCCCGCGCTGTACACCATGGTCTCCGGGTTCACCCTGGCCTTCACCAGTCTCGCCGTGGCGCATGACGAGGGGCGGACCGACGTCTCCTCCGCCGAAGTGCTGCAGTCCCTTGCCCTCCAGGTGGAGGCGGGCCGTTTCGACGAGGGCGCCTGACCGGCCCATCCGCGCCGAACGGCCCACGCCGGACCGGTCCGCCGCGGGGCGGGCCGTTCCGGCGGAGGAGGCCCTGCGTCAGAGGAGTTCCTCCCGCTTCACCGCGCACAGTGCCCAGATGACGAATCCCGACATGGCGACCATCAGGATCGACCAGGCCGGGTAGTAGGGCAGGGAAAGGAAGTTGGCGATGATGACGAGCGCGGCGATGCCCACGCCGGCCACGCGTGCCCACGTGGCCGTCCGGTACAACCCGAAGCTCACGAGGATCGCGATGACGCCGAGGGAGAGGTGTATCCAGCCCCATGACGTCAGGTCGAACTTGAAGACGTAGTTGGGCGTGTCGACGAAGACCTCGTCCTCCGCGATCGCCATGATGCCGCGGAAGATCCCGACGAGGCCGGTGATCCCGAGCATGACGGCGGCGAAGACGGTCAGTCCGCCGGCCCAGGCCTGTCTCGTCGTGTCTGCCGACCGTGTGGTGTGAGTGGAAGCCATCGCGATCCCTCGCTTCTCGGTCGAATCGTCGGGCGCGGTCAGCGTCCGGGGGTGGGGGGCACGCCGGGTGCGGGGCTCGTGGCCGGCCGGTCGTCGGTCAGGACCAGCGCCTTCGCCCGGTTGAACTCCTCATCCGTGATGTCTCCACGGGAGCGGAGTTCGGAGAGCCTGGTCAGTTCTTCGGCGCTGCTGGGTCGCGCCGCACCGGACGCGGTCTCGCGGATGTAGGCGTCGAAGTCTCGCTGCTGGTCACGGGCCTGGGCTATCTCGCGGCGGCCCATGTTCTTGCCGCGGGCGATCACGTACACGAGGACACCGAGGAAGGGCAGCAGGATGGCGAAGGCGAGCCAACCCGCTTTGGCCCATCCGTTCATGTCCTTGTCGCGGAAGATGTCGGTGATGATCCGGAAGAGCAGGATGAACCACAGGACCCAGAGGAAGAACCAGAACATGGTCCAGAAGACATTGAGCAGCGGGTAGTCGTAGGCGAGGTACATGATTCCTCCGTTTCCGCGGTCGCCGGGCATGCCGTGGCGTACCTCGGGTCCTCCGCGTGGCGGGGTGGGGGTGGGGAGAGCCTCACCCCGAAGGGCGGGCGCGCGAGGCTGCGTCGGCGACGCGGCGGTCAGATGGCCGGGCCCGGCGAGTCGTCGTGGCCCGTGACGCCCGCCCTGCGCAGTGCCGACCGCCACGCCAGCGCGACGGCCGTCTCGGCCAGGCCGAGGAGGACGAGCCACAGTCCGAGCAGCCTGGTCAGGGCCCGGGCCGACTCCGCCGGCAGCGCCAGCACCACGATTCCCGCGACGATGCCGAGAGCCGCGACGGCCATGACGATGCCGCGGTGCGGCATGTTCTTGGTCGCGATGGCCGTGTAGAGGGTGACGATGCCGGACACCAGCCAGACGGCGCCGACGATCAGCGAGAGCGCGGCGATCGTCTGGAGCGGGTTCCTCAGACACAGCACGCCGCCCAGGACACACAGGACCGCCACGATCAGGCCGGGCACGCGGTCGCTGCTGCGCCCGAACACGGTCACGAACTGGAAGGCGCCGGTCAGCAACAGGTACACCCCGATGAGCACGGCCAGGACGTGCAAGGTGACGTCCGGCCACACGAGCGCCAGGATGCCCGGGATGAGCGTCGCCATCGCGGCACCGAGGAGCCAGACCCACGAACGGCCGAGACGCGCCAGCTGGTCCGCCGGGTCGGCCGCGGCGCCGGGCGATGCTCCTCCGGCCCCGTCCTCCGGTCCGGCACGGGGTGTGGAGCCCTGTGACGTTGCCATGTGTCCTCCTCCCGCCGCCCGGGTGGATCGTCCCGGAGCTTCTCAGGGCTCCAGGAGTCGCCACGTCCCACAGCGCTCAGATCGAGCGACTGGAGCGGGCCGGCAGTCCGTACGGACGAGCCTTGGCGATGGCAGGGCCGAACAGGAGGGTCGGTCCGGCCATCTTGACGCGATCGGCCAGGGGCGACGCCGTGGCCGGCGTTCCCGATACGTGTTCCTCGGAGGTCTCGTAGTGCATGAGGTGTCTCTCGGAGGGGCCAGAAACGGGAGCGTGCGGAGCTCCAGGACCAGTGTGCACCCTTCGCCTGCCCGACGCCTCACCTCGTGAGGAACGGACAGGAGAGCCCTGGGTGCCATCGGCGGGCCGCAGCCGCGCGTCACCGCGGAAGGAGGGCGGCTTGGCGGCTTTTCGAAGGCCCCGAACCATACGTTGGTTGTCACCGCCACCGGTGTGCCCGGGCCGGGCGACGGTCGCCGGCAGCGGGGGAGGAGCGGTCGGCGGCGTGCCCCATGAGCGAGCGGGCGAAGCCGTAGGAGGTCGGAAGCCATACGGCCACGGCGATCCACATCAGCACCCGACCCAACGTTTCCAGCCACCCGACTCCGGTGGCGGCCGCCACCGACAGGGACGCCACCGCCGTCATGCCGAGCGGGAAGACCGTCGCCCAACGACGGACGTCGTAGCCCAGGCGTGGCCGGGCGAACTCGCCGCACAGCAGGACTGCGTACCAGGCCAGATCAAGCGCCACCAGGACGAGCGTGGTCGTCCGCAGCGTCGTGACCGCGCCGCCCGACCAGACGCCCGAGGCGAGGAGCTTCGATCCGGCGAGCGCCGAGATCGCCAGCGCCCCGCCCGCGATCCACTGGTCGCCCGCGCCCGTCACCACCTGGCGGAGATCGAAGCGGGCCAGGGCGTCGACGTACAACGCGAGCCCGAGGAGGAACAAGCCGAGAGCCACCCGAGCAAGCCAGTCACCGGCCTCCGGCGCGAGGACGGCACACAGCACCGCGAGCCCTTGGGTGGCCACACAGATCAGGAACACGGCGCCCGGTGCCCGCCGGGTCAGGTGCCGGAGGACGGCGACCAGCATCACCGGCCACACCACCGCGGCGATCACCAGGAGTGACACGGCCACCGGAGTGAGGCCGAGGAGCTCGAACCGGACGCCGAGCACTGTCGTGGCAGCGACCGCGGTGAGCGCCGGCGGGGTGTCGGCGGTCACCTCCCAGCGGCGCCGATCCCTCAGGAGCAGGGCCGAGAAGCCGAACGCCAGCAGCAGCCACAGCGCCGTGGCCAGCCAAAGCGCCACGAGAGAGACCACCTCGAAGCCGGTCAGACTCAGACCGACCGACAGGATGCCGGTGGCCATGACCGCAGCGCCGGCCACCGGCGGCCACGCTGCCCAATGCCCGGCGTACCGGTTCATGGTGTGCTCACGCTGGTGCATGGCCCCATCGCATCGCTGCTCCTGGCGCCCCGCCAGTCGTCGGGGGGACGAGCGGGTGGACGGGGCACTCTTTCGGCTCAGTCGGGGGAGTCCTGTACGGCGGTGCGGGCAGCCGCCCCTCCTTCAGGCGACCGGCCTCCGTGTCACGTACGGACACGGGGGAGCGGGCGCTGGTTCCAGCCTGCCACCACCGGCAGTCCGTGCTCCGTGGACAACCTGCCGACCGTCGCCGTCGTCAGGAGGAACAGCCGCCCCTCGGACGCCGGCAGGCCAAGGTAGCGGGCGGTGAGGACGCGCAGCAGATGCGCGTGCGCGACCACCACGCCGTCCTCCTGCGAGGCGGCGAGGAGAGGCGCGATGCGCGCCAGCACCCGGTCGGCCCGTCGTCCTACGTCCTCGGCGGACTCGCCCGGCCGTCCGTCGGCGTGCGGGGGTACGCCGTCGGTCCACAGCGACCAGTCGGGCCGGGTCTCGTGGATCCGGGCCGTGGTCAGCCCCTCGTACCCGCCGTAGTCCCACTCGCACAGGTCCTCGTCCATCGCCGCGTCCCGCAGCCCGGCGAGGTCCGCGGTGTGCCGGGCCCGCCGCAAGGGACTCGTGAGCACGAAGGAAGGGGAGAGGCCCTCGAAGAACGGGGCGAGCGTGCGTGCCTCCGCCTCGCCGTCCGGCGTGAGCGGCAGATCGGTACGGCCGGTGTGGCGCCCACTCACGCTCCACTCCGTCTCGCCGTGACGGATCAGGATGAGGTCACTCATGGCGGCGGTGCTCCTTTCGTCGACTCGACGGTGTGGGCCTTCGGCGGCGTGAGGCGGCCGGGGGGCAGGTCACGCTTTCCAGCGTGCGGCCTCGGTCTCCGTCACGCACTTGAGGATCAAGAAGACGGAGGCATGGACGAACACCGCGTAGATCGCTTAGATCGTGTGGATCGGTAGATCGCTCAGGGCGTGGACAGTTCCCGGTCCGAGAGCGTCGGGAAGGCGCTCGTCCCGTCAGGGCTCCAGGACGTCGACGTGGTCGCCGACCGCGACCACGAGGACCCGCGACCCCGGTTCGACGGTGCGCCAGCGGTGCCGGACGCCGCCTGACACCAGGAGCGTGTCCCCGCGTCCCAGTCGGTGGATCCGGCCTTCGGCCTCGACTTCCACCGAGCCGTCCGCCACGTACATCAGCTCGTCGTTGCGGTGCCGGAACTCGCGATCCGCCTCGTGCTCGCCGACGAACTCGAGCGCGTGCAGCTGATGGCGGCCCCGTACCACCGGCCGGACGCCGGCCTCCCGGTCGAGGCCGCTGTCGTCACCTGCGCGCACCACGTCGATCGTGCGTGTCTCGTCCGAGGTCCCGAGCAGCTGCACCGCCGTGGTGCCGAGGGCGTCCGCGATCCGCTGCAGCGACCGCATGCTCGGGCGTGCCCGGTCATTCTCGATCTGGCTCAGGAACGGGGAGGAGAGCCCGCTGAGCCGCGCCACGTCGGCGAGCGTCAGGTCGAGTGCCCGGCGTCGGCGGCGTACCGCAGCCCCCACCCGAGGGGTGTTCGTGCTCTCAGCCTCCATGGATGTCCCGTCCTTCCCCGCCCCGAGGCGCCGTTCTCCCTGGTCGACGGCGCCTGACGGCACCTTACGCGGCGCAACGCGGGAACTCGGAGACGGTTTCGTACTCCCGACACACGCCCGTCACACAGCGGCCCTACCGTCAAAGTCGGTTGTTGTCATCAAAGAAAGTTTGAAGCTAGGAGTCCCTACGTGCCCTCTGTCGACCAGAACTCACGCCGCCGCCGTCCTGTCGGCCTCATCGCCCTCGACGAGGCGGCCGTGTCCGACGGCTACACCCTCTACGCACCGCTCACCGGCACCGGGGAGGTCTACCTCATCGATCTCCACGGCAATACCGTCCACAGCTGGAACCTTCCGTACCGCCCCGGCCGCCACGCCCGTCTGCTCGCCGACGGCACGCTGGCCTACAACGGCGTACTTCCGGGGGAGCGTGCCCTCTTCCCGATGTGGCACAAGTACCGGGGCGGCGTCATGCTCCGTGCGGCACCCGACGGCACCGTCCTGCGGGAACACCGCGACCCCCTCCAGCACCACGACGCCCACCACCTCGACGACGGGCGCGTCCTCTACACCGCCCTGGAACCCCTGACCGGGGCCGAAGCCGCGACGGTACGGGGCGGCGTGCCCGGCTCCGAGGCCGAGGGCGGTGTCGTCTGGGCCGACACCATCAAGGAGGTCGGCCCGAACGGTGAACTCCTCTGGTCCTGGCGGGCCTCGGAGCACCTCGACCGCGCGTCCTTCCCTCTGCACGAGGCCTATGCGCGGGAACACTGGCCCCTGATCAACAGCGTCACGCCCCTGCGGGACGGCAACATCCTGGCCAGCCTGCGCAGCGTCTCGGCCGTCGTCGTCATCAGCCGCGACACCGGCGAGATCCTCTGGCGCAGCCGCCCCGGCACGGTCAGCCAGCAGCACGCCCCCACCGAACTGGACGACGGCCGGCTGCTCGTCTTCGACAACGGCGCCTTCCGGCCCGGACACGACGTCCCGTACTCCCGCGTCATCGAGATCGACCGGGCCGCCGGCGACATCGTGTGGGAGTACCACGACCCGGCGCGCGAGTTCTTCTTCGCGCCCTTCATGGGCTCGGCGCAGCGCCTGCCGAACGGCAACACGCTCGTCACCGACTCGCCGTCGGGGAGGCTGTTCGAAGTGACCAAGGACGGCTACCTGTGCTGGGAGTACGTCGTCCCGCACTTCGCCGGCTACGGCGAGAGCGAAGTCCGTGGCCTCTTCCCGTCCGAACCCAACGCGGTTTTCCGCGCCTACCGTTACACCGCGGCCGACATCCCGTGGCTGGAGACGACGGCATGACGAACACCCCGGCGTCCAAGGCCACCCCGGAGGCCACGTCCGACTCCACGTCCGCGTCCACTCCTGCCTCCGGCGACCCGGTCGAAGGCGTCGAAGCCGTCGACGCGACGGTTCCCTGGCGGAGACTGGTACCGCTGTCGGCCCAGCACGTCCTGGCCATGATCGCCGCCCCGGTCTCCACCGTCTTCCTCGTCGCCGGCACCCTGAGGATGGCGCCCGGTGCGACGGCCTCGCTGCTCAGCGCCGTCCTGCTGCTGTGCGGAGCCGGCACCCTGCTCCAGTCCCTCGGCGTGTGGCGGATCGGCGGCCGCCTTCCGTTCGTCATGCTGCCCGGCGGCGCCGCGACCGCACTGTTCCTCCAGATCGCCCAGGACCACGGGGCGCCGACCGCCGCCGGCGCCGTCCTCCTGGCGGCGGCCCTGCTCCTGGCCGTGCTGCCCCTGTACGCCCGCGTCGTACGGCTCTTCCCGCCCCTGGTCATGGGGGTGACAGTGCTGCTCATCGGGATCGCGATGATCCGGGTCGCGGCCCGGCTCGTCACCGGCCCGGACGGCACGGGCGAGCCCCGCGCGGTGCTCCTCGCCGGGCTCACGGTCGCGGCGACCGTCGCCGCGTACGTGTTCCTGCGCGGCGTCTGGCGCCAGACCTCCGTCCTCATCGGGATGGCGGCGGGCACCGCCGTGGCGGTGGCGACCGGCCTGGGAGGCTTCGCCCCCGCGGCCGGCAGCGGCTTCGCTCTACCCGCGTTCCTGCCTTTCGGGACACCGCGGTTCGACCTGCTGGCCGCCCTTCCGCTGCTCCTGTTCAGCCTCACCACCCTGGCCGAGATCACCGGACAGACCGTGCTCAACAGCGAGACCGTCGGCCGGACCCCGGCGCCCGAACGGGACGTCCCGCGCGTCGCCCGTGCCGACGCCGTCGTCTCCCTGGCGGGCGGGCTGTTCGGTACGTCCCTCATGGTCACCAGCGCCGAGAACATCGGCATCGGCCGGCTCACCGGCGTCCGCAGCCGGTTCGTGACCGCCGGGGCCGGAGTACTCCTCGTCGTCCTCGGCCTGGCCACGCCCGTGTCCCGGGCGCTGGCGGGCATACCCGAGGCCGTCGTCGGGGGCTCCGCCCTCGTCGTCTACGCCGTGATCGCCGTCATGGGCGTCGAGATGCTCCGCCGCGCCGACCTGTCCGGCACCGGTACGGGCTCGCTGACCGCCGCGCTCGCGCTCACCGTGGGACTGCTGCCGCTGCTCACCCCGGATCTGTATGCGGGGTTCCCCGGCTGGGCCCGCACGATCCTGGGCAGCGGCGTCGTCGCAGGCACCCTGACGGCAGTCCTTCTCACCGCGCTGCTCGGCCGGTTCGGCCCCGAGAGTCGTCACTCCGCCCCGCCGGACCCGCACGCACGGCAGTGACCGCGCGGGAAGCGGCGGCGCGCGTCAGCTGTGCGGTGCCGCGTCGCGCCGGTTGAAGGGAAGCCGGCCCAGGACCGCCGCCATGCCGCAGGTGTCGGTGAGCGCCGAGAACACCAGACCCCCGGCGATCCCCGCCGAGAGCACCTGGAACGCGGGATGGACGAGCAGCCCGAGAACCAGGCCGAGCAGCACCAGCACCCCTGCGGTGAAGCGCACCTGACGCTCCATCCCCCAGACCTTCCGCACGGGTCCCGGCGGGTATTCGAGCGGATGGCCGGCCGAGGCCCATCCCCGGGTGCCGCCGGTGAGACTCGCCGCGGCGACCCCGTGGGAGGCGAGGGTCGCGACGGCCTTCTCGGATCGGGCACCGGAGGCGCACACCAGCAGGAGCGGCCTGCTCGTGGTGGCGTCCCGCAGGTCGGGCACCCTGTCCTCGATGCGTTCCAGGGGGACGTTGACGGCGCCGGGCAGACGGCCGGACGCGAACTCGCCCGGGGTGCGGACGTCGACCACGTTCAGCTCGGGCAGTCGAGCCTCTGCTTCGCCGACGGTGAGGGTGCGGGATGTACTCATGACGAACCTGCCCTTGGCAGTGACCGGGTACGGCTCCGCACCGGCAGCGGCGGGGCCGTTCCCCGGATGCTAGACGTGCGCCGCCGTTCGGACGTCGCGACGGGGCCTGCTGCCACGAGCCCGCCATGACTCCACCACACCGCGGCAACATGCGAGCCGCCTCACGTCTGCTGGTGCTGGTGCTGGTGCTGGTGCTGGTCGCGTTCGGGTGAGGGGTTCGGGTCAGGCGTTCAGGCGTTCAGGCGGCGCTTGGCGAGCCAGGTGACCATCTCGGGGTCGTGGTGGTCGAAGAACAGGGAGCGGCCCGTGTCGAGGGTGGCGATGGCGGCCATCTGCTCGTCGGTGAGCTGGAAGTCGAAGACGTCGATGTTCTCGGCCATGCGCTCGGCCCGCACCGACTTGGGGATGGCGACGACGCCGCGCTGGGTCAGCCAGCGCAGCACGACCTGGGCGACGGACTTGTCGTACTCCTTGCCGATCTCGGCAAGCAGCGGGTTGGTGAACAGGTCGTTCTTGCCCTCGGCGAAGCCGCCCCAGGACTGGATCTGCACCCCGTGCTCGCGCATGAGGTCCTGGTAGTCGGTGCGCTGGAAGAAGGGGTGGGTCTCGATCTGGTCGACGGCCGGGGTGATCTCGTTGTTGAGGATCAGGTCGATCAGGCGGTCGGGGTAGAAGTTGGCGACCCCGATCGCCTTGGTCACGCCCTCGCGGTTGAGCGCCTCCATGGCGCGCCACTGGCCGTAGACGTCGCCGAAGGGCTGGTGCATCAGGTACAGGTCGACGTAGTCCAGGCGGAGCTTGCCCAGGGAGGCCTCGAAGGCGCGCTTGGTGTTGCCCTCGGCCGGTGCGTCCTGGACCCACAGCTTGGTGGTGACGAACAACTCCTCGCGCGGGATGCCGCTGGACTCGATGGCGCGGCCCACGGCTTCCTCGTTGCCGTAGGCGGCGGCGGTGTCCAGCAGGCGGTAGCCGGCGGCCAGGGCCTCGGATACGGCGCGCTCGGTGTCCTCGGCGGGGATCTGGTAGACGCCGAAGCCGAGCAGCGGCATCTCGACGCCGTTGTTGAGGGTGACGGTCTGCATGAGCGGAATGTCCTTCGCTGTACGGGCGGGAGCGGGCGGGAGAGGGTGGTCAGGGGCGGATGGGGGTCTTGAGGACCTCGCGGTCGGTCATGGCCCGGCAGGCATCCGCGGTCTGGACGAGCGTGAGCGGGTCGTGCGGGGCGGCGCGGGTGGTCAGTGGTGCCGGCCTCGTGCTCATTCACCTTCGCCTGGATTCCTCCGGTGTGGCAGGGCGGGCTCTTCAGGGGTCATGGCAGGGCCCCCCTCCCGTCTGCGAGCCACGTGCCGAGCGGGTGAGACTGGAACCATGGCATCCGAGAGCGCCAACAGCGAGGGCGCCGAGCTGGGCCGCTACCTGCGCGCCCGCCGCACCCAGACAAGCCCCGACCACGTCGGCCTCACCGTGGGCGCCGGCATCCGCCGCACCCCCGGCCTGCGCCGCGAAGAACTGGCCACCCTCTCCGGGATCAGCATCGACTACTACGTGCGCCTCGAACGCGGCAAGGAGACCCGCCCCAGCCCCGCCGTCCTCGACTCGCTCGCCCGAGCCCTGCACATGGACGACCAAGAACACCAGCACCTGCGCGAGCTCGCCGCCCGCGCCGCCCGCTACGCCCCCGAACCGCCCCCGGTCCCGAGCCGCAGCGTGCGCCCCCACCTCAAGCTGCTCCTGGAGTCACTGCGCCCGAACCCGGCGTACGTCATCAGCCGCAGCATGGACATGCTCGCCTGGAACCCCGGCGGCCTCGCCCTGTACGCGGGTCTGGACGACTGGCCGGCCAAGCACCGCAACCTCGCCCGCTACCTGTTCCTTCATCCAGCGGCCCGCGATCTGTTCGCCGACTGGGACCGGCAGATCACCGCGTGCGTCGCCCGTCTGCGGGCCACCGCCGGCACCGCACCCGACGCTCCCGACCTCACGAACCTCGTCGGCGAGCTTCTGCTCAAGAGCCCTGACTTCGCAGGCCTGTGGGAACGCTACGAAGTCACCGGTCGCAAGCCCGCCCACAAGACGTTCCACCACCCCCAGGTCGGGACGATCACCCTGACCTCACAGTCACTGCACATTGAAGGCACCCCTGGCCGGCGCATCGGCGTCTACACGGCCGAACCCGGCAGCCCCGACCACGACGCCCTGCTCCTGCTCGACATGACGGCACCGCGGCCGGCGGAACGTTCCGCCTCCGTACCGCACAGAGCCCCTGATCAGCAGCCGTGAGCCACCAGTGCACGCCGCCACTGGCCAGCCCGTGGAGCTCGGTCTCACGCGGCGTGCGCGGCGTTCGTCGGGTCTTCTCACTTGTGACGAGATGGAGTAGGCGGCATCCGGGTGGGTTTCTCTCCGGATCGCAACGGGCCGCAGTACCCGTGTCGTCGTTCCCTGCACGAACGTTGCACGACGACTGAGGAGACGCTCATGACCGAGTTTCAGGCGCTCACCACGGCTCCGCGCGCACTGTTGGATCTCGACCCGTACCGCTTCCCTGCCGTGTACGACTTCGACGACCTGCACGGGGAGACATCGGCGACCTGCGGGATCACGGAGTTCGACGACTACTCCAAGCCGGAGCCCGCGCCTTCAGGCAGCCCGTCCCACGGCCTGGAGCCGGCCGACCGCCGCCGACTGGAGCTGCACGCCACTCTCACCGCGGCAGGCATCGCGCCGCTGCCGGGCGATCTCGACGCCATCGACGTGCTCTGCACCCTGGACGACAGCACCCACATCGCGCTCCGTCGCTGGCTCGGCTGGTCCACCACCCACTGACACGTGCCGAACGCAGTCGGCCGCTGCCGGCGGCCGACGACCGGCCCGGTGCTTCGCCACAGCAGTCGTCAGGAGCTCGTGCTCCTGACGACTCCAGGCAGCCCCGCCGCGAAGCGGGGGCCGCAAGGCGAGCCCAGTGGGGCAGCGGGACATCCGGTAGACGGGGATCCGAGCGCCCGCCGGCCTGTGTGCGCCGGCGTGACGATCTGTGGTGGCTGTGAGTGTCACATCTGCGGGCCCGGCGGTGTCTTCATGGCAACCAGTCAGACGCACAAGGAGAAACACCATGGCGCTACGCGTCCCGAAGGCCGAGCTCCCCACCGAGCTCAGCGAAAGCATGATCAAGCAGCTCGGTGCCGTGCCCGAGCCGGTCGAGGTGGTGTGGCACAGCCCCGAGGTCGCCACGTCCAACCTGGAGTTCTCGGCCAAGCTCATTGAGTGGGATGCGGCCGACGCGAGTCTCAAGTCGTTCGCGCACATGGCCGTCGCGGCACAGGTCGGCTGCGGCTGGTGCCTCGACGTCGGCTACTTCCAGGCGCAGAACGCGCACCTGGACCTGGCCAAGGCGAGCCAGGTGCCGCGCTGGCGGGAGTCGGAGGTGTTCACGCCGCTGGAGCGGGACACGCTGGAGTACGCCGAGGCGATGACGAACACACCGCCGACCGTCACCGACGAGTTGTACGCGAGCCTGCTCGGCCGCCTCGGCCCGGCGGCGATGGTCGAGCTCACCGCGTACATCGCCTTCGTCAACATGGCGACCAGGAACAACAGCGCGAACGGGGTCACGTCGCAGGGCTTCTCCGAGGCCTGCGAGATTCCCCTGGCTGCGCGTCCTGAGACGTCCCGGGGAGTATCGGCGGCATGACGGAGGACCCGTTCGTCGCCCATCGCGGCCTTCTGTTCACGGTTGCCTACGAGATGCTCGGGTCGGCGGTCGACGCGGAGGACGTGCTCCAGGAGTCCTGGCTGCGGTGGGCCGGCGTCGACCGGTCACAGGTGGGCGATCCGCGGGCGTACCTCGTGCGTGTCGTCACACGGCAAGGCCTCAACCGCCTGCGCACCCTGGCGCGCAGCCGCGAGGAGTACGTCGGCGAGTGGCTGCCGGAGCCGCTGCTGACCAGCCCCGATGTGGCCGAGGACATCGAACTCGCGGAGAGCGTCTCGATCGCGATGCTGACCGTCCTCGAAACCCTCGGGCCCACCGAGCGGGCGGTATTCGTGCTCCGTGAGGTGTTCGAGATGCCGTACGGCGAGATCGCCGAGGCCGTCGGGAAGACCCCCGTCGCGGTGCGCCAGATCGCGCGGCGGGCTCGCGAGCACGTGGCGGCCCGACGGCCGCGGGTGCGGGTGAACCGGTCGGAGCAGCAGGTCGTGGTGGAGCGGTTCCTGGCCGCGTTGCACACCGGCCAGTTGCAGGAGCTGATGGAGGTCATGGCGCCTGACGTGGTCCTGATCGCCGATGGCGGCGGGATCGTGCCCGCCGCTCTGGCTCCGATCCACGGTGCCGAAGCGGTGGCGCCGTTGCTCGCGCGCGCGAACCGGGTGGTGGCCGTGCTCGGGACGACCAGCGTGTGGCTCAACGGCGCGCCCGCGGGCCGGATCGAGTTCGACGGCGAGCCCTCGGCGGTGAGCCTCGTGGTGGAGAACGGGCGGATCACCCGGATCTACGTCGTACGAAACCCGCGGAAGCTGACGCGGCTGGACGAACCGACCGAGCTCGTCAGGTAGGTCCGCCGCGGTTCCGGCGGCGTGGGTGTTCCGGGCGGTCGCGACCGCCCGGAAGGCCTTGATCGGGCAGATAAAGCGGTCGTCGACGGCTCCGATTCCCTGACACGATCAGGGCGTGACGACGTTGTTCCTTATGGTCGGCCTGCCGGGGGCCGGGAAGACTACGAGGGCCCGGCAGCTTGCCCACGAGCACGGCGCGCTGCGTCTGACGCCCGACGACTGGATGATTCCCCTGTTCGGCGAGGCGGAGGCGGACGGGAAGCGCGATGTGCTCGAGGGGCGCATGCTCTGGCTCGCCTTGGAGGCGGTGAAGCTGGGTACCAAGGTCGTGGTGGACTACGGCTGTTGGTCCCGGGACGAACGGTCCGCGATCCGATGGCTGGTGGAGTCCGAGGACGCGTGCTTCCGGATGGTCTACCTACCGGTGGACGCTGAGACCCAACGCGCCCGGATCGCCCAGCGCCAGACAACCGCGCCTGACGAGACGCTACCGATGACCGAGGCCGACATCCTGTACGGGCGGGCGCACTTCGAGGAGCCTGACGCGGCGGAGCTGGGAGGCCGCGGACCTGCCGGACCGCCCCGTGGCTGGGGGAACTGGCGGGAGTGGGCCGCCAACCGGTGGCCGTCGTTCGCGTGACTCTCACCGCCGTACCCGCGCGGGCTTCCTTGACCCGGGCCCGCGCCCCGCAAGGACCGCCGTCGTCCCACCCCCCCAGCGATGGGGGTACGACGGTCCCCGCGGCACTCCTCAGAGCTGGGTGATCGGGCGCATCGCAAGGCCCTCGGTACCGGCCCAGCCGTTCACCCGCGCCGCGTCGTCGACGGAGACCGTGTCGAGGCTGTCGGGCAGGTCGAAGACGAGCGTGCCCCTCAGCTCCGTGCCCTCGCCGGCAACCAGGGTCGCGGTGAAGCGGTCGGACTGGTCGTACTGTGCCTCGCCCCCCTCGTCGTTCCCGAAGACGTACAGGCCGGCGTAGGCCTTGCCGCCCCCCTCGACGACCACGGGCTCGGTGTCCGGCTCCCCGAGCGTCTCGACGATCGGGGCGTCGTTGCCTGCCTTGAGCCGTACCTGCGGCGCGTCGTTGAGGACGCACGGAGTCTTCGCGGTGTTGGTGACGGTCAGCAGGAAGTGGCGGGGGGTCTCCCCGCGCTCGTCCTGGAGCTCGACAGCAGTGGTGAGCCCGTCCGCCTCGCAATCCTCGTACTTCGTGCCGTTGCCGCCGCCGGTCTCGCCGCTGTCCCCGGTCGCGGTGGCCGTCGGGCTGCCGCTGCCGGTCCCGGAATCGCCCGTGGGCGCGGTGGTCTCCGGAGCGCTTCCGCCGGCCGACGCGGAGCCCGAGGGGGCGGCGCTGGACGGGGCGGAGGCGGACGGCGGCGCGGCGGCCTCGCCGTCGCCCTGGCAGGCGGTGGTCGTCAGCAGAGCCGCGACCACGGCCGCGCCCAGGACAGCGCCGCGCAGGCCCCGACGCGGTGAACCGGCTCTGACCGTCTTCGAGTTCATGCCGTTCTCTCTTCCCCCGTGACCGGCCCGGAGCCGGTCCTTGTGCAAGCGACATCGGTATTCTTGCCACGTGGGGAAGCCGGTTCACCGGCATCTCGCGTCTGTTACAACCCTCGTACGAACCAGAAGTCATCGCGTGACCGGGACGGCGCGCAGAGGCCGTCCTCACGCGCGCGGGAGCAGCAGCTCCCCATGGACGCGGGGAGCCCCTTCGGCGGTGCATGAACCGTGTCCGGGGATGGGGGAGAGGCCGGCGACGAGTCACTACTCGGTCGTCGGCCGGCGCGCCCGACACGACGTGGCCGGCCGCCCGCGGACGACGCGGAGCACGCGGCTTCTGCCGCGCGCTCCCCATTCCGCCCCGGCGCGTCTAGAACTCCTCCGGGTGGAGCGGCGAGGCAATTCTGAAGCATGCGGATTGCAGTTCGGACGGGGTCACGACCGGCTCGGCGAAGAGTGCGAAGTTCCTGTGCCGGATGAATCGGTCCGGGAACTTCACGGACCGGAACGAAGCCTGGTTCGGATCGATTTTGGCCGGTTCGATGACGTACGTCGATTCCTCGATGACCTCCGCCTTGACCTGGGGGTCCGTGATCCCGGTGAAGAACTTGCTGTGGATGCGGAAGTTGTCGAACGTCGCGATGCGCAGACAGAATCCTGGCGGAGCAACCGCCCGTACCAGCATTCCTGTTCCGCCGAAATTGACCAGGCTGGGGCCGGTCCACTGGAACGTGGCGTTACGACGGTCTTCTTCGGTTTCGATCTTGGCGATGTCGGCAAGGCCGTCGTGATCGATGATGAAGAAATCGGGGAAGTTGTTCGAGAACAGCGAGAGTTTGAGAACGGCCACGATGTCCGTCCTTCCGTGATGCGGCCACCTGGAAGTCCCGAGTAGCGAACTACTCGATCGACTTCAACCACTTGATGTGCGGGGACCGGCGTGGGAGCCAAGAAGGCCGTCACGCTCTGTGTCCATGTGGGTGAGGGCACTATGTCCATCATGCGCCGCCGAAGGCGTGGATGCCAGCGCTTCACCGCGGTTACCACTTCAACAACACGATGGCCTTGAAGCCCTGCGATTGATGAGGACGACCGCGCATCTCAGCCCGGATTTCGGCGTCGGCTCAGCCGTTCTTCGTCGGGCCGGTTCGTACGACGGCCTGGTCCCCGTGGGGGCCGAACAGGTGCAGGATCTCCACCGCTTCACGGCCCGCCGGGCCGAACCAGTGCGGTTCGCCGGTGTCGAACTCGGCGACCTCGCCCGGCCGGAGGACGACCTCGCGTTCTCCGAGGATCAGGCGGAGCTCCCCGGCGAGCACGTAGAGCCATTCGTAGCCGGCGTGGGTCACCAGTCGTGGTTCGCGGTGCGCGAGGACCTGCTTGAAGACCTGGACCCGGCCCGGGTACTGCGTCAACGGGACCAGGACGCTCCCGTGCTCCCGGCTCCGTGGCCTCAGATGGACCCGCGGATCGCCGGTCGCCGGGGCCGCCACCAGCTGGTCCAGTGCGACGCGGTGGGCCCTGGCGAGCGGAATGAGGAGGTCGAGCGTCGGACGCCGCAGGCCCGACTCGAGGCGCGACAGCGTGCTCACGGAGATCCCGGTGTCCTGAGCGAGGACTTCGAGGGTGAGGCCGCGGTCGCGCCGCAGCGCGCGCAGTCGTGGCCCGATGCCGTCGAGGAGTTCGGAGAGTTCGGCGTCCATGCCCCCATTTTGCGGTCTCCGCAAATTTCATGGTCCGCGGCCCCCGACCCGCCCGAATGTGGGCGGCGTCCGATCTCGTCGAAGGGTCCCACCGTGCTCACGAAATCCCTGGCCGCGCCACCCTCCCCGCTGAGCCCGCGCAAGCGCTGGACGGTGCTCGCCGTCTGCGCGCTCAGCATGTTCCTGGTCGGTGTCGACACCACCATCGTCAATGTGGGGCTGCCCGAGATCGGGCAGGGCCTCGACGTGGGCACCCGCGGCCTCGAGTGGGTCGTCGACGCCTACACCGTGATGATGGCCAGTCTGCTCGTCGCCTCGGGCGCCCTCGCCGATCGCCTCGGGCGCCGCCGGGTGTTCCGGTGCGGGCTGACCGTCTTCGGCCTTGCCTCGCTCGCGTGCGCCCTCGCCCCGTCCCTCGGCGTCCTCGTCGCCGCCCGCGCCGTCCAGGGCGTCGGGGCCTCGATGCTGAGTCCGGTGGCCCTGGCGATCGTGGTGAACGCCATGCCCGACCCGCGGGAACGGGCACGCGCGATCGGGGTGTGGGCCTCGGTCTTCGGGCTCAGCATGGCGGCCGGCCCGGTCACCGGCGGGGCGCTCATCGCCGCGTTCGGCTGGCGCTCGGTGTTCTGGATCAACGCACCGGTGGTCGTCGTGGCTCTCGTCCTCGTCGCCGTGTTCGTGCCGGAGTCCCGGGGGGAGCGCACCCGGCGCCTCGACCTGCCCGGCCAGGTACTCCTGACCGTGCTCCTCTGTCTCTTCGTCGGCCTCCTCATCGAAGGACCTCATATCGGCTGGACGTCGCCCGCGGCCCTCACCGGTTACGTCGTGACCGCGGCGGCCGCGGCCGGCTTCGTCATGGTCGAGCAGCGCCGGGGCGAACCCCTGATGGATCTCGGGCTCTTCCGCCACGCGCCGTTCGTCACGGCGGTACTGGGCGCGACGGCGGTGTTCGTCGCGCTGAACGCGACCCTGCTTCTCAACACTCTCCATCTCCAGCACGTCCGTGGCTGGACGCCGCTGGAGACCGGCGCCGTGACCCTCCCCATGGCGCTCGGCGCCACTCTGTGCGCCCCCTGGTCCGGCACCCTGGTGGGGCGCCTCGGCCCCCGGCGTCCACTGATCCTCGCGGGCGTGTTCATCACGGCCGGTGGCCTGTGCCTGGTGAACCTGGACGGGGACACGCGCGTGCCGTTGATCCTCCTCGCCTTCCTGCTGATCGGCATCGGTTTCGGCTTCGCCAACGCCCCCTTGACCAACACCGCGGTCAGCGGTCTGCCGCCGTCCCGGGCCGGAGTGGCGGGGGCGATCACCTCCACCGCGCGCCAGGTCGGCGCGGCGGTCGGCATCGCCGCCGCCGGCGGCCTGGCCGCGGGTGCGGGCCCTGCCGACCTCGCCGCCGCGACCCGTCCGGGCTGGCTGCTCGTGTCCGCCTGCGGACTCTTCCTCTTCCTCGCGGCCCGCAGCGCAGGGTCCCGGCCTGCCGGATCGAGCTAGGGACTTCTCTGACGCCGTTTCCCTTGATCAGCCGGCGTTGATCAGCCGGCGTTGATCAGCCGGCGTTGATCAGACGGAGTTGAGCAGACGGCGGAGATCACGTGGCGATGATCAGGCGGCGTCGCCCATGGGGGTGCGTGCCGTGGGCAGCCCCGCCGTACGGAGGACCTTGCGGGCCGCGTCGACGGCGAACACCTCGCAGTGCGGGCGCCCGGCCGCCCACGCGACGCCCTCCGCGCCCAGCGCGAACGCCGCCGTCGCCGTCGCGTCCGCCTCCGTGAGCGTCGGTGCGACGACCGTGAGGGAGAGCAGGCCGGTGGCGGGGAGGCCGCTCCGGGCGTCGAGGATGTGGGCGCCTCGTTCGTAGTGGCCGGAGGTGGCGACCGCCGCGTCGGTGAGCTCCAGGACCGCGCAGATCCGGCCGGCGTCCTCGGGGTGGCGAATGCCCACCCTCCAGGGGCCGCCGGCGACGACGACGTCGCCTCCGGCGTTGAGGCAGAACCGCCGCACCCCGGCCGCCCTGAGCAGCTCTGCCGCGCGCTGCACCGACCAGCCCTTGACGACGGCACAGGGGTCGAGGCCCCGGCCCGGCAGCCGTACGTCGAAGGCGCCGCCACTCGCTCTGCGGTACTGCTCGCACAGCACCAGGACATGGGCGAGGTCGGGGCTGACATCGGCGGTGCCCAGCTCGCCCCGGTTCAGGCGGGACACCTCGCTGCGGGGCTTGAACGGACTGAACCGTGCGTCGACTTCGCGCAGCCAGGCGAAGACCGCGTCCGCGGCGCCCTCGGGGACGTACGCGTCGTCGATGCGCAGGGAGACCGGCAGGCCCATGACGTGCTCGACCCGGTTCACGTCAGGCGCCGTTCTTCAGGTCGAGGGCCGCCTGGAGGGATTCCCGGTAGCCGTCGCTGGTGATCGTCGCCCCCGTCACCGCGTCGATGTCGGCGCTCTGCGCTTCGAGGGTCGCCTCGACCAGCTTCGGGAGGGCCGCCGTGGTCTGCGGGTGCGGGGGCGCCTTGAGGGCCCGGACCGCAGTGATCCGGCCCGCGGTGAGTGTCACTTCGACCTGGACGTCTCCCTTCTCGGTCGGGACCGTCGACCCGGCTATCACCTGGGGGCCTGTGGCGGTCGTCGGCGGGGCGGAGGATCCGGGCGACGAATCCGGCGGTGCGGAGGAGTCAGATGAGGACGCCGGCGGAGCGGTCGGGTTCGACGAGGGCGCGGGCGGGGACAGTGCTTCCGCCCCGCTCGGCGGTGGCTGGGCGGACGAACCGATCGACGGTGTGTACCGCCAGATCGGGATCAGGGCCGCGACGGACAGGACCAGGGCGGGCAGTGCACGTTTCACGTGAGGTTCCTCCTTGTCTGCTGTGTCTCTGGTTCAGCCGGCCAGGCTGAAGCGTTCGAAGTGGACCTGCCGCCTGGGTACGCCGAGCGCGCGCAGGCCGCGCAGTACGGCACCGGTCATGCCGGGCGGACCGCAGACGTAGATGTCGCGTGCGGCGAGGTCGGGAACGAGCGCGGACAGCGCGTCCGGCGCCAGCGGGTCGGGGGACGGCGGGCCGCTGATCAGATGCAGCGACGCGCCCTTGGCGGCGGCGAGCTCCCGCAGTTCGCCGTAGAGGACCGCGTCCTGCGCGGCGGAGACGCGGTAGACGAGCACGGCATGACCGTGCAGCTCCTTCAGGAGCGCGCGGATCGGGGTGATGCCGACACCGCCCGCGATCAGCAGCGTGTTCGGACGGGTGCGGTGAAGGGCGGTGAAGGCGCCGTAGGGGCCTTCGGCGAAGACCCGGGTCCCCGGCTCCAGGTGGCGCAGCGACGCGGACCCCGCGCCGGACGCCTTCACCGTCAGCCGCAGGTGGGTGCCGTCGGGAGCGGCCGACAGGGAGTACGGGTTCGCCTGCCACCAGCGGTCCTTCGTCAGGAACCGCCACAGGAAGAACTGGCCCGCGCGGGCGGGGAGCCGGTCCAGGCCGCGGCCCGTCAGATAGACGGAGACGACGTGCTCGGACTCGGGCACGACCGCCGACACGCGCAGCCGGTGCCGCAGGTTCCGTCGGAGGGGGAGCGCGACGCGGCCGGCGAACACCGCGCCGAGCGCGCAGCCCCACAGGCCGTACCAGTACGCGGTGGCGGCCGGCGACGTGGTGAACGTGGTTCCCGCCGCGACCTGGTGGGTGAAGGCGAGGACCACCGCGACGTAGGTGTACAGGTGCATGAAGTGCCAGGTCTCGTAGGCGAGTCGGCGCCGTGCCCAGCGGGCCGAGGCCCCTCCGACGACCAGGATGAGGACCATAGCGACGATCGCCCGCAACACGCCCTCGGTGGTCTCTGCCAGGTCGATCACCTGGTCGACCGGGCCGAGCGAGGAGGACTGGGCGTAGCCGAAGGTGATGAAGACGCCGTGGCCGACCAGCGTCCACAGCAGCCCGAAGCCGGTCACGCGGTGCCAGGACGTGAGCCGGTCCATGCCGATGCGGCGGTCCAGCCACGGCAGCCGGGCGACGAGCAGCAGTTGGAGGGCCATGAACAGGGCGCCGTAGAGGCCGAAGAGGCGGCCGAGCACGATCAGCGCGTTGGACGCGAAGCCCGCCTGGGAGAAGAAGTACGCGACAGTCGCCGCGTTCGCGGCGAGCAGGGCGTACAGGCCGGCTCGGGCCACCACCCGGGGCCGCAGCGCCGAGAGGGGAGCGGGCGGAGTCGGCGTCGCGGACGGCGGCGCGGATGTGGCGGGGACAGCAGCGGTCACGGGCCGGAACCTCCTGGATCGAATGGATGGAGCTGATCGAGCGGACCGAGCTGTCGAGCGGTCCGAGCTCATCGTGCGGACCGAGCTCATCGAATGGATCGAGCTGATCGGACGATCGAGCTGATCGGCCGGCCGACTGATCGAGTCGCTGGAGAGAGCTTGACCGCCGGGACCTGTCGATCCCCTGTCAGGAGACTTTCAACTCCGTATCGAAGTGCCCCGGCCCTGATCAGCGGGGGCCGCGCCGCCGCGCGCGTGGCGCAAGATGGGCGGGTGGAGAAGATACGCGTGCTGGTGGTGGACGACGACCCTCCGATCGCCGACCTCGTCGCGACGGTCGCCCGCTACGAGGGCTGGGAAGCCGTCACGGCCAACTCGGGGCGGGAAGCGCTGCGGCTGGCCGCCGATTTCCGTCCGGACATCGTCGTCCTGGACCTGATGCTGCCCGACATCGACGGCTTCGGCGTGCTCGACGGGCTGCGCGCGGCCGGGACGATGGTCCCCGTGGTGTTCCTCACCGCGCGCGACACCGTCGCCGACCGGGTCGCCGGGCTGACCCGTGGCGGTGACGACTACCTGGTCAAGCCGTTCGCCGTGGAGGAGCTGATGGCGCGGCTGCGCACCGTGCTGCGGCGCAGCGCCGGGCCGGGCTTCGAGCGGTCCGTCCTGCGCGTCTCCGATCTGACGATGGACGAGGACACCCGGGAAGTACGGCGCGGAGAAGACCGGTTGACGCTCACCCCGACCGAGTACGAGGTGCTGCGCTATCTCATGCGCAAGTCCCCGACCGTGCTCACCAAGGCACAGATCCTCGACCACGTCTGGGAGTACGGCTTCGGCGGCCGCTCGAACGTCGTCGAGCTGGTCGTCAGCCGGCTGCGCCGCAAGCTCGACGCCACCGGCACTCCGCTGATCCACACCGTGCGCGGCTTCGGCTATGTGGTCAGGGAGGCCGCCGTATGAGCGGGCGGCTGCGCGACACGTACGCCAGACTCCGCCTCGGGACCCGGCTCGCGCTCGGCCTCGGCGTGCTGTCGCTCGTGGCGTTCGCCGTCCTCGGTACGGCCCTGACCACGTACATGCGCGACTACCTGGGACACCAGCAGGTCGCCCAGTTGAAGCTCGTACAGAACATCCAGGCCAAGGACGCCGCCCAGCACGGCACGGTCAGACGACAGCCGTACTACGGGTGGTACACGGCGGTGTACGACGTCCGCGACGGCACGGCGGCGTTGCGCCGGCCCGCCGACGTGCCGGACGACACCGAGGGGTTCACCGCGCTCGCCCAGGCGCGTGCCGACTCCGCCGGCGATGTGACGAGCACCGCGCAGGTCGCCGGGAAGGGCGCCTACCGGCTGCGGGCCTGTGAGGTCGTGCCCGGAGTCGTCCTGGTCAGCGCCGCCCCGATGGCGGAGATCGAGGACACGATGGACCAGCTGATCACGGTCCAGGTGATCGCGTTCACGGTCGCCCTCCTCGCCCTCGTCGTCTTCGGACGGATCCTGCTGCGACGCGGCCTGAAACCGCTCAGCGACATGGCGCACACCGCCCACGGCATCGCCTCGCACGACCTCACCGAGTCGGCGGCCCGCCTGCCGCTGCGCGCCGACCGGTCCGGCGGCGGACCCGAGGTCGAGGAGCTGCGCACCGCCTTCAACACGATGCTGGAGCACATCGACGACTCCCTGGCCGTGCGCGCCGAGGCCGAACAGCGGCTGCGCCGCTTCGTCGCCGACGCCTCGCACGAACTGCGCACCCCGCTGATGTCGGTACGCGGCTACGCCGACCTGTTCCAGTACGCCGCCGCCAACGTCCCCGAGGAGCGCGACAGGCACCTCGCCCGGCTGCGCTCCGAAGCGGCCCGCATGGGCGTCCTCCTCGACGACCTGCTGCTGCTCGCCCGGCTCGACGCCGCGGAGGTGGACGCGCCGCTGCGCCTGGAACCGTGCGATCTGGTGGACCTCGCCCGACAGGCCGCCGACGCCTTCCGCGCCGCCCATCCCGGCCACCCGCTCACCCTCGACGCCGGGTCCCGGCCGCTGCCCCTGAGCCTCGACCCCGTCCGCATCCGCCAGGTGCTCGACAACCTGCTCACCAACGCGGCCGTGCACACGCCCGCGGGGACACGCGTGTCCGTGACGGTGGGCGTGTCACCTGAGGCCGCCCGGGTGGTCGTGGCCGACGCGGGACCCGGCATCACGGACGCCGACCAGCGCCGGATCTTCGACCGCTTCTACCGCGTCGACAAGGCCCGCAGCCGCGAGAACGGCGGCAGCGGCCTCGGCCTCGCGGTGGCCCGCTCCCTGGTGACGGCGCACGGCGGCACCCTGACCCTGCGCAGCGAACCGGGCGCCACCGCCTTCGCCCTTGAACTGCCGCGCGTCGAGCTCCAGGGGAGTCTTGTCGCCGCTGTCCGATGAGGAGATGACGGTCCCGCACCGGCTAGCGGCGACGTGGCTGTCGTACGGGGTCGACGCCCCTTGCCCAAGCACCTAGAGCGTCTCGCTCGCCGAGTCGATGAGGCGGCGACGTGCGGTCTTCACTGCGGGCGCCAGCGCGGCCACCGCGCCGACCGCGGTCGCCGTGGCGATCAGGGTCACCAGGACCAGCGGTGAGGGTACATGGGCGATGCCCGCGCCGATGCCGCTGGAGCGGCCCTCCTCGTCGACGAGCCACCGGCCGAGCGCCGCTCCGGCCCCGGTGCCCAGGAGGGCGGAGACCAGGGTGGTGAGGGCCGCCGCCGTGACGGTCACCGAGCCGATCTGGCGGGGGGTGAGCCCGATGGCCCGCAGGGCAAGGAGGTCGCGTACCCGGGCGCGCACTCCGGTACTGATCAGGGTGAGCAGTTCGACGAGGGCGATGAAGGCAAGGACGGCGATGAGCGCCGCGATGACTCCGCGCGGGGTGTCCAGCCGGTCCGCCGGGGTGGGAGTCTCACGAACCTCCAGCGCTCCGGTGGTCGACCCGGAGACGGCGGCCGCCACCTCCCTGGGGTCGGCCCCCGGCCGGAGGACGAGCGCGTGGAACCGCGCGCTCATCGCCGGGGCGTCGTCCCTGAGGCTGTCGAGCGAGGTGGAGATCACCCGGCCGCCCTGGTCGGGTTCGACGCTACGGCCCACGATGTGCAGGATCTGCGGGCGGCCCTCGACCGTCATACGGACCCACTCCCCGACCCGTACGCCCAGGAGGTCGAGGAGTCCCTGCCCGGCGACTGCCTCGTCGGGGCCGCCAGGTGCCCGGCCCTCGACGACGGTGTGGGGGTACGGCCGCGTCCGGCTGCCCAGTCCGCGCAGGGTGATCGTCCCGGTCTGGCCGGGGACCAGCGCGACGAACTCGGCACCGGGGAAGGCGTCTTCGACGCCCGGGACCGAGGTCAGGACGCGTTCGAGCGCCGGGTCGTCCCCCGGGCCGGGCTGTTCGGCGCGTACGGTCAGGGCGGCGGCGCGGCCCATCTGGGCGGGGTCGCTGCGGAACTGGTCGAGTGTCGACCAGGCGACGAGGGCCACGGTCATCAGGGCGATGGGGAGAGCGAGCCTGGTGATCGACCACAGGTCGCGGCCACGGCCGGAGAACGCGGAGCGCCAGCCGAGAACCAGCGCCGGCGACATGCGCAGGGCGATGGCACGGCGGCCGAGGAGGGTGATCGGGGCGGCGGTGGGGAGCGCCGACCTGGCGGTGGGGACGGGCGGCACCCGGCCGGCCCGCCAGGCGGCGAGCCCGGTGGCGGTACCGATGAGAAGGACCGCGGCGCCGGGCAGTCCGGCCACGATCGCCCGGTGCCCGGGCATCTCCGGCCACAGGACCACCGCCTCCCCGATCCTGCCCGGAATCAACCGGCCGAGCGTCAGGGTCGCCGCCGTGGCGAGCCCGGCGCCGAGGACCGCGAAGCCCAGGTGCTGGACGAGGAACCCCCACATCACCTGGCCGGGAGTGAAGCCGATGGCCTTCAGCACCGCGATGTCCTTGAGCTGGCCCCGCACGCGTGCCCTGACCGCTCCGGAGACGGCGACCGCGGCCGCGAACAGGGCGGCCAGGCCGAAGGCGGCGAACATCTGCCCGAGCAGCCGGTCGTCGCCTCCCCTGTCGGCCTTGGCCTCCTGCCAGTTCGTCACCCGGTCGACCCGGGGGGCGCCGAGCAGTGTCACCGCTCGCTGGACGACGTAGTCGGTGTCGTCCGGGTCCTTGAGCCGCAGCCCGACGCTCTGCCCCGCAGCGGTCGAGGCCACGTGGTCCAGTTCCCCGGGCAGCACCCAGGCGACGCCCGCTCCCTGGCCGGCCCGATAGAGGGGCTCGGCGCTCTCCGCGATCCCCACGATCCGCAGGGACAACGGTGCGCCGTCCTCGCCGGCGACCGTCACGGTCTCGCCGGGATCGGCCCACAGCGCCCGCGCCAGTGTGCTCTCCAGAACGATCTCGTCCTGCCGGCCGCCGGTGGTCCCCGACGTCAGCCAGCGTCCCTCGGTGACGAGGGGGCGGGCCACCGTGGACGGCTGGGGACGCGTGCCCCGCAGGACGACCGGCGCTCGCGCGCCGGCCACCTCGACGGTGGTGTCGGCCGTCCGGAAGGGACCCGAGAGCGCGGCGACCTCTTCCAGTGAGGCGAGCGAGGCGAGCGAGGCCGCGTCGGGATCACCGCGGGTGTGAAGCCAGATGTGCGCGCCCTGGGACTGGTTGAACACCCGCTGCCAGGGGTTGACGGCATAGCTGAGCAGTGCCGCGGACAGCAGCAACGAGGCGATCACGCCGGCGCTGGCCAGCACGGCGAACAGAGCCTCGCCCCGATGGGCACGCAGGTCCGAGTGAGCCCACCGCAGAATGGCCCGCACGACGTACCGCCTCAGTCTCGCAGTTCGAGCACGCCGGACACTCCCGGACGTGCCGTGCCGCCGTCGCCGAGGGCCGCGTCGTCGGCTGTCCGTCCGTCGAAGAAGCTGATGACCCGGTCCGCGGCGCTGGCCATGCGGGCGTCGTGGGTGACCATGAGGATGCTCTGGCCCCGCCGGTGGAAGCGCGAGAGCAACCGTGCGACATCGCGGGTCCCCTTGCTGTCGAGGCTTCCCGCGGGCTCGTCGGCGAGCAGCAGCGCCGGGTTGTTGACCAGGGCGCGGGCGAGCGCGACCCGCTGTTGCTCGCCTCCGGAGAGCTCTCCCGGCATCGAGCGGTCCCTGCCCTCCAGACCGAGTTCCTGGAGGAGTTCCGCTCTGCTCTGCCGCGCCGACCGGGGCGAGACCCCGGCGAGGAGCGCCGGCAGTTCGATGTTGTCGGCGACGGTGAGGTTGGAGACCAGGTTGAAGAACTGGAAGACGATGCCGATGTGGCGGCGGCGCAGCATCGCCCAGCGGGCCTCCGAGAACCCGTCGACCTTCTCCCCGCCCAGCCACAGATGCCCGCTGTCCGGCCGTTCGAGACCGCCCACGAGGTGAAGGAGGGTGGACTTTCCCGCTCCGGACGGGCCGGTGATCGCGACGAACTCACCCGGCCGCACGGTCAGGTCCACACCTCGTACCGCCTGGACAGGGGCACTGTCGCCGTGGTGGGTCTTCGTCAGACCCTCGGCACGCACGATCGTGTCCTGTGGGGGCGCCGCGGTGGGACCTTCTGTCATTCCAGCTCCTCCTGACAGCGCTCCAGCCAGTCGAGGTCGGCCTGCAGGTGCAGCATGGCACCCTCGATCAGGAGCTGGGCGATCTTGTTGCCACGGTCCTCCGAAGCGGCGAGCTTGGAGAGGGTGCGCATCGTGTTCAGGTGCTGGCGCCGCTGCTTGTTGATCAGGGTGATCGGATCGGCGAGTCCGGACAACGGGGCCAGCGCGAGTTTCATGAAGAACTCGTCGCGAACCCTCGGCTCGTCGGCGGTCTCCTCGAACCACGCGGAGACGGCGTCCCGCCCCGCTTCCGTCAACCGGTACGTCCGCTTGTTGGGGCGACCGGACTGTTCGACATCCTCACCCTCGATGAGACCGCTCTTCTCCAGCCGCCCGAGCGTCACGTAGACCTGGCCGACGTTCGGCTGAGGGTATGCGGAGCCGAGGAGTTGTTCAAGGCCCTGCTTGAGCTCGTAACCGTGGGCTGGGCCCCGGGTGAGGAGTGCCAGCAACTGCTGCCGCACACGCTCCCCCTTCTGTGTCGTTCCGGAACCCGATGCCGGACCTGAGACCGTAGGACCAGGTGACGGCGCTGTCATCCGGCGGTCCAGTATCGCCGATTCCCCGGACTCGACCTATGCCACGATGGTCCACGTCGCGTCCGGGACCACGTCCAGGAGGAACCTATGCGGTGGATACGGGCCGTGAGGAGGGGGATTCTCGCAGCGGCGATCGTGCTGGCCGGGTACTCCGGCGTCGCGCAGCGTCCCGTGGAGTACTCGGCCGAGGGCCGGGGACCGCTGACGTTCGTCACGGCGGGAGATCTCACCCGCTACCTGTCACCGCTGGTCGACGAGTGGAACGGCGGGCATCCGGGCGAGCGGGTCACCCTCGTCGAGCTGCCGGACTCGGCCGACGAGACCCGGGCGCAGATGCTCAGCGAACTCCGCTCCGGCAGCAGCCGGTTCGATGTGCTCAACCTCGACGTGGCCTGGACCTCGGAGTTCGCCGCGGCAGGTCTGATCAGTCCCCTGGACCGCGGCCGGTTCGAACTCGACTCCTTTCTGCGCCCCGTGGTCGACACGGCCACGTTCGAAGGGAGGCTGTACGCCGTCCCGTACGTGACCAACGCGGGGCTGCTCTACTACCGCAAGGACGTGCTCGACGCGGCCGGCGAGAAGCCGCCGAGGACCTGGGCCGAGCTGGCCCGCCAGGCGCGCACGCTCGCTCCCCGGCACGGCCTGGAGGGGTACGCGGGCCAGTTCCTCCCCTACGAGGGGCTGACCGTGAACGTCACCGAGGCGATCCAGTCCGCGGGCGGGACCGTCCTGCGTGACGACGGCACGACGGTCGCGGTCGACTCGGACGCGGCGCGGGCGGGCCTCGCGTTCCTCGCGGACGGGGTGCGCGAGGGCTGGATACCCACCGAGGCCCTGCGGTACAAGGAGGAGGAGTCCCGCGCCGCCTTCGAGGAAGGACGTCTCCTCTTCCTGCGGAACTGGCCGTACGTCTACACGGACGCCAACGGCCCGGGATCGAAGGTCGCGGGACGCATCGGCGCCGTGCCGCTGCCCGGTCTCGACGGGCTGGGCACGAGCGTGCTCGGCGGATCGAACCTCGCCGTGTCCGCCCGTTCGATGAACGCCGCCACGGCCGCCGACTTCATCGCGTACCTGACGAGCGAGCGGGTACAGCGCCAGGTCCTGACAAGTGGCGCTCTGCCGCCGGTGAGAGCCTCGCTCTACGACGACCCGTCGCTCGTCGCCGCCCACCCCTACCTCCCGATCCTCCGGGAGAGCGTGCTCGCGGCCGTGCCTCGCCCCAAGAGCGCGCGGTACGACCAGGTGAGCCTCGTCGTCCAGGCGGTCGGCCAGGACGTGCTGGCGCTCCGCGACACGCCTGAGGAAGCCGTGCGGCGGCTGACACGCGAGCTGGGTGCCATCTCCAGCGGTTCTTGAGGCTCCTGGGCTGCCTGAGGTCCCGGAGCTCCCCGAGGTCCCTCCTGCCTCGCTCGGACCGTCACTACCTACCTGTTGACTAACAGGCCTCCCCCTCGCTCGTACTGTCTGCTCAATGCAGCATCTTCACAAGCAAGTTCGGCAGCCTCGTTGACATCGCGCCGTCATGGCTACTTAACATGAATGCATAGCAGAGGCTCCCGATCGGGTGCTCTCGCATTCACTGCAGACAGGTCGACGCGAGATGCTCAGCACTCTTGCGGCCCATGCCGGCCGCTCACCCCGCGCCCACTCCGCCACCCCCTGGTGGCGGGACGCGGTGATCTACCAGGTCTACGTCCGCAGCTTCCTCGACAGCACCGGGGACGGCGTCGGAGATCTCGCCGGCGTCCGCGCCGGCCTTCCCTACCTGAGGAAGCTCGGCGTCGACGGCATCTGGCTGAGCCCGTTCTATCCCTCGCCTCAGCACGATCACGGCTACGACGTCGCGGACCACCAGAACGTCGACCCCGTGTACGGCGACCTCGCCGAGTTCGAACGCGTGGTGACCCAGGCCCATCGGCTCGGGCTCAAGCTGCTGATCGACATCGTCCCCAACCACTGCTCGACCGAGCACCGGTGGTTCCGGAAGGCCCTGGCCGCCGGACCGGGGAGCCGCGCCCGGTCACGGTTCCACTTCGCCCCGGGCCGCGGCCCGAACGGGGACGAGCCCCCGAACAACTGGCACGCCATGTTCGGTGGTCCCGCCTGGACCCGCGTCACGGAACCGGACGGCACCCCCGGCGAGTGGTACCTCCACCTCTTCACACCGGAACAGCCGGACCTCAACTGGCGCGACCCGCGCGTGGGCGAGCACTTCGAGCAGGTGCTGCGCTTCTGGCTGGACCGCGGCGTGGACGGGTTCCGCATCGACGTCGCCGCCGGCTTGTACAAGCATCCCGATCTCCCCGACTCGGACGATCCGACGGCGGACGAGCGCACCCGCGACTCGGTCAACCCCCTGGCCTGGAACCAGCCCGAGGTCCACGACGTGTGGCGCCGCTGGCGCGCCGTGTGCGAGGAGTACACGGAACGCGACGGCATCGAGCGGCTGCTCGTGGGCGAGTGTCGGTGCCGAGCGCACGTGAACACGCCCTGTACGTACGGCCGGACGAGCTGCACCAGGCGTTCTTCTTCGACCTGCTCAGCGCCCCCTGGGACGCCACCGCCTTCCGGGCCGTCATCGACGAGGCCCTCCGTGACATCGCCGGCACGGGATCGACGGTCACCTGGGTCCTCAACAACCACGACCAGGTCCGCACCGTCACCCGGTACGCGGGCGGCCCCGGCGCCGAGCACGTCGGCGCCGCACGGGCCCGCGCGGCGGCGCTCCTCATGCTGGCGCTCCCGGGCGCCGCCTACGTCTACCAGGGTGAGGAACTCGGACTGCCCGAGGTGCTCGACCTGCCCGACGACGTGCTGACGGACCCCATCTTCCGCCGTACGGGAAGCCGCGCGAGGATCCGGGACGGCTGTCGCGTCCCCCTTCCCTGGTCGGGCCAGGCGTCCCCCTTCGGGTTCAGCGACGGCGAGGCCGGTGTACGCACCTGGCTGCCGCAGCCGGAGTGGTTCGCCGAGTACGCCACCGACCGCGCCCTCGCCGACACCCGATCGTTCTGGCACCTCTACCGCGAAGGACTCCAACTCCGGCGAGGTCTGCCCCAGTTGGGGGAAGGACCCCTGCGTTGGCTGGAGGCACCACCCCACGTCCTCGCCATGGCGCGTGGCGACGGCTTGGTCTGCGCCGTGAACTTCGGCTCCGACACCGTCCCCGCCCCGGTGCCCGGTGTGCCGCTGCTGTCCAGCGGACCCTGCCCGGCCGGTGAACTCCCCGGGGCGACCGCCGCCTGGTGGTCCACCGACACCCCGGCCTCCTGACCTGCCCCTCTCCGCCCCGCTCCGCCGGCTCCTGTTCCGCCCCGCCCCGCCCGCCCTGCCCCGTTCCCGAAGGAAGGATGGACCGTCATGAGACGATCCGCCGCGACAACCCTCCGTACCACCGGCACCGTCTCCACCGTGCTGGCCCTGGCCCTCACCGTCACCGCCTGTGGGGGAGACGCCGAACCCGCCGCCGACGGCGAACTCAGCGGGAAGACCGTCACCGTCGCCGGTGTCTGGACCGGCAGCGAGCAGAAGAACTTCAAGAAGGTGCTCGACGCCTTCAGCGAGAAGACCGGCGCCAAGACCGTCTTCGTGCCCTCGGGCGACAACGTCTCCACCTTCGTCGGCAGCAAGATCGAGGGCGGCAACGCCCCCGACGTGGTGCTCGTCCCGCAGGTCGGCGTGCTCCAGCAGTTCGCCAAGGCGGGCTGGCTCAGGCCGCTGTCCGAGAAGACCACGGAGACCGCCACCGCGGGCCTGGCCCCCGTCTGGAAGAACTACGGAACGGTCGACGGGAAGTACTACGGGCTCTACTTCAAGGCGGCCCACAAATCCACCATCTGGTACGCCCCCGAGGCGCTGTCCCAGGCCGGCGTCAACGAGCCCAAGAGCTGGGACGAGCTCCTCGCGGCGGGACGGACGCTCGCGGACTCCGGCCGACCCGCCTTCGCGGTCGCCGGTGAGGACGGCTGGACGCTGACCGACTGGTTCGAGAACGTCTACCTCTCCCAGGCAGGACCGGAGAAGTACGACCAGCTCGCCCAGCACAAGATCAAGTGGACGGACGAGAGCGTCGTCACGGCCCTCTCGACGCTCGCCGTGGTCTTCAAGGACAAGCAGCTCGTGGCCGGCGGAGCCCAGGGGGCCCTGCAGACCGACTTCCCCGGCTCCGTGCAGAAGGTCTTCGGTCCGGAGCCCGAGGCCGGCATGGTCTACGAAGGCGACTTCGTGGGCGGCGTCGCCAAGGACGAGTTCGGCAAGAAGCCCGGCGAGGACGCCAAGTTCTTCCCGTTCCCTGCGGTCGGCGCGGGGGCACCGCCCGTGGTCAGCGGCGGGGACGCCGCGGTGGTCCTCAAGGACGCCAAGAACGCCGAGGCCGGCATGAAACTCCTCGAGTTCCTCGCCACACCGGAAGCTGCCGAGGTCTGGGCCGGGGCCGGCGGCTTCCTCTCCCCGAACAAGAACGTCAAGCCCGAGGCCTATGGCGACGCCACCACGCGCGCGACCGCCGCGTCCCTCGTCGCCGCCGGAGACTCGGTGCGCTTCGACATGTCCGACCAGGCCCCCGCGGCCTTCGGCGGCACCAAGGGCGCCGGCGAGTGGAAGCTGCTCCAGGACTTCCTGCGCGACCCCTCGAACCCGAAGGCGACCGCGGCGGCTCTGGAGGCCGCTGCGGCCAAGGCGTACGGGAACTGAGGTCGCCCGGTCATGGCCGACACCCCGAAGGCACGCGCCGCGGCGAACCCGCGGCGCCGTGCCCTCCGCAGAAGGCGTCTCCTCGGCGCGCTCTTCGTCCTCCCGGCCTTGCTGCTCCTGGGGGCACTGGTCGTCTACCCGGTCGTGTACTCCGTCGGGCGCAGCCTCTTCGACGCGAGCGGCGACCGCTTCGTGGGCGCCGGGAACTACCTGGAGATGTTCCAGGACCCGGCCACGCAGAAGGCCCTCCGCAACAGTGTGATCTGGGTCGTCGTCGCGCCCGTGCTTCTCACCGGGCTCGGACTCGTCCTCGCCGTCCTCACCGAGAAGGTGCGGTGGGCCACCGCGTTCAAGCTCGTCCTGTTCCTCCCCATGGCCGTGTCCTTCCTCGCCGCGGGCATCATCTTCCGCCTCGCCTACGACCAGAACCCCGAACGGGGCGTGCTCAACGCGGCGATCGTGGGCGTCCACGACACGATCGTCGAACAATCCCCCTACCCGACGGCGCGGGCTCGTGAGAGCAAGGGCCTGAACGGCAGTCCCGGCGAGGGCTACACGACCGGCGAGGTCCGCCCCGGGGGCGAGATCGCCCTGCCCTTCGTCGGCGTCGCGCCCGGGGCCGTGCCCCCGCGGGCGGCGCCCGCGCGGACGCCGGAGCCGTCGGCGGGGAGCCTGTCGGGCGCCGTGTACCTGGACTTCACGCCCGGGGCGGGCGGCCGGCAGGGGCAGATCGACACGAAGGAGAAAGGCCTTCCCGGCGTGACGGTCGAGGTGCTGCGCGGGGGCACGGTCGTCGGATCCGCGGAGACGGGCGACGACGGCTCGTTCCGCTTCGCCGACCTCGGCGACGACGCCTATACGCTGCGGATTCCCGCGTCCAACTTCGCCGCCGGCTACACCGGCGTCGACTGGCTGGGACCCAGTCTGGTCACCGCGGCCATCATCGGCGCCTACCTGTGGGTCTGGACCGGATTCTCGATGGTCCTGATCGGCGCGGGGCTCGCGGCCATCCCGCGCGACGCCCTGGAGGCGGCCCGGGTGGACGGCGCGACCGAGGGCCAGATCTTCCGCAAGATCACGGTTCCGCTGCTCGCCCCCGTACTCACCGTTGTCTTCGTGACGCTCGTCATCAACGTCATGAAGGTGTTCGACCTCGTCTACATCATCGCCCCGGGCCCCGTGCAGGAGGACGCCAACGTACTGGCCACGCGCATGTGGCTGGTCTCCTTCGGCGGGGGCAACGACCAGGGTCTCGGCAGCGCGCTCAGCGTTCTGCTCCTCGCCCTCGTCGTACCGGCGATGATCTTCAACATCCGGCGCTTCCGGAAGGGCGGATCATGAGCAGCCACACCGGACCGAGCAGCCGCACCGGACCGAGAAGCGGCACCGGAACGAGGAGCCGCACGGGAACGAAGGGCCGCACCGGACCGCCCCGATGGCTGGGCAGCACCGTGGTCCAGGTGTCCCTGGTCCTCGTCGCCCTCGTCTGGATCACCCCGCTCGCGGGGCTCTTCCTCTCCTCGCTGCGCTCGGAGCAGGACAACGCCTCGAACGGCTGGTGGACGTCGCTCATCGACCCCGCTCAGCTCTCGGTCGACAACTACCGCGCCCTCTTCGAGGATTCCGGTCTCGTCTCTGCCTTCTGGAACACGGTCCTCATATCGGTGCCGACGACGGTGCTGGTCGTCGGCATCGCGGCCCTCGCGGGATACGCCTTCGCCTGGCTGAGCTTCCCCGGCCGGGACGCGGTGTTCCTCGTGGTCGTCGGCCTGCTCGTGGTGCCGGTCCAGATCGGCCTGCTGCCGGTGGCCAAACTCTTCGGCGCGGTCGGCCTCTTCGGCACCGTCGCGGGAGTGATCCTCTTCCATGTGGCGTACGGCCTGCCCTTCGCCGTCTTCCTGCTGCGGAACTACTTCGCGGAGATCCCGAAGGAGATGCTGGAGGCGGCACGCCTGGACGGCGGCAGCGAGTGGCGGATCTTCCTGCGGCTGATCCTGCCGCTGGGCAGGCCCGCCGTCGCGAGCCTGGCGATCTTCCAGTTCCTCTGGGTGTGGAACGACATGCTCGTGGCCCTGCTGTTCGCCGACAGCGAGTCGCAGCCGCTGACCGTGGCGCTCCAGTCCCAGATGCGTCAGTTCGGCAGCAACATCGGCGTCCTGGCGCCGGGTGCCTTCCTGTCGCTCGTGGTTCCGCTCGTGGTGTTCTTCGCCTTCCAGAAGCACTTCGTCCAGGGCGTGATGGCGGGCTCGGTGAAGTAGCCGCGCGAGGACGGATGTGCGACAGCGGGGTAGCGCCCTCCACGGTGACGGAGGGCGCTACGACGCTGTCGTACCTCCTCCGGGCGACCCCGGGAGGGCTCGTCGCTGGAAGGGCTCGTCGCCGGAAGGGCTCGTGGAGGTCAGTGATCGACGGGCCGGGATGTCACCCCGTACGGACCCTGACGTCGCGGCAAGGTCAAGCCGGGATCATGCCGACGTGAACAGTGGGGGCAATGTGGCATCGCAGCAAGGGAGTTGCCGGAGCGCCGCGCTAGGTTGAGGGCGTGACCGACATCGAATCGCGCATCGACACCTCCCGGCCGCACACGGCCCGGATATGGAACTACTGGACCGGTGGCAAGGACAATTACCCGGTCGACCGAGAGGCCGGCGACCGGATCCGGGAGCTGCACCCCGGGATCGGGGAGTACGCGAAGGCGGACCGGCTGTTCCTGGGGCGGGCGGTGCGACACCTGGCCGAGCACGAGGGCATCCGGCAGTTCCTGGACATCGGGACGGGGCTGCCGAGCGCCGACAACACGCACGAGGTCGCCCAGCGCGTCGCCCCCGACGCACGGGTCGTGTACGTGGACAACGACCCGCTCGTGCTCGCGCACGCCCGCGCCCTGCTGGTCGGGACGCCCGAGGGCCGCACCGACTACCTGGACGCCGATCTCCGGGACGTCGACACCGTCCTGGCCGCTGCGGCGAAGACGCTCGATCTCTCGCAGCCGGTCGCGCTGATGCTGCTCGGGGTGGTCATCTTCGTCGAGGACGACGAGGAGTCGTACGCGATCGTCCGCCGCCTCATGGACGCGCTGCCGCCCGGCAGCCACCTCGTCCTCTCCCACACGGTCAAGCACCCCGACATGGCGGATGTCGACGCGGCGGTGGCGTTCTGGAACGAGCACGGCACGCCGAAGCTCACCCAACGGACTCCTGCGGCCGTCGCACGCTACTTCGACGGCCTGGAGCTGCTGGAGCCCGGGGTGGTGTCCTGCTCGGCATGGCGGCCGGGGACGGCGACGCCGGACGTCGCGATGTACGCGGGCGTCGGACGCAAGTGAAGGCGGGAACGGGCGGTCCCTGAGGTCTGGCCGGCCTGCGGGACACGGCCGCCGCGCCGGCCGGGGTACTTGCCCCGTCGCTCCTGGTGCCGGCGCCCGGCATCAATACGCCCTCCTCGTCACCCCCTTCACCGATCTGGGCGTCCCCGCACTGCCGCCCCCGGCCGTGGACCTGCGCCGGAGCGGCATGCCAGCATGACGTGGTGACTCGGATCATCAAGGGGGAGAACCTGCCGGTCCCCGGGCAGGCGTGGCGGATCGAGGTCGCCTCGCAGGCGGCCGGCGACGGAGTGCCGGAGGTGGCGGCCTCCGCGCTGCTCCTGGACGCCACCGGCAAGGCCGTCCGGCACCTGGTCCTCGAACGGGCCGGCGTCGAGGACGACCGGTCAGCGGACCGGCTGGACCTCGACATCGAGAGGGTCGGACCGGACGTCCGGCGCATCGTGATCGTCGTCGTCGGTCAGAACGGCACGCTCGGGCAGGTGCCCGGCCTGTCGGTACGGACGCTGAGCGCCGCGACCGGGGAGCAACTCGCCCTGTACGAGATCGACGACGCAACCACCGAGACGGCGCTGGTCCTCGGCGAGTACTACCGGCGCGACGGTGGCTGGAAGTTCCGAGCGGTGGGCGAGGGCTACGACGCGGGGCTCAAGGCGCTGGCGGAGGACTTCGGCATCTCGGTGCCGGCACCGGCCCAGGCACCGGCCCAGGCACCGGCCCAGGCACCGGCCCAGGCCCAGGCCCCGGGCGGGCCGGTGCCGGTGGAGCTTCCGCGCGGGGCCGTCGGCAAGTCCTCGGGACCAGCTGCTGATGCTGCCGATACGGAGCGGGGACAGGGCTCCGGTTCGGCCCAGGGACACGGTGGCGGCCCGGGACTGACGAAGGGCGAGGCCGCGGCACACGGCCCGGGCTCGTCTCCATCGCATGCCTTCGCCCAGGCCCCGTCCGACGCCCAGAACGGAGCCCGGTCCCAGTCCCAGAGCTCGCCCCAGCCCCCGTCCCGGGGGCCGGGAGTGATCCCGGTGGTTCCCTCGCCGACCCCGTCGCCCGAGGCGGTCGCCGCCGCCGCGATCCTCGGTGGGGAGTTCGACGACATCGTGTACAGCGGGCGGGGCAGCGCCAAGTTCGCCATGGACACGACCCCACCGCCCGGCTACGTCCTGGTCGAATTCGCCCGGACCGGCAAGGGCTTCTTCGACCTGGACTCCATCGACTGGAACGGCAGGGAGGCCGTCGACCTCGGGAACTCGGACACGTCCCACCGGTTCGAGCGGCGGGTGATGTGGTGCGACAGCCTGTACCCGCTGCGCTTCCGCGTCGGCTGCGACGACCGCGACGAGTGGACGATCGTGATCCGACCCGTGACCGCGGTGCGCCGGCTCGGCGAGGCAGCCACCGGCCGAGGATCCGAGGTGCTGCTTCACACCGGGCCCGCCGGCGAGCTGGTCACCCGTCTGCGTCCGACGGAGGCGACCGGGTATGTGCGTGTCCAGGGGCACAAGCCGCGTCGCCCTGGTGCCCCCGCCCCCTTCCCGGTCTCGCTGGCGAGCGAGTACGGCCGGAGCCCGAAGGCCACGCGCGTGCTCCCGGAGGGGCCCCTGTTCGTCGCGGTCGTCGAAGGAACGGGTGACTGGTCGCTGGAAGTCCGTCCCCCAGGGAGCACACCCCAGGAGAAACGCTCCGGCTTCTGGCGCCGCATCGTCAGGTCCTAGATCAGGTGAACGCTTCGTCGTGGACCGCCTCGTGAACCGGGTCGGGGGCGCGCTCGGCGAGGCGCGCCACGACGCCGAGTTCGGGCGGGGCGGCGTACTGACGCCGGAGGAGTATCCGCGCACCCCGCTTCCTTGCGCCCCAGGGCCGGCGGGCGGCTCCGCGCAGGGCGGGTTCGGGATCAGTCGGTGATGTACCAATCGTTCCTGAGGTACTCCAGGGTGTAGTCGCCGAGGTCGCTCTCGGAGAAGGTGGCGGAGGACCTGACCGCTTCGACCGGCATCTCGATCTTGCCGGGCGTGCGCACGGCGACGCGCTGAGGGTCGACCGTCGCGGTCTGCAGGGCCTTCTTCTGCGCGGGCGAGATCATCTGGAAGACCGCGGTGTACGTCGACGTGCACGGGCCGAGTCCCTGGTCCTCCGCCTGCTTCGCGGCGGGCCCGGCCACTTCGCAGACCGTGTCGATGTCCTCGTGGCCGAGGGCGTGGAGGTACTGCTCGTAGCGCCGGATCGCCCCCTCCTTCGTCCTGGGCGAGGGCTGCTCGCCGGTCGAGGCGGCCGACGGCTTCTCGGTCCGAGTGGACGCGGACGGTGTGACCGGCGGGTCTTCGGCCCGCGTGGATGTGGATGCGGACGTGGGCGCGGTCGGCTGCGAAGGCTTCGCGCCCGCGTCCCCCTTCGTCTGCTCCGGACCGCATGCACACGCCACCAGAGCCACGCAGGCCGTCACCGCCACGTTCACCATCGTCCGAGCTCGCATCCGATTCCCTCCGCTTCCCTCACCACCAGCCGACAACACGTCAAGAGGTCACGCAGGATACGGGGAAACGGTTCCTGAGCCGCCCCGGGCAGGGCGGTGCCGGAGGCGTGGCCGGGGCTCGGGTGACTGCTGCGGCGGGCGGCCTTGAGTGAACCTCGGGTAACTCGTGGCAGCAGAGGGGTTGTCAGTGCAATTTCACATTACTATGTTACACCGCACACGGTTCGATGAACCTCCGTCAAACACCGTGCGCACCACAACAGTTCTCGTCATCCCCAATGACGTTCCCCCACCACTCATGGAGTTCTGTTGTCCATCCACAGACGTGTGCGTTCGTCCCTGCTCACCTCCGCCATCGCCGTGACCCTCCTGGCCTCCTCGGGCCAGACCGGGGCCTCCGCGGCCGACACGGACGCCCGCGCCACCGCTGTCCCCGCCGTGTCGACCGGCGCCCCGGCCCCGCGGGCCCAGCACGGAACCAACCCGTTCGACGAGGTGGAGCGCCTCGCCACCGCTCCCCGCAAGACCTTCGGGCCCGCGCCCGCCCCCGGCAGCCTCGCCGCGGGGCGCGTCCCGGGCCGGGCCCCGGTCGCCGCCACCGCTGCCGCGCGGACCCTCTCGGCCGACACCAAGACGACCGCCGCCGGCGTTCCCTGCACGCTCGACGGGATCACCGGGCTCGGCCCCGAGCAGTTCGCCGACTTCCTCGCCGACCCCGCGGTCCTCGCCGACGGCTGTCTGCGCGGACTCATCTGGACCTGGGACGCCCGGCTCGCGCCCGTCATGTCCGACGCCCACGTCCAGGCCGTCGCCCGCCGAATATCCGGTCTGGCCGCCGCCCATGACGGCCGTAACTCCTCCCACCTGGAGGAGATGTTCACCTACCTGCACGCCGTCGCGTACCACGACTACTCCCGCGACGAGATCGACACCACCGACGCGCCCACCGTGAACGCCGTCCGCCAGGCCGTCGCCGACTTCGGCAACGCGGCCCGCACCTTCGACGTCACGAAGAGCAACGCCTTCACCCTGCGCGAGGCCCTCTACGCGGCCAGCGCCCCCGGACTCCGGCAGCACCAGCTCGGTCTGATCAAGCGGGTCCTCGCCACCATGGACCCCTCGCACACCGCCACCCACCTCGACCCGTCCTGGGCGGGGGCCGCGCTCGCCGCGCTCTCCGTCAACTACCTGGGCGTCTACCCGGGCAACCAGGACGCCGCCTTCCAGGCCGCGGCCGCCGCCGACCCGGCGTACCGCGCCGTCTTCAAGGCCTTCGCCGGCTACGGCCACCTGAAGGGCACCGCCAACGACTGGGTCGCCCGCGACGCCCTCGGCGAGTACGGCCGCTTCGGCGAGATCACCAGCCTGCGGACGGAGATCACCGCCGGACTCGGCGGCCTGCTCGGCCAGGCGGTCACCACCTTCGGCCGCGGCAGCCAGCAGTGGGCCAAGGTCGTCTCCTGGCTCAACTACTTCGACGCGTGCAAGCCGTACGGCGTCTGCAAGGCGGACATCGAAGCGCAGATCTTCCCGTACACGTACACCTACGACAACGGCGCGATCAAGGTCCGCACGGGGCTCGACCGGGCCACCGTCGACCAGCTCTACTACGCGAGCAAGCAGGTCAAGGCCCAGTTCCACCGTGTGGTCGGCACCGAGCAGCCGCTCGCCGGCGACCCCAACACCACCCTCACCATCGTCCTGTACGGCTCGCGGGCCGACTACGAGAACTACCACCCCATCCTGACCGGGATGGGCACCAACAACGGCGGCGTCTACATCGAGCGCGGCGCCACCTTCTACACCTATCAGCGCCGTGTCCCGCAGGACTCGTCGCTGACGCTCGAAGAGCTCTTCCGCCACGAGTACACCCACTACCTCAACGGCCGCTACGCCGTCCCCGGCTTCTTCGGCGAGGGCCCCTGGTACCAGGGCGACCGCACCACCTTCATGGACGAGGGCACCGCCGAGTTCTTCGACGGCGCCACCCGCAGCGACGGCATCAAGGTCCGCAAGTCCCTGGTCCGCGGCGTCATCAACGACACGGCGGGCGGCGGCCCCCGGATGAACCTCCGGCAGATCCTCAACGCCACCTACGACGGCGACGGCTTCCGCTTCTACAACTACGCGGGAACGTTCTTCGAGTTCCTCTGGAACGAGAAGCCCTCCCTGATCCGCGAGATGTACACCCACCTGCGGAACAACGACGTCGCCGGGTACGACGCCTGGCGCAACCGCCTCGGCTCCGACACGAACCTCCAGCGCGACTACGACCGCTTCCTCGACACCCAGATCGCCCAGGTCGACACGCTGTACGTGCCCAACACCACGTTCACCCCCAACGCCCAGCTGCGCGACGCGGCCCTGGCCACGGTGAGGTCCACCTTCGCCACCGCCACCTACAACACCCCCGACTGCGTCGAGAACGGCGAGCCGGGCAAGCGCCGGTTCGTCTGCACCGGCCGGATCACCGCCAACCTGTCCGACTCGGGGAGCGCGGACCAGAACTTCAAGGACATGTCCGAGACGGTCGACTACTTCATCCTCGACCGCGCGGGCGCCGCCTCCAACAACCTGGCCGACATGAACTGCTCCTTCGGGCCGATCGACATCTGGTCCACCAGGGTCGCCGGCACGTCCGGCTTCAGCTGTGAGGGCCCCCTCCGCAGCTGACCCGTCCTGAGCCGACCCATCCTGTCCGGGCCGGTCCCTCCACGGGGAGGGACCGGCCCGGCGCACATCCCGAAATCCCCTCCCGGAGGCCGTACTTCGTGAGCACCACCCCGCACACGGTCCGCACCACCGACTACCACACCGCCGGCGAACCCTTCCGGATCGTCGACGAGGACCTGCCCCCGATCCCCGGCGACACCGTCGCCGAGCGCCGGGCCACCGCCCTCACGACCGGCGGCTCGGGCACGGACCCGCGCCCCGGCCCCCTCGACGACCTGCGCCGCCTCCTGTCCCGGGAGCCGCGCGGGCACGCGGGCATGTACGGCGGCTTCGTCGTGCCGCCCGACGACGACGGCGCCCACTTCGGCGTGCTGTTCTGGCACAAGGACGGCTACTCCACCGCCTGCGGCCACGGCACGATGGCCCTCGGCGCCTGGGCCGTCGACACGGGGCGCGTCCCCGCCCCCGACGACGGCGACGTCTCCGTACGGATCGACGTGCCCTCCGGCCGTGTCACCGCCGCCGTGCACCGCGCGGACGGCCGCACCACCGGCGTCACCTTCCGCAACGTCCCGACCCGCATCGTCGCCCGCGACGTCGAGGTGACCACCACGCTCGGCACCGTCGAGGCCGACCTCGCCCACTCCGGCGCCCTCTACGTCTCCGTCGCCGCCCGCGACCTCGGCCTCGACGTCTCCGTGCGCGCCCTGCCCGAACTCGTCCGCGCCGGGCGGGAGATCCGTGCCGCGCTCCCCGAGCACGACGTGTACGGCGTCATCCTGTACGAGGAGCTCCCCGACACCCCCGAAGGACTCCACCAGCGCAACGTCACCGTCTTCGCCGACGGTCAGATCGACCGCTCACCCTGCGGCTCGGGCACCTCCGCACGCCTCGCCCTGCTCGGCGACGACGGACGCCTCGCCGTCGGGGACACCCTGCGGCACGAGTCCGTCGTCGGCACCGTGTTCACCGGACGCCTCCTGGCGGAGGGGGTCACCGAGGTCGGCGGAACCACCCACCGCACCGGCACCCACTCCTTCTTCCTCGACCCGGACGACGAGCTGGGCGCGGGGTTCCTCCTGTGAACCCGCCCCTCTTCCTCGACGCCGCGACGATGGCCCGCCTCATGGGTCCCGCGGCGGTGACCGACGTCCTCGCCGACGTCCTGCGGGCCGGACTCGACCCCGACGCCGGACCTCCCCGCACGGCCGTGTCCGTCCCCACCGGTGAACTCCTCCTGATGCCCGCGGCCTTCGGCTCCTTCGCCGGCGTCAAGGTCGCCGGAGTCGCCCCCGGCAACCCGGCGCGCGGTCTGCCCCGCATCACCGGCTCCTACCTCCTCCTCGACGGCGCCGACCTCCGGCCGCTCGCCCTCCTCGACGGAGCCGCGCTCACCGAGCTGCGTACGCCGGCCGTCTCCGCCCTCGCCGTCCGCTCCCTCACCCCGGCCGACCGGCCCCTGCGCCTCGTCCTCTTCGGGGCGGGCCCCCAGGCGTACGGCCATCTGGAGGCCGTCCTCGCCGTCCGCGAGCTCGCCGAGGCCGTCGTCGTCGCACGCGAGCCGGTCGGCGGGCGCGCCCTCGCCGGGTACGCGCGGACCCTCGGCGTTCCCGCCCGCACCGGCACGCCCGCCGAGGTGGCCGGGGCCGACCTCGTCGTCTGCTGCACCACGGCCAGGGAACCGCTCTTCGACGGAACCCTGGTGGCACCCGGCGCCACCGTCGTCGCCGTCGGCTCGCACGAGCCGACGGCCCGCGAGACGGACACCGCGCTCGTGGTCCGGTCCGAGGTCTACGTCGAGGCGCGGACCGCCGCGCTGCGGGAGGCGGGCGACCTGCTCGTCCCGGTCTCCGAAGGGGCGATCACGGCCGACCACATCGCGGGCGACCTCGCCGACCTGGTGACCGGTCGCGGGGAACCGGCGGCCGGGCGTCCGCGCCTCTTCAAGAGCGTGGGCATGGCCTGGGAGGACCTCGCCGTCGCCACCGCCCTGTACCGGGCGGCCCGTTCGTCCTGAACACACCGGTGCCCCGGTCCCGCGCGCACGCGGGACCGGGGCGTTCGCGTGCTCAGTCGCCCTCGGGGAAGTGACAGGCGACCTCACGCGCCTCGCCCGGCACGAGGGTCCGCAGTGGCGGTGCCTCGGCCCGGCAGATCTCCCGCGCCTTGGGGCAGCGCGGGTGGAAGGTGCAGCCCGGCGGGGGAGCGGCCGGACTCGGTGGGTCGCCGAGCAGGGTGATCCGCTCCCGGCTCCGCTCGGCCGCCGGGTCCGGCAGGGGTACGGCGGAGAGCAGCGCCCGTGTATAGGGGTGGGCCGGGGCGGCGTACACCCGTTCCTTGGCGCCGATCTCCACGATCCGGCCCAGGTACATGACGGCCACCCGGTCGCAGACCCGCTTCACGACGGAGAGGTCGTGGGCGATGAAGAGGTAGGCGAGCCCGAGTTCGCGCTGGAGCCGTTCCATCAGATTGACGATCTGCGCCTGGACGGAGACGTCGAGGGCGGAGACCGGTTCGTCGGCCACCACGAGCCGGGGGCTGGTGGCCAGGGCGCGGGCGATGCCGATGCGCTGGGCCTGTCCGCCGGAGAACTCGTGGGGGTGGCGGTCGATGTGCTCGGGGATGAGGCCGACCAGTTCCATCAGTTCCACGGCGCGTTTGCGCGCGTCGGCCGCCGTGCCGCCCTGGACGAGCAGCGGGTCGGCGATGATCCGGGCCACGGTCTGCCGGGGGTTGAGGGAGGAGTGCGGATCCTGGAAGACCATCTGGAGGTCGCGGCGCAGCGGCTTGAGCGCCCGCTGCGACAGGTGGCTGATGTCCCTTCCCCCGAACGAGACGGAGCCGGCGGTGGGTTCCAGGAGCCGCACGATCGTGCGGCCCGTGGTCGACTTGCCGCAGCCGGACTCGCCGACGAGGCCCAGGGTCTCGCCCGCCGCCACGTCGAAGCCGATGCCGTCGACGGCCCGGATCGGGGCCGAGCCCCTGCGGCTGCCGGGGAACGCGATCGTGAGGTCCCGTACGCGGAGGAGGGGCGGTGCGGTGGTGGTCATGGGGCGACGCCTTCGTGCGCGGGGAAGTGGCAGGCGGCCGGGTGTCCGTCCGGGCCGCCGAGGGACGGGCGTTCGCTCGCGCAGCGGGCCCGCTCCTCCTCGGAGCCGACGGCGGCGCGGGGACAGCGGGGTGCGAACGCGCAGCCCGGAGCCGGTTCGAGCAGCGAGGGCGGGCTGCCCGGGATGGCTCGCAGCGGGGCGTCGTCGGGGTCGTCGAGGCGGGGCAGCGAGTCGAGCAGGCCACGGGTGTACGGATGGGCGGGCGAGGCGAACAGGGCGTCCACGGGGGCGTGTTCGGCGGCCCGGCCGCCGTACATGACGAGCACGTCGTGGGCGACGCGGGCGACCACCCCGAGGTCGTGCGTGATCATGACGACGGAGAGGCCGCGCTCCTGCTGGAGGCGGGCGATCAGCTCCAGGATCTGGGCCTGGACGGTGACGTCGAGCGCGGTGGTGGGTTCGTCGGCGATGAGGAGGTCGGGTTCGCAGACGAGGGCCATCGCGATCATCACCCGCTGGCGCATGCCGCCGGAGAACTGGTGGGGGTACCCGCCGGCCCGGCGCCGGGGTTCGGGGATGCCGACCTCGGCGAGTGCCTCGACGGCCCGCTCGCGGGCGGTGGCCCGGCGCGAGCCGAAGTGGACCCGGTGATGCTCGGCGACCTGCTCGCCGACGGTGTAGTAGGGGTGGAGGCTGGACAGCGGGTCCTGGAAGATCATGGCCATCCGCCGGCCGCGGAGCCCGTTCAGCTCGCGGTCGGGCAGGCCGATCAGTTCCCGCCCGGAGAGGGTGACGGAGCCGGTGACCTCGGCGCCCGTGTGCAGGCCCATGACGGCGAGGGAGGTGACCGACTTGCCGGAGCCGGACTCGCCCACGATGCCGAGCGTCCGGCCGGGCAGCACGTCGAAGGCGAGGGAGTCGACGGCCCGGACGGGGCCGCGCTTCGTCGGGAACGTGACCGTGAGGTCCCGTACCGACAGGAGGGAGGCGGAGTCGCCCATCAGTACCTCACTCGCGGGTCGACGACGGCGTACAGGAGGTCGACGGCCAGGTTGGCGACGACGATGAAGGTGGCGGCGAGCAGGGTCACCCCGAGGATGACCGGCTGGTCCCCGGTCGACAGGGCACCGTAGAAGAGCCGTCCGACGCCGGGCAGCCCGAAGATGGACTCCGTGATGACGGCGCCCGCGAGCAGCCCGCCGAGGTCCATCCCGAAGATCGTCAGGATCGGCGTCATCCCGGCGCGCAGACCGTGCTTGACGACCACGGTGCGGCGCGGCAGGCCCTTGGCGCGCGCGGTGCGGATGTACGGCTCCGCCATGGACTCGATCATCGAGTTCCGGCTCTGCCGCGCGTACATGGCGGCGTAGAGGAGAGCGAGCGCCAGCCACGGGAGCAGCAGGTTGGAGGCCCAGGAGAGGGGGTCGCTGCCGAAGGGCACGTACTGCGGGTAGGGGAGCAGGCCCGTGACCCGGATCAGTCCGTAGATCAGCATCACCGAGGTGAAGTAGACGGGGAGCGAGGCGGCGGCGACCGCGCCGACCATCAGGACGCGATCGGTGAGCGTGTCCTTGCGGAGTGCGGCGGTGACGCCCGCCGAGAGGCCGAGGAGCAGCCAGATCGCGGCGGCGCCGACGGCGAGCGACGCGGAGACCGGCAGCCGGTCGACGAGGAGGTCCCACACGCCCTGGCTGTTCTCGTAGGAGTACCCGAGGCAGGGGAAGTCGCAGTGCAGGGCGTACTGGCCGGTGCCCAGGGTGCGGCCGGTGAAGATGCCGGTGACGAAGTCGGCGAACTGCCGCCACAGCGGGGCGTCCAGGCCCATGTTGACGCGGATGGCCTCCAGGCGTTCGGTGCTGCACGACTTGCCGCAGGCCGCGGCGGCGGGGTCGGAGGGCAGGACGTAGAAGACGGCGAAGGTGACGGCGGCGATGGCGACGAGCACGCCGAGCACGCCGAGGAGGCGCCGGCCGAGGTAGAGGATCACGCGCCGCCTCCTCTCGGGTCGAGGACGTCGCGCAGCGCGTCGCCGAGCAGGGTGAAGGCGAGCACCGTGAGGAAGAGACAGAGGCTCGGGACGGCGAAGTACATGGGGTCCGTCTCGTAGTAGGCGACGCTCTCGGCGATCATCTGGCCCCAGGAGGGCGTCGGCGGGCGGACCCCGACGCCGAGGTAGCTGAGGGCGGCCTCGGTGGCGATCATCCCGGGGACGATCAGGGTCGTGTACGCGATGACGGGCCCGGCGACGCCCGGGAGGATGTCGCGGACGAGGATGCGCAAGGGGCCGGAGCCGCCGACGCGGGCGGCGTCGACGTACTCGCGGTGCTTGAGCGACAGGGTCTGGCCGCGGACGATCCGGGCGATGCCCGGCCAGCCGAAGAGGCCGATGACGGCGGTCATGAGGACGATCCGGTTGACGTCCCGGGCCACCGACATCATCGCGATCATGAAGATGAGGGACGGGAAGGACATCGTGAGGTCCATCAGCCGGGACAGCGCGGTGTCGGTGCGGCCGCCGAAATAGCCGGCGGCGATGCCGGCCGCCGTCCCCGCGACGACGACGATCGCCGTCGCGGAGAAGGCGATGAGCAGCGAGACCTGGGCACCGTGCACGATCCGGGCGAACAGGTCGCGGCCGGTGACGGGTTCGACACCGAGCCAGTGCTCGGCCGAGACGCCGCCGAGCGGCCCGATGGGGAGGCCGCCCAGGTACGGGTCGACGGCGCTCTTGTCGAACTCGTCCGGGCCCCAGCCCCCGAGCGCGCCGATCAGCGGGGCGGCCGCGGCGAGGAGCGCGAAGAAGGCGACCACGCCGAGGGAGAGGCGGGCGGCGGGGCGGCGGCGCAGTTCGGCACGGACGAGCTGCCAGGGGCCGTGGGCCGTGCGGGCGGGGGACGGTGGGGCGGTGGTCGCGGAGGACGGCGGGGTGGTGGTCACGGGGGAGGGTGGGGTGGTCGTCCCAGGGGCTCGTGGGGTGGTGGTCACGGCGGGCCTCAGTTCCCGCTCTTCGAGGGGTCCTTGAGGCCGACGGTGGCGTAGTCGATTTGGCCGCCGAAGGAGGTGTGGCCGAAGGCGCCGGCGATATTGGTGCCGATGAGGAGGGGCTTGCGCTCGACGACGACGGGCGCTGTGGGCGCCTTGGCGAGGATCTTCCCGTCGAGTTCCCGCCAGGCCTTGGCGGCCTGGGCGGCGTCGGCCATGGCCGCGATCTCGTCCATGCGCTTCATCGTGGCGTCGTCGCGGAAGAGCGAGTGGTTGCCCGAGTTGCCCTTCTCCTTGATGAAACGGCCGTCGAAGACGAACGGCAGGAACGTCGAGCCGGAGGGGTAGTCGGGGCACCAGCCGGTGTAGACGAGGTCGGTGCGGTTCTTGGTGTCGCCGATCGTGTCGTAGAAGGCGGAGGGGTCGACGGTCTCGATGGTGACTTTGATCCCGGCTCGGCCGAGGGACTGCTGGACGGCCTCGCCGACGGCCTTGTCGCCGTTGGAGACGGTGATGCGGGTGGTGAAGCCGTCCGCCTTGCCCGCCTGCTTGAGCAGCTCCTTCGCCTTCGGCACGTCGCCGGTGAGCGGGATGCCGAGCGTGTCGGGCTGCTTGCCGCCGAACAGGAAGCCCGGCATGAGCGCCGTGGCCGGGTCGTTGAGGGCGGGGCCGCCGGAGGCGGTGAGGACGGCCTCGCGGTCCAGGGCGTACTGCACGGCCTGCCGGACCTTGACGTCGTCGAAGGGTGCGCGCCCGGTGTGCATCTGCACCATCTCGGTACAGCTGGTCGACTCGGCGAGCAGACGGGCCCTGATGTCCGGCTTGGTGAGCACCTTGGGGGTGGACTCCGGGCGGAGCTTGTCCCATGGGACGGCGGAGGCGTCCGGGCCGGTGGCGGCGATGAGCCGGTCGTCGATCTGGTTGGCCTTGAGGCCCATGGTGACGACGACCCTGTCCGGGTACGCCTTGCGCACCTGGTCGGTCTTCGGGTCCCAGTGGGTGTTGCGGACGAGGACCAGCTGCTTGTCGCGGGCGTAGGAGTCGATCTTGTACGGGCCGGAGGAGAAGGGCCGGTTGTCGTACTGGGGCCCCTTGTCCTGGGACGGGGGTACGGGCGCGAAGGTGGGCAACGTGGCCGCGAAGGGGAACTCGGCGAAGGGCGTGCGGAGTTCGAAGACGATCGTGCGGCTGTCGGGGGTCTTCACGGAAGCGAGGTGCTTGCCGCCCGCCGGGCCCTGGTAGCCCTCGGCCCCGGCGAGATAGCGGGCCGCGTAGTCCGGGCCGCCGGGCAGGTCGGGGGAGAAGGACCGCTCCACGTTGTGCTTGATGTGCTGCGAGGTGATCGGCGTGCCGTCCTCGTACTTCAGTCCCGGCTTGAGCTTGAAGGTCCAGGTTCTGGCGCCGTGGGAGGAGACGCCCAGGCTCTCCGCGAGGTCGGGGACCAGTTCGCCGCCCTGGGTGCCGGGTTCCGCCTTGTACGTGACGAGGGTCCGGTAGAGCAGGCGGGTGCCGAAGTCCATGTCGCCCATCACCCAGTTGCGGGCCGGGTCGAGATGGGTGAAGTCCTGGTTGGACAGGACGGTGAGGGTGCCGCCCTTCTGCGGTGTGCCGCCGAGGACCGCCCCGGTGTTGGTGGTCGCGGGGTTCCCGCCGTTCCGGTCGCCCCCGGACGTGCCTCCGCCGGAGCAGCCGGTCGCGGCGAGGGTCAGGGTCGTCACCAGGGCCGTGGCCAGGGTGCGCGTGCGCTTGTTCATACGGGTCACTCCGGGGGAGCAGTCGGACAGCCTGGGGCGGCTGGAATGTGACCGGTAACATAGTAATGTGAAATTGTACTGACAAGGTGTCGGGTGAGCCGTTACCCATCCGTGTCCGGAAGGGGTCGGGGGAGCGGGGTGGGAGCTTGAGGGATCTCTTGGTGAGGGTCTTGGCAGCGAGTGTGCAATGTGAAATATTACTGCCGTGCCCACGAGAGAAACCTCGGACGTCATCGTCATCGGCGCCGGCGTGGTCGGCGCAGCCTGTGCCCACTACGCGGCCCTCGCCGGCCTCTCCGTCACCGTCGTCGACCGAGGTTACGTCGCCGGCGGCACGACCGGAGCGGGTGAGGGCAACCTTCTGGTCTCCGACAAGGAACCCGGCCCCGAACTCCGACTCGCCCTCCTCTCCACCGCGCTGTGGACCGAACTCGCCGACAGGCTCCCGCCGGCCGTCGAGTACGAGGCCAAGGGCGGCCTGGTCGTCGCATCCGACGAGACGGGACTGAGCGCCCTGCGGGAGTTCGCGACCCGCCAGGAGAAAGCGGGTGTCGTCGCGCACGAGGTGCCCGGTGACCGGCTCCACGACCTGGAGCCCCACCTCGCACCGGGCCTCACCGGCGGCTTCCACTACCCCCAGGACGCCCAGGTGATGCCCGCCCATGCCGCCGCGCAGCTGCTCAGAGCCGCCGGCGACCGGGTCCGCCTCGCGCTGGGCGAGGAGGTCACCGGCCTCCTCACCGGCGCGGGCGGAGCGGTCCGCGGAGTGCGGACCGCCACCCGCGAACTCCACGCCCCGTACGTCGTGAACGCCGCGGGCACCTGGGGCGGCGCCCTCGCCGACCTCGCCGGCGTCCACCTGCCCGTCCTGCCCCGCCGCGGCTTCGTCCTCGTCACCGAACCCCTGCCGCGCATCGTCCGCCACAAGGTGTACGCCGCCGACTACGTGGCCGACGTGGCCAGCGGATCCGCCGCGCTCCAGACCTCGGCCGTCGTCGAGGGCACCCCCGCCGGACCCGTCCTCATCGGCGCCAGCCGCGAGCGCGTCGGCTTCGACCGGACCCTCTCCACCGAGGTCCTGCGCCGCCTCGCCGCCGGAGCCACCGGGCTGTTCCCCGTCCTCGGCACCGTACGGGCGATCCGCACCTACCTCGGCTTCCGTCCCTACCTGCCCGACCACCTGCCCGCCATCGGGCCCGACCCGCGCGTCCCCGGACTTCTGCACGCCTGCGGCCACGAGGGCGCGGGCATCGGTCTCGCACCGGTGACGGGTCAGATCGTCGCGGCCTGCATGACCGGCGCCGAACCTCCCCTCGATCTCCACCCGTTCCGACCCGAGCGCTTCGACGCCACCGCACCCTGAGGCGCGCACCCACCGTCACGAGAGGAGGGCCCGTGGCCCGCACCCCCATCGGCCTCGTCGGGGCACAGCCGGATCCGCCGTTCGAGATCACCTTCGACGGCCGGCCCGTCCCCGCCCTGCCGGGCCAGACCCTCGCCGCCGCCCTGTGGGGCGCGGGCGTCCTGGCCTGGCGCACCACGCGGGACGGAGGCCGCCCGCGCGGCGCGTTCTGCGGCATCGGCCAGTGCTACGACTGCCTCGCCACCGTCAACGGAGAGCCCAACCGCCGTGCCTGTCTGGTCCCGGCCCGCCCCGGCGACGCGATCACCACCCAGGAAGGGCACGGCCATGACCGCCTCGGCGTCTGACCCCGAAGACGTGGCCGGGCCTCCTTCGGTGCCCGAACCGAAGGACTCGGCCGGGACCGTCGCCGACTCCGCGGCCATCGCCGTCTCCGGGACCGTCGCCGACTCCGGGACCGTCGCCGTCTCCGGGAGCGTCACCGACTCCGTGCCCGACGTCGTCTCCGTGCCGGACGCGGGTCGACGCTCAGACGCGCCGTACGACCTCGTCGTCGTCGGCGCGGGCTCCGCAGGGCTCGCCGGAGCCGTCGCTGCCGCCGAACTCGGGCTCTCCGTGGCCCTGCTGGACTCATCGACCCAGCCCGGCGGGCAGTTCTACCGGCACCCGGCGCCCACCCTGGGCGCGAAGCGGCCCGAGGCCCTCCACCACGGCTGGTCCGCCTTCGCCGACCTGCGCCGACGGCTGCACGCGAGCAGCGTCGACCACCTGACCGGACATCATGTGTGGTCCGTCGTGAAGGAGACCGACGGGACGTGGACGGCGCACGCCCTCACCGGCGCGGACGGTAGCGCGGACGCGCCCGTCCGGATCCGGGCCCGTGCCCTGCTCCTCGCCACCGGCGCCTACGAGCGCCAACTGCCCTTTCCCGGCTGGACCCTGCCCGGTGTCGTGGGCGCCGGGGGAGCGCAGGCGATGCTCAAGTCCGGGCTCGTACTGCCCGGCCGGCGCATCGTCGTGGCCGGCAGCGGCCCGCTGCTCCTCGCCGTCGCCTCGTCCCTCGCCTCGGCCGGTGCGAAGGTGCCCGCGGTGGTCGAGGCGGCGGGGTACCTACGGTACGGCCGCACCCCCCGGGCGCTCGCCACCAACCCGCGGAAGGCGGTCGAGGCCCTCGTCCACGCAGCCGCGCTGGCCCGTCACCGGGTGCCCGTACGGCTCCGCAGCGCGGTGACCGAGGTGCACGGCACCGACCGGGTGGAGGCCGTCACGGTGAGCCGCCTGGACCGCGCGTGGCGCCCCGTGCGGGGGACGGGCCGCCGGATCGCCTGCGACGCCCTCGCCGTCGGTCACGGCCTCGTCCCCCAGATCGAGCTGGCCGTGGCGGTCGGCTGCACCACCCGCGCGCTGCCCGACGGCACCCTGGGCCTGGCCCTGGACGACCTCCAGGAGAGCTCGGTGCCCGGCCTGTGGGCCGCGGGCGAGACCGGGGGCGTCGGCGGTGCCGAACTCGCCCGGATCGAAGGGGAGCTGGCGGGCCGGGCGATCGCCGCGCGGCTGCTCGGCCGCCCCGCCCGAGCCGGTGCGGCCGCCGGACTCCGGCGGCGCCGGGACCGCATGCGTGCCTTCGCCGACGTCATGTCCGCCGCGCACGCCCCCGGCCCCGGCTGGACCGGGTGGCTGACCGACGACACGGACGTGTGCCGCTGCGAGGAGGTCCCCGCGGGCAGGGTCCGCGAGGCGGTCGCCGAGTGCGGCGCGCGCGACGCCCGGACCGTCAAACTCCTCACCCGGGCCGGCATGGGGTGGTGTCAGGGCCGGATGTGCGGGACGGCCGTGGCGTGCCTCGCGGCCGCCGGAGCCACCCCCGAACCGCCCGCCGAACGCCGCCCGTTCGCCGTCCCCGTACCGCTGTCGACGCTGGCCGCGCTCGACGGGCCACCGGACCCGGCCGTCACGGTCGACGGCCCGACAGACCCAGTCCCCTCCTAAGACGTCACACCTCACCGAAAGGTCGTCGAGATGAACACCACCACCGCCTGGACCACCGACCGCCCCTGGCGCGGCATCATGGTCGCCACCACCCTGCCGTTCAAGGAAGACCTCTCCGTCGACTACGACGCCTACGCCGAGCACGTGGCCTGGCTGATCGCCAACGGCTGCGACGGCGTCGTCCCGAACGGCTCCCTCGGCGAGTACCAGACCCTCACCGCCGACGAGCGCGCCAGGGTCGTCCGTACCGCCGTCGAGGCCGCGGGCGACGGAGCCAGGGTCATGCCGGGCGTCGCGGCCTACGGCAGCGCCGAGTCCCGCCGCTGGGCCGAACAGGCCGCCGAGGCAGGCTGCGGCTCCGTCCTGCTGCTGCCGCCCAACGCGTACCGCGCCGACGAGCGCTCCGTCATCGCCCACTACGCGGACGTGGCCGGGGTCGGCATCCCGGTCGTCGCGTACAACAACCCCATCGACACCAAGGTCGACCTCGTCCCGGGCCTGCTGGCGAAGCTGCACGCCGACGGCAGCATCGTCGCCGTGAAGGAGTTCAGCGGCGACGTCCGCAGGGGATACGAGATCGCCGAACTCGCCCCGGAACTCGACCTGCTGATCGGCGCCGACGACGTCCTCCTGGAGCTGGCCCTGGCCGGTGCGGTCGGCTGGATCGCCGGCTACCCCAACGCCCTCCCCGCCAGCTGCGTCGAGCTGTACCGGGCCGCCGTGGCGGGCGACCTGGCGACCGCCCGGCCGCTCTACTCCTCGCTGCACTCCCTGCTGCGCTGGGACTCCAAGGTCGAGTTCGTCCAGTGCATCAAGCTGTCCATGGACATCGCCGGCCGCCCCGGCGGTCCCACCCGCCCCCCGCGCCTTCCGCTCACCGGTGCGACGGAGACCGCCGTGCGTACCGCCACCGAGAAGGCCGTCGCCGACGGTCACCGCTGACCGGACCCGCTGACCGGACCCATCGACCGGACCGAAAGGAACTCCGCGTGCGTACCCGTCACGTCTTCCACGCAGTCGACTCCCACACCGAGGGAATGCCCACCCGGGTCATCACCGGAGGCGTCGGTGTGATCCCCGGGGCCACCATGGCCGAGCGCAGGCTCCACTTCATCGAGCACCTCGACCACCTCAGGACGCTCCTCATGTTCGAGCCGCGCGGGCACGCGGCCATGAGCGGCGCCATCCTCCAGCCGCCCACCCGCCCCGACGCCGACTACGGCGTGCTCTACATCGAGGTGTCGGGCCTCCTGCCGATGTGCGGCCACGGCACCATCGGCGTCGCCACCGTCCTCGTCGAGACCGGCATGGTGCCGGTCGTCGAACCGGTCACCACGGTCCGCCTGGACACCCCGGCCGGTCTCGTCTCCGTCGACGTGCGGGTGGAGGACGGCGCGGCGAAGTCCGCCACCTTCACCAACGTGCCCGCCTTCTGCGTGGGCCTGGACCGCGCGGTGGACGTCCCCGGCTTCGGCAAGGTCACCTACGACCTCGCCTTCGGCGGCAACTTCTACGCCTTCGTCCCCCTCGACGACCTCGGGCTGCCCTTCGACCGCGACCGCAAGGACGACCTCCTCGCCGCCGGACTCGCGATCATGGACGCGATCAACGCCTCCCCGGACCGCCCCGTGCACCCCACCCGGCCCGAGATCGCCGGACTCAAGCACGTCTACCTCACGGCACCCGGCTCCGACGCCACGCACTCGCGCCACGCGATGGCCATCCACCCCGGCTGGTTCGACCGCTCCCCGTGCGGCACCGGGACCAGCGCGCGCATGGCCCAGCTCCACGCACGGGGCGAACTCCCGCTCGACCGCGACTTCGTCAACGAGTCCTTCATCGGCACCCGATTCACCGGCCGGCTCACCGCCGGGACGGAGGTCGGCGGCCTGCCCGCCGTCGTCCCGACCGTCACCGGCCGCGCCTGGATCACCGGCACCGCCCAGTACTTCCTCGACCCGGACGACCCCTTCCCCGGAGGCTTCCTCCTGTGATCACCGACGTGTCCACCCTCGTCTCGCACAACCCGGCCGACCCGACCGACGTGCTCGTCAGCCTCCCGGCCCCCGGCGCCTTCGCGGCCGCCGACGCCGTCGAGCGGGCCCGCGCCGCCCAGCCCGGCTGGCTGCGCGCCGGAGCCGCCGCCCGCTCGGCCGCGCTCGGCGCCGTCGCCGCGGCCCTGGAGGCCGCGGCCGACGAACTCGCCGCCCTCGCCGTACGCGAGGTCGGCAAGCCCCTCACCGAGGCCAGGGCCGAGATCGCGCGCACCGTCGCGATCTGGCGCTACTACGCCCAGGCGCCCTTCGAGCCCACCGGCTCCGTCCACGAGACCGCGGCAGGTCACGGGCTGCTCCTGAACCGGCGCCGCCCCCACGGCGTGGCCGGGCTCGTCACGCCCTGGAACTTCCCCTTCGCCATCCCGAGCTGGAAGGCCGCCCCCGCACTCGCGGTCGGCAACACGGTCGTCCTCAAACCGGCCCCCGAAGCCACCGCGTGCGCCCAGCGCCTCGCCGAGATCGTCCGACAGGCCCTGCCGGACCATGTGTTCACCGTCCTGCCGGGCGGCCCCACCGAGGGCAACGCCCTCGTCTCCGCCGCCGACGTCGTCTCCTTCACCGGCTCCACCCCCGTGGGCCGGGCCGTCGTCCGCGCGGCGACGGCGCGGGGCATCCCCGTACAGGCCGAGATGGGTGGCCTGAACGCGGCGATCGTCCTGCCCGACGCGGACATCGGCCGGGCGGCGGCCCACATCGCCGCCGCCGTCGCCGGGTTCGCGGGGCAGAAATGCACCGCCACCAGCCGGATCGTCGCGGTCGGCGCCGCCCTCGACCCCTTGCGCGAAGCCCTCTCCGAGGCCTTCCGGGCGCTCCGGGTCGGCGACCCCGCCGATCCGGAGACCGTGTGCGGGCCGCTCGTCCACGAGAGCGCGCGCGAGCGAGTGGCCGAAGCCTGGCAGGGGCTCCCCGTCCTCGCCGGCGCCACCGTACCGACGAGACCAGGCTGGTACGCGGCCCCGACCCTGGTCGAGAAGGTCCCGCCGGGGCACCGACTGCTCAACGAGGAGGTCTTCGGGCCCGTCGCCGCGCTGCTCCCCGCCGACGACCTCGCCCACGCGGTACGGATCACCAACTCCGTGCCGTACGGCCTCGTCACCTCGGTCCACACGGCCGACCTCGACGCGGCCCTGTACGGACTCGACCTCGTCGACACCGGCATGATCCGGATCAACGCCCCGTCGACCGGCGTCGACTTCCACCTGCCGTTCGGCGGGGCCAAGCAGTCCGGTCACGGCCCGCGCGAGCAGGGCAGGGCGGCCCTCGAGTTCTACACGTCCTCCCGGACGTACACCCTGGCACCCGCAGGCGCAGCGACGTGACATCGTACGGTGGTGACGCAGAACGAACCGAAGGGATCACCACCTCCATGGGGCACCTGACCCAGCGCGACCTGAACGCTTCCCGAGAGCGGCTGCGCGACCAGGTCGCCCATGCCCTGCGCGCCGCCCTGATCTCCGGCGAGCTGCGGCCGGGCGTGGTGTACTCGGCCCCCACCCTCGCCGAGGACTTCGGGATCTCCGCCACTCCCGTGCGTGAGGCGATGCTCGACCTGGCCCGTGAGGGGCTGGTCGAGCCCGTCCGCAACAAGGGGTTCCGGGTCACCGAGGTCGACGAACGCGACCTCGACCAGTACACCGAGATCCGCGCGCTCATCGAGATCCCGACCGTCGGCCGCGTCACCCGCTCCGCCACGCGCGAGGACCTGGAGGCGCTGCGGCCGGTGGCCGTGGAGATCGTGCGCGCCGCCCGTGAGCACGACCTCATCGGCTACCTGGAGGCCGACCGGCTCTTCCACCTCACCCTGCTCGGCCTCGCGGGCAACGAGCGCCTCGTCGAGACGGTCGGCGATCTGCGCAAGCGGTCGCGCCTGTACGGGCTCACCGCCCTCGACGAGAGCGGCGACCTCATTCCGTCGGCCGAGGAGCATCTGGAACTCCTCGACCTGATGCTCGCCGGGGACGCCGAGGGCGCGGAGGCGTGCATGACCCGGCACCTGGGCCACGTCCGTTCCCTCTGGGCCAGGAGCGAGGGACCGGCCGAAGGCTAGGTCGCGTCCGTCCGGATCACGGCCGCGGGCGCGGCTACCGCGCCGGTGTGCTGCCCCGTACGACCGGCTCCGCCGGGAGCAGCAGCCCACTCGTGGGAGCGGCGGCGGGGTCCTCGACGGCGGTGATCAGCCGGGTGACGAGGGCGTGGGCGATGGCGGACAGCGGCAACCGCACGCTGGTGAGAGCGGGCTGGATCAGTGTGCAGTGCGGCATGTCGTTGAACCCGGCGACGGCGACGTCGACTCCGACGGTGAGACCGGCCGCCCGGACCGCGTGGTAGGCGGCGAGGGCGAGCCAGTCGTTCGCGCACACCAGGGCGGTCGGGCGGTCGGGGCCGACGAGCAGGCGCTGCAGGGCCTGGGAGAGCGCGGCCGGATCATCGTCGGGTACGCCGACCTCGAAGGCGCCGTCGGGTGCCGCGGCCGCGGCCTGCTGCAGGCCGGCCCGCCGGTCGGCGAGCCAGGGCAGCGAGGCCGCGGAATTCACGTAACAGATCCTGCGGTGGCCCTGTTCGATGAGCAGGCCGACCAGGGCGGCCGTGGCGGCCGCGGAGTCGATGTCCACCCAGTTCTGCGGGCGGCCGGGGGCGGTGCGGCCGAAGGCGGCGAACGGGAAGCCGGCCTCGGCGAGCACGTCGACGCGGGGGTCGTCGTGCACCACGTCCGACAGGACGAACCCGTCGACCTGCCGGGCCGCGATCAGCCCGTTGAAGGACCTGGCGACCGCCGCGACGCCCTGCTGGGGGTCGCAGCGGAACAGCAGGATGCGGTGGCCGACGGCGTCTGCGGCGCTCACCAGCGCCTGGAGGAAGCCGCCCATCAGGGGGTTGGGGTCGGCGGGGTTGTCGGCGGGGGCGGGATAACCGATGACCTTGCGGGTGCCCGTGCGCAGACTGCGGGCGGACTGATCGGGCTGGTAGCCGAGTTCGTCGATGGCGGCGGTGACCCGGGCGAGGGTGGTGTCGCGCAGCCGGTGGGGGGCGTTGAGGGCGTTCGAGACGGTCTGGCGGGAGACTCCCGCCACGCGTGCGACGTCCTCGATGGTCACCTGTCGAGCGGTCATCGTTCCTCTGGGGCCGGTGGTCGGAGGGGCTGGGGACGGCGGACGGCCGTCCCCGGCCCCTTCGTCGTTCAGTGCTCTCGGGTCAGGGTGAGCAGGCCGCCGGTCGGCACCGTCACCGGGTTCACCCCGGGGACGAGGTCGAGCACGGTCTCGGACAGGATCTCACCACCGCAGTCCTGTACGAGGGCGAGGGCCCGTTCCTGCCGGGCGGCCACGAGCAGCACCACGGGGTCGCGGTCCGCGTTGGCGACGAGCAGGGTCCGCGGGCCGTCCGCGCCGCCCCGGTCCGGGAGGGCGACGGGCAGCGGCGCGTAGCGGGCGACCACGGTGGTGCGCTCGTCGTGGGCGCTGACCAGGGGGTAGCCGAGGTCCGGGCGCGCGGGCTCCAGATCGCCGAGCTGGAGGACATCGGCGTGGCGGCGGAAGACACCGAGCCAGAAGCGCAGTGCGGCGAGCCGGCCGGGGGTCTGCGCGGCGAGGTCGACGGAGATCTGCGGCACCGAGAACAGCGCGTTGATCAGGTGGACGGCCACGGACTCGGGCGTCTCGGCGGAGTTCCACATGATCATGTCGGCGTGGACGGCGAGCGGTCCCGCGGTGAGCCGGCAGTCGACGGTGCGCTGGCGGTTCTCGGCAGGGCTGAGCGGGCAGTCGGTGGCGCGGACCATGGTGGCGTACGGCCAGAGGCTCGGGCTCACGTACGGCTGGCGGTGCTCGACGATCACGTCCGGCCGGGTGCGGCGCAGGCGGGCGTCGAGCTCGGCGAGGAGCTGGAGCAGGCCTTCGTGGACGGCGGCGCGGTCGGCGCCGGCCGGTGCGGGCGGGGGGTCGGCGACGGAGAAGCGGTCGATGAAGTCGAGCTTCACCCCGTCCATGCCCCACTCCTCGACGGCACGGCAGACCTTGTCGATCAGATAGGCCCGGACCTCGGGGTGACGGGGGTCGAGGACGGCCGCCTCCAGGTGGGGCTCCTCGCGCAGGATCTTGTCCTTGAAGCGGTCCCAGGCGTCGTTGTGCCGGCCGATGAACGGCAGCGCGTACCAGAGGAGGTAGGCGAGGCCGCGCCGATGGACCTCGGCCACGTGGGCCTCGAGGTCGGGGAAGGCCGCCGGGTTGGGCTCCCAGTCGCCGCAGTGGCCGTAGCCGCGGGTGCGGTCGGCGGTCTGCCAGCCGTCGTCGACGATGATGCTCTCGCAGCCGAGGCCGGCGGCGAGGGCGGCCTGCTGTTCGACGACGGCGGTGTCGACGCTCTGGTGGAGGCTGTACCAGGTGGAGTAGGCGGGCATCCGGGCGGCGGGGGCGACGCCGGGATGATCCACGCCCTCGGCCCACCAGTCGGTGACGGCCCGCAGGGTGGTGGCGAAGTGGCGGCCGCTGAGGTCGATCCGCAGCCGCATCGGCGGCCCGTCCGGGATGAGGTACTGCTCGACGGTGAACGCGAACTCGCCGCTCTCCTCCACGACACCGGCGCCGACGCGTACGGGCGCGGCGGTCTCTCCCGCGGCGGCCGTGCACAGGGCGCGGTCGTGGGCGCCGACCAGGCTGGCGACCGGCGCGCCGAGGGCGAGCGAGACCGTCCGGGGGGTGGTCCAGGACGGCGGCAGCCAGCGGGAGGCGTCGGTGTCCGGGGCCCAGTAGGCGGTGGCCCCGACGCAGGGGACACGCCATTCGGCGCGGAGGGTGACGGCCTCCGCCGCCGAGACCTCGATCAGGGCCACGCCGTCCTCGACCCGGGCGACGGTGGCCTCCCACCGGTCGCCGCCGATCCCGGTGAGATGGAGGGCGAGCGGGTCTCCGGTGGAGTGGAACAGGCCCGTGGCGAGCGGGCGGTGGACGACGGTGCGGGGAGTCCCTCCGGTCGGCGCGCCCGGCCGCCAGGCCGGGACGGGCTGCTGGGAGTCGGGCTGCTGGGAGTCGGGCTCCTGACGGTCGGGCTCCTGGGGTTCGGGCTGCCGGGGGTCGGCGCTCCGGGGAGAGGCGTCCTGGGGGGAGACGGTCTTCGGATCGGTGGTCACGGTGGTCACTCCTTGGTGGCCCCGGCGAGCAGGCCGGAGATGAACTGGCGTTGCAGGACGAGGAAGAGGGCCATCACGGGGATGGCGGCGATGGCACCGGCCAGCAGGACCTGGGCGTAGTTGGTCGTCGAGAGACCCTGAAGGGTGGCGGTGGCGACGGGCAGCGTGTACATCTCGGGGCTGCGCAAGGCGATCAGCGGCCAGACGAACTGGTTCCAGCCGCCGAGGAAGACGAACAGCGCGAGCGCCGCGATGATCGGCCTGTTGACCGGGATGACGATCCGCCACAGCACGCGCAGTTCGCCCGCGCCGTCGACGCGGGCCGCGTCCAGGAGTTCGTCGGGCATCGAGCGCAGCGCCTGCCGCATCAGGAAGATGCCGAACGGGGTCACCAGACCGGGCAGGACGACGGACTCGTACGAGTCGATCAGACCCAGGTCCATCATCATCTGGAAGATCGGGATCAGCATCACCGCGTCGGGGATGACCAGGGTGCTGAGCAGCAGGACGAAGAACAGATTGCGCCCGCGGAAGTCGAACTTGGCGAAGGCGTACCCGGCGAGGACCGAGACGACGACCGCGCCGACGGTCTGGAGGCCCGCCACCACAAGGGTGTTGACGAGGACGCGCGTCAGGCCGATGGACTCCTGGAGGCCCTGGAGGTTCTCCATGAGGTGGCCGCCCGGGAGCAGCTTCGGCGGCCAGGAGAACACGTCCTTGTCGTCCTGGGTGGCGGCCATGGCGAGCCAATAGAACGGTCCGACGCAGAGCCCGAAGGCACCCGCGAGCAGCACGGTGAGCAGGGGGCCGCGGAGCTTCATCGGCGCTCTCCCATCAGGCGGACCTGCAGGATGCCGAGGACGGACACGATCAGCGCGAGCGCGTAGGCGAGGGCCGAGGCGTAGCCGAAGTCGAAGTACTTGAAGCCGTTGTTGTAGAGGTACATGGTGACCGTGAGGGTGGCGTTGTCGGGGCCGCCGCCGGTGAGGACGTACGGCTCGTCGAAGAGCTGCAGGGTGCCGATGGTCGAGAGCACCACCGTGAGCAGGAGGATCGGCCGCAGCTGGGGCAGGGTGATGGCGAAGAAGCGGCGGACCGGTCCCGCGCCGTCGACCATCGCCGCCTCGTACAGCTCCTGGGGGATGCCCTGGAGGCCGGCGAGGTACATCACGGCGTTGTAGCCGGTGTAGTGCCAGGTGATGACGAGGACGACGCCGACGCGGGCCCAGAAGGGACTGCCGAGCCAGTTCACCCGGTCGATGCCGAACAGGGAGAGAACCCAGTTCAGCAGTCCCGCGTCGTGGTTCAGGATCACGGAGAACATCACGCCGGCGGCGACCAGGCCGGTCAGCGAGGGGACGAAGACGCCGAGTCGCCACAGCGGGCGCAGCCAGACCTTGGTGGAGTCGAGCCCGAGGGCGACGAGCAGGGCGAGGCCGAGCATCAGCGGCACCTGGACGACCAGGATCAGCGCGGTGTTCTTCAACGCGGTCCAGAACAGCGGATCGTCTAGGAGACGGCGGTAGTTGGCGAGTCCGGCGAACTGGCGGGCGTCGCCGTTGCCGGTCGTGAGGCTGATCCAGAACGAGGCCGCGATGGGGTACGCCTTGAAGACCGCGAAGCCCAGGACGGCGGGCATGATCAGCAGGTACGGGACGGAGGCACGGGTCAGCAGCCGGCGCCGGCCGGGGCGGGCCCTGCCGTGGCGGCGGTTGCCGCCGTGACCGGCGGGCGTCCCGGCCGTGGCGGCGGGGGCTCCGGCAGGGGCGCTTTGGGACGGGGCGAGGGACATGGTCAGGCCGCCTGCTGCCGACCGGTCTGCTGGGCGAGCTGCTTGGCCGCGGCCTTCAACGCCTCGGCCGGGTCGGCGCCCTTGATCAGGACCTGGCTCTGGGCGTCGGCGGCGAGCTTCAGGGCGCGGCTGTAGTCACCGGTGAAGTTGGTGGCGTCCGAACCGGAGTCGAGCGAGGTGACGAAGGACCGCAGCACTTCCTGGCCCCCGTAGAAGGGGTGGGGCGTGCTGAACTTCGGGTCGTCGTAAGCCTTCTTGAGGGCGGGGAAGACTCCGCCGGAGGCGAACATCCGGTTGATCTCGGCCGGCTTGGTCAGCGCGTACTCGACGAAGCGCCAGGCGGCCTTGCGGCGCTTGCTGGTGGCGGAGACGGTCAGGTAGGTGGAGTTGACGATGGCGCTGCGCCCACCCCCGGGGACGGCGGCGGGCGGCTGCATGACACGCCACTTGCCGCTCTGCGCGGGGAACTTGGTGGCCAGGTACTCGATGGCCCAGGCGGGGTACGGGGCGGTGGCGAGCTTCCCCTGGCCGACGAGGCGCTTCCAGGTGCCCTGGCCGGCGGTGTCGGCGAGCAGACCGCCGTCGTTGAGCCGCTTGATGACGGTGAGGGCCTGCACCGCCTGCGGGGAGGCGAGCGTGACCCTGCCCTCGGCGTCGAAGTAGAAGGCCCCCTGGAGCTGCATCAGGTTCTGGAAGAAGTCCATGTCCTGGGTGGTGCCGGGCTTGTCCAGCCCGAGCAGCTGGGCGCCGGTGGCGGCACGGATCTTCGGCCCCGCGGCTATCAGGTCGTCCCAGCTGGTGAGGGAGGCGGGGTCGACACCGGCCTTCTCGAAGTAGTCGTGCCGGTAGAACAGCCCGAGGGGGTTGACCTCCCACGGGAGGGCGTGGGCGGCTCTGTCCTTGCCCATGACGGTCGGCCACAGACCCTCGACGAAGGCGTCCTTGTGCCGGTCGGCGCCGAGTCTCGACAGGTCGGCGAGGCCCTCGGGGAACTTCTCCAGGTACCCGGGCAGGTAGTCGACTCCGATGTGCAGGACGTCGGCGATTCCCTTGCCGCCCGAGGCGAGACCGACGGTGATCTTGTCCCAGATGGCGGGGTTTCCCAGGTCCTGGACGTCGACCTCGATGCCGGGGTTGTCCCGTTCGAAGGAAGGGACGACCCCGCGCAGGGCCTCGGCCGCGGTGGTCCAGCTCCAGACGGTGATCTTCCCGCTGTCGCCGTCGGCACCGGCGCCGCCGCCGCCCGATCCGCCACTGCCGCAGGCGGCCAGGCCGAGCCCGGCGGCGGAGGCGGTCGCGAGGTGAAGGATGTGTCGGCGGGTCAGCTGGTGGGACATGTCGGCTCCTGGACGTCGGTACGGGTGTGGGCGTGGGTGCTGCTTTCGGTGCTGGTGCTGGTGCTGGTGCTGGTGCTGGTGGTGCTGGTGGTGCTGGTCGTGCTGTGGGTGAGGGTGCGCAGTGCCTCCGCGAACAGGTCCGCCGCGGCGGGCGGGGTGGAGGCATGAGGAGAAAGCCGGATCCACTCGTCTCGGCGAGTGGCGATCACCCCGGCCGCTTCGAGGGTGCGATGGACGGTGGCGGGGTCATGGCCCGGGAGGCGGAAGGTGCCGATTCCGCCGCGCTCCCGGGGACCGAGCCCGTCCGACAGGACCTCGGCGTCCGCCCGCCGCGCCCGGTCGAGCAGCTCCGCGAGGGTGGCCCGGATCCGGGCACCGACGACGGCCGGGCCGCCCTGGGCGAGCAGGTCGTCCACGGCCGCGCCGATGGCCGCGGCGGCCGGGAAGTCCGGATTGGTGGCCAGGTGGGCTGCCGCCCCGGGCAGGGAGGGCGCCGGATGCCGTACGGCGAAGGGCTCCGTGACACCGGCCCAGCCACCGAGCCCGGGAGCGAGACGCTCGCCGCACCGGTCGCGGATCAGCAGCAGTGCGGCCCCCCAGCCGGCCCGGAGCCACTTCTGGCCGCCGCTGACGAGGACGTCGGCGGCATCGGCTTCGAGCGGGACGGCACCGAGCCCCTGGATGGCGTCGACGATCAGGAGCCGGTCGGGTCCGAGGACCTCCTTGAGAGCGGCGAGCGGGGCCACATGGCCGGTGAGCGAATCGACGGCGCTGACGGTGAGGGCGGTGACGTCGGGAGTGAGATGACGGCGCAGGAGATCGGCGGTGATGTGGCGCTGCCCGTCCGGGTCGACAAGGCGGACGTCCGGGCCGCCGCGGCCGGCGAAGCGAAGCCAGGGATAGACGTTGGCGGGGAACTCGCCGCGGGGCACGAGCACGGTGCCGGGACCCTGGAGGGCGGCAGCCACGGTGAACAGGCCGTTGCTGGTGGACGGGGCGAGGGCGATCTCGTGGGGCCGGGCGTCGAGGAGCCGCGCGGCGGCGGCCCGGGCGGCGTCGCTGAGGGCGAACAGCCGGTCGAGATCGGCGGGGTCCGCGCGGCCGGCCAGCGCGGTCGCGGCGGCGAGCGCGGCGGCGGCCCGGCGGGAGAGCGGGCCGATCCTGGCGTGGTCGAGGTAACCCGGCATCGGACCGTGATCGGGGGCGGCCCGGCCGGAAGCCGCGCGGGTGGCGGCATTGGACGGATCAGGGATTTGAGCGTTCAAATTCAGTCCCTCTAAGTGTTCAATCGCATGACTATCCCGGGATTTGAAGGTTCACATTAGAGAGACAGAGTCGCCCCGGCAAGAGTTCTGTCGAGGTGGACTGCCGCGGCCGTGCGTGCGGTGGTCTACCGGCGGCCGGGGGCCAGCCGGTTGTCGCCGGTGCCGGGGCGGGGCAGCGCGGTCGTCGCGAGGAAGTCGTCGAGCATCGCGCCCTGCACCTCCTCCGGGAAGCGGGCGGGGTCGAACAGGGCCTGGACGACGAGGCCGTGGGTGAAGGCGACGGCGGTGGCGGCGAGTTGTTCGAGGTCGGTGCCTGCCGGGAGTTCGCCGAGGTCGCGTGCGGCTTCCAGATGGGGGAGGAGGGCCGAGCGCAGCCGGGTGTAGCGGTCGGCCTGCTCCGTGGCGAGGCCGTCGTCCGCGAGGGAGAGGTCCCAGGAGCTGACCCAGATGCGGTTGCGGGCGGTGTCGCCCGGAGTCAGCGGCAGGATGTCCAGCAGCATGACGCGCACGGTGGCGAGACCCGCGCCGGGACGGGCCCGGCGGGGACGCTCCGCGGTGCGCTTCTCCAGCAGGTCCAGGGCGTGCGTGATCAGGGCCCGTTTGGTCGGGAAGTAGTGCATGAGCATCCCGGTCGAGACGCCCATCGCGGCGGCGACGGCGCGCAGGGTCAGCCCGCCGAACCCCTTGTCGGCGAGTACCTGCCACACCGTCTCGGATACGTCCTCGCGGCGGGCGTCACGGTCTCCAGGTGCAGGCGGCATGCTGCTAGCTTACGTACCGAACGCTTGTTACGTACCGAGGGAGCGATGCTCACATGTTCACTCTGCCCATCGGCGACCATGCCCGGCTCCGCCCCCTGGAGCCCTGGCAGGCACCGGAGTTCCTCGCCCACATCGACAGGGCGCGCGACACCGTCGACCCGTGGATCCCCTGGGCGACCTTCAGCACCGACCTGCCCTCCGCCACGGCCACCCTCCAGCGCTACGCCGACCGGCTGGCCACGGACAGCGGCGGGATCTTCGGCATCTGGCTGGACGGCACTCTGGTCGGCGGCGTCATGTTCACCCGCTTCGACAGCGCCTCGGGCGTGTGTGAGATCGGCTGCTGGCTCGAGACGGCGGGGGAGGGGCGCGGCCTGGTGAACCGGGCCTGCCGGACCCTGATCGACTGGGCCTTCACCGAGCGGGGGATGAGCCGGGTCGAGTGGTGGGTCGCGGCACACAACGCCCGCAGCATCGGGGCCGCGCGCCGGCTCGGCATGAAGCGCGACGGTGTGCTGCGGCGCCATTCTCCGTATCGAGGGGTGCGGCACGACATCGAGGTCTGGTCGGTCCTCGCCGAGGAGTGGCCGACTGCCGGGGAAGCGTCCGCGTCCGGCGTCCAGGCCGAACTCGACCGGCTGATGGGGGTGTTCATCGGTGCCTTCACCAACACCGGCGGCAGGCGACCCGACCTCGACGTCATCCACGACGTGTTCATCCCGCAGGGAAGGATCATCGCCAATGTCGGAGGCGAACCGGTGATCTACGATCTCGACGCGTTCGTCGAACCCCGCCGGCGGATGCTCACCGACGGGACCCTGACGGAGTTCTCCGAATGGGAGGTCTCCGCGCGCACCGAGATCTTCGGATCGATCGCCCACCGGTTCAGCGAGTACCGCAAGTCCGGCTATCACGACGGCGAGTGGTTCGAGGGTTCCGGCCACAAGACCACCCAGTACCTCCTGACCCCGGCGGGCTGGAGGATGTCCTCGCTGGCCTGGGACGACGTGCCCGCCGCCGTCATCGGATGACCGTGCGGACGCCGTGGGGAGCGAGAGGGAGACCGAGGGCGTGGTCGGGGGCCGCGCAGGGCGCGGCCCCCGGTGCGGTCGCCTACGAGGGCAGGCCGCCGTACGGCACGGTGATCAGCTCCATGAGGTGACCCGAAGGGTCGACGAAGTACACGCCGTGGCCGCCGTCATGGTGGTTGATCGCGCCGGGCTCTCTCCGGTGCGGGTCGGCGTAGTGCTCGACACCGCGCTGCCTGATCCGTGTGTACGCCGCGTCGAACTCCTCCTCGGAGACGAGGAAGGCGTAATGCTGGGGGGTGATCCTGTCCGCGGGGATCGTGGCGAAGTCCAGAGTGACGTGGTTGCTCAGATCGACCGCGACGAACGGCCCCCACTCGGCGGTGATCTCAAGACCCAACAGGCCCGCGAAGAACTCCGCGGATTCCCGGTTGTCCCGGGCGTGGACGATCGTGTGGTTCAACTCGACTGACAAGGAATGCCTCCGAGGGCATCTCCCGACACCTCCATGCCGCACCCGGTCGGTGACCGGCACGCGATGTCACCGTAGATCTTAGTCGCTGGTGCCGAAGTTGCTGCTGTCGCTGTCGCTGTCGCTGTCGCTGTCGCCGTAGATGTCGATGCAGCTGGTGTTCGTGCCGCTGTTCTCCATGAGGTGACCAGGCCCTTTCCCGGTTTATGGCGCAGGCCGGGCAGAGGTCGATGCGACCGCGGGGGGTGAACACGACGTACGACGACATCCGCATCCGCCCCCATGCGCGGGCACGGGGGGCGGATGCGGATGTGCGGACGTGGCGTCGGGTGGTGCGGTTCAGGCGCTGAGGATGACGAGGGCGGCGATCGCGGGGCCGAATGCGCCGCCGAGCTGATAGCCGAGGGTGAACAGGCCGATCGCGGTGGTGCGTTGTGCGGTGGGCGCGGCCTGCGTGGCGTAGACCGCCAGGGTGGCCTGGCCGGCGCTCGTGGTGAGGACGGCGAGCGTCGCGGCCGCCAGGAGCAGCGGCGGCCAGGGGGTCAGGAGCGCGATGAGCGGGGCCAGCGCTCCGGTGGTGAGAAGGATGGACAGGACGCGCGGGCGGCCCCACCGGGCCGCGGCGGCGGCCAGTGCCATGGAGAGCATGGAACCGGCCAGGAGGGCGATCAGCTGGCCGGTGCCGATGGTGGAGGTGGACCAGTCGGTCCGGTCGGCGAGCAGCTGCGGGACGGTGAAGAGGAGGGTGAAGTACGAGGTTGCGAAGGTGCAGGCGAGCAGGGTGGACAGGACGAAGGTCCTGGTGCGCAGGAGCGAGGCCGGAACGAAGCCGTCGGGGTGGGCGCGGACGTGGAGGGCCAGCAGCGCGGCTGCCGCGAGGGAGGCGGCGATCGCGGGGAGCGGGAAACGGGGGATGAGAACCAGGGCGGTGGCGAGGAGGACGAGGAGGGTGGCGCCTCGGCCGTCGAAGGGGGCGGTCTCGCGGGGGGCGGACAGATCGGCGCGGCGTGTGATGGCCGGCAGGGCGAGGAGCGCGACGGCTCCGACGGCGAGGGAGAGGCGCCAGGAGACCGCGCCGGCGATGGTGGAGCCGAGCAGAGGGCCGACGGCGCCGAGAATTCCGAAGCCCGCGGTGATCACACCCATGCGGCGGACCGAGCCCGCCAGGCTCATGGCGGCGGTGACGAGGCCGGCGCCGCCTATCGCCTGCGCGGCGCGGCCTGCCATGGCGAGGGGGAGCCAGGGTGCCGCGGCGACGACGGCGGTGCCGGCCGTGATGAGGACGGCGGCGAGCCGGAGCGTGACGCCCAGTCCGCGGCGCCGCAGGAGTCCCGCCATGAGGGGGGTGCCGACGGCGACGGCCCAGGCGAAGACGGTGACGAGCCAGGTCGCCGTGGCGGTGGGGACGCCGAAGGACTCGGCCATGTCCGGGAGGACGAGGACGGGACCGTTCGCGCTCGCGGCGACGGGCGTGGCGAGCAGCGCGAGCCACAGCGCGTGGATGCGGCGTGGGGCCTGCGTGGGCTGGATCGGGCGGGTGCGGTCGAGCAGGGACACGGCTGACTCCGGAGGAAAGGACGCGGGCCGATCGGGGGCGCGAGGCGCGGCTCTGCGTGCGTGGCGGTTCGTGTGCGGTTCGTGTGCGTGGCGGTCCGTGTGGGGCGGGCTGTGCGTGCGTGGTGGTGCCTGTGTGGTGGTGCGCGTGGCGCGGTACGGGGCAGCGGCGCGGCGGCGGTCCCGCGCCGGTTGCCCTCGGCCATGTGCTCCAGGAGTCGCTCGCGTGCCTCGGTGTCGGCGGTACGGGCCTGGCGGAGGAGGAGGTCCTGGGCGGCGCGGTGGAGGGCGAGCTCGGGCATGGGATGCTCCTGTCGTTCAGCCTTGATAATCTCAACGTTGAGATAAAAGCAGCCCGACTCTCTCAACGTCAAGTGTCTTAACGTTGAGAGGATTTCTACGGAGAGGAGTGCGGCGATGAGTGATGCCGTGGACGCGATCATCGGTCAGTGGGTCAAGGAGCGCCCCGACGTCGCGGAGGACCTGTGGCCGGTGGAGCTCTTCGGGCGGATCCAGCGGCTGGCCCGGGTGATCGACAAGTCCGCCAAGGCCTCGGCCGCCGCGCACGGCGTGGAGCACGGGGAGTTCGACGTGCTGACCACGCTGCAGCGCTCGGGCCCGCCCTACGCCCTCACTGCCGGGGCTTTCCTCAAGGCGTCCATGGTCACCTCGGGCGCGATCACCAACCGGATCGACAGGATGGAGGCGAAGGGCCTGGTCGAGCGCGTCCGCGACGGCGAGGACCGCCGCACCATCAAGATCCGCCTCACCGAGCACGGTCACGAGGTCACCCGCGCCGCCTTCGCCGACCACCTGGCGAACTACGCGCGCCTGCTCGCCGACGTGGATCGCGATCTGGTCGCGAACACCGGCGCGGGCCTGCGTCAGGTGCTGGAGGCTCTGGGCGACACCGGCATCGAATAGCGACCGGACGCCACCCGCGCTGCCACGGAAGCTCCGATGCCCCCCGGCGATGCGGAATCGCTGCCCCCGCTCCGATCCACCCCTTGCTCGACCTATCGAAATTCGATAGGTTTCGGTCGTAAGTCGATGTGAGGATGGGTCATGGGAAAGCTGGCAGTGGGTGCGTTGCGTGCCGTGCTCGCGGTGGTGTTCGTCGGCACCGTGTTGGTGCAGGCGTTGATGGTGTGGGTTTTGGTGAGTGGGAGTGACCCGGAGGACGGGTCGCTCCCCCTCACCCCGCTGCGGGTGATCGTGGTGCTGGGGATGGTGTCGGCGCAGGTCGCTGTGGTCTGTGTATGGCGGCTGGTGGCGATGGTGCGGCGCGGGACGGTGTTCTCCCTCGCCGCCTTCCGGTACGTGGACGGCGTGATCGGCGCGATCGTGGCGGTCGCCGTCCTCTGGTTCGCGGTCACGGCCGTCAACGCGCCGGGCCAACGGGACGACCCGGGCGTCACCGTCATCATGGGCGGGATCGGCGTGGCCATCCTGGGGGTCGCGCTCATCGTGCTCGTGCTGCGGATGCTGCTCGCCCAGGCCGTCGATCGCGACGTCGAAGCCGCGCGGATGCAGGCCGAGCTGGACGAGGTCATCTGATGCCGATCGTCGTCGACATCGACGTCATGCTGGCCAGGCGGAAGATGTCCGTGGGCGAGCTCGCCGGCCGGGTGGGGATCACGCCCGCCAACCTGGCGGTACTCAAGAACGGCAGGGCCAAGGCGGTGCGGTTCGCGACGCTCGCCGCACTCTGCGAGGTGCTCGAATGCCAGCCGGGCGACCTGCTGCGCTGGGAGGTGGCGGACGCTGCGGAGGAGCTGACGTCCCCGTAGGGCGCGGCGGCCGATGACGTCCCCGCGGGGCGGACGTGAAAGGCCTGGCACCGCCGGCCTTCCGTCCGGCAGCCCTGCACCGCTGACCTGCGCCGGACCTCCGCCCCTCGGGGGCCGCCTCTGCTCCGAGGCGCTATGTACCTCTTGTGTGGATATTCTGTCCGGTGTGATCGGGTCTGGAGAGCTACGGCTACGGCTAGGGCTAATGCTTCGCGGGCGCTACGGCCCGGGGGTGCTCGTGCGGCTGTCGCCCGTCATCCTGACCGTCGTGATCGCCGCACTGGCCTACACCACTCCGCCCGAGATGGCTTTCAGTCGCCTCCTGCCCGCCGCACCGGCTCTGGCCGCCGCCATGTGGCCGGTCCTGCCCACCATCCTGCTCGGCACGGTCTGCCTGGTGCTGATGGTCGGCCTCAGCCTCGTCTTCCCCGACCTCGGAACATGGTGGACCGTTGCGGGGATCATCGCCGTCACCGTCGCCGCGGCGTACGGAAGCCATGTGCGGCTCCAGCGGGAACGCACCCTCCTACAGGTACGGCTCGTCGCCGACGCGGCGCAGCAGGTGGTGCTGGGCCCGATGCCGCGCCGCTTCAGAGGCGTCGAGATCGAGTCGCTGTACCTGGCGGCCGCGGCCGAGGCGCGCATCGGCGGCGACTTCTACGAGGCCGTCGACACGCCGTACGGCGTCAGGCTGCTCATCGGTGACGTGCGGGGCAAGGGCCTACCGGCCGTGGGGGCGGCCGCGGCCATCGTCAACGCCTTCCGCGAGGCGGCCTACAGCGAGAAGGACATGGTCGACATCGCCCGCAGGCTCGACGCCAGCTGCACCCGGTACAACGGAGCCTTTCCCCCCGAGGGGACGATGGAGCGCTTCGCCACCGCGCTTCTCGTCGAGATTCCGAACGACGGCGGGCGGATCGACGTCCTCAACTGCGGACACCCGCCCCCGCTGCTCCTGAACCACGCGACACTGCGCGTCCTCGAGTCGAAGACGCCCTCGCCCCTGCTCAGCCTCGCCGACCTGCTGGGTGACCACTACAACGTCGACACCTGCGCCTTCGCCCCGGGCGACCTGCTGCTCCTCTACACCGACGGGATCGCCGAGGCCCGCGACCGGCACGGCGAGTTCTTCCCGCTGGCAGCCTGGACGCGCCGGCAGCCCCTGACGCCACCCCGCGAACTTCTCGCGGCGCTTCACCGCGATCTCCTTCGTTACACCCAAGGGCGTCTCGACGACGACATCGCCGCCCTCGCCGTACGCCTGTGCGAGCGCCGAGCCGCCCCGGCCCCGTGAGCGACCGAGGCTCCGCTCCCGGCCCGGCCGGCGAGCCGGTCGGCCGGGCCGGCTGTCCCGAGCCGGCCGGCCGTTCGTCCCGAGCCAGCCAGCCAGCCGGCCGTCCGTCCCGAGCGGACGCGGGACGGCGGGCCGGCTCCGTCGGTGAACGGCCGCCAGGATTCGGGGCTAGCTGAGCGTCTTCACCGCGGCCGCGTCGTACGGCTTGAGCTCGTCGGTCCGCCCCGCCAGGACCTTCGCCGCCCACTCCGGGTCCTGGAGCAGCGCGCGGCCGACGGCGACCATGTCGAACTCGTCCCGCTCCAGGCGGTCGAGCAGGTCGTCGATGCCCTGTACCGGGGCGCCTTCGCCCGCGAAGGCGTGGATGAAGTCGCCGTCGAGGCCGACCGAGCCGACGGTGATGGTGGGCCTGCCCGTGAGCTTCTTGGTCCAGCCCGCCAGGTTCAGGTCCGAGTCCTCGAACTCGGGAATCCAGTGGCGGCGGGTGGAGGCGTGGAAGGCGTCGACGCCGGCCGCGGCGAGCGGGGCCAGGATCGCCTCCAGCTCCTGCGGGGTCTGGGCGAGCCGCGCGTCGTAGGCGTCCTGCTTCCACTGCGAGAACCGGAAGATCACCGGGAATTCGGGCGATACGGTCTCGCGGACCGCGCTCACGACCTCGGCCGCGAACTTCGTACGGGCCACGGGGTCGCCGCCGTAGGCGTCGGTGCGGCGGTTCGTCCCCGCCCACAGGAACTGGTCGAGGAGGTAGCCGTGGGCGCCGTGCAGTTCGATGCCGTCGAAGCCGATGCGCTCGGCGGCCGCTGCGGCCTCGGCGAAGGCGCCGATGACGTCGTCCAGGTCTTTCCGGGTCATGGCCTCGCCCGTGCCCTCGGTGCCGTCGGGGCGGATGCCGGAGGGGCCCATCGCCGGGGCGTCGGCGTAGGGGGCCTGGCCCTGCTTGCGCACCATGCCGATGTGCCAGAGCTGCGGCACGATCGTGCCGCCCGCCGCGTGCACGGCCTCGGCGACCTTCGCCCATCCCGCCAGCTGCTCCTCGCCGTGGAACCGCGGCACACGGTCGCTCTGCCCGGCCGACTCGTGGCCGACGTAGGTCCCCTCGGTGACGATCAGGCCCACGCCGGCGGCGGCGCGGCGGGCGTAGTACGACAACACGTCCTCGCCGGGGACTCCGCCGGGGGAGAACATGCGCGTCATCGGCGCCATCGCGATGCGGTTCGGGACGGTCAGGCCGTTCAGCGAGACGGGCCGGGACAGGATCTCGGCGGCGCGGGAGGTGGGGGACGCGGTGACGGTCACAGGGACGCTCCTCGTGGCACTTACTTGACAACCTTGATGCTTGATAACTTCATGCAACGAGGGGACGGTAGAGGTCGATGCTTGAGATAGTCAAGTATCTCCGGCTAGAATGGGCCTCATGACAGAAGCTCCCCGCGCCGACACTGCCCAGCTCATGGAGCTGCTCTCCGTGTCGCTCGGCGTCTACTACGGCGATTTCACCGTCGCGGCGGCGAGCGAGAACCTCACGGCGAGCCAGGGCAAGGCTCTGACCGTGCTGCGCCGGGGACCCGCCGCGATGCGCTCCCTGGCCGAGACCATGACCTGCGACGCCTCCAACATGACCGGGATCATCGACCGGCTGGAGAAGCGCGGCATGGTGCGCCGCGAGGCCGACGCCTCCGACCGGCGCGTCAAGAACGTCATCCTCACGGCCGAGGGCGAGCGCGTCACCGACGCGATCCGCGCGAAGATGCGCACCACGCAGGAGGGCCTGGACAGGCTCAGCGGTCAGGACCGGGACTCCCTGTACGCCCTGCTGGAACGGGTCTTCGGCTCGCACCCCGCCAGCTGATCCCCTGGCTGCCGGGAAATTGGATTGTGCTCGGGCGGCGCCGCCGACAGGATCGGGAACACCCATGAGTTCTTCCCGGCGCCACGGCCCTTCAGTGTGAGCTGCCACGTGTGGAGGACGCTCACATGACGGAAGGCGCCATGCCCGTTCCCCACGCAACGCCCACCCTCTCGCCCGCCCACATCACCGCCGTGCTGCGGATTCTCGTGCTGTCCACGTTCGTCGTCCTCCTCAACGAGACGATCATGGTCAACGCGATCCCGCGGCTCATGCGCGAGTTCGAGGTCACCGCGGCAGCCGCGGGGTGGCTGTCCACGGCCTTCATGCTCACCATGGCCGTCGTCATCCCGGTGACGGGGTGGTTCCTGCAGCGCGTGACGACTCGGACCGCCTTCAGCCTGGCCATGGCCCTGTTCCTGGCCGGTACGGCTCTGGCCGCGGCCGCGCCCGCCTTCCCCGTGCTGCTGGCCGCCCGCGTCATCCAGGCCGGCGGCACCGCCGTCATGATGCCGCTGCTCATGACGACGCTGATGACCCTGGTGCCCCCGCACGACCGCGGCCGTGTGATGGGTAACATCACCCTCGTCATCTCCGTCGCACCCGCACTCGGCCCGGCGGTCTCCGGTGTGCTGCTGCAGTTGGGGACATGGCGCCTGCTGTTCCTGGCCGTGCTGCCCATCGCCGGAGCCATGGCCGTCTTCGGCCGGAGGAAGCTGGTCAATATCGGCGAGCCGCAGGCCGTCCCGATCGACTGGGTGTCCGTCCCCCTGGCTGCAGCGGGGTTCGGCTTCCTGGTCTACGGTCTGAGCGGGCTCGGCGCCGGGGACGCAGTGCAGGCCCCCCTGTCCCCGCCGGTCATGACCCTGGCCGGCGCCGTGCTGGTGGGCCTCTTCGTTTGGCGACAGCTGGCACTTCAGCGCTCGTCCACACCGCTGCTCGACCTGCGCGCCCTGACATTTCGTCACTTCTCCGTGGCGCTTGCCCTGATGTGCCTGTCCTTCATGGCCCTCATGGGTGCGTTCGTCCTGCTGCCGATCTATCTGCAGGAGGTGCGCGGCCTGACCTCACTGCAGACCGGGCTGCTGCTCATCCCGGGCGGCCTGACCATGGGCCTGCTCGGACCACAGGTCGGCAAGCTCTACGACCGATTCGGCGCACCACGCCTTGTCGTACCCGGAGCCGCACTCACCGCGCTGTGCCTCGCGCTGTTCGCACTCACGGGCGAACAGACCTCGCCGTGGCTGGTGCTGGCCCTTCACGTGGCCCTGAGCGCGGGGATGGCGTTCGTCTTCACCCCCGTCTTCACTTCCGGCCTCTCCGTGCTGCCGCCGCACCTCTACCCCCACGGCTCCGCCATCCTCGGCTCGCTCCAACAGGTCGCAGCCGCCGCCGGCACCGCCCTGGTCATCAGTGTGATGTCGGGACACGCCGCCACGGCCGCAGCCGATGGCGCCGGCACCACCGGCGCCCTGGCCACGGGCATCCGCTGGGGGTTCGGCATCGGGGCCGTACTCGGCGCCGTGGCCGTGCTGGTCGCGCTGCTGGTCCGTACCCCGCCCGCTCCACCGCAGCCGGCCGAGCCGGCGGCCCAGGACGAGGACGGCACCACGACGAACAAGACCGCCCCCACACCCGGCTGACACCCGGACGAGCGGTCCGGTGCTCTCGACGCGGGCCGTCGCCGTGTCGAGAGCACCTCGATCTCATCGTCGCCTCGGCGACCGCCACGCGTTCCTCAAGCCCCGTGCATGGAACGGGTGGTCTCGGCGCGCCGAGCGGGCACCTGCCGTGACCGGCTCCCTCTACGAACGGATCAAGCGGCGGACCGAGAGGCGCGGGACCGGGTGGCCGTCCGTGCCAGGGCGAGTTCACGCACGGTGGCCATGTCGCTGAAGGGCAGCAGTTCCTCGCCGACGATCTGGTACGGCTCGCTGCCCTTGCCGGCGATCAGGACGGTGTCCTCGGGGCTCGCCTCGGACAGGGCGAACGCGATCGCCTCGCGGCGGTCGGCGATCCGCTCGAACGGCGTGCCGGTCGCGGCGAGGCCGGGCGTGATCTGGTCCAGGATGGCCTGCGGATCCTCGTTGCGCGGGTTGTCCGAGGTGAGGACGCACAGGTCGGAGTGGGCCCCGGCGATCCGGCCCATGTCGGCACGCTTCGTGTCGTCCCGGTCGCCGCCGCAGCCGAAGACGGTGATGATCCGGCCTCGGGCGTAGCCGCGGACGGTGGTCAGTACCTTGTCCAGGGAGTCCGGTGAATGGGCGTAGTCCACGATCACGGAGGTGCCCTCCGGGGTCTCGAAGCGTTCGAACCGGCCGGGGACGGGCGGCATCCGGTCCAGTGCGGTCACCAGGTCGCCCAGCTCGTGCCCGAGGACGTGGCAGGCGGCCAGGGTGGCGAGGGCGTTGGCCACGGAGAACCGCCCCGGGACGGGGATCGACGCCGGATACGTACGCCCGTCGTGGTGGAGGGTGAAACGGGTGCCGGACGCGCTGACGGCGAGATCGGTCGCCCGGTAGTCCGCCGGTCCATCGAGGGCGTACGTGGTCACCGCACCGGGCATCATCGCCACGATCCCGGCGCCCACCGGATCGTCGGCATTGACGACCGCGTGCCGGCACAGTCCCTGGAAGAGACGGAGCTTGGCGTCCCGGTAGTTCGCCATGGTTCCGTGGTCGTCGAGGTGGTCCTGGGTCAGGTTGGTGAACACCCCGACGTCGATGAACGTACGGTCCACGCGGTGCGTCAGCAGGCCCATCGACGTGGCCTCGAGCACCACACTGCCGGCCCCACGGTCACGCATGCACCCCAGGAGATACTGCAGGTCGGGCGACTCCGGGGTGGTCAGCACCGATCGTGGCATCGGGATCAGCTCGTCGCCGATCCGGCTGCCGGCCGTCCCGATGACTCCCACCTTCGCGCCCTCGGAGATCCGCAGGGCGGACTCGACCATGTACGAGACCGATGTCTTGCCGTTGGTGCCGGTGACCGCCACCACGTCCATCTGACGGCCCGGTTCCCCGAAGTAACGGGAGGTCACGATCGCGGCCGCCCTCCGGATGTCCGGCACCCGCACGGCACACGAGCCCGGCGGCCACACCGACGCCGAGGCCGGTTCCGTACCGTCGACGACTACGGCGGCCGCTCCGCGGGCGAGCGCGGGCGCCACGGAGCCGGGCCCGCCCTCCCGGTGCCCGGGCACGGCGATGAACAGGCAACCCGGCGTCACCCGATCCACGTCGAAGGTCGTCCCCGCGGTGATCAGCGTGCTGCGCGGGTCTCCCTGGAGTACGTGATGCTCCTGCCCGGCCAGCAATTCGCTCAGCTTCACAATGATCCCTTCGAGGTGGCCCGGCCCGGTCGTGCGGCCGTGCCAGGCGGCAGCGCCGGGCGAGTGCCGGAACGCTGCTGTGGTGACGTGGAGCGGGGCGGAGACCACCCGGCGCCGGCAGGGCGAGGCGGGCGTTGAACGGGGCCCGGGAGGGGTCCGGCGTACGGCGTGGAGAGTGGCGGCGCCGGGGGAGAGGATCGCTAGCCGTGGCCGTGGAGCGCGATACGGCGGGTCGGGGGCGCCTCGACGTCAGCGGCGGTGGCCGGGTCGACGACGGCCGGACGCACTCCGGAGGAGGCCTGCCACAGGCACTGCCTCGACGAACTCGTGCGACCCATGGAGCGAGTGTACGGCCGTTCCGGCAGCTCACCGCCCACATCGCCGGCCGCGCCGGTTTGGGTCCCTGCACGGTCGAAGAGAACCGGCCGTCCGAGGTCGCACGCCTTGCCGGTACGAGGAGCGGTCGTTGGGGCCCGCAGGTCGGTGCGGGCCCCAACGGCCTTTCTCGTCTACGGAGTGGAGCACGTGATCGAGAGGGCGACGCGGCAGTAGATCAGGGTTCTGCGGGGCGTGGGCCGGGCGGATCCGGAGCGACGGCCGTGGCGAGGGGCGCGCGGTTCCCCATGGACCATGAGGACCGCTGCCAGGATCGGGCCGCACGTCATGAGTATGAAGGTCATGACGTGGCCGCCGCCATCAGTGGGTCGGCCTGGGCCGCTGCCTGTCCCGAGGCGTCGGCCGCGGCCGCGATCAGGAGGTGTCGAACGGCCCGGGAGCGGTTCGCGAGTGTGAGGCGGCGTCCGCGCCGGGGCCACCAGTCGAGGACGGCGAGGAAGCTGGAGTCGCAGAACGCGACCCGCGCGGTGTCCAGTACGAGCCCGGTGTAGCCGTCGGCGGCTGCCGAGGCCAACAGCGCACGCAACGGAGCGACGCTGTAGCAGTCGATCTCCCCGACGAGGCGGACGACCAGGGTGGTGCCGAGGGTGGTGCAGGAGTCGACGACTATGACGCCGGGCGCGTTGTCCGCGCCCGAGTCGTGCACGACGGGAAGGGCAGGGGCAGCAAGCGAGGCGGGCAGTATCGGGGCTGTGCTCGAGGTACTCACAGACTCATCAACGCCTCGCGTACGGTGCTGGGATTCGAGGCACGCGGCTCTTTCACCCCATGTGAGCAGCATCGATACCCAGCACGAGCGAACGATGCCACCCGTACGGGTCAGAGGGGTGACCCGGCGCGCAGTTCGTCCGGCCGGCCGGGGACCGCTCGTCGCACATGGTCCCCGGGCAGGGGCTCATACGGTGAGGTGCTGCGGAGTGTCGGATTCGCCGGCAGCTGCCTCGGGGGTGATGCCGTGCTGCTCTTCTTCGGGGCGGCCCTTCTTGGGCAGCAGGAAGGTGATCGCGAGGAAGGCCAGCAGCAGACATGTCTGGACGATCAGCGCGTGGTGGAAACCCGTGGTGAAGTCACCGGTCTTCGCCTGGGCGAAGAACACCGAGCCGAAGACCGCGACGCCGATGGAGCCGCCGACTGCCTGAACCGCCGTCAGGACACCGGAGGCGGATCCGATCTCGTCGTCGTCGACCGCGGCCAGGACGAAGCTGAACAGGGCGGCGATCACCATGCCGGCGCCGATGCCCGCCACCGCTGTGCCGGGAACGATGTCCCAGATGGAGAACGAGACGCGGTCGAGGCCGTCGAGCTCGAACCACAGCACCGCTGCACCGGCCAGCTGGACGAGCGGTCCGATCTGCAGCACCCTGCGGCCGATCCTGTCGGCGAGGAACGCGCCGCTGACCGCGCCGCCGAAGGCCGTGCCCACCGCGAGGGGCAGATTGCCCAGTCCCGCGTCACCAGCGGTGAAGTGCCGGCCGACCTGGAGGAACAGGGTCAGCACGAGCTGGGTGCCGATCAGCCCGCCGAAGAACAGGGCGATGCCGCCGAGTCCGACGGTGAAGGCCGGCTTGCGCAGCAGGCCCGGGGTCACCAGCGGCCCGCGGCCCGCGGCGGCCGTTCGCCGCTGCTGGAGGGCGAAGAGGGAGAAGCCGATCACCGAGGCGGCCATGCACAGCCATGTCCACAGCGGCCAGCCGTCCTCCTGTCCCTGGTTGAGCGGCAGCACCAGCAGCGCACAGGACACCACGACCAGGGCGGCGCCGGCCATGTCGACCCGTACCGTGCGGTCGCCCGCCTTCCTGGGCACGAACTTCGCGGCGACGATCAGCGCCGCGATTCCGATGGGCAGGTTGATCAGGAACACCGACCGCCAGCCCAGGCCGAAGAAGTCGCCCTCGATGAGGAATCCGCCCAGGACCGGGCCGATGATGCCGCCGAGGCCGAGGACGGGGCCGAAGATCGCGAAGACCTTGGTGAGCTCGGGTCCGGAGAAGTTCTCCCGCAGGAGGCCCAGGCCCTGGGGCAGCAGCATCGCTCCGGCGGTGCCCTGCAGCAGGCGGAAGGCGATCAGCGACTCGATGTTCGGCGCGATCGCGCACAGCAGCGAGCTCGTGGTGAAGGCCGCCAGGCCGATCAGGAACATCCGGCGCCGGCCGTGGCGATCACCGAGCCGGCCGCCCAGAACCAGACCGGCGCCCAGGGTGAGGGCGTAGCCGCCGATCACCCATTGCAGTCCGACGGAACCGGCACCGAGAGATGTCTCCAGGTCCGGCCCGGCGACGTTGACGATCGACGCGTCCAGGAGGTCCATGAGCTCCGCGATGATCATCACCGCCAGGATCAGCCACCGCCATCGGTAGGGCTCGGTCGTCTCGTCGGGGGTGGGGGACAGGTCACGCACGCCAGTTACCTCCATGGTGAAGTAATTCCACGGTGAAGGTAAAGTGAGGGAGGTAGGTTGTCAAAGCGGGTGACCGAGCAGACCGCACAGCAGAAGAGAACGGTGGAGGGTCGGCATGGAGGAAGCCGTGCGCGACGGTGTCGCGGAGCAGCGTGAGCGGCTGATGGAATCGCTGAGGATCTACGGCGGCCACTACGCCGAGCTCAGTCGGCGCTTCGCCGCCTGGCTGGGGCTGCACTCCACCGACGCGACTGCGGTACTGGAGATCGCCGCCGCCGAGGAACGCGGCACTCCCCTGTCGCCGGCGCGGCTGAGCGAACGGATCTCCCTGTCCACGGGCGCCACCACCGCGCTCCTGAACCGTCTCGAAGCGGCAGGGCACATCACCCGTGCCCGCGAACACTCCGACCGGCGCATCGTCACGCTACGCAGCGGCGCGCACATCCAGGAACGTGCGGACGAGTTCTTCGGCCCGCTCGCCCACCGCCTCGACGCCGCGATGTCGCACTACCCGCCCCGGCTCCTGGAGCAGTTCGAGGCGTTCATGGTCGACCTGAACACCACCATGAGCAGCCACCTCACGGAACGGGACCCGGCGGCACCGCGCCCCTGACGGCCCGACTCCCGGACCGGCACGGCACGACACGGCATCGGCTACGCCGACACCTTCTCAGCGCAGCTGTTCGGCCAGTCCGACGATGACGCCCTCCGGGCCGCGGACGTAGCAGAGCAGATAGCTGTCCTCGAACCGCGCGATCTCGCCGACGAGTGTGGCGCCGTGAGGGCGCAGGCGGGCGACGGTGTCCTCGATGTCGTCGACGGCGAACATGACGCGGTGCGTGCCCAGAACATTGTGCGGCCGGTTGCGCGGCCCGCCGCCGATCGCCGCGGGGCTGCGGTACTTCGCCAGCTCGAGCCGGCTGTGGCCGTCGGGGGTCCGGACCATCGCGATGTCACAGTGGACGCCTTCGAGTCCGGTGCACTGGTCCGCGAAGCGGCCCTTGACCTCCCCCCTGCCCTCCAGCTCCATACCGAGTTCCACGAAGAACGCGATGGCGGCATCCATGTCGTCGACGACGATGCCGACGTTGTCCATCCGCTGAATCGCCATGCTGGTCGCTCCTTCTTCCTCGTGCGACCGGTGGTGGCCGCTGATGCCCCGGGGACGGAGCCGGTGGCACGTTCTCGACATCCGTCCACCCGCAGCCGCCGGCCAGTGGTCATTCGTCGAGGGGAGAGAGGTCCATGTGCCACACATTCACCATCGGCCGAAGGCTGCGGCCCGGCCACCGGATGCCCTGCCGAGACGGCAACCTGCATCGCGTAGGACCCAGGTCTCGCGGCTCGGTCCCAGCCGCAACGCCACCGGGATGGCAGTGGCGCCGTCCGGCTGGACCCGCCGGTCGCACGCGCCCTCTGTTCGGGCGGATCCTCACCGCGCCTTCACCGCGCGGTGGCGCAACCGCCGCTTCAGGGAACGGCGCTCGTTCTCGTCGAGACCGCCCCACACCCCTGTCACCTGACGGGAGTCGTCCATGGCCCAGCTGAGACAGGCCTCCTGAACGGGGCAGCCTCGGCAGATGTCCTTGGCCTCCTCGGCCTGGACCAGAGCGGGGGCGCCGGTCCCCACCGGGAAGAAGAGGTCGGGGTCGACGTCCTGGCATGCAGCGGATACGCGCCAGCTGTCCATGTCGTTCCTCCTGCCTACTTGTACGGGTGTCATTCCCTTCGGCTGACCGGTCGGCGGCACTTGAAACACTGTCATCCTCGCTAGTACGCCCCTTTTCCGGCACGACGACGTGTGGCGTGCCGGTCGGGTTCGGATCGGGGAGACGGGGCACCCGAAGGTTCCAACCCGAGGGGAGTGACCGGCCATGACCACAGGAGAGTCGTCCACGACCGTGGCGAGAAGAGCGGACCGCGGCGGGGTCGTACGGGCAGGTGCGAGGGCGGGCTTCGTGGCGCGCGGGGTCCTGTACCTTCTCGTCGGCGCCCTGGCCGTACGCATCGGCGTGACGGGCACGAGCGAGCAGGCCGACCGGGGCGGGGCCCTCGCGGAGGTCGTCTCGACGCCGTTCGGCTTCGTCCTGATCTGGGCCCTCGGCGTCGGCCTCGCCGGCATGGCGTTGTGGCGGCTTTCGGAGGCGCTCTTCGGGGCCGCCGGGCCGAAGGGCGACCGTCCCGGCAAACGCGCTCTGTCCGGTGCCAGGTTCGTGTTCTACGCGGCCTCCTCGTTCTTCGTCCTGTCCTTCGCGGCGGGGGACCGGGGCAGCGGCGCGGGCTCGACCGACAGGCAGAGCCATGACCTCACGAGCCGTCTGCTGTCACTGCCCGGCGGCCCGTGGTGGGTGGGGGCGGTGGCCACGGGCATCCTGGGCGCGGGGCTGTGGATCGCCGGCCGGGCCGTGCTGCGGAAGTACCGCGAGCATCTGGAACGGCAGCGGATGTCCACGCTTCAGCGTCGCTTCATGGACGTGACGGGCACAGCGGGCGGCGTCGCGCGCGGGCTCGTGTTCGCCGCCGTCGGCTTCTTCGGCCTGAAGGCGTCGAGTCAGTCCGATCCGGGCGAGGCCAAGGGCGTGGACGATGCGATCCGCTCGTTCGCACAGGCCCCGGCGGGCCCGTGGCTTCTGGTCGCCGTGGCCGTTGGTCTCGCGCTCTTCGGGGCGTTCTCCTTCGGCCAGTCCAAGTGGCGCGAGATCTGATCCACAGTCCTTGTACGGGCGGTCCCGGCCGAGGCCGTGCCCGCCCAGGGCCGGTGTCGATGAGAGGGATGCCGAGGCCGGCGCACCACCGGGGACGCTCGGTCGCCTGCGAGGGGGGCTGGTCAGGGCCCCTGACCACCGCTCTTCGTCGGTGGAAGGCGGAGCGCATGGGATCCGCCGGCACCGGGCAGCCGCCGGGTGTCGAGCGCAGCCGAGAGCGAGGAGAGGACCATGAGGGCATTGACCTGGCACGGGCAGCGCGACGTGCGGGTGGACACCGTGCCCGATCCGGTGATCGTCGATCCGACGGATGTGATCGTCCGCGTCACCTCGACCGGCATCTGCGGCTCCGACCTGCATCTGTACGAGCTGTTCGGCCCCTTCCTGGACGTCGGTGACATCCTCGGGCACGAGGCCATGGGGATCGTGGAAGAGGTCGGCCCCGGCGTCCGTACCCTCGCTCCGGGCGACCGGGTGGTGGTGCCGTTCAACATCTCCTGCGGCACATGCTGGATGTGCGGCCAGGGGCTCCAGTCGCAGTGCGAGACCACCCAGGTCACGGAGTACGGCATGGGCGCGTCGCTGTTCGGCTACACCAAGCTCTACGGCCAGGTTCCGGGCGGCCAGGCCGAGTTCCTGCGGGTTCCCTTCGGTGACACCCTGCCGGTCAAGGTGCCCGATGACGCTCCCGACCAGCGGTACCTCTACCTGTCCGACGTCCTGCCGACCGCCTGGCAGGCCGTCGCCTATGCCGAAGTTCCGCCCGGGGGGAGCGTGACGGTGCTGGGACTCGGACCTATCGGCGACATGGCCGCTCGCGTGGCCCTTCACAGGGGCGCGGGTGAGGTCATCGGCGTGGACCTCGTCCCCGAACGGCTCTCTCGTGCTCAGGAGCACGATGTCCACACGCTCGACCTCGCCGAGCTCGGCGAAGGGCTCGGGGACCGGATACGGGACCTCACGGACGGCCGTGGCACGGATGCCGTCATCGACGCCGTCGGCATGGAGGCGCACGGCGCGCCCCTCACCAAAGCCGCGCAGCGAGTCACGGGACTGCTGCCCGACGCCCTCGGCAGGAGACTGATGACCAAGGCCGGTGTGGACAGCATGTCCGCTTTCGACGCGGCGGTGGACGCGGTGCGCCGCGGCGGCACCATCAGTCTGGTCGGCGTCTACGGCGGCGCCGTCGACCCCGTGCCCATGCGCAGCCTCTTCGACAAGCAGATCCAGCTCCGGATGGGCCAGGCCAACGTCCGGCGCTGGGTGGACGACATCCTCCCGCTGCTCGACGACAGCGATCCGTTGGGAGTCGACGAGTTCGCGACCCACGTCCTCCCGCTCGAAGAGGCCCCTCAGGCCTACGAGGCGTTCCAGGCGAAGCGGGACGGCATGGTCAAGGTGGTGCTGACCCCCGGCCGATGACCCTTCCGCCGCGGCTCGGCGTCACTCCTCGTGTCCGTCCCCTCCGTTCGCGTCGACAGATCGCCGCAGCGCGGATGAGCCGCCCCGCACGGGGCAGTCGCAGGAAGCAGCCGGTCGGCGCCGTCCCGCCCACGATCGGTCCCGTCGACCATGGAGGTATCCCGTGTCCGGTACGGCTCTGAACCTGGGCGCACGGCCAGGAGCGCTGATCGCCCTGCCCGGCGTCTACCGGCCGCAGGCGGACACGCATCTGCTCGCCCACGCCCTGGCTCAGGAGGACCTCGGGCCTGGGACCGAGGTGCTGGAGATCGGTACGGGCACCGGCGCACTCGCCCTCGACGCCGCTCGGCGCCGGGCACGGGTCACGGCGGTCGACGTCTCATGGCCCGCCGTCGTCACCGCCCGGCTGAACGCCCTGCGCCAGAGACTGCCCCTGCGCGTCGTCCACGGCGACTTCGCGGCGCGCAGCGCGGGCCGCCGCTTCGACCTCGTCGTCTCGAATCCGCCCTATGTGCCGGCACCGGAGGCCCTGCTGCCCTCGCGGGGGCCGGAACGGGCCTGGGACGCCGGACCGGACGGGCGAGGCGTCATCGATCGCATCTGCGAGAGCGCTCCGGCGCTGCTGCGGCCCGGTGGGGTCCTGCTCCTGGTGCATTCGCAGCTGTGCGGGGCCCAGGAGACCGTCGACCGACTGGCCGGGGCGGGCATGGCCGCGGAAGTCACGGCCAGGGCCTCGGTGCCCTGGGGCCCGGTCCTGTGCTCGCGCCGGTCCTGGCTGGCGCGGGTGGGTCTCGCGACCGAAGCCGAGGAACGGGAAGAACTGGTGGTCATCCGTGCACGCTGATTCCCGGAACACCCCTGGCGACTCCCGGGACACCCCTGGCGATTCCCGGAAATCCCGCGGCCCGGCCCGCGCGGAGGCACCGGCCCACCGGGCGGCCAAGGACCTGAAGGGACCTGTCCTGGTGGAGGGGCCGGTCGAGATCGTCCTCGACGACGGAACGGTCGCCCGTTCCGAGCGCTTCATGGTCGCCCTCTGCACGTGCCGCCGCAGCCGCATCTACCCGTGGTGCGACACCAGTCATCGCCCCCGCGAGCGCGCCGTCCCGCCCTCCGAGGACAGGAACCCCTCATGACGCCCTCGATCACGAGCACCACGAGCAGCACCGTAGCCACCACGGCCACCACAAGTACCACGGGGCCCCGCCTGGTCGAACCGCGCGGCACGCTGTCCGCCGCCGTCACCGATGCCCTTCGGTCGCACGGTGCTCCGGCGTACCGCCCGGGCGCCGTCCTGACAGCCGACCCCTGGGGCGAGGACCTCCAGCTCGCCCTCTACCTCCTCTACGAGCTTCACTACCGCGGCTTCGACGGGGTGGACGACGACCGCGAATGGGACCCGGAACTCCTCCGGCTGCGCCAGGCCATGGAAGCCCGCTTCCTCCACGCCCTGAGTACCGAACTGTCCGACGCCCCCCGATCGGTCGCGGAGGCCTTCGCCCCGCTCCTCGTCGAGCCACTGGACTCCGTCGGCGGTCTCAGTCGCCACCTGGAACGGAAGGGCGAGCTGTGGCAGGTGCGGGAGTACGCGGCTCTGCGCTCGCTCTACCACCTCAAGGAGGCCGACCCGCACGTCTGGGTGATCCCCCGGCTGCGGGGCCGGGCCAAGGCCGCGATGGCCGCCATCGAGTACGACGAGTTCGGTGCCGGCCGCCCCGACCGGATCCACGCCCAGCTCTTCGCCGACCTCATGGAGGACCTCGGCCTCGACCCCGCGTACGGCCGCTACCTGGACCAGGCTCCCGCGCCGCTGCTCGCCACCGTCAATCTGATGTCCCTCTTCGGGCTCCACCGGTCCCACCGAGGTTTCCTCGTCGGTCACTTCGCCTGCGTCGAGGTGACCTCCTCACCCGGCTCCAGGCGACTCGCCAAGGCGATGCGGCGCTGCGGGGCAGGACCGGCCGCCGAGCACTTCTACGCCGAGCACGTCGAGGCGGACGCCGTGCACGAGCAGGTCGTCCGCCGTGAGGTCATCGGCGGACTGCTCGCGGACGAGCCGTCCCTGGAGGCCGACATCGCCTTCGGCTGCGCGGCCACCGTCCACCTGGAGGACCGCCTCGCGGAGCACATCGGCGCGGCCTGGGGCGAGGGACGCAGCGCGTTGCGCACACCCTTGAGCGCACGGACCCGGGAGGGCGCCGAGTGAGGGCACCGGGGCGGTGGAGTCGATGAACGAGTCCGACGGAGGCCGGTGCGTCAGCGCATCGGTCCGGGAACGAGCCTCGTACGCTGGCCGGATGCGTCACCACGATCTTGTCGTCATCGGTGCGGGATCCGGCAATGCGGTGGTCGACGACTCGTTCGCCGATCTGGACGTGGCCATCGTCGAGGAGCGCTGGTTCGGCGGCACCTGCCTCAACTCCGGATGCATCCCGAGCAAGATGCTCGCGTACACCGCGCAGGTCGCCCGGACCGTCCGGGAGGCCGGGGCGTACGACGTGGACGCCGAGCTGCGAGCGGTGCGCTGGCGCCGGGTGCGCGACCGGGTCTTCGGGCGGCTGGACACCGAACGGGCCAGCGGCCGGCAGGGGCGCGCACAACAGGACTCGGTCACCGTGTACGAGGGCAGAGCCCGGTTCATCGGGCCCAGGAGCCTTCGGATCGAGCGTGAGCACGGGGCCGTCGACGTCAGCGCCGGGCAGATCGTCGTCGCGGCGGGCAGCCGGCCCTCGATCCCCGGGCCGGTCGCGGAGGCGGGCCTGCCGTACGAGACGTCCGACACCATCATGCGGATCGACGCTCCGCCCCGGCGCCTGGCGATCCTCGGGGGCGGATACATCGCCGCGGAGCTGGCCGAGGTGTTCGCGGAGACGGGTTGCGCCGTCACCGTCGTGGAGAAGGAGGAGCGTCTGCTCGGCCCCCAGGACGAGACCGTCGCGGAGCGCTTCACAGAGCTGGTCCGCTCCCGCTACGACCTCAGGCTCGGCCGGGAGCTCACAGGCATCGGCGGACGGCCGGGCGCGCTGCGGCTGAGCCTGGACGACGGATCGACGGTCGACGCGGACATGCTGCTCGTCGCGGTGGGCCGGGCCCCGAACAGCGACCGGCTGAACCTGGAAGCGGCCGGTATCGCCACCCACGACGACGGCCGGGTGCGCGTCGACCGACATCAGCGCACCACCGCCGAAGGCGTCTTCGCCCTGGGGGACATCTGCTCACCGGTGCCCCTCAAACACGTCGCCAACCGTGAGGCGAAGGTCGTCGCACACAACCTCCGTCACCCGGACGACCTCATCGCCGCCGACCACGACCTGGTGCCCGCGGCGGTCTTCACCCAGCCCCAGATCGCCTCGATCGGTGCCACCGAGCAGGACTGCCGCGACAGAGGCGTTGACTACGCCGTGGGCCTCGCCGGCTATGGCGACGTCGCCTACGGCTGGGCGATGGAGGACACCACCGGATTCTGCAAGGTGCTCGCCGAGCCCGGCACCGGGCGTCTCCTCGGCGCCCATCTGATGGGCGCCGAGGCTTCGACACTCATCCAGCCCCTCGTCCTGGCGGCGACGCTCGGAATCGACGCCACCACCCTCGCCGAGTCCCCGTACTGGATCCATCCCGCGCTCACCGAGGTCGTGGAGAACGCCCTGCTCGACCTCGGTCTGTGAGGCCTGCCGCGCCGGGAGAGGGCCCACCGGCCGAGCGACAGGCAGCGCCGGTTTGCCCGCCGACGACCGGGGCAGCCGCCCGACGGGGCCCACTGGACCATGACCATGTGGAACCACAGGAGGCGCCATGACGGACGCGGATCCCTTCACCGACGCACTCGACGGCCCGATGTACGTCGTCACGGCCGCGTCCGGCGGAGAGCGGGCGGGCTGCCTGGTGGGCTTCGCCTCGCAGTGCTCCATCGACCCGCCGAGGTTCGCCGTGTGGCTGTCGGTCGCCAACCACACGTACCGCGTCGCGTGCGGGGCCGAGTACCTCACCGTGCACCTGCTCCACCGGGACGAGCGGGCACTGGCGGAGCTCTTCGGAGAGCAGACGGGCGACCGGGTCGACAAGTTCGCCACGATCGGCTGGCGGCCGGGAGAAGGCGGCAGTCCGATCCTGGAGGAGCTGACCACCTGGTTCACCGGCCGGATCGAGGGGCGTATCGAGGGCGGCGACCACGTGGGATTCCTCCTGGCGCCCGTGGCGGTGTGCCCGCCGATCGAGGGCCCACCGCCCGTGCTGCTCCGATACCGGGAGCTACGGGACCTCGATCCGGGCCACCCGGCCTGAGGCCACGGACGGTGCGGGGCCGGTACCGGGCGATCCGCCCGGTCGGCGCGAGCCGCGCCCCGCCGGGAACGGCCACACGTTTCAGGGACACCGCAGCGGAAAGCCGCCAGACATGGTGCGAATCGGATACACGATGATGACCGAGCAGGCCGGACCCCGGGAACTGGTCGACCATGCGGTGGGAGCGGAGCGGGCAGGATTCGACTTCTCCGTCATCTCCGACCACTCCTTCCCCTGGCTGGCGGCCCAAGGGCACGCGCCCTACGCGTGGAGCGTGCTGGGCGCCGCCGCGCAGGCGACCTCCCGGATCCCGCTGATGACGTACGTGACCTGCCCGACGTTCCGCTACCACCCCGCGGTGGTCGCCCAGAAGGCGGCCACGATGCAGCTCCTGTCCCAGGGGCGCTTCCGGCTGGGCCTGGGGTCGGGCGAGAACCTCAACGAACACATCGTCGGCGCGGGCTGGCCCGCCGCCCATGTCCGCCTGGACATGCTCGAAGAAGCCGTGGAGATCATCCGTTCCCTGTTCGCCGGCGGGTACGTCAGCCACCACGGCCCCCACTTCGACGTCGAGAACGCCAGGATCTGGGACCTCCCCGACGACCCGCCCCCGATCGGGATCGCCGTCTCCGGAGACCGCTCCTGCGAGATCGCCGGACTTCACGGGGACCTGCTCATCGCCACCGAGCCGAGGAAGGAGCTGCTGACCGCGTTCGGCGCGTACGGAGGTGCCGGCAGACCGTGCGTGGGCCAGCTCCCGGTCTCGTACGACCCCGACCGAGCGGCGGCGGTGGCCCGGGCACACCACCAGTTCCGCTGGGCGCTCGGGGGCTGGAAGGTCAACGCCGAACTCCCCGGCCCCGCGAGCTTCGACCAGGCCTCGCAGCACACCAGGCCCGAGGACGTCGCGGATGCCATTCCCTGCGGCGACGACGTGGACGCCTTCGTCGATGCGGTACGCCCCTACAGCGACGCCGGATTCACCGAGATCGCCCTGGTCCAGATAGGCGGCGACCGACAGGAATCCTTCTTGAGCTGGGCGGAGACGAAGCTCCTGCCGGCCCTGCGGGAGCTGTGACCCGTGACAGCGGCGACCGGCGTAGGCTCGGAGCAGGCCTGAAGGAGATGTGGTCCGTATGTGCCGGTGGCTCGCGTACTCGGGTTCGCCACTCCTGCTCGACGCCGTGCTGTACCGTCCGGAGCACTCCCTGATCAACCAGAGCCTCCATGCACGGATGGGGGTGGAGTCGACCAACGGCGACGGTTTCGGGATCGGTTGGTACGGCTCGGACGGCGACGGGACGCCCGCGGTCCTCCGGGATGTCGGACCGGCCTGGAACAACCGCAACCTGCGAGAGCTGGCGTCGCATGTCCGCTCTTCCCTGTTCTTCGCCCACGTCCGCGCTTCCACGGGCTCCGCGGTCCAGCAGACGAACTGCCATCCCTTTCGCCACGGTCGCTGGCTGTGGATGCACAACGGGGCCATCGGGGACTTTCCCCGGCTGCAGCGGGACCTGTGCATGGCCGTCGACCCGGTGCTCTTCCCCTCCATGGAAGGTTCGACGGACTCCGAGGTGATGTTCTACCTGGCCGTCACCTTCGGCCTCGACCAGGACGTCCCCGGAGCGGTCGCCCGTATGGCCGGCTTGGTGGAGCGCCTGGGCGAGAGGCACGGCGTGCCGGAACCCCTGCAGATGACGGTGGCCGTGAGTGACGGAGAGCGCGTGTGGGCCTTCCGCTATTCCAGTCGGGGCAAGGCCCGCTCGCTCTTCTACAGCAGCAGGGCCGAGACCGTTCGGCGCCTTCACCCTGAGCTGGACTACCTGAGGGAGATCTCCGACGAGACCCGCATCGTGGTCTCCGAGCCCCTGGGTGATCTGCCGGGTGTGTGGAACGAACTGCCCGAGGCCAGCTACGCGGTCGTTCCTTCGGGCTCGGCCGCGGACTACGTTCCGTTCTCGCCGAGACTGCCGTGACGCCGCGCGGTGGCGTCGGCGCGCGTGGCGACGCCCCGCGCGGTATGTCGCGCGGGGCGTCGTTCCGCCGGCCGCAGGGCCGGGGGCGTGGCCGTCAGCGGCGGCCGCGCAGCTTGGTGAGGAGGCGCTGCACCTGGGTGCGCCTGCGGGGGTCGGCGGCGGCCCGGCGGACGGACGCCGCCGCGCTACGGCCCTGAGGGCTGTGGGCGAAACGCTTGATACGGGTCAGCAGTGCGCTCATGGGATTCTCCTTGGATCGCAAGGGCGGGACGTTCCTGTGGGGGATCGCCTACCGGAAGAACGCCAGGTAGTGGATTTGCTGCTTGGAACAGCAGATGTCGTACGCCATGGCTGCGTTCCTTCCGTCGAGGGCGAGTGCCACCGGGCTTCGTGCTCTGTCACTCCGTGTTGCCCGTCGCCGCCGTCCCACACCACCCGGATCTGCCGGATCGCGAACCTTCCCCGGTTGATGCGGCCCGCGCACCGGCTTCCTGACGGCGCGACAGGGGAGCGTCAGGGGAGGACGGCATGATCCCTGGAGGGCCGGGTACGCGGACGCTGTCCAACCCGTATGGGAGGGAGCAACCATGGGTCTGGGACTGTTCATCATCATGATCGCCGTCGGCGCCATCCTCACCTTCGCGTCCGACTGGGAGCTCGAAGCGGTCGACCTCGATCTGGTCGGCCTGATCCTCATGGCGGTCGGCTTCCTCGGAACCGCCGTGTACACGAGCGTCCTTCGCCGCCGCCGGATGGTGGTGCCGCCCGTGGCGCCCACGGTCACCGACGACGACCGGCGTGACCTGCTCTGAGGCGGCCCGCGCGTTCGGGGCCGTGACGCACACGACGTACAGCGACAGAGGAGTGACGAGGATGACCGACCGCATCTGGTCCTTCAGCACGCAGTCCGGCCGCGCAGCACCACCACCGCGGGGACTCGGGTTTACCCAGGGCGCATCCGGTGAGACGGGCCACATGAGTGCTTCGGACAAGAGTGGACAGAACCCGATCCCCTGGACCGGGCCGTACGTCGTGCCGGACTACCCCGACATGGCGGAGACGTACGACCCCGATACGGCGAAGACGTACGGCCCCGACACGGCCGAGATCTACGCGGACAGGGGGGAGTCGGGTGCCGTGCCGGCCTCGTTCCCCGAGAAGGTCCGTACGGCCGCGCAGGCGGACCGCGGCGCCGGGAACGCGCTGTGGACCGCCGTTCGCGCGAACAAGGCGGTGACGGCGGGTGCCGCCGCAGGCACGGCGGCCGCGCTCACCCTCGCGTACGCCCTGGGGCGGCGGGCGCGGCGACGCGGCCTCGGACCGGTGGCCCTGCTCTTCGAAGGCCGCTTCTGAGGGGGCGATGCTCCCGGCTCTTCCCGGCGGCGCGTACCCGCCGTACCCCCGTACCCCCGTACCCCCGGCATGAACGAGCCCGGCACTCCCCGTTCGGAGCGTGCCGGGCTCGCCCGCGTGCTCAGGCAGGCAGCGCCGAGTCGCCCTGGGGTCCCGTCCTGGGGTCCCGGGTGAGGCGCCCGAAACGCGGGCCGACGGCGTGTTCCGGCCGTATGACGCGGCACCGCCCTCCTCTTGTCGATCACGGAGGGGTAGTGTCGTCATCATTGCCGTACGGCAACGATCGCGGCCGGACTCGTCCTGGGGGAGCGGGCGTCCGGCTTGGTGACCGGGGTCGAACGGTCCGTAAGAGGAAGCTTGTTGCGGAACGAGGATGGGGCATGTCTGAGACGACGACCGAAGGCTCCTCGACCCGGGTACTGCCTGGGCCGGCCGCGGTGGGCGAGCCCGAGCTTCGACAGCTCCTGGCCGGACTCACGGCGGTGCGGGACGGTGACTTCGGTACCCGGCTGCCCGACCAGGCGGACGGCCTGATGGGCGAGATCTCCATGGTGTTCAACGGGATGGTCGACCAGCTCTCCCTGTTCACCTCCGAGGTGACGCGGGTCGCCCGCGAGGTCGGCACCGAGGGGACACTCGGCGGGCAGGCCGCGGTGCCCGGCGTCTCCGGAACCTGGGCCGACCTCACCGACTCGGTGAACGCGATGGCCGGCAACCTCACCACCCAGGTCCGGGACATCGCCCAGGTGGCCACCGCGGTCGCCAAGGGAGACCTCTCCCAGAAGATCGACGTGGATGCGCGCGGCGAGATCCTGGAGCTCAAGAACACCATCAACACGATGGTCGACCAGCTCTCCTCCTTCGCCGACGAGGTCACGCGTATGGCCCGTGACGTGGGCACGGAGGGCATCCTCGGCGGACAGGCCGACGTGAAGGGCGCTTCCGGCACCTGGCGCGACCTGACCGACTCCGTCAACTCCATGGCGGGGAACCTGACCGCTCAGGTGAGGGCGATCGCCCATGTCGCCACCGCGGTCGCCAACGGCGATCTGTCGAAGAAGGTCGACGTCGACGCCCGCGGCGAGATCCTGGAGCTGAAGACGACCATCAACACGATGGTCGACCAGCTCTCGGCGTTCGCCGACGAGGTGACCCGCGTCGCCCGCGAGGTGGGCACCGAGGGCAACCTCGGTGGCCAGGCCACCGTCCGGGGCGCCTCGGGCACCTGGAAGGACCTGACGGACAACGTCAACGTGATGGCGTCCAACCTCACCGGGCAGGTGCGTTCGATCGCCCAGGTCGCCACCTCCGTGGCCCGCGGCGACCTCTCCCGCCGGATCACCGTGGAGGCCAAGGGCGAGGTCGCCGCGCTCGCCGACACCATCAACACCATGGTGGACACGCTGTCGGCGTTCGCCGACGAGGTGACCCGCGTCGCCCGCGAGGTGGGCACCGAGGGCCGGCTCGGCGGCCAGGCCCGGGTGCCGAACGTGGCCGGCACCTGGAAGGACCTCACCGACAACGTCAACTCCATGGCGAACAACCTGACCGGGCAGGTCCGGAACATCGCCCAGGTCACCACGGCCGTCGCCAACGGCGACCTCTCCAAGAAGATCGACGTCGACGCCCGCGGCGAGATCCTCGAACTCAAGACGACCATCAACACGATGGTCGACCAGTTGTCCTCCTTCGCCGCCGAAGTGACCCGCGTCGCCCGTGAGGTCGGCAGCGAGGGCCGGCTCGGGGGACAGGCCGAGGTCGAGGGCGTCTCCGGCACCTGGAAGCGGCTGACCGAGAACGTCAACGAGCTGGCCGGCAACCTCACCCGCCAGGTTCGCGCCATCGCCGAGGTCGCGAGCGCCGTCGCCGAGGGCGACCTGACCCGCTCGATCACCGTCGAGGCCTCGGGCGAGGTGGCCGAGCTCAAGGACAACATCAACGCGATGGTCGGCTCGCTGCGCGAGACGACGCGGGCCAATCAGGAACAGGACTGGCTGAAGTCCAGCCTGGCCCGGATCTCCGAACTGATGCAGGGCCACCGGGATCTGGCCGTCGTCGCCGATCTCGTCATGGACGAGCTGACCCCGCTCGTCGCCGCCCAGTACGGCGCGTTCTACCTGGCCGAGGAGGGGGCGGGTGGCGTCGAGCTCGGCCTTGTCGGCTCCTACGGCCGACCCGCCGGGGACCAGGGACGGGACCGTTTCCGGCTGGGTGAGTCACTGGTGGGACAGGCCGCCCGCGGCCGCCGCACCATCGCCGCCGAGAACGTCCCCGCCGACTACGTCACGATCTCCTCGGGACTCGGCAGCACGGCCCGGGGCAGCCTCGTGGTGCTGCCGGTCGTCGTCGAGGACCAGGTGCTCGGCGTCATCGAGCTCATGTCCTTCAGCCCCTTCACCTCCGTGCACAGGGACTTCCTGGAGCAGCTCATGGAGACGGTGGGGGTCAATCTCAGCACCATCGTCGCCAACGCCCGTACCGACGAACTCCTTGACGAGTCCCAGCGGCTGGCGGGCGAACTGCGCTCGCGCACCGAGGAACTCCAGGTGCAGCAGGAGGAGCTCCAGCGCTCCAACGCCGAACTGGAGGAGAAGGCGGCCCTGCTCGCCACACAGAATCGCGACATCGAGGCGAAGAACCTGCAGATCGAGCAGGCGCGGCAGGAGCTAGAGGACCGTGCCCAGCAGCTCGCGCTGGCCTCGACGTACAAGTCCGAGTTCCTGGCGAACATGAGCCACGAACTGCGCACCCCGCTCAACAGCCTTCTGATCCTGGCCCAGTTGCTGGCCCAGAACCCGACCCGCAATCTCACGGCCAAGCAGGTCGAGTACGCCGGCATCATCCACTCCGCCGGGTCCGACCTGCTGCAGCTCATCAACGACATCCTCGATCTGTCCAAGGTGGAGGCCGGGAAGATGGACCTCAACCCGGAGCGCGTACCCCTGCGCAGGCTCCTCGACTACGTCGAGGCCACCTTCCGCCCCCTGACCTCACAGAAGAGCCTCGCCTTCTCGGTCGCCACGGCCGCCGGTGTCCCGGTCGACCTGGTCACCGACGACTCCCGGCTCCGGCAGGTGCTGCGGAACCTGCTCTCGAACGCCGTCAAGTTCACCGAGCACGGCAGCGTCGAGCTCCGCATCGAACCGGCGGCGGACGACGAGCTCCCCGTGTCGGTCCACCGGGGCGGCCCCGTCGTCGCCTTCCGCGTGACGGACACCGGCATCGGCATCGCCACCGAGAACCTGGAGGCCATCTTCGGTGCCTTCCAGCAGGCCGACGGGACGACCAACCGGAAGTACGGGGGCACCGGTCTGGGCCTCTCCATCAGTCGCGAGATCGCGTATCTTCTCGGCGGTGCCCTCACGGTCACCAGCGTGGCCGGCGAGGGCAGCACCTTCACCCTCTACCTGCCCGTCACCCGCACCGACTTCACGGAGAAGCCCGACTCCGCCGCCCGTCCGGTGGAGGCCACCGAGGTCTCGGCCCCGGCCCTGGGTGCCGCTCTCGCTCCGCTCGCCGGGCCCGGGGCGGCGGCGGCCCGGCCGGCGCGGCGGCTTCTCGTGATCGAGGAGCGCCCGCGCGGGCTCCTCGCCGTCGTCGCCGAGAACGCGGTCACGCAACTCTCCGCCGACGGGGGGCACGCCGAGCGGACGGACATCGAACTGATCGCGGTCGTCGGCCCTCAGGAGGCGGCCACCGCGCTCGCCACCCAGCCGTTCCACTGCGTCGTGCTCGACGTCGACATGGCGGACGGCGACGCCCTGCGCTTCCTGGACGCCATGGACGGCGACGAGGCGTTGCGTACCGTTCCGGTCCTCGCCCACAACAACCGCCGGCTCCCCGCCGACGAGGAGGGCGCCCTGCAGGAGCTCGCCCGCCGCCGTCCGCTGGAGCTCCTCTCCAGTCTCGACGAACTGCGCGAGCGGATCGCTCTGCACCTGTCCGCGGAGCAGCCCGGTGACGTCGTGCCCCTGGTCCGCGGGGACCACTGGGCCCCGGCACCCCCTGCCATCGACACCACGCTGCACGGCCGGACCGTCCTCGTGGTCGACGACGACGCCCGTAACCTCTACGCCCTCAGCGGCATCCTGGAGCTGCACGGCGTCACGGTGCTGCACGCCGAGAACGGCCGGAAGGGGATCGAGACGCTCCTGGCGAACCCGGCCGTGTCCCTCGTCCTGATGGACGTGATGATGCCGGAGATGGACGGCTACACGGCGACGGCACGGATCAGGCAGCTGTCGCAGTATGCGGAACTGCCCGTGATCGCGGTCACCGCCAAGGCCATGCCGGGCGATCGCGAGAAGAGCCTCGCGTCGGGCGCCAGCGACTACGTGACCAAGCCCGTCGACGCCGACGAGCTCATCGCCTGCGTCGGCCGCTGGCTGAACGATGGGTAGTCCCGCGACCGTCCCCGTCGGGCCGTGCCGCACGCCACGGCGAGTCCCGCGCCGTTCCGGCGCACCATGTCCCCGTCCGCGCGGCGGCCGCGAGGCCGTCCTGACCGAGGAGTCGCCGACGTGAGTGGCCCCCGCTTCCGGGACGGAGACCCGTCTGCCGGGCTTCATGGGGAGGGTGATCCGGCGCCCGAGGTGCCTGAGGTGCGCGAGGTGCCCAAGGTGCCTGAGGTGCCTGAGGGGCCTCAGGCCTCCGAAATGCCCGAGGCGCCCCAGGCCCCCGAAGCGCCCGCCTGCGTCCCGGGCTCTCCTCCCGCCGACCGTGAACGCCCGTCGACGCGGGACGACTTCACCGACGGCCGACTGGCCGCCACGGTGGAGCGGCTGCGCGGCGAGGTGCGCGCCGCGCACGCGGCGACCGAGGGGCGCGCCCTGATCGAACTCGCCAAGGGAGTCCTCGTCGAGCGTCTGGGCTGCGGCCCCGCCCAGGCGGCGCGGCAGCTCGCCGAGCTCGCCGACCGGGCCGGGCTCTCCCGACTGGAGCTGGCCGCGGACATCATCAACCAGGCGGCCCGGGACCGGGTCGCCGAGGTCGCGGACGAGTTCGTGAGGACGACCATCGGCGAGCCCGGCACCGCCGGGCCCGCCGCCTCGGTCGCCGTGCGTCTGCGTACGGCGGAGAGCGCGGCGCTCAGCGCCGGCGACACCCAGGCCGTCGCCGATTCGCTGCTCGCGCACGCCCTCGAACCCCTGGGCGCCGTCGCCGTGGCGATCTGGACCACCGGCCCGGACGCGTCGCTGAGCCTGCGCGGCCACGCCGGGTTCGGCCCCGACGAGGCGGCCCGCTGGCACTACGTACCTCCGGGGGTGACCACCGCGGCCCGACAGGCGCTGACCGGCCGCCGCACCGTCTGGTACCCCTCCCTGGCTGCCGCGGGCGTCCCCTCGATCGGCCGCGCGCGCCACCCCGACGGAGGGCGGGTCGTCGTCCCCGCCGGGACCGGCGGCCGCATCCACGGCGTCCTGGAGATCTGCTGGGACCGTCCGCTGGACCCCCAGCCGCAGGCCGTGGAACGCCAGATCGAGGCACTCGCGGAACTCTGTGCCCACACGCTGGAGGCACTGCCCGAACAGGCGACCCCGGCGCGCTCCCTCGTCCCCGCCGGGGACGGATCACTGGACTTGGCCGAACTCTCCGACGGGCTCTACGACCCCGCCCTCGTCCTGACCCCGCACCTGGACGAGGCGGGGAGGCTCGCCGACTTCCGTATCCGGCACGCCAACGCGCACTTCCAGGACCCGGCGGGCCGGCCCCGCGGCGCCGTCGACGGAGCGCTGCTCCTGGAGGCGTACCCCGCGACGGCCGACGAGAGTGAACTCTTCGATCGGATCGAGCGGGTCTACGCCACCGGCGAGCCCTTCCGCGCCCGCCGCACCCGGCTCACCGCCCTGGTGGACCAGGTGCCGCTCACCTCGCTCGCCGACATCAGCATCAGCCGGTACGGAGGGAGCGTCCTCCTCATCTGGCGCGTCGAGGACGAATCGGCGCGCCTGGCCAGCCTGTTGCAGCACGCCCAGCGTCTCGGCCGGGTCGGCGCCTTCGAGGAGGACGCCCTCACCGGAGAGATCACCTGGCACGGCCAGCTCTTCGAGCTCTTCGGCCGTCGGCCGACGGAGGCGCCGGTCGCCCTGCGCGACCTGACCGGCCACGCCCACCCTGACGACTCCGGCACCATCCGGCAATTCCTCCAGACGGTGCTGCATCAGAGGCAGGTGGGCTCCGCGGCCTTCCGCATGCTGCGACGCGACGGGGTCACGCGTCACATCCGGGTCACCGCCGAACCCGCTCTGGGAGTCGACGGCGGCCTCGAGACCGTCCGGGGTGCCTACCAGGACATCTCGGCGCAGCACTGGACCGAGGTCGCCCTCACGGCCACCCGTGACCGGCTGGCCGCCACGGAGGAGGCCGCCGAGGAACGCAACCGGCTCACCCTCCAGCTCCAGCACGCCATCATGCCGCCGGTCAAACCGCCGCTCGACGCGCCGGCCCTCGACGTCGCCGTGCGCTACCGCCCGGCCGAATCCGAGTCCCTGGTCGGCGGCGACTGGTACGACGCCGTCGTGCTGCCCTCCAAGAAGGTGCTCCTGTGCGTCGGGGACGTCGCGGGCCACGGAGTGGAGGCCGCCACCGGGATGGTGGTCCTCCGCAACGCCCTCCGCGGCCTCGCCGTCACGGGCGCGGGGCCGGGACAGCTCCTGTCCTGGCTCAACAGCGTCGCCCACCACCTCACCGCCCATCTCACCGCCACCGCCGTCTGCGGGATCTTCGACCCCGGCACCCGCACGCTGCGATGGGCCAGGGCGGGGCATCTACCGCCGGTGCTCGTCCGGGGGAACGAGGCGGTCGACCTGCCGCTCCTGCGAGGACTGCTGCTGGGGGCTCTCGCCGAAGCCGAGTACGAGGAGGCGGAGCTCCGGCTCGAACCCGACGACATCGTGCTGATGTACACCGACGGTCTCGTCGAACGGCGGGACACCCCCGTCCAGGACTCCGTCGCCCAGCTGCTCGCCGTCGCCCAGCTGCCGTCCGACAGTCTCGAACAGCGGCTGGACCAGGTGCTGGCGCGCAGCAAGTCGGACACGGACGACGACACGTGCGTGGTCGGTGTCCAGGTGTCCTGATCGCGGGCTGTCCGCCGACGGCCTTCCCCCGGTCCGGCCGCCCAACGACCTTCCCCCACCCGGAAAGCAGGGAACATGCCCGAGCGAGAACCGAACCTGGATGTCGACGTCGAGATCCGCGACGCCCGCACGGCTGTGCTGTCCGTGGGGGGTGAGCTGGACATGGAGACAGCCGGCCGGCTCGACGACCACCTGGCGGAACAGCTCAGCCAGGGCCGGCACCATCTCGTCCTCGACCTGTCCGCGCTCGGCTTCATGGACTCGTCGGGCCTGAACGTTCTCATCAGGTCGGTTCACAGGGCACGGGAGGCCGGCGGAGACCTGTATCTCGCCGCGCCGAACTCGGCGGTGCGACGCATCCTGGAGATCACCGGGCTGACGACGACGCTCCCGCCGCACGACCGCGTGGCAGAGGCGTTGGCCGCGGCCGGCGGCGCGAGATAGCGGAAAGGGGGCGCGGTTCCCGGGCACGGGACCGAGCCCGGGGAGGAAGGAAGAGGGAGACCGTGCACGAGATCGCCGACGTCGAGCAGGCGCTCCGCCGGGCAGCTCCGCACCGGTTGGTGAGCGTCGTCGAGGACGCCCTGCGGGAGCGCTGTGACGCCCTGCGGGTGGAACTCCGGCTGGCCGACTACGGCTTGCGGACGCTCCAGCTCGTCGAGCGCACGCCCGGGACGGATCCGTCGGTCCCGATCCACGACAGTCCCCAGGGACGCGCCTTCGGCTCCCAGGAGCCGTACGCCGTCGAGGGGCCCTCGTCGGTCCTGCTCCACCTGCCCGTCACCGTCCGCGGAGACCGGCTGGGCGTCCTCACCGCCGAATTGCCCCCGGGAACCGACCTCCGACCCCTGCTGTCCGGACTCGCCCAGGTCTGCGATGCGCTCGGCCACGAGATCCTGGTCGCCGAGCGTGACACGGACCTGTACGTCCTGGCACGGCGGGCGACGCGGCTCACGCTCGCGGCGGAGATGCAGTGGCAGCTCCTGCCCGGCCGTTCGTGCGCCCGCCCCGAGTTCGCCCTCGCCGCCCATCTCGAACCCGCCTACGCCATCTTCGGCGACAACTACGACTGGTCGGTCTCCGACGGCCGTCTGACCCTCACCGTCACCAACGGCATGGGGGAAGGCATCGAGGCCGCTCTGCTGACGAACCTCGCGATCAACGCGCTCCGCAACGCCCGCCGGGCCGGTCTCTCCCTCGCGGACCAGGCCGCGCTGGCCGACCAGGCCGTGTACGCGCAGTACCGGGGCGGCGCCTTCGTGTCGGTCCTCCTGCTGCGATTCGACCTGACCACGGGGGAGGTGGAGGCCGTGGACGCCGGTTCGCCGCGTCTCTGGCGGCTGCGGGGCCATTCCGTCGAGTCCATCGGCTTCGAGGCGCAGTTGCCCCTCGGCATGTTCGAGGACACTGTCTACGTCCCCGAGCGGTTCACCGTGCGGCCGGGGGACCGCCTGATCTTCGGCAGCGACGGCGTGTACGCCGCCGTCTCGCCGGTCGGGGAGAGCTACGGCGACCGGGCGCTGGCCCGCGCGCTCAGGGGGACGCGTCTGCTGCCGCCCACGCACGTCCCGCAGGCGATGCTGCGGGAGCTGACCGCCCACCACGGCGGCGGCTCACTGGAGGACGACGCCCTCGTCGTCTGTCTCGACTGGCACGGCGCCGCGTCATCAGTTGCCGTGTGACAACTGTATCCTTGGGGCAATACCAGGCGCGTGCCCGGTAGGACATGTCAGGGACGACCAGGGGTGGCAATGGGGACATGGGGTGTGCGCCCGGCCGGAGCCGGCGTCGCGCGGAGATCAGGCCGAGCTGACGTCCTTCAGCGGCGTGCGCGGGCGTGACGCGCTCGGCCCGCTCTGCTCCAGGGCTTCGTGGAACCCCGTGAGCCCTCGCAGCAGGGCCTTGCGGCTCGTCGGTGACATGTCGGCGATGACCGCGAGCAGGGCCTTCTCCCGCTGGGCCCGGAGCTCCCGCAGGTACGTCTTGCCGTGCACGGTCAGATGCAGCTCCAGCTGCCTCCGGCTCACAGGGCTGGGCAGGCGCTGGACGAAGCCCAGCGCCTCCAGCCGGTCGCACATGCGGCTCACCGAGGGCGGCGCGGAACCGAGCAGGTCGCCCAGGGTGCGCAGGCTGATGCCCTCCTCACGGTCCAGGCTGTACAGCACGCGCAACTGACTCGCCGAGACCGGCGTCGCCGACACCATGTCCCGGCCGCGCTCCCACAGCACCTCCAGCAGCTCGATGAGCTCCCGGGCGGCCTCGGCCGCCTGCTGCGGTTCCCGCGGCGACGGGGCGGGGTTGATGGTCATACCTTCCGACACTCCTCGGGCGTCCGGGGCCGAGGACGTCGGCCTTGCGACGGACCGGTCATCTCCACATCTCTCCAGAAGGCGGTACGGATCCAGTGGATCGACACGTGACAGTGGAAGGCGCACTGCGCGGGGCGGCACCACACCTCCTTCTGGACTCCCTCCGTACCAGTCTCACGCAGCTGTACGCCGCGTCCTCTGCCGACCTGCTGCTCATCGACTACGGATACACGTCCCTGCGCCCCGTGGCGCCGGTGCAGGCACCCGCCGGGATGCCGCACGCACCCGTGGACGCGGGCCCCGTCGGCCGCGTCTTCCGCACGCAGCAACCATATCTTTTCCGTGATGTCGGGCCCACGGCGACCGCTTACCTTCCCGTCACGGTCCGCGGCGACCGGTTCGGCGTGCTCGTGGTCGACCTGCCCGCGGACCGGTGCGGTCCGGAGACCACCGAAAGTCTCGGCCGTGTCGCCGAGACGCTCGGACACGCCCTGCGCGTCGCCGACCGCCACACCGACCTGTACCGCAGCACCCGCAGGACGCACGCCCTCAGCGTCGCCGGGGAGATGCAGTGGGACACCCTGCCGGGTCGGGCGTGCGCCGGGCCGGCCTTCGACCTCCACGCCCACTGGGAGCCCGCCTACACCTCGGGAGGCCACCTCCTGGACTGGAGCGTGACCGAGGACGAACTCCTGCTGATCGTCGCCGACGGCGTCGGCCCCGGCACCCCGGCCGCCCTGGTGAGCACCCTCGCCCTGACGGCGATCCGCAACGCCCGGCGGGCCGGACTCGACCTGGTGGGGCAGGCCAGCCTCACCGACCAGGCACTCTACGGGCAGTACCGGGGGAAGAGCACTCTGGCCGCCCTGCTGCTCCGCCTCGACCTGACCAACGGCGAGATCGAGGTGGTCGACGCCGGGTCGCCGACGCTCTGGCGGATCCGCGGCGCCGTGACCGAGCGCGTCGAACTGGACCGCCAGCTGCCCCTCGGCATGTTCGAGGACACCGTCTACGCCACCCAGCGCCTGCGCCTCCTGCACGGCGACCGGCTGGTCTTCGTCGCCTGCGGCACGGGCGAGCCCCCGGCCGCGCGGGGATACGAGGCAGCGGACGGTCCCGTCGCGCGGGCTCTCGCCCGGACCTGCCGCCTGAGCGGCGCGGACGCACCCGGAGCCGTCGTGCGGGCGCTGCGCGAGACACCCTGTGGCGCACCCGACGCCGTCCTCGTGCTCTGTCTCGACTGGCGCGGCCACGGGGCGGGGTCACCGGACTCGAGGCGGGACGGGAGACCGGCCCCGCCCCCTCCCTGACGCGTCGCCGGAGTGTGATCCCCGTTGAGAGCGGTGTGGGAACCATGAAGAGGGGAAAAGCGGGGTACGAGGTGCCCAGCGCACCCATCCGGACGAGGGGATACCAGCGCCATGACGGACGCGATGACCGCGGAGCCTGCGGCACGGGACCCCTTGCTGTCCGCGAGTGCCGTCTACGACAACGCCTCCGGCGGCGGCGCGATCGCCTCCGCCCGAGCCTTCACGGCCGACTTCCTCGCGGCCTCCCCGTCCGTGCGGCGTGAACCGGTGGCCGACGAGCGCGTCGAGCTGGCGCAGTTGGTGGTCAGCGAGCTCGTGACCAACGCGGTCCGGCACACGGCCGGCCCGTGCCGACTGCTCCTGGAGCTGCGTCAGGACACCCTGGAGATCTCGGTGTTCGACCGTGCGGCCGCCGCTCCCGTACCCCGCGGACACGATCCCCGCCGGATCGGACAGCACGGCGTCGAGATCGTCGTCGCCGTCTGCGAGAGCCTGAGCGTGGAGCCGGATCCGGAGGGGAAGCGGGTCCGGGCCCGCCTCTCCCTCGTGCCGGAGTACGCCGACGCGGCGACGCCGGCGGACCGGCGCCCGCACTGATACGCCCCGAGCGGCGCAGCGGACGGACCCCGGCTCCCCGGCCCCTGACGGGCTCCGCTGCCCCCGGCCCCTGACGGGCTCTGCTCCCTCCGGCCCCTGACGGGCCGTGCTCCCGCGCCGTCCGACGAACCTGCTCCCGTGCCCTCCGACGACCCTGCTCCCGCGACCTTCACGAAACCGCGACGCCATCGGCACATCCGCCTCGCGTGCATGAGGTGTAACAGGGACGGGACGGGTCAAGCGGACACCGCACCCGCTCGCCACGTCCCTCAGCCGGAGGACCTCATGCCCCAGCCCCCCGTCGCCCCCCTCCCCGCGCCGCGCGTCCTCACGCAGCCCATGGCCATGGAACTGCTGACCCCGGACGCGGCGGTCCCGATCGAGACCACCGTCGGTTACACCTCCCGCGACCCCCACGCGCTGAGCATCGTCTTCCACCTCCTGGGAGATGATCCCGTCGTGTGGCGCGTCGACCGTGAGATGGTCCTCACCGGATCGCTGACCGCCACCGGTGCGGGGGAAGTCCACCTGCGGCCCGCTCCCGACGGCCGGCTTCTCCTGCGCCTCGGCCCGGCCGGGCACTGCGCCATGGTCAGGTGCGACCAGGACAGGCTCGCCCGCCTCGTACGCGACACCTTCGTCCTGGTGGCGCAGGGCACGGAGGAGAGCCACATCGACTGGCAGCCCCTGCTCGCCTCTCTCAGGCGCTGAGGCGAAGTGTGCGGGCCGCCGCCGAAGAGGGACGCGTGAAGCGTGTGTTCCTCATTCCGGCCGGTCGGGGGAGGGCGGACCGAAACAGGCGGTGACGTCCTTGCCCCGCGGGCAGGAGCGGATCCGCACATCGTCGGCGAGCGCGCCGATCAGGAGCAGGCCGCGCCCGCCCAGGGCATCGTCGTCGGGGTGGCGTTGCTCGGGAACACGGGACGACGCGTCGTGGGCGGTCACGTGCAGACACTCCTCGTCCCACGTGAGGATGAGCTGCGCGTCGCTGTGGGCGTGAACGTGGGCGTTGGTGACCAGCTCGGAGACGGCGAGCACCACGGAGTCCACCAAGTCCGGTGCGGTACGGACCCAGCCGAGCGTCTCCAGATGCTGACGCGTCCAGTCGCGTGCCGTCTTCACGCTGCTGCCGAGGGGAAGCGATCGAGCCCAACCGACGGCTCTCAGTGAGGGATCCCGTGTCATGTCTCTCCTTCGAACGACCGTACTGCACCTTCCTGCTGACTTCCTTCTGCCCAGCGACCTGCGGAAGAAGCGGGTCTCCGGCGCTCGACGGCCTCGACAGACGCTGCGGGGAAGGCTGCTGACCGCCCCTCACGCTCGGCACGCACGACCCGGCGAGCGCGCCCGGGGTTCCGCCCCTCGGGAAAGCTCTCGACAAATTCGTCCGTGTGGACTCGGGCGGTCCGGGTAGGCGAGCTGGCACGGGGCCACGACTCCCGGCTCGGGACACACGTGAAAGGGGAATGGCGTGACGCTCACCACGATGTCGGCCAAGGCGATCGAGGCCGGAACGGGAACGCTGCCGGTGATCCCGGACGCGTTGGCGGTCGCGCCGAAGGACGCGCGGGCCCTGTCGAAGGTCTTCTTCCAGGAGCTCACGGTGCTGGAGGAGGGAACGCACGAGTACCAGTACGCGCGCAACACCCTCATCGAGATGAACATGAGCCTGGTCCGCTACGCGGCCGGGCGGTTCCGTCATCGCGGCGACGAGATGGAGGACATCGTCCAGGTCGGCATGATCGGACTGATCAAGGCGATCGACCGCTTCGAGCTCTCGCGGGAGGTCGAGTTCACCACGTTCGCCGTGCCCTACATCGTCGGGGAGATCAAGAGGTTCTTCCGAGACACCTCCTGGGCGGTGCACGTACCCCGCCGCCTGCAGGAGGCCCGGGTGGAACTGGCCAAGGCGACCGAGGAGCTGAGCACGCGCCTGGGCCGGACACCGACGGTCAAGGAACTCGCCGAGCTGATGAGCCTCACGGAGGAAGAGGTCACCGAGGCCCGGCTGGCCTCCAACGGCTACAACTCCTCGTCGCTCGACGCCGCACTGAGCGGCGAGAACGAGGACAGCGAGTCCTCCCTTGCCGACTTCATCGGCAGCGAGGACCCCGCCATGGAGCTGGTGGAGGACTTCCACGCCCTGGCCCCGCTGATCGCCGAACTCGACGAGCGCGACCGGCAGATCATCCACCTGAGGTTCGTCGAAGAACTCACCCAGTCCCAGATCGGGGAACACCTGGGCTGCTCCCAGATGCACGTCTCCCGCCTGCTCTCGCGCACCATGAAGCGCTTGCGCCGAGGCCTGCTCGAAACGGGCTGATACGGCCCACCGCCCGCGCGCCGCGCCCGTGGGGACGGCGCGGTGCGACGCGTGCCTCAGGCAGTGGGGTCCCAGAGTCCGCCGGCTTCGTCGCGGGCGAGGTGCTCGGCATAGACGTCGACCTTCCAGGCGATGACGGACCGGCACTCCTCCAGCGCCTGGATCTGTGCGTCGACGCGCTGTCGATGGGCCTCGAGCAGCCGCAGGCGTTCCGCCTCGTTGCCCGGACCGTTGCGTACCAGTTCGGCGAAGTGCTTGAGGTCGGCGAGCGGCATCCCGGACTCGCGGAGCCTGACGCAGATCAGCAGCCATTCGACATCCGCGGACGTGTAGCGCCGCCTGCCACCCGACGTGCGCCGGACCGGTCCGACGAGCAGGCCCTCGCGCTCGTAGAAGCGCAGGGCGTGCACGCTCAGTCCGGTCCGCTCGGCCACCTCGCCGATGCTCAGCCACTGCACGGCAGCCTCGGTCGCCATCCTTCTCACCCCTGGACTTGATCTAGACCTCGCTCTAGATCGTAGCGTCGGCGGCATGACAACGACTGAACAGCAGCCGCTGGGCTCGCCCTTCTCCGCTACCACCTCCGCCACGGACATCGTGGCCGACTGCGACCTCTCCGGCCTGACCACTGTGGTGACCGGGGGCTACTCCGGGCTCGGTCTGGAGACCACCCTGGCTCTGACGGCCGCCGGGGCCCGGGTCATCGTTCCGGCCCGCCGCCCCGACGTCGCTCGTGCCGCTCTCCAGGGGGTGAGGGGCTGCGAGGTCATCGCCATGGACCTGGCCGACCTCGCCGGCGTCCGCTCGGCCGCCGCGCACATCAGCGACATCGCCGACCGGGTCGACCTCCTGATGGCCGTCGCCGGCGTCATGGCCACCCCGGAGCGGCGCGTCGGGCCCGGCTGGGAAGGCCAGTTCACCGCCAATCACTTCGGGCACTTCACCCTCGTCTGTGAGCTCTACCCGCTCCTGAAGGCCGCAGGCGGCGCGCGCGTCGTCGTCAACAGCTCCGCCGGCCACGCCCTGACCGGGATCCGCCGGCACGACCCGTACTTCCGTACCGGCTACGACAAGTGGCTGGCCTACGGCCAGTCGAAGACCGCGAACGCCCTGTTCGCCGTGCACTTGGACGCCCTCGGGCGCAACGACGGCGTCCGCGCGTTCGCCCTCCACCCGGGCAAGATCATCACCGGTCTCCAGCGCGAGATGACCCTCCAGGAACAGATCGACCGCGGTTGGGTGGACGAGCACGGCAACGTGACCGGCGTCGACTTCAAGACCCCTTCCCAGGGCGCTGCCACCGGCCTGTGGGCCGCCACGTCATCGCTCCTCGACGGCCGCGGCGGGGTCTACCTGGAGGACTGCGACATCGCCCGAATCTCCACCCCCGACCAGCCCATGGACGACGGCGGTGTCCGCTCGTACGCCATCGACCCCGATGAGGCCGCACGTCTCTGGGACCTCTCCATCGCCGCGACCGGTGCCACCCCGATCCTCCGGTGAACCCGCGCCTCGCCTGCGGTGCGCTTCCCGACGCGGGTCCAAGGTTCGGTCTTCGAGCGGCTGCCGGGCGGTGACGGTGCCCCGGCGGCGGGACGCCACCCCGGCCGTCTCGCAGCGTCCGACGCTGCCACGAGGAGGTCGACTGGGTCCCGACCGTTCAACGGACCCATGAGATCATCGAGTCCGCCGCCCTGCCGCGTAACTCGCTCCAGGGTGGGAACGTCGACAGGAGCGGCGAGACCGAACTGCGGCACATGGGGGAGTGGTCATGGGGAACAGCGGGACCACGGACGTGTCTCGTGGACGGACGCGCGGCGAGCGGCTGACCGAAGGGATGACCGTCGTCATGGCGTCGGCCCTTGCGTTCGCCATGCTGACCGGCCCGGTCCTGGTTTTCGGCGCGGCCACCTGGCATCTGGTGACCGGTACCGGTACCACCGCGTTCAGCCGGGCCGTGGTACCGGTGATCCTCCTCGCGCTCACGACGTCGCCGTTCTTCCTGGCCCGGTCGGTGTTCCGCTCAGGACGCCGCAGAGGCAGGGAGCGCCTGACGGCGGCGGCCCCGGCGGCGTTGGCGCTGCTCGCGGGGTCCGTCGTGCCGTTCGCGGCTCTGTGGCTGACCTTCGTGTACGCGAACTGAGCCCGCTGCCCGGCCGTGCCCGGTGAGCAGTCGGGCCCAGGCCGATCAGTCGAGCGGAAGACCCTGCATCTGCGCGAAGGTGCGGGCTCCCGAGCCGTGGAGCAGGGTGCCGTCACAGGCGGGCAGTTCGCCCCGCACCTTCTCCAGTCGCCCGGCATCCACATAGCCCACGGCGATGTCGCCCTTGTCGGTGAAGTCGTGGGTGTAGCGGCGGTCGCGATCCGTGCCCATGGCCAGCAGGCGCTTGCTGTCGAGCAGCACGCCGTAGTACAGCCTGTCGGAGTTCAGCTTGTCCACGGCGGAACAGATCACGGGTACTTCCTCGCCGCGCCGCGGGTGGCAATCGGGCTTGGCCTGATTGCACAGTTCGGTGTCACCTACCTTGATCACCTTGCAGCTGTCCTCGGACTCGCCCGTGCAGGAGACCGGCATGATGTTGAGGGGCGGGCTCACGGTGGGGTTGCTGTAGACGCTGACCCAGGCCGCGCTGACGGCTGTCCGGTGCACTTCGGGACGCGCACACAGGTCGATGTCCGCCGTCCCTCCGAACTTGTCGTCCTGCACGGTCGCCGCGTGCTTGTCCGGGCAGTCCCGTGACGCGCCCTCGTCGGCCGCGCCCCCGCCGGCCACGCTGCCCGCGGCCGTTGAGCCCGGGACGGCCGGATCCTTGTCCGCAGTGGATCCGCAGGCGGCGAGGGACAGCGCCAGGAGCACTCCGAGGATGGGGGAGACGAGAACGCGGTGTGACACGAAAAGCACCTCTTGTTCGATGGGGGGAATCATCCGCATGCCGGCTGCGACGGGCACGTGGGTGTGTCGCGGCACGTGGTCGTGCTGCGGCGCGGGGCTGCGCTGCCTCACGGGACCGTGCCGCGGCACGGGGGCCGATGCTCGCAGGGTCCGTCGCCCGGGGACGTCGGTGGAAACACGTACTTCGCTACGTATTGGCCGGGCGGCCGACCGCACGCACCCTGAAGTACGTAGGGCATGTCAGGGAAACCACGGACCCGCGGCAACGTGACGGGTGGGAGAGTCGTGAGTCGTGGTCGGTTCGGTGAGCCGTACACATCACAGGCGGTCGCACGACGGCCGCCTTCAGGGGGGGGGCGGGCGGTGTGGCGCGATCGGCAGGGACGTGGGCGCGGAGGGTGGGCCTGACCGGAGCGGTGGTCAGTCTCGCGGTCGCCGGGTGGCTCATCTGGCTGCTCCCGGGACCCCACCTGGCGGCCGTCCTGGGGTTCGGCCCCGTGGACGGCGTCATGAGGATCGCCTCGTGCTACGAGGCCACCGACGAGCAGGGCTATTCGGACGGCACCAACTGCACAGGCACGTACACCCCGCGTGCGGCGGGGGAGCCCTCACGTCAGGTCACGCTGGACAAGGCTGCCACGCCGCACAAGCCCGGCAGCACCGTGGAGGTGCGGATGGCGAGGGGCAGGGCCCACGAACTGTCGGGCTACGCGCTGGGTACGTGGATCACCGTCACCGGGCTCATCCTCGGACCGTTCCTGGCTCTGTCGCTGTCGTTCCGCGCCTGCGCGCGGGACCGCACGTGGAGTCACAACGGCGACTACGTCCTGGTCTTCATCGTCGCCGAGGTCGCCGCGCTCGTTCTCGGACTCCTGGTGGGCATCGTCGTCTCGATCGCCATCGCCCTGTTCGACTTGTTCGTCTGAGGAGACGGGGGCAGCACGGCTCCGCGTCCTCGGGGGAGGGTCCCGGACGCAACGCATGTACGTCTCTCGATAGGTCTCCTGTTCGACGTGATAGACAATGCCGTGGAGTTCGGTAGAGAGATCACACCCGTCGGAACATCGGAAGACGCGGCCACACATCACGACAGCGGGATCCCCCTCGTCGGCCGCACGGCCGAACTGGGCCTGCTCGACACGGTGATCGACCGGCTGGGCCACGGCGCCCCGTCCTTCGTCGACATCACCGGCGCGGCGGGGATCGGCAAGAGCCGGCTGATGGCCGAACTCTGCCTCCACGCACGGCAACGAGGGTTGACGGTGGTGCGCGGCCGCGCGGCGGAGTACGAGCGGCACCTCCCGTTCCATCCGTTCGCCGACGCGTTCGCCGACCTCGACCACCGTCCGCCGGATGCCCCCGACCTGCTGGACGCGGTCTCCCGCGTCCTCGGCGGCCGTGGTGCCGGGCCGTTCCCCGGGGCGGTGCCCGCCACCGCCGACCGCTTCGGTCTCCACCGTTCGGTGGCACGGCTGATGGCACGACTAGGCCGGGCAGACGGCCTGGTGGTGGCGCTGGACGACGTGCACTGGGCGGACCCGGCTTCCCTGGAGCTCCTGGACCACCTCGTCCGGCATCCCGTACCCGGTCCGGTCGTCCTCGTCGTCGCCCGCCGCGACCGGCAGACGCCGACCGCGCTCACAGCGGCGCTCACCCGCGAAGCCGACACCGGAGCGGTCCTGCGGATCGCTCTGGCACCGCTCGCGGAACAGGAATGCGTCGAAGGGCTCGCCCCCGATCTGCCGCGCGACAAGGCCGCGCACCTGTATGCGGCAGGAGAGGGCAACCCCCTCTACTTCCTCTCCCTCCTGCACGCCTACCGCGAGGACGCCGAGCGTCGCCGTACGTCCTCCCCTGCCTCCGCCGAGATCGCACCCGGCGAACTGCCCACCGGGCTGGGAGCGTTGCTGCTGAGCGAGCTGGCCCCGCTGACCCCGTCGCAGCACCGGACCCTGGAGGTGATCGCCGTGCTAGGCGATCACGCCGTGTCCCCGGTGATCCGCAGGGTGGCCGGACGTACCGATGCCGAGCTCGACGACGATCTGGACACGCTGGCACGACGTGACCTCGTGCGGCCGGGCCCAGGTGGCCGCATGGTGGTGCGCCACCCGGTGATCCGGACGCTGGTCCACGAGTCCACCGCGGTTCGGCGGCGCGTCGAGATCCATCACGCCGCGGCCGCCGAGCTGGCCCGCACCGGCGCACCGGCCGTCGAGCAGGCCCGGCACATCGAACGGTCGGTGACCACGTGGGACCCGCAGGCGTACGACGTACTGAGGCAGGCGGCCGAGCAGACCGCCTCGACGGCTCCGACGAGCTGCGCACACTGGCTCCAGGTCGCACTCCGACTACTGCCCGACACGGCTGAACACGCCGCCGAGCGACGCGATCTGCTGCTGCGGCGCGCACGAGCACTCGGCGTCTCCGGCGGGCTGCGGGAGAGCCGCGACCTGCTGCACGAGGTGATCAGCACGGTCGGCCCCGACGAGACCGACGTCAGGACGTCGGCCGTCGTGCTGTGCGCCTCGACGGAACGGCACCTCGGAAGGTACTCCGAGGCGATCGCGCTGCTGCGCCGCGAGTTGCGCAGGCAGCCGGAGCCGTCACCGTCCGACCGGGTGTCGATCGGCCTCGAACTGAGCTCGTCCGCACCGCACAACGCCTCCTATCCGCAGATGCGGGGCGAAGTCGCACGGACCCTCGCGGATGCCCGCGTCCTCGGCAACGAACTCGGCGAGGCGGGGGCACTGGCGGTCGCCGCGTTCGGCGAGGCCTACGAGGGCGACATGACCGCGGCGAGCGCGTACGCGACGCAGACGGCCGGGATACTGGATGGCCTGCCCGACGGCGACCTCACGGCACTGTGCGAACCACTGGGCAGACTGGGATGGGCGGAGGCCTTCCTGGGCCGCTTCACCGACGCGGAACGCCACGCCGACCGGGGCCTCGGCATCGCCCGGCGCAGCGGGCAGATCTACCTCCTGCCGCTCCTGCTGCTGTGCAAGGCACACGTACGGATCCAGACCTGCCGACTGCAGTCGGCCCGGGAACTGGCGGACGAGGCCGAGGACATCGCCCGCGGGATCGGCAGCGGTGAACTGCTCGCCTTCGTCCTGGCCAACAAGGCGCAGGTGCGTGTCGCGGCGTCCGCACCCGGCGATCCGGAGGCACTGGCGGCTGCGGAGGAGGCCGTTGCGGCCATGGGGCCGAGCGACAACTGGCGGGCCTCCATGGCCTGGTGCATGCTCGGCTACGCGGCGCTCACCGGCGGCGATCCGCACCGCGCCCGGGACGCCCTCCTCCGGGCCGGGGGAGACGACCTGCGTGGCCTGCAACCCTCGATGCGCCCCCTTCTGTCGGAACTCCTCGTCACGGCGGCCCTCTTCACAGGGGACGTCACGTCGGCGTCCGCATGGTCCGAGCGGGCCCGCAGGGAAGCGGAGCAGCTCGGCCTGCCCGTGCAACGCGCCTCCGCGATGCGGAGCGCGGCACAGCTCGCACTGCACCACGGCGACGCCGGCAGGGCGGCGACACTGCTCTCCGAGGCCGCGGCGGAATGCGCACGGTCCGGCGCGGTGTTCTGGGAGGCGCGGTCACTGCTGCTCGCGGCCCCGGCGATGACGGCCGCCGGGTTCGGAGCACGGGGTGAGGCCATGTGGAAGCAGGGGCACCGGCTCGCCACCGGTGGCGGCGCGGGTCTGCTGGTCGGTCTGGCGGAGATGACACGGCCCTCCGCACCCCGCACGCCCTCCACCGCCCCACCGCGGCTGGCCTCCTTGACGGCCCGCGAACGGGAGATCGCCGAACTGGCAGCCGAGGGCCTCACGAACCAGGCGATCGCCACCAGGCTCTACCTCAGTCCACGGACGGTCGAGACCCACCTCTCGCGGGTGTTCCGCAAGACCGACGTCGCCACCCGGACGGGTCTCGCCGCCCTGATGGCCCGTTCCTGACACCGGGAGACCTCCCCGGGGCCGCACGCCTCCCGCACGGGACGGCCGGTGACGGGCTCGTCTTCGCGCACGTGATGGACCGCTTGCATGTTCCCCGCCGCCGCGGACGCCCCCGCACGAGGCCGGACACGATCCGAGCGAAACGGCCCAGGTGAGCGCGGCGAGCGGCAGGGGCTGACGTCCGGTGACAGAGGCTGACGTCAGGCGGCAGCCGAGGACGGCAGCGGCTCGGGGCCCGGCGAGCCGACGACGGTCTCCGCCCGCGGTCCGCTGTCGGGCCGCCCGTGGCCGGGCGCCGGCGGCCGTGCGCCGGCGCGCCGGTGGCCTGTCGGCCGGTCACGCACCTGCCCCGAGCCGGTGGATCCTCAGGGGGCGGTTCGCACGGGGAAGCTGAAGGTGCGTCCCTGCGCCTTGAGCCACGGCAGCACCTGCTTGAGGGCCTCGACGGTCTGACCGCGGTCGCCGCCGCCGTCGTGGAAGAGGATCGTCGGCCCGTTGGACAGCTCGTTCTTGACCGTGCCCACGATGGCGCTCGTGCCGGGCTTCTCGAAGTCCTTGGTGTCCACGTTCCACCCCAGCGGCCGCATCCCCGCCTCGGCGGCGATGCGTCGGCTGTCCGGAGTGAACGCGCCGCCCGGCGCCCGGTAGTACTCCACCTTCGCACCCCCGGCGGCGTCCTCGATCATCCGCTTCGCGTCCAGGATCTGCTGCTTCTGATACGCGACGGACTTCTTGTCCATCGCGGTGTCGTGGGACGTGGTGTGGTCGCAGAGGCGGTGCCCGTCCGCGACGACCCTCTTGACCAGGTCGGGGAACTCCTTCGCCCGCGGTCCGACCATGCAGAACACCGCCTTGACGTTGTGCTGCTTGAGGACCTCCAGCACCTTGGGCGTCCACTGCGGGTCGGGCCCGTCGTCGATGGTGATGTTCACGGCCTTCCCGCCCGCCTCGGCGGCATGGGCGATCCCCTGGGGCATCCTCACCTTCGACACCGGCGGCGGGCCGGATGCCGGCTCCTTCGTCCGTTCCTCGGGCCCGGTTCCCTGCGAGCCCGCCCCCGTCCGGGCGGCGGCGTCGGTGTCCGTCAGCGCGGTGGCCCCCCACGCCGCCAGGCTGATCGCGACCGCCGATGCCGCCACGGCTATGTGCGCGGTGTACTTGCCCTTCAGCCCCATGTCCTGCCACTCCTCGCCGTTCTCTACGCTCTCCCGGATAAGGGGACGGCAGAGAGGGCCGGAAGGTTTCACCCGACCGGACCCAAGAACGGAAACGTGCAGCGTGAGGGGCTCGGACAGGGGCTCAGACCGAGGCGCTTCTGCTGAACCAGCCGCTGAACGGCGGCGCCCCCGCCGCGGATTCCGCCCCGGCGCCGGTGCCTTCGCCGAAGGCGTGCCGTTCCGCCCTCGCGAGTACCTTCTCCGCCTCCGCCCGCCAGGTCGCCGCGTCCGCGTCCGGACGGGGCGGCGGCAGAAACGGGCCGCGCTCCGGTGCCTCGGAGGCCGCTCCGAAGAAGTCACCGCCCTTGCGCTTGAAGTCGTCCGTTCCCCACGGGCGGCCGTGGTCGCGCGCGGGGACCTTCTGGAGGTGGGGGATGTGCTTGGCGCAGTGGATGTACGCCTCCTCGACGGTGATCACCACCCACACCAGCGCCCGTCGGCCGGGCACTTGGTCGGCCGGGAGCCAGGGGTGGGCGCGGCGCATCTCGTCGTCGGCCACGCTCCTGGCCCGGCCGTTGACGTGGAGTCCGATGCGGTCCCGGAGGAAGTCGACCATGAGAATGCCGACCTGCGGGTTCTCGTCGATGTTGCCCAGGCTGGCGTGGACGCCGTTGCCCCGGTACTCGGGGTAGGCGAGCGTCGCGTCGTCCAGGACGTGGAGGAAGCCGGGCGGGCCGGCGCGGAAGGTGTTGTCGCACGCACCGTGCCGGTCTGCGGTGGCCAGGAAGAACATCTCCTGCCGGTTCACGAACTCGCGCATCCGGGAGTTCAGCCGGTCGAGGACCTGGTCGGCGTAGAAGCGGTCCGCGCGCTCCGTGGTGGCCATGCGCTGCTGGACGAGGTGTTCGCCGTCACTGCCCGGGCGGATGGTACGCAGGGTCGTCGTCCCCTGCTGCGCGGCGTGTTCGAAAGTACTCACGTCGTTGCCCCGACCAGTTCTTCGATGGAGTCGTGCCGTATGCGGTGGGCGGGGATGCCGATGCCCACGAGGGTGTCGACGCTGCGCCGGATCATTCCGGGCGGGCCGGACAGGTACGCGTCATGGGTGTGCCACGGGCCGAACTCGCGCACGGCCTGCGGGATACCGCCGGACAGCAGGCCGACGGGACCGTCGTCGACGACCGGGCGCACCGAGAGCCAGGGGTGCGACTGCTGCAGCCGCAGCATCGTGTCGATGTCGTAGAGGCCGTTGTTCCGGCGAGCACCGTAGAACACGTCGACGGAGCGCCGCCGACCGTGCCGGGCGACATCCTCCACCAGGGCCTTGATGGGCGCGATGCCGGTGCCGCCGCCGAGACACAGCAGCCCGTTGTCGCTGGTGTGGTCCACGGTCATGGAACCGGCGGGAGGCCCGAGCCGGATGACGTCTCCGGTACGGGCGCGGTGGACGAGGGCGTTGGAGACCCAGCCCGCCGGTACGGCCTTCACGTGGAAGGAGAGGAGTCCGTCGGAACGGGGCGCGGAGGCGAAGGAGTAGTGCCGCCAGACCCGCGGCCACCAGGGGGTCTCCAGGGTCGTGTACTGCCCGGCGAGGAAGGGGTACGGCCCGTCGGGCCGGACCGTGACGACCGCGACGTCCTTCGTACGCATGACATGGGCGACCACCTCCGCCTGCCACCAGGCCGGCGCACGGAGCTCGTCCTCGGTCGCCGCGTCGATCATGATCTGGGAGATCGTGGTGTAGGCGCCCACCCACGCGGCCTCGGCCCGTGGCCCCCAGGTCTCCGGGGCATGGCAGGCGAGGGCGCCGATCAGGGCCTCGCCGACGGCCGGATAGTGCTCGGGGAGGGTGCCGTACTTCCGGTGCCCGCGGCCGAGGTGGGTGAGGTACGTGGTCAGGGTGACGGGGTCGTCCGCGTGGGTCGCGGCGGTGAGCAAGGCCTTGAACAGCCGGTCGCGCTGGGTGTCCATCGCGGCCGGGAAGAGGTCACGCAGACCGGGGTGGCGGAGGAAGAGCAGTGCGTAGAAGTACGAGGTGACCCGGTCGGCGATCGGCTCGATCTCGGCCATCGTGCGGCGCAACAGCTCCGTGGCGGACGGGACCGCCGCCGGGGTCGGGGGCGGTGTCGGCGGGGCTGGGGCTGGGGTTGGTCGGCGTTCCGCCGGGCGCGCGGACTTCGGGGCCGACCGGCCGGTCTCCGGGTGCCCCGGCCGCTGGGGCCCGTGCGCTCCCTGCGAACCCCGCCCGAACCAGCCCCCGTTCTGACCGCCGGCAGCGGCACCGGAGCCGTAGCCGTCGGCCGACGGGGTGGTCGGAGCTTCCATCGGTCTGCCTCGCCTCGAACGTCTTTGGTCGGTCTTCGCCCACGGGGTCTGCATGTGCCCCGTTTTCTTGTCGCCCACGGCGTTCGACGAATACTCGGACGGGTGAGCGGGCCCGACCATACCCCGCCCGTCGGAATTCAGGGGATTCCCGTGACCGCCCCCTCAGAAAAGGCATTTTGGCTGCTCAGAGGCTGGTTACTATTGAGTTGGAAGGGTTCGAAACTGTTTCCGATGCGGTATGGGAGAGGAATTCGCCGACCGAAAACTCACGTGGTGACCCGAACTTCTCCACATCTGCACCGACCAGATCGGCGAGAGGCCGTCGGCGGTCGTGTCGGTGAAGCCGGACCATTTCCACGGCAGGCCGGCTGGTGCCGCCGTGCACCGCGGCGCCGCGGAGGCCGTCCGGAAACAGCTCGTTACGTGGCTGGAGGGGCACCCCTGGCAGGCAGCGGCCGCGATGAGGGTGTTGGCGCGGTGGCAGGGCTTCCACCGCGCCGGCCGTCGGGCAGGCGAACGGCCCGGGCCCGGGACCGGTGGCAGGACCACCGGTCCCGGCCATCCCCGGGTGCCGGCTGGCTACATGGGCTCGGGGAAGATGTCGCTAATGCTCCAGGCGACGCTGAAGCAGGGCGGGAGGGAATAGGCCTCCGGCTCGGTGTCCAGGGCCTGGAGCGCGAGGATCTGGCTCATGGATGCTCTCCACCTTCTTCTCGGGGTCGTTTCGGTCGGTGACTGCGTACCTCGGCACGGAGTTGCTTGCCGCCGTGCCCAGGCGTTCAGGGGACGCCCGCCCGGTGCCGTCAGCGGGCCGCGGGGATCCGGGGACGCGCGTGGTGGGGCTCCGTCAGGAGCGGTCCGGCCAGCAGGCGGTGGAGGGCCAGCAGGACGCCGGCTCCGCCACTGGACAGGTCGGCGGTGAACCGCTGCGAACCCGCTCCGAGGAAGCGGACACCACGCCGGTACGGGACGGCGTACTTCAGCAGGCCGGTCGCGGCGCGCACCGCGTCCCCGCGGGCGGCGTCCGTGCCGGTGAGCTCGGCGTGCTCGGTCAGGAACCAGCTCAGTCCGGCCAGACCCCGGTACAGGCCCGCCTCCTTCGTCGCGCAGGAGACCCGGATGCCGGCCACCAGTCTCGGCAGTGCCGCAGCGCAGCGTTCGTCCGGCACGGTGGCCACGTAACGGGTGAGCACGGCCGCGACGCCGGCCGCGCCCGTGCCCAGGTACGGCATGGCACGGGTGAGCCGCGCGTTGTCGGAGAGGGACAGGGCGCCGTCGTCCAGTGGAAAGGTCCGGTCCAGCTCCTGATGGAGCAGCATGCGGCCCGCCTCCAGGTAGCGGGCCTCGTCGGTGTCACGGGCCAGGCGGTGGAGGAAGAGGGCGAGCCCCGAGCGGCCGTGCAGCAGTCCGCGGGCGTCGTGCTCGCCGAGGGTGGCCGGCAGGTCGGGAGTGCGCAGCAGGCGCTCCCCTGCCGTGGCGGCCCGTTCCAGGTGGCTGCTCTCCCCGGTCAGCCGGTACAGGGCGAGCCAGCCCAGACCGACCCCGGCCCGCCCACCGGCCAGCGTGCTGCACGAGGCGATGAGCGCGTGGTCGTCGGCGTCCCGGAGCAGGTCGACGGCCTCGTCCAGCAGGCCGAGGCCGGCCAGTACCCGGCCGATGCCGGCCGAGCCGACGAGCAGTCCGGGGGGCAGCGCGTCGCGCTGCGCCAGCGTGTCACGGCGCAGCCGTTCGCGGATCTCGTCCGGCACCGCCGCCCCGGTGCGGTGCAGGGCGTGCACCACTCCTGCCGTGCCGTAGGCCAGGCACACGTTGTTGGTCCGGAACGCCTCGGGCGAGGGCGGGAAGGCCCACTCCGGCCGGTCGGCGTCAGCCATCTCCAGCAGCCCCGCGGCCACCTCCGCGGACAGCCGGGTGAGGCAGCCGCGCGGATCGGTGTCCAGCTCGGCGGGGGAGGGCGGGCGATAGGGACCGCCCTGGCCCTGCGCCTGGCTCTGCGCCTGGTCCCGCGCTCGGCCCACCGTCTGCTCCTGCGCCTGGTCCCGCGCCCGGCCCGGCGCCTGCTCCCGCGCCTGGTCCTGCACCTGCTCCCGCACCTGCTCCTCCGCCAGGTGGAAGGCGGTGGCCCGCTGCCACAGGTCCTGCGGCGGAGCCACGTCCGCCAGGTCGCGGCGCAGCAGTGCGAGGTTGGCGGGCGCGTGTTCGGCGATCTCGTGGAACGGCGCCAGGAGGGCGAACGCGACTGCCGACATGCCGTACCGGTCCTGGAGCAGCGGATCGGAGTCGGCCCGGAACAGGCCGGGCGGCGGTGTGAACCCCGGGGTGCCCATCCCGGAGGGTGCCGAGGACAGGGCCGAGGCCGCCTCGAAGTCCACCAGCCGGACTCCGCCCGAAGGCGTGACCATGACATTGCCCAGGCTGAGGTCACCGAACCGGTAGCCGGCGGCGTGCAGCCGCTTCAGCGAGGCGTCCAGTGCGGCCAGCAGGCGCCGGCACACCTCGTAGTACACGGCGACGGACTCGGTCGTGCGGTCGGCGCGGGCCAGCGGGGAGGACCGGCTCAGCCAGCCCACCAGCGGCTGCCCCGCGACGTACTCGGTGACGAGGAAGTCGTGCTCCCACTCCGTGAAGTGGTCCAGCGGCTCCGGACCCACGCCGGGGGCGGCCGCGTGCAGCTCGCGCAGCACGCCGTACTCGTGCCGCAGCCGCTGCTGCGCGTCGGTCCCGTCGAAGACCAGGCCGTTGTGGGCGCGAGCCTCCTTGACGAAGACGGTGCGGCCGGTCCGCCGGTCCCGGGCCTGGTACGTGCCGCCGGCGTTGCTCAGGCGCACCGCGCGGGTCACCTCGTAGTCGCGGATCAGGATCGGGCCCTCGTGCGGCTTCTCCTCCTCCTCGACGAAGGGGTCCGCGATGCCCGTGGGCAGGTGGAACGCGGGCAGCCGCAGATCCACGACCTCGCGGCCGGAGCCGTCGAGGACCAGCCCCTCCCGGGTGCCGTCGGCCCGCAGCCGACTGCGGGCACCGAAGGAGCCGTAGCGGTAGTGGACCGTCCGCGAGTCGCGAAAGCGCCGGTCGGTGAGGACGTACGGTCCCTCCTCGCCGTCGAGCGCGTCGCGCAGACGTTCCAGCAGCCGGCGGGCGGTCGCCGTGTCCGGCGGGTAGACGGCGCAGAACTTGCCCGCCTGGGCCCGCCCGGCGTGTTTGTGATGGAGGAACAGGAAGAAGAGCCGGGCGCTCAGGTGCTTGAACGGCACGCCTTCGGAGAAGCAGATGCGGGCGACCGTGTCGAGCACGTGTTGCGCCCGGTCCAGCCGCGCCGACACGTGGATCTTCCAGCCCTGCTCGGCGAGCCCGGTCCGCGGACTGCCCCAGGCCGTCCAGATGCCCTGGGCGACGCCGCGCAGGCCCGGCGGCACCTCGCTGGGAGCGAAGCGGGGCCCGGGGTCTGCCACGCTGGTCAGCGGCAGGTAGTACTCCCGGTCCGCGAGCGCTTCGCCGAAGCCTTCGAGCACGGAATCTCCTCGCAGCGTGGTGGTGGGCGGCCATGACGGCTGCGCCAGACGCTAGGAGCGGCAGGTATGGAAACGGTTCGTCGGCGGCATGCGACCGGTATCAGGAAGGATCACCGCAGGGCCCGTTGCGGAAGCGGATCTTTCTCTACGGTGATCACGGTGTGGCGCGAGGGGATAGCGCGAGGGGATATGCAGACCGGTGACGATCGCGAGGGGATATGCAGACCGGTGACGAAGCAAGAGCCGAAGGCGTGGTACGGCGTCAGAACCTTCTATCGATGGCTGACCTGGGAGGACCGCCCCTACGAGGAGCGCGTCGTCGTGTTCCGGGCACGGTCACTCGACGATGCCATCGAACGGGCCGAGCGGGAGTCGGCCGAGTATGCACGGGAGGGTGACTTCGAAGTCCTCGACATGGTGCAGGCATACCGGATCTCCGACGGCGACGAGGAGGTGGGCGTGGGTACGGAGGTGTTCTCCCAACTGCACGCGCTCGACGTCCCAGCGGACGAGTTTCTCGACCGTTACGACTCAGGACCGGCACACACCGAGATCGGGTGAGTGATGTCGTCCACGCCGCTCGGGCCGGGGGCGGGGCGAGGCCGGCTGCCGCGGCCCGTTGTTCCCTCAGCAGGCCGCGAAGCCGATCCCCGTACAGCAGAAGTGGACACCGAGCTCCGCCGGCATCCTCGACGTCTCGCCGCTTCCGCTTCCGCTTCCGCGCACGTGCGCGAGCTCGTCAGATCCGCGAGTTGCGCAGCGACTGCCACACAGCACCGGTCAGCGCCCGCGTCGCCCGGGGGACCGACAGCCCTTCGTGCCGGCGGTACAGCTCCCAGTTGTACGGGACCAGCGACAGCTTGTTGGAGGACAGCGAACCCGCCTGATGGGCCCTGTACACCGCAAGCGGCTCCGTGAGGCCCCGGGCGTCTGCGCCGTCCCGCATGATCGACAGCCACAGGGCGTAGTCCTGCCGCTTCCGCATCTCCGGCATCAGCCGTGTGCCGAGGGCATTGCGGTCGTACATGGCGGTCAGAGCGCCGATGTAGTCCCGCACCAGCATCGCGCGGTAGTCCACGTGTTCCCGTGCGCGGACCACCCGCCCGTTCGGGGTGAAGTCGACGCTCTCGCCGTCGTAGTCGGCGGCCATCTTGTAATACGAGGTGAACGTCAACGGCGCGTCGCCCGCAGCGGCGAACTCGATCTGCCGCTCGGTCTTCTCCGGAAGCCACAGGTCGTCGCTGTCGAGAAAGGCGACGTAGTCCCCCCGGGCCCGCTCGATGGCGAGGTTGCGTGCCCGGCCGGCACCGCCCTGGACCTGTGCCGACTCCGGCTTGACGCGCTCGTCCTGCCGGGCGAACTCCATGAGCAGGTCCAAGGAGTCATCGGAAGACCTGTCGTCGGTGACCAGCAGCTCCAGGTCGCTGTGGGTCTGCGAGAGCACCGACCTAACCGATGCACCGAGCGTCGCTGCCGAGTTGTACACGGGCATGACGACGGACACCAAGGGCACAGCGCTTCTCCTTGCTCGGTCAAACATGACGTTCCATTCAAGCACTGGAATCGTAGTGGGGGATGCCATGCATGGTGTTGTCGCTGGTCAGAGCGACGAGGTACTGCGTCTGTGCGCGCACCTGCGGAATGAGGGGCGCTGCCTGAGCCCGTGCAGAGGATCAGTGTGTCTCCCCACCGTGCGGGGCGGGGGCAGGGCCGCCCTCCCCCTCTCGTGACGCGGGGTTGGTCGGTTCGAACCCGACGGCGGTTCACGGGCGAAGACCTCCGCCCGATCATGGTCGGGGTCGTTGGCATCTGCTTCTGGAACCAGCCCCCGAGCATGACTCGGCGAGGCCAGGGCACTGGCTCGCGCGTGCGAAGCGAGGGCTACGCTCGTCGACATGCTGAACCGTGTTCCGTTCGATGAAACGCTGCTCTCCACTGTGGGTACCCCCAAGGAGGCCGAACTCCTTGACAGCAGTCCGCGGTCACGGGTGTGGCGGGTGCGGCTGGCCGACCGGCGCCTGGTGATCGTCAAGCAGATCACCGACGACGGGGACAGCGGCGCCGACGCGAGCACGCGCTTCGCGCGGGAGGTCGCCGGGCTGGGACTGGCGGGGCGGGCCTCCGGGCGCGCCGTGGCCCCCGCGGTGCTTGCCACGGACCTGCCCTCGCGGGTGATGGTCCTCGAGCACCTGGACGACCTCGGCAAGACGGACGACTGGATGCCGGGGTACGCCGAGTCGCTCGCCCGGCTGCACGCCCTGACCGGGCCCGCCGACGCGGGCGCACTACCGGTCTGGTCGGGGCCCACGGCCGCAGACGCGGAGTCCTTCCTCGCCCTGGCCAGGGCGCTCGACGTGCCCATACCGTCCACGGTTCCCGATGAACTCGCAGGTCTTCTGGAGCGGTTGGACCCCACTCCGCACCATGCGCTGCTGCACGGCGACCCCTGCCCCGGCAACGATCTGCGCACTGCCGACGGCGTCCGCTTCGTCGACTTCGAGCGGGCCTCGCTCGGCAACGGCCTGATCGAACTCGCCTATTTCCGAATCGGCTTCCCCACCTGCTGGTGTGCCATGTCGGTCACCGCGGCCCCGCTCACGGAGGTCGAGGACGTCTACCGGTCCACCTGGCGCGGCCTCACTGGAAAGGACGTGCCGGGTGACCTCGCCGACGCGTGTGCAGGCTGGCTGATCCAGGGAGACGCCCTCGTCGAGCGGGCCCATCGCGGGACGGTCGACCAGCTCGCCCGGGTGCCCGCCGAGGACTTCGAGTGGGGCAACGCCTCCGCCCGTGAGCGGCTTGTCCACCGCCTGGGCGTGGTCGCCGACATGACCCGCGACCACGATCACCTGCACGCCGTCGGCCGCCTCAGCTCCGCCCTGGCCGACCGCATGCTCGTACGCTGGTCGAAACTGCGCCCGCTGCCCACGTCCGACGCCCGTCCTTGGTACTAAGAGGTGTCGTCAAGGTGCCATGCTCACATCAGGAGCGCGGGTCACGGCTGCTGGTAGGACTGGGCCGTGCCTGCTCCGGAGCCGGCACGGATGACTCTCTTGTCCGGCGGTCCCTCCGCCTTCCGCCCCGGCCTTCACCCTGGAGCTGGCTTTGTCCCTGCGGGCAGGCACCACCCGCCCGATATCCCTGCTCTTGTCGACCGCGCTCGCGGCCGCGACGCTCACCGGCTGCGCGTTGCTGGAACTCGCCAGGGACTGCGAGGGGACTGACGACCGGGTGAAGGAGATGGCGGCGCTCGACATCCTCGACTCCCGGCCCGACCGGGCCGCCGTCGCCCGGGGGTTCGAGCAGGTGGACGCCGGCTGCTGGGCGGACAGCGGCGACGTCGTGGTGTATGCCGACCGGACCTACACCTTCCCCGGTACACAGGCCGACGTGGCCGCGCACTACCGGACGGCCGCGGTACGGGACGGATGGGTTCCGGACCCCGAAGCCTTGCCCGGCAACGTGTGCTTCACCAGGGAGGACATGGCCCTGTGGATCGTCTTCCTCACCGCCGAGCGCCTTGCGGAGGACGGTCACGGAAGCCGCCCCGACCTCACCACCGGGGCCGGCTACTCGGTCAGCATCGACTCGTACGGTGGCGCCGAGGCGAGTTGCTAGGTTCTGCCGTCTATGTGACGTGGCGGGACGTACCCGAGCGGTACAGCGGCAGTCGCGCATCGTCGCAGCCGCGCGCCCGGCACGTGATCGCCTCCTGCTGAGCGTTCTCCTCGCGAGCGGCCTGCGGATCGGCGAAGCCTGGGGGCTGCGGCGGCCGCGCACTGGCCGCGGCTGCCGCACGGCAGACGTGTGAAGTGCAGCAGGATGGCTGACAACCCGCCCGGAGTGCGCTGTGGGCCCCTTTGACGGACGATGAGACCAGAGCCCGCCCGGGAAGCCGTCGCACGTTGCACCGGGCGGGCGCATCCACTCAGACGCGTCAGGACCGCCGTCCCGCTGTAGAGAGGGCGACCGATCGCTTCGCCCCACTCCGTGAACCGGTCCTCCTCGCCCCAGGCCAGTTCGGGGTCCAGCTCGCTCCAGCTGGTCCTCGGCGCCCCCACCGCGGGGGATCGGGAGCTGCACAGGCATTGCGCTGTCCTACTGACAGTCAGTCGACACTGAGCCCTTGGCAGCGCGGCTTCCTGCCGGACGGCGACGCAGGCGGGAACGGCCAGGTGCAGCCTGTGCAGACCAGGGGGCAGAAGGTGCTGTCTCCGGTGGGTCGGTCACTGACACGGGACTCGTGAGCGCAGGGCGCAGCGGGTCCTGGCCGGTGAGGAGCCGGCGTCGGCTCCGATGCAGGCATCTTCCTCCAACTACGGTCTGGCCAAGTCCCGGTCGGTGAGGGCGCGGGGGAACCGGCTCGGGCGGGCCGTGCCGGACGCCGAGGGATCGGGATCCCGCGAGGTCGGAGAGGTTCAGTGCCGCACGAACGGCAGATCCGCCGGTTTCACGTCCTCGCGCGGCCCGGCTGCCCGCAGCACCACGTCCAGCACCCGCGCCGGCTCGGCGGCGTACGCGTGGGAGAACCACGCCATATTCGCTTCCACCACGGCCCACCGATGGCCTGGGCGGTATGTGTCGAGCACCTGTCCGACGTCCACAACGACGGCGCTCGGCAGGGCGGACCCGGCTGCAGCGACCAGGCGGTCGACGAACTCGTCGATCTCCGCGGCGATGGGCCCGTGCCTGTCGAGCGGGTGTGGGTCGAGCCGGCCGAACACCGCGTACCGACTGCCCGTGGCGATCTGTCCGTCAAGCAGGAACAGCCGGTACTCGGCAGCGAAGGTCACCACCTCAGAGAGCAGCACCGGCGTCGCCGGGTCCAGACCGGCGGGCAGCCGGGAGCCGTCTGCGTAGACGTCCGCCGGGAAGGACTTGTCCCGCGGCGGTTTGACGAACGTCGGCCGCTCGATCGCCCATGCATCCAGGACGGTTGCCGCACGGACCTCCCGCCCGGTGAACTCTTCCGGAAGCTCGGCAAGCCAGTCATCCGCCGGTTCGAGCAAGGCGAACCCGAGCTGGTCGGCCAACCGTGCGGCTGCTACCGGCCCCCCGTACCAGTACGTGGGTCCCGCCGCCGCGGAGGCCTCCTCCGCGGCCAGGACCACCATCCCCCGCCCCGCCGCCTCAACGGCCAACAGCTCCATCGTCGACGTCCGCCGCCCAGGCATGACAAGCAAGGGAACCCTCCTCCGCGACGTGCAAAGCCGCCAGGCTAGACCCACCCCGTCCCCGGCCGCCTTCGGTTTACCGCGGCAGGACTACGCCCTTCGGTTCACCGCGGCAGGACTGCGGTCGGCCTCGGCGCGCGATTCGGGTGACACCGGCTCTGGGCCGACGGGCGACGATCCCGATGAGCTGGACACTCATTCCACGGGAATGGGACTCGTACCCCTTCGGGATGTCGTGCGGGGCCGGCTGCACTGGTCGGCGAGGGAATGTGCCGGGCTGGCGCCCTAGTCGGCCGCGCCCCGGTTCGGGCACCATGAGCCGGTTGAGGCCCCTTGGTCGTACGCGCGGCTGGGGGACCGTTGTTCGAGAACCGGGGGAGTGGCCGTGGGCAGGTTCAGGCGGGGTGGGCCGACCATCGAGGCGGACGCTCAACGGCGGGTGCGACGCAGCCCGTTGCTCTTCACGGTGCCGATCGTGCTGCTCGTCCTGCTGTCGGCGGTGCTCGGCTGGGAGGCCGTCCGGGCCAACATGACGGCGGCGGCCCGGGCCGAATGGCCGTGGCGGCTGCAGCTGCTCGACATGGAGCCGCTCGGCAGCCTCCTCGCGGTCGCGGCCGGTGCGGTCCTCGCCAGGGCCCAGTACGCCCGTACCGTACGGCCGGCGTTGGGCTGGCGCGCCGACTGGACGACCGGGCACCTGCGGGGCGGCGTACCCGAATGGCAGGTCGGGCTGCTCAACGGAGGCTCGCACACCGTGGTGGTCGAGGCCTACGAGTGCCGGGCCGTCCTGCGCGGTGAGGACCCGCAGCACGCCGCCCCGTGGACCGACGTCCAGGGCGTGGCGGAGGTGCTGACCGGGGCCGGGCTCACCGTCGGGGAGGACTTCCAGCTGGTCACCATGGGGAGATTCCCGCTGGTGGGCACCGGCTCCTACGAGACGACGATGCTCGGTGCCTTCTCCCAGCGTTTCGTCGACGAGGTCGAGGCGCTCCACATCAGGGTCCGTGTCAGCGATGTCGTCGGGGACAGCCACGAGCGGATCCTCGACGCGTTGAAGGGCGCTCGCTCGACCTCGTATCAGCGCCCGACGCCCTGACCGTCCAGCCAGCGCAGCACGTCGGGCAGCGCCAACTGGGCGGCGAAGTGACCGGCGTCCGGTACGAGGACGGGCTCGGCGCCGGGGATCCGTCCGGCCAACCAACGGGTGTGCGCCACGGGCGAGAAGGCGTCGTCGAGGCCGTGCCACAGCAGCACGGGCGAAGCGACGGAGGAGACGTCGAAGCCCCACGGGCGGACGAAGGCCAGGCAGTCGTCGAGCCAGCCGTGGTGCGAGACCCGCAGGGCCTCCTGGTAGGTGCGCAGCAGTACCGCGCGTACCCGGGGGTCCTCGACGACCGGCAGGTCGCGGGGGGAGAGGTCGGCACGCAGGTCGTCGAGGAGGCGTACCGGGTCCCGCCGGATGGCGACGGCCCGGGCGGCCAGGTCCCGTTCGAGCCCACCGGGGTCCCGCCCGTCCACATGGGCGTGGGCCAGACCGTACTCGCGCACGTTGAACGGGGTCATGCCCGCGTACCAGTCCAGACCGGCCGCGTCCGGCGGAGCGAGCCCGACCAGTACGGCGGCCGCCCGGACCCGATCCGGCAGCAGCGCCGCGCACGCGAGCGCGTGCGGACCCCCGCCGGACCGGCCGACCACCGCGAACCGCTCGACGCCGAAGGCATCGGCGACGGCCGCCGCATCCCGGGCCGCGTCGGCGACCCGGCGGCCCGGGGCGCGCCGCGACTCCCCGTAGCCGGGACGGTCGTAGGCGAGGAACCGGAAGCCGGGGTGCTGCTCGGCGAGCCCGGGCAGCAGGGTGCCGAGACGGGTACCGGGCGTCCCGTGGAGGAGAAGCACCGGGGTACCCGAAGGATTGCCCCATTCCTCGGCCACCAGAAGCCGCCCGTCGTCGGTGCGTACAGGGTGTCCCATGAGAGGGAGCCTAGGCCGGGACGGCGGTGATGCGCATCGCCGACTGCAAAGACAGGGACAGCGACGGTGCCCGCCCGCCGGCCGCACTGTCAGCTCCGTTCGCTAGGGTCTGCGGCCATGACTGAGACCACAGCAGAAGCCTGGCCGGAACCCCCACTCGCAGGCACCGAGGCAGCAGCCGTCCTCGGCGCCCTCGAACGCCAGCGGGCTACGCTGGCCTGGAAGTGCTCCGGCCTGGACGCCGCCGGACTTCGCGCCACACTCGGCACGTCCACGATCACTTTGGGCGGCCTGCTCAAGCACCTGGCGCACGTGGAGGACAGTCATTTCGCCCGGCTGTGGCTAGGCTCCCCCGTCGGTGCTCCCTGGGACACAGTCGACTGGGAGAGCACTCCCGACTGGGACTACCGCTCCGCCGCCGGGGACACCCCGGAGCGACTGCTCGCTCTCTGGCAGGAATCGGTCGCCCGCTCCCGTGCCCTCGTTGACGAGGCGCTCAGCACGGGCGGGCTGGACCAGCTCGGCGCCTACACGACCCGTAGCGGCGAACGCCCCAACCTCCGTCGGATTCTCCTCGACCTCGTTGAGGAGTACGCCCGCCACGCCGGTCACGCCGACCTCATCCGGGAATCCGTCGACGGGCTCACAGGCGAGGACCCGCCGAGGTGAACCGCTGCCGTGCCGTTGGCGGTTGGTCCGTTGGCCCGTTACTCCTTCGGTTCGGGGATGGTGTGCTTGATCTGGCGTCTTCGCAGGTAGCGGCGGAAGCGGCGTGAGCCGTGCGCCTTGTCGCCACGGACGCGATCCGGCAGGGTGCGCGGATGGCCGCCCTGCGGACGGGGAGCGCGGATGCGTTCAAGGAAGTTCCCGCCACGGTATGCCTGTTCCGACCCGGAACAAGATCCTGTTGATCACTCTGCGGTGATCGTTCCACCGTCCGCCACGCCGTCCCGACGCCGGCACGTGTGCCTCCAGCCGGACCTACTCGGCATGCGTCAGATCACCCCGCCCCACGCCGGGAACAACGAGCCGACAATCCGACCGTCACATGATCCGCCGGACAGTGCCCCGGGCCTGTCCGATGAATCATGTGAGCTGCTCAAGGCCGTGGCTTAGTGTCTGCTACGGAACGAAGGGGGGCGCATGTCACGTGACACGGCCGAAGCAGAGGCGGGGATGAAGGGGATCACGTTCCCTGCCTGGCACGGAAAGCACTACGTGACCCTGGCTGAACTTCTGGTCCGCCTCGGCAGTTTCGGACTGGACCTGACGTGGCGCGTCGAATTCGACGGGATCGTCGATCCACGCTGTGTCGAGATGGAGAGAAGGTCTGCCGACGCCGGCATGGACACCTTGACACTGTTGTCGCTGACGACCCCCTTCCTCCAGTTGATCGACGCCGAGGCACGTGGGTTCGCCGGGGACAAGCTGATGGTCGTCCTGACCGAATTCGACAGCTCGTTGTGGGACGTCAGGGCTGTCGACGAGCGTGTACTCAGCGAACTTCGCCACCACTATCCGGGGGCAACGGACCTCTGAACGGGGTGTGTCACGCCGGGCGGAGCGATAGGCGGATCCGGATGGCGTGCTTGATCTGGCGCCTGCGCAGTCGACGCCGGTCGCTGCGTGGCGAGTACGCCTTATCCATTGCCCCTGACACGGTCGGCTCGCGTCTGCGGTCGTCCGCCTGCCTGCCAGCCTGCCTGCCGCGGCACGTGGATCTCTTCTAACACGGGAATCTTCTGCGGTGCCTCTCTCCCTCCGGCGGGCGTGATCACAACCCGAGTCGCTGGCAGTGTTGCGGTTTTCGGCCAGGGGCTGGCCGACCACGACGACCACTCGGGTGTCGGCGTCGATGACGACCTGGTGGTTGGTGGAGTACCGGTGGTTCTTCGACCGCTCGGCGGTGTTGTGGTCGCGGGGTGGGGACCAGGGTGCCGTCCACGATGAGCACGGTGCCTTGGGGAACCGCGTTGGTCCGTAGCGTTCTGGCACGTGATCCACCTGCCGTCCGGCGCCCGGAAACGGCGTGGCCGACACGCCCGCACATGGCTACTCTGACGCCCCTGGGAGCCGGAGGAGGCACGGGACGGTGAAGCGCAAGACACCCCAAGAGAAGAAGCGGCTGAGCTACGTCAAAGACCATCGGAACAATTACGGCGAGAACGACAAGAGCTCACGCAAGAACATCCGTCGAAACAAGCGGTTTCCCAACAGTGCCAACCGGCGTCACGCACAGACCGCGCTGACGGCACTCCTGGGCTCACCCGACGATGTCCGCGCCGACGCTGTCGAGGAACGCATGAACGGCCGCCGCCCGAAACGCTGGCAGAAGTTCCCCGACGCCCCGCTGGGTGCCATCGTCGACGGCGCCCTCCAGCACCGCGCGATGAAGGGCGCCACCGAGGCCGAAAGTGCTGCTGCCCGCCTGCGCAGCGTCCGCAGTCGATTCGACTGGATGGCCCCCTCCGACAACCCGCTTCTGCCACCCTTCATGGTGCGCAGAGTCCGCTCATCGCTCTCCGAAGACGATGAGACGGGCTGCGCATGACGCCGGCCTCGAAGGGCCACGGCTCATCACAGTCGACGGTGTGCCTTGAACGTCGTTTCACTTCGTGAGTCGTCGGTAGTTGATGAGGCTGGCGGCGATGGCTGTGAAGGCGAGGAGGTGTTCCGGCTTGCGTTCATGGCGTCGGTGGAGCCGACGGCGACCGGCGAGCCAGGACATGGTCCGTTCGATGACCCATCGGTGGCGTCCGAGCCGGCCGGAGGTCTCGATGCCACGGCGGCCGATCGTGGCGTGATGTCGCGGGAGCGGAGCCAATGCCGCAGGTGAGGGTAGTCGCAGCCCTGGTCACCGTGGAGTTTGTCGGGCCTTCTGCGGCGGGGACCGCGGCGGCTATGGATCGGTGGTATCGACGCGGCGAGCGGCTTCAGCGCGAGACCCGGCGGGAGAGCCGAGACCGACGGTCCGTCAAACCGCGGCCCTCCAGGAACTGCACATGCGCGTCGGGGGAGTCAAGCGGAGCCCGAACCGCCCGGAGGTGCAGTGAAGGGCACGGCCATGAAGGGGTGAAATGCCTCGGGGCCTACGCAGAACTGGCAGTGGTCCAGCGCGTCCGGCCGTGGTTCATCAGCTGAGCCTTACAAGACTCCGCTGCAGCCGGCCGTCGATGAGTAGGCTCTCGATCTCGGGCCCGACCTCGCTGTGGCCAGCGCGGTCGCCACTGCCCTGCGCAGGATGTACTGGGCTTCCCCTGGCCTGCATGGGCGAGACCTTCCGACCGGCCACCGGCCCACCGGCCGCCGGCCATCAACGGCGTTCGGCCGGTGCGCGGTGCCCACGTCGGCGGGCTCCGGTGTCCAGCAAGCCTGGTGTCAGCTGGCAGGAGCCTGGTAGAGGCCTCGGCCGGCGCGGGCGGCCCGAGAGGTGGCGACGAGCCGGTCGAGTGTGCTGCGGACGGTGTTGATGGCGCTCGTGGAGGAGTCACGGCCGAGTGCCTTCGCGACGTCACGTGCACGCATGGGGCTGTCCGGCGATTGCGTCAGGACGGCGGCCACTTGCTCGGTGAGGCCGCCGGATCCCTGGGTCTCAGAAGGAGTCTCCTGTGTTGCGGCAGTGACGCGGGGCTTCTTGGCCGAGGGACGTTCCTTACGCCCGCGAGGCTGAGGCGCGGCTTTCCGCTGACGGGTGGAGCGCGACGTGGTGGCCTTGCGAGGTGCGGGGACCGATCCGGATTCGTCGGGCGTCACCGTTTCGGAAGCCTCAACTGCAGCTTCGCTTTCCGCCGTAGCCGGTTCCGGCTCCGTCTCCTGTACGACGCGCGGTGCCGGCGTGTCGGCCAGGGCCAGCAAAGCCGTCAATGCCGCGCGGACCGAGAGCACACGTTCGGAAACCGCAGCCAGCTCTTTCTCGAGATCCTGCTGGAGCTGCTCCAGCTGAGGAAGTTCTTTCTGGAGCACGGAAGTTGTCGTGTCGATGCTGTGAAAGGCGGTACTTGATGAAGGCACGATTGGCTCCTGCGTGATGTGGGCTGGCCGAATGGGGCCAGGATCGCTTGCTGTGCAGGGTACGTCCTTCGGAGGCGTGCAGACGCTGAGACGTCGAATCACAACCCGTCGGAGCAAGAAGTCTCGCCGTGTGCCCACAATGACGCGGCAAATACGCGGAGACAGCGCATACCCCGCCTGCGGCGTGCTACTCGCAGGCGGGTAGGGAATCCGAACAGACCTGATCCACGAGTTGAGGCACACTTCGATCACGGACTCCGACGCGAGGACTCCGCAGGAGCGGCTGTCTCTCGCGAGTGCACGAGGGACGGTGACGGTTGGCTACGTGCCACGAGATACGACAAGCTCGCCGTCCGCTACGAGGCCACCGTGCTGAGTGCAGTTCTCAACGAATGGCTTTGATCGGAGGTGACCTTCCCGTCCTCGTTCACCAAGTCCCGGCCGGCGGCCAGCTCCTCCGCATTCGCATCCGCATCCGTGAACCCGTATGCCGACGCGACGAAGCAAGACGAGTCACAGATCCACTCAAGCGCGACCGTCTCGATCTCGCTCCGGGCCGCTACGAGACTTCCCTGTCCAGCAGGTTGAACGCCTCGGCCGCAGCCCGGGTCAGCGCATTCATGCTTTCCAGGTCCGAAGGCTGCTCGGCCTCAACCTGCTCGCACAGCCGCAGCAGGATCGCCTTTCCCTGGTCGACCACGTGATCAGGGAAGTACGAGTCGTCGTACATCTGCCGCAGGAACGCGTGTCGCGCTACCTGCTGGTTTGTATCCGCGACGGCGCCGGCCTCGTTTGCAGGCACCCGCTCTTCTTGAGTCTCACGGCGCGGTGAGCTTGATCAATCTCGCGGGCATGGCGGAACCCTCAGCACGATGATCCCGCCCACGGTTACGCCGGACCACACCTCGTCTTCGAAGCGCTGGCCGAAGGCGACCGGGTCCGGAGCATCGACAACCCCACCGTCGTCTCAGAGCCTCCCCTGGCCGTCGGCATTGCACTGGACCCCCTCCCCGAGAACGGGATCCAGGACGGCGATCCCCGCGTCCTCGACCCCGACGGCGAGCCGGCAGGCATAGCTCAGCCTCACGGTCTGAACGTCCGGCGGCCGACCCCCTCCGTGGCCGGCCCTTTCGCTCGCAGCCGCCGTATCTTGCACAGGCACGGGCAGACCTGGCGACACCGGCTCAGGACGGGGCGGCCAGAGGGATCGACGCGAGTTTGGACGGGTCGACGACGATGCGGATGGCGGTGATCCGGCTTTCGACGACGGTGAAGGCAATGACGGAGAGAGGGGTTCCGTCGGGGCGCCAGGACATGTGACCGGGGATGCCGTTGAGCAGCACGGGGCGGTGGCGGGCGACCTCGCCGGAGAACATGCGGGCGCCGGCGGCGACCTTGGTGGCTCCGAGGGTGACGACCACCCCGTCGGGGGTGTCGACGGTCAGCTTCACGTCCGGGTCGAGGACACGCAGGAGCGCCTCGAAGTCGCCTCTGACGGCCGCGGCTTGGAAGGCCTGAACGACCGCGCCGTGCTCGCGGCCGGGGCCCGTCGGCCGTTCCCTGGCTTGGACCCTGCGGCGGGCGCGGCTGGCGACCATCTTGGAGGCGTCGGCGGATTTGCCCAGGATCTGGCCTATTTCTTGGAACGGGACCGCGAACATGTCATGCAGGACGAAGGCCAGACGTTCGGTCGGGGTGAGCGAGTCGAGTACGACGAGCAGGGCGAGGCCTACCGAATCGGCCAGCAGTACCTGCTCGTCGGGCGCGGGGTCGTCGGCGGGCGTCACCACGAGGTCCGCAGACTCCTGCCCGTAGGCGGATTCCGGGTGGGCCTGGCGGGATCTCAGGAGGTCGAAGCTGATTCGGCCGACCACGGTGGTCAACCAACCGGCCAGGTTGCCGATGGTCGCCGCGTCCTGGCGGGCGAGGCGCATCCAGGCTTCCTGAACCGCGTCCTCGGCGTCGACGTGTGAGCCCAGCACGCGGTACGCGACGGCGCGCAGCCGATCGCGCTGGGCTTCGAATGCCTCGGCCACGAGGCCGGACGGGTGGGTGGTCACGGCTTGAGCTGCTGACGGAGCGAGATCCGGTTGCCATCCGGGTCCACCGCCTCGACGCGGACCCCGAACGGATAGTCCACGGGTTCGGACTCTTCGAAGGTGACGCCGCGCCGGCGCATGATCTCGAAATCCTTTCGCAAGTCCTCGGATTCGAGGATCAGCGGACCGGGCGCACCCGCGCCGCCCGGCTGTCCCGCGGCCGCCGCATGCGACCACAGGATGATCTGCACCGGGCTGTCGGGAACGCCGACGGTGAGGAAACGTCCGTCGGGCCCCGGGAAGTCGAGCCGCTTCTCCAGGCCGAGCCCCTCGGTGTAGAACTCCAGCGCGCGGTCCTGATCGGTGACGTAGATCGTCACGTACATGATGTCGGTCAGCATCCTGTTCTCGATTCACTCGTGGGTGCGGCGACCGTTCGAATTCGGTCGACGCACCTATGACGAGTGGCGACGGGAGAAGGTAACAGGACGGTCCGGCCGATCGGATACCGGGCGCATGGGGCGTGGGCCGCCCCGGCCTGGGGTGCAGTCGTGTGGTCCTGTCCTGCCCCGATGGGAGGAGCAGGTCGGGGAAGACGGATTCCACGGACACTGGCCTGGCCGGCGTGGTCCTGGTCAAGCGCGGACGTTTGTGTCCGGGACGGCGCCATGCGGACACATTGCGCGCAAGGCCGCTCACAATGACATTCGGCGTGCCATCAGGCCGAGTCGGGAGGCGGTCCCGAGGACTGCCGTGTTCGAATTGTTCACGAGCTGGGCGGCAGGACCTCCTGCCAGGTATTCAGGGGCGGTGGCGGTACGCGGCTGTCGCGATCTCGATGAACGATCGGATCAACGGGTTGGTGTCACCCTCGTTCCACACCACGACCACTCGGCTTGGCGGCATGTCGATCAGCGGGACCACGGCCAGCTCAGCGGGCAGGTCGTGCCCGAGCGGGGTCAGGCCGACCGTGCCGTTCCACAGCACGGCCTGCAGGCATTCCTGGACGACGCGCACCACTGGCCCCTCGCGTGGCTCGCCGCCGTTCCAGTACGACTGCCAGATCGGGTCGGCTCCCGTCGGGAACTGGAACCAGCGGCGGTCGCCCAGGTCGGCCAGCTGCAGTCGGCCGCGGCCGGCCAGCGGATCGTCGGCGCGCAGGACCACGCCCACCGGATCGGCACGCAGCTCACGCACCGTCAGAGCGGTCTCGTCGAACGGCGCCCGGGTCAGGGCCACGTCGACCAGTCCAGCGCGCAGCCCGCACGTCGGGTCGGTCAGGTCGGTGTCGCGGATGCGGATGTCGATGCCGGGGTGGTTTCGACGGTAGGCGGCGGCCAGCCTGGTCGCTCCCGGGTCGGTGCTGTCGCCCAGGATGCCGACGGTGATGGTGGCGACGCCGGCCGCCGCGCTCATGCGCACGCGTACGCGGTCGGCCTGGTCGAGCAGGGCCCGCGCCTCGTCGAGCAGCACTGCGCCCACCGGGGTGAGCGTGACGCCGACAGGCGAGCGGGCGAACAGCAGAGCCCCGACCTCGGTCTCCAGCTGCTTGATCGCCCGGCTCAGCGGCGGCTGGCTCATGTGCAGTCGAGTGGCGGCCCGGCCGAAGTGAAGTTCCTCGGCGACCGCCACGAAGTAGCGCAGGGTACGTAGCTCCACGCTGCGACGATACCCAAGCGGTATCCACGTTGTGGAATGGGTCTTGGACAGTCGAAGGGCCCTGGCGGTGCACTCGCTACATGACCGAAGAAGCGAAGACCGTCGCACCGCAGGCCGACCCCGCCGTATCGGTGATCGGTCCCGGCGACGGCGAAGTGATCGTGCTCGGCACCACGCACATGCGCGTCCTCGAAGACGGCAGCCATACCGGGCACCGCCTCGGCATCGCCGAGTCCGTCCTCGCCCCGCACACCCCCGGGCCGCCCCAGCACCGCCACTCCCAGCACGACGAGGGCTTCTACATCGTCTCCGGCACAGTGCGGTTCACCGTCGGGGACAAGGACTACGACGCCACCACGGGCACGCTCGTGATGGTCCCGCCCGGCGCCCCACACACGTTCGCCAACATCACCGACCAACCCGCCGTCATGCTCAGTACGTTCACCCCCGCCCTGTACGTGCAGTACTTCCGAGACCTCCAGAACGTGATCGCCGAAGGCCGGCCACTGACGCCACAGGTCAGCGCTCAGGCGATGAGTCGCTACGCGACCGAGCCCGCCACCGATCTCACCTGAAGCCGGCGGCATCACACCGCCCGGCCGCCCGTCAACTGACCGGCGCAGCCGGGGCGTTCCCACGTTTCCATTTCCGGATCACTCAGACCAAAAGCTCGGGCCCTCTCCAAGTGCGGCCCGAGGAATCGACGGTCACCTGCCACCGGTGACCGTGGAGGGGAATCATGAACATCGCGTATTGGATCGTCGCCGGACTGCTCGCCCTCTTCTACCTCTACGCAGGCGCGGCGAAGCTTCTCCGTAGCCGAGAGAAACTCCGCCCGATGATGGCCTGGGTCGATCGCATCCCCCTGCCTGCCGTCAGGGCGCTGGGGACGGTCGAAGTACTCGGCGCGATCGGGCTGATCCTGCCGCCCCTGACCGGCATCGCGCCCTGGCTGGCTCTGGCGGCGGCCATCGGGTTCGTACTCCTGCAGTTCGGTGCGATCGCCGTCCACCTGACCGGCGAAGACCGCCAGATCGCACTCAACGTCGGGCTCATCGCCACTGCGGCCGTGAACACCTGGCTGGCCACCACCTGGCTGTGACCAAGGGCAGTTTTCGACCGGTCGATGCGACTGCGGGCTGGTACTCCAGCTACTCCAGCCGTGGATCGTGATCTTGATTGTTGTTGAGCGGCCTGCCGCCGGTAGTGGCAGACCCGGGACCGGGCTTGATGGCGGCGTCGGCCATCGGGCCGGCCGACCCGATGGGTGTCGTTGCACGACACCCTCCGCGTGGCTCGCAGCCGTGAGGTGCGGAACCGCCGACTTGGCCTGAGCGTCGAAAGGCCATGACTGAGAGAGCTGGACAGATCATCCTCGCCCTCACGCTGGCTGCCGGGGTGCTCACGGGCTGTGCCCAGGCCGACGAGGGCGCAGACGCCGTCCCGGCCACACCGTCCGTCCGGACGATTCCCTTCGACCTGTACACGCATTGCGGAATCGACGAAGCCCGTATCGGATCGACGTATTTCGAAGCGGAGACCCCGCTCTCCAATGGCTCGGGAAGCCCGCCCGACGGGTGGGACAACCCCACCCAGCGCGGCACGATGACCTTGAAGTCCGAGACGGAGGCCGTCTTCACCGACGATGCCGGCCATGAGGTGAAGTTCCGTGCCCGGCCGGGTGCGAGTGCCTTCAAGCGCATCTGTGCCTAGTCCGTGACCGGGAAGGTTTGCCGGGTTGGTCGGTCCACGCGCAATTCGCTTAGCATCTGCGTCCATGTCCGAATCCGAGCATGTCCTTGACTGGTTGCAGAGCTGGTACGCCTCACAGTGCGATGGCGACTGGGAACACGAATGGGGCGTGAAGATCGATACGCTCGACAACCCGGGCTGGGCCGTCAAGATTGATCTTGAGGAGACGGACTTGGCGGACCGGGAGTATCCCCAACAGCGGATCACTCGGGGTGAGCACGACTGGGTGATGGCCTGGACGGCCGGGAGGGAGTTTCATATCGCGTGTGGACCCGGCAACCTGACCGAGGCCCTCACGCTGTTCCGGGCCTGGGCGACGGTGAGTGTCCCGTGAGTGATGTGGCCGGCGAAGCCGTCACGCTGCGAGCGCGGGCGCGTTCGCGCCGTTGGGCGGCGAGGACGTCGGGGTGGCGGGCGTTCTTGTTCCGGCAGCGCAGGTAGGCGTGCAGGGCCCGGGTCTGGACGACCGCCCACCGTTTCATCCGCCAGTTCGTGTGGACGGAGAGGTTGTCGAGGATCACGTAGATCGGGGCGACGTCTGGACGGGCCGCCCGGATCGTCCTCAAGGCCGCCCAGGTGTGGTCGATGCCTTTCCGTCGGCGGTTGATCCCCCACATCTGGTCGTCGCCGACGGAGTAGCAGCCGTGGAAGTAGGTGATGCCATGGGTTCGGTGGAACGTGGCCGGCAGCCGGTCGGGGCGGCCGCGCTCGGCCCAGCAGGAGTCGGCGGTGGGGCGGATGCCGAGCGGTCCGAACTCGTCGGAGGCGAAGGTGCGGTCGGGCCGTTCACGACGCCGCTTGCGTCCCGCGAGCTGGGCGACGCGTTCGGGGATCGTGGCCCTGATCCCTCGCCGGCGGAGGTAGGCGCGGAAGGCGCGGGCCGAGTAGCCCTTGTCCCCGACCACGCGATCGGGCCGGGTCCTGGGCCTTCCCGGACCCGGCCGCGGCAAGAAGGCGGTCGAAGGTGCCGTCGGCGGCCCAGCGGGCGAATCGTCCGTGGACGGTCTGCCAGGGGTCGAACCGCTCGGGCAGGTCCCTCCAGGGCAGCCCGGTGCGGAACTTGAACACGATGCCCTCAAGTACCTGACGGTGGTCCCGCCACCCGCCACCCGCCACCCGCCACGAGCCCGACCCACCGGCGGCAGCAGCGGTTCGATCACCGCCCACGCAACGTGCCGGGGTCGGCGGGGTAGATGGCGGCACAGCCGTAGAAGCGGTGGTTCTTCGCTCCTTGGCCGGCAGACAGCATCTGCCAGGCACGCTTGAGCAGCTTCGCCGCCGGCGTGGCGGCGCGGAACTCCCTGCCTTGGTGGGGACTTCGGCCGAGCAGGTCACCGCGAGACCGGCGACCGCATCAGCCTCAGGGCGTAAACCCGTGGGTCAATGCCCTCGCGACGTGATTGAACCGTGGGCGGATGCCGCGCGGGAGGGCGCGTGACAGCGTTCCCCTGTGCCCACGGACTGTCGTCGCGGCACGGTTGACGATCCGTCACCACGGGAGGGACCCATGACCACCACGCCGTTCATCAGCCGGAAGGGCATGACGCGCCGCAGCATGCTGGGAGCCGCGCTGGCCGCCGGTGCCGCGGTGCCGCTCGCCACCGCTGTCGGCCCCGCGTGGGCCGGCGAGGCCGCGGTCGCCCCCGCCGCGACGCGGCTCATGCTGCCCGTGCCGACCGGACCGCATCCGGTGGGCACAGTCCAGCTGCACCTCGTCGACCGGTCACGTCCGGACGGCATCGCGGGCCCCGGGCACTTCCGCGAGCTGATGGCCACCGTCTGGTACCCCGCCCGGAACGTCGAGCGGTACCCGGTGGCGCCCTGGATGCCGGTCGGCGCATTTCAGGCGTTTCTCGCCGACGCAGGGTTCAGCGAGCTGGCCCCGCTGGGGCCGCTCACCGCCGGCCACGTGGGCGCTCCGGTACGGCGGTCGGGCCGACGGCTGCCCGTCGTCGTGTTCTCGCACGGCGCGCACAGCCACCAGGGCGACCACACCGCCGTGGTCCAGGAGCTCGCAAGCCACGGATACGCGGCTGTGACGGTGGCTCACCAGTACGACACGTACACCGAGTTCCCCGACGGCCGGGTCGCCGTACCGCTCCGCGACAGGCGGGCCCCGACGTTGCCCGGGGACTTCGCCGCCGACGTGCGCTTCGTCCTCGACTGCGTCGAGCAGCTCGCCGCCGGGTGCAATCCCGATGTCGACCGCAGGGAGTTGCCGGCCGGGCTCCTCGGTTCCCTCGACCCGCGACGCATCGGCGCGTTCGGCTGGTCGAAGGGCGGGACGGCCACCGCCTGCGCCACGCTCGCGGACACGCGCATCCGCGCCGGGCTGAGCCTCGACGGCCCGATGCAGATGAACCCGCCACTGACCGGCGATCTGGACCGGCCGTTCATGATGATGACCGCCGAGTTCACCCGCGCCACGACTCCCGAGGCCGCCGCGTTCTGGTCGCACCTGCGGGGTCGGCGGCTGAACATCCAGGCCCAGGGCGCCGTCCACATCTCGTACGGCGACAACGAGGCACTGTTCCCGCAGGTGGCACAGCTGTTGGGCTGGAGCGGGCAGCAGCTCCAGGACGTGATCGGCACCCTCGATCCCGACCAGGCGGTGAAGATCCAACAGGCGTACCCGCTCGCGTTCTTCGATGAGCACCTGCGCCACCGTCGGGGGCACCTGCTCGACGGGCCGTCCCCAGCCTTCCCGGCAGTGACGTTCCTCCCCTGAGTGCTCCGGGCCGCAGTACCGCCGCCCCTGACCGTGCAACCGACATCGCTCCCCTGAGCTCCCGCCCACGTGGCCGGCGGCGTGCATGGGGTCCTGTCGACGGGGCACACGGATGCGGAGCGATGGGACGCACTCACGCCGCACGATCCACGGATCCCCCCAGCGCCTGAGGTCGGGGTGTCCTGACGCGCCCCGAGGCGCGGCGGCGCCCGGGCGCGTTGGACCGCTCTCCGCGCCGGGCGCTCATGCCACGGAGGAGCGGGGTCCAGGGGCGTGGGGCCGCCCCTGCTCCACACTCCTGAGGAGGAGATCGTCATGGACGAGCGAAACGGTGTTTCCACGCCGAAGGACGAGGGCGAGCACGGTGAGAAGGACGGGCAGGGCGGGCAGGGCGGGCAGGACGGGCACGGCGAGCACGGTGAGCAGGGCGAGTTGCTGCGCGGAGGGAACGCAGGGGAGTCGGGCACCGGTGCGGACGGGCGGGGCGAGACCGAGGAGGAGCGCGCGGACCGACGCTGGCAGGAGCTTCTCCAGGAGATACGAGTCGCCCAGACCGGCGTTCAGATCCTTCTCGGCTTCCTCCTGACGGTGGTGTTCACTCCGCTCTTCCACGACCTGGAGCAGACCGACAAGACGATCTACCTCGTCACCGTTGTGCTCGGATCGCTGGCGACGGGCGCACTGATCGGTCCCGTCTCCGTCCACCGGATCGTGTCCGGACGGCGGGTCAAGCCCCAGGCCGTCGTCTGGGCCTCCCGGCTCACGTTCACCGGCATCCTGCTCCTTCTCGCGACGCTGACGGCCGCGTTGTTCCTCATCCTGAGGGTGGCTACGCACGACCCGTACGTGCCCTGGCTGGTCTCCGGCGTCCTCGTCTGGTACCTGCTCTGCTGGTTCGCCCTGCCCCTGTGGGTCCGCGCGCATGACACGAGCGGAACCTGATTCCACGCCCGTACGAGCCGAAGCCGGTCTCGCGCGCGGAGTGGAGGCCGGCCTCGCGCGCCCCCGGGTCGGTCACCGGTCCGGGAAGGGCGTCCGGATCGAGCGGGTGTCGACCGCCTGGTCGGAGAGGGTCACGGCGGACGGGCGGCCCGCCCTGTGGCGGAGCCGCTGACTCCGGCGACTTCGTGCCGCTGCTCGCGCGATCCGGCCGACCACCTGCGCGCCGCCCCCGTCGAACCGGTGCGGCGCGCGGGGAGTACGGCCGAGGCCCCGCCGCCTGCGCCGATCGGCGCAGACGGCGGGGCCTCGGCCCGCGCGAAGTCCGCTCAGGCGTAGGTGACCGTCACCCGATCGAAGCCGAGGCCGCGCAGGAGTTTCTGAAGCATCTCGGTCGTGTTCCGCTCCGCCCGCGACGTCAGGCCGGACTCGCGGGCGGCGTTGCTGATCCGCTGGGCGGCGAGGACGTTGACAGCCTGCTCGCTCGATGGGTTGTCCGAGAAGAGATCGCCCAGCCGGTCGAGCAGGCCGCGCTGCTTGGACACGGCGTACGAGCGCTCGGGATCAAGCGCGGGAGCGGCCAGCCTGGCGTGTGGCAGGCGCAGGGTGGCCTCGGTCCGGTCCGCGTCGACGGTCACGGCGTCGTTCCCGAGGGGGCCAAGATCGACGTAGGCGCCGACGCTGCCGTTCGCCACGTAGAGGATGCGGGTTCCGCGGACCGTGTCCGGCAGGAACCGCGCGTCGCGCTCCAGGTCGACGACAACCTGGTAGGTCCCTGCCGCGCCCTCGTACCGGCTCAGGTCCTGGACGGACTGCAGGACGGCGGGACCGGAACGGTCCTTCACCTCCGTCCCGAAGACGTCCAGACCGGGGAGCCTGAGGAACTGGCCGATCATCATGAGGGCGACGGCGAGCACGAGCAGAGCGCCGGTGACGAGACGCCACTTCCCTCCGGATCGCCTCCAGGTCCGGTGGGGCGGCGAGGGCCTGTTCTCGGTGTCTTCTCCCATGGTCGCCTGGTGCCCGCGTCGACGCCTCCCATTCCCAACTCCGTTCAGATTGCGACGGGTTGATGCTCCTGAGGAAGGCGTGACAGGCGTGCGGAACCTGATGAACCGCACCGCATGCCGCCACCTCGTCGCGGGTACGCGGGGTCTGTTCGCACGCGGTGGTTCAAAGGAGGAGGAGGCACATGACTGATTGGAGAGTGTCGCGGAGACGGGCCGGAGCGACGGGAGGCAAGACGGCGGCACCCGTCGAGACGAAGTCGGCCGGGGCCGGGCCGGGCGGGAGAGCCGGGGGCGGTGCCAAGCCGGCCGAGACCGGAGGGGGAGGTGCGGAACCGGCCGGTACGGGGACGGGTGGGGCAGATCTGGGGACGCGAGCGTCGAAGGCGAAGGCGAAGGCGAAGGCGAAGACGGATGCGGACGCGAAGGCGGACGCGAACGCGAAGGCGAACGCGAAGGCAGCGGCCCCGGTTCGGCGAGGCCCGGGGCGGTTCGTGCGGGTGCTGGTCACCCTGACGGCCCTCGCGGGCATGGTGGCGTTCGCCGTGGTCCTGGCCAGACTCACCCTGGAGGCCTCGCCGGCGTCCGTACCCCTCACCCACAGCAATCTGACACCGGGTCGGTCGATCGAGAACTACCTCAACCAGCCCGGCTTCGTCGACACCGTCAAGCAGCTCGGGGGAAACATCGCCCTCGGTGTTCCCTTCGGGATCCTGCTGCCGCTCCTGTCCCTCAAGGCACGTGGATTCCTTCGGGTCGCGCTCATCACCGCGGTCACGATGCTGCTCGTGGAACTGGTGCAGGGCGCGCTCGTCACGGGACGCGCCTTCGATATCGACGACGTCCTCCTCAACACGACGGGCGCGCTCCTCGGCTACATGCTCGTCGGCCGGCGGCTGGGGCGTATCGTCCGCCCTCGCACCCGCCCCCGCTGGTGGCAGCGGCGCCCGGGCGACTCGTCCCGCTGACGCCGTGGCGGGGACGCGATCCCGGAGCGCGCTGTCGAGGGGCTCCGCTCCGGACCCGCGACTCTCGCCCGGCAGGCCGGGCTCGGCCCGGAGCGACTACGGGCGACCGCCGACCCGGCACCGACCGCCGACCCGGCACCGGCCGCCGATCCGGCACGGGCGACCGCCGACCTGGCACCGGAGATCGCCGCCGGCCTGTGGTCGCCGCGGCACACGGCGCTCCTCGACGCGGTCGACGAACTGCTCGCGCCCTCTACGAGGACGCCCAACTGCTGGAGTTCCTCGTCCTCGCGCGCTGGTGCCGGACCATCAGCCGGCCGGCCGACGGACTCCTCCTGGAAGAGGAACTCTGGGCCGATCCGTGCCCTGCACCTCGCGCCGTCTCCCGTCCGACTCCTCGTCATGGAGTGCCCGCAACAGATGACGCAGGGCCGGACCGGGCGGACCCGGACGCGCGGCCAGGAACGTCGTGACGTCGAGCCCGGCGAGCGGGCGCAGCGCCACCCGGGGGACCGGTGGCAGTCCCCGGACCTCGTAGAAGACGGTCCACGAAGCCGTCGGGGCCGAACCGATCGCGGTGAGCGTCGCCTGAAGGCCGGTGAAGGGCGGACCGGGAGGCGGCACCGCCCCGGCGGCACGGCACGCACCGGTGATCAGGTCGTGGAAGGGGGCGTTGTCCTCGCGCGGGGCGAGCCGCAGCGGCAGGGAGGCCAACTGGTCCAGCCGGAGCACGGGTTCGGCCGCCAGCGGATGGCTCGCGGGTACGGCCACGTGGAGCGGGTCCCGCCACAGCGGCAGCAGCGCCAGTCCGGGGGCCGACCCCACAGCCCGTACCAGCGCCGCGTCCAGCTCTCCTGCGCGTACCGCAGCCAGCCGGTCGGCCACAGGCAGGCTCCGCAGCCGTACCTGGAGCAGGGGAGCCCCGGCGGCGAGCCCGGCCAGGACGCGGTTGAGCCGCTCGCCGGGGCCGTGGACGATGCCGAGCCGCAGGATGCCGTCGTCGCCCGCCGCGATGTCGGCGGCCACGCGCGCCGTGCGGTCGGCGGCGGCGAGCACGGCGCGCGCCTCCGGCAGCATCCGTTCGCCCGCCGCGGAGAGCCGCACGCGCCGGGTCGTGCGATCGAAGAGCACCACGCCCCAAGCGCGCTCCAGCCTGGCGATCTGCTGACTCACCGCCGACGGCACGATGCTGAGCCGCTCGGCGGCCCGGCCGAAGCCGCCCTCCTCCGCAACGGTCACGAAGTAGCGCAGCTGTCTCAGTTCCATGCCGCCCTCACCCCTTGCCCCTCCCTGATGATTCGTCACGAACAGTGAATTCTCCCTTCGGTAACCGCCGGTGGTTCACGGCTGCTTCCCGGGCTCGAATGGGTTCCACCGCAACGACCGGGAGACGAGGAGAAACGGACATGGGCGAGAACAGAGAGGCGTTGATCGTGCACGCGGAAGAGGCCGAGCGGATCCCCCTTCCCCACGGCGGAGGCTTCGTCCTGCTGGCGGACGCGTGGGCCACCGGTGGCGCGCTGGGGGCGAACCGCCTCACCCTCGGCCGGGGCGCCACCGGCGCCCGCCCCCACTACCACGCACGGTCGACCGAGCTGTTCCACGTGCTGGAGGGAGCCATGTGGTTCGACGTGGCCGGCCGCACGACGACCGTCACCGCCGGCGGTCTCGTCTCGGTCCCGCCCGGAGTGCCGCACTCCTTCGGCGCCGTCCCCGATGCGACCGCGGATCTGCTGTCCGTCCTGACCCCCGGCGTCGACCGCTTCGAGTACTTCCGGACCCTGGGGCGCATCCAGTACGGCCGGGAGCCCTTCGACGGCCTCCTGAAGCACCAGGAACGCTACGACGTCCACTTCCTGCCGGAGCCCTCGCCCGTCTCCGGGTAGGCGGCCGGGCGACGGCGCGCTCCGTCGGGAGCGCCGGGCGGCGTGCCGCGTGCGGCATACGGCGCGCGGCGAGCCGCGGGACGGGCGGCACGGCCGGTTCGGTGACGAAGGTGACGAAGGCAATGAAGGTGGCGAAGCTGATGAAGGTGACGAAGTCGAAAACACAAGGCCGCACCCCGAAGACGACATCACCGTCCCTCATCCGCGGTGTGCCGACGCTCCCGAGGCCGTCGGGTGCCACTCGATCAACAGGATCGTGGCGTCGTCGCGCAGCTTGTGGTCCTGGTGGTGCCGCAGGCGCTGCACCAGGCGTCGCAGGGCCTCGGGGGCCGAGTCGCCGGCTGCGGTGGCACGGATGACCGTGTCGGCCAGTCGCTGTTCGCCGAAGAGGTCACCGTCGGGGGAGCGCGCTTCGGTGACGCCGTCGCTGTACATGAGGATCCGGTCGCCGGGCTGGAGGCGCTGCCGGTGCTCGGTGGGCGGCGACGCGACGAGAAAGCCCCAGCCGAGCGGTACATCCGGCTCGCGTTCCAGCGCGTTGCGCACGACCTTGCCGGCGCGGATCAGCAGCGGCGCGGGGTGCCCGCAATTGACCCAGGTGAGCACACCGCCGGCGGTGTCCACATGGGCGACGACGGCCGTCATCAGCCGGTCGGTGAACCAGTCGGCCAGGATCCGGTCGATCGAGGTGACGATGTCGGTCAGGGAGCCGCCGGAGCGGCGCGTCGCGCGGCAGGCGGCGAGCCCGGCGGCACTGGCCCCGCCGGAGGCGAGGTCGTGCCCCATGGAATCGAGGACGGTCAGGTGCAGCCCGTTGTCGTCCAGGGAGTGGTCGAAGGTGTCACCGCCGATGTCGTACGCGGGCTCCAGCACCGCCGAGGAGGTCGCCTGCGCCGTGCCGATCGTCCGCGGCGGCAGGAACGCCCACAAGAGCTCGGCCTGCACCGTCATCGCCCGCCACCGCTCCGATTCGACCAGCAGATCACTGTGGGACGACTTCGACACCAGGAGGAGGGCGGCCATGCCCGCCAGGGCCTCGCAGCCGCTGAGCAGGGCGGTGTCGAGGGAGGGTGCGGTGACCTTCAGTACGCCGAGACGCTCGGCCCCGTCGATCATCGGCACCCAGGCGGTGGCGCCGTCCCGCGACCGCTGCACCGCCTGCGTCCGGTACGCCAGACCCGCCAGCGACGTGTCGATGTCCAGCGTCTGCTGATCCACCGCCAAGGGCAGCGGCAGGGCGATGAGGCGGATCTGCTGCAGATCGGTGACGTACATGGCGCTGCCCGTCAGCCCCATGCTGCGGCCCGCGTCGTACACCACGGACGCGAGCTCGCGCCCGGACAGCAGATGGGAGCGGGCCAGTAGATCGGCAAGAACACCCTCGAAGGCCGCCACGCGATCTCCCTACGCCTCTGGGACCTGCCTGGGGTGCCTTCAGGCTAGGCAGACGCCGGTCGTGATCGCATCCTCCTCGGGCACCGCGCCGGGCGGGGACAGGCATGAAACGCCGCGCGAGGGGCAATCGCTCAGTTGTGCGAGGAGGCGTGCCATGCCTGTCAGCAAGGAGCACACACCGGATACCCCGATCGCCGCAGGTGCCCCTCATGTGGTGTGGGTACGCGGCGACATGGACCTCGACCACGCGGAAGAGCTTCGTGCTTCGCTCATGGCGGCCGTCGCCGAAGCGCCACGAGGCGCTGACATCATCGTCGACCTGCAGAACTCGTCGTTCTGCGACTCCTCGGGGCTCAACGCGTTGCTGGCCGCACGGCAAGAGGCGGCGGAGTCCGGTCATCACCTCAGGCTCGCGGTGCCGAGTCACCAGATGGTGCGCCTGCTGGAGTCCACGGGGGCGATGGGGCTCTTCGTCCTCGGCCCCGCCGTGTCCGACTGAGCCGGATCGAGCCTGGGACCTGGCCGAGCCCAGGCGCCCGTGCCGCGCCCGGCGCCGACGGCACGACCACGACTCCGAACTGTGGCCGCATCCTTACGCCCTCGACCCGGGCCGTTTCGCAGCGGACGCCGTGGAGCTCCGCCGGCAGCCGCCCGCCCGCCGGGTGGTGAGCGCGGGTGGCCGGGAGCAGTGTGGGAGGTATCCGCAGCCGCAAGAAATCCGGCTCCGTGTTCGGACGGGGGACGCTCCTGATGATTCAGCCAGCCGACATCCGTGAGTGGCGCACGCAGGACGTGGTCGATCCCGACGGCCACAAGATCGGCGCTCTCGAAGCGATATACGTGGACACGAGTACGGACGAGCCCGCCATGGCGACCGTGGAGGTGGGGTTGCCGACCCGCCGCCGGCTGGTCTTCGTCCCGCTCGACGGTGCAGTCGTGGGGCCCGGCTACGTTCGGGTCGCGTACGGGAAGGCGCTCGTGAAGGACTGTCCCGCGATGGGCACGGACGACGTCCTTCCCGCGGAGGAGGAGCCTGCGGTGTTCCACCACTACGGTCTGGCATACCGGCCCGGCGCCAACGGCGAGCGACAGCTCGCACGGCGCTGACCCGCTCCCGAGGACGGTTCCCGACTCACGGTGCGCCTTCTGGCCAGGCCAGGCCAGGCCAGGCAACGGGACCGGCACCAGTGCCGGCGTGCCAGGTCCCGAAGACCGGATGCCCGTGCCTTCTCCGAGCGTACGGGCGTCGCAGGCGGGAAGATTGGCCTGGACGCGTCAGGAGAGCGGATCGCTCCGAACGTGCGTCCCGGCCGGTCGATAGCCTGCGCTTCATGATGCGTATGTGGGCTTTGCCGATACTGCTCGTGCTCTGCGGTTCGGCCGTCGCGACCGGACTCATCCGCAAGGAGCGCCCCGGCGAGGCGGCGGCACTGCTCGTGGTGTTCCTGCTGCTCGCCGTGACGAACTCCCCTCTGATCTTCCCGAAGTCGATCGGCGCATTGGAGGCGCAGCGTCGCAGCGCGGAAGACGGCCGGCCGGTCGTCTTCTGGAGGCCGGGCTGCGTGTTCTGCCTGCGCCTGCGCATCCGGTTGGGGCGCAGCGCCCGGCGGATGCACTGGGTGGACATCTGGCGTGATCCGGCGGGTGCCGCGGTGGTGAGGGCGGCCAACGACGGCAATGAGACGGTGCCGACCGTCGTCGTGGCGGGCCGGCCCCACGTCAACCCCGATCCTGCTTGGGTACGGGAGCAGCTTCGCCGTTCGTCGTGACCGGATGCGGCGATGGACCCTCGCCACCGTCGGCCGGCGCCTCGAAGAGAACCCCTGGCACGACCCGCCGAGACCCCGCTCGCTCACCAAGGCGCGTAGACGTCTCACCACGCTGACCCCGTGAACCGGCCCCTGACAGAGGCCCGACGGAGGAGGCCTGAGGGCGGCCGGACGGAGGCGTGAGGGAGGCGTGAGGGAGGCCGGACGGAGGCGTGAGGGAGGAAGGGCCCGTCATGACACAGCGCACCACCGTCCGAGACCTGCTGGACGAGCACGGGCGCACCCACGCCGTGGAGGCGGGCATCCGGCTGAGGAACACTCCCGCCCCTCTGTACCGGCTCCTGACCCTGTGCGTGCTCTTCTCGGTGCGAATCAAGGCCGGCATCGCGGTGGCCGCCGCCCGGGAACTCCACGCGGCCGGTATGGGCACGCCCCGGGCGATGTCCGCCGCGTCCTGGCAAGACCGGGTGGACGCCCTCGGCCGAGCCCACTACCGGCGCTACGACGAGAGCACGGCCACCGCCCTGGGGGCAGGTGCGGAGCTGCTCCTGGACCGGTACCGCGGAGACCTGCGCCGGCTGCGCGACGCCGCCGACGGGAACCCGGACCGGATCCGCGAGCTCCTCCAGGAAGTCCCGCGGATCGGCCCGGTCGGAGCGGACATCTTCTGCCGCGAGGCCCAGGGCGTGTGGCCGGAACTGCGCCCCGCCTTCGACAGCCGCGCCCGCGAGACCGCCGCCAGGCTCGGGCTCCCCAGGACGCCGGCGGGCCTCGCCCGTCTCGTCCCTGCCGAGGATCTGCCGAGGTTCGCTGCCGCGTTGGTGCGTGCCGGCCTCTCCTGAGAACGGGAACGGGGAGAGGATTCCGGACGGGCAAGGAGAGGCGGCGGCACCGGCGGGACCGGGCGGCGTGACGAGGTACGGGACCGGGCGGCGACCGGCGGGCCCGGGCGGAGTGACGGTATGAGGGGACCGGACCGGCCTGACGGCGTGGGGGGGCCGGGCGGCGTGATGGCATACCGGCCGGCCTGACGGCGTGGTGGACCACCTCACCCGTCGACGATCTTGCGTACGTTCTCCGGACTTCCGCACTCCGAGGCCAGCTGCTTCGCGCGCTCCTTCTGGAACGCGACGCCCAACTCGGCCCTGCGCTCGTCGGGCACGTTCTCCCTGGCGCCGTTGAGGATCGTCCGTTCCTCCTCGTCCACGTGGTGGGAGACCGCCTCCACCAGCTCCTCCAGCCGCTCGTCCCACTCCTCGGAGCCCACGTCCTCGACCTCGAGCAGGGCCAGAAGCGCCTTGTTCCCCTCGGCGTGCTCCTCCGTTCCGTGCTCCACCTCCTCGTCGTCGACGCCCCGGAAGCGCTTGAGCGCGCCGTAGACCTCGGCCTCCTCGGCCTCGCCGTGCGCGATGAGCAGGGCCGAGAACTCCTTCAGAGCGGCGGCGCGGTCGGCCTCGATGCTCCGCATGCGGCGGAAGAGGTCCTCCATGGCGCGGTGGTCTTCGAGGATCACCGCGACGACGTCCTGGTCCAGCCTGCTGTCGGTGCTCACGTTGTCCTCCTCGTTCGACTGTGCCTTCGGACGGCGATCGGGGCCTGACGAGGTCCGCGTACATCTCCTGCCGGTCCCGGGCGCACAAGACGCGGCTGCCCGCACACCGCGGCGCGAAACCGTGGCCGCGGCGCCGCCGACGCGCCGGAACGGCCGATCCGCTCGGAACGCTCGGTAATCGAGGCTCCCGGCATGCGCCCGGGCAGTTCGCCGCGGTGGTCGAGGACTTGGCCGCCGCCACGGTGCGCGACGGGTGCCACGGACGGCCTGCGACCGCACGCTGCACGGACGTTGTACGGGCTTGCGACCGTGCGTTGCACGGACGTTGTACGGGCCTGCGACCGTGCGTTGCACGGACGTTGTACGGGCCTGCGACCGCGCGCTGCACGGAGACGACGATGCAGGGCGACGATGCAGGGCTCACATGCCGGAACCACGGTCGTGGACGGGCAGCTGGTACAGCGCGAACGCGCGGTCGATGACCGGTTGGGCGACGTTGCGTACGCGTACCCCGCCCGCCGTCCTGCCGTGTTCCGTACCGAGGTGCGCGTGACCGTGTACGGCGAGGTCGGCGCCCACCGTGTCGATGGCCTCGGCGAGCAGATAGCTGCCGAGGAAGGGATAGATCTCCACGGGCTCGCCCGCCAGTGTGTCCGGTACGGGGGAGAAGTGGGTCAGCGCGATCCGGACCGCGCAACGGCCGGCGGCCAGCTCCTCCAGCGCGGTCGACAGGCGCTCGGCGCCGATGTGCGCCGTGCGGACCCAGGCCTTCATCTCCGGTTCGCCGAACGCGCCGGCGCTGCGGCCTGCGAAGCCTCCGCAGAAACCCTTCGCACCGGCGACACCGACGGTGTGACCGGCCACGGAGAACGTGACGGACTGTCCTTCCAGGACGCTGACGCCCGCGGCCGCGAGGATCCGCGTGATGTCGGCCTCCTCGTCCGAGTGGTAGTCGTGGTTGCCCAGCACGGCCACCACCGGGACGCCCAGGTCCCGGACCTCGTCCGCCACCACAGCGGCCTCGTCGACGGTGCCGTGCCGCGTCAGGTCACCCGCGAGCAGGAGGAGGTCCGCGCACTCCGGCAGCGTCGCGAAGGCGGGGCGCAGCAGTCCGGCGCAGTCGGGGCTGAGATGGATGTCGCCCACGGCCGCCACTCGGACCACGCCGTTCGGCTGCTGGATGGTCGGCCCCGGACTCACGACAACTCCTCCATCCGCTCCGGTGCGTCCGTGGAGGCCGACGCGAGGTCGTCGAACACGGTGAGTCCGGCGAGCTCGATCCGAGCCAGCCGCAGGATCTCGTCGCGCCGGGCGGCCGTGGGCACGGTGCCGGAGAGCAGCACGGCATCGCCCCGGAGCTCCACCCGTACACCGAGTTCGGCCACGTCGTCGCCGGCCAGCCGGTCCCGCAGCCGGGCGAGCCGGTACTCGAGCTCGTGCGTCGCGTGCTCACTCATAGGACGGGCCTCCCTCTGCCCGGCCGTCGTGGGGCGGGATGACGTTGAGCAGTTCGAGCAGGTGGAGGAAGGCAGCCGCCATCGGTCTGTCCCCGGTGTCACGGCGTACACGGTCCCAGGCGACGCGCTCACGCAGCCCCCGTGCGACCGGGAGGAGCGGGCCGTAGTCGCAGTGGTGCTCCGAGAGCGCTGCCAGTCGCCCGGTCATGAGGTCGGTCGGGTCGATGACCGGCATGTGAACCGAGTCCACGGGCAGAGTCGCGGCGCGATCGAGCAGCTCGGCGGTGACGGGCCGGCCGGCCAGGGCGAAGATCAGATCGATGTGTTCGCCGTCCTTGCGTGCCTTCACCAGCCAGTCCTCAGGCGGGTCGACGATCTCGAGGCCGCGCTCGCGCAGCAGCCCGGTCACCTTCTCGGCGTCCTCGCGCCGCACGGCGAAGTCGGTGTCGTGCTGCAGCCGGACCGGGATGCCGTAGGCGTAGACCGCGACACTGCCGACCAGGGCGAACGGACACCCCGACGACTTGAGGACTCCGGCCACCTCCTTCGTGACCTCCAGGATGGCCTGGGTGTGGTCCGGCGGCAGGACCTGGGCCCGCCGCCCGTCCGCCGCGGCTTCCGCCGCGAACGGCGAGTGCGACCGCAGGGGCAGCGAGCCCGTTGCCGGAGGGCCGGCGTCGGCTCGGCGTCCTTCGGCGAGGTTCATGCGATGCCTCCTGCCGTATGCCCTTGTGCCGTATGGAGCCGCCGTCGAGTACGAAGCGGGGGATACGCGGGTACCCCGTGCACCGGGAAGAATGCGCGGGCGAGGAAACCGCGAGAGCGCCATCACGGCACGTCGCTCGGCGCGAACCGGATGCGACCGGGGATCGAGCCGAAGCGCCGGCCCCTCGACGGTCCGGGTGGCTGCGCCTGCCCGGGCGCGTCCCGACCGGGCGCAGGACCTTCGAGCCGGCGCAGGTCGTGGGCGTCCCAGGCGCGGGTGTCGCGCGGCTCGGTGTACGGCTCCTCGTCCGGGGGCATCCCGCCGAGCACAGCCCGTTGGCGCACTGCCTCGGCGTCGAACTCCAGGCCCAGAAGCAGGGCGAGGTTGCCGATCCACAGCCACACGAGGAAGACGATGACGCCGGCCATGGTGCCGTAGGTCTTGTTGTACGAGGCGACGGCGCCGACGTAGAGCGCGAACCCGGCGGAGGCGGCCGCCCACATCAGCAGCGCGAGGACGCTGCCGGGAGTGATCCATCTCCAGCCCTTCACCTTGGCGTTGGGGCTGGATGCGTACAGCAGGGCGATCGCGAAGGACACCAGCACGATCAGGACGGGCCACTTCGCGATCGACCACACCGTCAGTGCCGTGTCACCGAAGCCGAGCGCCGCTCCCGCGTGGCGCGCCAGGGACCCGGTGAACACCAGGATCAGCGCGCTCAACGCCGCCAGCACCACCAGCACGGCTGTCATCCCGACCCTGAGGGGCAGAAGCTTCCACACCGGGCGGCCCTCGGGCATGTCGTAGACCTGGTTGGCCGCGCGCATGAACGCTCCCACGTATCCGGACGCCGACCACAGCGCGACCACCACCCCGACGACGGCCATGACCGAGCCCGTGGCGGAGTGGTCCTGCAGCTGCTCCACTGCACGGCCGAGGACGTCACGGGCGGGGCCGGGGGTCAGCTCGCGGACGTGGTCCAGGACCTGCTCGGTGGTCGACGTCCCGGCGAGGCCGAGCAGGGACACGAGAACCAGCAGCGCGGGGAAGAGGGACAGAACGCCGTAGTACGTGAGAGCCGCCGCGCGGTCGGTCAGTTCGTCGTCCCTGAACTCCCGTACCGAGCCCTTGAGCACGGCGAGCCAGGACCGGCGGGGCAGTTCCGTCGGATCGCCCGGCGCCCGCCGCTCCACTCCGGGCCCGGGACCGACGTCCTCAGGGGCGGGCGTCTCGTCCGCCGGTGCCTCGTCCGCTGATGCCTCGCCGTCCGGCGCCTCGCGTGCCGCGGCCTTGTCGGCGCGGCCACCATGCACTGATCGATTCGATTCGGCCATGCCCGTTCGGGTACCCCGGTGACGTGTCCCTAGGCCGGCGGGGAGCGAGGGGCGCGATCGACCACGCACGGCCCCGCACCGTCGGCCGGGGCGGCTGGATCTGGAGCGACCGGCGCCGTCGGACGGCGCCGTCAGAGCGGCGGCGGCCGGGCGGCGTCGGGTGCTGGCCTGCTCAAGCCGCCTCGTACCGGTGGGGGCGGCTGCCTCGCCACGTGACCCAGGCGGGATCGTCGAGCAGGTCCTCCGCTTCGGGAAGGCCGGCGCGGCGGAGGAACTCGACGACGTCCTCGTCGCGGTGGGCCAGACCGAGGATCTCGCCCCGCACGGTGACCCGCCGGCCTCCGGTCGGGGAGGGCGGGTGGACGACGATCGGAGCGGTGCCCATACCTCAAGGGTGCCCCCGGTCGGCCGGGAACGCCGAGCTCGCCGCCCAGACCGGCGGCCCGACAACCGCAGCCCCGCACGCGGTGCGCGCCGGCCGCTGCTCGGAGTGAACGAGGGAAGGGCGCCGGCCGACGGGTGCAATGCCATGGTCACGCCGACCGAACAGGCCGTGGCGAACAGGCCGTGGCGAGCAGGGGCACCTCGATGGTCCCGCCGGGACAGATCGCGCAGTGTCGCGGCGGCGACCTCACACCCGAGCAGGTTGCAGCGTTGAGGGACGTCCGGCCGCACCAGCCGGTGGAAGGCCCGCTCCGGGTGCGAGGAGCCCCGCACCCGGTACCGCTAGCGGAACGTTCCTGTGCGGCTGCCTCGATCGGCTCCCGTGTGAGAGTCGGGACTCACCCGGGCTGGCCGGGGAAGGGCGCAGAGCCCCCTCCAGCACCCAGGCGCTCGAACTGCTGCTGCACGTTGACGGAGAATGCGTGCGGGTCGGAGACCGTTGAGGCGTTCATGGCGACAGTCAGGATGCCGCTGATCGGCGCCCCGGGGGATGTTCTGACAGGAGTGCAGAGGAAGTCGAACTCCTGATAGCCGACGTGGTCGGCGGTCGGCAGGGAAGCTCGGTGCGTGACCGGCTGGCCGCTGTGAAAGGCGGAATCCATGGCGTCGAAGACGCCGGCACTCCGCAGACCGGGCAGTTCCGACGGACCGGGCAGGTACTGGCGACCCATGCCGAAGACGACCGCCTGACGGCCGTTGGCGTAGCGCATCAGATGGCCGGGGCCTTCGGTGAGCATGATGGGGAAGGGAGCCCCGTCGAAGACGGCGAACAGCTCCTGCTGTTGCGCGAGGAGGCTGTCCCGGAGCCTGAACTCCGACACGAGCGTCTGGGCGAGGTCGTGCATCAGCTCCTTGGTCTGCGGGTCCCATGTGCGGGGGGACGTGTCGGCCACACACAAGGTGCCGAGGATCATGCCGGTGTTGTCGCGCAGGGGAGTGCCGAGGTAGGAGCGCACGCCCATGTCGTTGACCAAGGGGTTGCCGGCGAAGCGCGGGTAGTCGAGCACGTCGTCGAGGGCCAGTTGAGCTCCCTGCGCGACGACGTGGGGACAGAACCCGTAGTCGCCAGGTGCCTCCCGGGCAGCGGAGTTGCTCAGGTCGAACGTGATGCCGGCGTCGGCGCTCGTCAGCTCATCGGGGGAGGCGTCAGGGGCCCGGGGGACGTACATGCCCCGGAACATCTGCGTCTGATCGTTGATGAAGTTGACCATGGCCAGGGGCGCTCCGGTCACGGTCGCCGCCACCTTGGCCACTCGATCGAAGGTGGCTTCCGCGTCTGCCGAGTTGAGGCCAAGGGCCTGCAGGCGCTGCCGCCGGGCCTCGCCACTTGTCTGGGGATCCATGAGATCACATGAAATCAGATCCCAGGACCTGGTGGCCCGTCACCTACCCAGTTTCTGGGCCCGGTTGGCGGTGCTGAGGCTGTGTGCTGCTGTCGAGTCCCTCATGATTGGTTGATTTGACGTCTTGCAGTACGAAAACTGACAGTATATCTGAAAAAATAAGATGTTTCAACGAGTAGCGATCAATTCACGCCAACTGATCGACGAAAGGCGAGGAATGGCGGCAAGGCATATGACAATCATGCGGGGTTGATCTAGGACGCGGGAGCGCGTGGGCCGAGGAGACAGGCGTGTGAGCACAGTGACTCAGGGGCAGCCGGCCTGGTGGGGGTTGGGCGTCCCTGTGGGGGCACTCTCGAGGTGCCTGCAAGAGACGGAGCCCTGCCCGGGCTTCACCTGCCACCCGCGAACGTCGCTCTGGCGAAGTGCGGGTCGGTCCCCGGACTGGCCCACTCCCAGAACCGCAGGCCAACGCCTACTGTACTGCCCAGGCGCGGTCCGTTGAATTGAAGCTGCTCCGCACTGTACGTGCTGCGGTGAGGCATTGAGGGAGTTTTCTGAATGAACGGAGCGAACGCGGATGCGCGCTCAGTTGCGGTGGTCGGAATGGCCTGCCGACTTCCGGGAGCCAGAGACATCGACGAATTCTGGCAGTTGTTGTGCAATCGGACGGACGCCACCGCGGACTCCTCACCCGATCGCTACGACGCCGACTTCCTGAACTCACCGAAGGCCGAGCCCGGCACCACAGGAAGCCGCCGCGCCGGATATGTGGACGGCCTGGCGGACTTCGACGCCGAGTTCTTCGGCATGTCCAGCAGTGACGCGGCCGAACTCGATCCCCAACAACGCCTGTTGCTGATGACCGCCTGGGACGCCCTGGAGGAGGCCGGGCTGAGGCCCGATCGCCTGGCGGGAACCAGGACCGGCGTGTTCGTGGGGGCCACGCGAGCGGACTTCGTCGAGCGCGCCTTCCGTCACGGCCCGCAGGCCATGACGGCCGTGCAGTACCTCAACTTCCGTTCGGTCATTCCCGCCCAGGTGTCGTACGCCTTCGACTTCCGCGGCCCGAGCATGCTCATCGACACGGCCTGCGCCTCTTCCCTGTACGCCGTGCACAGTGCCGTGCAGAGCCTGCGCGTGAGGGAGAGCTCCCTCGCGCTCGCCGCGGGCGTGAACCTGGTGCTGCGCCCCGACGAGGGCATCATGATGGGTCACGCCGGAACGCTGTCGCCGGACGGGCGCAGCCGGTTCGGCGACGCCCGGGCAGACGGTCACGCCCCGAGCGACGGGGTCGGAGTGGTGGTCCTCAAGCGACTGGCGGACGCCATCGCCGACGGAGACCGGGTGCACGCGGTCATCGCCGGGAGCGCGGTGGGCACGGACGGCCGCACCACGGACCAACTCCTGAACCCGTCGCTCACGGGGCAACTTGACGTACTGCGGTGGGCGTACGAGGACGCGGGCGTCGACCCGAGCGAGGTCGACTACGTAGAGGCCCACGGCACCGGCAGCCCCTTGCTCGACCCGCTGGAACTGCGAGCCCTGGGAGAGGTGTTGGGGGAGGGCCGCCCGGACCACCGGCCGCTTCTCGTGGGATCGGCGAAGTCGAACATCGGCCACGCGGAGGCAGCCGGCGGCATGGCCGGCCTGATCAAGACCGTGTTGTGCCTGCGGAACGGGCGGATACCGGCCAGTCTCCACGTCGACGAGCCGACCCCTGACGTGGACTGGAAGCGGCTGCCGGTGCGGATACCGGTCGACCTTCATGATCTCCCGTCATCGGACCGCCCGGCACTCGCCGGCGTGTCGAGCCAGGGCGTGTCCGCCCTCAACGCGCATGTGGTGCTCCGCCAGGCGGACCGCCCCCTCGGCCGGCCCTCGCTGGAACCGGCCTCGGACACGCCGTACGTCCTGGCGCTCTCCGCCCGTTCCCCGGAGGCCCTGCTCGACCTCGCCGCCGCCTATGTCACCTACCTCGGGGCAGGCGGTCGGGGCGCCGCGTACGACCTGCGCGACATCTGCTACAGCGCGACCGCCCGCCGCACCCACCACGTACACCGGCTGGCGGTTGTCGGGGCCAGCCACGAGGAACTGGCGGGCGCCCTGGCCGCCGAGAGAGCACCGGGACACGGGCGCACCGGCGTCCCCGCACCCCTGGTCGCCGCCACCGAGCACTACCTGGCCGGTGAAGAGGTGCACTGGGAGGCCCTGTTCGACGAACCCGGGACGGTCGTGCCACTGCCCCGGTACCCGTGGCAGACCCGCAGATACTGGCCCGGCGAGGATCGGGCCGCCGGTGCGGAGAGCGCCGCGGACTGGTTGCTGCGCGAGCACGCCCGTACCGACTTCGACGACGCCTCGCGCCTCTCCGACATAGGGATCGACTCCCTGGCCAGACTGCAGCTCATCGTGGAACTGAGCCAGCAGACGGGACTGGAGATCGACCCGGAGGAAGTGGGACGGCTCTGCACCGTGGGGGAGTTGCGCCTCTGGACCGACTCGCTCCAGGTCGGTGCGCGATGACCGACCCGCAGCACGTGTACGGCTGGTTCGCCCGATCCGTCGAACGGTACGGCGACGAGCGTGTCGCTCTCGAAGTGGGCGGACAGTCCCTGACGTACCGCCAACTGGGCGCCCTGGCGGAGAGCCACGCCTCTCGGATCCTCGCGCGCACCGGATCCGGCCCCCGCCGCGTCGGGCTGTTGGCCGGCCGCTCCGTCAGCGCCTACGTCGGCTATCTCGCCGCACTGCGGGCCGGCGCGACCGTCGTTCCCCTCAACCCCGAGCACCCGACGTCCCGCACCGAGTCCATCGTCGACGCGGCCGGCCTCGAACTCGTGCTCACCGACACCCCGGGGGCCGCCGTCATGCTGGGCGTGACCGAGCTGCTGCTCGAGCCCACGACCGCGCCCGGCCCACCGCCGTCCTCCCCGTCGGACCTCCCCGAACCGGGCCCGGACGACATCGCCTACATCATCTTCACCTCCGGATCGACCGGCAGCCCCAAAGGCGTTCCGATACTCCACCGGAATCTCTGCGCCTATCTCACCGCGATGGCCGGCCGCTACGGGATCGGGGCGGACAGCCGGATGTCGGCGGCCTTCGACCTCACCTTCGACGGCTCCGTGCACGACCTCTTCGTCGCCTGGGCGGCGGGTGCGACGCTGGTGGTACCGAGCGCGGCCCAACTGCTCTCGCCGGTGGCGACGGTCAACAATCTGCGGCTGACCCACTGGTTCTCGGTGCCTTCGCTGATCTCCTTCGCGGAGCGGCTCGGCACGCTCAAGCCGAACAGCATGCCCACCCTCCGGTGGAGCGTCTTCGGCGGTGAGGCCCTCCCGCTCACCGCTGCCCGTGCCTGGCGGACCGCGGCACCGCGGAGCGCGATCGAGGTGCTCTACGGGCCGACCGAGCTCACCATCTCCTGCACGGCCTACCGGCTCCCGGAGGATCCCTCTGCGTGGCCCACCACGCCCAACGGCACCGCACCGATCGGGCACTGCCATCCGGGACTGGAGCACCGGATCCTGGACGAGGACGGGCTTCCCGCCGGTACCGGCGAGCTGTCGGTCCGCGGGGCGCAGCGGTTCCCGGGATACCTGGACCCGACGCACGACGAGGGCCGCTTCCACCCGCCCGCGCCGGGGGCAGGGGATGACGCGGACCACTGGGGCGACACGGGCAACCGGGTCGATGCTGACCACCGGGACGACGCGGACCACCGGGACGACGGCGACGTGGCGGACCACTCGGGCAAGGTGACCGTCGACCACTGGTACCGCACCGGAGACCGCGTCACCGTTCTGGACGGCGCTCTCGTGCACCTCGGCCGAACCGACCACCAGATCAAGGTGCGCGGTCACCGCATCGAACCGGGCGAGGTCGAGGCCGTACTGCGTGATCTGGACGGTGTGCGCGAGGCGTACGTACTCGCGGTGCCGGACGTCCACGGCTCGCCCGAACTCCACGCGGTGGTGAGCGGCGGCGCGTGCGATCCGCAGAAGCTGTTCGCGGAGCTCACCGACCGCCTCCCGCCCTACATGCGACCCCGCCGCATCTCGGTCCTCGAGAGCCTGCCCCTGAACGCCAACGGAAAGATCGACCACCGAGCGCTGCTCAAAGAGCTGTCCCTTACCCACTGACCGACACCGCGCGGGCCCGGCCTCCCGGGGGAGGGGCCGGCATCGACGTGGTTCAGCCCACCATTCCTATGAGGCAGCACCCACATGCTCGACGTCATCGTCGTCGGCGCGCGCGTCGCCGGCTCCGCCACCGCCCTCCAGCTCGCACGGGCGGGCCACCGTGTCCTGGTTCTCGACCGCGCCACGTTTCCCTCCGACACCCTCTCCACGCACCTCATCCACCAGCCGGGGGTGGCGGCTCTGGCCCGGTGGGGCCTGCTGGACGACTTGAAGGCCACCGGCTGCCCCCCTCTGGAGCGCGTGGGGTACGAGGTCGCCGGCATCCGCCTCGAGGGCTGCGGGCGAGGCGTGGACGGACAACGGGCTGCCTACGCGCCCCGCCGGCACATCCTGGACCCCCTCCTGGCCGAAGCCGCGGCCAAGGCCGGCGCCGAGATACGGCTGGGCTGCCGCGTTACGGGGCTGCTGCACGACGCCACGGGCCGGGTCGTCGGCGTGGAGGGCACACACGCCGGGAAGGCCTTCCGTGAGCACGCGCGACTGGTCATCGGCGCGGACGGCATGCGCTCCACCGTCGCCGGCCTCACCGGCGCCCCGGTCACCGTCGAGCACCCCCGACTGACGTGTGCCTACTACTCGTACTGGCAGGACGTGCCGGCCGACCTCGAACTCTACGAGGCCCCCGACCGCTGGGTCGCCGCCGTCGCAACCCACCAGGCCACCCTGGTGCTGACCTACTTCCCCCAGTCCCGCTTCGAGGAGGTCCGCGCCGACGCGGAGCACCACCACCTCCAGCAGGTACGGGCCACCGCTCCCGCCCTGTACGAAAGGCTGCAGGGAGCCACACAGGTGGAGCGCCTCCGCGGCACCGGCGACCAGCAGAACTACTTCCGGCAGGCGGCGGGGCCGGGGTGGGCCCTGGTGGGCGACGCGGGACACCACAAGGACTCCATCACCGCGCGCGGCATCAGCGATGCCTTCCTCCAGGCGGAGATGCTGGCCCAGCTCGTCGGCGGCCGGCTCGACGGTGATCCGGCCATTCTCGACGAGGCCCTCGCCCGGTACGGAAGAGACAGGGACGCCGCCCTGCTGCCCGGCTACGAGGCGACCCTGGCCGTGGGCCGTCTCGCCGAACAGCGGCCTCAGCGCCTGGCGTTGCTCCGCGCGATCCGACAGGATCCTGAACTCACCTCGATCTACTTCGACATGGTCGCCGGAACCGCCACGATCGGTGACCTCTACACACCGAAGTTGCTCGCGCTGCTGTGACCGAATTCAATCGGTGCCCGAAGTTCATCAACTCGCTTTGCCCATGAGTCTGTTGACCGGGTCTGATGGCGGTGGGCGGAGCGTACCGGTAGCACGGACTCCTGATACGGTGCGCCTTGATCACTGCCGTGGTGCTCCTGCGTCAAGGCGCCACGCCGCAGCGATCAGGACCGCTGAGCATCATCTTCACTGTCGTCAGCTCGCTGCGAGGATTCCATTCAGATGTCAGGCACTAGCGACCCGAAGGCGCGCCACCGGCTTGTCCCGCGCAGGTCTCTCCGCACGCAGCTGATCATGCCGATCGTCGCCCCCGCCATCGCCCTCACCGGCCTCTGGGGCTACACGGCCGCCGGTCTGGCCGGCGAGCAGATCCAGCTCCAGGACGACGCGGAGCGGACCGCGACGACCGGCGGCAGGACTCTGAACGTGGTGTCGGGCCTGCAGCAGGAGCGGCGCCTCACGGCCCTGTGGCAGGCGAGCCGTTCGGCCGCGGCGCGCAACGCCCTTGACCAGGCCCGCGCGAAGACCGATGCCGCGGTCGTGGAGTTCCGGGCCGCCCTGCCCGCCATGGACGGCTCGCTCGGCAGGCCGGCGGGGCGCCTCGGAACCTCCCTGGACACGCTGGCCGGCCGACGCGAGGCGATCGACGCCCGCACCATGTCCTCCGCCGACGCCTTCGGACACCTCACCGACGTCATTCAGAGCGGTACCGACCTGATAGGCGCCGCGGTACGCAGCGAGGACGGGCCGCTCTCCCAGGGAGGCGACGCCACCGCCACCCTGGTCCGACTCGTCGAGATGCTGTCGCGCGAGGACGCTCTGCTGTCCGCCGGTCTCCCTCAGGGCGGCATCTCCACCGCCGCCCACCAGCGGTTCAGCCACTCCGTGGGCGCCCAGCGGGAGATACGGGCCTCGCTGGCGGTGGACGACCTGCCGGCCGACGCGCGCGCTCGATACGCGCAGATCGCCGCCACCCCGCAGTCCTCCTCGATCGCCTCCATCGAGGACGCGGTCATCGCGGCGCCGACGACACAGCTGCCCTCCTCGGCGAAGGCCTGGAGCGACGACGCCGAGACCCTCGTCACCGACCTGCAGAAACTCACCGCCGCCTCGCTGGACGAGCTGGCCGACGCGGCCTCCGACCGCGCGACCGGCCTGCTCCTCGGTCTGATCGCCGGAACGACGCTCACGGCGGCGCTCCTCACGGCCGGCGCGGTCCTGGGGCTCAGGGCCCGCCGCTCGACCCTGGATGCGGTGGCCGAACTCCAGCGCCGTACCGAGGAGATGGCCCGCCAGTGGCCTCAGGCGCTGGCCCAGTCCGAGCGCGGGGAACCGCTCGCCCCCTTCCCCCAGACGCCGCCGCTCCTGGCCGCCGGGGAACTCCAGCTCCTCGGATCCGCGATCGAGGGACTCCGCCACACGGCCATCAGCACCATACTCAGCCAGTCCCGGGGGCACGCGGGCGCCGAGAAGGTACTCGGCCAGCTGACGCGACGCACCCAGACCCTGATCCACCGTCTCATCGCGCTCCTGGACGACCTGGAGCGCAAGCACGGCGACTCCGATCTCCTCAAAGACATCTTCAAGGTGGACCACCTCGCCACTCGTGTGCGCCGGCACGCCGAGAACCTGGTGATCCTCGGCGACACGCCCCCCAGCCGCCGGATGACCGAGCCGGTGACCATCACCGACGTGATGCGCAGCGCCGTCGCCGAGACCGAGCACTACACCCGCGTCAAGGTCGAGAACCTCCCGGCGACGAAGCGGATAGCGCTGGCCGGCCGGGCCGTCGCCGACGTCACCCACCTGCTCGCCGAACTCGTGGAGAACGCCACCAACTTCTCCCCGCCCTACACCCAGGTCGTCGTCAGCGCGCTGCATGTCGCCGAAGGCGTGGCTCTGCACGTCGAGGACCACGGCCTCGGCATCCCGCCGGACCAGCTCGTCCATGCCAACCACGTCCTGGCCCATCCGCAGAAGCCCGACATGGCGGCCCTCGGCGCGGACCCGCGCCTCGGCCACTTCGTGGTCGCCCGCCTGGCCCAGCGCCACCAGATCCGGGTCGAACTGCGCCCCTCGGTCTACGGCGGCACCCTCGCCATCGTGTTCCTGCCGGTCCACATGCTCGAGGAACTCGACTCCCCGGTCATGGACCAGCTCAGGGCCGCCGCCCAGGTCTCCGTCAACGCGATCAACGCCGGGACGATCCCGCAGCCCGGGGTCGCTCCCTCCTTCGGGTCCGCGACCTCCGCCCTTCCCCAGCCGACGCCGCGCACACAGCCGTTGGACGGGCCGCCCGGCCTCGTCGGGGTGCCCGGGGGCCGCGACGAGCACGACCTCGTCGCGGACGCCCGGGGCATCGGCGAAGCCCCCGCCGCGCCTCCGCGGGAGACGCACAGCCGAGTCCCGGACTACAGCGGATTCCCCACGTACGGAGGCGCCGGACTCGTCTCGCCGGACCGTCCGGACAGCACCGAGTCCCTCGATGCGCATCAGCGGCCGGTGAGCCCCGAGCCTCCCCGGGCGGCCCCCCTTCCCCGCCAGGCGCCCACCGGCCGTCCCATGGCCGACGCACCCGTCCCGTCGACGCCCACCGGCCGTCCCGTGGCCGACACCTCCTTCCCGGCGATGCCCACCGGCCGTCCCGTGGCCGACACCTCCCTCCCGGCGATGCCCACCGGCCGTCCCACGGCCGACACCTCCCTCCCGGCGATGCCCACCGTCTCCGAGAGCCCGTACGGAACGCCGGGCGGCGACAGGCCGAACCTCGGGCAACCCACCACACTGCCCCAGCGCACCCGTGGGTCCAGCCTTGCCGTACAGCTGCGCCGTGAGGCGGCGGAGGCCGGCAGCCGTCTCGACAACGAGGGCGGAGGCCCGCCCTCGCCCGAAGCGTCGGCCCGCATCATCGCCGCCATCCGACGCGGGATGGACCAGGCCACCGGAACCCACGCCGCACCACGTCACGACGGTGGACGGGCGAACTGACCATGGGACCCAACGAACTCCGAAGGAATGCAATGACTGAAGTGGCCACCAGCAGGCAGCTGGACTGGGTCCTGGACGATCTCGTGGGCCGTATACCGGAGATCCGTTGCGCCATCGTGCTGTCAGGAGACGGTCTCCTGATCGGGAAGTCGCATGATCTGGGCCGGGACGACGCCGAGCGCCTTTCGGCCCTGGCTTCCGGCATGCACAGCCTCGCCCGGGGTACGGCGCAGTACTTCCGCGGCGGCGCGGTCCAGCAGACCGTCATTCAGATGGAGCACGCGTTCCTGTTCATCACCGCTGCCGGTCAGGGGGCGCGTCTGGCGGCCCTCGCCTCGCAGGAGGTGGACGCGGGCATGATGGCCTATGAGATGGGAACGATGGTCAAGCAGGTCGGAGCGTATCTGAGTGCCGCGCCGCGCATTCCAGGCCACCACACCGTCGCACACAGCCAGGATGCCTGAGCCGCGCGCGCTCGACGGGGCGATTGCCGGACGTCACCTCCGGCCCTACACCATCACCGGTGGTCGTACCCGACACAACCACTATCACTTCACGCTGATCACTCTGGTGGTCACGCGGTCGCCCGACGTCGACCATCCCCACCTGACGCCGGAGGCGGCACAGATCCTGGAGCTGTGCCGCCACAGGGCCATAGCGATCGCGGAGATCGCCGCCCATCTGGATCTCCCCGTAAGCGTCGTCAAAGTCCTCTGCGGTGATCTCCTCGGAGACGAGAAGATCATCGTGCAGGCGCCACCCTCACAGTCCGACAGACCGAGCGTGGAACTCATCGAAAGGGTTATCGATGGCATCCGCCAGCTCTGAACAGATCCTCCTCCCCACGGCCGTGAAAATTCTTGTCGCGGGTGGATTCGGTGTCGGCAAGACAACGATGGTGGGGTCGGTGAGTGAGATCGCGCCGTTGGAGACGGAGGAACGACTCACTCAGGCCGGCCAGAACATCGACAGTCTCGACGGCGTGGAAGGCAAGACGTCCACCACGGTCGCCATGGACTTCGGCCGCATCACCATCAGCCCGGAACTGGTGCTGTACCTCTTCGGCACACCGGGCCAGGAACGCTTCTGGTTCATGTGGGACGAGATCGCCCACGGCACCCTGGGCGCGCTCGTCCTCGCGGACACCCGCCGCCTGGAAGCCTCCTTCGGCTCGATCGACTTCTTCGAGGAGCGCGGCATCCCCTTCGCGGTCGGGGTGAACTGCTTCAACGGAGAACGGGCCTGGACCACGGATGAGGTACGCTCCGCCCTCGACCTCGACCCCGCCGTTCCGGTGGTCCTGTGCGACGTCCGCACACGCGAGTCCAGCAAGGAAGTCCTCCTCGCCGTCCTGGAAGCCGCCCACCGCAAGGCCTCCCCGCAGTTCTCGACGACGGCGCCGTGACGGACCGGCAGGGCACGCGACGGTTGCATCACTTCGCGAGTCCTGGCCTTACGGACGTACCGGCAGCGCGCGTCATTCGAGTCTGGGCCGCTCCACCCCGTGGCTCGCGATCCGGGTCACCTCGCACAGAGTTTCCCTGCATGCCTCGCCGAGGATGCCCAGAGGACTCCGGCCTTCTTCGGCGTGTACCACCAGCAGGTTCCCGGTCTGCTGGTGGTCCACGTCCCGCGCGCCGCTGACCGGCGGAAACGACCACGATTGTCGATGAGGTTCGTTCCGGCCGATTCTGTCCGCTCTCCCGTACCCCTTACCGGCCGTGCGGACGCTGCTGGACCTCCGTATCCGGCGCTTGGGGGTTCGGGCCCCGGAAGCGGCCGAGTGTCTTCGTGAGGGTCTTCCATGGTGAGGGGTCGTCCTTGGCCGTCGCCGGTGATGCCGTCCGAGCGGCGCCGTCGCCGCTGTTCGCCTCGGCGAGGGCGTCGAGCGCCGACTCGGCGGCCTCCCGGTACAGGTCACAGGACGCCGTCATGGCTTCGAGGGCCTTGGCGTACCTGGTGACCATGGCCCGTGCGTGGGCCAGTTCCTCGTCGGGGGTGAGCAGGTGCCAGCCTTGGCGCAGCCGGGTCAGGACCTGTTCGGCATCGGCCGGCATCGGCTGGGGCAGTGAGGCGAACTCCTTGATCTTGTCCAGGAGTCTGGTGGGTTCTGTGCCGTCCAGGAAGACATTGGGTACCGTGAAGCGCTCCGCGTCGTAAGGGGAGGCCTGCGGTGTCGGGGGCAGGATGACGGCGCCGCCGCGCGGTATCCCCACACCCAGCTCACGCTTCATCACGAAGTCGGCGATCAGCGCCTGCTCCGGCGTGGCGCGGTGTTCGACCACCCGGTGCCGCAGGCTCGGCGGCAGGAACGCCGTGATCGGCCGGCGTCCCAGGGTGTCCGGTGTCATCGCCTCGTGCACCACGACATGGATGAACCAGCTCTGCCGGGTGCAGGCCCGCAGCAGGCGGCGCAACTCGTCGTCGTCCTTCGGCAGACGGTTCGCCGACCGCAGGCGCACGTCCGGCACCGTCTCGTGGTCCCAGGCGACCTGGTCGCTGTCGGGCCAGAACACGGTGGCCGGTGAGGGCCAGCTCGCCTCCCACGCCCGCTCGGCCTCGGCGGCGAGGACCCAGGTGACACCCTCGCCCTTCATGCGGCGGGACTCGGGCTCGTACGTGGTCAGCTGCGCGCGCACCGTGACGCCGTCGGCCACGCGCCAGCGGGCTTCGAAGAGGCGGCGCGCGGACGGGCCGGGGTCGGCGGACTCGTCCCGGGGGTACAGGTCGGTGGAACGCGCAGCCTCGACGGGGTCGAGGTCCAGGAAGTCGTCGATCACCCGGGCCGCCTTGAGGGCGAGCAGGTTGCGCCGGACGTCCCGCTCGGGCTCGGGCCCGACGTGACGCCCACGCCCGAGCCAGGCGGTGTCGGGGACGGTGGTCGATGATGTGCTGTTCTTGGCCATGGAACCGTTCGGTGGGCGATCAGGACCCGACCAGTATGGTTCTGCGGTCCGGGCGAGGGAAGCGGTACCCCGTCCGCACCGTCATGGATCGAACGCCGGATCGACGGGGAAGCCGATCGATCCACGGTCAGCGCGGGCCGGAGCTGGGGACGGAGCTCCCGCCACGGTGAGCGGGGCGGTGGGCCGCCCGGTGCAGCCGTCCTCGTCCAACGTCCGGGCAGCGGGCGGCTGTTGGCGGTGGTCGTGGGTCCCGGCGGCCGGCAGGGGGAATGAGGGCCGTGCAAAGGGGTCGGGCCAGGTCACGGTGTCGTCGGCGGCAGGAAGCCGCCTTGCTCGGGCAACCCACCGGAACGCCTCGACGTCCCACTCCATGACGGACGGCCGCCGATCACACGGGAGAGAACACGTGGCGAAGAAGGACCGGACGACGGACGCGGCGGGAGAGAAGGACCGCGAGAAGTGGATGGCGCGTTTCCAGGTACGGCTCGCCATGCAACCGGGCGTGGACCGGGCGGTCGTGCTCCGGGCGGTCAAGGAGGTCACGACGCACTGCGCGGAGACGGGTGAGCACCCGCGGGCCGCCTTCGGCGACCCGGACGCCTACGCCGTGCGGACCGCCGAACGGTTGGTTCCGGAGGACCGGGCGGCGCGCGCGCGGCGGCGCGACGGCGGGGTGGCCGCGCTCGACTCCGTGCTCCAGCGGGCCAGGGACGTCACCGGCATGTGACCGGTGAAGAGAGCCGCACGGCGCGGACCGGCCCTTCCACGCCGCGCGCGAAGGTGTGGCCTCCCGGTCGCCCGGCCTTCCCGCCTCCCGATCGCCCGGCCTTCCTGCCGCCCGGCCTCCCGGTCGCCCGGTCTTCCCGCCGTCCGGCCTCCCGGTCCTCCGGCCTTCCCGCCGTCCGGTCCTCCGGTCAGCCCGGGGGCGCGGGGTCGACCGCGAGGGCGGCGGCGACGGTGAAGAGGCGGGCGCAGCGCCGGGTCATGGCCTCCGGTGTCTCCTCGGGGTGCTTGACCCACCAGCGGACGAGGGTGCTGACCAGGTCCGTCCAGACGTGGCGGAGCGCGTCGGCGTCCATGGGGTCGGTGGATCCGGCGGCGCGCAGCAGCTCGGTGGTGCCGTCGGCGGCGAGCGCGTCGATGGCCGCCCAATAGACCGCCGCCGTCCGGGCGGCCTCACCGCCGGGCGGCAGGGAGCGGTCGTAGAGGACGAACCACGCCTCCCGGCGTCCCTCCAGCGCGACGAAGATGCCGCGGAGCACCCGCAGGGGGGTGTGGGGGGTCGCCCCCGCCTCGCCCATGGCCGTGCGGATCGTGTCGAGCAGGCTGTCCCCGACGGGCGTCAGGCAGGCGACGTACAGGTCTTCCTTGGTGCCGAAGTACTGGTGCAGCAGCGTCTTGGTGACCCCGACGCGTTCCGCGACGACGGCCAGGGAGGCGGCGGTGTAACCGCGGCTTCCGAACTCCTCCGTGGCGGCTTCCAGCATCTGCTGCCGACGCACGTGCCGGGGGACGCCCTTGGTGCCGGCCTTCGAACGGGGGGTTGCCATGCGTGGATATTATCAGTAAGTAATTTACCTCTTGGTAAATTCACTCGCGGCACCTGGAGCGCCCATGTCCGGCACGACGACGCAGTCGATCCCGCCCGCCCCCCTCCGGTCCTGGTGGGGCTGGGGATGGGAGAGCGCCCACCCCGACGACGCCGAATGCGCGGCGATGGGCGCCCTGCTACCCGGAACCCTGGCCCGACCGCTCCCCGTACCCCGTATCGCCGATCTGGGCATCGGGGCACCCGCCGTCCAGCCCTCCGCGAGCCTGGCGCGGCTGATCAGCACCGATCCGGCCGACCGCGCGGCCCACGCGATGGGCAAGGCGTACCGGGATATCGCGCGCGCCCTGCGCGGCCGTCCGGGCCGGATCCCCGACCTGGTCGCGTTCCCGACGGAGGAGCGGGAGGTGGCCGACCTCCTGGACTGGGCCGGCGAACACCGGGTCGCCGTCGTGCCCTTCGGCGGCGGGTCCTCGGTGGTGGGCGGGGTCGAGTACCGGGGCGACCGCCATCGCGCGGTGCTCTCCCTCGACCTGACCAGGATGGACCGGGTGCTGGAGGTCGACTCCGAGGGCAGGGCCGCCCGCATCCAGGCGGGGACGCTCGGACCGAGCCTGGAGAACCAGCTGCGTCCGCACGGCCTGACGCTCCGGCACTTCCCGCAGAGCTTCGAGTTCTCCACCCTCGGCGGCTGGCTCGCGACCCGGGCCGGCGGCCACTACGCCACAGGCCGCACGCACATCGACGACTTCGTCCAGTCGCTGCGGGTGGTCACCCCGGCCGGCACCGCGGAGTCATGGCGGCTGCCCGCCTCGGGCGCGGGTCCCTCGCCGGACCGGATGTTCCTCGGCTCGGAGGGCGCGCTCGGCGTCATCACCGAGGCGTGGGTACGGCTCCAGGCCCGCCCGGTCCACAAGGCGTCCGCCTCGCTCGCCTTCGACGACTTCGGCGCCGCGCTCGGCGCGGTCCGCGCTCTCGCGCAGTCCGACCTCGCCCCCGCCAACTGCCGGCTGCTCGACTCCGGCGAGGCCGCGCTGGCCGGTGCCGCGCGAGACGGCTCGGCCGTCCTCGTCCTGGGCTTCGAGTCCGCCGACGCCCCGGTCGACGTCCGCCTCGCACAGGCCGTCGACCTGGCCCGCTCCCACGGGGGCCGTCGCGAGTCGTCCGAGGCAGGCACGGACGGTGCTCCCGCCGACGAGGCGGTGAACGCGTGGCGGTCGGCGTTCCTGCGGATGCCCTACCTCCGGGACGGCCTGGCGCGGATGGGCGCCGTCGCGGAGACCTTCGAGACGGCAGCCACCTGGGATCGTGTCCCCGCCCTCGTCGAGGACGTCCGCAGGACGGTCAACGAGGCGGCGCTCAAGATCTCGGGCCACCCGGCCACCGTCAACTGCCGTCTCACGCACGTCTATCCGGACGGTGCGGCGCCCTACTTCACCGTGCTCGCCGCGGGCCGCCCGGGGGACGAGGTCGCCATCTGGGACGAACTGAAGGCGGTGGCGGGCGAGGTGCTCCACCGCCACCGGGCCACCATCACCCACCACCACGCCGTCGGCCGCGACCACCGGCCGGGCTACGACCGCCAGCGGCCGGAGCCCTTCGCCCTCGCCCTGCGCGCCGCCAAGGGAGCCCTCGACCCGCACGGCATCCTCAACCCGGGGGTGCTGGTGGACTGAGGCGGCCTCGCCCCACCCGGAGCGGCGGGGTGCGGCCCGGCCGGTGGCCGGCTGGACCTGGTACAAGCCCCGGTACGTGCCGGTCACCGTGTTCCTGGAGACGGCCCGGTCGTCTTCGACGACCGCTCCTCGACGGCGACGTGGATGCCGGGGAAGGCCCGCGGGAGGATCTCCCCACACCTTCCTGAGGGCGCCTCGACCCCGGCCGCGTCCGGCGGGGCCGCGTCCGCCGGGCCGCCGGAGTCGTCACCCGGCCGTCAGGGACCACCGGCGGCCTCCTTCGGCAGCGGGGAGCGCGATGAGCGGCGTCGACCGGTGGCGACCGGAGGGCGGACGCCGCCAGGGGGCCTCCACTGCCGCCACGGCAAGGCACCGGCGGCCGGATGGAGGGACAATGGCTTCGATGATGACCGTGCTGATAGCAGGCCTGCCCGAGGGCGCCGAGTTGGAATCGGTGCGCGCCCGCGTTCATTCCAGCCCGCACTTCCGCGTCGTCGCCCACGCCTTCGAGCCCCGGATCGCCCTGGCCCAGGCCCGTGTGCTGCTGCCCGACATCGCGGTGATCACCCGCCATCTGCCCCACCCCGAGGCCGACCTCGCCCGCTACCGTCTCCTTCGGGATCTGCGTGCCCTGGATCCGCCCACCGGGATCGTCCTCCGCAGGGATGCCGGGGAGCCGGACAGGCCGCTGGGCCCGGGCGCCGAACCCCTGGACGGAGCGATCCACGAGGTTCGCCGCGGAGAGGCCGACGCCCTCTGGGAGGCCCTGGTCACGATCGGGCGGCGCCGCGCCACCTGCGACACCGACCCGACGGGGCTCTGACCCCGAGCGGCTCGCCTCTCGTCCCGGCCGAGCCGCGACGAGAGGCGGAAACCGATCGCCGCCGGGGGCGGAAGCGCACTGAGCGCGCGCCCCGGGCACGTCCTGGTGCGTGGCCCGGGAAGCCCACGGCTCGTGCCCGCACCTCCGCGCGGGCACGCGGGCTACGCCGGCGCGGGACGAGCAGAGGAAGCGGGGCCATCACTCACACACCTCCGCCAGATAGCGCCTTCACCTCTTGTACATGGAGCCGGGCCGGGGCCGGCCTCATGGAGTGAGGCGGGAGGCGGAGCGCCGCGGGGTGGCGGAGACGTCGGTGGGAGCGGACGGCCCACCGGAGGTTACTTGAGGCCCAACTTGGTGCACTTGGCGTCGAGTTCGGTGGAGCAGATGTCAGCGGCCGTGTAGATGCCCTCCTCGATGACCGTGGCCTTGATGTTCGTCTTGTCGACGACCACCGGGTCGAGGAGGATCGACGGGACGCCGTCGGTCTCGCTCTTGGCACGGAGCGGCACGTCCATCAGGAGATCGACCGCGAGCTCGGCGGCCTTGGGAGCGAGCTCGAGCGGGCTCTTGTAGATGGTGAAGGTCTGGGTGCCGGCGATGATGCGCTGGATGCCTGCGATCTCGGCGTCCTGGCCGCCGACCGGGATGCTCTTGATGCCTGCGTTCTCGAGGGCGGTGATGATGCCGCCGGCCATGCCGTCGTTGGCCGAGTAGACCGCGTCGATCTTGTCCTTGCCGACCGAGGAGATCGCGGCGGACATCTTCTCGCCGGCGACCTTCGGGTCCCACTCGCCGGAGGCCTCGTAGGCGATCTTGCCGACCTTGCCGTCGAGGGCGGCGTGGGCGCCCTGCTTGAACAGCGCGGCGTTCGTGTCCTTCTCGTCACCGTTGATCATCACGACGTTGGCGGAGGAGGCCTTGGGGCCGAGGGCGGCGAGGAGCGCCTCGCCCTGGAGCTCGCCGACCTTGTTGTTGTCGTGGCTGACGTAGGCGTCCGCGCCCTCGATCAGACGGTCGTACGCGAGGACCTTGACGCCCTTGCCCTGCGCCTCCTTGACCCAGCCGGCGGCCTTCGTCGCGTCGACCGGGTCGAGCGCGATGACCCTCACGCCGGCGGCGATCAGCTGGTCGAACTGCTGCTTCTGCTTGACCACGTCCGAGACGGCGTTGTTGTACACGATCTCGCACGTGAGACAGGCACCCTTGACGGCCTGTTCGAACTGGGGTCTGTCCAGCGCCTCGTACCGCGCGGTCTTGTTCTCCGGAAGGAGCAGGCCGATCTTGGTCGAGCTGCCCTTGCCACCGCTGTCGCCGCCGGCGCTGTCGGCCTGGCCACAGGCGGCGAGCGAGAGGGCCATCGACGCCGAGGCCGTGGCGATGACGGCGCGACGCGTCACTGTGTTCATTGGGGTTGCCTCCCTGACGAGGCCGCGACGTTGCGGCCGAGGTGGCAAGAAGTCAACTCGGCCGTCACATTGTCGTCAAGAAGTAAACGTTTAACGAGATCGCAACGGTGTCTACCGTTATGTAGGCGAATGAAAGGTGGGATGCGAGCGCTGCGGCGCGCGCTGTCACCACCAAGCCCGAGGCCCGCAAGGCCCCGTGGGCAGGGCGCCTGCGCCGGAAGTCGTGGTGGGCGCGTACGAGGGTGAGTCGGTCCGGCGGAACGGGCCTTTGCCATGGTCGACGCCGGTCGGCCGCCCGTGGGGGACCAGTCGCAGTGGGGTGGAGGTGGCGAGAATCAGCCACGTCCAGCGGTCGGCTGCCGTGGGGTGCGCATCTTTGACCAGCTCCGGCAGAGCGCCTGATGGAGCAGGCGGAAGGTGTGCTCGATGTCGATCGTCAGGACGCGAGCTGTTCGCGGAGCCGCTCCGCCACCGAGGCGGCCTCCTCCGGTGAAGCGTCCAGCACCCCGCTCTCCGACATGAGCGCGTGGAACTGCTGCTCGCCGTAGGGCACGCCAGGCGGCAGACCCGCGACATGCCAGTGGACGTGGGAGTTTCCGCCCTGGGCGCCCAGTGACAGGAGGTAGACGCGCTCCGGCGCGAATACCTTCTCCCGTGCGCGTTCTTCGTAGGCGTTCAGGTCCATGGGCCGTCGGTCGGTCTGCGTCATGCGTGTCTCCTCGGGCTCGGGGAAGGCGGCAGCCTAGTTGAGCCTGGACGCGCTGGTTGGAACGGTGAAGCTCGACGGCAGTCCGAGCCGCTGGTCGTCGGCCGGCGAGACATGGGGCCCCATCATCGCTGAACTGCCGCGGGCAGGAGCTGCGGTTTGGCGTGGGCACCGAGCTGGGGGCGCGGGACGCGCTGCGACAGCTCGGCGGAGGGCATGAAATCCGCTCAGCTGCAAGCCTCCGGAAGTCATGAAATTCATCAACTCGCAAATCCGCCAGAGGGCACAGAATTGTTCAGCCCGCAAATCCGGCAGAGGGCATGTAGTCCCTTCACTCGCAATAGTATTCGCAAGAAATTCTGAGCTTGACGGCGTCGTGGAGTTTACTTATTGTCCAGTCGTTCAGGTTCCCGCCGAGCGATATCCGAAGGTGTTCATGACCGTGCCTCCAACGTTGCCGAAGTCCAGGCAGCGGTTGATTCTTGCCGTTCTTATGTCGTGTTCGCTGCTGATTTGGCTAGAAAATACCGTCCTGAGTACTGCGCTGGAGACCCTTGCAGACCCGGTCCGTGGCCTGGGGGCCGATCCCGGGCAGCTGCAATGGGCGACCGGCTCGTACACTCTGGCCTTCGCCACATTGATGTTCACTGCAGGCGCACTGGGTGATCGGTTCGGTCACCGGACTGTGTTCTCCGGTGGGTTGGTGATCTTCGCCGGGTCCTCGCTGTGGGCGGCGTGCGCAAGCGATGTGGGCCAGCTGATCGCAGCTCGAGCTGCGATGGGGGTGGGCAGCGCGTTGATCACGCCCGCCATGATGGCCATCCTTGTATGGACCTTCACCGGCCCCGCGCGGGCTGCCGCGATCGGCGTCTTCTCGACGTCGGCCGGTGTCGGAATGGCTGCCGGCCCGGTGTTGGCAGGGTTCCTGCTCGATCATTTCTGGTGGGGATCGGTCTTTCTGATCAATATCCCGGTCGCGGTATTGACGTTGGTAGGGCTCGCCGTGCTGGTCCCGAATTTCCGCAGCCCCACTGTGCGGCCGCTGGACCCCGCTGGAATGCTGCTGTCGATCAGCGGGCTCGTGGCGTTGGCCTACGGGCTGATCCGGGCGGGGCAGGTGGCCGTGTGGAGTCGTATGGACGTCTGGGTGCCGATCGTTGTCGGTCTGGTTCTGCTGGCCGTTTTCGTACTGGTCGAACTGCGTGTCAAGGTGCCCAGCTTTGATCCGCGACTGCTCGCGCAACGCACATTCGGCGGCGGCAATGCGGCGCTCGGATTGCTGCTCTTCGGTGTGGCCGCCATCACCTTCTACAATGCGTTCTACCTTCAAGGCGCGCTCGGATTCTCCCCGATGAAGGCGGGTCTGGCCAATGTTCCGACCGCATTCGGCGCGCTCGCGGGGGCGCCCCTCGCCACGCGCCTGGTTCGCCGTCTGTCGCTACGTCTTGTGACCGTGCCGGCGCTGACCGCGGCTGCGCTGACCATGGGCGGGTACGGGTTCCTCGGGCTCCAGACTCCACTCGTCTGGATCGAGATCCTGTTGCTGATACAGGGTCTCTCGGTAGGCATGGTGATCGGCCCCGTTACGGCCGCGTTGGTCGGCAACCTGCCGCTGGAACAGGCCGGTGCGGGATCGGCCGTCACCAACACCGTGCGACAAACCGGCAGTGTGATCGGAATCGCGGTAGGCGGCACGATCATGTCGATCATGTATCGACGTGCGATCGAACCTTCACTGGAGGGTGCACCCGGTCCGGTGCAGGATCAGGCGCGAGTCTCCGCCGAACAGGCCCGCCATCTCGCCACCGCTATCGACCGGCCCGCTCTTGCGCAGGCGGCTGATGACGCATTTATCCACGCCATGCATGTCGGCGCGGGCTGGATCGCGGTCGTCGCACTCCTCGGAGCAGCTGTACTGCTCATGACGTTGCCTGCTGTCCAAAAGAAGAAGGGTCCGATACCGGAGCCGCACTACGAAGACCGGTTCGGGAGATTGGCAGGTCAGGCCGAACAATAGGAGCCGCTCTACGGGGCACGAGAGGGGCGCGGTTAGCGACTGAGATGTTCAGCAAGGTCCAAGAACAGCGACACGCCGAAGATGGCGACAGCTACGCTCCCGAGTACCAGCAGGGTCACGACCAGCGCGATTGCCATCGTGATCCGCGTGCGTCTCACAGCCGACCTGTAGGCGCTGTCGTCGTCCCAGTCCTGATCATGCATGGCGGCCTCCTCGGAAGGCACCGTACAAGAGGCATGCGGAGTTGCTTCGGGCGGGCCGGACCTCCGCCTGCGCCAACAACGACCTGAGCGCCGTCAAGAGTGCTTCCTGCGCCTTCCAGGCGACGTACTCAGGTGCGAACGCGGTACCCAGGCAGTTCACCTTGAACGGTGCGAGCTGCTCCCGAGATCCTCGGTGAGTCCTTCGAGTGCGCGCGGGGCGAAGGCGGCTCGCACTTCCGGGGGCGCCGTGGCCAGTGCGGATTCCGGGGCGAGGTCGTCGTCGGCCTCTGCCGCCGCCGGCTCTGGCTCCGGCTCCGGCTCCGGCTCCGGAGATCATTCTGAGGTGATCAGTCAGCCCAACAACCGATTCCTGACCGTGGCGAGGACTTCCGTGCGGCTGCGCGGGCCGTTGTCGGCTGCGATGAGGTGGTCGCCGATGCGCAGCGAGAAGGTGATCAGGCAGCGGGCCTCGACGTCGCCCTCGTCGGGGCAGAAGGCTCCGTAGAGCTGGCGCAGATAGTCCATGCGCCGGTTGTCGGCCCGGCGGAGGCGGCGCGCGACGCCTTCGTCACGCCGGGCCCAGTCGCGGATCGCGAGTTCGACCCCGGCGCTGGTCACGGGAGTTTTGCTCGACCCCACGAAGTCGAAGAGGCGCCCGAGTCGCTCGCGGGCGTCGCCCCCATCGCGTTCGGTCCGCTCGATGACATCCTCGGTGACCCCGTGCTCCCAGGTGTCGAGCATTTCCTCCAGCAGGCTGGCACGGTTGCGGAAGTAGCCGTAAAAACCGCCCTTGCTGACGCCGAGCGTCTGGGCGAGGACCTCGACCCGGACGGCTTCAGGGCCACCGGCGGCAAGCGCACGCAGCCCTTGCTCGATCCACTTGTCCCGCGGTGTGCGGATCGCGCCCATCCGTGTCTCCCCTCACATGTCCCGGCCAAGTATACGGAGCCGTATGGATGGGTCTATGCTCGATCTATACGCCACCGTATAGACAGGGGTTTGCCGTGAGCGATCTGCGCCTTCCCGCAACCGACCACACGTCCCGCCCATGGCGGATCCACGAGATCGCCGGCGACTTCCGGCTCGAGGACCTGTGGGCACTGCCGACGCCGGGCGGCCCGGACGACTTGCACCTCCTGGTCCAGCAGATAGCGGACGGCAAGGACGGTCCGGACGGTGGCAACCCCGTGGGCCGATTCCTCTTCTCGGTGCGCTGGAAGCTCGGCGCGCTGCTCGGATGGGACAAGCCGGACTCGGGCGTCGGCGGCCGGGTGGCGACGCTGCGGGACCGGCTGCCGGACGACCTGCGTGAGGGACCGCAGGGGCCCGACCTCAACACGGCGCCCTTCACATCGGTCTTCCAGACACACGACGAGTGGGCCGCCGAGTACGCCAACAAGACAATGCACGGCGTGATGCACATCGGCTGGGTATCCGACGGGAACGGTGGTTACCGCGGCCAGATGGCCGTCCTGGTGAAGCCCAACGGCCGCCTCGGCTCGCTGTACATGCTCGGCATCAAACCCTTCCGGTACCTGGGGGTTTATCCGGCTCTGATGCGATCGATCGGCCGGGAGTGGCGAGAGAACACGGCGCGCCGAACGGCGCGCTGACGCGTTCCCTCCCTGGGGGCGAGTCCGGCGTGGACGGCGAGGTGGCTACCGAACCCCCTCTGCGGCGGGGACGCCTGAGCCTATGCCCGGGGTGTGCCGTCCCAGCGCCATGTGGTGAGACGGAGGTGTCCGGGCAGTTCGCCGCGTCCGGTGGCCCACAAAAGGGTGGGCCAAGGATCGGTGGACGACGATGCGTCCGGAAACAACCGAGCGAGCACACGAGAGCACAGGTCGGCAGGCGGGCTCCATGCCAGACCGAGCCCTTGTGCCAGGTCATGCGTGTGCACCAGGGTCTCCACGATCCCCATCGCGGCGAAACCCTCGGGATCCGAGACGCCGAAGACGTGGTGAGCGCGGGTCTGCGGCGCCGTCGTGCGCACCATGGCGACCAGCAGCGCACCGCTCGCTTCCAGGACCTGCAGCAGGCCGACCGGCCCCGCCTTGCGGTTCGCGTGAAGGGTGTTCGCCGGGCCGCCAGGACGTCGGCTCTCGTATACGAACGGCACCTCGCCGTCCAAGGGCGGTGTTCTGGGGCCCAGTTGCGCAGCGTAGGCGAAGAGGTCGTCGCTGAGGTGCTCCACGGTTTCCCAGCAGTCCCAGTCCAGCGAACCGGCCTTGTCGTCCCACGCGGCTGGGGGCGCCTCGCGCAGGGCTGCCACGGCGAGTTGCACGGCAAGGTCCAGGTCGTCCGCGGTGACGGGGGGCGGGGGGAGCGAAATCTCGTCTGATCGGGACATGGCAGGACCGTATCGTGGCGGGAGTGAGGCACCTCCCGTTCTGATCACCACCCGCGCGGGCCCGCCCAGTACGACGGTGTCCCTGGACCGCTATGCGCCCGGCGCCCGGTACTGGATTCGTTCGGCCGTGCGCAGGGCATCGATGGTTTCATCGACGGTCAGGAGAACTGTCGTCTCGAACGAGCTGAGCGCGCCGCCTCCACTGATCGCCAGCGCAACCGCGGCCATGGACACGTTGTCGGGGGCCTCCCACAGGTTGTAGCCGTCGTGCGTGCCGAAGGCGTACCAGAAGCCGTGGAGCTTCCCGCCGACGGACTCGATGTACGCCTGAGCGGCCTTTGCGCGGTCCTCGGGGTGGACGGTCAGCCTCGCCCAAGTCTCCGGCGTGTAGCTGAACCTCGATAGGTAGAGCGGCATCATGTCTCCCTTTCGTTCCACCAAGGGATGCCCGGCGGGGAGGGAAACGCCCCGGATACGACCCGTGTGTCCCCTGAACGGCTGGGGAGGCCGAAGTTCCGGTCAGTGGTCGCAGGCGATCAATGACCTGGTCAGCGCTGTTCCCGTGGCTCGGTGGTGCCAGATGGCCGCGGCCAAGGTCAGGATGCGTTGCCCGACGCGGGCCGGGAATCCGGACCGAATCGGAGCGCGTACCTGCGTGAAGTGCGGCGCAGGCGCCGCCGCGGTACGCGCGATCCCGACGCCCGACGCCCGACGCCCGACGCCCGACGCCCGACGCCCGACGGCTGTGGCCGGTCGCAGTGGCCCGTGCTCGCGGTGGCCGTCCGGCCCGGTCTGGTGGCCCTGGTGGCGCTGCTCTTCACCCGGCGGGAGGTACGGGTCGCCGAGCAGGGCCGGCTCACCGCCCGGTTCGACGATGCGATCACCCATCTCGGTTCCCCGTCGCTGGACGTGCGCTTCGGTGGGATCTACGCGCTCAAGCGCATCGTGAGGGACTCATCGCGCGACCTACCCAGGATGTTCTCGTCCCGTCCGCGACCTGTTCGGGAACTGCCCGTTCCACGGGCGTCTGCGGTGCAGGGTGCGCTGGTCGCAGGCGGTCAGAGCTTCAGCAGGCGGGGCCGCCATGTCCACCCGGCGGCGAGGACCGTTTCTCGCAGGACGTTCCTCATGTCCCGGGTGTCGAGTGTCTTGACCCTGCGGCGGCGGCCGTCGGGGCCTCGCTCGTATGTCCATTCCACCGAGAACCCGGCCCCGCGGCCGTACTCACGCGACGCCGACAGCCGGCCCCTGGTGCTCGACCGCTGTTCCTGGAGGGCCCGCACCTCGCGCCGGTGAGGGTCCAGCCGCATGCGGATGCTCAGACGCAGGTCCACGTCCTCGCCGAAGGAGCGGTGCTGGATCCGCCAGTCCGCCATCAGGTCGGCCTTCTCCGAAGGGCCGGCGAGGCGCACCCGGTAGGGCGCCTCCGGACCGCTCACCGCGAGGATGGCGTCACGGACCGCGGCCGCGGTGAGCGGTGTCACGCCGCCTGCCGGGCGCCTGGTGCCGTTCAGTCGTTCGAAGATCCTCATCGGGTCAGCCTACGGCGGTCGGCCCAGGGACAGGGGAGTCCCCCTACGGGCTGGGCCGCTCACGCGGCGGGTTCACCACCAAGCTGCACCTGGCGGTCGGGAGGGATCAGGAGCCCATCTCGACTGCAGCCTTCTGCCAAGCGCCTTACGGGCGGAAGGCCCTCCGAAGGATCTCGCCGAACTCGGCGGGATGCGTGGTCATGCCGGTGTGCCCGCCGGGGAGGTGCAGGAGTTCCGTGCCGAGACGCTCGGCCAGGAAGGCACCCGGACGGTAGGGCAGCTCGCCGCGTGAGTCCTGGCCGCAGGCGAGCACGAGCCGGTCCGACAGGGCTTCCAGCCGGTGGGTGTCCGGGGTGTAGGACATGAAGCTGGGCACGATGCGCCCGATGAAGTACGGCAGGTTGGCCATCGTCCGCTCGGCCCGTGCCGCTGCTTGCGGTGGAAGCTTGATCTCGGCCTTCGGCTCGGTGGTGGCGCCGTCCTTCTTCATACCCGCGGCGAACATCGCCATCGCCGGCATGAGTCCCTGTATGCGGAAGGTCTCCTGCACGCGCGCGATGAGTGCGCGATGTTCGGAGGCGTCGGGCAGGACCTCCACGACCGGCGGCTCGTGTGCCACGACGCGTTCGACGCGTTCGGGATGGGCGGCGAGCAGGTGCAGGGCGGCGATCGCGCCCGAGCTGGCGCCGAACACGAGGGCGGGCTCACCGGGCGACAACAGTTCCAGTATCCGGAGCGCGTCGTCGGCGTGTTCGGCCACGGCCTGCTCGGCTTCGGGGTCGTTCAGCGTGCTTCGGGACATGCCGCGGGGGTCGTAGGTCGCGACGGTGAAGTCGGCGGCCAGGTCGTCGGCGATGCCGTCGAAGGAGGCCGCGCCGCCCGCCCCTCCGGGGATCAGCAGCAGGAGCGGGCCCTGGCCGCGTACTTCGTAGTGCAGGGTCGCGCCGTTCACGCGCAAGGTGCCGATGGTCGGGTCGGTCATGCGGAGTCTCCTTCTCGGGCCGGGGGCCAGTGCTCCAGGAGGGTGTGCAGGGCGTCGAGGGCACGGACCCAGGACTGCTCGGGCGAACGCTCGTGTGCGAAGCCGCCCGCGGCCTCCAAGGCGACGAACCCGTGGAACGTGCTGCGCAGCAACCGGACAGCGTCGGTCAGATCGGGCTCGGCCAGTCCGTAGCCGCGCAGGATGCCGTAGGTCAGCTCGACGGCGCGCCGCGGTCCGGGCGCCTTCGCGGCCAGCTCAGGGTCGATCTTGATCGGGGTCTGCGTCGCCGTGTAGCGCCCCGGACGCTCGTGGGCGTACGCGCGCCATGCGTTGGCGAACGCGACCAGGGCGTCCTTGCCCGCCCGTCCGGCGGTCGCCTCCGCGATACGGATGGTCTTCTCGTCCGCCGCCAGCAGCGCGATCCGTCCGCGCAGATCCTCCAGACTGCGGACGTGTGTGTAGAGGCTCGCATCCTTCACGCCCAGCCGCCGCGCCACCTGCGACATGGTCACCTGCTCGAGCCCGACCTCGTCCGCCAACTCGGCGCCCGCGATCGTCACCCGCTCCGCCGTCAGCCCTGCCCGTGCCATGTACCCACCCTTCCTTGATCCTAGGACACCTAGATATAACCTAGAGATCCTAGGAACGGCAAGCGGGAGGCCTGTTCACGTAGATACGCCGATACGCGGACGCGGACGACTCACGGCGCTCGGCCGCCGCAGGATGCTTCTACCGGCTTCCCACTCACCGACCTTCGCCGGCAGATGCCCCGCCCCGCCGGTAAGTGGTGGTCGGGTACAGCGCGAGGATCCGCGGCGTCGAGGCGACGGGCGCTCCGCCGGCCCATGCCACCGCTTCGGCGGATGCATTGCGGTGATGCTTCCGGCATCCGCCTGAATCGTTCGTGATGTCCTAGCCAGTGATCGTTTCCGCGTGATGCGCTCGGCGACGTGAACACACGTACCAGACTCGCCTTCGCGAGCGCCTCCGTGACCGCCCTGGTCCTCACCGTTCCGACCGCGACGGCGGCCGAGCCCGTCGTCGGCCCGGAACCGACCCCCGCACCGCTGGTCACTGCCGCCAACGCGGTGCCTGGCCAGTACATCGTGACCCTCGACAAGACGATCGACGCGGCCGAGGCGACGGAAAAGCTGGGCCTGAGGCCCACGTTCGTCTACGACAAGGCCATCAACGGATTCGCGGCGCCGTTGACCACGCTGCAGCTGGACACCGTCAGGAAGACTCCGGGGGTGGCATCGGTCGAGGAGGACGCGGTGGTGCACGCCCCGCCCCAGCCGTCTGCTCCCGCCGTCCCCCGGAGCCCGGCCGCCACCTGGGGCCTGGACCGCATCAACCAGTGGAGCCTGCCGCTCGACAACGACTTCACCACCCAGGGCAGTGGCGCCGGGGTGACCGCGTACATCCTGGACACCGGCATCGACTACCACCACGACGAGTTCGGCGGCCGCGCCACCTTCGGCTTCGACGCCATGGGCGACGGGCGTTACGGCCAGGACTGCAACGGCCACGGCACGCACGTCGCCGGGACGGTCGCCGGCAGGACGTACGGGGTCGCCCGCAAGGCCAACCTGGTGAGCGTCCGCGTGCTGGGCTGTGACGGCCGGGGCTCCTATTCGGGGATGCTCGCCGGCTTCGACTGGGTCGCCAAGAACGCCAGGCAGCCGGCCGTCCTGAACGGCTCCCTCGGCGGGGACAGGTCCGTGGCCCTCAACAATGCCGCCACGGCCCTCGCCGCCGCGGGCGTGCTGCCCGTCATCGCGGCGGGTAACTCCTCGAAGGACGCCTGCGACGTCTCGCCCGCGTCGGCGGCTGACACGGTGACCGTCGCGGCATCCAACGCGTGGGACGCGGAGACGTCCTTCTCCAACCACGGCCGGTGCGTGGAACTCTTCGCGCCCGGCCAGGACGTCGTGTCGGCGAGGATGGGCGGCGGGTCCGTCGCCATGGACGGCACCTCCATGGCCGCCCCTCACGTCGCCGGTGTCGCCGCGCTCTACAAGGCCCAGTTCCCCACGGCGAGCCCGGCCGAGATCAGCCAGTGGCTCGACGGCAACTCCACCAAGGGTGTCCTGAACAGCCTCAGCACCGGCACCCCCGACAAACTGCTCTACACCGGCGGCCTGTAACCCAAGGCTCCGCCCACGCCCTGGTCACGACCCGGGGCGTGGGCGCGCGGTCTCTATCGCCTCGGCCCGGTCGGGTGGTGGGGCTCAGGCCAGTGGGGCCGTAACCAACAACAAGGGCAGAAGTGCCCGGGCGCCTCGGCCCGGGGCCTGCTATCGGCTCCGTCCGCGCCCGGCCTCAGGGCCGTCCGGCCGTCAGCGGGTGTGGGAACGGTGGCTCGCCCGCCCATGCCGGGAGGAGCGGCCCGCCCGCCCATGCCGGGAGGAGCGGCCCGCCCGCCTATGCCGGGAGGAGCGGCTCGCCCGCCTCCGCCTGGGAGAAGCGGCCCGCCCGCCCATGCCGGGAAGAGCGGGCCGCGTGGACGTGCCGGCGGGGTCTCAGTCGCGGGCGTTGAGTTCCGTGACGACGGAGGCCGGCGTGTGGCCGCTGCTGTCGGATGTCCGGTGGAAGTCGACCGAGACGAAGTTAGGGTCGCGGCCGCCGGCCGCCGGGCGGCACTGCTGGTTGATGCGGTCCCGCAGTTTGGCCCCGTTGTCGAGAGCGGCGTTGATGAGCGTGGGCACGTTCCGGTGGTGGCTCATGGTGAAAAGCCGCCGGAAGCCCGGCTCCTGACGGTCCAGCGGTACGTCGGACCACCGGCTGACGCAGGAGAGGTCGTTGCCGAGGTCGCCGAGGCTCCAGAAGTTGCTGACGGTCCAGGCCTTGTCGTACATGACACCCAGGTGCTCACGGTCAGGCTCGTCGCTGAAGATCAGCAGGCGCTTCCCGGATCCGACGAGGTCGGTCATCCTCGGCCACCCCTGCTGGCGCACGTTCCACGCGTCGGGCCGGAAGAGCAGCTGGTCGAGGCCGCGTACCCGGCCGAGCGAGTTCCCCAGCTGCTGGGCGCTGACGTAGTCCTCCAGGAAGATGGTCACCACCTCCTGGGGATTCGCTGCGAGGAAGTCCACCACGGTCTGCATGCTGCCCTGGAAGGACTGCCGGGGCAGCGCGTACGTGACCCCGGCGAAGGTCTTGCACTCGCCATGACAGAGGTAGACGTCGCTCGGGTAGCAGTCGCTGCCGAAGCTGACGACGCAGAGCCACGTGCTGCGCTCGTACCAGTGGGTGTCCAGGCTCAGGCCGCGCACGCCGTTCTCGAGCTGGTGGCGTATGGACTCGGACTGGGACACCGAACTCCAGCGGGAGTCCTCGTAGTTGGTGAACGCGTTGTGGGTGCCGAGGAAGGAGACCTGGTCGAGTCGCCGGTCGCCCCAGCGCGCCTGGGCCTGGGCCACGGCGGAGCCGTTCGCCGTCGCGGCGGCGGCCGCGACGGATCGGGCGGGCGGGGGCGGTGCGGCACTGGCCAGGACCGGTGTCCCGAGAAGGCTCAGCAGAAGGAGGAGGACGAAGGAGAACCGGACGGGTCTCCTCAAGGACGCGGTCCCGACCGAGCGCGGTCCGAACCGCGGGGCCGTGTCAGGACGGGCGCTCCTGAATGACATGTTCATGGTCGGCATGAGGGGGAGAGTAGCGCGCCGACGGTCGATTCAGCCCTGTTTGGGAAGTTATGTTTGATATGGCGCGGTCTTCCGTCGGTCGCCATCATCGACGAGCGGAGCGATGGGCCCCCGACAGCCCTTCGATGAGTCGCCGCACTCGCCTCTGGCGGCCCGGCGCTACTGAACTACCGGTCAGTCATATGCATGGTGTACTGCCTTGCGCCGACGGGCGCAAGACTCCGGACACACCCCGCGCCGGGCAGGCACAGAAGCGTCCCGGCCTCCCCGGGCCCTGGCGCTCGCGCCTGCCGGCCGGGGGCGTCATTCCGACTGTGCTGTGTGCGAAACCGCCCGGTGGGGCGGCAAGGTGTCAGGGGCGAGCGCTATGGTGCGTGGCCGTGGACGCTACTGATCTTGACCATCAGGCCGGGACGCGGTCCGGCCTGATCCCGCCGGAGCTGGTCTCGCGGCTGATCGAACGCGGCCACAGCGACGTGGTGCGGCTGCAGGCCGGACGTGGGGAGTGGTTCTGCGCGCTGGAGCGGGCGCGGTCGCTGGGTGAGCAGGGCCGGCAGGCCGACGCGATGGAGGTGCTCGCTCCCTATCTGGCGACCGGCTGGTGGACGGCCGTGGTAGCCGCAGCCGAGCTGCTGGAGGGCTGGGGCCGCATCCACGAGGCGATCGAGATCACCCGGGTCCGCATGGAGGCCGGACACCCGATGGCGCTGGAGTCCTACACACGCCTGCTCGCCCGGCACGGCCGCGCCGAGGAGGCGTTCACCCTGTTGCGCCCGCACATCGGCGAGCCGTCCCTCGCCGTGGCGCTGGTCGACATCGCGGCCGCAGCCGGCCGCGACGAGGAAGCCGCCGCGCTGCTCGCCGCCCGGGCCGAGCACCTGTGTTCCGACTTCCCATGGTGCTGCCGGGGCCTCGATCGCGACACGGCGATCGGGCTGCTCGCCACGATCCGCGAGCGTCAGGGCAGCATCGACGAGGCGATCGCCCTGCTACGAGCCGGCGGCACCTCCATGCTCCACCGTGAGCAACTGGCCGCGTTGCTGGCACGAAACGGCCGGCTCGACGAGCTCCGTGCAGCTGCGGCGACTGATGACCCGCGGTACGCCGTGCAACGGCTCGCGATGTGGTGGGAGGAGCGCGGCGACGTGGAGGGGGCGATCGCGGCGTACCGGCAGGCCGGCGGACCCGCGGCCGACGACCCCGCCTCGGCTTTCGAGCTCGCGCAGCTCCTGGCCCGGCACGGCCGGGGGAACGAAGCGATCGACGTGATGCGCCTGCAGGCCGATGTCCGCAACGGGGACGACTGGATCCTCCACACTCTGTCCGCCCTGTGCCTCGCACAGGGCCGCCCCGAGGACGGCCTGGCGTACCTCGACGCCCTCGCCGCCGCCCGCGGGGGCAAGGAGGAGTGGGACCTGTACCGGATGCGGCTGCCGCTGATCGCCGCCCGCGACGGCGTCGACGAAGCGATCGCCCAGGCGCGTTCCCACCCCGAGGGCGGCGCCTCGTACGCCGCGTCGCACATTGCCGAGCTGCTTGCCGGTGCCGGACGCACCAAGGAGGCCGTCGCCGTCCTTGAACAGCATGCCTCCGAGAACAGCCACGACCTGGCCGTCTGTCTCATCGACCTCGGCCGCGTCGAGGATGCCCTGGCCGTCCTCCAGCGGCGCACCAGGTAGCAGAGCCCACGGCGGGCGTGCACAGGCCGTGTCCTCCGGCCGTACGCCGGCCGGCCCTGGCACCGTGCCCGCCCCCGGCCTGGACGAGGGCAGTGCGTGCGAGGCGGTCGAAGGCCGGCGCCGGGTGCTCGGCGAAGGCCAGGGGTGACGCCGGGACGGTGAAAGGGTTGGTCCGCGGGGCTGACGGGACCGGGTACCGTCTTTGTCATGTTCTTCCAGACGTCGATTTACGAGTGAGAGCGTGACGGGCCCCAGCTGACGTCGTCCTTCGACGCGGTCGCGCCCGTCCCCTTACCGATGAATCCGCAGATCACTTCACACCACTACCGGGAGAACCCGTGACTGACAGCAAGAACATCAACAACCCCGTGGGCCAGGGTGGCGGCCAGCGCAAGAAGCTGTCCCGTGCCGAACGGCAGAACAACGGTCCGCACCGCAACCTCGACCGCCAGAGCGCAGCCGACAAGAAGGCGGAGCTGGTGCGCAAGATGCGCGAGAAGACAAGCGGAGCCGGGGGCGCCGCGCAGGGGAGCGGCGACACCGCACAGAGCTGACGCACCGCCGCAGGGCGGCCACCGCGCAAGGCAGGGCCCGGACCGCAACGCGCGGCTCGGGCCCTGCCGTCGTACCGGGACTCTGCCGTCGTACCGGGCGCAGCCGCTTTCCCTCAGTTCTCGGCCGCCCACCGGCCTCTCTGCCGATCACCCGGGGGCAGCAGAAGGCGGCCTCACTACCCGTGCAGACCTCCACGGGTAGTGAGGCGCCGCCCGAGGCTCCCGGCTGAGGGACGAGGCGGGGAACAACTACAAAGAGCGGTCGTCGTCGGTCAGTCTGATGAGCGCGAGCACGGACCGGTATTCGTCGGACGAGTAGCCGGAGGGTCTGTATCCCGTCATCTCGGTTTCCTTGTACTGCTGTCGCTGTACCTCCGCGTACGTCCGTAGGACGGCGCGGGCCTCGTCCGTGGTGCCGTCCAGTGCGGCTGCCACCTCATTCCATGAGGCTCCCAGCTTCAGGGCATCGTGCACGGACCAGGGGCGGTCCGAAAGGACCGTGCGATGGATGGTCTCACCCAGGGCGAGCACCGCGAGGGCGTCGCCCGCCGTGGCGGCCTCGCCCGTGTGGCAGCCGGAGGGCACGTGCCAGTCCATCAGGCGGTGGTGGTGCTCGAAGTACTTCTCGGCTTTCCGGTGCAGCAGGATGCCGTACCCCACGTCGTCCGGCCGCCGGATCACCCGGGCCTGCCATTCCTCGTGAGAGCCGGGGGAGCGGGTGTGCGCGGCGCGGCCGGTGGTGGAGGGCCGCGGGTGCGTAGGCGTCGAGGAGGCGTTGTCTTCCTTCGAAGTGCCGGCGCGCCGGCTCCCGCCGTGCTCCGGTGCGTCATCCGCCGTGATGCCGACTGCATCCACCCGCACGGACTTCGCTCCAGAGCTGCGCGTGTCGCCGGCACGCGCGCCGGGCTCGGCAGCGCCTCGCACTGAGGTGTCGTCACGACCGGCCCTTCTCACAGCGGACCGGATCAAGGCGGCCGTGGCGGCCAGCGCCCCCAGGTGTGCCCCGGCTCCTGCAAGCAGGAACGGCCAGGGAGATTCACCCTGGTCCGCAGCCTCCAGGCCCAGCCCCACGGAAGCCGCCAACGCCACGATCAGGCCCACCCACGGCAGCAGGACCATCGGCAGTGCCCACGCCTTGGGGGGCCGGTCGACGTTGACACTCACCCAGAGGGAGATCAGGTTGATCAACAGACCGAACCCGGCCAGCACGGCCACTGTGGAGAGGTAGAGCATCGGCCAGTCCTCCGACGCGCAGGAACCACTGCTCGCGTCATACATGGATGAGTTCATGGACTCCCTGCCGTTCGGCCCGCTCGACAACCACCCCTCAGGGTAGGAACAGGCGGGCGCCTCGCCATGAGCACCCGTACTCAGTCCGCGACCGGTCGAGTGCTCACTCCGCGGGCGCGCGGGTCAGGGTTCGCCGCCGGAGTGGGCGCCTGGATCGCCACGGTCTTCGGACCCGGGTGGGGACCGGCCCTCGTGGTCGCGGGCGTGATACTGCCCCGGGTCCTGCTCACCGGTGTCCTGAACGGCTCCACCCGCGGGCTCCTCGAACTCCGGGGCGCTGGGGGTGGCGGCCCTGCGGGTCCAGGACGAGCCGGTCGACGACCTGGACGACGCGTCCTGAAGCGGTAGGCCTTCCCGTCGGTTCCCTCCAGCGCGTGTGAACCGCCCCAGGGTGGGGGATCCGAGGCCTCAGGGGGAAACGCATGAACGAAGAGGGCCGCAGCGTCCGGGAGTTACTCGAGGACGAGGCCGTACGGGAGCGGCGCGGCGCGCTGCGCGGCCGGATCAGCGCCGCCGGGATCACCGTCCAGGACATCCTGTGCTGCGAGGACAGCGCGGGATTCGTCGGGCCCGGGCACGCGGACGGGTACACCGTGGTCCTGGCCCGGGCCGGCGGCTACCTCCGTCGGATCGCCGGCGAGGAGTTCTTCGTCGACGCGAGCGGCGGATACCTCACCCGGCCGGGCGATGAACACCGGGTCGCCCACCCGATCGGCCCCGGTGACCGGTCCACAGAGATCCGGCTCGGCGCCGAGCTGTTCACCGACCGGTTCGACGGCCCGCCGCTCTCCCGCCGCTTCACTGTCACCGGCACCACCGACGTGCACCACCGCGCCCTGCTGGCGGCGGCACGGCGCGGGGCCGACGACTTCGAACTGGGCGAGCGACTGCACCGGTTGCTTGACGACATAGCCGCCTCCGCCGGTCACTGGCGCACGGACACGAGCCGCCGCCCCGCTGCCGCCCGCGCCCACGCCCGGCTGGTCCGCGACGTCTGTGCCGTCCTGGCCGGCGGAACTCCAGGGCTGCGCCTCTCCTTGGAGGAGCTGGCCCGCGCGGCAGGCGTCTCGCCGCACCATCTCAGCCGCGTCTTCCGCGCCGTCACCGGCACGACCCTCACACACCACCGCAACGAGCTGCGGATCCGGGGTGTCCTGCACGCGATCGAGGAGGGCGAGGACAGCCTGCGCACCCTCGCGTACACCTACGGGTTCGCCGACCAGGCGCATCTGACCCGTGTGTGCCGCAGCCATACGGGGCGCGTCCCCAGTGCCTTGAGGGGTGTTCTCGCGGATCGCGCATGAATGTCCAACGCACCGGCGCAGGGCGCGCCACAGACTGGCACCGGCCGGAGACCCGGCCGGCGCCGTGCTTCCACGGGTGCTGTACGGCGCACCGTCTTCCTCGTGGGGGAACGTGACGATGACCTTCCTGACCAGAGCCGCTACGACCGTGGCGGCCGCCCTGACGGCCGTTGTGTGCGCGAGCTCCGCACCAGGCGCCACCCCGGCCCCGTACCCCTCGGTCCCCACCGTTCCCTCCGCTGCCTCCCACGTGGCACCGGGGCTCACCGATCCGCGCCCCTGCCCCGGACAGACCGACGTGACCTGCGCCGATCTCACCGTGCCTCTCGACCGTACGGGCGCCATGCCGGGCACACTGAAACTCCAGACCGCGGTCTTCGGCACCGCCGACGCGCCCAGGGGGACACTGCTCTTCCTCACCGGTGGCCCCGGCCAGCCGGGCGTCCCCTTCGTCCAGCGGATCCGCGAGCGGCTTCCCGAAGCCCTGGCCCAGTACCGACTGGTGATGATCGATCAGCGGGGCACCGGCGGTGCGGCCGTCGACTGCCCGCAGCTCCAGGCAGAGGTGGGCAGCAGCGACACCGTCGTTCCCACGCCCGGCGCCGTCACCGCCTGCGCCAAGAACCTCGGCGTGAACCGGAACTTCTACACCACCGCTGACACGGTGGCCGATCTGGAAGACCTGCGGCGCGCCCTCGGCGTGGGCTCCTGGACGCTCGACGGGGTCTCGTACGGCACGTTCACCGCCGGCCGGTACGCCCTGACCCATCCGCATCGGGTCCGGGCACTGGTCCTCGACTCCGTCGTACCGCTCGACGGTGCGGGCGTGCTGTACGAGAACGCCCTCGGCCACTCCGCACGGGTACTCCGCACCGCCTGCCGTGAGCAGGGGTGCGGTTTCGACCCGGCCCGGGACCTGGCGACCGTCGTCCGGCGCGACGGCAACGGGGTCGGGGTGTTCAACCTGCTCGTCATCGCGAGCATCATCGACCCCAAGCTCGACAACCCCCGGTTCGGCATCCTCGGCGCCCTCCACGCCTCCGCCGCCGGCGACCGGGCCCGCCTCGACGGTCTCGTAGCCGGGTTCTCCGCGCCGTCCGACGAACCGCCTTCGGAGTTCAGCTCCGGACTGCACGCCGCGACGCTCTGTGCCGACTCCCGATGGCCATGGGGCGACGCCTCCGCCCCCGCCGAGGGACGGGAACAAGCCCTGAAGCGGGCCGTCCAACGGATCCGGCCGGCGGCGGTGTGGCCCTTCGAGCGGAAGACGGCGGGGGCGCAGGGCATCCCGCAGACCTGCTTGCCCTGGCCCTCCTCACGCCCCGACCAAGCCGTGCCCCGCCGCACGCTGACGATGCCGGTACTGATCCTCGCCGGCGACCGGGACCTGTCGACGCCGGTGCAGTGGGCCCGCGACCTGGCCTCCGTGACCCCGCGGGCCGAACTCGTCGTTCTCGCGGGGGCCGGCCACTCCACCCAGAGCCGCAGCGACGGCGGCGCCCGGGCCGCCGAGGAGTTCCTGCTGCGCCAGGCGCACTGACCGCGCCCCCGCACTGCCAGTCGTTGCGGACCACGTACGAGATTTGAGACCACGAGCAGCCCATGGCAGGCTCATGCCGCATGATCGATGAATTCGCCAAAGACAACCTGCACGGGAGACTGCGGCGGGACCGCCAGGCGCTGCTCTGGAAACTCGACGGCTTGTCCGAATACGACGCCCGCCGGCCTTTGACAGCGACCGGGACCAACCTCCTCGGCCTGGTCAAACACGTGGCCACCGTCGAGGCCAGGTACTTCGGCGAGGTCTTCGGCCGCCCTTCCCCGGAACCGCTGCCCCGGTGGCAGGACTCCGACGGCAGCGATCAGTGGGCGACCGCGGACGAGACCCGCGATCAGATCATCGGGTTCTACCGGCGCACGTGGGAACACTCGGACGCGACGATCGACGAGCTTCCCCTCGACGCCCCCGGCCACGTGCCGTGGTGGCCGGAGCCTCATTCCCACACGAACCTGTTCGCCATCATGGTCCATGTCCTCGGCGAGTCCATCCGGCATGCCGGGCACGCCGACATCCTGCGCGAGGGCCTCGACGGCCGGACCGGGTTGCGCGCCGAACACGAGAAGCAGATCGACGAGGAAGCCCGTGCCGCCCACTGCGCGAAGATCGAGCAGGCCGCCAGGTCGGCCGCACCGATCAAGACTTAGCGGGATGCCCAGGGCATCCCGCTCGTCGCCGTGTCCGGCGCGAACATGCACGACCGCCTCGCCCTCAAACCGCTCGTCCGCGGCAAACCCGCCGTCCGGTCCCGCCGGGGACCCACGGCGGCGCCGACCCGTCAAACTCCGCGCGGACAAGGCGTACTTCTCGGGGCACGTTCCTCGCCGGCGGCCTGCTTTCTGTCGCGGCCTGCGCGGTGCTGCTCGGCGGATGGCTGCTGCGTCAACGACCTGGATCCGTCGAGTAGAGCGCCGTCAACGCGTCAACGCGTCAACGCGTCAACGCGTCGACGTGCTGGGCGAATGCGGTGCGTTGCCCGTCGGTCAGGGCGGCGTAGAGCGGAGCCTGCAGCTCGTCGGTGAGTCGCTCGGCACGCTGCCATCGGGAGATCAGGGCTGAGGCGACGGGACGTGGCTCTTGCCAGCCGTAGTGGGTTGCCTGCTCGATGCCGAGGTTGATGACCATTGCCTCTTGGGCGCTCAGCCCGCACAGGCGCACCGCGGCCAGATGGCAGGCCCCACGGTGTTCCCGCAGGACGTGTATGCGCTGCATCGCCGCCCCGACGGGGTCGTCGCCGGGGCAGGGCTGCGCGCGCCAGCCGGCGAACAGGGGCAGTGCGTCGGCGTCGGCGGCGTCGATCAGCCGCTGCGCCAGGTGGTTGAACTGCTCGACGTCGACGTCGGCGGAGATGTGGGCGCGCCCCCACGTCCGGACGGCCTGTGCGTAGCATGCGGCGGATTCCTCAGGCGGCATCACGGACCGTCCGTCCCGCCAGCCGGCGATGACCAGATCAGGGCCGAGGAAGCCCTGCACCGCTTGGACCACCTGAGCCGGTGCCTCGCCGAGCACTCCGAATCGTCCGCGGCAGTAGAAGCCGCGCCCTGGGGCGAACCCGGCGCGCAGGCCGATGGCGGCGGTCGCGTCGTCGGACATGAACTCGTCCCCGAAATCGTGGATGGGCCGGGCAACCGAGGAGATGCAGTCGAAGATTTCCATGAGCTGACGGTCGCTCACCTCGACTCGGCAGGTCAAGGGGATCATTTCTCATGGAACCCTTTAGGTAATCTATCGAGTCATGCTGGATATCCGCCGTCTGTACATGCTCAAGACCGTCGCCGCCCGCGGCTCGATCACTGCGGCCGCCCAGTCCCTGGAGCTGTCCGCCGGTGCCGTGTCCCAACAGCTGGCCGCGCTGAGACACGACGTGGGGGTCGATCTACTGCGTCCCGACGGGCGAACCGTCGCGCTCACGGAGGCGGGCCGCGTCCTGCTCGAACACGCCGACCGGATCCTCGCCGCCATGGAGGAAGCCGAGTCCGCCGTCGCGGCGGTCAAGGGGACGGTCGGCGCCACCGCCACGCTCGCGGCGTTGCCGTCGACCGTCGCCAGGATCGTGGCCCCCGCGCTGGCCGCGCTGGGATCGGATCATCCGCAGCTCGCGGTGACCTGTCTCGTCACCGACCAAGCGCAGCTGCGGGAACTCGCTCTCGGCACTGTCGACGTGGTGCTGGGGCAGCGATACCACCATCTGCCGGAGACCGCGCCCCGGGGTGTCCAGGTCTCGCCGCTGCTCGACGATCCGCTGCTCGTCGTCACCGCCGCCGACGGATCCGACGAGCGTCCCCGCGCCCTGCGCGAACTGGCCACGCACGACCTTGTCGTGCCGCCGGGGACCACGGACTGCGGACAGGCCATCCTGCGCGCCTGCCACCAGGCCGGCTTCACACCTGCGGCGCGCTACGTCACCGCCGACATCGCCGCGCAGCTCGCCCTCGCTCGCGCCGGCCTCGCCACCGCGCTCGTCCCCCAGACGGCCATCGACCCGGGCACGCCCGGAATCCGCACGGCGCCCATCGAAGACCACCCGATCCTGCGCCTCCTGTTCGCCGCGACCCGTCACACCGAGGCGACCGACCCGACGACCTTGGCCGTCGTCGCGGCACTACGCGCAGCAGCGCGACGGGACCGCACCACGCACCTCCCGCCGGCCTGAACGCGGTCCCGTAGGGGGACCACCTTGCACGGTCCCGCGTCAGCCGAGGAGGCGAGGACCTCAGCGCCCCGCAGGCAGGCGCCCTTCGACGGTGCCGGCATCCTGGCGCTTCGGCGCACCGCCGGGAACTCCGCCGTCCTGCACATGCTCCAGCGCTCCGGCCACCCCCCACGCCCAGCCACTGCCCCACCCGCAGACCCCGGTCCAGGAGAGGCACGTCCACGGCGCCGGTGGTGTGGGGGATCAGCTGCTCCGCACCACCACGTGCAGGGGGGCGCGGAAGGACAGCAGCCCCAGCATGGAAGGGTCGCCGTCCTCGGCGAGGACCGCATCGGGCAGCAGCCGTGCGGCCGTGCGGAGTGCCACAGCCGCCTCGGTGCGCGCCAGAGACGCTCCCGGACAGCGGTGCCGGCCCACTCCGAAGGAGAGGTGATGGCGAATGTTGTCCCGATACGGACGCAGCACCTCGGGCTCTTCGAACACCTCTGGATCCGAACCCGTCCCCATCAGCATGAGCAGGAGTTGCGAGCCGGCGGGCAGCTTCGTCCCGGACAGTTCCACCTCATGTGCTGTGACCCTGCGCCAGGTGGTGACCGGGGGTTCACGGCGGAGGATCTCCTCCACCCAGGCCTCTGCGAAGCCGTCCTCGGTGGCGGCCCGCGCCCACGCCTCGGGTTCGGCCAACGCGCGGAGCAGTGCCGTGGAGATCAGCTGTCCCGTGGTGGATTGTCCGGCGATGAAGACGAAGAAGCACACGGCAACGGCGGTCGCAGGATCGAGCGGCTCACCACTGGGCAGCCGGTGTGCACGGAGGGAGCCGATCAGACCGTCCGCAGGTGCGTCCCGGGCCACCTGGTCTGCCAGCCACCGGTAGAAGTCCCCGACCAACTCCCCGAGACGGGTCTGCCGCTCGGGCGACGGCCAGCCGTAGAACAGTTCCAGGGCGGCGTCGCTCCACGTCGTGAGCGTGGTGTCGGATATGCCGTCGACGCCGAGCAGTCGCATCATCACCCGGCACGGCAGGAGCTGTGCGTACTCGACGGCGATGTCACACGGGTGGCCGGATGCGAACCGATCGCTCAGGTCGGCAACCATCTCCCGCGCCGTCTCCTCGATCAGCGGTACCGCCGTGCTCACACGGTCGGCGTTGAAGAATCGAGTGACAAGCCGGCGAAGTTCGGCGTGGCTGGAGCCACCGTTGTTGGCGAGCGCGGGCGGCAGTGCGAACCGTGCCCGGGCGAGCCCGCGCAGCGTTGGCATGGAGAGCGGGGAGACGGCGTGCTGGGCGTTGTCCGGCAGGTAGGCAACCGGATCCAACAGCACCTGCCGTACATCGGCGTACCGGCTGACCAGCCACAACCCGGTTTCGGCGTCGAAGTGGACGGGGTCGGCACGCCGCAAGGCAGCCAGGACGGGATACGGATCGCGTACGAACCGCGTGTCGGAGAGGCCGGGAAGCCCCTCCGTCCCGAGAACCGGACATGTTGTCGTGCCTGTCATCAGTGTCTTCTCCACGCGGTGTCTGCCCGAACGCAGCGGGCGGTGGTCTTCGCGCCTGCTCGTGACAGCGAAGACCACTGCCCTGCGAACCGGCAAGTCGGGAAGAATCACACACCCGGATGAGGTCAGGCGGCGTGGCCGGCCTCCACCGTCAGCTCGACACCGATCGTGCCGTCCCACAGGGCTCACGGCTCCCGGGATCGCCGGGCCGGGTGTCCTCCGTCCGGACCCTCCGTGGGACGGGTGAGGTGGGTGGGGGAAGGGCTAGTGGGGCATCCGAGGCCCGCCGCCGTTGAGGAGTCCGAGTATGGCCCGCACGCTCGCCCTGGTCCTGGCCGGCGCCACCGCGCTCGCCGTGGCGCCCGCCGTCGCCGGGCCGGAGCCCGGCAGGGCGGAGGCGGAGGCAGCGGCGGACAAGGCGGTCACCTATCGGGTGACCGCTCCGTACCAGCAGCACGCGAACGGTGTGCGGGCCGGCTACAAGCCCGATCAGTACTGCGTCTTCGACCGGGCGGGTGGCACGGGCGCGCTCGGCTACCCGCATTTCAACCACGCCTACGACAACTCGACGGACCCGGCGAAGCCCACCGCCCTCTTCTACGAGGACGACGGCAAGGGCGGCAAGCGTCTCGTCGGCGTGGAGTGGCTGGTCCACGACCGCGACCAGAGCCTGAAAACGGACGACGACCGGCCGAGCATGTTCGGCGTGCCCTTCAAGGGCCCCAACCGTGGCAACTTCCCCGGCCAGCCCCTCCACTACGCCCTGCACCTCTGGCTGTGGAAGAAGAACCCCAAGGGCCAGTTCACCACGTACAACCCGGCGGTCACCTGCCTCCCGGGGACGACCCGCCCGCAGCCGCGCCCGTCATCCTGACACCCCAGCCGGTCCGCCTGCCTGAGCCCGAGCCGGGCCCCGGGCCATGTGCCGGCCCGCAGCCACCAGGAGCCGGCCGAGAATTCTGAGGCTGAGCCGGCCACGAAAGACATCCCGAAGGCCGACCGCGTGTGCCGGCAAGATCACCCTAAGGTCGGGGCTCCCGTTCCGTTCCTGTAGTGGGGGTCCGCCGTTCCAGCGGCTGGGGGAGCCCGGCGTCGACGATGTGTTCGGCGAGTTCGCGGGCCGCGGCGACGGGCGGCCGGTCCTCGGGGCGGGCCGCGCCGGTGGCGAGAAGGCCGTCGACGAGGATGAGCAGCTGGTCGGCGGCGAAGTCGGGGCGCGCGTGTCCGAGGGCGGCGAACTCGTCCGTGAACAGCCCGTGGAGGGTACGCCGGTAGGCCCGCGTGACCTCGTGGCCCGGATGGTCCCGGTTGGTGAGCGCGAGGTCGGCGGCGAGGTAGCGGCAGCCGTGGAAGTCCGGGCCCGCGGCGATGCGGCCGAGCTGGTCGACGACCGCGAGGAGCCGGGTCCGTGGGTCGTCGCCCGCGGCGTCCATGGTGGCGCGGTACTCCGCCACGTCCTCGGCGGTGCTGCGGCGCAGCACCTCGGCGATCAGGCCGTCCTTGCCGCCGAAGTGTTCGTACAGGGAACGGCGTGCGACGCCGGCCGCCTTGAGCAGGGTGTCCACGCCGACGCCGACACCGTGCGTGTAGGTCAGCTCCTGGGCGGCGACCATCAGGCGTTCGCGGGGGCCGGGCTTGGTGGAAGCAGTCATGGCGTGATTGTGCCAGCGCTTGACGCGGTAGATCAATCGGTCTATCTATATCTGTAGGCGATAGATCGACTGGTCTATCTCGTTCGAGGAGGCGTCATGTCCGTGCGCAGCACCGCCGAAGTCATCGCCCGTTTCAACCGCGCGTTCACCGACCGTGATGCGGCTCTCCTGGCCGACCTGGTCGCCGAGGACTGCGTCATGGAGAGCGTCCAGCCCGCGCCGCGCGGGGAGCGGGTCGTCGGGCGCGAAGCCTGTACGGAGTGGTGGACGGCCCTCGTCGACGACCTCGCCACGCAGTTCACCCCGCAGGAGGTGATCGTGGCGGGCGACCGCGCGACGATCGTGTGGACCTACCGCTTCGGGGACGGCCCCGACCAGTGGGTGCACGGCGTCAACGTCATGCGCGTGACGGACGGCCGGATCGCGGAAGCCCTCGGCTTCAGCAAGACCGTCGGCGAGGTTCCGCTGGCCTCCGAGCCCGACGGCGCGTGAAGGCGCGTGAAACGGCACTGAAT
>NZ_JACSCH020000001.1:121101-226805 GCF_014451325.2 Streptomyces sp. CB02980 | reverse complement strand
ATCCGACCCCGGATCCGACCCCGGATCCGACCCCGGATCCGACCCCGGATCCGACCCCGGATCCGACCCCGGATCCGGCTCCGGCGCACCCGCACCTCCGATGACCTGCGTACCACCCACGTCATGAGAAGGGCACTCCCCAGATGCTGAGTTACCACCTGTCGCACAGTGGTGCCGGGCTGTCCGGCCTTGCAGTCCGCGAGCACGACATGCCCGTGCCCGGTCCCGGCCAGGCCCTGGTGGCGGTGCGAGCGACGTCCCTGAGCTTCCGCGAACTCATGGTGCTCGACGGGACCTACGTGCTGCCGGTCAAGCCCGACGTGGTCCCCGTCTCGGACGGGGCCGGCGAGGTCGTCGCGCTCGGCCCGGGCGCCGACACCGTACGCGTCGGTGACCGCGTGGCCGCCACGCTCTTCCCTTCCTGGCAGGACGGCCCGTTCGCCCTCGAGCACCTCGCGCAGCGCGGCGGCTCGCTGGACGGCCTGCTCACCGAGTTCGCGCTGCTCGACACCGACTCGCTGGTGGCCGTCCCGGCGCACTTGTCGTACGAGGAGGCGGCGACCCTGCCGTGCGTGGCGGTTACGGCGTGGAACGCGCTCACCGGCGACGGAGCGGGCCTCGGGCCCGGCGACACCGTCGTAGTGCAGGGGTCCGGCGGGGTATCCCTGTTCGCGCTCCAGTTCGCCAAGGCCCTCGGCGCGCGCGTGATCGCCACGACCAGCGGTCCCGCCAAGGCCGCGCGGCTGCGCGAGCTCGGCGCCGACGAGGTCGTCGACTACTCGGCCACGCCCGACTGGGCCACTGAGGTCCGCACCTTCACCGGCGGCCGGGGCGCCGACCGCATCGTCGACGTCGCGGGACTGCTCCACGAGTCGATCCGTGCGATCGCCCTGGCGGGCACCATCGCGTGCGTCGGTTTCGTCGGCAATGCCGCCACGCCCCTCGACACCGGTGCCCTGTTCGCCTCCGGTGCCACCGTCCGGACAGTCGCCGTCGGCAGCCGCGCTCAGTTCACCGCGATGAACGCCTTCATCGGGACGCACGGACTGCGGCCCGTGATCGACCGCGTCTTCCCCTTCGACGCGGCGGCGGACGCCTACCGTCACTACGCGGCCGGCGGTCCCTTCGGCAAGGTGGTCGTCAGCCACTCCCACGCCTCCCCGCGGGCCCGTATCCGGGGATGACGACAGCCGAGGACTCGGTGGCCGGCGTGGCAGGACCGCGTCCGCGCACTCCCCTGACACGGGGACGACGTTCTCCCCCTTCCAGGGCCCCTCGGCGGTAGCAGGGCTGGTGATCTCGCTCTGCTGCGGCCGGCACGGGATCCGGGGACGGCCCCGTGTGTTCCCACGAGCGGCGGCTTTGATCGCCCGTCACCGCAAGGTGCGGCCGCCCCCGTTCAGGGGGATTCCCCGGTTCCGGGGTGGGGCTGGCCACCCTCCTCGCCGGGGGGCCGTCGGATGTCGCGGTGATCACCGGCTCCGTAGCGTCTTCGTCATGACCCAGACGACACCCGCCACGACGCCCCGCACCACGAGTCAGGCCACGCCCCACACCACGACGCGCACCCGCTCGGGTCGGTCCGTGCGGCGCCGGAGGGCACGCCAGTCCCTCGCCGCTGCGACTGCCGCCGTCGTCACCGCCCTGGCCGCCGCCCCGGCGTTCGCCACGTCCGAACTCCGTCCCACACCGGTCCCGGTCCCCATCCCGGCCCAGCAGACCATCGGGCGCGGAACCCTCCTCGGTGTCACCCCCGCCGGGGACCTGAGCCGGGCGGAGGTGGCCGCGTTCCTCAAGGGCGCCGGCATCGACGCGTCGACCGTGCGCCACGGCGTACGGGGCTACCGGCTCACCTACCGGACACTGACGCCGCAGGGGGCGCCGACGACCGCCACCGGCCTGCTGGTGCTCCCCAAGGGCGGCGAGCGGCGGCTCGACCTGGTGGCGGACACGCACGGCACGATGGTCCACCGCGACTACGCGCCGTCCGTCGCCGAGGACTTCGGCCTCTACGCGCCCTACCTGCACGCCGCCGCGGGCCGTGCCGTCGCCGCCCCGGACTATCTCGGGCTCGGCAAGGGCCCCGGCCTCCACCCGTACATGGACACCGCCTCCTCCGTCTCGGCCTCGCTCGACATGCTGCGGGCCTCCCGGACTGCCGCGGCCGCGCTCGGCAGACCGCTCACCGGGGACGTGTACGGCACCGGGTTCTCGCAGGGCGGCCAGGTCGCCATGGCGCTCGGCCGCGAGCTGGCTCGGGGCGCGGACCGGCACTTCAGGCTGCGGGCCCTCGCGCCGGTCGCCGGACCGTACGACCTTCGGGGCGCCGAGGTCCCCGCCCTGCTCGACGGCCGGGTCAACGACATCAGCGGCGTCTTCTACATGGCGTACTTCCTCACCGCGCAGAACCGGCTCCACCCCGTCTACGCCGACCCGGCCGAGGCCTTCCGGCAGCCGTACGCGGGGTACGTGGAGCAGCTCTTCGACACCCGGCACACCGAGGAGGACATCGTCACCAAACTCCCCGGCTCGGTGAAGGAACTGCTGACCGACGACTTCTACGAGCGGCTGGGCCACCCGACCGGCGGCCTGCTGGCCGCGCTCAAGGCACAGGACGGCACCTGCGACTGGAAGCCCGACGTTCCGGTACGGCTGCACACCGCGGCCGGCGACACGGACGTGGCGATCGCCAACTCCGTCAGCTGCGCGGCCGACCTGGCCCGCAACGGCGTGAAGGCCCCCGTGATCGACCACGGGAAGGCCGACCACAACGGCTCCTTCAAGCTGGCGGGTCCGCAGATCGTGCGCTGGTTCGACAGGCTGGCGCACGGCTAGGAGGTGCGTTCCGTGGTCTGGCGCCTGATCCGGCTCTGACGAGGGCTGACGCCTTCTCGTTGCGGCCCGTCCGGGCGAGCCAGGGCGAGGACGCGATTCCTCTGCGGGCCATGCGGTGCCGGGTGCCGTGCTGTTTCAGGGGGTGCGGCCGCTGGTCGCGAGGGCGCGGTTGAAGGCGGGGGCGTCGGCGTCCACCGGGGCCGGGGCGGCGAAGCCTTCGTACGTGCGATACATCTCGGCGTAGCGCTCGACGACGTCGAGGAGGTACGTGCCGGTGTCCTCGGGCAGTGTGAAGTCCTGGCCTGTCGCACGCGCCAGGTCCCAGCCGTGCAGGGCGAGCTCGGCGAGGAGCATGGCGGCGATCTCGTCGGCGGGCATCGTGTTGCCGCCACCGAGGTCGACGTCGCCCTTCCAGGCTTCGGGTTGTGCCCAGGCGGCGAGCGCTCGGTCGAGCTGGGCGGCGTACTGCTCGGGCCAGTCGGTGTCGGCGGTGAAGTCGCGTGCGACCAGGTTGTCGGGGAGCTGGGTGCGCAGGGCGCGGTGTTCGAGGCCGTGTGCGGTGTAGAGGACGAGGTGGTTGGCGAGTTCGCGGACGGTCCAGCCGGTGCAGCCGGAGGGTCCGGCGAGCTGCTCCGGGCTGATGCCACGGGCGACCCGGGCGGCTTCGGCGGCGCTGCTGGAGAGGTGTGCGTGGATCTCGTTCATGCCGCCCACGCTAGGGACCGCGCCCGCGTCGGTCTTGAACTTTTCCGACACGTCTTCGGGCACGTCTTCGGATGGGGCCTGCCGAGTCTCTGCGTTCCGGATGGGCGTGGCCGCCGAGGATGCCTGGGCGGCGCTTGTGCGGGACGGGGTGGGGCGTGCCGCGAAGGCGTCGGCCCTGGGCGCGGGGGACAGGGCCTGGGGGGAAGCTGGAGCGGGTGCCCCACATCGGCGAAACCACAGGGGCGAAAAACGGCGGGTGCCGGCATCGGTCCGTCGCCGGTCGTCGGCGGACCGATGCAGGCAGCGAGCGCCACGTGATCCGCGGCGGACGAGGCACCCACTCCAGGCCTCACGAGCGTGGGGGCGACTTCCCTTCGGAACGGCCGTCGCCTGCCGGGTCCGGGCTTGCCCGGTTGCTCATGGGTGCGGGGGGGGGCTTGGGCCAGGGGTTGTCAGACGGGGCCGGGGGCGCCGCCGGACGTGGTGCGGGTGGGTTCCTGTTCGCGTACGGCCCAGGGGGAGCCGTATGCGGTGAGGAGGTCGAGGAAGGGGCGTGGCGGGAGGGCCTCGGGGCCCAGGACTCCGGGCCCGGACCAGACGCCGGTGGCGAGCAGTTCGAGGGCCACCACCGGGTTGACGGCGGTCTGCCAGACGACGGCCTGGGAGCCGTACTCGCGCATGGACCACTCGTTGTCGACGACGTGGTAGAGGTACACCTCGCGGGGCAGGCCGTCCTTCGTGCCCTTGACCCAGGTCCCGGCGCAGGTCTTTCCGGTCATCCGCTCCCCGAGCGCCGCCGGGTCCGGCAGGCAGGCGGCGACCACGTCGCGGGGCGAGACGCGGGCGGGGCTGCCGTCCTCGCCGCGGACCGTGACCGGCACGGTGGAGTCCAGGCCCAGGGCGTGCAGGGTCTTGAGCTTGCCGATGAAGTCCTGCCCGAGGCCGTACTTGAAGGTGACCCGACGGGCTCCGACCCAGCGCGGGATCAGGAGCACCTCCTCGTGCTCGACGTTGACGCACTCGACGGGGCCGATGCCCTCGGGGAAGTCGAAGACCTCCGGCTCGCTGAACGGGGCGGTGGTGAACCAGCCGCGCTCTCGCTCGTACACCACGGGAGGGTTGAGGCATTCCTCGATCGTTGTCCAGATGTTGAAGGACGGCGCGAAGTCGTAGCCCTCGACGGACAGGTCGGCGCCGTCGCGGATGCCGATCTCCTCGATGTCGTCGAAGAGGTCGTCGGCCGCGTAGCGGGCGAAGACGTCCGAGAGCCCGGGCTCGACGCCCATGCCGACGAGCGCGATGCGGCCCGACTTCTCCCACTCGGCGGCCTGTTCGAACTGCTCGTCGCCGAGCTTCACCCCGCAGATGCTGTGCGGATCGTCGGGGTGCGGGCGGGAGAGGGACATGGCCATGTCGACGTAGTGGCTGCCCGCCGCCAGCGCGGCGTTGAACAGGGGCATCACGAAGCGCGGATCGGTGGCGTTCATCAGGACGTCGCATCCGGCCTCGGTGAGCAGCCGGGTGACCGCCGCCTCGTCGGAGGCGTCGACGCGGCAGGCGCTGAACCGTGTCTCCTCGCCGCCCAGGGCCGCGACCGCGGCCTCGGCCCGGCCCAGGTCGTAGTCGGCGACGACGAAGCGGTCGAAGAAGCCGCGGCGGGCGGCGATCTTGGTGATCGCGCTCCCGACGCCGCCGGCGCCCACAAGCAGAACACGCATGGCACAGTCCTTTCTCGGTGAGGCGGGTGCCTCTGGGGGCTGATGGAACCCGGCGCTGCGAGTTAAGGTCAATGATGTTGGCATAAGGCGGCGTCGATGACGACCCGGTCCGGGTTCTCCGCCGGCGTGCGCCCGTAGCGCTCCGCGTAGCGCCCCACCGCGTCCGCGACGACCTCCGCCTCCGTACGGATGTGCGCGACGCCCGGCCCGGACGGCGACACGGAAGAGCGTGGCGATGGCGAAGGAAGTGGTCCCTGAGGAGGCCCGCAGACGGCGGCGCCCCACTCGGCAGGGGACGGTGCTCTCCGAGCGGCTCATAGTCGAGACGGCGCTGCGGATGGTGCGCGAGCACGGGAGCGCGGGCCTGTCCGCCCGGCGGCTCGGCGCCGCGCTGGGGGCGGACCCCAGCACCCTGTACCGGTACTTCGACGGCATGGACGGGCTCACACGCGCCATCGGCGAGGAGCTGATCGGCCGGGCGCTGGCCGGCTGGGTCGCGACGGGGCAGTGGCGTGCGGATCTGCGCTCACTGGGCCTGCGCATCCACGGCGCCTACCTCGCCCATCCACAGGCCGCGCTGCTGACCGCGAGCCGGGTGACCGGCCGGCCGAGGGAGATCGCCGCCGACGAGGCGATTCTCGACAGCCTTCGCGGCGCGGGGTTCGCAGATGTGGACGCGGTGCGGATCTATCACGCCTACATCGACCAGTGCCTGGCCTTCGCGGCGCTCGACGCGGGGGCGCTCGCACTGTCGGCGAAGGTGCGCGAGGCGGACGAGGAGATGTGGGAGTCGACGTATGCCCGGCTGCCGGCCGAGGCGTACCCGAACATCGCGGCCACCGCTGGGCTGCTGGCCGAGCGCATGCCCCACAGCGCGTACCCGGTCGCGCTGGACATGCTGCTTGAGAGCGCCGCATGTCAGCTGGTGGCCGAGGGCACCGGCGGCTGACCGGGCGGCGCTTGTGTCAAGACCATTGACCCCTGTGCGGCAGCCTTCGCGTTCTACGACCTGAAGCGGTCCGGTCCCGACTGCGGTGCGACCTTCTCTTGGGTGACCTCAGAACACCTCAGAACACCTCAGAACACCTCAGGACAGCTCCAGTCAGACGCCTGAGATCCGCTCACGACGCCGGTGATCCCTGGCCTGGCCTCGCTTTCATCGGCCGGGTCACTTCGTTCAGCTCCTGCTGCCGCGGCGCGGGGAGCGTCGTAGCCTGAAGGGAGACGAACGGCAGTCCCCTGGCAGGCGCACAGGGAGGACGCGTACCCATGCACACCTTGTGGCTCGCCACGATCATCGACGGCGCGGTGACGGAGCCGTGCGACTACGCCGTAGCCGTCGACGGCGGTGCCTTTCGCCCGGCGTCCACCGCCACGCCGGTCCCCGCCGAGTTCCAGGTCGACGACGGGACGAGCTTCCTGGACATCAGGGCCACGCCGCACGCCCCCGAACTCTGGCCGGTGCAGGGGCAGTTCACGTTCCCGTTCCCGGGTTCCCCGGACTTGGTGTCCATCGATGCTCCGGACTCCTTCGGGCCGCCCCGGAGTTCCGGAAGTCCCGGCGCGTTCCTCATGGTGGTCGACACCTACCTGTCCCGGCTGCGGGACGCCTCGGCGGCCTGCCTGGCCTCGCTCGCGGCTTCCTCGCCGCCGTCCTCAACGACCCCGTGAACAGGACAGAGGGCTTCACGCACCGCGCCCCCCGAACGCGACCCGCTCACCGCCGGCCTCGGCAGCACCCGCATCCTCCGCACGTCCCCGCTCACCGCGGTCCCGGCCGTCTGCCTCCCGCAACGGCTCCTGTGAGCCCTGCGCCCCCGCGAGAAGTCCGGATCACGGCAGTGCCGACGCCTCGGCACGTTTCCGCCGCCAGAACATGGGCAAACCGTACAAAACAACCAATGGGCGAAACTCCTGAGGGCAAGCCCGTCCCGGGAGCCGAGCCGGAAGGGCAGCAACCGATGGGCGTCGTAAAAGCCGCGTACATGCAGGTCCGGGGGCTCATGAAGGAGTCCGACGGCAAGGCTCTGCGGAATCCCTCCCTGCGAGCCGAAGGGCGCCGGATGCGCGACGCGGGCCGAGCGGCGCGCGAGCAGCGTCTGCCGAGGCCCCCCGGCTAGTGCTCCTACCGGCTCGACCGCGAGCGCCGTACCCTTCACCGAGTGTCACCGGCTGCCAGGTGACACGACGGAGCACGACACCGTCGTCCGGCCCGGTGAACGCGTCACGGCGGTGACACTCCCGCCGCCCGCCGGAGCCCACAGCGCCTGCCGAAGGCCGGCGACCGCGCCTCGTACGCCTTCGCGCTCGTCTCCGTCTCCGCGGCCGTTCGCCGGGGCCGGGCGGGTGGGTCCGGCCCGGCCGGCCCCGGCGAACCGGCTCACTTGGACTGCGTGGAGAGGCTCACACCGCTGAAGTTCTGCGCGGCGGCGAGGCTGAAGTAGACCCAGCCGGACGGCGGGTTGTCGATCGTCAGCGTCTCGCCGTTGCCGGCTTTGACGGACTTCGCTTCGTATGTGCCGGTGGTGGCCCAGTTGCTGCCGCCGTAGTACAGGTCGGCGTTGCCGGTGCCGCCGCTGCTCGTGATGGTCAGCTGCTTGACGCCGGCGGGCAGGTACACGAAGTGGTAGCTGTAGTTGCCGGTGGCGGCCGCGAGATCGTCCCGACGGCAGTTCTGGTCGAACTGGCGGGAGTCGCTGATCGTGCAGAGCGGAGCGGGCGCGGTCGAGGCGGCCTCCGGCAGCGGACCGCAGTCGTCGGTCGCGCAGGTGGTCGTCAGCCAGCTCGCGAACCCCGCGTCGTAGCGGGTGCCGATGGTCCCCTTCAGGAAGGAACGCGCCCCGGTCCAGTCACCGGCGCGGTACTTGTTCAGCACGGTCTCGACGTCGGCCGGGTGCGCCTGGAGCATGTAGCGGACCGCGAGGAAGCCCCAGCGGTAGACCCGGTTCGAGTTGACCTCGGGGTCCTCGTCCTGGCCGTAGACGGTGTCGAACAGGTCGCTCAGCTTGTACGTGTTCTTGCGGGCCTCGGCGATCGCGTCGGTGTTGCGCTCGCTGCGGTAGCCGAACGAGATGTTCTCGGCGATGCCCTCGACCCACCAGATGGTCGGCGTGGTCATGCCTGCCTCGAAGTCGCCGTACATGTTGTAGCGGCCGTCGAGGTAGTGGGTGTACTCGTGGTTGAGGTTCCAGATCTGGAAGTCCGGGCGCAGCCAGTGGGCCTCGTGGGCGATGAAGCGGGCCTGGTTGCCGGCGGTGGCCGGGTCGCCCTCCTCGTACATGCCGCCGTTGTCGACGTCGATGTTGTAGATGGCCCAGGCGTACAGGGCGTACTGGGTGTAGTCGTCGAAGACGACGACCTCCAGGTTGGTGTTCACGTCACCGGGGATCGCGCCCTTGTCGCCGATGATCCGGTGGAAGTAGGCGTCCTGGTTGACGAGGCTGGTACAGGTGCTCGCCAGCTGGCCCGGGGACACGTCCTGGGCGCGGATCTTCAGGTCCCGGGTGCAGGTGTGCTGGATCGGCAGGATCGCCGGGAGCACGCGCTCGCCCAGGTCGCAGATGGCGTAGGCCGCGCAGTTGCTCCTGTCGTACTGGCGCGTGTACCAGCCGAGGTTCATGGTGATCGGCGCGGTGGGGCCGACGTTCGGGTAGCGGTTGATCAGGTCCCTGAGCAGCGGCCGGAGCCGGTCCTTCAACTCGGGGACGTCGAGGGCGTAGCCGAGGTAGCGGCCGACGTTGCTGACGACGTCCAGGCGGTTCAGCTGCGCGCCGTTGCGCGTGATGAAGCCGGACCAGGTGTCGAGGATCGTCGGGTCAGCCTTGAGGGCAGCCCGCCAGCCACGGCCGTCGTCCTTGGCCTTGAAGCCGTTCTCGACGACCCACTCGACGTGCTGCATGGCCAGGTTCATCTGGCCGGGCCAGGTGCCGTCGTAGCTGCCGAGCATCCACTTGACGACACCGGCGTACCGCCCGGCCGTGTGGGTGCTGTCGATCAGCGTGACGACCTCGTTGAGGATCTCGCCGTTGGCGTCGGTGACGTTCTTGCTGCGGGGGGAGGCGAAGAACGCGTCCAGCGCGCCACGCGCGGCGGTGTCCAGCGCCGTGCCGTAGTCGCCGACGGTGTCCGCGTTGTTGTCCTGCACGTAGTAGCCGGCGCGCAGGAACAGCACCAGCTGGCCGATCGCTGCGCTGTTGCTGCCCGAGTACGTGGCGGAGGCGTCGCGCAGCGCGTTGGCGACGGTCACCATCTGGGCCTCGTGGAAGGCCTTGCGGGCGTTCTCCCCGGTGAGGCCGAACAGCGGGTAGGTGCAGTTGATCCGGGGGAGGGACTTGAGCTGCTGGACCAACGCGCTGCCCGTGGCGTTGATGACGCCGGAGAGGTCACCGCACTCGTCCGCTGCGGCGGCGGAGGACTGCTTGTCGACCTTGACGGATGTGACGGTCGGGGCGGGTGCCTGTGCGGATTCCTTGGTGCTGTCCTGCGAGGAGATCCGGAAGCGGGGGCTGTTGCTCATCGCGTCGGGCGACCTGGGCACCGGGATCGACCGCGGCGCCGAGGCCGCGGATCCCTGCGCGGTCGCACGGGCCGGCGCGGTGGTGCCGGCGGAGGCGGCGGAGGCGGCTTGGCTCTGCGGGGTGAGCAGGCCGAGCGCGATGAAGACGGCTGCGCCGAGTGCAGGAAGTCGGCGCGCGTTGGCTCTTGATATCCGGAACGGATGCATCTGTGGGGGCCTCCGGGGCCGTTGAAGCCACGCGTCGGGGAAACGTGGCGATGATGTGTGACATGTAAAATTGCATAGACCTCCATGTGTAGGAAGGGTTTCGGCCGGATTCATCGGCCTCAGCAACGGAAACACCGTCAACTCCGGCGGGGGAACTCCGCCGACCGCCCCCGCGGCCTACGAGCTGGGGGCGCTCGATGCCTGGATGTACGCCGGTGCAAGCGGCGCGCAGGAGCCGCCGCGAACGGTCCCCGGAGTGCGACGACGGGCACGGCCCCGAGGGGGCCGGGACCCGCCCGACCTCACTGGGCGAGCGCCCGGATCTCCTGCCCCCCGGCGTGGCTCAGTCCGTCTCCGCCGCGTGGTCCCGCGTCAAGCGGGGCCCTGAACGCCTGGCCCGCAGTGCGGCTCTCGCCGCATCGGCCTCCTGTGCCACCTGCTCGGTCAGTAGACGTACCCGAGCTTCACGCTCCGCACTGGTCAAGCCCGTAAGGCCCAGCCTGAAGTCACGTTCCTCCTGGGACACACGCCCTCCTCTCCCCAGCCGACGTCGTCGACCGGACTCCTGAACTCGGCTCACTCGCGCCAGAGGTTGGCGAAGGCCGAGTTCTCGATGGTCCACCTTTGCCGTACGGCCTCACATCCCATCACCGCGTCGTGGACTGCCACCACCCCAGTCGTGCCTCCGCTTCAGCACACCTGGTGCCGCCCGGCCAGGTCCTGTCCCTGACCCCCGTGTGGACAGGTCTCCTGACCGGGCGGGTCCTGAATCAGCGCCAGGTCTGGTTACGGTTGTAGTAGCACTGGATCGTCCGCAGCCCGTACTGGCTGTCGTCCAGGCACTCGCCCGTGGCCTGGCTCTGGAAGGTCACCCGGTCACCGCTCTTGTGCGCGAACCAGCTCTGCTCGCGCGACGAGTTGCAGCCGCGGGTGTCGAGCGTGAAGCCGTCGTCGAAGAGGCACTCGTTGGTCGCGAGGTTCCGGAGCTGACGGGTGCCGTCACCCCACACGTGCACGTTCCACTTCTGGTAGACACCACCGTTGCAGGCGTAGCCGCGCAGGCCGTACTGCTGGCTGTCGTCGAGGCAGGAGCCGGTGGCCATGTTCGCGAACGTCTGGACCACGTCGGCCGCGCGCAGGGCACCGGCGGTAGCGCCTGTCGTCTGCAGCTCGCCCTGCAGGACAGGGACGGTGGCGGCCGTCTCGGTGTGGGCGGCAGGCTGGGTCACCGGCTGCGCCGACACCGCTGTGGCGCCGACGCCAAGGAGTCCAGCCGCGGTCAGAAGGGCGAGGGTCCCCCTGTGGAAGGAATGCGAACGCATCTCTTTCGTCCTCTCGTCATGCCGCCGCGAGCGACTCCGGCGGCCCTTCGCCAACCAGGCTCTGCAGCACGCCGGTCGACTCGTGGCGTGGCCGGTTGACTCGCCCTCACCGTAGGTTCGGGATCGGTGGCGGGGCCATGCTTTCGAGCTCCGTCGAAAGCATGGGAACGAGTGGCGTGGAATCCGCCGTGGAACTCGTCCGCGGGCGGTCGGTCACCGTGGGCGCGAGCCCGGCTCCAGCAAGGCCATGCCCATCGAGGTCACGGTGTGGAGGACCGCCTTGCCTTCCCTTCGGGTGGTGACCAGGCCGGAGTTGCGGAGCACGGAGGTGTGGTGACTCACGGTCGCCGGTGAGATGCTGAGCCGACGTGCCAGATCCGTGGTGCTGCGGCCGACTGCCACCGCCTCCAGGATCGCGGCGCGTGTGCGTCCCAGAAGGTCCTCCAGCGCCTGACCGGTGGACGCGCCGCTGCCGTCCCACAGCGTGCTGCCCACCATGGCATCCGTGACGGTCGGGACGGCAAGGACGGGGGCCTCGGTCGGATCCAGCATGGGCTGCATCAGCTCGGCCTGCCGTGCGGAGAACATCGTGGGGGCGATGACGAGACCGCGTCCGTTCAGATGGACGTCCGCCTCGTGCGGATGCTCCAGTTCGAGGACCGGTGGCCGCCAGTGCAGCATCGGGCCGCACAGGGTCTTGAGCAGCTGGTCGATCCCGCCTTCGGCCATCGCGTTCGCATACGTGGCGCGGACCTCGGCCAGATGCGAGCGCACCCTGCCCCAGTACGGATCGACGGTCACGCCGTGGCAGGCCCGCAAGGCCGTGGTGACCTGAAGCCATGCTTCGCGGTCGCCGTCCACCAGGTTGCGTGCCCAGACGCGGTGCGCGGGACGGAAGTGGATGTTCTCGAACTCGATGCGGAGCAGATTCCGGGGAGCGCCGAGCAGTCGGTCCACCGCCTCCTCGATGCACACCGAGTCGCCCGCCAGGCTCCACACGTCGACATCGGGCCCCTGGGACGGCAGCAGCGCGAGGAGGGGACGTACCCGTTCGTCCAGACGTCCTCGGACCGAAACCTGCCAGCGCCGGAAACCGAGGCCGACGTCAGTGGCGTGCAGCAGCTTCACGCTGTCGAATGTCTCGGCTGCCGTACCGATCGTCCCGGCCACTCGGATCCGCATCAGATCCTGGCCCGTGAAGTGGATCCGTTTCACCGAACATGCCGTTCCCGCGTTCCCGTTCGCACACATCAGTCTCGGGTGCGGGCTGGTGGCCGCACAACGACCAATCAGGCCAGACGCCACCCGCAGCCCGTGCGGTGAACGAGCTGTGACGTACCGGAGGGCCTGCGGACGGCGGCCTGCGGACGGCGGACGGCGGATGACGCGAGCCGGCCCGGCCAAGGCCGATCAGGCTCCGAAGGGGACGAACGGTGCCCGCATCCGGAGGCCCGGTTCGGCGCCCGCGTCGGAACGACGGCGTGCGAGGCCGGCCGGGCCGCGCTCACGTCCGGGTGAGCAGCAACGGCTTCGAGAAGGCTCCGATTCTCGCGGGGCCGGTGATTCGCGTGTGCCTCTTCGTGGGCCTGCGCCCCTCGAGTTCCTCTCCTTCGCCGTCCCGGCGTCGCGGGCGTGGGGCCGCGGCGGCCGCGTACCGCCCACGGCATGCGCTTCTGCCGACCGGCGGGCCCTCCACCCGGAGACTGAAGCAACGTTTCTGCATCGGCGGTCATCAAACAGGGCAACTACCCGTGCCAGGCGATCCCTTCAGGCGGAAGACCACCGTGGACAATCCCTCCGTTCTCCCTGTCCCTTCCCTCTCGTCCGCACCCTCGGAGGGGAGACGCCGGACCAGCTACCGGGCCACCGTCGACTCCGTTTCCCCCGTGGCCCACCGCAACACCTCCGACGAGCACGAGGCGTGCTTCCTCGGAGTCAGCCTGGACAACAGCAGCTTCAGCCCCGCCAGGTTCGACGCCATGCTCAAGTGGGTCTCGCGCCGCTACAGCCGCTGCACCGTGCTGATCGGCGACAGCATCCACCGCCTCACCCTGGCCTCGACCCGCGGCATGGACCCCGACCGGGCCCTCGCGCACGCCCTCGATCTCGGCCGGCAGTTCGTCCAGGCCCAGCAGCCGGCCCTGGACGCCTACCGGGCGACGACGGAGTTCACCTTCGTCACGTGCGGCGAGGTCCAGGAGACCGTGGAGTACGCCGAGTTCCACCACGAGCTGCGCACCTTGTTCGCCAAGGACGACGCCTTCCGAGCCTCGGTGGAGGCCTTCGGCCGCGCCTATCACGCCAAGTACTCCGCCACGGTCGATGACGCGGAACTCCGGCGACGCGTCGACACCTCCAGCGCCTACTTCCTGGAGGAGTTCGCCGTCTTCTGCTGCCTCACCCGCCGCGACCTGCCGGTCATGGTCTACCCCGGGCAGTTCAGCACCCTCGCCGAGATCGCCGCCGGGCACCATCCCCGGGCCCCCGACGAACTCCGCGACCTGACCCTCGTCTCCCTCCGCGTCCAGGGCCGGTAGGGCAGCCCGTACATCCCCGCGAAAACCTGTGGAACGGCGGCACCGTGCGCCCGTACCGTGCTGCCGAGCCACGTCGTCGATCCAAGGGCAGGCCGTTGTACACCGTCTGAGACCCCCCGAGCGCTGAATCGTCGCGCGTCGCGCACTGCGCGCCGCGCTCCTTCTTGCTGCGGATTTCTCACTGAAACCGGTGTACTCCTGTGCTCAACAGCTGGGTGGTCATGCCCACCTGCCTTCCTGTCGTCCTCCGCCGTTGCCACACCTGCGGATCCGAACGCTTCCGGGCGAACGGCAAGTTCCGCGTCAACGCGAACCACAAGCTCCTCGACGCCTGGCTCCTCGTGCTCTGCACCTCCTGCGGGGAGACGGCGAAGCTCACGGTCCTGGAGCGGGCGAACGTCCGCTCCGTACGACCCGAGCTGCTCGACCGGATGCACGACAACGACCGAAGCCTGGCGGCCGAGTTGCTCCAGGATCCGGTGCTCCGGCGCCGCAACCGCGTCGCCCTCGACTGGGACGGTGCCTGGCGGCTCGACACCGGCGGATCGGATCACCTGGGCGGCGAGGCCGTCCACGTCTCGGTCCGCCTCGCCGCGCGGATTCCCGTACGGCCCGTCCGGCTGATCGCCGAAGGCTTCGGTCTGTCACGGGCCGAGGTCGAGAGACTGATCGCGGAGGGCAGGCTCGTCTCGGCGGACCGGCTGAGCGGCCGGCTCTCCGGCGACTTCACCTTCATGCTCAAACGCTGAGCCCTCCACGGGACCAGGGGCCTGTCCGGCGGATCACGGTCGGACAGGCCCCTAGGGTCTGTCCGGCGGATCAGGGTCGGACAGGCCCTAGTCCTGCCAGTAGAAGAGCAGCGCGTCGACCGTGAGGGGGTTCCGTCCGCCGAAGTAGTAGACGCAGAGGTCCGTGACCCGGATCGCTCCCGTCTCCCCGTCGATCCAGCGGAAGCCCGCCGATTCGAGGGCACGCCAGGCGGCGTCGGGAGCGTCCTCCTCGGCGGTCGCGAACGGGCCGAGGGTGCTGATCAGGAGCCGGTCCCCGCCGACCTCGATCACGTGGTACGTCCCGTCCCCCTGCTGATTGTCCTCGCCGCAGGAGACCGGGGGCTTCGGCGCCAGGCCGGCCGCCGTGAGGGCGGCCGTCGCCCGGCGGAGCCGGTCGTCCACGTCGGGGCGGGCGGGCGGCTCGGCGCACACGGCCTCGATCCGCCACCGCGGGTCGCTCAGGCGCTCGCAGCCGGGACCGTACTCGTGGACGATCGCACCGCGGAGCTCCTCGTCCAGGCCCTCGACCTCGACCCGGGGGCGCCCCAGACGTTCGTAGACCGCCCGGGCCTCGGCCCTGTCCTCGGTGAGGCCGTACAGCGCGTACGCCGCCCAGACCTTCGCCTCGGTCGTCGGCGCCTCTTCGAGGTAGGCGCGCAGACGGTCCGCGTCGGTCGCGAGCGACTGGGCGACGTACGCGACCCGCCGGTCCGGGTCCGCGAGCGCGTACGTCACGTCCTCGTCGGCGCGGTACCGCATCCAGACGCGGAACTCCCGGTCCTCGGGCCGGTCCTCGCCGAGTTCGGCCAGGATCACGTCCGCTCCGTACCGGTCCACCAGCCCGTCCAGACCGGCATCGCCCGCGTCGCGGGCGCTCCGCCACGGCGAGGCGGCGAGCGTCGCCAGCTCGCGCGCGGCCGAACGGTCGCCGAGCAGGCCCCGCGCCTTGAGGAAGGCCTCTCCCATGCCGTACGAGGTGTCGGACGCACGATCCTCGTGCCGCAGCCACGGCAGCAGCTCCACCCGGTCGGCGAGCAGGTCGAGGAGGGCCCTGCGCACCTCGGGGGTGTCCTGGGGGTCCTGGACGCATGCGATCAGCTCGGGGACGTATCGCTCGGGGACCCGGCCGGTCAGCGCGATCACGCACGGCCTGCGCCGCCACCACGGGTGCCCGGGGTCCGCCACGTACCGGGCGAGTTCCTCCGCGCCGACCTCCCGCAGGCCTGCGGTGTCGTCGAATCCGGCCTTCGGTATCAGGGCCTCGATGCTTCGCATCCGGGGATGCTACTGCCCCGGCAACGCCCTGAGCAGGCCGATTTCACCGGCGCGCGCACGGTCGGCCCGATGGGGACACCATGGACGTATGACGCTGCCCGGCGAGCGTGGCCTCGCCGTCGTCGAGGCGCCGTCCGTGCTCGGGTTGCGGCCGTCCGGGGTGCAGGAGCTGCCGGATGCCGTGCTCGGGGGAGTGGCGCGGGTCGCGCGGGTCGAACCGCCCGTGTACGACCCGGTGCGGGATGCCGGGACCGGGGTGCTCAACCCGGGCGGGATCGCGCGGTACTCCGTACAGCTGGCGGACGTCGTCGGCGAGGTGCTCGACTCCGGGCGCCTTCCCGTCGTCCTGGGCGGCGACTGCAGCATCCTGCTCGGGAACCTGCTCGCCCTGCGGCGCAGGGGGCGGTACGGGCTGCTGTTCCTCGACGGACACACGGACTTCTACCAGCCGTCCGCCGAGCCCACCGGCGAGGTCGCGTCGATGGAACTCGCCCTGGCCACCGGGCGCGGCCCCCGGCCGCTCGCCGACCTGGAGGGGCGGGGGCCGCTGGTGCGGGACGAGGACGTCGTCGCGTTCGGGTTCCGGGACGCCGACGAGTCCGCCGCGGCGGGGAGCCGGCCGCTCCCGCCGCGGCTGTACGCCCTCGCCCTCGACGACGTGCGCGCGGCCGGCGCGGGTGAGGCCGCGCGCGGCGCCGTCGCGCGGCTCGCCGAGCGGGACGGGTTCTGGGTCCACCTCGACGTCGACGTCCTGGACGACGCGATCATGCCCGCCGTCGACTACCGGCAGCCCGGCGGGCTGAGCTGGGCCGAGTTGGAGGACGTCCTGAGGACGGCCCTGGGCCACGAGCGTGCCGTCGGGTTCGACGTCACGATCTTCAACCCGCGGCTCGACCCCGACGGGACGATCGCCGGCCGCCTGACCGACTGCCTGCAACGGGCCCTGGTGGTCGAGGGCCCACCCGTGTAGTGCCCTGACGGTCTGGAGCCCTGCCCGCCCGGGGCCTGGTCAGGTTCGAGCATGGCGCGGCGACCCGGTCGCCGTCAGCGCCTCCCTCCCCGCCTGCGTCGTATCCAGATCCCGGCGGCGGCTCCGGCGAGTGAGGCGACTGCGAGCCCGACCGTGGTCAGCCAGGGACCCCAGCTCTGCTCGTCCTCGTCTTCGGCCGCGGAGCGGGACGTCGACGGGGGCCGGGAAGCCTCCGGAGCCGGCGATGTCTCCTGCATCCCTGGAGGGGTGTGGGTCGGCGTGGCAGCGGTCCCGCCCGGAACCGACGAGGCACCGGGCGACGAGGGGACCGCCGCAACCGTCAACTGCCGCTCGGCGTGGCCCAGTGCGGGCTGTCCGGCTGCGACCGTGACCTTCCAGACGCCGGTCGGCAGGGCTTCGGCGGTGGTCCAGTCGGTCGGTCGGGCGCCGCGGACGAGTTTCCAAGGGCCCGCCGTACGGCGGCCGTCCGCGCTGACGGCGCTGACCAGTGCGGCGACCCGCTCGTCGACGGCGTCGCCGTCGTTCTCCCAGGTCACCTCGGTCAGGACGTGGCCGTCCCGGTGACCGGTGATGACCACTTCCAGGTTGTCGCCGTGTGCGGCGGCGGCCTGCGGCAGAGCGAGGCCGAGGACGAGCGCTGCGCTGAGGACGAGTGCGGGTCGGGTGGCGGTGTGCATGGCGGTGCTCCGGTCCGGTGCTGGAGGGAAGGTGCGTGGGCTTGTGCGGCGGGGGCTGACGAGGCGCGGGCGCCCGCGCGGGTTGGGGGCTCGCGAGGCATGGGGCCGCGAGGTGTGGGGCCGCGAGGCGTGGGCTCGCGAGGCGTGGGCTCGCGCGGCGCGAGGGCTCGCGAGGGCGGGCCGCCGATCGGCGGCCCGCCCGAGGTGCGACGCGGATGCGACCTGCGGGCCGGCTCAGCCCGCCCGGCGGGCCGTCCAGATCTGCGCCGGCCGACCGTCCACGCGCTGGAGGTCGAGCAGCCAGGCTCCGTAGTACGGGCGGCTGCTGACGGTCAGGGCGTAGGACCCGCTCCGGTCGGTGAGCGTGACCGCGCCGTTGACGACCGTCATCCGCCACTGCTGGGCAGAGGAGCCGGCGGCACAGGGCTGCTGGGCCACCCACATGCCGGGGGCAGGCGTGTCGCCGGGCTGCAGGCACTTGGCGGAGGCCGCCGACCGGACGCGCACGAGACCACTGCCCGCGTCGTCGAAGTACCACTGCTGCTGCTCGTACCCGTTGCTCTGAGCACCGACCAGGACCGTGCCGTCGGCGCTCCGGCCGCCCCACAGCTGGGCGCTCAGCCCGGTGCTGCCGTTGGAGAGCAGATAGCGGGTGCCGGGGGTGGTGGTGCCGCCCGCCCCGGCGGTACGGAAGCTCGTCGCCCGGCCCGGTCCGCTGTCACGGCCCTGGCCGTCGCGGACGGAGACGGCGGCGGTGTGCGAGGTGCCCGGCCGCAGGTTGTAGATCCGCAGCGCGGTGCCCTGGACCCAGGTCAGGTGCCTCCCGTCGAGGAGTACCTGGTACCAGGACGCTCCGCTGACCCGCGGCCAGCTCACCACGACGGAGTCCGCCTGGATCTGGCCGACCGTCACGTCCGGTCCGGCGCCCGGCCGTGGCCCGGTCGGCGTGGGCGTGGGCGTAGGGGTGGGCGTGGGGGTGGGGGTGGACGTCGGGCTGGGTGTGGGGTTCGGTGTCGGGTCCGGTCCGGTACCGCCGCCCTTGGCCCGCATGAGGAACTGATTGTCGGCGATGTTCCAGTGCGTGGCGAGATAGGTGCCGGGCCGCGGGCTGGTGTGGAAGTAGTCGTCGTGGTTGCAGTCGAGGATGTTCTCGGAGGCCCGGTTGGTGCAGACGTTGCGCATCTGCGGGTAGTGCGGGCTGTCCGAGTAGCACATCACGTCCCACTCGTCCGTACAGTGCGCACCCCGGCTGGTGTTGGGCGCGCTGTTGTTGACCGCGCCCAGGTTGTGGCCGAGTTCGTGGGCCGCGGTGTGCCCGCCCCAGCAGCCGCTGTCAGTACGTCCGTACGAGGGGCCGAAGTTGCTCAGGTTGGACTGGGCCGGCCGCTCGTCCCCGGCGAAGGTGCCGATGCCGCAGTACACCTGCGCTTCGGCGAAGATCATGTACTTGCGGTCGCGTCGGTCGAGGCCCTTGGCGGCGAGCGCGCGGTTGGTGGCGCTGAACTCGGCCAGTGCGGAGTCGGTGAGTTCGATGTTGAGGACGGTGGGCGTGCAGTCCGCGGCCGTCACGTACCGGATGTGGCGGACCCCGCCGGTCTCCTCGGCGCTGGCCGAGTAGATGAGGTCCGCGTCGGCGGCCCACTTGCGGAAGGAGGCGAGGTACTCGGAGTACCGGTCGCGTCCCGGGCCGTGGACATACACGACCTGGACCCGGTTGCCGGTGCTGCCGTCGCTGTCGCACTGGACGGTCTGCCCGGCGGGCCCCGCGGCGGTCGTCGTGGTCCCGGTGGCGGCCGGAGCGGTGGAGGTGGAGGGGCTCGGCGCCGCGGCGGCGGCCGTGGTGCGCGGGGCCTGCGCGTCGACGGCGGGCGTGTCCTGCGAGGGTCCCTGGCTCTTACGGGGAGCGGGCCGCGGGGCGGCCGGCTTGGCGGGATCGGCCGCGGGTGTCACGGACTTGACCGCGGGGGGAGTGTCCTTCTTGATGTCGACGCCCTTGGGCGGTGCGTCGGGGCCGTGGGTGCACAGACCGGTGGCCGTGGCGTAGACGCCCGCGCAGCGGTCTCCCTCAGGGGCCACCTTGAGCCCGTCGTACACCATGCCCCGGGCCGGCTCGTTGGTCGGCTTCTTCTGGATCGGCTCGGGCTCCACACTCCTGGCCGGCGCAGCGGCGGGGACGGCGGTGTCGGCGATGTCGGTGACGGGGGTCTCGAGGCGGGCGAGTGGAGTCCTGCCCGAGTCCGCGCGTCCCGCGCCGTAGGCGATCCCCCCGGCTATGACCGCCGCGATGGCCATCGCGGCGGTCACGCCTATGAAGGGTCTGCGGGGCCGTGCCCCGCGTGCCTGACTCTCCTTCGGCTTCCTATGTCTAGGCATGCGCACCTCAACTCTTTGGTCAGAAGACTGGGTGCGCGGAAGCCTGTCAGAACCTCCCGGTGAAGAATTCGGACAAAGGGGAGAGCGCTCAAAGAATCCATTCCGTTACCTACGCCACCGTATCTGACGAACACTCAATTAGCTTTGAATTAAGGAGAGTTGGTCGTATCGCAGAGTCTTGGTCCAGGCCTTTCCGGTGATCCTGTTATGTAATTGAAATAAATGCTGACGGTTATTGACGCGAATTCAGTGAAGGATTCACCTAATTTCTCACCTCGCGAATCCCTTCGATCACCACCCGTGAGCACCCGGCCCACTCGGCTTTCGAGTCGCCCAGGTCCTGGCCCGGCACGGCAGGGGCAACGAAGCCATCGACGGTGATGCGCCGTCAGGCCGACGTCCGCAACCTGGCTGCCTGCCTCGTCGATCTCGGCCGCGTCGAGGACGCCCTGGCCGCCCTCCCATGCGGCACCAGGCATGGGAGCCTGGTGGAGCGTGCGCAAAAAGGACCGTGGTTCCCGGCAGCACGTCGGGGGCCACGGTGCGATGGGGGAGGCGGTCTCGGTTGCTCACCTGACCCGGCTGCCGGAGGACGCGCCATGACCGCCGCGGCGGAAGCGGTGTGATGAGCCGGACGGGCGACAAGAACAGCGAGGACGTCCCTGGACGGTGGGACGAGTCGGAAAGAACGTGCCGCCGAACGGGGCGTTCTCGCGTGTCCCGTCACCACCGTTCACTGGGCAGGCGCCGGGGTGGACAACCCTTGCTGCAGGTTCCTCGGAAGGGTCGCCCGGTCGGGCGGCGGACCGGGTGCCGTCTGATGGGTTGCGGAGAGGGTGGAGGTGGGCGAGTGCCCAGGGGGCCGCTCTTGTCCCTGCGCGGGATCACCAAGCACTTCGGCGGGGTCGTCGCTCTCGACTCGGTCGACCTCCGGGTGGAGCGGGGACAGGTGCTCGGTCTGGTGGGTGACAGCGGAGCCGGCAAGAGCACGCTGGTCAAGGCGGTTTCCGGGGTGGCTCCGCCGGATGGGGGGACCATCGAGTGGCAGGGCGTCCCCGTCGAGCTACGCCGGCCCGCCGATGCCCAGCGGCTCGGCATTGCCACCGTCTACCAAGACCTGTCGCTGGTCGACCGCCTGGACGTGGTCGCCAATCTCTACCTCGGCCGCGAACTGCGCAGGTTCGGGGTTCTGCGGCAGATCGAAATAGAGAAGCGGTCCATTGCACTGCTCGAACGACTCGCCATCAGCCTTCCCAGTATCCGAACTCCCGTGAAGGCGCTCACCCTGGGCCAGCGTCAAACGGTCGCCATTGCACGGGCGCTGCTGGGCAGTCCTCAGCTGGTCGTCCTCGACGAGCCGACCGCCACGCTCACCGTGGAACAGACCTCGCGGATGCTTGACCTGATCCGCCGGCTGCGGGACCAGGGTCACGCGGTGATCATGGTCAGTCACAACCTTGACGACGTGCAAGCTGTCGCTGATCGCATCACCGTGCTCCGGCTGGGCTGCAACGGAGGCGAGTTCGAATCCCGGTACACCAGCCAGGAGCAGCTCGCGGCCGCCATCAGCGGCGGCCATCCGCTCGCGGTGACTCTCCAGCAGAGCCTGCTGCCGCGCGGGCTGCCGGCGCAGGACGCCGTCGAGGCCGCCCACCGGTACCTTCCCGCACATTCGGGGGTGGGCGGAGACTGGTTCGACGTGATCCCGCTGTCCGGCGCCCGGGTCGCACTCGTGGTCGGTGACGTCGTCGGACACGGCCTGCACGCCGCCGCCACCATGGGGCGACTGCGCACCGCCGTGCACAACCTCGCGATGCTTGATCTGCCGCCTGACGAACTCCTCACCCACCTCGACGAGGTCGTTGCCCGCATCGACGACGAGCAGACGGCCGGCGGCCGCGAGGACGCTGTGATCGGCGCCACCTGTCTTTACGCGATCTACGACCCGGTCACCTGCCGCTGTCAGCTTGCCCGCGCCGGGCACCTGCCGGCCATGCTGGTGAGCCCCGACGGCACCACGGACATCCCCGAAACGCCGGTCGGACCGCCGTTGGGGCTGCGCGGGCTGCCTTTCACCACGGTCGAGTTCGACGTCCCCGAAGGCAGCCAGCTGGTCTTCTACACCGACGGGCTGGTGGAGTCACGGACCCACGACATCGACGTGGGCCTCGAGCGGCTGCGCACGGTCCTGTCCCACCCCGGGCGCAGTCCGGAGGAGACCTGCCAGGCCGTGCTCAGGGGGATGCTTCCGGCGGATTCGGCCGACGACATCGCCCTGCTGGTTGCGCGTACCCGCGCGTTGCCGGGCGACAGGGTCGCCGAGTGGAACGTCCCGCCCGACCCTTCGGCGGTGGCCGCCAGCCGGGCCGCTGCCACGGCCCAGCTGCGCCGCTGGGGTCTGGAGGAACTGGTCCTCGGTACGGAGCTGATCCTGAGTGAACTGGTCACCAATGCCATCCGGCATGGTGGCAGCCCGATCGGCGTGCGTCTGGTGTACGCGCGGACGCTGATCTGCCAGGTCGCCGACACCAGCAGTACCTCGCCGCGCGTGCGCCTGGCCGCGGACACTGACGAGGGCGGGCGGGGTCTGTTCCTGGTCGGGCAGATCGCCCAGCGCTGGGGGACGCGGTACACCGAGTCCGGGAAGATCATCTGGACCGAACAGCAGGTGCCCTGACCACAAGGCGCCGCGTGCTCGCGGCGGCTCGCCGTGATGCAGGTTGGCGCCCACGCGGCGGACAGCCCCATCGCCGCCGCCGATCAGGCGGCCCCGACACCGTCCTCCGCCTCAGCGCAGCCTCGTACCTCAGCGTCTGAGGAACCACGGCCCGACCCGGCGCCCAGGCGCGCGGAGGAGCGCGGTGGCGCCTGCGGGTCGAACGCCTGACTCCCGGCCGCCTGCCCGAAAGGATGAACGGCGCCCGTCGACGGCGTTTCGCCCCGGTGCCGCCGTCACCCTGCTGACGTGCGCAAGGAGCCCGAATTTACGGTCCCGCCCCAGCGGCCGTCCCGTCCCGCAGCCGTCCCGGCCCCGTCTACCTCCGGCCCGCCCCGCCACCGGCCCGCGGCGTCGCTGCGGGACCGGACGCGGTACTGGGTGGACCGCACCGTGGTGAAGGGCATGACCACGGCCGCGGGCTGGCTCGCGCTGGTCTGCCTGGCCGTGGTGGCACCGGCGAGCGCCCTCCTCGTCTGGACCGACAACCGCTCGCCCGACACCGTCCAGGGCAAGGTGGCGACCGTCTGGCGGACCGTCGGCCAGACCCTCCGGCTCGGCGGCGAGGTCGGCCCGCCCCTGCGGATGGTCCTCTCCGTCCTGCTGGCCCTCGTCTCCCTGCTCTACGTCTCAACCCTCGTCGGCCTCGTCACCACCGCGATCACGGACCGGCTGACCGAGCTTCAGCGCGGCCAGTCGACGGTCGTGGAGCGCGGTCACTCACTGGTCCTCGGTTGGTCCGAGCAGACCCCGACGCTCGTCGCCGAGCTGCTCGCCGCTCATGCCCAGCGGCGGAACAGTGCGGTCGTGGTCCTCGCCGACCGCGACAAGCTCGACATGGAGCAGGAGTTGCGGGCGGTTCTCACCGCCGTCGGCGGCCGACGCGTCCGGCTGCTCTGTCGCCGTGGCCGCCCCGCAGACCCGGCGGCTCTCGCCCGTGTCAGCCCGGCCGCCGCCGGGGCGGTCGTGGTGCTGCCGCCGGACACCCCCGAGGCCGACACCCAGGTCGTCAAGACGCTGCTCGCGCTGCGGGCCGTGGTCGGTGACGCGAGCCCGGTACGCGTCGTGGCGGCGGTCCGGCAGACCCAGCACGTCGCCACCGCCCGGCTCGCCGCCGGGCCCGGCGCGGTCGTCCTCGACGCCGACGGCATCGCTGCCCGGACCCTCGTCCAGTGCGTCCTCGAACCCGGAGTGTCGCGCGTCCTGGAGGACCTGCTCGACTTCGCCGGTGCCGAGCTGCACGTCCACCGTGTCCCCGGGCTCGGCGGCCGGACCTTCGCCGACCTGCGGGCGGCCTGCGTGGACGCGTGTGTGGTGGGCCTCGTACGCCCGGACGGCTCGCCGCTCCTCAACCCGCCGCCGCAGACAGCCCTCGGCCCCGGCGACGCCGTCGTCGTCCTGGCCGAGGACGAGACCCCACCGACCTGGACCGCGACCCCTCCACCACCGCTCCCGCCGCTCTCGTCCGTGAAGGCCGCGACCGCCGCCGACGTCCGCGCCGCCCCCCGCCGGGTCCTCGTCCTCGGCTGGAACCGGCGCGGCCCGGAGATCGTCGACGGCCTCGCCCGCAACGGCTGGGAGGCGGTCCGTGAGGAGGCCCTCCCCGCCCCTGACCCAGCCCACCACGTCCTCGTCCTCGGTGGCCCCGACGGCCACCCCGACCCCGACGAGCACACCCTCGTCACCCTCCTTCGGCTCCGCGCAGCCGAGCGCGAGTCGGGCCGCCACAGCCCCACGGTCGCCGAACTGACGGATGCCCAGCACCGCCCCCTCGCGCCGGCCGGCCCGCACACGGACCTCGTGGTCGGCGCACGGCTCGTCGGCCTGCTCATGGCCCAGATCTCGCAGACCGTGGAACTCGCGGCGGCCTTCGACGAGCTCTTCTCCCCGGCGGGCAACGCGGTCCGCCTCCGCCCCGCCACCGACTACGTCCCCGCCGGGACCGAGGCGCCCTTCGCCACGCTCGTGGAGGCCGCCGGACAGCAGGGCGACACCGCCCTCGGCTACCGCCCCGGCGACTCCCCGATCCCGCTGCTCAACCCGCCCAAAACCGGAACGCGCCGTTGGTCGCACGAGGACACCCTTGTCGTCGTCACCACGGCCGGAACCCTCCAGCCCCATGAGGGCCCTGCCAGGCCGGCCGCTACACCGGCCTTTCCCTGAGACGCCGGCCCCTCACCGTGCTGCTGATCGTGGCGATGGTGGCCCTGTGCGTGCGGGACACGCAGGGCACCTGTGCGTGCGGGACACGCAGGGCCGCGGCTACGTGTACGGGCCCTTCGCGGTCGTCGCCTAACCCTTCGGCATCTCGCCGCCGACCACGCATGCATGAGCTCGTCAGACCAGTTTGACGTCCAGATAGTCGAGGACCCACGGCAGGGGCGTGGAGACCGAGACGCCGGTGGGGCTGCCCGCGATGAGCAGGCCGATCGGGTTCACGGCCGCGTCGTAGTTCCACACGACCGCCCCGGAGTCCCCAGGCCAGGAGAAGGCGTAGCCCTGGCTGACGATGAGCGTCTGACCGTTGAAGGGGAGCGCCGTGGGGGGAGATGTGGTCTCGTCGTAGACGAGGCCGTTCCAGAAGGGGACGTCGACCCTCCCGTACGTCATCTGCGTGATGCACCCGCTCTTGCCGACCACCGTGTTCACGACGGGGAACTGCGCCGTACTGCCGATGCCGAAGAGTTGAGGACCGAACCCGGGCACGATGTGGACCTGGGACGGGCTCTGCACCACCTCGTCCGGATAGCACCAGGCCCTGGCGCAGTCGGCCCAGTTCGGTGAGGTGAAGGTCAGGTCCAGTGCCAGGATGCGGTCCAGCACCGCGACCCGGTCGGTGGGGCAGCGGCCGCCGTCGGCGGGGGACGGCTGCACGATGCAGGAGCCGAAGGCGGCGGCGTTCTTGTTGGCGATGACGTGGTTGGCGCTGACCAGGAAGAACTTGTTCGCGTCCGCGGCGGCGCGCCCCTTCGCGATGAATCCCAGAGTGCCCTGCACACCGGTGTGATGGCCCACGGAGATTCCGCCGGGCGCCCGCCGCTGGCGGTGGGTGTGGGTCTGCAGCCGGATCAGGCCGCTGTGCACCACCCGCAGCGGAAGGTCTCCGGCCGCGCGGACGCCGAACGCGTCGACGACGAGTTCCCGGACCTGGTCCGCCGGCATGGCCTCCGCCACGCACACGCTCAGGACCTCCGTGCCGGGCGTCCCTGCGCCGGGTCCGCTCATGCCCGCGCCGACGCCCTGGATGATGCCGACCCCCTGCAGGGTGTCCGCCGTCCGTGGCGCGCCGCTCCCGTACCGGGCCCTCGCATCGGTGAACAGGGCCTCGGTCACGGCTTCCTGGGCGTCTCTGATCCTGGTGTCCCGCAGGCCACTCGCCCGCTCCAGCGCCGCGCGGCTCTCCTCCGGCGGTGGGTACGGGGGCACCCGGAAGCCCTCCGGTTCCTGGTCCGGCCTCCCGTCGACGGGGTGATCCGGAGGGACCTCGAAACGTCCCTCACCTGGTCCCAAGCCCTGTTCGCTCATGGCACTCGTTCCTCACCGGGCCGGACGGCCCCATGCGTCGACCGGTCCTATGCGTCGACGTACCGGAACTCCGGTCCGTAGGTCTTGCCGCCGCTGCCCGGGACCTCGCGGCTCATCAGGGACCGGGCCGGGCCCTTGAGGCCGATCATCTCGCCGACGGCGTCGCCGAGCAGACCGCCCGCCGTGTCCGGGTCCCCTGCCTGCCAGGCATCCTCCAGCGAGCGCAGCATCCTGCTGTACGTCTGGTTGCCTCGCCCCAGCAGGTCCTGCGTGTCGGCGTCGGGGGTCGGCTGCCCGGGTGCTCCCCAGCCGCCGTCGGGCACCGTGCCCATCGGGCGGGTGGCCGGCATCGCGATCACGTCCCCGGTGAACTCCCACCGGTCCGGGTTCTCGGCGACCTTGACCAGCTTGCGGCCGTGGAAGAGCTGCCGGAAGACGTAGAAGTGGGCGAGCTCGCCACTCTCTCCGGGGTGGGGGTTCTCCGGCGAGGCTGAGGTGCCCTCGCCCTGCTCCTTGATCACGTCGATGGCCGCCTCGACGTCCGCCAGCGAGTTCAGGGCAACGAGGCTGTTGCCCGCGCCGTGGTGCTCCATGTCCCGCTCAAGCTGATGGGCCCCGGTGATCAGCTCCGCGTGGTTCTGGAACGCCTCCAGGATCGCGGTGTAGAACGCGCCGATGGAGGTGTGCGAACGGGCCTCCGCGACCGGGTCGTCGGGTTCCTCGATCTGCGCGAACAGATCCAGTGACTGCTTCGTCAGCCCGCTCAGGAAGACAGTCAGCGACGGACGTACGCCGCCGGGCAGCGGACCGGGGTATGTCGGAACCGTATGAGCGTCGGCGAGGCGGGGGACTCCGCCGATGGTGGTGAGCATGTTCCCGGCGAGGCCGAGGTGGGACATCTCGTCGAAGACGATCCGCCTGAACGCCTTGAACACCTCCCCGCTCTGCGGCTCGATGGACCACATTGCGGACAAGTACGGGGGCAGCGTGGCGAGTTCCAGCATCATCGCCTGCTGGAGCGACTCCTTCAGCCAGTCAGCGTCGCGGCGCTCGGCGGGCTCCTCCATCAGTTCGACGATCCGGTTGCTCCGGTACTCGAGAAGTGCCGTCATGGAAAGCCCCTTTCGTGCCTGTTTTGTGCACTTTCGTCCATGAAAAAGGGTAGTTCGACGCCGCCAGCGCCGCCTCCAGGGCCAGGGCCGGGCTGCCCTGCCGGGTCAGCGCCTCCGCCGGCGCGTCCAGCGCGTGCAGCCGCAGCTGGCGCAGCCGCTCACGCTCAAGCAGCACCCAGTCCTCGTCCCAGCCGGGCAGTAGCTCACCGCCGCCCAGCAGCACCAGTGGCGCGGGGCCGGGCTGGCGCGGCCCCGCGGCGCGCACCACACTGAGCGCCGTCTCGGCCAGCGTGTGGGCGTCCACCAGCAGAGCGTCGGTGAGCTCCACGGACTCGCCGCCGCACCGCACGAGCGGGCGGTCGCCGTGCGGCAGCTTCCACGAGGTCGTGCGCAGACTGCCCCGCGCGTGCTCCTCGGTGACGTCCGGCCAGAGCGTCCCGGCGAGGACGCTGCGGCTGACGCGCCTGCGCAGCCCCACGAAGGCGAGAAGCCGTTGCGTGTTGTCGCACAGGTCGACCGGTCCGGCGGCGGACTCCAGACGGAACGGGCCGAGCAGCCGTAGCTGAGGAGGAGTGAGGGTCGACATCTGCCCTTCTCCCAGGGTGCGTTGGCGGGGCACGACCGAGCCGAGCAGGCGTCTTCCAGCGTACGGCAGGAGGCTGGTGGCGGCGCGCCGTGCGGGCCGAAGCCCGGCGCGGACCGCGTTTGCGGGCCTGAACAGCCAGGGTGAGACTGGGAGTGTCCGCACGCGGAGCGCCCCAGCGCAGGCTGCCGTGGCCCCCGGAAGGCAGCGGCCATCCCCGGCCCTTGGCGCGTTCTCGCGCCCGGCCCCGGCCCGCCTCGATCGATTGCCGCGCCCGGGCTCCTCGTCCTCCAACCCGTACACCCGTCAACCAGGAGCTGGTGATGGTGATGGTGAACCAGAACGCCGGCGGGTCTCAGGGGTCGTCCTTCGAGGCCCAGCTGCTGATGGCCCACCCCGAGACCGCACTCATCTACGAGCTGGGTGCCCTGCTTCGGGGCCTGCCCATGCCCATCGTGGACTGGGACGACCTCCTCAAGAAGTTGAGCACCCAGGACCCGGAGCCGGGCACACTCGGGTTCCCGCCCCTCCCCGTCGATCCGTGTGTGCCCCCCGAGCTCTTCCCCGTGTACGACGAGGCCGACCTCGCCGCGAAACTCACCGCGTTCGTCCGCATCTCCCTGCGTCAGGCGGAGGGCCACGGCTCGACCGCGCGGCTGCGGAGCCCGATGCACAAGCGGTTCGCCACGGTCGCGGAACAGGCCACCGGCAGCGGGCGCAAGAGCGGAGTCTTCGAGGACGGTTCCCTGCTGGGGGCCGAGCGGGGCGACACCACCGTCCCGGACATCCACTTCCCGTGGGTCGTGACCCTGATCCTGCGGGACTGCTCCAACGAGCAGCTGCTGCCGTGGTCCTGGATCACGGATGGGTTCAACACCTACACCTTCGACGCGAACGCCCAGTTCATCGCCCTCATCGACGGCATCTGGTCGGGGTACTCGCTGCTCGTCATGCGCGAGGGGTACGTCAACCGGCTCGTCGTCCTGGACCAGGCGACCATGGCCGGTACCACGCAGAACATCTGCCTCAACCCGGCGTGAGGGCCCCCAAGGGGGTGCCCGCGAGGACCACGGGGCGGCGCCGTGCCCAGAACGGGGCCGACGGCCAGCGGTGTTCGTCCGCGTAGGCCCGGGCGTGGTGCGTGAGGTAGCGGGCCGTGACCCCGTCGACGAACGCGCTGTACTCCGCGAGCGCGTCCTCGTCGCCGCGACCGCCGCCGCGCAGACAGCGGTCGACGGCCCGCGCCGCGCGGACGCCGGTGTGCAGGGCCGTCAGGATCCCCTGGGAGGAGAGCGGGTCGCAGGCGAGCGCGGCGTCCCCGGCGGCCACCCAGCCCGGCCCGGCCGGCGGGGTGAGCCGCTGCCCATGGGCCGGAGCCCACCGCGGGTCCGGCCGCCGCCCGGCCGGGTAGCCGTCCAACCGGGTCCGTACGTGCCGGGTGCCGGCCACCCGCTCCAGGAACCCGGCGGTGGTGCGCAGCCGGGGATCGGCGAGGTCGAGGTCGGTGAGATGGGCGACCAGCCGTCCGGCCGGCACGCGCGCGGTGTACCACCAGCCGTCCGGCGCCGCCTCGACGAGCGTGCGCAGGTCCTGGTCGGCCGGTGCGGGGCCGGACAGCACGGTGTACACGGCGACGAGCCGGTCCTGCCGCAGGCGTACGGCGCCTTGCCGGGCGATCACCGCGCGTCGGCCGGTGGCGTCCACCACCCACGCGCAGGGCAGCTCCCGCTCCTCCCCGTGCTCCCGCACCACCAGCCGCCACTCTCCCGGCTGCCCGGTCCGGCGCACCGCCACGCCGCACACGGGCCGGGCTCCGGCGTTCTCGGCTGCGCCGCGCAGAAACGCGTCGAACCGGACGCGGTCCAGATGCCAGCCGGGCCCGTGCGGGTCCAGGACGTTCCCGCGCCCGTACAGCTCCCCGGAGCCCCACGCCGCTTCGGTGCCGGTGCAGGGCAGGTGTCCGTCGGCGCCGAGCCCGGCCAGCAGCCCGAGGTCATGCAGCAAGATGCGTGCGGCGGGCGGCAGGGTCTCGCCGATCCGGTACGGGCCCGCCCCCCGCGGCCGGTGGTACGGGAGGTCTCGCGGCGAGCCGTCGGAGTCGGTCGCGGCCGCCGCCCCGGCGGGCCCCGCCGGACGGTCACCGGGCCGGGGGTCGAGGAGCAGGACGCCGCGGCCCGCGCGGGCCAGGCACAGCGCTGCGACCGACCCGGCCGGCCCGGCGCCCGCCACGACCGCGTCGCAGCCGCCCGTCACCGGTGGCCCGGGAAGCGGGTGATCTTGGTGATGAACCCGGTCGAGACCTCCTCGTCGGGGGGCTCGGCCAGCGCCGCGGCCGCGGCCACCGCGTCGGTCCGCCTCTCCGGATCCGCGGCTTCCTGCACGTGCACGGTGATCAGATTGCGTTCGCGGGGCGGTGCCGCGTCAGGAGCGAAGGTGACCTCGGACTCCACCAGCATCGTCTCCGGGAGCCCCGGGGTGTCCTGCGGGCCGGGGCGGCGTTCGACGATCCCGAGCTTGCCGAAGTCCCGGACCATCTCATTGATCTGGGTCTCGTAGTCGGTGGGGAGCCAGCGCAGCCACACCGACCGGCGCTCGAAGGCGAGCCGGCGCTCCTCCTGCGGCCGCGCGGGATCCATCGCGATCGCGTAGTCCTCCTCGGCCAGGACGTGATTGGGCACCCGGGCCGGCCAGAACGTCGGCAGGTACGGGTCGTAGCGTGGCCCGAACCCCTGGTCGTAGCCGGAGCGGCAACTCGCCGTGTCGGTGTGCCAGGGAACGGCCATCCACCGGGTGAGGTAGCCGGGGCCCTGCGCGTACAGCGGGCCGTCGACAGCGAGCGCGGCCTGAGGGGTGAGCACGCTCCCGTACAGCTGGTCGGGCAGCTCCGTCTCGCGGTGCTTGATCCGGAACGGCGTCGAGTACAGCGTGGCGTGCCGCATCGGCCAGGTGAGTTCGCAGCCGGGGTGGAAGGCGTCGGCGAGGCAGAACGACAGCGCGACCCGGTCGAGCGTCGCGGGGCGCTCGGCGAGCGGTACGTCCTCCAGCCTCGTCACCGGCGTGGCGGCCGGCCGGAAGTCCTCGACGAAGGAGCCGTTCATCCAGCGCGTCAGCAGGTCGTACTGGAGCGGCGAGAGGGCGAAGTGCTGGCGCGGGGAGACCGGCGGCAGATTCATGGCGTCGCCGTACACCGAAGGCCAGGGAACGGTGGACATGCCGTCGCGGTCGAGGTGTCGCAGGGACGCCCAGACCTGGCGGCGCAGTTCCTTGTGAGCCGGGTCCTTGCTCGCCAGCCGGGCGAGCCGCTCGGGCGCCAGCAGATGGTCGCGGCCGCCGTGGCCGAACTGGACGGCGAGCCCTTGGTTGACCCACTGGAGGTCGCACAGCCGCCGCAGCACCGGAAGGACGTCCTGGGTGAAGGAGACGAGCCGCGGGCGCGGCAGCAGGCCGGCCTTCACGTACGTGTCGCGGAGCAGGTCGTACAGCGTGCGGACGGACTTGAGCCCGGGCGCGTAGTCCGGTGGCGCGACGACGACCCAGGCGGGTTCGACGGGGATGGAGCGTCCGTCGATCCGGACCTCGGCCCGCACCGGCCCGTCGGCGATGTCGTCGTGCCAGCCGTCATTGTTGGCGAAGTCCTTCGCCGGGAGGTTGTCCGCCGAGGCCGCCTTGCCCCGGCCGCCGAGGAAGAGGAGCCGGCCGGCCCGGTCGGTGCGCAGCTCGCCCAGGTAGACGGGGGTGCCGAGGAACGTGCCGGTGTCGAACCGGAGCTCGGGGAGTCCGGCCCGGTCGCGGCCGCGCACCGACCGGGAGCCCGGGTCGATGGCCAGCCGGCTCCGGGGCCGGACCAGGGCGTTGCGCAGCCTGCTCGGGGGCGCGTCGTCGGCCTCCGGGATGTCCAGTGCCAGCTGGAACTGGTACCAGGCCCCTTTCTTGTTGGCCACGTGCACGGTCCATCGCAGGTCGGCGTTGTCCGCGGTCAGCTCCGCGACCGGCTGCCCGGCCGCGTTGAAGCCGTACACCCTGAATCGGACCGCCTGTCGTTTCAGGGCTCCGGTCGCGTCCTTGTAGGACGCCTCGGCGGGCGCGTCGTCGACCTCGGGGGCGAGGAAGAAGCCCTCGGCGCTGTCGCCGACCCGGGCCACGCCGATCGCCGGGTGGATCGCGGCACGGACGATGTGGGTGTCGCGGCCGAGCGGCTCGGTGGAGGCGGGCCGGGCGGGGCCGGGCTCGGTCGCCGGGACGCCGTTGGCGTCGCGCCGCCGGGTTGCCGAGGCGCGGTACACCTCGCGGCGGGCCTCGGCGATGCTGCCGACCGGGCGGTGCTCGGGCAGGGAGTGCCAGGGGTTGAAGGCGAGGTTCTCGCCGTACGCCGCCTGGCCGCGGGCCTCCGTGTTCTGCTGATGCAGGGTCAGCCGGGCCACCCGGACCGGGGCGCTCTCCGCCTCCTCCCAGCGGACGGTGGCCCGGTCCAGGGGCATACGCTCCGGGTCGGCGCGCACCTGCACGAACAGGTCGAAAACCGCCTCCCCGGCGGCCAGCCGGTGCCGCAGGTCGCCACGGAAGAAGGACGGGTCCTCGTCAGGCGGCACGGCCTGTGGATCGCCGTCCGGGCAGCCGGCCGGGACGAGCTTGTACTTGACGTGCCGCTCGTCCCCGAAGCCGTACGGCAGCACGCTCCCGTACGTGGCCGTCAGCGTGCTCTTCTCGGCCTTGGCCATGTCCTGGAGGACCGTTCGGGTGACCGGATGGCTGTCCAGATAGGCCTGGAGGCTGTTGTCGACCACCCCGGCCCGGGTGAATTCGCACATGTCGCGGGCGGTGTCGACGAAGAACACGTCGTGGTTCTGGAGCAGCAGGTCCTGGGTGTCCGAGGCACTCTCGTCCGCCAGGAGCTTCGTGCCGGGGACCCCGAAGAGTTTGATCCCGACGCCGAGGGTGGTGCGCAGGTCGGACCGGGAGGGCACGGTGTCGCTGGAGAACCGCACCCACGCGGTCAGCCCGCCCTGGGCCCTGGCCGCCTCCAGGAAGCCGACGCGCAGCTCCTCGGGCAGGTCGGCGTCGACCGTGAGGAGGCCCCGGGCGGAGCCGTGGGCCTTCAGGAAGACGGGCCGCAGCGCGGGTTCCTGCCCCTGCGCGATCCGCCTGCCTTGCACGAGGTCCACGAACATGGCGCGTAGCGCGCCGGTGGGGTCGTCTGCGCAGTCGGGCAGCGGTTCCACGGGTCCGGACATGGGGCGGCCTTCCGGGGCGGGGCTGACTTCTCGGTCGGGTCTCTCCTGGCGGGCTGTCTCTCCAGCCACTGTCCGGGGGCGGTTGCACGGTCGCCAGTCCGCCGCGCCCAGGGGAGTGAGGGGGCTCCCGGCGCGGCTTCCGCCGTGCAGGGCAGGCGAGTTGCGCGTACGGTGAAAAAGGGGCAATAAGGAAGATTTCGGGCTTCACTCTGGCCGGCTTCCTTGCACCGGTTCTCCGTCGCGTCCGAGGTACGCCGACGTATGCCGCTGTGCGCCCACACCACCACCCATGGGCTTCGAGGAGACACCATGGCCACGTACACCAAGCCCGCGCTCAACCCGCAGACCTTCGAGGAGCTGATCCAGCGGCTGAAGGAGGAGGAGCAGGAGCGGCGCCGGGCGATCGACATCATCCAGACCCGTGGCGTCCTCGCCTTCGGGGACGAGTACTTCGTGCTCACGGACAAGCAGCGCGACCAGCTGAACACGGCCACGGCGGACCCCGCCGACGGCTTCCGGTGGCGGGCGCTCCTGAGTCAGGCGCTGGTCGAGGGAGCCAACATCGGCATCGACTCCACGACCCAGTCCTTCGGTGTCCACGTCGAGGTCCACAGCGACGGCAGTGGAGGCTGGGGCGTCAGCATCAGCTGCGAGCTCTAGCGTCCCGCGCCACAAGTTCGTTGAAAAGTCAGCGAGGTTCGGCGGAGAAGGACCCTGGTGGCAGATGCGTTCGCTGTGCTGCTTGCCACAGGGGGTTCAGGAGTTCTTCGCCGGACCTTGTCTTGAGGCCCACGGCTGCTGACTGCCGGCTCGTCCTCGACCCACCGTCCGTCGGCGCAAGCCGGCCAGTGATGAAGGCGGCGGTGTACGAGCTGGCGGCGGGCCCGTCGTCCACGAGGTCCGCGTTCTTCCGGTTGCTACCGCCACAGGCCCGCCGCCGCTACCGACCGCCGACCGACGCCCTGCTCTCCCCGTCCGACTCCCTGGCCGAGACCAGGGAGAACGCTTCGGTCGCCACAGGTTCGCCGGTCGCGGATGAGGTCCACAGGACGTCGATGGGCGAGGGCGAGGAACGCCTGCTCGTGGCTCTTACCCTCGGAACGTTCGCGGGCGCAGAGGTCGGTGGGCTGGACCGGTGGTCCGGGTCAGTCTGTCAGCCGGGCTTTGGCCAGTGCGTGCGCGTGGTCGAGGGCGTCGGCAGCAGTGCAGGGGATGTCCGGCTGGACTCCGGTGCCTTCCCAGTTCGTGCCGGAGACGGGATTGACGGCCCGGCCCATGGGGACGGTGACTTCCAGGTGCGGATGCACCGTCCAGCCTTTGCAGGGGTGTGCGCCGCCGCGGGTGCGTTCGCCGACGACCACGGCGCGGCCGAGCTGCTGGAGGTTGTACGCCAGCTCTTCAGCGGCGGAGAAGGTGCTGTCGCTGGACAGCACGTACAGCGGCTTGCTGCCGCCGAAGCGTGCGCCGGGAACGTGCGGCAGGCTCCAGGACTGCTCGATGCGTTCGCCGCTGCGCCAGTGCATGGTGTTGAGGTGGGTGCGCTGGTCAAGGAGGTAGCTGCAGACGAAGGCGACCGTGTCGGGGTCGCCGCCGCGGTTGCCGCGGAGGTCCACGATCAGCGCCCGGGCGCGGGAGGCCACGGTGAGCGCGGCGCCCAGCGGTTCGGCGGCCCACTCCAGCGGAAACAGCATCGGTGCCAGCTCCACCACGGCGACGCCGCCGTCGAGCAGCTGCACCCGGGGGGCACCGCCGAGTGAGGTGTCGAAGTCCCGGCGCATGGCGTCCAGGGTGGCGGCACCCTGCTTGGGGGACACCGGGTCGGTGTGGTGCTTGAGCCTCAGGTGCCGGTCGCCGTTGACGGACTGCAGGTCCGCGGTGACCAGACGGGCCAGGTCCTCGGCACTGTCGACGTCGTAGGCGCCATCGGCGAGGCGCCGTTGCAGCAGGCCGGCGACCTGCTCGGCTATCTCGGGGAACACGTACTGCTCGATCACGAGCCGGGCTGTCTCGTCGATAACAGGGGCCGGCGCAAGCTTCGTTGAAGTCGTCACGGCAGGAAGTACAGCATTGCCCTTGCGTAAGCGTCAAAGAGTTTAGACACTTTCGGTATGCGTGATCAGCCCTCCTACCAGCCGCCCCCCGAGGACGTCCTGGAGATCGGTGCGCCCGAGCAGTTTGCCGCACTCGCCCACCCCCTGCGCCAGCGGCTGCTCTTCGCCCTGGGCCACCGGCCCGCCACCACCAGCCAGCTCGCGGTGCAACTCGACGCGAAGAAGGGCAACGTCGCCCACCACCTCAAAGTCCTCCGCGAAGCCGGGCTGATCCACATCGCCGAGACCCGCCAGGTCCGCGGCGGCACGGAGCAGTACTTCCAGCGAACGGCCCGCCACATGATCGTCGCCCACCCCCAGGCAGCAGGCACCACCGCGATGCTCACCGCGATCGCCCAGGAACTGGACCGCTCTCCCACCGAGACCCACCTGACACTGCGCCACCTGCATCTCAGCCCCGCGAAGGCAAGAGAACTCGGCGAAACCCTCACCCGACTGGTCGACGAGGCCGAGGAGGACGGAGAGGGCCAGCCCGTGCACGGCGTGCTGGTGGCGCTCTACCAGCAGGCCCCGCCCACCAGCACCACTGGCGCCACAGGAACCACCAGCACTACCGGCACCACCAGTTCCGCCTAGCGCTGCGACCGCATGGGTTCGCCGGGTTGATGGTTGGGCACCGGGCACCGGGCACCGGGCATCAGGTGACGGGTTTCGCGGCTGAGGACTGTGGCAGGATGCCGCGATGATCTCCAGCTCAGGCATACCAGCAGTCGTTCCGGCCGGGCAGATGGCCAAGATGGACCAGCCGGTGCTCGGCCTTCCAAGCGGCCTGGAGCTGCGTCCCTGGCGTCTCTCCGACGCCGCCGTCCTGGTGGCCGGCAGTCAGGATCCCGGGGTTCGCCAGTGGAACCGCCTGCTGGTGGAGACACCGGAGGACGCGTGCAAGAGGATTGAACGCATGCACGAGCGTTGGCAGGCCGAGCTGAGTGCGATCTGGGCCATCGCTCGACCTGAGGAGGAGGCCGTCGGCCTGATCGGGTGGGGCGACATCGACCTCAGCGGTGGCAGCGCCGAGATCGTCTACTGGATCCTCCCCGCAGCGCGCGGGGGCGGTGTGGTGGTCGAAGCCACGAAGCGCGTCAGCGAGTGGGCCTTGAAAGACCTTGGCCTGCATCGCCTGCGACTGTGTCACTCGGTGGCCAACCAGGCATCCTGTCGTGTTGCGGACAAGGCTGGATACTCCCTCGAAGGCACCATGCGCAGCGCGCTGCTGCACGCAGACGGATGGCATGACGAGCACCTGCATGCCCTCGTCCAGGGTGATGTCTGATCGTGCGGCAGACGGTCGGGCCGCTTCCGAGAGACGTCGTCCGCCCCAGCGGATGCTTTCTTCCTGAGGATGGGAGCGCCTCCACGTAGGGATGGGTTGCTGGCCGGGTGCGGGTTCCAGCCGTATCGGCCGTTGCCGCCTGCGTGTCGCTGGGGACGTTCACCATCGGCTTCACCGAGCCGGCCGTCGACCGACCGGTCAGGATTCGAGAAGCCCCGGGTGCCGCCCGGCCTCTAGCGTGATGGTCATGGCAACCACCGCTTCCACCGCAGCCCACACGTCCCTCACGTCCGTCACTCTTGAGGTGGCTGATCTTGAGGCCGCTCGCCGCTTCTACAGCGCCTTCGGCGTGGACACGTACATCCGCCTGAGGGCGTCCGAGGCACACGCCACCGGCTTCCGTGGCTTCACCCTGGCGCTCACGGTGTCCGGTCCGGGCACCGTCGACAACTTCGTCGGCGCCGCCGTTGAGGCCGGCGCCACGGTGCTGAAGCCCGCGGCGAAGTCGTTGTGGGGTTACGGCGGCGTCGTCCAGGCCCCGGACGGGACGATCTGGAAGATCGCGACCTCGGCGAAGAAGGACACCGGCCCCGCCACCCGTGAGATCGACGAGGTCGTCCTGCTGATCGGCGTCGAGAGCGTGAAGGCCACCAAGGAGTTCTACGTCGGCCGGGGCCTGAGCGTGGCGAAGAGCTTCGGTGGCAAGTACGCCGAGTTCACCCCCGGCCACTCCAACCCGATCAAGCTGGCGCTGTACAAGCGCCGTGCTCTGGCCAAGGACCTCGGCGTTCCGGCCGATGGCGCCGGCTCGCACCGCATTGTCCTCGGCGGCACCGCCGGCCCCTTCGCCGACCTGGACGGGTTCGCCTGGGAGGCTGCCGCCTTCCTCGCCCCTACGCCGTCCTGACTCCCCGCCCCCCGTGAGATGGCAGAACAACAGGAGGAAGATCATGAAGTTTCGCACCCTCGTCGAGCCGCCCGAGCCCATGCGGGGCCTGGAAGTACCGCCCGGGGTGGTGGCGGCGCTCGGCGGGGGCGCGCGGCCGCCCGTGACGATCACGCTCAACGGGCATTCCTGGAAGAGCCGGGTCGCTCTCCTGCGAGGCCGTCACCTCCTGGGCCTCAGCAACGCCAACCGGCAGGCCGCGGGTGTCGGAATCGGCGAGGAGGTCGAGGTCGAGCTGGAGCTCGACACCGAGCCGCGCGTCGTCGTCGAGCCCCCGGACTTCGCGCGCGCCCTGGACGACGACCCCGTCGCCCGCGCCGCATACGACAGCCTCACCTACAGCCGCAAGCGTGAGCACGTGCGCGCCATCGAGAGCGCGAAGAGGCCCGAGACGCGCCGTCGGCGCATCGAGAAGGCCATCACCACCCTGCAGGGCTGACCTGCGGAAGCAAAGACCCCGCGGCACCGCAGATCGCCGCGCGGCGGCCCGATCCTGCCCACTTCCCCCTGAAGGGACACGCATGTCGAAGCGACTGATGACCGGTCTGTACTGGTTCCTGGCCTTGGAGTTCGCCCTGGGCGCCGTGACCAAGTACTGGCCGGGCGACACGATATTCAGCTCGGCGTACTCCACGAAGTTCGCCGACTGGGGCTACCCGCCCTGGATGCGGTTCGTGGTCGGTGCCCTGGAAGGTATCGCCGCGGTCCTGCTCGTGATCCCCGACCGGCGCACACGCTTCCTGGGTGCCACGACGCTGATGTTCGTCCTCACCGGCGCGGCCACCACCCACATCGTCAACCACGACCCGGCGGTGGAGAGCTGGGCCGCACCGGCCCACCTCCTCATCATGGGCATCCTCGCGCTGGCCAACTGGCAGGCCGACTGGCGAGACCTCCTGCGGACTCCCACCGCGCCGACACCCCGAACAACTCATGCACCTCACGACATGACAAGGGCGCAGCACCTCACAGGCAACCCCTGACCCGCGGCCGCACCCGCACCGGCCCGCACCCGCACCGGCCCGCACCCGCACCGGCCCGCGGCCGCACCCGCACCGGCCCGCACCCGCACCGGCCCGCGGCCGCCTCGACGGCCTGCCGATGAACTCGGCACCACCCAACCATCAGCAGGGAGCCGGACCACGATCGCCCCGCCGCCGCCTCGACATGACGGCCTGTCGACGGAGTAACTCGTGGAACGCTGCCTCAGCCGGCTCAAGCAGAACCCGGCCCTGGCCACCCGCTACGACAGACGAGCCACCCACTACCAGGTCATGCTCACCACGCCTGCCTCTGCCGCTGCCGCCCATGACTCTCTCCGGACATGGCCTGGGGAGCATGGCCACGGACCCGCGGGGCAGACGGGATGCATGCCTGTTCTCAAGACCAGCGTCCTCGTCCTCGATTCCACCGATCCGGAACCCCTCGCGCGCTTCTACGCGACCCTGCTCGGAGCCACCGTGCAACCCGCGAGAGACGACCACGACCTGCTCCTCGTCTCCGGTCGCGCCGGAGTGGTACTCGGGATCCGCCGTGACCTCGGGCAGGCGCCGCCGAGTTGGCCGCGCCCCGAGGACTCCCAGCAGGCTCATCTGCAGATCTTCGTGGCCCCTGATGCCCTCGATGAGGCGGAGCGCGAGGCGGTGTCGCTCGGAGCTCGGCCCATCGCCGCCGAGATCGACGGAACTCGGACCGACGGGCGCACGGACGTGCGCCGCTACACCGATCCCGGTGGGCACGCCTTCGTCCTGGCCGCGATGTCCCCCGTCGATTCCGGCCCGCCCGTGCAGCGCTCCTGACCTCTTGAACGGCGCCTGCCGTTCCAGGCCGCTGCCCGGGTCGGGTCGGGTCGGGTCCGCGGACGGACCCGACCCGCCGACGAGTGGCGCACGGCTTCCGCGTGCGCACGGAGAGGGTAGCGAGAGCTGTCGAGCTCACGCATGGCGCGTGCTGACCACGTGCTCCCGGGCTGCTGCCGAATGGATGACCCCGTTCCGGTGGATTGGCCGAACTGTGCGTAGACCAGATAGGTGCCTGAGGCATGTAGTGGGAACGGCATCAATCTCGAAGCCGCCGATTCGCCCCTTGCGAGGCCCTCATGACGGAAGCCGTGGCGTTCCCCCAGAGCCGGACCTGCCCCTACCACCCGCCCACTGCCTACGACCCGTTGCGCGAGGAGCGCCCGTTGTCGCGGGTGACCCTGTGGGACGGGCGCTCCGTGTGGCTCGTCAGCGGACACTCAGCCGGCCGGGCGCTGCTCTCGGACCCGCGTCTGTCCACCGACTCCACCCGGCCCGACTTCCCGCTCACGACCGAGCGGGCCTCGGCCGTGCGCCGACGCCGACGCGCCGCGCTGCTCGGCTGGGACGACCCTGAGCACAACGTCCAGCGCCGGATGCTGATCCCGAGTTTCACGCTCAAGCGTGCCGAGCGGCTGCGCCCGCGCATTCAGGAGACCGTGGACCGGCTCCTCGACGCGATGGAGGCTGCGGGCCCGCCGGCCGAGCTGGTGAGCGCGTTCGCGCTGCCGGTGCCCTCGATCGTGATCTGCGACCTGCTCGGAGTCCCGTACGAGGACCACGACTTCTTCGAGGAGCAGTCCGCTCGGCTGCTCCGCGGACCGACGGTCGAGGACACCGAGGACGCGCTCGCCCGGCTCGAGGGCTATCTGGGCGACTTGATCGAACGCAAACGGCGCAAGCCCGGCGAGGGCGTGCTCGACGACCTGGTGGCGCGGCAGCCGGAGGATGGCGGGCCCGACCGCGAGGAGCTGGTACAGCTCGCCACGATCCTTTTGACTGCGGGGCACGAGACCACCGCGAACATGATTTCCCTCGGTACGTACACACTGCTGCGCCACCCCGAGCGACTGGCCGAACTCCAGGCCGATCCCGGTCTCGTACCGGCGGCCGTCGAGGAACTGCTGCGATTCCTGTCCATCGCGGACGGGCTTCTGCGGGTCGCGCGAGAGGACGTGGAGATCGACGGCACGACCATCCGCGCGGGTGAGGGCGTGGTCTTCTCGACCTCCGTCATCAACCGGGACGCCGCCGCCTACGCCGATCCCGACACCCTGGACTGGTCGCGCTCGGCACGGCACCACCTGGCCTTCGGCTTCGGCATCCATCAGTGCCTGGGGCAGAACCTGGCGCGCGCGGAGATGGAGATCGCGCTCGGGACGCTGCTCCGCCGGCTGCCGGGGCTGCGGCTGGCCGTCCCCACCGAAGAGATCCTTTTCAAGCCCGGCGACACGATCCAGGGGATGCTCGAGCTCCCCGTCACATGGTGAAAGGACCGCACGGATGCGCATCTCCATCGACGGGGAACTCTGTATCGGCGCCGGGCAGTGCGCCCTGACCTCCCCGGACGTCTTCACCCAGGACGACGACGGGTTCGGGAAGGTGCTTCCGGGCCAGGACGGGGGCGGCGAAGGCCCGCTGGTCCGCGAGGCCGCCCGCGCCTGTCCGGTCCGGGCGATCAGCGTCGAGGGGTAGGCAAGGGGCAGGTGACAGGAGTGGACTCGGCAGCCGTTCCATCAGGAGGACCGCGTCATTCCCGGGCCGCTGAGCGAGACGACGGGTCGGGGGCGGAACGCGAGCTCGCCGTCTTACCTGCGTGGCGGTTTGGACTCGGCCCAGTACGCGACCCGCACGTCTCCCTCCGCGAAGTCCCGGCGCGGCAGACGTAGACCGAGCGATTCCTCCAAGGCGTGGAAGTACAGCTCGAACGTGTTGGTCAGTTCGGGGTGGTCCAGCTCGGCACGCCGCAGTGCCTGGTTGAGGAAGTCCAGCTCGCCGCCCCGCAGATAGGGGGCACGGCCGCGCTCGTACCAGATCAGCTCCAGCATCCCCCAGTCGTCGTCGACGCGGCGGCCGTCCCGCATGTAGTCGAGGGTGTAGATGGCCTTCGCGGAGGTGGCGGTCAGCCAGACGTTCTCCTTGATCCCGAGCGCGGCGTACGCCTCCTTGTCGGCGTAAGCCCCCGGCGGCGTGTCGTGGTGCAGCAGGAACGTCCACCCGCCCGCCTGCCCGAAGCAGCAGCTCTCCCACTGGCGGTCCCAGTAGGCCCGGCCGTTGTCCACAGCCAGCAGGTCCTTCAGACGCGTACCGGCTTCGACCTGCGCGGGGTCGGCCCCGTACAGCAAGGCCAGCCGCTCGGCGTCGACGAGTTGCCCGGGCGCCGCGCGGTAGAAGGCGAGCGTCGTGTACGGGGCCTGGTCACGCCAGGACCCGGCTATCCAGGCAAGCCCCTCCAGCGGGTCGCGTCCGCACACCTCGACCGCCCCCGTGTCGTCCAGGCCGCCACTGCGGAACCGTCTGCCCCAGGCCGGATCGATCCGGTCCAGCGCGACTGCCGTCTCCTCGGGGCTGCGGCCGTGCCGGCTCATCGCGGCCTCGGCGATCAGGTAAAGCACCTGTTCGAGGTCTCGGGTCGCAAAGACCTCCCGGTAGGCGCCGTGATGGCCACGCACCGTGCCGTCCTCGTCAAGCAACAGACACAGGCCGCCGTCCTCCGTCTCCTCAGCGCGCTCGGCACATGCCTCCAGCTCGTCGTCCGAGAGGGCCACGGGCGGCAACCCGACCTCGTGGAGCAGGGCGTGTCCGGCAGCCGTCCGCCGCCAGGCCTCCGCAAGTATCGACTTGGTGATCTCCATGACGTCAGCATAAGAAGGGTCACTGACAGCCGGCCGATCCTCTCGGCCGCACGAAACCGGTAGGGTCCCGCCCCGTCTCCGCGAGCAGCCGCGCGAGCGCGGACGCCTTCGCCCCGACCGCTACCCGCTCCCCGGAACCCTGGTCGACCCCCACCATGTGCTGCTCCCTGTTCGCGGGCATGCCCATGCTTGTCGAGTACGACTATGTCAGCGGCACCGTGCTCGTTCGCGTCAGCCACTACCTGACCCCGACTCAGGCTGCCGACTACAAGGCCGGTGCCGCCCTCCTCGGGTAGACAGGCACATCACCACGCCGGCGCGGGCACGCCGGCGGACATGGGTGCTCCCCACGGGTGGGCACGGCAGGGTGCCCAAGCGGCCTGTCAACGCGACGAAGAGCAGAACCGGGGGAGTGGGTCGACACTACTTCTTCGGTTGGCCGCTGAAGCTGGAAGCCTTGAAAGGGGGCCGGCGGCATCCCGGCAGGGGGCTGGTGGGGCAGATCACTGGGTGGCTACGGGAGGCAACTTCGACGCCCGATGCCACGTCTGGCAGTCCGTACCAACCCTTTTAGAACGGAGCCACTCGGTGCTCATAGGACTGCTGACCGCCATCGCCGCCTCGATCTGTTACGGCACGGGTTCCGTCCTGCAGGCCGTCGGGTCGCGCAAGTCCGCCCGGCGTGAGGCGGCCGCGGGTCGGCTCACGGAGCGCGGGGGGCCGAGTCTGTCCTCCACGGCGAAGGCGGCGACGACCTGGGAGTTCGTCGTCGGCACGATCCTGGACTTCATCGGTTTCGGTCTCGGGGCGCTTGCGGCCCGGCTGCTGCCGCTCTTCCTGTCCCAGACCGTGATCAGCGCGAATCTGGTCGTCACGGCGGTCCTGAGCGTCCGGCTGCTCGGGATCCGGCTCACCCGCGCGGAGTGGACATCGATCGGTGTGGTCTGCTCCGCGCTGGTGCTCCTGGCGAGCGCCGCGGGCCCGGAGGGCAGTGGGCACACTCAGGCCGCCACGCACTGGTGGCTGCTTGCGATCGCCCTGCTCCTCATGGTGGGCGGCACAGTTCTCGTACGTCTCCTTGGCGCGCGGGCGGCGATCCTGGCCGGTCTGCTTTCTGGGCTCGGCTTCGGCGCGCTGGGTGTCGGGGTGCGGATCCTGAACGGCGTCGAACCCTTCGACCTCGGCACGCTCCTTACCGATCCGGCGCTGTACGCGATTCTCGTCGCGGGGATCGGCGGCATGTATCTGCACACCGTCGCGCTCCAGATCGGTTCGGTGAACGGGGCGACGGCGGCGTTGGTGGTGGGCGAGACGGTGCTCCCCGGCATGATCGGGGTGTGGTGGCTGGGTGATGCCTCGCGTCCGGGTTTCGCCTGGCTCGCTGTCCTCGGCTTTGTCCTCGCGGTCGTGGGCGCGGTCGCGGTGGCGTGGTTCGGCGCGCCGGAGGGCCACGGGGCGGAGGTAGGGGACGTGCCGGAAGGCCTTGGGGCGGAGGTAGGGGACGCGCCGGAAGGCCTTGGGGCGGTGCCCGGGAGCTCGCCCAGTCCCGTACGCGTCCCCTGACTCAACCCACACCGGACCGGCCGGACGGTTCCATCGTCGCGACGGCCGCGCCGGTCCGCTGGAAGGCGCGGCCGTCAGGGTTTCGTCCTCACCCCGTGATCAGCAGCCTGCGCCTGAGCCTGGAGTCGGTGAGGAGTTCGGGCTGTTGCCGTCGGCCTGCAGGTGGGCGAATAGCGTCGTCAACTCGGCCGCGTTCCTGGGTGTCAGAGCAGAACCTGCCCCGAACAGGCACGTAGCTTCTGCTCCATGGACATCAAGGACAAAACCTTCGTCAACAAGACCCTCGACGACAAGGCCTTCGCAGACAAGCTCATGGGCAACAAGGCCCTCGCCGACGAACTCATCGCCACGCTCCTTGTCGATGAGTCCCTCGTCGACCTGGATCTTGCCAAACGTGTGATGGCCCTCTACGCAAAGGGGGGCACCTTCCACGAGGGCATGACCGGCCTGAAGGACAGGGCGGCCCACGACGAGGACCTCGCCGAGTTCTTGCAGGTCATCTTGGTGAACCAGAGCATCGAGAGCGAGCGGGCCGGAAGGGAAGCCGCCACGAAGGCCGCCGATGCGGAGAGGATCCTCAACCCCACCAACGGGGTGTATGTCTTCACCGGAGGAACTGCAAGGGCAAGCACGCAGGGTTTGGTGGCGGCCGGCATGACATGGACGACATCGCGAGGCAGATCGGCAACGATGCGATCTCCAGCCTGGCCATCGCCAAGGGATGGAGCATCACTCTCTTCACGGCTGCGGGGTTCTCCGGCGAGAGGACGACCATCGGCCCTCGGCGCGACGGGGTCGGAGGGGATCAGTACAACCTGACCGACGGGTTTGACAACGAGGTCTCCTCCTTCATCATCACCGGCGTCAGCGCGGATCCCTCCCGCCGGAACCAGGTCACGTCCACGTACCACGGCTCAGCCACCGGCTACACCCCGGCGAAGGGACAGGAAGGCTACTCCGGCGAGGGATGACAGCTGGAAGTCTCTGCAGCCCCGGTCGGACCTGCGAGAACCAGCAGGTCCGACCCGGGACGACGTGCCGCTCAGACGGCGTCGCCCGCTCGCGCGGCGCGGATCACCGCGCGAGGAGCAGAGCCTGGTTTTGGGCCCAGCCGATCGCCCGCCAGGCCATTGTTCGTGGGGAAGACGCCGGAGCATCGGGAGAAAAGGCGTGGTCGTTGCGGCCGCCGACGGGCCGCTGAATGCCGATGCCGTGGACGGCGGGCTGGGTGGTCCGCCGGTTCGGCGCGTCCTCGTTCCCGTTCGCCAGGACCAGGCGGCCCGGGGAACCGTTCGCTGCGCGGGGAGCAATGGCGCCTCAGCCCTCGGCCGGGACCGGAGAGGCCTGGCGACCGGATCACCACTGGTGCCCCATCAGAAGCTGCGTCGGCGAGGCCGGGCTCGTAACGTCGTGAGGGCGGCGCACAGGACGGGCGCCCCATCGGTTGCCGCCGGCCCCTTGTTTCCCCGAGCGGGGGCCGGCGCTCTCGGTGGCCTGGTCAGCTCCTCCTTCGCGGCTCGTGCCTCGTCGGGCGATCGTGCCACTTTTGCGCTGCGGAACCACGTGAGAACGCCCCCTGAGATCTGTGGCGATCGGTCATGTCCGGCCGGAGGCGTGACGTTCGGACCAGCAGTACCACTGGCCGCGACTGGTCGAATGCGGGACTACGCCCCATCCAGGACGTCGGCGACCGCCTCCAGAGCCGCCTGCCAGGGGTACGCCGACGGGTCGCCCTGCCCCGGTTCGTTCGGCATGAACCCACCCTCGCCGTAGACCACACGGACACCGGCGCTCCTGAGTGTCTCGAGCGATCGGTCCCACTGAGGATGTGCGGTGTGGGCCCGGTTCACGCACGGCATTACGGCGATCGGGATCGTCTTCCCGATGCCTTCGGCGACAACGTCGACAAGCCACTTGTCCGTGATCCCGAGGGCCCAGGCGTTCACCGTGCTGAAGGGTGCCGGCGCGACCACGATGGCGTCGGGCTCGGGCCAGATGTCCGGTTGACCCGGCATCCGGTAGTCCCACCTGACCGGGTGGCCGGTGAGCACGGCCAGGCCGTCCAAGGATTCGCTGAGCCAGTGCGCTGCCGTCGGCGTGAGGCCGAGACACACGTCCCAGCCGTCGGCCTGCGCCTCCTCGATGACCCGGGCGACGTCAAAGACCGGTGTGGCCGCGCTGCTGAACAGGTACAGGATCCTAGTGCTCATGATCCTTATCTGATCATATGGAAATGCCTCCGAAGTGGGGGAGTCGGGGTCGAAATCGTCTCGCGCGGTGTGGGGCGCGAGTGGTGTTTCAGACGTCATGGGCAACGGCATCACTCTCGTCCTCGGAGCATCAGGCAAGATCGACCGGCGGATCGCCGCCCGGCTCAGGCTGCGCGGCGCACCGGTCCGCGCTGCCTCCCGATCGAGTCCGACCCGGTTCGACCGGTCCGACCCCGGAGGCTGGGATGCGGCCCTGCCGGGCATCCCCGTCGCCCATGTGGTGGCCCCCAGCGTGCCGGGCCCGGTTCACGAGTTCGTGGCCCGGGCCGAATGCGCCGGGGTGCAGCGGCTGGTCCTGCTCTCCGGGCGCGGCGCCGATATCCGGGGCGAGACTCCACCTTCGGCCTGGACATGTGTTCGGTCGAGGATGCGGTACGTCGCTCGGCACTGGGTGGACCGCCCTGCGACCGTCGAGTTTCGCTCAGGACTTCGACGAGGCCTCGTCCACGCCCCGCTGGTCGCCGGGGAACCGGCGCTCCCGGCCGGCATGGTCCCCGAGCCGTTCGTCGACTGCGCCGCCGTCGCTCGGCGCGGGCTCGGACACGGCGGTGGATGTGCGGCAGGCGCGGCTGCGCCCCGCCCGCCGCTCCGGCCCGGCGAACGGGGCGTAGCCGCTGTCGGCCGGGATGTCGGTGCGATCGGCTCACCGGTCGGGAAGGAAGTGGCCGCCCGGCCTTCGCCCGCAGGGTCTCCAGGCGCTCGGAGGGGCCATCGGCGCCGAGCCGGGCCGCGGCGGGTTCCGTCACTGCCTCGTCCGGCTCCACCCCCGTCTTTCCCCTCAGTTCACCTCGGATGATGCCGTACGGGCGTACGGGCGTACGGGCGTACGGGCGTACGGGCAAGCCGGGGTGGGCGACGGGAAGGTAGCGGCGGAACCCGCCGACCGGACCGGCACCGCGCCCTCGCCGACGCTCCGACAGACGGGGTTCGAAGGTCAGCCCGTGACTGGCTGTCACACGTCGCGTGGTGGCAGCCGCCGTGTGATCCGGTCGAAAAGCTCCTTCAGGGGTTCGCCGACGTCCTGGCCGAACTCCGTGAGTCCGTAGGTGACCTGGGGCGGTGTGGTCGGCTGGACATTCCGCCAGACGAGGCCGTCCTGCACGAGTGTGCGCAGGGTCTGGGCGAGCATCTTCTCGCTGATGCCCCGAATGCTCTCGCGCAGCTCGTAGAAGCGGAGGTCGTTGGCCTGCAAGGAGATCAGCACCCACACGCCCCATCTGCTGGTCACGTGGTCGACCGTGTCGCGTGCGGGGCAGTCGGTGTGAAACACCTCATACGCCCTGCCTGTCTCGGTCTGCATGAGCTGCGCGCCTCCCGCCGCGTTATGGGCTTACCAAAAGGTATGCCCTTACTGAAGGTTAGCCCCCTGTCTAGCGTGAAGACCAACACAGGACGACGGAATCAGGAGCTGATCATGATCGTGGTGACCGGAGCTACCGGGAACGTGGGGCGGCCGCTGACGCGGGCGCTGGTCGAGGCGGGCCGGGAAGTGACGACGGTTTCGCGGCATGCGGCGGCGATGCCGGACGGCGTCCGCCATGTGGTGGCCGACCTGGCCGAGCCGGCGGGCCTTGAGCCCGTGTTGGCCGGTGCGAAGGCGTTGTTCGTGCTGCTCTCCGGCGATCTGCATGCCGCCGGAGCCACCCCGGCCTCCATCATCGGCGAAGCTGCCGCCGGCGGGGTCCGTCGGATCGTTCTGCTGTCCTCACAGGGCGTGGCGACCAGGCCGTTCGGCCCTACACGGGTCGCGTTGCGCGCGGTGGAGGACACCCTGCGGGAGTCAGGAGTCGAGTGGGCCATCCTGCGGCCGGGCGGCTTCGCCTCCAACGCCCTGTGGTGGGCCGGGTCCGTCCGAGCGCGGCGGGTCGTCGCAGCGCCCTACGGTGACGTCGGAGTGCCTGTCATCGACCCGGCAGACATCGCCGAGGTGGCGGCTGCGTGCCTGCTGGACGACCGGTACGCCGGCGGCGTGTACGAGTTGACCGGCCCGGAGGTCATCACGCCGCGCCGGCAGGCCGAGGCCATCGGCGCCGCGCTGGGCTCGCCCGTACGGTTCGACGACCTCACCCGCGACGAGGCCAAGGCCGCCATGGCCCGGAGCATGCCGGCCGAACTCGCCGACGACACCCTGGACATCCTTGGTTCCCCGAGCCCGGCCGAGCTGCGCGTCAGCCCGGACGTCCAGCAGGTCATCGGCCGAGCCCCGCGCCGGTTCGCCGACTGGGCGGCCCGCAATGTCGCCGCGTTCCGCTGAGGTCGGCCAGGCCGTCGCGCCTGCTGCGCGCTGGACGATGAGGGTCTTTGCCGTCAGCCGGTGAACCGGCTGGCGACGCTGCTCGCCCGGCGTTTCGGCCGGACGTACCAGAGTTGACACGGTCCGGTTCTCCTGACAGGTGGGGTGGACGAGGAGGGGGGAGACCCTGCCGTTGGATGAGGACTTGGATGAGGACTTGGATGAGGACAAGGTGCGTGCCTTGCTGGCGAGCCTGACGGATCTCCAGGGGTTCACCTGTGGGGAGTGGACTGAGAGCTGCTCCCCACAGGGTGCGCCGTATGCCAGGACGAGCGCCCGCGAAGGAGGGTGAAGCGCCGTCCGCGGAAGGCGACAGGACGCCTGTACTTCACGGGGAGGTGGGTGCGTAGGTTGCCCGGGGCCCGCTCCGGCCCGCGGAGCTCGCCGCCCTCCGCCGCGGACCGCCCCCCGGCGCCGCTCCCGACCTGTGCTCGCTCCCTGCCCTGAGCTGTTTCGAAGAATCATGAAACATCTCCCGTGGGTCGGCGCGTCAATGGGGTGAGAGCACGTACAACATTCAACTCCCTGCGAGGAATCCCGTCATGAACCTTTCCCTGCCCCGTGCGGCCACTGCCGTCGCCGTCGGCCTCGCCTCGTTCGTCGCCGTCGCCGCGGCCCCCGCCGCCGCGGATACCCAGAACTGGCGGAACGTCAGCCCGCCGGGCAGCAACGGCAGCGTGCTGTTCGACGTCGAGACCGCGGGCGGCGCGACCTGGGCCGTCGGAAAGCACGACGACGCGACCACCCGGCCCTTCGCGCCGGTCGCGCTGCGCTGGACCGGCACCCGCTGGCAGGCGCCCCCGCAGCCCGCCGAGCACGGCCGCCTGGAGGACCTCGCCGTCGGCGCGCCCGACCAGGTGTGGGCCGTGGGCACCCGCCACGAAGCCGTCGGCGAGGACGACTGGGACCGGGGGCGAGCGCTGCTCCAGCACTGGAACGGCAAGGCCTGGAGCGCGGTCGAGCTGCCCTTCCCGAAGGGGGCGGACGGCACGTCGCTGTCGGCCGTCGACGTGGACGCGCGCGGTGCGGTCTGGGTGCACGGCGGATACACCGACGCGACCGGCGAGTACCGGCCGGCTCTGTTCCGCGGCAGGGCGGACGGCAGCGGCGGCTGGACCCTGCTGCCGGCCGACACCGGGCTCGCCTGGGTCTCCCAGCTGGAAGCGGGCCCCGGCGGGGTCGTCCTCGCCATCGGCGACGGCGTCTCGCGGTTCGACGGCACGTCGTGGACGAAGCAGAAGCTGCCGAGCGGGCTCGACGGCGCCATGTTCGACGGCATCGAGCGGCGGTCGGCGAACGACATCTGGGCCGTCGGTCACATGCGGGACGAGAACCTGTGGCGCCGTCCCGTCGTCGTGCGTTTCGACGGCCGCGTCTGGTCCATCGTCCGCACGCCCGCCGAGACGGGCCAGCTGTTCGACATCGCCTTCGACGGCTCCGGCCGCCCGGTGATCGTGGGGGAGACCATGAACCCCGACGTCAACCCGGCCGGGAACTACGTCCTGACGCTCGGATCCGACGGCCTTCTCAAGCGTACGGAGAACCCGCGCGGCGCCGGGTACCTCTACGGCGCCGCGACCGACGCGGCGGGCCGGGTCTGGACGGTCGGCGGCGCCCAGGGCGCGGAGGGCGGCATCTCCCCGTCGGCGTACGCGGGCATCCGCCGCTGACCCGGCACTCCGAGAGCCGGGCGGAGTCGCTTCGGCCTCGTGGACGGCGGCGACGGCGTGCGGAGGTGCCGTGTGCCGACCGTCCTCGGGCCGAACGGCTCCTGTGAGCGTGGGCCCCTTCGCGCGCACCAGATCGCGACCGTCGGTTGAACACCGCGGCGAGCTGCGCCCATGCGACGTGGCGGCCACCGTCGGCGGCATCGACGACGACGCTGGCGGGGCCCCCTTCGGCCACGGGGTTCTCCGTGGGCCAGGCGCCCCGCCACGAACGCCCCGGCCGCAGAGCCGCCCAGGATTGCGGTCTCCGACCGGTTCTGACCCAGCTCACCGGTCCGGTCAGTGCTCTGGTCCGCGGGTTCATCCTCGCCTTCGAGACGGTGGCCGACGCGTACGACGACCGGACGGACTCCGAGCCACGGGGGCGAGCCCTACGTGTCGCTGTTCGTCTCCGGGTGGGCTCCCGGGCCTTGATGGCGCGGGGCCAGGGGCGTGGGGGAGAGGGCGGAGGTCTCCTCGCCGGCCTCGAGGAGGGTGTCCGCGGCGCCGACGACGAGGGGGTCGGGTTCCCCCACGGCCGAGGGGTCCTTACTCGCGTAGTCGATGCGCCAGAGGAGGCTGCGCATGGCCGCCAGACGCCCGCGGCGCTTGTCGTTGCTCTTGACGACCGTCCAGGGAGCGTGCGCGGTGTCCGTCGCCCTGAACATGTCGACCTTGGCGGTGGTGTAGTCGTCCCAGCGGTCCAGCGACGCCAGATCGGTGGGGGAGAGCTTCCACTGTCGCACCGGGTCGACCTGCCGGATGGCGAACCTGGTGCGCTGCTCGGATCGCGACACCGAGAACCAGAACTTGACCAGGTGGATGCCGTCGTCGACCAGCATGCGCTCGAACACCGGGCACTGGCGAAGGAACAGTGCGTACTCGTCGTCCGAGCAGAACCCCATGACGCGCTCGACACCCGCCCGGTTGTACCAGGAGCGATCGAAGAAGACGATCTCGCCGAGGCCGGGGAGATGGGCGACGTAACGCTGGAAATACCATTGCCCGGCTTCCCGCTCCGTCGGCTTGTCCAGAGCGACGATCCGGGCGCCTCGCGGGTTCAGGCGTTCGGTGAACCGCTGGATGGTGCCGCCTTTGCCGGCGGCGTCGCGGCCCTCACACACGACGACCACCCGCGCGCCGGTGTCCTTGGCCCATCGCTGCAGTTTGAGCAGCTCGATCTGCAGGATCCGCTTGGCCCGCTCGTACTCGCCTCGCCGCAGCTTGCGGTCGTAGGGGTAGTTCTCCCGCCAGGTACGGATCGGGGCGCCCTCGGCGCTGAGGAGAATGGGCTGCTCTGGGTTGGTCTTGTCCACGCTCAGGCCGCTGAGCAGATCCGCCTGGTCCTCGTCCCGGCCCCCCTCCCGGTCCTCGTTCCGGTTGTCGGCGCCGCTGATTCCCGTCACACCATTCTCCTCATTGTCGTGTCGCCAGCTGCGGGCCCGGCCCTGTCGCCAGGGCCGGACTTCTCTTCAGCGCTTCTGCCCCGATCATGAAGGGCCGTCGCCCGAGGTGCCGGTGTCCGGAGAATCCCCGCCGCGAGTCCACCCGGTCGTCGGTCGGCAACGGCGCCGCGGCAGCAGAAGAGGACGCGCTCTGCGACCACCGGCGCAGTTGGCCCCGGGCCTTGGACGGATCGCGAGCCGAGGTGTGAACGGGTGGCCTGCCGGTGACGGGGTAGGCGCGTAAGCGGGCGGCGCTCGCCCTGGGGCATCCGGGCCGCGGAACGGCGGGTGTGTTCGGCCCTGGACTCCGCTCGGGTCGGGGACTCCGGATCGGTGCAGGAGGGAGGCGCATTGCATGGGGGCTGTTGGAACGTCCTCCCGGGCCGGGCAGTTCGGACGAACCGTGGACGGATGGGGCCCCCGACCGAATCATCGGCAGCGTCAAGGTCGATGTCGGCGAGATCGAGGAGAAGGCACACCGATGAGACATCAGCCCCGAGGCGACACATCCGAGCCGTCAGCCGAGGAACTGCGCAGGATGGTCGCGCACGCCCGTGAGAAGCTCGGACAGCCCGTGGAAGCGCTGGCCGCCAGGGCCGACGTGAAGGCCCAGGCCATGGAGAAGGCGGCCGATCTCAGGACGCATGGCGTCGCGACGGGCTCTGCCGTCACCGGTCAGCTCCGCGAGACCGCGGAGCACACCGCCCGGCTCGCGAAGGACAAGACCCCCGACCCGGCTGTGGTCAAGGCGGCTCACTCCGCTGCGCAGCTGGGTGGCACGGCTGCTCGTGCGGGGCAGCTCGCCGCAGAGCGGACGCCGGACCTCGTTGCCGACAAGGTCGGTCAGGGGACGGCCGCAGCACGGGCCTACCGAACTCCCTGCTCGTGGGAGCCGCCGCGCGGCGTTCTGTTTCTCGTGCGATGGAGCCGGAGGCAACGATGAAGACCGCCAAACTCGCCTACCGGCCGGTAGGCCTTGCGTTCGGCTTCGCGGGCGGCATTCTGGCCCGCGCCGCCTTCAACCAGATGTGGAAGAGGGCCGGGCACACCGACGACGCCCCGGGCGCGATGGACGAGGAACGCACGTGGCGAGAGATTCTGCTCGCCGCGGCCCTGCAAGGAGCGATCTTCGCCGTCGTCAAGGCTGCCGTCGACCGCGCCGGAGCGACCTCGGTCCGGCGCCTGACCGGAACCTGGCCCAGCTGATGCCCGGGTGCCGCCCCCAGGCCGGCGGCGGCACCCGTCCCGTGAAAGTGGCCTCGCAGCTCTTCGGCGAGAGACGGGCACGGGCACGGCGTTGCGCGGCGCACGTGTTTTACGGACGGGGCTGCGGTCGGCAGCCAAGGGGCGGGTCCGGTGTCCGAGCGGCGAGGCCCCCAGGGCGATGCTGCCGCCCGACGGCTCCGTCAGGCAGGAACCGCCACAAGAGGAAGGTGAGCCTGTATGAACACCCAGCAGGAGCCCGATCGGACGGGCCGGCGCCATGAGACGGACGCGCGCTACGAGCCGGACGAGCCGGAGGAGGCAGACGAGCCACTCCCTCGCGACCCGCAGAACCAGCAGGCGGAGCAGGGCGAGGATCCTCTGGCAATACCCGTAGCGGACTGGCCCGACTCCGCGGCACCCGCGACCGACGTGGCGGGAACCGGACGCCGGGGCGGCGCCGACGAGGCGGAGTACGAGAATTCCGATGTCGACGAACCAGTGGACTGACGCGATCGTCCGCCTTCCCGCCCGGAGCATCAGGGACCACCCTCGACTCCGACCACGGCAGAAATCACAGGCCCGCGAAGGCGCGACGGTGCCCCGGCCCGCGCGTCGGCACTCGGCCCGTGGCCCAGAGACTCAGGCCGGGCCGCCGCCCAGCGAGATGGGAGCGGCCGGCTCCGTGGCGGGCGCGCCCCAAGGCGCGGGCGTGACCTGGTCCGTCCACGCGGCCAGTGCCTCGCCGTCCACACAGATGATCCCGCACGTGGCGGCGTACTCGAGAGCCGGGGCGGTGAAGGAGCTTGTGGTCACGACGACGGCCACGTCCGCCTCGTGGATGGTGAAGCAGGTACCGCCGAACCTCTGCAGATCCTGGGAACCGACGCGGTTGTCCGGTGCGTAGTGCTTGCACTGGAGTACGACACGCAGGCCGTCCACGGTGACCGCGACGACATCGGCGCCCAGGTCGCCCGCTCCGCCCACCACTTCCACGGGGGTACATCCGTCTCTCGCGCAGAGCGCGGCAACCGTGTGCTCGAAGCCGTCGGCGTCGACGGCTGCGTGGTCCAAGGCCTCGCCGCCGATGTCGGGAGCGGCCGGGGCAGGGACCAGGTTGCCCCGCCGGACGTCACGCCCGCGCCCGCGCAGGCGGAAGAACGACACGTCCTTTGTGACGGTCGACAGTCCGACGGACAGCACTCCCAGGGCGCCGAGCGCCACGAGGACGGCCGCGACGACCCCCGAGCCGCGGCTTCCCGCCGTCTGTGCTGCTTTGAAGAAGAGCATCAGACCGGCGACACATATCCCCACGAGCCCCACGGCCAGCACCAGATCGCGCCAGACAACCCTGGGGTTCCTCCTGACCGCACCTCTGTCCACGCCGGTAGCCTTCATCAGAGCTCCTCCCTCCCTCACGCTTCGACCGACCGTTTGTCCGTGAACGGGGCCTTGAAACGTGGCTGCCGGAGTGAGCCCGTCCCCTCCGGATGCGGCTCCGTACCAGCGCCGCCCGACTCTGCCGGCCGGGTCCGCCCGCCCACCGGCACACCACCCCGGCCTCGCCCAGGCAGCAGCCGCTCTGGTGGCCCTGGTCCCCGTCATGAGGAACGACGTCCCGCTCGACCCGGAAGACTTCGCCCATCTCGACGCGGGCCCCTACCGGCCCTGGCTCGACCCCCTGTTGCTTGCCGCCTCGGGCGCCACCGAACAGGCGCGGGGCGCTACCGAGCAGGCGCGCCGGGCACTGACGACGGTGCCACGCCCCCGCACGACCTCCTCCAGAGGCCCTGTGGTGCGTCCTGGCCCGTGCGGACGAGACCGTGGGGACCGTGCGGACGAGACCGTGGGGACCTGCCGGAGCTGCGCCGTGCCCGTCGAGAGCTCCTCCCCGCCCGAGCGGAGTCCGCCGGCGCCGACAGTGGCATGGTCTCCTTCGGTCGAGTCACCCGTCACCTGGAAGCGGTCGATGCCGCCCTGAATTCGTCTGCAGGACCGGCCGACGAGGGCGGTCCAGGGCGTGCTCACGACCGGAGGCAGGACGGCTCCGAGCAGGCCAGAGGAAGGCTGCCCCGCACGTATCCGTGCCGAAGTACCTGACGCGCTCACAGAGTTCGGGACGCCCGAGGCGTCCGCATCCCTGATCCGTCTGGATCGCCACCGCTTCGCAGGAGCACGCCCCTCCGATCGGCGATGCGTTGGTGTCCGCCGTGAGCCGGCGCTCTCCGTCAATGGTATGCCCGCAGCGTTTGCTCCAGCGAGCCGGATGGAGCCCGATGGGGCTCTTGCATGGTTTGGACGAGGGCGATCCTGAGCTGTTCTCTCTCTGCCACACGCCGCCGGTACGGGAGTGATGCTCTCGGTGAGGAGATCGGTCGCAGTAGCGGGTGGCCGGATGAGCGGGACCTCGCGTCCGCCTTCTCGCGACCAGGAACCGGCTGAACCGGGACGCGCACCACGGACGCCGTGGCTGGTATGCCGCCGCGTCAACGCGGGTCGGGGGAACGAGGCTTGATAGAATATGTAGATCGGTCTACAGTTCCCTCATGGGGTTGAAGGGTGCTGAGACGCGGGTTCGCATGCTGGACGCGACGCAGGAGTTGATCGAGGCCGGGGGTTACCACGGTGCCGGACTCAATCAGGTGATCGCGGCCAGTGGCGCCCCCCGCGGCTCGCTGTACTTCCATTTTCCCGGAGGTAAGGACCAGCTCGTCGGGGAGTCCGTCCGGCGGGCCGGGCGCACGATCGGCGATGCCCTGGAGGGAATGGCCGACTCCAGCATGTCGACAGCTGAGTTCGCCGGCGCGGTGCTGCGGCATCTGGGCGACCGGCTTGAGGAGTCCGGGTGGCGCAAGGGGTGCCCCGTGGCCACCGTCGCGTTGGAGATCGCCGCCACCAGCGACGCGCTGCAGGAAGTGTGCTCGGAGGTGTACACCTCGTGGGAGGACGCCCTGCGTGCGCGACTGGCGGGCCGCCCCGACGCCGATGACCTCGCAGTCATGATCCTCGCCCTCGTGGAGGGAGCGCTCCTGCTGGCCCGGACGCACCGCAGCAAGGAGCCGTTGGAAAGGGTCACCCGCCAGATCGGCGTCCTGCTGAGCTGACACGGCCCGCCGGTGACCGGCGGGCTTTTCCTTGTCCCAAGAATATGTAGACCGATCTATTAAGGATGTTCCATGGACGCGATCGTCTTCGGTGCAACCGGCTTCATCGGCCGCTCTCTCGTCGCCGAGCTGCTCACGCGGGGGCAGAAGGTGGCAGCAGCCGTTCGCAACGACACGCTCACCCCCTGGCTGATCTCCCAGGGCGTCGACCTCGGCGGGCTCCACATCGTCGCCGGCGACATCACCCGACCGTTGACGGAGCTGCCCGAGGTCCGAGACGTCTACAACGCCGCCGGTCGATTCGCCTTCGGACTCGGTGAGGCGGAAGCGCGGGCGACCAACGTCACCGGGGCGCTCAACGTGGTGGAATGGGCTGCCCGCCTGCCCGGACTGCGGCGGCTGGTGCACATCAGCGGATACCGGGTCAGCGCCGCCGAAGGCCACCCCGACTACGCCCGGCTCGGCGCCTACGAGGCGTCGAAGATCGAGGGCGACCTCGCGGTGCGCGCCCGGGCGGATGCCTTGGGGGTCCCGCTGACCATCGCCAATCCCAGCACCGTGATCGGCCCGGGCCAGCACATCGGCCTGGCCTCCCTCGTCGAGGACCTGTGGGAGGGACGACTCCCCATGCTGCCCGGTGGCCCCGACACCTTCCTACCGATCACCACGATCGACTACCTCGTACGGTTCCTGGCGGAGATCCCCGCATCGCCGGCGGGCGAGCACTACTGGGTGCTCGACGATGAGACCCCCCTCCTGCCCGAGCTGATCGGCACGATCGCCGACCACATGGGTGTACGAGCACCTCGCCGGTCGATTCCCGTCGGCCTCCTGCGTCGTCTCCCGCGAAGGGTGACCGGCGCAGACCCCGAGACCCTGTCGTTCCTGGCGCCCGACCGCTACCCGACGGCCTCCGCCCATGCCTTCGCCGCGGGCGCCGGCCTGGAGATGCCCCTAGCCGCCGATGCTCTGCGCGCCTGGACCGACGACCTGGTGGCCGCCCGTTTCGGAGCCGTATCGCCCTGGCTGAGCCCGCACGGCTTCCACCGCTCCGTGGCCGGCGGCGCGACCTGGGTCGTCGGAGAGCGGCACCACCCCGAGCACGTCCTGCTGCACGGGCTGCCGATGAACGCCGACCTCTGGGCACCTCTCGCCGCCCACCTCCCGGGCCCCGTTCTCGCCCCCGACCTGCCGGGCCTGGGACGCTCGGCCGCCACGACCCAGCCGGTCGATGACTGGCTGGCCGATCTGCTGAGCCCGTTGCAGACCCGCCCGACCTTGGTTGCCCATTCCCTGGCCTGCGGACCCGCGCTCCGCTTCGCCGTCGACCACCCGGACCGCATCAGCCGCCTCGTCCTCGTCTCACCGTCGTTCCTCCAGGCGCCCGCGCCCCGGACGACGCGCTCGCGGCTGGTCGCGCCGATGCTGCGCCGTATGCCGGCCACTCGGCTGGCGAGGGCCCTCGGCGTCCCCGTGGGGCCGGAAGTGCTGAGCGCGGCGGCGGACTTGCGTCGTCCGGGAGCTGCCCGCAGGGTGGTCGCGGCCGTGCGAGCCGACGTGGCCGAGCGTCATCGGTCACGAGCCCTGCTGGACACCGTGCGCGTCCCGGTCCGGATCGTCGTGGGCTCGGCCGATCCGCTGACCGTGGCTGTCGACTGCCCGGTGGCCGAGATCGAGGGGGCCGGGCACTACCCCCAGCTGACTCACCCTTCCCACGTCGCCCGCTACCTCGACACTCTCTCCGCTTCGACCGGAGGGTGACGACGACTTCGGTGCGAGGGCGCGGAAGGCGCGCCGCAACCGCGACGGCCATCGATGGGCCCTGACTGAGACTCTTTTCCCGCAGGTCTCTTGACGGGAGACCGGCGAAGCCGGCTTCTGGACGGATCGGAGCCCTCCGTCCAGCTGATTCGCTTCGCGGAAGGCCCCACCCTTGGCTCCTGTCATTCTCCGCAGTGTGTGACGTCGCGCTTCCGCCGTGTTCACCGGTCTCGCCCTGGCCGCCGGCACCCTGACGACCACCGCGTTCGCGGCGGACCCCGCCGGTGCAGACAGCGGTGCTGCCCTCGCGGCGCCGCCGACTTCCCCGTCCGGGTCAACCACCTCGGCTACCTGCCGGACGGCCCGAAGCGGGCCACCCTGGTCAGCTCGGCCACCGCTCCGCTCGCCTGGCAGTTACGCGACCTGCCCGTCGCGCAGGTCGCGTCGGATACGACGACGCTGAGAGGCGCCGATCAGACGTCCGGCCAGTCGACGCACCTGGTGGACTTCGGCGCCCGCACCGGCACAGGCTCCGCCTTCACCCTGGTCGTCAGCGGACAGGTCAGCCATCCGTTCGACATCTCCGATGCTCTGTACGACGGCCTGCGCGCCGACAGCCTGTCGTTCTGCTACCAACAGCGCAGCGGTATCGCGATCGAGGCCGGCCTGACGGGCAGCGGCCGCTGTGCTCTCGGTGTCTTGCAGACCCTCGCCGCTACTGTTCGATGCGCCGTGCGATCTGCTCGACCGCGTCGATGCTCAGCGGGAACGTGCTGTGGCCGATCGTCTTCCCGGCCACGACCGCGGTCCCGTTGACCGGTTGGAAGCCGTGCTCCGCCATGAGTCGGCTCGCGATCGGATTGGGTCTCCCGGGGCCCGGGACGTGCCAGAGGGTCACATCCGTGCCGAGCCTGGTCATCGTGACGTTCTCGGACTGGAGCAGACGGCTGATCTCCTGTACCAGCTCCATCCCGTGCCGCGACGTCAAGACGCGCTCGGTGTGGGTGCCGTTCACGAGCAGCAGTCCGTTCGTGTCCTGCGGGGCGGGGGCTGTCCAGGGGCCGGGGGGAGTGACCGTCCCGGCCGAGTCCTTGATCATCAGGGCCCCGATCAGCGCCGCCGTCACCAGGGCCCCGGCCGCCATGTACAGGCTCTCGGGGGAGCCCGCGTGAAGCTGCCCTGCCGCCCCGCCGACCAGCGCGAATCCGAGCTCGGTCCCCGTGTGCTGGCTCACCATGACGAGGCTGCCCCGGCCGCCGGAGTCGTGTGCGGCGATGCCGTCGGTGACGGTCGAGTAGAGCACCGCGCCGGCGATGCCCAGGCCGAGGCCGAGGGAGGTCAAGCCCGCCAGGACGCTGGTGGTGGCCTCCGTGTCCGACTGGACCAGCAACACCCCGACCGCCGCGACCAGGAGGCCCGGCACCAGGAGGGTGCGGGGAGCGACGCGGGGTAGCAGCCGGACGGCGACGGCAAGGGAGCCGACGAGGAAGGAGCCGGTCGTCAGCACGAAGGCCCCCAGCCCCCCGACTCCCGGACCGGCCATGAACAGGAGGTAACGGCCGAGGACCGGCACCACGATCGCAAGGGCCAGCCCGGTCAGGAACAAAGTGAGCGACACGCCGAGACTGTTGCGGTTCCTGTTCGGGTACGGCGCCAGGATCGGGCTCGAAGCCCTCCACTGCCGCCGGACGAAGGCTGCGATCAAGAGGATGCCGCACACCAGAGAGACGGAGGCGAGCGGATCTTCCCATCCCGAGGCCCCGGACTCCGCGAAACCGAAGACAAGGGTGGTGACGCCGCCGGCGCTCAGCAGCGCCCCGGGCGTGTCGAAGCGGGCGGGAGCGCGGAGGACGGACCGGTCGCGGACCGAGGCGGCGGTGCCGACAAGTGCGATGAGCGCCAGCAGGGCGGTGGCGTACAAGCAGACGCGCCAGTCCACGTACTGGAGCAGTGGTCCCATGACCGACAGGCTCAGGACGGAACCGGCGACGCCCACGAGGGCGTAGATCCCGAAAGCCTTCCTTCGCGCTTGCGGCTCGGTGAAATGGACAGCGACCAGGCCGAACGAGGCCGGGGCGATCAGGGCGGCGAACACGCCCTGGAGGACTTGAGCAGTGAGGATGGAGGCGGGCCCACCGGCCGCGGCGCGGACCACGCCGGCCACCACGAAACCGGTCAGGCCGATCAGCAGCGTCGCCTTGCGGCCGATGAGGTCCGAGAGGTGCCCGCCGATGAACAGCAGGGCGCCGAAGGATATGGCGTATCCGGCGTACATCCACCGCAGGAAGGTGTCGCTGAGCCCCACGTCCGAGGCGATGTCGGGCAGCAGGAAGCCGATGACCGACGCGTCGAGCAGCACGGCGAACTGCGCCAGCACGGCCATCGCCAGCGCGGCCCCGGCTCGCGACGGCGGTGCCGCGGGGTCGGGCAGCCCGCCTGCGGGCGGGTCGTAGCCCGGTGCCGGGCCGAGGCCGGCCGGGGCGGTCGGGGAGTACGGGTTCGGGACGGCCGCAGGCGGCGTGGGCGGCGCCAGCGGGTAGGAGGTCGGCACGGGCTGGGCGACCGGGACAGGGCCCTGGACCTGCGCGGCCTGCTGCGCTGCCCGCGCCTGCGGTACGAAGTCGAGCAACTCCGCCGCCTTACGGCCCAGGTCGGCCAGCACCGACCCTGGCAGCCACTCCTCGGTCCGGGCCGTCGCCGTGCGCTCGGCCACCTGCGCCGGGGTGGGCCGTTGGGCCGGGTCCTTATGCAGGCAGGCTCGTACGAGGTCGACGAGTGAGTCCGGTACGCCCGTCAGGTCCGCCTCCTCCTCGGCGATGCGGAAGAGGTGGGCGTTGAGGCCCGTGTCCGTGGCGCCGAAGAGCAGCCGGCCCGTGGCGGCGTACACCAGGACGGCACCCAGACAGAACATGTCACTGGCCGGGGTGAGCTTCTGCCCCCGGACCTGCTCCGGGGACATGAAGCCGGGGGAGCCGATCAGCATGCCGGTGCGGGTGAGCAGGCTGTCCCCGCCGATGCTGTCGAGCGCCCGTGCGATGCCGAAATCGATGACGCGCGGCCCGTCGACCGTGACCAGCACGTTGGAAGGCTTGAGGTCGCGGTGGATCAGGCCCGCCTCGTGGACGGCCTGGAGCGCGAGGGCCAGGCGGTTGGCGAGCGTACAGACCGAGTGTTCGGGGAGCGGGCCGAAATTCCTGCCCACCACGGTGGTCAGGTCTGGGCCGGGGATGTACTGGGTCGCCACCCAGGGCACAGCTGCCTCGGTATCGGCGTCCAGAACGGCGGCGGTCCAGTCCCCGCCCACCCGCCTGGCCGCGGCGACTTCGCGGGCGAACCGCCCGCGGAACTCCGGATGCTGGGCGTGTTCGGCTTGTACGACCTTCACTGCCACCGTGCGGCCGAGATCGGACCGCCCCAGATAGACCAGGCCCATCCCACCCGCACCGAGTCGGGCGATCAGGCGGTACGGACCGATGTGTGTGGGGTCCTGCCCCTTCAGCTGCTCCACGGTCGAGGGGTCAGCCCTTCAGGTTGGGGTTCAGCCGGCGACACAGCGTCATGAAGAGTTCGCCGTGGGGAACTTGGAACAGCTTTGCCGTCTCCGGGGCCGTGGACCTGCGCTGGGAGCCGTTGAACACCGGGGTGCCGGAGCCGAGACCGTGGTCGGTGATCTCCGGCCAGGCGACTGAGTACTTCTTGTCCGAGACGCCGTGCCAGGTGCCTGCAGAGGGGCCAAGGCTCGCGGCGGCGGGCGCGGACGGCTCCTCGGTTCGGATACGCGCGATCTCGGCGTTCGCCACGTGATGATTCCCCCCGGATAGGCGACGAGATCACACCATAGGTCAACTACTCAAGTGCCGCCATGGATAGCAGAGAGGAGTCAGGGGACGAGTGGCGCCACTGCAGCGACTCTTGACCCGCTGGAGCGCCTGCTCGCAGAGCGTGCCGGTGAACGGCTGGTCGTCGAGTTCGCCCACCGGCTCGACCTCGGGAATCCGAGCTCGGTGGCGGGCCTCTTCACGCAGGACGACACCTGGGAATGGCCCGCCGGCGACCACCGCATCGCGGGCCACGATGCCCTGCGCATCTCCTTCGGCGACCGGCCCGCAGACCGACTGTCACGACGTACATGCACCACCATCCTGGTCACCGTGACCTCGGCGGACACCGCCGCCACCACCTACTTCACCACGTACCGTGTCGACGGCCACAGCGAGGGCCTCGTACCGTCGCGGCCCCCGGTTCAAGTGGGGTACTGCGAGGACACGTTGCGCAAGGTGGACGACACCTGGCTGCTCACCACCCGGACTCTCTTCCTCTCCTTCGCCGGTCCCACCGAACGCCTCGACGGGCCCGGCCAGTCATGACAACGGACTGCTCCAGCGCGCCGCCGCCGGAGCGCCACCGGTCACCCGCGTGGCGTCGTCGGCCCCACTGGCGCACCATGCGGTCGGCGCACCCGCAATCCTGGGTTCCGCCTTCCCGAGGTCAGGCCCTCCACGGCCGCGACTACGGCTGCCATGCGGCCGTCGGTGTCGGGGTTCTCCGCGTAGTCCGCGTAGTCCGCCTCGCTCTACCGCTCAGTCGCTGGGCCTGCAGTCCCGCCGGACCCTTGTCGGTGCGGTGAACGCCAGGTCGTTGCCCGTCAGGTCGCAGCTGGCCGCCCATAGACGTGCCGCGGTCGTGGTGTCGGCGAGGTGGTTCCAGAGAGGTTCGATCCTGGGGGTACCGCGCAGCCCGAACAGTCCGGGAGTCCACATCTGGCCACCGTGGACGCTCGGGTCGAGCACGGCGCGAACAGCGGGCCATGCGGCAGCGTCCTTGCCCTGGACGAAAAGACCGAGCGGCAGCTGGCGCAGGCGCTCGCCGGCGGTCCGGGCATGGATCGGCGGGCGCGAAGGCGTGAGGGAGTCGAGCGCGCCCCCGGGATGAACAATCACGCTCAGCGTCGCGCTCCCTGCTGCACGCAGGCGGCGGTCGAGTTCAACGGCGAAGAGCATCTGGGCCAACTTCGACCGCGCATAAGCACGTTTGGGTTGGTAGTCGCGCTGGCTCTGGAGATCGTCGAGGTCCAGGCGTTCGGACTTGGCGGCGAAGCTGCCAGTGGTGACGATCCGGCTCCCCGGGGTCGCCGTGAGCAGGGGGGCCAGGTGATGGGTCAGCGCGAAGTGCCCCAGGTGGTTGGTTGCGAGCATCAGCTCGTGGCCGGCCGCGGTTTCCCGGCGCGGAGGATGGTCGAGCGCCACGCCGGCGTTGTGGACGACGGCGTCGAGGCGATCCAGACCGAGCGCATCCACGGATGCTTCGAGCGACGCGAGATCTGCCAGGTCCAGGGGCATGTGCTTCAGCCTGGCACCCGGGACGCGCGAGCTGATGGAAGTGATCGCCTCGCCGGCCTTCGCCCTGTCGCGGCTGCCGAGAACGACCAAGGCTCCGGTGCCGGCGAGCTGCTCGGCGATGAAGTACCCGATGCCCGCGTTGCCGCCGGTGACCAGGAAGCTCTTCCCCTCGGCGTGAGGCAGCCGGCGGACGTCCCACTGCGGGACCTGGGGAACGGAGGGCATGGCGGGCTCCTGGAGGTTCGGAGTGGTCTGGAGGCGGGCGGGACCGCACATTCACAGCCGGTCAGGCCCAGCTCCCACGGTCTCTCACGCCACCCACATTCCGCCGACAGGTCGCTGTCCCCACCGACAGTCGTCCGACACGGCGCGGGCAGCGGCGCATCGACCTCGGCTTACGGCGGTCCGTCAACCGGCCGGCCGATGAGCTGAAGGAGATCGACCCGGCGGCCTTCGATGTCGGCCGCCGGCCGGATCGTGAGCCAGGTCCCGTGACCATGCTCGGGCTACGGCCGCGGACCGAGCTACCGGCCTGGAAGGAAGCCCGGAACCCTCCCCGCGAGCCCGCCGCCGATGACGGTCGCAGGCTTCCCCGGTACAGCCGGCCTGGAGCCGGTCAGCGTCTGCTGCCCGTCGAACAGGAGTCGGTCCGTGGGCTTGCGCGCCCGCCGTGTGGGGTGCAGCAGGTCAGGGGGCTTTTCCGGCCTCTGATGCTGACCGGGCTCGGGCTCGCTCGATCTCGTTGATGTGGGTTTCTGTCCACTGGCGGAGGGCGGTGATCGGCTCTCCGAGGCTGTGACCGAGCTCCGTCAGGTCGTATTCGACTCGGGGCGGAATGGTGGGATACACGGTGCGGGTGACGAACCCGTCGGCTTCGAGGCCGCGCAGAGTCTGAGTGAGCATCTTCTGGGACACGCCTTCGATACGCCGGCTCAAGTCGGTGTAGCGCAGGGTGCCTTCGAGGAGGGCGTCCACGACCAGGATGGTCCACTTGCCGGAGATGTGGTCGAGGACCTGGCGTGTCGGGCATTTCGCCGAGTAGACGTCGGCCGGCAGTCCGGACGATTCCACGATGGTCTCCATGCGGGGAGAGTAGCGCACTAAATAGTGCCCTCTTTCCGATGGAGAGTCACTCACCAATAGTGAGTGACATGACGACTCCAACGATGTCTGTCGCGGAAGCGATCCGCACCCGCCGCACCGTCCGCCACTACAGGCCCGACCCGATCCCGGATACCGCGATCGACGCACTTCTCGCTCTGGCCGCTGAGGCTCCTACCAGCTGGAACCTGCAGGACCGGTCGATCGTCGCGGTGTCCGGAGACGAAGGCCGTGCGGGGCTTGCACGGGCCACGGGAGGCCAGCCCCAGCCACAAGAGGCTCCGGTCGTCCTGGTCTTCGTCGCCGAGCCTCAGGCCTGGCGTGACGACCACAGTGACGTCTACGAGCAGGCGCGGTGCGGCGGAGCCTGGAGCGACGAGTTCGTCGCGATGTTCTCCGACGCGTCACGGGCGTTCCAGGAGGATCTCGACCAGCGGGGTCTGCTCCGGGAGTACGCGGTCAAGGACGCCATGATCGCGGCTTCCTTCGTGATGCTTGCCGCCACGGAGATGGGCCTGGCGACTTCGCCCATGAACGGCTGGGACGAGAAGAAGGTGAAGGAGGTCATCGGCATCGGTGACCGTGACGACCTCGCCATCGCCCTGCTGGTGTCGATCGGCTACCCGGCGCACGAGCCCCGCCATCCGGGGCGGCGCGCCCAGGAGCGCACCGTGTTCCGCGAGTCGTACGGGGCTGACAGGGCTGACAGGGCTGACGGGGCCGCGAGTACCGCACGCCAGGAGTAGGCGCCGCTTCACGAAAGCATGGAGCGACGTGGTCTATGACGTTCGCTCATGAGCGGTGCTTCCCGCCGTTGGCCCGGGTGGGCCAACGGCGAGAGGGCGCGTGCACGCGCCCCGCAGCCTGCCGAAGCAGCGCGCATTCGGCCCCCTGCGTGTGTTGCCGTGAGTCTGACGGGCGGGCGGCCGGGGCACCTGCGGGTTTCCGTCCCGGGAGTCGTAGGCTCGCAGCCGGCGATGGCAGGAGGCCGGTATGCGGAAGCGTGCTCTCGACAGGGCCGGTGTGGGGGAACCACGGCTGCGGCGGGCGGTACGGAGGTTCGCGGCGGCCGAGTACGCGGCGGCGCGGGTCCTGCCTTCGCGGTGAGCTTGTCTCCCCGAACGCGCCTATGGCCTCCCGTGGGGAGCCGGGAGGCAGGCGCGGCCATGACTGCCGCGGGCGACGCGGAGCAGGGCCGGCGGCCAGGTCCGCGGGCGAGCGGTGCGGAAGGCCGCTGCCGTTCACCCTGCCACCACGCCGGTCAGGTACGCCAGAGTCGTGCACGACCCGGCCAATGGCATATGCGTCCGAGGCCTCGGTCCCTGTGAGCACACTGCGAAGACGCTGCGGGGCGCTGGTGTCGGGGGTCAATGAGGGGAATGCGTGGGCGTGGGTGTGTGGAGGTACCCGGGCGGGTTGTGAGGCGAGAAGGGCCACAGCCGTACCGAGTTGGCGTCGCCACCTGTGGCCAGCCTCGTCCAGTTGGGGCTGAGGGCGACCGGCACGGAGCCCAGTCCTTCGGCGACCTCGGCCTCGCCGGTGACGGCTCGGGTCGTGGTGGACAACAGGAGCAGCTTGCTGGATCCGTCGGCGTAGGCAATAGCGGCGATGGAGCCTCCGTCCGGGCTGGGCATCACCCAGTCGGCCCTCTCGTTGCCCAACTGCGTGATCCTCGAGTCCGTCCGGTTGTGCAGGCGCAGCCTGTCGCCCCCGCTGATGACGGCGCTTCCGTCGGGTGTGAACGCCAACGACTGCACGCTGCTGTCCGCGACTTGCAGCTCTGCGGGCTTCGAGTCCGACCTCGGCTCCCACAGGCGGAGTCTGCCTTCCTCGTCACCGATGGCGAGGGCCTTTCCGTCGGGGCTGAACGCGAGGGCCGTCACCGCTTCCCAGTCACCGCCCGCCGTGCCGACGAGGGCTCCGGTGGCCGTGTTCCAGAGCAGGACATCGCCGTCGCCGTTGGTCGCGACGGTCTTGCTGTCCGGGCTGAACGTGATCGGGTTCGACACAGGACCACGGCGGTCCAAGGTGCGGGTGAGGGCGCGCGTCGCCACGTCCCACAGGTGCACGCGGGGTATGGGGCCGTTGGTGCCGATGGCCAGGGTCCTGCCGTCCGGGCTGAACCGGACCTCGTACACCTCGATCGGATAGTCGTCCCGGGAAGGGTCCGGTGGTACGTCGAGGGTGGCGGCAAGCGTGCCGCCGGCCACGTCCCAGAGCCGTACGGTGTCGTCCGCGCACCCCCCGGCCAGGAGAGTGCCGGCGGGGTTGAACGCCAGGGACAGCACGGGGTTCTGAGCGCCGGTCAACGCGGTCCACGGCGGGGGTGCCTTGGCCTCGTCGCCGGTGAACTGCCGCATCGCGAGGGCGGTCGCTCCTCCCACCGCGGCCAGCGCGGCCAGTCCGCCCAGCAGGACGCTGCGGCGGCGCGGGCCGGGCGCATCCGTGCGACGCGGAGCGCCTTCGGGCACGTCCGGAACGGCGGCGGCGGTGGGCATGTCGGCGAACCCGCGACTGATACCGGGATCGGGTATGGGATCGGGTGCAGGGCCGAGGTCCACCACCGTGGGAGTGTGCCGCGCGGGGGCTTCGGGCCCACCTGCCGCGCCCAAGAGGGCTCGCAACCTCTGCGCGGCGACTCGGGCGTCGGGGCGCGCCAACGGGTCCTTGTCCAGAAGCTCACCGAGCAGCCGCGCCAGCGGCCCGGCCTGTGCCGGCGCCGGAGCAGGTTGCGTCAGCACGGCCGCGATGACAGCGGTCAGGGTGGGCCCGTCGAAGGGAGGCCGTCCCTCGACTGCCGCGTACAGCGTGGTGCCGAGGGCCCACAGGTCTGCCGGAGCCTCGACGCGGCGGCCCTCCAGCTGCTCCGGAGGCATGAACTGGGGTGTGCCGATGACGGTGTGTGTCGCCGTCAGGTGCTGGGTGGCGTCGAGGAGCCGGGCGATGCCGAAGTCGGCGATGACCGGTCGGTCACCAGCGAGGAGGACGTTGTCGGGCTTGAGATCACGGTGTACCACTCCGGCGGCATGGGCGTGCGCGAGGGCATCCGCGATCCCGATGCCGAGGGACGCGACGCGCTCCCAGCCGAGGCGGCCCTGTGTCCGTATCAGTTCCCCGAGTGAGGGGCCGGAGACGAACTCCATGACGATCCACGGAACGCCACGGTGGTGGACCACGTCGTGCACGGCCACCACACCGGGGTGCCGGAGCCGGGCTGCGGCCCGCGCCTCCCGCTCTGTCCGCGCGATCAGTTCGGACCGCAGACCCGATGCCGCGTCGTCCGGCACCACCACTTCCTTGACCGCCACTTCACGGTCGAGGCGATCATCGTGAGCACGCCAAACTCGGCCCATTCCGCCGCGACCGATCGTGTCGACCAGTCGGTAACGCCCACCCACCAGTTCTCCGGCTGCGCTCGTCATGCCGGTTACCTTAGAGGCACGCCGTCTCGTCTCCGCGGCCAGCCAAGGCTCTGACGGTGGGAACCAGCGGAGGCCGCGCCGGGCAGCAACCCCGGCTGTCCGTCACGTCGCAGCGGACGGCGCACCGTGCTCGGCGGCTCGGCCGCCTTCGGTGGGCAGCCAGCAGCCGTGCAGGCCGAGCGGGACCCGGACGGGGACGCGGGCGCGCGCCACCGGCCCGGAAGCCGGGTCCTCGGCAGGCACGACCAGGAACCAGCTCGACCCGTCGGTGCGGTCTGTGGCGAAGGTGAGCCAGTAGCCCCGCTCTTCGGAGTCGGTACCCGGCTCGGGAGCGAAGACCGGTTCGCCGACCGACAGGTCTCCGGCGTCCCAGACGAGGGCGGCCCCCGTTCGCACGTCGTGGAAGCGCACGGCGTCGTACTCGCCCGGCAGCAGGTCCGTCCGGCCGGTCGAGGCGGCCAGCGCGGTGTGCCGGTGCCGCCGGCCGATGAGACGGTCGTCGATGCGAGGGAATTCCACTCGGGCGTCGTCCAGAAGGGTGCGGGTCATGGTGCCTGCCACGGGGTCGATGCGCGCCCGTGCCAGACCGCCGCTGACCGGGTCCTGCGCCGCCCCCGGTGCGCTGCCGACGGTCAGCCGGCTCCACTGCACGTAGTCCAGGACCACCGGGGCGTCCGCGCCGGGGCCGTCGTCGTAGGCGTTCACGGTGTGCCACAGCCAGAACGCCTCGTCGGCCGCCCAGCGCGGCGGTCCGCCGTCGCGGGGGATCAGGACCACGCGGGTACCCCGCTCGGGCCGCCAGTCCAGGAACGAGCCGCCCGCCATGGCCGCGTCCAGGTCGAAGAAGGCGGGCGCGAGGACCAGGACGGCGTAGCGGCCGGTCAGGGCCATGTCGTGGATCATCATCGGCTCGTCCACGCCGTCGACGGGAGTAGGCCCGCTCGTGACGGTGCCGTCGCGGCCCATGACCGACCAGGTCAGGTACGGCGGCTCCAGGCCGTAGCAGAAGACGACCATCTCGCCCGTGACCGGGTCGGTCTTGGGGTGGGCGGTGATCCCCGCAGGCAGGGCCCCTTCGAAGTCCTCGCGGCCGAGGGTCTCCAGCCCGGCGCCGATCCGGTACGGGCAGTCCGACTCGGCGAGGGCCAGCATCCGGCCCCCGTGCCGTACGACGTTGATGTCGGGCAGTTCCCGGAAGGTCCCCGCCAGCTGCGGTCCGACCTGCTCGGCATCCGGCACGATCATCGACTCCAGGCCTCCCCACAAAGCCCGCCCGGCCCGTTCCTCGGCCTCCAGGGCGGGGGTGCGCACGAAGCGGTTGCGGTAGCGGGCGCGGCCCTCCGAGAGCCACACCCCGTGCAGCATGCCGTCGCCGTCGATGGGGTACAGGTACGAGCCGATCGGCGTGAAGCGGGGATTGGGCCCGTTGCGCAGGTACAAGCCGTCCAGGGCGGCCGGGATCTCGCCCGTCACCTCTAGCTCGGCGGCGTCGACCTCCTCCGTCACCGGCGCGAACAGGCCCGACAGGTGGGGGACGCGGGTGGGGTCGAAACGGGGCGGTGTGTGCGTGTTCACGGAACCTCCCGGAGCGCGGGTGCGGCACCTTCCAACACCTTCAAGTGAAACGCGGCACGGACCCCGGTGCCAGCGGCCCGGGCGGCCCCCGGAGTGCGGAGGCGTGCGGGCCTGAGCACGATCCGGCCAGCGGCGGCGGGGAGCCCGCTGCCGGAGGCGTGGTTCCCTACCCCACCGCCATGCCGACGGGGCCCTTTCCCTCCGCTTGCTGTGGCCGAGGTATGGCCTTGTGGCGATGCATTCACCCCGATGGCAGGCGGCACGTCCGGTCTCCGTGACTGGCCGGGCTCATGATCGTTACCCGCATTGGCAGCTCCGAGGGCAGTGGAACAACCGCCCTCTCGCGCCCTGAACGCGTGTCCGACGTCAGGTCGTCACGGGGAGGAATGACGAGTGGGTGGCTGGATCAGTGTCGGTCTCGGGGCTGCAGCGGCGCTGTGCCCGCTGCCGCACCACGGAGACGTGGCCGTAATCATGGATCACTCTCCCACTCGCGATCACCTGGTGGTGTGTGCCCCGGACGTGTGGGTCGACATGGGCTACGGCGACGGGGTGACGGGAGCCCCGCGCCCCACGTGCGCTCCGACGACCCCGTCGCCCACGGCGCCGCCTCCTCCGTCGCGGCCGTCACCACCGCCTCCGCCCCTGTCGGCCCCCGAGCCGGCGCCGCCAAGGCCGCCCGAGCTCTCGCCACCGGAAGCCGCTCCGGAACCAGCCGCCCCGGCACCCGCGGCACCCGCGGCACCCGCGGCACCCCCGGCACCCGGCCCCGAGTGGGCACCACCAGCGCCCCCGGTGCCGAGCATCACCACCCCCGCTCCGGCGCAAGCGCCCAACGGATTCCGGTGGGAGCCGCGCTCGCACTACACGGGTGGTCCGTCCCGTCCCGCTCCGGCCACGCTCCCGATGACCATGTCCACGGTCGTGATCACCCTGCCGGCTGTTCTGGCCGCGGCCGTCCTGCGGCCCGGGTCCCGTCGCCGCGGCCGCGGCTGACCATCTGCCTCTCGTCCGGCCGCCGGGTCATTGACCGGCCCACCGCGTCCGCCCCCGTACCTCATACACATCGCCCCGCTCGTCCTGGAGTTGTGCAATGCCGGAATGGCTCGTCTACACCCTGGCCTCGGTCCTGGTCTGCGTTCTCGTCGTCACGGCGACCGTTCTGCGGCACCGCCGCGTGGCCGTCGACGAAGACACCTCCGAGACACCGGACGTGCTGGAGTACATGGTCATGATGGTCGGCGTCGTCTACGCCATCGTGCTCGGACTGGCGATCGCCGGTGTGTGGGAGGCCCGTACCGCGGCCGAGGACACCGTCCAGCGCGAGGCTCAGGCCCTGTACGAGATCGATCAGCGCCTGGACGTCTACCCTGCCGCCTTCCGGACACAGATCAAGGAACACATCGACGCCTACGCCCGACACGCGGTCAACGCCGAATGGCCCGCTCTGAAGGACGACCTGCCCGTCGACGGCACCGGCGCCGAACTGCTGGGCCGCATCCGGAGCGACATCGCTCATCGCACCCCGGCGGACGAGCTCCAGGCCCAGGCCTACCAGCCGCTCCTGGACCAGGTGGCGGCGGCGGACGACGCCCGTCACCAGCGCCTGGACACCTCCGGCACCACTCTGCCCGCAGCCCTCTGGTTCGGCCTCCTCGCCGGTGCCCTGGTCACCCTCGGCCTGCTCTACACCCTGCAGATCCGCCGCTCTGCGCGCGAACTGCTGCTGGCCACCACCTTCAGTGCCCTGGTGGTCTTCCTGCTCTTCCTCGTCTGGAGCTTCGACGCGCCCCTCGGCCACTCAGGAACGGACTCCGCCCAGCCCTTGAGTGACCTCCTCACCGCCGCGATCTGACCAGAGATCACGAAGGACCGCGACACCGCACGTCGTGAAGCCGGGCCCCTCAGCAGAGGCCGGCTGGTACGGCACGGTGGCGGGCACCGGTCCGGTCGGGGCCTGGGCCCGGCGAACGACGGACAGGACGACCGAATTTCAACCGCATGCCGATTTCCGCGGCAGCGACCGTGCACTGTTGCCGGAGCCGACGGGCACTACTGTTTCATTTCCGGCTTGAGCCAGAGACTCAGGCGACGGCGTTGATGCGGTGGAACGGGGAGAGCTGCGGGACGTGGCTGAGTCGGCGGACGGCACTGGGACAAGATGTTCGCGGCCGTGCCGGCCGACGCTGATGCCGAGGGCCGTATCGGCTGGTCGATGGTGAGCGTGGACGGCACGTCCTGCCGGAGTCATCAGCATGCGGCGGGAGCGCGCAGGGGACCTCCGCGGGTGCCGGGAAAAGAAGCACGCCCCGGCACACCGCCCGGACGAGGGACTCGAACGCTCCCGAGGCGGCCTGACCTCAAGATCCACCTGGCCGGTGAAGGCGGACGCCGCCCGCTGGCGCTGCTGATCACGCAGGGCCAGCGGGCGGCGCCCCGCAGCTCATCCCGGTCATGGAACGCATCCGTGTCCACCGCCCGGGTGGCGGGCATCCGCGTACCCGGCCCGTCCACCTGGGCGGCGATGAGGCGTAGTCCTCCCGGCGTAACCGCCGCTACCCGCGACGTCTTACGGTTTGTGGGTTACCCAGAGCAGTTCCGCCGGCCAGCGGTGTGCCCAGTCGGGTGGGTCGGTTTCGTTGTAGCCGTTGGGTGTTCCGAGTTCGGGCCGCGGCTCGATGAGGTCGTCGATGATGAGTCCCGCGCCGCGCAGGACCCGGACCCAGTCGCCGTAGGTGAGCTGATAGCTGGTCGCGCCGCCGTCTTCGGCGATGGTGTTCAGCCCGAAGTAGTCCTTCTGCAGCGTCGTGGTCACGCGGCCGGCGGCTTCGTCGTAGCAAGCTTCGAACCATGGGCTGGCGACGTTGAACACCAGGCGCCCGCCCCGGCCCAAGACGCGTGCGGCCTGCGGGACGGCCAGGTGCGGGGGCGCCCAGCTGAGCCCACCGAAGTCGCAGAACACCAGGTCGAAGCTGTCGTCGGCGAAGGGGAGGTATTCGGCGGCGCCTTGCACCAGCGGGTAGCGGGCCGCTCCCATCGCGTCGGCCGCTGCGGCGAGTTGGGCTTCGGACAGGTCGAGCCCGACCACGGTGGCGCCCTCGGCGGCGAGCGCCCTCGACCACTGGCCGGCGCCGCAGCCGAGTTCGAGGACGCGCTTGCCGGTGACGTCACCCAGGGCGTGGAGGTGCGCGTCGGGGATGGAGTACATGCCCCACAGCCGGGGTGTGGCGCCGATTTGCGGGTCGTGCTCATGCTGGTAGGCGCTGCTGATTCGGTTCCAGAGCCGCCGGTTGGCGGGGATGCTGTCCACGTGCCGACTCCAGCACTGCCTGCCTGGGGCGGTCAACACGATTAGGGCACTGGCCGGCCCTCGCCTCGGTCCGGCCCTGGCGCGGCCCATGATCCGCCGGACGAGCCCTAAGGCGTCGTTTCTTTTGAGCTGTCCGTCTGCGAGGACTGGCGGTTCTGGCGCTGGTGACACAAGATCGGGTTCTATGTCCCAGGCTGTGTATGTTCAGAACACGCACCTCCTTCGCACGAGCACGTTCGATCTCTGGAGGCGGCTCAGGAGTCTCCTCGAAGATCAGGGACTCGACCCGGCGGCGACCGTGCTGGTCAATCTCTTCCCGGACGGGGGTGACCACGAGTTCGGCCAGTGCGTAGATAAGGACGACCGTGTCTACTCATTCGATCTTGTCTACGACCGAGAGACTCCGAAGGCGGCGGGCAGGGCTGTCCTTCGCAACTGGACCGACATCACCGACACATGGCAGCAGCGTTCGTTCCCGGACGAGATCGCCAACGCCTTCATCTGGCGTCCACCATCGCGCAAGACCGCACTGTCTGCCTGATCACAGGCAATCTGTCACTTCGTGGCGCTCGAACTCACTGCCTGGAGGCGGCGGTGGGAGATAAGAACCGCGGCTATGCCGACGAAGGCGAGGAAGTGCTCGGCCTTACGTTCGTAGCGGCGGTGCAGCCGTCGGCAACCGGCCAACCAGGACACGGTTCGCTCGACCACCCATGGGTGCCGGCCCAGCCGCTGTGAGGGCTCGATGCCCTTACGCGCGATGCGAGGGCGGATTCCACGCTCGCGGAGCCATCGGCGCAGGTGGTCGTAGCCGTAGCCGTAGCCGTAGCCCTTGTCCGCGTGCAGTTTCGACGGGTGCCGGGCCCGCGGCAGGAGCGGACGGGCGGGATGCCCCGGACGAGCGGCTCCAGGCCCTGGCTGTCGTGCATGTTCGCACCGGAGATACCCAGGGACAGCGGCAGCCCGTTCTGGTCGCAGATCAGGTGGATCTTCGATCCGAGTTTGCCGCGATCAGCCGGATTCAGTCCCGTCAAAGGCCCGCTTTCGCCGCCCGCAGACTGCCCGAGTCGGTCGCACACCGCGACCAGTCCAGCTCACCCCGCGCCCCGAGTTCGTCGAGGATCACGCGATAGAGCCGGGCCCAGATCCGATCCCGGCTCCACTGGGCGAACCGGCGGTAGACCGTGGTCCAGGCCGGCCCGAACGCTGCCGGTGTATCCGCCGTCGGCCCAGACCAGGGCCGGCAGGTGGTGTGCGGCAGTGACCCGGGTGAGTAGCAGGACCTGGGCCGCGGCGCGGTCGCCCACATCCGCTGCGGTGACCATCACCGCGAGCAGCAGGCCAAGGGTGTCCACCACGACGTGCCGCTTGCGCCCGTTGATCAGCTTGCCGCCGTCGAAGCCGCCGCTGTCAGAGCCGACGACCGCGTCCGCATTGACCGACTGCGATTCGATCACGCCCGCGCCCGGCTCCGAGTCCTGCCCGGCCCGCTCGCGGACCAGGCGGCGGAGCCGGTCGTGCAACTCGCGGACAAGATCGTGGTTGCGCCAGCGCCGGAAGAACGCGTAGACCCGGTCCCACGGTGGGAAGTCGGCAGGCATGGCCCGCCACTTCGTGCCGTTGTCGACCAGGTAGCGGATCGCGTCCAGCATCGCGCGGTGGCAATATGCCTCCGGTTGCCCGCCCCGGCCCCGCAGCCAGCCCGGCACCGGCACAGCAGTGGCCGGACCACCGCCCACTCGGCGTCCGACATGTCGGTGGGATACCGACGCTCGCGCGCCCCGTGGTCTCTGGCGTTCCCGAAACTGTGAGCCAGACAGTCACACGCGAGAGTGGCTGAAGTGGACCCCACTCCCGCGTTGCCGTAGAAGTGCGACAACAGGGCCTCCTGGAGCGCACGTTGGATTCGACACCCTTCGAGCTACCAAGAGGCCCTGCTCTCATGCACGGCAGCCGCCGCAGTCACCCGATCGACTGACTTCTCGACGAGATCGGGACGACGGCAGTCGCGTGGCTTCTCGTGATCGCTGGGACGGACAGATTCGCACTGCCATCCAAGTAGACGGTCGGCTTGGTGACGCCCCGAGGCCGCCTCGCGGGTCTGAGCCCGGTGCCGCAACTGACGAACCTGGCGAAGAGTCGTGTCCTACCGGCTCGAGGCGCGGCCAGCCGCCCCCGCTACGTCCTACTTCTCCTCCGGCTCCCAGGCGCGGAGCAGGTCGAGCAGCCCTGCGTCTCCGTCAACGTGCAAGGAGTCGGCCTGGATCCGGTCGTACAGGTAGAGGACCAGCTCACTGGCCGTTCCGTGGACGGAGGCGCCGGCTGCGTCCGAGTCTTCGCCGGTCGCGGCGGTGGGAGCGGGGATGCGGGTGATGCGTGCGCCGTCGCCGTCGACGGTGAGGCGCCAGGAGCGGCCCTCGGCGGCGTGGAAGTCGAAGGCCGTGGGCTTGTGCGGCCAGGCACTCGGCGTTGCGCAGACGGTGAACAGGAACTCCTCCACACCGTCGAGTGCCAGCTCGATCGGCAGCGGCTGCTGGGAGCCCCCGGCGAGCTGGGCGTCGTAGGTGTGCACCGCGGTCTCCTGGACCCGGTGCCGGGCGGTGCCGCCGGCGGTCTGCGGTGACTGCGACGCGGGCCACCACGTCCAGCAACCGCTCTCCGGTCCCGCGGCGCGCAGGGCGCCCAGCAGAAGCTGCGTCGACGCGTCCAGCCAGGCCAGCAGGGCCTCACGCTCCTGCGGCACTTCCAGCGCGGCGCGCGCGGCGACGGCCTCGGCCGGGGGAGCGTCGGCAGACCCCGCGCCGACGATGGCGGCCCAGAAACGGTCTCCCCCACCCAGGTGCTTCACCAGATCGAACAGCGTCCACCCGGGGCAGGTCGGCACCTGCGCGTCGAGATCGGGCGCGGCGGCGACCACGGCGCGGAAGGCGGTCGACCGTTCATCGATCAGTCGCAACAGGTCAGGGAACTCAAGATTCTTTTCCACGCCAGGTGTCTATCACCGTGCTCCGAGATCGGACAGCGATTTTCACAGTCGCCGCCGGTTGGCCATTGCAGACGTCCTCGCCTCCCACCGCTCGGGTGACAAGCTGCGCACTGCTGCGAGGACGCTGGTGGTGGCGGTACGCCAGGCGTCGTGCCTGTGGGTGCTCTGGCCGCGCCGTGCGGCCGGGCACCTCGGTGCCGTGACATCCACCCGGTGCGCGCGGCCATGCTGCCGTCGATGTGATGGACGCGGAGGTCACGATGGCGGGGGAGGACCGGTCGGGTCGGCAGTTCAGGTGACTCCCGTTCGACCAGCACTCCTCAAGTTCGGAACAACAACAGCCACTTAGAGATCGTCTCGATTGGTGATCAATCAACGCTCCGTCACGCTGGAACGGGCTGTCGGTGGGCAATCCGCGTGCACCGGTTGATCAGGGTGGGGAACACTGTGCTGATGAGCTCTGCAGCCTCCCAGACAGCGCAGGAACGGGCCCTTCGGCATGTCGCGGAACTGGCGTCGGGCCCTCCGATGGAACCGGCATTGCGGGTGACCCTCAACTTCCACCCGGACCGTCTGCTGCACGGCAAGCCGATCCTGGACGCTATGGCCGAGGGCGGCGTCTACCACTCGCAGTTCGTCACGGGGACCAGCAATGGCGGCCTGACCGCGCATCCAGGCGGCGACCGGTGGCGCTGGGAGAGCCGGATCTTCGATGGGGCGTACGACGAAGCGTCCGCTCATGAGCGGCCCGTCTACGGGGCGTTGAACTTCCGCCGCAAGCCGGTCGGCGGGGCGCCGCGGTTCGGCTCGGCTCACTTCCGGCTGACCGCCCAGACGCTGACGCGGAGCACGTTCTGCTACCCGGACAGTTTCCTCGAACCATCGGATTTCGGTGTCGCGGCCCGCATGGGGCTTATCGAGCTTGCCCTCGCCGATCGTAAGGACGAGCTTGACGACTACGTAGAGGCGCAGGTGCACGGCCCGGTCCAGCTGCAAGGTGATGTGGAGGCGCTGGTGCTGGACCCCTGTTACCGAAGTACGGCGGTCGAGGACGCGGCCCTGCGTCTTGGCTGCCCGGTGGAGTGGCACCCCGGCTTCCGACTTGGGGTTGAAGAACTCCGACGTCACCCCGATTACCGCGGCCAGGGATACGTCGACTTGGGCACGCAGATCGCGATCGACGGCATGCTGGATCCTTGGATCCTCGGAAACTCCGCACTCGCCGGCCTCTATGACCCCCAGGCGGTCAAAAAGGTGTGGCACTACCTGGCGCGATTCGGGGCCCTCTGGAAGGCCGCGGACAGGTCGGTGGCTCCGGCACCGATGGAGGGGGCTGTACTTGATGGCCTTCGTTGAGGGGTTGGTGCCGGAGGGGCTGTGGGAGTTGTTCCGGTCTGTGAGACCGCAGATCCCCACGAGGCCGCAAGGCGGAGGCCGTCGGCGGGTCGACGATCGTGCTGTGCTCGCCGCGATCATCTTTGTCGCCACGTCAGGGTGCACCTGGCGGCAGCTGCCGCCAGTTTTCGGGGCCTCATGGCAGACGGTCCATCGGCGTTTCTCCGAGTGGACCGCAGCGCGGGTGTGGGCGAAGCTCCATCGTCTGGTGTTGGACGAGCTCGGCGCCCGCGGGGAGCTGGACTGGTCGAGGTGCGCGATCGACTCCGTGAACATGCGAGCCCTCAAAGGGGGGAGCTGACAGGCCCGAATCCTGTCGATCGCGGCAAGAAAGGCTCAAAGATCCACTTGATTACAGAACGGACGGGTCTGCCCATCTCCATCGGCATCTCCGCCGCCAACACCCACGACAGCCAGGGTCTCGAACCTCTTGTCCGAGGCATACCGCCCATCCGCTCTCGCCGTGGGCCGCGCCGCCGCCGTCCGGCCAAACTCCACGGTGACAAGGGCTATGACTACGACCACCTGCGTAAGGCTCCGCTCTCGGAACATCACGCCGCGCATCGCGCGCAGGGGCATCGAATCTTCCCAGCGTCTCGGCCGTCACCGCTGGACCGTGGAGCGGACGGTGGCCTGGCTAAACGGGTGTCGTCGTCTGCACCGCCGCTACGAACGCAAGGCCGAACACTTCCTCGCCTTCGCCGGCATCGCCGCCACCCTCATCTGCTACCGAAGATTGACCAACTGAGACGACCTCTTAGCTTGTCGTCTATGGTCCGGCGTCGAACGACGGTCGAACTTGTTCGGTGTTTTCCCAGTTCACCAGCTGTGTGAGGGGCCGCGGGCCGATCCTGTGCTGAGCGACAGCGCAGTACGGAGGCCGGGATCGTGGGGCCGGTCGGGCACGAGGTTGAACGAGACGCGTTGACGGTGGTGGCGGGAGTTCCGCTCGGAGTTGTACGCGTGCCTGACCGCGCGGGGCGACGCCCTGTTCGAGTTGTGCGACGCGCTGCTGTGCACCGACGGTCCGGTCCGCACCCTCGTGGACCTGGCGCTCGCTCCCGAGCATCGGCGTGGGCACGGGGCGTTGTACTCGGGGATCAACCACGGTCGGATGGATGTCGCCCGGCTGCGGCGGGCACTGTCGAGTGTCCCTCTTCCCCGAGCCGGGGAGGGACGGCTGGTGCTGGTGCTGGTGCTGGTGCTGGCGGTGGACGTCTCGCCGTGGCTGCGGCCGGACGCCGACACCTCCTGTGACCGGTCCTTCTGTCATACCTTCGGCCGGGGCCTGGGCAAGCACCCGATGGTGCCCGGCCGGCCGTACTCGATCGTCGCGGCGCTGGAGAGGTCGGACCTCGTGGACCGCGTTGCTGGACGCGATCCGGCTGGAGCCCGGCGCCGACTTGGCCGCGGTCACCGCCAGCCAGGTCCGCGATGTCGTCGAACGCCTCGTGGAAGCCCGCCAGTGGCAGGCAGGGGCCCCGAACATCTTGGTCGTCCTCGATGTCGGCTACGACGCGCCCCGCATCGCCCACCTCCTGAGCGATCTTCCCGTCGAGGTGCTGGGCCGGCTCCGTTCGGACCGGGTCATGCGCAAGTCCGTCCCCGTGCCATGGATCTGCCCGCCGCAAGGCGGCCACCCGCCCAAGCACGGAGGCGAGTTCGTCTTCGGCGACCCTGCCACATGGGGCGAGGCCACCGCGGTCACCGTCACCAACACCAACCGATACGGGACCGCGACCGCCCAAGCCTGGGACCGGCTCCACCCGCGGCTCACCCGCAGGGCAGCGTGGCTCGACCACGAGGGCCCGTTGCCGATCATCGAGGGCACCGTGGTCCGCCTGACGGTCGCGAAACTGCCCAGCGGCGGGGTGAACAAGCCCGTCTGGCTGTGCTGGTTGGGCACCGGCGCCAGCCCCGACGACGTCGACCGGTGCTGGCAGGCGTTCCTCCGGCGCTTCGACGTGGAACACACCTTCCGACTGCCCAAGCAGACGCTCGGCTGGACCCGCCCGAAACTGCGAGACTCGCAGGCCGCCGATCGCTGGACCTGGCTCGTCCTGGCCGCGCACGCTCAGCTTCGCCTCGCCCGCCCGCCCGCCCGCTCGCGCGCGTCCTCCGACGACCGTGGGAGCGGCCGGCGGAACCGAACAGACTCACCCCGGCCCGGGTTCGGCGGGGGTTCAGGAACCTGCGGGCGAAGACCGGCACGCCAGCCGGTGCACCGAAACCCACCCGCCCCGGCCCCGGCCGACCGCTCGGCTCGAAGAACCAGCGGCCCGCCACCCGCTACGAAGTCGGACGCGTCCTAGCCACCGGCGAGGCATACACCCGCCCAGCACACCACAAGGTCGGCACGAAACCCCGGAGAATCAGCTGAATAGCCAGCTCAGGGTCTCTACTGTCGGCGTACACGTGAACGTGGCTCTGGCAAGATTTTCGTAGCCGGAGATCATCTTGGCTTCGGTGAACTCAGCGAGCGTGTGCAGTACCGCCCGCATGCGACACCGTCCAGGCTTTCCTGGTCTTGCAGCTTGCCGCCTCAGCATCTGTCCGACCGAGCTCCGGTAGGTACAGAGACTGTGCCGACACCAGCCATACCAAGGGAGCGTGACAGCCGTGGCAGACCTCAGAGTCACGTACGACAAGACCGCGAACGCAGCGTACGTCTACCTCACCGATCCGCAGGTTCGCACCAGATCCTCGCGCATGTACCCCTGCGATCCGGTGGAGGTCGGCGGCATGATCAACCTGGACTTCGACGAGCAAGGACGCCTCATCGGCATCGAGGTACTGGCGGCAGACTCCAAGCTGCCCGGGTACCTGCTCGAGTCATCTGAGCGTCTGGATGCCGGCGGTGCATCAACTGGATGAGTCCTCGGCCCGCGCCGCATCAGGTTGGGGACGTCTCGGTCTGCATAGCGGCGGCGGAGGTGAGCAATCAGAACGACGCGGTGGCGGAGGAGCGGGACGCCGGTGCGTCCAGCCATCAGGCGTTTCTGCGATTTGACGTCGGTGATGTGGCCTTCGTTGACCCCGGAGTTGTAAGGGGTGGTGATTCCGTGCGCGACAGAGTGCTGGTCTTCGCGCAGGGATCGGGCAAGGCCGACAAGAGGGGCCAGACCGCTGTCTGCGAGGGCGTCCAGCCAGCCCAGGAGTGCTGTCGCGTCGTGGTTGTCAAGCATGGCGGCGAACTGGCGGACCAGGTCGTGAGTCTGCCTGAGTTCAGGGCAGTGGTCGAGGAGCCGGGGCAGGCGGTCGTTGATGTGGAGGTTCCGGCGGTGCGGGTGGGTGGTGATCCAGCGGGCTGTTTCACGCGGCGAGGGTGGCCGCTCGCGTGGCTCGTCCAGGGGCAGGCCCCGCCTGAGTGGCGCGACGACCATTTTCACGCGCTGGTAGTGGCCGAGAAATCCCTTGGTCTGGAGTTCCTCGTGCAGGATCTTCGCGCTGTGCTGTCCCTCGTCCCAGCGTTGTTGCAGGTAGTCGAAGTAGGGGTCCAGACTGGAGGGCTTTCGGGCGGGCGGCGCATCACCTCCTGCCAGGTGTGGGCCCGGGCGTATTTGCCGACCGTGCGGCGGTCCAGGCCGAGTTCCCGGGCCACGGAGCTGTGGCTCCGACCGGAACGGGTCAGAACCTGCACGGCCTCGAAAAGCCTTCGGGCGTGGCGCCCGGCTCGTGTGTCCGCGGCGGTGTTCTCGACGGGCTCCTCGACCGGTGCGGGATCGGTCTCGCTCATCGGGGGGAGCGCTGCGGGCAGGCATCCGCGGTGGGCGGAGGCGATGTCCTGAACTCGGCGGGAGAGGCCCTGCCAGAGGTGAAAGCGGTCGCTGACCTGCACGGCATCCGGGGCGCCGGCGGTGATGCCCTGGCGGTAGGCGAGGGAACCGTCGCGACAGGCGACCTCAACACCTGGGTGCTGACGCAGCCACCGGCCCAGCCGTTCCGCCTCACGTCCTTCCCAGAGGGTCAGTGGAAGCCTGGTGGTGGCGTCGACCAGGATCGTGCCGTAGGTGTCGCCGTAGAGCGCGAAGTCGTCCACCCCCAGGACCCGGGGTGTGATGAAACGTGCCCACTTCCTGACGTACTGAGTGAGTGTTTCGAACCTGAACTCTGCGAGAAACGGAGTGACACTGGCCCTGTGTTGGGCGAGACTCCGGCCATGCGTGATCACGTAGAGACTCCATCCGGGCTGCTGCTGCGTCGATGGGCCGCGCTGGATGCCCGCCCGGTGATGAGTGCGTTTGCAGACCCTTTGATGCGTGGGCAGTCCGAGGCGGCGATTGACTCGCAGGACGCTGCGGAACGGTGGATTTCGGCGTGGACGGAGCGATGGGACGCGGGGGCGGCCTTCGCCTTCGCCGTGGTTGACGGAGGAGGCGACGTACTCGGATACGTCGCCGTTGGTGCCGTCGATCGGCGTCATGCCACCGGCTGGGTTTCGTACTGGACGACGTCCACGGCCCGCGGGCGGGGTGTCGCCTCGCAGGCATGCAGGGCTCTGGCGCGGTGGGCTTTCGATGACGCTGAGCTGTCCCGCCTCGAGCTGGGCCACCGGGTCAACAACCCCGCGTCGTGCCGGGTCGCTGCCGCCGCCGGCTTCGCGGTCGAGGGACTTCAGCGGCAGAAGCTCGAATACGACGGCGTGCGCTATGACGTCGAACTCCACGCGAGGCTGGCAAGCGACAAAGAACCGTCATACCAATGAGGCGAGCACCTTGCGCGGCGGGGTCTGCCTCGGACCTCAGGTGGCCGCAGCCTTCTTCGTCCAGCCTGGGGGCAGGCCTTTTCCTCGTGAGTCGCCTGGTCATGAGGGTGATGAGGGACCAGTTCAGGTGAGCCTCGGAATGCTGCGGGAGACGTTCGTAGTCTCTCGCGTTGCGGCGGGCGTTCATGATCCATCCCAGCGTGCGTTCGACTGGCCCGCGGCGCGGGAGGACGGCGTACCCCTTGGCTCCCGTGGGGCGGGAGACGGTCTTGAGGGTGGTCCTGGCCAGCGGCAAAACGAGGCTCGTCGGCCTCTACAAGCTCCTCGAAGTTGCTGCTATTGAAGAGGCACTCGTCCGTACTTGCCTGAGCGCATTGAGGAGTACGCCGACATCTACGGCCGAGCGGAAACAGCATCGACGCCAGACGCCCGCAGCTTGCGGGCCAGGAACTCGATCTCAGGCATCGTGCCCGCGTGGGCTCCCGCCAAGACCTCCCTCAGCAGGGTCTTGACTTCCACCAGACCTATGCCAAGTTCTGCCCGCAGAACCCGCATGATCGCAGCGTTCCTCGCTGATGGATCCACCTGGAGGCGGGCTGGTCCCCGCTCGGAGAGCAGCCGCCCCCGTAGTTCGGAAGGCAGATCACCGCCGCAGTCAGCTATCGCAAACCCGCAGGCTGAACACCTGGACTCCGTGTCCCAGCGCAAGGAGCCATGGACCAGGGCTTGGACGCCCCAGCACTCCAACTCCGCACCGCAGTCCTGGCACCCAGCTGAGTACCTGATGGACTCGAAGACCGCCTGATCCATACCCACCCCTTCAAGGAGTTGAGGTTAGACGACAGGCTGAGCGCATGCGATACGAGGAGAAGGCGAAGCTCACCGCCGCGAAAGTCCTGGCCCCGTTGGCCATCCTCGTCGCCTCACCAGTGCTGCTGATGGCTGGCGGGCCGGTCCGCCGCCGCTACCTCCGCTACGTCTACCGGGATGAGGCTCCAGCGATCCTGGACAAGGAGCAGGGCCGAATCAGTGTCCACTGGTTCGTGGTCATGAGCCCGCTTCTCGCATGGCTCTGCTGGCCCACAGAGACACTCGCCCGGCTCATCTCGCGCCGAGGTCAATCGGCAAGCTAATGGGCTGTACTGCAAGTGATCTCAGGGGTGGTCCTCATCCCGCTGTCGCTCACAAGCCGGCGTCTGGCTGGGGCGCGCGGGTAGCTGTGTGCCCGCTCGGCTTCGGGAAGGAGGCGTGCCGGAGATCTCAACCGATCCGGACGGCGCCGTCCGCCCTGCTCGTCGGGCGGGCGGGCGAACGACGACAGCTTGATCCTCGCTTACGCCGTCCAGACGGAATCGGGTTCAGGCGTACTGCATCCGGACCGGGCCCGGCAGCGGAAGTGTCGGTGAGCGCCGGCCTTACATCCCGCGAGAGGCGGGCGCTCACTTTGCCTGGACAGCGCGATCCCGGCTGGCCTGGTGTCTGGTGGTGGCTGACTACTGAACTTGATTGAGTGATGTCGGGGCTGGCTGCCTGGCGGGAGTCGCGGGCCTGTGGGTGTTGCCGAGCAGTCCGTCGGGGGAGGATCCTCCCGTGAACCAGCCGTTGCCGCAGTTGCCGAAACCCGAGTTCGTCTTGATTCCGCTTGAGGTCCCGCCCGAGGTGCCCGCCCAGGTTGCTGTCGATCTCGGGAAGGCTGGTATCCCATGCGGGCTGATCGGTTACGAGTACCGACCGCTGAGCGAGCCGGTGTACTTCGCGGACCTCGGTGAGCGGGGGCTGGTAGGTTTCGCGGTGAGTGGCCTGTTCGGAAGTATCACCATCGCCGTTGATGTGGCCAGCGGTCACGTGGTGGAGACTCCCACGAGCGAGCCAGCAGTGATTAGGCACGTGAACAGGGACCTCGACTCGTTCAACCGATGCGTCGGGGCCGTGATCGCACGCTTCCCCTTCTACGCCGAGGGCGACGAGGAGACATACGAGGTGGCGGAAGAGTTGCGCGGCCTCCTCTCCGGCATTGACGAGACCGCGCTCGTGCCCGATGGGTTCTGGGAGACCTTCTGCGACGACGTGGAGATGGGGGACTACGCGGACTGGGATGCATGACCCGGGACCGGCTCCCGGTTGCGGTCAGCCATCCAGACTCAAGCCGGTGGCAGCGATGCAGCCGTCGACGAGGTCAGGGCGGTACTGGATCTGCTTGAGGCTGCGCTTCACGGCCCTGGCCATCTGGTCGAGGTTTGGTGCGGCGAGGTTGCCGATGGTTCGTTTGACCAGCGCCCAGACGCCTTCCTGCGGGTTGAGGTCGGGCGGGTAGGAGGGCAGCTGGAAGACGGTCAGCCAGTCGGCGTTGGCTTCGATGAACGCTCTCATCGGCGGCATCAGGTGAGCGCGCAGATTGTCCCAGATCAGGACGATCGGACCGCCGAGCTGGATGTGCGCCCGCACGATGAGGTCGCGGTAGTCCCGCCAGGTGAAGCCCTTCGGCTCGCCCTTGCGCCCCCGGTAGACGAGGAAGCTGTAGAACATCCGGGACCGCTCGCCCTGTTTGAAGCAGGTCATTCCGGCCATCGATACCCGTCCGGACCCCCTGGCGCGGACGCGGACGACGGGTGTGTGGCCGATGCGGCCCCAGGTCCTGGCGCGCGGCGGCCTCATGGACTGTCCGGCTTCGTCCTCGAAGACGACCCAGGCTCCACGGGCCGCCGCGGCGCTTTTACCCGCGGCCAGACCTCCTTCTTCCACAGTTCTACCGCCGCATCGTCGCGCTCGATCGCCCGGCGGGCCGGCTGCTGCCACGACCACCCGTGACGCTTCAGCAGCCGCCACGTGCCCTCTACCGTGTACGAAACGTGGAAGAGTCGGCCTATCAGCGTCTTCACCCGGGCCAGCGTCCACCGCTGGTCAGCCCAGCCGTGGGTGAGCGGTCCGTACTCCAACTCACGCTCCAGTCTGGCTATTTGCGAATCGCTCAGCCTCGGGCGCCCCGGGGAGCCCTTCGATCGCACCCCGGTCGCTCCGGCCTCCCGCCATCGCCGACGCCACCGCTCCACCGACCGCTCCGACACCCGCAGCGCGGCGGCGATCTCCCGGTTCTTCTCACCGCCCTCGAAGCGTTCCACAGCCTGCAGCCGGATCCGCTCCCGCGCTGCCCTCCCGGCGTCGGTCAAGCCGCCGCCCTGCGCGTATCTCACAGTCCAGGGCTACCGGAACGGACCAGGAGCTATCAGGCGAACGGTCCCGACATCACCCAATCAAGTTCAGTAGCGGCCGCCGCTGCCAGGGATGGGCGGCCTGAGGGAAAGGGCGCGCCGGAGGGCCTGACGCCGCCCATGAACCAGCCGGGCCCTGCTACGACAGAGCCTGGGCAGTTCTGGCGCTGCCCGGGATGTCAGAGGCACTCCTGATGCCCTGAACGCCTGACAGCGGGGGAGCGACCAACGGCATGACGGAAGAGGGCACAGCAGGCAGCGCTACTTCCGTGCATCGGCGTTTTGCCGCGCAACCGCTGAGGTCGAGACGGAGATGGGCCGGCTTCTCGCCCTTGAGGGAGTACGGGACGAGGAGTACCTCACCCAGCGCTTCTGCCTGTCCGTCATCCCGGAAATGCGGTACGCCAAGTTCAACAAGAAGCAGGAAGGCCGGGTCGGACTATCTCTGGTGGTGGGTGGACCGCTCCGGGGAATGCTTCGGCTGCCTTGTGCAGGCGAAGAACATCAAGCGGGACGGGCGAAGGTGACAAATCGGCTTCCAGCACCCCGTAGCACTCCCGGACGGCAGCTGCGACACCTCTTCCATACGGCGAACGCGTTTCGTCTCCCCGCCGGGTTCATGCTTTATGTCGGCGATCGGGACTACCGCGCTGCCATGGAATGCGAATCGAAGCATGTGGGCGGGACCCCGTGCCGCGAGAGAGCCGGGGCTGCGGTCACTCTGGCTCCGGCGCTGGTGGCGTAGCGAGAAAGTCAGTTCGCTGAGCATGTGCCTTGGCATCCGGACCGCAGCGCGCTCGAGGTCTTCTGCCAGTGGGCGAAGCCGCTGATGGAGATCACCGCGCCCGGCATGTATGGCAGGAACGACCTCCACCGCCGGCTCAGCCTGGGTGACACGGACCACGGGCTGCGCGAGTTCCTCGATGTGGATCAGGTCGGAGCACGAAAGGCGGCGAGGCACATCTTCGATGTGGTGGGGCGGAGGGCAATGGGGCAGTTCGCTGCCGCAGTGTCGACCGGCGTCGTCGATACGGCACCCGCGAGCGTGTATCGGCATCTGCGTGGGCACTTCCAGTGCCGTACTTCGAGCCCTGCCTACGCGGACTGCGCGGGGAGTTACCGACCTACGGAGAACGCTCCCTCGCCGGGGACCCGCCACCGGAGATTGTTCCGAAGGCCGACGGAGTGGTCGTGGTCGAGGTGTAATGGCAGGGGCGGCAGGATTCGAACCTGCGGCGTACGGGTTTGGAGTCCGTTGCTCTGGCCGGGCTGAGCTACGCCCCTTTGCTGCCTGGAGCATGGCACTGCAGCGGGACTCGGTGCCACCTGATTTCGGGCTGCCGGGGCCGCCAAGCACCGACCGAGCCGCCGGTGCTTCCAAGGCCGCGTTTGCCGAGGCCCGTCGTGTCGGCTCCCGCCCGATGTCGTGGCAGAGGCAGTTCGCGCCGAGTACGTCCGCGAGAAGTGCTTCTCCTCCGGCATGAGCCGCGTGGGGAGAGCGGGCAATCGGCCTGTTCCGGGCAGGTGCAACTCCTGCCTGGCCCCGCCGGCTCAGGGCCCTGCTGCTGCATCAGCACGGCACGGACCATGTTCGCCGGGCGCTGCGCAACTGCTCGATGAGGCCCCGGACCTGGTCGGCCGGACGGCAGCACTGACGTATCCAGGCCGATGTAGCTGTCGGCGGCGTCTTGCCGTCACGGCTCAACCAAGCTGACCCGTTTGGGGGTTGTGCTGGGCAGATACCAGGCGCCCCAAGAGGGGTGCCGTCTGGGGCGTGGCTCAGTGGCCGCGGCGGTACCGGTTCGCGATCACGGAGATCGTGAGCATGGCGGTGATGGCACCGACGGCAAGCGTCAGGGTGCCGGCCGTGCCGCCGCCCATCGCCCAGCCGTTGCCGATCAGGAGGGTGGTGCCGGCGACGCGGGAGGCGATGGCGTAGCCGCGGTTGCCGATGCGGCCGAAGTGGCGGCCCAGCACGTAGCAGGCGGCGATCAGGGAGGTGAAGGTGACCGATCCTGCGGCGAAGTGGGCGTAGCTGTGCCAGGTGAGCGCGGCGGCCTCCGCGGCGGGGGCGCCCGCGGGGAAGCCGTCGACCGGGTCCATCACGAACAGCCCTGCGGCGATCATGCCGATGCCGCCGATCCGGACCAGCCGAGGGGCCCAGGTGCCCCCGGGGGTGCCGTGCAGCGCTCTGCGGAGCCCGGTCGCGCCGATGGCGAGCAGGATTCCGGCGACGAGGAAGTTGGCGATCTGGAGCCAGCCGAGCGAGCCGTTGCTCAGGGCGCTCAGCGGGTGGCGGGTGATGTCGAAGCCGTCGCGGCTGGCGGCTTGGGCCAGCGAGAGGGCCGCCCACAGCGGAGAGGCCACGACCGCGCAGGTGAGCAGGGAGCGGGTGGTGGGGCGGGCCGGGGTTCCGGTCGTGGTGGCGGGCACGGCGGTGGTGGCGGTCCGGGTGCTCATGATGTCTGCCTCTCGGGTTCGAAGTGTGGTGCTTGTGCCGACACGTCGATCGGGCGATGTGACAGGGAATGCAGACGTTCCCTGTCACATCGCCTTGTTCGTCGTGTTGGCAGAAGCGGTCGAAACCGCACGATGAGATGAGGGAATGAATGCGCTACCTGATGACGACCAGGCCGTCCGACACCGCCCCCGACGAGAAGCTGTATGCCGAAATGGGCAGGTTCGTAGAGGAGTTGACGGCGGCCGGTGTGCTGTTGGCCACCGGTGGCCTGGAGCCGGGCGGCGTCCTTGTGAGGTCTGCCGGCGAGGAGATCACGGTGACGGACGGCCCATTCACCGAGGCCAAGGAGGCCGTGGCCGGCTTCGCGCTCATCGAGGTCCGCTCGAAGGAGGAGGCGGTCGAGCTGGCCCGCCGCTTCCGAAGGATCGTCGGTGACGGCGAGAGCGTGGTCCAGCAGGTCTTCGGCCCCTGAGCCCTCGGCGGGTTCGCGCCCTGAACGGCGACGTGCACCTGCCCCGGCTTGCGAACAAGTCGGGGCAGGTGTTGTCATCGTGCCTGTGCTGGATACCCGTCGCACGGTGGCTGCGGTCTGGAAGCTCGAGTCGGCCAAGATCGTCGCAGCGCTCACGCGGATGGTGCACGACGTCGGCCTCGCCGAGGAGCTGGCCCAGGACGCGCTCGTCGCCGCGCTGGAGCAGTGGCCGAGCACAGGCGTACCCGACAACCCCGGCGCCTGGCTGACGACCACCGCCAAGCGGCGGGCCGTCGACCACATCCGGCGCTCTCAGCGGCTGACGCGCAAGCAGGAACAGCTCGCCCACGAGCTGGAACAGCAGCCGGGCGAGTCGGAGCCCGGACAGGACGACGTCCTGCGGCTGATGCTCATTTCCTGCCATCCCGTTCTGGCGACCGAGGCCCGAGTCGCCCTTACGCTCCGGTTACTGGGCGGTCTGACGGCCGAGGAGATCGCGAGGGCCTTCCTCGTCACCGGGACGGTGATCACCCAGCGCATCGCAGCGGCCAAGCGGACACTGGCCGAGGAGCAGGTGCCGTTCGACCTGCCGGACGGCGCGGAACTGACCGAACGTCTCTCATCCGTGCTGGAGGTCATCTACCTCGTCTTCAACGAGGGCTACGCGGCCACCTCCGGCGAGGACCTGATGCGGCCCGGGCTCTGTCTCGAAGCGTTGCGTCTGGGCCGGCTGCTGGCCGAGCTGGCACCTCAGGAAGCCGAGGTGCACGCGTTGGTGGCGCTGATGGAGATCCAGGCCTCCCGCTCGGCCGCGCGTACCGGCCCGTCGGGCGAGCCGGTCCAACTGCACGAGCAGAACAGGGGACGCTGGGACCAGTTGCTCATCCGGCGCGGCTTCACCGCGATGCTGCGGGCACGGGAAGCCGGCGGACCGCCCGGACCGTATCTGCTGCAGGCCGCCATTGCCGTGTGCCATGCGCAGGCACATGACGCAGAGGACACCGACTGGGCCCAGATTGCGGCCCTGTACCGGGCGTTGGCGCAGCTCGTGCCGACACCGATCGTTCACCTCAACCGTGCGGTGGCGCTCGGGATGGCGTACGGGCCGCAGGAAGGCCTCGACCTGGCCGATGCGCTGACCACCGATCCCAGCTTGCGCGACTACCATCTCCTGCCCAGCGTCAGGGGCGATCTACTGGCCCGCCTGGGCCGGCACCAGGAAGCGCGGCGGGAGTTTCACCGGGCGGCCTCCCTCACGAGGAACGCCGCCGAGCGTGCTTTTCTGCACCGACGGGCGGAAGCGATCGAGGACGTCGGCCCGCCGGGCCCCACACTCGGTCGGGCTACCCACGACTTCCTGAGCCGTGACGATCTGGACGCGGCTACGATCCGCTCCTACGGACAGACCCTGAGGCGCCTGTGCCTGGCCCTCGGTGACCGAATGCCGCTGGCCTCCCTGACGGCCGAGGAGGTGGCGCGGGTGTTCGCGACGGCGTGGGGTGAATCCGCGGCCGCGACGTGGAACCGGCACCGCGCGGCCGTGAGGTCCTTCAGCGCGTGGGCGTCCCTGGGCGACCTCGCGGCCGGCCTGGACCGTCGCGCCGAGACCCGCCCCCGGACGCCGGCGCTCAGCCCCGCACAGCTCGACGCGCTCTGGAGTCGCCCGGAGCTGCCGATGCGTGAACACACGCTGTGGCGGCTCCTGTACGAGTCCGCGGCCGGAGCGAAAGCCGTGCTGTCCCTGAACGTCGAGGACCTGGACCTGGAGGAGCGCAGGGCCCGCACGGGAGGCACCTGGGTGACCTGGCGCTCCGGGACCGCTCGGCTCCTGCCCGAGTTGCTGGCCGGCCGGACCCGGGGGCCGGTGTTCCTCTCCGACCGGCGACCCGGCCCCGCCCGGACACCCGCACAGACCGACCTGTGCCCCGACACGGGCCGCCGCCGCCTCTCCTATGAGCGGGCCGAATACCTCTTCAAGGAGACCACCAAGCACCTGGACCCCGCAGCGGGCGGGTACACCCTGCGCCGGCTCAGATCCCGCCCTTGACCCTCTGGCCGCACGGTGCGGGACTCGCGGCCGATACGGACGGGCCCGTGGACGATGCGCCTAAAGCCCGCGGCCAGGCTCGATGTCCGAGTCGGCCCGCCAGCCCGGCCCCCGCACAGGGGGGCGCGCCGTGCAGGTGCAGGCAGGACACCGAGGGCCGGGCGGAGAAGCGGGTGACGAGGCGCCGTCGGCCTCGCTCGCGCGGGCTTCAGCCGGCTCCGGGTGCATACGTGCTGCATCTGTTGCGCCCCCGGTCTCACTGAGTCGTTTCGTCTCCCCATGGGCGCCCCGAGCAGCCGTCACACGGTGCGCGGCCGTGTAGCCAGGGCCGCGCGGAGTGTCGGGATCAGTACGCGGCGGGTCTCGGACGGGGTGAGGGTGGCGGGGGTGGGGAGCGGGTTGAGGTAGCGGGTGTAGATGAGGCCGCCGAGCACAGTCACCACGGCCGTGGCGCGGGCGGTCGCTTCCCGACCGCCGAGAAATTCAACAAGCCGGGCCAGCAACTCGTGTTCCAGGTATTCGCGGATCACCTCTGCGGCCTCGTCGCCCTGCCCGGTGAGCCGGCGGAAGTCGGCGTCCTCCCACAGATCCGTCACCGCGTCGATCAGACGGCCGGGGAGTGTGGCCGGGTCGCCGCCCAGGACGTCCTCCACCGCGAGCGCGTTGGCGCACTGAAACTGCATCACATCCGCGAACAGGCCCTTCTTCGAGCCGAAGTGATAGGCGATCAGCGCGGGGTCGACCCCGGCGACCCCGGCCACCGCACGCAAGGTGGTGCGCCGGTAGCCGCGCTCCAGGAACAGCGCACGGGCCGCCGAGACGATCGACTCGCGGGTCGGCGGGTTGCCTCGGGGGCGGCCTCGGGTGCGGGCGGGGGCAGGGGCGGCGTTATTCATCAGCGTTGAGCCTGCGTTTCGTGATCGGCACAGTCAAGGGCGTTCCGACAATCACACGAAGGGATGACCCGGCATCATGCGTATCGCAGTCTTCGGCGCCAACGGACCGACCGGCCGCCACCTCACCGACCAAGCCCTTGCCGCCGGCCATGAGGTCGTGGCCGTGACCCGCCGGCCCGGCTCCCTCCCCGCGCGGCCCGGTCTCACCGTGGCCGTCGCCGACGCCACCGATCCGGCTGCTGTCCACGCCGCGCTCGGCGGGACCGACGCCGCCCTGTCCGCGCTGGGTGCACGCTTCAGCAAGGAGACCATCACCACGTACTCGGCGAGCGCCACGGCCATCACCGAGGGCATGGCTCGCCACGGCATCAAGCGGCTGCTCGTCGTCAGCTCCAGCATCGCCGACCCGAACTGGCGCCCCACCGGCGCGCACTTCTTCAACCACGTGCTCGACCCGCTGGTGAACCGACGTCTCGGCCGCACACTCCACGAGGACATGCGCCGCATGGAGGCCGAGATCCGCGCCACGGACCTCGACTGGACCCTCGTACGGCCCTCGGGCCTCTTCGAGCACCCCGCCGTCACGGACTACCGCACGGCCGAGACCAGCGCCGACGGCGTCTTCACCGCCCGCTGCGACCTCGCCGCGAGCATGCTGCACGAGCTGGAGGAGCGGCGGTACGTCCGAACGGCCATGGGCGTCGTCACCACGGCAGTGAAGCCGAACATCGCCAAGCTGATCTGGAACGAGGGCGTGAAAAAGAAGTGAGCCGGACGACCATCGAACTCACGGGCGGCATGCAGGGGTTCCTCACCCGCCCCCACACGGCCACCCTGACCACCCTCCGCCCCGACGGCACCCCGCACGTCACCCCCGTCCGCTTCACCTTCGACGCGGCCACCGGCCTGGCCCGCGTGACCACCCGGGCGGGAGCCCGCAAGGCCCACAACGTGGCAGCAGCCGGCCCGGTGGCCCGGGCCGCGCTCTGCCAGGTGGACGGCGTGCGCTGGGCCACCCTCGAAGGCCGGGCCACCGTCACCGACGACCCCCTACACCTGGCCGAAGCGGTCCGCCGCTACACCGCCCGCTACCGAGCGGCCCCGCCCGGCCCACCGGACCTGGCCGTCATCGAGATAGCCGTCGACCGCGTCCTGAGCCTCAACCTCTGACTCCCGGTACGAGTCCCCGATACGAATCCGCCGTTGCATTTCCCGAATCACCGAAAGCGAAGTGACACCGCCATGCCCACCATCCCCGTACTCGACTCCACCCTCCACTACCGCGAGTCCGGCGACCCCGACGGACTGCCGTTCGTCTTCCTCCACGGCAACCCCACCTCCTCCCATCTCTGGCGCAACGTCCTGCCGGGCGTGGCCGCGCCCGGTCGCCGCCTTCTCGCCCCCGACCTCATCGGCATGGGCGAGTCCGGGAAGCCCGACCTCGCCTACTCCTTCGACGACCACGCCCGCTACCTCGACGCCTGGTTCGACGCCCTCGGGCTCGACGAGGCCGTCCTCGTCGGCCACGACTGGGGCGGCGCCCTCGCGTTCGACCGCGCCGCCCGCCTTCCGGGCCGCGTCCGTGGCCTCGCCTTCACCGAGACGATCATCAAGCCGCTCGTCGGCGACGAATTCCCGGCGGCCGGGCGTGAACTGTTCACCCTCCTGCGCACCCCCGGGGTCGGCGAGGAGATGATCCTGGAGAAGGCACTGTTCATCGAGGGGCTCCCGGGCACGCTCGCCACTCCGCTCGACCCCGTCGACCTGGAGGTCTACCGCCGCCCGTTCCCGACCCCACAGAGCCGCCGTCCGATACTGGCGTGGACGCGCATGATGCCGCTGGACGACGAGCCCGCCGACGTGGTGGCACGCGTCGAGCGCTACGACGCCTGGCTGGCCGCCAGCCCCGAAACGCCCAAGCTGCTCGCCGCGTTCGAGCCGGGACCGGGCGCGATGACCGACCAGGGCGCGGTGGCCTGGTGCGAGGAGAACATGGCCGGCCTGGAGATCTCCCACCACGGGATCGCTGGCCACCACTCCCCGGAGGACCGCCCCGAGGAGCTGGCCGCGGCGATCAACGACTGGGCCGACCGCCACGGGCTGACGCGCCGGTAGGTGCCCCCGCCGAGTGTCGGTCGCGAGGCCGGCCTGACGCTCATTCGTCTCCGCGTGCGCAGTTCACGAATCCTCAGCCCACCTGGAACAGGAACAATCGGCTCGCCCACTGGTACACCATCCGGAACCGATTGGAGTACGCGGACACCCAGGCAGCTATCCGGGGAACGGCGTGGGCGGGCTGCAACGCCATCACCGAGTACGCCAACCACGTGCCTCCGGCCCGTGGTGCCACCTCGGAGCTGAAGGGTGCCGCTTGCTCCGAGCGAGTGATCACGGGCACCGTCGACGACGTGATGGAACATGCCTTCCGCCTTGCTCGAAGAACGTGGGCTCGGACGCTCTCGCGGCGGGCTGACCAGCAAGATCCACCTGGCCTGCGACGGACGGGGCCGGCCGTTGGCAGCCGCAGGGGGGCTTCCAGCTCTTCATACAGGCATAGACGTGATTGACCCGGGCTCGGACCTGTTTGTGGGACGGGTTGTGGCCCTGTCTCAGCCACGAAGGCTGGGCCGCAGGGGCGCCCGTGCCTGCGGTTCGCCGAAGGGCCGGGCGGTGGCCACGGGCGCAGGGGAGGCAGGGCAACGAAGGGTGCCCGTCACACTGCCCTCCCGCGCCTTCCCTCGCCGTCCGGGTCAGGCGATCTTGCGACTATCCGCTGGACCTACGCCCGGAGCTCACCGATGTCACACCAGCACGAAGTACGTCATGCCCCCGCGAAGAAACCGCCCGGCCCCAGGAGGCCCGAGCCCATGGGTCCCGCAGGGCTTCTGGCCCTCCAGCGTGCCGCCGGGAACGCGGCCGTGGTGCGCGCGCTCCAGCTCGCCGGCCATCCTCACGCCCAGCCCCAGGCGGTGGAGCAGCACCAGCACGGTGCGGGCTGCGGCCACCAGGAGGCCGTGGAAGGACCCGCCGTGCAGCGGTCGACCGTGCACCAGGTGCTGCTCGGGGCCGGGCGGCCGTTGGAAACACCGCTGCGCGCCGAAATGGAGGCCCGGCTGGGCGCCGACTTCTCCGACGTCCGCGTCCACGACGGAAGCGCCGCCCGCGCCTCTGCGAGCGAGATCGGCGCCCGCGCCTACACCTCGGGCAACAGCGTCGTCCTCGGCGAGGGCGGCGGCGACAAGCACACCCTGGCCCACGAGCTCACCCACGTCATCCAGCAACGCCAGGGCCCCGTCTCCGGCAGCGACAACGGTTCGGGCCTGTCCATCAGCGACCCCACAGACCGTTTCGAACGGGAGGCGGAAGCCAACGCGAGCAAGGCGATGGCCAGCGACCCCGAGCCGCGGACCGTTGCGGTCCCCGAGTCCGCCTCCACCGGCCAGGCACGATCCACCCCCGCCCACCCGGCGGTCCAACGCATGATGGGGCCACCCCGGCTGACCCCGCAGCAGATGGCCCAGCTGCAACAGGAGCGGCATGATCAGATGCAGCAACAGCTGCAATACCTCAACCAGCAGACCATCGCTGCTGGAAACCCGAACTTCAACTACGGGCAGGGTTACACCAGACCGAACATCCCGGACGCCGCCACACGGCAGATCCTCCCGTACCAGACCGGAGCCCTCGCCTCTCCCGGAGCACAGCTCCGCGCGGAGGAGATCCAGGCGCAGGGCGGAACGTTCAACCCCTACGACCAGTGGGGACACAACAACTTCACCGGTCCCAACGGTGGCGTGGGAGCGACCCCGGCCGGCGTCTCCATGTCCCGGAACCATCGGCTGTCCGATCACTACATCGCGAAGATCCTCGAAAGTGCCGCCCAGAACTACGACCACACGGACCAGGCTCACCAACAGGCCACGCTGAACTTCTTCCGGGCCTGCGTTCCGGGCAACGACGTACAGACCGCCATCAACCAGTTCGTGACCCTGAGGAACCAGCCGGTCAATCAGACGCAGGCCGTGTTCCGCCAGTTGGTCTCCACGGTCTCGAACAGTCCGAAGAATCTCCGCTTCGGTGTCTCCTCGACGAACAGCGGCATCGGAAAGGCCATGGACGGGGGCTATTACAGGAATGACGGCGGCTTGACGCCCTTCTCCGATGAGATCCACGGGGAGGTCTACGGCCTGGCCGACGCGCGCCTTATCTCACTCGGGCTCGCCCAAGACGCCCTGGATGTGCGTCTTGGCAAGGAGACGTCGTCCGGTCTTCTCTGAGGACGGGAGTCGCACCGGTTCGGGTTCGGGCCCGGATCGGCGACCGGACAGGACACGAGGGTTCCGGTGCCCCTCGTCGATCCGCAGCGGGCGGTCGAGTGGCCCGGCCGCCCGCCGGCGCCACCTCGTTCACGTTCTCGCCCGCATGAAGACCTGGAAAGGTCCTCGGTGATTGCCGGTTGAAGGGCGAGGCTCCATCACGCGATGAGCGGAATCGCCCACCTGCACAACCTCGCACTCGGCCGGTAGACGAGCCAAGCGGCAGCAGCCGATCACGGGCCCACCGACTCGAAGAACGTTACGGGACAACCCGTAGCGCCCAACTCGGGCGGGGGTCAAACAGGCCCTCGCCCCAAGGGGTGTTTGGGGAGCCTGGCGGATCTGTGACGGAGCCCCTGTGTGGAGCGGCCGAAGGCTGCTCCACCACCGGTGGGGGAGTAGCTGGAGGGGCTGCTCCCGACAGGACCTCTGACGTGCGCGACCACTGGGTCGTGGCTCTCGGATCAGGCCGGAATCGCCCGGAACCGGGCCGCGGGTCTCGTCAGTTGGGGAAGGAGAAGTAGAGCGCTTCGCTGTAGAAGGACGCGAAGTGTCTCTGCCAGTCGGCTCGGACCGAGGCGAGCCAGTCGTCGTTCTGGCCGGCGATTGCCGCCTCGGCCTTGGCGACGGCGTCGGGGATGTCCTCGGATGCCAGACGCTGCACGCTCGCTACCGGATCGTCATCCGACATCGAGACGATCTCCCCGGTCTCCAGGAGGAAGTACTTCGCCTGCTCTTTCTCGAGGTGGGCAGTGGTCCTGGCAACGCATTCGGCGAACTCGGCGTCTTCTTCCAGGCCCTTGCCGACCGCGCGCAGGAGGTCGCGGAGCAGGGCCGCCCCGTCGGCGTAGCGTGCGGCGATGCCGATGGGTGGGTTCCAGATCATGGACGGGACGATCGTCGTTCCGCGCCCCACCATGAGCTTGTGCGCGAGCGGGATGTCCCAGTTGTGCTCGGATATGCATCGGACCCGCTTGGGGATCTCCGCCTCGTTCGGCATCGAGTCCGCGGAGTAAAGGTATGAACGGTTCGCCATGGTGTCGACGCTAACACCGGGGACCGACAACGCCGGCGCCGTCGGACTCCTGGCGCGCGGTCAGAACGCGCGGGAGGGACTCTGGCCGGGCGGGGTGGGGTGGGCGTCGGTCCGCTCCCGGTGCTGTAACTGGTGAGCGGCGAGCGGAACGATCCGGATGATCTGAAAGAAACGGCCGCCGGCCTACGCGAGGCAGCAGGCAGCCGTGGAGCCTTGGGTGGCCGCTTGTGGCGGAGCAGTCCTCGGGTGCGTAGCCGACGCCGATGGTGCCGCCTGGCTCGGTGTTGACGGCGGTGATCCGGAAGCGCCGCATAGCGGGCAGCGGGTCCGCCGGTGGAGACGTGTCTGAGTGAGGGGCGGTACCGATGCTTTGCGCCGGCGTCCGGCCACCGGGCGTCCGGCCACCGGGCGTCCGGCCACCGGGCGTCCGCCCAAGCTGGACGAGGACCAGGTCGAGCGGGTGCGGTCCGCGTTGGAACAAGGTGCCCAGGCGTATGGCTTCGAGGCCGATCTGTGGACCCTGGAGCGAGTCGGTGCGGTCGTCATGCGGGTGACAGGAGTGACGCTGTCGAGGGCGTCGGTGTGGCGGTTGCTGACCGGCCGGCTCGGATGGAGTCTGCAGCGGCCCGAGTGGCCCGAGCTCTTTGCTGCCGAGGTCCGCCGCACCTATGCACCCCGTGGCCGCGCCCCGCTCCTGCGGCACCGGCTGAACTGGAAGCCTGCCTCGATGGCTGCGGCCCTCGGCTACCACGCCGCCGCCCCCGATCGAGGTTCTCGGTTGTGCTTCCACCTCAACCCGGCAGCTATGACACCGCTGGACTCATCGAGGTCCTGGAGCAGATGAAAGTGTTCTACCGCGGGGAACGAGTGGTGCTGGTCTGGGACGGACTGCCCGCCCACTGGAGCCGGGCGATGCAGGCCTGGGTCGCCGAGCAGGACTGGCTCAGCCTCGAGCGACTACCCGCTTACGCGCCCGTGCTCAACCCGGTGGAACTGCTGTGGTCCTCGCTCAAGAAACGCGAACTCGCCAAACTTGCCGGTGACCACCTCGCCGACGTCGCAGAAGCGACCGAGCAAGGCATCCACCGCATCAACGGCAACCCGCAACCGCCCTGGCCCTTCCTCACCCACACCGGGCTCACTCTCCGCCCACCAGCCCCACAGAACCAACGAAGAGATCAGTAGTGCCTGTTGTGAAAGTGCCGACGGGCCGGACGAGGTGATGCCCAGGTCCGGCCCGTCCGCTCGTCTCTACAGGTCGAGCTGATACTGAAGTGTCGTGTGCGTGGGCAGGTAGCCGAGGCTGTCGCTGATGTGTCTCATGTGCGTGTTGCTGTCGGCGGTGTCGGTCAGGAGGCCGCCGAGGTCCGGGTAGTGCCCGTGGGCTTGACGGATCGACTCGGCCTTCATCCAGCGGCCGAGGCCGTGTCCGCGGTGCTCAGGCAGCACGCCGGTGCCGTAGTGCTGGGCATCACCAGTGCCGCCGCCGGGCACGACGAGTTCGGTGAACCCGGCGATCGAGCCGTTGGAGGTGTCGATGGCGACGACGGTGTGCAGGTGGTCGCCGCGCTGTTCGACGGCCTTCGCCGCAGCCCGGACCCGGTCCACGTCCCAGGTCGTGGTGCCGTGGTCGGTGTCCTCCATGGGCATGTCGTCCATGGCGCGACGTGAGTCGGCGAAGGTCTGGGCGAGATCGTCGGGGACGGTTCCCTGCCAGGACGCCAGCCGGTAGCCGGAATGCGGACGCTCAATGATCTCTGCCAGGGAGGGGATGTCCACATCGGCCAGGGGCAGGCGGGAGTACCTCAGGGTGAGGACCTTGCGGAAGCCGCGGGCCGGCAGGAAGTGGTCGCCGGGTGATCCGGCCCCGGCCTGCGCTACGACGCAGCGCCGGGTGTTGTCCCGGGCGGCGGCCACGACAGTGTCGAGTAGCCGGGAGCCGACGCCCTTGCGGCGCTCCACAGGATGGACGTGGAGGGTCAGTTCGGCCAGGTGCTCTTGTCCGCCATCGAACAGGCGCAGAAAGGCCGTCCCGACAGGGTTGGTATCGGCGTCGGACGCCAGCCATGCAAGGCGTCGGCTGTGCGCCCCGTGAGCGGGGTCGGTCAGAGGGGTGATGCGGAGCGACAAGGTGTCTCCGTCGTGAGGAGGTGGCAAAGGTCAGTACGCGGGCTCAACTGCTGGGCACTCCTGCGCATGTGCTCCACACCTCCTCGTCGACAGTGCCGGTCCGGATCACTATGGACGGCTGGGAGAACCTAGCTGGTCTATCGGCTCCTCGGCAAAGGGTTAACTGAAGGCTGCTGCGGCCGCGGGGGCACAGCCACTCATTGATGGCCGCGACCAGCACGGTTGCTTCGTAGCGGACGGCGAGTTTGTCGTATCTCGTGGCCACGGCCCGGTGGCGCTTGAGGCGATTGATCCCGCATTCGACCGCGTGCCTCTCGCGGTGGTCGGCCTTGTCGAACGTCGGCGGCCTGCCACCGCGGGAGCCGAACTTCTTACGGTTGCGAACCTGGTCCTTCTTCTCCGGGATCGTGCACCGGATCCCATGTCGGCGCAGGTAGGCACGGTTCTTCCGGGAGCCGTACGCCTTGTCGGCACGCACTCTGTCCGGCCGCTTGCGGGGACGCCCTCTTCGGGTTCGGCGCCCGCCCCTTGGCGCGATCGCCTGCTGCGCGCGCCTCCACACGGGCGGTTGCGATGCCGCGCTCGCCCCCGATGGCGGAGCGTTAGCCGGACGTCAGCCATACGACAACGGGTTCGTTGATACTGCCTCACATCGCCCGATCACCTCGCCGTGTCACGACGCGTCACCGATGTGAGGGGCCCTGACGGGGCAGCGGCTGGGCAAGCAGCCACCCCGCTCTCGAAAGGCAAACGCCATGACCCTGCCGCCTAGTCACCCCCGCAGCGGCCTGGCGCGGACAGCCGGCGTTCAAGGACGCGAGCGGCCGCACCAAGCCGCCCCGCAGGCTCGGCCCGCGAGAATGCCCGCGGGGCTGGTGGCGTTGCAAGCGGCCGCGGGCAATGCCGCGGTCCTCCAGATGCTCCGCGAGGCCGGACACCCGTGGGCCCAGGAACAGCACCAGCACGGCGCGGGCTGCGGGCATCAGCAGACCGAGCGGTCGGCGCCCGCTGTGCAGCGCTCCGCCGTCCACGACGTGCTCCGTACCGCCGGACGCCCCTTGGACGACGCCACCCGGACCGACATGGAAACCCGTCTCGGCGCGGACTTCTCCGACGTCCGCGTCCACGCCGACGCCGCCGCCAAGGCCTCCGCCGCCGAAGTCGGTGCCCGCGCCTACACCAGTGGCAACCACGTCGTCATCGGCGACGGCGGCGGCGACAAGCACACCCTCGCCCATGAGCTCACCCATGTCATCCAGCAGCGGCTGGGGCCCGTCGCCGGCACCGACAACGGTTCGGGGCTCAAGGTCTCCGACCCGTCCGACCGATTCGAGCGCGAAGCCGAAGCCAACGCGCGAACCGTCATGCGCGCCTCGCGTCCCGTGCAGCGGAAGTCTCGGGGAGAGTCCTCCGCCGCACCCGTCGGGACGGTGGTCCAGCGAGGGAAATCCGGTAAAGCGAAGAGTTTCTACGCCTCTCGCCCCTCCATGGGTGAGTCGCTGACGAACGGCCTCACCGGAAGGACGCCCGCCACCTCGTCACGCACGCTCAACCCCTACGAGAACTACGTCGGCAAAGCAAAGGACAAGACCGGCAAATATCATCTTCAGGACATGGAGGTAGACCGCAATCACCGCCTCTCGTACCAGGGGACGTACGAATTGCTCGACAGCGCGATCCGCAAGTCCGCCACCTTCGGCAGCACCATCATCAACGGCCTGGTCAACCTCACTGGAGGGGGCCAGAAGGCGACAGCCGCGTCGGAGCGGGCCTTCAAACTACGGAAGGAGATATCCACGCTCGGCGCGATGTACGACGACAGCGTCAACGTGAGCGACCTCAAGGCGCTCGGAACGAAGTCCGGCACTTCCGCGCAGGTCGTGGGAAAGATCAAGAGCTATGTGAAGTTCCTCCATGACGCGGCACACAGCACGGCGGACACCATCACCAACCTGCGGGGCGGCGACGCCAGCACGAACCGAAGCATCTCCGACAGGTTCGACCCCGGAATGACCGCCACAGGAGCCATCACCCCGACATCGCGCTCGCTCATGGACTACGTCAGGGGAGCCGCGCAACGCGGGGACACCTCTCCCCGCATCGCAGAATTCGCGGACCCCCTGACGGACGCCAACGGCAACGACGTGAGTTCGAGCGACCCCCGGGCCATCGACGTCAAGGAACTGGAGCGCAGGCTGAAGAACCTGTAGAGGTCAGCCTGTGAGGGCGCCCTGGGCGGCGTCTTCACATGATCTCGGCTGGGGGATCACGGTGCCGTGAGACGTCGTCATGAACGGTCCGATGCCGAAAGAGAATTCGTCCGGCCGTAACCGCCAGGGTCGTCACGGGGCGGACTGCGTGACGATCGTGGCCGCACCGTGGACACCGAGTCCTGGGGCCACCACCACCGCCCGCTGACCCCACCCAGGGGTGCCCCCGTCTTCCGCGACGTCCCCAGCGGAAGACGGGGGCACCGGCGTGTGGCCGGTCGGGTGCGTCGAAGGCGTTGCGTGGGCCGGCCACCGCGTATGGCCGGCGGATGTCCGGGTCAGGACGTGCGCTGCGTGATGAGGGGACGCCGGTGCCGTGAAGACCGTGGTCGGGCGGGCCGTCGCCTCTCGGCCGGGCGCGTCCGATCGGTCGGATCTTCCGGTGATCGCGCTGGGCGAGGCGGAGCTGAGGCTATGGATGTGTCACCGGACCATCCATGAGCATCAATCTCAGGAGCAACTTCATGCGCCCCATCAGAGCAGCCTGTCTTGGAACGGCCACTGCGCTGGTCGCCCTTCTCGTCGGCGCCCCTGTCGCGGCCGCTGGCGCGGCCGGCACCGATTCGGTCCACGCCAAGGGCAAAGACAAGGTCATCATCCTCATCGGTCGGCTCGCGGAGCAGACGCGCTTCCCCGTCAACCCCGGCGGTGCCCCCGCCCAGGGCGATCGGACCGTCTTCCGCTCGATCCTTTCCGACCAGGACGGCAAGCAGGTCGGCGAGACCGGCGGCACCTGCGACACCACCCGGGTCGACAACGGCGGAGCGGAGGTGTGCGTCGTGACCTACACCCTCCCGGGTGGCCAGCTCTCGGTGCAGGGGATGGTCTTCGGCCATCTCAACCCGGGCCCTCCCCCCTCGTTCGACAACGGCATCACTGGCGGTACCGGCAAATACAACCGGGCTCGCGGCTCCATCCACGCCGAAACGATCGCTCCCGGCACGAGGCGCTTCACGATCAACCTCGCCTGAAAGACGGGTGTCACCATGCCCGTTCACGGTGGCATTGGGCACTCTGACATGTCTTCGTGGTGAGCTGGCCTCCCCAAGCGCACCTATGGCCTCCCGTGGGGAGCCGGGAGGCAGGCGCGGCCATGACTGCCGCGGGCGTCGCGGAGCAGGGCCGACGGCCAGGTCCGCGGGCGAGCGGTGCGGAAGGCCGCGTGCCGTTCACCCTGTCACCGGGCCGGTCAGGTACGCCAGAGTCGTGCACGAACCGGCCAACAGCAAGGCGTCCGAAGTCCCGGTCCCTGGGGACGCCGCGGCCGGATCGGCGAGTTCGATGAGCTCCTCCACGAGGGCTTCCATCCGGTCGGGGAAGGGATCCGCGTGACGAGCTGACCCTCCATCCGGGTCGGTGATGTTGCCGACGCCACCAAGCGCCGCCCGGATGCCACCACGTGTCCGCAGCTATGCGAGAACAGGACCTGTTCAGCGGCTGGTTGCGAGTAAGCCGATCTACGGCTCCAAGAAGAACCAGCTTGTCGGCACCATCTTGAATGTGGCGTCTTCCCTTGCCGAAGCCGGGTTGACGCCGAGGGATTCGACGTAGACGTGATAGTCGCGGTGCCGGATCCATCGGTCGCGGAAGTTGAACGACTGGAAGGAGATCCAGCCGGCATCCACGTTTCCAGACTTGCCGCCACGCACGAAGTAGAGTGAATCGTCGGCGAAGACGTCGACCGGCGTGGCGGGGTTCCACGCCTCAAGATAGAGCCGGAAGTTCCGATGGCGTAGGTAGAAATTTCCCTCGTCCAGACGGACGGACTTGAAGCGGACTGTCGGTACAGTCTCCGTGCCGTCGAACGCTTGGCCGCGCTCGACTTGGAAGACGAAGCGGGACTTCCTGTTCGGATCGAACGGATTCAGTTCACCTTCAAAATTATGCGACTGAACGTACATGTCCTGACGATTGAAGGACTGAATATTCACCATCTCTACCATTTCGACTCCTCCAATCCAGCAAGGTGTCAACTTCCATGCTATAGGCAGCGGTACGGCGACGCTCCTTGGGGAACTCCGCTACAGCGCTGCCCACGGTGGCCGACCCGGCAGGGGTCAGGGCACCCCCCACTCACTCATGTCGGTGATCTTGCCAGCTTCGACCGACGGCACGAGCGTGGCTCGGTGATCACTGCTCGGATTCCGGGCCATCATGAGCTCGTGGCTGGTGACAACAGGCAGCATCCGGGTAGTCGGCAGGGGCAGGGGGCGCTCCTCCGAGCTGAGGTCGAGCGTGTGCTGGCTGAAGCGGAACGGCTGGAACGCGCTGCCCACCATCGCATCCGTTTCTGGTCTCTCATGGATGTCACGCTCGGTTTCCCCGCTGCGGTGCTTGCCGCGCTTTCCGGCGCTGCTGGGTTGTCATCGCCGGATGCCCGTGTTCCAGCGGCACTGCTGGCCCTTGTGTCCGCAGGATTCGCAGCAGGGGCGGGCTTTCTTCGCAGTGACGTAAGACGCGCCGAGAACCGGCGCAGCCGACTGGCGTGGGCTGAGGTCGAAGCGGGAGCGCGATGGCTCCTCGTTCACGAGGAGCAGATGCGCAACGAAGCTGGGTCAGAAGCTCTCCGCAGTCTGCTCGCGTGCCGGACAAAGGCCATCGCGACCCACACAGGAGATGCCGAGGGCGGCACGCGGTCGTGATGCTGCCCAAGATGGCCATTCCGACAGTGATCAGGGCGGATCCCCCAGTCGCTCATGCCGGGGATCCTGCCACGAGCACCGCACGCCGCCTCAGCCGCAAGCGTCAGCGGCCCGTCAGCCCCGGTCAGTGGCGGAGCCGATTCCGTCTGACGACCAACTGCACTGAGGCGGACGCTCGATCCTGCCTGGCGGTTCGGGCGAATCGTCTTCATTGAGCCGGCCGAGACCCAGGTCCGCGCCCTCTCCGTCGAGCAGACTGCTCGTCTCGACGCGGCGCTGAACATGATCGCGGCGGCCCCGGCCGACGTGAAGCAGCACTCCACTGCGGCTGCGTTGCGGGACTACCAGCACGACGGCATCCGTTGCGCCCTTGGTTGGGCATGGGTCCGCTGGATGTACGCGGGGGGTCTGCGGTGTACCTCCGCGCGCTGCTGGGGGTGCCGGCTGCCATCACGTGGAAGCGCGGTTGAGGCTCGCGCATGACATGCAGCAAGATGCAGCGCCACGGGGGCCGCGACGCACGCCGCGGGGCGGAAGAAGACGCGTGGCCACACCGGATTGCGGGGGGTGTCGCCCCGCAGGAGACTGAACGTGTACCCCGTTCCTGCAGGACTCGGTTCGATTCCCGTCGACACCGGAGGAGTCCGCCATGGGACAGCACACAACCGAGTCGAGACCTACCATCACCGGTGTCGCCATCACCAAACCCGGCAAGAGGCAGGACGGCTTCGAGTACGTTCAGAAGTTCCTGGAAGAGCTGGGGTACCTTCCGGCGCACTCCTACGAAGCCGGGCGCCTCGACAACATCACCTCACTGGCCCTGGCCAGGTTCCAGGAGCACAGCGCGCTCACGCCTACGGGTTCGTTCGACGAACGGACGCGCGAGGTCATGCTGAAGTCCCGCTGCGGGTTCATGGGTGACCCGGACCCGGTCTTCCGCGCGATCGGAGAGCCCATCCTCCACAGCGTCAACGGGCCCATGTGCGCCTGGGACAAGAACCACTTCACCTACGCGTTCGGCGCGGGGACCGTTCAGATACCCGGTGACGACGAGTTCACCGCCGTGCGGACCGCGTTTGCCACGTGGCAAGCCCTCCTCCCCATCACGTTCACCGAGGTGTCCTCGGGGGCCAACCCCGACTTCATGGTCAGTTGGGTTCCGGCGAACGACCCCGACTACCCCCTCCTGGTAGGCCCACGCCACGCACATTCCTTCCCGCCGCCGGGGTGCGGGACGCCCGATATGCCCAAGCCGCTCCACTTCGACAAGGACGAGCACAAGTGGCGCATAGGGGCCGAGCCCGACTGCTTCGACGTGGAGAGCGTCGCCCTCCACGAGATCGGCCATCTCATCGGCATGCGGCACGCGGCCGGAGTCGGCATGCAGCATGACGTCATGTGGGCGTTCTTCGATCCCAACACCCTGAGGCGGGTGCCGACGGCGAACGACAAGAGGCGCGCGCGCAGCCTCTACTGGCAGCAGCTCGACGGCAACCCGGCCACCGTCCAGCTCGCCGCGTCAGGCAACCGGCTCTACCAGCGCCACAGCACGGGCGCGGTCTTCGAGTACACCGGAACGCCCATGATCGGTTGGGTGGCACTCGACCTGAACCCCACGACGACACAGATCGTCGCCGACGGAGGCGAGCTGTACCAGCTGCGTCACACCAGCGGCGCGATCCTCCGGTACACCGGCACCCCGCTGGGGGGCTGGCAGCAGCTGGACAACAACACCGCCACCGCGCAGCTCACCGCGTCCGGAGGGAACCTCTACCAGCGTCACAACTCCGGTGCGATCTTCCGGTACACCGGCACGCCCATGACCGGGTGGCAGCTCCTGGACAACAACCCGTTCACGACTCAGATCGTCGCCGACGGCAACCAGCTGTACCAGCGGCACACCACGGGTGCGATCTTCCGGTACACCGGCACGCCCCTGACCGGCTGGGAGTTCCTCGCCTTCGCCGGCAGCGGCGCCACCCGGATCGAGGCCGGCGGCGGAGTCATGTACCAGTTCAGGCTGGCCAGCGGTCAGATCCTGCGGCACTTGGGAGGCGCGTCCTGGGACACGGTCGACACCGACCTGCGGACCTTGGAGATCAGCGCCTCCGCCGGGGACGTGTACCAGCTCCTCGACAATGGAGAGATCTTCCGGCACACGCCGAGCGGCGAGGTGGGGCAGGTGAGCCACCTCCGGCTGCCGGGCCGACCCATCCCGGTCATGATCGCGAGTTCGAGCACCCAGCTGTACCACCTGCGCGCCAACGGAGAGCTGATGCGGTACTACAAGTAGCGCGTAGGTGGGTTGAGTTGTGGTCGAGGGCGCCGGCGGCTCCTGGGTCGCCGTCGGTTCCGGCACCGCCCGAGGCCCCGGCGCCTCCGGATCCGCCTTGGGCGCCGGCCCCGCCGTCGGCGGCGAAGACGCCCTCGCTGTTATGGCCGCCCTTTCCCAGGGCACCGGCGGGGCCACCGAAGCCGCCCCCGCCCGCGCCGCCGGGACAACCCGTGGCGTACGCGGCGCAGTAGTTCACGCCTGCCGGGCCGGCTGTGGCCGTGCTCGAGGCGAAGGTGTTGCCGGACTGGGCGAGGAGTGGCTGGGTCGTGAAGTGGGCACCGCAGGAGGCATCTCCGCCCCGGCCGCCCCTGATCCGCCTGGCCCTCCCATTCTCCCGCCGGCGGAGTTCCCCGAGATCAATCCGCCCGTCGCGTGGAACACCCCGTCGCTCCAGACACCCCCGCCGCTTCCCCCGCCTCCGGTGCCACCCGGACCATCGGCCCCCGAGGGCCCCCGTCGCCTCCGGCGCATCCCTCGCCCCCCCCGCGCTGCCGAACCGACCCCCGCGTCCCCCTCCCCTCCGAGACCTCCTCCGCCCGCCGCGTTGCCGGCACCACCGCCCCCGCCGTTTCCGCCCACGGCCCGGTTGCCTTGGGCCGTGGCCGCCGACCAGGTGACCGTCGCGGCGTTGCGGATGG
>NZ_JACSCH020000001.1:84745-121083 GCF_014451325.2 Streptomyces sp. CB02980 | reverse complement strand
CCCCGCGCCTCCCCTCCGGGGTCTCCGACCCCGCCTCCGCCCCCTGCACCGCCGCCAGTGCCTTCGGCACCCGAGCCACCGAGACCGCCCTTCGCGCAGTTGGCCGGTGGCAGGACGAGCCCCTCCGCCCCGCGGCCTCCCGTACCGCCGATGCCTCCGTCGGCCCCTCGCCCTTCCGCCCCGCCCTGCGCGCGGTTGCCCGTCACCACCACATGGTCGAGAACGACCGTGCCGCCGGCGATGAGGAGGGAGCCGCCCTCGGCCGCGCCTCCTCCCCTCCCGCCGTACCCGGTCCGCCGGCCCCCCCCCACGCTCCCGGGGCCACCCGCGTCGCCGACGTCCCCACCGGTCAGACACAGGCCGCTGTCACCCTCTTGACCTGGCGATCCCGCCGTACCGCGCGCCCCGGCGGCACCGGCGACTCCCGCGCTTTCAAAGGCACCGAGGGCACGGCCGTTGGCGAGCGTCACGCCTCTGAGGGTCAACCGTCCGCCGTCGACGACGAAGTGGCGCGTGAGGCCCTGCCCGTTGAGGACGGCCTTGTGCCCGTTGGCGTCGATGACGACGCTGACGGACGCCGGGATGTCCACACTCCGTGACAGGGTCAGGGCCGGACAGTCGATGCCGAACAGCACCGTTCCGCCGCTCAGGACCGCCTGGCGAAACGCGTCCTCACTGCACGAGGTGAGTGTCGTCATGGAAGAAGCCCGGCCTAGGGGTAGACCGCCGGCGGCGGGCGCGCCGGGGCCCGTCCGCGGTGAAGATGTTCGGGCTGAAGTCGCCCGCCCGCGAGTTGACGGAGCGTACGCTGCCGACGGCAGCGGCAAGACTTGCGGACCGGAGTGCCGTTTCGTGACTCCCTGAGCACGGGCTCCCCGTGATCGGCGAATCCGTGACGGTGGACACCCATGTGCTCGCCGACACGACGCTGCGGTGGTGCGGTCGTCGGGTGTGCCCCGCGGTGTCGTGTCAGACGGAAACGTGTCTCCGGGCCTGCTCGGACAGCGGACTCCACCCTGCCGTTGTCCCCCGGTCCTGCCCTGTCGCTCCTCAGGGTGTGGGCGCGCCTCCACGGACGTGCAGCGTCGTCATGCTCGGGCGGTGCGCGTCGTCTCCTTCGTAGGCGACGACGATCTCCTGATCGCCCTTCGGCAGGGCCGCCGTGCGCAGCGTCGCCAGGCCCAGCTCGTCCAGGAGGACCGTGCCGAGGGATACCCCGTCCGCGGTGAAGGTGACCTTGCCCCGGGGCGGGGCTCCGCCCGGGACGGCCCGGGCGATGCGGACCGTGAGTGCCGCAAATCCAGCGGTCGCGGTCGCGGGGGAGCCCTTCGGGGTCGAGGAGTACGAGCGGGTGCCCGGCGGAGCGACGACGAGGGTGCCGTCGCGCGTGACCCGGAAGCCGCTGCACACGCCGTGCGCGGTCCGTGGCTGGTAGCCGCTCGCGGGAGCGAGGACGGCGGTCAGTTCGCGGGGGTTATGCGGCAGGCCGTCGAGGGCCGCGATGCCGACGAGGTCGCTGTCCGCTTCGGCGGCGCCGAGTGCCACGGGGAACCCGCTCACGACGAGGGTGCGTGTGCCGCGTCCGGTCAGGAAAGTGTCGCAGGACGGGTCGTAGTCGACGTTCCCGTCGGCATGGACGGTGTACGAGAAGTCGGCGGGTAGACCGGGTGCGGTGTGGAAGGTGTATCCGGCGGCCGGCAGCATCGTGAGCCGGTGCACGGTGTCCGGGGACAGGAAGGAGCCCATGCCCGCGTCCGGCACTCCGACGGGCAGCAGGCCGTGGGAGAGGGACCGGCCGTCGACCGTGACGGTGCGTCCCTGGATCGTGAGGGTGCTTCCGGTGGCCTCGGCGACACCGGCTTCCGCGGCCTTCAGAGCGAGCTGGACCTGTCCGTCGGGTGCGACGGAGAAGGCGAGGGCGCCGATGGAGGTGCCCGCCTCGACCAGCAGCCGGTAGGTCGCGGAGGGCAGCAGGAGCAACTCGTGGACGCGGTCCGAGGACAGCGGACCGGCGCCCGGCAGCTCCGGCGTGAGCGGGTGGTCCAGAGCTCTGGCATCGATGGTGACCGGCACCCCTCGCACGGTGAGGTGGTGTCCGCCGCGGCCGTCGAGGAACGCGTCGTGCTCGGGTGCGAAGTCGAGGGTTCCGTCCTCGCGTACGTCGAAGGTGACGGCGGCCGTCGTGCCGTCGCCCAGACGCAGCCGATAGCCCGTGCCCGCGGGTAGCGCCACCTGTGGCGGCGGTACGGCGGCCCCGTCGACGAGGCCGTCCCAGGGGCTGTTCCCGGCCCCGGCCCCGGAGCCGTCCCGGGAGACCGCGACGAGGGGGAACGTCAGCTGTGAGGTGTCGATGGTGATGGAAGGCATCGGCTCTCCCGAGAAAGGGCGAACGGGTCTGGGCGTCTGAAAGCTGCTCAGAACGGTGTGGTTCCCTGGATCTCCAGGCGCGGCACGGCCTCGATCCGGGTCGGCGTGCGGGCGGGCCGCAGCGGCACCCCGGTGATCCGCTCCCACCGCAGGATCCGCCGGTCCCAGCCGCCCGACAGGAGCTCGGACCCGTCCCGTGTCGTCGTCATGGCCCAGATGGGGTTCGCGTGTGCGGGCACGGCCGCACCGATGCGCTGCCCGGTCCGGTCCCAGCGGTGCAGAGTGCCGTTCGAGCAGGCCGCCGTGATCTCGCCGTCTCCTGTGAGCAGGACGCACCGCACCGGCGCCCCCGCCAAGAGCGGCGCCCCGACGGGCCGGTCCGCACCGCGGTCCCACCGGCGCACCGTGCCGTCCAGGCCTCCGGAGGCGAACTCCCGCCCGTCCGGGCCGATCGCGAGAGACTGCACCGGACCGTCGTGGCCGCGCAGCGGCTCGCCGACCGGCGTGCCGGCCGTACGGTTCCAGCGCCGTACGGTGCCGTCCTGGCCGGCCGTGACGACCAGGACGTCGTCGGGGGTGAGGGCGACCGCTCGCACCGCGCCGAAGTGGCCGCGCAGTGGTTCGCCGAGCGGGCTCCAGGTCGTCCGCTCCCAGCGGCGGACCGTGCCGTCCCGGGAAGCGGTGACCAGTTCGTGGCCGCCGTGGGTGCGGGCCAGGCCGAGGACCGGTGCCGCGTGGGCGGCGAAGCGTTCGGCGAAGGCCGCGCCGGTCGGCCGATCCCAGCGCCCCAGTGTGCCGTCGGCGCCTCCGGTGACGACCTCCAGGTCATCGGGCGTCAGCACCGTTCCCCAGATGGTCCGCTTGGCGTGCAGAGCGAACGGACCCGCCAGTTGCAGCCCGGTCAGCCTCTCCCAGCGGAACATCCCTCCGTAACAGTCCGTGCCGACGATCTCCGCGTCGTCGGAGGTCAGGGCGATCACCGACACATCCGTGCGGATGTCGAACCCGGACCCATCGATCCGGGACCCATCGACCCGGGACGCCTCGGTCCCGAACCGCGTGGTCCCGAGTGCGTCGGTTCCCGCGGCCTCGGTGCGGATCCGTCCCAGCCGGGGGAGCGGGCTGCCCCGCCCCGCAGTCACCGCTGCTCCTTCGGTGGTACGGCTCCGTCGAACGCGAGGGCGCTGGAGGCCTCGCCCCTCCCGGCACGCACACGGCGGCCTACCCACTGGAAGACCCGGCCGTCCTCACCGCGTGCCACCACCGGCACGCGGGTGACGGTCACTCCCGACCGGGGGATCTCCTCGTCGCGGAAAGACACCCGTTTCACCTCCGGCTCCAGGATCCGTCCGGCCGCCTTGACCTGCGGCAGCCGCGTACCGTTCGCCGCGAAGCGGGGAATCTGCCCGCGTCGCAGGCAGACGGCGGCCGATCCCGTCTCAAGGGGCACCGGCACGAGCGGGATCCAGTGCGCCGGCACGGGGGTGAGCAGTCGGTAGGCGAGCGCCGCCGGGTCGGTCGGTGGCACCTGCGGATCCGCGTCCGATGGCTCGTCGGCGCGTACCCGTGGTCTGCCGGTGGCGCTCTGCACGATCCGTTCGATCGCGAAGCCCAGATTGGCCATCTCGTCGCGGGCGAACAGCACCTCCTCGACGGCCGTGCCCTCCAGGCGGGCCGAAGCGGTCGGCAACAGCGGCAGCAACGGCGGCCCGGCCTTGCCGTCCTGGGCGTTCGTCAGCCGGAACACCGACCAGGCGTCGTGGTCGGCCGGCCCGACCACCGTGGTCTCCTCGAAGGTGTCGACGACCGTGAGCCTCGAGATCCGGTGGAGCGCACTCGTGGCCAGGTCCAGCGGGATCATCCAGTGGTCGTTGCCGTAGATGTTCGCGAACTCGACGACGAGGAGCCGGGCCAGGTCCGGCACCCCCGCCCCGACGGCGGGCAGGTTGACCCGCGCGTCCTCGAACTCCCACCAGCGGTCCGCCGGCATGCCCGGATACGTTACCCGGGTGGGCAGTACGCCCTTCGCCGTGCCACCGGTCGGCGCGGGCAGCGGGGTCGTACCGGCGTCGAGGTCGAAGTGGTACGCGTCGGCGGCGCCCCCGGTGAATTCGGGGGCCGTCAGTGTCACGGCCCGCCCGCCCGGCTCGGCCGTGACGGCGAACCGGTGCTCGAGCCGCTCCCGGGCCCAACTCGACGGCACCGGTGCCCCGTACCGATCGGCGAACCACTCCAGCCACAGCTCCGCTGCCTTGTCGAACGCGGTCTGCTGCGCTCCGGAGAGCCCCGGAGGCCGCCAGCCGTCGTCCAAGTGCCCGGCGAGCGCGACCCCGTCGGGCACCCTGCCCGCGAGCACCGTGCGCAACGCCCGCCCGCCGGGGTCGCGCCGGAGCGGATCCTCCTCCGGTTGCGCGGGCGGCCGGGGCAGCGGCGCCTTCGCCAGTACCGCGGCGTCGATCTGCTCCAGGACGGTGTCCGACAGGCTCATGGTGCGCAACGTGTCGAGGAAGCGCCGCCCGGCCCGGGCGGAGGCCCGCAGGGGCAGCGCCTTCGCGGTCTCGCCGGGCGCGCCCCCCGCCTCCGCGAGGAACTCCAGCGGAACCCCCTTCGGCAGGGGGATCTCCGCCCCTCCACCCGCCGGGCGGAACGCGCCGAGCGGAGTGCTCTCGGTGGCGATCTCGCACCACACCGGCGAGCCGCCGTCCTCGCCCGCGAACTCCGCCAGCTGCCACTGCCGGGCGAGCATGAACAACGGATCGGCCACCCGGGCGGCCAGTGACTCGTCGAGCTGTCCGCCGGTGCCGCTCGGCCGTACCACCGGTTCCAGGCGGTGGTACTGGTTGAAGGCCATGACGTCGAACATCGTCAGGACTCCTTCTTGATCAGTTGCTTCATCACGTCGGCCAGGTCCGGCCGTTTCATGATGTCGAGCAGGTGCACCGAGGGCTGCGTCCCCATCGCCCCCTCAGGCAGATACGCGGCCGGCAGGTAACGCCCCAGCCAGCCCAGCGCGTCCAGGTCCACGAGCCGTAGTTTCGCCAGGTCGAACGCCTCGTCGGCGGTGGCGGCCAGCACGTCCGGAGTCCACGGCACCCCGACCACCGGCGGTACCGCGACCAGCACCGCCTGCGGAGCCCGCGCCCCGGGCGCGTCGTAGTGGAACGTGGCGCCCGCGGTGTGCCGCTGAGCAGGGATCAGCTCCGCCCACGCGTCGACGACGAGCACGGCGGCCTTGCCCGTTCCGAGCGGCTGCGCCGGGCCGTGCACCAGCAGACCGGTGGCCGGTTTGTCCTCGTCGGTGGGTTTGCGCAGGGCGCCCACCCAGCGGTCGCCCGGCGTGAAGGGCACCTGCCCGATCCGCAGGGCGTAGCCGGTACCCGTCGCCGCGGCACCGGTGTGCAGCAGCAGATCCGCCAGGGCGCCGGTACCCGGCCGCACCGAGCCCATCAGCTCCGCCCAGTCGCCCGGCACCAGCCGGGTGTCGCCGCCGCGGTCGAGCCCCGGGCCGAACGAGGCGTCCAGCGCACCGGTGGCGGGCGCGGCCGACCGGCCCACGGCCCGGAAGCCGGGTCCGAACACCGCCTCCAGGACCTCGGCCGCGGCCCCCGGTCCGCCCTCGGCCGTCTCCTGCTCGGCGAGCCGGATCCGCTCCTTCGCCTCGCGCAGGGCGGCGGCCAGCTGGTCGGCCTGCTCGTCGGCCGGCCCGGTCGGCGGCCCGGTCACCCCGTAGGCGGCGAGGCCCTCCAGGTCCGCCGCGCCCACAGCCGCCCGCAGGCCGGCCAGGGCCTTCTGCGCGCGGTCCGAGAACTCCGGGTCCGCGGCCGGCGGAGGCGGATCGTCCGCGGGTGTCAGGTCGGCTGTGGTGCCGGGCCGGGCGGCCGCGAGCACGGCCGCGACCGTCGCACCGAGCACCTCCAGCTGGGTGATGTCCACGGTGGTACGGGTCCAGCCCGAGGCCCGGCCGGGGAGCAGTACGGGGACAGCGTCGTCGGGCACGGTCGACGGCTGCTGCGGCAGGAGCGCCTGTTCCAGCACGGTCCGCAGCCGGCCTGCGGCGGCGAGCGCCACCACGTCCAGGGCGCAGTGCCGGGTGAGTGGCCATGTGTGCTCGGTGACCGTGGCCGTGCCCGTCCCGGCCTCCTGGCCGGGCCGCAGCCACGCGGCGCGCAGCCTGATCCGGGGGGCGGCACCGAGTTGGTGGCCGGCCCAGGTGTCGAGCAGGGGTTCGGCCTCGGCCCTCGGCCGGGCGGTCTGCTGGGCGCCGTCCCAGCCCGCCGCGCGGGGCGAGCCCTCCGGGACCACGACGAGGACCCGGTGGTTCACCGGGATGCCGCGCCGCGGCGTGTCGAGCACCTGGGGCCGTGGCGGCGGCGGCCCGCCCGCGGCGAGGGAATCCAGCGTGGCACCGGCGCGGTCCGGATTGCCCTGGGTCAGCTGGTGGACGCTCTCGGCGAGCAGCAGGTCCCCGACGGCGTCGAGGTCGTCGCGGAGCGCGGTCAGGTGGCGCCGTACGGCCCCTTCCTCGTCGGGGGTCATCGCCGGGCCCCCCGAGTTCGCTCGCAGGTGCGTGACGACCTCGCTCACGGGTACCCCGGCGAGCCGTGCGCCGTCCGTGACGTCGTGGGCACCGATGAACTCCTGCGCTCCCGCGGCGGGGTGCTGAACGCTCTGCACCGACCACTTGGCCCGCAGGGGAGCGATGAACCGGTCCAACTCCAGGGGTGCGTCGGACAGTTCACGTTCGTCGTGCAGCCGCCGTTCGAGCCGGTAGCCGAGCAGGGCCCCCAGCGGCTGGCCCTGGGCGACACCGTCGAGGACGGCCATGGCGACCCGCATCCGCCGTGAGGACAGGTCGACCGCGAAGGCGCCGGCGTCGGCCGGGTGCGACAGGTTGCCGCTGTGCAGCACGGCCGCGGTGGCGGCCTGCGGCAGCGAGGGCGCGAGCACCCATCCCCGGCTGCGCGGCACGCTCACGGGCGTCAGGTTCTCCACCCAGCCGTACGCGCCCAGTGCCACCCCGGTCGGGCGGCGGTCCGGCCGGCGCAGCGCGTGGAGGCGGGCGGTGGCGAGGGAGCCGATCCAGGCGTCGAGCCGGTGGGAGACGAGATCGAGGCACTCGCCGAGCAGCCGCTCCATGGCGGCGAAGGGATCCTCCTTACGGCCCTGCCAGGTCTTCACCCGGCCGGCCAGGTACTGCAGCGCGGCGTCGATCTCCGCCAGGCGCACGCTCCAGGGCCGCTCCGTGCCCAGCAGGCCGAGTACCCCGTTGCGCCGGGTCGCCGCCTCGAAGACCTGCCCGGCCATGGAGGAACGAGCGTCGAGGATGGTCCGGTACACGGTCGAGCCACGATCGGTCCCGCCGTCCGCGACGGTCGTGGGCGCGGACAGCGCCATGATCTTGCCCAGGGTGAAGGGGCGGGCGAGCAGCTTGGCGCTGGTGAGGGTGTTCAGCTCGTGCGTGGGGTTGAGCAGGGCGTCGGCGAACCGCAGCCGGGGCCACAGCGCGTCCGGGTCGCGGACTCCGGACGCGGCCCGCCCGTACTCCAGGTTCGCGGTGTGCCGCAGCAGCGCCTCCAGGAGGGTGCGCGCCTCCTCCTTGCGGATGGTGAGTCTGAGCAGTTCGAAGCGCTCGACGACGCCGTTCAGGAACCCGATCAGGTCGTCCGCCGGGTCGGTGCCTTCGGGCAGCGTCGCCGGACGGACGTACGGCAGCCACAGCCGGGTGGCCGCGCCGTTGATCTGGTGGCCGATCTTCGGCCGATAGCCGATGCCGAGCGCCGCGTTGAGGGCCTGGGAGTGCCGGTCCTCCGGGGTGTCGCCGACGCAGTACCCGGTGCCGCCGAAGCTGATGCCGCTCATGCTGAGCGAGGCGTCCTTGAAACAGGCCATGAGCCCGCCCTGGATGGAACGCACCGACACCGTCCGCGACACCGGCGCCATCCCGAGGGCGCGCAGCACGTCACGTTCCGGCTTGGGCAGCGCGAGGGTCTCTCCGGGCTGGTCGGGGCCGCCGACCCGGGGCAGGGTGCCGACACCGACCTCCCAGAACGGGCGCAGCACGCCGAGGACGCGGTGCAGCCCCTTCAGACCCGACGGCTCGTGCCCGTCGGACTGCCATCGCGCTGTGGCGGTGACCGGCAACACCCCGTACGGCTGCCTGCCGACCCGCAGCACAGGGAGCGGCCCCCGGGCCCGTACGTTCTCGTAGTAGTGGCGGCGCAGCCAGGACCGGTCGACGGTGAGCTCCGTACCTCCTCGGTCCTTCTCCAGGAGTTCGTCGAGGTAGAAATCCCCGGTGGCGCTCCACAGGGCCATCTGCAGGGCGCGCGCGTCGGCCTGCTCCGGCTCGTCGGCCCCGGGCAGGGCCGTGAGCGCGGACACCGGAATGCCGAACGCGGCCGCGAGGCGGGAGCAGTTCGCCCACTCGTCGGGCGCCGCGGCGGGGCCGGAGGCACCGAGCAGCCGGTCCACGTCCGGGGACGGCGGTGCGGAACCGGCCTCGTCCCGGGTGTTGTTGGTCGCCGTTCCCTGCCGTACGAACGCCGCCTCGCCGTCCCCGTCCCGGTCGGCGAGCAGCCGGGTGAGCCGTCCCGCCGAGGCCTCGGGGCCGAGGGAGCCGGACACTCCGAAGGCGACCACTCGGGTGAGCAGCGGTTCCCTGGCCGGGTCGTAACCGTCCCGGTCCAGCGCTACGGTGACGGCGAGCCCCTTCTTCTCCGCCTCGGAGAAGGTCGTCAGCCAGCGCAGCTCCGGGTCGAGGTGCGGTTCGCCCTCCGCGGGCGTCGCGTCCGGGTCGGGCCCGACCTGCACGACGTCCGGAACCGGGTCGCCCTCCTTCTCACCGACCAGCACCTCGCCCTGGTACGCCCGTACGACGAAGAGGTCCGGCAGGGTCGAGGCGGTCGCCGCCCGGTTCCACCCGCGCCCGCGGACCGGGACCTCGGGCCAGGACGGCTCCGGATCCGGAGCGGAGTCGGGCAGCGGCGACGGCGGCCGGGTGTCCGAGACGGGGGTGAGCAGCCGTACGAGCCAGCGGGCCCGCTGCCCACCGACGGCGCCCGACAGCTGTCCCCAGGCGGCGAGGAGCAGCCGGGCCCGGTCCCCGTCCGCGTTGTCGCTGCGGCCGGCCCGCCACACCGTCCGCCAGTAGCGGCGGCCCTGCTGCACCTCGCCCGCGGTGGGGTGCGGCTCGTGCGACTCGACATGGATGTCGTCGGGGAAGATCCGAACGAGCAGTTTGTCCTGGCCGCCGTCCCGCCGCACCCGGGTCTCCAGCCGCACGGGCAGGAGCACCAGGGGTACTTCGGGATCCAGGCCGGCGAGCAGCGGCGCGAACCCCCTCCCGGCGAAGGTGCGCACGCCCTCGTCCAGGGCGCCCCGGGCCGTGCCGAGGCGGGTGAAGGCGGCCTGCCGGTCGGTGGCGGTGGCCCGGGCACCGAGGAGCGCACGGTGCTCCTCGGCCTCGGCCACGGCCCGGCGCAGTGCGCCGAGATCGGTCATGTGTCGTTCTCCTCAGGGGGACAGGAGGCGTGCGGCCGGCAGGACGACCCTGACGGGCTGCTGGAAACACTGGCGGGCGGTCCCGGCGGCGCTCGCGCCCCACACGAGACCGTCGTGGGCGACGTTGGTCCGCAGGCTCCCCGGGGCGTGGGTCGCGGCCAGATAGGCCGCCTTGGAGTCGAAGAGATGACTCCAGTCGAGGTTGTTCCAGTCGTCCGCCGTACTGGGGGTGTTGGGCGGCGCGGTGTAGGGGCGGCCCCAGACCCCGGGCGCCGGAGGGTCGGTGAGCGCGTTGTCCGGCGGGTCGTCGAGCCCGAACCGGGGCTCGGTCGGCTGCTCCGCGATCACGAAGCACCAGGGCGAGGCGAGGAGTTCGGTCTTGGTGAGATCGAAACCGATCATGGCCGTGTCGGGATCCAGGCCGCCCCGGAAGATCGGATGGCGGGCGGCGGCTTCGTTCGGTTCGGTACCGAGCAGCGGAGCAGCGTAGATGATCGCACCGGGGTAGCGGCGCAGCAGGGCGCTGCGCAGCACCAGGACCACCCGGTCGGGCGGGGCGGTCAGATGCGTCCCGAGGGCCAGGTCGCGCTGCCACGTGTGCAGGGGCGGCAGATCCTTCGCCTGCCCCCAGAACGACGCGAAGTACGTGCCGCGCTGGTCGGTCGGGTACTCGCGCCAGCGCAGCTCGCGCGCGAACTCGTGGTTGGCCCCGGCCATGTACGCGGCGACGAAGGGGGCGTTGGTGAGCGCGAGCACCGCCGTGTCGGCCGGAATGTGCTGGAGACCGGCGAACATCCACTCGTTGGACTGCGCCGACAGCGGCGGCCACATGGGGTCGTGGAAGACCGGGGCCCACTGCACGGGAACCTCCGGATCGGTGCCCGCGGGACGTTCGACGAGGGTGTCGACGACGGCGGGCACGGTGACCGCGGGGTCCGTCAGATCCACGATCTTCTGCTGGGTCTGCGAGGCCGCGAAAGGGTCCCGTGCCGGGATCGGCGGTGCGTGCGACGGCCCGAGCACCCGGTCGTGCGCCTGGACCAGCATGTCCCTGACGTCCTCGGGACGGGTGTCGAGCACGGCCGGGGCGGGCAGCAGATCGCCCTGCTTCGCCAGCGGTCCCGGGTGGGTGAAGACGCCGAGGCCGAGGCTTCCGGTCGTGTGCCACGTGTCGACAAGGTTCTTGAGGCCGTCGGCCGTCCACGGTTCCTGCTCGGGGCCGGGTCCCTCGCCGGTGACCCGCAGCTCGCCGGAGCAGTCCGCCCACCAGAGCTCGGTGGTCGGATCGGCGTTGCACCAGTCCCAGCTGCCCGGGCAACCGCCCCGGAACGTGCCGTGGTGGTCGGCGGACTGCCAGGTGCCGGTGAAGACGCCGTCGGAGCTGATGTTCTCCGGGCTCCAAGAGCCGGTGCACACGCCGCGCCAGGTACCGTGCTCCGCTCCGGACTCCCAGGTGCCGGTGTACAGGGCGATCCAGGTGGGGTCGCCGCCGTCCTGCCCGGGGGCGTTGCTCCATGTGCCCTCGTAGACGCCCTTCCAGGCGCCCGACCGACCGGCGCCCATGTCCCAGCTGCCGGCGCACTTCCCCCGCCATGCGCCCGCGGGATCGCCCGCCTCCTCCCCGTCCCAGAGCCCGTCGAACGCGCCGGTGAACCGGCCCGGGGCCGAGGCGGCGGCGTTCGCCTCGGAGAGCAGGCCCAGTCCGGCCGGACCGCTCCGGCCGCTGGGGAAGACCAGATCGCCGTGCGAGGTGACCTTCGTCGATGTCAGGAAGCCCTCGGGGACGGCGACCTCGGGCAGAGCCGAGAGCCGGAAGGCACGGTTGAGCGAGACCGCGGCGAGCGGGCGGGTGGCGGCGAGCTGCTCGGTGGTGACCGCGCGCTGCACGGAGCGCCGGGCCGCCTCGGTCGCCACCTGCCGCCAGGCGTCCGGTGCCCCGTCCTCGGGCGCGAAGACCTCGCGTACCGCGGCGAGCCGCTCCGGGGCCACGACCCGCTCGGGTGCGACCGCGAACGCCACCGCACCGTCCGGGTCCCGCCGGGGCACGGCGAGGCTGGTGGGGGAACCGGCGACGGAGGCGAGCACGGTGGCGAACGGCGGCTCCGGAGCGTTCGCCGCCCGCCCGGCGATCAGCCCCACCCGCCGGCTGAGCACGCCCATCGGGCGCACCGCGCGGTGGAACTCCACGGTGGCCATGGCGTTCGGCAGCAGACTCGCCCGGATCGACGACCACAGCGTGGTGTCCGCGGTCAGCGCGAGACGGCTCTGCAGGGGAGTGGCCAGCCGCAGGACCTCGTCCGCGGAGAGCGGCCGTACGTGCCGCAGATGCAGTCGGCCGCCGACCAGCCGGGCGAACCGGGCCAGGTCGAGCAGCCGGTTGGCGGCCCGTACGTCGGCGAGCTGCCGCCACGCCGAGGCCATGAGCGGCTCCTGGTCGGCCTGCACGGCCCGGGCACCGAGCCCGGCGGCCACCCTCCAACGAGGATCGAGGTTCAGGGTGTCGAGCCAGCCCGAGGACGCCGGGACCGCCCCTTTCCGCAGTGCGTGGAAGCCGCCGTACAGCGGGGGCAGGACGTCGGGGTCCTCGTCACCCGTGCCGTCCCCCACCGGCACCAGCGCCTTCGCGAGCCGCTGCTGCCACTCGGCGCTCGGCTCGCCGACCGGCCACGGGTCGCGCGCCGGGGCGTTCGGGTCGCGCAGGGCGCTCTCCACCTCCTGGACGACGGGCCCGGGACCGGTCGCGAAGAGCCCGGGGCGGCTCACGTCGAGCGGCCGCCGGCCGGCCTTCGGCGGCAGCGGGCGGGCCCGCAGCCGGTCGGCCAGCGTCTCGAAGTCGCCGCCCTCGCCGGCGGAGAACGTCCAGGAGAAGTAGACCGGCAGTTCGCAGCGGGCCCCCGGAGTCCAGGCGGGCGCGAGATTCCCGCCGGTGACGTCCTTGCCGAGCCCGGCCAGCCGCCCCACCTCGAAGGAGGGGACCAGACAGGCGGTGTAGGCGGTGTGCGCCAGCAGCCGGCGAGGAGCGAGCAGCCGGGAGACCGACCGGCGGGGGTCGGTCTCGTGCCCCGGGAGGGTCTGTGCGTGGGCCCACAGGTGCAGTGAGGCCGGATCGGGCAGTTCGGTCCCGTCGACCCGCAGCACGGGCAGGTGGATGCCTGGCTCCCGCTGCGGCCGGCCCGCCGCGAACGGTACGCAGACCAGGGCGAGCCAGGGCCGCAGGGCGCCCGTCGGTCCCGGTGCCAACGGGGTGAACAACCAGGGCAGTTCGGCCCGTTCGAACTCCAGCATCGGGAACTTGGTGGTCTCCGCGTCCGGTGTGCCGGGCAGCGGGAAGAGCCGCACGATCTCCTTGTGATCGATCGCCCGCACATCGCCGGGCCCGTACAGCCGCAGCGGCGGGACCGGAACCGGTTGCGCGGGACGGCCGTTCACCGACGCGGTGGCCGCGAGCGAGCCCCGCACGGGCAGTGTGTTGACCAGGGTGTCGGGGTCGGCGAGTGAGGCGGCGGCCCCGGCCCGCTCCCAGGACGCGAAGGTGTATGTGGTCATGGGCTCACCTCGTGTGCGGGCACGACCTGGTGCAGCGCGGACCGGCCCGACACGGTCTTCAGCTGGGCTGTGGCTTCGGTGAAGGTGGCGGTCCGGAGGAATCCACCGGCCTCCTTGAGGGTGCCGGCGTGCACGACCGCGTACGTCCGGGACTTCAGGACCGACGTGATCGGCGGAGTCACGTACCGGCTGCGCAGTTCGTGAACGAGGCTCCGGCCGACCGCCCCCCAGGGCAGTGCGGCTGTGAGGGCGGCATCGGTGATCACCCAGCGCGCGCCCGGGGTGAGGACGGTGCCGCCGAGCCACTTGGTCTCGTACTCCACCGGCACCGAGTATCGGGGGGCGGTCGCCGAGGACGCGGGAGGGGTCAGTTCACTGCCCGAGCGCAGCCGCTCGAAGGCGGGCTGGGTCAGCTTCTCGTCGTCGGTGAGATCGAAGAAGTCGGCCCGGGCGAAGTCCTCCTCGACGGGCTTCACGACGCCCGCCCCGGCAGAGAATCCGACCGTCACGCCGAACGTGGTCGGCGCGGGGAGCCGGCCCGGTCCGAACCGGACCACCGCCGTGTCCAGGGGAACCGTGCGCTGGCTGAAGCGGAGCCGGCCGAGCGGGTGCAGCAGCCGTCCTCCGGCGTCGTCGGAACGCAGCGACACCATCGTGCGCGCCCCCTCCGGGAGGACCGGCTCCCAGCTCCGGGCGTCCTTCAGCGCCAGCTCGAGGAGTCGGCCGACGTCCGGCGGCGGCGGGGCCTTTGCCTCGCCGGTGCAGTTCCAGCGTTCGTTGAAGGGGAAGCTGACGTCGAAGAACAGGAAGGACACGCTGGCCCGGCCGGCGACGTTCCAGCAGGGCGTCGGCCCCTCCACGTGGACGCGCAGCCCGACCGAGCACAGCGTCTCCCCGGCGAAGCGCAGCGCGAAGGAGCCGCCGAGGTCGAGCATCACACCGAAACTGGGCTCCCAGCGCACCAAGGCGTCGAAGGAGAGCCGCCCGGACACACCGGTGCTGCGGGAACCGATGACGGCGGAGAGCTCGGCGCCCGCCTGGACGGTGCCCGGGGTGAGGGCGAAGTAGCCGGTGAAGACGATCCGCAGCAGCGGGCTGTCCGCGATCGGGATCGTGAGGCGCTTCGGCGTCGGGAACCCCGCCGGCGGGGTGAACCGGGGGTGGAAGCCGCCGGCGCTCAGGATGAAGGTCGCGTCCTGCCCGCTCTTGGCGCGCAGCGCGAGACCGCCGTCGATCGAGGAGGTCAGCAGCCGGGAACCCGCCAGGCTGGCATTGATCTCGACCAGCCCGTTCGCGGCGTCGACGACACCCGCGACCGAGGCCCGCAGATCGAGGATCGGAGCCTGCGGGGCGGGCAGCGCGACCCTGAGCCGGCCGAGGATTCCCACCACACCGCTGGGCAGCTCCAGGACCACGCCCACGTCGGCGGTGAGGAAGGAGACCGGACGGCCCCAGCCGAGCCGGAACATGGGCCCCACGACCGTGCTTCCCGGACGGGCGGGGAACACCGCACCCAGCGAGGCCAGGATGCGCGGCGCCGCGGCAGCCGCGTCCGCGGGGAAGAGCAGGTCGTCCAGGTGACCGGACTGGACGACCTCGGCGAGGCCCGCCCGGTCGAGCGCGCGGCCGATGCCGAGAAGACCACCGACGGCGTTCAACGTGAAGGCGAGGCCCAGCTCGATGGCCGGAGTGAACTCGGCGCTCATCGCGACCAGGACCGACACCGGACGGGTGTCCAGGATCCCGAAGGCCTGCACCTCGACGACGCCGAGGCTGAGCGACAGCGCCCCCCGGTACTGGCCGTCGTGCTCGGCGAGGAACCCGCTCCCCTTGGCGGGGCCGACGGCGAGGGTGAGCCCGAGACCCTTCGGCGGCACCAGAGCCGCCGTGTACCCCGAGGCCGCCGGGCGGACCTCCAGACCCGCGCCGTCCACTGCCGCGTCCGCGAGACCGAGCAGCGACGCCCGGAAGGACGCGTCGAGCCGCAGTCCGCCGTTCTGGGCGGACACGTACAGGGAAGGCGCGCGCACCCCGGAGGGCGCCCCGCTCAGCGGGACCGCGATACCCCTGCCGCTGCCGCCGCCGTCCAGGCGCAGTCCCCCCTTGCCGAGCGTGGCGCCCAGTCGGCCCTTGAGGACGAGGCCGCCGGGGACGAGGAGCTTCAGCAGCGCGTGGTCGGTCAGCGCGAAGTCGACACCGTCGGCCCGGAAGGTCAGCGAGGAGGTGTCGGGCGCGGAGGACGGCAGGGAGAGTACGAGACTGACCCCGTCGCGTACGGCCAGGCCGGGTACGAGAGGGAGTGCGCCGGTGAGGACGAGGGAAAGGTCGATCTTCGGGGGCAGGACCCCGACGAGGGGGTTCTCCACGCCACCCGGCCCAGCGGTGAGGACCTGGTCGATGGCCAGCGCCCATCCCGGCGGGGACTGTCTGACGGCCGTCCGCAGCAGGTCGACGAGGACCGGCCAGACGTCGCCCGGGGCCGCCACGTGCGGCAGGGCGAACCGTACGAGCAGCGCGTCCGCCGTCAGCGCGTCACTGGGCAGCCCGAGCGCCTGCGCGAGCCGCTTTCTGCGGTCGGCCGGGGACAGGCCGGAGAGGAGCGGGAGCACCGGGTCGAGCCCCGCGCGGAGCTCGGCCGCCAACTGCGGCAGTGGGCTTGCCATCAGCGGGCCGGGGGGAGATGGGGGACGTTCATCTGATCGGCACCGTTCTCCGCCCACGGGTCACCGGGTGACTCTGGAACCGAGGCGGATGGGGATCGGGAACACCCCGGACGCTATCCCCGCCCGAGGACCGGCGCGCGGCCACGAATCGCGGGACGCCCCCGGTCCGGTGCGGAATTCACCCGACCAGCAGAGGCCTGCCCCGGACCGTCGTCGGCGTGACGCCGTTTTCGCGGCGTTGGCCGACGGCAACGCCTGAACAGGCGCTCCTGGTCGCCGAGGTGGCCCGGGAACGGTCCGGATCTTGCGGGGGACCGCGAAGGCCAGATCAGACCCAGATACTTGGCCAATGCCGGGACCAGGACTCGGCGCGATGGGAAGCGGCTACTGAAGACGGTGCCGCCAGGCCGATCGCGAGATCCCCTTCAGTGCCAGAGCAGACGACGGTGAAGCAGCTCTGCCAGTGCTCCCTCGGCATCCTCCTCGCACAGGCCACCGGCCTCGACCAGTCCATGAGTGAGACGCCCGATGTCGAGCGGCCGCACGTGCCACTGGCGGGGCCAGGTGGTACAGCGCGGGCAGCCTTCCGAGCATCTCCTGATAGACCTCCAGTGAGTCGTCGGGGAGGCCGTAGAGAATGTTGTGGTGGATCGCCAGACGGTGGACGTATCCCGCCTTCAGCAGAGAGACGTTGTCGATGCCGCGGCACACCTTTGCGCATGGATCGCAGGACGGGTGACGCGAACGACTCGATTCCGGGCTGGACCCGCCACGTAGCCGGCATCGACGAGGGCGCGAACCCGCTCCGGTGGATGGTTCGCCCTGATCTCGCTGTGGAGCGAGAACTTCGGCTGCTGCTCGCTGAGTCGGGGAAGCGAGTCCGTGTAGTAGACCTTCGGCATGACGTGAGAGCAGATCATCGTCGACCTTGCCCTCGCCGTTCTCGGGGGTGGTGACCGGGCCTCGTGGCCAGGTCACCTCGCCGACCGGAGGTGGGTGCTCGAACTGGCGATCATGACCGGGATGGGTCGGCCCGGCAGCCGGAGGTGGCTCATCTGCTCCACCCCGCCGCTGATCTCCAAGGTCCGGAGGTCGGTGTCGACCGTGTCCCATGGGCGTTCCGGTGTACTCGAAGACCGCGCCCGTGCCGTGACGCTGGTAGTGCCGGTTCCCCGACGCGGCGAGCTGACTGGCCGCCGGGTTGCCGTCGAGCTGCTGGCAATGGAGGCTGCGCGCCCGGCTCTTGTCGCTCGCCGTCGGCACGCGCCTCAGCGTGTCGGTTCTGAACGTGGGCCACAGGACGTCATGCTGCATGCCGATTCCGGCCGCGTGCCGCAGGCCGATGCCAACGTGAAGCGGTTCTTGTCCCAGGCGCATTGCCGTTGAGGGCGTCGTAGAGGGGTGCTCCGGTCGCGCGGAGGACAGGGGCACGCATCAGCCCGCAGCGGGACTTCGGCATCTCCGCACGCGTACGGTCGTCGAAGACACCTGTCGGCGTGAGCCCGCTGTGCTCCTGGAACCACGCCAGGACCAGTGCGGTGATGTCGTCGAGGCGCCCGCTTCGTAGGAGCGCGCGGGGATGTACCCGAGCTCAACCAGGAATAGCTGGACGTATTCGAAGCCGTCCTGTCTCTGACCCGGTCTGGTGGTGCCGACGCCGGCAACGGTGCGCCTCGAGTCGGTCTTGTGCGGTCCCACGGCGGACTCCTCCGATGTCGAGGGGAATCGAATCGAGTCCTGCAGGAACGGGGCACACTTTCAGTCTCCAGCGGGACAACACTCCCTGCAATCGGGTGCATGCGCGCGGGAGGGCAACCCCGCGCGGGCCCGGGGAAATGCGCGTACGGTGAAGAAGGGGCACAAGTGAGACTCCGCCGCTGACGGCCGACCTCCCCGTACCGATTCCTCTCCGCCGCACCGAACCCATGCCGGTGCTCTGTCCCAGGGCCACCGCTCCCTTGCGTCGCATTCGCCCGCGGAGGCGTACGGCCGCCGGCCTTCGGCCGCCAAGGCCTCGGCCACGAAGGAGAGCACGATGGAATCGGGCAGGATCGAGCGGAACCCCGACGTGCCGGAGACGCCACCACTACACCCCCGATCGGGCCGTGAACTGGAACACGACGCGGTCGAGCGACTGGACGAGATCCGGCAGTACTTCAAGGACCAGTACGCGGAGCGCAACGTCGTCGCCCGCACGACGACCGAGTCCGGCGACGCGCTCGACTGGGTCCCCGTCGAGTCCCAGGGCGAACCGCCCTACATCGAGGCAGCGAGCCGCCCCTACGACCCCGACCGCCCGTCCTCGCCCCAGCCCTTCGAAGCGGGCGAGTCGCGCGACGAGACCGGACCTCCCGGCACCGTCCCGATGCTGCGCAAGCCGCTGGACCGCATCACCCCGGTCGGAACCCTGCAGGACTACCTGTCGAAGGGGATCTACGCGAAGCGGTCCACGCCGCCCGACGACCCCGGCCTCGCCCTGCCGCGCGCCGCCACCGCCGTGCACAAATACGCCCACGCCGCCCAGGGCGTGACCAACTTCGGCACCGAAGGCTTCATCAACACGTGGCGGCCTTACGTCCAGTGGTCCAACGAGTTCTCCCTGGGGCAGCTGTGGGAGGTAAGGGGATCGGGCGCCGGGACCGATCTGCAGACCGTCGAAGTGGGCGTGCAGACCTACTACGACCTCTACGGCGACTGGTATCCGCACCTGTTCATCTTCTACACCACCAACAACTACACGCAGATGGGCAACTTCATCGGCGGCTACAACCGGGACGTGAAGGGCTGGGAGCAGCTGTCGAGCACGGTCTACCCGGGCATCCGCATGACGGAGAGCGTCTACGCGGGTAACCAGTACGACCTCGCCATCAAGGTCATGCTGTACCTGAACAAGTGGTGGATCCGGATCGGCAACGAATGGATGGGCGGCTACCCCACCAGCCTGTTCAACGCCACGGGACTGCGAGACCAAGCGGCTTCCATCGACTGGGGCGGCGAGATCGTCGACGACGTCGCCAACCACCCCGAGGCCACGTACACCTGGATGGGCAGCGGGCGCTTCCCGTCCGAGGGCTGGAGCCGCGCGGCCTACATGCGCAACCTGACCTACCAGTCCGACGCGGCCGGCACGATGAAGCCGGTGGTGGGCTACCCCTATGTGACGAACCCGAACGCCTACCAGATCTCCACCGACTTCACCGGCACGTCAACCTGGGGATCGCACTTCTACTGGGGAGGCCCGGGTGGAGTCGAGTGACGTCCCGGCGCGGGACGACCGTCCGGAGGTCATCCCCTCCGAGGTCGATCCGGACGTCGAGTGCGTCCGGGTCGACCGAACGGACGACCGCGCCGGACCGCCGTCCCCCGATCTCCCGGAAGAAGGGGCAGGGCCCCCGTCGGCGCCGGCCGTGGAGGGCAGAAGGCTCTGCCCCGAGGGCTATCTACCGCGGCGACGGCACCGCAATTACACCCTGGACGGCAAACGAGTCGTCAGCGACTCCCCGCCGATCCCCAACCCTGACGACCCGCCCGTTCGGCGGCCAAGGCCACGGTGATGGATCAGGCGATCGAGCCGGGTGGCCGGGTCGGCATAGAGTTCCTGTCCGGTCGATCGGTGTGTCCGCCGCTCCGGTGTGCGAGGCGCTTGCCTGCCTCGAGATGGACGGCCTGGTCGTCAAGCGTCGCTCTCGGGCCACCTCAACACCGAACTGCTGGAGCGGCGAGGGGCGGAGGAGCTCTTCGATATGCGGCTCTGTCTGGAGCCGCAGGCCGAGCTCCGGCCGTTGCGCAGGCCGGCGATGCGGCGGCCGTCGGTATCACCTGGGGGCGTACCGTTGAGACCGACTCGATCAGGCGAGGCCCTCGCGGTCCTGTCCACCTGTGGCGCCCCGCAGGCACGTCAGGACGGAGCCACCCGGGCCGGCCGGGTCAGGCGCCGCTCTCTGCTTCGCGGCCGAACTCTGCGACGTGCGGTCCGGCGGGGCGCCGGCCGAGGTCCTGCGCGGAGTACGGCCGGACTGACTGGCAGTTGCCTTGCTTCCCGCTATCTGCCGGCGGCGGAGACGGCCGGTGGACGGCGACTGGTACGACGCGATTCCGCTGCCTGGGAGCCGGGTCGCGCTGGTCGTCGGTGACGTGATGGGCCACTCGGTGACCGCGGCGGCGATCATGGGCGAACTGCGTACCACGGCGCAGACGCTGGGCGGCCGCGCCGAGGTGCTGCGGGTGCCTCTGGATGCCCCGATCGGGGTGGGTGGGGTGGACTTCGAGGCGGTCAGACGCTCCTCCTGGCGCGACCCTCCTGCTCTACACGGTTGACCCACGTACGGAGGGGAGGCCGTGTGGTTTGAGATCGACCTGGCCAATCGTTGGCCGTGAGGTACGGAGGCAGTCGCCTGCGGTGGAGGTCTACTCAAAGCCGTGCGAGGCCGACGACCACGGGCACGCGCCTCTTGTTCTACCGGCCGCGCGACGCTCCTCGGGGTCGCGGTGTCCCCCGGGGAACACCGCGGGAGCTACAACCGGCCGCGAGCCCCGGTTGCGGTTGGCGAAAGGGATCTTCCCGTGGGCCGCGGTGAACTCTGCGATCAGTTCGCCCTCGGCGTCGGCGGGGGGTTGGTCTGCCGTGATACGCCAGCAGACCAGGAGCCCCTCGGAGTCGGCAAGCTGCCAGATGTACCCGCCGCCGCTGTGGCCTGCGTTGCGCCCTTGGCCCTCACGGCGGTAGGCGTTCAGTCGCTTGCGCAGACCATGGCGGCCTGCGGCTTTCCCGATGTACACCACTGAGGCCCCTGGTACCCAGGAGCTTTTCAGGGTGGCGACCGTGGTGGAGGGGTCGAGCCCCTTGTGTCGGCCGGCGGGGTTGCGCTCGAAGAAGACCGGCGCCGAGTCGGCTGTGCGCAGCACCACGTAGATGCCCTTCTCGGCGGGGACGGCGCTGTGCGGGAGGCCGGCGAACGGCACGAAGCCAGTGAAGCCGCGCTCGGTCAGCACCCCACGGCTCAGGGGCGCGATGCGACTCGCCGAGGCTGCGGCAGGGTCCAGCTCGGCGGGGTCAGGCGTGATCATGTATCCACCTCCAGGCGGAGAGGCCGCTCGCGGCGGCGTGGACCTGATCGGCTCAGGTCGGGAGCTCAGGTCGGGAACGGCGTGGGGGAGCGGGCGATGATGTCGGGCGTCAGGGCGGCGGCGTCCTCCGCGAGGCATGGGTGGGCGGCGGCGACGGCGCGGATGAGCTTAGGGAGGGGGGTGGGCTGGGGAGCGGCGACGGCGGAGGTGGAGTTTTCTTCGCCGGCAGGCGCCAGGCTACGGGCCAGCGCTCGCGGCACACCGCCTCGGTGAGGACCAGTTCGTGGGCGTCGACATCGACCCGTACCTCGTCACCTCCGCCCAGAGGCGGCTCGATGAGGCAGGGCTCCACCCGCAGCTGCACGTCGCGGACGCCACCGACGGCCTGCCGGTCGCCACCGGGGAGGTCGACCGGATCGTCGCGATGGTGGCCGTCCGGACGATCCCCACGAGCCGGCTCGACGCCCTGCCCGTCGGCGGTCGACTGGTGACCACGATCGCCGGCACCTCGCTCCTGGTGACGGCTGAGAAGGATGCCGACGGCGGCGCCTCCGGCCGGGTCGAGTGGGACCGGGCCGGGTTCATGCGGGCCCGCCACGGCGCCGACTATGAAACGTTGCTCGACTCCCTGCTCCTGCTGGCCATGACCGCCGCCGAGGGCGAGGAAGTGATGACGGACCCGTACCCGGTCGTGGACGTCGAGCAGGCATGGGACCTCGCCTCGATGCTCGGCCTCACGACCCCAGGGATCGTCCACCGGTACAGCGAGGCCGGCGGCCGCCGGATCGCGGTCATGGTCCAGCCGGACGGCTCCTGGGCCCGCGCGGAAGGCGTCGGCGCCGAGCGGCCGACCGTCCACCAGGCCGGACCGCAGCAGCTGTGGGGCGCCCTCGACGCGGTCCGTACGGACTGGCTCGCCCGTGGCGAACTGCCTGTGCGGGGAGCTCGGGTGATCGTCCGTCCGGACGGCCGGACGATCCTCGTCCGGGGCGGCTGGAACACCCACACCTAAGACGTCCTGGCCGTGCCCCTGGCCAAGGGGCACGGCTGCCCTGAGCGGTGGCTGTCCTCAGGTGACGTTCCAGTCGTAGAGGATCTCGTACACGCCTCCGAACTGCTCGACTCGTTGGGTGAGCTGGGTGCCCACGAAGGGATGCCTGGCGAAGTGGTCCGGATCGTTGACCGTGAGGGTGAGCGGGATGGGGGTGAACGACTCGTCCGCCAGGCCCGATCGGATCCTTTCGTTGACCGCGTCGAAGACGGCCCCGGCCAGTGCGCCGATCGCGCTCGAGATGAGGGCCCCGGTGACGACCCTTCCCGCCGACTCGACGGCACTCACGATGGCCGACCGGATCTCCTTGCCGAAGGCGGCGTACAGGGCGTCGAACCCGTCCCTGAGGTCGCCGTTGTCGTGCTCGATGAGGACCAGGGTGGTGGTGTACGAGCGCGGCCAGGGGCCGTCCTCGTCGAGGTCGAACTCCATGAGCACGTGGGGGTGATCGCGCCAGCGGTCCCGTACGTCGTCATCCGAGACGTCCCCGACCTCGGCGCCGTGCAGGACGGGGGCGCTGTACGTGCCGTCCGGCTGCACGCGGACCGACGACGAGTCGACACCGAGCGCGGACATGTACACCTCGTCGCTGGCCCCTTGGAGCACGTCGTCCGTCGACTCCTTCTCGATGAAGTACCTGAGCCGGAACTGGACGGACCGGTGGTTCCAGTACGTGGTCCAGACGTGGCTGTCGTACCCCACGACGAAGAGGTCGAGGTGAGCCGGGCGGCGGGAGACGGCCGCGATGTGCTGGGCCTTGTCGAAGACGGCCTGTCCCGGCACCGGGAACCACTCCGGGGCCCAGCCTGCCGCGTCGACCCAGTACGTCGTCCAGATGTGGTTGTCGTTCCCCATGACGTACAGGTCCATGTGCGACGCGGTACGCGTCGCCGGGGTGATGCTCCGGCCACTCCCGAACACAGCCTGGCCCGGCACAGGCGACCAGTCGGGGCGCCAGCCGGAGTCGGCGCTCCAGGAACTGGTCCAGACATGGTCGTCGTACCCCATGACGAACAGGTCGAGCCGCCCGCTGTGACGCGAGAGTGCGGACACGGACTGCGCAGCGAAGAGGGCGGCACCGGGGGTCGGCAGCCAGTCGGCGTGCCAGCCGTTGTCGGCGGACCAGAACTGCGTCCAGATGCGGCTGTCGTACCCGTGGACGAACAGGTCGAGATGGTCGCGGTCGCGGGAGACCGCGGCGACGGCCTGCTTCTCGAAGACCGCGGCACCGGGGAGCGCGAACCAGTCGCCGCTCCAGCCGTTGTCGGCGCTCCAGAACTGCGTCCAGACGCGGCTGTCGTATCCGACGACGAACAGGTCGAGATGGCGGTCGTCGCGGGAGACCGCGGCGACGGGCTGCTTGTCGAAGGTCGCAGCGCCCGGGACCGTGAACCAGTCCCCGTTCCAGCCGTTGTCGGCGCTCCAGAACTGCGTCCAGACACGGCTGTCGTACCCGACGACGAACAGGTCGAGATGGCCGTCGTCGCGGGAGACGACGGAGACCGACTGCTTGTCGAAGACGGCGGCGCCCGGCAGCGGGAACCAGTCGCTGTGCCAGCCGGCCTGGTTCCAGAACTGGGTCCAGACGCGGCTGTCGTACCCGACGGTGAACAGATCGACCTGGCCCTCGGAGCGGGACACCGAAGTGACCTGCCCACCCGGGTCGAAGACGGCCGTGCCCGGCACCGTGAACCACTCGGCGTTCCACTTACTCATGAGAGATCACTCCTTGCGGGGTGCGCCGAGACCGAGGATCGGACTCTGATCCCAGAGTGGGCCGGATCCGGGGCGAGGGGAGTCCCTGAAATAAGGGATGGACGGGGCGTGGGGCAGCACTACGGGCTGCCGCCTACCGCCACCGGTTGCGGGCTCAGCGGGTCAGCGCCGTGATCAGGTCGTCCCGGCCGTAGGCGCCCGTCTTGCGGAATACGGCCTTGAGATGGTCGTTGACCGTGTAGGGGGAGACGCCGAGGCGCCGGGCGATCTGCTTGACGGCCGCCCCCTCACGGAGCTCGGCGACGACATCGCGCTCCCGGGCGGTCAGGCCGTACCGCGCGCAGAATGACGGGACGACGAGGTCGCCCGTAGCGCCCTGGACGACGACGGCGACATCGCCGGTGCCGTCGGCGTCGAGGGGCTCGGCCTGACAGGTGAGCCATCTGCCGCAGACGGCTGGCGGCAGACACACGAGCGGCGCTGAAGACTCGGCCCCATGGGTTCCGACGCCCCGGACTCCGCTTCCCGGCGCGGCGGCCTTCTGGGCATCGGCTCGGGCCGCGAGGGAAAGACCGACGAAGAAGAGGTCCGACACCCACGGCGGAATCACCTGCCCGCTCCCCGTCGACCACTGGTCGTGCCATGCCCGCGCCTGCGGGCTGACCGCCTTGACGCGGTGGTCGGCACCCACCACGACCACCCCGGGCCGCAGCGCCGGCACATCGGGCTCCGGGCACAGCGGGCCCGACGTCCCATAGCGGCGCAAGGCCTCCACCAGCGCGGGCCGGAGCCGGACCGCCCGCGCCGCGTCCTCCTCGCCGAACGGACGGCCCCCCGCCGACCGCAGCAGCCGGAGCACACCCCACACTCCCCGCGCGTCGGCCAGCAACAGCCGGAGCTGCGATCCCGCCCCGTGCGCGGCCAGGAGCCGGTCCACGTCACCGCCGTCCGGCTGCCCGCCTGCTTCGATCGCCCCCGTGCGGCCGACCGGCCGGTGCGGGTCCCCCTCCACGTCCCGGTGCACGACGAGAGCCCTCACCAACGCGGGCTCGTACCCGTGGCAGAAACTGAAGCCGCCCAGCAGAGGGCCCGAGACGGGATCCGTGCCCATCAGGCTCAGCGCGTCATGCGGGACGACGGGGGCGAGCAGCCGCGAGATGCCCTCCCCGGCCTCCTGCGGGTTCGCACTCAGGCTCGCGGCGTCGTACACGCCCCGCGTCATCCGTCCGTCATCGAAGAACATCAGGCCCACGGTTCCAGTCTCGCGTCCAGAGCGCCGCCTCGCCAAACAGACCGCGCGGATCGAACGGTTGACCTCCTCGCTGGGGCGCGCGCTTCGCACATGCGGCTTGGCTGCCGGTGAAGTGCCCAGGCGCCGTAGAGGCCGCCCTCGTCGTGCTGATGAGGAAGGACCAGGCAGAGAGACTCGGTGTCGGCCGCAAGTTCGCGGGCGGCGGCACAGGGAAGCTCATACGCCGGCTATCACACCTTCGAGTGAAGGTTCACGCAGACGCATCCGGTGCGAGGTCCCAGTAGCTAGTCCAAACCTGTACCGCGTGCGCTGTTTCGGTCCTGATCGGGAACGGCGCTCGCGCAGCCCGTCGAGTCCTGGGGAGGGGTGGCGAGCGCGTTACCCGGTCCATGCTCCGCAAGCCAGAGCGGGAAGCGCCTGGGCCTGGCGGCCGACCGCCAGGCCTCTTTCGCGTCGGCGGACAGGCGGGTTTCGGTCGTCCTCTGCGCGGCGTGGTCTGGGAGCCCGGGCGCCAATCGAGGCGCTGGCCTCCGTGCCGCCTGAGCTGGACGGTCTCCCTGGGCGTCTGGCCGCAGTTCCCGTGGGAACGTGAGAAGTCGTCAGGCGGCAGATGAAGGGCGATGCGTGAAGATGCGGTCGGGATCACCTCGCAAGCGGCGCAGGTCAGGGAAAGACCGCAGGTCAGAGGCAGATCCTGGAACATGTCCTTGGTGAGCTCTACGGTGCGAACCTCTCATCCTCGACTGGAGCCCAGGTGCGGGCGCCCGCAGTCCGCGGGTTGACGACGACCTCGTCCTGGACCCGGACGTACCCCCCTCCCCGCTCCAGGCGGCTGAACGGCTGTCCTTGCGTTCCTCTGCCTACTCCGGGACCAGGTTCCTTGGCCCCGTACCGCACGACTCCGCGCGGGCTGTTGAGACTCACCCCGACGTCGTGCTCATGCCGGTGGCGTTCCTGATTGTCGAGCGGTCCGGCAACGAGCCCTGGACACCGGGCAGCGGCCTGCAGGCCACCGCCCACGACGCACGCCGGACCCTCGTCTTCGCCCTGACCTGGATGGAGCCGTGCACGCGCGGCCTGATCCCCTACGATGCCGAGCCGGACATCGACGCACACACCGTCGTCGCCGAGAACACCAGCCCCGCGGTCGCGGAGCTGAATCATCTGGGCTTCGCCGGCCCTGGCGGGCGCGGTCCACGACATCAGGGCAACCCGCTCCCACGGCCTGCTCGACGCCCTCAACACTGGAGGCATCCGGTGCTGGGCCGACAAGGCGTACCAGGGCTCCGGCCCCGCCGTCCGCGTCCCCTTCCGCGGCCGCTGGAACGAGCTCTCCGCCGGGAAGAAGGCCGTCAACCGCGCCCACGCGGAGATCCGCGCACTTGGCGAACAGGCCATGGCCACCCTCAAGTCCTGGCGCCTGCTGCGGAAGCTCCGCTGCAGCACCACCCGCATCACCGACCTCGTCAAGGTCGTCCTCACCCTGGAGCTGACCGCCCCAACCTGAGGAGGAAGCCTCGCTGCCTCCTATACTCCTGGCGTGCTTGACACCTCGAACCTCTTCCACGTTTCGTCCGTGCTCAATCGGCAGTCGATCGCACAGCATGGCCTGGATTGGACCCGGATGGGCGCCGCACGGGGAATCGCCGGCAGCCGCCGCCCCGAGGTGGAGGGGATCTTCGTCTGTCGAGGCGAGGAGGAAGCAGGGTTCTTCCTTCAGATCAACAACACCGGTGGGCCGATTGATATCTGGTCCGTGGACGGCATCGATGAGGGGTCGCTCCGCGACAACGGCAACGGATTCGTCTACCTGCCCAGCCGCATACCAGCCGCTCGAGTCCGCCTCGTGCGATCAGACGTTCCCCTGCAGCTTGGTTTTTGACTTCGCGCGGCGGTACGTCTGGAGGCAGGCCCACGCGGAATCTGGCTGCGAGCTCAGCGAAGGTGTGAGGGCAGCGAAGGTGGGCCAGGGTCGTCAGCGCCTGGCAGCTGCAGGTCAGCCGCCGCCGGGTGCCGATCTGTCGTCGCCGAACGGCCAACCCCCGCCGCAGCAGCCGCAGCGCGGAAGTGGACAGATACAGCCCGGATGGGTGGGCAATGACTCGGGGCTCTAGGCGGGAAAGGTTGCTGTTAGCCGACAACCCATCTACCTGGGGCTTCGTTGTCCCGTCACCGCGCCCCCTCGATCTCACAGCCAGGTTGGAAGAGGCTCCGCTGCCCGTCTTCCGCCGGTCGACCGGCGACGGACCGGTGTCGGCTCCCCCCTTTTCTTTCGCGCGGACGTGGGAGTCGTCGACCCACGCTCTGGACCAGTCCAGCTCGCCGGCCGCGTTCATCTCGGCGAGCAGGATCCGGTGCAACCGGTCGAAGACCCCGGCCTTCTGTCACCGCTCAAGGCGCCGCCAGCAGGTCTGGCCCGATCCGAACCCCAGCTCCAGCGGCAGCAGTTGCCAGGCGGTGTCGTTGCGGAGCACGTACAGAATGCCCTGCAGACACAGCCGGTCCGGAACCGGCCGCGGGCCGGGAGCCTTCTCCGGCCAGGGCGGCAGCAACGGCTCGATCAGCGCCCACAAGTCATCGTCCCCGATCCACGGCCGGGTACTCACACCATCCCGAACGGCCGAATCGCCACACCGGTCACGGCCGACCGGGACGCTTCAACAAGATCGTGTTACGAGCTCGTAGGGACCAGGATTCCGGGGCCGAAACGTGCTGAGAGCGCTCCCCAACCTGCGGCACCGACGCAGGGCTCACGGAGCTGTGGACGCTGCTGGACGGTGCCCGGGGCGGCCAATCCTCAGTTGTATTCGAACCAGGCCAGAATGGCCTTGACGCGCCGATTGTCCTCGTCGGGAGGCATGCCGAGCTTCACGAAAACGTTCGCCACATGCTTACTCACGGCAGCGCCGGAAAGAAACAGCTCCGTCGCGATTTCTGCGTTGGAGCGCCCTTCGGCCATGTGGGCGAGCACTTCCCTTTCCCGAGCGGTGAGCCGGGCAAGCGGCCCCTGTGGCGAGTCCGCGCGGGTGACGTGGCGAACAACCTCGGGGTCGATCACGACGCCACCTGCGGAGACCGTCTCGACAGCTCGCAGGAAGTCGGCGACTCTGCCCACTTTCTCCTTGAGCAGGTACCCGACGGCTCCGTCGGCACCCGGGCCGTTCAGAAGCTCCCTCACATAGGGGCCCGTGACGTAGGCGGAGAGAACCAACACCGGCAGGTCCCGGTGACGGGAGCGCAGATCGATCGCGGCACGCAGTCCGTCGTCGGTGTTTCTGGGGGGCATGCGGACATCCGTGATCACCATGTTCGGGGCGGCTCCGGCACGCACCAGCTCGTCGACCGCGGCAACCAGTTCGTCGGCGTCCTCGCATTCGCGGATGACATCATGAGCGTGGGAGGTCAAGATTTCCCGGATGCCGGCCCTTATCAGCACGCTGTCATCTGCCAGAACAATTCTCATGACCCCCCTCCCCGGGGAACGTCCTGCTTCAATTTATCACCATGGGGGTTGACTGGGAGCGGACGCCACAACCAGCGTCCCGCCACCCGGTGGGCTGAGAATTTCGAGATTCCCGCCGACACTTCGCATTCGCTCGCGCAGTCCGGCGAGCCCGGAGCCCGTTTCGATTCTCGCACCGCCGACACCATCGTCATGCACACGCACGTGTACGTCAGTCGTGGCGCATCGTAGGTCGATCCGAGCATTTCCCACGCCTGCGTGTTTCGAGATGTTCGTCAGGGCTTCGGACACCGTGAAGTATACGGCGGTCGCAGTCGGTGACGAAAGTTGGGTGTCATCGCCGGTGCTGGTCAATTCGACCCGCAATGGTGATCGCGCGGCCAGCTCTCGGACGGCGGCGATGAGACCGAGGTCGCTCAGTTCACGGGGATGGATGTCGCGCACCGTGTCCCTCAGCCGTTCGAGTGCGCGCTCCGCGTGAGCCTGGGCCTGCCGTGCCAGCCGCACGATTCGTTCCTGGTCGGCGGCTGCGGCCGTGGCCGTGGCTTCCAGCATCCCGAGACGCATGACGACGGCGACGAGTTCCTGTTGGGCGCCGTCGTGCAGATCGCGTTCGATGCGTTGTCGCTCGAATTCGAAGGCCGCTGTCAGTGAAGCCCGACTGGTCCGGAGCTCCTCGAGTTTCGCGAGCAGATCCGGGTCCCGGCTTCTGGAGAAGGCGCGCAGGAGGAAGTCGCGAAGAAATGATGTGCCGGTCAGTACGGTAGTGGTGACCGCGCCGAGAACGATGCCTGCGGGCATCGCCAGGAGGGTTTCCCCAACGGATTCAGGGGTGAATGGACCGACCTGCGCAGCGATACCGAAGAGCCAGAAGACGGGGGAGAACACCAACGCGGCAGCGCCGATGAATCCGAAGAAGGCCGCCAGCAGTGACAGTGCGGACAGGAGTACGGCGGTCACGAAAACCGGGAGGTCGGTGCGCCACATCGACCGTGAACGCAGCCGGAGTACCACCCACTGGGCCCAGCTGTGGTCAGAGGGTTTCAGGGGCATCGTCTCGACGCCGCACCACCGGGCTCTCGAACGGTCCGTCTCCGCCACCACCGGGGCCGAGACCGGCGCGACGAGAATGGAAAGCAGCAGAATCGGAAAAGCCATTGCCGCGATGCATTCCGTCAGCACCCTCCGGGCAATACGAATCTGCGCCATGCCCGCCATTGTCGCATACTGCGGATCGCGCAAAAGGTAGACCTAGGTCTACCTTCAAGCAGTGCAGACACCCGTGTGGCTCCCGCCGCGCCCTGCTTAGCTCGATGCATGCCTATCTCAGCTGCCGCTTCCATGCCGTGCATCCGTTTGCGCGGCCTACATATGGACTTCCCCGTCCCGGGCCGTCGACGCGAGACGACGCGCGTCCTGCATGATATCGACCTGGACATTCCCGAAGGCCGGCTGACCGCCATCGTCGGCCCCTCCGGGTCGGGCAAGTCGACGCTCCTGCTCTGCATGGCTGGTCTGGAGCAAGCGACCACGGGTTCCATCGAGGTCCTGGGAACGGATGTCCTGTCGCTCCCCCCTCGCAAGCAGGCCGCATTCCGCAGTGAGAACGTCGGATTCATCTTCCAGGAGTACAACCTCGTCAGCTCGCTGACGGTCGAGGACAACATCGCCCTGCCGGCGCGACTCGCCGGCCATCGGGTACCCAGGTCGAGGGTCGGCGACGCCATGTCGAGGCTCGGTATCGCCCAGCACGCGCGGCGGCGCCCCGACCGTCTCTCCGGAGGGGAACGCCAGCGCGTTGCGGTGGCCCGGGTCGTCGCGAATCAGCCGCGGATCGTCTTCGCCGACGAGCCGACCGGCGCGCTCGACCTCAAGTCGGGTCACGTCGTGCTCGATTGGCTGCAGGCCCTTCCCGCGCAGGGAACCACGGTCCTCATGGTCACCCACGATCCTCATGCGGCCGCACGTGCTGACCAGGTCGTGGTGCTGGGGTCCGGGCGAGTGCACGCCGTCATTCCTGGTGGCGACTCCCACGCGGTGAGCGATGCCGTCCTCGCGGCGCAGTCGGAGGACGAAGCGGGTGAGCAGGCGTCGTGATGCGACTTGTCCTGTCGGACATTCGGATGCAGGCGTCCATGTGGTTGTGGACGTTCCTGTGCGCAGTGGTCGGTGCGGCATGCTCAGCGGGCTCGGTCATCGCCATGTTCACCGCCGTCTCGGCAGCGCGGGCGGCGGGTGATGCGCGAATGGTCTCCGCGTCGATCGCACTCGGCGGCAACATCGTCTTCTTCACCGTGCTTGCCGCCGTGGGCATCGTCGCATCCACCGTCGGACTGACCTTGACGACCCAGCGACGCGATCATGCCCTGTGGGCGATCCTCGGGATCCCGCGCAATCGCATCAGATCCATTCTGCGCACGGAACTGATCGTGCTCGGCACTGCAGCCGGCGCGCTGGCAGTACCGCTGGCCCCTCTTGTCGCGAGCACCACCCTTGCACAGTGGACGACCACGGGACTCGACCTACACGGAGCCACGGCCGGATTCCAGCTCTGGCACGTCGGGGCGAGCGTGCTGTCCGGAGTGGTTCCGTGTCTGCTCGGCGGCTGGGGAGTCACGCGCCGCGCCGCCAAGACACCGGAGATGCGCGCGTTCCGAGACCTCTCTGATCCACCGGCGCGGCCCGGCGTCACGCGCAGCGTTCTCGCCCTCTGCCTCCTCGCCGGTGTGGTCGGGATGTGGATTCCCGGGCTGGGACTCGAACTCGAAGGCGGGATCGAACAGCGGACGGCCTTCGCTTTCGCCGGCGACCTCTTTCTCATCTGCCTGTTGCTGCTGATGGGGCCGTGGGTGCTCACACCTTTGATGAGGTTCTGGACCGCACTCCTGCCCTCGCGCGGTGTCGCCTGGCACCTTGCCGTGCAATCGTGCCGCACCCGCGCGGCGAGAAGCGTCGCCACGGTGCTGCCCTTCGCCCTCTCCCTGTCGTTCGTCGGACTCTTCATGGTCATGGGGAACGTCATGCCCGGAAGCGCCGCCGGGCTGGACGATGTCCTGGTCGTGCTGGGCTGGGTCTTCGTCGTGTCCTGGGTCGGCGGCCTTGCTGTGATCGCTCTGGTCGGGCGGGAACGCACACGTGATTCCGCCATCGTGGCGGTCGCCGGTGCGCGACCGGGCGTGGTCACCCGATCAACGATCTATGAGGGAGTGATCTACGCGGGGACGGCGATCATCTTCGGTGCGATCTCCATCGCAGTGACGAGTGCCACTATCGCCGTGGGCGCCAAGATCAGCGTCGTCCGGGTTCTGGACGGCCTCCCCTGGGCGACTCTCGGTGTGCTCGCCGGCGTGACGCTTGTGACCACCTGCCTCGCTCTGGCTCTCCAAGCCGCCCGTGTGTCGCGCACGGTCGCAGCCCGGGCTCTGCGCTCGTGAAGCAGGGCGACGTCCGTACCTGTCGCCGCGACAGCAGAATCCCCCGCCCGGTATTCAGGTTGCCTGCTGACGCCACGGAACGAACTCGCCACCGATGCGATCGCGCCCTTTGAACCAACCACCACCATGAACGGCATGCGTCACCTGCATGTCCAGAATTACGAAGGAATGAATCAATGCGAATGAGGCCTCACGTTGTGCTCGCCCTCGGGGGCGTCGCGATCCTCGCTGTCGCAGCAACGGGATGCAGCCCGGACGGTGCCCCGGCGAACGCAGTCGTGGAATCGAAAATCTTTGATTTCAGTGGGGACAGCCTGACCGTGAAGTCCGACTCCGCCGACCTGGAACTCGTCGCCGCCGATGTCAAGGGCGTTCGGGTGACGCGGCAGGTCAGCGGTACGAAAGTAGGCGGCGAAATAGAATCCGGATGGCAGCTCGAAGGGGGCGTTCTCACGCTCTCGCTGGACTGCACGGGCCTCTCCGTCAACTGCGGTGCGAAGTACACCGTGAAGGTACCGCGCGACATCGCGATCACTGTCGAAAGCAACAAGGGTCTTGTTGAAGCCACGGGCTTCACCGCTGATTTCTCGGCCAAGGCCGACGACATGCGGTTGTCGGACCTCAGCGGGCCCCATCTGGATCTGGAAGGCCGGGACGGGACCATCGAAGGCGACAGGATCTCCGCAAGGTCGGTCACCGTCGCCTCACGGAACGGCGACAACGAGCTGAACTTCGCCTCCGCACCTGACCTCGTCGATGTGCGAAGCCAGGACGGCGACGTTCGGCTTGGCCTGCCGGACGCGACGTACGCAGTCGACACGGCCGCCAAGAAGGGCGACATCGCAGTAGATGTCATGAAAGACGACACAAGTGACCATGCCGTGAGGATTCACACCCGTAACGGAGACATCGTCATCGGCAAGAGGGAGGCGCCTTGATGGCTGTACCGTAAATGACCCTTGGGACGGTGTCAGCGAGCCTCTTTCATCCTGCATAGTTGCAGGTCAGCAGCGCGTGGACAGCCTGGATGGCGGTGCTCATGCGGCGGGTGGAGCATCCGGCTCGTCGTAGGAGCCGCCAGGACTTCAGCAGGGCGAAGACGCGTTCGCCGAGGGCTCTCAGCCGGGCGTGGTCACGATTGAACTGCTGGTAATGCGGGGCTGTTCGCGGTGGCGGTAGTACGGGGGGCGGAAGGTGGCGCCGGCGCCCTGGTAGGCGCGGTCCGCGAGGACGAGGATCTGCCGGGTGCGGCAGGCCTGGACGATGCCGTGGGCACGGGCCGCGGTCACGTCGTGGGTCCGGCCGGGTGTCGCGCGGGAGAGCCACAGCGGTGTGCCGTCGGGCCGGCAAGGCTCATTGCACGCCTCCAGCTGGATGCTCAGCGAAGAGACAGCCGCTTCCGCTGGTCAATCGTGTGCGTGGACTTGACGACGGTTCGAGCACATCAGCACGCGGCCGGGGCCCGAAAGGTGGGCCCTGGGAAGGCGAAGCCCTCGGCCGGTCACGCGGCGGGCTGACCGGCAAGATCCACCTTGCGTGCGACGGCCAGGGCCGCCCGCTCGCTTTCACTGTCACGGGTGGGAATGTCAACGACTGCACCCAGTTCGAGGCAGTCATGGACCGGATCAAGGTCGCTCGGCCGGGCCCGGGACGTCCCGGGACCCGCCCCGACCGCGTGGTCGCGGACAAGGGCTACTCGGCCCGCAAGCTCCGCGCCTACCCGCGACGACGAGGAATCGCCTGCACGATTCCGGAGCGGATTGACCAGATCAACGGACGCCTCCGCCGCGGCGAGAGCATCTGTCGGCTCGATCGGGCCGCCTACCGGCGACGGAACGTCGCCGAACGCTGCTTCAGCCGACTCAAGCAGAACCGGGCCCTGGCCACCCGCTACGACGAACGAGCCGTCCACTACCAAGCCATGGTCACCCTCGCCCGCCTCCGCCTCTGGCTCCCATGACTTTCCGGACACCTCTAGGGCACGGTCGCTTCGAAGGCTGTCTACGGTGCGAGCCGCTCCGCTTGCAGCTGCGGTGCCAGCCGATGCGTCGTATTGAAGGCCGGAACCGAGGCACCAATGCCTCCGGGGCCGGTTGCCTGAGCGGCCTTGAGCCCGATCCTGTCGCCGACGCTCAGCGGCAGGATCGTGGACACTTCCTGCGAGTTCTCGCGGCCGCCCGCCAAGTCCCCGGTGTCCGAGAGGTCGTAGGCGGCATTGGTGCCGTTGACGGTGATCCACAACTCGCGGCTCCCATTGACGGCCAGGTTGCTGAGTTCCCACATGATCCTCCCCTTGAGGAGGTACCGTCCGGGGGTCTTGACCACCAAGGTTGAGGTCGTCGGATCGAACATGGAGTCCGTGTCGTAGACGGCGCCATCGAAGGTGACCGCAGTAGCAAGGCCGAGGGGCGGGAAGGTCTGTCTGGTGGTGGAGAAGATGCTCGCGCCGACATTGATCGTGGGACCGGCAGGCCCGGTTGCTCCGGTTGTACCCGTGGGACCGGCAGGCCCGGTTGCTCCGGTTGCACCCGTGGGACCGGCAGGCCCGGTCGCTCCGGTTGCACCCTGCGGCCCGGTCGGGCCCGTCGCGCCTGTGCTTCCCGTTGGTCCCGTCGGACCGGTGACGCCGGCCCCGTTCTCGCACTCGTCGTCGTGCCAGTTCTCTCGGCAATGATGAGGGTCTAGGACTGCCTGGCTGACCGCGCCGGTCGGCTCGTGCGCGATGGTCGCTAGGGCGGGGCTGCTGAAGCCCAGAATCGCGAGTGAGAGCGACGCCAGCGCGCCACCGGCAATCCACTTGCCTCTTCGGGGGAGTGGGCCGAGGACCGGCCGATGGACAGGACGCATGCGAGGCTCCTTCGAGAACCCAAAGGGCATTTGGGGTGATCTTCACCCCCTTGGCGACATCGGTCATCGGATTATGCGACTTAAGAGCCTCCAGGAAGGATCAGTCTTTTAGCGCATCAAAAAAGATGATCCGCTGAATCGAAGCGGGCCTCCGGCCAGCAGGTTGACGGCGGCGGGCCAGCGGGCTGCGACCTCGGCGGCCGGAACGGCTGCCAGGTGGGCGGGCAGCGCGACCAGGACCACGACCAGGCTCAACGCCTTGTTCAGGATGACCGCCGATAGAGCGGCGAACCCGAAGAGGCCGATCAGCAGAGGCAGGCGGAAATCCGCGCCGCCCAGTCCGATCATCCCGCCGAGCAGGCCGATGGCCGCGCCGGTGTCGAAGACGGATCGGCACCGAGCGCTTCGCACCAAGCGGGACGAGGGGCTCGCGGAGATCGAGAAGGACCTGATCCTCCGCCGCAAACGCGCCGAGGCCTCAGCGGTCACCTGGGCGCAGACCACCGACAGAGAGCCTGCTTTCGCCCCCACCGCTTCCTGGACTCGCGAACCGGCCGACGCCATCAGCGCCGAAGCTGCCCGGCAGCAAGCGCACGGCTGGCACCACCCGAGAAGGAACACCGGGTTCCACCGGCTGTTGCTGGCAGTGCTCCGCGAACACAGCGATGAGCTCGCCGCCCGGATCGACACACCTTGCGGAAGTGACCTCTGGGACAGGCCGCTGCCTGGCTTGGCTGAGAAGTCGCAGGGAACGAGATCAGCAGCCAGGCTGGAAAAACGGATCGACGGCCCTGCGCTCCACGGGCGAGGATGCCGGGCCATCACTCACGCTGCCTGGAGATTCCGTGGGATCCAGAGACGCCGACATCGACTTCAGTTTCACGTGCCCGACCACTGTGCGAGCCGTTCTGGACGCCCTGACCGGGGTGGGCTGGTCCGCGGAGGTGCCACTCGGGTGCGTCACGTACATGATCAACGACGCGGACGACAGGTACGAGTGGTACGACAGCACTCCCGACGGCATCGGCGAGGTGCTGGCGCTGCTGGACGCGCCCAGAAACCTGCCGTACACAGTGGCCTTCAACGTCTACCACCCGGAGGCGGGGACCGGCGGCACGCTCATGTTCATGCCTGGTCGCACGGACGTCTCCTTCGTACCTTCCGGCGACCGTCGGCGCATCCCGGCGGCGCCGGAGTTCACCGACCTCTCCTGGTACCTGCACGCCCTCGTCCCTGCCCTCATCACAGCAGGGCTCGAAGGTTACGAGGCCAGAGAGTTCCGTTACTGACAACGTCGGCACAGTCGCGGGCCCGCCCTGTCAGTGACCGACGAGCGCGCCGTTGTCACTCAGCAGGGTGTAGGTCCGGGCGTCCGGCTCGCACGTAGTCCAGGTAGTCGCCACCGGCCACACCCTGGCTGCACAAGCGGTCG
>NZ_JACSCH020000001.1:79681-84729 GCF_014451325.2 Streptomyces sp. CB02980 | reverse complement strand
GTCTGCGCCCAGTTCTTGCGCGGCCAGGTGCAGGGGCTCGGTACCTGCACCTACGACGCCGATCTCATGACCGAAGTTCTGCTGGCCGTCCTCGCGCTCGACCCCGCGGAGCCCATGCAGATCGCAGAAGTCCTCGCCACCGATGTCCTCGTCCTCATGAAGTACCACGACGAAGCCGTGAGGTACCGGGCGGATTTCGACCCAGCGGACTTCCGGGCTCTCCACTGTTCCCGCACCTCCAAGGAACTGCTCGACCGATCGCCCCCTTCTGAGGGCCTCGAGAGCGAAAGTCTCGATCAGATGGCGCATCCCGGCAGGCTGAGAAGCCGTTGCCATACCGATCATGGAGTCTGTCGATCGAACGGGTGTCTCGATCGGGTGATCGCGGGTACTGCCCGGCATGAGAGCAGGACCTGGCGGTATACGGGGAAAGTTCATGGGAGGGGACGGCCGCGCGCTGCTACGGTCGGGCGCTATGAGCTGGCTCCCCGATAACTTCGTCCATCCCGTCCTGGTACCGCTGCCGGGTAGTGGTCATCACCTGCGGCCGATCCGGGAGGCGGACACCCCGCTCGACTATCCGGCTGTGATGGGTTCGCGCGAGCGGCTGTGGACCATCTTCGGCCCAGCCTGGGGCTGGCCTGCGGCCACCATGACCTACGAGGCCGACCAGGCCGACCTGTTGCGGCACGAGAAGGAGATCGCCGCACACCAGTCTTTCAACTACGCGCTGTTCGACGCGCCGGAGACAGCTCTGCTCGGCTGCGTCTACATCGACCCACCGGAGAGGGCCGGCGCGGACGGCGAGATCTCCTGGTGGGTGGTGGACGAGCTGGTGGACAGCAAGGTCGAGGAGGCTCTCGATGAGCTGGTGCCGCGGTGGATCGCCGCCGACTGGCCGTTCGAGCAGCCACGCTTCCTCGGCCGCGAGATCTCCTGGTCGGACTGGCTCGCCCTGCCGGAGCACCCCGACGCGTAAGGAGCTTCTGTCGTCATGCTCTGGGGGCTTGGTGCTCGAACGGCCGTCTCGATGGGTGGTCGTCGGCTGCTCGGCGCATGCCAGGAGTGCCTCCTGAACAGATCGATGGCGTCGACCACCGAGCATCAGGAGGCCCTAGTGTCGCAGCCATGCGTGCCGATGGCCGTGCAGTCCACCGCGGGTACTCGGGAGTGTGACTGTCTGGCTCACCGATTCGGAAACGCTGCCGACAATCGCCTGCGAGAGCGCCGGTATCCGAGCGACATGACGGACACGGAGTGGGTGGTGGCGCGGCCGCTGCTGCGGGTGCCGGGTTGGATGCAGGGCCAGGGCGGGCAGCCGGAAGCGTACTGCCACCGGGCGATGCTGGACGCGATCGGCTATCTCGTGGACAACGGCATCAAGTTGCGGGCGATGCCGGCCGACTTCCCGCCGTGGGACCGGGTCTATGCGTTCCTCCGCCGCTGGCACGATCGCGGCCGGATCCGGGAGTTCCATGACCGGGTGCGCGGGTAGGTCCGGGAGAGGGCAGGGGCCGATGCCCTGCCGACGGCCGGGGTGATTGATTCGCAGTCGGTCAAGGCGGATGCCGTGGTCGGCGCCGGCACCCGTGGCTTCGACGGCGGCAAGCTGGTCAACGGACGCAAGCGGCACATCGTGGTCGACCCCCTTGGCCTGCTGCTGGGCGTGATGGTCACCGCTGCGGATGTGGGCGATCGCGCCGCTGCCCACATCCTGCTGGAACAGGTGGCTGCCGCTCACCATCGCCTGGCCCTGGTCTGGGCCGACGGAGGCTACACCGGCAGTCTGATCGAGCACTGCCTGGCCGCGTTCGCCCTGGTGCTGGTGATCGTCTAGCGAGTGATGACGTGCCTGTTCGGGAGGGGGTGGGCGAGAGCATGCGGCCGTGCGACTCTTGCGGTCATCCAGGTGTGATGGACTCGGTCGACGAGCGGGACTGCCCGGTGTGCAGCGAGGCTGCTGAGGGAGGCCGTTCCCGCCGCAAGCCCCGGCGCCTGTACGCCGATCGGGGCTACGACTTCGACAAGTACCGTCGTCTGCTGTGGAAGCGCGGCATCAAGCCGATGATTGCCCGACGCGGCGTCGCGCACGGCTCCGGGCTGGGCAAGGTGCGCTGGGTGGCCGAGCGCGCCTTCGCCTGGCTGCACCAGTTCAAACGGCTCCGCACCCGCTGCGAACGCCGCGCGGATCTCCACCAGGGCCTGCTCGAACTGGCCTGCAGCCTCATATGACTTCGCCGCCTCCGAACTTCATTCTGAAAGATCAGTAAAGGGTGACAGGCCGGAGTCGGTGGCAGGGTGGCGAAGTCGGTCTCCTGCCCTTGCGAGCTGCACTCAGGTGAGGTCGAAGGTGACGTTCTCGGAGCCGTCCCAGTCCGATGCCTCCGTGAGCGTGAGGGTTCCATCCCCTGCCTCGACGACTCGCACCATGATCCCTCCGCGGTCCTCACCGGGAAGCGCAATGGAGAAGTGGGGATCCATCTCCATGAGGAAGTCCCAGCCCTCGCGTTGGGTCGTGTCAAGGGCGTTGGAATGCCGACCGGTTGCCCGCCACTGGCCGACCGCGTCGACGGCGACGGTGATGTCGATGTCGTACATCTCAAGGCAAGTCGAAGGATTGGCCCACCATTCGAGGCGGCCCCGACCCACGAATTGATCCATGAGCACACTATGCACGGTGCCTAGTACTCCAGCCGTAGATCGTGATCTTCATGGCTGGGCGGCTGCTTGCCGTCGGTAGTGGCAGTCGCGGGCGCGGGCCTGGTGTCGGCGTCGCCAGTGTGACCAGCGGAGTCGGTGCGCGAGGTCGTGGGCCCGGCTGGTCAGGGTGGTGAACAGGCGTTGGATCTCGGTGCAGGTCGGTATGGACCGAGGCAGGCCTGTGGCGTCGGCTGCACCGGACGGTGCTGGACGAACTCGGGAACGAACGGCTCGTTGGATCTCGAAGGATGTGAGGGCCGTCGGGAGCGGCCCGGAACTGAACTGGTGCAGCACACGTCTCCCGCACCATGATCTCAAGTGAGCGCCAAGAGCACGCGATCTCCACCAAGCTGGTCTCGCCGTCCGCAGTGAGTGCGGAACCGTCGAAGACCAACGACTACAACAGCTTCGCCAAGGCGTACGCGGCCGCAAACGAAACCAACCTGGTCAATGCCTACTACGAGCGGCCCGCGATGCTGGCCCTCGCCGGAGACGTGGCCGGCCGACGGATTCTCGACGCCGGCTGCGGCTCGGGGGCCCTGTTTGCCGCGCTGCGCGAGCGTGGCGCCGTTGTGAGTGGCTTCGACACGAGTGCCGGGATGCTGGAGCTGGCTCGGCGGCGGCTCGGTGACGGTGCGGACCTGCAGGTGGCGGACCTGGGCAGCCCGCTTCCTTACGCTGATGACACATTCGACGATGTAACGGCGTCCCTGGTGCTGCACTATCTGGAGGACTGGGGGCCGGCGCTGGCCGAGCTGCGACGCGTACTCAGGCCCGGCGGTCGGCTGATCGCATCTGTCGACCATCCCTTTGCCATCAACCTCATACACCGCGAGGCCGGTCGCGAGGCCGAGCACAACTACTTCGACACCACCAAATGGACCGTGGAGTGGACCATTGGCGGCCATACCGCCCTGGTGAGCAGGTGGAACAGGCCGCTGCACGCGATGATCGAGGCTTTCATCGGGGCCGGTTTCCGGATTACGGTCATCAGCGAGCCGGAGCCTGATCCCGCCGCCCGCGAGATGTTCCCCGAGGCCATCGCAGCCAAGCCGCGCTTCCTGTGCTTCCTGTTCTTCGTCCTGCAGGCCGACTAGTACTCCAGCCGTAGGTCGTGATCTTGCTGGTCGGGGCCGGTGCGGAGAGGGCTGCGGCCACCGTTGATCATCGTGAGTTGTGTCGACCAACGAAGATCAGGCGGTGGCCGCAGGTCACAGCGTAGTGCCTGCCCGGTGGCGGTCGATGTTCGACCAGCTGACGGGCCGTATCGTGGGCCGGCTCGCGCGGGTCGAACCACGCCGCCACGCAACGGCGTTGGTGCTGGGCCTGCTGGCGGACCTGCCAAGGAAGAACTGCTGGACGCTGGCCGAGCACGCGGGCGACTCCACCCCGGACGGCATGCAGCACCTGCTGCACCGCGCGAAGTGGGACGCCGACGCGGTCCGCGACGACGTATGCGCCTACGTGGTCGAGCACCTGGCCGAAGACGAAGCCGTGCTGGTGGTCGACGAGACCGGCGACCTGAAGAAGGGCACCGCCACGGTCGGCGTCCAGCGCCAGTACACCGGCACGGCGGGCCGGATCGAGAACTCCCAGGTCGCCGTCTACCTCGTCTACTCCGCCGCCTGCGGGCATGCCGCGATCGACCGGGCCCTGTACGTCCCGCGCTCGTGGACCGACGACCTCGACCGCTGCCGGACCGCCGGCACCGCCGAAGACCTCACCTTCACGACCAAGCCGGTACTGGCGGCTCGGATGATCACCCGGGCCCTGGATGCGGGAACGCCCGCCCGCTGGGTCGCCGGCGACGAGGTCTACGGCGACAACCCGCACCTGCGGGCCGCGCTGGAAGACCGCCGGACCGGCTACGTCCTGGTAGTCTCCAGCACCCACCAAGTCACCACGGTGGCAGAGTAGTTCCCGGCCAAGGCCATCGTGGCGAAGATCCCGAAACGGGCCTGGCAGCGGCGCTCGGCCGGAGCGGGCGCCAAGGGCGAGCGGTACTACGACTGGGCCCAGGCCGACATCCACGGCCCCGCCGACCGGCCCGGGCACTGGTGGCTGCCGGTCCGCCGCAACCGGAGAAGCGGCGAACTCGCCTTCTACCGCTGCTTCTCACCCCACTCCGTCCCGCTGTCCGACCTGGTGCGGGTGGCCGGCCGGTGCTGGACGGTGGAGGAGACTTTCCAGGCCGGCAAGGGCCTGGCGGGGCTGGACGAGCACCAGGTCCGCCGCTGGACCTCCTGGCACCGCTGGGTCACCCTCGCGATGCTCGCCGACGCCTTCCTCGCCGTCACCGCAGCCGCCGAACGCCGCGACCACCCCGCCCCCGACGACCTGATCCCCTT
>NZ_JACSCH020000001.1:47413-79657 GCF_014451325.2 Streptomyces sp. CB02980 | reverse complement strand
GACCTGCACCGAGATCCAACGCCTGTTCACCACCCTGACCAGCCGGGCCCACGACCTCGCGCACCGACTCCGCTGGTCACACTGGCGACGCCGACACCAGGCCCGTGCCCGCGACTGCCACTACCGACGGCAAGCAGCCGCCCGGCCATGAAGATCACGATCTACCGGCTGGAGTACTAGGCCGGCCGTTCAAGCCTGTAGGGCTGCATGGCCGTCGTGGGCCAGCCCGCGAGACAGAACTGTATGGGGAAGACCCGATAGGGCCTCGCCTCAGCCGGCGGCGCCCCATACACCTTCGCCGCCTCGCGACCTCATTCTGAAACCATCAGTTAGTAGGTCCGGGATGTGGGGTCGGCCAGGGCCGCGAACGCGGAAAGGAAGAAGGCCCGTTTGAGCTGCTTGTTTCCGCGGCTGGAGGGCTGTTCGCCGCGGATTGAGGACCCGGAACTGCGGGTCGCGGGTGCGAGTCCGGCGTAGGCGGCGAGGTGGCCGCGGTCGGGAAGGTGCTGCCGTCGCCGACCTCGATCAGGATGCGGGCTCCGGTCCTGACGCCGATTTTCGGCATCGACCTCAGGACCTTCGAAAGAGGATGGGCTTCCAGGAGTTCTTCGATCCGTCCGGCCAACAGCTTGCGCGCGCTGGTCAAGGACGGCGGTCAGGGATCCGGCCAGGCTCGGGACGATCAACGCGGCCGCCTCGGTCCCGGGAGCGGTGACCGTCTGTTCGTCCAGGGCGGCGAAGATCTCCTCGACCAGCCGCTCGGCCATTCTCGGCGCCTTCGGCCGTAACAGCGTCACCAGACGGAGTCGGCCAGCCTTGCGTATCAGGGCCGGTGACCCGATCCGCTCCAGCAGCGTGAGGACGGCCGGGTGCTGCAACTGCGGTCCCAGGACCCGTTCCAGCGACGGGTGGATCTGGGTCAGCAGGCCGTGCAGCCGGTTCGTGACCCTCGTCGCTTCCCCTGCCAGGTCGTCGTCGAACCCGACGATCATCTCCAGCTCGGCGATCGTCTCGTCCTCGCCGTCGATCGCCCGCAGCGTGTGGGGCATCGCGCGGGCGGCGTCCGCGATGATGAACGCGTCCTTCGCGTCCGTCTTGGCTTCGCCCGGGTAGAGGTCGGCGATCCGCCGCATCGACAGCCCCGGAAGGTAAGCGGCCGGGCAGCCCATGTCCCTTGCGACCGCCAGCGGCAGAGCACCGATCGAGGCCGGCTGGTCGACCACCACCAGCACCGTTCCGTGCTGGGCCTTCAGCTTGGCGAACAGCTCGCGGAGCTTGGGTTCGGTGTTGGGTAGCCGCTTGTCGAAGGCCTTTTCCCGGCCGGGGTGACGGCGATGGCGTGGTGTTCGCCTTTGCCCACGTCCAGGCCGAGGAAGACGTCGATGTCGCCGGTGTCGACCACGTGCAGGCCCCTCCATCACGCCTTTTCGTCCGGCCTTGCCTCGGCACCGAGCTGCCACACCCACGTTACGGAGAGCTCTTCCGGCTCAGGTGAAGCCGGTGCTCAAGTCTCTCATCAGCGGTCCGTCGATGCCTCCGGGCCCGGTGACACCACCCGCCCCGGATCATCAACAACAAGGGGGGAAGTCATGCCGGACCCGAAGGTCGGAGGCCCCATTGCGGAGCCATGAAAAAGGTAACGGGGGGCCAAGCCGAGCGCGGCTGGTCCTCAGCCCCCGCCCGCTGGCCCGTGGGTGAACTGGGCAGTCGCGCAGCACCTTGACCACCAGCAGCCCCGGCCACCCTGCCCCTGTCCCGGTCCAGCTCGCCTCACTCACCTGCGGCGGTCACGCGCAGCCCGGACCGTTCGGGTTGACGTTGCAGCTCACCTGCCAATTGCTCCAGGAGCCGTTGGTGTAGCGCACCCGGAACCAGTAGTTGTCGTCGCTGCCGATGGCCGCGATGGTGAAGTTGTAGGGGTTGTCCTGCAGATATCCGATTTCGATCCCGCTCTTCACCCACCCGCCCATGGATACCCAGCCGTTCCAGGAGCCGTCGGTGTAGGTCCAGTTCGTCCACACCGCATGATCGGCGCCGACGACGAACTCTTCCTTCGTCCCGTCGGGGAACTTCGTGGTCGAGATGCCGTACTCGCAGAAGAACTTCTGGCTCTTGTTCGTGCAGTAGGTCGCCGCCTGCGCCGGCGCCGCCGCGACACCAACCCCGGCGAAGGCGGCCAGGGCCGCAACTGCCGCGAGGGCACTCTTGAATCTGCGCATATCCATGTTCCTTTGCATAGTGGCGTGGTCGTGCCGGGGAAGAGGGTGAGCCAACGCCTCGACGTCCCCGGCATGTCAATATCCTCGGCCTCTCCTCTAACGTCACGCTGGCGATTCGCTTACGTCCGCGCGGGACGAGTTCTCGGAGCCCTGGTGGTGGGCATGCGCCGGGAGGTGGAGGTCGCGCGGCAGATGGGCCGCGAGCAGCACGTCGTCCGCCCCGGCCCCGTTCACCTACCGGCGTCCGGACGCGGTCGTGGTCGGCATGTCGACAGCGCACGCAAGCTGCCCCAGCGCCACCAGGCCCGGGTCAGGGCGCGGCTTGTCGTGCTGATTGGGATTGGCGGGTACGGATGACCGAGGAGATGGGCGACACCAACCCGCCGGTGACGCCCATGATTGCCAGAGGCGACCAGATGGTCGTCCCGCAGTCTTCGAAAGTGACGTACGGCACCGCCTACTTCAACGCGGGCGGCAGCCGATGGAGGGACTGCTGGGCGACCTGTCACTCTCTCAGGCCCCGGCGAAGGAGTTCCCGCCCGTGCTGGACGCCTTGACCGGCTCCTGAACGCGGTCGGAGGCCGCGTCGGCCTCGCAGACCGGGAAGAGCGGTGATGCCCCGGGGCGCCGGCCGACGGTGTCCCCGCGGCCGCGCGCGGCGTTGTGACCGGCATGGGACTGGTGGAGAAGGCGGGGCCTGGCATCGAGAAGCAGGATGATGGCAGCCGGAGCCTCACGATCACCCGCCCGACGCCGACCCCCACCCCATGGACGTATCACCACCGTCGGCGGCACCTCCGCCCGGGGCCCGCGCCCGGACGGAGCTGCCGCCCCCGACGTGATTCTTCTGCCGCTGTCTACTCGGGCTGGGTGATAGTCAGTGCCCAGCGGACGGACTGTGACGTGGCGTCGACGCCGACGGAGAAGGAACCCGCGCGGACTACGCCCGCCGGCATGGTGACCGAGCCGCGGCCAGGTCCGTCGCCCGGACAGTCCACGGTGAAGGCGGCCACCTTGGTCTGCTGGGACTCCATCGTCACGCTTAGGGCGCCACCGCCGTCACAGGCCACGGTCAGGACTGTGGGCAGCCCTTCCCACGCGCCTGCCGATACGACACCGCCGTCTCCCCACTGCTCTTGCACCCACACGAGACCTTCCGGCCCGGGATGCGGCAGCAGGACGTCGCCCGTCGGCGCCGCGAACGCTGTACCTCCTGTGCCCCAGACGAGGAACGCAGCCGCCGCAGAGGCCAATACCGCCGGGATACGTGCCATTTCCTACCCCCTGTCAATTGCTAACCGTGCGAGGAAGCCTGCCCCTTCGAACGCTCGCACGCCTGAGTAGGGATACTCAGCGAGATCCGGACGGCGATGACGCTTTCGGCCATTCGCCCGGGCTGAGCGGTTCAGCGATCGCGCCGACTGCGCCGCCGGCGCCGGTCCTTGTCGGCGACCACTCCGAGAAGCGGCACTGCGCAGCTCTCGACCGCATCGACAGCAAGATGTGTAGGGGCTTGGAAGAGGGCAGCCGTGCGGAGCACTACGCCAGCCGCGCTGACACTGCCGCCGGCTATGAGCGGCACCGCAAGGACCCGGCGCGCACCTTGCGCTGCCTTACTACTCCAGCCGTAGATCGTGATCTCGGTGGTGAGGGGTGCCGAGGCGGCAGGTGGCCAGCGTCGATCATCTCGGCCGAGATCGCCCACGCCGTCGCGGGCGTCGGCTCCTTCTCCGTCTACCCGAGTTCACCGAGACGGAGGGCGTCCCTTATCTCGCTGAGCTTCGCGGTTGTGGCCGGGGTCCGCTCCTGCGCTTGTTCGGCGAGTCGGAGGGCGTCGTCAATCTCGCTGAGTTTCACGGAGGACAGGACGGCCGCCCGCTCTATCAGGTCGTCCCGGGACACAGTGGTCAGCCACGTGCAAGGGGTGAAGCCTGGACGCGGGAACGCGAGCCGCAGCACGCCTTCGAACGGCAGTCCTTCACCGGCGCCGACCGTCACTTCGATGCCCAGACCGCTGATGTCGACGCCCGCCGGAGCGACGACCTGCATCACCCGGATCCCGGACGTGTCGTCTCCCGACAGCAGTACGACCAACCTCCGCTCGTCGAACTGGACCCACCAGACTTCGCCACGTTGCACAAGTCCTCCAGACACATGACGGCAGGCAGACGCTGCGCGACCCTGACGCGCTGTGGAGACGGGTGCGGCCACTGTTGATCATCGGTGCGTGAAGACTGAAGATCACGCGGTGGCCGCAGGTCACAGCGTAGACCCTGCCCGCTGGCAGGAGGCGTTCGAGGGCCTGATGGCCCGGATCGCGGGCCGGTTCGCCCGGGTCGAACCCCGACGTCGGGTCGGGCGGTTGGTGCTCGGGCTGATGTCGGACCTGCCGCGCAAGAACTGCTGGACCATCGCGGAGTGGGCCGGAGAGAGCACCCCGGACGGCATGCAGCACCTGCTCGGGCGGGCCAAGTGGGACGCCGACCAGGTCCGCGACGACGTGCGGGCCCACGTGCTGGAGCATTTGCGGGACGACCAGGCGGTTCTCCGGTACATGCGGTGAACGACGTACTTGGCCAAGCGGGCCACGTGGCGCTCAGCGCCAGCGGCTGCCCGTAGCGTTCGGGTGCCCCAGGGAGCGGACCGCTACGGTGTCGAAGCGGCTGACGAAGGCGGCGGCCCACAAACTGATCGGCGCCCAGGTCGGTACCTGACGTCGTCAGGCCTTCGTGCCGCCGGCAGCTTGGGCTGAGGGCATAAGAAGCCGTTGCTCAACCGAACGTGGTCGCTTGATTGGTACTGATCAGGCATGGCTTCGGTCGGGGTGAGGGAGGGATGAGGAGTCCTGTTTCCGTTCGATCGCTGAGGGGTGCGCGGTGGCGTCGATGCTGGGATTGCTGGAGGCGCGGGAAGCGGCTGCCCGTGAGCGGGTCGAAGATCTGCGGGAGGAGACGGACCGGGCGGCTCAGGCACTGGAGGCCGCCGAGATCGAGCTGGACCGGCGGGTGATCGCGCGGGAGGAGCTCGCCGAGGCCCTGGCTGTGTCCGCTGCCGAGACCACCGCCGTGACGGAGGCCGAGGGGGAATCGGCGCCCGCGCCAGTGTCGGGGACGACGGTGCCGCCCTGGCGGGAAGGGCTGCCTGCGACCCTTCTCTCGCCGGACTACCAGCGGATCCTGGGCGTGCTGGAAGACCGGCCGGGGCGGGGGCAGGGGCCGGTGCGGGCCAAGGACATCGCGGTGGTGCTGGGGCTGGAAACGTCGCCGGCGAAGGTCGAGGGGGTGCGGTCGAAGGCGAAACGCCTTGCGGAGCGCGGGTGGTTGGTCCAGGAAGCGTCGGGGATGTTCAGCGTCGGCCGCCGGCCCGTGGCCGGGCCAGTCGGCGGCCCATCCGCGGGATCATCGACCACCGGATCATCGCCTCGCTGGCGGCGGGCAGGGTTTCGTAGTCGCGGGCCAGGCGGCGCGAATGCATCAACCACGCGAACGTGCGCTCCACCACCCAGCGTCTCGGCAGCACCACGAACCCCTCCATGTCGTCGGTGCGCTTGACGATCTGCAGGGTGAGGTCGAGTTTCTCCTTCGCCCAGTCGACAAGGCCGCCCGTATAGCCGCCGTCGACCCAGACCAAGGTGATCTCGTGGTGCAGCGACCGCAGCCGCCCCAGCAGTCCGATGGCGGCATCCCGGTCGGGGATGTTCGCGGCGGTCACCGCGACGACCAGAAGCAGGCCCAGGCAGTCGGTGACGATGTGTCGCTTGCGGCCCGGTACTTTCTTGCCGCCGTCGTATCCGCGTGAGGCGACCGGCACCGACGCGGCAGCCCGTACCGACTGAGCGTCGATGATCCCCGCCGTCGGTTCCGTCTCGCGTCCTTCGCGTTCGCGGACCATCCCACGCAGACGGTCGTGGAACTCCGCGATCAGACCTGCCTGCCGCCAGCGGCGGAAGAAGGCGTAGACCCGGTCCCAAACGGGGAAGTCCGCGGGCATCGCCCGCCAGGAGATACCTCCCGCGACCAGGTAGCGGATCGCGTCCAGCATCTGACGGTGGCAGTAGCCCTCGGGCTGCCCGCCCCGGCCCTCCAGCCAGGCCGGCACCGGCAAGAGGGGCTTCACCTGCGCCCACTCCGCGTCCGTCATGTCCGACGGATACCGGCGTACCCGGTCCGGATGATCGGCCGCGTTCCCGTACACGTGCGCGAGGCAATCACATGACACGACGGTCGAGTTGAAGTCAACGTGCGCGGGCGCGTACAACAACAAAGGGGCCTCCCGACATGGCTTGGTTCGATTTACATCCCCGAGCTACCGAGAGGCCCTGTCTTCATGCGCGTACAACCGGAAGATCACCCGACCAGGAACTCTGTTTGACCCGCAGCTTCCAAGATCGGCTGAGATGCGGCTTCTCATGCCAGCTCCGGAGGCCGGGCGCCCCGTTGCGCGGCCACAAACACGCAATGGGGGAGGGGCTCCGCGTCGGGCTCGGGCAGTCGTGTCTTCGCGGAGCTCACGCCCCAGCGGGTAGCACTGCGAGTGCGTCGATCTCGACCCGGAACGCGGGATGGACCAGCCCGGCGACCTTGACGAGTGAGCAGGCTGGCGGGCGGGCCGTGTCCAGGTACTCGTCGCGCACCTGGCGGAAGGTGTCCAGATCGGCCAGGTTGGTCAGAAATACCGTCAGTTTGACCACGTAATCCATGGTGGCACCCGCCGCCTCCAACGCGGTGACCAGGTTCGCGAAGACCTGGCGTACCTGGGCCGCGGTATCCCCCGCGCCCACCACCCGCCCGTGGGCGTCCACCGGGACCTGTCCGGAGACGGCGACCATCGGCCCCGTGAACGCCACGGCATGGCTGTAGCCGTTGACCGGAGGGGTGCCGTCGGGTCGGACGAAGTGCTGCATCATGTCTCCTGAAAGCGGGCGGTGAACACGCCGGGGTGTTGTGTATGGCTTTGGACTGTCGGCACTTGACGAGGTGCCCCCTGCCGCCGTCGGTACGGGCCGGTGTTGCTACTGACTTGCTGTGGGAACCAGCTCTGCGACGAGACGTGCGGTAATCGGGGTCTCGATCCTGTGAGTGGCCGCGGCCCGTAGGACAGCCCCGCCGATGGCGTCGAGCTCGATCGGGTGGCCGTTCTCCGCGTCGCGCTGCATCGAGGACTTCATCATCTCGGGGGCCCGGTCGAAGAAGGAGAGCACGGCCTCGGCGGTTACCGGTGTGCCCGCGGCGCGGGCCACGGCAGTGATTTCGTCGAGTACGGCAAGCAGTTCGGACCGCCGCTCGTCGCGGATGGCGCCCACAGCGGACTGGTAGCGCGTGGTCAGCAGGGCGAACGGGGCGAGGAAGGAGAGTTTGTCCCAGAGCATCGTGCTCTCGTCGGTGCGCAGGGTCACGTCGAGGCCGGCGTGCCGAAGGTGGGATGCGAGGTCGGCGAGCGGGGCGGCCAGTTCGAGGGCGGTGAAGGGGCTGGTGTGCGCGATGCGTCCGGGCGAGGTGCGGGTGGCCTCGACCCTGATGGTTCCGGCCACGACCTGGCCGGCCGGATAGTGTCGGCGCAGTGCTGCGAGGTGGTCGAGTCCGTTGAGCAGCGGTACGACGATACCGTCGCCGAGGACCTGCGGCGGAACACGGTCGAGGGCGGCGGGCAGGGCGGTCTGCTTGACGGTCACGAAGGTGACGTCGACCGGTTCGCGCAGCAAGGTGTCAGCTTCGACCGGAGTGGTGAAGCCGCCGTACTGCGTGCTCTGCACTCGCAGGCCCTCGCGGCGCAGCACGGCGGTGGTCTCCTCGCCGGCCAGGCAGACGACGCGGTGTCCGTCGCGGGCGAGCAGCGCGCCGATCAGGCCACCGACACCGCCCGGCCCGAGGATGGCCACCGTCATGGTGTTCGTGGTCATGTGCGCTCCTGTTCTTGGGAGACCAGTGCCCGCTGGGCGGTCTCGTTGCTGAATGCGGTCAGTTCGTCGACGGATCGCGTCGGCAAGTGCTGGTGGTGGAGCCTTGGCCCCGGCCGTGTGTGGTTGCGCCGGTCATCGTCGTGAGCCGTTGGCCAGGCGGTCGCGCCAGGCCGGGGCTAGGGCGGTGAGCATCAGCGCGGCGGTGAGGGTGAAAGCCAATGGGTAGCCGGTCTGGCCTGCGAGCACCCCGAACCCGACAGCGCCGACGCCCATGCCCGCGTCGTAGGCGAAGTTCCACAGGGCGCTGACGGTGCCGTAGCCAGACGCGGGGACACGCGCGTACATCAGCGTCAGCGTGGCGTTCTGGGTGACTCCGAAACCGACCCCGAACAGGGCCACGCCGACGACAACGGCGACGGGGCTGTGGGTCAGAGAGGTGAGCAGCGTTCCTGCGGCGGAGACAACAAGGCCGGGCAGGACGAGTGAGGCCGGTCCGTGCCGGTCGCCGTGTCGGCCCGCGACCCAGCGGGCCACGGTTGACGCCGCGGACTGGACGAACAGGGCCATGGCGACGACTCCGGTAGAAGCCGACGGTACGGCAAGGGGGAGGAAGGTGACGGTGATTCCGGCAGCGAGCGCAGTAGCCGAGAAGACGACGGCGGGCCGCAGAAGAGCGGCCGTCCGGAACCCGGCCAGCACCCCGATCGACCGTCCCGAGGTCGGCTCGCGGTCTGGCAGGCCCGGCACCGAGACGACAGCGGCCAGCGCGGCCACCGCGCCAGCAATGCAGACCGGTACGTACCCCACGTGCCCTACCAGCCACACCCCCAGCGGCAGGGCCACCAGCGACGGAACCCCGGACACGATGCCAACCAGTGCCAGCCCCTCACCACGGCGCTCGGGCGGGATCAGCGACGCCGTCAGAGCGCCACCCGCGACGACCGTGAACGCGAAGCCCAGACCCCGCACGACACAGACCGCCGTGATCCAAACCGTGCTCCCGGAAGCGGTCAGCACCAGCGTGGGCGTGCCGAGGAGGACCAGCCCTGCCACCAGCGCCAGGCGGTAACCGAAGCGGGCAACGAACCAGGGAGTGGCCAGCCCGCCTCCGACCGTCGCCAGCATCAGCGCACCCGTGGCCAGTCCCGCGGCATAACCGCCTCCGCACACCTCGGCATAGAGGGGGACGACCGACAACAGCAGGTAGAAGCTCGTCGAGGCACCGATGACCGAGACGAAACGCAGCAGCAGGGGCCGCGTCACCAGCGGCGGCCGCGAACCGGCGCCCTCAGCTCGAGAGTTGATCATCCTGGTCACACGACGAAGCTAAAGGCCAAGCGGATCGCCAGTAAGATCCAATTCCATGCCTCTGGAGTGGTCCGGTCTGTCACCCGATCTGCTGCTGGTCATCGACCGGGACAGCGGCGAGCCGCTGCGATCCCAGCTGGAACTCCGGCTGCGGGACGCGATCCGGACCGGGCGGCTGCAGATCGGCGAACGGCTGCCGTCCTCCCGTGAACTCGCTCGGATGCTCGGGCTGTCGCGCGGGCTGGTGCAGGACTGCTACGCCCAGCTCCAAGCCGAGGGATACCTCGTGACACGCGTCGGCTCAGCCACCCGGGTCGCCGCCGGCGCGGGCGCACCGCCAGCGCCCACGTCACCGCCCTCGGCACCTCCACGCCTGGTGGCGGACTTCAAGTGGGGCGTCCCGGACTTGAGCAGTTTCCCGCTCGCCGACTGGCTGTGGGCCACGCGCGAGGCGGCACGCACCATGCCGACGGCGGCGCTTGATTACGGAGACCCGCGCGGCAATGTGGCTCTGCGCGAGGTCATGGCCGGATATCTGCGGCGGGTGCGCGCCGCCGCAGCGGATCCGGAACGGATCGTGATCTGCTCCGGCTACGCGCAGGGCCTCGGTCTGGCCCTGCACGCCCTGGCCCGGACAGGTGTCCGTACGGTGGCGTACGAGGACCCCGGCTCACCGGCCACGATCTCCTCTGCCGCGTCCTGGGCGGGCCTGTCGGCGATCCCGGTACCGGTCGACGAGCGCGGCATCGACGTGCAGGCACTCGCCGCGACCGACGCCCGCGCCGTCGTCATGACCCCTGCGCACCAGTGGCCCACCGGTGTCGCTCTGGCACCCGAGCGGCGGCTCGCCCTGATCGAGTGGGCCAGGAGCCGGGACGCCGTCGTCATCGAGGACGACTACGACGCCGAATTCCGCTACGACCGTGAGCCGGTGGGCGCCCTGCAAGGACTCGCCGCCGACCGCGTGATCTCCATAGGCACCGTCAGCAAGTCCCTCGCGCCCGCGCTGCGCATCGGGTGGATGCTCTGCCCGCCCGCGCTCACCGAGCTGATCATCGAGCACAAGCAGCTGAACGACCGCGGGTCGCCCACACTCGATCAGCTCGCCCTCGCGAGAATGATCGAGTCCGGCCGCTTCGACCGGCACCTGCGCCGGATGCGGACAACCTACGCGGCACGGCGCACGACCCTGGTGGCGGCGCTCGCCGAACATGCCCCCGAGGTCAGGGTGACCGGCCTCGCGGCGGGCTTCCACGCGGTAGCGCACCTCCACGGACCGGCCGACGAGCAAGACCTCATCGCCGCCGCGCACGCCCGATCCGTGGGCCTCTACGGAATGAGCACCTGCCGTTCTTCGCATGCGACAGAGCCAGTGCAGCTGATCCTGGGGTTCGGCAACGTCGGTGAACGCGCCATCACGGCAGGCATCACGGCGGTCGGAGGCCTGCTGAGGGGCCGATATCCCGCGTCGCAGGTCCGTCCGACGCTCGGCGACGACTACCCCGCCACTACGGTACGAACATGCTCGACATAATCGAGGAAGTCACCCGCTCCGGTGCCAGGATCACCGCCACCCTCGACGCGCTGACCGACCTGGAGATGCGTGCACCCTCGACGCTGGCCGGCTGGACCCGCGGCCACGTCATCACCCACCTGGCCCGCAGCATCGACGCCTATGGGTGGTTGCTCGCCGTGGCCCGAACCGGCATCGAACCCGCCCCGAGGACGGACGCCAAGTCGCTCGCCCGTACTGTCCGTGAAGGCACCGACCGCCCCGCGGCCGAACTCGCCACCGACCTGCGCAGCCGCCTTGCACACCTGGCCGAAGACGCCACATCGGTGCCCGTGGAACGTTGGGACACCCTGGTCACGGCACTGGCGGGCTGGCGGCACCCGGCCTGGTACACCCTCCACCGCTGCTGGCGCGAACTCGAAACGCACCACGTCGACCTGAACGCCGGCTACCGCACCACCGACTGGCCCAGCACGTACGTGATCTGGGCACTCGACGACACCATCACGGCGCTCGCCGCACTCGACTTCCCCGTCGCCCGGGTCAAAGCCCTCGACATCGGCCGATCCTGGACCCTGTCCCCGACCGGCCCCAACATCACCGGCTCCGGCCACGCCCTCCTCGGCTGGCTCAGCGGCCGCGCGCTCAACCCCCCGCTCACGTCCGACCGTCCACTGCCGGTCCCGCCCGACTGGCCCCTACCACCAGCCCCCGGCTGGAGCTGATCGCGAAGACCTCCCTACGGGTCGTCGAGTTGTCCGGAAGGCCCCTGCCTTCATGCCCGACCACGGGAAGATCACCCAACCGGGAACCCTCGTTCGACCGCCAAGCGAACCTCTCGGTACTACAACGGCTTCTAAGACCCCGACTCCGATCCCTCCCGTGCTCCATCGAGTCCTGCCGCGTCCGGGTCACGGGGTGCGGTCGTGGCCTTTGCTCGGTCTGGGGAAGCAGTGATCGACTTCCGGCCCTCCGTCTGAATTCCCGCGGCACCGACTGTCAGTGGCCGCCGCAGCGTTCTGAACTGACAGCCGTTCAGAAGGGGTAGGGATGACGTTCTGGGATGTGCACGCCGAGGAACACCGTGTCCTCGTACCTGCACTCGTCCTGCCACTCTGCCGCAACGCCGCGAACGGGCGTCGCCGGCTCTGCCCCAAGAGGTGCTCTGCGGCGTCTCGAACCGGCGACATCACCGTCCGTGCCCCTCGCAGGTGGCCCTCAGTCCGTGAGGAAGGATCCCTCGCGACACGGGCGGCAGACGAAGACGTAGCCCAGCTGACCGCCGAGGTTCATCGCGGTCTCCCGGGAAATTCCCTCCTCCAGGTGTGCCGCGAACTCCATGGTGCCGGTGCAGGAGGGGCAGACGGGCAGGCGGTCGTCCTCAAGGTAGGAGGGACTGCCTCCGAGCGACCCGAGCACTTCGCGCTGCTTCCCGAATCGTTCTTCGGGTTCCCGCTTCCATCCCGAGCGGGCAAGGTCGTAGGCGTCAGGCTCGATCCCTTCCTCGTCGCAGGCATCCTTGGGGTCGATCGTCACGACGTGGGTGCGGATGGCCGAGGTGGCGGGCAGCAATGTCACACCCGCCTCGGGTACGGCTATCGGCAGCAGTTCCTCCCGGGGAAACAGGTAGACCCGGTTCGCGCTGGAGCTCGCGTTCCAGAACTCACACGCCCCGGGGTCGTTCTGGCACAGGAACACCGACAGGACACCGTCCTCGACAGGGAGATGGGCGAAGAACTGAAGCGGCCCCCCGCAGCCGCACAGGGGCCAGGCGAATCCGGCAGGAGCCAGCGGCACGCCCCCGGTACGCGGGGCGTCGGAATCGGCCGGTGCGGAGCCGTCGTAGATCATCAACGCTGTCTGCATAGCGAGAGGCTACTGGCCGTCTGTGACAGGCTCCGGGGGGAGAGGGCGCCTTGCGCGGGACACGCGGTTCAGCCCTCGTCCTGGTCCTCGTCGTCGGGGTCGACCTCGTTCGGGTCGCGCAGGGCCGCAGGCCCTGGGCGGGCCTGCTGGCGGCAATGTTGAACCGGGAGCGGCCCAGGAAGTTGATGTACGTGTTCTTCAGCGGGACAGGCGGGCCACGTCCTCGTCCTTGCTGTCGTGGCCCTCGGCGCGCAGCTGGGCGACGGCGGCGTCCAGGTAGCGGGTGTTCCACAGCACGTGACGCTGGAAGGGGGGTTTGTTGGTGTGTGGGGTGCCGACTGGCCTGGGATGTTGTGGGTTCGTTGAGAGCCGGAGTTGGCGGTTCGGTCGGGGTGTGTGAGCTGGGGTTATGTATTCCGTGCTGAGATCGGCAGGATTTGTTGTAGATGGTTCTAGCGTGCGGTTCGGGGTGAGTGCCTTCTTGGGCATCATCGGGTGGCGCAGGTCTTCGCGGGGCCGGTGGTGGTAGTGCAACGCCGGATCCGCTGCTGCGGGCTAGGTTCCCTACTGCGGGGAGAAGCGATCCGGGCGGGCACGTAGGACCAGGTGGTGGGGGGACGAGATCAGGCTGCTCGCGCCGTACGGCGCACGAACAGCGGAGGCGGGAGCAGCAGGAGGTGGTCGCAGCCCGCCTGGTGGAGGCCTCCGGGCCGCTTGAGTCGACGTTGCCGGCCGGCTGGGACGGCAGCCCGGCAGCCGATCGGCGACGAGGCCAGGATCCGGGGGGTCGGGTGCCTGTCGTGACACATCCTTCGTGACCTGGCCGTCCTTACTGACAGCGGTTGCCTATGGGCCACTGAGACGATTGACGATAGGCCAGGTCGTTTTCATGCAGACCCCCGCTAGCTGCGTCTGGCGCATATTTCGCGGCGGTCGATAGTGTCGGCCTATGTCCAGTCCTGGAGACGTGCCGCCGGAGATCCTGAACAGGCTGCGGTCGATCTGCCGGCAGCTGCCCGAGTCGTACGAGGAGCCAGCCTGGATCGGTGTGCGCTGGCGGATCCGTACGAGGACGTTCGCCCATGTTTACACGCCGGACGTGGATCGCTCCCCGGTCTACGCCTCGTATGCAGCCGCGGATCAGGAACCGGTCGTGATGACTTTTCGGGTACCCGCCGACGACCTGTTCGGCCTGACCGCCGCTGGGTTCCCGTTCCTCCGTGCCGACTGGGGCCGCAACGTCGTCGTTGCCATTCTCGGTGACCACACGGACTGGACCGAGGTTGCCGAGCTGATCACCGACAGCTACCGCGGGATGGCTCCGAAGTTCCTCGCTGCCCGGCTTCCCCTCCTGCCGCCGCTCGGCTGACCGGCATGGTGGTCTGCGGGGGAGTGCCGACGGAGATTCGTCGGCCGACTGTCGGCAGTGCGGCCTCAACGACCTGGTGCTGTGCGCGAGCACCAGGCCGAGGATGCGCTTGCACAAATGCGGGAAGAACGATCTTCCTCGCCGTGTGCGGGCACCTCGGCGTTCAGGGCCGTTTCGATCCGCGGGGGAGGCGCCGTGTGGTGAGGTAGCCGCCCGCCACGGTGGCTCGTGTTGCGGCTCGGCTGAAGGTGAGCAGGGGAGGGGGCTCTGAGCTGGGCATTGTTCATCCTTGATGAGCGCAACCCCTGTTAGGTGCTTTGCCGTGGATGGCTGCAGCTGGCCCTACTGATCGTTTCAGAATGAGGTTCGCAGTCGTCTCAAGCAGATGATGCTGCAGGCGAGTTGGAGCAGGCTGAGGTGGAGGTCGGCGCGTATCTCGTAGCGGATGCGGAGGCGTTGGAACTGGTGGAGCCAGGCGAAGGTCCGCTCGACGACCCAGCGGGTTTGCCCAGGCCGGAGCCGTGAGGTGTGCCCTTGCGAGCGATCTTCGGTGTGATGCCTCGGGTCCGGAGAAGGCGGCGGTACTTGTCGTAGTCGTAGCCGCGGTCGGCGAACAGCCGGCCCGGCCGGTGCCTCGGCCGCCCGCGCGACCCGCGGATGGGGAATGGCATCCAGCAAGGGCATCAGCTGCGTGACGTCATGACGGTTTCCACTGGTCAGTGAGACGACCAAGGGGGTGCCGTGCCGGTGGACGATCAGGTGGTGCTTGCTGCCCGGACGCGCACGGTCGATCGGCGAAGGTCCGGTGTGAGCCCACCCTTGAGGGCTCGGAGGCGGGAGCCGTCGATGGCGCCGCGTCGTTCGTGTCCAGCAGACCCGCGGCCCGCAGCTCGGCCAGCAGTACCGCGTGCAGCTGCGGCCAGACACCAGCCTCTGTCCAGTCCCGTAGATACCGCCAGGCCGTCACACCACTGCAGCCAACCTGTCCAACCGGAACATCCCGCCAGCCCAAGCTCTTGCACAGCACGCAAGTGATGCCCCGCAAGGCGGCCCGGTCATCCGCCGGCACCGGCCGGGATACCGATGCCGCCGAGGCGGGCGAGCAGGCAACAGCGGGACCACACGTTCCCACAGGTCATCAGGTACAAGATCAGCAGACACCCAACAGATCCTGCCGATGCAACACCCAACTGCCAACCCTCACAACGAACTTCATTCTGAAACGATCAGTAATGGACGGTGACCGCGAGCAGGCGCCGTTGAGGCGCGGGAAATTTTGGACCTAGGGCGTTTCCTTCGGATCATCTGATCGTTTGGTTGATGTGTGTCGTTGACTGACGCCCAGTGGGCGAGGATAGAGCCGTTGCTGCCGGACCGGACACCGAAGCGGGGCGGACGGTGGCGTGATCACCGGCAGGTGATCGACGCCATCGCGTTCAAGTACCGCACCGGTACCCCGTGGATGGACCTGCCCGAGCACTTCGGCTCGTGGAAGGGAGCCCACAACCGGCTGCGGAAGTGGGCCGCCGACGGCACCTGGGAGAAGGTCTTCACCGCCCTGCTCGCCCAGGCCGACGCCGAAGGCGACCTCGACTGGATCGTCTCGGTCGACTCCACCATCGTCCGTGCCCATCAGCACGCCGCAGGGGCCCGTGAAAAGGGGCTCCGGCCGGCGAGCCGAAGCATCATGCCCTCGGGCGGTCCCGCGGCGGTCTGACCACAAAGATCCATCTTGCTACGGACAGTCGCTGCCGGCCGCTCGCTTTCGTCCTCACTCCCGGACAGGCGGGAGACGTACCCGCATTCCCTCAGGTTATGGCCCGGCTGCGGGTGCCTCGGCGGACCGGCCGCCCCAGGACCACCCCGAAGATGGTCCTGGCCGACAAGGCGTATTCGTCCCGGGCGATCCGGGACCATCTCCGCCGACGCGGTATCAAAGCGGTGATTCCGCAGCCAGCCGACCAGACCGCGAGCCGCAAACGCCGCGGCCGCCTCGGCGGCCGTCCGCCAGCCTTCGACCGCGAGTCATACAAGCAGCGCAACACCGTCGAGCGCTGCACCAACAAGCTCAAGCAGTGGCGCGGCCTGGCTACTCGATACGACAAGACCGCCACCATCTACCTCGCCGGACTCCACATCGGCGCCATCTTCATCTGGTCCGCAAGATGATCCGGAAGGGGGGTCCAGCGGCGATGCTCTGCGGCAGTGGCCTGCTCAGTCGTCGAACCACACGACGAGGCGCACGTTGTCGTCACCGTGCTGTTCCGCGAGTTCTTTCATGGCTTCCCAGACGGGTTGCCACTCGCCGGTTTCGGTGACGGCATCTCTGCGGCAGATGGTGACTGATCTGTAGAGAGTGTCCCCGACGAGCCACTCACTTCCATCGGGCCACTCCCGGACCTCGCCGGCTTTGAGACCGACAGCCTCGGCGAATGCGCCGCTCCAGGACGCCTTGCCCGTCATCCTGAGCCCGCTCGACGTCTGGCGGTATTGGTGGAGCCGGCTGTCGGGCTTCTCTGCGGGCTCGTCCCAGTCGACGGCCTTCACCTCGGCCCACGTGATCCACGTGGCGCCGTGAAAGCCGTCTTCGCCGTACCACTCGGTCAGCTGGGCGAACCGCGCGCTCACGGTGGCCGAAGCGTCGGCGGGAAGCCCCCGGCCTGCGGCCAAGGGACGGAAGTTCGCATAGTTGCGGACCCCGAAGAGACAACCGAACGCGTCGTAGTTACGGACGTTACTGAGGGAGCCGAGACCAAGTGCGCTGTACCAGACCGGCTCCTGATCGTCTTGCGGCACCCGATACTCGAGGAAGCCGCTTATGTCTGTACCCATGCCAGGCATTCTCTCGACGTCGTCAAATGGTTTCGCCTGCACCGGACCGACGACCTACGCATACGTGAGCTCGCTGGCCAGGAGGTTCTGTGGTGGGAAACAGCGCCCAGATGACCTTCCGGTCAAGGCACGGATGCGACCGGTACCGACCGCATGCGATTCGAAGGAAACGGCCTAGAGCCCCGACGGGACGCCTGAACGGCTGGCCCTGGCAGGCAAACTGAGGGAACTCTTCGTCCTGCTTGACCTCTCCTTGCGCGCCTACTCGGCAAGGCAAGGACGGGTACCCAGTCAGATGAGCCGGTACCTCAACGGTGACAGGCCGGCAACGGAACAGTTCATCAAGGACCTGCTGCACGAAGTCACCCAGAAGCGCGGGGCGCTGCCGCAGGACGACATCAAGACCGCGCTGTTCAACGCGGACGTGGAGGTGCGGACCGACCCGTCTGCCCGCCTTGTCGAGCTGAGGCGCTCGCACCAGGGCGCGGCACCGGGCACGGCTTTGGCCTCGGCGTGTGCCGCTCGGTCGTGGAAGGAGCGATCGAGCTGCTGCACTGGTTTCGCCGCCTGCGTATCGGCTGGGAGATCCGCGACGACATCCACCACGCATTCGTCGCCCTCGGCTGCGCCGTCATCTGCTGGCGACGACTGCGCACCACACTCTGTTGAGAGTGAGGGCGGGCGATCGCTGGAGGGGACGGCCTTCTCGATGCGTCAGAACGCATACGGAGCAGTCGTACCCGCGCGGCCTCACACTCGGGATCTCAGCACGTCGACCTCACAGCCCGGTGCGAACGGGTCGAAGCCGTGCTCGGTCAGCCAGCGAACTGCCAGCAGGCTTCGCAACGACCACCACGCGTGGATCACATCGAGGTTGATGTCGGTGCCGTAGCCGGCGAGGACGTCGTCGAGGTGCTCCTCGTGTCCGAGCGTGAAGGTGGCGAGGTCGTACAGAGCATCACCCTGGCCCGCCTCGGACCAGTCGATGATGCCCGTCACTTCGTCGCCGTCGACGAAGACGTGCGCGATCTGCAGGTCGCCGTGCGTGAAAGCCGGAGTCCACGGCCGGAGCGCGGCCTCGGCGACCCGGCGATTACGGGTGACCAGGTCAGCGGGCAGGAGGCCGTTCGTCACGAGCAACTCGCACTCGTCGTCGAGTTCCGCCGCCAGCGTGACGATGCTCCGGCCGGCCCGGCCGGGGCGGGGCGGCAGCGGCGCGTCGTGCAGCTTGCGGATGGCGGCGCCCACCGCGGCCCACGCCGCCGACGAGCCGGTCGACGGCCCGCCGAGGCGCCCAAGTGTCGTCCCCGGGAGCGCAGCGATCGCGAGCACGGACGGCTTGCGCCACAGGACCTCCGGGGTCGGGACCGGCGCGAGGGACATCGCCTCGACCTCGACGTCGATACGCGCCTGATCGGCGTCCACCTTCAGAAACACGTCGCCGACGCGCAGGGTCGCGCGCTCGGAATGGGCGACGACGACTTTGACCTCATCCATGCGCGACCAGTATCCCGGAGGTGTTGGCCGACGTCGCCAGATTTGTCGCATGCGACTACGCAGCTGACCGGGTCCCAATACCCGACAACCTCGTGCACGGCACTGCCCCTTGACCAGGTCGTCCAGGAACGCCGGTCGTGGCGGCCTTGGTATTGCCGAGCAGGCTCAGACGCTGCGAAACGATCCTGCCGGGTCCCTCCAGCGAGGACTCGATCCAGGCATCCCCCTCGTCAGCCTCCGACCCGTAGATCTCGGTGGCTGGCACATGCCGTACGCGGAGCATGTCATTGGTGAAGGCGGCAGGGAGTTCCGGGCCCCACCCGTCCCGCAAACGGTGGATCTGATGCCCAGCAACCCAGAGTCTCTCGTCCATGCCCCATGCGCCCCATGATCAGCGAGGCCTATCCGCAGCGGTACGCGAATTTTTAGATCACGCGAGTTGCGCCTCAGACCAGAGCGCCGGACCCGGGCCGGCGCCCCTTGACCAGCGGGTTCGTATGGCTGAAAGTGGATCTCCTGATCGACTGGGGCGGGAAGCATGACACATGACGAATACGCCGACCGCTGCGAGGAGCTCTTCGCGGTGGGCGGGTTCGCGGAGGCTCGGAAGGTGGCCGAATCCGGTCTGGGGGAACTCGGGCCCGATCCGGTGCTCTACCGGTGGCTCGGACTCGCACACGCGGCGGAGGACGAGGACGACCACGATGCCGAGGCGGAGAAGGCTTACAAGACCGGGCTGGCGCAGTGGCCGGACGACCTTGGACTGCTCGTCTCCTACCTGGAGCTGTGTCTGCGGGCCGACGGATGGACGTATCCCGGGCGCGTCGCTCGGGTCGATCGGCTCAAGGAGCGGATCGCGCGCCTTGCGCCTGCGGGGTCGCCCGAGGCGGCACGGGTGGAGGCCGCGCTCGACTGGGCCGGGCGGGGCTACTGGCAGGACGTACGGGAGAGGACGGCTGCCGCGCGGACCGATCGCGCGGCGCTGACGTCCCACAGCGTTGATGTTGCTGAAGCGTTGGAGCGGGGCGGCCAGGCGCCCGCTCATCCGGAGGACCTGCGGGCCGCCGAGGTTGCGGCCGCGCTGGAGCTGCTGGCCGGCCCGTGGCAGGCCCCGCTCCGGCTCATGGTCCGCCACCGGGTGGCCGCGTACGTCATCACTTTCGTGCTGGTTCTCGCCACGAACAAGGCTCTGGTGCTGAGCGGGACTGTCTCCTACAGCGTGTGGGGTTGGATCTGGTTCGCGCCCCTTCTGCTGGCCGACTCGAAGCTCAAGCAGGCCCGGCGGGTGGCTCGGCAGCGTGTGATTGCTGCGATGGAGGCCCGGCACGCCGCAGGCTAAGGCCGTGTCCCATGTGGTGAGGCGGACGAGTCGCTTGGAGCAGCAGATAGCTGCGGCGAGGCCGAGAAATGCCAGGTAGTTGCGGGGATGGCGCTCGTAGCGGTGGTTGAGCCGGCAGTATCCGGTGAGCCAGGACATGGTTCGCTCGATCACCCACCTGCGGCGTCCGAGTCGTTCTGACGACTCGATGCCCTTGCGCGCGATGCAGACGCCGATGCGTTTACCGCGTAGCCATTTCCGCAGCTCAGGTATGTCGTAGGCCTTGTCGGCGTGCAGACGCTGGGGCTTGAAAATGACGGCCACGATGGGGGTCGTGTCTCGTTTGGTGACCGAGCACCATGGGCTTCAGGGCCTGGCTGTCATGGGTGGTGGCGGCCGAGACGCCGACGAGGAGGGGCAGTCCGTTCGCGTCCGACAGGACGTGCATCTTGGAGCCCGGCTTGCCCCGGTCCACGGGGCTCGGACCTGTGAGTTCGCCGCCTTTTTCGCCCTGACGTGGGCGGAGTCGAGGACAGCTCGGGACAGGTCGAGCAGGCCGGCGTCGTCGAGGCAGTGCAGGATCTCCTCGTGCAGCCGGCCCCACACGCCGACCCTGGACCAGATCAGGAACCGGCGATGGGCTGTCGACTTCGAAACTCCGAAGCAGGGCGGCAGGGCCCGCCAGGCACACCCGGACACCAACACGTAGATGGCCGCGATCGGTCTCGCCCTCGCGGACCGGGCCGGCGCCCGCCTGGCCCACGTCTTCGGCGTGTCGGTCAGCCGCAGCACGGTCCTGCGGCTGGTCGACGCACTTCCGGAGCCGGAGGTCCCGGCCCCGCGGGTGGTGGGTGTCGATGAGTACGCCACCCGCACGGGCCGCCACTACGGGACCGTCCTTGTGGACGTCGAGACCCGCCGACCGATCGACCTGCTGCCCGACCGGGAGTCTTCGAGCCTGGCCGCGTGGCTGGCCCAGCGGCCTGGAATCGAGGTCGTGTGCCGGGACCGCGCGCCGTTCTTCGCCGAAGGCGCCGCCGTCGGCGCCCCGCAGGCCGTGCAGTTCGCGGACCGGTGGCATCTCTGGCACAACCTCAGCGAGGCCGCCGAGCGGAGCATCGCCCAGCACCGCCGCTGCCTGCGCGTCCTGGTCCCCGAGGCACCTGAGACGCCGGAGGCCGAGCCCGACGCCGTGGAGGAGCCGTCCGGCTCACCATGGCCGACCGGCCACCGGTTCGCCGACCGAACCCGGACCGTGCACGCCACCGTCCACGCCCTGGTGGAGGCAGGGCACAGCCGTCGCGCGATCCAACGGCAGCTCGGCATGACGAGCAGAACCGTCAAGCGGTACGCGGACGTTGCCAAGCCGGAAGACCTCTTTACCGGTCAGTGGCAGAGCCGGGCCTCCGTCGCCGATGAGTACAAGACCTACCTCGACGACCGCTGGAACGAGGGATGCACCAACTCCTGGAAACTGTGGGAAGAGATCGTGCCGCTCGGCTAAAAGGGCAGCTACCAGCGCGTTCGCGCCTACCTCCGCCAGAAACGCACTTCACCAGGGCCAGGGACGGCCCGTCCGCCTTCGCCCCGGATCGTCGCCGGGTGGGTCCTTCGCCGACCGGAAAGCCTCTCCGAGACCGGACCACTCCGCTTGAAGCACGTCCGGGCCAACTGTCCCGAAATCGATGCACTCACCAGGCACGTCCGGTCCTTCGCGACCATGCGCACCGAGCGCCAGGGTGAGCTCCTGCCGGACTGGCTCACCACCGTGAGACAAGACGATCTCCCCAGCCTCCACACCCTCGCCGCGGGCATCGATCGCGACCGTGACGCCGTCATCGCCGGCCTGACCCTCCCCTGGAGCTCGGGTGTCGTCGAAGGCCATGTCAACCGGATCAGGATGCTCAAGCGCCAGATGTTCGGCCGCGCCGGCTTCCACCTCCTCCGGAAGCGGGTTCTCCTCGCCCAGTAGTCGATGCGGACCAAGTACCCTCAGGTCGCTAGGATCTGGACGTGGCGATCAAGTATGAGTGGCAAGGCGACTTCGACAACGCATCCCTTAACAGATTGCACGCCGACGGTTTCGGCTCCCCGGTCGCTCAGACCGACTGGCAAGCACGGCTTGAGCGCCACAGCCTTGGCTGGGTCTGCGCGTGGGAAAACGGTGATCTGATCGGATTCGTCAACGTTGTCTGGGACGGCGGAGCACACGCCTTCATTCTGGACACGGTGGTCGCCCGGCATCTTCGGTCAAGAGGGGTTGGCGCCGCGCTTGTCGCAGTCGCAGCCAAAGAAGCCCGTGCCGCGAAGTGCGAGTGGCTCCACGTCGACTTCGAGGAACATCTGCGTTCGTTCTATTTCGACGCCTGTGGCTTCCGGGGGACAGCAGCAGGGCTGATCGCCCTGTAACACCACGGCCCGACCCCCTCGGCCCCGGTGCACACCGCCCCACTCATTCCCAGCTATCACCCACCGTGTCGGCACCACAAAACCTGAGCCAGAACCCGATCTCGCGCGTACAGAGCCAGTTCGAGCTTGGGAGCCGACCGTCGCCACTCGAACCGGTGCGGATTGAGGGCTGTCTAGCGTTCTTTGTGGGCTTGGAAGATCATTCTTCGTCCGGGTGTCAGGGGGCTTTCCTCTCCTTCTGTTCTCAGTGCGGGGAAGGTGATCCATTGCTTGACGCTCCGCTGAGCTCCTGCGACAGCAAAGTTGAATCCCATCGCGGCGATCAGCCCGATGCGGTCAACGACCTTCACCCGCCCCGGCGCGCATCTTGGTGCGGGCTTGGAGGCTGGGACGTCTACGACACGATCCTCTGACCGGGCGACGACCGGATCCACTCCGGAGCACAACCCTCCGGGCCGTTCGACGGTCCAAGAGGTGACCCGGATGTGTGGGGGAGCGCAGTTGCTTCCCCTCGCGTCCCAAGACTCCTGGGGAGTCTCGTGACAGGCAAGCATGTGACTCTGGCGATCGCGACGGTACTGGCCGCCGGTGTCGCGCCCGCGGCACTGGGCGGGCCGGCCGCCGCCGCGCCCCTGACGGCTGTGGCGGCGACGGGGACCGTCAGGGTCGTTCAGGAGGGCGGCCCGCTGGTGGTGCCCTCCGGCGAGGAGGGGGCGGTGACGACCCGGATCAAGGTCACGCTCCCTGCGGGCCACACCGGCCCCGTCATGGCGCGGCTGCTCCTGCCGAATCCGACCTGGGAGCTCCCCGACTTCGACACACCCGCCTACGAGCCCGTCACCCCGACCTGCTCCGTCAACGGCGGGGCCTTCTGGCCCTGTCTCTGGGACAGTCCGGGCAACGAGGTCGTGTTCCCGGCCACCGAGTCCGCCACCACGGTCACCTACGACGTCCGGGTCGACGCCGACAGCCGCGCGGCTGTGAGGGGAAACCTGGCGGCCACCCTCGAAGTGACCGACGGGGCTGGGGCCGTCATCGGCAGCGGACGCGTCGCCTTCCAGTTCGCCAAGGGCACTCCCGAGAACTACCGGCGGACCACGGTCCTCGCCCGCGACAAGGCCGGCGTGCTCTGGCAGTACGAGAGCTCGGGCCGCCCCGACAAGCCGCTCAAGGCCCGTGAGCGCATCGGCGGCGGCTGGAACGCCTACACCTCGATCACGCCCCTCACGCAGCGGACGGCGGCGGGTGAGGGCGACCTCGTGGCCTGGGACAAGGCCGGTGTCCTCTGGTTCTACAAGGGCTCCGGCAACCCGGACGCCCCCTTCAAGCCTCGCGTCCGCGTGGGCGGCGGCTGGAACACGTACACCGCGATCACCAGCCGCGCCGGCGGTCTCGTGGCCCGGGACAAGGCGGGCGTCCTCTGGCACTACAACGCCACCGGCCACGACGCCCCCCAGGCGCCCTTCGACACGCGCCAGAACATCGGCGGCGGCTGGAACGCCTACTCCGCCCTCGTGGGGAACTGGAGCGATTTCACCGCCGTGGCGCGTGACCGGGCCGGCGTGCTGTGGTCGCACGGCTTCGACTACCCGATACCGGGAGGTGACTTCCCGGGGCCTGAGTACGCACCGCGCGTGCGCGTGGGCGGCGGTTGGAACGTCTACGACCGCATCGCGCTCGCTGGGCAGCTCAGCGGCTCCTCCGAGAACGACTTCCTCGCCCGCGACACACAGGGCCGCCTCTGGCTCTACGAAGGTGTGAACCGCGCCGGCGACGACCTCGTCCCGGGGCCGACCCGCAGGAAGATCGGCTGGGACTGGGACATCTACGACACGATCCTCTGACCCGCCTCTATTGGCTCCGCCGGAAGCCTCACCGATCGATGGGATCCCGGCCTGGCAGCCCACCACCTCTGCTCGGATCTCCGGCTTGTCGGTGTGCTGGGCTGGTCCGCCTCGGGACCGACCCGGCCCCGCCGGGGCGGTTGGTGTGGTGAGCGTCTGGCGGTGCCGGCCGCACTGGCTCGCGGCCGCGCAACCGGGCTTGTCCGGGCGATCCAAGATCGCCCGGAACGGCGCCGTCAGACCAAATGCGGTCAGGCCCGCCTGGCAGCCCACTTCCAGCGGCTGACCGCACTCGGCTCTCGGCGGGAAACCACCCATCAGCGAACCCTCGCCAGCGGCTCCCCCTCACCCTCGGCCATCCGCCGGAACCACTCGCTGTCGTCCCCCCAGCAGCTCACGATCGAGAACGCGATGGAACCAACCTCATGAGACATCACAGCTAAGGGCTCGCAGAGAATCAAGGTGTTGCTTCCCGTGGTTCAGCTCGGTGATGCGGTATGCGCGTATCTGGCGAGGTCCGTGGTCAACTCGGCCTGAAGTGCGCGGTGTTGTTTCCGCACTTGGACGAGCGGCAGCGCCGTCTGCTGATGGGGGCCGAGGCCCGGGTTCTGGGCCACGGCGGGATTCGGGCGGTCGCCCAGGCGGCCGATGTCAGCGAGACCACCGTGCGCAGAGACGCGGACGAGCTGGAGGCGGGGGCGGAACGGCTGGGCCGGGTCCGCCGTCCCGGTGGCGGGCGCAAGCGGGCGGCCGAGGTGGATCCAGGGCTGCGGCCCGCGCTGTTGGCGCTGGTCGAGCCGGATATGCGAGGGGATCCGATGTCGCCTCTGCGATGGACGACGAAGTCCACCCGCAGACTCGCCGACGAACTCACCAGGCAGGGCCACCGCGTCCCGGCGGATACCGTCGCCGACCTGTTGCGGGAGGAGGGGTTCAGCCTCCAGGCCAACGCCAAGACCCTCGAAGGCAGCCAGCATCCCGACCGGGATGCCCAGTTCCGCTACATCAACGACGAGCCAAGGAGCATATGGAGGCCGGCGACCCGGTGATCAGTGTGGACACCAAAAAGAAGGAACTGGTCGGCCAGTACAAGAACGGAGGCCGCGAGTGGCACCCGAAAGGACTGCCCGCCCAGGTCAGGACCCATGACTTCCTTGACCGGCAGGGACCGGGCAAGGCGATCCCGTACGGGATCTACGAGGTCGCCGCGAACACGGGCTGGGTCAGTGTCGGCACCGATCACGACACTGCCGCGTTCGCCGTTGCCTTCATCCGCGGCTGGTGGCAGGCCCGCGGCAATCACGACTACCCTCGGGCCGCCCGGCTGCTGATCACCGCGGACGCGGGCGGCTCCAACGGATACCGCACCCGCGCCTGGAAGACCGAACTCGCCGCCCTGGCCGCCGAGACGGGCTTGGAGATCACGGTCTGCCACATGCCGCCGGGCACCTCGAAGTGGAACAAGATCGAGCACCGGCTGTTCTCGCACATCTCCATGAACTGGCGAGGCAGGCCTCTGAACAGCCACAACGTCATCGTGAACGGCATCAAGGCAACTACCACCCACACTGGGCTGACAGTCCATGCTGAACTCGACCCGGGCGCCTACGACACCGGCATCAAGGTCACCGACAGCGACATCGACGCCCTGCCCATGCAGCGACACCGCTTCCACGGCGACTGGAACTACACCCTCCACCCACACCACCGCGGTCGCCGAGGAGCCGAGGTCAGCCAAGGACCTGCCCCCGCAGTCCTGCGCCGGTGGTCTGCGTAGTCCGGAGCTGACCGGCATGACAGAGCAGGTGCTAGACGAACTCGTCGATCAGCTGTCCCAGAGACTCGATGAGCTACGTGAACACGGGCGGTCTCGGCAGCGAGGAGGAGACCGTCTCCGTGCTCGCGGAGCTGGCGCCAAAGACAAGCCGACCACCGCCGACAGAGTCCTGGCCACCGTGCTCTACCTGCGCAAACTCGGCACCCGAGACCTGATCGCCCAGCTCTTCGGAGTCAACGGCAGCACCACCACCAGAGCCGTTCACCAAGTCCGGCCCCTCTTGGCCGAGAACGGCCACACCGTCGCACCCTCGACAGCCAGGTTCCGCACACCCGCCGATGTCACCGCGTTCATCGCCAACAGCAGCCCTACGAAGATCAAGTCAGCATGTTGATTCTCTGCGAGCCCTTAGGAGCTCTCGCTTGAGCGGTTCCCGGACTCCTCGCCGCGACCACCGTCAACGTCTCCGGCGACGCCGGCCCCGAAGACCGCGGCCCGGCCATCACCGTCGCCGAGGTCGAGGAGTTCCTCACTGCGCCGGCCTCGATGCGGTCGTCATGGACGGCGGCGTCTGCCCGGCGGCCAACCGCCTCACCATCGTCGACTGCGCCCGCGACCAGACCAACTTCGTCCGCACCGGCCTCGTCCACCCCCGCCGCGTAACCCGTCCTCGTACGCGTAGCTGCTCTTCACTGCCTGAGGCACGGCCTGGCCGTTGAAGACCCAGCGCAGGAAGTGCGGCAGCGTGGTCGGACCGATCGGGAGGACCGAACGATGAGGGAACCACACACCCGCGCGCTGCTCGCCCTGTCGGCCACGGCGCTGGCCGGCCTCCTGGCCGCCTGTGTCGGTGGCGGCGGCGGTTCGAGCGGCGGCACGACCACCCCGCCCCCGGCCCGGAGCGGCAGGCACCCGCGAACGAGACCCGGGTGACCGCGGACCTCGCTGGCTTCAGGATCACGCTGTCCCGGCAGACCTTCACACCCGGTACGTACGCCTTCGTCGCAACGAACACCGGGCATCACGAGCACGCTCTGGAAGTCGAGGGGCCCGGGTGGCGAGAACCGCTCCGGCATCGTCGCCCGGGCGAGTCGACCACCCTCACGGTGACCCTCAAGGACGAAAACGTACGAGATCTCCTGCCCGGTCGACGGGCACAAGGACCTGGGAATGAAGACCGAGATCACGGTGGCGGCTCCCGTCAACACGACCCCGAGCACACCCACCTCACCCCGCCTCCCGGCAAGGGCTACTGACCGGGCGCAAGCCCGTCGTGATCAAGCCCGTCGTGATCAAGCCCGTCGTGATTACGCCTGCAGTGTGGATGCTCCGCGTGGCGGGGGAGCGGTACGGGGGAGGGGCAGGCCCGCGCCGTAGCGTCGAGCCCCCTGGTCTCGGACCCGCTCACCGCTTCTCGCCTGTCACGTCCAGGGGGCGTCCCCACCCCAGGACGGCCGGCCGCACTCAGACACGAGGACCCGACATGACCGCACAGGACACTGCCCCGCCCTTCCTCACACTCGACCGGCTCGACGAGGTCGAGGGGTGGTTCTTCGCCGCCGATCGGTATCTCTTCGACTGGCTCCTGAGCCACCAGCGCGACCACGGCCCCCGCGGCGACCTGCTGGAACTCGGTGTCTACAAGGGCAAGAGCGCCATCGTCCTCGGCCACCACGTCGCCGAGGACGAGCGGTTCACCGTCTGTGACCTGTTCGCCGCCGACGAGGCCCCTGACGCCTCCACGGCCACCGAGATGCGGGTGTACTACCCGACCCTCACCCGCCAGGTCTTCGAGGCCAACTATCTGCGCTTCCACCGTCGCCTGCCCACCGTCGTCCAGGGGTCCTCCTCCGAGATCACTGCGCATGTGCCCGCTCGCAGCTGCCGCTTCGTCCACATCGACGCCTCGCACCTCTACCACCACGTGCGCGCCGACATCGCCGCCGCCCGCGAGCTGCTGACGGAGGACGGCGTCGTCTCCCTCGATGACTTCCGCAGCCCCCACACGCCCGGGGTCGCGGCGGCCACCTGGGAGGCGGTCCTCACCACGGGCCTCAAGCCGGTGGTGCTCACCGAGAGCAAGCTGTACGGGACCTGGGGCTCGGCGGACGCCCTGCGCGACTCCCTCGCCGCGCACCTGACCAACCACCCCACGCTCTGGGGCGTGACCGAGGAGGTGGCCGGGCACACCCTGCTGCGGGTCCATTCCCGATGACGGGCACCGCCGACGCGAAGCAGAGCCCGAGCGTAGCCGGACCGCGTTGGTGGCGTCCCCCGGGCGGCGACGGACGTCAGGGCGGGGTGCCGTAGCGCGCCACGATCGCGGCGAAGGCGGCCGGCCGCGCCGAGGCCGGCCGCGCTGGTCCGCGCCGAGGAGGACCGCCAGGGCTGTCTTGTTCCTCGCGGACGCGGTGGTGCGGACGTCCGTCGACGTTCCCCCGCTGGCCCCGGCCGCCGACGAGGCACCCCTGCCCCGTGCCGAACCGCCTGCGGAGGGCGGGTCCTGCCGCTGTGAGAGGACCCCCGCCCCACTGCCCCTTTTTGGGCTCACTTTGGCTGGACCACATACAGGCACGGCGCAGCTTGGGAACCCAGTAATGGCACCGGACCCGCGATGGCCGCGATACTTGCCCCGCCTGCTGGATGAAAGAACGACGATGATCGCCAACCGACACGCGGCTCCCGCCCAGGTTCGGGGCGCCGAGTGCTCAGTATTCGCGAACTCAGGCGCTTTAGTCGGCGACTACATCGGAGACAGCACCCGAGCCGAAATCGCCTACGCCCGGTCGCTGGGCAAGCCCGTGCGGTTCACGCACCCCGAAGTCGCCCCGGACGCCTGACCGCCCGCTGCCACCTTGACAACCAGGGTCAGCAGCCCGCCGCCTGACCGTTTCGCGGTGGCTTCGGCCACCGCCCACCCCACACCCTCCGCAGGCATCCCTTGGAATTGATCATCTAGTCCGTGGGGAGTCGTCGGGCCAGGTTCGCGGCGGCCTGCCCACGGGGCGTGAGGTCGAGCGTCTCCAGCAGCCGCATGTACCCGACCGCGTCCCGGGCCTCCGCCGCGGTCAGCAAGGGCAGGCGGGGCTCGTCCGCCTTCGGGTAGCCGCCGATCACAGGCTCATCAGTCTCCACACGGCGAACAACCCCTGGCAGCGCCCTCAGGACACGACCCGAACGGGTCAGGCGGTCTTCCTGCGGGTCGTCTTCTTGGTCGCCTTCTTCTTCGTCTTCGGCATCTCGTGCACGGTCGCCTCGCCCCCGCTGGCGGTCTCGCCGCGGCGTTCGCGGGCGTCGGCGACGGACTTCTCCAGCGCGGCCATGAGGTCGACGACCGGCGTGGGGGCCTTTTCCTCGCCCTCGGCGGGCTTCGGGGCCCGGTGCTCGGCCTTCGCCTCGATGACCTCGTGTAGCGCCTCCGTGTAGTGGTCGGTCACGTCCAGGTCGGTGAGGGAGTCGACGGCATCGTCTCCATCAACTCGAGCGCGCCTTCGATCTCGTCGTCGGTCAGCTCGGTCTCGGGCGGGGTGATCTCTCCGGAGGAGCGGATCTCATCTCCCCAGTGCAGGCCGGACAGGAGCAGGGCGTCGCCAAGGGGGCGGAGCAGGCTGAGTCGTTCGCGGCCGCGGAGTGCGAATTCAGCGATGGCGACCTTCTCGTTGCGCTCGAGCGCCTTGCGGAGCAGCACGTACGGCTTCGCGGCCACTGGTCCGTCGGCGGTCAGACAGTACGAGCCGACGCCGTACTGGACCGCGTCAACGGAGGACCGGTCGATGAACGCAACAATCTCGATCGCCTAATCCGTAGTTATGAGCGTTCTGCATGAGCGGGTGCTTCTCGGAGCGTTCGAGTACCAGACCGTGACATCCAGAGGCAGCCGGGCCGTCGAGGCCTCAACGTAGATCGGTGCGCGGTCTGGTACTGACGGTGGTGGCGGTCACGTGCGTCAGGCGCATGCCTATCGATCGCCCGGCGTCGACGCCTATGCAAAGAGTGGCGGCGTCTGACGTTCGTGGCCGCCACCACCCACATTGCCTCGGCTGCGACCAAGCAGCCACATGCTTGATCACTCGTTGACATTGGTGGTGCGAGCCCGCCGCATGGCGACCTCTCGATATGCCCGAGCCCATAGAGCTCCTTGCGCAGACCGAGGCCCATGGGGCGCGCTGGTGCCACGAACGGCTAGTGAGGTGGCGGCCCGACCGCTGTGTGGTTGAGGCCTGGGATTTGGTCGCTGCGTGGCCCCGCATGTGCTCGTGACCAGTGCAAACGCCGAACTCTGGGGAGGAAATCTTGATCTACTGCGGAATCGACTGGGCTGAACGCACCCACGACGTCGCCCTGGTCGACGACACCGGCCAGCCGCTCGCCAAGCGGCACATCACCGACGACACGGTGGGCTACAAGATGCTGTTGGAGCTGCTTGCTGAGTATGGCGACAGCAAGGAGAACCCGATCCCGGTGGCGATCGAGACCTCCCGCGGCCCATTGGTGGCCATGCTGCGAACCGGCACGCGCAAGGTGTTCGCGATCAACCCGATGGCCGTCGCCCGCTACCGCGACCGGCATAGCGTCTCGCGCAAGAAGTCCGACCCCGGCGACGCCCTGGTCCTGGCCAACATCCTCCGCACCGACATGCACGCCCACCGGCCCCTGCCCGACGACTCTGATCTCGGCCGCGCGATCTCCGTCCCGGCACGCGCCCAGCAGGACTCCTTGTGGAACCGGCAGCAGCTCGCCAACCAGCTCAGGTCCCTGCTGCGCGAGTACTACCCAGCAGCCCTGGCCGCCTTCGCCGCCTGGACCAACGGCCTGTGCCGTCCTGCGGCCCGCGAACTCCTCAAGGCCGCACCGACCTCGGCTAGGGCCGCACGGCTGACCCGCACACAGATTCAGGCCGCCCTCAAGCGAGCCGGCCGCCAGCGCGGAATTGAAGCCGAGGCCGACCGCCTTCGCGAGGTCTTCCGCGACGAGTGGGCCCACCAGCCGCCGCTGGCCGAGGATGCGCTTGGCAAGCAGATGATCGCCCTCCTCATCCAGTTGGACGCGGCCTGCACCGCCGCCGACAACCTCGCCGAGGCGGTGGAGGAGGCCTTCCCGCAGCACCCGGACGCAGAGGTGCTGCTGAGCTTCCCCGGTCTTGGTGTCCAGCTCGCCGCCCGTGTTCTGGCCGAGGTTGGGGACGACCGCACGCGTTTCGCCGACGCCCGCGGTCTCAAGGCCCACGCCGGCTCCTCACCCGTCACCCGCGCCGCGGGCAAGAAATCCGCCATCACCAGACGGTGGGTGAACAACGACCGGCTCAACCACGCCGGCTACCTGTGGGCCTTCTCCGCGCTCCGCCACTCGCCAGGGGCCGGAGCCCACTACCGGCGCCGACGCGAACAAGGCGACTGGCACGCAGCCGCCCAGTGCAACCTCTTCAACCGCATGATCGGACAGCTCTACCACTGCCTGAAGCAGGGCACGGCCTACGACGAGTCGCTCGCCTTCGGGGCCCCTCCCACCGAGGCTGTTGTCACTGCGGCTTGAGCTGGTCAGCGGGGAGTGAGGCAGGCTTCGAGGGCGGCTCGCTGTTGTGGGGGCAGGTGGTCACCGAGCGGGATCTTGCGTGGGCTGTGATCGCCCTCGCAGAGCCAGCTCTGTTCGTCATCGTCGAACCACCAGTCCTCGGCGCCCCACATGGGGTGCCCCTGAAGCAGGTGTCTGGCCAATCCCTCGCTCGCCTCAGGCGCACCCTGAGCGACCAGAGCCTCGACCACTGCCGCCACGGCCTCCTCCGGAACCGCCGCGTCGCCGAGAACAGGCAGAAGAAGGAGGAGACGCGCGTGAGAGTCGGTGACGCCTGCCGCACCTGGTGGTGCCTCCAGCAGGGCGGCGAGCTCGGGCCAGCACAGCCCGGGGCCGATGCGGTCCTGATCGTCGCTGGCCAAAACGAGATCCTGGCTCCAGTCGGGATGCGTGAGGAAGTAGTCCGTAGTCGTGAACTCCTCGCCGCTGTTGAAGTGCACGACGATCGCGAAGCCGCCGGCCAGCGACACCGTGAACATGGGCCACGCCGAAGGGGCGTGGAGCGTGTCCAGCACGGCCTCCGCGTCGCCCGCGTCCGATCCGAACGCCTCCGGCGCGAACCCCTCAGCCAGGTCCGCCAAGTACGCAGGCCAGAAGCCCGGCTCATCCAGGAGCGGGTGCCCGTCCACGACGGGCGACGAGGAGTACCAGTGCCGTGCCATCACCATGCCGGGATTCTCTCCAAGCCCGGTCACGACTGTTCGAGGACCCCGGCCCTCACAGCAGACCGGCTTGACGGCATAGCAACGTGAGGTGTCTTCGCCGTGGGCAGCGGCATGTCCGCCAGGTCCTCGTCCGTGACCGGGATGACGTGGTCCTTGT
>NZ_JACSCH020000001.1:0-47384 GCF_014451325.2 Streptomyces sp. CB02980 | reverse complement strand
TCGTAGCCCTTGCCGATCTCGTCCTCGGTGAGGACCTGGCCGTCGATCTCGCACGTCTTGCGGTACCGGATCCGGCCGCCGTCCTCCACGTGTACCTGGCGCAGGGAAGCGTCGTGTCTCTCGGTCGCATTCTCCAGCTTGATAGGCACTGTGACCAGGTTGTGGACGTGGTCTGTCGTTGACCGTTGACCGTTTTGCGCTCTGGTCAGGTGGTGAGGATGGCGGCGAGGTCGTTGGGCAGTGGCATGGGCTGGGTGAGGGGAACGTTCGCTCTGCCGGTGTACGGGGGCGGCCTGACGGTGCCATGGACGGCCGCCCCGGTCACCCTGCGGCTTGATCGCCCGTCGCGGCTATTTGACGCAGCGTCACGGGGACCTCCGCCATGATCCGGTCCCGGCCGGCCACCCGGTTCCGCAGCGCCCGGTGTCGACTGCCGGGGCGCCGGTGCGCGGAGAAGGACTGGCGCGGCGGCTGGACCAAGGCGGTCGTGACGTGCGGCGCGGCGAAGGGGAAGACCGGCTGGGTCCGGGACGACCTCGTCCACGCCGCGGCCGAGGGCGTCCTCACCTGAATCCCCGAGGACGTCGCCTGCTACGGCTGAGGCAGCGTGGCGCGCCACAGCACCGTATTCGTGTGTGAGGGAGTTCCCGTCCGACCTGATCGACGCCCACCCCCCAGTGGCGGTGACCTGGGCGGGGAGATTCACTGGAGACGTCGGCATTCTCTGCGGAAGGCGAGCGGGATGACCACCGTGACTCCGCTTTCGAATCACTTCTTCTTCCTTGCGAGCCAGGCGTTGCCGCCCGCGCTCCCCCAGCACGACCAGAACCAGCCGTACGTGCTCCGTGTCGAGGGCGATGGCGCGCAGCCCGGGGCCCGCGTGGTTCCCCGCCCCAAGGCGCTCAACTCCCAGGGAAGCGCCGAGACGCGGAGCCAGCAGTGGAGCATGACCGCTGAGGGCCGCATCGTCAGCCGGCTGAGCGGGTGCGCGATGGCCTGGGACGACGACGACGGCGTACTCGTGGCCGCGCCGGTCGGAGATCCTGCCCGTCCGCACCAGTTCTGGAGCGTGGCCGGGGACGGTCGGCTCGCCAGCCGGACGCTGAGCGGTCACGTTCTCACGGTCTCCGGCGAGGCGAACCCCGTCCTGGCCGAGCTCGACGGGGAGTCGGTGTCGGATCCGGTTCGCGCGCACTACTGGACGCTTCTGGCGGCGCCGTTGCAGTCGGGTGACGCGACGGTCCCCACGTGGGTCTACTTCCAGAGCGCGCTCCAGGACGACGCCGGACAGAACTGTGTGCTCAACGTCGAGGGATACAGCCACTCCCCCTGGGCACCGGTGATCTTCTGGCCGCTCACGCAGACATCCACCCACGCCGCGAACGAGTTGTGGCAGATCACGCCGGACGGCCGCATTTTGAGCGGCCTGGGAGACAACCTCGCTCTCACCCTGGGCGTAAACGGCGGCGTGACCGTTCAATTGCAGCAGTACCCTCTGCCGCTCAGCCAGGTGTGGGACCTGAGCACGCCGAACCAGATCTGCAGCGCGTTGACGGGAGAGTTCCTGTGCCCGTCGGGAGGCGCCGCTGCCCCGTACGACGGCACCCCGATCGTGGCGGCGTCCGGTGCTCCGAGTTCGAGCTACACGTGGTACACCGTTCCGCCCTCTCCCTTGCCCCTGCAGCAGATCGTGGGGAGGGACCCGGAGCCGTTCCCGGAATTCACGGGTGATCAGGCCGAGGCGTACAGCGTCATCCTCGACCGGCTCGGGCTTGTGTCGCTCCGTGCCCAGTACTACAACCTCCAGGCCCCCCTCGATGTCTACAACACCGACATCGTCTCCTGGACGGACGCGCCGGACGGCATTCCGCAGGATGCGTGGGACGCGGTCCGGCTACAACTGGAGACGGAGATCGAGTGCGCCATCACCGCGAGAAACGTGTTCACCAACTACACGAATTTCCAGAACACCTTGTTCGGGACGGACGGCGCCACCGTCGCCAAGCTGATCGACGACGCCGGCATCATGGAGGGAGACCAGGACCCGAACGTCGGGGGAATCATCCTGGCCATCGTCGAGGGCCTCCTCTATACCGCTCTGTGCGCTTTGCCGGGCGTGGGCGAGGCCGCGATCAGCGTCGGCGGCATCGTGGGAAACCTGATGATGACAGCGGTGAACGCGGCCCTGGCGGATTCCGGCCCCCACAGCATCTCGCCCGACCCCTTCCAGGTGGCGGCATCAGACCTCTGGGGCGAGCTCAGGAACAACTACCAGGCAGTGCTGGGCGCCATGGGGTCGATGGAGACCGAGATCCTGAAGGACTGGGGGATGCTGCAGACCCTGTACCCGTTGGCGATCAAGCAGGGCGGCCCCGACTCGCTCTTCTGGGATCCGAGCACGACTCCAGACCTGGTCGCGGCCGCCACTCCCGGTTACGAAGTCTCCGTCATGCAGATGCTCATGCCCGCGAAGTACTCGATCTTCCTGTCGTTCAAGAATAACCGCCCTGACGACGTCCCCTCCTGGGCGAAGTGGGATTCGGGCACCTACCAGGCCTGGATCGCGGAGTCCACGAACCATGAGATGTACCCGTCCGAACAGGCGATGCAGACGGACATCTGGGACAACGGCGTGCAGCAGGCGGACTTCTTCCGGTGCGCGGCCGGCTGGGGTTTCACCGTCGTCGACCCCGATGTCGCCTCCGCCGTTAGCCTTTTCACCTTCACCAATCTGACGCAGAACATGCTCTGGCTGGACTGCCTCGACGGAAGTTCGGACGTGGCCTACCTCCAGAATCAGTACATCCCCCCGTATCAAAGCAGTTGGGTTTTGATGGAGATGGGTTCCTACATGTTCGGGACGCAGGACCTCAACGCTGTAGAGGGCGATGATGCCGCGTTCACCGTGGGCGTCCTCCCCATGCTCCGCGACATCCAGATCTCGGGGATGACGGCCGCCACGGGTTTCCAGTTCACGGCCCCCGTCGCCAACGGCAACGGCGCTCTGCAGGTGAGCTACGTCCAGACGCCGAACGCGCAGTCCTCCTGACACCCTGCGACGGGGGCTCACCGCCCTCACCCCAGCATCGCGGGAAGTGTTTCTCCCAGGTGCGGTGCATGGAGGACCAGATCGGCGCCCTCGGCCTCGTCCTCAACGCCCTGGTGCTGTTCAACACCCGCTATATGGATGCCGCCATCACCCAGCTCCGGGCCGACGGCTTCGACGTCCGCGACGAGGACGTGGCCCGCCTCTCGCCGTTCGTGCGACACCACATCAACATGCTCGGCCGGTACTCCTTCCAGCTCCCGGAGCTGCCAGGCGGCCTGCGGTCCCTGCGCGACCCGGATGCCGTCGATGAGGAATAGTTTCGTCAACCCGTCATCCTGGTCGCGGCCGCCGCGGCGATGCTCGTCAGCGACGCGGAGCCAGTAACGGAAGGCCGAAGTGCCACCCAGGCAGTTGGCTGACCGGTTCTCTCACTGGTCGCGCCGTTGCGCGCTGGTGACGGCGAGCACGGCTGTGGTGAGCGCCCACACCGCATAGACGGTCCAGGCTCCGCCGGTCGTCCACGGAAAGTCGGTCCGGGGTGAGCCGACCTCCACGAGCCGTGACCACGCCTGGTAGAGCGTGGCGTGCCCGGCGACCGCCGACCAGTGGCGGCCGTCGGTGAAGGCGATGGGCAGTACGAGGATGGCTACCACCGAGGCGACCATGGTGGCCGAGGTGTGCCTGATGAGGGAGCCGATCGCCATGCCGGCGAGCGCGCACACGGGCGCAAGAAGAGCGGACGCCGCTACGACGCGCAGGGCGCCCGGGTAGCCGATCGATAGGCCTGCGTCCCGGCCGTCGAGGATCGCCTGCGTCAGCCCGAATGAGGCCCCCGCGACGATCGCGCCGAAGACGGTACTGACGGCCGTGACGACCACCGTCTTGGCAGCCATCACCGAACGGCGGGCCGGAACGGCCGCGAACGTCGTACGGATGGTGCCCGTGCTGTACTCGCCGAGGATCGCGACGGCGCCGATGGCACCGAGGGCGAGCATCATGACCATGACGGCGTTCGCCGTGAACGCCTCCTGCAGCGGAATTCCGGCCCGGACGAAGTCTGCCCGGTCCGCCGCGCTCCGCTCCGGCCAGTAGTTGTAGGTGTCGTAGGCGGTGCCCGCGTTGAACGCGATGACGGCCAGTGCGGTGGCCCCGTACGCGATCCAGGTTGAGCGCAGCGACCGAAGCTTGATCCACTCGGCGGCCACCAGGTCGTGAAATCGGGCGCGGGGTTCGTCGGCGCCGAGTTCGTCAACGGCAGCGTATGTCGTGGTCACCGGGGGTCTCCTGCGAGGTATTGGACACTGTCGGCGGTGAGCTCCATGAACGCTTCTTCCAGGGAGGCGGACCGGGCGCTGAGGTGATGCAGCGGAATGCGGTGCTCCATGGCGATCTCACCGATCCGGACCGCGGTCACACCGGTCACAGCAAGCAGGTCGCCCGCCGTGTGTACAGCCGCTCCCTCGGCCGTCAGCAGGTCTCTCAGGACGGCCGATGCGGGCGTGCTCACCGTGACGCTCAGCCGGGTGCCACGAGCGGAGAACTCCGCGAGGCTTTCCGCCGCGAGCAGCTCGCCGCGGCCGATGACGATCAGCTGGTCGGCGGTGTGCTCCATCTCGGACATGAGATGGCTGGAGACGAACACGGTGCGGCCTTCGGCGGCAAGTCGCCTGAACAGGTCACGCACCCACCTCACGCCTTCCGGGTCGAGGCCGTTGAGCGGTTCGTCGAAGAGCAGTACCGGTGGGTCGCCGAGCAGGGCGGAGGCGATGCCGAGCCGCTGTTTCATGCCGAGCGAGAATCCGCTGATGCGGCGCCGGGCGACCTCGGCGAGACCGACCTCCCGGAGCACCTCCTCCACCCGGCGCTGCGGGATGCGGTTACTGCGGGCCAGGGCGGACAACTGTGCAATCGCGCTGCGCCCGCCGTGCACATCGTGCGCGTCGAGAAGGGATCCGACATGGCGCAGGCCGCGGGGGAGATCGCGAAAGGAACGGCCGCCGACGGTGACGCTGCCGCTGGTGGGCTTATGCAAGCCGAGGATCATCCGCAGCGTGGTGCTCTTGCCTGCACCATTCGGTCCGAGGAACCCGGTCACCTGACCGGGTCGCACGGTGAAGGTCAGATCTTTGACGGCCGTCGTGCTGCCGTATCGCTTCGTGAGCTCGTTGACTTCGATCACGGGGATAACGGTGCCGGGGGCGACACCGCCCGTCGTCGGGCTGGAGCTGACAAGCGCCGGGCGCGCGTGTCAACCCCGGTTGTACATCCATGGGCCGATGGCCCATGGACGGCACACGGTTACGATCACCAGATGTCCGCCTCCGTGTCTTCGCCGCTACTCAAGCGCATACCGCCGGGCCTGTGGACGGCGCTGGCGTGGTTCGCGGCAGCAGTGCAGCCCATCGTCGAGTACATCGTGATGCCGCCGGGGCCGACGCACTCGCTCAACTTTCCTCGGGACGGGCTCGATTCGCTTGGCGCCCGGGCCCTGCTTGCGCTCGCCTTCGTGCTGGTCCTGGCCGGTAGTGCGGCGCTGCGCCGCAGCACTACACCGGCGTACGCACTGGTGATCGCCGGCACGGTCGCCTCGACGGTGGCCTGGCGCCAGGACGAGATCCCGCCGCTGCAGTTCCTGGCAGTGGATGTGGCCCTCTGCTACATCGCGGCCATCCGATCCCGACGGAGTTCGCTCACGGCGGCCGCGGGGGCACTCGGCGTGCTCACCTGCTACTTCATGATGCGGCGGCTCATGGGGGACGACTCCGGAATCGCCCCCGAGCCCTCCCTGGCCCTGACCGTGGTCATCGCCTGGCTCATCGGCAACTCGGTGCATCAGGCCCGCGCCCACACCGAAGAGCTGTACGCACGGGCCGCCGCGCAGGCCGTCACCGCCGAACGGCTGCGCATCGCCCGCGAAATGCATGACACCGTCGCCCACAGCATCGGCATCATCGCCCTGCAGGCCGGCGCCGCAGCCCGGGTCGTCGAGACCCAGCCGGCCAGGGCCCGGGAGGCGATGCTCACCGTGGAGAAGGCGGGGCGCGAGACCCTGTCCGGGCTCCGGCGGATGCTCGGCGCCCTGCGCCAGGCCGACCAGGATCAGGAAGGCACCGGCCAAGACCATGGGCTCGCACCAGCATCCCTGCAGCCGGCCATCGGCCTGGCGGACGTGGAACGACTCGCCGCGACGGCCACGGCCGCCGGTGTCCGCGTGGAGGTGCGCCGGCAGGGCAAGCACCGGCCGCTGCCCGCTGACATCGACCTCGCGGCGTTCCGAATCGTCCAGGAGTCGGTGACCAACGCCGTACGGCACTCGGGGGCCGATTCCTGCCTCGTGCGCCTCGAATACCGTGCGGACGAACTCGCCGTCGAGGTCTCGGACCGAGGGAAAGGCGGCGGCACCAGCACCGACACCGGATACGGCCTGATCGGCATGCGCGAGCGTGCTGCCCTGCTGCGCGGCGATTTCACGGCCGGGCCCCGTCCCGGGGGCGGCTTCCTGGTTGCGGTCAGATTGCCGATACCGACAATGACTGAGGCAGAAGAGAAGGCGAGAGCCATATGACCATCCGTGTCGTACTCACCGACGACCAGCCCCTGGTCCGCGCCGCCCTGCAGATGGTCATTACCGACACCGCGGACATCGAGGTGGTGGGCGAGGCCGGAGACGGCGCGGAAGCGGTACGACTGACGGAGGAACTCGCCCCCGACGTCGTCGTGATGGACCTCCGGATGCCCGGCATGGACGGCATCGAGGCCACCCGGCTGATCACGAAGGGCACCGGCTCCGCACGCGTCGTCGTCCTGACGACCTTCGACGACGACGACTACGTCTACGGGGCGCTGCACGCCGGCGCGTCCGGATTCCTCGTCAAGGACATGGCCCTGGAAGACATCCTCTCCGCAATCCGGATCGTTGCCGCCGGGGACGCTCTGATCGCACCAGCTGTCACACGCCGGCTGATCAAAGAGTTCACCGCCCGACCCGCAGCGTCACCGCCGCGGCGGGCGGAGCTCGGCGCCATCACCGCCCGGGAACGCGAGGTGCTGACCCTCGTCGGCAGGGGCCTGTCCAATACGGAGATCGCAGGCGAGCTCTGCATCAGCATCGCCACCGCCAAGACCTACCTGACCCGCCTGCTCGCCAAGCTCGATGCCCGCGACCGGGTACAGCTGGTGATCCTGGCCTACGAGGCGGGCCTGGTGGCAACATCCCAGTGAGTGGGCGGACTCCCCGCACAGCGAGCACCGGCGGACGGTGTGCGATCCACGCGAGTCCGGTCCAACCGCCTGCCGTCAGTACACAGGTTGATCAAGGTTCTGGCTCACCGCCGGCTGTTACCGGGGGTCAGAAGGCTGGTCAGCTCGGCGATGGCCGCCGGTGAGGGCTTGAAGTAACGGCGGAGGTTCTCCGACTTCTTGTGACCCCCGCACGTTTACCGACGTTGATTTCCGACGCGAGTTGTCGACAGTTCCCACCTGCGGGTTCGTGATCAGTGGTGCGAGTGTCGGCATACGTTCGTTTGTCGGCACTGGGTATCCGGCCACCGAGCTCTCTGAGCGATCGGAGTGGGATCTCCCCGGGGCCGGTCAATCTCGTGCATGCCCAGCTGTTGCCCTGCAAGCGCGGAGGCTGTCTGTGCGGGTCCGCGTCCGATCGGCCGAGCCTGCCTGGCAGGGCGCCACGACCCTGGGAATCACTCCGTACTTGCGGGCGTAGGCAGCTGATGACCTGGGAAAACAGCTCTCGCGGGACGGTCCGTTGGAGAAGGTCCGGAGCACCCCTGTTGACCGCTGTTCGCTGCTTCTACTGGCACGTTGTGGCACGGAGCGGGCGCCGGCGGCACCGTTTCTCCCTGCCGTAGTCCTATGCGTCGACCTCAGCAGGGCCGAGGGAGTCGGCGTCCTCCATGAAGGACAGCATCCGGGCGTTGACCACGTCGGGATGGTCGATCTGCGGGCCGTGCCCCGTCGCGGTGATGATCTCGGCGCGGGCTCCGGGAACGAGGCGCGGTACGCGTTCCAACTGCCGCTTGGGGCGTACGAGCAGGCTGTGCTTGCCCATGATGACGTAGAGCGGGGTCCCGATGGATCGCAGCGCGTCCTCGGCCAGCGGCAGGGGTGCGGGGCGGCGGATCCGGTACGCGCGGGCGCCGAGCTGGATCCACTTGCGCATCTCGGGGATGGCGATGACCGGCTGGTCCAGCCACTTGGCGAGCCGGGGGCGCAGGGCCTTCGGGGCGAAGGTGGCGAACAGGCTCACGAAGACCCAGGCGAAGAAGCGCAGGCCGACCTTCTCCAGGCCGCCCGGGTCGAGGGCGGTGACCGAGGCGAGCCGTCCGGGCCGCCGGTGGGCCTGATTGAGGACGAGCCAGCCGCCGTAGGAGGAGCCGACGAGGTGGACCCGGTCGAGGCCAAGCGCGTCGAGGGCCTCGTCCATCCACTGCGCGGCGCGCTCGGGCTGCCACATGGGCTCGCGGTGGATACTGCGGTTCGCGTCGCCCGGGGTGTCGAGAGCATAGACGGGGCGGTCAAGGCTGAGCCCGGGGGTGTTGGGGTACCACATGGCCGAGCTGTAGCCGGCGCCGTGGATCAGGACGATCGGGGTCCGGGACTCGGCCGCGGGGTCCGCGGGCCCGTACCGGTAGACGTGAGTGGTGCCGAAGCTCGTCTCGACGTCCGTCTCGGAGCGGACGGGTGCCCCCATCGCGTGCAGCACGTCCTCGGCGGCGAAGAAGCGGTCGCGCAGGGCGTCGTTGACGTAGCGGCCCACATCGCGGCGTACGCGGGCGGTGTTCTCGGGCACGGTGGCACCTCCTGTGAAGAGTCATTCTTCATGGTACGACTGTACCACCAATATGGTACATCGGTATCATGAAGGGGTTCGGGCAGCAGAGCGCGAACCCCCTAGCGACAGGCGGAGACACGGGAACATGCCGAAGCGTGTGGATCATGAGGAAAGGCGCGCCCAGATTGCAGAGGCGCTCATCAAGGTGGCGGGGCGGCGCGGACTGCATGCCGTCGGCATGCGGGACGTGGCCGCGGAAGCCGGTGTGTCGCTCCGGCTCGTGCAGTACTACTTCGAGACCAAGGAGAAGCTGCTCTTCTACGGCCTCCGGCACCTGACCGACCGCTTCACCGCGAGGGTGGGCGCCCGCCTGGCCGCCGCCGGCCCGGACCCTGGCCCGCGCACCACGGTGGAGGCGCTGCTGTCGGCCTCGCTGCCGACCGACGAGGAGAGTCGCACGTTCCACCTGCTGTACAGCTCCTACGCGATCCTGTCCGTGACCGACGGGGCGCTGGCCGCTCAGCCCTTCATCGACAACCCCGACGCTGCGGAGAACGCCCTGACCGGACTCCTCGAGCACGCGCAGGAGGCCGGCCTGGCCGACCCGGACGCCGACGCGCACACGGAGGCGATCAGCCTGCTCGCGATGGCGGCGACCATGGGCACCAGCATCCTCGTGGGCCAGCGAAGTCCGGAGTCGGCGATCGCGGTGCTCCGTCACCACCTGGACCGGATCTTCACGACTGCGGAGACGTCCGAGATGCGAGCGGAATCAACCTGATGTGTCGCGAAGCACTCGCACGCGGCGCCGAGTGTGACGTCGATCCGGATCCGACGCGGATCCCCCACGTCGGCTGAGCGCCAACTGCGGGCCACGTGAGGGACTATGTCGTGCGAGGCTCCGGACCGGATCGGGCAACAAACAAGCCCTAGGTCGCTGACCTGGGGCTTTGCCACGGAGCAGATGACGGGAATCGAACCATCGGCGCCCTCCCGCTGGCCGTGGCCAGGGACATGGGCTGCCCGGTCGCCTACCTTCCGGGCCTGACGATGCGGCGGATCGCCGACCTCTACCCGGGTGAAGCGAAGACCGATGCGAAGGACGCGTTCATCATCGCGGACGCTGCCCGCGCGATGCCTCACACGCTGCGGGCGATCGACGGCGAGGAGGACGAGACGATCGCCGAGCTGGAGATGATCGTCGGGTTCGACGACGACCTGGCCGGCGAGGCCACCCGGGTCGCGAACCGGCTGCACGGCCTGCTGACCCAGATCCATCCGTCTCTGGAACGGGTCCTGGGACCGCGGTTGCAGCACCCGGCCGTCCTCACGCTGCTGGAACGGTTCGGGTCCCCGGCCCAGATCCGCAAGGCCGGCCGTCGGCGGCTGATCACCTTGCTGCGGCCGAAGGCGCCGAGGATGACCGAGCGGCTGGTCGAGGAGATATTCGCTGCTCTGGACGAGCAGACCGTGACCGTTCCGGGGACCGAGGCGGCCGCGCTGATCGTCCCGAGCCTGGCCGCTTCCCTGACGGCCGTCCTTGACCAGCGCAAGCTGCTGGCCGGGCGGATCGAGTAACTGCTGGAGGCCCACCCTCTTTCGAAAGTCCTGACGTCGATGCCCGGGGCCGGTGTCAGGACCGGAGCCAGGATCCTGGTCAAGGTCGGCGACGGCAGCACCTTCCCGACCGCCGGCCACCTCGCCGCCTACGCAGGACTCGCCCCGGCAACCCGCAGCTCGGGCTCCTCGATCCGCGGCGAACAGCCCTCGCGAAGAGGAAACAAGCAGCTCAAACGCGCCTTCTTCCTCTCCGCGTTCGCCGCCTTGAGCGATCCGGCATCCCGGGCCTACTACGACAAGAAGATCGCCCAGGGCAAACACCACACCCAGGCCCTGCCCTGCCTCGCCAGACGACGAGCAGACGTCCTCTTCGCGATGCTCCGCGACGGAACCTTCTACGAACCGCAGCCGCCGGCCGCAGTCACCTGACCTGCGGGTCTGCGAGGAGACCGACTCGATCAGCCTCAACGTCGAAGCCGAGCACCGGATGGCCGGAGTCGCCTTCCGGGTCCATCAGCACGGGCTTGCCCAGCCGCCGCCCGATCTCCCGAAGGAAGCCGCAGAACACATCAAGTCGACCCTGGCCCTGCAACTCCCGCAGGTCGACGTCGAAGTCGACCTCATCGTCGGCATGGAAACGAAAGATCGCCAACACATCGGCAGCCGGCCAGACCCGCAGGTCAGGGCACTCGGCATCCGCCGGACGGGACAGAACGGCTTCCGCCCGGGGCACCGGAAGCACCGTCTCTCCCTCGGAGTCCTGGCACTTCCAGCCCTTCTCCGCGACCAGATCGAGGACCGCCTGCCAGTCCTCCACCGAGGCATCCGGGACAAGCACGTCCGGCAACGACCCCATCAAGTCAGGGTCGAAGAAACGCTTCACGTCATCCCACAGCAGGTCGGCCACCCCGCCATGCTGCCCGGCTCGCCGACCCACCGCACCCCCGTTTCCCTTGACCAAACACATAGGGGCACCCCCCCCGCCACCGCCGTGGCCGGCAGGACGAGAGCGGGACAGGCCGCCCGGCCCAGCACCACCGCCCCCTCCCAGAGGAGCACCACTGCCATGCAGACCGGACCGAACCACACCCCCGAACTCCCCAAGCCGACGCAGCACTCGAGGAACGCCGCGGCACGCGCGCGACTGTATGCGGCCCGTGACTGGTGGAACCACGCCTGGGACCAGGGTGGCGTCCTCCACGGAGTGTGGGAGGACATCCGCCGAGCCCCCAAGGCTGACTGGCACGGCCTTGCCCACTGGATCAAGGCCCTCGCCCTGCTGGGTGCCGCCGCCGTGGCCCTGATGCTGCTCGCCGCTGCCGCCGGCGTTCTCGGCGCCGTCACCGAGGCCATCACCGGCACGGTGCCCCGGCCCCGAATGGACCTGGAGCAGGACACCAGCGGCGTCTGGCCCACCCTCACCACCCCGATCCGGTCCTTCCTCGACGGACAGGCCGCGCATCTGCCCGCCCTGTCCGGCGCCACCGCCTACGCCCTGTGGCAAGCCACCGGCCTGACCGGCTTGTTCGGCGGGTTCCTACGCATCACCGGCGCCCGCATCCTCTGGACCCTGTGGGGCAGCAGCAGCATCTGGGTCATCTGGACTGCCTCCCCGGTCGGCGGCCGACTCCTGGCCGCCGCACTGGCCGCCGCCGTATGGGCACTCGCCAGCACCCTCGCCCTGCGCGGCCTGACCTTCCGCCCCCTCATTCACAACCACGCTCCGGCCACACCGGCGTTCAGCCCCGAGTTCCGCCCCGAGCTCGACATCCACGCCACCCTGCCCACACCCACCCCGCCAGGCGACGACACCCCGACCCCGACCGTCATCCAGTTCCCCAACCGCTGACCCGACCCGGACGCTCCGCCTGGCCCTCGCCCCCCGAAAGGAGCGCGAGGGCCGGACAGGCCGCCCGGCTTCCGGCCGCGCCCGCCGACACCCCTGCTGGGCCGCCGACGCCACTGCAGACACCAGAGGAGACGACCAGGCCCAGGCCCCCGCCGGCCTGCCACTGGGTTCAGGAACCTGACGGCACCAGCTGGCTCGTGACGGGGTGTACGGCCCGCCTCCACGACATCGATGCCGGCGCCTGCACCTGCCGCAAACTCGTCGACCAGCTCGAGACCGCCCAGCCTGAAAGGGACGAGGCACATGCGCCCACCGGAGCCGAAGGAGTTTGCCCGCCAGGGAAGCACCCCGGCTCCATACGGATGCCCGCCGTGCCGCACGTCCGCACGTCCCCAGCAGTCGATAAGCGATGACCTGCGCTTTTGCCCGCGTTGTGCCCCGACCGGGTCGTGGGCAAGCTTTTGGGCAAGCGGGGCTGAGGAGAGTTCACGGCATCGGATTCCGAGAACCGACGTGCCCTACACCGACGACTCCCCTCACCTCAGACCTGACGCCCTCGCCGAAGCACCGCGAGGCGGACCGCTACGACCTGCCTGTACCGAGCTGACGTCTGCCAGTCCCTCCCCGCGCCTTTGACCGCCGTGGGGGCGGGCCGGGAGCCGGAACAGCTCCGCTCGGCCTCATCCCCCGTTCACCTTCTCGAGGAGACGCGTACATGCCCGTCGCCATCAACGCCCATCAGCTCGGCCGCATGCTGTCCCGGACGGTCAGCCACATCGGAAGTGAGTTCGTCGAGCCGCTGCACGGCATCCGCCTGGAGGCCGACGACACCCACCTCTACGCGATCGCGTCCGACCAGCACACGATCGCTGCCGCCCGCTACCGTCACCAAGGCCTCGACGGCGAGCCCTTCGCCCGCAGCGTTCCGGCTCCGGCGCTGCGGTCCCTGCGCGATACCCGGGAGGCCACCGGACTCCGCGACCACGCTGGCGAGCCACTGCGCTACACCCCGCACGACTTCCGAAGGATGTTCGCGACCGAAGCCGTCACCGGCGGCCTGCCAGTCCATATCGCTGCCCGAATCCTCGGTCACAAGACGCTGACCACCACTCAGGCGTACCTCGCGGTGTTCCAGGATGACCTGGTGCGGACCTACCGGGGCTTCCTCGACCGGCGCCGAGCCGAGCGGCCCCAAGAGGAATACCGCGAACCGACCCCTGCGGAGTGGCACGACTTCCAGCAGCACTTCGAGCTCCGCAAAGTCTCCCTGGGCACCTGCGGGCGACCCTACGGAACCCCTTGCAAGCACGAGCATGCTTGCATCCGTTGCCCGGTCCTCCAGATGGATCCTCGCCAGCGGCCCCGCCTCCTGGAGATCATCTAGAACCTCCGCGAGCGCATCCGCGAGGCCCGCGCCAACGGCCGGCTCGGCGAGGTCGAAGGACTTCAAGTCAGCTTTGACGCCGCGATGGCCAAGCTCAACAGCCTCAAACGAGCTCCGACCGATGGACGGCCGCGCCTGGTTGACCTTGGCATGCCGGTCTTCACTGGCTCTATAGACACCAAGTGACTCCAGTCGGAGGGTGAGTTCCGACTCCACCTGGCCGTGTCGGGGAGCGCGGAGCGGGAGGGTGCATGATCGCTTGGTCGGGGAGTTCTTGACTACTGGCAGTCCCGAACCGGGTCACTGGGGATCAGGGCCGCTACCCCATCAAGGATGCGTTCCAGGCCGAAGTCCAACGGATTCCCGCCTTGCGGGGCGAAGCCGCCTGCCGCGACCACCGCCGTCAGGGCGGGAAAGCGCTCCTTCTGTCGCTCCAGGACCTTGGCCGTCAGGTGGGCCCACTCCTCGTTCGCCGCCTCGTCATCATCGACGTACTGATGGGCGACATTGCGAACATGGCCGACGAGCAGCAGGAACGTGTCGTGTTGCTGGGCGGCCGACAACCCCGTCGCGACCAGCGCGGCCAAGGCTGCGTCCAGCCAGCCGAGTTGATGAGGGCCCATGATCTGGCGGCGCATGCCCGTCGCTGCCAGGATCCACGGGTGGCGGTGGTACGTCGCCAGGCACTGCCGGGCCCACTCGGTCAGCTGCGGGCGCCAGCCGCCGGGGAGGCCGGCGACCGGGGTCGGGGGGCCGATCGCAAGGTCGACCATCAGGTCGAGGAGCTCCGTCTTACCGGGAACGTACCGGTAGAGCGCCATCGCAGTGACGCCGAATTCCTTGGCCACCCGCGCAAGCGAGACCGCCTTCAGGCCCTCCGCGTCGGCGATCTCGATGGCCGCCTCTGCGATTTGGCCCGCGGTGAGCGAGGGCTTCGGGCCCCGGCTTGGCGGCTCCTGCTCACCCCACAGCAGCGCGAAGCTCTCCTTCACGCCGGCCTGCTTCCCGACCTTCTTCATGGCCACCTCCACCTCTCCTGCTGCACCCCGTTGACACCTCACCCTGACTGTTTATATCGTATAGCCAACCGCTTACGACATATACAGTTTCTCTCCAGGGAGTCATCGTGATCGCCACCATCGCCGCCACGTCCGCAGCTGTCCTCCTTGCCGCACCCGCGGTCGGTGCCCTTGGCCACCGCGCCATCAAGCGTTCCCGCAACGCCTCACTGATGAAGATCGACACTCCGAACGGCATCGACGAGCAGGGCTTCGTCAGCATCGGCGGCATCGACCAGTGGATTTCGGTCCGTGGCGAGGATCTGGCCAACCCGGTGGTTCTGGAACTGCACGGCGGCCCTGGGGCCTCGACCGCGATCTTCGTACCGCGCACGAGATCCTGGGAGAGGCACTTCACGATCGTCCGCTGGGACATGCGCGGCGCCCTCAAGACCCTCGGCCGCAGCGGTCCGGAAGGCCAGGGGAAAATGACCTTCGACCGGATCTACGCGGACGCGATCGAGGTCACCGACCACATACGCGTGCGCCTGGGCGCCGAAAAGATCGTCCTGCTCGGCCAGTCCTACGGAAGCGCCTTCGGCCTGCGGCTCGCCCGAGAGTTCCCCGAACGCTACTCCGCATACATCGGCACCGACCAGAACATCCACGACGCCGGCCGTGACGACTTCGTGCACCAGGCCCTGCTCACCCGGCTGCGTACGACCGGAAAGCGCAAGGAACTGGCGGCAGTCGAGGCGCTCGACCCCGACGAACGGCAGTGGACCGCCCGCCAGCGCGCCATGCACGCCAAGCTGGTGGCCACCAGCGACCCGCTGACGCTGGACACGATGAAGAAGGTTGTCATGGGGTCCCTGTGGTTCTCGCCGCTGCACTCGCTGCGCGAGCTGGGGCGCTTCGTCAAGGGCATGACCATCTCGGAGCAGATCACTGAGGCCACCACCGGGTTCGACGACTGGGCCGAGGGCACGAAGTTCGAGCTTCCCCTCTTCATCTTCCAGGGAGACAAGGACGTCCTCGCGCCGCCGGAGCTCGCCCGCCGCTTCTTTGACGACGTCCAGGCGCCGGTCAAGGACTTCGCGCTGATCGAGGACTGCAGCCATTTCGCGGCGTTCCGGCGGCCAGAGCGGTTCCTGGAACTCCTGCTGACTCGTGTGCGGCCCGTGGTCGCCGGAGAGCCGGCAGGTACAGCGGGCATCTGACCCTGGGTGTGGCCGGCCGATGTCTCGCCGTCCGGCTGGACACCCCCAGTGGAGTCAGAACTGGCCTACCACTGGAGTCGGTTGTCACTGACGCAGCCAGTCTTCACCGACCCACCACGGCTTCAGCCAGGGTCGGGAGAGCCTGGATTCCGGCCCTGATCCGGTCACCGGGCGAGTTCGGCTTGGCGAAGACTGCGGAACACCTCCGGGGTCGTCCATCCGCGCAGCGTGGCGTGAATCGTCGAGCGGAAAGCGGCCTCGGCCGTGGTGGCTTCGAGGGCCCCGGCGAGTTCGAGAGTCACGAGCCCGTGCAGGGCAGCCCAGATCGACAGGGCGATCGACGTTGCTTCGCCGGCGAGGACGGACGCCGTCAAGGCGCGATCGATCGCCGCGAGGAGCGGGCGGATCGGGTCACTGGCACCGGCCTCTCCCGACGGGTCGAAGGACTGCACACCACCGAACAGCACTGTGTACAGGTGACTGTGTCCGCGCCCCCAACGACGGTAGGCCACGGCCAGTGCGTAGAGGTCGGCGAGAGAGTCCGCGGAGGTCTGTACCGCCGACAGGTCCTGGAGCAGGCCGGCGACGGCTCTGTCGCGCACCGCACGGATCAACCCGTCCTTACCGCCGAACAAGGAGTACACCGCCGTCGTCGACGCCTCGGCGGCAGTGGCCACGGCGCGGACCGTGACGGACTCCCGCGGACGGGTGGCGAGCATCTCGGTCGCGCACTCCACAAGCCGCTCTTTGACGGCCTCGTCGTTTGTTCTGGGCCTACCCATGGTGAGCAGCCTACCCCCTCTGATAACGTCGTTTTGAAACAGTGTTCCAAAACTGTCGGAGGTCCGCCGTGCCCACGTCCGCCATACGTCTCGTCCGCTTTACCGGACGCCTACTGTTGGCCCTGGCCGCCGTTGCGGCGCTGGTCGTCGTCTTCCTCGCACTGATCGCACTCACGGACGGGGCGGGTTCGGGTCTCGCCGCGTGGTTGACGACCCTCGGGACCGGGACCGTCCTCGCGCTGTGGCGGGGTCGGCACAGCACCTGGCCGGCGCGGCTCGTGCCGTTCCTGCCGGTGGTCGTCGCGGCGGCGTTGACGGCGGCGGTCTGCATCCCGACCGCACCGACGGCCCGGCGGTATCCGCCCGCGCTGCCGTTCGTGTCCACTCAGCACTGGAACCTGGCCACGGGCAGCCGGGTCGCGGTCTATCACTACCCGCCTGCGAACCCCGGCCCCCGGCATCCCGTCCCGTTCGTGTACCTCCACGGAGGCCCCATCCGCGGCATCTCGGTGCAAGACCACACCTTTCTGCAACTCCTGGCACGCCAGGGCTACGACGTCTACGCCTACGAACAGGCCGGCGGCGGACGAAGCGACCTGCTCCCCATGGACCAGTACACGATCTCCAGGGCGGTCCGTGACCTCGCCGCCTTCGTCGACCGTCTGGACAAGGGCAAGGTCGACATCCTCGGATTCTCCGGGGGCGGAGTCGTGCTCACCCGAGCCCTGGCCGACCCAGGCGTCGCCACACGCCTGCACCGGGCGATCATCGCCGAGCCCGGGCCCATGGACGGCCCCACCGCACACATCACCGGGCACAAGGGCCGAGCATCCGCACAAGACCTCGCCCCCAACCCGACCGGACCGCGATCGACGCACGTCCCCCGGTACGCCGTGGCATTCGGCCTCATGCGACTCGGACTCCTCACCCCCGACACCGGACTGATCGGACAGGCCGAAGGCGACAACGCCTTCACCGCCGCAGACCTCGGCAGCGACACCGCATCCGCCTACTGCGCGCGCGACGCGCACCGCATCCCCAGCGAGGACACCGCACAGAACTTCTCCTTCAGCCCCGCCGCCAGCCTCCGCGTCCAGCAGACAGTCAAGGACTCGCCCTCCATCGCACCGCTACTGAGGCAGTCCCGGACCCCCGCGATGCTGATGATCGCCGAATGCTCCTCCCAGGTCCGTCAATGGGCGACCGCCATCCTCGCCAATGACCCCGCTATCCAGCGCACGCAGTACATGCCCGGAGTCGGCCATCACATGTGGAACGGCCTAGACGACAACAACGACCGGGCCGCCGCCGTCATCACTGCGTTCCTTCAGGGCAAGCCGGCCCCCCTGCCGAACTACCCGACCCGCGACGAGATCCCTACCGTCATGCGCGACCACAAATGAAGTCGTTGCAGCCCGGCACCGGCGTAGACGGGCGAAACCGCGAAGCAGCCTGGGCCCTGCGCGAAGTACAGCCAAGGACGAGTTCTTAGTTCGGAAAAGGGCCGGCGTCACGGCCCATCTGCTCGCGAGGCGTCTGCGCCGCCGCGGCCACCACGTCACTCTTCTTCACCGCGACCTCCACCGCCCGGTCGTCATTCGCTGACCCGCTCCGCGCACTTCCGCCGCCCACCGCGTCCGATTCGGCCCGCCGGGTCAACACCCGAACGACCGGGAGACGCCTCCGCGTCTCCCGCAGGCGCGCCCGTTCTGACGACTCCGCGCACCTCCACCCACCCCGGACCTCAGGGCCAGGGAGGTCGGAGGATCCGACAACCCGGCTCCAACTCCGACTCCGCCGCATCTCCACGAAGGTCCCCCGCGAGCAAGCCCCGCGTCTACTACATGGCCACCCAGCCCGACGGAACCGTCCCCCGCGGTACCGAAGCCGGCACTCCGGTCAGCCTCGCCGACCACGTCGGCCAGGTGATCGACCACCCCACCCCCTGCAAGACCAGGTAGTACGACGAGACCCACTTCGCGTACTTCCGCACCTACCACCGCCTCGGCGAGGTCCTGAACGACCTCTGGCAGTGGCCAGCGCGCCTCTTCGTCGTCGAACCCCTCGGCGAGACCGGGAACTGGGCCCAGCGCGACCACCCCTACCGCCTCCTGGCACACCAGATCCGCGTCATCGAGGAGACCGAAGCCTGGCAGGCCCTCGGCCCCAACGGACGCGACGTCGCGCAGCTGCTCACCGCGGAGCTGCCCGACCTCATCCCCGGGTGGCTGCGTGACTGGGACGCCGGCCCCGACGCCATGGAGCGACGCTTCGAGATCTGGCGCCATCGATGATCTTGTGCTTGAGAATCCGCATGGCCATGGCCTCGGGATTCACGTGGACCTGGATGCGTTCCCACTTCTGGTACATCACCAGGGCGGCGTCGCTGAGCGCTTCGTCGGCGTCGCGGGGCCCCCGAGCCGGTTGAGCGCGATCTTGAAGAACAAGGTCTTGTTGCGGTGGAAGAAGTCTTCGAACGTAGCGTCCAGCACGGGGCGCTCGGGGTCGGGCTCGAACAGGTCGGGGCCCTGGCCAAAGGGGTCGTTGTTCACGGGTGCGTACCCCCTCCTCCCGGGGCGGACCCCGGCAGCAGGACCCGTCCGGGAGGCGGGGCGACGCGGCAGGCCGATGCGGCCCAGAGCACCCTGCGCAGTTCAGGCCCGGCGGCCGGCTGCCGAGCGGTCTGGACGGCCGCCCGCCTGTCTTGTCACGGACGGGACCGATTACCTGCTCGCCGGCTACATGAAAATCTATGATGGCCGAAGTAGACATCCGTCAGTGATGTAGTTATGGTTTCTCTCGTAACGCAGGGAGACCGAAGGGCTCGGCAGAGACGAACTGCCGGGCAGCAGTACCCGCAGTACAGGTGGTTGCAGTACGCAGGACGGTGTGGTGGTGGAGTTCCGGAGCCAGGGTTGTTGCAGGACGGCGACGGGGCTGACGACCGGACCGGGTGGCCCGCAGTCATCAGGGGCCGCCGAGAGCAGTACCGCAGTTAACGCAGTGGAAGTACCCGCAGTAAGTGCAGTTCGCAGTACCCAGCAGTGAAGTGAGTGAGTGGTACCTCGGTGAAGGCGTCGGCTGCGGGCGCGCGCACCGGGAAGTTCGGCAGTGGGGTTCTAAGCCAGAGCAGATGCAGGACGGGCCACGGGGCTGGCTGCCGAAGAGTGACGCTGTCACAGGTCGCTCAGCAGTACGCATCACCCGCAGTACGCAGTACGCAGTGTCAGCAGTACGCAGTACCCCGATGGTAGGAAGTTGATCACCGAGGGAAGAACGGAGGAACGAAGCACCATCAGGATCGCCCGGACGGAAGTCTCGAGTCCGGGTACCGCAGGACATCGATAGTGAGGTGGTCTCCGGTCAAGCAACCGCGATCCTCGCACTCCCGACAGCGACTGGGTTGGGTAGGCGGACACAGAAGGCCGGCGCGGTATCAGGGTCGGCACGTGGTGTAGAAGTTCCTTCGGGGCCCTGGTGCCGTACGGCACCAGGGCCCCTCCACGCGTTCCAGAGAGAGGTGCAAATGACAGCAGACGACTCGTACGCCCGTCTCGACGACGACGACTACCCCGCCTACACGATGGGCCGGGCCGCCGAAATGCTCGGCACCACACAGGGATTCCTCCGCGCCATCGGCGAGGCCCGTCTGATCACCCCGCTGCGCTCCGAGGGCGGCCACCGCCGCTACTCCGGCTACCAGCTGCGCATCGCCGCCCGCGCCCGCGAACTGGTCGACCAGGGCACACCGATCGAGGCCGCCTGCCGCATCATCGTCCTCGAAGACCAGCTCGAAGAGGCGCAGCGCATCAACGCCGAATACCGCCGCGCCGCCCAAGAGGCCGACCCGCCGGCCGCGGCCTGAGGCGGTGCGCGCCCCGCCGTACCTCGGCGGGTCCGTTCCCACTTGGAGGAGCCCTTCTGGTGACGGGGTGTGCGGACGTGTACCGTCCCCGTTAGCTGTCGTGGTTCGGAAGTTCCCTCTGCCCACGCCTTCGGCGTGGGCGTTTTGCTGTGCTGTGCCGCAGGAACCAGGGCGATCACCTCCGCCTCCCACATCGTGTGGGCGGCGTTCATCGACTGGAAGGCATGAGATATGGCTACGGGAACTGTGAAGTGGTTCAACGCGGAGAAGGGTTTCGGCTTCATCGCTCAGGACGGCGGCGGCCCGGACGTCTTCGCCCACTACTCGGCGATCAACTCGACGGGCTTCCGTGAGCTTCAGGAGGGCCAGATGGTGACGTTCGACGTCACCCAGGGCCAGAAGGGCCCCCAGGCGGAGAACATCAACCTCGCCTGACCTTCCCTACCTTGCCGTGAGGACAGGGGCCGCGTTCCGGACAACGGAATCGGGGCCCCTTCGCACACCCTGGACGGACACGCTATCTTTCCTGGCCCGTGCCGGAATGGGTGTGCGGGACAAGCCCCGGTCCCCGTGACGGGACGCAGTTTGGCCGGGGCCGCCCCCGCACTGCCTTACGGCGAGCGCGTTACCGTCCGGCGGTGGTCAGCCACCCGGACGGGCGGAGCTTGATGGCTTCGGTGATGAAGTGCCGGGTGTGGTCCGGGCTGAGGGCCTGATTCTGCATGCGGGCGTACATCGCGTTGTACTGCTGCACGTCGGCCGGCCGTTCCAGGCAGAGGCCGCTGGTGAACCTCTCCAGATACACCACTGTCTGACGGCTGTCGCGGAACTCCAGGACGGAGAACTGCCCCAAGAGGCCCGGGTGGGCGCCCGCGATGTGGGGGAGGACCTGGACGGTGATGTGCGGCTCGGTGCTCAGCGTGTGCAGGTGTTCCACTTGCTCACGCAGGGTCTCCCGGCTGCCGACGACGCGCCGTAGGGCTGACTCGTCCAGGACGACCCACAGACTCAAGGGCCGGGCGGGGTCGTAGAGCCGGTGCTGACGGCGAAGTCGCACCTTCAGTCGCGCGGCGGCCTGCTCGACCGTGAGCAGGGGGATCGTTTCCTCAATGACCGCGGCCGCGTAGGCGGGAGTCTGCAGCAGAGCCGGGATCACCATGGACTCGTAGGTATGGATGGAGGCGGCTGCCGTTTCCAGGTCGATGTAGACGCTGTGGGGAATGTCGCCGTAGGCGTGCCACCAGCCCTGTCGGCTCGACTCCCTGGCGACCTCCGTCAGGGAGTCGACGACATTCTGGTCGGTGACGCCGTAGAGCTTGCACAGGTCGCGCACGTCGCGGGGGCTGACGGCACGGCGGCCGGTCTCCATGTGACTCACCTTGGGCTGAGAGATCAGCAGGTGCGCCGCCACCTGCGTGCCGGTCATGCCGCTGGCCATGCGGAGCCGGCGCAGCTCCGCTTCCAGACGCCGTTGCCTGACGGTAGGGTCGTTGTTCGCCGTCACGGGCGGTCTACCTCCGGCTCCAGACCACTGCGTACGCCAGGTTGGCACGGAGCACCGGCTGATGATCACGCGCCGTGCCGTAGGGGCCGGCGGCGGCCAGAAACGGATTGTGACCGCGCAATTTGCCGCTCGGTGAAGATCAACTTCGAGGCCGGCTCCCAGCAGCTCAAGGAACAGAGCGCCTGGGGCAAGGGCGTCCTCCCTGCCGCGCGCGAACGCCTTCAGCAGGCCGCCGCCGAGACGTCCCGGCAGGGTAATGACGAGCGACTTCGCTGTAAGTGGTCGACTCCGGAAGTCCTTCGGGGGTTGATCAAACTGCAGGGCGACGGAGGATTCTTCTTGTCGGTCGGCGGGTGTGTGCCGGTCGAGCCGGGCCAGCAGATCGTCCAGGTCGGAGGTGGTGAACTTCCACTGGAATGGCTGTGCCGTGGCGTTGTAGCGGTCTTCGAATGCTCGGAGCCGGTCCCGGACCTGCGCCAGGTCCGTGAAGTCATTGGGCGTAACGACCTTGCGTTGGACGATCGAGAAGAAGATTCCGATCTGGTTTGTCCAGGAGGCGTGTATGGGGGTGTGGACCATGACCGCATTCGGAAACGCCGTGGCCAGACGATCGATGGCCTTCTTCCCCCGGTGGGAGGAGCCGTTGTCGACGATCCATAAGACGCGTTTCGCGCAGGCGTAGGGCTTGGTGGTCATGACCTGGGTGACCAGGTTCACGAAGGGGACGATGCCAGTCTTCAGCTCGCATCGGCCGAAGACCTTCGCGCGGTGGACGTCGTAGGCGGCCAGGTAGGCCAGCGCGCCGCCACGGCCGTACTCGTGGTTGACGCGCATCGCCCGGGCCTGCCCTGGCGCCAGGGCAGGATGGCAGCGGCAGCGGGCCTGGATGGAAGTCTTCTCGTCGCTCGAGATGACGTACTCGTCGTTGCCCAGGGGTTCGCCGTCGAAGACACGGCCTACAGGTCCAGCACGCGGGCGGCCTTTGTCGGGAAGTTGGGGTCGCGGATGAAGATCCAGGACCGGTGCTGCCAGGGCTTGATCGCGTCGGCCTTGAGCCAGCGGCGCACTGTGGAAGCCGATATGGCCGGGGCGATGGCCCGGGCGGCCACCTCGAGGGCAAGTTCCGGGCACGACCAGCGCGAGAGCGGTGTCCCGCTCTCGGCGGGTAACTGGCAGGCCAGCGCCTTGACCTCGGCGTCGTGCAGCGGGGTGAACGAGGGCGGCCTGCCCGAGCGCCTGCGGTCGGACAGGGCGGGCAGGCCGCCGGCGATGAACCGGCCCCGCCAGGTGCGTACCGTGTCCACGTGGATCCGCGTCTGCGAGGCTATCCGGGCATTGGGGCGCCCCCGGGCCGCCAGCAGCACGATGGTTGCCCGCTGCCGAGCCTGATGCGGGGTCTTGTGGCCGTAGGCCATCTTCTTCAGATGGTGGCGCTCGGCGGCGGTCAGTACCACGGGCACGGCAGAACAGGCAGGCATCGCAGGCGGGGTGACCGACCTTCCAGAGCGGGTACGCGGTGATGGGGCTCGCGCGGTGTGGCGGCCTCGGGCTCAGGTGGCGGGCGGGGCTGGCGCGTGGCGCGTCTGCTGGACCAGGACGGTGGTGGCGCGTTCCAGAAGCTCGCAGAGTGCGGCGTGTTCGGAGGGCGTGAACGCGTCGGTGAGCGCGCGCTCAAGGACGATCACCTCCTGGTAGGCGCGGTCCAGCAGCGTCTGGCCCTCATCGGTGAGGGTGGCGATCTGCACCTTGGCGTGCACCGGGGACGTCTCGCGGCGGATCAGTTCTTTGGTCTCCATATTGGCCAGCACGCTGCTCATGCTCTGCTGCGTCACCCCGCAGGAGCGGGCCAGTTGGGCGCCGGACATGCCGCCTTCGCGCGAGAGGATCAACAGCACGGTGTACTGCGTCATGGTCAGCCCGTAGGCACGCAGTACTGCCTCGTGGTGCGCCATCAACGCCTGCTCCGACCGCCTGATCCGGGTGCAGAGGTCGTTCTCGATCGGGGCTTTCACCGCGTACTCCCACTCCGTTGACAGGTTCATGGGTTGACTCAGGAACCTTATATGCCTACCGTCCTCGACTGTAAGGATACTGAGTCAACACAGGGGGCTGTAACCATGAAGGCTGTCGTTCTCGACGCCGATGACCACTACCGGGTGGCCGAACTCGATGAGCCCGCCCCCGGCCCCGGCCAGGTGGCGATCCGTGTGGCCTACGCCGGGATCCAGTGGGGCGACACCATGGTCAGGGACGGCCACCTCGCCGTACCTCGCCCCTTCGTCCCGGGATTCGAGGCATCCGGGCACATCGTCGCGGTCGGCGCGGGTATCGACGCACGCCGTGTCGGTGAGGCCGTCACCGCGCTGACTACCTCTGGCGCCTACGCCGAAGTGGTCCTGGCGCCCGCCACGCTCACGTTTGGCATCGGCAGCATGCCGCTGAGGACAGCCGCAGGTCTCGGGTGGGGCGCACCGACCGCCTACGACCTGATCAACACCGCCGCGAATGTGCGGCCCGGCGAAAGCGTGCTGATCCACGCCGCCGCCGGCTCAGTCGGCACGCTCGCCGCCCAGTTCGCCCGACTGGCCGGAGCAGGCCGGATCGTCGGTGTGGTTAGCACTGCCGACAGGGCCGACTACGCCGCACAGTTCGGGTACGACCAGCTCCTGCTCCGCGAGGAGTTCCCGGCCCAGCTCGGCGAAGAAAAGCCCGACGTCATCCTCGACCCGGTCGGCGGCTCGACCCGCACCGCCGGCCTCGACCAGCTCGCAGCACACGGCCGACTCGTGGCATACGGCAACCTCGCCACGTACGAACCCGTCCTCGCCAACGCCAACGACCTCCTCATGCACGGCAAGTCACTCCTGACCTACAACAGCAACCTGCTCAGCCAGACCCACCCCGAGCGGCTCGCCGACAGCGCCTGCCGCGCACTCGACCTCGTCGCCGACGGCAAGGTCCGCATGGACATCACCACCGAGTACACCCTCGGGGACCTGGCCACGGCCGTGCAGCGCCTCGCCGAGGGCACAACCCATGGCAAGAGCATCCTCCGCGTCGCCTGACGACACGCAGAAGGCACCGACCACGAGGCGGCTCCCGCGATGAACCCCGCCAGGATGGGAAGGGATCACCTCGGACGCGGGAGCGACCCCATATGACCTCAGCGCTGGGCAGCGGCCTTGGCCGCTGCCCAGCTTGCCGTGCCCCACACAGCCACACCAATCGCGTCAAGCCCCGAAGGACTTTCGGAGTTGGCCACTTAGTGTTTCCGCCATGACCAGAACCACGCCACCGCGCCCCGTGCACGTCGAGGAGCTCTTCCCGAAGTTGGGGGCGTTTCGTGGTGTGACGACGCGTCTGCACCCGCGGCCGGGGCGTCCGGACGCGTCGGTCAGCTCGGTCGGCGGTCCTCTGCTGTGGCCGGCCGACGAACCGTGGCCAGTCTGCACCGAGCCACACAAACGCAGCCGCGGGTACCGCGTCGCGGACATCCATCGCGGGCGACAGCTGCTCGCGGACGCCTGGGCCCGTGGCCGACCCAGCGACGAGGAACGGGTCCTGCTCACGGAGCTCGGTCGCAGGCACCGCGACCCGGACGTCGCCGACCCCGATCCGATCCCGCTGATCGGCTTGGTCCAGCTGTACCGGCGGGACGTGCCCGGCCTTCCGCCGGGCCCGGGCGGCTGCGATCTGCTCCAGGTCCTCTGGTGCCCGTTCGAGGCGCATGGCCCGAGCCGCTACGGCTTGGCCCCGCACGTGCGCTGGCGCCGCTCCGACCTGGTCGCTGTGCCCCTGGACGCTCCGCCACAGCCGGCGCTGGTCGGCTTCGAGGGCGCGGTCGCCGAGCCATGCGTGCTGCACCCCGAACAGGTCGTCACCTACCCGTACGCCGGCTCGCTGCCGGCCAGGCTGTGGAGAAGGGTCGACGCCTGGGAGCGTGCGGAGGAGTGCAAGGCGGAGAAGCGCGGTCTGGACGACGAGCTGGTCACTTACCACCATGACCTGTCGATTCCCCAGGGCTGCCGGGTGGGTGGATTCCCCTCCTGGCGCACGACCGACCCCCACCCGATGATCTGCGAAGCCTGTGCCGCCCCGATGGTCCTCCTGCTGACCGTCGACAGCCACGAGTGGGGCGGCGCCAACGGCAGCTGGATGCCTGTCGAAGAGCGGGATGTCGCCGAGCACCTTCGGGACAGCCGCCCCGCGCAGCTCACGGATCGGCCGAGACGGCCTGCTGAACATCTTCGCCTGCCCCATCGAGCCCGGGCACCCGCACCGGTGGAGCCTCCAATAGGCGGGGCCGAGCTTCTAAGGCCGGCGCTGTCACCGCCACCTCGGCAATCAGGCGCATACGGGCTTTACGGCGCTCTCCCACTCGACGTCTTCGGCCTCGGCGAACACCACAGCCCCGACCTCTCCGTCGCCAACCCCGCCATCCCCCTCGCCGCCATAGCCCAGGGTGCTCAGCTGCCGGTATCTGCTGAACCGTTCTCGGGGGACATCGGTGCTGTACCGATGTCCCCCGAAGCCGTAGTGCGGCCATCGTGTTCCTCGGCTGAGGGCCGTCCTCCTGCACCACGAGCGAGGCTCGCCGGGAGGCCGGGGGCGGGCGGGCTTGTGTGAGTTCGCCCCGTCCGCCCCCGGAGGGGTCAGCTGCTGGCGACGATCTCGTTCACGATCCATGCGCCGAGTTCTTCGGTCATGGTGGTGTGGCCCTCGTTGCGGCCGGCGGCCACGAAGGCGTCGAGCTCGCTGCTGTCCGGCGTGATCGGCTGGTAGAGCGCCTTCGGGTCGCTGATGTCGCCGACGGCGAGGGCGCTGATGGCCGGAATGAAGCAGGACGTGGTGATGACGTCCGGGTCCACGGTGTTGCCGAGCAGCCTACCGAGGAGCGCGACGAGGCCGAAGCTGCCGGGGTCGCCCTGCTCGGAGGGGGCGGTGAACAAGCCGCCGGGGGCGCCGTCGATGTCGGGCAGTCCGCTGGTGCGGACCGAGACCGCCTCGCCGCCCTTCTTCTGCAGACGGGCGACTTCCTGGTCGCCGGTGGCCTGGGTTTTGAGCCATGTGTCGACGAGCGTTTCACCGTCGGCCCGCACAGCGGTCACGTCGGGCTTGATGCCGTTGCCGTTGCCGGTGTCCACACCGTTGGCGACGCCGATCTTGCGGACGGACCGAGGCCAGCTGCCGAGCTCTTCGAGCTCCTGGAGGAACTCGACCCGCTCGGGAGCTTCCTTCACAGTGCCGCTGGCCTTCTCCAGGTGCCAGCGCGCCATCTGCCGTGCGGCGGGGCTGTTGAGCAGCGCCGAGAACTGGCGCAGCTTCTCCCCCACGAGGGGGACCTCTCCCCAGTTGTCCGCCGCGAAGTGGGTGAACGCCTGCAGGGAGACAGGCAGCCACGCGCCTCGGTGCGGGGTGTCGTAGGAGAGGTACAGGGACGTCTCGTGGTCCGGGAGGGCGGGGTCCAGCTCCATCTTCGCCAGCGCGTAGCGGGTGACGAGCCCGCCCATGCTGAACCCGCCCACGACCAGCTTCGACCGTCCCACCCGCTCGGAAAGGGCCCGGCAAATGCAGTCGATGACGGTGTCCGCGTTTGCCGTGATCGATGCCGCCCGATCGTCGTAGCCCAGGATGATCACGTCCCGCCCGGCTGCGTGGAGCTCGGAGACGAAGCGGTAGTCACCGTTCTCCTCCAGGCCCGCCCAGAGCCGGTCCAGGCTGCTCGGCCCGCCGGCGAAGCCGTCGGAGAGGATGACCGGCCGGATGAGCTGCCTGCGGTTCAGCGGGCTGTAGAAGACCCAGGCCTTCCCGCCAGGGAGCTCCCACTCATCGTGAGGCGCCGGCGCGGCGGAGATTTCGGCTCGAGCTCCTGGAGCGGCAGGGCCCCAGATGTCGACGACAGGGGTGGTCATGATCAGTTGACTCCTTGGAGGAGGTGTGGGGGTTCGCCGAACGACTCACCCCGAACCGCACCCTAAGAAGCAGAAACGTTACGGAAAGTAATCAGTAATCCGGTTTCATGCGAAGGTGGGTGCATTTGCCCCAAAAGGTGTGCACGCCTGCGAGCGTGGGCACACTGCACCGGCTCCTCGATGGGAACAGGTCGACGGGTGCACTAGCGAGGATCCGTTGGGCAGCTCCTGGCTGAGCATGATCGTTCTCGTGTCAACTGCTGTACCGATGCTCCCGACGCCCGTCGGCTTCAGAGGTATACGCGCTTCACGGCGCTCTCCCACCTAAAATGGGCCCGAGGCGAAAGGCCCCACGGCCTGGTTGCGGCAAGCACGTTGCGCCTTGCTCCGCACAGGATTGTTGGGAGGGCACGCTTGAATCGGTTCGCCCGGCTCGCCACCCGTGTCCTGGCGGTCCCGCTCGGGCTCGTCTGGCTGGAGCCCGCCGGCGAGGCCGCAGGGGCGCTCCCCGAGTGCTGGCCGCCCGAAAGGGTTCCCGCCCCGGAGGTGCTGGAGTGCTGTCGGCGGGTCGCGGAGAGCGGATTTTCCCAGTTCCTCGCACGCGCCGAGGACGGCGTGGCGGCTTTCGCGTTCGCCGGTGTGCCTCTCATCGGAGGTTCAGGCGAGGTCCTGGGCGTCCTTGCCGTGATGGACCCTTCGCCCCGGGTGTGGAGCGAGGACGAAGTACGGGACCTGTCGGACCTGGCGGCGGCGTGCAGCGCGCAGATGCGGATGCGGAAGCGCTCCGAGAACGGGCGTCAGGCCCGTGAAGCCGCCGAGGACGCCGCGTACGCGGCCGAAGGTCGGCATCCGCCCACCGTCGGGCACCAGGACCATGCAGCCGGCCATACCTGGCGCCGGGGCGACACGTCCCTAGGGCTCGCTACCTCAGTGGGGCGCCGGACGGTGAGCGGGGTGCCAGGTCACTTCCTTTGCTTCGCCATGTCGAGGAGCGACTCGTAGCCGACCTCGCTGTGATCGGTCCCCTCGATCTCCACCGCGATGCCGTTCAGTGAGCGTCGGAGCTCGTTTTTGGAGGCAGCGAAGAGCGTCTTCTGCTCGGCATTGGCCGTGTCCGGGGCCCACGAGATGAAGGTGAGCTTCTCCTGCTTCCCGGCGCCCTCCTGCTCGAACTCGAAGTCGTAGACGGCCCAGCGGCATTCCGCCTCCGGGAGATCCGCGATGAAGTCGTCGTAGCTCTCCGAGCTGGAGACCCTCTCGACGACGATCTCCGTGTTGTCGTCGTTGAGGTTGAAGACGACGTACTTGTGCTTCTTGCGGAGCTTCAGGGCCTGGTATTCGTCCAGGCATACGTCGTTGACCGTGGCAACCGGTGGCATGGCTTTCCCCATTCACAAATAGTTACACTGCGTTTGTGCATAGTAACTGAACGTCAGGATTCGGTACTCGCGCCGGCGTGAGTGCCAGCGCGGCGCGAGGCCGCACTGCGCCCCATACGGCAGCTCCCGGAAGGGCCCGGCTGGGTCCTGTCATTCCTGCGTGAGGGCGGGCTGCCGGTCGCGGACAGCGTCCACATCGGCGACTGCCGCCTCGCCCCACCCCACCGCAAACCGCTCAGCCGCGAAGAGGCCCGCCGGGCGCTGACCGACGGCGGGCTGCAGAACCCCGTGTAAGCCGCAGTGCAAGAAGCCGGACGTCACTCGTCCGGGGCCATCCGATAGCCCGCCGAGCCTCGGATCGGGACGAGTTGTCCAGGGTGGGCGAAGCCCATCGCGCAGCGACGCCGCAGGCGCCCTTGGCCACTCGGCGCGGTCCGCACACTTCCAGATCGGACGACCTCGAAGCCGGCGGCATCGAGTTGCGCCTCCAGGGCACTGATCTCCCCGGCCATCTCGGTGCCCGGCGCTTCAGTCGGGCGGATGTGATAGACGACGGGCCCCTTGTCGATCTCGAGCGCGGCGGTAGGAGAGCCGGGCCCGGCCGGTCTCCGGGCACACGTCGAGCGTCGGTGTTCCGGGCCGGAGCCTTGCGGTCGGTGAGAAACAGCGGGCCGCGGGTGCGGCGGGCGATGAGGCGGGGCAGGAGCTGGGCGGTGCCGGACTGCCAGTGAATCCACTCGGTCGCCCCGCCCTTGGCCGTGATCTTCCCCCGCTTGTCCTGCGGATAGAGGTCTTCCACGTTCAGGCACAGCACCTCGTCGGCCCGTGCGGCGGACTCGTGGAGCATCTCTGCCCCGCTGCGTGTGAACCAGCTGAACGCCGTGGGGGTGTGGCCGGAGACCGCACCGGTCAGCTCATGAAGGACTCGGGGCCGAAGCGGCCCCACACTACGAAACCGGCCAGGACTATGTAGACGAGGTCCACGACCATGTAGTTGGTCTCGTGACGCCGGATGCGGGTGACGGTCGCGCCGAGCATGAGCAGCACCAGACCGAGGGCGGCCAGGGGCACCAGAACCGGCGCAATGTCGAGCACGGCGGGCAGGACCAGGCCGACCGCAGCCAGGACCTCAAGGGCTCCAATCGCCTTGACACCGCTGCCGCTGAAGTCGTCGACCCACCTCGCGCTGGGCCCGCTGGAGGCAATCTTCTCCTTCGGTGTGACCAGCTTGAACGCACCGCCCGCCAGGTAGGCAACGGCCAGCAGTCCGGTGACGATCCACAGCGCGAGGTTCATGGGGTTCTCCTTGTAGAAGGGTAGGAAGCGTCGGCAGCCGGAGTGGCTGTCCGGGCGGCTGTCAGTGCTGGCCGGGCTGGTAGTGGCCGGCGGGCTGCTGGACGGTGACGTTCAGGCGGTTGAAGGCGTTGATGAGGGCTATCTGGGTCACCAGGGCGGCGAGCTGCTCCTCGTCGTAGTGCTTGGCGGCGTTTGCCCACACCTCGTCGGGGACGCCACCGGCGGCGTCGGCGATGCGGGTGGCTTCTTCGGCCAGTTCCAGAGCGGCGCGTTCGGCATCGGTGAAGACGGTGGCCTCCCGCCAGGCCGCGACCAGGTGGAGGCGTACCGCGGTCTCACCGGCGGCTGCGGCGTCTTTGGTGTGCATGTCGATGCATCCGGCGCAGCCGTTGATCTGGCTGGCCCGGAGCATCACCAGTTCGCGGGTTGCGGCCGGCAGGGTCGAGTCCCCGAGCGCGTTGCTCGCCGCGATGATGTGCTTCCACGCCTTGGCGGCGACCGGGCTGGCAAAGACGTTCAGACGAGCGTTCATCGTGGATTCCTTCGTTGTTGTTCCCTGTCGCCCCTCTAAGACATGGCACCCCCGCGAGCTGTGACAGGGGTGGATGTGACCTGCGTCTCCACGGCGGCGGGTGGTCCGAGGCCTCGGATAACCTGCTGAACGTCGTGTGGATCTTGGAACGGGCAGGCGGAGGCAGGCTCGCCCTATTGCCGCGATATACGAGTCGGGGGAGGGTTCTGTGCTGGGATCAACGGGTGTGCTGGACGAGGCCGGCTACCGGCCGTTGATGTTCTCCATCGCCTACGGGATGACCGGATCGGTTGGCGACGCCGAGGACATCGTGCAGGACGCCTTCCTCGGCCTGACCCGGGCGCACCAGGCTGGGACCGTGATCGACGCTCCGAAGGCGTACCTGACCACGGCGGTGACGCGGCTGGGAATCAACCACCTGAGTTCGGCACGCGTACGACGCGAGACCTACGTGGGGAACTGGCTGCCCGAACCGGTCGTCGTGACCACCGACCGGCCCGGACCGGCTGAGCACGCCGAGCTGGCCGACTCGCTGTCGATGGCATTCCTCGTACTGCTGGAGGTCCTCTCCCCAGTGGAGCGGGCGGTGTTCGTGCTGCGTGAGGTGTTCGGGTACGGCTATCCGGATGTGGCGAGGGCCACCGGCAAGTCCGAGGCGAACTGCCGGCAGATCTTCGCCCGCGCCAAGAAGCGCATCGTCGCCGGAGGACAGGACGTCGGCAGCACACCGACCCCGGCGCGGCGGGCAGAGGGCCAGAAGCTCGCCCGCAAGTTCTTCGAGGCCGCGGAAGGCGGCGACCTGGAGGCGCTGCTCGGCATGCTCGCGCCTGACGTGGTGTTCCACGGCGACGGCGGCGGCAAGGCGCGGGCGACCAGGAACCCGGTGACCGACCCGCGGCGCGTCGGCCAGCTGCTCGTCGGCGGAATCCGACGGGTTCTGACGCTTGGCGCCACCCTCCGGCCGGCGTTGATCAACGGCCGGCCGGGCGCGGTGACGTACGACGCCGAAGGGCGAGTGGCGTCGGTGATCGAGCTGGACATCACCGACGGCGTCATCCGGGCGCTCCGCTCCGTATCAAATCCCGACAAGCTCGGCCATCTCGGGCCCGTGTCCGACATGGCGCGACTGCCGGAGGAATAGGCCCCTGGCCCGGAGGGGCAAGCGGCACTGTCTGCTCGATCTGGCGCTCCTCCTTCTGGCCGACATCGCGAACGGCTGCGGCCAGGGAGCGTTCTTGGAAACCGACAACAAACGTTCTCGGTTGCGAGCTACGTAGCCAGCCCCTCCTCGCGCGGCTGAGGCGGGGTGAGGCACGGGGTGTGGCCGGTCCGTGATCGAGGTACGGACCGGCGGTCTCGGGGCCAGAGGCCTTTCACGCGAAGGGCAGGTCTGGGTGATGCTGTGGGGATCCGGATCAGTCGGCGACACCCGCTCCAAGACCGTCAGCCTGTACATGCAGGGCATGCACGGCGACCGAAGCCTGGCCAAGGACGCAGGCGGCAACCCGCTGACCAAGAGCGTCACCGTCTCCGGCATCGACATCGACAACATCGCAGGCAGCACCGGCGACGAAGTCACCGTCGGCGACCTCACCGACAGCGAACAGTACGCAGGCAGACTCCGCCAGCAGATCACCTACAAACGGCACCACCGTAGTCGGCAACCAGGTCAACGACCTCTGGTACAAGCAGACCGCCAGCCAACAGAAGTCCTACGCCCACATCACCGCCGGCTACATCCGCACCGCACGGACCTACACCAACACCTACCTGACCGCCGCGAAGAAGTGGCGCACCACGGCCGTCAGCACCGCCTACGACGGCTATGGCATGGCCATCAGCGCGGACAACCACGGCGACTGGTCGTCCGCCGGCGACGAAACCTGCACCCGCACCTGGTACGCACGCAACGACGTCATGGTGGCTTTGTTCACTTCTAGGGGTTCTGGCTCGCTTTCCGTGACGCGTGCACGGTGGGTGATGTTCGCTGGGAGACCAGTGGGACCGAAGGTGGGTCTCAGGTGCAGACGATGGGGCAGCCGCGCCGGATCGAGTGCTGTGCAGCGCGCAGGAACAGTGCGACGTAGAAGGCTGTATCCAGGTCCTTGGTCCACGATCCTGTTCGACCAGCGGCCAGTTCCTTTGCTTGGTGCCTGAACCACGTGCTCAGGTCGAGGTTGTCGCACGTCGCCGGGGTTTCGGCTGGCAGATCGATGGCTGCCGCCAGCTTCTCGGCGAGCGGTAGTACCTGAGGAGCGCCGGCCACCATGGACTCGTGGTCGTCGGACTCGATGGGCAACCAGATCTCCTCATCTAGGGAGAAGGGCACGAGCACGGTCCAGCCGCAGAGGATCTCCGATTCCTCTCGTGACAGATGCGTCTGACACAAGGCGAGGAACCCGGTCATATCGGGGGTCAGCTTTTCCTCGAAAGCTTGCCCTGAGCCAGGGGCGAAGTCCGTCTCTGCGGGGACATCCTCGTAGGGCGGCATGCCCCGCCGCCTGAGTTCAGCATCGAGCCCCGAAGCAACTTCACCCCATCCGTCTTCCTCGTCACCGAACCATTCCTCCGCGCCGACGCTCACCAGATAAACACCCATGTCGGGAAGCTATCGCGCGCTTCTGACATCGATCAGTGAGCCAACAGGACTCGCTTGCGCAGCAGCGCGAAGCCGGCCCGGCCGAACATCTGGCGCTTGAGCATCTTGATCCGGTTGACGTGTCCCTCAACGACGCCGGAGTTCCAGGGCAGGGTCAGTCCGGCGATGACGGCGTCGCGGTCTCGGTCGATGCCGGCCGCGAGAGTGTGGAGGCTGGGCAGGTCGTCTTGGCGGACAGCGTCGAGCCACTGCGGCAGCCGTTCACCCTGGCGCTCGGTGAGCATCTGGGCGAAAGACCGGACATGACTGGTCAGGGCATCGAGTTCGGGGCAGTTGGCCAGGACGGCCTTGAGGCGGAGCTGTTCGATCTCGGTCAGCTTCTCGGGTCGGCTGAGAATCCATCTCGTCACCACGCGGGGTGCAGGCGGTTGCGCGGTGACCGGCCGTGGCGAGGTGCGCTTCTCTCGCAGGTAGGCGCTGACCCGGCCGTAGCTGCCGCGATAGCCCAAGGGAACGATCTCTTCCCAGAGCTTCCAGGCGTTGGTGCAGCCCTCGTCCCAACGTTCGTCCAGGTAGGGCTTGTACTCGTCGAGGACGGAGGTCCGGTTGTGCTGCCACTGGCCGTGGAAGAGGTCTTCCGGCTTCGCGGCTTCGGCGAGGCTTTTGACGGTGCGGTGGGTCATCTGGAGCTGACGCCCGATGGAGCGGCGGCTGTGGCCGGCTTCCAGCAGTGCGTGGACCGTGGCGTGCCTGGCTCGGACGCGGTTGGCGAATCGCTCGCTCCGCCATGGCGAATCCGCCTTCTCCTCGGCCGGTGCCGGCGGTTCGGCCTTCCCCTCGCGATCGGGGACCAGGATGCGAAGGCACTGGCGGTGGCGGGCGACAGCCCGCTCGGCGGCTTCCCCGAGGTTGTGCCACAGATGCCAGCGGTCGGCGACCTGCGTCGCCTGGGGCGCCCCGGCTGTGGCGCCTTCCGCGAAGAACGGTGCGCGGTCCCGGCAGACGATCTCGATGCCGGGTCGCTTCGCCAGCCATGCGGCCAGGCTGGACGCCTCCCGGTCAGGCAGCAGATCCACCGGCCGGCGGGTCTCGACGTCGACGAGCACCGTGCCGTAGACCCGCCCTTTGCGTGTGGCGTACTCATCGACACCAACCACCCGCGGGGTCGGGACATCCGGTTCGGGTAAAGCTTCGAGCAGCCGCAACACCGCGCTGCGGCTGATGGGCACCCCAAAGGCCCGTGCCATCCGGGCGCCAGCGCGGCCGGCGAGGGCGAGACCTACCGCGGCGAGAGTCGACCGCAACCGCTCGGTCCACCGGCTGTGCCGCCGGGTCAGTCCCGGCAGTTGCTCAGCGAACGTCCGCCGAGCACAGGACGACTCCGGACAGAAGAACCGTCGAACTCGCAGTCGGATGATCACCAGACGTCCCCCACTCGGCACGTCTGCAGGAAACCGCAGGTAAGAGCTGTGCACCCGGGTTGACTCGCTCCCACAGTCCGGGCATGCCGCCCCGGCCGCCGTACTGCACAGGTCGATGCGTATCGCCTCGTGACTCACGTTCAGCGACAGCACCGACACGTCCGCGATGGACGGTAACAGCAGGCCCTCAAGGCGGGGCGACGTTTCTTCCACGACGCCGCACTGTCGACCACGCCAAGATCGGCCCTGAACATTTTCGGGCAACTTCCCGAAGCCCGATCGGAGCACCAGTCGTAACTCAGCGTGCACACATCACGGAAAGCGAGCCAGAACCCTTCTAGGGGCAGCGTTTGTCCGCCGGTTTGGGCAGCACTTGCGGATCTTGACGCCCGCGAATGTTCACGAGAATTGGGTTCTGGCACAGATCTTGGGGAGCGGTCGCGGAGGGTGACCTAGATGTTCGATTGTGAGGAGGCGGGTTCGTGTGAGACGGCGTACGCCTTGTCGTCCAACGGTCTGAATTGACGCTCCCTCAGGTGTCTGCCGGCCGCTGCTGCGGGCGGTTGTGGATGGCGATGGTGCTGTTCATGCAGACCGATGCACCGTTCTGGGACTCGCTGGTGTTCAACGGGATCGACGATGTGGATGTCGAGACGGCTACGGCCGCGTTCGGCACGGTCGAGGTGGTGGCGAGAGGCCGTGCCGCCGGGGCTGCATGTCCGGACTGCGGTCGCTTCTCGGACCGGGTCCACAACCGTTACCAGCGCAAGCTGAAGGACCTTCCGCTCGCTGAGCAGGGCTTTGAGATCCGGCTGACGGTCCGGCGCTTCATCTGCGGAACGGCGGACTGCCCGCGCCGGACGTTCGCCGAGCCGTTCTCCCGGCTGGCCGCCCCGCACGCAAGGTTCACGACTCGGCTTAACCGAGCCTTGGAGCGAGTGGGGCTCGCGCTGGCCGGGCGGGCAGGCGCTCGGCTGGCTGCCCAGCTGGGGTTCGGCGCGGGACGGATGACCTTGTTACGCAGGGTCATGGCACTGCCTGATCCGCAGTTCAGTACTCCGCGTGTGCTGGGCGTGGACGACTTCGCGATCCGTCGCGGCCAGACCTACTCCACCGTCTTGACCAGCGTCGAAGACCATCGTGTGGTCGATGGCTCCCGACGCGTGAAGCCGGGCCGCTGGCCGTGTGGCTGGTCCGTCACCCCGGCGTGGAGATTATCTGCCGGGACCGAGCGGGAGCCTATGCCGAGGGCGCCCGGCGCGGTGCCCCGATGCTCTGCAGGTCGCTGACCGGTTCCATCTGTGGCAGGGCCTCGGCCGAGCCGTGGAGACCTGCGTCGCCGCCCATCGCGACTGTCTGAGCAATTCTTCGCCCAGCGGCATGCTGCCGGAGGCCACCCGACTGGCTTCCGGCCGGCCGCAGGACGACTCGGTACCAGCCGGCCGGCGGGCCGAGCGGAAGAAGGCAGCACACGCCCTGGTCCACAAGCTTCTTGCTCAAGGTCACTCACGTCGGGCGATTGCCCGACACCTGGGCTGGGGCCTCAACACCGTGCTCCGGTACGCGAACGCCGCACGCTGGCAGGACACCATCCGCGACAGCCGGCCCCGATCCAGCAGGCTGGACCCCTGCAAGCCCTACCTGGAGCGCCGATTCGCCGCGGGATGCACCAGCGTCACCCACCTCCACAATGAACTCGTCGCCGACAACGCACCCGTCACCTACCAAATGGTCCGCGCCCACATCGCCACCCTCCGCGGGGCTCCGGCCGACGCGCCGCCCCGGCCCCCGACGGTGCGCCAGGTGACCGGCTGGCTCACCCGGCACCCCACCGCGCTGAGCGAGGACGACCGCGCCGGCCTCAAGGATGTCCTGGCACGCTGCCCCGAACTGGACACGGCCGCCGGGCATGTCCGCGCCTTCGGCGAGATACTCACCGGCCGCCTCGGCGCCACACTTCCCACCTGGATCGACGCGGTCGAGGCCAGCCAGCTGCCCGGGCTCACCGGCTTCGCACTCCACCTGCTCCGGGACCTTGACGCCGTGACAGCCGGGCTCACCCTGGACTGGAGCTCGGGCAGCATCGAGTGCGCCGTGAACCGGATCAAGGAGATCAAGCGACAGCTCTACGGTCGAGCCGGATTTGAACTGCTCCGAAAAATGATCTTGCTTCAGTAGCTCCTCGCGGAGGTGTTGCTCTGCCGCTGGTCGACGTCTTCGAAGCCGGTCGCCCAGATCCCGACAGGGTGCCCACTCGGGGGTTCGTGAGTGGGGCTGACCAGTGAGTACGGAGCCGGTTGGAGGTCGTTTTCGTGGGCCGGGTGAGTTTCCCCCACTGGCGGTGGGCAGTCGCCTTGGAGGCCCCCGAGCGGCCGCGGGGACCGTGGTGCTACTTTTGCCGAAATTTGCGGGAGGGGTGGGCAAGCTGGTGAACAGTGCCCTGCGGCGTGCTGCTGTCGTGGCCCTTGGCGAGCTCGGGCGAAGCAGCGACTCTGGGGACCGGGCGGACGCCGGTCGCGGTCTGGCGAGCTTTGCCGAGATGGAGGAGGCTGTCGATCCGCTGCTGGAGCTGGTGCTCGACCGCGAAAACACCTTTGTCACACGGGTGACCGCAGAAGCCTTGCTTCGACGGCAGGACAGGGCCGGACTGCTGATTATCGCGTCCGCGCTGGCAGTCGCCAGCCCGAACCATGGCGATTGGATCCACACCGCGGTCCGCGATGCATTTGCCATCTACGCCAGCGACCGCGACGACGCGGTGCGGCTCTGCGAGGAGCTGACGCGGGATCCAGACGAACGCGTCGCCCTGGGAGCTCGCGAGCTGAACGAGAGCCTGACCGGGATCCGCTGCGTTCTTCACCCCGAATAGTGCAGGGGCACACGGCGCCGTAGGCGCTCGACGACCGCGACTTGGTGACCACGTTGCAGTCAAGCATCCGGGCTCATGGCCGTTTTCCATCGAACGACCCTGTCACCATCTGTGGCCATTCCCCAAGATCTGTGCCAGAACCCACAACCCGTGAATAAAGCCAGCACGCCTACCTGTGCTGGCGCAACACCAATGCCCGCCGTCCAGATGTCCTCGCGGCCCAGCGCTGCGAGCGAGCCCGCATCCGTAGCGAGGAGGGCCTGTGCTGGGGTGGACGGCCGGCGAAAGTCGCGTGACCCTGCCGATGGCACCGGCGACACTGACGCCATGTCCAGTCCTGCACTGCCTCGACTGCTTCGGCCGCGTGCCCTGAGGCCCGGAGATCTCGTTGTCATCGCATCGTTGTCCGGTCCGCTGCCAGCCGCTTGCGAACCCAACGTCGAGCAGACGGTGGTCGTGCTCGAGCGGATGGGATTTCGCGTGCGTCGGGCTCCGCTACTCGCAGCAGGACGCCGCCATTGGTGGAGCGCGGCCACGCCGGCGGAGATCGCCGGGGAGCTCAATGGTCTTCTGCAAGATCCTGAGGTGCGCGCGATCGTTGCGAGTGACGGCGGCCAGACCGCGCTCGGTTACCTTGACCTGATCGACGTCGAGGCGATCAGGGCCGACCCCAAGCCGATCCTCGGCTACAGCGACATCTCGCTGCTGCATCTGGTGCTCTATTCGCGCACGGGTCTGGTCGGGTTCCATGCCGACATGGCCGTCCCTGGCTTCGGCGGACACTGGGTGTCTGCGCCCGTGGCGCGCCAAGCGGAACTCGAGAAGCTCTACTCCAGGTTGCTGACCGCTACCGAGGCGATCGGTGCGCTGCCTGCGAGTCCGTCGTGGGAGTGCTGGCGTCCTGGTCGTGTCGAAGGTCGGCTGATCGGAGGGGTGATCAATCGCATCGTGCTGGCGCAGGCGACGCGTTTCGCGCTGCCGCTCGAATGGTTCGACGGTGCTGTGCTGTTCTGGGAGGAGACGGGCGGCCTGGCATCGCACGTGTGGAGCTATCTGCAGGTGATGCGGCACTGCGGCATCCTCGATCGGATCTCCGGCATGGTCGTGGGCGTTCCGCGTGAGATCAGTGGACTCGAGCCCGGCGCGTCCCCTGCTCTGCCCGAGATCGTCCTCGACGTCCTCGGTGACCGTGACATCCCGGTCCTGGGCAACGTCGAGTTCGGGCATGCCGGCCCGAATCTGCCGATGCCGGTTGGCATCCGCGTCGGCCTCGATGCGCAGCAGCGGACGTTGTCGCTGCTCGAACCGGCGGTAGGGCCGCACGCGATGACGGGACCGGTCAGCTGAGCCCTGCGGATCAGTGAGCCGACGGCCCCCGGCAGTACCCCCTGGGGCCAACTCATGCTTGGGTGACCGCCGCCCTGAGTCGCTTGTTCGGCCTGTAGGAGGGGCCATGAATACCTGGTGGCTCGTGTCGATCTAGGAGTTCAGCTCCTGACGTCAGGGATCACCAACCCGGTGAACGTATGCAGTCACAGCACTAGTTCGGCGGTGAGGCCGCGGCGGAGCTTCGTGGTGACCTCCTCGGACGAATCTGGGGGCTTTGAGCTGGATCAATCTCTTCCGCTGAGCGGCGACATGGAATCCGACGCTGGATGGTCGATCTGCCAACGGCCGCTTCCGCTCGTTGGAGGTACTGCCGGACATTCAACGCGGCGCCTGCGCAGACCCTGTGACCTGCGTGAAGACCCGGTGAAGAAGATGATCATGGGCGAGCGGAGGTACTTAGCCTGCCCGAATGAAACTCATGTTCGGGCGAAGAAATCGCCTCGCTCAGCTCGCACTCGGCGCGGCCGTGGCCGCCTCGGTCCTGCTTCCCGCCCAGCCCGCCCAGGCCGCCTCAGGTCTGGAACCGTTCACCGCGAACTTCAAGCTCACCCGCGTGGACGGGGACAAGACGGGCCTCATCGACTCCGCCGAGGCCGCCGGAGTAGCCAAGGCGTCCGTCACCGATGTCCTGGGCACCCGTACGGGACGTCCGGGGCTCTGTCACGCCACCGGACTGAACGGCGCCCTCAAGCCCGACGGGTTCTGCTGGGACGACGAGGACGACCGGTCCAACTACGCGGAGGGCGGCGGCGGCTGGATGCCGCAGGGCTTCGCGGGTTCGCATGGCGCCACTGCCGACGGGCTGTATGCGGGGCGCTCCCTCACCGCCACTGCCTGGTACCACGGCACGTGGGTCAAGGACCGGAAGCCGTCGGAGACCGTCGAGGACTATGCGCGGGTCACCATCACGGAGTCGACCGGCGGCCAGGTCAAGTACGGGCACATCGCGCTCGTGGAGCCGGTCAACGGCAACTTCAAGCCCCTTGAGTACACCTCGCACTCGGACGGCGTCGCCTGGTACGGCAACCGGCTGTTCGTCGCCAACGGCGCGGAACTCCAGGTCTTCGACCTGACCCGCATGTGGCGCATGAACGACACCACGAGCGCCTTCACCCGCCTGAACGCGGGCAAGACCTCCGCCCGGTTCCACCTCTGGGCGATGCCGCTCGTCGCCCGCTACAGCACCATCAGCACCGCCGCGGTCGACAACGTCTCTACGGCCTGGCTCAACAACAGCCCCCGCGCCTGCGGTCCGAGCCTCAACAGCGAGCTGTGCCTGAGCAGCCTCAGCGTCGACCGTTCTGGCGCGACGCCGGCCCTGGTCTCGGTGGAGAACCGCAACGGCGCGGGCGCCCGCATCGTCCGCTGGCCCCTGTCGGCCCTCGGCACCGGCCTTCCCACCACGGTGGCCTCGGAGACCACGGGCTACTCCTCGCCCGTCTGGGGCATCCAGGGCACGGCCACGGACGGCACCAACTACTACATGAGCGGCACGTGCCCGACGTACTGGCCGGGCGGCACCGAGCTCTACTCCTGCATCCACGTGGCCAAGCCCGGCGAAGCGCCACACGTCCTCACCCAGGCGCCGCAGCTGACCCAGGGCCTCTCCTGGGACCCCCTCGCCAAGCGGCTCTGGGGCGCCAACGAAGCGCTCGTGGACTCCAGCGGACCGCGCAGAGTCGTGTTCAACATCGAGCCCGACGCCGGCAAGCCCGTCGACGGCTGGAGCTGGCTCACCAACTTCCACCAGGCGGGCTCCGTCTGCGCGACACCCCAGGGCAACGGCACCGCCAACGGCACGCCGGTCACGGTGTGGACCTGCACGGGAGCGGACGCCCAGCGCTGGAAGTACGACAACGGCCTGATCGTCCACAAGGCGAGCGGCAAGTGCATCACCCCCGAGGCGAACGGCGCGAACACCAACGGCGCGCTCCTGACCCTGTGGACGTGCAACCCCTCCAGCGACGTCCAGCGGTTCTCCCCCTCGGCCGACGGCAGCGCCGTGAACGCCTACGGCAAGGCGATCACGCCGAAGGGCAACTCCTTCGGCAACGGAGTCTGGCTGACCCTGTGGACTCAGGGCAGCCCCACCCCTGACGTCCAGGACTGGGTGGTGAAGGGCTTCTAGCCCCGCACCCGCACCCGCTCCCCGGACACCGACAAAGGGCCGGCCCGCGCTGGGGCCGGCCCCTCCGTGGTCACGGGGCAGGACGCGCAGACTGGGAGGAGGAGGGACGCAGCCCTAACGGGTTCGTCCGCCGTCTCCTTCGACACCAGGGTGGTCACCATGAGTTACGCACCGATGGCCAGGGGATTCTCGACGCGATCGAGCGCTGCCTCACTCACGACGACCCTGCCCGCGCGCCCCGGATCGACGCGCTGAATAGACAGTCGCCCCTGCGCCTGCGGGGATAGTCCTACCCCATCTCGTCCCGCTCGATCTGCTGGGTCGTCGCCCCTGTGCCCGCGGGATGGTTCGAGCGTGCGCACAGTATCCACCAGCTCCGTCAGGAGAAGACCCTTGATCGCGCTCGCCTCGTCGAGCACGAGGTCGCCCCCGCGCCCGCGGGGATGGCCCGGAGGGCACCCCTGTGAAGCGGCAAAGTCGGGCTTCGCCCCGTGCCTGCGGGATGTCCGTACCGGCATGTGAGTGTTTGAGCTGCTTGCTGCGGTGTCCGCGATTGCGGGAATCAGCGGGTTCGTCAGCCGGAGCACGGTGTGTTCCACGGTCTGAACTGTCGTCCGGTGCGTGTGTCCGTCACCAGTGGCGCGTCGTGGGTCGTCCCTGATCGTGCGGGATGACTGTGACCGTCCCTGATCGTGCGGGATGACCGCGGCTGTCCCCGGCTGTGTGGGGTGGGCGGTCGGTTGAACGTGGCCGGTCACCTTCGGTCGTGGCTGTCGGTCAGGTCCGTGGGGTGCGTGGCTCCATCCGGAAGTCGAAGCCGAGGGTGCCGGGGTCGAGTGCGGTCGCGCCGCCGTCGATGGTGAGTACCGCACCGTTGACGAACGAGGCGGCGGGTGACAGTAGCCAGGTGATGGCCTCGGCGACTTCTTGGGGTTCGCCGGGCCGCCCGGCGGGCAGGACTCGGGTCACTTCCTCGTATGCCGCTTCCAGGCTGTTCCCTTCCAGGCCTGCCTCGTCGGCGAACCGGTTCATTCGGCGGTCGGCCATGTCGGTGCGTACCCAGCTTGGGCAGACGGTGTTGGCGCGCAACCCGGTGCCTCCGTAGTCGACCGCGAGCGAGCGGCACATTTGGAGCAGTGCTGCTTTGGAGGTGGCGTAGGCGGCGTTCCCGACGCCGTTGCGCAGGGCGGACACCGAGGCCACTGCGACTACCGCGCCGCGGGCGTGGAGCAGGTGGGGGAGCGCGGCGCGTAGCAGCAGGAAGGGACCGGTGAGGTTGGTTCGCATGACCTCGTCCCAGTCTTCCAGGGTCACCTCTCCCACTCCGCCGCCCCGCCCGATGCCGGCGTTGAGTACCAGTCCGTCGAGACGGCCATAGGTGCCGACTACCGTGTCGACGAGCGAGGTCACCGCGGTGGGGTCACCGATGTCCGACGGTACGGGCAGGGCGCCGGTCTCTTCGGCGACCAGGCGCAGCGGCTCGGGGCGGCGCCCTGACACTGCCACCTTGTGTCCGGCCCGGGTCAATGCATGCGCGGTCGCTGCCCCGATCCCCGTGCCGCCCCCGGTCACCAGGTACACGCGCTCGTCCGCCATGTCAGCTGCCTCTTTTCGTGTCTCGTCCGCGGTCCCTCGTCCCGGTGATCTTAGGCGTGTGACGCTCCGGGGCCGGGCCGGCCGGCGAGCCACTCGGCGGGGCGCATCGGCCGGGGGAGCGGATTCGAGGGCGGTCGGGCGCGGGGCGGGCTGTACCTAGGCGTGCGACGCCTCGGGGCCGGGCCGGCGGGCGAGCCACTCGGCGGGGTGCATCGGTCGGGGGAGCGGACTCAAGGGCGGTCGGGCGCGGGGTGGGCTGTGCCTAGGTCCTGTCCGGCCGATCTTGGGCTGTGGGAAGATGCTGTTCATGACTGATGTCCGAAGGGGTCGTGCCGCGTAGAACGCCAGCTTCACTTCGACCGCGTGAACGCGGATGGGGACGGCCCTGGGTGCGCTATCGCGATGTCCCAAGACTGTCGGGGGCAGCAAATGCGGCCGTCCGCACGCTCGAACGGGAGCGACTGACCCCAGGCATCGTGTCGGTTGCACTGAGCTTGTGGTCTGTCCGCGTCCACGGCACCAAGCGCCGCTGGAGGCTCTGGGAGGCCGAGTTCACCTGCCCGTGCTGTGGTGAGGGCTGGGCTCGGGACAAGCTGCAAGAAGCTCTGCTCATGCTGCCGCCGAGCGCCGCTGCCGAGCTCCAGGTACGGGTCGAGAGTCTGGATGAGGTGCTGCTCAGGCGAACGCATCACGAGCCCATGGCAGATCCGGAGTTGGCGTGGTGGCATCGCAGATGCTGACCGTGTCTATGCCGTCCACTACTTCGTTGGCTCTTGATGACCGGTCGGGGGGGATCTGACAGAGGCGGAGTGGCGACGTCTTGGGCCGCTCCTGCCGACGGGTAATAACCGCTGCGGGCGGTGGCGTGATCACCGGCAAGTGGTCAACGGGATTCTGCACCGGGTGCGGACCGGGGTGCAGTGGCGTGACCTGCCGGAACGCTATGGGCCATGGAAGACCGTCTACGAGCGCCATCGGCGCTGGTCCGCCGACGGGACGTGGGAGCGGCTGCTCCAGCAGGTGCAGGCGCAGGCCGATGCTGTCGGTGGTATCGACAGGGACGTCTCGGTGGACTCGACGTCGATCCGCGCTCACCAGCATGCGGCCGGCGCCCGCAAGGCCCCGCCTCCTGCCACGTCAAAGGGGGCGCGGGCGGTGGCACACCAGAGAGGCAAGGTGGGGGGCAGGTTGCGCATCCGGCTGGCGGAGGTGGTGCGCGAGGTGAGGCGCTCGGCCGTTCCCGGGGAGGGTTCACCACCAAGATTCACCTGAGTGCCGATGGTCGCTGCCGCATCTTGTCGTTGCTTCTGACCCCGGGCCAGCGGGCGGACTGCACCCAGTTCGAGCCGGTCATGGAGCGAATCCGGGTACCCCGCCGCCTCGGTCCGGGGCGCCCGCGGACCACGCCGGACAGCGTGAGCGTGGACAGGGCGTACAGCAACCGCCGAACCCGCCGCTACCTGCGACAGCGCGGCATCCGGCACGTCATCCCCGAGAAGAGCGACCAGGTCGGGCATCGCAAAGGCCGGGGTCGAGCGGGAGGTCGCCCGCCCGGCTTCGACACGGAGCTGTACAAGAAGCGCAACACCGTGGAGCGAGCGATCAACAAGCTTAAGAACTACCGGGCCGTGGCCACCCGATACGACAAGCGCGCCTACGTTTACCTGGGCACCGCGACCGTCGCAGCAACACTCGTCTGGCTCCGCACGTGATCGACCGGACAGAACCTAGTCCGTGGGGAGCCGGCGGGGTGTGAGGTTGAGTGTCTCCAGCAGCCGCATGTACCCGATCGCGTCCGGGGCCTCTGCCGCGGTCAGCAGGGGCAGTCGGGGCTCGTCTGCGTCCGGGTAGTCACCGATCACCGGCTCATCAGTCTCCACAGGGAGATCGTCCCTGGCAGCACCCCGAGGACACGACCCGAACGGGTCAGGCGGTCTTCCGGCGGGTCGTCTTCTTCGCCATGGTCTTCTGGGCCGTGGCCTTCCTCAGAGTGTTCTTCTCCGGCATCGCGGCCATCTGGTGCGCGGTTGCCTCAGCGTGTCCACGTTCGGGTGTCAGAGTTCCTGAGCCGTGTCGTTGAGTGATGGTTCGGCCTGCCAGCGGGCGCGCATGACTCCGTCTCTGTCAGGCATGACAGCGGAGAGCAGGGGGATGCGTTCTTCGGCGTAGATGGGCAGAAGCGCTGCAGCATGCGCACCGGCGATTCGGGCAGCCAGCTCCGGGAAATCGTCTTCGTCAGCGACAGCGCTGTGGATCTGGCCGTCTGTGTCCTGCCAGACGCCTTCGACGAGGCCCTCGGTGGGGAGGGCGTCGAGGACGGTGGCGGTGTCTGAGGAGAGGTCTGGCCACACGGCCAGACGCGCGCGAGGAGCGAGGGCGGCGCGAACCGTATCGATGGTGCCGCTGGTGAGGCGATGCCATCGTGAGGCGTTCTGGACGTAGATCTCTTCCAGAAGTCCCGCGCGGCCGCTGGCAACTGCCCTGTGCAGGCCGTCCCAGAATGCGTTGTCGCCCGGCCGTCGAACGCCGTCCTCGTCGGGCTCGAAGTCGTAGGGGGATGCGTCCAGGCGTTCCGGGAACAGTCCGAGCTCGCGGGTGCAGGCAAGGGCCACATGACAGGGCTGACTGCTGCCGATGTAGACGTACTGGTCCCATCCGACGTGCACGGCGAACGCCCCCTCAGCCTCCAGCCGGCACCAGGCCCCACTGTCCCGCAGCATGAGCCGCACCAGCTCCAACCCGGTGTCCAGCGGCACCTCTGCTCCGTCGTGGAAGTCGGCAAGACCGCCCGGAAGGAGCGTGCCGAGACCGAAGCCATCCAGAGGCGGTTCGACGCCGAAATGGACGAACGACGAGACCTCCGGCTCGCGCACAGACAGACGGTCGACGCCTGTATCCGCGGCGAACGCCTGAACCGCCTGAAGATAGGCCGCCTCGACCTTGCCGTGATCGCTGGTGACGTCCTCGGCACCGGTGTAGTGCCCGTGATCGTCACGGTCTGCGGGGTCGTACTTGGTGACGCGATAGACGTGGGAGAGCTGCACACCTACATCTTCCAGCGCTGCCCTGAGGAAGTGCCACGGATTTGAGACAAGGACGTCGACCCGCACTGCGAGGCAACCCAGAGACTTGCTGGTCAGCGTGCTGCGCTATGCCAGAAACGACGGGACCCTACAGCTCCCAGGCTAGGCAGACCTGGCCCGTGATCGCACGCCTTCTTCGGCTGCCTGGTGACGCGGATGGGGAGCTTGTACGGCGCACCGCTGTGGTTGCCGTTATGCGGCGGCGGCGGCTGCCGAGGGATATGTCCTGCGCTGTCACGAGAAGATGATCATTTGTCGCAGTGCTCGGCAGGCTCCTGGCGAGCAGGAGCATCACCGACGTACTCGCCATCGTCCCTTTCGTACTCGGCCGTACGAAGCACCGTCGGGTCGCGCAACCACTGCCGCCCGTCGCTGTCGATGAACTGGATCGCCCGGACCGGGGCCCCGCCCTGCTCGATCCCGAAGTGGCTCAGAAGGAATTCGTCGATGGCGCGGTGATCGAAGACCATTCGGGTGCAGGGTGGGATGGTCTCGAAGGCCATGAAGACCCATTCATGCTTGGCCGGGTCGATGTTCGCGTCCGGCGCGTACCACCACAGCTCGACGTTGGTCACGGGATCCAGCGAGCGGTTCACGATGATGACGGTCTCGGCAAGCTCGCCGGCTGACTCGGCCCAGTAGCCGACCCGCCCAGCCTGCTGCCGCTCGTCCTGGTCCAGCTGCCTGCGTGTCGCGTCTACGCTCGACGACGCCACCAGGGCGCTGAAGAACAGGCCGATCGCTGCCGCGATGGCCGTCAGTGCTGTTGCCCAGGGTGCCAGGGCGTCACCGACGCGATGTGCCCGTCGAGGCGGCGCCGGTGCTACGCCGACGCGTGGACGTCTTTGCGGGGAGTGCAGCCGGCGGGTTCTGACCCTCGGGGAGGTCGCTCGATGCGCCACACCTTCACCATCGGCTACAGGGCGCGGCCCGGCTACTGGGCGCCCGCGGCCGCAGGTGGAGGGCAGCAGCCAGACTGAGGCGCTGGCCGAGGAGGAACCGAGCGTGCCGCTGCGCGGCTGATCGCACCCGCCAGCTCTACCCGGTGACGCAGACGCGGAGCTCGTACGGTGCGCCGGTGCTGATGGCCTCGGCCTGCTCGAGCAGGTCGGCTCTGGTGAAGCCGAGGAGCGCGGCGTCGGCGGCGGTGCGGAGCAGCGGCATGATCTCGTCGGCCGGCC